>NZ_CP108427.1:4525000-9325000 GCF_035982055.1 Streptomyces sp. NBC_01288
TGTCAACTCCGCTCCGGAGAGCACTGCGGAGGCGTACGCTGTGTGACGTGACTACGCATACGTGCACCCAGCAGTGGTGGGCCGCCTGACGGCGGCCGTACACACGTATGTACTCAACGGCCGCCGCATCGGCGGCCGTTCGCGTTTCTCCCTCCAGAGGGCCGGCCGGCCGGGTGCGGCGGTCTCTATCAGGAGGTGGAGAGATGACGCGGGTCTTCAGTGGGGTCAAGCCGACCGGGCATCTGACGCTGGGGAACTACCTGGGCGCCATCCGGCGGTGGGTCGATGTGGATCAGCGGCAGAGCGACGCGCTGTTCTGTGTGGTCGATCTGCACGCGCTGACCGTGGACCACGATCCGGCGCGGGTGCGCAGGCTCAGTCGGCAGGCGGCGACGCTGTTGCTGGCGGCGGGGCTGGATCCCGAGCTGTGCACCGTGTTCGTACAGAGTCATGTGGACGAGCACGCGCGGCTGTCGTACGTCATGGAGTGTGTGGCCACCGACGGTGAGATGCGGCGGATGGTCCAGTACAAGGAGAAGGCCGCGCGCGAGCGGGAGCGGGGCGGGAGTGTGCGGCTGTCGTTGCTGACGTATCCCGTGCTGATGGCGGCGGACATCCTGGCGTACGGGACGGACGAGGTGCCGGTCGGGGACGACCAGACGCAGCATGTGGAGCTGACCCGGGATCTGGCGGTGCGGTTCAACCAGCGCTACGGGCACACGTTTGTCGTCCCTCGGGCGACTCGGCCGGGGGTGGCGGCTCGGGTGATGAACCTGCAGGAGCCGACTTCGAAGATGGGGAAGTCGGACGACTCCGGGCCGGGCATCGTCTATCTGCTGGACGAGCCGGAGGTCGTACGGAAGAAGGTCATGCGGGCCGTGACCGACAGTGCGGCGGAGGTCGTCTACGACCGGGAGGCGCGGCCGGGGGTGGCCAATCTGCTGGAGATCCTGGCCGCTTGCGGTGGTGGGAACCCCGAGGACCTGAGCGGTGTATATGAGTCGTACGGAACTTTGAAGAAGGACACGGCGGAGGCCGTGGTCGAGTTGCTCAGGCCCGTGCAGGAGAGGCACAAGGAGTTGTGCGCGGATCCCGCTTATGTGGAAGGGGTGTTGCGGGATGGGGCGGAGAAGGCGAGAGAGATGGCGAAGCCGATGGTCGACAGCGCGTATCGGGCCATCGGGCTTCTGCCTGCGTAGCGGACCGGCGTCGGCTGACCGGATAGCCAGCCATCTGTCTGGCTGACTAGCTGTTTCCGGAGGCCAGTTCGCGGCTGCGGTCGCGGGCGGCTTCCAGGGCGGCGATGAGTGCGGCGCGTACGCCGTGGTTCTCCAGTTCGCGGATGGCGTTGATCGTCGTGCCGGCGGGCGAGGTGACGTTCTCGCGGAGCTTCACCGGGTGCTCGCCGCTGTCGCGGAGCATGACGGCGGCGCCGATCGCGGACTGGACGATGAGGTCGTGGGCCTTGTCGCGCGGCAGGCCGAGCAGGATGCCGGCGTCCGTCATGGCTTCGACCAGGTAGAAGAAGTACGCCGGGCCGGAGCCGGAGAGGGCGGTGCAAGCGTCCTGCTGGGACTCGGGGACGCGGAGCGTCTTGCCCACGGCGCCGAAGATCTCGTCGGCGTACGCGAGATGGGCCTCGGTGGCGTGGCTGCCGGCGGAGATGACGGACATGGCCTCGTCGACGAGGGCGGGGGTGTTCGTCATGACACGGACGACGGGGGTGCCTGCGGCCAGGCGCTCCTCGAAGAAGGAGGTGGGGATGCCCGCCGCGCCGCTGATGATCAGGCGGTCGGCGGGGAGGTGCGGGGCGAGTTCGTCGAGGAGGGTGCCCATGTCCTGCGGCTTGACCGTGAGGATCAGGGTGTCGGCGGTCTTCGCGGCCTCCGGGTTGGTGACCGGGGTGACTCCGTGGCGGGTGCGGAGTTCTTCGGCGCGCTCGGGGCGGCGGGCGGTGACCAGCAGGTCGGCCGGGGCCCAGCCCGCTCGGATCATTCCGCTGAGCAGGGCCTCACCGATCTTGCCGGTGCCGAGGACTGCGACTTTCTGGCTCATGGGCCCATCCTCGCACCAGCCGTGGGAAGGGGTGGTGGCTGTCCGGCTGGCGGAACAGGACCTCCGTGCTCCTCACTCCTCTATGCCGTACGCCTTCTCAGGGTGGCCGCGCCCAGGCACAGCACCAGCAGTGCGCAGCCGGCCACGATCAGGGCGTCGCGTACGAAGGTGGCGGTCATGTCGGTGTGCTTGAGAACCTCGTTCATGCCGTCGACGGCGTACGACATGGGGAGGACGTCGGAGATGGCCTCCAGGGCGGGGTGCATGGCGGAGCGGGGGGTGAAGAGGCCGCAGAGGAGGAGTTGGGGGAAGATCACCGCCGGCATGAACTGGACGGCCTGGAATTCGGAGGCCGCGAAGGCCGAGACGAAGAGGCCGAGGGCGGTGCCGAGGAGGGCGTCGAGGAGGGCGACCAGGAGGAGGAGCCAGGGGCTGCCGGTGACGTCGAGGCCCAGGAACCAGACGGCGAGGCCCGTCGCCAGGGCGGACTGGATGATCGCGAGGATGCCGAAGGCGAGGGCGTAGCCGGCGATCAGGTCGCCCTTGCCGAGGGGCATGGCGAGGAGGCGTTCGAGGGTGCCGGAGGTGCGTTCGCGCAGGGTGGCGATGGACGTGACCAGGAACATCGTGATGAGAGGGAAGATGCCGAGGAGTGAGGCGCCGATGCTGTCGAAGGTGCGCGGGCTGCCGTCGAAGACGTAGCGCAGCAGGACGAGCATCACGCACGGGATGAGGATCAGCAGCGCGATCGTGCGCGGGTCGTGGCGGAGCTGGCGCAGGACCCGGGCGGCGGTGGCGGCGGTGCGGGATGCACTGAGGGCGCTGGTTGGTGCGGGGGTGCCGGTCGTCGTGGCGGCCGTGTTCGTGGCCGTGTTCGTGCTCATCGGGTCGTCTCCTTCTGGCGGGCGGTGGCTACGGCCTCGTCGACCAGGTGCAGGAAGGCGGCTTCGACCGTGTCGGAGCCGGTGCTGGTGCGGAGGGCGTCCGGGGTCTCGTCGGCGAGGATCTCGCCCTCGCGCATCAGGAGGAGGCGGTGGCAGCGCTCGGCCTCGTCCATGACGTGGGAGGAGATGAGGAGGGTCGCGCCGCGGGAGGCGGCGATGTTGTGGAAGAGGGCCCAGAGGTCGCGGCGCAGGACGGGGTCCAGGCCGACGGTGGGTTCGTCGAGGACGAGGAGTTCCGGGGTGCCGAGGAGCGCCACGGCCAGGGAGACGCGGCTGCGTTGGCCGCCGGAGAGGTTGCCGGCGAGGGAGTCGGCGTGGGTGGTGAGGTCCACGTCCGTGATCGCGCGGGTGACGTCGTCGTGGCGGCGGGTGGCGGCGGCTCGGCCGGGGTCGAGGACCGCGGCGAAGTAGCCCAGATTCTGACGGACCGTCAAGTCGTCGTAGACGGAGGGGGCTTGGGTGACGTAACCGATGCGGGTGCGGAGGGTGGGGTGTCCGGCGGGGCGGCCGAGGACGTTCAGGGTGCCGGTGACCTTGGCCTGGGTGCCGACGATCGAGCGCATGAGCGTCGACTTGCCACAGCCGGAGGGGCCGAGCAGTCCGGTGATCTGGCCGCGCGGGACGGCGAAGTCGAGGGCGCGGAGGACTGTGCGGGGGCCGCGGGCGACGGTGAGGGATTCGGCTTGGACGGCGGGGTCGGGGTCCGTGCCGGGTGAGGCGTCCGGTGACGCGGACGGGCCGGGGAGGTAATTCATCATGTGATGAATAATGCTCTCGCGGGACGGGGCCGTCAAGCGGGTTGGTGTCGTCCGGTGGGTGTGCGGGGCGGCGCAGGCATGCGGGGCGGCGCAGGTGCGTACGACGGCGCAGGCGCGTGGTGGCGTGATCGGAGTGGGGTGCTCCGGTATGGATGCCTCCGCGTTCAGCGGGTGGCAACACGAATCGGGTGCGGGGCCAACTCCCTTTCCCGACAATGGATTTCAGTTCGCCGTACCCTCCCCCGGTGCGGCGCCCGCGCATCTCCCGTCCGGTTCTGTCCTGTCTTCGGAGGTGCCGTTGTCATGCGTGTCGTGCGCTGCGGTGTGAGCAAGGCCGATCTGTCCGCTTCTTTCGTTGTCTTTCTTCTAGCGCTGCCGCTGTGTGTGGGCGTGGCGATCGCCTCCGGGGTGCCGGCCGAGTCGGGGTTGGTGACCGGGATGGTCGGTGGGCTCGTGGTCGGGGCGTTGCCTGGTAGCACCTTGCAGGTGAGCGGTCCGGCCGTCGGGCTGACCGTGCTCGTGTACGAGGCCGTGCGGGCGTACGGCGTCGAGGCGCTCGGGGTGCTCGTGTTCGCGGCCGGGGTCGTGCAGTTGGGGCTCGGGGTGCTGCGGCTGGGGCGGTGGTTCCGGGCCGTGTCTTCCGCCGTGGTGCACGGGATGCTCGCCGGGATCGGGCTCGTGCTGGTCGCCGGGCAGGTGTACGCGCTCGGTGATGTCGCCGCGCCGGCGGGCGGGGTGGGGAAGCTCGCCGGGCTGGTGTCGCTGCCGGGGGTGGTGGATCCGGTGGCGTTGTCAGTGGGGGGTGCCACCATTGCCGTATTGCTGCTGTGGCCTCGGTGGAGGTGGGGGGCTCGGCTGGTTCCGGCGCCGTTGGTGGCGGTGGGGTTGGCCGCGGCGGTGACCGGGGGGTTCGACCTGGCGGTGCGGCGGGTGGAGGTGCGGGGGCTGGTCGGTGCCGTGCGGGTGCCGGAGTGGGGGGATTTCGGGCGGCTCACGGAAGTGGGGGTGATCGGGACGGTCGTGGCGTTCGCGCTGATCGCGTCGGCGGAGTCGTTGTTCAGCGCGGCGGCGGTGGACCGGCTACATCGGGGGCAGCGGACGGACTACGACCGGGAGTTGATCGCGCAGGGGGTGGGGAACGCGGTGTGCGGGGTGCTCGGGGCGTTGCCGATGACCGCGGGGATCGTGCGGAGTGCGGGTGGGGGTACCCCCTCCGGGGGAGTTCGGGCGAGGGCTCGGACGAAGGCCTCGCGAGTGCTGCACGGTGGGTGGTTGCTGGTGTTCACGGCTCTGCTGCCCGGGGTGTTGGGGCTGGTTCCGGTGGCGGCGCTGGCGGGGTTGCTCGTGCATGCCGGGTGCCGGCTTGTGCCGGTGCGGCAGGTACGGGGGCTCTGGCGCGGGCATCGGGGTGAGGTGGTCGTGCTCGGGGTGACCGCGGTGGCGATCGTGGTGGGGAATCTGTTCGAGGGGGTGTTGGTCGGGCTGGCGTTGGCCGTGGCGAAGACGGCGTGGGACGTCAGTCATGTGCAGGTGGTGACGGAGGACCTCGGGGACGCGGGGATCGTCGTACGGGTGCTGGGGCATGCGACGTTTCTGCGGTTGCCGAAGCTGTTGGAGGCGTTGCCGGGTGATCGGGTGGTGCGGCTGGAGTTGGGTGGGTTGCGGCATGTGGATCATGCGTGTGCGGCGGCGTTGGAGGGGTGGGTCGTCGGGCGGGAGATGGGGCGGGGGCCGGCACCGAGGCAGGGGCAAGGGCGGGGTGAGGGGGTAACGGCTTTGAGGGGAGGGTGAGTTGGGGAGTTCGTGGCTGGCGGGGCGGGGAGTGGTGGGGCCGGGTTGGGGGTGGGTGGCTTCGGTTGTGTGCGGGGTGCGGGTGAGTGGGGGCTGGGTGCGCAGTTCCCCGCGCCCCTGAGGGGATTGAGGTGGGCGGGTTGGGGAGTGCGGGTGCGCGGCGGAGCCGGGTATCGGTACAGCCCCGCGCCCCTGAGGGGATCGGAGTGGGCGGGGTTGGGGAGTGCGGGTGCGCGGCGGAGCCGGGTACCGGTGCAGCCCCGCGCCCCTAGGGCATCAGAGCTCGCAGGGTGACTCGGTGGGCTGCCGGATGCGTGGCGGGGTGGGTTTCAGGGGGTCATGGGGTGAGGGCTACGACGAGTTCCACGACGTAGGTCTCCTCCACCAGTTCGTCCGGGAAGACGGTGCGTAGGTGGTCCCGTTCCTCAGTCAGGAAGGCTTCTGTGCTTGCCTTTTCGTGGACCAGGAAGGCCGAGTGGCTGCCGATGTTGGCCAGGTGCGTGTCGATCGGGACGAGGCGGCTCCAGCGGACCCTGCGGTGGGCGAAGTCGAGGCGGCCGGTGGGGTCGGCCAGCGCGGCACGCACTCCGCTGCCGTTCTGCTCCACGACGCGGTCGATGCCGAAGTGGATCCGGATGCGTTCCGACTGCTCGGCGATCCACGGCACGTCGCGTGCGCCGGTGTTCCACCACAGGGCGAGTGCGCCGCCGGGGCGCAGCACGCGGAGCGCTTCCGGGACCGAGCGGGTGGGGTCGGTCCAGTGCCAGGCCTGGGCGTAGGTGAGGAAGTCGACGGAGTGGTCGGTGAGGGGGAGGGCGTTGCCGTTGCCTCGGACGATCGGGACGTCGGGGAGGGTCCGGCGGAACTGGGCCGCCATGCCGTCGCCGGGTTCGATCGCGATCACCTCGGCGCCGCGGGCGTGCAGCAAGGCGGTCGCGATGCCGGTGCCCGCGCCGACGTCCGCCACGCGGGCGCCGGTGAGGGGGTGGCCGGCGAGTTCCTCGATGGCATCGAAGAGGGCGGGCGGGTAGGAGGGGCGGTTCTCGGCGTACTGGCCTGCGGCGGCGTCGAAGGACCGGGCTCGGGCGGCGGGTGAGGGGGGATTTGCGGAGGTGGTCATACGGCCATGGTTACCCGGGTGGGTGCAGGGTGCAGGTGGTTTTTGGTGAGAAATGAAATGGGGAACCGCCGTGACCGCGGAGTCGCGCGGAGTCGCGCGCTGTCGTAGGACCGGCTCTCGCTCAGCTGGAGAGTTCCGTGTGCCCGGAGACCTGCCCGTGCCTGAAGCCTGCCGCCTGCCCCGGGCCCCTTGCCCCTGCCTCAGGCGCCCCGACGCTTCTTCGACGGGTTGCGGGTGCGGCGCGACGTGCGCTTCTCGTACTGGGTCAGTGCGGTCTCGTACTCCTGGCGGTGGAGTCTCTCGCCGGGGGCCTCCACCAGGGAGCGCGCGAAGTAGGCGAGGAGGGAGCCGACGAAGCCGATGGCCAGGAGGCCTCGGAGGGAGGCCTGACGGTCGGGGTCGGGGCGTTTTTTGAAGGTTTCCCAGGTGTGGCCGAAGGCGAGGGCGCTACAGATCGCGAACATCACGATGAGGAGGAGGGTGACGAAGCTGCCGACGTTCGCGATCTGGATGCCCTGGTAGGCGAAGCGGAGGATCAGGCAGGCGGCGGCCGCGGCGGCGAGGGAGCCGGCGGCCGTGGCGACGCGGCGCGCGGTGTAGCCGTTGTCGTGGTTCACCCAGGTGGTACCGAAGAAGCGGAGGGGTTCGGGGCGGGGGCCTGCGGCTGTGGCCGTAGCCGTGGCCGTGCCTTCGCCTGGGGAGCCCGCGGGGGTGTCCTGGGTGCCGGTCGTCTCGTCGTTCACGGGACGATTATGGCTCCGGGGGTGGGCGCGGGCTCCCGTTGGGGGCTCAGGAGCAGCGCGGGCGGAAGTAGCCGTCGCTGCCGGTGTTCACGTAGGTGTCCGAGATGTACTCGCCGTCGTCGATGTTGTCCCAGATGCTCGACGTGCCGTAGTAGCCGGACACCGTCGTGCCCGGCGTCTGGCAGTAGATCGGGACCTGCGAGCCGGCGGCCAGCACGCGGACGATGGTGTAGCCGGTGCCGGGTCCGCTGCGAACGTTGACGCTGATACCGGGCGCGATCGGGTAGTAGTGCACGGCCGCTGCCGCGTTGGCCTGAGCCGGTGAGCCCATCACCATGAGCAGGGCTCCGGCCGCACCGGCGAGTAGGACGGATCTGCGTCTACGGGATGACATGCGTGTCCTTTGGGTCGGTGACGTGGGTTCAGGAGCAGCGGGAGGCCACGTAGCCGTCGCTGCCGGTGCTCACGTAGGCGTCCGAGATGAACTCGCCGCTGCTGATGTTGTCCCAGATGTTCGACGTGCCGTAGGTGCCGGTGACCGTCGTGCCCGGCGTCTGGCAGTAGATCGGAACCCGGGAGCCCCCGGGCAGGCTGCCGACGATGCTGTAGCTCGTTCCCGGGCCGCTGCGGATGTTGAGGCGGACGTCGGCGGTCGTGTAGTAGTGCACGGCCGCTGCCGTCGCGACAGCCTCGGCCTTGCTGCCCTCGGCCTCTTGAGCGCGGTCAACAGACATGGAAAACCTCCCCCGTTGCACCCCATGACTGCCATGGGGTCCCGTTGATTCCCTTAAAACACGCCATGAAACACATGTGCGCAACTCACACCGGGAGGCGGGCAAGTCGCCTCTGTCCCGTACGTGTCATGGACTAGGCTCCGTGCGTCGTGCGCGCGGACGATCAGCACGGGGGTGGTTCCATGGCGCCACAGCGCAACACCGGAGCGGGCGCGGAAGCGGAACTTCCCGAGTACGCCGGTCACTACCGCCTGGAGTCCTGCCTGGGCTCCGGCGGCATGGGCGTGGTGCATCTGGCGCAGAGCACCTCCGGGATGAAGGTCGCCGTGAAGGTCGTCCACGCGGAGTTCGCCCAGGACCCCGAGTTCAGGGGGCGGTTCAAGCAGGAAGTGGCCGCCGCCCGGCGGGTGAGCGGTGCCTTCACCGCACCGGTGGTCGATGCCGACCCCGAGGCTCGACGACCTTGGATGGCGACGCTGTTCATTCCCGGGCCGACCCTGTCCGAGCATGTGAAGCGGAACGGGCCCATGGCTCCGGCCCAGTTGCGCCAGCTGATGGCCGGACTGGCCGAGGCGCTCCGCGACATCCATCGGGTCGGCGTCGTGCACAGAGATCTCAAGCCGAGCAATGTGCTGCTCGCCGAGGACGGGCCGAAGGTCATCGACTTCGGTATTTCTCGGCCAAAGGACAGCGAACTACGCACCGAGACCGGCAAGTTGATCGGGACGCCGCCCTTCATGGCCCCCGAGCAGTTCCGGCGGCCCAGAGAGGTCGGGCCCGCCGCGGACATCTTCGCGCTCGGGTCCCTGATGGTGCATGCGGCGACGGGGCGTGGGCCGTTCGACTCGGACAGCCCGTATGTCGTGGCGTACCAAGTCGTGCACGACGAGCCGGACTTGGCCGAGGTGCCGGACAACCTGGCGCCGCTCGTGCTGCGTTGCCTCGCCAAGGAGCCCGAGGAGCGGCCCACGCCCGACGAGTTGATGCGGGAGCTGCGGTCCGTGGCGGCCTCGTACGACACGCAGGCGTTCATACCGGAGCAGCGGACCGGTGGTGCGCCGATGCCGAAGCCCGACCAGGTGGAGAAGCCCGAACCCAAGCCCCGGCGGCGCCGGTTGGCGATTCTGGCGGCCGGGACCGCGCTGCTGGTCGCCTGTGGTGTCCTCGCCTCGGTCCAACTGGCCGGAGACGCGGACCCCGCACCGAAGAGCACCACCGGCGCGCGGACCTCGCCGGACGCGTTCAAGGCCTGGGCAGTGAAGCCCGCGGCGAAGGCCGGGGGTGTTCCCCAATGTGCCTACGGCGCGGGCGAGTTGCTGTGTGCTCAGTCAGGAGTCGTCTACGCTCTCGCACCGGCCGACGGCACCCTGCTGTGGCGGCATTCCGTCGCCGAGGAGAGACCCGGTGGCGCACCGGTCGTCGCCGGCGGGCTCGTACATCCGAACATCGGCGGGAGCCGGCGTCTTGAGGCGCTCGACCCGTCCTCGGGGGCTACGGTCTGGCAGCGGAACACGCCGCCGAGCGACTCCGTGAGTTACGTCGGCGGCATGGCCCTGCTCACCCGTGCGAACGGCACGGTCTCGGGCGTCGACGCCGCGTCGGGCAAGACGAAGTGGAGTCGCCCGATCCCTGGTGTCTCCTCCTTCGTCCCGATCGCCGGGAGCCCGCTCGCATACGCGACGAGACCGTCCGACGACGGGTCGAACACGCAGGTCACCGCGGTCGATCCGGACACGGGTGACGTGCGGTGGAAGGCACAGGTACAGGGAATACTGAGGCCCGTCGGTGTCCACCGCGGATCGGTGTTCTTCCTCTCCACCGACTGGAGTTCAGGCAACACGAAGGCCATCGTCCGCTACTCCCCCGGGACCAGGACGTCGAGCCGGGTGGCGCTGCCCGTCCCGCGCCAGGACGCCGTGGCCGCCATGCGCGGGAACGTCGTGTACGTACTGGCCACCGGGGGTTCGCTGGAGGCCGTCGACACGGACACCCACAAGCGGCTGTGGCACCTTGAGACCTCCGTGAGCCGCGGCTCCGTACCGGTCGTCGACGACCGGCACGTGTACGTCACCGCCCCGGACGGACGCCTCCTGGCGGTCGACGCCGACACAGGGCAACTCGTCGGGCAGACGGCCGCTCGACTCGGCGCGAACTCCGGGCAGGTGGTCGCCACGCTGCCCGAACCCGTCGTAGCGAACAACCACGTCTACGCCGCCGCCCCCGACGGCACGGTCTTCGCCGTCAACTCCCGTACCCCGGGCGCCTGGTAGCGGACGTAAGCCCGGCAAGCCGAAGGGCCGTCCCGCGAAGGGGGACGGCCCGGGGCCCAACGAGCTGCGGTACTACAGGAGTTGCGAACCAACCTCAGCCCAGCTTGCTGACGTCCCGCACCGCTCCCCGGTCCGCGCTGGTCGCCATCGCCGCGTACGCGCGCAGCGCCGCCGACACCTTGCGCTCGCGCTGCTTCGGGGCGTACTGCCCGTCCAGCGCGGCCTCGCGGCGGGCCAACTCGGCATCGTCGACGAGGAGTTCGATGGAGCGGTTCGGGATGTCGATGCGGATGCGGTCGCCGTTCTCGACGAGGGCGATCGTGCCGCCGGACGCCGCCTCGGGGGACGCGTGGCCGATGGACAGGCCCGAAGTGCCGCCGGAGAAGCGGCCGTCGGTGATCAGGGCGCAGGTCTTGCCGAGGCCTCGGCCCTTGAGGAAGGACGTCGGGTAGAGCATCTCCTGCATGCCGGGGCCGCCCTTGGGGCCCTCGTAGCGGATGACGACGACATCGCCGTGCGTCACCTGTTTGTTGAGGATCTTCTCGACGGCTTCTTCCTGCGACTCGCAGACGACCGCCGGGCCCTCGAACGTCCAGATGGACTCGTCGACGCCCGCCGTCTTCACGACGCAGCCGTCGACCGCCAGGTTGCCCTTGAGGACCGCGAGGCCGCCGTCCTTGGAGTAGGCGTGCTCGGCGGAGCGGATGCAGCCCTCGGCCGCGTCCTCGTCGAGAGCCTCCCAGCGCTCGGACTGGGAGAAGGCTTCGGAGGAGCGGACGCAGCCGGGCGCCGCGTGCCACAGTTCCACGGCCTCCGGAGAGGGCGAACCGCCGCGCACGTCCCACGTCTTGAGCCAGTCCGCGAGGGACGGGCTGTGGACGGAGTGCACGTCCTCGTTCAGCAGGCCCGCACGGTGCAACTCGCCCATGAGGGCGGGGATGCCGCCCGCGCGGTGCACGTCCTCCATGTAGTACGTGCGGTTCTTCGCGACGTTCGGGGCGACCTTCGCGAGGCACGGCACCCGGCGCGAGACGGCGTTGATCTCGTCCAGGCCGAACTGGATGCCACCCTCCTGCGCCGCGGCCAGCAGGTGCAGGATCGTGTTGGTGGAGCCGCCCATCGCGATGTCGAGGGCCATGGCGTTCTCGAAGGCCGCGAAGGTGGCGACGTTGCGCGGCAGGACCGTCTCGTCGTCCTGCTCGTAGTAGCGGCGGGTGATGTCCATCACCGTGCGGGCCGCGTCCTGGTACAGGCCCTTGCGGGCCGTGTGGGTCGCGAGGACCGAGCCGTTGCCGGGGAGGGAGAGGCCGATCGCCTCCGTCAGGCAGTTCATCGAGTTGGCGGTGAACATGCCGGAACAGGAGCCGCAGGTCGGACAGGCGTTCTCCTCGATGTTGAGGACGTCCGCGTCGGAGATGCTCTCGTTCGCGGCGTCGACCATCGCGTCGATCAGGTCCAGCGTGCGGACCGTGCCGTCCTGGAGGGTGGCGCGTCCGGCCTCCATGGGACCGCCGGAGACGAAGACCGTCGGGATGTTCAGACGGAGTGCCGCCATGAGCATGCCGGGCGTGATCTTGTCGCAGTTGGAGATGCAGATCAGGGCGTCGGCGCAGTGCGCCTCGACCATGTACTCGACCGAGTCCGCGATCAGGTCACGGGAGGGCAGGCTGTAGAGCATGCCGCCGTGGCCCATCGCGATGCCGTCGTCCACCGCGATGGTGTTGAACTCGCGCGGGATGCCGCCGGCCGCGGTGATCGCCTCGCTGACGATCCGGCCGACGGGCTGGAGGTGGGTGTGGCCGGGCACGAACTCCGTGAAGCTGTTCGCCACCGCGATGATCGGCTTCCGGCCGATGTCCGCACCGGGTACACCGGAGGCGCGCATAAGGGCGCGTGCGCCCGCCATGTTGCGGCCGTGGGTGACTGTACGGGACCTCAGCTCGGGCATCGTCGATCGCTCCTTCAGACAGATAGGGCTGCTAACGAGCGTACGCCGGTCATCCAGGGGGCGGACACGGTGTCCGCATCGCGGGACGAAGGTCTCACCACGAAGACAGGACTGAAGACAGGGCTACGGCCCCGTCAGATGCCCCTGCACCACCGGCGCCACCCGCGCGATGATCCGCTCCACGTCCGCCGAGGCGAGCGGCTCCACCTTGATCACGTACCGAAGCATCGCCGTACCCACCAACTGCGCCGCCGCCAGCTCGGCGCGCAGTTCGGCGTCCGGGAGGTCGAGCTGGGCGGCGACCCGGCCCAGCACCTGGGCGACCACGAGCCGCCGGAAGACGGCCGCGGCGGCTTCGTTGTTGACGGCGGAACGGACGACCGCCAGCAGGGGCTTACGGGTGGCGGGGTTCTCCCAGACGCCGAGGATGAAGCGGGTCAGCCGCTCGCCGACACCGTCCAGCGGCCCGTCGGCCACCGCCGCCGGCGCGTTCGTCGCCGGGGCGAAGGCGACCTCGATCGCCGCCTCGAAAACCTGCTCCTTCGTACCGAAGTAGTGGTGCACGAGCGCCGAGTCGACCCCGGCGGCCTTCGCGATCCCCCGCACGGACGTCTTCTCGTACCCCCGCTCGGAGAACTCCTCGCGGGCCGCGGCCAGGATGCGGTCGCGGGTGTCGGCGGACTCCGTACGAGGGGGCCGGCCCCGGCGCTTGGCGGTGGCGTCGGTCACCGCCGGGGCACCTTCACGGCCGAGGCCAGATGCAGCCGCGTGAAGGCGAGCGCCTCGGCGAGATCGGCCTCGCGTTCGGCGCTGGACATGGCGCGCCGGGTGTTGACCTCGATGACGACATGGCCGTCGAAACCGGTCGTCGCGAGCCGTTCCAGCAGCTCGGCGCAGGGCTGGGTGCCGCGGCCGGGGACGAGGTGCTCGTCCTTGTTGGAGCCGTTGCCGTCCGCGAGGTGGACATGGCCGAGACGGTCGCCCATGCGCCCGATCATCTCGGTCGCGTCGGTGCGGGCGGTCGCGGTGTGGCTGAGGTCGATCGTGAAGTGCCGGTAGTCCTCGCGCGTGACGTCCCAGTCGGGGGCGTAGGCGAGCATCTCGCGGTCGCGGTAGCGCCACGGGTACATGTTCTCTACGGCGAACCGCACATCCGTCTCGTTCGCCATCCGCCAGATCCCGCTGACGAAGTCCCGCGCGTACTGGCGCTGCCAGCGGAACGGCGGATGCACCACGACCGTGCTCGCGCCGAGCTTCTCGGCGGCCGCCTGGGCGCGCTGGAGCTTGATCCACGGGTCGGTGGACCACACCCGCTGCGTGATGAGCAGGCAGGGCGCGTGCACGGCGAGGATCGGGACCTGATGGTGGTCGCTGAGCCGGCGCAGCGCGTCGATGTCCTGGCTGACCGGGTCGGTCCACACCATGACCTCGACGCCGTCGTAGCCGAGGCGTGCGGCGATCTCGAAGGCCGTCGCCGTCGACTCCGGATACACGGACGCCGTGGACAGCGCGACCTTCGCATCCGGGATGCGCACGACTGGTTCTGCCACGGAGGACAGACTACGGGGCGGCGCTTTGCGCGAGGGAGCCGGTTGCTGTGGCCGCGCTGTGCGGGAGGCGGCAACCGGCCATCTCCGGCGCGGGGCCGCGTTGTGGCGATACTTCATGCGGGTTCGATACGTCCCGTACCGTGCGGGCGTTCAGTACGGCTCGGCCGGCGTCCGCCCCGGGGGGCCTTCTTTGTGCGTCCGCGGGCGTTCGATTGTCTGCGGGTGCTTCGTCTGTCTGCGGGTGCCTCGTGTGTCTGCGGCGCCGTTGCCGAGGGCACCGCCCCCGGACCCCCGTCGGCCCTGAAGGGGCCTCGTCCTCAAACGCCGGACGGGCTGATCAATGCGGGCCGGAGTCGGCGGGTGCTGGACGGGCTGGGCGATCAGTCGGTCGGAGTTGGATGGTCGGCCGGTGCCGATGTCAGTGGTGCGTGTCGTTCAAGCACCGGCGCGAGTAACCACGCGCGCGTGCACCCCAACTACACACTCGCGCCCCCACTACGGCCACGCACGCATGCCCCGACAAACACCCATACGCGCCACCGCCACCGCTCACGCACGCGTGCACCACACCCCCGCGCCTACGCCGACGGCATCTGATCCAACCGTGACGCCATCTGATCAAGCCGCCGCAGGATCACACCCTCGCGCAGCGCCCAAGGACAGACCTCCAGCGTCTCCACACCGAACAGATCCATCGCGCCCTCCGCGACCATCGCGCCCGCCAGGAGCTGTTCGGCGCGGCCCTCGGAGACGCCGGGGAGGACGGCGCGCTGGGCGGTGGTCATGCCGGCGAGGCGGGGGACCCACGCCTCCAGGGACTCGCGCTTGAGCTCGCGCTGGACGTAGAGGCCGTCGGCGGAGCGGGCGGCGCCCGCCAGGCGGGCGAGCTGCTTGAAGGTCTTCGACGTGGCGACGACGTGGTCGGGGGCGCCGAAACGGCTGAACTCCCCCACCGTGCGGGCGATCTGGGCGCGCACATGGCGGCGCAGGGCCCTTATCGCGTCCGGTTCCGGCGGGTCGCCGGGGAGCCAGCCGGCGGTGAGGCGGCCCGCGCCGAGGGGCAGCGAGACGGCCGCGTCGGGCTCCTCGTCGATGCCGTACCCGATCTCCAGGGAGCCGCCGCCGATGTCGAGGACGAGCAGCTTGCCCGCTGACCAGCCGAACCAGCGGCGGACGGCGAGGAAGGTGAGCCGGGCCTCCTCGGCGCCGGTGAGGACCTGGAGTTCGACGCCGGTCTCGGTCTGCACGCGCGCGAGGACGTCGTCCGCGTTGCTGGCCTCGCGGACGGCGGAGGTGGCGAACGGGAGGAGTTCCTCGACGCCCTTGTCCTCGGCTGCCTGGAGCGCCTCCTGGACGACGCCGACGAGTTTGTCGATCCCGTCGGGGCCGATCGCCCCGTCCTCGTCGAGGAGTTGGGCAAGGCGGAGCTCCACCTTGTGCGAGTGCGCGGGCAGCGGGCGCGCGCCCGGGTGTGCGTCCACCACCAGCAGATGCACCGTGTTCGATCCCACGTCGAGGACACCGAGTCTCATATACGGAACGCTACTGCCACCTGCACCTATCTCAGTCCCCGGAGCGGTGTCTGGGGCCGCCTCGGGCGACTTACCCTGGACGCGTGCCAAAGACGAAAAAGGCGAAGACCGACAAGGCGGCCAAATCACCCGGCGATTCTTCGCCGGTGACGTCGGCCAAGCCCCCGAAGCCGTCGCAGATGTCGAAGAAGGCCCTGAAAGGCGACGAGAAGGGGCTCGACTTCGCGCGCGCGTGGGTGGAGTTCCCGGATCCGGCGGACGAGGAGCAGCTGTTCCGCTGCGATCTGACATGGCTGACCTCTCGCTGGAACTGCATCTTCGGAAGCGGCTGCCAGGGCATCCAGGCAGGCCGCGCGGACGACGGATGCTGCACCCTGGGCGCGCACTTCTCGGACAAGGACGACGAGAAACGGGTCGCCGGGCATGTGGCGAGGCTCACGCCCGACATCTGGCAGCACCACGACGAGGGCGTGGCGAACGGCTGGATCTCCAAGGACGAGGACGGCGACCGCCAGACCCGCCCCTACCAGGGCTCGTGCATCTTCCAGAACCGCCCCGGCTTCGCCGGCGGCGCGGGCTGCTCGCTGCACATCCTGGCCGTCAAGGAGGGCCGCGAGCCCCTGGAGACCAAGCCGGACGTCTGCTGGCAGCTGCCGGTGCGGCGGACGTACGAGTGGATCGACCGCCCGGACGACACGCGCGTACTCCAGGTGTCGATCGGCGAGTACGACCGCAGGGGCTGGGGTTCCGGCGGCCACGACCTGCACTGGTGGTGCACGTCGGCGACCTCGGCGCACGGCGCGGGCGACCCGGTCTATGTGTCCTACGGCCCGGAGCTGACCGAGCTGATGGGCAAGGCCGGCTACGACCGTCTGGTCGAGCTGTGCGAGCAGCGTCTGGCCTCGCAACTCCCGCTGCTGGCACCGCATCCCGCGGACCCGGTCGCCTGAGGGACCGCGACTAGGACGAACTCGGGTCGCCGTCGTCGGGCGGCGGCGTCGAGCCCCCCGGGTCGGCGGAGGACGAGTCCGTCGCGGTCGGGGTCGGGGTCGGGTCGGCGGACGAGGGCGGCGGGTCGCTCGGCGTGGGGTCGGTCGGTGCCGTGCTCGTGGGCGTCGGGTCCGGGCTCGACGAGGGCGGGTCGCCGGGGTCGGTGGGGTGCGTGGGGTTGCCGGGGTCGGTCGGGGCGGGCGCGGTGCCGTAGCCCTCGATCGACACGATGGCTCCGGCCGGTGAGACGGCCACGCGCGCGGTCCAGTGGCCGGAGGGCTCGCGCAGATGGTCGACGTACACCTTGATCGTCAACGATTCGCCCGGGGCGAGGGTTCCCGAGGACTGGCTGAGGTAGAGCCAGGGCGCGGCGGTGGTCGCGGACCAGCGGACCGGGGCCGAGCCGGACGCGGTGAGGGTGATGAGGGTGGTGTCGCTGCTGTTGGCGGCCGAGACGGCGAGGTGGCCGGCGCCCTTCTGGCCGGCGCCGGTGACGCTGATGACCTCTACGGAGACATCGTTCTTGCCGTTCTTGCCGGG
Organism: Streptomyces sp. NBC_01288; assembly: GCF_035982055.1. Taxonomy (NCBI): domain Bacteria; kingdom Bacillati; phylum Actinomycetota; class Actinomycetes; order Kitasatosporales; family Streptomycetaceae; genus Streptomyces; species Streptomyces sp. NBC_01288. The sequence continues at coordinate 4,541,976 of NZ_CP108427.1, forward strand.
CCGTGGGCTGGTACTGGCGTTCCCTGTGTTCTCGTAGCCGCCGCTCGCGACCTCGCCCTCCAGGCTGCCCGGTCCCTGCTGCTCGCTCGCAGTGACGGCCCGGCCCTCGGCACCCTCGCCCGTCGGCGTGCCCCGGTAAGCGGCCCACAGGGCGAGAACGGGTGCCGCGATGACGGTGGCGACGACGGTCGTCGTGACGGCACGCGCGCGTAGGCGGTCCCTTCGGGCGGCGCGGTCCTTCGGGTCCATCGGGAAACCGCGCCGGTCGAAGCGCGGTGCGGCGGCGCCACGCGCGCGTGGGAGGTGCGCCATCGCGACATGCAGGTCCGCGCGGGGTGCCTCCAGGACGGGCAGTTCGGCGGGCGTGACACTCGCGCCGGGCCAACTGCCGGGCACCGCGCGCTCGGCGGTACGACGGCAGTGCGGGCAGTCATCGACGTGCCGGACGAGTTCGCGACGCAGGGCGCTGCTGAGCACCAGTTGATGGTCACCGGTGAGTCGGGCGACGCTCGGGCAGCTCCCGGTCTCGACGACGGCGAGGGCGGCACGCGTGCGTTCCACCTCGCAGGCCGCGGCCGCCAGCAACTCCCGTGCGCCGGCGAGGTCCATGCCGAGTACGGCGGCGACCTCGTGGGCGGCGAGCCGGTGCCGCACGGCGAGTTCGAGCGCCTCGCGCTGCTCCGGGGTGGTCCCGGCGGCCTCCGGCCAGGCGAGCAGGGCGAGTTCACGCCGCCGCTGCTCGCGCACCTCCTCGGAGAGGGGCGGCTCCTCCACCTCGCCACGGCCCACCGCGTGCGTGCCCTGACGTTTCTGCTTGGCCTCGGCGAGCTTGCGCAGGCAGGCCCAGCGGGCCAGCGCGTACAGCCAGGCCCGACGGTCACCGGCCGTCTCCGGCACCCGCGCGCCCCTGCGTTCGGCCAGCGCCAGCACGTCCCCCAGGGCGGCGGTCGCCGCGTCGTGGTCGCACAGCACGGAGAGGCAGTAGGTGAACAGGCCGTCCAGATACGGCTCGTAGCGCGCGGGCGGGCGCTGCGCCAGCGTGCGCGCCGCAGCGCGGTCACGCGCCTCCCGATGCGCCCGGTGTGCGCCGGTGGTGCGGGTCGAGGTCTCCGGACTGCTGCTCATCACCCGTGCGACCGTAGGCGGCGGGCGATGCCCCCTTCCGCCCCCTTGAGTACATTTAATCCGTACGGGTGAAACGATCCCTCAAAAGGGGACAGGCGCCCTTACCCGCATGGCTCGTTCCTGACGGGTGGTGGCCGGATACCGAAGAGGCGCGACCCGACCGCCGACCGCGTTGTCAGTGGCGGCGGTTACGGTTCACGCATGGCTGCCCGTACGAAGACCACCAAGGACCGACCGTCCTACCGCTGCACCGAGTGCGGTTGGCAGACGGCCAAGTGGCTGGGCCGCTGCTCCGAGTGCCAGGCATGGGGCACGGTCGAGGAGTACGGCGCGCCCGCGGTCCGTACGACGACACCCGGCCGCGTCACCACATCAGCGGTGCCCATCGGCCAGGTCGACGCCCGTCAGGCCACCGCCCGCTCGACCGGCGTGCCCGAGCTGGACCGGGTGCTCGGCGGCGGTCTGGTCCCCGGAGCGGTCGTCCTCGTCGCGGGCGAGCCCGGAGTCGGCAAGTCGACCCTCCTCCTGGACGTGGCGGCCAAGGCGGCGAGCGAAGAGCACCGCACGCTCTATGTCACCGGCGAGGAGTCGGCGAGCCAGGTCCGGATGCGCGCCGACCGCATCAAGGCGATCGACGACCACCTCTACCTCGCCGCCGAGACCGATCTGGCCACGATCCTGGGCCACTTGGACGCGGTGAAGCCCTCCCTCCTGATCCTGGACTCCGTCCAGACGGTGGCCTCCCCGGAGATCGACGGTGCCCCCGGCGGCATGGCCCAGGTCCGCGAGGTGGCCGGCGCCCTGATCCGCGCCTCCAAGGAGCGCGGCATGTCCACCCTCCTCGTGGGCCACGTCACCAAGGACGGGGCGATCGCGGGCCCCCGCCTCCTGGAGCACCTGGTCGACGTGGTGCTCTCCTTCGAGGGCGACCGCCACGCCCGCCTGCGCCTCGTACGGGGCGTCAAGAACCGCTACGGCACGACGGACGAGGTCGGCTGCTTCGAGCTGCACGACGAGGGCATCACGGGCCTGGCCGACCCGAGCGGCCTGTTCCTGACCCGCCGCGCGGAGCCGGTCCCGGGCACCTGCCTGACCGTCACCCTGGAGGGCCGCCGCCCCTTGGTGGCCGAGGTCCAGGCCCTCACGGTCGACTCCCAGATCCCCTCCCCCCGCCGCACCACTTCCGGCCTGGAGACATCCCGGGTCTCGATGATGCTCGCGGTCCTGGAACAGCGCGGCAGGATCAGCGCCCTGGGCAAGCGGGACATCTACTCCGCGACGGTGGGCGGAGTGAAACTCTCCGAACCAGCGGCAGATCTGGCCATCGCGCTCGCCCTGGCCTCCGCCGCAAGCGACACCCCCCTCCCCAAGAACCTGGTGGCGATCGGCGAAGTAGGCCTCGCGGGCGAGGTCAGAAGGGTCACGGGCGTCCAGCGCAGACTCTCCGAAGCACACCGCCTAGGCTTCACCCACGCCCTCGTTCCGAGCGACCCGGGCAAGATCCCGGCAGGCATGAAGGTCATCGAAGTAGCCGACATAGGAGACGCTCTCCGGGTCCTTCCAAGGTCCCGTAAGCGAGAGGCCCCACGGGACGCCGAGGACCGCCGGTAGACTTTGCCCTGGTCTCGCCTGTCCGTACGAACCAGGTACGCGAAACGGGAGCACCGGAAAAACCTGCGACCGGAGGAGTGCAGTGGCAGCCAACGACCGGGCGTCAGCTCCCGGAAAGTCCGGCGGCGATGGCCTGATGCGCGCCTCACTGAGCGCCGCGGCCCCTGGCACGGCCCTGCGCGACGGCCTGGAGAGAATCCTCCGCGGCAACACGGGCGGCCTCATCGTGCTCGGTTCCGACAAGACCGTAGAAGCGATGTGCACAGGCGGTTTCATCCTGGACGTGGAGTTCACGGCCACGCGCCTACGAGAACTCTGCAAGCTGGACGGCGGCATCGTCGTCTCCTCGGACCTCTCCAAGATCCTTCGAGCGGGCGTCCAGCTGGTCCCCGACCCCAACATCCCCACCGAGGAGACGGGCACCCGTCACCGCACGGCGGACCGAGTGAGCAAACAGGTCTCCTTCCCGGTGGTCTCCGTCTCCCAGTCCATGCGCCTGATCGCCCTCTACGTGGACGGCCAACGCCGCGTACTGGAGGACTCGGCGGCGATCCTGTCCCGCGCCAACCAAGCCCTCGCCACCCTGGAGCGCTACAAACTCCGCCTGGACGAGGTGGCGGGAACGCTGTCGGCCCTGGAGATCGAGGACCTGGTGACGGTCCGAGACGTGTCAACCGTGGTCCAACGCCTGGAAATGGTCCGCCTGATCGCGACCGAGATCGCCGAATACGTCGTGGAGCTCGGCACGGACGGCCGCCTGCTCTCCCTCCAGCTGGAGGAGTTGATCGCGGGCGTGGAACCGGAACGCGAACTGGTCGTACGCGACTACGTCCCCGAGCCCACGGCCAAACGCTCCCGCACGGTGAACGAAGCCCTGGCCGAACTGGACGCCCTCTCTCACGCGGAGCTCCTCGAACTCCCCACCGTGGCCCGCGCGTTGGGCTACACCGGCTCCCCCGAGGCCCTCGACTCGGCGGTGTCCCCCCGAGGCTTCCGCCTCCTGGCCAAGGTCCCGCGCCTCCCCGGCGCGATCATCGACCGCCTGGTGGAGCACTTCGGAGGCCTTCAGAAACTCCTGGCGGCAAGCGTCGACGACCTCCAGACAGTGGACGGCGTAGGCGAGGCAAGGGCCCGCAGCGTCCGAGAGGGCCTCTCCCGCCTGGCGGAATCGTCAATCCTGGAACGCTACGTATAACCCAACCGCGTAGACCCGACTAGTCGCTGGCCAGTACGAACGAGGTCTGCGCCTTGGCGAACCCGGAGGCCTGCGCCTCCACCAGATAGGTCCCGGCCCCGGCCGAACCAGCGGCCGGAGTGGCACACTCGGGCGCGCTCGGCTTGCGGTCCCACTTCAGGGTGTACGTGACGTTGCTCCCGGCGGACACCCGGTAGTAGACACTCCCGGCGCTCTTCGGGCAGTCGGCCGAGGACCAGAAATCAGCGCTGCCCCCGGCCTCCGTAATGGTCAACACGGCACTCTTGGGCCCGAGATCGACCTTGCAGTCACTGCCGGAGGAGTTCTTGGCGGTGAGCACGAACGTCGGCGTCTGATCCGGCGAGTACGAGTTGTGCAGACTCCGCAGACTCAACTGCACAGCGCCGGCAGTGCAGTTGGGAAGCGTCGAGTCGGCAGGCACCGTAGTCCCCGTACTGCTACCGCCGTTGGACCCACCACCGGCCCCACTGCCACCACCGTCACTGCCACCGGACCCGGCACTCGACCCGGCACTCGACCCACCGGAGCCGGACCCGTCCCCACTACCGCTGCCGGAGCTTCCACCGCTTCCGCCGCCCGAGTCATCGCGCCCGCCCGGGTGTTGACTGATGGCGGGACCGGATCCCGACGGCCCGGCAGTGATCGTAGGAGCGGGAGTCTTTCCGTTCTTCGCCCCATCGGCACCGTTCTTGCCGCCCCCGCCACCGGAGTTGACGATCCAGGTGATCAGCAGCGCCAACAAGGCGACCACGGACACCATGAGGACCCTCCGTCGCCAATAGATGGAGGAGGGAAGCGGCCCGACCGGATTGCGCAGTGATCCCACGGCGCAAACTGTACGAGAGATCGGCGAGTTACCTCGCCCCACCCGCCGCCCCAGCCCCAACTTTTCCGGATCATCATTCCGGCAACCCCGCCTGGAATGGCCCGGGATGGACCACGCGCCCGCGGCCGCCGACGAACGGGGAGCGGGTCGTGGCGGTACGGCGCAGCCCCGACCCCCCACCGGCCGTGGCAGGATCGGAAACGCCATGACTGCGCCCACGAAACCCCCGCACACCACATCCGCCACCACGCCGGACGGAGGAGAGAACCGAGGCGCCCACCTCCACTCCCCCGTCATCGACTGGTTCGAGGACAACGCCCGCGACCTCCCCTGGCGCCACCCCGACGCCGGCCCCTGGGGCGTGATGGTCAGCGAGTTCATGCTCCAGCAGACCCCGGTCAACCGCGTCCTCCCGGTCTACGAACAGTGGCTCGCCCGCTGGCCCCGCCCCGCCGACCTCGCCCAGGACGCCCCCGGCGAAGCCGTCCGCGCCTGGGGCCGCCTCGGCTACCCCCGCCGCGCGCTGCGCCTGCACGGCGCCGCCACCGCCATAACGGAACGCCACGGCGGCGACGTCCCCACCGACCACGCCCAGCTCCTCGCACTCCCCGGCATCGGCGAGTACACGGCGGCCGCGGTCGCGTCCTTCGCCTACGGCCAGCGCCACGCCGTCCTGGACACGAACGTCCGCCGGGTCTTCGCGCGCGCGGTCACGGGCACCCAGTACCCCCCGAACGCCACGACCGCCGCCGAACGCAAGCTGGCCCGCGCCCTCCTCCCCCAGGACGACGACACAGCGGCCCGCTGGGCCGCCGCGTCCATGGAACTCGGCGCACTCGTCTGCACCGCGAAGAACGAGACGTGCCACCGCTGCCCCATCTCCGCCCAGTGCGCCTGGAACCTCGCCGGCAAGCCGGAACACGAGGGCCCGGCCCGCAAGGGCCAGACGTACGCGGGCACGGACCGCCAGGTCCGCGGCAAGCTCCTGGCCGTACTGCGCGAAGCGCACACCCCAGTCCCCCAGTCCGAACTCGACCGCGTGTGGCACGAGCCGGTGCAGCGAGCGAGGGCACTGGACGGCCTGGTGTCCGACGGCCTCGTCGAGCCCCTCCCGGACGGCATGTACCGACTCCCCACGACCCGAGCCTGAAACAACCGGACACAGCCCGTCACGACCTGACGCACGGTCACTTCACAGACAGAGCCCCCACCCCGACCCGCCCCACAGCCCACACCAAGCTCCTGCAACACTCCCGCACGCCCACCCCGCCAGGCAAAACATCCCATAACCGCCCCAACAACCCACCCCCCTTACCCCGGACCTACTTCCGTTACACAACCGACGGACAGCCGAGCGCTCTCCGCAGGCTGCTCCGCACAGTGCCGTGACAACCCCTCCGTAACTTCATTTGTGTACCGCAGACCGGCGGGACAGCAGCAGAGGACAACCGGCAGCAGGCGGGTCGGAAACGGGGATGGAGGCGGTTGATCATGGCGCAGGGCGAGGTGCTCGAATTCGAGGAGTACGTCCGCACCCGACAGGACGCGCTGCTGCGCAGCGCCCGCCGGCTGGTGCCGGACCCGGTCGACGCCCAGGACCTGCTCCAGACGGCGCTGGTACGGACGTACGGCCGCTGGGAGACCATCGAGGACAAGCGCCTCGCGGACGCTTACCTGCGCCGCGTCATGATCAACACCCGGACCGAGTGGTGGCGGGCCCGCAAGCTCGAAGAGGTTCCCACCGAGCAGCTGCCGGACGCGAGCGTCGACGACGCGACCGAGCAGCACGCGGACCGGGCGCTTCTTATGGACATCATGAAAGTTCTTGCTCCGAAGCAGCGCAGTGTGGTCGTCCTGCGACACTGGGAGCAGATGTCCACCGAAGAGACGGCCGCCGCCCTGGGCATGTCGGCCGGTACGGTCAAGAGCACGCTGCACCGGGCGCTCGCCCGGCTCCGGGAGGAGCTGGAGGCCCGCGACCTGGACGCACGCGCGCTGGAGCGTGAGGAGCGGGAGCGTTGCGCGGCCTGAGCGACGACACCCCTGGGCCCGGGCCGAGCAGCGTCCCCGGGCCCGGCAGGGTGCGCGGGAGCTTCGAGGCGGCGTTCGCGGCGCTGGCCGTGCTCGCCGCCCTCGCCCTTCTGGTGTCCGGTTGCGCCACCGGCGGCACGGGCGCCCGTGACGAGGGCCCGGCGCACTCCGACTCGGTGGCGGGCGTGGCGGAGGCCAAGTCCCCTTCGCCCTCCGCGACCGTCGACGACCACGTGGACGCGGTCAAGCTCGTCATGGACGACCCGAAGGTCTCGGCGGCGGTCAAGCACGAGCTGAAGCCGTGCGTGGCCGACGAGTACGCGGTCGACGTGTCGTACGGCGTGCTGACCGGCGGCACCGCGAACGACGTCGTCGTCAACGTGATGACCTGCGGCGATGCGGTGGGGATCGGCTCGTACGTGTATCGCGACAAGGGCGGGACGTACGAGAATGTGTTCAAGGCCGAGGAACCCCCGGTCTACGCGGAGATAGACCGCGGCGATCTGGTCGTCACCAAGCAGGTGTACGAGAAGGGCGACCCGGTGTCGAGTCCCTCCGGGGAGAACGTGATCACGTACCGCTGGACCTCGGGCCGTTTCGTCCAGGAGTACAGCACCCACAACGAGTACAGCAACGCGGTCGGGGGCGACGCGTCGCCCACTCCGAGCAAGAACTGAACGGATCGGAACGGACGTCATCGGAACCGACTCGACTCTTTCGGAACCGAACCGGTCGCAGGTGAACCGATCGGCCGCCCCGATCCGATGCTTCAGTGAACGCGGACGCCGTCCCAGGCGTCCCATGCTTGAGAACGACCCACACGAGGACTGAGAGCACCGGGATGGCAGACCAGACCCACGTCCTGTTCGTCGAGGACGACGACGTCATCCGCGAGGCCACCCAACTCGCCCTGGAGCGGGACGGCTTCGTGGTCACCGCCATGCCCGACGGGCTGTCGGGCCTGGAGGCGTTCCGGGCGGACCGCCCCGACATCGCGCTGCTGGACGTGATGGTCCCGGGCCTGGACGGGGTGAGCCTGTGCCGCCGTATCCGGGACGACTCGACGGTCCCGGTGATCATGCTGTCGGCGCGCGCGGACTCGATCGACGTGGTGCTGGGCCTGGAAGCAGGGGCCGACGACTACGTCACCAAACCCTTCGACGGCGCCGTCCTGGTAGCCCGCATCCGCGCGGTGCTCCGCCGCTTCGGACACGCGAGCGGCAGCGACCGTACGACGGACGCGGACGCGGCCCCGGTCGGCGGCGGGGTGCTGACCTTCGGGGATCTGGAGATCGACACCGAGGGCATGGAGGTGCGCCGGGCCGGGCAGCCGGTGGCGCTGACGCCGACCGAGATGCGGCTGCTGCTGGAGTTCTCGTCGGCGCCGGGCACGGTGCTGTCCCGCGACAAGCTGCTGGAGCGGGTGTGGGACTACGGCTGGGGTGGTGACACCCGGGTCGTGGACGTCCATGTGCAGCGGCTGCGGACGAAGATCGGCCAGGACCGGATCGAGACGGTCCGCGGCTTCGGCTACAAGTTGAAGGCCTGAGCAGGGGTATGCGGGGGAATTCACGGCGCAGGGTCCCGTCGTTCATGGACAGAGCGGGCATCCGTACCGGACTGAGATGGAAGCTCAGCGCGGCCATCGCGCTGGTCGGCACGCTGGTCGCGATCGCGCTCAGCCTGGTCGTGCACAACGCGGCGCGGGTCTCGATGCTGGACAACGCGCGCGACCTCGCGGACGAGCGCGTCCAGATCGCACAGCGCAACTACGAGCTGTCCGGGAGGCCGAACTTCCCCAGCATCAAGATCGACGACCCGCGTCTGCCGTCGGCGCTGCGTGTGAAGGTCGAGGAGGGCCGCCGGGCGACGTACGTCACCGACCGGCCGCACGGGGTGCCGGACATCTGGGCGGCCGTACCGCTCAAGGACGGTCACGTCATGTCCCTGCACACCGGGTTCACCGATCGCAGCACGGACATCCTCAAGGATCTCGACCAGGCCCTGGTGATCGGCTCGATCGCGGCCGTGCTCGGCGGCAGCGCGCTCGGTGTCCTGATCGGCGGCCAGCTCTCGCGCCGGCTGCGCAAGGCGGCGGCCGCGGCGAACCAGGTCGCCAAGGGCGAGACGGACGTACGGGTGCGGGACGCGATCGGCGGGGTCGTACGGGACGAGACCGACGACCTCGCGCGCGCGGTGGACGCGATGACGGACGCGCTGCAACAACGGCTGGAGGCCGAACGCCGAGTCACCGCGGACATCGCACACGAACTGCGCACCCCGGTGACAGGCTTGCTGACCGCGGCCGAACTCCTGCCCCCCGGCCGCCCGACGGAACTGGTCCTTGACCGGGCGAAGGCGATGCGCACGCTGGTCGAGGACGTGCTGGAGGTCGCCCGGCTCGACGGGGCGTCCGAGCGGGCCGAGTTGCAGGACCTCATGCTGGGCGACTTCGTGAGCCGCCGGGTGCTCGCGAAGGACCCGGACGCGGTGGTGCACGTCGTGCACGAGTCGGAGGTGACGACGGACCCGCGCCGCCTGGAACGCGTCCTGTTCAACCTCCTCGCCAACGCGGCCCGCCACGGCAAACCACCGATCGAGGTCTCGGTGGAGGGCCGGGTCATCCGGGTCCGCGACCACGGCCCCGGCTTCCCCGAGGAACTCCTCGCGGAGGGCCCGAGCCGTTTCCGCACCGGCAGCAAGGACCGCGCGGGCCACGGCCACGGCCTGGGCCTGACCATCGCCGCCGGCCAGGCCCGCATCCTCGGCGCCCGCCTGACCTTCCGCAACGTACGGCCGGCGGGCGCACCGGACCACATCCCGGCGGAGGGCGCGGTGGCGGTGCTGTGGCTGCCGGAGCATGCGCCTACGAGTACGGGGAGTTATCCGATGTTGCCGTAGCCTCCGGCGGCTGACCGGTGTGCTGGAGTGAGGGCGTGGGACCGTCGGGACGGGAGCGGATCGGGGACGAGAGCAGATCGAGGTTCCTCACGTACTCCCCACCATCACCTCCTCCCCCCGAGACGGCGCGGCCCCCTCCACCCGGCCCCCGAAATACCGCTCCGCAAGCTCCGCGGCGGGCACATGCCGTACCTCCCGGAACCCGCACTCCCGCCCCAGCTCCAGCATCTGTTCCGGGGTGAAGAAGCTCAGGAACGGTGTCTCGGCGGCCCGTGCTCCCCGCACCGCCACCTCCAACTGCGCGCGCTGCTCCGGCTCCACGTCGTCCACGGGTCGTAGGAACGTGGTGACCAGGGTGGAGCCCGGGGCGAGACCGGCGACCCGGCGGAACATGGTGGTGATCGCGTCCAGGGTGAGGTACATGGTCACGCCGGTCGCGGCCACGACGGCGGGCTGCCCGATGTCGAGACCGGCGGCGGCCAGTTGACCCCACCAGTCCCCCTCGAAGTCGACCGGCACGAACCGCAGCCAGTCCGGGACGTCGTACCCCAGTTCCGTCAGCCGGCGCCGCTTCCAGGCCTGCGTGCCGGGCTGCTCGACCTCGAACACCCGGAGTTTCGCGCCGAGTTCGGGCCGCCGCTGGGCGAAGGTGTCGAGACCGGCGCCGAGGATGACGTACTGCTCCACACCCCTCCCGGCCTGCTCCTCCACCACGTCCTCGACGAAGCGGGCCCGGGCCACGATCGACGCACGGATACGGCGTGTGGCCTCGACGTCCATGTCGGGACGCTCGCGCCAGTCGTCCCCGGGGTCCGCGAGCCGCAGCCCGACCTCGTCCTCGATGACGTGCGGCGGCGGATCGGCCTGGACGTGCAGGGCCCGCCACAGGGCGACCCGCACGGCGGTGTGGTCCGGCTCGACCTCAGCCACCGACTGCTCCCGGGTCATCCGAAGTCCTTCGAGAAGTCCAGTTCGGCGCTGCGCTCGGTCAGCGAGTACCAGTTGCCGCTGTCGTCGCGGAAGATCGCCTCGATGCCGTACGGCCGCTCGGTCGGCTCCTGGAGGAACTCGACCCCGCGCGCCTTGAAGGTCGCGTGATCACCGCGGCAGTCATCGGTGGTGAACGCCCCGGCACCCAGCACCCCCTTGCTGATCAGCTTCTTCAGCGCCTCGGCGGACTCGGGGTCGAGGCCCGGACCGTCCAGGCTCATCAGCGTGAGCGCGAGGCCGGGCTGGTTCTTGGCGCCCACGGTGACCCACCGCATGTCGCCCATCGAGATGTCGTCGCGGATCTCGAAGTCGAGTTTCTCGGTGAAGAAGGCCTTCGTGCGCTGCTGGTCGAAGGTCCATACGGTGGCGATGCCCAAGCCTTGGATCATGACTCCGCACTCCTGTCGGACGAGGTTGATGCCGAGGTCGATGTCGAGCCGGCTTCCTGCCCATCACCGTAGGCAGGGCGGACGTCGCGACGCTTCTTCAAAGTTGCGCTGGGGAAACCGCCGGCCCAGAGCATCGCGTAGCACCCGGGGATGAGCGCGGCCCCACGCCCCACATGCTTGGCTCGGTACTCACTGGGCGTCAGCCCGGTCCGCGCCTTGAACCGCGCCGAGAACGTACCGAGGCTGCTGAACCCGACCAGATTGCAGATCTCCGTCACCGAGAGATCGGCGCTACGGAGCATCTCCTCGGCCCGCTCGATCCGCCGATGCGTCAGATACTGCCCGGGCGTCTCGCCGTAGGCCTCCTTGAAGGCCCGGATGAAGTGGTACCGCGAATACCCGGCATGCGCGGCCACCGCTCCCAGGTCGAGCTCCGGCTCGGCCCAGTCACGATCCATGGCGTCCTTGGCAAGACGCAACTGCCGCATTTTGTCCATGCGACCGATGGTGGCACGCGGCACTGACATCGACACCGAGCCGCTGAATCCGGCGGCTCCGGGATCCGGCACCCCTCGACTCAGGCCGGCGCCATCCAACCTGTCCGGCACCCCTCAACTCAGGTCAGCGCCATCCAGCCCGTCCCGTATCCCTCAACTCAGGCCGACGCCATCCAGCCCGTCCGGCACCCCTCAACTCAGGCCGGCACTAATCAGCCCGTCCGGCGTTTGAGGACGAGGCCCCTTCAGGGCCGACGGGGGTCCGGGGGCGGAGCCCCCGGCAACGGCGCCGCAGACACACGAAGCACCCGCAGCCAACGCACGCACGCGTGCCCGCACAAAAAAGAAGGCCCCCCGGGGCGGACACCAACCGGGGGACCTCCAGCTCACTGTCGGCGAATCACACGGCCTCGACGATCGACGCCGGCGCCACCGCATCCTCGCCAGGCTTAGGCGCAGCCGGCCCCGCCCCCTTCAGCGGAACCTCCTTCACGAACACCGCGGCCACCAGCGCGACCACAGCCACCACCGACCCCAGCAGGAACGCGGAGTGGATACCGGCAGACACCGCGTGCTGATACGCCTCCCGAGCCACCGCCGGCAGCTTCGCCAGACTCGCCGCGTTGAGCGTCGCGGACTGCTCGGTCACCTTGGACCCCAGCGCACCCGCCCGCTCGGTCATGACGTCCTGCACCCGGTTGTTGAACAGCGCGCCCATGATGGCGACACCGAACGACGACCCGAGCGTCCGGGACAGGGTGCTGGTGGAGGACGCGACGCCCATGTCCTTCATCTGCACACTGTTCTGCGCGACCAGCATGGTGATCTGCATCAGGCAGCCCATGCCGAGCCCGACGACGGCCATGAACACACCGGACATGAACCGGGTCGTATCGGTGTCCATGGTCGACAGCAGATACAGCCCGACGACCATCAGCACGCTGCCGACGACCGGAAACACCTTGTATTTACCGGTGTTGGTGGTCACTCGCCCCGCGACCATCGAGGTCACGAGCATCGCGCCGAGCATCGGCAGAAGCAGCAGGCCGGAGTTCGTAGCGGACGCGCCCTGCACGGACTGCTGGTACAGCGGCAGGAACAGCGTCGCACCGAACATCACGAACCCGGTGATGAACCCGATGATCGCCATCAGCGTGAAGTTCCGGCTGCGGAAGATGTGCAGCGGTACGACCGGCTCGGCCGCCTTGGTCTGCCAGAACACGAACCCGACGAGCGCGGCCACACCGAGCCCGATCAGTTCCATGATCCGCGCGGACGTCCAGTCGTACTGCGAACCGCCCCACGTGGTGACGAGCACGATCGAGGTGATGCCCACGGTCAGCAGCCCGGCACCCAGGTAGTCGATCCGCGCCTGCGACCGCTTCTTCGGGAGGTGCAGCACCGCACTGATCGCGGCCAGCGCGATGACCCCGAGCGGGAGGTTGATGTAGAAGGACCAGCGCCAGCCCCAGTTGTCGGTGATGGTGCCGCCGACCAGCGGTCCGCCGATCATCGCGAGCGCCATGACGCCGGCCATCATGCCCTGGTACTTGCCCCGCTCACGCGGCGGGATGAGGTCGCCGATGATCGCCATGACGCCGACCATCAGACCACCGGCACCGAGCCCCTGAATGGCCCGGAAACCGATCAACTGCCCCATGTCCTGCGCCATACCGCTCAGCGCGGAACCGGCCAGGAAGATCACGATCGACGTCATGAAGGCGCCCTTGCGCCCGTACATGTCACCGAGCTTGCCCCACAGGGGCGTCGAGCTGGCCGTGGCGAGCGTGTACGCGGTCACGACCCACGACAGGTGCTCCAGCCCGCCCAGCTCACCGACGATCGTCGGCATGGCCGTACCCACGATCATGTTGTCGAGCATCGCGAGCATCATCGTGATCATCAGCGCGAGCAGGACGACCCGCACGCTCTTCGGCTGTTTGCCGTCCACCTCTGGCCCGGGCGCCCCTGGCCCGACCTCGACCGTCTGTGTGTCCGCCATCTTTCCCACTCCCCTTGACACCGCTACCGTCCGGCTACTTACTTGCCGCCCGGCTAGTTGACTACACTCAGGGAAAGTAGACCCGTAACTAGCCGGGCGTCAAGTAAGTTTGCTGGAGCATGAGACGAATGGGCGGCACCATGGACGGCACCAAGCGGCAGCGTCGCGGAGACACCCGCCAGCGCATCCAGGACGTGGCGCTCGAACTCTTCGCCGAGCAGGGCTACGAGAAGACCTCGCTGCGCGAGATCGCCGAGCACCTGGACGTCACGAAGGCGGCGCTCTACTACCACTTCAAGACCAAGGAAGAGATCCTCGTCGGCATCTTCGAGGATCTGACGAAGCCGATCGAAGACCTGATCGAGTGGGGCCGCGGCCAGCCCCACACCCTGGAGACCAAGCAGGAGATCGTACGGCGCTACGGCGACGCGCTCGACGGCGCGACCCCCCTGTTCCGCTTCATGCAGGAGAACCAGGCGACGGTACGGGACCTGCGCATCGGCGAGCGCTTCAAGGAGCGCATGCGCGGCCTCCGGGAGATCGTGATCGACCCCGAGGCGAGCCTGGTCGACCAGGTCCGTTCGCTCAGCGCGATCTTCACGCTGCACGCCGGGATGTTCGCCGTGCAGGACCTCGAAGGCGACCCCGAGGACAAGCGCAAGGCCGTCCTGGAGGTCGCCACCGACATGATCACGCAGGCCCACGCGGGCACGAAGCAGCCGTAAGGGGCGTAGATCCCCAGGCGCTCCTAGACGGAGACACCCTTGCCGCGCAGGAACGCGACCGGGTCTATCGCCGAGCCGTAGTTGGCGGTCGTACGGATCTCGAAGTGCAGGTGGGGACCGCTGGAGTTGCCGGTGCTGCCGGACCGGGCGATGTGCTGCCCGGTGCTGACGACCTGGCCGACCTTCACGTCGATGCGCGAGAGGTGGGCGTACTGGGAGTACGTGCCGTTGCCGTGCTTGATGACGATGGCGTTGCCGTACGCGGCACCGTCACCGGCGCCGTTGCCGCCGGCCTTGACGACGGTCCCGCCGTGCGCGGCGACGACGTTGGTACCGCTGGCCACGGCGAAGTCCTGCCCGCTGTGGGTGGACTGCCACATGCTGCCGGCCTGGGCGAAGCTCGCGGACAGCGTGTACTTCTTCACCGGGTCGACCCAGGAGGCGGCGACCTTCGCGCTGACGGCCTTGGGCGCGACGGCCGAGGAGGCAGCGCTCGCGACCCCGGTGCCCAGCACGGCGGTGGCCCCCAGTCCGACGGCCATGACGGCCATACGGGTACGGAGCGAAGACGTACGGGAAGAACGGGACGTGGCGCGCTGGAACATCGAAACCTCACGGGGGACGGGGACAGAAAAACCACCCGGCACACATACGGCCGCCGGATGGCACGTTCATTGGTAACCCCGGACCCCGCGGACCCCCAAACCCCTCTTCTACGACGGAACCTAGTACTTCACCACAAAACTTCAGACTTCTTGACAGAGCACCCAAGTATCCCGATTCAGCCCTCTGGAGGGCGAAATCGGTCATTCGGTTCCATGGATCCGAAGAAAAAAGTCCTTTTTGCACCGATTGAGGCGTACGACTACCTCCCCTAGTAGGGCCCGAATCGCCTGTGCGGCTTGTCACCGGCGGGGACGATCACCGACCGCTGAATTGTGGCGCAGACCTCTATACACCTACCGTTCAGTAACCTTACGGTTCCCCTCACGCCACCCTCGCCCGCGACCATGCCTTCTGCACCGACCGGCAGCGCACAGACGTGAGAGGAACCCCCACCCCCATGACGAGACGACGTCCCTGGGCCCGCCGTACCGCCACAGTCACCGTGACCGCGGCCGCCCTCGCGACACTGACGGTCCCCGCGGAGGCCGCGACGACGACAAGCACCGCCACGGTGGACTACGCCACCTGGCAGGCCGACTGCCAGACGGTGATGAACCAGGCCCTGCCCTACCTGAAGCAGCGCATCGCGGCCACGAAGCCGGGCGAGAAGCAGGCGATCGTCTTCGACATCGACAACACCACCCTGGAGACGGACTTCGGCTTCAGCTGGCCGCAGCCGGCCAACAAGCCGGTCCTCGCGGTCGCCCAGTACGCCCAGGAACACGGCGTCTCCCTGTTCTTCGTCACGGCCCGCCCCGGCATCATCTACCTGCCGACCGAGTACAACCTCGAACACGACGGCTACGACGTCGACGGCCTCTACGTACGCGGCCTCTTCGACCTCTTCAAGGACGTCGCCGACTACAAGACGGCCCAGCGCACCGCGATCGAGAACAAGGGCTACACGATCATCGCGAACATCGGCAACAGCGCCACCGACCTGTCGGGCGGCCACGCCGAGAAGACCTTCAAACTCCCGGACTACGACGGCCAGTTGTCGTAAACCGTTAGGCTCCGTCCGTTCGCGCGACGACGGGGGTGGGCGGCGGATGGAGCCCGCGGTACTCGGTGGGAAGCTGGCCTCAGGCCTGATCACACCGCTGCTGAAGAAGCTGTTCGTGCCCGACGCCCCCGGCGCGGGCCTGGTCGACAGACCGATCCGCCTCTCCTCCCTCGTCTCCTTCAAGGGCGAGAAGCGCACCCTGACGGAGAAGGACGTCCACAAGCTCGCCGCCCACCTGGTCGCGCGGGCGGTGGACTCCCCCGGCGAGGCCCCCTTCCCACCCGACGAACAGACCGCCGTGGCCGACGCGTTGGCCCGCCGCCTGCTCGCCCTGGGCGACCTGGACATGGACGACGTCCAGGCCGTACGACTCGGACACCGGGAACTGGCACGGCAGTTGGAGTACGGCGCCCCCGCCCCCGCCGGACTCTCCACCGACGCCCGCTGCTTCCTCGGCAACGCCACCGAGTGGGCCTGCCTCCAGATCCTGGAGTTCTTCACCCGCCGCTCCACGTTCGTAGCCCGCACCCTCGTCGAACAGACCCGCACCCAGGCCGAACTGATCGCCCGCATCGACGAGTTGATAGCACGCAGCCCCCGCCCCGGTTCCCAGGACCGCACCTTCGAACGCCGCTACCTTCCGTACGTCGCCGAGCGCCACAACCACATCACCATCTACGGCATCGACCTCCGCGACTCCCCGGACCGCTGGCCCCTGGAGGTGGCGTACCTGAGCCTGGAGGCAACGGCGACGGCGGAACACGCCCTGTCCGAGGGACACCCCGGCGGCTACGACCTCCAACTCCCCGCCGAGGAAGCCCTGTCGACCCACGACCGCGTCCTGCTGCGCGGCGACGCGGGTTCCGGCAAGACGACGCTGGTGCAGTGGCTGGCGGTGACGGCGGCGCGGGACGGCGACCGCATCCCGTACGTCCTCCCCCTGCGCACCCTCATCCGGGCCGGCCAACTCCCGTCCCCCGCAGCCTTCCTGTCCTCCACCGGCTGCCCCCACACCCCACCCGAGGGCTGGACGGAACGCGTCCTGACCGCCGGCCGCGCCCTGATCCTGATCGACGGCCTGGACGAGATCCCGTCGGCCGACCGCCATCGCACCCGCGACTGGCTCCTGTCCTTGATCGGCGCCTTCCCGGGCAACCGCTGGCTCCTCACCTCCCGCCCCACCGCCGTACGCCCCGACTGGCTGGCCTCCGAGGGCTTCCGCGAACTGACCCTGACCCCGATGCGCCGCCCCGAGGTGAAGACCTTCGTCGAGCGCTGGCACACGGCGGCCCAGGCCCCGGAGTACGAGGGCCCACTCCTGGATTCCCTGCGCACGAAACGGGACTTGGCACGGCTCGCCACGAACCCCCTTATGTGCGGCCTGATCTGCGCCCTGCACCGCGAACGCCGGGGCTACCTCCCCACGGGCCGCAAGGAGTTGTACGACGCGGCCCTGACGATGCTGCTGGCTCGGCGGGACCGGGAGCGGGGCATGGGCGAGGTGGACGAAGTGGAGATGAGCGAGGAGATACAGCTGGAGCTGCTGCAACGGCTGGCGTACGCACTGGTGTTGAGCGGCCGGACGGAGATGGACACCGAGGCCGCCGAGGGGATTGTGGAGCGGTGCCTGCCCTCGGTCTCGGCAACCGGAGACGCCGCGACCGTACTGCGGTCCCTGCTGCTGCGCAGCGGTCTGCTCCGCCAACCCGCAGCCGGGATCGTGGACTTCGTCCACCGCACCTTCCAGGACTATCTGGGCGCCCGGTACGCCGTGGAGGAAGGCCACCTCGACGTCCTAGCCGGCCACGCGGACGACGCCCAATGGGAGGACGTGATCCGCATGGCGGTGGCCCACGCCCGCCCGCGCGAACGGGTCGTACTCCTACGGCAGTTGCTCGCCCGGGAGCAGCCCCGACTCACACTGCTTGCGCTGGCTTGCCTGGAGCATGCGCCGACGTTGGATCCGGAGGTGCGGGCGGCGGCCGAGGGTCGTGCGGCGGCCTTGATTCCACCGCGTTCGGCGGAGGACGCACGCATGCTGGCAAAAGCCGGGCCGCTGGTCCTGGAGCTGTTGCCGGGTCCGGAGGAGTTCACGGACGAGGAGGCCAGGAATGTAACAGTCACCGCCTCTCTCCTGGGTGTTGAGGAGCCTGACGGTGCCCTGGCCGTACTGCGACGCTTCCGCGACCATCCGTCCCTCGACGTACGGCGTCAGCTCGCGGGCACATGGGACAGATTCGACACCACGGAGTACGCGGTCGAAGTGCTCGACCATGCACCTCGGGACAATCTCTTCCTACGCTGCGCATCGGCCGAACAACTGGACGCACTGCGGCTGATGCAGCCTTGGCACGGCCTGGCGGTCGCAGGTTCGCACAGCCTGGCCAAGATCGTTGATACCGTCCGCAATCCGGAGGCGGTCAACGTCCTGGGGCTTGAGCGCAACCATTCCTTGTCCACCCTGGACGAATTGGCGGCATTCCGAAACCTGAGCAAGTTGTGGCTGCAGGATTGCCACAGCATCGACGATTTCGGCGCCTTGCACGAACTCCCCCTCATCGACCTGGAGTTCAACGACGTCACCCACCCCTTGGGCCTCCACAGCCTGCGGAGGCTCACTCGGCTTGCCCTGGACCAGTGGCTCCCCGACGGTCGCCTCCCCGACCACCTTCCAACGAGCGCACCCTTGGACTACCTGTACCTGGGCCATGACACTCTGACCTCCATCGGCATGCGCGGCCTGGACCAGTGGTCGGCCCTCACCACGCTCGACCTCGACGGACCGGGTCCCCTGAGTGCGAGCGACTGGCAGGAAGTGAAGCGCCTGCCCGCTCTACGGACCCTCATCCTGAACGGAAGCTTCGCCGGCTACTCCATGGATGCCATACCGGAACTGCCCTCCGTCGAATCCCTCCGGTTTTGCCCCCAGGGCAACGAACGGGACGAGCTTCGCATCCTCACCGCGCGCTTGCCGGGCCTGCGTACGGTGACCCTCAACATGCGCTTCAGTAGTTTCCCCCTCGACGCTTACGCCGAGATTTTCCCCACCGCCGAAGTCACCCAAGACCGCCTCCTCTGACCCTGAACAGGCGAAAGGGGCCGGTGCCCCAAAAGGCACCGGCCCCTTCCCCAGCCGTAAAACCCAAACCGCTGAGCCTTACGCCTCCTTGCTCAAATTCGGACCCGCGCCACCAGCGGCGGCGTCCTCGATCGGCGGCACATCGGGAAGCGCCGACTTCTCCTCACCCCGGAAGGTGAAGGTCTTCGCGTCGCCCTCGCCCTCGACATCCACGACCACGATGTGACCGGGACGCAGCTCGCCGAAGAGGATCTTCTCCGAGAGCGTGTCCTCGATCTCGCGCTGGATCGTGCGCCGCAGCGGACGCGCGCCCAGCACCGGGTCGTAACCCTTCTTGGAGAGGAGCTCCTTCGCGGCCGAGGAGAGCTCGATGCCCATGTCCCGGTCCTTGAGGCGCTCGTCCACCTTGCCGACCATGAGGTCGACGATCTTGAGGATGTCCTCCTGGGTGAGCTGCGGGAAGACGACGACGTCGTCGACACGGTTGAGGAACTCGGGGCGGAAGTGCTGCTTGAGCTCGTCCGAGACCTTGTTCTTCATGCGCTCGTAGTTGGACTTCGTGTCGCCCGTGGCCGCGAAGCCCAGGTTGAAGCCCTTCGAGATGTCACGGGTTCCAAGGTTGGTCGTCATGATGATGACCGTGTTCTTGAAGTCCACGACCCGGCCCTGGGAGTCGGTCAGGCGACCGTCCTCCAGGATCTGGAGAAGGCTGTTGAAGATGTCCGGGTGGGCCTTCTCGACCTCGTCGAAGAGGACGACCGAGAACGGCTTGCGACGGACCTTCTCCGTGAGCTGGCCGCCCTCTTCGTAGCCCACGTATCCGGGGGGCGAACCGAAGAGCCGCGACACCGTGTGCTTCTCGCTGAACTCCGACATGTCGAGGGAGATCAGCGCGTCCTCGTCACCGAAGAGGAACTCGGCGAGGGCCTTGGACAGCTCGGTCTTACCGACACCGGACGGGCCGGCGAAGATGAACGAACCACCGGGACGCTTCGGGTCCTTGAGGCCCGCACGCGTACGACGGATCGCCTTAGAGAGCGCCTTGACGGCGTCCTTCTGGCCGATGACCCGCTTGTGGAGCTCGTCCTCCATGCGGAGGAGCCGGGAGGACTCCTCTTCCGTGAGCTTGAAGACCGGGATGCCGGTCGCGGTCGCGAGGACCTCGGCGATCAGCTCGCCGTCGACCTCGGCGACGACGTCCATGTCGCCGGCCTTCCACTCCTTCTCCCGCTTGGCCTTGGCGGCCAGGAGCTGCTTCTCCTTGTCGCGGAGGGAGGCGGCCTTCTCGAAGTCCTGCGAGTCGATCGCGGACTCCTTGTCGCGGCGGACGCCGGCGATCTTCTCGTCGAACTCGCGCAGGTCCGGCGGCGCGGTCATCCGGCGGATGCGCATCCGGGAACCGGCCTCGTCGATCAGGTCGATCGCCTTGTCCGGCAGGAAGCGGTCCGAGATGTACCGGTCGGCCAGCGTGGCGGCCTGCACCAGCGCCTCGTCCGTGATGGAGACACGGTGGTGCGCCTCGTAGCGGTCGCGCAGACCCTTGAGGATCTCGATGGTGTGCGGCAGGGACGGCTCCGCGACCTGGATGGGCTGGAAGCGGCGCTCAAGGGCCGCGTCCTTCTCCAGGTGCTTGCGGTACTCGTCCAGCGTCGTCGCACCGATGGTCTGGAGCTCACCGCGGGCCAGCATCGGCTTCAGGATCGAAGCGGCGTCGATGGCGCCCTCGGCGGCACCCGCACCGACCAGCGTGTGCAGCTCGTCGATGAACAGGATGATGTCGCCGCGGGTGCGGATCTCCTTGAGGACCTTCTTCAGGCGCTCCTCGAAGTCACCGCGGTAGCGGGAGCCGGCGACCAGCGCGCCGAGGTCCAGGGTGTAGAGGTGCTTGTCCTTGAGGGTCTCGGGCACCTCGCCCTTGACGATGGCCTGGGCGAGGCCCTCGACGACGGCGGTCTTGCCGACGCCGGGCTCACCGATCAGGACCGGGTTGTTCTTGGTGCGGCGGGACAGCACCTGCATGACCCGCTCGATCTCCTTCTCGCGCCCGATGACCGGGTCGAGCTTGGACTCACGAGCTGCCTGGGTGAGGTTCCGGCCGAACTGGTCGAGGACCAGGGACGTCGAGGGGGTGCCCTCCGCAGGGCCGCCGGCGGTGGCGGTCTCCTTGCCCTGGTAACCGGAGAGCAGCTGGATCACCTGCTGCCGCACACGGTTGAGATCAGCGCCCAGCTTGACCAGGACCTGGGCGGCGACGCCCTCGCCCTCGCGGATCAGGCCGAGCAGGATGTGCTCCGTGCCGATGTAGTTGTGGCCCAGCTGAAGGGCCTCGCGGAGCGAGAGCTCCAGGACCTTCTTGGCTCGGGGAGTGAAGGGGATGTGACCGGACGGCGCCTGCTGGCCCTGTCCGATGATCTCCTCCACCTGCTGGCGGACCGCCTCAAGCGAAATGCCGAGGCTCTCCAGGGCCTTTGCGGCGACACCCTCACCCTCGTGGATCAGGCCCAGGAGGATGTGCTCGGTGCCGATGTAGTTGTGGTTGAGCATCCGGGCTTCTTCCTGAGCCAGGACGACAACCCGCCGCGCGCGGTCGGTGAACCTCTCGAACATCGTTAATCGCTCCTCAGAGCGGTCAGGCAGTAAGGGGACGCTCCCCTCCCTGTCCTTCCGCAGCTTAGTCCCGCAAGCGGGGACCGCTCATTCCAACTGCCGACACCGGACCGAGAACCAACACTGCCTCCTGAACCCGAACGCCGACATCTGCTCCAACCTGATGGTGCGAGACGATGTTCCCGCAGGCCAGGCAGTTACCCTCACCATGAGTACGCCGATGGCGAACGTGAGACGCCCTTTTCTGCGTGTCGCCCCCTCCCACTAGGGATTGTCTTACCCGTACGGACTGACACTCCATGCCGTTCGCACCGGTTCCCTCCGCTACGGGCGAACAACCTTGCGCCGCGCCGCACCCCCGAACGCCCCTGTTTCCCGTACCCAGCGCACTCGTTGGACCACCCAGCGTAACTCTCGGCCCGCTTCGGCGGTTGCTCTTGGCATGGTTCGCACAGTCCCCCCGCTCAGCACGGTCCCGCTCCCCCGCCGCCCGCTCGATCCGGACGACCGACAGCGGAACTGGTACGAGAACGAACTGGGGTGGCGCACGGTGCCCGGAGAGCCGCTACGGCTCGTCACGGGCCTGCGTTTCGACGTCCTGGACGTGCCGGTCGAGGCCGGCGCCGCGGCGCTGTGGCGGCTGGGCCCGGACTCTCCGGTGGCCGTACGGGGCGACCGGATGCGGCTGCTGGTGGCCGCGGGCAGCGCGGAGGAACTTCCGGGGCTGCTGGACTGGCTGGAGTGGGGGGCGCTGGCGCCGACGCTGGATCTGGTGGCGCTGGGCGCGGACGGGCACATGGAGGCGCCGTCGTTCCCCGGGGAGAGGCCCGCAGGGGCAGCGCTGCCGGGCTCGGGGATCGCGAAGGCGCAACCGCTCTCCGCGGGCAGTCCGCGTCCCTTGCAGGGGGCCGCCGTGTGGCTGCGACCCCCCGAGCCGGGGTGCGAGGTCGAGGCCTCGCTGCCGACAATGCCGGCCGTGGGGGGCGTCGGTCATGCCCCTGATCTCGTACGACTTGTGGACACGGTGGCCACACAGTGCCACCGGGTACGGCTGCGGCGCTCGTGCGCTCAGCCGTTGGCCTTCTCGTAGGCCTCGCGAATGGCCGCCGGAACACGGCCGCGGTCGTTCACGTCGTGGCCGTTCTCCTTGGCCCACGCGCGAATCTGCGCGGTGTCCTGGCTGCCACCGGTTGCGGCGCGTGCCTTTCCACGACCGCCCGAAGCACGGCCACCGGTACGACGCCCGCCCTTCACGTAAGCGTCGAGAAGTCCACGGAGCTTGTCCGCATTCGCGGTGGTGAGATCGATCTCGTACGTCTTGCCGTCCAGCGCGAACGTCACCGTCTCGTCCGCCTCGCCGCCGTCGAGGTCATCGACAAGAAGGACCTGAACCTTCTGTGCCACCGGATTTCCTTTCATCGATTACTTGCGGGTCTGGGGTCTACGGCGTCCGCCGTTTCGCCGTCCCCTGTTATATGCAGTACTGCAGTACGTCGGAAAGCAAACCGCTTTTGCTGGAAAAACACAAACCCCTGGGAGAGACCGAGTGACCTCCCTCGCCCAGAAAGATGCGCGTTTCGGACATAGGGAACCTGGGCAGGGCGACCCGGCCGAATTGGGGGCCGCGATCACAGATGCAGAAGCATCCGGCTGTTGCCCAAGGTGTTCGGTTTCACTCGTTCGAGACCGAGGAACTCCGCCACGCCCTCGTCATAGGAACGCAACAGCTCCGCGTAGACATCGGTGTCAACTGGTGTCTCACCGATCTCCACGAAGCCGTGCTTCGAGAAGAAGTCCACTTCGAAGGTGAGACAGAAAACGCGACGAACGCCTAG
The DNA here is from genome assembly GCF_035982055.1 of Streptomyces sp. NBC_01288. Lineage (NCBI taxonomy): Bacteria > Bacillati > Actinomycetota > Actinomycetes > Kitasatosporales > Streptomycetaceae > Streptomyces > Streptomyces sp. NBC_01288. The sequence continues at coordinate 4,565,479 of NZ_CP108427.1, forward strand.
CCAGCGAGCCGTGTGCAGCAACTTCTCCAGCAACTGATGGCCCACACCGGCACCCTTCAAGCCGGGCTTCACCGCGAGAGTGCGGACTTCCGCGAGGTCTTCCCACATGACATGCAGTGCCCCACAGCCGACGACCTCGGCGTTGTCGTCCCGTTCGGCGACCCAGAACTCCTGGATGTCCTCGTAAAGAGTCACCGTCGCTTTGTCGAGCAGGATGCGACCGCGGACGTAGGCGTCAAGGAGTCGGCGCACCGCCTCGACATCGCCGGTCCTGGCCCGCCGGACGGTGATGGCTTTCGCGGTGACTTCGGGGTGCTCTGCTGACATGAGCGGACGCTATCGCCCGCCGCCCGAGGGCGCGGAGCCGGGGTTCTGGACGCCATCCGCCGGTGCGGGTGTTTCCGGTCCCTGAACGATGCGTACGGCGCTGCGGAGGGCCTCGCGCTGTTCGTCGCTCATCATCCCGAAGAAGGCGACGAGAGCGGCCGCGGGGTTGTCGCTCTGGGACCAGGCGTCGTTCATCAGGGCGGCGGAGTAGGCGGCTCGTGTGGAGACCGCCTCATATCGATAGGCCCGGCCTTCCGCCTCACGACGCACCCAGCCCTTCTGATGGAGATTGTCCAAAACGGTCATCACCGTGGTGTACGCGATGGACCGTTCCCGCTGAAGGTCTTCCAGGACTTCTCGAACGGTCACCGGGCGGTTCCACTTCCACACCCGCGTCATGACCGAGTCTTCGAGTTCTCCCAATGGGCGAGGCACAGCTCAGAACCATAGTGGAAAAGGAACAAAAAGGGCGTACGACTCGGAAAGCACGCGTGCGCGTGCGGGAGTCGTACGCCCTTGAAGGCGCCGCGGAAAACGGAAGGTTCAGGCGTCGGCGGCCGAAGAGGCCTGACGGGCGCTCTCCGCGCGCGCGATGGCGGCGTCGACGGCCGCGTCCTCCTTGGCCTTCATGGCCCCGCCCTGGGTCTTCACGATGACCCGGATCAGTCCGATGAAGAACACGGCCATGACGACCGGGGGCACGAGCGCGGAGACATAGTCCATGCCCTCCAGAGTAGCCACGGGTCCCGAGGAGGACGGGGCGGGGTCGGTTCAGCCGGCGGCGAGTTGCTCCGACGGGTTCGCGGGAGGCGGTGCCGGTTTGCGCCGGGGGAAGACCTCGCCGGGGGTGGGGATGGGCCGGGACGGTTTCGGCGCCGCGGGCGAGGGCGTCGGCGCCGGCCGCTCCACGGGCTTGCGCACGGGTTCCTTGGCGCCCTCCCCGGAGAGGCCTCCGGGGAGCGCCAGGAGGCGGGTGCGCGAGGCGGGGACGGTCGGGGCGACGGCCCTGGCGGTCGTACGGCGGGCCAGGCGCGCGCGTACGTCCTGTTCGGCGAGGGTGAGGCAGCGGTCCAGGAGAACGGCGGCGGAGGGGTTCCCGCGCAGCGCTCTCAGCGCGGAGAGGTCGTCGACGTCCGGGCGGTACCCGGCGCCGAGCGCCTCCTCCAGGAGGGTGAGGTAGCCGGCGGTGGTGCCGGGCAGGGCGGCGCGGTACCGGGCGAGGTCGGCGACCAGGAAGGCGCGCAGCCGAACCCCCTCGCGTACCGCCTCGTCGAGCGATTCGGCGAGCCGGAGACAGTCCTGGACGTCCTCGGCCGAGGCGGTTCTGGGCTGGAGGGCGAGGGCGAGAGCGCGACGGAGCACACGCAGCTCCTCCGCACCGAACGCCATGCCGCCGCGGGATCCGTATGGCGTGGGCATGCGCCGACGATACGCGCTAATCAGACAAATTCGACATAGGGGGCGGGTGTGGCGCGGGGTTTTCGCCCGGGGCCGCAGTGGCTCTCCCGCGCGCGGGACAGGCGCACTGCGACCCGGTACTACGGCTCCGTCGTGCGCGACGGCGTCCTGCTGGGGGCGGAGGCGGCGGGGCTCCTTGTTGGCGCGTCTGAGCGGCACGGGCGGGTGCGGGGCGCCGCCCGGCGGCCTCGTCCCGCACCCCTGCGCCGGTCACATCCGCGAGACGTTCCTCTCGTAGACCAGTCGCAGGCCGATCAGCGTCAGCCAGGGCTCGTGCTCGTCGATCACCGAGGCTTCGCCCAGGACCATCGGGGCCAGGCCGCCGGTCGCGATGACGGTGACGTCCTCGGGGTCGTCGGCCAGTTCCTTGGCCATGCGGGTGACGACGCCGTCGACCTGGCCGGCGAAGCCGTAGACGATGCCCGACTGCATCGCCTCGACGGTGTTCTTGCCGATCACGCTGCGCGGCCGGGCCACCTCGATCTTGCGGAGTTGGGCGCCCTTGACGCCGAGGGCCTCGACCGAGATCTCGATACCGGGGGCGATGACACCGCCGATGTACTCCCCGCGCGCGGAGACCGCGTCGAACGTGGTCGCCGTGCCGAAGTCGACGACGATCGCCGGGCCGCCGTAGAGCTCGACCGCGGCAACCGCGTTGATGATGCGGTCCGCGCCGACCTCCTTGGGGTTGTCGGTGAGGATCGGGACGCCCGTCTTGACGCCCGGTTCGACGAGGACGGCGGGCACGTCGCCGTAGTAGCGGCGGGTGACCTCGCGCAGTTCGTGCAGGACGGACGGGACGGTGGCGCAGATCGCGATGCCGTCGATGCCGTCGCCCAGCTCCTCTCCGAGGAGCGGGTGCATGCCCATGAGGCCCTGGAGGAGTACGGCGAGTTCGTCGGCGGTGCGCCGCGCGTCCGTGGAGATGCGCCAGTGCTCGATGATCTCCTCGCCGTCGAACAGGCCGAGGACGGTGTGCGTGTTGCCCACGTCGATCGTGAGGAGCATGACTACTGCGCCTCACGGAGGTCGAGGCCGATGTCCAGGATGGGCGCGGAGTGGGTCAGGGCGCCTACGGCGAGGTAGTCCACTCCGGTATCGGCGTACGCCTTGGCGTTGTCCAGGGTGAGCCTGCCCGAGGCCTCCAGGGCGGCGCGGCCGTCCACGATGCCGACGGCCTCCGCGCACTCCCCGGGCGTGAAGTTGTCCAGCAGGATCAGGTCCGCGCCGGCGTCCAGGACGTCGCGGAGCTGGTGCAGCGTGTCGACCTCGACCTCGATCGGCACGTCCGGGAAAGCCTCCCGTACGGCCTTGAAGGCCTGCGCGACGCCGCCCGCGGCGACCACGTGGTTGTCCTTGACGAGGGCCGCGTCCGAGAGGGACATGCGGTGGTTGACGCCACCGCCGCTCCGGACCGCGTACTTCTCCAGGGAGCGCAGTCCCGGCGTCGTCTTACGGGTGTCGCGGACCTTCGCCTTCGTGCCCTCCAGGGCGTCGGCCCACGCGCGCGTGGCGGTCGCGATGCCGGAGAGGCGGCACAGGATGTTGAGCGCGCTGCGCTCGGCGGTCAACAGGTCACGCGTGCGCGTGGTGACCGACAGGAGCTTCTGCCCGGCCTCCACGCGGTCGCCGTCCTCGACATGCCGCTCGACCTCGAACTCGTCGGTGCAGACCACGGAGACCACCGCTTCGGCGACCCTCAGGCCCGCCACGACGCCGGCCTCGCGCGCGGTGAAGTCGGCAGTGGCGACGGCCTCTTCTGGGATGGTCGCGATCGTCGTCACGTCGACGCCGCCTGCCAGGTCCTCCTGGATGGCGACGTTGGCGATGTCCTCGACCTCCAGGGGGTCGAGTCCGGCGTCGGCGAGGAGTTCGGCGAGCGCGGGGTCGAGGCCGCACTCCATGTACTCCACTTCGGCGCCCGCGCCGCAGGCACAGCCGTCGCCGCAACCGCCGCTGTCGGCGAGGGGAAGGTCGTGGGTGCTCACTTCTGTCACTGCTCCTGGGGACGGTGCTGCCGGGTCGGGGGGAAGTCTGCGGTGTCCGTGGTGTGTACGGCCAGCGTGCGGTCGGGATTCAGCCGTACGACGATGTGGCGGTGCCAGGCGGTGTCGTCGCGCTCGGCGTGGTCCTCGCGCCAGTGGCAGCCCCGGGTCTCCTCGCGCCGCTCGGCGGCGGTGACCAGGACGCGGGCCACGCACAGGAGGTTGGTGGCCTCCCAGGTGTCGACGCCGGGCTCGGCGGTCTTGCCGTTCTCGTCGAGGGCGTCACGGGCGTCGGTGTGCAGTCGCTGGAGCTGTCCGGCGGCCTTGGCGAGGGAGTCCGCGGAGCGCAGGACGCCCGCGCCCTCGGTCATGATCCGCTGGATCGCGAAGCGGGCCTCCGGGGCGAGCAACGGATGCGCGGGCTTCTGGGGGTGCGGAACCGGCTCGGGCACACGCGCGTGGAGGGCGTTCTCGGCCTCGCTCCCGGTGATGTCGGCCTGGTTCCCGGTGATGTCCGCGACGATCCGCTCGGCGTAGACGAGGCCTTCGAGAAGGGAGTTGGAGGCGAGCCGGTTCGCGCCGTGCACGCCGGTGCAGGCGACCTCGCCGCACGCGTACAGGCCGGGGACGGTCGTACGGCCCCGTGAGTCGGTGCGGACGCCCCCGGAGGCGTAGTGGGCGGCCGGGGCTACCGGGACGGGCTCGGTGACCGGGTCGATGCCGTGGCTGCGGCAGGCGGCGAGGATCGTCGGGAAACGGTGCTCCCACATGTCGGCGCCGAAGTGCCGGGCATCCAGGAACATGTGCTCGGCGTCCTGCTCCTGCATGCGCCGCATGATGCCCTTGGCGACGATGTCCCGGGGCGCCAGCTCGGCGAGTTCGTGCTGGCCCACCATGAAGCGCACGCCGTCGGCGTCGACCAGGTGGGCGCCCTCGCCGCGCACCGCCTCGGAGACGAGGGGCTGCTGGCCCTCCGCGTCGGCGCCGAGGAACAGCACGGTCGGGTGGAACTGCACGAACTCCAGGTCGGAGACCTCGGCACCCGCGCGGAGGGCGAGTGCGACCCCGTCGCCGGTCGACACTGACGGGTTGGTGGTGGCCGAGAAGACCTGCCCCATGCCGCCGGTCGCGAGGACCACGGCGGGTGCGTGCACGGCGCCCACACCGTCGTGCTGGCCCTCGCCCATGACGTGCAGGGTGACGCCCGCCGTACGCCCCTCGGCATCCGTCAGGAGGTCCAGCACCAGCGCGTTCTCGATCGTCCGCAGCCCACGCGCGTGTACGGCCTCGACGAGCGCCCTGGAGACCTCCGCGCCGGTCGCGTCACCGCCCGCGTGCGCGATCCGGCGCCGGTGGTGGCCGCCCTCGCGGGCCAGCTCCAGTCCTCCTTCGGAGGACTCGTCGAAGTGGGCGCCGGTCTCGATGAGTCGTCGTACGGCGTCCGGGCCCTCGGTGACGAGGATCCGTACGGCCTCCTCGTCGCACAGGCCCGCACCGGCCACCAGGGTGTCGTCCAGGTGCTGTTCGGGGGTGTCGCCCTCCCCGAGGGCCGCGGCGATGCCGCCCTGGGCCCAGCGGGTGGAGCCGTCGTCGAGGCGGGCCTTGGTGACGACGACCGTCCGCAGCCCGGCCGCCTCGCAGCGCAGGGCCGCGGTCAGGCCGGCCACTCCGGAGCCGACGACCACGACGTCGGCGTCGATGGACCAACCCGGGGCGGGTGCGTGCAGTCGTATGCCTGTGCTGGTCACGAGGCGGCTCCGAGGGTTCCGAAAGCGAGTGGGATGTTGTCGATCAGCCGGGTCGTCCCGACCCGGGCGGCGACGGCGAGGACGGCCTCCCCGGTGAAGTCCTCTTCGACGTCCGTGAAGTCGGACGGGTCGACCAGGGCGAGGTAGTCCAGGGCGAGCGGCGGGTCCAGGCGGGCGGCGCTGTCGAGGACCAGGCGGGCGGCCGCCCGGACGGACGCCGGGTTTCCGGGGCCGGGGGCCGCCTTGGCGACGGCGTGCGCGTCGGCCGCCGCGCGGGACTCGCCGATGGCACTGAGCGCCTCGGCACGCGCGTGCGTGGCGGGCACCTCACGGGCCCGCGCGCGGAGCGCCTCCTGGGCAGCGTGCCGGTCGCGGCCCGCGAACAGGGCCTGGGAGAGGGCGAGTGCGGTACGCCGCTCCCGGGGGGACAGATAGCGGTTGCGGCTGGACAGGGCCAGGCCGTCGGCCTCGCGCACGGTCGGCACGCCCACGATGTCCATGCCGAAGTTCAGGTCGCGCACCATGCGACGGATCAGGGCGAGCTGCTGGGCGTCCTTCTGGCCGAACAGGGCGGCGTCGGGGCGGGTGAGGTGCAGCAGCTTGGCGACGACGGTGAGCATGCCGTCGAAGTGGCCGGGGCGGACCGCGCCCTCCAGGCGTTCGCCCATGGGGCCCGCGGAGATGCGCACCTGGGGTTCGCCGCCGGGGTAGACCTCGTCCACGGAGGGCGCGAACACGACGTCGGCGCCCGCCTGTTCGGCGATCTTGAGGTCGGCGTCCAGGGTGCGCGGGTAGCGGTCGAGGTCCTCGCCCTTGCCGAACTGCAGCGGGTTCACGAAGACGGTGACCACGACCTCGCCGTCCGGTCCGGCGATCTCGCGGGCCGTGCGGACGAGCGTGGCGTGGCCCTCGTGCAGGGCGCCCATCGTCATGACGACGACGCGACGGCCCGTACGCGTGCGTGCGTGGAGTTCGTCGGCGGTGCGCAGCAAGGTGGTGGTCATCCGGCATCTCCCTCGGTGCCGTTGGCGAGCACCCCGAGGAGGTCCTCGGCGAGCTCCGGCTTCAGCAGCCCGTGGGCCAGGGCCCGGTCGGCGGTCGCGCGGGCCATCGCCAGATAGCCCGCGACGGTCTGCGGAGCGTGCTTGCGCAACTCGGTGACGTGCGCGGCGACGGTGCCCGCGTCCCCGCGCGCGACGGGGCCGGTGAGCGCCGCGTCGCCGGAGCGCAGGGCGTTGTCCAGGGCGGCGCCCAGCAGCGGGCCGAGCATCCGGTCGGGGGCTTCGACACCGGCCGTGCGCAACAGCTCCATGGACTCGGCGACCAGGGTCACCAGGTGGTTGGCGCCCAGCGCGAGGGCCGCGTGGTAGAGCGGGCGGCTCTCCTCGGCGATCCACTCGGGCTCGCCGCCCATCTCGATCACCAGGGCCTCGGCGGCCAGGCGCAGCTCCTCGGGCGCGGTGACCCCGAAGGAGCACCCGGCGAGCCGCTGGACGTCCACAGGAGTGCCCGTGAACGTCATCGCGGGGTGCAGGGCCAGCGGCAGCGCGCCCACCCGCAGAGCGGGGTCCAGGACCTTCGCGCCGTACCGCCCGGAGGTGTGCACGAGCAGCTGCCCGGGGCGTACGGCCCCGGTGTCGGCGAGGCCCTCCACGAGGCCGGGCAGGGCGTCGTCCGGGACGGTCAGCAGCACCAGGTCGGAGCACTCCAGCACCTGCGCGGGCGTGACGACCGGCGCGTCCGGGAGCATCAGCGCGGCCCGGCGCCTGGACGCGTCGGACACTCCGGAGACGGCCACCGGGCGGTGCCCGGCCAGCTGGAGCGAGGCGGCCAGCGCGGGGCCCACCCGGCCGGCGCCGACGACACCGACGGCGAGCCGCGCGGGGCGGTCCTTGGGCTCTGGCTGTTGGAATGTACTCACGCGACGGCGGCCTTCCCGTTCCAGTCCGCTCCGGGTACCGGACGATTTCTCGTCATGTTAACGCGATCGGTTCGAGAGGCGTCCGGTTGTCCACAGGCTGTGGGTTGTCGCACAGCCCTGCCGCACGGGAAAGCCTGTGGAAATCCGGGTGCTCCCGCGGACCCGCGCCAGGCATGATCCGGGGCATGAGCGATACGGCGGAACAGGGCGAAGAGCAGGCGGAGCAGGGCGAACAGGAGGCGGAGCCGACGACCGACGAGGAACGCGTCCTGGCGCGCCGCAAACGGCGCCTCAGCGCGAACCGGAACGCGGAGCGCACACTCGCGCGCCTCGGTTTCCTGGACCCGCTCCGCGAGCGGCTCGCGTTCCTCCAGGAGGCGGCCGAGCTGTACGACCTGGACGAGACGTCGGACATGTACGGCGGCGGCATCGTCGAGACCCTGGAGAAGCGGGTCGCCGAACTGCTCGGCAAGGAGGCAGCGGCCTTCTTCCCCACCGGCACGATGGCGCAGCAGGTCGCCCTGCGCTGCTGGGCCGGCCGTACCGGCAACCCGACCGTCGCCCTGCACCCGCTCGCCCACCCCGAAGTACACGAACGGAACGCGTTCAGCCAGGTCAGCGGGCTCCGCCCGGTCCATGTGACGAGCGAGCCCCGACAGCCGACCGCCGACGAGGTGCGCGACTTCCCGGAGCCCTTCGGGACGCTGATGCTCGAACTGCCCCTCCGGGACGCCGGTTTGGTCCTGCCCTCCTGGGAGGAACTCTCCGCCGTCGTCGAGGCCGCCCGCGAACGCGACGCGGTGGTCCACTTCGACGGCGCCCGCCTCTGGGAGTCCGCCACCCACTTCGGCCGCCCGCTCGGCGAGATCGCCGACCTCGCCGACAGCGTCTACGTGTCGTTCTACAAGTCCCTCGACGCCCTCGGCGGTGCCGCGCTCGTCGGCCCGAAGACCCTCATCGACGAGGCGAAGACCTGGCGGCACCGCTACGGGGGCATGGTCTTCCAGCAGTTCCCCACCGTGCTGACCGCCCTCGCGGGCCTGGACCGGGAGCTGCCCCGGCTGCCTTCGTACGTGGCCCACGCGCGCGTGGTCGCCGAGGCGCTGCGCGAGGGGTTCGCGGCGGCCGGGGTGCCCTGGATACGCGTCCACCCCGAGCAGCCGCACACGAACGAGTTCCAGGTCTGGCTACCGTACGACCTCGACACCGTCACGGAGGCCGCGATCCGCCAGGCCGAGGAGACCAAGACCGCCCTCTTCTCCAATCCCTGGGACGCGAAGGGCCCGGGCCTGGCGGTCACCGAGGTCTACGTCCGCGCCGCCGCCCTGGAGTGGACGGCCGACAACGTGAAGGCGGCGGTCGCGGGCTTCGTGGTCCGGCTGAAGGAGGAGACGGCCGGCTAGAAAGCGGCGGGACCGAGTCGGGTCGGGCCGGCAGCGGAATGCGTACGTGGCGGTCGAGGGCTGTCAGCCGGCGAACCGCGGGCACGGGCGGATCGTCTGCGGCGGCACGCGCGCGTTGTCACCCAGCGGCACGCAGGGGCGGACGGCCATGAAGGCGGGCGGAGCACGAGAAAGCCGCCGGCATGCGGACCGCGGAACCGGCCGTCAGCAGGGCTGCACGCAAGCTCCGGTGCCGGTGGCCGACTACGCGCGCGGACCGAAGGCAGCCGGAACACCGACGCTGATGCCAGCCGGCGGAACGCGGGCACGGCGGATCGTCTGCGGCGGCACGCGCGCGGGTCGTCACGCGTTGCACGTGGCGTCTCATGGACCCGGCACCGTGGTCTGCACGCGCGCGTGCCCTCACCAAGCTGAACGCGCCCACGGGCGCGGCCACCGCCCCAGAGCCCGCCGTAGCCGACCTTGAGCCGGAAGTTCCGCGACGACCGCGCGGAACTGCCAGTAGCCGCGCAGCTCTCGGGCGGTCCGCCAGTCGTGGGTGCCGGGTGGGGGCGGCGGGGTCTCGCCGAGGCGTTGGGCGCGGTGGGTGTCGAGGACGTACTGCTGGGTGATGCTCATGTGTCCAGGCTGCGCCGCTCCCCCGTGGCTGCCGCGTCGATTGACGGGCGCCGTCAAACGAGGGGGCGTTGTCAGTGGCGGGGTGCACGATTGAGGACATGAGCGTGCACATCGACATCACCGGGCTGCGGCCGGAGCGGATCGCCTTCGCGCCCTCGCCCCTGGGCGAGCTGTGCATGGCGCTGCACGCGATGTCCGAGCCGGGGCACCACCCCGGCCTCCAGGGCTGGGTCACCGGCGTCACCGCGCGGCTCGATCCGCATCTGGCCGACCGGATGTGCGAGGCGGACTTCCTGTGGCGGTCGACGTTCTCCGACCTGTTCCTGCCGTACGCGGGCATCCCTGGACGGAGCACGCTCCCCGGGGCCACGCTCGCCGAGGAGCTGGACCTGCTGGACAAGCTGACGGACGAGCAGTTCGTCGACGCGGCGATGGAGTTCACCACCTGCGCGATCTCCTACAGCACGGGCGGACCGGGCCCGCTCACCGACGCCGGCATCAGGCGGCGCGCCCTGGAGCAGGCCGCCGCGCGCGGGCCGCATCAACTGGCGTTCACCGAGCGGCTGTTGGCCGACCCGCCGCGGACCAGGGCCTGGCTGCGGCAGTTCCTGGAGGACTGCGACGAGGCGTTCTTCGCGGAGACCTGGTCCCGGACGCACCACCAACTCGTGGCCGACGCCCGCCACAAGACGGACCTCCTGCACCGCAAGGGCCTGGCGGAGGCGCTGACGTCGATGTCCACGGCGGTGACCCTCGACGAGAGCGCCACCCGCATCACGATCGACAAGCTCGGCACCGGCCGTACGGCGACCCAGGCAGGCGGCCTCCTCCTGGTCCCCACGGCCCTGGGCTGGCCGCACCTGACGGTCCTGTACCGGTACGGCTGGCAGCCCGTCGTGCACTACCCCGTGCACAACACCCCCAAGATCGCCTCACCGACCTCCCTGGAGCAGCTGACCCTGCGGATGACCGCCCTGTCCCACCCGGTCCGCATGCGCCTGTGCCGCAGCCTGGCCCGCAGCGCGTTCACCACCAGCGAGCTGACCCAGGTGCACGGCATGACCGCCCCCGAGATATCCCGCCACCTCGGCGTCCTGAAGAAGGCCGGCCTGATCACCACCCGCCGCCGCGGCCGTTACGTCCTGCACCAGCTGGACGTCACGATGGTGGCCCGCCTGGGCAGCGACTTCCTGGAGGGCATCCTCAGGTAGGCGGCACCGGCCGGACAGCGGCCCCGTGTCGCCGTAGACCGTCGGCGGTCTCCTCGGGCGTCAGCCGTGGCCGCCCGCCCGTACCAGCCCCGTCTCGTAGGCCAGGACGACCACCTGCACCCGGTCCCGCAGGCCGAGTTTGGTCAGGATGCGGCCCACATGGGTCTTCACGGTCGCCTCGGACAGCACCAGACGGGCCGCGATCTCGCCGTTGGACAGGCCCTGGGCGACGAGGATCATGACCTCGCGCTCGCGCTCGGTGAGGCGCTCCAGCTCCTTGTGCCGGGGCTCCTTGCCGGTGGCGGGCAGCATCGGGGCGAAGCGGTCCAGGAGGCGCCGGGTCGTCGAGGGCGCCACCACGGCGTCACCGCTGTGCACGGAGCGGATCGCGGTGAGGAGTTCGCCGGGCGGCACGTCCTTGAGCATGAATCCGGAGGCGCCGGCCTTCAGCCCGGAGAAGGCGTACTCGTCGAGGTCGAAGGTGGTCAGGATCAACACCTTCGGCGGGTTCTCGCCCTGGCAGATGCGGCGGGTGGTCTCCACCCCGTCCAGCTTCGGCATACGGACGTCCATCAGCACCACGTCGACCGCGGTCGCGGCAAGCACCTGAAGGGCCTCGACGCCGTCGCCCGCCTCGGCGACGACCTCCATGTCCGGCTGGGCGGCGAGCACCATCCGGAACCCGGTGCGCAGCAGCACCTGGTCGTCGACGAGCATCACGCGGATCGCCATCGGGTCCTCTTCCGTTCCGTCAACAGGATCGTTCAACAAGTGGTTCAACAGGTCGTTCAACAATTCGTTACAGGTGTCACTGCGCGGCGTACGACAGGTCAGTGCGCGGGTTTCAGCGGCAGCAGCGCGCTGATACGGAAGCCGCCGCCCGGTCGCGGTCCCGCGTCGAGCGTGCCCCCGACCATGCCCACCCGCTCACGCATACCGATCAGACCATGCCCCTGGCCGTCCGCGCCGCCCTCCTCGTACAGCTCGTGCGGGGCGCCCTTGCCGTCGTCCTCGACGAGCAGCCCGAGTCCGTCGTCGAAGTAGACCAGCCGCACGCTGGCGCCCGTGTTCGGGCCGCCGTGCTTGCGGGTGTTGGTGAGCGCCTCCTGGACGATCCGGTACGCCGTCAGCTCGACGCCACTGGGCAGCGGGCGCGGGGTGCCCTCGACCTTGAAGTCGACGGGCAGTCCGGACGTACGGCACTGCTCGACCAGGTCGTCGATCTGCTCGACGTCCGGCTGCGGGACGTACTCGCCGGCCTCCTTGTGCTCGCCGGTGCGCAGCACGCCCAGTAGACGGCGCATCTCGGCGAGGGCCTGGCGGCCGGTGGAGGAGATCGTCTCCAGGGCCTTCTTCGCCTGGTCCGGCGCGGAGTCGAGGACATAGGCGGCGCCGTCGGCCTGGACCACCATGACCGACACGTTGTGCGCGACCACGTCGTGCAGCTCGCGTGCGATGCGGGCGCGCTCGGCGGCGACCGCGACCTTCGCCTGCGCCTCGCGCTCCTTCTCCAGCCGCGCGGCGCGCTCCTCCAGCTGCGCGAAGTACGCGCGCCGCGTGCGCATCGAGTCGCCGAGCACCCAGGCCAGCGCGAACGGCACCGTCTGGAAGATCGCCAGCGCGACCAGCCCGGCGGAACTGGTGTGCTCCTGCGGCCAGCGGATCTGCGCCAGGGTCGCCGCGGACAGACCGGCGGCCAGGGCGAAGCGGGAGGCCCAGCGGGCACCGACCGCGGCGACCGTGTAGACGATCACCAGCATGGCGAAGTCGGCCACCACGGGCTCGACGTCGAGGACCAGTTGCGCGAGGCCCGTCGCGCCGGCCAGGACGAGCATCTTCTCCGGCCAGCGGCGGCGCAGCGCGATCGCCACACACATCACGGCGGACGCCCCGATCGCCCCGGCGGCCGTCCCGTGCCGGCCCGACGCGTAGCTGGTACTCGCGATGCTCACGCCGCTCAGCCCCAGCAGGAAGACAGCCCAGAAGGTGTCGACCCATGTCGGGTGTCTGCGGAGGAAGTCGTAGAGGCGCTGCACGTAACCCAGCGTAGGGATGCGTGCAGTGTGCCGGGGTCAACCGGAGGATCGATCCGTATACGTCCCGCGTACTCCCCAAGGTGGAGGCCCCGTTGTCCTCTGCACTTAGTCTGACCACGTGACGGAAGACACCACGGGCCGGTGGCGCGGCTGGCGGACAGCGGCCGAGGAGGCCCTGTACGGGCCCGAGGGCTTCTACCGCAGGCCCGAGGGGCCCGCCGGACACTTCCGTACGTCCGTGCACGCGTCGGCGCTCTTCGCGGGCGCCGTGGCGCGGCTGCTGTGCCGGGTGGACGAGGCCCTCGACAAGCCGGCCGCGCTGGACTTCGTGGACCTGGCCGCGGGCCGCGGTGAACTGGTGACCGGCGTGCTCGCCGCGCTGCCCGCCGAAGTGGCCGCACGCGTGCGTGCGTACGCCGTCGAGATCATCGACCACCCCGAAGGACTCGATCCCCGCGTCGAGTGGCTGACCGAGCCCCCGAAGGGGATCAACGGGCTGCTGTTCGCCAACGAGTGGCTGGACAACGTCCCCGTGGAGGTGGCCGAGGTGGACCCCGTCGGCGTACCGCGGCTCGTGCTCGTACGGGAGGACGGCACCGAGCGGCTCGGGGAGCCCCTCTCCGGCGCGGAGGCCGAGTGGCTCGCCCGGTGGTGGCCGCAGGCGCCAGAGGAGGGGCTGCGCGCCGAGATCGGCCTCCCCAGGGACACGGCCTGGGCGTCCGCCGTCGCCACCGTCGACCGGGGTCTGGCGATCGCCGTCGACTACGCGCACACCCGGGACACCCGCCCCCCGTTCGGCACGCTCACCGGCTTCCGCGAGGGCCGCGAGACGGCACCCGTACCGGACGGCTCGTGCGACATCACGGCGCACGTGGCCCTGGACGCCTGCGCGACGGCCGCCGCTTCAACAGGCGCGCTCCCCGGCGCACGCCTGCTCACCCAACGCGCCGCCCTGCACGCCCTCGGCGTCACAGGCGCACGCCCCCCGCTCACGCTGGCCTCCACCGACCCGACGGCCTACGTCCGAGCGCTCGCGAGCGCCGGAGAAGCCGCCGAACTCACCGCTCCGTGCGGCCTCGGCGACTTCGGCTGGCTCGTGCAGTCGGTTGGAATTCCGGACCCGCTGCCCAACTGACCACCTGCGCGCCCCACTTGGCCCTATGCGCAGCTACTTGTCGATGTCCCCGACCACGAAGAACAACGACCCCAGGATCGCCACCATGTCCGCCACCAGCGTCCCCGGCAGCAGTACGGCGAGCGCCTGGATGTTGTTGTACGACGCCGAGCGCAGCTTCAGCCGGTACGGGGTCTTCTCGCCCTTGCTGACGAGGTAGTAGCCGTTGATCCCGAGCGGGTTCTCGGTCCACGCGTACGTGTGCCCCTCGGGTGCCTTCAGGACCTTCGGGAGCCGCTGGTTGATCGGGCCGGGCTCCAGTTCGGCGAGCCGGTCGAGGCAGGCGTCCGCGAGGTCGAGCGCGTTGTGGGTCTGCTCCAGGAGCACCTCGAAGCGCGCGAGACAGTCGCCCTCCTGGCGCGTGACGACCTTCAGGGTGTCCTGGAGTTCGCCGTACGCGAGGTACGGCTCGTCGCGCCGCAGGTCGAAGTCGACGCCCGAGGCGCGCGCGATGGGCCCGCTCACGCCGTACGCGTGCACGGCCTCCGCCGACAGCTCGCCCACCCCGCGCGTGCGGCCCCGGAAGATCTCGTTGCCGAGCACCAGGTCGTCGAAGCGGTCCATCCGGGAGCGCACCGCGGCGACGGCCTCACGCGCGCGTGCCGTCCAGCCCAACGGGACGTCCTCCTTGAGGCCGCCGACACGGTTGAACATGTAGTGCATGCGCCCGCCGGAGACCTCCTCCATGACGTTCTGGAGCACCTCGCGCTCCCGGAACGCGTAGAACACCGGGGTGATGCCGCCGAGTTCGAGGGGGTACGACCCCAGGAACATCAGGTGGTTGAGCACCCGGTTCAGCTCGGCGAGCAGCGTGCGGGTCCAGACCGCGCGCGGGGGGACCTCCATGCCGAGCATGCGCTCCACCGCGAGGACCACGCCGAGTTCGTTCGAGAAGGCCGACAGCCAGTCGTGGCGGTTGGCGAGCATGATGATCTGGCGGTAGTCGCGCGCTTCGAAGAGCTTCTCGGCGCCGCGGTGCATATAGCCGATCACCGGCTCCGCGTGCTGGATGCGCTCGCCGTCCAGGACGAGCCGCAGGCGCAGCACACCGTGGGTGGAGGGGTGCTGGGGGCCGATGTTGAGCACCATGTCGGTGCTCTCCGCGGCGCCACCGATCCCGACCATGGTCTCCGTCGTGGGAGTCATGGACACAGTCTCTCGTACGTACGCTTGCGGCATGGAAACGGGGACTGCCGCCCAGGACGGCGCGGCGCGCGAGCCGGTGTGGACCGGGCTGCCGCCGGGGCTGCTGAAGATGCGACGGCTGTTGCTGGTGGTGTGGCTGGGGCTGCTGGCCGCGGCCCTGGGTGTGCCGCTGGGGCTGTTCGTCGGCTCCGGCTGGGCTGCGTTCGCGCTGCTGCCGCTCGCCCTGATGGCGTGGGGCTGGGTACTCCTGGGCCGCAACTGGCGCTCCTGGAAGTACGCCGAGCGCGCCGACGACCTGCTGATCAGCCGGGGTGTGCTGTGGCACCACGAGACGATCGTGCCGTACGGGCGGATGCAGCTCGTGGAGGTGACCTCGGGGCCCGTGGAGCGGCACTTCGGGCTGGCCAGCGTGCAGTTGCACACGGCGGCCGCGGCGACCGACGCGACCATCCCGGGGCTGGTGCCGGCCGAGGCCGAGCGGCTGCGCGACCGGCTCACCGAGCTGGGCGAGGCCCGATCGGCGGGGCTGTGACGACGCCGGGCGCCGACAAGGACGTACCCGGCACCGAGGCCGTCCGGGAGCAAGTGCCGCTCGTGGAGCGGCGGTTGCATCCGGTGACGCCGTTGCGCCGGGCGTGGGCACCGGTCGCCGTCATCATCGGGTGGGCGGTGCACGACCCCAACCAGGCGCAGGAACAGCTGACCCGGCTGACCACGGTCACGCTGCTCATCGGGCTCGCGGTGTTCGTCCCGGCCGCCGCCCTGTACGGCTTCCTGACCTGGTGGTTCACGCACTTCGCGGTGACGGACACCGAACTGCGCATCCGTACCGGCCTGTTGTTCCGGCGCACCGCGCACATCCGGCTGGAGCGCATCCAGGCGATCGACGTGACGCAGCCTCTCCTCGCGCGCGTGGCGGGCGTCGCCAAGCTGAAGCTGGACGTCGTGGGGACCGACAAGAAGGACGAACTCGCCTTCCTGGGCGAGGGCGAGGCGCGGGCGCTGCGGGCCGAACTCCTCGCGCGGGCGGCCGGGTTCGCGCCCGAGACGGCGCACGAGGTCGGCGAGGCGCCCGCGCGGCAGCTGCTGCACGTGCCGGCCGGGGTCCTCGCGGTCTCCTTGGTGCTGACCGGCGCCACCTGGGGTTCGCTGGCCGCCGCACTCGTCGTACCGCCGCTCCTGTGGTTCGCCACCCACAGCGTGTGGACGGTCCTCGCGACCGCGCTGCCGCTGCTGGGCGCGGCGGGCGCGAGCAGTGTGGGGCGGTTCGTCGGCGAGTACGACTGGACGGTGGGCGAGTCCCCGGACGGGCTGCGCATCGACCACGGGCTGCTGGACCGCACGCACGAGACGGTGCCGCCGGGGCGCGTGCAGACCGTACGGATCGTCGAGCCGCTGCTGTGGCGGCGGCGCGGCTGGGTGCGGGTCGAGCTGGACGTGGCCGGTTCGTCCAACTCCGTGCTGGTGCCGGTCGCCCCGCGCGAGATCGCCGAGGCGGTCGTCGCGCGCGTACTGCCCGGCGTGACCGTGCCGCCCCGCGAGGCGCTGTCCCGCCCGCCGCGACAGGCAGGCCGGTGCATGCCGTTGTGGTGGCGCGGCTACGGCATCGCGGTCACCGACACGGTGTTCGCGTCCCGGCACGGCCTGCTCCGCCGGAGCCTGGCGCTGGTGCCGCACGCGAAGGTGCAGAGCGTACGGCTGGGCCAGGGGCCCTGGCAGCGCCTCTGGGGGCTTGCCGAGGTGCACGTGGACACGGGGGCCAACAATACCGTCACGGCGCGTCTGCGGGGCGCGGAGGAGGCCGCGGAGCTGCTCCGCGGTCAGGCCGAACGGTCACGGACGGGCCGCAGGGACGCGCGCCCGGACCGCTGGATGGCCTGAGGGTCGGTCAGGAGGCCGCGCTGCGCAGCCCGTGGAGGTTGATCTGCTCGGTCTCGTCGTGGGCCGTCAGGTCGATGACCTGGCCGACGCCGACATCGCGCGACCGCTCGTCGGCCGGCTTGAACTGCGCCTCCGCCTCGGCCTTGTGCACGGCGAGGGCCTCCTCGCCCACGACGTCGGCGAGGTCCTCGTTCTGCACGGCGTCCATCGCGGCGGACGTCGCGCCCTTCTGCATGCCGAAGAAGTCGAAGCCCCCCTCGATCGGGCGCCGTACGGGGGACGCCGGCACGACCGCCACCGCGGTCGGCACGGTGAAGTGCCCGGACGGCTGGGCGGACGGGGCGAGTTGGGCGGGCTGCGCGGATGTCGCGGCCGGGGGAACGGCGGCCGCGTGCTCATGCCCGTCGACCGCCTCGGGCTTCCCCTCCGCCTCGTCCTCCTGCGCGGCCTCCGACTCGGTACCGCCGCTGTCGGCCGGCACCGGGGCTGGCTCGGCCCGCGCGGAGTCGTCGTCCTTCGGTGCGAGGTCCTTCGGTGCGGAGTTCTTCGGTGCGGGGTCGCTCGGCGCGGAGTCCTTCGGCGCGGGCGCCGGCGTCTCGTGGTCGTCGTCGAGCCGGACCAGGGCCGCCTTGGCGCGCAGGAACAGCTTGGACCCCTCCGGGGAGAACACCGTGGGCTCCGCGGGCTTCTCCGCGACGGCCTCGGAGGCCGCGGCGACCTCGGCCGCCTCCGACTCGTCGTCCTCGGTTCCGCCCTCGGCGTCGGTGTCGGTCCCGCCCTCGACGTCCGTCTCGTCCTCGGAGTCGGCCGAAGCAGCCACAGCCTCGGTGTCGTCCGTCTCGACGTCGTCGTCCTGGAGTTCCAGGTCCGCGTTGGCGTCCACGTCCGCCGAGGCGTCGTCGTCACCGTCCGCCGGAACCGGTGGCAACGCGCGCGCGGGTTCCGCGGCCTCTATCTCCAGCAGGCGGCGGCCCTCCAGGGCGCTCGCGCGCTCGGTCTCGGCCGTGGCGTACCGGCGCAGCAGGGCCGCGTGTTCGTTGCGCAGGCCCGCCAGCTCGGTGCGCTTGGCGCGCAGCTTGTGCTCCAGCTTGACGCGGAGTTCGCGCGACTCGTCGAGGTCGGACTCCAGCTCGGCGAGCCGCTCCTCGTAGCGCCACTCGTCGCTCGTACGCGCGCGTATCAGGTCGGCCACCTGCTTGCCCGCCTGTGTGTCCCAGCGGCGCATGAACGCCGCCCCGACGAGCGCGGTCGCGGCGGCGATCGCCGCGACTATGCGGAGCGCCGCCGGCTGCGAGAAGACCCAGGGCCCGAAGGCACAGACGAGCGACACGCCTGCGATCGCCGAGGGGGGCAACAGCCGGTGCAACGGCGGGGAATGGCGGTGACGTCCACGTGGCATGGCCAGAAACTTACCGCGCGTAGGCGAATCATGGTGCCCCGCCCGGTAAAAACACAGCCACCCCTCTTCCCTCACACGGGTTCGGTGGTCACTTCCACCAGTCGGTGAGCCGTCCGCTGATCCACTGGAGGGCCGGCGGGATCTCCCGTCGCCAGGTGTTGAAGTTGTGGCCGCCGCTGTCCAGGATGATCGACGCGATACGGGTGGAGTTCGTGGCTTTCACCTGTTCGATGAATTTCAGGGTGTCTTTGTAGTTGTGTTCCCCGATCCTGCTGCTGGTGACGAGCAGTGAGGTGTCGGGCGCGGGCCGGTGCTTGAGGTACCACGACAGGTTCGCCTCGTTCCGCAGCGTGCTGTCCCCCTGGAAGAGGTCGCCCGTGGTGGGGTCGCTCGGCGCCTTGTAGTACGGCGACAGGCCGGCCCCCGCGGCGTACACCCCGGGGTGGTGCATGGCGAGTTTCAGGGCGCAGTAACCGCCCGTGGAATCGCCGATGATTCCCCAGCTCCCGGGCTTTTTGCCCACCCTGTAGTGGGCCGACACGGCATCGGGCAGGTCCTTGGCGAAGAACGACTCGGTCTGCGGCCCGCCCGGGACGTCCACGCACTCCGTGTCGCGCGGCGGCGCCACCGTGGGCCGCATCATCACGAGGATCATCGGCTGCATCCGACCGGCCTTGGCCAACTGCAGGGCCGTGCGCGGGTAGTTCAGCTTGTCGACGAGCGCCTGGGCGGTGCCCGGGTACCCCGTGAGGACGACTGTCGCCGGGAACGAACGCGTGCGGTACTGCGGCTGGAAGTACTCCGGCGGCAGGTACACGTACGCGGGGGTGGTGATGTGGGTCGTACGGCCGGCTATGTCGACCCGCTGCACCTGGCCCACGCTCTGCGGCCGTGAGGAGCCGCCCGGTGCGTCCACCCGCCGGGTCTCGACCACTTGGACCGGTCCGCCCGCGCCCTGGAGCGCCGAGTTGTCGACGACCACTCCCTGGCCGGTCTCCTTGCCGAACAGGTCGGACCAGCTGGCGTAGAAACCGAAGGCCTGGTTGGCGCCGAGGCCGACCGAGGCGAAGAGCACCAACTGCGTTGCCAGCAGCAGGCCCACGCGCCCGCTGACGGCCCGCCAGTTGCGTCTGGCCAGGCGGGGCCACAGCCATACTGTGCCGATGAACAGCAGCACGGCGCAAACGACCGCCAGTACCAGCACTTTCCTGCTCGTGAGTCCCATCAGCTGTCCCCGCCTGCGCTTTCCGCCCATGGCGCACGCAACTTTCGCGAACGCTTGCCCCGGGCTTTCCTCTGCCTTTGAACCGGCTTTTCGGTAAGGAAGGAACCTCCTTCCTCTAGACACCGTCCTAGAGGGCGCAATGTCGCCGGATGCCCGAATCGGGCCCGGATCCAAGGTCTCTCGCAGAACTACGGGATGCGATGTCTGTCAGGATAGATGGGGAAATGTCGGGTGGGGTTCCGAGCCGAACAGGTCGGGTCCGGCGCATAGTCCGAGGTCCGCGCCCCGAGGTCGTTCCCACGCTCGTCGCCAGGGCCTGCGCCCTCGTCGGCCTGCTGGACATCGCCGCGGGGGTGTTCCCGCGCTTCCGGCACAGCCGTATGCACACCATGGCGGAGGTGCTGCCGGGTGCGCTCGGTCCCTTCGCGGCGGCGCTCTCGCTCAGTGCCGGCGTGCTGCTGCTGCTCCTCGCGCACGGGCTCAGGCGGCGCAAGCGCCGGGCCTGGCGGGCCGCCGTCGCGCTGCTTCCGGCGGGCGCCGTGGCGCAGTTCGCGTACCGGCACTCCCTCATAGGAGTCGTCATCTCGGCGGCGCTGCTCGCGCCGCTGCTGCTGCACCGGGACGAGTTCCGGGCGCTGCCCGACCCGCGCAGCAGGTGGCGCGCGCTCGCCAACTTCGTGCTCATGGGCGCCGGTTCCCTCGTCCTCGGACTGGTCATCGTCAGCGTCCACTCCAAGCGCATGGTCGGCGACCCGAGCCTGGCCGATCGGATTACGCACGTCCTGTACGGCCTGTTCGGCTTCGAGGGCCCGGTCGACTACGAGGGCAGCACCTCCTGGACGGTCGCCTTCTCACTGGGCGCCCTGGGTCTGCTCACCGCGGTCACCACGATCTACCTCGCGTTCCGGCCCGAGCACCCGGCCGCGCAGCTCACCCCGGAGGACGAGACGCATCTGCGCGCCCTCCTGGAGAAGCACGGCCGACGCGACTCGCTCGGTCACTTCGCGCTCCGCCGCGACAAGGCCGTCGTCTTCTCGCCCAGCGGCAAGGCGGCGGTGACGTACCGCGTGGTCTCCGGAGTGATGCTCGCCAGTGGTGACCCCATCGGCGACGTGGAGGCCTGGCCGGGCGCCATCGAGCGCTTCATGGACGAGGCGAAGGCCCACTCCTGGACGCCCGCAGTGATGGGCTGCTCGGAGACGGGCGGCGAGGTGTGGACCCGCGAGACCGGTCTCGACGCCCTCGAACTGGGCGACGAGGCGGTGGTCGACGTGGCGGATTTCTCGCTCGCCGGGCGCGCGATGCGCAACGTACGCCAAATGGTGAAGCGCATCGAGCGGGCCGGCTACGAAACCCGGGTACGGCGTGTACGTGACCTCGGCGAGGGCGAGTTGGAGCGCATCCGGCTCGCCGCGGAGGCTTGGCGGGGCACCGACACCGAGCGCGGCTTCTCCATGGCGCTCGGCCGCATCGGCGACCCCGAGGACGGTGACTGCTTCATCGCCACCGCCCACAAGACGGACGAACAGCCGGGCGAGTACGGCGACTTGAAGGCGATCCTGCACTTCGTGCCCTGGGGCACGGACGGCATGTCGCTGGACCTGATGCGCCGTGACCGCGCGGCCGACCCGGGGATGAACGAACTGCTGATCGTGGCCTCCCTCCAGGCGGCACCGAAGCTCGGCATCACGCGCGTGTCGCTCAACTTCGCGATGTTCCGCGCGGCGCTCGCGCGGGGCGAGAAGATCGGCGCGGGCCCGGTGCTGCGCGCCTGGCGCGGACTGCTGGTCTTCCTGTCGCGCTGGTTCCAGATCGAGTCCCTGTACAAGTTCAACGCGAAGTTCCAGCCCCGCTGGGAACCCCGCTTCGTGGTCTACCGCGCCTCCGGCGACCTCCCCCGCATCGGCTTCGCCGCGATGCAGGCGGAAGGCTTCGTCAACCTGGCCCTCCCCCTCCCGCGCTTCCTCCGCCGCCGCACGGCCGCGGCCCCGGCCTGCACCCACGGGCTGGCGGAACGGGATGTACGGGCAGCCTGACCCACAGGCGCGGCCCGAGCGGCCCCCTCAGCTCCGGCTGGGGGCACCGCTCGGGCCGCGCCGAAGGTTTCCGCCCGGCCGCCCCGGAGACCTCCGCACGGACCGCGGCGCGCTACGGCGACGGGCACGCTCCGATCCGCCGAGGGCCGCGGGCGACGACGGCACGGGCCGACGGCCACCCCCAGACAATCCAAGGCAGCAGGCCAGTACCGCCAAGCCAGGCCGCTGCCGGACGATCCACGGCCGAGCCCCCCACTCACCGGCTCTTGCGCCCCTCCCCCTGCGGAGCAGGCCGACCGCAGGAGCCCTGTTCACTCCGCCGAAGGTCGCGGGCGACCACAGCACAGGCCGACGCCCGCCGACACACGCTCCAGGGCCGCGAACCGGCACGCCGCACCCGCGCACCACCACCGCAAAGAAGGCCCACGGCCGAGGACCCCACCCACAGGCTCCCGCCCCCCTCCCCCTGCGGACCAGCCCGCTTCCACCCGGCCCACGGGGCCGTACCCCCTCCTCCTGGGCCTACGCTGAACGTATGAGCAAGCAGAGCGGACGCGCGCGTGTCACGGGTCTTCCGGAGTGGGACCGGTGCGCGGTCATGGGAGTCGTGAACGTCACCCCCGACTCCTTCTCCGACGGCGGTCGCTTCTTCGACACCACGGCGGCCGTGAAGCGCGGCCTGGACCTGGTCACCGAGGGCGCCGACCTGGTGGACGTCGGCGGTGAGTCCACCCGCCCCGGCGCCTCCCGGGTCGACGAGGCCGAGGAACTCAAGCGCGTCATCCCCGTAGTGCGCGGCCTCGCCTCCGAGGGCGTCACCGTCTCCGTCGACACCATGCGCGCCTCCGTCGCCGAGCGGGCCCTCGCCGCCGGCGCCGCCCTCGTCAACGACGTCAGCGGCGGCCTCGCGGACCCCGCGATGATCCCGGTCGTCGCCGCCTCGGGCGCCCCCTTCGTGGTCATGCACTGGCGCGGCTTCCTGGAGGGCGGCAACGTCAGGGGCGTTTACGACGACGTCGTCACCGAAGTAGTCGACGAACTGCACGCACGCGTGGAGGCCGTTCTCGCCGGCGGCGTCGCCCCCGACCGCGTCGTCGTCGACCCGGGCCTCGGCTTCTCCAAGGACGCCGAGCACGACCTCGTCCTCCTCGCCCACCTCGACCGCCTGCTCGCCCTCGGCCACCCCCTCCTGGTCGCCGCCTCCCGCAAACGGTTCCTCGGCCGCGTCCTCGCGGGCCCCGAGGGAGCGCCCCCGCCCGCGCGCGAGCGCGACGCCGCCACGGCCGCCGTCTCCGCGCTCGCGGCGCACGCCGGCGCCTGGGCGGTGCGCGTCCACGAGGTCCGCGCCACGGCCGACGCCGTACGCGTCGCACGCGCCGTGGAGGGAGCGCGCGCCCCCGGCGCCCGACCGACCGCGCACACCAACTCCGAGGCCGCCCTGTGACCGCCCCGCACATCGACGTCGAGCAGGTGGAACTCGCCAACACCGCGTTCTACGAGACGCTGGAGCGCGGTGACTTCGACGAGTTGTCCGCGCTCTGGCTGACCCCGGCCGACCTCGGCGTCGACGAGGAGTACCACGACCCGGCGGACAGCGGCGTGATCTCCTGCGTGCACCCGGGCTGGCCGGTGCTGACCGGCCGCGGCGAGGTCCTGCGGTCGTACGCGCTGATCATGGCGAACACCGAGTACATCCAGTTCTTCCTCACCGACGTGCACGTCTCCGTGACCGGCGACACCGCGCTGGTCACCTGCACGGAGAACATCCTCAGCGGCGGCCCCTCCCCCGACGACAGCGACGAACTGGGCCCCTTGGTCGGCCAGCTCGTGGTCGCCACGAACGTGTTCCGGCGCACCCCCGAGGGCTGGAAGCTCTGGTCGCACCACGCGTCCCCCGTTCTGGCCGAAAACGACGAGGACGACAGCGAGGACACCCCCACCTGAGTGGGTAGGCGCCCATCAGGACCAAGAAGTGGTTGGAATCACGAACCCCGGGGTAGGGGCGGCTACCGACCCATGAGCCACCGGGTTCCCCAGGGGAAACGCTCGATGAACCCTCTGGCCCCGGACAGTGCCCGCGCCCTCGTGGCCCGGCATTGTCAGTGCCCGCAGGTAGATTCGTTCGAGGCCGGGGTACCGCCCGCACACGGTACGAACCAGCCACCACCGACGATTGCAGGAGTGATTCGCGTGGATCGTGTCGCGCTGAGCGGCCTGAAGGCCCGCGGGCACCACGGCGTGTTCCCCAAGGAGCGCGAGGAGGGCCAGACCTTCATCGTGGACCTCGTCCTGGGCCTGGACACCCGGCCGGCCGCCGCCGACGACGACCTGACGAAGACCGTGCACTACGGCATCGTGGCCGAGGAGGTCGTGGCCGTCGTCCAGGGCGAGCCCGTCAACCTCATCGAGACCCTCGCCGAGCGCATCGCGCAGACCTGCCTGAAGCACGAAGGGGTCGAGGAGGTCGAGGTCCGCGTCCACAAGCCGGACGCCCCGATCACCGTCCCCTTCGACGATGTGACCGTCACCATCACCCGGAGCCGAGTATGACCTTCTCGTTCACCGAGGGTCACAGCGACCCGACCGTCCAGCCGGTGCCCGCCTCCGTGGTGCAGCAGGTGGACGCCGCCGACACCACCCTCAGCAACCCGAGGCGCGCCGTGATCTCCATCGGCGCGAACCTGGGCAACCGCCTGGAGACCCTCCAGGGCGCCATCGACGCCCTGGAGGACACCCCCGGCGTCCGCATCAAGGCCGTATCGCCGGTCTACGAGACGGAGCCGTGGGGCGTCGAGCCCGGCAGCCAGCCCTCGTACTTCAACGCGGTCGTCGTCCTCAAGACCACCCTGCCCCCGTCCTCCCTGCTGGAGCGGGCGCACGCGGTCGAGGAGGCCTTCCACCGGGTCCGCGAGGAGCGCTGGGGCGCGCGCACGATCGACGTCGACATCGTCGCGTACGCCGACGTCGTCTCGGACGACCCGGTGCTGACGCTCCCCCACCCGCGCGCCCACGAGCGGGCCTTCGTGCTCGCGCCGTGGCACGACGTGGAGCCCGAGGCGCAGTTGCCCGGCCGCGGCCCGGTCGCCACTCTCCTCGACAGCGTCACGCGTGACGGCGTAGCGCCCCGCAAGGATCTGGAACTCCGGCTGCCCGAGTAGTCGTTAAGGTCGAGACGACCACTACGCCCGGACAGGGCACGGGGAGCTGAAGGGACACCGTGAGAGAGCTGCGGATCAGGGTGCTGGCCGGCGTGTTCGTGATCGCCGGGGTGCTGTCCTGGGCGGGGGCCCGGCTGTGGAGCGCGGTGGGGACCCTGCCGAGCGTCCCGCTGGCCGCGCCCATCGTCCTCGCCGTGATCGCGGTGGTCCTGCTGGCCACGGCGCTCTCCCTGCGCGCCCGCCTCAAGGCCCAGCGCGAGCGCCGCCCCGGCGCCAAAGGCGTAGACCCCCTGATGGCCGCCCGCGCGGTCGTCTTCGGCCAGTCCAGCGCCCTGGTCGCCGCCCTCGTCGCCGGCATGTACGGCGGCACGGGCGCCTACCTCCTGGAGTCCCTGGACATCCCCGCCCGCCGCGACCAGGCCATCTACGCCGGCTTCTCGGTCGTAGCGGGCATCGCCGTAATAGCGGCGGCGATCTTCCTGGAGCGCGTCTGCAAGCTCCCGGAGGACGACGACAACAACGCGGCGGGGGCAACGCCGGTCACCTGAGCGCCCCGAAAGGGGCGCGGGGCAGTGTCGATCAGCGGCTCCGCCGCGCGGGCGCGACCAGCCACGACGAACCCGCACCCGACCGACAACCCGCCACGGTCCTTCCAGCGAGGCGAACCGTCAGCGAGCCATGATCAGGCTCATCGCCTCATTGCGCGTAGCCGGATCCCGCAACTGCCCCCGCACCGCAGACGTGATGGTCTTGGCACCAGGCTTCCGCACCCCCCGCATCGACATGCACATGTGCTCACACTCGACGACGACGATGACCCCCCGCGGCTCCAGGATCTCCATCAGAGAGTCCGCGACCTGCGTAGTGAGCCGCTCCTGCACCTGCGGCCGCCGAGCGTAGACGTCCACCAGCCGAGCCAGCTTCGACAACCCGGTGATCTTCCCGTCGGCGGACGGGATGTACCCGACATGGGCGACTCCGACGAACGGCACCAGATGGTGCTCGCAGTTGCTCAGCACCTCGATGTCCTTCACCAGGACCATCTCGTCGTGCCCCAGGTCGAACGTCGTCGTCAGCACATCCTCCGGCTTCTGCCACAACCCCGCGAATATCTCCTTGTACGCCCGCGCCACCCGCGCCGGCGTCTCCCTGAGCCCCTCACGGTCCGGGTCCTCGCCGACCGCGATCAGCAGTTCGCGTACGGCGTTCTCGGCGCGCTTCTCGTCGAAGACGCCGATCGTTCCCTCGCCGTCAAGCGTCACGGGGTCGGTCATGTCGGTGCCTCGTTCCTGTGCGGGTCGCGCGTGTGCGGACACACGCCTCAGTTGCGGGCATATGGAAAAGCCGCGCCCCCCAGGCTAAATCCAGGGGGGCGCGGCTTCCATTTCGAGCCGTGTGAGACTCGCGTCAGTTGTCGGGGCGCTCCTCCGGGGCCTTCTCCAGCGTGGGAGAGGACTCGGTGGTCGCACCGGCGGTGATCGCGGGACCCGCGCCGTTCGTCCCGTTCGTCAGTGACAGCTCCTTGGGGGAGAGCACCGGCGGGCGGGTGGACGGCGTACGGCGGGAGGAGCCGGTCCAGGAGGGACGGGCCGGACGCCGGATGATCGGAGTGAAGACCTCGGCGATCTGCTCCTTGTTCAGCGTCTCCTTCTCCAGCAGCTGAAGCACGAGCGCGTCGAGCACGTCACGGTTCTCGACCAGGATCTCCCAGGCCTCGTTGTGCGCGTTCTCGATGAGCTTCTTGACCTCTTCGTCGACGAGCGCGGCGACCTCTTCCGAGTAGTCGCGCGGGTGCGACATCTCCCGGCCCAGGAAGGGCTCGGTGTTGTCGCCGCCGAACTTGATCGCGCCGAGGCGCTCGGTCATGCCGTACTGCGTGACCATCGCGCGGGCCGTCGCGGTGGCCTTCTCGATGTCGTTCGCGGCGCCCGTGGTCGGGTCGTGGAAGACCAGTTCCTCGGCCGCGCGGCCGCCCAGCATGTAGGCCAGCTGGTCGAGCATCTCGTTGCGCGTGGTCGAGTACTTGTCCTCTTCCGGCAGGACCATCGTGTAGCCCAGAGCACGGCCTCGGGAGAGGATCGTGATCTTGTGCACCGGGTCGGAGTTCGGGGAAGCCGCCGCGACCAGGGCGTGTCCGCCCTCGTGGTACGCGGTGATCTTCTTCTCCTTCTCCGACATGATCCGGGTCCGCTTCTGCGGGCCCGCGACCACACGGTCGATCGCCTCGTCCAGCATGGAGTTGTCGATCAGCTTGCGGTTGCCTCGGGCGGTGAGCAGGGCGGCCTCGTTCAGGACGTTGCTCAGGTCCGCGCCGGTGAAGCCCGGCGTACGGCGCGCGACGGCAGACAGA
This sequence comes from Streptomyces sp. NBC_01288, assembly GCF_035982055.1. Taxonomy (NCBI): domain Bacteria; kingdom Bacillati; phylum Actinomycetota; class Actinomycetes; order Kitasatosporales; family Streptomycetaceae; genus Streptomyces; species Streptomyces sp. NBC_01288. Next base: position 4,592,555 of record NZ_CP108427.1, read on the forward strand.
TCGACGTCCGGTGCGACCGGCTTGCCCTTCTGGTGGACCTTGAGGATCTCCAGACGGCCCTGCATGTCCGGGCGGTCGACCGCGATCTGGCGGTCGAAGCGGCCGGGGCGCAGGAGGGCCGGGTCGAGGATGTCGGGCCGGTTCGTCGCGGCGATGAGGATCACGCCGCCCTTGACGTCGAAGCCGTCCATCTCGACGAGCAGCTGGTTCAGCGTCTGCTCGCGCTCGTCGTGACCGCCGCCGAGGCCGGCGCCGCGATGGCGGCCGACCGCGTCGATCTCGTCGACGAAGACGATCGCCGGAGCGTTCGCCTTGGCCTGCTCGAACAGGTCACGGACTCGGGAGGCACCGACACCGACGAACATCTCGACGAAGTCGGAACCGGAGATCGAGTAGAAGGGCACCCCGGCCTCGCCCGCGACGGCGCGCGCCAGCAGGGTCTTGCCGGTGCCGGGAGGGCCGTACAGGAGTACGCCCTTGGGGATCTTGGCGCCGACGGCCTGGAACTTCGCCGGCTCCTGGAGGAACTCCTTGATCTCGTGCAGTTCCTCGACGGCCTCGTCGGAGCCCGCGACGTCCGCGAACGTCGTCTTCGGGGTGTCCTTGGTGATGAGCTTGGCCTTGGACTTCCCGAAGTTCATGACTCGGGAGCCGCCGCCCTGCATCTGGTTCATCAGGAACAGGAAGACGACCACGATGAGGACGAAGGGGAGCAGCGACAACAGGATCCCGACGAAAGCGTTCTGCTTCGTCGGCGACACCGTGTAGCCGTCCGGAATCTGCTTGTCCTGGTATTTGGTCTGCAGCGTGGCCGCGAGGTCCACGCCTTGGTCGCCGATGTAGCTCGCCTGGATCTTGGAGCTGCCCTCGACCTTTACGCCGTCCTTGAGCGTGGCCTTGACGGTCTGCTCGTCACCGGTGGTGATCTTGGCCGACTCGACCTTGTTGTCATTGATCGCCTGGACGATCTGGCCGGTGTCCACCGTCTTGTAGCCGCCGGACGAGCCGACGACCTGCATCAACACGACCACGGCAAGGACGGCCAGCACGATCCACATGACCGGCCCACGGAAGTATCGCTTCACGTCCATCCATACGGAGCGAGAACGCTCCGTCCCTCCTGCCATAGTGAGTTTGATAAAGACAGTTCTTCTGACCGTACCCCAGCCATGTTGCCCGAAGTCTCACGGGACGGCTGGGAGACGCGTCTGCATGCTCCAACGGCGCGAGGCCCGCTGGGGTTCCCGATCGTCTTACGGGGCTTGGGCCGAGTGGCTCTAGCCGCCGTAGACGTGCGGCGCGAGCGTACCGACGAACGGCAGGTTGCGGTACTTCTCGGCGTAGTCGAGGCCGTAGCCGACGACGAACTCGTTCGGGATGTCGAAGCCGACCCACTCCACGTCGATGGCGACCTTGGCTGCCTCCGGCTTGCGGAGCAGGGTGCAGATCTTCAACGAGTCGGGCTCGCGCGAGCCGAGGTTGGAGATCAGCCAGGACAGGGTCAGACCCGAGTCGATGATGTCCTCGACGATGAGGACGTGCTTGCCCTTGATGTCGGTGTCGAGGTCCTTGAGGATCCGCACGACACCGGAGGACTGGGTGCCCGCGCCGTACGACGACACGGCCATCCAGTCCATGGTGACGGGGGTGGACAGCGCCCGGGCGAGGTCCGCCATGACCATCACCGCGCCCTTGAGGACGCCGACGATCAGCAGATCCTTGCCCGCGTACTCCGCGTCGATCTTCGCGGCGAGCTCCACGAGCTTCGCGTCGATCTCTTCCTTGGTGATGAGCACCGACTGGAGGTCGTCACCCATGTCTTTCGCGTCCACCCGCATCACTTTCGGTCGTCCAACCGGCTACTACCTGGCCCCTCCCCCGGAGGCCCGGAGGGGGTGTCGATTCAGCCTTGCCGAATCACCAGTCTGCCACCCTGGCGACGGGCGACGACCTTGCCCGGGAGATTGATGGCTCCCTGGCCGCGCCAGCCGGTGATCAGGCGGTCGACTTCCTCGATGTGACGGGCGAACAGCGAACCGGCCGGGGCACCGGCCTGGATGGCGGCCCGGCGCAGGATGCGGCGCCGTACGGCGGGCGGCAGGGCGTAGAGCTTGGCGCACTCCAGGAGGCCGGTGGCGTCCCGTACGGAGGCCTCGGCCTGGCTGGCCCAGGTGTCGAGGGCGTCGGCGTCGTCCCGGGAGAGCTGTGCCGTACGGGCGAGCGCTTCTACGACCCCTTTGCCGAGCGCCTTCTCCAGGGCCGGCAGGCCTTCGTGGCGCAGACGGGAACGCGTGTACGCGGGGTCGGCGTTGTGCGGGTCGTCCCAGACGGGCAGCGACTGGGCCATGCAGGCCTTGCGGGCGGTCTGCCGGTCGAGTTGGAGGAAGGGGCGGCGGTAACGGCCGTCGGCCCCCGAGACCGCGGCCATCCCCGACAGGGAGCGGATGCCGGAGCCGCGGGCGAGGCCCAGCAGGACGGTTTCCGCCTGGTCGTCGCGCGTGTGGCCGAGCAGGACGGCGGCGGCGCCGTGTCGTGCGGCGCAGTCGTCGAGGGCTGCGTAGCGGGCGTCCCGGGCGGCTGCCTCGGGGCCGCCCTCGCGGCCCACGGTCACGGAAGTGGCTTCCACGGGGTCCAGGCCCAGTTCGCGCAGGCGCAGGACGACCTCGTCGGCGCGCAGGTCGGAGCCGGCCTGGAGGCCGTGGTCGACGGTGATGCCGCCGGCCCTGATGCCCAGCTTGGGGGCTTCGAAGGCGAGGGCGGAGGCGAGGGCCATGGAATCGGCGCCGCCGGAGCATGCGACGAGCACGAGCGGCGAGGGCGGGCGCTCGTGCGAGGTGTGCCGGGAGGCGCCGGCGGTCTGCAGGGCCTCGTGGTCGGTGAGGATGTCGTGGAGGACGCGGCGGACCGCCAGGCGTATCGCCGCGACCGCAGGATGGGGACCCATGTCCGGTTCCCTTCATGAAGTTTTCGGGGGGTTGGCCCGAGGTTCGGTCACTCAGAGTGTGTAGATGGTGACAGAACCTGGGCGTTCCCCGAGCATCGCACGCCTACCCATCGCTCACGGTCCCTCGGACGGGTGATTGCAGGGGCGTTCGCCTGCCGTCGGCCGAATCCGTTTCACCACATCCGCGACCGGTTCACGACTCGGCCTTGCGGTGCACCCGCGCGACCCAGTCCGCCGGTTTGGCGATCTCCGTCTTCGTGGGCAACGTGTTCGGCGAGGTCCACACCCGGTTGAAGCCGTCCATGCCCACCTGTTCGACGACCGCGCGTACGAACCGCTCGCCGTCCCGGTACTGCCGCAGCTTGGCGTCGAGGCCGAGCAGCTTGCGCAGCGCCGAGTCCAGGCGGGAGGCGCCCTTCGCGCGGCGCTGCTGGAACTTCTCGCGGATCTCCGCGACGCTCGGCACCACGTCCGGACCGACGCCGTCCATCACGAAGTCGGCGTGCCCCTCCAGGAGGGACATCACGGCGGTGAGCCGGCCGAGGATCTCCCGCTGCGCGGGCGTCTGCACGATCTCCACGAGGGAGCGGCCCTCGTCGTCCTCCTCACCCTCGGGACGACCGCCCGCCAACGACTGGGCGGCCTCCCGGATGCGCTCCAGGACCGTCATGGGGTCGACCTCGGTCTCCCCCAAGAACGACTGGATCTCGCCCTCCAGGTGGTCACGCAGCCAGGGCACGGCCGTGAACTGCGTGCGGTGCGTCTCCTCGTGCAGGCACACCCACAGGCGGAAGTCGTGGGGTTCTACGTCGAGTTCGCGCTCCACGTGCACGATGTTCGGCGCGACCAGCAGCAGCCGCCCGCCCTTCGCTCCCGCCGGCAGCTCGCGGGACGCCGGGGCGAACGTCTCGTACTGGCCGAGCACACGCGAGGACAGGAACGACAGCAGCATGCCCAGCTCGACGCCGGTCACCTTGCCGCCGACCGCCCCGAAGACCGCGCCCCCGGGGGTGTTGCCGCGCCGCTCCTGCATCTTGTCGAGCAGCGGCTTGAGGACCTCCCGGAACCCGGCGACGTTCGCCCGCACCCAGCCGGGGCGGTCGACCACCAGGATCGGGGTGTCGTGGATGTCGTCCGTGCCCATCCGAGTGAATCCCCGGACGTGTTGCTCCGAGGCCTTCGCATGCCGGCGCAGCTCCGCGACGACGGCCCGGGCCTCGTCACGGCTCACCTCGGGGCCCGGCCGCACAAGTCGGGTCGCGGTCGCCACCGCGAGATTCCAGTCGACCATCTCGGCACCACCGATGCTCGTCATGCGTCAACCGTACGTGAGCGCTGCCGCTTGGGGCAGGGCACGAGGTGGGCAAGGGCGAGCTTGGTCGGAACGTTGCCCGGCACTGTCGACTGTCCGCCCAGCGCAGGCCGTGGTCTAGCTACAGCCGCAGGCCGCCAACGCCGTTGCCGTGTGGTCCAGGGCTGCCTGGGCCTCCAGGGTGTTCGTCGTGTCGGAGGCCAGGAAGGCGAAGGCGAGGAGTTGGCCGTCCTTGTCCACGACCGTTCCCGCGAGCGTGTTGACGCCCGTCAGGGTGCCCGTCTTGGCGCGCACCACCCCCGCCGCTCCCGTCGCGTCCGTGTAGCGGGTCGTCAGGGTGCCGGTGAAGGCGGCGATGGGGAGGCCGGTGAGGACCGGGCGGAGTTCGGGGTGGGCCGGGGAACCGGCCTTGACCAGGAGGGCGGTCAGGAGGTCGGCGGTGAGGCGGTCGTCGCGGTTGAGGCCGCTGCCGTCGTTGAACACGGCGCCCTTGACCGGGAGTTGAAGCTTCTTCAGCTGGGCGGCGATCGCGGCGGCGCCCCCGTCGAAGTCGGCGCGCTTGCCCGTCGCGACGGCGGTCTGGCGGGCCAGGGCCTCCGCGATGTCGTTGTCGCTGTTGGTCAGCATCCGCTCGACGATGTCGGAGAGCGGGGGCGAGGAGACCGTGGCGAGGGTGGCGGCGCGGCCGGTCGCCTTGGAGGGGCCCGGGGACGTCGTCGTAATGCCGTTCTTCTTTAGGAAGCCCGCGAATTTCTTGGCCGCGTCCGCCGCCGGGTCCGTCACGCGCAGCACCTGGCCGCTGGACGAGTCGTCCGTACGGCCCTCGTCGGCCATCAGGGCGCTGACCGGGGCGAGGTTGTCGTTGACCCCGATCGGGTGGAGTTCGGAACCGGCGTACAGGGTCGTGTCGTACGACAGCGTCACCGCGTGCGTGCCGTGCTTCTTCAGGGCGACCGCCGTGCTGTCGGCGAGCGTGCGCAGGCTGGCCCAGCCCTCGGCGTCCTTGTGGGCGGTCAGCGTCGGGTCGCCGCCGCCGACCAGGACGAGTTCCTCGGTGTCGGGCTCCAGGGCGGCGCGGGTGGTGAAGCGGTGGTCGGCGCCCATCGCGGAGAGGGCGGCCGTCGCGGTGGCGATCTTCGTCGTGGAGGCCGGGGTCAACGCGTCGTCGGCACCGACTCCGTAGAGGCGCTTTCCGGTCGAGACGTCGACGACGGCGGCCGTGTGGCGGGTGCCGAGCGCCGAGTTGCCCAGGAGGGGCGTGAGGACGTCCGCGAGGGCCGTGCCGGTCGGGGCCGACTTCACGGTGTTGGCGGCGCCGCCGAGGCCGACGAGGACGGATGCGGCGCTGGGGGCGGGTCGGGGTGCCTTGGCGGACGTATCGGAACTACGGCCGTGATCTACGCCACCTGACTGTTCCTGTGCGGCTGCGTGGTCCCGCTCGGCCGTACGCTGACCCGAGGAGTCCCAGGGACCGGCGGCGGTCACCACACCCGCGGCCAGCGCCATTCCGGCGGTGGCGGCGACGGCGGTGAACTGCCAGGTCCTGTTCGGCCGCGGCAACTTCGCGACCTGAGGTGACACGGATCCGACGAGCCGGGCGACCTTCGGTGACACGGCTTGATTGAGCCGCGTGACCTGGGGTCTCACGGCTTCGGTGAGTCGCGTGACCTGGGGTGACACGGCTTGTGTGAGCCGTGTGACCTGCGGTTTCACGGATTGTACGGCCCGCTTGAGACGGGGCCGGACGGCTCGCGCGACCCGCGTCACATGCGGTCTCGCGGCCTGCCAAGGCCTCAGCTCCGGCACGACCACCAGCCCCTTTCGCGATCACACACCTGCGTGAGGGACACTTAACCACCAGAAACATGTGCTGATCATGGAGGAGCCACCGGTGGAGTTCGACGTCACGATCGAGATCCCGAAGGGTTCGCGGAACAAGTACGAGGTGGACCACGAGACCGGTCGGATCCGCCTGGACCGTCGACTCTTCACCTCGACCAGTTACCCGGCCGACTACGGCTTCGTCGAGAACACTCTCGGCGAGGACGGCGACCCGCTCGACGCGCTGGTCATCCTGGAGGAGCCGACTTTCCCCGGCTGCCTCATCAAGTGCCGCGCGATCGGCATGTTCCGGATGACCGACGAGGCCGGCGGCGACGACAAGCTGCTGTGTGTCCCGGCGTCCGACCCGCGTGTGGAGCACCTGCGTGACATCCACCACGTGTCGGAGTTCGACCGCCTGGAGATCCAGCACTTCTTCGAGGTCTACAAGGACCTGGAGCCCGGCAAGTCGGTCGAGGGTGCCAACTGGGTGGGCCGCGTGGACGCCGAGGCGGAGATCGAGCGCTCGTACAAGCGACTCAAGGAGCAGGGCGGCCACTGAGCCTCCCGCGCACTGACGGGCCGCACGCACACGCGTGCGGCCTGTTTCCATGTCTGTGCGCATACTGAAGATCGCTGGAGGTGTCGTACAGGGAGTGCTACGGAGTGACGGAAGCCGAGGACCGCAAGCCGCAGTCGGACGAGGCCAGGAGTGCCTTCACGGCTCCGGTGGGCGTCGAGGCGATGGCCGTGGCGGCAGCTGACGGGGAGTCGTCCACGACCTCCGAGTTCGCCGTTCCGAGCGGGCTCGACGTGACGCACGCCCCGGCTGTCGAGGACTCCGAGGGCTCGGCGTTCAGTCCGCCCAGCCTGTACAGCTCGCGCAAGGCGCCGCCCGCCTTCACACCGCCGACCGGGATTCCCGTCGTCAGCCTCACCAAGGATGTGCCCTGGCAGGACCGGATGCGCACGATGCTGCGCATGCCGGTGGCCGAACGGCCCGCTCCGGAGCCGGTGCAGAAGCCCGACGACAGCGGCCCCGCCGTACCGCGCGTGCTCGATCTGACGCTCCGCATCGGCGAGTTGCTGCTCGCGGGCGGCGAGGGCGCGGAGGACGTCGAGGCGGCGATGTTCGCGGTCTGCCGCTCCTACGGCCTCGACCGCTGCGAGCCGACCGTCACCTTCACCCTGCTGTCGATCTCCTATCAGCCCTCCCTGGTGGACGATCCGGTGACCGCGTCCCGGACCGTACGGCGCCGGGGCACCGACTACACGCGGCTCGCGGCCGTGTTCCGGCTGGTCCAGGACCTCAGCGATCCGGAGACCGCACTCTCCTTGGAGGACGCCTACCGGCGGCTCGCGGAGATGCGGCGCAACCGGCACCCGTACCCCGGCTGGGTGCTGACCTCCGCCAGCGGGCTGCTCGCCGGTGCCGCCTCCGTGCTCGTCGGCGGTGACATCATCGTGTTCTTCGCCGCCGCGCTCGGCGCGATGCTCGGCGACCGGCTGGCGTGGCTGTGCGCGGGGCGGGGGCTGCCGGAGTTCTACCAGTTCACGGTCGCCGCGATGCCGCCCGCCGCGATAGGGGTCGCTCTCACGGTCGCCAACGTCGATGTGAAGGCCTCCGCGGTCATCACCGGTGGGTTGTTCGCCCTGCTGCCCGGGCGAGCGCTGGTGGCGGGCGTACAGGACGGACTGACCGGCTTCTACATCACCGCGTCGGCCCGGCTCCTGGAGGTCATGTACTTCTTCGTCGGCATCGTGGCCGGCGTCCTGATCGTCCTGTACTTCGGCGTGAAGCTCGGCGCGCAGCTCAATCCGGACGTGGCCCTCGGCAACTCCGACCGGCCGTTGTGGCAGATCGGCGCGTCCGTCCTGCTGTCGCTGACCTTCGCCGTACTGCTCCAGCAGGAACGATCCACCGTGCTCCTGGTGGCCCTCAACGGGGGTGTCGCCTGGTCCGTCTACGGGGCGATGCGCTTCGTCGCCGAGATCTCGCCGGTTGCCTCTACGGCCGTTGCGGCGGGGTTGGTCGGGTTGTTCGGGCAGTTGCTGTCGCGGTATCGGTTCGCGTCGGCGTTGCCCTACACGACCGCGGCGATCGGGCCCCTGTTGCCGGGGTCCGCCACCTACTTCGGGCTGTTGGCGATCGCGCAGAACGAGGTCGACAAGGGGCTGGTGTCGTTGGCCACGGCGGCGTCTCTCGCCATGGCCATCGCGATCGGGGTCAATCTGGGGTCGGAGATCTCGCGGTTGTTCTTGCGGATTCCGGGGGCGTCTGCGGGGGCGCGGCGGGCGGCCAAGCGGACTCGGGGGTTCTGAGCGCCTAGTAGCTCGGGGCGGGCTGTTTGTGGGCGAGTGCAGGCTCGTTGTGGCTGGTCGCGCAGTTCCCCGCGCCCCTATGGGGCGCGCTGTCGCTAGCCCTGTGGGTAGCCGTTCTGGGAGTAACCCTGACCCTGGCCCTGGTTGTTGTACGGGGGGTACTGCTGGTTGCCGTACTGCTCGTTGCCGTACGGCTGTTGCTGCGGCTGGTACGGCTGCTGCTGTTGGGGCTGGGCGTAGTACTGGTCGTAGCCGTTGTTCTGGTCGTAACCGGTGTTGTTCTGGGGCTCGTCGATGCGGCGGAGCTGGGTCGTCGAGTCGTCCATGATCACCGGGAACGGCTGGGTCGCGGCCGGGTCGCCGGGCTGCTCACCGGAGGCCTGGGGGTTCTTCTTGGCCTTGGAGCGGGCGCGCAGGAACTCGATGATGATCGGGACCACGGAGATCAGGACGATCAGGATGAGGATCGCTTCGATGTTCTTGTGGACGAAGTCGATGTTGCCGAGCCAGGAGCCGAGCAGGGTGACGCCCGCGCCCCACAGGACGCCGCCGATCACGTTGAACGTGATGAAGGAGCGGTACTTCATGCCGCTGACGCCGGCGATGATCGGCGTGAAGGTGCGCACGATGGGCACGAAGCGGGCCAGGACAAGGGACTTGGGGCCGTACTTCTCGAAGAACTCGTGCGCCTTGACCACGTTCTCCTGCTTGAAGAGGCGTGAGTCCGGGCGGTTGAAGAGCGAGGGGCCGACCTTCTTGCCGAAGACGTAACCCGCCTGGTCGCCGAGGATCGCGGCGACGCAGATCAGCGCGACGGCCGCCCACAGCGGGAAGTCGAGGGTGCCCGCGGTGATCAGCAGGCCGCAGGTGAAGAGCAGGGAGTCACCCGGCAGGAAGAACCCGATGAGCAGGCCGGACTCCGCGAAGACCACGAGCAGGAGGCCCCAGATCCCGAACCGGTCGAGCATGGTGTTCGGATCGAGCCAGCTCGGGCCGAGGGCGAGCGTCATCACGGTTCCGGGCTCCTGAGGGGTGGAGGGAGGTGCCAGCGTCCAGGTACAGCCGCACAAAGCTATCAACGCGATGTGTCCGTCCCAGGTTCCACCGGTGACTCCAGGATGCACTGTGCACCCCATAGGACAAAGCTGTGAGCCATGGGTATCGAAGAGTACGGCGGCGGCCAGGGGCCGCAGGCCGATGTGTTGGTCGTGACGACGAACGACGTCCCCGGCTACCGGGTCGAGCAGGTGATCGGCGAGATCTTCGGGCTGACCGTGCGCTCACGGCATCTGGGCAGCCAGATCGGCGCCGGTCTGAAGTCGATGGTCGGCGGTGAATTGAAGGGGCTCACCAAGACCCTTGTGCAGACCCGCAACCAGGCCATGGAGAGGCTGATCGAGCAGGCACGCGCGCGTGGGGCCAACGGCGTCCTGGCGTTCCGCTTCGACGTGACCGAGGCGGCGGACGTCGGCACCGAGGTGTGCGCCTACGGGACGGCGGTGGTCCTGGCCCGGGAGTAGCGGTACCCCCGGGCCGGGCTCTAGGAGGTGTGCCGGGACGCGTTCGCCAGGATCGCGTCCCTGAGGTGCTCGGCCAGGCCCGGGGCCATCGCGTCGTAGAACGCCTTGAAGCGCTCGTCGGAGACGTACATCTCGGCCAGACAGGTGTGCATCTCGTAGGAGCACGCGTAGAACCAGCGGTCGATGTGCAGGCGGTGTTCCTCGGCGAGGGCCGTCGCCGCGTCGCCGGTCGGGGGTTCGCCGGCGGTCACCAGGGTGGCGTAGCGCTCGCTCCAGGCGTCGACCTCGGCCTGGAGTCGCTTCCAGTCGTCCTTGGTGTAGCGGGCGGCCCGGCGCTGCGACTCGGCGTAGGCCTCGGTGCCGCCCCAGCGCTGTTCTGCTTCCTCGGCGTACTGCTCGGGGTCCTTGTCTCCGAAGACCTCGAAGCGTTCCTCGGGGGTGAGGTTGATGCCCATCGTGCGTGCCTCCATGGCGTGTTCCACGGCCTCGGCCATCTTCTGGAGCTTCTCGATCCGGGCGGTCAGCAGCTCGTGCTGGCGGCGCAGGTGGGTGCGCGGGTCCGTCTCCGGGTCGTCGAGCAGGGCCGCGACCTCGTCGAGCGGGAAGCCGAGTTCCCGGTAGAACAGGATCTGTTGGAGCCGGTCGAGGTCGGCGTCGCCGTAACGGCGGTGCCCCGCGTGGCTGCGCTCGCTCGGGACCAGCAGGCCGATGTCGTCGTAGTGGTGCAACGTCCGCACGGTGACCCCGGCGAACCCGGCGACCTGCCCTACGGAGTAGGAGTCGTCCCGCCCTACGGAGTAGCTCACTTCCCGCTCCCTTCTTCCATCTGCGCTCCACGCTGAGGCCTCACGCCACGTGAGGTGCAAGCCCCGCAAGCCTCCCGGCCCCGTAGTGCTCGCTTCCTCAAGATGTTCGCTCCGTTTTGCCCGCTTATGGTGAGCCCGTGGCCCAGGACAGCGCGCAACAGGCACCCGTTGCCCCTACGACCCCGGCGCGCACCCTGCTGCCGTTGATCGTCCCCGCTCTCCTCGTGGGCGTGCTCGCGAGCCTGCTCTTCATCGGGGTCAGCGAGGCGGCCGAACAGCTCCAGCACGTGCTCTGGAAGAACCTCCCCGACGCCCTGGGCATCGGCCGCTACTCGGTCCTCTGGATGCTCGTCATGCTGACGGCCACCGGCATCGTGGTCGGGCTGGTGGTGTGGAAGGTGCCCGGGCACGCGGGTCCCGATCCGGCGACCACAGGCCTGGAGGCCGTACCGCTGCCACCCATGGTGCTGCCGGGCCTCGTCCTGGCGACCGCGCTGATGCTCGCGGGCGGGCCGAGCCTGGGTCCCGAGAACCCGATCATCGCCGTGAACGTGGGGCTCGCGCTGTGGGCGGGGCGCAGGCTGGCGCCGAGGGTGCCGGGCGGGGTGTGGGGGGCGCTGGCCGAGTCGGCGACGATCGGGGCGCTGTTCGGGACGCCGGTCGCGGCGGCGCTGCTCATCTCGGAGGCGCTGGCCGGGCGCAATACCAAGGGGGCCCTCTGGGACAACGTGTTCGCACCGCTCGCCGCCGCCGGTGCGGGTGCCATGACGACCACCCTGGTGGCCCATCCGACCTTCGACCTGCACCTGCCCGCGTTCGGTCGGCCCGGCTGGGGCGATCTGCTGGCGGTCCTGGTGCTGGCACCCCTGGCGGCGGCGCTCGGCATGGCGGCCGTCTACCTCTTCCCGTACGCCCACGGCGCCTTCTCCCGCCTCAGACACCCCATGCTGGCGCTGCCGGCCGGCGGACTGGTCCTGGGCCTTCTGGCGGCCGTGGGCGGCCATCTGACGCTCTTCAAGGGGCTGGACGAGGTCGGGGAGCTGGCGGCCGACCCCGAGGGCTGGTCGGCGGGCCAGTTCGCGACGATGACCGTCGTGAAACTGGCGGCACTGCTGGTCGCCGCGTCCTGCGGCTTCCGGGGCGGCCGGATCTTCCCTTCCGTCTTCATCGGCGTCGCGTTCGGCCTCTTCGCTCACGCGGTCGTACCGGCCGTGGACCCGGCACTCGCGGTCGCCGCGGGCGTCCTGGGCATGCTCCTGGCGATCACTCGACAAGGCTGGGTAAGCCTCTTCACGGCGGCGATCCTCGTGTCCTCCCCGGCGATCCTCGCCCTCCTGTGCATCGGCTCGTTGCCGGCCTGGCTGCTGGTGACCGGGAGACCGCAGATGCAGTTGCGCGCGGACGGAACTCCGGTTCGCTAGTACCCGTTGGTTCTTTTGATCCTTATCGGAGGCACGCCATGCCGTTGCACCAAGGTCCCGACCAGCCCGCCGAACGCCCCATGTCCGTGAACCCCTTCTACGGGGAGGCCAATCCGGTCGGCGGCATGACCGAGGCCCCGCCCAAGCACCGGCTCCCGGACACGCCGTTGCCCCCGATGACGGCGGCCCAGCTCGTGCACGACGAGCTGATGCTGGACGGCAACTCCCGCCTGAACCTGGCGACTTTCGTCACCACGTGGATGGAGCCGGAAGCCGGCGTCCTGATGGCGGAGTGCCGGGACAAGAACATGATCGACAAGGACGAGTACCCCCGCACCGCGGAGCTGGAGAAGCGCTGCGTGGCCATGCTCGCGGACCTGTGGAACGCACCCGATCCCTCAGCCGCCGTGGGCTGCTCGACAACCGGCTCCAGCGAGGCCTGCATGCTCGCCGGAATGGCCCTCAAACGCCGCTGGACACAACGCAACAAGGACCGCTACCCGGCGGCCCGCCCGAACCTGGTGATGGGCGTCAACGTCCAGGTCTGCTGGGAGAAGTTCTGCAACTTCTGGGAGGTAGAGGCCCGCCAAGTCCCCATGGAGGGCGACCGCTTCCACCTCGACCCCCAGGCCGCCGCCGAACTCTGCGACGAGAACACGATCGGCGTCGTAGGCATCCTGGGCTCCACCTTCGACGGCTCCTACGAGCCGATCGCCGACCTGTGCGCCGCCCTCGACGCACTCCAGGAGCGCACGGGCCTCGACATCCCGGTCCACGTGGACGGCGCGTCCGGCGCCATGGTCGCGCCCTTCCTGGACCCGGACCTGATCTGGGACTTCCGCCTCCCGCGCGTGGCCTCGATCAACACCTCGGGCCACAAGTACGGCCTGGTCTACCCGGGCGTCGGCTGGGCCCTGTGGCGCGACAAGGAGGCCCTCCCGGAGGAACTCGTCTTCCGCGTCAACTACTTGGGCGGCGACATGCCCACCTTCGCCCTCAACTTCTCCCGCCCCGGCGCCCAAGTAGTGGCCCAGTACTACACATTCCTGCGCCTGGGCCGCGAGGGCTACCGCGCGGTCCAACAGTCCACCCGGAACGTGGCCCGAGGCCTCGCCGACCGCATCGAGGCCCTCGGAGACTTCCGACTCCTCACCCGGGGCGACGAGTTGCCGGTCTTCGCCTTCACCACCGCCCCGGGCGTCACGACGTACGACGTGTTCGACGTCTCCCGCCGCCTACGCGAACACGGCTGGCTGGTCCCGGCGTACACCTTCCCGGCCAACCGCGAGGACCTCTCGGTCCTCCGGATCGTAAGCCGCAACGGCTTCTCCGCAGACCTCGCCGAACTGTTCCTGGACGACCTGACCCGCCTCCTCCCCGAACTACGCCGCCAGCCCCACCCCTTCACCCCCGACAAGGGAGCGGCAACAGGCTTCCACCACTGATCCGGGGGCCACGGCCCGCCCCCCGCGTACGGCGAGAAGGCGACGTGTCGGGGGGTGTCCGCCCGCAGCGGTTGGCGCGTCAAACACGGTCAAGCCGATGGCCAACAGCCCCCGCGCCAATCCGAGGACGGACACCCCCCGGCGCGGCGCCGACCCCCAACGCACCCCAGGCGAACAACAACGCACCCGCACCAAGACACAAAGCCGCACCCCCAACCACCCAGGGGCGCGGGGAACTGCGCGACCAGCCCCCACCGGCCCGCACCCGACAACTCACCCCCCAATCCCCCGAAACCGCCGCACAGCCAGCGGAAAAAACACCACCAGCAAGCCCAACGGCCAGACCACAGCGGCCCAAACATGCCCCGACTCTCCCCCGGGCCCACCAAAAAGCTCCCGCACAGCAGTCGCGGTCTGAGACATCGGATTCCACTGAACAACCACGCCCAGCCACCCAGGCATGGCAGCCGGCGTAGCCAAGGCGTTGGACAGAAACCCGACCGGCCACACCAGAATCTGCACGGCCTGCACCATCTCAGGCCGCCCCGCCACCAGCGCCAGATAGATCCCGACCCACAACATGGCGAACCGAAAGAAAAGCAACAGCCCCACGGCGCCCAGGAATTGCCCAGCCCCGGCATGCGGCCGCCAACCAAGCCCGAGCCCAACCCCGATCAGCACGACAAGACCGATCGCCGACTGCAACATGTCCGCAGCCGAACGCCCCACCAACACCGCCCCGTCAGCCATCGGCATCGACCGGAACCGATCGATCACCCCCTTGTTGAGATCCTGTGTGACGGCGACCATCGTCCCCTCAAGCCCGAAGGCCATGGTCAGCGCGAGCATCCCGGGCACCAGGTAGTCGACGTAGTCACCCTCGACCGCCCGCCCACCGCCGATCAGATACCCGAACATCAACAACAGCATCACCGGGAAAACCAGACTCACCACGACCTGCACGGGCTGCCGCGCCCAGTGGGCGAGTTCACGCCGGGTCATGGTCCAGGAATCGGTCAGAGCGTAGGCACTCACACGGCCTCCTTCACGTTCGTACGACGGTCCGCGCCCGCCCCGTCACCGTCTCCCGTGAGATGCAGGAACACCTCGTCCAGAGTGGGCCGCCGCAACGCCACATCCTCCGCATCGATCCCGCCCTCCTCCAGCGCCCGTACGACCCCGGAGAGCGCCGCCATCCGGTCGGAGACCGGCGCACTGAGCAGCCGACGATCCGCATCGACCCGAATGTCGCCGACAGGCAGCGGCAACAGCGCGACAGCGGCGCCCAGTTGACCCGCGTCACGTAGAACAACGTCGATACGGTCGCCACCCATACGAGACTTCAGCGAGTCCGGGGTCCCGTCGGCGATGACGCACCCCCGGTCAACTACCGAGACCCGGTCGGCGAGTTGATCGGCCTCCTCCAGGTACTGCGTGGTGAGCAGAACCGTCGTACCACCCCCGACCAGGGAACGGACCGCCGTCCACACCTCGGCCCGACCACGCGGATCGAGACCGGTCGTCGGCTCGTCCAGGAAGAGGATCTCCGGTGCGGTGACGAGCGAGGCGGCGAGATCCAGCCGCCGCCGCATGCCTCCGCTGTAGGCGCGAACCGGCTTACGACCGGTGTCGGCGAGATCGAAACGTTCCAGGAGCTCATCGGCACGCACACGCGCGGGACGGGCACCCAGGTGATGAAGACGGCCGAACATCTCCAGGTTCTGCCGACCACCCAACTCCTCATCCAGCGCCGCATGTTGACCGAGCAGCCCGATACGAAACCGAACCGCACGAGCCTCGCTCAGCACGTCGTACCCCGCGACCTCGACCCGGCCGGAGTCGGGCCGCAACAGGGTGGACAGAACACGGACCAGAGTGGTCTTGCCCGCGCCATTGGGCCCGAGCACCCCGTGCACGGTGCCGCGCGCGACCCGCAGATCGAGCCCGTCCAACGCCTTCTTGCCCCCCTTGGAGCCGTCACCCCCCTCAGCCTTCCGGTTTTTCTTCTCCCCGTACGTCTTGTGCGCGTCCTCGACGATGATCGCCGCGTCGGCCACTGGACACCCCTTCGCTAGTCAAACTTGACTACACGCTCGAAAGTAACGCCGTAACCCTCGTTAGTCAAACTTGATTAGTGACTATCCCCCGGGTGCCGCTCCCCCGTCGCGTACGGGTTCTCCTCGTCGTCCCGCAGGACACCGACGAACGGCGCACCCTCCCCCACGAAGGTGTACGCCCCGCCCTCGATGCGCTCGATCAGCCCCTGGGTCCACGCGGCCTCAGCGTCGGCCGTGTGGATCCAGAGGTTCATGATCTCGCCGATGTGGCCCAGCTGTTCGGGGCCTCCCTCGGGGATGTAGTACTCGGTGACCGAGGCCCGCCACTGGGCGATACCCCGAGTGCGCTCCTGGAGCAGCGCCACCACCTCGGCCCTGGGCAGATCGACGATGCCCCCGATGGCGGCCGACTTCACGTCCATCTGCTGGTCGTACGACGACAGCGCCTCGCGCAGCAGCCGGAAGTACTCCTCGGTGCCCCCGTCGGTGATCTCGTACTCCGTGCGCGGCGGGCCCCCGACGGTGGACGGCGCGATCTCGTGGGCGTGCAGGAAACCCTGCTTGGCCAGCTGTTTCAGCGCGTGGTAGATCGAGCCGGGCTTGGCGTTGGACCACTCGTGCGCGCCCCAGTACTCCAGGTCGTTGCGCACCTGGTAACCGTGGGCCCGCCCGTGCTGGCGCACGGCGTTGAGCACGAGGAGACGGATCGCTGACATGGGCTCAGCGTAGAACCCGGCAGGTCAGCCCCGGGTCGTACCCCGCTCCTTCACGTACAGCTCGAAGGCGGTGGCGCCGTCCAGGGACTCGCGGATGATGTCGGCATGGCCGGCGTGCCGGGCGGTCTCGCGGATCAGGTGCAGGCAGAGCCAGCGCACGGAGACGCGGCCCTCCGGCGGGAACCAGGGCTCGCTCGGGACCGGGAAGGTGTCGTCGAGGCTCGGCACCGAGCGGATGTACGCCTCGGTCTCGGCGGCGACCTTCTCCCAGTACGCGAGCTGCGACTCGACGGTCTCGCCGTCGACCAGCCGGAACGTCTCGTGCCAGTTGGCCTGGTCGCGCTGGACGGCCGGCGGTTCCTGCTTCGCCCGGGCGATCCAGCCCTGCTCGACGTCGGCGACATGCTTGAGCAGCCCGGAGAGGGAGAGCTCGCTCGCGCTCGGCCTGCTCGCGGCCTGTTCCTCGGTCAGCCCGAGCAACGCCCTGCGGATACCGCCCCGTTGGTCCTCGATGAACGTGAGCAGTGACCCTCGCTCGTCGCCCTGTGCGTCCGCGGGTACGTGCGTGACCATGGCCTTCGCCTTTCGCCGGTGCCGACCGGGAGCCTGTCCCCCTGCCCGACGTCGATGAAGCTACGGGCCATCGAGGTCAGGTTCTGTCCTCAATGGCCCGGGCTACGGTGTCGTACTCAAAAAAACAGCTGCTCAGGAAAACCAGCTGCTCAAGGGATCAGAACGGGAAGCCGCTCCGCCCGTGCTGCACCGAGATCCACTTCAGGCTGGTGAACGCGTCCAGCATCGACTCGCCGTTGAGGCGGCCCACGCCCGAGGCCTTCTCGCCGCCGAAGGGGACGATCGGCTCGTCGTGGACGGTGCCGTCGTTGACGTGGAACATGCCCGTGTCGATCTGCTTGGCGAAGTTCACGCCGCGCTCGATGTCACCGGTGTGGACGGCACCGCTGAGGCCGTACGGCGTGTCGTTGACGATGCTCACGGCCTCCTCCTCGCCGTCGAACGGGATGAGGAAGGCGACCGGGCCGAAGACCTCCTGGCGGAGCAGGTCCGAGTCGGCGGGGACGTCGGTGAGGACCGAGGGGGAGACCAGGTTGTCGGTGGTCGTGCCGTGGACCAGAGCCGTCGCGCCTTCCGCGATCGCCTGCTCGACGACACCCGAAAGGGCATCCGCCTGCTGAGAGTTGATGACCGGGCCGATGACGGTCTGCGGGTCGCGCGGGTCGCCGACCTTGAGGGACTTGACCTTGGTGACGAACTTCTCGGTGAACTCGTCGGCGATCGACCGGTCGACCAGGACACGGTTCGCGGCCATGCAGACCTGGCCCTGGTGGACGTAGCGGCTGAAGACCGCCGCGTCGACCGCGTAGTCGATGTCGGCGTCGTCGAGGACCACGATGGCGCTGTTGCCGCCGAGTTCGAGCACCGTGCGCTTGAACTGCGCGGCGCAGACGGTCGCGACGTGGCGGCCGACCTTGTCGGAGCCGGTGAAGGAGATGACCTTCGGGATCGGGTGCTCGATGAACGCGTCGCCGATCTCGGCGATGTCCGTGATGACGACGTTCAGGAGACCGCCCGGCAGGCCCGCGTCCTCGAAGATCTTCGCGACCAGGGAACCGCCGACGATCGGGGTGTTCTGGTGCGGCTTGAGGACCACGCCGTTGCCCAACGCCAGTGCGGGGGCAACCGACTTGAGGGAGAGGAGGAACGGGAAGTTGAAGGGGCTGATCACACCGACGACGCCCACCGGGACGCTGTAGACGCGGTTCTCCTTGCCGTCGACCGGCGAGGGGATGATCCGGCCCTGGGGGCGCAGCGCGAGGTGGATCGCCTCGCGCAGGAACTCCTTGGCGAGGTGCAGTTCGAAGCCGGCCTTCAGGTGCGTGCCGCCGAGTTCGGCGATGATCACCTCGGCGATCTCCTGCTCGCGGTCCTCGATGAGCCACAGGGCCTTCTCGAACACGGCACGACGGGCGTAGGGGTTGGTCGCGCCCCACGCCTTCTGCGCGCGGGCGGCAGCCTTGTACGCCTCGTCGACCTCGTCGACCGTGGCTATGGTGATCGACGCGAGCTTCTCGCCGTCGTACGGGTTGAAGTCGATGATGTCCCAGGAGCCGGTGCCCGGGCGCCACTCACCGTCGATGTACTGCTGAGCCAGGTCGGTGAAGTAGGACGACATGTGATCCCTCAATCGCTCAAATCGTCAGCAGGCACGATCAGTTGCAGACACGATCAACAGCAGACCGGACGATCCATCACGATCATCACGGTCTGATCACACGTCATCGTACTTGTGTTTCAAGAGAGTTGGAGCAGTCCCCGGAGAAGATCCCGGCTCTCGTCCGGGCCCGGGCTGTCCTGCTGAAGCTCCTTCAGCGCCTTCTCGTACTGGGCCACGTCCTCGGACTTGTCCAAGTAGAGCGCGCTGGTGAGCTGTTCGAGATAGACGACGTCCGAGAGGTCGGACTCGGGGAACGACAGGATCGTGAAGGCACCGGACTCGCCAGCGTGCCCGCCGAAGCCGAACGGCATCACCTGGAGGCGGACGTTGGAGTGTTCGGAGACCTCGATCAGATGCTGCAACTGACCGCGCATCACCTCGCGGTCGCCGTACGGGCGGCGCAGGGCGGCCTCGTCCAGGACGATGTGGAAGTCCGGCGCGTTCTCGTTCACCAGGTACTTCTGCCGCTCAAGTCGCAGCGCCACCCGCCGTTCCACGTCGGCCGCACTCGCGCCCTTCATGCCGCGCCGGACGACCGCGCGGGCGTAGGCCTCGGTCTGGAGGAGTCCGTGGACGAACTGCACCTCGTAGACGCGGATGAGGGAGGCGGCGCCCTCCAGGCCCACATAGGTGGGGAACCAACTGGGCAGGACGTCCGAGTAACTGTGCCACCAGCCCGCTACGTTGGCCTCCTTCGCGAGGGAGAGGAGTGAGATGCGCTCCGCCTCGTCCGTGATGCCGTACAGCGTCAAGAGGTCCTCTACGTCCCGGGTCTTGAAGCTCACTCGCCCCAGCTCCATGCGACTGATCTTGGATTCGGAAGCGCGGATCGAGTACCCCGCCGCCTCTCGGGTGATCCCGCGTGCTTCCCGCAGTCGCCTGAGTTGCGAGCCGAGCAGCATCCGCCGCACCACCGATCCGGGCTCTCCCGCGCTCACGTTCGCCAGCCTCCCCAACCTCTTCAGGGGCCGCAGTCTGCCACTAAAACACTTCGAGCAGTACTCGTTCGGTTACAGAAATGGAAAGAAGGGACGCCCGTTCACAGGAAGTTGTCAGGAAGACGTCAGGAAGAAGCAAGGTCGGAGGGCGAGAACGGCGTGAAGTTGGCGGAAAAAATGGCCAACAAGCGGTACGGGAGGGTCCAATTCGGTCAGCTGCACGTGCATCTGCCCTTGCATCTGCTGTACGCATCCGAAACCATGGTCTCGCGCCACCGCTGCATCGCAACGACCGCGAATTCCCGGGAGTGCCTCGCATGGGGACGAATGGATCGACCATGCTCGAGCCGTTACGGCAGGGCCTTCCGCCGCTGGACCCTTCGGCCGTGTCCAGCGCCGCGTCGTGTGCTCTGGCCGCCCGCTACGAAGCGGTGCGCGAGGCACGGCAGTTCACCCGCCGCACGCTCGACCAGTGGGACATAGGCGACCGCTTCGACGACGTCTGCCTGGTCGTCTCCGAACTGGTCACCAACGCGCTGCGCCATGCCCTGCCGGCCAACACCCCGCGCGTCCCGGAGCAGAACCCGCCCGTGCGGCTGCACCTGATGCGCTGGACCGAGCGGCTGGTGTGCGCCGTGCGCGACCCCAGTCACGACAGCCCCGTCGCCCGCGAGACGGAGGACTTCTCGGCGGAGTCGGGCCGCGGCCTGTTCCTCGTCGACTCGTTCGCCGACGGCTGGGGCTGGCACCCGCTGGCGGGGACGCTCAGCGGCAAGGTGGTCTGGGCGCTGTTCCGGCTCCAGGGCGAGGCCGCGCAGCAGAACGCGTGAGGAACCGCGGCTCTTTTTGAGGCCGCGGTTCTACGCGCGTTGCCGCCGTTTCCGCAGGTCGGCGCGTTGTCCCGCTATCCCGCTGTCAGGTGGTCGAACTCGCCGTCCTTGATGCCCAGGAGCATCGCCTCGATCTCGGCGCGGGTGTAGACGAGCGCCGGGCCGTCGGGGAAGCGCGAGTTGCGTACCGCGACGTCGCCGCCGGGCAGTCGCGCGAACTCCACGCAGGATCCTTGCGAGTTGCTGTGCCGGCTCTTCTGCCAGGCCACTCCGTCCAGCTGCGTGGCAGCCATGCCGTTGTACACGTCGAACCCCAAGTACACGCTGTCAACGCGGTGGTCCACAGGTCGCTCCCGGTTGTGCACTGGCTGGTGTGGCCATTGATGCAGTGGTCAACTGTTCCGGATCATAGCCCTGTTCATGTGCAGCTGCATGAGCAGATGCACGTGCACGGGGCGTGGCCCTCCGGTTACAGCTTTGACGACTGCTTTACCGATGCCGTTCCAGCGTCTGCCCAGGACCGGGCAGGACATGTACTAGGGAAGACGTGTACGGGGGCCCTTGTGTTCCATGCGGGCGGCTATCGGGTCGAGTACGGCAACAATGCCATCTCCCGGGCGTTCTTGATCGCAGCCGCCAACTGCCGCTGCTGCCGCGCCGATACGCCGGTGACCCGACGGCTGCGGATCTTGCCGCGGTCGGAGACGAAGCTCCGCAGCAGCGCGGTGTCCTTGTAGTCGATGTACTCAACTCCGGCCGCTTCCAAGGGATTACGGCGGGACTTGGCGGGCCGGCGCGCGGACTTGAGGTCGGGCTTGCGGGGCACGGTCAGATCTCCAGAAGGGTGTCGAAGGCGGACGGGATGCGCTTCCAGGCGCTACGGCCCGCGGCGTACTCGGCATCGGTCAACAGGCAGGACTCCAGGAGCAGTTCGAGCCCGTCGCGGTCGAGGCCGGGAGACGTGAAGACAAGGTGCTGGCAGCAGTCCCCGTGCTCCGGATGCCAGTCGAGCGCGGCGGCGGCCCGACGCACCGGCGGCACCAACTCCCAAGCGGCGTCCGGCAACGAGGCGAGCCACGGCCCCGCGCTCTCCACACACAGGGCACCCCCGGCCGCGTCCCAGTGCAGCAACGAGTCGGGCTTGTCCGCGAGCCAGAACCGCCCCCGGCTCCGGGCGGCGGCACAGGTGATGTCCTCAAGTGCCGCGTACAGCCGCTCCGGGTGGAAGGGCCGACACCGGTGCCAGACGAGCGTGGTCACGCCGTGCGCGTCCGCCTCGACGGGGAGGAGGGCGCAGGCGGGGTGTTGGGCGGCGGCTGCGGCTTCCACGTCGAAGCCGGCGAGGGCTGCGCGGGCGAGGACGCTGCGTGGGGGTGGGGCGGGGTAGGTCGAGGCGTCGCGCGGGGGCGGGGTGGCGTTGGCGGGGGTGCGTTGGGGGGACCGGGGTGGGGGTGGGTGGTTCGGGTTGTTTGCGGGGTGCGGGTCGGTGGGGGCTGGTCGCGCAGTTCCCCGCGCCCCTGGGGGGTTGGGGGTGGGCGGGGCGGGAAGCTGTGCCGGGGCGTCGTGACCGGCCCTTCTCGTCAAGTCGCCGCCTCCGACCGGGACTTGGCGGGCCGTCGGGTGCAACTGGTCCAGTAGCTCCCGGTCTTCGTCGTCGGCGTCGGCCGAGTCGAGGACGGCGAGGACCGCGGCGTACTCCAGTTGGCGGGCGAAGGTGTCCGCGACGGTCCGCTGGTCCGTGGCCGCCGCCGCTAGGCCGGTCTCGGCGAGGTCGTCACCGTTGCCGAGGTACGGGAGGAGCAGGGACGGGTCCACGGCGGTGATGACGCCGGTGACCGTGAGGCCGCCGGCGGTGATCACCTCGGCCATGGCCTTGGGTTCGACGGAGTCCCACAACTCGACGACAGCGAGCCGGACTTGACCGGCCGCGGCGAGCCGGCGGAGCTCCGGGACCAGGTCTTCGCGGAGCGCGCAGCACGCGCAGTCGTTGACCAGCGGGGTCTCGCCCGCGTCGAGGATGCCCGTGGCGTCCCTGACCGTGCGGACGACCGTGCCGGCGGCGGCCGTAGCGAGGTCGTGGTGGAGTACGACGCTGCCGGGGACGTCGTGGAGGAGTTGGGCGACGGTCGCTCTGCGGGCGTCTGCGTGCAGGCCGGCGACGATCGCGACGGAGAGGTCGGACACCGTCAGGCCTGCTTCCCGTAGCGGCGCTCGAAGCGCTCCACGCGGCCGGCCGTGTCCAGGACGCGGGCCGTGCCGGTGTAGAAGGGGTGGCTGACGTTCGAGATCTCGACGTCGACGACGGGGTAGGTGTTCCCGTCCTCCCACGCGATCGTCTTCGCACTCGTCATCGTCGAGCGGGTCAGGAAGGCGTGGTTCGCGGCTCGGTCCCGGAAGACGACGGGGCCGTAGGGCGGGTGGGTGTTCTCGCGCATCTCGGTCAGCGCTCCTCTCGGAAGTCGACGTGGCGGCCGGCGGCCGGGTCGTACTTGCGCAGGGTCAGGCGGTCGGGGTTGTTTCGGCGGTTCTTGCGGGTCACGTAGGTGTAGCCGGTGCCGGCGGTGGACCTGAGTTTGATGACCGGGCGGAGTTCGTTGCGAGCCATGCCTGATACCTTACTGAAAATGAATTCCATTAGCAGCACTGGCTACGGCCCCGATCGAGGAGAGGTACGTCACTCGTGTCCGCCCACTGCATGCTGACCGGCGCACAGCCCGGTTTCGGCAACCGCATCTCCCACTCACACCGGCGCACCTCGCGCCGTTTCGACCCGAACATCCAGTCCAAGCGCTACTGGCTGCCCGGCGAGGGCCGGTACGTACAGCTGCGGCTGAGCACGAAGGGGATCAAGACCGTGGACGCGATCGGCGTCGAGGCGGCCGTGGCCAGGATCCGCGAGCGCGGGGTGAGGATCTGATGGCGAAGAAGAGCAAGATCGCGGCGAACGAACGGCGGCGGGAGGTCGTCGCGCGGTACGCGGCGCGGCGGGCCGAGCTGAAGGAGATCATCCGCCGACCCGGTTCGACGGAGGCCGAACGGGCCGCCGCGCAGCGGGAGTTGCGCAGCCAGCCGCGCGACGCGAGCGCCACGCGGGTCCGCAACCGCGACCAGGTCGACGGACGCCCCCGCGGCTACTTCCGTACCTTCGGACTGTCCCGGGTGAACCTGCGCGGACAGGCTCACAGCGGATACCTACCCGGTGTCCGCAAGTCCTCCTGGTAACCACTGGTAGCTTGCTGCGGTCGTTCCGGCCGAGGCCGCGTCCAGGGCCCGAGGCCAAAACCCCAGGCCAAGGCCGACCGGGCGACCGTCCGCGTCCGGCTACAGCTTGGGAGCTACCAGTGACTACGGCGTTTTCGACGGTCTCGACGGTACGGATGGCGGCGGCCGCCGCCGGTCTGGCGGGCGCGCTCGTCCTGACCGCGTGCAGCGGTGACTCCTCGGACGACTCCTCGTCCACGCCGAGCGCGTCCTCGTCGGCGACGTCGACCGCGACGGCGGACTCCGGTGGCTCCGGCAGCAGTCCGTCGGCCGCGTCCGACGGACTACAGGGCAGTTGGCTCGCCACGGCGGGCGGCAAGGCGTTGGTCCTTGTGGTCACCGGCAAGCAGGCCGCGCTGTTCACGACCGGTGGCACCGTGTGCAACGGGACGGCCGGCGAGGAGGCGGGGATGCAGATGATCCACCTCAAGTGCACGGACGGCAGCAAGACCCGGGCGACCGGAATGATCGACTCCGTCAGCAAGTCGAGCCTCGCGGTCACCTGGTCGGGGAGTACCGGCAAGGAGACGTACACCCGGGCCGAGGGCGGGAAGCTGCCGTCGGGTCTGCCTACGGCGAGCTTGGGGTCGTAGTCGTAGGGGTGAGGCAGGTCCGGGTGGCCCCGGGGGCGGGTGTCTTGGGGCGTGGGCCTGGGGTGGTTCTGGACGGGCGGGTGCGTTGGGTCGTAGACCTGGCGTAGCGCTGAGGGCGTAGGCCTTGGGGCACGGGTCTTGTGTGGCCCTGGGGTCGTAGATCTGGCGTGGCTCTGGGGTTGTAGGCCTCGGGGTGGAAGCCTTGCCCAGCCCTGAGGTCGTAGACCTGGCGTGGCTCTGGGGTTGTAGGCCTTGGGGCGGGGGCGCTGCCCAGCCCTCGGGTCGTAGACCTGGCGTAGCCCTCGGGGTCGTGGACTTGGCGTAGCCCTCGGGGTCGTGGACTTGGCGTATCCCCGGAGGCTTAGACCTGGCGTGGCCCTGAAGCTGTAGGCCTCGCGGTGGAAGCCCTGCCCAGCCCTGGGGCCGTAGACCTGGCGTAACCCCGGAGGCCTGGACCTGTCATGGCCCTGAGGCTGTAGGACTTGAGGTGGGGGCCGTGTGCGGCTCCTGGAGTGTAGGCCGGTCGGCGGAGGGGGGTTCGGTGCGGGATGATCCCCTCATGCGCACTGTTCCCCTCGCCGTCGCCGCGCTCGCGTCGGCTCTGCTTCTGACCGCCTGCGACAGTGGCAGCGGTGGTGGTTCCTCCGACAGCAAGAACGGGTCGGCCTGCTCGTTCGACGGGGTCGCCGTCCAGGTCGGGCCGGCCAGTACCGCTCCGGCCGCCGGTGACACCGGTGAGGTGCCCGTCTCGCTCACCAACCAGAGCAAGCCGTGCGACCTGAACGGGTTCCCCGGTGCCACGCTGGAGGCCGGCGGCACCAAGGTCGTCCTCTCCACCCAGAAGGGCGCCAAGGCGCAGAAGCTGAAGCTCGCCAAGGGCGACGCAGCCTCTTTCACCATCACCTACGTGCGCGGCAAGGCGGGCGACAAGCTGAGCCTGGCCGCGACGAAGGTGGTCATCGCCCTGCCAGGCAGCAGCGACACCACGAGCTACAAGTGGTCGTACGGACCCGTCCAGGGCAAGACCTCCGTGACCGATTCGGACGCCTCGGTCAGCGCGTTCACGCAGGCCGGCGACTGACGTCTGTCAGTCCAGTGGCGGTCGGGCCCTGACCTGGGCCCGGTCCGCCGCCTCGGCGCCCTCCGTCCAG
Source organism: Streptomyces sp. NBC_01288 (assembly GCF_035982055.1). Lineage (NCBI taxonomy): Bacteria > Bacillati > Actinomycetota > Actinomycetes > Kitasatosporales > Streptomycetaceae > Streptomyces > Streptomyces sp. NBC_01288. The sequence goes on from NZ_CP108427.1 coordinate 4,617,925, forward strand.
CCCGCCTCGTCGGTGATCCCGCGCAGGCGGGTCGTGGTCGTCTCCGGGAACATCGCGTCGACGCGGTCGGTGACGGCGACCTCGCGAGTCGCGAGCACCGGGAGCAGGTCGTCGGTCACCTGCGTCCCGGCGGCCCGCGCCAGCCGGTCCCCGATGCGGTGGGCGTAGGCCGCGAGGAAGGACTGCCGGAAGGTCTTCGTCCGCCGGCGGCCACCCGCGCGCTGGGCCGCCTCCGCGCGCGTCATCGCGGTCGTGGCCTGCACGAGGAGCGAGGTGTAGAGGAGTTCGACCACCTCCAGATCGCCCTCGAAACCGACGACGGTGGAGAAACCGAAGGCCTCGTTCCAGACGGCCCGGCAGTGGTTCGCACCGGCGACCGCGTCCAGCAGCACCGCCTTCGCCTGCTCGTACGGCGCCTCGACCCCGATCCGGCACGCGCCGGGCGCGTCCTTCGCCGGCGCCCGCGCGTCGAGCAGCGCCTCGTCGATACTGTGCCGCGCCATCAACTCCTGCGCCTTGGCACTCAACGCCTCCGCCTCCTCCGGAAACCCGGTCGCCTCCGCCTTCGCGAGCAGCGCGCGGATGCGGGTGAGCATGCGGGAGGCGGGCCGGCGGATCTCGTGCCGTCCCGGTTCGTGCTCGTCGAGGGGTTCGAGGCTCGGCAGCCGCAGCAGCAGGCGGTACAGCGCCAGCACGGTGCCGGCGTGCGAGAAACGGTCGGTGCGGGCCGGCTCTTCGACGGTCAGGTCGTCGAGCTGCGCCGCCCAACGGGGGCCGCGCGCCCGGTCGTCCGGTGCCTGCGCCCGGATCAGCGCCGAGACGAGCCGTACGTGTACGTCGTCCAACTCCCGCCGAACCAGCCGTACGACGTCTGCCGGCTGCCAGCCGCGCCGCCATGCCGATGCCACGAACTCCCGGCCACGGCTTGCCAGTTCGGGGTCCGCGGCGGGGTCGGCGGCGAGGATCGAGGCACCCGCGTCGAGGGCGTCGTGGGTGTCGGTGTAGAGGGCGGCCTCGAAGGCTCGCTCGACGGTGGTGGTCTTGCTGGTCACGGCTTGATCGTGTCATGGGGTGGCGGGGAGACGGGGCGGGATACGTTCCGAGGACGCCGGATAGGGCAGGGTCCGGTCTGCCCGATCGGTGGTCGCGCCTCGGTCCGTCCACACCCTGTGGAAAACCAACTCCTCGTAGACGCCAGGGCGTTGGGACGGTGGGGCGGTGGGGCTTCGGCCCGCGTGGCAAGATCGGTTCGTATGGAGACGCTGCCGTTCGACGCCGTGCTGTGCGATTTCGACGGGGTCGTGCACGTGTGGGATCCGGACGGGATGACCGCGCTGGACCGGGCCTGGGGGCTGGCCGAGGGGACGCTGGCCGGGGCCGCGTTCGAGGGCGGGTCGCTGCGGGCGGCCGTGACGGGGCAACTCGGTGACGAGGAGTGGCGGTCCCGGATCGCCGACGACCTGACGCCGGTCTGCGGCTCGGCCGAACGGGCCCGTGACTTGGTGGCCGCGTGGAGTGCACTCACCGGCCGGGTCGACCCCGACGTCATGGCACTGCTCACCGAGGTCCGGCGCACGGTGCCCGTGGTTCTGCTCTCCAACGCCACGACCAGGCTGGAGAGTTACCTCGCGGCGATCGGCCTGTCCGAGGCGTTCGACGCGGTGGTCAACACCGCCCGCGTCGGCGTGGCCAAACCGGACCCGCGCGTCTTCGAGTTGGCCGCCGGGCGCGTCGGAGCCGACCCGAAGCGCTGCCTGTTCGTCGACGACACCGCCGGCCATGTCGTCGCGGCCCGGGAGGCGGGGCTGACGGGACTGCACTACGGGCACGTCGGTCAACTGCGGGACGCGGTCGCGCCGTTGCTGCGCCGGGGGTGAGGCGGAGGCCGGGGCCGTAGGGGCAGGGGCTACGGCGGTGAACTCCGTTTCCCCTCAAGGGTGTTGCCGGTGGCCGACCCGGTCCTGCGGTCATCACACGCGGTCTGCTCGCGCATCGCCGATCAACTCAAGAAGCGCGGCGTCCTGCGCCAGGTAATGGGTGTCGGCGGGGTGTGCGGAGAACGCCGAGCATGACGCCGCCGCGGAGGAGACGCTCGTGGGAGACGTCCCCTCCGACTGGCGCGAGGCGTTGCGCGTACTCACCGGTCCAACCGGGCCGCGGCCCTGCGCCACCCGTGGCTGCCGGCCACCCGGGACACGGGGTGCCCGGTCGGCCCCGCCTCGCTGAAGCGCATGGACGAATCCGCCGCCGCGGTACGGGGGTTGGACGCCGACGGTGCCGTGCTGCGCGCGCTGATCCTCGCGGTCGACACGTTCACGCTCGGGCATGTGATGGCCGAGCTGTCCGGCGGGATCCGGCGCCGGACCACCGAAGAGGCCGACACCGCCCGCCGCGCGGCCACCACGGAGTACGTCCAGAAGCAGATCGACGCCGGCAGGCTCCCCCACCTCGCCGAGACCGGTTTCTCCGAGCTGCGCCACAACGACGACCCGGAGTCGAGCTTCGAACGCGGCCTCGACTGGCTGCTGACCGGCGCCGCCGGGTCACTCACGAAGTAGTTGCCTACGAAGTAGCCGCCTACGGAGTGATCGTCTACGGAGTGGTCACTTGCGCCTGTCGGCTAGAACGCGCTCGCTGCCGCCGCCTCGGCCTCCGGCAGCAGGTCCTTGCTCTGCTGGATCATCCGCGCGTAGGTGCGGTCGGGGTCCGAGTTGGCGAGCGCGAATTGCAGGAGAGCGCCGGACCAGTCGTCGAAAAGCGCGAACGTGCGGTCCACCATGCGCCTGGATTCCTCGCGCTGGGCCTCGTCGAGGGACGGCAGGCTCGTTTCTTCGACTTCCGGTGACTTGATGCTGTGCGACGCCTCCGCCAGGTAATGCTTCGTGCCGAAGAATTCGCATTCACGACCGTCCCGCAGGGCGATTCCCCGGCAGTGCGTGAAGATGGTGATGGAGACCGCCTCGATGGACTCGACCATGGCGAAGACGGCGTACGTGGGCGCGTCGGCGGCGAGTGCGGCCAGTTCCAGGACGAGGCGTCGGGAGTGCTGGAAGTCCGCGCTCCACAGGACGCGGGTGGCGTCCGAGAGGGGCAACTCGCGGTCGGCGCCCAGCTTCTCCAGGTCGGTCAGCATCCACTGCCAGTGGAAGTCCTCCTCGTACGTGTGGGCGTTGAGGAGGGACTGCAACTGGTCGCGTTCGGCTTCCTCGGCGCTCTTGCGGAAGACGTACTTGTTCAGGTCGGAGTAACCCATGATGAACGGGATCACACTGGGGCCCCACGCCAGGCGCTTTTCGCCGGGGAGCGACTCGTCGGCCAATAAGTCGGTGAAGAATTCATGCCCTTCGTACGACGCCCGGCGTTCCTCTATGTAATCGATGACCTTTTGCACGATAACTCCGTCGGGGAGGTGGGGGTGATGACCTGCCATATCTATCATTATCGAAATCGATGCGGTCCGGCTTTTACTTGATCACACCCTCACCTTCACCTGCCGGACAGGTGTCAACTCGGGGTTGACACCCTTACGCTGTCAACCTACGGTTGACACATGACGACCAACCCGAACGTCACCTCATCCGTGCGCCTCGACGACCTCATCGCGGCCATCAAGAAGGTCCACCCCGCGCCGCTCGACCAACTTGAGGACGCGGTCATCGCAGCCGACCACCTGGGCGATGTCGCCGACCATCTGATCGGCCACTTCGTGGACCAGGCCAGGCGTTCAGGTGCCTCCTGGACGGACATCGGCAGGAGCATGGGCGTCACCCGGCAGGCCGCCCAGAAGCGCTTCGTGGCGAAGGAGTCGGCCGACCTCGATCCCAGTCAGGGGTTCAGCCGGTACACACCGCGCGCCCGCAACGCGGTGATGGCCTCCCACAACGAAGCCGTCGCCGCCCGCAACCCCGAGGGCCGCCCCGAGCACCTGATCCTCGGCCTGCTCGCCGAACCGGATGCCCTCGCGGGCAAGGCGATCGTCGCGCAGGGGGTCCTCCTGGACGCCGTACGGCAAGCCGCCACCGCGGCCCTCCCGCCGGCCGCCGACGAGGTCCCGGACCTCGTCCCCTACGGCCCCGACGCCAAGAAGGTCCTGGAACTCACCTTCCGCGAGGCCCTGCGCCTGGGCCACAACTACATCGGCACCGAACACATCCTGCTCGCCCTGCTGGAGCACGAGAACGGCGAGGGCGTCCTCAATGGCCTCGGCATCGACAAGCCGACGACCGAACACCACATCGCGGAGATGCTCAGCGGGTTTCAGGGCTGAGACGGGCAAGCCCGCCGCTCGGGTCAGAACCGGCTCGTGTCGAGGTCGAACCCGAGCGGCTCGGGCAGAGCCACGGTCTTGGAGATCTCGATCTCGGCGGCACGGGTGTAGCGGTCGCCGGTGGGCTCGCTGTAGACGATGACCGTCCCGGCCTCGCGGTCGATCAACAGGTAGCAGGGGATGCCCGCGCGCGCGTAGCCACGCAGTTTGGGACCGCGGTCGTTGACGGCGGTGGACTCGGAGGTCACCTCACCGACTAGCACGACGGGCGCGGGGTCGTGATAGCGCTGGTCGTCGGCGAAACTGCCCTTCGGAGCGATCACCAGATCGGGGACCACCTTGCCGGTGAGGGACGCGTCCGGAGCGTCCAGGCCGATACCGGTGTACGTACGCAGATCGCCGTCGTGACGGTTGAGCGTGACCTGCTCCGCCGTCTCGGACACGATCTCCTCATGCTCCCCATTCGCCGGAGGCACCACGTGGATCTTCCCTTCGATCAACTCCACGCGCCAACCCTCCGGGGCAGCAGCGTCGAACGCGTCGAAGGCGGCCTCGACCGAAGCCTCCATGTGCCTCTCCTCAGTCGGACTCGGATGAGGACTCATCGGACTCGGATGAGGGCTCAGTCGGCGTTCTGGGGCGGTCAGTGCCACGGCGGACCTCCTTCGTACGGAGCGACCCTGTCAGCGTAGGCGAGAGGGCCGTCCGTGATCTCGTGACGCGTCACCCGTACGAGTGTGCGCGTGACGTTTCTTCGCTCGGAGACGCTGTGCGGGCGACGCGATTCGCGCAGGTCACGGGCGTTGTCAGACCCGCGTGCCACACTCGCCAGCATGACCGATCGCTGGGCGCTCGCTCCGGCCGAGGGCGGTGGTGTGGAGGTCGCCGCCCTCGGTCCGGACGGGCTGCCCGTGGGGGCGGTGGGGCGGGAGGCGGATCTTGTCGAGGCCGTGCGGGGGCGGCCTGACGTGGGGCGTTGGGTGTGGCGGTCCACGGCGGAGGTGTATCCGGTGCTGCTCGCCGCGGGGGTGCGGGTGGAGCGGTGCTACGACGTCGAGGACGCCGAGACGCTGTTGCTCGGGCACGAGGGGCGGCACGGTGAACCGCGGTCGGCGGCGGCCGCGCTGGCCCGGTTGCGGGGCGGGGCCGTACCGCCGGATCCGCCGCAGCGGGCGGCCGAACCGGGCGCGCAGCCCTCGCTCTTCGAGCCGCAGAGCGTCCGTCTCCCGCTGGCCGACCTGCTCGCCGTGTACGCCGAGCAGCAGCGGCGGCACGACGCCACCACGCACCCCGACCGGATGCGGCTGCTCACCGCCTCCGAGTCGGCGGGGATGCTGGTCGCGGCCGAGATGAACCGGGCCGGGCTGCCCTGGAGCGCCGATGTGCACCGGGAGATGCTGCACGAGTTGCTGGGCGAGCGGTACGCGGGCGGGGGTGAGCCGCGACGGCTCGCCGAGCTGGCGGACGAGGTGTCCGCCGCCTTCGGGAGACGGGTGCGGCCCGATCTGCCGGCCGACGTGGTCAAGGCGTTCGCCGAAGCCGGGATCAAGGTCAGGTCCACCCGGCGCTGGGAGATCCAGTCCCTCGACCATCCGGCCGTGAAACCGCTGCTGGAGTACAAGAAGCTGTACCGGATCTGGGTCGCTCACGGCTGGTCCTGGTTGCAGGACTGGGTGCGGGACGGGCGGTTCCGGCCGGAGTTCCTCGCGGGCGGGACGGTCACCGGGCGCTGGGTCACCAACGGCGGGGGCGGGCTACAGATCCCCAAGGTCATCCGGCGGGCCGTGGTCGCCGACCCGGGCTGGCGGCTCGTCGTCGCCGACGCCGACCAGATGGAACCGCGGGTGCTCGCCGCGATCTCCCGCGACCCCGGGCTGATGGAGGTGGCCGGCCGCGCCACCGACCTCTACCAGTCCGTGTCCGACCGCGCCTTCTCCGGCGACCGCGACCAGGCCAAGATCGCCGTGCTCGGAGCGGTCTACGGCCAGACCTCCGGCGACGGCCTCAAGAACCTCGCCGCGCTCAGACGCCGGTTCCCCAAGGCGGTGGCGTACGTCGACGATGCCGCGAAGGCGGGCGAGGAGGGGCGGCTCGTCCGGACCTGGCTGGGGCGGACCTGCCCGCCGGTGGCCGGGGGCGAGGACGCGGCGGAGGAGGCGGGCATCCCCCAGGACGACCCCGTCACGGCCCCCGCCGACCAGGGCTGGGTGCCGGGTTACGCCTCGACCAACTCCCGTGCCCGGGGCCGTTTCGCCCGAAACTTCGTCGTCCAGGGAAGCGCGGCGGACTGGGCCCTGCTGATGCTGGCCGCGCTCCGGCGGTCCTGCGCCGAGCTGGCGGCCGAGCTGGTCTTCTTCCAGCACGACGAGGTGATCGTGCACTGCCCGGAGGCGGAGGCCGATACCGTCGCCGCCGCGATACAGGAGGCGGCCGACCTCGCCGGGCGGCTGACGTTCGGGGAGTCGCCGGTGCGGTTTCCCTTCACGGTGGCGGTGGTTGAGTGTTACGCCGATGCCAAGTAGGGCCTACGGCTGCGGTGTGCAGGGCCTGTCGCCGGGGCGGCCAGGGTCTACGGCTGCGGTGGTCGACGCGCGTCACGCTGCGACAACAGCTCGCCGAGTTCCTGGACGACGGCCTTCTCGTCCGTCCCGTCGAGGGCGTCGAGGGCCGTCCGCCATTCGTCGTACGCCTCGTCCGCGCGGCCCTGTTCCCGTAGCAGCAGGCCGAGTTGGTGGCGGGCCAGGCCGCCCATGTAGCGGTCGGCGCGGGCGTCCGCACGACGGAGCAGTTCGGCGCACTCGGTGGCGGCGCGTTCGGTGTGGGCTTGTGCGGTGTGGGCTTGTACGGTGTCGGCGCTTTCGGTGCGGGCCTGTTCGGTGTCGGCGCGTTCGGTGCGGCCGAGGAGGCGGAGGGCGCGGACCAGGCCGAGGCGGGTCTGTGACTCGCCGTGCCAGTCGCCGTGGCCGCCGAGGATGCGCAGGCTCTCCTCGAAGTGCGGTACGGCGGCGGCCGGTTCGCCGAGGGCGAGATGGGCGTAGCCGATGTTGCAGTGCGCGGAGTGCTGCACGATGACCGCGCCGATCTCGTCGCCGATGGCGAGGGAGCGGCGGTGCTGTTCGATGGCGGCGCGGGGGTCGGTGTGTTCGTACAGGTTGCCGAGGTGGCTGTGGGTCACGGCCTCGCCGTACGGGTCGTTCAACTGCCGTGAGTGGGCGAGGCTTTGGCGCAGGGCGACCCCGGACTCGGCGTAACGGCCCAGGCCTTCGAGGAGCAGGCCGCGGTTGTTGAGGCAGCGGCGGATCCAGGAGACCGTGTCGAGCCGCCACCAGATCGCCAGGGCCTGGTCGTTGAGGACGAGCGCCTCGTTCTGCCGGCCGGTCAGGAAGTGCAGTCCGGCGAGATCGCCCAGCGCGTACGCCTCCGCCGCCGCGTCCCCGAGCCGCCGCGCCGCACCGAGGGCGGCCCGGCCGAGCACTTCCGTCTCGGCGACGCGGCCGCTGCGCAGGACGTAGGGGAAGAGGAGCCGGACGAGCGTCGAGACGTGGGCGGTCCGGCGGAGATCGGGGGTGTCGCGGTACCGGGTCACGAGCGTCACCACGTTCTCCAGCTCCAAGTCGCCCCAGGCGAAGGCGTCTTCGGGGCGGGGGAAGGGAGTGGCGGCCGCGACCTCCGCGGCGTGATCGGGGAGTTGGGCCGCTGTCGGTCGGCGGCGGTCGTCCTGGTCGAGGCCTGGTTCAACGATCGCGGTGAGGGTGCGTTCGGCGTGGGCGGCGTACCAGGCGAGGGCGGTTGTTATGGGGTCAGGGTCGGCCGGGGTGGGGTCGGGGAGGGTGACTTCGGAGAGGGGGGATTGGGAGGAGGGGGCGTCTGCGAGGTCGGTTTCGGCAAGAGCGGTGCCTGCGAGGTCGATGTCAGCGGGGGGCGTTTCCGCGAGGGTGGAGTTGGCGAGGACGGTGTCGGCGGGGGCTGCGTCGGTGAGGGCTGTGTCGGTGAGGGCTGTGTCGGTGAGGGCGGCCTCCCCTTCCCTGCCGCCTCCCTTGACCCCATCCCCCTTCAACTCCACTCCCCTGTAAGCCAGTTCACGGGCGAAGTCACGGACCAGGTCGTGGGGGGCGTAGCGGCCGTACGACGTCTCCTCCAAGAGGGCTACGTCGACCAGGCGGTCGAGGGCCGCAGCGGCTCGGCGTTCGTCGGTGTCGGCGAGGCGGGCGAGCAGGGGGGCGCCGTAGGCCGGGAGGTCGAGGGTGCCGATGTGGTGCAGGGTGCGGGCCGCGTCGCGGTCGGTCTCGCGGTCGGAGGCGGCGAGGGCGTCGTGGGCGACGGCCAGGGAACGCCGGACGCTGAGGTCGTCGTACTCCAGATGCTGCAACCGGCCTTCCGTGGCGGCGAGTTGGCCGGCCAGGACGTCCGGGGCGAGGGCCCGGCGGGCGGCCAGTCGGGCGGCGACGATGCGCAGGGCGAGCGGGAGGCGGCCGGTGAGTTCGACGAGCGGGTGGGCCGCGTCGAGGCCGTCGCGGCCGGAGACGGCGCGCAGCAGTGCGGCGCTGTCCTCGCCGGACAGGGGTGTGAGCGGAAAGCGGCGGGCGCCGTCGAGCGCGGTCAGCGGCGAACGGCTGGTGACGATCACCGCGCACCCGGTGCCGGCCGGCAGCAACGGCCGTACCTGGGCGGCGTTCTCGGCGTCGTCCAGCACCATCAACGTGCGGGTCGGGGCGAGCAGGGAGCGGAGCAACGCGCTTGCCGTGTCCGGGTGTTCGGGGATGTGACGCGGTTCGGCACCGAGGTCGCGGAGCAGGGCGTGCAGTGCCTGGCCGGAGGTGAGGGGGGTCATGCCGGGGGTGGCGCCGTGCAGGTTCACATACAACTGCCCATCGGGGAAACGGTTCCTCAACGCATGGGCCGCGTGCAACGCGAGCGCGCTCTTGCCTACGCCGGCCATGCCGGTGATGACGGCGAGGGGTTGCGCTCCAGGGTCGGCGGAGAGGGGGGCGAGGGTGTCGTGCAGGGCGGGGAGGGTTTCGGCGCGGCCGGTGAAGTTGGCTGGTGGGGGCGGGAGTTGGGCGGGGCGGGGTGAGAGGGGCGAGTGGGGGGTCCGGTGGTCCCGGGGAGCGGTCGGAGTGGTGAGGTTGGAGGCGGTCGGGTCGGGGGCGGTGGGGTTGGAGGCGGTGGGGTTGGAGATGCCGAGCTCGGAGGCGGTGGGCTCGGAGGCGTCTGAGGCAGGGGCTTGGGTGCCCGGGGCGTGGGGCAGCGGGGTCTGGGTGTCGGGCACCGGGGGGTGAGGCGTGAGTGCGTGAGGCGCGCTGGCCGGCTCGTCCTCGCCGGTGGTCCCGGAGGCTCCGAGGCGACCCGGAGCCATGGCCTTCCTGGCCTGCCCTGTGTCCCCGGCGGTGTCCTCAGTGTCATCCGCGTGCCCGACAGACCCGTGCCCACGGGGCACTCTCGCCGACGCGTCCGCACTGCCGACCTCGGCAGCTCCGGCGCGCCCCGGAGCCGCAGCGTCGCCGGCTTGCCCGGCCCGCCCGACACGATCGGCGTGCCCGGCGCCCCCGATGCACCCCGGGTCCCCCGCCTCCCCAACGTCCCCGATCCGCCCGGCGCCCTCGGCGCCCCCGACGCGATCGCCGTCCGCCGCCCGTCCCGTACCCGCGTCCCGCCCTGCCGCCGCCCCTCGCGGCAGATCCCACGGCTCCCGCACCTCCGTGCCCTGCGGCATCGTCACGTGGGCATCGCGAACTGCCTCACCTCGCCGCACCTCCGCACGCGCATGCCGAGCCACCTCCCCTCGCCGCACCGCTGCACGCGCATCCCGAGCCACCTCACCTCGCCGCGCCTCCCGAGCCACCTCCCCTGACGGCACCTCCGCAGCCACAGCTCCCTGCGCCACTTCGCCGTACGTCTCCCGCACCACCGCCCCACCCGACGCCTCTCCCTCCGACGTCTCTCCACGCGACGTCCCTCCACCCGACGCCTCTCCACTCACCTCCGCCCCCGTCGGCCCCCGCACCCCTTCCACCCACGCTGCCCCATCCCCCGCCCCCCGCAACACCTCCGCGTGCGCCCCCCGAACCCCCGCACCCGGCTCGATCCCCAGTTCCTCGATGAGCCGATTGCGCAAGTCCCGGTGGACAGCGAGCGCCTCCGCCTGGCGGCCGGTGTGGTGGAGGGCGAGCATCAGCTGGCGGTGGTAGGAGTCGCGGAGGGGGTGGTCGGCGACCAGTGCCGCCAACTCGGGGACGAGCGCGCCGAGTCGGGGGCCGCCCAGGGCCAACTCCGCGTCGTAGCACCATTCGAGGGCGAGGAGGCGGGCCTCGGTCAGGCGCTGGGCGAAGGCGTAGCCGCCGAGTTCGGCGGGGAGGCCGGTGAGCGGGGTGCCGCGCCAGAGGGCGAGGGCCGCCGTGCAGGCGCGGACCGTGGCCGACCAGTCCTTCGCCGCGTGCGCGGTGCGGGCCCTGGCGACGTGGGACTCGAAGACGCTGACGTCCAACTCGCCCTCGTCGACCCGGAGTACATAGCCGGGCGGGACCGCGCGCAACCGGTCGGGGTCGTCGAGGAGGCGGCGCAGGCGGGTCACGTGGTTGTGCAGGGAGGCGTGTGCGGACGCCGGCGGTGAACCGCCCCACAGGGCGTCCTTGAGCGCCTCTACGGAGACCACCCGGCCGGGTTCCAGGAGCAGCGCGGCCAGCAGGACCCGCACCTTGGGGCTGCCGATGGGGTGCACGGGATCGTCGTAGCCAATGGCACCGGCACTGGCACTGGTCCTGGTCCTGGCCCTGGCATTCGCGTCGGCGTCGAAAAGGACGGGCGTGCCCAGCAGTCCGAACCGCAGCTCGTACCGCATCACACCGAACCCGTCGCCCTTCCGCGCGGCCTCTCGTGACCGTGCCTGCCCCTTGGCGGATATCCGCCCTGTTCACGGCGGTTTCCCGCCACCCTGCACCGGCCGCCGAACGCCGGAACCGTTGCCGTACCGGGTGTCTCCCGTCGCCGTCCGGCGACTTCAGGCCACGCGACCCAGGAGCATCGTGCACACCATGGGCCACATGTTAGCGATTCGTTGGTGCGACCTGATGTGATCACATCATCGGATCTGGCCCGACGGTGCGCGCGTACGACGCGCAGCTCGGGGGAGTGTCGCCGTCGCGGCCGGGTCCGGGGACGCGAGAGGGCCCCGGTCGGCGGAGGTGAACGACCGGGGCCCTCGTCCCTTACATCCGAGGTACTACGGGACGGTCAGCGACACCTGAGGTACTACGGGTCGGCCGGGCACCTCTGAGGCACTACGGGGGTACTACGGGTACTACGGGTACTACGGGCCGGTCAGATGACGGGCGGGCGCCCCAGCCGCGTCAGCCGCCACACCGTCCGCCACCGCATCGGCCGCCGCTCCCCCGCCGATTCCCGCACACCCTCCACGAACCCGCCGAACCAGGCCCGCAGCCCGGCGACCGACCGGGTCCGTACGAGCGTGAGCAGCGTCCAGATGCCCAGGTGGACCGGGATCAGCGCGAGCGGGAGCCGGCGGCGGACCAGCCAGACGCGGTTGCGGGCGGTGACCCGGTAGTAGATGGCGTGCCGGGCGGGCGAGGTCTTGGGGTGCTGGAGGAGCAGCTCGGGGGCGTACAGGATGCTCCAGCCGGCGTCGGCGGCCCGCCAGGCGAGGTCGGTCTCCTCGTGCGCGAAGAAGAACTCGGCCGGCCAGTCCCCCGTCTCGGCGAGCATGGCCATGCTCAGCGCGTGCCCGCCGCCGAGGAACCCGGTGACGTACCCGCCCTCCATCGGATCCCCCGCGCCGACCCGCGGGACATGGCGCCGCTGGGTCTCCCCGTGCTCGTCGGCGATCCTGAACCCGACGATGCCCAGGCGGGGTTCGGCCGCGTACAGATCGCGCACGCGGCGCAGCACGTCCGCGTCGACGAGCAGTCCGTCGTCGTCGAGTTCCACCACGACGTCCACGTCACCGAACGCGCGGAGCCGGGCCAGACCCACGTTGCGGCCACCGGGGCAGCCGAGGTTCTCGTCGAGGTCGATGGTGGTGACCTCGCCGGGGAGGGAGAGCCGGTCGGTGAACTCCGGGAGCCGGCAGCCGTTTCCGACGATCACGATCCGGCTCGGCGGGAGGTCCTGCTTGGCCACGGACTCCAGCAGCGCGTCGACCTCGGCGGGCCGGTTTCCCATGGTCACCACGGCGACGGCGATCCTCGGTCCGACCACGTCGCTCACTCCATCCGGCACGTCTCTGGCTCCATCCGGCCATCCGGCGATGCCCGCGCCCTGACCGCGCGGCACTCACCGTTCACCAAGATGTTGCCTCAGGTCGGCCGGTTGCTCCGACTCAAGTTCATTTTGCGGGACCTTTGTTGTGGCTTTGCCGGTTTTCCCTCCGCCGCACGAACTTCAGCCCCGACCAGTCGTCCCCCAGCGCGGCGACCTTCACATCGACGACACCGAGCGGGAGGAAGAGGTCGCGCAGGTCGTTCTCGCCGATGTCGCTGACATGCCCGGCGGCCTTGCGGGGCCAGGCGATCCAGAGCATGGCGGCGTCCGCGAGGCCGAGCACCAACTCCACGGCCTCCGCGGCCAGTTGCCGCCGTTCCCGGTAGAAGGCGAGGGTGACGTCCGCGCCACGGGTGCCACCGGCGGTGACGTCGCAGTCGGCGGGGAGTCCAGGGACGGTCCAGGGGGCGGGGGCGTGATGCAGGTGGACCTGGTGGCCGGGCTTGACGCCGATCTTCCTGGCGAGCGGGGTGCCGGAGTAACCTCCGGCTGCCGCAGGGGAGTTGACCATGCTCTTCTCCGACCTTCTACGAACGTCCATGGCCTTCTACGACAACGACCGGTGCCCCGTCTCGATCGAGACGGGGCACCGTATCCCACGTGACCGCGTGCCGGCGTCAGCGCGCCGGTGTCAGCGTTCTGGTGTCAGCCGGCGATGTCAGCCGGTGATGTCGAAGGTGGCCGCACTGGACACGAACGTCGTGTCGCCGTCCTTGGCGGTGGCGAGCGCCGAGACGTACCAGGTGCCCTTGGCCGCCTCGGCCGCCTCCTTCTTGGTGACCTTGAACGTGTAGGTGCAGCGCGAGGTGTCGTCCGAGGTGCTCCTGCACGTGGCGGACTCGACGTCGCGCAGGTCCGCCGCGGTCGGCTTCAGCTTCGAACTCGCGGGCCAGGCAACGACCTTGAGGCCCTTGATACCCGAGTTGTCGCTGACGTCCACGGTGTAGGTGAAGGAACCGGCGCCGCTCGCGGACGGGGCGGTGTAGTGGGCCGAGCCGTTCGCCAGGGCCGGCTTCTCGGGGGCCGCCGGGGCGGCCGACGCGGCGAGACCGCCTGCGACGACTCCGCCGACAGCGGCGACACCGGCGAGCGAGAAGAGGAGCGTGCGCTTGGTCATGGACATGGGAGATCCCCCTGTGTGGTGTGGATGGTGCGGGAGGCGGTGGTCGACCGCTTCCCTCGATGTGATCGAGCCTAGGAGCGGGACGCGGTCCGGTCCTCCGGCGGAAGGACGGCTGCCGCGTCGAACCAGAGATAGAGAAGGGCGGGACCGTAATCCCCCTTCCGCCTGACCCAGCCCCCTCACCTGCACCCATAGCCTTTGAGTGTCATGAAACGAACCGACGACCGGCTGCTCCCGGTCCTGCTGATCTGTGCCCAGGCCCTGGTGTGGCCGGTGGCTCCGCTGCTGCGCGGCACCGTGCCGACCGCGGCCGACCTGCTCGTGGCCGCGCTGGTCGCGGGAACCGTGACGGCCGCGCTCGCCCTGCGCCGTACCCGCCCGGTGATCACGCTCATCGTGGTCGCCGCGGCCTGCGCGGTGGGCGCCGGCCCGCTGCCCACCGGGGCGATGGCGGTCCTCGGCACCGCGGGCGTCGCGATCGCCCTGTTCACGGTGGCGACCGAGCGCGACACCTTCACGACGGTCCTGTGCGTGGTCACGCTCGCGCTCTGGCAGTTCCTGCAGAACATCACCCTGCACGGACTCAGCGACAACAACGGTCTCGACCTGGTCCTGATCACCCTGCTCTACGCCACCGCGTGCGGCGCGGGCTTCTCCGTACGACGCACCCGGCGCGCCCGCCAGGCCGCCGAACTCCTCCTGAACCGCGCCGAGACCGAGCGCCACCGGCTCCCGGCGGCCGAACGGCGGCGTATGGAACGGGAGTTGCACGACGTCAGCGCTCACCATCTGACCGCCGTGGTCGTCACCGCCGGCGCCGCGCTCGGCCTGCGCGAACGCCGCCCCGAACTCGCCGCCGAGGCACTGGAGTTCGCGACCGAGACGGGCCGCGAGGTCACCCGGGCACTGGGCGCGGTCCGTGCCCCGGCCCCGTCCCGCGAGGAACTCCCGTCCCCCGAAGAGCGGTTGCACTCGCTGATCGCCGGCTTCCGCCGCCTCAACCAACCCGTCGAGTACGAGATCGACCCCCTCCCCGACGGCGCCGTCGCGGACGCGGCCTACGGCATCGTCCGCGAGGCCCTCACCAACGTGGCCCGCCACGCCCCCGGAGCCCACACCACGGTGACCGTCCGCTACGGCGACACCCGCACCGACATCGCGGTCACCAGCGCGGCCCCGCCGTCCGCCGCCCCGGCCCACGGCGCGGGCCTGGGCGGCGGCCGAGGCCAGGGCTTCCTCCGCTCCCGGGCCCGGGAAACAGGCGGCACCCTCACCACCGGCCCCACACCGGAAGGCGGTTGGGAGGTCAGCGCGATCCTCCCCGGCCGCACGGCGGCCCCGATGGAACACTCCCTCCCCCGCAGCTACCGCGCGGCCCAGGTCGTCGCCGCGATCGGCCTGTGCTTCCAGCCCCTGCTACCGGTCCTGATCATCCACGCGAACTCGACATCGACCGGCACACATGTGTCGGCGGGGGTCCTGTTCACCTTGCTGGCAGCAGCCCAGGCGGTGGCACTGCTGTGGCTGCGCAAAGCACCGAGGACCGTCCAACTCGCCTTGCTGGCCTTGGCGTTGCTGTGGCCAATGGCAATGTCGGTGGGCGACTACACAGGCCCGGTACTGCTACCACCAACACTGAGCGCCTTGGCAACATGCACGGCGGTGATCTCCCTGAAGGGGCGCGGGGCTGTATCGATCTACGGCTCCGCCGCGGGGCGCGACCAACCACACGCGACCCGCACCTACCGACTACCTCAAGTCCCTGTCTCTGTCTTCTTCATCGCAGCCACGGCCGCACACACCACCGCCCTGACGATCGCCATCCTGCACCGAGGCACAACCACCCCCACCTGGGCGGTGCCCACGGCGGCAACCACCGCTGTCGCACTGGCACTTGGCGCGTCCTACTACGCCGGATCCCTGATCGCCCACCGCAACAGGGCAACCCAGGGCGCCCAATCAGAACAACTGGCCACCTGGACCGAGGAAGCCGTAAGAGACGCCTGGGCAGAACGCCGCCGCATCGCGGCGGGACTGGAAACCACCGTCCTCGCCCGCACCGCAGACATGATCACCGAGGCAGAGGCAGGCCACCTGGACGAAACAGCGACCCGCGCCCGAGAGGCCCTCGCGGCGATGCGCGCCCTCCTGGACGCGGTCCGGGACGCCGACGAAACGACAACCCCCGTCCTCCGCCCCCAACCCACCGTCCAGGCCCTCGACTTGCTCGCCCACCAGTGCCGAGCCACCGGCCGCGACGTACAGATACGCGTGACGGACCGGGTACCGGAAAGGCTCCCCACGGAAGTGGACCTCGCCGCCTACCACGTCGCCGAAACCCTCCTCGCGACCGGCGACAACGACCCCGCCGTACTCGAACTCGACGCGGACGGCAGTACGTTGACGATCACGGCCACCGGCGTACCCCGCGCCACCGACCCCGCCGTACAGGCCCGCCTGACGGCAAGGATCGCGCCGCTCGGCGGCACCCTGACGGCCGGCCGCCCACCGGGCACGGTCCACCTCCGGCTGCCGCTCACGGCACCGGACGACGAGGAGAGAGAACGATGAGCCTCAGGGTGCTGGTCGTCGACGACCAGGGCATCGTCCGGGCGGGCTTCGCCGCCGTGATCGACGCCGAGGACGACATGACGGTCGTGGGCGAGGCCGCCGACGGCGCCACCGCGGTGGTCCTGGCCGCCGAACTCGCCCCGGACGTGGTCGTGATGGACGTCCGGATGCCCGAACTGGACGGCATCGCCGCCACCCGGATCATCACCGGCAGGGAGAACGCGCCGCGGGTCCTCGTGCTGACCACCTTCGACCTCGACGCGTACGTCTTCGACGCCCTGCGCGCGGGAGCCTCCGGTTTCCTCCTCAAGGACGTGCACGCCTCCGAACTCCTGGCGGGAATCAGGGTGGTGGCGAGCGGCGAGAGCGTGCTCGCCCCGTCCGCGACCCGGCGGCTGATCGGCCACTACGCGTCCGGCGCGGGCGCCGGTTTCCGTTCCGACGCCGAGAACGGCCCGCGCGAACTGGAGAGCCTCACCGGCAGCCAGCGCAACGTCCTCGCCCTGCTCGCCTCGGGCCTCAACAACGCGGAGATCGCGGCGGAGTTGGACATCACCGTCGGCACGGTCAAGTCCCACGTCAACGCCCTGCTCCGCAAACTGGGCCTGCGCGACCGCGTCCAGGCCACGATCCTCGCCTACGACCTCGGCATCACCCGCCCGAACCCGCCGGGCACGGACCACCTCTGACGCTCCGTCACCACCCGCGTCCGTGCAACAACCCTTCATCCACCGTCACTTAGGAGTACAGCCATGCCCAGTACCGACGCCAATGCCGCCCGCTCACCCCTCCACCGGCTCGGCCGGAACCTCCGCAACCCCTTCGCCCTCGCCTACCTCGCGCTCTGCGTGGCCCTGCTCGTCTGGACCGTCGTCGTGAGCGTCATGGACGACTCGGGCGAGTCCATGGCGGGCGTCGTCCCGATCCTGGCGACCGCCCCGGGCAGTCTCGTGTTCCTCGTACTGCCGGGCGGCAAGGCCATGTTCGTCGTCGCCGTCGCCATCGGAGCTCTGGTGAACGCCTCGGTCATCGGCTGGTGCGCCCGCGCCCTGCGCCGCGGCAACCAGTCGGACGCGACCCGCTGAGCCCCGGGCAGGACTAGGCTGGCGGCGCGGTGTTCGCCCTGCTTCGCATCGGGCACAACCACCGCGTCGAAGGACTGCGGCATGAGGCACGCGCCCTGCACCACGCACCAACCGACCACAACCCACGAAGAACGGCCCCTACGACCTCTGTTGACGGCCGTTCCCCCTCCCCCCGACCTGGACCTGCTGACCGAACTGGTCCAACTACGCGCCCAGAACACCCAGTTGACGCTGGCGCTGGAGACCCGGGCGGTGATCGACCAGGCGCGCGGCATGGTGATGGCCCTCGCGCCGTGCACCGGCGAACGGGCCTGGGACCTGCTGGTGGGCGTCTCCCAGCACTGCAACATCAAGCTCCGGGTCGTGGCGGCGGCGCTGGTGGCCACGACGGAGGACCAGACGCTCCCGGCCGACATCCGGCGGGAGTTGCGCCGCGCACTGCGCCGCCTCCACGCGGCGGACCGGCCGTAGCCCGTGCAGGATGGGGTCGGCACCGGGAGCTGTGGTTCCAACTCTCCGGTGCCTTCGTTCAGAACGGCCGACGGACGCCCCTGCTGGGTAGCCCGGCCCGGCGAACCTAAACAGTTCGAGAACTACGTGAACTGCGGGACCCGTCCGGGACCTATTCCGGACGTTGCGTCCGGTCGTTGTGCGCCAGCCCGTCCGGATGGTCCTCCGTACGCTCGCCGAGCGGAAGTACCAGTACCTGTACGGGAGTTGTATCGTCCTCGCGCTGGATCCGCCCGACCTCCTGCCACCCCCAGCCCTTGAGCGCGGCCAGGACCCACCGGGCGGACTCGTCCACCAACGTGACGCCCAGGGAGGCCTGGTGGTCGGTGAGCAGCCGCTCCTGCATCATCCGGGCGAGTCCGTGCGCGTGCTGGTGCGGATGGACGAGGGTCTCCAGGATCGCGAACACATGCCCGGACGCGGTGAGTTGCTCCAGGTTCTGGGGCAACTGCCCGTCGAATCCCTGCCACCAGGACCCGTCACGCGGCACGGAGAAGCCGCAGACACACCCGGCCAGGGCCTCCGCCTCGGCGACGAGCATGTCGAAGCCGGGCAGTTTCACGTCGTCGGCGAGCCGGAGCAGGAACTTCTGCCGGTCGTTGAACTCCTCGCCAGCCTCGGCGTCGGAGGACTCGACGTACAGGTCCGCGAGATCCTCCCGCAGGCCCTCGGCCTGCCAGCGGTTCAGCCGGCGCAGCCGCACCGTGTCCAGGGCGTCCGCCACGCCCATGACGGTCGGCTCCGGCTTCTGGCCTTCGGGTTCGTGCGCTTGCAGCGGGCTGCTCATTCGACGCCTCGGTTCGGAAGACTCGGTGGGGTGGTGCGGCGCCGGGGTCCGGGACGTCTGTACAGCAGCATAGCCACGGGTATCACGAAAACCCGTTCGAATGAGCCCGTTTGAAAGCCGTCCCCCCGGGCACTCGTCCGGTGTGCTTCGGACCGGAGGCACCCCCGTGGGAGCGGTGTTCGCTGCTCCCCAGTGTGCTGCGGTCCGCCGACCCCACGGTGAGTGACACCACCGAAGAGGGAGCACGTCCCCATGCAGGCCGACCGCACCCGTAGGACCCGTACCACCAAGCGTTCCTACGACGACTCCCCCGACACCGCCGAGTCGTTCCGCCGTATCGCCACCCTGCCGAACGGTCCGGAGCGGGCCGCGCTGTGCCAGGAGGTGGTGTGCGCGTGGATGCCGATGGCCGTACGGCTGGCCCGGCGCTTCCGGCACCGCGGCGAGTCCGCCGAGGATCTCACGCAGGTCGCCCAACTCGGCCTGGTCAAGGCGGTGTCACGCTTCGACCCGAGTCTCGGTACGGCCTTCCCCAGCTTCGCGATCCCGACGATCCTCGGCGAGGTGAAGCGGCACTTCCGTGACGAGCTCTGGGTCGTGCACGTCCCGCGCCGGGTGCAGGAGCTGCGCGGTCAAGTCCGGTCCGCCGACCACGAGTTGAGTGCCACGCGGGGCGGAACGGTCTCCGCCGTCGGGGAGATCGCCGCGCACACCGGGCTGACGGAGGCCGAAGTACGGTTGGGCCAGGGGGCGTTGGAGGCCTACACCGCCTGGTCCCTGGACGCCGTACCGGGCCATCCCACGGACGGCCACCCACTGACGGACACTCTCGGCGACGTCGAGCCCGACTTCGACCTGATCGTCAACCGCGAGGCCCTGCGCCCCCTGTTGCGGGCCCTGCCCGAGCGGGAGCGCGAGATCCTCTACATGCGGTTCTACTGCGAGATGACCCAGGCCCGCATCGGCGCGCGGCTCGGCGTCTCCCAGATGCACGTCTCCCGCCTGATCACCCGCACCTGCGCCCGCCTGCACGACCAGGTGATGGCCGAACCGCGCGCGTTCAGGAAGGCGTCGTAACGACACCCGGCAGGTCCGCCGCCTCGGCGACCAGCTGACTCCCGGTCGACGTACGCAGCGGATCACTCGCGGCGGTCATCAGCCAGGCCGCCGTGGTCGGGTCCGTCTCAGGGGGTACGACCAGCAGGTCCCAGCGGCTCGTCCGGTACGACAGGAGCAGCAGTTGGTGCGGATCCTGCTCGGCCAGGAACCAGCCCACCTTCACGATGTGCCCGTCGACCGGCACCTTGCGCGGGAAGGCGGCCGGCCAGTGCGTCGGGTTCACCGTGACCCGAGTGATCCGCCCCCACAACGAATCCAGCACGGCAACGAGCGAGGGAAGTTCGGCCGCGAGATCCCGGGACCGGGGCCACCAGGCCCCGTCGAGCACAGCCGGCGCGGAACCAAGGGGAGCGAGCGACATACGGAGTGCGGGGGCGGAGGGAACGGGGGCAACAGGGGCAACAGGTGCAACGGGCGCAGTCATTACGCGAACCCTGCTCTGGGCCGGTCGCGACCGGCCCGGCGTAATCAATCTCCGAAAACGACACGGGCATGGAGGCCGGTGCGCGGAATACCCTCGGTGACTTCGAGCGTACTCCCCAGCACGACACCGGCGATTTTCCGTCCCGGGGGACCCCGCCGGCTCAGGCACCGCCCCACCCGGTCGAGTGGTCGTCCGGGTCCTCGGTCTCGTACAGGGCGGGCCCGAGGCGCGCGGCCAGGGTGTCGCCCGCGATGTGCGTCAGGGTCACCGTGCCGTCGGCGCCCGACGTCAGCTCGGCGTAGTACGCCGGGGCCGCCCAGTCCATCGGACGGTGGAAGAAGAAGCCGACCGTGTCGTCCGGATACTCGCCGCGGAGCAGGGGGAGCACGGTCTCCAGGTCGTTCTCCGCGCCGCGCCCGCTGATCACCACAGCCACCCGGTCCGACGCCGTCCGCCACACCCGCACATGCGCTTGGCCGGCCCACCCCGGGCGGGACGACCACGCGTCCTCGTCGCGGATCTGGCGAGCCGGACGAAAGCCCTCAACTGCCATACGAGGCCCCCGCTTTCGACCGCGTCATCATCCCGTACGACTACGGTACGGACGCCCCGACAAACAGAGGCAGCCCGCCGAACGACCCTCGTACTTCCGGCCGATGCCCGGCCCCGCAACCGGCCGCCCGGCCGAGGCGGCGGGCACCCGCGCGGGAGGAGGCTCTGGGGACAGCAGCCGGTGAGGACCGGCCGCACCGCGAATCGAGGAGCTCCGCATGAAGCGCATCGTCATCGCCCTGGCCGCGGCCGCCGTCCTGGCCGGCGGCGTCGTCGTGGCATGGAACGTGTTCGAGAACTCGTCGGTCGCCACCGCGAGCGGCCCGGACCACATGGTGCCGCGCGCCGAGGTCGAGAAGCAGGCCAAGGAGAACTACGCCATCCCCTTCGTCCAGGACGGCCCGCAGTCCGTGAGCTGCCCCAGCGGGCTGCGCGCGAAGATGGACTACACCGTGGCGTGCACCGCCGTCTTCAAGGGCCAGACCAAGAAGATGCTGATCTCCGTCACCGGGGTGCACGGCGACCGCGTGAGCTTCGACTACGGCCTGGCGAAGTAGGCGGCGTGGCGCGGCAGGCGGTGCGACGAGGCAGGTTGGCGTGACGGCGGGTTGGTGTGACAAGGCAGGTGACGTGGTGCCACGGCGGCCGACCGGCTCAGCGGTCGCCGACCACGCCGCACCGCCACGCCCAGGCGGCGATCTCCACCCGGTTCCGCAGCGTCAACTTGCCCTGGACGCTGGCCATATGCGTTTTGACGGTGGAGAGCGACACGAACAGCTCGGCGCAGATCTCCTGATTGGTCCGCCCCTCGGCGACCAGCCGCACCACATCAAGTTCCCGTCCTGTCAGGGGACTTGAGGAGGCCTCGGCCCGCCGGGCGGCCTCCGCCGCGGGCCGCTGCTCACCGATCCGCTCCAACAGCCGTACGGTCACGGCGGGCGACACCAGCGCGTCACCGCGCGAAGCCGCGCGTACGGCCTCCACCAGCAGCCCGGGACCCGCGTCCTTCAGCAGGAACCCGCAGGCGCCCCCGTGCAACGCACCGTAGACATAGTCGTCTTGGTCGAAGGTGGTCACGACCACGACGCGCAACGGATCGACGGCCTTCGGCCCCGCGAGCAGCCGGGTCACCTCCAGCCCGTCGAGTTCGGGCATCCGGATGTCGACGAGACACACGTCGGGCCGTAGTTGCCTGGCCAGCTCCACGCACTCCGCGCCGTCCGCCGCCTCGCCCACCACCTCGATGTCGGGCTGGAGTTGGAGGATGAGCCGGAACCCGGTGCGCACCATCTCCTGGTCGTCGGCGATCAGAACCCGGATCCGCCGCCCTGAACCACCCGCGCCGGCACCGCCATTGGCATCGGTCATGCGGGCGATCCTGTCACAGCCCCGCGCAACGGAAACTCCGCCGTCAGCCGCCACCCCCCGTCCTCGGCCCGGCTCGCGTGCAGCGTGCCCCCGACCGCCTCGGTCCGCTCGGCCAGCCCGATGAGCCCCAACCCGCCGCGCCCGCCCAGCGGTTCGGCATTCGGCGCGGCCCGCCGCGAGGACGGCGCGTTGTGCACCTCGACCCGAAGCCGCCGCCCGTCCCCGTCCCCCTCGCCCGCCAAGGCGACCCGCACGGACACGGACGGCGACCCCGAAGCATGCCGTCGTACGTTGGTCAGCCCCTCCCGCACCACGTTCCGCACGGACGTCTCCACCTCGGGATCGGGCCGGGCCTGTCGCACCTCGGCCGTGACCTGGAGGGTGGCGGGGGCATCGCGTTCGGCGAACGCCGCGACCAGTTCCCCGAGTTCGGCGAAGAGATCCCCCGGCCGTACCGCCCGCCCGTCGTCCTCGCGCAGCACCCGCACCAACTTCCGCATGGACTGGAGCGTTTCGGACCCGGCGCGCTCGATGTGCCCCAACAACACGTCCACTTGCTCCGGCGCACTCTCCCGAACAGCCCGCGCGGCCTGCGCCTGCACGACGATCCCGGTGACGTGGTGGGCCACGAAGTCATGCAATTCCCGGGCGAGTTCAAGCCGCTCGCTCTGCCGCACATCGGCGACCGCGCGCCTCCTACGGTCGTCAAGGCTCCGCAGATGGCAACCGAGCCCGACGGCGGCACCCGTGGGGAACGTCAGCAGGAAGGAGAAGACGACCCCGTTCACGTCCAACCGCATCGGAGCCGCGATCACGGCAACTCCGACCGCGGCACCCAGAGTTGCCGCCGCCCAGGGCGACGACACGTCCTTCGCCGTACGGACCAGCAGGAGCAGCAGACACAGCGTCTCCAGCAGCCCCCAGCCGCCGAACGTCGACGTCACGGACCCGAACAGCCCCAGCGTGACCGCCCAGGAGACGGCCACGGCACCCCCCGCGCCCCAGGTCAGCGCGCGCACCTCGGTACCGGGCGACAACAGCGCCACGGCGGCCACGACACCGGGCACCACCCGCCACCAGACCCCGTTCCCTTCGAGCCCGGCGGTGGTGACGACGGAGGCCACATCGAGCACCCACAACAACGCCATGACCATCGCCAGCGCGGTGAGCGCGGTACGGCGGGACAGCCGGGAGAGGGGCGTCTGGTCTTCGGCCAGGTTCTGATTGCGCAGGTTGCGTTCGTCCGGTTCTCGCACAACTCGCAGCGTAGGGGCGCCTGTTGTCACCCGACCTCGGCCGAAAGGACGACGCGGGGGACGCGAGCCGGTCGCCCGGCCGAGACGAACTGCCGTAACGGAGAAGGATGTTGGACACATGAACCCCACCCCACCTCCTGTTCCTCCGCCGGTGTTGCAGGGCATCGCGCTCTCCACAGGTGTTGCTGAACGGCGAGCGACTCGACCAGCTGCGCGAGCCGCACCGCAGCGAGTTGCGAACGTGGCCCTCCCCCTGAGGCTCGGCGGCACCCCACCGCGAGGCCGAACAGGTCGCCCTGGCAGGGGCGTTGGTGGCCGGCGCCGGGGTCGTCTTCACCGACGAACCGACCGGCACCCTCGACCGGACAACGAGCCAGGAGGTGATCAGCCTGCTGGTGCGCGTCACCAAGGCCCAGAACACCGCGCTGGTGGTGGTCACCCACGACGAGTCGGTCGCCCGCCGGTGCGACCGCACGATAAGGGTGCGGGACGGCCGGATCGTAGGCGATCCGGGCGCACGGGCAGCCGTAGCGAACGGAGGAGGCCGCCGACGAGGTCCCTCAACAACACGACGTGGACGGTGACTTGGCGCCTACTGGGCGGCGGCCGACACGGCAACCTAGGCATGCCCCTCTCCGTAGCCGCCAATCGGGGCGACGGTCGGTGTGACGACTACGTGGGTGGCGACGGGCACGACTTCCACCTCGCAACCCTGAGCGTCCTGGCCGCCAGCTTCACCATCGCCATCGCCTCAACCTGCATCACGGCATCCCCCTCCACGTCCTGGAGACGGCGAGGCGCACGGAGTCGGTACTGACGGGCCTGTTCTGCGCGGCCCCTCTGACCTTCGCCGGCCGAACGCCGCATCTGACGCCCGCGGGCTGGCTCTCCTCGTAGGTTGCCTGGCGCTGGGCTTCGCGGGGTGGCGGGCGCCGGCGCGGCCAACCGGCCGTTGCTGCGGGAGGTGGCGCGGGGTGCGGGGCCACGCCCGGACTGATTGACGCTGTGACGCCTGATCCACCGGTCGCCGACTTGCCCACGGAGCCGCCGAACACCCAGTCGGCCAAGCCCCGTTGACCGGATGGTCGAAACCGAGCGGCTCAGCGCCGGCTTAACGCGCCCCGGTCGACGGTGACTTGATGCGGGGCCGGATTTCAGTCGTCGTAGCGCTTGGTCACGACGAAGTGTCCCGCGACCAACTCTCCGACACTCGTCTCGGCCCACTTGATGAGCAAGTCCGGCTCTCGGTCGACCCGATTCAGCAGATCGACGATCTCATCGGCGGTCGGCGCCGCGGGCAGCGCACAGCGAAGCACCGTCCCACCCGTCGCGCTGCTGCATTCCTCGTACGACTCGTTGGGGTCGTCGGGTTGCCAGCGGCTGATGTCGATGTCCCAGGAATCGTCGCTGCCGTCGCCTGGTTCCGGTGCGTGGATCGACAAGTAGTAGCCGTCTGCATCGTACGGTTCGGCAAAAATCCTCGGGTAGGCGTGGTCCAGCATGACCGACTCGCCAGAGAACCGAGAGCAGGCGGTGGCGAGCACCCGTAGGTCCGCGATGGCCTTCTCGCGCTCTTCCGTGGTGATCCCCTCTTCGAGGAGATCCAACTGCTCGCGGGTTTCACGACCCAGCGTTTCCACGCCGCCGTCATACGTCACGAACGGATGGCCGAAGTCCCATTCACGCCGACCCTCCGTCTCGGGCAGGTGTGCTTCCCCCGAGAAATCGGCGAGCGCCTCGGTCAACTGTCCTGCTTCCGTTTCCAGTTCCGCGCCGACCGCGATCCTGACCGGCTCAGGAACCGGTGTCAGAGCCTCGTCCAAATCCGCCAGTGATTGGTGAAGCTGTAGGCAGGTGTACTCGTACCACAAGCTGTGCGCACCGCTCAGAAGGTCGGCACGCGAAGTCCGGTCGGTCAGCGCCACCAAGTGTTTCCGCGGATAGTTCGCCACGCGGCGACCACGGAGATCATGGATGCTGAGGGGGACGGTGGCGAGGGCGGAGATCTGGTTGAGGGCATCGACGATCGGTGCCGCAAGGGCGGAATCCGCAAGGCTCGTCACCGTCGACGATGCGACCCCGTGGTGGCGAAGGCGCGATCCAACGCTCCGTACCTCGAAGAGACCGGTGGTGGCCCAGGTTCTGTCCCGAGCTCCGTACCTGAATTCAGCCCAGGTGCACGCATCGCACGCCACAACCAGATTGCCTGGATCTCCGGAAACAGGTGGCTGCCGACAAAAGCGACGCACCTTCAGAACCCCGTCCGGACAGCCACTGCGGCGCCGTACGCAGTCCACACGTCACTCTCCGCTACCGTTCCCTCGTGACTGGCTTGCAAGCCGCGCTGTGGGGACTGCTGGGAAGTGGTGTCGCCGAGGCGCTGAATCTCTCCGCGTCCATGCGCCCGAGCGGTCCGCACCATCGATGGCGCTGGCCGTGGCACAGCAAGGCCGACCGGCCCGTGCTGCTGGTGGCGATCGGGCTGCGGCTGTTCGCGGGGTGCGGACTCGCGGCGGCGCTGGGGGCGTCCGGATATCTCGACAGCGAGGCAGCCGCGTTGGCGGCCGGGGTCGCCACACCGCTGATCGTCGCCAAGCTGTTCCAGCTCGTCCCGTTGCACGACGGCAACCCGACGGTAGGTGAACCCGTGTGGTCCGCCCCGCACGAGGGTGACGATGTGCCGACAAGCGGGAGGTCCGATGCCGCGCGCTGACAGCCGGGGCGGGAGATTGATCCGGGCGCTGGCAGCGGAGCCGTCGCCCGCTTCGGCCGGGAAGCGGAGCGCGGGGCGGTTCGTACTGGCGCTGGGAGCACGGCCGTTGCCTCCAGAATCGGTACCCGGACAGCGTCGCCTCCCTCGTGAAGAACCCCGCCCTGCCGTCGGCGGGTTCTCCGTGTTCCTGACCGCCTTCGCCATGGTGCTGACCTGCCTCATGGCCACCTTCGCGCAGAAGATACTGCCGGTTCCGTGGTCGCACGATGGACCAGGGCGGGAGGTCGGGATCGAGCAGTGGCGGCTGGTCGACAACGGACGGCTCTGGACCGACCTGGGCGCCGACGTACTCGCGTTCTCGCCGAAGGACGGCCATCTGCTGCTGACGATCTCGCCGAAGGGACTGGACAGTTGGGATGTGACGGAACCGGAGCATCCTGAACGGGTCGCCCCCGGAGGGCGCGGCGTGAAGAGTAGAGCGCCTCTGGGGATCGGCCCCGACGGCCGGACACTCGTGATCGCGGACGGCCAGGACGTCCGCGGGCTGCGGACCGACACCGGGCAACGCATCTGGTCGATCAACAAGCCACGCAACGAGGTCCGAGCGATCCATGTAGGCCAGTCCGGAGTGATGCTCGCGGTGTCCGACGCGACCCACTTCACCCAGCTGCTGAGTGTCACCCCCGGCGACACCCGCGGAGGGCAACCCACCTCGAACGGCCAGATCCCACAAGGCGCCCGCGCGGCCCAGTTCTCGCCGGACGGAACGATCCTCGCCACCGCCGCCGACGACGGCATGCTGTGCCTCTGGGACATCTCCGCCGCCGAACCGCGCCGCGCGGGCCCGCCGTTCGCGGCGGAGAACGGCCGGGCATCGACCCTCGCCTTCAGCGCCGACGGTCGCCTTCTCGCGGCGATCGGCGTCGATCACGTCGTACGACTGTGGAATGTGGAAGATCCGGAACGGCCCCGTCCCCTCGGCCGCCCCCTGGACGCGAACGCACCCGTCACCGCCCTCGCCTTCAGCCGTGACCCCCGGCTCGTCGCGACCGTCGGGATGGACCACACCGCCTATCTCTGGCGGCGGAACTGACGTCTGCGCGAGACGCGCTGGGAGTCGACCGTTCACCGGAAGACGACGGGGCTCAGTCCGTCCGTTTTCCGTCATCCAACCACCGTGATCTGCCCGTCCACCTCTCTCAGCCTGCCATGTCGGCGCAGTTCCTCGATGTCGAGATCCAGGAAGCCGCGGATGTCCCGGCCCATGCGACGCCAGCCGAAGAACTCGCCTGTGTGCCGGACCAGTTCGTCCCGCGACATGCCCGGACACTCCGCCGCGAGTTCGCAGAGGGCCAGTTGCCGCTCGGCCGGAGCAATGTGCGCGGCCTTGCGGACGATGTCGCCCTCTCCGGGAACGCGGGCCTCCAGTTCCTCTCGTCCTGCCACGTCAAGGAACAGGTCGTCGACGGTGACCTTCCCCGAGCGGACGAGACCGCGCACCACTTCCCGTACGTTGTCGCGGATCCTGTTGCCCGCCCTGGCCACGCCCCACGCCTCCCGGGCGCGCTGCACCAGCAGTTCCTCGTGGATGGGGCCCTCGATCCCGATGACCCTGGTCAGCAGCGTGCGCAGAGCCGGCCTGGCCTCCGGGGTGTGCAGTTCGTGCGGCGAGGACACGGTCATCTCGCCCGTCTCGTACAGGGAGCTCCACGGCCGGTCGGGCTCCGTGTCGACGGGAACGCGCTCATGGTCCGTGGACGCCAGGCCAGTTGGCGGCAACCCGTGCTGCGGTTCCGAAGCACCGGGTGAGACGGGCACGTCGGTGAGCAGCGGAAGCAGCCTGGGGTCCGAGGCGATCTTCCCTTCGTCGCCCTCGGTGACCACCGCCGAGCGCGTCCCCTGCCGCGCCGGCGCGGAGTCCGACATCGGTCCCCTCTCGACCGCCAACTCGACCGCCTCACGCAGCCTCAGCTCGGCGGCGGCCCGCCCGCGGTACCAGTCGGTGCCCCAGATTCGGTGCAGCCGCCAGCCCAGCCCGGCGAGCACCTCTTCACGCAGTCGGTCGCGGTCGCGGGCCGTCCTCGACGAGTGGTACATCGCACCGTCGCACTCGATGCCGAGCGCGTAGGCGCCGGGGAACTCCGGATGACGCACGCCGATGTCGATGCGGTATCCGGCGACACCGACCTGCGGCTGTACCCGGTAGCCCCAGTCGCGCAGCACCTGTAGCACCGACTCCTCGAAGGGGCTGTCCGGCTCGGCATCGGCCTGGATCACGTCCTGCGCGAGGACGGCGGGACCGTTCTCGGCGTACTCCAGATACCGCTTGAGGTGCTGAACGCTCTCGTTCGGGCTGTCCGCCAGGCCACCGCCGCGGAAGGACGCGACGACCTCCATGCGGAATCGCGCCCGGGTGACGGCAACGTTGAGGCGCCGCCAGCCGCCCTCCTTGTTGATGGGCCCGAAGTTCGTGCCGAACTTGCCGTGCTCGTCGGGGCCGTAGCCGATGGACATGATCATGACGTCGCGTTCGTCGCCCTGGACGGATTCGAGGTTCTTGACGAAGAACCCGTCGAGCCGGTCCTCGGTGAAGCAGGGGTCCAGGTCGGGTCGGAGCAGCCGGGCCTGCTGGACGGCCTGGTCGATGGCTGCCGCCTGGGCCTGGGACAGCGCGACGACGCCGAGGGTGCGATCGGGGCGCGTGTCGAAGTGGTGGATGACCCGTCCGGCGACGAACTCCGCCTCCCTACGGTTGTCCCGCCGGCCACCACGGTCGTAGACGCCCTGTGTGGGGAAGAACTCGACGCCGATGTCGTCGCCGAGGTCCAGTGCTCCCGGGAAGGTCACCATGGAGTTGCCGTAGAAGGACCTGTTGCTGAAGGTGATCAGGTCCTCGTGGCGGCTGCGGTAGTGCCAGCGCAGGGACAGTTCGCGCAGGGCTCCCGCCTTGCAGGCATGCAGCAGGGACTCGAAGCTGTCGGGAACGTCCTCGTCGTACTGGGCGGAGTCGTCCTCGACCGACGAGTCGAAGAAGGATGTGGGCGGCAGCTGCTTCTCGTCACCGGCCACGACAAGGGAGTCCGCACGGTACACACAGTTGATGGCGTCGGCCGGGCGGACCTGTGATGCCTCGTCGAAGATCACCACGTCGAAGTGATAGTCCGCGGGCAGGAGTTGACTGACCGTCAGTGGGCTCATCATGAAGCACGGCTTGATCAGCCGGACGACGTCACGGGTGCGGCCGAGCAGTTCCCGCACCGGCATGTGGCGACGTTTCAGCTCCGCCTGCTTCTTGATCACCAGAGCCGCTCCACCGCTGAACCGGCGTGGTCGGCGTTTGTTGCACGCCTCGATCACGGCCCCGCTCGCGGCAGCGACCAGTCGTCGGTCGGCCTCCTTGAAGTCCGCCACACGAGCGTCCAGGTCAGCGGAGCGGCTCGTGGTCAGTCGGCCGTCCGTGGCCAGGAGGTCGTCCGCCCAGCACTTGAGCACCGCCTGCTCCACGACCGCACCCAACTGCTCGGGCAGGACGCCTCGTTCGACAGCGCGGGGGACGAGTTCGTCGACGCCGTGACGTGCCAGAACATCCAGTCCGGAGCGGTACGCCCGCCATTCCTCCGGGCCCCGCGGATCGGCCCGAAGCTCGTCGACGGCCTGCTGGGCCTGATCGAACGTACCGAACAGGGCGAAGGACAACTGAACCTGGCGAGGTTCCTCGAAGAGGTCGTTCAGCGCGGTCGAGGACTCCGCCCAGCGTGCGGCACGACGCGTCGCCGTGTCGCACCAACCCGCCAACGCGCCCCGGATGCCGCGGGCCAGCAGCCCCGGCATCGGGTCGACCTCGGTGCCGTCCGCCAGGCGGGCGGTGAGGAGATCCCGGTCCGCGACTCCGTGGGCGAGTGCCGCGATACGGTCCGCTACGGCCAACACCGCGTCCAGAGAGGCCAGTTCGCCCTCGTCACGAGGGACGTAGCCGCCCAGGACCGTCTCGTGGCGGGCCACCAGCCGCGCGACCTCGGCCGCGGTGGTCTGCCACGCCAGGGCATCGTTCAAGCGCTGCGGCAGGGTCTTGTCCCAAACACCGACACGAGTGAGCCCAGCCACCGTGTCGCGGTCCTTCCGATACGGGCCGGACATGCGCGCGAACACACCCCGGTACTGCTCGGCGAACCTATCGGCCAGCGCGGCCAGCCCTTCGGCCGCCAGTACCTGTTCGCCGAAGACATCCGCCGCTGCCGTACGGGCGGCCTCGCGAGCGGCGAGCGCCTCCCGAATCTCCTCGGCAGCTCGATGCGCCTCGCCCAAGCCTTCGGCGTCGAACCATCGGGCAGGCGGCCGCACCGGCGCGGAGGCCAGATCGGCGAGCTCCAGAAGGCCGAACGCGGCCTCGGCGTTCTCCGGCTTGGACAGTCCGAACAACTCGGCCAGTTGCGCGAGGCTTCCGGAGGGATCGTCCGGCAGACCGGTACCAACTGCCGCGGCCGGATCCCGGCCGGGCAGGCCCGCTTCCAGGATCCGTACGGCCTGCCGTACGTCGTGCACCGTGCGCGGTTCGGGAGTCGTCGCCCCGAACGGGCGACGCTCAGCGGCCGTCCGCAGGTCCGCGAGCGCGTCCGCGGCCTCGGCCGGCACCGAGGCGGCGGCGGAGTCCCCCTTCAGGCCGCGCCAGACGAACGCCTCGCCCTCCGCTGCCGGCCGCCAGGCCCGGCCGATGGTGCCCGCTGCCTCCAGAATTCCCTGAAACTGCCCGGCGGCAAGCCGTCTCACCGTGCCCGTGCTCCTGGCGCCGAGAGTCAGCGGCGGAGTGTCGGCCCGCTCCAGGAGAACCAGGCACCCCAGGACATCGTGGAGAGTACGGCCGAGCGGTTCACGGGTCTGGTTCATCGCCGCCGCGTAGGCGGAGAGTTCCTCGCGCAGCCGACGGGCCCGGTCGAGTTCGTGCTCGGCCGCGCCGGTGATCCGCACTTCGGTGGTGAGCACCCGTTCGAGCTCCGTCGCCACGGACCTCTTACTGGTGTCGCCGCTGTGGAGGGCCATCACGAAGTCGCCGAGGCCGACGCCGCGAAGCCTGTTGCGGACCACATCGAGGGCCGCGGCCTTCTCACTGACGAACAGAACGGAACGGCCGGCGTGCATGAGCGCGGCGATCATGTTGGTGATCGTCTGGCTCTTACCGGTACCGGGCGGACCGCTCATCACGAAGGAACGGCCGTCCACCGCAGCCGCGATGCACTGCCGCTGCGAGGAATCCGCGTCCAGCACGAGTGGGGTCCGTTCGGGCAGCTGGATCTCGTCGATGCGATCGAGCTCCGGCGGCTCGAAGCCGATCAGGTCGTCGGGCAACCCCGCGTCGGGTCCGAGGCCGACGGCCCGGACCAGCGGATGAGCGAGGATGCGCTCTTCGTTCTGCTGGAGGTCCTGGTACATGGCCTCCTTGTGCGAGGCGAACAGACCGAGCACCACACGCTCGTCGACCGACCAGCGGTCCTGCGTCCCGGCGACCTGCCGGGCGGCCGCGAGAACGGCACCGGGGTCGGTCACGTCGCAGTCGGCCACCGGGGTCCAGTCGACGCCCATCCGTTCGAGCTTGACCGCGAGCGCGGGGTTGTGGATCCGGTCCTGCTCCTCCGCCAAGTGGAGACGTGTCTGTCCCCGGCCGTCCCTGCGAAGTTCCACGGGTACGAGCAGCAGCGGAGCGGAACTCGTCTCCTCCGCACCCGCCTCCCGCCAGTCCAGCATGCCGACACCCAGCCAGAGGACCCACAGACCGTAGTCGTTGTACATCTGGCCGGATTTCTGGCGCAGCTGGTAGAGCGACGCGTCCAGACTCGTCTGCGTGGTCTTCTGCGTCACCAGGCCGGAGGTGCGATCGGTACGACGGCCTGCGGAGACGGGGACGGGAACGGGGACGGGGACGGTGTCGTACTCGTAGAACACCTCACTGTCCGCGGCAGCCCCCTCGTCGTCACCCTGCGCGGGTTCGACGTCCTCCACGTCCTCCACGTCCTCCACGTCCTCCACGTCCTCCACGTCCTCCACAGGAGCGAAGGACCAGCCTCGAACGAGCCCGGCGAGCACCGCGGAGACGTCAGGAGCCGTGACCGCCAGGGTGCCGGTCCTCATATGGCGGAAGTTCAGCAGGCGGTTGCGCCCACCCAGGTCCAGCAACGAACTGCGCCAGCTGTCCAGAACGACCTTCAACCGGCCGAGGGCGGGGTCACTGTCACCCGCAGAGCCGCCACTGCCACGCTGTGCGGCTCCGATTGTGCGCGAACTGGGCATACAGACGTACCTCCGGAACAGAAGACGCGCAGGAGGCAACCCACCCGGATCCCCCCAAGTCCGGTAATTATTCAGTGTTGACAGTCCGTCACACCAGTCACATTGGAGATCTGCTCCGTCCTCGGAGCGGTAGATCGATGCCCGGCCCACTTCCGCGGCAAGGCGACTTGCGCCTGGGCGGTACGGGGGGTGGTGGACTCAGGCGCTGACTGCTTCACGAGGCGAACCTGGATCAGGCTTCAGCTCAAGTCCACGTCGTCCGAGCCGTCCGACTCGCCACGCCGCAACCCACCCCGAGCAAAGCAAAAGCCCCAGGTCACGGCGAGTGAGTCCTGAGGCTTCCACAGAGCCGCCTTCGGGATTCGAACCCGAGACCTACGCATTACGAGACCATGAGTGATCGTGTTGCGTGGTGCCTGCTCATGCTGCCGAGTGATGTTTTTCCTGATCAGAGCACGTGCAACAGGTTGGTCGATGCCACCCCGTGATGCACCGTCCAAAGGCGTCTGTCCACCGGCTGTCCACCGGACGGGGTCGCGCCCACGTCGCAAGGGCGGAGCAACCGACCATCGAGGGGCTACCGACCCGCACCGTAATTCAGCGCAAAGGCTCTTGTCGACAACTGACAACCCACCCCAGCGTGGCCATATCGCTTGGTCATCACGACGGACCACCCGACTCGCCGGAGTCCTGACCGTACTCCCACGCCGAGACCTCGACCGTCAGCCGACCACCGCCCTCACTCACCATGATCAAAGCCACGACCGGCATCGTTGCAGCCACGTCCACCCCGTTCTGCCCAGCCTGCTATCGCGCCTCCGCCTCGGCTCGTTCCATGTCGTGCACCAGCGTCGATTCCCTTGCCAACTCGGACAGTTGACCCATGCTTTGCATGTTGCTGATCCGATAGACGTTGCCTGCATCAGTCCGCGCGTGTGAACATGACACTTTGTTCACTGGTCGAAAATATCCGCAGTCGAACAAGACATTTCCGGTTGGGGGAAGACGCTGTGGGCGGCGGGGAGCCGACGGAATCGGCGAGGGCAACGAACGAGACCGAGACCCAGTCGCCCAGGTCGGCGCTTGCGGACATCGCGGAACAGACCCTTCTGTACGCGAGCCACGCATCGGCGCCTCCTGCCGAGGTCCTCCCTGTACCACGACCACCCTCGGACAGCAGCAAGTTCGCTATCGCGAAGTCAACCTCAGTGGTGGCGACCACGGCGACCGGCAAGGTACCGGCCAGTCCGGAATCCACACCCTCAGCCGCAGCCGCAGCCGCAGCCGCAGCCGCACCGCAGGCTGCCCGGTCAGAGGTGCCGCTCTCTCCGGAACAGGCCGCTCGACTCCGCGCGCACCGACGCGAAGTCATGGTGAGAATCGGCGAGTTCCGTCGCCGTCACGTCCTCGTTCCGTACGGAGAGAACGGCGCCGCTCTGACGGTGGAGACGCACGGGGCGCGGTGGCTGCTCGCGTTCAGCGACGAGGCCGCGCTCGCGCGGTATGCGAGAGCTCGCGGGGAGAGCGACCGGCCGTGGCGGTACCGGGCGGTGTGGGGCGCCGCGGTGCTGGACGCCGGTGTACCGGCGGTGGCCGAGGCCGGGCTGCCGTGCGGGGTGCTGATAGACGCCGGAGACGGCGAGCAGGGATTGGTGCTGCCGCCGGTGGTCGGAATCGTGCCGGAGGCGGTCGCCGTGGACCGGCCGGACATCGACGCTGGAGCACCGGAAGCGAAACCGGAACACGTATGAGTGACGTGTGGGATATGGACTCGGGTGCCGAGGCCGGACGACCGACGGGGGGACGGTAATGACGACGCCGGACGGGGGCGGTCAGCCGGATCTGCGGGTGCAGGGGCTGGAGTTGATCGCGGAGGGCATCAACAAGGCTCTGAGCGAGCTGGATTCGCTGGGGACGATGAAGGGGTGGGCGGGCGCGGGTCGCGGCTTCACCAGCCTGGAGATGGACGGCAAGGACGTCGGCGACGACCAACTGGGCGCGATGCTGCACACCTTCTGCGAGCGGTGGCAGTGGGGAGTGCGCGGGCTGATGGACGAGGGCAACGCGTTCGCGGAGGCGATGGGGCTCTCGGCCGGCACCTTCCACCAGACGGACGAGTACGTGAAGGGATCCCTGAAGGTCGCCTACAACTCCGTCGTCGGAGATCCCTTCGCCGCCAACGACAAGGTGGCGCAGGAGAGCCTGGACCAGATCAACCATTCCGCGCTGACGACGGGTTACGGCGAGAAGGACCGCGACAACCTGGTGCACTCCGCGAAGGAGACGGGCAGGGGGATGCTCTGGGACGTCGCGACGACCGAGGGCATCCCGGGGGACCCGGTCACATCGGCCGTCGCGGGCATCACCGGGGTGGATGACCAGGCACGCGACGCCGACTTGGAGAAGCTGCTGGGGCCGCGGCCGCAGGGCGGGGACGGCAGCTGATGTCGCTCACGGACGGGTTCAAGAGCGGGTTCGACAGTGTCGTGGGGTCAGTCAAGTCCGGGTACGACGACGCCAAGCGGACGGCGGGCCACTACATCGACGAGGGCGCCCATGGTGTGGGCGACGCGCTCGACTACGTTGGTGCGCACGACGCGGCCGACAAAGTCGACGACTGGGGTGACAAGACCGCGTCCAAATTGGGCGCGCACGTTGACGAGCAGCAACTGGGCGAGACCGAGGACCCGAAGGAACTCATCCACGGCAACCCGTCGATGCTCCGCGAGAACGCGGGGCATTTCCAGCACTTCGCGCAGGCTTTCGGCGCCGTGGCGACGGGCATGCGGAACCTCGACTCGTCGGGCTGGAAGGGCGAGGCCGCCAACACCTTCCGGCAGAAATTCGCGACGCACCCGGTCAAATGGGGCCAGGCCGCCGAGGCGTGCGGGGAGGCTGCCTCGGCCCTGGAAAACTTCGCGCACACGGTGGAATGGGCGCAGGTCCAGGCGCAGGAGGCCGTGGCGCGGTATCGCGAGGGAAAGTCCGCCTCGGACACCCACCGGCAGAAGGTGGAGACGTACAACCGCGCTGTCGAACTGGGCAAGGAGACACCCGGCCCGAGGCCGTCGGAGCAGGACCCCGGCGACGAGGCCAAGCACGCGGCCGAGCAGATCCTGACCGCCGCTCGGCGGCAGCGCACCCACCTGGCCGCGGAGGCCGCCGACCGCATCAGGCTCGCCCTGCAGCACGCCCCCAGTGAGCCGTCGGCCCTGAGCCAGCTCAAACTCGACGGTGTCGACGCCTGGGATGCCGCCAAGACGGAGGACATGCGTTTCTTCGGCGGTTTCATGCGCGGGCTCGGTGACCTGAACAACCTGGCCCGCAACGCGAACCCGCTCGATCCGTACGCGATCACGCATCCGTACGAAGCGCTCCAGGCCAAGCTGGACCTCCTCGGCGGCGCCGTCAACCTCGTCACCCACCCCACCCAGACCGCCGACAACCTCTGGAACTCCTTCCTCCAGGACCCCGGCGGGGTCGGTGGCGAACTCGCTCCCCAGTTCCTCATCCCGGAGGCTGGGGCCGAGGAGGCCGCTGTCGACGGCGCCCGGCTCGCGGAGAACGGGGCGAAGGGGGCCGAGGACCTCGCACGGGCGCGCAAGCCGATCGACGACGCCCCGGACGGTGCTCACAGCACCCCGGACGGCGAGCGCAAAGCCGGCGGCGACCCGGTGGACCTCGCCACGGGCCGGATGTACCTGCCCCAGACCGACGTCGAACTCCCCGGTGTCCTGCCACTGGTCTTCACCCGCCGCACCGAGTCCGGTTGCGCGGTCGGCCGCTTCCTGGGGCCCGCCTGGACATCCACCGTCGACGAGCACCTGCAGATCGACGCCATCGGCGTCGTCCACGTCACCGCCGACGGCCTCCTGATCCCGTACCCGCACCCGGCCCCCGGCGCGCCCACCACGCCGGATTCGGGCAGGTCCCGCGCCCTGCTGGCCCGGGACGCCGACGGTGACTACACGGTCACCGACCCCGACAGCGGACTCGCCTTCCACTTCACCGCCCCGTCCGGCAGCGAACCGGGAGGCGACGGCGAGGCCTGGCTGTCGGACATCACCGAACGCAACGGCCACACGATCACCGTCGACCGCGGCGAAGACGGCCTGCCGCTGGCGCTGGTCCACTCGGCGGGCCACCAGGTGAAGCTGTCCGTCGCCGACGGCCTGGTCACCGCCCTGTCCCTGGCCGGCGCGGGCGAGGGCGGCGCGGATCTGCCCCTGATGAGCTACGGCTATCAGGACGGCAACCTCACCACGGTCACCAAGCCGTCAGGTGCCACCACCACCTTCGTCTACGACGACCGCCGCCGCGTCATCGCCTGGATCGACTCCAACGCGAGCCGCTACGACTACGTCTACGACGACCACGACCGCGTCGTGGCGGAGGGCGGCGAGGCCGGCCACGTCCAGATCACCCTGGCCTACACCGAACCCGCCCCCGGGACGGGCCACCGCACCACCACGCTCACCACCGCCGATGGGCACGCGACCCGCTACCTGTTCGGCCCCGGCTGCCGTCTCCTGGCCGTCGCCGACCCGCTCGGCCACACCACCCGGTTCACCCACGACCGGCGCGGCAACCTCCTGACCCGCACCGACCCGCTGGGTCTCACCACCGCCTTCTCCTACGACGAGGACGGTCGGGTCGTCTCCGTCACCCGCCCCGACGGAAGCGAACTGCGCACCGTGCGCGGCCCGTTCGGTCTGCCGGTGGAGGTCGTCGGGCCGGACGGCGCCCGCACGCTCCACGAGTTCGACGAACGTGGCAACCGCACGGCGGTCACCGACCAGGCCGGCTCCACCACCCGTTACACCTACGACCACGCCGGCCGGCTCACCTCGCTCACCAACGCCCTCGGCGCCACGACACGCGTGGTGTGCGACGCGGCAGGGCTGCCCGTGGAGGTGACCGACCCGGCCGGCGCCACCACCCGCACGGAGCGCGACGCCCTCGGCCGCCCGATCCGCATCACCAACCCGACGGGAGAAGTCACGCGCCTGGCATGGGACGCCGACGGACAACTCGCCCGCCGCGCGGGCCCCGACGGCGCGACGGAGTCGTGGACCTACGACGGCGAGGGCAACCAGCTCACCCACACCGACGCCTCCGGCGGCGTCTCCCGCTTCGAGTACACCCACTTCGACCTGCCCCTCGCCCGCACCCGACCCGACGGCGCCCGCTACGAGTTCGAACACGACGCCGAACTGCGCCTCACCCGCGTCATCAACCCGCAAGGGCTGACCTGGACCTACGAGTACGACGCCGCCGGCGACGTCGTCTCCGAGACCGACTTCGACGGCCGCACCCTCGCCTACCGCGTGGACGCCGCGGGCCGGCTCTCCGCCCGCGTCGACGCGCCCGGCGGGACCATCGCGTTCGAGCGCGACCAGCTCGGCCAGGTGGTCCGCAAGGACGTCGACGGCCACGTGACGAACTACGTCTACGACAGGGCAGGACGCCTGGTCGAGGCGGCCGGACCGGACAGCGAACTCCGGTACCAGTACGACCGTCGCGGACTCACCAAGGCCGAACTGGTCGACGGCCGCGCCATCCTCTACGCCTACGACGTCCTCGGCCGCCGCGCGCACCGCACCACGCCCACCGGTCACGTCACCTCCTACTCCTACGGCGCCGATGGACTACCCGACCGCCTGACCAGCGGCGATCACCGGATCGACTTCACACACGACGCCGCCGGCCGGGAGCTCGCCCGCGTCTTCGGCGACGCGATCACCATGACCTCGGCCTGGGACGAAGCCGGACGGCTCGCCACGCAGCAGATCACCGCCGGGGACCGCGACGTCAACAGCCGCGCCTACTCCTACCGCGCCGACGGCCACTTGACCTCTGTCGTGGACCGGTTGTCGGGCGCCCGCACCTTCGATCTCGACCGCGTGGGCCGAGTCACCGCCGTCCACGCCCAGGGATGGACGGAGCGGTACGCCTACGACGACGCCGGCAACCACACCTCCGCGTCCTGGCCCTCCGGCCACCCCGGCGGCGAGGCCACCGGATCGCGCGCCTACACCGGCACCACCCTCACCCGCGCCGGAGACGTCCGCTTCGAACATGATGCCCTCGGCCGGGTCGTCCTACGGCAGAAGACCCGCCTCTCCCGCAAGCCGGACACCTGGCGCTACACATGGGACACGGAGAACCGCCTCACCTCCGTGACCACCCCCGACGGCACCCGGTGGAGATACCGCTACGACCCGCTCGGCCGCCGCACCGCGAAACAGCGCCTGACGGCCGACAGCGAGAGCGTGGTCGAGGAGGTCCGGTTCACCTGGGACGGCCTGACCCTGTGCGAACAGACCAGCCACCAGCCGGACGTCCCGCACACGGTCGCCCTCACCTGGGACCACCGTGACGTCGTCCCCCTGGCCCAGACCGAGCGCATCCTCACGGCCGACGACCGCCAGGAGGAGATCGACCGCAGGTTCTTCGCCATCGCCACGGACCTCGTCGGCACACCGACCGAACTCATCGACGACACGGGCGACATCGCCTGGCGCACCCGGAGCACGCTCTGGGGCACCACGGCCTGGCCCCGTGACGCCCACGCATACACCCCACTGCGTTTCCCTGGCCAGTACTACGACCCCGAGACCGGCCTCCACTACAACTGCTTCCGCCACTACGACCCCGAGACCGGCCGCTACACCTCCCCCGACCCCCTCGGCCTCGCTCCCGCCCCGAATCCCCTCGCGTACGTGGACAACCCGCACAGCGGGTGCGACCCGCTGGGGCTCATGCCCAAATACACGAGGGAGGAGCGGGCCCAGAAGCGGATCGACAAGATCGTGGACGGCATCATCGACAGGGCGAACAACGGGGAGTTCAAGAAGCGTTTCGACTACCACGGGGACACCCGACACGCCTTCACTGACGAACGGGTCATCGAGATCCTGAAGAACCCTGACGCCGTCTACCACTCGACGGGCATGGCCGGGACATTCACCTTCAGACAGGGCGACGACATCGTGGTGATCGACGGCCCCGGCAACACCCAGGGCCAGGCCATCACGGCGTACGGACCGTCGGGCATCAAGGGCCACTCCGGGGCCAACGCGCTCGGCGGCAAGCTCACGGACCCCGGTGCGCCGGTGACTGACGAGGCCATCGTGAAGGG
Organism: Streptomyces sp. NBC_01288; assembly: GCF_035982055.1. Taxonomy (NCBI): domain Bacteria; kingdom Bacillati; phylum Actinomycetota; class Actinomycetes; order Kitasatosporales; family Streptomycetaceae; genus Streptomyces; species Streptomyces sp. NBC_01288. The sequence goes on from NZ_CP108427.1 coordinate 4,657,397, forward strand.
CACGATTCCCGCCAAGGACGGCGGCTTCCAGCCTCCGGCAGTGCGGATCAGATGAGGCAGTGATGACGACGAAACTGAAGTTCAACGGCGGCTGGTGGGCGACCGTGACTGACGAACCACTCCACCTCGTTCCCCGGCTCCTGGGTACTTTCTTGATCATTTCCCCTTATACGGACAGGGTGGAACGAGAAAAGTTCCTCGCGGACACGTTCGGCAGCCAGGACTGGCTCTGGGACCTCCCTGACGTGTTCCGCTTCGACCCGAGCGGCCGACAGCTGGTCGGGGCCGAACTCCGGATGCCGGAGGAGTCCGCCTCAGCCGAGGACGCCGCCCGCCTTCCCGTCATGCCCGCGGTACGCCCGGGCGGGCTCCGTGCGGACGAGGTCAAGAACTTCCGGCACGAGATGTGCACGGTTCTGTGCCGCGCCCCCGGCGATGCCGTGCTGACCTGTCTGCGCGACCTCGACGTCCTCGACGAGCCGCTGGAGGCCCGCATCGGCATCGCCCCAGACGTAGCACTCCTTGTCCAGCAGGGCGCAGTCGTCGGCTGGAGCCTGACCGACCCCGCCCGGTACTTGACCCCCGGGCTAGCCGACCCCGATCCCCACCTGCCGTCCGACACCACCCGCCGACTGCTCACCGAGTGCCTGGACCTGGTCAGTACGCCGCTGGTCGATGACCTGGTGGACGGCGAACCGGCAGCCCTTGCCCGCCTCCGGGCGGCCGATGAAGCCCTGCGCAACCAACAAGAGGACCGGCACCGGGCCGATGCCCTGCTCGGCCTCATCGCCACCATGGTCGACGACTACGGAAACTGGTGACCGAGTTCGACACGGGGCGTTTCCGTGCCGTGAAGGCGCTGGGGATGAGGCGACACTCCCCATGAGACTCACCCTCGACGACGACTGGACCACGACGGTGACAGCCGATCCACTGCACATCACCCCGTGTTTGGACTTCCGGGACTTCCGTGTGCGCATCGCGATGTACGCAAACGTCGAGGAACGTGGGCGGTTCCTGCGCGACACCTTCGGCAGTCAGCCTGGCTGCGGACACCCCCAACGAGCTCAGGTTCGACCAGCACAGTCGTGAACTGATCGGCGCCGAGCTCCAGTTGCCCCACCAGGCCGCCGATCGGGAGGATTCCGCCCGGGTTCTCACCACACCCGCCGTCCGGCCGGGCAGCCTTCGTACGGACGAGGCCCGGGACTTCGACTTGTAGATGACCAGGGAGCTCCGCCGCGCCCTGCCGGACCACGTGTCTTGGGACCCAGCGCGCGGAGAGCACCGAATCTGAAGGGCTGATCTCACTCTGAAACAGGACGCCGCTCCCGCATGCACCGGCGCAGTCAATGCCCTTGCTCCGATGGGCCAATACCTGCACTCACGGCCAATCATCGCCAGGACCTGACCCGGGCGGGACATCTGTCCGGACCGGACAGTCCCGACGACACCCATCGCCCCATCGGAGACCAGCGGATTTCGCCCATCGCCCAGGGGCCGCAAGTGCCCCCTGATGGAGGGTCACGCACGGCTGTCCACCGCTTGTCCACCGGGACCCTTTGCACCAGCATGACCCGTCCGCTGAAGGCAAGGAAATGGCCAGGTCAGAGCGTTAGCTCGTCAATCTCGTCACAGAAACCAAACCCCCGACCTACGCATTACGATGCACAGACAGACAGTGCCCGATTTGCCGAGATTCCAAGGTCACCCGAAACAAGAAACCCCAGGTCAGAGTCCTGACCTGGGGTTCACCACAGAGCCGCCTTCGGGATTCGAACCCGAGACCTACGCATTACGAGACCATGAGCGATCGTGTCGTCCTGTGATTCGTCGTGCCGCGTGGTGACGTTGTGCCTGATCAGAGCATGCGTGGCAGGTTGACCCGTACCGCCTGATGCCGCGCCGTCCAAAGGCGTCCGGCCACCGGCCGGCCACCGGGAGGGCCCTTGCTGGTGACGGGAAGCAGGTTCACCGAGATTGTCGGCCTTCGACAACCCCTTCGCACACATGCCGGATGTCCCGCAGGTCGCTCCAGAGAGGCCCCCATTTCAGCGATCTCGGTCACGGTTCCCGTGATGGCCCGTCCACGATGCAGGGTCTTGAGGAAAGACCAGTCTCGGTCGCTGGGACCTTCGGACGACCCCGTTGGCCGGGGCATGCGTCAGGCGGTTCAGGACCTACCGGACACTGCTTGGGCCAAATCACCCGCTTCCCCGACCCCGCGGACAGAAGGACTGTGCGGCGCGCCGTCGCATAGGGTTGGCACAACCAAGGGGGATTTCGAACACGGCGGATGGTCATGCAGCGGTCGCGACGGCGAGGCGCCCTGGTCGCGTCTCGTCCAGGACCTGCGCACGGTGCGCTTACGCAACCTCCTTGCGCTTCCGTGAGGTGACCGACAGCAGGTTTCACACGGCAAGAGGAGCCATCCCGATGACCGCGGAGCGGGAAAGGCCCGAACACCGCCGGGCCGCGTCCGGCCTGACGGGACGTGCCGGCGAGCTGGACCTCATCAAGGCCGTCGTCGAGGACACCGGTAAGTCGGGCGGCTCGCTCACACTCTTCGGCGAACCCGGAGTGGGCAAGTCCGCATTGCTCGACGCAGCCGCCGATCTTGCCCTGGAGAACGGCATGCGGACGCTGCGGGCGGCCGGGGCCGAGTTCGAGGCCAACATCGCGTTCGCGGGGCTCAACCAACTCCTGGTGCCGCTGGCTCCGATGTTCCCTCGGCTCGACTCGTCCCACGAGAGCGCCCTGCGGGTGGCACTGGGCTTCGGCGACGGTCCGACTCCCTCGCGCCTCCTGATCGCGACGGCAACACTGTCGCTGCTCCTGCTCGCCGCGCAGGATCAACCGCTGGTGGTCCTCGTCGACGACACCCAGTGGCTCGACGACGTGAGCGCCGACGTGCTGGCGTTCGTGGCCCGACGGGTGGCCGACACCGCGGTGCGTGTCCTGACGGCGGTCCGCACCACCGGGCAGCCGCCGGCCGCTGACGGGAGCAGCCTCACCGTCCGCTCCCTCGACGATGCGGCGGCCGAGTCGCTGCTGATCGGGCGCTACCCGGATCTGGCCGGGCCCGTGCGCCGGCGCATCGTCACCGAGGCGCAGGGGAACCCGCTCGCCCTGGTCGAGCTGCCGGCCACGCTGACCCCGGACCGGTACCCGACCGCCGATGCCCTGCCCGCCGTACTGCCGTTGACCGAGCGGCTCAGTCGGACGTTCACCTCCCGCATCTCCGCACTCGCGCCCGAGACCCGGGACCTGCTGTTGCTGCTGGCTCTGGACGGTTCGGGTCGGGCGCTGTCCGACGAGGGTGTGGTGGGCTCCGGTGCCGCGGCCCAGCTGGATATCGCCGAACACGAACGCATCGTCGTGGTCGACCGGCAGCACACGGTGGTCTTCCGCCACCCGCTGGTGCGCTCCGCGGTGGTCGAACTGGCCGGGCCCGAGGCCCGGCGCAGAGCCCACCGGGCGCTCGCCAAGGGCCGGGCGCTGGATCCGGGGCACCGGGCCTGGCACCTGGCGGACGCCTCCTTCGGCCCCGACGAGGAGGTGGCCAGCCTGCTGCAACGCGAGGCGATCCAGGCCCTCAAGCGCGGGGACCCGACGGCCGCGGTGGCGGCGATGACCCGCTCGGCGGACCTGAGTCCGGACCTCCAGCAGCGCTCGCAGCGGCTGGCGGCGACCGCGTACTTCGCCGCAGAGGTCCTGGGCGACCTGCGGTCGGTGTCGAGCCTGCTGAGCGATGCCCGGCGGGTGCACGCGGGCGTGGGCTCGCTGGCCGCCGCCTCCGCGGCGGCCTCACTGCTGCTGTACTCCGACGGGGACGTCATCTCCGCGTACCGGGTGATCAGCGCCGCGCTGCGGGCCCCGGACGTCGAGCCCGCCGCGGAGGAGGTCAACTCGGCGATCTGGATCCTGTCGCTGACCGTCGCCCTCAACGGGCGCAAGGAGATGTGGGACTCCTACCGCGAGCTGGTGGAGCGGTACCGCGACCTGCTGCCCGAGTCCGTGCTGATCCGCTCCGAGATCGCCACCAACCCCGCCACCGCCTCGCCCGAGGCACTGGCCACCCTCGACCGGCAGATCGCCGCCCTGGCCACCGAGCGCGACCCCGGGCAGATCATCCGTGTCGCCTACGTCGCCAACGACGTCGACCGCCTCGCCGACCTGCGCGAACCGCTCCTGCGGGTGTGGCGCGAAGGCAGGCAGGCGGGTGCCGTCGCCTCGGTGACCAACGCGCTGATGCTGTTGTGCGGGGAGAGCTACCTGGCCGGGCGCTGGGACGACACGATGCGCTTCGCCGAGGAGGGCCTGGAACTTGTCGAGGCCTACGGATACCTGGAGTTCGTCTGGTACCTGAAGTACAGCAAGGCCCTGGCCGCCGCCGCACTGGGCCAACAGGACGTGGCGGAGGAGCCGCTGGAGTGGATGCTGTCCTGGTCGCTCCCGCGCCAGGCCTTCATCGTGCCGCAGCACGTGTACCGGGTGCGGACGCTCGCCGCCATCGGCCGCGGCGACTACGAAACCGCGTACACCGAGGCGGTCAGGGTCAGCCCGCACGGCGTGGAAGGCGGCACCGCCCAGCAACTGCAACTGTTCGTGGCCTACGACCTGGTCGAGGCGGCCGTACGGACCGGCCGCACCGAACAGGCCCGGGGGTTCGTCGACGCGATGCTGCGCATGGGCATCGCGAAGATCTCCTCCCGCTGGGCGCTGCTCGTGGCGGGGGCCCAGGGGCTGGTGTCCGAGGGAGAGGCGGCGAACGCCCACTTCGAGCGGGCCCTTGTGGCGGCGCCCGAGGAGCTGTGGCCCTTCGAGCGTGCGCGGGTGCTGCTGGCGTACGGCGAGCAGCTGCGCCGGGAGCGGGCCACCGTCGAGTCGCGCGTGCACCTGGTCGCGGCACTGGCGCTGTTCGACCCGCTGCGGGCCGCGCCGTGGGCCGAGCGCGCCAGGAACGAGATGAGCGCCACCGGCCTGTCGCGCCGCCCGGCCGACGTGAGCCAGGTCCAACTCACCCCGCAGGAGCTGCAGATCGCCACGCTCGCGGCATCGGGACTGACGAACAAGGCGATCGGGGAACGGCTGCACCTGTCCGCGCGCACCGTCAGCGGGCATCTGTACAACGTGTTCCCCAAGCTCGGCGTCACCGCGCGCGCCGGCCTGCGCGACGCGCTCACCGCGCTGGGCGAGCAGCACGATGATCCGAGGTTTCCGTAGCCAGGGAGAACAGCCGGGTCGGGTGACTGGTACGGCGAGGGAGCCCGGGCGCGCGCCGCAGTAGGCGCTGAACGGCAAGGAGCCCGGCGGCGCGATGGTCGCGCTGCCGGGCTCCTTGCCGTCGGGTCAGGCGTCGATGTCGACGACGATCTTGGCGTGGGCCGAGCCGTCCTCGACGGCCGCGTGGGCCTGGGCGACCGTGTCCAGGGCGTAGCGGCGGGGGTCCAGCAGTGGCTTGAGCAGGCCCGCGTCGGCCAGGGCGGCGGCTTCGCGCAGGATCTCGCCGTGGTGCTCGCGGCCCTTGCCGGTGAGCATGGGCAGCAGGGTGAAGACCCCGGAGTAGGTGGCGCCGCGGAAGGAGAGCGGGGCCAGGCTGTGGCTGCCCCAGCCCAGGGCGCTCAGGACGTGGCCGGTGTAAGTGCGCACCGCGGCAAAGGAGTTGTCGAGGACGGCGCCTCCGACGGTGTCGAAGACGATGTCGAAGCCCTCGCCGCCGGTGTGGGCGGCGACGTACTCTTCCACCTCGGTGGTGGCGTAGTCGATCGCGGTGGCGCCGAGCCCACGGACGGTCTCGGCGTGGGCAGCCGAGGCGGTGGCGAAGACCTCGGCGCCGCGGGCACGGGCGATCTGCACCGCGACGTGGCCGATGCCGCCTGCTCCGCCATGTACCAGGACCTTGTGCCCGGCGCCGACCTTGGCCCGGTCCACGAGTCCCTCCCATGCGGTGACGACCGACAGCGGCAGCGCCGCGGCCTGCCGCATGGTCAGAGCGGCGGGCTTGTGGGTGAGCAGGCGGGCGTCGGCGGCGGCGTACTGCGCCAGTGATCCCTGGAGGTCGCCGACGCCGCCGCTCAGCCCATACACCTCGTCGCCGACGGCGAAGCCGGTCACCTGTGGCCCGACCTCCTCGACCGTGCCTGCCAGGTCCAGGCCCAGCACCGCGGGCAGGACAGCACGGGCGTGCGCGGCCTGCCCGGCGCGGATCTTGGTGTCCAGGGGGTTCACGCCGCTGGCGGCGATCCTGACCAGGACCTGGCCGGCGCCGGGCACCGGTGTGGCGATGTCGGCCAGTTCCAGCGGGGTGGCGAATTGTCTGAGCACGGCTGCGCGCATGGTCACTGTCTTTCGGTGGGTCGGGGTGGTGGGCACCGTCACGCGGGGCGGTGGAGCTGGTGGCGGGCCGCTCGCGCCGGGGTCACCGGGCTCGCCGGGTCGAGGACCGCTGCCGTGAAAGCGGCGGGGTTCTCCTTGGGAAGGTCGTGCCCTGCGTGCGGCACCCGCCGGTGGGCGCGCGGGGTGCTGAGCCCGGCAGAGCCCACGGATGTCGTCGCCGCGGGGATCACGGCTGCAGCAGCCACTGGGCCTCGGCGCTCGCGCGTGAGGGGCGCCAGTCGATGACCGTGTGCGTGGCCACCTCGGCGATGCCGAACGGGTCCAGGGCCAGGACGCGGCCCAGTGCCCCGCGGTCGGCGGCCCGGGCCAGGACGACGCCGCCCGTCCTGGGGTCCTGGCGGCCCGAGGCGAGAAAGTGGCCGGCCGCGTAGTTCTCCTCCAGCCAGGCGTTGTGGGCCTCCAGGTGGCGGTCGATCTCTTCGAGCGGCGCGGTGTAGTCCAGGATCACGATGAACATGGCGTGCACTTCCGATCTTCGGAGGGGCGGTCAAGGGGTGGGGTGTGGCGGCGGGGGTCAGGCGGGCTGGACCCGGGCCCAGAAGTCGTTGAACTCGACGCTGTCGAAGAACGCGACAGCGCTCACGATCCGCTGGTCACGCATCGTCAGGAACCAGGCGTAGGTGTTGTCGTAGCGCGACCCGTCCCGCACCGTCGCGCTCGCGTCGAACAGGGCGACCACGGTGTCTCCGTCGGCGTACAGCGCGCGGACGGACGGCACCAGCGGGCTGCTCATCCGGGCGTTGAACGGGGCGATGACCGTGCTGATGAACGCCTCGCGGGTGGGGTAGGTGCCGGAGGCGACGCTGTTGCCGACGATGGTCCAGTCGGCGTCCTCGGCCAGCAGGTCGAACACTCCGCCAGTACCGGCGGCCCAGGCGTCGAACGCCTCCGCGACCAGCTGCTTGTTGGTTTTCTCGGACATGGGGTTTCTCGTTTCATCGGTGAGAGATGGTGGGCGGACGGTGAGGGATTCGGCGGCTGTGCCGTCCCTATGTCCATGCTCGTCGCCGCCCCACGGCGGGGCATGAGTCATCCGACCCGGGTTTCACCGACCCGGTCCCAACTGGGCGGGTACGGGCAGCGGCCCGGTGCGCTCGTCACCGGTACCCGGCGCACCGGGTGCGGGGGTGTCGCCGTAGGCCGCGCGGCTCTGACCCGAGGGCGGCGCCACGCAAAGACCCTTCGCAGTCAGGTCGGATGACTGGTGCGGCGTGCGGGGCCCCGGGGCGACGCTTCAGTTGTCCCCGCCGCTCGGCAGGGACGACGCATCCCGACCCAAGGAGCACCCCATGCCGTTCGTCAACGTCAAGCTCGTCGACGGAGTGTTCACCACCCAGGAGAAGCACGACATGGCCGCCGCCCTCACCGAGGTCATGGTCAAGTTCGAGGGATCCGAGGCCTTCCGCGAGATCGTCTGGGTCCTCATCGAGGAACTCCACACCGACGGCTGGCACATCGGCGGCAAGCCCTTCGCCGGCCCCGCCACCCTCCTCGACACCCTCGGCCGCTCCGCCGCCACCTACCAGACCATCGACGGCCACCCCGTCACCCGCCCCGACCTCGCCAAGGCCGCCCCCTACCAGGAGAAGTGACACCACCCGGCACGACCTGAAGAGGCACCACCTGAAGAGGAACGGCCATGCCCATCACGCAGATCTCGCCCGTCATCCTCACCCTGGACGACGCGGCCACGGCCACCGCCGCAGGCGTCCACAAGGCCACTGAGCTCGGGGTCCCGTACACCTTCACGGTCCTCGACGGCGGCGGCAACACCGTGCTGGTGACCCGGATGGACGGCGCGGCGCTCGCCTCCATCGACACCTCCCGGGCCAAGGCCCGCACCTCCGTGTACTTCGGCGCCGCGACCGCGGACCTGGCCCCCGCCGTGCAGTCCGGCGCCCCGCTGTCCTCGATCCAGACCGCCACCACGCTCCCGCTGGCCTTCGTCGCCGGCGGCGTCCCGATCACCGACGCCCGCGGGGTCGTCGTCGGGGCGCTCGGAGCCGGCGGCGGATCACCCGCGCAGGACCACGAGGTCGCCGCCTTCGCGGTCCAGGCCCTGCGCCGCCGCTGAACCGGCACCCCTCCCCTCCCCTCATCTTTCTCCACCCACACAGGAAGCGAAGCCATGCCCTACATCACCGTCGCCAAGGAAAACACCACCGACGTCGACCTGTACTACGAGGACCACGGCGAGGGCTCGCCCGTCGTGCTGATCCACGGCTACCCGCTCGACGGCAAGTCCTGGGAGCTGCAGATCCCGGCGCTCCTCAAGGCCGGACACCGTGTCATCACCTACGACCGCCGGGGCTTCGGCCAGTCCAGCCAGCCCACCACCGGCTACGACTTCGACACCTTCGCCAACGACCTCGACGTACTGCTCGACGTGCTGCGGCTCAAGGACGTCGCCCTGGTCGGCTTCTCGATGGGTACCGGCGAGATAGGCCGCTACATCGGCACCCATGGCACCGACAACCTGCGCAAGGTCGCGTTCCTGGCACCCATCGAACCGTTCCTGCTGCAGACCCCCGACAACCCCACCGGGCTGCCCGCCGCCGTGTTCGACGGGATCGTCTCCGCCGCGGAGAAGGACCGGTACGCCTGGTTCACCAGCTTCTTCGACGACTTCTACAACCTCGACGTGAACCTCGGCACCCGCATCAGCGAGCAGGCGGTGCGCGGCAGTTGGGTCACCGCCACGCGCATGTCGCCGTTCGCGTCCTCGGCCGTGGTGCCCAGCTGGCACACCGACATGCGCGCCGACATCGCGAAGATCGACGTACCGGCGCTCATCCTTCAGGGCACCGCCGACCGGATCCTGCCGATCGACGCCACCGGCCGCCAGTTCACCAAGGCGGTGCCCGACGCGCAGTACGTCGAGATCGACGACGCCCCTCACGGGCTGCTGTGGACCCACGCGGACCAGGTCAACGCGGCGCTCGTCGAGTTCCTCGATTCGTAGTCGTCACGCGGGCGGGCGGGAGCCCGGCCATTGCCAACTCCCGCCCGCCCGCGTACCACCCGCCCCGCCCGCCACTCCTATTTCCGCGGAGAAGAAATCAACCATGAACGCCAGTCCCCTCGTCCCCCTGCTCGACGCCTGGCAATGGCAGGCAGACGCCGCCTGCCAGGGCATGGCATCGGCCGTGTTCTTCTCGCCTCCCGGCGAACGCGGCCACCGCCGGCGCAGGCGCGAACAGCGCGCCGTAGAAGTCTGCCGGGCCTGCCCGGTCCTCGACAGGTGCGCCGCGTTCGCGCTGAGCACCCGTCAGCCGTACGGAATCTGGGGCGGCCTGACCGAACACCAGCGTGACATCCCACGCCCCGAGTCGAGGGCCGCGTGAACGTAGCCGACCCGCGCGAGCGTCGGCACCCCGCCCGAAGTCTTGGACGAACCCGTATCCGATCAAGAAGGCAGACCATGACACAGGACACCGCACGCCCCGCCGACTCCTCCGGGGTCTACCGCCTCGGCGGCGACCTGCCCGTCAACCGGCTCGGCTACGGCACGATGCAGTTGACGGGCCCCGGAGTGTGGGGCGACCCCGAGGACCCCGAGGAGGCCGTGCGCGTGCTGCGCCGGGCCGCCGAGCTGGGCGTGAACTTCATCGACACCGCCGACTCCTACGGCCCGTTCGTCAGCGAGCAGCTCATCCGCAAGGCCCTGCACCCGTACTCCGAGCACCTGGTGATCGCGACCAAGGGCGGGCTCTCCCGCTCGGGCCCGGGCGACTGGCGCGCGCTCGGCCACCCCGAGTACCTACGGCAGCAGACCGAACTGAGCCTGCGCCACCTGGGCGTGGAGCGGATCGACCTCTACCAGCTGCACCGCGTCGACCCCAAGGTCCCGCTGGCCGACCAGGTCGGTGAGCTGCTCCTGCTGCAGCAGGAGGGCAAGATCCGGCACATCGGCCTGTCAGAGGTGACCGTGGAGCAGATCGAGGAAGCCCGGACGATCGCGGACATCGTCTCCGTGCAGAATCTGTACAACCTGGCCGATCGCGGTGCCGAGGACGTCCTGGAGTACGCCGAGCGGGAAAACCTGGGCTTCATCCCGTGGTTCCCGATGGCCACCGGCCGGCTCGCGCGCCCGGGCGGCCCGTTGGACACGCTCGCCAAGGAGCACGGCGCGAGCCCCTCCCAGCTGGCCCTGGCCTGGCTGCTGCGGCGCTCCCCGGTACTGCTCCCCATCCCCGGCACCTCCCGCGTGGCCCACCTGGAGGAGAACACCCGGGCCGCACAGATCACCTTGACCGACGCCCAGTTCCAGGCACTCAGCCGAGCCGTCTGACCAGCGCTCCGCCCCTGGCAGGCCCTGCGCACTCCCCTCCCCGCAGCCACCCCCTGGGCCGGGTCGCACGAGCCTCCGGCCCAGGGGGTTCCACACGCAAGCAACTGCATGGCACGACCGACCTGCTGGACCTCGTCCTGACAGCCCATGGAGCACCGCCTGCCCCGGCTTCCCCCTCACCCCCACCCCCACCCAAGGAGATCCACCATGTCCATCCCCCGCCCCCGCCCGCGCACCCTGCTGATCACCGCCGCCGTCACCGCTTCGGCCAGCCTGTCCCTGATCCCGTTGGCCTCCGCCCACAGCACCCCCGCCACCCCCAAACCCACGGTGGTACTGGTGCACGGCGCCTTCGCCGACGCTTCGAGTTGGAACGGCGTGGTCGAGCGCCTGCAGCGCGACGGCTATCCGGTCATCGCTCCGGCCAACCCCTTGCGCGGCCTGGCCGAGGACTCCACCTACGTCGCCAGCGTCCTGGCCAGTGTCAAGGGCCCGGTCATCCTGGTGGGCCACTCCTACGGCGGCGCCGTCATCTCCCAGGCAGCCGCCGGCGACCCCCAGGTCAAAGCCCTCGTCTACATCGCCGCGCTCGTCCCGGACAAGGGCGAGAAACTGAGCACGCTGTCGGACAAGTTCCCCGGTACCAATGAACTGGCCCCCGCCCTGCGCCCGGTGCCCTTCAGCAACTCCGACGGCACCAACGGCTCGGACCTGTACGTCGACCCCGCCCGCTTCCGGGCCGTGTTCGCGGCCGACCTGCCCGCCTCCCAGACCGTCGTGATGGGCGCCGAACAGCGCCCCGTCGCCGCCGCCGCGTTCGCCTCCTCGGCCACGGCCGCCGCCTGGCGCACCATCCCCTCCTGGGCCCTGGTCGCCCGGCAGGACGAGGCACTGGGCGCACCGCTGGAGCGGTTCGAGGCCCAGCGCGCCCACTCGCACACCGTCGAGATCAACAGCTCCCACGTCGCGCTGATCTCCCACCCCGGCACCGTCACCCACCTCATCGAGGACGCCGCCAGGACCACCGCCCCCTAGAGAACACAACGACGCAGTGCGGTACGGCGTCGAATAGAGTCGGGACTGACAGGAGAAAGAGGCGCCTCCTCATGAGCGCAGAGCACCTGGGCACCGAAGGCCAGGGCATCGCGACCGGCCTGACCGGCCGGTCCAGCGAACTGGACCTCATCCGAGCGGTGATCGACGACACCGCCCGGCTCGGCGGCTCGCTGACCCTGTTCGGTGATCCCGGTGTGGGAAAGTCCGCCCTGCTCGACGCCGCCGCCGACCTCGCCGACGCCCGGGGTATGAGGACGCTGCGGGCGGCCGGCGCCCAGTTCGAGGCCAATATCGCGTTCGCCGGCCTCAACCAGCTGCTGGTGCCGCTGGTCCCGCTGTTCGCGGAACTCGGCCCGGACCACGAGAGCGCTCTGCGCGTGGCACTGGGCTTCGGCGAGGGCTCGACCCCCTCACGCATCCTCATCTCGACCGCCGCGCTGTCCCTGCTCCTGCTCGCCGCACGGGAACAGCCGCTGGTCGCCATCGTCGACGACGCCCAGTGGCTCGACGACGCCAGCGCCGACGTCCTGTCCTTCGTGGCCCGGCGGGTCGCCGGAACCCGGGTACGGGTGCTCTCGACCGTCCGTACGACCGGAGAGCCGCTGCGCGCTCGCGGCGACGTCAACAGCCTCACCATGCGTTCCCTGGACGACGCCGAGTCCGAGGCCCTCCTCCTCGCCCGCTACCCGGACCTGGCCGAGCACGTGCGCCGGCGCATCGTCTCCGAGGCCCAGGGGAACCCCCTCGCCCTCGTCGAACTGCCCGCGACGCTGGCCTCGGACCGCTACCCCACGGCGGACATGCTCCCCACCGTGCTGCCGCTGACCGAACGGCTCACCCGGATCTTCACCGCCCGGATCGCCGCGCTCGCACCGGAGACCCGGGACCTGCTCCTGCTGCTCGCCCTGGACGGTTCGGGCCAGGCGCTGTCCGCCGAGAGCGTGGTGGGGCCCGATGCCGCCGACCACCTCGACATCGCCGAACGCGAGCGGATCATCGTCGTCGACAGCCGCCACTCCGTCGTCTTCCGCCACCCGCTGGTGCGCTCCGCCGTCGTAGAACTGGCCCGTCCCGAGCAGCGGCGCAGGGCCCACCGGGCACTCGCCGGGTGTCGGCGCGCCGATCCGGGGCGCCGTGCCTGGCACCTCGCCGACGCGTCCTACGGCCCCGACGAGGAGGTGGCCACCCTCCTGCAGCACGAGTCGATCCAGGCGCTCAAACGCGGGGACCCGTCCGCGGCGGTGGCGGCGATGACGCGGTCGGCCGATCTGAGCCCGGATCCCGAGCACCGGTCGCAACGCCTGGCCGGGGCCGCGCACTTCGCGGCCGAGGTGATGGGCGATCTCCAGTCGGTCTCCCAACTCCTCGCCGACGCGCGCCGATTGGACGCCGACGTCGGCTCGCTGGCGACCGCCTCGGCCGCGGCCTCGCTCATGCTGTACTCCGACGCGGACGTCGTCTCGGCCTTCCGGGTGCTCACCACCGCCCTCCGGGCCCCCGGGGCGGAGCCGACCGCGGAGGAGATCAACGCCGCGATCTGGGTCCTCTCGGTGATCGCCTCGCTCAACGGGCGCAAGGAGATGTGGGACCCGTACCTCGAACTGGTCGACAAATACCGCGACTTGCTGCCCGAGGGCCTGCTCATCCGCTCCGAGGTCGTGTCCAATCCGGCCCTCGTCTCCCCGGAGGCCCTGCACACCCTGGACCAGGAGATCGCGACCCTGACGACCGAGCTCGACCCCAGCCAGATCATCCGTGTCGGCTATGTCGCCAACGACGTCGACCGCCTCGCCGACCTGCGCGAGCCGCTGCTGCGCGTCTGGCAGGACGCCGCCCGCACGGGAGCCGTCGCCTCCGTCACCAACGCCCTCATGCTGCTGTGCGCGGAGAGCTACCTCGCCGGCCGATGGGACGACACCCAGCGCTTCGCGGAAGAGGGACTGGAGCGCGCCGAGTCCTACGGATACGTCAACTTCGTCTGGTTCCTGCACTACAGCAAGGCCCTCGCCGCAGCCGCGCTAGGCCAGCAGGACGAGGCGGAAGAACCGCTGGAGGCAATGCTGGCCTGGTCGATCCCGCGCCAGGCCTTCATCGTCCCGCAGCACGTGTACCGCGTACGCACCCTCGCGGCGATCGGCCGCGGTGACTTCGAGACGGCGTACACCGAGGCCACCAAGATCAGCCCACACGGACTGGAACCAGGCACCGCCCGACAACTCCAACTCTTCGTCGCCTACGACCTCGTAGAGGCAGCCGTCCGAACCGGCAGGTCGGACCAGGCCCGCGACTACGTCGAAGCGATGCTGCGGATGGACATCACCAAGATCTCCACCCGCTGGGCAATGCTCGTGGCCGCAGCGCAGGCGCTGGTGTCCGAGGGAGAGGCGGCGAACGCCCACTTCGACCGGGCCCTCGCAGCGGCGCCCGAGAACCTGTGGCCCTTCGAACGCGGACGCATCCTGCTGGCCTACGGCGAACACCTCCGCCGGGAACGGGCCACCGTCGAATCACGCATCCGCATCAACGCCGCGCTGACGATCTTCGACCGGCTACGAGCCGCACCATGGGCCGAGCGCGCCAGAAACGAACTGGGAGCGACCGGCGTATCCCGACGGCAGACCGGTTCGACGGACACCCCGCTCACTCCCCAGGAGTTGCAGATCGCCACGCTCGCGGCCTCGGGCCTGACGAACAAGGCGATCGGCGAACGGCTGCACCTGTCCGCCCGCACGGTCAGCGGACACCTCTACAACGTGTTCCCAAAACTCGGCGTCACCGCCCGCGCCGGCCTGCGCGACGCGCTCACTGCCCTCACGGCAAACGAGGAGCTGCCGCCTTGACGTCTCGCCGGACAAGTCCCGGCCCAGACCAGTCTCCGTCGAATCACGCCAAGACATCCGCACCTGTCCCATCGGGGCGGGCGAGAAGGTGGTTGATCCGCCTGAGCATCCAGCAGGATCTCGGACATCGCGTCAGTGTCGGCACCGTCGTCGCCGAACCATTCAGGCGCTGGCCCGACTTCGCCGGAGGCCGGCCGGCAGAGGCCGAGAAGGTCTGTCAGGGCCGGCAACCAAACGAGGGGCAGTTGGAACGCCTGATTGTCGGGTCGGCACAACAACCGTTCCCCTGCGGCCCCCAGTTGCGCGGCCGAGCGGGAGCCCGTTTGCATGGCGGCTCCACGCTTGGCCACCAAATGGCCACCACGTCATTCCGAACAGGGCGAGGCAGATCGACAGCAGGCGACAAAAGGCCAGTTCAAAGCCTTGCAGGGCGGAATCGCCACCGACCGTCAACCTGGAACCTACGCATGACGATGCACAGACCGCACGCGTCCGTTTAGCCCGAATTCCAAGGTCAACGAAAACAAGAAACCCCAGGTCACGGCGAGTGAGTCCTGGGGCCTCTCAGAGCCGCCTTCGGGATTCGAACCCGAGACCTACGCATTACGAGACCATGAGTGATCGTGTTGCGTGATGCTCTCTCGTGCTGTCCAGTGATGTTCGGCCTGATCAGAGCATGTGCGACAGGCTGACACATGTCGCCCGATGCTGCACCGTCCAAAGGCGTCTGTCCACCGGCTGTCCACCGACGGGGTTGCCGCCGGCCCGCCGGCGGGACTGGAGCCTGCTCGCGACGACACCGTCGACCGGTCAGCGAGACGAACAGAGGAAACTGTATGACCTCGACAAGTACCCTCGCCGGGTTCGATCATCGTGTCCCCTGCTCGGGTCTCGGAGACACCGAAGCTGGCCAAGTCGCCTGCGCCTGTGGGTGCTCGCGGTCAACACAGTTGGGTGGGTCATCTCTCGCCGAGCCGTTCATCGAGAATCTCGGCAGCCTGTCGACGCCCTCGGAGAAGGCGATCGCGTCGGCTGTGTCCGTGACGAGGTCGACGTCATCCGACAGCCGTTCCAGGAACCCGTGCGCCTGAACCGCATACCACCGGCCAAGACGAAGCCCCGTATGCCGCGGCGGCTCCAAGACCGATATGGGCAAGTCGGACGGGAAGGGAGCCGTACGGGTGGATACCACGCAGCCCTGCGGGTCAGTTGCGGGAATCTCCCCTTCCTGCATCGACCGCGCACGGCCCAGCCGGTCGAGTGCCTCCAGGTATCCGTCGGCGCAAGCCGCCCAGGCGTCGGGTCCGCGCAGTAGGCACGCGATGACCGGGGCGAGCGAGATCTCACTCTCGCTCACGGCGCCGAACCCGGTCCGTGTCCAGCCGAAGCGGGACTCCGGCGGTTGCGGCATCGCGTGCTCGGCCGGCGCAGCCGATCCGTCTCGGGTCAGCGTCCTGTCCACTCGGGTCAGCATCCTGTCCAAGAGTGCGGCAACGGCATCGGAGACGACGAACCGCGCCGCCTCCATCGGATCCTCGGAGCGGAAACGGTCGTAAACCTTCACCTGGCAGGCAAGGTCGACCAGCGCCTCCTCGGCCGGGCGCGAGTCCGGTGCCGCCAAGGCCGCCTGCGCCTCACGGCCAAGCGGTGGAAGGAGACCCCCCGGCTCAGATGCAGGCAGCGGGCGTACCACCCGGCCCTCGCCGAGCCGAGATGCCCGGCTCGGCAGGGCACGCTGGTTGAGGAACCGGATTGTCCAAGCCGATCTACGGTACGGACGGCACCTCACTCGTCGCTCGCGGCAACAGGATTTGCACCTGCCACAGCAACTGACCGGGAAATCGGTCCGGCGTGGCACACGGCCGTGTGAGCGTCCGCCGCGCGCGTTACAGCAGGGCGCCGCCATCCACGAAGTGCACGTTTCCCGTGGTGTAAGGGCTACAGAACAGGTGCAACACCTCCGTGGCCACGTCCTCGGGGCTTCCGATGCGGCCCAAGGGGATATGCCGTGCGGCGGAGTTGTCCAAGGCGTCACGGCGGTCCTGGGAGTCGCGAAGACTCCCAGGAGTGTCGATCAGGCCGGGGACGAGAACGTTGACTCTGATCGGGGCAAGTTCCAGGGCCAGGGTGCGGCCGGCTGCTGCGACGCCCACGTTGGCCGCTCCGCTGACGCTCATGCTCATGACGGGCCGGAAACCGCTGGAGCCTGCAAGCAGGACGATCGAGCCGTGGCGATTCATTCGGGGGGCCGCATGGCGGACGCAGAGGAGCTGGCCGACGAGCTTGGTGTAGAGGCAGCGAAAGATGTCATCGGCTGCGACGTCGTAGATGGAACCGATGGCTTGGGCGCCGGGGCACAGCGCCAAGTGGTCGATGTCCGGCATGCTTTCGAAGAAACGCCGGACAGACGACTCATCGGTGACGTCCAGCACGCCGTGCGATACGCCGGGCCCGAGTTCTGCGGCGGTCTTGGAGAGCCGAGCCGCTCCGCGCGCCCCGATGGTCAACCGGGCACCTTCACGAAGCGCGGCACGGGCTGTGGCGAGGCCGATTCCCGAGGTGCCTCCGATGACCACGACATGACTGCCTTTCATGTGACCCCTGACATCGTCCTCATACTCGAAGGGCCGGTCCCGGCCTCCCCTCAACTATTCACGGTGTGGAAGAGGCGTACAGAGAGGCGGGGTGCTGGTGGCACCGCTACCAGCTTCGCTGGTGAGTGGGGGTTGGGGACGACACTGGTGCAAGGAGCACCAGGGATCGACCTCGCTCTGGGGTCCTGGTTTCGGCCAGAGTGGAGAGGAAACTCCACGGCGCGACGGAATGCGCGAGGGAGTTGTGGTGGCGTCCTTGGAGGTAGCCGAGATGGCCGAAAACGAGAAGATCGCGCTGGTGACCGGTGTGACATCCGGACTGGGCAGGGAGGTTGCCCTGGCTCTGGCCGCGCGCGGGGTCCGCGTACTGGCGCACGGCCGCGACGAGGCACGTCTGGAAGCGGTTGGTGCCGAGATACGGGCCGCAGGCGGTCAGGTGGAGGGCTATGTGGCCGATCTGGCCGATCTGGCGCAGGTCCGCACCCTCGCGGGACGGGTGGGTGCGGACCATCCCGAGCTGACCGTTCTGATCAACAACGCCGGAGTGGGAGGCGGCCCGCCACCGCATAAGAAGCGGGAACTGAGCTTTGACGGTTATGAGTTGCGGTTCGCGGTGAACTATCTCGCCCCGGTGCTGCTGACCCGGCTGCTTCTGCCGCAACTCAAGGCGGGTGCGCCCGCACGCGTGGTGAATGTCGGATCGGTGGGGCAGGCGCCGCCCGACTTCGACGACATCCACATGGAGCGGCACTACGACGGCGCCGACGCGTACTTCCGCAGCAAGTTCTCCCTCGCAGCATTCACCTTCGACCTGGCCGATGAGCTTGGGGCGACCGATGTGCACGTCAACTGCGTGCATCCGGCCAACTTGATGGACACATATCAGGTGCGCGAAGCGGGCATTGCCCCTTGGACATCCGCGGCGGCCGGAGTCGAGCCGGTACTCAACCTCGCCGTCGGCCGGGGCGGCGAGTCGACTGGTCACTATTTCGATGGAACGCGTTCCAGCCGGGCGAATTCGAAGACTTACAAGAAATCAGTCCGCCGAGAACTCCGACAGGTCACCGAGGATTTGTTGGTCGCGTTTCTCTGAAATCTGGAACAACGACTGTCCGATATGCGGATATGCGAGTTCATACATGCCGTAGGTGACCTCCGGCGGCATGGACTTTAAGATCACTTGGCACGCTTGAAACGCGTTGCTTATATGCGTGGTGCAAGGATGAGGAGTGTGGTGCGGCTGCAATGGCGCGGTCCGCTGGAGTCATGTCTATGGGGGAGTCGGCATGAAATTCCGCGTTCTGGGGTCTTTGGGCGTTTCGTCCGCAAGTAGCGGATGGTCTGTTCCCCGTGCCCCGAAACAGCAACAGACATTGTCCCTTCTGCTGCTCCAGCCAAACAGATTCGTTTCTGCCTCGTCGCTTTCCAGGGAGCTGTGGGGGGATGCTCAGCCGAAGACCTCAGGCGCCACGCTGCAGGCCTACATAGCCCAGGTCAGACGCTTCCTTGCGAAAGCCACTCAAGAACCCCTCAGTCGGATCATGCATGACGTGCTGGTTACAGAGTCGGGCGGCTACTCCCTCAAGGTGGAGACTCAGGAACTCGATCTCACATCTTTCGAGGAAAGGGTGCGAGAAGGGCGCGCTGCCCTCGGTGAGCGGGACTTTGTAGCTGCTGGCGTGCTATTAGAGAAGGCGCTGGAACTATTCCACGGCTCCGTCCTCGAAAACGTTCCGCATGGTTCCGTCATAGAGGTTCAAGCACGTCGGATCGAGCAACTGAGGCTTGCCGTGACAGAGCAGTGCTACGAGCTGAATCTCCGGATGGGACGCCATCACGAAGTCATCGGTGCACTGTCCGAAGTCGTGGAGACGAACCCCTTCCATGAAAACTTTCACGCGCTTTTGATACGTGCGCTCCATCAAAGTGGGCAGCGCGTGGAAGCCCTGCGTATTTACCATATGCTGCAGTCTCGCCTGAACGAGGAACTCGGCCTCGACCCCTCTCCGGAGGTCATGGCGCTGCGCCAGTCCATCCTTGAGCCGTTCGCGAGTGACCTGCCTGCGGCCGGATCCGTTCACGGCCGCAGGCCTCACAACGAGAGATGCTGACTGGTAGCCATTGCACCAGTACCAACTCTTTCTGGTTGCCGCCGCTGCGCGGCGGCACCATCAGTCGCCATGAGCCAACTCTCGCGGCAGCGGCCCGAAAGCACGGGATCCGGCGCCGCACCCCTGCGCCCCAACAGCCGTACCGTGCGCGTGTTCGCGGTGGTGGCGGGCCTGTGCGTGTCGAACCTCTACTACGTCATCGTCCTGCTTCCCGAGATCGCAGCGTCACACCACCGTCCGTCGCAGGACTTTGCTCATCTGCTGTCACTGACACAAGGGGGATACACGCTGGGCCTGCTGTTCGTCGTGCCCCTGGGCGACCGGGTGGACCGGCGCAGGCTGTGCACGCTGCTGCTTGCCGCCGCGTGCCTGGTGTGCGTGGCCATCCCCTGGGCTCCCGCAGCCTCGTACCCGGTGCTCTTCGTACTGCTCGGGCTGTGCAGCGTGACGGCGATGATTCTGGTCCCGTGGGGCGCGGACCTTGCGGACGATGCGGCGCGCGGCCGAGTGGTGGGTACCATCATGACCGGCCTCATCCTCGGCACACTGCTCTGCCGCACGCTGGCCGGCGCCCTCACCCAACTCGCCTCCTGGCGCTTCGTGTACTGGCTCGCCGCCGCGCTCATGGCCCTGTGCGTCGCAGCCCTCTACTGGGCGCTGCCCAGCGGAGTGGCAACCGGTCCCGCGCCGCGTCAGCCGCAGGACGGGCAGGGTGACGGCTATCTGCGCCTGCTCGGCTCCCTGCCGCGGATCCTGCTGCGCACGCCCAGGGTGGGTGAGCGCTGCCTGTACGGGGCGCTCGCCTTCGGCGCCTTCAGCGCGTTCTGGGCCGTTCTGCCGCTGCATCTTCAGGCGCGGCCGTTCTCGTTCGGGCCAGCTGAGATCGGGCTCTTCGCACTACTGGGCGGCGCCGGGGTGGTAGGCGCCTCGGCCGCGGGGCGACTCGCGGACCGAGGGCTTCAGACGCCGACCACCCTCGCGGCATTCGCCGTCGTGGTGGCGATCTTCCTGGTGCTGGGCGCCTGGCCGGGGTCGCTCGCCCTTTTGATCGTCGGGACCGTCCTCCTCGACATGGGCATCCAGGTCGCCCACATCACCAATCAGAGTGTGATCTACGCGGGCAACCCGGCCATGCGCAGCCGGATCACGACGACGTACATGGTCATGTACTTCGTGGGCGGCACGCTGGGTTCGGCCGTGGCCGCGTCGGTGTGGGGGCAGGGCGGCAGTTGGGGCGCCACGTGTCTGGTGGGCGCCGGGATGGGGGCCTGCGCGCTTGTTGTCGCCATACTGCGGGCCGCGCTCGGGCGCGTGCAGACGCGCGGGGCGGACGGCGTACGGCTCTGACCGGCGGCGCGATAGGCGAAATTCATCGGGACGCTGGGCGGGCTCTGGCGGTGCTGGGACAAGCCGCTGGATCTTGTTGCGACTGTTGACGCGGCAAGCATCCAGCCGGACAGACACCGTATATGGGGGATCCAGCGTGGCAGGCAGCCTGATGCAGTCAATCGCTCACGGACGAATAACCGCGCAGACCCGGACGGGTCCGGTGGCAGTGAGGCTCCTGGACGGATTCGGAGCCGGCCCGCTCGTACCGTCTCCGACGCCCGGCAGCGTGTGGCGGGTTGCCGCCTACCTGGCGTTGTACGGACCCACCGCGCGGCATCGGGTCGCAGGGGAACTGTGGCCCGATGCCACCCAGGAACGGGCCCTCGGCAGTCTGCGCAACGGGTTGTGGCGGATTCAGCGGGAGTTGCCCGGCCTCATTGACGCCCGTCGTGCACTGCTGTCCCTGACCGAGCAGGCCGCGGCCGACGTCGACGAGTTCGTCGAGGTGGCACGTTCGGTTCTGGAATGTGACACGTACATCCCCGTCGACGGGTCGCTGCTGCTGCGCCACAGCGAACTCCTGCCGGACTGGCACGACGAATGGATCGTGGTCGAGCGCGAGCGCCTGCGTCAGCTCCGGCTCGACGCGCTGGACACACTGGCCGGCCGGCTGCTGGCACGCGGCAGGTTCGGACTCGGTCTCCAGAACGCGCTGGTAGCGCTGCGCACGGATCCGTTGCGCGAGAGTTCCTGCCAACGGGTCATCCAGGCATACCTATTGCAGGGCAACATGGCTCAGGCCCGTCGGTACTACGAGTTCCACGCCACGCGGCTCAGAAAGGAACTGGGTGTCGAGCCGGCCCCGTTCAGGGCGGCGATGCTCAGCCTGCCGGAGTCGGCCCGCGTCCTGGCCCAGTGAGCTCCGTGGACATGGGGCGGGCGACCGGGCCGGCCCGCATCGAACTGGCCGAGTTCCTGCGCAACAGGCGAGCCCGGCGGCAACCGTCGGACGTCGGGATCAGCACCCTGGGCCAGCGCCGTACACCGGGCCTGCGCCGGGAGGAGGTCGCCACCCTCGCCGGCATCAGCGCGACTTGGTACACCTGGCTGGAGCAGGCACGGGGAATCGGTGTGTCGCGTAGCGTCCTCGCGCGGCTGAGCGGCGTCCTCGGGCTGGACCCTGCAGAGCGGGCCCACCTCTTCCGGCTCGCGGGCCACGTACCGCCGGCCCGCGACACCGCGCGGACGAGCGAGTGCGGGGCGCCGCACCGGATGCTGCTGACGCAGCTCGACCCCAATCCGGCGGTGCTGACCAACCGGCGCCTCGACGTCATCGCCTGGAACCGGGGCTACGAGATGCTGTGCGGAGATCTGGGGAGGCTGCCGAGCGACGACCGCAACCTCCTGTGGCTGACCTTCATGGATCCTCGGGTCACGGCGCTTTCCCCGGAATGGGAGACGGAGGCAGCCGCCATCCTGGGCCAGTTCCGCGACCGGCTCGGCGACCGCGTCACCGAACCGGCCACGCGAGCCCTGGTGCGCAGGCTGGAAGCGACCAGCGCGGACTTCCGCAGGCTGTGGCAGACCATGGCGGTGGCGCCCGCCCGCACCCGGCGCCGTCCGATCCTGCACCCCAGGCTCGGCCGTATCGAGCTGGAGACGATGGAGCTCGCGGTCTCGGACGGCGGGGAGGCCACGGTGATCGCCTCTTTGGCGCCGCCGGGTTCGGCTCTGGCGGGGCGGTTGTCCGCCCTCCTGGACGAGCCGGAGTCAGGCAGCGTCCGCTTCTGCGGCGCCGCGCGTACTGGTGGCGGTGACGAAGTCGCCGAGCACCGCCGACACGACCCGACGGTGCTCGGGTGCGAGGAAGGCGAAGTGACCGCCGGTGAGCAGTACCACCCGGCAGTCGGCGCTGCTGTGCTGTACCCAGCCTGACAGGCCGTACGCCGGGACCAGCGGGTCGCTCAGCCCGCCGAGCACGGTGAGCGGCACGGACAGCCGGACGTCGGCAAAGTCCTGTTCCGCCTCGGCTCCGAGCCGGATGTCCGCACGCAGCCTGAGCAGGATGGACGCCCTGATGTCCGCGTCCTCAAGGATCATCTCGGGGATGTCTCCTGCCTGGTCCAGGACGGTGAGCAGATCCTGTTCGCCGGTGACGTGCAGGGGCGGGCGGGGTCCGGGCCCGGGGGCCTGGGATGCGGCCACGACGCCGTCGAACAGCTCGGGCAGCTGATGGGCGGCCCGTACCGCCAGCAGAGCTCCGACACTGCAACCGAACGCTGTGGTCGGGAGGGGTTCACGCAAGGCGAGTTCCGTCGCGAGGGCCGTCAGCACCCTGGTCAGGGTGGTCTGGGGCGTCTCGGTGAGCCGCCGCTCCCGGCCCGGCAACGACACGGCCAGCACCTCGGTGCCGGCCGGCAACAGGTCCACGAGTGCCGTGAGCGCGTGGGGCCCGGCACCGGCGTGCGGGAAGACCACGACCCGGCGCCGGGCCCGCCCTTGGGGCCGGTGAAGTTCGGTGAGCCAGGAGGGAGCGCTCGCGGCGCCATCGATGCTCATCGGTCGTCCTTCGCGGTCGGCGGAGCGGTGCGCACTTCGATGGCGACCAGCTTCAGGGGCTTGTCCGACGTTGAGGTTTGCCCGCGTTTGTGGACATCTCTTGAGGATCAGATCGTGGGATCTGACATGGAGGTGTCGTGGTGGGTACATCCCGGTATTCGGAGGAGTTCAAGCAGGACGCGATCAAGCTGGTGGCCTCCGCCGGCCGGTCCGTCAACTCCGTGGCCAAGGACCTCGGCGTCAACACCGAGTCCCTGCGGAAATGGGTACGTGCTGCCGAGGCTGCCGCTGTTGTCGGGGGCGGTGAGCTGATGACCCCGGCGGAGCGGGAGGAGCTGAAGCGGCTGCGTAAGCAGGTGCGTGAGCTGGAGCTGGAGAAGGAGATCCTGAAGAAGGCGGCCCAGTATTTTGCGAAGGAGATGGGTCGATGACCGGCCGCTGGCGGTTCATCTCCGACCACCACATGGAGTACGGCATACAGCGGCTGTGCAGAATCTTCAGCGTCTCCCGATCCGGATTCTACCGCTGGCGTGCTGCCGGGCCTGCCCGGGTGGCCAGAGCGGCGGCCGAGGCGGATCTGACCGAACAGATCCGCGGCATCCATACCGAGACCAAGGGCGCCTATGGCGTCCCCCGGATCACGCGTGAGCTGCGGGAATGGGGTCCGGTAGTGAATCACAAGCGGGTCGCGAGGCTGATGCGGGCCGCCGGCATCACCGGCCGCCACCTGCGTAAGGGGAAGCGGACCACCGTCCAGGACGCACGAGCGCCCAAGGCCCCGGACCTGGTGGGTCGCGACTTCACCGCGCCGAGGACAGATGTGCGCTGGTGCGGCGACATCACGTATCTGCCGGTCGGGAACGACTGGATGTATCTGGCGACGGTTATCGACATGCATTCGCGGCGGGTGGTCGGCTGGTCGATGGCCGAGCACATGCGGGCCGATCTGGTCATCAACGCAATCGAGGCCGCTGTCGCTACCCGTGGCGGATCTGTCGACGGTGTGGTATTCCACTCGGACCGCGGCACGCAATATACGTCGGATGCCTTCGCCGTGGCATGCCGCAGGCATGGAATTCGCCGCTCTATGGGGCGAGTTGGCTCCAGCTACGACAATGCGATGGCGGAATCCTTCTTCGCCAGCATCAAACGAGAGCTCCTCCACGGAGAACGCTGGAGGCAGAATTCAGAGGCCCGTATGGCGGTGTTCTCCTGGCTCGCCTGGTACAACAACCGGCGCCGCCATTCCGCCCTCGGCCATCTCAGCCCAGTCGAGTTCGAACGACAAGCAATCACATCAAGTAGCCTGAATCTGGCTGCATAGCTCGTAGATGTCTACGCAGCGGGGCAAAGCCCAACCAACGGCTACACCCTCGGCGCCCACAACGTCGTAAGCACAGCTACCTTCTGGAACAACGTCACCAACGTCGCCTGAAAGCGCCCCAGAGGCAAGCCAAGCGTGCATTGAAGGTCTGGGCCGGGAGCAGTTTCTCCTGGTCCAGACCGCTTGCCCTGCAATACCGCCAGCGCTCCTTGAAGTGTCTTCGGTGGGCGCCGACTCGGTGCTGTGCCGAAGGTGTGACAGACGTCCTTGGCGCGCGGCCGCGCCTTGTTGGCCCTGTGCCGGTCCGTGGCGAACGCGCACACGCCCGGACACGGGCGGCAGCGCAGCCCACCGAGCGCCCCTTCGCCCCCCGCGCCCGGACCGACCATTGAACATGCGCACAGCCAGGACCAATTTCAGAAGCCGAGCCGAACGTGAGGCCTGTCAGGACCGGACAGTCGGGCCGCCGGTCGTCCCATCGATGCCAACCGCATTTCACCCACGGGCCCAGGAGCGGCGACAGCGCCCGCTGATGGAGCGACGCGCACGCCTGTCCACCGGTTGTCCACCGAAACTCATCGCGTATGCCTGACTTAATCCTCCCGGACGCGAAAAAGACCAGGTCAGAGACTCAGTTCGCCTATGGGGTCACGGAACCTGAATCTCCGACCCACGCATTACGATGCACAGACAGACAGTGCCCGATTTATCGAGATTCCAAGGTCACCCGAAACAAGAAACCCCAGGTCATAGGCCCGACCTGAGGTTTACCTTGGAGCCGCCTTCGGGATTCGAACCCGAGACCTACGCATTACGAGTTGTCCGATCTTGGTCCGGGGGCGTCCATGAGCGTTCCCAGAAAGCCTCGCACGGCTGGTCAGGTGCCCTGCCGGACTTCACCGGAAACCAACGGACCACCCCGGAACGAGTGGCGATTGAGACCACGATTGAGACCACGACCGCTTCATCCCTTGAAGCAACTTGAGCCAAGCCTCTAGACGCCGACCGACAGTTCTCGCTCGACCGCCCCCACCACACCTGTCCGCCGCTACCCTGACGGTTGGGGATCGTAGGAAGCGGGGGATTCAGGTGAAGAACGAAACCGGTGAGGCAGAGGAGCCGGAGCCGACCAGCCCGTATGGCGTCAACTTCACTGGGCGAGGCGTGCAGCTCAACACGTTCCATGTGAGCGGTGCCGACATGGTCGTGAACAACGTCGGCACGGGGGCACCTGCCGAGCCGTCGCCAGCAGAAGCCCAGCGTGAGAGCCTGGCTGAGCAGCGTCAGCGCTTCTTTTTCGACTTCCTCAGGTATTCACTCAAACAGGCTGAGTGGACCTTCCGGCTCAGTATTTGCTTCATGTCCGGCGGCGCGGCTGTAATCCTTGCTGGCGGCGTACTGGCGTTGGTGCACGCCGGGAACCCCGACCTGAGTTACCTGCCGATCGTGACGAGCCTTACAGGCGCCCTCTTCACCGTGGGAGGGGGCGCTCTTGCTGTTCACGCAAGACGGGCTCGTGCTCACGTGACTGAGCAGGCCGACCGTCTGGATGTCAAAATCGATCAGGATCACAGACTCGAAAAGGCAACTACTTTGATCGATCGAGTCGGGGATCCAGTCGCGCGTGACCGTCTGAATGCCGCTGCCGCAATGAAGGCATTGGATATGCAGTCGAGCCCAGAAAATATGGTCAACCGAGTTTTCCCTGATCAAGGGCAAAACTCCACTGGAGAACTTGAGCCAGGCGAGTCAAAGTAGATGATCTATATGAGTACGCGTGGCCAGGATCTCAGAAATCCCAATACAGGCAACCATGAAGATTAACACCTCATCCAAAGAACTGCTCTTCTCGACGATCAGAATAAGCAACAAAGGCCTGGGTACCGTGGGGACCGGATTTTTCGCTCACGCCTTCGTCGGGGATGAACTCGTCGTCCCTCTAATCGTCACCAATAAGCATGTGCTTGAGGGCACCGATCAAATAATTCTTGGATTCCTGGCAAAGTCGCCCGAAACTGGCGAACCGAGATACGGGGAACGCCGCGACATCGCGATCAGCGGAGATGCCTGGATTGGCCACCCGGATCCACAGGTCGATATCGCCGTCATACCAATTTCTAAAATAATCAACACGATTAGCGACCTCTTCTACAAGACCATACCTACAGCTCTCATGGAGTTCACCGAGGAAGAAATCTTCATCGATGCGGTTGAGGAGATAACGTTCATCGGATACCCAAGCGGCCATCAGGATCCATTCCACCTCACCCCGATCACCAGGAGAGGGATATCGGCCACCCCGATTGAGATGCCATTCGGCGGAAAGAAGATTTTCTTGGTCGATGGTTCCATTTTCGGAGGAAGCAGTGGAAGTCCCGTGTTCCTCCTCAACGAAGGAACGTATCGATCCGGGCCAACCAATGTCACGACCGGCAATCGGATGGTCCTTGTAGGGATCATCGCCGCATCGATACAGCAAGTAACTGACGAACCCGTAGTGGCGAATCACGTTCCTCATGTCGCTCTCGCGCGCGAGCTAGACTTGGGGATCGTCTTCAATCGCCACGCAATACTGGAGACCATTGATACTTGTCTCGCCAAGATGGGACAGCGGAGAGTCTCTAAAGTGAACTAGAAAACCCTCTGAGGCAATTATGCGATTAGCTTCTTTGCGGGATTCGGAGACGGAAAAATACGAAGGGCCCGGCCCATTAGACCAGGCCCTTTGTACGTCTACGGACGAAAAGACTTGGGATCCCTGCGTCTTACGCCATACTCGCTTTTGAGGTTTGTTCGTACTGGTCAGAGGATGAGGCGGAGCGAACAGCACCCCATCAGGTACGTTGCGCCGCGTCCGGGATGAGTCGACTCGTGAATCCCTGGTCACGTAGGCGCTCGTACGCGGCCACGACGGTATCCGGCACAGCCTGCTCGATGGCCAGACCCCATCCAGGGAAGACGAGCACTCGTTGCAGGGCTCCGACGATCATGTCGATCACCATGCGAGCGTCTCCGATGGAGTCGGTGTACTCCTCCAAGCCCATCGGCGTGGACGCGCACACGACCTCAACCTCGGGCCAGAGTTTTCGCATCATGGCGTAGGAGCGCCGTTCTTCATACGGCTTGCTCACGAGCAGGACAGACGAGACCGTGACGCCGGCCTCTGCCAGCACCGCTTTGCTGAGCTCGATGTTCTCGCCGGTGTTCGTTGCATGCGGTTCCAGGAGTACGGCGGAATCCGGCACCCCGAGTTGCAACGCCCGCTCTCGGTAGTGAACAGCCTCGCCACGCGGCATGCGTGCTCGGGTCGTTGGGCTGGTCGCCCCTGTGAATACGATCACTGGCGCCATGCCCTGGTGATACAGCTCCGCTGTCACGTCAGCCACGCCGAGGTCGTGACTGCCCAATCCGACAGCCACGGAGCAGGGCCGTGGGGTGTGGTGCATGCGGTGGTAGTCCCACAGAAGTCGGACATCCGGCCATGCCTGTGCAGGGATCACTTGCTCTCACCCTCCGCCTTCGTTGAGTCGGGCACTTTGAAGTCGTAGGACCATGCGAACCGCGTCGCCGCATGCACCCCAATGGCGAACTCAACTACGGTCCCATCGGCCGTGTACGTGGTGCGGTGCAGTTCCACCACCCACTCACCCGCCGAGAGCTGGAGTAGCTGAGCCTCTTCCGCCGTGGGCACCCGCGCGAAGAGTTCCTCGGTCATGTGGTCGATCTCGTATCCGGCGTCGTACAGGACACGGAACCCGCCGCCTCGCCCGGCAGGGCCCGGGGTCGGGTCGACGATGCGGGTTCCTTCGACGTGCTCGGGCCGGTAGTAGCTGGTCAGGGTGTGAGTCGGTTGCGTGCCCTCTTTCACCACGCGCGCCCGTGCGTAGACATCGGCCCCCTCGGGCAAGCCGTGAGCTGCGGCCACGGCTGCCGATGCTTTGACTCGGCTGACCGTCTGGGTCTGCTCGTTCCGGCGGTATGAGCGACCAGACGCCACGCGGTCCGCGATGAACGCGACCTCATCACCGTCCCGCCACTTCGCCTTGTCGTACCGCGCGATGCCGAGCCGTTTGAGCGGCTGTTGCTGGCGCACCACGGTGCCGTGGCCGCGCGAGGACGTCACCAGCCCCTGAGCTTCCAGCTCCTTGTACGCCTTGTGAACGGTGTCCTTTGACCCCTCGCCGGCCGCGACCAGGTCTCTGATCTGGGGCAACTGGGCGCCCGGCTTGATCTCGCCGCTTCTGATCTGTTCCGCGAACCTGTCGGCCAGTTCGCGCCACTTCGGTGCCACGCAGACCTCCTTTCGACGCGTCCCAGTGAAGCACAGTCCTAGGACTGTTGACAGTCCCAGGACTGCGGTGCATTCTCTTCTCAGGCCGCTCGCAGTCCTAGGACAGCGAACGGAAAAGGCCCTCTTTGGGCTGCTTCGACCTGCACTACCGCAGAGCGCCCGGCGGGTCTCGTGAGGACGAGAACCCCTCTGACCAGGGGTTACCGCGCTTGCTGGGGAGGGTCTGTTCTTTGAGAACTCAACAGAGTGTTTGAGGGAAACCTGCCCCACCTCCGCAAACAAGCGGGCGGGCGCGCACGGGTTCTGTCCCGAGCGCGGTACAGCGCAACCCGACCTTTCCGCAGCTCATCCGCTGCGGCCGGTTGCCTCCGCTGCTCGTCTCGTACGAGCAGCGCTGAGGGGAGCCGGAAACCCGACTTCAACGGCGCGCGGCCCCGGTGCTCGAACACCGGGGCCGCTGTTCGGGCCGTTCCACGCTGAGAGGGAACACGACCCAATGAAGCACATCGTCACTGTTCAAGAGGCTGTTACCGCTTTCGCCGACTGGATCGAGCCCACGAACGCGGAACTGGACGCGATCGAGCAGGAAATGCCCGCTATCACGGCGGGTGTCGACCTGCTCAACGCGCAGATCATCACCCTGGACCGCACCCCGAGCGAGCTGGACCAGCAGCGCATCCGCCGCGCCTGGCGCCGCCTGCTGACGGCCCGCCGTGAGCAGGCCAACCGCACCACCGACGGGATGCTTCCGGAGGTGGGCGCGTGAGCACCACCAATCAGAATCTGACCGCTGCGCACGCCGAGGTGAAGGCGGAGATTGCGCGGACCGACAACAAGACCGCCCTGTTGCTGGCGTTCGTCGGCGCGGTCCTGGCCGGCGCCTGGACCATCGCGCACGGCCTCCCGCTCAACCCGCCCGCCGTGGTGGTCGGCGTGCTCGGCATGGGACTGCTGCTCGCGGCGGCGGGGCTGCTGCTGCGGTCGACGCGTCCCAACCTGAGCGGCCGGCACGGCTTCCCGCTGTGGGCCACCCTCACCCCCGAGCAGATCGCCGACGCGGTATCCGGTGACCTTGCTGCCGACATCGCGGGGCTGTCCCGCCTGGCGGTCGCCAAGTTCACCTGCCTGCGCCGCGCGGTCGACCTGACCCTGACCGGCGGCGCCCTGCTCGTTCTCGCGGCGCTGATCGCGGCGGGAGGTGTGCGGTGAACCGCTTGGGGAAGAGCCTGCTCATCACCGCGCTGGTCGTGGTGGTCGGAATGGCGTTCCGGGTGTCCTGGAACGCGTTGCGGGACATCGCCAACGCGATCGGTGCGGACCACACCGCCGCGACGCTGTACCCGTTCGTGGTCGACGGCCTGATGGCGCTCGCCCTGGTCGCCACCCTCGTACTCGCCGGCAACGACCGGAAGTTCGCACTGCGGGTGCTGGGCACCTACACGGGCGCGTCCCTGGTCCTCAACTACGTGCACGGCCTGGTCCCCGCCCTGCATGGTGCCACGGTCGACTGGGGACGGTTGGCCGACTGGGACCCCGCCAACTGGGCGTTGGTGCTGCTGGCGACGTCGCTTCCGGTCGGGTCGATCTACTTCGGTTCCGATCTCGTCGCGAAGGTCCTGCACCACCAGCCCGCCCCGACTCCGACCCCGGTCGCAAATGCGGAGGAATCTACTGAGACCACAATGAAACGGTCTACGGCTGACCTGCCCGAATCGACCCCCGCACCGATCAACACGCCCGCCGTGGCGAACCCCGTACCGACGCCCAATCCGGTGCCGCTCGGCTTCCTGAAGTCGACTCTCCCACTCAAGCCCGCACCCGCCATCGAGTCGACCTCGGTCAACTCGATCGGGTCGACTCCGAAGCGGACAACGGTTGCGGCGGCATCGACCCGCCCGCGTGCGGCGACCGGCCGCGTCCCCGAGGCGGGCCGATCGCCCCGACCGAAGCGCACGCAGGCGCAGTTGCTCGACGAGGCCCGCACCGCGACCACGGGACTGCCGGACGCGAAGGTGACCGCAGAGGGCATCCGCCGCGAGATCCACACCTCACCGGCGAACGCCCGGATGCTGCGTGACGCGCTGCTTGCCGAGCGCGCCGGTACGGCTGTCGGGACGCCGTGATGTCCGCCGCCTACGGCAAGTGCTACGACCCTTCCGGAGCCCGCTACGGCGTCCCCACCTTCCCCTGGAAGTACGCCCCCAGCGACGAGCAGTACGCCACCCGCCGCCAGTTGCGGGCGCGTGGCCTGCGTCCGGGCGGTCAGCCGATAGCGGCGCAGGTCATGCGCATCAACCGACGCTCCGGCACGGTCCGGGTCGCCTACCTGTACCGCATCGACCTCGCGCTGCCGGTACGGCCGATGACGTCGCGGAAGTGGGGCGCCCTCGCGCTGGCCATGCTCGCCCGCCAGACGTGCCCGGTCTGCGGTGTCGTCTACAGCTACTGCATGCCGCGCTCGCTCGGCATGTGCGTGCTGTGCGCCTACCCCACCAACACCCCTGCTCCGGACGGGAGTTGAGCATGTCGAAATCCGAGATCCGCCGCCTGGACCGCGAGATCCAGAAGACCGCGAACAAGCTGGAAGCGGTCCGCAAGGGCGAGTGGTGGCCGCTGAACGGCTCGGAGCGCCGGGCGATGGCGCGCGCCATCGCCGGCGGCTCCTACCAGGTCGTACGCGGCAGGAACCCCGGCCGTGCCGAGCAGCAGATGGAGACCACCGGTTCCGCAGCCGAGATGCGGC
Source organism: Streptomyces sp. NBC_01288 (assembly GCF_035982055.1). Lineage (NCBI taxonomy): Bacteria > Bacillati > Actinomycetota > Actinomycetes > Kitasatosporales > Streptomycetaceae > Streptomyces > Streptomyces sp. NBC_01288. Next base: position 4,688,934 of record NZ_CP108427.1, read on the forward strand.
TGAACGCCGAACTGACCGCCCTGCACTCCGAGAAACAGCGGCTCATCACCGAGGCCGCCCGCGCCAAGGCCGCGAAGAAGGCGTCGGGGTGGTGGTGAGCGTGGACCAGCAGCGTTGCGCCGCCGCCCACCCGCAGGACCCCACCCCCTGTGACGGACCGCCCGCCGTGACCGTGCTGGACACGGTGGGCGCCGGCGCGGACGGGTGCGAGCACCACGGCGCCCGCATCCTCGCCTCCCTGGACGGGGGCCGCGTCTACGCCCTTCCCGACGCTCCGGCCGGCGCCGCGATCCGCGTGTTCAAGGCCGCCGACACGACCCGCCCCTTCTGCTGGTTCGACGGCCCCCGTAGTGAGCCGTCCCAGCTCAGCCGTGCCGAGAACCGCAGCCGGCACCAGCGCTGACCCCCTCGTCTTTCCTCGAACTCCCGCCCCCGCAAGGGCAGTCAGGAGCAGTTCCCGCATGTCCGAGAACGTCGTACGACTCGTCAAAGCCCCGCCCACCGGCCCCGAGTCGGCGTCGGCGCCCACGGTCCTGACCGTGGTCCCCGACGCCCCGCCCGCGCCCCTGGTCCCCCTGTGGGTGCGCTCCGGCCGTGCCGTGAAGACGGCGGTCACCCACGACACCACGAAGTCCGCCGCCCGTGCGGTGGCCCGGCACAGCCTCTACACGTTCAACGGCGGGCGGATCGTGGCCCGCCGTGCGTGGGACGGGAAGACCGGGGCCCGCTACGAGCGCATGATCCGTGCCGCCGAGGTCGCGGGGAACCTGGAGGTGGCGGAGGAGTGGGAGGACCGGTTGCAGCGCTTCCGCCAGGCCCGCCACCACCGCCGCATGGACCTCCTCCACTCGCCCGTGGAAGCGGCCAAGGGTGTCGGGGTCGGTGCCGCCATGAGCGTCGGGGTGCTGGTCGCGCTCGGGGTCGTGATGGCCATCAACAACCACGACATCCGCGACGTGATCACGCCGTTGAAGGCGACGATCGAGTTCATCGCGACCCTGATCCGGATCGTGCAAATCATCTGGCCCACCGCGATCGTCCTCGGTCCGCTGTTCGCCCTGCTCGCCCTGTGGACCGTGGGCAGCAAACAGCAGGCTGCCCCGCAGTGGGCGCTGCCCGCCAACGTCCGCAACGGGGAGGGTGAGCCGATCACCCCATCCATCGTCGTCAAGGCGCTGCGCGACCTCGGGGTGCCCGCGCTGCGCAACGCCATCAAGGAGATGGGCGACGCCGGCGCGTCCATGCTCGGTCCGATCCGGATCGCCGGATGCGGTGTCGAGGTCGACGTCACCCTGCCCTCCGGGGTGTCCACCAACGAGGTCCAGCAGCGCCGCCGCAAGCTGGCGGAGAACCTCACGAGGCACGAGCACGAGGTGTTCATCACCATCCCCGAAGCGGCCCGCACGGTCCGCCTGTGGGTCGCCGACTCCGGGGCGCTCGATGAGCCGATCGGCCCGTCTCCGCTGGTCACCGACGAGACGCTGACCGCGAACTACAAGACCGGCCGCGCCCCGTGGGGGCAGGACCTGCGCGGGGACGGTGCCGCACTGTCGCTGTATCAGCGCCACCTGCTCATCACCGGTCTGTCCAACCAGGGCAAGACCGCAGCCCTGCGCGCCCTCGCCCTGTGGGCCGCGCTCGACAAGACTGTCGAGTTCCGGATCGCCGACCTGAAGGGCGCCGGGGACTGGGCCATGTTCGAGGGCCTGGCAACCACCCTGATCCAGGGCCCGACCGACGAGGACGTCATCGCGGCGACCGAGATGGTCGAAGGCCTGGTCGAAGAGATGGAACAGCGGCTGGAACAGCGCCGCCGCGACCCCTCCACGGTCTTCGAGCCGCTGATCGGCATCGTCGACGAAGCGCAGGTCGCGTTCATGTGCCCGGCCAAGGACGACGACAAGCGCCCCTACGGCGGATCCAAGGCCACCTCCCGCTACTTCATGGCCGTGCGCAAGGTCCACAACCAGGGCCGCGTCGTCGACGTGCTGATGTGGGAAGGCACCCAGGACCCCACCGACCAGAACCTCCCCAAACTGGTCCGCGAGGGCGCCCACACCCGGGCCTCGCTCGCCCTGGGCACCGAATCGCAGGCCGTCATGGCGCTCGGGGAGAAGGCCGTCAACGGCGGCGCCGCCCCGCACCTGCTCCGCCAGGGCCTCGACAAGGGAACCCTGGTCGTCGCCTCGGACGGGATCGCCATCCCCAAGGGCCAGTCCTCCATCACGGTCCGCACCCACTTCATCGACGACGCCGGCGCCGACGCCATCACCGAACGGGCCAAGGCCCTGCGCAACGGAGTCACCACCCTGCGCGCCGTCGACCGCGGCGAGGCACGTGACCCGCTCGCCGACATCGACGCGGTGGCCGGCGACGGGAAGCGCGCGTTCACGCAGGACATCATCAAGCGGCTCGCCGCGCTGAGCGAGGACGCCTACGGCGCCTGGTCGTTCGGCGATCTCAGCCGCGTGCTGGAGTCCTACGGCATCGAGGCCTACAAGTCCCACGGGCGGATGGTCGTGCGCCGCGACGACATCACCGCCGCCCTCGCCGAACGCGACACGGACGGTTCCGCTTCCGCCTCCTGATCACGGGGAGGAACACCCGCCCGGCGCGGGGAGGCGGGGAGAACTCCCCAACCGCCTCCCCGTCCCGCCTCCCCCATGTTGATCAGCGGAAACATCGTTTTGGGGAGGCGGGGAGGCACCCCAGGTCAGCCCCCGAAAACCCCCTCCACAGCACCCCCTGAAGGGGGTGTGTCCGCCTCCCCAACCCGTGTTCGGAAGGGATTCCGCATGTACCCCGACACCACCCCGCAGGACGCCGTGATGAGCGACGTCGAAGCGGCTGCCGAGGCTCGCCGGATCATCGCCGACGCCTACCGGCCCACCGCCTACCGCGACACCACCCCCGTCCCCGCCCGGGGCGACACCCCGCCCGTCACGCAGCCCGGACGCCCCCCGATGAGCCAGGGCGCCACCGACGCGAGCGTGCTCATGCTCGCCGGCGCCACCGCGACCACCATGGTCGGCGGCACGGCGGCCGTGCTCATGTACGTGTCCCAGTTCGCCGACCCGCTCGTGTGCGGCCTCGTCTTCGGGGCGCCCACCGCCTTGGTCCTCGCGCTCGCCCGGCTCCTCAAGGGCGCCAAGCCCGCCCCGGACGTCCACCACCACTACGACGGCCCGGTCTACCAGGACCAGCGCAACATCCACACCCGGACCACCGGGGTGTGGGCCAAGACGAACAACGAGCAGTGACGCCAAGAGCGGCCCCCCTTCCGGCAAGAACCGGGGCCGCTCTTGTCCAACCCGTCCTCAACAGACCTGTTGGAGGTCTCCAGCATGACCCAACCCACTGACATCCGGCGAGAGCGCGCCCACCGGCCGCGACTGCTGGACCTGTTCTCGTGCGCCGGCGGCGCCGCCACGGGCTACCACCGCGCGGGGTTCGACGTGGACGGCTGCGACATCGCCCACCGCCCCAACTACCCCTTCGCCTACCACCACGGAGACGCCCTCACCTACCTCGCCCACCTGATCAGCACCGGCGAGATCTACCGGTATGCGTTCGTGCACGCCTCCCCGCCCTGCCAGCACGGATGCGCCCTGACCGTGGGCACCAACGCCTCCCAGGGGTGGGGCGGCACCCACGTGGACCTGGTCGCCCCGACCCGCGCGCTGCTCGAACTCACCGGTCTGCCCTTCGTGATCGAGCAGCCCAACGGGCGCGCGGAGATCCGCAAAGACATCACCCTGTGCGGCGAGATGTACGGCCTCGGAGTCATCCGCCACCGCAACTTCGAGTTGGGCCGCTGGACCGCCGAGCAGCCGGAACACGTCCCCCACCGGGGCCGCGTGCGCGGGTGGCGGCACGGCCAGTACTTCGACGGCCCCTACGTCGCCGCGTACGGCAACGGCGGCGGCAAACCGACGATTCCCGAACTCCAGTCGGCCATGGGCATCACGTGGACCGACGTGCGCGAGGAACTGACCGAGGCCATCCCGCCCGCCTTCACCGAGTTCATCGGCCGCGCCGCCCTCGACATGCTCGCCACCGCCCGGACGGAGGCCGCCGCATGAACGCGCGCGTGCTGCCGCTGCGCCGGCCGAACGGGCTTCGGGTGCTGGACGTGTGCTGCGGCGCCGGAGGCCTGTCCATGGGCTACTACCTCGCCGGATTCGACGTGGTGGGCGTCGACATCGCGCCCATGCCGAACTACCCCTTCCCGTTCATCCAGGCCGACGGCCTGGACTACACCGCCGAACACGGACACGCCTTCGACCTGGTCCACGGCTCGTGGCCGTGCGAGCGCTACGCCACCGTCACCAGGTCGCGCGCCAACCCCGACGACTACCCCGACCTGATCGGCCCCGGACGCGACGTCATGCAGGCCACCGGGCGGCCGTGGGTCATCGAGAACGTCCCCGAGACCGCGACCACCGGCATCCTGCGCCCCGACTACCTGCTGTGCGGAACCCAGTTCGGCCTCAACCTGCGCCGCCACCGCGCGTTCGAGACCTCGTGGGGCGGCGGCGGCGAGCTGGTCGCACCCTGCTGGCACCGCAAAGACCTGCTCGCCTTCGTCCACAAGGGCGAGCGCGCGTACGCGGACGCCATGGGCTGCACCTGGATGACCAACCTCGAAGCCCGCAAAGCCGTACCCCCCGCCTACACCCAGTGGATCGCCGCACAGTTCCTCGCCCTCGAAGGGAGGGCCGCCGCATGACCACCGCCACCAGCCTCCTGAACACCGCGCTGCACCTGGCCACGTTCGGCGTGCCGGTGCTGCCGCTGCGGGCGGGGAAGGTCCCGTTCGGCAACTGCCGCACCTGCGCGAAGAACGCATGCGGCGGCCGGCCCAACATGAAGACCCCCGGCCCCTGCACCTGCCCCGGCGTCTGCCACGCGTGGGCCGCCGCAACCACCGACCCGCACGTCCTCAACTCCCCCCAGTGGGAGGCGGCATGGCGACAGGCGGCGGCGGTCGCCTACCACCCCGGCGGCGCAGGACTGACCGTCGTCGACCTCGACAACGCGGCAGCCATCGCGCGGGCCCGTGACACCCTGCCCGCCACCCTGACCGTGCCAACGCCCCGGGGTGAGCACTGGATCTACCAGGGCGTCATGCCGTCCGCCAACGCGGTACGGCCCGGTGTCGACGTCAAGTCCCTTATGGGGTACGCCCGTTGGCTCGGATGGGGCAGCGGCGCCATGGCCGCTCTCCCGGATGCTGTGCGCACTCTGGCACTAACGGACCCCCCGGCGGCCCGCAGGGCGCCAAAGCCCCTCTCAGCACCCCTGGGAGGCCAAAGCGGGGTGTGCCGGCACCGTACGCCCGTGTTCCTGGACCGTGGGATCGCGATGGCTGAGCAGCGCATCACCGGCGCCCGGGAGGCGGTGCACGCCACCGTGTACCGGACGTTCCTCGCTGTGCTCTCCACGCACGGGCGGTGCGGCTGCCTCACGGACACGCACGTCGCCCGGCTGTTCACCGCCGCGCAGGCCAAGGGCGAAACGCCCCGGCACTGCACCGACGCGTGGACCAACGCCCTGACCACGTTGGGACTGTGACCATGGCTGATGACGAGAAGACCCCGGCCCGCGAGGTCATCACCGACTACGCGCAAGCGCACTTCCGGTACTTCCGCACTCCGGACGGGACCGTGTACGCGCAGAAGAACGGCCAGCCCATCGCCCGCCCGATCCGCTCCCAGGGCACGACCGGCAGCCACCGCCAGGAACTCATGGTCGGCCTCTACCGCGACGGACGCGGCGCGTTCAACGGGTCGGCCCTGAAAGAGGCGTTGGACCTGATCGAAGCCCTCGCACTGACCGAGGACGTACAGCCCGTGCACATCCGCGTCGCCCCCGGCTACGACGGGGCGACCTGGCTGGACCTGGGCCGCGACGACGGACAGTCCGTCCGCATCCACCCCACCGGCTGGGACATCACCGTCCCCGACCCGCAGGAAGTGTGCTGGCGGCGCACCCAGCTCACCGGTGAACTCCCCCTGCCCGTCAAGGACACCAACGGCAAGGGCATCGACCTGCTGATGCGCCTGTGCAACTTCGCCGGCGCGGAGAACGAGTGCCTGGCCATCGCCTGGCTGATCGGCTGTCTCGGTCCGTCCGTCCCGGTGCCCGCGCCGTTCCTCACCGGGCCGCAGGGAGCGGGGAAGTCGACCGGCGGGCGGATGCTGGTGCGGATCATCGAGGGCATGAGCGGGGACCTGCGCCGGGCTCCGAAGGATGAGGAGAACCTGATCGCGGCGGTCGCGGCGGGATGGGTCACGGCGCTGGACAACCTCTCGCACATGTCGCCTGACCTGTCGGACGCGATGTGCTGCATCGTCACCGGAGCCGAGAGCGTCAAGCGGGCCCTGTTCACGGACGGGGACGTGTTCCGCGTCGGCTACCGCCGGCCGCTGCTGCTGACAGGTATCGACGTCGGTGTCATCCGGCCCGACCTCGCCGAACGCCTGCTCCCGCTCCGTTTGGAGCGGCCCGGCGTGCGGCGGACCGAGGCGGAACTGTGGGCGGAGTACGCGGAAGTTCTGCCCGTCGTGCTCGGGTCCCTGCTCGACCTCACGGTCAAGGTCCGCGCGGCGCAGGCGGAGACCCCCACCGACCTGCGCATGGCCGACTTCGCCCACCTCTGCGCGCAGCTCGATGCGGCCACCGGGCTCGGGGCGCTGGCCGCGTACCGGGCCCGGCTGGACGACCTGAACGACGACGTGATCGAGGGCGACCTGTTGGCACAGACCGTCCTGAGGCACGCCGAGACCATTGAGCCGGGCATGGCACAGCGCATGACCTCCACGGAGTGGCTGTCCTGCCTCAGCCGCCTCTACAGCGGCGACGAACTCAGGGCCGTGCCCAAGGGGTGGCCGACTACCGGCAAGGTGCTCTCCGACCGGCTCAAGCGCCTACAGCCCACCCTCGCCGCGCGGGGTGTCCTCATCGACTCCGGCCGCACCAGTCAGGGCCGCTACCTCGAACTGACCCGCCCCACCCCGGCGCCACCGCACGAGCAGCAGCGGATGCTCTGACCCGTGCTCCACACGCTCACGCGGACAAGCAAGAAGAGCACCACCCCCGCCCGGCGGAGGCGTGCTCCTCTTGCTGTTCGGCGCAGCGCGCCGCTCCAAGGACGCGCCGCGTAGCGGCCCCTTCTTCGCGCTCTGAGCAGCGCGCACTACACCAGAACACCCCCTTCTTTTGTCCTAAGAGGGAAGACGCTGCGTCATCTACGTCATGCGAGCCGGAAAACGGCCCCTGATCTGCGAATACAGGCATGACGGAGACGGCCGTGCCTGCGTCATCCTGCGTCATCTGCGTCATGGGCCACGTCACGGATGACGCTGCCCATGTCGCACCCATGACGCAGGCCTCACCTCCAGCGTCATCTAAAACCGCAGGTCAGAGGCCTAAATGACGCTGGCGACGCAATGACGCACAAATCCACACCTCGGACAGGCGCGGGCAAGGTCCCCCGCGCAACTCCCTGAAGGCGAAGACGAATTGCCCAGGAGGCACCCGGATGAGCACCGCGATAGCCGCCCCCGCCGACCAGTTGCTCTACACCCCAAAGGAAGCCGCTGTGGTCCTCCGATTCGGTCGTTCGACCGTCTACGAGCTGATGGCTGAAGGCGCCCTGAAGTACGTCAAGCGAGGCCGCTCCCGCCGCATCCGTCGGAGCGACCTTGAGTCATTCGTGAACGCCATGGAACCCCAGCCCAACTAACGCAGGCGCACCCCCCGAAGCGGCCCCGGACCAACGTCCGGGGCCGCCTCCCGTATGAAGGAACACAGAGGAGCACATGAGCCCCCGCAATCCGAACATGGAGTCATCCGTCTACGAGGGCAGCGACGGTTGGTGGCACGGCCGCGTCACCATGGGCGTCAAAGACGACGGAAGCCCCGACCGCCGCCACCGCAGGGCACGCACCGAACCCGAAGTGCGCCGCAAAGTCCGCGACTTGGAGAAACTCCGAGACAAGGGACGCGCCCCGAAGGCCGGCCGCAAGCCGACCGTAGAGCAGTGGATGACGACGTACCTGACCGACATCGCGAGCCTGAAGCTCAAGCCCCGTTCTCTGGACGACTACTGGTCCAAGACCCGCAACGACATCGTCCCCGGCGTCGGACAGCACCGCCTCGACAAGCTCGCCCCCGAGCACCTGGAACGGATGTACCGGAAGATGCTCGACAACGGCCACGCACCATCCCACGTGGTCAAGGTCCACCGCATCCTCTCCCGCGCACTGAAAATCGCCCACCGCCGCCGCATCATCGGCGAGAACGTGGCCACGCTCGTGGACCCACCCTCGATCGACGAGACCGAGGCGAACCCGTTCACGACCGAGCAGGCAAAGGCGTTCCTGCAAGCCGCCGCCAAGCGGCCCACCTTCATGCGGTGGTGCGTGGGTGTCGGGATGGGATTCCGTCAAGGGGAAACCCTGGGCCTGCGGTGGACCTACGTCGACTTCGAAGCGGAGTTGTTTCACCCCAAGTGGCAGCTTCAGCGCCTCACTTGGCGCCACGGGTGCGCGGACGCTCGCGCCTGCGGTGAACGCCTGCACCGATTCGAACCCTGCCCCCCGGACTGCCGGACACACAAGAACTACAAGCGTGGCTGCCCCAAGCCCTGCCCGAAGGACTGCCGGCGGCACGCCACTGCCTGCCCTGATCGAAAGGGGGGTGGCCTGGTCTTCACCCGTCCGAAGACCAAGAAGAGCACGAACCCTGTGCCGATTCCGCCGCCGTTCGTCCCCTACCTGCACGCGCATAAGGAGCAGCAGGAGGAAATGCGCGCCGTCGCTGGGGACGCGTGGCAGGAGTTCGACGCGCTCTTCACACGGCCAGATGGTCGCCCCCTCGATCCGCGCGCCGACTGGGAGGAGTTCAAGGAACTGCTTGTAGAGGCGGGCATCACAGACCGTCGCCTCTACGACGGGAGCCGTCACACCGCCGGCACGATCCTCAACGAACTCGGGGTGGACATGCCCACGATCATGGAGATCCTGCGCCACACCCAGATCAGCCAGACCCGGCGATACGTGAAGGGGCGGTCGCACCTCTCAAAGGACGCGATGCGCCGTATGGGCGACCACTTCATGCCCGCGTCCGAAGCGGCGCCAGAACCCGTGACTGAGACCAGAACTGAGACCGCCGACCGTCGCGCGGCCCGCGCTCAGCGCCGCCGCCGCATCCGCTAAAAGCAAAAGCCCCAGGTCACGGCGAGTGAGTCCTGAGGCTTCCACAGAGCCGCCTTCGGGATTCGAACCCGAGACCTACGCATTACGAGTGCGTTGCTCTGGCCATCTGAGCTAAGGCGGCGCGCTGTCCACACCATGGTGCGATCAGCAACGTCGGAAAGTCTACACAGTTTCCGGGGGTGCTCCGTACACCCCCCGGAAGCACCCCCGGAGGTACCCCGGACACACCCCGACCACAGCCCGGACCGCACTCCCACCACAGCCCAGACCGCACCCCCACCAACGCTACGAGCAGCGCTTCCCCTCCCCCGGCACCGCCCCCCGCAGCAAATACGCGTCGATCGCGGAGTCAATGCACGTACTGCCACGCCCATACGCGGTGTGCCCATCCCCCACATACGTCAGCAGCCGCCCCGAAGAGAGCTGGTGGGCCAAAGCCTGGGCCCACCGGTACGGCGTCGCCGGATCCCGGGTCGTGCCGACGACCACGATCGGGGCGGCGCCCTTCGCCTCGATGCGGTGGGGTTCGCCCGTCGCCCTGACCGGCCAGTACGCGCAGTTCAGGGAGGCCCAGGCGAGGCCGTCGCCGAAGACCGGGGACGCCTTCTCGAAGGCGGGGAGGGCCTGCTCAACCTGGTCGGGGGTCGAGAAGGCGGCCGGGAGGTCGAGGCAGTTCACGGCGGCGTTGGCGAACATCAGGTTCGAGTAGCGGCCGTCGGCGTCCCGCTCGTAGTAGCTGTCGGAGAGGACGAGCAGCCCGGCGCCGTCCTTCTCCTTCATCGCCGACGTGAGCGCCTCGCGCAACTGCGGCCAGGCCGCCTCGTCGTACATCGCCGCGATCACGCCGGTGGTGGCGAGCGCCTCGCCCAGTTTGCGGCCGTCCGCGTCGCCGGTGGGGATCGGGTGTGCGTCGAGCTTCTTGAAGAAGGCCTTGAGGTTCGTCCCGACCTTGGCGGGCTTCGTGCCCTTGCCGCCGAGCGGGCAGTCCGTCTGCCGTACGCAGTCCTTCGCGAAGGACTGGAACGCCGTCTCGAAGCCCGCCGTCTGGTCGAGGTTCATGCGGCGCGCGGGCAGGGACGGGTCCATCGCGCCGTCCAGGACGACGCGGCCGACGCGGTCCGGGAACAGTCCCGCGTACGTCGCCCCGAGGAACGTCCCGTACGACGCCCCGACGTACGTCAGTTTCTGATCCCCCAGCACCGCCCGCAGGACGTCCATGTCCCGCGCCGCCTCGATCGTCGAGACATGGCGCAGGACATCGGGCGAGTGTGCGCCGCAGCCCTCCGCGAACTTCTTGTACTCGCCGACGAGTCGAGTGGTCTCGCGCCGGTCGTCGGGGGTGGTGTCGGTCTGCGTGAACGTGTCCATGGCCCGTCCGCCGAGGCACTCGACGGGCTCGCTGCGGGCGACGCCGCGGGGGTCCATCGCGACCATGTCGTAGCGGGCGCGCACCTCGGCCGGGTAGCCGATCCCGGCGTACTGCTGGAGATAGCCGACCGCCGAACCGCCCGGCCCGCCCGGGTTCACCATCAGCGAACCGAGCGGCTTGCCCTTGCCGGTGGCCTTCTTGCGGGCGACCGCGAGCCGGATGTCCCCCGCGGCGGGCTTGGCGTAGTCCAGCGGTGCCTTCATCGTGGCGCACTCGAAACCGGGGACACCGCAGGTGTGCCAACCGAGCTTCTGCCCGTAGTACGACGCCAGGGTGGACGGCGTCGACTGCGGCAGCGCGGCCAGCGCCACGTCCGCGGCCGGACTCGTCGCGGTCGTCGAGCTCCCCGGGGAACACGCGGACACGAGCAGCGCGGCTACGGCGAGCAATGTGCCGCCGGTCCTACGACTGCGCCGGCTCCGACGACTTCGACGGGCCTCGACCTCGACCTCGCTGAGCTGACTCGGCCGGCTCGGCTGACTGCTCCGGTCCGACCGGCGAAGGGGGCGCCTCATGTGCATTCAGCGAGCGTAACGCTGTGCGATCACTTGAATGCCGTACGTGCACGATCCGCCCCGGACGAGTTACGCCGTCAACCTCACGCCCAGACAGTCGGCCCGCCGCAGCCGACTCGGCCCACTCAGCCGGCTCTGAGCGCCAACGTCATCGCCTCCACCGCGAGCAACGGCGCCACATTCCGGTCGAGCGCCACGCGGCACGCCCCGATCGCCTCGATGCGGCGCAACGTGGACTCCGGGGAGCCGGCGCGCGCGAGCCGCTCCAACGCGTCCTCGGCATCCGCGTTGGCGATCGCCACCCGGGAACCGAACTGGAGGGCGAGCACATCCCGGTAGAACGCGGTGAGGTCGGTCAGCGCGAGGTCGAGACTGTCGCGCTGCGTACGCGTTCTCCGGCGCTTCTGCTTGTCCTCCAGGTCCTTCATCACCCCGGCCGTGCCCCGCGGCATCCGGCTGCCCTGGCCGCCGCCCATCGCGGCCTTCATCTCCTCGGTCTCCTTGTCGTCCATCTCCTCGGCCAGCTGCTTCGCGTCCTCGGCCGCCGCGTCCACCAACTCCTGGGCGGCCTTGAGGCACCCGCCGACGTCCTCGACGCGCAACGGCAGCTTCAGTACGGCGGTCCGCCGCGCGCGTGCGTCCGGGTCGGTGGCCAGGCGGCGGGCCCGGTCGACATGGCCCTGCGTGGCGCGAGCCGCCCCCATCGCCACGGCGGGCTCGACGCCCTCCCGCCGTACGAGCAGGTCGGCGATGGCCTCGACGGACGGCGTGCTCAGGTTCAGGTGGCGGCAGCGGGAGCGGATCGTGGGGAGGACGTCCTCGATCGAGGGGGCGCAGAGGAGCCACACCGTGCGGGGGGCGGGTTCCTCCACGGCCTTGAGGACGGCGTTGGCCGACTTCTCGTTCAGCCGCTCGGCGTCCTCGACGAGGATGATCTGCCAGCGGCCGGTCGCCGGCGAGGTGAAGGACTTGCGGACCGTGTCCCGCATGTCGTCGGCGAGGATCTGCGCGCCCACCGCGGCGACGGTGGTGACGTCCGCGTGGGTGCCGATCAGCGCCGTATGACAGCCGTCGCAGAAGCCGCAGCCGGGGCTGCCGCCGAGCGCGCGGTCGGGACTCACGCATTGAAGTGCGGCGGCGAAGGCCCGCGCCGCCTGATTGCGTCCCGCGCCGGGCGGCCCCGTGAACAGCCAGGCGTGCGTCATCTTCGACGCCTCCGGCGGGGCCGTGCCGGTGGTCGCCGCGGTGACGAAGGCGTCGGCGTCCCGAGCGGCGGCATCGAGCTGCTCGCTCACCTTCTCCTGGCCCACCAGGTCATCCCACACGGTCATGGGTCACCGGCCCTTTCGTCACGCTTTGGGGTTACGCGATCCATTGTGCGGGTCACCACTGACAACGGGGGTCGAGGAGCGGCTCGGGGGGGGCGACGCACAGGTCACCGCCCCCGCTTCCGTCAGCCCCTGCGCCCCCGGCCACGACCCCGCCCACGCCCGGTGTCGTCGTCACGGTCGAAGTCGCCGTCCTCGCGCGGACCGAGCAGTTCGTCGGCCAGCGAGGGCAGGTCGTCCAGGGGAGTCTCCTCGGCCCAGTCGGGGCGCGGCCGGCGCCGGGGCGCACCCTGCTCGTCGACCTGGGGAAGCTCGCGGGTACGGTCCTCGCCGCCCTCGGTCCGGTCGCCCGGACGCTCGTCCCGGAAGAAGCCCGCGGGCACCCGGTCCGACGGCTCCTGACCACGCACCGGCGGCAGCACCGCGGTCTCGTCCGCGGCATCGGACCGCACGGGCGGCAGCACGGCCGTCTCCTCCGCAGCCGACACCGGCGGCAGTACGGCGGTCTCGTCCGCGGCCCCCGCAGGAGCGGGCGGTTGCGGCAGCTCGGCCGTCCGCTCGGAGTCACGCACCGCGGAGTCACGCACCGCGGAATCGGACGCCTCGGAGTCTCCGGACACCGACCGCAGCACGGCCGTCTCGTCCCCGGAACCTGAACCGGAATCGGAACCGGAGCCGGAGCTCACCGGCCGCAGCACAGCCGTGTCCTCCGCCGACCGCCCACGCGCACCGTCACCAGTCCCCGCACCCGGCTTCACCACCGGCGTCGGCACAGTCGACGCCTCAGGCCTGCCCGCCGGAGCCGAAGGAGCGGCCGGAACCGGAGGAGCCGTGGGCTGTCGAGCCGCCCGTTCCGCCGCGGCCGCCGCCTCCGCCGCCAAGCGGCGGGCCTCCTCCGCAGCGAGCAGGGCCGCTTCGGCCTTGCGCTGCTTCTCCAGCCGCCGCGCCTCGGCCTCGGCGCGCAGCCGGGCCTCGTCCTCGGCCTGCTTGCGAAGCCGGTCGGCCTCCGCCCTGCGGCGGGTCTCCTCGGCGGCGCGGGCCTCTTCCTCGGCGAGGAGGCGGGCCTTCTCCTCCTCGGCACGCCTGCGTGCGTCCTCGGCGCGCTGCCGGGCCTCTTCCGCCTGTCGTTCGGCCTCTCGACGCTGGGCCTCCTCCAGCTCGCGCCGCTTGCGCTCCTCCTCCTCGGCGCGCAGCTGGGCGAGCTGCTCCTGACGCTCACGCTCCAGGCGCTCTTCCTCGGCCTTGCGCGCGGCCTCTTCCTCGGCCTTGCGGCGGGCCTCCTCCTCGGCGGCCTTGCGCGCCTCCTCCTGGGCCTTGATCTCGGCCTCGGAGAGCGGCAGGACGGTGTCGAGGCGGTGCCGGATCACCGTGGTGACGGCCTCGGGCTCCTGGCCCGCGTCGACCACCAGGTAGCGGCTCGGGTCGGCGGCGGCCAGGGTGAGGAAACCGGACCGTACGCGCGCGTGGAACTCGGCGGGCTCCGACTCCAGTCGGTCCGGCGCCTCGGTGAACCGCTCGCGGGCGGTCTCCGGGTCCACGTCCAGCAGGACGGTCATGTGCGGGACGAGTCCGTCGGTCGCCCAGCGGTTGATGCGGGCGATCTCGGTCGGGGACAGGTCCCGGCCGGCGCCCTGGTAGGCGACGGAGGAATCGATGTAGCGGTCGGAGACGACGATCGCGCCGCGCTCCAGGGCGGGCCGTACGACCGTGTCGACGTGCTCCGCACGGTCGGCGGCGTAGAGCAGCGCCTCCGCGCGGTGGGACAGTCCCGCCGACGACACGTCGAGCAGGATCGACCGCAGCCGCTTGCCGACCGGTGTCGCGCCGGGCTCGCGGGTGAGCACGACCTCGTGTCCCTTGCCCCTTATCCACTCGGCGAGGGCTTCGGCCTGGGTGGACTTCCCGGCGCCGTCGCCGCCCTCCAGGGCGATGAAGAAGCCGGTGTTCGCGGGCACGGTGTCGGGGTCGTCGCCGCCGAGCAGCGCGTCGCGCAGATCGTGCCGCAGCGGCACTCCCGCGCGGTCGTCGACCTTGGCCAGGACCAGTGCGGCGACCGGCAGCAGCAGGGCGCCGACCAGCATCAGGGTGAACGCGGCGCCGCCGTGCGCGAACACGAACTTGCCGTTCTCCAGGCGGTGCGGGCCGATCAGCGCGGCCACCAGGGGGGCGATCAGCGCGCCGAGCGCGACCGCGACCCGTACGACCGCGTGCAGGTGCTCGGTGGTGCGGGCCCGCCGGTAGTCCTCGGCCTCCTGGTCGAGCAGGGTGTGCCCGGTGTTGGCGGCCACGCCCGCGCCGATGCCGGCGAGCGTGACGATCAGCAGCACGGTGGTGACGTCCGGGACCAGGCCCGCGGCGAGCAGCGCGATGCCGGTGAAGGCGATGGCGAGGGTCAGCAGGCGGCGCCGCGACAGCGTCGGCAGCAGGGCGGGTGCCGTACGGATGCCGACCACAACCCCGCCGGTCAGTCCGAGGACCAGCAGTCCGAAGGTCACCGGGCCGCCGTGCAGATCCTGGGCCTGGAGCACGGACACGGCGACGGCGGCGGAGATCGCCGCGGCGACGGCCGCGCAGGCGACCACGAGCAGCGCGATCGCGCCCGTACGGCCCTTGTCGACGCCGGTGCCCGTCCGGGGGCGGCGCAGTCCTTCGAGCGGCGACCGCGCGCGCGGGGTGCGGATTCCGGGCAGTTCCAGGGCGGTCAGGACGGAGAGCGACGCGGCGAACAGGCCGGCCGCGACGTACGAACCGAGCGCGGCGTGGTGCTGGTCGAACCAGGCGACGCCCGTGCCCAGCAGGTTGTTGAGCAGGGCCGCCACGACGAGTGCGGCGGCCGCGAGGGGGATCGCCACGAAGCTGGTGCGCAGCGACAGCCGGCGCAGCGCGTCCATGTGGTCGGGCAGCGGCCGGACCGTGGCGCCCTCAAGCGGCGGAGCGGGCAGCAGGGCGGGCCCGGCGCTCTCGCGGCACACCGTCCAGAAGCGCTCGGCGACCCCGGTCACGAAGGCGGTCACCAGGAGCACGGCCAGTGCGTTGTCCGGAGTCCAGTCGATCCACAGCGGGGCGACGATCAGCAGCGCGGCCCGCAGACCGTCGGCGCCGACCATGGTCCAGCGCCGGTCGAGCGGACCCTCCTGGGAGGTGAGCGAGGTGAGCGGGCCGAGCAGCACCGCCCCGAAGAGCAGCGTCGCCAGGATGCGCGCCCCGAAGACGGTCGCCACCGCGAACGCCACACCCCGATAACCACCACCGAACGAGCCCTGGGCGATGGCCGCCTGGAAGGCGAGCACGACCAGGACCAGCAGGGCGAGGGTGTCACCGACACCCGTCACGAGCTGTGCGCTCCACAACCGCTTGAGTTGCGGCTGGCGCAGCAGGGCGCGGACGGCACGCTCGCGGGAGTCCGCGACAAGGGCGTCGTCGGGGGCCGGCTGGTGGGCCGTTGGCTGCTCGGCTGGCGTCATGCTTTCAGCCTATCGGCAGCCACCGACAACAAGCCGCGCCCGCCCGGACCTGCGCACGCCCCGACACCAAAGTGATGCCGGGGCGTTCGTTTCGCGACCCTGTGGTGCAGGAAGCGTGCGCTCCCCAACCGTCCGATCAGTCTTCGGACGTCACCTTGGAGGTGGCCGTCTTCTTGGCCGTCGCGGTCTTGGCGGCGGTGGTCGTCTTCTTGGCGGCCGTCGTCGTCTTCTTCGCCACGGCCTTCTTCGCCGTCGTCGTCTTCTTGGCGGGCGCCTTCTTGGCCGCCGTCTTCTTCGCCGGGGCCTTCTTCGCCGTCTTCTTGGCGGGCGACTTGGCCCGCTTCTCGGCGAGCAGCTCGTAGCCGCGCTCCGGGGTGATCTCCTCGACACTGTCGTCGGAGCGGAGGGTCGCGTTGGTCTCGCCGTCGGTGACGTACGGACCGAAGCGGCCGTCCTTGACGACGACGGGCTTCTCGCTGACCGGGTCGGTGCCCAGTTCCTTCAGCGGCGGCTTGCCGGCGGCCCGGCCGCGCTGCTTGGGCTGGGAGTAGATCTCCAGCGCCTCTTCGAGGGTGATCGTGAAGAGCTGGTCCTCGGCCGTCAGCGAGCGGGAGTCCGTGCCCTTCTTCAGGTACGGCCCGTAGCGCCCGTTCTGCGCGGTGATCTCCACGCCCTCGGCGTCCTTGCCGACGACGCGCGGCAGCGACATCAGCTTGAGGGCGTCGGCGAGCGTCACCGTGTCGAGGGTCATCGACTTGAACAGCGAGGCCGTACGCGGCTTGACGGCGTTCTTCCCGGTCTTCGGGGTGCCCTCGGGGAGCACCTCGGTGACGTACGGGCCGTAGCGGCCGTCGCGGGCGATGATCTGGTTGCCCGACTCCGGGTCGGCACCGAGCTCGAAGTCACCGCTCGGCTTGGCGAGCAGCTCCTCCGCGAGCTCGACCGTCAGCTCGTCGGGGGCCAGGTCCTCCTGCACGTCGGCGCGCTGGTGGTTCTCGGAGTCCTTCTCGCCGCGCTCCACGTAGGGGCCGTAGCGGCCGACGCGCAGCATGATGTCGTTGCCGACCGGGAAGGACGACACCTCGCGGGCGTCGATCGCGCCCAGGTCGGTGACGAGTTCCTTGAGGCCGCCCAGGTGGTCGCCGTCGCCGTTGCCGGCCTCGGCGGCGCCCGTCGCCTCGCCCTCGCCGAAGTAGAAGCGCCGCAGCCACGGCACGGCCTGCGCCTCGCCGCTGGCGATGCGGTCGAGGTCGTCCTCCATCTTGGCGGTGAAGCTGTAGTCGACGAGCCGACCGAAGTGCTTCTCCAGGAGGTTGACGACGGCGAAGGACAGGAAGGACGGCACCAGGGCCGTGCCCTTCTTGAAGACGTAGCCGCGGTCGAGGATCGTGCCGATGATCGACGCGTACGTCGACGGGCGGCCGATCTCGCGCTCTTCGAGCTCCTTGACGAGGCTGGCCTCGGTGTAGCGGGCCGGGGGCTTGGTGGCGTGCCCGTCGACCGTGATCTCCTCGGCGCTGAGCGCGTCGCCCTCGGCGACCTGCGGCAGCCTGCGCTCGCGGTCGTCCAGCTCCGCGTTCGGGTCGTCGGCGCCCTCTACGTAGGCCTTCAAGAAGCCGTGGAAGGTGATCGTCTTGCCGGAGGCGCTGAACTCGACGTCCCGGCCGTCGGACGAGGTGCCCGCGATCTTCACGGTGACGGAGTTGCCGACCGCGTCCTTCATCTGGGAGGCGACGGTCCGCTTCCAGATCAGCTCGTACAGCCTGAACTGGTCACCGGTCAGGCCGGTCTCGGCGGGCGTGCGGAAACGATCACCCGAGGGGCGGATCGCCTCGTGCGCCTCCTGGGCGTTCTTGACCTTCCCGGCGTACACGCGGGGCTGGGCCGGCAGGTAGTCGGCGCCGTACAGCTGCGTCACCTGGGCGCGGGCGGCGGTGATCGCCGTCTCGCTCAGGGTCGTGGAGTCCGTACGCATGTAGGTGATGTAGCCGTTCTCGTACAGCTTCTGCGCGACCTGCATGGTGGCCTTCGCCCCGAAACCGAGCTTGCGGCTGGCCTCCTGCTGGAGCGTCGTCGTACGGAACGGGGCGTACGGAGAACGTCGATACGGCTTCGACTCGACGGACCGGACGGCGAACCGCGTGTCCTCCAGGGCGGCGGCCAGCGCGCGGGCGTTGGTCTCGTCGAGGTGGAGGGTGTTCGCGCCCTTGATCTGGCCCAGGGAGTCGAAATCGCGCCCCTGGGCGACGCGCTTGCCGTCGACGGCCTGGAGGCGTGCGACAAGGGTCGACGGGTCGCTCGCGTCGCCCGCCCGGCCGGTCCCGAAGGTGCCGGTCAGGTCCCAGTACTCAGCGGAACGGAACGCGATGCGCTCGCGCTCACGCTCGACGACGAGCCGGGTGGCGACGGACTGGACACGGCCGGCCGACAGGCGCGGCATGACCTTCTTCCAGAGGACCGGTGAGACCTCGTAGCCGTAGAGGCGGTCGAGGATACGGCGGGTCTCCTGGGCGTCGACCAGGGGCTGGTTGAGGTCGCGCGGGTTGGCGACGGCGGCGCGGATCGCGTCCTTGGTGATCTCGTGGAACACCATGCGCTTGACCGGGACCTTGGGCTTCAGGACCTCAAGAAGGTGCCACGCGATGGCCTCGCCCTCGCGGTCCTCATCGGTGGCGAGGAAGAGTTCGTCGGAGTCCTTGAGCAGGTCCTTGAGCTTCTTGACCTGGGCCCGCTTGTCGGCGTTGACCACATAGATCGGCGCGAAGTCGTGGTCGACGTCCACACCGAGGCGGCGGACCTCGCCGGTGTACTTCTCGGGCACCTCCGCGGCGCCGTTGGGAAGGTCGCGGATGTGCCCGACGCTCGCCTCGACGACATATCCGGGGCCCAGGTAGCCCTTGATCGTCTTCGCCTTGGCAGGGGACTCGACGATGACGAGTCGGCGGCCGCCGTGTGCGGTCTCGCTGGTCGGGGACAACTTCGCTCTTCTCTCCGGTCGACGCTGGGGCCTCCCCCGGGGCAGGCGGCTCCGGGGAGGAGCAGGTGCGTTTCCGCGTCGTTCGGTACGTGCTCTCGGTGATCCGGTGGGAGGTCCTCGTAGCGGGGCTACCAGGGCCTTCGACCGGCTCGGCGAGACTGCGTGCCGGGCGGCGTGGGGACGTGCCTGCATCTCCCCGGGGGTGCTCAGTCCCGGGGTCGGGTCATGGTGACGCTGCGGAGTGTGACGGTACATCCCGCCCCCGTGTCAAACGGGAAAAGCCCGCAACGGCCACTCGAACGGTAACCCGACTACCGCCATTCCTGCCGCCCGGAGTCCCCACCGGGCTTTTCGGAGCCATCCGGAGGGTGATCTCCCACCTGGCCGCGCCGCAGCTCCGGCGCGGGGCTCAGACGTGCAGGAAGCACCAGGTTCCGAGGAGCAGGGCGACGACCGCGGCGAGGCTCGCGAGGGTCGCCGATGCGACCGGGCTCACACCCTGGGCGACGGGTTCGCGGTGCCGGACCCTGGCCACGGTCCACAGCAGCAGCGCGGCTCCGAACAGGGCGAACACCGACCCCGCGAAGATCGCCGGCCCGCTCTCCATACGTGTCCCCTCCCGACCTGATACCCCGGTCCGGGAGGCTGGCACCCATGGGCGACGGACAGGCCAACTCCCGGTGAATTCGCGGCGGACAGCGCTCACGCGGTCGTGCCGGAGGACGATATCGCCCCGGTCGTCCGGGACCGATCGGCCTGGCCCACAGTGCACACGACCGAGTCGAAACCGGCCCTCCAGTTGCTCTCGTCGGACAGATACCCGAAGACGGAACGGTCGGATCCGGGCGCCCAAGTCGACTCGAACCTGTTGCCGCACAGCTTGTTCCCCTGCCGCAGCGCCTCCTGGAACGTCATCGTCCGCGGGGCCGTCACGAAACCGATCACCTGGTCGGTGTGCTGATCGGCACAGTCGGTCAGGGTCGCGGTGAAGTACGTCTTGTGGTCGACGTACAGCCAACAGTCACCGAGGCTCATCTCGGTGGTCCACACGCTCGACCCGGTGCTCCGGAAGCGCCCTATCTCCCCGCCGATCGGCACATGCCGGCCGAGCACGAGACACGCCGTACCGCCCCCGGCCGCCCCGAAGCCCGCCTCGGTCGGAGTGAGGGCGTAGACGCCCGCGTCGGCCAGAGCCCGGGCCGCCTCCCCCACCTTCCCCGCGCACCGCTCGCCCCCGTGAGCCCGGGCGTCGGCGAAGTCGCTCGCCGCGTCGACCGCCATCACCTGCCCGTCCGGAACGCCGTGCGCACAACTCACGACCCTCAGTTCGGGCCGCGACGCGAACGCCGTCCCGGACCACACCGCGTGCACACAATCCCCGGTCCGCAACGCCTTCTTGAGCCCGACTCCCTCGCCGTACGGATAGGCGGAACCGGCCGACACCGACGCGGAGGGGGACGCCTTCTTGGTCGCCGCCGTGTCCTTGCCGCCGCTCAGCGAACTCACCGCCCACACCCCACCGACGACGACCAGCGCGACGGCCACCACGAGAGCGACGATCGCCGCGATCGGCACCCGGCGCCGCCCACCGCCGACAGGCCCCGGGCCACCCGGATACGTCGGCCCCTGACCGCCCGCGTACGGCGGCGTGGGCGCGCCGGCCGGGTAGGCCTCCGGCCGGGCACCCTGACAGCCGCCCTGATAAGGCATCGTGGGGCTGTTCGCGTACGGATTCCATCGACCGTACGGCCCGCCGCCCTCACCCGAACCAGCCTGCCCCTGGGGGCCGTACGGCGATGCGGAGCCACCCGGGGTGTTCGGCGTACCGGGAGTCGGCGGAGTGCCGGAAGTGTGCGGGGTGCCAGGGGTTGGCAGGCCCGCGGGCGTGGAGCCCCCGGGAGGGGCCGCGGGCTGGTCACCGTAGGGCGCCGAGCCGTGAGGGGTGGCCCCGGACCCTCCCGGCGTCCGCGGGGCGTAGGGACCGCCTACGTAGGGACCGCCCATGGCGTATCCGCGCGGCCCGCTCGCGATGTGGCCCGGCGCGGCGCCCTGCGGCTGATCGGCCGCCTCCCAGCCACCCGGTGCCGGGCCGAAGCCGCCCGGTGCCGAACCCAGGTCGCCCGGCGCCGGCCAGAAGCCCTCCGGCGTCGACCCGCTCCCCGGCGCCGCACCGACCCGCCGCCCCACCCGCTCCAACCCCCGCGCCGCAATCTCAGGCGTCGACCTCAACGCCGGGTCCTTGACCAGTAACCCCTGGAGCACCGGCGCCAGTTCACCCGCACGGACGGTCGGCGTCGGCTCCTCGTCGAGCAGAGCCGTGAGCGTCGCCGAGTCACCGTGGCGGTCGAACGGGCCGCGGCCCTCAACGGCGGCGTACAGCGTGGCGCCCAGGGAGAACAGGTCCGCGGCCGGAGTCGGCGGCTCACCGCGAGCCCGCTCCGGGGCGAGGTAGCCGGGAGTGCCGGCGGTGCCGGTGAGGCGAGGTTCGTGGGCCTCGGGCTGGAGGGCGATGCCGTAGTCGGTGAGCAGCACGCGCGCGTATGGATCGCCCGAAACGTCCGGCGCCAGAAGGATGTTGGCCGGTTTCACATCCCCGTGCAGGATGCCGATGCGGTGTCCGGCGGTGAGCGCGTCGAGGACGGCGAGCCCGATGCGGGCCACCAGGGCGGGCGGCAGCGGGCCCGAACGCCGTAGGACCGCCTGGAGGTCGACGCCGTCCGGGACGTACTCCGTGACGATCCAGGGCAGGCCCTCGTGGAGCACCACGTCGTGCACGGTCGCCACATGCGGATGGCCGCGCAACCGGGCCGCGTGCCGCGCCTCACCGCGAGCCCGTGCGATGCGCTGCGCGCGCTCGCCGCCATCCCCCGACGCACCCGGCAGCGCGATCTCCTTGACGGCGACCTCGCAGGCCGACTCCTCGTCGTACGCGAGCCATACGCGCCCCATGCCGCCCGCGCCGAGCACGCGCAGCAGCCGATAGCGGCCGTCGACGACCCTGCCCTCGTCCTGTTCCGGCGTATCCCCGGCCATCACGCCTCCCCCGAGACGGCGCGCCTCCCCCGAGGACGCGTGGAACCTGTCTCCGAAACTAGCCTCGCACCCGCCACTGACAAGAGGGCTTCTCCGCACCGATCCGAACAATCTCGCCGGGTGCGGACACATGCGGCTCAGCGGTACGGGGAGGCCTCAGGCGTGACAGGGGCGGCGAGGGGCCGGGGCGCCGTACGGCAGGGCGATCGGCGGATACGGCGGGCACTCGGCGGCGTCATGGTCGGGCGTCCGTAGGCACGGTGGACGGCGCGAGGGACGAATCGGCGGCAGGCACAGTCGACGGCGCGAGGGACAGGTCGGCCACAGACACAGTCGACGGCGCGGCAGTCCGGCGGCCGAGGCACGGTCGGCAGACGCGAGCGGCCGGTCGGTCGGCAGACGCAGGCACCGACCGAGAACAACCGCCCGGCCGGGACCAACTCCCTTCCGGGAACTGCCAGTCGACCCGAGAGCAACAGGCCCGCTCCATCCTCGGGAAACGGTCGGCCGCCGACAACCGGTCGCCACCCATGCCGGTCAGCCGTCCGAAACCGCCCGCCGCCCTTCGCAAGCCAGCCGCCCCCAACCGACCGCCGCCCCACGCCAGCCGCCCTCAACCGACCGCCGCCCGGCGCCAGTCAGCCGTCCGCACCCGTTCGTCGCCTGCGCCGGTCAGCCACCGACGCCAGTCACCCCGGCACGCCGGTCAGCCGCCGGACACCAGTCACCCCGCCACGCCAGTCCGCCGCCGCACACCAGTCACCCCACCGGCTCCAAGAACCCCTGCTCCACCAACAACCGAATCTGCGCCGGCGTCCGGTCACGGAGCAGAACCGGGTCCTCGCCCACGAGTTGGGCGATGGCGTCCAGGATGCGCCCCGCGCTCAGCGTGCCGTCGCAGACGCCGGCGAAGCCCGCGCCGACCATGTCGACCTTGGTCGCCCGGCGCATGCCGCGGTGCTGGCGGAGCACGACGTGCTCGGGGTCCTCGGCGCCGGGCAGGCCGACCTGTTCCTGGATGATCTCGTCGGCCAGTCTGAAGTGGGCGGCGAGCAGGGCCGCGTCGTCATGGGCGCGCAGATAGTCGACCCGGTCGAAGTGCACGCGCACGGTGTCGCCGAGCGGCTGCTCGACCGGGTGCGGCCACTCCTCGACGGTGATCGAGGGTGCGTCGGAGTCCGTCCTGCGCAGGGTGATCCAGCCGAAGCCCACGGCCTTGACCTTGCGCGCCTCGAACTCGTCGAGCCACGCGTCGTAGAGCGCCTCGTACGCGGCCGTGTCGCCCTGGTGGTCGCCCGCGTCCCTGAGCCACAACTCGGCGTACTGCGTGACGTCCTGGACCTCGCGCTGCACGATCCAGGCGTCGCACCCGCGCGGCACCCAGGAGCGCAGCCGGTCCTGCCAGTCCTCCCCCTCCACGTGCTGCCAGTTGGCGAGGAACTGCGCGAATCCGCCCTCGCGCAGACGATCGCCCGCCTGCTGAACGAGCGACCGGCACAGATCGTCCCCGCCCATCCCGCCGTCGCGGTAGGTCAGCCGGGCGCCCGGCGAGATCACGAACGGCGGGTTGGACACGATGAGTTCGTAGGTCTCGTCGTCCCGGACCGGCTCGAAGAGCGAGCCCTCGCGGAGGTCGGCGGCCGGCGCGCCGGACAGCGCGAGGGTGAGCGCGGTGATGCGCAGGGCACGGGGGTTGAGGTCGGTGGCCGTCACGCGCGTGGCGTGCCGGGCCGCGTGCAGCGCCTGGATGCCGGAACCGGTGCCGAGGTCGAGCGCGGCGGAGACCGGCATCCGTACGGTGATCCCCGCGAGCGTGGTGGACGCGCCGCCCACCCCCAGGACGACGCCCTCCTCACGGCTGCCGATCCCGCCGGCCCCGCCGACCGCGCATCCCAGGTCGGACACGATGAACCAGTCCTCGCCGTCGGGCCCGCCGTACGGCCGTACGTCCACGGTCGCGGCGACCTCGTCGGTGCCTACGGAGACCAGCCACCCGCTCTCCACGCACGCGGCGACGGGCAGGACGTCCGCCACGCGTGCGTGCGGCACGGGCTGCTGGAGCAGGAACAGCCGGACCAGCGTCTCCAGCGGGGTGTCGCCTCTGGTCGCCCGGAGGGCCGGCACGGTCTCGCTGCGGGCCAGCGCCGCGTACGCGGGGGCGCCGAGCAGGTCGAGCAGTCCGTCGGCGGTGAAGGCGGCGCCGAGCAGGGCGTCCCGGAGTCGGGCGGCGACCTCCGGGCGGTCGGATACGGGCAGGGTGGGCAGGGTGGAGTTACTCACACCCCCATTGTGGCCGCTCCCACCGACAACCCGGGTGGCACCGACCGACAAGGCCCCCGCGCATGCGAAGGCCCCGGCACGCACGCGTACCGGGGCATCTTTCAGCTACTGAAAGATCGCTGCCTACAGGGAATGCGTCAGGCCGCCGACGACGAAGCCACCGGAGTAGCCGTCTTGCAGGCCTCCTGCTTGGTCATCGCCTTGCCGACATCGCCCTCTTCGAGGGTCTTCAGGGCGTCGTTCCCGCTCGTGCTGAGCTTGTCCAGCGAGGTCGCGATGTCCTTGAGGCCGTCCGCGAACTTCGCCTGGTCCTTGGTGTTCAGCGCGTCCACCTGCCCCTTCAGGGTGGCGTACGACGTGGAGATGCCGTTGAGCTCCTTCACCGCGTCCTGCTGCTTCTTCGCGCCGTTGTCGACGTCCGGTGCCCCGGCGGTGTTCACGGCGGCCCCGATCGCCTTGTAGGCGTCGGACATGTCCTGGAAGGCCTGCGAGTCGGTCTTCTGGACCTCTTCGGGGGTGCTGTTGTCCGAGGTCTCCTTCTGGATCGCCGTGTTGGCGGCCTCGATCTTCTTCGCCTGCGGCTGCACCGCGACGCAGACCTGCTTGGCCCAGGCGTCCAGCTTGGCATCGCTGTCGTCGCCACTGCCGCCGCATCCCGACAGCGCCAGTACCAGTACCGCACCGCCGGACAGTGCGGCCGCGAGCTTCTTGTTCACCGGGTTGGTCCCTTCCATGGCTCTCGGCCCCGGAACATACACGGCGGACAGGCCGCACCTCCGGGCCTAAGGTCCGATAGAAGTCCTTTTGAAGCCATTTGCACCAAGCGAGAGAAGGCTCACGACGAGGGCCTGAACACACAGAACGGGCGGGCGGCGCCCACAACTCGCGCCACCCGCCCGCCCGTTGAGCCGGACTTCGTAGAACCGCCTACGAACCGCCTACGAAACGACCGCCGGATCCGCCGACTTGGCCGTCCGGTCGGTGTCGTCGCCGTCGTCCCCCACGGCGATCCCGCGCCGCTTGGAGATGTACACCGAGACGGCGATCACGAGGAACGCGAGGACCGCGATCGCGATCCGCACCCCGGTGTTCTTGTCGTCGCCGTAGCTGAACTTGATGACCGCGGGCGCGATGAGCAGCGCGACGAGGTTCATCACCTTCAGCAGCGGGTTGATGGCCGGACCCGCGGTGTCCTTGAACGGGTCGCCGACCGTGTCGCCGATCACCGTGGCGGCATGGGCCTCGCTGCCCTTGCCCCCGTGGTTGCCGTCCTCGACGAGTTTCTTCGCGTTGTCCCAGGCACCGCCCGAGTTCGCGAGGAAGACCGCCATCAGCGTGCCGGTGCCGATCGCGCCCGCCAGGAACGAGCCGAGCGCGCCGACGCCGAGCGTGAACCCGACCGCGATCGGCGTGAGCACGGCGAGCAGACCGGGCGTGGCCAGCTCGCGCAGCGCGTCCTTGGTGCAGATGTCGACGACGCGTCCGTACTCCGGTGTCTCGGTGTAGTCCATGATCCCGGGGTGCTCGCGGAACTGCCGCCGCACCTCGTAGACCACGGCCCCGGCGGACCGGGAGACCGCGTTGATCGCCAGCCCGGAGAAGAGGAAGACGACCGCTGCTCCGACGATGAGCCCGACCAGGTTGTTGGGCTGGGAGATGTCCATCATCAGGTTGAGTGGCGCGCCCGGTCCGGAGACCTTCTCGCCGACGTCGTTGGCGGCGGTGAGGATCGCGTCCCGGTACGACCCGAAGAGCGCCGACGCCGCCAGGACGGCGGTGGCGATGGCGATGCCCTTCGTGATGGCCTTGGTGGTGTTGCCCACCGCGTCCAGGTTGGTGAGCACCTGCGCGCCCGCGCCCTCGACGTCGCCGGACATCTCGGCGATGCCCTGCGCGTTGTCGGAGACCGGCCCGAAGGTGTCCATGGCGACGATCACACCGACCGTGGTGAGCAGACCGGTACCGGCCAGCGCCACCGCGAACAGCGCCAGCATGATCGAGGCGCCGCCGAGCAGGAACGCCCCGTAGACCGCGAGACCGATCAACAGGGCGGTGTAGACGGCCGATTCGAGGCCCAGCGAGATCCCGGCGAGGATGACGGTGGCCGGGCCGGTGAGCGAGGTCTTGCCGATGTCCATCACGGGACGGCGGTTGGTCTCGGTGAAGTAGCCGGTCAGCTGCTGGATCAGCGCGGCGAGCACGATGCCGATGGCCACGGCGACGAGCGCGAGGATCCGCGGATCGCCGTCCTTGCCCTTGATCGCCGCGTCGGTGACTCCGTCGAGATCGCCGTACGACGACGGCAGATAGACGAAGACCGCGACCGCAACCAGCACGAGCGAGATCGCCGCGGAGATGAAGAACCCCCGGTTGATCGCGGACATGCCGCTGCGGTCGGTCCGGCGTGGCGCCACCGCGAAGATGCCGATCATGGCGGTGACCACCCCGATCGCCGGCACGAGCAGCGGGAAGGCGAGCCCGGAGTCGCCGAAGGCCGCCTTGCCGAGGATCAGCGCGGCGACCAGCGTCACGGCGTACGACTCGAAGAGGTCGGCCGCCATGCCCGCGCAGTCGCCGACGTTGTCGCCCACGTTGTCGGCGATGGTCGCGGCGTTGCGCGGGTCGTCCTCCGGGATGCCCTTCTCGACCTTGCCGACCAGGTCGGCGCCGACGTCGGCGGCCTTGGTGAAGATGCCGCCGCCGACGCGCATGAACATGGCGATGAGGGCGGCACCGAGGCCGAATCCCTCCAACACCTTGGGCGCGTCGGCCGCGTACACCAGCACCACGCACGAGGCGCCCAGCAGACCGAGCCCCACCGTGAACATGCCGACGACGCCGCCCGTGCGGAAAGCGATCTTCATTGCTTTGTGCGAGACGGCGGTGAGATCCTTTTCGGGCTCACCTTCCGCCGGGGTCGCTTCCCGGGCCGCCGCGGCGACGCGGACATTACTGCGTACGGCGAGCCACATGCCGATATAGCCGGTGGTCGCCGAGAACACCGCGCCGATCAGGAAGAAGATCGATCGTCCGGCGCGCTGATTCCAGTCGTCCGCGGGAAGCAGCAGAAGCAGGAAGAAAACGATCACGGCGAATACGCCGACCGTGCGCAACTGCCGCCCCAGATAGGCGTTCGCGCCCTCCTGGATCGCCGTCGCGATCTTCTTCATGCTGTCCGTGCCCTCGCCGGCCGCGAGCACCTCGCGGACCAGGACGCCCGCGACCACGAGCGCTGCCAGCGCCACGAGGCCGATCACCATCACGAGGATGCGGTTGTCGTCGGTCAGAACTGCTGCTGCGAAGGTTGTGGGGTGGTCAAACTGCTGAGGGGTAGAAAGCCCCGCCATTCGTCCTCCTTGACGCCTGTGCTGAGCTCAAGATGTGGACGGATTGTAGGTACCGGAACCTGATCAAAACAGTGCGCGGCAAACGGAATTGGTCTTCGCATAGTAATGCCTTAAAAGCATTGATGCTTGATCAAATTATCGGGGCGCCGATCAAGGCGATGATCGGGACGTCGATCCGTATTGATCGTGAATTGATTCACGAATTCTTTCGCACCGGGGAAGCCCTGCCGTCGCACCGTCGCGGAACTCGCCCGGAAATGCCGAAGGGCCCTGCTCAGCAGGGCCCTTCGGCTGTGGTGTGCGGCGCTTTCTCAGGAAAGCGCCGTGGCCGGCGGTGTCGTCGGCCAGGTCATACGGATCGTTCCGCCGTGCTCCCCCGCGGTGACCTCGACGTCGTCGACGAGCCCGCTGATGACAGCGAGACCCATCTCGTCCTCCTCGGTCTCCGCGTCCGGATCGTCGCCCAGGGACCCGGGCGCCTTGTCGCCGGGAGCCGAACGTGGTGCCTCATCGCCGACCTCGATGGAGAACTGCTTCTCCTCCTCGATCAGCAGCACCTTCACCGGGGCGGTGATCCCACTGCTCTGATGCAGCCCGACGGCACGGGTACAGGCCTCACCTACGGCGAGTCTGACCTCGTCGAGTACGGCCTCGTCCACTCCGGCCCTGCGCGCCACCGCTGCCGCCACCAGTCGGGCGGTCCTGACGTGCTCGGGCAGCGCGCTGAAGCGGAGTTCAACGGTGGCCATGCATCCCCCTCGGGACTACGGGCGTGCTGTCGGAGGGCCGGGCCGCCGAAAGCCCGGTCCACCGGTCGTCTATACGGCCGATCGGGGAGCGGTCACACGCCGCTCCCGAAACGGTCGGTCAGTCGGTGGCCGCCACCGCTTCCTCGACCGAGGTGTGAATCGGGAACACCTTGGTGAGGCCGGTGATACGGAAGATCTTCAGAATGCGCTCCTGGTTGCAGACCAGGCGCAGCGAGCCCTCGTGGGCACGCACCCGCTTCAGGCCGCCGACCAGCACACCGAGCCCGGTGGAGTCGAGGAAGTCGACACCCTCCATGTCAACGACGAGGTGGAAACTCCCGTCGTTCACCAGCTCGACCAGCTGTTCGCGCAACTTGGGCGCGGTATATACGTCGATTTCGCCACCGACCTCGACGACCGTACGATCGCCGACGGTACGGGTCGACAGGGACAGGTCCACGGATCCTCCAGCACCTTGCTATCGAGCGGTCATCCCATGGGACACCTCGGCAGAGCCCCCAGGACGGTTCGCCAGCCGCGATGGCATTCAATCACTTACCGCAGGGCGTGCACGACGCCTTGGCTCCATTGTCCGTCACGCCAGTGACACACTCGGTGCCGATGGCCAAGAATCAGCGAACCGATCGACCCTCGGCGGACCCCGTGTCCGGCCTCTCGCCGAGCACGGTTCTGGACCGGCTGGCGTCGGGACCGAGCCGGGCTTCGCGCATCACTCATACGGAGCACTTGCCCCCGCGCGAGGGCCGCCATGCCGTCTGGCCTGACCGGATTCGTGCGGAGGTGATCGCCACCGTCCAGGAAGCCGGTATCGAACACCCCTGGGCCCACCAGGCACAGGCCGCCGAGCACGCCCTCGACGGCGAGTCAGTGATCGTTGCCACAGGCACCGCCTCGGGCAAGTCGCTGGCTTATCTGGTATCGGTCCTCTCCGCGCTCCTCGACGGCTCCGAGGCGCCGAACGGCCGCGGTACCACCGCGCTCTACCTCGCGCCCACAAAAGCCCTGGCAGCGGACCAGCTCCGCTCCGTGAAGGAACTTTCACAACCGCTGGGCAATGCCGTCCGCCCGGCCGTGTACGACGGCGACACTCCGTTCGAAGAGCGCGAGTGGGTACGCCAGTACGCCAACTACGTCCTGACCAACCCCGACATGCTCCACCGCGGCATATTGCCCTCGCACCCGCGCTGGTCCTCCTTCCTGAAGTCCCTGAAGTACGTCGTCATCGACGAGTGCCACACCTACCGGGGCGTCTTCGGCTCCCACGTCGCCCAGGTGCTCCGCCGCCTGCGCCGCCTCTGCGCCCGCTACGGCTCCTCCCCCGTCTTCCTCCTCGCCTCCGCCACCGCCGCCGAGCCCTCGGTCGCCGCCCGCCGCCTCACCGGCCTCCCGGTGGTCGAGGTCGCCGACGACGCCTCGCCCCGCGGTGAACTGGTGTTCGCCCTCTGGGAACCCCCGCTCACCGAACTCCACGGCGAGAAGGGCGCACCCGTCCGCCGTACGGCCACCGCCGAGACGGCCGACCTCCTCACCGACCTCGCCGTCCAGGGAGTCCGCTCGGTGGCCTTCGTACGGTCCCGGCGCGGCGCCGAGCTGATCGCGCTGATCGCCCAGGAACGCCTCGCCGAGGTCGACCGCTCACTGGCCCGCCGGGTCGCCGCCTACCGCGGGGGCTACCTCCCCGAGGAACGCCGCGCCCTCGAACGCGCCCTCCACTCCGGCGAGTTGCTCGGCCTAGCCGCCACCACTGCCCTCGAACTCGGCATCGACGTCTCGGGCCTGGACGCCGTACTGATCGCCGGCTACCCGGGCACCCGCGCCTCCCTCTGGCAACAGGCGGGCCGCGCCGGACGCTCCGGCCAGGGAGCGCTGGCCATCCTGGTCGCCCGCGACGACCCCCTGGACACCTTCCTCGTCCACCACCCGGAGGCCCTGTTCGACCAGCCGGTGGAGTCCACGGTCCTGGACCCGGACAACCCCTACGTCCTGGCCCCCCACCTGTGCGCGGCGGCAGCCGAACTCCCGCTCACCGAAGAGGACCTGGACCTCTTCGGCCCGGCGACGGCGGACCTGCTGCCACAGTTGGAGACCGCGAAGCTGCTCCGCCGCCGGGCGAAGGCCTGGCACTGGACGCGCCGCGAACGGGCCGCCGACCTCACCGACATCCGCGGCGGGGGCGGAAACCCGGTCCAGATCGTCGAGAACGGCACGGGCCGCCTCCTGGGCACGGTCGACGAGGCCGCCTCCCACACGACCGTCCACGAAGGCGCGGTCCACCTCCACCAGGGCCGCACGTACCTCGTGCGTTCCCTGGACCTGGAGGACTCGGTAGCCCTGGTCGAGGAGGCCAACCCGCCCTACTCGACGGTCGCCCGCGACACCACGGCCATCTCCGTCCTGGAGACGGACATCGAAATCCCCTGGGGCCAGGGCCGGTTGTGCTACGGCTCCGTCGAAGTCACCAACCAGGTCGTCTCCTTCCTCCGCAGACGTGTCATCACCGGCGAAGTCCTGGGCGAGTCGAAACTCGACCTCCCCCCGCGCACCCTCCGCACCCGCGCCGTCTGGTGGACGGTCACGGAGGACCAGTTGGACGCGGCCCGCATCAACCCCGAGATCCTCGGCGGCGCCCTCCACGCCGCCGAACACGCCTCCATCGGCATGCTCCCCCTCTTCGCCACCTGCGACCGCTGGGACATCGGCGGAGTCTCGGTCCCGCTCCACCCGGACACGCTGCTCCCCACGGTCTTCGTCTACGACGGCCACCCGGGCGGCGCGGGCTTCGCGGAACGCGCCTTCCACACGGCCCACGCCTGGCTCACCGCCACCCTCCAGGCCATCGCCTCCTGCGAATGCGACGCCGGCTGCCCGTCCTGCATCCAGTCCCCCAAGTGCGGCAACGGCAACGATCCGTTGCACAAGCGGGGGGCTGTGCGGCTACTCAGGGAGCTGCTGCGGGAGGCACCGGAGGCGCAGGGCCCGCTGGAGGCGCAGGCACCTGTGGTGCCGGAGGCAGTGGTGCCAGGGGCGGTGGTGGTACCGGCCCCGCAGGTCCCGCCCGTGACCTGACCTCCGCCGCGAACGGGCCCCGGCCCGCCGACGCCGTCACGTCCGACGTCTCGCCCACGACCGCGCACCGCACGAGCCGCGTCCCCTGCTCCCGTGCCACCCGCTCCGCCCGGGCGCAGGCCCCGGTACCGCCCTCCGCCCAGTGGTCGGCCGCCGCGAGCGCCGCGAGATCCGCACCGCCGGCCGCACGGTGCCGGGCCACGACGGCCTGCCCCAGGGCCAGCACGACCCCGAACACGACGCACATCACGGCCATCGCCCCGAGGCTCCACACGGTGGCGGACCCACGGTCCGAGTGACGGGATCTCATGTGCTCCAGGGCCGGGACACGGCGCCTCGCAGCGGCCCGAATACGACACCTCACGGCCCCGCCCTCCCCTCGCCCACCGTCTCCTCCGCCAACGCCACGGCCTCCTCCCGCACCTCGAAGGGCAGACCGCTGAGCACCGGCGGTTTCGCGACCACGACGACGTGGACCTGGTCGCCCTCCCGGGCCACGGTGACCTCCGCGCCGCGCGGGGCCGTGTCCCGGACCACCCGGACGACCGCGTCGGCCGGGTCCTGCCGAGCCGCGGCGCGGGCGCCGGAGCGGGCCGCGTCCACGCACTGGATCTGCGCGGCCACCACCAACAACCCCCACACCAGCGCCATCGCGAACATCACCAGCACGGGCAGCACCACGGCCGCCTCCGCCGTCACGAACCCCTCGTCCCCGCCCCGGCGTTCACACCTTCGCATCGAGGGCCCGCTTCACGATGTCCTGCAACTCCGCGCTGACCGCCCCGCTGGTCACCACCTTGTAGAGCACCACCGCGAACGCCACCGCCGCGACCAGCCCCATCGCGTACTCGTCAAATTCCTATGCATCCATTACAATGGATCATGAAAAGGAATAAACGAATATGCTCGACCAATTGGAGGGACAACTCGCATTCGGTTATCTGCGCATAAGCGATGACCGAGAAGGTAAAGAGCTTGGTGTTCAGCGCCAAGAAGAAGACATCAAGGCACTCGCCGCACAGCTCGGATTGATCCTCGTTCGCATCTACTGCGACAACGACATCTCCGCTAGCACCAACAGCGATGAGTACCGATCGGACTACGAAGACATGATGGGTCAACTTGAAGTTGGCCCGGTCAAGGTCGTGCTGTCCTACACCAAAGCGCGCCTCACTCGTAAGCCCGAAGAGAACGAGCGACAGCTCAAACTCGCTCGGTTCCACGGCGTCAAGTACCGCTACGTACGCGGCCAATCACTTGACCTCACAGTGTCGGCGAACCGAAAGATGGACCGCATCCAGAACGTCATGGATGCAGGTACAGCTGAAGACATCCAAGAACTCGCCCTCCGCAAAAAGCTCCAGAATGCTCGCGAGGGAAAGTGGGATGGCGGTCCGCGCACCTTCGGGTACGGAAAAGTCATCGGGTACGACCCGGTCAAAGAGAAGGACATCGTCGACCCGTACCAAGTACGGGACGATGAAATCGCGGCGCTCCACGAAGGAAAGCGCAAGACGCTCGCCGGAGACAGCCAGTTCACGTGTGTTCAGAACTGGAACGACAAAGGCATAAAGACAACGAGGGTAGGCCAAAAGACCAAGCTCAAGGACAAGATCTCTATCTGCGACGGGCGTTGGGACATCGGCAAGTTCAGGCGCACGATGCTCAACGAAAGTTATGTGCAGTTCGACCCCACCGGCCACCCCACTGATTGCCCGTGTCTCAAGAACCCGGAGACTGGCGGCACGCGGATTCATAAGAACGAGCGGCACCGTGCGAAGTGGCCGTACGTTTTCACCCGCGCTGAACACGACGCCATGGAGGTCATGTTCAACGGGCGCGAAAAGTACTGGGTGAACAAAGGGGGTGTCCGAGCCCGCACCTATCTGCTGAGCGGCTTCACGGAATGTGGCGGTACGTGGCGTGACACAGAGAGGAAAGGCCAGTACTGCGGCGGAGTGATGTACGGCCAAGGAAAGACGTACCCACTCGCAGACGGAACCATCAAGTACCAACGGCGGTATGCTTGCAAGAAATGGAATCGAGACGGTAGCCGCTCCGGGTGTTGTTCCGTCTTCCGCATCGCCGATGCCGTCGAAGCATTCGTCACAGAGCAAGTGCTGTACCGGTTCGACTCACCAGACATCCTGCGTGCACTGGTTCCAGCAGATAATGAACTCCGCATGGCCGAAGTGATCCAGGGACTTGCTGAACTTCAAGCGCGACGCGAGTTGTTGGCTGCCGAGTACGCGGCAGGCGATCACGAAAAGGAGGACTACCGCATCATGAAGCAAACGGTCCTCGACAAGATGGCGAAGCTCGACACCGAGAAGAAGCAACTCATGAGCGCCAAGGCAAAGAGCCTTGCTGTCCCAACCGACGGCGGCCTACGCGCGATCTGGGACAACGCAAGCATCGAGTGGCGAGCCAGCGTTATCCGGCTTGTGGTCGAGAAGGTCGTGATTCACCCGAGTATGCCTGGCGGGAAGATGTGGAACGGGTGGCGCTTCGATCCCGACTCAGTTGAGATTGTCTGGCTTCACTAACCAATAGTGCCAGCTTGGCAACGATAGCGGGGTGCTCCACTTTTAGGGGCACTCCGCTTTTTGCTGTCGATTTCTGCAATCGGTCTAGATCTTCTGCCGTCATTATCACTAATTATACGCCAGCAGCCTTCACCAACCAAACTTCCCAAGCGCTCCGTAAAATCGTTTTGGCTTAATAAGAGTACGGACAAGGAACAAGCCTTGACCGAGCACCGAAACACCGAGTGGAGCAGAAAGATGGCAATCGTCAGTCAGAAGGTCTCAGACCTTAGCGGTAAGCAGGGGACCGACAAGCAGTTCGCCGCAGTCGTCGTCCGGCAGCACCCGGACATCGACCAGCCGAAAGCGCTGGACGTCCTGGCAACCGAACTGGGCGCGTTCAAGGACATCAGCGATGACCTCGTGATCATCGAGATCACGACGCCCGACGGTAAGAAGCGCGATGCCTACGTTCCCCTGGAGGAGTTCAACAAGGCTGCAACCGACATGCCTCAGATTCTGAAGGATGCACGCGGCACCCGTGGCCGCGTCCCCGGAACCAAGGTCGGCAACGGCAGCTAACCCCCCTAGCTCCGTTCTGCCAACGCTCCCGGTAGCACGGAAATCCCCCGTCCTGGTGGCCCGAAAGGACCATCGGGGCGGGGCTTAACAACTTCACCGTGAGGTTCAAATCTGGAGTGAAATGACCGTCACTCCAGACACAGTCCCACGGTCGAGAGAGCAAGTGGTTACGTGATATCCGGCATCCTTTTCCCCTGCGTCGAGGAGCAGCCCATCAAGCGGGTTGAGTTCGACGCGGAGAACGTGGAAACCATGCAAGGCATCGTCGGCGGTTCGTACGAGGCGTTCAACTTCGACAGTCCGCCGGCTTCGATCTTCGCGAATGACGAAGCGATGCTCTGGTCCCTGCCCTACAACCTACGTGCCACCGTTCTACTGTGGCAGCACTCCAAGGGGCTCCGCGGACAGGCGTATATCAGTGGGGACGCAATCCTCGTAGGTAGCGCCGATGGACGCGGATTCACCAAGTCGGTGCCCCAGCAGTTGATAGAGCTGCTCCTCGAAACCGAGACGTACGGCGTTGAGTTCCTACACCACCCCAACGGCCCTTGGTCGCGTAAGGCGGTGACGTTCACCGGATGGTTGGAGGCGTACAACTACGCCATCATCCACGAAGAAACGTTCGCCACCGTCAGAAGTGCTCGGATCATCGGCGTATAGCAAGTCGCGGTTAGTCCGTGGGATTCCCCCTCTTCGGAGGGGGTTTCTTTTACCTCCAAAAGGTAAGGGAGGCGGAAGTCTTTTAATTTGCGCTGATTGTTGTAAATTCTACGGCTTTGCAGAAATGGAGAAACCTGTCATAAATACACCTGGCTCTCAGTCAAACAGGGGCGATCAATGGGTGCGGCCATGCCGAATGCGGCAAGGCCTTCTTTTTTTCGCTTCCGCACGTTAAAAACTCGGTTCAACCAAGTAATGAAAGATGGTGAAACACCACATGCGTCAGAAACGGCGCTCAACACGAGTGACGATCGTGTCCATCTTGATGGGCATGCTGATGTCGCTCGGTCTGGTCGCGGTCTCTTCGGGGACGGCGAACGCAGCAACGTCGTTCACGACTTCGTGGACACCCGTCAACATCGCACACAACGCCATCGTTACCAGCCCTGCTGGTGACGTCACTGTCGGGTGTGAGGGAACGGATCTCGTCACATACAACGCTTCGGGCGTCGTGACGCGAGACATCCCGACCACGCCGCAAATCGATGGAGCCAACAACTGCATCGAGTTCCCCGTCGTGGACAAGACCGGTGACCTCTACGGAGTATCCGGCCCGGACCTGCTCGCGTACCACGGCAACACGCTCAAGTGGAAGTATCCGCTGAGTTGCAGTTCCAGTCTGCCGTCCCAATACGCCGTAGGTGCTAACGGGAACGTCTATGCCACGGTCCGCGAGTCGGATGGCGTTCACATCATCGGGCTCAATCCCACCCTCGCAGCCGGCCAAACCGTGCCGACGAAGGTGATGGACGTCAAGGGCCCGAACGATTGCACCATGAACGTCTATCCCTACAAGGATGGCGTCATGGTGCGCGGGCAGCAGAGTGGAGGCGCTCAGTACTACAGCTACGGCGGTACGTTCCTGGGTAGTACAAACGTCACGGATCAGCAGTCGCTCAACGCCACGGGGCAGCTGTACTACGACCAGTACGTTCAGGGCAGTGGCTACAGAAGCATCAACGTTGTCGCCTTCGACCCCACGATCTACGACCCCACAGTCAGTAAGACCACGTGGAGTACGCAGGTTTCGGTGCCTGGGGCAAACGTCAATGGCATCTGGATGCAAAGCCTCGCCAATGGCGGCGTGGTCGCACTCGTCTACGAACAGAAGATGAGCGCACCGAACGTCCCGTTCACGCCGACCACCTATGAGTATCACCTGGTGACACTCAACGCATTCGGCATCCAGGTAGGCAGCGATGTCACCCTGCCGAACGCAGACGGGCTGGGGAATTCCTACGACAGGCCGACTCTCGTCTCCGATACAGGCGGCAAGGTCAGCTTCGTCCGCGAAGTCTGGGTCGCTACGGGTAACTCCGGAACGCCCCTCGTCCCCGCCATTCAGGTGTCGTTCATCGACACGACGACTGGTGCTCTCACGGGAACGCAGACGTTGAGCGGCAATGCCACCCCGGCATCCGGCTCACTCTACGGCTACGATCTGATCACCACCGGGTTCAACGGGCCGATATCCGGGCCGAATGGCCTGTACGTCGTCGCTCAATGCGTCAAGAGCTGCCCCAGTGGCAGCACGGGCACCAAGCTGTACCCGATCACTATGACCGGGGCCAGCATGGACTATCCGCGCGGGAGCGTACTCACTCAATCCCAACGACCGACAGCGGCTTACTGGGCGCTCGGTGACTCGTTCTCATCGGGAGAAGGTAACTCGCCGTTCTTGGCGGGGACCGACTCCACCATCAACACCTGTCACCGCAGCAGCGTCGCCTACCCGGAGGTACTCTCTGGAAGTAGCGTCAAGATCCCGACGTTGACCACAGCTGGATTCCGAGCATGCTCGGGGGCAGTCACGGGCAATATCTGGGATTACGACCGGTGGAACGAGAGCTTCCAGACCGACTGGTGGCCGGACACGACGACGACACTTGTCACCATCACCATCGGGGGCAACGACATCGGGTTCTCAGACTTCGCTAGCGCTTGTGCGTTGCCGAATAGCTCGTGCGACTCTGATACACCCGCATACACCAATGCGCTGAATCACATTAACGGCGACTTGGCAACCAAGCTCACTGCGGCCTACCAGAACATTCTGACCATGGCACCGAACGCCAAGGTCTACGTGATCGGGTACCCGCAGGTGGTGGCCAACAAGTTGGTCAACGATCCCATCGATGCTCGATGCCCAACTTTGTACCAAGGAACCACCCACTACGGCAATGCTCGGGCGGCTCGCTACATTGTGACGCAGCTCGACCAGAAGATCTCAACGACGGTGGGTGCGGTCGGCAACGCTCGACTGCGCTACATCCCGGCAGACGGGAGCAGTTCGCCGTTCGTAGGGCATGAGATCTGCGGCACCAGCAGCACCACCTGGTTCCAGAACCTCGACCAGGCGCTCACCAACAAGGCGTACGTCTTTCACCCCAATGCTCTCGGGCAGCAGGGGTACGCCACACTTGTCGCACCGGTGATCAACGCTGGGTAAACCGACGTAACTGAAGAGCCACGGCCCTCGGTCCCTCGAACTGCACAACAGCAGTACGGGACTGGGGGCTTCTTCAATTTCATCTATTGTTTTCAAAATCGCGAATTGTTATGATGTAAGAAGATGACAAATACCTCAAAATCCACCACTCTAAAAAAGAAGAAATCAATAGCCTCCAGTAATCAGCCGCCAATCGTAGCGGAAACGCCTTCGGACACCGGATTTAGTCCAGACAGGTGGCTACTCATCTTTCCGGTCGGCGCCATGGTTGTCATTTGCCTATACATCTTCATAATGTCAGCTGACTATTTATTACATATAGCACCACCGTTCCTTGATGCCTTTCTAATTCCACCCTTTCCGGCTTTACTCATCGCATTGCTTGGATTAGGGTACATCTATAATACCCTCAAGGGCAGACCTATCAGAAAGCTCTCAAGGATTATTGTCCGAATACTCCTCATTGTGTTTCTTGCGTTCTTGCCATTTGCCGCAACTTCCGCATGGGGAGGAAATGGTCCAGATGCCAATCCCTTCTTGGCCTATGCACTTTTTGGCAACCCCTTCACTCTGGCAATCTTAAGTATCCTTGCGATAGCTGGCGGAGTGGGGCTCATGGGAAAATTGAAGAAGTAACAGGCTACATGTTGATTTCTTAGGTATCGGGTCCATCGCATCGCGGTGGATCTTTTGATTTCAGCCAACCCCGCACCGTCGCCTCCACTCCGCCTCAGCTAACCCCAATACCGGCCAGGCATAGTAAGAGGTAAGAGCAACCGCCCCGATCGACAGCAGACCACAGACGCCCGACGAGATTGCTCCCAAATGAAAAGTTGAGTAATTACGTCAGCGCAGGTTCCCTGAACCCTGGTGTTCAGCCTTCTTCTTGACGCCCTCAACTTCCAAGAACCCGTGTAACTGGAAGGAGGGATGCCATGACACAAAACCCCACTATCAAGCGCAGAGGACCACCAGACCACTCGGGCCCGATCTGGTTCGAGGTGCATTTTCCTCACGAGCTGAGCGTCGCCCAGGTGGTCAAGGCGCTTCAGCCGCTTGCCTACCGGCCAGTGATCGGCTGGTTCAAGCGCACGCCGGCCGTCGTCCTTGAGATGCGCGGTTCATCAGGTGGCGATGTTCGCTGGCTGGTCGGTGTCGACCAACAGATCAGCGGCGAACTACCGGGACAGCTCACGGCGCAGCTTCCGGGCCTGGTACTCGTTCCCCTCTACCGTCCTCCACGTCCCGTACCGATGGTCACGGCGACCATTCAGCCGGTTGGCCTCGGGCAGCCGCTGAGGACAGACATGGCGGCCAGCGTCACGGCTGGACTCCTCGAAATCATGAACGCCCTCGGGACGGGCGAATCTGCTGCCGTCCAATGGGTCATCGGGCCTGCACAATCACGCCGCAGCAGACCAGAACCGTTCAACGCCGCCCGCGCTCTTGGCCTAGTCGCCGTTGCTCACGAGACGGCGGACGATCGGCGACTCTGGAAGCAGAAGGCCGCCGAGCCACTATTCGCCGTACGCGGCCGGATCGGTGCTCGTGCCCGCGATCCTGAGTACGCCCGCGCCATCGTGCGGATGTTAGGCGCGGCGCTCCAGCTCGTCAGCAACGCTCATGCAGAACTGCGCATCAGCCGCCCGACGATGCGTGACGTGAGCCAGCTTGACCAAGCAGCGACGTTGCGGTGGTCGGGCATCCTCAATGCTGCCGAACTAGCCGCCGTCATCGGGTGGCCCGTAGATGGAGCTGCTCGTCTACGCACGGCGCACGGTCGTCAGTACCCGGCACCACCGCAGATCACCGTGCCGGTAGAACGGCGTCACCAACCGCGCGACCGCGTCCTCGGCGCCGGCCTGCACCCAAGTCAGCGCGATCGACTGGTCACCCTGCCGACGGAGAGTTCCCTGCACCACCTGCATGTCGTCGGACCGACTGGAAGCGGCAAATCAACCTTGCTGGCACAGCTCCTCCGAGCCGACATCCACGCAGGCCGAAGTGTCTTCGTTCTAGAACCGCGCGGTGACCTCGTAGAAGAAGTGTTGGCCGGCGTACCCGCGGAGCGTCGTGAGGACGTCGTCATCATCGAGCCGGGATCACTCGGCGAGGTCGTCGGGTTCAATCCGCTCGCCGGGAGTACCGAGGACGCGGAGCAACGCGCCGACCATCTCTTGCACTTGTTCCGTGAGCTGTATGGGACAAGCCTCGGGCCACGTAGTGCCGATGTCCTCATGCACGCCCTGGTGGCGCTTGCCCGCAGCGACCAAAGCACGCTCGCCGATCTACCGGTCATCCTGACCAACGCCGCGTTCCGCCGACGAGTGCTCGCGAGTGTCAACGACCCGCTCGTCCTGGCCCCGTTCTTCTCTTGGTACGACGGACTGTCAGAAGCAGAGCGGCAACAAGTCGTCGCGCCCGTACTGAACAAGACGCGCGCCTTCCTCAGCCGCACCGCCATCCGAAGACTCCTCGGCCAAGCCTCGCCGCGGTTCGGGTTGGACGAGCTGTTCTACCGTCCGCGCATCGTGCTGGTGAACCTGAACACCGGCGTCATCGGAAGCGAGACGTCCCAGATGATCGGGGCGTTGCTGGTGACGCAGCTCTGGCAAGCGATGCAGCGCAGAGCCTTGATGCCCTCGACCCACCGGCAGCCGGCCATGGTGGTCATTGACGAGGTTCAGAACTACCTGCGCCTCCCCGTAGACCTCGGCGACATGTTCGCCCAGGCGCGCGGCCTTGGTGTCGGGCTCACCGTGGCGCATCAGCACATGGGCCAGCTCTCGCCAAAGATGCGGGCCGGACTCATCGCCAACGCTCGCAGTCGTGTTGTCTTTCGCCCCAGCAGTGAGGACGGCTCGGCACTAGCGAGCGTTCTTGGCGGCGGCCTGGTCGCGGATGACCTCGCACTCCTCGGGGCCCACGAGGCGTACGCCGAAGTCCTGGTGAACCACCAGCCAAGCGAACCGTTCCTTATCCGTACGCGTCAGCCGGACGGCCGCGTCCTCAGTGATCCCACTGACCTACGCCGCCAGAGTGTGGCGCGGTACGGGGTCGACGGCGCTGGGCTCGACGCAACGCTTCGTCAGCGCTGGCAGGGCAACGACCAATCACCAGGCGGACCCATAGGGCAACAGCCACGGAGGACGGCATGACCTGCCCTTCGCTCCGTGCTTCGCATCGTGTCGTACGCGGTGGTCGGTACTCCTCTGTTACTGGAGAGGAGGCACCAAAGAAACTCTCACCACCAGGAGTGTTCCTATGGTGAGACCACTCTCTATCCCCACGGCGCGGGTGGAA
The DNA here is from genome assembly GCF_035982055.1 of Streptomyces sp. NBC_01288. Lineage (NCBI taxonomy): Bacteria > Bacillati > Actinomycetota > Actinomycetes > Kitasatosporales > Streptomycetaceae > Streptomyces > Streptomyces sp. NBC_01288. The sequence continues at coordinate 4,729,943 of NZ_CP108427.1, forward strand.
CGGTTGCGTTCTCGGCTCAGTCCGCGTGACCATGCTGTGTTGGCGTCCCTCGACCGCGTTCGGCTCCTCAGCCTGAACCAGATTCGCCGCCTGGCCGTGACGGATGGATCGCCCCGTGCTCGCACCCGCCGTGCGCAATTGATGATGACTCGGCTTACGACGCTCGGCGTCGTAGTGCGGTTCTCTCGGATCATCGGGGGTGTACGGGCGGGATCGTCCGGCTACATCTACGGACTGAGTGGTGTTGGCCAAGCCGTCCTCAACACAGACGGGCCGCTCGGCGGTCGACGTCGCCGTGTCTGGGAGTCGAAACCGTACTTCCAAGACCACATGCTCGCCGTCGCAGAACTCTACGTCCAACTGGTCGAGCGCCACCGTGAAGGTACGACAGAGCTACTGGCCTACGACGCGGAGCCCGCCAACTGGCGTCACTTCACCGGAGCCGGTGGCGAGTTGATACAGATCAAGCCGGATGCGTACGCGCGGATAGGCCGAGCGGCTACCGAGTACAGCGCGTTCATCGAGGTCGACCTGTCCACCGAGACGTTGCCCACCATCCAGAGGAAGTCACAGCGGTACATCGACTACTGGCGCAGTGGCATGGAGCAACAATGGCGCGGAGTCTTCCCAAAGGTTGTGTGGCTCGTAGAAACCGAACGCCGACGTGAGCGAATCGCGAGTGTGATTGGAAAGCTCGCACTCGACGGCCAGGTGCTCTTTGATGTCGGACTCCTCGATGACGGCCCGCAACTTCTAAGCGAAAACAACCAAGGGGCTGCCGCGTGATGTCGAAACCACACTGTCGAAGTCCACCATAATCGTTAACAAAGTCAACGATTTAGGATTAACTAGATAGAGAGAAGGAGGAAATTCCTATGAATGAAGTGATTAAACAGCTAACTCCCGGAGGGGACAGCGTGATCCTGCTGACCGTCCGTGAAGCGTATATGAAATTGCGGATCAGCAAGTGGAAGCTGTACGACCTGCTGAGATCGGGACAGCTTGAAGCGATCAAGATTGGGCGGCGGACATTGATCCCGCTGTACTCAATTGAAGCGTACGTATTGAAGGGCTGGAAGGAGTCGTTAGCCTGATGGCTCGCCGTGGTGCAAACGGCGACGGAACGGTCTCCCCACGCAAAGACGGACGCTGGGAGGCAAAAGCCTACGTCCTCACTACCAACGGATTGCAGAAGCGGGTTAGCGTCTATGGCGCGACCCGCGCCGAGGCTAAGGCGAAACTGAGCGAGTTAAAGGCCCAAGAAGCTAAAGGCATACCAACGCCCAACAGGACATGGCTTCTGGGGGATTATCTAGACTACTGGCTTGCCGAGGTGGTCAAGCCCAATCGGCGACCCGCCACTTATGCACAGTGCGAACAGATTACTCGTCTCTACCTCAAACCTGGCCTCGGAAGTCGTTCGATACAAAAGCTGTCCGTCCCGCTGCTGCAAACGTACGTAAATAAGCAACTTGCAGACGGACACTCAATCGCAAAAGTTCACATCATCAAGAAGGTACTCAGTTCTGCTCTGACACGAGCTCAGCGCGAGGAGCTAATCACTCGGAACGTCGCCCATCTGGTTGAACTGCCAGCTATCCAAAGTGTCGAGGTTCAACCATGGGCCGTCAGCGAGGCGGCACGATTCCTTGAGGCCACTCAACTCCATCGACTCTATCCGGCTTTCCTGCTCCTCCTACTCTACGGTCTGAGAAGAGGTGAAGTTCTCGGCCTGCGCTGGAGGGACATTGACTTTGAACGCTCCGAACTTCGTATTCGGCAGCAGCTCCAGAGAGTTGGGCGTAACCTCATCCAAGGGCCAGTGAAGACGAAGGCTGGAAATCGTAACCTACCTTTAGTAGGTCCGCTCATCCAAGCGTTACAGGATCACCATGCCGAGCAGAAAGCACGATCGATCCAGTCAGAGCTAGTCTTCACGACACTTGCCGGTACACCAATAGAGCCACGCAACTTCGTGCGCTCGTTTCAAGCGATCTGTAAGCAATACGGCCTACGGATCATAAAGGTTCATGCGTTGCGACACACGGCCGCAACAATGCTCAAGGATCTCGGTATACCAGCGAGAGATGCTCAGATCATCCTTGGTCATGCCCGCATCACTACAACCCAGGAGCTTTACCAGCACGGCGATAGCAGTACGAACCGCAATGCCCTTGAACGTATGGAGAGCGCCTTGATACCAGAAAAACCAATCCAGAGGGAGAGTTCGAGGACGCTAGCGACCGTCTTCGACAACAGTGGTTGTCGTCAACTTAGTCGTCAAACAAGAAAAAATCCAACACGATGGTTGGATTCTTTCCCTGGTGCGGGTACAGGGACTCTAACCCTGGACCTCATCCTTGGCAAGACTATTCAGAACGGTGTCACGGAACGCAAGATAGAGGTGGATAGGGCTTTAATGGACTGTCGAAGGCGTCTGATGTTGGGCATCGTTGTCGTCAACTTAGTCGTCAAAGACGACGGTGACATGGAGGCGGAACGTGTCGCATAGATTAAGTCATTCACCCATGCCGGCCGAGTGCCATAAGTCACCTATGTTCGCCTTGCCGACAGGCATAATTGAACGATTGGAAAAACAACTAAATGGTGAGAAAATGAATACAGATGAGAATAGAGGTTGAGATACCAGTCAAAACAATAGACCCAGCACGCGATGTCGCCGGGCCATTTAGAGGGTGTCCGCGGGTGACACCGCGCGACGAGGACTCCTCCGACCTAGAGACGCGCCACCGCGCAAGGATGATCCGACCGACCTACGCGACGCCGGCCGCAGCCACTAGATCCACCCGATCCAACGACGCACGACGATCGAGCGTGGGGTAATGGTTACCGTGGACAGCAACTCGATGAGGAAGCTTGTTGAAGGCCAGCTCCTCCGCCTTGAAGGCAATGCCTTCCAAGACTGCATGGATCGGCTCGGCTTGGAGCTGTACCCCGGTGACTACCAGCCTGTGCGGGCGGCTGGGCCGAAGGGCGACACCAAGAACGACGGGTACTGCCCGAAGGCTCGGGTGTTCTTCGCGGCGCACGCCACACGCGGTGAACGGATCGACAAGACCAAGGTGAAGATCCGCAGTGACTTGGAGGGCTGCCTCCAGGAGCACCGTGCCGTGAGGGTGTGGCGCTTCCTCACCAACGACACCTTGCCGGGCGAGGTTGACCAGTTCATCGACAACGAGCTTCGTCCCCTGTACCGAGGCGTCACCATCGAGGTATGGGGACTCAAGACGCTCGCCGATGAGATTTGCAAGCTCGGACGTGAGCAGATCGACAGGATCATCGACGTCATCACGGTGGACGAGCCCGAGTTTGAAGTCGTGCTACTCAGCCACGTAAAAAGTGGTCGTGATCTCTGGCCGATCCTCTCAGGTTGCCTCGGGTGGTTCGAGCACGTCGAGCCGGACGACTGCACCGACGAGGAGCAAGATGTCATTGATGGTGCCATTCAGACCTTGAGGGACTGGAGCGACATCTCAGGAGACATCGAATTCTCCCGCTCATCGGTACGGGACGCACAGCGAAGCATCACCGCCATCTTGGAGGAGCTCGCAGAAAAAGGGCTCGCTCTCTATGCCGGAGCAGCGGACAACTACCCCTTTAGCGGCGGTCCCTCACCGCTCTTGGGGAGTGTAGCGATATTCAAGGTGGCCCGGATGACAGAAGGACAAGACATGCCTACTCGCAGCCAGCCCGGCCTTTAGTCGCTCGTACGATAGAACAGGTGATCCATAATTACAGAGAGGGGCCACGTCGCTCGCCTGTTCGGAGCCTTGAAAAAATATCCCATCGAGCGCATAATGGCAATAAATCTGACACGGGGAGAAAATGTGACAGCGCTGGAAGAGAAACTAACCCGCTATAAAGCGCGGTCAAGTAATACTGAACAAGAGAAGCAGGAGCGAGCGAAGCGGATGGTTCGCGCCGCTGTCAACGGATGGAGCGGCTTCACTGACATCACTTTGAGTCTCTTGCCGAAGGGGTCATACAAGAACAACACCAACGTACGCGCTGACAGTGACGTCGATATCGCTGTCATTCATGAAGGCTTCTACTACTTCAATGACGCAGACTTGCGTGAGGGCGACAAAGTTGTTCGCCACCCCATCACCCGCAAGCGATATGCCGGTGCGGATTTCCGGGGCGAGCTCGAAAAGGCAATGTGTGCCGCGTACGGCACTGACTGTGACACCTCAGGTTCGACAGCGATTGAGATCGCCGAAAACGGTGGTCGCGTAAAAGCAGATGTCGTGCCCTCCTTCCGACATCGGAAATATTATTACGACGCTCAAGGCAACGTGCGTTACTTCGAGGGCACCAGAACTCTGCGCACTAACGGTGAGTGGGTCATCAACTACCCAGAACAGCAGTACGCGAATGGCGTTGCTAAGAATCACCATGACCGAACAGGGATGCGCTACAAGCAGATGGTACGCATCCTGAAGCGCGTAGAAAACGACTTGGTGACCGCAGGGAAAATCGAGGCTTTGCCAAGCTACTTCATGGAGTGCCTCGTCTACTGCGTACCCGACAACTTCTTCAACCACCAGAGTGACACGCCGCTTACGGATGACTTTACGGCCATTGTTCGACACATCTGGAACAAGACCAAACCGAATGGCACCGCAAAAAGCTGGAACGAGCCGAACGACATTAAACCGCTGTTCGGCGATCGTCAGAAGTGGTCGATAGATGATGCACATCAACTCGCGTTGAAAACCTGGCAGCACTTGGAACTGGGCGACTGATGAACCTCAAAGTACGTATCAGCATTGCCATCGCTGCGGCAGTGGGATTGGTTCTGGCGGTGCTCGATGGCCAGGGCCTGACGCAGGTCCCGTTCCGTATCTTCTCTATTGGCGGATTGATCGCCACGTTGGTGTTCGCGCTATGGGAACGATTCATCTGGAAGTGGAAATTCGTGCGATACTTCACGGGCGTCCCCTTGATCGCAGGAACCTGGCGCGGTGAAATGGTGTCGGAGTATATCAGGCCTGATAAGACACGAGTGCCTCCCATACCAACAGCTGTGTTTATCTCCCAGACGGCTTCTAAAGTCACGGTTACTCTCTTTACAGTTGAATCGGAGTCGGTTAGCGAGCGCGCCAAACTCATCAAAGATCCTGACGGGCGTTGGCGACTCAGTTGGCAGTACCTCAATACACCACGGCCTGGAGTGCGGGACAGGAGTCAGCCTCATAGGGGCGCTGCTCAGGTTGATATCGGTTTGCAGTCCGGAGAAGGATTGCAGGGTTCCTACTTCACGGACCGTCCAACACAAGGAGAGCTACATTTGGGCGAGTGGTCACCTGCTCGATACAGTGGCGCAGCAGCCGCTCTTGCAGGTGACGGATTCAACGATGCCCGACCGTACGTGAAGGAAGGCTAGGGGCTCAGGCGATGGCTAAGCGTTATATCGATCAGTTCATATGGGGCTATCAAGATATTTTTCGAAGTGCCCTGGATACCGAGATTGGTTTAGTTTTCAAGGCAATCGGATTCAGCGGTAACCCAAAGACAATACTGGTTGGATTTGAAGTCTCCGGCCAACATGAGTACAGCATTTGTATCGAACAAGGTGAGGTTCGATATAAGCCATCAGACCTTGAAGACGTACAGCAGTTGGCGGATCAGAAGTACGCCGCCAACTCGGACAGCAACTCCTTTCACAGTGATCCTCGGATGAATGACAGTTTCCATGCTGGGCTAAAGAATCGAATGAGGGCCGAAGCTCTCGAAGAAACCTTATCCGCATTGCCTGGCGAAGAAGATAGAGTGTTCTTCGCTGGTGATGCGATCCGCGTTGATGATTATGCTGTACACATCGTCATCAGTGTTGATCGGCAAGCTGTTGCTGCTGTGCCGCGGATTTCTACAGTCAAGCGGGATCGATTTAAAATTCACCCGTCACTGTTCCATGCCGTCACTTCGGAGGCACTAGGACTAGCTAGACGCTCGCTATATCTCCCTGATGCTGGGGCTGACCTTCGGGTTCTTGGCGCTAGCCCGGGAGAAGTGGTACGTTCCGCCACCGAATCCATGATGCATGCCCTGCTGTATTGCGTCGGATATTTGTTCGGTAGTGACGCTCACTTGTTGATGAACAGCCTTTCCACGTTGCCGTACGAAGGACGTGAAGGCTCTGGGCGGCTAGTGCTTGCCAAGTCAGACAACTCGGCAATCAAAGTAATGGTGAGTCTCAGCCGGCCGATGAGCGCTCGAAATATGTTGGGTGTCCGCAAAATCTTGGAGGCCAGTGGAACGACAGCAGATGTTCTGTTCGACGGTGAGCAAGTCTACGGCCTAGGGAGTATCAAGCCTGAGTATGACGCAACGACCGAGTCTGTTTTCGTTGTAACTTTTGTGTCTCGTGGCGTATGGGAGCTTTCTCATGCTGGTGTCGCCCTCCTTGCTGTCCGCGACGGAATTCCCAGTTTGCCGATGTATGTATTGGACGAAGATTACTTCATCGACCTGACAGAGCGGCTGTTTCCGCAAGGAGACAAGGATCTTCTACTTGAGGCAGCTCGTGCCGCTGGACAACACAGGCACGGAGCAATGTTGGTAATCTCCGCCGATGCGGCAGAAGAGGCGCAAAGACTATCCCCACAATGTTGGTCGGTAGCGCCTGCGCGTCTTGCTCCAGAGTTGATTACACAGCTCACAAACATGGACGGTGCCGTTCTTTTGAATCCGAGCGGTCAGTGCCATGCAATCGGGGTAATCCTCGACGGCGCAGCTCGCGGCGAGGGAGATCCAGCCCGTGGTAGCCGACTCAACAATGCCGTGAGGTATCTGGGAAACGATTCGCCACCAGCTATCGTCGTGGTGTATAGCGCAGATGGCGGCATTGACATCCTGCCTCACATGCCGCAACGCGTGCGCAAAGAGGACGTCGAGAAGGCTGTATCCAATTTTCTTAAACTGGCAACTAACCGGCCGCCAGATTTCGAAAGCACCTATCGCGCCTGGGATGTTATCAAGTCGCTCACATTCTACCTATCTCAAGCGCAATGTGATTCATTGAATCAAGCGCGAGATGAACTGGAGGAGTGGCGAATGGAGAACAATGGAATGCAGGTTGGCGAAGTTCGATTGAAACCCAATTCTGCAATGAATGATACATATTGGTTTTAGGTGCTACGCTGCGCCGAACTATTGACAACACCCTAGAGCTTCATCAACTGCGGGATAAGCTCCCCGATCAAGACCACCCACACCATCTCCTGTTGCTCCTCGGGCAGTGTTCGCAAGATGCGTCCAATCTCGTTCTTCCGCACCTGCTGACACACCACAAACACCACGTACGGGAAGAACTCCGCATCACTCACCTGCACCGCGCGCCAGTACCCGGCGACCTTCTCTCGGATACGCACAGGGGCTTCCGTACCGAGGTCGATCTCTAGGAAGTAGCTACTGCTGCGCTGCTGCCCTGGAAAATCCAGCGAGACGAACAAATCCGCCCGCACCACCGGAGGAACCGGCAACTCAACGTCCCAGCGCTTCACGGTGAGGACACCCGCCTTCTCGGCTCGCCGCAGATCCAGGTAGGTGTCCGCAATCATGAGGGCGTGGTTACTGACGTTGGGAGACGGTCGCCCCTCGACGTCCAGGAGGAGACGACCAGCACGGCCGAGCTGGTACACGAACGCCCCAGCCCCGCCCTTGTCGCCAGTGGCACGACGACCTACCCGCGACAGGTAGCCGAGTCGCACCAACCGACCAAGTACCTTGTCCGGCACCGAATGCGACCTATCCGCGAACAGCAGCTCCGTAAGGTGCGTCGAAGCAAGCTGCCCAAAGGTGCGCGTGAGCTTGAGAACGTCGTAGTCGCGATGGGTCAGTTCCACGGTGGTTCCTCCGCCCTGATAGGTCACGGTGTTCTTGCTGGTCAGACCAGCTACGGGTACAGGGGTAGACCTACGGTCGGCCTACTCCTGCCCTACGGGGTTCGCCTACGTCTCCAGACCTTGAATTCGTTCGCGCCAGACTTCGGCGGTCCGCGTCGCGGCGTCGCACTGGTGCTTCATGGCGGCAGCCCACACGTTGGTCTCGTGCTCGATCATCCCTTCAAGGAGCGGGTCGTCTCCGATGCGTCGACCAAGACGCTCCGCCACGGCTTCGACATCGCTCAGCACGTTTTCGAGGTACTCAATGCTGCGCCCGACGTAGGCCAGTTCCGACAGCAAGTTCTGTACGCTACGCATCGCTTGAACTCCTCGGTCCACCGAAGCGCGGTCGACGGGTAGATGCTGCCGGGGCCGGCTGACCGCCGCGCCGCTGCTTAATCTCCTCGTTCACTGCTGCCGCGGAGCGGCCGTAAGTCGCCCTCGATCGGCGCCGCACTTCATCCGCAGAGCCGGTTGCATCAACAGGTGGGAGAGTCACGCCAGTTACTGGTGAACTCACCCCATCGCTCGTGGCGAGGCGCATCAGCACCTCGAAACGGCGTTGGTTCAGGAAGTCTTCTTCGGTGACGCTGCGGCCGAACTGCCGTGCAAAAGAACGGGCTTCGTCCGCCGAGGTCTGGAACACCACCGTCGAGCGCGCGTTGTTCTGGGTGGCGTCCTGGAGTTCGCGGGTGAGCTGTCCGAGGAACTGATGCGCCACCGTCATCGCGAGGCCGAGCGAACGGGCCTGGGCGAACATGTCGGCGGGCGCGATCGGCAGGTTGATGAAGTCCTGGAACTCATCGAGGTACAGCATCGTGGGTTGAGCCGGATTAGCCGCACCTGCCTGCACCACGCTCCAGACAGCATTGAGGAGGAGCGAGCCCAGCAGTCCGGCCGTGTCCTTCCCCTCCGTCGCCCGACCGAGGTTCACGAGCAGGATCTTGTTTCCCCGGATCACGTCGCGTAGGTCGATCGTGCTGGCGCTCTGCCCGATGATGTTCCGGATCGACGGCCGGTTGTTGAGCTGCCAGATCCGATCCATGAGCGGCTGGAAGTGCGAAGCGCGCATCCGGTCATCTATTCCAGCCCACCACGCCGCCAAGTCCTCGATATGGGCGACCCCACGAACCAGGTTCTTCGAGAACTCCACCTGATCCGCCCTGGGCACCGCCAGCGGCCCGATATCCGCGAACGTCATGGGCGAGGAGATCCCGGCGCTCATCATGAGCGTCAGGATCAGGTGATAGAACCCTTGGCGTACCCGCACACCCCGGGCGTCCTGCGGATACAGATGATCGAACAGTCTCTGGATGTCCGCCGCCACCACGAAAGGGCTGCCCTGCAAGATGTTGAAGCCGACCGGATAGTCGGTGTCTCCCACGTCCAGGAGTACGACGTCATGAACCCGGTGTTCCGGCACCCGGTCGAGTACCGCCTTGAACAAGTCCCCCTTGCTCTCGATGAGCACCACCCCGCGACCGGCGTTCATGTCCTGCGCGATGAGGTTGGTAAGAAGCGCCGTCTTCCCGCTGCCGGTTGGCCCGACGACTTGCAGGTGCCAGGTGGACTCCTCGGGAGACAGAGCGAGCAGCCGTTCATTGCCGGGGAAGTTGGACCGCGCGAGTACCCGGCCGGTCCGGGGAATCGCTCCCGTGGCGACCAACTGACGCGTCCGGCTTGCAGGCAGCCCCGCGACATACGGGTTCCCGATCGGCCAGGCCAGCAACCCCACCAACTCCGACGCAGCCAGTACGGCCGGAAATACCGTGGGCACGGTGGCCTGGTGGACGCGCTCGACCACCTTGCGCGAGGACACAAGCCGTCGCTTCAAGTGGTTGTCGGCTCCCCCGACACTGGCGAGGCTGGATCGAAGTTGTACAAGCAACTGGTCCGCACGCGCGGAAGCGTTGGCCTTCACCGCCACCCGCAGCACCCCGAGGAAGTTGGGTTCCGCGAGCTTCGCCCTGCGGTCGGCGACCAAGTCCCGGTCCACCCTGCCGCCCAGGAGCCGCCCCATAGAACCGGGGGTCATCCCCTCAGCCGGCGCCTGCGGTAGGCGCTCACGAATTGCCGGGGAAACTACCCACTGGAGAAGCAGCGCTTCACCTCGGCCGAGTGCCTGCATGTTCGTGAGCACGCTCGCCGACAAGGACTCCGCGTCCATCCCGCCGAGGCTGCGGCGTGGGTTCGTCTGACCAAGCTCCACCGCGGTTGTCCATGAGTGGCGGCGTTCTTCGGCCGCCGCCGGCTGAGCGGTAGAACCGGGCAACATAGAGCGGAACTGACTGACGACGAAGTGCGCCGTTTCCTCGGGTACCTGAAGCCGGTACGTGATCCCCCGCTCAGTTGCCTCCACCTCCATCACGATGGACGACACGCCCAGTAGGCGACGGGGGCCGCTGGTGAGTGTGCCGCTGACCGCACGCAGCCACGTCGCCACCTGGTCAGCCTTCATGTCGGCGGGGAACGTCAGGTCGTAGGTCTCGCGCTTCATAGACACGGCCGTCACCACTTGGTCATGCGGTAGTAGATGAAGCCGAGCACCAACACGATGGCGAGTCCACTCACGAGGTACGGCACCAACGGGGCAATTGCCCACCACACCGCTCTGACGGCGATCGCGCCAAGGAGCAGCGTCACCAACACACTTCGGGCCTTTCTCACGACACCCTCCGAGGGGTAGATGCCGACGACCGACGCGCTCGGCCGGCGGGGATGAAGAACGGATGGACCAATAGCGCGGCCCCCTCCTCGTCATCACGGCGTATAAGGTGACGATGGCCAAGCATTCTTGGCTGTCTTCCTCTACAGGCGTGAAGTCGATGACAATGAGGGGGCCGGAGAGCTGCTTACTGGCGCTGCTCTTCCTCGATCTGACGGGCAATGCGATTGGCCGCCTCATCGTCGTACATGCCGTACCGGATGGCCGTCTCGATCCTCTGGTCACGCTGGTACCGGATGATCCGAGGAGCCACATGCTTGTTGAGCCACTTGACGATGCGGTACAGCCCGAAGGCCAGGACCGCCAGAATGATGAACCCGGTCATCGGTAATCCCCTCCCATGAGGTTGCGGCCGAAAGCGTCCTCTTCGGTCGTGATCTCTTCCTCGGTGACGATCCGTTCTTCCGTGTTGATGATGTGGACGATCCGCCGCCTGATGTGCGTGCGACGCTGCCGGGCCTGGCCGTCCTCTCGCAGGCGCCTCGCCAACTCGACACCCACCCCGTACGCGTGGCTACGTGGGTCGTAGGGACTTACGGCCTCGATCTCCCGCTCCATGAACCTCTCCTTCACCTCCGAGCCGACCAGGCGGCTAGCTCGATGGGTTCAAGATGACAGATCAGTCGGTTGGACACAAGGGTCACTGTGACCGATGCTTCCGCGATCATCTAGACTGGCGTCATGACCGAGGAAGCGTGGAGCTACCGCCAGCGAGCCGCCGAGACGAAGCGCAAGCGCACTTGGGAGCAGGTCATCAGTGGGACGCTCGCGCTCTACGGTGAGCTGCCCGAGGGCGACTTCACTCGGGACGAGATTGCTAAGGCTTCTGGGGTTGGCGTAGCAACAGTGCACAACCACTTCAGAACAAAATATGGAGTGTTGAGTCGTGTGTATCAACGGCTGCTATCACCAGCGGTCGAATGGCTCAAATGCGAACTGCATCCACCGCGAGCCGCAGACGACAAAGATCCGCTCCGAGCATCAGCAAGATATGTGGACGCCCTAATCGGCTACATCTATCTTGTAGTCAAGACCAGTGACGATCACCGTGCACTTACGTCATCCATGGTTCGTTCGTATTTTGAGGCTCAGTCTGAGCAAACGGAACGATTTCGACTTGCCGACTATGACCAGTTGAGCCTTGCGGAAACGATTAACCGTGGAATCAATGCGATTCTGACGGGGATGCTCATGCAGAACGTCTTCGAAAAAGAGAAGGTAGGCCACTTTGAGTTCTTCTTCGAAGATCCCGATGTAATGAGTTCCTACCATGCGCGAGCAATTCTGCTCACCGTCTATCATTCTCTCTCTGGGGTTAACGACGATGGCATGCCAGCTCGCGTGACCGAACAAGTCGGTAAGCTGCTACTTTCTGGCATCGGCGTTAGCGTCAGTAAAGATGTTATTCTCCAGCGCATCCCGTCTGCCATCCAGAAGGCCAACCTTTGGTACGACAAGAAAAAGCGATCTGGGTGGTTGGATTAGGACCTACCCGACAGCTGTACCCATCTTGCAGATATTGACCAATTGTCCAATATCTGTTATAAATACACATAGATTACTGTAATCGGTAATTGCCCCCTCTCCTTTTCGGGTCAAGCGTCCCGTCAACTAGCTCGTAGTTGCTGGCACGCCTGACCCGAAGCCTTAAGGAGAGAAGTGTGTCAACAGACGAGTCCGGCTCACGCAAGCGTGCCGCTGCTACCAAGCGCGAGCGCACCAACAGAGTGATTCTGGCCGCTGCGAGAACCTTGTTCGATCAGTATGGTTACCACGGTGTGAAGCGTGACGACGTCGCCAAATTGGCTCGCGTCGGCACCGCAACGATCTTCAGTCACTACCCGACGAAGCAAGCGTTGGCGATTGCGGCCTACGCACCGTCAGTTCTGAGGCTCATGGCGGACATGGAGAAGCGACTTCCCATCATGACGTCGCCCGAGCCATATTTCACGACATTCATCTGGAATCTGGCTGTATGCCTGGCCCAACAACCGGCGATGGCTGTCGCACTTCTTCCTCTAAGCCGTGACTCTCGTAGCCACAGCGAGGGCGACGAAGCAACGCACGTCCTGAGCTTCCGTGACCTCGCGGAGTTTATCGGCAAGCTGCTGATGCGTTGCACCGATGCGCATGCCCAGGACAGTGCCACCCTGGTGAATGACATCGCCGACTTCGCTCTGTCTGGGCTCCTGACGTGGATCGTGCAGCACCCGGAACGTCCCGGGAAAGACGCTGCCGACCTCATGCTCGCCCACCTTCTGTAGACATCCACCAACCACCCCGCACCCTCAACGAGAGCACCCCGCTGCCCGTTAAGGCTGGCGGGGTGTTTCTCATTTCTGGGGTGTGTAGTTAGAACGAGCCCATCAAGAGGCAGCGGCCGACCTGTGCTAGGTCGACGCAACCCAAGACTCCAACTGCATCGGCGACCTTGCGGTGAGCCTGTGAGCGCTAGGCGGCCTTTGCCTTCGAGTACGCCTCTTTGATCTCCGCCGGAACGCGGCCACGGTCGTTCACGTCGTAGCCGTTCTCTTTGGCCCACGCACGGATCAGAGCGGTGTCACCACTTGCAGCTGCCGACTGAGTTGCACCTCCACGCCTGCCGCCGCGAGCCTGGCTCAGCTTCCTACTCTTGTCGACGTACGCAGCCAGCACCTTGCGCAGCTTGGCCGCGTTCTTCTCGTTCAAGTCGATCTCGTAGGTCTTGCCGTCAAGGCCGAACACGACCGTCTCGGAAGCCTCGGACCCGTCGAGGTCATCAAGCAGTTGAATAATGGTTTGCTGTGCCATCGTGGGTTCGTCCTTCTTCGGGTTCCAGGTGAACAACGTGTTGATGTTGCTGACTTCTTATCAGTGCAGCAACCACACGCGCAACGCGGCCAGAAAATCAGTGTGGAGAGACTTCATTTACTGGTCTCGGGGTTCTTCATTTCTGGGGGTACCACTTGAAACCAACCGACCACCAGGCCGTGGCCGGCCCGCGCTGGATCGCCTCGTTCAAGACGACCGCGGACCGACCTCGCGGCCGAGCTGCCATCGGTAGCGCTGCACACGGACGAACTCCGTTCCTTCTTCCAGAGCAACCCGTACGTCCCGGACGCTGACCACCGGCTCATCCGGGAAGTGCTCTTGGAGCAGCTCGTGTACCTCTGTGGCTAGCAGCGGGTCGTTCTGTCGCGCCAACGTGATCGCGACCTGCTGTCGGATCGTTGGCCGTGTCGGTGCAGGCAGGATGACCTTACGCAAACTCTCGATACCCTGTCGCTCCTGTGTCTCGTAGCGTGCCAACTCTTCGAGTATGTACTCGAAGACTTTGCCTGCAACGAAAGTGGCAGCCTTACGTCGATCCGGCTTCTTCAAGAGGAGCGCGCCCAGGCCAAGGACGACGACACCAAGCAGCCAGGGAGGGATGCCGATCTTGCGACCTGAGAACGAGATCAGCTCCACCACACCCCTGACGGGCAGGGCGGCAACGTTCACTGTGAGGAGCTGGCCCATGTGACCGTCAGAAACATCTACGGCGGAAGTTGCCGCCCGCTGCCAATCCTTTGGAGCGAACCCCGGTTCCTTGAGGTCACGGTCACCTGAGAACACGACGCACGGTGAGATGAGTTTGGCCAACCATCCTGTCGGTACGTCGTCCGGATCGGTAATCGCCAACACCTGAGCATCCGGGGCGTCCACGTCCGACATCGTGACGAACCGCAACGCCGGAAGGTACTCGGCTTCAAAGTGGGCGTAGAGATCTTCAAGCGGCACCGGACTGCTCTTCGTCATCCTCGGGAGTCGCCGGTAGACCTCTTCGTAGACGTGGTCAGCGGCGTACAAGACAGCAGTGCCGTTGTCGCTCATCCGCAGCAGCCGCGACCGGAAGCCCTTGCGGCAGTCGTTCTCGATACTGCTCATTAGGGCGTTGGTGTCGACGATGCCGACCAGATGCGGCGCACGCGAAGAGTAGGGATCAAGCGGCTTACGTCTGGTGATCGGCATGAGCTGGTCGTCCGTCATGAACCAACGGTAGGCGTCGAGTCTGACAACCTCCATCACTTTTCTACTGACGTGCCACGGTGTGCATGCCCTCCGAGGACGTTGCAATCAACCCGAGGGCTGCGCTCGTCTGGAATCGACAGACCCACCACGCGTGGCCGGCCTGCGCTAGGTCGGTTCGATCCAGACGGCTGAGATCCACTTCAAGAACGTACGTACGGAATGGCTTTGGCGTCGAGAAGAGCAACGACACGATCGATGTGCCTGCTATAGACAGCGAACACCAACAACTTCTGTGCACGAGAACCGGCAACATAGAGTACGCGTCGAGATTCAATATCCTGACCGCTCTCCCAGGCATCCAAGACCTCGTCCGTTGCCTTGCTTCTTGGCGTATCCGGGAGCACTAGCACGACGCCTGGGAACTCCATTCCTTTCACGCCATGCACCGTTGAGTATGGAATCAGGGGATTGTCTCCCAAGCTGGCGACGTTTCCCCAATCGACTTCCCTTGGCGCCTTAAACAGATTCCCGAGATCTCCGGCTGCCGGAGGAGTCGCATCACCCCAATCGGCAGTCTTGAGGAATTCTCGTACCTCAACCGCAAATTCCTTCGCGGTCTTCCCTTCAGCATCGAGTACGACGGCCATACGTACAGCAAAGTTGCGGAGCCATCGCGTTTCAATGCCGAGCTTCTCGCAAATAGCCTCAAGACCCTTGTGCTCAAAATCCTTACCACTGGTGAGCGCCGCCAGGACGGCGCGCTCTACCTGGCCAATGACTTTCAAGCGTGTCTGCGAATTGAACTCTGTCGACCTGAGCTTGAACCCTGCATCAGCGATAGAAAGGACCCTATTGTTCCCTGATCCCCCAACAGCAACTACACCAGCCGCCTGCATACCATGAGCTCCGGCATGAGCGAGGAGCATAAGGTCGCTCGCCGCTAGCTCATGCTCTTCGGCAATCTGCAACGCCGCTGGAACAATGTCATCAAGCGCTGAGAATTCGACAAGCTGCACCGGAATTTGCAGTGTCGACGTCTCCCCACTAGCCGTCTCGACTAGGGAACCTGACCGGAGTCCACTATTAAAGGCAGTGATCGCCGGAGAGCTACGGAAATTGTTGCCAAGCTCCAACTGCATCGGCAGGTTCTTCACGAAGTCCTGGACGGCGCTTGGTGTCGCATCACGGAATTCATAGATCGACTGGTCAATGTCACCGACCATCACGACCCTGATGCCGCAATCAAGAAGGTACTGCAAGACGAGTAGCTCCTCGCGACCACAGTCCTGCGCTTCATCGACGATCACTTCTGAAAAGCGTGACTGCAACAGCGGACCGATGATCCCCATAGCCTCACTGTCTTGCACCCAGAATTCGGCTAGCAACCGGGCTGCGTCACAACTAACAGTGCCCGCTTCAAGCAGCTTGCCAAAGATGTGCGAGGCCCTGCTCTCCGCTTTGTTTCGATTCGCCAAGAGTGCTGTCTTCGCTTCAGCATTACCGAAGCGCGGATCAACTCGATCCATAACAAGAGTGGCACCACCGTTGCGATCAAAGTCGAACCAACTGAATTCAAGTTCCCCGGACCGAGGAATCTCACTCATGCGGAAGTTCGTGCTTGAAATGTCCTTCCAGCTTTGCACGTACTTCGGGGGCACCTTGTACTCCCTCACGAAAAGCGGCGTGACGATAAATCGATGGATGAAGGTGTCGAACGTCCCGACAAAACTTGGTGCCTTCAGGGAATCCACCTGATCCCCGCACCGACGTCGCACCTCATCGACTGCTGCGTTAGTAAAGGAGATCAGGGCCACACCCTGGCGATTCTCTTCGGCGGTTCGCTTCAAGAACCGTGCCACCATAGCGCGAGTTTTTCCCGCTCCTGGGCAGGCGGCAGCGAAGAGGCTCTCTTCTGCGTCAACGAGAGCCTGCTGGGCTTCGGTCAAGCTGATGGCGTTCAACTCGCACCACCCGTTCCGTCCTCCAACACACCCCGGATGGCCTCGGCCAGATAGTCGGGTGCTTTAAAGGGCTCTTTGTCCTCAATGGAGAGCGCCACATCGTGGGCGAACTGACCTTTGCTGATGAACTTGTCGTACTTGCAAAGCTTCTGATAGAAGCCGAAGGCACGACCCTTCTCGTGGGTCGTGATGTCTTGCCAATGATGCTGCGACTGCGGATGTTGATTCAAATACGCCTGCTTTAGCGTTGGTTCATTTCCCTCTGGCGCGAGAAGGTCTGCTTCCAAGGTGTGAGGTGCCTCGGCTACCGTCAGATAGTCGGTGGCGTCAATGAGCCTAGCGTGTTCAGTGAGAAGTTCCTTCCGATTGCTTACCTTGGTGCGATTGGCCGTGCGATCTCCATCCTCCTCCTCGCCTAGCTCCGTAGAGGTGGCATCGGAGTCCTCCTGAGACTGCTCGTTCTGCTCTGTTTCATCCTTCTTCTTTTTCTTCTTCGGTAGCTCCGGATCTGGGTCTCGATCGGTGACAACCGTCAAATGATCCAGCAAACGGCAGCCATTCACCTCAGAGAGCAAAAGTGTGATGTACGGCGCGAAGTCGACGCTACCCACGTTGATGATTGTGACCCCATGAAATTTCCGCCGCAACTTCACTTGCTCAGGGTCGTTGTCGTCACCGAACATGCAGTAGCGCGCAATCGCAGGAAGGAGTACAGCCTCCGCAATTCCCTCAACAAGGATTACTCGACGGGCAAAGAGGAGTCCGGCTCGCGTTGCGTCCAGGTACTGGTTAATCTTCCGCCGCTCAGGATCGCTAAGGTTGATCTTAGACAGGGGAAGCACATGTGTCTTGCGGCGAGCTACCTCCTCGGTGCCCTCGCCATTTTTGATCGTTTCCTTTTCAATTTTGGTCCGGAGCGCTACAACGTTTTCGATACCAACGCTACTGGCGAGGTTCGGCGAGTGGGTCGTGGCGATGACCTGGATTCGACCGGCTGGCTTCTGAGTATCGTCATTAGGCGAAGCCTCGGACTGCTCGCGCAGGTAATCAAGTAGCACAGCCTGCAACTGCGGGTGAAGGTGAGCTTCCGGCTCCTCAACCAAAAATAGTGTCAGTTCGGCATCTTGAGCCTTACGCAGTTCCAGGATGACCGTAGCAATGAAGAGTAGGTTGGCGTATCCCAATCCAGACTCTGTGAGATCGGCGGGTTCGATGCCATGTTCTGCCATCTTTACCCTGAGACTTCGCGCCAACCGGTTCAGTTCATAGTCGGCAAATGTAACCTCGACGCTTTGCCCACGTACGGAGTTTGTCAGTTCACCGAGGTGCCCCTGAATTTCGCCCGTGGTGGTAGTCAGGACACCGTGCTTCTTCAGTTCCTTGAATGAATCGTTGGCGCTATTTAAAAAGTCTTCTCGCTCTTCTTCGGTGGTGAGGTGTCGGATGATTCTGAGGAGCCGATTTCCGTCTGACGAATCGAGTTCCCTCTTGGCATCTCGCAGTGGTGCAAGATAGACGTGCGCGATCTGCTCGCGCTTCTCGGGCTCGGCGTCCGTTCCACCCACAGGGCCAGCTGTGAAGGTCGATCGCACGTTGTGTCGACGCTTTGAGTCGATCGCATATTTTGCCGAGTAGATGGCTTGGTTGGTGGTGACGTCCAAAGCTGTAATATAATGCGCGCGCTGAGTTTTCGTCAGACCGTCATAAGACGCGTGGAGTTCAGCTTCCTGACCTTCCTGGCCGTGAGATAGGTCGGACTCATCAAAGTATCTCGTAGCTCTACGGTTTAGAGGTGCGGTTGCAAGTCGCAGCGCTTCGATCACATTGGACTTGCCAGAGTTATTCTCGCCAACGAGAAGCGTGATACCTGGTTGAAACTCGACTTCCGTGTCATAACAGGATCGGAAGTTCTTGAGGCGGAGACTCCGCAAGTACATCCCAGGCTCTTTTTTCTCGTTGCTCATAAATAGGTCCTCATATATTCCATGTCTACTATTCTAAACAAAAGCCTCCTTCTGTACCATGTGTCACATAAGGAAGCCCTGGCACCTTGCCACACAACTCCCTTGCTGCGCAGGCGAACTGACGGGTAATACGACAGCGCCCGACTCGACCGAACAGACATACGGAAGGTCTTCGGAGGCAACTGCTCCGCTCCGTCCCACCAAAGAACACCCCATGACGATGGTCATGGGGTGTTCTTTGTTCTCTGAAGTTGTCACTTGCTTCCCCCCTTCTACCGCGCGCCGGCCGCCGCCCGTAGGTCGGCCTGACCAAGCCTCCGCGGATCACGCACTAGACCGATGTCTCCCCTTCCGCCTCCTGCCAAACAGTGACCAGCGGCCGAGTTGAGGACATGAAGCGCGTGGCTCTGCTGCTCCAGGGAGCTGCAACCGACGCAGCGGCCATGCTCGTCTGGTCGTCCTGAACCAGTGCGACTGCTGCATGCGGAAGATGCAGTGGTGACATGCGAACAGCGGCAGCTCCGTGTCCCGGACGACCATCTCCCCGACGTGAGCCACGGGAACGCCGAGCGCTTCGCAGCGGAAGCAGGTCCCTTGGTACCAGTCGAATAGTCCCCATATCTGTTGCGGCTTCATCAGGCACCAACTCGCTCTTGGTCGAGGCGATCCACCGTCAGCCGGCCACAGCCCCTAGGTCGCATCGTTCCCCCGTGACGCAGCCATCGCCGAAAGCGTCGTCTCTAGCAGGTGGTCGAACAGCGCGGTACGCGCCTGATCTTCAACCGGCCCTCGTGATGCCTGGATGCCGGTTGGTAGGACGATCGGAGGGTGTAGCTGGTTGAAGGACGACGTCTCTACGGGCGCGCCGATGGGCAGCTCAGCCCAGACGACTTTCCCGCCAAACGGCGAACGGTAGACGTTCCACTGCTCCGCCAGTTCATCAACGAGGAGCAGACCGCGCCCACTTGTCTCCTCAAGCGTCGGGTTCTTCTGGGTGGGGGCCGTTTCCATTCGATCCCACACTTCGGTGTACAGACTCGCACCGATGGCGCGGAGCTGTATCCCGATGACGTGCTCAGGCTTGATCTGCCACGGCTTTGGTTTGAGGTCGGTGATGCCGCTGACCTTCACGGCGTTGGTGACGAGTTCGCTCATGATGAGCGTCGTCGTATCGGCGTGCTCTTCGAGCTGCCACCGCGTCAGCGTGTGGCGGACGAACGTCCGTGAGTACGCCACAGCCGCAGGGATCGCGGTCAACCGAAGCGATGCAGTGAACAGAGGGATCGGAGTCACGATGTTGGCGGCGGTCATGTTGTCCCGCCGTTCTTGGTGATCGGCGGGCATGACGAGTCTTCTTCCTCGGTAGAAGCGGCGATCCATACCCGACCGCCGATGTCTTGCTGGAGCAGTTCCTGAGCGAGGTACGCGAGCGAGGGCAGATGGTTGAAGTGCTCGCTGCTCGGCACGATCACGTTGCGAATGTCGTGGTTCTGGCAGTACCGAGTCACCGCGTGCAGGGCCACGACGTGACCGGGCTGCTTCTCGATGAACACCAGCGTCAGCGTGAAACCCTCGCGCTCTGCGAGGGCGCACATGTTCACGACGAGCTGCTGTTCCACCTGCGCGTCGATGCCGTCCAGTCGGCGCAGGTACCCAGCGCACAGCGGACGGGGGTGGATCGTGTCACCAGTCATGCCGTCCCCTCCTTCGAGGACACGGCGATCTCGGCCCACACGCTCTTCCCGATGACCCGAGGCTCCACGCCCCAGTCGTTAGCGAGCGCCGCCACGATCTGAAGTCCACGACCCCCTGGAGCAACCTCTCCGTCCGGGTAGTCGGAAGGACTCACGCGCACCGAACCCGAAGCTGCGTCGCGGACCTCTACTCGAAGAAGGTCGTCGTCAAGGTGGTAGGCCACCGAAACACGACTTCCTCGGGTTGCCCGGCCATGGATCACTGCGTTCGTCACCAATTCGGTGACTACCCACTCTAGGAAGTCGGCGAGGTGTGGAGCTAACGACCACTCCTTGGCAAGATCTCTGGCTTTAGCACGAGCCACCGGCACAGATGGGCGGTATCTCCTATACCGCACCTGCAACGACCTGGGTTCAGCCATACTCGGTCCCCTCGGACGGGTTCGCGGGCGGGCGGCGAGTGGGGCCAGCACCGTGCGAGCAGACACACCGCCACAGTAGGTACTGTGCATCGTGGAGACCCCAAAGTGTCAAGTCCCCACTTTGAGTGGACCCGAATGCTTGTTGCCCTCACGGTGAGGCGAGCGGCACACTTGACCTGCAAGAAGGAGTAAGAGAGGCGGCCGACCGGTGCCCATCAACAACAACCCGACGTTTCGTCAACGACGGTTGGCGCGGACGCTGCGTGAGCTGCGGAGCGCTGCCGGACTGACGCACGCCGACGCTGCCAAAGTGCTTGGGTCGGCGGAATCGAAGGTTGGCCGGATCGAGAACGCGCAGTCGGGCATCCGTCTGCCCGACCTTCGCGCCTTGATGGATGCGTACAACGTCACCGACCCCACCGAGCGTGCCGCGATCGAGAAGCTATCTCGCGAGGCCAAGCAAAAGGGCTGGTGGAGTCGGTACGTCAACGTGGTTGATCCGGCGTACGCGGCTTACGCCGCCGTCGAGTGGGACGCCTCGGAGCTGTACAACGTCGAGACCAACCTGATCCCCGGTCTATTGCAGACGCCTGAGTACACCGACGCACTCATCCGCTTGCAGGCACCGGACGCTGGCAAAGAGCGTGTCGAAGCACAGATCAACGTGCGCCGGGAGCGGAAGAACATCCTGACCAGGGATAACCCGCTCCAGCTCTGGGTGATCCTCGCGGAGAACGTGCTGTACCACCAGGTCGGCGGCCGTGACGTGATGAAGGCACAGCTTGAGTCCCTGGTCGCGGACAGCAAGAAGCAGAACATCGAGCTTCAGATCCTGCCGCGCGAGGACCCCATGAACGCCTGCCTCTTCGGGCCGTTCGTGATCATGAGCTTCCCAACCTCGGCGGAAACGGACGTTGTTTACACCGAGTCACCCACCAGCACCCTCTACTACGAAGACGCAGCGGACGTGGAGACGTACACGGGACGGTTCCGTCGTCTCAACATGGCCGCAGCCAATGTCAGCAAGTCCCGGGCGCTCATCCAAAACGCCCTTCACGAAATGGAACAGGGCCGATGAAGCCACACACTCAACCCGGCTCAAGCCCACTGGAGTGGGTGAGGTCGTCGTACTCAGGAGACAACGGCAACTGCGTTGAAGTGGCCGTTATACCTGGCGGTAGCCGGGCACTGCGCGACAGCAAGGACTCGTCGGGGCCGGTGCTGACGTTCTCGACCGAGGAGTTCACCGCGTTCGTTGCTGGTGCCGTGGACGGCGAGTTCAGCCAGGTGTGATCCTGGATGTTGACCAGCAACAAGAAGCAAGACCCGACCGACTGACGGTCGGGTCTTGCTGGCAGAGAGGTAGCAGATGGCAGGACAGCGGCTTGTTCTCTGGAGTATTCGCGATTTCGGGATCGACGTAACGCCTGGCACTCCCGCCGTTGTGGATCTCAACCATGATGCCTTGTTTAAGCGATACCCGGCACTGGCCGACGCCATCGGTCGAGGACGCGTCACATCACACTCGATCGTTCATTGGGGCGCTGCCGGACCGATCATCACCTTCATCGTGGAGGACTGAACTGGCCGGAAGGTCGGCCCCTGAACACCGTGCTCTGAGCGCCCGCCCCCTCGCTGTGGGTCGGGCGCTTCTTGTTGTCGATCTTGCCCGTTCATTGGTCGCAATTAATGCCAGATCGGCACCCGTCGGCGATCGGTGGCTAGTCGAGCACAGCGACACCCGGAACGCCCCTCAAACGGCGCCCGAGACACGCGCCACACCCACCCTGAGCTGCGCGTTTGCCCGCTCCGCAGGACTGCCCTACAGGCCGTCAGGGCGGTAGACTGACCCCTGTCGGGATGGGTGCATAGCCAGACATTTGACTACTCAGCGGTGGCCATCCCGGCATCCCCGCGCGCCGAGGCACCCAACCGTGCCCGTACCCGCACCGCTCGCACGGCCCGTACCGCTACTGCCTGCACTGCCTGCACTGCCTTGTACATCTCAACCCCCGTGAGTTTCCTGTCGGTTCACTTGCCCGCTCGGTCAGCCGCTGAGGTCCAGCGACTGCCCGCCATACGTCAGCCGTTCTTCGTCCTACGTCCGTCACCGCTCGCCCTCGCTCCTCCCGTCAGCCGCCACCCCCTCCCACCGCCCCGCCCGCGAGCCCGATCACCACGGGCAGCACGCCGACCGCGATGAACGCGGGCAGGAAGCACAGCCCCACCGGTGCGGTGATCAGGACGGCCGCCCGCCGGGCCCGTGCCGTCGTGGTGCGGGTCCAGTCGGCGCGAGCCTCCGCCGCGAGCCGCGCGGCCGGTCCGGCGGCGGGAAGCCCCGACTCGTCGGCCCGTTCGAGCAGCCGGGCCAGCGGGCCGGCACCCGGAAGCGAGGCCAACCTCCGCCAGGCATCAGCCGGTTCACCACCGAGCCGTACCTCCGCCGCCGCACGCGCCAGCCGTTCCCCCAAGGGCCCCGAGAGGGCCTCTCCCACTGCCTGGGAGGCGATCACCGGCGAGGCCCCGGCGGCGATGCAGGCGGCCAGCAGATCGGCGGCGAGCGGGAGTTGGCGGGCGGCGGTGGCGGCATCGCGCTCGGCGACGGTGTCGTCGGCCACCTGCCGACGCCGCCACTGCCACAGCCCGACGGCGACGACGGCACCCACCACAACCCCGGCGACCCCACCGACCAACACCCACCCGGCACCCACCACGCCCACTGCGGGCAGCCACCTCCGCGCAAGTTCCCGAGCCTCGAACCGCCGCCCGGCAGAAGCCACTTCCCTGGCCTCCCGAACGTCCCGAGCTTCCCGGAGCAGCAGCCCGGCCAACCGTCGCCGCGCCCTCCGCTCACACCGCACCCCGTCCAGCCACCGCACCAACCACCCCACGACCGACACCGCCCCCAAGACAACCCCCAGCCTGTGGACAACTTCCGCACTCACGCCGCCTCCTCTCTCCGACTCCAGCCAACTTCCGCTTCCACACCCACACCGCTCCGGCCTCTCGCCGACCCCGATGCCCTCAGGGGCGCAGGGTCGTATCGGCATGCGGCTCCACCGCGGGGGCGCCCACCGCACCCTTCACCCCGCGAACCCCTATGCCCTTAGGGGCGCGGGGAACTGCGCGACAAGCCCCCACCCACCCACACCCCGCAACAACCCAAGCCACCCACCCCGAACCCGGCCCACCAGCACCCCCCGCACCGCTCCTCCCGGCAACCGCCACTCCCGCTCACGCCGCCTCCACCCCCCGCACAATCCGCATCGCCCACCACAACCCCAGCCCCTCCAGCAACCCCCCGACCACCAAGCACCCCAACCCCGCCCCGCTGTGCAACAGCACCCGCAACGGATCCGCACCCATCGCCGCGCCCAGCAACAACCCGAGCACCGGCAACCCCGCGAGCATCACCGCGGTGGCCCGCGCCCCCGCCAACTGGGCGCGAAGATCGGCCCGTTGCTCCCGGTCGGCACGCAACGCCCCTTCGAGCCGGTCCAGTCCCGCCGCGAGCCCCGCGCCCTGGTCCACGGCGACCCGCCAGCACGCGGCCAGCCCCAACAGCCCCTCCGCGCCCGGCTGTCGTGCCGCCGAGGTGAGCGCACCCGGCACATCCCCGCCGAACCGCGCCGCCGCCAACACCCCGGCCTGCGCCTCACCGAGCCCACCGGAGTCACTCGCCGCCCGCAGCAACGCCTCCCCCGGCTGCCGCCCGGCACGCACCTCCCCGGCGAGCGCCGAACACAGCGCGATCACCGCGTCCCCGCGCAACTCCCGCGCCCGCCGCGCCTCC
Source organism: Streptomyces sp. NBC_01288 (assembly GCF_035982055.1). Taxonomy (NCBI): domain Bacteria; kingdom Bacillati; phylum Actinomycetota; class Actinomycetes; order Kitasatosporales; family Streptomycetaceae; genus Streptomyces; species Streptomyces sp. NBC_01288. The sequence goes on from NZ_CP108427.1 coordinate 4,754,399, forward strand.
CCGGCCACCCGCACCCGCCGCAGCAACGGCACCCCGACCGCCCCCGCGACAACCGGAACGACCGAGGCCCCCAGCACCGCCAACACGAGCCCGACACCGAGCGACCACCACTCAGCCCGCAATCGCCCCCGGATCCGCCGCAGTTCACCGACAGCCCGCTCCCACGAGGGCGGCCCAACGCCCACCGCGCCACCACCCGAGAACAACAACTCCGCCCGCCGGGCCCCGAATTGCCGCCCACCCATCAACCAGACCAGGCCCCCGGCACACACCGCGACCACCCCGACCGACACCTCACCCATCACCACTCCCACTCGCTGCCACCGCCACTGCCACTGCCGCCCGTCCCGCACTCACGTCCATAGGCCCCTCCGACTCACCCGCCCCCCCTAGCCCCCCTCACCCCCACCCCGAATCAACTCCCGCAACCGCTCCCACCCCCGTTCGTACGCGAATGCCTCCACCCCCCACCGCAACGCCGGCACCGTCCGCACCAACCCCGACGCATCCCGCTCCAGGACATGGACCTCGGCGATCCGTCGCCGCCCCGCCCGGTCCCGTACGAGATGCAGGACCACCGACAGGGCCGCCGCCAACTGGCTGTGCAGCGCCGCCCGGTCGAGGCCGGCGGCCGTGCCCAGGGCCTCCAGGCGGGCGGGGACGTCGGCCGCCGCGTTGGCGTGGACGGTCCCGCACCCGCCCTCGTGGCCCGTATTCAGGGCTGCCAGCAAATGAACGACCTCAGGCCCCCGCACCTCACCGACGACCAGCCGGTCCGGCCGCATCCGGAGTGCCTGGCGGACCAAGTCCTGAAGCGTGACGAGTCCGGCGCCCTCCTGGTTGGCGGGTCTGCTCTCCAGCCGTACGACGTGCGGATGGTCCGGCTTCAGCTCCGCCGAGTCCTCCGCGAGCACGATCCGCTCACCCGGTCCGACGAGCCCGAGCAGCGCGCTCAGCAGCGTCGTCTTGCCGGTTCCGGTTCCGCCGCTGATCAGGAACGAGAGCCGAGCCTCGATCAGCGCCCGCAGGATGCGGTCCCCGCCCGGCGGCACCGTGCCCGCCGTGACCAACTCGTCCAGCGTGAACGCGCGCGGTCGTACGACGCGGAGCGACAGACAGGTGCAGCCGACGGCGACCGGGGGCAGTACGGCGTGCAGGCGGGTCCCGTCGGGCAGCCGGGCGTCGGCCCAGGGGCGGGCGTCGTCCAGCCGGCGTCCGGCCACCGCGGCCAGCCGCTGTGCGAGGCGTCGTACGGCTGCCGCGTCCGGGAAGGAGACGGTGGTCAGCTCCAGGCCGCCGCCCCGGTCGACCCAGACCCGGTCCGGGGCCGACACCAGGACGTCGGTCACGGAGGGGTCGGCGAGCAGGGACTCCAGCGGGCCGCTGCCCACCAGCTCGGACCGCAACTGCTCGGCGGCGCCCAGCACTTCGGCGTCCCCCAGCACCCGCCCCTGCTCCCGCAAAGCCTGCGCCACCCGCGCGGGCGTCGGCTCACCCCCGCTCTCGGCCAGCCACCGCCGCACACCGTCGAGCAGTCCGACGGGCATCCCCGCCCCGCCACCCGCCCCTCCCTCACTCGAAGCCCACCGCCCCAATGCCCCCGCCGAGCCCCGCGCCCGATCGACCCCAACGGCCCCACTCGCCGGGCCCTCACTCGAAGCCCACCGCCCCGAACCCCCCACCGAATCCCGCCCCCGCTCACGCCCTACCGCCCCACTCACCCCGACCTCACCCGAACCCCGCACCCGATCGCCCCCGGCGGCCCGACTCACTTCGACCCCACCCGAAACCCACCGCTCCGAAGCACCCCCCGAATCCCGCACCCGCTCAGCCCCGATCGCTCCACTCCCCGGGACACCCGTCGAACCGCCGTCCCCCAAGGACGCACCCCTCGGTGCACCCACCGAACCGCCTGTCCCCACCGGCCCAGGCACCCCCGCCGCACCACCCCTCTCGGAGTCCCCCGCACTCCGCAGCAGCCGCCTCATACGCCACCCACCTCGACCAACGCCCGCTCCAGGAACTCCCGGCAGAAGCGCGCCAACGGCCCCCTCCCCGCCGTCCCCGGTGGCGACTTGTCCTCGTGCGGCCGCAACAGCCCCGATTCGACCGGCACTTCGCCGGCCAGCGGCAGGCCGAGGAGACGGGCCACTTCCCGGTCGTCGAGACCGGGGGCGTACGGTCCGCGCACCGCCACGCGGAGGTCGCGCAGGACCATGCCGACCGCGGACGCCACCCGGCCGGCCGCCGCGACGGCACGGAGTTCAGCGGGGACCACGAGGAGGCCGACGTCGAGTTGGGCGAGGGCCTCGGCGACCCCGTCGTCGATACGGCGGGGCAGGTCGACCACGACCGTGCCGCCGCGCCGTCGGGCCGCGGCGAGCACCGCCCGTACCGCCTGCGGCGGGATGGCGACGCAGTCGCCGCGGTCCCAACTGAGCACCCGGAGCGAGTGGAGTTCGGGCAGGGACTCCTCCAGGGCGCCGCCGCCGACCCGGCCGCGCGAGGCAGCGAACGCGGGCCAGCGCAGGCCCTCCGCCGTCTCGCCGCCGAGGAGTACGTCGAGTCCGCCGCCCAGTGGATCCGCGTCCACCAGGAGCGTGCGCAGCCCCTCACGCGCGGAGGTGACGGCGAGGGCGCACGCGAGCGTGGACGCTCCGGCCCCGCCGCGGCCGCCGATGACGCCCACGGTGAGCGCGGGGCGGCCGACGCCCTCGACCACGTCGGCGATGCGGTCGACCAGCCACTGCTCGCCGTCGGGCAGCATCAGGACGTGGTCGGCGCCGATCTCGACGGCCCGCCGCCAGACCCCGGAGTCGTCCTGGTCCCGGCCGACCAGCACCACCCCGCGCCGTCGGGCGGCCCCACGCACCCGGCGGGCCGCGTCGTCGCCGACCAGGACGAGCGGGGCCGTCTCCCAGCCGCCCTGGCGCTCCGGCACCCCGTGATGGACCTCGGGTGTCGCGCCGGCCGCGGCGCACAGGCGCAGCAGGTCGTCGAGGAGTTCGACGTCCTCGGTGACGATCAGCGGTCCGCCCTGTCGCCCTCCGGCGGCGTGCGGCGGATCGTGTGTGACGGTTCCGGCCATGTTTTCCATCCCCCATCGCTGTGTCTCTCGCGTCACCTCTGTGGCCCGCGATTTCCAAAGGTGTGGAGAACCGGCGACCGGCCCTCCATATGCACGGCCGACAGAAACCGGCCAAACGCGTCCGACAAACGGAACGGGCCATGAACTCGCCGCGAGCGAGGACGCGTTGGAATCACGGTGCGGGCATCGCGGAAATCGTGTGGATCTTGGTCGAAAACTGTGGACAACTCAGGGCCTGTGAATATCGCCTTCACTCATACCGGTGACCCCTGTACTCACCTCTGTACGAGTTCCACAGCGCAGTCCGGCAGCTACACGCGGTGACGGCTTCTGGGCATGAAAAAGAGGCGGCACCAGCCGCCTCGGGTTGGCCTCACGACCACGTACAGGGAGGGAAAAAGCGTCCGGACATGCGACGACCCCCACCGGGGGGGAGAGTGGGGGTCGCCTTCACGGCCGACTCGGGGGGGGAGGAGCCGGACCGCGTTAGCACGGTCGCGAACGATCCGTGACTTCCATGGTGTACCCGAGAGGCCTCTCAGGCAAACCCACGCGCCTCACCTTACGCCGAATGGGCTGCGCCTATGCTCTGGGTTGTGGAAAACCACTCCTTGCCTCGCACAGCAGCCTTCTTTGACCTGGACAAGACGGTCATTGCGAAGTCGAGCACGCTCACCTTCGGCAAGTCCTTCTACCAAGGCGGACTGATCAACCGCAGGGCCGCCCTGCGGACCGCCTATGCGCAGTTCGTCTTCCTCACCGGCGGCGCCGACCACGACCAGATGGAGCGGATGCGGAAGTACCTGTCCGCACTCTGCCGCGGCTGGAACGTCCAGCAGGTCAAGGAGATCGTCGCCGAGACGCTGCACGACCTGATCGACCCGATCATCTACGACGAGGCGGCCTCCCTCATCGAGGAGCACCACACCGCCGGCCGCGACGTGGTGATCGTGTCCACGTCGGGCGCCGAGGTGGTCGAGCCGATCGGTGAACTCCTGGGCGCGGACCGGGTGGTGGCGACCCGCATGGTCGTGGGCGACGACGGCTGCTTCACGGGCGAGGTGGAGTACTACGCGTACGGCCCGACGAAGGCCGAGGCGATCAGGGAGCTGGCGCAGTCCGAGGGGTACGACCTCGACCGCTGCTACGCCTACAGCGACTCGGCGACCGATGTGCCGATGCTGGAGTCCGTGGGCCACCCCTACGCCGTGAATCCGGACCGCACGCTGCGCCGCGAGGCCCTCGCGCGCGGGTGGCCGATTCTGGACTTCAACCGCCCGGTCCGGCTCAAGCAGCGGCTGCCCGCGCTCTCCGTACCGCCCCGCCCCGCGCTGGTCGTGGCGGCGGCCGTGGGTGCCGCGGCGGCCACTGCGGGGCTCGTCTGGTACGCGAACCGGCGCAAAGCGGTGACCGTTTAAGCCGGTTGGTAACCCTTTGAACGTAAAAGTAAAGAACCGCGACCAGGGGTTCCGCTTCCCTCAGGGCTGGAGTACAAAGGATTCAACGGCCCGCGAGACCAAGGACATCCGAAAGGATCACCTTAATACCGCATTTGGCCCCACGGACCGCGCATGGCCACCGAGCACCCACGCGACGTCGACCCGTCGATTACGGGCCAGCCGCACCAGGTGACGGGCATTGTTCCCGACCTGATGGGCAATATTTCGAGGACGCTTGGTAACACGGTGGAACATGCCAGCGGCGGTACGAATCCTCGTACCGCCGCATCCCTTTGACGGCCCTCCAGTAGAGGGCCGTTTCGCTGTCAGGCGGCCCCGCGCTGGAGCGCCTCGCAAACCGCCGTCGACTCGCGCGCCCCCAGTTCGACCGCCCTGCCGCAGTGCGCGATCCAGGCGGCCATGCCCTCCGGGGTGCCGGATACGTAGCCGTCCAGCGCCGCCAGGTAGGCCGCGCGCCCCAGTTCGGCGTGGCCGACCTCTGCCGGGCAGACCGACTTCGGGTCGAGGCCGCTGCCGATGAGGACGATCCGCTCGGCCGTGCGCGCGACCAGGCCGTTGCGGGAGGTGAAGGGGCGCAGGGCGAGCAGTTCGCCGTGCACGACGGCGGCCGTCACCAGCGCCGGTGCCGAGCCGCCCGCGATGATCAGGTCCGCGAGCCCGTCCAGGCGCCCGGACACCTCGGCCGCGCCCGGTAGCGGCAGTTCGACGAGCGGCTCGTCGACCGGCTCGCCCTGCTGTCGCGGCCGACCGACCGTGCCGTCGTCGCTCGCGGCCGCCACCAGGTGCAGCCGGGCGAGCACCCGGAGGGGCGACTGCCGCCAGATGGACAGCAGTTGGCCCGCCTCGGAGGACAGCCGGAGGGCCGCGCCCATCGTGCGGGCCTCCGCGTCACCGCTGAAGTCGGTACGCCGGCGCACCTCTTCGAGTGCCCAGTCGGCCCCGGACAGCGCCGCCGAGCCACGCGCGCCGCGCAGTGCCGCCTCGGCGGTGAGCTCGTTGCTGCGGCGCCGCATGACGCGGTGCCCGTAGACCCGGTCCACGGCCTTGCGCATGGACTCGACGGACTCGGCCACTCCGGGCAGCATGCCCAGGGCCGCGAGCGGATCGGCGGTCGCACCTGTCGTACTCATGAGTACGACATTAGCCATCCCAGAGGTGCACCCCACGATTGAGTGGTCTTCTTCACGCACACCTGCCACGTACAGCTACGCCACGACTACGCTTCGTGAACATGAAAATTGCTTTCGTCGGGAAGGGCGGCAGCGGGAAGACCACCCTGTCCTCCCTGTTCGTACGTCACCTCGCGGCCACCGCCCAACCGGTCGTCGCCGTCGACGCGGACATCAACCAGCACCTGGGCCCCGCCCTCGGCCTGGACGAGTCCGAGGCCGCCGCACTGCCCGCACTCGGCGAGCACCTCCCCCTGATCAAGGACTACTTGCGCGGCACCAACCCGCGCATCGCCTCCGCCGACCAGATGATCAAGACCACCCCGCCCGGCGAGGGCTCCCGGCTGCTGCGGGTGCGCGAGAACAATCCGGTCTACGACGCCTGCGCGCGACCGGTGGAACTCGACGGCGGCGCCGTCCGTTTGATGGTCACGGGCCCCTTCACCGACGCCGACCTGGGGGTCTCCTGCTACCACTCCAAGACGGGAGCGGTGGAGCTGTGCCTGAACCACCTGGTGGACGGGCGCGACGAGTTCGTCGTGGTGGACATGACGGCGGGCTCGGACTCCTTCGCCTCCGGCATGTTCACCCGCTTCGACATCACGTTCCTGGTGGCCGAGCCGACCCGGAAGGGGGTCTCCGTCTATCGCCAGTACAAGGAGTACGCCCGCGACTTCGGAGTCGTCCTGAAGGTCGTCGGCAACAAGGTGCGGGACCAGGACGACCTCGACTTCCTCCGCGCCGAGGTCGGGGACGACCTGCTCGTGACGGTGGGGCACTCGGACTGGGTGCGCGCCATGGAGAAGGGCCGGCCGCCCCGGTTCGAGCTCCTGGAGGACGCCAACCGCAGCGCTCTGCGCCTGCTGGAGATCGCCGCCGACGCGACGTACGAACTGCGTGACTGGGAGCGCTACACGCGGCAGACGGTGCACTTCCACCTGAAGAACGCGCAGAGTTGGGGCAACGAGCGCACCGGGGCCGACCTGGCTGCGCAGGTCGACCCCGGGTTCGTGCTCGACGAGAGCGTCACCGCCACGGTGTGAGGCGCGTCCCTTCTCGATCGTCTACTGCTTGACCGCCGGCGCCCCGGGGACGCCCTTCGGGGCCGGGGCGGGGCGGCCGGTCAGGAAGGACGTCCAGCCCGGCTTCGGCGCCTCGCCGACGTTCAGGGTGCGCAGCTTGGCCAGGGTCCCCGGGTCCTGGGCATCCAGCCAGTCGGACAGCTGCCGGAAGGACACGCAGCGCACCTCGGACTTGTTGCAGACCTTCTCGATGACCTCGTCGAGGGCACGCATGTACGTGCCGCCGTTCCAGGACTCGAAGTGGTTGCCGATGACCAGGGGCGCGCGGTTGCCGTCGTAGGCCCGGTCGAAGCCCTTGAGCAGGCCGTCACGCATCTCGTCGCCCCACTGGTCGAACTTGTCGGGGTCGCCCTGGGTCTGCGTGCCGGACTGGTTGACCATGAAGTTGTAGTCCATGGTCAGCTGCTCGTAGGTGTGGCCGGGGAAGGGGACGAGCTGCATGGACAGGTCCCACAGCCCCTCCTTCTTTTTGGGCCAGATCTGGTCGTTGACCCCGCTGGTGTCGTAGCGGAAGCCCAGCTGGCTGGCCGCCTTCATGAAGTTGGCCTGGCCCTCCAGGCAGGGCGTGCGGGCGCCGACGAGTTCCTTGTCGTAGTCGAAGGGCAGTGAAGACGCCTTCTTCATCCCGGAGTTGGTCTTCCAGGTCTTCACGAACTGCTTCGCCTGGGCGATCTCGCTCTTCCACTCGGCGACCGACCACTCGCCGACCCCGCCGTTCTTGCCGCAGAAGTGGCCATTGAAGTGGGTGCCGATCTCGTTGCCCTCCAGCCACGCCAGGCGCAGCTGCTTCACGGTGTCGGCGATGCCCTGCTCGTCGTTGAAGCCGATGTCCGAGCTGCCGGGCGAGTGCTCCGGGGGCTTGTAGAGGTCGCGCTTGTCCTCCGGCAGCATGTACACGCCGCTGAGGAAGTACGTCATGTTCGCGTGGTTGGCCTTGGAGACCTTGCGGAAGTGGGAGAACAACTTCTGGCTGTCCTCGCCGGCGCCGTCGAAGGAGAAGACCACGAACTGCGGGGGCTTCTGGCCGGGCTTGAGCCGCTCGGGTCTGGGCAGATGCGGCTGCGCCCCGGTGTACGACGTGGAGCCGTCCCCGATCAGGCGGACTCCGCTCTTGGGTGCCGGGGCGGGCGCCGCCTTGTGCGGACCGTGCGCCCCCTGCGGGGAACCGTTGTCACCGATCGCGCAACCGGCGAGCGACGCGGCACAGGCCGCGGCGATCACGGCGCCCGCGGTGATCCTCTGGGTGGCGGCCATGTCCGCCCACCTTCTTCCTTCGTTCGGACCGACGCCGGTCAGGGCGTTTTCTGGTGATGTGCCGGGAATCCCGGCAGCGCCGCCAAGGTCGCACGGGGCCGAAGGTGGGATTAGTACGACAAGCCGATGAAATTCTCACTTCACTCTCCGTAGTGACTTATTAGCCCATTTGCTCGCAAACCCTATGCTCGACCTTTACTCTGCATTACGATCCATTTACCGAGCGTTGAGATATCCCGCCGCTGCACGCCGTGACCCCACGGCCGCGACCGACCCCCGCCATCGACGGGGACCACCAGTTCCGCGACCGCGCTGCCCCGGAGGAGACGGGAAGACATGTCAGCCTGCGTACGTACCCGCGCCACCGACTCGAATTCGAACGCGAATCGGACGAAGCGCATCCACCAGCCGCACAGCCCGCCGCCGCCCTCGCCCCGCCGCTTCCGTGTCGCGGGCGCCGATGTGTCGGCCTCCATCGCGGTCTTCCTGATCGCCCTCCCCCTGTCCCTCGGCATCGCCCTCGCCACCGGCGCGCCCCTCCAGGCCGGCCTGGTCGCCGCCGCCGCGGGCGGCCTGGTAGCCGGACTGCTCGGCGGCTGCCCCCTCCAGGTCAGCGGCCCGGCCGCCGGGCTCACCGTGGTCACCGCCGACCTGATCCACCGTTACGGATGGCGTACGACCTGCGCGGTCACCGTCCTCGCGGGCCTGGCCCAACTCGCCCTGGGCTGCGTGCGCGTGGCCCGCACCGCGCTCGCCGTCAGCCCCGCGATCGTGCACGGCATGCTCGCCGGCATCGGTGTCACCATCGCCGTCGCCCAGCTGCACATCGTGCTCGGCGGCACCCCGCAGAGCTCGGTCCTCGCCAACCTCCTTGCCCTGCCCGCCCAGTTGGCGGACCTGCACCCCGCCGACGTGGCGATGAGCGTGCTGACGCTGGCCCTTCTGCTGCTGTGGCCGCGCGTCCCCGGTCGGCTCGGGCACCTGATGCGCAAGATCCCGGCCGCGCTCGTCGCCGTCGCCGGGGCCACCCTCACCGCCTCGCTCACCGGGCTGAGCCTGGCCAAGGTCGACCTGCCGTCCTGGAGCAGTCACGCGCTGGCCGGACTCCCCGAGGGCCTGGTGCTCGGCATCGCCGCCGCTGTCCTCACCACCACCCTGGTGTGCAGCGTGCAGTCGCTGCTCGGCGCCGTCGCCGTGGACAAGCTGGTCGCCGGGCAGCCCGGGCTCTCCGCCCGCGTCGGCCGCTCCGACCTGAACCGCGAACTGCTGGGCCAGGGCGCCGCGAACATCGTCTCCGGCGCGCTCGGCGGACTGCCCGTCGCGGGCGTGGCCGTACGGAGTTCGGCGAATGTGCAAGCCGGTGCCGTGAGCCGGAACTCCACGATGCTGCACGGCGTTCTCGTAGTGGTAGCCGCGCTGCTGATGGTCCCGGTGCTGGAGCTGATTCCCCTCGCTTCGCTCGCCGCACTCGTGATGGCCGTCGGCATCCAGATGGTGTCCCTGCACCACATCCGCACGGTGACCCGCCACCGCGAAGTGCTGGTCTACGCCGTCACCACCCTCGGCGTGGTCTTCCTCGGCGTCCTGGAGGGCGTGCTCCTCGGGGTCACCGTGGCCGTCGCCGTCGCCCTCAACCGCCTTGCCCACACCCGCATCACGCACGACGAGAAGGAAGGAGTCCATCACGTACACGTCCGGGGGCAGTTGACGTTCCTCGCGGTGCCGCGGCTCAGCCGCACCCTGCATCTCGTACCCCAAGGCACCCACGTCGTCGTGGAGTTGGACGGTTCGTTCATGGACCACGCGGCGTACGAGTCACTTCAGGACTGGCAGACCGCGCACACCGCGCGCGGGGGCTCCGCCGAACTGACCGGGCGCCGTACGGGAGTTCGCGACACCGAGCCGGGCCGCACCGGGAGTGACACGACACCGGCCGACACCGCGACCGACACAGCGACGAGCGGCACGACGACCAAGGCCCCGGCCCGCACCACGGCCGGCGAGCCGACGACGTCCACCGCCTGCCGCTGCCACCCCTGGACGCCCTGGCGCAACCATCAGTGCGACCACCCGCGGTCCGCCCCGCCGAGCGGACACCCGGGCGAGCCCACGGACCGTCCCGCACCCGGCACCGCCACACCGGGCGACGCAGGCACCGGACCCCACCCCGGCACCGGCAAGGACACCGGCCCCGGCGGTCACCAACTGGCCCGTGGCATCAGCGCGTTCCAGCGCAACACCGCACCGCTCGTGCGGGGCGAGCTGGCCCGGCTGGCGAAGGAAGGGCAGCGGCCCTCGCAGCTCTTCCTGACCTGTGCCGACTCGCGGCTGGTGACGTCGATGATCACCTCCAGTGGTCCCGGCGACCTGTTCGTAGTGCGGAACGTGGGCAACCTCGTGCCGCCGCCCGGCGAGGAGAGCGGGGACGACTCGGTGGCCGCCGCGATCGAGTACGCGGTGGACGTACTGCGCGTGAGATCGATCACGGTGTGCGGGCACTCCGGGTGCGGAGCCATGCAGGCGCTGCTCAACTCCGAGCCCGGGGGCGCCCAGACGCCGCTGAAGCGGTGGCTGCGGCACGGGGTGCCGAGCCTGGAGCGGATGGCCGACGACGGCCGACCCTGGGCTCGGTTGGCCGGAAGGGCGCCCGCAGACGCCGTAGAGCAGTTGTGTCTGACCAATGTGGTGCAGCAGTTGGAGCATCTGCGGGGGCACGAGTCGGTGGCTCGGGCGTTGCGGGAGGGGGCGTTGGAACTGCACGGGATGTACTTCCATGTCGGCGAGGCGCAGGCGTACTTGCTGACCGGGGAGGACGGGGACGACGTGTTCGACGGGGTGGGGGTGGCGGACATGTCGGCCTGAACCTTGTTCACCCGGCGTCCGTGGGTACGAAAGACCCCCGTCACGCGCATCGCCCAGCGGGTCCGATGACAGGTCTAAACCAATATTTCGGCGACCCTTGTCATCGGACCCCCGGGTCTGATGAGCTGGCCCGGGACACAACGGACACCCTGGGAAAGGCAGATGCCGTGAGCAATGAAAGCCTGGCCAACCTGTTGCGCGAGGAGCGCAGGTTCGCACCCCCCGCCGACCTGGCGGCGAACGCCAATGTCACGGCGGAGGCGTATGAGCAGGCCAAGGCTGACCGGCTCGGCTTCTGGGCCGCGCAGGCCCGCCGCCTGAGCTGGGCGAAGGAGCCGAGCGAGACGCTGGACTGGTCGAACCCGCCGTTCGCCAAGTGGTTCAAGGACGGCACGCTCAACGTGGCGTACAACTGCGTGGACCGGCATGTCGAGGCGGGCAACGGCGATCGCGTCGCCATCCACTTCGAGGGCGAGCCCGGCGACAGCCGCGCAATCACGTACGCCGAGCTGAAGGACGAGGTCTCCAAGGCCGCGAACGCCCTGCTGGAGCTCGGAGTTCGGAAGGGCGACCGGGTCGCCGTCTACATGCCGATGATCCCGGAGACCGCGGTCGCGATGCTGGCCTGCGCGCGCATCGGCGCCGCGCACTCGGTGGTGTTCGGCGGTTTCTCGGCGGACGCGCTCGCGACCCGCATCCAGGACGCGGACGCCAAGGTCGTCATCACCACGGACGGCGGCTGGCGGCGCGGTAAGCCCTCCGCCCTCAAGCCGGCCGTGGACGACGCGGTCGACCGCGCGGACAGCGGCGTCGAGCACGTGCTCGTGGTCCGCCGTACGGGCCAGGACGTCGCGTGGAACGACGAGCGGGACGTGTGGTGGCACGAGATCGTCGAGCGGCAGTCGGCGGAGCACACGCCCGAGGCGTTCGAGGCCGAGCAGCCGCTGTTCATCCTCTACACCTCCGGTACTACGGGTAAGCCCAAGGGCATCCTCCACACCTCCGGCGGCTACCTCACCCAGGCCGCGTACACCCACCACGCCGTCTTCGACCTCAAGCCGGAGACCGACGTCTACTGGTGCACGGCCGACGTCGGCTGGGTCACCGGGCACTCGTACATCGTCTACGGCCCGCTGGCGAACGGCGCGACCCAGGTCATGTACGAGGGCACCCCGGACACCCCGCACCAGGGCCGCTTCTGGGAGATCGTCCAGAAGTACGGGGTGACGATCCTGTACACCGCGCCGACCGCGATCCGCACGTTCATGAAGTGGGGCGACGACATCCCCGCGAAGTTCGACCTCGGCAGCCTGCGCATCCTGGGGTCCGTCGGCGAGCCGATCAACCCCGAGGCGTGGATCTGGTACCGCAAGCACATCGGCGCCGACAGGACGCCGATCGTGGACACCTGGTGGCAGACCGAGACCGGCGCGATGATGATCTCGCCGCTGCCGGGCGTGACCGCGACCAAGCCCGGTTCCGCGCAGACCCCGCTGCCCGGCATCTCCGCGACGGTCGTCGACGACGAGGCGAACGAGGTCCCGAACGGCGGCGGCGGTTACCTGGTCCTGACCGAGCCGTGGCCGTCGATGCTGCGCACGATCTGGGGCGACGACCAGCGGTTCCTCGACACGTACTGGTCGCGGTTCCCGGGCCGGTACTTCGCCGGTGACGGCGCGAAGAAGGACGACGACGGCGACATCTGGCTGCTCGGCCGGGTGGACGACGTGATGCTCGTGTCCGGGCACAACATCTCCACCACCGAGGTCGAGTCGGCACTCGTCTCCCACCCCGCGGTCGCCGAGGCGGCCGTAGTGGGTGCGGCCGACGAGACGACCGGCCAGGCGATCGTCGCCTTCGTGATCCTGCGCGGCACGGCGAACGCCGAGGACGAGAACCTCGTCGCGGACCTGCGCAACCACGTCGGCGCCGTCCTCGGCCCGATCGCCAAGCCCAAGCGGGTCCTGCCGGTGGCCGAGCTGCCGAAGACCCGCTCCGGCAAGATCATGCGCCGCCTGCTGCGGGACGTGGCGGAGAACCGGCAGCTGGGAGACGTCACCACCCTGACCGACTCCACAGTCATGACCCTGATCCAGGACAAGCTCCCGGCCGCGCCGAGCGAGGACTGACCAGGACAGCGGACTGACCTGCGCATACGACGATGAAGGGCGCCCGGCGGCGAACATGCCGGGCGCCCCATTCGCGCATAACGTGAGATCCGCAGGGCTCATCCCGCCGCACCTTAGGTAAGCTAAGTAAAGCGTCAAGGACGCGACAAGGTGCGCCGGGAAGTCTGGTCGGCAAGTGCTCTGTGCTGCCCGCCACCCCGGAGGTCTCCCCGTGACCGCGCCCCGCCCCACCGCCGCCCGCAAAGTGCTCGGACGGCTGTCCCTGCCCGAGCGGAACTTCGTCGCGGACGCGCTGCGCACCGAGACCGTCGGCGGTGTCCTCCTCCTGATCGCCGCGGTCACCGCGCTGATCTGGGCCAACGTTCCCGCCCTGCACAACAGCTACGAGAGCGTCAGCCACTACCACTTCGGCCCCGGCGCCCTCGGCCTGCACCTCTCGGTCGCCCACTGGGCCGCCGACGGCCTCCTCGCCGTCTTCTTCTTCGTCGCCGGCATCGAGCTCAAGCGCGAACTCGTCGCCGGCGACCTGCGCGACCCCAGGGCCGCCGCCCTGCCCGTCGTGGCGGCCCTGTGCGGGATGGCCGTACCGGCACTCGTGTACACCCTCACGAGCCTCACCGGCGGCGGCTCCCTCCAGGGCTGGGCGGTGCCCACGGCCACCGACATCGCCTTCGCGCTCGCCGTCCTCGCGGTCATCGGCACGTCGCTGCCGAGCGCGCTGCGCGCCTTCCTGCTCACCCTCGCCGTCGTCGACGACCTGTTCGCGATCCTGATCATCGCGGTCTTCTTCACCGCCGACATCGACTTCGTGGCGCTCGCCGGGGCGGCCGTGGGCCTGGCCGTCTTCTGGCTGCTGCTGCGCAGGGGCGTGCGCGGCTGGTACGTCTACGTCCCGCTCGCGCTCGTCATCTGGGCGCTGATGTACAACAGCGGCGTCCACGCGACGATCGCCGGTGTCGCGATGGGCCTGATGCTGCGCTGCACCACCCGCGAGGACGAGAAGCACTCCCCCGGAGAGCACGTAGAACATCTCGTACGGCCGCTGTCGGCGGGCCTCGCGGTGCCGCTGTTCGCGTTGTTCAGCGCCGGAGTCGCCATCTCGGGCGGCGCGTTGGGCGACGTGTTCACCAAACCGGAGACCCTCGGCGTGGTCCTCGGACTCGTCGTCGGCAAGGCGGTCGGCATCTTCGGCGGGACCTGGCTGACGGCCCGTTTCACCCGGGCCTCGCTCAGCGACGACCTCGCCTGGCCGGACGTGTTCGCGGTCGCCTCGCTGGCCGGCATCGGCTTCACCGTGTCGCTGCTCATCGGGGAACTCGCCTTCGACGGCGACCAGATGCTCACCGACGAGGTCAAGGCGGCCGTCCTCGTCGGCTCCGTCGTCGCGGCCCTCGGCGCGACCGTGTTGCTCAAGCTGCGCAACGCCAGGTACCGCAGGATGTACGAGGACGAGGAGCGCGACGAGGACCTCGACGGCATCCCCGACATCTACGAGCAGGACGAGCCGTCGTACCACCTGCGCATGGCGGAGATCCACGAGCGCAAGGCCGCCGAGCACCGCAGGCTCGCCGAGGTGAAGGCCGCCGAGCGACGCGGGCTTGCCGAAGTGGCGGGCGGGGCAGGCGAGGACAACGACGGTCCGGCATGATCTGACCAGACGGTACAAACACATGCAGATGAGGGAGTACGCGATGAGCGCACCCGACGGCAGCCCGGTCGGCGCCGAACGCAGCATCGGCCAGTTGTTCGCCTCGGCGACGACCGAGATGTCCGCGCTGGTGCACGACGAGATCGCGCTGGCGAAGGCGCAGCTCAAGCAGGACGTCAAGCGCGGTGTAGCGGGCGGCGGCGCGTTCACGGTCGCCGCGGTGGTCCTGCTGTTCTCCCTGCCGATGCTCAACTTCGCGCTGGCGTACGGCATTCGGACCTGGAGCGGCTGGAACATGGCCCTCTGCTTCCTGCTCTCCTTCGCCGCGAACGTGCTCGTCGCGGTCGTCCTCGGGCTGGTGGGCGTGCTCTTCTTTAAGAAGGCGGCGAAGAGCAAGGGCCCGCAGAAGGTGGCCGCTTCGGTGAAGGAGACCGCGGGCGTCCTGGGCAACGCCAAGCCGCATCCCCGCGCGGCGATCGAGGACCGTGTCCCCGAAGCCATCGAGGCTGTGGCACGCTCGTCCTCATGACGGACCCCGCCAATCCTTGGGCGCAACCTGCTTCGGTCGTACGGCTCGACATTCCCGGCGGGCGCGAGGTGACCCACCGGGATGTCGCGGCCAACGGCGCCCGCTTCCACATCGCGGAGGTGGGCGACGGACCGCTGGTGCTGCTGCTGCACGGCTTCCCCCAGTTCTGGTGGACCTGGCGGCACCAACTCGGCGCGCTGGCCGACGCCGGGTTCCGGGCCGTCGCCATGGACCTGCGGGGCGTCGGCGGCAGCGACCGCACCCCGCGCGGCTACGACCCCGCCAACCTCGCCCTCGACGTCACCGGCGTAATCCGCTCGCTCGGCGAACCGGACGCCGCGCTGGTCGGCCATGACCTGGGCGGCTATCTGGCGTGGACGGCGGCGGCGATGCGCCCCAAGCTGGTGCGCCGACTCGCCGTCTCCTCGATGCCGCACCCCCGGCGCTGGCGCAACGCGATGCTCTCCGACGTCAGGCAGTCGACGGCGAGTTCCTACATCTGGGGGTTCCAGCGCCCCTGGATCCCCGAGCGGCAACTCCTCGCCGAGGACGCCGAGTTGGTGGGCAAGCTGATCCGCGACTGGTCCGGCGCGAGCCTGCCGGACGACGAGGCGGTCGAGGCGTACCGGCGGGCGATGCTGATCCCGTCGACCGCGCACTGCTCGATCGAGCCGTACCGCTGGATGGTGCGGTCGATGGCGCGCCCGGACGGCATCCAGTTCAACCGGCGCATGAAGCGGCCGGTGCGGGTGCCGACCCTGCATCTGCACGGCTCGCTCGACCCGGTGCTGCGCACCCGCAGCGCCGCGGGCTCCGGGGAGTACGTCGAAGCGCCGTACCGCTGGCGGCTGTTCGACGGTCTCGGGCACTACCCGCACGAGGAGGACCCGGTGGCCTTCTCGACCGAACTGGTCAACTGGCTCAAGGATCCCGAACCGGATCGTTGACCGGTGGGTGACCGATTCGTGACCGGTGCGTGACCGGTCCGCTGCGCCCGGTATCCGGATATGAACACCTGTCCTACGAACGGCTACTTGCCTCGCGCATAGGCCAATTGGGGCCCCAAGGGGTGGTTATCGACCTTGGGGCAGGGGCAGACGTCGGGGTATGGGCTGGACGCACGACTACAGTGACGCAGCACGCAATCGCCGCTCGGACCACGGTCTGAGCTCCCACCAACGGGGCGCCCCGCAACTCCAGGGCACAGACCTCAGGGTGGGGATCCCGCGCATTCTGCGCCGCCGGGCCCGCTGGGTCTCGGTACGGCTGCGTCATCCCCGAGGCTGACGCACCCACCTCCTACAGGGCACGCCTTTCAGTGCGCACACCTTTCACGGCGGGCACCTCTCACAGCGCGCAACTGTCGCTGTCCACCTGCTCGTTGGCACTGCGCCCCTTGACGATGTCCGGCTGGATCTCGTCCGCGGTGAGCGCGTACCCGGTGTCGGGGTCGTCGAGGGACTTCGCGAAGACGACGCCGTACACCTTGCCCTCGGGTGTGAGCAGCGGGCCGCCGGAGTTGCCCTGGCGGACGGTCGCGTAGAGCGAGTACACATCGCGGCGAACCGTGCCGCGATGGTAGATGTCCGGGCCGTTGGCCGTGATGCGGCCACGCACGCGTGCGGCACGGACGTCGTAGGACCCGTTCTCCGGGAAGCCCGCGACGATCGCGCTGTTGCCGCTGGTGGCGTCCTTGGTCGCGAACTGCAGGGAGCGCGCCTTCAGGTCCGGTACGTCGAGTACGGCGATGTCGCGGTGCCAGTCGTAGAGGACGACCTTGGCGTCGTACTTGCGGCCCTGGCCGCCTATCTGGACGGTGGGTTCGTCGACGCCGCCGACGACGTGCGCGTTGGTCATGACGCGGCGGTCGCCGAAGACGAAGCCGCTGCCCTCCAGGACCTTGCCGCAGCTCTGGGCAGTGCCCATGACCTTGACGATGGACTGCTGGGCGCGGGTGGCGACCGCGCTGGAGGCGAGAGCCGGGTCCGGCGGCTGGACGTCGTTGATCGGCTCGTTCGCGAACGGGCTGAAGACCTGCGGGAAACCGTTCTGCGCGAGGACCGAGGAGAAGTCCGCGAACCAGGTGTCGGCCTGCGCGGGCAGCGCCCGGGAGACCCCCAGCAGCACCTTGGAGCTGCGGACCTCCTTGCCGAGCGTCGGCAGGGTGGTGCCGGCCAGCGCGGAGCCGATCAGCCAGGCGACCAGGAGCATCGCGAGGACGTTGACGAGGGCGCCGCCGGTCGCGTCCAGGGCGCGGGCCGGGGACCAGGTGATGTACCGGCGCAGCTTGTTGCCGAGGTGGGTGGTCAGGGCCTGGCCTACGGAGGCGCAGACGATGACGATGATGACCGCGACGACGGCCGCGGTGGTGCTGACCTCCGACTTGTCGGTCAGCGCGTCCCAGATCACGGGCAGCGTGTAGACGGCGACGAGACCGCCGCCCAGGAACCCGATCACCGACAGGATGCCGACGACGAACCCCTGGCGATAGCCCACGATCGCGAACCACACGGCGGCGACCAGCAGCAGGATGTCCAGCACATTCACGACGGACACCCTGTCATGACCGCCAGTCGAGCGGGACCTGCTTCTCGGGGTCCCAGGGCCGCTCCCAACCGGAGTAGTGCAGCAGGCGGTCGATGACTCCGGCCGTGAAGCCCCAGACGAGGGTCGATTCGACCAGAAATGCCGGACCCAGGAAGCCGCTGGGGTGCGTGACGGTGACTCTGTTGGCCGGATCCGTGAGATCCGCCACGGGGACCGTGAACACGCGTGCCGTCTCGTTCGGATCGACCACGCCCACCGGTGTCGGCTCCCGCCACCAGCCCAGCACCGGCGTCACCACGAAGCCGCTCACCGGGATGTACAGCTTGGGCAGCACCCCGAAGAGCTGCACTCCGGCCGGGTCGAGCCCGGTCTCCTCCTCGGCCTCGCGGAGAGCGGCCCGCAAAGGCCCGTCACCCGTCGGATCACCGTCCTCGGGGTCGAGGGCACCACCGGGGAAGGACGGCTGCCCCGCATGCGAACGGAGCGAACTGGACCGCTCCATGAGCAGCAGCTCGGGCCCCTGATCGCCCTCCCCGAAGAGGATCAGCACCGCCGACTGCCGCCCTGCCCCGTCCTTCGGCGGCAGGAACCGGCTCAACTGGAGCGGCTCGACCGTCTCCACGGCGTGCACCACCGGATCCAGCCAGCCCGGCAGCCCGTCCTTGCTGAGCACCACACCCTGGGTATTGCTCGCGCGTGTCATCCCCCACCCCCGTTCCCACTGATCAACGCCCGATACCTCCGAGATCGTTCCGTCATCCGGCCCCCGATGTCACACCGATTCGCCTCACGCCGATCCCAGTGGCGGCGCCGGTTTCCCGCCCGCGTCCAGATAGGACTGCGGCGGGTTGAGGCGCTGGCCGGGATAGCCGCCCTTCTCGTACTTGAGCAGCTTCTTCGCCTTCTCCGGGTCGGTCTCGCCCTCGCCGTACGCCGGGCAGAGCGGGGCGATCGGGCAGGCGCCGCACGCGGGCTTGCGGGCGTGGCAGATCCGGCGGCCGTGGAAGATCACGTGGTGCGAGAGCATCGTCCAGTCGCTCTTCGGGAAGAGCGCTCCCACGGCGGCCTCGATCTTGTCGGGCTCGGTCGCCTCGGTCCATTTCCAGCGCCGTACGAGCCGCTGGAAGTGCGTGTCCACGGTGATTCCGGGCCGCCCGAAGGCGTTGCCGAGCACCACGAAGGCGGTCTTGCGGCCCACACCGGGCAGCTTGACGAGATCTTCGAGCCGGCCGGGCACCTCGCCGCCGAAGTCGGCGACCAGGGCCTTGGAGAGCCCTATCACCGACTTGGTCTTGGCCCGGAAGAACCCGGTCGGGCGGAGGATCTCCTCGACCGCCTCCGGGTCGGCGACGGCCAGGTCCTCGGGGGTCGGGTACTTGGCGAACAGCGCCGGGGTCGTCTGATTGACCCTCAGGTCGGTGGTCTGCGCCGACAGGACCGTGGCGACCACGAGCTGGAAGGGGTTCTCGAAGTCGAGCTCCGGGTGGGCGTACGGATAGATCTCGGCCAGTTCTCGATTGATCCGGCGGGCACGGCGGACGAGGGCGGTGTGCGATTCACTCTTCACGCCGACCACCACTTTTGCCCCCTTTGTCACTTTCCTGCCGCCACCCTTGCCGCCGTCAGGGCCCTGTTCGCCCACAGCGGAATCACGAGGTACAACCATCCGCCCAGCCCCCTTGGCCTGTGCTCTCACCGGCGATTTGGACACCCGGCCAGCCTAGAGCCCGCCACTGACATCCGCCCCGGACCCCGAAGATCAGCCCCCAATTGGACCCCTGCCGCTTACCTCGGGACACCAGTGCGGCATCCTTGTGACAGATCACACTGTTTGGACGGTCCGGCAAAATGGGGAGCACGGTCCCCTGGTACCAACGGGGAGCACCATCCCCTGAGCAGGTCGACAAGGAGAGAACTCGTGGACGACGTTCTGCGGCGCGCCCCGCTCTTCGCGGCGCTCGATGACGATCAGGCCGCGGAGCTGCGCGCCTCCATGAGTGAGGTGACCCTCGCGCGCGGGGACTCCCTCTTTCACGAGGGCGACCCCGGCGACCGGCTCTACGTGGTCACCGAGGGCAAGGTGAAGCTGCACCGCACCTCCCCGGACGGCCGCGAGAACATGCTGGCCGTCCTCGGCCCCGGTGAGCTGATCGGCGAGCTGTCGCTGTTCGACCCGGGCCCGCGTACGGCGACCGCCAGCGCGCTGACCGAGGTCAAGCTGCTCGGCCTCGGCCACGGCGACCTCCAGCCCTGGCTGAGCGCCCGCCCCGAGGTGGCCTCCGCGCTGCTGCGCGCGGTCGCCCGTCGGCTGCGCAAGACCAACGACGCGATGTCCGACCTGGTCTTCTCGGACGTCCCCGGCCGCGTGGCCCGCGCCCTGCTGGATCTCTCCCGCCGCTTCGGCGTGCAGTCCGAGGAGGGCATCCACGTGGTGCACGACCTCACGCAGGAGGAGCTGGCCCAGCTGGTCGGCGCGTCCCGCGAGACGGTCAACAAGGCCCTCGCCGACTTCGCGGGCCGCGGCTGGCTGCGTCTGGAGGCCCGCGCGGTGATCCTGCTGGACGTGGAGCGGCTGGCGAAGCGCTCGCGTTAGCCACAGCATTTCGTACGACTTCGAAGGGCCCTGCTCGTACGGCGGGGCCCTTCGCGTATCGCCAGGGGTGGGGATGTACGAGGACAAGGCGTCGGATTCGGCCTGGAAACACTCCTGGTGGCGAAGATCGGCGCGCCGGCTGTGGAGAACGCCCGACGAGAAGGGCGACCTCGGCGGAAAACCGCTGGGCCTGTGGCTGACGGACGACACCGTCGTCATCGCCCGCGTCGACGGCGTACAGGCGTTCCGGGCCACCACCGGCGATCCGCTGTGGACCTGGCGGCCGCCCGGCGACCAGGTCGTCGGGCTGGTGTCCGCCGACGCCGAGGACGGCGTGGGGGTGGTCATGCACTACGAAGACGGGCGCCGGGACACGAAACGCGTCGGCCTCACCTCGCTGGCGATCGGCACCGGCGAGGTCGTACGACGCCGGAAACAGGACGCGGCCCAGCTGGGGCACATACCGTCCAAGGTCGCCCTCGGCGGGGGACTTCTCGCGACGGCCGGGGAGTCCTGGAAGGACTGGGAGGCGCGGCCGGTGATGCGCGCCCTCGACGTGGACACGGGGGAGGTCCGTTGGAAATACGAACTCACCGACCCGCGCGTGGAGAGCGCGTCCGTGATCAGCGCCCGCCCCTTCGTGGCATCCCTGAGGACACGCGGCGTGCGCGGCGGGCACAGCCTCCTGGTTCTGGGCGACGGCGGGACGGAGGCCGTGACGCTGGCCCTCCCGGAGGGGTACGAGAGGTTCGGCGAGCAGGTCGCGGTGGCCGGTGACGTCCTGGTGGTCGGCCTGGTCCCCAAGGACAGGGCCGAGCTCGACCGGGGCAACCGGCTCGGGGCGTACTCCGTCTCCTCCGGCGAGTTCCTGTGGGAGTGGCACGGCAAGGAGACGTACCAGGACGGCGTCTTCGCCCACCGGGGCCGACTGCTGGTCGTGCACGAGTACGGCGGCCGCCTCAGCGTGCTCGACCCCGCCGACGGCAGCGTGGTGACCCGGCGCAGGCTGCCCGGCACCGCGTTCGACTCGCTCGTCGCCGCGTCCGGCGACCTGGTCGCGGTGGGCTGCGAGGCCGGCGACTACAGCCACGGACTACGGGTCTTCCGCTGGCGATGACCCAGATCGGCGGCCGGAAAAGCACTCCCCGGGGGCCCGTCTCCCGGCACAGTGATCCCATGGCCGGAACCGTTCCCCACCGAGGGCTCGACGCCCAGGGATACATCGAGCGCGAGGGCTCCTTGGGGCGTGTCCCGCACGCCTTCCGGCCGGTCGTCGCCGCCGCGCGCGACCGGCTGATCGACCTCTACGGGGGACGCCTCAACAGCGCGTACCTCTACGGGTCGATCCCGCGCGGCACCGCGCGCGTGGGGCGCAGCGATCTGGACCTGCTCGTGGTGACCCGGCGGGAGCCGACCGAGGAGGACCGCGCCGGGGCCCGGAACCTCGGCGAGGCGCTCGACAAGGAGTTCCCGGAGATCGACGGCGTCGGCACGCTGCTGTACGGCCGGGCACGGCTGCTGAGCGAGCCGGAGAGGTACGACCTGGGGTGGTTCGTGGCGTGCCTGTGCACCCCGCTGCTCGGCGAGGACCTGGCCGAGGACCTGCCCCGCTACCGCCCCGACGCGCGGCTGGCACGGGAGACGAACGGCGACCTGGGGCTACTGCTCCCCCGCTGGCGCGAACGCATCGCCACGGCCGAGGACACGGACGCGGCCCGCCGCCCCCTGGTCCGCTTCATGTCCCGCCACCTGGTCCGCACCGGCTTCACGCTCGTGATGCCCCGCTGGAACGGCTGGACCAGCGACCTACGGGAGATGGCAGAGGCGTTCGCCGCGTACTACCCGGAGCGGGCGGAGGCCCTGCACGAGGCAGCGGAGTCCGGATACGACCCGCCGGGCGACGCGGGCCTCCTGCGGTCGTACGTCGACGATCTGGGCCAGTGGCTGGCCGAGGAGTACGCGCGCGTGCACGGCGTGAAGGCGTCACGCCCCACTGACTAGATGAGGCCGTGTTCCGTGAGGTAGTCCAACTGGGCCCGCACGGACAGTTCCGCGGCCGGCCACAGGGAGCGGTCGACGTCCGCGTACACGTGGGCGACGACCTCGGCCGGGCTCCGGTGGCCGTTCTCGACGGCCGTCTCGATCTGGGCGAGCCGGTGGGCGCGGTGGGCGAGATAGAACTCCACGGCACCCTGGGCGTCCTCCAGGACGGGCCCGTGACCCGGCAGGACGGTGTGGACGCCGTCGTCGACGGTCAGGGACCGCAGCCGCCGCAGCGAGTCCAGGTAGTCCCCCAGGCGGCCGTCAGGATGCGCCACGACGGTCGTACCGCGCCCCAGGATGGTGTCCCCGGTCAGGACGGCCTGATCGGCCGGGAGATGGAAGCACAGGCTGTCCCCGGTGTGCCCGGGCGTCGACACCACGACCAACTCCAGCCCGCCGACCCGGATCACGTTCCCGGCGGCGAGCCCCTCGTCCCCGAGCCGCAACGCCGGATCCAGCGCGCGCACCTTGGTACCGGTCAACTCGGCGAACCGGACGGCACCTTCCGCGTGGTCGGGGTGCCCGTGGGTCAACAGGGTCAACGCGACCCGTTTCCCCGCCTTCTCCGCGATGTCGACGATATTCCGCAGATGCCCCTCGTCCAACGGCCCCGGATCGATCACCACGGCCAACTCGGAGTCCGGCTCCGCGACGATCCACGTGTTCGTCCCGTCCAGCGTCATCGCGGACGCGTTGGGCGCGAGCACGTTGACGGCACGGGCGGTGGCGGGGCCGGTGAACACCCCGCCACGTGGCTGACCGGGGAGGGCGGCTGCGTCGGTCATACGGGGGCGCCTTCCGTGGGGCGGGGGGTCGGGTGGGGGGTGGTGCCAGGTGGGGCGGTCATGTGGGGGTGGGTTTCGGTGGGGCGGGTTTCGGTCCGGTGGTTTCCGCTGGGGTGGATCGGCGGGAGGCGTCTTCCGTCGGGCCGGTGCCACGGAGGGCGTCTTTCGCCGGGCCGGTCGCACGGGCCGGCCGCGCGGGAGGTGTCTTTCGCCGGGGCGGCCGCGCGGAGGGCGTCTTCCTTCGGGGCGATCATGCGTGAGGCACCCCTCGCCGGGCGGACCCTACGGAGGGCGCCTTCCGCTGAAGCGGTCCTACAGGAGCCGCCCTTCGGCGAACCGATCACGCGGTCGGCATCGCCCTCCGGACCAGCTGCGCGAGAACAACCCCGCGCCGCAACAGCCGCACGGCAGGCCGCCTCCCCGGCACCGGTCACACCGACGGCCTCGCAAGCCGTAGCAGCCGCGCGCGAGACGTTCCCCGCCGTGCCCGCCGCACGACACCCGCCCCTCCCCGAACCGATCATGCGGGCGCCCCGCCCAAAGGAATGTGCTTCGTGAACTCCCCGTGGCCCGGCCAGGACAGGACGACCTCGTCGGCCTCCAGGCGGGCCCGGGCAAGGACGGGGGTCAGATCGCGTTCCGGGGCCGCCGACAACGCCTCCGCCGCGCTGCCGTACGGGATCAGTCCGCGCAGGGTCGCGATGGTGGGCGGCATCATCGTCAGGTCGCCCTTGTCGTACGACGATGCCGCCTCGCCCGGGGTGATCCACACCGTGCGGTCGGCCTCCGTGGAGGCGTTGCGGGTGCGCTGGCCCTCCGGGAGGACGGCGACGAAGAACCAGGTGTCGTAGCGGCGGGTCTCGAACTCCGGGGTGATCCAGCGGGCCCACGCGCCCAGCAGGTCGGAGCGCAGGACCAGGCCGCGGCGGTCGAGGAACTCCGCGAAGGACAGGTCACGGGCGACCAGGGCGGCGCGGTCCGCCTCCCAATCGGGGCCTGTGGTGTCGCCCACCACCGAGTCGGGGGTGGGGCCGGCCAGGAGGACGCCCGCCTCCTCGTACGTCTCCCGGACCGCCGCGCACACGATCGCCTGGGCCGCGGTCTCGTCGACGCCCAGCCGGTTCGCCCACCACGCGCGCGTGGGGCCCGCCCAGCGGACGTGATGGTCGTCGTCGCGCGGGTCGACACCGCCGCCCGGGTACGCGTACGCGCCCCCGGCGAAGGCCATGGAGGCGCGTCTGCGCAGCATGTGGACGGCGGGGCCGGTGTCGGTACCGGTGTCCCTGAGGAGCATCACCGTGGCCGCCCGCCGGGGTTCCACCGGCGTGAGTCGACCCTCCGCGAGCGCCCTGATGCGCTCGGGCCACTCCGCCGGGTACCACTGACCGTTCGCCATGGGCGGAGGCTATCCCGTAGTGCGCGGATGTTCGAGAGGCAACAACACGTACCCCTGGACAGCGACAACGCCCGATCCCGCACCCGGGGCAGCAACTGCACCCACCGCACTCGCAAGCCGGCGACCACGGCCGATCACCCGCCCCGGGACAGCGACAACGATCAAGCCCGCTCGTCGTCCACCCCGGGACAACGACTACGCCTGCGTCAGCTCCACCTGGATCTCGACCTCGACCGGCGAGTCCAGCGGCAGTACCGCCACGCCGACCGCGCTCCGCGCGTGCACGCCCTTGTCGCCGAGGACCTCGGCGAGCAGTTCGCTGGCGCCGTTGATGACACCGGGCTGGCCGGTGAAGTCGGAGGCCGAGGCGACGAAGCCGACGACCTTCACCACGCGCGCGATGCGGTCGAGGTCACCGGTGACGGACTTGACGGCGGCGAGGGCGTTCAGCGCGCAGGTGCGGGCCAGTTCCTTGGCCTCCTCCGCGGTGACCTCACCGCCCACCTTGCCGGTGACGGGGAGCTTGCCGTCCACCATGGGCAGTTGGCCGGAGGTGTAGACATACACCCCGGACCGCACGGCGGGCTGGTACGCGGCGAGCGGCGGGACGACCGCCGGCAGGGTCAGACCGAGCTCGGCCAGCCGGGCGTCGACGGCGCTCATGCCTTCTCCCGCTTGAGGTAGGCCACCAGTTGCTCGGGGTTGTTCGGCCCGGGCACGACCTGGACGAGCTCCCAGCCGTCCTCGCCCCAGGTGTCCAGAATCTGCTTCGTGGCGTGTACGAGAAGCGGCACTGTCGAGTATTCCCACTTGGTCATGCGGCCGACTTTAGCCGCTGCCGACCACCCCTCCGCCGTCGCGTTATCCACAGCCTCCCGCTTGGTTCGGGCGCGGACTGGTTAGGCTCGAAGGCGTGAGCAGGCTCCAGGTCGTCAGTGGCAAGGGCGGTACCGGCAAGACCACGGTGGCCGCGGCCCTCGCGCTGGCCCTGGCCACCGAGGGGAAGCGGACGCTTCTCGTCGAGGTCGAGGGTCGCCAGGGCATCGCGCAGCTCTTCGAGACGGAGACGCTGCCTTATGAGGAGCGGAAGATCGCCGTCGCTCCCGGGGGCGGGGAGGTGTACGCACTCGCCATCGACCCTGAACTGGCCCTTCTGGACTACCTCCAGATGTTCTACAAACTCGGCAGCGCCGGCCGCGCCCTGAAGAAACTCGGCGCGATCGACTTCGCCACCACGGTCGCGCCCGGACTCCGGGACGTCCTCCTGACCGGCAAGGCCTGCGAGGCCGTACGCCGCAAGGAGAAGAGCGGGCGGTTCGCCTACGACTACGTCGTGATGGACGCGCCGCCGACCGGCCGCATCACCCGCTTCCTCAACGTCAACGACGAGGTCGCCGGGCTCGCGAAGATCGGCCCGATACACAATCAGGCGCAGGCGGTGATGCGGGTGCTGAAGTCGCCGGAGACGGCGGTGCACCTGGTGACGCTGCTGGAGGAGATGCCCGTCCAGGAGACCGCGGACGGCATCGCCGAACTCCGGGCCGCCCGGCTGCCGGTGGGTCGGATCATCGTGAACATGGTCCGCCCCGAGGTGCTGGACGCGGCCGACCTCGATCTCGTACGGGCCGTCCCGCGCACCGCCGTGGCGCAGGCGTTGTCGTCCGCGGGCCTCGGCGGGGCCCGGCGCGGCGGCAACGCCGAGAAGCTGGTGGATCCGCTGCTCGCGCAGGCCGAGGAGTACGCCGCGCGGTACGCGCTGGAGCACGACCAGCGGGCCGTGCTCGGCGAGCAGGACCTGCCGTTGCACGAACTGCCGTTGCTCGCCGAGGGCATGGACCTCGCGGGCCTTTACGAACTCGCCACCGAGCTGCGGAAGCAGGGGATGTCATGAGTCCGGACCCGGCCCGCGATCAGGACCCCGCCCACGACTCCCGTTCACAAGGCACCGACCGTTCACAGGAAACTTCCCGCTCCCACCACATCTCCCACGCGCGCGTGCTCGACGTGGATCCACTGATCGACGACCCGGAGACGCGCATCGTCGTGTGCTGCGGCTCCGGCGGGGTCGGCAAGACGACCACCGCGGCGGCGCTCGGGCTGCGGGCCGCCGAGCGAGGGCGCCGGGTCGTCGTCCTGACCATCGACCCGGCCCGCAGGCTCGCCCAGTCCATGGGCATCGACTCGCTGGACAACACCCCGAGGCGCGTGAAGGGCGTCGACGGGGACGGCGAACTGCACGCGATGATGCTCGACATGAAGCGCACCTTCGACGAGATCGTCGAGGCGCACGCGGACCGCGAGCGGGCGGCCGTGATCCTCAACAACCCCTTCTACCAGTCGCTTTCGGCGGGCTTCGCGGGCACGCAGGAGTACATGGCGATGGAGAAGCTGGGCCAGCTGCGCGCCCAGCACGACTGGGACCTGATCGTCGTGGACACCCCGCCGTCCCGCTCGGCGCTCGACTTCCTGGACGCGCCGAAACGTCTCGGCTCGTTCCTGGACGGCAAGCTGATCCGGCTGCTGACCGCGCCGGCCAAGCTGGGCGGCCGGGCCGGGATGAAGTTCCTCAACGTCGGCATGTCGATGATGACCGGCACGCTCGGCAAGCTGCTCGGCGGTCAACTGCTCAAGGACATCCAGACGTTCATCGCCGCGATGGACACCACCTTCGGCGGCTTCCGCACGCGCGCGGACGCGACGTACAAGCTGCTCCAGGCGCCCGGCACGGCGTTCCTGGTGGTCGCGGCCCCGGAGCGGGACGCGCTGCGCGAGGCGGCGTACTTCGTGGAGCGGCTGGCGGCCGAGGAGATGCCGCTGGCCGGTCTGGTCCTCAACCGGGTGCACGGCAGCGGAGCCGCCCGGCTGTCGGCCGAGCGGGCACTCGCCGCCGCGGAAAATCTTGAGGAGCCCCGCATTGTCGATCAGGTGGGCGGGAAAGCTGGACTTCGTAACTCTCCCGACACGTACGGCAGTTCAGAATCTCCCGCGTCATCGCCCGTCACCGAGGCAGCAGTTCGCGCCACAGCTCCTGACGAAGGCTCCCCCGCCGACACGGACCAGGAGCGGTCCGCCGCCACGGACGACACCGACGATCAGCCGGCCGACGACGGGCGTTCCGTCGACCAACTCACCGCGGGCCTGCTCACGTTGCATGCCGAGCGGATGCGGCTGCTCTCACGTGAGCAGCGCACACGTGACCGCTTCACCGCGCGGCACCCGGAGGTGGCCGTCGCCGAAGTGGCCGCGCTGCCCGGCGATGTACACGACCTCGCGGGGCTGCGGGACATCGGGAACCGGCTCGCGGCCGGTCGGCCGGAGCTGCCCGAGACGAAGGTCTGACGCGTACCCCGGGGATCGCCCGGGGTCGATCGGCCCCTACGGGACCGGCGTCAGCCCACCGCCGCGTAGTTCTCGTAGATCTCGTCGTCGTCGAGGGGGATGATGCCGACCCCTCGTTCGTACTCGATACGCGCGGTCTCCAGTAGCCGGCGCCATGAAGTGACAGTGGGCCGCCTGCGCAGCAGTGCGCGGCGCTCCCGCTCCGTCATTCCTCCCCACACGCCGAATTCGACGCGGTTGTCGAGCGCATCGGCGAGGCACTCCGTGCGTACCGGACATCCGGTGCACACTGCCTTCGCCCTGTTCTGCGCTGCTCCTTGAACGAACAGTTCATCCGGATCGGTAGTGCGGCAGGCCGCCTGCGCACTCCAGTCGGTAACCCAGCCCATACCGGCGCCGTCCTCTCCCGAATCGAGGCTCCCCCACGGCGGCAGCGGCATATTCACCGCCGCCAGTTGAGGACGTTACGGAAGGTGGGCACAGCGCAACACCCCCTTCGGGCCCAATCTTGAATGGCCCGAACGGACTATGGGTAAGCGGCAGATCACCCGGGGGAGTGAGCTGACGACATGCGTGACTTTCCCGGCAAAGCGGGACAGTTGACATGCGCCACAAGGGGCACCAGGTGACACAGGAGGCGGATTCGGACACGCCTCCGAGAAAAAATCCGGGAACGACCGGAACGATTCGGGGTCGCCGGACGTATTGATACGTGACCGCGCTGCTGTGACAGTTGAGAGCAGCTTAGGCCAACGCCTATACACGTGTCCGGCGAATGAGAACGTAGGCTGCCCCCATGCCAAAAAAGCGCTCGGGTGGTGGTCTGTCCCCCCTGCAACAGACCGCCAAGTTCCTCGGTGTCAGTGTGCTCGCCGGTGCCGTGATGGCCGGAATCGCGATGCCCGCGGCCGGCGCGCTGGGACTAGCGGCCAAGGGGTCGGTCCAGGGGTTCGACGACATCCCGGACAGTCTGAAGAGCCCTCAGCTCAGCCAGCGCACCACGATCCTGGACAGCAAGGGCAACCAGATCGCCTCGGTCTACTCCCGTGACCGCACGGTGGTGGAGCTCAAGGACATCTCGCCGTACATGCAGAAGGCGATCGTCGCGATCGAGGACTCGCGCTTCTACCAGCACGGCGCGATCGACCTGAAGGGCGTCCTGCGCGCCCTCAACAAGAACGCGCAGAGCGGCGGGGTGTCCCAGGGCGCCTCGACCCTCACCCAGCAGCTGGTGAAGAACTACTTCGTCGAGGAGGCCGGTGACGACCCGACGAAGGTCGCGCAGGCCACCCAGCAGACCCTCGGCCGCAAGGTCAAGGAGCTGAAGTACGCGATCCAGATCGAAGAGAAGCTCGGCAAGAAGAAGATCCTTGAGAACTACCTGAACATCACCTTCTTCGGAGAGCAGGCCTACGGCGTCGAGGCCGCGTCCGAGCGCTACTTCTCCAAGCACGCCAAGGATCTGAACCTCCAGCAGTCGGCGCTGCTGGCGGGCATCGTCCAGTCCCCCACGCGCTACGACCCGATCAACGACGAGGCCGAGGCCAAGAAGCGGCGCAACACCGTGCTGGCCCGCATGGCGGAGGTCGGCGACATCTCCAAGGCGGAGGCCCTGGCGGCCGAGAAGACCGACCTCGGCATGAAGGTCAGCCAGCCGAAGAACGGCTGCATCACCGCGGTCAAGGGCGCCAGCTTCTTCTGCAAGTACGTCGAGAACGTCTTCCTGAGCGACCCGGTCTTCGGCAAGACCAAGGAGGCCCGGGCGAAGATCTGGAACCAGGGCGGCCTGACGATCCGTACGACGCTGGACCCGCAGGCGCAGGACTCGGTGCAGGCCTCGCTCAAGGACCACATCTACAAGTCGGACTCGGTCGCCGCGGCGGCCACGCTCGTCGAACCCGGCACCGGCAAGATCCTCGGCATGGGCCAGTCGAGGCCGTACGGCTACGGCAAGAACGAGACCGAGTACAACTACTCGGTCAACGCCGACATGGGAGGCTCGAACTTCGGCTTCCCGACCGGTTCGACGTTCAAGCCGTTCGTCGCCGCGGCCGCGCTGGAGCAGGGCCTGCCGGCCACCCAGCAGTACCCGGCGCCGTACTCGATGGACTACCCGAGCCCCGTCTCGACCTGCAGCGGCAAGAACTGGGTCAACACCGGCGGCGCGACCGTGGAGAACGAGAGCGAGTCGGAGAAGGGTCCGTACGCACTGAAGGAGGCGATGGCCAAGTCGGTCAACACCTACTTCGTGCAGATGATCTCCGACATCGGTCTGTGCCCCGTGGTGAGCATGACCAACAAGCTCGGCGTCGTGCAGGGCAACGGCGACAAGATCCCCGAGGTCCCGGCCATCGCGCTCGGTTCCAAGGGCCTCTCGCCGCTGACGATGGCCACCGCGTACGCGGCGTTCGCCAACGAGGGCACCTACTGCACCCCGATCGCGATCGAGTCCATCACCCAGAAGGTGGGCAACGAGCAGAAGTCGCTCGCCGTCCCCAAGTCCACCTGCACGCGCGCGATGAGCAAGAAGACCGCCGACACGATCAACACCGTGCTGCGCGGCGTGGTCGACTCCGGCACCGGCCAGGAGGCCGGCCTCACCGACCGCGAGAGCGCCGGTAAGACCGGTACGACGGACGCGCGCAAGAACGCCTGGTTCGTCGGCTACACCCCGAACCTGGCCGGCGCGGTCTGGGTCGGCAGCCCCAAGCAGAACGTCGAGATGACCAGCATCCGCATCGGCGGCGTCTGGCACGACGAGGTCTACGGCGCCGACACCCCCGGCCCGATCTGGAAGGACGCCATGTCCGGCGCCCTGGAGGGCAAGCAGGCCCAGTCCTTCCAGCTCGTCAACATCCCGGACCCCGTCAAGAAGGACAAGGGCAACGACGGCGGCAAGAACAACGACAACGGGGGCAACGACAACGGCGGCCTGACGACCGACGGCGGCACCACCGGCACGACCGACGGCGGCACCACCCCGACCCCGACGTTCTCCTTCCCCGACGGCTTCATCCAGGGCAACGACAACGGCGGCAACAACGGCAACGGGAACGGCGGCAACAGGGGCTGACTCCCCGTCGGTCATCCGCTGTTCAGGCTTTTCGTCTACGACGACGGGGGCGCCCCTTTTCGAAAGGGGCGCCCCCGTCGTCGCAGAGAAATGCGATTCTCCGGACGGATTTCTCCAGAGTGGCGGCTCAGCCGGCGAGGAGCTTCTTCACCACGGCGGCGACGCGGCCGCCCTCGGCCAGGCCGGCGACCTTCGGGTTCACGATCTTCATGACGGCGCCCATCGCGCGGGGGCCCTCGGCGCCGGACGCCCTGGCCTCCTCGACGGCCTGGGTGACGATCGCGGTCAGCTCCTCGTCGCCGAGCTGCTTGGGCAGGTACTCGGCGAGGATCTCGCCCTCCGCCGTCTCCTGCGCGGCCGACTCGGGGCGGCCGCCCTGCGCGAAGGCGTCCGCGGCCTCGCGGCGCTTCTTCGCCTCCTTGGTGATCACCTTGAGGACCTCGTCGTCGGAGAGCTCACGCTTCTCCTTGCCAGCGACCTCCTGATTGGTGATCGCGGAGAGCGTCAGCCGGAGCGTGGAGGAGCGCAGCTTGTCCTGCGCTTTGATCGCGGCGTTGAGGTCTTCCTGCAGCTTCGACTTGAGCGTGGTGGTCATGAGTCCGATTCTCGCAGGTGCGTGAGTCCGGCCGCCCACGGATTTAAGGGCCTGCTTGAGGGGCGGCTTGAGGGGCCGCTCAAGGAGTCGCTCAAGGTGCCTCTTAAGTGGCCGCGGCCGACGGGGTGTCAGTGGGGTCTGACACGATGGCGGTATGCGCGCGCGATACGGAGTACCTCTGGGAATTGCGGCGGCCGGTGCCGCCGGTGTGGTCTATGCGGCGGCCTTCGAGGTCCGCTCCTTCCGTCTGCGCCGGGTGACGGTCCCGGTGCTGCCGGCCGGCATGCGCCCGCTCAGAGTCCTCCAGGTCTCCGACATCCACATGGTCGGCGGCCAGCGCAAGAAACAGCGCTGGCTGCGCTCACTCGCGGGCCTGCGCCCCGACTTCGTGATCAACACCGGCGACAACCTCTCCGGCCCGGAGGCCGTCCCCGAGGTCCTCGACGCGCTCGGCCCGCTGATGGACTTCCCCGGCGCGTACGTCTTCGGCTCGAACGACTACTACGGCCCCACACCCCGTAACCCCGCCCGGTACTTGTTCGAGAAGACCGCGGGCCGCCACGGGCTGAACGGCAACCCGCCCGTCGTAGGAGCCGTCCACAACCCGTGGGAGGACCTGCGGGACGGTTTCGACGCGGCGGGCTGGCTGAACCTGACGAACACGCGGGGGACGCTGAAACTCGAAGGCGCGTCGGTGGAGTTGACCGGCCTGGACGACCCCCACATCAAGCGTGACCGCTACGCGCGCGTGGCCGGCGGCCCGTCCGACGACGCCGACTTCTCGATGGCCGTGGTGCACGCGCCGTACCTCCGGGCCCTGGACGCGTTCACGGCGGACGGCTATCCCCTGATCCTCGGCGGCCACACGCACGGCGGCCAGCTCTGCATCCCCTTCTACGGCGCCCTGGTCACGAACTGCGACCTGGACACGGACCGGGTCAAGGGGCTGTCCCGGCACTCGGTGGAGGGGCGGACGTCGTATCTGCATGTGTCGGCGGGGTGCGGGACCAATCGGTATACGCCGGTGCGGTTCGCCTGTCCGCCGGAGGCGACTTTGTTGACGTTGGTGGGGCGGGAGTAGGTAGTCGGTAGTCGGTAGTGAGTGGGGAAGCAGGGGGGAGTTGAGGGTTCCGGGGGGGACGGGTACAGGGAAGTACCGGGGACTGCTGCGAGGGTCCTCGTGAGGTCGCGGTCACTGAAGTACCTCGTCCAGCCCACCCGTATCGCCCGATTCGTCCCCGCTGCCTAGCGTGAGGGCATGACCGCCCCGATACCCAGGGACATCCCGGACCTCCCCGCGGTACCCGGCATGCCCGCGCTGCTCGCCTCACCCGTTCCCGCCACCGCGGTGGTGGCCCCGTACCGTCGCCCGCTGACAGCGGCGTACCGACTGCTGGTCGCGCTCGTCGCGGCAGCGGCGGTGACCGTCGACCTCTTCCTCGGCAGCCCGATCCGGGTGCTGACGTACTTCACGATCCAGAGCAACATCCTGCTGGCCCTGGTCATGATCGCCACGGCCCGCCGCGCCTGGACGGCCCGCCGCCCCCTCTCCCCCCTGGTCACGGGCGCGGCACTGCTCTACATCACGATCACCGGCCTGGTGTACCACCTGATCCTGGCGCACGCGTCGAGCCCGTTCGCGATGACGGGCGGACCCCTCAGCGGCTGGCAGGCGGTGACGAACCAGGTCCTGCACACGGTGATCCCGATCGCCGCGGTGATCGACTGGCTGTTCCTGACCGCCCCCGGCCGGCTGCATCTGCGGATGGCGACGACGTGGCTGCTGTACCCGATGACGTACCTGGCGGTGTATCTGGCCCGGGGCGAACTGATTCTCCCCGGCACACCGGGCCGCTACCTCTACACCTTCCTGGACGTCGAACAGCACGGCTACAAGAGCGTCCTGGGCAACGCCCTCCTCCTCGGCCTCGCCTTCTACGCCCTCTCCGTCCTCCTCGTGGCCCTCGACCACGCCCGCCCCAACCTGATCCGCCACCGCGCCAAAACCGGATTTCGTCTCCGGCCACCGGTGGGCTAAAGTAAACGATGTCGCCACGGCGAGCAGCAGCTCAGGCAAGATAAGTGGCGACATCGGGGTGTAGCGCAGCTTGGCAGCGCGCTTCGTTCGGGACGAAGAGGTCGTGGGTTCAAATCCCGCCACCCCGACAGCTACACAGCAGTTCAGAGGGCCCTTACCGATTCGGTAAGGGCCCTCTGACGTTACTGCGTGTCTATCTGCGTGACTATCGATTCCTGAGTGCCTAGGGCTTGCGCGGATCCGCGCCGAAGATGCCATCCATGACCACGGCACCGGTCTGGATCACGGGCCGGATCTGCTTCCGATACACCTCCTCGGTCACGGCCGTACCCGAGTGCCCGACGAGCCGGGAGATCTCCTCCAGAGGAACGCCCCGATCGGAGAGCAGCGACACGAAACTGTGCCGGAGCTCCCGGGGCGTCCACTCGGCAGCGTCGACACCGTCAACGTCTTTGAGCGCCTGGCGGAAGGCACGGCGGACGTTGGCTGCATCGAGCGGCTTGCCCACGGCCGAGGAGAAGACGAGCCCGTGTTCCTCCCACTCCTCGTCAGCGGCGAGCCGGTCCCACCCCTGCTCCTCGAACTGCTGCCACAGCGCTTCCACGCAGCGCGCCGGCAGGGCGAGGGTGCGCCGGGACTTCCGGGTCTTGGTGTCCCCGCTCCGCCGCACCGACCGCCAGACGGCGATGTGCGGAGGCTGCGGCGGGTCGAAGTTCTGCCGCCCCTTCAGAAAGACGTGATCCCAGGTGAGCGCCCGCAGTTCCTCGGTACGGGCACCGGTCAGCAGCGCGACGACGATGTACGCGTGCATGGAGGTTCCAGCAGCCCCCTTCAGTACGGCCTCGGCCTGGACGAAGGTGAGCGCCTTGGACGGCCGCCCCGCCTGTCCCTGCGGCACCGAGCACAGCTCGACGACGTTGCGCTTCACCTTGTCCCGCGCCATGGCCCGCTTGACCGCACGGTTCAGGCAGGAATGAAGGCCCTGAAGTGTGCGCGTGCTGAGTGTCTTCGCCTTGGTGGCCAACCAACGGTCCACGTCTTCCGCGCTGAGGTCACGGAGCTTGCGGGCACCGAGCGACGGAATAACGTGCTTCTCGCTCATGAGCGTGGCCGTTTCGACGGTGCTGGGGTCGAGGCCGGCCAAGCCGTAGGCGAGCCAGTCCGTGACCGCGTCCTTCACCGTGTAGTTGGTGGGCGCGATGGCGAGGCCGTCCTCGTGGTCCCGCAGCACCTCTTTGAGCTTGTTCTTGGCCTCGGTCTTGGTCTTGCCACTCCCCCGCTTCACGATCCGCTTCCCGCTCGGGTCGAAACCGAGGTTCGCCGTGGCGATCCAACGCTGTCTCTTCTCGTCCCAGTGGAGCCCGCCGTCACCGCGACTACGACGCTTGGTCATCAGGCAGCACGCTCCGACTGCCCAGAGATGAAGTCGTGGAGAGCGGAGGCAGGGATACGCCGACACCTTCCGATGGCGACGGAACGCAGACGCCGGGTGCGGATCAGGTCGTAGACCGTGGACCGCCCTACCTTCAAGCGAGCCATGACGTCGACCACGGTCAACAGTTCGTCGTCACGCATGTGTTGGTTCTCCTTCCGTGCCGGGGGCGGGTTCGAGGGATTCGGCGAGCCAGGCTTCGCCACGGGAAAGGCCCGTTCCAGCGAAGACCCAGTGCGAGAGCACGAGAGTCGAGTCCGGATCGGTGTCGATGACCGGAGCGACTTGGGCACGACGCCATTCAGCGCGAGCACCTCGAAGTGCGCCGAGGGTGGTCGAGTAGCGGCGGGACTTGGTGGAGAAATGGCCGCGGAATCCGAGCATGTGCGCCCAGGCCCGAAGGCGGAGCTCGGCGAGTTCGGGGCGTGCCCCGAGGGTCCAGGCGACGCGGATCATGCGTCGGGCGTGGTCCGTGATGCGCGCTTGGGCCAGTTCAGCGAGGAACTTGAGAGGTCGGTCGAGGGTGCCTGTCGCCGTCTCAGCACCTTTGGTGGCGTACTTGGCGATGTACGCGGCTACAGCTCGTTCGGTGAGTTCCTGGCCGTTGTCGAAGTCGGCGGATTGGATCGTACGGACGTCGAGTTGGCGGCCGAAGACGAAGGTATGCGTCCGGCCGTCGATCTCTGGGCCGTTGATGCGGGCGGCGGTCGCTGCGGCCTCGATGGCGTCCGTCAGAAGCTCTGCCGTCGCCCAGGCCGGCGGTGAGGTATCGCCCCCTTCTGGGCCGTCGATGCGGATGACCGCGTGGAAGTGAACGGCACCGCGCTTTTGGTACTCGGCGACCTTCGCGAACGAGATGCGCGCATGGTCACGGAAGGTTCGTTGAGTGAGGCCAGCCCGCTTGGCGATCTCCCGGCGGAGGTAGATGGAGAAGCGTCGCCAGAGGGCTCCTGCATGGGCGTTCCAGAGCACGGCCGCTTCGTAGTCGTACGTGTCCGGGTTCAGGGGCGTGCTCAGCGTGCTGTCGTCCTCGGCGTGCCGGGCACCGCAGCGGCAAGGGCGCCCGCTGGACGGGCGGTTGTGGACCGGGCCGAAGCCGGGGGCGGTGAAGGTGGCGAAGACGCGCGGGTGTGTGGCGACCTGGTCCGAGGTGCCTTTGCCGCCTCGTAGACCGGCAGTGATCAGGTGGTACGTGTCGCGGCGGTAGGTCTCGGCGCAGGCCGAACAGCGAGTCGCACGGCGGTTGTTGCAGCGGACGAGGAGTTGGCCGGCGGGGAGGGCAGTCGAGTCGAGGTGGTGCAGGGTTCGGCCGATCTCGCCGGTTGCCGTGTCGACCGCGTATTCGGTGCGGTGGCCGTCGAGACGTATGGGGCGGGTGCAGCCGCCCAGTCCGGAGAGTTGCCTGGCCAGCTCGGGCATGGTGCCCAGGGAGGCCAGCATGGAGAGTTCCGCCAGCGGGGGCGGAGTCTGCCGGGTGATGATGGGTCTTCCTTTCGGCTGTTTCTGCGGTTGGGAGGGACGGCCCCGGGGCGGCGGGATGCTTGGCGGCGTTTGCCGCCCCGGCGGCCGGTCAACGCCTATTGGTGCCGTTGAGGAGCGAGCGCAGGACTACCGCAGCGATGGCCACCGACACGGCTGTGATGGCAACGGCCGCCAGGAGCGCGGTGAGGACGACCCCGCCGACGAGGACGACGGTGACCGGCACCGCGTAGGGGCTAAGCGAGCGACCGGCGGTGATGGTCGGGACGTGCGGCTGGTGGTGGGTGAGGGTCGGCGGCGGGGTGGGAACGTCGGGCAGCTTGGGGCGGAACATGGCGGAGCTCCTTTCAGCGATCGGTGCCGTTGACGACGCCGACCCCGGAACGGGTGCCGGACTCGATGGCGGGGGCGAGGAATGTGTGAGAGAGCCAGAAGCCGAACAGCGCGATCACGACGGCGACCCACATGCGGACGCCGAGGAACTTGATCGCGGCCCAGGCGATGACGCCCAGGACGAAGACGAGCGGCAGTGAGACGGTCACGAGAGCTCCTCAGCGGACGCGGCAGCGGTGGGTGCGGGCAGCGAGTTCGGCGGCGGCGCGGCTGTCGTAGTCGGCGGAGGCACCACAACGCGGGGCGGTGCAGGCGGCGATGTGCTTCTCGCGGCCACGGTCGTCGTTGTACGTGGCGACCTGGACGGGGCCGATGCGTACGACGCGGCGGAAACGGCGGTTGGCAGGCATCAGGGCAACTCCTTGTCGGTCTCGCCGGTGAAGTCGGTGACGTGGTCGGCCAGCCAGCGCAAGATCTCGTCGCCTTCGTAGGTGTCGGCGGCGAGGATCACCGGTTCGGCGATCAGCACGGCTTCGGTGAGGCGGTTCTGTCGGGTCAGCTCGGCGGCACGCTTGAGCGCGCGGAGCGTGGACGGCTGCACGGTGGAAAGTCCTCCGGGGTCAGGTGAGTTTGGTGGCGATGGCTTCGGCGAGCGGAAGCGGGACACCGAGCCGGGTGCGAAGGGTCGGGGTGTCGATGTCCGTCCCGGTCCGTGTCCGGTGTTCGTCGGCGACCTTGCGGGCGAGGGCGACGAGGGCGGGCGGGACAGGGGCGGCGGTGGGCTGCGCGGCGGGCTGTGGCTCAGCAGCGGGCAGTTCAGGGGCAGTTGGCGTGAGGGGCGGCACGGGTGCCTCGCCCTGGTTCGGCACCGCCACCTCGTCGCCGTCCTGGGTGCCGTGGGCGAGAAGCGTTCCGCCGAGGAAGGCGACAGCCGGCCAGCCCGCGACGAGGATGCGAAGCCAGGCAGGGACGTTCCCAAGGTCGAGCAGGCCGGCTGTGGCGACATTGGCCCCGAGCGACGTAGTCAGAG
Source organism: Streptomyces sp. NBC_01288 (assembly GCF_035982055.1). Taxonomy (NCBI): domain Bacteria; kingdom Bacillati; phylum Actinomycetota; class Actinomycetes; order Kitasatosporales; family Streptomycetaceae; genus Streptomyces; species Streptomyces sp. NBC_01288. The sequence continues at coordinate 4,792,303 of NZ_CP108427.1, forward strand.
CAACGGTGAACCAGCACCAGCCAGAGGCTTTCGCCGCACCGGAGCGCAGGCGCCGCCAGGCAGCGACGAGCAGCAGATCAACGCTGATCGGATAGGCCCAGGCCTTCCACCCCGCCTGTCCGGCCGCCGCAGCGAGGTCGTGCAGATGGGCGAAGGACAGGGCTGCGGCGATGGCCGCTTGGACCAGGACCGGGTCCAGCCGCATGCGGTGAGCGCTCATCGCTCAGTCCCCCGCTGTCTCGGAGGTCAGGCGCACGGCGGGTGCTGCTTTGGGGGTGTTGAGGAGTACGGGCGAGACGTACGGCTGGAAGGGCTTGAGCGCCGGTACGTCCGGCGCGAGGTGGGCCGCGTCACGGCAGGTGGCCGCAGCGTCGGTGAGTGACAGGTGGGGAGTGCGGATGCGGGACCAGCCGCCGGAGGTGTCGCCTGCCACGGCCAGGCCCGGCATCTCGGCGGCGATGGCGCAGGAGGCGTAGACCGCCTCGGTGGCGATGTCTCCGAGCGCCATCTTGGCGGAGGCCTCGTCGTTGACTCGGTGACAGACGCGGCCGGTGAGCTGGGCCCGCAACATGGTGGCGCCCTTGCCGAGTTCGGCGCCGAAGCGCTGCCCGCAGACCTCCAGGTAGATGCCGGCCGCACGACCGAGCTGGGCGAGCCGAATGAGATGAGTGACCATCTCGTCCCGCCGTTCCTCGTCCTTGCGGGTCGCGACGAGGAAGAGTTCGGCCACCTCGTCGACGAAAAGGACGATGGGCACCGGGCGTTCGCTCTTCGGCAGACCCCAGATGTCTGAAGTGATCTCCTCGTCGGGGGTGTTGGGTGCGATCCCCTGCCGGGCCTTGATCAGGTCGTAGCGGTCCTCCATTTCCTTGATCAGGACGGGCAGCAGCTCGGAAGCCTCGTCAGGGTCGGTCGCCAGCGCGGCGAAACGAGAGGCGAAGGGCGCCAGCTCGACGCCCCGCTTGCAGTCGATGCCGACCAGAGCGACGGGCTGTTGAGCGAGCCCGACGATCAGGTTGCGCAGGTACATGGACTTGCCTGACAGCGTTGCGCCGAGGACGAGTTCATGCGGTACGGCGCGGTAGTCCCGTAAGAACGCCGTGGCGTCCTCTCGAAGCGCTACCGGCACCTTGAGCAACCCGCCGTCCATTCGGCGAGGCATCCGGACCTTGCGCAGGACGTCGAAGCCGATGAGCCGGAGTTCGACGACACCGGGCTTGACGTCCTTGACGTACACGGCGTGCACGCCCCAGGCATGGCGGAGTCGTTCCGCCGAGGCAGCGACGTCGGCGGGTTCCTGGCCCGGTGCGAGCCGGAGCCGGACGCGCAGGCCGGTCGTGGTGGGCCGGATGATGCCCCGGCGGGGCGGCACTGGACGAATTTCCCGGCGAGTGGTCGCCCTGATGGCCAGCATCCGCAACCGGGACGGCTCGACGGTCAGACCGCAGGCGTCCATGGTCGAGGAGTACGAGGCCAACAGTCGGGCCACCGAGACCGGAAGCCCGACCGTGGACCAGTACGCCGCCGGGTTGGCGTGCCGGGCGTAGGCCGCGCCGCCTATCGCAGCAAGCGGCCCGCCCAACTCGGCGAAGGTGATCAGGTCCGTCACGGCGATCAACCCGCCTGAGCGACCGGGACCGGGAAGGCACCCGGCGCGATCGCGGTCGCTCGGTACGCGATGCCGTGCCGCTGCTGGCCGTTGAACACGCTCTCCCACGGCCGGGCGATGAGCCCCGGCAGGGACACCGGAGCGCCAACGGTCAGGCCCTCCGTAACGCCGCTTTCAGGGATGGTGACCTGGACGATCGACGAGTCGCCCTCGTCGATGTAGACGACGCCCACGGTCATCAGCGCCTCACCGCTCACGGCGTCCTTGGCGATCTCACCGGTCTGTCGGTCGCGCACCTTCGGTGCCGGCGCTTCGGTGAGCAGGATCGTGGCGGACGAGGCGTCAACTCGGATTACACGCACAGAGAGTTCTCCTTCTGAGATCGACAACCCATCACCTGACAGGTTGACTTAGCAAGTTCGAAGTTAGAGTTGCCGGGTTGACTTGTCAAGTGGCTTCACGAGCAGTCTTCAGCGACCCGGCGAGCACAAGTGATCCCCGAGGCGCACGATGGAATGAGCAACGCCCAGAAGGGCCGGATCATGAGCAGGTTGCATCACGCCGGGCACCCCAAGGCCTCGCCAGAACAGTCCTGGGGCCCACGAAATCCCGAGGCGCCAGCGCCTCCGTCGCAGTCCTGGCCGGGACAGCCTCAAGGCGTACCGCCTGGCCAACCTCCCTACCAGAGGCAGGCAGCACCTCTCCCCCGCAAGCGACATCGCGTCTTCTTCTGGGTCTTCCTGTCAGTCCAGATCCTGTTCCTGATCTGGGTGATCACCGGAGCTGCGAGCGGCAGCGGCACCCCGGATTCATGTCAGGGGATGACCGGCGACGCGCTGAAGACTTGCAACGACGCCGGCAACGTCGGCACCGCGATCGGCGTGGGCCTGATCATCGGGCTGTGGGCGGCGGCAGACGTCATCCTGGGAATTACGTACATGGTCTACCGCCTGGCCAGCCGTCAGCCACGCACATGAGCCAGAGAATTCGTCAGCTCAACCGGTAGGTGTCTTCGAGTTCCTGCCCATCAGCAGGAAGCAGCACGTCAGAGACCTGCAACGCCTGGCCCGACGCATCGCGCGCGATGACGAGGACGCTGAGTACAGGGACGCCATCGGGCAGACCAAGTAGCTGAGCCTCTCCAGTGTCCGGCAGTCGAGCCGAGACACGTTCCGTCACATGGTCGAACCGAACCTTCTTCCGCGCCTCCAGGTGCGCACGGGTACCACCACTCAGGGGGGCGGCACTCTCCAGCTCAGTGCCCTCGATCAGGCCCGCGGGGAAGTACGACGAGACCAGCTCGACGGGTTCGCCGTCTTCTTCGACCAGGAAACGGCGCATGAGGACCTTGGCGCGCTTCGGCAGCCCAAGCACGGAGGCGACGCGCGCCGGAACAGCGACCCGGCCGACCTCAACCAGCCGCCCCGGGACCCGAGACTCATCACGTGTGAGCTCCGCACTCCCCCGGCGATCTTTCTCCTCGACCACCGCGGGACGACCGCGCACGATCGTGCCGTAGCCCTGCCGGGACTCCAGCCAGCCGTCACGCTTCAGCAGCTCCAGCGCCCGGACGACGGTCGGGCGGGACATCCCGAAAGCCTGTACCAGTTGGTTTTCGCTGGGCACGCGGGTTCCGGGGGCGTATGTGCCGTCCTCGATGCGACCCTGAAGGGTCTGAGCGAGGCGAACGTACTTCGGTGCCTCCACGTCATACGCCATCAACGCCGCCGCCTGTCGAGATTGGCCAAGTCAACCGGTCAACCAGACTAGCGGCAGTACCCATGGAAGAGAACCCAGGCGCCCCTTCAGGCCGGCCAGGCATTGGCCACTACGAAGGAGACAACCGTGCCGCCGAAGCGACTGGGCCCGGAGTGCCATGACTCGGCGATGGAGTCGACCAGCAGCAGCCCGCGCCCATGCGCATCGTTCGCGTCCGGATGCCGCAACCGCACGTTCGCCGGGAATCCGGGGTTGTGGACCTCGACCCGGAGCGAGGCCCCGTCCCGGAACCACTCCACCCGCACGACCCACGGTTCGTCAGCCCGCCCGTAGCGGATGGCGTTGGTCACGAGTTCCGAGATCATCAGCACGCAGTCCTCGACCGAGCAGGCCGGGTTGTACGGGGCGATGAACTTCCGGAACCAACGTCGGGCCCGGGGGACGGACTCCGGAGTCGGATGCAGGCTCATCGCGCCGAGTCGTGGTGAGCCTTCAGAGGGATGGTGGTCGATCGCGTAGGTCATCCGCGTTCACTCCTTGCCGCTGCCGTCGCAGTCGAGGCAGCGCCGCTTCGATGTGGCACGGATGCGGTCAGCAGCAGCGGCGAGCGCCAGGGAAGTACGCGAACTGACACGCTTCCAGCCACGTCCCCGACATCTCCGGCAAGGTAAGCGCACTCCCTGGTCCGGCTGCTGACTCGTCACCCCGTGCCCCCTTCCGATCAAGTGGCCTTAGCCACTTAATGGATAGTGGCATTAGCCACTTGCGATGCGCAAGCGGTTCAGCAAAGTGACGACCCATCAGGTGAGCGGATACCCCTGCTCGAACGCCCAGCGGTGCGGGGGATAGGTGGCTTCGGCAAACTCCAACGGCCGGTCCTGGAGGTCGAAGACGACGTGATGCACGATCAACACGGCGGAGCATGGCTCAAGTTGAAGATCGACGACCTCCTCCTCAGTCGCCGGCCGGGCACACATGCGGTCCTCCGCGTAACTCCCTTGCCGCCCCGTCGAGTTCTCGACGTACATCAAGGTGCCCTCTTGGATCCGCTCCGGCTCCAGGAGCTTGGGTGCCCGCTGCCCGACGTCCGGCGCGAACCAGGAGGTCGACAGGGAGAGGGGCCCGTCCTGGTTGTTGGTGACCCGCCGACGATGCACGGCCCGCCGATCCTTCACGAGACCCAACGCCTCAGCAACGTGGTCCGGCGCATCCAGCCACCCAGCCGACGAGATCACCGCGTACTCACCGGAGGTGTAGATCTTCCCGGTCTGCCGGGCCCGCCCGTACAACTCCCGCGCCCGGCGGTTCACTTCGAGGCTACGCACGTACGTGCCGGACCCCTGCCGCTTCTCTACGAGCCCCTGATGGCTCAGCGCTTCCAACGACCGAGCCGCCGTGGGCCGGGACACCTTCCAGCTCACCGCCAACTGCCGCTCCGAAGGAACCTCGTCCCCCGGTCGTAGGTCACCCCGAAGGATCTGATCACGGATGAAGTGCGCGATCTGGAGATACTTCGGCTGAGCCTCCTCAATCTGAGGCATGTCCCCTCCTCGTCCAAGTGGCTATAGCCTCTAGCCACTATAGAGTGAGTGGTCAAGGACCGACCCCGTAGGCTTGGGCCCATGACGCGGTTGATCGTCGCAGCAGGGGGAGGGGGCGACGCAGTCGCCGCCGCAATGCTTCACGCCGCCCTTTACGGCGACGAGGACCAGGCGGTGATCCTCACGTACGCGTGGGACCGCCTATTGGTGGACCCCGTTCCGGGACCCCGACTCCCCTCCGACTTCACAGGACTCGAAGTCGTCACTCAGTCCGTCTGGTCGGTGCCATCTGAGGCCCGTCCAATCGCTCCGGCCGGATCTACCCTCCCCCGGCTTGCCGCGGAGCTCCCGCACACCTTCGCCCTGATTGATCCGCAGCACGGCACCGAAAGCATCACACGCCAACTCGAAGAGCTGGTCGGCCACTTGGAGCCGACGTCGATCGATCTCCTGGACGTGGGCGGCGACATCCTCGCGCGAGGCGACGAACCGACACTCAAGAGCCCGCTCGCCGACGCTCTGACGCTCGCCGCATGCTGCCAAGTGAACGCGCCTATCCGACTCTTGGTCGCCGGCCCCGGTCTGGACGGCGAACTTCCCATCGCCCAGGTGCACGGCCTACTTGGACCTCTCGTCCACACCTTCACCTCGAAGGACGTAGAGCCGGTCAGCTCGATCCTGGAATGGCACCCCTCTGAGGCAACCGGCATGCTCGCCGCAACTGCACGAGGAGTACGAGGCGTCTGCGAAGTACGGGACGCCGGACTCCCCATTCCCCTCACAGACGACGGCCCAACGGTCCATGAAGTCGATCTGGACGACGCCCTGAGCCGCAACGAGCTGGCGCGCGCCATCCTGTCGACGACCACTCTGGACGAGGCCGAGACGCACAGCCGCGAGATCTGCGGCTACTCGGAAATCGACTACGAACGCAACAAGGCAGCCTGGCTCAAGGACCAGCCGGCGGAAGAGTTCGACCCCGGTACGGTGCTGTCTCAGCTCGACCACTTCGAGAACGAGGCCAGAAGCCGCGGAGTCACTCACACGACGTTCCGCCGCCTCGCCGAAGCACTGGGCCTCCCAGGCAGCCAGCGAGAAGCCATACGAGCGCTACTCATAGAGACCGCGCCAAAGCAGTACGCAGCTCCGCTGTGGGATCTCACCGCCACCGAGGCCGCGTCACCGTGAGCGTGTTCAGGAGCGACCTCAACTTGGCTGTGCAGGATGCCACCGGCACCGGGGCCGAAGCCGACGTTGCCCTGAACCTAGTGACCGGCAACATCAGGCTGTCGATCCTCTGGACCCAAGAGATGCAGCTCTCCCCAGAGGACGCCGAGCAGGTAGCCCAGGCCCTTCATCGAGCCGCAGCGGAATCCCGAAGCATGGCAGCAGCCTCGAAGCCCGAGCGCGCATAGGGCTCACAACGCCCATCAGGCACCTGAGTTACAACCTTCCTTACGGGTTCAAGGCGGCTCGCTCCGCTCCCCGCGCGCGGCCCGACCCCCGGCCGGGCCTGCGCTCCTGTCTCCGCCCCGCTCCAGCCCGGCCGGCGCCCGTACCGCGCTCACGGGAATGGGCCGGGCTCAGAGACGTACGTTGCGGCTGAGCGGTCGGCTGAGATTCTACGTAGGGCTCCCCCAGCGCGTGCAGGGTTGCACAGGCGGGGTACTGTAAATGTGTGCGTCGAAGCTACGCGGGTGGATCTACAACCCAGCTATAGACAAAAGTTGTGTAGTTGGGTCTACTACCCGGTACCTCCCGGACTGCGGAGTGTGCTCGGCCGAAGGGCAAAAGGGTGAGGGGTGAAAGGCCTGTGGCCCTCCACCCCTCGATGGGTTACTCAGATGTCAGATAGCGCTAACTATCTAGCATCACTGGTTTCACGCGGCTGCAACCGCGCGGGACAGAGTCCGGTAGGCGCACTCGCCCTTTCGGTCGATGCACGGCGGGAAGTTCCGCCCTTCCTCGTGACGGCTCTCCACTCCGTACTGGTCGACGTAGTAGCCGTTCACCGGCACCCTCTGACCGGTCTTCCACTCTCCGTTCGGCCCCAGGGGCCGATGACGTCCTGCGAACATCGTTTGTTCCTCTCTTGGGGTATGACGTGACTGTTGTTGATCTGAACTCATGGCGGGCCGCGCCCCGGCGGGAGGAGCCAGGTACGGGGACGTGTGTATGCGGGAGTGGCTGGTTCGAGCTCAGGACCGCCGATGGTCCAGGCGCCGTATGCCTGAGCCCGGACGGTGCGGTCTCCGGGTACACCGGGCACCCGCACTGTGTGGAATGCGGCGCTTCTTGGTCGCCGTCCTGACGCCAAAGTGACGGACGGCCCATTCGGGAGGGTCACTCGTCGCCACCCCCACCGGAATCGTCCTGATGGCGAGCGCGGGCCAGTTCGTCACGCACCATCATGGGTAGAACCCACGAGCCGTCCAGCATCCGACCGACCTTTCTGGCCTTTCTGGCGCGATGGAAGGCCATCGTGATGGCCGCGTCTGGAGTCTTCCAGTTTGGGTTGACCCACCCTCGACGGACCCACTCCCTGCGCAGTTCAGACATGCGCATAGGGCGGCCGGCGTCGGCCAGGATCGCTACCGCGCGATCCGTGGAGGAGCGCGGCTCAAGCCCCGTGGGTTGATGCACATCGACGGCAGCCGTATCCAAGGTCGCACCCTCTGCGGTACCGACGACGTGTGCCGTTCCCGCCTCAGCTGAAACGTGGGCTGAAACTTGGGGGAGCTGTCCAGGGTCAACGCCCTGCGCCGCCAGAACGTCGCGCAGGCTATATACGGCCATGGAGAGGCGCTGGACTTGTTCGCGCGCGGCTGTCACTTCCCGATGCGCGCGCTCCCGCGCGGCGACGAGCGCGTGCTCGGCTGCGGCCAGCTGCTGCTGGGCCACCTCCAGGGCCGTCTCAAGCGTGCGAGTCTCCTCCATGGGCCACAAGCATACCATATGGGCTAACGTGAGACCTAACGTTAAAACGTTAGGACCCCCTAAGTGGCGCCTGAGCTGCGGCTTTACGTCCGATGATTTGTTCGAATCTCTGCATTTGGAATGGTTGCGCGCATCCCCCAGGGTCCTCGGAGTGGCCTGCTTTCGTTTCCCACCCGATAGCTCTCGTATCTTCGTCATCAGCTGGCCGATGTGGGTGGCACTGGTCAGCAAATCGGAAGCGTGGTTGAGGTTGGTGGGGGTACCGCGAGGCATACGCGCGCCTGGTCGATCGGCGAGCCCGTCGTCGTGGCGGGCTGTCGTAGGTTCAGGCGCAGACGGCCCCCGGATTCGCTCCGGTGAATGGCTGACCTGTCAAGCTCGCCCAGGCGAATGACATCAACGCTTGACACCAACAGGCCCGAACAACGGCGCTCGGCGTCGAACCTCGGCGGACGATCAGCTGAGGACTGCGGTCGGTTTACCCACGTCGCCAACGCCCCCTGATCGACCTGATAAGGATGAGGCCACAGGTTCAAATCCTGCGGTCGCCCAAGCACCGGGCACAGGGCGATTCTCGGGTATGGCTCCGTCATGAAAGCACAGCGACCTTGCACTCTCAGCCCGTACGTTGCCGTTGGAAGAGACGGATCGGGGGGCCATGGCTGACAGTAGCGACGTCTTACTTGAGCTCTGGAAAGATCAGCGCGACCAGATGCGGCAGCTTGAGAACCAACGCGCGACGCTCACCAACATCGTCATCCTGGTGGTGGCAGCGGGGCTGGGATTCATCGCTCAGAGCGGACTAGGGCCGACGATGCTCGCGGTCACACTGCCCATGATGCTGCTCGGCTCGTATGGAGCATTGGCATGTATGAAGTATCGGGAACGACAAGCCCTCCACGACGCTCAAGCTTTGAGCCTTCGGAAGAAACTAGGGGACCTGCATCCGAGCCTCTCGATCGACGCGGGATGGGCTGACACCTACCAAAGGCAGCAGCTCCGTTTCCCCAAGCTGTTCAGGTTGCGCCTCTACGCACTATGGGTGGCACTTCACCTAGGCGTCGCGGCGGCCGGCGGAGTGTTGTCCATATGGTCACTACTGTGACGATCACGCCCGCCCCCTCGCGTGCCCGGTCCGACGGGCCGTCTGTGGGCCGTCCGCCGGCAGCCAACAACGACAGCTGCCAACTACTCGCCCCTGCTCGGAGACGGCGCGCTGGATACCGACGCAGACGCCGATCCCCCAAGCCAAGTTGGGGAACACGGTAGTTCCGGGATTAGAAGGCCAGGTCAAGGGCGCTCTGCACCACAAGCCCAAGAGCAACACAGAAAAGCCCGAACACCTGCTCACGCAAGCCTCGAATCGTGGCCCGCTTCGCCTCTTGATCGATGTTGGCGATACGAGCCTGAAGGTCTTCCCCTAGGCGCTGGTCTTCCTGGCCTCGGACTTTCGCCTCCTGGCCCAGATCGTGTTGCACGTCCTGGGCAAGCCTGAAGACACGGTTCATGCGGTTCTCAATCTCGACCCTGAAGGCCTCGGCATCCTGCACGAGGTCCGGCAGCCGGCCGAACTGAACGAGCCCGCTGGCGCTCCCCGCAAACTCGACGGACAGAGCCGTACCAAGAGCGTGAGTCACAGCCGGTCGAGGGCGTCGAAGGAGACATCGAAGCAGACGGTCAAAGGCAGTCCAAACCTGCCGGGCCACTTCGACTTGATTCGGCAGCACGCTGCTGAAGAAGCGATCGCCAGGAGCTGAGGAGTCCTTGAACGTCTTGTAGAGGCCAGTCGCAGCCGCAACCAACCCGAGCGTTTGAAGCAGAATACTAAAGATCGTGAGCGCAGTTTCGAACACCGGATCATCTTCATCCTCTGACCATGATCAAGTGTGCTGATCACGCAAACTGTCGGGGCCTGCCAGGCCACGCAGTCTGCCGAGCGATCGCCGTGTGGCGCGCGAATCTTGCCAGGTCAGAGGGCTTCTTTGGATGGGGTGACCGGCTCACCCGACTTACGCACTACAGGCAAGACACTCCACGGCCAGCCCCCATCAGTTGTTCATGAAGCGGCCGGATAGCGGTACTGACCAACTTCGGGATCCGGTGGTCCGTCCATGCCCAGGTCTCTGCGCATGGCCTCCCGAAGACGCGCATTCTCACTCCAGAGGTCGGCTCTCACTCGAAGGTACAGATCGCTGCTGACATCCGGATCCTCAATGAGCCCGTCCCTCATACGAGTCAAGGCCTCACACGCGCTCACCGCCAGTCGAATGATCTCAGCCGATGCCGTGAGCGACAGGCTCTGTCTCAGTCTCCAGACGCCCGAGCTGTCCAAGGCCAGATGAAGATCACCGTAGAGCCGGTCGCCGGTTGGGCAGTCAGGCTTGAGAACGACCATCCGCATCTCAGAGTGCCCTCGGCTGAGTGCCATGAGGAAGTCGGAGTAGACCGACCTTCGTGTTTGCGCGCCCTCCCTCTCCAGGTCACGACGCGAGCGGATGCGCTCAGCGATCAGCGCGGAACCCACCCCGACCACGGCGCCGGCCAGCGTGCTCACCGGAGATATCCAGTCCACTCAAGCGTGTTACCCACATGACCGATATCCGCTAACACGAGGCCAACGGCCGCACACCTGAGAGGGCTTCCTGCAGCGCTTCGCGGTTCGCCTTCGCCGCTTCCCGCGACCTATGTACTGGAACCAACACACTCCAGCTCGACGGCCCTTCCGAGGTTGTTCAATCCCGCCCGACCGGGTGTTGCCGCATCCGCGCGTCCGGGATTCCACCTTTGAGCTGGACACCGGGGGTCCGGGTGGAAAGCCCACCGCATGACCTCGGCCCCGCCCGGACACCCGCGGGGCCATAGCACGACCGCCTCACCTACGACCGAGCACGCGGATCATCCGCCTTCCCCAGCCCATCGAGCAGCGCCTGCATGAACGCCCTGTTCCCGCTAGGCGGATTCTCCTCGTCCGCCAACGGCAGGCACTCCTTCGGCGTCCGCGGGTCCTCCTGCCACTCACCGGGGTTGAAGTTCCAGTCCTCCCAGCCCGGGGCCGCCCCGGCGACAGCGTCAGTACACAGGCGCATGCTCTCCGCCTGGCTGAGCGACGGGGTCGCGGTGGGTGTGGCTGTGACGGTAACGGCTTCCTTCTTCGGTTCGCCGCCAGATGAGCATCCGGCGAGGGCGAGCAGGCAGACAGCGAGTAGGGCGATGGTAGTGCGGCGCATGAGTCCCCCGAGGTTGGTTCTGACGAGGCATCATGGCGGGCTGCCGGACAGGTGTGCGGCGAAGTGTCCGTCTTGTGACAAGCGATCCAGCTACCCGTACTTCTGCAACTCGCGCACCGTATGGTCCCGAGTGGAACACTCCACCCGTGAAACTCCCTCGCGACCCCCGACGCTTGATCACCCTTGTGACGCTCGCGGCCGCAGTCACTGGTGCAGTTCTCGTTGTGGGCTCTACAGTCGCCGGCTGGACGCTGGGGCTTGGAACTCATGACCGAGTGGCCATCGCGAACACGGCCCTGGTGATCTACACCTGTCTCCTGACCGCCGTGGCCGCCTTTGTGGCGCTGCTGGCCTACTTGGCCGCCACAGGCCGCCCTGCTTTGGACATTGAGATCACGTTCAACTTCAGCTTCCCGAACGAGCCAGTCTTCCTGTCGGCACCCGGTGAGGAAGGGGACTGGGGACGCAAAATTCTGGGCTTCAAGCAGGCGATCGCGAGGGTGACGCTACAGAACAAGAGCGTCTACGCCGCCAAGAACGTAGGCGTCCGCGTCGAACTCAAAGGTCTCGGGGGGCTCGGCGATCAGGAGGGGTGGCAACCAGTCGACTTTGTGACCACCGTGGGAGTCACGGCAATCCAGTGGGACGGCGGAACCGACAGCATCGTCCACGGACAGTGGTCACGAGCGCTTCCAGCCCTTGACTTCAGCGACGTCCTGGAACTTGGCCGCGACGACACGGCTCTCGTCGTAACCCTTGTGGCGGATGGCGTTGCACCGCTGTCCAGAAGGCTTCCCGTCCGCATCCTGGACCAAGACGAGTACGACGCCTACACGGAGCAGCGGAACGAGAGACTGACGCAGGAGTGAGAGCCGCTGATGTAGCGAAGCGCCCTGAGAAGGTGCAAGTGGCTGTTGGCCCTCCCTGAGGCTCATACAAACCCCAGTCCCGCCAGGGATATTCGAAGATGCGAGAAGGCCCGTGCCAGCCTTCACGTTCCAGGCGAGGTCATTGCTGAGCGAGCCACCTGGCCACCGCAGTGGCGAGCGAGCAGCTGATCGGTGACTGCCGCCAAGCAACCGTCTCAGCTTCCGTCTCATTCACCACCGTTCGCCGACGTTCAGGCGGGACCAGACGGCCACTCCCGTCCATGAATCAGCCGCCCGTGAACCCAGGTGAACGGCCCCGTACGGAACCCCGAGGGACACCGCCAAAGTTGGAAAGCATGCAGGTCAACGCGCAAAAATCTGTGGCCCATTCAGTCCCTGCTGGGGACGGTCGGCTCCACGGCTTTTTGGCCGCCTCCTCACGTAGGGCAGACCGCCGGCCAAACCTGCTCCACCAACCTCGTTTTTCAGACAGCGGGGATTGAATACCGCGCCACATGGGAAACATTCCTCCCTATGATCTCCGGAGCGGGGGCGACACCGAGGCGGACCAGCGCGTCCGTGCTGGTCATAAGCCCATGAGGTGGGGGGGCTACTTGACGGCGACACATCACTACTCCGGCGATGAGTGGGAGCAGTACTGCCTCCTGCTCGCTCGCCGGCACTATGGTGCAGACCAGGTACAAGAGGTGCCAGCTCGCCATGGAGGAGACCTCGGAATTGAGGCCTTCACCTTCTGTGGTCGAGCGTTTCAGTGCTACGCGCCGGTAGAACCGCTATCCACTTCAGAGCGATACGGAAAACAACGAGACAAGCTCTCGATCGACTTGCGCAAGCTCAGCACTAAGCAAAAGGACCTCCAACGTCTTCTTGGAAATGTAAAAATAAATACATACATCTTCCTCGTGCCGATTTTCGACTCTGCTCAACTTGTTCAACATGCCAGTACCAAGTCAGAAGAAGTTCGGTCGAAGAATCTTCCATTCATTACAGAAGATTTCAAAGTGACCGTCGCCACTGATGCCAGCTACGCTAAAGCGCGAAGCGAAATCCTGGAGCGAGCGACTTCGCTAATCGATGTCGTCCCCACCCCTCCAGGAGAGGTAGACAGCTGGATGGAGGGGAATTCCCAACTAGCCGAGATAGCCCTCGGTAAGCTTGCCAAGCTGAAGCTATCCCCCGGCTCCAGTCGCACTTACCTTGAGCAACTAGTTAATCAATTTCTTGATTCCGAGAACGCACTGGCTCGCCTCCGAGAGAAGTACCCGGACCAATGGGAGGCGGCAACAGGGAGCAAGGTGCGAAAAGAGCGCAAGCTAGTCCTTGAGTACCCTCCTGGTAGCACCAACAGTGCGGCCGACGTTACAACCATCGTGAGATCGCTAAAAGAGGAACTGGCCCGCCAAGTTCCCGCACTTGATGATTCTTTTATTGACGCCATGTCATGGGGATCAATAGCCGATTGGCTCATGCGTTGCCCATTGGACTTCGAATTTAGCGAGAGTGCTTCATGAGCAGTGCTGCGGTCCTAGAGCGGGCATTCTCAGGTATCTCAACCAACGTCGTATTTACTCGCCGACCTGACCCGATCCCTGGCGACCTTCGCACGGGTTGGCGGCTTGCTTCGGCCGTGCTAATTCTTCGACGTTGTCGCGCAAATACCGCAAATCTAGAGCAAATCCACGTTTTGGCTTGGGCGTTGCGATCCGCTCAAGGCCGCAAAGTCATCAAAGAATGGTTTTTGGAGCATCACAGGCCGAATGGCCTCATTATTAGGCATGACCCCTCAACAACCCGAACGATCAATCTTGCAATCGCCACAGGCCTAGCGAGGAGGAACGAAAACTCCTCTGTCTCCTTGACGGATAAGGGGGAACGCCTAGCTACCCTGCTGTGGGCTAGCAGGGAGATTCTAGCGCCAGAAAAAGAGTTCCTTGCCACATTACCCGCGCGCATCACTCAGAAGTCCGTGAGCGATCTGTTGGAGTGGAGGTCTTAGATGTTGAAGATCCGAAAACTCTCTCTTAATGTGCGCACCTCTGGCCCCACCTGTGGCACTGTGCTGGAGTTCGGGCCTGGCCTTAATATACTCCGAGCCGATAACTCAAGCGGTAAGTCGACATGCCTTCAGTCCATAATTTATGGGCTCGGCCTCGAAGGGATGATGAGCCCCAGTCGGGACATCCCGCTTCCGCATGCGATGACCGACAGGGTCGAAGTCGACGGCCAAGAATACCGCGTCGAAGAGTCGAGTGTCTCTATCGAAATCGAGAACGGGCAGGGTGAGATTCTAACTATTGGCCGCCCAGTCAAGAGTGCACGGTTCGACACGACCCTGATAAGGACACGAAGCGGCCCTACTCTCTCCGACTCTGGAGCTCCATATACTCAGCGCGAGTATTTTGTTCGCAGGGCGGGTTCTGCTCAGAGAGAAGCCGGATTTCACTATGAACTGGCCAAGTTCCTTGGGTGGGAACTTCCTAGAGTAACTCGCATGGATGGCAGCGAAGGAACCCTATATTTGGAGTGCCTCTTCCCTTACTTCTTCGTTGAGCAGAAACACGGTTGGTCAGGGGTCCAAGCGCGCATCCCGACCTACCTTGGGATTCAAGACGTCTCAAAACGCTCCGCTGAATTCATCTTGTCACTAGACGCCATAGACATGGTGTTAGAGTCTCAAAGGGTCGATTCTGCTATCACGCTTATCGAGGCAGACTGGAAGAATGTAGAACGCAATATTTCAGATATCGCCACTCGCGCTGGCATCCTCGTACGGGGAATCCCTAAGAAGCCGAATTCTGCCTGGCAGCGCGAAGGCCTGGTCTCCCTAGAAGTAGACTCCGGATCCGGCTGGACCTCACTAGACGACGAAATTAATCGTCTAGCATCTGAACTAGAAGAGCAGACTGCTCAGCGCCTCACATCTGTTGGCGAAGCCGCCCCTGAGATAGAAGAGTCTTTGTCACTCAATCAAGACAGGGCAACGCACCTCAGTATCGTACTGTCCTCAGCGATTGAGGATTGGGAACAGGCTAAAAAGCAGGTTCAGTCTCTAGAACTCCGCATCGAAGCACTGGAGGAGGACCTGCGGAAACACAAGGACGCAGCCCTCTTACAGCGGCTCGGGGCGACTGGAGGTTACGGTCTTCCTGACGAAACGTGCCCCACGTGCGGCCAGAGTCTTCCCGACGGCTTCGACATCACAGACTATCCATTGACTATCGAGGACAACATTTCGCACCTCGATAAGGAGCTGACAACATTTCGCTCCATGCAGCTAGATGCCAGCCGAGTGGCAGAAATTAGCCAAGTCAGGGTTTTTAGGTTGCGCGAAGAGATGGGGGGTCTACGAGCAACGATCCGCTCGCAGAAGGACGCCCTGATTAACCCAAGCTCTCTGCCAGATGCCGCCAAACTGGCTCAACGGCTCAGGGCTGAGGAAAGGCTGACTGCGCTACGCGGAATCCGGGACTCCATCGAGTCTTCGATCGATGAGCTTGATTCGCTCGCGGCAACTTGGCAGCAGAACAAGGAGGCTCTAGCCGCTCTTAGGCGGAGAGAGCTGACCGCTGCTGACGAAGTCAAGATTCGCTCGCTTAAGGAATCTCTGACGTCACAGCTTGAAGCATACGGATTCCGATCTCTCGAACCTCAATCGATCGACGTCTCCCCGAAAACCTATCGCCCTAATCACGAAGGCTTCGATCTCGGGTTCGATCTATCGGCAAGCGACATGATTCGAGTCATCTGGTCCTATCTATTTTCCTTCATGGAGGTATCACGGGAGTTTCAGACAAATCACCCCCAGCTACTCATCTTTGATGAACCGCGTCAGCAAGAAGCTGCTCGCTTTAGCTTTCAGCAACTCTTGAAGCGAGCTGCCGAGAACGGTGCCGCTGGAAGCCAGGTCATCTTCGCTACGAGTGAGGAAGAGGACGACCTGACGTCGATGCTCATGGGCCTACCTCACCAGATGACGTCTGTGCCGAGGGGCGAGAAGTTGATCAGACCTCGCGCGTAGGCGCCCCTGACACCGTCGTTGGCCCTCTCTTTACATCCTCGTGGAAGCACTTCACCACTGTCCGAAGGAATCTCTGCACCTTGTGGACGGTATGGGGACCGCGCGCTCGCCAGTCGCTTCCTCTTAGCCTCTGAGCGGTGCATTGGCTCCAGCCGAAAGGGCCTCCGGAGCCGTGTGCACCACAGGCCGACTGATGAATCGTGCGCGGACGGGGTGACGTGAGCAGGCGGACTGTCCGTGGGCCCACGGACAGTCGCGTTAATGCTGCGCACCGGGAACAGGATCAAGTGCGTGTCTAACTGCGTGACAACGCCGACGAACAACAGCGGACGCGCACGGACGTCTGCGGATCATCAGCCCAGTTGAGAGGCACACCAGCCCAAGGCACCACCCCCACCCAAGTTGCTTCGGGACGAAGAGGTCGTGGGTTCAAATCCCGCCACCCCGACAGCCAAGTAGTAGTGCATAGGGCCGGTACTGATCCCAGTACCGGCCCTATGGCGTTCCCGGCGTCCGCGTCCCCGTCCCCGGCGCTCAGTACGTCAGCGCGTCCTGCGCGTCCGACAGCCAGTAGGTCACCTTCAGCGAGTCGTCCACGTACACGCCCTTCGTCGGCAGGGCCGGGGTTGCCGCCGGGCTGATGCTGTTGTTGTCGCGGTCGAAGAAGTAGACGGAGAGGGACTTGGCGGTGCGGCCGTTGGTGCCGGTGCCGTTGTCTCCGCCGGCGAGGGCCACGCCGGCATAGCCGGACTGGCCCGGGGTGAGGGTGGTCACCGCCTGGGGCTGGGAGTCCTTCATCACCGGCGGTACGGACTGGGCGTCGTCGAAGTTGACGGCAGGGTAGTAGTAGAGGTCGCAGGTCTTGGAGCCCGTGTTGGTGACGGTGAGCAGCATGTGGTTGATGGGGCGCGAGACCGGCTGGGCCGTCACCTTGGTGTTGGCGCCGTTGCACGGGACGCTGCCGCTCGCCGAGGTGCCGGAGCCGGAGCCCCCACTCGTCTTGGTCCCGCCCGAGCCCGTGCTGCCGCCCGTCCCACTGCTGTTGCCCGTCGAGGAGCCACCCGACGTGGACCCGGTGGACCCGGTCGACCCGGTCGACCCGGTCGACCCACTGGTCTGTCCCGCCCCGCCCGTCTTCGTCCCCGACGGTGCCGGCGTCCCCACCGTGGAAGACGTCGGGTTGGCCACGCCCTCGTCCTGTACTCCCATCTTGTCGTTGCACGCCGTGAGCGAGAGCGCGGCGAGGGCGACCGTGGCGGCGGCGAAGAGGCGGGTGCGGGGACGGGCGGTGAACGCGGACATGGCTGTTGTGCCTTTCGGGAGGAGGGAGTTGTCGCCGCCCAACCTGTCGGCGGGCTGCGTGCTTTGATGACCGCAGCTTGTGCCGCCTTCCGTCCCAGCCGCTACGACGGCCAGGATGTACGGGAACCTGGAACGTTCGCACCGGCTCTTACCTGGGGGAACATTGGCTCCCTGGAACGCTCGACTGGAATGGGGGCAGGGTGGCAGGGCCTGAGGAGACGGCCGATTTCGCGGCGCTGATACGGGAGCTCAAGGACCGGTCGGGGCTGAGCTACGGCGTGCTCGCGAAGCGGCTGCACATGAGTACGTCCACGCTGCACCGGTACTGCAACGGCGATGCCGTGCCCACCGAGTACGCCCCCGTCGAACGGTTCGCCCGGCTCTGCAAGGCCACCCCGGACGAGCTCGTCGAGGCCCACCGCCGGTGGATCCTGGCCGACGGTGCACGCCAGCGGGAGCGGAAGGCCGCCGCCGGGACAGCCACAGCGGCTACCCCGGCAACCCCCGCCGCTACGGCAACCGCGGAGCCGGGCACGAGCACCCCCGCGCCCGCCACCCCCTCCGCTCCCACACCCTCCCCTTCCACTCCCACTCCCACCGGCACCGGCACCGGCACCGGCACCGGCACCGAGCCGACCACCACGCCCATCCCCACCCCCAACCCCGGCCCCCGCAACACCAATCGCCCCCGCCGCCGCACCACCCTCCTCGCCGCCACCGCCGTAGCCATAGTCGTCGCCGCCACCGCACTCGTCCCCCGTCTCGTGTCCGGCGGCGACAACAACGGCGACCGCAAGCAGGAAGCCGGCTCCGTGACCTCCACCGGAAACGGCACCTCCTCCGCCTCCCCGTCGTCGAAGGCGAAGGCGACCTCCTCGCCCTCCCCCTCCACCTCGCCCTCCGACAGCGCGAACCCCGCCAAGTCCGCCACGGCGAAGACCGGTGCGTCCGCCGCCCCGGGTGACAAGGCCGACGGCGGCGCGGCGACCGCCGCCGTTCCACTCACGGTGACCTCACGGCCGTATGCCTGGGAGAGCCCGTGCAGTCAGACCTACCTGGTCGACGAGGACGCGGGGAAGGTGCCGCCGCCGCCCACCGAGCAGGACGCGCCGAGTTGGGTGAGTGCGCTGGGGGCCGTGTCCGCGGACAGTCAGTACCTGGAGCTGACGGTTCAGGGCACCGGGCAGGAGACCGTCGTACTCCAGTCGCTGAACGTGCGGGTGGTGCAGAGCGGGTCGCCGCTGGCCTGGAACGCGTACACCATGGGGTATGTCGGGGTCGGCTGCGGTGGCGGGGTGCCCACGCACTCCTTCGACGTCGGGCTGGACGCGACGCGGCCGGTGGCGACGCCGAAGGCGGGCCAGACGGGGCTGCCGTACAAGGTGAGTGAGAGTGATCCCGAGGTCCTGTACGTCACGGCCGCCGCGGCCTCCCATGACGTGCGCTGGTATCTGGAGCTGGCGTGGACCAGCGGGACCCGGCACGGGGTGCTGCGCATCGACGACCAGGGGAAGCCGTTCCACACCAGCGGGATGAGCGGGCGTCCGCGCTACGGGTATTCGCTGGACGACAGCGCGTGGGTACCGCATCAGGCCGACTGAGGCAAGGACAAGGCCGAAACCGGTATCCATTAGCCGGAAACGGCTCCCGGCATATCCCTTCCCGGCAGTACGCTCGTCGTACGGCAGCCCAGGACCCCGGCCCTCTCCGTGCAGTCTCGTTCCGCGCAACAGAGGCCCTGCGCAAGAAGGCGAAAGCCACTCTCTTACAGGGGAGATGGGGCACATGGGCCCGCATCCAGATCTGTTCGACGAACCAGGCGGACTACCAGACGGACCACGCGTGGTGCGGGCGAGCGGTGAGCTCGATCTGACGACCGCGCCGGCTTTCGCGCAGGAGCTCAAGGAGGCCCTGCACGGGACGGGTCGGCTCTTCGTCGTCGTCGATCTGCTCGACGTGACCTTCATGGACGGCAGTGTTCTGGACCCGTTGAGCGCGGCCTGGGAGGAGTGTCGTGAGCGGCTCGGGTGGCTGCGTGTCGTGCACTCCCGGCCGGGGCCGTTACTGGTGTTCCGGGCCGCCGGTCTGGTCGGGCGGTTCCCCCGGTACACGAGCGTGCGGGACGCCTGGAAGGGCGTGCCCGCCGACCGCGCGCTGGAGCGCCGGGCCACGTAGGGTACGGCACACGTCGGTCGGCGCATCGTCTCGAAGCGCCCCGGCGGCCGCGGAACGGAGCTCGGTGATCAGCGACGGCATGGCCGAAGTCCTGCGGTCGCTGCGCCTCGGTGAGGGCGGCGATCCCGCGCAGGCCTGCGCCCGGGCGCTGGGTGCCGAGGGCGTCGCCCTGTCGCTGCTGATCGGCCCCGCCCGCACGGCCGAACCGCTGTGGTGCCATCCCGGGCTGAGCGCCCGTTTCGAGGAACTCCAGTTCACCCTGGGCGAGGGCCCCGGCCCGGAGGCCGTCCGCACCGGCACGCCCGTGCTGGAGCCGGACCTTGACCGGGTGCGCCCCGAGCGGTGGCCCGTGCTGCTGCCGGCCGCGCGCGACATGGGCGTCCAGGGCGTGTGCGGGTTCCCGCTGGGCATCGGCGCCATCCGGGTCGGTGTGCTGACCGTGCTGTGCGCCGGGGACAGACGGATGAGCGAGCAGCAGTACGCCGACGCCACCGCCCTGACGGCCGCGCTGACCGGCGCGTTCCTGAACGGCAACGGGCACGCGAACGGCACAGCGCCCGGGCCGGACGCGATGCCGGACTGGCCGACCGGGCTGAACCGCCCGGTCGTGCACCAGGCGACCGGCATGATCAGTGTCCAACTGGGCGTGCCCATACAGGAGGCCCTGTTGCGCCTGAGGGCCCACGCCTACGGCAATGAACGCCCCCTCGGAGAGGTCGCGGCGGACGTGGTCGCCCGCCGACTGCGCTTCGGCGACGAATTGGACGACGATATGAGCGGGCCGTATTCGCCCGACACCGGAAAGGGATGATCGCCATGGCCCGCGAACAACGTCTGGCCGAGATCTTCGTGGAGGTCGCGGACTCTCTGGTCGAGGACTTCGACGTCATCGACCTGCTGCACCGGCTGTCCGCGCGCTGCGTCGAACTGCTCGACGTGTCGGCGGCCGGCATCCTGCTCGTCGACGCGCACGGCGAACTCCAGATCATCGCCGCCTCGGACGAGCACACCCGCCTGCTGGAACTCCTCGCGCTCCAGCACGACCAGGGCCCCTGCGTCGAGTGCTACCGCACCGGCGCCGCCCGCACCAACATCGACCTGACGCGGACGGAGGTCACCGCGGCCTGGCCGCGCTTCGCGACGCAGGCCCGCGAGACGGGGTACGTGACCACGCACGCCATTCCGCTCCGGCTGCGCAACCGGGTCGTCGGCGCGCTCAACCTCTTCCAGAGCACCCCGCACCGCCTCGGCGACGACGACATCGCCCTCGCCCAGGCCCTCGCCGACGTGGCCACCATCGCGGTGCTCCAGCAGCGCACGCTGGAGCAGTCGCACGTCGAGAACAGCCAGTTGCAGAACGCTCTCACCAGCCGCATCCTCATCGAGCAGGTCAAGGGTGTGCTGGCGGAGCGCTGGAACACGTCCGTCGACGACGCCTTCACCGCCTTCCGCTCCTACGCCCGCGCCCGCCATCTGCGTCTGTCGGATCTCGCGGCGCAGATCATCGAGGGCGGCTTCGACACCAGGACCATCCCGGCACCACCGCGCGCGTCGTAGCCGAGGTCAGGCGCGGCGGGCGGCGACCCGGTCCGCGGACGGCCAGTGCACGTCGTAGGCCCAACCGGCGCGCTCCATCAGGCGGATGACGGCGGCGGACGGGTCGATCTGGCCGCGGTCGACGCCGTGCCGGGCGCTGGTGGGGTCGGCGTGGTGGAGGTTGTGCCAGCTCTCGCCGAAGGAGAGCAGGGCCAGCGGCCACAGGTTGGTGGCGCGGTCGTGGCGCCGGGTGCGGAAGGGGCGCTCACCGATCATGTGGCAGAGCGAGTTGACGCTCCAGGTGACGTGGTGGAGCAGCGCGATACGCACAAGTCCCGCCCACAGCAGGCCTGTTACTCCGTACAGCCAGCTGCCGCCGATGGCCCAGCCGAGGCCGAACGGCAGCGCGAGGGTGAGCAGGCACAGCCACGGGAAGGCGCGGGAGACGGCCCGGATGGCGGGGTCGGCGACGAGGTCGGGGGCGTAACGCTCGGGCGGTGTCTGCTCGTTGCGGAACAGCCAGCCGACGTGGGCGTCGAACAGTCCGTGCAACTGGCCGCGCAGATGGGTGCCGTAGCGGTACGGCGAGTGCGGGTCGCCGGGCCGGTCGGTGAAGGCGTGGTGGCGGCGGTGGGTGGCGACCCAGCCGATGACGTCGCCCTGGAAGCTCATCGACCCGGCCACCGCGAGCGCGACGCGCACGGGCCGGACCGCGCGGTACGAGCCGTGGGTGAGCCCGCGGTGGAAGCCGACCGTGACGCCGAGACCGGTGACCGTGTAGAGGACGGCCGCGAGCACGATGTCGACGGGGTGGATCAGCCGCCCCCACAGCAGCCAGCCGGCCAGGCCGAGCCCCACGAACGGCAGGACGACGATCGCCGCGGTGACGCCGACGTAGATCCGGTCTCCGCCGTCCCGGACGGGCGTCGGGCCCTCGTCCGGCGGGAAGGGGGAGGTGCCGTCGTAGGACGGGGGTGGGGGGTAGGTGTCCGGCAGAAGTGTGTCACTTTCGCCGAAAGTGTCACACTTTTTCGGGACAGGTGGTGGGGTGGAGACGGTGGCCATGCCAAACTCCTCGGCCTCGCTGCGGATGGCGCGGCCGGGGTCACGGGCTGCCCCTGTGAAGGGAAACGCGAGGGCACGGCGCCGGAGCGGGACATCGGCGCGCGAAGGCCTCGGTCCTTCCACGGTACTCCGGCACACACCGGAACGCGTCGGCCGCGAGCGCGTGACCGCCGCGTTGACACGAACCGTCGCCGCACGTTGACTGGCAGCACGGCGCAGGGCAGTGGCCGGTGCACGGACGATCCCAATAACGCCTTCGGGCGGGACGGAAGCGACTCCCGATGATGTACGACCAGACACGCGCCCAACAACCCGCGGGCCAGAACCGCACCCCCTCCGAACGCCGCACCCCGGGCCCGGAGCCGCTGCTCCCGTCGAGCGAGCGCGACAAGGTCCTCCAACGGCTGCGACACGCGCTCAACACCTTCGCGGACACCCCGCGCGACGCCCTGGAAGAGGCGGAGAGCGCCTACGACGAGGCCACCGCCCAGCTCGTGACCGCCCTCGCCGCCCGCCGCGACCTCCTCCGCGCCGCCTGGGCCGACCAGGACCCCGAGTCCGGGTCCGAGTCCGACTCCGAGGAGTTCCGCAACGCGCTGCGGCAGTACCGCGAGATCACCCAACGGCTGCTCCAGCTCTAGCAGTTGGGCGGGGGCTCAGGGATCGGTGGGCATCATCCCGGGCCGCTCGCCCGGGTGATCGCCGACTCCACCGCGCCGATGCGCTCGGCCAGCACCCCGAGGGCGGCGACCGCGCGACGCAGAGGTTCGTCCTCCGCCGCACCCCGCTCCCGCGCGTACGCCGTCTTCAACTCGCCCCAGCGCACGGCCTGTTCGCCGGTCAGGGTGCCGCGCAGCTCCCTCAGCTTCAGCAGGTTCGCCTCGGCGCCCGCCCCCAGGGTCTGCGCCTCGGCGGTGTAGTGGTCGTCCAACACCGCTGACAGTTCACGGGAGTTCATCACCGGCTCGACGCGTTGGGCGACGCGGTTCATGGTGCGGTACGACCCCTGGAGCCGGAACGGCGGTTCCGTGCGGGCCGTGTCCGCCGTCGCCGCCGACGCCATGTACGCGGAGTTGACCGCGAGGACGGTGTCGCGGGCGGTGATCAGGTGCCTCAACACCCTTACGATCCGGGAGAGTTCGGCGGGGTCGCAGGCGTAGGACAGCCGGTCCTCGCGGGCCGTCGCGTCGCCCTCCGCGAGCCGGATCAGCAGGTCCAGGTCGGCGCGGTCGCGGCCGGCCAGCGGGGCGAGGACGGGGTTGGAGGTCAGCGCGTTCTCCAGGAAACTCAGCGCGAACACCGCCTCCTTGCCGGTCAGGACATCGCCGAGGTTCCAGACGTCGGCACGGTTGGCCAGCATGTCGGGGACCCGGAAACGCCCGCCCGACTCGGTGTAGGGGTTGCCGGTCATGCAGACGGCGAACCGTTTCCCCCGTAGGTCGTATGTACGCGGTACGCCCTCCCGCACGCCCTCCACCCGCCGTGTCGCATCGCACAACGGAATGAATTTCTGGAGGAGTTCGGGCGAGGTGTGCTGGATGTCGTCGAGGTGGAGCAGCACGTTGTTGCCGGCCGCGAGCGCGAAGTTGACCTTCTCCACCTCCTGCCGGGCGGTCGCGTTCGGCGCCTCGGCCGGGTCGAGGGAGGTGACACCGTGCCCGAGCGCGGGCCCGCTGACCTTGACCAGCACCAGCCCGAGGCGGTCGGCGACGTACTCCATGAGGGTCGTCTTGCCGTACCCCGGCGGCGAGATGAGCAGCAGCAGGCCACCGCTCGTGCCGGGGTTCCGCCCCTCCCCCGTCGTACCGATCTGCCGGGCCAGGTTGTCGCCGACCAGCGGGAGATACACCTCGTCGACCAGCCGCCCCCGCACGAAGGACGACAGCACGCGCGGCCGGTACTCGTCGAGGCGCAGGCGGGCACGTTCCGCCGCCACCAGGGCCGTACGGCGCCGCTGGTACGCGCGATGACCGGGGACGTCCGACGCCCTGAACTCCCTGGTCCGGGCGAGGAGTTCGTCGACCCGGAGCGACAACGAGCCCGCCTCGATGCGCGGGTGCGTGCCCAGCAGTCCCCCGACCGTCTCCGTGAGCCGCGCGTCCGACTCGTACCGCGGTACGTCCGGGCAGAGTTCGGCGGCCACCGCCTCCGCGAGGTCGCCCGGGTCGGCCTCCATGCCGGACGCCGTCGTGTACGCCGTCAGCCACGCCTCCACCAGCTGGCGGCGGGCGGCCAGGTCGTCGACGGCGAGCACATCGTCGTCGTAGGCCGAACTCCCCACCGTGCGCCGGAACTTGTCGAGGAGGGCGCGTGCGGCGGCACTGATCACGAAGCCCTCGGGGCCGGTGGTCAGTTCGTCGAAGAGGTACGCGGCGGCGGACTCGCCGGTCCGCTCGGCCAGTTCCGTCAGGAAGTCGGCGACGGCCGGGGTCGGTCCGAAGGCGTCGCGGGCCCGCGCGAGCGACCGCGCCCGGCGGGTCCAGCTCGCGCGCTCCTCCGCACTCGTGTCGTGCGTCCAGAACAGCAACGCCCGTGCCCGGTCGGCCGGTTCGTGCCGCAGCAGGCCCGCGCCCTCGTACCGGCGGAGCAGTGCGGCCAGGATCGCGGTCGCGTCGTGGTCGTGCACACCGCGTTCGTAGCCTTCGTCGTACGACTCCTGCGCGGCCCGGCGGACGAGGGCGGCGAGGTCGGGTTCCTGGGCGAGGGCCTGGGCGCCGTGTTCGGCGAGGAGGCGGGCGGCAAGGTGTTCCGCGCGGTAGACCCGCGGCGACTCGGAGGGCAGCGGGCGGTCCCAGAACTCGCGGGTGGCCGCGAACTCCGGGTCGGTGACGGGGGTTCGGTAGTCCGTGCCGGTGAGGGCGAAGGCGAGGCCGTCGCCTGCGGGGACCAGGGTGAGGTCGAGGGGCTCGGTGTTCACGGCGAAACGGTGGCGGCCCAGGCGCAGGGTCCGGCCGCCGTCCGTGTAGAGGTCGGTGCGGTCGCGCAGGGCACGGACCGCCTCCTCACGGGCCGCCGCGAGCCGTCCGGTCAGCTCCTCCGCCCTCATCCGGTCGCCCAGGTCCCGGAGTTGGCCGGCGGTGCGGCGGATCTTCGTCACCATCGGGTCGGAGGCGAAGTACGTACTGACCGCGTCGGCGTCGACGAGTGTGGCCGCCCGGCGCCCCACCGTCTCCAGGACCCGGTTCGCCGAGCCCGCCAACTGCTCGGCTCTACGGGCGCGTTCGTCGGCCAGCGTCTGCTTGCGGGCGGAGAAGGTCTCGTAGATCTCGGTACGTCTGCCGGTCAGTTCGGCGAGGAAGTCGTCGAAGTCCGTGAAGCGCGCTTCCAGGTTCTCCAACTGCACCAGCAGCCGGGCGAGTTGATCGTCGCAGGCCTCCGGTGTCCCCGCGCCCGCGAGCGCGCCGGTCACCGCCTGGCCCAGCAGCGCGAACTCGGCCGCGAACTCCGCCCTGCCTTCCCGGTCCTGAAGCTCCCTGCGCCGGGCGTCCAGTGTGGCGCGGGCCCGGTTGACCCCGCCCAGCACCTCGGCGATCCGCTCCAGGATCGACGTACGGACCGTGGCGTCACCGATGTCCAGCCCGGCGATCACCTCGGTCACCGTCCGCAGCCCGTCGGTGAGTTCGTCGAGACGGGCGGCCACCGGCGCCGACTCCGCGACGGTGGCCAGTTCCCCCGCCTCCGCGATCAACTCACCGATCAGCTCATGGTGCCCGGCGAACGCGTCCTCACCCGCCAGGAACGCCACCGCCCGCAGCCCGAACGCCCCGAGCTCCGCCTCCGCCCCGGCCGCCGACGCGTCGATCCGCGCGGTGTCCGCGTACCGCATCTCCTTCAGCGTCAGCAAGTGCCCCTGCGTGCGCCGGAGTTCGGTCAACCCGGCGACCCACCCCGCCGCGTCCCGGGGCACCTCGCCCCGCAGCCGCCGTACGAGCCCGGTGAACCGGCCGGTGGCATCGTCAAGGGCGTCGGCCGCGCGGGCGGTGAGCGTCCGGACGGTCTCGAACTCGGCCAGGACCTGTTCCGCCGTGACCCGGACATCCTCCAACGGGCCGCCCAGATCCCCGAGTTCGACGTCCCCGAGCCAGTGGTACGAGTCCGCCGCCCGGACACACGAACCGACCAGTGCCTCGTACACCTCCGCCGTGGGCTCCATCCCGGCGACCGCACCCGCGAGGGACAGACAGTCGGAGATCCCGCGCACGAGATCGGCGTTCCCGACGCGGAACAGCGGTCCGGAGCCGACGAGTCGAGCGGCGGCGTAGGTGTCCGAGACGTACGGAGTACGCCATACCCGCACCGGATGAACGCGCGCCGCCTCCCTCTCACCACCCGCGCGCAGCACCATCAGCACACCGTCGTCGAAGAGCGCCCACCCCTGGCAGGACAGCGGGTTGGCGACCTCCTTGCGGATCATGTTGTACGGCAGCAGGAGGCTCCGCCCCGGCACCCGCGCCCGGTACGCGAACAGCACGTCCTCACCGTTGGGCGAGCGCACCACCCGCTCCAACTCCAGCCCGGCGGTGTCCACTTCGAAGGTCTTGTAAGCCCCCGTGGCCAGGCAGTATCCGCCCGGGAAGACGATCCCCTGCTCCTCGGGCAGCCGCTGACACGACAGCCCGATCCCGTCGAGCCGTACGACCCCCTTGGTCAGCGTGTTGAAGACCAGGTAGCGGTGGGCCTCCTCCTTGTAAGGACGCACACGCAGCAGCACCAGCACACCCGCCCGCGCGTACGCGATCTCCGCGTCGGCCGCCGACTGCAACGGCTCGTCCACCGGTTCGGAGTAAATCCCCTCCCCCGTCTCGGTGTTGTCCTCCACCTTGACGGTGAGAGTGCCGCCCACCGTGTCGACGTACAGCCCGTCCTGGATCCGGACGTGCGGGTGCCGGCCGGGGGCGAGGTCGTCGCGGGTCGTCGATGTCCAGTCGACGTCGTACGGCGGCGGGAACACGTGGTCGCGTTCGCCGTGCGCGTCCAGGAAGGTCGCCGAGCGTCCGTCGTCCGTGAGTGCCCAGCGCAGGACCCGGATGTCGTCGGCCTTCTCGCCGGTCCGGAAGACGGCCAGCAACTTGCCGTTGAGGCAACGGAGTTGGAGGAGGCGGGCCTGGCGGTAGTACCGGTGCAGGGCGGTGAACTCCCGCACGAAGTCCGGGTCGTCGAGGAGTCCGGGTACGGCATCCTCGGGCAGTCGGCGCAGGTCGTGGCGGTCGTGCAGGGCGAGGACGTCGGCGACCGTCGTCTCCCGGGTGACACCGAGGGAGACCTGGCGGCCGAAGAGGAGGGTGTCTCCTACGGCGACGAGGTCGCGCGGCGCCGCCGGGTGCTCGGTGTCGAGGCGTTCGGTACCGGTGAGTTCGAGGCGGGTGGAGCCGAACTCGTCGGTGCGGCGGGCGTTGAGCGTCTCCGCGCGGCGGGCGAGTTCGGCGGCCTGTGCGGCGAGTCGGTCGCGCAGGACCTCGTAGGTGCCGGTGTCCAGGCCGGTGGTCATGGGTCCCTCTCGGATTCTCAGGGGGTGAGTCCGGAACTGCCGTCCCCTGTGCGGCAGTTCCGGACCGTTGGTGGGGTCAGGCCTTCACCGGGTGGCCGTTGAGCGCGGCCAGCGGAGTGTCCGCCAGGCCCAACTCACCTGCCTTGTCCAGCAGTTGCCGTACCTGACCGGCGTTCGCCGTGTCCGAGGTCATCAGCTTCATCAGCAGCGCGGAGACGGTGAGGTTCTGCACGTCGGCCGTGGAGACCGGGCCGAGGACGCGGGCGAGGTCGTCGGCGATGTTCGACGTACCGTCCAGCCAGGGACCCGCCAAGGCCTGTGCCGTCTGGGAGTTGGCGACGAAGCCGTCGACGCTCTTGCCGAAGGAGATCGACGACATGAGCCGGTCGAGGAAGACCGAGTCGCCGCCGACGATGTCGATGTCGGCGTGCTCCAGACCGGTCGCGAGGACCGTGGCCTGCGCCTCCGCGACCTGTCGCTGAACGTCGAGACCCGCGAGCCGGATCTCCTTCTCGGCCTGCAACCGCAGCCGGTACTCCTCGTGGCCGCGCGAGGCGTCGTCGAGGGCGGCCATCGCGGCGGCCTTCTCGGTGAGCCCTTCTGCCTCGGCCTTGAGCTTCTCGCCGATGCCGGTGGCTTCCGCGAGCGCGTTCGCCCGTACGCCCTCGGCCTGCGCGAGCACCTTCGCCTGCGCGCCTTCGGCCTCGGCGAGCGCCTTGGCCCGGGTGCCCTCGGCCTCCGCGCGCAGCCGGGCCTCGGTGCCTTCCGCCTCCGCGCGCAGCCGCGCCCCCGTGGCCTCGGCCTCGGCCCGGCCGGCCTTCACGGTGACCTCGGCCTCCTTGTCGCGGACCTGGACCTCGGCGAGTCCGGCGGCCGCCGCCTCCGCCTGGATGCCCTCGGCGAGCCGCAGTTTGGCGCGGGCGTCGAGGTCGGCGGACTTCAACCGGGCCTCGGCGAGGGTGAGTTGCTCACCGGCGCGGTGCTTGGCGGCGGCCTCCGCTGCCTCGGCGCCCTTGATGTCCTTGACCAGTTTCTCCTGCGCCTCCGCCTCGGCGGCGATGATCACGGCCTGCCGTGTGCGCTCGGCCTCCTCGACCACCCGCAGCTTCTTGATCGCCTCCTCCTGCTCGGCGACCGTACGGTCCACGGCGATCCGCTCCCGGACCACGTCCGCGACCTCGCGCCGCTCCGCCTCGACCTCCTTGTCGCGGGCGATCCCGGACAGCGAGGTCTCCCGCTCCCTCGCGATGACTTCGAGGAGCCGGTCCTTCTCGATGCGCTCGTTCTCGACGGCGATGACCCGCTCGCGGTTCTTCTGCGCGACGGCGATCTCGCGGGCCTGGTTCTCGCGCTGGACGCCGAGTTGCTCCTCGGTACGGAGGAACGCGGCCTGCGCGCCCAGCCGTTCCTCCTCCTGCACCTTCGCGGTGGCGGCCTCCTCGCGCGCCCGCAGCACCTCCACCTCACGGCGCTGCTTGATCTCCGCCTCGGCCTGCCGGCGTTCCAGCTCCAGGATGGTCTCCCGGGCGTCGACGTTCTGGCGGGTGATCTCCTTCTGCTCGGTGCGCTGGAACTCGTTGGTGCGCACGTGCTCGATGGTCGTCAGCTCGGTGATCTTGCGGATGCCCTGCGCGTCCAGGATGTTCTGGTTGTCGAGCTGGGTCATCGGCGTCTGTTCGAGGAAGTCGATGGCCGCGTCGTCGAGGTGGTAGCCGTTGAGGTCGGTGCCGATGACCTGGATGATCCGGTCCCGGAACTCCTCGCGCTTGGTGTAGAGATCGACGAAGTCCAGCTGCTTGCCGACGGTCTTGAGCGCCTCGGAGAACTTCGCGGCGAAGAAGTCCTGGATCGCCACCGGGTCGCTCGCGGTCTGGGTGCCGATGGCCTGCGCGACCTTGATGACGTCCTCGACGGTCTTGTTGACCCGCACGAAGAAGCTGATGTGGATGTCGGCGCGGATGTTGTCCTGGCAGATCAGGCCCTCGCGCCCGGTGCGCCGGATCTCGATGGTCTTCACCGAGATGTCCATGAACTCGGCCTTGTGCAGCACCGGCAGCACGACCGCCCCGGTGAAGGTGACGTCGACCTTCTTCGTCTTGGAGACGATCAGCGCCCGCCCCTGCTCCACCTTCCGGAAGAGCCGGCCGACCACCAGGAGCAGGGTGAGCGCGATGAGCAGGACAACGGCGACGAACACACCGATGCCGACGGTGATGGCGTTCATGACATGGGTCCCCAAGAGATGAGAAGGGTGAGGAAACGTGCGTGGGCCAACAGGAGTTGGCCAACAGGCGTAGGCAACAGCCGTAGGCCGACAGGCGTTGGCGGCTTATCCCGTCGTGCCGGGGCCGGTCCTCGGGTCGAGCGCGCTGTCGTAGGGCGCGACCCAGAAGAACTCGCCGGTCTCGTCGTAGGCGTAGAGCAGTCCGGTGCTGCCACTGGCGAGGGCGCCCTCACCGGAGTCGCCGCCCGTCTGCCGGACCTGGACCACCGCGGCCGAGCCGTCCGCCGACCTGACCTCCGCCTGGCCGAACCCCGCGTCGACCCGCCCGGTGCGGATCGTGCAGGTCAGCCCGACGAAGTCCAGCCGGGACGGCCCGTGTTCGTCGGGGAACAGGCGGTGCAGGGGTCGTACGAACAGCTTGGTCGCCCGCCAGGAGACGTACACCGTGCCGATCAGCACGACCGCCCCGACCAGGGCCCCGACCGGGCCGGACGGGACGAGCAGCACGCTCGCGCAGTAGCTGATCAGCCAGCCGACGGCGGTGAACAGCGAGAAGGCGAGGGTCACCGGAACTCCGCCGAGCCCCCAACCGTCGCCGTGCGCACGGGAGTTGAGGTGGGCATGGGCGTGTCCGTGGGCGTCCGCCGCGCCCAGCGCAACCAGCAGCCAGAACAGGACGACCACGGTGAGCGCGGCGGTGAAGACGACGGTGGGAAAACCGGTCGCGGCAGCGAAGAACGCCCCCATGATCCCGGCCCCCCGTTCCCTGTCCGCTGTGTCCACGACGCGTCAAAACTTCCGGGGACGCGCGGATCGTGGTTCCGGTGCCGTACACCTGCCGGTGTCCGGCACCGGAACCTTCCGCGGTGCTCCCCTGGCGCCATGGTGCACGCGGGGTGCACGCCCGCGCATTGCCGGAACCCGGCAGTGTTCATTAGGGTCTTGATGCCGGTGACGCGCTAAGAAAGCGTCACCAGGGCGTCA
This sequence comes from Streptomyces sp. NBC_01288, assembly GCF_035982055.1. Lineage (NCBI taxonomy): Bacteria > Bacillati > Actinomycetota > Actinomycetes > Kitasatosporales > Streptomycetaceae > Streptomyces > Streptomyces sp. NBC_01288. The sequence goes on from NZ_CP108427.1 coordinate 4,823,018, forward strand.
AGAAAACAGGGGGCGGAGTTGCCGGAACGCGACATACCTGAGCAGTATCTGGCGGGGTACGCGTCGCTCCTGGCGGAGGTCGCCGACACCGGACGCCGCCTGAACCGGGCCGAGTTGGAGGCCCGCCGCACCCTGGGCGAGCAGGCGGCCGAGGCCGGTCACGGACTGCGCTCCCTGGTCAACGCCCATCTCGCGGCCACCCGCGCCGCCTGGCCGGACACCCCCGGTTCCGCCGACTGCACCCTTGCCGCGGTACAGCAGGTGGTCGACGCCTTCGCCGAGGGCTACGAACGCGCGCAGCGCCTCGCCGTACGCCAAGAGGAGGCGGCGCGGCGGGAGTTCATCGACGACCTGCTCTACGGCCGCAGCGATCTGGGCCGGCTCGCGGAACGCGCCGAGCGCTTCGGCCTGCGCCTCTCCCACTCGCACGCGGTCGCCGTGGTCCAGGGCCCGACGCCGTACGACGAGAGCGCGCCGGTGCCGCGTCAGGTGGAGCGCGCGATGATCAGCCGTTTCGGCGACCGCAACATCCTGCTCACCACGAAGGCCGGCCGGATGCTGTGTGTCGCGCCCGGCGACCAGGACGACATCCTCGCCCACTTCGCCAAGCAGTCCTACGCCGCCGCGGAGGGCACCCGCGCGGCGATCGGCCGGCCGCAGCCGGGCGCGGGCGGGATCGTCCAGTCGTACGAGGAGGCCCTGAACACGCTCGAACTGGCCGAGCGGCTCGACCTGGAGGGCCCCCTCCTGCGCGCCGCCGACCTGCTGGTCTATCCGGTGCTCACACGCGACCGGCAGGCGATGACGGATCTGGTCCTCGACGCGCTGGGCCCGCTGACCAGGGCGCGCGGCGGTGCGCGGCCGCTGCTGGACACCCTGTCGACGTACTTCGACTCCGGTTGTGTGGCGGCGGAGTCCGCGCGCCGGCTCTCGCTGAGCGTGCGCGCGCTGACCTACCGGCTGGAGCGCATCCATCAGCTGACCGGCGCGGACCCGGCGGACCCCGGCCAGCGGTACACGCTACAGACCGCGGTCATCGGGGCCCGGCTGCTGGACTGGCCCGACAAGGAGCTGTGAGGAGCCGGTACGCAAAGAGCGACCTCGCGCCCGGATGGATCTTCGGCGGCGTGGTCGCTCGGGGTGTGCGGGGACGTGCGGGCGGAGGCGTCAGCCCAGGGTGGTGCCGATGTACGAGGACGAGTCCGGGCCGGAGTCCGTGGGGTTCTCCGTGGCGGGAGCCGGTGCGGGCGCCGGGGTGGCGGGCGCGGGCGGGTTCTCGTGGCAGGTGAAGCCGAGCCGGGAGAGGGCCCTGGTCACCTCGAAGGCGGTGAAGTCACGGCGGTCCTGCTTGGTGATCACCTCGCCGACCTGCTTGACCGGGTACAGCTTGCGGCTGATGACGGCGCACTGGCCGGTGACGGGCTGCTCCGGGCGGATGCCCTTGAGCATCTCCTCCACCTCGCTCTTCGTCAGATCGAAGGGGTAACGGGCGATCACGCAGCGCATGGTGCCTCACCTAGGGGTTCGAGCGGGCGGAGAGGGGAGGATTTCTCCGCGGGGAATGCGGAAGAACGGCCGAAGAACGGCGGGTGGCCGAAGAACGGCAAGTAAATGAGCAGATACGAAAAGGGACCCGCACCCAAGGTGCGGGCCCCTGTTTCGCAGCTTCGCGTGCTTAGGCGGGAACGATGTTCTCCGCCTGCGGGCCCTTCTGGCCCTGCGTGATGTCGAAGGTCACCTTCTGACCCTCCTGCAGCTCGCGGAAGCCCTGGGTGGCGATGTTCGAGTAGTGGGCGAAGACGTCAGCGCCGCCGCCGTCCTGCTCGATGAAGCCGAAGCCCTTTTCCGCGTTGAACCACTTCACGGTACCGGTGGCCATGTCTTAACTCCTAGGCAGTGCACGAGATCCGCACTTTACGAATCTCCTCCATCGCCGTGATGATCACCTGCACCGGAGGTCCGGTTCAAAATTGGCAACCACAACTGCAACTGAAGTCAGCCTAGCACGGAACCCTTTTCCGCGACGGGGGAAAGGGGCTCGAAAAGCACCGCCCGAAACGGTGAATTTCTGTTTCGGAGACATCAGGTTTTCTACCGATGGGATGAGCTGCGCAGCTCCTCGTTGACGCGCAGGGCCTCGTCCAGCCGGTCCTCCAGGCTGATGATGCGGCACGCGGCCTCGATGGGCGTTCCCTGGTCGACCAGCTCGCGCGCGCGGGAGGCCGTACGGAGCTGATGGCGCGAGTAGCGGCGGTGACCGCCGTCCGACCGCGTCGGGGTGATCAGCCCGGCCTCACCCAGTGACCGGAGGAAACCGGGGGTGGAGGAGATCAGCTCGGCGGCCCGGCCCATGGTGTAGGCGGGGTAGTCGTCGTCGTCGAGCCGGTCGGCCGTGGGCTGCTGGCTTTCTGCGGGCATGTACACCTTTCCTGCGGGCCGCCCGGGCGGGATCGGCCTGCCGCGGGAGCTGGTTCCCCCGTACGGGAACTCTAGTCGCACCCGGGGAATCTCTGTGGCGGCGAGCACAGATGTTCTGACGCCGGTCGACGCTCTCAGGGGGCCAGAACCAGCACCCGGCAGGCGCCCGGAAGCCGTGGATCAAGACCGTCGGGGCCCCGCAGGGAGCTCCGTTCGGGTGCTCTCACGGGGTCCGACGGGGCTCCCGCGACGTCCTGCCAGCCCCACGCCCGGTACGCCGACAGGGTCTCGGTGTCGGTGCGGGGCACCAGGGTGACGCCGAGGGCCGGCGCGTGATCGGCGAGCAGCCGGCGTTGCAGGCGCCGGGCGAGGTTCCACTCCCGGTCCTGGTAGTGGGTGCGCACGCGGGGCGGGACGACGATCCCGGAGACCGCGAAGAGTCCCCCGGTGACCGCGAGGCCGTGCAGCAGCCGGGGCAGCCGGGTGTCGTGGCCCTGCCACCAGGGATCGGCGGCGCGCACGGGGAAGCCGTAGGCGCAGGCCGTCAGGGTCGTGTTCTCGGCGATCAGGAGGGTGAAACCGGGGCGCCGGACGTCACCGGCCAGGCGTCGCAGGAAGGCGGTGCGGGAACGGTTGCCCCTGCGGGTCCCGCCGCAGGTCTCCTCGTACAGCACGCCGAGGTCCTGGAAGCGGTCCTCGATCTGGCGGCGGCTGAGGGGGCGGACGCGGTCCCCTTCCCAGGGGGACGGGCCGCGCTCGCGGTTGGACGCGCCGCGTTCCCCGCTGGACGTACCCCGCTCATGGCCGGACGGGCCGGGCTCGTGGCCGGATGCGGGCCACGTCGTCTCCCAGCTCGCCGTACCGGCACCGCCGTGTCCGGCAGGGGCCGCGGGCGCCTCCGCGGTCACCGGCCGACCGGGCACATTCACGGTCATGGGCTGAGCCCTGCCCCGGGCGCGGACACATCCGCCCCGGCGTCGTGGTTCGCCGAGAACGGCACCGGTGCGGTCCGGTGCGCGAGAAATCCTCGGTCCTTTCACGGTACGCCCGCGGACCGCGGAGGGCCTCGGAGTGCCTCCGGCGCAGGCCGGTCCGCCCGGGCCGGGAGTACGGTGAGGGGTACCGGGAGTTCTCCGCACCTCGGCTCTGGCGCCGTCGTCGTTCCCAGTGCACCACGGCACCGGACCGCCGCACGACGGACGGCCGGGGACAGGGACCGCGACATGAACGCGCCCACGGACACCCATAGTTCGCCCGCCTCGGACACCGACGCCTCTTCCACGGACGTGGAGCAGACCGCCCCGCCCGCCCTCCGGCTGCGCCTCGCCGCCCACACCTCCGTACCGCGCCGCCTCGACGGAGCCTGGTGGCCGCACTCCTACGACGTCCTCACCGAGGTGCCGCGGCTGCTCGCCGGGCTGCCCCGGACCTGGGGCCACATCGTCAGCGTGATGGTGAACGGGCGGGTCTGGTCGACCGCCCCGGGCCGGATGCTGGTGGCCAACCAGGTCGTACGGCTGCACCGGACCACCGCCGTGCACGCCCCGAACACCGTCGTCCTGCTCGCGCCGGGGCGCGGCCGGTGGGACCTGCTGGTCGTACCGCCGGAGCTGGCGGAGGAGGCGGCCGAGCCGATCATGGCCGCCGCGATCGCCAACGTCCTCTGAAACCAGGCCGGTTACTGGTCCCAGCTGTTACTGGTTCCAGCTCTCGTCGTACGGGTCCTTCGGCGTCGGGACCGGTTTGGCCTGGGTGACCTGGAAGTAGGGGATCGGGCGGTTGTTGATGGGGTCCTTGGTCTGCTTGGGGGTGTAGGTGCCGGTGATCTCCAGCCAGGTGTCCGGCTGAAGTACCGGCGGGATCTTGCCGGTCAGGGCGATCTTCACCGGCTGGGCGTCCGCGGCACAGCAGTTGAGGGCCATGCGGACGAGGAACGGGGAGCCCGACTTGTCCAGCGCGACGAAGCCGGTGACCTTCAACTGCCGGGTGCCCAAGGACCGTCCGTGGTCGTAGACCGCGCGGCTCGCGTAGTCGACCAGGCCGAGGGTGAGCGGGTTGCTGTCGGGGAGCTTGAGAAGGCCGTACGGCTGCTGGAGGGCTGTGCCGGTGCGGACCGCGCTGTAGGAGCCGAGGGCCGGCGGGGCGACCAGGATCAGGGCGAAGAGGGGGAGGATCAGGAGCCAGGAGATACGGGGTTCGCGGTGGACGTGTCCCTTGTGGGCCTCGTCTCCCTTGTGAGCCTCGTCCTCGGCGTGGTCCTCCGCGTGGGCTTCCGTGTGGGCTTCCGTGTGTGCCGTGTGCGCTTCCGCCTGGGCCTTCTCCAGCCGCGTCCGGCGCCACTCGTACCAGGCCGTGGCCAGTGCGGTGACGATGAGGACCGCGCCGGAGAGCAGCAGGAGCGGTTGGAGGCCTGCCTTGACGTAGCGCAGGTAGAGGTTGGTGAAGCCCGCGTGCAGGAGGGCCGCGCCGACGAGGAACAGGACCGCCGCCTGTGCCTGCCGGTTCACAGGAGCACCGCCCCGGTGACGACCGCGCCCGCGATGGCGAGGACGAAGGTGGCGGGTGCGAAGCGCATCGCGAAGCCCCGGCCGAAGGTGCCCGCCTGCATGGCGAAGAGTTTCAGGTCGATCATCGGGCCCACCACCAGGAACGCGAGTTTGGCCGTGAGCGAGAACTGGGTGAGCGACGCGGCGACGAACGCGTCCGCCTCCGAGCAGATCGACAGCAGCACGGCGAGGATCGAGAGGGCGAGGATCGCGACCACCGGGTTGTCGGCGGCCGTGCGCAGCCAGCTCGCGGGTGCCACCGCCTTGAGCGTCGCCGCCGACATCGCGCCGAGGACGAGGAACCCGCCGGCCTGCATCACGTCGTGCCGGACCGAGCCCCAGAACGCGGCCCCCCTGGTCTCCCCCTCGTGCGGCTCGTGGGCAGGCAGGCGCAGCCAGTCGGTGCGGCCGATCCGCGTCCACAGCCAGCCCATCACGCAGGCCACGAGCAGGCTGCCGGCGAACCGGGCGAGGACCATCTCGGGGTTGCGCGGGAACGCCACGGCCGTCGCCGTCAGCACGATCGGGTTGATCGCCGGGGCGGAGAGCAGGAACGCGATCGCCGCCGCCGGGGTGACGCCCCGCCGCACCAGCGCCCCGGCCACCGGCACCGACGCACACTCGCAGCCGGGGAGGATCGCGCCCGCCATGCCGGCGATCGGCACGGCCAGCACGGGGTTCTTCGGCAGCGCCCGGGTGAAGAACGTCGCCGGTACGAACACCGCGATCCCCGCCGACAGCAGCACGCCCAGCACCAGGAAGGGCAGCGCCTGCACGACCACGGCCACGAAGACCGTCATCCAGCTCTGCATCACCGGCGCGGACAGCGCCTGACGGATCGGGCCCTGCGCCAGCACCACCACGAGCAGCACCATGGTCAGCACGAGCGGCGAGTTGAACTGCCAGCCGTCCTTCGCCGCTTTGGCGGGCGCGACCGGTGACTCCTGGACGGGCACGTCCGGCTTCGCGTCCGGTTCCGCGTGCTGATTCAGGTGCGGTTCCGGCGGCGTCTCCGTGGTCGGCGCGGCTGGTTCGGTGGTGATGGCCACGAGTGAGGTACCTCCGGCAGACGCCTGGTTTCGCGAGTTTTGCTCCCTGTCTCTGCATACGGCAGTCGGGGCACGGGTGTTCAGCGGAATACTGGAACCACCCGCCTCCTTGGGGCAGTCTTTCCCCTCGTGGCGAGCAGCGTTCCGAATCAGACCCCTCCGGGCAACGCCCGGGCACACATGGTGGTGTGCGGCGACGACGCGCTCGCGCACCGGCTCGCCGTCGAACTCCGCAGTGTCTACGGCGAGCAGATCACCCTCGTCGTCCCGCTCTCCGAGGCCACCGCCCGGCCGCCCGTCGTCGGCCGCGCGCGTGCCGCCTCGGCCGCGCTGCTCGACCGGGTCAACGCGGCGGTGGGCCGGACCAACGGCAACGGCGGCGGTGGCACCGCACCTGTCGCCCCCGAACCCCCGCGCGGGGAGCGGGTGTTGGAGGTCGCCGGGCTGACCGAGGCCGTGTTCGCCGAGGTGGGCGTGGAGCGGGCGACCGCGCTGGCCCTCGTCTATGACGACGACGAGACGAACATCCGCGCCGCCCTGACCGCCCGCCGCCTCAACCCCCGTATCCGGCTGGTGATCCGCCTCTACAACCGGCGGCTGGGCCAGCACATCGAGGAACTCCTCGACCAGGCCGCCGCGTTGGCGACCGGTGACGGGGCGGGCGGCGGGCCCGGTGCCGGGTTCGACGCGTCCACCACCGTGCTCTCCGACGCCGACACCGCCGCGCCCGCGCTGGCCGCCACCGCCCTCGCCGGTACCAGCAAGGTCGTCCAGACCGACGGGCTGCTGCTGCGCGCGGTGGAACGGCCGCCGCCGGGGCCCGGGCAGGTCGCCGATCCTGGCCTTGCCACGCTCGCCCTGCTCTCGGCGACCAGCAGCGACCCGGCCGGCGCGGACGGCTCCGAGGGCATGGGCGAACACGGCCCGCGCCTGCTGCCCGACGCGGCGGCCGTCGCCTCCGCCACCGGGCGCGGGACCGTCGTCCTGGAGCAGGTGTCGTACGCCGGACCGCAGTTGCCGGTCGGGCGCGGGGGCGGTGTCGTCCCGGCGTGGTCCTCGCTCTTCTCGCGGCGGCTGCGGTGGTCGCTGGCGGGCATGGTGGCGTGCGTGATCGCGCTCGCCGTGTCGCTGTGGCTGGTGACCCAGGTCCATCCCGTGACCGCCTTCTATCTGACGCTGCTCGATCTCTTCGCGATCGACGACCCCGCGATCGGGGCGCCGTTGGGACGGCAAATCCTTCAACTCCTCTCCGGTCTCGTCGGGTTGCTGATGCTGCCGGTACTGCTGGCCGCCGTGCTGGAAGCGCTGGGCACCTTCCGTACGGCGTCCGCGTTGCGCAAGCCGCCGCGGGGGCTCGGCGGGCATGTCGTGCTGCTCGGGCTCGGCAAGATCGGCACCCGGGTGCTGACCCGGCTGCGCGAACTCAACATCCCCGTGGTGTGCGTCGAGGCCGACCCCGAGGCCCGCGGGCTCGCGGTCGCGCGCCGGCTGCGGGTGCCGGTGATCCTGGGTGACGTCACCCAGGAGGGCGTCCTGGAATCCGCCAAGGTCAACCGCGCCCACGCCCTCCTCGCGGTCACCAGCTCCGACACGACGAACCTCGAAGCGGTGCTGTACGCCCGTTCCGTGCGACCGGATCTACGGGTCGTGCTCCGGCTGTACGACGACGACTTCGCGACCGCCGTGTACCGGACCCTGCGGGCCGCGCACCCCGGCGCCCTGACCCGGAGCCGGAGCGTGTCCCACCTGGCCGCGCCTGCCTTTGCCGGAGCGATGATGGGGCGGCAGATCCTGGGCGCGATCCCTGTCGAGCGGCGGGTGTTGCTGTTCGCGGCGATGACCGTGGGCGGGCATCCCCAGCTGGAGGGCAAGACGATCGCCGAGGCGTTCCGGGCGGGGTCGTGGCGGGTCCTTGCGCTGGACACGGCGACGCGGGACGCCTCCGAGGACGTACGGCGGTCGGGGCTGGTCTGGGACCTCCCCGACACGTATGTCCTGCGGGACTCGGACCGGGTTGTGCTGGCGGCTACTCGGCGGGGGCTGGCGGAGTTGCTGGGGCGGCGACCCCGGGATCGGGCGGGGACGTAGGGAGCGGGGCCGGGCGGGGACGTAGGGAGCGGGGAGTTCGGATCCCCGCTCCTCACGCGACTCCCGAGAAGATCAACCCGTCGGGAAACGCTGCCTACTTCCCCAAGTGCCGCTCCGCGAAGTCCAGTTCCAGCTTCACCTGCTTGATCCGCTCGTCCACCACCAGCGACCCGTGCCCCGCGTCGTACCGGTACACCTCGTGCACCGCACCCCGCGACTCAAGCCGCTTCACGTAGTTGTCGATCTGGCGGATCGGGCAGCGGGGGTCGTTGACGCCGGCGGAGATGTAGACCGGGGCCGTGACCTTGTCGACGTAGGTCAGCGGGGAGGATGCCTCGAAGCGGGCCGGGACCTCTTCGGGGGTTCCGCCCAGGAGGGTGCGGTCCATGGCCTTCAGGGCTTCCATCTCGTCGTGGTAGGCCGTGACGTAGTCGGCGACCGGGACCGCCGCGATGCCCAGGGTCCACGCGTCGGGCTGGGTGCCGATGCCGAGGAGGGTGAGGTAGCCGCCCCAGGAGCCGCCGGTGAGGATCAGGCGGTCGGGGTCGGCGAGGCCGGAGCCGATCGCCCACTCCCGGACCGCCGCGATGTCCTCCAGCTCGATGAGGCCGACGCGGTACTTCAGGGCGTCGGTCCACGCGCGGCCGTAGCCGGTCGAGCCGCGGTAGTTGACCCGGACGACCGCGTACCCGTGGTCGACCCAGGCCGCCGGGCCCGCCGAGAACGAGTCGCTGTCGTGCCAGGTCGGGCCGCCGTGGATGTCGAAGACCGTGGGGAGGGGGCCGGTGGTACCCGCCGGCTTCTGGACCAGGGCGTGGATGCGGCCGCCGGGGCCCTCCACCCACACGTCCTCCACCGCGACCGAGCCGGGGGACTTCAGGCCGGGCGGGTCCAGGACGACCTCGCCCGTCGTCGAGCGCACGGCGGACGGTTCGGCGGCCGACGACCAGAGGTATTCGACGCTGCCGTCGGGTCGGGCCGTGGCGCCCGAGACCGAACCGGGCGGTGTCGGCACCTTCTCCAGTCCGCCCGAGGCGAGGTCGTAGCGGAAGACCTCGCTGCGGGCCTCGAAGCTGTGCGCGATGAGGAGGGCCGAGCCGTCCGGGTACCACTCGGCGCTCACGTCGCCGGGCAGGTCCAGGGACAGGTCCGTCTCGCCGCCCTTCACCACGTCCCACACCAGGGGCTCCCAACGGCCGCGCCGCTGATGGCCGATGAGGAGACGCGTGTCTCCGTCGACCGGTGCGAAGCCGAGGACCTCAAGGCCCAGCTCCTCGGTGCCGCCCTTGGTGTCGTCCAGATCGGCGACCGCCGTGCCGTCCGGGCGCAGGACGCGCAGCGCCGAGTGCATCGCGTCGCCGTGCTCGGTGTGCTCGATCGCGATCAGCGAACCGTCGTGCGAGAGGTCGCCGACGCCCGCCGACTCACGGTGCCGGTAGATCAGCGTGGTCTCGTCACCGGTGCGGGCGAGGTGGATCGTCGTACCGTCCTCGTCCGTCGAGCGGCCGACCACGGCGGTCCTGCCGTCGCGGGCGAGGGCGACCCCGGCCGGGTAGGACGGTTCGAGGCCGGGGACGGCGGGTTCGTCCGGGCCTCCCTTGAAGGGCTGGCGGCGCCAGACGCCGAACTCGTCGCCGTCCTTGTCGTCGAACCACCAGATCCACTCCCCGTCCGGGGAGAGCACACCGTCCGTCGTGCCGTTCGGCCGGTCGGTGACCTGGCGTTGCTCGCCCGTCGCCCGGTCCCAGGCGTACAGCTCATACGTCCCTGTCGCGTTCGACACGAACAGGGAACGGTCGGGTGCGTCCTCCGCCCAGTCGGGCAGGGACACGCGGGGCGCCCGGAAGCGCTTCTCCCAGTCCGGTGTGTTCTCGGACCCGTTGCTCTCAGTCATGGCCCCATACTGCCCGCCCACACAGACATTGCACTGACCGGATCCTCAGCCTGTGGATAACTTCGACCAAGACCCGGCCGGAGCATTGCCGACGCCTGGTGAACCCTCGGGCCGACCCCCGGGCCAACGGCCTCACGACAGCCCCGTACCGTGGACGGCGTGTACCGGTTTCTGCTGACATCGCGCTGGTGGGGCATCAACGTCTTCGTACTGCTCGCCATCCCCTTCTGCATTTTCATGGGGTCGTGGCAGCTGAGCCGGTTCCAGGCGCGCGTGGACAGCAGCCACCAGGCCACCCGCCAGGTCGAGACCGACCGCACGGAAGCGGCCCGCCCCCTCGCCTCACTGCTCCCGGTCGACCAGAACACCTCGGGCCGCAGGGCCACCACGACCGGCCACTACGGCAGGCAACTCCTCGTCCCCGACCGCCAGTTGGACGGGAAGAACGGCTTCTACGTCCTGACCCTGCTGCGCACCGACGGCGGCAAGGCCCTCCCCGTCGTCCGCGGCTGGATCCCCGGCAAGCCCGATGCGGCCAGAGCGCCGGCCGCGCCGACCGGCGAGGTCACCGTCACCGGCTCGCTGCAAGCGTCCGAGACCCCAGGCGACAACGGCGTCAGCGCCCAGGGCGGCCTGCCGTCCGGTCAGACCGCCGCGATCAGCGCGGCCTCACTGGTGAACCTCGTCCCGTACCACCTGTACGACGCGTGGATCACGCTCGACAAGGGCGACTCGGGGATGAGGGCCGTACCGGCGACCGCGCCCGCGAACACCGGCCTCGACCTGAAGGCGTTCCAGAACCTCGGCTACACCGGCGAGTGGTTCGTCTTCGCGGGCTTCGTCGTCTTCATGTGGTTCCGGCTGCTGCGCCGCGAGGTGGAGTTCGCGCGCGATGCGGAGCTGGGCCTCGTCCCTGAGGACGAGAACGAGGAAGCGGCCCACGCCACCGTCTGACGTGGCCGGACACAGACACAGCCGGGTCCCCCGACCCGGCTGACTGACTTACAGACCCGCGGTCCGGTCTACGACCCCGCCAGCAGACCCGTCCGGTAGACCGTGCCCGCGCACGCGTTCGGCACCGTGGCCGTGACCGTCGGGGAGCCCGCCTCCGCCGTGTGCGTGACCTGGACGCTGCCGTCGAGCGTGCCGTCCTCCACGAGCTGGGTGGACGTCCCGGTGTCGCCGCTCGTGGACCCGCTGCTGGTGCTGGTGTCCTCGCTGGGTGACGGGCTGGCCGTCGAACCGCCGGTGGTGGTGCCGCCCGTGCTGGTGCCGGTGGTGGGGCAGGTCTCGGAGGGCACCCAGGCGAACTTGACCACATAGGAGGCGCCCGCCTGGAGCACCAACTGGGAGACCTCCGTCGACGGGTCGGGCAGGCCGGTCGCCGCGTCCCCGGAGCTGTGCTGCGCCACGCCGATCTTGCTGGAGTCGGCCGCACCTATGGCGGAGGTGCCCACGGTGCCGGGGCCGCCGACGGTACAGCTGATGCCGGAGGTGTTGGTGACGCTGAACGTGCCGTAGACGATGCCGGCCGAGTCGGCGGCGTCCACCGTCGAGTTGGAGGCGCCGAGCTGGTCGGCCGTGCAGACGGGCGCGGACGTCCCGGCGCTGGCCGAGGGGTTCGCGCTCACGGTGCCGCGGCCGGGGGTCTTGCCCGTGCCGTCGTTCTTGTGGCCGCCCGGGTTCTGCGAGGCCCGCCCCGAGGTGCCGCCCGAGGTGCTGGAGCCGCCGTCCGGGCCCTTGCCCTGGCTGGTGCCGCCCTGCGCCTGTGAGCTGCTGCCCATGATGGACGGATCGGCGTCCGAGCCGGTGGAGTTCGAGACGTGCACGAGGGCCGGGATCGCGGTGCCGAAGAAGAGCACCGTGGCCGCCATGCCGACCAGGGCCTGGCGCTTGCGGGCCCGGCGGACCGGTACCGCCTTGCGCAGATGGTCCAGCGTGCCGTCGCGCGGCTCGACCTCCTGGACCGCCTGGTGCAGCAGCCGCCGTAGCGCCAACTCGTCGGGGTCGAAGCCTTCGGGGCTGTCCCTGTCAGGGGTGTCCCCGCCGAAGTTCCCGAAGTTCTCAGGGGTGTCCCCGGGGTTCTCGGGGTTGTCCCCTCCGGGGTGTTGCCCGTCGAGGCTCGGCCCGGTGGGGCTCTGTTCGTCGGGGCCGTGGTTCACAGTTCCGTTCCCAGCATGTGTTTCGTTCGGCGGTTCCTTGCGCGCCCAGGTCGGGCCGCGCCGGATGTCCGGCTCGCGCCGCTCACGCGAACCGTTTCCCTCGGCCGTGCCGTTTCCGTCGGCCTTGTCGCTCATGCCGTGGCCTCCATGGCGATCCGGAGGGCGGCGATCCCGCGCGAGCCGTAGGCCTTCACCGAGCCCAGCGATATGCCGAGCGACTCGGCGACCTGCGCCTCGGTCATGTCCGCGAAGTAGCGCAGCACCAGGACCTCGCGCTGGCGGCGCTGGAGTCCCTTCATGGCCTTGATGAGAGAGTCGCGCTCCAGCAGGTCGTAGGCGCCCTCTTCCGCGCTGGCCATGTCCGGCATCGGCTTCGAGAGGAGCTTGAGGCCGAGGATGCGCCGGCGCAGGGCCGAGCGGGAGAGGTTGACGACCGTCTGGCGCAGATAGGCCAGGGTCTTCTCGGGGTCACGGACACGTTTGCGCGCCGAGTGGACCCGGATGAACGCCTCCTGGACGACGTCCTCGCAGGAGGCGGTGTCGTCGAGGAGGAGTGCGGCCAGGCCGAGCAGCGAGCGGTAGTGCGCCCGGTAGGTCTCGGTGAGATGGTCGACCGTCGTTCCGGCCGCGACGGCGTCGTCGACACCGTCGCGCTGGTTCGGGATGCGGGCGGGCCGCGCTGCGGGCATCGGCGCGATCACCGGCATGCCGCCGGGCGCACGGGATCCACGCGGAGGCCGGAGGGCCGTTCCGCGTGCCGGTGGGGGTCCCCCCGCTCGAGCGGAGCCGAGAGTGGGGGAGAAGTCGAGTACCTGAGCCACGCCAGTTGGACACACTTCCCCCCTTGGGGGTTGTACGCGTCGGCCGTCACATTTACGTCAGACGAAACAGACAGTCCACACACCTGTCTGCCGTCACCGCCCACCTGCCCGGCGTCATCACCCACCCGTCTGGTGTCAGGCAGCACAACCGGCAGTGCGTCGAACACCCTCATGCCTACCCGCTCTTCCCCTGTGTCACGAAATGTCCGGGACGTCCCCACGTCCCGGACCGCATCACCACGCGCCCACCTGAAGGGCGTTCGCAAAGACGCTCCCCGCTCGCCGCGCGGTTGCGGGAAGCGGGGAGTGAAATCTTCGGATGCGGAGGTGGCTGGATTCAAGGGTTCCCAACCATTAATCCGGCCACATCGCGCACACTGATCCTACAAACCCGGGCGGCACTGGCCAGCGGATTTACGGCGGGGCAGGGGGAGTTGGGCCCGCGCTCAGGCCAGTTCGCGCGCCACCAGCTCGGCGATCTGGGCGGTATTGAGGGCCGCTCCCTTGCGCAAATTGTCCCCGCAGACGAAGAGTTCGAGCGCGGTCGGGTCGTCCAGCGCCCGCCGCAGCCGCCCCACCCAGGTCGGGTCGGTGCCCACCACGTCGGCGGGCGTGGGGAACTCCCCGGCGGCCGGATTGTCGAAGAGGACGACACCAGGCGCCGTAGCGAGAATCTCGCGCGCCCCGTCCACAGTGACCTCGCCCTGGAACCGGGCGTGCACGGTGAGGGAGTGCGTGGTGACCACCGGGACGCGCACGCAGGTCACCGCGACCGGCAGCTTGGGCAGCCCGAGGATCTTGCGGGACTCGTCCCGCACCTTCATCTCCTCCGAGGACCAGCCGTCCTCACGCAAGGAACCGGCCCACGGTACGACGTTCAGCGCGACCGGCTCCGGGAACGGCCCGGTGTTGTCGCCCACGGCCCGCCGTACGTCACCGGGCTTGGTGCCCAGGTCCGTACCGGCCACGAGGGACAGCTGCTGGCGCAGGGTCTCCACCCCGGCCCGCCCGGCCCCGCTCACCGCCTGGTACGACGACACCACCAGCTCGCGCAGCCCGAACTCGGCGTGCAGCGCGCCCACGGCGACGATCATCGACAGGGTCGTGCAGTTCGGGTTGGCGATGATCCCGCGCGGGCGGTGCCGCACCTTGTGCGGGTTGACCTCGGGGACCACCAGGGGCACCTCCGGGTCCATCCGGAAGGCGCCCGAGTTGTCGACGACGACCACGCCCTTGGCGGCGGCGATCGGCGCCCACTGGGCGGAGACCTCGTCGGGGACGTCGAACATGGCGACGTCGACCCCGTCGAAGGCCTCCTCCGTCAGGGCCACCACCTCGACCTGCTCCCCGCGCACGGCCAGCTTGCGGCCGGCCGAGCGCGGGGAGGCGATCAGGCGGATCTCGCCCCAGATGTCCGCATGCTGGGACAGGATCTGGAGCATGACCGTGCCGACGGCCCCGGTCGCGCCGACCACGGCGAGCGTCGGACGCACGGTCGCTCCGGTGGTGGCCATCAGCGGCCGGTGCCTCCGTAGACGACGGCTTCGTCGCTGTCGGAGTCGAGGCCGAACGCCGTGTGCACGGCGCGGACGGCCTCGTTGACGTCGTCGGCGCGGGTGACGACCGAGATGCGGATCTCGGAGGTCGAGATCAGCTCGATGTTGACGCCCGCGTCGGACAGGGCGGTGAAGAAGTCGGCGGTGACGCCCGGGTTCGTCTTCATCCCGGCGCCCACCAGCGAGATCTTCCCGATCTGGTCGTCGTAGCGCAGCGACTCGAAGCCGATGCCGCCCTTGTTCTTCTCCAGGGCGTCGATGGCCTTGCGGCCCTCCGCCTTGGGGAGGGTGAAGGAGATGTCCGTGAGGCCCGTCGAGGCGGCCGACACGTTCTGCACGATCATGTCGATGTTGACCTGCGCGTCGGAGATCGTCCGGAAGATCACCGCGGCCTCGCCCGGCTTGTCGGGCACGCCGACGACCGTGATCTTGGCCTCGGAGGTGTCGTGCGCGACACCGGAGATGATGGCCTGCTCCACCTTCTGGTCCCCAATCGGTTCACTGCTGACCCAGGTGCCCTGAAGTCCGCTGAAGCTGGACCGCACATGGATCGGGATGTTGTATCGGCGGGCGTACTCCACACAGCGGTGGAGCAGCACCTTGGAGCCGGAGGCGGCGAGCTCCAGCATGTCCTCGAAGACGATCCAGTCGATCTTCCGCGCCTTCGGCACCACGCGCGGGTCGGCGGTGAACACACCGTCGACGTCCGTGTAGATCTCGCACACCTCGGCGTCCAGCGCGGCGGCGAGGGCGACGGCGGTGGTGTCGCTGCCGCCCCGCCCCAGCGTGGTGATGTCCTTCTTGTCCTGGCTCACACCCTGGAACCCGGCGACGATGGCGATGTTGCCCTCGTCCAACGCCGTGCGGATCCGACCGGGCGTGACGTCGATGATCCGCGCTTTGTTGTGGACCGAGTCGGTGATGACGCCTGCCTGGCTACCGGTGAACGACTGGGCTTCGTGCCCCAGGTTTTTGATCGCCATGGCCAGCAGCGCCATGGAGATCCGCTCTCCGGCGGTCAGCAGCATGTCGAACTCACGCCCGGCGGGCATCGGAGATACCTGCTCGGCGAGATCGATCAGCTCGTCCGTCGTGTCGCCCATCGCGGAAACGACGACGACCACTTGGTGGCCGTTCTTCTTCGCTTCTACGATTCGCTTGGCGACGCGCTTGATGCCCTCGGCATCGGCTACGGAGGAGCCTCCGTACTTCTGCACGACAAGGCCCACGTGCGCTCCTCGCTCAGTCCTGGTGTGTCGGCTCAGTTTAACGAGCACCCGAAATTCGCTTCCGCGGTATCGCATGGTGAGATTCGGAAGCTTCGGACGCCCAGGTCAGCGCATGCCCACTTAAGGGGTGCGGGAAAAGTGCCGAGCGTCACAAGTGAGAGCTGTGAATTAAGTTTCAAGCATTAAGGTGCGCCGTGTGCGCGTACTCCTGGTGGAAGACGATGAGCCGGTCGCCGAGTCCCTGCGACGCGGACTGATCCGCTACGGCTTCGAGGTCGACTGGGTCACCACGGGCGCCGCCGCCCTGGCCCACTCCGCCCCCTACGACGTCGTCCTGCTCGATCTCGGCCTGCCCGACACCGACGGCCTCGACGTGTGCAAGGCGCTGCGCGCCCGCGGCGACGTCCCGATCATCGTGATCAGCGCGCGCAGCGACGAGACGGACCGGGTGGTCGGCCTGGAGCTGGGCGCGGACGACTACGTCTCGAAACCGTTCGGGGTCCGCGAGGTCATCGCCCGCATAAGGGCGGTGATGCGCCGCGCCCAGCCCCGGGCGGCTCTGGAGGCCTCCGGCCCCGACTCCTACGGCACCCGCCTCACCATCGACCGCAAGGCGGCCCGCGTCCGCCTCGACGGCGAGGAGATCCCGCTCGCCCCCAAGGAGTACGACCTGCTGTCGTTCCTCACCGAGGAGCCCGGCGCGCTGATGTCACGCGAACAGATCATGGAAGCGGTCTGGGACGCGAACTGGTTCGGCCCGACGAAGACGCTCGACGTCCATGTGGCGGCGCTACGGCGGAAGTTGGCGGGCGCGATCACGATCGAGGCGGTACGGGGGGTCGGCTTCCGCCTGGAGATCACGGAGGCTACGACCGCCGAGGGAACGTCGCCGTCATGATCCGGCAGCTCATCGTCAGCTACGTCCTGCTCGTGGCCGTGGCGCTGACGGCCTTCACCGTGCCCGTCGCCTTCACGCTGACCGCCCAACTCCGCGGTGACACCGAGCAGTCGGTGGAACGCGAGGCGAAGACCATGGCCCTCCTGCTGAGCGGCGACGCCGCCTCACGCGCCGCCCTTGACCGCATGGTCGTGGCGTACGCGCAGGAGACCCCCGGTACGGCCGAGGTCCTGCCCGCCTCCCGGGCGAAGACCGCGACGCACTGGGGCGACGGGGAGTTGGAGGTGACGGCACCGGCGCGGCGCGACGGTCGCACGGTCGGCGCCGTACGCATCACGTACCCGACCTCCGACCTGACCCGGCGCCTGGTGCAGATCTGGGGTTTCCGCGCGATCCTCGCGGTAGGGGTCCTGGCGGTGGCAGCCGGCCTGGGCGCGATCGTGGCCCGCCGCCTGACTCGTCCCCTCCGCCAACTCAACGACATGGCGAGCAAGTTCAGCGACGGCGACCTGACGGCCCGCTCCCCCGTGACGGGCCCGCACGAGACGCAGACGCTGGCCAGGACGTTGAACCAGGGTGCCGAACGCCTCGACACCCTGATCGCCTCGCAGCGCATCTTCGTGGCCGACGCCTCCCACCAACTCCGCACCCCGCTAACGGCGTTGAGACTCTCGCTGGACAACATCGCGGACGGCGTGGACGACGAGTTCGTACGGGAGGACGTGGAACAGGCGACGGCGGAGGTGGTCCGGATGAGCCGCCTGGTCAACGGCCTGCTGGTACTGGCGCGGGCCGAGGCGAAGGTAACAGCGGCGGAACCTCTCCCGCTTCGGGAGATCGTCGCCGAACGCCTCTCGGTGTGGAGACCGGCCGCCGACGAGCGCGGAGTCCACATCGCGCTCGGCGGAAGTGTCGTCGACGGCCGTCCGTTGGTGCTGGCCAGCCCCGGTCATCTCGAACAGGTCCTGGACAACGTGCTGTCGAACGCCCTGGAGGTGTCGCCGGACGGCGCGACGATCACCGTACGGTCGGAACTCCGGGGCGACGAGGTCGAGTTGACGGTGACGGACGAGGGCCCCGGCATGTCCGACGCGGACAAGTCCCGTGCCTTCGACCGCTTCTGGCGCGGCCAGGGCCTCACCGGGCGCTCCGGTTCGGGCCTGGGCCTGTCCGTCGTACGGCAGTTGGTGACGGACGACGGCGGAACGGTGACCCTACGGGACGCACCGGGGAACGGACTGTCGGTGGTCATCACCCTTCGGGCATCACCGAGGAGTGGTGGTTGACGATCAGCCACTTGCCGCCGCGCTTCTCGTACTCGTAGGTGTAACGGGCCTCGACGACCCGCTTGGCGCCGGTGTCCGGGTCGGTGAGCGTGAACTCGTAAATGCCGGTGTCCATCGCGGAGTTGCTGTCCAGCACGTTGACAATCGTCTCGACCTTCTTGCCGACCGGCTTGTTCGGCAGGAAGTGGTCGAAGTAGTCGATGATCTCGGCGCGGTCGGTGCGGATCTTGTTGGAGACGGTGGGCAGGAGCACGGCGTCCGGCGCGTACCGGTTCGCGACCTTCGCCGGGTCACCGGTCTGCAACGCGGCGTTCCAGCCGTCGAAGAGGGCGGCTATCTGCTTCTTGCTGGGCTTGGCGTCGCGCTGGGGCCCGGCGGTCGCGGCGACGGTGCCGAGGGTACCGAGGGCGAGGGCGGTGGTGGCGGTGACGACGGCTGCACGCTTGCTGATGGATCTGCGGGTCATCTCAACTCCAGTGGTACTGGTGCTCTTTGGGATGACTCCAGACTCTCTTTCCGCTGGTTAGGGCCCGTGCAGCGGACGTACAGGGGGCGGCCAGGGCTCGACCAACTAACGGGGTGTAGCGGCCCGTACCCCCTCCCCTGAATGATGTTGCTCCATGACCACCGACATACTCCTGGGCGGAATCGTCCTCCTCGGCGCTTCCGTCCAGTGGCTCACGGGCATGGGCTTCGCCCTGGTCGCCGTACCGGCCCTCATCCTGCTCCTCGGCCCGTCCCAGGGAGTCGTCCTCGCCAACTGCGCCGCCGGTGCGATCAGTGTCGTAGGTCTGGCGGGCGGCTGGCGCAAGGTCCGGGCCCGCGCGATGGTGCCGCTGTGCGCGGCGGCGGTCTGCACGGTACCGGCGGGCGCGTGGATGACCCGCCAACTGCCGCCGCCGGTCCTGTTGTTGGTGATGGGAGGCTTGGTGACGGCAGCCGTCCTGCTGGTGATGCGCGGTGCCCGGGTCCCGGCCCTGCGGGGCACCAAGGGCGCGGTGGCGGCGGGTGCGGCGGGCGGTTTCATGAACGCGGCGGCGGGGGTGGGCGGGCCGCCGATCTCCCTGTACGCGGTCAACGCGGGGTGGACGGTACGGGAGTTCGTGCCGAACGCGCAGTTCTACGGCGTCGTCGTCAACGCGTTCTCGGTGGCGGCGAACGGGGTGCCGTCGTTGAGTGGGGCGCGGTGGGTCGCGGTCGTCGCCGCGATGGTGGTGGGCGGGGTGATCGGGCGGGGGCTCGCGGGGCGGATACCCGAACCGCGGGCGCGGGTGCTGGTGTTGTCGTTGGCGTTGGCGGGTGGGGTCACGGCGGTGGGGAAGGGGGTGTGGGGGTTGTGATCAGTCGACGAACTCCTTGAGGGGGTCGGTGTCCAGGGTGATGTTCACGGGGTCGGGGATCTCAACGGGGGCGCCGAACGGCGCGTTCACCTGTTGCCGGTAGCGGCCGTCCTCGGGATGAGTGAACACGGTGACTGTGCGGTCGTCGCGGTCGATGAGGAGGTAGACGGGAATACCTGCTGCCGCGTACCCGTCGGGCTTCTCGACTCGGTCGCGCTGATTCGTGTCGGAATCGTGCGACGTGACCTCCACGACCATCAGGGCTTGGTCCGTTTCCGACCACTCACCATGGCCTTTGAGGCTGCCCTCCGGCACGAGCACACCGTCAGCCCGGGCACGTCCCTTGCGGTATCGCTCCGTTTTCAAGCCGCGCTCTCCATGCAGCCACAGCTCGGGACGTTGCTGCATGCACAACCTCTGAAGCCACGCGATGATCTCGCTGTGGTCGCCATCCGGCACCGGCTTGACCTGGACCTTCCCATTGATGAACTCCAGCCACACGGTCTCGGGGGCATGGCGTTCCAACTGCTCGAACTCCTCGACGGACATCTGGGGCTGCTGCTCGGTCCTGGGGGTCATGGCGTCGCCTCCTCGACTCCATAGTGCCCCGACCGGCACGTCCTGCACGCTCATAGGCCTCCGCCCTCTCCTCCGTGCCGCTATCTCGACCGTCACGGGTTCCAGCGCCTCGGCGGGAGGCCGTTCGCGATGCGGTCGCGGTTGTCGCGGTAGTGATAGTGGACGCGGTCCTCGATCGGCACGGAGCGGAACGTGTCGGGCACGGGCCCGCCCGTACGGCGTTCCAGCTTCTGCTTCAGGAAGCGGGCCGTCGTGGTTCCCAGGTAGGCGATGTCCTCGAAGCCCTTCTTGATCTCCTCCTCACTCATCTCCGGCTCCGCGCGGCACTCCTCGCACACGCCGTTGATGATCTTCGCCGTCCGCTCGTCGGCGTCGCAGGTGGCGCAGGCCATGAGCACGCGGGTCACACGGGCGCGGAGCGGACGGGTCCCGGCGGCGTCGTCCTTCTTCGGGGGCATCTTGCTCTCCAGTCGGGTGCGGGCGAATCCGCCCGGGTTCGTGATGGTGGGTGGCAGTCCGTCGGTCAGCGCGCGGGCCATGTCGGCCGGGGTGGCGCCTCGTGTCAACCACTCGGCGGCGAGGGGTTCGAGCGCTCGGCAATCGGCTTCGGAGAGGGACATACGGGGGTCTGTGGCGCGGAGTTGGACGAGTGCGCGGTACGCGGCGCTGGGCTCGGGGGTGGCGCGGGGGTCGGGGGTGGTGCTGGGCTTGGAGGTGGTGTTGGGCTCGGAGGTCGGGCCCGCCTCCGGGATCCCGTCGCTCTCGCTCCCGCTCCCGCTCCCACTGCCGCTCTCGCTCGCCGGCTCGGGAGCCGGGTCCTCCGTCCTCGCCAGGCCCGGCTGGTAGTCATGCGTGACGTCCCTGCCGTGGCGCTCCCGCGCGAACTCGGCCCACCACCGCGCCGACCTGGGCGTACGCGACCAGTACGTCCGCGTCACCCACCGCATCGACCTGTCCTCGACGGTGATGTGTTCCTTGATCCAGCGCAGGTGGCCGACCTCGGTGAGGCTCTTGAGAGACGTACGGCAGGCCTGCTGGCCGTAGTGGGGATGCTCGGCCGCGATCACCTTGTGACCCATGGCGTGGCCGTTGTCGAGGTGGTCGACGAAGACGGCGATCTCGGCGTCTCGGGGGCTCAGGTGTGCGAAGTCCGGGTCGGCGTGCGGGTCTTCGTCACCCGTGGCGCGTTTTCCGTAGCCCGTATTGGCCATGGGGTGCGACGGGGACGGCAGGGCAGGGCTAGGCTGGGCGTAAGCCACGATCGACTCTCTTCGATTCGTAGGTCAGGCCCCGGAGCCGGTGTTGGTAGCACCGACCGGGGCCGAATTATTTGCTTGTTTGCCGCGAACCTAGAGTGGCTTTACCTTGCGGCGCAAGCCGATCATGGAATGTCACCCGTTCGGGTTAAACCCACCTCAACTCACGTACAGGCTTGGTTGGTTGGTTTGTATTTCACCCAACCCAGAACCCAAGAAAAGAGCCCGGGGCCCGGAGCCCGGGGCTCAAGGATGCCGTTGACGAATCCGGTGCGGCCGGGCCACCCCCTCCAGAAAAGTGTGACACTTCTCGCGAAAGTGTCACACTTTCTCAGCTGGACAGGGTCGCCCCGACCCGCTGACGGGATTGGCCAACAGGGTCCTCAAGCTCCGGGCTGAACTGCGGAGACTCCGGAGAGGAACGCCGTCCAGGCGGGAGCGGGGAGGGCAAGTTCGGGTCCTGAGAGGTTCTTCGAGTCACGGATGTGGATGATGCCGGAGAAGGCCACTTCGACGCAGTCGGCGCCTTCGTCATCGCTGTAGCTCGACTTGAACCACGTCAACTGGTCACTCATGGCTGATCCACCATCCGTTCGATGAAACGGTCCGACTCTGCACGACCGAGAGCCTCTGCGCGGATCATGCTAAGCCGCTCCGTCACAGGGCTGACGAGTTCCGGATCAGCCGACAGCCTGCTCCCCAACTGGCCTTCCGCGTAAGCGAATCGCTCGTGATCAAGGGTCTCCAACAGCACCATGGGCCCCAACAGTGCTGCGGAAATGGCCCGCTCGAAGGGGAGCACCTGGATCACGACGTTCCGCAGGCGGGACACCTCCAGCAGGTGGCGCAGCTGCTCTGCGTCCACCAGGGGACTGCGCAGCGCGGCCTCGTAAATGACGAAGTTCAACGCCACCGGCGGCTTTCGCTCCGTGAGGATCGCCTGACGTTCCATCCGGCCGGAGATCCGCTCCTCCACTGTCTCCTCGTCCAAAGGCGGATACCGGTTCTCGATCAGCAGCCGCGTGTAGCCCTTCGTCTGCAACAGTCCGGGGATGTACAGGGCGTCATACGACCAGCGGCTGATCGCCTCCTTCTCGCGATCCAAGAAGTCCTGCGCCCGCGCCGGAAACTTCTCCCTCTGCAAGTAGTCCTTGGCCGCGCTCAACAACCCCTCAGCCCGGCACAGCCCATCCGCCACGTCGAGCACGCGCGGCGTCGGCATCCGTACGCCCTGCTCCATGGACTTGATGGTGTCCGGCGAGTAGTTGGAGGCGGCGGCCAGCTCCTCCCGACTCACGTTGGCCTTGGTGCGCCAGCGCTTCAGCTGGTTCCCGCTGTACCGCCAGGCCACAGGCGGTGGCAGGGAGTTGGCGTTGGACTGGCCCTGCATAGCACCCACCTCCGACCGATACACCTCTGCGTGTATCACCTCAGTCACTACCGAGCGTAGCTTCGTGCGCGCCACCGTGTGACCATGACCGACTCAATTCACCTGCCGGACTGGATCCCCGCGTCCGGTCACCAACTCCGCCTCACCGGCGTCCACTTCGACGCCCTACGCATCGAGGGCGTACGGGGAGAACGGGTCGCCGCGCGTCTCATCGAGGCGACCGACGGGGATGCGGGGCCTGTTGTCTGCGAGGCCGCGGGGTTCCGGTGGATGTACTTCCTGCTGGCGCCCGGGGAGGTTCGCCGGCACAACTGGCCCCTGGGAGTGCAGCAGTTCGGCGGCAGGGGGACGCGCAGCGTCACGTACATCGGGATTCCCGCGCTCGACGGCAACACCTGGCCACTGCGCTGGTACAGCGAACCTACGGTCACGGCCCCTTTCGTGGAGGCGGGCCGGTTGCTCGCGGTGCTTTGAGGCGGCGGTCGGCTGATTCAGGACGCGTTCGCGCCGCGTCGGCCGGAACCCTGCTGGCGGGTGCGGTCGACGATGTCCACCACAGTGAGCGGCGCCTTGGGATCCGCGATCCAGCCGTCCTCGCTGGAGCTGCCCTTGGAGAGATACTTCGCGGCGACATAGACGACGACCAGTGCGTTCCGGAAGCTGAAGCCTTCGGCCACCCCTGTGCCCGTGGTGAACTCCGGCAGCTGGCCGCCGTGTCCCACCTGGGATCGGCTGCTCGCGCTGCTCGGCGCACTGACACTCGGGTCTGCCGTCCTTCCCCCCGCGCTTCCCCTGCTCGCCATGCTGTTGGCGGTGGCCAGGCTGGTGCCGCGCCAGAGGTAGACCCCGTGCTCGGATCCCTCCGCGACCATGCTTGCCACGGTCGAGTAGTCCGTGGGAGGAGTCAGCCGGCTGATCAACGTGTCGAAGTTGTCGTCATCCGAGTCGTAGTTGTCGCTGTCCGGGTCACGCTGCGTTTTCGAGGTCGCGTAGCGGGCCCGTTGCACGGATGTCTCCACGCCGGACGACCTGGTTGTCTCCTGCGGCGTCGCCCGCTGCACAGCGGGGGCGGGTTGCGACATGGCCCGTGCGGCGTTGGCCTCGGCCGCTTTCTCGAAGCGGTCGCCCGGATCGCTGACCTTGAGGCCGTCGCCTCCGGCAGTTCCGTCGACCGGGCCCGAGCGCTGCTGGATCACGTGCGTGAGTTCATGGGCCAGCGTGTGATCGTCACCGCCGTCCTGGCCTATGACGACATGATTGCCCGAGGTCCAGGCCCGTGCGCCGAGTTCGGCGGTCGAACGCTGGGCTACGGCGTCGGTGTGCACCTTGACATCGGAGAAGTCGGCCCCCAGCCGGGCTTCCATCTCCGTACGCTTGGCGGATTCGAGCGGGCGGCCGGCCGAACGCAGGACCTCTTCGGCAGCGGAACGCTGTACCGGCTGGTGCCCGCAGCCCTCGCCGTGCTGGTGCTCCTCCTCGGCTCGCTGAGCAGCCAGCAACTGCACCACGGCGGCATTGCCGATACTGCGCTGCAAAGCCATCAGGTCCCCGGACGGACCGGCCGCCGCCGGCGTCCGGGACGGCACCGGCTTCAGTGGCGTCCGCGCCGGAGACTGAGGGGACGTGCGGGCCTTGTCGTCGTAGCGCATCGGTGAGGACCTCTCCTTGGCTTGCCGGGAACTCCACCATGCCCAACCGCAGCGTGAAACCGCCTTGCGTGGATGCTGCTCCCTGGCGCAACGACCTTGCCCTTATGGGCAGCCACCGCTGCCCATGGGTTTGCTCAACTCGCCAACCGGTGTGCTCAGTCACACCGATCCACGCCGGTCGGCTACTTCACCGGCCGAATCCCCAACGGCCCCGCGATCTCCTCCGCCATCACCGCGCCCGCCTCGAACTCCAGCGTCTCGTCGCCCATGCTCACGTCCGTGTCCAGGCCGTCCAGTTCCGGGAGGGGCTGGTTGAGGCGGACGTGCGCTACCAGGGACTGGAGGGCGCGGAGGGCCGCCGAGGCGGTGGAGCCCCAGTTGGAGAAGTAGGAGAACTGCCACCACCACATGGCCTCCGTGGTGCGGCCGGCGCGGTAGTGGGCCATGCCGTGGCGGAGGTCGGTGATGATGTCGGCGAGGTCGTCGGAGATACGGGCCGGTACCGGGGCCTTGCGGGGCTCGTAGGGGTCGAAGACCTCCGAGTACACGTCGATCGGCTCCAGCATCACCGCGAAGCGCTCGCGGATCTCGTCCACGTCCGGCTCCGGGCCCAGGTCGGGCTCGTACCGCTCGTCCGGGAGGATGTCCTCGTGCGCGCCCAACCGGCCGCCTGCCAGGAGGAGTTGGGACACCTCCAGGAGGAGGAAGGGGACCGCCGAGTCGGGGTCCTCGCCCTTCGCGACCTCGAACACGGCCACCAGGAAGCTCTCGACCTGGTCCGCGATCTGGACCGCGAAGTCGTCCGGGTCCGGTGCGGTGGCATGGAGCGTGGCGTCAGACATCTAGGAGTCGTCTCCCCTCGAAGGCGCGGCCGAGGGTCACCTCGTCCGCGTATTCCAGGTCGCCGCCCACCGGGAGGCCGCTGGCCAGGCGGGTGACCTTGAGGCCCATGGGCTTGATCATGCGGGCGAGGTACGTGGCCGTGGCCTCGCCCTCCAGATTCGGGTCCGTGGCAATGATCAGTTCCGTGACCGTACCGTCGGCCAACCGCGCGAGAAGTTCTCGTATACGCAGGTCGTCCGGTCCGACGCCTTCGATCGGGCTGATCGCGCCGCCCAGGACGTGGTACTTGCCCCGGAACTCACGAGTCCGTTCTACGGCCACGACGTCCTTCGGCTCCTCGACCACGCAGATCACCGTGAGGTCGCGGCGCGGGTCGCGGCAGATGCCGCACAGCTCTTCCTGCGCGACGTTTCCGCAGGTCGCGCAGAAGCGAACCTTCGCCTTGACCTCCATCAGGCACTGCGCGAGCCGCCGTACGTCCGTCGGCTCCGCCTGGAGGATGTGGAAGGCGATCCGCTGCGCGCTCTTGGGACCGACGCCGGGGAGTCGCCCCAATTCGTCGATGAGGTCCTGGACCACGCCTTCGTACAACGGACTGCCTGCCCTTCCTGGAAGTCGTGCGGTACGTGCCGTACGTACCGTAGTTGGCCGCGGGCCGTCTTAGAAAGGCAGACCGGGGATACCGCTGCCGCCGCCGAGACCCTGCGCGAGCGGGCCGAGCTTCTGCTGCTGGAGGGTCTGCGCGTTCTCGTTGGCCGCCTGGACCGCCGCGACGATGAGGTCCGCGAGGGTCTCGGTGTCGTCGGGGTCGACCGCCTTCGGGTCGATCTTCAGCGCGCGCAGTTCGCCGGAGCCGGTGACGGTGGCCTTGACCAGCCCGCCGCCCGCCTGTCCGTCGACCTCGGTCCGCGCCAGTTCCTCCTGCGCGGCCGCCAGGTCCTGCTGCATCTTCTGGGCCTGTTGCAGCAGCTGCTGCATGTTGGGCTGGCCACCACCGGGAATCACGATCAGCTCCTGGTTTCGTACGGCTGTCAGTCATGGATACGGCTGTATGGGCGAGGTTTTCCCCGCTCGGCACGAGCCTACGTGGTCCGGGCAGTCATCGCTTCGGCACTCTTTCGAGTGAGTCTTCACCGTGTCCTATACCTGATCAAGACCCACTTCCGGGCGGAAAAGAGGTGAAACCAGATCCTTCGCCACCCATTGGGCGGTAGGAAGGGTCCGGCACATCAGCATCAGGTGTCACACGACGTAAGGGAGTGTCGGGTGGGTCAGCCGGAGATTCAGCCCGAAGGCGGCGATCTGGCCGGGCGGACGTTTCCGCTCGGGGACTGGGGCGAGCCGACGGCCCGGCTGGACGAGCTGTACCGGTGGGTCGAGCACGGGGCGCTGGAGACGGCGGCCCGGTATCTCACCGAGCGGGTGTGGAAGCGGCGCGCGGCGCGGGTGCTGCGCGCGGGCGCGGCGCTGGGCGCGCTCACCGGGGCGGCGCTGCCCCTGCTGGACCTCGCCGGGGTGGCGGGCGGGCTCGCCTCCTGGGGCTATCCGGCGCTGCTGCTGGGGGCGGCGTGCGTGGCCGGGGACCGGTTCTTCGGGATGACGTCCGGCTGGATGCGGGACGTCGCTACGGCGCAGGCCGTGCAGCGGCGTCTCCAGGTGCTCCAGTTCGACTGGGCGTCGGAGGGTGTGCGGGAGTTCCTGGGGCCCGCGGAGGGCACGGCGAGCGAGGCCGCGGACCGGTGCCTGGGGGTGCTGCGGCGCTTCTCTGAGGACGTGACGGAACTGGTCCGGGTGGAGACCGCCGACTGGATGGTGGAGTTCCGGACCGGGGCGGGGCCGCTGGGCATCCAGTCCGCGGTGGTGCCGGGGAGCCGGCAGGAGGGGACCGTCGTGCAGGGCAGGTTCCCGATGCCGCCGGGGCCGGGGGGGCCGGGGGGCGGGGGCAGCCGCCCGAACATGCCGAGGCAGCGGCCGCCCGAGCCCCGATGAGCCGATCCGCTCGCTGAGCTGGGCGCAGAGCTTCAGGCCCTCCGGCGTCCAGCACGGGATGTGGCCGTGGGTGCGGATCACGTCCTGGCCGTTGCCCCGCGAGAGGTAGGTCAGGAAGCTCGACGCGAGGGAGTCGGCCGGCGGCTGGCCGTAGGTGTAGGCGTACTCGATCTCGCGGTACGGGTAGGCGCTCGTCCCGTGTTCGATGGCGTCCACGGAGGGCGGGTGGCCGTCCAGCCGGAGGGTGTGCAGGCCCTTGGCGCCGGAGGCGAGGGTGAGTTCGCTGTAGCCGATGGCGCCGGGGAGTTCGGCGACCTGCGTCAACACCTGGTCGGTGGAGTCGAGTTCACAGCGGATGACGGGCGCCGTCGGATCGTCCTTGTGAACGCAGTCAACAGAGGAATTCGCGATCTCCCCACGCTTCAGCACCCGGCGCTGGAACACCTGTCGCGTCCCGGAGTTGGCGTCCCGGCTGACCAGATGCACGGCGAGGTCCGGCCCGCCGAGCTGCCGCCAGTTCCTGATCTCGCCCCGGTACAGGCGTCGTACGTCCGCGGTGGACAGGTCGTCGAGGTGGATGCCGTCGTTGACGACGATCGCGAAGACCGACATCGCGACCCGGTTCTCCCGCAGTCGCGGCATGTCGCTCGGCTTGGGTCCGTCCGACAGCGCTACGACGGCCGGGGAGCCCTTCGTCGACGCGAGCCCGGTGGCCTCCAACTCCCGTACGCCCGCGGTCGATCCGTGCGGGTCGACCACGACCTTCGCGCCCTCGCAGTCCCGTTCGTACTTCTTCGCGACCTCCTCGACGACCGGTGCGAAGGCGGTCGAACCGGTGACGGTGAGGGTGCCGTGGGCGCAGCCGATCGGGGGCGGGGTGTCGTCGCGGACCACGACGATCGCCGCGAGCGTCACCACGCACACCGTGAGCATGATGGTGATCAGCCGGGAGGCGCGGCTGAACAGGGGCGCCTTGTCGTCCGGGGTGGCGCTGCGGTTGGGGTGCACCTCGCCGTCGCGGATGCCGCCGATGAGCCGGATCGCGCAGCCGACGTCGCCGCCGGACAGCAGCACCAGCAGCTTGAAGTGGTCGCGGGGGTTGAGCGGGACGCGCGGGATGCGCAGGGTGTTGGTGTCGTAGCCGAGGCCGGCCGCCGGGGTGAAGTGGTCCATCAGATGGTCGGTGCCGACGGGCTGGGTGACCGAGACGCCGCGGATCGTGCGGTCGGTGAACACCGCGGTGAGGCCGTGGAGTTCACGCCCGGTGTAGTCGTTGTCGGCGATGCTCTGCGAACCGTCGTTCTCGATGCGCAGCAGGACGAGGGTGGCGTCGGACATGCCGGGGGCCTCGTCGAAGAGGCCGAGGCGGCGGTTCGCGCGGCCCGAACGCACGTCGTCACCAATGGGGTTGTCCATCTGGACGCGATAACCGATCCGCTTCCGGCGCGGTACCCGGCGTTCGTACCAGACCATCACCCCGGACGCGACGATGCCGAGCATCGCCGTGCCCACGGCGACGACGTTCTCCGCGCTCAGCCACTCCACTGCGGGCCCCCGCTCCCCAGCCGGATCGTGGGGTCACGGTACGAGCGGCACCGGACAACACGCAGGGGGGCTTGGCCGAAGTTCGCGTGACGTTCAACTGGCGCTGATGTGAAGGGAGTTCAGCCCGCCTTCGTGTACGTCAGCTTCTCCCCGTTGCTGGTGCTCACGCGCTCCAGCGTGGTGGACGACAGCAGGGTGATCTCGGTGGCGGAACCCGGGTTGCACGACGAGAGCGGCTTCCCGGAGGTGACGGTGGACGCCCCGATCGCCAACGGGCTCTCCCCGCCCGGCTCTTGAGCCAGGTCGGCGGTGAACTCGCAGTGGTAGCCGGGCCCGTCCGCGACGAGGGTGAGCACCGGCGACCCCACCTTCCCCTGCCGGATGGTGAGTTGGCGGGTGTTGTGGCCCGCGGCGTTGTCGATGGACGCGTTCCAGGTGCCGAGGTATCCGCTGGGTACGGCACCGTCGGACGTCGTCGGAGAAGGCGAGGGCGACTGACTCGACGACGGCTCCCCGGTGCTCGGCCCCGGAGTGGTGGGCGCGGCGCTGGTGGCCTGGCCGCCCGAACCGGCCTTCGTACGGCCGCTGTTGCTCCCGCCCTTCATCAACGCGTACACCGAACCACCGGCGCCCAGCGCGACGACCAGCGCGACCACGACGAGCAGCACGGTGGAGCGCCCGTTCCTGCGCGGCGGCTGGGGTTCCCCGTACGGCGGGGCCATGCCGGCCGGTCCCGGGCCGTAGGGCGGGGTGGCGCCGAGGCCGCCGTTGTGGGGGTAGGGGTTGTACGGCACCTGGCCGCCCCAGCCGAGGAGTTGGCGGGCGGGGGGCTGGGGGTAGTCGGGGGCGACGGCCGGCTGGGGGTGCTGCTGCGGGTAGCCGTAGGCCGGGTGCGGGGGCTGTGGGGGCGGTGTCCGGGTGGCCCCGGCCGGGTCCGCGACCACCGTCGGGAGGTGGGTGTCCGGCGCCGGTGCGGGTGGCGCCGGGGAGGACTCGTCGGAGGCGGGGGCGTGCTCGGGCGAGGCCTCGGAGACGGCGGGTGTCTTACCGAGGAGGTCCGGCTTTTCTACGGCGACGGGGGCGGAAACGGGAGGGGGAGGGGGCGCGGGAGCGGAGGCGGGAACCGGAGGAACCGCTGGTGAAACAGGCGCGGCGCCCTGAACCGCCTCCGGGTCAGCGCTGTCCCCTCTCTCCGGTTCCGGAGCCTGACCCGCCACCTCCACGCGTTCCAACTCCGTCGTCTCCGGGTCCTCCGTGTCCAGCAACTGCACGGCATGGCGGCCGAGTTGGGCCACCAACGGGCCCGGCAGCCACGGGTCCCTGGACCGGCCGCCGGAGACGGTGTCCTCGGCGCCCGTGCGGTCGAGGATGCGGTTGAGGGTGGGGCGGGTGGCCGGGTCCTTGCGGAGGCAGTCGCGGACCAGGTCGGCGATGCCCTCGGGGACGCCCGACAGGTCGGGTTCCTCCTGGGCGATGCGGAACATCAGGGCGTGGACACCGCTGTTGGCGGCGCCGAAGGGAAGGGTGCCGGTCGCCGCGTAGGCGAGGACGGAACCGAGGCAGAAGACGTCGCACGCCGGGGTGATGCGGTCGCCCCGCACCTGTTCCGGCGCCATGAAACCGGGCGAGCCGACCAGTGAGCCGGTGCGGGTGAGCCCGTCCCCGGCCTGTGTCTCCAGGGCTCGCGCTATGCCGAAGTCGATGACGCGGGGACCGTCGATGGTCACCAGCACGTTGGACGGCTTGAGGTCGCGGTGGACGATGCCGGCGGCGTGGATGTCCTGGAGCGCGTGCGCGAGCCCGGCCGCGAGGATCCGTACCGACCGCTCGGGCAGTGCACCGTGGTCACGCCCGACGACCTGTTGCAGGCTCGGCCCGGCGACGTACCCGGTGGCCACCCACGGCACCTCGGCCTCGGTGTCCGCGTCCAGCACGGGCGCCGTCCAGTGGCCGCCGACCCGCCGCGCGGCCCGCACCTCCTGCCGGAACCGGGCCCGGAACTCCTCCTGCGCGGCGAGGTCCTCCCGCACCAGCTTCACGGCGACCGTGCGTCCCCGGTCCGACCGGGCCAGATACACATGCCCCATGCCACCGGCCCCCAGCCGGGCCAGCAGCCGATACGCCCCGATCCGCTGCGGATCGGCCGCCCCCAGTTTCTCCACGACCGCGCCGCCTCCCCTGAATTCCCCGGTCACGCCCCGGTCGCGCTCCTGTGCTCCGCGACAGACCGAGAATAGTGCGGGCACAGGGCGCGATGACCGGAGCGCTGTCTACGGTTCCGTAACGGGGGACCCACGCTCCCCTCTACAGGCTGGGGTCATTTCTAACCGGTCACGTGCGCGGACAACGGTTAGATTTACCCCCGGCTTCCAGCGACCCCCCGCACCGGACCGCTCGCCCCACCCTGGACAACCTGTCGCGGAAACCCCCCGACCACAGACAGGACGCCGATTCCGTTTCCGCATCGCGGACATTTACGCTCAGCCGCATGACCCCTCAGCCCAACCCCCAGGCCGGCGCCGCCGTGAAGGCCGCGGACCGTGCGCACGTGTTCCACTCCTGGTCCGCGCAGGAGCTCATCGACCCGCTCGCCGTGGCCGGCGCGGAGGGGTCGTACTTCTGGGACTACGACGGGAAGCGCTACCTGGACTTCACCAGCGGGCTCGTCTACACGAACATCGGGTACCAACACCCGAAGGTCGTCGCCGCGATCCAGGAGCAGGCCGCGACGATGACGACCTTCGCGCCCGCGTTCGCGATCGAGGCCCGCTCCGAGGCGGCCCGGCTCATCGCCGAGCGGACGCCCGGGGACCTGGACAAGATCTTCTTCACCAACGGTGGCGCGGACGCCGTCGAGCACGCGACGCGCATGGCCCGGCTGCACACCGGCCGCCCCAAGGTCCTCTCCGCCTACCGCTCGTACCACGGCGGTACGCAGCAGGCGATCAACCTCACCGGGGATCCCCGCCGTTGGGCCAGCGACAGCGCCTCGGCCGGGGTCGTGCACTTCTGGGCGCCCTTCCTGTACCGGTCCCGTTTCTACGCCGAGACCGAGGCACAGGAGTGCGAGCGCGCGCTGGAGCACCTGGAGACGACGATCGCCTTCGAGGGTCCGGCGACCGTCGCCGCGATCGTCCTGGAGACGGTTCCGGGGACCGCCGGGATCATGGTGCCGCCGCCCGGTTACCTCGCCGGGGTCCGGGAGATCTGCGACAAGTACGGGATCGTCTTCATCCTCGACGAGGTGATGGCCGGGTTCGGGCGGACCGGTGAGTGGTTCGCGGCCGATCTGTTCGACGTCGTACCGGACCTGATGACCTTCGCGAAGGGCGTGAACTCCGGCTATGTGCCGCTCGGCGGTGTCGCCATCTCCGGCGCGATCGCGGACACCTTCGGCAAGCGGCCCTACCCGGGCGGACTGACGTACTCCGGGCACCCGTTGGCCTGTGCCGCGGCCGTCGCGACGATCGACGTCATGGCCGAGGAGGGGGTCGTGGAGAACGCGAAGCACCTCGGTACGACGGTCGTCGAGCCCGCGCTGCGGGCGCTGGCCGAGCGGCACCCGAGCATCGGCGAGGTGCGGGGCGTCGGGATGTTCTGGGCGCTGGAGCTGGTGAAGGACCGGGAGACGCGCGAGCCGCTGGTGCCGTACAACGCGGCCGGTGAGGCGAACGCGGCGATGGCCGCCTTCGGGAGCGCCGCCAAGCAGCAGGGGCTGTGGCCGTTCATCAACATGAACCGCACCCACGTCGTCCCGCCGCTCAACGTGAGCGAGGCCGAGTTGAAGGAGGGCCTCGCGGCGCTGGACGCGGCGCTCTCCGTCGCGGACGAATTCACCGCGTAGAACGGCGTGTAATTCGGCGCCAAATACACCTCTTAACGCCCGGAATGGGCGGGTCCGTTCACCTGGTGCCCGCATTCGGGCAGGGCGGGAACCCGAACGCGTAAGGTGGCGTGCTCGTAGACATATACGAGTACGCCATCGAACGCGATGAGGGAGACGCTCCGACGATGCCCGGAGGAAGCAGCGGCA
Source organism: Streptomyces sp. NBC_01288 (assembly GCF_035982055.1). NCBI lineage: Bacteria > Bacillati > Actinomycetota > Actinomycetes > Kitasatosporales > Streptomycetaceae > Streptomyces > Streptomyces sp. NBC_01288. Next base: position 4,855,589 of record NZ_CP108427.1, read on the forward strand.
GCGGCGCCGTGACCCGCAGCACCCTGCGGCAGCAGATCGCCGACGCGTTGCGCGACGAGGTCCTGGCGGGCCGGCTCCAGCCCGGTCAGGAGTTCACGGTGAAGGAGATCGCCGAGCAGTACGGCGTCTCCGCGACTCCGGTCCGGGAAGCTCTCGTCGATCTCTCCGCGCAGGGACTCCTGGAAGCCGACCAGCACCGCGGCTTCCGCGTCCACGAGTACTCGGTGGCCGACCACCGCGGGATGATCGAGGCCCGCGCCCTGGTCACCGAGGGCATGTTCCTGGCCCTGATCGAGGGCCACCCCGTCTTCGACCGCACCGACGACCCCCGTACGGTCGCCGCGCTCGCCGGTGTCCGCCGCCGCGGCGAGGAGGCGCAGCGCGCCGCCGACGCAGGTGACCTCACCATCCTGATCGGCTACGACCTGCGCTACTGGCGCGAGTTGAGCGCCATGTTCGGCAATCCGTATCTCGGCGACTTCCTGCACCGGCTGCGCGTCCAGTCCTGGGTGTGCACGGTGCAGCACCTGCGCCGGCTGAGCGATCTGCGCGGCCGACTGTGGTCCGAACACACCGAACTGGTCGATGCCCTGGCGCGCCGCGACACCCCGGCCGCGCGTTCGATCGTCCTGGCGTACAACACGCACTCCCTCGACCTCATCGAGCGGCTGGCCGCCCGGTGACCGGACCGGAAAGGGCCGCTCCGGCCGTGGACAGTGCCTCCGTGGACCCCACCAGTTCCTCCATGGACCCCACCAGTTCTTCCGTGGACCCCAGTGTCGTCGCCGTGGACCTCAGTGTCGTCGTGCCCGCCTACAACGAGGAGCGGCGGCTCGGGCCCACGCTCGACGCGATCACCACCTACCTGGGCGACAACCAGGGCCGCTTCGGCGACTGGGAGATCATCGTCGCCGACGACGGCTCCGACGACGGGACCCGCGAGGTCGTCACCTCCCGCGCCGACCCGCGGGTGCGGTTGGTCACCAGCCCCCGCAACCGCGGCAAGGGCAACGCCCTGCGCCTCGGGGTCGCCGCCACGCACGGGCACCGGGTGCTGGTCACCGACGCCGATCTGGCCGCGCCCATCGAGGAGTTGGAGAAACTCGACAAGGAGCTGAGCGAGGGCCGAGCGGCCGCGATCGGCTCCCGCGCCGCGCCGGGCGCGACGATAGAGAGCCACCAGCACCCGATACGCGAACTCCTGGGCCGCGCGGGCAACTTCCTCATACGCCAGGCCGCGGTGCCCGGCATACGCGACACCCAGTGCGGCTTCAAGCTCTTCGAGGGCGACCGCGCCCGCGAGGCCTTCGCCGCCTCCCGGATCAACGGCTGGGGCATCGACGTGGAAGTCCTCCAGCACTTCCGCCGCGCCGACTGGGAGGTCGCCGAGGTGCCGGTGCGCTGGGCCCACCAGTCCGGCTCGAAGGTACGACCCCTCGACTACGCCAAGGTCCTCACGGAACTCGGCCGCCTCCGCGCCCGCTCCCTGCGCCCGGTCGACGTCCTGGTCGTCGTCCTCTTCCTCCTCATGTCGGTCGGCCTCTACTCGGGCCGCCTCTTCGACCCGGACCACCGCTACCTGGTCGACTCGCTCCAGGACCAGAACCAGTGGGAGTGGTTCTTCGCGGTCACGGCCGACAACGTGGCCCACCTCCACAACCCGTTCTTCTCGAACCTCCAGGGCTTCCCCGACGGCGTGAACCTCATGGCCAACACGGTCATGCTGGGCCTGTCCGTCCCCTTCGCGCCGCTCACCCTGCTGGCCGGCCCCGCGGTCTCGCTCAGCGTCTGCATGGCGCTCGGCCTCGCGGCCACGGCCGCCGCCTGGTACTGGCTGATCGTGAAGCGCGTCGTACGACAACGGGCCGCGGCCTTCGTCGGCGCCTCCCTGGCGGCCTTCGCCCCGCCGATGGTCAGCCACGCCAACGCGCACCCGAACTTCGTCATCCTCTTCATGATCCCGCTGATCATCGACCGCGCCCTGCGCCTGTGCACGGGCACCCGGGTCGTCCGCGACGGCGTGGTCCTCGGCCTGATGGCGGCCTACCAGATCTTCCTCGGCGAGGAACCGCTCCTCCTCGCGTCGATCGGCATGATCCTGTTCGCCGCGTCCTACGGAGTCCTCGACAGGGATGTCGTCCGGGCGTCCTGGCGCCCCCTGCTGAAGGGCCTGGGCATCGCGGCCGGGATCTGCGCGCCGATCATCCTGATCCCGCTCTACTACCAGTTCATGGGCCCGCAGAGCTACAAGAGCGTCCTGCACGGCGACAACGCCGGCAACAGCCCCCTCGCCCTGCTCTCCTTCGCCGAACGCTCCCTGATCGCGGGCGACGCGACCCGCGCGAACGCCCTCTCCCTCAACCCCACCGAGCAGAACGCCTTCTACGGCTGGCCGCTCGTCGCCCTCGCCTTCGCCATCGTCGTACGCCTGTGGGAGCACGCGCTGGTCAAGGCGCTGGCGTTCACGGCGATCGTGGCGGCGATCCTGTCGATGGGCCCCAAGATCCGCATCCCGCTCACGGACACGATCTACCCGGGCCCGTGGGCCCTGCTCGCCCACAAGCCGCTCTTCGAGTCGGTGATCGAGGGCCGGGTCGCGATGGTGTGCGCACCGGCGCTGGGCATGCTGCTGGCGATAGCGGTGGACAAGCTGGCGGCGACGCGCCAACTCGGCACGCAGTACATCGGTCTCCTGGCCGTGTGCATGGCCGTGATCCCAATCATCCCCGCGCCTCTGAAGGCAGTTGACCGTTCCGCGGTGCCCGCCTTCTTCACGGACGGCACCTACAAGTCGTACGTCCGCGCCGGCGAATCCATCGTCCCGGTCCCGCTCGCCGACCCGGGCTCGGCGGAACCCCTGCACTGGCAGACGGCCTCCGGCCTCGGCTTCAAGATGCCGGGCGGCTACTTCAACGGCCCCTACGGCGACGACCGCATCGGCATCTACGGCGCCTCGCCCCGCTACACCTCCAACATGCTGCGTGACGTGCGCTACACCGGCGTCATCCCCACCATCGGCAGGAACTGGCAGGCGCAGGCCAAGGTCGACTTCGCGTACTGGCACGCGGGCGCGCTGGTGATCGCGCCGCAGCCCAACGACGACAAGCTCCGCACCGCTGTGGAAAAGCTGGTCGGCAAACCCGGTAAGTGGGTGCACGGCGTGTGGGTATGGGACCTGCACGAGGGGAGCTGACCCGGGCCGCACCGACTACTCTTCCCCCTACTCTTGCCTGACCACCATGCGAGATCCACGATGCGCAGCGAGTAACCGAGGAGCCCCCTTTTGGCCTGTGACCTGTGGCTGGTCCCGCTCGTCGACGTGTTGTGCCACACCCCCGACAATCCGTTCGCCGAGGAACTCGCGCTCTACAACTCCCTGTTGGCCGAGGCCGGGCTGCCCCCGGTGCCGGTGTACCAGTACATGCCGGGCCTGTCCGGCGAGGTCGCCCCGGTCGCGGGCTTCGACTACGACGCGCTGCACTTCCTGCGCCGGGCCTACCTCCTCCAGGTCTGCGGTCTCCCGGTGACGCCGGTGGACGACCTGGGCGGCGACTACGAACAACTCCTGGAGATGTTCGAGACGACGGCCCAGCAGTCCCACCTGGTCTGGCACTACGACCACGCGGGCGCCTACGTCCCCGTCGACTTCCCGCACCCGCTCTCGAACGACGAACTCCTCGCGGGCGGCGGCCCGTTGGGCTCGTCCCAAACCCTCCTGCGCGAGCTGGAGTTCGTGGCCCCGACGATCGGCATCGACCCGTCGAACCCACCGGCGACCCCGGAACCCCCCGCCGCTCCCACGGAGTTGGAGGAACCGGCCGTGGCCGCACCGTACGACCCCAGCCCGTTCGCGCGTGAGCGGCACGTGTGGCTCGGGCTGCACGCGGCGGCGACGCGGAGCCTGGCGCAGGGCTCGATGATCGTGTTCAGCTAGTACGCCGGCCATATGGGTCCGCCGCGGCTTCCCACCCTCCCGGCTAGACGGCGGTGCGTCCGGCGTCGGCCGCGAGGGTGGCGCCGGTGAGGTAGCTCGCGCGGTCCGAGGCGAGGAAGAGGATCACTTCGGCGATCTCACGCGGGGCCGCGAGCCGGCCGAGCAGGGTGGTCTTCGCGAACTGCACGGCGTTCTCCTCACCCATGCTCGCCAGGACCATGTCGGTCCGCGTGGGACCCGGCGCGACGGTGTTCACGCGCACGCCCGCCGGACTGAACTCGGCCGCCCAGGTGCGTGTCAGCGACTCCAGCGCCGCCTTGGTGGCGCTGTAGACGGACAGCCCCGGCAGGCCGATGCGGGCGGCCATGGTGCTGACGTTGACGATCGAGCCGGAGCCCTTGGCGATCATCGCGGGAACCAGGGCCGCGGTGAGGAGGTACGGGGCGCGGACGTTGGCCGCGAGGGTCTCGTCGAGCGTGCCGGGGTCCTGGTCCACGGTCGGCGCTCCGGGGAAGATCGCGGCGTTGTTGACCAGGATGTCGACGGGTCCGGCCGCTTCGGCGAGGTGGCGCAGCGCGGCCGGGTCGGTGAGGTCGGCGGCGACGAAGCGCGCCCTGCCTCCGGTGTCGGTGATCGACCGCACGGTCGCGGCCCCGCGCTCGGCGTTGCGGCCGGAGACGACGACCTCGGCACCGGCCGCGGCCAGCAGCCGTGCCGTCTCGGCACCGATGCCACCCGTCGAGCCGGTGACGAGGGCGACCTTGTCGGAGAGTTCCATGGCGAGTCCTTCCAGGAGTCCGGCCACTTGGGACGACCGGAATGGGTTGGGTGACCCACACTGGTCCGAAAAAAATGGGTTGTCCAATCCAGAATCTGCTAGCGTTGCGGGCATGAGCACCGAGGTACGCCGGCCCCCCGAGAAGAAGCTGACCCGCAAGGGGCGGGAGACCCGGCGCCGGATCGTGGCCGCCGCCGCGCAGCTCATGTACAAGCGGGGCGTGACCGAGGCGACCCTGGAGGACGTGCGGGCCGCCGCCGGGGTGAGCGGCTCGCAGATCTACCACTACTTCGCCGACAAGCAGGAACTGCTGCTGGCCGTGATCGAGTTCCAGACCGAGGCGGTGCTGGACATGCAGAAACCGCTGTTCGCCGGGCTCGACACCATGCGGGGCCTACGGCAGTGGCGGGACGCACTGGTGGAGTACCAGCTCCGGATGCAGTGCCGCGGCGGCTGCCCGATAGGTTCCCTCGGCAGCGAGATCGCCGAGACCAACCCCGAGGCACGGCTCGCGGCGGCCAGCGGTTTCCTGCGCTGGGAGTCGGCGATCCGCGGCGGCCTCCAGGCGATGCACGACCGCGGTGAACTCGACACCGACCCCGACGACCTCGCCCTCGCGACGCTCGCCGCACTCCAGGGCGGCCTTCTGCTCACCCAACTCCAGCGCCAGGTCAGGCCGTTGGAAGTGGCGCTGGACGCGATGCTCGACCACATCGAGGCGCACCTGAAGCTCACATGAGGCGAGCGTGACGGGTGACCGTTCCGTTGTGTCGGCCGACGGTCTCAGCCGGCGGTGCGGGAGGTGTCCTCGGTCGACGTCGCCATGTCCTGTGTGCCGATGACGCCGAGCAGTTCGAGCTGGGCGGCGCCCTCGGTGCCGGGCGGGGCCGTGAACCACAGGAGGCGCTGGCGGCCGTCCTCGCTGAACAGGCTGTGGCAGTCCAGCTCGATGACGCCCAGCGTGGGGTGCACGATGCGCTTGTGATCGGTGCGGCGCAGGCCCACGTCGTGGGTGTCCCACAGGGCGGCGAACTCCGCGCTTCGCCGCCGCAGCGCCGCCGTCATCCCGGCGACCTCGCTGTCACGGCTCCGACGGGCGGCGACCGCGTGCAGGTCGGCGACGAAGACCCGTGAGTGGTGCGCATGATCCTCGGGCGGGTAGACCGCGCGGGCGGCCGGATCGGTGAACCAGCGGTACGCGAACCCGGTGGCGGGCCCGCGCGGCTCGGGAGCCCGCCCGAGCAGAGCGGCGGCCAGTTCATTCTGTACGAGGGTCTCGTGCAGGTCGGTGATGACCTGGGCCGGGGTGGTGGCCAGCCGGTCCAGCAGCCCGAGCAGCGCGGGCTGGACATGCCGCGCGCCCACTCCGTGCGCCGACTCGGGCAGCGGCCGGTCGGCGAGGTGGAACAGGTGGTCGCGCTGGTCGCCGCCGAGGCGCAGCGCGCGGGCGAGGGCGGCCAGGGTCTGCGCCGAGGGCTGTGCGCCACGCCCCCGCTCCAGCTCGGTGTAGTAGTCGGCGGACAGCCCCGCCAGCTGCGCGACCTCCTCGCGCCGCAGCCCGGGCACCCGGCGCCGGGGCCCGACGGGCAGCCCTACATCGGCCGGCCGGACCCGGTCACGCCGGGACTTGAGGAACGCCGCGAGCTCGGGAAGGTTCACCCGCCCATCGTCTCCTCTCCACGAGTTCCGAGCCAGGGGCCGCCAACCCCTGGGTGGGCTCAGCCGTGGCGGTGCGGGCGACGCGGACGGATGGTTGTCCCATCCCGCAAAGCACCACACAAAGCACCACGAGAAAAGAGAACACCATGCCTTTCGCGAACTTCAAGGTCCCCGCCGGCGCCCTCACCGCGGAGCAGAAGGAGCAGATCATCACGCGCACCACGGACCTGTACGCCGAGATCTTCGGCGACGGTGCCCGCGCCACCACGCTCGTCCTGGTCGAAGAGGTCGCCGACGCGGGCTGGGGCATCGGCGGCGGCGTCCTGACCCTCGCCAAGATCCAGGGAACGCCGCAGGAATGAGCGCCTAACGAATCTTCCCGAGACCGGCCTCGACCTCCTCCGGGTTCATCACCGGGGTGTAGGTCAGTTCGGCACCCAGGTTGAGGAAGAGCGGTTCACTGATCGACGGGATGTCGGAGGGGTCCTTCAGATCGAAGAACAGGAACGCGGTGCGCTTGCCGTCCTCGGCGGTGAAGTAGGCGGCCTCGGGCTTGATCTGCTCCAGGGTCTCCTGCATCAGCTTCCCGAGAGTCCCGTTCCGGATGGCGTCGTTCCCCTTCTCCGTGTCCATGGACGCTTTCAGCATCATGCGCATCGCAGTCACCTTCTCCTGGTCGGCGTGCGCGGGGTGGACGGATTCAGGATATGCCCGGACAAAGGGTGCGTCCCGGCGAGGGCGCCCCCTTTTCCGTTCACCGGTGATGCGGTCCGGGGTGCTCTTCACTCCTGGGGCTGTAGGGCGGTCCGCAGCAACAGGGTGTGGACGAAGTGGTCCGGGGCCGTCGGGCGGTAGCGCCAGGTAAGGGGCCAGGTCTGGCCGTCGAGGGCCGGTACCGGGATGTACGAGATGTGGTTCGGGCCGGCGGTGAGGCGGGTCACCCCCGGTGGCCATGGGCGGTGGGACGTGCTGCCGACCGGGACCAGGAAGTAGACCGCCCTGTTGCCCGTCGCCTCCTCTACGACGGGGCCCGGCGCCCCTCCCGTCATGCGCGCGAGCCTGTCCGCGAGGTCTCTGCCCTCGTCGCCGTCCACTCGCACCGCGTCGAACTGGACCCCTGCCTTGCGGAGTTGGATGCCGGTCGCGGGGATCCATTTCAGGTCACTTTGCGTATCCATGCGGATAGTTTCGGCTGGTCCGGCTAGCGTCTTCCATGACTCTGCGTCGACCGTCCGCGACGGTTGGAAACGGGCGCGGGTGTTGGTGACCGGTTGAGTTCGGTTGAGTCCGGGGGTGACCGCGATGGCGCGGGCGGAGAACAAGTCGGAGGCGGGTGGTGCGGCGCATGTCGTCGCCGCCCTGGCGAAAGCGCTGCGTGAGCAACAGGGGCTCACACAGACCGAGTTGGGCAAGAAGATCGGTTACACCGGTTCGGCGATCAGCGCGATGGAGACGTGCGCGCAGCCCGCGAGCGACGACATGCTCGTCAAGCTGGAGGAGACGGTCGGGGCCGGGCTCGGGGTCTTCGACAAGGCACGCAAGTGGATGCTGCTGGAGAAGTACCCGGTCCGGTTCCGTGGGTTCGCGGAGATCGAGGCGGGGGCCGTCACCCTCTCCTCGTACGAGACGCTGGTCGTCGACGGCCTGTTCCAGACCGAGGCCTACGCGCGGGCGTTGATCGGGGGCGGCTATCCGCCGGTGTCCGAGCAGAAGCGGGAGGAACTCGTCGAAGCGCGGCTGGCCCGCAGGAAACTCTTCGACCGCGACCCGGCCCCGATGATCGAGCTGATCCTGGAAGAGAGCGTGCTGCGGCGGCCGTTCGGCAGTTGGGACGTGCAGCGGGAGCAGTTGCGCTCGCTCGCTGAGGACGCGCAACGGGACAATGTGTGTGTTCAGGTGCTGCCGCTGGATCGCGGGCTGCGCGGAACGTACGCGGGGGCCCGCGGCTCCATGAAGCTCGTGGTGACCAAGGAGCACGAGCACGTCGTCTACTTGGAGATCGAGGACCAAGGGATCCTGGTCAGCGATCCGCCGGAAGTGTCCCAACTGGCGCACCGCTATGCGAAGATCCGCGCACAGGCTCTGAGCCCCGACGACTCCCTGAGCCTCATCGAGCGGTTGGCAGGAGAAGAGAGATGAGCGACACCCGCGCCCTGCGGTGGTTCAAGTCCAGCTACAGCGACGACGGCGGTGGGAACTGCGTCGAGATAGCCACCTGCCCCCACACCATCCACATCCGCGACTCCAAGAATCCGGGCGGCGGGATCGTCACCGTCTCCGACGCGGCCTGGTGCACCTTCCTCGCCTCCCCCCACCCCTACCCCGAAAAAGTGTGACACTTTCGGGGAAACTGACACACTTTTCCAAGACACCTACCTCCCCCCGCGCCAAGCTGCTCACATGAGCAGCTCACAGCGGGTGCAGGAACCGCCCGGAATGGCCACCGTGTACCGCGCGACTCTGGACGCGCTGGCCGCGCGGGGACCCCGGCGCGTGGGCATCACCCACATCGCACAGCTGGCAGGCACCAACCGCCCGTTCTTCTACCGGAATTGGGCCTCTCCCGACGCGCTCCTCCGCGATGCCACGATGCAGGAACTGAAACGTCTGCTGTACCTGGCCCGGGAAGTACCCGGCCCGTTGCCGCCACCGCGCTGCCTTGGGGTGCGCATGGTGGTGCGGGCGGCCCGGCTGCTGCGGGAGCATCCGGTCGTCGCGGCCATGGCGCGGACCGAACCGGCGTTGACGTACGCCGCCGTTCTCCGTCCGGACACCCCGTGGCACCGGACGGCCCAGCACTGGCTGACCGAGCATGTGACCGCACATCTGCCCAGCGGCACCGAGCAGGACACGGCCACGCTCGCCGTGCTCACCACGGCACTGCCGTACGCACTCATCCCGCCGGAGGAGTCACCCGGCACCGCCGCTGAACGTGCGGCTGTCGACGGGCGGTTGAGCCAAGCACTGCACGCCTGCCTCGGCCTGCCGCTCGCCTGCCCAGACTGACCTGCGGGTCACAGATCTACAGGTCCTGGAAGAGCCAGAGGGACAACGTCAGCACCGCGATGCCGCGTACCGCGACCAGTACCAGGTTCGCACCGCGCAGTCGGACCGCTCGAAGCCACAGGGTCCATGTCACCGGCAGCGACAGCACGACCGTGAGGATCGGTGCCACGGGGGCTGGGTCGGCGTACAAAGCGTTGCGGTGGGCCCACACCAGGTAGGTCCACCACGCGGCGGACGTCGCGGTGAGGAGTGACTCGGCCCAGAGCCCGACCAGTTCCTCGCGCAGCGGCTTCAGCACAGGCTCGTCCCCCCGGCGATCAGCATCAGCGTCCCGGCCGCGGTGCCGAAGAACAGCCGTAGGACCACGGCCGTCCAACTGACGCACCGCAGCCAGATGTTGCCCTGGTACAGCAGCGCCCAGGTCACGGGCAGCGAGGCCCCCAGCGCGTAGGCGACGTGCCGGTGAAGGTCCTGGGTGGAGAAGTCGCACATGCCGTTCGACCCGTCGCCGTAGAGGCCTACGGCGACGAACACGGCGAGCGCCCCCTCCAGGAACAGGACCGGTACCCGCCAGGTCAGCCCGGCGGCCGTGCCTCGTACGGCCGCCGGGGAAAACCGTCTTCGGTATGACATGGACGGAACTTAGTGAATGTCCGGTGTGAGGAGGCCGTTAAGTTGATCATTCACAGCAACTCACAGGAATCAGCAGGCGGTTGTCAGGAAGCGAACTGCCGGAACTCCTAGAAGACCGGCGTCCCCGCCTGCGTCAGCTTCCAGTTGACCGCCGCGAAGTCCGCCGGGTCCAGGGCGCCCTTCGCCGTGACGTAGGCGATCATCAGGTCGCGGACCTGGTCGGTGGCGCTGTAGACGGTCTCCGCGGCGGCGATGTGCGGGTAGCCGGAGCCGCCGTTCGCGCGGTAGTTGTTGACGGCGACGACGAAGACCTGGTCGTCCGTGACCGAAGTGCCGTTGTACGTGAGGTTCTTGATCCGCGAACCCTCGGCCTGGGCGATGTCGATGTCGTACGAGACACCCGCGGCCACGTCGTACATGTAGTCCCAGAAGCTGTTGGCGTTCGTCAGGGTCGCGGTGTCGACCTTCGTGCCCGCCGGGACCTGGTGGTAGTACTTCGCCGCGTACTCCAGGTAGTCCTTGAGCTGGGCGCCCGTGAGCTTCTTGCCGTAGAGGGTGTTGTCGTAGATGTAGAGGCCGGCGATGTCCTTGATGGTGACGGAGCCCTTGGGGATGTCGGCCGTGCGGCTGAAGGGGGCCGCGACCGAGATCAGCGGGAGGGCCGCGTCGGCCGTCGAGAGGCCCGCCTTGACCGAGTCCATCTGCACCTGCTGGATGAAGTCCATGATCGGCACGTCCTTCCAGCAGGACTCCGCCGCCGAGAGGTCCTCGGTGCAGGTGCCGACGGACGTGTTGACGTACTTCACGACCAACTCGTGGTCGGCTTCCAGGAGTTTCTTGATCTCCGGGTCCTCGTCCACCGTGTTGGGGTTGAGGGTCTGCGCCGTCTTGCTGGTGATCTTCCACTGGCCGCGGACGAGTTCGAGTTCGAAGTCGAAGACGCTCAGGCGGTAGCCCCAGCAGTACGGCTCGGAGAGGAGGACGTCGTCGCCGGTCTCCTCGTTCTTCACGGTGTACGACGGGACCTCGACGTGGGTGTGGCCCACGAGGATCGCGTCGATGCCGGGGACCTGCTCGGCGACGAGGTTGGAGGCGTTCTCGACGTACGGCAGCTCGTCGCCGTAGGACGAACTGCCGTCCAGGCCCGAGTGGTCGGTGAGGAAGACGACGTCGCAGCCCAGCGCGCGCAGCCGCGGGACGTACTTCTTGGCCTGCTCGACGAGGCCAGGGAAGACCATCTTGCCGCTGACGTTGTCCTTGTCCCACAGGGCGATGCCCGGGTTGGTGAGGCCGAGGATGCCGACCTTGATGTCGGGGGCGCCGGGGACGCGGATCTTCTTCACGGTGTACGGGGCGAAGGCGGGGCGCAGGGTCTTCGCGTCCAGCGCGTTGGCGCCGAGCAGCGGGAAGTGACACTGCTGCTCAAACTTGCGCAGGGTGTCGATGCCGTAGTTGAACTCGTGGTTGCCGAGGGCGGCGGCGTCGTAGCGCATGTGGTTCATGGCCGTGGCCATCGGGTGCTTGGAGCCGCTCGTGATGGGGTCCACGCGCGCGAAGTAGTAGCCCAGCGAGGTGCCTTGGATGATGTCACCGGCGTCGACGAGGAGGACGTGCCCCTCGCCCTTCGCCTTGCGCTGCTGCTTGATGAGGGTCGCGACGCGGGCGACGCCGACGGAGTTGCCCTTGGAGTCGGAGTAGGCCTTGTCGAGGTAGTAGTCCCAGTCGAAGACGTGGCTGTGCAGGTCGGTCGTGCCGAGGACGGAGAACGACCAGGTCTTGTTCGGCTTCGGGTGCGGGTGGGGCTTGGGGTGGCGGTCGGCGGCCTCGGCCGGGGTCGCCGCTGCCGTGCCCGCTACGGCGACGGCAGCACCGGTGACGGCTGACTTCTGCACGAACTCACGGCGGTTCATGGGATTGACGGGCATTCAGGACTCCTGGAAGGGCAAAGAGAGCGGGTGTGGCGTGCGGGGCGCGGCGGGCTACCCGCGTAGATGCTGGCCTTCACCTGTTACCGGCGTAACCACGGACAGCCCAAGGGCCGGTCAAGGATTCCCAAGACCGGCCCAAGTGCAGCCATCAACTGCGGCTACGGCAGCCGCTTCAACCGCCGCTCTAGATGAACGAGTTGATCTCGATCGTCTCCGTACGGCCGGGGCCGACACCGATCGCGGAGATCGGGGCGCCCGACATCTCCTCCAGCGCCTTCACGTACGCCTGCGCGTTCTTCGGGAGGTCCGCGAAGGTCTTGGCCTTCGTGATGTCTTCGCTCCAGCCGGGCAGGGTCTCGTAGATCGGCTTCGCGTGGTGGAAGTCGGTCTGCGAGTACGGGAGTTCCTCGACGCGCTTGCCGTCGATCTCGTAGGCCACGCAGACCGGGATCTCCTCCCAGCCGGTCAGGACGTCCAGCTTGGTGAGGAAGAAGTCGGTCAGGCCGTTCACGCGGGTCGCGTAGCGGGCGATGACCGCGTCGAACCAGCCGCAGCGCCGGTCACGGCCGGTGGTGACGCCCCGCTCGCCGCCGATGCGGCGCAGCGCGTCGCCGTCCGCGTCGAACAGCTCGGTCGGGAACGGGCCCGAGCCGACCCGGGTCGTGTACGCCTTCAGGATGCCGATGACCCGGCTGATCTTCGTCGGGCCGACACCGGCACCCGTGCAGGCGCCGCCCGCGGTCGGGTTCGACGACGTCACGAAGGGATACGTGCCGTGGTCGATGTCCAGGAGGGTGCCCTGGCCGCCCTCGAAGAGGACCACCTTGTCGTCGTCCAGCGCCTTGTTGAGGAGCAGGACCGTGTCGGCGACGTAGGGCTTGAGGCGGTCCGCGTAGGACAGCAGCTCCTCGACGACCTGCTCGATGGCGATCGCGCGCCGGTTGTAGAGCTTGGTGAGCATCTGGTTCTTGATGTCGAGGGACGCCTCGACCTTCTGGGTCAGGATCGACTCGTCGTACAGGTCCTGGACCCGGATGCCGACGCGGTTGATCTTGTCCGCGTAGGTGGGCCCGATACCGCGGCCCGTCGTTCCGATCTTCCGCTTCCCGAGGAAGCGCTCGGTCACCTTGTCCACCGTCACGTTGTAGGGCGTGATGATGTGAGCGTTGCCGCTGATCAGGAGCTTGGACGTGTCGACGCCGCGCTCGTTCAGCCCGTTCAGCTCGGAGAACAGGACCGACGGGTCGACGACGACACCGTTGCCGATGACCGGAGTGCACTCCGGTGTGAGGATCCCGGAAGGGAGCAGGTGAAGGGCGTACTTCTGATCGCCCACGACTACCGTGTGGCCGGCGTTGTTGCCGCCCTGGTAGCGCACCACATAGTCGACGGACCCACCTAGCAGGTCCGTCGCCTTTCCCTTGCCTTCGTCACCCCACTGAGCACCGAGCAGCACAAGTGCGGGCACGCGCGTACACCCCTTCCGGGCGGGGCATGTCCAAGGTCAGGGGCGTACGCGGCACGTGTGTGCCTCGCACGCCGGCGACCCTCGTCGGTCGCGACCCGTCGGACCGGATGCCCCGGAATAGACGAAGCCCCTGGCGCAATAGCGCAAGGGGCTCTTGCACAAAGATGCTACCCGAGGAAGCGAGGCATGGCCGAGGTGGCGACTTTCGCGACTTCCGATCAGCTGCTGATCGTCATCGATCCGGCCGCCCGGCGCACCGACGCGGAGTCCGTCCGCATCGCGAAAGACGTGCTCAGCGCGGGTGCGGCGACGAAGGTGTGCCTGCCGGAGGGGCCCGAGGAATTCGCCCGGGTCCTGGCCCGGCGGGGTTCGCGCCGGCCGGTGCTGGTGGGCGACGACCGGGCCCTGATGCGGGCCGTGTCCCTGTTGCACCGGCAGCGGGAGCTGGCTGGATGTGTGCTGTCGATGGTGCCGGTGGGGGGTGGGCTGTCCCTGGCGGGGGCGCTGGGGGTGCCTACGGGGGCGGTCGCGGCGGCGCGCGCCGTGCTCGACGGGGTCGTACGGCGGATGGATCTACTGGTGGACGACAGCGACGGGGTGGTGCTCGGTGCCTTGCGGATCCCGTCGCTGCCCACGATGCGGGAGGCTCCGCCGGTGGATCAGGAGGATGCGGTGACGGGGGCTTCCTCGTTCGGCTACGGTTCCGGTTCCGGTTCCGGTTCCGGTTCCGGTTCCGGTTCCGGTCCTGGCTCCGGTTCCGGTTCCGCGCATGCGTCGTGGTTGCGGACCTGTCAGTCGCTGGTACGGACGCTGGTGCCGGTGCGGCCTTCGCGGGAGCCGCTTACCGGTGTGACCCGGCTCGCTCCGGCGCGGCTGCGGGTCGAGGTGGACGGGGTGACGCTGGTGGATCTGGACCAGCCCGTGGAGGGGATCTCCGTGACGCCCGGGGCGTCGGGGTTCGCCGAGGTGGAGGTGCGGCCGGTGTCGGTGGGTGCGGAGGCTTCGCCCTTGTACGCGCGGGGGCGGACGGTCACCGTGTCCGGGGCGGATTTTCGGTACCGGGCGGATGCGGTGGTGAGCGGGCCGGTGCGGACCCGGACGTGGGTTGTTCGGGAGGGGGCTTGGGGGCTTACTTTGCCGGCGGGGTAGGAGGCTCGAAGCCGGTGGTGTCGAGGGTGCAGTCGAAGGGGGCGGGGATGGCGAGTCCCTCGCCGAACGGCACCGTGCAGTGCGAGTCGTATCCCTTGTCGGAGGGCGTCCAGAAGACGGTCGCCTGCTCCTCCTGCATGTCGAGCACCAGGTAGACGGGGACGCCCGCCTTGCCGTAGACGCGAACCTTGTCGGTCAGGTCGTCGCCACGCGTGGACGAAGAGGTCAGCTCGGCGACGAAGGCGAGGGCCTCGCCGTCCAGGTGATTGCTCAGCGACTCGAACGTCCGCTGGTGTGCGACATAGATGTCGGGCCCGTAAGCCCGCTCGTCACCCGGGAAGACGTAGAGAAACGGGCTGGAACCGATGCGGTGCTCTTGCGGTGCATGCGGCCTCAGCCGATCACACACCAGTTCCATGACACGGAAGCAATACGCCCTCGACCACGGCGACGCGACGATGCTCCCCCTGATGATCTCGGCCTTGTAGCCGTCCGGCACATGCAGCTCGTCGAGGACGTCCAAAAGCTCCTCGAAGTCGCTGTGGGGCTCAGTGCCGTCAATCACCGGTCGCTCTGCCATGAGTGTCATGATGCGCCCTCCCCTTGATGCGGACCAGCCGCAACTTGGAGTAGTCGCCCACTTACTTCCATGTGATCGGATTCATCCTTCAACCCCACCCCCGTGATCTCCAACTCCCGCGCCCGCCCCATCAGCCCCGCCAACTTCCCCGCCGCCACCTCATACGACAGCCCCAACGGCGGCCGGATGTTGGACAGGCAGTTCCGGTCCGCGTCCGTCGTGACCCCCGGCTTCGGGCGGTACGTCAGATACGCGCCCAGCGAATCCGCCGCCGACATCCCGGGCCGCTCCCCGACGAAGACCACGACCATGGCCGCGCCCATCGCCGAGGCCACGTCGTCGCCGAGGGCAACCCGCGCCTGCTCCGCCAACACCACCGGAGCCACCTGCCACGCCGTGGGCAACAGGGCCGTCGTCGCCCGGACCATCGCCGCGCCGTGTTCGTGGACCGCCCGGCTGGAGAGGCCGTCGGCGACCACGAAGACCACGTCCCACTCCCCCACCGGCAGGTGCGCGCGGTCCGCCGGGTCCAACCGGCGCCCCAGGTCCGGGCGTTGGAGGTAGGTGAGGCGGTCGGGGGCCGCGCTGCGGACGCGGACCGTCGGTTCGCCCCGCAGCGCCGCCGCCACCACGTCCGGCTCGAACGGGGAGTGGACCGCGTCCTTCGCCGCCGCGTGCGCCGCCTGCAACTCCAGCCGGTGGTGGGTGGGAAGGCCTGTACCCGCTCGGCCCAGGCCGATCCTCGCCTGCGTGTGGCGACGCAGGGAAGGCCACAACTCCAGTTCCACAGGCACTACTTGACTGAGTGTCATGCCGCCAGTTCCCTTCCGATCGCCGTCAACGGGTGGGCCGTACCGGACACGTCCCTGATCTCGCCGCCCTCGCCCAGCAGGCCGATGGACGCGAGCCAGGTCTCAAACTCCGGTGCCGGGCGCAGCCCGAGGACCTCGCGGAGGTACAACGCGTCGTGGTACGAGGCGGATTGGTAGTTGAGCATGATGTCGTCGCCGCCCGGGGTGCAGATCACGAAGGACGCGCCGGCCACGCCGAGCATGGTGAGCATCGTGGCGATGTCGTCGTCGTCCGCGTCGGCGTGGTTGGTGTAGCAGATGTCCAGGCCCATCGGCAGGCCCAGCACCTTTCCGCAGAAGTGGTCCTCCAGGGCCGCGCGGAGGATCTGGCGGCCGTCGTACAGGTACTCCGGGCCGATGAAGCCCACCACCGTGTTCACGAGGAGGGGGTCGTAGCGGCGGGCCACCGCGTACGCCCGTGCCTCCACCGTCTGCTGGTCGACGCCGTGGTGCGCGTCCGCCGACAGCGCGCTGCCCTGGCCCGTCTCGAAGTACATGACGTTCGAGCCGACCGTGCCCCGGCCGAGCCCCCGCGCCGCCTCGTACGCCTCGTCGAGCAGCCCCAGCGTCACGCCGAAGGACGCGTTCGCCGCCTGAGTGCCCGCGATGGACTGGAAGACCAGGTCCACCGGCGCCCCGCGTGCCATCAGGTCCATGCTCGTCGTGACGTGGGACAACACGCAGGACTGGGTGGGGATGGCGTACCGCTGGATCACGCCGTCCAGCAGTTCCAGCAGGTCCCGTACCGCCTTCGGGCTGTCCGTCGCCGGGTTGATGCCGATCACCGCGTCGCCCGAGCCGAGGAGCAGCCCGTCCAGAAGGGCCGCGGCTACGCCCGCCGGGTCGTCGGTCGGGTGGTTCGGTTGGAGGCGGGTGGCCAGGCGGCCCGGCAGACCGATCGTCGAGCGGAAGGCGGTCACCACCCGTACCTTCCGCGCGACCGCGACCAGGTCCGCGTTCCCCATGAGCTTCGACACCGCCGCGACCATCTCCGGCGTCAACCCGGGGGCCACAGCGGCCAGTTCACCGGTATCCGCCGCCAGCAGCCACTCCCGGAACGCGCCCACCGTCATACCGGCCACCGCCGCGAACGCCCCCACGTCGTGCGTATCGAGGATCAACCGGGTCACGTCATCCGTCTCGTACGGGATCACCGGCTCGGCGAGGAACGCGGTCAGCGGTACGTCCGCCAGCGCCCAGCGCGCCGCGACCCGCTCCTGCGCGGACGACGCGGCCAGCCCTGCCAGCCGGTCGCCGGAACGCTCCGGGCTCGCGGCGGCGAGCAGGCGCGCGAGGGAGCCGAAGCGGTAGCTGTGGCCGCCGAGCGTGGAGGTGTACGTACTCATGCCGGTGACCGTACGAGGCGCGTGTTGCCCGCAGATTTCCTCAGATTTCTAAAGGTCTGGTTGACAAACATTTAACGTCCCACGACCCTTTCCCGACTCATTGGACATACAGAGTTCCGGTCCAGTGCACCACCCGAGCAGCACGAGAGGAACCATCCCGATGGCAGTGGACGAGTCAGTCGCCCCGGCGGCGAAAGCAAGCGAGGACGGCGCCGTTCACCGGCTCAAGCCCAACGCCATCGGCCTGCTGGGCGTGGTCTTCATGGCCGTCGCGACCGCCGCCCCGATCACCGCGATGACCGGCAACGTGCCCTTCATGGTCTCGTCCGGCAACGGCATAGGCGCCCCGGCGAGCTACCTCGTCGCAATGGTCGTCCTGGCAATCTTTTCCGTTGGCTTCACCTCGATGGCGAAGCACATAACGTCCACGGGCGCCTTCTACGGCTTCATCTCCTACGGCCTCGGCCGCACCGTCGGACTGGCCTCCGGGCTCCTCGCCACGTTCGCGTACGCCGTGTTCGAGCCGGCCCTCATCGGCATCTTCTCCACCTTCGCCACCGGAACCTTCAAGGACCAGACGGGACTTGACATCCCGTGGTGGGCCTTCGCGCTGGTGATGCTCGCCGTCAACTCGATGGGCACCTGGTTCGGCGTCTCGGTCGCCGAGAAGCTCCTCGTGGTCCTGCTCGGCACCGAGGTGACCGTCCTCGCGGCGATGGCGATCTCGGTCGCCCTGCACGGCGGCGGCCCGCACGGCTTCACCTTCGGCCCGGTGAACCCGGTCAACGCGTTCAAGGGGACGTCCGCCGGTCTCGGTCTCTTCTTCGCCTTCTGGTCGTGGGTCGGCTTCGAGTCGACGGCGATGTACGGCGAGGAGTCCCGCGACCCGAAGAAGATCATCCCCAAGGCGACGATGATCTCCGTCCTGGGCGTCGGCGTCTTCTACGTCTTCGTCTCCTGGATGGCCATCATCGGCAACGGCGAGACGGAGGCCGTGAAGGCCGCGTCCTCCGCGAACCCGCTCGCCCTCTTCTTCAACCCCACCGAGCACTACGTCGGCCATTGGGCGGTCGACCTCATGCAGTGGCTGATGATCAGCGGCTCGCTCGCCTGCGGCATGGCCTTCCACAACTGCGCGTCCCGCTACATGTACGCCCTGGGCCGCGAAGGCGTCCTCCCGTCGCTGAAGAACACCATCGGCCGCACCCACGCCCGGCACGGTTCCCCGCACATCGCGGGGCTCGTCCAGACGGCGGTGAGCGCGGTGCTGATCCTCGGCTTCTGGGCCACGAGCAAGGACCCGGCCAACGCGCTGTACGTCCTGCTGGCCATCCTCGGCACGATGGCGATCCTCGTCGTCCAGGCCGTCTGCTCCTTCGCTGTCCTCGCCTACTTCCGCAAGAACCACCCCGAGAGCCGGCACTGGTTCCGCACGTTCACCGCTCCGCTGGTCGGGGGTGTGGCGATGCTGGCGGTCGTCGTACTGCTGGTGTCCAACATGAGCGTCGCGGCGGGGTCGGAGTCCGGCTCCCTGGTCCTCAAGGCGACCCCGTGGCTGGTCCTGCTGGTCGCGGCGACGGGCATCGGCTACGCCCAGTACCTGAAGCGCAGGGCGCCCGAGCGGTACGCGCTGCTGGGTAGGACGGTCCTCGAAGAAACAAAGGAGCGCTGAGGTTCCCTGCTTTCAGGGGCGCGGGGAACTGCGCGACCAGCCCACCACGGTCTGCGGACGAGTACGAATCTGCGGGAGCGTTGCGGCTGGTCGCGCCCACGCGGCGGAGCCGCACATCGCTACAGCCCCGCGCCCCTTACGTGGCTCCGCCGAAGCGTGTTTCCCGGTGAACCCTCCACCGCTCCATCATCGCCACGATCTCCCCGTCCACGAACTCGAAGAACGCGAGCGTCTCGGCCATACGACGCCCCGCAGGCGTATCCGAGCCCAGACTGCTGACACCCTCACGCAGAGCCCCCTCCCAGCGCTTGATCAGCGCCTCGCGATTGGTCAGCGCCTCGTACCACTGATCGCCGTGCACCACATACCGTTCCCGACGAGAACCCGGCTCCCGCTCACGCGAGACCATGTGCGTCTGGGCCAGATAGCGCACCGCCCCGGAGACCCCAGCCGGACTGATCCGCAGTTGTTCGCCCAGCTCCGCCGAGGTCATCGCACCGTCGTCGGAAGACAGAAGCGCGGCGAAGACCCGCGCCGGCATCCGCTGCATCCCGGCCTCGACAAGCTGCGCCGCGAAACTCTCCACGAACTTCGAGACCGCCTCTTGGTCCCGCTCCGCCCCATCCGTCATAGGCCCAACCTTACCCGCGCTTCACACACTTCCTTAACTTCACAAATTTCTGAAAGAAGCGTACGTTCGGCTCCATGACGAAGGCAATCACCGTCTCCGGACTGCACAAGGCGTTCGGCAGGACGCAAGCCCTCGCGGGTCTCGACCTGGACGTCGAGGCCGGCGAGGTGCACGGCTTCCTCGGCCCCAACGGCTCCGGCAAGTCCACGACGATCCGCGTCCTGCTCGGCCTCCTCCACGCGGACTCCGGCGCGGCCCAGCTCCTGGGTCGCGACCCCTGGACCGACGCCGTCGAACTGCACCGCCGGGTCGCCTACGTCCCCGGCGACGTGACGCTGTGGCGCAACCTCTCCGGGGGCGAAGTCATCGATCTCTACGGCAAGTTGCGCGGCGGCCTCGATAAGACGCGCCGCGCCGACCTGATCGACCGCTACGAGCTGGACCCCACCAAAAAGGGCCGCACGTACTCCAAGGGCAACCGCCAGAAGGTCGCCCTCGTCGCCGCGTTCGCCTCCGACGTCGACCTGCTGATCCTCGACGAACCGACCTCCGGCCTCGACCCCCTGATGGAGGAGGTCTTCCAGCGCTGCGTGGAGGAGGAACGCGACCGGGGTCGTACGATCCTGCTCTCCTCCCACATCCTCAGCGAGGTCGAGGAGTTGTGCGACCGGGTGAGCATCATCCGCAAGGGCCGCACGGTGGAGAGCGGTTCGCTGTCCGACCTGCGCCACCTCACCCGCACCAGCGTGACGGCCGAACTCACCGGCGCGCCCAACGGGTTGGCGTCCATCCCCGGCGTGCACGACCTCGACGTACAAGGTCACCGCGTCCGCCTCCAGGTAGAGGCCGACCAACTCAACGCCGTACTGCGATCGTTGAGCGAGTCCGGCGTGCGCTCGCTGACCTCGAAGCCGCCGACGCTGGAGGAGCTGTTCCTCCGCCACTACCAGGAGACGGCATGACGGCCGCCACATTCCCCGCACGCCCCGCCGCCAGCGGCTCGCGCCAACTGGCAGGCACCGGCGCCCTGTTGCGCTTCAACCTGCGCCGCGACCGCGTGGTGATCCCGGCCTGGGTGGCGGTGACCGGCCTCCTTGTCCTCTCCCTCCCCGGCTCCCTGAAGACCGTGTACTCCACCCCCGCCGAACGCACGGACATCGCCCGCCAGATGCTCACCAACAGTTCGCTGCGCGCGACTTACGGCCCGGTGTTCAGCGACTCCCTCGGCGGTCTCACCGCGTGGCGCATCGGCGGCTACGCCGCGATCCTCGCCGGGGTCATGAGCCTGATCGTCGTCGTACGGCACACGCGGGACGAGGAGGAGAGCGGCCGCCAGGAACTCGTCTCCTCGGCGATGGTGGGTCGCCGAGCCCCGCTGACGGCGGCCCTGTTGACGGCGCTGGTCGCCAACTCCGCGCTGGCGCTGCTGATCACGGGAGGTATGGCCGGCCAGGGATCGGCGGGCGCGCTGGCCCTCGGGCTGGGCATCGGCGGAGTGGGCATGGTGTTCGCGACGCTAGCGGCGATCGTCGCGCAGTTCACGGACAGCGGCCGTTTGGCGAAGGGCCTGACCGGCGGACTACTGGGAGCAGCTTTCGTCCTCCGCGCCGTAGGAGACTCGACCACCAACAACGGCTCGTCCCCGGCGACTTGGATCTCCCCGATCGGCTGGCTGGAGAACCTGCGCCCGTTCGCGTCCGAACGGTGGTGGGTCCTGGCCCTGTTCGTGGCCGCGCCTCTCCTCCAGGGCTTGCTGGCCTACGAGTTGGCGGGCCGCCGAGACGTGGGGATGAGCTTCTTCCCGGCCCGCCCGGGCCCGGCCCACGGCCGCCTCGGCACGGCGGGCGCACTGGCCTGGCGTCTCCAGCGGGGCAGTGTCCTGGGCTGGAGCCTCGGCTTCCTCGCGGCCGGGGTCGCCTTCGGCGGCATCACGAAGGGCGCGGCGGACCTGGTCGGGGACAACGCCAAGACCCGCGAGATCATCGAGCGGATGGGCGGCCGGTCCGGCATCGAGAACGCGTTCCTGGCCACGATGGTCGGCATGTTCGGCATGCTCGCCGCGCTGTACGCGGTCTCCTCGGTCCTCCGCCTGCACAGCGAGGAGACCGGCCAGCGCGCCGAACCGATCCTGGCGAACGCGGTGGGCCGCCTGCGCTGGGCAGCGGGCCACCTGGTCATCGCCTTCGGAGGCGCGGTCCTGATCATGCTCCTGAGCGGCCTCGGCCTGACCCTCGGCTACGGCGCCGACCCGGGCCCGATCCTGGCCGCCACCCTGGTCCAACTCCCGGCGATCTGGACCCTGGGCGCGCTCGCGGTCCTGCTCCACGGCCTCTCCCCCCGCCTGTCCCCCCTGTCCTGGGCAGCGGCCGGCCTCGCCCTCCTCCTCGGCTGGATCGGCCCCGCGCTCAACCTCCCCCAGGCAGTCCTGGACCTCTCCCCCTTCGGCCACCTCCCGAAGCTCCCGGGCGGAGACATGGCGTGGGGGCCGGTGATCGCCCTCACGGCGATCGCCGCGGCCCTGGTCGCCGTAGGGCTGACGGCTCTACGGCGCCGCGACCTCACGACCTGACCAGGGCGCTCCCTGACGACTGGAGTGTCCTCTACGCGGAGTTGCCGTCGGCGGTGTTGGGTGGAGTCGTGCTGTCACTCGGCGTCCGGACTCCGGTGCGGCGCGCCAGGCGCACTCAACTGAACTGAGAGGAAACGGCGTTGGGCACAAGCCCGCTGGAGGAAGCGGACGACGACGAAGACGGCGTCGACCTCCCGATGACCGCCGAGATCTACGGCGTGCTGCGCGAGCACCCCTGGATCGGGCAGGTCAGCGCGGACCACGACCTGGACGAAGACCTCTTCAGCCTGGCGGTCAAACGGGCCGCCGCCTACGGCTGGAGTTCCACCCGTCTCAGCGCCGGTGCCGAACTCGGCGGGCAGCGCTGGGGGCATGCGGACGCGGGCGGGGACTGGTCGCAGGACGGCCGGGTGCGGCAACTCGCGTGGATCACCGTGTATCCCGCGACCGACCTGCGCGAACAGCACCTGCCTGTGCTGCCGTTGACCCGGGTGATGGTCGAATCCCTGGGCCGGATGGGCGAGTTGGACTTCACGGGGCTGACGGTGCGGGTGCCGGTGCGGCTCGCGCCGGACACCCGGTTCGACCTGGTGGGGGACGCCGCCTGGTTCGCCCTGGCGGCACCGGACGCGCGGGCGGAGGCGGTCGTCTCCGTCCTGGGGCCGGTCGACACCGTGGCGGAGCGGGTGCGCGAACTGGTCGTACAGCGCGGGCACGGACTGCTCCACGCCGAGGTCAGAGCCAGCGCCCACGACCGTACGGCCGCCTTCGCCTGCGGCCTGCCCGAGTGGACCCCGGACGCCGCGGCCTGGCTCGCGGAGGTCTTCGTCGACGCGTTGCGCGAGGTCGGCGTACGCGACACGGTGGAGATCGCGATCGACCGGACCACCCGAACTCCCCCTCGCCCAGCAGGAGTCGGCCGCCCATGAGAATCGGGATCACCGGACACCGCGGCCTGTCCGGCGAGGTGGAGCGGACGGTGCGCGCGCTCATTGAGGAGACGGTCGCGTCGTACACGGGCAGCGGCAGCGGCAGCGGCAACGCGAGCCTGGTGGGCGTCAGTTGTATCGCCGACGGACCCGACGCCTGGTTCGCCGAGGCCGTCCTCGGCCACGGCGGGCGGCTCGAAGTCGCCCTGCCCGCCGAGCAGTACCGCGCCGACCTGCCCGCCTGGTACCACCCCGCCTACGACGACCTCCTCCGCCGAGCCACGGAGGTCCACCGCACGGGACTCGACGCCTCCGGCCCCGATGCCTACATGGCGGGCAGCGAACTCCTCGTGGACCAGGTCGACGTACTCCTCGCCGTCTGGGACGGCCGACCTGCCCGGGGCTACGGCGGCACCGCCGACGTCGTCTCCTACGCGCGGGAGCACGACGTACCCGTGAAGGTGCTCTGGCCCGAGGGCGCCACCCGCGGCTGACCTGCGGGGCGGGGCGGGGCAAGGCAGGGCGGGTGATCAGGCGGCGTCGAGAGCCGCCGTGATCTTCCGGATCATGGCCGTCTCGGCGGGCCCGGCGCCGCCCTTGTGTGCGCGGGAGGCGGCTTCCATGATCGTGGTGATGGTGGCGTGGAAGTTCTCGGCCTCGGCGGGTGCCTTGGTCTTGAGGAGGGTCATCGAGGCGGTCAGCGCGGTGAAGGTGTGGTCGGCCAGGTCGGCGGTGGAACTGCCGTCCAGATCAAGGCCCTTGAGCTTCTCGGCGAGGACGTGACCGACCAGGCCGGTCGCGGACGACAGCGCCTTGCCGCCCGCCATGCCGGAGCGGGTGGAGGAGATCAGGCCGGGGTCGGCCGCCGCCATCAGGGAGACGACGCCGTGGGCCGCGGTCTGGAGGGTGAGCTTCTCGGTGGAGGTGAGGATCTCGGTGGAGGTGGTTTTCTCGGACATGGGGGTCTCTTTCGTGAGGGTGGGTGGGGCGTGGCGCAACTGCCGTAGGGCAGTGGTCTGTTGGGGTCGAAGGTCAGGCGGTGGCTTCGGCCTGGTTGCCAACTGCCTTGCGGGGCAGGGCCAGGCACAGGACCGCGCACAGGACGTAGGCGCCGATCGCCCAGGGCCCCGCGTGGGCGATGGCGTCGGTGAGGCCCTTGCCGGCGTGGGAGAAGAAGGCGTTGCCGATGACCGCGACGCCGAGCGCTCCGCCGAACTGCTGGGCGGTGGAGAGGATTCCGGAGGCGCCGCCCGCGAGGCCGCTCGGCACGGTGCTCAGGATCGTGTTGACCAGCGGGATGATCAGGAGGATCAGCCCGACGCCCGCCAGGAACAGGCCCGGTACCAACGGCCAGGCACCGGTGTGCAGTTGGGCGGAGTGCTGGGCCGCGTGGCGGACCCAGAACAGGCCGCCCGCCATGACCAGCGCGCCGAGGATCAGTACCGTACGGCCGAACTTGGCGACCAGCGGGTCGACGCCGGGCGCGGCCAGGATCGAGCCCGCGCTGAAGGCGACCATCAACAGGCCTGCCTGGGTGGGGGTGTAGCCCTGGCCGGACTGGAGCCAGATGGTGAAGACCAGGAAGAAGCCGGACATGCCGCCGTAGAAGAGGAGTTGGACGAGCAGGCCTGCGCTGAAGGCGGGCTTCTTGAACAAGTCGGTGGGGAGGAGCGGGTGTTCGATGCCTCGGCGCTTCTCCGAGAGCGTCAGCGCGGCGATCGCGGCCACGCCCGCGGTCAGGCAGAGCCAGCCCCACAGCGGCCAGCCGTTGGAGCGGCCCTGGACCAGCGGGAGCACGATCGCGACGAGGCCCGCGGCGAGGACCAGGTTGCCTGGCAGGTCTGTCCGGCCCGTGAAGGCGTGGTCCTTGGAGGCGGGGATCCACTTGGCGCCGAGGACGACGACCACGGCCGCCAGCGGGAGGTTGATGACGAAGATCGTGCGCCAGCCCCAGCCGAACAGGTCCCAGTCGGTCAGCACGCCGCCGAGCAGCACGCCCACGGCGGTGGAGATGCCGGCGATCGCGCCGTACAGGGCGAAGGCCTTGCCGCGTTCCTCGCCGTCGAACATCGTGCGGAACGACGCGAGGATCTGCGGCATGATCACCGCCGCGGCCACGCCCTGGAGACCGCGCGAGGCGACGAGCACCCCGGCCGAGGTCGCCAGCGCGCTGGCCAGACTCGTCAGCGCGAACGCGGTGACGCCGAGCAGGAACAGCTTCTTGCGGCCGTAGCGGTCGCCGAGGTGCCCGGCGATGATCAGCGTGGCGGCGAAGCCGAGCATGTACGCGGACACGGTCCACTGGAGATCGGCGGGGGTGGCCTTGAGGCCCTTGCCTATGGAGGGCAGCGCGGTGTTCACGATCGATCCGTCGATCATGTCCAGCAGCGCCGCGAGGATCATCACGAACGCCGCCGCCCACCGCTTGGGATAGGGCACCGGCCCGCCGCCGCCGTCAGCGGCTACGTTCATGGGGTTGGTCGTGCTGGACGACATGGCGTGGACTCCTCGGGTCGGTCAGTTCTGCTTGACTTTCATACATCTTGGCTTTCAAGCTAATAACCGATAGTTACGATGCAGGGAGATATCTCGAATGTCAAGCGGAACGGAGTCGGAGGCGGGCTCGGGGGCAGATTTGGGTGCTGCCTCGGGGTCGGACTCAGGGTCGGGCTCAGGGTCGGTCGAAGCGCGGCTGGGCGCGGCCGTGCAGGCCTACCAGAGCGCCGTCGACGACTTCGACCGCGAACTGGCCCGGCTCATGGGGGTCAACGAGACCGATCTGCGCTGCCTGGAGATCCTCTTCGCGGTCGAGGAGATCACCCCGCGTGAGCTGAGCCGGCAGCTGGGCCTGACCACCGGGAGCGTCACCACGATGCTCGACCGGCTGGAGAAGCTCGCCTATCTCACCCGCACGCCGCACCCCGACGACCGGCGCAAGACCCTGATCCGGGTCACCCCGGAGGCGGCCCGGCGCGCCTTCGGCCTGATCGGGCCGTTCCTCGACGACGCCGGGCGGAAGGTGTTCGGCCGTTACACCCCCGAGCAGCTGGAACTGGTCATCGACTATCTGACCTTTTCCCGCGACATCCAGCAGCAGCACGTCGAGCGGTTGCGGGAAACGCCCGCCACCGGCCCCACCCGGACAGGCGGCCGGCAGGTCCGGGGACCCCGGGGCGGGTCGGCGACGTAGATCCAACTCGGGGCCTATGGGGGTCTGTTACCCCACCTCGACGCTCAGCCCCTCCAGTCCCCGGATCACGAAGTTCGGCTTGCGTGCCGGCTCCGCCGCGAGCCTCAGCGTCGGGGCCTTCTCCAGCAACGCCCCCATGGAGGCGGCGAGTTCGATACGGGCCAGGGGTGCGCCGATGCAGTAGTGGATGCCCGCGCTGAAGCTGATGTGCGGGTTGTCCGCGCGGGTGAGGTCCAAGCGCTCGGGGTCGGTGAAGACCGCCGGGTCGTGGTTGGCCGCGCCGAACAGCATCGCGATCTCCGCGCCGCGCGGGATCGTCGTACCGTCGATCTCGATCTCGTCCAGCACCCACCGCTCGAAGAGCTGGAGCGGGGTGTCGTAGCGCATCAACTCCTCGACGGCGGACGGGATGAGGGAGTGGTCCGCGCGGAGGGCCGCCAGCTGGTCCGGGTTGCGGAACAGCGCCCACCAGCCGTTCACCGTGGAGTTCACCGTCGCCTCGTGGCCCGCGTTCAGCAGGAGGACGGCGGTGGAGATCAGCTCCTGTTCGGTGAGGCGGTCGTCGTCCTCGTCGTGGGCCGCGATCATGCCGGAGATGAGGTCGTCGCCCGGGTTCTTGCGACGGGCCGCGATCAACTCGCGTAGATACGACGAGAATTCGTTCGACGCGCGGACCGCCTTCGCCGCCGTGTCCTCGGACGGGCTCAGTTCGTACATCCCGCAGATGTCCGCCGACCAGGGGCGCAGCGGGGCACGGTCCGACTCCGGGATGCCGAGCATCTCGGCGATGACCGCGACGGGGAGCGGCTCGGCCACGTCCGTGAGGAGGTCGCCGCCGCCCTTCGCCACCAGGGCGTCCACCAGCTCGCCCGCCAACTGGCTGACGTAGGGCCTCAGTTGCTCGACGGTGCGCGGGGTGAACGCCTTCGAGACCAGGCGCCGGATGCGGGTGTGGTCCGGGGGTTCCAGGTCGAGCATGCCGTGGTCGTTGAGGGTGTGGAAGGGCTCGTGCTCGGGCGGGGGTGCCGTACGGCCGAAGTCCTCGTGGGTGAAGCGGTGTTGGTAGGTGCGGCCGAGGCGGCGGTCGCGGAGGAGTGCCGAGACGTCCGCGTGCCGGGGGACCAGCCACTGGTCCGTCGGCTCGTAGTAGGTGACCCGGCCCCGGTCGCGCAGTTCGGCGTAGGCGGGGTACGGGTCGTCGACGAACGCGGGGTCCCAGGGGTCAAAGGCTGCCATGCACGGACGCTAGCCCGACAGCACCCGGTCTGACCAGGGGCGACCTCGGTGATCCCGGTGACCCAGGAGGCGGCGGGACCGCCGGTCACCCCTGCGCGACCTGCTGTTGGCACCGCCACGGAGACGGGCGCCCCCGTGGATCGTTCGTCGTGGTGCGGGCTCCGGTCAGGACTGGTCGGGCACCCGCCACCACTGCCGGGTGTTCGAGCCGCAGTTGCGGACGTTGATCGGGGGGCGGGGGACCCTCCCCCCGAAAGTGTGACACTTAGCCCTGAAGTGTCACACTTTCGCGGAGAGGGTCCCCTCTGGCGGGCACCGGCAAAGAGCCGCACCGCTCAAGCCCGGGGTCGATTCACCGCGGAACCCGGTCACCCTTGATGTGCTCGACGAGGGCGGTGAAGGAGAGGGTGGGGAAGGAGAGGGTGGCACGGGTGGGCACCTTGGAGTCGCGGACGGCTGTGCGGGTGGGGAGTTCCGCTATCTCGACGCAGGTGTCGCCGTCGCCGCCGCTGGAGTACGTCGACTTTCGCCAGTTCATTACAGTTCCTTGGTCAGCCGGTGGATGAAGTCCCGCGACGCCACCGGGTCCAGTGACGCGCTCCTCACCCTATGGAACAGCGTGCGGAGCTTTTCCAACTGTGCTTCCGCATCGGAGAAGCCGACACCGGTCGGCGAGTCGCGCAACCCGGTGTCCAACCGGGGCACAGGGCCACCCAGATACATCATCGAGGCTCCGGCGCCCGCGAAACCCACGTAGTCGACGGGGATGACCCGCACAATGGCGTGCCCCTTCTCGATCTCCTCCAGGATGAAGCCGAGTTGGGCGAGTGACGCCCGGCGATCCGACACTTGGACACGCAGGGCGAACTCGTGGATGACCGTCTCGTACGGGGTGGGATCGTCGCCTTCGATGACGACGCGCCGGTTCAGCCGATGTTCGACACGTAGGGCCACCTCGTTCTCGGGAAGCTCGGGGCGCATGTACGAGTAGACGGCGCGGGCGTAGTCGGAGGTCTGGAGCAGCCCGGGAACGAGCATGACCACGACCTCGCGAAGGAAGGTTGCGTGATGCTCGGCCTCGGCGGTGTCGAGGAACGCCGGCGGTAGCACTCCCCGGTACTCCTCCCACCAGCCACGTGTCCGATCGGTCGCCATCGCCACGAGCGCGTCGATCAACTCCGTGTCCGTGCAGGCATAGTGGACAGCCAGTCGGCGAACGCGCTCTGCACTGACCGCCGCGATACCCAACTCCATGTGGCTCATCTGGCCGGAGGTCGAGTTCAGGAGGGCCGCCGCCTCCCGGGCCTTCAAACCGGCGGCCTCGCGCAGCCTGCGCAGTTCAGTCCCCAAACGCACCTGTCGCGCTGTGGGGTTACTCCTCGGCGGCATGCGCCCTCCTGTTCCCAACGCGCCGGTAGCGGCGCCACGTTCGGGTGTCAGATTACGCCAGCCGGTTGCACTGGCACCAATTCGTGCCATACCGTCAGTGACGCGCCGCACACCCTGCGAAACCCCGGGGCACCGGAAGCGCACCGCTCCGTCCTGCCACGACGGCTGCGGCACTGCCACCGGCCCTGAACGCCAACTCCCCACACCACAAACGGAGTTCACCCATGCCCGAACCCGAACACCCCGCCCCCTGGGAGTACTCCCCCAACATCCCCAACGACCCCCGCGCCATCACGATCAGCCGCCGCACCCTCCGCCTCATCCTCACGATGCACGGACTGATCGACCTGGTCGACACCGCCGAACTCCTCGCAACGGAGCTGGTGGGCAACGCAGTTCGCCACACGGAGGGCCCCGCCGCCCTACGCGTCTCCTGGTCGCCCGGCACCCTCCGTATCGGCGCCTGGGACGCGAACCCCGAACCCCCGCAGCCCCCAAACGAGTTGACGTCCATCACCGATCTGTAGGAGGGGCGCGGGCTCGCCCTCGTCAGAGCCTGCGCGAACCAGTGGGGCTGGCAGCCCCTGTCCAGGAACGGTCACCGCGGCAAGTACGTCTGGTGCGAACTGGACGCAGCGTGAGAGGCACCCACCTCCCCTCCATGCGCACCGTGGGGGAGCTCCGTGCCGCCCTCACCATGGGCTACGGCTTCCCCGGCGACGCGGACGACTTCGAGGCCGAGCTGACCCGCGAGATCAACCATGCCGACCCGGCGGACCTCTCCGGCGTCGTCCGCCTCGTCGAGGAGTTCCGCGGCCGAGTCACCGCGCGCCAGGACCCCTCCTTCGGCTCAGCCGTCGCCGCGGCCGTCGCCGAAATCCGCTCGGCTCGGGAATCGGCTCGGGAAACCGATCAGTGAACGACGACCAGCAGCCGACCGTCGCCGAGATCACCCGTGAGGCCCGCGCTCGCTGTTGGAGAAGAACCCGGCACTCGGCCGGAGAGCACAAAGCGCCGTCGGTGGCATGAAGGTCTACACGACCCCCCTCGAAGGCAGGGGCCTCCGCCCCACACTCACCGTCACCTACGTCTACGACGCCCTTCCTCCCGAACCCGGCCACACGTCTCCCCCACGCGGCGCCGGCGCGGTGCGCGACCGCCGACGAGTTGTGATCGGTATTCGGTAGACCGGGCCATGACGTCGCAAGCCCCTGCTGCCACTGCCGCTGCCGCTGCCGCTGCCGCTGCCGGCCGCCATCGACGGACGCCGACCGCTGGACACGCTGCTGACCAGGGATGTCCCGGCTCGCGACCGTAGCGCCTGTGGACTTGTGGTGAACATCGCAGGAGGTTGTCCCCGCTCCCCGCCCCGACCCCGCTTCTTGATGTTTCAATCTTTGCGACCTGCCAGGAACGCGGCGATTGGTGGTGCGATGGGACGTCCCGAGCGGCCGGTGGACCCCGAGGCCGGAGCCGTGCAGCGGCTCGCGCACGAGCTGCGGGAGCTGCGCGCCGGGTGCGGCGGGCCGTCGTACCGGGTGATGGCCCGGCGCGCGCACTACTCGGCGGCCACCCTCGCGCAGGCGGCCGGGGGCGAACGGTTGCCGTCGCTGGCCGTGGTGCAGGCGTACGCGACGGCCTGCGACGCCGATCCCGGGGAGTGGGAGGCGCGGTGGAAGGCCGCGGCCGAGGAGGAGCGGGCCGCCGTACGGGAAGAGGGGGTGGACAAGCCGCCGTATCGCGGGCTGGTGCGGTTCGAGCCCGGGGACGAGGCGCTGTTCTTCGGGCGGGAGCGGCTGGTCGGGGAGTTGCTGGAGCTGGTGTACGAGCACCGGCTGGCGATGGTGTTCGGGGCGTCGGGGAGCGGGAAGTCGTCGTTGCTGCGGGCCGGGCTGATACCCCGGCTGCGGCGCCGCGTGCAGGAGGACGGCTGCGCGGCCGTGCTGCGCGTGCTCACCCCGGGGGCCACGCCCGCCGCGACCCACGGGCATCTGCTCGCCCCGAAGGACGGGGAGCCGGACAGCTGGGTGGTGGTCGACCAGTTCGAGGAGATCTTCACGCTGTGCCGGGACCGGGAGGAGCGGGCACGGTTCATCGAGCTGCTGCTCGCCGCCCGGGAGCCGAGGACTCGGCTGCGGGTCGTCGTCGCCGTACGGGCCGACTTCTACGCCCGCTGCGCCGAGCACCGCGGGCTCGTGGACGCGTTGCGCGAGGCGCATCTGCTGGTCGGGCCGATGGACGCGACGGAGTTGCGGGAGGCCGTCGTACGGCCGGCCGCCGCTGCCGGGCTGCTGGTCGAACGGGAGTTGACCGCCCGGATCATCGACGAGGTCGTGGAACGGCCCGGCGCGCTGCCGATGCTGTCCCACGCCCTGCTGGAGACCTGGCACCGGCGCCACGGCCGGACCCTGACCATGGCCGCCTACGACGCGGCGGGCGGAGTGTGCGGCGCGATCGCCGCCACCGCAGAACGCCTCTACGACAGCCTCTCCCCCGCGCAGGCCCGCACCGCCCGGCGCGTGCTGCTCAGGCTGGTCGAACCGGGGCAGGGGACCACGGACACCCGGCGCCCGGTCCTGCGTGCCGAACTGGACTCCGGTGACCCGGAGTTGTGCGAGGTCGTGGAGCGGCTGGCGCGTGCCCGGCTGCTGACCGTGGACGCCGACTGTGTCGAGTTGGCGCATGAAGCCCTCATCAACAGCTGGCCCAGGCTGCACAGTTGGGTCGAGGAAGATCGTGAACGGCTGCGCCATCACCGGAGTCTCACCCAGGCCGCGCAGACGTGGGAGGAGCTCGGCCGGGACACCGGCACGCTGTACCGGGGCAACCGGCTGGCCCACGCCGAGGAGTTGTTCGCGGCCGGGCACTCCCCCGAACTCAACACGCTGGAACGGGAGTTCATCACCGCCGCCCTCGACGCCCGTGCGCACGAACACCGCACCGCCACCCGTACCGCACGCCGGGCCCGGCGCCTGATCGTCTCGCTGTCCGTCGCCGTGGCCCTCTCGCTCGTCACCGGTCTGGTCGCCTGGCAACTGCACCGCAACGGCGTCCGCGAGCACCTCGAAACGGCCGCCCGCCGGGTCGCCTCGGTCGCCGGGTCGATGCGGACGACCGACCCGCGCACCGCCATGCTGCTCAGCGTCGCCGCCTGGCGTACGGCACCGCTCACCGAGAGCCGCTCCGCCCTGCTCGGCGCGCTCACCCAGCCGCAGGTGGACGCCTTCACCGCGCCCGGGGCGGACGGCGACACCCCGCGCTTCCTCGCCGACTCCGGCCGGACCGTGCTCAGTTCGGAGGGGCGGACCTGGCGAACGTGGGACGTCGCCGGGCATCGTCGTACCGCCTCGGGGTCGCTGCCCCGCCGGAGCACCGTCCGCGCCGTCGGGCCCGACGCGCGGGTCGTGGTGCTTCAAGTGCCGGGTGGGCAGCGGCTGTTGGACACGCGCACGGGGAAGTGGACCGGGCCGGCGCGGGTGCTTCCGTCGTCGTACCGGATCGGCTTCGGGCCGGGCGGTCGTAGCTATGTGGTGCGTGATCCGGGCGGTGGCGGGCGGAGCGGGGGAAGCAAGGGGAAGGGCGGCGGGCGGACGTGGGTGCGGGCCGTCTCGGACGACCGGGTGTTGTACGAGGCCTCGGGCTCGGGTGCGCCCGATGTGGCGCCGAGTCCGGACGACCGGCAGGTGGCCGTCTGTAGCAAGGGGCACGCGCCCGTCGTGCGGGACCTCGGGCGTCGGCGGGTGGTGCACGGGGCGTGGGAGCGCACGCACGGGATCTGCGACGACTCGTACGAACTGCTCCGGTTCGACGGGAAGCGGCGGCTCATCGCGCTGTCGAGCACCGGGATCCGCGCCTGGGACACCGTGTCCGGGCGGCGGCTGGCCGGCATCTTCTATCCGGATGTGCAGTACGCCGCGTTCAGCCCGGACGGGGAGTTCCTGGCGGCCTCGTGCCGGGACGAGATCCGGGTGTGGCGGGTGTCGGCGCCGGACGCGCCGGTTTTCCGGTACACCCTCAACGGGCAGTTGCCGTCCGGGAGTTTGGCCTGGGATCCGTCGCGGCCGGTGCTGCGGTATCTCGAAGGCGCGACCGTCCACACGCTGGACGTGGCCGCGGCTACCACCTCGCGGTGGCGGGACCGTCCACTCGACAACGCGCTGCTCGATCCGTCCGGACGGTTGCTCGCCACGGCCGAACTCAGCGGCGGGCGCTACCGGTTCCAGCTCCGGGCGGCCTCGGACGGGCGGTTGGTGCGGGAGTTGCGGGCACCTGCGTTGCCGGTCTCCCGCGATGGCCTGAGCGAGGCGGTCGTGCCGGGCGACACCAAGTCGCTGATGGCGTTCAGTCCGGACGGCCGCGCGTTCGTGTACGGGGTGACGGCACCGGGGCGGGACACGGTCGGGCAGCGGTTGATCGTGTGGGATGTCGCGCGTCGGCGGGAGCGTGGCACGGTGGATCTCGGCGCCGCCTCATCGGAATCGGCGTCGGGTTCGAGTTCGGCGTCGAGTTCGGGTTCGGCGTCGAGTTCGGGTTCGAGTTCGGCGTCCACTTCAGGGCCCGCCGTCTCGGTCGCCCTCGGCCCGGACGGACGCACCCTGCTCGCCGCGCGCACCTGGAACGCCCCGGCCGCCGCCACTCCACTCCCCGACCTCGACGACCTCCCCGAACTCAGCAAACTGACCGGCCTCACGGGCACCGCCCCGGACACGACCAGCACCACCAGCACCACCGGGGTCACCGACGAGGTCTGGGACATCGCTCGCCACCGTAGGACCGCCGTGCTCGACGACTTCGACAGCGGCACCCTGGCCTTCCGGCCGGACGGTCGACTCCTCGTCGGCAACAGCCACTCCGTCGAACTGCCCACCGATCCCACCAGGGTGCGGACCGGTCCCGTCACCGCGCAGGCCCTCGGGCAGAGCGGGCGGATCGGGGCCCTGGCGTTCAGCGGTGACGGTTCGCGGCTGGCGGCCGGTGATCTGACCGGGCGGGTCGCCCTGTGGGACGGGGCGCTGCGCGAGCGCACGGGCATCCTGCCGAACGCCTTCCCCGCCTCGGCCACCAACACCCCCGAAGCCGTCAGCGCGTTGGCCTTCAGCCCGGACGGCCGTACCCTCGCCGTCGCGGGCGACGCCGGCACCGTCCAGCTCTGGGACACCGCCACCCGGCAACCCCTCGGCGGCAACCTCCCCACCCCCGGCGAAGCCGTCCGCTCCCTCGCCTTCAGCCCCGACAACAGCACGCTCTACGTCGCCGGCGACCACGTCCCGCTCCGGCGCTACGCCATCTCCGCGTCCGCCGCCCTCACCCAGGTGTGCGCCCGCGCGGGCACCGCGCTGACCCGGGCCCAGTGGGCCGCCCACATCCCGGACGCGCCCTACCGGAGCACCTGCGAACGGCGATGAACTGCGGTGATTGTTTGTCTGGAGTGATCGAAGGGGCTACTTGGACAACCCCTGGATCGCCAGCCTTGGAGGTGAGGCCTGACAGATCCCCTTGACCGAAGGCGCGTCAGACGTGATCCGAGAACGCTCCCCCGACCGCCCCTCTGTCCTCGTGGTGGAGGACGACGCCGGCACCTCCGCGCCCCTCGTGACGGCCCTGGGCTTCCTCGGCTTCGACGCGCACACCGTCACCGCGGGCACCAGCGGCACCGGCACCGAGGCGCTGGCCGCCGTACGCGAACGACGCCCCGACGCCGTCCTGCTCGACCTCGCACTCCCCGACCCCGACAACCCTTACGGCACTGACGGCACCGACGGCACCGAGGTCTGCCGGCTGCTGCGGGCCTCGGGCGACAACACCCCGGTGCTCTTCCTCAGCCCCCGCCACTCGGTCGCGGACAAGTGCCGCGCCCTGGCGATGGGCGGCGACGACTACGTCACCAAGCCCTTCGACCTCACCGAGGTCAGCGCCCGCGTCCGCGCCCTGATCCGCCGCTCCCGCGTCTCCGTCCCCCGCCGGACCATCGGCTACGACGCCCCCGCCGCCCCGCGCCGCCTGCGCGCGGCCGGTGTCGAACTCGACGTCGACACCCGCGAGGCCTGGCACCACGGACAGCCGGTGCGGTTGTCGGCCACGGAGTTCGCCCTCCTGAGGGTCCTCATGGAGAACGCCGGCCGGGTCGTCTCCAAGGGCGCCATCCTCGACAGCGTCTGGAAGTACGACTTCCAGGGCGAGTCCGGGGTGGTGGAGACCTACGTCTACTACCTGCGCCGGAAGTTGGACGACTCCGGCCAGTCACTCATCCGTACCGTGCGGGGCGCGGGCTATCTGGTGAGCGCCGACCCCACCACCGAGAAGGGGAACACCGGTGGTGGGGTCGGCAGTACGGGGATCGGCGGTGACGGGGCCGGCGGTGGTGCCGTCGGTCAGCCGATCCAGAGGTCGTAGACCGCCTTGTCCTGCGTGTCGTTGTACGAGATCAGCCGAGGCTCCCAGCGCCAGCCGGTGCTGGGCTTGCGGTGGTGGAACTCGACCGACTGCCCGGCCTTCCACCAGTAACCGCTCGCCGTGGTGCAGCCCTTGGGCGCGATCTCCCAGAACTGCGAGCCGATCCAGTCCCCGTACTGGTTCTCCCCGACGAAGTAGAACTTCACCGTCTCGGTGGACCCGCTGCACACCCTGAGCGTCACGAACTTGTCGCTCGCCGCGGAGGCCGTACCGGGGGCCGCGAGACCACCGACCGCGGCCGCCGCCGCGAGCATCGCCATGACCACTTTGCGTCTGACCGTGCGCATAGAACTACCGCCTTCCTTACGTGGGTTGGTGAATATTTGCCCCGCTGTGTGCTAGCGCAGCAGGCCCTTGGCGCGCAGCCAGGCCTTCGCCGCCCTGCCCGGGGTCTCGCCCGCCTCGACGGACGCGGTGAGCCTCGCCAACTGGGCTGTCGTCAGCCGGGTGTTGACCCGAGCCAACGCCCTCCGCCCGGCCGGGTCCACGGCGGGGGCACTGATCAGCGGGAAGACATGCTCCGGCGGTACGACGGACTTGGGGTCAGCCAGCACCACCAGCCCGTCCCGGGCGATCGCCGGGTCGGTACTGCGCAGGACCCGGACATCCGCCGCCCCGGATGTCGCCCCTGATGCCGTCCCGGCCGGGGTGAGCGTGACGCCGTACGCCTCCTTGAGTACGGCGACGGACGGGGCATCGGGATCGCCGGACGCGGAGCCGCCGAGCGTCAGACCGGTGCCGGCCCTGCGGAGATCCGTAAGGCTGTGCAGCTTGTGCTTCCCCGCGGTGGACTCGGTGACCGCGAGGACGACCCCGCCCTGCGCCGCCGCCGGGGGCAGCGCGACGATCCCCGGTGGCAACGCCATGCTCAGCGTCGCCTCCATGTTCCCGGGCATGGTCTGCCCGCCCGGCATCGCCCGCAGCAGGGTGGACTCGTAGGCGGGCGCGATGCTGATCCGCCCGTCCACCACGGCCTGTGCGGTGTCGATCGGCGACGCGTACGGGGTGTCCGCCGTCCGCACCTTCTGCCCTGCCCGGGTGAGGAGTTCGCCGTAGAGCGCCGCCACCACCCGGCTCTGTGCCGAACCGTCGGTACCGATCACCGCCGGCCCCGCACTGTCCGCGTAACCGACGTGCGTGCCCTCGGCGTTCGCGGTCGCGCACCCGGTCAGGAGGAGGAGCGAGCAGACGGCGAACGCGGTGATGCGCACCATCACGTCACGCCCTGCCCGTCAGCACTGCCGCCCTCGCTCCGCCAAGGTCATCGGCCGGTCCTTGAAGGTGACGTACCCGTAGCTGGGGTTGTCGTTGTTGAAGCCGGACTCCTGGTAGTCGTAGACGTACCAGTCGTAGTGGCCGTAGTACTTGTCCTTGAACTGGATCTCCCACCAGCCCTTCGCCTGCTGCTTCGACGTGCCGCGCTCGATCCAGCCGACGCTCTGCGAGGGGATGTTGACCGTGTTGGACTCGGTGTCGGTGTGGGAGTTCGTCCAGGTGTGGCTGTAACTGGTCTCGACCTGGACCTCGAAGACCTCGGCGAACTTGTAACTCGCCGAGACCGTCACGCCGACCGTGTTGGCGGCGCTCGTCGTGTCCGCCCAGTCGATCCGGTGCTGGTTGGTCTGGGTGCCGCAGTTGTACGCGGTGCTGCCCACCTGGTGCGCCGGGCCGGTGTAGCCCCAGTAGCTCTGCGGGCGGAACTTGCAGAAACTGGCCCAGTTGCACGCCTTCAACAGCTCGGCGTTGGTCGGGGTGTCGGCGGCGAGTGCCTGCGGAGCGGTGAGCAGCGAGGCGCCCACGGTGAGGGCACCGAGCACGCCGAGCGCACGGGGTGAGAGGTACCGGGCGGATTTCTTCTTGCGCGGGGCGAATGCCATGGATCACTCCATCGAGAGGGGGAGTTCGGTGGAAGTACCAGTTGCTGTCCACCACTCTCGGACGGAATCCTCCGCCGCTGATCAACGTCCCCTCAGAGCCCGGCACAGAGTCACCTCAGCGTTCCATCAGAGTCTCCTCAGAGCCCGTCCGCAGCGTCCCGGCGTCCCCGCGGCCTGCCCGGACCGGCGGGGAGCCTGTCCCTAGCCTGGTCTCACCAGCCTCGCCTCGTACGCGAACACCGCCGCCTGCGTACGGTCCCGCAGTCCCAACTTCACCAGGATCCGGCTGACATGGGTCTTGATCGTCGACTCGGCGACCACCAGCCGCTCGGCGATCTCCCCGTTCGACAGCCCCTGCGCGATGAGGACCAGCACCTCCGTCTCCCGCTCGGTGAGATCCCCGTACGTCCCCTGCTGCGCGGCCGGCATCAGGCGGGGCGTCTCGGACAGCTTCGAGAACTCCGTGATCAGGCGCCTGGTGACGGAGGGCGCGAGCAGCGCCTCGCCGGCCGCCACCACCCTTACCCCGTCGGCGAGTTGGCGTGCGGAGGCGTCCTTGAGGAGGAAGCCGGAGGCTCCCGCCCGCAGCGCCTGGTACACGTACTCGTCGAGGTCGAACGTGGTGAGCACGAGCACCTTCGCCGCACCGTCCGCCGCGACGATCTCCCGGGTCGCCTCGATGCCGTTCATCTCCGGCATACGGATGTCCATCAGCACGACGTCCGGGGCCAGTTCGCGCACCCGCTCGACCGCGTCGCGCCCGTTCACCGCCTCGCCGACGACCTCGATGTCCGGCATCGCGCCCAACAGGACCGAGAAGCCCTCGCGCACCATCATCTGGTCGTCCGCGATCAGTACGCGGATCGTCATGCGTCCCCTCCCCTCGCACCCGGCACCGGTTCGCTCGCGCTCGACACCTGTTCACTCGCACTCGGCACCGGCAGGAACACCGTCACCTCGTAACCGCCGTCGTCCGCCGGGGCCGCCGTCATCTCGCCGTTCAGCATGGACACCCGCTCCCGCATCCCGGTGATGCCGTGCCCCGCACCCGGCGAGGGCTTCACCAGGCTCGGCTCGGGCATCGGGCCGTTGACTATCCGCAGGCCCAGCCCGCCCAGCACGTAACCGATCTCCACCCGGGCGCTCGCACCGGGCGCGTGCCGCAGGGTGTTGCTCAACGCCTCCTGCACTATCCGGTACGCCGACAGCTCGACGCCCTGCGGGAGTTCACGCACCGCTCCCGTCACCGCCTTGTCGACGCTCAGGCCGGCGTCGCGCACATTGGCGAGCAGCGCGTCCATGTCGGCGAGGGTGGGCTGCGGGGCGTCGGGCGCCTCGTAGTCCTCCGCGCGGACCACGCCCAGGACCCGGCGCAGTTCGGTCAGGGCCGCCACCGCGTTCTCCCGGATCGTGACGAACGCGCGCTCCAGCTCCGGCGGCGGGTTCTCCACGCGGTAGGGCGCGGCCTCCGCCTGGATGGCGACCACCGACATGTGGTGGGCGACCACGTCGTGCAGCTCACGGGCGATCGTCGTGCGCTCCTCCAGCAGCGTGCGCCGGGACCGCTCGTGGGCCGTGACCGTCTGCTGGGCGGTCACCTCCTGGCGGGCCTCGCGGCGTATCTGCCAGACCGCGACGCCGAGCAGGACCAGCGCGGAGCTGAACAGCACCTCCGCCGTGTCGGAGCGGAAATCGCGGCCGTCGGAGACGTTGCCGGCGATGAAGCCGTAGACCGCCGTCAGTGCCCACATCCAGGCGGCGGTGCGCGGCCGGGTGCGTATGGCCACGATCGTCAGCACGAACAGATGACAGGCGAAACTACCGGCCAGCCACGGCCACGAGTCGTCCCACTCGTTCGCCAGCATCGTGGCGACCGGGGTGGCGACCATGGACAGCCAGAACGCGCCGACCGGCCGCACCATGGTCAGCAGCACCGGCAGCAGGGCGAGCAGGCCGAGGATCGTGTTGCTGCCCGCGCCGCGGATTCCGTTGTCCGAGGCGATGAGCATCGCGAGCAGGCCGGCCGCGATGATCAGGGCGTGCGGGCTCCAGGTCGCGTACTCCCGCTGCCGCCCCTTGAGGCGCCGGGTGAGCGGGCCGTCGGCGGTGGAGCGGGGCAACGGGCGGTAGGCGAAGGCGTCGTGGAGCAGGTCCTGCCGCAGCCCGCGCAGGGCGTCCGCGGCCAGCCTGAACTCCGGGCTGCGCGGCTTGGCGGCGGCGCCTGGCGGCAACTGCTGGGTCGTCTCGGTCACGTTCAAAACGGTAGGCGTCGGGGCGGGTAGCCGTCGTCACCTGTGAGAAGGGTCCTGGGCCGTCCGTCTCAAGTACTACGGGTATGCCTGACGGGCTGGTTTCAGCGGCTTGGGTGGCTGCCGTGGCCGCCGTGGCTTCAGCGACCACCGCCCGGCCGGACCAGCCCCGACTCATACGCGAACACCGCCGCCTGCGTACGGTCCCGCAGCCCCAACTTCACCAGGATGCGGCCGACATGGGTCTTCACGGTCTGTTCGGCGACGACGAGGTGCTCGGCGATCTCCGCGTTGGACAGGCCCTGCGCGATCAGTGCGAGGACCTCCGTCTCGCGCTCGGTGAGGTCGCCGACGCGTGACTTGAGCGGGGTGCGCGGGGTGCCGTTCAGCCGGGAGAACTCGGCGATCAGCCGGCGGGTGACACCGGGTGCGAGCAGTGCGTCGCCGGCCGCCACCACCCGTACCGCCTCGGCCAGTTGGTCGGCGGACGCGTCCTTCAGGAGGAAGCCGGAGGCACCGGCGCGCAGTGCCTCGTACACGTACTCGTCGAGGTCGAAGGTGGTGAGCACCAGGACCTTGATCTGCGGGGTCTCGGCGGTGATGCGGCGGGTCGCCTCGATGCCGCCGAGTTCGGGCATGCGGATGTCCATGAGGACGACGTCCGGGGCGAGTTCGGTGACCTTGGCCACCGCGTCCAGGCCGTCGACCGCCTGGCCGACCACCTCTATGCCGGGCTGGGCGTTGAGCAGCACGGTGAAACCCTGCCGGACCATCTGCTGGTCGTCGGCGATCAGTACGCGGATGGTGCCGCTCGTCATGGGTTCTCGTCTCCTGTCGGGAAGATGATCTCGGGGACGGGGAGTCCGTCGGGATCGACGGGTTCGTCGGGGAGCGCGACGCCGTCCCGGGGCAGGAACGCGACGATCGCGAAGCCGCCGTGGAGTGTTCTCGTCGCGGTGAGGTGTCCGCCGAGCATCGACGCGCGCTCCCGCATGCCGAGCAGGCCGTGACCGGCGCCAGGGGAGGGCTGGACGGCTTGCCGCGGGCGGGAGTTGGTGACGGTCAGCTGAAGCCCCTCGGCGAGGTGGGTGACCTCGACGGCGACGGTGGAACCCGGCGCGTGACGCAACGCGTTGCTGAGCGCCTCCTGGATGATCCGGTACGCCGACAGCTCCACGCCGGGTGCCAGCGGGCGCGCCTCGCCCCTGATGTCGCTGTGTACGTCGAGCCCGGCGGCCCTGGTGTTCTCCATCAGGGCGTCGAGCCGGTCGAGGGTGGGCTGCGGGGAGTGGGGGGCGGCACCGGTGCCGGGGGCGGCGATGGCGTACGGGTCCTCCGGATACTCCGGGTTCTCGGAGCGGAGCACGCCGAGGACCCGGCGCAGTTCGGCGAGGGCTTCGAGGGCGTTCTGCCGGATGCCGTCGAGGTTCTCCTTGAGCTCGTCCGACGGGTTCTCGACCAGGTGGGGCGCCACTTGGGCCTGGATGGAGATCACCGACATGTGGTGTGCGACCACGTCGTGCAGTTCGCGGGCGATACGGCTGCGCTCCTCCAGGAGGGTGCGGTGGTGTCGCTCCTCAGCCGTGATCGTCACCTGCTCGACGAGCTGGGTACGGGCCTCGCTGCGACCGCGCAGGGCGGTGCCGACGAGGACGGCCACGGCGCAGACGGCGACCGCGACCACGCCCGTCGAGGTGAAACGCTGGGCGCCGATCAGGCCCTGGACGACGAACGTCGTCAGCCCTGTCACGGCCAGCGCCGCGAGGGCTCTGCGGGCAGGTTCGCGCAGGGACAGGATCAGCAGGACGGCGGCCTGGACGACGACTTCGGACGTGCTCCAGGGCCAGTTGGGGCCGGGGAACGGGCCGTGGGCCAGGGCAGGTTGAACCTCCAGGGCCGGGCCCGCCGACAGAGCGGTGACGGCCGTGACAACGAGGGACAGGGCCCAGGCGGGGATGGGGCGCCGCACGGCGAGAACCAGGGCGACCCCCTGCCCGAAGCCGGCCAGCAAGCCCTGCGGCACGCTCAGTTCGTAGTCGCTCATCATCTCGTCCATGCCGGACAGGGAGAGTACGAGGGCGACGAGGGAGAGGAGGGCATACGCCAGTCGGCGGACCCATCGGCGTTCGGAGAGCCGTGGTGCGGGCGCGGAGGCGGAGGCGGAGGTCCCCTGTTGGGGCTCGGCACCGTCGGCGGCTGCGTTCACCTGGGCAACCCTAGGCACGGTGAAGGCTCTTGGCTCGGATGCGGATGCGGGTGCGGATGCCGGTACGGATCGGGCGCGGGTCCTGCTCGTACGTCCGGAACGCCGTCCAGCAGATCGTCAGGGCCAGCGCGAACACCGGGAGCCAGGCCACTCGGGCGGCGACCCACATCAGGTCGTCGGGGTGGGTGTGCAGGCCGGGGAGGTGGCCCGTGGGGAGGGTCGTGGCCGTGGTGGCCATCAGGGCCGTCTGGTGCCAAAGGAAGATCGTCATCGCGGAGAGGTTGACCAGGGCCACCGCCGACCAGGCGAGCGGACGGCGCATCGTGCGGCGCAGCCGGTCGCGGAGGAGCAGGGCGAGGCCGCACTGGGCCAGCCCGAAGGTGACGGCGGCCAGGGTCGGCGGGTCGAGGTTGGAGACCGTGGTGCCGGGGACGCCGACCATCGATGCCGGGTAGCCCGCCCGGAGGACGAGCATCGCGGTCGCCGCCGTACCGCCGGCCAGCAGGACCCAGCCCGCGCGGGCGCGGTCCAACTCGCCCCGGGTCCAGGCCGCGCCCAGGGTGTACGGCACCAGCCAGCCCGCCGCCACGTTGACCCAGCCGAGCCAGGACGGGCCGCCGAGTCCGAAACGGATCAGGTCCACATGTAGTACGACGGCCAGCGGCCACAGCGGGTTCAGCCTGGCGACGAGGGGAGTCACCGCCGTCAGTCCCGCGAACACGACCAGGAACCACATCGGCGACAGCGCCAGCTTGACCAGGGTGCGCACCGTCTCGAAGTCCGCGCCGGACACGAGCAGCGCGATCGCCGTCACCGTCCACAGGGCGAGGAGCGCCGCCGCCGGTCTGAACAGCCGGGCCAGCCGGGCGGTCAGCCATTGACGGTACGTCGTACCCCGGGCCCGCGCGGAGGCGTAACCCCGGGTCGCCACATGGCCGCCCACCAGGAAGAACACCGCCAGTGTCTGGAACACCCAGGAGATGGGCGCCAGCCACGGCATGTGCTGCAACGGGCTCGCCGTGTGCAACGTGCCGCCGTCCGCGACCAGGGCCGTCACCAGCCAGTGGCCCAGGACGACACCGAGGATCGCGAGGGCGCGCAGGGCGTCCACGGCGCGGTCCCGGTCGGGCGGGGTCGTGGCGTCGACTCGGGCGGCGGAGCGCCGTATGCCGTGCGTGCCACGCCGTATGCCGTGCAGGCCGCCGTGCCGTGTCCCGATCCCGTCCGTCGTACCGTGCAGGGTCCGGTCACGCATGGGTCACCTCCGAGGTCTCGCCCAGGACGATCCGGGCGAGGTTGGCCAGGGAGGCCGTGCCCGGGGTGAAGTAGTCGCTGTGGCCGACGTCGCCGGCCGCGAAGACATGGGCGCCGAACGCCGGGGACACCGGGTCGGTGCCGAAGCCGACGGTCGTGCCGAACAGGTCCGCGCTGACGTGCGGCACACCTCCGACCCAGTCGTCGGCGCCGCGCCCCGCCCAGACCCGGGCCGGGGTGCGCAGACCGGCGGCGGAGTCGGCTCCCGTGCCGGGGCTGCCGATGAGGGCGATGTCGGACACGGCCAGGCCGGGGGCGGCTCGG
Organism: Streptomyces sp. NBC_01288; assembly: GCF_035982055.1. Classification (NCBI taxonomy): domain Bacteria; kingdom Bacillati; phylum Actinomycetota; class Actinomycetes; order Kitasatosporales; family Streptomycetaceae; genus Streptomyces; species Streptomyces sp. NBC_01288. Next base: position 4,898,900 of record NZ_CP108427.1, read on the forward strand.
CCGCAGACCACCGTGCCGTAGGAGTGGCACACCAGCGTGATGTGCGCTTCGCGGCCGGTGACGGCGTGCAGTTGCCGTATGAACTCCCGTAGGTGCGGGGCCGCTTGGTCCGCTCTGTCCGCCGTCAGGACCGTGCTGCTCACCGTGCGCGGGGTCCGGTAGCCGAGCCAGGACACCACCGCCGTACGGGATTTGGGGGCCTCCAGGGCCAGTTGGCGGTGCAGGTTGAGCGCGGTCGCGCGGAAGCGGTCGTAGGTGTCGAGCGTGGTGTCGGAGCCCGGGACCAGGACGGCCACGCGGTCGGCGTGCGCCAAGTCGCCGAAGACTTCGGTCGCTTGGCCCTCGCCCCGACCGTCGAAGGTGAGGAGGTTCCGGTCCGGGTCGGCCATCGCGCGGTCCGCCGTAGCGCGACGGTCGTCGCCGTTGGCGGCGGCCATCCGGGACGCCTCGCCGGCGTTGGCCCGGTTCGCCGCGTAGGCCTCGTCCAGCGTGGCCGGTGTGAGCGGGGCGAGGACGGCGGGCGAGGGCGCGGGGATCTCGGGCTGCGCCGCGGCCGAGAGGGGGATCACTACGGCACCGGTGACGAACGCGGCGAGAAGGGCGCGACGCCATCTGCCGGTACGGCGACGCCTGCCCGGCCGCCGCACGGAAGCGACGGCAACTTCCGCACTCAGCTCGGCAGTTGCCGCCTCGGCCGCCCCCGTATCGAGCCCTGTGTCGAGCCCCGCCCCCGTACCCATCCCGGTCTCCCCTCCCCGTCCGCCCGGTTGTCGGGCTGGATCATCTGGAAGGAAAATTACGGATCCGAGGTCGTCGTCCGCGTCACACCAGGGAGCTCATCTGCGCCGTAGCTCTCAGGTATTACGGGTATGACCGGGACGGCCGACCGACAACCGACAACCGGCAGCCACCCACCCGGTCACCCACCACTCCCCCGGCCGCTCACCAGGCCAACTGCGCGATCTCCTCCGCCACCACCGCGCACGCGTCCGCCGCCGGGTCGATCAGCGGGAAGTGGCCGATGTCCTCCAGCAGCGTGAGGCCGACGACCTCGCCGGACTTCGCCGCCGCGTCCGCGTAGGACTCGGCGACCGCCTGGGGGACGACGATGTCGGCGCGGCCCTGGACGAGGGTGGTGGCGATGCCGCTGGGGAGGAGGAGCGACGGGTCCGCGTACGGCAGGCGCTCGGCGAACTTGGCTGCTCCGCCCAGGAGTTGAGCGGCCGCTCCGTCGCACACCGCCAGCTTCTCGGCGACCGTGAAGTCGGCGATCGGGGCGAGCGCGACGACGCCGCGCAGCGCGGCGGGGGCGTCGGTGCGCCAGGGGGCGTCCTTCGGGAGGACGTGCCGGGCCGCGGCCCAGAGGGCGAGGTGGCCGCCCGCCGAGTGCCCGGTGATCACCGTGCGGCGCGGATCGGCCTGCGGCAGCGCCTCCCGTACCAGCGCGGGGAGCGCGTCCAGCGCGGCGGCGACATCGTCGAAGGTGTCGGGCCAGCGCCCGGCGATCGGGCCTCCGGTAGCGCCAATCGCACTGCCCTGCGCCGGAATTGAGGCGCCCTCCGCAGGACTCGCGGGCCCCCGCCGGTACTCGACGTTGGCCACCGCGAACCCCCGTCGTGCCAGGAAGTCCGCGAACGGGGTGATGTGCCGGCGGTCGTACGGGGCGCGCCACGCGCCCCCGTGCAGTACTACGACCAGAGGTGGAGCCTCGCCCGGCAGGCGTTCGCCGCGCGGGGCGTAGAAGTCGATCACCTGGTCGGGGTGGTCGCCGTACGCGGCGGTGCTGTCGGGGTCGACGGCGGGATGCGAGAAGGCCGACTCCTCTTCTGCGGCGGCACGTGCGGCTGCGGCGTCCGGCATGCTCCAACCTCTCAGCGACGATGGGGGCACCTCCCAGGCTTTCGGCACTGGGGGAGGATTTGGACGATTCGGATGTGGCGGACCTGGGGAAGGTTGCGGCCGTTGGCGGGACGCTATCAGGCCGGTGACGTGCGCGGACACGCGGATGTCACGCTGGGTGAGAGTTAAACGGTTCTGCTGTTTCGTTACGCTGACGCCGTGCCCGTCACGGCACCTCATCAGCGCCCCCAGGAGCCCATCATGTCTGCCGAACCCGAACCCGAACCCGAGCCCGGCACCCTGCGCCCCGGTGGCCGCACGGCACGCGTGCGTACGGCGGTACTGCGGGCCGCGGGTGACGTGCTGGCCGAGCAGGGCGTCGACCGGCTCGACCTCTCGGACGTCGCGCGGCGGGCGGAGGTCGGCAAGACCACGGTCTACCGGCGCTGGGGTTCGGTGACCGCGCTGGTCGCGGACCTCCTCGTAGACATGGCCGAACAGTCGCTGCCGCGCGAGGAGACGGGCTCGCTGCTCGGCGACCTGCGCGCCAACGCCCTGCTCGTGCAGCGCACCCTCGCCGATCCCCGACAGGGTGCCCTGTTCCGCGCCGTCATCGCCGCCGCGACCTGCGACGCCCGTACGGCCGAGGCCCTGCGCCACTTCTACGAGGTGCGGGTCGCCGAGTGGACGCCCTGCGTCGAACAGGCCGTGGCGCGCGGGGAGTTGCCCGCCGGTACCGATCCCTCTCAGGTCGTACGGGCCGTATCGGCGCCCCTCTACTACGAGTTGCTGACCACCGGGACCGCTCCGGACACCCCCGCCGCGGAGCGGGCCGCGCTCGCCGCGCGGGCCGCCGCCGTGGCCGGGGTGTACGTCATCAGCCTCTCCGACGATCTAACCGCTCCCATGTCCTACGGCGGTTAGATCGAGGTACAGCTTCTAGCGGACCACGTCTCCCAGCGTCCGGGCCGCCCGCTCCACGTCCCCGAACCCGACGTACAACGGCGTGAATCCGAACCGCAGCACGTCCGGATGCCGGAAGTCGCCGACCACGCCCCGCGAGATCAGCCGCTTCATCACGTCCCCGGCGTCCGCGCACCGCAGCGCGACCTGGCTGCCGCGCTCCGCGTGGGCCACCGGAGTCACCGACTCCACCCGCCCGTCGGGGACGTACGACGCCACGCACTCCAGGAAGAAGTCCGTCAGGGCAAGGGACTTGGCGCGCACCGCCTCGATCGAGACGCCGCCGCCATCGCCATCGCCGTCCCACACCTCAAGGGCCGCTTCGAGGGCGAGCATGGACAGGATGTCCGGCGTACCCACACGACCGCGCAGGGCACCGGTGGCGGGTTCGTACTCGGAACGCATGCCGAAGGGCTCGGCGTGCGAGTTCCAACCGGGGAGCGGCGAGTCGAAGCGGTCCTGCAACTCCCGGCGCACATACAGGTACGCGGGTGAACCCGGGCCGCCGTTCAGGTACTTGTAGGTGCAGCCGACCGCGAGGTCGACCCCGTGCTCGTCGAGCCCGACCGGCAGGGCGCCCGCGCTGTGGCACAGGTCCCAGACGACCACGGCACCCGCCGCGTGCACCGTGGCCGTCAGCGCGGGCAGGTCGTGCAGCCGGCCGGTGCGGTAGTCGACGTGGTTGAGGAGCACCGCCGCCGTACGGTCGCCGAGCGCGCCCGGCACCTCCGCCGGGGCCACCGGCCGCAGCGTGCACCCGGTCATCCGGGCCGCCGACTCGGCGATGTACCCGTCCGTGGGAAAGGTCGTGGCGTCGACGACGATCTCGTCCCGCCCCGAGCCGGCCGTCATCCGCACAGCCGCCACAAGTGCCTTGAAGACATTGACACTTGTGGAGTCGCCGACGACGATCTGCCCGGCCGCCGCCCCGACCAGCGGAGCGATCAGGTCACCGATCCGCTCGGGCGCGGTCCACCAGCCGCTCTCGTCCCAGGAGCGGATACGCAACTCGCCCCACTGACGCCGCACGACGTCCTCGACCCGCCCGGGAACACCGACCGGCAGCGCGCCGAGCGAGTTCCCGTCGAGGTAGACAACGCCGTCGAGGACGAACTGCGCACGCACACCGGCCAGTTCGTCACCGGCGTCCAACTTCTCGGCCTTCAGAGCGAGTTCAGACATGGGACCGCGCCGTCCACAGCTCGGGGAACACGTTCTTCTGGGCCCGCTTCTCCAGCCAGGCCACGCCCGCGGACCCGCCGGTCCCGGTCTTCGCGCCCATCGCGCGCCGGGTGGCGACGAGATGGTCGTTGCGCCATCGCCACACCAGTTCGGCGACATCGGTCAACGCCTCGCCGAGCCGGGCGAGTTCGTCGTCGGCGTCACCGGAGTAGAGGGCGGTCCACACCTGCTCCACCGCGTCCGACGGCTCGTACCGCAGCGTCACGTCACGCGTCAGTACGGCCTCGGGAACGGCGTGCCCGCGCCGGTCGAGGAGCCTCAACACCTCGTCGTAGAGGCTCGGTTCGTGCAGGGCCTTCTCCAACTCGGCGTGCACGCGCGGCGCTCCGCGGTGCGGGACGAGCATGGACGCGGACTTCTCTCCGAGGAGGAACTCCATGCGGCGGTACATCGCGGACTGGAAGCCGGAGCCCTCGCCGAGGGCGGCGCGGTAGGAGTTGAACTGGGCCGGCGTGAGCTGGCCGAGGGGCCGCCAGGAGGCGTTGAGCGCGTCGAGTTCCCGTACGGAACGCTTCAGCGCGTCGATCGCGACCGGCACCCGGTCCTCGCGCAGGGCCCGCGCGGCGGTCTCCCACTCGTGGACGATGACGGTGAACCACAGCTCCATGACCTGGGTGGTGACCAGGAAGACCATCTCGCCGGGGTCGTCGGAGCGGGTGTGCTGGAGGTGGGTGAGGACGTCGGCCTGGACGTAGTCCTCGTAGGGGGTCGTCCCCTGGAAGTCGAGATGCGGGGCCTCGGGCTCCTGAGGTTCCTGAGCCGGTTGGGACATCGCTGTCTCCTGATGCGTACTCCGGGTAGCGGTCCGCCCCTGCCGTTTTCGACACGGTGGCCCCGGTCCCCAACGGGCATCCTCCCCAATCGTCCCCCGAGACCGCAAGGTCCGCCTGGTCACACCAGGCGGACCTGCATCAATACCCACGTACTACGGGACTACGGGACTAGCCGAGCGTCTGGGCCGCCGTGGGCGAGGAGTCCTTCAGGAACTGGCTGCACCGCGCGTACTCCTCCTGCTCCCCGATCGCCTGCGCCGCACGGGCGAGGGCGTGCAGGGCGCGCAGGAACCCACGGTTCGGCTCGTGCTCCCAGGGGACGGGGCCGTGCCCCTTCCATCCACTCCGGCGCAGCGAGTCCAGCCCGCGGTGGTAGCCCGTACGGGCATAGGCGTACGACTCCACGACACTGCCGCGCTCGAACGCGTCATCGGCCAACAGCGCCCAGGCCAGCGAGGAGGTCGGGTACTTCGCGGCGACATCGGCGGGCGTCGCACCGCTCGCGAGGAGGTCGCGCGGCCCGGGATCTTCGGGGAGGTGGGTCGGGGGCGGTCCCCCGAGGAGGTTCTCGTGAATCGTCATGGGTTCCAGTCTCCCCCAGGGGTGGCGATTGCCTGGCATCCCAGTGCCGCACGGCATCAAGCCGCTACTCAAGACGCCCCTTCCCCACCCGAGGCTCCAACGGCGGAGCCGTCACCCACCCGTGCGTGAGGCACTCCGGGCGGCGGCAGTCCGGGGCCGGGCGGCGGACGGTCGCGTAGGCCAGGACCGACCCCACCACCAGCACCCCCGCGCACCACCACATCGCCCGGTCGAAGGCGTGGTCGAAGGCGGTCGCCGAGCGGTACGCGTCCGGGCCCATGCCTGCCAGCAGGGGCAGGGCTGCCACCGCGATGAGGCCCGCCGCGCGGGCCGCCGCGTTGTTGATGCCGCTGGCCAGGCCCGCCCGTGCGGTGTCCACCGAGGCGAGGACCGTGGCCGTGAGCGGGGCGACGAGGGTGACCATGCCGGCGCCCATCACCAGGAGGGCCGGTACGACGTCCACGAGGTAGGAGGCGTCCGGCCCGACGCGCAGCATCAGCAGCATCGCCGTCGCGCAGAGCAGAGGGCCGACCGTGAGGGGGATGCGGGGGCCGATGCGCTGGGCCAGTTCGCCCGAGCGGGCCGAGAACAGGAGCATCAGGGCCGTCGTCGGGAGGAGCGCCGTGCCGGCCTGGAGTGCCGAGTAGCCCGCCACTACCTGGAGTTGGAGCGCGGTGAGGAAGAAGAAGCCGCCGAAGGCCGCGTAGACGCAGAGGGTGACGAGGTTGACCGCCGTGAACTGGCGCGACGCGAAGATGTCCGGCGGCATCATCGGGTCGGCGCTGCGCTTCTCGACGTAGACGAAGGCGATGCCCGCCGCCACACCGGCCAGGGCGGTCAGTACGACCACCAGCGAGCCGTTGCGCGCCTCGATCAGGGCGTACGTCACGAGCGCGAGCGCTACGGCGCCGAGTGCCGCGCCGAGGACGTCGAAGCGGCCGTGTTTGCGGCCGTCCGCGGACTCGGGGACGTGGCGTACGGCGATGGGGGCGCAGATCAGGGCCATGGGGACGTTGATCAGGAACACCCAGCGCCAGCCGGGGCCGTCCACCAGCCAGCCGCCCAGGAACGGGCCGATCGCCGCGCCGATGCCGCCGAAGCCGGACCACAGGCCGACCGCCCTGGCCCGGTCGTCGGGGTGGAAGGAGGCCTGGATCAGGGCGAGGGAGCCGGGGGTCAGGAGCGCGCCGCCGATGCCCTGGAGGGCGCGGGCGGCGACCAGGACGCCCACGTTCGGGGCGAGTCCGCACAGCAGGGACGCCGCCGCGAACCACACCACACCCAGGACGAAGATCTTGCGGCGGCCGTAGCGGTCGCCGAGCGAACCGCCGAGGAGGATCAGGCCGGCCAGCGTCAGCATGTACGCGTTGACCGTCCACTGGAGGGCGGCCAGGTCGGCGTCGAGATCGCGGCCGATGCGGGGCAGGGCGACGTTGACGACGGTGGAGTCCACCATGGCCATGCTGGAGCCGAGCACCGTGGTCAGCAGGATCCACTTGCCCTGGGGCGAGGCGAGCCGGACGTCGGAGGACATGACCCAGGTATACAACGAGCCCGGTGCCGTAGCACCGGGCTCGCGAAAAGGGCGCCGTAAACCCTCGTGAACGCCTCGAAGAGACGGTTACTTGATCTTCGTGCCCGTGGAGCGCAGGTTCGAGCACGCCTCGGTGACGCGCGCCGCCATCGACGCCTCGGCGAGCTTGCCCCAGGTGCGCGGGTCGTAGGTCTTCTTGGAGCCGACCTCGCCGTCGACCTTCAGGACACCGTCGTAGTTCTTCAGCATGTGGTCCGCGACGGGGCGCGTGAACGCGTACTGGGTGTCGGTGTCGAGGTTCATCTTCACCACGCCGTTCTCCAGCGCGGTGGCGATCTCCTCCGGCGTGGAGCCGGAGCCGCCGTGGAAGACGAAGTTGAACGGCTTGCTGCCGGCCGGCTGGCCGTACTTCGCGGCCACGCCCTCGTTCAGCTCCTTGAGCAGGTCGGGGCGGAGCACGACGTTGCCCGGCTTGTACACGCCGTGCACGTTGCCGAAGGACGCGGCCAGCAGGTAGCGGCCCTTCTCGCCGAGGCCGAGCGCCTCGACCGTACGGATCGCGTCCTCGACCGTGGTGTAGAGGGAGTCGTTGATCTCGTGCGAGACACCGTCCTCCTCGCCGCCGGTCGGGGTGATCTCCACCTCAAGGATGATCTTCGCGGCGGCCGCGCGGGCCAGCAGCTCCTGCGCGATGGCGAGGTTGTCGGCGAGGGTCTCCGCCGAACCGTCCCACATGTGCGACTGGAACAGCGGGTTGCCACCGGCCTTCACGCGCTCCTCGGAGACGGCGATCAGCGGACGGACGTAGCCGTCGAGCTTGTCCTTGGGGCAGTGGTCGGTGTGCAGCGCGACCGTGACCGGGTACTTCTCGGCGACGATGTGCGCGAACTCGGCCAGGGCCACGGAACCCAGAACCATCTCCTTGGCGTACTGGCCGCCCAGGAACTCGGCGCCACCCGTGGAGATCTGGACGATGCCGTCGCTCTCGGCCTCCGCGAAGCCGCGCAGCGCAGCGTGCAGGGTCTGGGTCGAGGTCACATTGATGGCCGGGTAGGCGAACTTGCCTGCCTTCGCCCGGTCGAGCATCTCGTTGTAGACCTCGGGGGTTGCGATGGGCATCTGTCCGCTCCTTGGTATGTGCGGGTTGGCGATCTTCGCGATCTGCGTGCTACGGCCCTGACCTAGACCTTGGGTGCGACGTCATCGTCGTGCCCATCTTTCCAGACGGGGCCTGATGCTAAGAGTGGGCGGTCAGTCCAGGCCCAGTTCGTCCTTGGAGTAGGCGAAGAGATACGGCACTCCCGCACCGGCCTCGATCTTCTCGGCGGCGCCGGTAGCCCGGTCCACGATCGTCGCGACGCCGACAACCTCCGCACCGGCCGCGCGCACGGCCTCGACCGCGGTGAGCGGGGAGTCGCCGGTCGTGGAGGTGTCCTCGACGACCAGGACGCGGCGGCCCTTGATCTCGGGGCCCTCCACCTGACGCTGCATGCCGTGCGCCTTCGCGGCCTTGCGCACGACGAAGGCGTCCAGCTTCCGCCCACGCGCGGCGGCGGCGTGCAGCATCGACGTGGCGACCGGGTCGGCGCCCATGGTCAGCCCGCCGACCGCGTCGAAGTCGAGGTCGGCGGTCAGGTCCAGCAGCACCTGCCCGACGAGCGGGGCGGCCTCGCCGTCGAGGGTGACGCGGCGGAGGTCGATGTAGTAATCGGCCTCCAGCCCCGACGACAGGGTCACCTTGCCGTGCACCACGGCCTTGTCCTTGATCTGCTGCAGCACCACGCCGCGTACGTCCGTCATGCCGCCCAGCTTAGAGGCGGGTCCACGCCCAGGTCATCGTGGCTTCCAGCGGCTCGATCGGGGTGACCAGCCGGGGCAGGGTGTTCAGGCCGTTCGGCGGGCCGGTCTGCGGTTCCACGCACACGGCGGCCTCCTGCTCGTCGTAGACGACGACCCATTCCTCCGGGCTCGTCACCTTCAGCTCCAGCTGCCCCGGCCAGGTCAGCGTGACGTCGACGCCGCCGGGCATGCCGAAGCAGTCGTCCCAGGGGCTCGGCCGCACGTCGATGCGCTTGCCGGTGGGGAGGTGGTCGTCGCCGCGCTCCTCCTGCCAGGCGGGGCTGAAGTCGACGGTCACGTCCTCGCCGCCGAGGTTGCGGTGGAACCACGGGTGCCAGCCGATCTGCGCCGGGAACGAGTCGTCGTACGCCTCCACCGCCATCGTGAGCGTCAGGGCGTCCCCGGTCAGCGCGACGACCTGGGTGACGCGGCCCGGGTGGGGCCAGGGCTCGACCAGGTCGTACGTGATGACCGCCTCGTCGGCCGACCTGCGGGCGGTGCGCCAGGCGCCGTCGCGGACGGTGCCGTGGATGGCGTGCGGCGGGGAGTTGAGCGGCATCTGGCGGAGGGTGCCGCCGTCGAGGAAGCGGCCGTCGCGGGTCCGGCCGCACCAGGGGACCATCGGGAAGCACCCGAACCGCTCGCCCTGGCGCAGGAGTTCGGTGCCGCCGACGCGGAGCCCTCCGATACGGCCGCCGTTGCCCGGCTGCACCGTCACTTCCGCGTCACCCGCGGTCAGCGTGATCTCTTCGTTACTCACGGCACGACCCTACTGGGCGGATCGACGGTCCGATCAAGAGGGCGAACGGCGAACCGTCAACGGCGTTTGCGCAACACCCTGTTGACCACGATCGCCGAGGCCACGAGCACCGCCGCGGCCGGAGCGGCCCAGCGGAGGGTGGCGTTCGCCGCCACGGTCTGCGGGGCGGGGACGGGGGCGTAACGGCCGCGCGGGGGTGCGTGGTCGACCTCCTCCGCGCTGCGCCCGATCATCGTGCGGCGCGCGTGCGCGGCTTCGGCGGGGGGTTCGGGGGTGTCGGCGAAGGTCTCGGAGACGTGCGGTTCGGGCTCGTCCAGGCCACCGATGCCGGCCACGGGCTCGTCGATGTCATCGATGCCGTCGTCGATGCCGTCGTTGTCGTTGTCGTCGATCTCATCGGGCTCGTCGGCCAGTGGGCCCGTGGGCGGAGGCGGGACCTCGGCCTCCAGTGGCTCCAACACGGCGGTGGGGTCGGCGAGTTCGGCCGGACCCGATTCCTCCGCCTCCCCCTCCGCCACCCCATCCGTCTCCCCTTCCGCTTCCGCCCCCAGGTTGTCCGCGAACCGGTCCAGCAGCCTGGTCGCCGCCGCCCGCACCGCGTCCGGCGCCAGTTCGGTGATCCGGCCGTCCGCCGTCGCCGTACCGTCGAAGACGAGGGTGCAGCCGCCGTCGGACTCGCGGACGCGCAACGTGAGCGCGAGTTTCACGGAACCGGTGCCGCGGGCCTCGGTCGCGTCGCCCTCCACGGCGTACGTACCGTCGTCCTGCGCGGAGACGCGCGCGGAACCCCGGTAGGTGATGGAGTGGCCGCCGACGCGGACCTTCAGGCGTCCGGCGACGGGTTCGGTACCGGCGTCCTGCTGGAAGCCGGGGACGGCGCGGGCGACCCGGGCGGGGTCCGCGAACGCGGCCCACAGTCGCTCGGCGGGAACCGGAACGTACACCTCATGCTCCATGCTTGCCGAGCCTACCTAGGTTGACCGGGGGTACACCTGCCGTTGCCCGGAAGTGCCGGCGTGTTGACGCGGGCGTCGGATGACGCCGACCCGCGCCGAAAAGCGGGCGTCCCTCCCGCACACAGGACTTCAGTACCGCGGATGCACCAACGTGGAAGCCGCCAGCCCCGGCACCCGCGTCCGCTCCGCCGCCCGTTCCTCGCTCGCCAGCCCCGGTCCCGGCTCCACCGGCGCCACCCCCCGGGTCGCCAGCACGAACCCCCAGTCGCGCGGCGCCCGGGACGTGCCCGTCGTACGGTCCGGCCCCGCCGCGAACCCCGAGGCACGGCCGCCCACCCGGTACGGGACGGGGTGGAGCCCGGCCGCGCGAACCGTCGAGACCACCGTCCAGAAGACATGGCGCCGGGAGGAGACGGGACCCGCGTGCACGACCAGCCGCCCCCGCTCCGTGAGGGCGCGGCGCGCGAGGCCGTAGAACTCCTGGGAGTACAGCTTCGTGCTGGCGGTGATGCCGGGGTCCGGGAGGTCCGCGATCACCACGTCGTACGACCCCGGGCGCACCGCGCGCAGCCGGTCGAAGGGGTCACCCGTGGTCACGTGGACGCGCGGGTCGTCGTAGACATGACCGTTGAGGGCGGACAGGGCGCTGTCGTGGCGGGCCAACCGGACGACGCCCGCGTCGAGTTCGACGATGTCGACGCGGCGCACGCCCCGGTGGCGCAGCACTTCCCGCGCCGCGAGGCCGTCTCCGCCGCCGAGGACGAGCACGCGCGCGTGGGGGCCGTTCATCGCGGGGGCGACGAGCGCCTGGTGATAGCGGTTCTCGTCGCGGCCGCTGACCCTGAGGCGGCCGTCGAGGAAGAGGTCGAGGGGGCGGCCGTGGTCGCCGCCGGTGAGGACGACCTCCTGGACGTCGGTCTGGAGCGCGACCCGCACGTCCTTTCCGTAGACCGCGTGCCGCGCGGCCCGTTCGAAGTCGTCGACCAGTACGGCGGCGGAGGCGAGCAGGCCGAGGACGGTGAGGTTGGTGATGACCAGGAGCCAGCGGCCCCGGCGGGAGAGGTCGCGGCGGAACAGGCCCAGGACCAGGCAGCCGCCGGCGACCACGTTGACCGTGCCGGTGAGCAGGGTGCCGGTCAGCTGGCCCAGGAAGGGCAGGAGCAGGAAGGGGAACGCCAGGCCGCCGACCAGCGCGCCGACGTAGTCCGCCGCGAACAGGTCGGCCACCGCACCCCCCGCGTCCTGGCGGCGGATCCGCTGGATCAGCTCCATCAGCAACGGGACCTCCGCGCCGATCAGCAGCCCGATGGCGAGCGAGAAGGCGACCAGGAGACAGCGCGGGCCCTGCGCCCACAGGCCGCCCCAGTTCCCGGTCCAGGCGAAGACCGCGTACAACGCCATCGCGCTGCACCCGCCGATCAGCGCGAGGGCCGCCTCGACCGCGCCGAAACCCGCCGCCGCGTGCCAGCGCAGCCGTTTCGCGCCGAGCGAGCCGATGCCCATCGCGAACACCATCACGGAGAGGACGACGGACGCCTGGGTGACCGAGTCGCCGATCAAGTACGAGGCGAGGGCGACGAGTTCGAGTTCGTACACGAGTCCGCAGGCCGCGCAGACGAAGACACCCGCGAGCACCAGGAACCGGCCCGTGCCCGGCCGTACGGGCAGCCGCGCGGGGCCTGCCCACGGTGGCTGGGTACCCGGCCGGGCCGGCGCGTGCGGTTCGATCACGCTGCGACGTTACGTCACATGACGGGCACGCTTCGTCACCCACACGTGTGGAATGTGTTTACGGCGACCGGGGTCGGTGTCGGCCGTACAACTCACGCAGGGGAGGGCACCGCGTGCCCCACCGGCACCCGCACCCCCACCCGCGTCCGGGTCGCCACCAGCTGCCCGTCCTGCGGATACGCGTGCCAGGTGCGCCAGTGCACCTGCCCCTCGTGCCGCTGGGCGAGCATCGCGGTGAAGGCGTGCGGGCTGCCGGGGAAGACCCCGGCCAGGCCGTTGGGATGGTCGGCGACGAGGGCCAGCAGTTCCTGGGCGCGGCCCGCGAACTGCCCCGGGGACAGCACCTCGACCCGGGCCGCGAACTCGTACTCCCAGTCGCCGACCCGCTTGGCCACCCCGAGCGGCAGCGGTGTGCTGGAACCCGGGATGCACGCGACCGTCTCCGAACAGCAGCCCCGCTCCTCGTCCAGGAGTACCTGGTGGGACGCGCCGAGCAGTCTCAACTGGAGCTTCGCACCGGCCAGTTCGAGATCGAGCGTGGCCAGGGCGGGAAGCGGCTCGCGCCCCAGGGTCCAGGCGAGGTCGGCCGCGCGCGTATCGGTGTAGGAGGTCTTCAGGGTCGTGAGCATGGATCGGCTCCGCTAGCACGCAAAGAAAGGGGAGGTGTGGGGTCCGGCACACCCCGGCCGACACCGGGCATCGGCCCGGTCGGCCCAGTCAGGAGAAGGTGTCCGCAGGCGCCCGAGGGGCTGCGTTGGGGCTGCGTCGGTGTGTTAGAGGGAATCATGAGCGGTGGCGCCACCACAGCGTTTTTACCCAACTTCGTGGGGTTTCCATCCCTCAGGGGGCTGCACAGCTCAACTGTTCAACCAAGGCGTACGCCCAGGCGTGTCAGGCGCGCGCCGGAGCGCCCGCCGGGAGCGGTCTCCCGACGGGCGCCCCGACCCCCGTCCCATCCCCGTCGACGGCGCTCAGCTGCCCCGTGTCAGCTGTCACCGCGTCCGGCTCACCAGGCCACCGGGTCACCGCGTCCGGCCCGGTCGGTCACCGCGCCCGGCTCAGTTGCCGCCGCCGCAGCCGCCCCCGCAGGACGATCCCCCGCCGCACGACGACCCGCCCCCGCAGGACGAGTGCCCGCCGCCACCGCAGGAGTGGTGGCCCCCGTGATGCCCTCCGGAGTGGCCGCCCGAGGACGACGAACCCCCGTCCCCCGCCCACCAGCTGCTGCTCGTACCGGCGGCGCTACCGCCGTAGGACCCGGCCCGACGGCCCGATCCCTTGCTGAGCTTGTCCTTGCGCCCTGCGCGGACGATCGCCGTGATGAAGGCGGCCGCGACGACCGCCAGGATGACGAAGAAGAACATGCCTCCACCGAGGATGCTGAACATGGCGTCACCCTCCTTCCGATTCCCCCGAAGCGGCCCCCCGTGGGCGCCTCGTGTGGTGCGTGACACAGGGATGCCCGGCCGTCTCACCTGCCAAAGCAGAGTTGAGGAACTCCAGAGCTTGGGCGCAGGATGACGGGCATGACCTCCACCGCACGCCCCCTCCTCAACCGCCGGCTCGCCGAGTTCGGGACGACGATCTTCGCCGAGATGTCCGCCCTGGCCCTGAAGACCGGTTCGATCAACCTCGGCCAGGGTTTCCCCGACACGGACGGCCCCGAGGAGATCCGCGAGGCGGCGGTCCGCGCCCTGCGCGACGGACGCGGCAACCAGTACCCGCCGGGCCCCGGCGTCCCCGAACTCCGCACCGCGATCGCCGCCCACCAGCAGCGCCGCTACGGCCTCTCCTACGACCCCGACGCCGAGGTCCTGGTCACGGCGGGCGCGACGGAGGCGATCGCCGCGGCGCTCCTGGCCCTGGTGGAACCCGGCGACGAGGTCATCGCCTTCGAGCCGTACTACGACTCCTACGCGGCCTGCATCGCGATGGCGGGCGGCACCCGCGTACCGGTCACCCTGCGCCCCTCCGAAGGCAGCTTCCGCCTCGACCTGGACGAGCTGCGCGCCGCCGTCACCGACCGCACCCGCCTCCTCCTGATCAACACCCCGCACAACCCGACCGGCACCGTCCTCACCCGCGAGGAACTCGCCGCCATCGCCGAACTCGCCGTAGAACGCGATCTGTTGGTGATCACCGACGAGGTGTACGAGCACCTGGTCTTCGACGCCGCCGAGCACATCCCGCTCGTCACCTTCCCGGGGATGCGGGAGCGGACGGTGTCGATCGGCTCGGCGGGCAAGACGTTCTCGTTCACGGGGTGGAAGGTCGGGTGGGTGACCGCCGCGGCACCACTGGTCACCGCCGTGCGCTCGGCGAAGCAGTTCCTGACGTACGTGGCGTCGGGCCCGTTCCAGTACGCGGTGGCGGAGGCCCTCTCCCTCCCCGACTCGTACTTCGACGCCTTCCGCACGGACATGCTGGCCAAGCGGGACGTCCTGGCGACGGGCCTGACGGAGGCGGGCTTCGAGGTCTTCCGCCCGGCGGGCACGTACTTCGTCACGACCGACATCCGCCCCCTCGGCACGGAGCTGTCCAAAAACGGCGACGGCTTCGCCTTCTGCCGCGCGCTGCCGGAGCTGGCCGGTGTCGTCGCCATCCCGAACGCGGTCTTCTACGACCACCGGGAGGAGGGCGCGCCCTTCGTGCGGTTCGCGTTCTGCAAGCGGACCGAGGTACTGGCGGACGCGACGGAACGGCTCCGCAAGGCATTCGCACACTGACCGTCGTCCGCCGTTCCGACGCTTGCCCGGACTGAAGGCATCGACGTACAATTTCCTGTACGTCGAAGGAGGTTCGATCGTGAAGACCATGACGTATTCCGAGTCGCGCGCGCGGTACGCCGAGGTGCTCAACTCCGTCACCGACGACCGCGAAGAGGTCGTCATCACCCGGGCCGGACATGAGCCGGTCGTCATCGTCTCCCTTGAGGACTACGAGTCCCTGAAGGAGACGGCATACCTGCTGCGCAGTCCGGCCAACGCCCGGCGCCTGCTCACGTCCATCGACGAGCTGGAAAACGGCGGCGGCACCGTGCGCGAGCTGGCGACCGACGAGTAGGGGCCGCGAGTTGAAGATCACCTTCTCTTCCCGTGCCTGGGAGGACTACCTGTGGTGGCAGCTTCAGGACCGGAAGATCGTGAAGCGCATCAACACGCTCATCGCGGACATCACCCGGAACGGCAACGAGGGAATCGGCAAACCGGAACCGCTCAAGCACGGATTCCAGGGTTACTGGTCGCGCCGCATCAACGACGAGCACCGACTGGTCTACAAGGCCACCGAGGACGGCGTCCTCATCGCGCAGTGCCGCTACCGCTACGAAGGCTGACAGGACCCAAGGACCGAGCTCACTGCCGGAGCCGGCCGGTGTCGTCGCCATCCCGAACGCGGTCTTCTACGACCACCGGGAGGAGGGCGCGCCCTTCGTGCGGTTCGCGTTCTGCAAGCGGGTGGGAGTGCTGGAGGAAGCGGTCGGACGGCTGAAGAAGCTGGCCGGCTGAGACGGAGCGGCATGACGACCGACGCCCGTCCACAGGCTGTGGACGGGCGTCGGCCCTACGTCATGCGGGACTGAGCGGTACTGACGAGAACTACTCCTCGTCGTCCTCAGGCTTCTCGACGGCCTCGTCGACCTCCTCGGTGAGGCCGAGCTGCTCGACGAGCCAGCGGTCGAACTCGATCGCCGCGCGCACCCAGCTGACCGTCGAGGACACGAAGTGGTTCAGGTCGACGCCGGTGCCGATCAGCATCTGCGCCTCACCGATGAGACGGACGGTGCCGTCGTCATGGGTGTGGGTGTAGACCTTGGGCCACAGGGTGCGGCGGTTCCAGTCGTCGATCGACTCCAGCAGCTGCGGCTTGACGTCGATGTCGTGCGGGCGGTCGTAGAACGTCCGCACCGAGAAGACCAGCTGGTCGTCCTCACCGCGGAACATGAAGTACGTACGGAACTGCTCCCACGGCGCCGCGAGGTCACCCTCGTCGTCGACGACATACTTCAGCTCCATCTGGTCGAGGAGCTGCTTCACGAGGTCCTGATCCGGGACGACGGGGCCCGCCGGTCCTTGGGGGTTCGGCTCGGGCTGGCCCCCGAAGTTCGGAATCGAGGACGGGTCGATGCTCACCGTGTATTTCCCTTCGTACGGATTCCGCCATCCTCCCCCATCCGGGGAGGGGGGTGGCAACCCCTGACGGACCTGTCCGCCACGGGCTGACCGGATACGGTCATGCCCATGCGGAGGGGGACGCGGTGGCCGCTGTGGGGGTTGTGGTGGATCTGCCTGGTCTTCGTGGTGTGGGCGGGCTGGTCGTTCGTCCAGGCGACGCTCCACGCCTCCTCCGGTGACGACCCTCCCGACACCGTCGGCAAGGCCGGCTGCGCCGAGGCCATGGACTTCGCCGGCGCCACGCTGCCCGAGGACACCCGGGACGCGCACTGCACCTCGTACACCTGGGGAGGCCAGGCCCACGACGGCACCTTCCGCATACCGCGCGCGGCCGTACAGGGCTGGCTGACCGCGTCGTTCCCGGACGGTGTGGGCATCTCCTGCGAGGACGACGGCGAGCCGTGCGTCCGCACCGTCCGCGACCCGCACACGGCCGGCGCCTACGACGTGACGGTGAGCGTGCGCTACGAGGGCGGGTCCGCCGGGGACACCGCCCTCGTCACCTTCGACGCGAGTACCTACTGAGCGCCGGACGTCACGACCTGAACACCGGGCGTCACAACGTCTTCCCGGTGGCCGGCCCCACGATCAGACCGTCCCCAAACGCGTCCACCCGCACCGTGTCCCCGTCCTTGACCTCCCCCGCCAGGATCTCCTTGGCGAGCCGGTCGCCGATCGCGGTCTGGACGAGGCGGCGGAGCGGTCGCGCGCCGTACGCCGGGTCGTTGCCGTTGTCCGCGAGCCAGGTCAGGGCCTCGTCGCTGATCTCCAGGGTGAGGCGGCGTTCCGCGAGGCGCTTGGCGAGGCGGCCGATCTGGAGGGCGGCGATGCGGCCGAGCTCCTCCCGGTTCAGGGCGGAGAAGACCACCATGTCGTCCAGCCGGTTCAGGAACTCCGGCTTGAAGGACGCCCGGACCACCTGAAGCACCTGGTCCTTCTTCTCGTCCTCGCCCGTTGTCTGGTCGATCAGGAAGTTGCTGCCCAGGTTCGAGGTGAGGATCAGGATGGTGTTCCGGAAGTCGACCGTGCGGCCCTGACCGTCCGTCAACCGCCCGTCGTCCAGCACCTGGAGCAGGACGTCGAAGACCTCCGGGTGCGCCTTCTCGACCTCGTCGAGGAGGATCACCGAGTACGGGCGCCTGCGCACCGCCTCGGTGAGCTGCCCGCCCTCCTCGTAGCCGACGTATCCGGGCGGGGCGCCGACCAGTCGGGCCACGCTGTGCTTCTCGCCGTACTCCGACATGTCGATGCGGACCATGGCCCGCTCGTCGTCGAAGAGGAAGTCGGCCAGGGCCTTGGCCAGTTCGGTCTTACCCACGCCCGTCGGGCCCAGGAACAGGAACGAGCCGGTGGGGCGGTCCGGGTCCGCGATGCCCGCGCGGGTGCGTCGTACGGCGTCGGAGACCGCCTGTACGGCCTCTCGCTGGCCGATGAGGCGGCGGCCCAACTCCTCCTCCATGCGCAGGAGTTTCTGCGTCTCGCCCTCCAGGAGGCGGCCCGCGGGGATGCCGGTCCAGGAGCCGACGACGTCCGCGATGTCGTCGGGGCCGACCTCCTCCTTCACCATCGTGTCCTTGGAGGCTTCTTCCTCCGCCTCGGAGGCTTCCTCCAAGTCCCGTTCCAGGGAAGGGATCTCGCCGTAGAGCAGCTTGGACGCGGTGTCGAAGTCGCCGTCGCGCTGGGCGCGTTCGGCCTGGCCGCGGAGTTCGTCGAGCTTCTCCTTCAGCTCGCCGACCCGGTTGAGGGACTGCTTCTCCTTCTCCCAGCGGGCGTTGAGGCCGCGCAGCTCCTCCTCGCGGTCGGCGAGGTCGCGGCGCAGCTTCTCCAGGCGCTGGATCGAGGCGGCGTCCGTCTCCTTGTCGAGCGCCAGCTCCTCCATCTTCAACCGGTCGACGACGCGCTGGAGTTCGTCGATCTCCACAGGGGACGAGTCGATCTCCATGCGGAGGCGGGAGGCCGCCTCGTCGACGAGGTCGATGGCCTTGTCGGGGAGGAAGCGGGAGGTGATGTAGCGGTCGGAGAGGGTGGCGGCGGCGACCAGCGCGCTGTCCGCGATGACGACCTTGTGGTGCGCCTCGTAGCGTCCCTTCAGGCCGCGCAGGATCGCGATCGTGTCCTCGACGCTCGGCTCCGCGACCAGCACCTGCTGGAAGCGGCGCTCCAACGCCGGGTCCTTCTCGATGCGTTCGCGGTACTCGTCGAGGGTCGTCGCGCCGACCATGCGGAGTTCGCCGCGGGCGAGCATCGGCTTCAGCATGTTGCCGGCGTCCATCGCGGAGTCGCCCCCGGCGCCCGCGCCCACGACGGTGTGCAGCTCGTCGATGAAGGTGATGATCTGGCCGTCGGAGTCCTTGATCTCGGCGAGGACGGTCTTCAGCCGCTCCTCGAACTCGCCCCGGTACTTCGCCCCCGCGACCATCGCACCCAGGTCCAGCGCGACCAGCCGCTTGTTTTTGAGGGACTCCGGCACGTCCCCCTTGATGATCCGCTGGGCCAGCCCCTCGACGACGGCGGTCTTGCCGACGCCGGGCTCGCCGATGAGGACGGGGTTGTTCTTCGTGCGGCGGGACAGCACCTGGACGACCCGCCGGATCTCCTGGTCCCGCCCGATGACGGGGTCGAGCTTGCCCTCGCGCGCGGCGGCCGTGAAGTCCGTACCGAACTTCTCCAGCGCCTTGTACTGCCCCTCGGGGTCGGGTGTGGTCACCCGGCGCCCTCCCCTGCTCTTCTGGAACGCGTCCAGCAGCTTCTTCGCGCCGGCCCCCTGCTGGGAGAGTACGTCCCCGGCCGCGCCGCCCTTCGCGGCGATACCGATCAGCAGGTGCTCGGTCGAGAGGTAGTCGTCGCCGAGCTCCTTCGCGCGCTGGCCGGCGTCCGCGATCACGGCCAGCAGCTCGCGGCTGGGCTGCGGCGGCGCGACGGTCGACCCGGTCACGCTGGGCAGCGAACCGAGCACCCGCTCGGCACCCGACCGTACGGCGGCCTGGTCGGCGTCGACGGCGGCCAGCAGGTCGGTGATGTTCTCGTTGTCCTGCCCTTCCAGCAGCGAGAGCAGCAGATGCGCCGGGGTCAGATCGGCGTGCCCCCCGGTCACGGCACGGTTGCTGGCCGCGTTGATCGCGTCCCGGCTCCTGTTGGTCAGCTCGGCGTCCACGTTCGCGTACTCCTCCTCCTACGACCTTCGTACACAGAATGACACGGTCAACGTGCACAAAGTTGAGTCTATTCCACTCAAGGCAGTGGCGGGGAGGATCGAGGGACTAAGTTCCGGGACCATGGCCGCATATCCGGTGGACCCGGGCGATCCCGACCCGTCGTACCTCGGCTTCTGGCGGGAACGGCACCTGTGCACGCTCACGACCCCGCGCGCGGACGGCAGCCCGCACGTCGTCCCTGTCGGAGTGACATACGACCCGGAGGCACGCCTTGCTCGGGTCATCGCGAACAAGTCGAGCAGGAAGGTGGCGAACATCCTGGCCGCCGGCCCCGAGGGGGCACGGGTCGCCGTGTGCCAGGTGGACGGGCGGCGCTGGGCGACGCTGGAGGGCCGGGCCTTCGTACGCGTCGAACGCGAGCGGGTCGCCGAGGCGGAGCGCCGGTACGCGGAGCGTTACGAGCGGGCGCCGTCGCCGAACCCGTCCCGGGTGGTGATCGAGATCGAGCTGACGCGGGCGATGGGGAAGGCCGTGGCGAAGGCGGCGGGGAAAAGCTGAAGCGCCGATTTTCAGCCACCCGGGATCGGCCGATACCCGGAGATTTCGCACAAACTGCAGCGGCGTCACCGTGTTCAGGTCACGGTGACGCCGCTGCGGGGGGAAGCACCTGAGCGATCTTGTTACGACGGGGGAATCGCGTCAGGCACTGCGGGGGGTGGCTGAGATGGTCTGGATGTCGGGGGCATCCGGTTCCACCAGCCGGTGGTCTCGTTGGTCAAGATTCACAAAGATCATTCCGTACCGGATGGCACATCGCACTGGCTGCGGCGCCCCCCGAGGCCGCCGCAGACACCGGTACGCCCGTACGTCCTCGTCCTCGTCCCGCGTCACGACGACCGGCTCACCGAACACGGTCACCATGAGCGAGTCACCGCTGTGGGGGATGGCGGTGGCCAGATCGATGAAGTGCCAGCCGGACCGGTAGGCCGTGGCCATTTCGCGGCGGAAACTGCGGTCGTCGGGTGGGGTGGTCACGTCAACTCCACGCAGTGTCATCTGCTGTCACAGAAGTGTCGCCCGCGGTCACGGTCGCGGTGTCGGCCGCGAGTGACCAAGCGGTGTCCTGTCGCACCTCACTCTTCGCACCAGAGAGGCCACTCAGCGTTCCGAAGGCCACAACGGCGGAGAAGGCGGCGACAAGCACCGAGCGAAGCATTCTCTTACGCATAGTCGGCTTCGTCCTCACTTGAAGGTCCCCTCTTCCCCCGTCGAGTAAGACGATGGCTCATTCGGGCACGTCATGGCCACACGATCGGTGCATCATGTTCCTGCATGTTCAGGACCCTGGGGGGTGGAGATTTGACAATGAATCGGACCAAAGCGACACATCCCCACGCTGTGACGGAGTTGTGTGAGGAAGGAGGTCGTCTTTACGCGAACGCACTCCGCACGGGACGTATCGCACGCGCAGACGTGGAGCCTGCCCCGTGTTTGATGGAGTTCGCCCTGCTCCACCCGGATCCGGACGACGCGAACTGGCTGTGCCCGGTTCCCCCGGCGGTCGCCCTGGCTCAGCGGCTCAATCCGATCGAACGCGAGATAACGGACCGCCGACGGCTGTCCATCGACATGGCCGACGTCTTCGAGCCGTTTATGGCGCTGAGCGCCCAGGTGACGGAGTCCACTCACTCGATCTCCGTACTGGAGGGACTCGACCGCATCAACGCGGCGCTCGACCTGGCGACGGCGCAGTGCCAGAACGAGGTGCTCGCGGTGCAGCCGAGCCACCGTCACCCGGAACGCCGGCTCGTCGAGGCGCTGGAGCGCGACAGGCCGCTGATCGAGCGCGGGGTGCGCATCCGGACCCTCTACCAGCACACGGCCAGGTACAGCCCCGAGCGGCTCGCGTGGGTGGACAACTTCACCGACGGCAAGGTGGAGTACCGCACCATCGACGAACTGGTCGAGCGCCTCATCATCTGCGACGAGACCGTCGCCTTCATCCCCATCCGGGACGACCGCCAGGTCGCCCTGGAACTGCGTCACCCCGGTCTCGTGAGCTACCTGATCAAGGTCTTCGAGTTCATGTGGAGCCGCGCGGTCCCGCTGAGCGCCGGCGCCCCCTACGAAACCGCTCCCGACGGCATCACCGACATCCAGCACTCCATCGCCAAGCTCCTCATCGAGGGCCACGTCGACGAGGCCATCGCCCGCCGGCTGGGCATGAACGTGCGGACCTGCCGGGCCCACATCGCCAAGCTCGCCACGGCCCTCGGCAGCGGCAGCCGCGCCCAGCTCGGCTTTCTCATAGCCCAGTCGGGGATCCTGAACAAGGACGACCCCGCACCGGGAGGAGACGGCACACCGTGACGGAGGCGCACACGCACGGAGCGGACGACCTGTGCGGGGCGGGCCTGACCCTGTATGTCCGAGCCCTGCGCGTCGGACGGGTGAGTACCGACGACACCGACGAGGCACCGTGCCTGGTCGGTCTCGGCCTGCTGGACCCCGAGCCCGGGAACGCCCCCGGCCGGCTGCGCCCCGTCGCGCCCGCCGCCACCCTCGGCAGCGAGAGCCGGGCCCAACTCGGCTATCTCATCGGGCAGTCGGGGATTCTCGATCCGCCGGGGTGAGCTGCACGGGGACGTCCGGCAGGCGGGACGAGGCGCCGTCCAGGCCGACCTGGGCTATGCGGACGCCCAGTTGGGTACGGCTCGCCGCGCCCAGGGTCTCCGACAGGCGGGCGATGTGGGCGCGGCACGTCCGCACGCTTATGCCGAGCCGTTCCGCGATCACCGCGTCCTGGTGGCCGTCCGCGAGCAGGGCGGCGATGGACTGTTCGCGGTGGGAGATGCCCTCGATGCCGGTGTCCGGCAGGGCGGCCGCGACCGGGATCGCGAGGCGCCACAGGCGGTCGAAGACCGTGACGAAGTACTCGATCAGCGCGGGGTGGCGCAGCTCCAGGGCCATCGTGTGGTCGGCGTTGGCGGGGATGAAGGCGACCGTGCGGTCGAAGAGGATCAGGCGGTCGACGACCTCGTCGAGCGTCCTCGCCTCCACCGCGTCGCCCATCAACTCCA
Organism: Streptomyces sp. NBC_01288; assembly: GCF_035982055.1. Classification (NCBI taxonomy): domain Bacteria; kingdom Bacillati; phylum Actinomycetota; class Actinomycetes; order Kitasatosporales; family Streptomycetaceae; genus Streptomyces; species Streptomyces sp. NBC_01288. The sequence continues at coordinate 4,921,526 of NZ_CP108427.1, forward strand.
GGTAGTTCAGCAGGCCTTGGCCGTGCCGGGCGACGTGGGTGTACAGGTCGCGCATCCGTACCCCGCGTGAGCGCAGGGTGAGTGCCCGGTGCAGGCCCTCCGTGAGTTCCGGCTCGCGGCGGATGCCGCCCGGCTGGACGGTGAGGACCTCGCGGGTGCAGGCCTCCGTCGCGTCGTCCATCGCGGCCTGGATCCGGGAGAGCCCGTCCAGGACGCGGATCGCGGCACCGCCCTCCAGCGACGCCGACGCCATCGCGGACGCCTGGATACGGCGGCCGAGACCGGCGTACCACTCGAAGGCGGCGACCGCCGAACCCACCCGCCGGTGGCTCTCGCTGACCTCGTCGTAGACCCCGCGCAGCAGCCGGGTCATGACCTCCTGCGGGGCGGTCGGGACCAGCCAGTCCATGTCGTCGGGGTCCGGGTGGAGGAGGGCCAGCTCCAGCAGGCACGGCACCGGTTCGGCGTCCGTGCGCGGTACGCGGCCCCGCCGTACGGCCCGGGAGTACACGCGGTCCCCGGCGTCGCAGAGTCGGTCAGCACCGTGTGGATGCTCGTCCGTCGCGTGCCCGGCCATCGCCCATCCCACCCCCGGTTCCCGGCTCTTTGCAGCGCAACTATGCGCGGACAGGTCCTGCTCCGCAACACGGCTCCCCCTAGAACAGCCCCCGAAAACCTCCGATATCGACCGCTATCTCCCGGCCTCCGTACCTCGCCTTGCAACAAGCTGGGGGGTGACCGGCCAGTAACTCCGAGTCTCTCCTCGTATCACTTTCCGCGTGAGCTGCCGGAAATCACTCAGAGATCACCGTGTTACGTATCGCACTTAACGTCCCCTCATGGCGGACATATTTGACGCATACGCATTGGCCGATGCGTGGGACGAGATGTTTGTGCGGCCGGGTGAGGTCAGAACCGCCTACGAGCCGGTACTGGCGGCACTCCAGCCCATCGAGCCGAGTGAACTGCGCTTCCGCGCGGACCAGATGGCCCGCGCGTTCACCGACCGCGGCGTGACCTACGCCTTCGCGGGCGAGGAACGGCCCTGGCCACTGGACCTGGTGCCGAGGATCATCGACGCGCTGGAGTGGGATCTCATCCAGCGCGGGGTGGCGCAACGGGTACGGGCCCTGGAGGCCTATCTCTCCGACGCCTACGCGCACTGCCGTGCCTTCGAGGACGGTGTCGTGCCCTGGCGGCTGCTCCTCAACTCGGCCCACTTCCATCGGGCCGCGCAGGGGGTCGAGCCACCGGGCGGGGTCCGCATCCACGTCGCCGGCATCGACCTCGTACGCGACGAGGCGGGCGACTTCCGGGTCCTTGAGGACAACGTCCGCGTCCCGAGCGGGGTTTCGTACGTCATCGAGAACCGCAGAGCCATGACGCGGATCTTCCCCTCGCTCTTCGCCGAGCAGCACGTGGTCCCCGTCGACGGGTACGCGGGGCGACTGCTGGCCGCTCTGCGGGCCGCCGCGCCCACGGGCACCCAGGATCCCCGGGTCGTGGTCCTCACCCCGGGACCGGGGAACGCCGCCTACTTCGAACACGCCCTGCTCGCCCGGCTGATGGGCGTGCAACTGGTGGTGGGGCACGACCTCACCTGCCGCAACAACCGGGTGTGGATGCGGACCACGCGCGGCGAGGTGCCCGTCCATGTCGTATACCGGCGGCTCGACGACGACTTCCTCGACCCGCTGCACTTCCGCCCCGACTCGGTGATCGGCTGCCCGGGCATCATGAACGCCGCCCAGGCCGGGAACGTCACACTCGCGAACTCGGTCGGCAACGGGATCGCCGACGACAAACTCCTCTACACCTACGTCCCCGACCTCATCCGCTACTACCTCTCCGAGGAACCGATCCTCCCCAACGTGGAGTCCTACCGACCCGACGAACCAGGGCAGTTGGAGGCGGTCCTCGACCAGATCGACCAGCTGGTCGTGAAGCCCGTCGACGGCGCCGGCGGCATGGGCATCGTCATCGGACCCAAGGCCGACGCGAAGACCCTCGAACGCACTCGCAAAGCCGTGGCCGCCGACCCGCGCGGCTGGATCGCGCAACGCCCGGTCGCCCTGTCCACCTCCCCCACCCTCGCGGGCGAACGCATGGCACCGCGCCACATCGACCTGCGCCCGTTCGCCGTGAACGACGGCAGCGACGTCTGGGTGCTGCCCGGCGGCCTCACCCGCGTCGCCCTCCAGGAGGGCAACCTGATCGTCAACTCCAGCCAGGGCGGCGGCTCCAAGGACACCTGGGTGCTCGCGGAGGGCCCCGCCGAGCAACCGGAGCAGATGCCTCTGGACGGCGGACTGCCCGAGGTGGCACCCCGTCAACTCGGCCCCGACGGCAACCCCATGGTCGTACAGGAAGGGGCGCAGCAGCAGTGAACGACGTGATCCTCTCCCGGATAGCCGAGGCCCTGACGTGGACGGGCCGTTATGTCGAGCGCGCCGACAACACCGGGCGCATCCTCGACGCCTATCTGCACCGCCTGCTGGAGGACCCCTGGCGCGACGAGGACGTGGCGTGCCGGTCGCTGTACGCGATCCTCGGGGTCGACGCGGGCGGTCAACGCGTGGACATGCAGCAGGTGTTGGACCAGCTCGCCTTCGACGCCCGCTCGACGTGTTCCATCGAGGGCGCGCTCGGCGCCGCCCGCCTCAACGCCCGCAGTGCCCGGGAGGCCGTCTCCTCGGAGATGTGGGAGTGCCTCAACTCCACCTGGCACGCCCTGGCCGACCAACGCCTCGCGGCCCGCCGTACGGGCCCCTACGCCTATCTCGAACTCGTGCGCAGACGCGCCGCGTTGTTCTTCGGCCTCGCCGACTCCACGATGAGCCGCGACGACAGCTGGCGTTTCGTCGTCCTCGGCAGGAGCCTTGAGCGGGTGGACATGACCGTACGGCTGCTGTCGGTACGGGTGTTGGACGCGGCGCACGCGCCCGACTGGCCGACGCTGCTGAGCGCTTCGGGCGCCGACGAGGCGTACGCGCGGGTGTACGGCGGTTTCGGCGACACCCCGCGCGTGGCCGAATTCCTGTTGCTGGACAGGGACTTCCCGCGTTCGGCGCTGCACGCGCTGACGACGGCCGAGGAGTGCCTCACCGCGCTCGGGCGGCAGCGGCAGGACCCGGCCCGCCGCCCCATCGGCCGCCTCCGCACCCGTCTCGAATACCTGGACTCGCACGCCTTGGAAGAGCAACTGCCCGCCCTCCTCAAGGACTTGCAGCACGCCTGCATGGACTCGGCGGAGGCGGTAGCGGAGTTGTTCTTCCCGTACCAGGGCCCCGTCGAGTGGGCCCAGGAAGGAGCCTGAGATGACCCGTAGGCTTCGCATCCGCCACACCACCCGCGTGTCGTACGCCCAGGCGGCGGTGTCCTCCCACAACGAGGTGCGGATGACACCGCTGACACTCCCCGGCCAGACGACGCTGGACGCGCGCGTCACGGTGAACCCCACGACACCCACCTGGTCCTACTGGGACTACTGGGGCACCCAGGTCACCGGCTTCGACCTGATGGACCCGCACGCCGACCTCACGATCACCGCGTCGAGCCTGGTCGAGACGTCCCCGCCGGACCTCCTCGGCCCCTCCCCCACCTGGCAGGAGGTGACCGAACGGACCACGAACTCACGCCTGTTGGAGTTCATCGGCCCCACGGTCCGTACGACGGTCCCGCCGAAGCTGCTGAAGAAGGCGCGCAAGGCGGCCGTAGGACTCGATCCGCACGGGACGGCGATCGCGGTCGCCGCGCTCGTCGCCGACCGGGTGGCGTACCTCCCCGGTGTCACCGGCGTGAACACCTCCGCCGCCGAGGCCTGGGAACAGGGCGCCGGCGTCTGCCAGGACATCGCCCATGTGACCATCGCGCTGCTGCGGGGGCTCGGTCTGCCCACGCGCTACGTCTCCGGCTACCTGCACCCGGAGAGCGAGGCGGAGCTGCACCGCCCGGTGGCCGGCCAGAGCCATGCCTGGATCGAGTACTGGGCGGGCGACTGGTGCGGCTACGACCCCACCAACCGGACCCGGCCCGACGAGTCCCATGTGGTGGTGGGCCGGGGGCGCGACTACGACGACGTGACCCCGCACAAGGGGATCTACCGGGGGGTGGCGGGCGGGCCGCCGGAGGTGACGGTGGAGTTCACGCGGGTGGCATAGCCCCAGGGTCGTACCGGGGTCGCGCCCTGTCTCAGCCCCGCTTCGGGCCGGTGATCGCCTCACCGGTCACGAAGCCCTTGGCGGGGCCGTCCGGGGTCTCGACCTCGGTGCCGTAGGGGACGCGGTGAATGTCCTCCCAGTCGGCCTTGTCGGGGCGGGGGGGTGAAGAGGGTTACGGCGCCCTGGCCGTCGTAGTCGTCGATGAGGACGTACATGGGGATGCCGGCGCGGGCGTACTCGCGGCGCCTGCGGATGCGGTCACGGTCCTGGTCGCTCTTCCCGGGGGAGGCGCTACGCAGACGGTTGACAACCCGGGCATGCGGAAGGCGGCCGGTGGGCGACACCTCGATGACTCCCTCGATGGTCTCGGCGCGGTAGCCCTCGGGGAGTTCTGATAAACCCGCTTCACCCGTCCGACCGAAAGCGGAACGATCCACCGCTCCCACCCAGCTCGAACCACACCCCCTTCGCGAACCGCCCCGCCCTCCCGTCGGCGACGCCCCACGTGTCCGCCATCTCCGCGACGAGGGTGAGCCCCCGCCCCCAGCAGGCGATCACTCCGGCGGTGGGCTGCGCGACCACCGGCGGGTCCGGACTCTCGTCGAAGACGCTGACCCGGAGCCGGGCCGGACCCAGCCGGAGGCGGATCATCGCGGAACCCTTCGTGTGCAGGTGGACGTTGGTGACGAGTTCCGAGGTGCACAGGGCCGCCGGCATGACGAGGGGTTCGCGGTCGTGGGTGAAGAGGACAGCGCGGACGAAGTCCCGGCAGACGCGGGGTGCGGTGGCGTCGGCCGGGGCGAAAAGGCTGTAGTCGTGGGTGAGTTGGGCGGGGCGGTGGGGTGCGCGGCGGGCCGGGTCCATGGGGACGACTCCTGTCTGTGAGGGGTCCGAGCCCGGCGATGGCGTCGCCCGCGGGGCGCGGGTGCTCTGTCGGCTTGCGGGCAGGGGGGACCGAGCGGTTTCGATGCGTTACCGATCCCGCACTCACGGTAGAGGCAAGAGGTTATACATCTCAACCCGTTCTCTTGATTTGGTGGACCACCCACCCGGCACAGTGCAGACTTTGAGCGAGCCAGCAAGGAGTCACCGTGGGACTACGCACCACCATCAGCGAACGACAGCGCCGCCTCGGCTTCGAACTCAAACAACTGCGCGAACAAGCAGGGTTGAACGCAGCTGAAGCCGCCCAGCGGATCGACATGAGTCGCGCCCAACTCAGTCACATCGAACTGGGCCGCACGTCCATCCTGACCGAGCGGCTCTTGGAGCTGTGCCACACATACGGTTGCACAGACAAGCCCTACGTTGACGCGCTGGTGTCCCTGTCCGAGGCAACAGGCAAGGGCTGGTGGAGCGCGTACAAGAAGCACCTGGGCTCCGGCGGCCTCAACCTCGCCGAACTAGAAGCCCAAGCCGTGGCACTACGGATGCACGAGTCCCTGTTCATCCCCGGGATCTTCCAGACCGCCGACTACGCACGGGCCATCTTCAACAGCCCGGAGCTGGGTTTCGAGCACATCGACGAAGCCGTGAAGTTCCGCATGGAACGGCAGAGCATCCTGACCGGCAGGAACTCGCCCGCCATCCATGCCGTGATCCACGAAGCGGCGCTGCACATGAGGTTCGGCAGCGTCCAGGTCGTACGTGAACAACTGGTGCGGCTCATCGAGTTGGCCCGCTTCCCCCACGTGACCATCCAGATCTATCCGTTCAGCGCACAGGCGTACGCGGCCCTCAGCGGAAACTTCGTCCATGCCGTCCCCCGCACGCCACAGCTCGGCACTGTGGTCCTCGACCGCGCGACTGGCACCGACTACCTGCGTGAGCCGCACCAACTGGACGAGTACAGCTCGTTGTTCGCCCGGCTCGCCGACAACGCCCTTGATCCTGTCGACGTATCGTTGGCCCCCGAAGCACACTCGGTGAAGGACTCACTGTCCCTCATCCAGCACTTGCTCTACACGCTCTAGGAGGCCCGCGTGTCCGAACTCCACTGGCAGAAGTCCTCGTTCAGCGGCGCCCCCGACCAGAACTGCCTCTACGTCGCCCCCGCCCCCGACAAAACGATCCGCCTCCGCGAGAGCGACACCCCGGACGTCACCCTCACCGCCGCCCCCGAGGGCCTCGCCGCCCTGCTGCGGCACCTCAAGTCCCGCGGCTGACATCCGGCGAGGTACCCGCGGCCGGAGTCGCGTACGCGGGCAGCGACGGCGTCCCGGACGCCGTCGAGGCGCCCGGCCGAAGCCGACCTACTTCAGCCCGTGCGCCTCGCACGCCGACTTGTAGTCGGCCGTGCAGATGTCGGAGATCTTGTAGATCCCGTCCGCGACCACCGTCGACTTGATGTTGTCCTGGGTCAGCGCGACCACGGACACCAGCTGCGAGGGGATCTTCTTGTTCGTGGGGCTGTCGACCGTGTCACGGGTGAGGGCGTCGAACTCGATGTCCCTGCCCTGGACCTTGGCGACCGCGATCTTCGCGGCGGCCTCGGCGAGGTCGGGGTACGGCTTGTAGACGCTCATGTACTGCTCGCCGGTGACGATCCGCTGCACGGCGGTGAGTTCGGCGTCCTGGCCGGTGACGGGCGGGATCTTCGTCAGGCCCGCGTTCTTCAGGGCCTTGATGATGCCGCCGGCCATCGCGTCGTTGGCGGAGTACACCGCGGCGATGTTGTTCTTGCCGAGCTTGTTGATCGCCTCGGTCATCTCCTGCTGGGCCACGACCGGGTCCCAGGCCTTGGTGTTGTAGCTCTCGGCGATCGTCACCTTGCCCTGCAACTCGGACAGCGCCCCGCCCTTGAACACCGCGGCGTTGGGGTCGGTCGGCGAGCCGTTGATCATCACGATCTTGTCGGAGGTGTCCACGTTGCTACCCAGCGCCTCGACCAGGGAGCGGCCCTGCACCTCGCCGACCAGTTCGCCGTCGAAGGAGACGTACGCGTCGATCGGGCCCTCGGCCAGCCGGTCGTAGGCGATGACCGGGATGCCCGCGGTCTTGGCCTTCGTCACCATGGTCCGGATGGCGTGCGAGTCGACGGCGTCGAGCACGATGATGTCGACCTTCTCGTCGATCATCTTCTGCATCTGCTTGTCCTGCGTGGCCGCGACGCCACCGGCGTTCTCGTACTCGGCCTTGCCCTTGTTCGCGGTGAGTTCCTGGATCTTCGCCTTCATGATCGGGAAGTCGAACTCCGCGTACCGCGTGTTCGTCTTCTCCGGCATGAGCACCCCCACCGTGACGTCGTTGCCCTTCGCCGGAGTCGCGTCCGTGCTGCTCCCCGACGAGTTGAGCACGCCACAGGCGGCCAGGGGGAGGGCCAGCGAGGACGCGGCCACGGATATGGCGATACGACGCATTGGGAGCTCACTTCTGGTGCCGTGCGGACGTGGGTGCAGCATTGCAACCCAGGTGACTGAAAAGCCAACGCGGCCACGACCACCGGCGTCAAGCGGAACTACTTAACGAGATGGCAACGCCACGTTCCGTTTGGTATGTGGAGACGCTGCGGAACCCCATCCAAACGCTCTTTACGGACCCTCCACTCAACGGGAGTTCATGAGAAGGCAAAGATCAGCACAACCAACTCCTTTCCCCACGAGTCGTGATCATCAGCGGCCACCCCCTGCCGTGCCGATCCGACAGAGGACCGAATGAACCCAGCCAGACACGCGACGGCCGCCGCCGTCGCCCTCTCCGTCGCGGGCGGCCTGCTCGCCGGCGCGACGAGTTCCGCCTCCGCGGCGGCCAGTTGCACCTCGCCCGTCTTCAAGCGCCAGTTCTTCGCGAACACCTCCTTCTCGGGCACCGCGAAGAAGACGGACTGCGACAACGCGATCGACCAGACCTGGACCGGCGCCCCCGCCTCCGGCCTCCCGAAGGACACCTTCGGCGTCCGCTGGAGTGTCACCCGGGACTTCGGCTCCGGCGGGCCCTTCGCCCTCGCCGCCTCCGGGCTCGACGGAATACGGGTGTACGTCGACGGCGTCCGCAAGGTCGACCTGTGGAAGAACACCTCCAAGACCGTGAGCAAGACGGCCAACGTGACGATCCCCAAGGGCAAGCACGCCCTGCGGATCGACTACGCCAACTGGACCGGCACCGCCAAGGTCAAGTTCACGTACACACCCCGGACTTCGGCCACCGTCGACAAGGTCAAGCCACTCGCCCCGACGGGCACGTCGGTGACGTACGCCTCCGCGACCGGCAAGGCGAAGCTCACCTGGTCGAAGAACAAGGAGATGGACCTCACGGGCTACCGGGTCTACCGGCGCCTGAAGGGCGCCTCGTTCGGCAGCACACCGCTCGCCACGACCGCCTCCACCTCGTACACCGACAGCAGCCTCCCGGTGACCGGTGAGGACACGTACTACTACGAGCTCCGCGCGATCGACGCGGCCGGCAACGAGTCCGCCGGGACCGCCGACAAGCCCGTCACCACCGCGGACCGCACCGCCCCCGCCGTGCCCACCGGGCTGGAGACCTCCCTCTCGGTGGGCGGAATCCCGGTCGAGTGGACCGCGGTCGCGGGAGCGATGTCGTACCGCGTGTACCGGGCGCCGGACGGGAGCAGTTCGTACACCAGGATCGGGGACACCGCCAAGGCCTCGTACCTGGACACCTCGGCGGTGGAGGAGAGCACGTACACCTACCGGGTGACCGCCCTGGACGCGGCGGGCAACGAGTCCGCCCGCTCCGCCGCCCTCAGGGCCACCCGCCCGGACAGCACCGCGCCCCCCGCGGTGACCGGGCTGACGGTCACGCCGACCCGGTACGGCTTCTCGCTGACCTGGGACCCGAACCCGGCGCCCGACCTCGGGCGGTACCTCGTCTACCGGGGCCGGCTCCTGGGCGACGAGGAGAAGGTCTGCTCCGTCCACGAGGTGGCGTGGCTGTCCGCCGCCACCACGTCGTACGAGTACGCGACCCTGCCCGACGGTGAAGAGGCCTGTTTCCTCGTCGACGCGTACGACGACAACTGGCTCTCCACCTGGAGGTCGACCGGCGAGGCCGACATCGTGGTGGAGACGGAACTCGACGTGACGCCGAGCGTCACCACTCCGGAGGGCTCCCCGCTGGAACTGGACGCGTCCGCGACGGAGGGCGGCGCGGGGATCGACCTCGACTGGAACTGGAGCTCCGCCTCCCAGGAGACAACCGGCTTCCGCGTCCACCGCTGGAACCCCGCCACCGGGACGTACGAGAAGATCGCCGACCTCGGCAGCGACGTCGGCGCGTACCACGACGCCGGCGCCGCGCGCGGCACCACGTCCTTCTACTGGGTGACCACCCTGGCCGCGGACGGCACGGAGTCCGTGCCGGCGGGCGACTGGGCGGCCCTGACACCTTGACGCCCTGAAACGCCCTGAGCACACGGAAGGGGCCCGGAGGTTGAACCTCCGGGCCCCTTTCGCGAGTGAGTGGACGTCAGTCCGAGGACTGCTGCCGCTTCGGCCGCCACACCACCAGCGCGCTGGTCTGCTGGACCTCCTGGTACGGGACCAGGTCGCGCCGGTACGACGCGTGCACCGCGGCCTCGCGCTGCTGCATCGTCGCCGCCGCGCCCTCGACCGCCGACTGGAGCTCGGCGACGCGCTGCTGGAGCGCGACCACCTGGTTCTCCAGCTCGATGATGCGCTTGATGCCGGCCAGGTTGATGCCCTCGGTCTGCGACAACTGCTGGACGGTGCGCAGCAGTTCGATGTCGCGGGCCGAGTAACGGCGACCGCGCCCGGCCGTGCGGTCCGGGGAGACCAGGCCGAGGCGGTCGTACTGGCGCAGCGTCTGCGGGTGCAGGCCGGAGAGCTGGGCCGCCACCGAGATGACGTAGACCGGGGTCTCCTCGGTCAGCTCGTACGGGTTGCGTCGACGGCCGTCCATCACTCTCATGCTCCCTTCGCGGCCTGGAACAGCTCCGCCCGCGGGTCCTCGCCCGCGGTCGCCTCTCGATACGCCTCCAGTGCGTCACGAGCATTCCCCGTGACGTCCTTCGGGACACTCACCTCGACGGTCACAAGGAGGTCACCCCGGGTGCCGTCCTTGCGGACCGCGCCCTTGCCGCGGGCGCGCATCGTGCGGCCGTTGGGCGTGCCCGGGGGCAGCTTCAGCGTCACCGGGGGCCCGCCCAGGGTGGGCACCCTGACCTCGCCGCCCAGTGCCGCCTCGGCGAACGTCACCGGGACCGTCACCGTGAGGTTGTCCTCCTTGCGGCCGAACACGGGGTGCGCGTCGACGTGCACCATGACGTACAAGTCGCCCCCGGGACCGCCCCGTTCACCCGGAGCGCCCTTGCCGCGCAGCCGGATGCGCTGGCCGTCCGTGACCCCCGCGGGGATCCGGACCTGCATGGTCCGGGACGACTTGGCGCGCCCGCTGCCCTTGCAGTCCATGCAGGGGTGCTCGGCGATCAGGCCGCGGCCCTTGCAGTCCGGGCACGGGTCCGTGAGCGAGAAGCCGCCGCCGGAGCCGCGCGCGACCTGGCCGGTGCCGACGCAGGTCGGGCACACGCGCGGTGTGCCGTTCTTGTCGCCGGTGCCCGAACAGGCCTTGCAGGGCTGCTGCGAGGACATCCGCAGCGGGACCGTGGCCCCTTCGATGGCCTCCGTGAAGCTGAGCGTGACCTCGGACTCGATGTCCTGGCCGCGCCGGGGCTGCGTACGGGTCGTGCCCGTGCCGCCGCGGTTGAACAGGCCCCCGAAGACGTCACCGATCCCGCCGCCGAAGCCGCCGGCTCCCCCGGCGCCACCGCCGCCCTGGGCGCCGCCTCCGAAGAGGTCGCCCAGGTCGAAGTTGAAGTTGCCGCCGCCCGCGCCGCCCGGCCCCGGGCGGAAGCCGCCGTTGCCGAACAGGGCGCGGGCCTCGTCGTACTCCTTGCGCTTCTTGGGGTCACCGAGGATGTCGTGGGCCTCGGAGATCTCCTTGAAGCGCTCCTCGGCCTTGGCGTTGCCCTTGTTGGCGTCCGGGTGGAACTCGCGGGCGAGCTTCCGGTACGCCTTCTTGATCTCGGCCTCGGTGGCGTCCTTGGGGACGCCGAGGACCTTGTAGTAGTCCTTCTCGATGAAGTCCTTGGTGCTCATCCTCGACGCCCCTCCTTCTCTTCGCTCGGTGCGTCAGCCCTCTTCAGGGCCGTTGTCCTTCTCGTCGGCGGCCTCGGACTCGTCCTCCGCCTTGCCGGTCCCCGTGGCGCCGGGCTGCGGCTCGGCGACGGCCACCCGCGCGGGGCGGATGGTGCGCTCGCCGATGCGGTACCCGGGCTGAAGGATCGCGACGCAGGTCGTCTCGGTGACGTCCGGCGCGTACGAGTGCATGAGGGCCTCGTGGATCGTCGGGTCGAAGGGCTCGCCCTCCTTGCCGAACTGCTGCAGTCCCATCTTCGCCGCGGCGGTCTCCAGGGATTCCGCCACCGACTTGAAACCGCCGACGAGTTCGCCGTGTTCCCGCGCGCGGCCGATGTCGTCGAGGGTGGGCATCAGCTCGGTCAGGAGGTTCGCCACGGCGATCTCCTTGACCGCGATGCGGTCCCGCTCGACCCGGCGGCGGTAGTTCTGGAACTCGGCCTGGAGCCGCTGGAGGTCCGCGGTGCGCTCTTCGAGCGCCTTGCGCACCTGGTCCAGCTGGGCCGTCAGACCGGCGATCTGTGCACTTGCGTCCCCTGCCGGGGCCGCCCCCTCCCCACTACTGGAGGGGGAGGCGGCCTGCGGCTCGGCGTCGTCGGGGGTGGCGCCGGAGGGGACGTCGGGCTTCTCGTCGAAGCCCGGAGTCTCCTCCGTCACGCGGCACCGTCCTTGCGCTCGTCGTCCACGATCTCGGCGTCCACCACGTCGTCGTCCGCCTTGGGCGCCTCGGCACCCGGGGCGTCGCCGCCCGCGGCCTGCGCGGCCTGCGCGTCGGCGTACATGGCCTGGCCGACCTTCTGGGAGACGGCGGAGACCTTCTCGGTGGCCGTACGGATCTCGGCGGTGTCCTCGCCCTTCAGCGCGGCCTTCAGCTCCTCTACGGCGGCCTCGACCTCGGTCTTGACCTCGCCGGGGACCTTGTCCTCGTTGTCCTTGAGGAACTTCTCCGTCTGGTAGACGAGCTGCTCGCCCTGGTTGCGGGACTCGGCGGCCTCGCGGCGACGGTGGTCCTCGTCCGCGTACTGCTCGGCCTCCTGGCGCATGCGGTCGACCTCGTCCTTCGGCAGCGAGGAGCCGCCGGTGACGGTCATCTTCTGCTCCTTGCCGGTGCCGAGGTCCTTGGCCGTGACGTGCATGATGCCGTTGGCGTCGATGTCGAAGGAGACCTCGATCTGCGGGACACCGCGCGGGGCCGGCGGCAGACCGGTCAGCTCGAACATCCCGAGCTTCTTGTTGTACGCCGCGATCTCGCGCTCGCCCTGGTAGACCTGGATCTGCACGGAGGGCTGGTTGTCCTCGGCGGTGGTGAAGATCTCGGACCGCTTGGTCGGGATCGTGGTGTTGCGCTCGATGAGCTTGGTCATGATCCCTCCCTTGGTCTCGATACCGAGGGACAGCGGGGTGACGTCGAGGAGCAGGACGTCCTTGACCTCACCCTTGAGGACACCGGCCTGGAGGGACGCGCCGATGGCGACGACCTCGTCCGGGTTGACGCCCTTGTTGGCGTCCTGGCCGGCGGTCAGCTCCTTGACGATCTCGGCGACGGCCGGCATACGGGTGGAGCCACCGACGAGGACGACGTGGTCGATCTCGTTGATCGAGATGCCGGCGTCCTTGATGACGTTGTGGAACGGCGTCTTGCAGCGCTCCAGCAGGTCGGCCGTCAGCTGCTGGAACTGGGCGCGGGTGAGCTTCTCGTCCAGGTGCAGCGGGCCCTCGGCGGACGCCGTGATGTAGGGCAGGTTGATCGAGGTCTCGGTGGAGCTCGACAGCTCGATCTTGGCCTTCTCGGCAGCCTCACGGAGACGCTGGAGGGCCATCTTGTCCTTGCCCAGGTCCACGCCGTGGCCGGACGCGAACTGCTTCACCAGGTAGTCGACGACCCGCTGGTCCCAGTCGTCACCACCGAGGTGGTTGTCGCCGTTCGTGGCCTTCACCTCGACGACGCCGTCGCCGATCTCCAGGAGGGACACGTCGAAGGTGCCGCCACCGAGGTCGAAGACGAGGATCGTCTGGTCGTCCTTGTCGAGGCCGTACGCCAGCGCCGCGGCGGTCGGCTCGTTCACGATGCGCAGGACGTTCAGGCCCGCGATCTCGCCGGCCTCCTTCGTCGCCTGACGCTCGGAGTCGTTGAAGTACGCCGGGACGGTGATGACCGCGTCGGCCACCTTCTCGCCCAGGTAGGCCTCGGCGTCGCGCTTCAGCTTCTGCAGGATGAAGGCGCTCATCTGCTGCGGGTTGAAGCTCTTGCCGTCCAGCTCGATCTTCCAGTCCGTGCCCATGTGACGCTTCACGGAACGGATGGTCCGGTCAACGTTCGTGACCGCCTGGCGCTTGGCCACCTCTCCGACGAGCACCTCGCCGTTCTTGGCGAAGGCGACGACGGACGGCGTGGTCCTGGCGCCCTCTGCGTTGGTGATGACGGTGGGCTCGCCGCCTTCAAGAACGCTGACGACGGAGTTAGTCGTGCCCAGGTCGATGCCGACCGCACGTGCCATGGTTGATTCCTCCAGCAATGACTTGAGTGGAACGGACTCAAGTGTGCACGACACTCACCGCTGGGTCAACAGAGCTGAGTCGACCAGGCTCAACTCTTATCCGTTCCTTACACGCAACTGCGCCCTGACCTGCGTGGACGCGGCACGCCTCGCCCCGTAGACAGTGACTTTAAGCAGTCCGAACACGACCACCAGGGCCCCGCCCGCCACCCACACGACGGCGGATTCACCCACCCACCCGTTGTTCACGAGCACCCCGACGAGCACTCCGGAGAACCCCCCGACGGCCAGGACCACCACCGCCCCCTGCGGAGTGAGCCCCAACCGCCGCAGCCGATGGGCGAGATGGTCGGGCCCGCCCCGCAGCAACGCCCGCCCGGCCAGCCGTCGCGACAGCAACACCAGTACGGCATCCGCACTCGCGACGGCGGTGAGCGCGAACAACACCCCCACACTGGACGCGAACCCGCGCCCGGCCTGCGTGACCACGGCGGCCGAGGCGAGCACGAACCCCGTGAACAGCGACCCGCACGCGCCGAGCGCGATCCGCGCGGGATGCCAGTTGCGCATCAGGAACCCGGTGAGCGCGGCGGCCAGCACACTCAGCAACACCGCGAACCCGTCCATCACTTCCATCGCGGCGCAGGCCCCGACCCCGAAGGCGGTGATCACGCCCACGGTCCCGGCGAGCCCGTCGGCGTGATCGAGCCCCTTGAAGGCGCCGGCGACGAACACGATCCAGACCGCGGCCAACACTCCACCGGGCACCCCGATCTCGCCGTACGGCACGACACAGGCCGCCGCCACGGCCGTACCGAGGACGAGGAACCGCGTCTTCAGCCGCCACACGTCGGCGACGAGCCCGAGCGCGGCCACGGCGGACCCGGCGCCGAGCAGTCCGCCGACCCCGTCGCCGAGCGGGGCGACGCCGGTCCAGTGGCACGCCCAGGTCACCGAGACGACGGCGAGCACGACGGCGAGTCCCCCGAGCAGCGGTACCGGACGCGTCCGCCGTCTGCGGTCGACGATCCGCGCCCGCAGTGCGGGCACCCGGAGCAGTGCGGTGAGGAGGGCGGAGAGGAGCAGGGCGGTCGTGGCGGCGAGAATCCCGTAGAGCACGGATCCAAATTAGACGCAAATGTACCAATTCAGTACGAATAACACGATCAGACCGTAACAAGCTCGGGAACAAGCCCGGAGCAGGTCTTTTTAGGCAACCCTCAGCGACACACATCACCGCACGGCTGGCTACAGTGCGACGCAGGATAGGGGTAGTCTCGGTCGAACCGATTAAGTTACCGCTTAGTAATGTGCTGGGTGGTAATGCCATGACCCCTCGCAGGCCCGAGGAGCCCTGAAATGCAACTCGCCGCGATCATCGTGTCGCTGGTACTGATCGTGGTCGGTGTGGCGCTGTTCGCCCGCGCCGTCCTACAGATCTACACCTTCATGCGACTCGGCCAGAACGTGCCAGCGGGCACCCGCACCGACGAGCCCGTGCAGCGCACCCTCACCGTGGCCAAGGAGTTCCTCGGCCACACCCGGATGAACCGCTGGGGTGTCGTCGGCGTCGCACACTGGTTCGTGGCGGTGGGCTTCTTCTCGCTGCTGCTGACGATCGTCAACGCCATCGGCCAGCTCTTCCAGGCCGACTGGCTGCTGCCGGTCATCGGTGAGTGGGCGCCGTACAACGTCTTCGTCGAGTTCATCGGCACGATGACGGTCCTCGGCATCCTCGCCCTGATCGTGATCCGCCAGCTGAGCAAGCCGAACAAGCCAGGCCGCAAGTCCCGTTTCGCCGGCTCGAACTTCGGCCAGGCGTACTTCGTCGAGGCCGTCATCCTCATCGTCGGCGTCTGCATCTTCATGCTGCACGCGCTCGAAGGCGCCCAGCACCACGTCGACGCCTACGAGGCGTCCTTCTTCATCTCGTACCCCGTGGTGTCGGCCCTGGAGCACCTGGACGTCTCCACACTCCAGAACCTCACGTACCTCTTCGCGGGCGTGAAGATCGCGACCTCCTTCATCTGGATGATCACGGTCGCCCTGAAGACGGACATGGGCGTCGCCTGGCACCGCTTCCTGGCGTTCCCGAACATCTGGTTCAAGCGCAACGCGACCGGCGAGACCTCGCTCGGCGCCCTGCTCCCGATGACGTCGGGCGGCAAGCCGATCGACTTCACCGACCCGGGCGACGACGACGTCTTCGGCGTCTCCCAGGTCGAGCAGTTCTCCTGGAAGGGCCTGCTGGACTTCTCCACGTGCACGGAGTGCGGTCGCTGCCAGTCGCAGTGCCCCGCCTGGAACACGGGCAAGCCCCTGTCCCCCAAGCTCCTGATCATGTCCCTCCGCGACCACGCGCACGCCAAGGCCCCGTACCTGCTGGCGGGCGGCGGCAAGTCGATGGAGGGCGAGGAGAAGGCGACGGAGGAGCAGCTCGCAGGCGTCCCCGCCGCCGCCCTCGCGGAGGCCGAACGCCCGCTGATCGGCACGCTCGAAGAGAACGGCGTCATCGACCCGGACGTCCTATGGTCCTGCACCACCTGCGGCGCCTGCGTCGAGCAGTGCCCGGTGGACATCGAGCACGTCGACCACATCGTCGACATGCGCCGCTACCAGGTGATGATCGAGAGCGCGTTCCCGTCCGAGGCCGGGACGATGCTCAAGAACCTGGAGAAGAAGGGCAACCCCTGGGGCCTGGCGAAGAAGCAGCGCCTGGAGTGGCTCAAGGAGGTCGAGTTCGAGGTCCCGGTCGTCGGCCAGGACATCGAGGACCTCACCGAGGTCGAGTACCTGTACTGGGTCGGCTGCGCGGGCGCGCTGGAAGACCGCGCCAAGAAGACGACGAAGGCCTTCGCGGAACTCCTGCACATCGCGGGCGTCAAGTTCGCGATCATGGGCGGCGACGAGAAGTGCACGGGCGACTCGGCACGGAGGCTCGGCAACGAGCCCCTGTTCCAGGAACTCGGCATGGAGAACGTCATGGCCCTGAACATGGCGTTCGGCGAGGAACTGGACGACGACGGCAAGGTCGTAGCCGAGTCCGCGAAGCCGAAGTCGGCGAAGAAGATCGTCGCAACGTGCCCGCACTGTCTGAACACCATCGGCAACGAGTACCCGCAGCTCGGCGGCGACTACGAGGTCATCCACCACACCCAGCTGCTCCAACACCTCGTCGACGAGGGCAAGTTGGTCCCGGTCACCCCGGTCGAGGGCATCATCACCTACCACGACCCCTGCTACCTGGGCCGCCACAACAAGATCTACACGCCCCCGCGCGAGATCATCGCCAGCGTCCCCGGCCTCCGCAACGAGGAGATGCACCGCCACAAGGAACGCGGCTTCTGCTGCGGCGCCGGCGGCGCACGCATGTGGATGGAAGAGCGCATCGGCAAGCGCATCAACAACGAACGCGTGGACGAAGCCCTCTCCCTGAACCCGGACATCGTCTCAACGGCCTGCCCCTTCTGCCTGGTCATGCTCACCGACTCGGTCAACGGCAAGAAGAACGACGGCAAGGCCAAGGAATCGATCCAGGTGGTCGACGTGGCCCAACTCCTCCTGGACTCGGTCAGGAAGCCGTCGGACGACGAGCCCCCGGCAGGCACCGCGGAACCGGAGAACGCCCCGGAACCCCAGCCGGTGAAGTAAGGCCCGATCCGCTACGACGGCGCCCCGCACCCTCCTCGAAGGGTGCGGGGCGCCGTCGTCGTAGGGGGAGGGGTGTAGCGGGCTACACCCCTGATCCGGGAGAACGGTCCCTCGTGACGGCGAGCGCGCGACGGAATCGTAGAGGCCAGAGATCACGCCCCTCTCCGATGCCTCCGATCCCCTCCGAAGGAACTCCCGTGAAGTCGCTGCTGGCCACCCTGAAGTCGCTCGGCGCCAACCTCCTGCTCTGGTCGTTCTTCGTCGGCGGCCTCGCCGCGAGCACGGCCTCCGGGGCGGTGCTGGACGGTACGGCGAAGAACGCCGCCACCTACACCGGTATCGCCGTCTCGCTCCTGGCCGGCTCGCGCATAGCGAAGAAGCCGAAGATCAAGGCGTTCCTGTCGAAGCGGTCGACGCTGTGGTTCCTGTTCCTCTTCAACGGCGGTGTGGCCGCGTTCTGTTACCTCTCCATGGACGGCGTCAAGGGCATCGCGACCGCGGCGGGCATGGGCCTGGTCTCCCTGGGCGCGGCGGGCGGCCTGCTGGCGAACCGCCACGAGCCGACCACCAAGCCCCGCCTGGAAGAACCCTGGGCCTGACCCCACCCCAACCGCCCCCTCTGCCTCCTCCGACGTCTCCAAAGCACGACATCGGGAAGGCGAACGCGACTTGATACGTGGACGTTGGGCCACTCGCTTCTTGGCCAGTGTCGTGCTTCCACGGCCCGAGTAAAGGGCGCTCCCTACGGTCGCGTCGCCTTCGGCGATGGCCCTGCGGGCCACCCTTGACTAGGGCCGCTCCAGCCCGTTTCAGAAGCGAGCGAGCGGCCCGGAGGAACGGGTGGCCAGGTAGGGACCCCCTTGCCTGAACCGTGTTGCCGGCCGGTGCGAAGGGGCGCGCTCGCGTCTCGCCAGCACGCCGGGCTGGCTTAGCGGCTACCCGCCGGTGGAGTGGGAGGCGCGACACGAGTGGAGAGTGCAGGGGGGCATGCTGCCGTCCGACCCGCACACCGCCTCGGCTTGAGCGGCCGACGCCGGGTGGGTAGGTGCTGGAAGCCGGGGGTAAATCTAACCACCGTCGTGACCTCTGACCGGTTAGAAAAGACCACAGCCTACAGAGCAGACACGACCGGAGACCCGGGGGCCAGGCCGGAGGGGCCGCGAAATGTGACACTTCCGCTTCCCCTTCCGCTACGGCTGTCACATTTCTGCGGACCGGGCGCCCCGTGGCCCAGGGAGGGCCCATAACCCACCGCCTGTCACCCATGGCCCGTTGCTCGCGAGGCCGAGGTCGACCCCCGCGCACCCCACCAACCGGTAGCCGCTGAGCCGACCCGGCGTGCGGGCGAGACGTCAACGCGTCGCACTCGCCCCGGCTCCGCCCCGCCCTGGTCTCTCTGGAAGCTGTGTCTATTTCTAACCGGTCACAGCCCGCTACGGTGGTTAGATTTACCCCCGGCTTCCCGCAACCACCCATCCACCCGTCCGCCCATCCACTCATCCGCCCACCCACCGTTGGCCGCTGAGCCGGCCCGGCGTGCTGGCGAGACGCGAGCGCGCCCCCGGGCGCCGGGCCGGAACTCAGTACAGGCAGGGGGATTCTTGCCTGGCCACCCATCCCTCGGGGCCGCCCGCTCGCTTCTGAAACGGGATTGAGGGAGGTGAGTCAAGGGTGGAGCGGAGCGGAATCGGCGTAGCCGACGCGACCGCAGGGAGCGCCCTTTACTCGGCTCCCGCAATCCCGACACTGACCAAGAAGCGGGCGGCCCAACGGTCACATCACGGCGTACGCAAGTGGCACAAGTGGCGTATCAGGGCGGCGACTTGAGCACCGGCAGTCGTCATCACCGCACGCACCTGACCCGCCCCCAACGCCCCCACCCACTCACTCACTCACTCACTCACCCCAGAGATTTACCGAACTCACGTACAACCCTTGCGCACCACCACAGGTCTCCTGATCGCCAACCACCCGTGAAGCCAAGGACAACTCCCGGCAAACACGGACGGTCCGCACCCCATCGACGCGGATGCCCGCCACGCATCCCCCGCATGCCGCAGGAGAACCCCGCATGCACCAGAAGCATCACCTGCACCTGCGCCTCGCCCTCGCGACGGCCGCCGCGGCCGCGCTCACGGGCGGTCTGCTCACGCTCTCGGCGACGACGGCCACCGCCGCCGACTCGTTCAAGGTCGCGAAGGCCGACTTCAACGGCGACGGATTCGGCGACGTCGTGGCCTCGGCCCCCGGCGCCTCCGTCAGCGGCCACGCCAACGCCGGCCAGATAGTCGCGCTGTACGGCAGCGCCACCGGCGTGACCTCCGCCAAGCGCTCTGTCATCAGCCAGAACTCCGGCACCGTGCCCGGCACCGCCGAGGCCGGCGACTGGTTCGGCGGCGCGACGGCGTACGCCGACTTCAACGGCGACGGGTACGACGACCTCGCCGTGGCCTCGCCGAGCGAGAAGGTCGGCACCGACACCGACGGCGGCGCCCTCGCGATCCTGTGGGGCTCCGCGAGCGGCCTCACCGGCAAGAGCAGCGACGTACCCGACCCGGCCGTCTCCTCGCACGACTACTGGGGCCTGTCCCTGGCGGCCGGCGACTTCGACGGCGACGGCAAGGCAGACCTGGCGGTGGGCAGTTCGGCCGCCACCCTCTACGTCTACAAGGGCGGTTTCAGCAGCTCCACCGGCCAGCCCGGCGGCCGTTACACCGTCAAACCCCCGATCCAGCCCGGCAGTTCAGGCTTCCCGTACGGCCCGGAGCAGCTCACCGCCGGTGACGTGAACGGCGACGGCCGTACCGACCTGGTGGTCGACGGCTACGAGACGCAGACCGACAACGGCTGGAACACCAACTACTACCTGCCCGGCAGCGCGACCGGCCTGAGCGTCACGGGCGTCAAGACCCTCAAGCCGGGCATCGTCACCGGCATCGGCGACATCAACGGCGACGGCTACGGCGACATCGTCACCGGCGCCGACTGGGACGCGACCACCAGCGACGGCCAGACCATCCCCGACGCCGCGAACGGCGGCAAGGCCAGCATCACCTACGGTTCCGCGTCCGGCCCGGCCTCGACCACCGGCATCACCCAGAACACCGGGAACGTACCCGGCAGTTCGGAGAAGGGCGACGGCTTCGGCTGGGACCTGGACCTGGGTGACGTCAACGGCGACGGCTACCAGGACCTCGTGGTCTCCACCCCGGCGGAGGACCTCGGCAGCGTCTCCAACGCCGGCATGGTCACCGTCATGTACGGCTCCGCGAGCGGCATCAACACCTCCACCGGCCTCCAGTCCTTCGCCCAGAGCACGGCGGGTGTCCCCGGCACGGACGAGAAGAACGACCTGTTCGGCGAGGACGTCAAGCTCGACGACGTCAACGGCGACGGCAAGGCGGACCTGATCATCGGCCAGGCCGAGGACGGCGGCGACGGAGCGGTGACCTACCTGCCCTCCACCGGCACGAAGATCGGTACGACCGGCTCCCGCGCCCTCTCCGTGACCTCGGTGGGCGTCTCCACCTCGGGCACAGCCCAGTTCGGCTCCCTCTTCGCCGACTAGGACCCGCCCCGGCCTGCACTTCTTCTCCGCCGGGCCCGTGCCGACCGACCACCACGGCCGACACGGGCCCGGCCCCTGTCACCCCCTCAGGGATCCCACCGGATTCCCCTTAGGGGATGTCACAGCTCGGCAGCAAAGCCCCGCCCGAAACCCCCGGCCCGACACGTGTCTCCGTGGAACCAGGTACGTTCGATGACGTGGCTGGATTCAGGATCGGACGCGGCGGCCGGGACGGCAGGGCCCCGCAAGCGCGCCCTCAACAACCTCCGTACGGGCAGCAGGCACCCCCGGCGCCGCAGGGACAGCCGTACGGCTACCCCGCGGCTCCGCAGCAGCGACCGCAGTACGGAAGCGCTGCGGGCGGCGGCCGGCAGTGGTCCCAGGGGAACGGCGGCAACGGCGCCTACGGCGACGAGCCGGAGTACTTCGGCGACGGCAGCGGCGGGTACGGCCAGGGCGCCCACCCGGGCACCCCGGACCCGTACGCGGCGAACAACCCGGGCAGCACCCAGGCCTTCGCCGTAGGGGAGGACCCGTACACCCAGGGCGGTACGTACCGCGCGGGCTCGGCCCAGGCGCCCACGGGCCCGATCGGCCCCCGCCTGCACTGGAAGGACCTGCTGAGAGGCATCGTCCTCGCCCCCCAGCAGACCTTCCTCCAGATGCGGGACTACACGATGTGGGGCCCCGCCCTGATCGTGACGTTCCTCTACGGCCTGCTCGCGGTCTTCGGTTTCGACGGCGCCCGCGCGGACGCGATAGGCGCCACCCTGGCGAACGCGGTCCCGATCGTCCTGATCACGGCCGTGGCGATGGTCCTGTCGTCCTTCGTCCTGGGCGTGGTCACCCACACCCTGGCCCGCCAGCTCGGCGGCGACGGGGCCTGGCAGCCCACGGTCGGCCTCTCCATGCTGATCATGTCCCTCACGGACGCCCCCCGCCTGGTCTTCGCCATGTTCTTCGGCGGCGACGCGACCTTCGTCCAGGCCCTCGGCTGGGCCACCTGGGTAGCGGCCGGCGCCCTCCTCACGATGATGGTCAGCCGCTCCCACGACCTCCCCTGGCCGAAGGCCCTGGGCGCATCGGCGATCCAACTCATCGCCCTGCTGTCGATCGTGAAACTGGGCACGTTCTAGAGGCTCCTGGGCTACGACAGTCTCTCCGCTACGACGGCGAAAGGCTCCTGGTACGCGCCGGGAGCCCTTCGCCGTCGTAGGAGATGCCGTCGTAGGAAACGCCACCACCGCTCAGGCGTCGAGGACCTGGCCTGTGCGGCGCACGACCGGCGGTTCGACGGACCACGGGAAGTTGATCCACTCGTCGGTGCGCTTCCACACGTACTCGCACTTCACCAGTGACTGCGACTTCTCGTAGACGACCGCGCTGCGGACCTCGGCGACGGCGTCGAGGCAGAAGTCGCGGACCAGTTTGAGGGTCTTGCCGGTGTCGGCTACGTCGTCGGTGATCAGGACCTTCTTGTCGGAGAAGTCGATCACGTCCGGGACGGGCGCGAGCATGACGGGCATGTCGAGGGTGGTGCCCACGCCCGTGTAGAACTCGACGTTCACGAGGCTGATGTTCTTGCAGTCGAGGGCGTAGGCGAGGCCGCCGGCGACGAAGACTCCGCCGCGGGCGATGCTGAGGATGATGTCGGGCTCGTAGCCGTCGTCGGCGATGGTCTGCGCGAGTTCGCGCACGGCGACGCCGAACGCCTCGTAGGTCAGGTTCTCCCGCGCACCGGCCACGGTCACACCTGCGTCCGGTGGAAGTTGAGGAAGGAACGGGAGGCTGTCGGGCCGCGCTGGCCCTGGTAGCGGGAGCCGTAGCGCTCGCTGCCGTAGGGGAACTCGGCCGCCGAGCTGAGCTGGAACAGGCACAGCTGGCCGATCTTCATGCCCGGCCAGAGCTTGATCGGGAGGGTCGCGAGATTGGAGAGCTCCAGCGTCACATGGCCGGAGAAACCGGGGTCGATGAAGCCCGCGGTGGAGTGTGTGACGAGCCCGAGCCGGCCGAGGGAGGACTTCCCTTCGAGGCGCGAGGCGAGATCGTCGGGGAGGGTCACGACCTCGTAGGTCGAGGCGAGCACGAACTCGCCGGGGTGGAGGATGAACGGCTCGTCGCCCTCCGGCTCCACCAGCCGCGTCAGATCCGCCTGTTCGACGGACGGGTCGATGTGGGGGTAGCGGTGGTTCTCGAACACCCGGAAGTAGCGGTCGAGGCGCACGTCGACACTCGACGGCTGCACCATGGATTCGTCGTAGGGATCGATCCGGACCCGCCCGGCGTCGATCTCGGCCCGGATGTCCTTGTCTGAGAGAAGCACGCCCCGAGGATACGCAAGACGCGCGGACCGACCACAATCGGACGGACCCGCGCGCCAGCGACTACTGCGATACCGCTGCTGATACCCCTGCTGCTACTGCCGGTTCCACGGCTACTTCTACTGCTTCTCCAAGGTCACCAGCACCACACTGCGGAGCCGGGCACACCGCGGACACCTCACGAGTCGGCCGGGGCCGAGCCGCTCCGCCTGCTGCATCGGGAACGAAGCGGTACTGAACACGTGCCCATCGGCACATCGGACGACGGTGCGCTCCATCAAGTCCATGAGTCCCTTCCCCAAGAGCCGCGCCCGACTGCTGCTCGCCGGACGCCAAATGCCACATTACGGGATGAAAGGAACGACTCTCCAGGCGGCACTCCGGTCCCACCCAGACCCTCTTCCACGCCTCCACCGTACGCCCCAACTCCGGCCCGCCGCAGCCTCGTCCGCCCTACGAAACGCAGCCGGGCCCCTATGGCTTCAGCGCCGGGGACCTGACATGCGGTACAGTGACGGCGCGTTCCGACACCGGTTCAACCGGCGTTTTTCGCGGGTGTAGTTTAGTGGTAGAACATCAGCTTCCCAAGCTGAGAGTGCGAGTTCGATTCTCGTCACCCGCTCCATGACGAAGGCCCAGGTCATTGACCGGGGCCTTTTTGGTGTCCGCTGTGGTCAGCTGTCGCGTGCCAGGTTCGTGCCAGGAGGCTTTTCGGGCTTGGGACTCCCGACAAAAGTGCTGGACTTGGCCTGGTCAGTGGTCGATGTCGTGCACGAGGCCGCCGAGCAGCGGGATGCAGTCAGCCGCGCAATCGCACGCGCCAGACCCGGCGACCAGGCACGCATCGACGTCGAGGTCGAGGTCGAGGCGATGACCCTGGTGTCGGTCCCGCCCCGGGAAGTCCTTCGGCGCAAGCCGCCCGTGCTCGCGATCACCGCGGCGCCCCGGGGTGTGATTGAGCCAGGTGGTTGGGACTTGGGCGCGACATCTTTCACTCCTGCGGCGCCCACAATGTGCGCAATGAGCTGTGACACGACAGTTGGCGCTTTGTCACGAGGGCTGGAACCGCCGCGGGTGACAGGAAGCTCGACAAGTCGGCGTGTTTGAGGCCGGTCGTCACGGCAGCGGGCGGGACCAGGTCAACCGAGACGACGCCGGCCGTCCACACTCCCGGGACAAGAGCGGGTGAGACAGCCCCCTATGGCTGAGTGGGGCCGGCTGACGGGACGCGTTGTCGGCGCAGGAGCAGCTCTGCGGGCCGCCGCAGGGCGAAGGCCAGGCCGAGGACGAGTGGGATCCGCAGGAACTGCTGGATCACCGGAGGCCCGGGCTTGTCACCTCGCCTGAGCGGGGCACTGCCCTGCGGATCGACGGTCACCGTGTAAGTGCCGCCTACCGCCCACTTCCAGCCCATGAGCCCGTTCTCCTCGATCGGAGCCAGCGGTGGGCCGTCGAGGACGGTGACGGTGTAGAGGTGGGCGCTGTCACCCATGCCGTCGCCGGCGGACCACCGAATCTGTCGGACCCTGACGTGTTCGGTACGCCCGTGCTGGTGCAGTGCCTGCTGATCCAGCTCCAGGTTCTGGAGGATCAGCACCCCGAGGAGGCACACCGCACACAGCAGCCACCGGATGTCCAAGTACCGGCACGTGCCCAGGAACACGCAGGCGAGGAGGATCGCCAGCGCGCACAGCACGTCGATCCACTGGGCGTGCGCGACGACGGCTGCGCGCACGATCGCCCACAGCGCCAACGCCGCGCCGGTGCTCGCGGCGCCCACCAGCACCCGCCAGGCCACGCCTGTTCGCCCTTGGTCTGCTTCCTCCGCGCTCACCCTCACCCCTGCTCTCGACGAAACCGCCGACCTGGTGGTGCACGCGTTCCAATGTATGGATTGTTGAACGATCCTTCAATAGGATGGTTCAACAATGAGTCGTCTGCTTCGCGGACGCGGAACGGTAACCAACCGGAGGGCTGAAGAAGATGAGCCGGCATCAGTTCGAACAGGTCGACGACCTCGGGGAGATCCTGTTCTGCGACGACCCCGCGCTGCGGCTGGGTGTGCTGACGGGTCTGGAGACCGCGGAAGGCACGGTCACCCTCGATCCCGCACGGACACACCGCATGCCCGCTGCTCTCTTCGAGTTCAGGCATGCCCTGGGCGTGGGCTACTTCGGGTACATCGCGCCGGAGGGAGCCTCCCTCGACGACATACCCGAGGAACCGCAGATCGAAGGCGCCATCCTGTTCGGCATGAGGCGCATACCGCCCGAGGTCTCCGACCTGTGCTCGATCCCCGGATGGGAGCTGCACGAGATACCCGATGAAGAGCCAAAACTGGAGCGGTGCTACGGATACACCTACTCCCGGCTGGAACTGCGGACGCCCGACGGGGAGATCTACTCCCGGACCTGGGTCCCGCACGACCCCGAGTGGGCAGCCGCCGCCCTGCGTCACGGCTACGTCGTGTGCCTGTGCGGCGTGGAACTGGGGATCCGCGCACCGTACGCGATGACCGACGCCCAGCACACCCCGCGCATGCGCCACGAAGCCTTCCACCGCGGATGCGAGCTGGGCCTGACCATCGGCGGACTCGTCGCCTACGTCGACCACCGCTGACCCGAAACACCGAGCCGGCACGCTTCGAGTACGGACCGGGCGGCGACGCGGCGTTCGAGCGGGCCCTGCGGACGATGTGAGGTCGACGTGCTGAAATCCCGGTTGTGAGGCTGTTTGACTGTGAGGCTGTGCGGGCTCGACTGCCACGACCCGGCGGTAGACGCCCGGGCCGGAGCCGTGCCCGGCGCCGCGCCGGGCGACGTACGGGGCGATGTGCGGGGTGATCCGGAACCGGCGGGCCTTGTCCCGGTAGACCTCGTGGTCATAACCGCGGTCCGCGTACAGGCGCTTGGGGCGGCGCAGTGGCCGGACGCGTGTCACTACATGACGCTCACCAGGACCTTGCCGACGGCTCCGCTCTCCACCGCCCGGTGCGCGTCGGCGGTGCGGTCGAGCGGGAAGCGGACCAGCGGCAGGCCGTGCTCCTCGCCGACCGGCAGCGCGCCGTCGCGTACTGCGGCGGCTACGTCGTCGACAGCCGCGGCGAGTGCCTCCGGACCGGCCGTGTAGAGCACCAGGAACTGCAGGCGTGCGTTCAGCACCATGCTCTGGAGCACGTCCAGTTCGACCGGCCTGCCACCGTCGCTGGCGTAGGCCGAGATCGTGCCGCGGGTCCGCAGCACGGCCAGGTCCAGTGCGAGGTTGGTGCCGAGCGCCACCTCGGCGACGATGTCGACGCCGTCCGGGGCGATCTTGCGGATCTCCGCGGCCGGATCGCCCTCGCGATAGTTGAGCACGTGGTGGGCCCCCGCGGCGGTGGCCAGCCGGGCCTTCTCCGGGCCGCTGACCGTGCTGATCACGGTGGCGCCGGCCCACCGCGCGAGTTGGATCACCGCGTGCCCGACCGCTCCGGCGCGGCCCGCGGCGAGCACCACCCTGCCGTCGAGCGCTCCGGGCCGCAGACGGCGCGGCCCGTCCTCGGCGACCGTGAGCGCGCGGTGTGCGCTGAGCGCGGGGACTCCGAGTGAGGCGCCGACGTCGAACCCGACCTCGTCGGGCAGCGGCACGGCCAGCTCGGCGGGCACGACGGTGAACTCGGCGGCGGTACCGGTGGGCCGCCCCGCGGCGGCCATGAACAGCCAGACCCGCTGACCGACCCGGCTCCGGTCGATCCCCTCACCGACGGCGTCGATCGTGCCGGCGCCGTCGAGGTGCGGGGTGACCTCCGAGAAGTGCCCGGGGTGGGCAGCGCGGGAGCGGGTCTGCCAGTCGGTCGGGTTGACCCCGGACACGGCGACCCGGACGCGTACCTCGCCGGGGCCGGGCGCGGGCAGGTCACGGTCGACGAGTCGAAGAACGTCGGGGCCGCCGGCGTCGCGGTACACGATGGCCTTCATGATTCGTCCTCAGAACCTGGTGGAGGAGGGGTTCCCGGCGCGGCCGGGAGTTCCGTCGGGGTGTCCGGTGGCGTGTGGTCGCGCCCGGGGTCTGGTCGACTCCGGTCAGCCGAGGGAGATCTCGTTGGCTCCGGTCAGCCGAGGGGGACCTCGTTGGAACGGGACTCGACGGCATCGAGAGCGGCCAGGGTCGCGGCGTCGAGGGTGATCTCGCTGACCGCCGTGTTGGCTTCCAGGTGGGCGGGGTCGGCGGTGCCGGGGATGAGCAGCACGTTCGGGGCGTGGTGCAGCAACCAGGCGAGGCCGACCTGAGTGGCCGTGACGCCCAGGTGTGTGGCCGCCGCGTGCACCGCCGGCTCGTCGGTCGCCTTGGGCAGGCCCGGGAAGGCCCCGCCGAGCGGGAAGTACGGCACCCAGGCGATGCCCTCGGCCAGGCACAGTTCCAGCATGTCCTCGTCGGCGCGGGAGACGAGACTGTAGGCGTTCTGCACGCAGGCGATGCCCGCCGGCAGGGCGCGGCGCAGGACGTCGAGAGTGACGCTGCTCAGGCCGATCGCACCGATCTTGCCCTCGTCGCGCAGCGCGGTCATCACCGCGAGCTGGTCGTCGAGGTCGACGACCTGGTCGCCCTCGGGACGCAGCCCGGGGCCGGAGTCGAGACGGCGGAGGTTGACCACCTGGAGTCGGTCGACGCCGAGGCTGCGCAGGTTGTCCTCGACGCTGGCGCGCAGCTGCTCGGGCCGCTGCGCGAGACGTAGCGGCGGGTGACCGCCGGGGTCGGGGTCGGCGCCGACCTTGGTGACGACCAGGACGTCGTCCTCGGGGCGCAGTGCCTCGCGGATCACGGCGTTGGCGAAACCGAAGCCGTAGAACTCGGCGGTGTCGACATGGTCGACGCCCAGCTCGACCGCGCGGCGCAGCAACGCGACGGCCTCGGCGCGGCGGTCGCGCAGGCGCTCCAACTGGAGCGCGCCGTAGCCGATCCGGGAAACGGTGCGGCCGGCGAACGTAGCGGTGGGAGTGGTGGGAGTGGTCATGGCGCTGCCTCCTCGGGCGGTGACTGGAGGGCGGTGTAGAGCAGTTCGGCCTGATAGAGCGCCATCACCCGGTGGGCGATCGGGGTGGCGCTCTCCCGGGCCCCGGCCGGGTCGTGGTGCTCGACCTTGACCAGCCACGCCGTGACGCAGTCGTGCAGCATCGCGCGCATCCGGTCGGTCATGTCGACGACGATGTCGCGGACGGCCGGGTTGGTGGTCGCCTCGCCCCAGGTCTGTACGGCGAGCCGGGCCCTGACGGGGTCGATCGCCGCGACGAGCCGGGCGAGCAGTTCGTCGGGGTCCGGCGGGACGTCGCTCGCGGCGTGCTCGCCGAGGACCCTGGCGCGCTCGGCGAGATCCCCGCGGGCGACTGCCTGGACCAAGTCGGCCTTGTTGCGGTAGTGCGCGTAGATCGAGCCGGCCGAGAGGCCTGACTCGGCGATGATGTCGGCGATCGACGTCCGCTCCAGGCCGTTGCGGCCGAAGCAGCGGACAGCGGCCTCGGCGATCTGGGCGCGCCGAAGTTCCTTGCGCGCGTCGGTGAGTCGCGGCACCACACCCCCCTCACAAAAAGAATTGTTGTTCTGCTTGCGGGGGGACACTAACAGAATGGCCGTTTCTTTTGTGCTGGAGCAGACCCCTTTTGCGATGGGGCAGGCCGCGCAGGACGAGGCCGCACCGACCGCGGAACCCCGGTCCGGCACGGAGACGGCCACACTGCTGAACCTGCCCGCACAGTGATGAACTCCGCGCCGCCGCACCACTCGGCGGAACGACATCGCAGGCCACGGTTCGCCTCGCGTTCAGAGTTCCGGCGCACACATGTCGCCGTGCTTCATGACGCCCGCGGGTTCGGATCGATCCGGTGGGTTGCCGCGCAGGTCCGCCAGGTGTCCGTATGCGCCGCGTGACCGTGACGCGGCCGGTGACTCAAACCTCAGATGAAGCTCAGAGGATCCCCATGGGATGGTCAAGTGATCTTTACCAAGTAAGCAGTGTGTGATCAAGTGGTCACGACCTTCCACCCAGCACCACCTCTCCGCGTGTCCACGCGCCGGAGATGTTGGCATGCGCATTACATCCAGGGGGACTTCATGCGCCGTAGTACCAACGCCACTCTCGCCGCCCTTGCCATCGCGGCGGGATCTCTCATGTTCGGTGCGCCGACCGCCTCGGCCGCCGCCTACTGCGACAGCTCCGGTTACACCGCCACCAGCGAGCCCATGGAACGGTGTACCTCGCTGTCCAACGGCATCCTGACCATCCACCAGGGTGGGAGCGGCGTCATGACCACCCAGTACTACAAGTCGGGCGGATCCGGTATCTCCGCCAGCCTCGGCTACTCGCGCTCGGGGACCACCCACTACAAGGCGGCCGTCTCCATCAGTTCGGGCCAGACCAAGAACGCGTCGTGGTCGCTGGGGGCCGACGCCTACTGCTCGAACATCATCGGCCTGATGAACAGCGGCAGCACGTACCAGACGCCCACCTCGCACTGCTAAAGCAGAGCCCCACAGGCCCCGCCCGCCAGGGCGGGGCCTGTCCCAATCCGCTCACCTCGCCCTGACCAAGCAAGGAACCGCGCCGTGTTTTCCGCGATCTTCCAGCACCACATCGGCTATCTGGCCGTGTGCACACTGATCGGCCTCATGTGCGGCGGCGCGGCGTGGACGCTCGCCCGTAAACGGGGGAACCCTCACGGCGCATGGTGGTCCGGACTCGCCTTCGTTCTCACCGGCGTCCTCGGTGTCACGTTCATGGGCGCCGGCTCGGCCAGCGGCGCGTGTGTCCTCAACCATGAGTTCGCCGAGCCCTTCCACACCACGCGGGGGTGGTGGAACCTCGCCATGATGGTCCCGGTCGGCGCATGCGCCGTCCTGGCCGTCCGTCGCCCGCTGCCCGTCCTGTTCGGCGTCGTCGCGCTGCCTCTGGCCATCGAGTTCACTCAGGCCTCCGTCAATGGCCTGGGGCGTGTCTGCGACAGCTCGGACGCCGAGATGAGCATCGTCGGAGGTCTGACAGGGCTCGCCGTCGCCGCGGCCGTCCTCGCGATCCGCCACTCGCTCGTCTGGAAGGCGGGCACGAAGGGGACGTTGATCGCCTTCGCGGCACTGCTCCTCCTGGGATCGGGACTAGCGCGCCCGATGCTCGACGTCACGAACATCGACGGCAGCAGCCTCGCCGACGCGGACCCCGCGCAGAAGCGGGCCGTCGAGGCCGCCGTGAAAGAAGCGTTCGGCGACCGTTACAAGCTCGGGCAGTTGTACGAGCGGCCGTGTGCGGGCCCCTCATGCACCACCGTCATCTTCAACCTGTACAGCCGTGAAGAGGGACACTCCGAAGCCTTCGGCACCGGCAGTCTCTCCTGGCCGGACAAGAAGCACCTGAACGTACAGCTGGAGAACAGCGACCGGTCCACCGTCATGGGATACCCGCTGGAAGGTGCGAAAGCCCCGGCCAGCGATGCGGCAGCCTCTCGCCTCACGAAGTCGTACGCCCAGCGAAAGTACCCGTGGGCGATGAGCGCGACCATGACGCAGACGTCCCCCGTGGGCGAAAAGGCCGAACTCGGCTGGATCACGGCCTGGAGATGGGCTCACGACAACGTCCTCATGCCCCGGATGCTGGACGTCCAGGTGGACAGGGCCGGGCGGGTGTCCCAGATCGACGTCACCCTCGGCCCGACCCGGGCGAATCTTCCCAAGGCCAAGCTCGACGCCGGGCAGGCCGAAGAGGAAGTGAACAAGGTGGTGGCGGCGAAACTTCGGGCCAACGGAAACACCGGTGCGGAATTCCACACCAGGACGGTCACGGTGAAAGCAGTCGAGCAGGACGGTGTCTGGCAGCCGAACTGGCTGGTGAACGTGACGTGGCCCGGCGACGGGAAGGGCGCTGCTTCGCAGGAGGCGGCAGCGGTCGACACGTACCGCGTGAACGGCGTCACCGGCCAGGTGTACGACACCGCCGGGCAACTCCTCACGACCGGCTGACCCCGTCGTCGACAGGTTCCGCTCCGGCCCGGGGCCGAACGGGATCATCCCGCCCGCCCGAACCGCATGCCGAGCGATGCGGCAGAGCCCCCGCCCTGATGGGTGGGGGCTCGTTCATGTGCGGCCATGGCCGCCACCCGTCGCGGTGAGGCCCTCCGCCGTGGCCGGTCCGGCGACCGCCTCCCGCGGTTCCGTGCGGGTCATCGGGCCCACGGCCCACAGCCCACAGCCCACGGCCCACGGGTGAACCTCCGGCGCTCCGGGACCAATCCTCGGCAGGGTTCAGGATCGGATTACGTCCGGAGATGTCCCGCTCACGAAGGATCCCTGTGAAAGAAGCCATCAGTATCGGCGGAAATCCGTCGATGCAGCCCGATCTGCAAGAGCTGGTGGGCCGGGTCGCCCTGGGCGACGAAAAGGCTTTCGCAGCTGTCTACGACGCCGTCGTCAGCCCGGTTCTCGGTGTCGCCCGAGCCGTGCTGCGCGACCACGCCCAGTCGGAGGAGGTCGCCCAGGAGGTCCTGGTCGAGGTGTGGCGCACCGCCCCGCGCTACCGCGCCGACCGCGGGACGGCCATCAACTGGATCCTCACCCTGGCCCACCGCCGCGCCATCGACCGGGTGCGCTCGGTGGAGGCCGCGGCGGCCCGGGACAACAAGGCCGCGCTGCTCGCCCGTACACCGGAGTTCGACGAGGTCACCGAGCAGGTCGAGGCGCGGCTGGAGCGGGAACAGGTACGGCGTTGTCTGCGGACGCTGACCGAGATCCAGCGCCAGGCCGTCACCCTCGCCTACTACCGGGGACTGACCTACCGCCAGGTCGCCGAGGCGCTCACCCTGCCGCTCGGCACCGTCAAAACCCGGCTGAGGGACGGCCTCATCCGGCTCCGCGACTGCCTGGGAGTGACCGCGTGATCACCGCTGACCTGCACCTGCTGACCGGCGCGTACGCCCTGCACGCCCTGTCCGACGAGGAGTGCGAGATGTTCGAGCGGCACCTCGCGGGCTGCGAGGCGTGTGCCCAGGAGGCGGCCGAACTGTCCGCCACCGCGGCCCGGTTGGGCCTCGCCGTGTCCGTGGAACCCGACCGGGATATGCGCGGGCGGGTCCTGAGCCGTATCACCGCGGTCCGTCAGGAGGCACCGGGCGGGAATCCGGCGATCCCTTCCGGTCGCGCGGTGCTGCGGGCCCGCGTGCTGTCGCGGTGGACGCTGGCCGCCTGCCTGGCCGCCGCTGCCGCGCTCGGCGGGACCGCCGTGTGGCAGCACCAGCGGGCCGAGAGCGCGCTCGCCCAGGCACACCGGGCCGAACAGGGGACGACACGGATCAGCGCCGTGC
Source organism: Streptomyces sp. NBC_01288 (assembly GCF_035982055.1). Classification (NCBI taxonomy): domain Bacteria; kingdom Bacillati; phylum Actinomycetota; class Actinomycetes; order Kitasatosporales; family Streptomycetaceae; genus Streptomyces; species Streptomyces sp. NBC_01288. The sequence goes on from NZ_CP108427.1 coordinate 4,954,159, forward strand.
TCGCCGCGCCGGATGCCCGGGCCCAGGCCGTGCCGCTGCCCGGGGGCGCCGACGGCACGGTCGTCGTCTCCCGCAGCCGGGACCGGGCGGTGTTCGTGGTCTCCGGGATGGCCCACGCGCCTGCCGGGAAGGTCTACCAGCTCTGGTTCGACGACGGGGGCACCATGCGGTCGGCCGGCCTGATGAACCCCGACCGCGCCGACCAGGCCGTCCTCCTGCGAGGCGCCGTGGACGGGGCCTCGGGCATGGGGATCACCGTCGAACCCGCGGGCGGCTCGAAACAGCCCACGACCACGCCGCTCGCCCTGACCCGCTTCTCGGCCTGAGCAACCTTCTCCGACTCAGGGGACCTTCCCGCGTCCCGTCTCAGGTGGCATGGCCCGGCCCGTGAAGAGCGAGCGGCAGGTGGACCGTAGCCGCGTATTCGTAGCGGCATATCCGTAGCCAATGCGGCCCCGGTTGGTCGGGGAAAATTTTCATCCGATCGGGCAGACGGCCAACGTATCCGCCGTACCGCGGTCGTCGTCGCGGCAGCGGCCGTGCTTCCGCTGGCTCTGAGCGCCTGCGGCGGCAACGCCGGCGGCTCCGCGAAGTCCGGCGCCTCCACCAGGGCGTCCTCGTCCGCGTCCGGCGACAGCGTGAACAACGCCGGCGCCACGACCGACGACCAGCCCTTCGGTACGGCCTGTTCCGGCGTCCCGAAGAGCGGCGCCGGCTCCTTCGACTGCATGGCCAAGGACCCCGCCACCGCCGCCTCCAACAACCCGGCGCTATCCACGCTCGTGGCCGCGGTGAAGAAGGCCGGCCTGGTCGACACCCTCAACAACGCCCGGGCATCACAGTGTTCGCGCCGACCAACGACGCCTTCGCGAAGATCCCGAAGGCCACCCTGGAGTAGGGCTCCTTCACCACACCAGGCCCGTGACGACGACGTAGGGACGGCTGCTGTCGCGGACGGTCGCGGCGGGCCGCGGAGCGGCCACGAGGGCATCACCCGGCACCGCCCCGGCGCCCCGGCGCCGTGCTCGGAACCGGGGCGCCCGTCCGCAGCCGGCCTCGCCTCGCCAGGGATCCCGCACCCGCGCCTGTCCGCCCTCCCGGGCCTCCGGCCAGGAACGCCACCGGAAGCGCCGGCGGGATGCGGGGCGGCACAGCCGTGATCAGTCCTCCCGGCAGCCCGATCAGGACCAAGGTGATCACGCGATTCAGCCTCCGGAGTGAGCGTCGGCCGTCCCGGACCGCTCACCCTTGGTCCGAGACCGCCCGCCCTTCCGGATTCGTCGCACGCTCCCCCGGCCCAGCACCGACAACCATGTGACGGGGCTCACGTCAGATGGAAAACCTGCGGTCCCCGCCCGGCGTCTAGCCGGTGTGAGAGCAGTCAGGAAGGCACTCGGTGAGCTGGACGAGGAGCGGCTCGTGCGGCTGGTGGCACGGGGGGACCGTGCGGCGTTCGACGAGTTGTACGGGCGTACCGCGCCGTGGATGGCCGTACGGCTGCGCCGGCGCTGTGCCGACGAGCAGATCGTCGCCGAGGTGATGCAGGAGACGTATCTGGCGGTGTGGCGGGCGGCGGGGGCGTTCGCGGGGGCCTCGGTGGGCGGGACGGCCGTCGGGTGGCTGTGGACGATCGCGGCGCGGCGGCTCGTCGACGCCTTCCGGCGCCGGGCCCATCACGCCGAGCCGCCGCCGGCCGCCGCACCCGTCGACGTCGCCCCCGGCGCCGAGGAGGAGGTGCTCGCGGCGACCGTCGGCGGTGACGTCGGGGACGCGCTGCGGTGTCTCGCGCCGGAACTCCGGCAAGTACTACAGGCGTTGGTGCTCGACGGGCTGTCCGTCCGGGAGACCTCCGTCCTGCTCGGACTGCCCGAGGGCACGGTCAAGACCCGTGCGCGCCGGGCCCGGATCGCGATGCGGAGGGCGCTGACATGAGCGTGGAACATGCGTCGACCCGGATCATCGGCAGTTACGCGCGCGGCCTCGGTGGCGACGACCTCACCGCCGATGAAGTGTGGGCCGTGGAAGCCCATTTGGAGACGTGCGGGGTCTGTCGGGACCGGCTCGCGGCGGCCGTTGCCGCGGAGGTGCCGGACGTGGCGGCGCTCGTCGGGAGTGTGCGGGACGGGCTTGAGCCTCGACTGGGCGTGTCCGTGGCGCGGCGGCGGTATCGGTCGGTGCGGGTGTCGAGTTGGCTGACGCCGGTGATGGTGCCGTGGCTGGGGACGGTCGTGAGCGTCACTGTGCTCGCGCTGTTACTCGATCTCGTCGGGGGCGGTTACGGGTTCGGGCCCGGGTCCGGCCGTGTGTCGCTGGTGTTGTTGCTCGCGCCGGTTCTGCCGGTGCTCGGTGTCGCGGCGTCGTGGTCACAAGGGCTCGATCCCGCCTACGAGTTGACGGCTTCCGTGCCGAGGGCCGGGCTCCAACTGGTGTTGCGGCGTACGGCGTCCGTGCTTGCCGTCGTAGTTCCCGCGCTGCTCGTGGGCGGCTGGGCCACGGGGGTGCCGGGCGTGACGGCCGCGCAGTGGCTGCTGCCCTGTCTGGCGTTCACCTCTACGACCCTGGCGCTCGGCGGTGTCGTCGGGGTGACCCGTGCCGCCGTGGCGGTGGTCGGCGTATGGGCCGCCGTGGTTCTGGCACCGACCGTGGTCGCCAGCCGTGCGACCTTCGCGTTGCAGGCGGGCGGGCTGGCTGTGTGGGGGCTGGTTCTCGCGGTCGGCGTCGGGGTCGTGGTCGTCCGCCGGGGCGCGTACTCCGTGCTGGGAGCCCATCGGTGACCGGTGGGAGATCGATGAGAAGGGCCAGAGGGGAATCCGTTGGAAAGGACCAGCACATGATGCCCGCGGTGAGCGCGGCCGACATCGCGCCTACGCCCTACGCCTGGGAGATCCGGGCCACGGGGTTGAAGGTCAGGGTCGGTCGGAAACGGATGGCCGTCGACGGGCTCGATCTGTCGTTGGGGACCGGTGTGCACGGTCTGCTCGGGCCCAACGGGGCCGGAAAGACCACTCTCATACGGGCGTTGGCCACCGTGCTGCGGCCCGCCGAGGGGACCCTGGAACTGCTCGGGGAGTCCGCGGGCGGGATGGGTGAGCACCGGGCGCTGCGGCGGCGGATCGGGTATCTGCCGCAGGAGTTCGGCTACTACAAGCGGTTCACCGTGCGTGAATTCGTCGAGTACATGGCCTGGTTGAAGGAAGTGCCCAAGGCGGAGATCCCCGGGGCGGTGCAACGGGCCGTGGAACGGGTGGGGTTGGCCGACCGGGCCGACGACCGGATGAAGGCGCTGTCCGGTGGCATGGTGCGCAGGGTCGGGATCGCGCAGGCCATCGTCAACGACCCGGCGATCCTGCTGCTCGACGAACCCACGGCCGGTCTGGACCCGGCCCAACGGCTGCGATTCCGGGAGCTGTTGCAGGAGTTGGGGGCGGACACGTGTGTGGTCGTGTCGACCCATCTGGTCGAGGATGTCGCCGCCGCGTGCGGTGACGTGGTGCTGTTCGCCGAGGGGCGGCTGGTCTTCCAGGGCACTCCGGACGAGCTGGCCGCGGTGGGTGGGCCCGAGGATGTGGGCGACAGCCCGTTGGAGCGGGGATATTCAGCGCTGTTGTCGGACCCCGAGCGGGAGAGGGGCTCCTGGTGAACGGCCGTGTCCCACGCGCCGGCGCGAACTTCCGTGTCCCGCGCGTCGACGTCGACTTCCGTGTCCTGCGTACCGAGTTGAGACGTTCCGTCGCCCCCTGGGCCGGCGGCGTGATCCTGACGAGCGCGCTGGCGTTCCTGTATCTGGTGAACGGCGGCTGGTGGAACGGCACCACGGCGTGGACGGCCCAGTGGACGTCCCTGGCCCTGTGGACCCGGAGCCTGCTGTTCTATCTGTGGCCGATCGCCGTGGGGTTCGGGGCGTTGCAGGGGCTGCGCGACCACCGTTCGAGGATGGTCGAACTGCTGACGAGCACACCGCGTCCGGCCCGGCACCGCGCGGCCGTACCGGCGGGCGCGACGGCGATCACACTGGCCTCGGCCTACGCACTCCTCATCCTGGTCGGCGGGGTCCAAGTACTCGCCAACACCGCCTACACACACGCCGGTTGGCTACCGATCTCCCTCGTGGGGGCGCTGTTCCTGGTGGCGGGGGCCCTGCTGGGCATGGGCGTCGGCCGGGCCCTGCCGTCCGCGCTCACCCCGCCCCTGCTGACCATGAGCGCCTTCGCGTTCGCCGCCCTCATGCACCTGTCGCTCGGCCGGACGGCGACGACCGACCCGGCGGCGGGATTCCCGACCACGGAACCGAACCGCGTCTCCCTCCTGTCACCCGAGGTCGACGAGGTCCACAGCGCCCTCGTCACGCTCTCCACCTCCGTGCACATCGGCCAGACGATCTGGGCCCTGGGCATGGCCACGACCGGCTTCGCCCTCCTGATCGCCGCGACCCGGCGCACCCGACTGCTCGCCCTCACCCCGGTCCTGGCGGGCGCGGTCCTCGCCCTGCTCGTCCTCCCCTCCGACCCGAGCCGGATGTACGTCGTCGACAAGACCGCCGCGGAGCCGGTGTGCGACGGCCCGGTGTGCGTGACGAGGACTCACGAGGACCGGCTCGCCGAACTGGCCGGTCCCGGCAAGGAGGCGCTACGGCTGCTGCACGGCGCGCTGGGCGAACGGGCGCCGGTCTCGGTCCGGGAGGACACCGCCGTGCAGGCGGAGGGTTCCACACCGAAGTGGTCCCGTACGACTGTGCTCCTCGACTTCGACGACGACCTCGTCGCGGCGGCGAAGGGCAAGGACCAACTGACATGGGCCCTGCTCGCCAAGGGCCTGGTCCCGGGCTGCACCCCGACCGGCTGGAGCGGCTTCGGCGACGACCAGTACGCGCAGGCTGTCGCGGTCGGATGGGTCCTCGGGGAGCTGAAGCCGCTGCCGGGCCTGACGGCCGGATTGCGCGAGGAGGTCGACGCCAAGGCCCGTCCGGTGTGGAAGAAGCTCATGGCGCTTCCGCGGGGTGAGCAGGTCTCACGGATCGATGCGATGCGGGGCGCTGCGCTGGCTTGTACGGGGGATCCGTTCGAGGTGTTGTCGGGGCGGGGGGTTCGGTGAGGTGGGGCGGAGAGGCGGATATCGGGGAGGCAGGTGCCGGGGATGTACGTCCCGGTATGACGAGTGCCCGGGACATGGGTGCCGGGGAGGCAGGTGCCGGGGAAGTGCCTCCCGGTGGGACGGGTGCCCGGGACACGGGTGCCGGGGAGGCGCGTCCGGTGAGGCGGGAGCCGGGCGGGTGCGTCCCGATGAGACGGGTGCCGGACAGGTGCATCCCGGGGAGACGGGGTGCCGGTGACATGGGTGCGGAGGGGTGCGTCCCGATGAGAGGAGTGCCGGCGAGGCGGATGCCGGTGAGGTGCGTCCGGTGGGAGGGGAGCCCGTGACATGGATGCCGGTGAGGTGCGTCCGGTGGGAGGGGAGCCCGTGACATGGATGCCGGGGAGATGGCTGACGCTGTACGCCCGCTCGCGTCAAGTGCCCGCGTCCCTCGTCGCGTTGGTGATCAGCGCGGCGGCGATGCGGGCACTCGCCGGGGGCGGCGCCCAAGGGTTCGGTGATGGGCGGCTGCCCGTGCTCGTCCTCGCCACGGGAGTGATGGCGGCCTCGATCGGGTTCAGTGGGCAGGACCTCGCGCTGGACCGGACGGCCGCGATCCGCTGGGTGCCGCGGAGAGCGGCGCATGTGCTGCTCGCCGGGGCGGTCGTCGCGGCGGTGCTGCTGGCCGTGCAGGGGGCGGGCACGCCCGTGGGGACGTCCATGGCCGTCACCGAGTTCGTCGTGCGGGACAGCGCGGGACTGACCGGGCTTGCCGCCCTGGGCGCGGCGTTCTCGGGCGGGCGGTACGCGTGGACGCTGCCGTTCGCCTGGCTGTCGTTCACGTTCTTCGCCCCGGCCGCTACGAGTACGGCGACGCGGGTGGCGACCTGGATGCTGCTGCCGGCCGGCTCGGCGGCGGGTACCTGGACCGCCCTGCTGCTCCTGGGAGTTGGCACCGCGGCGTACGCCTTCGCGGGACCGAGGCGGTGAGCGGGGGTTTTCGACGGTCATCCCGGCGTTCGGGACACGGCACCGGTAACCGAAAGGACGCTCCCGATCTTCGCGTCCTCGTAGAACCACTTGGCGTCGGCCGAGTCCAGGCCGATCCAGCCGGCGCCCGTGTCGCGCTTGCCGGTGCTCTGCTCTTTGGAGGAGAAGGCGATGCCGACGTAGACCGGTTGGTCGTCGGTGTCGCGCAGTTCGACCGCGAGCGAGACCTCCGTGGTGTAGGCGACTCCGCCGGCCAGATCGGTGACCGTCTCCACCTTGGTCTCGTGCTTCTTGTAGACGGTCAACGGCCCTGCCAGGTCAAGGCCGTCGGGGAGGCCGGAGGTCATCGGCATGACCCGGTCCCCGACGATCAGGGCGCGCTTGCCGAGGACGACGGTGCCCGTGGCGGACGCGCGCGGTACGGGAGTTGTCACCTCGGGGGAGGTGACGCGGGGCGACGGGACGGGGTCGGCGTGGGTGGCGGCCGGGATTTGACGCCCGTCCCCGTCGTCCGCGGAGTGCGTGAAACCGACGCTCAACGCGAAGGCGACCAGGGCGAAAGCCACCGCACCCGCGCCCAACGTGCCCGCCGTCCGACGGCGCCCCCGGCGCACGGCACGGCCGCGGACCGCAGCGCCGGAGAGCACCGGGAGGGTCTCATGGCGTGCCGCCAACTCGCGCAGGGCGGTGGAGAGTTCGGAGTCGACGGAAACTTCGGCGGCGGGGACTCCGTCCTTGGAGAGTTCGTCAGACACGACCGCTCTCCTTCCGAACCGACGCGTCCGCGTTGCCCGCGTCGCCCGCCTCATCGGCGCCTTCGGCCCCGTCTGCCCCGTCGGCCTCGTCGGCCTCGTCAACCGTCAGATGTTTCGCGAGCGCCGCCCGCCCCCGGTACAACCTGGCCTTGACCGTCCCCACAGGCGCACCCGTGTCGGAGGCTATCTGCTCGACACTCACGTCACACAGATGGTGCAGGACGATCACCATCCGCTGTGCCTTGGGCAGTTGGCGCAGCGCGGCGACAAGTGCCGTGTGATCAGGGTCGGGTCCCGGCATCGACCCGGGCGGCGGAGTACGGCGCACCAACTCCAGCCAGCGCCTGGCCCGGCGCCAACGGCTCACCGCCAACCGCATGGCGACCGTACGGATCCACGCCTCGGGCGCCTCGTCCGCGAGGAAGTCCCCGCGCCGGTCCCAGGCCCGTACGAACGCCTCCTGGACCACGTCCTGCGCCTCCTCCCTGTCACCGGTGAACGCCGAGAGCTGGCCGGTGAGACGGGGAAACGTGGCCGCGTAGAAAGCGTCGAACTCGTCCTCGGTCATGACCTCACCGGAGTCTTGGAATTCCCGTGCAACCTGACCGCCCTCGCCGTGCGTACAGGTCCCGATGGCCGCGTCCTCACCACACGCCCCACAGGAGAGACGACAAACACGCGTCCCTGGATCCACTTCCCCCACAGCCGTACCGGAGGACCCCCGAAGTGCCGCACTCCCCCGACGACTTCACCGCGTACGCCCGCGCGAGCCTGCCCCGGCTTGTCACCACCGCCCACCTGCTCACCGGCACCCCCGGCGACCGCCGCGAGGCGACCGAGCTGGTGCGGAGAACCCTGGTGAAGGTGTGCGCCCGGTGGCGCCGAATACCTCGGGCCGACGTGGACTTCTATGTACGACGGTTCCTGGTCAAGGAGTATCTGCGCGGGGCGCGGGGGCGGTCGCACCGCCCGAAGGCCCAACGAGCCGTGCTCGTGTTGCTGCACTGGGAAGGCCTGCGCGAGGCGGAGATCGCCCAGTTGCTCGGCTGGTCGGCCGGTGCGGTCAGGAGCCGGGCCCGGCGGGGATCGGCGGCTCACGGGGGTGATCCCGAGCGCCTGCGGGGTCTCTTCACGGAGGCTGCGGAGTCCGCGGAGGCTGCGGAGTCCGCCGCCGGGATCGTCCCGTTCGACGTTCCGCTCGATGCCGTCGAACAGGACGGCAGGGCGCTACGACGGCGTCGTAGAGGAGCAGTCGCAGCCGTCTGCGCGCTGCTGCTCGTGCCGGGGGCCGTGTTCGGCGCGAACCGGTTCATGAGCGGCGGCTCCACGGACGGGTCGGGCAGCGGGGCTTCCGCCGTGGCGCAGAGCCCGATCCGGATCGTCGCGCCCGGCGAACGCGTGGACGCCGTACCAGGCGTACAGGTCTGGCTGACCACCGACGGCAAGCACTGGTCCACACCGGAAGCGCCCAACCAGTTCCTCGGCCTGACCGACGCCGGTGACGAGGACACCTACACGAACAAGTACCGGGACACGTACAGGTACGGGAGCGGCAAGAAGGTCAGCGCCGAGAGCGGGAAACCGACCGTCTCCGTACAACCCGACCCGCTGAACAACACGTCGTACTTCCTGTCGGGCCTGTACCGAGGCCTGTCCGCCGACCCGGCACGCGTCGAGGTCACCGTCGAGGACCACAGAATCACCGGTACGGTCCTCACGCTCGCGGGCAGCCCCGGCTGGGGCGTCTGGTACGCGCGCACACCGCTGACGCCGCAGGAGTTGAAGTCGAGCTCCGTCGACGGCGGCCCGACCGTCACGGTGTACGACGCGGCCGGCAAGGCCGTCGCACGGGGCGGGGCAGCCGAGTGAAGCACCGCATCCGCACCCGCGCCCACGCCCACCTGCGGCGCATCCCGCTCCGCCTGCGCCTCCGCCGCACCCGGGGCCGCCTGCTGCGCCGACTGCTCATCGCCGTCCTGCTCCTGATCGCGTCACTCTGCACGGCCGCGGTCGTCGCGTACCGCCTGACCGACATCCCCGAGCCGCACCCGGAGACGGTCACGCAGAGCACGGTTTTCGTGGACGACAAGGGCTCCTACCTGGGCCGACGCGGCCCGGTCGACCGCCAGGAGGTACCCCTGTCCCAGGTCCCGCGATACGTCCAGGACGCGGTGATCGCGGCCGAGAACCGCTCGTTCCGCACGGACGACGGCGTCTCGCCGCGAGCCATCACCCGCGCGGTGCTGGCCTCGCTGACCGGCGGCGAACGCCAGGGCGGTTCCACCATCACCCAGCAGTACGTGAAGAACGCACTGCTGAGCCCGGAACAGTCCCTGTCCCGCAAGGCGCACGAGGCCCTGATCGCGATCAAACTCGACCGCACCCGATCGAAGGACGACATCCTGGCGGGCTATCTCAACACGGTCTACTTCGGCCGGGGTTCGGCCGGCATCCAGGCCGCCGCCCGCAACTACTTCGGCGTGGACACCCGAAACCTGACCGTCTCCCAGGGCGCCGCGCTCGCATCGATCGTCAACATCCCGTCGTACTACGAGAAGGCGGGCTCCGATCCGAAGGTGACCGCGACCCTCAAGGCACGCTGGTCATGGGTGCTCGACGCGATGGCGACAAGCGGCGCCATCACGCCGAAGCAACGCGCCGACGCCACCTTCCCGGCCTTCCGCTTCTACCCGCCGGGCACGACCGAGGGCCAACGCCAGTACATGATCGACGTGGCGGCACAGGAGGCCGCCGACCGACTCGGCATCACCGAGGACCAGTTGGCCCGCGGCGGCTACACCGTCCACACCACGTTCGACCTGGCCCTCCAGGACGCCACGACGGAGGCGGTGAAGAACCTCAAGTCCACCAAGGGCACGACCCTGCACACAGCGGTCGTGGCGATCAAACCCGGCGACGGAGCGGTCCGGCTCCTGTACGGAGGCTCGGACTACGCCCGCCAACCGTTCAACGACGCGGTCGGTGGCGCCGTAGAAGCGGGAACGGCCCTGGACCCCTTCGGCAAGGTCCTCCTCGGCTCCCCCTTGACCGACCTCCAGAAGACCCCCGCACCCACCCCACTGAAACTGGCCTCGGCCTACGCGACCGTGGCGGCGAACGGGCTGTACGCGACCCCGTACACGATCACGAAGATCACCCGGGACGGCCGCCAGATATACACGGCCCACCCCGACACACGACACATGCTGGACGAGCGGGACGTCTTCATGGTGAACGCGCAGATGTCCCAGACACCCAAGACGTCAGAGCCCTCCAAGACACCCGAGGAGGCGATCCCCTCGACCCCCACCGCCCAGAAGACCCCGACCCCCCAGACCTCCTTCACCGCCGGAGCAGGCGGCGGAATCACCCGCCGAACCATCTGGTCCACCACCCAGGACCCCCAACTCACCCTGACCATCGCCCTCTTCGCCGACCGCCCGGGCAAGAAGAAGAACACGACCGTCCCCGCCCAACTCCCCAACAACCCACCACCGACGGAGTCCGCGGAGGAGACGGCGGCCCAGATCTGGCAACTGGCCACGGCGGGGCGGGGATAGGCGGAAGCTTCTCCACCCTTGGATAGAGGCCCCCCTCCTCCGCTGCGTCGACGATTCGTCGTCCGCCCGACGACATGCTTACGGACATGGACATGGACATCGCTTCGCTCACCGTCGTACTCAGTGTGATCGTCGTCGTCTCGGCCTCGGTCCTCATCGCCTTCAACGAACCGCCGCTGTGGGTCTACGTGTTGAGCTGCGCGGGGTCGTTTCCATTGGGGAGCGCCCTGATGCGGCAGGCCGCTTTCGCGTCCGTCATCGAGGACGGTTCGGCCGCCGCGTGGGGGCTTCGGCTGGCCGTCGCCTTCACTGTCGCCGTCGTGCTGAGTTTCCTCTTCGGCAAGGACAGTCGCACGGGTGCCGGGAGCGCCACCCGGCGGGCACGGCGGTTCGGCGTCCGCTGATCCCCTGATCCCCATGGCCTTCTTACGAACCTGGGACGTCGACCCGGAGTGCGGCTTATGGTCGTTTCGTCCCCCCTCGTTCGGTCTAGCGTTGCGAATCGTCCGGCGACGAGCGTGAGAACCCCGCCGGCTCCAATTCCCCTTCTCCACAAGAGGAGTACGCACGCATGACCCTCGCCACCCGCACCGTCGCCACAGCCGCCGCCCTCGCCGCGGCCGCCCTCTTCGCCGCGCCCGCCGCCGTTGCCGCCGACGCACACCACACCCCCGACTCCCTTGCTCAACACAGCGGCAGCGCAACCGTGTTCGTCCAGAGCGACAACACGGACGCGAACACCGTCGTGGCCTACGCCCGTGCCGCCGACGGCACCCTCGCCCAGAAGGGCGTCTACTCCACCGGCGGCAAGGGCGGCATGCTGGCCGGCACCGTCGCGGACCACCTCGCCTCGCAGGGGTCGCTCGCCTACGACCGGCACCACCAGCTGCTCTACGCCGTGAACGCGGGCAGCGACACCGTGACCGTCTTCGCCGTGCACGGCACGCAGCTGCGGCGGGTGCAGGAGATCTCCAGCGGCGGGAGTTTCCCGGTCGGCGTCACGTTCCACGGCAACCGGGTCTACGTCGCCAACACGCTCGGCGGCGGTTCCGTACAGGGCTTCGCGCGGACCGGCGAACGGCTGGTGAAGGTTCCGTCCTGGCACCGCGACCTCGGTCTGGACAAGGCGACTTCGGCGATCGGGCAGATCTCCTTCACCCCGGACGGTTCGAAGCTCGTCGTCACCACCAAGGCCTCGGGGCAGAGCATCGACGTCTTCCCGGTCGGCGGCGTGCGCGGCGGTCCGTCGGCGCGGCCCGTGGTGACATCCACCCCCGGCGCCGTGCCGTTCGGGTTCGCCTTCGACTCCGCCGGGCGGATCCGGGTGACGGAGGCCGGGACCAACTCGGTCGGCACCTTCACGGTCGGCCGCGACGGCAGACTGACCGCGAAGGGGACCGTCCCGACGGGCCAGACCGCCACCTGCTGGGCGGTGACCGCCGGCAACCACCTCTACGTCTCCAACGCCGCCAGCGGCACCCTGTCCGGCTACCGGGTGGGCGCCCAGGGCGAGTTGACCGCGCTGGGCAACACGGCCACCCACCCCGGCACGGTGGACGCGGCGGCCTCCTCGGACGGCCGGTACCTGTACGTCCAGACCGGCGCCCAGGGCACGGTGGACGAGTTCCGGGTCGGCCCGAAGGGGGCACTCACCGCGATCGGCTCGGTCGTCGTACCGGGCGCCGTCGGCGGCGAGGGGATCGCCGCGGGCTGACCGGCACCGACACCGGGGCCCGCACCCGCGGCGGGCCCCGGACCCGTACCCGCTCTCCCCGTGTTCTCGTTGGCACCGCATCCAATCCAGGGTCCCGGCAGGAACGGATTACGCCCGGACATGTCCCGACCGCGGAGGCCCTCGGTGAAAGAAGCAGTGCATATCGGCAGGAACCCGGACGCGGGGCCCGACCTGGAGGAACTGGTCGGCCGGGTGGCCCTCGGGGACGAGGACGCCTTCGCGGGTGTCTACGACGCCGTGGCGGGGCCGGTGCTGGGTGTCGTGCGGGCGGTGCTGCGCAACCAGGCGCAGTCGGAGGAGGTGACGCAGGAGGTGCTGGTGGAGGTGTGGCGGACGGCTCCCCGCTACCGGCGCGACCGCGGCACCGCCGTCAACTGGATCCTCACCCTCGCGCACCGCCGGGCGGTGGACCGGGTGCGCTCGGTGGACGCCGCGGCGGCCCGCGACCACAAGGCCGCGCTGCTGGCGCAGCTCCCCGAGTACGACGAGGTGGCCGAGCGCGTCGAGGCCCGGCTGGAGCGCGAACAGGTACGGCGCTGTCTGCGCACCCTGACCGAACTCCAGCGCCAGTCCGTCACGTTGGCGTACTACCGGGGCCTGACCTATCGCGAGGTGGCGGAGGCGCTGGCGCTGCCGCTGGGGACCGTGAAGACCCGGCTGCGCGACGGACTCATCCGCCTGCGCGACTGCCTGGGGGTGACCGCGTGACGACCACCGACACCTGCCGGCCGACCAGTCCGAACGCCGCACACACACTGCGCGCCCGCCCGGAGACCGACCGCACGACCACCGCCGACCCCCATCAGCCGACCAGCCCGAACGCCGTACACACGCTGACCGACCGCCCGGGGGTGATCGCGTGACCACCGTCGACCCGCACCAGCCGACCAGCCCACCCGCCCCGCACACACCGCGCGCCCGCACGACCACCACCGCCCCCCACCACCAGACCGGCCCGAACACCACACCCACACCGACCGACCGCCCGGGGGTGACCGCGTGACCACCGTCGACCCGCACCAGCCGACCAGCCCACCCGCCCCGCACACACCGCGCGCCCGCACGACCACCACCGCCCCCCACCACCAGACCGGCCCGAACACCACACCCACGCCGACCGACCGCCCGGGGGTGACCGCGTGACCACCGTCGATCTGCACCGGCTGACGGGCGCCTACGCCCTGCACGCGCTGCCGGACGAGGAGAGCACGGCGTTCGAACGGCACCTCGCGGGCTGTGAACCCTGCGCGGAGGAGACCGCCGAGCTGACCGCGACCGCCGCCCGCCTGGGCCTCGCCGTCGCCGCGACGCCCCCGACCGCGCTGCGCGAGCGGGTGCTGCGCCGGATCACCGCCGTCCGCCAGGAGACCCCCGGCAGGCACCCCAGGAACCGCACCGCACCGGCCGGCCCGCGGACCCGTACGCTCTCCCGCTGGGCGCTCGCCGCCTGTCTCGCGGCGGCCACGGCGCTCGGCGGTACGGCCGTCTGGCAGCACCAGCGGGCCGAGGACGCCCGCGACCGGGCGCGTCAGGCCGTGCGGGCGTCGGACGAGATCGCCGCCGTCCTGGCCGCCCCGGACGCCAGGACCCGGGTCGCCGGACTGGCCGGGGGTGCCACCGGGACGGTCGTCGTCTCGCAGGGTCGGGACCGGGCCGTGTTCGTCGTCTCCGGGATGACCCGGCCGCCGGGCGGCAAGGTCTACCAGCTGTGGTTCGACGACTCCGGGACCATGCGGTCGGCCGGTCTGATGAACCCCGCCCGCACCGACCAGGCCGTCCTGCTGCGGGGCACCGTCGACGGCTCGTCGGGCATGGGCATCACCGTCGAACCGGCCGGCGGCTCACCCCACCCCACCTCGGCGCCCCTGGCCCTGCTGACCTTCCCGGGCTGAGGCGACGGACATCACCGTAGAACCGCCCCGCGGCTCACCCCAGCCCACCTCCGCGCCGCCGGCCCTGCCGACCTTCCCGACCTGAGCCGGGCCGGTCAGACGAGGCCCGTGACCGTCACGGTGACCCGGGGTGCGGGCCGTGCCGGTGCCAGGGTGTCCAGGTGCCGTTCGACGGTGTCCCGGACACCGCGTGCCACGTCCACGGTCCTGGCCCGGCGCAGCGCGACGACGTGGATCTCGACCCGCCAGGGACCGTCGCCGTCCGGCGGGGTCATCCGCACCCCGGCGGGCGCCGCCCCGGGTCTCGACACCACCGACCGCAGCCGGTCGGTCAGCCCGGGCCGGAGAAAGGCGACCCCGGAGACGCCCTCGACGGCCGCGGCGACCTCCGCGGCCAGCGTCGCGTGCGCGGGCTGCCCGTACGGCGCGGAATCCTCGGAGCGCTGCGCGGTCATGCCGTACCGCCTTCCTGATCGTCATCTGCATCGGCATCGTCGTCCGACATCGGGGTGGACACGAGGTCCGTCACGCGGATGTCAACTGCCGTGACCTCCATGCCCAGTTCACGGTCCGCCGCCTCCCACACGCGTTCGCGGACCCGGGCGGCGAGCTCGGGCAGCGGGGCGTCGGCCGGGGCGTGGATGTCGAGGCGGACCTCGACCGTGCCGTCGGCACCGCCGTCGAGAAGGCGGCAGGAACCGGCCCGGACGCCCGGCACCGACTCGGCCGCCGCGCGCAGCGCACGGGCCGCGACCGCCTCCATGATCCAGAGGTCCTCGGCGGGTTCACCGAGAGGAAGGGGGCGGCCCGGGCGCAGTTCGAGGCGTACGACGTCCATGATCCGCCGGGTCAGCGGCTCGGTGTCGTAGGCGGAGGCGGCGGTGTCCGTCTCCGCCTGGAGTCCGCGCACCACGGACTCCAGATCGTCGAGTCCGCGCACGGCCTGGCGGCAGTGCGGGCAGGTGCGGAGGTGCGGGTCGTCCGCGCCTCGCTCCCAGTCGTCCCAGGTCCGCGACAACAGCCGTCCGCAGGGCAGGAGTTCGTCGTCGGCCTGGGTGGGCGTGGTGTTCGGCTGGTCGGTGCGGTCGGTCATCGCCAGGCCCCCAGTGCTTGGGTCAGAGATCGGCGGGCGCGGAACACCCGGGCGCGGACGGCCTCCTGGCTGATGCCGACCGCGTCCGCGATGAACTCGTAGGAACGGCCGTCCAGTTCGCGCAGCACCCAGCACGCGCGCTGTTCGGCCGAGAGGAGGTCGAGGGCGTCGCGCAGTTCGCGGACCGCGTGGCGGCCCTCGGCGATCCGGGCCGGGGAGGTGGTGTGTTCGGCGGCGGCCACGTCACCGGCCGCCTCCAGCGAGGCCACGGGTCGGCGCGAACGCAGCACGTTCAGGCAGCGGTTGGTGACGATGCGGTACATCCAGGTGCCGAAGGCGGAGCGGCCCTGGAACTCCGGGAGCCGCCGCCAGGCGCTGAGGAAGGCGTCCTGTACGGCGTCCTCTGCCTCCGCGCCGGTACCGAGCAGGCTCGTGGCGAGCCGGATCAGCGCGGGGGCGTGCCGGTGCACGAGCACGGCGAAGGCGTCCTCGTCCCCCTCCGCGGCCCGGACCGCCAGCAGGGCGTCATCGGTCTCGGCCCGGGTGTCCGGTGGTGCGTCGGGTGTGCGGGGCCCCGCCACTGGGCGGCTCCTCTCGTCCGGTCTGTCTGCGGGTTGGACACGGCCGCGCGGCGTCTGTGACGCGCGTGCGCCCGCTTCTTCTCCTTGTCTTCTCGTTGCCTTCTCCTTGTTCTTCTCTTTCCGGAGCCGAAGGGGCCGCGGATGGGTCGGAAAAAGAAATTCATCCGATCGAGCGGGCGACCAATCCTCGCCCCATTCGGTGCCGGATTCCCACCGTGACCGAGAACGAGAAGAAAACCGCCGCGGCATTGCCGCTGCCGCTCGCCGCGCTCAGCGGCGTGCTGGCGGGTCTCGCCGCGCTCGCGGTCGCCGAGGCCGTGGCGGGCGGGACGCGTCCGCAGGCCGGGCCGGTCGTCGCGGTCGGGGGCGCGGCGATCGACCGTACGCCCGCCGCCGTGAAGGACTGGGCGATCCGCCATTTCGGCACGAACGACAAACTCTTTCTCCAGCTGGGAATTCTCGCGGTACTCGCGGTTTTCGCGCTGGCCCTGGGAATTGTCGCGCTGCGATTCCGGCGTACGGGGACGGCCGGTGTGCTGCTGTTCGGAGTCGTCGGCGCCCTCGCGGCGACCGGCCGCCCGGATTCCACCGGGATCACGGACGCGCTGCCCTCCGTGGCCGGCGCCGTCGTCGGGGCCGCGGTGCTGTACGTCCTGGTCGGCAGGCTCCGGCCCCGGGGACCGGAGCCTGCCGACCAGGACGCCGTGGCACCGCCCGCTGCGGGATGGGACCGGCGCGGGTTCGTGATCGCGGCGAGTGCCGCCGCCGTCGGGTCCGCCGGTGCCGGGCTGCTCGGCCGTTCGCTGAGCGGTGCCGGCGGCCGGGACGCGGTCGCCTCCCGCCGGAACCTGGTCCTGCCGGTACCGGCCTCCCGGGCCCGGGCCGTACCGAAGGGCGCCCAACTGCGCGTCCCCGGCGTCAGCCCCTTCGTCACCCCGAACGGCGACTTCTACCGCGTCGACACCGCCCTCGTGGTGCCGAAGGTGGACGCCACGACCTGGCGGCTGCGCATCCACGGACAGGGCGTACGACGGCCTCTCACCCTCACCTTCGACGACCTGCTGCGGCGCGAGCTGGTCGAGCGCGACATCACGCTCACCTGTGTGTCGAACGAGGTCGGCGGCCCCTACGTCGGCAACGCGCGCTGGATCGGCGTACGACTGGCCGATCTGCTGGCCGAGTCGGGGGTGAAGCCGCCCTCCGAGGGAGGCTCCGCCGACCAGTTGGTGGCGCGTTCCGTGGACGGCATGACGATCGGCAGCCCGGTCGAGGACCTGATGGACGGCCGCGACGCCCTCCTCGCCCTCGGCATGAACGGCGAACCGCTGCCCTTCGCGCACGGCTTCCCCGTCCGCATGGTCGTGCCCGGCCTGTACGGCTTCGTCTCGGCCTGCAAATGGATCAAGGACATCGAGCTGACGACGTTCGACGCCTACGACCCCTACTGGGTCAAGCGGGGCTGGGCCCGGAAGGCCCCGATCAAGACCGAGTCGCGGATCGACACCCCGAAGCCGTTCGCCCGGCCGAAAACGGGGACGGTGATGGTGGCCGGGGTCGCCTGGGCCCAGCACCGCGGCATCGACAAGGTCGAGATCCGCGTCGACGACGGCCCCTGGCAGGAGGCCCGGCTGGCCGCCGAGGACACCCGCGACACCTGGCGCCAGTGGTCCTTCCCCTGGCGGGCGACCAAGGGCGGCCACACCCTCACCGTCCGCGCCACCGACCGCACCGGCGCGGTGCAGACCGACAAGCGGACCAAGACCATCCCCGACGGCGCGAGCGGATGGCACTCCGTGGTCGTGACCGTCGACTGACCCCACCGACCGCCCGCACTTCCCGCCCCCACAGACCGCCCCCGCGTACCGGCGCCCGTCGCCGTACCGATCACACCCATCACACCGATCACAAGGAGAACCCGCATGAACACCCGTATCCGCCGTACCGCCGTCGTCCTCGCCGCCGCGGCCGTGCTGCCGGTGGCTCTGAGCGCCTGCTCCGACAGCGGCAGCGACTCCGCGAAGTCCGACGCGTCCACCAAGGCGTCCGCCTCCGCCACCGACAACAGCATGAGCGGTTCCGACGCCACCACGGCCGACCAGCCCTTCGGCACCGGCTGCGCGGCCGTCCCGAAGAGCGGCTCCGGTTCCTTCGACGGCATGGCGCAGGACCCGGTGGCCACCGCCGCCTCCAACAACCCGGCCCTGTCCACGCTCGTGGCCGCGGTGAAGAAGGCGGGGCTCGTCGACACCCTCAACAACGCCCAGAACATCACGGTGTTCGCGCCGACCAACGACGCCTTCGCGAAGATCCCGAAGGCCACCCTGGACAAGGTCCTGGCCGACAAGGCCCAGCTGACGAAGATCCTCACGTACCACGTGGTGGGGCAGAAGCTGACGCCCGCGAACCTGGAGAAGGGCTCCTTCGACACCCTGGAGAAGTCGAAGCTGACCACCGCCGGTTCCGGTGAGTCGTACACCGTCAACGACTCCGCGAAGGTGGTCTGCGGCAACGTCAAGACCGCCAACGCCAACGTCTACATCATCGACACGGTGCTGATGCCCACCAGCTGACGCCGATCGGCTGACGCCCCGAAGGATTTCCCGTGCCCGCCGCGTCACAGACCCGGCGGGCACGGGTCTGAAGAAGTGAGAGCACATCGGCCACGAGGCAGCGCACGAGGCAGAAAGAGGTATGCCATGACCACGCAGACCGCACCGGTCACCACCCAGGTCCGGCCCGCCAAGGACCCGGCCACCACCGCTGTCTCCGGCGGAACCACCGGTGCCGATCAGCCCGCCGCCGACCGCGGCCGTACGTCGATCGCCGATGTCGTCGTCGTGAAGGTGGCCGGCATCGCGGCCCGCGAGATCCCCGGCGTCCACGACATGGGCGGCGGCCTCTCGCGGAGCATCGGCGCCGTGCGCGACCGCGTGCCCGGTGGCCGGCCCAACGTGGGGCGCGGGGTGAAGGTCGAGGTGGGCGAGCGGCAGACGGCGATCGATCTGGACCTGGTCGTCGAGTACGGGGTGTCCGTGATGGATGTCGCCCAGGACGTGCGGGAGAACGTGATCTCCGCCGTGGAGCGCATCACCGGCCTTGAGGTCGTCGAGGTCAACGTCACCGTCAACGACGTCCACCTGCCCGACGACGACGAGCCCGCGCACACCGGCGAGGCCCGGGTGGAGTAGGGCGGCCGGTCGAGGGCACGGGCAGGAGTGGTGGATCGGGTGACTGGTGGAGGTGGACGGGCATGAGCACACCGTTCGTCGGGATGATCGCGGGCATGGCCCTGGCGTTCGCCGGCTGGTTCGGCGGCTTCGGCGCCTTCCTGCTCGTGGCCGCGCTCGGCGGCCTGGGCTGGGCGGTGGGCCGGTGGTTCGACCGCGGCGGCACCGTCCAGGACGTACGGGACGCGTTCGACCGGAGCCGTCGATGACCACCGCCCCAGCCGAGGCCGTACCCGCCCCCGTCCCCGCACCGGCACCGGCACCGGCACCGGCCGCGCAACGGGGCACCACCACCGTCTCGGAGCGGGCGGTACGCAGGATCGCCGAGCGGGCGACCGCCGAGGCGCTGCCCGGCCGTACGGCCAGGGCGGCGGCGACCGTACGGGGCGGAAGGGCGGAGCTGTCCCTCGGTGTGACGCTCCCCTATCCGGCCCCGCTGGCCGACGGCGCCCGGGACGTCCAGCGCCATGTACTGGAACGCACGCGGGAGTTGACGGGTCTGGACGTACCGACCGCGCGCGTCGGCGTCACCTCGCTCGCCCCGCCGAGGTACTCCCGCGCTCCGGTGTCCCCGGCCGAGAAGACCAACTCGCCCAGCACACCCGGGCGTTGGTGGTCCGCGCGCCGGACCCCGGTCGCCCTGCTCACCTCGTCGGCGGCCCTGGCCTGCGGTGCGCTCGCCCTCGATCTGGTCCAGGTGCACACCGCCCACCGCGCGGCGGCGGCCTGGCGCGTCTCGGCGGTGCACTGGCTGTCCGGGCACGGGCCCGGCGACCCGGCCGTCGTCATCGCGGGCGGTCTCACGGCCCTGCTCGGCGTCTGGATGATCGTGCTCGCCCTCACCCCGGGTCTACGGCACCGGTCCACCGTCCGTACGGAGGCGGAGCGCGTCGACGCCGCCGTGGACCGCTCGGCGATCGGGTCCCTGGTCCGCGACACGGCGGGTGACGTGCCCGGCATCACGGCGGTACGGGTACGGGTAGGCCGCCGGCGGATCACCGTATGGGCGTCCCTCGCCTTCGGTGACCGGGCCGAGGCGCACACCGCGGTCACGGCCGCCGCCCACGCCGCCGTATCCTCCTGTCGGCTGCGCCGCGCCCCCCGGGTACGCGTCACCGTCACCCCGGAACCGGTGTGGCAACCGCCCACGACACCCTCCGTACCCACAACCACCCCTGCGGCCGAGGAAGTTGACCAGTGATGCGCACCGCCCGCACGGCCGTCAACCGAACCGCCCTCGGCGCGGGCGGACTTGCGCTCCTCCTCACCGGTTCCCTGCTCGCCGCCACGGACCGGACCGTCGCGCACCGGCTGCCGACCTGGTGGCCCAACTCCCCTACGCACGCCGTGCTGTTGGAGCCGGGCCGGCTGGCGCAGGTGCGGAGCGAGGGCTGGTGGACGCCCACGGTCATCGCCGCGTCGATCGGGCTGACCGTGCTGTTCGCGTACTGGGCTCTCGGGCAGCTGCGTTCGGGGTCGGGGCGGCGGATGGCACTGCCCTCCCCCGGCTGCACGGTACGTCCGCAGGCGCTGGCCGAGGCGGTGACGGCACGGGCGACCGCCGTACCCGGTGTCGCACGCGGACACGCGCGGGTACTGCCCCGGCGCGGCCGCCGCCTGGAGCTGGAGCTCCGGGTCTGGCTGGCCCCGGACACCTCCCCGGACGCCGTACTCCCCGCCCTGCGCGCGGTGACGGCGGAGGCCGAGGGCGCGGCGGCCCCGTACACGACCCGCACCCGGCTCCGGCTGAGCGCCGCCAAGCACCGGGCGCCCCATGTCCGCTGAGTCCGCCGAGTCGTACGTCGGCCGGGTCCGCCGGATCGCCGGGTTCCGGCCACCGGCGGCCTGGTGGCCCGCGCTGCGCCGCACACCCGTGTCGCTGTGGAACGACGACATCTCGGACTACGCGGCGGCGCTGACGTACTACGCGATCCTCGCGGTGCTTCCCGCCATGCTGGCCACGGTCATCGCGTTCGGCATGATCAGCCCGGACACGGCCAAGGAGTTCGTCACCCACGTCACGGCGTACGCCCCCGCCGACTCCGGCACGGAACTGCACGCGGCCCTGACCCACGTCCTGCGCACCGACCGCACGGCATGGCCCCTGCTGGTGGCGGGCAGCGTCAGCGCGCTGTGGTCGTCCACGAGCTACCTCGCGGTGTTCCGCCGCGCCCTGCACCGCATGCACGGCACCCAGGACCACCGCTCGCCCTGGCGCAAGGCGCCCCGCATCGTACTGACCGCGCTGGTACTGCTGGGCCTGCTCCTGATCGGCTCACTCACGCTGCTGCTGACGGGCCCGCTCGCGGAGGCGGTCGGCCGGATGGCCGGCGTGGACGAGACCGCGGCCTGGGCCTGGGACCTGCTGCGCTGGCCGGTCCTGCTGTGCCTGGTCGCGCTCCTGGTCGTGGTCGTCTTCCACACCGGCCCGGCGGGCGCCCGCCGCCGCGGCCACAGCCTGCCCGGCGGCGTACTGGCCGCCGCGTTGTGGCTGATCGTCTCCGCCGGCTTCTCTACGTACGCGACGACGCTCGGCGCCTACAGCAGGCTCTACGGCTCGCTCTCCGGCAGCGTCGTCTTCCTGATCTGGCTGTGGCTGTCGAACCTCGCGCTGCTCAGCGGGGCCCAGTTCGCGGCGGAGCTGGCGAAGACCCGCGAGGCAGCGTGACTCAGGCGGTGTCGATCGACCACATGCGCCGTGAATCCTGCCGACGACGGCCCTCGTCGTCCCTGGGCCTGGGGACCGGATCGGGGGCGGGTCGTCAGGGGAACGGGAGAGTGCGGGCGAAGAGGGTGACGAGGACCAGGGTGGCGGGGAAGAGGGCGAGGAACATCGCGAAGGTGTAGCCCATGATGTCGCGTGCCTTGAGCCCGAGGATCGCCAGGGTGGGGAGCATCCAGAACGGTTGGAGCAGGTTGGCGCCGGCCTCGCCGAGGTCGTAGACGACGACCATCCAGCCCTGGTTGACGTGGAGTTGGTTCGCCGCGTCGAGGACGTAGGGCGCCTCGATGACCCACTTGCTGCCGCCGCTGGGGACGAAGACGCCGAGGACGCAGCTGTAGATCGCGATGAAGGCCGGGTAGAGGAACTCGTTCGACACCGAGACCAGCCAGTCGGCGATCGTCTGGTGCAGGCCGGTGTACGCGATCATCCCGAAGATGCCGCCGTACAAAGGGAATTGGAGCAGTACGCCCGAGGTCGCGGGGACGCCGTCGCGGACGGCGCGGGCGAGGTTGACCGGCCGCCAGTGCAGGATGAGCGCCAGCAGGATGAGGATCAGGTTGATGGTGTTCAGGTCGAGGGCGTTGAGCGGGTTGCCCGCGGTGTTCGTGAAGTGCCGGGCGAGGTACCAGGCGCCGAGGAGGAACACCAGGATCGTGAAGACCGGGCTGTGCTCGATCCATTCGCCGGGTCTGCTACGCCTGCTCTCGGACCGCTCCAGGACGAGGGCGGGGCCGAGGTCGATCCCGAGCCGTTCGGCGGTTCTGGCGTTCTCCGGCGCGGGTGACAGGAGCCAGGCCATGCCGACGGCGAGGACGAAGATGATGGCGGTGGCCACCACGCCCTGCCACAGGAAGATGGTGTCGGTGAGCGGGATCAGTCCGCTGCCGCGCCCCTCGGCGATGACCTTCTGCACGGACTCGGGGCTCGACCCCGCGCTCGCCACCTGTAGCGCGGCGGAGCCGGACAGGCCCTGGGCCCAGACCGTGCCGAGTCCCAGGAAGGCCATCGCGCCGAGGGCGCGGTAGTCGACACCGGGGACCCGACGGGCGATCTCCTTGGCGAGGATGGCAGTGAAGACGAGGCTGAAGGCCCAGTTCGCGTAGGCGGTGAGCATGGCGACGGCGGCGGTGAACGTGATGGCGCCGCGCGGGGTCGCGGGCCAGGCGGCGAGGCGGGCGATGAGGCGTCCCACGGGCGGGGAGACCGCGACCGCGTACCCACCGATGATGATCATCGCCATCTGCAGGGTGAAGGTGATCAGGGACCAGAATCCCTGCCCCCACGCGTCGACCAGACCGAAGCCGCTCGTGGCTGTCGGGTCGGCCGGTGCGCCGAGGAGTTTCTCGCCGGAGGCCAGTCCCAGCGCGAGAATCAGGAAGGTGCCGACCAGGACGAAACCCAGCGCGTCGGGCAGCCATTTCTCGGTGAAGTCGGTGAAACGCAGCGCCAGCCGGGCGATCCAGGTCTCGCCGCCTTTCGCCGTCGATTCGGGCACTTTGGGCACGGCTTCGGACATGGTGCTCCTCACCTCATTGCCGATAACTTGGGATTGCGGATATGACGTGCCGATGCGGCTTGCCGGTATGGCCTGCCGGTGCGGCGCGCCGATATCACCGTGGAAAGGAACTCGGCCGGGACCGGAACCGTAGACCGCCTCCGCACACCCGGGCCGGGCGCGTTCCCTCTTGGCGCGCGCATTCCATCAAGTAGGCGCCGATGTTCCACACCTGGCGGCGCGCGGGCACGGAGACTGGCTGACGAGCGACCGGAGAGCAGGTTCGAAGGGCATGAACGACAGGACAGACACCCAGCCCGCACACGGCATCGCGCGCGCCCCGCGCGGGAGGTTCTCCGCGCGTCTGGTCGGCCCGTGCACGGGAGAGCGGCGGGCCGTTCTCCGGCACCAGTGGGACATCCAGGCGGGCCGGTCCGTTCCGCTGCCGGCGGCCGGGCTGACGAGTTCCGCGGATTCCCGGGCGAGCATCCACGGCCTCAGAATTCATGACGTTCTGATAACGCAGCTGTGTTATGCGTCTACGGCTGCCGACGGAGCCTGGATCGATTCCCGCTATTTCTCCGACATGCTGGTCGTGGATGTTGTGGAGAAGGGTTCCTGGGGTTTCGCCCGTGCGCGCGATCGCGACCAACTGCTGGTTTCGGCCGGGCAGTTCATCGTCCGGCACACCGGTCCGCCCTGGCGGTTCGCGGTAAAAGCACACACGAACACGACAACGAAACTGGTCCTGCCCGTCGCCCACCTGGGACCGCTCATCCACCGGCGGCCGGTGCTCGGCTCCGCGGACTCCGCCGAGATGCGGCTGCTCCTGGCGCACGCGCGCATGATCGACGACCGCCTCGACGACCTCTCCCCGGCAGGCGCCCGGGCCGCCCGCAACGCCCTCCTCGAACTGGCCCTGGGCGTCCTCACCCAGCAGGTCGACGGAACCGAACCGCAGCTCGCCCCCGCCCTGGTCCAGGCGGCCAAGGACCTCGTCCGCGGCCATCTGTCCGACCCGGAGCTGTCACCACGGCTGCTGGCCCGCGAGTTGAACATCTCGGTCCGCACCCTGCACCGCGCGTTCGCCGCGACCGACGAGTCCGTCACCGCCCACATCCGCCACCAGCGCCTGGAACAGACCCGCCTCGCCCTCACCGGACCACTCGCCCGCCCCGGCATCTCGGAACTCGCCCGCTTCTGGCAGTTCGCCGACACCAGCCACTTCGTCCGCGCCTTCAAGAAGCAGTACGGCCAGACACCCGCGCAGTACGCCCGCGCCCAGGGCACGCGGGACGTCCCGTGACTCAGACGGCGCCGAACGTGCCCGCCTTGACGCCGGCTATGAAGGAGGTGAAGGAATCGGCCGGGAAGCCGAGAACGGGACCGGTCGGGTTCTTGGAGTCACGGACGGGGACGATGCCGTGGGGGGCGACGAGGTTGGCGGCGGCCTCGACACAGTTACCGCCGTTGTTGCTGTACGAGGACGTGAACCAGCGGGGGTTTTCGGTCGTCACGAGATGCCCTTTCGCAACTGGTTGATCAGCGTGACTCAGACGGTGCCGAACGTGCCCGCCTTGACGCCCGCTATGAAGGAGGTGAAGGCACGGGCCGGGAAGCCGAGCACCGGGCCGGTCGGGTTCTTGGAATCACGGACGGGAACGATGCCGTGGGGGGCGACGAGGTTGGCGGCGGCCTCAACGCAGTCACCGCCGTTGTTGCTGTACGAGGACTTGAACCAGCGGGGGGATTCGGTCGTCACGGGGTGCCCTTTCGTAACTGGTTGATCATGGCCACAGACGCCGCCTGGGACAACGCTTCGGCCTGTAGTTGATGGTAGGCCGTCAGCATGGGCATCACGGACGTGCTTTCCCGGTCCAGATGCCCCTGAGCTTGGGATTCGGCGTAACAGACCACTGATCGATCCGGCAACGTCAACAGGTTCACGGGCAGATCGAACGTGCGGCGCTCGCCGATCTCGTACGGCGCGATCTGAAGCAGCGTGTTCGGCTGTCCGGCGAACTCGACCAGACGCGCGAGCTGGGCCTCCATGACCACGGCCCCGCCGATGGGGCGCCGGATGCAGCTTTCGTCAATGATCACAAACATCATCGGAGGCCGAGGCCTCACGAGCGCCGCTTGTCGCTCCGCGAGGAACGAGACCCGTTCATCAGCCTGTTCGGGAGTGATGGCACCGCGCCGCACGTTGCTGTCGGCCAACACCCGTGCGTACTCCGGTGTTTGCAACAGACCGGGGATGATCCCGATGTTGTAGAGCCGGATCTCCACTGCCCGGCCCTCGTACCCGACGTACTCCGGGAAGCCTTCCAGGAGACTGCCGGTGCGGATCTCACGCCACTGGCGTTCGAACGTGTCAGCGGTGTCACTGGTCCCGAAAACGAGGTCAGCACTACGCGAGAACCGAAGAGTTGGCATCTTGCGACCGGTTTCCACGGCCGAGATATGCGTGCTGGAGTATCCCAACTTCGGCGCCAGCTCTTCCTGCGTCCATCCGTGTGCCTCCCGTGCGCTGCGCAGACGCGCACCGAAGGCGGCCGATGGACTGCTCTCAGGGTTCAGCTCCTTGCGGTTCACCATTCTCCGCCCAACTTTCCGCTCGCCGCCCACAAGTTGAAGAGGTACCGACTCTAGGTCACTCTGAGCCGCATCGGTAGTGGAACGACTACGGAGAGCAGCGACCCATGTCTGACGAGACGGAACCCCCTCAACTCCCCGCCCCCGGCACACTCTTGGTGGACGCACAGGAACGGATCGGCGAGTTTCGCGGCGAGTGGTGCGGGCTCTGGTCCCTTCGGCCGGTCACGGGCGGAACCGAGTGGACCGTGAACCCTGAAGACGTACAACCGGCCGACCCGCAGCAGCGGTTGCGCGCCGAGACCGCCCGCGCGAACGCCCGAAGCCGGGGTGAGGTCCTGTGACCGTCCCGATCCGCCGCACCTTCCGTTTCGTCGACTGGACGCTACGACCCGACCACGACACGGACGCCCCACCCCTGACGTACGCGTTCCGCTGCCTGGCCCTCAACGCCGACGACACGGAGTGCGCCGCACGCTCCTCCCCGAGCAACGACCCGACAGAACCCCAGACTTGGGCCTTCGCCCACCTGCGCGACCACCCCGGGCACACCAGCTACGCCGAGGTGATCGAGCGGCCGTGGGTGATGTGGGAGGGGGGTCCGGCGTGACCGGTCACCGATCGGTTGGCTCAACTAGCCCCAGGTGCGGGAGCACAGGACGAGGCGGTAGCCGTCCGGGTCGGCGATCGTGACTCCGTGCTCGTCCCAGTACGGGTTGTGCGCGGGGACCCGGGTGCCGCCGGTGGCCACCAGGCGCTCGACCAGGGCCTCGTCCACGGGCGTGCCCAGGTAGACCACGAAAAGGTCGTCCTCGGTCGGGGTCGGTTCCAGCGGATGCTCGGGATCGTGGGTCAGCTCGAAGTGCCAGGAGCCGCCGGGCGGGCCGACCATCAGGAGATCGTGCTCACCCCGGACGCGCTCGGTGGTCCGCCACAGGACGTCGAGCCCGAGCCCGTCCACGTAGAAGCGTTCCGCCGCGGCGAGGTCCCGCGAGGGGCGGGCGACACGGATGTGCGTCGTGGAGTCGATCACGCCGGGCCCGCCCGAGCCAGGCGGCATTGCCTCAGTCATGGACATGATCCTATGGTCCGGACTGCCCCGTGGCGAAGGGTGTTCCGGTCCGCGTCCGGTGCGGCGGCTCATCGGGAACACCGCTCACAGCACCGGAATCTCCCCCACCCCATAACCCCCCGCGGGCAAGGGGTCCGGGACAGTCCCCGGGTCGAGCAGGTGGGCGACCAGCGCAGCGGCCGTGTGATGCCAGAGGCCGTGGCGGCGCAGCATCCCGTGGTCGCCGTCGGCGATGAACGCCAGGCCCGCCCGCGTCGCCCCCGCCTCCCGTGCCCGGCGTACGCAGTCCGCCGTCTCCGTGGGCGAGGTGACGTGGTCGCGTTCGCCGTGCAGGGCGACGATGTGACGCCCCGCCGTCTGCTCGACGGGTTCGCCCCGCGGCCACCAGGGGGCGAGGGCGACCGCGCCCGTCACCAGCGGGTGACCGGCGGCGCGCAGGGCGGCCCGGCCGCCCATGGAGTGGCCGAGCAGCACCGTCGGTACGGGGCCGGTGAGTTCGGCCAGGGCGTCCAGTGCGCGCAGGACGTCGCGGGCCGCGTCCGCGCGGTCGCCGTTCCAGCCGCGGAGGCGGTAACGGACCTGGGCCACCAGGACGTCCTGGTACGGCAGTTGGGCCATCACCGCGCGTGCGACCGGGCCCATACGCAGCGCGGCCGACTGCCAGGGCCGGGCGGGTCGTTCGCTCGTCTCCTGGCCGCCGTGCAGGACGAGGACGGCCGCCCGGGGGTGCGCCGGACGTCGGCGCACCTTCAACGGAGCCTGCTGATCGGCGTGTCGGGTGGTGTCGTGCTGTGGCTCGATGAGGTGCTCCTTGCTCACTCCGGCCTCGGCGGACGCGGGAGGAAACCGCTGGTGCGGGCACGGTACTCGGCGTATCCCGGCCGGTCCGCCATGTGCCGTTCCAGCAGGCGTTTTCCGCTGCCCCGGGTCAGCAACAGGCTCATCACCAGCGGCGCTACGACGGACACGGCGGCCGCCGCCGGGTAGTCACAGGTGAGCAGGAACAGGCCCCACCACACGCAGAAGTCGCCGAAATAGTTCGGGTGCCGGGTCCAGGACCACAGCCCCCGGTCCATGATCCGGCCCCGGTTCGCGGAGTCGGCGCGGAAACGGGCCAGTTGGGCGTCCCCAACCGCCTCGAACCCGATGCCGACCGCCCAAAGCGCCGTACCGGCCGCGTAGTTGAGCACCGAAGGCCGGCCGGGCAGGTACTGCGCGGCCTGCACGGGCAGGGACACCAGCCAGACCAGCGCGCCCTGGAGGAGGTAGACCATGCGCAGGGCGTACGCGTTCCGGCTGCCGGGCGCCTTGGCCAACATCCGCTCGTAGCGCGGGTCTTCGCCGTGCCCCCGGCCCCGGCGGGCGATGTGGACCGCCAGCCGCAGCCCCCAGACCGCCGTCAGCACGGTCACCAGCAGTCGTCGTACGGGATCGCCCTCACCGGCGGAGACGGCGAAGGTCACGACGGCCACCGCCGTGAAGCCGAGGCCCCAGGCGATGTCGACGATCCGGTGCAGGCCCACACGCACCGCGACCGCGAAGGTGGCGAGCATGACCGCGAGGGCCGCGGCGGCGGACCAGGCGAGGTTGAGCGCGAACGCGCTCCAGGGGAAGCCGTTCATGGCCGCGCCATGCCCTCGGCGGAGTTCGGCTTGGTGAACAGGTACTGCTGGACATCGAGGTAGCCGGAGCGGAAACCCGCCTCGGAGTAGGCGAGGTAGAAGGTCCACAGCCTGTGGAAGACCTCGTCGAAACCGAGCGCCGCCGCCTCCCCGGCCCGCTCGGTGAACCGTTCGCGCCACAGGCGCAGGGTTTCGGCGTAGTGGGCGCCGAAGGCGTCGCGGCGGGCGGGGCGCAGGCCGGTGTGGTCGCGGGCGGTGTCCTCGATCGCCTCGGTGGAGGGGATGAGGCCGCCGGGGAAGACGTACTTGTGGATCCAGGTGAAGGTGTCCCGGGAGGCGAGCATCCGGTCGTGCGGCATGGTGATGGCCTGGAGCGCCAACCGGCCGCCGGGCGCGAGCCGTTGGTCGATGGCGCGGAAGTACACCGGCCAGAACTCGGCGCCGACCGCCTCGATCATCTCCACGCTGACGACGGCGTCGTACGTCCCAACTGCCTCGCGGTAGTCGCGTAGTTCGATGGAGACCCGGTCTTCGTAGCCGGCCTCGCGCACCCGCTCCAGCGCCAGGTCCCGTTGTTCGCGGGAGAGGGTGAGCGAGGTGACGCGGGCGCCCCGGGCGGCGGCCCGCAGGGCGAGTTCGCCCCAGCCGGTGCCGATCTCCAGGAGCCGGGTGCCCTCGCCCACGTCGGCGAGGTCCAACAGCCGGTCGATCTTGCGGTGTTGGGCCGCCGCGAGGAGATCGTGACTCGCGGGGAAGCCCCGGAAGACGGCCGAGGAGTAGGTGAGGGTGTCGTCGAGGAAGAGGGCGAAGAGGTCGTTGGACAGGTCGTAGTGACGGCTGATGTTGGCACGCGAGCCGTCGGGTGTGTTGCGCTCGGCGTGCGGGTGGCGCGGTACCCACAGGGCGCGCAGCCGTTGCAGCGGGGCCGGGATCAACTCGGCGGCGTTCCCGGCCAGTACGGTCAGGGCGGCCACCAGGTCGGGGGCGTCCCACTCACCGGCCATGTACGACTCGCCGAACCCGACCAGGCCGTGGGTGCCGACGCGGGCGTGGAACGCGGCCGGGTCGCGGACGTCGATCAGCGGGCCGCCCTTGCCGAGGTCCGGGGACCCCGCGAACCGGGCCCGGAGCGGCAGTTGGCCGAGGGCCCGTCGGACGAGGGCCGCGGTGAGCGCCGTACGGACGCGGGAGGCGGGCGGTACGGCGGCGATGTCGGGCCAGTGGGCGGGGTCGACGGCCGCGGTACGCACGCGGGGGGTGGTGCGGGGTTCTGCTGTCGTCATGTCACGTTCTCCGGGGCGCGGTGGTCGTCGGTTCGGGGCTGAACGGGCAGTCCCCGCAGGTAGAGGCGGATGCCGTGGAAGCGGATCGCGGCCGACACGGCGAGGGTGGACCAGGGGTGGCGCAGCGCCAGCCGCAGCAGCCGCGCGGTGCTCGCCTCGCGCCGGGTGCCGCGTACCGTCGCGGTGAAGGCACGGCCGCCCTCACGGTCCAGGTGGACGGTCAGGGCGAGTTGGGCGCCGGGCGCCGGCAGCCGCATGCGGTAGCCGCCGTCGACGGGGAAGAACGGCGAGACGTAGAGCCTCTTCTCGGCGCGGGCGGTGCCGGAGGCGTCCGGGTGCAGCAGATAGCAGTGCCGACCGCCGTAGGTGTTGTGCACCTCGGCGACGACACAGCGCGGCTGCGCGTCGGGGCCGTAACACCAGTACAGGGTCAGCGGGTTGAAGACATAGCCGAAGACCCGGGCGTGGGTGAGCATCAGCACCCGGCCGCCGTCCAGGTGGACGCCGTGCTCTGCGAGGAAGGCGTCGAGGCCGGCCCGGATCGAGGGCAGGTCGCCGCCGGTGAAGTGGTCGCGGGGGGCGAAGCGCGCCAAGGGGCGGAGCAGGCGCGGGAGTTGGGGCGGGTGGTCCGGGTCTATGAGCCACATGTAGGTGCGGTGCCGCAGCGCGTAACGCCTCGGGGTGGTCCGCACGTGCGCGATCGTGCAGGAGTACAGCGCCGGTACGGCACTCACCTGCGCCGGTCGATCCGGGGCGGCACTCGCTCGCTCGGGTGCGGCGTTCACCAGCGCACCCCCAGCGCCGCCGCGGCCTCGACACCCGACCGGCAGCCGTCCTCGTGGAAACCCCAGCCGTGGTAGGCGCCCGCGAACACGCAGACGTCACCGGCGAGTTCGGGCAGCCGCTGCTGCGCGGCCACCGACTCGGGGGTGTAGACGGGGTGTTCGTAGACCATGCGGGCCAGCACCCGCGTGGGGTCGACGCGGTCCTGGCCGCCGAGGGTGACCACGAACGTCTCGGTGGCGTCCAGGTGTTGGAGCCGGTTCATGTCGTAACTGACCCGCACCTGGCCGGAGTCGGCCGTGCAGGACGGCATCAGATGGTTCCAGGAGGCGCGGGCGCCCGGGGCGCGGGGCAGCAGCCGGGTGTCGGTGTGCAGGAGTGTGGTGTTGCGGGAGTACGGGAACGCGCCCAGCAACTCCCGTTCCAGCTCGGTCGGTTCGGCGAGCAGCCGGAGCGCCTGGTCCGGGTGGACGGCGATGACGACGGCGTCGTAGGACTCGGTGCTGCCGTCCTCCGCGGTGACGTCCGCGCGGTCGGCGTGACGCCGTACGGACCGCACGGGGGTGCTGGTCCGGATCTCGCCGATGTGCTTGGCGATCCGGTCGACGTAGGTGCCCGAACCGCCGGTGACCGTGCGCCACACCGGTGATCCGCTGACCGACAGCATGCCGTGGTGTTCCAGGAAGCGGAACAGATAGGCGGTCGGGTAGCGCTGGGCGGTGACGGCGTCGCAGGACCACACGGCCGACACCATCGGGGTGACGAAGTGGGCGCGGAAATAGGCGGAGTAGCCCTCCCGGTCGAGGAACTCCCCCAGGGTGAGGGCCTCTTCACCGCCCCGGGCCAGCAACCGGCGGGCCGCGCGGTGGAAGAGGGGCACCTCGGCGAGCAGCCGCAGATAGCGGGGGCGCAGGAGGTTGCGGGGCTGGGCGAAGAGCCCGGCCGGGCCGCGCGCACCGGCGTACTCCAGCCCGCACTCCTCGCAGCGCACGGACATGCTCATCTCCGACTCCTGCGTGGGGACGCCGAGTTCGTCGAAGAGCCGTAGCAGGCGTGGGTAGGTGCGCCGGTTGTGCACGATGAACCCGGAGTCGACGCGGTGCACCCGCCCGTCGTGCGCCGACGTCAGCTCATGGGTGTGCGCGTGCCCGCCGAGCCGGTCGTCGGCCTCGTACAGGGTGACGTGACCGGCCGAGCCCAGCAGGTACGCGGCGGTCAGCCCCGCCACCCCGGAACCGATCACGGCGGTCCGGCGTCCGTACCGCGCTGTCCGTTCCATCGCCATCTCCGTCACGTGTCCTCCCGCCGGTCAGGGGTTCACGCGTAATCCGGATCAGGTCGCGGGCCGGATTGGCCGACGAGCGAAACAGGAGGTGGGGCCACCAGGACCGACACGAAACCCCCAGGTCAGAGACCCGGGGGCGTGGTGTCGAGCGGGCGGGACGTCTCTAGCGCGTGGGGGTCGAGCCGTCGTAGACGTGACCGGGTGTGGCGATCTGGGTGATCGCGCGGGCGAGCAGGGTGGACGGCTCCTGGCCCCCGGTGGTGATGTCGGTGTTGATCAGCACGACCAGGGTCGCCTTGAGGGCGGGGAGGTAGACGGTCACGGACTCGTAGCCCGGGATGGACCCGTTGTGCCCGATCCAGCCGCCGGTCTCGAAGATGCCGAGGCCGTAGTCGAGGCCGGGGAAGCTGGTCGGCAGCACCTTCAGGCGCTGCTTCTGGGTCTCGGGGCTGAGCAGTTCCCCGGTGGCGACGGTCTTCGCCCAGCTGCGCAGGTCGTGCATGGTCGAGATCATCGCGCCGGCCGACCAGCCCCAACTCGGGTTCCAGTCGGTGGAGTCGGCGACCGCGCCGCTCAGCGTCTGGTTGGTGTAGCCGTGCGCGTGCGGCTCGGGGAACTCACGGACGTTCGGGCCGTCGGGGAACAGCGTCTGGTCCAGGTGGGCCGGGCGCAGCACCCGCCGGTTGATGACTTCGGCGATGTGATGGCCAGTGACCTTCTCGATCACCAGGCCGAGCAGCACCAGGTTGCTGTTGTTGTAGACGAACACCTTGCCCGGCGCGGCGGTGTTGCGGTGCTTGTAGCCGTACGCGAGCAGCTCCTGCGGGGTGAACGAGCGGGTCGGGTCGCTCAGCAGGTCGTGCGCGAAGTCGGCGTCCGCGCTGTACGGGAACAGTCCGCTGCGCATCTCGGCCAGGTGGCGCAGGGTGATGTGGCGGCCGTTCGGCACGCCGTGGACGTAGCGCGAGATCGGGTCGTCGAGCCCGATCCGCCGCTCGTCGACGAGCTGGAGCAGCGCGGTGACCGTGAAGGTCTTGGTCTCGCTGCCGATCCGCGAGTAGAAGTCGGTGCTCATCGGCTGCCGCGTGACCTTGTCGGCGACACCGGTCGCCCGGACGTAGCAGCCCTTGCCCGGCATCCACAGGCCGACGGCGACACCGGGGATGGCGGCGTCCTTGCGGACATCCGCGATGGCCTTGTCGAGGCGGGCGGTGACGCCGTGGCCGAGGCCGTGCGACGGGCAGTCGTCGTGGTGGTGCCGATCGACACTCGCGAGGCGGACCGCGGTGGCGGCGGGAGTCGCGGCGGCGGCGGAAGCCGCCATCGTCGGGGTCAGTACGGACGCCACCAGCAGCACAGCTGCGAAGAGGCGTCGGGACGGAGTGCGTCGCATGTGGGGGCGCTTCTTCCGGTTCGGGGCTGAGGGGTGCAACGCCACCATCCGGAGTCCGGCGGAAGGCCGTCCTGCGGTACGCGTCCCTGCGAGTCCACTCGATCGGACCGGTGTTCGGCCGCAACACCCGACCGACCCGACAGGCGTTCGACGACGGGCCCGCCGCGCGGTCGGGACACCGGGCCACGGCCTGAACCTCGTACCCGGTTGGTCATGCCCATGCTGTTAGGCTCGCTTCCCTTACGCGCATGGGGGAGCCGTCGGGGGGCCGGGGGAAAATGCCAGGGCGTTGCCGTACGTCCGCCATGCCTTCTTCTTGCCTTCTGGAGGAATCGTGGCCCGACTCGGCCGACGTCGGCACAGACAGAGACCCTCTTTCGGGGCGGGTCAGGCGCACCTCGTCCCGCCACCGGCACGTGTCGCGGCCGTCCTGGCGGCGGCGCTGACGCTCAGTCTCCCCCTTGCCACCCTGCCGTCCCCGGCCTTCGCCACCGTGGCCGGAGAGGTCGTGGTGGACGCCGCGGCCCGTGCCGTTCCCAGGGCCACGCAGATCCTCGACGCGGGGACCAGCGGCTTCCTCTGGGCCCAGGAGGGCGACGACCGGCTCCTGTGGACGGACTACGCCTCCGGCACCACCACCGCACTGGAGCAACGGCTCGACGCCCCGCTCGCGTACGACATCGACACCGGCTACTTCACCCACGCCGCCTCTTTCAAGACCGGTTACTACGGGGACGGTTCGGACACCGTCGCCCTCTACTCGGCGGCGGACGCCCGGGTCACCCTCCTCAAGGGCGCGGGCACCTCGGGCAACACCGGTGTGGTGCCGGTTCCCGACGGCTCCACCTACCAGGGCACCTTCGGCGACACGGTCCTCACCAGCACCGACGCCGCCGACGGCAACCCGAACGCCTATCAGTTGTGGCGCGTCCAGGACGGGGGCCAGGCCGCTCAGACCGCCGTCACCGGGCTGCCCGACAGCGCCGCCAACATCCAGGTCGAGGACGGCGACGCGCGATCCGTCATCCTCCGCTACGACACCGGCGCCGACGGGGACGGCTACAGCCACTGGGGCCTCGTCGACCTCTCCACCGGCGTCCTCAGCGCGCTGCCCGACCGCGTCGACGCCGACAACGGCTGGGAGGTGAGCGGCTTCCGGCTGGGCGCCGACTCGGTGGTGCGGGTGCGGAGCGGGCGCAGCAAGGCCGACGTGTACGACCGTGCCGACCTGTCCGCCGCACCGCGCACGTTCGACACCAGCTCCCTCAGCTACCAGGCCACGTACGGGATCGTCGGCGACAAGCTGCTCGGCGTGGAACCGGTGTCGCCCGGCGACAACCTGTACCGGGGCCAGCCCCTGTGGGCCCTGAGCTCCGACGGCACGGACACGTCCATGGCCAAGGTCATGGACCCGGCCGCCCACCAGATCGTCCAGGCTCCGGACGGTTCCGTCCTCGTGGCGGGGGCCGACACGTACGTCGAGCGGGGCGACCTCGACTGGGGCGTGTACCGGATCGCCAAGGGCGCCGACGGCTCGGTCACCCGCAGCCGGGTGAGCGCCGTGGAGCCGATGCCCGCGACGGTGAACGGACTCGCGCTCGGCAGCGGCGTCCTCACCACGGCCGGCAACAGCACGCTGTACGAGCCGTCCACGGTCGAGGGCGCGTATCGCAGCACCTGGCTCGCCACCGGCACCACCCCCGGCGTGGTCACGTCGAGTGTGGACGCCCTGGTCAACGGCCGGGACGGCAATGAGCTGCTGGCCGACGGCACCGGTCGGCACGGCCGCGTGGACTCCACCGAGTCCGGCCTGACCATGCTGTACGCCAACGGCGCCACGAGTTGGGGCCCCACTCTCGACACCGGCGACGACTCCCCGCAGCTGAAGGGTCTCTCCGGGCGGTACGCGATCATCGACGGGGCGTCCTCCGGCCAGCAGTACGTCGCCGAGTTCCCCGTGGACGGCACGGCGCCGAAGGTCCTCCAGAAGCGCGCCCGGGTCGCCGCCGCCGTGTGGGGCGACACCCTGTGGAGCGGGACGGCCACCGGGAGCACGATCACTGCCACCGGGCTCCCGTCCGGCAGCGCGGGAGAGTCCTTCACCACCCGCAACGGCTGCACCCCGGCCGACCTCCAGGCCGTGGGCCGCTGGGTGTACTGGACCTGCGAGGACTTCGGAGGCGTCTCCCGGGGCGCGGGCGTCTACGACCGTACGACCAGGAAGACGTCGACCGCTCCCCAGGGCGGGGTCCTGCTCGGCGACGGCTACTTCGTCCAGCATCTCGCCGGCACCGGGGCGACCGGCGGGCTGACGCTCTTCGACCTGCACGGCGGACTGCCGTCGAGCGGCGCCTACACCGATCTGCCGAGCCACGAGGTGGCCGACTGGACCGAGATCGGCAAGGACAAGGGCCGGATCGGCACCGACTGGACCGTGGACCGCTTCGGCGGCGGCGTCGCGTACACCGACACCGAGCAGCGCGTCCATGTCGTGCCGGCCGGTTTCGCGGCGTCCGCGCTGACCGCGATCGACTCCACGGTCACCGCCAACTCGGCGAGCTGGTCCGGTACTTGGTGGCTGTCGAAGCCCGCCGCCGGATGGCAGGTGGCGGTCCGCGACACGGCCGGAACCACCGTGCGCACCTTGTCCGGCGCCGACGCCCGCGGGCTGCTGAAGGCCGCCTGGGACGGCAAGGACTCCGCGGGCCGCCTCGTCCCCAACGGCGCCTACACCTGGACGCTCACCGCCCGGCCCGCCGACGGCAAGGGCGCCGCCCTCACCCGTTCCGGCAGCCTCGCGGTGACGGCGGGAGCGGCGGCACCGCGCGACTACGCGGGCAACGACGGCGTCGGCGACCTCGTCACCCTCAGCTCCTCCGGCACCCTCACCGTCCAACGCGGCACCGGCAAGGGCACGTTGGGCAGCAAGGTGTCCGGCAACGGCTGGCCGACGAGCGCGAAGTCCGTGCCGTACGGCGATCTCGACGGCGACCGGTGCAACGACATCCTGGTCCGGCTGAGCAGCGGCGCGCTGCGCGCCTACCACCCCGCCTGCGGCAAGGCACCGACGCCGACGACCCGGTACACCTCGCTCGGCACCTCCGGCTGGAACCAGTACGACGTGCTGACCTCGACCGGTGACGTGACCAAGGACGGCCGCCCGGACCTGATCGCGCGCAACGCCTCGACCGGCGCCGTCTACCTCTACAAGGGCACCAGCACCGGGAAGTTGTCGGCGCGCGTGAAGCTGTACGCGGACTGGAAGACGTACAAGAAGGTCGTCGGCGCCGGCGACCTCAACGGTGACGGCATCGGCGACCTGCTCGTCCAGGACAAGGCGAACAACCTGTACCGCTACAACGGCACCGGCAAGGGGACGTTCGGGGCGCGGGTGAAGGTGTTCTCCGCCTGGGGCGGGTCGTACAACGCGGTCGTCGGGGTCGGCGACATCACCGGGGACGGGAAGGCCGATCTGGTCTCGCGTGACACCGGTGGCAACGTGTGGCGCAACAGTGGCAACGGCAAGGGGTCGTTCGGCGGCCGTACGAAGATCGCTTCGGGCTGGCAGGGGTACAAGTCCGTCGCGTGAACCCTCTCGTTCCCTCGCGAAGGCCCGGGTCGTCGACCCGGGCCTTCCGCTGTCTCCCGTATCCGGCTCAGTACGCGCGGATCGCATCCGCGGGCGGTGTCCGCAGCGCCTGCCGCGTAGGCAGTTCGATGGTCAGGAAAGCCGTCACCGTGACCGTGAGCGCCAGGCCCGGGAGCAGCCAGACCGGCCCCGCAGGCCAGGGGTGGCCGAGGAAACCTTGGCCCAACAACGCCAGCGGGATCGCGGAGAGCAGGAGTGCCGTGGTCAGCGCGGTGGCGGCGGTCATCGCGGCCTCTCGGCGCATCATCGCCCGGATCTGGCGGGGAGTTGTGCCGTTGAGCCGGAGGGCACCCAACTCCACCCTCCGCTGGGCGGTGGCCGCGACAAGCTTGTTGGCGATGCTGAGCAGCAGGTAGACGAGCAGGACGATGATGGTGGCGAGGTTGATCCACACCTCGGGCGGCGCGTCCTCAAGTCCGCCC
This sequence comes from Streptomyces sp. NBC_01288, assembly GCF_035982055.1. Classification (NCBI taxonomy): domain Bacteria; kingdom Bacillati; phylum Actinomycetota; class Actinomycetes; order Kitasatosporales; family Streptomycetaceae; genus Streptomyces; species Streptomyces sp. NBC_01288. The sequence goes on from NZ_CP108427.1 coordinate 4,991,386, forward strand.
GTGGAGGGGGAGTTGGCGGGTCCGAGGGTCAGACCGGGGCGGGCGGCGGCGAGGGCCGCGAGGTTCTGCCGCGCCTTCGCCGAGCCGTCCGTACGGATCAGGAGCGACTGGTCGAGCGCCGTGGTCGTGTGCCCGGCGGCCAGGTCGTGCGACAGCACCACCGTGCCGAAGCCGAGCCCCCGCCCGTACACGGCAACTACCTTGGCGTCGACGCGAGTTCCGTCCCCGAGGACCAGACCCACGGTGTGCCCCACCGTCGCGGAACGGGTTCGCGCCACATCACTGCTGACAGCAACTGTCCTGCCGGACAGCCGACTCAGGCTGCCGTCCCGTACGTCGAGGTCGAGAACGCCCGCCGCGTCCGGCGTGAGGATCGTCGCCGGACCCGAGTCGACCGCCGGGTCACCGAACTGCTCGTACTCCCACACCACGGTGGTCGTCCCGACGGGAGCGGCGGCCTTCACCCCGGCCGTCTTCCGTACGGCGGCGGGCGTGCCGTCGGGCAGCCCGCCCAACCCCTGTGCGCTGAGGCGCAGTTGGGCCAGGGTCCCGGTGCTGGTGTCCTGCGCGGTCGCGGCCAGCACGGTCGTCTGCGTGAAGGTGTACGTCAGCACGAACACGACCGCCATGGCCAGCGTGGAGACGATCCCCGCGTTGCGCAGGGCGTAGGCGCGCAGGTTGGCCATCGCCAGCCAGGTCGGCGCGGAAGCCCCTGACCTCGTCACTCGCGCCGCCGCACCCCCGATGCCCCGCACCAGCGCCGGTCCCGCCATGGCCAGCCCGATCGCCCCGATGATGCCGGCGAGGGAGGTGGCCGTGGCGCCGATGACGGTGCGGGAGAAGAGCGGCAGGGCCGACATGACCGTCGCTACGACGATGACGGCCACGCCGATACGGGTCCGGGCCCGCGACGGATTACGCGGCTCGCTCCGCGACTCGGCGACCGCCTCGGTGGCCGGCATCCGCGAGGTGCGCCACGCCGAGCAACGGGCCGACACCTGAACGGCGAGAAGCATCAGCACGATCGCCGCGAACGCGGGCAACGGGCTGAAGGTCAGCGGCAGTTCGGCCGGGATGACCCCTCGGTCCGCGAGCAGCCCGCGGAACTGTCCCGCCAGCAGATACCCGAGCCCCACCCCGGGTGCCACGGCGACAGCGGCCACGACGGTGGACTGCGCGGCGGCCAGCCTGCGGATCTGCTTCGGGGTCGCGCCGACGGCCCGCATCAACGCCAGGTCCCGCCGCTGCCCGCCGATCGCCACGGCCAGCGCACTCGCCATCACGAACCCGGTGATCAGCAGGACGATCCCGGAGAGCGACCCGGCGAGCAGCACCAGCAGCGAGCGTGAGGCTCCGGCGCCGGGTGCGGCGGTGTCGCCCCGCTCGGCCCCGGTGACGGTCAGGAGCCCGGTGCCCTTCAGCTTCGTACGGACTTCGGCGGCGACCCGCTCCTCGGCACCGGGCGCGGTGCGGAGGCCCACCAGATCGACTCGGCCGGACCGACCGGACATAGCTACGGCCGTCTTGTCGGCGAAGTAGACCCCGGCACCAGGCGTGTTGACGACCGCCGATACCCGATAGCCGCTCGCGGGGCGGGAGTTGACGACGACCTGGACACGGTCACCCTGCTTGATACCGGCCGCCGCGGCGGTGGCGCTGTCCACCGCGACCTCGCCGGAGGCGGTCGGCGCACTCCCGGTGACCCGCGCCCCCGCCAGCAGCTTCGTCGACGACCAACCGTGCCCCGACACCTGAGGATCTCCGGACGACGACGCCACGACCCGACCGTGCGCGTCGACGAGAGCGGCCGGGAAGCCGATGTCGCCGACGGACGCGGTCACCCCGGGCAACTCGCCCAGTTCCCCGACCAGTTGGGCCGGGATCCGACGGCGTTCCGGCAGCGCGAGCGGGAGATCGCCGGTCGGATGGAACTCCTGGTCGGCCGCGACCACCACCGACGCCCCGGCGAGACGCCCTGCGGGCAGGTGGGAACGGAGGCCGGACTCGGCCAGGACGCCGGTGGCGGTGATCAGCGCCGCGCCGCCGAGGACCGCGCAGGCCACGGCGATCAGCGCGGTGACGCGGTGCCCGACCATCTGTATCGCGAGACGGAACATGGCTCAGCCCCTCCCCAACTCGACAAGACGGGCGGCCAGTTCGTCGGCGGTCGGCGCCTTGAGGGCGTCGACCACGCGGCCGTCGGCCATCACCAGGACGTGGTGGGCGCGGGCGGCGGCGGCCGGGTCGTGGGTGACCATCACGACCGTCTGGCGCAGGTCGTTCACGAGGTCACGGAGGAGGTCCAGGACCTCGTGGGCGCTGCGCAGATCGAGCGCGCCGGTCGGTTCGTCGGCGAACACGACCGCCGGGCGGGCCACCAACGCCCGTACGACGGCGGCCCGTTGCTGCTGCCCTCCGGAGAGCTCGGCCGGACGGTGGGACAACCGGTCCGCGAGTCCGACCCGTTCCACCAGCGTGCGCAGCCAGTCGCGGTCGGCGGTACGGCCCGCCAGCCGGAGCGGCAGCGTGATGTTGTCCTCGACGGAGAGGGAGGGGATCAGGTTGTACGCCTGGAACACGAACCCGACGCGTTCGCGCCGAAGTTGGGTGCGCTTGGTCTCGTTCAGCCCGGCGATCTCGTGACCGTCGATACGGACACTGCCCGAGGTCGGCGAGTCGAGCCCGGCGGCGCAGTGCATCAGCGTGCTCTTCCCGGAGCCGGAGGGGCCCATCACGGCGAGGAAGGTGCCGCGTTCCACGGTCAACGACACATCGTCCAGGGCGCGTACGCCTCCGGGGTAGGCCTTGCTGACGCCCTCCAGGGCGATGGCGGCGGCGGTCAGGGCGGTGGCCGTGGTGTTCATCGCCGGCCCCGCAGGTTGCGTACGACGAGGGCGCCCGCGCACAGGACGGTGACCGCGCCGCACACCAGGTGCACCCAGGTGTCGGCGCCGCCGAAGGAGGCCGCCATATTGGTGAGCGCGCTGGCCACGACCACGGTCCAGAGGAGGATGCGGGCGATCTCACCCCGGGTGAGACGGTCGGGTTCGGTGGTCGTCGTCTGCGACGTCATGGGGCTTCTCCCGTGGTGCTGCGCGGTGCGTTCCGGGGGTCCGGCTGTCGTCACCGACGCTATGGATCAGCACCCCTCGCGGCGGATCCCGCAGCCCGCCCGGTTCGGGGTACAGCAGGCTGTACTCCCCTCTTCCTCCGCCACGAAGAACTCCCGTACGGCATAGGGTCGTTCGCATGACAGCGAGCACGAGCGAGGCGGGCGGTGGGGCGGGCGCCGGGGCAGCCGCGCCACGCGAGCGCTTCAAGGGCATCGCGCTACGGACCCTGAGCGCCGCCGGCCGAGCCATCGCCCAGCTCGCCTCCGGGCTCAACACAGCTGTGCTCGCCGCCCTGTTGCTGTTCTGGCTGGCCCTCACCGCCGTGACGAGCGTGGTCGGGGTGGGGCTGCTCATGGCACCCGCGCCGCTGCGCGCCCTGCACGCCCTTTCCGGCCGGGAGCGCGACCGCCTCGCCCGCTGGGGCCCCGAGGTCGTAGCGCCGCAGCCCCCGCCCACCCGCCTACGACTCGCCCTCGCCGACCCCACCACCCACCGCGAACTGCGGTGGCTGCTACGGCACTCCACCCTGGGTCTGCTGCTCGGGCTGCTCGGTGTGCTGCTGCCGATCACGGCCGTGCGGGACAGCGCGTTCCCGCTGTACTGGACGTTCATGCCGGCGAACACGACGGCCACGTCGCTCGGCATCGGCAACGCGCACACCTGGCCGGACGCCCTCGCCGTGGCACTGCTGGGCGTGGGCTGGATCGCCATCATCCTGGGGCTGGCGCCCGGCATGGCCCGGTTGCAGGCGGGGCCCGGACGGCACCTCCTCGCGGCCGGTCCCGACGTCGATCTCTCCCTGCGCGTCGCGGAGTTGACCGCCACCCGAGCCGCCGCGCTCGACGCCCACGCCACCGAACTCCGGCGTATCGAGCGCTCGTTGCACGACGGCGCGCAGAACCGCCTTGTCTCCGTGGCCGTGTTGCTCGGGGCCGCCCGCCGCATGGTGGCCCGTGACCCGGCGGGCGCCGACGAACTCCTCGAACGCGCCCAGTCCGCCGCCGAGATGGCGCTGGCCGAACTGCGGACGGTCGCGCGCGGCATCCTGCCGCCGGTACTGGCCGACCGGGGGCTCGCGGGCGCGCTCTCCGGACTCGCGGCGGACTGCGCGGTGCCGTGCCGGATCGACGTGGACGTCCCCGCACGCTGCGCGGCCTCCGTGGAGGCGACGGCCTACTTCGTCGTCGCCGAGGCCCTGACCAACATCGCCAAGCACAGCGGGGCGCGGCACGCCGTCGTCACGGCACGTGGAAGCGGCGGCCGACTGACGCTGTCGGTGGAGGACGACGGCCGGGGCGGCGCGGATGCGGAGGGTGGCTCCGGCCTCGCCGGCATCCGCCGCCGTATCGCCGCGCATGACGGCGACCTCACCCTGACCAGCCCGCCGGGCGGTCCGACCGTCCTCACCGTAGATCTCCCTTGTGGCCGGTGAGTTGGGGATCGTGACGAGCAAAGAGAGCCTGCGATGCGGAACTTGAGCTGTGGAGTGCGAGCTGTGGAGCGTGGCTGACATGCGGATCGTGATCGCCGAGGACGACGCGTTGCTGCGCGAGGGCCTCGCCCTGCTGCTGCGCGCCGAGGGACTGGACGTGGTGGCCACCGCCGGCACCCCGGACGAGGCTCTCGACGCCATCGACGTCCACAAACCGGACGTCGCCATCCTCGACGTACGGATGCCGCCGACCCACACCGACGAGGGCATCGTCGCCGCGGTCGAGGCCCGGCGACGGCGACCCGACCTGGCGGTGCTGGTGCTGTCGGCATACGTGGAGCAGAGCTTCGCCACCGAGCTTCTCGGCGGCGGGGTGAGCGGGCTCGGCTATCTGCTCAAGGAACGGGTGGGCCGGGTCGAGGAGTTCCTCGACGCGCTGCACCGCGTGGCGGCCGGCGGCACCGCCATCGACCCGGAGGTCGTCGCCCAGCTCTTCACCCGCTCCCGCCAGGACACCCGCCTCGACCGGCTCAGCCCGCGCGAACGGGACGTACTCGCCCTGATGGCCGAGGGATTGGGCAACTCCGCCATCGCCGGGAAGCTCGTCGTCACCGACGGCGCCGTCCACAAACACATCCGCAGCATCTTCGCCAAGCTCGACCTGTCCCCCACGGACCAGGTGGACCGCCGGGTCGCGGCGGTTCTGCGGTACCTGGAGGATCTACGGCGGCTGACCTGATGCCAGCCCCTGATGCCAGCCCCAGGTCCTTGGTACAGCTGGCTGTACGGCGGACCGGCCCGCGGGCTGGATAGATCACCGCGTGCTGTCTCCCTAGGTTGGTGAACACACCGCAAGCCGATGCGGGTGACCACCAACTCCCAAGGGAACAGCCCATGATGACGTTCCGTCAGCTCACCGCCGCAGCCGCACTGGCCGCCGTAGGACTCGGCCTCGCGACACCCATGGCGAGCGCCACGGAGTCCCGACAGCGCACCACGGAGTCCCGACAGCGCACCACGACGCTCCAGCAGAGCGTGGACGCCATCCAGAAGACGGGAACCGCCGCTGTCGTGGCCCAGTCGACGGGTCCGGACGGACGGCGTTACGCCACCACCGGAGTCTCGGACACCGCGACCGGCCGGGCGGCCCGCGTCACCGACAGGTTCCGGATCGCGAGCAGCACCAAGGCCTTCGTGGCGACGGTGATGCTCCAACTGGTGGGCGAGGGACGGGTATCGCTGGACGACACGGTCGAACACTGGCTGCCCGGCGTGGTGTCCGGGAACGGCAACGACGGAAACGCCATCACCGTAAGGCAGTTGCTGAACCACACCAGCGGACTGTTCAACTACACCGCCGACTTCCCCGAGATCAGCTCGGTGGCGGACTTCGAGGCGGACCGCTACACCACCTGGACGCCACAACAGCTGGTCGGCATCGCGATGCGCCACGCCCCGGACTTCGCGCCGGGCACCCAGTGGGAGTACTCCAACACGAACTACATCGTCGCCGGAATGATCATCCAGAAGGCCACCGGCCACACCTGGCAGCAGGAGGTCACCCGGCGCATCATCCGTCCACTGGGCCTGCACGACACCTCGGCCCCCGACACCTCGTCCCGTATCCCCGGCCAACACCTGCACGGCTACTCGGACTTCGGCGACACCGGCCCGACCATCGACGTCACCGACGTCAACCCGACGGCCGCCGGTTCGGCCGGCGCGATGATCAGCACGACCGGCGACCTCACCCGCTTCTTCTCGGCCCTCCTGAGCGGCAGGCTGCTGCACCCGGCCCAGCTCGCCGAGATGAAGACAACGGTACGAGCCGCCTCCCTCGACCCCGTGTGGCCCGGCGCCCGTTACGGCCTGGGCCTGATGGAACTCCCCTTGACCTGCGGCGGCGTCTACTACAGCCACGCCGGTGACCTGATGGGCTACACCACCCGCGACGGAGTCAGCGCGGACGGCCGCCGGACCGTGGTCCTGGAGGCGACGGGCGACGGCGCGCCCGACCTGTCGACGGAGACGGCGCAGAACGCGCTGATCGACACCGAACTCTGCGCCGGGGCAAGGAAGTAGGCAGAAGGAAGCAGAGGGACAGGTTCAGCTGGCGGCGTCCACGAAATCGGGGCGCCGCATGCCGTGCAGCCCCTGGTACGCGGCCCTCCCGGGCGAGCTCTAGACCGCCAGCAGCGAGGCGGGCCAAGCGCTATGTACGGGACCTGTATTGAGCATGGCTGACCACAACACCCCCTACCGGCATCGCGCGTTCGAAGGGTGCTGCGGCGCGCGGCGGGGCGGCAGCGTGCGCTTGATCGACGCAGAGGGCCGGACCGTGCACCAGGGGCGGTTGCTCTCCGAGGGGGACCGGCTGCTGGTCGGCCTGGCGCCCACGGTCAACGCCGGCGCGCGGGCCGCCGTAGAGTCCGCGCCTCCCGAGGTTCCGGCGTGGGAGCACGGCGATCAACTCGCCCAGCTGGACGCGGTGTTGGCGGACGGTGGCCTCGCCCGGCGCGCGGCCTTCGACCGCTGTCGCGGCGGCGAGCACCGGCCGATCGACGTCGACGTGGTGGCGTCGGTTCTCGACCACGTCTGTTCCGTCGGACTGCCCATCGGGGTCGCGGTGTTCGCCCCGGCGGTCATGCAGGCGTGCGCCGGCCGGGTCCACGTCACCGATCGGACCGTAGGCGGACGGGTGTTCGCGGCGCTCGCGGAGAGTTCGGTGGAGATCGACCTGGCCGCCGTCCGGGCGTGCCATCTCGTCCGCTCGGCAGCTGCCCACGGTCCGACCTCGGCGCTCGAACTCGACGACGAGGACGGTCGATGCGTCGCTGTCATCACGCAGTTCGGGATGGTCGGGGAGGACGTGCACGAGGCCTGGGAGGACCTGGCGGCTTCGCTGCCTGACGCCTAGCACGATGACCTGACGCCCTAGCCTCGTGCTTTCGCGTACCGACCGGCCCGGAGCCTGGTTAAGGAGGTACGGAGTGCCTCTGGCCAGGGAGGATGAACTTGTCCGGGCCCCTGGTCGCCGTCAAGAACGTTGCACTCCTGAGGTGAAAGCCGAGGGAAACTGTGCCTGAGCCCGCAGCAGCCTCGCCTGCACAACGTCGCGTTGGGCCGAATGAGAGGCCGCCAGGACCCTCTTGCTCAGTTCAGCGTCAAGTGCACGACATCGATTTCCTGGCCCCGCGCCCGCGCAAAGTGACGGCTGCGACCTGTCATGACGAAGCCGCACTTCTCCAGGACGCGGATGGAACCGGCGTTGTCAGCGGCGGCGGTGGCGTGCAGCGGCCGGGTGCCCTCCAGCTCGATCAGCTCAGCGAGCGCCTGCGAGGCGATGCCTCGACCCCAGTGAGCCCTCCCGATGACATAGGAGACCTCCCGCTCGGAGGGCGACCCGGCTACGACGGCGTGCCCTGCCACGACGCCGTCGGCGAGAACGGTTCGCAAGAGCCTTGCTGTATCGGACCGCACTTTGGCCCAGTACTGATCGAAGTGGCCACGGTCATAGTGGTACTTCCTCGTAGCGGCCGCCATGTGCTGCATCTCCGGGTCCGTCAGGTGCTCCCAGAAGATGGGCAAGTCAGGGGCCTGAGTTTCACGCAGGGATATCTCCATGGTGCTGCGTCATCTCCACGAGATCGCTACCAAGCTGGCCGACTCAGCCTAACCTCGGGCGTCACGAACGAGCTCGTCCAGACCTTGATCAGATAAGTGGAGAGTGCTCCTGACCTGCAACGATAGGGCTTGTCGAAGGTCCTGTCGGTTGCGAGGAAAGAAGCACTTCCCAGGTGAAGAAGCCTATCGGGTCCTATCCGCGTGTCCGCGTCGAGGGCGGCGGGCGGGCAGTTGTCAGCCAGGCGGGCGGCGTGCTGCTGGTGAAGACCGTCCGCAAGACCGGCTTGGATCAGGCGATATCGGCGGCACTGGCACCGTGGCGCAAGCCGCGGACGATGCACGACCCGGGCAAGATCCCGCTGGACGTGGCCCTGTCAGTCGCGCTGGGCGGGGACTGCCTCGCGGACGTGGGCATGCTGCGAGCCGAGCCGGGCGTGTTCGGGCCGGTGGCCTCCGACCCGACGGTCTCCCGCCTCGTCGACGCCCTCGCCTCGGCCGGGCCGAAGGCGCTTGAGGCGATCAGGACTGCACGGGCCGAAGTCCGCGAACGGGTATGGAAGTTGGCCGGCCCGTCCGCTCCCGACTCAGGCGGGCAGCTGATCGTGGACCTCGACGGCGTGCTCGTCATCGCGCACTCCGACAAGCAGGACGCCACCGCCACCTGGAAGAAGACCTTCGGCCACCACCCGCTGATGGGCTTCGTCGACCACGGCCGAGGCGGCAGCGGGGAACCGGTCGCCGGTCTGCCGCGGCCGGGCAACGCGGGCAGCAACACCGCCGCCGACCACATCACCACCACCCAACTCGCCCTGGCCCAGCTGCCCAAGAAGTACCGGCGCGGCCGGCAGACACTGATCCGTACCGACTCCGCCGGCGGCACCCACGAGTTCGTGGCCTGGCTCGCGAGGCGCGGCCGATGGCTGTCGTACTCGGTCGGCATGACCATCACCGACGCCATCCATGCCGCGGTGCTCCGCATCCCGGCCACCGCCCGGACGGTCGCCGTCGAGCCGGGCAATGAGATCCGCGACGGATCCTGGGTGGCCGAATTCGACGGCGACTGTCTCAAAGGCCGGCCGGCGGGGATGCGGCTGATCGTGCGCAAGGAACGCCCGCACCCGGGCGCCCAGTTGCGCTTCACGGACGCCGACGGCATGCGCCTGACCTGCTTCGCCACCAACACCAAGAACCTGCCGATCGCCGCACTCGAACTGCGTCACCGCCTGCGCGCCAGAGCCGAGGACCGTATCCGCGCCGCCCGCGCCACCGGCCTGCGCAACCTCCCCCTCCACGACACCGCACAGAACCAGATCTGGCTGGAGATCGTCCAGATCGCGCTCGACCTGCCGGCCTGGATGCCGATGCTCGCCCTGACCGGCAAGGCCCGCCTGTGGGAACCCCGCCGCCTGCGGCTGCGGCTGTTCTCGACCACCGCCCAGCTCGTCACCACCGGCCGACGGCACATCCTCCGCCTCGCGAAGCACTGGCCCCGGACCCACCTGATCACGGAAGCCCCGGCCCGACTCGACACGCTCCCGAACCCCGGCTGACCAGCACTCTCCCGTCCCTGCGAGCAGCACCATCCCGCCGGAGCCGTGGAACCCGGCGCCCACCCGACGCGACAGCCGGGCCACCGGCATGCCCATCACCAGCCCGACAGCCAGCCGAAACAGCCCGCCAGTTGAACTGACGAGCCGTCACGAAAGATCGAGGCCAGCATTATGAAACGGCATCGCCTCCCAGCTGCCACATTTCATAGTTCCCACATTCCGCCGTGATCTCGGCCGTCGCCTGAGCCGCGGTGACGAAGTCGTCGACCACCGGCGAGGTGCGCGATGCCGCCACCGCAAGGCACACCTGTTCGGGCGCCAGCTCCGGGATGGGCACATAGACGACGTCCGGATGTGAGGAGAACACGGTCGCCGAACGGGCCAGGAACGAGATGCCCCGGCCGGCCGCGACATGCTCAAGCGTCTCGTCCACCCCGCGCACCAGGTACCCGGCGTTGGGGTGCGGGCGCCTGGTGGGCTGCGTGCTCGGGTCGGCATGCCAGACCAGCGGTTCGCCGGCCAGGTCGGCCTCGGTGACCTCCTCCTTGCCGGCCAACCGGTGGCCGGCGGGCAGCACCGCCACCCGCGGCTCGGTGTACAGCGGGGTGACGCGCAGGCCGGCCTCGTCGATGGGCAGCCGCACATAGGCGACGTCGATGCGGCCGTCGAGCAGCATCGGGGCCTGGTCGTCCCCTTCGATCCGCTGCACGTCCACGACCACGTCCGGGTGCCGGGCCTCGAAGGCCCGCGCCGCCGGGATGACCGGGATGCCGGCCCGGAAACCGACCATCAGCCGCCGGCTGCCACGGGCGGCCACGGTCACCCGACGGCGGACCGCGTGCGTGGAGGCGAGCAGCGGACCGGCGTCGGCCTGCAGTTGCCGGCCCGCGTCGGTCAGCGCCACGCCGTGGCGATCCCTGATGAACAGCGAGGCGCCGAGATCCTGCTCCAGCGCGCGGATCTGCCGACTGAGCACCGGCTGCGCGATATGCAGCTCATCAGCGGCACGGCCGAAGTGCAAACGGTCGGCCACGGCGACGAAGTAACGCAGTTTGCGCAGGTCCAGATCCAGATCCATGACGCCTCCCGGCCCGGTGATGCATTCAGGGTATCACCACGGCTAAAAGAAGTCTTGGACACCGACGCGGGCCAATGGCAACCTGAATAGGTACCTGATGGGGCCGAAGAGAATTCGGTACATGAATTCGGTACATGAATCCGGCACGTGAATTCGGTTCAATAATTCGGCTCAATAATTCGACGACGTCGACGACACGACCGCCAACAACGACGGGGTGGACATGGCGCCCTGGCTGCGCCCGATGGACACCGGGGAACTGCCCACGGCGCGGGCATTGGTGAACGTCGCCCTGTTGCAACTGGGCCTCGTCGCCCGCTCCGTCCAGCACACCGACTTCTCGCTCGGCGTCAGCATTCTCAGCTGAGCGCACCCACAAGGAGCAGCAGCATGCGCGTTTTCGTCACCGGCGGGACCGGCCATTCCGGTTCGTACATCATCCCCGAGCTCATCGCCGCCGGGCACGAGGTCACCGGCCTGGCCCGGTCGGACACCGCCGCGGCGGCGGTGTCCGCGCTCGGCGCGAAGGTGCGTCGCGGCGATCTCCAGGATCTCGACGGGCTCAAGGAGGCGGCCGCGGACTCCGACGGCGTCATCCACGTCGCGCACAGGCAGGACCTGCTTCCCTCCGGCGGGCTCGACGCCGTGGCCGCCGCGGAGCTCCCGATCATGCTCGCGTACGGCGAGGCACTCGCGGGAACCGGAAAGCCGCTGGTCGCGGCGGGGAGCATAGGCTCGGGCGGGGACCTGGGCCGACCGGTCACCGAGGAGGACCCGGCACTTCCCGGCGGCGACGAGTACAAGGGCACCCTGCGGGTCCGCAACGTCGTGGAAACCACCGTGATCGGCCTCGCCGAGCAGGGAGTGCGGTCCTCGATCGTGCGGATCGCCAACATCGCGCACAGCACGACCGATCGCGCCGGCTTCCTCCCCGTGCTGATCGCGCTCGCGAAGGAGAAGGGTTTCGTCGGCTACCCCGGCGACGGCGCGAACCTGTGGAACGCCGTGCACGCCCGCGATGTCGCCTCCTTGTTCCGCTTGGCGCTGGAGAAGGGGTCCGCCGGCAAGTACTGGCACGCGGTCGGGGACGAGGGCATCCCGTTCCGCGAGATCGCCGAGGCCATCGGCAGCCGGCTGGGCCTGCCCGTCGTAAGCGTTCCCGCGGACGTACTGATGGTGCCGGGATATTTCGGATTCCTCGCGAACATAGTCACGCAGAGCTACCCGGCGTCCCATCTCATCACCCGCCGGACCCTCGGCTGGGAACCCGCTCGGCCCGGCCTGCTCGCCGATTTGGACAACGGCCATTACTTCTCCGCCGGCTGACGGCCGGGACCCGAATCGCAACGATTCGGGAAATGACACGGGCTCACTGTTTCGGACACCCATCGATTCATTCGGATACCCATCAATTCAACGGAGTGGCCATGGGAAAGCTCGATGGAAAAGTGGCGGTGATCACCGGTGGATCCACCGGCATGGCACTGGCCGGCGCCAAGCTGTTCGTCGAGGAAGGAGCGCACGTCTTCATCCAGGCCCGGCGGCAGGAAGCGCTGGACGACGCCGTCAGGCTGATCGGCCGCAACATCACCGCCGTCCAGGGTGACGCGGCCGAACTGGACGACCTGGACCGCCTGTACGACACCGTCAAGCGGGAAAAGGGCTCGATCGACGTGCTGTGGGCCAGCGCCGGGACGGGCGAATCCGCCGTCCTCGGCGAGATCACCGAAGAACAGTTCCACCGCGCCTTCTGGCTCAACGCGCGCGGCACCCTGTTCACCGTGCAGAAGGCGCTGCCGCTGATCAACGACAACGGCTCGATCCTCATGACCGGATCCAACGCCTCCCTCGGTGCCTTCCCCGGCTGGAGCCTCTACGCGGGAAGCAAAGCCGTCCAGCAGGCCTGGGCCCGCGTCTGGCTCAACGAACTGCGCGACCGCAGGATCCGGGTCAACGTCCTGACCCCCGGCCAGGTCGCCACCGCCAAACAGGAAGAACTGTTCGACGAGGCGACCAGGGCCGCGTTCGAGTCCCTCATCCCCCGCGGAGAGATGGGCCGCCCCGAAGAGATCGCCACCGTCGCCCTGTTCCTCGCCTCCGACGACTCCAGCTACGTCAACGGCCTGGAACTGGTCACCGACGGCGGCACCACCGCCATCTGAACGAACAGGAAGAGAGCACACCTCATGAGCAGCATCACCCTCATCGGTACGGGGAACATGGCCCGCGCCATCGGCACGCTCGCGGTGGCGGGCGGCAACACCGTCGAGGTCATGGGACGCGATCAGTCCAAGGCCGACGACCTGGCCAGGGCTCTGGGCGGCGGCACGACGACGGGCAAGTGGGGCACCGTCCCGGCCGGAGACATCGTCATCACGGCCCTGTTGTACGACGGTGTCGTCCCGGTCGTCACCGAGTACGGAGACGCCCTCGCCGGCAAGGTCATCGTCGACATCAGCAACCCCTTCAACGCCACGTTCGACGGACTGGCCCACAGCGAGGAGACCTCGATCGCGCAGGAAGTCGCCAAGGTGGCCCCGGCCGGCGCCGACGTGGTGAAGGGGTTCAACACCATCTTCCGCAATGTCCTGGAGAAGGGCCGGCCCGACGTCTTCATCGCCGGCGACAGTGCGCAGGCCAAGGCGGACGTGGCGGCATTCATCGAGAGCCTCGGGCTGCGCCCGCTGGACGTCGGCGGCCTGAATATGGCGCACTGGCTGGAAGGAATGGGCCTGGTCACGGTGGGCCTCGCCGGCAACGGGGTCGGCCACTGGGACTTCGCCCTCGGCGTCGACGAATTCACCGGCTGAACCGGCTGAGCCCTCGGAGCCGAACAGTCGGCGTACGGTCCTGCCCGAGGAGACCGAGGCGCCGCGCATGGTCGAAGGCTGGTGCCGGGCGGGAACGGCATGGCCATGCCAACACGGGTGGGTGAGGAGAGGACGCCCCCGCCCACCCGTTCCGTATCAGCCGAGCTTGTCGGTGAAGCCCGTCGACAGGAACGTCTCGTGGGTGACCTTGCCCTTGCTGGGCCCGGCCGTCCACGTGAAGGTGTACTCCAGGATCGCGCTGGTCTTCGGGTCGATGATCACCTGGCCGAGACTCCTGGCCTCCGCGAACTCAACTGCCGTACCACCGCGCCCAGTACTGTCCTTGACCTGGCCGAGCAGCTTGACGCCCTTCAGGCCGCCCATCGCCTTGAAGACCCCCGCCCGCAGTTTCGGGCTCGCCGGGGAGTCGGTGAGCAGGGTGACCGCCTGATCGAAGGGCGAGATGCTCTTGGGCCGCGGCGGGGACTGGAGCAGACCGAGCAACTTCCCCGAATCCGTGGTCAGTTGCTCCAGCCCCTTCCAGTCGAGGTCCTTCGGCCCGACCTGCCAGTCGGGCCGCAGCCCCTTCCGGTACACCTTGCCGCTGTTGACGACGTAGTAGTCCATGGACTGCGAGATGTACTCGTCGCCGACCGTCGTCCGCATCTTCCAGTACTTCCCCGAGGCCGCCGACTGGCTGGCGGCCACCGTGGAGATGTCGTCCAGGAAGACGGACGCGGTGTTCGCGCGGGCCTCGCTGTGCGCACCCGTGCCCGCCGAGGTCGTGCCGCTGTTGGCGTACGTCACCACGCCGGTCGCCACCGCGGCTGTGGTCAGCAGCCCGATCAGTGCCCGGCGACGCCCGAACTGCCGCCCGAGCAACCGCCGTTCCGGCATCGCGACGACAACGCCGGTCGCTCCCTTGGTGGTTACGGCCGCCCCTTCCGTCGCGACGGCCGCCTCGACCTCGGCCAGCACCCTGGCCAACGCCCGCTCCGACAGCGGCTCGACGTGACCCGCCGTCGCCAGTTCATCGGCACCGGGGAAGTCCAGCAGTGCGCCTCGCTCGTTCATACCGTCAGCCTCCGTGTCGTCGTACGTGGTCATGCGAGGTCTCCTGTCGCGGTCAGGTTCCGTCCCGCCGGGTGGGGCAGCGTGAGGCGGTCGCGCAGTCGGCCGCGGGCCCGGTGCAGCCGCGAACGGGCGGTGCCCGCCGGGATGCCCACGACGGCTGCGGCCTCGGTCGGGGTGAGCTGCTCCCAGCCGATCAGGAGCAGCAACTCCCGCTCTTCGGGCGGCAGTTCGGCTAGTGCTCTGCGCAGCGCGGGGGCCATCGCGGCGGCGTCCAGCCGCTGGTCCACCACCTGCCAGGGGTCGGTGACATCCGGTCCCGGTGCGGGCTCTTGCCGTCCCGCCCGCCGCAGGTGCTGGGCGAGCACGTTGTGGGCCACCCCGAACAGCCAGCCCCGCGCCGAACCGCGCGCCGGGTCGAACGTGCGCCGGGCGGCGAACGCCTGCAACCAGGTCTCGGCGAGCAGATCCTCCGACGCGGCGGGCATCCGCCGGGCGAAGTAGCCGTGCAGGGCGGAGGAATGGGTCTTCACAAGGTGAGTGAAGGCCGCCGAGTCGCCGTGCGCCGATCGCGTCAACTGGGCTTCGCTGTCCCCGTGTTGGGCATCGCGGCCGTAGTCGACATGGTGGCCGTGCTCGGCGTCGTGGCCGTGCTCGGCGGTGGTGCCGCGCTGGTCGCTGTCGCGGCGCCGGTGACGGCGGAGGCCGCCACGTAGCCGGTCACCCGGTTCATCCGATTGATCTGGTTCATCCGGTTTCACCGAGCCTCCGTTTCCGACCGCCGGACGACGGTCTCACCCAGTACTTGTCGTCGGACCCCGGATGCGTTCGGGGGCACCGGAAACAGGAACCGTGCCGACGACGGCGCCCCTCGGTTCACCGGCCCGGTACGGGTGTACGTGTCGGGCCGTACGGCGGCGCGGGCCGGGCCCCACCCCTCGCCCCGACGGAGATCAGCAAAGCAGCCGCGGCCGCCACCGACGCGGCGTAGAACGCGGTGCCGTACCCCGATTCCATAGGCACCGCCGAGCCTCCGCCCACCGAACCTCCCGAACCCGTGACGATCGCGGTGGCGAGTTGGGCGCCGGCGGCGCCGATGGTCCGGAGGATCGTGTTGACGCCGGTGGCCGCGCCCGTCTGCTCGGCGGGCACGGCGTCGACGACGAGCCCGCCGAGCGACGCGAAGGCGACCTGTACCTCGACACCCTCCTGTGCGGCCTACCCGCCCGCACACCCGTCGAGCACCCGCGACCCACGGCCCGCCAGTAGCCGCCCCCTACAGCCCTCGCGCAGGACAAGCAACCCCCGTCGTAAGAGTTAACTTGCATAAAGAGAGTCCACCCCCTACCTTAATGAGAGTCAGCTCTCAGCAAGCGAGAACAAGAACAGGGACCTCACCATGACCACCCCCACTGCCACCCCCACTGCCGCCCCCACCTCCCCCCGCACCGTCGCCCTCCCCGGCGGACTCACCGTCACCATCCAGGAGTTCGGCGAGAACACCGAGGGCACCGGCGTGCTGATACTCCACGGCGGCGCGGGCCCGCGAACGGTCGCCGGCATCTCTTCCGCCCTCTCCGAGCACGTGTACGTCGTGACACCGACCCACCCCGGTTTCGACGGCACACCCCGCCCGGAACGCTTCGACACGGTCGCCGACCTGGCCATCGCCTACCTGGACCTGCTCGACACCCTGGACCTCAAGGGCGTCATGGTGATCGGCAACTCGGTGGGCGGCTGGATCGCCGCAGAGATGGCCCTCCGCGACAACCAGGGCCGTATCGGCGCCCTGACCCTCCTGAACGCGGTAGGCATCCACGCCCACATGGTCGAGAACCGCGTCGTCGACCCGCGCACCATGGCCCCCTCAGACATCAGCCAACTCTCCTTCGCCAACGCCGAGTTCCGCCCCGACTTCGCCTCCTTCACCGACGAACAGCGAGCCGCGGCCGGCGCCAACCAGAAGACCCTCGCGATCTACGGCGGCGACCACTTCACCTACGACCCGAAACTCCGCGGCCGCCTCCACCGGGTCACGGTCCCGGTCCTGGTCGTCTGGGGCGAGGAAGACGGCATAGCCCCCCTCAAGTACGGCCGCGGCTACGCCGACTCCTTCCCCAACGGCCACTTCGCCCCGATCGCGAACGCGGCCCACTTCCCGCAGATCGAGGCACTGGGCGCGACGCTCGGGTCGATCGCCAACTTCGTGAGCACGGTGGTGAAGCCGGGAACAACGGACTGAGGTTGCTCAGCCCCCACGCACAGCCAGGACCCGGGTCATCAACCTGGGCCCTGGCTGCCGTAACTGGCGCTGAGCGCCAACCCGTGTTCAGCCCAGCGTGGCGCCGAACCCTCCGGCCCTGGCCTCCCCCTCGGTCAGCTGCACAGTCCCGCGGTGAGACACCTCGACCTTGTAGAACCGCCTGCCCGTGGGCACGTCACTGACAGATACGTCGAACCGACATGTGCCACCCTCACGTGTCGACCCGCCGAGATAACCGGTAGCGACCACCGTCCCCGCCGCGTCGTACACCGTGACCGCTGTGCCCTGAACGATGTCGCTGTAGCCGTCGCCACCCTTACAGCCACCCGCACCATCACCGACGACCTCATCAGTCAGTTCAAACGTTCCGGTCAGGGTGAACGAGGCAGGTGCTCGGTGCGTGACGCTGGTCGGGGTCGCCGGGGTCTCCTTCGCGGTGTGCCCGCTACCACCCGCAATGGCCCAAGCAGCACCGACCGCACCAGCACCTATGACGACGCCGACGAGAGCCACGAACAGCGGGTGTATCCGCTTCGATGTCACCGCACCTGAATGTGGTGTCACGGGTGGTCCTGCGGGTGGCGGCGGCTGGTCCGAGGTCATGGCTGCCCCACAGCGACTCGCTGTCGGCCTGCAACGCTCCCGCCGTTCATACCCTCAGGGTGCGCTCATCAGGGCAGATACGCATCCGTGGTGTGTTGTACGGGCATGAACTGTAGCGCCCCCACTTGGCCGTCACACCGACCATCAGCAGCACCTGGAGCGGGGACGGATCGAACTCCTAAAGCGGTGATTCCTCGACCACCCGCTGCACGCCGGCGCAGGCCACCAGTGCGCTGGCGTCTTCGGTGAGGAAGAGCAGAAAGGTCCATGTCCGATCGGCGGAGTCGATCAGTCCTCCGCGCACCGGCCGACCATGCTCACGGAGGAGTTGCACCGCTCGTTCCAGCCCCAGAGGTTCGATGCCCCGCAGCCGCACACGCCGAAGGCGGCGTGCATAGACCCCGGCATGCCGTTCCGCGGGAACAGTCCCATCCCATACAACGTACGTGGCACCACCCTGGAAGGCAGCCAGGGCCGCCGCGGACGCCTCGTCGTCGCCGGCCAGCAGCCGCATCAACACATGACGCTCCATGGTCACCCCACCCCCATCGCGATCCTGCGGTACGACAGCGCAGCACCGCAACCGCGGCAGCCACCCCCGTCCGATGGTTGATCTATGGGCGGCCGCAAGTCCCGGCTACCGGTGATCAGTTGTGGCTGATCAGACGGGGATCCAGTCAGGCCACGACGGCGGAACGTTACTCGCGGGGCAGAGGCCAGAGTCGCCGGGATAGCCGTCCAGCGTCCCCCGGGTCGCGAAGAACCACCATGCCAACCACACCGTCGCAACAACCACCAGCAGCGTCGGCAGTGAGACGCGGACCGCCGTTGGCGCGCGAAGCACCAGACGTCGGCCGAAGGCCCTGGCCACGAGCCCAACGAGTGCTTCGGCTCCCACAACAAGCGGGAACAGGAAGTTGAGTTCGAAGCGTCCGCCGGCGTCGTAACCCGCGTCGCAGTATGCGCGCGCCCAGACGGTCAGCGACCAGGCGACGCCACCCATAGCAGCTCCGAACAATGCGGAGCCCGCCCAGGGGAGACAGGAGGTGGATCTCGGCTCGGCTGTGTGCACGACATGACACGACACCGAACGCACCATTCACGGTTCCGAGGTGGACGCGGGTGAGTGTCCACTGCGTGACAACGCCGACGGACAACGGCGCACGAGCGCGGACGCCTCCGGGCCATCAGCGCTCGCGAGCGGCGCTCCGCCCCCACAGTTGGAAAACGTGCTGGCCCAATACCCGAAGGTGAGCGACGGGCGTAAAGCGAGTACCGGCGTGCGGCCCGAGGTCGAGGATGTCGCCATGACCAACGACCTGGTGGAGTTCCTCAAGGCGCGCCTGGACGAGGAGGGCGACGTCGCCCGGCGCTGTGACGGGGCCGGATTCTCTACGGAGTGGATCGCGCACGGGGCCGCAGTCGACTTCGGCCAAGGGGATCCCACCGGCTTCCACACCGCGGTCGCGCGGCACGTGGCCCTGTACGACCCTGCCCGCGTGCTGCGCGAAGTCGAGGCCAAGCGGCACGTGCTGGACCGGCACGCGCTCAGCCCGGCCGAAGGTGATCCCGAGCGACCCTGGGACGACCGTGAGGACTGCCGGTTCGACGGCGAGCTGTGGCCGTGCGACGACCTGCTCGATCTCGCCTTCCCGTACCAGGAGCACCCCGACTTTCCCGAGCGCTACAAGCCGAGAGTCCAACCGCCCATCCGGCCGCCGAACGCGGCGCGAACACCCCCGACGGCCATGCCTCACAAGCCCCGGCACGCCTCGGGAAACACCCCGCGTTAGGCTCGCGGCCTGGCATGGATCTGCCATCCACCTTGGGGGGTTTGTGGGAATGTCCGTCCTTGTCTCCGTACCGCGCAGAGTGACGAGCGCGGCCTTCGTGGCCGTACTGCTCGCGGGGGGATCGGTTGCTTGCGGTGGAGGTGCCAAGAGCAACTCCGCCGCCGCCGATCCACCCGCGGTGACTCCTGCGGCGGCCGTGGCGAAGGCAGGGAAGAACGCCAGGGGCATCACGTCGCTCCACTATCGGATCAGCGGGACCGTGCCGGGGAAGGACCATCTGGAGGCCGAGGCCTCCATGAGCACTCAACCGCTGGCCATGAGCATGAAGATGACCGCTACGGCCGCCCAGGGTGGGAACGGCCGGCTGGAGATCCGGTTCGTCGACAAGGTGATGTACCTCGGCGGGAGTGCGGTGCGTCCCGAGAAGCTGAAGGGCAAGAGCTGGCTCTGGGCAGCGCCGGCCGTATGGGGACGCGGCGGAGTGGACAACCAGTCCTACGGCATACTGCCAAGTCAGCTTCAGGCAAGCCCAGTTGCGCAGTCCACGCTGCTGACCGGGTCCAAGGACCTGCGGCTGATCGGGACCGAGACGGTCGACGGCGCCAAGACCACGCACTACAAGGGGACGGTCAACAGCAAGGACCTGACCGAAGGGAGCCTCGATCAGTTCATACAACTGGAGGTCTCCGACCCGCTGACCATGGATCTGTGGACAGACGGCGACGGCCGCACCAAACAGTTCCGTATGCGGGCCCAGCACAATGACGACATGGTCGGCACCGGAGACGGGCCACTCGACCTGACCGTCACCTTCCTCGACATCAACCAGCCCGTGACCATCAAAGCGCCACCGGCCAAGGACACCACCCCGCTCTCGGCCGAGGCACCCAAAGCCTGAGCAGCACCTGGGCAAAAGAAGGTGAACGGCGCCCGCACCCAACCCGCCGCCCCACCACCACAGTTGGAAAGCCCGCGCCCCCGACTCCACATGGCTCCTTGGGTGAGCCACGCTTAGGCATGGCCATTGATCCCAGCGCTACTCCACCCACAAGCACTCACGTCACCGCGGTCACCGATGGAGTCACCGAAGTCTTCACGTGGGAGGAAAGCGCACGCATCGAGGTCCGCGACCTCGGCCGAGAGATCGTCATCGAGGCCAACTCCGCGGGGCTGAAGACCCTGGCCGGCCATCTCCTCACCCTCGCCCAGGACGGCACCCCGGACGGCGCCCATCTCCACCTGGAGGAGAACGACGGACTCGAAGAGGGGTCCGCGAGCCTCGTTCTGGAAAGGTGCGACGCCGAATGAGTCGATCCGAGCCGGAGCACCCGAGCTCGGAGTACAACTCACCGCCGCCCGAAATTCGTTGAGGGCCCGCACGGCCACCACCATAGGGTCCATCCCATGAGGAAACACCCATGGTTCGAGGTCGACGACCCCGACGACGACTGCGAGTTCACCGACGATGAGAGAGCCTTCGCCTCGGCACTGAGCGGGCACTGCATGGCCTGGGCTCCGGCCGATGTCGCCGGGGAAATCGGGCGCACCGAGGACTGGGAGGCGCTGCTCGCCTGGGTCGGCCTGTCCGACCGGGCGGAGCCCCGGCACCTGAGCCTGGTCGATCTGGGGGTGCGCCTGGTCGGTGACCGCGTCCGGGGCGATCGTCTGCACAGTCAGCTGTACACGCTGCCGGATCGGCCCCACGCGTGGGCACTTGACGCCACCGGATCGACGGACCAACTCGCCCGGGCCGCCGCCGACTGGTTCCGCACCGTCCTCGACAAGCCGATCGTGCTCTACGTCTGGCTCCACGAGGGCTACGCCTACGCAGCTCGCTACGCCTTCGCCGACAGTGGCGAGACGCTCTGCCAGAGCTACGCGAAGACAGTGGCCCCGCACGGCCAGGCAGCCGAGCTGACCGCGGCGGGGCACGTGCACGGCAAAGGGTGGATCCAGACCGTCGGCCTGCCAACTCCCAGCCTGTACTTGCACATTCGGGGCGACCTCGACAAGGGCAGCGTCATACCCGGAGTCCCGGCGAGGACCAAGCGCGGTCCCCTTCCAGGACCTTGGTACGAGTGAACACCTTCCCCGCACCGCCACGAACCCCCAGATCACAGACCTGGGGGTTCGTGCCGAACCGCAGTGATCAGGGCAACTTCACCACCGTGAAGTCGTCGCAATACCCCGCCGCGGAACCGGAGTTCTTGTAGCAGTACACCGACGCCGAGGTGTTGGAGACGCCCGTCGTGAAGAAGATCGGCTCCTGGGTGTACGTCGTCGTCGAGCCCCGCAGGTACGTCTCCGTACCGCCGAAGCTCTTCACGCCTACGGCCACCTCCTCACCGGCGGTGCCCACCTTCGCCCACGCCGCCAGCAGGTAACTGCCGCCGGAGGTAAGGCCGGTGACCGTCTGGATGGCGCCGCTCGCGCTCGCCCCCGTCTGCAACGCGTACGTGCCGGTGCGGGAGTTGGCGGCAGCGACGCTCGACGCCGTGCCCGCGCTCTGGGTCCACGGGGTCAGCGCGCCCGTCTCGAAGCCCGGGTTCGTGACCGCGTTCGTGGAGGAGGACAAGGGCTCGACCGCCAGGTCGTCGCAGTAACCCGCCCCCGTTCCACCGGCGTTCTTCCAGCAGTAGACCGTGGCCGTCGTGCTGGAGGAACCGGTCGTGAAGACGATCGCCGCCTGGGAGTACGAGGTCGAGGCCACGTTCGTGTACGTCTCCGTGCCGCCGAAGTTCTTCACTCCGATCGCCAGGGTTTCGCCGGCCGTCGCCACCTTGCCCCAGCCCGTCAGCAGGTACGTGGTGGAAGGCGAGAGACCGGTCAGGGACTGGTTCGCGCCGCTGCCGCTCGCCGCTGTCGTCAACGCGTCAGCTCCCGTACGGGAGTTGGACGCCGTCACCGAGGACGCCGTGCCGCTCGCCTGCGTCCACGGGGACAAACTGCCCGTCTCGAAGCCCGCGTTGGACAGCAGGTTGCCGCCGGTGCCG
Organism: Streptomyces sp. NBC_01288; assembly: GCF_035982055.1. Lineage (NCBI taxonomy): Bacteria > Bacillati > Actinomycetota > Actinomycetes > Kitasatosporales > Streptomycetaceae > Streptomyces > Streptomyces sp. NBC_01288. The sequence continues at coordinate 5,013,716 of NZ_CP108427.1, forward strand.
TTGTACGCACCGATGTTGGGGGCCGCCGTAGCCGACACCGTGTTGCCGTAGGCGTCGTAGCCGCCGTTGGACGCGATGACCGCGCCCGCTCGGATCACCGGGGACGACGGGTGGACCTGGTAGGCGTTCTTGCCTGTGTACGACGAGGACGTGTTCGCGTTACCCGCGTTGCGGAACTCCGGGTCCGACGTCACCTTGGCCGCGTCCGCGGGCTCGCGGGACGGGTGGTTGCCGTAGAAGAGGTTGTTGGAGAACGTCGAACTGCCGGTGGTGGTGAAGTAGTTGCCGGAGCCGTAGTTGAAGACCGCGTTGTTCTGGAAGGACAACGCTCCGCTGATCGATGTGCCTGCGCGGGAGTAGAGGATCGGGGTGCTCAGGCCGTCCCTCACCGAGAACGTGTTGTTGTAGAAGAGCGGGATCGCGGACGAACTGCCGCTCTGGTTCGGGACTCCGCCTACGAAGTGGAGGACTCCGCCGCCGTGGGTCTGGGTGCCTGACGTCGGGCAGCCGGAGTTGCTGCCGTCGTTCTCGCTGATGTTGTAGCGGACCACCGTGCCGTCGCTGGGGACCGTCGACGTGGGCTCGTTGGCGATGGTGAAGGGGGGCATCACCAGGAGGAAGCCGCCGAGGTTCTGGTGGCTGTAGTTGTACTGGAACGTGGTGTTGTGGTTGCCCCAGTCCACGTCGAAGCCGGTGCCGTCGGCGCCGTTGACGTGGCAGTAGACCTCGTTGTTCTGGACGACGGTGTTGCTGCTGCCGGACATCCAGATGCCGGCGGAGGCGCCGTTGCAGTACTGACCGGAGGGCGGGCAGGTCGACTTGGCGCCGCCGTAGCCCGCCTTGTTGCCGTCGATCAGGGCGCCGTCGTTCTTGACGACGAGGATGTCGTCCGCGCCGTCGTACGTCATCGTGTTGTTGCGGATGACCGTGCCGGTGGTGAGGCCGGTCCCCTGGCCGTCCGCGTCCGGGGTCACGGCGACCGCGATGCGGTCCACGTGGTCGAACGTGTTGTTCTCGACCACCACGTCGTTCCACGTGGAGACGGGTGTCGTGTGGTCGGTCTGGACGCCGACGCCCGCGTTCGTCGCGTACCAACCGCCGCCGTAGCCCGCGATGTTGTGGATGTACATGTCGTGGACGCGAATGTGGTTGAGGACGCCGCCGGAGCTGTTCTCGGCCAGGACGCCCGAACGGTAGGCGGGGGACGAGGAGTTGTCGATCAGCTCCAGGCCGCCTATGTCCCAGTACTGCTGGTTGAGGAGGTGGATGACCGCGCCCGTCGCACCCGCCGCGTCGATGATCGGCTTCGCGCCCGAACCGTACGACGCCATCGAGATGTTGCTGCCCGAGGCGCCTGAACCGCCGGGGGCGAGTTGGCCGGTGCAGGTGGTGCCGGCCTTGAAGAGGATGCTGTCGCCCGCGGTGAAGGTGGTGCTGTTGACGCTGCTGACCGAGTTCCAGGGGCTGGCGCTGGTGCCGGTGCCGTTGGAGGAGGCCGAGCAGTCGACGTAGTAACTCGTGCCGGCCGCCGCCGCGTTGGTAGCCGTGACGGGGACGAGCAATGCGCCCGTCACCGCTGCCAGCAGGGCCAGGACCTTTGAAGTCCTGGGCCTTGTGCGGGGGTTGGCCGGAACTGCTCTGCCGGGAGAACCGAATCTGCGACGCTTCATTGCGCGCTCCTTGGATGGGTGGATGTGTCCCTTGCCGCTGCGTGCGGCGAGATTCCCCTCTTCGCCAGGCGCGATGACCGGTTGCCGCCGGTGCGCCTGGAGCGTGTGGCGCTGTCCCGACGCCGGATTCGACGGCGTCGGGGCAGCGCGGAGCCAACGACCCGCTGCCTACGGGCCGTTGAGGTCGCGGGCTACCAAGCCACGGACTACCAACTCGCCAGTGAGCCGTCCGCGTTGCGCCACACCGGATTGCGCCAGCGGTGGCCGCGTTCGGCGGCGGCGCGGACCTTCTCCTCGTCGACCGTGATGCCGAGGCCGGGAGCGGTGAGGCGGTGGATGTAGCCGTCCTGGACCTCGAACGGAGAGGCGTCCGCGAGGTAGCCGAGCAGGCCGCTGCTGTCGCCGTAGCCGATGCCCAGGGACTGTTCCTGGATGAGGAAGTTCGGTACGGCGAAGTCGAGTTGGAGGCTCGCGGCCAGGGCGATCGGGCCGAGCGGGCAGTGCGGGGCTACGAGCACGTCGTAGGCCTCGGCCATCGCGGCGATACGGCGGGTCTCCGAGATGCCGCCCGCGTGGCTGATGTCGGGCTGCGCCACCGCGATGCCGGCGCCGAGGACCTCCCTGAAGTCCCAGCGGGAGAAGAGGCGTTCGCCGGTCGCGATGGGGATGGAGGTGGCGCGGACGACGTCGCCGAGGTCGCGGGTGAACTCTGGGAGGACCGGCTCCTCCACGAACATCGGCAACAGCGGTTCCAGGTACGGGAGTACGCGGCGCGACATCGCTCCGCTGAAACGGCCGTGGAAGTCCAGCGCCACGTCCCGGTCCGGGCCGATCGCCTCGCGTACGGCGCTCACCCGGGCCACGATCGCGTCGATCGCCGCGGGGGTCGCGAGCGGCTCAAGTTGCGCGCAGGGGTTCATCTTCACGGCGGTCAGGCCCTTGGCGACCTGGCCCGCGGCCGACTCGGCGAGTTCCTCGGGACTCTCGCCGTAGAGCCAGCCGTAGATGCGGACGCGGTCGCGGACGTGGCCGCCGAGGAGTTGGTGCACGGGGACGCCGTGCGTCTTGCCGGCGATGTCCCACAGGGCCTGGTCGATGCCGGCGAGAGCGCTGCTCAGGACCGGGCCGCCGCGGTAGAAACCGCCCTTGGCGAGCATCTGCCAGTGTTCCTCGATGCGGGCGGGGTCCTGGCCGATCAGGTAGTCGAACATCTCCTCGACCGCCCGGGCCGTGGTGTGGGCCTTGCCCTCCACGATGGGCTCGCCCCAGCCGGATATGCCCTCGTCGGTGTCGACGCGCAGGAAGAGCCAGCGCGGTTCGACGAGGAACAACTCGTATCCGGTGATTTTCATGCTGCGGACCTCCGGGTCCTACGGGTATGGGGCGTACGGGTATGGGCGTACGGGTGCGGGGCCTACGAGTGCGGATGCGGGCACGGCGGACTGGCCGTGGTCCCAGGGGTCCTACGGGTATGGGGTGAGGCTTCTCGTGGCAGCCGAGCCGGTGTCACTCCTGCGAACTGATGCTGCGACCGCCGTCCACGACCAGGTTCTGGCCGGTGATGAACGACGCGTCGTCCGAGCCGAGGAAGGCGACGGCGGCGGCGATGTCCTCGGGTTCGCCGAGCCGCCCGACCGGGGTCCGGGCCGCCGTCTGGACCCGGTACTCGTCCGGTGCGTCGGTCCACAGCCCGGTCTCCACCGCACCGGGCACCACCGCGTTGAACCTGATCCGGCCCGCGTACTCGACCGCCAACTGCCGTACCAGCGCGCTGACTCCACCCTTCGCCGCCGCGTACGCCGGGAATCCGCTGAAGCCGAGCACCGCGTGCACGGAGCCGGTGACGACGACCGCGCCGGCGCCGGCCGCGGTGAGCAGTGGTACGGCCGCCCGGACGCCGTAGAAGACGGAGTCGAGGGCGAGGCGGAGGTGCTCGTGCCAGGAGGTGTCGTCGAGTTCGTGGATCGCGCCGGGAAGGTTGCGGCCGGCGTTGAGGTGGAGGAGGTCGAGGCGGCCGGTCCACTCCTCGACCGTCCGCACCGCCTCCGGCCAGGCCTCGGGGTTCGTGACGTCCAGCCCCAGGTGACGCGCTCGGCCGCCCTTGGCGCGGACCTCGTCGGCCACCTTCTCGGCACCGGCCGCGTCCACGTCCGTGACCAGCACGGACGCACCCTCGTCGGCGAGACGCCGCGCGGTGGCGGCACCGATGCCGGAGGCGGCGGCGGTGAGGAGGGCGGTACGGCCGGTGAAGCGGGCGAGGCGGTGGTCGGGGTGACTGTCGCGACGGCTCTCGGGGTGACTCTCGGGGGTGGTGCGGCTCATGGCGTTCCTCTCGGCGTGACCGGCCCGTCCGGTCATCCGTCCGTCATCCGTCCTACGGGAGTGCCCTTCCGGGTCGGCCTACGGCTCGGGCCGACCAGTCCGGTCAGGTCGTGCGGGTCCTACGGGGGGTGCGGGTACTACGGGTCGTACGGGTCCAGCGGGGTCGGGCCGTCCTCGCGTCTCCGGGTCGTACGGGTCGTACGGGGTTCTGCGGGCCCGACCGCACTCGCGCACCCGGGTCCTACGGGTACTACGGGGCAGGCCGCGCTCACGAACCCAAGCCCTACGGGTCGTACGGGTACTACGGGTACTACGGGTACTACGGGTACTACGGGTACTACGGGTACTACGGGTACTACGGGTACTACGGGTACTACGAGGTCAGGCCGTACTCGCCCATCCGGGTCCTACGGGTACTACGCGTCCCACCCGGCCAACTCGCCCCGCCAGATCACGCAGATCCGCCAGACCCACCAGATCCGCCAAGTCCCACAGCCCCACCGGACCCCCGAGCCCCCGGCCGCGCCGTAGACCCCCGCAACACCAACCGCGGCTCGGTCGGCACCACCACATCCCCCGGCGGCTTCCCCTGGATCTCCGCGACCAGGGCGTCGACCGCCGCCGTGCCCAGTTCGTGCAGCGGCATCGCGACCGTCGTCAGTGGCGGGGTCAGGTAACCGGCGACCGGGAGGTCGTCGTTGCCGACCAGGGAGATGTCCTCGGGGATGCGCAGGCCGCGTTCGTGGATGGCCCGTGTCGCCCCGATGGCCTGGGCCAGCGAGCTGGTGTACAGCGCGGTGACCTGCGGCCGGTCCTCGGCGGGGGTGAGGAGTTCGCGGGCGGCGCAGGCGCCGCCCTCCTCGGTGAAGTCGCCGGAGGCGACCGGTGCCGCGACGAGTCCCAGTGCGGCGGCGTGCCGTAGGAACGCGTCCCGGCGGTCCTCGCTGGGGGTGATCCCCGAGGGGCCGGCGATGTGGCCGATCACCCGGTGACCGAGTGCGTGGAGATGGTCGAGCGCGGTGATGCTCGAACGCGCCACGTCCATCGTGACGTTGCGGCCCGAGTCCTTGACGGCTCGGTTGAGGAAGACGTGCGGAACCGGGTTGCGGCTCAGGGTCTCCAGTAGGGGGTGGTTCGGGCGGGCGGACGCGATCAGCAGGCCGTCCACCCGGCCCTCCTTGACCAGGTCGTTGAAGGTGTCGTCGGCCTCCTGGCCGTCGAAGTCCTCGGCGAGCAGGGAGAGATAGCCCAGTTCACGGGCACGCTGGTAGGCGCCGCGCGAAATGGTCACGTACGTAGGGTTGTTGAGGGCCGGCACCAGCAGGGCCAGGGCGTGGGTGCTGGCCCCGGCCAGGGCGCGGGCCCCGGAGTGCGGGCGGTAGCCCAGGGCTGCGGCGACCTCGTGGACGCGTTGTCTGGTCTCGGGGCGGACGGACAGGTCCTGCCGTCCGTTGAGCACCTTGGACACCGTCGCCTTGGAGACTCCCGCCTCCCGTGCGACGTCCACCAGCCGTGCCCGTACGGGCTGTTCAGCCACGCGAACCCTCCCTGTCAACGACGTTGTCGACCACTCTGCCAGCTGTACGAATCGTCCCCGACTGCCGCATTCGCCTGGGGTGTGGCGTTCGGCATGCCGTGTTGCGTTTGACCTCTTGACACCCTCTGGCGCCGCAACCTAGCGTTCGCCGAAGTCGTTGGTCAACCGGTTTCCTTCGATGGATTTCAGTGATATATCCATTCAGGCCCGGCAAACCATCATGGTCCTCGCACAGCCGACGGGACTCGGCGAAGGTGACGGACCGTCAACTTCCGTAGAAGAGCCTGCTTTCAAGCAGGTTTCGTAGAGAACCCCTGCAAGCACGACGAAATCGGCATGCGCCGATGATGGGTGAGGTGTGCAATGAAGCGCTCCGGGAGACTGCTCGCGGTCGCCACCACGGTCGCCGCCCTGGCGACGTCGCTCGCCGCCTGTGGCGGCGGGTCCGACTCGACCTCCGCGGACGGGACGGTCACGCTCCACGTGGAGGCGTGGAAGGGCGGCGGCGCGGAGCCGGCGAACATCGCCGAGATCAACAAGGCCTTCGAGAAGGCGCACCCGAAGATCAAGATCGACTTCAAGTACACCACCGCGGACCCGACTTACACCCAGAAGCTCCAGCCCGAGCTGCTCGGCGGCAAGGCCGGCGACGTCATCATGGTCGACGCGGACAAGATGAAGAAGTGGGGCGCCTCCGGCTACCTCGCGGACCTCTCGAACGAGTCGTGGACCAGCTCCATATCCTCGGCGGCGAAGCCGTTCACGCAGAGCGACGGCAAGACGCTGGCCATGCCGATGGAGCTGATCGGCATCGGTCTCTACGCCAACATGGACCTGCTGAAGAAGGCCGGGATCACCGAGGTCCCCGCCGACTGGCCGACGTTCCTCGCCGACCTCGCGAAGATCAAGAAGGCCGGGATCACGCCCATCTCGCTTCCGGACAAGGCGGGTTGGACCGGTAGCTCCATCTTCCAGGCGAGCGGTTCGACGACCGTCTACCAGAAGAACAAGCAGTGGGACGCGGACTTCCTGGCCGGCAAGGCCTCCTTCGGCTCGGACTGGAAGGAGCCGCTCGCCCAGCTCAAGTCCCTTGGCGACAAGGGCTATGTGAACTGGAAGAACGAGCTCGGCGTCGACGAGTGGTCGCAGGGCCCACAGGACTTCAGCGCCGGCAAGAGCGCGTTCTGGTACCAGGGTGCCTGGCAGGTCTCCAACATCAAGAAGGCCGGTTTCCCGGTCTCGTTCGCGCCCTGGCCGGGCGGTGCCGCGGGCACCAAGCCGAACGCGATGCTGTTCTCCGGTACGGCGTGGGGTGTCAACTCCCAGTCGCAGCACGCGGACGCCGCGAAGGAGTACGTCAAGTTCTGGTCGCAGAGCGCGAATCTGGCGAAGTACCTGGACGCCGAGCACGCCGAGTCCCCGTTCACCGGTGGCACCACGCCCGACTCGACGGAGACGACCATCTTCAACACCGCGTTCAACGAGGGCCGTTACCGGGTGCTGCCCTCCAACACCTGGTACGGCACCCAGGCGGAGACGGACACCGGCTCCAAGATCCAGTCGTTCCTGCTGGGCCAGTCCGACGCGGCGAAGACGCTGAAGGACATCCAGACGGCGGCATCCGCCAAGTAGCCGCACTGGTCGGGCAGTTGCGCTGCCCGACCCGTCGAACACCGGCCGGGTGACCAGACCGGCCGGATGATCGAGCCGGCCGTACGGGCCGCCGCAGCCCGCCACCTCCCGTCTCGCTCGCCCTCGTTACGCCCACTCCCGTTACGCCCACTCCCCCAAGGGGCCTGTCGGCCAAGGAGGTTGATCCCCCGTGTTCCACCGACGGCGTGCCACCATGGCCGCCTTCCTGCTCCCCGCGATCGCCGTGTACGCGCTCTTCATCCTGTATCCGCTGTTCAAGGGCGTGTACTTGAGCTTCACCGACAGCGTCGGCGGCCCGATCTCCCACTTCGTCGGCACGGACCAGTACAAGGCGATGGCCGACGACCCGCAGGTCTCCGCGGCCCTGTGGCACACGGTCCTCTACGCCGTCGTGGTCGTCGTCGTACAGAACGGCCTCGGGCTGCTCTTCGCGTCGATGCTGTTCCGCCGCCCGCGAGTCCGAAAGGCCCTGAACGTCGTCCTGTTGACCCCGACGCTGATCTCGCCGCTGATGGCCGCGTTCATCTGGTCGTACCTCTTCGCGCCGAACGGCGGCCTCAACGCGCTGCTCGACGGGGTCGGCCTCGGCGCGCTCAAGCACGTCTGGCTCGGCGACCCGTCCACGGCGCTGTACTCGGTCGCGACCGTCAACATCTGGATGTTCACCGGCTACTCGTGCGCGATCTTCCTCGCCAGCTACCTGAGCATGCCCACCGAACTCCTGGAGGCCGCCGCCCTGGACGGCGCGAGCGGCTGGCGGCGCTTCCGCAGCGTCGAATGGCCGCTGCTGGCACCGGCGTTGACCGTCAACGTGACGCTCAGCCTGATCGGTTCGCTCAAGGTCTTCGAGTTCCCGCTCGTCCTGACCAACGGCGGCCCGGCCGGCGCGACCGACACCCTGACCCTGCTCGTGTACCGGAACATCTTCGGCGGCGGGAAGTTCGCCTACGGCGTCGCCCTCGCGGTGCTGCTCCTCGTGACCGTGGTCGTCCTGTCCAGCGCGACCAACTCCCTGCTCAGGCTGCGCGAACGGCGCGTGTGACGCCGTACGGACGCCTCCAAGGACGTACGCACCCCGTCGGCACCGTTGGAATCGGACGGATCACCCCATGACCTCACCCCTCTCAACTACGGTCCCCCCGACCGAAGTCGGCCGCCCCGCCGGAAAGCGTGACGCGCCCCGGCCCCGCACCGCCGAACCATGGACCCCGCGCAGGCTCGCCGCCGGCCTCGGCACCACGGTGCTCTGCCTCGGCACGGTCCTCTTCGTGCTGCCGTTCGTCTTCACGATCGTGACCTCGCTGCGGACGGCGGCGGACGTGGCGCGCTCCCCGCTGGGCATCCCGCACTCGTTCACCCTGAAGAACTTCACGCAGGCCTTCAGCCAGATCCACTACGGCACCAGCACCCTCAACACCCTTCTGATCACCGGGCTTTCGTGCGTGCTCATCACCGTGCTCGGCGCGCTCGCGGGCTACCCGCTGGCCCGGATCACCGCGGGCTGGTCGACGGCGGTGTACCGGCTGTTCATCCTCGGCACGTCGATCCCGGTGTTCGTCGTCGTGGCACCCCTGTACCTGCTGATGCGCGACCTGAACCTGCTCGACACATACGCGGGTGTCGTCTTCATCTACACCGCGCTCAACCTGCCGTTGGCCGTGTTCTTCTACACCAGTTTCATCCGCCAGGTCCCGACCGACCTGGAGGAGGCGGCGGCCCTCGACGGCTGCGGCGCGCTGCGCACGTTCTTCGTCATCATCCTGCCGCTGCTACGGCCGGTCACCAGCACCCTGTTGACGTTCATCTCGCTCCAGATCTGGAACGACCTCCTCGTCCCCCTCGTGTTCCTCCAGGACCCGGGCAAGCGCACGGTCATGGTGAACGCGTACTCCTTCATCGACCCGCACACCGTGCAGCCGACGACTCTCTTCCCGGCCGCGCTGCTGGGCGTGCTGCCCCTGTTCGTCATCTTCATCTTCTTCCAGCGCCAGATGGTCGCCGGAATGTCGGCGGGAGCGGTGAAGTGACGCAGCATCACATCCCTGAACGGCCCTTTCTCACAACCCAGTTGACCAGTACCCGGGTCATGGCCATCCTCAGGTCGGCCGACGCCTCCGGGCTGCCCGCCGCGGCCCGTGCCCTCGCGGCCGGCGGGGTCACCTGCCTGGAGGTCACCCTCACCACCGGGGGCGCACTGGACGCGATCGCCCGTATCAAGGACGAACTCGGCGCCGCCGTCTCGGTGGGCGCGGGTACGGTCCTCACCGCGTCCGACACCCGGGACGCGCTGGCGGCGGGCGCGGAGTTCCTGGTCGCCCCCAACGTCGAACCGGACGTCATCCGCGCCGCTGCGGATCTCAACGTCCCCTTCTACCCCGGCGCTTGGACGGCGACCGAGGTGATCACCGCGTGGCGGGCGGGCGCGGCGGCCGTGAAACTCTTCCCGGCGTGCACGGGAGGTCCGACCCACCTGGCCCAACTCCGGGCCCCGCTACCGGAGATACCGCTCATGGCGGTCGGCGGCGTGGACCTGGAGGCGGCGGGACTGTACATGGCCGCGGGGGCACTCGCCGTGGGCGTCGGGTCCCCGTTGTTGCGCGGCGCCGACCGGGACCCCGCTCCGGAGGCGCTGAGCGCCCTCACGGCACGGGCACGCGCACTGCTGAAGACGGTCAGGCCCGACACCGGGGCCGAGGAGAAGCATCTGTGAACACCCGCAAGCCAGTTGAGGGTGACGAGCCCTACCTCGTCACCGTGGGCGAGACCCTCGGCGTCCTGTCCGCCGCCGGCCCCGGCCCGCTCGCCCTGGGCACCACCCTGCGCCTCGGCATCGCCGGCGCCGAGTCGAACGTGGCCGTGGGCGTCAGCCGTCTGGGCGGCCGGGCGACGTGGATCGGCCGCGTGAGCGACGACGAACTGGGCGAGCTGGTGCTGCGCGAGCTGCGAGCCGAGGGCGTCACCGCCCTCGCGGTACGCGATCCGGCGCCGACTTCCCTTCTCCTCAAGGAGAAACGCACCAGTACGCATCACCGGATGCGCTACTACCGGACGGCGACGGCGGGGGTGCGCCTGTCCCCCGAGGACATTCCGGAGGAGGTGGTGGCGGGGGCGGCTGTCCTCCACATCACCGGCATCACACCGGCGTTGGGGGAGGGTCCGGCACGGGCGGTCCGCCGTGCGGTGGATGTGGCAAGAAGCGCGGGGGTGTTGGTGTCGCTCGACATCAACTTCCGCTCCCTCCTCTGGAACGAGGACGAGGCGAGGGAGGCGGTCCTGCCTCTCCTCCGGGACAGCGACCTGGTGTTCGCGGGCCCGCACGAGGCGCGGCTCGCGGTACCGGACCGCCACGAGCCCGAGGAACTGGCCAAGGGAATCTGCGAGTTGGGCCCGTCGGGGGCAGTCATCAAACTGGGCGCGGAGGGAGCCTTCGCGCTCGTCGACGGCCGGCCGTACCGCCAACCCGCGCTGCCCGCCCGCGTCCACGACTCGGTGGGCGCCGGAGATGCCTTCGTGGCGGGCTACTTGGCCGAGCTGCTGGCGGGCGCCGCGCCTGAACTCCGGTTGGACACGGCGGCTCGGCTGGGCGCGTTCGCGGTCGGCACGGAGGGCGACTGGGAGGGCCTCCCGCGCCGAGCCGAACTCGCACTGCTCGACCACCACGACGACGTACTCCGCTGAGGAGCTGAACTCCGATGGCACAAAAGACAGTTGACGACTCATCAATCATGGCTGAAGCAGGGCGAGTTGTTGTTCTGACCGGTTCGTACACGCCGGACACGGGTGGTGAGGGCGTCGGTGTGACGGCGCTGCGTTTCACTCCGGGGGACGGCCTGGGCGTGGTGGACGCGGTGGCGGCGAGCGGGGCGTCGTACCTGGCGGCGCACCCGACCCTGCCCGTCGTCTACACGACGCACGAGTCGACGCCGGGCGCGGTGAGCGCGTTCGGTCTGCGGGAGGGGGCGGCGCCGGTACCGCTGGGAGCACCCCTGACCAGCGGTGGAGCGAACCCCTGCCACCTGACCGTCCACCCGAGCGGCGACTACCTCCTCACCGCCAACTACGGCACGGACACGTTGCCCGGCACGGTGGCGGTCCACCGCCTGGACGCGGACGGCCGGCTCACGGACCTGACGGACGTGGTCGAACACGAGGGTTCGGGCCCGGTGACCGGCCGCCAGGAGGGCACCCACGCCCACCAGGTCGTCGTGGACCCGGCCGGCCGCTACGTCCTGGCCACGGACCTGGGCGCGGACACGGTGTTCACGTACGAACTGGAGCCGGATCCAGGCAAGTTGAAGCCCGTGGCCGCCTCCCGACTCCGCCCGGGCTCCGGCCCCCGCCACCTCGCCTTCACCCCGAGCGGCGACCTGGTCCTCAGCGCCGACGAACTCTCCTCGACGGTGACCTGCCACCGCTACGACGCCGAGACCGGCACCCTGCACGAGGTGTCACGGATACCGGCAACGGCCGTAGCGGACATCCCCAACCAGCCCGCCGGCATCGTGACTTCGGACTGCGGACGCTACGTCTGGGTCACCAACCGGGGCCCGGACACGGTGGCGGCGTTCCGGATCACGGGTACGGCTCTTGAGCCCCTCGGGGAGATTCCCAGCGGAGGTAACTGGCCTCGGGGGCTGACCACGGCGGCGGGGCATCTGCTGGTGGCCAACCAACACAGCGGGACTGTCGCGGCGTTGGGGATATTGGAGGACGGGTCGTTGGTGGAGTCGGGGGTGGTGGTCGCCGTGGCGTCGGTGGTGTGTGCGTTGGTGATCTGAGCGGTGTGGGGGGCGGTTGGCTGAGATCTGAGAGACGGACGATTGGCCGGTCAGGCCGCGGCCATCTGCCGGGCAAGCTCGCACGTCCGCCCTTTACCCGACTCCCACGTGATCGACGAACGCGCCCAACGCCCTTACAACCGCGTCGGGTTGCTCCTCCGGAATGAAGTGCCCGGCGTCCGGGACGACGACGCCGGTGATGTTCTTCGCCCAGGGGCCGAGGGAGGCGGCCATGTCGGGGATCGAGCCGTGGGAGCTGGAGATTCCGAGGACCGGGAGGGTCAGGTGGCCGCCCAGGGAAGCGAGGGCGGCACGGTTCTCGCGGGCTGACTCCTCGGCGTCGCGGAAGTAGGCGAGGGCCGCTCGGAGGCCTCCCTCGGCTGCGATGGAGGCGGCGTAGTAGTCGATCTCGGCGGCGCTGAAAGTCGTCGGGGAGAGGGTTTTCGTCCTCAAGAACCAACCCACGTACTCCCGTTCGCGGCCGGTGATCAGGGTCTCGGGGAGTTCGGGGACCAGGTGGAAGGCCAAGTGCCAGGTTTTCCAGGCGCGTTCGGGGTCCGTGGGGATGGTGTCCGGGAGGGTGATGCCGGGGATGCCGGCGTCGAGGAGGGCGACGCCGTGCAGGTGGTCCTGGTACTTCAGGGCGAGCGAGAAGGCTACGCAGGCCCCGATGTCGTGGGCGGCGAGCCAGTACTTCGGCACGTCGAGTGCGGTCAGCGCGGCCTGCACGCGGGAGGCGAGGGTGTGGCTGTCGTAGCCCTCGTCGGGGCGGTCGGAGTGGCCCTGGCCCGGCAGGTCGACCGCGATCACGTGGAAGCGCTCGGCGAGGCGGGGCATCACCTGGTGCCAGGCCCACCAGTTCTGCGGGAATCCGGCGAGCAGCACGACCGTAGGGGCGCTCGGGCTGCCGCCTTCCACGGCGTGCAGGCGGATTCCGTCCGCGTCGACCCAGCGGTGGGTGAAACCGGGGAGGTCGCGCAGCGGCAGACCGGCGACGCCGGCCGAGGTGGGGGTCGCGTTCTGGTCGGGTGAGCCGTTCGGGGTGACGTCGGCTTCGGTCATGTATCCAGGCTAACTCATCTTGGACTGTTCGGTTCAGGATACGATGGGCTGGATCGAGGACGGGGTGCGTGCGGATGGCCGGGAAGAAGCAGTTCGACGTGGAGGTCGCGCTCGACGCGGCGATGGTTCAGTTCTGGCGGGACGGATACGCCGACACCTCGCTCGACGACCTCTCCAACGCGACCGGGCTGAACCGGAGTTCGCTCTACTCCTCGTTCGGCGACAAGGAGTCGCTCTATCTGCGTTGCCTGGACCGGTACGCCCTCCGGTACGGGGACAAGTACGAACAGGCGCTCTCCTCCGGGGTGTTCGGGGAACCGTTGTCGGCGATCCGGGCGTTCTTCGAGGTCACCCTTCACCGCATCGCCGACCCCGACGTACCGGACGGATGCCTGGTCGCCCAGACCGCGATGGCGACGCCCGTGCTCAGCCCCGCCATCGCCGCGCGCGCGGTCGAAGCCGTGGGGCTTCAGCGCGCGCGGCTGCGAACGGCCCTGCACACGGCGGAGTTGAGCGAGGGTGACGCCGAGGACCACGCCACTCACATCACGGCGGTCAACCAGTCGCTGGCCGTGATGAGCAGGGCCGGGGCGAGCGGCAGGCAGCTCGGCGCGATCGTCGGCATCAGCATGAACGCGCTCTCGCAGGCTTTGCGCGGCCGGGACTAGAGCGCCGTCAACTGCCATAGGGGGAACGGGAGATAACGCGTCCGGTGTCAGCGGAACGCGGCGACATGGCGCGCGGCCCAGTCCGCGAACGGGCGCGGGGTGCGGCCCAGGACCCGTTCGATGTCCGGGCTGATGCGCAGTTCGGCGGGGCTGGGGGCGCCGAGGATGGTCAGGGTGTCCTCGGCGAGTTCGGGCGGCATGCTCTGGGACATGGCGGCCTTGGCCTCCTCGCGGGTGAGGTCGTGGAACCGTACCGGCGAGCCCAGTGCGGCGGCGATGGCCTCCGCCTGCCGGCGCGGCGTGATCACCTCCGGGCCGGTCAACTCGTAGACACCGCCCGTGTGTTGGTTGTCCAGCAGGCAGGCGGCCGCGACCTCGGCGATGTCCGCCGGGTCGACGATCGGTACCCCGATGTCGCCGAAGGGCGCGGCCACGACCCCTCGCGTACGGATGGACTCGGCCCACCACAGGGCGTTGGAGGCGAAGCCGCCCGGCCGCAGGATCGCCCACTCCAGGCCGGACTCCCGCAGTACGTCCTCCAGCGCGCGCATCGCGATCCGTGTCGGGCCGAAGGGCCTGGTCGCCACGCCCTGGGTGGAGAGCAGGACGACCCGGCGGACCCCGGCGGCCTCGGCCACGGCGATGATGTCGGCCGGGTCGGCTCCGCCGGCGTGCAGGTCGCCGGAGAGGAGGAGGAACAGCGCCTTCGCTCCGGCCAACGCGGGTTCGAGGCCCGCCGGTTCGGCCAGGTCGGCGGCGACATGCCGGACGCCGTCCGGCACCTTCCCCGCCCCCGTACCCGTATCCGTCCCCGTCGCCGCGTGCCGCGACACCGCCGTCACCTGCTGTCCCGCCTCGGCCAACGCCCGCGTCAACGGCCGGCCGATGTTCCCGGTAGCCCCGGTCACCACGATCATGTTCAGCTCCTGTCACATGTGTCGCACGCGGTGCGCGTTCCGCATCCGCTCTACGGCCCTCACGCTAGGAGTCGGGCTAACTTTCGGTAAGGACATACCAAGAGGTAAGCTCATAACATGACGGAAGGCGTGCAGGAGAGAGGGGTCGGGACAGGGCCCCGGTATGAGGTGTTTCACACCGACTGCCTCGCCCGCGATGTCGTCGACCACGTGACCAGCAGATGGGGCGTCTGGGTCCTGATCTCCCTGCGCACCAACAGCCTCCGCTTCTACGAACTCCGCGAGAGCATCCAGGGCATCAGCGAGAAGATGCTCGCGCAGACCCTCCGCACCCTGGTCCGGGACGGCCTCCTCTGGCGCGAGGTCGAACCGACCACACCGCCCCAAGTCACGTACGGGCTCACGGAGTTCGGCCGGGAGGTCGGCGAGCCGCTGTCGGAACTGTTCGACCGGATCACGCGACGGTTGTCGGCGGGGGACGCGGGCCAGCGCCAAGGCGTACGCCTCCCGCAAGAACCGAGTGCGGCGTCAATCGCCTCAAAAAGCACCGCGCCGTGGCCACGAGGTACGACGAGCTCGCAGTCCGCTACGAGGCCACGGCCCTCGTAGCGGCCATCAACGAGTGGTTGTAACCAACACATGCGACCAACACATGCGATCAACACATGTGACTGAGCGAGGAGTTGGACAGAGTCACACCGATCCGAGCAGGCCGCCGAGGATGCCCTGCTCGGCGAGGTAGAAGGCGAGGCCGCCCACGGGTGCGAGCACGGCGCACAGCCAGTAACGGTGCACCCCTGCGCGCGCCAGGTAGACGGTCAGGAGAGCGGTGAGCAGCGCGCCGGCGGCCAGGAAGACGACCGCCTCTCCCCAGTAGTGGAGCGCCAGAGCCAGCCAGAGCGCCTCCCCCAGCACCACCGTCGCGATGACCGCCCCGGCCACTGCCCGCACGTCCCCCCGCCCGCGCCGTAGCGTCCACCCGGCCCACCCCAGCAGCGGACCTCCGGCCAGCCCCGCCACCGACCACACGGCGGCGGTTCCGAGCCCCCCGGCCCCGAACGTCTCCCCGAGCGTGGACGCCGCGTAGTAGCCGCCACAGGTGGCGAGCATCATGACTGCCCCACCCCAGACGGCGAGCCGCCGGGCACGGATCAGCGCACCGGCCGCGGCAGTCCAGATGATCCAGGTGGACACCGAGTTGGTCGCCCGCTCCAACAGGGGCGTCGTCCCGTGCAGTCCGTACGTCGCCCAGCCGAGCAGCAGCCCGAAGGCCGCGGTCGCGGTGAGGACGGTGACGGGGGTGTCGCAACGGGACGCGGTTGCCGTAGTCATACCTCAGCACTATACACATGACGTATACTCTCAGTGTATAGCCACTGGGGCTCTGTCGATTTCACCAAGGGGGCCGGCGCGGCTCGGCCGCGTAGTCGAAGAGGAACCGGTGCGCCTGCTCTGTATCGCGGCCGGCCGGTTCCGTACCCGCGAGCAGCAGCTCCCGGCGCCCCCGTTCCTCGCTCGCACTCACCTTGCCCCCTTCCTCAGCCCCCCGGGTCGCCGTCGTCGGCCGGCGCCCGGTCGGCGGCGAGTCGCGCGGCGTTCTGCAGCCAGGTGAGGTGTTCGGTGAACGCGGTGCGGCCCTCGTCGGTGAGCCGGAACCAGGTCCGTGGACGTCGTCCGACCGCGCCCTTGCGTACTTCGAGGTAGCCGGCGTCTTCGAGGATCCGGGACTGCTTGGACAGCACCGAATCACTCACCCCCACGGTGTCCCGCACAACGGAGAACTCCACCCACTGCGGGCCGGCGGCAAGCAGTCCGCAGATCGACAGCCGGGTCACCGGATGGATGATCTCGTCCAGTCGCCCGCGTCCTTCATGTCCGGTCATCGCGAAACCGCTCGTCCTTGCCGGATGTCGTGACGGATCGCCGCGTTCTGCCACAGCAGAATGCCCACTACCGCCGCCACCACGACGATGCCCAGCGTGATCGCGAGTGCGGTGTCCCCTCTTCCGAGCAGCACGTGTTCGCCCGCGACGGATGCCAGCGCCAACCCGAACGTGACCCACATGACGGGTCGGGCCGACGGGTAGATCGTGTCCCGGCCCCGGTACTTCACACCGGTGGTGTGAACCAGAAGCCGGCTGAGGCCTATCTGGACCAGGATCAGCACCAGCAATGCGCTCTGGCCCACCTCCTCGGAGATGTATCGCGGCTGTAGGAACGGCAGGGCCAGCACCGCTGCCAGCAGCAGCGCGGTCACCGCCAGGTACCACCACGGAAGCCTCAACCGCTGGGCCAACGCCGTCCGCTGCTGTTGAAGCAGATCCAGGTCCCGCGAGCCGTCGTTCATGACAACCTCCACCGCATGGCATGGCATGTACTTTCCATAGTGGAAAGTACATGCCATAAGGAAGGGCCGCAACACCCCAGGCCGCACCCGGGAGTTGGTCAGGTCGAGGGGATGTCCGAGACCTCCGCACAAGCCACCGCATACGGCCACACCGCACCCCCGATCTCCTCCGGCGTCCCCGGGCAGTCCCGTTGCAGCCAGTCGATGATCGTGCCCAGGACCGCGCCCGCCAGGAAGGCGGAGACCGGGTCGTGCGGGAAGTCGTCCGCGGCGGTTCCCTCATCGGTGTCCAGGCCGCGACTGATGCGGGCCGCCAGCGTGATGCGGTGGAGGAGGTGGTTGATCATGCGGGCGCTGCCCTCGTCGCAGAGGAGGGCGCGGTAGAGCGGGGCGTTGGCCGCGACATGGGTGAAGAGAGCGGGCAGAGGGTTCGGCAACGGGGTTCCGTCGGGAGTCAGTTGGCTGTGCGGGATCGGCGCCACGGCCACCAACTCGTCGTACGTCGCCGTGCACGCCGCCACCGCCAGGTCGTGGACGTCGACGTAGTGCTCGTAGAACGTCGAGCGGTTGACGCCGGCGCGTTTCGTGAGGTCGGCGACGGATATCTGGCGCAGGTCGCGCTCGGTGACCAGGTCGCGGAGGGCGGCTTCGAGGGCGGCGCGGGAGCGGAGGACGCGAGGGTCGGGAACTCCGTGACGTTCGGGGGGTTGCGCTGGCATGCGGTAACAGTATTCTCCCCAACACCTGACGGTTATCCGACAGTTGTTGGACAGGAGCGCCCTATGGCCACGTACGTTCTCGTGCACGGCGGCAGTCACGGCGGCTGGTGTTATCAGCGCGTCGCGCGGATCCTGCGGGCGAGCGGGCATGACGTCTACACCCCGACACTCACCGGGCTCGGTGAGCGGGCCCATCTGCTCGGGCCCGGTGTCGATCTCGACACCCACATCACCGATGTCGTCCAACTCCTCGTGTACGAGGGGCTGTTCGACGCCATCCTCGTCGGGCACAGCTACGGCGGGATGGTCATCACCGGTGTCGCCGACCGCGCCCTCGACCGTGTCGGCCACCTCGTCTACCTGGACGCGGCCACCCCGGCGAACGGGCAGTCCCTCGCCGAACTGGCACCGGAGTTGATGGCCGCGTCGCGTGCCATGGGGCGGGTGGTCGACGGGGTGGAGCTGGTGAACTTTCCCGGTGAAGGACCCATGCCCTACTACGGGTTGACCGATCCGGACGACATCGCCTGGCTGGCGCCGAAGATCACGCCGCATCCGTGGAAGTGCTTCGACCAGCCGCTGCGGCTCCACGACGAGGCGGGGGTACGGGCGCTTCCGCAGTCCCAGATCGTATGCACGTCGACGCTGCCGTACCGCGACCCGGCGGACCTTCAACCGGCGCGCGCCGCCGGGCGGTTGTGGGACATCGACACCGGTCACGATCTGATGGTGAGCGAGCCGCAGGCCGTCGCCGGGTTCCTGGAGCTGGTGGCGGCCGCGACGGACGCGGCGGCGGCGGAGTGACGGCCGCCCCACACCCCGCTCACAGAATCGGCTGACAGTCAGTCACATTACCGAAACGTAACCTACCGACAGGTATCACGAGTAACTTACCCGCAGGTAAGTTCCAGGCGAACCATTCTCCGGACGGCCGCTCCACAGGAGGTTCGCCATGCCCGCACGCATGCCCGCACGCCGACGAAACCTGCTCGCCGCCGCGATCACCGCGGCCGCCTGCCTCACCACCCAGGCCCTCGCCCTCACGACCGCAGGCCCCGCGACCGCCTCGGACGAGGTCGTCTCCAGAGGCGTCACCATCCCCGAGTTCTACAACCCGCCCAGCACCCTGCCCGCCGCCGACGGCACCCTCGTCCGCAGCGAGCCCCTCCCCCTCGCCCTGAGCCTGCCCGGCCTCGACGGCAGCACCCTGCCCGGTACCGCGACCCGGCTGATGTACAAGTCCACCGACTCGAACGGGCAGCCCGTCGCCGTCACCGGTGCCTACGTCGAACCGTCCGCCGACTGGTCCGGCACCGGCCCGCGCCCCCTCGTCGCCGTCGCCCCCGGCACCCTGGGACAGGGCGACCAGTGCTCCGCGTCCATGGGCCTGGAGCATCCGCTGTCCCTCAACAGCCAGACAGTGTCGGTCGGTTACGAGGATCTGGCGATCTACCGGCTCCTCGCCGAGGGCGTCGCCGTCGTCGTCACCGACTACGTCGGACTGGGCGCCACCGACCGGCTGCACACCTACGTCAACCGGATCGACGAGGCGCACGCGGTGCTGGACGCCGTACGCGCGGCCCGTGCGGTGACCGGCGCCTCGGTCACCGCAGGCTCACCCGTCGGGCTCTACGGCTACAGCCAGGGCGGCGGAGCGACCGCGGCCGCCGCCGAACTCCGGTCCTCCTACGCCCCGGACATCACCCTCGCCGGGACGTACGCCGGTGCCCCGCCCGCCGATCTGACCTCCGTCACCAAGGCCATCGACGGCAGCGAACTCGCGGGCGCGCTCGGCTGGTCGCTCAACGGGTTCCTCCAGTCCGACCCGGATCTGAAGCCACTCGCCGAGGCGCATCTCAACGATGCCGGGAAGGCCGCGCTCACCGATCTGTCGACCATGTGTGTCGGGGACGCGTTGCTCGGCTACGGCTATACGCGGAGCAGCAGTTGGACCACGGACGGGTCGTCCATCAGCGACATCATCGCCTCGACTCCCGCGTTGCGGAAGTTCCTCGACGAGCAGCGTATCGGCACGCTGAAGCCGTCCGGGCCCGTCCGGCTCGCGACCGGCGTCAGCGACAACCTCGTCCCGCACGCGCAGGCCCGCCAACTCGCCCTCGACTGGTGCGCGTTGGGCGGTGACGTCACGTACAAGGCCGTCGTCCTGCCCAGTGTCGGCAGCGCGCTCCTCAACCACTTCGCGCCCCTCCTCACCGACCAGGGCGACGCGATCTCCTGGCTCACCGACCGCCTAGCGGGCCGGTCCACCGCCTCCAACTGCTGGACCATGCCCGTCCAGCCCTGAGACCGGCCGGACGGGTCCGGCCGTCATCGCCGAACCGTCACCGTGCCGGAAGTTCCCTCGCCGCATTCCCCACAACCGCCACCGCCAACTCGGCCGCGGTGTCGCACAGTTGCTTACCCGGCTGCGGTGCGTACACGGTCAGCTGGAACAGTTCGGTGGTGTCCTCGCCGACGGAGTCCGGGTAGGTGCGATGCGGAGTCCGTACGGTGCAGCTGTCGTCCTCGGCCTCGTCCGCGACGTAGTAGCTCTTGGTGCCGGCGACGTTCACGGGCGTTCCGTCGTCGGCGTCGAGCGAGTTGTCCCGGCTGAACTGGATCTCCACCTCGCGTTTGCCGTCGTCGCTGGACCAGTCGCAGTCCCAGGAGCCGAACCCGGGCTCCTGGTTCGCGAGTCGGACACCGGGCACCCTCTTGAGGTCGGCGGCGTCGAGGAGCGTGCACGCGTTCAGCCGGGCCAGGGAGTTCGCGGCCGGTGCCGACGCGCGGCGGGGTACCGGGCCGTCGGCCAGGACGCCGACCACGTGATCGGTGGCGGCGTCGGCCAGTTGGCACGGGTCGGGCGACGACGGGGCCAACTGCCGTCCGACGACCCGGATCTGCGTGCCGTCGGTGGGCAGGACGGCCCGCTCGCAGGTCTCCCCGTCCCGCTTGAGGGTCACGACCGTGAGGCTGCCGACCAGGCGGGTGGACCGGATGTCGTCGAAGTCGTCCCGGTCCGCGTCGAGGTTGACCTGGAGGTCCGCGATGTCGTCACCGCTGGTGTTGTGCACCAGGACGTCGCACCGGTCGATCTCGCCGTAGTCCGGGTCCAGCACGGTGTCGCCGAAGCGGCTCAGCGAGGCGGTGTCGATCAGCCCGCAGGGGTCGGCCGTCCGCTCGTCGCCCATGGTGCCGGCCCGCGCCGAGGCCGAGGGCTTCGCGTCGGCCAGGCCGACACCCTTGTCGTGGCCGCCCTTTGAGCCCCATGGGCCGAAGAGGACGAGGCCGCCCGCGACGGCGGCGGCCGTCACCAGCGACACCGCCGTGATCGCCACGGGGCGTCGTCGTACGCGGCGCGGCAGCGAGAGGGTGAGGACGTCCCGGGTGCGGCGGGACAGCCGGCCCAGCCGGAGTGTCGACGACTCCAGGTCCAGGGTGCGGCGGTCGTCCAGCCGTTCCTGGATGTGCGCGGGCGGCGGTGCGGCGCGGGTCAGCAGCTTCCGGGCGTGCGCGGCGTCGGGCCGGTCCCGGGGTTCCACCGCCAGCAACGCGGC
Source organism: Streptomyces sp. NBC_01288 (assembly GCF_035982055.1). NCBI lineage: Bacteria > Bacillati > Actinomycetota > Actinomycetes > Kitasatosporales > Streptomycetaceae > Streptomyces > Streptomyces sp. NBC_01288. The sequence continues at coordinate 5,034,946 of NZ_CP108427.1, forward strand.
CAGCGGCTCGGTGAGTTGACCGGCCCGGCGGGTGGGCTCGATGCGTCCCTCGACGGCCCGGGCCAGATAGGTCATGAGGTGCTCGGCCTCGCCGTACGGCGACTGCCCCTCGACGGCCGCGAACAGCGAGGCACCCAGGGAGAACACGTCCGCCTTCTCACCGGCGGGCTGCCCCTTCGCCAACTCCGGCGCCAGGTAACGGGGTTTGCCGCGCACGGTGCCGGTCGTGCTCTGCGTGGAGTCGTTGCCCAGGGCCCGGGAGATCCCGAAGTCGGTGAGTCGGGCGACGCCTTCGTCGGTGACGAGGATGTTCTCCGGGGTCACATCGCCGTGCACCACACCCGCGCGATGCGACTTCACCAGCGCGTCCGCGATCTGGCAGCCGATCGACCCGGCCTCCTCGGGCGCCAACGGGCCGCGTTCCGCCATGAGTTGGGCGAGGCTGCGGGAGGGGACGTACTCCATGACGATCCAGCAGGTGGTGCCCTCGTCGATGTAGTCGAAGACGGCCACGATGTTCGGGTGGTGCAGCCGCCCCGCGTTGCGCGCCTCGCCCATGAGCCGTCGCGTGGCCCGATCGTCGTCCAGGCGTGCGCACTTGACCGCGACCCAGCGCTGCAACCGCTCGTCCCAGGCCCGCCATACGACGCCCATGCCGCCGGTGCCGATGGGCTCGTGCAGGAGATACCGGCCGTCGATCCTGTCCCCGGCCGCTGGTGTCACCGGCACCGTTCCACCCCTCGCCCTCACACACGGTCCTGACGGGTAACGGAGTGTACAGAGCGGACACTTGGGGGCGATCGGATTCACCGGACTTCGAAGGGACCCACCCCGAACCCCCACACGATTCGGGGACGGCCGATCGATAGCGAGACTCTCCCGTCCGAGAATTACATTTCCGTTTGTTGACAGTGCCATGTCCAAACGCGCTACGCTCCCGGCGACTCGCACTCCCCCTACGGTTGCCGGAGTCCCCCCATGCCCGAACACACCTCCCCCCACCCCACCCTCAGCCGCCGCGGCCTGCTCGGCGCGACCGCCCTCGGCGCGGTCGCCCTGGCCACCGGACAGACCCGGGCCGCGGCCTCGACCCGCGCCGCGGTCACGGAACTCCGCGAACGGGCCGTCGTCGTCGGCACCGGTTTCGGCGGCGGGGTCACCGCGTTACGACTGGCCCAAGCCGGCGTCTCCACCCTGGTGCTGGAGCGCGGAAAGCGCTGGCCGACCGGCCCGGACGCGACCACGTTCTGCCGCTTCGCCAACATGGACAACCGCTCCGCCTGGCTCACGGACCACGCCGTCGTCGGCGGCGGCACCCAGACCTGGACCCCCTACACGGGCGTCCTCGAAGCCGTCGTAGGAAACGGCATGACCGCCATGTGCGGAGCAGCCGTCGGCGGCGGATCGATCATGTACCACGGCATGACCCTCCAACCCACGAAGGCCGACTTCGCGACCTCCATCCCCCAGGCGGCCGGCCTCTACGACGACCTCGACCTCTGGGCCTACCCGACCGTCTCCCGGATGCTGGGCATCTCCACCATCCCCTACGACGTGCTCGCCTCCGACCCGTACAAGTCGTCGCGCCTCTTCCAGGACATCGCGCCGAAGGCGGGCCTGACCCCGTTCAAGGTGCCGCTGCCCATCGACTGGGCCTATGTCCGGGGCGAGTTGGAGGGCCTGTACGACCCGACGTACACCACCAGCGACATCGCCTTCGGCGTCAACAACGGCGGCAAGCACTCCATCGACGTCACCTACCTCGCGCAGGCGGAGTCGACCGGACTCGTGCAGGTGGCCCCCCTCCACATCGTGCGCGACCTCGCGATGGACGCGAACAAGAAGTGGGTGCTGTCCGTCGACCGCATCGACACCGCGGGCACCGTCCAGGAGCAGATCCGGATCACCGCGGACGCCGTCTTCCTCAACGCGGGCTCGCCCGGCACCACCCGCCTCCTGGTCAAGTCCCGTGCCAAGAACCTGATTCCGGACCTGCCCGACGCGATCGGCACCGGGTGGGGCAACAACGGCGACCGCATCTGGGCCTGGATCAACCCGACCGGCGACGCGGGCACCCAGCAGGGCGGCCCGGCCTGCGTCGGCGGCCGCGACCCGGGCAGCACGATCCCGCTGACGGTCGTGCACGCCGGTTCACCCGTACAGCAGACGGGAGTTACCGCCCTCACCGTGGTCGGCTTCGGCATCGTCGACGGCGCGGGCACCTGGGCCTACGACGCCACCACCGACGACGCCGTCCTCACCTGGCCGACCGACGCCGACGCCGCGTTGCAAACGCTGATCGCCGGCAAGATGCGGGACATCGCCACCGCGGGCGGCGGCCTCATGATCGACACCAACGCCCAAGCCCCGTCCACCTGGCACTCGTTGGGCGGCGTCCCGATGGGCGACGCCGTCGACCTCTACGGCCGCGTCCTCGGCCACAAGGGTCTCTACGTCCTCGACGGCGCCCGCATCCCGGGCTCCACCGGCGCCTGCAACCCGTCCATGACGATCGCGGCGCTCGCGGAACACAGCATGCGGACGATCGTGCGGCAGGACCTCGGGCGGGTGTTCTGACCTGAACTAGGCCCAGGTCACCGGAAGTTCCCGCAGCCCGTACACGATGTTGTCCTGGTTGTAGGTGAGTTGGTCCGCCGGGACGGCGAGGCGCAGGGCGGGCAGGCGGCGCAGCAGGGTCGTGAGGACGATCTGGAGTTCCACGCGGGCCAGGGTCTGGCCCAGGCACTGGTGGATGCCGTAGCCGAAGGCGACATGGCGGCGGGCATCGCGGGTGGGGTCGAAGTCGGCGCCGGACGCGAAGAGTCGCTCGTCGCGGTTGGCGGTGGACAGCATGCAGATCACGCCCTCGCCCGCCGGGATCGTCACCTCGCCCACCCGCACGGTCTCGGTCGCCGCCCGGCCGAGACCGAGGTGGATGATCGTGAGGTGCCGCAGGAGTTCTTCTACGGCGCCGCGTACCAACTCCGGGTTCTCGCGCAGGAGTTCCGCCTGGCCGGGGCGGCGCAGCAGGGCGAGCACGCTGACGGCCGTCATGTTGGCGGTGGACTCGTGCCCGGTGACCAGGAGCAGGAAGCCGAGCGAGGCGGTCTCCTGGTCGGTCAGGTCCTCGCGGGCGGCGAGCCGGCTGAGGATGTCGTCACCGGGCTCGCGGCGCTTGCGCTCCGCCAACTCCGCCAGATAGCCCATGAGTTGGGCGTGCGCCAGCTCCGCCTCCGGCCGGGTGGTGCGGTTGTCGAGGAGAGTGCGGCTGAGCGACTGGAACAGGTCGTGGTCCTCGTACGGCACCCCGAGCATCAGACAGATGACCAGCGACGGGACCGGCAGCGCGAGGTCCGCCACCAGGTCGGCCGCGGTGCGGCCCTCGGTCATGCGGTCCACGGCCCGGTCGACGATGTCCTGGATGCCGGGGCGCAGTTCCTCGATCCGCTTGACCAGGAAGTCCTTGGTGACCATCCGGCGCAGCCGGGCGTGCTCGGGGTCGTCCATGCGGATGAAACTCGGCTTGGCGGTGGCCAGTTCACGCTGCCCGGCGGACAGGAAGGGGAACCCTGGCGTGCGCGCGTCCGCGCTGAAGCGGGCGTCGGCCAGCACGGCCCGCACCTCGTCGTACCCGGTGACCAGCCAGCACGCGGTGCCGTCCGGCAGCACGGCACGGGTGACGGCGGCCTCCCGGGCGGCGGCGGTGTAGGCGGGCGGCGGGGAGAAGGGGCAACCGCCGTAGGGAGCCGGGAGGTTGAGGGCGGGGACGGTGAGGGTGGTGGCGGTCATGGGTGGGCTGTCTCCTCGTGGTCGACGAGCGTGATGGCCCCGCTGGGGCACAGGTCGGCGGCGAAGCGCACCTCGTCGGCGTACCGCGCGTCCGGCTCCGGGACGAGCAGCGCGACCCGGCCGTCCGTCTCGTCCTGCTCGAACACCTCGGGCGCGACGCCGACGCACTGACCCGCGCTGCAACAGCGGTCCCGTTCCAGGAGCACGGTGAGCGAGGGCTGCCGGTCGGAGGGGGTGCGCAGGGTGTTGAGCGTGGTGCACATGGTGGCGGTCTGACCGGCCAGCACCAGGAGTTCGACGAGTTGCTCGGGGGTGAGGGTGCGGGCCAGGCGGTCCCAAAGTCCCTCGGGGATCGCGGAGTTGACGGCCAGCAGATCCGCCGCCTCCAGAAGGGCCCGGTCCTCCGGCTGCCAGGGGTGGACGGCCAGGTCGGCCGCCGTCGCGTCGATCTCCACGTCCGTCAGACCCGCGTCGGCGGCCGGGGTGCGGTGCCGACCGTGGACGTAGGGCGCGTCGAGGCGGTGGGCCACCCGCAGCACGATCACCTCGCGTCTGCGGTGGCCGAGCGTGCCCTCGTGGGTGAGGACCCGGGCGAGGGAGAGCCAGGCGTGGGCCAGCACGGGGTGGTGGGCGAGGGTGCCGAACAGGTTCTCCCGGCCGGGGCCGTCCTGCCGGGAGTCGGCGAGCAACGAGCGCAGTACCGGGGGCCATTGGGCGGGCGGGAGGGGTGGAATGCGGGGGGTGTGGGTCGGGGTCATGGTGCCTTCACGTTCGTACGGTGTCGGAGGCTGGGGAGTTGTCGTGGTGGGCCGGCGGCGTTCACCAGCGGCACACGACCACCCCCGCACTCGCCCCGCTCGCGAAGCCGAACATGCCCACCAGGTCGCCGCGTTGGAGGCGGCCGCTGTCGAGGGCGGCGGCGAGCTGGAGGGGGATGGTGTTGGTCGCCACGTTGCCGTGGGTGGGGAAGGTGGCCAGGATGCGGCCCGGGTCCACGCCCACCCAGTCGCAGACGACCTTGGTGAACGGCACCGACGGCTGGTGCACACAGACCAGGTCGAGGTCGTCACCCTGGACGCCCAACTCCCGTAGCGCGCCCCGGACTTTGCCGGGCAGACCCTCGAACGACCCCACCAACTGGGCGGAGTCGATGCGGAGATGGCCGAGTGTGCGGTGCTGCGCGTACGGGTTGGGCAGGGTCGCCGCGCGCCAGCCCCAGGAGTTGGCGAAGAACCGGGAGCCGAGGATGCCGGGCCGGTCGCCCGCCTCCACCAGCAGGGCCGAGCCCATGTCGCCGGTGCTGAGACTGGGCAGCGCGGTCAACAGGTCGGCCGGGTCGTCCAGTTGCCAGCGGCTCTCCCGGGTGCTGACCTCGGCGGTGGTCACCAGCACCCGCCGGTACTGCCCGCTCCGGATGAACGCGTCGGCGACCTCAAGGGCGTTGAGGACTCCGTTGCAGGCGTTCTTCAGATCGAACACCGGGCAGCCCAGGCCGAGTTTGTCGGCGACGACATGGGCGGTGGCCGGCTCCTCCATGTCGGCGAGGATGCCGGCGTAGAGAAGCAGGTCCACGTCGCCCGGGTCGGTGCCGGTGTCCTCGAACAGACGCCGGGCCGCGTGCGCGGCCAGGTCGGAGGGCTGCTCCAGGTCGTCGGCCACGGTGCGCTCCGTCAGCCCGTACATCCGCTGGAGCACCCCGCGCGACAACGGCACGGCGGGGCTGCCCGCCCGGAAGCGGTCCTCCACCGCGGCCACGCTCTGGCGTCCCTCGGGGATGTGGACGGTGGCGTGAACGATGGTGCTGTGAACGGTCATTGAGCCCTCTTCAAGTCAATCCGGGTCAGCCCTCGGTCAGTTGTCGTCAGTCCTCGGCGGTGAGGAGCAGCACCACGTTGTGCCCGCCGAACCCGAAGGAGTGGCTGACGGCGGCCCGGACGCGCTGGTCGCGGGGTGCGCCCGTGACGCAGTCCAGGTCGAAGGGGAGGTTGTCCGGGGTGAGGTTGGCGATCGGCGGGACGGTGGAGCGGTGGATGGTCAGGGCGGTGAGCGCCGCCTCGATCGCACCGGCCGCGCCGAGACTGTGGCCCAGAACTCCCTTGGCGCCGGTGACACTCGGCCGGTGCGGCAACACCCGCGCGATCAACTCCGCCTCGGTCAGGTCGTTCAGCGGGGTCGAGGTCCCGTGCGCGTTGACGTGATCGACGTCCACGGCCCCGAGTCCAGCCTCCGCGAGCGCCGACCGCAGCGCGGCCTCGGCGTGAACTCCCCCCGGGGCGGGGGCGGTCGGGTGATGCGCGTCGGAGGTCTGACCGGCCCCCGCGAGCCGGGCGTACCGCCGCCGGCCACGGGCGCGGGCGTCCGCCTCCCGTTCCAGGACGAGGATCGCGGCGCCCTCGGAGATCACGAACCCGTCCCGGTCCGCCGCGAACGGCCGTGAGGCCAGGCCGGGTTCGTCGACCCGGGACGACAGCGCGCCCATCCGCTGGAAACCGGAGGTGATCACCGGGGTGACGGCCGCCTCCGCGCCGCCCGCCACCGCGATGTCGCACAGCCCGGCGAGCAGCAGCCCCCGCGCGACGGCCAAGGCGCTGGCCCCGGAGGCGCACGCGGTCTCGGTCGCCAGGGACGGACCATGGGCGCCGAGGTCCAACGACACTTCCCCGGCGGCCATGTTGGAGATCAGCATGGGCACGAGCGCGGGCGACACCAGCTCGGGACCGCCCTGGTGATGGCGGATCGTCTGGTCCTCCAGATGCGCGGCCCCGGCCAGCCCCGAACCGATCACCACGGCGACCCGGGCCCCGTCCCACCCGGCCGGGTCGAGCCCGGCGTCGGCGACGGCCTCGCGTGCGGCGAGCACGGCGAGCTGGCTGAACCGGCCCATGCGCCATGCCTTGCCGCCGCCGATCCGTGCCTGCTCCGGGGTCATCAGCGGGATACGGCAGGACAAGTCCACGGCGCAACCCTTGAGTTCGGGGTCCGTGGTACCGGCGGACCGCCCGCTCAGGACCCCCTTCCAGGTCTCCTCGCGGCCGACCCCGGCCGGGGTGATGAGCCCCAGACCGGTGACGGACACGGGCGCGGACGCAGCCTTCATCGCTCCCGCTTGGCGTTCAGCGCGGCGACGAGCTCGCCCACGGTGCTGTGCTTGGCGGCCTCTTCCTCCGCAACCGGAACCCCGAGCTGCTCCTGGAGCGCCAGGGCGAGTTCGGCCAGCGCGAGCGAGTCGAGATCGAGGCTCTCCAGAGTGGCCTCCGGCCGGATGCTCTCGGCACTGACCTCGAACTTCTCGGTGAGTACGGCGGTCACGGCGGTCTGGGCGGGGGACATGGGGGTCCTTTCGACGGGGCGAGCGGAGCTACCGGGGGTACTTCGGGGTGAGGAGAGCTGGGGAGTGAGGGGAGCTACGGGAAGGGCGGGGCTCAGGGACGAGTGGAGTTCCGGAACCGAGTCGTCCGACCTGTTTTTTGCAGGGCAGACGCCGGTGGACGAGCACGTTCGGGGACGGGCGGGGTTGGGCTCAGGCGGGTGCGGTCTCAGGCGAGGTCGGTCTCAAGCGGGGCGGGTTTCAGGCGAGGTCGGTCTCAAGCGATCTGGGTCCGCAGGGCCGGGTCGGCGGCAGCGGGTACGGCCGGGTTGGCGGCGGATACGGCCGTGGCATCCGTGCCGGTCGCGTCGACGTGCGGCACGGTCGGCAGTTCCGGCCACACCAGGGCTGCCGAGCCCCAGGTGAGTCCCGCACCGAACGCGGTCAGCAACAGCCTCTCCCCCGCGCGGAGTTCACCCCGCGCGGCGGCGTCCGCCAGGGCCAGCGGGATGGACGCGGCGCCGGTGTTGCCGACGCGCGCGATGTTGGTGACATGCCGTTCGCCGGGGACCGGGATACGGTCGCCGACGGCGGACAGGATGCGGGCGTTCGCCTGATGGGCGCAGAACCGGTCCACATCCTCGGCCGCCCAGTCCGCGCGCTTGAGCACGGTGTGGGCGGACTGGGTCATACGGGTCACCGCATGCTGGAACACCTCACGCCCCCGCATACGGAAGTAACGGTCGTCCGGGCCGAATTCCGCGGGCCGGGAACGCTCCCGCGCACCACCACCCGGCACCTGGATCAACTCCTCGCCCGAGCCGTCGCTGCCGAGGTCCAGCGCCCGTACGGCGCCCGGCTCGTCGCGCTCACCGCGCCGTAGGACCACCGCCCCCGCGCCGTCGCCGAACACGATTCCGGCGGAACGATCCTGCGGGTCCAGCAGCGTCGAGTACACCTCGGCCGCGACCAGCAGGACCCGGTCGGCGCACCCCGAGGCCAGGGTGCCGACGGCGGCGGCGAGGCCGTAGACGAAGCCGCTGCACGCGGCGGAGACGTCCCACGCGGCGATCTCGCCGAGGCCGAGGCGAGTGGTCAGTCGGGGCGCCATGGCGGGCATCGGCCGGTCGGGGGTCGAGGTGGCGACGATCACGGCGTCGACGAGGGGGCCGCCGGCGACCGCGAGCGCGCGGCCGGCCGCCTCCAGCGCGAGGTCGCCGGTGGTCACACCCGGTGCCGCGCGGCGGCGTTCGCCGATGCCGGTGCGTCGGCGGACCCAGGCGTCGTCGACGTCCCACGCGGCGGGCAGGGCGTGGTTCGGCACCGCGTCCGGGGGGACGAAACCGGCGATGCCCTCAAGGACGGCCGTCTGCGGCGTTCTCAAGAGCGGGGCTGCGCTGGGCAGTCGGAAGGTCACACACGCCTCGATGGGGAAGTGATCTTGGACGAGCGTGCACGACTGTAGATCGGATCAAGATCGGGGCGGGGGCGTGACGCGATCCGAACACGTGAACAGTTTCGGCCCGTTTTCCGCAAAAGCGCAGCTCAGCGAGCGAAGTGAGGAAACGTTACGTCTGTTATGTAGCTCGCAGATCACCCGAAAGAGGGCGGTTGGAGGCCGCCGTTCGACGCACAACCGCCCCCGGGGTCCTGTCAGTTCGTGAAGTCGAGCGTCAAGTGCCCCGGAGCCAGCGCGCCGAGGAAGCCACGCGCGTCCGCGAGGGCACCGGCGGTGACCACCCCGGACGGCCGGTGCGGGTCGGCGAGCACGCGGCAGGTCGCCTCCACGACCAGGGGCGCGGTGACCGCGTAGATGTCCTGTCCGGCGGCGACGGCACGGCGGGTCTGCCCGTCGCGCCTCGCCACGACCTCGACAAGGAAGGTCTGCGCGGAACGGCCGGAGTCGTCCACGGCGACGGGCCCCGACGTGTCGGCGGAGCGCAGGTCCGCTACGGCGGACACCGTCATGCAGGTGTCAATGTCCGGTACGGAGAGGTGAGTTGGGATGGTCGCGCTGTCGGCCATCGTGAACTCGCCGACCACGGGTTGGGTTCCGATGGGGTCCGGGAACATCCAGTCGGCGCGGGGTGCGTCACCGGAGCGGCTCTGAAGACGGCCGTCCGCGTAGAGGATGCGGCCGCCGGAGCGACGGCCCGCCGACACCTGGCCCGTGACGCGCGTGCCGTCGGTGGGGCGCCAGTCGCTGAGGGCGTAGGCGATGCTGATCCTGTCGGCGTGTCCGTGTCCGTGTCCGTGCCCTTGCCCTTGCCCTTGCCCGTGTCCGCCTTTGTCTCCGTCTACGGTCTTCCAGTCGCCGACCGCCGCCGTCGCGAGGAGGTCGCCGAGACCGCCGTAGAACGCCACCGCCGGGACGACCAGGCCACCGGCCTCGCGGGCGCGGTCGCCGTAGGCGGCGATCGTGTCCAGGACCACCTCGGTCTCGGCCGTGACGTCGAGATACGGCACTCCCGCGCGCAGTGCCGCGTCGATCACCGGGGCCGCCGTCGAGGCGAACGGGCCCGCGCAGTTGATCACCGCTGCCGCGCCGGCGAGGGCGCGGTCGAGGGAGGCGGGGTCGTCGACCGTGGCCGGGCGGGTCTCCAGGTCCGGGTACAACTCCCCCAGCACGGCGAGCCGTTGGGGGTCGCGCCCGGACAGGATCGGGATGAGACCACGACGCCGGAGTTCCGCGACGACGAAGCGGCCGGTATGGCCGTAGGCGCCGATGACTGTGACATGGAGGGGAGTTGCGGGGGTGGCGCTCGGGTGGGTGCGGTGATCCGTGGTCATGGATCAAGGGTGGCGGTCGGGCGCTCCGCGCTCCAGTGGCTCGAATGACGATGCCCGTACAGTTTCGGACATGGGTACAGACGACAGGCCGGCCGGGCACAGGGTGGCGCTGGCCGTCGCGGACGGCACCCCGCTCTTCGAACTCGCCTCCGCCTACGAGGTGTTCGGCGTGGATCGGGCAATCGCCGAGCCCTGGTACGAGCTGACCGTGTGCGGTCCGGCCGCAGCCGGGGTCGGGGGCTGGTTGCGGGCGGACACCCGCCACGGACTCGACGCGCTCGCCACCGCCGACACGGTCGTCGTCCCGGCCTGCCACGACGTGGACGAGGAGCCAACGCCCGCACTGGTAGAGGCAGTCAGGGATGCCCACGAGGCCGGCGCCCGGATCGTCTCGCTCTGCACAGGTGCCTTCGTGCTGGCCGCCGCCGGACTGCTGGACGGGCGGCGCGCCACCACCCACTGGGCGCACACCGACGTCCTGGCCGCCCGCCATCCCGAGGTCCGGGTCGAACCCGACGTGCTCTACGTCGACGAGGGCACCGTGCTCACCTCGGCCGGCAAGTCGGCGGCGATGGACCTGTGCCTGCACGTCGTACGCACCGATCATGGCGCGGCGGTGGCGAACACGCTCGCCCGCACCCTGGTCGTACCGCCCCACCGGCTGGGCGGGCAGGCCCAGTTCATCCCGTCACCGGTGTCACACGGCACGCACCACGGCACGGAACACGCCCTCACGGAACTGCTGTCCTGGGCGACGGCCCGCCTCGACCGACCCCTCACGGTCACCGACCTCGCCCGTCACGCGGCGATGAGCCCCCGCAACCTCACTCGCCACTTCCACGCGGTCACCGGCACCAGTCCCCTCCAGTGGCTCCTCGTCCAACGGGTCAACCGCGCCCAGGAGTTGCTCGAACGGACCGACCAGGGGATCGACCAGGTCGCCGCCGGTTGTGGGTTGGGCAGCGGGGCGACGTTGCGGCGGCACTTCAACCGGGTGCTGGGGGTGCCGCCGGAGGCGTATCGGCGGACGTTCAGGGAGGGTCTGCGGCCTTGAGGCCCCGCCTGTTGAAGAATGGGCCCATGAGCATCGTCAAGATCAACGTACTCACCGTCCCCGAGGAGCAGCGCGAGACGCTGGAGAAGCGGTTCGCGAACCGCGCCGGGACGGTGGACGGCTCGGACGGCTTCGAGTGGTTCGAGCTGCTCCGACCCGTCGAGGGCACCGACACCTACCTCGTCTACACGCGCTGGCGCGCCGAGGAGGACTTCCAGAACTGGATGTCGGGGATGGGGCAGGCCGCCCACCGGGGCGCACCCCAGGAGGGCGGCGCGCAAGGTTCCCCGCAGGGTGAGCGGCCGAGGCCCGCCGCGACGGACTCGACGCTGTGGACGTTCGAGGTGGTGCAGCAGGCGGGGCCCAAGGAGGGCTGAGCAGCCCTCTGCCCGACGGCCGGTTCCCAACTGCCGGTTCCCGACTGCCTCTTCCTGACGGTCAGTTCCTGACCGTCAGGTACAACCACCCTCCCCACGTGCTCACGTTGGTCGTGTCCTTCGCGCTCGCCACATACTCGGTCCGCACCCGGAACTTCTGGCCGACCGCGTTCGTGAGGCTCAGGTGGGTCGTCCCGACGCTGCCCGGGGCCATGGCGAAGCAGCTGGACGTGGTGAGCGTGTGCCAGGCCTTGTTGTAGTACTCCTGGGCCTGGAACCGCATGCACTGCCCGGACTTGTCCGGCGACACCGTGCCGGACACCTGCGGCTTCACGGTGTGGTGGTAGACGCGGTAGGTGACCGTGCCGTACTTGGTGCTGGTGTAGTAGCCGCCCAGCTTCTCGGCGATCCCCACCTGGTCGTGGACGGCGCGGGTGGCCGTCGCCGGGGCGTAGCGGTGGTCGCCCGCGAAGGACGCCGTGAACGTCGTGTCGTGGGTGAGCTTGTACGTCGCCTTCAGGTTGCCCTTGCTGTCCACGGCCGCGGTCTTCACCAGCGTCTTCCTGCCGCCCGCGGGCGTCGCGTAGATCGACACCGTACGGCTGTCGTACGTCGTGCCGAGGTGGGCGGTGACGGTGGCCGTCGCGCCGTAGGTGTACGTCGACTCGTTGCTGGTGACGGACACGGCCGTCGCGGCGCGGGACACCTGGACGGTCGCCGAGGCCGTGGCCGCCTGGTGGGCGGCGTCGCCCGGGTAGTCGACTCTGTAGGTGTCGGCGCCGCCGATCGCCGGGGTGTCCTTGACGGTGATCTTCCCGTCCGTACCCACAGGAACCGTCCAGGTGGCGGGAGTTGAGGTGTGGGCCAGGTCCGTGCGGGACACGGTGACCGTCTCGCCTGCGGGGTACGGGGCGTCGCCCAGGGTCCCGCCGAACGTCAGGGCGGCGCCGCGCGTGGCGGTCGTCGGGGGCTTGAGGGTGAGGGTCGGGGTGTACGGCGAGACCATCAGGGACGGCTCGTCGGCCGAGGGCTGGTACATGGCGTCGCCGGCGAAGGAGACCCGGTAGGTGAACCGTCCTGTGGTGTCCGGGGCGTCACTGACCGTGTACTCCGACGTGACCGGATCGACTGCCACGGAGGGGAGTTGGACCGTCTCGTGGGTGTCCTCGTTCGTCCGGGACACCTGGAGGGTCGTGCCCTGGGGGAAGGTGCGGAAGTCCACCGAACTCAGGGTGCCGGTGAAGACCACCGCGTGGGGCTCGGCCGAACTGATCGCCGGGTAGCCGACGGTGGTCGGCAGCCGCCCCACCCCCACGTTCAGCGAGGTCGTCGCGGGCCGGTGCGCCGCGTCCCCGGCGTACGACACCCGGTAGGTGTACGTGCCCTCGTCGGGCCGGGTGTCGGTGATCGGGAACGTGCCGTCCGCGCCGACCGTCGCATCGGGCAACTCCGTGCCGTCTCGGGTGACTTGGAGCTTCGCTCCGGCCGGGACGAAGCCCTTGGTGGTGAGTGAGCCGTCGAGCGTGAACGGGCGGGTGGGGACCGCGTATCCCGGGAGGTCCAGGGCCAGTCGGGTGTCGGTGAGCTTGGGCGCGCTCAGCACGTTGAGGGTGTAGGCGCCCGAGGAGTCCTGCGTGACGCCGTAGAGGGTCCCGCCGTCGCCTCCCCACTTCAGGCCGTCGGGGGCCAGGGTCCCGGCGGGCAACTTGACGTAGTTCTCGGCGAGTTGGGAGCCCGCGTAGAGGTACACACCGGGTGCCGAGCCCTGGGTGCTGCCGACGGCGATCGTGCCGTCGGTGTCGAGGGTGAGCGAGTTGGGCCCGGAGGGGGTTCCGCCGACGTAGTACACGTCGGGGTCGGCCGTCGCCATGTCCGCCGTGCGGTAGGCCCGCAGGACGTTGTCGCCGGCCGTGGCGAGCAGCACCTTCCTGCCGTCGCCGGTGACCTGGAACCCGGTGGTCGGACCGCCGGAGACCCCCAGGTGGGTCAGGGCGGTCGCCGTGCCGGAGGAGACGTCGAAGGTGGCCACGTCGGTCGTGCTCGGGCTCATCTCCTCGGCCGCGAGCACACCACCACCCGTCGCGAGCTGCGGTGCGGCAGGCCAATTGGCCAGCACCGACTGGGGTGTCGCGACCGGCTCGGCGGCGGCCGGGTCCACGGACCCGACGGCTCCCCTGCCATTCACCGTCCCGCCGTACCAGACCTTCCCACCCGCCACCGCGACGGAGACGGGTCCGCTGCCGGTCCCGGTCGCGTAGCGCGCGGACTCGGTCAGCGTCGCCGTGTCGATCGCGGCGACCGCGTCACCGTCGGCGAGGGCCGCGTACAACGTGCCGCCGTCCGGGGACAACGCCAGCCCCGTGGCGCCCTGTTCGCCGGTGAGGGTGGTGACGGGGTTGCCCGCCAGGTCCGTCACCACGATGCCGGTCGTACCGGCGCCCTGGCTGAAGAAGAGGTGCTGGTGAGCGGTGTCGACCAGCAGGTGCGCGTAGTGGGACAGCGGCAGCGCGGCCGTGCCGTCGGCCCGGGCGGCGGTTCCGGTGAGGCCGACGGTTGCGGTGGTCAGCCCGGCGACGACCGATATCGCCGCCGTGAGCGAGACCTGCTTGAGGCGCATGAAGCTCCTGTGAAAAGAGTGAACAAGCAGGTCGGACGATAACTCCCGTGAGTGACGTGCCGACCAGCGGGAATTCCATCTCCTGGCAAAGAACCCCCTCTACGGCGGGTGCCGAAGCCGTGCGGGTTGTGGTCGGTGTGCTCCAGGAAGCGGGCGCGGAGAGGGTGGGAAAAAAGAGGCGTGCGGGATGTTTGAACCGCCGTGGAGCGGTCAGGCGAGCCGAATGCGTGCTTCTCCCACCGCCTCCGCCGCCTCCGCCGAGACCCCCGATTCCACCCGGGTCCACGGTCGCACCGGGCCGTCCCCCAGCCCCGCCGCCGCCCCCACGGCGGAGCCCACCGCGTCGGAGCGCACCCCCGGAAAGCAACGCGACCCCTTCTTCGACAACGCCAAGTACCTGGCGATCGTGCTGGTGGCGATCGGCCACTCCTGGGAGCCGCTGCGGTCGGGCAGCCGTAGCGTCACCGCGTTGTACACGCTCGTCTACGCCGTGCACATGCCGGCGTTCATCGTGATCTCCGGGTACTTCTCGCGGAGCTTCCGGGCGACCCCGCCGCAGATCAGGCGGCTGCTGGGGGGAGTTGTCGTGCCGTACGTCGTGTTCGAGACGGCGTACACGCTCTACACGCGCTGGACCGACCACCAACCCGACCGCGCCATCAGCCTGTTGGACCCGCTGTACCTGACGTGGTTCCTCGCGGCGCTGTTCGTCTGGCGGCTGACCACGCCGATCTGGAAGCACGTACGCCGGCCGCTGGCGGTGGCGCTGGTCATCGCGATGCTGGCGACGCTCTCCCCCTCCATCGGCAACGACCTCGATCTGCAACGGGTGTTGCAGTTCCTGCCGTACTTCGTGCTCGGGCTGTGTCTGAAGCCGGAGCACTTCCAGCTCGTACGGCGGCCCGAGGTACGGCAGTTGGCGGTGCCGGTGTTCGTCGTCGCGCTCGCGGTGGCGTACTGGTCGGTCCCGCGCTTCGACTACGCGTGGCTGTTCCACAACGCGAGCGCGGAGCAACTCGGCGCGCCCGACTGGGAAGGGCCGCTCATGACGCTGGCCCTGTTCGCCTGCTCGACGCTCCTGGTCGCCTGCTTCCTCGCCTGGGTGCCGCGCCGCCGCACCTGGTTCACCGCCCTGGGCGCGGGCACGCTCTACGGCTATCTGCTGCACGGGTTCGTCGCGCAGGGCGCCAAGTCCTGGGGCTGGTACGACCCTTCGTGGATGCGGGGCCCCCTCGGCGAGGTCACGGCGACCGTGGTCGCCGCCGTCGTCGTGACCGCGCTGTGCACCCCGCCCGTGCGGCAGCTCTTCCGGTTCGCCATGGAACCGGAGTTGCGGTGGGCGTTCCGTCGTGACGCAGACGAGCTGGCCCGTACCCCTTAGCGAGGGTTGTAGGTGATCGGCGGGCCAGTTCGTGAATTCGCGCTGAATCACGGCTGACACTTCACGGGGATGCGACACCCGTGCGAAAGGACGCACAACCAAGGACGCGGAGGGGCGGTCAGACGCTGTGCCGGAATCCGGATCCACCGGTTTCGGGCACCTCGCTTTCCGTCAACTCCCCTTACGTTCCACGGAGGTTGTGCGATGTCCTCTCGTTCTTCCCGTCGCCGTACGCCGCGTTCCGCTTCGGCGCTGACGCTCGCGCTCGGCACCGCGCTGGCCGCCCCGCTGTTCCTCGCCGGGACGGCGGACGCGGCCACGGCGCCGGCCACCGCCGCGCTCAACTCCGGGGGCCAGGAGGTCATTTACACGGCCGCCGCGGGCCAGGCCAACAAGGTGACCGTCACCGCGAGCAGGGTGACCGGCACCGAGAAGATCACGTATCTCATCGACGACGTGGTCACCATCAAGGCGGGCACGGGCTGTTCGTACCCCAGCGCCTCGGACCACACCAAGGTCCTCTGCACGGTCACCGCCCTGGACAGCCAGGACCCTTACCCCACCGTCCAGTTGACGCTCGGCAACGGCAACGACACCCTCGCCTACCACAACAGGACCGACCAGACCTACAACTTCGCCTCGGTCGACCTGGGCGCCGGCAACGACAAGGCCACCGACGACGGCGGCGTCGACGGCAACTACATCGCGGGCGGCACCGGCAACGACAGCCTCACCCTGGGCACGTACTCGGTGGGCTGGGGCGACGACGGCAACGACACCCTCAAGGCCGCCGCGGGCACCATCGCCCAGGGCGGCGACGGCAACGACACCATCACGACCACCGGCGACGCGGCCGACGGCGGGGCCGGCAACGACGTCATCACCGGTGGCACGGGCGCCCAGAGCCTGACCGGCGGCACCGGGAACGACAGGATCCACGGCGGTTCCGGGAACGACTTCATCTACGGCGGCACGGGCAACGACGTCCTCCACGGCGACGCCGGCGCCGACACGATCTACGGCAACTCCGGCAACGACACCCTGTGGGGCGGCACGGGCACGGACGTCCTGTCGGGCGGGCCGGGGCGGAACGTCGTCCACCAGAACTGACGTACGCCGACGCCGGAGGACCGGCCCGGGTCGTGGTGCGGCCGACCACGACCCGGGCCGGTACGCGGGTGGACGTCGGTGACGTCGGCGGGGATCGTCGCGCCCCCGGCGGTGATCGCGCCCGGCCCCGGCACTCATCAACGCCCCCTCGTCATGGCGAGCGAGAGTCTCCCGAACAGCGCGCGTACACGACAACCCCATAACTCCTTTCCCAGCTGTCACAGCCATGTCATACGCTGCTCCCAGCAGCCGCGCCCCGCGCGTCACCGCGTCTCTCATCCGCGGTCACGTCCGGGTGTTGCGCGGCGCTCTCAACCCCCGGTCTCCTGACCGGTTTTCCTTGTGGGGGGAACAGCACGTGCGGATGCGCAGCATCTCGACCGCGACAGCGCTCGCGGTCCTTCTCGGTTCGGCGGCGCTCAGCGTCGTAGCGACAGGTACGGCCTCGGCGGCCACCGCCAACGTGACCACGCCCGGCGGCCTCGTCGCGGACGGCGCCCTCAAGCGGGTGTTCGTCGGCGACAGGTCGGCCGGGACGGTCGCGGCCACGGACTACTCGGGCAACGTCCTCGCCTCGGTCGGCGGCATCAGCGGGGTCACCGCCCTGACCGTGTCCGACGACGGGACCACCGTGTACGCGGCGGCCCAGGGCACGCACGAGATCGTGGCGCTCGACGCGGCCACCCTCGACGTCAAGGCCCGCTACCCGGTGGCCACCACTGTGGGACCGCGCTATGTCGCCTTCACCTCGGGCAAGCTCTGGTTCACCTACGGCGACCAGTGGGACAGCAACGTCGGCTCGGTCGACCCGGCCGTGGACCCGGCGAGCGGCACCGACCCGGTGACACTCGGCCGGCAGCCCGACGGCATCTCGATCGACAACCCCGGATTCCTCGACGCCGCCGCGTCCAGGCCCGGTGTCCTCGCCCTCGGCGAGACCGGTATCTCCACCGACTCGATGGCCGTCCTGGACGTCTCGGGGGCCACCCCGCAGAAGGTCGCCTACTACCTCGGCGACTACTCGCTCAACAGCGGTATCCACGACATCGACCTGGTGCCCGGCGCCGACGAGGTGCTGGTCAACGGCGCGGTGCGGGACGCGTACGCGGACGGCAAGTTCACGCAGTCGGGCACTTATCCGAGCGGGCAGCAGGCCGACATCGCCCCGGACGGGACGGTCGCGTCGGTCAGCGGCACCTCGGTCGCGACGTACAGGCCGAACGCCACGAAGGCGATCCGCACGTACAACGTCGGCTCCTTCGACACGGCCGCCCTGGCCTGGGCCCCGGACAACTCGCGGATCTTCGCGCTCGTCGGCGGGTCGGGCGGCGGCTACACGCTCAAGGCGCTGACCGACCCGGAGAAGAACGTCCCGACCCTCACGGTCAACGCCCCCTCCTCCGCGCCCCGCGCCAAGAAGCTCACCGTCACCGGCAAGCTCTCGGCGACGGTCGCGCTGCCCGCCGGTGCGAAGCTCCAGGTCACGCGCACCGACCTGGAGTCCACGAAGGGCAAGGCGCTGCCCGCCGTCACGGTGAAGGCGAACGGCACCTACTCCTTCACGGACACCCCGCCGGCCGGCGGCACCGTCACCTACAAGGTGACCTACGCGGGCGACGCCGGGCACACCTCGGTCAGCGCCTCCGACAAGGTCGCCGTCTCCCGCTCGGCCACGACCCTGAGCCTGAACAACAACGGCAAGCTGTACTCCTACGGCGCCGACGTGAAGTTCACCGCGCACCTCGGCAAGACGTACAAGAACCGCACGGTCGCGATCTACTCGGACCCCTTCGGCGGCGACAAGCCGAAGAAGCTGGTCAAGACCGGCAAGGTCAACTCCAGCGGCAACATCACGGTGACCGTGGACATGACCCGCGACACCGCCGTCAGCGCGGTCTTCGCCGGTGACGCCCGCAACGCGTCCAAGACGGTGAAGGTCACGGCCTACGCCAAGGTCAAGGTCTCCACCGCGATCACCAAGCACTACAAGAAGGCGAAGATCGGCTCGACGTCGTACTACTGGTTCCACAAGAACTCGGCGCCGATCGTCACCACGACGATGACCTACTACAAGAACCGCCAGGAGCGGCTCGACCTACAGGTCTACTACAACGGCCAGTGGTACGACTCCGACTCGGAGTACTTCGCCCTGAACACGAACGGCAAGGTCGCGGTCAACCTCGGCGCCCCCGGCGAGTCCGGCATCAAGGCCCGCATCCGGGCCGCGTACATCAACGGTTCGTCCGGCGACAACGTCAACTCGACGACGTACACCGGCTGGAAGTACCTGTACTTCTCCAACTAGTGCCTGTTTCCCCGGGTATTGGGGTTCACCGGGTGCAGGGCAGCCCCGCTTCGAGGACCGTGCGTCCTCGGGGCGGGGCTGCTCGCGTGTTCGCCGGCTACACCGCGTCCAGCCCCGACATCAGCTGCCCGTACGCCCCCTCCGCGGCCGCGACCGCGTCGTCGTACGCCTCGTCGGCGGTGCGTCCCGACGTGATCGTCCGCCAGTTCTCCTGCCCCAACTCCTGCTGTACGGCGATCAGATGGGCCGCGGCCAGGCGTCTCACGATCGGTGGCGCACCGCCGGAGCCGGAGCCGCCGCCGGCCGGCAGGGCGTCCGCGAGCGCGTCGATGTCCTGGCCGGTGTACCGCTGTCTCATGCCGATGCGGAGGCTGGGCGTGCGGTAGATCAGGTCCTGGAAGGACAGGATCTCGGGGTGGTCGTTCAGGCCGGTGATCGGGTCGCGGGCGGCGAGTCCGGCCAGGAAGTGGTCGCGCAGGGCCGCGGCCGGGGTCAGACCGGCCGGGCGCTCCCGGACCACGCGGGCCGCCTCGCCGAGGTGGTCGGCGAAGCGGTGCAGGACCAGGTCCTCCTTGGTCGGGAAGTACCGGAACAGCGTGGCCTTGGAGACCTCGGCCGCCGCCGCGACCTCGACGACGGACACCTCGTCGAAACCCTGCGCGCGAAAGAGACGCAGGGCTTCCTGAGCGATGAGGTTCCGCGTGCGTTCCTTCTTGCGCTCGCGCAGACCGGCGGGTTCGTCCATGCGAGCCAGTTTACACGCGGATGAGGCTCGGGATTGAATGAGACCGAGAATCTTCTGAGACCGGGTTGCATTTTCTCGTCGGCCGATGTTCCATGGATGCGGGACGACGAGAGGACCCCTCATGACCGACGACGTTGTACGGAACGACGGTGTGCTGATCGTGGGCGCCGGACCGACCGGCCTCACGCTCGCCATCGAGCTGGCCCGGCGCGGTGCGGGGGTGCGGATCGTCGACGCGGCCCCGGCCCCGCACCGGGAATCCCGGGGCAAGGGTCTACAGCCGCGCACCCTGGAGGTCCTGGCGGACGTCGGTGTCACCGAGCGCGCCCTCGCCGCCGGGACGACACGGCTGCCGTTCCGCAAGTACTTCGACGGCGCGCACGTGAACGACACCGACCCCTTCGCGGACGCCCGCCCCACCCCCGACGCGCCGTACGAGCGGGGGGTCCTCATAGGGCAGTGGCAGGTGGAGAAACTCCTGCGCGAGCGGCTCGCGGAGTTCGGGGTCCGCGTCGAAGGAGGCACGGAGGTCACCGGGTTCGAGCAGGACGAGGACGGTGTCACCGCCGTCCTCGCCGACGGCGGGCGCATCAGGGCCGGCCATCTCGTCGGCTGCGACGGCGGGCGCAGCCGGGTGCGCAAGGCGATGGGGATGCGCTTCGACGGTACGACGGACGAGACGCAGTCGATGGTCGTCGGTGACGTCGAGGCCGAGGGGATCAGCCGGGACGTCTGGCATCAGTGGTTCGCGTCGGACGGCAGCGGAGTGATGCTCTGCCCCATGCCCGGCACGAACTCCTTCCAGTTCCAGGCCGGCCCCGAACTCGACGCGGGCGGCGACCCGTTGCCCCCGTCACTGGAGGGCTTCCAGCGGATCTTCGACCGGTACGCGCAGGTGCCCGGCATCACGCTGACCGACCCGACCTGGCTCTCCCTCTGGCGGGTCAACGTCCGCATGGTCGACCGGATGCGCGTCGGCCGGGTCTTCCTGGCCGGGGACGCCGCCCACATCCACCCGATCGCCGGCGGCCTCGGCATGAACACCGGCATCCAGGACGCCTACAACCTGGGCTGGAAACTGGCCCTCGCGACCGCCGGGCAGGCGGGCCCCGGGCTCCTGGACACCTACGAGGAGGAGCGCCTCCCGGTGGCCGCCTGGACCCTGGGCATCAGCAGCGACCTGTACGCCCGGGTGCGCGAGGCGGTCAAGGAGCCCGGCACCGGCGTCGAGGCCGCGGCCCCGCCGCCGATGGGCACGGGCTACCGCTGGAGCTCCCTCGCCGCCACCGCCACTCCCGCGACCACCGGCGACCCCGCCGTCCTGCGCCCCGGCGACCGCGCCCCCGACGCCCCCTGCCTGGACGCTTCCGGCAACCCGGTCCGGCTCTTCGAGGTGTATGCGGACCCGCGCTTCACCCTGCTCGGCTTCGGAGCCGAAGTCGCGGACGCGGTGGGCAAGTTGGGGGCCGAGCACGACGATCTGCTCCAGGCGTTCACGGTGGACGGCGGCGGCAGTGACCTGCGGGACCACGAAGGTCACGCCCGACGCGCGTACGGCATCAGGACCTCCGCCCCCGCCCTCGTCCTGGTCCGCCCCGACAACCACATGGCGCTGCTGACCCGGGATCCGGCCGAAGTAGCGAACTATCTAACCCGAATCACCACATTCCCCCCGAAAGAGTGATACTCGGAGTATGAGCATGGCAACGTACGAACTGCTGGCCGCGTCGCACAACACACTCGACGTGGGCGCCGCCTTTCTCGGTGGCCTGCTGATCGCGGGCGCGCTGGTCTGGGCCATCTATTTCGGTATGAAGATCCGGGACCAGGAACTTCCACGGCCGCTCCCCGAGGAGCAGCCCCACCTCCCCGCGGGCGGCGCCGTCCACGAGATGCGCGAGATGCGGGAACCCGACGAGATGCCCGTCGCCTCGGAGGAGAAGGAGCGGCTGATGCCGTACCAGCTCCATCCCTCCGGGACGAGAACGGGGAAGGACCAGAGCCGGCTGCGCTGGCTGCCCGGGAGGAGCGGTTCCTTCGGCGGGGGCGGCATAGGCCACGTGTGACCTTGTGACCTCGTAACCTGACCCAGGGGTGCACCGCGGAGGCTCGCCCTGGGGTCGGCTCACACCTCCGCCGCCGGCAACGTCACCTCGAACCGGCAGCCGCCCGACACATTCCGTACGGCGGCCCGTCCCTGATGCGCCTCGACGATCCCGCGCACGATGGCGAGCCCCAGACCGGCCCCGGCGGGCGGGGTCCGGGCGTGGGTGCCACGCCAGCCGGTGTCGAAGACGCGCGGCAGATCGTCCTCGGGGATGCCACCGCAGCCGTCCGTCACCGACAGCACGACCCCGTCGGCGGACCGCTCGGCGGCAATGGCCACCGTGCCGTCGGCGGGCGTCCGACGGATCGCGTTGACCAGCAGATTCCCCAGCACCCGGCTCATCTCCTTGCCGTCCACCTCGACCGGCACCGGTTCGATGCGGTCGCCGACCAGCCGTACGCCGTGCTCGCGCGCGAGCGGGTCCGCGCCGGCGAGGGCGTCGCCGATGAGGTCGTACAGGGACATGCGGGAGCGGGTGAGGGCGAGGGAGCCGGCGTGGATGCGGGAGAGTTCGAAGAGGTCGCCGACCATGTCGTTGAGGCGTTCCACTTCGGTGCGGATCTGGCGGAGGTAGCGGCCGGGATCGGCGGCGACCCCGTCCTCCAGGGCCTCGGACATGGCGCGGAGACCGGCCAGCGGGGTGCGCAGGTCGTGCGAGATCCAGGCGACGAGTTCGCGCCGCGAGGACTCCAACGCCCGCTCGCGGTCACGGGATTCGGCGAGTTTGGCGCTGGTGGCGGCCAACTCGCGGCTGACGTCGGCGAGTTCGGCGTTGCCGGGGCGGGCGGGGGCGGAGTAGTCGCCGCCGTCGCCGAAGTCGCGGGCGGCGAGGACGAGTTCGCGGCTGCGGGCGACGACCCAGCGGCCGAGCAGCAGGGCGGTGAGGAGGGAGACGACGGCGGCCATCGCGACCACGGTCGTGACCACGGACAGATCGTGCCGGGACAGGAACATCGCCTGCGCCACGGCGAGCGTCCCGGCGAGCATGGCGGTCACGGCGACCGCGGCGACGACGGACACGGAAGCGGTGAGCGACCGCCGCCGCAGCAACCACAGGGCACCGGCGCCGAGCACTCCGGCGGCGGCGGCTCCGAGAAAGGCGAACAGGGCGATGAGCAGGGCGTCACGCATGACCGGTCAGTCCCCCTCGGTGCCGGTGGGATCGAAGCGGTACCCGATCCCCCACACCGTCTGGATGTACTGCGGCCGCCCCGGATCGTCCTCGACCTTCCCGCGCAACCGCCGTACATGGACGGTGACGGTCGACAGATCACCGAAGTCCCACCCCCACACCTCTCGCATCAGATCCTCCCGCCCGTACACCCGCCCCGGATGCAGGAGGAAGAAGGCGAGAAGGTCGAACTCCCGGTGGGTGAGGGCGAGTTCGACGCCGTCCTTGGTGGCGCGGCGGGCGGCGGGGTCCACGCCCAGCCCCCCGGCGCTCAACGGTATGGCGGACCCGACGGGCGACCGGGACCTCCGCAGCACCGACTCCACCCGCAGGACCAGCTCCCGGGGACTGAACGGCTTGGTCACGTAGTCGTCGGCCCCGACCTCCAGGCCCAGGATCCGGTCGTCCTCGTCCCCGCGAGCGGTCAGCATGATCACCGGCACGGGCCCGCGCCCCCGCATCCGCCGGCAGACCTCCAGCCCGTCCATCCCCGGCAGCATCAGATCGAGCACGACGAGATCGGGCCAGTGCGCATCGGCCCGGGCCAGCGCCTCCGGCCCGTCCGCGGCCCGCTCCACGACATACCCGGCCCGGTCGAGATACCCGGAGACGACCTCGGCGACGGTCGGATCGTCGTCGACGACCAGTACCCGGGCGCCGACCGTCCCCTCGGCCTTCCCGACCTTCTCGTACGACTGCTGCATGGGGCCAGCCTCGCACCCCGCCCCCGCCGATGCCGCCCCGCACCGGCTCCGGGCGCCGGACGTCCCGGTTTCGTAAGAACCTCCGGCGCCCCGCGCCGCCCTACTGCCGCGCTTCGGCCCGCGCCGGGCTGTACGCCGCCAGTGCCCAGATCACGAACACGTCGATCGCGATCATGATGACCGACCAGACCGGGGCGTACGGGAGGAACATGAACTGGAGGATGGCGCTGAGGCTCGCGAGGACGATGCCGCAGACCCGGGCCCAGCTCATGCCGCGGAGGATGCCCCAGCCGGTGATCGCGCCCACCGCGCCGAGGCAGATCAGGATGACGCCCCAGCCGGTGAGGTTGATGCTGTAGATGTAGTCGCCGACGCGGGTGTAGACGTCGTCCTTGGCCAGCGCGGAGATGCCCTGGAGGATGGCGATGACGCCGTTCATCAGCATCAGGACGCCGGCGAAGACCGCGCCGCCCATCGCGAGACCGCTGCCGGACGGGGGCGGGCCGTAGCCCTGGGTGCCGGGGTTCCGGCCGGAGTCGTTCCAGGCCGGGGGCCTCTCCTGGTCGCCGGCGGACGGCGAGTGCGGCTGCTGCGTCGAGTGCGGCTGCTGGGTCATGGCCGTACCCCACCTCTCTGTGGTGTGTGGTGCTTCGACCATCCGGCCGGGGCAACCCCTCCACCAGGGGGGTTACGCCGAACGGGTGACACCCGACGCGGCCCCCGGTTCCGGCCCCGGCCCCGGTTCCGCCGCCAGGAACTCCACCACCGCGAGCCCGAACAGCACCGCGAGACCCAGCCCGACCACCACCCACCCCGTCGGATACGACCACAGCAGATACGCCAGCAGCGCCCCGCCCACCAGCACCCAGCCGATCCACGCCCGGTACCGGCGCACGAACGGTCCCACCGGTCCCGTACGCAGCCCCGCCCCGTCGGCGACCGCCCGCACCGCGCCGATCCCGGACGTCCACAGCCGTCGTACGAGACCGGCCCGGCGGCCCGGACCCGTCAGCCAGGCGCCCAGCGCGACCACCACGCCCAGCGCCACGCCCATCCGTACGGTCGTGTGCAGGAAACGGGTCAGCGCGTCGTACACCGCGCCGGCCGCCGCCGGTGACACTCCCGCCGGGAGCGCGTCCAGGTAGACGGCGCGGAAGATCCGTAGCGCGATGCCCAGCAGAGCGGTCGCGGCGGCGACGCCCAGCGCGCCCGTCACCAGGGCGCGCCGGCGCCGTCCCGCGAGCAGGACACCCGCCGCGACCAGCAGTACGGCCACCAACGGCAGCCAGGTACCGGCGAGTTGGAGGAGGCGGAAGTACGTCTTGTACTTGGCCAGGTCGTCGCTCTTGAGCAGCGTGATCGACGTGTGGATCTCGGGGATCTTCCCGGCGACGGTCATCCCCTCGTCGACCAGCCGCTGTTTCACCTGGTCCACGACCGGGCCCACGTCGAGCGTCACGGCGCCGTCATCGAGCCGTACCGCGCCGCCCCCGCTGCCGGTCAGGGCTTTGTCCACAGTGCTGTGGACACGGCGGTTGGCGTCCTTCCAGATCGTGGCGAAGGCGTCCGAGGCGGCGACCGCCTGCGCCTTGTCGTGGACGAAGGCACGGACCGAGTCCTCCAGGGAGCCGCCCAACGCCCCCAACGCCTTTTCCAGCAGCGGGCGTTGGTCGGGCGCCGCACCGGACAGCAGGGCGGTGAGATCGAGGTGGTCCATCACGGCCGAGGTCACCCGGTTCGCGACGGCGTTCTGGATGTCCGGGTCGGAGGCGAGCGGCGCCACCGTCTTCACATAGCGGTCGGTGTCCCCCACCGTGTCCGCCGTCCACGCGGCCACGACGCCGAGCGGCGCGAGGACGCACCCGACGACGACCAGCAGGATCGCGACCAGCGAACGCACCCGGCGCCCCGGTCCCCGCCGCCGCTCCGCCTCCAGTTCGGCCACCCGCGCCCGCAGCCGGTCGAGTTCCGTCACCCCTGCCTCCTCCGCGCGTGTGACTGCCAGCGCACCCCCGATGCCCCGGGGCCGCGAGCAGTGCGGTGCCGTTCGGGTGACGCCGGCATGCGGCCGTACCGCATCGGCCCTTCACTGGAGGGACGACCTGGGGACGACCCGACTCATGGAGGCGACATGGCCTGGAACAGGCACGGTGCGGTGCGGGCGGCGGCAGCTGTCACCCTCGGCCTGACCGGTCTGGCCGGGTTGACCGGTTGTTCCGACGACAGCACGCCCTCCTCCGTCGCCAGCGAGGCCGCCTCCGCCGTCGCGTCCATCGGCGCCCGGGCCACCGGCGCGATCGCGTCGGCGACCGCCGAGGCCGGCCACAAGCTGGACAACGTGAAGAACGGCGTCGACGCGAAGGACGCCGTCCAACTCGGCACCCCCGCAACCGACTCGGCCGGCCGCAGCACCGTAGAGGTCACCGTCGACAACACCGACGGCTCGGCCAAGTCCTTCGCCGTACAAGTCGAGTTCAAGGACGACGGCGGCAATCTCCTGGACACCGTCGTCGTCACCGTCTCCGACGTCCCGTCCCGCAAGTCCGCCACGGCGACCGCCCGCAGCAACCGCAAGCTGTCGGGCGGTGTGAAGGCGGACGTCGGGACGGCGCTGCGCTACTAGGGCGTAAATTGGGGCCGAGGTGGGACGACCTTCTTCCGCGTCCGCCGGTGCGTACGTACGTCGGTCGCGCGGCGCGGCCAGAACGACGGGAGCCAGCCATGAAGCCGAATCGCTCCATTCCGGCGTCGACGGTCATCCCCGTCCTGATCTATCCCGATGTCCGCGAGGCGGTCGCCTGGCTCGGTGCGGCCTTCGGGTTCGCCGAGCGGGTCCGGATCGGGGAGGACCACCGCGCGCAGCTCGCGTTCGGCGACGGTGCCGTGATCGTCGGAGACGTGGGGCATGATCGCCGCCCGCCGCGCCCCGGCGAGGTCACCCACGCGGTGACGGTCCGGGTGGAGAACGTCGCTGCCCACTACGACCGGTCCCGGGACCATGGCGCACGCATCATCATGGAACCGACCGACTTCGAGTACGGCGAACGGCAGTACACGGCCGAGGACCTCGCGGGCCACCGGTGGACGTTCTCGGAGACGCTCGCCGACGTCGCCCCGGAGGAATGGGGCGGAACGTCCGTCACGGCCGACTGACGCATCCTCGCCGCCGCCGCGTGCCGGTGAGCCGTCAGCGGCCCCCGGTGTGCCGTCAGCGGCCCCGCGACTTCGCGAACTCCCGCAGGAACAGCGCCTCCACGTGTGCCATGTGCTCGATCTCCGTCGGGTCGACGCTCTCGTTCGGGGCGTGGATGAGGCAGCGGGGTTCCTCGACGCCCATGAGGATGATCTCGGCGCGGGGATAGGTCTCGGCGAGGACGTTGCAGAGCGGGATGGAGCCGCCCTGGCCGAGGAAGGCGAGGGGTTTGCCGTAGACCTGCTCCATCGCGGTCCCGAGTGCGGTGTACGCCGGGCCGTCCGTGGCCGCGCGGAACGGTGAGCCGGTGCCCTCCGTCTCCACCGTCACCTTCGCACCCCAAGGGGCCGCGTCCGTAAGGTGTTTGGTGAGTGCCTCGCGGGCCGCGCCGGGGTCCGTGCCGGGCGGGACGCGCAGGCTGACGCGGGCGCGGGCGGTCGCCGGTACGGCGGCGGCGGAGCCGACGACCGGCGGGCAGTCGATGCCGAGGACGGTGACGGCGGGGCGCGACCAGAGGCGGTCGGCGACGGTTCCGGTGCCGGTCAGCCGTACGCCGTCCAGGACACCCGCGTCCGTACGGAACTGTTGCTCGTCGTAACCGACTCCGTCCCAAGTCCCCTCGCAGTCCAGGCCGTTGACGACCGTGGCGCCCGTCTCCGGGTCGCGGAGGGAGGAAAGGAGCTGGACGAGGGCGGCCAGGGCGTCCGGAGCCGGGCCGCCGAACATGCCCGAATGGACCTCGCCCGCGAGGGTGTTGACCGTGACGACGACGTTGGCGAGCCCGCGCAGGGTCGTGGTCGCCGTGCCGACACCGACCGCCGCGTTGCCCGTGTCGCAGATCAGCAGCGCGTCCGCGAGGAACTTCTCCGGGTGCTGAGCGACGTACTGCTCAAGCCCGCCCGTGCCCTGCTCCTCCGAGCCCTCGGCGACGAACTTCAGCCCGACCGGGAGGTCTTCGCCGAGCGCGCGCAGGGCGGTGAGGTGCATGACGACGTTGCCCTTGCAGTCGGCGGTGCCGCGTCCGTACCAGCGGCCGTCGCGCTCGGTGAGCGTGAAGGGCGGGGTGGTCCACGCCTTGTCGTCGAGCGGGGGCTGGACGTCGTAGTGGCAGTAGAGGAGGACGGTCGGGGCGCCGGGCGGGGGCGGGCGGTGGCCGATCACGGCGTGGCTGCCGTCCGGGGTCTCCGCGAGGTGCACGTCCCGCAGACCCGCCTCGGTGAAGGCGTCGGCGACCCACTGGGCGGCCTTGTGGCACTCCTCGGGCGGGTACTGGCGCGGGTCGGCGACGGACGGGATCGCGACGAGCTCGGTGAGATCGGCCTTCGCGCGGGGCATCAACTCAGCTATACAGGTCGCTAGTTCAGCCATCGCGATCAGTCCCTCACCGTGTCGTCGGTCTTCAGGTCGTCGATCTTGTCCTGGATCTTGTGCAGCTTGTCCGGGCAGTAGATCTCCAGGATCTTGGCCTCGGCCCGCAGCGCGGCCGTGTCGCCGATGACCGGGCGCTGGCCGACGAACGCGGCCCCGTTGGAGACGTTGATCTTCCAGAGGGCCGACTTCAGGGCACTGCCGGGGTCCTTGCAGACGATCCCGCCGTCGGTACCGAGCGCCCGCGCGATCGTCTTGGTCTCGGGCCGCGGATAGCCGGCCGCCACCGCGGCGTCGGCGAGCTGATTCGCCTTGTCTGTCGCCTTGTTGGAGGTCTTCACGCTGTCGTACTGGATGACACCGACGACGGCGAGGGCGACCAGCAGCACGATCGCGCCGACGTAGATCCATCGGTGTTCGGAGGCGAACTTGGTGGGGCTCATGCGACACCACCGGCCGTCGTCCCGTCCTCCGCGGGCGCGGTCGTACGCCAGGAGGGTTTGCGGAACTTGAGGAAGGCCCACGGGATCAGCAGGCCGAGGATGACGAGTCCGCCGCCGATGATCCCGACGTACGACCAGACGCTGCCGCCGCCGAACTGCGAGGGCGGCACGAAACCGATCGCGAGGGCGGCGACCGAGGCCAACAGGCCGACCGTGCACAGGAGATGGAGGGCGGGGACGCGGTAGCCGCGCGGGTGGTCGGGCTGGGTCTTCCGGAGGCGCATCGCGGCGACGAACATCAACAGGTAGACGATCAGGTACACCTGCGTGGTGATGGTCGAGAAGATCCAGTACACGTTGGAGACGTTGGGGAGCAGCGCGTACCCGAGCGCGATGACGGTCGTGACGACACCCTGGGTGACGAGGATGTTCTGCTGCACCCCGAACCGGTTCAACTTCTGTAGGAACGGCGGGAGATAGCCCTCGCTGCGGGAGATCTCCAGCAGGCCCTTGGACGGTCCGGCCAGCCAGGTGAGCATGCCGCCGAGCGAGGCGGAGACCAGCATCACGGCGGCGATCGGGGTCATCCAGCCGATGTGGAAGTACGAGAAGAACGCGTTGAACGCCTGCATCACACCAGCCGTGAGGCTCGTCTGGTCGGACGGCACCACCCAACTGATCGCCAGGGCGGGGAGGATGAAGATGAGCAGCACCAACCCCATCGCCAGGAACATCGACTTGGGGTACTCCTTCGCCGGGTCCTTCAGCGACGAGACGTGGACGGCGTTCATCTCCATGCCGGAGTAGGAGAGGAAGTTGTTGACGATGAGGACCAGGCTGGCGAGGCCCGTCCACTCGGGCAGCAGATGGCTGGACGTCATCGGGGCGGCCGAGGGATTGCCCTGGGAGAGGAAGACCATGCCGAGCACGACAAGGATGGTGCCCGGTATGAGGGTTCCGATGATGAGTCCCCAACTGGACAGTCCCGCAAGGGCCTTGGTCCCACGGGACGACACCCACACGCCCGTCCAGTACAGGACCATGATGACGATCGCGGTGTAGAGGCCGTTGGAGGCGAGGGCCGGGTCGATGACGTACGAGATGGTGCTCGCGACGAAGGCGAGCAGGCTCGGGTAGTAGAAGATCGTCATCGCGAACTGGCACCACACGGCGAGGAATCCGAGCGGTTTCGTCAGCCCCTCGCTCACCCAGCGGTAGACACCGCCGCTCCAGCCGGAGGCGAGTTCCGCCGAGACCAGCGCGGTCGGCAGCAGGAACACGACCGCCGGGGCGAGGTACAGGAACACGCAGGCCAGGCCGTACACGGCCATCGTCGGGGCGGCCCGCAGGCTGGCCACCGAGGAGGTCGTCATCAGCGCGAGGGTGACCCAGGTCAGGGTGGGCGCGGGCCGGGCTCTCGCCGCCGTGTGCGCCTTCGGCACCGGCTTCGGCAGGTCGGCGGGGACGTCCATCGAGGCCACGGGCCCTCCCTGGAGTGACGTTCGGGTGGTGTGGCCAGGCTCGATGCGGGGGCGGCTGGACGCAGGTCGGGTGGGCCGTTCGGGTGAGGGGCCGGGATGCCGGACGGGTCCGGACCGTACAGGCTGGGGGGGTGGTTCGAAAAAGTGTGACACTTTCGCAGGAAGTGTCACACTTTCTGGACACAGGTGTCGCGCCGGGGGGCTGCGTAACGGAGGCGGTCGTGGAGCAACAGCGCGCGGTCCCCGCGCTCGGCGAACTCGACGAACTCACCACGTTCCTGGCCCGGTTGACCCGGCTGCTGCTCCGGTCCAGCGGTGAGGGCGCCGAGTTGATCGAGGACTCCGTACGGTCGGCGGCCCGCGCCCTGGGCGGCGAGGCCTCGCTCCTGCTGGTTCCGGACGCGGCGGCGCTCACGGTGATCGCCGGTGGCGGCACACGGACGGTGACCGTGCGCGGTTTCCCCGAGGTGTTCCGCCTGGACCAGGTCACCGCGCTGAAGCCGCTGCTCGCGGAGGTGGAGAAGGGCCGCCTGAGCGTGCCGGAGGCGGACCGACGGCTGGCCAGGATCGAGAACGCCCCCGCCCCCTACCCCTGGCCGCTCAAGTTCCTCGGCATCGTGCTGTTCTCGCTGGGCTTCGCACCGTTGATGCAGCCGACCTGGTACGAGGTCGGGTCGACGGCGGTACTGGCCACGATCGCGGCGGCGTTGGCGATCACGGCGGACCGACTCCCGCGCCTGGCGAAGGTGTTGCCGCTGGTCGTCTCAACGGTGGTTTCGGTGGTGGCACTTGAGGTGTTCGCCCGCGAACCGTCCCACGGCGGCCCGGTGTTGCTGATGCTCCCGGCGCTCTTCTTCTTCGTCCCCGGCGACTATCTGAGCGCGGCCACGGCCGAGTTGGCGGCCGGCCTCATCACCACGGGCGCGATCCGCCTCGTCTACGCCGTGTTCCTGCTGGTGCAGCTCTATCTGGGCGTAATGCTGGGCGTGTTCGCGACAGGCACCTCCACGCACTCCCTCTGGGACATCGCGGCGGACTCCGACATGGCGCGCTGGGCACTGTTCCTGGGCTGGATCGTGTTCACCGCGGGCACGGTCCTCGCCTTCGCCGTACCGCGCCGCCTGTACTGGCCGCTGCTCGTCCTCGTCTACGTCACGGTGGGCGTGCAGTCGTTGTTCACGAAGCTGGTGGGGGAGGTCGGGGGGACGTTCGTGGCGGCGGCGGTGCTGTCGGCGGCGGCGACACTGCTGGCCCGTTCCGAGCACCGCCCGCCCCGCCTGGTCCTGCTCCTCCCCGGCTTCTTCACCCTCACCGTCGGCTCCCTCGGCATGCGCGGCCTGACGACGCTGGCGGGCGGGCATGTCATCGAGGGCTTCCGGGACCTGCTGAAACTGGTCACGATCGTCACGGCGATCGCGGTGGGGATGGTGTTCGGGGCGGCGCTGACGGAGAGAAGAAAGGGGGCGTAAGTCGCAATAAAAACAAGGGTGTTGGGTTCAGACCGTCCAGTACTCAGGCCACCCGGTGCTCAGGCCATCCAGAAGAAGACGGCGGTCATCCGCTTCTCCTCCAGCGTGCTGCCGTGGTAACCGGTCGCGCTGTGCACGAGGTTGGCGTGGTAGAGCAACAGGCTGTTGTACTTGTGCGGCACGCGCACGTCCTCTTCAAAGGCGTCCGGCGCCACGAACCGCGTCCCCAAGGCCTCGACGAGGTTGTTGTGCGGAGCTTGGACGACGTTGCCGCCGAGGCGTCCGCCGGGGAGGTGCTGCCGGTAGAAACTGGTGCCGCAGTCCTTCGGCACGGAGGGGTTGAGGTAGAGCACGGCGGCGTACCGGCACAGGGCGCGGGAATCGGTGTGTGGCCGGGGCTCGCTCTCGCCCTTCCCGACGACCTGGATGCAGTTGTGGTTGAGCGTCCCGCCGCCGGGCGCCTTCTCCACCCACAGTTCCTTGACCCCGATCGCCTGCTTCACCAGCCGCTCGATCCGCCCCAGTTCGGCCGGCTCAAGCCCCGGCATGGTGCGCAGCCCCGGCCAGGTCTCCGACGTGTACGGATACCCCTTGACCCAGTCGTCCTTCGCGAGACACCGCTCCCGTACGGCGTCCACGTCCGGAAGCACGTCGTTCAGCACCCAGTAGTCACGGCCCTTGGTGGGCTTGCGGTACGGGAGGACGGGGAGGGGGGCCTGCTGGCGGGCCCGCTGCTGGGAGTGTGGGGGGAGTGGCGGCATGGGGCCGAACGTATAGCGGGGGTTCGCCAATGCTGTGCCATACACCGGTCAACATTCCGTCAACGAAGGGCAGTTGAAGGTCAAGGTCAGGGGGTGGGTCAGGGGGTGGCGTCCACTGTGCCTTCCGCGCCCTCATGCTCCTCGGCGAACTGGTGCACGAACTGTGAGGCGAGGGCATGGACACCGAGCTGCGCTGGCAGAAGTCGTCCTTCTCTGGAGGGGCCGAAGGAAACGAGTGCGTCGAGGTCGCCGCCACCCCCGGCATGATCCACCTCCGCGAATCCGACACCCCCACCACCCACCTCACCACCACCCCAACCCCCCTCACCCACCTCCTCCAGGCAATACACACAGGCACCCTCCACCCCCATCACTGAGCGCGAGACCCAGGTCACACCCAGCCCTGTCACATTCCCCGGGCCCCGTTCCGTCAGAGCTGTGTAGCCAACAGCCACGACAGAACAGAGGAGCCCACCATGGGTGCTCGACTGAACCCCTTTGCCAGTCCGCTCGCCGGCAAGGCCCTGACTCACTTCATCGCCGCGGGCAAGGTCATCGACGACTCGCCGCTGCCCGCCGCCACGCAGGAACTGGTGAAGCTGCGCGCGAGCCAGATCAACGGGTGCGGGTTCTGCACCGACATGCACAGCAAGGACGCGGCCGCCGCGGGTGAGACGGCGGTGCGGCTCAACCTCGTCGCCGCCTGGCGGGAAGCCACCGTGTTCAGCGACGCGGAGCGCGCCGCGCTGGAGCTGGCCGAGGAAGGGACCCGTATCGCGGACGCGGCCGGTGGGGTGTCGGATGAAGTGTGGGCGAACGCCGCCAAGTACTACGACGATGAGCAACTCATCGCGCTCGTCTCGCTGATCGCCCTCATCAACAGCTTCAACCGGATGAACGTCATGCTCACGATGCCCGCCGGCGATTACCAGCCCGGTCAGTTCGCCTGACGCGGGCCGAGCAGCAGTGCCGCCAACGCCAGTGCCGCATCCCGGGGTGCGCCCAGGTCCAGGCCGGTCAGTTCGGTGATGCGGGCCAGGCGGTAGTCCACCGAGTTGGGGTGGAGGCCGAGGACTCGGGCCGTGGCTCTGCGGTCCTGGCGTTGTTCCAGGTGGGTGCGGAGGGTGGCCGTCAGGTCCGGGCGGTCGGCGAGGGGCGCGAGGAGCACCGCTATCCGCGCGCTGCCCGCGCTGGGGCGGGACAGGTGGTACTCCAGGAGTACGTCGTCCAGGTGATGCGGGCCCGGGGCGTGGCCGCAGGCCGTCGCCACCCGCACGATCTCCTCGCCCACCCGCGCCGCGTCCGGGACGTCCCCGGCCCCCGAGGCGACCGTCGCGGCCAGCCGGAGTCCCGGGCCCGCCGCCTCCCGTAGTACCTCCGCCGCCACGTCCGGCAACTCCGTACGCCCCGGCACGAGCGCGTGACCGCCACCACCGTCCAGCAGCGCCGATACCTCCGTGCCGAAGAGTCGGTCCAGGGCCGTCTGCACCCGGCGCACGAGGCGTCGTACCGCGACACCGCCGGACTGCCGGGCCTCGAACCGCAGATGTACGACCAGGACCGGCCCCTCCACCGCATCGGCTGCCCCGGTCCCCTCCAGCAACGCCCTTGCCAGCGAACGCCGTTGCTCCCCCCGCTCCGCGACGATCGCGGCCTGTTCGTCGAGGTAGCTCTCGGTCACCGCGCCGATGACACGACCCTGCGCGGCGATGAGCGCGCCGCACAGTTCGGTCAGCGCGCTCTCCTCACCGGGGCGGGCCGCGTCCGTGAGCGCCTGCCACAAGACCTGCGCGCCGGCGGTGTAGGTCCCGAGGAGGAGCTGGAGCGGCATGCCCTCGTCCGCGCGTTGGAGGGCGCGTTCCTGGAAGTACCGCAGGCCCCCGTCCGCCGCAGGACGGGGGACCTCGCCGTCGGCCGCGCCCCGGAGGAACCGGCGCAGGCCGTGCCGGGCCGTCGCCGTGATCTCCACGCCCCTTACGTCCGCGGGCAGTTCGGCGTACCCGTGCAGATCCTCGAAGACGGTGCGGGTCATCCGCCGGGCCAGCTCGTTCACCCGCGGTTCGCAGCGGGCGGCGAGCGCGCGGGCGGCCGGGGAAAGGGTGCGCATTCCGCAGAACCTATCCGGCCGGTACGGCGGTACGACAGCCACGGCGACCGGGGCGGCAACCGGAGTTGCTGTCCGTCACTTGTGACGCGCCCCACTCCGGCTTTACCAAAACAAAAGACTTGGCGCGCTGCCCTGATCCGTATTCCCCACTGTCCGTACCGCCGACGGGCGGTCCATGACACAGGAGGTACGGTGCGCTTTTCGCGGAACGCGACGGGAACGATGGTTGTGGGCGGTGCCCTCAGCCTGACCCTCGTCGCACTGGCCTATCCGGCAATGCTGGGCGTGACCACGGTCTCCAGCGCCCCCGCACGCGTGATCGCCAACACGCAGTGGGGGCCGCTGACCGAGGCGGACCGCGACTTCGTGGTCAAGGTGCGCGCGGCAGGGCTGTGGGAGTACCCCGTCGGCCAGATGGGACTGAAGAAGGGGGCGAGCCCGGCGGTCGTCACCGCGAGCAAGCACCTCATCGACGGGCACGCGGCGCTGGACTCCACCGTCCGCAAGATCGCACCCATGCTCAACATCACGATCCCGAACCAGCCCAGCCCGCAGCAGCAGGGGTTCATCAACACGCTGAACTCGGACAGCGGCAAGCAGTTCGACACGGACTTCGCCAACATCCTGCGGGTCACGCACGGTTCGATCTTCGCCACCATCGCGAAGATCCGCGGGACGACCGAGAACACCCTGGTGCGGGCCCTGGCCAACCAGGCCAACGCGACCGTTCTGGACCACATCACGGTGATGGAGGACACCGGCCTGGTCAACTTCAGCCAGGTCCTCTTCCAGGAGACGACCCCGCCGAAGCTGCCCGCCGTGGACCTGACCCCGCCACCCCCGGCCGCGGGGGCGCCGGAGGTGGTGCTCACCCCGCCGGTGAACAGCACCACCCAGCCGCCGGTCCTGCCGGGCGAGGCGTCACCCAGCTCCACCCAGACCCCGACCGTGGGGTGAGTGCGCCACCGAGCGCGCTACGCCCCCAGCCACACGGTCGTGTCGGGCGCCAACTCGCCACCCCCTGCCGCCGGTTCGCTGCTCAGCAGCACCTCCCCCGGCGGCAGGGCGAAGGGCACGTCCGACAGGTTGGTGACACACCGCCAGCCGTCGGAGCGCGCGAAGTGCAGCACCCCGGGCGGGCTGTCCGCGGCCCACGTCAGCTCCTCCCCGTCGAGCAGCTTGCGGCGCAGCCGCAATGCCGTGCGGTACAGCTCCAGGGTCGAGCCCTCGGTCCCGTCCTGTGCCTCGACGGCGTACGACGCGAAGCTCGCCGGCTGCGGCAGCCACGCGGGCCCCGCCCCGAAGCCGTACGACGGACCGGTCGAAGTCCACGGCAGGGGTACGCGGCAGCCGTCGCGGCCCTTGTGGGTGTGGCCCTGCTGTTCCCAGACGGGGTCCTGGAGGACCTCTACGGGCAGGTCGGCGACCTCGGGCAGACCGAGTTCCTCGCCCTGGTAGACGTACGACGAACCGGGCAGCGCCAGCATCAGCAACGTCGCGGCACGGGCCCTGCGCAGGCCTGCCGCCGTGTCGACGGGCGGGGTGTGGCCGTTCGACAGCAGCCAGGTGTTCGGGTCGGTGCCCGGAGGCAGCATCAGGCGCGAGGCGTGGCGTACGACGTCGTGGTTGGACAGCACCCAGGTCGCCGAGGCGCTCGCCGCGCGGGCCGTGGCGAGCGAGCCGGTGATCACCTCGCGGAGTTCGGCCGCGTCCCAACCGGCCTCCAGGTACTCGAAGTTGAAGGCCTGGCCGAGTTCGTCCGGGCGGGCGTAGAGGGCGCGGCGGGCGGCCGGTACCCAGGCCTCGGCGACCGCCATGCGGGGCGGGGTGTAGGTGTCGAGGACCGTACGCCGCCAGTCGCGGTAGATCTCGTGGACCTCGTCGCGGTCGTAGTAGGGGTGGGTGCCCGGCGGGATCGAGTCGAGGACGTCCTCGGAGTTCGCCGCGATGGGTCCCACGTCGCGGAGCGGCTCGCTGAGGTCCTTGACCAGGGCATGGGCGACGTCGACGCGGAAGCCGTCGACGCCCCGGTCGGACCAGAAGCGGAGCGTGGTGCGGAAGTCCTCCCGCACCTCCTCGTTGTCCCAGTTCAGGTCGGGCTGTTCGGGCGTGAAGAGGTGCAAGTACCACTGCCCGTCGGGGAGTTGCTTCCACGCGCTGCCGCCGAACACCGACGGCCAGTCGGTGGGCGGGAGTTGACCGTCCGCACCGCGTCCGTCCCTGAACACGTAGCGGTCGCGGGCGGCGGAACCGGGCGGGGCGGCGAGCGCCTCCTGGAACCAACTGTGCAGCCGGGAGGTGTGGTTGGGCACGATGTCGACCATGACCTTCAGGCCGAGACGGTGCGCCTCGGCGACCATCGCGTCGAAGTCGTCGAGGGTGCCCAGGCGCGGGTCGACGTCGCGGTAGTCGGCGACGTCGTAGCCGCCGTCGGCGAGTTCGGACGGGTAGAACGGGCTGAGCCAGAGCGCGTCGACGCCGAGCGCGGCGAGGTGACCGAGGCGCTGGGTGATGCCCTTGAGGTCCCCGAGTCCGTCGCCGTCGGCGTCGGCGAAACTGCGCGGATAGACCTGGTAGACGACGGCTTGCCGCCACCAGTCCGGGTCACGGGAGGACAGGTCGGTCACGTGGTCTCCTTATGAATTCCCGCTGCGCTGACGGAAGTTGACAGTCAACTTCCGGTGGACCCACGATGTGCACACGCTGTGGCGCATGTGACCAATGGGCCCGGTGTTTCCTTCGCTGCTCAGCTCCTCCACTCCTTGTCAGGCCAAGATGGGATAAGTATGTCCATAGCGAGTCGTGTCACTGTGCGTCGCCTGCTGGGGACGGGCGCCGCCTCCCTCGCCCTCGCCGCGGCATCCGTCGGCGGCGCCTCCGGCGCCTGGGCCCACGGCGGTGGCGGTGACGGCTGGGAGTCCGGTGGCCACTACCGGCCCGGCTCCGGCGCCGGCACGGTCACCGAGACCGAGGGCTGCCAGTTCTCGCTGAACGGCACGGACTTCTTCCCCTCCGTCAAGGTCGACGACCAGAACCTGAAGCCCACCGACGACGGCAAGATCCACATCAAGGTCCGCACCGCCGGAGACGCCGGCAGCTGCACCGCCTCGCTCGCCTCGTACATCGCCCACGGCCCGACCTTCGCCACCTCCGGCCAGCAGGTCTTCGTCGACTTCGACACGGTGACCGTGAAGAAGGGCCAGACCGACTCGCTCGACATCGCGGTGCCGGACGAGGGCTGCTTCGCGCAGATCGACCTCTACCGCGGCGCGGTCAAGTTCGACGGCAACCCGGCCGCCGGCGACGGCCTCGTCCACGGCGACCTGCCCAAGGGCCCCGACCACACGGTCATCAAGGACAAGCTGATCGCGGCCTGGAACGGCGGCACGAAGGACTGCACGACCACCGAGTCCCAGCCCCCGACCCCGTCGGCCCCGGCCTCGGTCCCGCCGTCGGTCCCGGAGTCCACCCCGCCGGCCTCCGACTCCTCGACCCCGACCCCGAGCGCCTCCGAGTCGACCCCGGAGTCCTCCACCCCGACCCCGTCCGACTCCGAGTCGACCACTCCCGCGCCGGCCCCCTCGCCCAACGGCGGCGGTGGCGGCGACCTGGCCGAGACCGGTGGCGGCAGCAACACCGGCGCGCTGGTCGGCGGGGCGGCGGTCCTGCTGGCGGGCGGGGCGGCGATCGTGGTCGCGACGCGTCGCCGGCGGGCCGCGCAGTCGTAGCCGTATCCCGGTAGGCGTATCTCTCCGGACACCCCGCCGCTTGCGCCCATCTCAGGGTCGGTGAGCGGCGGGGTTCGTTCAGGGCAGCAGCGCCGTCGGCATCGCACGGCCGTACAGCTCGTCGAGGCCGATCAACAGCACACCGCCTCCTTCGGCCCGGGCACGGAGAGCGTCGCTGAAGCCGACGGCGCTGAAGCACGCCAGCCCGCACCGCGTCGTGTCCATGCCCCGGCCGGCAAGGAGTTCCCTGGCCCGACCCAGGCGTTCCAACTGGTTCACCCCCATGACGGTCCCCCACTTCACCTCGCCCAGCAGCGTGACCGCGGGACTGCCGGCTCCGGACCCCGATTCGACGACGGCCACATCGATCTCGATCTGCCGGCGCTCCTTCGGGTCGGCCACCACACCGCTGCCGACCTCCCCCAACGACGTACTCAGCAGGGAGCGTCCGGGTCCGAGCACGTACTCCCGGCACACCGCCTCGAAATGCGGTCCCGCGACCTGCG
This sequence comes from Streptomyces sp. NBC_01288, assembly GCF_035982055.1. Classification (NCBI taxonomy): domain Bacteria; kingdom Bacillati; phylum Actinomycetota; class Actinomycetes; order Kitasatosporales; family Streptomycetaceae; genus Streptomyces; species Streptomyces sp. NBC_01288. Next base: position 5,073,459 of record NZ_CP108427.1, read on the forward strand.
CCGCGAAGCGCTCCGCCGACTGTCCCCAGACCTCGGCGGCCTGTCCGCTCTCCAGCCGCGCCCAGGCCGGACGCATGACCGCCTCATAGAAGTTGATCAGCGGCTCGGTGATGCGGTACTGCGACTTTCCGGCCCGGAAGATGTCCGACTCGCGGGCCAGCAGATGGCTGTCCTCCAGGACATTGAGCGGATGCGAGATGTCGACGGACTTGCGGCCGATGTAGCCCGCGATGCCGCCTCGTGTGGTGTTGCCCTGTGCCACCGCCGCGAGTACCGAGTGGTAGAGCGCCGTGTCACGGATGTCGGCCTCCTCGGCGAGCAGATAGCGCGCCTCACGGAAGAGCGGACTGAACGGCGAGAGGACGGTCCGGCACACCCAGTCGTCGAAGTCCTCCGGACCGGCGGGAACGTCGTCCGCCAGGAACTGACGGCGGTACGCGGGGGTGCCGCCGACCAGCGCGTGCAGCCGTACGGCGAGCGCGGGATCGTCGGCGACACCCCAGAAGTCCGCCGCGGCCCGGTAGCCGAAGGGACGTACGACGAGTTCGAGCTGGGCCCTGCCGCGCAGGGGCGCGGTGCTGGCGAGCAGTCCTCCCATGACGGACATCGCCGAACCGCAGAGGAGGAGCCTCATGCCGCTCTCGTCCACCTGGAAGCGGTCGATCACGCGCTGGATGAGCGAGGGAAGCTCCGGCGCCACCTTCGCGAGGTACGGAAACTCGTCGATGACGACGAGGAACGGACTGTCCCCGCGCCCCGGTACGGCGAGACCGAAGAGATACGAGATCGCGTCGTCCCAGGTGGCGAAGGTGAAGGGCACCGGAGAGCCCTGGTGCTCGGCCAGGGCCGCGCTGAACTGCCGAAGTGATTCGGCCTCGGTCCCTGCGGTGGCCCCGAAGTAGAAGCCCCCACACTGCTCGACGAGCGCCCGCAGGAGATACGTCTTCCCCCTGCGCTGTCGGCCGCTGACGATGCCGAGCATGGCGTGGGGCAGCGGCCGGTTCACGAAGGCGCTGAGCGCGTCCCATTCGGCGCCACGGTCGAAGAGACGTGCCGGCTTGTCCGGCCTTGCGTGACGCTGCACGAACCCTCCTGGACGGAAACGGTTAGGGATACACCCCTAAGGGGTGTATCCCTAACCGTTTCCTCTGCGCTCCCGGTGAGCCGACCGCGCCCTTTACGCCTCCACCGTCCCCAGCCACAGCTTCACGTACCGCTCCACATCCACGTCCAACCCCACGTCCACCAGGGCCTGTTCGCGGGCGCCGTCATGGATCTCGGACTCGCCGTGGCGCGGGCGCCGGTCGACGATCGTCTGTCCTCGGCCCGGCCCCGGGGCGAGGGAGACCTCGACCGGGAGGAGGCGGGTGGTGAGGCCGCCCGGGTCGGCGACCGCGCAGACCGCGCCCGCGTCGCCGAGGCCGCCGGTGGGGGTGGGGTCGCCGGAGGCGGCCGGGTCGCGGTGGGCGAGGAGGTCGCCGGCGAGCTTCAGCCGGGGCTCCGAACTCTCCCGCAGCCGCCGCACATCGGCGGCCGGAACCTGCACCCGCTCGAACACGTCCAGCCCGTACATCGTGATCGGCACCCCGGCGGTGAGCAGGATCGCGGCCGCCTCCGGGTCGTGCCAGACGTTGAACTCCGCGACCGGCGTGGCGTTCCCGACCGCCACCGCGCCGCCCATGAACACGATCCGCTCGATGTTCTCGGTGACCTCCGGGAACGTACGCAGGAGCAGCGCGATGTTCGTCAGGGGCGCCGTCGGGATGAGCGTGACCGGGCTCGGCGACGCCAGGATCTCGCGGCGCAGCAGGGTCACCGCGTCCACGTCGACGGGCGTACGTGTGGAGTCGGGCAGCCCCATGTCGCCCATGCCGTCCTGCCCGTGGACGTGCGCCGCCGAACGCGCCGGCTCGATCAGCGGCCGGGCCGCACCGCGCGCGACCGGGATGTCACCGGCACCGGCGTGGTCCAGGACGATCAGCGTGTTCCGTACGACCTGGTCGACGTCGGTGTTCCCGGCGACACAGGTGACCGCGCGCAGGTCCAGGCCCGGGTGGCGGACGGCGAACAGCAGCGCCAGGGCGTCGTCGACCCCCGTGTCGCAGTCGATGATCACGGGGATGGGCTGACCGGTCACGGCAGGCTCCTCTCACAACTGTTCGGCGGATCAAGGGTGACCTTACGCATCCGCCCACAGTTCGGCGCCACGCGCCTCGACCCGGGCCGCGACGCGGTGCAGGAGTTCGGCGGACGGCAGCGGCTCGACACGACGGCCGTCCCGCAGGCGTACGGCGGCCAGGCCTGCGTCGGCCTCCCGTTCGCCGATCACCACCTGGTACGGGACGAGTCGCGCGGCTCGGATGCGGGCACCGAGGGTGCCTTGCTCGGGACCGGCCAACTCTGCGCGCAGGCCTCGCTGTCGGGCTTGGCGGATGAGGTCGTACGCCTGCTCCGCCTGCGCCTCCGACACCGGCAGCACCACCAGCTGCACCGGCGCCAGCCACGCCGGGAACGCCCCGCCGTGTTCCTCCACGAGGTGCGCCACCGCCCGTTCCACGCTCCCGATGACGCTGCGGTGCACCATCACCGGACGGTGTTTCGCGCCGTCGGCGCCGATGTAGCGCAAGTCGAAGCGTTCGGGCTGGTGGAAGTCGATCTGGACGGTGGAGAGGGTGGCCTCGCGGCCGGCCGCGTCGGCGATCTGGACGTCGATCTTCGGGCCGTAGAAGGCGGCTTCGCCCTCGGCGGACTCGTAGACGACGTCGGAGGTGTCGAGGACCTCCGTCAGCATCGCGGTGGCCCGGCGCCAAAGGGCGGGATCCGCGACGTACTTGGCGCCTTCGCCCGGCAGGGAGAGGCGGTGGCGGGAGGCGCGGATGCCGAGGTCGGCGTAGGCGCGGGCGATGAGGTTCAGGGCGGTGCGAGCCTCCTCCACCGCCTGGTCCAGGGTGCAGAAGATGTGGGCGTCGTTGAGCTGGATGGCCCTGACGCGGGTGAGGCCGCCGAGGACGCCGGAGAGTTCGGAGCGGTACATGCCGCCCAACTCGGCGATACGGAGGGGGAGTTCGCGGTAGCTGTGGGCGCGGGAACGGTAGATGAGGGCGTGGTGGGGGCAGAGGCTGGGCCGCAGTACGACCTCCTCGCCGCCGAGTTTCATCGGGGGGAACATGTCCTCGCTGTAGTGCGACCAGTGACCGGAGATCTCGTACAGCTCGCGCTTGCCGAGGACGGGCGAGTACACGTGCCGGTAGCCTGCGGCGCGCTCCAACTCCCTTACGTACTCCTCCAGTTCGTGCCGTACGGTCGCACCGTCGGGGAGCCAGTACGGCAGGCCCGCACCCATCAGGGGGTCGGTGTCGAAGAGGTCGAGTTCGCGGCCGAGGCGGCGGTGGTCGTACATGGCGGGGTTCCTCGCTTTGCGGCTGGCGGGGCGAGGAATCCGGCGGCGACGAAGCCCCGGGGCACTCGCCCCGGGGCTTCGACTCGGTTCAGCAGTCAGCGCGCCGGGACAGGGTCCGGCGTCGTCGTGATGGACAGTGGGGCGCGCTTCATGCGGCGGACGCTAGCAGTCGTATGAAGACCCCGGCCATGGATTTTCGGTGCGGCGCCGCGGGGGCTGGTCGCGCAGTTCCCCGCGCCCCTAGGGGGTTGGCGCCCGGGTTGGCCTCAGCGCTGACCCTCTGTTTTTAGGGGCGCGGGGAACTGCGCGACCAGCCCCCACCGGACCGGCACCCGACCCACAACCGGACGCCCCCGTCTTTTAGGGGCGCGGGGAACTGCGCGACCGGCCCCCACCGGGCCCGCACCCGACCCACAACCGAAGTACTCGCACTCACCCGGACGGCCCGGCGCGCTGGTGGCCGGGCGCGGGCGATGGTGCCGTTGGGAGGACTCACCCACCCAGGAGGGACCCTCGATGACCCGCACCCCGGCCCTGATCCTCCTCGCCGCGGGCACACTGCTGACCGCGGCCGGCTGCGCGAACGAGGCCATCCTGCACGAGGTGACGACCGCCCCCTCCCCCTCGGCCGTGCGAACGACCCCCGCCACCCACGCGTCCCCGGCCGCCGCCCCCGTCCTCACCCCCGCCCAGGCCCAGGCCGCCCTGATCACGGAGGCCGACCTGGGCGCCCCCTGGACCCCGACCCAGGGCACGGCGACCTGGCGGGACACCCTGCTGAAGGCGAAGACGAACGCCCCCGACTGCCAACGCCTCCTGGACGCCCTCTACGCCGACGAACTCCTCGGCACCCCCGCCACCACCCAGGCGGTGACCACCCTGGACGACCCCGACGACGAGGCCCAACTCCGTTACCAGGTGGCCGCGTTCAAACCGGCGGACGTGGACCGCACGATGACCTGGCTGAAGACACTCCCGCAGAAGTGCGCGACCTTCACGGCGACGACAACCCGCTCCGGCACCCAGACCGTGACGGTCACGGAGGCCACCCTCCCCACCGTCGGCGACGCCCGCGAGGGCCTCCACCTCACCCTCACCGGCACCACCCCCGAGGGCGACCGGTCCACCCTCACCCTCGACACCGCCGCCGTCCGCATCGGCGACGACACCATCACCGTCACGAACGGCGGCCTGGGGAACGTGCCCGTGGACGCGGCCGGCCAGGCGCTGGAGACCGGCGCGCAGCGGTTGACGGAGGTGCAGAAGCAGGGGCGGGTACAGATCTAGGCGTCGACGGGTCGACGAGCCCGCGCCGAACGCCCCTCCAGATGCACCACCACACTCGCGTGGAAGCGGTCCACGGACTCGTCGACGCTGCGGATGAAGCCCGATTCGGCGGTGCCCCGGGTGTTGCCCATGCCTCTGAAGAGGGAGAGGCGGAAGCCGGTGATCTGGGCTCCGTTCTTGGGGAGGATGTCGGCCGGTTCGGGGCGCAGGCGTTCCAGCGTGCCGCGCGGGCCGCCCGTCTGCCCCTCCAACAGGGTCTCGACGTGCAGGTCGGCCGGTGCCTCGGCGAGGCGGCGGACCAGCCGCTTGGCCCAGGTCAGGGGGTAGCCCTGGTCGGGTGCGGCGATCTCGATGGATGTGCGCAGCTTGCCGGTGCGCAGGTCGGCGCAGAGAGCGAGGACACCGGGCGTGCCCTCGATACGGAGTTCGGCGTCGAGCCGGCCGTCGACACAGAGCCGGTCGGCCAACGCGGCCCTTCGTGACGCCGGGTCGGTACCGCGCTTGGCGCGCTGTACCGGCAGCACCTTCTCGCCCAGCTCGCCGCCGAGCCGTAGACACACCTGCCGGACCAGCCGTTCCCAGCTCTCTACGACCTCCACCGCGCGCGGGTCGCCCTGGCACAGGGTCTCCGCGTCGATCGCGTTGCGCACCGGGACCCAGGAGCGGCCCATGTTCTGGAAGCCGTGGCAGCCGGAGTTCTCGTGCTGGAGGTAGTGCAGAAGCTCCTGGAGCAGCCAGGCGTGCGCCGCGTTGCCGACACCCTCGTGGCGGATCAACAGCTGTGCCTGGTGGGCGACTTCGGCCCAGGACAGATGCCAGAGCGCCACCTTGTGCTTGCGCCGCCCGTCGAGCTTGACCTCCACCAGCGGGCTGCCCTCCAGCTCCACATCGTTGGAGAGGGTGATGACCGCCTCGTATCCGCGCCGGGCCGCTATGTCGGCGTAGGCCTGCACCTGGTCCAACTTGAGCGGGTTGCCGTTCGTCTTCGTCTCGACGAGCGCGGTCCACAGCTTGCCCGCCCGCTCGACCCGGATCACCCCGTCGGGCCGCCGGGGCGACTCGCCGTTGGGCAGCGTGACCTCGGTGAACGTCTCCATCCGCCCGACCGGCGCACCGAAAGCGGCCGTCAACCGCCGCCCGAACTCCGGCACTTGGGCCATCACCGACAGCAGCACGGAGGTCGCCCGGGTCTCCCGCTCGTGGTCGCTCTTGAGCGCGGAGGCGGGGAAGAGCCGGGCACTTCGCCAGGAGTCGTTCTCCGCGAGGGACTTCTTGGCCACCTTCGGCAGGGTGACCTTCTTCTTCGCCGTACGGGGGCGAGTGGGACGGGGAGCTGCCTCGGTCCCGCTCCCCGCCTCGGGCACCGACTCGACCGCGGGGCTCGACGGCTGCGCGGGAATCACGGAGACGGCTTCCGGCGCACGGACCGGGGATTCGGAGTCCGGCTCGGCGTCGGAATCGGAAGCGGCCTCCACGTCTGCGTCCGTGCCCGCGTCGTCGTCGATGTCGACGCCGAAGTCCGTTGCCACGCCCGCCAGTCCGGACTCGTAGCCCTGTCCGATCGCCCGGAACTTCCAGTCTCCGCCCCGCCGGTAGAACTCGCCGAAGAGCAGCGCGCTGACCTCGCCCGGATCGTCGATCGAGAAGCGCAGCAGGCTCTCGCCGGAGCCGTCGGCCAACGTCAGCCGCAGATCCTGGAGTTCGGAGAAACGGGCGCTCTCGTAGCGGCTCGCCGCCACGACGATCTGTTCAACTCCCGCCGGAATGGCGGTCAGATCGAACGTGATCCGGTCCTCGCTGCCGTCCGCCGTCGGCGCCTTGCCGAGCAGTTGGACGCTCCCGTCGGCGGCGACGGGGTTGTTGTAGAAGTAGAAGTCCCCGTCGCTGCGCACTTTTCCGTCCGCGGTGAGCAGCAGTACGGAGACGTCCGCGTCGCCCTCTCCCGTCGGACTGCCCCAGCTCAGGCTCATCATCACCGAGCCGGCGTCCTCGCTCAGCGACGCCAGACCGACGTTCCCACCCTTGACCATCTCGTGCATGAGGCCCCCCAGATGCACGGCCGCACAGCTTTCCCGGCGGCCCCTGTTTCGTAGCGATGTGTGACGCGCTCCACACCCAGCGCATCAGGGGCACCTTAACGCGCAGGAATCACCCGAACCTCCGGAATGCGTCAACGCTTGTCATACGGGTCGGCCGGTTCTTTCACCTGCTTGACCGTTGTCGCCTTGAGGATCGGCGGCCACGCCCCGTCCGTCCCGAGCTTGCCCTTCGGGACCCACGTGCCCGTGGCCGTGACCCAACTGTCCGTCTGCGGGGCGCCGTCCACCTCGTCGCCGCGGATCTCGACCTTGCTGATCGTCGCGTCGGCCGCGCAGCAGGTGACCAGGAGGCGGGTGAGGTACCAGGTGCCGTTGGAGCCGTGGGTGACGAAGCCGGTCATGCGGAGGGTGCGGCCCTTGAGGGAGTGGCCGGTGTCGTAGATCGCGCGGGAGCTGTACTGGGCGACCGAGATGTCCAGCACCTTCCCGGCGGGCAGCGCCGAGAAGGTGCCTATGCCTTGCGCCGCACGCTGTGCCTCCTCCCTGGACGCGCTGTACGAACCCAGCGCCGGGGGCGGGAAGAGCAGCAGGGCCAGGGCCGGGAGCGTCAACAGCCAGGCGATACGGGGGCCGCCGTGCGAGTGGGAGTGGGAGTGGCCATGGGCGTGCTCCTCTTCCTCACCCTCCTCCCCGTGCTCCTCCTCGTCCCTCTGCCGCATGCCCCTGACCGCCGCCGCGACCCCCAGCAGCATCAACAGCACCCCGGATATGACGAGGTACGGCCTCAACGCCGCCTGCACATACCGCAGATACAGCTCGCTGAAGAGGGAGATCCGTAGGACCGCGCCGCCCGTCAGCAACAGCAGGACCGCCGAGCCGTAGCGCCTCACAGCAACCACCAACCCACCAGCGTGCTGCTGACCACCGCCACCAGCCACGTCGTCGAGGAGAAACGGAACGCGAAGGCGCGGCCGAACGTGCCTGCCTGGAGGGCGATCAACTTCAGATCGACCATCGGGCCCACCACCATGAACGCCAGTTTCGCCGCCGGGGAGAAGCCGCTCAGCGAGGCCGCCACGAAGGCGTCCGCCTCGCTGCACACGCACAGCACGACCGCGAGGAACGCCAGCAGGAGGAGCGACAGCCAGGACGAACCCGTGAAGACGGCCAGGATCGAGCGCGGTACGGCGATGTTGAACGTTGCCGCCGCCCCCGCGCCCAGGACCAGGAAGCCGCCCGCGTGCAGGAAGTCGTGTTGCAGGCCCGCCACGAAGGCCTTCACGCCGGTCGGCGAAGAGGCGGCGCTCTGGGCGCGCTTCGGGAGGCGTAGCCACTCCTCCTTGCCGAATCTCGCCCAGAGCCAGCCCATCACCACCGCCGTGGCGAGGGAGGCGACGAGTCGGCCCAGCACCATCTTCGGCTGGTTCGGGAACGCGATCGACGTGGCCACCAGGACCACCGGGTTGATCGCGGGGGCTGAGAGCAGGAACGCGAGCGCCGCCGCCGGAGCGACCCCCCGGCGCATCAGGCTGCTCGCCACCGGTACCGACGCGCATTCACAGCCGGGGAGTACGACGCCTGCCGCGCCCGCGATGGGGACGGCGAGGGCCTGGTTGCGGGGGAGGAGGCGAGTGAACACCTTCTCCGGTACGAACGCTCCGATCGCCGCCGACACCACCGTGCCCAGCAGCAGGAAGGGGACGCCCTGGACGGCGACCGCCGTGAAGACCGTCCACCAGGCCGCCACGGCCGGGGTGTAGAGGTCCATCGCCACCATCGGGCCGAGGACCGAGACGACCGTCGCGATGGCTATGAGCGCCGCGCCGCCCAGGACCGCGTAGACCATGGCGCGTACGGCCAGGCGCAGGCCGTCGACCACGGTCCGTTCGTTCTGCACGCGCACGCGCCTGTCTCATCCCGTTTCACACCAGTACGGCTACGACTCGTACGTCGCACGGTAACCGTCGGCGCTGTGCGGTATCCCCGATTTGTCAAAGAGGAGGCTGTGCGGGGGCCGGGCCCAGAGTCGTCGTGCCGGGAGCGGTGCGGTGGCCGAGGCCGGTGCGGTAGGCGTCGAGGGCCGCTTCCACCCGGCCGGTACGGCGGAGCAGGTCGCCGAGCATCCGGCACAGGTCGGCCAGGTCGCCGGCCGCGCCCGCGCGTTCCAGCAGGCTGAGGGCGCGGACGTAGTGCTCCTCGGCCGCGTCCGTGTCCCGGGAGTCCTCGGCGATGATGCCGAGGAGGCGGTGCGCGGCGGCGGAGTGCAGGGCGCCGCGTTCGGAGCTGAGGTCGCTGAGGACGTCGTGGAGGAGGGCGGCGGCCTCGTCGGACTTGCCGCGTTTGTGGAGTACGTCGGCGAGTTCGACGGCTACTTGGCTGCTGTAGAGCGCCGCGCGCTTCGCCGTCAGCATGGCCAGCGCCTGTCTCAACTCGACCTCGGCACGCTCCAGTTCGCCGTCCTGGGCGTAGACGTAGCCGCGCATCCAGTGGCAGTTGGCGAGTTCGGTACGGAACTGGAGCTGGCGGTACAGATCGGCGGCCTTCGCGAGCGAGGCGTCCGCCTCCGCTACCTTGCCCTCCGCTATCAGCGTTCGCGCCACCGACCTGTGCATACGGGCCAGCAGCGCCGGGTCCGCCACCTGCGGCGCCAGCGCGAGCGCCAGCTCCGCCGCCTGGGCCGCCCTCGCGTGCGCGCCCATGTCCATGTACGGCCCTATCGCGCTCGCGTAGAGCAGCAGCAGGGCATCCGGGTCGTGCAGGCCGCCCCGGTTCAGCTCGTCGAGGGTGGACTCCAACAGGTAGACGGCGTAACGGAGTTCACCGGTGAGGTAGTGGGCGACCGCTCGGCCCCGGATCGCCGGGACGCGGGAGGGGAGCGGTTCGTCGGCGAGGCGTTGCTCGGCGCGCTCGAAGTGCAGGCGGGCGGCGGTGAGATCACCGGTGTCGAGTCCGCACTCGCCGAGCCCGAGCAGTGCTACGGCCTCCTCGTCCGCCAGCCCCAGCGACACCGCTTCCTCAAGGAGGTCGGCGTACTGCTCGGTGGCCTCCTCCGACTCCCCTGTGGCCAGGGTGCGTTGGGCCTCGGTGAGGCGCAGGCGGAGTTCGGTGGCGAGGTGGGCGGGCCGGCCGGTCGCCAACTCCTCGTAGGCGACGCCGAGTCGCTCGGCGAGGTGGCGCAACGCGTCGTCGGAGGGGCGGACCCGGCCGGCCTCAAGCGTGGAGATGTACGCGGGCGTGTAGGCGGGCTCGGCCAACTGCCGCTGGGTGAGCCCGCGTTCGTGCCGCAACTGCTGGACCCTGCGCCCGATGACTTCCGGGTCGTCCCGTCTCACCATGCGTTAATCATGCCAGTAAGCCGAGTTACAGACTGGCGAGTAACTCAGTTACATGGAGAGTGAGTTGATGAATTCCTCGAAGTGGGCGCGGTTGATGGTGACAACGGCTCCGCCGGGGTTCTTGGAGTCACGGATCGCGACGCAGGGGGCACCGGCAGCGACCTCTACGCAGTCACCGCCGTTGCTGCCGCTGAAGGACGACTTACGCCACTCCACAGTGCCGAGAGGGGCACACTCGACGCATTCGCCGCCATTGGTGCCGCTATAGCTGGACTTCCGCCACGTCTGTCGGCCGGTCTCCATAACGCTCCTCCATCACGCGTGCGATCAGGTCGGCCGAGTCCTCCACCGAGAGGGCAGCGGCCTGCAATCGAGCGTATCCGACCGAACGTTCCCTGATGACGTCTGGGTTGGCGGTCATGTGCCCCTGGTCGTAGCCCTCGGAGTAGTGGATGTCGGGGTCGTCGTCGAAGCGCAGGAGAGTGAAAGAGCCCATCATTCCGGTGTGCGCGCCCACGGAGAACGGCAGCACCTGGATGTTCACCCAGGGGTTGTCCCGGAAGCTCACCAGCCGGGCCAGTTGCTTACGCATGACCTCGCGATCGCCGACCATCCTGAACAGCACGGACTCGTCCAGGATGACCCACACCGCGGGCGGCTGCTTCTTATCCAGAATGCGCTGCCGTTCCATGCGCGCCGAGACCATCTCCTCGACCTTGTCCGGCTCGTCGACGGCGAGCAGAGCTGCCGCGTACTCCGGTGTCTGGAGAAGGCCGTAGACCAACTGGCACTGATACGTCGAGATGTACGCGGCCTTCGCCTCCATGTCCGCGTACGCCTGGAACCAGTTGGGGAGTTGGCTCCGCAGAACCATGCCGATCATGCGGGTGAAGGACCCGTCCGTCATGAACGCGGCGTCGAGGCGCTCGGCGAAGTTCCGGGTCGGGACCTTCTGGGCGGTCTCGATCTGCCCGATCAGCGAGCCGGTGCAGTAGAGGATCTTGCCGAGGCCCTCCAGCGTGAGACTCGCCGCCTCCCTCAACCGACGGCATTCATAGCCGAAGTAGTCCAACGGGGATGCGCTCGGGTCGAGTTGGCGAACGTGGACCATGCGACAGTCACCTCCGAGTAGTTACCGGCCTGTCGCCGAGAGTAACTACTTGACGCCGCCTGGGTGATGAGAATCACGAACTCTCCATAACGCTCGTAACGTACGGTGGAGAAATGTCCCCTTTGGTCAAGATCAGCGACTCGTACGCGCCGCGCTTCGCGGAGTTCGCGTTCGAGCCCGCCTTCGTGGCCGCCGTGGACCAGCACGTGGCTGAACTGCGCGAACGCCTCGCGGCGGGCGGCCCGGATCTTTCGCCCCCGCCACCGGACCACGCCGACCTCACGGACTACGCGCTCGGCTTCCTGGACGCGCTCGCGGAACTGGACTGGCGGGAGCCGGTCGGCCACGACTACGCGGTGTGCAGGCTGACCGCCATCAGCTGGCTGGTGCACCGGCACGGGCTGCTCCCCGAGCAGCGCCACGGTGACTGAAAAAGGGTTTCCGGTGACTCAACTCGCCCTGAAGCCCTTCCCGTTGCGCACTCCGACCCTCTAAGTTAGGCACGCATTAAGCGTGCTTAACTCATCACTGTCGTCGCCGTCGTTGTCGCTGTCACTGTCGTTGCGAGGTAGGTATGTCCGCGCGTTACGTCAGAGGATTCTGCGCCGCCGTCATCGCCGTGGCCGCCCTGATCGGAGCGGCGGCGGCAAGCCCGGCCAAGGCCGCGGACCATTCGCCGGCCCAGCACCACGCGTCCCGCTCCGCTCACTCCGGCGGAAGCATCATGTCCTTGCGCGAGTAGAGCGGCAGCCCACTCGTGTCGAGCTTCCAGGTGCCCAGCTCGGTGGTGACGGCGAGCGGGGTCCCGTACGGCTGTCGCTGAAGACGGTTGCCGTAGGCGGGGCGACCGCTGTGGGTGTCGATTCCCCACTGGTACGTCCAGGTGCCGTCGCGCGGGTCGAGGATGAGGTAGTGCGGGATGCCCATCGCCGGGTAGTCGTGGCTCTTGGCGTCGTAGTCGTTGCCGGGGTTCGACGGGGAGACGATCTCGATGGCCAGCAGGATCTCGTGCGGGTCCAGCGGATCGTCCGTCTCCATGGCCGAGCGCGGGACCACGAGCAGGTCAGGAATGCGCAGTGTGCCGAGGGACGCGTCATCCGTGTCCGTGGCCTCCGCGGCGATTATTCCGGGCGGCAGCTGTCCGGCCAGTTGGTCGCGCACGTCCACGGCCGTGAGCTGGTGCCGGGGGCGGGGGCTCATCATCATGACGAACGTGCCGTTGCTGATCTCGGGGAAGGTGAAACCCTGCGGCGGCGTGAAATGATCCCGCAACTCACGCAGATGCTGGTAAATGGTCTGCTGGGTCATACCGCCATCTCCTTCGCGACAGTACGACCCAGCGTAGCCGTGCGACTCACATGTCCGACGACCCCGGCAGGTCCGTGCGCTCGCGCACCGGCTGGTTGGTCATCGCGTCCTGGCGGCCCGACTGGTAGGCCGTGAGGCTGCCGCGGGCGTTGGTGGTCTCGCGTTCGGCGGCCATCAGCATGCGTTCCATGCGCTGGCGCATCGGGGTGATCATGCCGCCGCCGACGCCGACGATCAGGATGCCGGCCGCGGTCGCGAGGGCCGCGTAGAGCACCGGCTGGGTGACCGAGGTGGCGATGCCCGCCTGGCCGAGGGCCGCGATCACGCCGAGCGCCATGATGCAGGCCCAGACGATGGTCGCGAGCATCTTGCCGTACGACATGGACGAGAGAGCGCTGCCCACGATGCCCCGGACCGCGTTGGCGATGGCCATCGCGACGACCACCAGGACGACCGCGACGATGCCGCGCGGGAGCCAGGCGACGATGCCGTTGATCATCGTGCTGACCGGGTTGGAGCCGAAGACGCCGAGCGCGAGCTGGAGGGTGATCAGCATCAGCGCGTAGTAGACGATCTTGCAGACGATGCCGGTCATGTCGTACTTGGAGTCCCGCAAGTACCGTTCCGTACCGGCCCGTTCGGAGAGTTTCTCCGAGCCGACCTTGCGCAGCACCCGGTCCAGGACGCGGGCGATCATCTTCGACACGAACCAGCCGATGGCCAGGATGACCAGGAAGCCGATGAGTTTCGGCACGAACTGCGCGACCTTCGACCAGGCGTCGTTCAGCCCCTGGGTGAAGTTGATGGCGAGGGTGGCTTCGGGAACAGCCATGGGCGGCACTTCCTTCAGTGGTCCTAGTGGGTACTAGTGGGTACTACCGGCCCCCTTGTTTTCTTCGTTCCTCATCAGTGGAGCAGCGGCGTGCGGGCGTGGCCGCGTGAGCTGAGCCGTACGGGTGAGAGGAGACCCTCCGTACACGTCCGTCAGCAGATACGGCGGTACGGCGCGTCCGGTACGTACGTCCGCCACTGCGCCCGAGTCAGCTCCGCGTTCCCGGTGCGCGCGCAGACCCGTGCCAGGGCGCGGGCCGGATCCACGGCGTAGCGCTGGAGCGGGACGTGGACGCTGCCCGCGTACACCGTGGTGCCGTCGGGGCTGAAGGCGAGGGACGTGATCGCCTCGCCCGGGGTCGTCAACGGAGCGCTGCTGAGCGGCTGTTGGGTGGCCACGTCCCAGAGTTGCAGGCTGCCGCCCGTACCGCCGACCGCGAGGGTACGGCCGTCGGGGCTGAAGGCGAGGGCCGAGACGCCTTCCGGGGTGGTGCCGGTCGGGGCGGTGCCGACCGGGGTGGGGAACACGTTGCGCAGGACGCCCTCGCGGTGGCGGAGCCTTCCGTCCCACAGGTCGACCCGGCCCGTCTGGTCACCGGCCGCCAGCGTGGAACCGTCCGCCGTGAACGCCAGCGCGCCGATCTCGTCGCCCTGCACGAGGTCCTGCACGAGGTCCTGCCCGGCGGAACGGCCCGAGGGCGAGCGGGCGACCCTCCCCTCGCCGACCAGCAGGCCGCCGTCCGGTCGCACGGCGAGATGGCTGCCGGTGACGCCGGTGAGGACCGCGGTCCTGCGGTGGCGGGCGAAGTCCCATGTCTCGTCGGTGAGTTGGCCGATGGCGGAGGTGCGGACCGCGTAGAGACGGTGACCTGCGCCCGGGCCGAGAGCGAGTGCGACGACCGCCTCGCCCGGCAGGTTGAGGGTCGCGAGGGATCTCCCCCGCGGCACGTCCCACACCCCGAACGGCTGCGCCGCCGTCTCCCGGCCGGGCGCCGAGACGCCGTACGCGAACCGGGTGCCGTCCGGGCCGAACGCCATCAGGGGGAGGGTGCCGGCGGGGTCGGTCGGTCGGGCGGGGTCGGTGGAGACCGGGACGGGGGCGGGCGGGAAGGTGTGGCGGAGGCGGCCGGTGGAGGTGTCGTAGAGGCGGAAGAGGTAGTGGGTGCCGGTGCGTCGCGTGGTGGCGTAGGTGGTGCCGTCGGGGCTGAAGCGGATGTCGTCCAGCGCGGTGGGGCGCCAGGCGGAGGTGACCGAGGCGCCCAGGTCGAGGGTGTGGACGGTGCCGCTCTCCAGGTAGCGCAGGGTGTGGCCGTCGTAGTCCCAGGCGAGGCCGCCGTAGAGGTGCTGGTTGTCGAGGCCGTGGCGGAAGACGGGGGTGGCGGGGTCCGCGAGCCGCCAGACGCGGAGTTCGGAACCGTCCGCCGTCGCCATGAAGGTGCCGTCCGGGCTGAACGACGCGTACTGCACACCGGTGTCGGGGAGGACGGCGACCTCGTGGCCGGTCGCGGTGTTCCAGACGCGCGGTCCGGTGTCGGTGCCGACGGCGAGGCGGGCGCCGGTGAGGGTGAGGAGGGGGGAGTCGTTGTCGCAGATGGCTGGGTTCTGCTGCCAAGTGCCGTGCAGTGGGCTGGAGTTGACCGTGCTCCATACATGTACGGTCCCGGCTGAACAGGCGGCGACCGTACGGCCGTCCGCGCTGACGGCGGTGAGGGTCGTGTCCGGTGCCCGCGCCTCGAAGGTGACGTGGCCGTCGGCGACCGAGCGCAGCCGTACGTGGTCGCCCTCGGTGGTGAGGAGGGTGCGGCCGTCGGCGGTGAAGTGGGTGTCGTCGACGTCGTGCAGGGCGGGGGCGCCGGTCCAGTGGCGGGTGAGCGTGTTCCAGAGGCGGAGGTCGCCGTCGGTGTCCGTGACCCCGAGGAGGTGTGCGGAGGTGTCGGCGTCGGTCACCGTGCCGTCGGGGACTCGGCCCGAACCGGTGGCACGGTGGGTGACCACGTCCCAGGTGTGCCAGGTGTCGCCGGACGCGCTGAGCAGCGTGCGACCGCCGTCAGTGAGCAACCGTCGGGTGTCCTCGCCGGGTGCGGGGTCGGTGAACGTGTCCGTCTCCGGCTGCGCGAGCGAACCGAGCAGTGCGCGGCGGGTCTCCGGCAACTTGTCTATTCGCCAGGCGGCTACGCCGAGTTGGAGTGCGGTGCGGGGGTCGGTGGTCCGGAGGGCGTCGGCCACGTCGGCGACTCGGCGGGCGGCGCTCTGGGTGCGCTGGCGGTCGTTGTCGTGCAGCACATGGCATATGGCGAGGGTTGTCAGTGCCGCGATGACGAGGACGGTGGCGAGGGATGCGGTGAGGATGCGGTGGCGGCGGGTTGTTCGGGTGGCTGTGCGGTGTTCGGTGTCCCGGGCGGCGAGGGCGGCGGTGAGGAAGGTGTGTTCGGGGGTGGTCAGGGCGGGGGTGGTCAGGGCGGGGATGGTCAGGGCGGGGATGGCGGTGGGGGGCTTGGGTTTGGTGCCGGGTGCGGGTTCGTTGTGGCTGGTCGCGCCCACGCGGCGGTAGCCGCTCATCAAATACAGCCCCGCGCCCCTGAGGGGGTCGCCCCTCAGCTCCTCTCCGAACAGTTCCTCCGCTCGGGCCAAGCGTGTGCCCCGGTACAGCGTCCCGGGGTCTCGGTCGTGTTCCAGCCAGGTGTGGGCCGCCTCCGTCAGCATGCGGTGGTGGCGGAGGCGCTCGCGGTCGGACTCGATCCAGTCGTGGAGGCGGGGCCAGCAGGTGATCAATGCCTCGTGGGCGAGGTGGACGCCGTCCTCGTCGGCGGTGAGGAGGCGGGCTCGGGTCAGGCGTTCCAGGACTGCGGGTACCGCCGGGTTCGCCCACTCCGAGAGCTCTGCGCGGGTGAGGGGGCGGCGGCTGTCGGGGGTGCCCTGGCCCGGGACGACCATGCGCAGGAGGAGGTGGCGGGCGGTGGTGGACTCGGTGGGGGACAGGGTGCCGTAGACCTGTTCGGCCGTTGCCGCGATCGCGCCTCGAACCCCGCCTGCCGCCTCGTAGCCGGAGAGGGTGAGGAGGCGGCCCTTGCGGCGGCGCCAGGTTTCCGCGAGGGCGTGGGAGAGCATCGGGAGGCCGCCCGGTTCGTCGAGGACCTCTTCCAACAGGCGGGCGGTCAGGGCGCGTTCGACGAGGCAGCCGACCGCCTGGGCCGGGCCCACCACCGCCTCCCGCAACTCCTCCGCCGTCATCGGACCGAGCAGCAGCGCGGCCCCGTGCAGCGCGTCGGCCAGGCCACGGTGTTCGGCGCAGCGGGCGTAGAAGTCGGCGCGGACGGAGACCAGGACGCGAAGGCGGGTGTCCTTGTCGCGGGCGGCCAGCAGGAGGTCGATGAAGCGGGAGCGTTCGGCCGTGTCGTGGCAGAGGGTGAAGATCTCCTCGAACTGGTCGACCACCACCCAGCTCTCCGGTTCGGCGGGGGCGGGGGTGAGGAGGTGGCCGTAGGTGGTGGCGGGGGTCGGCCCCGGTGTCAGGATGCGCAGCCTCGCCGGGCAGGTGCCGGCCGCTATCTCCTCCTGGAGCCGTGCGATCAGTCCGGCCCGCAGCAGGGACGACTTGCCGCTTCCCGACGGGCCGAACAGCACCGCGAAACGGTGGTCGCGGACCAGCGCGTGGACGTCGGCGACGACCCGGTCCCGGCCGAAGAAGAGGTGCCGGTCGGCGGGTTCGAAGCGGGCGAGTCCTCGGTACGGCGGTGCCGGGCCGTCGTCGGCCGCCTCCGCCTCCTCGGCGGCACGGTTCGCCTCGGCCTCGGCCTCCTTCCAGCGCGGGCCCCACTCGGCCGGGTCGCCGTCGCAGGCCCGGACGTACCCCTCGACCACCGCGAGCGTCGGCAGCCGTTCGCCCGCCGCCGCCTGGGACAGCGTGGTCGCCGAGAAACCCGCCGCCTTCGCCATCGTCCGGTACGACGGCCCGCCCGCCGCCCGGCGCAGCTCCCGCAACGCGTGCGCGAGCCCCTGCACGGCACCCGCCCGCGGGTCGACCGGTCGCTCGGGACGACCCATGCGCGTACCTCCGTACACCTCACGAAAGCGACATCCGGAGCGATGACCATACGGATGGCCAGGAAACGGCCGGGTTGCCCGCACGTGACGTATGGGTGACGCGGGTCCGCCCACGTCCCCACAACGGGATTGATTGCCCTGGTGGGAGGGGCGTGCCAATCAATACGGCGGCCGGAAATCTGGGACGTGGCATCCCCCACACCGATCCCTGTCGATCCCCCGACGCCGAACGACTGGAGCACGATCGTGAGTAGTCCCGCCCTCGCCCTACGACCCCGACCCGGTCGTTCGCCCCGCACCCCGCTGGCCGCCGCCGGCACCGTCCTGATCGCCCTGCTGCTGAGCCTCCTCGCCCCCTTCGGCGCGGCAAGTGCGCACGCGATCGACCAGAACGACGACGTCGACTGGTACCTGAACGACGGCAAGACCGCGTACGGCAACATGATCGACCAGGTCCGCGCCAGCGCCGAGGCCAACATCCTCTACGGCAGCCGCTCGGCGACCACCTGGACCACGGTCTCCACCGACAGCACCGGCACCAGCAGGCAGGCCGTCAGCAACGACGAGCGCAACAACTACTTCACGGTCAACATCAGCAGCAGCGAGCACCCGGAGATCCGCGTCCTGGTCCGCGCCCACGACCTGTACGTCCAGGGCTACCTGGTCCCGGGCACGAACACGTACTACTACTTCAGCGACGCCACCCTGAACCACTGGCCCGGCGCCGGCACCTCCACCAACGTGCCGCGCGCCCTGCGCCTCCCCTTCGGCGGCAGCTACGCGTCCATGTCGGCGTACGCCAACCAGACCGTGCGCAGCCCCCGGTTCTCCTACTCGTGGATGGCCTACAACCAGGGTGTCCTGGCCGCCGCGAACTCCACCGGCGCGCAGCGGGCCGGTGCGCTGATGTTCTTCGTCGAGTCGATCTCCGAGGGCGCCCGCTTCAACGCGATCTCGGACCGGATCGAGAACAACATCGGGTCGAGCACGGGCTACCAGTTCGACGCGGACGACGACGGCCTGATCCACAACTGGCAGACCCTCGGCAACAACCTCCAGAACCGCCTCAACAACCAGAACACGGCGGCGACCCCGAACATCGGCCGCTACCACTTCGACACCCTCCAGGCGATCGCGAACATCCTGCGCCTCGCGATCAAGCAGGGCACCAAGTAGGGCACCAAGTAGCCGACGGCGCCCACCCCTTGCCGCCCCGGCGGGACATCCCCCCTGTCCCGCCGGGGCTCCCCGTACCCTCACCCGGCCCGCATACGCTGCCTTCACATCCGGCCCGCATACGCTGCCCCCGTGACCTCATCCCCCGCCGCGCGCACCGCACTTGACCTCACCGCCGACCTCCCGGTCCCCGACCTGGAGGACTTCTACCGGGACCTGCACCGACACCCCGAGCTGTCCGGCCGCGAACACCGCACGGCCACGAAGCTCGCCGAACGCCTCACCAAGGCGGGCTACGACACCGTCGAGGGCATCGGCGGCACCGGCGTCGCCGCGGTCCTGCGCAACGGTGACGGCCCGACCGTGCTGCTGCGCGCCGACATGGACGCGCTGCCGGTGCAGGAGGAGACCGGGCTGTCGTACGCCTCCTCGGTCCCCGGTGTGATGCACGCCTGCGGGCACGACCTGCACGTGACCTGGCTGGCCGGTGCCGCGCGGGCGCTGGCCGCCGGGCGGGACACCTGGTCGGGGACGCTGGTGCTGGTGGGCCAGCCCGCGGAGGAGACGGGTTCGGGTGCCGCGGCGATGGTGGCCGACGGCCTGTACGAGCGCGTCCCGCGCCCGGACGTGCTGCTCGCCCAGCACGCGGCGCCGGGACCGGCCGGGTTCTACCCGCACGTGCCCGGCCTGATCATGTCGGCCTCGACGGACATCGACATCGTCGTCCACGGCCTCGGCGGCCACGGCTCACGCCCGGAGGCGACGGTCGACCCGGTCGTCACCGCCGCGTACCTGGTGACCCGCCTTCAGACGGTCGTCTCCCGGGAGATCGCCGCCCGTGACTCCGCGGTCCTGACCGTGGGCCGTATCGAGGCGGGCACCCGGCACAACATCATCCCGACCGAGGCCCGGATCTCCCTCAACCTGCGCACCCAGTCCGACGACGTGCGGGAGCGGATGATCGCCGCGATCCGCCGTATCGCGTCCGGCGAGTGCCTCGCCGCGGGCTGTCCGCGCGAGCCCGAGGTGACCATCGGCACCAGCCTCCCGACGATGGTCAACGACGCGGACACCGACCGCCGGATCGGCGCCGTCCACACCGAGGTCCTCGGCGCGGGCACGGTCTTCGACCCCGGCCCGGCCACGGGCAGCGAGGACTTCCCCCGCCTGGTCCCCGAGGGCGTCCCGTACTCCTACTGGTTCGTGACGAGCACCCCGGCGGACGTGTGGGACGCGGCGCCCGGCACGGACCTGATGGAGAAGTTCCACGCGGTGCCCAGCAACCACAGCCCGAACTTCGCACCCGACCTGGTGACGGTCGTCCCGGGGGTACGGACCCTGGTGTCGGGGGCGTTGGAGATCCTGACGGTGAACTAGACGCGGTCGCCGAGCACCCCGGCGCGGCCCGTGCCGGGGTGGCTCCGTGTCAGGGTGGCTTCGGGTCAGGCGATGACCGCGTAGCCGTCGACCTCTATGAGCCATTCCGGCAGGCCGAGTGCCTCGACGCCGAGGTAGGTGCTGGCGGGCAGCGGCCACTCGCCGTCGAAGGCCTTGCTGCCGGCGGTGAAGACCGTGTCGATCATCTCGGGGCGGTGGCCCACCACGTGGATCGTCATCTTGATCAGGTCCGCCGGGGTGGCGCCGGCCGCTTCGAGCGCGGCCCTGAGGTTGCGGAAGACCTGTTCGGCCTGGGCCGCGAAGTCACCGGGGCCGACGAGCTGCCCCTCGGTGTCGATGGCGACCTGCCCGGCGATGGCCACGAACCGGGTGCCGGTCGCGGCGACGACCTGCGTGTAGAGGTTCATGACGGGCGGGGCGAGTGTCGGGGGGTTGATCATTTCCGCGGACATGTGTACTCCCAAGGGGGTTGTGGGGAGGGCGAGTTGGGTCGGGCGGGGGTGTTGTGGAGGGGGTGGGCCGGGTCGGGCGAGGGTGTTGTGGAGAGGGTGGTTGGGGTCGGGTCGGACAGCCCGGCCCGTGGCTGGGGCCTGCCCGGCGGATCAGGTCGCGGGAAACCGGCGGGGATTGATCAGCGCCGGTGGGCTGGGTGAGGCGGGCGTGCCGGATCCCGTGTCTGCGGCAGGATTCGCCGGAGAAGCGTCGAGGGACTGAGGCGGGCCGGGTGTAGTGGACGGGACCGTTAGCGGTTGGTTCCGGTGAGGCCGGACCGGTCGAGGGCATCCCGGGTGACGGCCGCGAGCTTTCCGGGGTCGTGCTCCTCGGTCGCCCAGGCCACATGGCCGTCGGGGCGGATCAGGGCGGCGGTGACCTCCGCCCAGGGGGCGTGTTCCCCGGTGTGTGTGCCGGTGCGGGTGACCAGGGGGCCGTCCTCGGCGGTGGCCAGGGGCGTTTCCCGGTCGTCGCGGGGGCCGCGCAGGTCGAGCAGGACGTGGTGGCCGGTCCTGAGCAGGGCGAACACGGTGTCGCCGTCGTCGGTGAAGGCGAGGTCGGGCGCTCGCCGGCCCACGAGCGGGTGCGCGTCGGCGGTGGGGGCGTCGTAGGCGACGTGCAGCCCGGACAGGCGCTCGCCCAGGGTCCGGCTCAACGCGGGCTGCTCGGCGACGAGTTTGCTGAGCAGCGAACGCAGTCGCTGGCCGTCCGGGGTGAACGCGGCGATCAGGGCCGTCTGCGCGGCGGTGTGCTCCAGCAGGTCGGCGCCGACCGGGTGGCGCTCGTCGTGGTACGTGTCGAGCAGGCCGGCCGGTGCCCGGCCCTGGATGGTGGCCGCGAGTTTCCAGCCGAGGTTGGTGGCGTCCTGGACGCCGACGTTGAGCCCCACCCCGCCCGCGGGCATGTGCTGGTGGGCGGCGTCACCGGCGAGGACCACCCGGCCCTTGACGTAACGCTCCGCCAGGCGGCTGGTGTTGCCGTAGCGGGACAGCCAGGCCGGTGAGTGCAGACCGAAGTCCGTCCCCGTGACCTGCCGGACGTTCGCCCGTAGTTCCTCCAGGGTGAGGTCGCCGGGCCAGTCGGTGCGGACGTCGGCGGGCACGGTGCCGACGACGCGGTGCAGGCCGCCCGGCAGCGCGACGATCATCAGGAGGCCGTCGATGCCGGTCCTGCTGAACGCCACCCCGGGCGGGGGCTCGTCCAGGACGACGTCGCCGAGGAAGCCCAGCACGGTGAAGTCGTCGCCCGGGTAAGGGATGTGAGCGCTCGTACGGACCGTGCTGCGTGTGCCGTCGCAGCCCGCCACGTAGAGCGCTTGCTCGTCGTACGGGCCGTCCGGTCCCTCGATGTGCACGGTGACCGAGTCGGCGGTCTCGGTCAGACCGGTGACGCGGTGGCCGCGGCGGATGTCCGCGCCGGCCGCCCGGGCCTGGATCTCGAACAGTTCCTCGGTACGGCTCTGGAGCAGCGCCAGGGTGAAGGGGTAGCGGGTCTCCAGCAGGCCGAAGTCGAGCCGGCTGTCGAGGACCGCGAAGTGTCCGCTGGGGATGTGCAGGCCCTCTTCGAGGAAGGGTTTCTCCAGGCCGCGGGAGGCCAGCAGCTCGATGGTGCGGGGGTGGACGGTGAGCGCCTTGGAGTTCGGATCGCGCTCCAGGCGCGGCTCCAGGACGGTGACCGTGATGCCGGCGAGCCGCAGCTCGGCGGCCAGCCAGAGCCCGACGGGCCCCGCTCCCGCGATGACGACCTGTTGATTCATGGTGCCCGGGTGGTTCGTGGCGACCTGTTGATTACCGGCGACCTGTCGATTCGTGCCGACCTGTTGGTTCATGACGCTCCGATCCCGTGGGCGAACGCGGTAGTCCAGGCCGCTACGGCCCGGCGGCTCGCGCGGATGCCCGGGGCCAGGACGTCGAACATGTGCGGTACGCCGGGTACGAGGTGAAGTTCGACGGAGTTGCCGGCCGCGCTCAGCCGGGCGGCGAACTCCAGCGCCTCGTCCCGCGCCGGATCGACCCCGTCGACCAGGATGTAGCTGGCCGGCAGGTCGCTCAGATCCTTCGCCCGAGCCGGTACGGCGTACCCGGCCTCCGGGTCGCGCCCCTGGAGGTAGAACTCCCAACCGGCCGCCGCCCCTTGCCGGTTGAAGAGCTTCGGGTCGGTGACGGCCCGGGCCGAAACGGTCTCCAGGCGGTCGTCGAGGACCGGGTATCCGAGGTGGAGGTACCTGATGTGCGGTCCCTGCCGGTCACGGGCGGCGAGGGCCACGGCCGCGACCAGGGCGGCACCGGCGGAGTGCCCGCCCAGGGCCAGCCTCGCCACGTCGACTCCCAGGGCGTCCGCTTCGTCGACGACCCAGCGCAGGGCGGCGTAGCAGTCGTCGAACGCGGCGGGGTAGGGGTTCTCGGGGGCGAGCCGGTAGTCCGGGGCGACGACGGCGATACCCAGCTCCGCGGTCAGCCGCCGGCAGGTGGCGTCCTCCGCGTTGGGCCCGCCGAGGACGAACCCGCCCCCGTGGATCCAGACCGCCACGGGCAGCGGGGCGGCGCTCCTCGCCACGGGGGTGTAGAGCCGAAGGCTCAGCACGTGACCGTCCACACCGTCCACACGGATCTCACGGTCCTCGACGTTCACCTCACCGTCCGACTTGCCGTCACCGCTGGCCGCGCTCAGGGCCACCCGGGCTCCCGGCACATCGGCGAAAACATCCATCTCCGGCAGCGAGTCATAAACCGGAAGAAACTCAGGATCCAGGAACACAGCACACTCCTCACCTCTTGGGCACTGACCAACGGTATCGCTCCCTTGTCCAGTGGACAAGGGCGATCATCTATATCGTTGGCCACCGGACAAGAGGAGCCGAGGGGTCGAGGAGCCGAGGAGTCATGGAGCCGAGGAGCCCAGGAGTCATGGAGGAAGGCGCACCATGGGCATAAGCCGTGCGGCGGTCGTCGACGCGGCACTCGACGTGCTCGACGAGCAGGGCCTGGACAAGGTGACGATGCGCGCCGTCGCGGACAGGCTGGGCGTGCAGCACAACACCGTCCGGTGGCACGCGGAGAACAAGCAGCGCCTGCTGGTCCTCATGTCGGACGCCATCTTCACGGGGCTGGACGTCGACACGCTCCCCGCGCAGTGGGACGACCGCTTCCGCGCCCTCGCCCGCTGGAGCCGGAGAGCCCTCCTGGCCCATCGCGACGGAGCACGCCTGGTCTCCGGAATCGCGACCACGGAGACCCACACGTACCGGCTGGCCGACACGATGATCCAGACCCTGCTGGACGCGGGTTTCCCACCCCGGACGGCGGCCTGGGCGAACTGGACCGTGTTCTACCTGATCCTCGGCATCACCCAGGAACAACAAGCCCAGTCCGCCGACGCCCCCGACCCCGTACTGGCCTTCGACGACGATACGTTCCCGGCCCTGCGCAAGGCCTCCGCCCACGTCATCGCCGGCACCTTCGACGAACGCTTCAAGTTCGCCCTGGACATGCAAATGACAGCCCTGGAGGTGGAGTTGGCCCGAACTACCGCCTAGCCCTGCGGCTGAAGCTGAAGCAGCTGCTTCCGCACGTGGTCCAGCGCACCCGCGCGACGCCCCGGCACCCGACTCCTCAACTCGGCGAGCGTGAGCCCGAGTTCACGGGCGGTCGCGGGGTCGTGGATCTGCCCCCACTGATGATGAGCCCGGTCGACCGCCGCCTCGACGGCCGCTGTGTCGGGTGACTGTCCCGCCGCCAACCTCGCCGCAGCCACCACAAGCCAGGCCCGACAGCTCCGCACCGGATCCCCGGCCAACATCGCGAGATCGGCCCGCACTTCGATCCAGTGCAGCGCTTCTTCGGAACCCCGGCCGTGCGCCCGCACGGCGGCCTGCTCGTGTTCGGCGGCGAGGGCATCGGCGTCGGCATGACGACCGGCTTGGACGGCATCCGTGATGGCGCCATGGGGGTCGGCATCCTGATGCCGGCCTGGGCTGTTCCGACTCAGGCCAGCATTGATCAGCCCGTCCGGCGTTTGAGGACGAGGCCCCTTCAGGGCCGATGGGGGTCTGGGGGCGCAGCCCCCAGGGACGCCCGCCCCAACGCTCCCCGGCGACGACAACACCACGTCCGCATACCCCTCCGCCCCCAGCCGACCGACCGCCTGCTGATGCAACTGCTCAACCGGCGGACGCCACCCGCTGCGCAGGATCGTCGCGACCGCCTTCATGTACGAGGGGACAGCCACGCTGCGCCGAGCGGGAGGCGGGGCGATGCGACCGTAAACGGTGTTCGTGCGGCCCGAGTCGAGGGGGTGAGCCCGCAGCCACTGCCAGGTCTCCGCATCCGTGTGCAGGTCGAGCAGCAACGTCGTCGTCCCGGGTGCGCGCAGGCGCAGCTCCTCGCGGACCCAGGCCCAGGGGAACGCGGTGTAGCGGACGGTCGCCGGGGTCGTACGGGCCAGTGCCAGGTGCGGAAGGTGCTGTTTCCGGTCGAGTTGGAGCTGGCCGGTGACGAACACGGTCAACGGACCCGGTGCCGTGGCGGCGGCCCGCAACCGGGTCAGCACGGCCTGCGGCTCCAGCGGGTCGGCGAGTTCGACGACGTTGGCGGTGTCGGTGCCGGACAGGACGGCGGGGTCGACGGCCGCCAGGACGGGGAGTACGGAGGCCGCGTCCACCAGCCGGCCCCTGCCGACCGGCGAGGCCGCGAGCAGCAGCACCGTTCCAGGCATACGCCCTCCCCCGAACCGTCGAACACAGCGATCACATCGTTCACTTCGTACCTCAGCACCGTAACCTCTGCCCAACCTCTGCTGCCGCAAAGGGTGATGTCAGGACCGGCGCACCGCGAAGACCGTGGTGTCGTCGGCGAGATGCCCGCCGCTGTGCCGCAGGGTGCCGTCACGGACGTAGGCGACGAGGCGGGACGGTTCCGCGATGCTCGGATCGGCCGAAACGCCTTCCGCCACGCGGGACTTGAGCGGGTAGAAGACGCCCGCCCCGTCCCGCGCCTCCGTCACCCCGTCGGTGACCACGAGCAGGGTCTCACCGGGGCCCAGGGCGACTCGTAGCGTCGGCGGTGGCCCGTCCATGTGGGCCAACTCGCCCAGCCCCAGCGGGAGTCCGTGCCCGGGCGGCAGTGACCGTACCCCGTGCGGGCCGACCACCAGCGGGGGTTCGTGACCGAAGTTGACGACCTCGACGGTGTCCGGTTCGCCGACGGGGAAGCTCAGCAGGACGGCTGTCGCGAACCGGTCGATGCGGTCGTCGTCCTCGCGGTCGAGCGCGGCGAGATGCAGCCCGTGCCGGTGAATCCGGGTCTCCAGCCGCGCGGCGACCGTCGCGAGCTCCCGCTCGTGGTACCCCGCCTCACGGAACGTGCCGAGCAGCGCCGCCGCCGCCTCCACCGCGCCGAGCCCCTTGCCCTGGACGTCGCCGACGAGGGCGCGGGTACCGTGCGGGCCGGGCTGGATGTCGTAGAAGTCGCCGCCGACCCGGGCGAAGGCGTCCGCGGCGAGGTAGACGGCCGCGTGGTCGAGGCCGCCCCAGCCGGGCGGCAGCGGGCGCAGCAGCGTACGGCGGGTGGTCTCGGCGACGTCCCGCATCCGCAGCATGCGGCGCTCGCCCCGGACCCGGACCGCGCAGGCCAGGACGGCGAGGGCGCCGCCGACGCCGACGAGGATGAAGTCGGGCAGCCCGGTCTGGTACTGGCGCGGCCAGGCGTGGTCGGCGAGGACGTAGGTGGCGAGGCCCAGCACCGCGAACACGGCCGTGCCCCGCACCCCGCAGATCGCCGCGGCGATCCCGGGCACGAGCACGATCCACGAGACGGTCCGGAACTCGCCGCCGGTCCACCAGTCGACCACCAGGATGCTGATGAGCACCAGCAGCGGCGGTATCCAGGCGACGCTCCGCCCGCGCACCCGCAGCAGATGCTGCCGCCGGATCGCGTCGGGGTCGCCGTCGAGCGGGGAGCGCCCGAGGTCGCCGTAGCGCACCGGTCTGTGTCCGCGGCCGCTCACGGTGTCAGTATGCGACCGACATCCGGGCGCGCGGGTGCTGGTCCCGCTCCAGCTCGTCGACGAAGGCGACCGCGTAGTCCTCGGCGCTGATGAAGCTGCGGCCCTCGTCGTCCGTCATGAACCGGTCGCCGCCCACGCGGAAGCGGCCGGTGCGGGTGCCCGGGGCGATCTCCGCGGCGGGGGAGACGTACGTCCAGTCAAGACCGTCGTCGAGGCCGTCGTCCAGGGCGCGGTAGTAGGCGAGGACGTCGCGGTGGGCGTGCGCCTCCGGGAGGTAGGCCTCGGGGAAGCCGGGCTGGTCACTGACCGCCTGCCCGGGGGCGACCTCCAGGCCGCCGGCGCCGCCGACCACCAGGAGCCGCCCGACACCGGCCGCGCGGACGCCCGCCACGAGCGCCTCGTTCAGGGCGAGGAAGGGGCCGCGCGGATCGCTGCCGTCGCGCGGCGGTACGCACGCGGAGGCGACCGCGTCGGCGCCGCGCGCGACCTCGGCCACCTTCGCCGGGTCCGTCGCGTCGGCGGCCGTGGCGGTGACCCCGGGGACGGGCGACCGGCCGGAGCGGCTGACCGCCAGGACCTGGTGGCCGCGGGCCGACGCCTCCGTCGCGAGCCGGCTGCCGACCATGCCGGTGGCGCCGAAGAGTACGAGCTTCATGCGCCCCAGCGAAACACGCCGCAACGGAGGCCGCACGCCGACTTGCCACCGCCTCCGCCGGGGTGTGCATTGGTAGTACGGGGGAGAGAGAGGAGTGCTCTCATGGCTCATGCGGCACCCACGCCCGGCGGAATGACCGGCCCGGGCAACACCACCGGCCGGGGCGGATTCACGAGCAATCTGCCCGACATCTTCGACGCACGCGTCCACCGCGTGGCGAAGATCGCGATCCCGGTCGTCCTGGGGCTCGTCTACGGCTACTGGGCGGCGGCCAACCGTCGCAGCGGCGGCCCCATCACGGGCTGGAACATCCTGTTCGGCTTCGTCACGGCGCTCGCGTTCATCGTGCTGTGCCTGGCGGTGGCCCGGTTCGCGCCGCTGCTCAAGCGCGAACTGCACTCGCTGGTCAAGTCCGGCTTCGCGGGCGCGGCGCTCGGCTTCCTCTACAGCCAGACCGGTGAGAGCGTGCTGCGCTCCGCGGCCATCGGTCTGGCGACCACGGCGGCCGTCTTCCTCGTCTTCTTCTACCGCTACTACACACGCGAGGACGGAGAGGGCAACCGCATCCGCTGACCCGACACGGCAGCAACACGTGGGCCCCGGCACCGAGTTGGTGCCGGGGCCCACGTGTTGCTGTCTACGATCCCTTCGCTACGGCCGCTCTAGGGCGCCCAGTTCCAGATGCCGCCGCCGGTCGACGAACCGGAGGCGCTCCAGCTCCACGAGCCCGAGGCGCTCGACCCGGAGGCCGACGTGCTCCACGAGGACGAGCTGTTGTCGTTGTTCCAGCCGGAGTTGTCGCCGCCCCAGTTGGAGTCGTTGCCGCCGTCCTTCCAGCCCGGACACGGGTCCGAGCAGGACGGCACGCCCTGACCGCCGGTGTCGACGAACGCGGCGCTGGCCCAGGCCTGCGCGCCGACGAGCCAGTACCAGTCGGGATTTCCGTTGACGCTCTGTCCCCTGACCACGCACTGGACGCGGTCCTGACTGCCGGGTGAGAGCGCGTCGACGACGGGTGAGTGGGTGGTGGGCGACTCCCGCACGTTCAGTTCCGTGCGGGACACGATGGTGCCCCAGATCGGACCGCCGCCACCGCCGCCACCGCCATGTCCTTCGGCGTACGTGGTCGGTGCTGCCGCTGCCGTGGTGCCCGCCGCCGCGACGGCGAGAGTGCCACCGGTGAGCAGGGCCGCGGCCAGAGTCCGCAGGGCCGGAGTGGTGCGCATGTTCGGCCTCCTTCTCCCCAGCTCCAGGAAACACCCGTTCGGGTGAAGCCTCCACCCGAGAGCGGACTCCCCAGTTCCGCCAAGGGTTCCGGGGCGACCCCCACCCATTCGGTTTGACATTTAACCCATATGCAGTCAAAAAGCCGCGACCCGCTCGCATACGACGCCCCCCGGCCGTGTCCTGAGGAGGTGCCCCCACGTCTCCGGAGCGCCCTGTCGGCCGTCCTCGTCGCCCTCTCCTGCCTCCTCACGCCCTTCGGCGCGCTGGCAGCCTGGGCGGCGTACGGCCTGACCGACTCCGGCCGCTACGTCACGACGATGGCGCCGCTGGCCGCGGACCCGGCCGTACGGGACGCGATCGCGGACACGGTCGGCGCGGGCATCCTGCGCGAGGTGCGGATCGGCGGGATCCAGGTCGGCGGAGCCAGGGTCGGCGGGGTCCGGATGAGCGCGACCCAGGGCGTGATGGCGCCGTTCGTGCACGACGCGGTCCGCTCGTTCACGAAGACCGAGGCCTTCCGCGTGGCCTGGGACGAGGGCAATCGCGTCACGCACGACGCCGTCCTGAGCGCCCTCCAGGACGAGGGACGGTCCGGCACCGTCACCG
The DNA here is from genome assembly GCF_035982055.1 of Streptomyces sp. NBC_01288. Lineage (NCBI taxonomy): Bacteria > Bacillati > Actinomycetota > Actinomycetes > Kitasatosporales > Streptomycetaceae > Streptomyces > Streptomyces sp. NBC_01288. The sequence continues at coordinate 5,102,371 of NZ_CP108427.1, forward strand.
TCGACCTCGCCCCGGTCACCGCCAGCGTCAAACACCAACTCGCCCACGAGAACCTCCCGTTGGCGAACAACATCCCCGTCCAGCACACCCGGGTCGAGGTTCTCCCGGCCGGTGAACTGGGCCCGCTCCGGAGGGAGTTCCACGTGCTTGAGGTCGCCGGCTTCTGGCTCCCCGTGGCCGCCGCCGTCTTCGCCGTCACCGGTATCGCCGTCGCCGTGCGCCGCCGTCGCGCGATCACCGCGACCGCGCTCGGCACGGCCCTGGGCGGCGCGCTGCTCGGCCTCGCGCTCGCGATCGGCCGCCACTTCACCGTCGCCGACCTGCCGGCCGAGCTCTCCGGCGCGGCGGGCGGCGCGATCTACGACGCCCTGACCGCGACCCTGCGCACGGTCGCCTGGCTGCTCCTGGGCGTGGGCCTCACGGTGGCCGCGCTGGCCTGGCTCACCCGATACGCGCGCCCCGTACGGGAGTTCCTGCTGCTGCGCCTGCTGCGAGAGAGGCGAGCGTCCGCAACGCCCGCCGCAGATCGGGCACAGCAGCCGACGCGAGCCCAAGTCTGACCGCGTCCGGGGTCACCTTCGGATCCACGCTGAAGGCGGTCCCGGGCGTGACCGCGATCCCGTGCGCCGCCGCGGCGGCGGTGAAGGTGTCGGCCCGCCACGGCGCGGGCAACTCCCACCAGGCGTAATAGGTGAGCGGATCGGCCCGTACGGCGAACCCGCCCAACTCCTCGCCCACCAGCCGCTGTCGGGCCGCCGCGTCCGCCCGCTTGGCCGCGACCAGCCGCGCCACAGTCCCGTCGGTCATCCACCGCACCCCCGCCTCCAGCGCGAACCGCCCCGCACTCCACCCGCCCGACCGGAGCGCGGCACCCACGGCCTCGACCCGCCCCTCCGGTACGACGAGAAATCCGACGGTGAGCCCCGGCGCGACCCGCTTCGACAGCCCGTCCACGACGTGCACGAGTCCGGGCGCGTAGGCGGCGAGCGGCGCGGGGGAGTCCGGATGAAGGAAGGACCAGATCCGGTCCTCGACGACGGGCAGCCCCAACTCCCGCACGACATCGGCGATTTCCCGCTTCCGCGCCTCGCTCGTCGTCACCGAGGTCGGATTGTGGAGCGTCGGCTGGAGATAGAGCGCGGAGAGGGGAGCGGTGCGATGTGCGGCCCGCACCGACTCCGGACGAGGCCCGTCCCCGTCCGCCGCCAACGCGACCAGGGTGACCCCGAGCCGCTCCGCGATCTCCCTGACCAGCGGATACGTCAACGGTTCGACCCCGACCCGGCCGCCCGGCCGGACGAGGGAGGCGAGGGTCGCGGCGATGGCCTGCCGGGCGTTGCCGCTGAAGAGGATCCGGTCGGGGGCGGGGCGCCAGGCGGGAGTGGCCAGCAGCTCGGCCGTGGCCTCGCGCGCCGCCGCGGTGCCGGTCGCGGCCGCCGGGCGCAGGGCCTCGGTCAGGACGTCCGGGCGGAGCAGCGGCGCGAGGGCGGGGGCCAGCAGCTCCGACTGGCCGCGCGCGGAAGGGTAGTTGAGCTCCAGGTTCACCGGGGCGGTGGTCGCCGCCTCGACGATCGCCTGCCCGTACGGCCCCGCCGCCGCGGCCCGCACGAAGGTGCCGCGGCCGACCTCCCCCACCACCAGCCCCCGGCGCCCGAGTTCGGCGTAGACGCGCCCGGCCGTCGACCCGGCGATCCCGCGCTGCCGGGCGAACACCCGCTGCGGGGGCAGCCGTTGACCCGGCCGGAGCCGTCCGGAGGCGATGTCACCCGCGACGCGGTCGGCGATGTGCCGGTAGTCCGCCATCCGCCCTCCCCTCCCTGAATTGCACCGAGGGCAAAGATCTTATTGCACCGAGAAGTTGAGCGGATCTAGGGTCGATCACATGCCACCCCTTACTTCCCCCTATCTCCCCCTTGTCCTCATCCACGGCCATCCCTTCGACCACACGATGTGGACCCCGCAGATCGAGGCGTTCTCCCCCGGTCGCCGGGTCATCGCCCCGGACCTGCGCGGCTACGGCAGCTCCCCCTCGCCCTCCGGTGTCACCGACTTCTCGGACTTCGCCACCGACGTCGAGGCCCTGCTGGACAAGGAGCGGGTGGAGACGTTCGTGCTGGCGGGCCTGTCGATGGGCGGCCAGATCGCGATGGACTGCTACGGCCGGTTCGGTGACCGCGTCCGGGGTCTCGTCCTCGCCGACACCTTCCCGTCGGCGGACACCCCGGAGGCCGCCCGCACCCGGAACACCACGGCCGACCGCCTCCTCCGCGAGGGCATGCGCGGTTACGCCGACGAGGTGCTGGAGCGGATGGTGGCGCCGTCCGCTGACCCGCGGGTCAAGGCACACGTCCACCGCATGATGACGGCCACCGACCCCGGGTCCGCCGCGGCCGCCCTGCGCGCCCGCACCCAACGCCCCGACTACCGCGCCCTGTTGACCCGGATGACGGTCCCGGCCCTGGTGGTCGTGGGCGCCGACGACACCTACACCCCCGTCTCCGACGCGGAGGCGATGCACGCGGCGCTCCCCGACTCCACGCTCCGGGTGATCGAGGGCGCGGCCCATCTGCCGAATCTCGAACGCCCGGAGGAGTTCAACGAGATGCTGGGGGAGTTCCTGGCACACGTGGGATGATTCGGACATCTACGTCCACCGGCGGAAGGTAACCCCTTGGGCACCGCGACCACCGAGTGGACCGCCGCCGACTTCGTGCCCGAACGCCATCGCGCGCGCCGCTTCTGGCGATGGTGCGCCGGGCTGCTGTTCACCGGCGTGAGCGTGGTCGTCGGCTGCCGTACGGCGGACACGGACGCCATCACTCCCGTCCCCCAACTCCTCGCGTTCCTGCCCTGGTTGCTGGCCCCGACCGGCCTCGGCCTGTTCCTCTCCCTCTTCACCCGCTGGCGACTGGGCCTGGTCTGGGGCGTCGCGCTGCTGGGTCTGCTGGCGTGGTTCATCGAGCCGTACGGGAAGAGCGGGGACCCGAGCGGCCCGGCGATCGCAGAGTTCCGGGTGCTGACCTCGAACGTGGAGTTCGGGCGGGGGACGGGCTCCCTGGTGCCGGTGATCCGGCGGGAGCGGCCGGACGTGGTGTTCGTGGAGGAGTGCGAGTACACCTGCCAGGCCACGCTGCAAAGGGAGTTCGGCACCGAGTTCCCGTACCGGCAGGCGGTGGCGGCGGCCGGCTCGCACGGGTCGGTCGTCCTGAGCCGCTTCCCGCTCAAGGGCACGAAGGGCGTCACCGGCACGATGGGCATGCCGGGCGCGGTGGCCGACGTGGCCGGTCATTCCGTACGGCTCCAACTGGCGCACCCCATGCCCCCGTTGCCGAACCAGGTCGGTCTCTGGCGCCGCGAGCTGGGCAGGCTCCGTACCTTCGCCGCCGCCGATCCCACCACCCCCACGATCCTGGCCGGTGACTTCAACTCCTCCCAGGACCACGCGGCCTTCCGCCGCATCCTGGACACGGGCCTGCGCGACGCGGCCCGCATGGCCGGGCACCCCCGCACCCCCAGTTGGCCGATGGGGGCACCTCCCACGCCCTTTAGGCAGTGGGGGAGGTTCACCCCCACCTTCGGCACCCAGATCGACCATGTCCTCCTCTCCCCGGACTTCTCCGCGAACAGCGCCCGTTTCCTCGACATCGCCGACACCGACCACCGCGCCCTGCTGGTCGACATCACACTTCACCAGCACGAATAAGGAGAGGGGCCGCTCATAATGGGCGCATGTCCCGCGAGTTCCCCATCGGCCTCACACCCCCCGACTGGCTGGTGAGGAACCTCCAACCCCAGCAGGCCCCCCTCAACTGGCCTGCCATCGCCCGCGCCGCCATCGCGATGTCCCTCCCCTTCGCCATCGGCCTGGCCGTCGGGCAACCGGCCTACGGCGCCCTCGCCTCCATGGGTGCCCTCTCCGGCGTGATCGGCGACACCGCCGACGCGTACCGCATGCGCATCCTCAACATCGCGATCCCCCAGCTCTTCGGCGCGATCGGCGTCACGCTCGGCTCCGCGGTGTACGGCCACGGCTGGTACGCGGTCGCCGCGCTCACCGGCATCGCGCTCGTCTCCGGGATGATCTCGACGATCGGCGCGGTGGCCTCCGTATCGGGCCTGCTCCTGCTCCTCAACTCGGTGATCGGCGCGGGACTTCCGCTCCCCGGCGCATGGTGGCTGGCCCCCGCCCTGATGTCCGGCGGCGGCCTCCTGGTCCTCCTTCTCGCCCTGCTGGCCTGGCCGTTGCGCTCCGGAGTCCCGGAGCGATCTGCGGTGGCGAACACCTACCGCACGGTCGCCGACCTCCTGGCGACATGCGGCGACGACCCCACAGCCGGCTACGACGCGGCCCGCCGGGCAGTCACCCAGTCCCTGAACCAGTCGTACGACCTCGTCCTCGCCCGCAGAGCCCGCCACCACGGCCGCAGCCCCGAACTCACCCGCCTGCTGGCCCAGTTGAACGCCATCACGCCCGTGGTGGAGGCAGCCCCCGCGGTCCACCAGTCCGGCCAACCCCTCCCACCCCAGATCCGCGAGGCGGTCCGCCACCTGGCCCACGCCGTGGAAACGGGCTACACGGGCCCGATAGGCCTCGACCTCCCCACCCCGACCGGCGAGACGACCCGCGCGGTCGACCACGCCCTGCGCCACGCGGCCGAGGTCGTCACCGCCCCGGACGTGGACCCGAGAGGCATCGACGACCGCCTGGGCCGCCCGGCGGCGCTCCGTATCCGCACCGCGAGGGCCGCCCGCAACGTCCTGCTGTCCTCGGGCTCCTGGCGCTACGGCCTACGCCTGGCGGTCTGCGTCGGCCTGGCGCAGATCCTGGTCTCGACGGTCCCCGTAGCACGCTCGTACTGGGTGGCCTTGACCATCACCTTCGTCATGAAGCCCGACTTCGGCTCGGTCTTCTCCCGGGCACTGCTGCGCGCGCTCGGCACGGTGGCGGGCCTGGTGATCGCGGCGGCGGTGCTGTCGGTGGTACCGCGATGGGGGTCCCCCCATGCCGTTTCAGGCTATGGGGGATGGTGGGACGTCCTGGTCCTGCTCGTCCTGGCTCCCCTGATCCCGGCCCTGACCCCACGCGGCTACGGCTACCAGACGATGGCGATCACCCCGGTGATCCTCCTCCTCTCCGACGTCCTGAACCACCAGGGCACGGCGCTGCTGCTCCCCCGCCTGGTGGACTCGCTGATCGGCTGCGGGATCGCGCTGGTCGCGGGCTATCTCCTCTGGCCGGAGAGCTGGCACACGCGGGTGGGGGACCGGTTGGCGGAGGCGGTGGCGGACACGGCGGCGTATGTGGAGTCGGCGTTCGGCACGTCGGAGGGTTCCGTTGCGGGACCGGGGGCGGGTGCGGAGGTGGATCCGGCCGCCCGTGCCCGTATGCGCCGCCGCCTCTACCGCGACCTGTCCGTCATCCGTACGGAGTTCCAGCGCGCCCTCACCGAACCCCCGCCCACCGGCCGCCTCGCCGCCGGCTGGCTCCCCCTGGTCGTGGCCGTGGAGCGGATCGTCGACGCGACGACGGCGGCCAGGGTGCGGGTGAAGCACGGAGCACCCCCGCCCTCCCCGGCTGAGGTGACCCAAGTGACGCTCCAGCTCCGGAAGTTGTCGGAGGGCGTACGCGAGTCGGAGGTGCTGGTGGAGGTCCGCACGGATCTGACGGGCCCGGCGGAGAGTGTGCTGGAGCCGTTGCGACAGGAAGTGGCGGCGGCACGGGCGATCGCGTCGCCGCACTGAGCAGCGTCAGTTGAATTGGGCTATTCCCTCCCCTTATCAATCCGTTGACCGCGACGATCGTCGACGGTAATTTCAACGACCACCAAGGATCCATCCGGCCAGAATTCACGGCACAATCCGGAATTCATTGTTCCGCTCAGCTCCGCCCTTTCCGCTCGTTCACAAGCACGCCCTGAACGAGACAACTCAAGAAAGGCAGACCGAATTCTGCCAGGGATTCGCCGAAGCGATCGCGTCGCGGGCAGAGTTGGAGAGCCAGAGCGCCCCGCCCGGAAGGCAACAGCATGCTGAACTTCCTCGCTGTCGTAGTCCTGACAGCTCTCATCGCACCGGTGCTGCTCTTCGGACGGGGAATCAAGCGGTGGCAGGCGGGAAAGCGCCGGCTTCCCGGGCTCCTGTTCTCGGCGGGAACATCCGTGCTCGTCTACTCCTTCAGTCTCTTCTGGTTCGTCGTCCCGGTCGATTTCGCGAAGGGATGCGGCAACGAAGCCATCCGATGGCCCCGGAACGCGAACTGGTTCGAGCAGCGCGTCTTCCCGCTCACGGCCACCTGCCACTGGAACAGCGGACGCACCTACAGCTTCGTTCCGGCATTGGTGAATCCCCTGATCTACGCCTGTGTCGCCGCCACTCTCGTATGCGCCGTCATGGTCATCCGCGACAAGCACAGGAATGGACACACATCGTGAACGAGGCGTCCGCATCCCGGCTGCCCCGCCGTCAAGCCCTCCTGCTCGGTACCGGGCCGACGGCCGGAGCGGTTCTCCACCCGCTTCAGCGTCGAGGGCGCCGCAGGGGTGGAAGTTCCCCTGCGGCCCGGCGAGCTCACCAGGTACACCACCCGGCGCGGGATCGGCGCCGCCTTCGAGAGCAACCACCTCTCCGGGACGGCCATCGCCGTACGGCCGCTCTTCTACCCGCTCGGCGCACAGGCGGGCACCGACCCGGTGACCGTCGGCTCGGAGACCTCGCCGGCACGATCAACGGCTGGAACGAGACCCCAGGACAGGGCGCGGGAACCATCGACGCCTTCGCTCCCGACCGGATCCGCAGGGCGCGCACGGCACAAAAGGCCCGCTCAACCCGGTGATCGTCCCGGCAGGGGTTCCGCCCCTGCCGAAGATCGCCGTTCGGGGCCGCTAACCTTACGTGTCCGTCCTGGCCAGGGATTGACGGCTTCAACTCACGCGAAGGGTTGCGCACATGGGCATTCTCACTCTCCTGCGGAATGCATTCGGCAGGTCACGCAAGGAGCGTGCCGCCGGAGCAGAGGGTGCGGAACGCACTCCTTCGCAAGAGCAGCCGACCACGGTGACAGCGGAGCCGGACGCGAAGGTCCCGTCCCCCTCCACAGAACCCGACCTCACCTCGACCCCGAAGCCGACCCCCGCGGCAACGGCCACGGTCCCGGAACCCCGCCCGTCCTCCACCCTGGAGGACGACGAACACGACCTCGTGGCACTGGCCTTCGACAACGTCTCGGTCCCGAAGCCGGCGACGTCGACGGAGGGAGCGGAGGGCACCGGGGGTACGGCCGAGCCGGAACCGGGGGCGACGACGGAGGCTGCGGAGGCTGTTGCCGAGCCGACCTCGGAGGCGGTTGCAGAGCCGACCGCCGAGGTGGTCGCCGAGCCGACTGCCGCCGTGGTCGCCGAGCCGGTGACCGAGACGGCTGTTGAGCCGGTGACCGAGGTGGCCGTTGAGCCGGCGCCGGAGGCTGTCGCTGAGCCAGTTGCCGAGGTGGAGCCGGTCGTTGAGACCGAGGCGGAAGCCGGGTCTGCGGTTGACGTGACGCCGGAGGCCGAAGCGGAGCCGGTCGTGGAAGCCGAGCCGGTTGCCGACGCTGAGGCGGAAGCCGCGCCTGCGGCTGACGTGGCGCCGGTGGCCGAGCCCGAGGCAGAAGCTGCGCCCGCGGTTGACGTGGCGCCGGAGGCGGAAGCCGAGCCCGTCGCGGAGGCCGAGCCCGAGGTGGCGCCGGTCGCCGATGTCACGCCGGAACCGGAAGCCGAGCCGGAGCCCGCCGCGGAACCGGTGACTGCCGAGGCCACCACCCCCGCACCCGCAGCGGAACCGGTGGCAGAACCCGTCACCGAACCCGCCGCGGAACCAGTCGCCGCAGGCGCGGACGCAGCCGTGCCCGCCCCCCTGGCCGCGGCCGCCGACGGCGAGTCCGCCCCACAGGGGCCACCCGCACCCGACGACGAGAGCATCACGGGCGGTGCGGGTGGGGAAACGATCGGGGCCGAGGGCGTAGCCGAGGCCGTAGGGGCCGGTTCCGCCGCGCTCGCTCTCGCCAAGGCCAACCTCACCGGTACCCAAGCGAAGCTCTACCTCGTCCTGGACCGCTCCGCGAGCATGCGCCCGTACTACAAGGACGGTTCCGCCCAAGCCCTCGCCGACCAGACCCTCGCCCTCGCGACCCACCTGGACCCGGACCCCACCCCCGACGTCCACGTCGTCTTCTTCTCCACCGAGGTCGACGGCACCACAGACCTCACGCCCACCTCCCCCGAGAACGCGATCGACGAGGCCCACGCCGGCCTCGGCCGCATGGGCCGCACCAGCTACCACGCCGCCGTAGAAGCCGTACTCACGCACTACGACAAGAACGTCACCCCCGGCACCCCCGCCCTCGTCGTCTTCCAGACGGACGGCGCCCCGGACGCGAAGACCCCGGCCACCCAGTCCCTCACGGACGCGGCGAAGTCACACGCCTCCGTGTTCTTCTCGTTCGTCGCGTTCGGCGACCACGAGAACAAGGCCTTCGACTACCTCCGCAAGCTGAAGACCGACAACACGGCTTTCTTCCACGCGGGCCCGACCCCCCTGGAGCTCACGGACGCGGAGCTCTACGACGGCGTACTGATCGACTGGCGCCCGTAGCCACGGAGCAGTACCCGCAGGACCATGTGCCGCCCGCTTCCACCCCGTAAAACGGGAGGCGGGCGGCACACCCATGTCGGATACGATTTCAAGGTTCGCAGCAACAGCAACACACCGACCTGGGAGCAGCCCCCCGATGGCTCGACACCTCATCACCAGCGCCCTTCCGTACATCAACGGGATCAAGCACCTGGGCAACATGGTGGGGTCCATGCTCCCGGCGGACGTGTACTCCCGCTACCTCCGCCAGCGCGGCCACGACGTCCTCTACATCTGCGCGACGGACGAACACGGCACCCCGGCCGAGCTGGCCGCGAAGGAACAGGGCCTCCCCGTAGCGGAGTTCTGCGCGCAGGCGCACGACGCGCAGAAGGCGGTCTACGACGGCTTCGCGCTGGCCTTCGACTACTTCGGCCGCAGCTCCTCCCCCCAGAACCGCGAGATCACCCAGCACTTCGCCCGCCGCCTCAACGAGAACGGCTTCATCGAAGAGCGCGCCATCCGCCAGGTGTACTCGCCCACCGACGGCCGCTTCCTCCCGGACCGCTACGTGGAGGGCACCTGCCCCCACTGCGGCTACGACAAGGCCCGCGGCGACCAGTGCGAGAACTGCACCCGCGTCCTGGACCCCACGGACCTGATCAACCCCAGGTCCGCGATCTCCGGCTCCACGGACCTGGAGGTCCGTGAGACCAAGCACCTCTTCCTCCTCCAGTCGAAGCTCCAGCACGAGGTCGAGGAGTGGGTCGCGGCCCACGAGGAGGAGTGGCCGCAGCTCGCGTCCTCCATCGCCCGCAAGTGGCTGACCGAGGGCCTGCACGACCGCGCGATCACCCGCGACCTGGACTGGGGCATCCCGGTCCCCGCCGACACCTGGCCCGAGCTGGCCGCGGAGGGCAAGGTCTTCTACGTCTGGTTCGACGCCCCGATCGAGTACATCGGCGCGACGAAGGAGTGGTCGGACGAGGACCCGGGGAACAGGGACTGGAAGTCCTGGTGGTACGAGTCCGACCAGGGCGAGAACCCGGTCCGCTACACGGAGTTCATGGCGAAGGACAACGTCCCGTTCCACACGGTGATGTTCCCCGCCACACAACTCGGCGTACGCGAGCCGTGGAAGAAGGTCGACTACGTCAAGGCCTTCAACTGGCTGACGTACTACGGCGGCAAGTTCTCCACGTCCCAGAAGCGCGGCGTCTTCACCGACCAGGCCCTGGCCATCCTCCCGGCGGACTACTGGCGCTACTTCCTCATCGCCAACGCCCCCGAGTCGGACGACTCGTCCTTCACCTGGGAGCACTTCACCGCCACGGTGAACAAGGACCTGGCCGACACCCTCGGCAACTTCGTCAACCGGGTCCTCTCCTTCTCGAAGAAGCGCTTCGGCGACGAGGTCCCGGCGGGCGCGGCGGCGGGCGAGCCGGAGACGAAGCTGGGCGAGCAGATCGCCGATCTCCTGGCGGAGTACGAGACCCAGATGGAGTCCCTCCAGTTCCGCAAGGCCGCGGCGGCACTCCGCGCCCTGTGGTCGGCCGGCAACTCCTACCTGGAGGAGAAGGCCCCCTGGCTGGAGATCAAGACCGCCCCGGAGGCCGCGGCCCTCACCCTCCGCACCGCGATGAACCTGATCCACCTCTACGCGGTGGTCTCGGAACCCTTCATCCCGTCCTCCTCGGCGGCCATGCGCGCGGCGTTCGCCCTGCCGGACGACACGGCGACCTGGATCTCCGCAGCCGAGGCGAAATCGCTGTCCGCCGTCCCCGCGGGCACCCCCTTCACCGTCCCCCCGGTCCTCTTCGCGAAGCTCACGGACGAGGACCTGGAGACGTACAAGGAGCGCTTCGGCGGCGACCAGGCGTGACCCGGCGTGCTCGGCCGGAACTCCTCAGCCGAGCACGCTGAACGTCTCCTCCGCGCGGTCCCGCCGTGCCACCAACTCCCAGGCGCCGTCGGCGAGTTCGTCCGGGTCGAGGGTCCGGTCGCCGACGTTCCCGAACTGCCCGGGGTTCGACGTCACCAGTCGGTGGATGTCGCCGCGCTCATGAGTCCGCCGATGACCAGGTTCCCGGCGTGGACACCCTTGTCGGCGAGCGCGGCGTCGAGGTTCAGGGCGTAGTCGCGCCCCGACTTCGAGCCGGAGGCGGTCTGCGGGCCGGTGCGGCCCACCCGATCGAGGTGCCACCCTTGACCCAGGGGCAACTCGGCGAGGTCGCACGGTCTCGCTGACCGACCCCGTCGTAGACGTGTTCGCGCCAACCCGTAAGGTTCCGCCATGGCAGTCCCCGAGGTCATTCCGATCGCCTACGAGCCGAATCAACGCAGCGGCGCCGTCGGCCGCTACGCGGACGGCCAGTTCCTGGCGTCGGTCACCTACGCGTTCCCCCAAGGCTTCCGTCCCGACGACGGCTGGGAAGAGCAGAAACGTCTCTACACGGTGCTCCACACCTTCGACGCCGCGGGCCGCTACCGCGACTCGGAGATCTGGTGCGCCGGCACCTGGGCCGAGCAGCAACGCGCCCCGCACGGCGACGATTCGGTCCTCTCCCAGGCCCGCATCCACCTGGCGAAACTGCTCCGCGCCCTCCCCCGCCGCAGCTACACCGACATCGCGATCCGCCCCTTCCAACGCACCGTCGACGGCGTCCTGTTCGGCCTGCTGGTCGAGGAGGACGAGGACGGCAGCTGGGCGGAGCTGTACCCGGACCGGCATGCTTTCGGGCCGCCGTGGGACGGCACGTACGACGGCTGAGCGCCTGCTCCTGGGACATGCCTTTGAATATCCAACTCCCGCACAGCCAGGGCCCTTACACTGCGCGTCAGTTGTCGGCGCACAGGGGATGCGCCCGGGGTGGGAGGGGACTCACATGCTCAAGTCACGGACGGCCAGGGGCAGATGGAGAACCGTGGCGACGGTGGCCGCGGTGCTGGCCGGCGGCTCGCTGCTGCCCGCCGCACCCGCGTTCGCGGTCCACGGCGCGGTCCCCGGCGACTTCAACGGCGACGGGTACCGCGACGCCGTCCTGCCCGCGCCCGGCGCGAACGTGGCCGGCAAGGAATCGGCGGGCGCGGTCGTCATCCTGTACGGGGCCTCGTCGGGCCTGTCGGCGTCGCACCGTAAGACGATCACCCAGAACACCACCGGGGTACCGGGCACGGCAGAGGCGAACGACGGGTTCGGCTCCGCCACCGCGACGGCCGACCTCAACCGGGACGGCTACGCGGACCTCGTGGTCTCCACGCCGTACGAGGACACGGCCCGCGGCAAGGACGCGGGCCTGGTCACCGTGTTGTGGGGCGGCAAGAACGGGCTGACGACGGCGACCGACCTGCCGGCGCCGTCGGACTACCTGGAGCGGTACGGCACCGACCTGGCCGCTCTGAGCATCGGCGCGGGCAGCAGGACGCAGGTCGCGGTCGCCGGATCGGACTCCCTGGTCTTCAAGGGACCGTTCAGCCGCACCGGCACCTACGGTTCGGCCGTACCCGACCAGAACACCGCCTCCCCGGCGAGCGTCGCGCTCGGCGACTTCGACGGCGACACCGTGCTCGACCTGGCCGTCGCCACCCAGGGCCTCAGCGACCTGAGCGGTGGCGAGGTCTACGTCGACCCGGCCACCACCGTCATGCAGCCGAAGCGGGGCAACGGTCTCATCGCCGCCTCGGGCGACGTCAACGGCGACGGGTACGCCGACCTTGTCGTCGGCGACCCCTGGGAGCCCGATGTCGCCGGTGTGGACGGCGCGTTGGGCGGACGCGTCCTGGTCTACTACGGCACCGCGAGGGGCATCGCGGCGACCGCCGAGCCCGTACAGGTCACCCAGGACACCGCCGGGGTGCCCGGGGCGAGCGAGAAGGACGACGAGTTCGGCGGCGCGCTGGCCGTGGCCGACCTCAACCGGGACGGGCTCGCCGACATCGTCGTAGGCGCCCCGTTCGAAGGCGTCGCGGGCAAGACCCGGGCCGGAGCGGTGACCGTGATCCCGGGCCGCCGCACGGGCGCGCTCGGCACGGGCGCCTATTCGTTCACCCAGGACACGGCCGGCGTCCCCGGCGCCTCCGAGATCGACGACTTCTTCGGTACGACGGTCTCGGTCGGGGACGTCAACAAGGATGGCAAGCCGGAGCTGTTCGTGAGCGCGGCGGGCGAGAACCTGGACACGGGCGCGGTCTGGGTCCTGCCCGGCGGCACCTCCCACCCGACGGCCACGGGCAGCAAGCTGTTCACCGCCCCCGCGGTCGGCCTCACCCAGAAGAGCCTCACGACCCTGGGCGGGAACGGCCTGCTCTGGCTGATCTGAGGCAACTGATCTGAGGCAACGTCCGTTTGCCTCAGGCTAGTTGAGCACCCCGGCCCCGGTCGTGGTCGCGAGTTCCGTCGGCAGATTCTTCGCCGACGTCTCCAGCCCGGCCGTGAGGGTCGGCGTCCAGTTCACGGTGGTCTTCAGCTTCTTGGAGTTGGCGGCGTTGTAGGCGGCGACGAGGTCGGTGGCGGTGCCGTTGACGAGGTTGCCGCCGCCGGCGATGGACCCGGTCCCGTCACCGCTGAACAGCTTGCCGACCTTCTGACTCGCGGGAATCCTCCAGTAGTTGTCCTCGGCGACGACCTGCGCCTTGGCACGGGAGTTGACGCTGTACTGGAGGACGTACCCGTTGAGGTTCGTGGTGTCGTAGAAGTTGTTGTAGATGTGAATCTGCCCGATCCGGGCCAGCGGCGCCCGCTGCACGATCCCCTTCCACACGTTGTGGTGGATGGAGACGCGCAGCTTGCCGACGCTGTCGGTGTCGCTGCTGCCGATGAGCATCGTCTTGTCGTGGTTGGTGAACTGGTTGCGCTCGACGGTCACCAGGTCCGAGCCCTTGGTGATGTCGAGGTCGCCGTCGTGGATCTGGTACTGGCGCCCGTAGTAGGTGGGGTCGGAGGTGTCGAGCCCGGGTGCGTCGGTGAACGTGTTGTGGTCCGCCCAGACGTGCGTGGCACCGCGCAGGGTCACGGCGTCGTACTGCGAGTTCCAGTTGCCGCTGTCCCCGTCGGTCGGGTCCCACTGCGGGAAGCAGTCCTGGGTGGCGGCGAAGGTCAGGTTCCGCACGATCACGTTGTCCACGCTCTGCACTTGCAGCATGCCGCCGGTGATCCCGGCCTTGGTGCCGGGCACGCCCACGACGGTCGTATTGGCGGGCACCCGGAAGATGATGTTCTTCCCCTGCTTGACCTGCGCCGCCGCCCGCGCCTTCTCCTGCGTACCGGAGGGCAGCTTGGAGGTGCCGTAGGTGGAGGGGTCGAAGGCCTTGAGGTAGGCGGCCAGCGAATACCCGGTACCCGCCGCGTAGTTGGCGCAGGTCAGCTTCTTCCCGGAGTCATCGGTGTTGGCGTCGATCGTCCCCTTGATCTTGACGATCCGCGGGGCGGTGTCACTGGCGGACCCCAACGCCTTCACGAGCTGGGCGCGGGTGCTGACGGTGAAGGTGTGCGCGGCATCGGCCTTCGCACCGCCGGTGGTACCGGTACCGGACGACGCCCAGCCGTCCTTGGCGGCGAGCGTCTGGTGGTACAGGTCGACGGCGGTCGCGGTGGTACTGGCCGCGTTCGCGTTGAGCACGAGGAACCCGGCGCCGATGCCTGCGGCGGCGGCAGCGGCCGTGACGACGATCGTGCGGCGCTTGCGGAGGGAACGGCGGTGGGAGGAGGAGGGAGCGGGGGTGGCCACGGGGAGTCCTTCGGTGCGGGGTGAGGGGTTACGACTCCTCAGTGGCCGTCAGGATCAAGAAGGTTGCCGCGGCCCGCCAACTTTCTTGATCCTGAGCACAGTTAACGATCCATCAGGACGCGGATGCGGATGCCGACGCGGATGCGCTCGGCTGGGTGTCGGTGCTGTCGTGGGTCTCGTCCGGGGCGACGCCCATCGTCAGGTGGGCGCGGACGCCCTTGGCGATGCGCTTCTTGTCGTAGTCCAGGAAGAGCAGTCCGCCTTCGTGGCCGTTCTGCGGGTAGATCGTGTCCTCGGTGAGGGTGGTGCGGGTGGTGGTGTTGGTGGAGTACGGCTCGACCGTCGCCGACGTGAGCACGGACTTCTCGTCGAAGAAGAGCTGGCCCGTGTGGCAGGTGTGCCCGCCTTCATAACCCGCGTCGGTCCACTCACCGTCGACATGCACCTTGACGTGGATGTGGACGCAACGGCCCTGGTACCACCCCGGGAACACCGTCTTGAAGGTGACGTAGCCACGCTTGTCGGTCTTCCAGGTACCGCGCAAGTACCGCTCGTCGTCGGTTGGTTCGGAGTGCCCGCCACCGGTTCCGCCGGAGGGGGCGCCGGACGGGGGTTCGCCGGTGGGAGTACCGGACGCTGTGTCGGTCGGCGTACCCGAGGGCGCGTCAGTCGGAGCGCCACCACCCCCACCGCTGCTCATCGCCTCGTAACCGGAGTAGATGCCGAGCGCGCTGCAGTGCCAGATGTCGACGGCGGCGTCCCGGAGCGGCTTGCAGGTCTCCGCGTCGATCACTTTGAGGGTGAGGGTCAGCGGAATGCCCACCTCGTCCTCGGTGATGTCCTGCCGGATCTTGTCGGCGTCGATGTAGTACGGCCCCTCGGTGGTCTCCGAGGTGAGCGTGTAACACGCCTCGCCGGCACTGGCCTTGCTCTTCCCGGGCGCGGTGGGAGTCGCCCCGTCCGCGAACGCACTCGCGGCAAGCCCTCCGCCCACACCCACCGCGGCAACGGCGGCCCCGCCCGCGACGACGACCTTGCGCCGGGTCAAGTCCCGTTTGTGCGCGGGGGATTGGCTACGCGGTTGTTCCGGCGACTCGTTGGTTGTTTCGGTTCCCGTCATGCCCGGACGGTAGGTAAGGGGCCTGTAAGAAGCATGGGTGTGGGCTGTGGGTTCCCATGAATTCTGAAGTCGACGGGAGCGGGACCCTCCTGCTTCCGGAAGTAAAAGCGCTGGTAATGTCCGCACACTTGTGCGGAGAGGGTGTCTCTCCGCGGGGAGGGATGAACACGTGGGCAGATACGCCCTTTCGCGGCGCCGGACGGCGTTCGCGATCACCTCGGTGACGCTCGCTCTGACGGGCGGCACCCTGCTGCCGGTCCTGGCCGCCGGATCCGCGGCCGCCGCTCCGGTCGCCCCCTGGGCCGCGACCGCCACTCCGATCACCGACGGCAAGGCCTCCGTCGTGGATGTCGTCACCGCGTCCGACGGCTCCGCCGTGGCCGTGTGGAACCAGTTCGGGAGCGGCAACGGACGGCAGCTGTACGCCGCCGTCCGTCCGGTCGCCGGTGACACGTGGAACACGCCCGCGCTGCTCGCCACGACCCCGACCGAGGCCGGCAACGTCAAGTTGCACGCCTCCGCCGACGGCACGGTCACCGCGCTGTGGGTGGAGTACCCGAACGAAACCGCCCCGGGATCGGGAGGGTTGAACATCCGTCTGGTCAGTGCCGTGCTGGCGGCCGACCACTCCGGCTGGTCCGCGCCCACCGAACTGGTGGGCCCCGACGAAACCTGGTCCGACGGCGGCATCGACCTCGCCGAGGGCCCGGACGGCACACTCACCGCGGTCTGGAGCACCAGGGCCACCAGCGCGTCGAAACCCGAGGTCCACACCGCCGCCCGCGGCACGGACGGCACCTGGTCGGCGCCCGTACAGCTCAGCGCCGCCACCGTGGAGGGGGCGGACTCGGCCTACGCGCCGAGTGTCGCCGTCACCCCCGACGGCACGACCGTCGTCGTGTACAAGCAGACGGCGGGCGAATCCGCCTCGGTGCGTACGGTGTCCAGGGCGTCCGGCGCCACCGCCTGGACCGCGTCGACGGCGGCGACCGCTTCCTACGTGTCGATCAGCAATCCCGAGGCCACGGCGGCCGACGACGGCTCCGTGACGGTCGCCTACAAGGGCACGGACGCATCCGAGGACTCGACCATCTTCACGGTCAACCGCTCGGCGGCGGACGGCAGTTGGTCCGCGCCGCAGTCCGTGACGGCCACGGAGAACCTCGCCGACACCCCGGAGCCGCTGATCGCGCCCGACGGCGACGTCACCCTCGTCTGGGTCGACTACACGAGCACCTTCGGCACCCGCACCGCCACCCGCGAGGCGGACACCGGCGTCTGGTCGGCCGTACGGACACTGTCGACGGCTTACGTCCCCGAGCAGTACGACGCGACCGTCACCGCCGACGGCACGGTGCACGCGCTGTGGACCCAGGAGAGCGGCCACGGCGACGAGCGCGAGCTGATGGAGTCCGTGCGCAGCGAAGGCACTTGGACCACCGCCGTCCAACTGCCCGGCTCGGCCGCCGCGTTCGTCCTCGGCAAGGTCAGCGTCGGCGCGGACGGCACCGCGACCGCCGTCTGGACCGGCAACGCGACCGCGAGCAGCGACGACCGCCTGTACAGCTCGCGGACCAGCTGGCCCACGCTCGCCGTCACCGCCTCCACCGTCCCGGCGACCGCCGCGCTCAAGGGCACCACCGCGTCCGGCAAGGCCTGGACGCCGACCTGGCAACTCAGCAGGCCCACCTCGTCCTTCACGGTGACCGTCACCGACCGGGCCGGCAAAACGGTCCGTACCCTGACCGGCACGGCCGACGGCCTCAAGGCCACGCTGACCTGGAACGGCCGTACGTCGTCCGGGAGTTACGCCTCCAACGGCCCGCTGACCTGGACCCTGCGCGCCACCCAGGCGGGCGCGGCCACGGCCGTGAAGCTCGCCTCGGGCACGGTCACGGTCACCGGCGGAGCGGCGGTCGCCCACGACTTCGGCGGCACGTCGACCGTTCCGGACGGCACCGGCGACCTCCTCACGCTCAGTTCCTCGGGCGCGCTGACGTATCAACTGGGCACGGGCAAGGGCACGTTCTCCGGCAGGATCAGCGGCAGCGGCTGGCCGACGACCGTGAAGGCGGTCCCCTTCGGCGACCTGAGCGGCGACCGCTGCAACGACGTCCTGGTCCGGCTGAGCAGCGGTGCGCTCCGCGCGTACAAGCCGGCCTGCGGTACGGCGCCGAAGCCGTCGACGTCGTACACGACACTGGGAACGAGCGGCTGGAACCAGTACGACGTGTTGACTTCACCCGGCGACATCAGCGGCGACGGCCGCCCGGACCTGATCGCCCGCAACGCGTCCACCGGGGACGTCTACCTCTACAAGGGCACGAGCGCGGGCAAGCTGTCCGCCCGCGTGAAGCTGTACACCAACTGGAAGACGTACAAGAAGGTCGTCGGCGTCGGTGATGTGAACGGCGACGGCATCGGCGACCTGCTGGCCCAGGACAAGTCGAACACCGTGTACCGCTACTACGGCACCGGCAGGGGCACGTTCGGGGCGCGGGCGAAGCTGTTCACGGCGTGGGGCGGCTCGTACAACACGGTCGTCGGCACCGGAGACATCACCGCCGACGGCAAGCCCGACCTCGTGTCCCGCGACACCGGCGGCAATCTGTACCGCAACACCGGTGACGGCAAGGGGTCGTTCGGGGCGCGGGTGAAGATCGCGACCGGGTGGGGCGGGTACAAGTCACTGTCGTAGGACAGTCCCCGTCAGCGGCCTGGGCAGCCGTATGCAGCTGAGAAAGTGTGACACTTCCGCGAGAAGTGTCACACTTTTCGGATGGGTGGTCCGGCGGTGCCGGATTTGCCGACACCGTCCTCATTGGTCCCGGGCACCTGCGGACGGGTCGATGCGATGGAGGAGGGCGGCGAGAGTGGTGGGGGTGAGGGGGAGTATTCGGGTGGGGTCGTCGCTCTCACGGAGAAGCAATTCACCTTCAGGGGCAGCCACTTCCACGCAGTTGGCCCCGTCATTCCCATTGGAGAAGCTGGACTTCTGCCACTGGATCATGCCTCACAGCTCCTTGGCGACGCGGTGTAGGTAGCTCCGGGACCGGGACGGGTCCAGGGCGACTGCTTCCACCTTACGGAAGAGCGTTCGCATGGCTAGGAGCTGTGCCGGTGCATCCACGAACGCTGTGTCGTGGGCAGTGTCCCGCTGTCCTGTGTCCAGCGTCGGCACGCGACCGCCCATGTACAGCAACTCCGCGCTCGCGCCCGCGAAACCGTCCACGTCGAAGGGGATAACCCGCACCGTGACTCCTGGCTTGTCCGACAGCTCCAGCACGGTGTCGAGCTGCGTTTGTGCGACCCGCCGGTCGGCCACCCTCGTACGCAGCACCGATTCATGGAGTACCGCCAGATACGGAACGGCCCCGAGAACCTCCCTGCGCCGCAACCGGTGCTCGACTCTCAACTCGATGTCTCGCTCGGGCAGTTCCGGACGCCAGTAGGTGAACACGGCCCGCGAGTACTCCTCGGTCTGCAGCAGTCCCGGCACGTGCGCCGTGGCGATCTCCTGAAGAGACACCGCGCGATCCTGCAACTCCGCCAGGTCGCAGAACACGGGTGGCAGAACATCCCGGTACTCCTCCCACCACCCCCGCGTGCGATCTGTCGCCATCTCCACGAGCGCGTCGACCAACTCGGTGTCCGTACTCGCGTAGTGCGCCGCGAGCATGCGAACACGCTCACCGCTGACTCCACCGATACCCGCTTCGATGTGGCTCATCTGGGCCGAGGTCGACCCCAGGAACTGGGCGACTTCGCGCGCAGTCATCCCGGCGGCCTCCCGCAACCTGCGCAGTTCGGTGCCCACCCGCACCTGCCGCACAGTCGGCCGGCCCCTTGGCGGCATGGCGTCCCCTTCTCAACTGGCGCTCGCGGCTTCCCTCTTGCGGGGTCAGACTACGCAAGCGGCTTGCCGTGGAGCAAATTAATGCCCTACCGTCAGTGACGCGCCGCACACCCTGCGGAACCCCGGGACCCCGGAAGCGCACCGCCCCGCCCTGCCATGACGGCCGCGACAAGCCACCGCCCGCCGACCCGCACCACACGCCGACCCCCAACTCCCCCTCCCTGACCAGGAGTCACCCATGCCCGAACCCGAAGAACCAGTCGCCCCAGCCACCCCCTGGGAATACACCCTCACCATCCCCCACGACCTCCGCGCAGTCACCGTCTGCCGCCACACCCTCCGCCTGATCCTGACGATGCACGGACTCATCGGCCTCGTCGACACCGCCGAACTCCTCGCAACGGAGCTGGTGGGCAACGCCGTACGCCACACGAAGGGCCCCGTGATCCTGCGGGTCTCCTGGAAGCCCGGCACTCTCCGCGTCGGCGCCTGGGACGCGAACCCCGAACCCCCGGAGCCTCCACGGGAGTTGACCAAGCTCCTGGACGGGGAGGAGGGCCGGGGTCTGGGCCTGGTCAGGGCCTGCGCCGACCAATGGGGCTGGCAGCCGCTGTCCAGGAACGGCAGCAAGGGCAAGTACGTCTGGTGCGAGCTGACCACGGCCGCCTGAATGTTCACGCGACGAACGCCCCCGAATCAGCCGGAAATCCGGAGTGGAAGCATGGAGAAGGCCTACCTCGAAGGCCACGCCGAAGGCAGAGCAGAGAACCGCGCCGCGTTCACCCTGCGCGTGCTGGAGAAGCGCGGAATCCCGTCCCCGAGCACATCCAGGAACGCATCGCCTCCTGCACCGACCTCGACACCCTCACCCTCTGGTTCGACCGTTCCCTGACCGCGTCCACGGCGGAGGATCTGTTCGTCGAGACCCCCGAGGCACTCCAGCCTCAGCCCCAGGACAGCACCGACCAGGCCTGACAACTCATCACAGCCCGCGCGGACTTGAAGACCCTCGCCCTTTGGCGGGACATGCCCTCCATGGACAGGCCCCCGCTCCTACGCCGCCGAGTCCGCCAACGCCAGCCCACTCCCCAGCGCCGCCCGCGCCGTAGCGACATACGCGAGCCCCTCCTGCGCCGTGCGGGCCGCCTGGGTGTACTCCGTCACCGTGCGTGCCGTGGTCAGCTGAGCCGCAGCGGCCCGGTGGCACTCGACGGCATTCGTCAGCGCCCGCGTCACCGCCTCGTCGGCGCCCGCCCAGACCCTCGCCTCGGGAACGGTCAGGCTCGCGCCGAGCCGTAGCACCGAACCGCTCGCCTCGACCTCGGCGTCGAGATCGGACAGGTCCGACCCGTCCCGGTCACCCTGCGAGCGCCTCAGCACGACGACCGCGAACACCGCCCCCGCGATCAACAGCAATGCCAGCACAACGAATCCCATCGTTTCCTCCAGACCTCACGTGGTTCACGGGACGAGCCGATCCGACCCCTATGCCCCATGACACTCCCCGCCACTGTGGGAGACCGTCGATCCGTCTGTGTGCTCGCCATGAGCCCTCCATGAACCTCCGCAATCCATCCGGAATGGCTCCGAAATCCATCCAGGAATCTAGGTAGAATCAATCTACGTAGAATTTGACTACCTGCACTCGCCACAACCTCGCCGAGTCCCCGGAGCCCCCATGCCCACCCCCTTCGTCGGCCGTCACACCGAACTGGCCCTCCTCCGCAAGCGCCTCGCCCGCGTCTCCGCGGACGTCACCGGCGTCGCCGTGGCCATACGGGGGCGCCGGCAGGTGGGGAAGTCGCGGCTCGTGCAGGAGTTCTGCGACGGCGCGGCGGTGCCGTACGTCTTCTTCACCGCCACCAAGGGCGCCTCCCCCGTCGAAGGGATCGCCGACTTCACCGCGGAGCTGCGGGAGTCCTCCCTGCCCGCCGCCCGCGAACTGGTGCCGGCCACCGCCCCCACGAACTGGCCGGACGCCTTCCGGACACTCGCGGCCGTCCTGCCCGCCTCACCCAGCATCGTGGTCCTCGACGAACTGCCCTGGCTCGCCGAGCAGGACCCCGTGTTCGACGGAGCGCTACAGACCGCGTGGGACCGGCTGCTGGCCGGGCGGCCGGTGCTTCTGCTGCTGCTCGGCAGCGATCTGCACATGATGGAGCGGTTCACGGCGTACGACCGCCCGTTCTACGGCCGCGCCGACAGCCTCGTCCTCGGACCGCTCGATCCCGCCGAGACCGGAGACGTGCTGGGGCTGGACGCCGCCGACGCCATCGACGCCCATCTCGTCTCCGGCGGCCTGCCGGGCATCCTGCGTGCCTGGCCGCACGCGACACCGGCGCTCGACTTCGTCAAGGACGAGTGCGCGGACCCCGCCTCGCCGCTCTTCGGGGTGCCGGAGGCGGCGCTCCTGGCCGAGTTCCCGGCACCCGACCAGACGCGCCGGGTCCTGGAGGCGGTCGGGAGCGGAGACCGTACGCATGCGAACATCGCCGCGACCGCGGGCAGTCAGAGCGGGGCGCTGCCCTCCGGAGTACTGTCCCCGCTGCTCAGACGCCTCACCGTCGAGAAGCGCGTGCTGGCCGTGGACCCGCCGCTGTCCACCAGCCCCGGCAAGCCCGCCCTCTATCGCGTGGCCGACAGCAACCTGCGGCTCTACCTGGCCGCGACCCGGTCCGCACAGGAACTCTCCAGACGCGGACGCCCCGAAGCCGCGTACCGGATCGTGGAGCGGCGTTGGACGGCCTGGCGGGGACGGGCCGTCGAGCCCCTGATCCGTGAGGCGCTGGAACTGGCCGCGGCCGCCTCCGAGGACTTCCCCTGGCCCGGCACGGAGGTCGTCGGCGGCTGGTGGAACCGGCGGTTCGCACCGGAGATCGACCTGATCGGCGCGGACCGCGCCCCCGTGGCCGGGTCCGTGTACTTCGCCGGCTCGGTGAAGTGGCTCGCCTCGCCCTTCGACCAACAGGACCTGAACGCCCTGCGGACCGGCGCCGCCGAGGTTCCCGGATTCGATCCCGGCGGCACCGGCCTCGCGGTCGTGTCCCTCTCCGGCGTCACCCGCGCGGTGTCGGACGACGCCGTAGACCTGGTGTGGGGGGCGAAGGACGTGGTCGCGGCCTGGCGGCCGTAGCGACGACGTGTACTGCCGGAGCTACGACTCCGTGGCGACGGCGGGAGCTACGACGCCGAAGCCGACGGCGAAGCCGAAGCCGACGGACCCGGGCCGCCAGGACCGCCCCCGCCCTCCCCGTCGTTCGTCTCGTCCGGCGCCACCCCCAGCGTCAGATGCCCGTGCACGCCCCGCCCGATGCGCCGCCTGTCGTACTTGAGGTAGAGCAGGCCGCCCTCGTGGCCGTTCTGGGGGTAGATCCCGTCCTCGGTGAGTGTCGTGCGGGTCGCCGTGTTCGAGTCGTACGGCTCCACGACCGACGACGCGATGACCGACTTCTCGTCGAAGAACAGCTGGCCGGTGAAGCAGGTGTGGCCGCCCTCGTAGCCCGCGTCCGTCCACTCGCCGTCGACGTGCACCTTGACGTGGATGTGGACGCAACGGCCCTGGTACCAGCCGGGGAAGACCGTCTTGAAGGTGACGTGGCCGCGGCGGTCCGTGTGCCAGGTGCCGCGCAGGAAGCGGTCGGCGTCGGTCGGTCCCTGGTGACCTCCGCCGCCACCGGGCGGGCCACCCGTCGGGGTACCGGTCGGGGTGCCCGACGGCGGTGCGCCCGTGGGGGCCGGGCCGCCACCGCCGCCGCTGCTCGCCTCGTAGCCCGAGTAGATGCCCGTCGCGTTGCAGTGCCAGATGTCTACGGCCGCGTTGCGCAGCGGTCTGCAGGTGTCCGCGTCGATCACCTTGAGGTCGAGGGTGAGCGGGATGCCCTCCTCGTCCTCCGTCACATCGCGGCGGATCTTGTCCGCGTCGATGTAGTACGGGCCCTCGGTCAGCTCCGAGGTGAGGGTGTAGCACGCCTCCCCCGAGGCGGTCGCTTTCGGTGGCTGCGGACGCGGGGCGTTCTCCTGCGCCGAGGCGTTCACCGACAGCGCTCCGGCGACGCCCACCGCCGTCACCGCCACACCGCCGGCCACCAGGACCGTACGGCGTGCCAACTGGCCTTTGTCTTCCGGGACTTCGGAGTCCGTGGGGGGCTGAGAATCCATGGGGGGTACTCGGGAATCCGTCATGCCGGGGACGCTAGGGGCGCCCGACATGGCATGAACATGAGAATGCGCTGTGAATCCTGTGCGCATACGAAAGGGGCTCGAAACCGTCGTCGGTTTCGAGCCCCTCCCACAGGAAAACCTGCGGCCGGAACAGAACGGCCTGAACAGAACGGACTACTTCGGCTGCGGCTTCCGCACCGACAGGTGCAGTTCGCGCAGCCGCGTCTCGTCCAGCTCCGTCGGCGCGCCCATCATCAGGTCCTGCGCGTTGCCGTTGAGCGGGAACGCGATCGTCTCGCGAATGTTCGGCTCCTCCGCGAGCAGCATGACGATGCGGTCGACGCCGGGGGCGATCCCTCCGTGCGGCGGGGCGCCGAAGCGGAACGCGCGCAGCATGCCCGCGAACTGCTCCTCGACGGTGTCACGGTCGTAGCCCGCGATCTCGAAGGCCTTGAGCATGATGTCGGGCTCGTGGTTCCGGATCGCGCCGGAGGACAGCTCGACGCCGTTGCAGACGATGTCGTACTGCCAGCCCAGGATGTCCAGCGGGTCCTGGGTCTCCAGGGCCTCCAGACCGCCCTGCGGCATCGAGAACGGGTTGTGCGAGAAGTCGATCTTCCCGGTCTCCTCGTCCTTCTCGTACATCGGGAAGTCGACGATCCAGCAGAAGCGGAAGACGCCCTCTTCGAAGTGGCCCGCGCGCTTCGCGGCTTCCACCCGCACCGCGCCCATGATCTTCGAGACCTCTTCGAACTCGCCCGCGCCGAAGAACACCGCGTGGCCGGGGGCCAGCGACAGGCGCTTCGTCAGCTCCGCGATGTTCTCCTCCGTGAGGAACTTCGCGATCGGGCCCGTCAGCGAGCCGTCCTCGGTCACGCGGACCCAGGCCAGGCCCTTCGCGCCGAGAGTGACCGCGAAGTCGCCGAGCTGGTCGAAGAACTTCCGGGACTGCGCCGCGACATCCGGCACCGGCAGCGCGCGGACGTGCTGGCCGGCGAACGCCTTGAACTCCGAGCCCTCGAACACGTCCGTGATGTCGGTGAGTTCGAGCTTCGCGCGCAGGTCCGGCTTGTCGGAGCCGTACTTCACCATTGACTCGCGGAACGGGATGCGCGGGAAGGGGGAGGTGACCGGCTGGCCGCCGCCGAACTCCTCGAACAGCTCCGTCATCAGCTTCTCGATCGGCTGGAAGACGTCTTCCTGCTCGACGAAGCTCATCTCGACGTCGAGCTGGTAGAACTCGCCCGGCGAGCGGTCCGCGCGGGCGTCCTCGTCGCGGAAGCAGGGCGCGATCTGGAAGTAGCGGTCGAAGCCGGAGATCATCAGCAGCTGCTTGAACTGCTGCGGCGCCTGCGGCAGGGCGTAGAACTTGCCCGGGTTCAGGCGCGAGGGGACCACGAAGTCGCGCGCGCCCTCGGGGGAGGTCGCGGAGAGAATCGGGGTGGCCATCTCGTTGAAGCCGAGGGCGACCATCTTCGAGCGGATCGAGGCGATCACCGAGGACCGCAGCATGATGTTGCGGTGCATGCGCTCACGGCGCAGGTCCAGGAAGCGGTACTCCAGGCGCCGCTCCTCGTTGACCCCGTCCTCGGTGTTGATCGTGAAGGGGAGCGGGGCGGCGGCACCGAGCAGCTCGACCTCGCCGACCTCGACCTCGACCTCACCGGTCGGCAGATCCGGGTTCACGTTGTCCGTGCCGCGGGAGACGACCTTGCCGTCGACGCGGACCGTCG
Organism: Streptomyces sp. NBC_01288; assembly: GCF_035982055.1. NCBI lineage: Bacteria > Bacillati > Actinomycetota > Actinomycetes > Kitasatosporales > Streptomycetaceae > Streptomyces > Streptomyces sp. NBC_01288. The sequence continues at coordinate 5,127,571 of NZ_CP108427.1, forward strand.
ACTCCTTGGTCACCTTGTCGAGGGCCTCGTACGCGGGCGTGCCGGGGCGGGCGACGAGCTGCGTGATGCCGTAGTGATCGCGCAGATCGATGAAGAGGATGCCGCCCAGGTCTCGGCGATTGTGCAGCCAGCCGCTCAGCCGGACGTCGGTGCCGACGTCAGAGGCGCGGAGCTCGCCGCAGGTGTGGGACCTGTACCGATGCATCGTCGTTCATCCAGCCTTCGCGGATCGGGGAGTGTTTCACGTGAAACGTCCAGGGCCGGAGCCCGGACGTCCCAAGGGTACCGGCCACCCATAGATCGCCTCCCCACCATTAACTCCGGGCTCCCTCGGTGGCAGGTTTCGATCTCCTCTTCTTAGAGTGGGGCAATGCGCACTGGTGAGCCCCTGCCCGCCGTGGGGGAGGTACTCGCCGCCCTCGCGACCGGTCTGTGGCATTGGGACACCGCCTCGGAGCTGGTCACGGTGGACGCCGAGGCCGCACGGCTGCTCGGGCTGCCCCCCGAACAGACCACCCTCACGGAGGCCCAGACACGGGCCCGACTCCACCCCGTGGACTGGAACGAGATCACGGGGGTCGTCGGGCTGGCCGTGGCCGAGGGCACCCTCGCCGAGGTCCGCATCCGGATCATGGACGAGCGGGGCCGGGTGATCCGCGTCGTCCGCAGTCGCTCCAAGCCGTCCTACAACCGCGAGAAGCGGTCGTACGAGCTGATCGGCACCCTCCAGGAGGTCGCCGAGCCCACGCCGGGCACACCGGCCGGGCGGACCGCGGTCACCGGTGACTGGCGGCGCTCCCGGGAGGCGTTCCTGCTGGACGCGGGCCGGGCGCTGGCGGAGGCGCGGTCCACGGCGGAGGTGCTGCGGGTCGCGGCGGGCCTGTCGATGCCGGGCTTCTCACCGGACGGCCTCGCGGTGTTCGGGGTGTCGGGAGACCGGCTGACGATCGTCGGCCACCACGGGCATCAGCCGGGCGACGAGGACCCGTTCTCGCACATGTCGATGGTGACGGACTACCCGGCCGCCGAGGTCGTACGGACGGGCCGTGCCGTCTATCTGTCCACGCCCGAGCAGTACAAGGAGCGCTACCCGGTCACCTGGCCGCTGGCCCAGCACTTCCACCGGCAGTCCTGGGCGTTCCTGCCGCTGACGGTCGCCGGGCGGACCATGGGCGCCTGGATGGCCGCCTTCACCTACCCGGTCGCCTTCACACCGGACGAGCGGTCCGTCCTCACCACGGTCGCCCGCATGCTCGCGCAGGCCCTATCCCGCGCCGGTGTCGCCGAGTCCGAGCGCGAGCTGACCGACGGGCTCCAGCGCTCCATGCTGCCCACGCTGGGCCCGGAGATCCCGGGCATGAGCGTCGCCGCCCGCTACATCCCGACCGGCGGCGGGCTCCAGGTCGGCGGCGACTGGTACGACATGATTCCGCTGCCTGGGGGCACCCCCTCCGGGGGAGGCCGTATCGCCCTCGTCATCGGTGACGTACAGGGCCATGACGTGCGCGCCGCCGGGCTGATGGGCCAGCTCCGCATCGCCCTGCGCGCCTACGCCTCCGAGGGGCACCGCCCGGACGCCGTGCTCTCCCGCGCCTCCCGTTTCCTGCACGGCATCACCAACGGCGACGCGGAGAAGGCAGACCCGCGCTTCGCGACCTGCCTGTACGTCGAGGCCGACCCGGCGACCGGGGTCCTGGAGATCGCCCGGGCCGGCCATCCCGACCCGGCGATACGCATGGCGGACGGGACGGTGCTGATGCGGCCCACGGCGGGTGGACTGCCGCTCGGCATCGACCCGGACGCCGACTATCCGACGACCACGCTCGCGCTGGAGCCCGGCGAGACCATGCTGATGTGCACGGACGGGCTGATCGAGACCGGCGGCCACGACCTGGAGACGGGCTGGCAGCGCATCCGGACGATTCTGGAGGCGCACAAGGGCGACCTGGAGGAACTCGCCGACGCCCTCGTCCAGGCCGTCCATGGACCCTCCTCGCACCACACCACCGGCCCGCTCGCGGACCGCCGCGAGGACGACATAGCCGTACTCCTGCTGTCCCGCGAGGGCGAGGCCTGCGGCTGCGGCGACACGACGACCGTCCCCCCGAAGATCCGCCGTACGGTGCTCACGGTCGCGCAGGCCGAGCCCGAGCGGATCGCGGTGGCCCGGCAGCAGTTGCGCGAACTCCTCCACGACTGGACCGGCGCCGACCAGGTCGACTCGGCGGTCCTGCTCGTCTCCGAGATGCTCACCAATGTCCTCGTGCACACCGACGCCGACGCCCTGCTGACAGCCGAGGTGACCGGCGATGTGGGCGAGCGGCGGATGCGGGTCGAGGTCACGGACGCCGGCGACGACCTCCCGCACAAGCGCCACCCCGGTGAACTGGCGTCCTCCGGGCGGGGGTTGCTCCTCATCGAACTCCTCGCCGAGACCTGGGGCGTGGACCCGAGGGGCGAGGGCAAGAGCATCTGGTTCGAGCTCTACGAGTCCGACGGCGACGGGGACACGGCCGGTGAAGGCCCGGGCGGCGTCTCGGAGTTCGGGTCCTGGGACGCGTAACGCTCCCGCAGTTCGTGGACGACCCCGAAGGCGGCGGCGGTCAGCGGCACCGCGAGCAGCATGCCGAGGATTCCGGCCACGGACGCGCCCGCGGTGATCGCGATCATCACCACCGCCGGGTGCATCTGCACGGTCCGGCTCTGGATCATCGGCTGGAGCACATGGCCCTCCAGCACCTGCACGGCGAGGACGACCCCGAGCGCCCAGAGCCCGATGACGACACCCCGGTCGGCGAGCGCGACCAGCACGGCGACGGCCCCGGAGAGGAACGCGCCGAGGTAGGGGATGTAGGCCCCGACGAAGACGAGTGCGGCCAGGCCGAAGGCCCCCGGTACGTCCAGCACGAGGAGCCCGATGCCGATGCAGAGGGCGTCGATGAGGGCGATGACGGTGGTGCCCCGCATGAATCCCTCGACGCCCTCGAAGGCACGGCGGGCCATGGCCTCGACGAGATCGGCGTTGTCGTGCGGGGCGAGCGAACGCAGGAGCCCGGCGGCGCGGTCGGAGTCCCGCAGGAAGAAGAAGACGAGCAGCAGCGCCAGTACGGCCATGGCGATGGTCTCGCCGACGACACTGACCCCGCTGATGACGTTCGAGGCGGCCGTACCGCCGAACTTGGTGAGCAGTTCCTTGGCGTTGGAGGCGAGGTCGTCCACCGAGGTGCCGGCGGCCCCGAAATGGTCGGCGAGGGAGTTCCCCGCGTCCTTGAGCGAGGACACGATCTGGTCCCCGGTGTCGATCAGCGCGGCGACGACGATGTACACGGCCCCGCCGACCACGGCGACGACCGCGACACAGGTGATCATCGCGGCCACCGACCGGTTCACGTGCGCCTTCACGAGCCGCCGGTACAGCGGCCCGAGCAACGCGGTCCCGAGCAACGCGAGCAGCACGGGCGTCACCGCGGTCTTCAACTCGGCACAGAGCCGGATCCCGACGTAGCCGACCCCGGAGACGAGCAGCAGGACGACACACCAGGCGGCGAACCGCCGTACGGGAACGGGGAGTAGCTGCACGGTCCCACCCGATCACGCGTCGGGCGGGCGGGCCCGGCGGGACGGGCCGCCCGGGTGACGGCGGGTCAGGCCTTCACCGCTCCCGCCGCGGTCCGTCCATGCCCGCGCGGTAGGTGCCGGGGGTGATGCCCGCCGTCCGGGCGAAGGTCTGGACGAAGGCGCTGGTCGTCGCCCATCCGCAGGCGTGGGCGGTGTCCGTGACGGTCGCGCCCTCGGCGAGCATGACCATCGCGGTGAAGATCCGGACCCGGGTGCGCCACTGGGGGAATGTCATGCCGAACTCGTCGCGGTAGAGGCGGGAGAGGGTGCGCTCGCTGGTGTGCACGCGGCCGGCGAGCTGGGCGAGGGTGCAGGGCTCGTGCAGGTTCTCTTCAACGAGGCGGCAGGCGTCGGCCAGCCGTTGGTCGCGGGCCGCGGGCAGGGCGACGGGCTCTGCCGTCACGCGGCGCAGCCGGTCGCGCAGCACTGTCTCGATGTGCCGGTTCTCGGTCTGCGTGAGGGTGGTGCCGGCGAGCGCGATCAGCAGTTCGCGCATCAGCGGGTCGACGGCGATGACCGTGGGGCGTTCGGCGTCGAGCAGGGGCGTCCTGCCGTGGGCGGGGAAGCCGATGGTGTGGAAGCGGCTCCGGCCGTGGAAGCGGTGTTCGTGCCAGGTGTTCGCCGGGATCCACACGGCACGGTCGTCGGAGGCGATCCAGGAGCCGTGTTCCGTGGTGATCGCGAGCACGCCCGAGCTGACGTAGATCAGCTGGTGGTCGTCGTGGCGGTGCCGGGCGATGGTCTCGCCGCCGCCGAGGAACCGGGTGGTGGTCGGCGCGACGGGCTCGTGGCGGATCTGCGACATGGATAGGCAGAATACGGGAAGCGCGCCCGGGGTGTTCCCGCCCATCGTGGATATGTGACAGCCATCCAGGAAACAGACACTCCCCGTGCGGCGGGTGGTCCGCCCGGGCACTGGCGCCGGATGCGGATCTGGGCGAGCGCCCACGCCGTCGACGACTTCTACCAGGGGCTCGTCCCCGCCGCGGTCCCCTACTTCGTACTGCAACGCGACTTCAGTTATGTACAGGCTTCAGGGCTGGCCCTGGCCGCGACGCTCGGCAGCGCGTTGCCGCAGGTGCCGATCGGGCTGCTCGCCGACCGGTTCCGGCTGCGCTGGATGTCGCCGCTGGGGGTGAGCCTGGCGGGCATCGGGGCGGGCCTGTCCGGACTGACGCCCTCCTACCCGCTGGTCTTCGCCCTCCTGCTGACGGCGGGCCTCGGTATCGCGATGTTCCACCCGCCCGCGGGCCGCGACGCGCGCCGCGCGGCCGGGGGCAGCGCCACCGCGATGAGCTACTTCGCCGCGGGCGGCAGCGTCGGCTTCTTCATCGCCCCGGCACTGGTCACACCGGCCCTGGACACCCTCGGGATGAGCGCCACGGCCCTCTTCATCCCACCCGCCGTCCTCATGGGCTTCGTCCTGTTCCGCCACCACAACCGCACATCCGCCACGGCGGTCAGGGCGGTCCGGCGCCAGGGCAAGGACCGGCCGGGCCGGTTCGCGGCCCTGACCGCCGTCGAGATCGTACGGTCCACCATCTCGACGGGACTGAACACCTTCATCTCCCTCTACTGGATCCGCCACCTGGAGGCGAGCAGCGGCCTCGGCGGACTCGCCCTGACACTCGAACTCGGCGGCGGTGTGGCCGGCACGCTGCTCGGCGGACGGCTGGCGGACCGCATCGGCATGGTGCGCACCGTCCAGATCGGCAACGCGGCGATGCTGCCCGCCCTCTGGCTCATGCTGATCTGCGACGACAAGTACGCCGCGCTGCCCCTCGCGCTGCTGGTCGGCCTGATCTCGAACATCCCGTTCGCCGTCCTCATCAAGCTCGGCCAGGACTACCTGCCCAGCCGCCCCGGCACCGCCGCCGGCGTCACCCTCGGCCTCGCGATGAGCGCGGGCGGACTGTTCATGCCGCTGCTGGGCCTCATCGCGACGCACTACGGTCCCCGGGGCGCGCTGGCTGTACTTGCCACGGTGCCGGTGCTGGCGATGCTGCTCTCGGCGTTCTTGCGGGAACCGGAGCCGGAGCAGGAGGAAGCGGTGCCGGTGGAGGACAGGTCCCGGGCTGCCCCCTGACCGGCAGTGCCGGCTACGCGCCTACCCGTCGGAGCTGCGCGCGAACGCCACGAGACCGGCGAAACCTTCGAGCGAGAGCATGAGCGCCGGGCCGTCGGGGGTCTTGCTGTCCCGTATCGGGACGGCACCGTGGGTTTTCGCGTACGCCGGGGCCCACTCGATGCAGTTGCCGCCCTGCCCGTCGCTGTACGTGCTCTTGACCCACACAAAACCGCAGGGGGCGGGGGTGTTGCTCATCTGGCGTGCTCCTCCATGATCGAGTGGATCAGGGCCAGGGAACGCGTCTCGGGCTCCGCTGTCGCACGTAGCCGCTCGTAGGTGGCCGACCGGTCCCGCATAAACGGCAGACCGGACGCGGGGGGGGCCTGCCCCGAAGGCCAGAACCTGGAGCGTGACGTGCGGGCTTTCCGCCATCAACGCCAGGTGCTGTAGCTGTCCGGCCATGACACCCGGAGGCCCTACGGACGTACGCAAGACGGCCTCATGGAAGATCACCCACAGGAACGGCGGGTCCGTCCGCTCCAAAACCTCACGGCGCCGAAGGCGGAGTTCGACCCGGGCTTTGATCTGGCTGTCGGTCTCACGAGGGTGTGCCGCTCGGAAGACCGCTTCCGCGTACTCCGGGGTCTGCAACATGCCCATGACGAAACTGGTGCTGTAGTCCTCGATCTTGGCTGCCGACTTCTCCAACTCGACGTACAGCACGAACCATTCAGGGTGCCCGTGCTGCGCGATCCTGATCAGCAACCGCGCGAAGTAGCCGCTCGTGTTGAAGAACCGATCGCACCCATCGGCGAACTGTGGACTGGCCAGCGCCTGTCCGTTCTCGCGGCGGCGGCGCGGTCGGCGCTCGAACGGGCCCGGTTGCCCGTCACCGTCATCACCGGAGACCGCTTCGAGGGGTACGAGAAGGGCGCCCCCTACGACCGCGTGATCGCCACGGTGGGTGTGCGCGAGGTCCCCCTCGCCTGGGTCGAGCAGACCTCACCGGGCGGCGTGATCGTGGCCCCCTGGGGGACGCACTTCAGCAACCAGGACGCCGTGGCCCGACTGACCGTCTCCGACGACAGCATCAGCGCCAGCGCCTCAGGACACTTCACTGGCCCCGTCGAATTCATGAAACTCCGCTCGCAGCGGCTCCCTTTCGCCGGGCACAACACCTACGTGCCGTCCGGAGTGCAGGGCGCGGAGACCTCGTCGACGGCCCTGCCGGAGGGCGTGTTCACCGGGGGCGCGTTCGATACGGCCGTATTCGCGATCGGCCTTCGTGTTCCGCGGTGCACCCACAGCGTTGCCCCGAAACGCGAGGGCGCCCGACCGGTCTGGTTCTACGGACTCGACGACACGTCCTGGGCCTGCGCGTTCTTCCGCGACGGCCGGCCCGGAACAACCGTCCACCAGTCGGGGCCGCGCCGACTGTGGGACGAGGTGGAGTCCGCCTACGTGTGGTGGGAGGGCGTAGGCAGGCCAGGGCATGAGCGGTTCGGGCTCACCGCCGACGCGGAAGGGCAGACCGCCTGGCTGGACGGGCCCGGGGAATCCTGGTCCGTCCAGGCGCTTGGAATCGACCCCGGTTGCTCCATGGGCGACCGGACCGGGGCACCAGTGAGGCCTCAGTCAGGTGTATCCGCGGGGGCCGTGGGCTCCCGTTTGGCGGCGAAGGTCCCGCGCCCCGGCACCGTGTAGACGAAGCCCTCCACCGCGAGCACGGCGAGGGCACGCCGGACCGTCGGGCGGGAGAGCCCGTACTCGTCAGCCAGCTTGTTCTCGCTGGAAATAGCCCGGTTGATCCGCCAGTCCCCCCGCTCCAGACGTGCTCGCAGAATCTCCGTCAACTGCTCGAACGGCGCGTCGGGAGTGTCGCGCTCCACCTGGTCATCAGGCCCGTACTTCATGTGTCGAAGGTATCCGGCCCACGACGTGCCGCCAAGGCCTGGCAGGCACCTACAGACATGTACAACCTTCAACAGACACACGTTGGCCTTTACAAGTCGTTACAGGGGCCGCTAACCTCGCCCACGAAAGACCCCGGCGACGGCTGCAACCGTCCCGGGGCGTGGTCCATCAGCCCCAGGAGCTGACGAACGTGAAAGACCTTATCGCGCGGGCTCTCCATGCCCTCTGCGCCCTCGTGTTCCCCGCGACCGGTTCGCGGCGCGCCGTCGTACCGCCCACCGCACCCCCGGCCGCCCCCAGGCCCGCGGCCCGTAGACCCCTCCCGCCCCACAAGAGCCCGTACGCGATCGACGCGGCCGCCAACCTGCCGTTCGTCGACACGATCAATCCCGTACGGCCCTACCTCGACGCCCCGCCCCGCAATCGCCCCACCACACCGGAACAGTGGGCCCAAGCGGAACGACTCTGGGCCCTCGACATGGCCGACCGCGGCATCGACGTCGGCCCCTACGTCATCCACGGCGTCCGCATCAGCCCCCACGGCCGCACAGTCTCCGTACCTGAAACCGTGGACGTCCCCCTGAACGTCGCCGTATGAGCCTCACCCCAACTGCTCGGCCAGGCCGACGATGATGCCCTCCGGGCCCCGGACGTAACAGAGGAGGTAGCTGTCCTCGAAGCGGGCGATCTCGCCGAGGAGTTCGGCGCCGTGCGGGCGCAGGCGGGCGACCGTGTCCTCGATGTCGTCGACGGCGAACATGACGCGGTGGGTGCCCAGGATGTTGTGCGGCCGGTCGCGCGGACCGGCGCCGGTCGCCTCGGGGCTGCGGTACTTCGCCAGTTCCAGGCGGCTGTGGCCGTCCGGGGTCCGCACCATCGCGATGTCGCAGTGGACGCCGTCGAGTCCGGTGCACCGGTCCGCGAAGAGACCTTCGACTTCCCCTCTGCCCTCCAGTTCCATACCGAGTTCCACGAAGAACGCGATGGCGGCGTCCATGTCGTCGACGACGATGCCGACGTTGTCCATGCGCTGAATCGCCATGGTGATCTCTCCTTCTTCCCCGGACGGCTTCCCCGTGCGGCTTCCCCGTACTGCTTCCCCGTGCGGCCGGTGGTGGCCGCCGATGCCCCTGGGACGGAGCCGGCGGCACGTTCTCGACATCCGCCTGCGGCATCGGTCGCGGAAAGCAATTCTCCATAAGCCCGCGAAGGCGCAACGGGGCAAACGCCCGGTCCGGTTGTCAACGATCCCCGTTACGTTACTCACGGACATTCCAGGGGTCGATCGGCCACCGCGGGCCGGCTCATCGGCCAAGATATCCACGACCGTTCACGGACCCCGGGGCGAAAAGGCCGCCAGCGACCCCGGCCGGTTCACCTTGGCGAAACCAACGGGTAACTTTCGCTGTGCGTAGGCAAGTTGACGCGCGACGCACGCAGACGGCGCCACAAGGACAGGAGCGCGTGGATGTCGTTCGAAGGCGTGTTGGGCATCGTGCAGTATGTGATGAATCTGGTGGGCATCCTGGCCTTCGCCTTATCGGGTGCCTTTCTGGGGGTCCGAAAGGACTTCGATGTTTTCGGCGTGGTGATGCTCGCGGAAGCCGTCGGTCTCGGTGGCGGGGTTTTCCGGGATCTGGTGATCGGCGTACGCCCCGTGGCATTCAGTGACCCCGGGTATTTCTGCGCGCCGATCGTCGGCGGCCTGGTGGTCTTCCACAGCGCGCGTCTACAGCATCACGCGAGGGCCTTCGACCTCTTCGACGCGGCGGCCCTGGGCCTGTTCAGCGTCACCGGCGCGACGAAGGCGTTCGCGTACGGACTGAACCCGGAGGCCGCCACCACCCTGGGTTTCGCCACCGCCGTCGGCGGCGGGATCGTCAGCAGCGTCCTCGCCATGGAACTCCCGCCGCTGCTGCGTGCCGACCGGGACCTGTACGCGCTCCCCGCCCTCGTCGGCGCCGGCGGCGTGGCCGTCCTGCATCACTTCCAGCTCCTCAACGAGTGGACGGCCCCGGCCGCCGCCGCCCTCGCCTTCGGCCTGCGCGTCCTCGCCCTGCGGCGCAACTGGCGCACGTCCAGGTCCCGTTTCTGGCGCAACCCGTTCGCCGGCATGCGTCACGTCCCCGAACCACCGCGGCCCGAGGCGGACTTGGGTCACATGGAGGACTCGGATCACCACACGGTTCTCCTACGACGCCCCCGCACAGGGCAATTACCCCCGCCCCACCACCTACCGCGAACGACACAGCCCCGACCGGGCCGTACGACGCCCCGCTGAGCCACCGGGCGCCGCGTCACAGGAGCCGCCATGCCCGAACCTCATGCCGAACACCCCCGTGCCGAACACCCTCATACCGAAGGCCCCGTCCAGACATGGACGGGGCCTTCGGTGTTTCCGCTCTCGTGAGCCATACAGCCTTACAGCCACACAGGCTTACAGCCTTACAGGCCGCCCTCACCCATCCCGTGCACGGCCGGGATCGTCCCCAGCCGGCCCTTCTGGAAGTCCTCGAACGCCTGCTGGAGCTCCTCGCGGGTGTTCATGACGAACGGGCCGTAGTGCGCCATCGGCTCGCGGATCGGCTGGCCGCCGAGGATCGCGACCTCCAGGTCCGGGGTGTTCCCGTCCTGCTGCTCGTCCGCGCGGACGGTCAGAGACGAACCCGCGCCGAAGACCGCGGTCTGGCCCATGTGGATCGCGCGCCGCTCCGCACCGACCGAGCCCTTGCCCGCCAGGACGTACGCGACACCGTTGAAGTCCTCGCGCCAGGGCAGGGTGACCTCCGCACCCGGTGCCACCGTCGCGTGGATCATCGTGATCGGCGTGTGCGTGATGCCGGGACCCTGGTGACCGTCCAGCTCACCGGCGATGACCCGCAGCAGCGCGCCACCGTCGGGAGTCGTCAGCAACTGCACCTGACCACCACGGATGTCCTGGTACCTCGGGGCCATCATCTTGTCCTTGGCAGGCAGGTTGACCCAGAGCTGGAGCCCGTGGAACAGCCCGCCGGACACGACGAGCGACTCCGGCGGAGCCTCGATGTGCAGCAGGCCCGCGCCCGCCGTCATCCACTGGGTATCGCCGTTGGTGATGGTGCCGCCACCGCCGTTGGAGTCCTGGTGGTCGAAGACGCCGTCGATGATGTAAGTGACGGTCTCGAAGCCGCGGTGCGGGTGCCACGGGGTGCCCTTGGGCTCGCCCGGCGCGTACTCCACCTCGCCCATCTGGTCCATCATGATGAACGGGTCGAGGTGGCGGTAGTTGATCCCGGCGAACGCGCGGCGCACCGGGAAGCCCTCACCCTCGAAACCGCTGGGCGCGGTCGAGACGGCGAGCACGGGACGTGCCACGGCGTCGGCCGGCGCGGCCACGCGGGGCAGGGTCAGCGGGTTCTCTACGGTCACTGCAGGCATGTCGGGACCTCCTTGTGCGTCGAGTTTAGTTGAGCGTTGAACTTTCTGCTACCCCACAACAGAAGAAGCCCGGAGGGCATTCCCTCCGGGCGTTCCGTGTGACGGGGCGATGGACGTCAGCCGCACACCGTGAGTGTTCAGCCGTACATCGCGAGTCTTCAGCCGTACATCCTGCGCATCGCGAACTCCACCATCTGCTCGACCGCCTTCGCGTCGAACACCATCCGGTGCTCGCCCTCCATGTCGACGACGAAGCCGTAGCCCGTCGGCAGCAGGTCGATGACCTCGGCGCCGGTGATCACGAAGTACTTGGACTCCTTGCCGGCGTAGCGGCGCAGTTCCTTGAGCGAGGTGAACATCGGGATCACCGGCTGCTGGGTGTTGTGGAGCGCGAGGAAGCCCGGGTTGTCACCGCGCGGGCAGTACACCTTGGAGGTCGCGAAGACCTGCTGGAAGTCCTCGGCCGCCATCTGCCCGGTGGTGAACGCGCGCACCGCGTCCGCGAGCGAGGGCGGGGACGGCTCGGGGTAGAGCGGCGGCTGCTGGCCGTAGCCGCCCACGCCACCGGCTGCCTGCTGCTGGGGCGGGACGTACCCCTGCTGAGCCCCCACGTTCTGGTCGTAGCCGTACATGCCCGCAAGAGTAACGAGTCACAGATGGACGGCTTGGGGTTGCGTCTTATTACCGACGGGTAGCATCATCGTAGCTACTGCTTAGTAAACGTCTCGCTGTACATATCTTTCTACGGAGTCGTCGCCATGGGGCACTACAAGTCGAATCTCCGCGACATCGAGTTCAACCTCTTCGAGGTCCTCGGGCGCGACAAGCTGTACGGAACCGGTCCGTTCGCGGAGATGGACACGGACACCGCGAAGAGCGTCCTGGCGGAGCTGACACGCCTCTCGGAGAACGAGCTGGCCGAGTCCTTCGCGGACGCCGACCGCAACCCTCCCGTCTTCGACCCCGAGACCAACACCGCGCCCGTCCCGGCCTCCTTCAAGAAGTCGTACAAGGCGTTCATGGACTCCGAGTACTGGCGTCTGGGCCTGCCCGAGGAGATCGGCGGCTCCACCGCGCCCCGCTCCCTCATCTGGGCCTACGCGGAGCTGGTGCTCGGCGCGAACCCGGCTGTCTGGATGTACTCCTCGGGTCCCGCGTTCGCGGGCATCCTCTTCGAGGAGGGCAACGACGTCCAGAAGCACATCGCGAAGATCGCCGTCGACAAGCAGTGGGGCTCCACCATGGTCCTCACCGAGCCCGACGCGGGCTCGGACGTCGGCGCCGGCCGCACCAAGGCGGTCCAGCAGGACGACGGCTCCTGGCACATCGAGGGCGTGAAGCGCTTCATCACGTCCGGTGAGCACGACATGTCGGAGAACATCCTCCACTACGTCCTCGCCCGCCCCGAGGGCGCCGGACCGGGCACCAAGGGCCTGTCCCTGTTCCTCGTCCCGAAGTACGAGTTCGACTTCGAGACCGGCGAGCTGGGCGAGCGCAACGGCGCCTACGCGACGAACGTCGAGCACAAGATGGGCCTCAAGGCCTCCAACACCTGCGAGATGACCTTCGGCGACCGCCACCCCGCCAAGGGCTGGCTGATCGGCGACAAGCACGACGGCATCCGGCAGATGTTCCGCATCATCGAGTTCGCCCGCATGATGGTCGGCACAAAGGCGATCTCCACCCTGTCGACGGGCTACCTGAACGCGCTGGAGTACGCCAAGGAGCGCGTCCAGGGCCCCGACCTGGCGAACTTCATGGACAAGACCGCGCCCAAGGTCACCATCACGCACCACCCCGACGTGCGCCGCTCGCTCATGACGCAGAAGGCCTACGCCGAGGGCATGCGCGCCCTGGTCCTGTACACCGCCTCGATCCAGGACGAGATCCAGGTCAAGGAGGCCTCCGGCGAGGACGCCGCCGCCCTGGAGGCCCTCAACGACCTCCTCCTGCCGATCGTCAAGGGCTACGGCTCCGAGAAGGGCTACGAGCAGCTCGCGCAGTCGCTCCAGACCTTCGGCGGCTCCGGGTTCCTCCAGGAGTACCCGATCGAGCAGTACATCCGGGACGCCAAGATCGACACCCTGTACGAGGGCACCACCGCGATCCAGGGCCAGGACTTCTTCTTCCGGAAGATCGTCCGCAACCAGGGCGCTGCCCTCAACTCCCTCGCCGAGGACATCAAGAAGTTCCTCGCGCTGGGCACGGGCGGCGAGGACCTGGCGGGCGCCCGCGAGCACCTCGCCAAGGCGTCCGTCGAGCTGGAGGCCATCGTCGGCCTGATGCTCACCGACCTCGCGGCGACCGAGCAGGACGTCAAGAACATCTACAAGGTGGGCCTCAACACCACCCGCCTGCTGCTCGCCTCCGGTGACGTCGTCGTCGGCTACCTGCTCCTCAAGGGCGCGGCGATCGCCACCGAGAAGCTGGAGACGGCGTCGGCCAAGGACAAGCCGTTCTACACCGGCAAGATCGCGGCCGCGAAGTTCTTCGCGGCGAACGTTCTGCCCGGCCTGACCCTCGCCCGGAAGGTGGCCGAGGGCGTAGAACTGGACCTGATGGAGCTGGACGAGGCAGCCTTCTAGACAGCCTCGCACCAGCACCGCACCACGTTCCGGGACAGACCGGAACAGCTTCGCGAAACCCCACATCGCCCTTGCGAGGGCCCGCTCCCGGCGCCGGGAGCGGGCCCTCGTACGTCGTTAAGGTGAACCCCATGAGCGAACCCTCCCGCTTCGACCGCGGCCACACCGACGACCTGTTGTCCTTCCTGGCGGCGAGTCCCACGCCGTACCACGCCGTGGCGAACACCGCCGAGCGGCTGGAGAAGGCGGGCTTCAGGCAGGTCGCCGAGACGGACGCCTGGGACGGGACGAGTGGCGGCAAGTACGTGCTGCGCGGTGGCGCGATCGTGGCCTGGTTCGTCCCCGAAGGTGCGGCCCCCCACACCCCCTTCCGCATCGTCGGCGCGCACACCGACTCCCCGAACCTGCGGGTCAAGCCGCGTCCCGACACCGGCGGACACGGCTGGCGCCAGGTCGCCGTCGAGATCTACGGCGGCCCGCTGCTCAACTCCTGGCTCGACCGGGATCTCGGTCTGGCCGGCCGGCTGACCCTGCGGGACGGTTCGACCCGCCTGGTGAACGTGGACCGGCCGCTGCTCAGAGTGCCCCAACTCGCCATCCACCTGGACCGTTCCGTGTCGGCGGACGGGCTCAAGCTCGACAAGCAGCGGCACCTCCAGCCGATCTGGGGCCTGGGCGACGACGTCCGCGACGGCGACCTGATCGCCTTCCTGGAGGAGGAGTCGGGGCTCGCGCCGGGCGAGGTCACCGGCTGGGACCTGATGACGCACTCTGTGGAGGCACCGGCCTACCTGGGCCGTGACCAGGAGCTGGTCGCCGCTCCGCGCATGGACAACCTGCTGTCGCTGCACGCCGGCGCCGCCGCGCTCGCCTCCGCCGCCGCCCGCGAGAACCTGCCGTACCTCCCCGTGCTCGCCGGTTTCGACCACGAGGAGAACGGCTCGCAGTCCGACACGGGCGCGGACGGACCGCTGCTCGGCGGAGTCCTGGAGCGCTCGGTGTTCGCGCGCGGCGGCTCGTACGAGGACCGGGCGCGGGCCTTCGCCGGCACCGTCTGCCTGTCCTCCGACACCGGTCACGCGGTGCACCCGAACTACGCGGAGCGGCACGACCCGACGCACCACCCGCGGGTCAACGGCGGACCGATCCTCAAGGTCAACGTCAACAACCGCTATGCCACGGACGGTTCGGGCCGCGCGGTGTTCGCCGCGGCCTGCGAGAAGGCCGGCGTGCCGTTCCAGACCTTCGTCTCCAACAACTCCATGCCCTGCGGCACGACGATCGGCCCGATCACCGCGGCCCGGCACGGCATCAAGACCGTCGACATCGGCGTGGCCATCCTCTCGATGCACAGCGCCCGCGAACTCTGCGGCGACCAGGACCCGTTCCTGCTGGCCAACGCGCTGACGGCGTTCCTGGAGGGTTAGTCAACTCGCCTGTGGCGCATGGGTGTTGCCTTCCCGGGTACCCGGAGGCGGACCGGGCCGACCGGACCGGACAGGGAGGCGACACTCATGGGCCTGGGCGGATGCATCATCCTGATTGCCGTCGGCGCGATCCTCACGTTCGCGACCGACTGGCACATGCAGGGGGTCAATCTCGACCTGGTCGGCGTCATTCTCATGATCGTCGGGCTGATCGGGGTCGTGACGTTCAGCAGCATGGCCCGGCGCCGACGCGTGCTGATACCGGGCCAGACGACCGTCGTCGAGGACGACGAGACGCGCGGCTACCGCGGTGGCTACGGCGCCTGAACCCCGCCTGACCGAATCCTTCGGCGGTGGATACTCGGGCGTAGTCCACACTCGGGCCGAATCACCCGCACAGGACATACACAGCCAACCGTGAGCAATCCGTGACGCGGTGCGCATTGTGGCTTGTGTGAACCTCGTGAAGACTTCGTGCAGTTGAGGGCCCGGGGAGAGGCAGCCCCGGGCCCGTCTCACGATCTTCACGGGGGAGGCCGCTGCCGTGCTCGAACCACGGCTGGTGGTCCTGATACCGGCGCACGACGAAGCGGACCGCATCGGCGCCGCGATCGAGGGCCTGTGGCGCCAGACCCGCAAGCCCGACCTGATCGTCGTCGTCACCGACAACTGCACCGACGACACGGCCGCCGTAGCCGCCTCGCACGGAGCGGAAGTCTTCGCCACGCAGGGCAACTCGCACAAAAAGGCCGGCGCCCTCAACCAGGCCATCGACTGGGTCCTGCCCCACCTCGACGAACGCGATCTGCTGCTCGTCCAGGACGCGGACACCGTCCTCAACCCGTGGTTCAGCGAGACCGCAATGGCCACCTTCAACCGCAAGGTCGGCGCCGTCGGCGGAGTCTTCTACGGCGAACCGGGCGGCGGACTCCTCGGTCTCCTCCAGCGCATGGAGTTCCAGCGCTACGCCTGGGAGTTGAACCGCACCGGCGGCAAGGCCCAGGTCCTCACCGGCACCGGCACGATGTTCCGCGCCCGCGTCCTGCGCGAGGTGCGTCAGGCCCGCCACGACGGTCTCATCGGCGGCGGCGACGGCTACTACAGCCTCGCCTCCCTCACCGAGGACGACGAGATGACCAAGGCGGTCAAGACCCTCGGCTACCGCGCGATGTCACCGGCGGGCTGCGCGGTCACCACCGAGGTCATGACCAGCCTCCCCAAACTCTGGCACCAACGCCTCCGCTGGCAGCGCGGCGCCCTGGAGAACCTCCGCGACTACGGCTGGACCAAGGTCACCGCCCGCTACTTCCTCCAGCAGTTCCTGATGGGCTTCGGCGCCCTGTCCTTCCTCGTCTACCTGACCTTCATGGCCACCTACACGACGGTCTACGGCTTCCCGGGCGTCTCCCCGTTCTGGACCGCGATCGGCCTGATCTTCGTCGTCGAGAAAACCGTCTCCGTCCGCCGCGCCGGACCCGTCGCGGTGCTGGTCGCCGCGCTGATGATCCCCGAGATGCTCTACGACCTCTTCCAGCACGCCGTCTACTTCACCTCCCTGTGGGGCCTGGCCCGCCGGAGCGAGGAGAAGTGGGTGGCGACCTAGCCCACCCCTCACGCACCGGAACGCTGTATCGGAACCCTTTAGGAGAAACGTTTATGTACGGAAGAGTTGTCGGCGCCGGCACGACCGGCGCCGGTGGGGCCACGCTGGCCGCGACGGGCCTGTGGATGAACAGCATGGCGATGATGGTGGCGGCGACGACACTGGTCGCGGCGGGGATGGCGCTGTACAAGCTGGCACCGCGGGCGCGTCGCCGCTGACCCTGCCGGGTGTCTTTGTGGTCCCCCGTTTCAGGCGTCCTGGTCGGCCCCGTCGCCTCGCTCGTCCAGGCCGGCCAGCACGAGGGGGAGTCGGTCC
The DNA here is from genome assembly GCF_035982055.1 of Streptomyces sp. NBC_01288. Lineage (NCBI taxonomy): Bacteria > Bacillati > Actinomycetota > Actinomycetes > Kitasatosporales > Streptomycetaceae > Streptomyces > Streptomyces sp. NBC_01288. The sequence goes on from NZ_CP108427.1 coordinate 5,144,518, forward strand.
GCCCCGCCGTTGGTGAGGCGGACCGGGACGCCCCAGTCCTGCTGGTGGACATGGCAGGCGGGGTACTCGTTGGATGGGTCGTCGTCGCAGGAGGCGGCCATCGCGGAGACGTGCAACACGCCTTCCGCCACGGCCGGGTTGAGGGCCAGGGTGCGGTTCAGGTCCGTGCCCGCGCCCTCACCGCCGACGAGCAGCTCGGGCGGGGTGGCGGAGACGAGCAGCCGGGTCGAGGGGCCGATGGGGGTCCCCCCGCGCGAGTCTGTTCGAGCGTGGGGGAGGGTGTCGAGCTTCTGCCCGGCCGGGGCCTGGAAGATGACGTCCAACTCCAGCTCGCCGGGGGCGACTTCGGTGGCCGCGCGCTGGGTGCGATGAGCGACGGACTCGACCCGCACGGCCTCCTCCGGCAGGCGCAGCCGGGTCAGCCGGTGCCGGGCGGACTCGACGACCAGGATGTCGTGGCCGACGAGCACGGCGTCGCTCGGCTCCCTCAAGTCCGTGGCCAGCGTGGTGACTTCGCCGGTCGCGGGGTCGTAGCGGCGCAGGGCGTGGTTGTACGTGTCGCTGATCGCGACCGAGCCGTCCGGGAGCGCGGTGACGCCCAACGGGTGCTGGAGCAGCGCCTGTTCGGCGGATCCGTCACGATGCCCGAAGTCGAAGAGGCCGGTGCCGACGGCGGTGTGGACAGCCCCGTCGAGGTCCACCCAGCGCAGGGCGGACGTCTCGGAGTCGGCCACCCACAGCCGGTCGGCGGTCGCGGCGAGTCCGGAGGGCTGGGCGAACCAGGCCTCGGGTCCGGGTCCGTCGACGAGGCCTTCGTTGGTGGTGCCGGCGGTGACGGCGACGGTGGGGTGGGCGGGGTGGGCGGGGTTAGTCGGGTCCGCGGCGGGGTCGTAGGCCCAGAGCTGATGTACACCCGCCATGGCGATCCACACCTTGCCCTGCCACCAGGCCACGTCCCAGGGGGACGAGAGGCTGACCTCGCGGGCGGGACCCGAGGTGGGCTCGCCCTGCATCCACTGGCGGCCGGTGCCCGCGAGGGTGGTGACGGCGCCGGTGGTGAGGTCGAGCCGTCGTAGCGCGTGGTTCACGGTGTCGGCGACGACCACGGAGCCGTCGTCGAGGAGGGCGAGCCCCTGGGGTTCGTTGAAGGTGGCGGAGTCGGCCGAACCGTCGTGCAGGCCGCGCGCGCCGGAACCGATCCGCCGTACGACGGTCTCCCCGTCCGCCGCCAGCTCGACGAGTTGATGCCGGGTGGTGTCGCTGACCAGGAAGGTGCCGGACGGCAGGGCCAGTGCCTTGCCCGGGAAGCGCAGCACCGTCGGCTCGGGTTCCGGTGCCACGTACGGGCCGTCCCCGCGCCGGAGGGAGCCCTTCGCGGCATGCTCGGTCTCCAACTCCTCCACCAGCCGCTCGATGGCGTGCGCGTGCCCCTCGCCCGCGTGCTGCGCGACGACGTACCCCTCCGGGTCGATGACGACGAGCGTCGGCCAGGCGCGGACGGCGTACTGCTTCCAGGTCGCCAACTCCGGGTCGTCCAGCACCGGATGCTCCACGCCGTACCGCTCGACCGCGTCCACGACCGCCTGGTGCTCGGCCTCGTGCACGAACTTCGGCGAGTGCACGCCGATGATCACGACCGTGTCCCGGTGCTTCTCCTCCAGCTCACGGAGTTCGTCCAGGACGTGCAGGCAGTTGATGCAGCAGAAGGTCCAGAAATCCAGGATGACGATGCGTCCCCGCAGGTCGGCGAGGGTGTACCGCTTGTCACCCGTGTTCAGCCAGCCGCCCTTGCCGGTCAGCTGGGGGGCGCGGACACGGGCTCGGCGGGGAGTCGGGGCGGGGGATGCATCGGTCATGGATCAAGAGTGCCACTCGCCACTGACAGTCACCTCGCCGGGCGGTCACGTCGCGAGATGTCCCACGAAGATCCCGACGAGTATCCGGCCGTCCCGCTCGGGGATCGGCAGGGAGAAGTGCACGCGGTCGCGGTCGTAGAGGCGTTTGCCGTGCCAGTCGCACCGGTAGGTGCCGCCGCCGTGGTCAACGTTGCGTTGCTCCCACGCCTTGGCGTTCTTCTTCGTGTTGGCGCTCTCGGGGGAGATCTCCAGATCCATCGTGTCAAACCTGCGGATGACCTGGCTCAGGTCGCCGCCGCAGTCGGCCAGTGTCTGGGTGAAGTGGTCGTTGAGCGCACCGAGGAGCTTGACCAGCCAGGGCAGGACCTCGGCGTAGGAGCCCTTGAAGTGATGCAGGTTCAGGGAGTCGGCGAAGAGCAGCCGGGGGAACGCGTCCCCGGTGAAGGTGAGGAAGTGGGCGGCCGGGACGGGCTCACGGGTGAGCAGACCTCGCCAGAAGCCCGGGGCGTCCTCCGGTGTCCGCAGGACGTGCGCCTTCACCTCGTCGTGGCCCGTCTCCGTGGTCCTTGTGACGGTGAGCCACCCGGACGGCCAGTCGGGTTCCTTGGCGTAGGGAGCGAGCAGGCAGGACATGGCGCGGCCTTCCGCCGCCCTGGCCAGGGCGTGTGCCGTGCCCCAGGAGGGCTCGCGCCAGGGGCCGTCGGCCACGCGGACCGGCTGGGGCAGATCCGCCTCGTCGGGTTCCACGCGCCTGCACTTGCCCAGCAGCTTCTGCAGTCGGACCCGCTTGTCGCGGGGCAGTCCGCCGTCCGGTGAGTAGAGGACGTCGAACAGGGCGAGGGACGGACGGCATTCGGCTTCGTACGCGGGTTCCATGAGAGCCGCCGTGCGCCCGTCCGCCAGCGGCTCCAATAACTCCGCGAGCAGGTCGAGGGCGTCCTGGAGATCCGAGTCCGTCAGCTCCCGCCAGTCGAAGCACTCCTCGCCGACAACGACGCGGTAGTCGTCCTCGGCCGTGGCATCACCTGTCGCGCCGGGCACGGGCAAGCCTCCCCAAGTCGGTCTCGATCTGGTCGAAGAAGCCGCTCGGCCAGTGGCTGAGCTCGCCCTTGTCGTTGATGGCGATGGGCAGGGTTCGGTCGTGGTCGAAGTAGTGCGTGACCATGTCCTTCGCGGGGAGCGAGCCGTCCTGCGCGACCGCGAGGCGGGCGCCATTGAGGACGTGGTCGCTATGCGTCTCCACGAGCACCTGCACGCCGCTGCCCGCCACTTGCGCGAGAAAACGGCCCAGCCGGGACTGTCCCGCCGGATGCAGATGGGCCTCCGGATTCTCCACGATCAGCAGATCACCCGGCTCGGTGAGCAGTCCGGCGACGATGATCGGCAGGGCGTAGGAGACGCCGAAGCCGGTGTTGGCGGGGCGGATCTCCTCGCCGCTGAGACCCGTCTCGCCGAAGCGGATCGTCCCGGCCATGATGCCTGCGGCCAGGCGGGCGGTGATGCGCAGCGGGCGGATGATCTCCGAGGCCCATGCCTCGGCCTGGACCCTCAGCTGCTTACCGGCAGCTTCCGGATGATGCAGCGCCCCCCGGACCTCCGTGCGGGTGCCGACCGCGCGTGACTCACGCAGCGCCAGCACCTGTGCCGTGAACTCGCCCCGTACCCCCACGCCGATCCGGTCGGGTTCCTCGGCCGACACCGACAGTGTGTCGCGTGGGCCGAGGCGCTCGGCGCACACGTAGGTGAAAGCAGGGTCCGCGACGCTCGGCCCGATACCGGGAACGTGCGCCACCGGCAGTCGCCGTACGTCGAGGTGCAGAGCCTGTTCGGCGTCGGGCAGGCCAAAGCCGTACACCCAGGACTCACCGCCCGCACCGCCCAGTTTTACGGTGATCTCCCGCGCGTCGGCCTTCCAGTTCAGTACGTCGCGGGCCTCACCGAGGGCCAGGCCCAGCGGCCCGTTCAGCCGGACCGTGCCACCCGTCGTACCGGTACCCGACAGGGCCGCCAGCCGGGCCAGCAGCAGGGACTGGATCACGGTGCTCTTGCCACCGCCGTTGACGCCGGTGAGGACGGTCAGCGGGCGCAGTTCGAACGACTCCGACTCGAACCGCTTGAAGCCCCGGATCTCCAGGGAAGTGATCACCGGCCGGCTCCCGCGTCCGCGACAGCGGCCTTGAAGCGGTAGTCGACCCGGTTGCGGTCGGCGGTGGAGGAGGTGATCGCGTTGATGTAGTCGACGTCGACGGTCATCCGCTCGCGGGCGGCCTTCACGATCGCGTCGCGGCGCGCGCGCAGGTCAGCGGTCGTGTGGTCGGAGTCGGCCAGGGCCATGGACCAGCTCTCGAACAGGGCACGGTTGATCGGGCGGCGATAGTCGTCCCCCTCCGGCCACTTGCGGAAGGCGTGCTCGCCGAAGACAAGGCGGGCGTGGGACATCGCCCGCTCGAAGGCGGCCTCCAACTCGACCACCCTCCCGTCCGGAACCCTCGTCGGATCGTCCAGCATCTCCGTGGTGTCCATCAGGAACATCTCCATCACCGGCCGCTCGTGGTACGCCGAGACCCCCCCCCTTCAGCCAGAAGGCGGCGAACCGCAGCGCCATCTCACGGTCGTTCATCCGGATGTGGTTGGTGAGCCGACCTCCGGTGGCCTTGGCGAAGGCATCCGTGTGGGTCATCCGGTGCAGGGTGTCCCGGCTGCGCCGACTGCTCATGCAGTGCCGGATCTCCTGGCCGTTGAGCGGGGTTCCGCCGGTGTTGATCCGCTTGAAGATCTCGTACGTGACCCCGCGCGGTGTCGTCGGGTCGATTACGTTGACGATCAGCTGGGTGTTATTGATCCGCCGCTGGAACGGCACAGGGAGATCACTGAAGCGCAGGTCCTTCAGGTCGTCCAGGTGCTCCAGCTTCCCGAGGGCGAAGCCGTCCGCCTCTCCGCCCCGGACGAACGCGTGCAGCGTGGACAGCCGCTGAAGGCCGTCGACGACCCGGAACGATCCGTCCACGTCCTCGGCGAAGTAGAACGCCGGTAGCGGGATCTGCAGCAGCAGGGACTCGACCAGCAGAGACTTCTGGTCAGCGCGCCAGACCTGCAACCGCTGGAAGTCCGGAGCGAGTTCGATAGAGCCCTCGTCGATCTGGTCGAGGATGTTGCGCAGGGAGAACTGGCTGGTGTTCACCCTGATCTGGTCGGGGTTCCACGGCCGTTGGATCCGCTCGGTGTCCCCGCCGGAGTCCTCGACCTCGATGTCCGTGGCGTGTCCTTCGAACACGTCCTCCACGACGTCCGGGGTCGTCTGCGCACCTTCGATTGCCATGCGCGCCATCCTAGGGGCGGGTGATCAGGGGGGTGGGGGCGTTGCGCCGATCGCCCCCGACGTGCCTCGGCGGTGCATGGTGCTGGCCGGCGGGATGACGGCTGCTGTTCCGAGTTGTCGGCGTCGGCGGTCGGGAGGCTGTGAGTGGTCTGGCTGGTCGGTCATGGTGCCGCTGGCCGTCGTACAGGCGGGTCTGCGGGCAGGTCGAACCACACTCCCTTGCCCTCCGGGTGCGGTTGCCCGCCGTACGGAATGTCCGGACCGTGCCCCCAGCAGCCTTCGGTGAGGGCGTCCACCAGGTACAGCCCCCGGCCACCGCCTCGCTCATCCGGTTCAGCCGTCAACTCCCTTATCACCGGCGGGTTTTCGTCCCCGTCGTACACCACGACCCGCAAACGGTCCTCCTCCACCGCCAGCCACAGCACCGTGCCGTCACCGCCCTTCGCGTGGACACAGGCGTTGGTGACGAGTTCCGAGGTGCAGAGGATCGCGTCGTCGACCAGGGCGCGGTCCAGCTCCAGCGTGCACAGGACAGTGGCGACGAAGTCGCGGGCGATGTGGGGGGAGGTGTCGAGGGGTGGGCAGATGAGGGTGTATGAGGGCATGGGGCATCAACTCCGTTGAGGTGATGGGGGTTTGCGTGATCCCGGGCTCGTTGCTGTCCGGCGCCCCGGTGTCGACGGTCGGGGTGGCGCTTCCAACGAGCTGTGGGCGTGCGGGAGTTGCGGATGGGTGACCATGCGGGCACCCTCCGTGAGTACGTCACGAAGGTACTCGGTATATTTGCAACGCCGCAACCGGGTCAGTGGAACTGAGGAGATGTCATGCCGCCGAGGGTCATCCCCACCGCACGTCAGGTACGCCTTGGCGCGGAGTTGCGCAGGTTGCGCGAGGCGGCGGGGCTGGTATCCCGTGACGTCGCGGCCTGGCTGGGGACCAACCAGGCGCAGATCAGCAACATCGAGTCGGGGAAGCACGGCATCAGCGAGGAGCGGCTGCGAAGGCTCGCCGAGCACTACGCCTGCGATGACGCCCGGGTCATCGACGCACTGGTCGACATGGCCAACGAGCGGGACAAGGGCTGGTGGGAGGAATTCCGGGGCGTGGTGCCTCTCCAGGCTCTGGATCTCGCCGAGTTGGAGCACCACGCGTCGTACGTCCGCACCTTCGAGGTTGTACACATTCCGGGGATCCTGCAGACCGAGGACCATGTGCGCAGCGCCTCGGTATTTGCGCAGCCGCATCTTCCCGAGGACGACCGCGAGGCTCGCATCGCTTTCCGGATACGACGCCAGCAGGTACTCAAGACCGGAACGCCGTATGACGTGATCATCCACGAGGCCGCGCTACGAATGCGCGTCGGCGGACCCAAAGTCACCCGCGCCCAGTTGGAGCACCTTCTCCAAGCATCCGAGCAGGCGAACGTGACGATTTGCGTCATTCCGTTCGTGGCCGACGGCTTCGCTGGTGCGGGATTTCCTCTGCAGTACGTTGGCGGGGTGGTCCCTCGACTGGACACCGCGCAGATCGACACAACGCACGGCGCCGAGTTCATCGATGCCCCCGCCCAACTGAACCGCTACCGAGCCCGCCTTGAACGAGTCGAAGGTGCCGCCCTCCCGCCGGAGGCGTCCCTCGACTTCATCCGCCGTATCGCTCAGCAACTGTGAAAGGTATGCCGTGTCTCAGACTCTCCGCTGGCAGAAATCGTCGTTCTCAGGAGGAGACGATGACACCAACTGCCTGGAGATAGCCGCCGCCCTCACCACGCTCCACCTCCGCGAGAGCGACGAGCCCGCCACCCTCCTCTCACCCACCCCCACCGCCCTGAACGCCCTACTCACCGCAATGAAGGGTCAGTTCAAGGTGTGACCCGTCGTCGCGTCCACGTGGGCCGGGATCTCCTCATGCTGGTCGCCGACCGTGAGCGTGCCGGTCGGTTCGAGGACGAGGATCTCCGACGGGACCGGGGCGTACGGCTTGTGTTCCGTGCCGCGGGGGACCGTGAAGACGGAGCCCTTGGGGAGGACGACTGTGCGCTCGCCCGAACCCGAGCCCGCCGACTCCCGTAGGGCGATGTGCAGTTCGCCGTCCAGGACCAGGAAGAACTCGTCGGTGTGGTCGTGGGTGTGCCAGAGGTGTTCGCCCTCGACCTTGGCGACGCGGACGTCGTAGTCGTTGACGGTGGTGACGATGCGGGGGCTCCACCGGTCGCTGAAGGAGGCGAGGGCGGCGGGGAGGGAGATGGGTTCCGTGGTGGTCATGCCAGTCATCGTCGGGGGTGGTCGGGCCGCCGTACGAGTGCTAGGAATCGCACATGCCGCAAGGATCCTCTCAGCCTCAGCGTCCTCCGTCGCGGCCCCACCGTGTCGCCGTGATCGTCGACGAGGGCACCAATCCCTTCGAGGTCGGTGTCGCCACCGAGCTGTTCGGGTTGCCCCGGCCCGAACTCGGCCTGCCCGGGCCGCTGTACGAGGTGCTGGTGTGCACGCCCGCGCGTGAGGTGCGGATGAACCACGGGTTCTTCACCCTCACCGGGGCGCACGGTTTGGATGGGGTGGATACGGCGGACACCCTGGTCGTGCCGGGTCGGCCCGACAACGTCGTACCGCGCGGGGCCGCCGTGCTCGACGCCATCCGGCGCACCCACGCGCGCGGGGCGCGTGTCATGAGCCTGTGTACCGGGAGCTTCGCGCTCGCGGAGGCGGGGCTGCTGGATGGGCGCCGGGCGACCACGCACTGGATGTGGGCCGACCGTTTCCGCGCCCTGCACCCGCGCGTGCGGCTCGAACCGGACGTCCTCTTCGTGGACGACGGGGACATCCTCACCGCCTCCGGGAGCGCCGCCGCGCTCGACCTCGGGCTGCATGTCATGCGGCGGGACCATGGCGCCGAGATCGCCAACGCTGTGTCCAGGAGGCTCGTTTTCGCGGCCCATCGGGACGGCGGGCAACGGCAGTTCGTGGAGCGGCCGTTGCCCGATGTGCCCGACGAGTCGCTCGCGCCGCTGCTCGCGTGGGCGCAGGGGCGGTTGGGCGAACCGCTGACGGTGGCCGAGCTGGCCGCCCGCGCCGCCGTCTCCCCCGCGACCCTGCACCGGCGCTTCCGTTCGCAGCTCGGGACGACGCCGCTGGCGTGGCTGACCGGGGAGCGGGTGGCGCTGGCGTGCCGGCTGATCGAGCGCGGGGAGGAACGGCTGGACGTGGTCGCCGCGAGGTGCGGTCTGGGGACCGGGGCGAACCTGCGGGTACGGCTGCGGAAGGAGACCGGATTGAGCCCGTCGGCCTATCGGCGGCGTTTCGGACCGGTTGCCGGGGAAGCCGTAATGTCATGAGATTCCTCGTACGCGATCGGATCCTCGGCTTTGGTGAGGATTACTGGATCGAGGACCAGAACGGCAACAAGGTGTTCCTGGTCGACGGCAAGGCCATGCGCATCCGGGACACCTTCGAGCTGAAGGACACGCACGGGCGCGTGCTCATCGACATCCACAAGAAGATGCTCGCCCTGCGCGACACGATGGTCATCGAACGGGACGGTGAGCCCCTGGCGACCATCAGACACAAGCGGTTCTCCCTGCTGCGCAACCACTACAAGGTGTCCCTGGTCGACGGCACCGAACTCGACGTCAGCGGCAAGATCCTCGACCGCGAGTTCGGCGTCGACTACGACGGCGAGCTGCTCGCGCAGATCTCCCGGCGCTGGCTGCACATCCGGGAGACCTACGGCGTCGACATCGTCCGGGAGGACGCGGACGCGGCGCTGCTGATCGCGGTGGCGGTGTGCGTGATCCACCTGGCGGAGAAGGAGCGGGAGGACTAGCCCACGTCCTGGTCGGCGGCCGTACGGGCCCGAGCGCGGGCCCGGCGGCGCTCCTGCAGGCGGTCCCCGAAGTAGCCGCCCAGGATGGCCAACGCGCCGAAAACCGCGCTGGCCGTCCAGCCGGGAGGGGCGTCGTCCGTCCTGCCCACGAGCCAGACGAACACCGTCACGGGGCCCCACGCGACGAGCATGGTGGTGAGTACGGCCCGGGGACGGGCCGTCGACCAGGAGTCGCGGGGTGCGGTGTCGTAGCCGATGCGGGTGTAGTGGGCCTGGCGGCGGCGTTCGAGGCGCAGCGACGCCCAGGACAGCAACCACGCGCACGTGCCGACGAGGACCGCCCGGAACGGCGCGAAGGCCAGGCCGACCGGTATCGCGACGAGCAGCGCGGCGGCCGTGGCGCAGCCCGCCGGGTGGCGGGCGGCGAACGCCTGGGGTGCGGGTGGGGGGTTCGCTCCGCCGAAGGCGCGGTCGAAGGCCAGGAAGGCGCGTCCAAGTGCGGCCAGGGTCCGCCCGGTTCTGCCGCTCACTGCGTGCGCCGCGGACGCTCCAGCCCCAGCACCCGGTCCTTCAGCGCCGGGAACTGCTCCCGGGTCACCGCCACCTTCGCCGGGTCGAAGTCCACCGTCAGGATCTCCTCGCCCGCGCCCGCCTCCGCGAGGACCTCGCCCCAGGGGTCGACCACGATCGAGTGACCGGCCTGGGGAACTCCGGCGTGCGTACCGGCCGTTCCACATGCGAGGACGAAGGACTGGTTCTCGACCGCCCGGGCCTGGGCGAGGAGGGTCCAGTGGGAGCGGCGGCGTTCGGGCCAGCCCGCGGGGAGGACGAGGGTCTCGGCGCCGGCGTCGACGAGGCCGCGGAAGAGTTCGGGGAAACGGAGGTCGTAACAGGTGGCAAGACCGATGACCGTCTCGGGCAGACGGACCGTCACCAACTCGCTGCCCGCGCCCATCAGCACGGCCTCGCCCTTGTCGAAGCCGAAGCGGTGGATCTTGCGGTAGGCGGCGGCCAGTTCACCGGAGGGGGAGAAGACGAGGGACGTGTTGTAGAGGGGGCCGTCCTCCGCGGCGGAGCCGCCGTCAGACGCAGTCCGCTCAGGGATCGAGCCCGCGTGCAGCCACACGCCCGCGTCGCTCGCCGCCTTGGCCATCGCCTCGTAGGTCGGGCCTTCCAGAGGCTCCGCCTCCTCGGCGAACCGCTCGTAGGCGAACGCACCCGTCGTCCACAGCTCCGGCAGGACGACGAGATCGGCACCGGTCTGGTCGCGGACGAGGGACGCCACCCGAACCCGGCGAGATTCGACCGATTCGCCCTCTTCTACGGCGATTTGAAGGAGAGAGGCGCGCACAGTACCACCGTCCTGGCATTCGAGCCGTTCACACGGGCCTACGATCGTCACACGAAAGCACTGCCGGGGTGCCTCACAGCAGCGTAACTTAGCGTTTTAAGACACCCGCCGACAGCCACCTCCCGCTGGCAACGCCGCCCGCCACCCGACCTGTACCGACCGCCGAGGGGTCCCGTTCCGTGAGTCTGCATCCCACTCTCCAGCCCTACGCCGACGCCTGGACCCACTCCATCGACGCGATATCCGAGCTGGTCACCCCGCTCGTGGAGGGAGAGTGGAACCGGCGAACGCCGTGCCCGGGCTGGTCGGTGCGTGACGTGGTCTCCCATGTCATCGGGCTGGACAACGAGATGCTCGGCGACCCGCGCCCCATCCACACCCTCCCGCGCGACCTCTACCACGTCACCAACGAGCACCAGCGGTACATGGAGATGCAGGTCGACGTACGCCGCCACCACACGGCGCCGGAGATGACGTCGGAGCTGGAGTACACGATCATCCGCCGCAACCGACAGCTGCGGAACGAGTCGCGCGACCCCGGCACGAAGGTGCGCGGCCACGTCAGCACCGAGGTCACCCTCGAAGAGTCGATGCGGAACCACGCGTTCAACGTGTGGGTGCACGAGCAGGACCTGCGCGCCGCCCTCGGCCGCCCCGGCAACCTGGACTCGCCCGGCGCGCACATCGCCCGTGACGTGCTCCTCGCCGCGCTCCCGAAGGTCGTCGCCGACGACTCGGGCGCACCGCGCAGTTCGGCGGTCGTCTTCGACGTGCACGGTCCGATCGAGTTCCTCCGTACGATCCGCGTCGACATCCAGGGCCGCGGCACCCTGGAGACGGCCCCCGCGCTCGGTCCGGCCGCGACCCTGATCCTCGACTGGGAGACGTACGTCCGGCTGGCCTGCGGGCGGGTCACCGTCGACTCGGTGTCGGACAAGGTCAAGGCGGACGGCGATCCGGAGCTGTCGGCTTCGATACTGCGGAACTTCACCATCACCAAGTAGCAGCGGCAGCGCGGAAATTCGTTGTCGCCGGCCGAGCGTCTGTCGCTAGCCTCCGCGGCATGTCTGACGTGACGTCCAAAACCGAGAAGACCGAGACCGCTGACAACGCCGAGCCCGGAGACGGGCCTCCCCGGCTCACCCGGCTCGCCTTCCACAGCCCGCTCTCCGAGGCGCGTGCCGCCGGGATCGTGCGGCGACTGGCCGGTGCAGGGCCGCGCACGGTGCTCGACATCGGCTGCGGCTGGGGCGAGTTGATGCTCCGGGTCCTGACCGCCGTACCGGAAGCGCGGGGTGTCGGGGTCGATGTGAACGCGCGGGATCTGGAGCGTGGGCGGCTCGATGCCGAGGCGCGGGGGCTCGCGGAGCGGGTCGAGTTCGTCGAGGAGTCGGCGGTGGGGACGGGGCGCGGGCCGGCCGATCTCGTGCTGTGTCTGGGCGCGAGCCAGGCCCTCAGTGCCGAGGAGCCTCCCCGGCACACCGTCGAAGCCCTGCGGGAGTTGCGGCGGCTCGTCGCCGACGGGGGACGGGTGGTGCTCGGTGAGGGGTTCTGGCAACGCCCGCCCACGACGGCCGAGTTGGCCGGCATGTGGCCGGAGGCGCGTGCCGATGAGTACTACGACCTTGGGACGCTCGTCGATCACGCGGTGGCGGCCGGGTTCCGTCCCGAGTGGACCGAGACGGCGAACGCGGACGAGTGGGAGGAGTTCGAGTCGGCGTACCAGGCGGACGCGGAGGTGTGGCTCGCCGGGCACGGTGACCATCCGCTGGCCGCCGAGACGCGCGAGCGCCTCGACCGGCACCGGGCCCAATGGATGAGCTACCGGGGCGTGTTGGGGCTCGCCTACCTCACGCTGGTGCCCGTCGTGCCGACGTAAGAAAGCCGTAGGAGAGCGGTGTGAGAAAGGGCGGGTTCGCGCCGGCACGAGGTCACACGGTCACGGGGTCACGCCGGCACGTGGACCGTCTCCACCCGGCTCGCCACGAGGTGTTCGCTCTCGCGGCGGGCCGCCCGGCTCCGCAGCCGGAGGATCTGGCTGACGCCGACCGCCTGGAGGACGAAGATCACCGAGAAGGCGATCGAGTAGTTGTCGCCGGTCGCGTCGAGGAGCACGCCGACCAGGAACAGGGTCGTCATCGAGGCCACGAAACCACCCATGTTGGTGATCCCGGAGGCGGTGCCCTGGCGCTCCGGCGGGTTGGCCGGGCGGGCGAAGTCGAAGCCGAGCATCGAGGCGGGCCCGCAGGAGCCGAGCACTGTGCACAGCACGATCAGCAGCCACATCGGCGCGTGGTCACCGGGGTAGAGGAGGGTGACCGCCCACGCCAGCGCCGTGGCGCCGACCGTGCCGAGCGCCAGCGGCAGCCGCGCGGTGTGGTGCCGGGCGACGATCTGGCCGTAGATCAGGCCGACCAGCATGTTGGACAGGACGACGAGGGTGAGGAGTTCACCGGCGGTGGCGCGGGACAGGCCCTGGGCCTGGACCAGGAACGGCAGGCCCCACAGGAGCAGGAAGACCATCGCGGGGAACTGGGTGGTGAAGTGCACCCAGAGGCCGAGGCGGGTGCCCGGTTCGCGCCAGGAGGCGGCGATCTGACGGCGGACGTAGGCCGCGCCGCGGTGCGGGAAGGGGGCCGGTTCGTGGCCCTCCGGGTGGTCCTTCAGGAACAGAAGGAGCAGGACGAGGACCACGACCCCCGCGAGCGCGCTGCCCGCGAAGGCGGCCGTCCAGCCGATGCCGTGCAGCAGGCGGGCGATCACCAGGGTGGAGACGAGATTTCCGGCCATTCCCGCGAGGCCCGCGAGCTGGGCGACCATCGGGCCGCGTCGCGCCGGGAACCAGCGGGTGCCGAGCCGCAGCACGCTGATGAACGTCATCGCGTCACCGCAGCCGAGCAGCGCGCGGGAGGCGAGGGCGGTGCCGTAGGAGGGCGAGAAGGCGAAGCCGAGTTGGCCGGCGGTGAAGAGAACCACCCCGATGGTCAGCACCTTCTTGGTGCCGAGGCTGTCGACGAGGAGGCCGACGGGTATCTGCATGCCCGCGTAGACCAGCAGTTGGAGGATCGAGAACGTCGACAGGGCCGAGGCGTTGACGTGGAACCGCTCCGCCGCGTCGAGGCCGGCGACACCGAGGGACGTACGGAAGATGACGGCGACGAAGTAGACGGAGACGCCGATGCCCCACACGGCGAGGGCGCGGCGGCCCCCGGGCGGATCACCGGGGAGGGAGAGGCCAGAACTGCTACCAGGACTGCTACTGCTGCTGCTCATCGGACCTCGCCCCGGGCCAGGTGGGAGAACCAGTCGACGTGCTGGTGCACGATCCCGGCGGCCGCCTCGGCGTCGCCGGTGCGCAGCGCGTCGAGGATCGCCGCGTGCTCGGTGAGCGTCTTGGCGATGCGGTCGGGGTGCGAGTGCATGATGGCGACGCCCATCCGCAGCTGCCGGTCGCGGAGTTGGTCGTAGAGCCGGGAGAGGATCTCGTTGCCGCCGCTGCGGACGATCTCGGCGTGGAAGCAGCGGTCGGTGACGGCGGCGCCGGCCAGGTCGCCCGCGGCGGCCTGTTCCCTCTGCCGGTCGAGGAGTTCTTCGAGCCGGGCGATGAGGGTCGGTGACGCCGGTACGACCTTGCGGACCGCGTGCTGCTCGACCAGCATCCGGGTCTCCACCACGTCCGCGATCTCCTGCGAGGAGACGGGCAGGACCAGGGCGCCCTTCTTCGGGTAGAGCCTGATCAGCCCCTCGACCTCCAGGCGCAGCAGCGCCTCGCGCACGGGTGTCCGTGACACTCCGACGGCCTCGGCCAACTCGCCCTCGGTGAGCAGGGTTCCGCCTTCGTAACGCCGGTCCAGGACACCTTGTTTGACGTGGGTGTAGACGCGGTCGGCGGCGGGGGGCTGCTTGACGGCGGGAGGGGCGGAATCGGTGGCGGCGAGGGACGGAGCGGGGGACGGGGACGGCATGAGGACAGCATAGATACAACACGTACGCATGAGGACGGGCGTCCAGGATGCGGACGGGAACCGAGGGGGATTACGGGGAATCGGAGGGAACCAAGGGGCGCCGGGGTTGCGTCTACGGGGATGCGTGTACGACGTGAGTTTCCGTAGTTTCCGCGGCCGGTTCTCGGGGGCGTTTCACACATTCGGGGAACCCGGCCCAGCAACCGCACAACCTTCTGTGCTACTTACGTGTCACACACGTGCGGCCCTCTCTTTCCCCCCTCCAACTGGGCCGTTCCTCAGGGGCATTCAACGTATTCGGGGTACCTCAGTTGATTACTGCCATTACCGGCATCAAGGGCAGCCGCTTCCGCAGAGCCGCCGCGGTCACCGTGACCGCAGGCGCCGTGCTCGCGACCGGCGCCCTGACCGCGGCACCCGCGCAGGCCGTCACGAAGCCGACGATCGTGGCCGCGGGCGGTTTTGTGATGAACAACGCCACCGGCAAGTCGCTCTACACGAAGGCCGCGGACACCAAGCGGTCGACGGGCTCCACCACGAAGATCATGACCGCGAAGGTCGTGCTCTCCCAGTCGAACCTCAACCTCGACGCCAAGGTCACCATCGCCAAGGCGTACAGCGACTACATCGTCGCCAACACCGCCTCCTCCGCCCACCTGATCGTCGGCGACAAGGTCACCGTCCGCCAGCTGCTGTACGGGCTCATGCTCCCGTCCGGCTGCGACGCGGCGTACGCGCTGGCCGACAAGTTCGGCACGGGCTCGACCCGGGCCGCGCGCGTGAAGTCGTTCATCGCGAAGATGAACTCGACGGCGAAGTCGCTCGGCCTGACGAACACGAAGTTCGACTCGTTCGACGGCATCGGCAACGGCAACAACTACTCGACGCCGCGCGACCTGACGAAGCTCGCCAGCAACGTGATGAAGAACGCCACGTTCAAGACGGTCGTCAAGACCAAGTCGTACAAGGCGAAGACGATCACGAAGACCGGCAGCACCCGCACGATGGCTGCCTGGACCAACACGAACACCCTGCTCAGCAGCTACAGCGGCACGATCGGTGTGAAGACCGGCTCCGGCCCCGAGGCCAAGTACTGCCTCGTCTTCGCCGCCACCCGCAACGGCAAGACGGTCATCGGCACGGTCCTCGCGTCGTCCTCGGTCGCCCAGCGCTCGACGGACGCGACGAAGCTGCTCAACTACGGCTTCGCGACGATCGGCTGACGCCCAGTCAGCTTGCTTGTCCATAACCGAGGGACCTGCCGCATGCCAGCGGCGGGTCCCTTTGGCGTACGGCGGCGGCGTGGAGACGTCCCTCGGCGGCACCGCCGTTGCCGTCAGAGGCTCCACGACGGGCAGTACGGCGCCCCTGGCCGCCTCGCTTCAAGGTCACTGCGAACCGTAGGATTATTGCAACAGCAAGTGACGTGTGATGTCGACGCGACGGGGGCGGAGATACGGCATGGCAGTACCCGGAACCGGCGCGGGCCAGGGTGGCAACCCTGACCTGCATGTGTCGTCCAAGGACCTCACCAAACTCGCCGGCGACCTCGACGACATGCAGGACCACCTCGACAAGCAGGTCAAGCGGATGGACGCGATCGTCGACCGCGTCGAGGCCGGCTGGCGCGGCCCGGCGGCGACGGCGTACCGCGAGTTCCACCGCGCGGCGACCGAAGACGCCGTACGCATCCGCGAAGTGATGAAGCTGTTGGAACAGGCCGTGCGGATGAGCCGCGACGGCTTCTCCTCGAACGACATCGAGGTGCTGGAACACATGCGGACGATCCAGGTCGACATCGGCAGCGAGGTCGACAGGCTGTCCACGCCCAATGCCGAGGCCACGGGAGATACGCCGACGCCGACGCCCCGCAGCAGCCTCGACTCCTTCTGATCCTTCCGCACGCGAGCCCTCAAGTGCCCATCGCCCAGCCGTAGTTGCCGACCGAAATCCAGGGGGATCATGTCGACCGGGGCTTCCGCCGACAACGACCGCATAGCCGTCTCCTTCGCCACGCTCCACGACCTCACCGCGGAGCTGGAGGGCATCCTCAAGCAGCTCAACGGCAAGCTCGACGACCTCTACGACCGGGCCGAACCGGTCGTCCTGTCGTGGAAGGGCGAGGCCCGCGAGGTCTTCGTCCAGAAGCTCGACGAGTGGGACCGGTCGGCGCAGGATCTGCAGGCAGCGCAGAAGTGGCTGCACGCGTATGTCACCACCGGTCACGCCAACTACGCGGCGGCACACCGGGCGGTGCTGCGCGGCTGGGGAGCCGCCTGATGGCAACGCCCTCGCCTCAGCCGAGTCCGTCCACCAGCCCCGCCGCCGGTGACACCCAACCGGCTCCCGAACCCGGTGCCTCCCAGCCCGAACCGAGCCCCGGCACCTCTCCGGATCCCCACTACGAGCCGCCGCCCCCGAAGGCCACCGAATCCGACGGCCGCCCTTCGGACGCTCGCCGAGCGTGGGAACGCGACCAGTCGAAACAGCCGGCGCCCGACAGCGGGAGCGGCTTCGACATCAAACCGGGGCACGTCTACTACACGTCCACGGTGATCCGCGACGAGCAGTTCACCTTCCACAAGACGGCCGGCCGACTCGTACAGGACGCCGACCATCGACAGGCGGCCGGGAACGGCAGTGGCCCCGACGACTTCGCCGGTGCCTACGACGACGTGGCCAAGGAGTTCCTGAAGACGTGGGCGGCGTGCGTGGCCAGTATCGGCGGCGTCTCACTCGGGCTGACCAACACGGCGAACAACTACATGGCGGCCGACTGGCACTCCCGGGGCATCTACGGACCACCACCCCGCCGGGATCCTCCGATCGGCGTCGGCAACGTCTCGTACGGACCCGTCGCCTCCATCAAGTGGACCGGCACCGGCGACGGTTCGGACATCCCCTTCGTGGCGGCCATCGGCAACTTCCCTGATTTTCTGGCCGACTTGATCAAACCGGCGATCGAGGAAGGGCTGCGACTCGGCAGAACCCACGAGATCACTCCCGGCGCCGAGACGGACAACCTCCGCAGCATCGGCAACGCATGGGAAGCGGCCGGCAGAGCGGCACAGTCATCGGCCGACAGCTTCACCCAGGACATCGAGTATCTGACGGACAGCGGCAACAACGACTGGCAGAGCGCGATGAACGCCTTCTGCCAGTCGATCTGGGGCACCACCGCGTGGGGCGGCCGACGGGACGGCGACAACAACGCCATACCGCCGTCCCAGACCGGCGGCCGTGACTGGCGTACCAATCCCGGTACGGCGCCCGCCGACCGGCGCCCCGTCATCGAGGTCCTCAAGAAGACCGGTGACGACATGAGGCAGATCTTCCACGATGTCGCGGACGCCGCCGAGAAATGCCGGAAGACGACCGAGCGCCTGGCCTTGGAGGCCACGAAGGCGACCGTCAACGACATGGTCCCGGACGGCTTCTCCTGGGACGAGTTCACCAAGCTGAGTGCCTACGCCACTTTCGCCGAGATCGTCCTGAAGTTCCGGTCGCACATGGACAAGGGAGGGTGCGACGCAGCCGTCGAGACCTATCACAAGGCGTTCCACGACGGCGCCGATCGCCTCCGTAAACTGCTTCCCGAACTGACCGAAGCCGCCATGAGCGCTCCGACGTACGAGGCCGAGGAAGCCCGCGCCGAGGCGTTCGGGGCGCGCTCCCTGACCGAATTCAAACCTGGCCATGTGTGGTCCACACCCGGCGACGCGGACAACGGGGTCTACAAAGTCGACCTGGCGTCCACGGAGTGGCTGGAGAATTCCCACACCGTCTCAAAGCATGTCGGCCTGACGGACGACCAGTTGGCCCAACGTCTGCGTGACGAGCTGAAGAAACCGCCCCGGCCGGGGACCGAATGGCCCTACGGGCAGCCGAGGGTCGCCGAAGCGTCGTCCTTCAAGGACCTGGAATCAGCACAGAAGATGACTCAGTTCAACATCGACAAGAACACGGACGAAATCAAGAAATGGATCGCGGACCATCCCAACAAGGGGGGTCGACTGGAGATCACAGTCCCCGAGACCCCTTATGGGCACAGCGGTCGGAGCATCGGCAAGGAAGAAATCAAGACCGACGAATTCCCGGCTTCGAAGGCCAATTACGTCGACGGGGTCGAGACTCGTCTTCTCTACGACCCGAACCTCGACCCCCCTTTCACAGTCGTGACCTCGATGCCGAGGAACGTGAAGAAGTAGGATGCCCTGCATGACACACCAGGAATCCGTCGGCTACTGGAATCTCACGGGTGCCCGTAAGCTGTTGGAACCCTACGACGGCTGGAGCCGTCGGATTCCAGACGATTCAGCCGAGTGGCAGAAGAAACTCTTCCCGCTGATTCGCGGGATGAAGAACGCGGAATTGGACGGCGGTCGCACACTGCGGGAAATCGCGGCCGAACTACGTGTTGCGGCAGAACTTTTCGAGGCCTTCCCCGACGGTTCCCACAGCGCTCTCAGCAGAATCCCGCAGACGAGGACCGAATCACGTACACCCGCGGCCCTGCGGGAGATCGCCGAGCACCTGGAGAACTGGAACTCCGACTGGCGCACCTGGGAGGAAACTCCCATGGACATCTGGGAATTGAGCCTGCGCTTTCCTCGCCTCAGCCAGATCCTGCCCATCTATTTCGGCCAGGACGGCGTGGCCATCAGCGATGACATGCACGACGCCACGTCCGATGACGGTATCCGCATGTACATCGACGAGACCCACCCGCGCTGTCCGTGGCACCTGCCGAGTGTGGTCTCCGAGTGCTATCAGGCAATGGCCCTTTTCCACACCGAGGAGCAACTGGACCGGTTCTTCAGCGAGGCCGCGATGAGCGGAGGTTCGGGCACCGAGGACTTCGTCGACTTCTTTCCCCTCTTTGCGCGGCTCTGCGTCGAGCACATGAGTGAGGCCCACCCGTCCTTGTGGGAACCCCAGTAGAGCGCGAGAGGATCGGTCCACCATGCGCACCCGCACCGCCACCTACCCCGACCGCGAAACCGCCCAGTGGGCCACCCAACAGACCGTCACCGCCAACGAGCAGGCCATCCACCGCTGGCTCGCCCAGTCCACCCGCCCCCGCCTGACGATCGAGGCATCCTGGCCCTCCCGCCCCGAACCGGTCGGCCGGGTCCTGCTCCAGGCGATGCTGCTGGCCGGGCGAGACCCCGTCGACGTACGCGCGGCCCGGGTGATCCTGAAGCGGGACGAGTCCCGGCCGCACGGCTTCGCAGTCCACGCCACGTTTCCGATGTACCTGTGACGACGACCCGTAGAGGCTGATCCCGTGCCCTTGAGCCCCCTCGAACACGACCGCCGCTACGGCGAGTTGGACCAGGTGATCCGCGCCTACGCCGGGGAGCCGGCGGACGACACCCCGGACAAGCCGAGCGAGGCGCTGGTCGCGTACCTGCGCCACACCTGGCACAGCCGACCGTGGGCCCTGGCCGTCGCGGAGCGGCAGCTACGGGAGTACGCCGACACTCCGCCGGGCCGACTCCGCCTGCGGCTCGGCGAGTTCTACGCCATCCCGGACGTCGGGCTCCCCGAGGGCGAGATCCAGCAATGGCTGTACTGCCTCGCCGACCACATCAAACACAGCGTCGAGGAGGGCGAGGTCCCGCCCCCGGCAACCCCCGCCACCCACTGGGAATGGCACGCCCGCTTCCCGGAACTCGGCCAGTTCCTCGGCGGCTGGTTCTCCCAGGACATGCCGGACGAGTTCGACGACCACGATGCGGCGATCGACGACTACCGGACCTCGACCGACCCGCAGCTCGTCGCCCGACTCACCGGCGAGCTGCACGAACTGCTCGCCCTGGACATCGACGAGTCCGACTACGCCCTCGCCGTCGCCGAGTTGGGCATGGAGGTCGACCCACCAACGCCGTACTCACCGAGCGGCTGGCTCGCCCTCGTCGCCGACCGGCTGACCGTGCCGCGCGCCGACTACGGGCTCCCATCGGGCAGCGCCGCGAAGTAACCCAGCGGGCCGATGAGTTGACGCCCTACACGCTTCGGCGGTCCCGTGCAGTGGATTCGGATGATCTTCCCCCGTAATCATGAACATCCTTGTACCAGTTGGCATATTCACTTGCCTCCGTCTTACGTTCCCCGGCGGAGGTGGTTCACATGAACGAACCCAGCAAACGACCCGACTCTGCCGAACGGCACGAGGCGATCGACGTCAACGACTTCGTCTACGCGGCTACCGGGGCCCGCGTCCGGAGGCTGACCATGCCGGACGGGACTCACTGGTTCCCTGCGGTGGATGTCTGCAAGGAGTTGGGACACTCCAATGCCAGGAAGGCTCTCTCCGACCATGTCCCCGAGGGGTCCCGAGAAACTCTTGAGACCGTAACGAATGGTTACGGTCTCAGCGTTCCCGCAGGTCGGGAGTGGCGCCGAGACATGAATCTCATCAATCTTCAGGGGCTGCTCTTCCTCGTCAACGCCTGCACGAAGTCCTCCGCCGCGCCCTTCAAACAGTGGGCCGTCGAAGTGATCGAGACCATCCAGCGCGAAGGCTCGTACACCCTCGAAGAGGCCGAGGTACAGCCCGCAGACCCCGGCGCCCCCATCGCGTACGCCATGCCGGAGCAGGTCGCCGAGGCCATCGTCCGGCTGGAGGCACACAACCTTCAGGTGGACGGGGAGCTTGCGGCCGCACAGCGCGAATCGCTCACGCTGCAAAGGGAGATGCTTGCCGCACAGCGTGCGACGCTCGCCGCGCAGGAAGCCGTCGCCCAGGCCATGGGACGTATCGCGGACCGGCTCGACGTCCTGACGCTCGACCGGACCGCAGCCGTCGTCGCCGCCCTTCAGCCCACGACGGAGTCCGTGCTGGCCGACTGGCGGGAACGGCTGTCCGTGACGGAGGACGTGTGGACGGTGGCCGTGGTGATCGCCCCGGTTCTGGTCGAGGAGGGGGAGCTGCGTGAGCCGCTCGAATCGATCGCGTCGCGTACGGGGCTGACCGTACGCCGCGTCAACGAGTGTCTCCGTCTGCTGCGCCAGCACGCCTGCATCCGCTCGCGCGGCGGCGCGGAGGACGGGGCGCCGGTGTACGTGCTCAACCGGTCCTGAGACTGGCCTGAACACTTCGGAGCAGCGGAGGGGGCGGTCGCAAATCCAAGTTGCGGCCGTCCCCTCCAGACGTCCAAGGCTACCGAATGGGCGGACGTCAGGCCCAGGTGATCAACCGCTTCGGCTGCTCAAGAATCGCCGCCACATCCGCCAGCACCTTCGATCCCAACTCCCCGTCCACCAACCGGTGATCGAAGGACAACGCCAACGTCGTCACCTGACGGGGCTTCACCTTGCCCTTGTGGACCCAGGGTTGGAGCTTGATCGTGCCGACCGCGAGGATCGCGGACTCGCCCGGGTTGAGGATCGGTGTGCCGGTGTCGATGCCGAAGACGCCGACGTTGGTGATGGTGACCGTGCCGCCCTGCATCGCCCCCGGGGACGTCTTGCCGTCCCTCGCCGTCGACACCAACTCGCCCAGCGACTCCGCCAGTTGCGGCAGTGTCTTCGCGTGGGCGTCCTTGATGTTCGGCACGATCAGGCCGCGCGGGGTCGCCGCCGCGATGCCGAGGTTGACGTAGTGCTTGAGGACGATCTCCTGGGCGGCCTCGTCCCAGGACGCGTTGATGTCCGGGTTGCGCTTGATGGCCACGAGGAGGGCCTTCGCGATCAGCAGGAGCGGGTTGACCCGTAGGCCCTGCAACTCCTTGTCCTGCTTCAGCTCCTCGACCAGCTTCATCGTCCGCGTCACGTCCACCGTCACGAACTCCGTGACATGCGGTGCCGTGAACGCCGAACCGACCATCGCCGCCGCCGTCGCCTTGCGGACGCCCTTGACCGGGATGCGGGTCTCGCGGGTCGCGTCCGCGACAGGCAGGGAAAGCGCCGGAGGCGTGACTCGCTCAGGCGCCCGCACCGGGGCCGGAGCCACCGCCGCGTGCACGTCCTCGCGGGTGATGACGCCGTCCGGGCCCGACGGGGTCACCGTCGCCAGGTCGACGCCCAGGTCCTTCGCCAGCTTGCGCACCGGCGGCTTGGCGAGGGGGCGGGATGCCACCACCGCTTCTGGCGCGTGACCGTTCAGCTCCGCCTGGACCGCCGCCGACGCCTCCTGGGCCGGGATCTCCGCGCCCTTGCGGGGGCGGCGCTTCGTGGCGGCCGTGGAGACGCCGTAGCCCACCAGGACCGGTGTGCGGGCCGGCGCCGCGGGCTTCGCCTCCTCCTGTACGGGAGCGGCCGGGGTCTCCTCGGGAGCCGCGCCCCCGGACACGTCCACCGCGATGATGGACGTCCCCACGTCCACCGTCGTCCCCTCCGGGAAGCGGAGTTCGCGCACCACCCCGTCGTACGGAATGGGCAGTTCCACCGCCGCCTTCGCCGTCTCCACCTCGCAGACGACCTGGCCGTCGGTGACGGTGTCGCCGACCTGGACGTACCACTTGAGGATCTCGGCCTCGGTGAGGCCCTCGCCCACGTCCGGCATCTTGAACTCGCGTACGGACGCTTCTGTCATCGTCGTCACGGCCCTCTCCTCAGTACGCCAGAGCGCGGTCGACGGCGTCGAGCACCCGGTCCAGGCTCGGCAGGTACTCCTCCTCCAGGCGGGCCGGCGGGTACGGGGCGTGGTAGCCGCCGACCCTGAGTACCGGGGCCTCCAGGTGGTAGAAGCAGCGCTCCGTGATGCGGGCCGCGATCTCGGCGCCGGAGCCGAAGAACACCGGCGCTTCGTGGACCACGACCAGGCGGCGGGTCTTCTCCACCGAGGTCTGGATCGCGTCGAAGTCCAGCGGGGACACCGAGCGCAGGTCCAGGATCTCCAGCGACCTGCCCTCCTCGGCGGCCGCGTCGGCGACCTCCTGGCAGAGCTTCACCATCGGGCCGTAGGCGGCGAGGGTGAGGTCCGTGCCCTCGCGGACCACGCGGGCCTTGTGGAGGGGGTCGGGGATCGACTCCCCCGCGGCGGAGCCGCTATTGAGCACAGCGACCTCGCCCTTGTCCCAGTAGCGGCGTTTCGGCTCGAAGAAGATCACCGGGTCGTCGCTCTGGATGGCCTGCTGCATCATCCAGTAGGCGTCCGACGAGTTCGACGGGCTGACGATCTTCAGTCCCGGGACGTGCGCGAACAGGGCTTCCGGGGACTCGGAGTGGTGTTCCACCGCGCCGATGCCGCCGCCGTAGGGGATGCGGATGACGATCGGGAGCTTGACCGTGCCCAGGGAGCGGGCGTGCATCTTGGCAAGTTGGGTGACGATCTGGTCGTAGGCCGGGAAGACGAAGCCGTCGAACTGGATCTCCACGACCGGGCGGTAGCCGCGGAGGGCCAGACCGATGGCGGCGCCCACGATGCCCGACTCCGCGAGCGGGGTGTCGACCACCCTGCGCTCGCCGAAGTCCTTCTGGAGGCCGTCCGTGACGCGGAAGACGCCGCCGAGCTTGCCGACGTCCTCGCCCATGATGAGGACCTTGGGGTCGGACTCCAGGGCGGCGCGCAGCGATTCGTTGATCGCCTTGGCCAGCGGCAGGTTCTTGGTTGTCGCGGTCTCCGCCATGTCACTTACCCCCCTCTTCGTCCGCGAACGACGCCTGGTAGGCGGCGAACTGGGCCCTCTCCTCGTCGACGAGCGCGTGCCCGTCCGCGTACACGTGCTCGAAGATGGCGAACCGGTCCGGGTCCGGCATGGCACGGACCGCTTCGCGCACTCGTCTGCCCAACGCCTCGCTCTCCGTCTCCAGTTCCGCGAAAAATCCCTCATCCGCGTGGTTTGCGGCTTCGAGATACCTGTGCAGGCGCAGGATCGGGTCCTTCGCCTCCCAGGACTCGCGCTCCTCGTCGGCCCGGTACTTGGTCGGGTCGTCGGAGGTGGTGTGCGCGCCCATGCGGTACGTGTACGCCTCGACGAGCGTCGGGCCCTCGCCGTTGCGGGCCCGCTCCAGCGCCCACTTGGTGACGGCGAGGCAGGCCAGGACGTCGTTGCCGTCGACGCGGACGCCCGGGAAGCCGTAGCCCTGTGCGCGCTGGTAGAGCGGGACGCGGGTCTGCTTCTCGGTGGGCTCGGAGATGGCCCACTGGTTGTTCTGGCAGAAGAACACGACCGGGGCGTTGTAGACCGCGGAGAAGGTGAACGACTCGGCGACGTCGCCCTGGCTTGAGGCGCCGTCCCCGAAGTACGCGATGACGGCACTGTCGGCGCCGTCCATGGTCACGCCCATCGCGTAGCCCGTGGCGTGCAGCGTCTGCGAGCCGATGACGATCGTGTACAGGTGGAAGTTGTTCGTGGTGGGGTCCCAGCCGCCGTGGTTGACGCCCCGGAACATGCCGAGCAGGTTGGTCGGGTCGACCCCGCGGCACCAGGCGACGCCGTGCTCGCGGTAGGTCGGGAAGACGTAGTCGTCCTCCCGGGTGGCCCGCCCGGAGCCGATCTGGGCGGCCTCCTGGCCGAGCAGCGACGCCCACAGGCCCAGCTCGCCCTGGCGCTGGAGGGCGGTGGCCTCGGCGTCGAAGCGGCGGGTGAGCACCATGTCGCGGTACAGGCCGCGGAGCTCATCGGGGGTGATGCCGGCGACGTACTTGTCGTACGGGGCGGTCTTGGCGTTCTTGACTCGCTTGCCCTCGGGCGTCAGCAGCTGGACGAGGTCCGGGTCGGCGCCCTTGGCCTTGCTTCCGGCGCTGCGTCGCGGCTTGCGCGGGGCAGTGCTCTCCACGGTCACGTGTGCTCCTCCGTCGGTCCGGCTCCCCGGGTTCGCCGGGTGCCAGTGCGGCTCACCTGCGCCCCACGGACGCACAGGGTGGGTGCGGTTCGTCGGGAGCAGGCGTGACAGGTGCCCCGGCGAGCGCCTGCAAAAGGCACGTTACCCAGTGCTCCACATTTCTGTGAAACCCCTCCTGACCTGCGATTTTGCTTGGATTTCCAAGTAAATCGCGAAAGTCGGGAACAAGTCCTGGTCACAGCCTTGCAGGGGGCCGGAACAACGGCACGTTATCCCGCTCACCTCGGGCACGGGAAGAGCCCGTATGTGAGACTTACCGCGTGCCCGGAGACGGAAAAATCAGCGTATTTCTCCTCGATGACCACGAAGTGGTCCGCCGGGGTGTCCACGAGATGCTCTCCGTCGAGGACGACATCGAGGTGGTCGGCGAGGCCGGCACGGCGGCCGACGCGCTGGTGCGGATCCCGGCCGTGCGCCCGGATGTGGCGATTCTCGACGTACGGCTCCCGGACGGCAGCGGGGTCGAGGTGTGCCGTGAGATCCGCGCGCGGGACGAGTCCGTGAAGTGCCTGATGCTGACCTCCTTCTCGGACGACGAGGCACTCTTCGACGCCATCATGGCGGGCGCCTCCGGGTACGTCCTGAAGGCCATCCGGGGGAACGAGCTGCTGAGTGCCGTACGGGATGTCGCGGCCGGCAAGTCGCTGCTGGACCCGGTGGCGACGGCCCGGGTGCTGGAGCGGCTGCGCAACGGCGGCCCGCAGCAGGACGACAAGTTCGAGTCCCTCACCGACCAGGAGCGCAGGATCCTGGACCTGATCGGGGAGGGCCTCACCAACCGGGCGATCGGCGAGCGGCTGCACCTCGCGGAGAAGACCATCAAGAACTACGTGTCGAGTCTGCTTTCCAAACTCGGTATGGAGCGGCGCTCGCAGGCGGCTGCCTATGTGGCACGGAAACAGGCACAGAGACAGGCCGAGCAGCAGCGTCATTAGGGACCAAAGACCCCTCCCCTGGGCACGCGGTCCGGCCGACAGTGTTCCTATGTCCCTCGACGCACGACCCGGCGCCGAACAACTCGCCGTCGACCTGCTCTCCCGCACCGATCACGGCAGGGTCGCCACCACTTTGCGGGCGCTGCCCTTCCTGGCCTTCGCCAGCCACATCGTCCAGGACGGCCGGCTGCTGCTGCGCATGCCCCGGAGCCACGGCTACCACCACGCGTGCGTGGGCAGCGTCGTCGCCTACGGAGCGGACAACCTGGGCTCGGCCGGGCCGGGCGAGGGGCTGTGGTCCGTGCAGGTCGTGGGCGCGTGCGAGAGCTACGATCCGACGGCCGACCAGGTCGAACGTTTCGGCCCCGCCCCGGCCACGGTCGACGGGGAGTCGTACGAGCCGGTCTATCTGCGCATCGAGCCGCAGTTGAGCACCGTGCACTCGGCGGACGGCGGTCTGGAACGGCGCTTCGGGCCCACCCTGTGACCGAAAGCGACCATCGACGACCGAGCGGTGACTTTCTGTGACAAACCGCAGCTCAAGGGCTCCCTCCGTGCCCTAGCATCGGCCGCGTGCCGCCCTTACGTGTACCACCCCCCGTGCCCCACGCGCCCCCGCTGGGCGCCCTCCTCCGCCAGTACGCCGCCGGGTCCGCGGTCACCTGCGAACCCGTCGAGCAGGGCCTGCTGAACCGCGGCTACCGGCTCCGCACCACCCGGGGCCGCTACTTCCTCAAGCACCACTTCGACCCCGAGACCGCGGACCCGGCGGCGATCGCGCGCCAGCACACCGCGACCCGGCGGCTGGCCGACCTCGGCGTCCCCGTGGCTCCCCCGCTGCCCGCCCGCGACGGCCGTACGGTCGCCGTCGTCGGCGGGCACGCCTACGCCCTGCACCCCTGGATCGACGGCAGGCACCGCCACGGCGGCCAGTTGACCACCGGTCAGTGCGGGCGCCTCGGCGCGCTCCTGGGGGTCGTCCACGCGTGCCTGGAGCGGGTCATGCCGGGGCGCCGGGAGGAGTGCGCGCCGGGCGCCGACCCCGCCGACACCTTCGCCCTCATCGACGACCTCCTCGGGCACGTCCGCCGGCACCGGCCCGCCGACGCCTTCGACGAACTGGCCCGCCACCGGCTGCTGGAACGCCGGGAGCTGCTGGAACGGCACGCGGACCGACGGCCTCCGCGCGGGGCCTCCGTGGGGTGGGTGCACGGGGACTTCCACCCGTTCAACCTGCTCTACAAGGGCGACGCCCCCGCCGCGATCGTCGACTGGGACCGTCTCGGCGTCCAGCCCCGCGCGGAGGAGGCCGTACGCGCCGCCGCGATCTTCTTCGTACGGCCCGACGGGGCCCTGGACCTGCCCAGGGTGCGGGCGTACGCGCACGCGTACCGGCGTTCGGCGGGCGCCGGCCCCGTCGAACTGGCCGCCGCCGTGCACCGGGTGTGGTGGGAGCGGCTCAACGACTTCTGGATGCTGCGCTGGCACTACGAGCGGGGCGACACCCGCGCGGACCCCCAGTTCCCGGCGGCGTCGGCGCTCGCCGTGTGGTGGACGCGGGAGTACGACACGGTGTGCGAGGCGTTCGCGGAGGGCGCCCCCTAGGGCAGCGAAAAACGAAGGGCGCCCTCTAGGACAGCGAAAAACAGCACGCGCGCGTGGACCCCTGTTTACGGGGCGCACGCGCGCGTGAGTGTTTCAGTGCCGGTGATCCGGGCCGGGTCAGCCGCTGCCCAGGGCGCCGGCGACGGTGCCGGCGTCGTCCCCGCCGTCGTCACCGGTGCCGCCCGTGTCCGTCGGGTCCGCCGAGGTCGTCGCCGACGGGGTGTCCGACGGCTCCTCGGAGGCCGTCGCGGACGGGGTGCTCGAAGGCCGCTCGGTGGCCGTCTCGGTCGGGGTGTACGAGGGCTTCGACGACGGCGTGTACTGCGAACCGGAACTCGTGCCGCTGTCGTCCGTGTCCGTCTCGGACGGCGAGGCGGTCGCGTCGTCGCTCGGCGTCTCGGTGGCCGTGTCGTCGGTGGCGGTCTGCGAGGTGGTCGGCGACTGCGTGGTGCCCGAACCGCCGCTGCCGTTGCCGGTGTTGTTCAGCGCGAGCGCGACACCCGCCGCGATGGCGATCACCGCGAGCACCGCGAGGATCCACAGCTTGCCGCGGCCGCTGCCCTGGTTGCCGTGCCCCTCGAAACCGCCGTCGTCGCCGTTGCCGTAGCCGCCCGGCAGGATCGGCTGCGGGATCTGCGTGGTGCCGGAGGAGTCCTGGGGCATCACGGTCGTACCGGCGAAGCCGCCGGGCGGGGTCCCCTGCCCGTTGGCCACGGTCACCGGGCCGGTGTTCCAGGTGCCGGTGTGGCCGCCCTGGTCGTAGAGCATCTGGAGGCCGTACTGGACGAGCCCGCGCATCTCCTCGGCCGTCTGGAAACGGTCGTCCGGGTCCTTCGCGAGGGAGCGCATGACGAGGCCGTCGAGCTCGGGCGGGCAGACGCCGTTCGAGGTGTGGGACGGCGGGACCGGGATGTCCTGGACGTGCTGGTAGACCACCGACAGGGGCGTCTCGCCGGTGAACGGGGGCCGCAGCGCGAGGAGTTCGTAGAGGAGGCAGCCCGTCGCGTACAGGTCGGAGCGGTGGTCGACGGCCTTGCCGAGCGCCTGCTCCGGGGAGAGGTACTGGGGCGTGCCCATGACCATGCCGGTCTGCGTCATCGTCGTGGACGCCCCGTGCAGGGCGCGCGCGATGCCGAAGTCCATGACCTTGACGGCGCCGTTGTGCGTGATGATCACGTTCGCGGGCTTGATGTCGCGGTGCACGATCCCGTGCTGGTGCGAGTAGGCCAGCGCCTCCAGGACGCCGGAGACGATGATCAGGGCCTGCTCGGGCCCGGGCGCCTCGGCGTTGAGGAGGAGGTCGCGGATCGTGCGGCCCTCGACGATCTCCATGACGATGTACGGCACGGACATGCCGCCCACGTAGTCCTCGCCGGAGTCGTACACGGCGACGATCGCGTGGTGGTTGAGGCCGGCCACCGACTGGGCCTCGCGTGTGAAGCGGGCCTTCGACGTCGGGTCCTCGGCCAGGTCCGAGCGGAGCAGCTTGACCGCGACCGTGCGCCCGAGCCGTACGTCCTCGGCCGCGAAAACCTCGGCCATACCGCCCCGGCCCAGTCTGTGGGTGAGCCGGTACCGGCCGTCGCCGACCAGTCCGCCGTTACCCCACAGCTCCGGTGCGTCCGACATTCCGCCGCCAGCCGCCTCGGGGTCGGACGGGCCCTGAGCGTGCTGCTGTGCCATCAGTCCTCGCCGTCGTTTCTGCCCGCGGTGCGCGCGGTGTTGTTACGGTCTCCGTCGGCCACGCTACAGGCTCGGCGCAAGCCTCCGGTCCGGGATCAGTGCCGGAATCGTCCGGAGACGGACCGGCCATCAAATCGGTATCACGGGGCGTCGTGCAAATTCTGTGTACCGCCGGTACAGCACCTGTAACGCTTCCACGACTCTTCTTTCGCGTACGGTCACGGATCGGGCACCGCGCTTGACGTGTCAGTGCCCTCCGGCAGACTTGGCCGGGAATGGCACTTTCGATCACTGAGCCGCGCCGATGGGGGACACGGGACATGAGTCAGGACGGCGCACAGGGCCGGTATGCGGGGCGCGCGCTCGCAGGTGGCCGCTATCAACTGCGCGACCTGCTCGGCGAGGGCGGCATGGCCTCGGTGCACCTGGCCTACGACTCGGTGCTCGACCGCCAGGTCGCGATCAAGACACTGCACACCGAACTCGGCCGGGAACAGGCCTTCCGCGAGCGCTTCCGCCGCGAGGCCCAGGCCGTGGCCAAGCTCACCCACACCAACATCGTCTCGGTCTTCGACACCGGCGAGGACGCCCTCGACGGCACGACGATGCCGTACATCGTCATGGAGTACGTCGAGGGGCAGCCGCTCGGCTCCGTACTCGACGAGGACGTACGGCAGTTCGGCGCGATGCCCGCCGACAAGGCACTGAAGATCACCGCGGACGTGCTGGCCGCACTGGACATCAGCCACGAGATGGGCCTGGTCCACCGGGACATCAAGCCGGGCAACGTGATGATGACCAAGCGCGGGGTCGTCAAGGTCATGGACTTCGGCATCGCCCGCGCGATGCAGTCCGGTGTCACCTCGATGACGCAGACCGGCATGGTCGTCGGCACCCCGCAGTACCTCTCGCCGGAGCAGGCGCTCGGCCGGGGCGTGGACGCGCGCTCCGACCTGTACTCGGTCGGCATCATGCTGTTCCAACTGGTCACCGGGCGGCTGCCGTTCGACGCGGACTCGCCGCTGGCCATCGCGTACGCGCATGTGCAGGAGGAGCCGGTCGCGGCCTCCTCGATCAACCGTTCCCTGCCGCCGGCCGTGGACGCGCTGATCACCCGCGCGCTGAAGAAGAACCCGAACGAGCGCTTCCCGAACGCCGAGGCCATGCGCGACGAGTGCCTGCGCGTCGCGTCCTCGCTGCACGCGGCCGCCCCGAGCATCGTGCCGGGCGCGCCCGCGCAGAGCGGCGCGGGCGTCGGCTCCGCGGTCTTCCCGCCGGTCGACCAGGCGATCCCGGCGCCCACCGGCCCCGTACAGACGCCGTACCAGCCGGGCCCCTACGGCGGCACACCCGCGCCCGCCCCGGCCTACGGCTATCCGCAGCAGGCGGGCTACCAGCCGCAGCCCTCGGTCGGGTTCGGGCAGCAGGGCATCTCGACGCCGCCGCCGTACAACCTGACCCCGCAGCACCCGACCCCGGCCTCCGGGGGAGGCGGCGGCAGGAGCAACAAGCCGGTGATCATCGGCTCCGCGGTCGTCGCCGTCGTCGCGGTCGGCGCGCTGATCGCCGCCCTGTCGATGAACAACGGCGACGACGACGCGAAGGGCAGCGACAGCAGCGCGAGCGCTTCGGTGACCGCGGTCGAGGGGCACCGCGACGGCGACACATCGAAGACGATCGCGACGACCGCGTGCAAGGAGCCGGAGGAGTCGTACAACGACCCCAGCAAGATCCAGGTCCCGGACTTCCAGTTCAAGTACATCGCCTCGGTCAAGTCCTGCCTCCAGGCCGCGGGCTGGAAGGTGAAGATCAAGTCCGAGGACGAGAACACGTACGGCCAGGGCACGGTCATGGACCAGTTCCCGGCGGCCGGCACGGACGTGGACCCCAAGGACATGCCCCAGATCCAGCTGGGCGTGTCCACGGGCAACCCGTCCTGACGCCGGAGAGCGACCCGTCGCGACCCCGGTGATGTGGAAGGGCCCGGCAGCATCGGCTGCCGGGCCCCTTTGTCATGTCGGTACGGGCTCGTGTGCGGGTCGGGGGCTCCTACAGGTCCGGGTCGGGGTCCTACAGGGCCGAGTCGGGGGTCCTACAGGTACGGGCCGCCCACGCGGCCGCCGCCCGGCTGCCCCTCCTCGGCACCGTCGCCGCTGCCCGGCGGCAGCGCCCGGCGCATCTGCTCCAACTGCGCCCGCGCGGCCATCTGCTGGGCGAACAGCGTGGTCTGGATCCCGTGGAAGAGCCCCTCCAGCCAGCCCACCAACTGGGCCTGCGAGATACGCAGTTCCGCGTCGCTCGGCGTCACGTCGTCCGCGAACGGCAGCGACAGCCGCTCCAGCTCCTCCACCAGCTCGGGCGCCAGACCGTCCTCCAGCTCCTTCACGGAGCTGCGGTGGATCTCCTTGAGCCGGGCCCGGCTGGCTTCGTCGAGGGGAGCCGCTCGCACCTCCTCAAGAAGCTGCTTGATCATGCTGCCGATCCGCATGACCTTGGCCGGCTGTTCCACCATCTCCGTCACCGGGATCTCGCGGGAGTCCTCGTCCCCGGTGCCACCGAGCGCCATTCCGTCCTGTCCCACGACCAGGATCTGAGGCTTCTCCGGTGACCTTTCGTTCCTCGGCATCTCCATGCCGCCATTCTCTCGCACTCGTACACCTCACCACCGTGGTGCCCCCCTCGAAGGGTGATCGACCTTTTCCGCATGGCCGAACCCGGAGTGCCGGAGCGGCCACCCGGTGTGACGCTGGTTGCGTCGATCTTGCCGCCTCGGCTCGGGAGGGGGTCACGGACGTGACTCCATGGCTGCGTACAACGGGACTGCTGTTCGTGCTGGGCACGGGCGCGGTGGTGAGTCCGTGCGGGGGTGTTCCGGCGTACGGGGCTGTTCTCGCGTACGGGGTGGAGGCGGGGAGCGGTACGAGTACCGGCGGTTCCGGGAGTGGTCGGGTCGCGATCTCGGCGCCCTCGTCCCCGTCCGCCCCGGCCACGGCCTCCGCTACGGCGTCTGCCACCACCTCCGCCTTGCGCCCTGCTGCCGGCCCCGACCCCGCCCGTGTCTCCGCCGAACCGTCAAGGGCCGGAAGCCAGGCGGGCGAAGGCCGGGAACGGCCGGGACGTACCGCAGGGCCGACCGCGGACGAGGACGAAAGCGGAGGTGGGGGCGACGGCGATGACACGGCCGGACTGACAGCGGACGGGGACGACGACGGGAGCCGCTCGGACAGTCCCGCCAGTCCCGACAGTCCCGCGCCCGCCGACTCCGCGTCCTCCCAGGAGGCGGCACCCGTGCCGACCTCCCCTCCGCTCCAGCCCGTGCGCCAGACCGTCACCCACGCCGAGGACCCCGCCGAGCCCGTGCTGCGGATCCTGCCGCTGGGCAGCGGCCTGATCCTCATCGGACTCGGCCTGGGCCTCGCCTTCATCGGCCTCCGGGTGCGCCGTAGTTAGGAACTGCCGTGCCTACGGCGGACAGTCCGGCGCTACGGCGCGACGAGCAGCACCTTTCCGATGTGCCCGCTGTCCTCCAGCACCTGGTGCGCGGTCCCGGCCTCGCTCATCGGCAGCTCGCGGTCGACGACCGGGCGGATGTGACCGCCCTCGATCAGCGGCCACACATGTTCGCGTACGGCGGCGACGATGGCCGCTTTCTCGCCGAGCGGGCGGGCCCGCAGCGAGGTCGCGCTGATCGCGGCCCGTTTGCCGAGGAGCGCGGCGATGTTCAGCTCGGCCTTGATGCCGCCCTGCATCCCGATGATCGCGAGCCGTCCGTTGACGGCGAGGGCCTGGACGTTGCGGTCCAGGTACTTGGCGCCCATGTTGTCGAGGATGACGTCGGCGCCAGCACCGCCCGTGGCCCGCTGGATCTCGGCGACGAAGTCCTGCTCGCGGTAGTTGATGAGGATGTCGGCGCCCAACTCGGCGCAGTAGTCCAGCTTTTCCTTCGTGCCGGCGGTGACGGCGACCTTCGCGCCGACGGCCTTGGCGAGCTGGATCGCCATGGTGCCGATGCCGCTGGAGCCGCCGTGCACGAGGAGCGTCTCGGCGGGGCGGAGGTGGGCGACCATGAAGACGTTCGACCAGACCGTGCAGACCGCCTCGGGCAGCGCGGCGGCCTGCTTCAGGTCGAGGCCGGCGGGTACGGGCAGCAACTGCCCGGCCGGAACGGCGACCTTCTCGGCGTAACCGCCGCCCGCAAGCAGCGCGCACACCTCGTCGCCGACCGACCAGCCGGACACCCCGGGGCCGATCCCGGTGATCCGGCCGGAGCATTCGAGGCCGGGGTAGCGGGACGCGCCGGGCGGCGGGTCGTAGAAGCCCTGGCGTTGCATGATGTCGGCCCGGTTGACGGCGCTGGCCACCACCTCGACCAGTACCTCGCCCTCACCGGCGACCGGATCGGGGACCTCGCCCCACACCAGTGCCTCGGGCCCACCAGGTTCGGAAATCGTGATCGCATGCATGAGGCCGACGCTACTCCTCGTCCTACGGCCGACCGCCGAAGGCGGGACACCGAGGCAGCGGCCGAGGGCGTGTCACTCCGGCAGCGGCCGGGTGTCCGGCGCGACCTGCGAGCCCGGCGACACCCGCACGATGGTGATGAGCCGGTCCGTCAGCTGAAGGGTCCCGATGGCCGGGTCGTCGTAGCCGAGCACGCGGTGCCCGCGGACGACGCTCACCACCAGGTCGTCCGTGTCGCGCGGCGACTTGCCGACCTCGGCCTTTATGACCGGGCGTTCGGTCATGTCGAGGCCGCTGCCCTGCTGGATGAGGTCCTCCATGACCATGCCGGCGGCGGGGCTGAGCACGGACAGGCCTAGCAGCCGGCCGGCCGCGCTGGCGCTGGTGATGACGGCGTCGGCGCCGGACTGCTTGAGCAGTGGCGCGTTCTCCTCCTCGCGGACCGCGGCGACGATCTTCGCGCCGCGGTTGAGCTGCCGGGCGGTGAGGGTCACCAGCACGGCCGTGTCGTCGCGCTGGGTCGCGATGATGATCTGTCGCGCCTTGTGCACCTCGGCGCGCTTCAGGACCTCGCTGCGGGTGGCGTCCCCGACGACCCCGACGTAGCCCTGGCTGCTCGCCGCCTCGATCGCCTTGCCGCTGGGGTCGACCACGACGACCTGTTCCTTCTTGAGCCCGGTCGCGCACACGGTCTGGATCGCGGACCGCCCCTTCGTCCCGAAGCCGATGACGACGGTGTGATCCCGCAAGGTGGACCTCCAGCGGTTCAGGCGCCATTCCTCCCGGGTGCGTTCGGTGAGGACCTCAAGGGTGGTGCCGACGAGGACGATCAGGAAGAACACGCGCAGGGGCGTGACGACAAGGATGTTGGTGAGCCGGGCGCCGTCGCTGACCGGGGTGATGTCGCCGTAGCCGGTGGTCGAGAGGGTGACCGTGGCGTAGTAGAAGGCGTCGAGCAGGTCGACCGAGCCGTCCGAGTTGTCGTTGTAGCCCTCGTGATCGACATAGACGATCAACGCCGTCGCGACCAGCAGGAACAGGGCGATGGACAGCCGTTTGGCGACCTGTTGAAAGGGGTGCTCGACCACTTTCTTCGGGAGTTCCACCCGATGGGTCACGAGATGTTCGTCCGCCTGGCGGGCGATCGCGTCATGGCCCGACTGTTTCACGTGAAACACACCCCGATCCCGGCGGCCGCCCAGGGCAGATCGATCAGTTCCACCTGCTGTCCCTGCCGCGCACCGTCCGGCGGTACGACCGCGAGCGCGTCGGCCGCCGCGATCCCGCGCAGCATGGCCGGGCCGTTGTAGTGCAGCGGCACGGCGGAGTCGCCGCGCAGCACGGCGGGGATGAGCCGGGTGTCGTACGGGTGCCCGTGCACCGCGTCCTGGAGGGGCAGCGCGTACGGCTCCGGGGCGGGGTGTGCGGACAGGGTCCGCAGCAGCGGTTCGGCGAGGGTGAGCAGGCCGGAGATCGCGGCGAGGGGGTTGCCGGGCAGGCCGACGAGGTGCTGGTCGTCCTTGATGCGGGCCAGCAGCATGGGGTGGCCGGGGCGCACCTTCACGCCGTCCACGAGGAGTTCGGCGCCGATGCGGTGCAGGGTGGGGTGAACGTGGTCGACCGGGCCGGAGGCGGTGCCGCCGGTGGTGACGATGAGGTCGGCGGTGCTGCTGGTGATGGCCTTGTGCAGCGCCTTCGCGTCGTCACCGAGCCGGCGGACGGCGGTGACCTCGGCGCCGAGCGCGCGCAGCCAGGACGGCAGCATCGGCCCGAGCGCGTCCCGGATGAACCCGTCCCGGGGCAGTCCCTCGGTGAGCAACTCGTCGCCCAGGATAAGGACTTCGACCCGGGGGCGGGGTACGACCGTGACCGTGTCGTACCCGGCGGCCGCGGCGAGGCCGAGCACCGCCGGAGTCACGAGCGTGCCGCCGGGCAGCAGATGGTCGCCGCTACGGCACTCCTGGCCGCGCGGACGGATGTCCTGGCCGTGCCCGACGGCCCGGGCCTCGTGGAGCCGGCCCTTGTCGTCGGTACGGCCGTGCTCACTGCGGATGACGGCGGTGGCGTCCGCAGGGACGCGCGCACCGGTCGCGATCCGCACGGCCTCGCCGTCGCTCAGCGGCTCCGGCTCCGCGTGCCCGGCGAGCACCCCGTCCTCGCGTACGGCCCAGGGGCCGGGGCCCGCGACCGCCCAGCCGTCCATCGCCGAGGTGTCGAACGAGGGCAGGTCGCTCAGGGCGACGAGCGGCGCGGCCAGGACGAGTCCGAGGGCGGAGTCGAGGGCCACGGAGACAGGCGCCCGGCGGGATCCGCTACGTGGGGCGCGGCCGGCGATCGCGCGGGCCTCGGGCCAGGGGGTGGCCCTGTGCTGATCGGTGCCGGGCTTGCGGGGGGTGCGGGGGGTGCCCTGGGGCGTGTGTGAGGGGGAGGCCGAGGGTGGGGGCACGGCGGGGTCGCCGGAGCCGGTGCTGCCTTCGTTCACCAGGGCGAGGACCTCCTCGACGTCGAGGAGGTCCTCGGCGTCCTGGGCGTGCCCGCCGGCGTGAACACCGCGCGCGCTCATCCGGCGACGTCCGGACCCGGGGCGGACGCGGGGGTGTCGTCCTTGGCGTCGGGCTTGGCGTCGGACGGGGCTTCCGGGGTGTCCTCGTCGGCCCAGCGCAGCGCGAGTGCGGCGGCCTTGCGGGCGGCCTCGGCGACGGCCTCCGGGCCGCCCTTGCCCTGCGCCGCCGCGTAACCGACCAGGAAGGTGGTCAGCGGTGCGGCGGGCCTGGCCACCCCGTGGGCGGCGTCGCGGGCGAGGTCGAGCAGGATGCCGGTGTCGACGTCCAGGTCGATGCCCAGTTCGTCCTTGACTGCGGAAATCCATTCATCCAACACGTGCCCATGCTCCCTGATGCGTGCCCTGGCGGTGGCGAGGTCGTCCCAGGTGTCGCAGTCGAAGGACGCGACGGGGTCCGGGACGCGGGTGAGTTCGAGCGCGCCGGTCAGCCGGCGCAGGGGCAGCCCGGTGAGGCCGCCGTGCTCTGCGGTGAGTGCGGCCAGCTCCCGACGGAGCGCCGACGCGCGGTACGCGGCCACAAGCGGCTGGTCCCGCCCGTCCGCGTCGGTGAGCAGCACCCCTTCGGCACCACTGCTCCGCAGAGCGGTCAACAGCCTTCGTACGGTGGCCACTTCGAGGAACGGCAGGTCGGCGGACAGGACCACGACGACGTCGGCGGTGGTGTGGCGCAGACCGGCGTCGAGCGCGGCGACCGGGCCCGCACCGGGCGGAT
Organism: Streptomyces sp. NBC_01288; assembly: GCF_035982055.1. NCBI lineage: Bacteria > Bacillati > Actinomycetota > Actinomycetes > Kitasatosporales > Streptomycetaceae > Streptomyces > Streptomyces sp. NBC_01288. The sequence continues at coordinate 5,181,584 of NZ_CP108427.1, forward strand.
CCTCGCGCGCCCAGCGCACCGGCCGGACGGTGGGCCTCGGATCGGCTACGACGACCGTGGTCCCGGCGTCGGCGCAGGCGCCGAGCACCCGGTCGAGCAGGGGCCGACCGCCGACCCGCAGGCCGGGCTTGTCGGCACCGCCGAGCCGCCGGGCGGCGCCGCCGGCGAGGACGATGGCGTCGTGGGGGGTGTCGGGGGCGGTGCTGGGCGGAGTGTCGGGGGCGGTGTTGGGCGTGGCGCCGGGGTTGGCGCTGGGCGGGACTTCGAGGCCTGCGGTGGGTGCGACGCCGAGGACGACACCGGGCAGCGCGTCGAGGCCTGCGCCGGGTGCGACGCAGAGGACAGCTCCAGGCGGGACATCGAGGTCGGCACCGGGCAGCGTGGCGGGGTCGGCGCTGGGTGTGGCGCCGAGGTCGGCCCCAGACGGGACTTCGAGGCCAGCACCGGGCTGGGCGGCTGGCGGCGCGTCGGGCCGCGGGCCGGGTGCTACCTCGGAAGCGGCGTCCTGCACGGCGGCGGGCAGGGCGTCAAGTGCGGCGCCGGGTGGGCCGTCGGCGGCAGCCTCGGGCGGAGCGGGCGGCACCGCGCCGGGCGGGACGGCGTGCATGACCGCAGGCGTGGCTTCCCGCACTGCGTCGCGCAGCGCGCCGTGTGCTGCCCCGGAAGCGGCGTCCCGCACGGCGGCGGGCAAGGCGTCAAGTGCGGCGCCGGGTGGGCCGTCGGCAGGACTCTCGGGCGGAGTGGGCGGCACCGCGCCGGGCGGGACGGCGTGCATGACCGCAGGCGTGGCTTCCCGCACCGCGCCAGGCCGGACGGCATGGGTGACCAGAGGCGTGGCTTCCGGCACCGCGCCGGGTACGGCATCGGCGGCACCCTGCGCGAAGCCGGTGACACCCGGCGCGCTCACACCGCCACCGAGCACGGCCACGGCGACACCCGGGACGGCGACAACGGCACCCGAGGCGGAGCCGGTGGCGCCCGGCACGGGGCCGTTGGCAGCGCCGGGGGCGTCGGGGGGCTCGTGCGCGGTCACCCCCCGAGTATGCGTCCCGCCCTGATCACAGGGAACTCGCCCGCGCCGCCGTGATCACAGGGTGCGCAACAGCACCGCCGGCTGTTCCGCGCAGTCCGCCACATACCGCAGGAAACCGCCCGCCGTGCCGCCGTCGCACACCCGGTGGTCGAAGGTGAGCGAGAGCTGGACGACCTGCCGGACCGCCAACTCGCCCTCGTGGACCCAGGGTTTGGGGACGATGCGGCCGACGCCGAGCATGGCCGCCTCGGGGTGGTTGATGATCGGCGTGGAACCGTCGACGCCGAACACCCCGTAGTTGTTGAGCGTGAAGGTCCCGCCGGTGAGGTCCCCGGGTGTCAGCGTCCCGGTCCGGGCCGCCTCGGTGAGGCGGGCGAACTCCGCGCTCAGCGCCTCCGTGTCGCGCACGTGCGCGTCCTTTACGACGGGTACGACCAGCCCCCGTTCGGTCTGCGCGGCGAAGCCGAGGTGGATCCGGTCGAACCGGACGATCTCCCTCGCCTCCATGTCCACGCTGGAGTTGAGCTCGGGGAACCGGGTCAGCGCGGCCGTGCAGATCCTGGCGAGGAGTGCCAGTACGGAGATCTTGGGGCCACCGGCGGCGTTCATCACCGCGCGGACACGCATCAGCTCCGTGGCGTCGGCGTCCACCCAGCAGGTCGCGTCGGGGATCTCCCGGCGACTGCGGGAGAGCTTGTCGGCGACGGCTCCCCGGATGCCGCGGAGGGGGGTGCGGGTGACTCCGTCGGTCGTGGGGGTCGTCGTGGTCGCGGGGGTGGGGAGCGTGGTCGGGGGCAGCGTGGCCGGGGGAAGGAGTGTCGCTTCCTGGGCTGTCGCCTCCTGGGTCGCCGCCGCGCGGAGCGCCTGCTCGACGTCCGCCCGGAGGATCAGCCCGTCCCGCCCGGAACCCGTCAACTCCCGTAGTTCCAGGCCGTTCTCGCGCGCGAGTCGTCGTACGAGGGGTGAGATCACGGGTACGGGACCGTCGTCGCGACCGCCGGTCTCGGGAGCGGGGGCAGGTGCGGGGGCGGAGGCGGGGGCGTCCGCCACCGACGTCACGACGTCCGCCGCCAGCCGCCGTACTCTCCGCCGCCGCGCCTGAGGCGCCCCCGTGCCGTAGCCCACCAGCACGTTCCCGGAACCCTCGGTCTCCGTCTCGGTCTCGGCCCCCGCATCGGACGCCGGTGTCCCCACCGCGACCGTCAACAGCGGGGAACCCACGGGCAGTTCCGTGCCCTCCTCGCCGAAGCGGGCCGTGACGACACCGCCGTAGGGGCACGGCACCTCGACCATCGCCTTGGCCGTCTCGACCTCGACGACCGGCTGGTCGATGGCGACGACGTCGCCGACCTCGACCAGCCAGCGCACGATCTCCGCCTCGGTGAGGCCCTCGCCGAGGTCGGGGAGCTTGAACTCCAGTACCTGAGCCATCAGTTGTCCGCCTCCCACTGGAGCCGGCCCACGGCGTCCAGGATCCGGTCGACGCCGGGCAGATGGTGCCGCTCCAGCATCGGCGGCGGATACGGGATGTCGAACCCGGCGACGCGCAGCACCGGTGCCTCCAGGTGGTGGAAGCAGCGCTCGGTGACGCGGGCCGCGATCTCGCCACCCGGGCCGCCGTAGCCGCCCGACTCGTGCACGACGAGGGCGCGGCCGGTCCGCCGTACGGACGCGCACACCGTCTCGTCGTCGAACGGCACCAGGGAGCGCAGGTCGACGACTTCGAGGTCCCAGCCCTCGGCGCGGGCCGCCTCGGCGGCTTCGAGGCAGACGGGCAGGGAGGGGCCGTAGGTGATGAGCGTGGCGCTGCGGCCGGGGCGGCGTACGACCGCGCGGCCGATCGGGTCGACGGGGGTGGGCTCTTCGGGGTTCCAGGTGTCCTTCGACCAGTAGAGGCGCTTGGGCTCCAGGAAGACGACCGGGTCGTCGGAGGCGATGGAGGCGCGCAGCAGGCCGTAGGCGTCGGCGACCGTCGCGGGGGTGACGACGTGCAGGCCCGGGGTCGCCATGTAGTAGGCCTCGGAGGAGTCGCTGTGGTGCTCGACGCCGCCGATGCCGCCGCCGTAGGGGACGCGGATGGTGATCGGGAGGGGCATCGCGCCGCGGGTGCGGTTGCGCATGCGGGAGACGTGGCTGATCAGTTGCTCGAACGCCGGGTAGGCGAAAGCGTCGAACTGCATCTCCACGACCGGGCGCAGGCCGTACATCGCCATGCCGACGGCCGTGCCCAGGATGCCCGCCTCGGCGAGCGGGGTGTCCGTGCAGCGGTCCTCGCCGAACTCCTTGGCGAGTCCGTCGGTGACCCGGAAGACGCCGCCGAGGGTGCCGACGTCCTCGCCCATGACGTGCACGGTGGGGTCGGCGGCCATGGCGTCGCGCAACGCGCGCGTGAGGGCCTGCGCCATGGTGGCGGGCTTGAGGGCGACGGTGGTCATCAGTGCGTCCCCTCGCGCTCGGCCGCCAGCTCCGCCGCCAACTGTTCGCGCTGCTCGCGCAGTTGGGGGGTGGGTTCGGCGTACACGTCGGCGAACAGGTCCATGGGGTCGAGCACCGGGTCCTGGTTCATGTGCGCGCGCAGCTCGGCCGCCATGGTCTCGGCGGCGTCGCGCGCGGCCTTGATGCCGTCCTCGTCGATGAGCCCGCGCTCGGTGAGTTCGTGCTCCAGGAGGGCGATCGGGTCGTGCGCGCGCCAGGCCTCGACCTCGGTGTCGCCCCGGTAACGGGTCGCGTCGTCGGCGTTGGTGTGGGCCTCGATGCGGTACGTGATGGCCTCGACGAGCGTGGGACCGCCGCCCTCGCGCGCGTGCCGTACGGCGTCGCCGAGGACCTCGTGCACGGCGACCGCGTCGTTGCCGTCGACGAGGCGGCCGGGCATGCCGTAGCCGACGGCCTTGTGGGCCAAGGAGGGGGCCGCGGTCTGCTTGGCGAGGGGGACGGAGATCGCGAAGCCGTTGTTCTGGACGAGGAAGACGACCGGGGCCTGCCAGACGGCGGCGAAGTTCAGCGCCTCGTGGAAGTCGCCCTCGCTGGTGCCGCCGTCGCCGACCATGGCGAGGGCGACCACGTCGTCTCCCTTGAGACGGGCCGCGTGGGCGAGGCCGACGGCGTGCGGGAGTTGGGTGGCGAGCGGGGTGCTCAGGGGTGCGATGCGGTGCTCGCGCGGGTCGTATCCGGTGTGCCAGTCGCCGCGCAGCAGGGTGAGGGCCTGCACGGGGTCGAGGCCGCGGGCGACGGCGGCGAGCGTGTCGCGGTAGCTGGGGAAGAGCCAGTCCTGCTCCTGGAGGACCAGCGCGGCGGCGACCTCGCAGGCCTCCTGGCCGGTGGTGGAGGGGTACACGGCGAGCCGGCCCTGCTTGGTGAGGGCGGTCGCCTGCGCGTTGTACCGGCGGCCGCGCACCAGCTCCGCGTACAGCCGGCGCAGCAGCGCGGGGTCGGCCTGCGCGGCCGCCTCGGTGCCGAGCACGCGGTACGGCGAGGCGTCGGGCAGCAGCGGCGCGGGGTCCGTGCGCGGCTGCCAGGCGGGCGGCGGTGTGGGCCGGTACGCGCCCCGCTGCTCCATGACCGTCATGACGGCACCTCCTCGGGGGAGTGGCTCGAAGAGGCGCGTCGGACGTGCCGCGCCTCCCTACCGATTGTTCGGTCGTCGGCACATTTTGGCTACAGGCACCTCCAGGCTGTGGACAAACGGTTCTCCACAACCTGAAATGAACGCAGTACGTCCATGGTAGGGAGGCGGGGGGACATGGCACCTGAACAAATGGCCGAAGGCCCGGAGGCGGGCAACGCGCTGCCGCCCCCGCGCCCGCTCGACGCCATCGATCAGGACATCCTCCAGATGCTCCAGGCGGACGGCCGCGCGTCGATAAGGTCCGTCGCCGAACGGGTGCACGTCTCCCGCGCCAACGCCTACGCGCGGATCAACCGGCTCATCGAGGACGGCGTCATCCGCGGCTTCGGCGCCCGGGTCGACCACGAACGCGCGGGTCAGGGCACGTCGGCGTACATCACCCTGAAGATCGTGCAGAACTCCTGGCGCACGGTCCGCGAGCAGCTGAGGCTGCTCCCGGGGGCCTCGCACATCGCGCAGGTGGGCGGCGACTTCGACGTCCTGCTGCTGGTGCACACCCTGGACAACCGGTCGCTGCGCGAGCTGGTCCTCGACCGGCTCCAGGCGATCCCCGAGGTGCTCAGCACGCGCACCCTGCTGGTCTTCGAGGAGGAGGACCTGGAGCCCCAGAGCTGACCCGGCCCGAGAGCCTGCGACGGCTCAGCCCTGGCTCTGCTTGCGCAGCCCGGAGAAGACCAACTGGGCGACCGCGTCGGTCACTTCGCGCTCGCCCATGCCCCGCCCGTCGGGCCGGTACCACTCCACGATGGAGTTGATCATCCCGAAGACGAGCCGGGTCGCGAGCCGTACCTCCACGTCACCGCGCAGATCGCCGTCGGCCGCCGCGGCCTTCAGCAGGTCGGCCACCCGGTGGTCGAAGTCGCGCCGCCGCTCCAGGGCCCACCGCTCGGTGTCGGTGTTGCCGCGCACCCGCAGCAGCAGCGTCACGTACGGCAGTTCGGAGGTCAGCACCTCGACCATCCGCCGTACGACGTACTCCAGCCGCTCCACGGCACGCCCCACGCGCGCGTGTTCCTCGTCGAGGATCCCGAAGAGGCCGTCCAGGGCACGGCTGACCGCGCGGCGGAGCAGCTCCTCCTTGCCGGTGACGTGGTGGTAGATCGACGACTTGGAGATACCGGCCGCCTTGGCGAGGTGCTCCATGGAGGTGCCGTCGTAGCCGCGCTCGATGAAGACCTGGACGGCGACGTTGAGCAGGGTCTCCGGGGTGTACGTGTCGCGCTTGGCGGTGGTCATGGGGTGCCCTCCCGCTTCTCGGTGGCGTACGCGTGGCGGTAGAGCGCCAGGGACGGCGCGTACCGTCCCGACGGATCACGCAGGTGCAGGTCGTCCAGGAGGTCGTAGGCCCAGCTGCGGCCGAGCCTGCGGCTCCATTCGAACGGACCCAGAGGGTAGTTGACACCCAGGCGCATCGCGGTGTCGATGTCCTCCTCGGTGGCGACGCCCTTGGCGACGGCGTCGTGCGCCAGGTCGACGATCCGGGCCACCGTGCGGGCGACGATCATCCCGGGGGCGTCCCCTACGACGCTGACATTCTTGCCGAGCGCCTGGAAGAGGCCGATCGCCTCGGAGAGGCTCCCCGACGCGGTGTCCTGGGAGGCGGACAGGGCGATACGGCCGGCCCTGCGGTAGTCGAGGGCGAGATCGAAGTAGACGACGTCACGGAACTCCACGGAGGTCTGTCCGTCGGCGAGCGCCAGCTGCCCGCCGCCGGGGAGCACCATCCGGGTGCCGTGGTCCTCTTCCTCCTCGCGGACGACGATGCCCGCCTCACGTATCAGCGCGACCAGCTCGGCCGCGGGGCCCAGGTCGCCTTCCACGACGACGTACGCGGGCGCCTGGGCCGGTTCCGCGGTGTGCGGCTCGGGCTGCTCGGCGTCGTCCCCGTGGTCGTACCAGCCCTGCCCGGTCTTGCGGCCGAGGCGGCCGGACTCGACCAGGCGCCGCTGGGCCAGCGAAGGCGTGAAGCGCACGTCCTGGAAGAAGGCCTGCCACACGGAGTGGGTGACGGACTCGTTGACGTCCTGCCCGATGAGGTCGGTCAGTTCGAAGGCGCCCATCTTGAAGCCGCCGGACTCGCGCAGGACGGCGTCGATGGTGGCCGGGTCGGCGGCCTGTGCCTCGTAAGCCGCGAAGGCCTCGGCGTAGAAGGGCCGGGCGATGCGGTTGACGATGAAGCCGGGGGTGTCGGCGCAGGCCACGGGTGTCTTGCCCCAGGCGCGGGACATCTCGTACGCGCGCGTGGCCGACGTGACGTCGGTGGCGAACCCGGAGACGACCTCGACGAGCGGCAGCAGCGGCGCCGGGTTGAAGAAGTGCAGGCCCACGAAGCGGCCGGGGTTGCGCAGGGCGGCGCCAATGGCGGTCACCGACAGGGACGAGGTGTTGGTGGCGAGCAGACAGTCCTCGCCGACGATGTCCTCCAGGTCGCGCATCAGCTGCTGCTTGACGTCCAGCCGCTCCAGGACGGCCTCGACGACCAGGGTGCAGTCCGCGAGGTCGGCCAAGGCCTCGGCGGGCAGCAGACGGGCACGGGCCGCGTCCCGGTCGGCGGCGGAGAGCCGGTCCTTCTCGACGAGCCGGTCGAGCCGGGCGCCGATCGCGTCGGTCGCCTCCCGGGCCCGCCCCGGTACGGCGTCGTACAGCCGTACGACGTGGCCCGCGGTCAGCGCGACCTGGGCGATGCCCTGGCCCATGGTGCCGGCGCCGACGACGGCCACGGGGCTGCTGAGGTCGAGTGCTGTCATGTGCGCGATCCTCCCGCACGGGGTTTTCCACAGATGCGGCGGACCCCCTTGTCCCGACCGATCGTTCGGTTACTCTAACTCTGACCGCCTGTTTCCGCCCCTGATCCTTTCCCTGTTCCCGCCCAGGTCATGAGCTCGCAGACGAGTTCTTGAAACGAGGAGTTGGTCCCGCATGGCCGCCGAACCGACCGCGCACGAGCTGATCGCCCGGCACCGGCCGACACTCGACCAGGCGCTCGAAGCGATCCGCACGCGCGCGTACTGGTCCCCCCACCCCGAACACCCCAAGGCCTACGGCGAGCACGGCAGCCTGGACGCGGCGGCGGGCAAGGCCGCCTTCGACGCCCTCCTGGGCACCCGCCTCGACCTCGGCCAGCCCGGCACGGACGACTGGGTGGGCGGCGAAGTGTCGCCGTACGGGATCGAGTTGGGCGTGACGTACCCGCACGCGGACCTCGACGTCCTGCTGCCGGCCATGCGCGCCGGGCAGCGGGCCTGGCGGGACGCGGGCGCGGAGACGCGTGCCGTGGTCTCCATCGAGATCCTCAAGCGGATCAGCGACCGGACGCACGAGTTCGCGCACGCGGTCATGCACACCAGCGGCCAGGCCTTCATGATGGCGTTCCAGGCGGGCGGCCCGCACGCCCAGGACCGCGGCCTGGAGGCGGTGGCGTACGCGTACGCGGAGCAGGTCCGCACCCCCGCCGTCGCGGAGTGGACCAAGCCGCAGGGCAAGCGCGATCCCCTGGTGATGAACAAGGAGTTCACGCCGGTGCCGCGCGGGACCGCCCTGGTCATCGGCTGCAACACCTTCCCGACGTGGAACGGCTATCCGGGCCTGTTCGCCTCCCTCGCCACCGGCAACGCGGTCCTGGTGAAGCCCCACCCGCGCGCGGTGCTGCCGCTCGCGCTGACGGTGCGGATCGCGCGCGAGGTGCTCACCGAGGCGGGCTTCGACCCGAACCTGGTGGCGCTGGCCGCCGAGCGTCCCGGCGAGGGCATCGCCAAGACGCTCGCCACCCGCCCCGAGATCCGGATCATCGACTACACGGGGTCGACGGGCTTCGGCGACTGGCTGGAGGCCAACGCCCGCCAGGCGCAGGTCTACACGGAGAAGGCCGGCGTCAACACGGTCGTCGTGGAGTCGACCGACGACTACAAGGGGATGCTGTCCAACCTGGCGTTCTCGCTGTCGCTGTACAGCGGCCAGATGTGCACGACCCCGCAGAACCTGCTGATCCCCCGGGACGGCATCAACACCGACCAGGGCCCCAAGTCCTACGACGAGGTCGTCGCCGACCTCGCGCGGTCCGTGGACGGTCTCCTCGGCGACGACGCCCGCGCGAACGGTCTGCTGGGCGCGCTCGTCAACCCGGACGTGAAGGCCCGCCTGGAGGCTGCCGCCGGGCTGGGTGAAGTCGCCCTCGCCTCACGGGAGATCGCCAACCCGGAGTTCCCGGGCGCGGTCGTCCGCACGCCGGTGATCGTGAAGCTGGACGGGGCGAAGCCGGATGACGAGGCCGCGTACATGAGTGAGTGCTTCGGGCCCGTTTCCTTCGCCGTCGCGGTCGATTCGGCCTCCGACGCGGTGGAGTTGCTGCGGCGGACGGTGCGGGAGAAGGGGGCGATGACTGTCGGGGCGTACACGACTGACGCCGGGGTTGAGGCTGCGGTTGAGGAGGTCTGCCTGGAGGAGGCCGCCCAGTTGTCGCTGAACCTCACCGGTGGGGTGTTCGTCAATCAGACGGCCGCGTTCTCCGACTTCCACGGGTCGGGTGGTAACCCGGCTGCCAATGCGGCGCTGTGTGATGGGGCGTTTGTCGCGAACCGGTTCCGGGTTGTCGAGGTTCGTCGGGACGCCTAGGAGCTCGGGGGGTGCGGGTGCTGTGCGGCTGACGGTTCGTTGTGGCTTGTCGCGCCGTTCCCCGCGCCCCTAAAGGGGCGCTGCAGTGGACGTGCTCCAGTGGTACAAGGTCATCGCCACGCTCGTCGCCAGGTTGTAGCTGGAGACCTGGGGGCGCATCGGGAGGGACACCAAGTGGTCGGTGCGGGCGCGTAGTTCGGCCGACAGGCCGCTGCGCTCCGAGCCGAAGGCCAGGACGGCGTCGTCCGGGAGCTTGAGGCCCCGGATGTCGTCGCCCTCCGGGTCGAGGGCGAACACCGGGCCGGGAGGCAGTTCTGCCACGGTCAGCCGCTCCACGGCGGTCGCGTAGTGCAGGCCCGCCCCGGCGCGTACGACCGACGGATGCCAGGGGTCGAGCGTTCCGGTGGTGACCACCCCGGTCACCCCGAAACCGGCGGCGAGGCGGATCACGGCCCCGGCGTTGCCCAGGTTGCGCGGGTTGTCGAGGACGACGACGGGCGCGGTGCGGGGCGTGTGCGCGAGCTGCCGGAGGTTGGCCTCGCGCGCGGGGCGTACGGCCAGGGCGGCCACGGCCGTGGGATGCGGGCGCGGCACGAACGACCGGTACGTGTCCTCCGGGACCTCCGTCAGCAGGGCGTCCAGGGTGTCCCGTACGTCGGGGGCCAGTTCGTCGGCGAGGGCGAGGGCCGCCCGCCGGTCCGTGGTGACCGCCATGGGGACCTCGGCCCCGAAGCGCAGCGCGTGCTTGAGGGCGTGGAAGCCGTCGAGCAGCACGGAGGTCTCGGCCAGCCGGTGCCAGGCGGCTGCGACGGGGGCGGTCATGGGGTGCAGCCTACGTGGGTGCGGCGCGGCCTTCTGGCCCTACGTGGGCGTGCTCGGGGTCGTCCGGGGCGCGGGGCTCTCCTGGGCGCCGGGGTCCTCAAGGGCTGCGGCCGACTCCTCGGGGCGCCGACGCGGCGGCGTGGAGGCGCCTTCGTGGCCGCCTTCGGGACGCGTCGAGGAACCGGACGCGGAGGCCACCGTAGAACCGCCGTCGGCGAGCGGAGCGGGGTCCGTCCCGGAGCGCGACGGCATGGGACCGCCGGCCGGTACCGGGGCGGCGGCGCCCCCTTCGGGGAGCAGCACTGGGCCGCGTGCGGAAAACAACCGTCCACGCGCGCGTGCCGCCCAGCCGCCGAGCCTCCTCAGGAACGACGTCGGCAGGAAGACCGCGTCCGTCGCGATCATCGCCAGGGAGAAGAACGGCAGGCCCAGGAGCACGGCGATCGCGGCGTGCTCGGCCATCATCAGGGCCAGCAGGACGTTCTTGACGCGTCGGTTGAAGAGGGTGAACGGGAAAGCGACCTGGACGATCACGGTCCCGTAGGTCACAAGCATGACCATCGTGCCGTTGCCGGCCAGGAGGTCGGCGAGGGCGGGCCAGGGGGAGAAGTAGTCGAGGTGGAGCGGGTAGTAGACGGCGGTGCCGTCCTGCCAGCGGGAACCCTGGATCTTGTACCAGCCGGCCGTCGCGTAGATCAGACAGGCCTCGCTCGCGATCACGAACAGCGCGCCGTTGTGGATCACGTTCGCGACGATGTCGAGCAGCACCCGGGGCTCGTACGACTTCGCGTACCACCCGATGACCCACCACAGGGCCTGCGCCAGCCAGACGCCCCACAGGAGCGCGGGCACGAACCAGTCGCTGTCGAACCGGCCCCCCGCGGTCACCGCGACGAGCACCGCGCCGAGGACGACCCACAGGACGGGCCCGACCCGGTCGGGAATCCACTCCCCACGCGCGCGTGCCTCCCGCGTGCGCGCGGCCCGGCGCGCGTCCAGGGACCAGACCTGGCCGCAGCGGGTGAACACCAGGTAGAGGGACATCAGGTGCAGGACGTTGTCGCCGCCGTCGCCCATGAAGACGCTGCGGTTCTGGAGGGAGAGCACGCCGACCATGAAGAGCACGGACATCGTGCGGGTGCGCCAGCCCAGCAGCAGCAGGACGCTCGCCAGCACGGCCAGCGCGTACACCGCCTCGAACCAGAACTGCCCGTCCCACCACATCAGGGCGGTGAACGCGCCGTTGTCCGCGATCAGTTGGCGGGCGAGGTCCCAGCTCCACGGTCCGTCGGGGCCGTAGAGCTCCTGGCGGTGGGGCAGTTCGCGGAGCAGGAACAGCAGCCAGGTGCCGGCGAAGCCGATGCGGATCACGGCGCTCTGGTACGGGCCGAGGGCCGACTCGGTGACGCGGGCGATGCCTCGGGACACCGACAGGGCGAAACCGTTCACCGGACGCCTCCCGCGGCCTCGTCCGCCGGAACCGCCCACCAGGGCAGCAGGCGGTACTGGGGGGTGGTCGACACCTGCTCGTCACTCCACTCGGGCGGGGGCACGTTGGTGGTGCGGGAGCGGACCTGGACGCGCTGGACGGCGCCGCCCTTTCCGGCCGCGTCGTCCCGGTCCAGGCGCAGCACGACGATGCGCCGCAGATACGTCTCCGCGAGCGTGCCGCGCAGGCCGATCGGGCGGTTGGAGTTGTCGTGCGTGGCGGTGAGGAAGTCCCAGGCCCGGCGCAGTTCGTTCTGCTCGGTGTGGCTCGGCAGCAGATTGCCGTCGATGGCCGCGCCGTCCTCGGCGGACAGGTCGTACCAGCCGGTCGTACGGGTCGTGCCGTCCGCGGTACGGACGTCGGCGCGCACCTGGACCTCGATGTTCTGCTGCAACGGGTTCGGCGCGAAGAGCTTCCAGTTCTGCTCGAACTCCGGGTAGATCCACTCGTCGATCGCCTTGCCGTGCTGCTTCGTCACCGTGTTCGACGGCGCGACGTGCAGGAACACCATCCCGAGATGGACGAGCGCGGCCACCGCGACGACCGCGACCGCGAGCGCGGCACCGACCTGATAGCGCAGGGACAGCGCGGCGACGCCGATACGGGCATCTGGGTACGCGGGGACGGCGGTGGGCGCGTCCGCTGGGTCGTACGACGGCTGCGGCTGTGGCTGTGGCTCGGGTGGCGGCGGAGGCGGGTGAGGGGGCTGCTGGGCGGGCACGTGCGGCCACCCGGAGGCGGCGGTCGGGTGCGGGTCCTCCGGGGCGGCGGGCGGGTGCGGCCCGCCGGAGGGGGCGGGCGGGCGTGGCCCCTCGGAGGGGGCGGGCGTCCGCTCGCCGTCCTCGGAGGAGGCAGGCGTGCGCTCGCCGTCCTCGGGGGCGTTCGAGCCTCCGTCGTTCGCGTCCATTCCGCCCCGTTTCCGAGTCCCGTCCGTCCATCGGCCACCGTCCACCGCGCCTGCCCGACCGGTCGCGGGCCGGGCGGCGCTCCACGCCTACCACTCCCCGGCGCCGCACGGAACGGTACTCAGGGGCACGCCCCGGGCACAGTCCCCTACCTCACCGGCCGCACAGGTTGTCCACAGCGGCTGCCCGCAGGTTATCCACAGCCGTTGACACCTCACCTCGTCGGATCCCACCATTGAATCCCCGAACCGAACGATCGGTCGTCCGCCGACCCCACGGCCGGACACCGAACGACCCCTCGACCGCTACCGCACACCCCGGAGGTGCGCCCGTTCCCTTCTCCTAGAACCTGTTCTATCTTGACGCTCCGTCAGATCTGGTCGCACGCCCGGCTGTTGGCCGGTGTGCGCGTGCGGGAGGGCAGGGACCGTGGACTTCACCTTCAGCGAGGAGCAGCAGGCGGCGACCGAGGCGGCAGCGGGGGTGTTCGCCGATGTCGCGCCGGACGGCGTGCCCAGTCCGGCCGACACCACGGGCGCCGTGGCCGACGACTTCGACCGCGCGCTGTGGGCCAGGCTCGCCGAGGCGGACCTGCTGAGCCTGCTGCTCGACGAGGCGTACGGCGGCGCGGGGCTGGACGCGATCGCCCTGTGCCTGGTGCTCCGGGAGTCGGCGAAGGTGCTGGCCAGGGTGCCGCTCCTGGAGAGCAGCGCGGCCGCGGCGACCGTACAGGCCTACGGCGGCGAGGAGTTGAGGTCCGCCCTGCTCACCCGGGCCGGCCGCGGCGACCTCGTGCTGACCGTCGCCGCGCACGGCCGCACCGGCCACGACCCGGCCGAACTCGCCGTGACGGCACGGCGGGACGGTGACCGGTGGGTGCTGGACGGGGTACAGACCGCGGTGCCGTGGGCGCACAACGCGGACCTGGTCGTCGTACCGGCGCACACGGACGCCGGCCGGACCGTCCTCGCGCTGGTCGCCCCGGACCGCGAAGGGATCGTGCTCGCCGAGCAGATCTCCACCGCGGGCGAGCGGCTCGCCGAACTGCGCCTGGATTCCGTGCCGATCGCGCGGGTCGACGTCATCGACGCCGACGGCGCCTGGGAGTGGCTGCGGGACCTGCTGACCGCCGGCACCTGCGCGCTGGCCCTCGGCCTCGGCACCGCCGTGCTGCGTATGACCAGCGAATACACAGGCAAGCGCGAGCAGTTCGGGTTCCCCGTCGCGACCTTCCAGGCCGTCGCCGTGCAGGCCGCCGACCGCTACATCGACCTGCGCGCGATGGAGGCCACCCTGTGGCAGGCCGCGTGGCGGATCTCCTCGGGGGCATCGGGCACGCTGCCCGCCGCCGCGGACCTGGCCGTGGCCAAGATCTGGGCGGCGGAAGGGGTACGACGGGTCGTGCAGACCGCGCAGCATCTGCACGGAGGGTTCGGCGCCGACACCGAATATCCCCTGCACCGCTACCACGCCTGGGCCAAGCACCTGGAGCTGTCGCTCGGCCCGGCGTCGGCGCACGAGGAGGCGTTGGGGGATCTGCTGGCGGCCCATCCGCTGGGCTGAACCCCGCCCGCGCCGAACGCAGTTGGAGCTACAGCTACAGCACGAAGCCCGGTTGGCCCTCGTCCGTGACGACGGGCCGGCCCGCGGCGGCCCACACCTGCATGCCGCCGTCGACGTTCACGGCGTCGATGCCCTGCTGGGCCAGGTACATCGTGACCTGGGCCGAACGCCCGCCGGAGCGGCAGATCACATGGACCCTGCCGTCCTGCGGCGCCGCCTCGGTCAACTCGCCGTAGCGGGCCACGAATTCACTGATGGGGATGTGCAGCGCCCCCGTGGCGTGACCCGCCTGCCACTCGTCGTCCTCGCGGACGTCCAGCAGGAAGTCGCCGTCCTTGAGGTCGCCGACCTCGACCGTGGGCACACCAGTTCCGAAACTCATGGCCCGACGCTACCCGACGGGCCTTCCGACGCGTGCGGCTGCGCGAGCAGGTTCGCCAGCTCGGCCTCCCGCTCGGAGACCTGGGCGAGCAACTGCTCGGCGATCTCGTCGAGCAGGCGATCCGGGTCGTCCGGGGCGATCCGGAGCATGGAGCCGATGGCGCCCTCCTCCAGTTCGCGGGCGACGAGCGTGAGGAGTTCCTTGCGGTGGGCGAGCCATTCGAGGCGGGCGTAGAGCTCCTCGCTGGGGCTCGGGCCGCGCTCCACCGGGGCCGGTCCCGCCGCCCACTCCTCGGCCAGCTCGCGCAGCAGCGGGGCGTCACCGCGGCTGTAGGCGGCGTTGACCCGGGTGATGAACTCCTCGCGGCGCTTGCGCTCGTCCTCGTCCTGCGCCAGGTCGGGGTGCGCCTTGCGGGCCAGCTCGCGGTAGAGCTTGCGCGCCTCCTCGCTGGGGCGCACCCGCTGCGGGGGCCGGACCGGCTGGTCCGTCAGCATCGCCGCGGCCTCGGGGAACAGGCCGTCCCCGTCCATCCAGCCGTGGAACAGCTCCTCGACCGCGGGCATCGGCATCACCCGGGCCCGCGCCTCGTCCGCCTTGCGGATGTCCTCGGGGTTGCCGGTGCGTGCGGCCAGGGCCTCGGCGATCCGGGCGTCCAGCTCGTCGAGGCGGGTGTACATCGGGCCGAGCTTCTGGTGGTGCAGCCGCGAGAAGTTCTCGACCTCGATGCGGAAGGTGTCCACCGCGATCTCGTACTCGATCAACGCCTGCTCGGCGGCGCGCACGGCCCGCTCCAGCCGCTCCTCGGGCCGGGGCGCGGCACCGTCGGCGGAGTCGGCCGGGTGGGCGGAATCTGCTGGCTGGGCGGAATCTGCCGGGCCGGAGTCGGACGGGCCGGAGTCGGCCTCGCGGGCGTCGGCCGCACCGCCCTCGGTGCCCTCGCTCACGGAACCGTCACCCGCCACGGCTCCGGCGGCGGACGGCACCTCGGCACCCGTCTGCTCCGGCACCGGTTCACCAACGGGTGCGGACTGGGACTGCTCAGCTTCCGGGGTCGTCACCCGCCCAGCGTAGGCCACGGCCCGACGGGCTATGGGGCATCGGTTGGGCTGGGGCCCTGTGGACCACGGGTGACCTCGCCGACGGTGGGGCATCGGCAGTGCCGGCAGTGCCTTTTGAGCTGCGGGTCAGGTCACCGCCGGTGCGGGTCTCGCCCCGAGGAGAGGACAGGTGATCCGGGGTACCTCGCCGTGATCAGCTCCCCCGCCCGCGACTACAGCGAGCATCCGCACCCGCTCCTCGCTGCCTACTTCCCTTTCCCACCCGCACTTCCCGCTTCCCGCTTCCCGCTGCCTACTTCCCTTTCCCGCCCGCACTTCCCGCTCCCGGCCCCCGGCCCCCAACCGCCTACACCCCCATCTCCGCCGCGATCCGCCCCGCCCGCACCGCCCCCACCAACTCCGCGTGGTCCGCCTCGGTCCGGTCGGCGTAGGCCACGGCGAACGTCGCTATCGCCTCGTCCAACTCATCGTTCTTCCCGCAGTACCCGGCGACCAGGCGCGGGTCGGCGCTGTGGGCGTGGGCACGGGCCAGGAGGGCGCCGGTCATGCGGCCGTAGTCGTCGATCTGGTCGGCGGCGAGGGCGGCCGGGTCGACGCTGCCCTTGCGGTTGCGGAACTGCCGTACTTGGAAGGGGAGTCCGTCGACCGTCGTCCAGCCCAGCAGGATGTCGCTGACGACCTGCATCCGCTTCTGCCCGAGCACCACGCGCCGACCCTCGTGCGCGACGGACGGCGCGTCGAACCCGGCGGTCAACAGGTGCGGCACCAGCGCCGAGGGGCGGGCCTCCTTCACCTGGAGGACGAGCGGTTCGCCGCGGTGGTCCAGGAGCAGCACGACGTACGACCGCGTGCCCACGCTGCCGGTGCCGACGACGCGGAAGGCGACGTCGTGCACCGTGTGCCGGGCGAGCAGCGGGAGGCGGTCCTCGGAGAGCGTGTCCAGATACGCCTCCAGGGACGCCGCCACCGCCGCGGCCTCCGCGTCCGGGATCCGCCGCAGCACCGGCGAGGCGTCGACGAAGCGGCGCCCGCCGTCCTCGGCGGCCTCGGTCGACCTGGCCGCGAACCGTCCGCTGGTGTTGCCCCGCGCCTTCTCGGAGACCCGCTCCAGCGTGCCGAGCAGGTCGCGGGCGTCGGCGTGGGAGACCAACTCCTCGTCGGCGATGGCGTTCCACGCGTCCAGCACCGGGAGCTTGGCCAGCAGCCGCATGGTGCGGCGGTAGGAACCCACCGCGCCGTGCGCCGCCGTACGGCAGGTGTCCTCGTCGGCGCCGGCCTCCCGGCCCGCGAGCACCAGCGAGGCGGCGAGGCGCTTGAGGTCCCACTCCCAGGGGCCGTGCACGGTCTCGTCGAAGTCGTTGAGGTCGATGACCAGGCCGCCGCGGGCGTCGCCGTACAGGCCGAAGTTGGCCGCGTGGGCGTCGCCGCAGATCTGGGCGCCGATCCGGGTCATGGGGGTGCGGGCGAGGTCGTAGGCCATGAGTCCCGCCGAACCGCGCAGGAACGCGAAGGGCGTGGCCGCCATCCTGCCCACGCGTATCGGCGTGAGCCCGGGGATGCGGCCGCGGCCGGACTCCTCGACCGTGGTCACCGCGTCGGGGCGGGAACCGTCCAGGTCGAAAGCGGCGTGCGCGCTGCGCGGAACGCTCGCCCGCAGCGCCTTCCCCTCTTCTTTGGGCGACCCCTCCACGGGCCAGGTGGCGAACCCCCGCACCCCGGGCAGCCTGCGCCCCACACCGATACCGGCCTCGGTCATACCGACCGCCTCCCCCGTACACACACCCACGCTCACACGTGCGCTCGTCCGAACATCAACTCGCGACGACCGTACAACCGGTGGCGAAAACACGTCAGACCCTGTGGACAACTCGGCGGCTGTGGAAAACCCGTGCCGAAGGGTGCCTTGCCGCTGCGAAGGACGCCTCACCGGAGCCGAAGGTTGCCTCACCGGAGCCGATCAAGGCCTCAGCGATGTCGTCGAAAGCCGCAGGGAGCCGTCGAAGCACCAGCGATCGGCACCCCTGCCCAACCCGGCGCCTGTCCCGCCCCACCCCGAACGGCCTACCTCGGCTTACCGCGCCCCACACCGGCCTAGCACCCGCCCGACTGCCACCCCTCGCGCAGATGCACCTGCGCCCACGCGCCGAGTTCCCGAAGTGCCGGTCCCAGCGCCTTGCCCGACTCCGTCAGCCGGTACGAGACGCGCAGCGGCGGGCCCTCGTCGACCTCGCGGACGAGCAGCCCGGCGGCGCCGAGTTCCGTGAGCCGGTCGGAGAGCATGCGTTCGCTGATGCCCGGGATCGCCCGGCGCAGGTCGGCGAAGTGGACGGGCTGCGCCATCAGGACGGCCACGATCGGCCCGGTCCAGCGCTTTCCGAACAGTTGGAAGACACGGGTGATGCCGTCGTCGACCTTCTTGCACTGCTCCGTGCCGTGACTCTGCTCGACCGCCATGCCCTCAGGGTACTGCCCTCCCGTACGGGGATGAAAAAAAGTAAGTACCTGTGTTATTCATAGTCGAGTACGAAAACTTAGCTACTGAACATCGCGACGGGACCGCTGCGCCCAGCACGCGCCCGGCACCCGCTCGACACTTCGCTCGACACCTCTTGGAGACCCCCATGGCCACGCTCCTGCACATCGACTCGTCCGTGTTCCCCGCCGGCGCCAGCGCCTCCCGTGCCGTAGCCGACGCGTTCCGCACGTCCTGGGAGGAACAGCACCCGGAGGGCACGGTGATCCACCGCGACCTCGCCGCGAACCCCGTCCCGCACATCACCGTCGACGCCCACACCGCCGGCTTCGCCGACCCGGCCACGCACACGCCCGAGCAGGCGGCTGCCTTCGCCGAGCGCGTGCAGCTCATAGAGGAGCTGGAGCAGGCGGACGCGGTGCTGATCGGCGCCCCGATGTACAACGCCACGATCCCCTCGACCCTGAAGGCGTGGCTGGACAACGTGATCCTGATGGGCCGCACCGCGGGCACCGAGGACTCGAAGGTGAAGGGCATCCCGACCGTCGTGATCGCCAGCCGCGGCGGCGCCTACGGTCCCGGCACCCCGCGCGAGGGCTACGACTACGTCCAGAACTACCTGAAGGCGGTCCTCGTCGACGCCCTCGGCCTGGACGCCGAGTTCATCGTCCCGGAGCTGACCATGGCCCCGCAGAACCCGGCGATGGCCGACCTGGTCCCGCTCTACGAGGCGTCCCGCGAGCGCGCCCTCGGCGACGCGGCCACCAAGGCCAAGGCCCTGGCGGAACGCCTCGCGGCCTGACCCACCACCTGGCCTCGATCTCTTCCTCCGCCTCCACCTCGCCGCCGCCTCGCCTCCGCCTCCGCCTCAGGTGAGAACAACGTGTGATTGTCCTCACCTGAGGCGGCGATCACCGGGGCGTCACGGAAGCTGGCGCCGGGATGGTTTCCCGAACTGCCGCGACACGGCGGCACGGGGTTACGGGGGATACGGGGATGCGGCGACACCATGCCGGAGCTCACTCGCTCCCCTTGCCCCTCTTCCCCATCCAGGACCGGCAGATCCAACGGGCCAGCGCCCCCACCAGAACGGCGACGACGATCGCCCCCCAGTCGATGACGTGCGGAAGCCCGGGCCAGAAGGCGAAGAAGGCGAGCGTCACCACAAGGCCCGCCACAAATGCGGCGATCCCGGCCGACCGCCGTCGCACCTCCGAGGACTGCTCGCGCCCCTGCTGCTGATCGATCATGAACGGCTCACTTCGTGATGTGGTGGCACTGACTCACCCGCCGCACCCCGTTGACATGGAGATGCGCGCACGCCTTCCCATAACGAGGCAACGTCTGCGGGGAGTTGTTCCTCATCGGGTCGATCTTGCACTCGGGGTGCGTTCGCCCTCGGGACGTCCGATAGGTCCTGTTGTTGGTGTCGGCATACGTGAAGTCGATACGCCAGTTGCAGAACCCGCTGCTCAGCGCGCCAACGAAGGCGCAGTCGACCCCCGCGTTCTGGTAGGTGATCCTCTTCCCGCCGCCTCGGACGATGTGCGTGAACAGGCACCCGGTCGGAATCCTCACCGTCATGCCGCCGACGCTGTACTCGAAGGTCCGGACAGGAGCCGACCCGACAGCACCGGCCTGAGCCACCGAGGAACTCGTCAGCACGAGAGCACACGCGGCGGCAAGAGCCGTGAAAAACCTGGATCGATACAGCGCGACCATGAACAATCCCCTTCCGGCGGAGCATCTCTTCCGACCGGAATGAACTCCGTCGCCGCGATCATGTTTCTGGCCGATGGGATGGTTCACCGACTTGAGTGATCAAGAGATAGCGCGCTGACCTGGTGATTCGTTTCCGCGACCCACTCGTAGAGCCGCAGGTCGGTCACCTCGGACAGAACCGATCCCGACGAGTGAGACAGCCCACACTTCGACAACCCATCGAAGATCAACACCCCCGGAGCCGACGCCTCACCAACCGCCCCGCGACCGCTCGTGTAAGCACGATCACATTGCGCCCGGCCTCCCCCGGCACAGCGCGAAACAGGCTCACCGGGAACACGAAGAAGCCCCCCAGGTCCGAGACCTGAGGGGCTTCTGTCTGTGCGCGAGGGGGGAGTTGAACCCCCACGCCCTTTCGGGCACTGGAACCTGAATCCAGCGCGTCTGCCTATTCCGCCACCCGCGCATTGGGTGTGTCCTCAGGCCCTTCACCCCAGGGGGCTGGCGCCTTCCGACATGCAGAAGATTAGCACGGTGCACGGGGTGGATTCACATCCCTTTCCCCTGAGCAGGACCCCCCGTTCCCCCGGGCCGGACGCCCCGCGCGAGGCCCCCATCAGCGGTCACCGCCTCGCACCCACCCGTCCCGCCGACCCCCCTCACCCCCTCCGACCTCCCCCTCCGAACACCCCCCACCCCCCGCCACGTATCAACCCACGTATCAACGTGGACCGGTTCACGTATCAACCTCGTACCGGTAACCGCCATCTCCCCAGGAGGCGGGCAAGGTCCACAGTCAGGTGCGGGACACTTGTCTGCGGCCCCCTCTACGATCCTGGGCAGGAGTACTGACAGGAGTAGTGGCAGAAGGAGTTCGACCGGGCCGACAAGGGGGAACCAGCCGATTTACCGGCGCGTGGATACGATCAGTAAGCAGTACCAAGGCAGTCGGCACGACAATCACCACCACAGACACGACGACAGACACCACGGCAGCCGGCACGGCGGTCGGTACGACAGCCAGTGCGGCAACGACGGAGGAGGTGCCCCATGGGAGTCCTGAAGAAGTTCGAGCAACGCCTCGAAGGTCTGGTCAACGGCACCTTCGCCAAGGTGTTCAAGTCCGAGGTCCAGCCCGTCGAGATCGCCGGCGCGCTCCAGCGGGAGTGCGACAACAACGCGACGATCTGGAACCGCGACCGGACCGTCGTACCCAACGACTTCATCGTGGAGCTGAGCACGCCGGACTTCGAGCGGCTCAGCCCCTACTCCGGCCAGCTCGGTGACGAGCTCGCCGGCATGGTGCGCGACTACGCCAAGCAGCAGCGCTACACCTTCATGGGAACCATCAAGGTCCACCTGGAGAAGGCGGACGACCTCGACACCGGTCTGTACCGGGTGCGCAGCCGTACGCTCGCCTCCTCCGCCAACCAGCAGGCTCCCGGCACCCCCGCTCCGGCGGCACCGCCGACGGCGGGACGGCCCGGCGGCTACGGCTATCCGCCCGCCGCCGCGCCCGCGAGCGCCCCGCCGCCCATGCCCGCCGCACCGCCGCCCGGCGGCCGCGGCTCGGCGCCGTACCTCCAGCCCGCGCCCGCCGCCCCGGCGGCCGGTGTGCGGATGCGGTACTGGGTGGAGATCAACGGCGCCCGCCATCAGATCTCCCGCTCGACGCTGGTGATGGGCCGCAGCACCGAGGCCGACGTGCGGATCGACGACCCCGGCGTATCCCGCCGGCACTGTGAGATCCGGACCGGAACGCCCTCGGTGATCCAGGATCTCGGGTCCACCAACGGCATCGTGGTGGACGGGCAGCACACCACCCGCGCTACGCTCCGCGACGGCTCGCGGATCGTCGTGGGCAGCACCACCATCATTTACCGGCAAGCCGAAGGGTGAAGCGGGGGCAATGTCAGAGCTGACCCTCACGGTCATGCGGCTGGGTTTCCTGGCCGTACTGTGGCTGTTCGTGATCGTGGCCGTGCAGGTCATCCGCAGCGACCTGTTCGGAACGCGTGTCACACAGCGCGGCTCGCGACGGGAAGCCGGACGACCGCAGCAGCAGGCCGCCCGGCAGGCGGCGCCTCCGCAACAGCGCCAGCAGCAGCCGAGCGGGGGCGGCCGGCGGGGCCGTAACGCCCCTTCAAAACTGGTCGTCAGTGAGGGAATCCTCACCGGCACCACCGTCGCGCTCCAGGGCCAGACCATCACCCTGGGCCGGGCGCACGATTCGACGATCGTGCTGGACGACGACTACGCGTCCAGCCGTCATGCCAGGATCTACCCGGACCGCGACGGCCAGTGGATCGTCGAGGACCTCGGATCCACGAACGGCACGTACCTGGACCGGTCCCGGCTGACGACCCCCACACCGATTCCGCTGGGCGCGCCGATCCGCATCGGCAAGACCGTCATCGAGCTGCGGAAGTAGTACGAAAATGAGCGAGCGGAGCGAGCACGCAGCGGCGGACCGCCTGGCGGACCCCGGCGCGCTCCCGACCGGAGGGTGGGCACCGTGCGGATGTACCCGGAGCCGACGGGCGAGGTGCGCATGAGTCTGTCACTGCGCTTCGCCGCCGGATCGCACAAAGGCATGATCCGCGAGGGCAACGAGGACTCCGGCTACGCCGGTCCACGTCTCCTCGCGATCGCCGACGGGATGGGCGGTCAGGCCGCCGGCGAGGTCGCCTCCTCCGAGGTGATCTCGACCATCGTCTCGCTCGACGACGACGTGCCGGGCTCCGACATCCTCACCTCGCTCGGCACCGCCGTGCAGCGGGCCAACGACCAGTTGCGGATGATGGTCGAGGAGGATCCCCAGCTGGAGGGCATGGGCACCACGCTCACCGCCCTGCTGTGGACCGGGCAGCGCCTCGGCCTCGTCCACGTCGGCGACTCCCGCGCCTACCTGTTGCGCGACGGCGTGCTGACCCAGATCACCCAGGACCACACCTGGGTGCAGCGGCTGGTCGACGAGGGCCGGATCACCGAGGAAGAGGCCACCACGCACCCGCAGCGCGCGCTCCTCATGCGCGCGCTCGGCAGTGGCGACCACGTCGAGCCGGACCTGTCGATCCGTGAAGTCCGCGCCGGCGACCGGTACTTGATCTGTTCCGACGGGCTGTCAGGAGTCGTCTCCCACCAGACGATGGAGGACACCCTCGCCAGCTACCAGGGCCCCCAGGAGACCGTGCAGGAGCTGATCCAGCTCGCCCTGCGCGGCGGCGGCCCCGACAACATCACGGTGATCATCGCCGACGTCCTGGACCTCGACACCGGCGACACCCTCGCCGCGCAGCTCTCGGACACCCCGGTCATCGTCGGCGCGGTCGCCGAGAACCAGCTCCACCAGCACGACAACGGCATCATGCAGACCCCGGCCGGCCGCGCCTCCGGGCTCGGCCGCCAGGTGCCCGGACAGAACGGCGGGGGCGGCGAGTTCGGCCCGCCCGGCTCCGGCGACACCACCGGCTACGCCCCCGAGGGCAGCTTCGGGGACTACACCGACGACGACTTCGTGAAGCCCTCCAGGGGCCGCAGGTGGTTCAAGAGATCCTTCTACACCGTGCTCGCGCTCGCGGTCATCGGCGGCGGCCTCTACGGCGGCTGGCGCTGGACGCAGACGCAGTACTTCGTCGGCGCCAACGGCGAACACGTGGCCCTGTACCGGGGCATCAGCCAGGACCTCGCCTGGGTCTCGCTGTCGAAGGTGGAGAAGGACCACCCCGACATCGAACTCAAGTACCTGCCGCCCTACCAGCAGAAGCAGGTCGAGGCGACGATCGCCGAGGGCGGTCTCCAGGACGCCCAGAAGAAGATCGCCGACCTCTCCGTGCAGGCCTCCGCGTGCAAGAAGGAGTCCGAGCGCGAGAGCGCCGCCACCAAGCCCAGTGGCACCACGGGAACCACCAGCACCTCGCTCACGTCCAAGGCCACGCCGAAGCCGACTCCTTCGAACTCGACCTCGGTGTCCCCGTCCCCGACCCCGTCTGCGACTCCCAGCCCCGGTCCCAGCCTTTCGGAGGAAGAGCAGCAGGTCGTCTCGCAGTGCAGCAAGTAATAGGCAAGCCGTGAGAGGCCCCGTCACACGATGAGCAGTTCTACCAACACGCCGTCGCACCACACGTCCACGATCGGCTCCATCGGCGCACCGAGCCGGCGCAACACCGAGCTGGCGCTCCTGGTGTTCGCGGTCGTCATCCCGGTCTTCGCCTACGCCAACGTGGGCCTGGCCATCGACGGCACGGTGCCGTCCGGTCTGCTGGGCTACGGCCTCGGGCTCGGCCTGCTCGCCGGCGTCGGCCATCTCGTGGTCCGGAAGTTCGCCCGGTACGCGGACCCGCTGCTGCTGCCGCTCGCCACGCTGCTGAACGGCCTCGGACTGGTCATCATCTGGCGGCTGGACCAGTCACCGAGACTCCAGCAGCGGGCCAAGAGCCTGTTCGGCGCGTTCAGCCCGGACGCGCCGAAGCAGCTGCTGTACTCGGCGCTCGGCATCGCGTTCTTCGCGGTGATCATCGTGTTCCTGAAGGACCACCGCATCCTCCAGCGCTATACGTACATCTCCATGGTCGTCTCGCTGGTCCTGCTCGTCGCGCCGGTGTTCTTCCCCGCCGTCAACGGCGCCAAGATCTGGATCAGCATCGGCGGGTTCACCATCCAGCCCGGCGAGTTCGCGAAGATCATCATCGCGATCTTCTTCTCCGGCTATCTCATGGTGAAGAGAGACGCGCTCGCACTGGCCAGCCGTCGTTTCATGGGGCTGTACCTGCCTCGCGGCCGTGACCTCGGCCCCATCCTCATGGTGTGGGCGATGAGCCTGCTCATCCTGATCTTCGAGACCGACCTCGGAACCTCGATGCTGTTCTTCGGGATGTTCGTCGTCGTCCTGTACGTCGCCACCGAGCGCACCAGCTGGATCGTCTTCGGTCTGCTGATGTCCGGTGCCGGTGCGGTCGGCGTCGCCTCCTTCGAACCGCACGTCCAGGAGCGCGTCAACGCCTGGCTGAACCCCTTCTCCCCGAAGGTCATGGCGCAGAGCGACCAGATCGCCCAGTCCCTGATGTCGTTCGGCTCGGGCGGCACCCTCGGTACCGGCCTCGGCCAGGGCAATTCGGACCTCATCGGCTTCGCGGCGAACTCCGACTTCATCTTCGCCACCTTCGGCGAGGAACTCGGCCTGGCCGGCGTGATGGCGATCCTGCTGCTGTACGGCCTGATCGTCGAGCGGGGTGTGCGCACCGCGCTCGCCGCCCGCGACCCGTTCGGCAAGCTCCTCGCGATCGGCCTCTCCAGCGCCTTCGCCATCCAGGTGTTCGTCGTCGCCGGCGGCGTGATGGGCCTGATCCCGCTGAGCGGCATGACCATGCCGTTCGTCGCCTACGGCGGCTCGTCCGTCATCGCCAACTGGGCCTTGATCGGCATCCTGATCCGCATCAGCGACACCGCCCGCCGCCCGGCCCCCGCGCCCGCATCCAACCCCGACGCCGAGATGACCCAGGTGGTCCGTCCATGAACAAGCCCCTGCGCCGGATCGCGCTCTTCTGCGGACTCCTCGTCCTCTCCCTGCTCATCCGGGACAACTGGCTCCAGTACGTCAAAGCGGATTCCCTGAAGACGAACGCGCTCAACCGTCGTGTCTCCATCGAGCGCTACGCCCAGCCCCGCGGGAACATCATCGTCGACGGCCAGTCGGTGACCGGGTCCAAGGAAACCTCCAGCAGCGACTTCAAGTACAAGCGCACCTACACCGACGGCCCCATGTGGGCCCCGGTCACGGGCTTCGCCTCGCAGGCCTTCGGCGCGAACCAGCTGGAGTCCCTGGAGGACGGCATCCTCACCGGCAACGACGACCGGCTCTTCTTCCGCAACACCCTCGACATGGTCACCGGCAAGCAGAAGTCCGGCGGCAACGTCGTCACCACCCTCAACTCCTCCGCCCAGAAGGCCGCCTACGACGGCCTCAAGAAGCAGGGCGGCAAGGGCGCCGTCGTCGCCCTCGACCCCTCCACCGGCAAGATCCTCGCGCTGGCCTCCTACCCGTCGTACGACCCCTCGACGTTCGCCGGGAACTCCACCTCCACGGACACCAAGGCCTGGCAGAAGCTCCAGAAGAAGTACGACCCCGACGACCCCATGCTCAACCGCGCCCTGCGCGAGACCTACCCGCCCGGCTCCACCTTCAAGATCGTCACCGCGTCCGCCGCACTGCAGAACGGCCTGTACGACTCCGCCGACACGGCCACGAACTCGCCGCTGCCGTGGATCATGCCGGGCACCACGACCCCGCTGAAGAACGAGGGCAACCTGCCCTGCAAGAACGCCACCCTGCGCGAGGCCCTCCGCGTCTCCTGCAACAGCGTCTTCGGCAAGATCGGTGCCGACCTCGGCAACGCCAAGATGCTCGCCGAGGCCAAGAAGTACGGCTTCGACTCCGAGCAGTTCACGCCGATCCGCTCCAACGCCTCGGTCTTCTCCGACAACATGAACCAGTCGCAGACCGCGCTCTCCTCGATCGGCCAGTACAACACCGCCGCGACCCCGCTCCAGATGGCCATGATCGCCTCCGCGGTCGCCAACGACGGCAAGCTGATGAAGCCGTACATGGTCGACAAGCTCCAGTCGTCGAACCTCGACACCATCGCGCAGACCGAGCCGGAGGAGATGAGCCAGCCGCTCTCCTCGAAGAACGCGCAGATCCTCCAGTCGATGATGGAGACGGTCGTCGAGAAGGGCACCGGCACCAGCGCGAAGATCTCCGGCGTCACCGTCGGCGGCAAGACCGGCACCGCCCAGCACGGTGTCGCCAACAGCGAGAACCCGTACGCCTGGTTCCTCTCCTACGCCAAGAACGCCGACGGCAGTTCGCCGGTGGCCGTGGCGGTGGTCATCGAGGACGACAAGGCCAACCGTGACGACATCTCCGGCGGCGGTCTCGCGGCCCCGATCGCGAAGAGTGTCATGGAGGCGGTCATCGACAGCAAGAAGTGACTCCGCTCACGTCCCCTTCACATCGGTGCACGTTGCGATACCGGTCCTGTATCGGGTGACGGGCTTGGCCAGGTCACACAGAGCCAGCCGGGTACGGTAGGCCCGGACGGCTAGCCTCCGACCGCACATCCGTGCGGGTCGGGACCGACGGAGAGGGCTGGTAGGGAACTATGGAAGAGCCGCGTCGCCTCGGCGGCCGGTACGAGCTGGGCCAGGTGCTCGGCCGTGGTGGCATGGCGGAGGTCTACCTCGCCCATGACACACGCCTCGGCCGCACGGTGGCGGTGAAGACGCTGCGCGTCGACCTTGCGCGCGACCCTTCCTTCCAGGCCCGGTTCCGCCGGGAGGCCCAGTCGGCCGCCTCGCTCAACCATCCCGCGATCGTCGCGGTCTACGACACGGGCGAGGACTACGTCGACGGGGTCTCGATCCCGTACATCGTCATGGAGTACGTCGACGGTTCGACGCTCCGTGAGCTGCTCCACAGCGGCCGCAAGCTGCTGCCGGAGCGTGCCATGGAGATGACCATCGGCATCCTCCAGGCCCTGGAGTACTCGCACCGCAACGGCATCGTCCACCGCGACATCAAGCCGGCCAACGTCATGCTGACGCGCACCGGCCAGGTCAAGGTGATGGACTTCGGCATCGCCCGCGCGATGGGCGACTCCGGCATGACGATGACGCAGACGTCCGCGGTGATCGGCACCGCCCAGTACCTCTCCCCGGAGCAGGCGAAGGGCGAGCAGGTCGACGCCCGCTCGGACCTCTACTCGACGGGCTGCCTCCTCTACGAGCTGCTGACGGTACGGCCGCCCTTCGTGGGCGACTCCCCCGTCGCGGTGGCGTACCAGCACGTGCGCGAGGAGCCGCAGCCGCCGAGCGTCTTCGACGCGGAGATCACGCCGGAGATGGACGCGATCGTCCTGAAGGCGCTCACCAAGGACCCCAACTACCGCTACCAGTCCGCCGACGAGATGCGCATGGACATCGAGGCCTGCCTCGACGGCCAGCCGGTCGCGGCGACGGCGGCGATGGGTTCGGTCGGCTACGGCGCCTACGGCGACGACCAGGCGACGACGGCCCTGCGTTCCGACGCCGGCGCCACGACGATGCTGCCCCCCATGAACCCGGACGACGGCGGCTTCGGCTACGACGACCGTCCGGACCGCCGCCGCCAGCAGAAGAAGTCGAACACCTCGACGATCCTGCTGGTCGTGGCGGCGGTCCTGGTGCTGGTGGGCGCGATCCTGATCGGGAAGTGGGCGTTCAGCGGTAACGGCTCGGCCAACGACAACGTAGATACGCCGACCTTCATCGGGCAGACCAAGGACTCCGCCAACACCATGGCGGACAACATCGGCCTGAAGCTGTCGTTCACGTCGAAGACCTGCGCGGACCAGCCCAAGGGCAAGATCTGCACGCAGAACCCGGATCCCAACACCTCGGTCAAGAAGGACTCCACGGTCAACCTGGTCGTCTCGACCGGCGCCCCGAAGGTCGTCGTACCGAGTGTCGTCGGCCAGAGCTTCGACGACGCCTCCGAGACGCTCACCGGCGACAAGTACCAGTTCAAGGTGGAGAAGAAGGAGAAGGTGTCCGGCGAGGACCCCGGCACGGTCCTGGAGCAGGACCCCGTCCTCGGTGCGCAGGTCGAGAAGGGCACCACCGTCACCCTGACCGTCGCCAAGGCCGAGGCGAAGTCCACGGTCCCCGACGTCAGCGGCAAGAGCTGTGACGACGCCAAGGCGCAGATGCAGCAGAACAACCTCGTCGGCAACTGCACCGAGGTGGCGACCACCGACACGAACCTGAACGGCAAGGTCGTCGCGACCTCGCCCACGGCCGGGACGCAGGTCGACAAGAACTCGTCGGTCAACATCCAGATCGGCAAGGTCTCCCAGACCCAGGTCCCGAACGTCGTCGGCCAGACGGTGGCGAACGCCAAGCAGATTTTGCAGCAGAACGGCTTCACCAACATCCAGTTCGCCGACAACAGCGATCAGGGCGACAACGCGATCGTGACCCAGCAGGACCCGGGCTCGGGCAACCAGGTGGACGACCCCGGCAACACGCAGATCACCCTCACCACCGTGGGCACCGGCAACGGCAACAACAACGGTGGCGGCGGCTTCTTCGGGGGCAACTCCGGATAGGCGGCACACCGTTACGACATGACGGAGCCCCGGCACCCTCCACAGGGTGCCGGGGCTCTTTCGTCCGTCCGGTGCGCTACGACCCCGCCGTCAGCGGAGCTCCTTCGGCGGTGTCCGCGCGCTGTCCACCTTGTCGACGCGGACCAGCTCGCCCCACACCACGTACCGGTACCGGGACGTGTACACCGGCGTGCAGGTCGTCAGGGTGATGTAGTGCCCGGCCTTCTTCTTGCCGGACTCCGTGGGGACCTGGGCGAGCGTCTTGACGTTGTACTTCGAGGTCTCGGGAAGGATGTCGTAGACCTTGTAGACGTACCAGTCGTCCTTCGTCTCGAAGACGATCGGGTCGCCCTTCCTGAGCTTGTCGATGTTGTGGAACTTGGCGCCGTGGCCGTCGCGGTGGGCGGCGAGGGTGAAGTTGCCGTTCTTGCCGGTGGTCGGGAGGGCGGCCTTGACGGGGTCCGTGTAGTAGCCGGCGACGCCGTCGTTCAGGACGCTCGTCTCGGTGCCCTTCTCGACCAGCACCTCGCCGTTCTTCATGGCGGGCACGTGCAGGAAGCCGATGCCGTCCTTGGTGTCGAGCGCGCCGGGACCGGTGTCCTTGTCCTTGGACCAGTTGTTCCGGACCTTGTCGCCCTGTTTGTCGGCCGTGCGGTCGGCGACGACGTTCGTCCACCACAGGGAGTAGACGACGAACAGGCCGAGGATCAGGCCCGCCGTGATGAGGAGTTCACCGAAGAGGCTGACCGCCGTCGCGACCGGGCCGGTACCGCGGGGGCGGTCCGGCGGGGAGGCGGGCGTGTCGGTCTGCTCTTCGGTGTCGTCGGTGGTCGCTGCCACGTTCATCTGCCCTTACTCGATGAGCGCATCCGGCTTGCCCTTGCTGCGCGGCCGTACCTCGACCATCTTGCCCCAGACGATCAGCCGGTACTTGCTGGTGAACTCCGGCGTACAGGTCGTCAGCGTGATGTAGCGGCCGGGCTTGGTGAAGCCCGAGCCCTTGGGGATGGGGTCGATGACACTGGTGTTGCTCGGCGCCGTCACGGGCAGCGTCTTCGTCATCTTGTAGACGTAGTAGGTGTCCTGGGTCTCCACCACGACCTCGTCGCCCGGCTTGAGCTGGTTGATGTACCGGAACGGTTCGCCATGGGTGTTGCGGTGCGCGGCGAGCGCGAAGTTGCCGGTCTTCGCGTCCGGCATCGCGGTCTTGAGGGTGCCCTCGCTGTAGTGCCCGACCATCCCCTTGTCGAGCACCTTCTTGTTGCTGACGCCCTCGGCGATCGGCGCCACCACGTCCAGCTTGGGGATGTGCAGGATGGCGAAGCCCTGCCCCGGCGAGAACTCTCCGGGGGCGCGCTTCCCGCTCGCCCAGTCGTTCTGGAGCTGGCTCGCCTCGCTGCCGGCCTGCGCGTGCGCCCGTACGTTCGTCCACCACAGCTGGTAGGTGACGAACAGCAGCATCAGCACGCCGGTGGTGATGAACACCTCGCCGATGGCCCGGCTCGCGACGACCGCGGCCCCCGGCTTGTTCGCCCGCTGCCGCCGCCGCGCCTCGACCCGCGAGAGACGTGCGCCGCCACCGGACGAAGCCGATGCCGACTCCGGTGTCGCAGAGGCCTCGGTGGTCTCCTCCGCCGCCCCGCCGGCCCCATGACGCCCGTGACGCCCCTTGGCGGCCTTTCTGCGGGCCGCACGCCCGCCCGTGGGGGTTCCTGTGGCGGAGGAGGCGGATGAGGCGTCAGACGCCGATATGGACCGGCCGTGGCCCGTCCGCTCCGGCGAGAGATCCGCTATCCGCAGCGCGACGGTCTCTTCGTCGATCGGACCGTACGGCACCCCGGACGCGCCCTGAGCCTGCGTGCCGTGCCACTGGTCGAACCCGCCCTGTTCCCCGTACGACGGCTCCGCGTACGGCTGCTCCCCGTACGCGGCCTCGGACTCGCGCTCGGGGCGCAGCGCGGTCACGCCGTGGCCCTGCCCACCACCGGGGCGAGCCCCACCGACCTCGCCACGGCACCCTCGTCGCCGCACTCCACCAGCCAGTTGGCCAGCATCCGGTGGCCGTGCTCGGTGAGCACCGACTCCGGGTGGAACTGGACGCCCTCGACGGGCAGTTCGCGGTGGCGCAGGCCCATGATGATGCCGTCGTGCGTTCTGGCGGTGACGTCCAGCTCGGCCGGGACCGTCCCCGGCTCGGCCGCCAGCGAGTGGTAGCGGGTCGCCGTGAAGGGCGAGGGCAGTCCGGCGAAGACGCCCTTGCCCTCGTGCTCGACGAGCGAGGTCTTGCCGTGCAGCAGTTCGGGGGCGCGGTCCACGACACCGCCGTAGGCCACCTGCATCGACTGCATGCCGAGGCAGACGCCGAAGACGGGTACCCCGGTCGAGGCGCAGTGCCGGACCATCTCGATGCAGACGCCGGCCTCCTCGGGGGTGCCGGGGCCGGGCGAGAGGAGGACGCCGTCGAAGCCGTCCTGGGCGTGCGCGGTCGACACCTCGTCGTTGCGCAGCACCTCGCACTCGGCGCCCAGCTGGTACAGGTACTGGACCAGGTTGAAGACGAAGCTGTCGTAGTTGTCGACGACGAGAATCCGTGCACTCACTGGTTGTCCACCGTCACATCGTTGAAGGGCAGCAGCGGTTCGGCCCACGGGAAGACGTACTGGAACAGGATGTAGACCACGGCCAGGGCAAGGACGAGCGAGATGAGCGCCCTGACCCACACGTTGCCCGGCAGATGCCGCCAGATCCAGCCGTACATGCCGTCCCTTCCCGTCGCACCACGGCACCAGACTCACGCCGTACGTCACCAGACTAACGGCGCAGCGCGGCTGGTCTCCCGGCCTCCACAGGCTGTGTGGAGTCGAGATGGGCCCAGACGATCAGCCGGTGGCTGTGCCCCCACTCCGGATCGCACGTGGTCAGCGTGAGATAGCGGCCCGAGGCCGTGTACCCGGACTTACGTGGCACAGGATCGATCACCTCAATGTCGGTGGGCACTGTTTTGTAAGGCCCTTTGTCGATCCGATACGTGAACCAGGTGGTCCCGTCCGTCAGCACCACCGCGTCACCCACGCGCAGCTCCGGAAAGTTCACGAAGGGGTTGCCGTACGTCCGTCTGTGCCCCGCCACCGCGAAGTTGCCGACCTGCCCCAGCCGCGCGGTGCCGGCGTAGTGCCCGAGCCCCTTCTTGAGGGTGCTCACGTCGGTGTCCTCAAGGACGGGCTTGTTCCACGTGAAACCAAGCCGCGGGATGTACATGATCGCGAAGGGCTTGCCGTCCTTGTACGCGGCCGGTCTCGCCGGAGCGGGCGAGGCGGCGGGCGCCGGCGCGGGGGATGCCTTGGGGTGCGCGGTCTGCTGCGACCACTGGTTGTGCAACTGGTGGATCTGGTCGCTCATCGTGCGGTCGGCCTTCACGCCGGTCCAGAACAGGACGTAGACCACGAAGAGGACGATCAGGGTGCCTACGGTGATGCAGAGTTCGCTGACGCTCCTGACGATCACGCGCACCGGCAGCTCCCGTACGGCCGCTTACTCCACTGGCTTCGCGTAGTGCAGATCCACTGTGCCCGAGTACCCGGGAAGAGTCACGGTCCCGTCGTCGGTCACTTTCCAACCGAGCCCGTAGACGTCGACGTACACCTTGTAGTTCTGGATCGCCTTGGACGCCGTCAGCGCCGCCTGGAGCTTCCCCGGGTCCCCGACCGCCGTGATCTTGTACGGCGGTGAGTAGACCCGGCCCTGGAGGATCAGGGTGTTGCCCACGCAGCGCACGGCGCTGGTCGCGATCAGCCGCTGGTCCATGACCTTGATGCCCTTGGCGCCGCCCTGCCAGAGGGCGTTCACCACGGCCTGGAGGTCCTGCTGGTGGATGACCAGGTAGTCGGGCTGCGGCTCGGGGTAGCCGGGGAGCTTGGCGGTGGCGTTGGGCGGGGCGTCGTTCAGGGTGACGGTGACGGCCTTGCCCTTGAGCCGCTGCGCGCCCGCGGTCCGCTCCAGTGCCGTGAGCTTCTTGTCGTCGGCGCCGGTACTGCCGTCGTCCTCCTTACGGAGGGCGTCGACCTCGTCGCGCAGGACCCCGTTCGCGTCGTTCAGCCGGCCGTTCTTCTGGCTGCGGGTCTGGATCAGGTCGGACAGCTTCAGCAAGGAGGCGTCCGTGCGGATGTTGGTGCCCTTGGCCGTGTCGAAACTGGTGAAGAAGATGAGCCCCGCGAGGGCGAAGACGGCCACCGTCAGAATCCGCACGGGACGGAAACGGCGGATACGGGCGGGACTGGTACCCGTCCCGGGGGAGTCGGCAGAATTGCTCAACGTACCCTTATCTCCTTCGGCGCCGCGGAAGCACTACGCTAACGGACGCCCGGGGGAGCACTCAGTGTCCCCTTGTACGCTGCCCCGGAGCCCGCCCCAGTTCCCTGCGCGGCCACGCAGCGCATCGACAGGAGAGACCCTCGTGCCGAAGTCACGTATCCGCAAGAAGGCCGACTACACGCCGCCGCCGGCGAAAGCGGCGACCGCCATCAAGTTGAACAGCCGTGCCTGGGTCGCTCCGGTCATGCTGGCCATGTTCGTCATCGGGCTGGCGTGGATCGTCGTCTTCTACGTCACCGACGGCTCCATGCCCATCGACAGCCTGGACAACTGGAACATCGTGGTGGGCTTCGGCTTCATCGCCGCCGGGTTCGGCGTCTCCACGCAGTGGAAGTAGCGGCACAAGCAGCGGTCGAAGCTGCGGCCACCACTCGGTGAACGCAGCTCTGCCCACGACTTTCCGCTGAGTTATCCACAGGCCAGAGAAGTATCCACAGCAGGCCTGGGGAAAAAGAACGACGATCTGTGGATAACCCACTGGGTGTTGACGCTGGTGTGACTGACACACTGGCAACCGCAAGCCTGTTCGCCCCCTGCCTGACCTGCATAAACACGGGTCAGCGACAGGGGGCACAGCTGTTCTCCACGGTATGCACAAGATCCGCCACGCACTGTGGACAACGGTTTGATATCAGCTGAGCTGAGCCGTCCTGATCAGCGTCAACACCACGACGACGACCAGTACGACCGCACAGGTGCCGTACTGGATCAGGGCCCGCCGCTCACGCGGGGCGTGCACCATCGCGTACCCGGTGATCACACCGGCGACCAGGCCGCCGACGTGGGCCTGCCAGGCGATGTTCATCGCCGGGTTGAAGGTGAAGATCAGGTTGATCACCAGGATGGCGATGAGCGGCCGGAGGTCGTAGTTGAGGCGGCGCATCAGAATCGCGGTTGCGCCGAAGAGACCGAAGATGGCGCCGGAGGCACCGACCGAGGACGCGTTCGGAGCGGCGAGGAGATAGCTGAGCGCGCTCCCCGCGAGGCCCGAGACGAAGTACAACGCGAGATAGCGGGCGCGGCCGAGAGCAGCCTCCAGGGGACCGCCGAGCCACCACAGGCTGAGCATGTTGAAAATGATGTGAAGCAGGTTGGCGTGCAGGAACATCGCGGTCAACAGCCGGTACCACTGCCCTGCGGAGACGCCGTCGTACGGCGGCAGACCGGTGTCCGAGACCTTGCCGATCAGCTCGAAATGGTCGGTGAACCGGTCCCCCACCGAGGACAGTTGGACCAGATAGACGGCGACGCACAGGCCGACAAGGATCTTGGTGACAAGCCGGGGATCCGACGCCACCGTGCCACCGGCGATCGTGCGCGGCTGGGCCGCGGTCGGAGCGTGCCCCGTGCCGGAACCGCCGCGGACGCACTCGGAACACTGGAAACCGACGGAGGCGCTCACCATGCACTCCGGGCAGATCGGGCGCTCGCAGCGGGTGCAGCGGACGCCGGTCTCGCGGTCCGGGTGCCGGTAGCAGACCGGCAGACTCTGGGCATCCTGGGGCCGCTGTTCCTCCGGGCCCTGCGGGCTGCCTGGCGCCTGGTCCATGGGGTCCCCTCAATCCTTCGTACGCAATGCACCGCCCCGCCCATCCTTACGGACGAGCGGGGCGTTTGGTTCCCGGCGGTAAGTACTGGTGTCAACCCTGGAACCCGGGCCTGTCCGGCCCTGGCCGGCCCTAGCGGGTCTCGACGACGACCGACTCGATGACGACGTCCTTGACCGGGCGGTCGGTGCGCGGGTTGGTGTCGGCGGCCGCGATGGCGTCCACGACCTTCTGGCTCGCCGCGTCGGTGACCTCACCGAAGATGGTGTGCTTGCGGGTCAGCCAGGCCGTCGGGGAGACGGTGACGAAGAACTGCGAGCCATTGGTGCCCGGCCCGGCGTTGGCCATGGCCAACAGGTAGGGCTTGTCGAAACGCAGGTCGGGGTGGAACTCGTCCTCGAACTGGTAGCCCGGGCCACCCGTGCCGTTGCCCAGCGGGTCCCCGCCCTGAATCATGAAGCCCTTGATCACCCGGTGGAAGACCGTACCGTCGTAGAGCTTGGCCGCGGCCTTCTCACCGGTGGTGGGGTTGGTCCACTCCCGCTCGCCCGTGGCGAGCTCGACGAAGTTCTTGACCGTCTTGGGCGCGTGGTTCGGCAGAAGCCGGACTTCGATGTCGCCGAGGCTGGTCCTGAGGGTGGCGTAGAGCTGCTCGGCCACGGTCTGCCTTCCGTTGTCTTCCTGTGACCCCCAAATCCTCGCACGCTCGCTGGGCCCCGTCGTCCGACGGCCTTCTCTCGGGGCATTTCCACAGGATCCGCTTGCGGAAAACCGGCCGAGTGGGTCCGGGACAGGGGCACAGGGCGGGGATCCGTGACATTGTCGATGACAAGCTCCCGTTCCCCCGGATTCATCCGTAATTGCACGTGATCGTGACCCGGATGCCCGCCCTCTACATGCCCCGCGGTCCGTTGGCAGGCATGATCCGTAAATGGGTGGATAGACGAAATACCGTACCGCCACCGAGGAGGAGGAACCCCGTGACCCGCATCGACAGCGTGCGCTCCGCGACCGGCTCGGCGAAGGACAGCGTGCTGCACGCCGCGGAAGTGGTGGCGCCCTACGCCGACACGGCCAAGGACAGGGCCTCGTACTACGCCCATGAGGCACGCGTACGTCTCGCGCCCAAGGTGTCGCTGGCCGCAGACCAGGCCCGCGTCCAGTACGACGCCCATGTCGTGCCGCGCCTGGAGCAGGCCCGCACCCATGTACCGCCGAAGGTCGACCAGGCCGCCCAGGAAGCCGCCGTCCGTACCCGCAAGGCTGCCCAGCAGGCCGCCGAGTACTCACGGCCGAGGATCGAGCAGGCGGTCGCCGCCGCGGGCCCGGTCAAGGACGAGGCCGCCGCACGCGGTGCGGCCGCGTTCGCCGCGCTGCGCGGCCAGGTCTCGCCCAAGGAGATCCAGAAGCTGGTCCGCAAGCACGAGCGGCGGGCGAGGGCCGGCCGGCTCGCGAAGGGGCTGGCGGTTGTGGGCATCCTGGCGGGCGGCGCTTTCGCCGCCTGGAAGTGGTGGGACAAGCAGGCCAACCCCGACTGGCTGGTCGAACCGCCTGCCGCGACCGAGGTGCCCGAGACGGGTCACCTCACCTCGGTGGACGGCAGCCCCGAGGCCGTACTCGACCCCGAGGTCGAGGCCAAGCAGGCCGAGGACGAGGCCGCCGAGAGCGACGAACACCGCTGACGTCCGACGCACTGTCAACATCGCCGCGGGGCAGGAGACTTGAGGGTCTCCTGCCCCGCGGCGATGTTTCACGTGGAACAGTCCCGGACCCGGGCGAACGCCCTTGACTTCTTGATTTACGCAAGTTGCCGCGATGACGTTTGCAACGCCTTAGGTGTACAAGCAGCGCACAGCCTCCCTTAACGGACCGCACACCCCTGATTACGCATCCGAATTCACACCAGCTCACACACCTCCCGCACACACGGGCACACCGTCCCCACATCAGGTCGACGACCGGCGCGAGACCCTACCGACTCCACCCGGAACCGATATTTGCGCAAACAACTGCAACGAAGAGTCACCCTCTACGTGACGCACGTCACCTCTCGACACAAAGAAACACCGGCCGGACGCCACTGAGGGCGACCGGCCGGTGCGGGATGTGGAGCCTAGGGGAGTCGAACCCCTGACATCTGCCATGCAAAGACAGCGCTCTACCAACTGAGCTAAGGCCCCGCTAGAGAAGCGTCCGACCGGCAGAACCACACACCGGCGAGCTTCGGAGACCAGCGTACCGGGTCACCCCGGGTATCTCGCAAAAATTTGGGGGTCCCGGTGAACGACCACTCTCCGTAAGATGCTCGGCGTGGTTCGCTAGAGCGAACCGCGGTTTTGGGGAAGCGATGGGGAGACGCAATGGACGCCGCACAGCAGGAAGCCACCGCCAGAGCGCGGGAGCTGCAGCGGAATTGGTACGGGGAGCCTTTGGGGGCGCTCTTCCGTAAGCTCATCGACGATCTTGGGCTCAACCAGGCTCGTCTCGCGGGGGTGTTGGGACTGTCCGCGCCGATGTTGTCCCAGCTGATGAGCGGTCAGCGGGCGAAGATCGGCAATCCCGCGGTGGTCCAGCGGGTGCAGTTGCTGCAGGACCTGGCGGGACAGGTCGCGGACGGCAGCGTGAGCGCGGCCGAGGCGACCGAGCGCATGGACGAGATCAAGAAGTCCCAGGGGGGCTCGGTGCTCAGCAACACCACGACCACGACGAGCAGTTCGGGAGCGCCCACGGTCAAGCGGGTGGTCCGCGAGATCCAGTCGCTGCTGCGCTCGGTGGCCGCCGCGGGCGACATCATCGACGCGGCTGACACCCTCGCCCCGACCCACCCCGAACTGGCAGAGTTCCTCCGGGTGTACGGCGCCGGCCGCACCTCGGACGCGGTCGCGCACTACCAGTCCCACCAGAGCTGAGCCCACGGCCCGGCCGCCGATCGGGGGTTCGGCAGCCGGGCACGCAGCCCGCGAGGGGCACGAGGGGGTCGTGCCGCTCATCGGAAGCACGTGCGGAACAGCCATGCGGAACCGCCGCTAGGGAGTGCCATGAGGAACTGCCGTGAGGGGGAGTCGTATCGCTCGTCCCGGGGGAAGCAACGGGGGTAGCCGAAGGGGGAGGAGCGACGCACAGCCATGGGTGAGGTCTTCGCCGGCCGGTACGAACTGGTCGACCCGATCGGGCGCGGCGGTGTCGGCGCGGTCTGGCGCGCCTGGGACCACCGGCGTCGCCGCTATGTGGCGGCCAAGGTCCTGCAACAGAGCGACGCGCACTCGCTGCTGCGCTTCGTCCGAGAACAGGCACTGCGGATCGACCACCCCCATGTGCTCGCACCGGCCAGCTGGGCCGCCGACGACGACAAGGTCCTGTTCACCATGGACCTGGTGGCGGGCGGTTCGCTCGTCCATCTCATCGGGGACTACGGTCCCCTGCCCCCCGCGTTCGTCTGCACGCTGCTCGACCAGCTCCTCTCCGGTCTCGCCGCGGTGCACGCGGAAGGTGTCGTGCACCGTGACATCAAGCCCGCCAACCTGCTCCTCGAAGCCACCGGCACGGCCCGTCCGCGCCTGCGCCTGTCCGACTTCGGCATCGCGATGCGGCTGGGCGAGGCACGCCTGACGGAGACCAACCTCGTGGTGGGGACGCCGGGTTACCTCGCGCCCGAGCAGATGATGGGCGCGGAGCCGGACTTCCCCGCCGACCTGTTCGCCGTAGGGCTGGTGGCGCTGTACCTGCTGGAGGGGGCCAAGCCGGACTCCAAGGCGCTGGTGCAGTACTTCGCGGAGCATGGGACTCCGGGGGCACCCAAGGGCATTCCCGAGGCGCTGTGGCAGGTCGTGGCAATGCTGCTCCAGCCCGATCCGCAGGCTCGCTTCCGGACGGCCACGGGGGCGCGCAAGGCGCTCGCGGCGGCCGCGGAGCTGTTGCCCGAGCCCGGCCCCGACGACGAGCTGATCGAGATCTTCGACCAAATCGGGCCGCTGCCTTCGGAGTTCGCGCCCGAGGGTCCGCTGAAGAGGGCTTCCGGGGTGGACACGGGGTCGACGACGACTCCCTCGTCGGCCGGCTCTTCCGATCCCGAGAACGACCTGGACGCCGGTGTCGGCGATGCCGGCAGTGCCAGCGGCGAGGGTCTCGACTCGGCCTGGCCCGGCACGGACTCCGTACCCGTGGATCCACGGCAGGGCATCGTCTCCCAGCCGACCCCGACTCCCGTGCCGATTCCGACTCCGCCGACTTCCCCGCCCCGGTCCCCGATGTCGGACACCGGCAGCTTCCATCTGCCGCCCCCGCAGGCCCCGTACGGACAACAGGCGGACCAGGCACAGGCGGAGCAGCAGGCAGCACATCAGACAGCCCAGGCCCACCAGGGCGGCCAGTACCAGCCGCCCATGAACCCCTCGCCCCAGTACTCCTCGCCCCATGACCTCACGCATGTCCTGTCCTCCCCC
This sequence comes from Streptomyces sp. NBC_01288, assembly GCF_035982055.1. Taxonomy (NCBI): domain Bacteria; kingdom Bacillati; phylum Actinomycetota; class Actinomycetes; order Kitasatosporales; family Streptomycetaceae; genus Streptomyces; species Streptomyces sp. NBC_01288. The sequence continues at coordinate 5,220,773 of NZ_CP108427.1, forward strand.
CAGCCACGTGCTGATCCCTCTACTGCTTCATACACCGCTCAGGTCCCGCAGGTTCCACCGTCGGCGCCGCCGGTTCCGCAGCACCGCGGCAGGCGGGCACGGCGTCGTCCCGGGCCGCCCGCGAAGGTGGTGATCCCGGTGCTGCTGCTCGCGCTGGCCTGTTATGCGGTGGGGTTCTGGGCGCTGACCCGCATCTGAACTGCGGGATCCGAACCGGGGTGAGGGTGGGACGGTTACGGGGCCGCCGTCGAAGCCCGGTCCCGGCGCCGGGCCGACACCGTCCACACGCCGAGCGTGGCCAGCAGCACGGTGCCGGCGCCGATCCCGGCCACGGCGAGCACCTTCATCGCGGTGTCGCCGCCGCCCCCGGCGCTCCCCGGCCCCGTCACGGCCGCGGCGCGGTCCTGTGTGGTGACGTCGAAGATGTTCCGGGGATCGGGCCGGCCCGCGTACCCGGGACCGCCGTGCGCCGTACCGGCGACGCGGACGCGCAGGGTCACCGGGAACGGTCCCTGGCCGAAGTCGTCGGCCAGTTGCGCGTCGAGGTGCACGACGAGGTAGTACGACCCGGCGAAGCGCATCCCGTTCTCGTGGTCGACGACGGAGTAGCGGTTGCGGTACTCGACGGGCGGCAGGGGCTCCAGTGCCACCGACCTCTCGCTGCCCCGGTAACCGAGGCCGGCCTGGTCGACGGAGGCGCGTACGGGGTTGTAGAGCGCCAGGTCCAGCGCGCGGTTCACATAGCCGCTACCGCCGTCGGAAGCGCCCAACTCGGCCGTGACGGACAGCTGTTGGCCCCAGTCGACCGGCACCTTGTAGAAGAGGGTCCGGCCCGGTCCGATGTCGTCCCGCCACGCGCCCTGCCCGACGGCGACCGCCCCGGCGAAGCCCGACCCGCCCGCGCGGCGCCGCGCCTCCCCCGTGACGGCCTCGGGCGACGCGGAGTCCCAGACCTGGGGCGCGTCGGTCGCGCCGGCCTGCGCCAGCGCGGGTTCCGACACCGCGGTGAGCTCCAGCCCCCAGGTGTCCGACGAGGAGTCCGACGCGTCGACGCGTTCGACGAGCACGTAGTACTTGCCGCTCCCCTTGCACAGCGCCTTGCCCGCCTCCCGCACGGCCCAGGCGGCCACGGGGTGGGGACTCCGGCCGGCCCCGAAGGTGGCGCTCCGGTACGTGCAGCCGGAGCCCTTCGCGTTCCGCATCGACACCTTGATGCCGTCGGTGGCGGCGACGGTGGTGCCCACCGGAGGCACCGCGGTCACGGAGACATAGGCGTTCGACGTGGCATCGAGATCAAGGCCGTAGTAGACGCTGGCCCCCTTAGAGAGGGAACTCCTGTACGTCTCACCGGGTTTCAGTTCTTCGGCGCCGGCGGTACCGGTCGCTCCGTCGACAGCCCGGTCGCCCTTGTCGTAGCCGTAGGAGCCGGCCGACGCTGCCGCCATGGCGGGCCGGTCCGTGAGGGCGGCCGTCGCGCACAGGACCGCGGCAAGGACCACGACACGTCGTACGGCCCCGGCGACGGGCGTACGGCCGCCCTGTGCCCGCGTCGTCCGCCACCACGCCGTACGCCGCCCCATCACGCGCCACCCCTCGTCGTTGCTCCGGACGTGGCCCATCCTGCCCCGCATGCGCGCGTGGCATCCCGGCAATGCGGACGAGTGTCCGAAACGCCGGGGTCGTGGCGGCCGTACCCGCACCAGGGCAGGGGCGCAACACAAAGCCCCGACCGCCAGGCGGTCGGGGCGTGCTCAGAACTGGATCTCGGTACTCACGAACCCGTGGGCACGGAGTCGGTCGCCTCCGTCCACAGATCCTGCTCGGCGCGATCCGCCTGGATCTGGCGGTACACGAGGAGCCCGCCGATGGCGGCCAGTGCGACCAGGAGAAGCTTCTTCACCGCGCGACCTCGTCTTTCCTTGACGTAGGGGACCTCTGTCGCCCGACTATACACACCGACCGAGACCGATCAGTGACCTGCGTCCGGGGTCAACTCCGGCCCGGGACAGCGCAGTAGGAGCGGACGGGACCGCTCCGATCTGAGGGTGATCACATCCCCACTGACGGTTACTTCGCCCTCCTTTCGCGCATCTTCATCCGTTTTACTGCCTCTTACACCCATCCGAGTGGTGTTCATCAGAACATCGACGCGCCATGGGCGTCGGTCCACCACTTCGCGACCCCCATACACATCATGAGGAAAGTACGCAAATCGCCCAACCTGAAAGTGAGGGGCCATGGCCCAGATCAAGGTCCAGAAGTTGTGGAACGCCTTCGTCACCGGCTTCCTGGCACTGTGCACGGCGCTCGGACTCATCACGGTCACCGCGACGGTCGCCGCCGCGACTGAGCGGACCGAGGCGGCGAGCACCAGCACGGTCGCCGAGACGACACCGGCGATCTCCCCCTTGTCCTTCACCAGGTCGCTGCCCCCCACGATGAAGCAACGCATCCGCGCCGAGGCCCACGGCAAGTCCCCCAGCTGCCGCCACCGCCCGCCGACGGACACGGACGAGACCGCGGAGACGGCCGACGCGACGGAGCCGGACCACGCGGAGCCGGGAGCCCCGCTCCAGCACTGACCCGAGTCCCTCCAGCACCACCCCGGGCCCGTCCAGCACTACCTCAGGCCCGTCCAGCACCGCCTTCGGCCCCTCCAGCACCGACCTGCGCGCCGACACCCCGGCCCGCGAGTCTCCCTGGCCGTACCGAACTTGCTCAACCTGCCCGACCGTCCGCCCTCTCTGACACAGCGGCGAACTTGCGTACAAAGCTCCAGAGACAACACAGAGGACCCAGAAAACCCCTGGCCCACCGTGGCCGGGGGTCTTCTGGCGTGCCCACGACTCATCCCTCCCCGGCCCCACCGAACGGCCCGTCCGTGCGGACCAGAATCCCGGGGCAATCCGGATCGACCACCCCTGTGTAGTGATTCGTCCAGGAGTCCCGCCGGGCACGCGGCAACGGCGCTTCCACGAGCCGGCCGTCATGGATCATCCACAGGCGACTTCGTCCCGTCGGGTCAGCGGTTTCATGAAGTCTTCCGCGACCCTGAACCAACCGGGGACGCCAAAAACCCCCAACCGCAACCGGTTGGGGGTCTTCGTGCTGGTGGGGCTAACAGGATTTGAACCTGTGGCCTCATCCTTATCAGGGATGCGCTCTAACCAACTGAGCTATAGCCCCGCCGCGCTTTGCGGAGTGTGTCCCGCGCGCTGACTCCTGAAGATTAGCGCACGACATGGGCAGTCCCAAAATCGATAGTCACAGGACCGCCGGGAGGGGTTTCAACCCGCGTTCACCCGACTTCTCGCCCGTCCTGTCGTCCGCCTTCTCACTCGTCCTCGGCGAGCGTCAGCTCGATGCCGCCGACGAAGCCGGCGGAGAGGTTGTAGATGAACGCGCCGAGCGTCGCGAGGGCCGTGGCCAGGACGACGTCGATGACCGCGATGATCCCCGAGAACGTCAGGACGTGCGGGAGGGACAGGAAGGACTGCAGGTCGAAGCCGTTCGACTCGTTCGAGCCGGTCGCCTCCGAGATCGTGCCCCCGACCGTCGAGAAGACGCCCATCGCGTCCATGACCATCCACAGCACCGCGGACGCGACGACCGTGCAGATGCCCAGCGCGATGGAGAGCAGGAAGCTGACCTTCATCACCGACCACGGGTCGGCCTTGGCCACCCGCAGCCGCGCCTTACGGGTACGCGGCGCGGTACGCGCGCCCGTGCGCGGCCGCCGTACGGCACCGCTCTGAGCGGCGGCGGGCGCCTGCGTCGGGTAGGCCTGCGGCGGGTGGTACGGCCCCGCGGCCTGCTGCGGCTGACGCTCCCCCGGGAGGGGCGAACCCGGCAGCGGGGACCCCGCAGGCTGCGCGGCCGGTGCGGCGGGCTGGGCCGGTGCCTGGCCCTGAGCGGGTGCCTTGGCGCCCGGCGCGGCCGGGCCCGCCCCAGCGGACTGCTGCTGGGTCTGCGGACCTCGGGTGTCCGTCACAGTTCCCCCCTGGGATCCATGCGAGTCGGGCGAGTGCGCGTCCGTCTTCTTCACGTCGATCGCACGCAGTTGGGTCGTGTGCGGATCTGTCGCGTTCGCGGCGGAGCCACGGCCGCCGCCGTCCGTGTCCGTACCGGTCGATCCGGCGCCCGTGGCTCCGCTCACGATGACTCTCTCCTCGTGCTACTCGTCCGAGGGTGCGTCACCCTCGTCCGTGCCGGTGGTCGCGACACCCTCGGTGGTCTCGTCGGCGGCTTCGTCGCCGACGACTTCCTCCGCCTCGGGTCCCGCCTCGGCGTTACGAGCGATACCGACGACGGCATCGCGCTTGCCCAGGTTGATCAGTTGGACGCCCATGGTGTCACGGCCCGTCTCCCTGACCTCGTTGACTCGCGTACGAATCACACCGCCGGACAGCGTGATGGCGAGGATCTCGTCGGTCTCCTCGACCACCAGCGCGCCGACGAGAGAACCGCGGTCCTCGACGATCTTGGCGGCCTTGATACCCAGGCCGCCGCGACCCTGGACGCGGTACTCGTCGACGGCGGTCCGCTTCGCGTACCCGCCGTCTGTGGCAGTGAACACGAACGTACCGGGTCGAACAACATTCATCGAGAGAAGCTGGTCGCCCTCGCGGAAACTCATGCCCTTGACACCGGAGGTCGCACGCCCCATGGGGCGCAGTGCGTCGTCCGTCGCCGTGAACCTGATCGACTGTGCCTTCTTGCTGATCAGCAGCAGATCGTCCTCGTTCGAGACGAGTTCGGCGCCGATCAGTTCGTCGTCGGAACCGTCCTCCGTCTCACGGAGGTTGATCGCGATGACACCGCCGGAGCGGGGCGAATCGTAATCCTTCAGAGGCGTCTTCTTCACCAGGCCTCCCTTGGTGGCGAGGATCAGGTAGGGCGCCGCTTCGTAGTCGCGGATCGCGAGGATCTCGGCGATCGCCTCGTCCGGCTGGAAGGCCAGCAGGTTCGCGACGTGCTGCCCGCGCGCGTCCCGTCCGGCGTCCGGGAGTTCGTACGCCTTCGCGCGGTAGACGCGGCCCTTGTTCGTGAAGAACAGCAGCCAGTGGTGGGTCGTCGACACGAAGAAGTGGTCGACGATGTCGTCTTCCTTGAGCTTCGTGCCGCGCACGCCCTTGCCGCCGCGCTTCTGGGAGCGGTAGTCGTCCGCCTTGGTGCGCTTGACGTAGCCGCCGCGCGAGATGGTGACGACGATGTCCTCTTCGGCGATCAGGTCCTCCATGGACATGTCGCCGTCGAAGGGCACCAGCATCGTCTTGCGGTCGTCGCCGAACTTCTCGACGATCGCGGCGAGTTCCTCGCTGACGATGCCGCGCTGGCGGACCGGGGAGGCCAGGATCGCGTTGTACTCGGTGATCTTCGCCTGGAGTTCGTCGTGCTCCTGGACGATCTTCTGGCGCTCCAGGGCGGCCAGTCGGCGGAGCTGCATCTCCAGGATGGCGTTCGCCTGGATCTCGTCGATCTCCAGGAGGGCCATCAGGCCCGTGCGCGCGATGTCGACGGTGTCGCTGCGCCGGATCAGCGCGATGACCTCGTCGATGGCGTCCAGGGCCTTCAGGAGGCCACGCAGGATGTGCGCCCGCTCCTCGGCCTTGCGCAGCCGGAACTTCGTCCGGCGGACGATGACCTCGATCTGGTGCGCCACCCAGTGCCGGATGAACGCGTCCAGGGAGAGCGTCCTCGGCACACCGTCGACCAGGGCCAGCATGTTGGCGCTGAAGTTCGACTGAAGGTCCGTGTGCTTGTAGAGGTTGTTCAGTACGACCTTGGCGACCGCGTCCCTCTTGAGGACGATGACGAGGCGCTGGCCGGTACGGGACGACGTCTCGTCGCGGACGTCCGCGATGCCGCCGACCTTGCCGTCCTTCACCAGGTCGGCGATCTTCTGCGCAAGGTTGTCGGGGTTGGTCTGGTAGGGGAGTTCGGTGACCACCAGGCACTGGCGGTTCTGGATCTCCTCGACCTCGACGACCGCGCGCATGGTGATCGAGCCGCGCCCGGTGCGGTACGCCTCTTCGATGCCCTTGCGGCCGACGACGAGGGCGCCGGTCGGGAAGTCGGGGCCCTTGATGCGCTCGATCAGCGCGTCCAGCAGCTCCTCGTGGGAGGCCTCGGGGTTCTCCAGGCACCATTGGGCGCCCGCCGCGACCTCACGGAGGTTGTGCGGCGGGATGTTGGTGGCCATGCCGACCGCGATGCCAGCCGAGCCGTTGATCAGCAGGTTCGGGAAGCGGGCCGGCAGGACGGTCGGCTCCTGGGAGCGGCCGTCGTAGTTGTCCGTGAAGTCGACGGTCTCCTCGTCGATGTCACGGACCATCTCCATGGACAGCGGCGCCAGCTTGCACTCGGTGTAGCGCATGGCGGCGGCGGGGTCGTTGCCCGGGGAGCCGAAGTTGCCGTTGGAGTCCACCAGCGGCATCCGCATCGACCACGGCTGCGCGAGGCGGACCAGCGCGTCGTAGATCGAGGAGTCGCCGTGCGGGTGGTAGTTGCCCATGACGTCGCCGACGACACGGGCGCACTTGTAGAAGCCCTTCTCGGGCCGGTAGCCGCCGTCGTACATGGCGTACAGGACGCGGCGGTGGACGGGCTTGAGGCCGTCACGGACGTCGGGCAGGGCTCGCGACACGATGACGGACATCGCGTAGTCGAGGTACGAGCGCTGCATCTCGGTCTCAAGCCCTACGGGCTCGACGCGCTGAGCGATGACGCCCTCTTCGGGCGTGCTGGGACCAGTGGAAAAATTAGGGGTCTCGTCGGCCATTGCTGGTGAAGATCCTTCCTGATGCGGTCAGCTGAGACCGACTCAGATGTCGAGGAAGCGGACGTCCTTGGCGTTGCGCTGGATGAACTGGCGGCGCGCCTCGACGTCCTCGCCCATGAGGACCGAGAACAGGTCGTCGGCCTGCGCGGCGTCGTCCAGGGTGACCTGGCCGAGGACGCGGTGCTCCTGGTCCATCGTGGTGATGCGCAGCTCCTCGGCGTTCATCTCGCCGAGACCCTTGAAGCGCTGGATCGAGTCTTCCTTGATGCGCTTGCCGCTCTGCCGGCCCAGCTCGATCAGGGCGTCGCGCTCGCGGTCCGAGTACGCGTACTCGAAGTCGTCACGGCCCCACTTGATCTTGTACAGCGGGGGACGCGACAGGAACACGTGCCCGGCCTCGACCAGCGGCCGCATGAAGCGGAACAGGAAGGTCAGCAGCAGGGTGCTGATGTGCTGACCGTCGACGTCGGCGTCCGCCATCAGAATGATCTTGTGATAGCGCAGCCTGGCGATGTCGAAGTCCTCGTGGACTCCGGTGCCGAAGGCGGAGATCAGTGCCTGGATCTCCTGGTTCTGCAGGATCTTGTCGATCCTGGCCTTCTCGACGTTGAGGATCTTTCCGCGGATCGGGAGGATCGCCTGGTACTGCGGGTTCCGGCCGGACTTGGCCGAGCCGCCGGCGGAGTCACCCTCGACGATGAAGATCTCGCACTTGGTGGGGTCGTTCGACTGGCAGTCGGACAGCTTGCCCGGCAGCGAAGCCGTCTCCAGCAGACCCTTGCGACGGGTGAGGTCACGGGCCTTGCGGGCCGCCACGCGCGCGGTGGCCGCCTGGATGCCCTTGCGGATGATGTCCGAGGCCTCGTTCGGGTTGCGGTCGAGCCAGTCGTTGAGGTGCTCGTAGACCGCCTTCTGTACGAAGGTCTTCGCTTCGGTGTTGCCGAGCTTGGTCTTGGTCTGGCCCTCGAACTGCGGCTCGGCCAGCTTCACCGAGATGATCGCGGTCAGACCCTCGCGGATGTCGTCGCCCGTGAGGTTGTCGTCCTTCTCGCGGAGCAGCTTCTTGTCGCGCGCGTACTTGTTGATCAGCGACGTCAGCGCGGCCCGGAAGCCCTCTTCGTGCGTGCCGCCCTCATGCGTGTGGATGATGTTGGCGAAGGAGTACACACCCTCGCTGTAACCACTGTTCCACTGCATCGCGACCTCAAGGGACAGGCTCTTGTCCTTGTCCTCCGCCTCCAGGTCGATGACGGTCGGGTGCACCACGTCCCCCTTGCGGGAGTTGAGGTACGTCACGTAGTCGACGATGCCGCCCTCGTAGTGGTACGTGACGGTCTTGACGTCGTCCTTCTCGTCCGCACCCGCCTCGTCGGCACCGGCCGTGGCCTTCGCCACCTCGCGCTCGTCAGTGAGTTTGATCGTCAAACCCTTGTTGAGGAACGCCATCTCCTGGAAGCGCCGCGAGAGCGTCTCGAAGGAGTACTCGGTGGTCTCGAAGACGTCCGGGTCGGCCCAGAAGGTGACCGACGTACCGGTCTCGTCCGTGGCCTCGTGCTGCGCGAGCGGGGCGGTCGGAACGCCCAGCTTGTAGTCCTGCGTCCAGCGGTAGCCGTCGGTCCTGACCTCGACCGCGACCTTGCTGGACAGCGCGTTCACCACGGACACGCCCACGCCGTGCAGACCGCCGGAGACCGCGTAACCGCCGCCCCCGAACTTGCCGCCCGCGTGCAGCACCGTCAGCACGACCTCGATGGCCGGCTTGCCCTCGGACGGGACGATGCCCACCGGGATGCCTCGGCCGTTGTCGATGACGCGCACGCCACCGTCGTGAAGGATCGTGACGTCGATGGTGTCCGCGTGTCCGGCCAGCGCCTCGTCGACCGAGTTGTCGACGACTTCCTGCACGAGGTGGTGCAGGCCGCGCTCGCCGGTCGAGCCGATGTACATACCGGGTCGCTTGCGGACCGCGTCCAGGCCCTCGAGGACGGTGATGGCGCTGGCGTCGTACGAGGCGGTGACCTCGCCGTTCGAGGTGTGAGCCCCGCCGTTGGCGCCGGCGTCGGTGGAGGGGATGTTCTCGTTGGGGTTGCCGGAATCGGCCACGAAGCGCCCTTTCTGGCACAGCACAAGCCAGGCTCAGGCTGGTGGCCGGAGCGGCTGCGGCGTGTTGCGTTGGTAAGCCTTAGTCAGCGTTGCTCGGTGTCTGTCCCACAAGTGGGGCGGGATTGCTTCCAGTCTACCGGTAGCGCCGACATGGATGGGGGTTTGCCGGTACCTGAGTCCTCATGTGCCGCCCTCAACCGGTCTCTCCCGACTCCCCATATGCGGAACGGGGCTCAAAGAGGCTCACGGAGGCACTCAGCGCTTCCGGGTGTCAACCCTTTGCTACTCCGGGGTCAGGTCGGTATTCGCAGCCGCGTCCGTTCACCCGCCGGAGCCCGCGCTGTGATGTCAGTCACCCATAGGTGTCGCCGGGACCCGTGCTGCCGGGAGCGCGCAGGGGACCGTAGCGGCGGGGCGGCCCACCAGGGCCGTTCACCTTGAGGAGCTTCACCGTGCCGTGCCCCAGGTCCTCGTTCAGCCGGGCCACCAGCTGCGGGGCGAGGAGACGCAGGTTCGTCGCCCAGGCCGTCGAGTCGCAGCGCACGATCAGGACCCGCTCGTCCTCGTCGTACTTCTCCGGGACGCAGTGGTTGGCCAGGTCCTCGCCGACGATCTGCGGCCAGCGGCCCATCACCCCGCCCACCGCGGCCGGCGTCTCCCAGCCGCGCTCGTTCAGCAGCCGGTTGATCGCAGCACCGAGGGCCATCGGGTCGCGGCCGTCGGCGCGCGCGCCGGAGCGCAGGCCGCCGCGCCGCGCCTGCTTCTTCTGCTGCGCCGCGTCCCCACGCGCGCGTGCCTGTTCTTTCGCGGCGCGCAGCGCCACGCGCGCGAGGTCGACGCCGGAGGGTTCGGCGGCCTTCTTGGGCGCGGGTTCCCCGCCCGCGGGCTGATCCGTCGTCATACGCGCTCCACCGCCCCCTCCGCCACGCTGTACCGCGTCCCCGCCAGGACATGCGGTACGTCGTCGTCGACCGCGGCCGTCACCAGCACCTGCTCGCCGGGCGCCACCAACTCGGCCAGCCGCTCCCGACGCCGCGTGTCCAGCTCCGCGAACACGTCGTCGAGCACGAGCACCGGCTCATTGCCCTCACCCCGGAGCAGGTCGTACGACGCGAGCCGCAACGCCAGCGCGTACGACCAGGACTCCCCGTGCGAGGCGTACCCCTTGGCGGGCAACTGACCGAGTTTGAGAACCAAATCGTCCCGATGCGGTCCTACGAGGGTGACGCCCCGCTCGATCTCCTGCTTGCGCGCCTCCGCGATCGCCGCCATCAACTGCTCGTAGAGGTCTTCACGCGTGTGTGCCTCACCGGGCGCCGACGGCTTGTACTCCAGGGCCACCGGACCACCACCGGGGGCGAGTTGCTCGTACGCCTTGTCGGCGAGGGGCTGGATCGCGGCGATCAGATCGAGCCGCTGGGCGAGCAACTCGGCGCCCACGCGCGCGAGATGCTGATCCCACACGTCGAGCGTGGACAGGTCCATCGACCGCCCGCCGTGCCGCCGCGCCAACGCGGCCGACTTCAGGAGGGTGTTGCGCTGCTTGAGCACCCGCTCGTAGTCGGAACGGACCCCGGCCATGCGCGGAGAGCGCGCGGTGATCAGCTCGTCCAGGAACCGCCGCCGCTCCCCGGGATCGCCCTTCACCAGGGCGAGGTCCTCGGGCGCGAACAGCACGGTCCGTACGATGCCCAGCACGTCACGGGGTCTGACCTGCGAGGACCGGTTGATGCGGGCGCGGTTGGCGCGGCCGGGGTTCAGCTCCAGCTCGACCAGCTGCTGCCGCTCGCCCTGCCTGACCTGGGCCCGGATGATCGCGCGCTCGGCGCCCATGCGGACGAGGGGGGCATCGGAGGAGACGCGGTGACTGCCCAGGGTGGCGAGGTAGCCGATGGCCTCGACGAGGTTGGTCTTGCCCTGCCCGTTGGGTCCCACGAAAGCGGTGACGCCGGGGTCGAGCGGGACGTCGACCCCGGCGTACGAGCGGAAGTCGGCCAGCGACAGATGCGTGACGTGCATGGTCGTTCGCCGACCTCCCCCAGGTTGTGGACTACTTCGTCTCGACCGCGTGGCCGCCGAACTGGTTGCGCAGTGCCGCGACCATCTTCATCTGCGGCGAGTCCTCCTGGCGCGACGCGAACCGCGCGAAGAGGGAGGCCGTGATCGCGGGCAGCGGCACGGCGTTGTCGATGGCGGCCTCGACGGTCCAGCGGCCCTCGCCGGAGTCCTCGGCGTAGCCCTTGAGCTTGTCGAGGTGCTCGTCGCCGTCCAGGGCGTTGACGGCCAGGTCGAGCAGCCAGGAGCGGATGACCGTGCCCTCCTGCCAGGAGCGGAAGACCTCGCGGACGTCCGTCACCGAGTCGACCTTCTCCAGCAGCTCCCAGCCCTCGGCATAGGCCTGCATCATGGCGTACTCGATGCCGTTGTGGACCATCTTCGAGAAGTGGCCCGCGCCGACCTTGCCGGCGTGCACGAAGCCGAACTCGCCCTCCGGCTTGAGGGCGTCGAAGACGGGCTGCACCTTGGCGATGTTCTCGGCGTCGCCGCCGACCATCAGGGCGTAGCCGTTCTGGAGGCCCCAGACGCCGCCTGAGACGCCCGCGTCGACGAAGCCGATGCCCTTGGCCCCGAGCTCCTCGGCGTGCTTCTCGTCGTCCGTCCAGCGGGAGTTGCCGCCGTCCACGACGACGTCGCCGGGCTCCAGGAGCCCGGCCAGCTCGTCGACGGTCGCCTGGGTCGGGGCGCCGGCCGGGACCATCACCCACACCACGCGCGGGCCCTTGAGCTTGCCCACAAGCTCTCCCAGGCTGTGGACATCGGCGAGGTCCGGGTTGCGGTCGTATCCGATGACGGTGTGGCCTGCGCGGCGGATGCGCTCGCGCATGTTGCCGCCCATCTTGCCGAGGCCGACGAGACCGAGCTCCATCAGTTGTTCCTTAGGGTGCGACGTGGCATGAAGGCACTTGCGTACCTGTGTCCGAGCCTAAACCCGGACGGTCATGCACACCTGTGGGCATACGCGCTCAGAAGTACCGAGCGGTATGCCCCGACCTGCGGTGTTCTCGTCGGGTACGGATCAGCCGCTGAGGCGGACCGGCATGATCAGGTACTTGTAGGCCTCGTCCGCCTCGGCGTCCAGGGCCGGCTTGCCGCTGAGCAGCGCGGGCTTGGTGGACGTCGTGAACGACAGCTGGGCGACCGGGGAGTCGATGGCGCTCAGGCCGTCCAGCAGGAACGTCGGGTTGAAGGCGATCGACACGTCGTCGCCCTCAAGGTTCGCGTCGACGCGCTCCACAGCCTGTGCGTCGTCGCTGGAACCGGCCTCCAGGATCAGCACACCCTGCTCGAAGCTCAGCCGCACCGGCGTGTTCCGCTCGGCGACCAGGGCCACGCGCTTGACGGCTTCCACGAAGGGGGCGGTCTCGATCACGGCGATGGAGTTGAACTCCGTCGGGAACAGCGAGCGGTACTTCGGGAGGTCGCCCTCCAGGAGGCGGGTGGTCGTACGACGCCCGGCACCCTCGAAGCCGATGAGGCCCTCTCCCGCGCCGGAACCGGACAGCGCCAGGATCACGCTGTCGCCGCTCGTGAGGGCCTTGGCGGTGTCCAGGAGCGTCTTGGCGGGCACCAGGGCGACCGCGGACGCCTCCGGGTTCTCCGGCTTCCACAGGAACTCGCGGACCGCGAAGCGGTAGCGGTCGGTGGACGCCAGCGTCACCGTGTCGCCCTCGATCTCGATCCGCACACCGGTGAGGACGGGCAGCGTGTCGTCACGGCCGGCCGCGATGGCCACCTGGGCGGCCGCCGAGGCGAACACCTCACCGGGGACGGTGCCGGTCGCGCCCGGCATCTGCGGCAGCGCCGGGTACTCCTCCACAGGGAGTGTGTGCAGGGTGAAGCGGGAGGAGCCGCAGACCACCGTCGCCCGTACACCGTCTGTGGAAATCTCCACCGGACGGTTCGGAAGAGCGCGGCAGATGTCGGCGAGCAGTCGGCCGGAGACGAGGACCGTGCCCTCCTCCTCGATCTCCGCGTCGACCGACACGCGTGCGGAGACCTCGTAGTCGAAGCTGGACAGGCTCAGCTGCCCCTCCTCGGACTTCAGCAGGAGGCCGGCGAGGACCGGCGCCGGCGGACGGGCCGGGAGGCTGCGTGCCGCCCAGGCCACTGCCTCCGCGAGTACGTCGCGTTCCACCCGGATCTTCACTGTTGCCGCCTCCTGCTGTTGCCGGCGCTTCTCGGCCTGCCTGGCTTCGTCGTCTGTCTCGGTGTCGTCGGTCCCTGTGAGGGGAAGGACATCGGGGAACAGTCTGACGCACGGCACTGACAGTAGGTGCCTATCGGGGTCAAGTCGTGACGAGGGGCTGTCGGGCGACGAAGCGCGAGTTGTGCACAGGCCCCGCTTCGAAACGGTTTCCCAGCTCTCTCTAGTTGCTAGTAGTAGTAGGGGCTGTGGATACCGTGGATAACCGCGTTTTCGCAGCTCAGGGCAGGAATTTTGTCCACCGACCCTGTGGGCGACGGCGGTGGACAACCTCGGGTTTCTGTGGAGAACGGAAAGTTCTGCACACCCCATGCACAGCCGAGGGCCACTTCTCCCCAGCGCCGTCCCCAGCTTTACCCGCCTTTCCCACAGCCCAACCCGGCACCTTCGTGTGACGCCTTTCACTCGACACGGTGAGATGGCGCGTTGCGTTGCCGAACAGTGGACAGCGGTGTGGAGAAGCTGGAGATCGCTGGGGACAACCGCCCCCAGCCTGTGGGTTGTCGGTGGACAACTTGATCCACAGGCTGGGGATCAAAGATCCGTCCACAGCCTGTGGATATCTTTTGTCCACGAATCCACAAGCACCTGACCTGGTCTGATCGTCCCTCACCCGCGGCGCCTGTGGACACGATCTGGACAACTTCACAGTCCCCAGGATGTGGACGGAAGAAAGTCGCCGAATCTGTGGAGGACGGCCGTAACCCGGCGGGTATTCGAACAGCGGGTGGTCGGTCCGTGGGTTTGAAACGACGGCGAGGGGCTGTCGGATCAGCTCCAAACGGGCTCCGGACGGGCTGAGGATCGGCCGCGGACCGAGTCGGAGCACCCTCGGAGAGGCTCCGGAAGGGGGTCCGGAAACGCTGCGGATCGTCCCGGACGCCTCCGCACACCTCCGGGACGCTCTCCTTCGACGCCTCTCTGACGCCTCTTCTCCGTCCTCTCCGCCCGCTCCCGGCGTCCGCCGAAGCGCGGTCCGGCCTCCTCCGTGCGCGCCGTACCGGCCGTCTCCCGGCAAGCCGAAGGGCGCCCCGGCAGAGATCCCGGGGCGCCCTTCGGTGTCGTAGCTCTGGTGTCGTAACTCCGCGGCGGTCAGCCGTTCTTGATGCGGTTGGTCAGTTCGGTGACCTGGTTGTAGATCGAGCGACGCTCGGCCATCAGGGCGCGGATCTTGCGGTCGGCGTGCATGACCGTCGTGTGGTCGCGGCCGCCGAACTGTGCGCCGATCTTCGGGAGCGAGAGGTCGGTCAGTTCGCGGCATACGTACATGGCGATCTGCCGGGCCGTGACCAGTTGGCGGCCGCGCGAACTGCCGCACAGGTCCTCGACCGTGATGCCGAAGTAGTCGGCGGTCGCGCCCATGATCGCCGTCGCGGTGATCTCCGGTGTGGAGTCCTCGCCGCCCGGGATGAGGTCCTTGAGGACGATCTCGGTGAGACCTAGGTCGACGGGTTGCCGGTTGAGCGACGCGAACGCCGTCACCCGGATCAGTGCCCCCTCCAGCTCGCGGATGTTGCGCGAGATGCGGGAGGCGATGAACTCCAGGACCTCCGGCGGGGCGTTGAGCTGCTCCTGCACCGCCTTCTTACGAAGGATGGCGATACGGGTCTCCAGCTCGGGCGGTTGGACGTCGGTGATCAGTCCCCACTCGAAGCGGTTCCGCAGCCGGTCCTCCAGCGTGACCAGCTGCTTGGGCGGCCGGTCGCTGGAGAGCACGATCTGCTTGTTCGCGTTGTGGAGCGTGTTGAAGGTGTGGAAGAACTCCTCCTGCGTCGACTCCTTGTCCGCGAGGAACTGGATGTCGTCGACAAGAAGGATGTCCATCTCGCGGTACCGCTTGCGGAAGCTGTCGCCCTTGCCGTCGCGGATCGAGTTGATGAACTCGTTGGTGAACTCCTCGGAGCTCACGTACCGCACGCGCGTGCCGGGGTACAGGCTCCGCGCGTAGTGCCCGATCGCGTGCAGCAGGTGCGTCTTGCCGAGCCCCGACTCCCCATAGATGAAAAGGGGGTTGTACGCCTTCGCGGGCGCCTCGGCGACGGCGACCGCGGCCGCGTGCGCGAACCGGTTCGAGGCACCGATGACGAACGTGTCGAAGAGGTACTTCGGGTTCAGGCGCGCGGTCGGCTCACCCGGGCCGGCCGCCGGCGCGGGCTTCGAGCCCAGCGGTCCCGGACCGCTGCGGTGCACATGACCGGAGTTGGACGGCGCGTGCGAGTCGGACAGGTCGCGGCGCGCGTCGCGCTGGTTGTACTGCTCGCGGGACTTCTCGTACTCGGCCCGCGACTGTTCGTATTCGGCGCGCTGCTGCTCGTACGACGGACGCTCCATCGACTGCGGGCGGTAGTCCTGCTGCGGCGGCGCGTACTGGTCCTGCTGCGACTGGTACGAGTCCTGCGGCGGACCGTACTTGTCCTTCACCGGTGGCCCGTACTGGTCCTGGGACGGCGGTCCGTACTGATCCTGCGAAGGCGACGCGTACGGGTCCCGCTCGGGGAAGCCGAGCCGCTGCTGCTGCCAACCGTAGTCGTCCTGCGACGGACGCGGCCAGGCGCCCGGCTCGGGGCGCTGGTACTCCGACGGATAGGCGGGACGCGCGGTGGGCAACTGGTCGCCGGGGCCGCCCGGGAGCGGCTCGGCGCGATGACGGCCGTAGCCGCCCTCATAGGGGTCCCGGCTCTGCTCGGGTTCCTCGTAGCGCCGCTGGGGCTGGGCGGGGGGCGCCGGCGGGCCGGGGGGCTCGCCGGCGGAGTCGTCGACGGTGATCGCGATGCGGATCGGCCGGCCGCACTCGCGGCTCAGCGTCTCGCTGACGATCGGGGCGAGGCGGCCTTCGAGCACGCCTTTCGCAAATTCGTTCGGTACGGCGAGCAAGGCGGTGTCGGCGACGAGTGCCAGGGGTTGGCAGCGCCGGATCCAGTGCTCGTCCTTGGTCTCGACACCCTGCCCACGCCCCTCACCGAGAAGTTGCTCCAGCACTCGTGGCCACACTGCGGCAAGATCGGCAGGTACGTCAGCCACAGGGCACGCTCTCTCACGGGTCCCACGAACGTGTGGTTCGCGGACGGGACGGGATGTACATCGGGTGGGGCGCTCGGGAAAAAGGTGTGGGGCGGGGGACAAAGGAACGAGTCGGAGTCCAGCCACGGTAGTCAGGGCGGCGGGTGCGGTTCAAGTTGTTGTCCCCAGCCTGTGGATAGTGTCTCCTCGTGACCGCTGGTTTGACCGGATGGCGTAGCCCCGCGTACCGTGACCAGGTCGAGTTGTCGATGGCTGCTGCCGCCTGCCTCCGATGGGCACAGATCGCTTCGAGGTGATCGGGAAGCGGTGCACTCGGGCGTAACTGCGAGCTACTCGTGGGCGCACGGTGACAGCCAGGACGGCACCCGCCACCACCGATTTATTTCTGGAGCCCTCTCGTGAGCAAGCGCACCTTCCAGCCGAACAACCGTCGCCGGGCCAAGACCCACGGCTTCCGTCTGCGGATGCGTACCCGTGCCGGTCGCGCGATTCTCGCGAACCGTCGTGGCAAGGGTCGCAGCAGCCTGTCCGCCTGATCCCGATCAGGTCATGACGTCGTGCTGCCTACCGAGCATCGGCTGAGGCGGCGCGAAGACTTCGCGACCGCGGTACGACGGGGTCGCCGGGCCGGCCGCCCGCTTCTCGTCGTCCACTTTCGTAGCGGTGCCACGGACCCGCACGCGCCAGGGGAGAGCGCTCCCCCGACGCGTGCGGGTTTCGTCGTCAGCAAGGCGGTGGGCGGTGCCGTGGTACGCAACAAGGTGAAGCGCAGACTCCGTCATCTGATGCGCGAGCGAGTCGCCCTGTTTCCCCCCGGTAGCCTGGTAGTCGTACGAGCGCTGCCCGGAGCGGGCGACGCCGACCATGCACAGCTGGCCCAAGACCTGGATGCCGCCGTTCAGCGGCTGCTGGGAGGGGGCGCGCGATGAAGTACCCACTACTGGCGCTGATCAAGCTCTACCAGTGGACGATCAGTCCCTTGCTCGGGCCGGTCTGCAAGTACTACCCGTCGTGCTCCCACTACGGCTACACGGCCATAGACCGGCACGGCGCGATCAAGGGCACAGCGCTCACGGCCTGGCGCATCCTGCGCTGCAATCCGTGGTCGCTCGGCGGTGTGGACCATGTCCCACCGCGCAAGCGCCCGCGGTGGCACGAGATGCTGCGGGGCGCACGGCGCGCAGACAAGGGCGGGACCTCCGCCGCCGAAACGGCCACTGAAGGGCTGAGTCCTTCGAGCCCGGCCGCAGAGACACCGTCCCATGCCCAAGGAGCATGATTAGTGGACACGATTGCCAGTCTTTTCAGCTTCATCACGACACCCGTTTCTTGGGTCATCGTCCAGTTCCACTCGGTGTACGGGAAGGTTTTCGGTCCCGACACGGGCTGGGCCTGGGGCCTGTCCATCGTGTCCCTGGTGATCCTGATCCGCATCTGTCTGATCCCGCTCTTCGTGAAGCAGATCAAGGCGACCCGGGCCATGCAGACCCTGCAGCCCGAGATGAAGAAGATCCAGGAACGCTACAAGAACGACAAGCAGCGTCAGTCCGAAGAGATGATGAAGCTGTACAAGGAGTCGGGTACCAACCCGCTCTCCTCGTGCCTTCCCATCCTGGCGCAGTCCCCGTTCTTCTTCGCCCTGTACCACGTGCTCAACGGCATCGCGACGGGCTCGACGATCGGCGTCATCAACGACTCGCTGCTCGCCAGCGCGCGTAAGGCGCACATCTTCGGCGCTCCGCTGGCCGCGAAGTTCACGGACGGCAGCAGCAAGGTCGAGGCGCTCGGTGCCACACTGACCGACGTCCGGGTCGTCACCGCGATCATGATCGTGATGATGTCGGCGTCGCAGTTCTACACGCAGCGCCAGCTGATGACGAAGAACGTCGACACCACGGTGAAGACGCCGTTCATGCAGCAGCAGAAGATGCTGATGTACGTCTTCCCGGTCATGTTCGCGATCTTCGGCATCAACTTCCCTGTCGGTGTCCTCGTCTACTGGCTGACCACCAACGTGTGGACCATGGGCCAGCAGATGTACGTCATCCACAACAACCCCACCCCGGGTTCCAAGGCCCAGGCCGCTTACCTGGAGCGCCTGACCAAGCACGTCACGCACCACGAGAAGACGCGCAGCCGGGGTGAGAAGGCCATCGTCAAGGCGATCGTCTCCAAGGGCCGTGACCGCAACGAGTTCGAGCGCAAGTTCATCAACAGCCTCACCAAGGTGGGCCTCGTGGCCCAGCCGGACGGCAACGTGGCGAAGGGTGAGAGCGCGGCTGTGGACTCCGAGGACGGTACGCCGACCCCGGCTGCCACTCCCAGGCGTCAGCAGCCCAAGCGGCAGACCAAGGCCCAGCGCCAGTCCGCCGCCGCGAAGGCGGCCGACGACAGCGCCGAGCACGAGGCTGACGACGCCGACGAGCCGAAGACCTCGCTGACCAAGTCGGACGAGCCCGAGGACGCCAAGCCCGCCACCGCCGCGAAGAAGCCCGCCCCGAAGCCGGCCGGCGGCACACGCAGCAAGGCCCAGTCCGGACAGCGCAAGGGTCCGCAGCGGCCCAAGTCCCCGTCCAAGAAGTAAAGAAGGAGTCCATCCCGTGACGGAAGGCATCACCTCCGCCGCTGCCGAGGGTGCAGACACCCTGTCCCGCCTGGAGCAGGAGGGCGAGATCGCGGCGGACTACCTTGAGGGTCTGCTGGACATCGCCGATCTCGACGGCGACATCGACATGGATGTCGAGGCCGACCGCGCCGCTGTCTCGATCATCAGCGACAACAGCGGCCGTGATCTCCAGAAGCTCGTCGGCCGTGACGGTGAGGTGCTGGAAGCACTCCAGGAGCTCACCCGCCTGGCCGTGCACCGAGAGACCGGGGACCGCAGCCGGCTGATGCTGGACATCGCGGGCTATCGCGCCAAGAAGCGTACCGAGCTCTCCGAGCTGGGTGCCAAGACCGCGGCCGACGTGAAGAACACCGGCGAGCCGGTGAAGCTGAATCCGATGACCCCGTTCGAGCGCAAGGTCGTGCACGACGCGGTCAAGGCCGCGGGACTGCGCAGCGAGTCGGAGGGCGAGGAGCCGCAGCGCTTCGTCGTCGTGCTTCCCGCCTGATCGGTCCCGACGTTCCACCGGCCCCGTCTGTTGAGCAGACGGGGCCGAACTTTGTCAGCCTGATAGTCCTGTAGTTCTGGTGGTCCTGGTGGTCAGCGCCCAATGCGCTTTTGCGGTACGGAAGGACGGTCCCCCGTGACGGAGGCAGCGGAGCTTCCCCCCGCGCCCGAGCAGGCGCGCGAGGTGTTCGGCGATCGCTTCGAGGACGCGGTCCGGTACGCCGAGCTGCTCGCCGACGCGGGTGTGCAGCGCGGCCTGATCGGCCCACGCGAGGTGCCCCGCCTGTGGGAGCGGCACCTGCTGAACTGCGCGGTCCTCTCGGAGGTCGTGCCGGACGGAGTGACGGTCTGCGACGTCGGCTCCGGCGCCGGCCTCCCGGGCATTCCCCTGGCCCTGGTCCGCGAGGACATCAAGATCACCCTGCTCGAACCGCTGCTCCGCCGTACGACCTTCCTCACCGAGGTCGTCGAACTCCTGGGCCTCGACCACGTCACCGTCGTGCGCGGCCGTGCCGAGGAGGTCATGGGCACCCTGCAGCCGGTCCATGTGGTGACGGCCCGGGCGGTGGCTCCGCTGGAGCGACTGGCCACCTGGGGCATCCCGCTGCTGCGTCCCTACGGCGAGATGCTCGCCCTCAAGGGGGACACGGCCGAGGAGGAGCTCAAGAGTGCGGGGACCGTGCTCAGCAAGCTCGGAGCCGTGGGAACGTCCATCCTGCATGTCGGCGAAGGCATCGTCGATCCGCTGTCCACGGTGGTGCGTGTCGAGGTCGGAGAGAGCCCCGGCGGGGTTCGTTTCGCGGCGAAGCGTGCCAAGGCGGCTCGTACGGGCCGTACACGCCGGCGTCGTTGAGGCTGTGTCAGCGCTGGGACGGGTCGGTCTCAGCGGTTGAGGCACGTCGGTGTCAGCGCGTGAAGCGCGTCGCTGATCCGTCCTGACGACGAGACTTACTCCACACAAGCTGCCAAACCTACTCACGCCGGAGTGTCGTCGACAGTTCGGCCTCGGCGGCTGTGCATCGTGTTTCACGTGAAACGTCGCTCACTGCTACACGGCATCATCGGTCGCACCCGCGCCGCGGCCGAACCCCGCGACCGGAAGCCTCTCGGATCACTCGGAGAGGGCACGGAGTTGTCCACAGAGGTGGAATTCTCCACAGAACAACAGGCCTCACTGGTTCACGACCCTGAAGACATGGGAGGCTCTGTTCATTGCGAGCCTGAAGTCGAGGAGAGTGAATCCTTGCGGTCCGACGCCAACATCGCGGGACCGATGACCGATCCGGTCCCCGGTCCCCGTACCGAGTCGATGGGGGAGGATGTTTCACGTGAAACACCGCCCCCTATGGACGACACTCCCATCGGTCGTGCTGCCCAACTGGCGGTGGAAGCCCTAGGCCGTGCTGGCGAGGGCCTGCCGCGTCCTGAGCAGACCCGCATCATGGTCGTCGCCAACCAGAAGGGCGGGGTGGGCAAGACGACGACGACCGTCAATCTTGCCGCTTCGCTGGCACTGCACGGTGCCCGTGTTCTGGTGGTCGACCTCGACCCACAGGGCAACGCGTCCACGGCACTGGGGATCGACCACCACGCGGAAGTTCCTTCCATCTATGACGTGTTGGTCGACAGCCGGCCTCTCTCCGAGGTCGTGCAGCCGGTCCTCGATGTCGAGGGTCTCTTCTGTGCCCCTGCCACGATCGATCTCGCCGGTGCGGAGATCGAGCTGGTGTCCCTGGTGGCGCGTGAGAGCAGACTGCAGCGGGCGATTCAGGCCTACGAGCAGCCGCTGGACTACATCCTCATCGACTGTCCGCCCTCGCTCGGCCTGCTGACGGTCAACGCGTTGGTCGCCGGCGCGGAGGTTCTCATCCCGATCCAGTGCGAGTACTACGCGCTGGAAGGCCTCGGACAGTTGCTCCGCAACGTCGACCTGGTTCGGGGGCACCTCAACCCCAACCTGCATGTGTCGACCATCCTGCTCACCATGTACGACGGCCGGACGCGTCTCGCGTCCCAGGTCGCGGACGAGGTGCGCAGTCACTTCGGCGACGAGGTGCTGCGGACGAGCATTCCCCGCTCGGTCCGTATCTCCGAGGCGCCGAGTTATGGGCAGACGGTACTGACCTACGATCCTGGATCGAGCGGTGCCCTCTCCTACTTTGAGGCAGCAAGGGAAATCGCGCTGAAGGGTGTGGGCGTCAGCTACGACGCACCGCATGCGCACATCGGCGCTCAGAGCGACCAGAGCATGGTGGAGGGCATCCAGTGAGCGAGCGACGGAGGGGTTTGGGCCGTGGGCTCGGCGCACTGATCCCCGCAGCCCCGACCGGGGAGAAGACGGTAGCTCCGGCTGCCATGGGTTCCGCGTCCCCGACGGCTGTTCCGGTCATCACCGGCGACCGAGGGGTGGCCGCGGCGAAGGTCACCACGCTGCCGCCGGTCTCCTACGAGACAGAGGACCCGTCGTACGGTGTCCTGCAGGCGCCGGCGCCGCCCGTCGGTGCCTACTTTGCCGAGCTGCCCCTCGACGACATCACGCCGAACTCGCGTCAGCCGCGTGAGGTCTTCGACGAGGACGCGCTGCAAGAGCTCGTCACCTCCATCAAGGAGGTCGGCCTCCTCCAGCCCGTCGTCGTACGGCAGATCGGCCCGACGAGCTACGAGCTCATCATGGGCGAGCGGCGCTGGCGGGCCTGCCGTGAGGCCGGCCTGGAGGCGATCCCGGCGATCGTGCGGGCTACGGACGACGAGAAGCTTCTCCTGGACGCTCTCCTGGAGAACCTGCACCGCGCCCAGCTGAACCCGCTCGAAGAGGCGGCTGCCTACGACCAGTTGCTCAAGGACTTCAACTGCACGCACGACCAGCTGGCGGACCGCATCGGGCGTTCGCGTCCGCAGGTCTCCAACACCCTGCGTCTGCTGAAGCTCTCGCCGTCGGTCCAGCGCCGTGTCGCCGCCGGAGTCCTCTCCGCCGGTCACGCCCGGGCGCTGCTCTCCGTGGACGACTCGGAGGAGCAGGACCGGCTGGCTCACCGGATCGTGGCCGAGGGGCTCTCGGTGCGGGCCGTCGAGGAGATCGTGACCCTGATGGGTTCGCGTCCCCAGACCGCTCAGCGTTCCAAGGGACCGCGGGCCGGCGCCCTGGTCTCCCCGGCGCTGTCCGATCTCGCCACGCGTCTCTCTGATCGCTTCGAGACCCGGGTGAAGGTCGACCTGGGCCAGAAGAAGGGCAAGATCACTGTCGAGTTCGCCTCGATGGAGGACCTTGAGCGGATCCTCGGTTCGCTCGCCCCGGGCGAGGGGCCGGTCCTTCAGCGGAGTCTGCTGGACGACGACTCGGAGGACGAGGCCTGAGCCGTCCTGCCGACGGCAGGCGTCCTGTCCGTCCAACCAGCAGAGCGGGCCGTGTCCGGTGTGTACCGGAACGCGGCCCGCTCTTTGCTTTCTGTCGGTATCGATGCAATCGCATCATCGATACGATGCGTTCGGGTATGGCGCATCCACCTGGCAGCACCTCTTAGGGGAGGCGGGGGCCATGCGAACGGTGAGCCGCACCGGACTGGTGAGCGCGGGTCTGGGCCTGGGGGCGGTCGGTGGGTTCGTCGGCAGTCTGCTCAGGGAACGCAGCGCTCTGACAGCCGCCCGTGGCGCTGCGGGCGAAGGAAGCGAGGATCAGCCTTCATGGGGCGTCGGCTCGTACCGCTCACGCTGGACAACCTCCCGGACATTCCCAACCGTTGTCAGTCGTGCGTCTTCTGGGAGCTGGACCCCGTCAGCGGGCAAGCCGCGGTAAAGGCGGGCACGGCGGCCCTGGAGAAGGAAGCCTGGATCTCCGCCGTCCTCCTGGACTGGGGCTCCTGCGGGCGCGTCGTCTACGTCGATGACGTGCCGGTGGGCTTCGTCCTCTACGCGCCCCCTGCCTATGTCCCCCGCTCGACGGCGTTTCCCACGAGCCCCGTGTCACCGGACGCCGTGCAGCTGATGACGTCGTTCATCATGCCGGGCTACCAGGGACAAGGACTGGGCCGGGTCATGGTGCAGACGGTGGCCAAGGATCTGTTGCGGCGGGGCTTCAAGGCGATCGAGGCCTTCGGTGATGCCCGCGCGAAAGAGGCTGCCTGCGTCCTGCCCGCCGACCATCTGCTCGCCGTGGGTTTCAAGACGGTCCGCCAGCATCCCGCCTATCCACGGCTGAGGCTGGAGCTGCGCACGACGCTCTCCTGGAAGGAAGACGTGGAGATGGCGCTCGACCGGTTGCTGGGGGCCGTACAGAAGGAACCAGCGCTTCGACCGCTCTAAAGCGAAGGGGCCGACTCCGGAGAGTCGGCCCCTGCATGTTTCACGTGAAACACGGTTTCACGTGAAACATCACTTGCTGGCGATGAACTCGTCGAGGTCGCGAAGGATCGCGGCCTTCGGCTTGGCGCCGACGATGGTCTTGGCCACCTCGCCACCCTGGTAGACGTTCAGGGTCGGGATGGACATGACGCCGTACCGGGCGGCCGTCGCCGGGTTCTCGTCGATGTTGAGCTTGACGATCTCGATCGCGTCGCCGTGCTCGGCGGCGATGGCTTCGAGGGACGGAGCGATCTGGCGGCACGGACCGCACCACGAAGCCCAGAAGTCCACCAGGACGGGCTTGTCGCTCTTGAGGACGTCCTCATCGAAGGAAGCGTCGGTCACATTCTTCAGAGTGCCGGCCACGGCGGGCTCCTTAACTTGATCGTGCGATGGCGAGGATGGGGATCAGACGGGATCAGACGGTGGTCTTCGCGGGCTCTGCCTTTTCCTCGTCCGCGAGAGCGGCGAGGAAGCGCTCGGCGTCCAGAGCGGCGGAGCACCCGGTACCGGCGGCGGTGATCGCCTGGCGGTAGGTGTGGTCGACGACGTCACCGGCGCCGAAGACACCGGTCAGGTTGGTGTGGGTCGAGGGTGCCTCGACCTTCAGGTAGCCCTCCCCGTCCAGGTCGAGCTGGCCCTTGAAGAGCTCCGTGCGGGGGTCGTGGCCGATCGCGATGAACAGGCCCGTCACCGCCAGGTCCGAGAGTTCCCCGGTCTTCAGGTTGCGCAGCTTGAGGCCGGCGAGCTTGGGGTCGCCCTCGATCTCGGCGACCTCGCTGTCCCAGACGAACTTGATCTTCGGGTCGGCGAAGGCGCGCTCTTGCATCGCCTTTGAGGCACGCAGGCTGTCCCGCCGGTGGACGATCGTCACGGACTTGGCGAAACGGGAGAGGAAGGTTGCCTCCTCCATCGCCGTGTCGCCGCCACCGATGACGGCGATGTCCTGGTCCTTGAAGAAGAACCCGTCACAGGTGGCACACCAGGAGACACCCCGGCCGGAGAGCGCGTCCTCGTTCGGCAGGCCCAGCTTGCGGTGCTGAGAGCCGGTGGTGACGATGACGGCCTTCGCCTGGTGCACGGTGCCCGAGGTGTCCGTGACGGTCTTGATCTCACCGGTCAGGTCGACGGAGACCACATCGTCCGGGATCAGCTCGGCACCGAAGCGCTCGGCCTGGGCGCGCATGTTGTCCATGAGCTCGGGGCCCATGATGCCGTCCTGGAAGCCCGGGAAGTTCTCGACCTCGGTGGTGTTCATCAGCGCGCCACCAGCGGTGACGGCACCCTCGAACACCAGCGGCTTCAGCGACGCGCGCGCGGTGTAGAGCGCCGCCGTGTAGCCGGCGGGCCCGGAGCCGATGATGATCACGTTTCGGACGTCGCTCACGGCTTGGTTCCTCGTCTCTGGACTGCGTCAGTACGACCGGCGGGAGCCCCCTGTCGGAGCCTCCACACCACCCAACGGATCCTACGGGGCCCGCATTCCCGCTGTGTCCGGGCACACGGAGACAGCACGCGGCAGGGAATCGCCACGACGGACGGAGAGGCGGCGGCCGCAGTCAGGAATGCGGGAACGACCGCGTCAGAAGGACCTTGCCAGGGGTGGATGTCTGGCTGCTCACGCAGGCCGCGTCGACGACGTAGGCCGTGACCCGGCTGTTGTCGGACGCGTCGGGGAGCACCACGAGATAGGCGGCGGTCCCGTTGTAGGTGCCCTTCTTGAAAGCGAGGACATCCGTGTTGCCACGGTCGACGCCCTGCCGGATGCAGTCCGGGATGGAGCCGGACGGTTGGATCAGGGTTTTGGGAGTCTTGGTGGAAGACTCCGCGCCGCCGGGATCGGACGCGACGTTCCAGGGCTTCTCGCTGTTGGCGCCCTGACTCGTGGACGACTTGGTGGAGAGGAGACCCGAGACCTCGCTCTCCAGCTTCCCCTTGGAGAAGGTGTCCGCAGAGCTGGTCGAGTTCCCCTGAGTCGTGTCGGACGACGTGTGGTCGCCCAGCGACTGGATGAACAGAGAACCGGCTCCCAGAACGGCCGCGGTGAACACGGCTCCCAGGACGATCCTCCCGCGACGTCCGCCGCGCTTCCGCTCCTTGCGTTCCTTGCTGCGTCCGGGACCGGTCGCCGCGTGTGCGTGTCCTGATGGGGGGGCTGCCGTGGGCGATGTTTCACGTGAAACATGCGCCTCGGTGTGCTCCCCGTCCTCGCCGTCCTCGCCCGATGTAGCTCGGGATGCGCTCACCAACGTCGGCGCGGCCAGGGACTCGGGTGCGGTGGAGCCCAGCAGTGCCTCTGCGGCGAGGGCTGCATCGATACGGCCCGCGACCTCGGCGGGCATGCGCGGAGGGCCTGGCATGCTGCCCAGCAGACCCCGGATCTCCTCCAGTGAGTCGTGGACGTCGGCACAGAGTTCGCACTCGTCCAGATGCCGTCGTACCTCGGCTCCCCTGGACGGTGGGAGAAGGCCCTCGGTGAGGTCGGAGATCTCCGCGACGTCCGGGTGCCCGGCCGTGTCTGTCGTGGATGTCACGCTCGCCCACCTCCGCCCTTCACAGCAGCTGAATCGCTCGGCCCTGCATCCTCGGGACCCTCGTCGCGAGGTCCCGCTGCCGGTGGGACGGATGTCCCCTGCGCCCGGTTCCGTCCTGCGCCCGGTTCCTTGCCGTCACCGGCTCTTTCCGGCCGTAGATGGGTGAGCAGCGGCAGCAGTCTGGCTCTTCCGCGGGCGCAGCGGCTCTTCACCGTGCCGGTCGGCACATCGAGCATGCGGGCGGCCTCTGCGACGGGGTAGCCCTGCATGTCCACGAGGACGAGGGCGGCGCGCTGGTCGGGCGGGAGGGTGCCCAGGGCTTCCAGCAGTTGGCGGTGCAGGTCGTTGCGTTCCGCGGGAGCCGAGGCCGACTCGTGCGGTTCCAGGAGCTGTTCGAGGCGCTCGGTGTCGTCGACCGGGGATGTCTTTCTGGAGGCGGCCTTGCGGGCGCGGTCCAGGCAGGCGTTCACCGTGATGCGGTGCAGCCAGGTCGTGACGGCCGACTGGCCGCGGAAGGTGTGGGCGGCCCGGTAGGCGGAGACGAGGGCGTCCTGGACCGCGTCAGCGGCCTCCTCGCGGTCTCCCAGCGTGCGGAGGGCAACGGCCCAGAGCCGGTCCCGGTGCCGTCGTACGAGCTCACCGAAGGCGTCCGGGTCGCCTTCGACATGGCGGGCGAGCAGATCCTGATCGCTCGTCTCGTCGTATCCGGCGCCTTCCGCCATCGGACCCCCTCCCCCTCCGGTGAGACGTCAGCCCGTGAACTTCACGTCGGTGATGGCCTGCTTGTAGCCGGCGTCGCTGTACTGGTCGCTGTCCGCGTGCGGCAGAGCGGTGAGCCAGACAAGAACGTACCGGCTCTTCACGTGCTTGGTGACCTTCACCGTGGCACTGGTCCCGGTCGTCGTGACGGTGCCGAGCTGCGTCATGGAGTCCAGCGAGGAGGGCGACAGCGAGTTGGTCGCGTAGAGCTGCACCGTCGTGTGATCGCCGCTGTAGTAGAGCCCTATGGCCGCCGTGGAGACGTCCTGGACCGAACCGAGGTCGTAGACGATGCCCACGCCCGGCTTGTACGGCGCGAGCACCGGGCCCCCTATGAAGCTGGAGGTCCGCCAGTACGTTGACTTGTCGCCGTCGTAGGTCTTGGCGACGTCGTTCGGATGCTGCGGGTCGCCCTTCGCCACGAACTCCTTGGCGCCCTGGATCGCGAGCGTCTTGACCGGCTTGGTCTTGTCGCCGGTCTTGTCGTTCCCGTCCGTCGTCTGCGTCTGCTTCGTGTCCTCGGACTTGTTGCCCTGGTCCATGAGCGCGTCCGCGAGCTGCCAACTGCCCAGGCCCAGCGCGGCGATCAGCAGCGCGGACACGGCCCACTTGAGGGCCTTGCCCGTGCGGCTCTGCAGCGGGGGCGGCGGGGTCGGCGGGACCTGGTTGGCGCCGGGCGGCGCCGGGCGGCCGTACGTGCCCTGCTGGTACGTCGTGCGCTGGTACTCGGGTGGTGCGGTGAACACGGGCTCCGGCGGGCGGATGCGGGGCATCTCGCCGATGGCCTTCACCAGTTCCTCCGGCGTGGTGCACGCCGACTCGTGCCGGGAGGCCGTGGCACCGTCGTTGGCGAGCGCGCGCATGGCGAGCTCCGACAGACCGCGGTGGACACCGGCACGCACCTGGTCGGGGGCGATCAGACCGACGCCCTTGGGCAGCCCGGACAGGCCGTAGGCGTCGCTCTCGTACGGCCAGCGCTGGGTGAGCGCCGCGTACAGCAGGGCGCCGATCGCCTCCGTGTCCGTGCGCTGCGGGGTGTCCGAACTGATGCCGCGCAGCGCGGCGTTGACGGCCAGACCGCGGATGCGCCACTGGCCGGACGAGGTGCGCAGCACCGCGTTCGGGTTCAGGCGCAGATGGGCGAGGCCCTCGCGGTGCGCGGCGGCCATGGCCGAGGCGATCTGACTGACCATCTGGTAAGCGTCGTGCACCTCCAGCGGGCCGGTGGCCAGAAGCGCCGTCAGCTCGGTGGCGTCGGGCAGCCATTCGTGGACGACGTAGACGAGGTCGTTCTCCTCCACGGCGTCCAGGACCTGGACGAAGCGGGGATCACCCAGCAGCGCCGAGGAACGGGCCGCGGCCAGCACCGAGCGGCCCCTCGCATGGTCCGCGGGCAGGATGTGGACGCCGACGGCACGGCGGAGTTTCTCGTCCACCGCGCGCCAACTGCTGAAGCCGTCCAGACGGGTGACGCACTCTTCGAGGCGATAGCGTCTGGCGAGCTTGTGACCGCTGTGCAGTTCGGGAGGCGAGGCCTTCTCGGTTTCCTCGATCCCGCCGCTCCCCTGTGTCTTGTCGCTCTCCGTGTCCCGCTCCGGGTTCTGGGCCACCCCGTCGGCCGTGGACTGGTCCGCCTTGGCGGTCAGCGGCTCGTCACCGCTGTTGTCTGCCACGTCGACGGCAGCCGTGCTCCGTTCCGCCACCGTCGCTCCTGCCTCCCCATCCGTTGCACGCTGTTCGACGCCGAAACCAATTGTGCCCACAGTCTGCCGCTATGCACGACACACAGCGGCGGACGATGGTTGTGCGTGTGCCCCCGCCTCAGCGCCCCAAGCGCCCGCGCACCATGCCCACGAGGGAGTTGAGCTCCTCGATGCGCATGCGCCGGGCCGCGACGTAGAAGATTCCGAGCAGTACGGCACCGCCCACCAGGAGGGCGGCGAACGAGCCGACGACCCCCTGGCCGAGCGTATGACCGATCCCGTAGCAAGCCGCACCACTGAGCAGTGCGGCCGGCACGGAGGCGATGCTGAGCCGAGCGTACGTCCGCATGACGCGAGCGCCGTCCAGGTCGCCGTTCAGCCGCTTGCGCAGCCGGTTCCAGGCGACGCCGACACCGGTCGCGTACGCGAGGCCGTACGAGGCCGCCATGCCCACCACGGCCCAGCGGGCCGGGAGCACGAAGAAACAGACCGCCGAGGCGCCCGCGTTGACCGCGGCGACGATGACGGTGTTGTAGAAGGGCGTCCGGGTGTCCTCGTAGGCGTAGAAGGCACGCAGGACGACGTACTGCACCGAGTACGGGATCAGGCCGAGGGCGAAGGCCATCAGCATGAAGCCCATGTTGGTGGCCGCGCCGGTACCCGAGGAGCCGAAGATCAGGGTGCACATCGGGATGCCGAGGGCGAGCAGGCCGAAGGCGATCGGCACGATCGCGACGGCGGTCGTGCGCAGACCCTGGGAGATGTCGTCGCGGACGGCTCCGCCGTCGCCCTCGGCGGCCGAGCGCGAGATGCGCGGCAGCAGGGCGGCCATGAGGGACACCGTGATGATGGCCTGCGGCAGACCCCAGATGAGCTGGGCGTTGGCGTAGGCGCTGAATCCGGTACCGGCGATGTTCGTGTCCGCGACCGACGCGGTGGCGAGCTGGGTGACCACGAGGGCACCCGCCTGGTTCGCGAGGACGAACAGGACGGTCCACTTGGCGAGCATCGCGGCCTTGCCGAGGCCGTGGCCCTTCCAGTCGAACCGCAGCCGCAGCCTGAACCCTGTCTCGCGCAGGTACGGGATCATCGCCAGCGCCTGGACGACCAGACCGAGCAGAACACCGATGCCCAGGAGGCGTTGGGCCTCCGGCGGGATGTTCTGGACGCCCATACCGGAGTCCGCCGAGGTGCCGTACACCCAGAGGAACATGCCGAGCGTCACGATGATGACGACGTTGTTGAGGACCGGGGTCCACATCATCGCGCCGAACTTGCCGCGGGCGTTGAGGATCTGGCCCATCACCACGTGGATGCCCATGAAGAAGATCGAGGGCAGGAAGTAGCGGGTGAAGGTGATGGCGACGCTGTCGGCCGCGGGGTCGCTCGCGACCTTCACCGACAGCAGGCGGACCAGGAGAGGCGCCGCGAACATCGCCAGCGCGGTCAGTACTCCGAGCGCCACGATGACCAGGGTCAGCAGACGGTTGGCGAACGCCTCGCCGCCGTCGTCGTCCTCCTTCATGGCGCGCACGAGCTGCGGCACGAAGACGGAGTTGAGTCCGCCACCGACGGTCAGGATGTAGATCATCGTCGGCAGCTGGTAGGCGACCTGGAAGGTGTCGCCGAGGAGAGCCGTGCCCAGCGCCGCGACGATCAGCGCGGAGCGGACGAAGCCGGTCAGGCGGGAGACCATCGTGCCCGCCGCCATCACGGCACTCGACTTCAGCAGGCCGGAGGCCTTCCCGCTCTTCTTGGGAGCGGCCGCGGGCGCCGGTGCTGTGGGAGTGAGCTGCATCGTGGCGTCGGACATCGGCGCCGGGGGCGCCTGGCCCGAGGGCGGGGCCGGGGACGGGCCGGGGACTGCCGGGGAGTCCGTCTGCGGACGTCCGCCGCCCTGTCCCTGGTCCCGGAAGAGATGCGCGAAGGCGTCCGGCTCGTGGTGCTCCTCGCCGGCCCCGGTCACCAGGTCGTCCACGCCCACGAACTGGGTCGTCCGGGCGTCGTCGCCGTACGGCAGGTACTGGGTCGGGCCCTCCGGCTCGGGCGCCGGGGTCTGCGCCCACACACGGGGGTCCGGGGCGTAGGGGGACTGAGGCGGCTGTGCGTAGAGCGGGGGCTGCGGCTGGTACGTGCCCGGCGGCGGCGGGGGGTGGGCGGCGCGGTCGTAGAGCGCCTCGGCGACCGGGTCCTGGGCGGAGAGGTCCTGCGCCCGGTAGGGGTCCTGGTCGTAGGCGTCCTGGAGGTACATGTCCGCGGGGGGCTGCGGCGGCACCTGGCCGTGTTCGGGCGGCGGGCCCTCGGGGTAGCCCGAGCCGCCCGCGCCCTGACCGTGGTCACCGTCGTACGGCGCGTTCATGGTTACCCCACCTCATCGTCCCCGGGCCCACCGGCCACGACATCGCTCAACGGTCCACTCTCTCACCCGTGCCGGACGGGTCGGCGCTTTCCGGTGCGGTGTCCGGTGTCGGGTCACTCGGGTGCTCCGGGTCGTCTGCCCGGGACGGAGTGCCGGACTCCTCCTTGAGACGGTCCTGGGGGCCTTCGGGGTTCTCCGGGCCGTCGGGCTCCTCCGCCGCTTCGTCGTCGGGTCCGTCGGGACCCTCCTCGGCCTGGCGGGCGACGGCGCGCTTGCGATGCGTGTACATCCGGAAGCCGGCGAGGACGAGGAGCAGGACACCGCCCCCGATGACCAGCATGACGGTGGCCGTGACCTCGGTGACCTTCACGTCGAAGTTGACGGCCTGCCCGTACTCCTGGCCGTCCTCCGTGTACAGCTGGGCGATCACGCCCACCTTGCCGTTGGCGTTGGCCGACGTGGTGAACTTCACGGACTGGCTGTGCCCGCCGTTGACCGTGACCTGCTGCTCCCAGTAGGCCTTGCCGCCGATCTTCAGCCGCGTGGGATTCGTCGAGGTGAGGCGCAGGACCAGGTGCTCGACGCCCTGCACCAGGTTGTTCTGCACGGTCACGGGGATCGTCGCGCTGCGGCCCGAGAGCTTGGTCTCGGACTTGTCGATCAACTTCACCTGGTCGGTGAGGTCTTCGAGGTAATTCAGCACGCTCTGGCGGAAGTTCGCCGCCTCGCCCGCCTGTCCCCGCCACGACGTGGACACCTCACGGTTCATGGCCCGCCCGAACGGGGTCACGACCCGGGACTCGTCGGTGAGGATCACCCGGAAGTTGTCGAGCCTGTCCTGGGTGGCCGCGATCTGCTCGAAAGCCGACTTCGG
The DNA here is from genome assembly GCF_035982055.1 of Streptomyces sp. NBC_01288. Classification (NCBI taxonomy): domain Bacteria; kingdom Bacillati; phylum Actinomycetota; class Actinomycetes; order Kitasatosporales; family Streptomycetaceae; genus Streptomyces; species Streptomyces sp. NBC_01288. Next base: position 5,252,621 of record NZ_CP108427.1, read on the forward strand.
CAGCTCCTGCCTGCGCAGCGAGGAGGGGTACGAGGAGGACGACGGGATCTTCGTCGTGGCGCTCGGGTCGGGTTTGGCCTTGGCCGCCGCGGCAAGATCCTGCGACTCGCTCCAGGTGCTGCTCTGGAGGGTCGTCAGAGCTTCGGCCATCGTCTGGGCCTGGCTCCCGGTGGGCATGCGCGGTGGGGCGACGACGATGCTGCGCTGCTTGTCCGTCTGCAGGTCGAGCGCCAGGCTCTGGGCGAGGAACCGCTGCTCGGCGAGCGTGGCGGCCCCGGCCTTCGTCAGATCGCCCTCGAACGCCGTCGAGAGCCGTGCGTCCGCGACCACCGCCGTCGTGCCGCCGCCGATGGGCCGCGCGGCGGAAGGCGTGTACGACAGGTCGCCGGTCTCCTGGAGGCTGTCGCTGCGGGCGATCACCTTGTCGGCGCCGGCCGAGGTGGCGACCTTGATGATCGACGGGTCCACGGCGCCGTTCACCGGCCACGCGAAGTCCGTGTTCGGCGTCACGTGCAGCACCGTCTCCACGGTGCTCGCGGCGACGTCCGTGGCGTCCTTGAGATGGCTCAGGGAGCCGGTGACGCTGGTGCCGTTGTGGGCGAGGGACGCCAGGTCCGGGTCCGCGAAGGGGAGGGCTACGACCTCCTTGTCCGCGACCGCCGACTGCAGTTCGGCAAGCCACGCCTTGGCGACCGCCTGGTGGGTGCCCGTCGTCGTGGTGTCGCCGTTTCCCTGGATCTTGTAGCTGCGGGTCATCGCGTCGACGGAGGCCAGCAGGTCCGGGTCGATCACCCAGGTGACGTCGAGATCCTTGCCGAGCGACAGCATCTGGTCGAGGCGACCGCCCGGGGCGATCTCCTTGGCGAGGTCGTCGTTGAGGAAGACCGGCGTCTGCTGCTCGTTGGAACCCGTCTGCGCCGTCATGTGGACGCCGGAGACGAGCGGCCACAGATACGTCGTCTTCGTCTTCGTGTCCGCCTCGTCGGGCTGCCACGGCAGGAACGTCCGCTGGATGCCCAGCACCTGCTCCCACGGCTGCGCGGAGGTCTGGCCCGAGAGCGAGACACCGAGCGGGTAGACACCGTCGTCACCGAGGTCCAGCTTGTCGACCGGCACGGAGAGGGTGAAGGGCTCGGCGACGCCCGGAGTGAGCTTGGAGAACTTCTCGGTGTACTTGTCGCCGACCTCCGAGCCGTCGACGCCCTGGATGAAGTCGGTGCGCTTCGCGACGGTGTCGATCGCCGAACGGGTGCTCAGCGCCTGACCCAGGCGCAGGCCCACATGGGCGTCGGTGACCGCCTGCTTGCCGTTGTTGGTCACCGTCCCGGAGACGGTCAGGGTGTCCCCGTCCGTGGGGATGCCGGGACTGAGCGTGTCCAGGGAGATGGACACCGTCTGCGAGCCGGAGGCGGCCTTCGCGGACGTCTGCTCGGCCGCACCGGCGGGTGCGACGGCGGACAGCTGGAGGAGGCCGGCCAGCAGAGGCGCCCCGGCGAGCAGTGCGCCGGTGCGCCCCAGCCACCGGCGGGCAGGTGAGGGACGCGTCCCCTGGAAGTCTGCCGCCTCGGCCACGCGCTCGCCCGTCCCTCGTCATCGTCAGTGGTCGTCGCAATGTGCGTCCACGCATGGTAACGATGCGCGCTGAGGGGAAGTGCCGCGGACTGCTCCACAAGATCGGAGAACAGCGGCGGACCGTCCCGTATGTGCCCGTATGAAGGGGAGCGCTGGTGTACGTCGCAAGGGCAGCGCTTGCGCGGGTATCGGCGGACGTGTCCGTGCACATTTAATGGAGGCGCTCGCGGTGGCCGGGGCCACGTACCCTTTTCTGTTGTGCCGAACGCCAACGAAGACAACCCCAGTGCCCTGAGCCAGGTGCAGCACCGCGCGGTGAGCGAGCTGCTGCGGGTGGCTCCCGTCGCCGACGACCTCGCCCGCCGTTTCCAGGAGGCCGGGTTCTCTCTTGCCCTGGTCGGCGGCTCGGTTCGGGACGCGCTGCTCGAACGGCTCGGCAACGATCTGGACTTCACGACGGATGCCCGCCCCGAGGACGTACTGAAGATCGTCCGGCCGTGGGCGGACGCCGTGTGGGAGGTCGGGATCGCCTTCGGCACGGTGGGGGTGCAGAAGGACGCCCGCGTCGGAGACACTGATCGACGCTTTCAGATCGAGGTGACCACGTACCGGTCGGAGGCGTACGACCGCACCTCGCGCAAGCCCGAGGTGTCGTACGGCGACTCCATCGAGGAGGACCTCGTCCGGCGCGACTTCACCGTGAACGCGATGGCTGTCGCGCTCCCGGAGAAGGAGTTCATCGACCCGCACGGCGGCCTCGCCGACCTCGCGGCCCGGGTGCTGCGGACCCCGGGCACTCCCGAGGCGTCCTTCTCGGACGATCCCCTGCGGATGATGCGGGCGGCACGGTTCGCCGCGCAGCTGGACTTCGAGGTCGCTCCCGAGGTCGTCGCGGCGATGACGGAGATGTCCGGGCGGATCGAGATCGTCTCGGCCGAGCGGGTGCGGGACGAGCTGAACAAGCTGATCCTCTCCGCGCACCCCCGCAAGGGGCTGGCCCTGCTGGTCGACACCGGACTCGCCGACCACGTCTTGCCCGAGCTTCCCGCCCTCCGCCTGGAGAGCGACGAACACCACCGGCACAAGGACGTCTACGAACACACGCTGATCGTTCTGGAGCAGGCGATCGAACTGGAGGAGAACGGTCCCGACCTCACCCTCCGCCTGGCCGCCCTGCTGCACGACATCGGCAAGCCGCGCACCCGCCGCTTCGAGAACGACGGCCGGGTCTCGTTCCACCACCACGAGGTGGTCGGCGCGAAGATGACCAAGAAGCGCATGCTGGCGCTCAAGTACTCCAACGACCTGGTGAAGGACGTCTCACGTCTCGTCGAACTCCACCTGCGTTTCCACGGCTACGGCACCGGCGAGTGGACCGACTCAGCCGTTCGCCGTTATGTCCGTGACGCCGGCCCGCTCCTCGGTCGCCTCCACAAGCTGACCCGCTCGGACTGCACCACACGGAACAAGCGCCGGGCTGCCGCGCTGTCCCGGGCGTACGACGGTCTGGAGGAGCGCATCGCCCAGCTGCAGGAGCAGGAGGAGCTGGACTCGATCCGTCCCGACCTCGACGGCAACCAGATCATGGAGATCCTGGGCGTCACGCCCGGGCCGGTCATCGGCCGTGCGTACAAGTTCCTGCTGGAACTGCGGCTGGAGAACGGGCCGATGGAGCATGAGGCGGCGGTGGCCGCACTCAAGGAGTGGTGGGCCTCGGAGAGCTGAGGCCGTGGAACGGGGTCCATGTTTCACGTGAAACATGGACCCCGGACAGCATCAGGGGCGGTGTTTCACGTGAAACATGAGACACCGCCCCTCGCCGTATCTGCCTTACTTCGAGTAGTCCTTCAGGCAGAGCAGGAAGTTACTGCCGTCACCGCTCTCGGTGTACGAGTACTGGAAGTCCTTCGCGGCGGCTGAGCACTTGGCGTCGGCCTCCGACTCGGAGTACTTGCCGCTGATCTTGGCAAGCACCGTGTACTGGGCCTTCGAGTCGCTGCACTTCACGACCTCAAGATCCGGATTGGTGTCGCTGGCGCTGCCGCGGTGCATGCAGTCGCCGACCTTGGCGGTGTCGGCGTCGTCCTGGCTCGATATGGCACCGTAGATGGCCGCGCCGGCGGCGATCAGGACGATGACGCCGATGCGGATCATCTTGGGGCTGAACTTGCGCTTCGGCTGCGGGGGGACCGGAGCGTACGGGGCCCCGCCCTGGGGCGGGAAGCCGGGCTGACCGGGCTGCTGCGGGTAGCCGCCCTGAGGCGGGTACGGGGCCTGGGCCTGCGGCGGGTAGGGAGCCTGAGCCTGGGCCGGGTACGGGGCCGGAGTCTGAGCCTGCGGCGGGTACGGCGCCGGCGTCTGAGGCTGGCCGTAGGACTGCTGGTCCTGGGTGTAGGGATTCGGGCCCGGGCCCTGGGCGTATGGGTTCGGGCTCTGAGGCGGCGGAGTAGTCACTGGGGTCCCCCCTGGAACGTGGACGCATGGCACACGGCAGGACCCGTGGTCTGGCGTGCGGCATGATGCGAAATAAGACGCCCGTAAGCTACCTGCCCCCACTGACACCGCTGTGGCCCGAAGCGGCTCCGTATCAGTGATGTGACACTGTCCGGCGCTCAAAATGGGCCATAGTCGCAGCAACCGCTCCGTAGACGAGGGCCACGGTGAGCACCAGCACGGCTGAGCGGCCGTCAGGGGGAAGCATCAGCGCGGCCGTCGCGGCGGCGCCGACGAAAGCGACGTTGAAGAGCACGTCGTAGACGGAGAAGATGCGGCCGCGGAAGCCGTCGTCGACCGAGAACTGCACGATCGTGTCCGTGGCGATCTTCGCGCCCTGTGTGGTCAGGCCCAGGACGAAGGCCGCCGCCAGCATGGGGGCGGTGGTGAACGGGAGGCCGAGGGCCGGTTCCAGGAGGGCGGCGCCCGCGGCGCACACGGCGATCCAGCGGCCGGGGCCGAGTCGTCCGGCGGCCCAGGGTGTCACCACGGCCGCCACGAAGAAGCCGGCGCCGGACACCCCCAACGCCAGCCCCAGCAGGCGCAGTCCGTCGTCCGGGGTCGACGAGAGGGCGTAGCGGCAGAGCATCAGCAGCAGGACGGTCAGGGCGCCGTAGCAGAAGCGCATCAACGTCATGGCGACGAGAGCCCAGACCGCTTCCCTGCGTTGCGGGGCGGCGAGGTGGCGTACCGCCGCCTTCAGGTCTCTGGCGGTGCCGGCGAGTGCCGTCGCCAGTCGGGGCTGGGTCAACGCGCGGTCGGGGCCGAGGAGTTCGGGGGCCATGCGCAAGGACGTGAGGGCCGCGCACAGATAGAGGGCCGCTCCCAGCAGCACCACCGCGGCGTCGGTGTCCGCGACCAGCAGCCGGACGAGGAAGGCGAGGCCGCCGCCGAGCGTCGCCGCCAGTGTTCCGGCCGTGGGGGAAAGGGAGTTGGCGACGACCAGGCGTTCGTCGTCGACCACGCGCGGGAGGGCGGCGGACAGGCCGGCGAGGACGAAGCGGTTGACCGCGGTGACGCACAGGGCGGAGACGTAGAAGAGCCAGTCCGGGACGTGGCTCAGCATCAGGACGGCGGTGGCCGCGGCCAGCAGGGCGCGCAGCAGGTTGCCGTAGAGGAAGACCTGGCGGCGGCGCCAGCGGTCCAGGAGGACGCCGGCGAAGGGGCCGATGAGGGAGTACGGGAGGAGCAGGACCGCCATCGCGGAGGCGATCGCGGCGGCCGAGGTCTGTTTCTCCGGGGAGAAGACGACATAGGCGGCGAGTGCGACCTGGTAGACGCCGTCCGCGCCCTGGGAGAGCAGGCGTACGGCGAGCAGGCGCCGGAAGCCCTGGAAGCGCAGGAGGATGCGCAGGTCACGGACGACGGCCATGGGCACAGCCTCACATACGAGGAGGGTCCCCGGGCGCAATGCCCGGGGACCCTCGACGAGCGGACCGGTGGCGGGTCCTAGCGCTCGACCTCGCCCTTGATGAACTTCTCGACGTTCGCGTAGGCCTCGTCGTCGAAGTACTGGACCGGCGGGGACTTCATGAAGTAGCTCGACGCGGAGAGGATCGGGCCGCCGATGCCGCGGTCCTTGGCGATCTTCGCGGCGCGCAGGGCGTCGATGATGACACCCGCGGAGTTCGGGGAGTCCCAGACCTCCAGCTTGTACTCCAGGTTCAGCGGGACGTCGCCGAAGGCACGGCCTTCGAGGCGGACGTAGGCCCACTTGCGGTCGTCGAGCCACTGGACGTAGTCCGACGGGCCGATGTGGACGTTCTTCTCGCCCAGGTCGCGGTCCGGGATCTGCGAGGTGACGGCCTGCGTCTTCGAGATCTTCTTGGACTCCAGGCGGTCGCGCTCCAGCATGTTCTTGAAGTCCATGTTGCCGCCGACGTTGAGCTGCATCGTGCGCTCAAGGCGGACACCGCGGTCCTCGAACAGCTTCGCCATCACACGGTGCGTGATGGTGGCGCCGACCTGCGACTTGATGTCGTCGCCGACGATCGGGACACCGGCCTCGGTGAACTTGTCCGCCCACTCCTTGGTGCCGGCGATGAAGACCGGGAGGGCGTTGACGAAGGCGACCTTGGCGTCGATGGCGCACTGGGCGTAGAACTTCGCCGCGTCCTCGGAACCGACGGGCAGGTAGCAGATCAGGACGTCGACCTGCTTGTCCTTGAGGATCTGGACCACGTCGACCGGGGTCTCGTCGGACTCCTCGATCGTCATGCGGTAGTACTTGCCCAGGCCGTCGAGGGTGTGACCGCGCTGGACCGTGATGCCCTTGTTCGGGACGTCGCAGATCTTGATGGTGTTGTTCTCACTGGCACCGATGGCGTCGGAGAGGTCGAGGCCGACCTTCTTCGCGTCGACGTCGAACGCGGCGACGAACTCGACGTCACCGACGTGGTACTCGCCGAACTGGACGTGCATCAGACCGGGCACCTTGGCCGCCGGATCGGCGTCCTTGTAGTACTCGACGCCCTGTACCAGTGACGCGGCGCAGTTGCCCACGCCGACGATGGCTACGCGAACCGAACCCATTCCGGTTGCTCCCTGTGTGTGCGAGGTGAGGCCCTGACTGGACCTCATGTGGTGGTTTCGTCGGACGGATCCGGCCCGGGGGTGGCGCCCCCGAGCCGGGGCAGGCCGCCCGACTCCCCAGATGTGCTGTCCTGCTGAGCGGAGCCTCCGGAGGCGGGACCCGTCAGGTCCCGTCCGGCTCGCTCGCTCTCGATGAGCTCGTTCAGCCAGCGCACTTCGCGCTCCACGGACTCCATTCCGTGGCGCTGGAGCTCAAGCGTGTAGTCGTCGAGGCGCTCCCGGGTCCGCGCCAGGGAGGTGCGCATCTTGTCGAGACGCTCCTCCAGCCGGCTGCGGCGACCTTCCAGTACGCGCATGCGTACGTCGCGTGACGTCTGCCCGAAGAAGGCGAAACGAGCGGCGAAATGTTCGTCCTCGTACGCGTCGGGCCCCGTCTGCGAGAGCAGCTCCTCGAAGTGCTCCTTACCTTCCGCCGTCAACCGGTAGACGATCTTGGCGCGACGTCCCGCGAGGGTGGCGGTAAGGGCGTCCTCGGGGGTGTTCCCCGTCTCCTCGATCAACCAGCCGTTGGCGACCAGCGTCTTGAGGCAGGGGTAGAGCGTCCCGTAGCTGAACGCACGGAACACACCCAGTGACGTGTTGAGTCGTTTGCGCAGCTCATAGCCGTGCATCGGGGATTCGCGGAGCAGGCCGAGGATGGCGAACTCAAGGATGCCGGAGCGTCTGCTCATCGTCGCCCCCTTCCTGTCCGCGATCCGGCCGTGACGGCCTTTATGCCGAGCTGATGTATCGACTCGATACATCCAGACGATAGAACGGCCTCCCGGATGCGACAAGTGGGGAGATGGTGAGCGGCGTCACATCACTGATTCGTTGGAATCAAGTTGCCTGATTTGGGGTGAACTTCGGGGCTAAGCAGGTTTTGACGGTGCGTAGTCTGTGCGGCATGCACACCACCGGGAACCAAGTGACGCGTGGGGGCGTCGACGTCCCCGGTGCGGTACGGATGAATGCAGAACCGACCACATCCGTACTTCGGGGGGACCGGAAACCAGCCGCCGTTTCCAGGCGCGCACGGGTGCGCCTGCCCGAGGAGTAATCGTTCGATGAGCGAGCACCGTCGCAAACCGCCGCAGCCGCAGGGAGGCGGACGAGCCGCGGCCCGACGCGGCCAGTCCGGACCGACCTCCGGCCGCCGCGCGGCACCGCGAGGCGCCACCACCGGGTCTCCCTCCGACTCCTATGGGTCGAACCCCGCAGAGCCGGGGGGTGAGGAGCGCCAGTACGGCAGCCGCGCCGAAGCACGCAAGGCTGCCCAGAGAAGCGGTGGCCGTCGCAGAGAGCCCGCCGGCCAAGGTCCCGGCGGCCCGAACGGGCCCGGCCGGGGCAGAGGCCGCGCTCCCGCGCCCGGCAAGAAGCGTTTCGTCGACTATCCGCGCTTCGACAAGTACGGATGGCGCCGCTGGGTGCCCTCCTGGAGGCTTGTCTCCGGCCTGTGCCTGTTCTTCTTCGGCAGCCTGGTGGCCGCGGTCGGTGTCGGCTACGCGATGGTCAGCATCCCCAGCGAGAACACCGCGGCCAAGTCGCAGAACAACGTCTACTACTGGTCCAACGGCGACCAGATGGTCGCCACGGGCACCGGCACCAACCGCCAGAACATCAACATCGCGCAGATCCCCAAGGCCATGCAGTGGTCGGTGATCTCGGCCGAGAACAAGAGCTTCTACACGGACTCGGGCGTCGACCCCATGGGCATCGCCCGGGCCCTGGCCAACATGGCCAAGGGCGGTGAGACGCAGGGTGGTTCGACGATCACCCAGCAGTTCGTCAAGAACACCTACCTGAGCCAGGAACAGACGGTCACCCGTAAGTTCAGGGAGATGTTCATCTCCATCAAGGTGGGCACCGAACTCAGCAAGCAGCAGGTCCTTCAGGGCTACCTGAACACCTCGTACTACGGCCGCGGCGCCTACGGCATACAGGCCGCCGCGCAGACCTACTACGGCGTGGACGCGGTCAAGCTGACGCCCAGTCAGTGCGCCTTCCTGGCAGCCCTGTTGAAGGGTCCGACGTACTACGACCCCATCGGCGCCACGAACATCGACCCTGCGGCGGATTCCAAGTCCAACACGGCCCGTTCCAAGGCTCGTTGGAGCTGGATCCTTGAGCAGATGCACAATGACAAGCACATCACGGACGTTGAGTACCAGACGGCCATCAAGAAGTACCCCATGCCCCAGGGGCTCAAGGCGACCAAGGGCATGACCGGCCAGATCAGCTATCTGGTGGACACGGCCAAGAAGTACGTCCTGAGCCACTCGAACATCTCGCAGACCGCGTTCGACCAGGGCGGCTTCCAGATCTACACGACCTTCCAGAAGGACAAGGTCAACGCACTGAGCGCGGCCGTGAAGAAGGTCCAGAAGGATCGCATCGATCCGAAGAAGCGCAATCTGGACAAGTACGTCCAGTTCGGCGCGGCGTCGGTGGTGCCCAAGGACGGAGCGATCGTCGCCCTCTACGGCGGTGACGGTTACGAGAACGGCCACTTCACCAACAACGCCGACACCTCGGGTGTCCCCGTGGGTTCGACCTGGAAGCCGTTCGTGCTCGCCGCGGCCATGGAGTACGGCACGTACAAGACCGACGGCGTCGGTATCTCGCCGCTCAGCAAGTACAACGGCGACGACCATCTCAAGGTCAGAAACCAGGACGGCACGAACGTCCTGAACAAGGACAACTCGATCTTCTACCAGAACAACGAGAGCAACTATCCCTGGGGTTACATCACGCTGCGCAAGGCGATGGAGCAGTCCATCAACACGCCGTACGTGCAGCTCGGTATGGACGTCGGGATGACGAAGGTGCGGGACGTCGCCAAGTCGGCGGGCATCCTGAGCGACAGCATGGCGAGAGATCTCAACGCGTCCTTCGCCATCGGTACGTCGACTCCCAGCGCGATCCGTATGGCCGACGCCTACGCGACGTTCGCCGCCTCGGGAAAGCAGGCGGACCCGTACTCCGTGACCGCCGTCAAGCAGGACGGACAGCCGGTGTCCGGCTTCACCAAGCCGACCGTGAAGGAGGCGATTCCGGAGAACGTGGCGAACAACGTCACGAACACCCTGGAGAACGTCATCCAGAACGGTACGGCCGAGAGCGCGAAGGCTCTGGGCCGTGATGCGGCCGGCAAGACCGGTACCACCGACAGCAACAAGTCGGCCTGGTTCGTCGGCTACACCCAGCAGCTCTCGACGTCGATCGCGATGTTCAGGGAGAACCCCAAGGACGCCGAACTGCTCTCCATGAACGGCACGGCAGGGGTGGCGTCCATCCACGGTGGTGACATCCCGACGTCGATCTGGACCGAGTACATGGAGGCCGCGCTGAAGGGGAAGTCCGACCCCGGCTTCCCGGACGCCACCAAGATCGACAAGGTGTCGAACGAGGACGGTGCCCCGACTCCCACTCCGACGCCCGTCGTGACGCCGAGTGAGACGCCCAGTGAGACCCCGAGCGAGACGCCCAGCGAGACGCCGAGTTCGACACCTTCGGCCACCGAGTCCTGCAAGTTCAGCTGGCAGTGCAGCGACGACGGTGGCACCGACGGAGGTGCGACGTCCACGCCGACGGACACGGCCACTGCTACGGAATCCAGTGGCACCAGTAGAGGCGGCGACAACGGGGGCATCTTCGGAGGCTCAACCGGTTAGCCGCCATATCGCCTATGAAGGGTGTTTCACGTGAAACACCCTTCATAGGATGTTTCACGTGAAACGAGGGCCGTCGCATCCACGAGGTGCGGCGGCCCTCGGCGTACACCTAGGTCCGTACGGCAGGATGTGCCCCATGCCCAGTGCAGAACTGACGCCCACGAGCGTGCACGAGCCGGATCCGGTACGGCCGACCAAGGACGATGAGGTCGCCGCCGCAGGGAGTGAACTGATCGGTGGCCCCATCGGGCGGCGCGCTCTCCTGGGGGCGTCCTGGTGGACTCCCGTACGGGTCGTCGCACTGGTGGCGATCGGCATGTTCGCCCTCGGCCTGGTCCAGAAGGCGCCCTGCTACACCAGCGGTTGGTTCTTCGGGGCCAGCTCGCAGTACACGCACGCGTGCTACTCGGACATCCCGCACCTCTACCAGGGGCGCGGTTTCGCCGACGGTCTCGTGCCGTACTTCGACAAGCTGCCCGGTGACATGCAGTACCTCGAATACCCGGTGCTGACCGGTGTGTTCATGGAGGTGGCCGCCTGGCTCACGCCCGGTAGCGGCAGCATCCAGCACCAGGAACAGTGGTACTGGATGGTCAACGCCGGGATGCTGATGGTGTGCGCGGCCGTCATCGTCGTCTGCGTCAGCCGTACGCACGCCCGTCGGCCCTGGGACGGTCTGCTGGTCGCCCTGGCGCCCGCCTTCGCGCTGACCGCCACCATCAACTGGGACCTGCTGGCGGTCGCTCTGACGGCCGCGGCGATGCTGATGTGGTCGCGGGGCCGTTCCCTCGCGTTCGGCGTCCTGTTGGGCCTTGCCACGGCCGCCAAGCTGTATCCCGTCTTCCTCCTCGGCCCGCTGTTCCTGCTCTGCTGGCGCGCGGGCAAGTGGCGGGACTTCGGGAAGGCGTTGGGCGGAACCGCCGTCGCCTGGCTGGCGGTGAACCTGCCGGTGATGCTCTTCGCCTTCGACGGCTGGTCGAAGTTCTACACGTTCAGTCAGGAACGGGGCGTCGACTTCGGATCCTTCTGGCTGATCTTCGCCCAGAACTCCAGCGACCCGCTCAGCACCGACACCGTCAACACGTTCGCCACGCTGCTGATGCTGCTGTGCTGCGCGGGCATCGCGGCGCTCACGATGACCGCCCCGCGCCGGCCGCGCTTCGCCCAGCTGGCCTTCCTGATCGTCGCGGCGTTCATCGTGACGAACAAGGTCTACTCGCCGCAGTACGTGCTGTGGCTGGTCCCCCTGGCGGTGCTGGCCCGGCCGAAGTGGCGGGATTTCCTGATCTGGCAGGCGTGCGAGGTGGCGTACTTCCTGGGGATCTGGTTCTACCTCGCGTACACGACCAGCGGAGACGCGCACAAGGGCCTGCCGACCGACGGCTACCACTGGGCCATCGGCCTGCACATCCTGGGCACGCTCTACCTGTGCGCCGTGATCGTGCGCGACATCCTCATGCCGGAGCGGGATGTGGTGCGCCTGGCGGGCGACGACGATCCCTCGGGCGGGGTGCTCGACAGGGCGGAGGACGTCTTCGTTTTCGGGGCCGCGGCCCGTCCCGGGCGGCACGCGGCCCCCTTCGACGGACCGCAGGTGGAGTGGGGCGGCGAGGGACCGGCCGACCGTTCGCTCTGAGCGAACAGTTGCCGACTGGGCGCGGAGAGGCCACGCGAAAGGCCGTACACGGGACCTCCCGTGTACGGCCTTTCGGCTGTTCCGGAGTGGCTCAGCAATCCACGATGCGGTCGAACTGCGTGGTGGTGTGCCGCAGATGGGCCACCAGTTCCTCGCCCACCTTCGGCTCGGCCGCCTCCACCGGTACGAACAGAATCGAGACCTGCATGTGCGGCGGCTCGGCGAACCAGCGCTGCTTGCCGTCCCAGACGAACGGAGAAAGGTTCCGGTTGACCGTGGCGAGGCCGGCGCGGGCGACGCCCTTGGCGCGCGGCATGACGCCGTGCAGCGCCTTGGGGGCCTCCAGGCCCACCCCGTGCGACGTACCGCCCGCCACGACCACCAGATAGCCGTCCGAGGCCGCCTTCTGCTGCCGGTAGCCGAAGCGGTCGCCCTTGGAGACCCGGGTGACGTCCAGGACCGCTCCGCGGTACTCGGTCGCCTCGTGGTCCCCCAGCCACAGCCGGGTGCCGATACGGGCCCGGAAGCGGGTCTGCGGGAACTGCTGCTGCAGCCGGGCCAGTTCCTCGGCCTTGAGGTGGCTGACGAACATCGTGTGCAACGGCAGCCGGGCGGCCCGCAGACGGTCCATCCAGCCGATGACCTCCTCGACGGCGTCCGAGCCGTCGGTGCGGTCCAGCGGGAGGTGGATGGCGAAGCCCTCCAGGCGCACGTTCTCTATGGCGGAGTGCAACTGCGGCAGTTCCTGCTCGCTCACGCCGTGACGCTTCATCGAGGACATCACCTCGATGACCACGCGGGCGCCCACGAGGCCGTACACGCCGTCGATGGACGACACCGAGCGGATGACCCGGTCCGGCAGCGGAACGGGCTCCTCGCCGCGGCGGTACGGCGTCAGCACCAGCAGGTCACCGCCGAACCAGTCCTTGATCCGGGCGGCCTCGTACGTCGTGCCGACGGCGAGGACGTCCGCGCCGAGCCGCGTCGCCTCCTCCGCCAGCCGCTCGTGCCCGAAGCCGTAGCCGTTGCCCTTGCAGACCGGGACGAGCCCCGGGAACTGCCCGGCAACGTGCTTGTGATGCGCCCGCCAGCGCGCGGTGTCGACGTAGAGCGTGAGCGCCATGGCCGGACCTGGAACCTTTCGGGTGGCTGCGGTGTATCAGAAGTATGGAAGCTGTCGACGTTATCGAAGCGAGGACCGTGAGGTCAGCGGCGCGACATGTAGATGTCGAGCGCCTTGTGGAGCAGCTTGTTGAGCGGGAAGTCCCACTCGCCGAGGTACTCGGCGGCCTGCCCGCCGGTGCCCACCTTGAACTGGATCAGACCGAAGAGGTGGTCGGTCTCGTCCAGCGAGTCGGAGATGCCGCGCAGGTCGTAGACGGTGGCGCCGAGCGCGTAGGCGTCGCGGAGCATCCGCCACTGCATCGCGTTCGAGGGCCGGACCTCACGCCCGATGTTGTCGGAGGCGCCGTAGGAGTACCAGACGTGTCCGCCGACCACGAGCATCGTCGCCGCCGACAGGTTCACCCCGTCGTGCCGGGCGAAGTACAGCCGCATCCGGTTGGGGTCCTCGGTGTTGAGGGCCGTCCACATGCGCTGGAAGTACGACAGCGGGCGGGGCCGGAAGTGGTCGCGCAGCGCGGTGATCTCGTACAGCCGCTGCCATTCCTCAAGGTCGTGGTAACCGCCCTGGACGACCTCGACACCGGCTTTCTCGGCCTTCTTGATGTTGCGGCGCCACAGCTGGTTGAAGTTCTTGTGGACCTCTTCGAGGGAGCGGTTCGCCAGCGGCACCTGGTAGACGTAGCGCGGCTGGACGTCGCCGAAGCCCGCGCCGCCGTCCTCACCCTGCTGCCAGCCCATACGGCGCAGCTTGTCGGCCACCTCGAAGGCGCGCGGTTCGATGAAGTCGGCCTCGATGTCCCGCAGTCGCTTCACATCGGGGTTCTGGATGCCGGCCTTGATGGAGACGGCCTCCCAGCGCCGGATGATGACCGGCGGGCCCATCTTCACCGAGAAGGCGCCCTGGTGCTTGAGGTGGGCCAGCATCGGCTGGAGCCAGTCGTCCAGATTCGGCGCGAACCAGTTGATGACCGGGCCCTCGGGCAGATAGGCCAAGTAGCGCTTGATCTTGGGGAGTTGGCGGTAGAGCACCAGGCCCGCGCCGACCAGCTCGCCGGTCTTCTCGTCGATCCAGCCGAGGCTCTCGGAGCGCCACTCCGCCTTCACATCAGCCCAGGCCGGGACCTGCATGTGGCTCGCCGAGGGCAGGCTCTGGATGAATGCCAGATGCTGCTCACGGCTGATGGTCCTCAGGGTCAGGCTCATTCGGGGCGCTCCTCGGGCTGGGGTGTCCCCATGGGTACAGGGGCTCCGGCTCTCGCGCCGAAGCCTACTGCGCCTTACGAGCGCCCCGACTGGGCGTATGCAACCTTCGCCTCGGCCTGTTGGCCGCCAAGGCGTTCCGTGCTGTTTTACGCGGAGTTCGGACTGTGGCGTCCGTCCCGTCAGTTGATGACGCCGCCGAACAGGCCGCCGTGTGCCATGCCGAGGAAGAATCCGACGCTCGCGGCACCGAGACCCAGGATCAGTCCGAAGCGCTCCCTCGTCGTCTCGGAGATCCACTGCCCGTACGCACCGGTGAGGATCCCCACCAGGCCGGCCCAGGAGCTGAGCAGATGCAGGTTGTGGAAGAAGCCCGTGATGAACGCCGTCAGCCCGAGCACCAGGGTCACCGCGAGCAGCGTGTCCTGGAGCGGATGAGGCTTGCCGTCGGTGGCGAAGAGAGAACCGGCGGTGTTGGGTCGCAATGCCTGTGCCATGTGGCACCTCCTGCGGAAGGCGGCGCATCGTCGCGCCGGACGCACCCGATGTGTACAGATTGACGCTCTCCGCCACCGGATTTCAACCGGAAGCCGGTGTGCGGGTACTCTGTATCCTCTGCACTGGTGTCTGCCCATGCCACGACCCGGAATCCCCACGAGGGGCATCCGATGTCAGTGGCGGCTGTTTTACTGGCACACACTGTTGCTTACGCATCACAACCCTCCTGCCACGGATCGACCGTGGCCGCTGAGTCCAAAGGAGGTGGGTTCCACATGCGTCACTACGAGGTGATGGTCATCCTCGACCCCGATCTGGAGGAGCGCGCTGTCTCCCCCCTGATCGAGAACTTCCTCTCCGTCGTCCGTGAGGGCAATGGAAAGGTCGAGAAGGTCGACACCTGGGGCCGTCGTCGTCTCTCGTACGAGATCAAGAAGAAGCCCGAGGGCATCTACTCGGTCATCGACCTGCAGGCCGAGCCTGCGGTCGTCAAGGAGCTCGACCGCCAGATGAACCTGAACGAGTCGGTCCTCCGGACCAAGGTCCTCCGCCCCGAGACCCACTGAGCATCCAGCTCAGCTGATCTCGGGATTCGAGTAGCAGCACCAAGCAGCCAGCAGCAAACCCGCCGAGAGGTTCCCCCATGGCAGGCGAGACCGTCATCACGGTCGTCGGCAATCTTGTCGACGACCCCGAGCTGCGCTTCACCCCGTCCGGTGCGGCGGTCGCGAAGTTCCGTGTCGCGTCCACTCCCCGCACCTTCGACCGCCAGACGAACGAGTGGAAGGACGGCGAAAGCCTCTTCCTCACCTGCTCGGTCTGGCGTCAGGCGGCGGAGAACGTCGCGGAATCGCTCCAGCGAGGCATGCGCGTCATCGTGCAGGGCCGGCTGAAGCAGCGGTCCTACGAGGACCGTGAGGGCGTCAAGCGCACGGTCTACGAACTGGACGTCGAGGAAGTCGGCGCCAGCCTGCGCAGTGCCACGGCCAAGGTCACCAAGACCGCCGGTGGCGCTCGCGGTGGCCAGGGCGGCGGTTTCGGCGGCGGCAGTGGCGGTGGCGGTGGCCAGGGTGGCGGCGGCTGGGGTGGAAACTCCGGCGGCGGTCAGCCGGCCGGCGGCGCTCCCGCCGAGGACCCGTGGGCCACCAGCGCTCCTGCCGGTGGAAACCAGGGCGGCGGCGGTGGCGGCTGGGGTGGAAACTCCGGCGGCGCCAGCGGTGGCGGTGGCGGCGGCTACTCGGACGAACCCCCCTTCTAGGCCCTTGGGCCGAGGGTGGGTCGTACCCACACTTCTTGATCACACAGGAGATACACCATGGCGAAGCCGCCTGTGCGCAAGCCGAAGAAGAAGGTCTGCGCATTCTGCAAGGACAAGGTCCAGTACGTGGACTACAAGGACACGAACATGCTGCGGAAGTTCATTTCCGACCGTGGCAAGATCCGTGCCCGCCGCGTGACCGGCAACTGCACGCAGCACCAGCGTGACGTCGCCACGGCTGTGAAGAACAGCCGTGAGATGGCGCTGCTGCCCTACACCTCCACCGCGCGATAAGGGAAGGGTGACCGACTAATGAAGATCATCCTCACCCACGAGGTCTCCGGCCTCGGTGCCGCGGGCGACGTCGTCGACGTCAAGGACGGTTACGCTCGCAACTACCTGATCCCGCGGAAGTTCGCTATCCGCTGGACCAAGGGTGGCGAGAAGGACGTCGAGCAGATTCGTCGTGCTCGCAAGATCCACGAGATCCAGACCATCGAGCAGGCCAACTCCGTGAAGGCCCGGCTCGAAGGCGTCAAGGTTCGTCTGGCCGTCCGCTCCGGCGACGCCGGTCGTCTCTTCGGTTCCGTCACCCCGGCCGACATCGCTTCCGCGATCAAGGCTTCCGGTGGCCCCGAGGTCGACAAGCGTCGTATCGAGCTGTCTGCCCCGATCAAGACCCTGGGCGCCCACGAGACGTCCGTGCGTCTGCACCCCGAGGTTGCCGCCAAGGTCAACATCGAGGTCATCGCAGCCTGATCGCTGCACTCGGCACAGCTGAGAGAGGGGCCGCACCCGTTGGGGTGCGGCCCCTCTGCTGTGTCCGGGAGGGCGGGACGTCGGGCCGGCGTGCAGGGTTGGGGACGCCGTTCCGTCGCGCATGTTTCACGTGAAACGCGACAGTGCGGCGGGCAGTGTTTCACGTGAAACCGGTGTTTCACGTGAAACGGTCAGCGGGTCGCGCCCGTCACGACCCAACGTCCCGAGCGGGCCCGCAGCAGGAGGGTCAGCATGCGGACCGTCATCATCAGGGTCATCGCTCCCCAGAGTGCGGTCAGTCCGGCGCCGAGGGTCGGTACGAGCAGGGCCACCGGAGCGAAGGCCGCCAGGGTCACCACCATGGCCCCGGCGAGATACGGCCCGTCACCCGCGCCCATCAGTACCCCGTCGAGGACGAAGACGACACCGCAGATCGGCTGGGAGAGCGCGACCATGATCAAGGCGGGCAGGGCGGTGTCCTTGACGGTGGGGTCGCTGGTGAATAGAGGGAGGAAGAGCGGGCGGGACAGGATCACCAGGAGACCGAGCACCACTCCGACGGCGATCCCCCACTGCACCATGCGACGGCAGGCGGCGCGGGCGCCCGCGGGATCGTCCGCGCCGAGGTAGCGCCCGATGATGGCCTGTCCCGCGATCGCGATGGCGTCGAGTGCCATGGCCAACAGCGACCACAGGGACAGGATGATCTGATGGGCGGCGATGTCGGCGTCCCCGAGGCGGGCCGCGACGGCCGTGGCGATCAGGAGGATCGCTCTCAGGGAGAGCGTGCGTACGAGGAGAGGTACGCCGGCCTGGGCCGAGGCTCGTATCCCTGCCGCATCCGGGCTGAGGGAGGCGCCGTGTCGGCGGGCTCCGCGGACGACCACGACGAGATACACGGCAGCCATGCCCCACTGGGCGATGACGGTGCCCCAGGCGGAACCGGCGATGCCGAGGTCGGCGCCGTAGACGAGCCCTACGTTGAGGACGCCGTTGGCGACGAAGCCTGAGACGGCGACGTAGAGCGGTGTCTTGGTGTTCTGCAGTCCGCGCAGGACTCCGGTGGCGGCGAGGACGATCAGCATGGCCGGGATGCCGATGGAGGAGATCCGCAGATAGGTCGTCGCGTAGGGGGCGGCGGTGTCCGAGGCGCCGAAGAGGCCGACGAGGGCGGGTGCCGAGGGGAGGACGACGGCTATGACGGTGGCGCCGATCAGCAGGGCGAGCCAGATGCCGTCCATGCCCTGGCGGATGGCGGCTTGGAGATCACCGGCGCCGACACGTCGGGCGACGGCCGCAGTGGTGGCGTAGGCGAGGAAGACGAAGACGCTCACGGCTGTCGTCAGGAGGGCGGATGCTACTCCGAGTCCGGCGAGTTGTGCCGTGCCGAGATGGCCGACGATCGCGCTGTCGGCCATGACGAAGAGGGGCTCGGCGACGAGTGCGCCGAAGGCCGGGACGGCCAGCATGACGATCTCTCGGTCGTGCTGTCGTCGGGTGGCCCTGGTGGCCGCGGGAGCCTGTGTCATGAGCACTAATCTAATCGTCCACAGGTAAGAGATGCAATTGCTTTGTGACCCTTACCTCTGATCTCGCCTCGTGTCCTCTCGCGCACTGTTCGAAGCGATCTTGGTCTGATGTGGAAAGTTTTTCTTCTGCACAGCCGGTGGATGGGAAAGGTGCAGGTCAGGTCGGTTACGGCGGAAGTGGCGAGGGCTTGTTCACAGGGCTGTCCACCGGGTCGTGCACAGGTTTTGGCGGGTTCTCCACAGCATCGGGGCCGTCGTCCACATGGCCTGTGGATAACCAGATTGGCTGACGGTGCCCACAGGCCTACGGTGGACCGGTACCCGCCCCGTCCGTCGGACCGAGAACCATCACAAAACCGACGCGCCCGTACCGGAGTTGGGCGCTTCATTTGTCAGTGCCGTGCCGTAGAAATAAGGGGCACGGCGAGGTCCGCTCGACGGACGGGAGGAGGTGGCTCGGTGAGTATTTCCGAGCCCTTGGACGACCCGTGGGCCGAGAGCGGTCCAAGTGATCGTCTGCCCGCTTCCCGACGACGAGGTGACGGAGGCCGCGGCCGGGACGAACAGCACGACCGCGGCCGCGAAGGCGGCGAGTGGGAGGGCGCCGGTTCGGCCTTCGAGCGAGTGCCGCCGCAGGACCTCGATGCCGAACAGTCCGTGCTCGGTGGCATGCTCCTGTCCAAGGACGCCATCGCCGACGTCGTCGAGGTCCTCAAGGGCCACGACTTCTACAAGCCCGCGCACGAGACGATCTACCAGGCGATCCTCGACGTCTACGCCAAGGGCGAGCCGGCCGACCCGATCACCATCGCCGCCGAACTCACCAAGCGCGGTGAGATCAACAAGGTCGGCGGCGCATCGTATCTGCACACGCTCGTCCAGACCGTTCCGACGGCGGCGAACGCGGAGTACTACGCGGAGATCGTCCACGAGCGGGCCGTCCTGCGCCGCCTGGTCGAGGCCGGCACCCGCATCACCCAGATGGGATACGCGGCCGACGACGACGTCGACGAGATCGTCAACCGGGCCCAGGCCGAGATCTACGCCGTCACCGAGCAGCGGACCAGCGAGGACTACCTTCCGCTCGGCGACATCATGGAGGGCGCGCTCGACGAGATCGAGGCGATCGGCTCACGCAGCGGCGAGATGACCGGCGTGCCCACCGGGTTCACCGACCTCGACTCGCTCACCAACGGTCTGCACCCGGGCCAGATGATCGTCATCGCGGCCCGTCCCGCCATGGGTAAGTCCACACTCGCGCTCGACTTCGCTCGCGCGGCGTCGATCAAGAACAACCTCCCGAGCGTCATCTTCTCCCTCGAAATGGGGCGCAACGAGATCGCGATGCGTCTGCTGTCCGCCGAGGCGCGGGTCGCTCTGCACCACATGCGCTCCGGCACCATGACCGACGAGGACTGGACGCGACTGGCGCGCCGGATGCCCGAGGTGTCGTCCGCGCCGCTCTACATCGACGACTCCCCGAACCTGTCGATGATGGAGATCCGCGCGAAGTGCCGCCGGCTCAAGCAGCGCAGCGACATCAAGCTGGTGATCATCGACTATCTGCAGCTGATGCAGGCCGGTGGCTCCAAGCGACAGGAGAGCCGTCAGCAGGAGGTCTCGGACATGTCCCGAAACCTCAAGCTCCTGGCGAAGGAGTTGGAGGTCCCGGTGATCGCGCTCTCGCAGCTGAACCGTGGTCCCGAGCAGCGCACGGACAAGAAGCCGATGGTGTCCGACCTGCGTGAGTCCGGCTCCATCGAGCAGGACGCCGACATGGTCATCCTGCTGCACCGCGAGGACGCGTACGAGAAGGAGTCGCCGCGCGCGGGCGAGGCCGACATCATCGTGGGCAAGCACCGTAACGGCCCGACGGCGACGATCACGGTCGCCTTCCAGGGGCACTACTCACGCTTCGTGGACATGGCGCAGACGTGACCGGGTCGCTGTAGGCGGCAGACCCGGTGCCGTGTCCCGAGAAATGTGCTCGACGTACGGCTGTCCCTCCGGATGGACTGGGGGCATGACGACATCTCAGGACGACTTGCTTCCCGGCACCCGCCGGGCGCTGCTGCATCGGATCGCCGTGGCCCAGGCCGAGGGACGGGCGCCGTCGCTGGTCGCGACGGTGGTGCGCGGCGGGCGGGCGGTGTGGCACGGCGCGCGGACCTCGGTGGACGGGCACGGACCGGACGAGAACGTGCAGTACAGGATCGGCTCGATCACCAAGACGTTCACCGCCGTCCTGGTCCTGCGGCTGCGCGACGAGGGTGTCCTCGACCTCGGTGACCCGCTGGAGAAGCATCTGCCCGGCACCGGCGCTGGGGAGGCGACCATCGCCCAACTCCTCGCGCACACAAGCGGGTTGGCGGCCGAGTCGCCCGCGCCCTGGTGGGAGCGGACGCCGGGTTCCCTGCGTCCTGAGCTCCGCGATGTGCTGGGCGAACAGCCTCTGCTGCATCCGGTCGGCCGCCGCTTCCACTATTCGAACCCCGGCTACACGGTGTTGGGCGCGCTCATCGAGGAACTGCGAGGCGCTCCATGGGAGGACGTACTCCGGCGGGAAGTACTCGAACCCCTGGGCCTCGACCGCACGAGTGCTCAGCCGCAGGCACCGCACGCGGGTGGCTGGGCGGTGCATCCCTGGGCCGATGCACTGTTGCCGGAACCCATCGAGGACCTCGGGCGTATGGCGCCGGCCGGTCAACTCTGGTCCACCACCGGGGACTTGGCACGGTTCGCGGTGTTCCTGGCCGATGGAGACGATCGCGTACTGAGCGCGGAGTCCGTGCGGGAGATGCGGACTCCCGCGGCACCGGCGGAGGCCTCCGACGTCATGGACGGCTCCGCATACGGTCTCGGCCTCCAGGTCCAGCGCCGCGACGGCCGACTGCTCATCGGCCACGGCGGATCGCTGCCCGGCTTCCTGGCGAGCCTCACCATCAGCCTCACGGACGACGTCGCGGCGGTGGTACTGGCCAACTGCACCTCCGGTCCGCCGGTGGCGTCGGTGGCCGCCGATCTCGTCCGTATCGTCGCCGAGGCCGAGCCGAGGATTCCGGAGCCATGGCGCCCGATGCCTGAAGTCGATGCCGGAGTACTGGAGTTGGCGGGTCAGTGGTACTGGGGGACGCACGGCTTCGCCCTGAGGCTGACGGCTGATGGCGGGGCCTCGCTGGAGCCGTTGGCCGGCAACGGCCGCCGTTCGCGGTTCCGGGCCAACGGTGACGCCACCTGGACCGGGCTGGAGGGGTACTACGCAGGAGAGCTCCTACGGCCCGTACGGCGCCCGGACGGGTCCCTGAGTCACCTGGACCTCGGATCGTTCGTCTTCACGCGTCAGCCGTACGACGAGAGCGCTTCCGTGCCGGGTGGGGTGGACCCGAAGGGGTGGCGGGGGATCCTCTAGCCGCAGCGATCGGGGAGGCGTCGTGTTTCACGTGAAACATGGCGCCTCCCGCTGTCTGCCGGGACGGACGCTTCGCTCTCTCTTCGGAAGAGGGGTCTCTTCAGAGGGGGAGCTTGAAGCCCACGTGTGAGGCGGTGAAGCCGAGTCGCTCGTAGAACCGGTGGGCGTCGGTGCGGGTGGCATCGGAAGTCAGCTGGACCAACTGGCAGTCCTGGCGGCGTGATTCGGCGATCGCCCACTCGATGAGCTGTGTGCCCAGGCCGCTGCCCCGCTCGTCCGCGTGGATGCGTACGGCCTCGATGATCGAGCGGGTGGCGCCCTTGCGGGACAGCCCCGGAATGACCGTGAGCTGGAGGGTGCCGACGACGCGGCCCTCGCGGACGGCGACGACCAGGTGCTGGTTCGGGTCGGCGGTCAGACGGTCCAGCGCGGCCAGGTAGGGCGTCAGGTCGTCCGGCGACTCGCGTTGGGAACCCAGGGGGTCGTCGGCGAGCATGCCGACGATGGCGGGGACGTCCTCGGTGACCGCGGCTCGTATTTCAAGATCTCCCATGACCACACCTTAGGCAGAGGCGTGCGGTGCGGGACGGATCTACGCGGGCACGTTCATCGACTCCACGACCCGGACCAGTGGCGCCAGTTCGGGGTTCGTGGCCGCCGCGTCGAGTGCCTCGCGCAGGGCGGTGTCGTTGGTCGGGCGGGCCTCTTCGAGCAGGGTGAGACCGGTCTCGGAGACGTTCGTGTAGATGCCCCGTCGGTCGGTCGGGCACAGATACCGCGCGAGCAGGCCGCGGTCCTCCAGCCGGGTGACCAGCCGGGTGGTGGCGCTCTGGCTGAGGACGACCGCGTCGGCGACCTGCCGCATCTGCAGATGCCCCCCGTCGCCGTCGTGCTGTCGGCTGAGCACGTCGAGCAGCGAGTACTCGCGCATGCTCAGGTCGTGTTTGGCCTGCAGGGCGCGCTCGATGTGCGCCTCGATCCTCCCGTGCAACAAGGAGAGGGCGCACCAGCCCTGGGCGAGGGCGGTGAGTGCGGGGTCCGTCGCTGTCATTGGCGTTTCCTCCGTCCCAGAGCGGCTGAACCCAGGATAGAGCACAGATGAAATAGTCCGCGCTTGCATATAGCCCGCGTCTGCAACTATTGTGAACGCACGCAAAGCGCTCCTGCAATCTTCTGGGAAGGGTACCTCCACATGCCTCTCGCGCTTCTGGCCCTCGCGATCGGGGCCTTCGGAATCGGAACGACCGAGTTCGTGATCATGGGCTTGCTGCCCCAGGTCGCGGGTGACTTCGGGGTCTCCATCCCCACCGCGGGACTGCTGGTCACCGGCTACGCGCTGGGTGTGGTGATCGGCGCCCCGCTGATGACCGTGCTCGGTACCAAGGTCCCCCGCAAGCGGATGCTGATGCTGCTGATGGGCCTGTTCATCGTCGGCAACCTGCTCTCCGCCGTCGCCCCCAGCTTCTCCGTGATGCTGATCGGCCGTGTGGTCGCCTCGCTCGCCCACGGCGCCTTCTTCGGCATCGGCTCGGTCGTCGCGGCCGAACTGGTCGCCCCGGACAAGAAGGCCGGAGCCATCGCGATGATGTTCACCGGACTGACCGTCGCCAACGTCGTCGGCGTCCCGCTGGGCACCCTCGTCGGGCAGTCCGTCGGCTGGCGTGTCACCTTCGCCGTCGTCGCGGGCCTCGGCGTGATCGGCCTGGCCGGTATCGCCAAGCTTGTGCCCGACCTGCCCAAGCCCGAGGGCGTACGGCTGCGGCACGAACTGGCCGCCTTCAAGAACACCCAGGTCCTGCTCGCCATGGCGATGACCGTCCTCGGCTTCGGCGGCGTCTTCGCGGCCATCACCTACATCGCGCCGATGATGACCCACGTCGCCGGCTTCGCCGACGGCTCCGTCACCTGGCTGCTTGTCCTCTTCGGCCTCGGTATGGTCGGCGGCAACCTCGTCGGCGGCAAGTTCGCCGACCGCGCCCTGATGCCCATGCTGTACGTCTCCCTGGGCTCCCTGGCCGTCGTGCTCGCGCTCTTCACGGTCACCGCGCACAACAAGATCGCGGCAGCCGTCACCATCGCCCTCATCGGCGCCCTGGGCTTCGCCACCGTGCCACCGCTTCAGAAGCGGGTCCTCGACCAGGCACACGGCGCCCCGACGCTGGCCTCGGCCGTGAACATCGGCGCCTTCAACCTCGGCAACGCGCTGTCCGCCTGGCTCGGCGGCATCGTCATCGCGGCCGGCTTCGGCTACACCGCCCCGAACTGGGTCGGCGCCGTCCTCGCCGCGGCCGCCCTGGTCCTCGCGATCCTCTCGGCCGCCCTGGAGCGCCGCACCAGCGCCCGCGGCGCCGTCGTCGCGGCCGGTACGCCGAGCGGGCAGCGGGCCGCCGTCCACCACTGACCCCGCCCGGCCGGAACGCGGAGACACGGGGCCAGGGCCGTCCCCGTACATCCCGCCGGCCTGGGCCGCCTGACCAATGCCGACCTCGACTGTTCGACCACCACCAGAAACAGCAACACCCGCAAGGAGAAACCCTGATGAGCACCACCACCGCCGTAGCCCCGCTGACCATCCAGGACGCCGAAGCGCTCGTCTCCGAGGCCCGCCGAGCCGCGGAGGCTGCCGGGGTCACCGTGAGCATCACCGTGCTGGACGCGGGCGGTCATCTGCTCGCCTTCCGGCGGGACGACCGGGCCGTGCTGATCTCCGGTGAGACCAGCACCCGCAAGGCGTACACCGCGCTTCAGCTGAACGCGCCCACCGCCGACCTCGTCGACGCCGTCCAGCCCGGCGGCCTCTTCCACACCCTGCCCACCGCGCTCGACCGGCCGCTGCTGTTCATCGCGGGCGGCATCCCGGTACAGCGTGACGGCCGGCTGATCGGAGCGATCGGGGTCGGTGGCGGCGCGCCCGCGCAGGACCACGGCTTCGCCCAGGCCGCCGTAGAGGCGCTTGTCTGAACGTCTGTAGGCGACGGACGCCGGTTCTCGACGAGGTAGGTCGGGAACCGGCGTTCTGCGTGTCCGGAGAGCGTCAGCCGGCCGCGACCGTCAGGGGGGCGAAGCGTCGTGTCCAGTCGCCGGGCAGCTCGGCGATGCCGTACGTCATCACGGCGTTGAAGGCGGAGGAGACGAGGCCGTGTTCCTTCGCCCAGGACAGTAGGTCTTCATGGCGTACGTCGATGTCGGTGCGCAGGGGACGGTCGGTGCGGGCGGCGAGGGAGGCGAGGAGGGCCTTCGCCGCCTCCGTGTCCTGTGCGACCAGCGGGCCCACGACCTGGGTGTCCATGTTGGGCCAGGCGGCCGCGTAGCCGATGATCCGGCCGTTCTCCTCCGCGACCCTCAACTGGTCGGAGAAGGCGGGCAGTCGGGTGATGAGGGGCGTGCGATCGGTGCCGAAGACCGCCTCGTCGAGGCGCAGGATGCCGGTGAGGTCCTCGGCCGTGGCCGCACGGGTGGCGATCGGTGACTCGGGTCCGGCAGGTGCGAAGTGGCCGCGCAGGGTCTCGGCCCGGCCGGTCGCCTTGAAGCCGAGTTCTTCGTAGAGCGGGCGGCCGTACGGGGTCGCGTACAGGGTCAGCGGTGTGGTGCCCATCTCTGACACCAGGTGGCGCATCAGGCGGCGTCCCACGCCTTGCCGGGCGTACCGCTCGGCGACGAGGACCATGCCGATGGCAACCAGGTCCGGGCGGTCCTGCGGGCCGTACTCCGTGGTGACGCATGCCGCGAGGAGACCGCCCTCGGGGGCGTCGATGCCGTAGCCCTTCCCGGCGCTCAGGAGAAAGCCCCACTTGTGTTCCTCGCGTGGCCACCCCCGGTCCTCGGACAAGTCGGCGCAGGCGAGGCGATCGCGGAGCGTCAGTCGGCGGATGGGCAGAGCGGCGAGGGAAGGAGTCGGCACGCAGGTCAGGCTGTCTGACGTGCGTTGTCGGCGTCCACCTGTTTCCGGTGAGACGTACGTGCTTTTGGCCATGTCGTGATCAGCGGCACAACGCACCCGCAGAAGCCGGATGTTTCACGTGAAACACCGGCGAACGGCGAGCATCCGGCAGCCTCGGGGAAGGCGCCACAGTTCCGCCCACTAATCTCGTGGCTCATGGCGAGACTTCATCTCTTCGACCTCGACGGCACTTTGCTGCACGGAACCAGCGCGCCCCTGGAGATCTCCCGTCAACTCGGCCTGGAATCCGAGACGGTGGAACTGGAGCGGGCGATCTCGACCGGGCTGATCGGACCGCCGGAGTATGCGACCCGCGTGTACACGCTGTGGGCGGATCTCACCGAGGCGCATGTGACGGCGGCCTTCGAAGGGGCACCTTGGCTGGCGCGGATCCGTGAGGTCTGGGCCGAGATCAGGAGCGCCGGCGAATACTGCGCTGTCGTATCGCTCTCGCCGTCCTTCTTTGTGGAACGGCTCACGGGCTGGGGCGCTCACGCGGCACACGGATCGCTGTTCCCCGCCGTGCCGTTCACCGCACCGTCCATGGATCTGGCCGGAGTCCTCAACTCGGCTGCCAAGGTGGTGATCGCGGATCGGCTGTGTGAGGAGTTCGGGGTGACGCGGGCGGACTGCGTCGCGTACGGCGACTCGATGTCGGACAAGGACCTGTTCGGTGCCGTGCCCGTCTCCGTCGCGGTCAACGCGGATCAGCATCTGTCGGGCCTCGCCACCCACTCCTATGAGGGGCGGGATCTATGGGATGCCTACGAATTGGCGCGCGGCGCCCGGTAATTGAGGGAATCGATGGTTCGCCCCTCCCTCTGTTCGCGGGGGAGCGAGGCGCCATTTGTGTGCGGAGCGCGGGCCGGTAGGGTCGACTCCGGTTCTTGTCCGGAGCCGGACGCCGCGCGAGAGTACTGCGGGCAATGTCACACTCTCGCCTTACTTGTCCGTACGCAGTGGGAATGTGGGTTGGATATGGCTGTATCGGCGGCTTGACCGAACGGGGAGAAGCAAGCCGTCCGCGCGGAAGCAGGCAGCTTCCGGCTGAGGAAGCGCGCAGACCGACCGAAAGATGTTCGAGGCGAGGCACACCATGGACGCTCCGACCACCACGTCGGCCGACAACGGCACGTCCGGCGGCAGCGGCGGAGGCGGAACCGGCTGGTTCACTCCGCGTAAGCAGCCGGAGGTGCCTCCGGGCGAAGAGCGTGGGACGACGGAGGGACGGCGTCCGGCCGTACTGCGCCCGGTCCGCAGGGGCGCGGCGGCGGAGAACAAAGAGCCTCCGCCCACGGAGAGTTCGGCCCCGTCGACTCGACCGGCTCCGTCGACTTCAGCGGCCCCATCGACTCCACCGGCCTCGGCGGCTCCACCCGCCCCGCCGGCTTCGAGCGGTGACGGCGCTGCGTCTCATCCGTACGGGCACGCAGCTCAGCGGCATGTGGCGCCCGCACAGCAGCGAATACCGACGGCCGTGACCGCCCCGCAGGCCTCGCCCCCTGCCCAGCCCTCAACTCCCGCCCAGCGCTCAACCCCTGTCCAGTCCATGGCTCCTACCCCCGCGTCGGCAGCACCCCCGCCTCCCGCACCGCAGCAGACCGCCGCACCCGCTCCGGCCGTCGCCGAGGCTGCCCCGGCCGCCTCTGCCTCCAACCCCGCCCCCGTGCGCGTGCCCGCCCAGCGTTCGTCCGGCCCCGCCACCGAGAAGGCCTCGCCGGACGCCGTACTCATCCGCCGGACGATGGCCGAAGTCGGTCCCGTGGCCGACAAGGTCACCTCGTACTTCTACGCGCTGCTCTTCGTGCGCCACCCCGAGCTGCGGTCGCTGTTCCCGGCGGCGATGGACACCCAGCGGGACCGGCTGCTCAAGGCGCTGCTGACCACCGCCGAGCACATCGACAACACCGAGGTCCTCGTCGCGTATCTGCAGAACCTCGGCCGCGGGCACCGCAAGTACGGCACCCGGCCCGAGCACTACCCGGCCGTCGGGGAGTGCCTCATCGGCGCGCTGAACAAGTACGCCACCGCCGTCTGGGACGCCGAGACGGAGGCGGCCTGGGTGCGGGCGTACACGACGATCTCGCAGGTCATGATCGACGCGGCCGCCGCGGACGAACTGCGGGCTCCGGCCTGGTGGCACGCGGAGGTCGTCACCCATGACTTGAGAACCCGGGACGTCGCCGTCGTCACCCTCCGCCCGGACCAGCCGTATCCCTTCGTCGCCGGGCAGTACACGAGCCTGGAGACGCCTTGGTGGCCGCGGATCTGGCGGCACTACTCGTTCGCCTCGGCGCCCCGCTCGGACGGGCTGCTGACCTTCCATGTGAAGGCCGTCCCGGCGGGCTGGGTCTCGAACGCGCTGGTGCACCGTGCCCGGCCCGGCGACGTCATCCGACTCGGGCCGCCGACGGGCTCGATGACCGTGGACCACACCACCGACAGCGGACTGCTCTGCGTTGGCGGCGGCACAGGCATAGCGCCGATCAAGGCACTGGTCGAGGACGTCGCCGAACGCGGCGAGCGGCGCCCGGTGGAGGTGTTCTACGGCGCCCGTACCGACCACGACCTCTATGACATCGACACGATGCTGCGGCTCCAGCAGTCGCATCCGTGGCTCGCGGTCCGGCCGGTCGTCGACCGGCAGGGGAACCTCCAACTCCCGGACGCCATACGCACGTACGGGCCGTGGAACGAGTACGACGCCTATGTCTCGGGCCCGCCCGGAATGATTCGCAGCGGTGTCCACGCCCTGCGGGACGCAGGCATCCCGACGGAGCGCATACGGCACGACTCGGTCGAGGAGCTGGTGGCCGCCGGGGACTGACCGGTGCCGGAGGCGTCAGCCCAGGTCGGGAGCGTGCATCGCGAGAACCCCTTCGATGTTGCCGTCCAGGTAGTGCCGTAGAGACAGGGGCACGAGGTGGACGGACGCGATGCCGACGCGGTTGAACGGCACTCTGACGATCTCGTACTCGCCGAGGGGCTCGTCCACTTCGGGGCCGTGGCGTAGTGCCGGGTCCATGGACTCCAGGTGGCAGACGAAGAAGTGCTGCACCTTCACGCCGGTCGAGGCCGCGTCCGCGCCGATGTGCTCGACGGTGTCCACGAAGCAGGGCACCACGTCGGTGATCTTGGCGCCGAGCTCCTCGTACACCTCCCGGTGCAGGGCGTCGACGACGGTGGTGTCCTCGGGTTCGACCCCGCCACCGGGCGTGACCCAGTAGGGATCGACACCTGGCTTGGTGCGCTTGATCAGGATCAGGGCGTCGCCGTCGAGGAGAACGGCACGTGCGGTGCGCTTGACCACGGGTCGGACGGTCATGGGAGAAATGTGGCCCGGCTGGTTCCACGTGAAACATTGCACGGCGTCACCTTGACGGTTCGGAGCGTGATGTTTCACGTGGAACCAGCGGGTTCGCCGCGGAACCGCGACAAAGTGCCTGGTCAGCTCCAGTGGGCGGCGGCGCGATGGAGCCACTCGTGGGCGCGGGCGATGTGCGGCATCGCGAGAGTGCCGGTGCGGACCACCAGGAAATACGTCCGCAGTGGCGGAATCGCGGGTTCGTGGAGCGGGACGACCTCGCCGCGCTTCAGCGCCAGGGCGCACAGATAACGGGGCAGTACCGCGAGCCCGGCACCCGCGATCGCACACGCGAGGACCGCGCGGAGGTCCGGCACGATCACGGTGCCCGGGGCGGCCGGGCGGGAGTCGAAGACGGAGGCCCAGTACCGGGAGACGAAGGGCAGCGACTCATGGACCTCGATCACGGGGAGGTCGTCCGGAACGGGCGTGTCTTTGGGGCCGAGCTCCGCGGAGCCGATCTGCTCCGCCCGGTGCGGGGCGGCGACCAGGACGTGCTCCTCGTCGCAGAGCGTTGTCGCCGTGAGCAGAGCACCGCGTGGACGGGCCGTGCTGATGGCCAGATCATGATGTCCGGCGGCCAGTCCCTCCAGGGTCTCCTCGGCGTTCCCGAAGGATGCCCGCAGCGCGAAGCCCTGGCCGTCGTCCCCGGTCAGCTCCGTGAGCGCGGGCAGGGCCCGCTCGGCGGTGAACTCGGGGGGACCGGCGAGATGCAGGGTGCGCAGCGAGGCGTCGTTGTCGGGCCCGGTCTCGGCTATCTCCACGAGGGCGTCGAGATGCGGCGCGGCCTTGTGCGCGAGTTCGTCGCCCATGGTCGTGGGGGTGACCCCACGGGCCTGGCGCAGGAACAGGGGGCGGCCCAACTGCCGTTCCAGGGTACGGATCTGGGACGTCACCGCCGGCTGGGAGAGGCCGAGCAGAGCCGCCGCGCGCGTGAAGGAGCCGGCCCGGTGCACGGTCACGAAGGTGCGCAGCAAGGCCAGGTCCATGGCACGCACTCTCCTTTCCCCGCCCTTCCTCCGGCCCCGGGCAGGGCCCAACTATAAATAAGTCGATAGGTCTCTGTCGCTACTGTGATTGGACACTGACACAGAGTCAACTAGCCTTGGGCGCGCGGTTCTTCGCGCGCAGAACCGAGGACGGTCCGAGCCACGAGGGGGGAGGCTCGGACCGTCCGTTGTGCGTAGCCGGGCGCCGGCCGGCGGTACGCGAAGCGGTCACCGCGCCGATTCGTCCAGCGCACGCAGCACATCGGCCACCAGGTCCGCGGGGTCCTCGGCACCGACCGAGAGGCGGACGAAGCCCTCCGGTACCGCGTCCCCGCCCCAGCGTCCCCGCCGTTCCGCGGTGGACCGCACCCCGCCGAAGCTCGTCGCGTCGTCCACGAGCCGCAGCGCGTCGAGAAAACGCTCGGCACGCGTGCGCGTGGGCAGTGTGAACGAAACCACACACCCGTAGCGCCGCATCTGCTGCGAGGCGATCTTGTACGAGGGGTCGTCGGGCAGCCCCGGATAGCGCAGGCCCGTCACGTCGGCCCGTTCGCGCAGGGCCTGCGCGAGGGTCAGAGCGGTGGCGTTCTGCCGGTCGACCCGCAGCTGGAGCGTGGCGATCGAACGGTGTGCGAGCCAGGCCTCCATGGGCCCGGGAATCGCGCCGACGACCTTGCGCCAGCGCCGTACGGCGGCCATCGCGGCGGCGTCGGTCCCGGCGACGTACCCGAGGAGGACGTCCCCGTGCCCGGTGAGCTGCTTGGTGCCGCTCGCCACGGCGAAGTCGGCGCCGAGTTCCAGCGGGCGCTGCCCCAGGGGCGAGGCGAGGGTGTTGTCGACGGCCACGAGGGCGCCACGCGCGTGTGCAGCCTCGGCGAGCCGTCGTACGTCACACACGTCGAGCCCGGGGTTCGACGGGGTCTCCAGCCACAGAAGTTTGGCGCCGTCGAGGAGGTCGAGCTGGGCGTCCCCGCCGGTCGGCGCGGTGCGCACCTCGATGCCGTACGCCTCCAACTGCTCGCGCACCAGGGGCAGCACCTGATAGCCGTCGTCGGGCAGCACGGCCACGTCGCCCGCGCGCAGCTGGGAGAAGAGCACCGACGAGATGGCGGCCATGCCGGAGGCGAACACGAGCGTCTCGACGCCGTCCTGCCCGGGCGCCTCAAGCTCGCCGATCGCGTGCTCCAAGTGGGTCCAGGTGGGGTTCTCGTCGCGGCCGTACTTGTACGGGCCCGTCGCCTCGCCCGGGAGATGGAAGTGCGCGGCGAACACCGGCCCGGGCAGCGTCGGTTCGTACTTGACCGGCTCGGGCAGACCGGCGCGCACCGCGCGCGTGCCGTCTCCGACACCCTCGTTCGTAGCGGAATCACTCATACCGCTCGTCCCTCCACTTCGTCCCGCACCACGGCGAGCAGGCCCTCGCTCGCCGCCTCCACCATCTCAAGACACTCCTCGAAGCCGTCCAGGCCCCCGTAGTACGGATCCGGTACGTCGAGGTCGTCGGCGGCGTCGGGATCGGGGTCGTAGGAGCGGAGCAGGTGGATCTTCTGGGCGTCCTGCTCGGTGGGGGCGAGGCGGCGCAGGGCCTTGCGGTGGCCGGAGTCGAGGGCGATGACGAGGTCCAGGCGGGAGAACCAGGAGGCCTGGAACCGGCGGGCGACATGGTCGGTGCCGTAGCCGTGCTCCTCCAGGACGGCGACGGCGCGCGGATCGGCGCCGTCGCCCTCGTGCCAGCCGTCCGTGCCCGCGCTGTCGACCTCGACCAGGCCGTCGAGCCCGGCCTCCGCGACCCGCGCGCGGAAGACCGATTCGGCCATCGGCGAACGGCAGATGTTGCCGGTGCAGACGAAGCTGACGCGGTACGTCATCGCGCGCTCAGTCCCCTTCGGGCAGGACGACGTTGAGCGCCCAGGAGACGACCGAGATGATGAGGCCGCCCAGGACGGCGGTCCAGAAGCCCTCGACATGGAAACTCAGGTCGAACTTGTCGGCCAGCCATGACGTGAGCATCAGCATCAGCGCGTTGACCACCAGGGTGATCAGGCCGAGCGTCAGGATGAACAGCGGGAAGGTCAGCACCTTGACGATCGGCTTGACCAGGAAGTTCACCAGGCCGAAGACCAGGGCGACGAGGAGCAGCGTCCAGACCTTCTTGAAGGTGCTGTCACCGGTCAGGGTGATCTTGTCGAGCAGCCATACGGCGACCGCCAGGGCACCCGCGTTGGCGATCGTCTTGACTAGGAAATTCTTCATGTGTCTGATCGTGACAGAAGAGATCGACTCCGAGCGTGGACGAGGGCGATGAAGGCATTCCGGTTGGATGAACTGGAGGCGGAACGTGCCGCCAACGACGGTGCGTACCTGCAGTTCCTGCGCGAGAAGAACATGTCGGTCGGCCTGTACGCGCTCGATTCCGGTGAGCACGACCGGCAGCAGCCGCACAACCAGGACGAGGTGTACTTCGTGGTGAGCGGCCGGGCCGCGATCACCGTCGGTATGGAGACCACCCAGGTGGCGCGCGGCAGCGTGGTCTATGTGCCGGCCGGGGTGGCCCACAAGTTCCACCACATCAGCGAGGACCTGCGGGTACTGGTGGTGTTCTCGCCCCCAGAGGCCTGACTCTCCACCCGAAGCCTGACCCGCGTCTCAGGGTTCCCTAGGGGAACGGTCAGGGGAGGACAAGGGATGCGAGGCCCCCGTTTCGCTCTTGCCCGCCCTAGCATCGAGTGCAGGACATCAGAGATCCGGTACGGAAGTACCGGACACGGACCGGACCCGGTACGAGCGACGGGCGGAGAGGTACAGGACGAGGACAATGGGTGAGATCTTCGCGGGACTGCCGTGGTGGGTGAAGTGGGTCGCGGTGCCGGTCATCGCCCTGGTCGTGTTCGGCGGGCTGATAGCGACCGTCGTGGGCTTTGTCATCGGACTGCTCTTCAAGGCGCTGATCTTCGTGGCCCTGGTGGGCGGACTGGTCTACGTCGTGCGGAAGTTCACGTCGAGTTCCTCCTCACGCGGCGACTGGTGAGGTCCTGCTGGGGCGACCGGTGATCGGTAACGGGAATCACCGGTTCCCTCGGGCGGGGGAAGTTTCCCGGACAGGCCGTCTACGGGCGGTGACGGGCGGTTAAAGTCCGGAATTCGACGCGGGGACGAACCCCGCGGGCGGCGCACCCCCTCCCCGTGTTCCCCGCACGGGCTGCCCCCTCGCGCTCCGGGAGTGACCCTTGGCCACGGTTGACACCGCACCCGTAGAACCACACGCACGCCCCACCCTGCCCGTCCCGCCCACATGGCCGCGCTCGGTGGCGGTCCCCGCACAACTGCGGCCGGTGTCACAGCCAGGTCCGGTGGAACGGTCCGGTGCGGTGGCTCAGCCAGGTTTGGTGGAACGGTCGGGTCCGGTGCCGCAGTTGCGCCCGGCGTCACAGCCAAAGCCGGTGGCACAGCAGCGCCCGGTGCCGACTCCGCCGCGGCAGCGCTCCGTGACGGTCATCGACCAGCAGCCCTTCACCGCACCCCCCGACCGGCAGCGCTCCGCGACGGCCGACGGCCCGCAGCAGTCCGCCGCCACCCTCATCGGCTCCGTCCAACGGGCCATGCGCCTGTTGGAGTCCGTCGCCGGACACGAACACGGCGCCCCCGCCAAGCAGTTGGCCCGCGAGACCGGCCTCGCCCTGCCCACGGCGTACCACCTGCTGCGCACCCTTGTGCACGAGGGATATCTCCGGCGCGACAAGGGGCTGTTCTTCCTCGGGGAGGCGGCCGAGCGGCTGAGCAGCAGTGGGGCGCAGGAGAAACGTCGCAGCACGATCGTCGACGCGTTGGCGCAGTGGCGGGATTTGATCGGTGCACCGGTGTACTACGCGATGTACCGCGACGGTGAGATCGAGGTCCTGTGCGTCTCCGACACCTCCGGCAGTCCGGCGGTCGAGGAGTGGGCGGACTTCCGTGAGACGGGGCACGCGCACGCGATCGGCCAGTGCCTGCTGGCCCAGTTGGACGAGGACGTCCGCCGCGACCACCTCGACCGCTACCCCGTGCGGTCCCTCACGCCGTACACCGTGCGCGACGGCCATGCCCTGGTGCGGCGCCTGGACCGGATGCGGCGGACGGAGCTGGTGGTGGAGCGTCAGGAGTACGCGCTGGGGACGGTCTGCGCGGCGATTCCGATCACGCTCGGTGCCACGGCCGCCACGATGGCTCTGTCCCTGCCGGCGCATCAGGCCGATCGACTGCCGGGCGCGGCGCGGCAGTTGCAGGCCGAGGTCGGCAGGCTTCTGGGGTCGCTCGCGCTCTCTATCAGTATCTGAAAACTTACTCCTTGTGATCTAACGTGTACGTTCAGCAATATTCCTTCAGTGTCACGGGGATCATTCCCGGCCAGACGACGGCAGTTGACGGGATAGGCGATGCGCGAGTCCGTACAGGCAGAGGTCATGATGAGCTTCCTCGTCTCCGAGGAGCTCTCCTTCCGTATCCCGGTCGAGCTGGGTTACGAGACGTGCGATCCGTACGCCGTGCGGCTGACCTTCCATTTGCCGGGTGATGCCCCGGTGACCTGGGCCTTCGGCCGGGAGCTGCTGATCGACGGGGTGGGTATGGCGTGCGGGGAGGGCGACGTGCGGATCGAGCCCGTCGACCCCGAGACGCTGGGCGAGGTGCTGATCCGGCTTCAGGTGGGCAGCGACCAGGCGTTGTTCCGCACCGGCGCGGCCCCGCTGGTGGCGTTCCTCGACCGCACCGACCGGCTGGTTCCACTCGGTCAGGAGGGCGCCCTCGCCGACTTCGACACCCACCTCGACGAGGCGCTGGACCGCATCCTGGCGGAGGAGCAGAGCGCGGGGTGAGGTGTTGTGTCGGCGGTGGGGGCGGGAGTTGGCGTAACGCTTCGCCACGAACCCTGAACTGAAGTCGCTGGAGGGGCCATGAGCTCTGAAGGGCCCTGCAGAGTTCTGAAGGCCTCGGGGGAGGTTGAAGTCCTGGCGGTCAGGGGATTCGCAGTAACGCTTCTGCGTGGCTTTCTGGGGCGGTTCTCGCCGTCCATGGCAGTGCCTGCGGCGTCTCAGCGCTCGCGGCCCCTCAGTGCTTGCGGCGTCGGCCCTTCCCGCCGCGCGCCGCAGCGGGCTTGGCACTTGGCGCCGACATGGTCGCCGTAGCCGTAACCGAGGCCCCTACAGCCGCTCCAGCCGGAACCGCCTCGCGCCCCGGTCGGTCCGCCGAGACCACCAGGGCCGCGAGGGCCGTGGTGACCGGTACCGAGGCGACCAGGCCGATCGAACCCACCAGCGTGCGCACGATCTCCTCTGCGACCAACTCGCTGTTGGCGACCGCGCCCACGCTGCTCTGCGCGATGGAGAAGAGCAGCAGCAGAGGCAGCGCTGCACCCGCGTAGGCGAGGACGAGTGTGTTGACGACCGACGCGATGTGATCGCGGCCGATGCGGATGCCGGCGCGGTACAGCCCGCGCCAGCCCATCGCGGGGTTGGCCTCGTGCAGTTCCCAGACCGCCGATGTCTGGGTGACCGTCACATCGTCGAGCACGCCGAGCGAACCGATGATGACGCCGGCGAGCAGCAGACCGCTCATGTCGATCGACGGATACAGCCCGTGGATCAGACCTGTGTTGTCGTCCGTGTTCCCGGTCAGCGCGGCCCAGCCGATGAACACCGAGCCCAGGACGCCGATCAGCACCAGCGACATCAGGGTGCCGAGCACCGCCACCGATGTTCGGGCCGACAGCCCGTGGCACATGTAGAGGGCGATGAGCATGATGGCGCTCGAACCGACCACCGCCACGATCAGCGGGTTCGAGCCGTGCAGGATCGCGGGCAGGATGAAGAAGTTCAGGATCATGAAGCTGATGGCCAGCGCGACCAGTGCCATGACACCGCGCAGCCGGCCCACCACCACGACGGCCAGCGCGAAGATCCCGGCGAGCAGTGCCATCGGGAACTTGCGGTTCACGTCGGTGACGGAGTACTGCAGATCCCTGGGCGCGGAGGGCTCGTACGCGACCACGACCTTCTCGCCCTGATGCAACTGCCGTGACTGGTCGGGCTGCACGATCTCCGTGAACGTACGGCCCTTGTCCTTGCCGGTGGAGACCGTGACCGTGGCCTTCTTGCAGGTGCCGGCCGCCTCCTGTGCAGCCGAGGAGCCCTCGGCGGTGGAGGTGTCCCCGGTCGAGCCTCCGCCCGAGGCGTTCACCGAGGCGCAGCTCACGCTGATGACTTTGGTGACCGTCGCCTGCTGTGTCTGCCGGTCGAAGCCGACGCCCGTGCGCTTGTGCGACGGGGCGCCGCCGGGCCAGAGCACCACCATGCCGACCACGACCGCCACCGTGAACGGGATCAGGATCGCCGCGATGACTTTCCGCAGATGCCGGGACACGGGGGCGGCGGGGCCGTGGCTGTGCGAGTGACCGTGTCCTCCACCGCCTGCCCCGGAACTGTGCCCGCCGTCTCCACCCGGCCCGTGTCCACCGTCCCCACCCGAGCCGTGGTCGTGCCCGGAACCGGAGCCGTGGTCGTCGCCGGGCCCGTGATCGTGGCCATGCGGCGGCCCGGTCGGCGGGTACGGGGGCTGCTGTGTGGTGGTCACCGCCCGATCATCGCAAGAACGCCCGAGGCCCACTGTTCACCGCGCCACTTATGACGCTAGCGTGGAGGCACCTTTGCACACGCGGGAGCTCGGAGCACCGGGCTGAGAGGGCGCTGACCTTCGTCTTTGCGCTGTTTCACGTGAAACGTCACCTGAATCGAGTGATGTTTCACATGAAACATCGACTGATGGAAACCGCTGCGTCGACCGCCGAACCTGTTACCGGGTAATGCCGGCGTAGGGAGTAGGTCTCATGACCAACAAGGACGCACACACGTCTGCCTTCAGCCAGGACGAACAGCCCATTCCGGGCGAGGAGTTCGCGCGGACCGAGCAGCCCAGGGCGGCCGGAGAGCCGACGGAGGCCGAGCAGTCCATCGGCTGGCACAAGGGGTATGTGGGCGGCTCGCGCCCCGATCTGCGGGTGCCGGTCCGTCAGGTGCACCTCACCAACGGGCAGTCCGTGACGCTGTACGACACCTCCGGTCCGTACACCGATCCGCTCGTCGACACCGACGTCCGCAGGGGGCTGGCGCCGCTGCGGGAGAACTGGATCATCGCCCGCGGTGACACCGAGGAGTACGCGGGCCGGCCCGTCCGCCCCGAGGACGACGGGATCAAGCACACCTCACCGCGCGGTGGACTGCGCAACCTCGACGCGGTCTTCCCCGGCCGTCCGCGTCAGCCGCGCCGAGGCCGTGACGGCACGGCGGTCACGCAACTCGCCTACGCGCGACGGGGCGAGATCACGCCCGAGATGGAGTTCGTGGCCGTACGGGAGAAGGTTTCGCCCGAGGTGGTCCGGGAGGAGATCGCGGCCGGGCGGGCGGTGCTGCCGGCCAACGTCAACCATCCGGAGATCGAGCCGATGATCATCGGCAAGCGGTTCCTGGTGAAGGTCAACGCCAACATCGGCAATTCCGCGGTCACTTCCTCCATCGAGGAGGAGGTCGAGAAGATGACCTGGGCGACCCATTGGGGCGCCGACACGGTCATGGACCTGTCCACCGGCCGCAATATCCACACCACCCGCGAGTGGGTGCTGCGCAACTCCCCCGTTCCCATCGGCACGGTGCCGCTCTATCAGGCGCTCGAAAAGGTCGACGGCCGCGCCGAGGAGCTGACCTGGGAGATCTACAAGGACACGGTCGTCGAACAGGCCGAACAGGGCGTGGACTACATGACCGTCCACGCGGGTGTCCGGCTGCCGTTCGTACCGCTGACGGCGAACCGCAAGACGGGCATCGTCTCGCGCGGCGGCTCGATCATGGCGGCCTGGTGCCTCGCGCACCACAAGGAATCGTTCCTCTACGAGAACTTCGAGGAGCTGTGCGAGATCCTCGCCGCCTACGACGTCACGTACTCGCTGGGCGACGGCCTGCGGCCGGGTTCGATCGCGGACGCCAACGACGAGGCGCAGTTCGCGGAGTTGCGGACACTCGGGGAACTCAACACGATCGCGAAGCGTTTCAACGTACAGACCATGATCGAGGGCCCGGGACATGTCCCGATGCACAAGATCAAGGAGAACATCGACCTTCAGCAGGAGATCTGTGATGAAGCTCCGTTCTATACGCTCGGCCCGCTGACGACGGACGTCGCGCCGGCGTACGACCACATCACCTCCGGCATCGGTGCCGCGATGATCGCCTGGTGGGGCACGGCCATGCTCTGCTATGTCACGCCCAAGGAGCACTTGGGCCTGCCCAATCGTGACGACGTCAAGACCGGCGTCATCACCTACAAGATCGCCGCCCACGCAGCCGACCTCGCCAAGGGGCACCCCGGTGCGCAGGAATGGGACGACGCGCTGTCCGACGCCCGCTTCGAGTTCCGCTGGGAGGACCAGTTCAACCTGGCCCTCGACCCGGACACGGCACGGGAGTTCCACGACGAGACGCTTCCGGCGGAGCCGGCCAAGACGGCACACTTCTGCTCCATGTGCGGGCCGAAGTTCTGCTCGATGAAGATCTCCCACGACATCCGCCGTGAGCACGGCGGGAGTCGGGAGGAGATCGAGGTCGGGATGGAGCAGAAGTCGAAGGAGTTCGCCGCGGCGGGCAACCGGGTGTACCTGCCGATCGCCGACTGACGGCGACCGGCACGGCTCTCGGGCAGCTCTCGATCGGCTCTCGGTCAGTTCTTGGCGGGCTTTTCGCACAGGGCGTGGTCGACGAGGGTGTTTGTCGCGTGGTTGAGGGCGGGCAGGTCCGGGGACGCGGTGGTGGTCGTGATGGAGATCGTCACCGCGCGTCTGCCGTCTGCGCTCACCGCGGGGCGGGTGTTGACGCCCGCGCCGTCGCCCTCGTGGCTGTAGTAGAAACCGCCGCAGGTCAGCGGGATCTTGCGGAGGCCGAGGCCGTAGGTGCCCTCGGGCATCTCGGCCACGTCCTCCGGGTCGTCGGTGCGCTGGACGGTCTGCCGCATCTCGCGCCACTGCGCGGCGGGGAGCAGCCGGCCGTCCGCCAGGGCGCGGAAGAAGGTGTTCAGGTCGGCGGTGGTGCTCACCACGCCGGAGTCCGCGGTGTGCTGGTAGCTGTGCTCGGTGACGTCGAGACGTTTGCCGTCGGCGGTCGTCAGATACGCGTTCACGTGCGGGTCGGGTAGGAACGGGTTGAGCCCGGGAATGGAGGTGTTCCGCAGTCCGAGCTTCGCGATGATCCGGTGCGCGACCAGGTCCTGCCAGCTCGCGCCGCCGGCCTTCTCGGCGATCATCCCGGCCAGCAGGTAGTTGGTGTTGGAGTACGCCCACCGGGTGGGCCCGCCCGGCTGGGGTACGAACACCGGTCGGTGCTTCATCGCCACCGCGACCAGGTCGGCGGTGGGGGTGGTGTCGTAGCGGTTCTCGTCGAAGTGGTTGATCAGCGCGTCCTGGATCTCCGGGTCGTCGATGTAGTCGTACAGGCCGCTGGTCTGGCGGAGGAGGTCGCGGACGGTGATGCGGCTGCCGTTGTTGCCGTTGCCGGCGACGACTCCGGGCAGCCAGTGTTCGACGGTGTCGTCGAGCGACAGGCGCTTCTCCGCGACGAGTTGGAGGACGACGGTCGCCACGAAGGTCTTCGTCGTGCTGGCCACGCGGAAGTGCGCGTTCCACGGGATCGGGGCCGTGGAGTCGGCGGTTCGAGTGCCGATGCGGGCCATCAGCGGGGCGCCGTTCGGGCCGTCGACCCTGGCCAGCACGTTCACGTCGCCGCCGCCGGCCTTGCGTACGGCTGCGAGGTCCTGGCGGAGCGTGGCCTCGCTGTAGGAGTGCGTCGGTGTGCTCTGGCCGCTGGTGGCGGCGGTCGCGGCCAGGGGTGAGCCCAGGGCGAGGAGCGCTGCTGCCAGTACTGCGGCGCCGGTCTTCTTCGACGACGGCATCTGCATGGTCGTATCCCCCGGTGTTCTGGTTCCTGGTCGGTGACGATCACCAGCCAACCGGATCTGCCGGCGCGAGGGGATGGGGCTGTCCTCCGGATGAGGGGTGCACCTGGCCCCCGTACGGTCTACGGGTTCGCCCCCGGCCGTAGATTTGTCTGTGGAGTGGAGTGGAGTGGAGTTGCTCCGGGGGTGTGTTGTTGTGGGCTGGGGGACTGGGGGATGGGGACCGTGATTCTTCTGCAGGTGACGGACGAGGCGCAGTCGCTGGCGTGGGACGGCGATGATCTGGTCGATGTCGTGGGTGGTCGGCGGTGGGGTGCCGACGGTGTGGAGCGTCAGGTCTCGGTCGGCCATGGGTATTCCTTCGACCGGAGCGTCAGCTCTCCGTCCGGCCGCTTCACCGTGGTCTACGACGAGCGGGGCACCGAGGCACTGTTGCTGGACGGCGATCGGCCGGTCCGTGAGCTGGAGCGCAATGACGACTACGCCGAGGACTTCGACTATCCGGTCGCCCTCGGGGTGCTGCGGGACGGCCGTGAGGTACTGGTGCACTGCCCGGACCAGTACGACCTCCTTGAGATCGAGGACGCGGAATCCGGAGAACGGCTCACGGTCGGCGACCGTACGCGGAACGACGTCCTCCACTCGCGGCTGGCGGTCTCTCCGGGTGGGACCCATCTGTTGTCGGCGGGCTGGGTGTGGCATCCGTACGGGATCGTCGAAGTCTTCGATCTGGAACGGGCGTTGACGGATCCCGCTGTGCTCGACGGCCGTGGCGTGCCGTCCTTCTACCCGGGCAACAGTTCCGAGGTGATCTCGGGCTGCTGGCTCGACGGTGACCGCCTGGCGGTGGCGACCGGGGAGGAGTTCGTCGACGAGGAGGAGACCGCGGCGAGCGCGGGCCTGGGCAAACGGCAGTTGGGCGTGTGGTCGCTCGCCGAGAAGCGGTGGGTGCATCGCAACAGGGTCGACTTCCACATCGGCACGCTGATCCCGCGGGGTGACACGCTCGTCTCGCTGTACGGGCATCCGCGGCTGATCGATGTCACGACGGGGACGTCGATGGCGGAGTGGCCGGCTGTGGAGGTGCCGAGCAAGGAGGGGAGTTACGGGGTCATCGACATCCCGTCGCCCGTCGCGGCCCTGCACCCGGACGGCATCCGGCTGGCTGTCGCCCAGCCCGGGAGCATCGCGATCATCGACCTTCCCTGAACACCTTTCCTGAACCTGAACGCGGGCGGGGTTCGACGAGCGCAGCACTCGGCGCCCCTGTGAACCTGTGAACCTGTGAACCTGTGGTTCACCGACCCGTCGACCGGACGTTCGGCTTGCGCTCCCCTGGGTGGGGGCGCAAGCCGAGGGGTTATTCCGGCTGGTGTTCGGGCCCCCCGAAATCCGGGCTGGAGAAGTCCGGGCTGGAGAAGCTCGGGCGGTGACCCGGCTCCGGGCCGTCGTCCGGGCTGGAGAAGCCCGGGCGGTCGTAGCCGAGGTTCGGCATGCGACTGGGCGCCGTGGGCGTCGTACGGCGGAGTGGTGCCGTGCTCGGCGCCGCGAGCGCCTCCTGGAGGAACGGCAGGATGCCGCGTTCCAGGAGGGCGTCGTGCCAGGCATCCCTGGCGCGGGCCACTTCGCCGCCCGACTCGCCGTAGGGGCCGGTGTCGAGCGAGGGCCTGTTGCGCAGGGCGGTGAGCAGCAGGCCGACGATGGCGACGAGGATCGCCGCGGCGGTCATGGCGCCGAACACCCAGCCGGCAGTGAGCATGGTCTTGGCGAACGCCGGTTCGGGGCTGAGCATCTTGAGGATGTAGCCCACGAGCAGGAATATCGCCGCGGCCGTGCCGGCGAGGACGGGGGTGAGGACGGCGGCTACGGCGACGGCGCCCGCACCCTCGGCCGCCTCCCCCAGGGTGGTGGCGAGCCCCATCGCGCCCACGCCGCCCGGCTCCACGGAGTCGGGCTCGTGGACGGCCGACGGGGTGGACGACGCCGGCCGGCGCAGTTCCTCGCGGACCTTCACGTAGTGCTGGTACTCGGTCGCCGCGGCCGCCGTGATGAGCGCGGTGGCGTTCAGCGCCATGGTGCGCAGCTGTTCGGGGTTGAGCCGCTTGCCGACAGCGGCCAGTTCCGGGCGGGTAGGGGCGGAGCGCAGCGCCTCGTCGAGGATCCGCTCGTACTCCTGGCGGTCCTCGCTGTGCAGGTGCTGCGGAACGCTGTTCATGTGCATCCCCCGATGCTCCGTAGGGCTTGGGGCTCGCATGCCAACGAGCCGTCGGGCAGAAACGGAGGGGAGCCTGCTACGGATAAGCCGATGGTAGAGCGGCGACGGCACACGGTGACAGGGGGTTTCCAGAAATTGGCCCCTGGCCAGCGCTGTCGTCCGCCGGTCCTCCGGAGGGGACGACTGCCCGCTAAACGCTCAGATATCCAGCGGCAGTTGCTGGACCAGCAGTTTTCCGGCCATGGTCACGCCGCCGTCCATCGCGATGGCCAGTCCCTCGGCGTAGACGTGCGGTCCCTCGACCACGGGACCCGCGCTGTCCTCGCCGTCCTCGGAGCCCACGTCGCCCAGGAGATAGGGAATCGGGCTGTGGCCGTGCACGATCCGGGTGCCGCCGTACATGTCGAGCAGGGAGCGGACATGGTCGGCGCCGCCCTCGTCGCGGAAGGAGAAGCGCTTGGTGAGCTTGCGGAACACGTCCCAGACCTCGTCCGCGTCGTTGCGCGTGAGGGTCTCGCGGACGGTGTCGTTGACGGCCTCGATCGAGTCGCCGTAGTCGAGGTACGCGGTGGTGTCGGAGTGCACGAGCAGGTGGCCGTCGACCTCCTCCATGGCGTCCAGGCGGGCCATCCACTGCAGGTGGACGTCCTGGAGGCGGTCCATGTCGGTCTTCTGGCCGCCGTTGAGCAGCCAGGCCGCCTGGAAGGTGGCGGTGCCGGCGCCGGAGTTGACGGGGGTGTCGCCGAACCGCTTCGCGCCGAGCAGGAGCAGCTCGTGGTTGCCCATGAGCGCCTTGCAGTAGCCACCGGCCGCGGCGGCCTCGGCGGACAGCCGCATGACCAGGTCGATGACGCCGATGCCGTCGGGTCCGCGGTCGGTGAAGTCGCCGAGGAACCAGAGCCGCGCGGTGCCCGCGCACCAGCTGCCGGCCGCGTCGATCAGACCCTTCTCCCGCAGGGCGGCCACCAGTTCGTCCAGGTAGCCGTGCACATCCCCTACGACGAACAGCGGACCGGGGCCCTCCGTCTGCTGCGGGACGGCCGCCGACGCCGGGTCCACCGCGACCTGAACCGTGTCACCCCGACGGATGACGGGCAGATCGCGCTGCGTGGGCGTGTAGCCCTCCGGATAGACCTCGTCGAAGGCCTCGTCAAAGGCATCCTCGTCGGGTCGTACGGCCTCGCCGGGCTGCGCGCTGTCGGCGTACGGACCGGTCTCGTGGACGTACGCCGGTACCCGGAAGTCGCGCAACGTCGCCGTCCGCTCCGTCTCGGGTCCCTGACCGGCCCCCTGAGTCATCGACCCCTCCACCATCGCGCCGCAGCTGCACCGCGTCGGACTGCCTGGTCGCAGCGGCCCGCGGTGTCGTGGGCCCATCATAGGAATGCGGATCGCGCCATGTGATGACCCAGGGGTGCTGAATCGGACCAGGACTCCGGTCCACCGCGGCTTTCGCCCCGATTGGGCAGGGGTTCGGCTGGTGGCCGTCTGCTTGACGGGGGGTGGGCGGGGGTTGGTTCGCGCCGCCGAGCGGCTGGAAATCGTCGGTGGTGGTTGTTCGCGGTGGGGTGGGTGGGGGCTGTGGGGGTGCGTGGGGGTACGTGGTCGGGGGTGGTGGGGGTTGCTTGGGTGGGGGTGGGGGGCGGTGTCTGGTCGAGGTGGTGGGGATCGCTTGCGGGGTCGCTTGCGCGGGGCGGTGGGGGCGTCGGGTTGGGGTGAGTTTGCCTGCGGGTGAGGGGTGGGGTCGGTTCGGGTGGTTCGGGTGGGTTCGCCCTCAGGTGTGTTGGGAGTCCCGGCGCTGCTCGGCCCGCCACGGCACTTGACGGGGGTCCTGCGCGACGCGGGCCGAGGGGAGTTCCGGGTACCGCTCCGGCCATCCCCATGGCGCCTGGCGGCCGCGCCCCGGGCGCGCTCGGGGGCAACCTGCGGGAGTGCTCCGGGTTCTGCCTCGGCCGGACTGGGGCGGCGGGTGGGAGTCCAGGCCCCGTTCCGTGCGCGACGGCACCCGAGGCGGGTCTTGATGCCGGGCACCCGGCGGGCACGCGACGGGAGCTTCGGCACCGAGCCTCACGGGCACCCGGAGCAAGTCCGGCTTCCGCTTCTGCCTCTGCACGACTACGGCACCCGGTGGGAGTCCGGGCCCCGTAGTCGCTCACGGCACTGGAAGGGGGTGCCTGACACCGAGCCCCATCGCCACGGGCACCGGCTCCCGGCGCGAGTCCCGACGCTGAGCCGTTTCCACGGGGCTCGGCGTGAGTTCCGGCACCGAGCTCCCTCGGCACGGGCACCCGGCGCGAGTCCCGAGGCTGAGCCGTTTCCACGGGGCTGCACGTGAGTCCTGGCACCGAACTCCCTCACACCACTGGCACCCAGCACGAGTTCCGACGCTGAGCCCCTTTACACGGCGCTCAGCGTGAATCCCGGCACCGAGCCCCCTCGCCACGGCCACCCGGCGCGAGTCCCGACGCCGAGCCCCTCTCCACGGGGCTCAGCGTCGGTCCCGGCATCGAGCCCCCCGGGCACGGGAACCGGCACGAGCCTGTGTCCCGTCCCGCCGGGCTCCGATCGCGGTACCGGCTGGGAGTCCAAGTACCGCTCTGCCCGCCACCACGTCCCGAGGGAACTCCCGCCACAGCTCCCGCCTTTGACGGTCACCCGACGGGCGTCTCGACACCAAGCTCGTCGGGCGGTCACCCGACGGGAACCTCGGCACCAACCCCGCCGAGCGGAAGTCGGA
Organism: Streptomyces sp. NBC_01288; assembly: GCF_035982055.1. Classification (NCBI taxonomy): domain Bacteria; kingdom Bacillati; phylum Actinomycetota; class Actinomycetes; order Kitasatosporales; family Streptomycetaceae; genus Streptomyces; species Streptomyces sp. NBC_01288. The sequence goes on from NZ_CP108427.1 coordinate 5,297,556, forward strand.
CGGCCGCCCCGGCACCGACCTTCACAGGCAGCCGGGACAAGTCCGCCCCTCGCTCCGCCCTACGGCTGGCCTGGTGGAAGTCCGGCCCCCTGACCGCCACCAAGCCCCGAACTCGCCCGGCACTGCGCCCCCTCCAAGCGTCCACATCGACTGGAACAACCGGAACGACCCAGACCCCCGCCTGCACCCGTCCACGGAGCCCGGAGCGAACCCGGCCCCCCGACTCCGCCCGCCCGACCACGGCACCCGGAACAAGTCCGACCCCGCCTCCTGCCACCCCCGGCGCCCGATGGAACTCCGGAAACCCTCCACCCCGCCCGAGTCCACACCCACATCCACCGGGACGGCACCGACACCGGCACCGCCCCCCGGGGCACCCCCGCCCCCTACTTCCCCTCAGGCGACCGAGGCGGACTGACCGTCGTCCTCGGTGGACGCCGTTGGGACGACGTCCGCACGATCAGCTCCGTCGGTATCACCTGCTCGATCGGCAGGTCGGACTCGACCCCCTCGATCGCGTCGATGAGGAGTTGCACCACCGCCGTACCGATCCGCCGCGGCTTCAGCGACAGCGTCGTGACCGGCGGCTCGGTGTTCGCGTACACCGTGGACTCGCTGCAACACACGAGCAGCAGATCCTCCGGTACCCGCATCCCGTAGCGACGGGCCGCCGCCAGCAGATCCGTGCCGTTGGGGTCGAACAGGCCGTAGACCGCGTCGGGCCGGTCGGGCCGGGCGAGCAACCGGTCGGCGGCGACGGCCCCCGCGCACGGATCGTGCGCCGGGTACGACTCGTACACCGGATCCTGGCCCACCCGCTCGCACCACCGGAGGTACGCCGTGGTCGAGAGGTGCGTGTACGTGTCCGTGCTCGTGCCCGTGAGCAGGCCGATCCGGCGGGCGCCGGCGTCGGCCAGGTGGTCCAGGATGCCCAGGACCGCGGCCTCGTGATCGTTGTCGACCCAGGCGGTCACCGGGAGCGAGCCGGCCGGGCGGCCGTCGGAGACGACCGGTAAACCCTGCCGGACGAGCTCGCTGACCACCGGGTCCTGGTCGGACGGGTCGATGACGACCGTGCCGTCCAGGGCGACGTTCGACCACACGTCGTGGCGCGAGGTCGCGGGGAGGATCACGAGGGCGTAGCCGCGGGCGAGCGCGGCCGAGGTGGCGGCCCGCGCCATCTCGGCGAAGTACGCGAACTCGGTGAAGGTGAAAGGTTCATCCCCGTACGTCGTCACGGTCAGGCCGATGAGGCCGGACTTGCCGGTACGGAGTGTGCGAGCCGCCGCTGAGGGCCGATAGCCCAGCCGGTCGGCGACTTCGCGGACATGGCGTCGGGTGGCGTCCGGGAGCCGGCCCTTGCCGTTGAGGGCGTCGGAGACGGTCGTGATGGAGACTCCGGCCGCGGCGGCCACGTCTCTGATTCCCGCCCGGCCCGGCCGGCTTCCTCGACGAGAGGTTTCCGCGCGGCTCACCTGGTGCTTCCCTGCTGCTGTCATGGCGAGCCGATAGTAGGGCTCATGCGGTGGGGTAGTGCGGACGCATATGCACGCGTTGACAGGCACGTTTCTGCAAGGTCAGAAGGGGTCAACTGCCTTAGAAACAAAGTCAGTTAAACGATGCGATGGCATTACGTGACTTGTCGGCGCGTATGGGCCTGCCAAGCCCCCCATGTTTCGAAGAGGTCTCAACTCACCTGCACGAGGGATGCGCGCCACGGCGCGAGCTACCGGCGCATAGATATATGTACAGCGCGCCCCCGGTTCGTGTGCCTTCGTACGGTGTTGCCCCTGATACGGATGTGACACGTGGGGCGATCCGGACGGACTCCTGACGGGCACCCGTCGGCTGCTTACGCAGGCACGCGGCGACTGCTCATGCAGACACCCGGCGACTGCTCGCGGATCCCCGAGGTCGCTCACGCGGACGCCGGTGACTCCTCACCCGTACGTCGATGACGGGTTACCCGTACGCCGGCGACCGCTCACCCGCTCCGGACCTGTACGCCCCGGCGGCGAATCCTCATAAGGTGAGCAGTATTGATAGCCGGTGGTGCCGGTGGTGGTCACAAGGAGGACTGCGGTGAGCGAGACGAGCCCGAAGCTGCGCGCCGAGCTGGAGGGTATCCCCACCTACAAGCCGGGCAGGCCTGCCTCGGCGGACGGTCCGGTGGCCTACAAGCTGTCCTCCAACGAGAACCCGTACCCCCCGCTGCCCGGCGTGATGGAGAGCGTCACCGCGGCGGCCCTGAACTTCAACCGGTACCCCGACATGGCGTGCACCGGCCTGATGAACGAGCTGGCGGAACGGTTCGGCGTCCCCGTCTCCCACCTGGCCACCGGTACCGGCTCGGTCGGCGTCGCCCAGCAGCTGATCCAGGCGACCGCCGGACCCGGCGACGAGGTCATGTACGCCTGGCGTTCCTTCGAGGCGTACCCGATCATCACGCGGGTCAGCGGCGCCACGGCCGTGCAGGTCCCGTTGACCCCGGGTGACGTGCACGACCTGGACGCGATGGCCGACGCCATCACCGACCGCACCCGGCTGATCTTCGTCTGCAACCCCAACAACCCGACGGGAACGGTCGTACGCCGGGCCGAACTGGAGCGCTTCCTGGACCGGGTGCCGGGCGACGTGCTCGTCGTACTGGACGAGGCCTACCGCGAGTTCATCCGGTCCGCCGAAGGTGAAGGAGGGGACGTGCCGGACGGCGTCCAGCTCTACCGCGACCGGCCGAACGTCTGCGTCCTGCGGACCTTCTCCAAGGCCTACGGCCTCGCCGGGCTGCGGGTCGGTTTCGCGATCGCCCACGAGCCGGTGGCGGCGGCGCTGCGCAAGACGGCCGTGCCCTTCGGGGTGAGCCAGCTCGCGCAGGACGCGGCGGTCGCCTCGCTGCGCGCCGAGGACGAACTGCTCGGCCGCGTCGGCTCGTTGGTCGGCGAGCGCACCCGCGTGGCCGACACACTGCGCGCCCAGGGCTGGACGGTCCCGGAGACCCAGGCCAACTTCGTGTGGCTACGGCTGGGGGAGCGCACGCTCGACTTCGCGGCGGCCTGCGACCAGGCGGGCGTGGTGGTACGGCCGTTCGCGGGCGAGGGTGTGCGGATCACGATCGGGGAGACCGAGGGCAACGACATCTTCCTGAAGGTGGCGGAGGGGTTCCGCAAGGAGCTCTAGCCGTCGCGGATGTGAGGGTTCGTAACGAGTGACGTCAGGGGGGTTGCCTTAGGGGGACCCCCCTCCGTAATGGGCCTCCGAACGGGACCCCCCTTCCGCTGCCGAAAATCCGTACGTCATAATAGCTTGTGAATGTGAACGCGTTCACAAGCGTGTCCCGGTTCGTCCCATGATGTGTGCGACAAAAGGGGCAAACTGCCGCTGTACCACGGCGACGTAAGGAGACTGACGACGTGGAATTGGCTCTGGCGCCGGAGACACTGGCGCGATGGCAGTTCGGCATCACCACCGTCTACCACTTCCTGTTCATCCCCCTGACGATCTCGCTCGCCGCTCTCACGGCCGGGCTGCAGACCGCGTGGGTGCGCACGGAGAAGGAGAAGTACCTCAGGGCCACCAAGTTCTGGGGCAAGCTCTTCCTGATCAACATCGCCATGGGCGTCGTCACGGGCATCGTCCAGGAGTTCCAGTTCGGCATGAACTGGTCCACCTACTCGCGGTTCGTCGGTGACATCTTCGGTGCCCCGCTCGCCTTCGAGGCGCTGATCGCGTTCTTCTTCGAGTCCACCTTCATCGGGCTGTGGATCTTCGGCTGGGACAAGCTGCCCAAGCGGATCCACCTGGCCTGCATCTGGATGGTCTCGATCGGCACGATCCTGTCGGCGTACTTCATCCTCGCGGCCAACTCGTGGATGCAGCACCCCGTCGGCTACCGGATCAACAAGGCGAAGGGCCGCGCCGAACTCACCGACTTCTGGCACGTGCTGACCCAGAACACCGCGCTCGCCCAGGCCTTCCACACGCTCTCCGCGTCCTTCCTGACCGGCGGCGCGTTCATGGTCGGCATCGCGGCCTTCCACCTGTTCCGCAAGAAGCACATCGCCGTGATGAAGAGCTCGCTGCGGCTGGGCCTGGTCACCGTCGCCATCGCCGGCCTGCTCACCGCCGTCAGCGGTGACACCCTCGGCAAGGTCATGTTCAAGCAGCAGCCGATGAAGATGGCGTCCGCCGAGGCGCTGTGGGACGGCCAGGACTCCGCGCCGTTCTCGATCTTCGCCTACGGCGACGTCAGCAAGGGCCACAACAGCGTCGAGCTGTCCATCCCCGGGATACTGTCCTTCCTCGCCGACGACGACTTCAGCTCGTACGTCCCCGGCATCAACGACACCAACAAGGCCGAGCAGGCCAAGTACGGTCCCGGTGACTACCGGCCCATCATCCCCGTCACCTTCTGGGCGTTCCGCTGGATGATCGGCTTCGGGATGGCGTCCTTCGCCATCGGCCTGGCCGGACTCTGGCTGACCCGCAAGAAGTTCATGCTGGCCCCGCATCTGCGGGTCGGCGACGACGAAGTGCCGAACGTCGTCCTCTTCAAGAACAAGACCCTCGGCCCGAAACTCACCAAGCTCTACTGGCTCGTGTCGATCTGGACCCTCGGCTTCCCCCTGATCGCCAACTCCTGGGGCTGGATCTTCACCGAGATGGGCCGCCAGCCCTGGGTCGTCTACGGCCTCTTCCAGACCCGTGACGCCGTCTCCCCCAGCGTCTCCCAGGGCGAGGTCCTCACCTCGATGATCGTCTTCACCTCGCTCTACGCCGTCCTCGCCGTCATCGAGGTCAAGCTGCTCGCGAAGTACGTCAAGGCCGGCCCGCCCGAACTCACCGAGGCCGACCTCAACCCGCCCACGAAGATCGGCGGCGACTCCCAGGACGCCGACAAGCCGATGGCCTTCTCGTACTAGGCCGAGGGAGCTGCAACAGTCATGGAACTGCACGACGTCTGGTTCGTCCTCATCGCCGTCCTGTGGACCGGCTACTTCTTCCTGGAGGGCTTCGACTTCGGGGTCGGCATCCTCACCAAGCTGCTCGCCCGGGACCGCACCGAGAAGCGGGTCCTGATCAACACGATCGGCCCGGTCTGGGACGGCAACGAGGTCTGGCTGCTCACGGCCGGCGGCGCGACCTTCGCCGCCTTCCCCGAGTGGTACGCCACCCTCTTCTCCGGCTTCTACCTCGCCCTGCTGATCATCCTGGTCTGCCTGATCGTCCGAGGCGTCGCCTTCGAGTACCGGGCGAAGCGGCCCGAGGAGAACTGGCAGCGCAACTGGGAGACGGCGATCTTCTGGACCTCGCTGCTCCCCGCGTTCCTGTGGGGTGTCGCCTTCGGCAACATCGTGCACGGCGTGAAGATCGACAAGAACTTCGAGTACGTCGGCACCTTCTGGGACCTGCTCAACCCGTACGCCATCCTCGGCGGCCTCGTCACGCTGACGCTCTTCACCTTCCACGGCGCGGTGTTCACGGCGCTCAAGACCGTCGGGGACATCCGGGTGCGGGCGCGGAAGCTGGCCCTTCAAGTCGGGCTCGTCACCGCCCTGTTGGCGCTGGCCTTCCTGATCTGGACCCAGGTCGACAGCGGTGACGGCAAGAGTCTGGTCGCGCTGATCGTGGCCGTCGTCGCGCTCGTCGCGGCGCTGGGTGCGATTCAACTGGGGCGTGAGGGCTGGTCGTTCGCGTTCTCCGGCCTCACCATCGTGGCCGCCGTCGCGATGCTCTTCCTGTCGCTCTTCCCGAACGTCATGCCGTCCTCGCTCAACCCGGACTGGAACCTCACGGTCACCAACGCCTCGTCGAGTCCGTACACCCTGAAGATCATGACCTGGTGCGCGGGGATCGCCACGCCGATCGTGCTGCTCTATCAGAGCTGGACCTACTGGGTGTTCCGCAAACGGATCGGCACGCAGCACATCGCCGAAGCCGCGCACTGAGTCTGAGCGCCGAGTCCGACTTGGGGCATGTTTCACGTGAAACATGCCCCGTTGGGACCCACTGAGAAGCCGGGACCTCCCGAGAAGAGGGTGTGTTTCACGTGAAACCAATCGACCCACGTCTGCTCCGGTACGCCCGCGCCACCCGCTTCTTCCTGATGGCGGTCGTCGGCCTGGGTGCTGTCGGTGCGCTGCTGGTCATCGCGCAGGCGATGCTCATCGCGGAGGTCGTGGTCGGTGCCTTCCAGCACAGGATGTCCGTCGGTGAACTCGGCACTCCCCTGGTGCTGTTGGCGATGGTCGCCGTCGGCCGCGCCCTCGTCTCCTGGCTCACCGAACTCGCCGCCCACCGCGCCAGCGCCGCCGTGAAGTCGGAGCTACGGCGACGGCTGCTGGAGCGTTCCGTGGAACTGGGCCCCGGCTGGCTGAGCGGGCAGCGGACCGGTTCGCTGGTCGCCCTCGCCACCCGAGGTGTCGACGCCCTCGACGACTACTTCTCGCGCTACCTCCCGCAGTTGGGCCTCGCGATCGTCGTCCCCGTGGCGGTACTGGCGCGGATCGTCACCGAGGACTGGGTCTCGGCGGCGATCATCGTCGGCACCCTGCCGCTCATCCCGCTCTTCATGGTGATGATCGGCTGGGCCACGCAGTCCCGGATGGACCGTCAGTGGCAGTTGCTCTCCCGGCTCTCCGGGCACTTCCTGGACGTGGTCGCGGGGCTGCCGACCCTGAAGGTGTTCGGCCGGGCCAAGGCGCAGGCCGACTCGATCCGGCGCATCACCGGCGAGTACCGGCAGGCGACCATGCGGACCCTACGGATCGCCTTCGTCTCCTCCTTCGCCCTGGAACTCCTCGCCACCCTCTCCGTGGCCCTGGTCGCCGTGACGATCGGCATGCGCCTCGTCCACGGCGACATGGACCTCTACATCGGTCTCGTCGTCCTCGTCCTGGCACCCGAGGCGTACCTGCCGCTGCGCCAGGTGGGCGCGCAGTACCACGCGGCGGCGGAGGGCCTCGCCGCCGCCGAGGAGATCTTCTCGGTACTGGAGACACCGGTACCGGCCTCGGGCACCACCGAAGTGCCGTCGGACGCCCTGGACTTCGAGGACGTGACGGTCCGGTACCCCGGGCGGTCCGCCGACGCCGTATCGGACACGTCCTTCACCGTGGAACCCGGAGAGACGGTCGCCCTCGTCGGCCCGAGCGGCTCGGGCAAGTCCACTTTGTTGAACGCCCTGTTGGGGTTCGTACGGCCCACCGAAGGCCGGGTGCGCGTTGGGGGAGTCGATCTCACCGACGTCGACCTGGAGCGGTGGCGGTCGCGGATCGCCTGGGTGCCGCAACGCCCGCAGCTGTACGCCGGGACGATCGCCGAGAACGTACGGCTCGCTCGCCCCGACGCCGACGACACCGCCGTGCGGCGGGCGTTGGCCGATGCGGGCGCCCTGGACTTCGTGGACGCGCTGCCCGAGGGCATCGGGAGCGTGCTCGGCGAGGACGGGGCCGGACTGTCCGCCGGGCAGCGGCAGCGGCTCGCCCTCGCCCGGGCCTTCCTCGCCGACCGGCCCGTCCTGCTCCTCGACGAACCGACGGCCGCGCTGGACGGAGCGACCGAGGCCGAAGTGGTCGAGGCGGTACGGCGGTTGGCGGTCGGGCGGACGGTCCTGCTCGTGGTGCACCGCCCGGCCCTGCTGGCGGTGGCCGACCGGGTGGTGCGGGTGACGGAGGGCGCGGCCGCGATCCACGCGGAGGCCGTGCCGGCGCTCACCGAGACGACTCCGGTCCCGTCGGAGGCGCCGGTGAGTGCCGTGGCTCCCGACGAGCCGGAGACGCGGCTCGCCGCACACGCGGGAGGTGTCCTCGCCCGTGTCCGTGCCATGTCCGGTGCCCGGCGTGGGCGTCTCGCCCTGGCGCTGCTGCTCGGAAGTCTCGCGCTGGGCAGTGCCGTCGGGCTCATGGGCACCTCGGGGTGGCTGATCTCGCGGGCCTCGCAGCAGCCGCCCGTGCTGTACCTGATGGTGGCCGTGACGGCGACGCGGACCTTCGGGATCGGGCGGGCCGTGTTCCGGTACGCGGAGCGGCTCGTGTCGCACGACGCGGTGCTGCGGATGCTGGCCGACACCCGGGTCGCCGTCTACCGGCGCCTCGAACGGCTGGCGCCCGCCGGGCTGCGCGACACCCGGCGCGGCGATCTGCTGTCCCGGCTCGTCGCCGACGTGGACGCGCTCCAGGACTACTGGCTGCGCTGGCTGCTGCCCGCCGGGGTCGCGATCACCGTCTCCGCGGCGACGGTCGGTTTCACGGCCTGGCTGCTCCCCGAGGCCGGTGCCGCCCTCGCGGTCGGTCTCCTCGCGGCCGGCGTCGGCGTCCCCCTCGTGACCGGTGCCGTGGCCCGCCGTGCAGAACGGCGCTTGGCCCCCGCCCGCGGGGAACTCGCCACCCGCGTGACCGAACTGCTCACCGGCACCGCCGAGTTGACGGTCGCCGGCGCACTGCCCGCCCGTACCGCCGAGGCCGAGCGCGCCGACAGCACCCTCACCCGGATCGCCTCCCGCGCCGCCACCGCCACCGCGCTCGGCGACGGCCTCACCGCACTGATCTCCGGCCTGACCGTCGCAGCCACCGCACTCGTGGCCGCCCAGGCCGTCGCCGCGGGACGACTCAGCGGCGTGTTGACGGCGGTCGTCGTCCTCACCCCGCTCGCCGCCTTCGAGGCCGTCCTCGGACTGCCCCTCGCCGTGCAGTACCGGCAGCGGGTCCGCAAGAGCGCCGAGCGCGTGTACGAGGTGCTGGACGCCCCCGAGCCCGTACGGGAACCGGAGCGGCCCCGCCAGGCGCCCGCGACACCCTTCCCGCTCGTCGTACAGGGACTGGCCGCCCGGCACTCCGGGCAGGACCGGGACGCGCTCGCCGGGCTCGACCTGACGTTGGAGAAGGGGCGCAGGGTCGCCGTGGTCGGCACCTCCGGGTCCGGCAAGACGACGCTGGCGCAGGTGCTGCTGCGGTTCCTCGACGCGGACGCGGGTTCGTACACACTGGCCGGCGTGGACGCGTACGCCCTGGACGGCGACGACGTACGACGGCTCGTCGGGCTGTGTGCGCAGGACGCGCACCTCTTCGACAGCTCGGTGCGCGAGAACCTGCTCCTCGCGAAGAAGGACGCGACCGAGGACGAACTGCGGGCCGCGCTGGAACGCGCCCGGCTGCTCGACTGGGCCGACGGGCTGCCCGACGGTCTCGACACGCTCGTCGGTGAACACGGGGCGCGGCTCTCCGGCGGGCAGCGGCAGCGGCTGGCGCTCGCGCGTGCCCTGCTCGCCGACTTCCCGGTCCTCGTGCTCGACGAACCCGCCGAACACCTGGATCTGGCGACCGCCGACGCGCTCACCGCCGATCTGCTGGCCGCCACGGAGGGCCGTACGACACTGCTCATCACGCACCGGCTCGCGGGCCTGGAGGACGTGGACGAGGTGATCGTGCTGGACGAGGGACGGGTCGTGCAGCGGGGTCCGTACGCCGGACTGGCCTCCGTGGAGGGGCCGTTGCGGGGGATGGCGGAGCGGGAGGCGGAGTCGGAGCTGCTGGTGGCCGCCGGGTAGGGGGTCTGGTGGCCGGACCGCTCGACTTTCCGTGGCAAAGGGGACTAATTAGGCTCGACGTATGTCAGCCGCAGCGCGCCCCGGTCCCCCGCCGCCGTCCGCCCCGGGACTCTCGGCCGAACTGGCCGTCCGCGTCCCGCAGTTGCTGGAGGCGATGCGGTCCGTGGGGAGCGGGCTCGAACTGCACTCCACGCTGGAGCGGATCTGTGAGGCGGCGGCCACGCTGACGGACGCCCGTTACGCGGGGATCGGCGTCGTCGACGAGGACGGCGACGCGCTCGCCGACTTCGTCTTCCACGGGGTCGACGCGGGGACCGCGCGGCGCATCGGGCGGTTCCCCGACGGGCACAAGGGGCTGCTCGGCGCGCTCGTCCGGGAGTCGGAGCCGGTTCGGCTGGCGGATGTGACCGAGGACCCGCGCTCTTGGGGCTTCCCCGACCACCATCCTCGGATGCGCGGCTTCCTCGGCGTTCCCATCCGCGTCTCGGGAGAGGTCTTCGGGAACCTCTATCTGGGCGAGAAGCGCGGCGGGGGCGTCTTCAACGACTACGACGTCAGCATGGTCCGGGTGCTGGCGACCGAGGCGGGTATCGCCATCGGCAACGCCCGTCTGTACGAGGCCGCCAAGCAGCGCGAGCGGTGGATCGACGGGTCGGTGGCCGTCACGACGGCGCTGTTGTCCGGCGGGGATGCCGAGGACGCGTTGCAGGTCGTCGCGGAACGGGCCCGCCGGCTGTCCGGTTCGGCGGCCGGGATCGTGCTGTTGCCCGCGGCCGAGGGCGGCATGGAGATCGTCGCCGTGTCCTCGGAACAGCCGTCGGACCAGCTCGGCAGGGTCGTCGCGCCGGACAGCGAGATCATCGCGCAACTCCTCGACGGACGGCCGGTGTTCGTGGTGGACGCGGCCACCGATCCCCGGATGCTCAGCGCCCTCGCGCGCGCGTATGGCCCGATCATGGCGCTGCCCCTGCAGAGCGGAGGCCGCGTCCTGGGGGCCCTGGTCACGCCGCGCGCGCAGGGCGAGCGGCCGTTCACGGAGGCCGAGCGCACTCTCGCGATCCAGTTCGCCTCGCAGGCCGCGCTCGCGCTGATGATGGCCGAGGCGCAGCGCGACCGGGAGCGGCTCGCGGTGTTCGAGGACCGCGACCGGATCGCCCGTGACCTGCACGATCTGGTCATCCAACGGCTGTTCGCCACCGGGATGATGCTGGAGAGCGCCCAGCGCGGGTCGCTCGTCCCCGAGGTGCGGCACGGTGTGGCCAACGCCGTCGACGAACTCGACGTCACCATCCAGGAGATCCGCACCGCGATCTTCGCGCTCCAGCAGGGCCCCGCCGAGGCGCCCTCCGGGCTGCGCACGCGGGTGCTGCGGGAGATCAACATGGCGGCCGTGCCGCTCGGTTTCCAGCCCGGGCACCGTTTCGTCGGCGCGGTCGACACGACGGTCGGCGACCTCACCGGCAAGAACCTCATCGCGGCCCTGCGCGAGGCCCTCTCCAACGCGTTCCGGCACGCGGAGGCGTCCCGGATCGAGGTTGTCGTCGACGCGACCGCGACCTTGCCGGACGGCCGGCCCGGCGTACGGCTCACCGTCGCGGACGACGGCGTCGGCATCCCCGCCGACGGCCGGCGCAGCGGCCTGCAGAACCTCAAACGCCGGGCCGAATCCCTGGGCGGCGACAGCTGGTACGGGCCGGGCATCGGCGAGGACGGCGGCGGTACGACGGTGGTGTGGCAGGCGCCCCACTGAGCCCCGGCGGGACCCTGTCCGGTGCGGCTTCCGCGGAGCCCCGGTCGGGACGCTGTCGGGTGCGGCTTCGGCTGAGCCCTGTCGGGATCCTGTCCGCCGTGACTCCCGCTGAGCCTTGTCGGACACCCGTCCGCTGTGACTCCCGCTGAGCCCTGTCGGGCGCCCGTCCGGTATGGCTTCCGCGGAGCCCCGGTCGGGACGCTGTCGGGTGCGGCTTCGGCTGAGCCCGGTCGGGATCCTGTCCGCCGTGACTCCCGCTGAGCCCTGCCGGACACCCGTCCGGTATGGCTTCCGCCGGGGCCTGCCGGACACCTGCCCGCCGTGGCTCCCGCTCAGCCGTTCGCAGCAACGCGTCCCCCATGCGTACGACTTGGACAGGGCCCTCGCCCGCCGCGCGGGTCACGATCGCTGACATGCGCTCATCTCGCCGTCATCCACTGCTCGTTCCGGTGCTGCTGTGCGCGCTCGCCGTGCTGGCGGCTCGCCCCGGCGACGACGACACCCACACCGCCGCTGGTGCCAGTGCGGAGGTGGCGCGGCTGTACCAGGACGCGGCCGTCGCGGCGCAGCGGTACGAGGCGGGGCGGCAGGAGGCCGACGCGCAACGGGCCCGGGCCCAGCGGGTCGAGGGTCAACTGGACCGTGAACGGCGGGAGATCGCCCGGCTGCACGAGGACCTGGGCCGGATCGCCCGCGCCCAGTACCGCGGCGGCGGCGGTGTCCCGATGGCGGCTCGGATCCTCCTCGCGGACAGCCCCGAGGATCTGATGCGCGATCAGCATGTCTTCTCCCAGGCGGATCTCGCCGTCGGCAACGCGCTCGGCAGGAGTCACCGGGCCGAGGTGCGGCTCGCCGGTGACGAGGCGAAGGCCGCGTCGGCGTGGCGGACGCTGGAGAGGCGCAACGCCGAACTCGCCGACCTGAAGCAGGGCATCCAGCGGAGACTCGACGAGGCGCGCGGGCAGTTGCAGGGTCAGGCGGACGCCTCGGTCGCGGCGGGCAGTTGCCGGGGCGCCGTCCGCCTCGACCAGCCGCCGGCCCGGGTCACCGACCCGTGGGTCGCGCCGGTGGAGACCGTCGAACTGTCCGCGGGCTTCGGCAGCGGCGGCTCCCGCTGGGCGAACCGGCACACCGGCCAGGACTTCGCGGTGCCCATCGGCACGCCGGTCAGGGCGGCCGGGGCGGGCCGGGTGGTGCGGGTGTCCTGCGGAGGCGCCTTCGGCATCGAGATCGTCGTCGAGCACCCGGGCGGCTACTACACGCAGTACGCCCACCTCGCCGCCGTCACCGTCGACCAGGGGGACCGCGTCACCACCGGCCAGTGGATCGCCCAGTCCGGCACGACCGGCAACTCCACCGGCCCACACCTGCACTTCGAGGTACGGGTCACCCCGGACATGGGATCGGCGGTCGACCCCCTGCCCTGGCTGGCCCAGCGGGGCGTACCGATCGGCTGAGCCTGCGGGTAAGTACCGTGCTCCAGGCCTGCGGCCCTTACCGGCCCTTACCGGCGCTCGGCCAGCATCCGCTCGATCACGACCGCCACGCCGTCCTCGTTGTTGTCGACGGTCCGCCCGGAGGCCGCCGCGAGCACATCGGGGTGCGCGTTGCCCATCGCGTACGACCGTCCCGCCCAGGTGAGCATCTCGACGTCGTTCGGCATGTCCCCGAAGGCGACAACCTCCTCGGGCGCGATACCGCGCTCCGCACAGCACAGGGCGAGGGTGCTCGCCTTGGAGACGCCGGGCCCGCTGATCTCCAGGAGGGCGCTGGGGCTGGAGCGGGTGACGTTCGCGCGGTCGCCGAGGGCGAGGCGGGCGAGGTTCAGGAAGATGTCCGGGTCCAGCTCGGGGTGGAACGCGAGGATCTTCAGCACCGGCTCGTCGGCCCCCGGGGCGTCCGGCGCGAGGAGCTTCTCGGCGGTGGCGAGGCTGTCCGGTATCTCCATGTGCAGCTTCGGATACGCCTGCTCCTGGTAGAAGCCGTACGTCAGCTCGATCGCGTACACCGTCCCGGGCGCCGCCTCGCGCACCAGGCGTACGGCGTCGAGGGCGTTCTCCCGGGCCAGTTCGCGGACCTTCACGAAGCGGTGGGCGCCGGGGCCGCCGTGCAGGTCGACCACGGCGGCGCCGTTGCCGCAGATCGCCAGGCCGTGGCCGTGCACGTGGTCGCTGACGACGTCCATCCAGCGGGCCGGGCGCCCGGTGACGAAGAAGACCTCGACACCCGCCTCCTCGGCTGCCGCCAGGGCCGCCACCGTGCGGGGGGACACCGACTTGTCGTCGCGCAGCAGAGTGCCGTCCAGGTCGGTGGCGATCAGCCGTGGCGGGACGGCGGAGGCCGGGGTCTCGGGCTGTCGAGTAGCTGAGGTCACCGGGCCATTCTCCCGCATATGTCCGCACGGCTGTGCGGGAGAGTGCACAGGTGAGTGGTTAACGCCCCTACCAGGGGCGTTGTGCTCTCCCCGATCCCGGCCGAGCAGCGGTGACGACTCAGCGGAGCTGTGTCGGAGCCTCCATGGCGATCTGCTCGAAGATCTTCTCGTCCGCCACGAAGTCGGAGTCCGGGATGGGCCAGTGGATCACGATGTCGGTGAAGCCCAGTTCCTGGTGCCGGCCCGCGAAATCGACGAAGGCGCCGAGGGACTCCAGCGGACGGCCGCGGTCCGGGGTGAAACCGGTGAGCAGGATCTTGTCGATCCCGGCCGCGTCCCGGCCGATCGCGGCGCAGGCGTCAGCCAGCTTGTCGACCTGCCCGCGAATGGCGTGAACCGACTGCTCGGGGGTGCCGTTCTCGAACAGCTTGGGGTCACCGGTGGTCACCCACGCCTGTCCGTACCGGGCGGCGAGCTTCAGCCCACGAGGTCCGGTGGCCGCTACTGCGAAGGGCAGCCGGGGCCGCTGCACACAGCCCGGGATGTTGCGCGCTTCGTGCGCCGAGTAGAAGTCGCCCTTGTACGACACCGAGTCCTCGGTGAGCAGCCGGTCCAGCAGCGGAACGAACTCCCCGAGCCGGTCGGCACGCTCACGCGGGGTCCACGGCTCCTGGCCGAGCGCGGTGGCGTCGAAGCCGGTGCCGCCCGCGCCGATGCCCAGGGTGACCCGCCCGTCGGAGACGTCGTCGAGCGAGATGAGGTCCTTGGCGAGGGTCACCGGGTGCCGGAAGTTCGGCGAGGTGACGAGGGTGCCCAGACGCATCCGCTCGGTCACGGCCGCGGCGGCGGTCAGCGTCGGTACGGCACCGAACCACGGGCCGTCCCGGAAGGTGCGCCAGGAGAGGTGGTCGTAGGTGAAGCCGGTGTGGAAGCCGAGCTGCTCCGCGCGCTGCCAGGATTCGCGGCTCCCCTCGTTCCAGCGGAGGTACGGGAGGATCACGGTGCTCAGGCGCAGGCTCATGATTCCCAGGCTATGCGGCTGTCCCTGTTTCACGTGAAACCGTCACCGTACGCGGCTGTTCAGCCACGGCGTGAGGACGATCATCGAGATCCACTCCTTGTGCGTCCGGTCGCCGGGCAGCGGGACGACCAGGTTGCAACTGGGCGGGAAACGGCGGGACTTGACGTAGGCGCGGCCGTCGAAGACCGAGCGGAGGAAGGCGGGGACGTCGTCGCGGGCGATGTCGGGGCAGTCGATGCCCTCGACCGTGATCAGCGCGTCGTCGTCGGGATAGAGCCGTACGCTCACCCGGGGCAGTCCGCCGAACTCGGCGAAGGCCTCGTGCGGGAGTGAACCGTCCGGGTCGGTGGTGACGCCGAAGCCCGCGGAGGTGCGGCGGGAGGTCTGGTCGGCGCCGATGTCATGGGTGACCTCGATCTCCCGCGCGTACTCGGACGCGATGGCGCGGAGGGCGGTGACGGCGGCCTCGGTGCTGTGGAAGTGGTCCATACCACTGATCATGCCGAGGGTGGCGCGGCCGGGGCCATACCGGGGCGGTACTCCCTGGGCCGTGCGAGGTCAGTGGGGCGCGGGGAACCGCAGATACCGCACGGGTACGGCCTCGGTGAGCCAGACCCCGTTCTCGCTGACCCGGAAGACATGGCTGTCCTCGTGCATCGCGCCGGCGTCCACCGAGAGCACGACGGGGCGGCCGCGGCGGGCGCCGACGCGGGTCGCGGTCTCCCGGTCGGCGGAGAGGTGCACGGCATGGCGGTTCATGGGCCGGAGCCCCTCGCCCCGGATCGCGTCCAGGTTGCGGGCGACCGTGCCGTGGAAGAGGTACGGCGGTGGGGTGGCCGGGGGCAGTCCGAGGTCGACCTCGATGCTGTGGCCCTGACTGGCGCGGATACGGGTGCCCTCGATCGCGAAGCGGCGTTTGTCGTTCGTGGCCACCACGTGGTCGAGTTCCTGACGGCTGAACCGGACCCCGTGTGCGGCACAGGCGGCGATCAGCGTGTCGATCTCGACCCAGCCGGCCTCGTCGAGGGTGAGCCCGATCCGCTCGGGCTGGTGGCGCAGATGCTTGGAGAGGTACTTCGACACCTTCACGGTGCGTCTTTCATCCATCCGGTCAGCATGACGGGAGAGACGTGGATCACGCACTTTATTTTGCGGCCGATGTTTGATCCACAACCAACTGTAGTTATCCACAGGGGAATTGGCGCTTCTGTGGATAACTCCCTGTCATGTCACCCCTGTTCGTCAAGATCGTCTGGGGGCGCACTGCTTGGCATGAGCGCATCCAACGCCCTTGCCCTCAGCTCCCGTTCGACCGCCAGCGCGATGAACTCGGCCGCCCTCGCCGGACCAACCAGCCCCTCCACGGCCCGCATTGTCGTCTCGGGCACGGCCACGGAACGTGACGATGACACGGACCGCGAAGGCTCCGCCGCGCCGAGATGCCGGCGCAGCGACCGATTCGCGAACAGGCGCATCGCCCGGGCGAGTTCGGCGTCCACCGTCTGCTGCGCGAGGGGCCGCAGCCGTCGTACGAGCGAGGCCGCTTCGGTCGCGTCCGCGTCGGTCGGACGGTGTGATCCGTCCAGGTAGCGGGCGAAGACGTGCTCGGTGGTGAACTCCAGGAAGCGGGCGGCGATGTGCTCGACCTGGACCCTCAACTCCCGCAGGTGGGAGGAGATCGCGGGCAGCGGGACTCCGGAGGCGTACAACTCGACGGCCACGGCCAGCTCTTGGGGGCTCGGGACGAGGAATGAGTCGGGGTCTCCGGGGACCGGTTCCAGCACGCCGAGTTCGACGGCTTCGGCGACGGCCGCGTCGTCCGGGCTGCCGCCGAAGCGCTGTTCCAGCTCGGCGCGCGAGATCCGTACCGCCTCTTCGTCGGTCCACGGCCCGTCCACCTCGGCGGCCAGCCCGAGCACCCCGCCCAGCCCCCGGCCCGCGTCCCAGGCGTCCAGCAACTCCTTGATGGACGCCAGGCCGTAGCCACGGTCGAGCAGATCCGCGATCTGCCGGAGCCGGGCGAGATGGACATCGGCGTACACGTTGGCCCGGCCGCGCCGCTCGGGCCGGGGGAGCAGCCCGCGGTCCTGGTAGGCACGGATCGTCCGGACGGTGGCACCGCTGAGATGCGCGAGGTCTTCTATGCGGTAGGCGGCGTCGCGGGGGCCGGGGTTGGGGACGGGACTCGAAGCGGAGCGGGAGCCGGAGTCCGAACCGGAGTCCGAACCGGACCTGGCCCCACCCGTCCCCGACCTCACGCAGCCCCCGCCCGTGCCGCCGGTGACCTCCGCAGGTACTCGGCCGCCCGGTTCAACGACCCCTCCCGGGACGGATGGTAGGAGCGGCGCAGATAGCGGGGGACGGCCGCGCCGAGTGAGCGCCAGGTGGGCAGCAGGCCTTTGCGTACGGCCCTGTTGTGTGCGGGAAGCGAATAGCGGACGCGGACGGGGAGTTGGGGGTCGTGGCGTATCAAGTAGGCCGTGCCCCAGGCCCACAGGGAGAGCATCACGGGCGCCGTGACCGCCATGCCGGCGACGCGGCGGGCGTAGCGGGGGAGGCCGTGGCCTCCGCAGTGCTGGAACATGTCGTAGGCCACCGCGCGGTGTTCGACCTCCTCGGCGCCGTGCCAGCGCAGCAGGTCCAGCATGATCTCGTCGGCGCCGGCCTGGTCGAGGCCCTCGGCGGCCAGGATCCAGTCGCCCAGCACCGCCGTGAACTGCTCGATCGCCGCGACGACCGCCAGCCGGAAGCGCAGCCACTCCCGCTCCGGCACCGGCGCGCCGAGCGGTGGGCGTTCGCCGAGGAGCCGTTCGAAGAGGAAGTCGACGTGCCGGGTGAAGTCCGCCGTGTCGAGCCGCTGGGCCGCGAGATGGTCCAGCACGTGCGCGTGCTGGACGCTGTGGGTGGCCTCCTGTCCCATGAACCCCTTGACGTCCGCGAGGAGTTCGGGGTCCCTGACCAGCGGCAGGCCCTCCTTGAAGACCTTCACGAACCACCGCTCCCCCGCCGGCAGCAGCAGATGCAGCACGTTGATGACGTGGGTGGCGGTCGGCTCGTCCGGGATCCAGTGCAGGGGCGTGCGCGACCAGTCGAAGGCGACCCGGCGCGGGGCGATCGCGTGGTGCTCGTGCGCGGAGGTCACAGCGGCGGCTCCAGGCGGGCCATCGCCCGCAACGCGCGCGGGGCGAACCGGGACATCAGATGGGCGCCGCGCGCCTCCGGTGTGACGGGCACGACGGCCTGGTTGCGTACGACGGCCCGCAGGATCGCGTCGGCGACCTTCTCCGGCGGGTAGTTGCGCAGCCCGTACAGCCGCGCGGACTTCTTCTGGCGCCGTTTCTCCTCGGCGGCGTCGACCCCGGCGAAGTGCGCGGTCGAGGTGATGTTGGTGTTGACGAGGCCCGGGCATATCGCCGAGACGCCGATCCCCTGGCCGGACAGTTCCGCGCGCAGGCACTCGCTGAGCATGAGCACGGCCGCCTTGGAGGTGCTGTAGGCGGGCAGTGCCTTCGACGGCTGGAACGCCGCCGCCGACGCCGTGTTGACGATGTGGCCGCCCTGGCCGCGGTCGGCCATCTGTTTCCCGAAGAGGCGGCAGCCGTGGATCACGCCCCACAGGTTGACGTCCAGGACCTTCTTCCAGTCCTCCGGGGTGGTGTCGAAGAAGGAACCGGAGAGTCCGATTCCGGCGTTGTTCACCAGGACGTCGACCACGCCGTACTCGGCGGCGACCTTCGCGGCGAGCTTCTCCATGGCCTGCTCGTCGGAGACGTCGACCGTCTCCGCCCAGGCCTCGGGGGCGCCGATCAGCCGGGCGAGTTCGGCGGTGCGGGCCGCGCTCTCCGTGTCCCGGTCCACGGCCACCACGCGCGCGCCGGACTCGGCGAAGGCGAACGCCGTGGCCCGCCCGATGCCGCTGCCCGCGCCCGTGACCAGCACGAGCTGCCCGCCGAACCGCTCTACGTACTTGCCGGTCGCCGGCGTCGACCTGGGGCGCTCGCCCTCATGGGTGGTCACGAACTCCGTGATCCAGGAGGCGAGTTGATCGGGTCGCGTGCGCGGGATCCAGTGCTTGGCCGGGAGCGTGTGGCGCACCGCACCCGGCGCCCACAGCTCCAGTTCGTCGTAGAGCCGCTCGGACAGGAACGCGTCCCCCAGAGGCGTGACGAGCTGCACGGGCGCGTGCGCGTACGCGTCGGGGCGTGGTCTGCGCAGCCTGGCGCGGACGTTGTCCCGGTACAGCCAGGCGCCGTGGGCCGCGTCCGTGGGGAGCGACGAGGTCGGGTAGTCGCCGCGGGGGACCTTCTCGACGCGCTCCAGGATCTTCGGCCAGCGCCTGCCCAGGGGGCCGCGCCAGGCGAGTTCGGGGAGCACGGGCGTGTGAAGCAGGTACACGTACCAGGACTTGGCGCCCTGGCCGAGGAGTTGGCCGACGCGGCGCGGGGTGGGCCGGGTCAGGCGCTTGTTGATCCAGTGCCCGAAGTGGTCCAGGGAGGGCCCGGACATCGACGTGAAGGAGGCGATCCGGCCCACCGTGCGCTCGACGGTGACGAACTCCCAGGACTGCACCGACCCCCAGTCGTGCCCTACGAGGTGCACGGGCCGGTCCGGGCTGACCGCGTCCGCGACCGCCAGGAAGTCGTCCGTGAGCTTCTCCAGGGTGAACCCGCCCCGCAGCGGCTCCGGTGCCGTCGACCGGCCGTGGCCCCGGACGTCGTAGAGCACGACGTGGAAGCGGTCCGCGAGCCGGGACGCGACCTCGGACCACACCTCCTTGCTGTCGGGATAGCCGTGCACCAGGATGACCGTGGGGCGCGAGGGGTCCCCCAACTCGGCCACGCACAGCTCGACTCCACCCGTCCGCACCCAGCGCTCGCGCGCACCCTCAAGCGTCACTTGTCCTCCGCCCAGCGCCGCACGTGCGGCAGATCGTCGTCCAGCCAGAAGGCACTCTGTTCGGGGTCCGCGGAGTCGGTGACGACGAGGATCTCCTCGAACTTGGCGCCCGTGCCCCGGAATCCGAGATGCGGTTCGACCGCCCACAGGCCCGGGTGCGGGGGATGGTCCGAGAAGCGGTACGGCGACCAGAGCGGCGACCAGCCGTCGCGGTGGCCGTGCAGCGCGTCGCTCGCGAGGCCCTTCAGGGACTGCGTGCCGAACCCGAACAGCCTTGGGGACCAAGGGCGTTCGGCGACCCGGTCGACCTTGTGCGCGATCACGCCGAAGGGGTACGCGCGGTGCCGGTTGGCGTAGCCCTGGCGGACCATGAGGCGGTCCACGTCCTCGTAGATCTCGCGCAGCGGGCGCCGCTCGCGCACCTCGCGCAGGAGCAGCGCGCGGTGTGCCTCCAGGTCGGCCATCAGCCGGTCCTGCACCGGGTTGGCGCCCAGGGAGCCCGAATACCCGATGTCGGCCGTGAAGCCCTTGTACACGGGGGCCATGTCCAGGATGAACGGCATCCCGGGCTCAAGACGGCGGCCCGTGGGGAAGAACTGCAAGGGCACCCGGAAGTCCGTGAACGCCGTGCGGTCGCCGAACCAGGCGAAGGGCAGATGGAACCAGTCGCTCACACCCCGCGCGCGCAGCCACGACCGCTGCATCCGCGCCGCGTCGCGCTCGGTCACCCCGGGTTCCAACCGGGCCGCGACGGCCTCGGCGCACTCGTACGCCAGCCGCTGGACCTCCCTGAACCCCCGCAGTTCCGCGGAGAGTTCGCGTGTCACCGCCGTAGTCATGCCACCGCCCCACCTGTCCACACCGACTGCGGTACGTGCTCGTAACTTGACACTCGTGAATGTGACAGTTGTTAGAGGCTGCGTCAATAGGCGTGATCTCCACCTGTGGATAACCGCGGGGGCCGGTCGCGTAGCTCTCAAGTAGGGGCATCCCCTACGGACCCGTACGCCTGGAGTCTGACGTGAGGACAGCTCTGCGGGGTGACGACCGCAGTGGTCCGCGTCACTACCTTCGTAGACGTGACTGTGATCGCGACCGAAAGCCTGAGCAAGCGGTTCCCACGGGTGACCGCGCTTGACCGGCTCTCCGTGGACGTCGGCCCCGGTGTGACGGGGCTCGTCGGTGCCAACGGAGCCGGCAAGTCGACCTTGATCAAGATCCTGCTGGGTCTGTCCCCCGCCTCCGAGGGCCGAGCCGAAGTGCTCGGCCTCGATGTCGCCACCAAGGGTGCCGACATCCGCGAGCGCGTCGGGTACATGCCGGAGCACGACTGTCTGCCGCCCGACGTCTCGGCCACCGAGTTCGTCGTCCACATGGCGCGCATGTCCGGCCTGCCGCCCACCGCGGCCCGCGAGCGCACCGCGGACACCCTGCGCCATGTCGGTCTGTACGAGGAGCGCTACCGCCCCATCGGCGGCTACTCGACGGGCATGAAGCAGCGCGTCAAGCTCGCGCAGGCCCTCGTCCACGACCCGCAGCTGGTCTTCCTGGACGAGCCGACCAACGGCCTCGACCCGGTCGGCCGTGACGAGATGCTCGGCCTCATCCGCCGCATCCACACGGACTTCGGCATCTCGGTGCTGGTGACCTCGCACCTGCTGGGCGAGCTGGAGCGCACCTGCGACCACGTCATCGTGGTCGACGGCGGCAAGCTCCTGCGTTCCAGCTCCACCACGGACTTCACCCAGATCACGACGACCCTGGCGATCGAGGTCACCGACACCGACGACCACCCCGACGGAAGCCGCGCGGTGCGCGACGCGCTCCACGCGCGCGGGGTGGACACCCACGACAGCAGCGGCCTGCCCGGCGCGGGCCACGTCCTCCTCCTGACGGCCACGGGCGAGGAGACGTACGACGTGGTCCGGGACGTGATCGCGGACCTCGGCATCGGACTGGTGCGCATGGAGCAGCGCAGGCACCACATCTCCGAGGTCTTCACCGACACCGACACCGGCACCGACACGGGCGCCGGCCACGACGCAGAGCGGAAGGAGGCCGTAGGCCATGGCAATTGACCAGCCCCTGGTCCCCCAGCCGGGCGACCAGACCCGTATCCACAACATCGGCTACCGCCACTACGACGGCCCCCGCCTGGGCCGCGCCTACGCCCGCCGCTCGCTCTACTCGCAGTCCCTGCGCGGCTCGTACGGCCTCGGCCGCTCGGTGAAGTCCAAGGTGCTGCCGATGCTGCTGTTCGTGGTCATGTGCGTGCCCGCGGCCATCATGGTGGCCGTCGCGGTCGCCACGAAGGCCAAGGACCTGCCCGTCGACTACACGCGCTACGCGATCATCATGCAGGCCGTCATCGGCCTCTACGTCGCCTCGCAGGCACCCCAGTCGGTCTCGCGCGACCTGCGCTTCAAGACCGTGCCGCTGTACTTCTCACGGCCGATCGAGACCGCCGACTACGTGCGGGCCAAGTTCGCGGCCCTGGCCTCGGCCATGCTCATCCTGACCGGGGCCCCGCTGATCGTGCTCTACGTAGGAGCCCTGCTCGCCAAGCTGGACTTCGCCGACCAGACCAAGGGCTTCGCCCAGGGACTCGTCTCCGTGGCCCTCCTCTCGCTGCTCTTCTCCGGCATCGGCCTGGTCATCGCCGCGGTCACCCCGCGCCGCGGCTTCGGCATCGCCGCCGTCATCGCCGTCCTGACCATCTCCTCCGGCGCGGTCTCCACCCTCCAGGCGATCGCCGACGCGCAGAACTCCACGAGCGCCATCCCCTGGATCGGCCTCTTCTCGCCCGTCACGCTCATCGACGGTCTCCAGTCGGCCTTCCTGGGCGCGACTTCGGCGTTCCCCGGAGGCGTCGGCCCCAGCCACGCGGAAGGCGTCGTCTACGTCCTCGCCGTCCTGGGCCTCATCGCCGCGACCTACGGCCTCCTGATCCGCCGCTACCGGAAGGTGGGCCTGTGACCACGCTCTCCATCGACCACGTCTCCCGCTGGTTCGGCAACGTGGTCGCCGTCAACGACATCACCATGAACGTCGGCCCCGGCGTCACCGGACTGCTCGGCCCCAACGGCGCCGGGAAGTCCACCCTCATCAACATGATGGGCGGCTTCCTCGCCCCTTCCACCGGCACCGTCACCCTTGACGGCCAGCAGGTCTGGCGCAACGAACAGATCTACAAGCACATCGGCATCGTCCCCGAGCGCGAGGCGATGTACGACTTCCTCACCGGACGCGAATTCGTCGTCGCCAACGCCGAGTTGCACGGCCTCGGCGCCAAGGCGGCCCAGAAGGCGCTGGCCACGGTCGAGATGGAGTACGCGCAGGACCGCAAGATCTCCACGTACTCCAAGGGCATGCGCCAGCGCGTGAAGATGGCGTCCGCCCTGGTCCACGACCCCTCGCTGCTGCTCCTCGACGAGCCCTTCAACGGCATGGACCCGCGCCAGCGCATGCAGCTCATGGAGCTGCTGCGGCGGATGGGCGACGAGGGCCGCACGGTGCTGTTCTCGTCCCACATCCTCGAAGAGGTCGAGCAACTCGCCTGGCACATCGAGGTGGTGGTGGCCGGCAGGCACGCGGCGAGCGGTGACTTCCGCAAGATCCGCCGCCTGATGACCGACCGCCCGCACCGCTACCTGGTCCGCTCCAGCGACGACCGCGCCCTCGCGGCCGCGCTGATCGCCGACCCGTCGACGTCCGGCATCGAGGTCGACCTGGCCGAGGGCGCGCTGCGTATCCAGGCCGTCGACTTCGGCCGGTTCACGGTCCTGCTGCCCCGGGTGGCCAAGGACCACGGCATCCGGCTGCTCACGGTCTCGCCGTCGGACGAGTCGCTCGAATCAGTCTTCTCGTATCTCGTCGCGGCGTAGGAGGCCAAGAGATGTACGACCCCACAGTCGCCCGACTCACCTACCGGGCCCTGCTCGGCCGGCGCCGGGCCCTCATCCTGGGCGCCCTGCCCTTCCTGCTGATCATGATCTCCGTGGTGGTGCGGGGCCTCACCGGCGCCGACGACCAGACCGCGGTCGACGTCCTGGGCGGGCTCGGCCTCGCCACGATGGTGCCGATCATCGGCGTCATCGCCGGTACCGGCGCGATCGGACCGGAGATCGACGACGGCTCCGTGGTCTACCTGCTGTCCAAGCCGCTGAAGCGGCCCACGATCATCTTCACCAAGCTGATCGTGGCGGTCGCCGTCACCATGGTGTTCTCGGCGGTCCCCATGCTGATCGCCGGCCTCATCCTCAACGGCAACGGCCAGCAGATCGCCGTCGCCTACACGGTGGCCGCCCTGGTCGCGTCCATCGCCTACGCGGCACTCTTCCTGCTGCTCGGCACGGTCTCCCGGCACGCGGTGGTCTTCGGACTCGTCTACGCCCTCGTCTGGGAAGCCCTGTTCGGCTCCCTGGTCGCCGGCGCCCGCACGCTGAGCGTCCAGCAGTGGTCCCTGGCCGTCGCCCACAAGGTCGCAGGCGGAGACCTCGTCACCTCGGACGTCGGACTGACCACGGCCACGGTGTTCCTCGTCGCGGTCACCGCGGGAGCCACCTGGTTCGCCGGACAGAAGCTGCGCTCGCTGAAGCTCGCCGGCGAGGAATGACAGGTCCTGATCTTGACGGGGGCTTCATCTCTGTCCGGGCACACTGGGCAAAGAGGACGGACGGCTAGGAGGAACGGGGATGGCCGGAGAGGCGACGTACGGCGGCGGTCAGCCGGAGTCCGGGGACGGCTGGGACAAGCTGGTCCTGGACGACGACTTCATACGGTCCGCCGAGACGGCCGAGCCGTCCGCCCGCGCGCGGATGCTCGCGGCGCGCTGGCGTGCCGAGTCCCCCGAGCCCCAGCCGTGGCGCTCTGACGAGCCGCCTGCTGGGTGGTTCTTCAGCAAGGCTCGGCGGCGGAAGTGGCGGCGGCGGTAGCGGCAGTTCGGCCGCGGGTTAATTCGGTGGCGCCCAACTCGGCGTACCGGCACAGTTGTTGTGTCGACGCCGGATCAGCCGGCGCCACTGACTGGGAGAGGAGCTGGACGATGTCGATGCACGACAGGACGTCCAACTCCCTTCAGGGCAGCCCGCGGCGGTCTCCGGAGTAGTTACCCTCCGTCGAGTCGCCCACCACGGGGAGCTGCCCGGGGCGGCCGCTTCGAGCACGCGACTCATTATCGCGTGGGCCGCCTTCCCTTTCGCCCCCGCTGCCGGGGGCATTCTGCGCTGGGGCGGTTGCCCACACCTACGCGAGCAACCGCTCCAGCACCACCGCGATCCCGTCCTCCTCGTTCGAAGACGTCACCTCGTCCGCCACCGCCTTGAGCTCCTCGTGCGCGTTGGCCATCGCCACGCCGTGCGCCGCCCACGCGAGCATCGCGATGTCGTTGGGCATATCGCCGAAGGCAACCGTGTCGGCGGACTTCAGGCCCAGGCGGCGGGCCGCGAGGGACAGCCCCGTGGCCTTGGTGAGGCCGAGCGGGAGGAGTTCGACGATACCCGCGCCGGCCATCGCGACCGAGACGAAACCGCCCGCGGCCAGCTGCGCCGCCTCGGCGAGCTGGTCGTCCGTGAGGGTCGGGTGCTGGATGTAGATCTTGTTCAGCGGCGCGGCCCACAGCTCGGACACGTCCGAGAGGGGCGTCGACGGCAGCGCGCCCGTCAGCGCGTACCCGTCGCCGACCAGCACCTCGCCGTCCAGGCCGTCCCGGCTCGCCGCGAGGTGCAGCGGGCCGACCTCCGCCTCGATCTTGGCGAGTGCCACCCCGGCCAGTTGCCGGTCCAGGGTGACCGACGTCAGCAGGCGGTGCTCCCCGGCGTCGTAGACCTGCGCGCCCTGGCCGCAGACCGCGAGGCCGTCATAGCCGAGGTCGTCGAGGATGTGCCGGGTCCAGGGGACCCCGCGGCCCGTCACGACGATGTGTGCCGCGCCCGCCGCGGTGGCCGCGGCGAGGGCGTCACGGGTGCGTGCCGAGATCGACTCGTCGGAGCGCAGAAGCGTTCCGTCGAGGTCGGTCGCGATCAGCCGGTACGGGAAGCCGGCCGTCACTTGGCGACCGGCGTCAGGACCTCACGGCCGCCCAGGTACGGACGCAGCACCTCGGGCACGCGCACGGAACCGTCGGGCAGCTGGTGGTTCTCCAGGATCGCCACGATCGTGCGCGGTACGGCGCACAGAGTGCCGTTGAGCGTCGCCAGCGGCTGGACCTTCTTGCCGTCGCGCAGGCGGACGGACAGCCGGCGGGCCTGGAAGCTGTCGCAGTTGGAGGCCGAGGTCAGCTCGCGGTACTTGCCCTGGGTCGGGATCCACGCCTCGCAGTCGAACTTGCGGGACGCCGACGAACCCAGGTCGCCCGAGGCCACGTCGATGACCTGGAAGGGCAGTTCGAGGGCGGTGAGCCACTGCTTCTCCCAGTCCAGGAGCCGCTGGTGCTCGTTCTCCGCGTCCTCGGGGAGGACGTACGAGAACATCTCGACCTTGTCGAACTGGTGCACGCGGAAGATGCCACGCGTGTCCTTGCCGTACGTCCCGGCCTCGCGGCGGAAGCACGGGGAGAAGCCCGCGTAGCGCAGCGGCAGCTTCTCCGCGTCGAGGATCTCGTCCATGTGGTACGCGGCGAGGGGGACCTCGGAGGTGCCGACTAGGTAGAAGTCGTCCTTCTCCAGGTGGTACACGTTCTCCGCGGCCTGGCCGAGGAAGCCGGTGCCCTCCATGGCGCGCGGGCGGACCAGCGCCGGGGTCAGCATCGGGATGAAGCCGGCCTCCGTGGCCTGCGCGATCGCCGCGTTGACGAGCGCCAGCTCCAGGAGGGCGCCGACGCCGGTGAGGTAGTAGAAGCGCGAGCCGGAGACCTTGGCGCCGCGCTCGACGTCGATGGCGCCGAGCGCCTCGCCGAGCTCCAGGTGGTCCTTGGGCTCGAAGCCCTCGGCGGCGAAGTCGCGGATCGTGCCGTGCGTCTCCAGGACGACGAAGTCCTCCTCGCCGCCGACGGGCACGTCGGGGTGCACGAGGTTGCCGAGCTGGAGCGCGAGGCGCTTGGTCTCCTCGTCCGCCTCGTGCTGCTCGGCGTCGGCCGCCTTGACGTCGGCGGCGAGCTGACCCGTCTTCCTGAGCAGCTCGGCCTTCTCGTCGCCGGAGGCCTTGGGGATGAGCTTGCCGAGCGCCTTCTGCTCGGAGCGCAGCTCGTCGAAGCGGACGCCGGACGACCTGCGCCGCTCGTCGGCGGACAGGAGAGCGTCGACGAGCGCGACGTCCTCTCCACGGGCGCGCTGGGACGCGCGCACACGGTCGGGGTCCTCACGGAGCAGGCGAAGGTCAATCACGCGGAACAGGCTACCGGTGCGGAGTTCCGGCTCACGACTCGGTATTCCGAACTATGGCTTACGTCCAGTTATGGGGTAATTGCGCAGAGTGTTCGCGCGTGCCGACGCGGGTCAATGAAAAGGCGTCCCGCTCCCTGGAACGGGGCAGCCGTGAGGCGGCCTGTTGACCCGAATCCCTTGTGGGAAACGGGACTTGAGGTCGCGGTTGTCCACAGGAATCCACATCCCGGAAGAGTTATCCACAGGGTGTGCGAAAGATCTGTGGACATCGAAAACGATCATTTCCAAAGAGTTTCGCGCGACGGGTATTTCCTGTCCTAAACGCACCTCCCACCCACTTTCGGGTGGAAATGCGTCGCTCCAAAGGATTGCCCGAAGGAAACAGGTGGACGAAGAGTGACCTACGCGCCGGTGGACGCATGGGCGGCCTGTAGGGAGATTTGTCGACTGGATCGCACTTCGTTGTCGACTTGTCCCCAGGTCGAGAAGCGGACCTGTGGATAACTTCTGTGGATAACGAAGATACGCAGGTAGTACCGGTCAGAAACGGCCGTCCTGGCAGTGCGCGACCCAGTCGGCCGCGGCCAGGAACTCCTCGTCCGAGGTGGCCGGGAAGAGCGGCCGCACCCCGTCCACGCCGACGTCCGCGCGCGGGTACGAACCGAGGAAGCGCACCTGGAGACAGATCCGCTTGAGCCCGGCCAGCGCCTCCGCCACCCGACGGTCGGAGATGTGCCCCTCGGCGTCGACGCAGAAGCAGTAGTTGCCGATGCCGGCGCCGGTCGGACGGGACTGGAGCAGCATGAGGTTGATGCCCCGGGTGGCGAACTCGCCCAGCAGGTCGCGCAGCCCGCCCGGGTGGTCGTCGCGTTGCCAGATCACGACCGAGGTCTTGTCCGCGCCGGTCGGGGCGGCCGGGCGGGCGGGCCTGCCCACCAGCACGAACCGGGTCTGCGCGTTCTCCGCGTCGTGGATCTCGGTCTCCAGCGCTTCGAGACCGTACCGGGCGGCCGCGAACTCACCGGCGAACGCGGCGTCGTAGCGGCCCTCCTGGACCAGCCGGGCGGCGTCCGCGTTCGAGGCCGCCGACTCCCACAGGGCGTCCGGGAGGTTCGCCTTCATCCAGTTGCGGACCTGCGGCTGGGCGGCGGGGTGCGCGGAGACCGTCTTGATGTCGGAGATCTTCGTGCCCGGCCTGACCAGCAGCGCGAAGGTGATCGACAGCAGCACCTCGCGGTAGATCATCAGCGGCGCGCCCGCGACCAGCTCGTCCAGGGTCGTGGTGATGCCGCCCTCGACGGAGTTCTCGATCGGCACGAACGCGGCCTCGGCCTCGCCGGTGCGCACCGCGTCCAGCGCGGACTGCACCGACACGTACGGGATCAGCTCCCGGGTGGCCGCCTCGGGCAGCGTCCGCAGGGCGACTTCGGTGAAGGTGCCCTCAGGGCCGAGATACGCGTAGCTGGCTGGCATGGCTTCACCCTAATGGGCCTTGCGAGACCCGGGGCACGCTTCCTGGCCCAGCCACTCGTGAGGGCGACGGCCTCACCCCTCCAGCAACCGCTGCCCCACGTACTCGCCCTCCGCCGCCCCGCCCGGCACCGCGAACAGGCCGCTCGCCTCGTGCCGGATGTACGTCGACAGGGCGTCCCCGCGGTCGAGTTTCCGCTGCACGGTGACGAAGCCGCGCAGCGGGTCCGCCTGCCAGCACACGAAGAGGAGCCCGGCGTCCGGAGTGCCGTCCGCGGCGATGCCGTCGTGGTACGAGAACGGGCGCCGCAGCATCGCCGCGCCACCGTTCTGGTCGGGCCGGGCGATCCGGGCGTGCGCGTTGATGGGGACGACCAGGGCGCCCTTCGCGTCGGTCTTCTCCAGGTCCATCGCGGTCGTCTCACCGCCCCCGGACAGCGGCGCCCCGGTGGACTTGTGGCGCCCGACGACGTTCTCCTGGGCGCCGGTCGAGAGCTTCTCCCAGTCGTCGAGGAGCATGCGGATACGGCGTACGACGGCGTAGGAGCCGTTCGCCATCCACGCCGGGTCGGTCGAACCGGACGCCGGCACGAAGATCCGCTTGTCGAAGTCGGACTCGGCCGGCTTCGGGTTGCGGGTGCCGTCGAGCTGGCCCATCAGGTTGCGGGCCGTCATCTTGTGGGCCGTCGCGCCCGGCGTCCGATTGAAGCCGTTCATCTGCCAGCGGACCTTGGCCGCGCTGCCCGCGTCCTTCTGGATCGTGCGCAGGGCGTGGAAGGCGACCAGCGCGTCATTGGCGCCGATCTGCACCCACAGGTCGCCGTTGCTGCGCGTTTTGTCGAGGTGGTCGGAGGAGAAGTCGGGCAGCGGGTCGAGGGAGACAGGCCGCTGCTTCTCCAGTCCCGTACGGGAGAAGAAGGAGTTGCCGAAGCCGAAGGTGATCGTCAGCGACGAGGGCCCCGCGTCCCGGGCGACCTCCGTGTCGTCCTGCGCCGCCGCCTCGCCCGCCATCAGCCGCTGCGCGGTCGTCGACCAGCGGCGCAGCAGGGCCGCCGCCTCCTTGCGGCTCGCGCCCGCCGCCAGGTCGAAGGCGACGAGATGACCGCGCGCCTGGAGGCCCTCGGTGATGCCGGGCTGATGTTTCCCGTGAAACATTGCCATGTCCTCGCCCAGCGAGGTCAGTGGTGTGGCCCCGGCGGGCGCGGACGCGTACCCCACGGCCCCGCCCGCCGTACCGAGCACGAGCCCGGTGGCACCGGCCGTACCGAGGAGCCGTCGGCGGGAAATGCCCTCCCCTGGGGAGGTGTTTTCGGAAACGGCCTCCCCAGGAGGTGCCTCTACGGTCCGGGCCTGGGGAATGGACTGGTCAGGCATGGCGTGGTTCAGCCGATCTGCGCGTTCTTGTCGACGGTCGTCTGGTCGATGTCGGAGGTCCGCACGGTCACCGAGATCTTCCAGTCGCCCGCCATGGGGATCTGGATTCCGTTCGCGGCCCAGTGCCCGGTGGCGATGCGGTCGGGCGTCACGGGCAGCGGGCCGATCTTCTTCGCGGCGAGGGTGAAGGCGACCTTCACCTCGGGGACGTCGAAGGCCCGGCCGTTGGGGCGCTGCACATAGACGTGCATCTCGTTGCCGCCCACGCGCGCGGGGTCGAGGTCGAGCCGTATGACGCCCTTGCCGTCCGTGCCCCCGGTGTCGAAGGACATGTCCAGGGTCAGGGCACCGGCGGACGACGAGGAAGAGGACGAGGAGGAGGACTTGGCCGCCTTGGCGTCCTCCTCCGTGCGGCCCGGTTCGGTGGCCGTCAGGGCCGTGGTGACGGCGAGGACGACGACGGCGACGGCGGCCTCGGCGAGCACGGACCGGCGCAGCCCGAAGCGGATCGGGTCGGCGTCCCGAAGTCGCTTCTTTCGGGTGGAGTCCACGGCGGCCTGCTGGCGGGCGAGTTGGGCGGCCCGCTTGGAACCGCCGGGCGCCTCGGAGTCGCCGTCGTCGGCGGACGCGGCCGCATCGGAATCGCCCTCGGCGGAGGTCGTGGCGCTGGAGACGCCGGTCCTCGCGGAGGTCGTGGCGCCGGAGACGCCGGCCTTGGCGGACGCGCTGGAGGTACCGGCCGCGGTGGACGTCGTAGCGCTGGAGGCACTGGCCTCGGCGGCTGCCGTAGCGCTGGAGTCGGCGGTCTTCGTGGACGCGCTGGCGTGTGCCTTCTCCTTCTCCGGCGCGCGTTCCTCGACGGCCGTCTCGGCTGTCGCGGTGGTCTCCGCCAGGCGGGCGGTCCAGCGCCGGGAGATCGACGCGATGCCGACGAGCAGCGCCACGAGGCCGATCTTCACGAGCAGCAGCTGTCCGTAGCCCGTGTCGGTGAACGCCGACCAGGAGCCGAGCTGGCGCCAGGACTGGTAGATGCCGGTCGCGACGAGCGCGAGGACGCTGCCGAACGCGATGCGCGAGAAGTTCTGTACGGCCGTCCGCCCGACCAGGTTGTCGGCGGGCGCCCGGTAGAGCGCGACGAGGAGGGCGGAGAGGCCACCGAGCCAGGTCGCGACGGCCAGCAGGTGGACGACGTCGACGGGCATCGCGATGCCGGGCTGGAGCCCTGTCGAGGCGTGCTCGGCCAGTGCCCAGCTCGCCGCGAGCCCGGCGGCCACCACACCGCCGCCGATCGCGAGACCGAAGGTGAGGTCCCGCTTCTCCTCGTCCTCCCGCTTGTCGTACGCCCCGAAGAGCACGGCGATGAACAGCGCGGCGGCGGCGAGCAGCAGCAGCCGGGAGACGAGGGCCGCGCCGGTCTTCGTCTGGAGGACCTGGCCGAGGAGGTTCAGGTCGAAGATGTCGCCGAGCTTCCCGGTCGTCGTGTACGAGCCGCGCACCAGCAGCAGCCAGAGTGTGGCCGCGGTGAGCGAGACCCAGCCGGAGACCACCAGCCGCTGGAGGGCGCGCACTCCGGCGCCGCGCTGCCAGCAGGCCAGGATGAAGGCGGCGCCGCCGATCATGACGATGAAGCCGGCGTACGACATGTAGCGCCCGAAGCCGTACAGCCCGCCGACGAGTCCGCCGCCGACGTCCTGCTCGTCCGACGCGGAGACGGTGGTCTTCGAGGGGGAGCCGATCGAGAAGGTGAAGGCGCCGCCGACGGGGTGGCTGTCGGCGGACACGACCTGCCAGGCGACCGTGTACGTGCCGTCGGGCAGTCCGCTGCGCACCTGGGTGGCGTAGGTCGTTCCGCTGATGTTGGACGGTTTGCCGACGTCGACGCGTTTGCCCTTCGGGTCGAGCACGCGCAGCGAGTCGTTGTTCGTCGCCACCTTCTCGGAGAAGGTGAGCGAGATCTGCGTCGGAGCCTTGTCGACCACCACCCCCGAACTGGGGTCGCTGCCGGTCAGCGCGGCGTGCGCGGAGGCCGTGCCCGCCCCGGCGAAGAGCATGCCGGTGACAGCCAGGAGCAGCAGCACCAGGTTGCGGACGCGGGGGGTGATGGTCGTCTTCAAGGTGGGGGTCCCTCCCTCAGTGCCCGGTCGTGGGGTTGTACGTGGCCGACTTCACGGGCATCTCAACCGTGAGAGGGCCGGACTTGGCAAAATGCAGCTTCACGGTCACGTGGTCGCCCTGCTTGAGCGTGTGCTTCAGCTTGTCGAACATCAGGTGGTTGCCCCCGCTCTTGAACACGAGTTGACCGTGTGCGGGCACATCGAGGGACTTCACCTCCTCCATCGCCTGGCCGACCGTCTCGTGCACGCTGACGGGACCGAGGTCGCTGGTGACGGAGGTCAACTCGTCCTTCGCGCCGCCCTTGTTGGCGATGTCCAGGAAGCCCGCCGCCATGTCCGAGACCGGCTGGGGCATGTAGGCGGAGCTGACGGACAGCTGGGCCTTCGCGTCCGAGCCGCCGCAGCCGGTGAGGACCAGCGCGCCGGTCAGCACCGCGACGGGTACGGCGAACCGCCTCACGGCGTCTCTCCCTTGACGATCTTGGGGAGGTCCTTGGTGTAGTCGTCGACGGTGGTGTCCTGGCCGTAGAGCAGATAGCCGCCGTTGGTCTTCGGGGAGAACGCGACGACCTGGGTGCCGTGGACGGAGACCAGCTTGCCGTTCTTGTCCTTCGAGGTCGGCTCGATGGAGATGCCGATCGAGCGGGCGCCGGCCTGGATGGTGGCGAAGTCGCCGGTCAGGCCGACGAACTGGGTGTCGATGCCCTTGAGCCACTTGCCCAGCTCGGAGGGGGTGTCGCGCGCCGGGTCGGTGGTCACGAACACGACCAGCAGCTTGTCCTGCTCGGCCTTGGGCAGCGACTTCTTGGCGACGGCGATGTTGTTCATCGTCAGCGGGCAGATGTCGGGGCAGTGGGTGTAGCCGAAGTAGATCAGTGTCGGTCGGCCCTTGGTCTCCGCCCGGAAGTCGTACTTCTTGCCGTGCGTGTCCGTGAGGACCAGGTCCGGCTTCTCGAACGGGGTGTCGAGCACGGTGGCGGCCTGGGTCGCGGTGTCCTCGGAGACCACGGAGACGGGGCTCTGGCTGTCGTCGCTGCCGCAGGCGGAGAGCGTCAGGGTGGCGGCGACGAGCAGAACGGCCGCCGCGAACGTCTTCTTGCGCATAGAGAAATGTCCCAGTTGTGAGAGCTCCGGCGCGCACCGGGGTCGTACGAGAGAGTCGCACGGACCCCTGTGCGCGCCATGAGTGACGGGCCTCAGACGGTCGTACGCCGTCGGCCGGCGAGAACGCCGTACGCCACGCCCGCCGCGCCGACGGCGATGCCGACCACGCCGAGGACGCGGGCGGTGGTGTCGGAGGAATCGGCGGACGACGAGGTGGAGTCGGCGGCGGTGGTCTCGGTCTTCGCGGCCTTGTCGGAGGCGTCCTCGGCGGTCGCGCCGGAGGTGGAGGTCAGCGTGAGCGTCGGAGCCGGGTTCTCGGGCTCCTCCTCGCCGTCCTTCTGCACCTCGATCCAGCGCACGACCTGCTTGTCGGAGTACGTCTGGAGCGCCTTGAAGACGAGCTGGTCGGCGTCCGTGGGCAGCATGCCGACGGAGACCGGGAACTTCTGGAAGTAGCCGGGTTCGACGCCCTTGCCGGTCGCGGTCCAGGTGACCTTGGTGACGGCCTCGGTGATCGTCTCGCCGTGCATCTCGGCGGGCTTGGCGAGCTTCGACTTGGTGACCTTCACGGTCCAGCCGCTGATCGGCTCCGGCATCACGGAGGCCAGCGGGTGGTCGGTCGGGAAGTTCACTTCCAGCTTGGTGGTCGAGGCGTCGTCACGCTCGTTCGGGACCTTGAAGTCGACGACCGCGTAGCCGCCCTTGACGGCCGCGCCCTCCGGTTGCACAGAGACGTGCGCGAAGGCGGGGGAAGACAGGACGAGCACGGCCGAGCCGGCGACGGCAGCGGCGGCGGCGATACGAGAGGTCTTCATGGAAAGGAGCACTCCACTTCGAGTTCGAGTGAGTTCCGGTGGTGAAGAGGGGGCGCGTGGCACGCGCGTGTGCCGCACGACGGCGGCCACCTCTCCCGGAGAGCTGTGCTCGATGGAAGTGGTACTGGTCGCGTCGCGTCAGGCGGCGAGGGTGTGTGCGGCGGCGACCGGCGGGCCGCGGCGGATCACCGAGTGCTGGAGTGCGGTCGTGTGCGGCGCGGGCGGCGCGAACAGGGCGCTACGGAGCGGACGCGGGCCCGCCTCGGGCGCTCCCGGCAGCCCGGCCCGCAGAGCGCGCACCAGGGCGAGCGCACCGCGCAAGGACCGTACGAGCGCCCCTTCCGCGACTCCGTGCGCCGAGAGTTCCATCAGGCGCAGCAGCGCCAGGTCCCCGCGCCGCAGCAGCCAGCCCGCGGCGAGCGCCGCGAGGACGTGACCGAGCAGCATGGACAGGGACGGGAACAGCGACATGGAGGACGCGGCGGAGGTGGACATGGCGTCCGCCGGATGGTGCAT
This sequence comes from Streptomyces sp. NBC_01288, assembly GCF_035982055.1. Classification (NCBI taxonomy): domain Bacteria; kingdom Bacillati; phylum Actinomycetota; class Actinomycetes; order Kitasatosporales; family Streptomycetaceae; genus Streptomyces; species Streptomyces sp. NBC_01288. Next base: position 5,331,856 of record NZ_CP108427.1, read on the forward strand.
CGACCCCATGCCGCTCATCGAGCCCGTCGGACCCATCGAGCCCGAGGTCGGCAACAGCCGCGCGTCGGTGAGGATCTGATGGGCCTGCGCCGGGCTGATCGCCGCGGCGGTGGTCCCGCACAGGAGATGCGCGGCACGCGCGACGAGCGTGGCGTCGGAGGCCGAGAGGGAGTCGGACGATGGGGTGACGGCCGTCTGACCGAGCCCGAACAGTGTGTGCAGCACGGTCTGTCCGACCGCGAGCGGCACCACGATCCCCGGCAGCGAACGCGCCCGCCCGGCGAGCGGCGCCACCACGAGGAAGGTGGCGAGGAAGCCCGCGCCCAGTGTCCACGGCGGAACCGTGGCGCAGGAGGCGATCGCATGACCGGCCGCGGCCAGCACGACACAGACCGCGGCGAACACCGCGGCCCTCAGGACCCGGAGTTCACCTCCGGAGCGCGCCGTACGTGGGTGGGGGGCAGTCATGGCGGGCTCATCATCGCACCGGCCTTATTGCCGCCATACGGCAGGTCGGCAACATCGAGGCCATAGTGTGTCGTAGGTCACAAAGATCACTCTCCGGCGTGAGCTACCTCCGGATACACCAATTACGTTTGGGACGCATCGCCCATATGGGCGGCATCACGTCAACTCCGTGCTTACACAGGGGCACTGGCGGCAATAGGTATCACTATGTCGAGCCGCGGCCGGGAGGCTGGAGCATGAGCATCTGGTGGTCACTCCATCTGAGGCGCGAGGCCGCGAGCGTGCCACTCGCCCGGCGACTGTTCCTCGGCACGATGGAGACCGCGGGCGTCGACCCGGACATCTCCTACGACCTCTCCGTCGCCCTGAGCGAGGCGTGCGCCAACGCCGTCGAGCACGGCGGCGACACCGCGCACGGCGCGCCCACGGAGGCGTACCGGGTCACCGCGTACCTCGACGGCGAGAAGTGCCGTATCGAAGTCGCGGACTCCGGCCCCGGTTTCGCCCGCACGCAGTCCGTCCGCCCGGCCCCGAGCGAGGCCGAGAACGGCCGCGGCCTGTGCCTCATCCAGGAGCTCGCCGACCACGTCCACATCGGCAACAAGCCGGGCGTGGGTGGCGCGGTGGTGAGCTTCGACAAGATCCTGAAGTGGCGCAAGGACGCGCCGTTGATGGCGGTGTGATCGACCCGGCCTCAGCTTTCCGAGGATTCTTACCTCACGCACAGCACAGGCCCACGTCCCTGACGGATCCCGTCCCTAGCGTCGCGAGCATGACACTGATGACGAGCGCCACGGAGGGCCCGGACGCGGAGAGCACGGGCGCGGGCGGCGGTGGAGGCGGTACGCCCCCGAGCGGTGCCCCGACGGGTACGCCGCCCGGCGACAACCCCTCCCCTTCGGCCTCCGCCTCCTCGTAAGGTACGACGATGCAGAGCCGCGAGGACGAGGCACTGGCGCGGGCCGCCGTGGACGCGCTCACCGGGCAACTGGCCCTGGCCCCCAAGCCGGGACTGCCCGACCCGCGCGACCTGGCCGCCCGCACGACCCGCGTGGACCACAGCGCCCTGCGCTGGTCCGCCAAGGCGCTGACACCCGGCCTCGCGGCGATGGCGGCCGCCGCCCGCCGCACGGGCGAGCCGACTTCCGTGCTCCGCGCGGAGCTCGGCGCGATCGGCCGCTGCACCGAACACTCCGTCGCGCTCGCGGGCGGTGGCCACCGGGGTGCCCTGTGGGCCCTCGGCCTGCTCGTCGCGGCGGCCGCCCTGGACCCGGGTGCCGGAGCCAAGGACGTCGCCGCGACCGCGAAGCGCATCGCCGCCCACCCCGACCGACGCGCCCCGCGCAGACCCTCGCGCGGCTCGTCGATCTCGGCGAAGTACGGCGCGGCCGGCGCGCGGGGCGAGGCCAAGGCCGGATTCCCGCACGTACGGCGGGCGTTGGACACCCTCGCCACGACCCGCGCGGCCGGGGCGACGGAGACTCAGGCCCGCCTCGACGCCCTGCTCACGGTGATGTCCACCCTCCAGGACACCGAACTCCTGCACGCCGTGGGCCCGTTGGGCCTGCGGCACGTCCAGGCGGGCGCCCGGGGTGTCCTGGAGTCGGGCGGCACGGCGACATCGGCGGGTGCGGAGGCCCTGACCGCCTTCGACACCGACCTGCACGCACGCGCGTGGAGCCCTCGCGGAAGTGCGGGGCTCCTGGCGGGCGCTTTGTTCCTGGACTCTTTACCGGTCAACTCACTGGCGTGGGCCGCCTGAACCTGTAGAGGACCGAGCCCGGTACCGGTCAACTCGCCAATGCGGGCCGCCTGTTCACCGCGCCCGCCTCGCCCTCCTCCTCGTCCGTCTCCCGCCCGGCACCCGCCGCCCGCCGCGCCGCCGGCCCCATCGCGTACGACGCCACGACCGTCGCCCCGCCCAGCAGCAGCCAGCCCGGCGTCCCCCATTCCAGGAGGAGGGACGTCAGCACCAGGGGACCCATCGTCCTCGCCACGGTGACGCCGGTCCCGAAGAAGCCCTGGTACTCGCCCACCCGGTCGGCGGGGGCCAGGTCGAAGGAGAGTTGCCAGGAACCCGCCGACTGCCCCATCTCGGCGGCCACTTGGAGCACCGCCCCGACCACCAGCGCCCCCACGGCCACCCACGGCGACGCGCCCGCCGACAGCGCGAACGCCGCGCAGGCCGCCAGCATGATCCAGCCGGACCGCCGCACCGCGCGCGTGGCCGACGCGAGCCCCGTGATCCCGCGGGCCGTCCGCACCTGGAAGACCATCACCGCCCCGGTGTTGAGCACGAACAGCGCGGAGACCAGCCAGGTCGGCGCGTCCGTCCGCTCCGCGATCCACAGCGGCAGCCCGAGGCTGAGCAACGGCATCCGCAGCAGCAGCACGGTGTTGAGCAGCGTGACGACGACGTACGGCCGGTCCCGCAGCACCCCGAGCCCGCCCGCCTTCCGCACCTGGACGCCCCGCACCGACGGCAGCCGCACCAACAGCCCCGCGCACACCAGGAAGCTCACCGCGTCCAGCGCGAACACCCCGAGGTACGCCGACCGCGTCCCCGCCCGCAGCGCGAGCCCGCCGAGACCCGCGCCCACCGCGAGACCGGCGTTCAGCGTCGACTGGAGGTGTGCCAGCAGCCCGGTCCGCTCCCCGGCGGACACCAGCCCCGCCAGCAGCGCCTGCCGGGCCGCCGCGAGCCCCGACTGCGCCGAGGCGTAGGCACACGCGGCGATCACGAACGGCACGAATCCCCGGACGACGAGGAAGGACGCCACCGCGAGCCCCGTCGCCAGCGCCAGCAGCACCGCCGTACCGCGCGGCCCACGCCGGTCGGCCAGCCGCCCCAGCGGCACCCCGACCAGCGAACCGACGGCCCACGCGAGCGTGAGCCCGAGGCCCACGCGCGCGGGGGCGAGCCCGACGACGTGGGTGAAGTACAGCGCCGAGGTCACGTAGTAGGCGCCGTCGCCGACCGAGTTGGTCAACTGGGCGAGTGCGAGGGTGCGTTGCGGGCCCGCGGGCGGGACGAGTGAGTTCGTCATGTCTACGACGGTAGAGCTCGGTTGGATCTGCCAGAAGGCCCAATCGGGCGCCCTGTCATTGGCCCAATTCGGCAGCCCGCCCGGCACTCACCCAGCCCCCCCTCACGGCCCTTCCAGCACCCGCCCCAACACGTCCAGCGCCTCCGGATAGACCCGCTCCCGAGGCGTCCCGTACCCCACCACAAGCCCCTGAGGTCGCCCCTCGTCCCCGTCCGCCGCATGCCAGTGCTCCCCGAGCCGCCCGACCGCGAGGCCCTCCTTCTCGGCCCGCGCGAGCACCGCCTCCTCGTCGGCGACCTCCACCAGCGCGTGCAGCCCCGCCGCGATGCCGTAAACGTTTGCGTGCGCCCCCAGTCGGCCGAGCAGCTGGTCACGGCGGCGCCGGTACCGCAGCCGGCACGCGCGTACGTGACGGTCGTAGGCATGGCTGTCGATCAGTTCGGCGAGCGCCAACTGGCCGATGGTCTCGGTGTGGTGGTCGCTGTGCAGCTTGGCGTCGGCGACCGCGTCGACCAGGTGGGGCGGCAGCACCATCCAGCCGAGCCGCAGCGCGGGCCCGAGGGTCTTGGACGCGGTCCCCAGGTACACGACCTGCCCCGGTGCCATCCCCTGGAGCGCGCCCACGGGCTGGCGGTCGTAGCGGAACTCCCCGTCGTAGTCGTCCTCGACGATCAGGCCCCCACGCGCGCGTGCCCAGTCGGTCAGCGCCCGTCTGCGCTCCGGGTGCAGGGTGACGCCGGTCGGGTACTGGTGGGCCGGGGTCACCACCACGGCCGCCGCGTTCCCCAACTCCTCGGCGCGGACGCCTCGTTCGTCGACCCGTACGGGCACCACGCGCCCGCCGTTGTGCCGCACCACCTCCCGGTGGAACGGCAGCCCCGGGTCCTCCATGGCGACCTCGGCGACACCGCGCCCCGCCGCCGCGTCCAGCACGCGCGTGAGGAGCGCGAGTCCCTGCACGTACCCGGACGTGATCACGATCCGCTCCGGCGGCGCGATCACCCCGCGCGCCCGCCCCAGGTACCCCGACAGGGCGGTGCGCAGTTCGATGCGGCCGCGCGGATCCCCGTAGTCGTACGCCAAGGAGGGTGCCGTCGCGATCGCGCGGCGCAGCGAGCGCAGCCAGGCCGCCGCCGGGAACATGCCGACGTCCGGGCTGCCGGGCCGCAGGTCGAAACGGGGTACACGCGCGCGTGCCGCCGCGCCCGGTGCCTCCGCGTCGACAGAGGGCAGCCGCGCGACCTGGGTACCGGAGCCCTGGCGCGCGGTCAGGTAGCCCTCGGCGACGAGCTGGTCGTAGGCGGCCTTCGCGGTGCCTCGTGAGACGCCCAGTTCGGCCGCGAGCCGGCGGGTGGCGGGAAGGCGGGTCCCCGGGGCGAGTCGGCCGTCCCGTACGGCGTCCCGGAGCGCGCGTTCGAGACCGACCCGGCGGCCGCCTTCCGGGTCGGGTTCCAGGTGCAGGTCGACGCCGACGCCGGACCAGAAGTCGTTCACGAAAAAGCCCTCCCCCTAGGCACGTTCATGAAAAAAGCCTCCCCCTGGGCATGCGCTCGGCACACGAATGGCCGGGCACAGCAGGTGTGCCCGGCCATCAGTCTTGTATCAGGTGGCAGCCATCAGCTGTCAGCCCTTGAGGGACGCCATCCAGCCCTCGACCTCGGCCGAGGTGCGGGGCAGGCCGTCGGACAGGTTCCGGTTGCCGTCCTCGGTGACGAGGATGTCGTCCTCGATGCGGACGCCGATGCCTCGGTACTCCTCGGGGACGGTCACGTCGTCCGCCTGGAAGTACAGGCCGGGCTCCACCGTGAGGACCATGCCGGGCTCCAGGGTGCCCTCGACGTACGTCTCGGTCCGCGCGGCGGCGCAGTCGTGGACGTCCATGCCGAGCATGTGACCCGTGCCGTGCAGCGTCCACCGGCGCTGGAGGCCCAGCTCCAGGACGCGCTCCACGGGCCCCTCGACGAGACCCCACTCGACGATCTTCTCGGCCAGCACACGCTGTGCCGCGTCGTGGAAGTCGCGGTACTTGCCGCCCGGCTGCACCGCCGCGATACCGGCCTCCTGGGCCTCGTACACGGCGTCGTAGACCTTCTTCTGGACCTCGGTGAAGCGGCCGTTGATCGGCAGCGTGCGCGTCACGTCGGCGGTGTACAGGGTGTGCGTCTCGACGCCGGCGTCCAGGAGGAGCAGGTCGCCGGAGCGGACCGGGCCGTCGTTGCGCACCCAGTGCAGGGTGGTGGCGTGCGGGCCCGCGGCGCAGATCGAGCCGTAGCCGACGTCGTTGCCCTCCACGCGCGCGCGGAGGAAGAACGTGCCCTCGATGTAGCGCTCGCTGGTGGCCTCGGCCTTGTCGAGGACCTTGACCACGTCCTCGAAGCCGCGGACCGTCGAGTCGACGGCCTTCTGCAGCTCGGAGACCTCGAACTCGTCCTTGACCAGGCGTGCTTCGGAGAGGAAGACCCGCAGTTCCTCGTCGCGCTCGGCGGTGACCTTGTCGGTCAGCGCGGCCTCGACGCCGGCGTCGTAGCTGCGGACGACGCGGACGGGGCCGGTGGCCCCGCGCAGGGCGGCGGGCAGTTCGCGGACGTCGGAGGCGGGGATGCCGTAGAGCCGCTCGGCCTCGGTGAGGGAGTGGCGGCGGCCGACCCACAGCTCGCCCTGGCCGGAGAGCCAGAACTCGCCGTTCTCGCGGTCGGAGCGCGGCAGGAGGTAGATCGTCGCCTTGTGGCCCTCGGCGGCCGGCTCCAGGACGAGGACGCCGTCCTCGGTGAGGTTGCCGGTCAGGTACGCGTACTCGACCGACGCCCGGAAGGGGTACTCGGTGTCGTTCGAGCGGGTCTTCAGGTTGCCCGCGGGGATCACCAGGCGCTCGCCCGGGAAGCGCGCGGAGAGCGCGGCACGGCGGCGGGCGGTGTGCTCGGCCTGTTCGACGGGCCGCAGGTCGTGCAGCTCGGTGTCGGCCCAGCCGGACTTCATGCTGTCTGCGAGTTCGTCGGACACGCCGGGGTACAAGCCGTTCTTCCGCTTCTTGATGGGCTCTTCAGGCTCCGCTTCCGGGGTCTCCGGATTGAGCTCGTCGGCCACGGTCATCCTCCTAGATACGGCACTGGACCCCGTCCATCGTACGGTCGTACGGAAGGGGGCCCAGGGCCGTATGGCCTGTTACACATGGCTTCGCTGCGACTACTCGAAGCGAGCCGCCAGGAGGACGACGTCCTCGTCGCTGTCGGCCGTGTCGAGGCCGTCCGGCAGCACGGTCCGCAGGACGTGGTCGGCGATCGCGGCCGGGTCGTCGCGCAGCGCCTTGGGGACGCTCGCGGCCGCCGCGTGCAGGCGGGCGAAGGCGCGGTCCATGGGGTCGCCGGTGCGGTGCAGCAGCCCGTCGGTGTAGAGCAGCACGGTCTCGCCCGCCTCCGCCTCCAGCTCCACGCTCGGCGCCTCCCAGCAGGCGAGCATGCCCAGGGGCGCGGACACGGAGGTCTCCACGAACTCCGTGCGCCGCTCGCCGACCAGGAGGGGCGGGCTGTGTCCTGCGCCGGCCAGGGTGATCTTGCGCAGCGCGGGCTCGCAGTAGGCGAACAGGGCGGTGGCCGAGCGGGCGGGTTCGGTGAGTCTCAGGAGGAGTTCGAGGTCGGACAGGACCGCGACCGGGTCCTCGCCCTCCATCACCGCGTACGCCCGCAGGGACGCGCGGAGCCGGCCCATCGCGGCGATCGCGCTGGGCCCGGAGCCGGTCACCGAGCCGACCGCGAGGCCGAGCGCGGCATCGGGCAGCGGCAGCGCGTCGTACCAGTCGCCGCCGCCGCGCGGACCCGTGCGGTGCAGCGCGGCGAGCTGCACACCGGCCACGCGGGGGAGCCGGGACGGCAGCAGCTCCTCGGCGATGGTCGTCATGCACGCGCGCGTGCGCTCGACTTCGAGGACCCGGGCCAGATGCTCGGTGGCGTACCGGGCGTACAGGCCGACGAGGTGGCGCTGCCGCTCGACCGGCTCGGCGGGCTCGTCGTACAGCCACACGGCGGCACCCAGGCGCCCGGCCGCGTCGGTCGCCAGGGGCAGCGCGTAACTGGCCGCGTAGCCGAGGCGTACGGCGACCTCGCGGTGGCGCGGGTCGAGGGTGTCCTCGGCGAACAGGTCGGGGTGGACGATCTCGCCGCCCTCGCCGCCGGGAGCGCCGTCGAGAATCTGGCCGTAGGACATCGCCCCGCGCGGGACGGTCTCGATGTGGCCGAGGTCGGAGCGGGCGAGGCCGAGGCCGATGGTGGTGTGGGGGCCCAGGCCGTCGCCGGGTTCCAGGACGACGAGTCCGCGGCGGGCGCCCACCAGGGCGGCTCCGGCGCGCAGCAGCTCCTGGAGTGCTTCGTCGAGTGCGTCCGTGCGTGCCAGCCGCTCCGTGAGTTCATGGAGGGTCGTGAGATCGGACACCCAGCCGGCGAGCCGGTCCTGGAGCAGGGCACCTGGCGCGTTCGGTGCGGTATCAGGCGTGTTCTGGGTGTTCGAGGAGGGGCTCGGCGGGGTATCGGTGGCGGCAGGCGCGGGCGCGACAGTGTGTGCGGGCGAGGGAACCGTTGAATCGATTCCAGCCACTTTCGGAGGGTGCGGGGCGTTCATGGCGTCCGGCTTTCCGACCGGTGCGTATTGCTCAAAAGCATCGCAAACCCCCATGTCATTCTGCGCCGCTGGCAGTGTCTCCACATGTACACGCACTCGTGAGGGGATGTCCAGCATTGTCCTGCCGGGATTCCTGGTGTCCATGGGTTTACGGGTGCTATTTCGCTCTCCCCTTGCGGATTGGCAAAGTTGGCTTAAAACTGCATCAGGGGACGGTCCATTGCGGTCGACTGGGTTTGCTCGACGGAGCGTCACAGCGGTCGTGATGGGTACGTACTCGGAGAAGGCCAGGGGTGGCTGGGGGCCACCCGGAACCTGGTGAAGGACCCGGGCGTCTTAACCACCGACGATCGTGCCCCATCCTCCCGTGGCGGAGGCGGAGAGAACTACGCGGGACGGCAAAACGCCAGACTTCGCCACCCCCAATCGCCACGCCCATGCTTTTCAAGCACGCACGGGTTCCCCTTGCCGAAGGCAGGGGTGTGATGCGCCAACAGGTACGCACAGTGAAGTGATCGACACATGATGTGATGTGGTCCTCGGTGTTGCCAGCGGTGCAACGGAAAGGAACGAGCGCTCATGCGCGAGATCCCCGGAAAGCGACGCAGGCTCCTGTCCAGGCGAGACAACAGGAGGTCTGAGATGCTCAGCGCGGCCCTGACCTTCGCGACAGAATGGCAATGGCCCGTACTCCCGGGCGTGGCACCGGACCCTCAGGGCCGGGCCCGCTGCGGCTGTCCGGACCCAGACTGCACGGTCCCCGGCGCACACCCCTTCGACCCCGGCCTCCTCGCGGCCACCACCGACGCCCGGATGGTGCGCTGGTGGTGGGGCAACCGACCCGCCGCGCCGATCGTCCTCGCCACCGGCGACAAGGCTCCCTGCGCGGTCAGCCTGCCCGCCCCCGCGGCCGCCCGGGCCCTCGCCGCGCTCGACCGCCAGGGCATGCGCCTCGGCCCGGTCGTCGCCGCGCCGACCCGCTGGTCGCTGCTCGTCAAGCCGTACTCCCTGGAGCAGTTGGGCGAGCTGCTCTACGCCAAGGACCACGTCCCCGGCTCGCTCCGCTTCCACGGCGAGGGCGGCTACCTCGCCCTGCCCCCCTCCGAGACCGGCCAGGGCCAGATCCGCTGGGAGCGCGCACCACTGCCCGGCTCGTCCTCGCCCTGGGTACCCGACGTCGAGGCCGTGGTGGACGCCGTGGTCGAGGCCCTCACTCGTACGGGTGTGAGCGCGCCCGAGTTGTAGGGGTGTCGGGCGTGCGCGGGACATGGCGCCCGTAGTTGGTCGTTATCTTCCGAAGCATGAACCTTCGTCTGCTCGCCCTCGCGGGCGTCGCGGTGTGCGCGGTCGCGCTGCCGCTGGCCGTGGCGTCCGCGGGACCCGTACGCGACGAGGGTCACGCGGTCGTACGGTCCCTTTCGCTCGGGTCCCTCGGGTCCTCCGACGACGACCCCAAGGCGCCCTCCGCCGCGCCTTCTCCGGCCCGCTCCCCGCTGACGCTCGGCCTGGGTCTTGCGACGGCCGCGCGCTGCGGACCCGAACTCTCCTCCCCCGACGGCATCGAGGCGCAGACCTGTGTCATGACGCAGGGTGAGGACACCTGGGCGCGCACCTACTACCGGAACGCGACCGGCGACGACCTGGACGCGGTGCTGAGCCTCATGGGTCCGGCGGACCGCACCGTGCGGATGCACTGCGTCGTGGCGGCCGAGGACGAGCCCGCGCTGTGCGAGACACCCCGGGAGCGCACACGGGGCGAGCTGGCGGCCTACACGGCCGTGGCGGAGTTCGCGGGGCGCAACGGGAGCGGGCCGCTGTTGCTGCGATCGGGGAGCAACTCCTCGGCGCCTACGGCGAGTTGACGGACGACATCGTTCCGTACACGCGGGCCGGGCATGAAAAGACCCGGTTGCTGGCGACGGGGGATGCACCAGCAACCGGGCTACTCGAACGGTAACAAGAGATCGGCGGTTAGCAAATTCGATCTCGGCTATTCGGACACCGACTTCCCTTTCACAACGGGGAGTTGTGACAGGAGTCACCCGAGTGAACAGGCCTGTTGCGGCTGAACGGTCGTTCAGTCGAACCCTTGGCCCATTCCGGGTGTCAGCTCAGCGTGACCTGCCGGTTGGTGAGGCCGCCCCGCGCGCGGCGCTCGTCCGCGGTGAGCGGTGTCTCCGTGGCCAGCGCGGCGGTGAGGCGCTCGGCGAACTCGGCGGCCGGCTTCTCGATGTCGTCCGCGCCGAGCCCGCTCGGCAGGTCCCAGACGGGCACGGTCAGCCCGTGAGCACGGAAGGACCCCACGAGACGGGTGCCCTCGCCGAGACCGGAGCGGCCCGCGGCGTGCAGCCGGGCGAGTCCGTCCAGAAGCCGCTCCTCCGGGTACGGCATGACCCAGCGCAGATGGTTCTTGTCCGGGGTCTCGCACCAGTACGCGGCGTCCACGCCCTGGAGCTTCACGGTCGGGATGGCGGCGGCGTTGGCGCGCTCCAGGGAGGCGGTCACCTCCGGCGCCGCGCTCGAAGCCTCCGGGACCCAGAATTCGAAGCCCGGGTGCACAACTGGCTCGAACGTGCCTTCCGGGTCGAGCAGATCCTGGAGTCGCGGACCCTCGGCCGGGGCGCGGCGGGCCTGTACCGGAGTGCCCGGGTCGGCGGCCAGCGCGCGCTGGAGGGTGTCGGCGAGGTCGCGGCTGATGTCGCCGGAGGCCGTGTCGTTCTGCAGGCCGAGCAGCACCGAGCCGTCGTCCCGGCGCAGGGCCGGCCAGGCCATCGGCAGCACCGTGGCGAGCGTGACCGACGGGACCCCTTCGGGGAGACCGCCCTTCAGCGGCAGCGCGACCGTGGCCGCGGGCACCAGCTCGCGCAGCGCCACCCAGTCGCCCTCGCCGGGCAGCCCCTCGAAGGGGCGCTGCACCAGCTCGGTCACCGCGTGCGCGGCGGCCCGGCCGTGGCAGGCCTTGTAGCGGCGGCCGCTGCCGCAGGGGCAGGGCTCGCGGGCACCGACGACCGCGACCTCTCCGTCGCTGAGCTGCGGCCGCTTGGCCGTGGTCTGGGGGCGCTTCTTGGCCATCGTGGGTGTCTCCCGGTTACGGCTCGTCTCGTACTGGCGGGAGCCTAGCCGTTCACGCCATGACCGACGGGAGCCTGTGGACAAGCCGGCGGGTGTGGACGGCGGCCTGGGGACGACGCGGGCGACGTGGGCAGGTACGGGCGAGGTACGGGCCGGCGGGTCAGTCCAGGTCGTCGAACGCGTCCGCGAACTCCAGTCGGGGGACCGCGGAGACCGTGGGGGCGGTGACGCGCGTAGCGAAGTCGTCGCGTCGAGGCCCGGCATCCGGATCATGGACGTCGTCCTGTACGACGACCCACACCGTGACCTCGCCCCGGGTGTCGTCCCGTACGCCCCAGTCGTCGGCCAGTGCGGTGATGATGTTCAGGCCGCGTCCGCCGCGCGCCGTCACCGACGGGGTCGCCGGGGCCGGGCGGGTCGGGCCGCCGCCGTCCGTCACCTCGACCGTGAGCCGACCGCCCGTGTCCACGCGCCAGGCGCACCGGACGTCGCCGTCACCGGCCAGGGCGTCGCCCAGGGGACGGCCGTGCTTGCACGCGTTGCTCAGCAGTTCGGAGAGGATCAGTACGGCGTCGTCGATGACCGCTTCCGACACACCGCCCGTGCGCAGCTGATCGCGCATGCGATGTCTTGCTTGTCCCACGCCCGCAGGGCCATGGGACACGGCCATGCTCGACGACGTGGGCACCTCCTGTGCCACCACCAACGCCACCCCCGAGACCTCCTTCGCCCCACGCCACGGTGTGGATGCCCCATTGGCCTGTACCGGAAACCGGCCAATCCACGTTCAGTGACGCATTCGCAACGATCGAACACGGACCGAACGCGCCGGTGCACTCCCTGTAATCGAGTGGCTTGTTTTCGACGGTGTGGCCGGGTTCGGAGGATGGTGCAGGTGAGGTGGCCGGGTCAAGGGGTGTTTGGCGGTCTTTATGAGGTTGTTTACCGTGCGCGGCCGAGCTGGCTCAGAACGGCCCCCGGCCGGTTGGTGATGATGGCGTCAATGCCCAGGTCAACGCAGAGATCGACGTCCTCGGGCTCGTTGACCGTCCACACGTGCACCTGGTGACCGGCGTTTTTCAGCCGCTCGATGTACGCAGGGTGATTGCGCACGATCCGGATCGAGGGGCCTGCGATCCGGACACCGGCCGGAAGTCGACCGTCGCGCAGGCGGGGCGAGAGGAACTGAAGCAGGTAGACCGTCGGCAGTGTCGGGGAGGCCGCCCGCACCCGGTGCAGCGAGCGCGCCGAGAAGCTCATGACCCGTACCGGGGAGTCGGCGGCGGTGGCCGGCGCGTCCAGGCCGAAGCGTTTCAGGAGCACCAGCAGCCGTTCCTCGACCTGGCCGGCCCAGCGCGTCGGATGCTTCGTCTCGATGGCCAGCTCCACGCGCCGGCCCGCGTCCGCGACGAGTTCGAGCAGCCGCTCCAGGGTGAGCACGGAGGTGTCCTCGCGGTCCTCCGGGAGGTGCTCCCAGTCGGGCTCCTCGTCCCGCGTCGTACGGGAGTCGCGGCCCTTCCATGAACCGAAGTCCAGGGTGGCCAGATCGGCGAGCTCCAGCGCCGAGACCGCCCCGCGCCCGTTCGACGTGCGGTTGACGCGGCGGTCGTGGACGCAGACGAGATGGCCGTCGGCGGTCAGCCGTACGTCGCATTCGAGGGCGTCCGCACCGTCCTCGATCGCCTTCCTGTAGGCGGCGAGGGTGTGCTCGGGGGCCTCTTCGGAGGCTCCGCGGTGGGCGACGACTTGGATCCGGTGCTGCCGTGCGAGGGTCACCGCGTCATGGTGCCACCGCGACGGGGAAGGCGTGGAACCGAAGGGTGGTGGACGGCTCATAGGGGCTATGTCTTGTTAGCCCGACAGGTCCCTTGTAAAGGTTCGCCATGAACACACAGGCACCGCTTATGGTGCTCTGACGGCCGGTGGGAAAAGCTGACGGCATACAAAAACACATGCACAGCTGTTTCGCGCCGGACCGATCGACAAGCGTGAAGAGTGTGACCGCATGCTTCCGAGAACAACAGCCGTGGACCGAGGAGAAGAGCTGTGAGCACCGAGAACGAGGGCACTGAGGTACCCCCGGCCCCGTCTGCACCTCCTGTGCCGGTGGAATCTCCCGCAGCTTCCCCGCAGGCGGCCGCGGCCGAGGGGGGCGCGCCCACCACGCAGCTCCCGCCGGTGCCTCCGGGCGCCCCGCAGGACACACTGCACGCGGGCCCCGCTCCGGCGTACGCCGGAGCGCCCCAGCACGGCACGGGATCCGCTCCCGACGCCGCCTGGCCGCCCCCGCCGCCCGCCACCCCGTCGTACGCCGACAGCGGCACGGGCGCGGGCGCGTACGGCGGCGAGGGCGTCGGCGGATACGGCGGAGACGGCTACGGAGGTGACGGCGCCGGTGCCGGTGGCGGCTGGGGCACGCCGTACCAGCAGCAGCCCGCGCCCAAGAAGCCTGGTGGCGGACGCGGCGGCCTGATCGCCGCCGTGCTGATCGCCGCGCTGGTCGCCGGCGGCCTGGGCGGTGGCCTCGGCTACACGCTGGCCAAGGACAACGACGACAACAGCAACTCCACCACCGTCTCCGCCGACACCGGCAGCAGCGCCTCCGTGAAGCGCGACCCGGGCACCATCGCGGGCGTCGCCGCCAAGTCGCTGCCCAGCACGGTCACCATCGAGGCCGAGAGCACCAGCGGTGAGGGCGGCACGGGCACGGGCTTCGTCTTCGACACCCAGGGCCACATCGTCACCAACAACCACGTCGTCGCCGACGCGGTCGACGGCGGCAAGCTCACGGCGACCTTCCCGGACGGCAAGAAGTACGACGCCGAGATCGTCGGCCACGCCCAGGGCTACGACGTCGCGGTCATCAAGCTCAAGGACGCCCCCAGCAACCTGAAGCCGCTCGCCCTCGGCGACTCGGACAAGATCGCCGTCGGCGACGAGACGATCGCGATCGGCGCCCCCTTCGGCCTGTCCAACACGGTGACCACGGGCATCATCAGCGCCAAGAACCGCCCGGTGGCCTCCAGCGACGGCAGCTCCACCAGCAAGGCGTCGTACATGAGCGCCCTGCAGACCGACGCCTCGATCAACCCCGGCAACTCGGGCGGCCCGCTGCTCGACGCGCAGGGCTCGGTCATCGGCATCAACTCCGCGATCCAGTCGACCAGCAGCGGCGGCCTCGGCTCCACCAGCCAGTCCGGTTCGATCGGCCTGGGCTTCGCCATCCCGATCAACCAGGCGAAGTACGTCGCCCAGCAGCTGATCAAGACCGGCAAGCCGGTGTACGCCAAGATCGGCGCCTCCGTCTCCCTGGAGGACAGCACCTCCGGAGCGACGATCACCGCCGAGGGCGCCAGCGGCTCCTCCTCGGTGGAGGCCGGCGGCCCCGCGGCCAAGGCGGGTCTCAAGGCCGGCGACGTCATCATCAAGCTCGACGACTCGGTGATCGACAGCGGCCCGACCCTGATCGGCGAGATCTGGACCCACAAGCCGGGCGACAAGGTCAAGATCACGTACAAGCGCGGCGGTTCGGAGCACACGACCGACCTGACCCTGGGGTCGAGGGTCGGCGACAGCTGACGCAGCGCCAGACGAAGACGCTCAACCGGCGGGCCGGGCAAGGGAATCCTTGCCCGGCCCGATCGTTTTCCGGTCGATCGTTTTCGTCCTCCACGCGTGCGTGCGTGCGGCTGAATGCGACTCGGGGATCTCGACTCGCGGACTCCGATTCGCGGACCTCGACTCGCGGACCCCGATTCGGGAACTGGATTCCTCCCTGCGGCGAAGTACGGGTGAAAGCCCAATCTTCATCAGCGTGTTCGCAAGGACGAGAGGAGCCCCGATGACCGTCGAACCAGGTGTCAGAGTGGGGCAGGACAGTGACGCCTTGACGAGTGACGCCTCGGTGATCGAACGGTCGTGGGAGAAGCCCGAGGCATTCGCCGTGCTCTTCGACCGCCACGCCGACTCGGTGCACCGTTACGCGGCGCGCCGACTCGGCACGGAGGTCGCCGAGGACCTGATGGCGGAGACGTTCACCACCGCGTTCCAGCAGCGCTTCCGGTACAACACGGAACTGGCCGACGCCCGCCCGTGGTTGTTCGGCATCGCGACCAACCTCATAGGCCGGCACCGGCGCGCCGAGGCCCGACGGCTGAAGGCGATCGGCCGGCTGCCGTCGGCTGCCCGCGCCGACGGTTCCGAGGACCCGGTCGCCGACCGGGTGGCCGCGCGGGTCAGCGCACAGGCCGTACGGGGCGAACTGGCCCTGGCGATGGCCCGGTTGCCCGCCAGGCACCGGGACGTGCTGCTGCTGGTCGCCTGGGCCGACCTCGGCTACGAGGAGGTCGCCCGCGCTCTGGAGGTACCGGTGGGGACGGTCCGGTCACGGCTGCACAGGGCCCGCAGAAAACTTCGCGACGCATTGGGCGGATCCGATCCGACAGCCTTCCGAGAGGAATCCGACGATGAGTGAACCGAGGGACGAACTCCAGCTCCTGAGGGAGTGGGACGCGGACACGCCCCCGCTCACGGACCCCGCACGCGCGCGTGCCCTTTTCCGCCTCCACCAGGCGATGCTCACGCCCACCACCCTCGCCCCCGCTCCCGCGGCCGTACGACGCCGTCCGGTGCTGCGGATGGCGGTGGCGGGCGTCGCGGCGGCGGCGATCACCACGACCGTGCTGGTCGCCAACGAGTCCTCACCCCGCACTCAGCCGGTGAGCGCGAGCACCGTGCTGCACGGCGCGGCGGCCGAGGAACGCCGCCTGGAGAAGCCGATCGCCCCGCGCGACGACCAGTTCATCTACACCAAGGAGGTCATCAAGGAGACCCCGACCGGGGGCGGCCGGACCCGGACGTACGTCGACGAGAGCTGGGACTCGGTCGACGGCTCCAAGAGGTCCTACGTCAGCGAGCTGGGCCAGAAGCAGTGGGTCCCGGTGTACGCGCCGAACCAGACCAACTGGCCGCCGACCAGGTGGACCCTGCTCAAGCAACTGCCCACCGATCCGGCCAAGTTGCTGATCGCGCTCCGCGGTGGCCCTGAAAAGGCGGACTACAACAGGCCGATGAAGGCCGCCGACTGGCCGATCACCCAGTTCTTCGTCGCCAGCCTGCTCCGCACCGCCGTCCTGCCGAAGGGGCTCCGCTCCGCGGCCTACGAGGCGCTGGCCACCGTCCCCGGCGTCAAGGTCCTGCCCGACCAGAAGGACGGGGACGGCCGCGTGGGCATCGGCATCCAGTACGTGGGACCCCCCGGAACCCCCTGGGCGAAGGGCGGCCGGGTCCTGGTCTTCGACGCGAAGACGTACCGCTACCTGGGCATGCACGATCGGCGCTCGATGGGCGCGACGACGTACGAACAGTGGTCGTACCTCGCCGCGAGCGCTGTGGTGGACCGGGTGATGCAGCGGCCGTAGGGACGTGACGTGCCGGTCGGCGGTGTGCCTGAGTACTCGGCGAGGATGGCCGAGCAAAAACACAGGCGCACGCCGACGGCACGGGAAATCATGAACCATGCGACCGGATGACTGGCACCTCACGGATGACGTCGACGAGTTCCTGGCCCGAGCCGGAGAGTTCCTGGGGTCACGCCCCACCCCCCACACCCTGACGCTGACGGCGATCGAGAAAATACGAAAGCGGGGGTCGGAGGCCCACGGCGCAGAGGCCCCCGTGTTCGGCAGACTGGAGCGAGGGGGCGAGGTCGAGGCCGCCTTCTACCGCGTCGACTCCCGCCGCCTGAATCCCACCTCCCTCTCCCCCGAGCAGGCCGACACTCTCGCCGCCCACCTGGCCGGGCTCGGCCAGTGCCTGCCCGGTGTCCTCTCGGACCACGACACCGCCACCACGTTCGCCGAGGCCTGGCAGCGGCACACGGGTGCGACGTCGGTACGCAGTTGGGGTGCCCGTCTCCACCGTCTCGGCACGCTCACCCCACCGGAACCGATCCCGGAAGGCCGGGGTCGAGTCGCGGGTGAGCAAGACCGTGACCAAGTCGTGCGCTGGTGCCGTGAGTTCTGCGTCGACGTCGGAGAGACCGTCTCCATAGACGCCATCGACGTCGGCGACTGGGCCACCTCGCGCTTCGGCGACAGACACTTCACGTTCTGGGAGACCCCTGACGGCATCCCTACTTCCCTGGCGGCTGTCACCTCGATGACCGCCGGCATGGTCCGGATCGACCCCGTCTACACCCCGGCCCACCTCAGGACCCGCGGCTACGCCGGCGCCGTGACGGTCGAGGTGAGCAGAGCCGCACTGGCGGCCGGCGCGACAGACGTCGTCCTGTTCGCCGACCCGGCCAACACCACCAGCACCGCGCTCTACCAGCGCATCGGGTTCGTTCCGGTGGGGGACTTCGTCGGGTACGACTTCTTGGGGCCGGCTCGCGAGTAGCCGCGGCGGACAGCCCCAAGCGGGGCCACACCACCCGCGAACCGCGCGGTGCCGGTACGCTGTACCCGCTCCGCCCCTGGTGGGCGTGTGCGCAGGTGGGTTGCCCGAGCGGCCTAAGGGAACGGTCTTGAAAACCGTCGTGGCAGCGATGTCACCGTGGGTTCAAATCCCACACCCACCGCAGTGTTTGTAAGGGGTGTCCTCCCTGGAGGACACCCCTTACGCGTGTCTCGGGACCAGGCCTACGGCCGATGCCCCGTCATCCGTGCCGCCGACGCGATCGTCGCCCGCGCTTCACGTTCCGACAGCCCCGTGCCCAGGGCCGCCTCGACCAGGGGGTCGATCAGTGCGGGGCCGATGTCGTTCTCGTAGGCGCGGCAGGCCGCCCAGAAGAGGCGGGTGTTGCGTTGGCCCTCGTGGGCGGCGAGGACGAACTGGACCAGGCCCTGGCCGTGTTGGCCGGTCGACGTGGGGGTGGGGTGGTTCGTGCGGGGCGGGGGGAGCAGGAGGCGCAGGAGCGAGGGTGGGCAGGGGGCCGGGGCCAGGTGGGCGGTGGCCGGGGCGGCGCCGTAGAGGCCGTGGTCCGTGCGGGAGCCGGGGCCCACCAGGTAGCCGCCGGCGCCGCGGATGTCGATGCCGGGGGCGAGCCGGCTCGCGGAGTTGGGGACGACCACGTCGGGCGGGCCGGTGAGCCAGAGGTGGCGGCCGCCGCTGGGGGTCAGGACGACGACGGTCTCGGGGATCGTGAACAGGTGGCGGAGGGCGAGTTCGCGCAGGGCGGACGAGGAGTCCGTGCCGGACTTGGTGTCGAGGTCGATGCCGATCAGATGGTGCGGCGGCAGTCCGCACGCGATGCCGTAACCGGTGGCCCAGGGCGCGGCGGCGAACAGTTCACGGATGCGCGCCGGGTCGGACGAGGCGTCGTACACCCCGTGGCCGAGGCGGCCGCATTCGCCGTGGCAGCGCGGGCCTGCCGGGTTCACCGCGCCCGCCTCGCCCGCCGGGGGCGACGGGTCGTCGTGGTGCGGTGAGCGCAGGGCCGGGAGTTTGGTGCGGGACAGGGGGATCACGGCCAGTCCGCGTTCGGCGGCTGACAGGGCGTGTGCGAGGGCCAGCGTCGTGGCCTGCCGGTCGGTGGTGGCCATGCCTCCATGTTCGTACGAGTGTTCGAAAAAGGGAAGAGGGGGAGGCTCCGACTCGCCGGGGCGGGCGGATCGGCCGGAAATCTGGCGGAACGCTTCGCCCCTTGGGGCGCCTGGGGCGAGCTGTCCGTACTGCCCTGAACTGCGGCTTCAAGGTAGGTGAAGGGGTTTATCGACTTGTCATCACGCTTCAGGGGGAATAACCCCTTCCGGTCTGGTTCGCCGGGGATTCGGTGGGCAACTCTGGTTCCGCGACGTCGTGCACAACACCGAGGCGGTCGGCCAACCGCCTTGGAAGAAGCAGTACTTGAAGCCGTAGTTCATGTGCGTTCGGCTACGGAGCCGGTACGCACCCTGTTCTGGAGGAACAACATGGCAAGCATCCGTACCGCCCGCGTCATCGCCGCCGTCTCCGCCCTCCCGCTGGCAGCCGCCCTCTTCACCGGCGTCGCGGCGGCGGACAACGGCGCCATCGCGGGCAACGGATCGAACGCGGGTGTGGCGACCGTCAGCGGGAGCGGGGTCGGGCACGACAACAAGGGCAACTCGTCCACCACACAGCAGCAGGCGGTCGGCTCGGGGGCCTCGAACCAGAGCAACACCGCCCAGGTCAACGGGTCCGCGTTCACCGCCATCAACCAGGGAAACGAGAACGTCGCCGTCAACTTCGCCAACTTCTGGTAGCCGCGCCCGACTCCCGCGTGGGGATGCGCGGGGGTGTGTGAGGTGTGCTCTCTGGGGTTGTGACACGTCTGCGCGGCGGTGCTTCGGCACCGTCGCGCAGACGTTTTTCGTGCACCACGCGTGCGTGCCCGGGCGGATGGACGGCTGTGCCGTAACGACCTTGACAGTGCACGGCATCTGACGGACAGTCAGAAACCTCCGACCGTACGACACCCACGACACCTACGTTGCCTACGACGCCCCGGAGGTCCGCCGTCGTGCACCTCGCCCCCACCGAACGCCAGCGGCGGCTGCGCGCCGAACTCCGCACGTACTTCGCCGCGTTGATGCCTGACGGGCCACCCCGCGCGGACGACCCCCAGGGCCAGCGCGCTCTGCTGCGCCGGATCGGCGGCGACGGCTGGCTCGGGCTCGGCTGGCCGGTCGAGTACGGCGGTCAAGGGAAGGGCGCGGACGAGCAGTTCGTGTTCTTCGACGAGGCCTACCGCGCGGGCGTGCCCGTCTCGATGGTCACCCTGAACACCGTCGGACCGACCCTCATGAAGTACGGCAGCGAGGAACAGAAGGCCGCCCTCCTGCCGGGCATCCTGCGCGGGGAACTCGTCTTCGCGATCGGCTACAGCGAACCGTCGGCCGGCACGGATCTCGCGTCCCTGCGCACGCGCGCGGTACGTGACGAGCGGGGCTGGCTGATCGACGGGCAGAAGATCTTCACCTCCAACGCCCACAACGCCGACTGGATCTGGCTCGCCTGCCGCACCGACCCCGAGGCCCCCAAGCACCGCGGCATCTCGATCGTCCTCGTCCCGACCGACGCGCCCGGCTTCTCGTGGACCCCGATCGAGACGGTCGGCGGGCAGCGCACGACGGCCACGTACTACGACGGCGTCCGCGTCCCGGCCGGCAACCTCGTCGGCGCGGAGAACGAGGGCTGGTCCCTCATCACCAACCAGCTCAACCACGAGCGGGTCGCCCTCGCCGCGACCGGAATGCAGGCCGAGGAGTTCTACACCGCCGTGCTCGCCGCCGCCCGCACGCCCGATCCGGTGACGGGACGGCGCCGGGTTGACGAGCCGTGGGTGCGCTCACAACTGGCCGAGGCACATGCCCGGCTGGCGGCAACGCGCCTGCTCAACTGGCGTTTGGTGGGTGATGTCGGGGCCGGCCGGCTGGCGCCCGGCGACGCGAGCGGCGTGAAAGTCGTGGGAACCGAATCGACGGTCGCGGTGTACCAGATATGTCAGCACATCGCCGGGGCGGACGGACCGGCGGGACTGGCAGGACTGGTGCGTTCGGGCTCGCCGGGCGCTTTCGGGGACGGCGAGCTGGAGCGGTTGAACAGGGCGGCACAGATCAACACGTTCGGGGGCGGGGTGAGCGAGGTGCAGCGGGAGATCGTCGCGACGATGCGGCTCGGGATGACGAGGGGGCGGAGGTGAGCACAGTGGTCGACGAACTGGGGGCGCGGCTCAAGACGTACGAGGGGCGTGCGGCCGCCGTCGCGGGCCGGGGCAAGGACCCCGTCAACGAGCCGATGATCAGGCACTGGTGCGAGGTCATGGGTGACACCGATCCCGCGTACGTGGGCCCGGACGCGGTAGCCCCGCCCACCATGCTCCAGGCGTGGACCATGGGCGGCCTCTCCGGCCACACGGGACGCGCCGGCGCCTACGACGAGCTGTTCGACCTCCTCGACGCGGCGGGCTGCACCTCGGTGGTCGCCACCGACTGCGAGCAGGAGTACCTACGGCCCCTGCGCCCGGGCGACGAGGTCACCTTCGACGCGGTGATCGAGTCGGTGTCCGACCGCAAGACGACGAAGCTGGGGACGGGGTACTTCGTCACGACACGCATGGACGTCCGGGTGGGACCGGACCTAGCCGGCACCCACCGCTTCCGCATCCTCAAGTACGCCCCCGCACGCCAGAAGGAGAAGGAGGAAAAAGGGGAGGAGAAACGGGAGGGGAAGGGGGCCCGCGCGTGGCGGCCCCGGCCCGTCGTCAACCGCGACAACGCCGGCTTCTGGGAGGGCGTGGAGCGACACCAACTCCTCATCCAGCGCTGCACGAGCTGCGGGACGCTGCGCCACCCCTGGCTGCCGGGCTGCAACGCCTGCGGCGGCCTGGACTGGGACACGGTCGAGGCGAGCGGCGAGGGCACGGTCTACTCGTATGTGGTGATGCACCACCCGCCCTTCCCCGCCTTCGATCCTCCCTACGCGGTCGGGCTGATCGAACTCGCCGAGGGTGTGCGGATCGTGAGCAACGTGGTGGGGGTGCCGTACGACAAGGTCCGCATCGGGCTGCCGGTGCGGCTCGAATTCCGGCGGTACGACGAACCTCAGGGGGCCGGCGACCAGGACGGCCCGTTGGTGCTCCCCGTCTTCCGGGTCCAGGAAGGCCGAGAGGGCGGGGTGGGCTGACATGGACTTCACGCCCACGGAGGAGCAGGCGGCGGCCCGTGATCTGGCCGCCCGGATCTTCGGCGACCTCGCGACACCCGAGCGGCTCACGGCGGCTGGGACGGACAGTGATCCCGAGCTGTGGAAGGCCCTGTGTGCGGCCGGACTGGTGGGCGCCGTCGAGGAGTTGGGCCTGCTCGGCCTCGTGCTCCTCCTGGAGGAACAGGGGCGGACGACGGCCCAGGTGCCCTTCGCGTCGACCTGTGTGTACGGGCTGCTGGCGGTGGCGGCCCATGGTTCGCCCGAGCAGCGGGAGCGGTTGTTGCCGGGGATCGGGGACGGCTCGGTGGTGGTGTGCGGGGCGTTTCCGGCGCAGGGGGGTGTACGGGCGAGGGGTGCGCGGGATGCCCGGGAAGCACGGGGTGAGGGTCAACGGGCCTTCACGCGGGGTGAGTTGACCGGCACGGTCCCCGTCGTCCCCTGGCTGCGTGACGCCACGCATGTCCTGGTCGCCGATGACCGGCGTGAGTTGTGGCTGACCCCGGTCACGGAGGCCGAGCGTGTCGAGGCGGTCGAGCTGACGGCACCTTGGTCGGCGGGGCGACTGACGCTGGACGGGGCGTCGGCGGAGCGGCTCGGGTCCTACGCCCGATCCTCGGTGTCACCCGCAACTCCCTCCCCCTACACCGACGTTCTGGCCACGGCCCGTATCGCCTTCGCCGGGTTGCAGGCCGGGGTGTGTGCCGGTTCGCTCGCTCGGGCTGTGGCGCATGTCAACACTCGGGAGCAGTTCGGGCGTCCGTTGGCGACGCGGCAGGCGGTTCAACTCCGGGCGGCCGACGCGCACATGGACATCGAGGCGATACGCGTGACGGCGTACGAGGCGGCCTGGCGGCGGGATGCGGGGCTGCCGTACGCCACGCACGCGTTGACCGCCGCCTGGTGGGCGTCCGAGGCGGGCCGGCGTGTCGTCCACACGGGTCAGCATCTGCACGGCGGGGCGGGAGCCGACCTGGACCATCCGGTGCACCGGCACTTTCTCTGGGGCCGGCAGCTGGACGCTTATCTGGGTGGCGGGGGCGAAATGCTGCAAGAACTGGGGGAGTTGATCGTGAGTGAGGCGGTGCGGCCATGAGGGCAGGTGAGGAGTTGCCCCCGCTGGAGATAGAGATCACCCGCACCCTGATCGTCGCCGGAGCCGTCGCCTCGCGGGACTACCAGGACGTGCACCACGACGCGGAGTCGGCGCGGCAGAAGGGCTCCCCCGACATCTTCATGAACATCCTGACGACGAACGGTCTCGTCGGGCGTTACATCACGGACCACTTCGGACCGGGAGCGGTCCTCCGCAAGGTGGCGATACGGCTCGGTGCGCCCAACTACCCGGGCGACACGATGGTGTTGACGGGGCGGATCGAGGAGACGGACGGCGACACCGCGACGGTGAGGGTGCTCGGGGCGAACGGCATCGGCAGGCATGTGACCGGCACGGTCACGGTCACCGTGCCGAGGACGAGGGAGGCCGGGAAATGAGCACCCGTACCCGCGACACCCTCGGTGGGCAGGCGGCGATCGTCGGGATCGGGGCGACGGAGTTCTCCAAGGACTCGGGGCGCAGTGAGCTGCGGCTGGCCGTGGAGGCGGTGCGGGCCGCGTTGGACGACGCGGGGCTGACGCCGGCGGACGTGGACGGGATGGTCACGTTCACGATGGACACCAACCCGGAGATCACCGTGGCCCAGGCCTGCGGGATCGGTGAGCTGTCCTTCTTATCCCGGGTCCACTACGGCGGCGGCGCGGCCTGCGCGACCGTCCAGCAGGCGGCGCTCGCGGTGGCGGCGGGGGTCGCGGAGGTGGTGGTCTGCTACCGCGCCTTCAACGAGCGGTCGGGGCGCAGATTCGGTTCGGGGGTGACGCACCGGGAGCCGTCGGCGGAGGGCACGGCGCTCGGCTGGGCGCTGCCGTTCGGGCTGCTCACGCCGGCGTCGTGGGTGGCGATGGCGGCGCAGCGGTATCTGCACGCGTACGGGCTGACGCCGGAGGTGTTCGGGCAGGTGGCGGTGGTCGACCGTAAGTACGCGGCGACGAACCCGGCGGCGTACTTCCACGGCAGACCGATCACGCTCGCCGAGCACGCGGCGTCGCGGTGGATCGTGGAGCCGTTGCGGTTGCTGGACTGCTGCCAGGAGACGGACGGGGCCCAGGCGATCGTCGTCACGTCGGTGGAGCGGGCCCGTGACCTGCCGCGTCCGCCCGCGGTCATAGCGGCGGC
Organism: Streptomyces sp. NBC_01288; assembly: GCF_035982055.1. Taxonomy (NCBI): domain Bacteria; kingdom Bacillati; phylum Actinomycetota; class Actinomycetes; order Kitasatosporales; family Streptomycetaceae; genus Streptomyces; species Streptomyces sp. NBC_01288. The sequence goes on from NZ_CP108427.1 coordinate 5,355,952, forward strand.
GGCGCAGGGGGCCGGGCGGGCGCAGGAGCAGATGACCAGTTTCTACCGCGACGATCTGACGGGCCTGCCGGAGATGGGTGTCGTCGCGCGGCAGTTGTGGCGGACGGCGGGGCTGGGCCCGCAGGACATGGACGTGGCGATCCTGTACGACCACTTCACGCCGTTCGTGCTGATGCAGCTGGAGGAGTTCGGGTTCTGCGGGCAGGGCGAGGCGGCGGACTTCGTGGCCGAGGAGGGGCTGCCGATCAACACGCACGGGGGACAGCTGGGGGAGGCGTATCTGCACGGGATGAACGGGATAGCGGAAGGGGTTCGCCAGGTTCGCGGCACGGCGGTGAACCAGATACCGGGGGCTGGACGGGTTCTGGTGACGGCCGGGACGGGGGTGCCGACATCGGGGCTGGTGCTCACGGTCCTCGCGGCGCCTGCGACTCCTGTCGGCTTCGCAGCAGCCTCCGCTGCCCTTGCCGCCCCGGCGACCTCCACTGGCCGCACAACTCCGGCGACCGCGACAGCCCTCGCAGACCCGGGCGCCCCCGCCACCCCGGCCGCTCTCTCAACCCCCGCCGCCTCAACAGCCCCACCAACCCCTACCGCCCCCACCCCTCATACCTCGGACGGGTGAGCCCCCAGGGGTAAACCCGCAGTACATGTCAGGCGCTTGTCCACCTTCAGGAGGTGGAGGCAGCCCCACCCCTACAACCTGAGGCGGAGTCTGCTTCGGGACCTGCGGCCGATCCGGAGGAGTGGGGGTCACTCATAGCGTGGAGCCATGACCACAGCAGTCTGCACCAGCGCGTCGAACGCCGCCGCACGGGCCGCCGCCGGAGCCGTCACCAGGCCTGCCACCCGGCCCGCCGCACGGCCTGCCACGCGGACAGTCACCCGGCCCGCCGCGCGGGCCTCGCAGACCCAACCCCAGTCCCAACCTCAGGCCCAGTCCCCGACCGGGACCCCGGCCCCGGGGCAGGCTCGGGCCCAGACGCTCACGTACCCCTCGTTCTCGTCGTACATGAGGGCCAGGCAACCCGTGCTGCTGCGCACCGCGCGGTCGCTGACGGCGAATCCGTGTGACGCGGAGGACCTGTTGCAGACCGCGCTGACCAAGACGTATGTCGCCTGGGAGCGGATCGAGGACCACCGGGCGCTGGACGGTTATGTCCGCCGGGCGCTGCTGAACACGCGGACCTCGCAGTGGCGCAAGCGGAAGGTCGACGAGTTCGCGTGCGACGAGCTGCCCGAGCCGGAGACGGTCGGCGGCGCGGAGGACCCGGCCGAGCAGCAGGCGTTGCACGACGCGATGTGGCGGGCGATCGCGAAGCTGCCGGAGCGACAGCGGGCGATGGTCGTCCTCAGGTACTACGAGGATCTCAGCGAGGTCCAGACGGCCGAGGTGCTCGGGGTGTCCGTGGGCACGGTGAAGTCGGCGGTGTCGCGGGCGCTCGGCAAGCTGCGCGAGGACCCCGAGCTGGTTCTCGCCCGCTAGAGGTCAGGCCGTTGGAGGCCAGGCGGGCGTCACATTCAAGTCACCCGGCTGCCGGCGAAGCCATGACACCGCAGCCGCAGCCGTGCTCCAACCGCAACCGTGCCCCAGCCCCACCCGCCAAAAGCGCCCCCCCTCGGCCGACGTGACGTGATCGATCACCCGCCCCTAGTGACATACCGTGCGGTATGTGCGCAGAATCAGCGCATCCCTTACTACCGCGTAGGCAATGTCGCCCCGGGAGGACGCCGTGCTGAGCACCATGCAGGACGTACCGCTGCTGATCTCCAGGATCCTGACCCACGGGTCGACGGTCCACGGAACATCGCAGGTGATCAGCTGGACCGGTGAGGGAGAGCCGCAGCGCCGTTCCTTCGCGGAGATCGGTGCCCGCTCGGCCCAACTGGCGCACGCCCTCCGGGAGGACCTCGGGGTGGTGGACGGCGAGCGTTCGGCCACGCTCATGTGGAACAACGCCGAACACGTCGAGGCCTACTTCGCGATCCCCGCCATGGGCGCGGTGCTGCACACGCTCAACCTCCGTCTTCCGGCGGAGCAGTTGGCCTGGATCGTCAACCACGCGGCGGACCGGGTGGTGATCGTCAACGGTTCGCTGATCCCGCTGCTCGCACCGCTGCTGCCCAAGCTGCCGACGGTCGAGCACATCGTCGTCTCCGGCCCCGGCGACCGCACCCCCCTCGACGGCGCCCACGCGCGCGTGCACGAGTACGAGGACCTCATCGCCGGCAAGCCGACCACGTACGACTGGCCCGAGCTGGACGAACGCCAGGCCGCCGCGATGTGTTACACCTCCGGCACCACGGGTGACCCCAAGGGCGTGGTGTTCAGCCACCGTTCGATCTACCTGCACTCCATGCAGGTCAACATGACCCAGTCGATGGGGCTCACCGACCAGGACACCTCCCTCGTCGTCGTGCCCCAATTCCACGTCAACGCCTGGGGTCTGCCGCACGCCACCTTCATGACCGGCGTGAACATGCTGATGCCGGACCGCTTCCTTCAGCCCGCCCCCCTCGCCGAGATGATCGAGAGCCAGCGCCCCACGCACGCGGCTGCCGTGCCCACCATCTGGCAGGGCCTGCTCGCGGAACTGACCGCGAAGCCCCGTGATGTCTCCTCGCTCACCCAGGTCACCATCGGCGGTTCGGCCTGTCCGCCCGCCCTCATGGCGGCCTTCGACAAGCTGGGCATGCGGGTCTGCCACGCCTGGGGCATGACGGAGACGTCCCCGCTGGGCACGGTCTCGCGCCCGCCGGCCGAGGCGGTCGGTACGGAGCGGGAGTTCGAGTACCGGCTGACGCAGGGCCGTTTCCCGACGAGCGTCGAGGCCCGCCTCACCGGTCCCGGTGGCGAACGGCTGCCCTGGGACGGCGAGTCGGCGGGCGAGCTGGAGGTGCGCGGCCCGTGGATCGCCGGCGCCTACTACAACGGCCAGGACACCGAACCCCTGCGCCCCGCCGACAAGTTCAGCGAGGACGGCTGGCTCAAGACGGGTGACGTCGGCACGATCTCCGCCGACGGTTTCCTCACCCTCACCGATCGCGCCAAGGACGTCATCAAGTCCGGCGGCGAGTGGATCTCCTCCGTCGACCTGGAGAACGCCCTGATGTCCCACCCGGACATCACCGAGGCCGCCGTGGTCGCCGTCCCCGACGAGAAGTGGGGCGAGCGTCCGCTGGCGACGGTCGTCCTGCGGGAGGGTTCCACCGCGGACTTCACCTCCCTGCGCGCCTTCCTCGCCGACGAGGCGAAGATCGCCAAGTGGCAGCTCCCCGAACGCTGGACGATCATCGAGTCGGTCCCGAAGACCAGCGTCGGCAAGTTCGACAAGAAGGTGCTGCGCAGGCGGTACGCCGAGGGTGACCTGGACGTCACCAAGCTCTGACCGCCCACCCGTTCACGCCGTTCACGCCGGTCCGCCGGGCAGGGCGCCCCACGGCCCCTGCCCGGCGTACGGCCACGTCATCGTCGTAGAAGAAGAACTCACCGGCGCGCAGGCGAAGACCTCACCGCCGCCGCGCGCCCGTAGCCGTCGAAACCCACCCGATCACCAGCCACACCCCCGCCACCACACACACCCCGCCCCAGCCCCAGTGGCTGAACGCCGGCCCCGCCAATGCCGACGCGAGGGCGCCGCCGGTGAAGCCCGCGACGACGTACGCCGTGTTGGCGGTCGCCGGGGTGGAGGTGGTGGTGAGGGCGAGGGTCTGGTTGGCGACGTGGGCGGCGACCAGGGCCGCGTGGATCGCGATCGCGGCGACGAACAGCGCCCACAGCACGTGCCCGCCCAGCCAGAACACCGGTACGGACACGGCCGCGAGCACATACGCGGACCGTACGACCTTGCCCGCGCCGAACCGGTCGACGAACCCGCCCGCGAGCGGAGCCACCGCGCTGGCCGCCAGACCGAAGAGCCCGAACAGGCCGGCGGTCGCGGTCGAGAAGCCGTAGGAACCGCCGGTCGTGCCTGTCAGGAGCAGGGCCAGGGTCGTCCACAGGGCGCTCCACGCGCCGAACATCCCGGCCTGGCGCAGGCACGCGCGCCACAGGTCGGGCGAGGTGCGGACCAGGCCGGGCAGGGCGGCGAGGCCGGCGAAGAGCGGGCCGGAGCCGCGGCGCTTCTCGGACGGGAGGACGTACGCGGTGGCGAGGCCGAGGACGAGGGTCAGGGCGGCCGAGCCGATGAACACGACCCGCCAGCCGTAGGCCTGGCCGACCAGGCTGCCCACCACGCGCGCCGCCACGATGCCGGTGAACAGGCCCGCTATGACGGCGGCGACATGACGGGCGCGGTGGTGCGCGGGGGCGCGTTCGGCGACCAGCGGGACGAGGAGTTGCGGTACGACGGTCGCGGCTGCGGCGACGAAGACGGCGACCGCGAGGGCGGCGGTGCCGGGGGCCGCCGCGCCGACGAGCAGGGCCGCCGTGGTGGCCACGGAGAGGGCGGCGACCAGCGGGCGCCGGTTCACACGGTCGCCGAGCGGAGCGAAGAAGAGGAGACCGGTGGCGTAGCCGAACTGCGCGACCGAGGCGATCCACGCCACGGCGGACGGGGTCGAGCCGAAGTCGTGCGCGATGAGCGGGAGCAGCGGGCCCGCGAGGTAGATGTTGGCGGCTGTCACGGCGGTACAGACGGCGATGAGGACGAGGAAGAGGCGGTCGGCGGCCGTGGGGACCGGCGTTCCCGTCGGGACCTGCACCGGATGCTCCGGATGCACCGGCTGAGCTGTGGTTGCGGAGGACATGAGCGGCGGCACTCCTTCAAGCCCACGAACGCTTCGAGAGGGCTCTAGCAACTAACTGGTTGGTTGGAAGCTGGAACAGCATGCGGTGCCCCGGAATTCCCTGTCAACCAAATAGTTGGTTACCGTCGCCCGCCGAGTACCCTGGCCTCATGGGAGTCAGAGACCCCGAGGCCACCAAGGCCCGGATCTTCGAGGCGGCGGTCGCCGAGTTCGCGCGGCACGGCATCGCGGGCGCCCGCATCGACCGCATCGCGTCCGAGGCCAAGGCCAACAAGCAGCTGATCTACGCCTACTTCGGCAACAAGGCGGAGCTGTTCACGCAGGTCCTCGGCAAGGCCATGCTCGACCTGGCCGTCCAGCTCCCCGTCGACCCCGACGACATCGAGGGCTGGATCGACCGTCTCATGGACTATCACGAGGCCCACCCCGAAGTGCTCCGCCTCCTCTTCTGGGAGGGCCTGGAGTACGGCACCGCCGAACTGCCCGACGAGACCGAGCGCCAACAGCACTACGCGTTCAAGGTCGCCGCCCTCCAGGACGGCCAGGACCGGGGTGTCGTGACCGACGTGATCCCGGCCCGCGACCTCCTCTTCCTGCTGGTCGCGATGGCCAACTGGGGTGTCGTCGTACCGCAGATGCGCCGCGTCCTGGTGGGCGTGGACGACCCGGACCGCGACCGGCTCCGCGAGTCGATCAAGGAGGCGGCACGGCGACTGGTCGCCAAGTAGCCCTGTTTCAGGACCACTTGGCGAAGTGCGCGAAGTGGGCCGTTTCCGGGGCTAGTTGGTGCCGATCCGGGCGAGCAGGTCCACGATCCGCGACTGGACCTCGGTGCTCGTCGACCGCTCGGCGAGGAAGAGCACGGTCTCCCCGGAGGCCAGCCGCGGCAGGTCGGCCTGATCCACGGCAGCGGTGTACACGACGAGCGGGGTGCGGTTGAGCTGCCCGTTCGCGCGCAGCCAGTCGACGATCCCGGCCCGCCGGTGATGCACCTGGAGCAGATCCATCACGACGAGGTTGGGCCGCAACTGCCCCGCCAACGTCACCGCGTCGGCGTCACTCGCGGCCCGAGCCACCTGCATCCCACGCCGCTCCAGCGTCGCGGTCAGCGCGAGCGCGATCTCCGCGTGCTCCTCGATCAGCAGCACCCGCGGCGGATGCTGGTCGCTGTCCCGCGGCGCGAGCGCCTTCAGCAGAACGGCGGGATCGGCACCGTAGGCCGCCTCACGCGTGGCCTGCCCCAGCCCGGCCGTGACCAGCACCGGCACCTCGGCGGCCACCGCCGCCTGCCGCAGGGACTGAAGTGCGGTCCGCGTGATCGGCCCGGTCAGCGGGTCCACGAACAGCGCCGCCGGGAACGCGGCGATCTGCGCGTCGACCTCCTCGCGCGAGTGCACGATGACGGGCCGGTACCCGCGGTCGCTCAGCGCCTGCGTGGTCGTCACGTCCGGCGCGGGCCACACGAGCAGTCGGCGCGGGTTGTCGAGCGGCTCCGGGGGCAGTTCGTCGTCGAGCGGCTGCGGCCTGGGAGTGTCCGCGATCTCGACGGCCCCGCCCGGCCCGTCCAACGGTTCCGGCCCCTCGGCCGCGTTCTCGTCCGGTGCCCCTATGGCGTACGACCGCCCGGCCCCCTCGGTCATCTGCGCGAGCCGCGACTGCCCGGCCATGGAGGGCTGAGCCCGCTCACTCTGCTCCGCCACCCCACCGGCGGGTTCGGGCCGAGTCCCCAACTTCCTTCTCCGACCACCCCCACCGGACTGATGGGGCGGAGGCGTAGGCGTGGCGGCGGGCACCTGCACCTGAGCGGCCTGCCGCGTGAACGGCACTCCCTGCCCCAGCGTCCGCACACTGATCGCCCGCCCCTGAGTGGAGTTGGGATCAATGGGAGCGCCGGCCTCAGCGGGAAGCGGCTGAGCGACCCGTGCCTGCGCGGGCACGGGAGTACCGGGTGCGGGCGTATTCGGGTTCGGGTTGGAGTTCGGCTGCGGGTTCGGTGCCTTGTTCGGCGCTACGGCGCTGTCGGCGCCGTTCGCCGCCACGGGCGCCGGAGCCCCACCGGGCGTACCCGCGGCCGGGTTCGGCTGCGCGGCGGGCAGCGCCTGCGGTGGCACCGGCCCACCGGACTGCCCCTGAACCGGGGCGACTTGACCGGGGATGCCGTGCGGGGAGACGGGTTGCCCCTGCGCGGGCACGGCCTGCCCGGGAATGCCCTGAGGCGGAATCGGCTGACCGGGGGCGCCTTGCCCCGGGATCCCCTGAGGCGAGACAGGCTGACCGGGAAGTCCCTGCCCCCGCACTCCCTGCCCCTGGATCCCTTGCGGCGACACCGGCTGCCCGGGGTTGCCCTGCCCAGGACTGCCCTGAGCCGGAATCCCCTGCCCGGGAACCGCCTCGGCCGGCAACGGCTGCCCCGCCGGGATCTGCCCCGGAGCGGGAAGACTCTGCGCGGGAGCAAGCTGCATAGCGGCACCGGGCTGCCCGGCAACCCCCTGCCCGGCGACAGGCTGACCCGCAACCGCCTGCCCAACTCCCGCCTGCCCCACGCCCTGTTGCTGCCCCGCACCGACCTGACCCGGCACACCTACGGGAACACCCTGCCCCTGCTGAACCGCCTGCCCCGCGGCAACCTGCGCCGGAACCCCCTGCTGCCCCTGCCCGGCCGCCCCCTGCGCCGGAACCACCGCACCAGGTTGCCCCTGCCCCTGCACCGCGACACCGGCCTGAACCGGGGCCGCGGCCCGCACGGGCACCGACTCCCCACCCTGCGCCTGCTGTTGAGGCTGCGGCTGGCCAACAGCCCGACGCCGCCGCCCAGTCGGCGCACTCGTGGGATGCGGCTGAGGCGGAGTGTGATCGTCACCCTGATCAACCGGAACGGCATCGTGCCGGCCGTCGTCACCGGGATGCCCACCAGGGACACCGCCCGGAACCTGCCCGGGCGCAACTGGAACGCCAGGCACAACCGGAACCCCAGGGGCGACGGCAACTCCGGGTGCGACGCCAACTCCGGGCGCCTGCGCGGCCGTAGCCCCAGAACCCTCCGGCGTCCGATCGGCCTCGGCCGGCGGCAACGCGAACACGGTCCGCGCCCCCGCCTCCTGCGCCGCGGCCCGCTCGGCCGCGGCGGCCAGCGCCCGCCTGCGCCGCCCGGTCGGCTGCCCGTCCTCGCCGACGGAGTCGGAGTCGTCGGCACCATCGGCGGAGCCGCTCGCGGGCAACGCGGCGGGCAACGCCTGCCGTTCACCGCCCACGGGCACACCTCGTGGCGACACGGTGCCACCAAGTCCCGTACCGGAAGCGGCAGTTCCAGCGGCATGCTCCGCCGCCGTCATGACAGCGCCCTCGGAGACACCCCCGGGGCCACCTTCGGAGTCGCCGTCGGACACCTCACCGGCCGCGCCTTCGGCCGCCCGCCCGCGCCGCCGCCCGGTACCGCCGGACGCACCGTCGCCGCCCGCCTCACCGGCCACCGCGACCGCCGCGGACTCGTCGCCCGCACGCCTCCTGCGCCGCCCGGTGGGCACGGCGGCCTCGCCGGCGTCACCGGTGTCCTCGGAGGTACCGCCCGGCACCTCGCTCTCCAGGAACGCGTCCACGGAGGAGCGCCGGGCCCGCCGCCGTCCGTTGCTGGCCGACGCCTGCTCGGGCAGGGCGAGTTCGGCGCCGGCACCGGTCGGGGCCGGAGCCGCGACGGCCCCCGCCCCGCCCCCGATGGGCACCTCCAGCACATACGCGCTGCCGCTCATCCCCGGCACGTCGTGCGTCTGAAGCACACCGCCGTGCGCCCGCACGATCCCGCGCACGATCGGCTCGTGCACCGGGTCTCCCCCGGCGTACGGCCCGCGCACCTCGATCCGTACGACCTCACCGCGCTGCGCCGCCGCCACGACGACCGTGTTGTCCATGTAACCGCCCGCCGACACAGGCGAGTTGCCGGTCGCGTCGACACCGGCGACATCCGCGACGAGATGCGCGAGCGCGGTCGCGAGGAGCCCGGGGTCGACCTCGGCCTCGATGGGCGGCGCGTGCACGGCGAACTGCACCCGCCCGGGCCCGATCAGCTCCACGGCCCCGTCGACACCCGCGGCGACGACGGCGTCCAGCATCACCTTCGTACGGGTGATGTCGCCCTCCCCGGTCTCCAGCCGCTGGTAACCGAGCACGTTGTCGATGAGCTGGGTGATGCGCGAGTAGCCGGCCGAGAGGTGATGGAGAACCTGATTCGCCTCGGGCCACAACTGCCCCGCGTCATCGGCGGCCAACGCGGCCAGTTCGCGGCGCAGTTCATCAAGGGGCCCGCGCAACGACCGCCCGAGCAGGGTGAGGAGTTGCTCGTGCCGTCCGGCCAGCTCCTCGAACCGGTCCTTCTCCCGTTCCCCGAGCGCGGCGTACCGCTCCTCGTTCGCGGCGAGTTCCTCCTCGTGCCGCTCCTGGAGCTCCTCGACCTCGGTGATGTGCTTCTGGCGCAGCGAGGTCAGCTCGGAGGCGTGCTCCTCGTCGAGCCGCTCCAGCTCGTCCCGGTGCAGCTTGTCGGCGGCGTCCTTCTCCTCGGCGAGCGAGTCGTACGGACGCCGGTCGGTGAAGGTCATCACGGCGCCGACGAGCTGGTCGCCGTCGCGCACGGGCGCGGTGGTGAGGTCGACGGAGACCCGGTCCCCGTTCTTGGCGAACAGGACCTGCCCGCGCACCCGGTGCTTGCGCCCGGACCGCAGGGTGTCGGCGAGCGGCGACTCCGCGTACGGGAAGGGGGAGCCGTCCGCGCGCGAGTGCAGGACGAGGTTGTGCAGTTCCTTGCCGCCGAGGTCGCTGGCGCGGTACCCGAGGATCTGCGCGGCGGCCGGATTGACGAGCACGACCCGCCCGTCCGTGTCCGTTCCTACGACACCTTCGGCGGCCGCGCGCAGGATCATCTCGGTCTGCCGCTGCGAACGGGCCAGCTCGGCCTCGGTGTCCACGGTCCCGGAGAGGTCGCGCACGACGAGCATCAGGAGTTCGTCGGAGGTGTAGCCGTAGCCGTCGTAGGCCTGCTGGCCGTCTTCGAGGTTGGCGCTGGTGACCTCGACGGGGAACTCGGAGCCGTCGGTGCGGCGGGCGGTCATGCGGGTGGGCTTGGTCCGGCCGCGCGGGTCCATCGAGTCGGGGCGGCGCATGGAACCCGGGATGAGCCGGGAGTCGAACTCCGGCAGCAGGTCCAGCAGTCCGCGCCCGACGAGCGCGGTGCCCGGTGCCTCGAAGGCCTCCAGCGCGATGGTGTTCGCGTTGACGACGGTCCCGTTGGCGTTGACCAGGACCAACGCGTCCGGGAGCGCGTCGAGTATGGCTGCGAGGCGAGCAGCGCCTCGGGATGGCCTGCTGCTCACGAGACGCTTCCTCCCTGTTACCGCACCTTGCCGACCGCGGAGGCCATCTTGCCAACCTGCCCGCGACGTGTCACGCGAGGGAGTCTAAGGGCAGTCCTTGTGCTCGCGGAGTGAGATGAGAGGGAGGTCGCACGGTGAAGTGACGTAGAACGTGTGACCGAGCGCTAACCGGCCACCGATCCTCGGCGTCTTCAGCGGCCTCCGGTTGTCTCTAGCGACGGGCGCCGAGGTCGGGCAGCAGCGGAACCATCCCGTTCCAGCGGGAGATCTCGCAGCCGTTGCTCCGGTCGTACGTCGCGTCGACCGGGCGTCCGGCCCAGGTGCCGGTGACATGGGCGGTGGCCGGGCCGCCGTAGATCATCGTGCACAGGCTGTCCGGGGGCACCGGTGCGAAGGGGTCCTTTCCCCACTGGGTGTTGCGGCCGACGGCCGCGCAGGCGCCGGTCACGTCCGGGTGGGTGCCGCCGCCGGGGTGGCAGTACAGCTCGCGCGTCCCGTCGGCCGCGCCGCCCGCGTGCCGGACGGTGACGGTGAGGTGGTCGCCGCCGGACCGGTCCTCGTCGCGGACGGGCGGTGGCGCGAGGGTGCGGGGCGCGGCCGGGGCGGCCCGCGCGAGGGCGACGGCGGGCACCGCGGCCGACGAGCCGACGGTGGCGGCGGACGCGGCGACGATCACGAGGAGACGGTTGACCTGCGACATGACCTGACTAACGCCCGCCGCCCCCGGACGTTGCGGACCCGGCGGCCGGCATCAACGGCTTTGCCCTGCGGGCCGCCTGCCTAGTACCGTGGGAGGCGATTGGTGACACCGCGCTCGTCTGTGTCATCATCTGCACGCACCTTCCGCGCTCGCGCGGGTGGTTGTGCTGGAGGCGTCGCCTAGTCCGGTCTATGGCGCCGCACTGCTAATGCGGTTTGGGACGCAAATCCCATCGAGGGTTCAAATCCCTCCGCCTCCGCACCTCGTCGAAGCCCCGGTCCGCGCGACCGGGGCTTCGGTCGTTCCCGGAACCCCTCCGTAAGGCCGTTTTCGCAGCTCACAAGGGGTATGGCTAACGGATTTCACATGGCGGCGGCAGTCATGTAATGTTCTTCCTGTCGCCGCGAGCGGGCCGGAAGGGCCGGGAACGACGAAGGAAAACAAGAGAAAACAAGCACTCGTAGCTTAACGGATAGAGCATCTGACTACGGATCAGAAGGTTGCAGGTTCGAATCCTGCCGAGTGCACATCTGACGAGAGGCCCCGGAGTGATCCGGGGCCTCTCGCGTGTGCCCCGGCGGCTGTTTTTCGAAGGCCCGCGGCGGTTCCGGGACGGGTCCGGGAACGGCCAGGTCAGGGGCGTGAGGGGTACGTCCGGGGCGGCGCCGTGGTTCCCGGTTGCCCGATCTGTGATGAACAAGCGATGTGGACGGCCTCAGCGAGTGGCGTGTCTAGGCCCATACTGGAGTCAATGACAAAGCCAGCTGCACCGAAGCGCTATTTGCCCACCAGTCCCTTCAAGGCCCCGGCCGCGGCGGCACCCAAGCAGTTCGCCGTGGGCGACCAGGTCACACACGACATGTACGGCCTCGGCCGGGTCATCGGCATCGAGGACGGAATCGCGGTGCTCGTCGACTTCGGGTCGGTCCAGGAGCGCATCCTGAGTCCGTACGCCAAGATGAGCAAGCTGTAGGACCGCTGTGCCCGGTTCACGGCACACCAGGTCCTAGCGGCCTGTAACGAACGGGAGACCTCTCATCGAACTGACCTCGCTGTTCTCCGCCCCGGAAGGGGCGTCCCGCCAATCCAGCGCGGGATCGCCCCCTCCGGCGACGAACCCCTTCCAGGCCCCGGACTTCGGGGAGGACGAGTCGCTGCTGCTCGACGACGGGCAGGCACCCTTCTCGGACATGGACGAGGCTTTCCGCAGGGCGGGCTAGTTCAAGGCGGGCAGGGCTTCCACGGTCAGGTCCGGCGAAGCCCGTCAGTCGACGACGAGCCATTTCTCCAGCGGTCCTTCAGCGACCCCGCGGACTCTCAGCGAGCCTCCGCCGGCCACCCCGTGGCGCGGAACACGGCGACGGGGTCCAGATAGTCGCGCCAGTGCGTCACCTGCCGGTCCTTGACGGTGAGCACGGAGACGAAGTGGTTGTCGTAGGCCCGCCCGGTGCGGACAGCCCGTCCGTGCACCGCGTACTCAAGGACGACCACGGACGTCCCGGGGTCCCGGTGGACGGCCAGTTCGTCCGCGCTGTGCAGCAGCATGACGTCGCCGTAGCCGCGATACAGGTCCGCCACCGCCCCGCGTCCCTCAACCCGGCGCGGGTAGCCGGGCACGGACACGACGTACTCGACGACCACGTCCTCGGCCAGGAGGTCGAAGAAGTGATCGCCGTCGACGAGCCCCGCGAGCCCCTCCCGGACGATCCGGAAGAACGGGTCGAGCGCCGCGAACTCGCCCGTGTTCTCGACGTGTTCGGACTCGGCCATGGTCACTTCGCCCCCGCCCGGCGCACCCAGGCGCCGGCGTTGCGCCGCGCGAAGTCGTCGAAGCCGGCCGGCGCTCGGCCGGTGACCTTCTCGATGTCGTCGTTGGGCGTGGAACCGTTCCCGGAGACGATGGCGCCGGTCAGCCAGCGGAGCATCACCGCGTAGTCGGCGGGGACGATCCCGGCCGCGACCGCGCCGCCGATCCACGCCTCGGGGTCGATGTCCTGGTGCCGGACGGGCCGGCCGCTCACGGCGGTGATGGTGTCGGCGACCTCGGCGACGGTGAGGGCCCGCGGTCCGGTCGGCGCGTACGACGCCCCGGCATGGGCCTCGGGATCGAGCAGCGTCTCCACCGCGACGGCGGCGATGTCGCCCGCGTCGACGAACGCCTCCCTACGGCCGCCGGTCGGCACCGTGATCACACCGTCGACGACCGGCAGGTGCGCGTCGCTGAAGTTCTGCATCACCCACGCGGGACGCAGGATCGCGTGCGTGAGGGTGTCGCGGGCGGCGAGATCGTCCTCCACGGCCCTGATGTCGACGTCCGGGGGCGCCAGTTGGCCGCCGTAGGTGCTGAGGTACGTGACGTGACGTACCCCCGCGGCCACGGCGAGGTCGAGGAACGCGGCCACCTGGTCGGCGTAGGAGATCCGCAGGACGGGGGTGACGAGGTAGAGGCGGTCGACGCCGGCGAGGGCGGCGGGGTGGGTGGTGGGGTCGTCCCAGTCGAAGGGCACGTCGGCGCCGTGGCGGGCGGCGGTGCGGGCGGGCAGTCCCCGTTCGGAGAGCCGCCGTGCCAGGAGGGAGCCGGTCCGGCCGGTGCCGCCGAGGACGAGTGCGGTGGGAGGTGATCCAGTCATGGCTCCATCGTGGGAGCGCGGAGCGGGCGGATCAATGCGTGAATCGCTTGATTCATTACGTCAGACGCTCGAAGGAACCCTTGCCGGAGCCTTCTGACGGATACTGATCGGGTGGACATACTGCACGATCGCCTCGCGCGGGCCCGCGCCTCCAGTGCCGTCTTCGCGCGGACGGTGGCCGAGCCGCCGTGGGGACTGCGGCTGGCCGGGTCGATCCAACTGGCCGTGCACACCGTCGTACGGGGGCGGGGCTGGCTGTGGCTGGACGACCCCGGCGGCGCGGTGGAACTGGTACCGGGTGAGGTGACGCTCGTGCGCGGCGGCCCCGACCACCACATCGGGCACGAGCCGGGCGCGGACTGCCTCGAACCGGAGGAGTTCCGAGACAGGCATGCCGGCGACGGGAGTTCGGAGGATCCGCGGGCGACGGTGTTCCTCTGCGGGGCGTACCGGTTCTCGGGTGACATCGGCGCCGGGCTGCTGGAGGCGCTGCCGCAGGTGCTGACGCTTTCGGCGGCGGTGGGGGATCCGTTGCGGGACGTGATCGGGCTGCTGTCCCACGAGTTGGCGACGCCGGCGCCGGGCGAACCGGGCGGGCCCACGGTTCTGGACCGGCTCCTGGACGTCCTCCTGGTGCTGGCCATCCGCAACGACTTCCGGCGCAGCCCCAACGCGCCCCGCTGGTACCGGGCGTGCGCGGACCCCCGCCTGAACGCCGCGCTCCAGGCCGTCCACGAAGACGCCGGCCACCCCTGGACGGTCCCCGAACTCGCCGCGATCAGCGGCCTGTCGAGGGCCGCCTTCGCCCGCGCCTTCCGCGACGCCCTCGGCCAGACCCCGATCCAGTACCTGACCGACTGGCGGATGGCCCTCGCCCGCGACCACCTCCGCACCGGCGACCTCCCCCTCACGGCCATCGCCCACGCCGTCGGCTACACCTCGCCGTACGCCTTCGCGGCAGCGTTCACCCGCCGGCACGGGGAACCGCCGGGGAGTTGGCGGCGACGGGAGTCACACCTCGCGAACGACCTTCACCCGTACGCCCATTGACACCCTCAGGGGGTCCGGTTCAGCCATGGTCACCCACCGCCAGGAGCACACCGCCCACTGGACGCGGTACTTCGCCGACCGGGGTCACGGAGACGTCCAGCCGCTCGCCGCGGGCGTCGAGGGAGCCGTCTACCGGCTCGGCGACGGGATCGTCGGCAAGGTGTGGAGCGGGCGGCGGCCGGTCGGGGTGGAGCTGATGCGGCGGGTGTACGCGGACATCGCCGGGCACGCGGCGCTGTTGCCCTTCGCCACGCCGGAGATCCTCGGTGTCGAGGAGCATGACGGGGTTCTGGTCACCTACGAACGGGAGTTGGGAGGCGTCCCGTTGCGTGCCGACTCGGCGGTCGTGGCGCCGGGGCGGGAGTTGGCCGCGCGGGAGACCGACGCCCTGTTGACGGTGCTGCGCGGGCTGGCCGCCGTGCCCGGTACGGAGGCCATGCGGCGGCTTGTCGTGCAGGGTGACGACCGGCCTCTCTGGGAGGGGCACGGCCGTTTTCCCGACGCGCTCGCCGATCTCGTCCGGCGGGCCGTTCGCCGGCACGGTGGTCTGCTCGCCGCCCGGGTTCCCGGCCTCGCGGGCATCGTGCGCGAGACGGTGGAATCCCTGGGGGCGCTTCCGGACGGCGGGCCGGTCGGCGTCGTGCACGGTGACCTAGTGCCGCCCAACGTCCACGTCGACGACACCGGCGCCCCTACGGCCGTACTCGACTTCGGGTTCTTCACCACCGCCGGCGACCCGGCCTTCGAGGCCGCCGTGGCAGCCGCCGTGTGGGACATGTACGGGCCGTACGCGGATCGGCACACCGCCACCCTCACCCGGTTGTTCGCCGAGGAGTTCCGGTACTCGCCCGCCACGCTCGTCCTCTATCAACGGGCGTATGCGCTGGCGACCTACGACCTGTTCTCGTCGGACGGGGGCGACGGGCATTTCCGCTGGTGCGCCGGGGTCCTCACGCGGCCGCGCTGAACGCGGGGGTTGCCACCGTCGGCCGTACCGCGATCGCGACCGGAGCCGAGGCGCCGCGGTCGGCGAAGACGAACAGGCGGAGGACCAGGAAGCGGCCGATACCGGCGAGGCCGGAGGCGGTGAGGTAGACGGCCTGTTCGGTGAGCATGCCCGGGGAGGACTGGACGGTGTGGAGGACGAGTATCGCCGCGGACGTCGCCGCGTAGGCCGCCGTGGCCGATCCCGCCGACTGCCAGTGCTCGCGCCAACCCGGGCGGCGGCCGGTGCCGAAGGTGAACAGGGCGTGCAGTTCGGTGCAGAGGACGGTCGAGGCGATCGTGATCAGGGCGTTCGCCGCCGCCCAGGGCATCAGCGCGGCCAGCAGCGGTACCGCCGCGCTGGACAGGACCCCGACACCGCCGCCGCACACCACGAACCTGACGAAGGACGCGAACGGGGCGGGCTTCATGGGATTTCCCTCCGTACGGCGGCTGTTGGGCCTGCGCCGACCCTCTTGACCGGCTGAGGTCAACGATGCCGTCGTACGGTTCCGGGCACGATGGAGCGGTCTCCCGGACCGTGGGGGGAGTGGGCTGTACCTACGGGGTCGGGTTAGCCCCCCTACGCGGTTGGGCCGGCCGGCTCACAACTCCTTGTCCCTGGCCCGGAGTTCCTCCATATAGTCCTGCGCCAGCGTCGACGTCCGCGTGAACCAGTCGTTCAGTACGGCGATCTCGGCGGGGGAGTAGTCGGCGAACTGGGCGTTGAGGCGGTCGTAGTAGGGGCCGTAGAGGGCGACGACTCGGGTCACCGCGGCCGGTACCGAGGCGACGCGGACGCGGCGGCGGTCGGCCGGGTCGGGGACGCGGGTGATGAAACCGGCGCGTTCCAGGCGGTTGAGGATGCCGGTCACCGCGCCCGTCGTGACGTGGACGTGTGCGGCGAGATCGCCCGCGGTGAGGAGGTGCTCGCCGGACCTGATGACGTAGGCGAAACAGACGAGATCGGTGACGTTCAGGCCCAGCCGTTCGGCCATTTCCTGCTGGCCGAGCTGGGCGGTGGCGATGAGGGAGTCCATCGCGTCCAGCGCCTGGGCCGGGGTGGGGGTGTGCGCGGTCTCCGCCCTCCAGATCGGGGTCGGGCTGGGGATCGTCGCGGCGGGCGTCCTGGTGACGTGGGCGCTGCATCTCACCGGCTGGGGGAAGCCGCCCGGGCGCCGGGACCGGGCGCAGTGGGGGATGCGGGTGCGGGACCCGTCGGCGCGGGCGGGACATGCGGGGTGTGTCGGGTGCCGGCTGGCGGGGCGGGGGCGGGCGGCCGAGGAGTACACGGCCGAGGAGCGCGCGATGGCGGTCGTGCCGCGCGAGTCCGCCCCGGCCGGTGGAACCGCGGGCTGACGCGGTTGTCAGTGCCGCCGTCTAGTCTCGTGAGCGATGGCACAGACATCACGGGCATCACAGACGTGGAAGTGCTCGGGGCTGCGGTGGGCGGTGGACGGACCCGAGCTGAAGTGGGACGGCGGGCGCGGGAGCCCGTTGCCCCGGGGGAAGCGGGTGGCCTTCGAGGTCGCGGAAGGGGGCGGGCGGACATGTGTGGGGGCGCGGAGGCACGCCTGCCCGGTGCGGGCGGCCGTGCCGGAGCGGAGCACGGGCGCGCGGTGCGAGGAGTGCGCGCGGCTGGACCGGGCGCACTCGGTGGCCGCCGACACCATCGCGGACGACCCGCGGCCGTACCACGTGTACCTGGCCTGGTTCGGCCCCGGCCTGCTCAAGGTCGGCATCACCGCCGAAGAACGCGGCTCCGCACGCCTGCTTGAACAGGGCGCCGTCTGCTTCAGCTGGCTGGGCCTCGGCCCGCTGATGGCGGCCCGCCGCTCGGAGGAACTGCTGCGCGCCGCCCTACGGGTCCCGGACCGGATTCCCTACGGCGAGAAGCGCGTCGTCCGTTCCGCGTTGCCGACGTCGGCGGCGGAGCGGGCCGCCGAGATCGCCGACCTGCACACCCGCGCCCTCGCGCTGCGCGAATGGCCGGAGTCGCTCCACCGCGAGCCGTACCGACCCGTGGACCACGTCGACGTCTTCGGCCTCGCGGGACTCCCGGCCGCCGTCGGTGAGGTGAGCGGGCTGGTCGCGGGCGGGGTGGTGAGCGGGGAGGTCGTCGCGGTGGCGGGACCTGACCTCCACCTCGCGACCGGGCGGGGGGTGGTCGTGCTGGATACCCGGCTGATGACGGGGTGGGAGTTGATCCCGGCCGGGGGTGAGGCCGGGGGTGATGGGGGTGACACGGGTGGATTCACCGTGCCGGTACGGGAGTTCAGGCGGGAGGTGCCGGGGGTGCAGGAGGGGTTGTTCTGACGCCGGGCTGAAGTGACCGGGGTTATGGGGCGGCCGCCGGGGTCGCCGGGGTCGTCGGGCGGCCGGAGTAGTCGTCGGGCGGTGGGGATGTCGGGCAGCCGCCGTAGTCGTCAGGCTGTGCGGGAAGCGGGAAGCGGGAAGCGGGAAGCGGGAAGCCGGAAGCGGGAAGCGGGAAGCGGGAAGCGGGGAAGCCGGAAGCCGGGAAGTCGGGAAGCCGGAAGCCGGGAAGCCGGAAGCCGGGAAGCCGGAAGCCGGGAAGTCGGGAAGCCGGAAGCGGGGAAGCCGGAAGCGGGGAAGCCGGAAGCGGGGAAGCCGGAAGCCGGCAGCGGGCAGTCGGAAGCCGGCAGCCGCAGTAGGCATCGGGAAGTGCGGGAAGCGGGCTGGGAGGGAGTCGTCATGGAAGTCCCCGTCACCGTCCAGTGGGTTCGGACCTCCTGGACGAAGCGGTCGCGTGGCGGTGAGGCCGCCGCGCGGAGGAACGCGGTGCCGGTCGGGTTCGTCCTGCCGGACGATGCGCTGCCGCTCGCCCATGTCGTCGAGATCCGGGAGTGGGAGGACTTCACGCCGTGCGAAGACCGGGCGGAGTTGAGGCGCGTCAGCGCCGAACTCCGTCGCGTGGACGGCCGGTTGCGGGTGCTCCCCCGCGTGATGCACGAGCTGCCGCCCAGGCCCCGCAGACTTCCGGCGGTACGGCTCGTGCCGGGGCAGTGGGTCCGGTGGCAGCTCAACTACCGACTCAGCAGCGCGGTCGTTGTGCGGGACTGGTCGTACTGGCTGGACACCTTCAACATCGCCTATGGGCCGGTGACCGCCGACGTGTTTCTGGGGACGCCCGACTTCCATGTGGATGAGCAGGGGCCGGTTCGATAGGGAGGATCAAGACGTGGATGCTGAGGCGGCCGAAGCAGTCGAGGCAGTCGAAGGGGCTGAAGCAGCCGAAGTGGCCGAAGTCCGGGCGTTCTGGCGGCGGCTGGGCCTCCCCGGGCTGATCGACGTGCACACCCACTTCATGCCCGAGCGGGTGCTGCGCAAGGTCTGGGACTACTTCGACGCGCTCGGTGCGGCGACCGGCGGAGCACTGGAGTGGCCGATCGCGTACCGGAAGGAGGAGGCGGAACGGGTCGCGCTGATAAGGGAGTTCGGAGTACGCGCTTTCACCGCCATGCTCTACCCGCACAAGCCCGGTATGGCCGAGTGGCTCAACGGCTGGGCCGTCGACTTCGCCGCGCGCACACCCGACTGCCTGCACACCTCGACTCTCTTCCCGGAACCGGGAGTCGACGACTATGTGCGGCGCGCCCTCGACGCCGGCGCGCGGGTGTTCAAGGCGCATGTGCAGGTCGGGGCATACGACCCGGACGATGAACTCCTCGACCCGGCTTGGGGGTTGCTCGCCGAGAGCGGGACGCCCGTCGTGATCCACTGCGGATCGGGGCCCGCCGCACCCGGCAAGCACACCGGGCCCGAGCCCATCGGGCGGGTACTTGCCCGGCACCCCCGGCTGCGACTCGTCCTAGCCCACATGGGGATGCCGGAGTACGAGGACTTCCTGGACCTGGCCGAGCGGTACGGGGAGGTGCGGCTGGACACGACGATGGCGTTCACCGACTTCAGCGAACGCCTCGCGCCCTTCCCGCCCCGCGCACTCCCCCGGCTGGCCGCGCTCGGCGACCGGGTGCTGCTGGGCAGCGACTTCCCGAACATTCCGTATCCGTACGTTCACCAGCTGCACGCCCTGGAGCGGCTGGACCTGGGCGAGGACTGGCTGCGCGCGGTCTGCCACGACAACGGGGCGCGGCTGTTCGGACTGTGAGGGCGAGCTGAGAGTCCCACGGGTACGGGTGATGCGTGGAGAACGTGGAGACGCGGGGGAGGTCGGGGCGGGTGCCGGAGCGATGCACGGCTCTGTGACCGTTGAATGAGCGCTGGGAAAGCGGTTCCAAGGTGTTCCCTGAGTGGTCCCTGTGAGTTTCTCAGGAAAATCACAGACTCCGGAAAGCGTGTTCTTAGGGGACCCCGACAAGGTGTCCACTATGACCACGACCTCGCCCCAGGGGCGCACCGAACTGCTGAGGCCGGACGGGAGCCCCGTCCGAGTGCTTGTGGTGGACGACGAGCTGTCGATCACCGAGCTGCTGTCCATGGCCCTCCGATACGAGGGCTGGCAGATCCGTAGTGCGGGTGACGGGACCGGCGCGATACAGACCGCGCGCGAGTTCCGGCCCGACGCAGTCGTCCTCGACATGATGCTGCCGGACATGGACGGCCTGACCGTTCTCGGGCGGATGCGCAGAGAGCTGCCGGACGTGCCGGTGCTGTTCCTGACGGCGAAGGACGCCGTCGAGGACCGTATCGCCGGACTCACCGCCGGCGGCGACGACTACGTCACCAAGCCCTTCAGCCTCGAAGAGGTCGTCGCCCGGCTGCGCGGACTGATCCGCCGCTCCGGTGCCGCCGACCGCCGCTCGGACTCCGTACTGGTCGTGGGTGACCTCACCCTCGACGAGGACAGCCACGAGGTGTCGCGGGCCGGGGACGGCATCCACCTCACCGCGACCGAGTTCGAGCTGTTGCGCTTCCTCATGCGTAATCCCCGGCGGGTACTCAGCAAGGCGCAGATCCTCGACCGTGTGTGGTCGTACGACTTCGGTGGGCAGGCCAATGTGGTCGAGCTCTATATCTCGTATCTGCGGCGCAAGATCGACGCCGGTCGTGAGCCGATGATCCACACCCGGCGCGGTGCCGGTTACCTGATCAAGCCCGCGGCGTCATGAGCGGGCGACGACGGCCGCGTGCGCAGAAGAAACGAGCGGGTAAGCCGCGCACCCTGCGGACCCGGCTCGTCGTCGCGTCCGTGACGCTGATCGCGGTGGTGTGCGCGGTGATCGGTACGGTGACGACGCTCGCGCTGCGCTCCCATCTGTACGACCAGCTCGACGGCCGGCTCGGCGAGGTGTCGGCCCGTGCCTCGGGCGGCTTCGGGCCGCCCGGTGACGGCAAGGACGGTGCCCCGCCCGAACAGCAGGGCAAGACGGCTCAGCAGAGCAAGGCGGCCCAGCAGAAGGGCAAGGCCGTCGTTCTCTCCGACTTCGTCGCCCGCGGGCCGCAGCCGGAGGGCACGGTCATCGCGAGTGTCAAGAACGGTTCCATCACCGACGGCAAGGTCGGCGAGAAGAAGAAGGACAGCAGCAGCGGCGTCTTCAACATGAGCCCCGTGGCGCTCACCAGCGCTCAGAAGAGTGCGCTCAACGAGGTGTCCCAGGACACCGCGGCGCACACCGTGGAGCTCCCCGGGCTGGGTGACTACCGCGTCAAGTACGTCTCCGGCATCAACGGCAGCTACTACGTCGCCATCCCCACCTCGGACACCGAAAGCACCATCAACACCCTGATCCTCGTCGAGGTGAGCGTCACCGCCGCCGGCCTCGTCGCCGCCGCCATCGCCGGCTACGTCCTCGTCGGCGTCGCCACCCGCCCCCTGCGGCGCGTGGCCTCCACCGCCACCCGCGTCTCCGAACTCCCCCTCCACACCGGCGAGGTCACCCTCAACGAACGTGTCCCCGAGTCCGAGACCGACCCGCACACCGAGGTCGGCCAGGTCGGAGCCGCGCTCAACCGGATGCTCGACCACGTCCACGGCGCCCTGCACGCGAGACAGCAGAGCGAGATGCGGGTACGGCAGTTCGTGGCCGACGCCAGTCATGAGCTGCGGACGCCACTCGCCTCCATCCGGGGATACGCCGAGCTGACCAGGCGCGGGCGCGAACAGACCGGGCCCGACACCAAGCACGCCCTCGGCCGGATCGAGTCCGAGGCGGGTCGTATGACCCTCCTCGTGGAGGATCTGCTCCTCCTCGCCCGGCTCGACGCGGGCAGACCGCTCCAGTTCGACCAGACCGACCTCATCCCGCTAGTCGTGGACACCATCAGCGACTCGCGCGCGGCCGGCATGGACCACAACTGGCGGCTCGACCTGCCCGACGAACCGGCCCTCGTGTCGGCGGACGCGGCCCGTATCCAGCAGGTCCTCATCAATCTGCTGGGCAACGCCCGCAAGCACACACCGCCCGGTACGACGATCACCGCACGCGTGCAGCGGCGCGGCCCGTGGATGTGCGTGGACGTAGAGGACAACGGCCAGGGCATCCCGTCCGATTTGCTGCCGCATGTCTTCGAGCGGTTCGCGCGCGGCGACTCGGCGCGTTCCCGCTCCACGGGATCGACGGGTCTGGGCCTCGCCATCGTGCAGGCGGTCGCGACCGCGCACGGCGGAGCCGTCACCGTGGACAGCGTTCCCGGACGCACTGTGTTCACCGTGCATCTGCCCGCGCTGGCACCCGCTGTGCCCACGCCCGCCCCCGAAACGAATTGGCAATCGCACTCACAGGCACAGCACAGTGCCACCACATGGGTGCAACAGGGCGCTTGAGGAGAGTCGGGGCATGCGAACCGACTCTTCTCCCGGCACCCTGCCGGCGCGGGAGCACCTCCCGGCCGGAGACGCCGGTACGCCTGTCCTGGACGTAGTGATCCCCGTCTACAACGAGGAGAAGGACCTCCAGCCATGTGTGCTCAGACTGCACGAGCACCTCAAGCGCACGTTCCCGTACGCGTTCCGCATCACCATCGCGGACAACGCGTCGATCGACACCACCCCTCAGGTGGCCGCGCGGCTGGAGTCGGAGATCCCCGAGGTCAAATCGTTCCGGCTGGAGCAGAAGGGGCGCGGTCGAGCACTGCGCACCGTCTGGTCCGCCTCGGACGCCCCGATCCTCGCCTACATGGATGTGGATCTCTCCACCGACCTCAATGCGCTGCTCCCCCTGGTGGCGCCGCTGATCTCGGGTCACTCCGACCTGGCGATCGGTTCCCGGCTGGCCCGCTCGTCGCGTGTCGTGCGTGGCGCCAAGCGCGAGTTCATCAGCCGGACCTACAACCTGATCCTGCGCGGCTCGTTGCAGGCCCGCTTCTCGGACGCCCAGTGCGGATTCAAGGCGATCCGGCGTGATGTGGCCCAGGCGCTGCTGCCGCTCGTCGAGGACACCGGCTGGTTCTTCGACACCGAGATGCTGGTGCTGGCCGAGCGTGCCGGACTCCGTATCCACGAGGTGCCGGTCGACTGGGTCGACGACCCGAACTCGACCGTCCACATCGTCAAGACGGCGACCGAGGACCTGAAGGGAGTGTGGCGCGTGGGCAAGGCCCTGGCCTCCGGTTCGCTGCCGCTCGACCGCGTCACGCGGCCCTTCGGCGACGACCCGCGCGACCGCGACATCCAGGACGTGCCCAAGGGGCTGGCCCGCCAGCTCGTCGGGTTCTGCGTGGTCGGCGGTCTCTCCACCCTCTTCTACCTCGTCCTGTACAGCCTCTTCCGGCAGTTCGGCGGCTCACAGGTCGCCAACGCGCTCGCCCTGCTGGTCTCGGCGGTCGCCAACACCGCCGCGAACCGCCGGCTGACCTTCGGGGTCCGCGGCCGGGGCGGCGCCGTCCGCCACCAGGCGCAGGGCCTCGTCGTCTTCGCCATCGGCCTCGCGCTGACCAGCGGTTCCCTTGCAGCGCTGAACGCGGCCAGCAGCAACCCGGCGCACTCCACCGAACTCGCGGTCCTGGTGGCCGCCAACCTCGCCGCGACCGTCCTCCGCTTCCTGCTCTTCCGCGCCTGGGTCTTCCCGGACCGCGACGACAGCGCCGAGGACTCGACGGTCGCAGCCCTCAACTCCCCTTCGTCGCCGACCTATTCGACGGCGGCGCAGCACCCGCAGAACCCGCAGTACCCGGGTGGTTCGTACGCCCCGCTGCCGCAGCGTCAGCCGCAGCCCCAGCAGAGTGCGTACGACACCACCCCGCACCACACCACCCAGTTCCGCGCCGGTGAAGCCGCGGACGGCACCTGGAGGGACGCGACGATGCAGTTGCAGCCGGTGCGTCCCCACGACACCGATCCGAGGGACCGCCGATGACCACCGACACCGATCAGACGACCTACCCGGGAGGAGGCAGCCCCTCGTCCTGGGGGCCGCCTACCGGTGACAGCGACACCGGCAGAGACACGGCCGTACACGAGCCGGTGGCGCCCGCGGACACCCTGGCCCCCCAGGCCGGTGAGCCCAAGCAGCCGCTCGGGCGCCGCCTGTGGCGCGGCCGGCCCGAGGACCCGCGCTGGGCGCGCCCCGCGTTCTGGGGCATGCTGCTGGCGACGGCGCTGCTCTACCTCTACAACCTGAGCGCGTCCGGCTATTCAAACTCCTTCTACTCGGCGGCGGTTCAGGCCGGCAGCAAGAGCTGGAAGGCGTTCCTGTTCGGCTCGCTCGACGCGGGCAACGCGATCACCGTCGACAAGCCCTCGGCGTTCCTGTGGCCGATGGAGATCTCGGTCCGCGTCTTCGGCCTCAACTCCTGGGCGATCCTGGTCCCCGAGGTCCTCATGGGCGTCGGCACGGTCGCGGTCGTCTACGCGGCGGTACGCCGTCGACACAGCCCCCAGGCCGGTCTGATCGCGGGCGCCGTACTGGCGCTCACCCCGGTCGCCGCGCTGATGTTCCGCTTCAACAACCCTGACGCCGCACTGGCGTTGCTCATGGCGCTCGCCTGCTACCTCGTCGTCCGGGCCCTGGAGGACGGCCGTACGAAGTGGCTGGTGTGGGCGGGTGTCGCGATCGGCTTCGCGTTCCTGTCGAAGACGTTGCAGGCCTTCCTGATCCTGCCGCCGCTGGCCATCGTCTACGCGGTCTGCGCACCGGTGAGCGTGAAGAAGAGGTTCGCCCAACTGGGCCTGGCCACCGGCGCGTTGGTCGTCGCGGCGGGCTGGTGGGTCGCGCTCGTCGAGCTGTGGCCGGCGTCCTCGCGCCCCTACATCGGCGGCTCGCAGAACAACAGCTTCCTTGAACTGACCTTCGGCTACAACGGGTTCGGCCGCCTCAGCGGCGATGAGACCGGCAGCGTCGGAGGCGGCGGTGGCGGCACCGGCACGGGCATGTGGGGTGCCACCGGCTGGAGCCGGATGTTCAACGACGAGATCGGCAGCCAGATCTCCTGGCTGCTCCCCACCGCGCTGATCCTCCTCGTCGCGGGCCTGGTGGCCACACGCAAGCTCAACCGCACCTCCGTCAGGCGCAGTTCGATGCTGGTGTGGGGCGGCTCGCTGGTGACGACCCTGGTCGTCTTCAGCTACATGGCCGGCATCTTCCACCAGTACTACACGATCGCGCTGGCCCCCTACATGGCCGCCGTCATCGGCATCGGCGCGGGCTCCCTCTGGGAGAAGCGCGGCGAGATCTGGGCGTCGATCACCCTCGCGGCAGCGGTAGTTGCGGCCGGCGTGTGGGGCTACGTCCTCCTCAACCGCACCTCCGACTACCTTCCCTGGCTGAAGTGGCTGGTCCTCATCGGCTCCCTGGCCGGTGCGCTCGGCCTGATCTTCGTAGCGAAGATCGGCCGCCAACTCGCCCTCGCGGCAGTCGGCTTGAGCATCGTGGCAGGCCTGGCGGGCCCGGCGGCGTACACCCTCTCGACGGTCAACTCCGCACACACCGGCTCCATCCCGACGGCCGGTCCGGCCGGCGCGAGCATGATGGGCGGCGGTGGCGGTCCGGGTGGCGGCGGCGGTCGCGGCGGCTTCGGTGGCGGCAACCGCACCGGCGGCACGGGCACCATGCCCGGTCAGCAGGGCGGCAACGGCGGCACCACCCAGAACCAGGGCGGCGGCTTCCCCGGCGGCGGCACGGGCACGATGCCCGGCGGCGGTACGGGCACCACTCCTGGTGGCGGCGGTACGACCCAGAACCAGGGTGGCGGCCAGACCGGCGACGGCGGCGGCATGGGCGGCGGCGGCATGGGCGGCGGCGGTGGCGTCGGCGGCCTGCTCAACGGCGCGACGGTCACCTCGGCGGCCAAGAAGCTCCTCCAGACGGACGCGAGCAAGTACACCTGGGTCGCCGCGTCCATCGGCTCCCAGAACGCCGCGAGCTACCAACTCGCCACCGGCGACCCGGTGATGGCGATCGGCGGCTTCAACGGCACCGACCCGTCGCCGACGCTGGCCCAGTTCAAGAAGTACGTGGCGGACGGCAAGATCCACTACTTCATCTCGGGCAGCACCGGAATGGGCGGCAGCAGCAGCACGGGCAGCTCCTCGCAGATCTCCTCGTGGGTCGAGAAGAACTACAAGAAGGTGACGGTCGGTTCGGCCACCTTCTACGACCTGACGCAGAAGACGAGCAGCTGACACCCGGCTGACGGTTCTCCACTGAGCAGGGGCGGTGACCACACGGTCACCGCCCCTCTTCATGTCCGCCGTAACTCTGTTGTACGCCGTATAGGGACTGTTCTACGGTGTACAGCATGCCGACTTCCCCAGGCCCCCAAGCCCTTCAGGGCCACCCCCAGCGCTGGATCGTCCTCGGAGTCATCTGCCTGGCCCAGCTCACCGTGCTGCTCGACAACACCGTCCTGAACGTCGCGATCCCCTCGCTCACCCGCGAACTCGACGCGAGCACCGCGGACATCCAGTGGATGATCAACGCGTACTCCCTCGTACAGTCCGGACTCCTCCTCACCGCGGGCAGCGCGGCCGACCGCTACGGCCGCAAGAAGATGCTGATCGCGGGTCTCGTGCTGTTCGGCGTGGGCTCGCTGGTCGCCGGACTCGCCCAGTCCACCGGGCAGTTGATCGCCGCGAGGGCCGGTATGGGGGTCGGCGGGGCGCTGCTCATCACGACCACCCTGGCCGTAGTGATGCAGATCTTCAGCCCTGAGGAACAGCCGAGGGCGATCGGCATCTGGGCCGCGGTGAACGCGCTCGGTTTCGCGACGGGCCCGCTCCTCGGCGGCTTCATGCTGAACCACTTCTGGTGGGGCGCGATCTTCCTGATCAATATCCCGGTAGCGGCGCTGGCCCTGGTGGCCGCGGTGGTCCTGGTCCCCGAGTCCAAGAACCCACGCGGCGACCGCCCGGACCTCCTGGGCGCCCTGCTCTCGACCATCGGCATGGCCGCGCTGGTCTACGCGATCATCTCCGGCCCGGCGCACGGCTGGACGTCCGGGCGGGTGCTGCTCACGGTGGCGGTGGCGGTCGTGGTCCTCGCGGCCTTCGCGTCCTGGGAGAACCGTGTCCCGTACCCCATGCTCGACCTGGACTTCTTCCGCGACCGCCGCTTCACGGGCGCGGTCGCCGGGGTCGTCCTCATCACCTTCGGCATGGCCGGCTCGCTCTTCCTGCTCACCCAGCACCTCCAATTCGTCCTCGGCTACGGCCCGTTGGAGGCGGGTGTCCGTACGGCACCGCTCGCTCTGGTGATCGTCGCGCTCAACTTCTCGGGGCTGGCGGCGAAGTGGACGGCGCGGCTCGGGATGCCGGTTTCCATCGGGCTGGGGATGGTGTCGATGTCGGCGGGACTGGTGTCGATCGCGTCGCTTGCCACCGGTGGGTATGCGGGGACGCTGGTGGGGCTGGTGCTGATCGGGGCGGGGGCGGCGATCGCCAATCCGGCGATGGCTCACGCGATCATGAGTGCGATTCCTCCGGAGAAGGCGGGGGTCGGGGCGGGCGTCAATGGAACGTTGGGGGAGTTCGGGAACGGGTTGGGGGTCGCGGTTCTTGGTGCGGTGCTGAGTTCTCGGTTCGCGGCGGTGTCCCTGCCGGTCGGGTTGGCGGCGGCGTCGTCGGCTGAGGAGAGGCGGAAGGTGACCGATGCCTTCTCTGCCGGGCTGGAGGTCAGTCAGTTGGTGGGGGCCGTTGCTGTTTTGGTCGGGGGGTTGCTTGCGGCGGCGTTGTTGTGGCGGGCGGAGCGGGCAGACTCGGAGATGGTGGTCGCCCAGTAGCTCGGGTGGCGGGGTGCGTTGGCGGCTGCGGGCGCGTTGTGGCTGGTCGCGCCCACGCGGCGGAGCCGCAAATGTCACAGCCCCGCGCCCCTGAATACTGGCCCGGGACTGAAATGCTGAGGAAGGTGCGTCATGGCCAAGGCAAGCCCGCCGTCGGGGCGTTCCGCGCGCACCAGTGTCTGGCTTGAGACGAAGACGCGTCGGAGCGGGCGCGGCGGTGGAGGGCAACCCGGCCTCGACCGCGCCCGCATCACCGAAGTCACCGTACGGCTGCTGGACGCCGAAGGCCTGGCCAAGTTCTCCATGCGGAGGCTCGCCGCGGAGCTGAACGTGACCGCGATGTCCGTCTACTGGTACGTCGACACCAAGGACGACCTCCTCGAACTCGCCCTGGATGCCGTCTTCGGGGAGCTGCGCCTGCCAGATCCGGAGTCCGAGGGCGAGGACTGGCGGGACCAACTCCGCATGCTGGCAACGGAGTACAGGGCCCTACTGGTCCGGCACCCCTGGCTGTCGCCGCTGGCCGGTACCTTCCTCAACATCGGACCGAACTCGCTCACGTTCTCCCGTGTCGTACAACGCGTGATCCGCC
Source organism: Streptomyces sp. NBC_01288 (assembly GCF_035982055.1). Lineage (NCBI taxonomy): Bacteria > Bacillati > Actinomycetota > Actinomycetes > Kitasatosporales > Streptomycetaceae > Streptomyces > Streptomyces sp. NBC_01288. The sequence goes on from NZ_CP108427.1 coordinate 5,384,152, forward strand.
GAACCGGGCTGCCGGAGCACGGGCTGACGGGGGCGATCTCGGCCGTCTTCCAGTTCGTCTACGGCTACGGCACGATCGAGGGCCACTTCTTCGCCCGCGTCGCCGACACCGGGATGACCCCCGACGACTACTTCCGGCACGCCATGACGACGTTCGACGGGGCCCCGACGACCGCCGAGGTCGTGCAGGAGTCCAAGAAACTCATGGCGGCCCGGGGCGGCGACACGGTCGCGGAGATGATGAACCGGGACTTCACCTTCGCCCTGGACCTGCTGGTGGCGGGCATCGAGGCGATGGTGAAGAGGGACGGCGGCAAGGACAGCCCGTCGCGGGCGTGAGTACGGGGCGGGCTTTCAACCTCAGGTCGGCATTATCAGCCTCTCCAAGGCTTGAATGCCGGTCGGCTTCTTCAACTCCGGCCGGCGCCTTCAGCCGGTCGTCGGCTTGAGCCCCCGCCGCCTCTTTCAACTCAGGCCGGCATTTTTCAGCCCGTCCGGCGTCTGAGGACGAGGCCCCTTCAGGGCCGATGGGGGTCTGGGGGCGGAGCCCCCAGCACCACCTCAGCCTTCGGCGAGTCGCGCCGGGAAGCCACCCGTCGCCACCGGACCCCACTTCTCAGGCGTGACCCGCACGATCGACTTCCCCTGCTTCACCATCGCCGCCCGGTACTCGTCCCAGTCCGGATGCTCCCCCGAGATGTTCCGGAAGTACTCGACGAGCGGCTCCACGGACTCCGGCGAGTCGATGACCTCGGCGGAGCCGTCGATCTGGACCCAGGGGCCGTTCCACTCGTCGCTCAGGATGATCAGGCTGACCCGCGGATCACGCTTCGCGTTGCGGGTCTTGGCCCGCTCGGGGTACGTGGAGACGACGATCCGCCCCGAGTCGTCGACCCCGCAGGTCAGCGGCGAACCCTGCGGGCTCCCGTCCGCCCGCCGGGTCAGCAGGATCGCCCGGTGCCGGGGCCGTACGAAATCCAGCAGCTCGTCCAGGGACACAGAGGTGTTGCTCGCGATGTTCGAAGCCATGCTGACCAGCCTAGGCGGAGCCCACCCTGTTACGCCTGCGGCAACGACTCCCCCTGCACCGCCTGGATGTCCAGCTCGACCTTGAGCGTCGTACCGATCGCCGCGATCCCCGCCTGCACGACCTGGTTGTAGTTCATCGCGAAGTCCTCGCGGTGCAGCTCCGTGGTCGCCCGGAACGCGGCGCGCGTGCCGCCCCAGGGGTCGGCCCCGGTGCCGAGGTAGGCGAGGTCGAGGTCGACGGGTCGTACGACGCCGTGAAGGGTCAGTTCGCCGGAGACGGTCCAGCGGTCGGAGCCGGCCGGGGTCAGACCCGTCGAGGAGTAGGTGATCTCCGGGTAGCGGGCCACGTCCAGGAAGTCCGGGGAGCGCAGGTGGTCGTCGCGCATGCCGTTCCCCGTGTCGATGGACGCGGCCCGGATGACCGCCTCCACCCGGGACTTGGCGATGTCGTCCGGCGCGATCTCGACCGACGCCGTGAAGTCGGTGAACCGGCCGCGCACGCTGGAGATGCCCAGGTGCTGAGCGACCGCGCCGACCGTGGAGTGGGCGGGGTCGACCGTCCACGGCCCGGGCGGCGGCAACTCCGTACCCCCTTGCCGGGCCAGCGTCACCGTGCCGACCTCGGCCCGCCCGCTCGCGGTGACGATCGCGGTGGCGGCGGCGGGCGCGTACCCGACGGCGGTCACGATCACGGTGTACGGCCCGGGCGCCAGCGGGTTCACGTCCCGCACCGCCCCCTCGGCGTCCGCCTCGGCCCGCAGCACCTGCGCCCCGGTCATGTCGGTCACCGTGACGACCGCGTGCGACACGGCCCATCCGTCGCGGGTACGGATCTTCGCGGTCAGTCCCATGTCCCTCTAACTCCTTGCCGTACAGCCCTACAAAGGGGACCGGCCCGCGCAACGCGCCTCCGCTCGGGACGCGTTGCGCAGGCCGGGGTATCAACTACTCGCCTGGGTGCGCGAGTTCGATGTCGTGCCCGTCGGCCCCGCGGCCGTTCACCGTGAGGGCGGTCGCGACCGGCGGGTAGCCCGTCGCGATCACCGTGTACTCGCCGCCGCTGAGGTCGGTGAAGGCGTACGCCCCGTCCGAACCGGTCGTCGCGGTGCCGACCACGTTGCCCGCCGCGTCCACGAGGGTCACGCGGGCGTCGGCCAGCGGACCGTGCGGGGCCCGGACCACGCCCAGGACCTGCGCGCCGGAGTCCAGGTCGATCTCGACCCGGGTGACCCCCGTGCCGCCGACCTCGACCGGCAGCGCGCGCGGCCGGTACCCGGCGGCGTTCACCGCGACGGTCACGGCCCCCGGCACCAGCTCGGCGAACGCGAACTCGCCCTGCTCACCGGTGATTCCGGTGGAGAGCAGGTCGCCGCGCACGTCCGTCACGATGACCATCGCGTCCTTGACGGGCAGCCCCGTCTCGGCGGCCCGGACGAGCCCGTTCAGACCGCTGGTGCCGCTGAGCAGGACGTCGTAGGAGACCGGCTCGTGGCCGTTGACGACGACCGTGGAGGCCTGCGGCTGGAAGCCGTCGGCGGAGGCGATCAGGACGTACGACCCCACGCTCGGCGCGTCCAGCGCGTAGGAGCCGTCCGCCTGCGTGACCGAGCGGCCCAACTGGCGTCCCCCGAGGGAGATCAGGGTGACGGCGGCCTGCGGGACGGGCGCGCTCTCGGCGCCGCGGACGAAGCCCCGGACGGGAATTCCACCGGACACGGGATCGGACATGGGTACGGTCTCCTCCCCCACCACCGTTGCCACGGCGGCGAGTTGCTGCTCGGTACCTTCGGCCGCCCAGCTGGGGACCTTCTGCTCGGCGGGCGCGGGGATCTCCGCCGCGTCCAGCACGCCCACGGCCTCCTCGGCCGCCTGCGCCAGCCCGCCGGAGGTCCGCAGCGGGACCTCCTTGATGAACATCACGACGATGAAGGAGATGAGCGCGAAGGGGGCCGCGTAGAGGAAGACGTCGGCGATTCCGTGGCCGTAGGCGCCCTCCAGCCAGGTGCGGACCGTGCTCGGCAGGGCGTCCATGTCGGGGAGCGCGCTGCTGCCGACGGCCTTCGCGGCGGCGGCCTGCGACTGCGGGTCCAAGGAGGCGACGGTGTCCTTGGCGTAGTGCGTGATGCGGCCGGACATGACCGAGCCGAGCACGCCGACGCCGACCGCGCCGCCGAGCGAGCGGAAGAAGCTCACCGTGGAGGAGGCGGCGCCGAGGTCCTTCGGGGTGACCTGGTTCTGCGTGGAGAGGACCAGGTTCTGCATCATCGTGCCGACGCCGATGCCCAACAGGGCCATGTAGATGGACAGTTCCCAGTACGGGGTGTCGTAGCGCATCAGGCCGAGCAGGCCCAGACCCGCGGTGAGGAAGAGGCCGCCGGCGACCAGCCAGCCCTTCCAGCGGCCGGTCTTGGTGATGAAGCGGCCGGAGACCATCGACGCGACGAACAGGCCGCCGATCATCGGGATCGTCATGACACCGGACATCGTCGGGGACTTGTCGCGGGCCAGCTGGAAGTACTGGGAGAAGAAGACCGTGCCCGAGTACATGCCGACGCCCACGAACAGCGAGGCCAGGGAAGCCAGCGACACCGTGCGGTTGCGGAACAGGCGCAGCGGGATGATCGGCTCGCTCGCCCGTGTCTCGGTGAACACGAACAGCAGCGCCAGCACGACGGTGCCGCCCACCATCGCGTACGTCTGCCACGACAGCCACTCGTACTTGTCGTCGGCGAAGGTCACCCAGACCAGCAGCAGCGAGGCCGCCGCGGTGATGAAGAAGGCGCCGGTCCAGTCGACCTTGACCTTCCGCTTGGCGACCGGGAGGTTCAGCGTCTTCTGGAGCACGATCAGCGCGATCAGCGCGAACGGGATCCCGACGAACAGGCAGTAGCGCCAGCCGAGCCACGAGGTGTCGGTGATCACGCCACCGAGCAGCGGACCGCCGACGGTCGCCACGGCGAAGGTGGCGCCGGTGTAGCCGGAGTACCGGCCGCGCTCGCGCGGGGCGATCATCGCGGCCATCACGACCTGGACGAGGGCGGAGAGACCGCCGGCGCCGAGGCCCTGGATGACACGGGCGCCGATCAGCATCGCCGGATTCTGCGCGAGGCCGGCGACGACCGAGCCGATGATGTAGATGACCAGGGATATCTGGACCAGGGCCTTCTTGCTGACCAGGTCGGCCATCTTGCCCCACAGCGGCACCGAGGCCGTCATGGAGAGCAGGGCCGCGGTGACGACCCAGGTGTAGGCCTCCTGGCCGCCGCCCAGACTGCCGATGATGGTCGGCAGGGCGTTGGTGACGATCGTCGACGAGATGATCGCGGCGAACAGTCCGAGCAGCAGCCCGGAGAGCGCCTCCATGATCTGCCGGTGTGTCATCGGAGCGCCGTCGGGGGCCGCGGGGGAGGCCCCTCCGTGCTTGGCGTGAGCCCGCACACCGGCTGGTGTGGTCGTTGCCATGGGCTTCCTTTTCTTCCGTGCTTATGCGGGTGTACGGGTGGTGTGTTCGAGTTCGTGGTGGGGGGAGTCGCTGGTGCGGGGGGTCCCGGCCGCGACGGGAGGTCGCGTGGGAGGGGGCATGGGCGGGGGCTGTGCGGTACGGCAGTCGCCGAAGCTCGCCCGGAGCCGGGCCATCAGCTCGATCAGCTGCCCGACCTCCTCGTCGCTCCAGTCGCTCAGCCGGTCGGCGAGCAACTGGGCGGTCCGCCGCGACAGTTCGCCGACCTGGGCCCGGCCGCCGGGGGTGAGGCGCAGGATGCGGGAGCGCTTGTCGGCGGGGTCGGGGGACCGTTCGATCCAGCCCCGGTCGACGACGTGCGCGACATGGCGGCTGGTCACGGACATGTCGACGGAGAGCAACTCCGCGAGCTTGCTCATCCGCATGTCGCCGTACCGGTCGAGCAGGGTCAGTACGGCCGCGGAGCCGCTGGGGCAGTCGGAGGGCATGATCCGCCCCAACTCCCTGCGTACGGCGCCGAAGGCACTGAACTGACGCATCAGCTCCTCGTACTGCGTCCGCTCGGCCATCACACCTCCCATGTCCGGTCCCATGTCCGTTCCGTGTTCGTTGCTTAGGGCAACCATAAGAGACTAAGAGAGGTTGGTTGCTACAGGCAAATAAAAAAGGTAGGTGCGGCATAAAAAGTTGGCAAAGGCAAGCATTTCTGAACGTAAACCCGCAGGTGGGGAAGCTCGTCCGAGGCCCCGCACTTGGGTGTCACCCGGGGATTCGCTAGTGTCTCGGCCCATGGCAAACACCCAGGGCCCCGAGGGCAACTACGACCCCGCCGGCAGTACCCAGATGTTCCGTGCCTTCGTCGACGAGACCCCACAGGGCGGCCGGCCGCAGGCCGCGCCCACCGCTTCGGCCGGACCCCGCGTCGGCCTGATCGTCGGCGTCGTCGTCGCCGTGCTGGTCGTGGCGGCGGTGGCCTACCTGGCCTTCATGTAACACCGACCGCTTCATCCGAGCAGTGGTCTACCGGGTCGGCTCCAACGGGAACCGGTAGACCGTCGACTCCCGGACCCGGAAGCCGAGCCGCTCGTACAGCCGGTTCGCCGCGGCGCGGTCCGGCCGCGAGGTGAGATCGACGGTCCGCGCCCCGGCCTCCCGGGCGATGCCCAGCGCCCGCTCGATGAGCAGCGCGGCGATCCCCCTCCCCCGGGCGGCACTGTCGACGACGACGTCCTCGACGCGCCCGCGCAGTCCGGACGGCACGGGGGACATCACCAGCGTGAGGGTGCCGACGATCGTGCCCGCGTCCCGCGCGACCAGCACGGTGTTCGTCGCGCACGAGACCATCCGCTCGACCGCGGCCCGGTCGAGAGTCCCCGCCGTGCCGGACAACTGCGGCAGCAACCGCCCGAACGCGTCCACGAGTTCACCGGTCGCCTCGCGCGCGATCTCCACCTGAACGTCCATGCCGCGGAGCCTATCGACCGGCTCTACCTCCACTCGACCGACACGTCCCGCGTCTCGATGTGCGTCCCCAACGGCACCCGCCACGCGTCGACGCACACGGTCCAGGTGTGGTCCTCGCGCGCATGGGCCGCGATCGGCACGGGAAGTCGCTCGGCCGACCCGATCGTCGCCCAGTCGATCCCGAGGGCCCCGATGATGTGCGTCCCGAACGTCACCGTGCCCGAACGCACCGCCGTACCCCCGGAGTTGCGGAAGCTCAGGGTCACGTCCTCGCACCAGCGGTGGTCCGTGGCCTTGCGCGCGGGCTCGCCCCAGGTGAGGGCGGCGGGGGTGGCGGGAGCCGTCGTAGGAACGGCAGTTGGGGTCGGTGACGGTGAATGCGTGGTGCTACGGCCGGACTTGGCACCCGTGGTTGAAGAGGGAGCCGGGGCGGGTGCCGAAGTCGCCCCGCCGGCCGGTGACTTGCTGCCTGCGGGCGGCGTCGGGTCGTCGAGCGGTACCAGCGTGACGCTCCCGGTCGGGCGTACCGCCGTAGCGGATGGGCGAGGCGGGCCGACCGCCACGTAGCCGCCGTCGCCGGTGTTTCCGCACGCGGTCAGCGTCATGCAGACGACGGCCGCCGACGCGCCCAACAGGGCGCCTCGGCGGCCGGCTGTCCATGTCGAACGAGGCATCGCGCCATGGTGGCTGACACTCCGTCAAATAGGAACCCTCGGGACCCTGTTGGGGGTCAGTCCGAGATCAGGCCCTCGCGGAGGGTCGAGAGGGTGCGCGTGAGGAGCCGGGAGACGTGCATCTGGGAGATGCCGACCTCCTCGCCGATCTGCGACTGGGTCATGTTGGCGAAGAAGCGCAGCATGATGATCCGGCGCTCACGGGGCGGGAGCTTGGCGAGCAGCGGCTTGAGCGACTCGCGGTACTCCACGCCTTCCAGGGCCGTGTCCTCGTAGCCGAGACGGTCCGCCAGCGAGCCCTCGCCGCCGTCGTCCTCGGGGGCCGGGGAGTCGAGCGAGGAGGCCGTGTACGCGTTGCCGACCGCGAGGCCGTCGACGACGTCCTCCTCGGACACGCCCAGGACCACGGCGAGTTCGGGGACGGTCGGTGACCGGTCCAGCTTCTGGGAGAGCTCGTCGCTGGCCTTCGTCAGGGCCAGGCGCAGCTCCTGAAGGCGACGCGGGACGCGCACCGACCACGACGTGTCGCGGAAGAAGCGCTTGATCTCGCCCACGACGGTCGGCATCGCGAACGTCGGGAACTCCACCCCGCGTTCGCAGTCGAACCGGTCGATCGCCTTGATCAGGCCGATCGTGCCGACCTGGACGATGTCCTCCATCGGCTCGTTGCGGGAGCGGAAACGCGCCGAGGCGTACCGCACGAGCGGGAGGTTGAGCTCGATGAGGGTGTCCCGGACGTAACCACGCTCGGGGCTGTTCTCGTCGAGTGCGGCGAGCCGCAGGAAGAGGGAGCGGGACAGGGTGCGGGTGTCGATGGCTCCCGTGGTCGGGAGGGCCGGGGCCGGTACGGCGGGTACGGCCTCAAGGACCGTAACGGCGTCGAGTGCGGGCTCAGCGTCGCTCTTGGTGAGCGTGAGCACCTTCGAGCTGCCCTGGTCTGCGGACATGCCACCCCCTTTGGGTCGCGGGACGGTCGCGGCGATCGCCCCCGTCTGGGGAGCGGTGCCTTCACCTGAATACCGGAGCCGGAGCCACGGCAAACGCGCTTCCCGCAGAATGTCACATGTCGGCAACACGCTGTAGTGACATGTCGACATGTCTGTGACGAAACAGCCCTGGAAAAAGGGGGTCTGACGGCTTTTCAGCGCAGAACCGTCGGGAAAGGGCCCCATGAGCGATTCGTTCGTACCGGTGACAGCTCGCTCGGGCATTCGGTTATGCCCCGATACGGCTTCCGCTATGGGTCCGGCTACGGCTGCTACGCCTCGATGCGGTTCGCGGAGCGCAGCCGCTGGAAGCTGCGCGCGAGGAGCCGGGAGACGTGCATCTGGGAGACGCCGAGCTCCGCGCTGATCTGCGACTGGGTGAGGTTGCTGTAGTAGCGCAGCAGCAGGATCCGCTGTTCCCGCTCGGGGAGTTGGACGAGGAGGTGGCGGACGAGGTCGCGGTGTTCCACGCCGTCCAGGGCCGGGTCCTCGTAGCCGAGCCGGTCGATCAGGCCGGGCAGTCCGTCGCCCTCCTGGGCGGCCTCCAGGGAGGTCGCGTGGTACGACCGTCCGGCCTCGATGCAGGACAGCACCTCGTCCTCGCCGATGCGCAGCCGCTCGGCGATCTCGCCGGTGGTGGGGGTGCGCCCGAAGGCGGTCGTCAGATCCTCGGTCGCCGCGTTGACCTGCACCCACAACTCGTGCAGCCGGCGCGGGACATGGACGGTGCGGACGTTGTCACGGAAGTACCGCTTGATCTCGCCGATCACGGTCGGCATCGCGAACGTCGGGAACTGCACGCCCCGGTCCGGGTCGAAGCGGTCGATGGCGTTGATCAGACCGATGGTGCCGACCTGGACGACGTCCTCCATCGGCTCGTTGCGGGAGCGGAAGCGGGCGGCGGCGTAGCGCACGAGCGGGATGTTCGCCTCGATGAGCGCCCCGCGCACCCGGTTGTGCTCCGGCGTACCCGGCTGGAGCCCCTTGAGCTGGCCGAAGAGCACCTGGGTGAGGGCCCGGGTGTCCGCGCCGCGGCTGCGCGGCGGAGCGGCTGCCACGGGGGGCTGGGCGGGCGCCTCGTCCTGGGGCGGCGCTGTACTGGCCGACAAGGTCAACGCCACACCTCTTCAATAGGTCAACTCATCCGTCAAAAGCGGTCATAGCATCACAAGACATGTGCACTGTGTGCAAGCACCGCCTAATACCGTGTTATGCCGTGTTGAGCAACAAAAGCCCCTCGCCGTGACGGCAAGGGGCTTTGAGGAAGGGGCGCTTCGGGCTTCTTCGGGGGCGGTCAGAACTCGTAGTCGGCGACGATCCATGTGGCGAACTCGCGCCACAGCGCGACGCCGGCCTGGTGCGCGGGGTGTTCGATGTACCGCTTCAGGGCCTCGGGGTCGTCGACCGCCGAGTTGATCGCGAAGTCGTAGGCGATGGGGCGGTCGCTGATGTTCCAGCCCAGCTCCCAGAAACGCAGTTCGTCGACCAGGTCGCCGAGCGGCCGGAAGGCCTCGACGCCGGCCACGACACGCGGGTCGTCGCGCTCGACACCCTCGTTGAGCTTGAAGAGGACGAGGTGGCGGATCATCGCGCGCTCCTGGGTAGTCGGCTGTTTCGCTACTGCGCCCCGTCGGCCAGCCAGGTCATGAAGTCGCCGATGGCCTTCGCGGCGTCCGATATGCCCTCGAAGCCTATCTGGACGTAGTCGGCCGCCTTGGACGGGTCCGTGATGATCACGTACGACGCGAAGACCACGAGCAAGTAGACGACGATCTTCTTGGCGTTCACCGCCATCGCGGCCTCCCGTGTGACTTCGTGCCCGTGGGCCCCCTGTTGCCGGCGGTGAGTGTAACCTTCACGGCCCTTTTTTGGATCAATCAGGGATCAACGGTCCGCAGGTGAAGGGGTGTTGCCGCCGTCATGCACGAAGGGCCCCGTCTCTCGACGGGGCCCTTCAGAAGCGGTAGCGGAGGGATTTGAACCCTCGGTGACTTGCGCCACACTCGCTTTCGAGGCGAGCTCCTTCGGCCGCTCGGACACGCTACCGAGAGAGACCTTACAACAAGGTGGGGCGTGGTTTGAAATCGGTAATCGGAGGCCCGAGACAGGGGCTGCCACCGGTCCCGCTACCGGTCCCGGAAGAACTCCGTGAGCAGGTGGGCGCACTCGTCCGCGAGGACGCCCTCGATGACCTCGGGGCGGTGGTTGAGCCGGCGGTCGCGGACGACGTCGAAGAGTGAGCCGGCCGCGCCGGCCTTCTCGTCGCGGGCGCCGTAGACGACCCGGTCGACCCGGGACTGCACCAGCGCGCCCGCGCACATCGTGCAGGGTTCGAGGGTGACGACGAGCGTGCAGCCGGACAGCCGCCACTCACCTGTGTGAGCGGCGGCCCTGCGGATCGCGAGGACCTCGGCGTGCGCCGTCGGATCGCCGGTGGCCTCGCGTTCGTTGTGCCCGGTGGCGAGCACGGTCGTACCGTCCGGGGACAGCACGACCGCGCCGACCGGGACGTCGCCGCCCCGGGCGGCCTGTCCGGCCTCGTCGAGGGCGAGCCGCATCGCGGCCCGCCAACGGTCGCGTACCGGGTCCGGAGTCCCTTCTGTGCGTGCTGTGGTCAGCGGACGGTCTCCAGGACCTCCGAGGCCCCCAGGGCCTCGGCGATGGAACTCAGCGCGTCGTCCGCGTCGAGGAGCAGCAGCTCCTTCTCGCCGACGCCCAGGTCGTCCAGGATCTGGCGGTCACCGACCGGGCTGTGCGGAACGGCCTCGGCCGAGGAGGTGCCGTCCTCGTCGTCGTCCTCCTCCTCGGTGTCACCGTCCTCGGTGCCGTCGAGGTCGAGGGAGTCCAGATCGACGGCGTCGTCGTCGTCCGGATCCCGTCCGAGCAGCTCGTCGGTGAGCAGGATCTCGCCGTACGAGCTGCGGGCTGCGGCAGCGGCGTCCGAGACGTAGATCCGAGGGTCGTCCTCGCCATCGACGCGGACGACGCCGAACCAGGCGTCCTCCTGCTCGATGAGCACCAGCACCGTGTCGTCCTCGGGCGAGGCTTCACGGGCCAGTGTGGCCAGGTCCGACATGCTCTCGACATCGTCGAGCTCTGTGTCGCTCGCTTCCCACCCGTCTTCGGTGCGCGCGAGCAGTGCGGCGAAGTACACCGTGACTCTCCCACTGGTCATAGGTGTGCCGGTTGGAGGTCCCCCCGGCTGAGGCTGCGGGCGGGGAGAGCTCGTGCTCCGAGCCCCACCCACTCGGAATCGTGGCAGAAACAAGGCGCTCAGGGGACGTCTTCGGCTCCCTGTGTCCGCCCGTTTTGATCGACCACCAGCGGGATCGTACGCGGCGATCGCCTTACACACGCACCCGGTTGGGCTTACAAAGTGCTGTGAGACAGGCCTCGACTACCAGCGGAACGTGCGCATACGCATGGCGTGGCGCAGCCGCGCGACCTTGGCGCGGCGGGGCTGGACCCGGTCGCGCAGCTCGCGCGCCTCGGTCAGCTCGCGCAGGAACTGGGCCCGGCGCCGCCTGCGCTCGGCCTCGGTCTCCCGGCTGTCGTGCTGTGACGGGTCCTCGTGGGACTCACGCTCAGGCATCGGTTCACCACCCCGTTCCGTCCCTCCCACTTTCCCCCGGACGGGCGGTTTGATGCCAACGCGAGCAGGCACGGAGCGGCGGCTACTGTTGTGGACATGCGTCTCCACGTCGTCGACCACCCCCTGGTCGCCCACAAGCTCACCACGCTGCGCGACCGGCGCACCGACTCCGCGACCTTCCGCCGCCTCGCCGACGAGCTGGTCACCCTGCTCGCCTACGAGGCCACGCGCGACGTGCGCACCGAACAGGTGGACATCACGACGCCGGTCTCCCCGACCACCGGCGTCAAGCTGTCCTACCCGCGTCCCCTGGTCGTGCCGATCCTGCGGGCCGGTCTCGGCATGCTGGACGGCATGGTCCGGCTGCTGCCCTCCGCCGAGGTGGGCTTCATGGGCATGGTGCGCGACGAGGAGACCCTCCAGGCCTCCACGTACGCCACGCGCATGCCGGAGGACCTCTCCGGCCGCCAGGTGTACGTCCTGGACCCGATGCTGGCCACCGGCGGCACCCTGGTCGCCGCGATCCGCGAGCTGATCAAGCGCGGCGCCGACGACGTGACGGCCGTGGTCCTGCTCGCCGCCCCCGAGGGCGTCGAGGTCATGGAACGCGAACTGGCGGGCACCCCGGTGACCGTCGTGACGGCCTCGGTCGACGAGCGCCTGAACGAGCACGGCTACATCGTCCCGGGCCTGGGCGACGCGGGCGACCGCCTCTACGGCGCGGCCGAGTAGGACTCCGTCAACACCCGATTCCCGTACGGCTCTTACCCGCCGTACGGGAATCGGGTGTTGTCGTAGCACTGCGGTCCTACGACAGCTCTCGTACGGCTGCTCTCGTACGACCCTGCTCTCGTACGGCTACGAGCACGCCTTCGGTGACGCACTGGCCGTCGGCTCGGGTCCGGCCAGCGCGGCCAGGGCCTTGTCGGCGGCCGCCTTCGCCGTGAGGTTCTTGAAGGCGGCGCCGATGACGAGGTCGACCGCGGTGCCCTTGCGGGTGGCCTCGGTGCGGCGCTCGGCGCCGGTCAGCTGGGTGGCGAGGACGGGCAGCGAGGTGTCGAGGGCGGAGGCGGGGCCGAGCAGCACGCCGGTGCCCTTGACCTTCTTGTCCCACTGCGCGGACGCGTTGCCCACGTCACCGATCTGGAAGCCGCGCTTCTTCAGTTCGTCGGCGGTCGACTTGGCGAGGCCGCTGCGAGGGGTGGCGTTGTAGACGTTCACGGTGATCTGGGCCGGCTTCGGTACGGCGGCGTCGGCGCTGGGTGACGGGCTCGCCTTGGTCGCGCAGTCGGCCTTGGGGCCGGCCGCCGCGGCCTGCTTGCCGCCACCGGTGAAGACGTCGATGAGCTGCAACGTGCCCCACCCGCCCACACCCAGTACGGCGACGGACGCGACCACCATGAGGACGAGCCTCCCGCGGCGCCGCGGACGGCGCATACGCGGGTATTTGTCCCCCGTGATCCGGTACTGGCCGCCCATGCCTGGGGGAGTCAGCATGCTCATGAGCGCAGCGTAGTGCGCCCGGGCGGCGATGCCTACTAGATGATCATTCGACAGCGCCGAGACCAACCCGAAAGGACGAACCTCGGGTCCGGGTCGGCCCCGGCGAGTGAGCCGAAGGGGCGCGCCTGTGTCGAGAGATCGAGCGCGCGGAGGCCCGAAGGGTCGAGCACGGTCGGGCTCTCGACACAGGCTTTGGTGCCCCCGGAGGCGAACCGAGCCTCAAAAAAAGGGGGGTGCCGCTCAGTCCAGCTCAAGAACACGCGCGTGGAGCACCTGGCGCTGTTGCAGCGCGGCGCGGACCGCCCGGTGGAGCCCGTCCTCCAGGTACAGGTCGCCCTGCCACTTCACGACGTGCGCGAAGAGGTCGCCGTAGAAGGTCGAGTCCTCGGCGAGGAGGGTTTCCAGGTCGAGCTGGCCCTTGGTCGTCACGAGCTGATCGAGGCGGACCGGGCGCGGCGCGACATCCGCCCACTGCCGGGTGCTCTCCCGGCCGTGGTCGGGGTACGGCCGGCCGTTTCCGATGCGCTTGAAGATCACACGGAAAGCCTACCGGTCATGACGTTCCGGGCGCAGCCATGGAGACGGAGTGCGACGCTGGAAAAGATGCCGTAAAGCCGGGCAAAACGGGAACAGGGGCCTGATATGAGTGACAGCGAGACGATCGCCGCCGGGTACGCCTTCACAGGACCTGCACTCGACCTGGGGGCCCTGTTGTGGGACGGGGCCTGTCTGCCCGACGCGCAGATCCGCATCCCCCTCCCGATGCTCAACCGCCACGGCCTCGTCGCGGGCGCCACCGGCACCGGCAAGACCAAGACCCTCCAGCTCATCGCCGAGCAGCTCTCGGCGCAGGGCGTGCCGGTGTTCCTCGCGGATGTGAAGGGCGATGTGTCGGGCATCTCGGCGCCCGGCGTCACGAACGACAAGGTCGCGGGGCGGGCCGCCGAGGTGAAGCAGCAGTGGACGGCGACCGGCTTTCCGGCGGAGTTCTACGCCCTCGGAGGCATCGGTCACGGCATCCCCGTCCGGGCCACGATCACCGGCTTCGGCCCGGTCCTGCTCTCCAAGGTGCTTCAGCTCAACCAGACCCAGGAGCAGTCCCTCGGCCTGCTCTTCCACTACGCCGACACCAAGGGCCTGGAGCTGATCGACCTCAAGGACCTGCGGGCGGTCGTCACCTTCCTGACCTCGGACGAGGGCAAGCCGGAACTGAGGAACATCGGCGGCCTGTCCACCGCCACGGCCGGCGTGATCCTGCGCTCCCTCACCGCGTTCGAGGCACAGGGCATGGCCGACTTCTTCGGTGAGCCGGACTTCGACACCAGCGAGCTGCTGCGTACGGCGTCGGACGGCCGGGGCATGGTCTCCGTCCTCGAACTCCCCGCCGTCCAGGACAGACCGCAGCTCTTCTCGACCTTCCTGATGTGGATGCTCGCCGACCTCTTCCACGACCTCCCGGAGGTCGGAGACGCCGAGAAGCCGAAGCTCGTCTTCTTCTTCGACGAGGCGCACCTGCTCTTCAACGACGCGTCCAAGGCCTTCCTGGACTCCATCACGCAGACCGTCCGCCTCATTCGCTCGAAAGGGGTCGGCGTCTTCTTCGTGACCCAGACCCCGAAGGACGTACCGGGCGACGTCCTGGCCCAGCTCGGCAACCGCGTCCAGCACGCGCTGCGCGCCTTCACCCCGGACGACCAGAAGGCGTTGAAGGCAACGGTGAAGACCTTCCCGAACTCCTCCTACGACCTGGAGGAGATCCTGACGGGCCTGGGCACAGGCGAAGCCGTGGTGACGGTCCTGAGCGAGAACGGCGCCCCGACGCCCGTCGCCGTCACCCGCTTGCGCGCCCCCGAGTCCCTGATGGGCCCGATCGCCGCGGCGACCCTCGACGCGGCGGTCAAGTCCTCGTCCCTCTACGGCCGTTACGCACAGGCTGTGGACCGCGAGTCGGCGTACGAGAAGCTGACGTCCCGCCCCCAGGAGACACCGGAGACACCGGAGACACCGAAGGCGGCTGCCAAGTCGGCTCCGAAGGCGCCCAAGGAGGACGAGTCGATGGTCCAACAGGTCGTAGGCAGCGGCATGTTCAAGTCCCTGGCGCGATCGGTCGGCACCCAGATCGGCCGCGAGATCACCCGCTCCCTCTTCGGCACGGCCCGGCGGAAGCGCTAGCCCCCGCCGGGCCGTGCCGTCTACGGCAGGTCAGCGCGCCCGTTCCTCCGGGGGCCGCTGCGGCTCGGTTCGGCGGGCTTCCGGCTTGGGTGCGTTGCGGACGGCCTCCGCGCGCAACAGGGCGCGCAGGACCGCGTACGGGTCGATGGGCATGGCTGTGTTCCTAGCGTCGCGGTGACGGGTTGACCTCGGGGGACGGTCGGTCCGTCAGCAGCGCAGGACCACGGTGCGCAGAGCGCGGAGGGTGTACGACGGCCGGGGCGGCGCGGGGAAGGAGCGCACCCGGGAGGCCGGGGACGCCGGGCCGGGCGCGGGGCGCAGCGGCACGGCGGGCCGGTGGACGGCGAGGGAGAGGGGCCGTAGGGCAGCGGCAGCCGTGTCGAGGACGTCGTACTCGAAGGTCGTCTCCACGGACGACGACGCGACCGGCGTCGCGCGCATCTCGGCGTGGGTGCCCGGGACGAGCAGGGCGAGCAGCAGCACGAGGGCCCGCAGCCAGGCGCGGCTGCGGGGGAGGCTGTGTGCGGGGCGCACCCTCGTGCTCATGGAAAGTCATCTCCCAGCGGCCGTGCGGCGTTCATCGCGGCGGGCGCGTAAACCGCCCGCACGGCCTACCGACGAGCGTCACAGGGACTGGGGCACCTGCTTGGCGTGGCTCCTCATCCGGACGGCCGTGACGATCTCGACGACGCCGACCGCGACCAGCCAGATGCCGCAGACGAGGGTGAGGACGGCGACCGAGCGGAACGGGGAGTCGATCAGCACGATGCCGGCGATGAAGGTGACGATCCCGAGGAAGATCTGCCAGCCGCGGGCGGGCATCGTCCGGTCGTGGATCGCGGCCAGGGTCTGCGTGATGCCCCGGATCAGCCAGCCGATGCCGATCCACAGGGCGAGCAGCAGGATCGACTGCATCGGCCCGCGGAAGCAGAACAGGCCCAGCACGATCGACAGCGCGCCGCTGATGAACGCCAGCACACGCAGCGAGGTCGCCCGGTGCGTGCCGAAGGCGGCGACCAGCTGGAAGACACCGCTGATCAGGAGATAGACGCCGAAGAGGATCCCGGCGGCGAAGAGGGACGCGCCGGGCCATACGAGGACCAGCACGCCGAGGACGAGGGACGCGACGCCGGTGAGCAGGACGACCTGCCAGGCGGCTTGGGAGAGGGCGAAGAGGGGCCCTTCGAATTCCGGTTCCGGCTCGTCACGGTGGGCGCGCGGGACACGGGTGTCGTGGGCGTGGCGGTCGTCGAACTCCGGGCCCCTGAAGGGGCCGCTCGGTGCCTCGGTCATGGTCCATGTTTTGACCGGGGGCGGACTGCCCGCCACCGGGGCGGGCCACCTGGCTGACGGGAGTGCCGGGGGTGTCGGGGTTCTAGGGGGTCGTATTCCGACTGCGGGTGCGTGGTGGGGGCTGGTCGCGCCCGCGCGGCGGCGCCGCATATCGACACAGCCCCGCGCCCCTAGGGGGCTGAGGTGGGGCAGGGTGCAGAGGCGGGGTCTACTTGCCGGCGGCTGCCTTCGCTGCCTTGGCCGCGGCCTTCATCTCCTGTTTGTGGGCGCGGACCTTGGCCAGCGACTCGGGCCCGGTGATGTCGGCGACGGAACGGTAGGACTTCGCCTCGCCGTACGCCCCGGCGGCCTCCCGCCACCCCTTCGGCGTGACCCCGAGCTGCTTGCCGAGCAGGGCGAGGAAGATCTGCGCCTTCTGCTTCCCGAACCCGGGCAACTCCTCAAGCCGCTTGAGCAGCTCGGCACCCGTACCGACGCCCTCCCAGACACCGCTCGCGTCCCCGTCGTAGTGCTCGACGAGGTACTGGCACAACTGCTGGATCCGCTTGGCCATGGATCCCGGGTAGCGATGCACGGCGGGCTTCTCGGAGAGCAGCGCCACGAAGGCCTCGGGGTCGCGGGCGGCGATCTCCTGCGCGTCCAGATCGGTGGCCCCGAGCCGGTCGGCGATCGTCCGCGGCCCCTTGAACGCCCACTCCATCGGCACCTGCTGATCGAGCAGCATCCCCACCAGCGCGGCGAGCGGGGAACGGCCGAGGAGTTCGTCGGCGGCGGGGTCCTGGGCGAGGTGAAGGGTTGCGTCCATGGGTCGATGATGGCGCGTGCGGGTTCAGCTCGCCCGCCAGTACCCCAACGCGTGCACCCGCTCCCGCCGTACCCCCAGCTCCTTGCGTACGTACGACGACAGCCCCCGGGTCGTGGCCGTGTCGCAGGTGATCCAGACGTACGGGTCGGCGCTGCCCTTCAGGAGGTCGGGGAGTTCCGCGCGTACCCGGTCGGTCAGTTGGCCTCGGGGGTGGTGGCGGACCTCGTGGAGGGACGGGTCGGTACGGAAGGGGAGGCTGCCGGACTCGCCCCCGAACCAGATCGTCGCCGGGACCTTCGAACCGACCGTGTCCAGAAGGGAGTTGATGGCGGGGAGCGACGCGGGATCGCCGATCGCGAAGAGGTGGGAGGGGGCCGGGTCGGGGGTCTCGAACCCCGTGCCCTGGACCGTCGCCTCGATCGTGTCGCCGGGCTTCGCGGCCCGGGCCCAGTCGCTCGCACACCCCTCGTGCAGGGCGAATTCGAGGCCGAACGTGCCGGTCGCTGGGTCGGGGTCGACCAGGGTGTACGCCCGCTGGTGGGGCTTGCCCGCGTTGTCGAACCAGAGGCGGACCCACATCGTCGGGTGGACGCCGGTCGCCGCGAGCATGCCGCCGTCGGTGAGGCGGAGGCGGCGGTAGCGCGGGGTGACGTCCTCGGCCCGTGTCACCGTGAACTCGAAGTCCTTCGCGCGCAGCAGCTTGAGAACCGCGCCCTCCCAACCGCGCCCCTGCACCATGGCCTCTTCACCCTTCGCGTACGCTTTCCCCACGAGTAACTTAGGCAAGGCTAACCTAAAAAACAGCCGCAATGCAGACAGTCGCAATACAGAGAGGTCGCAGGGTGACAACCCAGATCTACCGAGATGCCTGGGGAATCCCCCACCTGCGTGCCGACAGCGCCGACGAACTGGCCCGCGCCCAGGGCCGCGTCACCGCCCTCGACCGCGGCTGGCAGATCGAGGTCGAACGGCATCGCGCGCAGGGCACGTCGGCCTCTTTCCTCGGCGTAGGCGCCCTGCCCTGGGATCTCTTCGCGCGGCGCGTGCGGCTCGACGACACGGCTCGGCGTTGTTTCGAGGCCTTGGAGAAGCGGGACCCGGAGACCGCGCGCTGGGTTCGGGCGTATGTCGACGGGGTCAATGAGGGGTTGGGGGTTGGTACTTCGGGATCTGGGGGTGGCGAGGGGGCCGCTTCCGCGCCGGCCTCCGCTTCCGTGGCCGGGATGGGGGACGCCTCGCTCTCCGGGTCGGGCGGGATGGGCGTACCCGCCTCGGGGTCGCGCGGGACGGGCACCCTCATCTCCGGGTCGCGCGGGACCGGAGACGCCTCGCCCTCCGGGTTCGGCGGAGCAGGTGTCCCTGCCTCGGGGCCGGGCGGGATGGGTGTCTTGGCCTCCGGGCCGGACCGGGCAGGCGCCCCCACCTCCGGGTCGGGCGGGACCGGAGGCGCCTCGCCCTCCGGGTTCGGCGGAGCAGGTGTCCCTGCCTCGGGGCCGGGCGGGATGGGTGTCTTGGTCTCCGGGCCGGACCGGGCAGGCGCCCCCACCTCCGGGTCGGGCGGGACCGGAGGCGCCTGGCCCTCCGGGTTCGGCGGAGCAGGTGTTCCCGCCTCGGGGCCGGGCGGGACGGGCGTCTTCGCCTCCGGTCGGGACCGAGCAGGCGCCCCCACCTCCGGGTCGGACAGAACAGGCACCCCCGCCCCCACGTCGGACAAGACAGCCGCCCCGGCCCCCGAGTTCGCCGACTCCGGCCTAACCCCCGGCCATTGGGACCCCTGGACCCCTCTCGGTATCTGGCTGGCCACCCACATCCTCTTCGCCGGGTTCCCCGCCAAGCTCTGGCGCGAAGAGGCGATACGGCACCTCGGGCCGGACGCCGTCGGGCTGTTCGCAACCGACGGCCCCGGTATCTCCGGCAGCAACGGCTGGCTGGTCAGCGGGGAACGGACCGTGACCGGGCGGGCCGTGCTCGCCGGTGATCCGCATCGCTTCATCGAGGACCCCGGCGTCTACCAGCAAGTCCACCTCTCCTGCCCGGAGTTCGACGTCGTCGGCCTCACCGTGCCCGGCGTCCCCGGTATCGCCCACTTCGGACACACCGGCACGGTCGCCTGGGCCATCACCAACGCCATGGCCGACTACCAGGATCTGTACCGGGAACGGTTGCGCCGCACCGGCGCCGGGGTGGAAGCCCTTGGCCCGGACGGGAGTTGGCGGCGCGCGGCCCGGCACATGGAGATCATCGAGGTGGCGGGGGAGGAGTCCGTCGAGGTCGAGGTGATCGAGACCGAGCGCGGGCCCGTCGTCATCGGCGGACCGGAAGGGCTTGACGGAGGCATCGTCGGCGGGGCGGAAGGACTCGACGTAGGCATCATCGGCGAACCGGAAGGGCGCGACGGAAGCGTCAGCGCCCCACTCGACATCCCGCCCCTCGCCGTCAGCCTCCGTTACCCGCCCCGCGTCACCGACGACCTCGGCTTCACCACACTCCTCCCCCTCCTCCGCGCCCGCCAAGTCGCCGACGTGGACCGGGCGTTCGACGACTGGGCCGAACCCGTCAACGTCGTCCAGGCCGCCGACACCGAGGGCGGACTGCTGCACCGGGTCGTCGGCAAGGTGCCCTTGCGTGCCGAGTCCAACCGCACCCGGCTCGTCCCCGCCTGGGAACCCGGTCACGAGTGGAGCGGCTGGCATCAACCACCCCGCGGACACCTCACCGACGACGGCATCGCCGTCATGGCCAACCAACGCGGCCCCGCCACCCCACTCGGCGTCGAGTTCGCCCCGAGCCACCGCGCCGACCGCATCACCGCACTGCTCGCCGAACGCGAGAAGTGGTCCGCCGCCGACATGCCCGCGATCCACATGGACGCCCATCTCGGTTCCGCCACACCCCTGTTGGACCACCTGGCGGTCTTGACCGACCTCAGCCCCGAGGCCTCCGCACTCCGCGACCGGCTGCTGACCTGGGACCGCCGCATGGACGCCGACAGCACCGACGCCGCCGCCTACGCGGCCGTGCGCGGCGCTGTCGTACGACGGCTCGCGGCGCACCCGGCGTTCGCCGCGCTGGCCGAACCGCCCGCGTACCCGGAGGTGTTCGCGCCGTGGCTCGCGTTGCTCCCCCGCGTCGCCTTCGCGCTCGAACACCTGCTGAGCGCACGGGAGTTGTACGGCATCGACCGGTCGGAGATCGTACGGGCGGCGGTCGAGGAGGCCGCGGCGAAGCCGGTCGGTATGTGGGGCGACACCCATCGCCTCGCACCCTGGCGGGCGTCCGGCGGAAGCCCAACTCCCGGTCCCGGCCTGGCCGGTGACCACGACTGCGTGCTGTGCACCTCCGCCGTACCCGGGCTCACCGATCTCAGCGCGCGGGGTCCGGCGGCCCGCTTCGTGTGGGACCTGGCCCGACGGGAGGACAGCCTGTGGGTGGTGCCGTTGGGGGCGTCGGGCGTGCCCGGTTCACCGCACCACCGCGATCAACTGCCCTTGTGGCTCAAGGGAGATCTGGCCCCGGTGATCACCGACTTCACCCGGCTCGAACCTCACAGAGACACAGCCCCCACCCGTGAACCGGTCCACTCACAACACATCACCGGCTTCGGCACCGTCCGCATCCTCCCCCTCGACCCGGTCGCCGACGCCGGGACGATCCACCGCTGGGTCAGTGAGCAACGGGCCTCGTTCTGGGGCATGAACGGCCTCACCCAGGCCCAAGTCACCGAGATCTACGCCCACATGGACACCCTCGACACCCACCACGCCCACCTGGTCACGAGGGACGACGAACCCGTCGCACTCCTCCAGACCTACGACCCCGCAGCCGACCGCGTCGGCGACTGCTACGCCGTAGAACCCGGAGACATCGGCATCCACCTCCTCCTCGCACCCGCCGGACCCGACGGCGACCGGCCCGGCTGGTCGGCGACGCTGATGGGCGTCCTCGCCACCTACGTCCTGCTCGGGCTGGACCGGCGCCGGGTCGTGGTCGATCCGGACGTGCGGAACGAGAAGGCGATCGCGCGGTTCCTGCGGCAGGGGTTCGTGGCGGGCCCGAGGGTCGTCCTCCCGGAGGTGGACATCCCGGACGTCTTCATCCCCGAAAAGCGCGCTCAACTGGCATTTCTCCCTCGCGAGGTGGCCTTCCCGTAGCCTGCCGAAGTGACCGGAGTGACCCCTGAAGACCTCGTCGCCCACTACGACCTGGAGCCGATCCCCCGCGAGGGCGGCCTGTTCCGCCAGACGTGGGCGGGCCCGGAACGGCCCGACGGCCGCCCGGAGGGCACCGCGATCGTCGCCCTGCTCACAGCGGACGACTTCTCCGCGCTCCACCGCCTCCCCGCCGACGAGGTCTGGCACTTCTACCTCGGTGACCCGCTCGAACTCCTGCTCCTCGCCCCGGACGGCACGTCGAGCACGGCGGTCCTCGGGCCGGACCCGCTGCACGGCCGGCACCTCCAGTTCACCGTGCCCGGCGGCACCTGGATGGGGGCACGGGTGGTGGCGGGCGGCACGTGGTCGTTCTTCGGCTGCACGATGGCACCCGGCTTCACCTACGACGGCTACGAGCACGGCGACGCGGGCGAGTTGACCGCCCGCTACGCCCGCACCCCGGCCGAGGCCGCCCGCATCACCGGGCTGTGCCGCCCGTGAGCGGCCTGCTGGAGGGCCAGTTCGCCCTGGTCACGGGCGCGAGCGGCGGCATCGGCCGGGGGATCGCGCTGCGGTTCGCGGAGGAGGGCGCGGCGGGAGTCGTCGTCCACTGTCGTACGGCTGTGGGGGCGGCCGGTGAAGTCGCTTCCCGGGTGCGGGAGTCGGGCGCCCGAGCCGTCGTACTGCAAGCCGATCTGACCGACGACGACGCCTGCCGCGGACTGGTCCGCGAGGCGGCGGAGTGGAGCGGCGGACGGCTGACCGCGCTGGTCAACAACGCGGGCGTACAGCCCACCCAACCCCTGCCCGGCATGACGGCGGCGGACTGGCGGACAGTCGTCGACACCAACCTGACCAGCGTCTTCGCCTGCACACAGGCTGCGGCCGAGGTGATGAGAGAACACGGTGCCGGCGGCACGGTGACGCACATCGCGTCCATCGAGGCGAGCGCGCCGGCCGCCCTCCACGCGCACTACTCCGCGTCCAAGGCCGCCGTCGTCATGCACGCGCGGTCGGCCGCCCTGGAGTACGGCCCGTACGGCATCCGCGTCAACACGGTCTCGCCCGGTCTGATCGACCGGGAGGGGTTGGCGGAGGCGTGGCCCGACGGGGTGCGGAGGTGGCGGGAGGCGGCGCCGACGGGGAGGCTGGGGCGGCCGGAGGATGTCGGGGACGCGTGTGTGTTCCTGGCCTCGCGTCTCGCCTCCTGGGTCACCGGGCACGACCTGGTCGTGGACGGCGGAGTGTTGGCGCGGCCCACCTGGTGAGCGAGACGTGTGTTTCCTCCGTACATAACCGCAGACCTGCAAGTCCGAAGACGGAGATATGACGTGCGCCGACGACGGAATGAGGGACAAGGATTTGGACGCGGCGGAGGAGGCGGACGGGGCGGCCGGCGAGGAGTTCAAGGGCTGGTGCTGCTGGGCTCCCTGCTGGTCCTGCTCCTCCTCGGCACCGCGGGCACCGCGTCCGCGCACGCCGCCCTCGAATCCACCGACCCCGCCGACGGCAGCGTCCTCAAGTCCGCCCCCCGCAGCGTCACCCTCACCTTCTCCGAGTCCGTCGCCCTCCTCGACGACTCCTTCCGCGTCTACGACCCCGACAACCGGCGGGTGAGGACGAGTTCCGCGCACCACGCGAAGGACGCGGGCGACACGGCGAGCGTGACCCTCCCGGCCAAGCTCGGCACCGGGACCTTCACGGTCGCCTGGCGCGTGGTCTCGGCCGACAGCCACCCGGTCTCGGGCGCCTTCACCTTCTCCATCGGTAAACCCTCCGCCACCACCACCCCCATCACCACGGCCCCGACCGAGGAACCCCTCACCGGCAGCCTCTACGACGTAGCCCGCTACTTCGCGTACATAGCCGCGGCCCTCCTCATCGGTACCGCCACCTTCGTGGCTCTGTGCCGCCCCCCGAACCCGACCGTCCTCAACAAGCCGATCCTGATGGGCTGGTGGACCCTGCTGGCGGCGACGGTCGCCCTCCTCATCCTCCGCGCGCCCTACGAAGCGGGCACCGGCCTGGCCACGGCCTTCGAACCCTCCGCGATCCCGAAGACACTGACTTCCCGCCCTGGCCTGGCACTTGCGGCCCGGGTGGTCCTGATCGCCGCAACAGCCTTCTATCTCCTACGACTTCGGGGGCGGGAGCGGTTCGGACGGGTGGCCCTGGGGACGGGTGCCGTCCTCGCGGTCGGGCTGGCGCTGACCTGGGCGTCGGCGGAGCACGCGTCCGCCGGGATCCAGGTGCCGGTGGCGATGACCTCGGCGGTGCTGCATCTGCTCGCTATGTCGGTGTGGCTGGGCGGCCTGACGGCCCTGCTCACCGTCCTCTACCGCTCGTCGGACCTCGACGCGGCCCCGGTGGCCCGTTTCTCCCGCCTCGCCTTCGCCTCGGTGACCGTCCTCGTCGTCACCGGCATCTACCAGTCCTGGCGCGGCCTCGGCTCCTGGGACGCCCTGACCGGGACGTCGTACGGCCGCATCCTCCTCGTGAAGCTCGGCGCGGTGACGCTGCTGCTCGCGGTGGCGGGGTGGTCGCGGCAGTGGACGGGGCGGCTGGTGGGGGCGGAAGTACGGCTCCGGGTACCGGAGTTGGTGCGGGCGGGGGCGGACGGGACGGTGGCTTCGGGGGAGTCTTCGGGAGGTGCGGGCGAGGGCGCCTCGCGTCCCGGTGACGGTTCCGAGGACGGGGGCGATGGTGCCCAGGACCGGGGTGACGGTTCCAAGGACCGGTACCGGCGCGGTCTGCGCCGCTCGGTGCTGTTCGAAGTCGGCGTCGGTGTCGTGGTGTTGGTGATCACCACCCTGCTGACCAACACCCTCCCCGGCCGGGCCGCGGCGGACGCGCAGAAGACGGCGACACCGGCCGGGATACCGGCGGCCTCGGTCACCACCGTCCCGTTCCGCGTCGGCAACTCCGGCGGCAAGGTACAGATCACCCTCGACCCCGGACGTGTCGGCCTGAACTCCGTCGAGGCGGTGGTCTACGGCCCCGACGGCGGTTTCGCCACCGTCCCCGAACTCCGGCTCTCCTTCACCCTCGCGGCCCAGAAGATCGGCCCCCTCGACGCCGACGTCAAGGACGAGGGCGGCTATTGGGGGACCAACTCCCTCAACCTGCCGATCGCCGGGACGTGGACGATGAAGGTCACGGTCAGGACGACGGACGTGGACCAGGTGAGCGTGTCCCGTCAGGTGCGGATCGTGCGGTAGGCGGTGGGCGGGGCGGGATGCGAGGTCACGTCGGCTGCTTGCTGGCCCGCCATTCCAGTGCCTGAGGCTCTTCCGTGAACTCGATCAGATGCTGGCCGGTGAACGGCCGTAGCGCGTCCCGTACTTCGGTCGGGGTGGCGTAGAAGAACTCCTTGCGGCTGTTGACCTGGTTCACCCGGCGTGGGGCGAACTGCCGGTGGAGTTCCGCTTCCAGGCCGACCGCGTCCTTGCTGAAGATCAGCGCGTGCACGTCGAAGCGGAACGGCACCGCCGCGCCGCTCAACTCGTAGATCCGGTCGAGGGGTTCGAGTCTGCGGGTCATGCCGATCTTCACGACGCGATCGCCGAACGCGCCGACGTTCGAGATGACGTAGACATAGCCGGTGCGGATGTTCGCCGCGCGGGTCTCGACGTCCTGCAACGCGCCCTCGATCTCGGCGAGTTTGGCCTCCATCTCCGCGTCCTTCTTCTGCATGAAGTCGGCGGTGAGCTCCAACTCCCGTACCCGCGCGCTGTGGTACTGGTCGCTGATCCGGATGTGCATGGTGGCGCCGAGCTTGGCGATCGTCTCGCGGCTCTTGCAGAGGCGGTCGACCAGCGAGCGCAGCCGGTGCGGGCGCATGGTCCGCACCGCGTAGTCGGCCTCGGCGTTGTAGGCGCGCAGCATCAGCTTGGAGAAGTCGCGGACCATCTTCTGGCCCTCGCGCGTGGAGCCGTTGACTGTCCAGCCCGTGATGGCGAGTACCGCCCGGTCGGTGCGGGCGAGGTTCTTGATCTCGGTCTGCAGGGTGTCGAGCCGGCTGCGGTAGGCGATGGCGTCGTGCAGGGCGTGCCGGTAGGCGTAGACCCCGGCCTCCTGCAACATCGCGGTCTCGTCCGTGACCACGATCCGCGCCTGCAAGTCGGCGAGCCGCCGCTCACCGTCGAACACCTCCTTGCGCGTCCGCTCGGTCTCCTTCGCCGTGTCCCGGGCGTCCTTCAACACCCCCTGCGCCTTCGCGGCGGCCAGCGGGGTGGGGGATGGGTCGATGCGGTGAACAACCCTACGTAGAAGATTCTGCGGGACTGCCGCTCAAGGCGGCGACGTTCACCAAGCTATACCCGATCCTTAGATAACCAAGGATCAATCCTTTGATTTCCTTTATTGAGCAAAGAGGGTACAGGAAAGGCAATATCGCCGAGTGTGCATGGTCGATTTATGCCGAAGGTGCGGGGGTTGTGCTTCATCGCTCGAAAGGGTCGTGGCGTAAGTAGTGGCCCTGAGTTAATCGCCAACCTCAAGTCTCGCTCAGAATGTTCGATTTTTCTTGACGATCACCTAAGTATTCGATGATTGTTCTGTCCATGTCGCTCCCGGCGGGGGTGAAACGGAGGGAACCAATGAACGCCACGCTAGCTCGCGCATGCACAGCCGCTGTACTGACCGCTTTTCTCGCTGTGGGAGGGGGAGGAGCGGGCACTGCCTTCGCGGTGGAGGCTCCGACGACGGTCAATCCTGACAATGCCGACCAGGACGGGAACCCGATCCCGCAGGCGCCGGCCGACGCCGACGTCGACGGTTCGGTCCACCCGGACGGTTGCCCGGCAGACCCGGGCTTCTCCTTCTCCAAAGTCAAGAGCACGTTCGTCGGTGACAAGACCAAGACCGTCTATGGACAGTCCGGCATTTTGCTCTCGGTCTCGGTGGCCAAGGGTCACACCTGGACAGGCACCTTCACGTATGCGGTCAAGTTCAGCGAAGGGATCCTCGTTGCGTCCGCCGAGGAGACCATCAGCGGCTCGATCTCCTACGCCAAGACCACCACCGTCACCCTCGGTGGGGCGTGGAAAGTTCCGGCGAACCAGGCGGATGGATGGCTTGCCCTTGGTTCGAAGGGATACTCCTTCAACTGGGAGCGCGGTTCTTACAACGGTGGCTGCAAGTGGATCGTCTCGAATCACGGGACCGCGAAGCTCCCGGCGCTCTCGCCCTACATCGCCCATTCGTGAGTTGAGGACGATCTGATGAAGCGCTCTCTGCTGGCCGCATCCCTGTCGGCCCTGGCCCTTGTGTCGGCCTGTTCGGGCGGCTCTCACTCTCAGGCGACCGCCACTCACGGGTCGACGTCGTCACCGGCGAAAGCGACGACGGGGTCCGACGCGACCCCCTCTCCGGCGCAGACCCCGACGAGTCCGGAACGCCTTCCCAATCCGGTCCAGTCGTCACTCCCTGTCGGGTCGAAGACGCTGTACACGGGGTCGGGGCATGGTGCGGGCGGCGTCACGCTTCCGGCGTCAGCGGGGAAAGCCTCATCCATCACGGTGATGTGGACATGCGCCGGTCCCTCCAAATTTAACGTAATCGCCGCTGGAAATTCCCTCATCGGGTCTCAGTGCGGTGACGGGAGCGGCGTGTTCACCGCCGAGATACCGCACGCCAAGATGCATGAACTGGCTTGGAAGTTCTCAGCAGCCAATTCGGTGATCTGGCGGATCGTCGTCACTCAGCCATAACCATCCGGGAACTGAGCAGTTCGCCATGAGCATTACGGTTGGCCGCACCGATCCCTCATGCCCGCTTTAGCTTGTTTTTCATGGTTTGTGAGCTTCGGGTTGATTGCGGTCAGCGATACTTTCAGTGCGTCTGGTCGATTTGCCCACGTCGTAACGGGTGGCGGGTTGCCGGTTCTTCGATCCAAGTGGGCGCCCTGGGCCGGGCGTTGAGAGTTTGGGCGCACAGGCCGGACTGTGCAGGTGAGGGCGGAGGTTCCTGAACCCGCGGCGGACGCGGGCCGGGGTGAGCCGGGCGGGCTCGGCCGGTTTCTCCCAGGGGCGGCGGAGATCGGCCGCGGCCTCGCGGGTGAGCCGGAGCTGGGTGTGTGCCGCGAGCACGAGCCACGTTCACCGGTCTGCGACCTCGGGGGTACG
Source organism: Streptomyces sp. NBC_01288 (assembly GCF_035982055.1). Classification (NCBI taxonomy): domain Bacteria; kingdom Bacillati; phylum Actinomycetota; class Actinomycetes; order Kitasatosporales; family Streptomycetaceae; genus Streptomyces; species Streptomyces sp. NBC_01288. Next base: position 5,411,405 of record NZ_CP108427.1, read on the forward strand.
CAGCCCACTGCCCCTGGGCGATCAGATCGGTGACCACGCGGCGGACCTGGGCCGCGGTGACCTCGGCGACATCGTCGTCCGGGCCGAGGCGGACCGCGTCCAGCAGCTGGCACCACGACGTGCGACCCGTCTCCAGCGCGGCGACGAACGAGTACGGCCAGCCGGGAACTGGTCGCTGGAGCGTCCCGAGCGTCCGTAGACATGGCGGAACATCCGGTCCGGGCTGGTCGGCGCGTCGGGTCGCAGCCACGCGGAGACATCGACGGCCAGGACCGGGCGCCCATCGGCGGCCTTGGGCTGCGGCAGCATGGCCAGCGCCTTGCGCAGCCCGGCCGCGTCGATGCGGCCCTGGTTGAGCGCGTCGTACAACGTGCCGTGCCCACGCCGGTGCTCGGCCAGCAGCGTCAGATCGACCGGCGAGGTGACCGGGGCGTCCCCGCAGAGCATCGCGTCCGTGAGCTCGAACAGCGTGTCACCGCGCCGGGTCAGGCACGCGTAGAAGTCTTCTCGAAAGTGGGACGGGAAGTCGAAAGCGTCCCGCCGGGCATCATGGTCGAGCACACTCACCTCTGCTGCCTTCGTATGAACGTGATTCCGTGGCGGAACGCATGCTCATGCGGGGGTCGTCCGCCTGTCCGGCGAATGCCCAGGCGAGTGAACCTGTGCGCCTCGATGTTCGAGATCAGAGGCGAGAGTCAAACTCAGGCGTTCCACCACTCATCGGTGCCACAGCCGACCTCATAGTGCCACCAGCCTTCCTCTTGGCCTTGCGTCAGAAGGGCCTTGATCCCGGTGAAGTCCGCGCCGGCCGGCGCGGTGAAGGCCAGCATGGGGAAGTCCACACTGAAGACCTCGCCTCCAAGACTGAACGCCGAAAGGCGCTGATGCACCGCCTGCGGACTGCGTCCCAGGGGCCCGGTGGGCACGGGCACCACACGGACCGTGCAGTTGCCGGAGGAGCTGACCCGACCGACGGCCCAGTGGAGCCCGTGGGAGTCGGTCCGGTACCGCACCACGTCGCCTTCGGCCACCCCGTCCTGAAGGAAGGGGGCGTTCTGCACACGGGCCGTATCGTCGCCGAGCTTCGTGGCCCACAGCCCTTCCGTGTCCTGTGGGAACCACCCCTCACGAGGGACAAGGCGGAACCAGACCTTGATCTTCTCGACCGCGCTCTCCATGACGGTCATCATGCGCCGACCGGCAACACCGCCCCGCACCGGGACCGATCCGGGCGATCAACCGTAACTGTCACGCGAGTGCCTGGGGATAAAAGACAAGCCTAGAGGTTGTCTCACGTGGCAAGTTTTGCGAGCTTCTTGTAGCAGGTCAGGGCGGCGGCCACGGCCAGGCCTCGGTTCTGCCGGTCGTTGCGGACTACCGGATCTTGAGACTACGAGCAGCCCCTGGCAGGCTCATGCCGCATGATCGATGAATTCGCGAAAGACAACCTGCACGGGAGACTGCGGCGGGACCGCGAGGCGCTGCTCTGGAAACTCGACGGCTTGTCCGAATACGACGCCCGCCGACCTTTGACAGCCACCGGGACCAACCTCCTCGGCCTGGTCAAACACGTGGCTCTGGTCGAGGCCAGGTACTTCGGCGGGGTCTTCGACCGCCCTTCCCCGGAACCGCTGCCCAGGTGGCAGGACTCCGACGGCAGCGATCAGTGGGCGACCGAGGACGAGACCAGCGAGCAGATCATCGGGTTCTACCGGCGCACGTGGGAACACTCGGACGCGACGATCAACGAGCTTCCCCTCGACGCCCCCGGCCACGTGCCGTGGTGGCCGGAGCCTTACCCCAACACGAACCTGTTCGCCGTCATGACCCATGTCCTCAGCGAGACCGTCCGGCATGCCGGGCACGCCGACATCCTGCGCGAGGGCCTCGACGGCCGGACCGGGCTGCGCGCCGAACACGAGCGGCAGATCGACGAGGAAGCCCGTGCGGCCCACCGCGCGAAGATCGAGCAGGCCGCGCGGTCGGCCGCACCGATCAAGGCTTAGAGGATGCCTCACGTGGCGAGTTTCGCGAGCCGCTTGTAGCAGGCCAGGGCTGCGGCGAGGCCGAGGAAGGCAAGGAAGCGGCTTCCCTTTCGTCCGTACCGGATGGTGAGGCGGCGGTAGCCGAAGAGCCAGGCGATCGACCGCTCGATCTTCCAGCGGTGCCGGCGCAGGTGTTCTGCGGAGCGGCACGCCTTAACCGCGCGGATCTTCACCGGCCGTCTCCCGCGGGGCCCGCGCCGTGAACGGACGGCGGGCATGCCGAGGATCAGAGGCTTGAAAGCCTGACTGTCGTGCAGGTTCGCACCCGACACCGCCACAACCAGCGGCAGGCCCTGGGCCTCGGACAGCACGCGCAGTCTGCTGCCCTTCTTGCCGCGATCGACCAGTCCAGCTCGCCCCTGGCGCCGAGTTCGTCCAAGACGGCCCGATGCAACCCGCGCCACAACCCGACCTCGGTCCACGCGCTGAACCGGCGATGCGCGGTGGCCGGCGAAACCCCGAACGACTCCGGCAGATACCGTCACGCACACCCGCTCGTCAAGCACGTACACCACGGCCGTGAACACCGCCTGCTCGGCCACCGGAGCCGTACCACCGCCCTGCGGACGGGAGTTGAACCTCGGCAGCAACGGAGCGGTCAGCTCCCACCGTTCGTCCGGCACGAGCTGACGCGACAGATCAGCACCCACGATCCGGCATCATGTCGCATCAACAAACGATCACGTGAGACATCCTCTTAGCCAGACAGCTGTAGCTGCTGAGAGACGTCGTTCCGGTGGTGCTGGTTGGTAGGGCCACGAGTGGTGTCCTGCCTCTCAGCGATCAGGGGGCATCGAACTGGTGCGGCCTCGGCCACCCGGTAAGCACTCACTGACCCCAACCCCTGCCCCGGACGACGGAGCCCCGCCCCATCGTCGGGCGATCCCGGCACATACGGAGAGTCGCATTCTGTCGCCGTTCCGCGACACGCTCACCCGAGAGTCTCACCTCGTGATCGCTCTCTGACCATACGTAAGGCCGAGCCGCTCCACCCAGCCCGATATCGCGGCCGCGATCAACTCGGGCTGGTCCTCCGGTGTGTGATGGCCGGCGACGGCGTCCGCGTGCTCGATCTCCAGGGCGGCGATGTTCGCCGCGCACCAGGCGATGACGTCCTCACCCATCATCGTCCCCGCCCCGGGCGCGAACGTGAGCAGCAGCTTGGGTACCTCCGGGCTGGCCGCCAGCCACCGGTCGTAGGCCTCGATCCTGGTCACGACATCGGCGGGTTCGCCACCCAGCGGCATCGAGCGCGCCCAGCGCAGGAGGGGCCGGCGGCTCTCCCGGGTCGGGTACGGCTCGCGGTAGACGGCGAGGTCGGCCGGGGCGAGCGGGGTCGCGGAGGAGGCGGGCAGCGCCTGTTCGATGAAGGCGTTCTCGTCGAGGAGCATGGCCTCGCCGACGCCCTCCGTCTTGATCGCCCGGAACAGCTCCCGGCCCCCGTCCGGAAACTCCTCCCAGGTCATCGGCTTGACGATGGTCTCCGTGAACGCGATGCCCCGCACCCGGTCCGGATGACGCGTGGCCCAGTCGAAGGCCAGGGCGCCTCCCCAGTCATGCCCGACCAGCACCACGTCCCGCAGCCCGAGCGCGTCGAACCAGGCGTCCAGGTACCGGGCGTGATCGGCGAAGGAGTACGCGATCTCCGGCTTGCCCGAGTCGCCCATGCCGATGAGGTCCGGCGCCAGTAGCCGCCCGGAAGCGACACCCGGCATGACGTTCCGCCACAGGTACGACGAGGTCGGGTTGCCGTGCAGGAACACGATCGGGGCTCCAGCGCCCAACTCCCGGTGGGACATCGTCGAGTTGAGGACGCGCGTCGAACGGGTTGCCGTGGCGGTCACCGGAACGCCACCGCGTTCCGCTCCGCCCACGCCGCGAACGTACCCGGGGCCCGCCCCAACACCCGCTCCGCATCGGGACTCACCCGCTGCTCCTCCTCGGACGGCGTCCCCAGGATGCTCAGCGTGCCCTCGACCAGGGGCAGGGGCATGAACCGTGCCATCAGCTCATACGCCTGCGCGCGGGACTGCTCCGTGAAGGTCACCGGCTCACCCAGTGCCGCCGCTATCGCCGCCGCCCGCGCGCGCGGTGTCGTCGGCGCGGGGCCGGTCAGGACGTAGGTCGCGCCCGTGTGGGTGTCGTCGCGCAGCACGGTGGCGGCGACCTCGGCCACGTCGTCGGGGTCGGCGAAGGGCAGGCCCACGTCACCGAAGGGTGCCGCCGCCGTGCGCCCGGCGCGGATCGACTCGGCCCAGGCGAACGCGTTGCTGTCCAGCCCGCCCGGCCGCAGGATCGTCCAGTCGAGCCCCGACTCCCGTACGGCCGCCTCGAATTGACGCGGTTGTGCGTACGCCTCGGGCCGGGTCCCCGCCCCCTGCGAGGACACCAGCACCACCTTGCGGACACCGGCCGCCTTGGCCACGTCCAGAATGTCGTACGGCCGCTCGCCCGCCATCAGCAGGAACAGCGCCCGGGCCCCCTCGAACGCACCCCGCAGACCGTCCGGTTCGCCCAGGTCGGCGGCCACCGCCCGCACCCCGGGCGGCACTTGGGCCTCGCCGATGTGCCGGGCCACGGCCGTCACCGGGACCTGGTCCTCCGTGAGGATCCGCACCAGCGTCCGTCCCACGTTCCCGGTCGCTCCTGTCACCGCGATCATGTCGTTACCCCCGTCATGTATGAGTTAGTTGGCTGACTAACTCCGTCGAGAAGAAGCTAGCACGACCGACCCGCGTGTTGTCTATAGTTAGTCAGGTGACTGACTCAAAGGATTCCCGGCCCGCCCAGTCGGCGCAGCCTGCCAAGTCGGCGCAGCCCGCCAAGCCAGCCCGGCCCGCCGCCGGCAAACGGCAGCGCCTGACGACCGCCACCGCCCGGGTCCTGCACGAGCAGGGCGTGGAGCGTACGACCATCGCCGACATCGCCCGCGCCGCCGACGTCCCGACGGGCAACGTCTACTACTACTTCAAGACCAAGGACGAGCTGATCGAGGCGGCCCTCTCCGAGCACACCGGCAACCTGGAGACCCTGACCGCGCAGCTCGACCGGCTCCCCGACCCGCGCGAACGCCTCAAGGCCCTCATCGGCGGCTGGGTCGAGCAGAAGGACATGGCGGCACGCCACGGCTGCCCCATGGGCACCCTCGCCGTAGAGCTGGACAAGCGCTACGAGGACGGCCTCGATCTCGCCGCGGGCCAGGTCATACGGCGACTGGTGGACTGGGTGGCGGAGCAGTACCGGCAGCTCGGCGCGGCCGACCCCGAGGGCCTCGCCCTGACTCTGATCGGCGCCTATCAGGGCATGTCGTTGCTCTCCAACGCCCTGCGCGACCCGGAGATCATGACCCGTGAAGGGGCCCGGCTGATCAGGGAGTTGGACAGTCTGGACGGTCTGGACAGCCGGGTCTGAGAGCCGGTCGCTACCGCTGCCCCCGGATGCGCTGCGCGACCTCGCTGTTCTCGGTCTCCCACCAGGGGCGTACGAGATCGGGCCCTTCAGTAGAAGTCCCCGTTTCAGCCCCCGTCGCCGCACCCGTCGCCGTCCCCGTCGAGCCCTCCGCGGGCCTCGCCCGGACCACTTCCAGTTCCGCGTCCAGCCGCCGGTCCAGAGCCACCGTCTCGGCGCGTTCCGTGCGCGCCCACTGGACCAGGATCGCGAGAAGGAAGGGGAGGGCGACCAGTTCGGCGATGCTGACCATCGCGCCGCCGCCGAGTTGCTGGTCGTGCTGGACGTCGGGAGCCCAGGACGGGGAGTGGCTCAGGTACCAGGACCCGGCGATCAGCGTGCCGTGGGTCATCACCACGATGCCCGGTACCGCGTCGATGATCCCGTCGACGAACACGAGCCCCGCCCGCACCGGATGCGTGCACCAGGCGGGCAGCGCCTCCTCCCGGGTGAGCACCGGCAGCACGAACAGGCTCCCGGCGAGCAGCAGATGGAGGTACATCAGCTGGTGCAGCCAGTTGTCGGCGAGGGCGGTCTCGAAGTATGGCGTGAAGTAGATCGTCAGCTCGGTCGCCAACACCAGGGCCGTACTGACCAGGGGGAACGTGAGCAGCCGGAACAGTCGACCGGTCATCGCCCCTTGCGCGCGAGCCGCCGCACGTTCGGGCAGGGCGCGCAGAGCCAGCCGTAGCGGATCGCCCAGGGCCAGGCCGAGCGGGGCGATCAGGTCGAGGAGGACGTTCTGGACGGCGGCCGGCCAGAACAGCACGCGGTCGTACACGGCGAGCGCGGACATCGTCGCGACCACGATCGTGCCGAGGCCGAGCAGCGCGAACGCGACGGTCCGCGCCACCGGCCACGCCTCGCCGCGCCGCCGCAGGCGCAGGACGCCCCAGCCGTACAGGCCGCCGAGGAGTACGACGACCAGCAGCGCGGGGACGTCCGCCTGCCACGAGGAGAACAGCCGACCCAGGGTGAGCTGCGGCGGGGTCTCCATCGCGATCTACCTCCACGGACGGCTCGGTGGTTCTGCCGGATTCGCCGGATCTGCCGCAGCACTCTATGCGGCGGAGCGGCGCGCCGTGGACCCGCCCCCTCGACCGGTCCCGTTCGCCGGCGGGAATGTCCTACGACGGCGCGCGCAACGCGTCCACCGGCTCCATCCGAGCAGCCCGCAGCGACGGATACAGCCCCGCGAGGAGCCCGACGAGCGCACCGGCGAGCGGCGCCCCCAGCGCGAGCCGCAGATCCAGCACCGGCGTCCACTCCTTGAACACGGCGACGCACACCACGACCGCGATGCCCAGGGCCGCGCCCACGACTCCGCCCAGCAGCCCGATGGTCGTCGACTCCAGCAGGAACTGTCCGGCCACCTGGCGCCGTGACGCGCCCAGGGAGCGCCGTAGCCCGATCTCGCCGATCCGTTCCATCACCGTCACCAGCGTCACATTGGCGATGCCGATCGCGCCGACCACGAGGGAGACGAGGCCGAGGACGAGGAAGAGGCTGTTGGTGTCGTTCTGGACGCCGGCGCGGGCCTTGGAGAGGTCGGGCGGTGCCACGACGGCGAGCGAGTCCTGGTGCCCGGGCGCGAGGGCGATCGGTGCTTGCCGCGCGACCTGCTTGGCCGCGCCCAGTGCGGTGTTGACCAGCACGCGGGTGATGTTCCGCAGCCCGATCCGGTCGGCCGCGGTCGTCGGCGGCACCATCACCGCGGTGGACAGCCGCGCCTCGCGCCGGATCCCGCCGAGGATGCCGATGACGGTGTACGACTGCCCGCGGAAGAAGACCGCGGGCGCGTCCTCCACCCGCTTGATGCCGAGCAGCCGCGCCGCCTGGTCGCCGAGCACCACCACGTGGTCGCGCCGGGCGATGTCCCCGGCGTCGTAGAACCGTCCCGCGGTCATCCGTCCGTGCACGGCCGCGGGCAGCCCCGCCGAGGCGGCGACCACGGCGAGGGTCTGGCCGGACAGGTCGCCGGGCGCGGTCACGTCGTTGGCCCGCACCTGCACGCTGTCGGTGGCGGCCGAGTCGGCGAGCGCGGCCACCGACTCCACCCCCGCCAGCCGTGCCACGGCGTCGGTCCCCGACCACGGCACCAACGGCCCGTCGTCCTCCGCGCCGGGCAGCGGTTCCGGCACGGTCACGGTCACCGAGGTCGCGGTGAGCGCGTCGAACCGGCCCACGATCTGGTTGCCCGCGGTGGACGCCACCCCGATGGTGATGACGAGCGTGGTGATGCCGAGGACCGTGCCGAGCGTGGTCAGCGCGGACCGCACCGGCCGGGCGAGAACCCCCGCGAGGGCCTCCGTCCACAGATCCCGGGGATCCATCCAGGGCCGCTCGACCCGCACGGAGTTCTCCAACTCCTGCTCTACGACGCTCACTTGGCCTCCTCCGCCAGGCGCCCGTCGGTGATCCGGACCCGCCGCCCCGCCCGACGGCTGACCGCGTCGTCGTGGGTGATCACGACCAGGGTCATGCCCTGGGCACACAGGTCGTCGAAGAGTTCCAGCACGGAGAGGGTGTTCTCGGTGTCCAGGTTGCCGGTCGGCTCGTCGCAGAGCAGCAGCGCCGGGTCGCTGAGCAACGCCCGTGCGATGGCGACCCGTTGACGTTCACCGCCGGACAGCCGGTCGGGCCGGAAACCCACCCGGTGCCCCAACCCCACCTGTTCCAGGGCCTGATGGGCGCGGGCGAGCCGCCCACCCCGCCCCCGTTCGGGCCGCGGCCTGCGGTACACCTCGGCCAGCATCACGTTCTCGTCGACCGTCCGGTACGGCAACAGGTGGAAGGACTGGAACACGAACCCGATCCGGCTCCCGCGCAAGGAAGTTCGTTCGAGATCGCCGAGGCCGGTGGTCTCCACGCCGTCCAGCAGATACGAACCCGCCGTGGGCCGGTCCAGCAGGCCGAGCGTGTTGAGCAGCGTGGACTTCCCGGAACCGGACGGTCCGACGATGGCCAGGTGTTCGCCACGCCGTACGGTCAAGTGGACGTCGCGCAGGGCGTGCACGGGCGGGTCGGAGGGGAACGTCCGCTCCACACCGGTGAGTTGGATGACGGTATCGACCTCGGCATCGACCACGGTGTCGATCACTCGCCCACCACCACCCTCTCGCCCGCCTTCAACACGCCTTCCTCCGGCTTGACTTCGACGACCCCGGCGGCGGAGAGCCCGACGGTGACATGGACGTCGGTCACGGTGGTGCCGCGCTCGACCTTGACCCGGGCCCGTCCGTCCGACGAGGTGTGGATCGCGGCCATCGGCACGGTCAGCACCTTGCCGTCGGAGGCCCCGACCTTGATGGTCACCTTCACGGCGGCCTCGGCCTCACCGGCGAGCGGCCCGGGTTCCGGGACGGCGATCCGCACCTGGACGGCGGCGGTGGAGTCGGCGGCGGAGTCCGTTTCGGCGGTGGTGGAGGGGGCCGTAGCGGCGGAGTCCGCACCCGACGAGGAATCGGAACCGTCCGCCACGACGTCCACCGTGCCCTGCGCCGACTTGCCGTCCGCCGTGGTCAGTTGGGCGGTCATACCGTGGCGGAGGAGCTGGGCGTCGGTGCCGGGGACGGCGGCCTGCACGACCACGTCGGAACTGGTCACCGTGCCGATCTGGGCGGACGGGGTGTCGCCCGTCTTCACGCTCACCTTGTCCAGCCGCGCGGGCAGCTTCGGCAGGAAGACGACCTCGCCGGCCGGGACCTTCGTACCGTAGGTGGCCTTGAAGCTGCTGAGCGCGTCGTTCGCCAAGTCCAGTGCCTTCTGGGCGGACTTGACCTGGATCTCGTGGACCTGCTTGTCCGTGCTGGACTGCGGGGCGGGGCTGCTGGACGCCCCGGTCTCACTGGAACTGTCCTCACCCGAACCGCTGTTGGTGGTGAGGAGCGCCTCCTGTGCGGCGGAGACGGCCTGTTCGAGCGAGCCGAGCTGCTGCTGATCGGCGGGGCTCGGCTCCTGGGCGTCGTACCCCTTGCTCTTGTACCAGTCGGAGACGGCGGTGGCGGTCCCCTGCCCGTACGTCCCGCCGGTACCACCGGGGTCGAACCCGAGCCGCTTCAAAGCCTTCTGAAGCTGGGTCACATCGTCGCCCGAAGTGCCGGGCCCCAGCGCCCGGTACATCGGTACGGAACCGCCGAGGGCGAACACCGGACGGCCGTTGACCGTCATCAGGACGTTGCCCTCCTTGATCTTCGTACCGGCCACCGGCGCCTTGGTGACCCGCTGTTCGGCGCCCTCGCCGTCCGCACCGGCCGCCGCCCCGCTGCCGACCGGCCCGGCCAGCGACAACGGCCGCGGTGACGCGAACTCGACCGACCCGGTCGCCACGACACTCGCGGTGAGCGACTGCCGTACGACCGCGACGGTCACCGGCCCGGCCTTCGGTGCCTGATGCGCGGCGGCGGCGTCCGCGGGCGACTGCACCTGCGTACCGGCGAACCACCCACCCGCCCCGACCAGCACCACCGCCGAGACAACGGCCCCAAGTCGCCTACGACCGCTGCCGATTCGGCTGGACGCGTCGTCCCCCGAGCGGCTCATGCGTTTTCCCCGTAGTAGGGCTTGGCCTTCTCCTTGGGGAAGTAGGCGGCGCGGAACTTCTTGCCGCACTCCAGGTCCTTGAGGGCGATGCCGATGTCCTTGTTGAGGAGGGGCAGCGCGGCGTCCTTGCTCATCGACAGGAAGTTCTCCGGCAGTTGGCGGGAGATGTCGAGGCGGACCATGTCGACCATGCCGGTCGGCTGGGTGGTGCTGACCGTGATGCCCTGGCCGGTCAGGCAGGTCGCGAACTGCTGGGCGAGCTGGACGAGTTGGGCGTCACCGTTGAGCGCGAGGCCGTTGGCGCGGTTCTGGTCGTCGCGGGCCTTCTCCGCGTTCTTCTCGGCCGCCGCGCTGAGCGCCGGCCCGTGCGCCGCGACCCGCCCCGTCTCCGAGCACCCGCCGACCTTCTCCTCCGCCTTGGTCTTGGCCGGGGGACCGGTCAGCGCGATGTCGTACGCCTTCTTCTGGGCGTCGGTCAGACCGACCTCGTCCTGGTCCTGGGGTGAGGTCCGCTTGGCCATCGCGGCTTTGCTGAAGGGGACGTCGGGGTCGTTCGGGTAGACGACGCCGGCGTAGTACCCGAAGCCGTACTTCTGTCGGAACTGCTTGGCCCGCGCGTAGTCCTCCCCGTCGAGCGAGGCGTACGGATCGGCCGCGGTCGAGGTCTGCACATGCGGGGTGTAGGTGAAGCCCTGCTTCTTCATGCAGACCGCGATGGCGTTCTCCTCGATGTACTGCTTCTTCGTGTCCGCGTCCACGCCGTCCGGGACGGTGAGTTGGGTGGCGCCGTTGACTGTCGTCGTGGCCGGGCTCGAAGACGAACTCCCTTCGTTGGAGGCCGACGTGCTGTCGGACTTGCTGTCGGAGCCGCCGCAGGCGGCGAGTAGGGGGAGCAGTCCGAGGGTGAGGGCCAGGGCGGACGTACGTATTCCGGGCGTGCCGAATTTAGGCATGCTCATGCCATGCACTCCTTCAGGGGTGATCAGGGGTGATCAGGGTGTTGTGGACAAGGGGTGTTTCGCTCAGCCGGCGAGGTCCCGGTTCAGCCGCCGCCGCTCTCCTTCACGGCGTCGAAGATGCGGGAATCGGTGGCGAGTTGGGTGAGCGGACCCATGCGCGGATGCTTGCCGCTCCGGCCGGTGGCGGCCTCGTCGAGCGTGCCCGCGATGACCTGCACCGTCCATCCACCCGGGGTCAGATAGGTGACACCGGTGCCCAGAGATCCGTCGGCCACGTAGTAGAGAAACAGGCTGCCCGACCCGTGCTCGGCCTGGGCGCACCGGGCGATCAGGCCGTTCCAAGGGGAGGCGATCAGACGGCCGCTGCTGTCCGCGCAGGCCCGGGACGGGTGGGCGTACGTCGGGTCCGTGGCGGTCCGACTGACGCTCACGTAGAGGTCGTTGACGTTGCCGTCGGCGGTGGTCATCCTGAAGTACCGGCCGGGCCGCAGGGGTTGGCGCGGTTGCTCGGCCGAGACGGTCGTGCCGGTGCCGTTCGCGGAGGAGAGGATCGACCGCACCAACTCCAGTGACGGATACCAGAGCGACGACTGCCCGGCGGGAAGCGTCGGCGTACTCTCCGGCCGGGGCGTGAGCAACGCGTGCCCGCCGAGCGCGAGTACCCCTGCCATGACGGCGGCGCTCAGGGTCGCGCCGACCCGCCGACGCCGACGGATCCGTGTGCCGCGCGCGACGGCGCCCGGTACCAGGTCGGGCATGGGCGGTTCGGCTCCGGAACCCAGCCCGCCCAGGGCATCGGCGAGGGCGGACTCGTACATCTGCGGGTCGGTCCAGCCCGTCCGGTCCGTGAACTCGTCACCGGCCTTTCCACTCATGCTCACGCTCACCACTCCGCCCGCAGATAGCCGGTTCCAGTGCCTGTGCTGCCAGGTCCGAAGTCGTCGCCGAGATCCTTGCCGGAGTCGGCCAGGATGGTGCGCAGGGTGCCAAGACCCCGGGAGGTCTGGCTCTTCACCGTGCCGACACTGCACCCCAGCGCCGCCGCCGTGGCCTCCACGCTCTGGTCCTCCCAGAACCGCAGCACCAGTACCGCCCGCCCACGCGGGGGCAGTTGCCGTAGAGCGTCGAGCAGGGTCAGCCGCAGATCCGGATCGGAAGCCGGCGCCACCGCATCCATCTGGTCCGCCCCCGCCCCCGGCCGCTCCCACCAGCGCCTTCGCCGGGTCTCGTCGATGAACGTCCGGTACAGCACCCGCCGCGCGTACCCGTCCGGCGACTCCAACTGCCGTACCCGACGCCACACCGCGTACAGCTTCGCCAGCGCCGTCTGCGTCAGGTCCTCGGCCAAGTGCCAGTCCCCGCACAGCAGATGGGCCGTACGCCGCAGATGCGCCTGCCGACTACGAGCGAAGTCGTCGAAGTCGAGCCCGGCACCACGGGCATCGCGGGCATCACCGGCATCGGAGACGTCCTGCCAGACCGGCGTCCGGATCACAGGCCACCTCCACCCGGCACCGGCGCGGCGCGCGGTGAGAAGTACGTCATGCCTGAGGAACGGGGTTACCTCCCAGGGAGGTTGTCACGTCCCGGGAAACTTCTTCAACGACAGACACAGAGACAACGGCGACAATGGATCACGGCACCGGATGAGCGGGACGACAGCGCGACGGGACAACGGGGTTACAGGGATGGACAGTTCGCCGAGCGGGAGACCGTCGCCGGCCGAGGTGCGCATCCGCATGGCGTTGTGGCAACGGACAACGCCCTTCCTGCCCATGGCCGTTATGACAACGGTCCTCTTCACCACAGCCGGGACCGAGTTCCGCCCACCGGGCGGACTGCTCGGCGTGGTGGCGTTCTGGGCAGTCCTGCTGGTGCTGGGCAACCTCCTCCCCTCCCGCTTCGGCATCACCCTCACCCCGTCCGCGGCGGTGGTCCACAACCTGCGCCGCCGGACCATCCCCTGGTCCGACATCCAGGCCATCCAGGTCCGGTCCACCGCGGGCATCAAGTCGATCGTCCTCCACGAGGCGAACGGCCGCAGCACCGAACTCCGGGCACCCACCACCGGATTCCTGTCCTGGGACCGCCACTTCGAGCACAAGCTCCACACGATGGAAACCTGGTGGCAGACCCACCGAGGCCCCGACTGGACCCCGATCCCACCCCCACCGGCCTGGTGGAACACCCCACCGACCCCGGACCGGAACCCGCTCGACCCACCCAAGTAGCCCAGCGGCGACCGGGGTTGAGCCACCAGAACCGGCCTGGTCGCCCCGCACATTCGCGGTCGAGCACGCGGACGAACCCGGTACGACGCTCGTGGTCACCTCACCCTGAACAGGGCACCGAGAACAAGGCGACGAACCCGCGCCCGGGCGGCATCATTCGTACCGTGGACGATGTACGGGACGACGTCATAGGCGTCTGGCGGGTCAGCCGGTCCGGCCGGCTCATGGGCTACCTGCTGGCCGTCGGCCCGGCGTGCGTGGCGCTGTCCACCTGGTGGGGTGCTCTCTCCCACCCGGGCGCAGAGTCCGCGGGTTCTGCGGGGATCGCTACGGCCGTTGCGCTGGGGTTCGCGCTCTTCTCCTGGTGGGGGCTGCTGCGCGTACGCCTGGAATTCACGACGGACGTGATCGTCATGGTGAATCCCTGGGGCACCCAACGTCTGCCGTGGTCGCGTGTCAGCGCGGTGAGCCTCGGCAATTGGGGGGCGCGGTTCCACACGACGGACGGTTTCACGTACACGGCGTACGCCCTGAGCGATCTGGCAGGCGGAACCCGCCAGGACGACCGGTTCGCCGAAGTGAAACGAGCATCCGACGCCCAACTCCGGGGCGGACAGCCGCTGTAGGAGTCCGGAGCGGCGACGCGGGGACCGGACGAGCGGTATGAACAGCTCTGTCAGCCGCTTCCCGACAGCAGATGCGGCGCATACGCCTCCACCGCCTCCAGCAACTCCCGCTTCGACGGATTCACCATCGCCCGCCCCGCCACGGTCACCGTCGGCACGGTCTCGTTCCCGTCCGCGACGGAGCGGACGAACGCCGCCGCGTCAGGGTCCTGCCAGATGTTGACCTTGGTGAACCGCAGCCGTGTGAACCGGAGTCGGGCGAGAAGCTTCATGCAGTACGGGCACATGGGCCGCCAGTAGACGACGACGTCACCGGGCTCATCAGACACGTCTCTCCCCCTTGTTTCCCTGCTCGCCGGTCTCCGACCGACCCGGCACGGGACCATCATGCTCAGCAGCCGCGGTATGCAGAAGCCGGTGAAGGAAATAGGCGGACGCCGGCGGCAGCACAGGCGTACGCGGCGTGTAGACCGCCAACTTCCGTACCGTACCTGGGTCGTTCAGCGGCCGAGTCACCAGTCGCCCGAAGGACATCAGCGGCAGCACCAGCCGGGGTACGGCACTGACACCGAGCCCCGCCGAGATCATGCCCGCCGCCGTACCCACCTCCCGGGTCTCGATGACGTTCGTCGGCCGAACTCCCGCCTGCTCGAAGGACAGATCGGCGAGCCGCCGTACGCTGCTGGACGGCGTGAAGGCGACGAAGGGCTGCCGGGCGAGGTCGTTCCAGGTCACGGACGCCCGCTCGGTGAGAGGGTGGTCCATCGGCAGTACGGCCAACACCGGTTCCTCGCAGAGGAGTTGGCCGCGTACCTGAGGGTCCGCCTGACCGCTCTCCGCGATCGCCAACTCCGCCGCCCCGGAGCGGACGTACTCGATCACCTCCCGCGTGGTCCCGTCCAGAATCCGCAACTGCATCCCGGGATGCTCGGCCAGCACGGCCCGGAAAACGCCGGGCAGCATCCCGGCGGCCACCGACGGCAGCGCGGCCACCGTCACCGTGGCCCGTTCCCCGGCACGGATCGCGGCGAACCGTTCCATGCCCCGGTGATACGTCCGCAGGATGTCGCGGGCGATACCGAGCAGCTCGGTGCCCTCCGAGGTGAGCGCCAGCGACCGCGTGGTCCGCTCGAAGAGCTTCGCGCCCACCGCGTGTTCGAGCTGCTGGACGGTACGGCTCAGCACGGGCTGACTGAGCAGCGCCTCCTCGGCGGCCCTGGTGAACGACCCGGCCTCGGCGACACTCACAAAGAGCTCCATCTGGCGCAGGGTGATGTCCATGCCCCATGAGTACAGGGCGGAGTGCCCATTCATGTGGAGGCCACATCAATCCATACGCGATTGATCTTTGCCCCGGACCCCCGCACCGACCCACAGTGGTCCCATGAGCCGGACACGGACACGGACACGGACATCGAGACAGGCACCGACACGGACACCGACCCCTGAGAACCCGGGGCGACGGATACGCATCGGCTGCGGCGCCGGCTTCGCCGACGACCGCATCGACCCCGCCGTGGAACTCGCCGAACACGGCCGCCTCGACTACCTCGTCTTCGAGTGCCTGGCCGAACGCACCGTCGCCCTGGCCCAGTTGGACCGTCTCCGCGACCCGGACGCCGGCTACAACGAGTGGCTGGAGGAGCGCATGGAAGCCGTACTCGAACCCTGCGCCCGCCAGGGCACCCGCATCATCACCAACATGGGCGCGGCCAACCCGACGGCCGCCGCCCGGGTGGTCGCCGAGGTGGCCCACCGCCTGGGCCTCGACGGCCTGCGCATCGCGACGATCACCGGCGACGACGTACTCCACCTGGTCAAAGGCACGCACCTCCCCCTCCTGGACGGCCCCGGCACGGCAAGCACGGTGAGCGACCTCCACGAGACCGTCGTATCGGCGAACGCCTACCTCGGCGCGACCCCCGTCACCGAGGCCCTCGCCCAGGGCGCCGACGTGGTCGTCACCGGCCGGGTCGCGGACCCGTCGCTCTTCCTCGCCCCGCTGATGCACGAGTTCGGCTGGCCCCCGACCGACTGGCCCCTCCTGGCCCGCGGCACCGCCGTGGGCCACCTCCTGGAATGCGCCGGCCAACTCACCGGCGGCTACTACGCCGACCCCGGCACCAAGGACGTCCCCGACCTGGCCCGCCTGGGCTTCCCACTGGCCGAGGTCGCCGAGGACGGCTCGTTCACGGTCACCAAAGTCCCCGGCTCAGGCGGCCGGTTGACGCCGGCCACCGTCACCGAACAACTCCTCTACGAGGTCCACGACCCCGCCGCCTACCTCACCCCGGACGTCACCGCCGACTTCTCCCACGCCCACCTCACCCACCTCGCGGAGGACCGGGTCGCGGTCTCGGGCATCACCGGCCGCGCACGGCCCCGCACCCTCAAGACCTCGATCGGCTACCGCGACGGCTTCCACGCCACCGGCGAGATCTCCTACGCCGGCCCGGGCGCCGTAGCCCGGGCCCGCGAGGCGGCACGGATCGTAGAACTGCGCCTGACGACAACCGAGTTCGCAGTCACGGAGGCGCGCTACGACCTGATCGGCGTCGACGCGGTACACAGAGGACCCGGTGCCGACTCCACAACGGCCGTAGAACCGCCGGAAGTTCGCCTACGCGTGGCCGCCCGCACCACAACCCACCTCCAGGCACGCCGAGTTGGCAGAGAGGTGGCGTCCCTGTGGCTGAACGGCCCCTACGGAGGCGCCGGCGTCACCCGCGAGACCCGCGAGAACATCGCCATCACCTCGGTCCTGCTGCCCCGCGAACTGGTCATACCCACCACGGAAGTTCACCTGAAAACGGCAGGAGGACCACCACCATGAAACTCCACGAACTGGCCCACGCCCGCTCCGGCGACAAGGGCTCCACGGCCGACATCTCGGTCATCCCCTACCGGCCCACCAACTACCCCCACCTGCGCACACTCCTCACCCCCGCCCGCATACGCCACCACTTCCCCGACCTCCCCCCGGGCCCGATCCACCGCTACGAGATCCCGTCCCTCCACGCCCTCAAATTCGTCCTCTACGACGCTCTCGACGGCGGCGTCACCCGTTCCCTCCGCCTGGACGCCCACGGAAAGAGCCTCGCGGCCTGCCTGTTGGAGATGGACGTACCGGCCCCACCCGCAACGGAAGCGAAAGACTGACCCGATGACAACGCCGCAGCCCGTACCCATCGAACCCACGGCACGCACTGCACAGGGCGTCCTGCGCGGCACGCTTACGAACGACGGCGAACCGGCGTCACTCTTCGCCGGCATCCCGTTCGCCGCCCCGCCCATCGGCCCCCTGCGCCTCCGCCCACCCCAACCCCCCACCCCCTGGGCGGGCGTACGCGAGGCAACGGCGTACCCGGCAGGCCCCGCACAACGAGGCGCGGACGGCCCCGGCGGCTGGGAAACCTCCGAGGACTGCCTGTACCTGAACGTATGGACGCCCGAACTCGGCGGCAGCCGACCGGTGTTGGTATGGATCTACGGCGGCGGCTTCGAACTCGGTACAGCCTCCCCGCCGACGACGGACGGCGCAGCCCTCTCCCGCCTGACCGGCGCGGTGGTGGTGGCCCCCAACTACCGGGTAGGAGCGCTGGGTTGGCTGAACCCGGCGGGCCCGGACGCGGCCGAATGGCGGGACAGCGCCAACCTGGGCCTCCAGGACCAGACGGCCGCACTGCACTGGATCCAGGACAACATCGCCGCGTTCGGCGGCGACCCGGCCAACATCACCATCGCCGGCCACTCGGCAGGCGCCTTCTCGATCGGCGCCCTGCTGACCCACCCCGCCGCCCGGGGCACCTTCCACAAGGCGATCCTCCACAGCGGCAGCATCGGCCGCCTCTACCCACCCGACATCTCCGCCGCCATCACGGAAGACCTCATGGCACAGGTCGGCGCCAAGACGATGGCCGAACTACGGACCGCCCCACTGTCCCGCATCATCGAGGCCCAACACGCGGTGATCGACCAGGACTTCGGCGCCCGCAACCTCCCCGGCGGCCGAGCCTGGGGCCTCGTACACGACGGAACGGTCATCACGGAGGACCCCGCGAAGTCGATCGCAGCGGGCGCGGCAACCCACATCCCCCTCCTGATCGGCGCCAACCGGGACGAGTTCCGCACCTTCCAGTACCTCTACGCCACCGAGCACTACCGCCACCCGGCAGACGAGCGGGCCCTCCTGGCCGAGATGGAACTGGCGGGCGTACAACATCCGCACGACCTACTGGAGGCGTACCGAACCCACGAAGCACGGGACGCGTCGACCGACCAGTCCAACGTCCCGGCCAGCGCCCAGTCCAACGCCCCGTCCACCGAACTGTCCGACCTACGAACCCGCTTCCTCTCCGACGCCGTCTACCGCCGCCGAGCAACCCACCTGGCCAACCTCCAGACCAAGGCAGGCGGCCCCGCCCACACCTACCTCTTCTCCGCCGAACCCCTGGGCCCCCACTACGGCGCCTTCCACGGCTCCGAACGCTTCTACGCCTTCGGCCAACTCACCCTCCTGGACATCGACACCCCGGAACACCGCGCGACCCGCGACGCGCTCATCGGTGCGTGGAGGGGGTTCCTTGTGGATGGTGATCCCGGTTGGCCTGCCTACGACTTGGACGATCCCGAGGGTGCCCGCACGCGGCAGATCGGCGGAGAGACGGCCTTTGTGGATGAACCGCCGGTGTATGTGTTGCCCTGGTGGAATTCGACCCCGTGAGGAGGGGGACGCCGAACACCCGCGGGATCAGCGCTTCTTGGTCTTCTTCTGCTGCGGTGGGGTCCAGGCACCTCGGTGCAACTGGCAACGGGAGTAGCCGATCATCGCCGGTTTCTGGCACCGCTTGCCGGTCTTGGTATCGGTCGACCCGCACTTGACCTGCTTACCCATTCGTCCTCCCGTGTCCGGCCGAAGGTGTCGCGTCGCGAACCCATCGTCACCGGACAGAGGAGCTCATCGCTCTACTCGCGGCCACATTCGGCTGATTCGCTCCATTCCACGCCTGAATCATGACATTTGAATCCGTTGCATCCGCCGGATCCGCGAGTCGAGCACGCTGCGCACGGGGACTTCGCGGATCACAGATCGTCGGTGTCGTCCGCCGTGTCGAGGTTGATCCCCGGACCCTCGGCGTTCGGATCGTCGTCCAGGAGCGGCTTGCCCATCGCGGCCGCGATGCTGCGGAGCAGCGCGGCTCTGCGCGCGGTGAAGAACCCGTCGAAGTCGTCGGCCGCCATGAGTTCGGGTCGGGCCAGGTGAGAACGGATACGTTCGGCGACGCCTTCGTCCGGGGTCTGCGCGGTCTTGGCCAGACGGTCCAGGTAGTCGGAGGGAGCCGCCCCTCCGATGATCCGGTTGGTGCGGGCGGTCAACGGGGTCTTGTTGATGATCGAGTTGTAGTCGGCGGGAGTGTAACCGGCCTTCTCGCACCACGTCTTGGGGAAGATGTGGTGGATGTCGATGGACTCGTCGAAGTACCCGATGACCTCGGCCTTCTCTCCGGTACGCCAGTCCAGGGCGCCCGCCTTGAGCAGGAGAGCGTAAACCCCTTTGTACGCGGCGCTGTTGCGAGTGCGGAGCGTCAGCAGGCGACCGGGAGCGAACTGCGCGGCGGTGACCGTCCGTGGCTCTGCGGCGTCCTCGCGGATCCAGTCGACGACGTCCGGCAGATCCTGACTGAACCGGGTTTCGGTCGAGCCGCCGTAGAGCTCTCCGAACACACCGCACCAGTACCAGCGGGCGAGCTTGTGCTGCGCTCCGGCGCTCTGCGCGGCGTCCCCGGCCAGGGCCAGGATCGCGGCGAGGGGGATCAACTGAGTGCCGTACGGCAGGAACTTCGTGTCGAAGAGGAACTGCTGGTGGAGGAACTTCGCCGCCTTCTTGAAGCCGGTGATGACGGACGGCGCGAAGCGTTTGTAGTCCTCCAGGGACAGAGCGAGCATGTCCTTGCGCTTGCAGCCGATGCGCGGCAGCCGCTCCTCTTCCGTTCCGCGTTCCGCCTCGCGCTCGCGCCTTTCAGCCGTGGCCAACAGGGTGACGGCCTGCAGGAAGTCTGTGTTGGAGACCTCACGGAGGATGCGGTACTTGGGGGCCTTCCAGGCAGCCCGGCATTCTCGCTCCCAGTGACTACGCAGATCGAACTCGTCCGCCGCGTAGGTCGCGGTCAGCAGCTCGAACACGGTCAGGGTGACCCCGCCGGTGTTGACCTTCTCGAACACTTGGCACACGGCTTGGCGCGGGGTCGCCTGTCCGAGCTCGATGACCGGCACGTGGTAGCGGTCGAAGGGGCGGACGAACGCCTCGTTGAAGTCCCGCCACAGCGTGCGCTTTTCCTTGTCACCGTTCCAGTGGTCGGTGAACTCGTAACCCCAGTCCCCGCCGTCGAACACCGCGTGGAGCGGGAAGAGTTGGGCCTCGTACTCGCGCTCGGAAGTCGAGTAGTCCTCGATGACCTGACCCCGGAAGTTGAGGACCTTGCGCGATTCGGGCAGGAACCGGATGGCGTCCTCGCGGTCGCCGTTCTCGTCGAGTGCCTGGACCATGTCGACGTAGAACCAGCCCGACACCTGGTGCTTGCGCAAGTCCTGTGTCACCACAGGGCCCTTGAGCTTCAGAGCCTGGAACAGTGATGTCAGCCGCTGCTGCCCATCGAGCACGAGCGTGTCGGGCTCGGGCTCACCGACCGGGGTAGCTCCTTCGATCGGCCGGTACTTGAACCGGACGTCGCCGCCGGCCTTGAGCAACATGACGGTGCCGACGGGATAACTCAGTGAGATCGACGCGAGGAGGCTCGCGATGTTCGGGTAGGGCCACACCCAACCCCTTTGGAACTCAGGCAGTTGGGCCTTGCCGACCTCGACCTGCCGCAGCAGGTCCCGCAGCGGTCGCTTGTCGATGCTGAACGCTTCGTCGGGCACATCGGCTCCTTGAGACCGGCGGTCACCAGAGGCGGGCGCCTGGGGTCGAATGGTGTGGTGTCACGGAGAAACTACTGGGTGTCATGGCGTCGGGTGCCAGAAATGCAAAGTAGCCCGGCCAACGACGAAGGGCCCCACCGCGAACGGTGGGGCCCTTCGACATCGTGCCCGGTGAGGCACTGGCGGAGGATACGAGATTCGAACTCGTGAGGGGTTGCCCCCAACACGCTTTCCAAGCGTGCGCCCTAGGCCACTAGGCGAATCCTCCGCGGCAAACAATACAAGACGTTGAGGAGTGCTCGCGAACTCGTTCCCCCCGCTCAGATCCTGTAGCCTGTGCGGAGCCCCTCACGCGGCGCTATCTGACTGAACTCCCCCAGGGCCGGAAGGCAGCAAGGGTAGGTTGGCTCTGGCGGGTGCGTGGGGGGCGCTTGCGTTCCCGGGGTCGGGTTTCCAGGGCGGGACAGTCTGCCGGGGGATGGGACGGTCGCCCGGGGCCGGAGCAGTCGCCCGGGGGTCGGGACGGTCGGCGGGCTCACAGGCGGCCCCCGTTGTCAGTGGGCGCCTATAACCTCGTACGCGTGTCGTCTCTCGCGCTCTACCGCCGTTACCGCCCGGAGTCGTTCGCCGAGGTCATCGGGCAGGAACATGTCACCGACCCGTTGCAGCAGGCGCTGCGGAACAACCGGGTCAATCACGCGTACCTGTTCAGCGGGCCGCGGGGCTGCGGCAAGACCACGAGCGCGCGCATCCTGGCCCGTTGTCTGAACTGCGAGAAGGGCCCCACCCCCACCCCCTGCGGCGAGTGCCTGTCCTGCACGGACCTCGCGCGCAACGGACCCGGTTCCATCGACGTCATCGAGATCGACGCCGCGTCGCACGGTGGTGTGGACGACGCCCGTGAGCTGCGCGAGAAGGCGTTCTTCGGGCCCGCGAGCAGTCGCTACAAGATCTACATCATCGACGAGGCCCACATGGTCACGTCGGCCGGCTTCAACGCGCTGCTCAAGGTCGTCGAAGAGCCGCCGGAGCACCTCAAGTTCATCTTCGCGACCACCGAACCCGAGAAGGTCATCGGGACCATCCGGTCGCGCACGCACCACTACCCCTTCCGGCTCGTGCCGCCCAGCACCCTGCGCGAGTACCTCGGCCAGGTCTGCGGGCAGGAGAACATCCCCGTCGAGGAGGGCGTCCTGCCCCTCGTCGTGCGCGCCGGCGCCGGTTCCGTGCGTGACTCCATGTCCGTCATGGACCAGTTGCTCGCCGGCGCCAGCACCGACGGTGTGACATACGCCATGGCGACCTCGCTGCTCGGCTACACCGACGCCTCGCTCCTCGACTCCGTCGTCGAGGCCTTCGCCACCGGTGACGGCGCCGCCGCCTTCGAGGTCGTCGACCGCATCATCGACGGCGGCAACGACCCGCGCCGGTTCGTCGCCGACCTGCTGGAGCGCCTCCGCGACCTGGTGATCCTCGCGGCCGTCCCCGACGCCCTCGACAAGGGCCTCATCGACGCCCCCACCGACGTACTCGAACGCATGCAGGCCCAGGCGGGCACCTTCGGCGCCGCCGAACTCAGCCGCGCCGCCGACCTCGTCAACACCGGCCTGACCGAGATGCGCGGCGCCACCTCCCCCCGCCTCCAGCTCGAACTCATCTGCGCCCGCGTCATGCTCCCCGCCGCCTACGGCGACGAGCAGTCGGTCATGGCCCGCCTCGACCGACTGGAGCGCGGCGTCAACTTCGCGGGCGGCGGCGGAGCGCCCACCATGGCCTACGTCCCCGGACCCGACGCCCACCCCCAAGCACCACCCCAACCCCAAGCCCACGCGCAGCCCCCTGCCCAGGTTCACGCCCCGGCCCCCGTCCCGCCGGGCGGTGGTGCCGCCGCCGCACGCGCAGCCGTACGAGGTCCAGGGGCGCCCGGCGCCACCCCGGCTCCCGTCGCGACCCCGCCCGCGATGCCGGCGGAGCAGCCCCCCGCCCCCGCACCCGCCTACGTCCAGCCCGCCCCGCCCACCCCGGAACCCCAACAGCCCCAGCCTCAGCCTCAGGCACAACCCCAGGCCCCCACCCCCGGCGCCTGGCCCACCGCCACAGCCGCGGGCAGCGGTCGCCGCCCCGGCGGCTGGCCCACGGCGGCACCGACAGGTGGCGGACAACCCCCGGCCCCCGCCCACAACACCCCCGTACCGGCCTCCGCACCCCAGACCGCGGCCCCCGCCCAAGCCGCCGTCGCACCCCCGGCCGGCAGCCTCGACCCCCGCATGCTCTGGCCGAACATCCTGGAAGTGGTGAAGAACCGCCGCCGTTTCACCTGGATCCTGCTCAGCCAGAACGCGCAGGTCACCGGTTTCGACGGCACGACCCTCCAGATCGGCTTCGTCAACGCCGGTGCGCGGGACAACTTCAACAGCAGCGGCAGCGAGGACGTGCTGAAGCAGGCGCTGTCCGAGCAGTTCAACGTCCAGTGGAAGATCGACGCGGTCGTGGACCCGTCGGGCGGCGGCACCCCGCCCCCGCAACCGGGCGGTTCCTACGGCGGCGGTGGCGGCGGCGCCGCGGGTGGTTACGGAGGTGCGCCGTCCGGTGGCTATGGCACCCCCGCCCCCGCCACGTCCGCCCCCCGCCCGGCATCCCCCCAGCCCACGCCCGCGCCCGCCCCCACGAACACCCCCAACTCCCCCTCGTCACAGGCCCCGGCGCCCGCCCAACCCTCCGCGCCCCCGGCACCCGCGCCCCGCACCGTCTCCGCCGAGGACGACACTCCGGAGGACGACGACCCCGACCTCGACGAGTCGGCCCTCTCCGGCCACGAACTCATCGTCCGAGAACTGGGAGCCACGGTCATCGAGGAATTCACCAACGAGTAGCCCCACGCTCCCTGGACTCCGCCCCACCCCAACCCCCTAGGGGCGCGGGGCTGTGTCGATATGCGGCTCCGCCGCGCGGGCGAGTCCAGCCCCCTAACCCCGCCCCACCCCATCCCCCTAGGGGCGCGAGGAACTGCGCGACAAGCCCCCACCCACCCGCACCCCGCAAACAACCCAAACCACCCACCCCGATCCGCCCCCAACCCCGCCCCACCACCGACCACCCCCGCCCCAACTCCGGCCTCACCCCCCACCCCGCCCCGCCCCACCCCCACCGTGACCTAGGCTGACCCCGTGAAGGTCCTCGTCATCGGTACCGGCGCCCGCGAACACGCCCTGTGCCATTCCCTGTCCAACGACCCCGACGTCACCGCCCTGCACTGCGCCCCCGGCAACGCCGGCATCGCCGAGGCAGCCGAGTTGCACGAGGTCGACCCCCTGGACGGCGCAGCCGTAGCCGCGCTGGCCACCGAACTCGGTGCCGAGCTGGTCGTGGTCGGCCCGGAGGCACCCCTCGTCGCCGGGGTCGCCGACGCCGTGCGCGCGGCGGGCATCCCGGTCTTCGGCCCCTCCGGGGAGGCCGCGCAGCTGGAGGGCTCCAAGGCCTTCGCCAAGGAAGTGATGGCGGCGGCCGGTGTGCCGACCGCCCGCTCCTACGTCTGCACGACCCCGCAAGAGGTCGACGCGGCCCTCGACGCCTTCGGTGCGCCGTACGTCGTGAAGGACGACGGACTGGCCGCGGGCAAGGGCGTCGTCGTCACCGACGACCTCGAAGCCGCGAAGGCGCACGCCAACGCCTGCGAGCGGGTCGTCATCGAGGAGTTCCTCGACGGCCCCGAGGTGTCGCTCTTCGCGATCACCGACGGCGTCACCGTCGTCCCGCTCCAGCCCGCGCAGGACTTCAAGCGCGCGCTGGACGGCGACGAGGGCCCGAACACCGGCGGCATGGGCGCGTACTCCCCGCTGCCGTGGGCCGACCCGAAGCTGGTGGACGAGGTCATGCAGACCGTCCTCCAGCCGACCGTCGACGAGATGCGCCACCGCGGCACCCCCTTCTCCGGCCTCCTCTACGCGGGCCTCGCGATCACGTCTCGCGGCGTCCGGGTCATCGAGTTCAACGCCCGGTTCGGCGACCCGGAGACCCAGGTGGTCCTGGCCCGCCTGAAGACCCCGCTGTCCGGCGTCCTGCTCGCCGCCGCGGACGGCACCCTCGACGACCTGGCCCCCCTGCGCTGGAGCGAGGACGCGGCGGTCACCGTCGTCATCGCCTCGCGCAACTACCCGGGCACCCCGCGCACCGGCGACCCGATCACCGGCCTCGACGAGGTCGCGGCGCAGGACGCCCCGCACGCGTACGTGCTGCACGCCGGGACCAGGTACGACGGCGACGACGTCGTCAGCGCGGGCGGCCGCGTCCTCTCCGTCACGGCGACCGGCGCGGACCTCACGCAGGCCCGCGAGCGTGCGTACGCGGCCGTGGCCCGCGTCCGTCTCGACGGTTCCCAGCACCGTACGGACATCGCGGCGAAGGCGGCGGGCGGCTAACCCGAAACTCCGCCGCGCACCAAGCGCCCCCGCGCTCCGATAAACCCGACAGGCCCCGAATCCGTCTCACGATTCGGGGCCTGATCCTTGCCCTCTGTCATCCACCTTTCCCCTGAGCCATTCCATCGAGTGACCGATGCCCCAACCGGCTGACGGGGACCGGGGCCCCAACTATGGTGCGGCGCAAGCGTTCCGGCACTTGGCCCACCGGCATTGCGATGTCAGTGGCGGGTGCCACAGTGGGGGAGTGAGCAACGCCAGCGGAACGGGACAGCACGGAGGGGGCGAGGTCCGGTCGTGACCGGTATGGGTGTGGGTGTGGAGGCGGGCGCGCAGTCGGCGCGTTCCCGGGCCTTGGCCGTGCTGCGGATCCGCAGCCGGGCGCTGGCCGTCGCCCTGTTGCCCGCCGCCGTCGCGGTGATCCTGCTCGCGGGCGGTTCCACCGGCCATCTCGTGGGCCGGGGCTGGGACCTCTCCCGCTGGATCATGGGCGTGGCCGCGGTCGTCGTGCTGCTCGCCGCCGGCGCCATCGCGCTGGTGGTCGCGCGGGCCCGCCCGGCCGTGAGTCCCACGGTCGCGATCGCCGAGGAATCGGCCCCCGACCTGTACCGCCTGGTGCGCGACCTGGCCGACCGCCTCGACGTCCCCGCGCCGTCCGCGATAGCGCTCACCCCGGACTGCGACAGCTGGCTGGAGGACCGCACCCACCCGTCCCACGGCCCGCCCCCGCAGGAGAACCGCGACGAGATCACCGGCGTACGCGGCCTCACCCCGACGCGTTCCCGTCGTACGGCCGCCTCGCCCGTCCTCGTCATCGGCTCCCCGTTCCTGTGGTGGATGCGGGTGGGCGAGCTGCGGGCGGTGCTCGCGCCGGTCGTCGCCGGTACGGGACCCTCGGCGCACCCGGACATAGCCGCGGCCCGCCGTTTCGTACGGGGCCTGGACGCGGCGGTGGCCGTGACCTCGGCACCGCGCGGTCCCGTGTTCCGCTCGGTGCTGGCCGGCGTCGGCTGGGTCGCCCGGCTGCTGCTGCGCAGTTGCCGGGGACACGCGGCCGAGATGGAGCGGGGCGTGGCCGCCGCGGCCGCCGAGCGTGCACAGGCTGTGGACTACGGCCTGCGGATCGTCGCGCAGGAACAGGTGGGCCTGGCGTACGCGGGCTGGGACCGGCTGCTGACCCGGGTCGCGCTGCCCGCGTGGCGGATGGGCCGCTGGCCGTCCCGGCTGGACGCGGGCGTCGTCGCGGCGCTCACGGAGCTGTCCCGCCGCGACCGCCTGGCCGAGGGTTTCGCCTCCCGGCTCGGCGAGCGCCCCGCCTGTGACCTGCTCGAAGAACCCGGCACGATCGACGAGGCGACCTCGCTCCTCGCCGCCCGCCTGTTCCACGGGGGCCCCGCCGAGACCGGTCCCGACTGGGCGCCGGTGAGCTGGCAGGAGTACCCGGAGGAGGTCGTCGACCGCAAATGGCGCACCGACGCGGCCCGCCTCCACCGCGTCCTGGACACCCTGGGCGTCCGCCGCGCCCCCGACCCGACCCCGCCCCACCACGACGCCCCGACCCTGGCCCGCGTGGTGGACCACCTGACGGACCCGACGGCGACGGCACCGGGCGACCGGTACGGCGAGGCCGACGGCCGTACGGAGGAGGGCTACGCGGAGGAGGGCTACGCGGAGGCCGACGGCGCCGCCGATCCGTACGCGGCGGACGTCACCCTCAGCGGCCCGCCCACCCCCGCACAGCCGGAACCCCCAGCCCCCCACCTGGAACCGGCGCCGGAACCAGACCTGGCCCCTCACTCCCGTCCGGAGCCCGAGCCCTACAAGGCGATGGCCGACGACGACGAAGAGTTCGGCGAGAGCGGATCGCCGCACAGCGCGGCCCTCGCCGCGGGCCTCACCGCGGAGTTGGCGCGCGAGGAGGCCGCGACCCCGCCGATCAGCTCGGCCCCGCCCGGGCAAGGACCCGACACCGGGCTCTGGGACGACACCGCGCTCCCCCTCTTCCCGCTCCAACCCCCGCGCACCGGGCGGGAGTTGCTCGCCGATCACGTCACGGCGATGGTGTGCTGCGCCGCGATGGACACCGCCGGCGCGCTGCCCGGACTGGACTGGCTCGACGGTCCGACGCTGCTCGTCAACGGCGAAAGGGCGGCCGACCTCGCCCCGAGGGTCCTCAGCCTCGTGGAGGACGGCGACCCCGCTCCGCTCCAGGCGTGGCTGATCGACCTGGGCATACGCCCGGAGAAGCCGGTTCGCCTCGTCTGAATCCCCGAACCTGGGCGGAATCCGCACTTCCACTTTTGGTCAATTGGCAACGACCAGTGACAGAGTGAGTGCTTAATGTGATGTGCTGAGGCCGATCCCGTACGCCGTCCCGGACGTGGCAAAGGCTTACGGCATACGACAGTTGGACGAAGGAACACCACGGGGGCACGAGGGAGGGGAGTGATCATGGGGTCGGAGCAGATCCGCCGCTGGGAGTCCGGAGCGCTGGCGCACGCCGTCACGGACCCCTTCGGGCAGGGCCCGGTCCCCTGGCTCCGGGGCAGCGAGACCTACTTCGACGACACCGGCCACGTCGTCCCCTGGTACGTGGACCCGACCCCGGCCCACGCCCCCCGCACCTCCGGCAGGAACGCCCCCAAGCTCCCGGCGCCACGCGCGTCCGAGGGCGGCGGTCCGCGCTCGGCCGACGATGTCCGCCGCCAGATCAAGGGGTTCACCTCGGCCGGCGCGGTCGCACCCGGCGAGGCGCTCGACTTCCACGTCACGGTCGACCCGCCCCAGGAGTTCGCCGTCGACATCTACCGCATCGGCCACTACGGCGGTGACGGCGCCGCGAAGATCACCACCAGCCCCCGGCTCTCGGGCATCGTCCAGCCCCCGCCGCTCACCGCCGACCGCACGGTCTCCTGCCACCACTGGTGGCTGTCCTGGCGCTTGCAGATCCCGAGCTACTGGAGCATCGGCGCGTACGTGGCCGTCCTCACGACCGCCGACGGCTACCGCTCGCACATCCCCTTCACGGTCCGCGACAACCACCCCGCCGACCTGCTCCTCCTCCTGCCCGACATCACCTGGCAGGCCTACAACCTCTACCCGGAGGACGGCCACACCGGCGCGAGCCTCTACCACGCCTGGGACGGCGACGGCCGCCTCCTCGGCGAGTCCGAGGCCGCGACGACGGTCTCCTTCGACCGCCCGTACGCGGGCGCGGGCCTGCCCCTCCATGTGGGCCACGCCTACGACTTCATCCGCTGGGCCGAGCGCTACGGCTACGATCTCGCCTACGCCGACGCCCGCGACCTGCACTCAGGACGCGTCGACCCCACCCGCTACCGGGGGTTGGTCTTCCCGGGCCACGACGAGTACTGGTCGACACAGATGCGCCGTACCGTCGAACGCGCCCGCGACCACGGCACGTCCCTCGTCTTCCTCTCCGCCAACACCATGTACTGGCAAGTGGAGTTGGGGCCGTCCCCGTCCGGTGTCCCCGACCGCCTGCTCACCTGCCGCAAGCGCCGGGGCCCGGGCAAACCGGTGCTGTGGCGCGAAGTCGACCGCCCAGAGCAGCAGTTGGTCGGCATCCAGTACGCGGGCCGCGTGCCCGAGCCGCACCCTTTGATCGTCCGCAACGCCGACCACTGGCTGTGGGAGGCGACCGGCGCCGGGGAGGGCGACCAGATCGAGGGCCTGGTCGCGGGCGAGGCCGACCGGTACTTCCCGCGCACCCAGCTGCCCCCGCACGAGGAGCGCATCCTGCTCGCCCACTCCCCGTACGCGGACGGCGAGGGCGCCCTCCGCCACCAGGAGACGTCCCTGTACCGGGCGCCGTCCGGTTCCCTCGTCTTCGCCTCCGGCACCTTCGCCTGGTCACCGGCCCTGGACCGCCCCGGCCACGTGGACGCCCGCGTCCAGCGCGCCACGGCCAACCTCCTGGACCGCATCTGCAAGCACGACTAACCCCCGCGACCAGGGGTCGGTCCCGCATACGGGACAATCGAGCCAGTTGGAGAGACCCACTGGAGGAACCCGTGTCCGGATTCGTAGAAAAGCCCGAGCCGCTCCAGGTTCCGGGCCTGACGCACCTCCACACCGGCAAGGTGCGCGAGCTCTACCAGAACGAGGCGGGCGACCTCGTGATGGTCGCCAGCGACCGCATGTCCGCCTACGACTGGGTGCTGCCCACGGAGATCCCCGACAAGGGCCGCGTCCTCACCCAGCTCTCCCTCTGGTGGTTCGACCAGCTCGCCGACCTGATCCCCAACCACGTCCTCGGCACCGACCTCCCGCCCGGCGCCCCCGCCGACTGGGCGGGCCGCACCCTCATCTGCAAGTCCCTCCAGATGGTCCCGGTCGAGTGCGTGGCCCGCGGCTACCTCACCGGCTCCGGCCTGGTCGAGTACGACGCCTCCCGCACGGTCTGCGGCCTCGCCCTCCCCGAGGGCCTGGTCGACGGCAGCGAACTCCCGGCCCCGATCTTCACCCCGGCGACGAAGGCCGCCGTAGGGGAGCACGACGAGAACGTGTCGTACGAGGAGGTCGCGCGTCAGGTCGGTGCCGACACCGCCGCGCAGCTGCGCCAGGCGACGCTCGCGGTGTACGGCCGGGCCCGGGACATCGCGCGCGAGCGGGGCATCGTCCTCGCGGACACGAAGTTCGAGTTCGGCTTCGACGGCGAGACGCTGATCGCCGCCGACGAGGTGCTCACCCCGGACTCGTCCCGCTTCTGGCCGGCCGAGACCTGGGAGCCGGGCCACGCGCAGCCGTCGTACGACAAGCAGTTCGTGCGCGACTGGCTCACCGGCCCGGAGTCCGGCTGGGACCGCAGGAGCGAGCAGCCGCCGCCGGCGCTTCCGCAGCAGGTGGTGGACGCGACGCGCGCGAAGTACATCGAGGCGTACGAGCGCCTGACGGGCCTGAACTGGGCCTAGAGGGCACGAAAAACCCCGGTCCACCCGGACCGGGGTCTTTGTTTGGAGCGGACGACCAGGTTCGAACTGGCGACCTCAACCTTGGCAAGGTTGCGCTCTACCAACTGAGCTACGTCCGCGTTGCGCCGTGGCGCGAGAGCAACTATACCCAACCTCGCTCGCGTGCGAGACGCACTGCCGCATGCCGGTTCTCGGCCCCGAGTTTCGAGACGGCGGACGAGAGATAGTTCCGTACGGTCCCCTGCGAGAGCGCGGCCCGTTCGGCGATCTCCGCGACCGGCGCCCCGTCGGCGGCCAACTCCAGCACCTCGGCCTCACGGGCGGTCAGCGGCGAGTCCCCGGCGGAGATCGCGTCGGCGGCCAACTCGGGGTCGACATAACGGTTTCCGGCATGCACGGTACGAATGATCTCGGCAAGCCGCTGCGCACTGACGGTCTTCGGCACAAACCCCCGCACCCCCGCCGCAAGCGCCCTCTTCAGATGCCCGGGCCGCCCATGCCCGGTCACGATCAACACCCGGCACCCCGGCAACTCGGCCCGCAACGATGTGGCCACCTTCACACCGTCCGCCCCCGGCATCTGAAGATCCAGCACAGCCACATCCGGCTCATGAGCCCGAGCCATGGCCAACGCCTCGGGCCCGGTAGCAGCCTCGGCCACCACCACGAGGTCATCCTCCAGCCCGAGCAACGCGGCAAGCGCACCCCGGATGAGGTGCTCGTCATCGGCGAGCAGGAGTCTTACGACGGGGGCGGTCATGGGGTGCTCCTGGTGAGGGCGGGCAGGGGACGTTCGGGGTGGGCGGTCACGGGGCGATTTCCCCGGCTTGCGGCGGGCAGGGGCGGATGGGACGGGCGGTCATGAGGCCCCCGGTTGCCATGGCGGCCGGAGGGCGTGCGACCCGCTCGATCACGAGGCACCGGGCCCCCGCCACGACCAGCGGGCGCGCCACGCGCAGCGCGTTCATGAGGCCGAGCCCCCCGTCCCCGCAGCCCCGGCCAACGGCACCGTGGCCACCACCCGGAACCGGTCGCCGTCCACAGCCCCGGCTTCCAACTCCCCGCCGACCGCGGTCAGTCGCTCCCGCAGCCCGACCAACCCCGATCCGCCACGGCCCTCGACGACCTTGGCCTCGTGGTTCTCTCCAGCGAGCCCGGATCCACTACCGCCTTCGCCCACCTTGGCCCCGCGGGTTTCCGACGTCGGCCCCAACCCGCCCCCGCCGTCGATCACTTCGGCCCGGCCCTTCTCTCCAGCCGGCCCGGACCCGGCACCGCTTTCGCCCACCTCCGCCCCGTGGGTTTCCGATGCCGGCCCCGACCTGCCACCGCCGTCGCCCACCTTGGCCCCGTGGGTTTCCGACGTCGGCCCCAACCCGCCCCCGCCGTCGATCACTTCGGCCCGGCCCTTCTCTCCAGCCGGCCCGGACCCGGCACCGCTTTCGCCCACCTCTGCTCCGTGGGTTTCCGATGCCGGCCCCGACCTGCCACCGCCGTCGCCCGCCTCCGCCCCGTGGGTTTCCGACGTCGGCCCCAACCCGCCCCCGCCGTCGATCACTTCGGCCCGGGCCTTCTCCACCACCAGCCCCGGCTCCCCAGCCCCGTCGACGACCTCGCCCCCGCCGCCCCCTCCAGCCGGCCCCACCAGCCCAGACCCCCGCCCGCCCCCGCCGCCCTTGACCCCGTCGTTCTCAACGGTGAGCACAACCCGCCCCTGCTCCACCCGCACCCCCACCACACACCGCCCCGCATCCCCATGCCGCAGTACATTGGTCGTCGCCTCGCGAACCACCCACCCGAGCGCCGACTGCACCTCGACCGGCAGTCCCGCCGCGTCGCCGGTCACCTCGCAGTCGATGCCGGCGGCGGCCAACACGCCCTGCGCACCGGCCAGTTCGAGTCGGAGGTCGGCCTCGCGGTAGCCCCGTACGACATCCCGCACCTCCCGTTGGGACTCCCGGGCGATCCGCTGGACCTCGATCATCTGCTCCACGGCCTCGGTGCGCCCGCGCCGGGCGAGCTGTACGGCGAGTTCGCTCTTCAGCGCGATCACCGACAGGTTGCGGCCCATGACATCGTGCAGGTCGCGCCCGAACCGCAGCCGTTCCTCGGCGACGGCGAGGCGGGCCCGGGTCTCGCGGGCCTCGTCGAGTTCGTAGACGGCGTCGAGCAGCCAGACGGAGAACGCGGCGGTGAAGGCGAGACAGCCGGCGGTGAAGAGGACGGCGACCGCGGTGCCGAGCGCGGCGGGCGCGGCCACGCCCAGCGGGAGCTGTACGACCAGCGCCCCGCCCACGGCACTCGCCACCACGGCGAGGAGGTGCCGCCGGCCGCGGACCCCGAGCGTGAGCGTGCCGGTGCCGAAGCCCAGCACGCACACGAAGACCGTGCTCGTGGCGGCCCGCAGGTCGTCGCCGCCGGGACCCCGTTCCCGTAGAACGAGCGCGATGACGGAGATCAGCACGGTGACCGTACCGAGGGCCCACAGGAGCCGTACGGGCTGCGCCCGCCGGTCGCGCGTCCAGTCGAGTGCCCGGGAGGCGGTGGCGGAGCAGAGCAGGGCGTGCACGACGACCACCGCCGTCATCCAGCCCGCGAGACCCGCCCGGACCTGGGCGAACAGCGGCAGCCCGACCGCCGCGACCTCGAAGACCGCGAAGAAGTGGAAGGACCACCGGGTGTACGTCTCGACCTTCCCGGGTGTGCTCTTCCGTCCCCACCAGCCGCCCGAACCTCCAGGTATCCGCATGTGCAGGTGCTCCCCGTACTTCAGCGCCGCGGCTCCCACCGGAACCACCGCCGTACAGCAAACACCGCGAGAACCGTCCAGGCCAGCGCGGTCAGGACGGCGCCGAGTGCGTCGTAGCCGGACAGGTCGCCGTTCCAGCCGCCGCTGATCAGCCGGATCGCGGGGGAGAGCGGAAGGAATTGGCAGACGGCGGCGACACGATCGGGCAGAAGCTGTAGCGGGATGATGATCCCGGAGCCCAGCATGGACGCGAACAGCACCGGCAACGCGGTCACCTGCGCGCTCTCCGCGGTCCGGGTGATCGTCGCCGTGAGGGCGGCCAGCGCGGCGCTCAGGAACAGCCCGAACAGCAGCCCCAGCACGACGAGTTGGGGCATCGCGGGCGCCCCCGCGTCGAGCAGCAGCACGCACGCCACCGCCAGCAGCACGGACTGCACGAACCCGAGACACACCGCCGGCAGCGCGGTCCCCGTGAGGATCTCGGCGTCGCCCAACTCCCCGGTGCGCAACCGCTTGAGGACCAGTTCCTCCCGCCGCGCGACAAAGGCACTCACCAGCGACGAGTACACGGCGAACAGCAACGAGAACCCGATCGCGGCCGTGAGCATCATCCCCCCGACCGACAGCCCCTCCCCCTTGAGATCCATCTGCTCAACGGCCGGCCGCACACTGAACGGCAACGCCAACGGCACCAGCAACGCCGTGACGACCGCACTCCGGTTCCGCCTCAGCAACGCCAACTCGGCCCGCCCGAGCGCCCGTAGCCGCCCGACCGGAGTAGTCGTAGAAGCCGTCGTCGTAGTCGTCACGGTACTCATACCGCCACCTCCTGCTCACGCCCGTGCTCCCGGGCGATTCCCAGAAACGCCTCCTCCAGCGAAGCCGACCGCACCTCAAGCCGCCGCAGTTCGATCCCCGCCCGCTCGGCCCACACCAACAGCCCGGTGGCCGCCCGCTGCAACTCCCGCGTCTCCAGCCGTACGACCCTCCCCGCCACCTCGTGCCCGACAACCCCCAGCGGGCCGAGCGGCGGCAGGTCCCCCACGAAATAGCCCGAGGGCAGCTCGAACGAGATCCGCGACGGCCGCCCCGCCGTCACCTCGGCCGGAGTTCCGGTGACCGCGATCCGCCCCTCGCTGAGGATCGCGAGCCGGTCGGCGAGGCCCTCAGCCTCCTCCAGGTAGTGCGTGGTCAGCAGCACGGTCGTCCCGCCGTCGCGCAGCGCCCGCACCAACTCCCAGGTGTCCTGCCGCCCTTCGGCGTCCAGCCCGGTCGTCGGCTCGTCGAGGAACAGCACCTCCGGCGACCCGAGCAGCGCGAGCGCGAGATCGAGCCGCCGCCGTTCACCCCCGGACAACTGCTTCACCCGTACGTCCGCCCGCCGCGCGAGCCCGACCAGCGCGAGCGCCTCCGCTTCGGGCCGCGCCCCGCTCGTGCAGCCGGCCCACATCCGCGCGGTCTCCGCGACGGTCAGCTCGGACGGAAACCCGCCCTCCTGCAACATCACCCCGGTCCGCGGCCGTACGGCGGCCCGCTCGCTGTAGGGATCGTGGCCGAGGACGCGCACCCGGCCGCCGGACGCCGGTGCGAGGCCCTCAAGAAGTTCGACCGTGGACGTCTTGCCCGCGCCATTGGTGCCCAGGAGCGCGAAGACCTCCCCGCGCCGCACGGAGAATGTGATCCCCCGCACAGCCTCGAACCCGCCCCCGTACACACGGCGTAGGTCAGTGACCTCAATCACGTGTTCGTGTTCGTTGGTGTCCATGACTTCAGCGTCGCCGCGGCGGAGGCCCGGCAGCAGTGCGCGGTGTCATCACTCGGCATGACAAATGTCAGACGGGCACGGGACATACGACGGGCAGCGGGCACACAAAAAACCCCGGTCCACCCGGACCGGGGTTTTTCGCTGGAGCGGACGACCAGGTTCGAACTGGCGACCTCAACCTTGGCAAGGTTGCGCTCTACCAACTGAGCTACGTCCGCATTGCCTCCGACCAGCTCTCACTGATCGGCGCGAGCACCAGCCTACCCGATCCACCAGGGTGGTCCGGACGGTGATGCTCGCAGAGCGGGTGACAGGAATTGCACACTGCGCCTTCCTCCTGGAAGGAGGATGTTCTGCTACTGAACTACACCCGCGTGTACTCCGTGAGCTGGGCCTTTCGGCCTCGCCCCTCGGCGTGCTCCGAACTCTAGCTGACCGGGAGGGGTGCAGCGCAAGTCGGTTGCCCCGAGGGGCCGATGACCGGCCGTAGGCCCGACTCATCGGCCCGACTCGCACCGGGCTGCTCACTGCGCGGCGGTGAACGCCTCGTAGATCTTCTTGGGGATGCGTCCGCGCGCCGGCACGTCCATCTTGTTCGCCTGGGCCCAGGCCCGGACGGCCGCCGGGTCGGGGGCGACCTCGGTCTGGCGGTAGGCCTTGCCCGACCTCGACCGCTTGCGACCCGCGTCCACGTAGGGCGCGAGCGCCTTACGCAGTTTCTTGGCATTGGCTTGATTCAGGTCGATCTCGTACGACTTGCCGTCGAGCCCGAAGGCGATCGTTTCCGCCGCTTCCGAGCCGTCGATGTCGTCAAAGAGAGTGACCACGACCTTCTGCGCCACGAATATCGGTCCCTTCGTGCGACACCTGAAACCGCACTATCCGCGGGGACGCACGGAGACGTCACGGAGGTGCGGAGATGTCGACTGTCCGCCTGTTATTGGGCAAAGTATCGGCTATTGCCAATTCATTTGTACAGTGCCCGGCAATGCAATGTGAAGCCCGACTAAATCTTCCCGCGTGTCTCCGCGCAATAGGGAACCGGGATCGATCCGGGATCTTTCCCTGAACTTTTCGTGAAGACCCCCGCCCGACACCGGATCGTGATGGTCCTCACGTAGATTCCTACAACTCTACTCGCGTAGAAATTTTGTGCGGGTAGTCTGAAGTCACCTGTCGAAGACCCGCAGGAACACGCTCAGCACCACAACACCGGGAGTGCCAGTGGCACGCGTCGTAGTCGACGTCATGCTCAAGCCGGAGATCCTCGACCCCCAGGGCCAGGCGGTCCAGCGTGCGCTGCCACGCCTGGGTTTCGAAGGCATCTCCGACGTACGTCAGGGAAAGCGATTCGAACTGGAAGTTGACGGCCCGGTCGACGAGGCCGCGCTCGCCCGCATCCACGATCTTGCGGAATCCTTCCTCGCCAACACGGTGATCGAGGACTTCACCGTCAAGGTGGAAGAAGTGGCGGAGGCCGCCAAGTGACCGCTCGTATTGGCGTCGTCACTTTCCCCGGCAGCCTCGACGACCGCGACACCCAGCGCGCGATCCGTCTCGCCGGCGCCGAACCGGTAGCCCTCTGGCACAAGGACAAGAACCTCCACCAGGTCGACGCCGTCGTCCTCCCGGGCGGTTTTTCCTACGGCGACTATCTGCGCGCGGGCGCCATCTCCCGTTTCTCGCCGGTGATGGAGACGGTCATCGAGCAGGCGAAGTCGGGACTCCCCGTCCTCGGTATCTGCAACGGCTTCCAGATCCTCACCGAGGCGCACCTCCTCCCCGGCGCGATGCTCGGCAACAACCACCTGCACTTCATCTGCCGTGACCAGAAACTGCGGGTGGAGAACGCGGACACCGCCTGGACCAGCGACTACGTGTCCGGCCAGGAGATCCACATCCCGCTGAAGAACATGGACGGCCGCTACGTCGCCGACGAGCACACGCTCGACGAGCTGGAGGCAGAAGGCCGCGTCGTCTTCCGCTACCTGGACGTCAACCCGAACGGTTCGCTGCGCGACATCGCCGGCATCACGAACGCCGCCGGGAACGTCGTAGGCCTCATGCCGCACCCGGAGCACGCCGTCGAGGCGCTCGTCGGGTCCGGTCGCACCGACGGCCTCCCCTTCTTCACCTCGATCCTCAAGAAGCTGGTCAACGCATGAGCCGGACGCCTCTGGACACGGTCGAGCACGCGGCCGAGACCCCCGACGTCGAGCTGCCCTGGGCCGAACTCGGCCTGAAGAAGGACGAGTACGAGAAGGTCGTGGAGATCCTCGGCCGCCGTCCCACCGGCGCCGAACTCGCCATGTACTCCGTCATGTGGTCCGAGCACTGCTCGTACAAGTCATCCAAGGTCCACCTCCGCCAGTTCGGGGAGAAGGCCCCGCAGTCCGACGCCCTGCTCGTGGGCATCGGCGAGAACGCGGGCGTCGTGGACGTCGGCCAGGGCTACGCGGTCACCTTCAAGGTCGAGTCGCACAACCACCCGTCCTACGTCGAGCCCTACCAGGGCGCGGCCACGGGCGTCGGCGGCATCGTGCGCGACATCATCGCGATGGGCGCGCGCCCGGTAGCGGTCGTGGACCCCCTGCGCTTCGGCGCGGCCGACCACCCCGACACCAAGCGCGTCCTCCCGGGCGTCGTCGCGGGCATCGGCGGCTACGGCAACTGCCTGGGCCTGCCCAACATCGGCGGCGAGGTCGTCTTCGACGCCTGCTACCAGGGCAACCCGCTGGTCAACGCGGGCGCCATCGGCGTCATGCGGCACGAGGACATCCACCTCGCGAAGGCCTCCGGCACGGGCAACAAGGTCATCCTCTACGGCGCCCGCACGGGCGGCGACGGCATCGGCGGCGCGTCCATCCTCGCCTCCGAGACCTTCGACGACGCGAAGCCGTCGAAGCGCCCCGCCGTCCAGGTCGGCGACCCCTTCCAGGAGAAGCTCCTCATCGAGTGCACCCTGGAGGCCTTCGCCGAGAAGCTGGTCGTGGGCATCCAGGACCTCGGAGCGGCCGGACTCTCCTGCGCCACAAGCGAGTTGGCGTCCAATGGCTCCGGCGGCATGACGGTGACGCTCGACGACGTCCCCCTCCGCGACTCGACGCTCTCTCCCGAGGAAATCCTCATGAGCGAGTCGCAGGAGCGGATGTGCGCGGTCGTGGAGCCGTCGAAGGTCGACCGCTTCCTGGAGATCTGCGAGAAGTGGGACGTCATCGCCACGGTCATCGGTGAGGTGACGGATGGCGACCGCCTCGAAATCTTCTGGCACGGCGGCAAGATCGTGGACGTCGACCCGCGCACGGTCGCGCACGACGGCCCGGTCTACGAGCGCCCGTACGCCCGCCCGTCCTGGCAGGACGCGCTCCAGGCGGACGACGCCAACAAGCTTGCCCGGCCCGGGACTTCGGAGGAACTGAAGTCCCAGGTCCTGGCCCTGGTGTCGTCCCCGAACCAGGCGTCCAAGAAGTGGATCACGTCGCAGTACGACCACTTCGTGCAGGGCAACACGGTGCTGGCGCAGCCCGAGGACTCGGGCATGATCCGCATCGACGAGGAGACCGGCCTCGGGGTCGCGATCGCGACGGACGGCAACGGCCGGTACGCGAAGCTGGACCCGTACGCGGGCGCGCAGTTGGCGCTCTCGGAGGCGTACCGCAACGTGGCCACGACGGGCGCGAAGCCCCTCGCGGTGTCGGACTGCCTGAACTTCGGTTCGCCCGAGGACCCGGCGGTGATGTGGCAGTTCGCGGAGGCGATCCGTGGACTGGCCGACGCCTGCCAGCAGTTGGGCACGCCGGTGACGGGCGGCAACGTCTCCCTCTACAACCAGACGGGCGACGTCGCGATCCACCCGACCCCGGTGGTCGCGGTCCTGGGCGTCATCGACGACGTGGCACGCCGCACGCCGGTCGCCTTCCAGGAAGAGGGCCAGCTCCTCTACCTCCTCGGCGACACGCGTGAGGAGTTCGGGGGCTCGGCCTGGTCGCAGGTCGTCCACGACCACCTCGGCGGCCTGCCCCCCAAGGTCGACCTGGAGCGGGAACGGCTGCTGGCCGAGATCCTGATCTCCGCGTCCCGCGACGGCATGATCGACTCGGCGCACGACCTGTCCGACGGCGGTCTGATCCAAGCGGTAGTGGAATCGGCCCTGTTGGGCGAGAAGGGCGCACGCCTGATCGTCCCCGACGGCCTCGACGCGTTCACCTTCCTCTTCTCGGAGTCGGCGGGCCGCGCGGTCGTGGCGATCCCCCGCTCGGAGGAACTTCGCTTCAACGACATGTGCGGGGCGCGGGGCCTCCCGGTCACGCGCATCGGCGTAGTGGACGGCACTGTGTCTGATTCAAATGCAGTGGTAGAGATCCAGGGCGAGTTCGCGCTCTCCCTGGAGGAACTGCGCGAGGCGCACGAGGGAACGATCCCGGCGCTGCTGGCGTAGGTCGTCGTAGGCCGCCGTAGTCCGTCGTAGAAACGCACGCATGCATGTGAAGGCCCTGTCCGGGATCCGGGCAGGGCCTTCGCTCGTGCTGACTTCGACGGTTCGTGGGCGTGGAACGGGGGAGCGGGAACGTGGAAGTACCGGTGGGTATACGTGAGTTCGGCGGCGGCGCCCGGAGGCGCACGTGAGTTTCGACAGTGAACACACGCCTGAATCCTCATCCTCCTCATCCTCTGAGCGGGCCCGGGTGCCCTTTCCGCGCTCGCGCTGGCTGACTCCGGACCGAGGGAACCGTCGGCGTAACGCCTTCAACCAACTCGTGGCTGTGGCAGCGGTGTTCGGGGTCGGTGCGGGTGGCTGGGGGCTGTGGCCGGAGGCGAGGGACCAGTACGACCGGTCCGCTGGCCGGGACCGGATCGCGAAGGCCTGTGCCGGGCTCGTCGACCCCGACCAGGTGCTGGACCTCGACGGCGGTACGACGAGGGCGAAGGCGGGCAGCGAAGACAACGACTCGATCGACGAGCTCGGTCCGGGCTTCATGCCCGCGCGGTGTGAGATCTACCGGGTCGGGAAGCCGGCCCGCCGCGCACCCGGCACCAACCCGTTCGACTCTCACAACACCAGCGGGGCCCCACAAGCGGCGGGCTCGCCGTACCGCCACGACCCCGACCCCACCCACACACCCGCGGGCGCACCCACCCCAGGATTAGGCTCACCGCCATGCCCCCGGCCAAGAAGCGCGCGCGTACCTATGACCCGGCCAAGACCCGCTCGGCGGTCCTAGCCCAGTTCGGGAACGTACGAAAAGCCGTAGGGACGCTCACCCCCGACCAACTCGCGCTCCCCACCCGGCTGGGCGACTGGACCGTACGCGAACTCGTCGCCCACATCGGCATGGCGATCACCGCGATCCACCGCTCCCTGGACCGCCCCGCCCCGCCCGCACAGAACGCCGTGATCCTCGACTGGCCCTTCGCCACCGCGGCCAGCTCCGCCGCCATCGCCGACTTCACCCGCACCCTCGCCGCCCAGCACCCCGACCTGGACGCCTACCTCGTCGAAGTCGAGCAGACCCTCACCGCGCACCTCGACACGAACCCCGGCACCCGCCTGCTCGAAACCAACGCCGGCGCGATGCCCCTGGCCGACTACCTGGTCACCCGCACCGTCGAACTCTGCGTCCACACCGACGACCTCAACGCGGCCGTCCCCGGCCTGGACATCCCCCACGACCGCCAGGCCCTCGCCGCCTGCACCCGCCTCCTCGCCGACGCCCTCGCCATGAAGGCCCCCGGCGGCTCGACCGAGGTCCGCATCCCGCCGTACGCCGTGGTCCAGTGCGTCGAAGGCCCCCGCCACACGCGCGGCACCCCGCCCAACGTCGTGGAGACCGACCCCCTGACCTGGCTCCGGCTGGCGACCGGGCGGACGCGGTGGAAGGACGCCGTAGAAGAGGCGAAGGTCAGGGCGAGCGGGGAACGGGCGGATCTGGGCGGGCTGCTCCCGATCATGGGGTGAACCGCGGAACCTCGAAGGGGGCCGGGGAACCGCTCCTCCACCCCTCCCGTCCCACCCCCATGGACAAACAGCGATTCACCCTCGCCGTCCTGACCATCCTCCCGCTCGTGGTGGCGTGCGGCAGCGAGAAGGCGACCGGCGGCAGCGGATCAGTAGCGGAACAGCGCCCCGTCACCGGCGTCGACTGGCAGGTGCGGGGCATCACCGCGGACGGCGCGACCACCAAGGCGCAGGGCAAGCCGTACCTCACCTTCGACGCCAAGAAGGGCAAGGTCGGCGGCCGCCTCGGCTGCAATGCCGTCAACGCGACGGCCACCGTCCGCACCGCCCACATCACCCTCGGCCGCCCGTCCACCACCCGAATGATGTGCGACGCCTCACTCATGGGCACCGAACGCGCCCTGCTCGGCCTCTTCGACGGGCAGGTCGGTTACCGAGTCGATCACGACACCCTCACGCTGACCAGCGGAAACGGCACGATCGTGCGCGCCGTCGCCGCCAAGTGATCCACTACCGGCGAGTAACCCGAATTCGGACCAGTGGTCGATCTCGCCTACACTCGGTGCCGTGCCACGTGGTGACGGTCGACTCAGTCATGATCTGCTCCCCGGCGAGAAAGGACCCCAGGACGCTTGCGGCGTCTTCGGAGTCTGGGCTCCCGGTGAAGAGGTCGCCAAGCTCACTTACTTCGGGCTCTACGCCCTCCAGCATCGGGGTCAGGAATCCGCGGGAATCGCGGTCAGCAACGGCTCCCAGATCCTCGTCTTCAAGGACATGGGCCTCGTGTCCCAGGTCTTCGACGAGACCTCCCTCAGTTCGCTCCAGGGTCATATCGCGGTCGGACACGCCCGCTACTCGACCACCGGCGCCTCCACCTGGGAGAACGCCCAGCCGACGTTCCGTGCCACCGCGCACGGCTCGATCGCGCTCGGCCACAACGGCAACCTGGTCAACACCGCACAGCTCGCGGAGATGGTCGCCGACCTGCCCAAGCAGGAAGGCCGTACGCCCCGCGTCGCGGCCACCAACGACACCGACCTCCTCACCGCGCTCCTCGCGGCCCAGGTCGACACCGACGGCAAGCCGCTGACCATCGAGGAGGCCGCCCACGCGGTTCTCCCGCAGGTCAGGGGCGCCTTCTCGCTCGTCTTCATGGACGAGCACACCCTCTACGCCGCCCGCGACCCGCAGGGCGTCCGCCCGCTGGTCCTCGGCCGGCTGGAGCGCGGCTGGGTCGTCGCCTCCGAGTCCGCCGCCCTCGACATCTGCGGTGCGGCCTACGTCCGCGAGATCGAGCCGGGCGAGTTCGTCGCCATCGACGAGAACGGCCTCCGTACGTCCCGATTCGCGGATGCGAAGCCCAAGGGCTGTGTCTTCGAGTACGTCTATCTCGCCCGCCCCGACACCGACATCGCCGGTCGGAACGTCTACCTCTCCCGTGTCGAGATGGGCCGGAAGCTCGCCAAAGAAGCCCCGGTCGACGCCGATCTGGTCATAGCGACTCCGGAATCCGGCACCCCGGCCGCCATCGGCTACGCGGAGGCCTCGGGCATCCCGTTCGGTGCGGGTCTGGTGAAGAACGCCTACGTCGGCCGTACGTTCATCCAGCCTTCGCAGACCATCCGGCAGCTCGGCATCCGCCTGAAGCTGAATCCGCTGAAGGAAGTCATCAAGGGCAAGCGCCTGGTCGTCGTCGACGACTCGATCGTGCGCGGCAACACCCAGCGCGCGCTGGTGCGCATGCTCCGCGAGGCCGGCGCCGCCGAGGTCCACATCCGGATCTCCTCGCCGCCCGTGAAGTGGCCCTGCTTCTTCGGCATCGACTTCCCCACCCGCGCCGAACTCATCGCCAACGGCATGACCGTCGACGAGATCGGCGTCTCCCTGGGCGCCGACTCCCTGGCGTACATCTCCATCGACGGCATGATCGACGCGACCACCATCGCCAAGCCGAACCTGTGCCGCGCCTGCTTCGACGGCGAGTACCCGATGGAGCTCCCGGACCCCGAGCTGCTCGGCAAGCAGCTCCTGGAGACCGAGCTGGCGGCCGGTCCGGCCGCCACGGCCGCGGCCGACGCGATCCGTCGCCCGTAGAAGCCCCGTATCAATCAACGCGAAAGATCCCAGGCAATGTCTGAGACTCCCTCTCCCGGTGCTTCCTACGCGTCCGCCGGCGTCGACATCGACGCGGGCGACCGCGCCGTAGAACTCATGAAGGAGTGGGTGAAGAAGACCCAGCGCCCCGAGGTCCTCGGTGGCCTCGGCGGCTTCGCCGGGCTCTTCGACGCCTCCGCCCTCAAGCGGTTCGAGCACCCCCTGCTCGCCTCCGCCACGGACGGCGTCGGCACGAAGGTCGACATCGCGCGCCGGCTCGGCGTCTACGACACGATCGGCCACGACCTGGTCGCCATGGTCATGGACGACATCGTGGTGTGCGGTGCCGAGCCGCTCTTCATGACCGACTACATCTGCGTCGGCAAGGTGCACCCCGAGCGTGTCGCGGCCATCGTCAAGGGCATCGCCGAAGGCTGTGTGCTGGCCGGCTGCGCCCTGGTCGGCGGCGAGACCGCCGAACACCCCGGTCTGCTGGGCCCGGACGACTTCGACGTCGCCGGCGCCGGTACGGGCGTCGTGGAGGCCGACCGGCTGCTCGGCGCCGATCGCATCCGGACGGGTGACGCGGTCATCGCGATGGCGTCCTCGGGACTTCACTCGAACGGGTACTCGCTCGTCCGGCATGTGCTCCTGAACCAGGCCGGTCTCGACCTGGACGCGCGCATCGAGGAGCTCGGCCGCACGCTCGGCGAGGAACTCCTCGTGCCCACGAAGATCTACTCGCTGGACTGCCTGGCGCTGACCCGTACGACCGACGTGCACGCCTACTCGCACGTCACCGGCGGCGGACTCGCCGCCAACCTCGCCCGGGTCATCCCGGACGGCCTGCACGCGATCGTGGACCGCTCCACCTGGACCCCGGCCCCGATCTTCGACCTCGTCGGCAGGACGGGCCAGGTCGAGCGCCTGGAGCTGGAGAAGACCCTGAACATGGGCGTCGGCATGATCGCGATCGTCCCGGAGGAGTCCGCGGACGTGGCCCTGGAGACCCTGGCCGACCGCGGGGTCGAGGCATGGGTCGCCGGCGAGATCACCGAGCGCGGCGACCACGCGACGGGCGCGGAGCTGGTCGGCACGTATTCGATCTAGAAGCTCCAGCCTGATGAACGGCAGCACAAAACCCGGTCCGGCGGTGTAGCCCCGGACCGGGTGAGGTGCAGTTGTTCCGGAAATGGCGGAAACTGCTGCGAGGGACGCTGTTGCGTTACGCGCCGCGACGTTGCGACTGGGGACCGGACTCGTCGTCCTCGTCCTCGTCGTCGTCGTTATAGAGATCCGCGTACTGAGCGTACGGGTCGTCTTCTTCCTCGTCGTCGTCCTCGAACGGCTCGCCATTCGGCGGCTGGCTCGAAGTCGAAGCGCCCAGCTCATTGGCCAGACGCGAGAGGTCAGTCCCGCCGCTGCTGTACTTCAGCTGGCGGGCGACCTTCGTCTGCTTGGCCTTTGCCCGGCCGCGCCCCATGGCTCGACCCCCTCGGATACGGGGCTCCGTGGCCCCAGAGTCTTGACACGCGTTCATGATCTGGAACGGACTCTCCGTGGAGAGACCGGTCCGTAGGGCTTCCACGGTACCTGAGCCCGCGCCCATACGGTACGTCGCCCGCAGCACGTGCCGGGCTCCAGGACCCGCGAGGTGCCCTGTACTCGCTGGTCAACCGCGATTTTAACCACTTCTTGGCAGGCGACCCGCCGACGAACGTGAGAGTTCTCTCTAAGTCGTCGCCGACGGGTACCGAAGACGCCTGCCGAGCGGCTTACCGGAACCTCAGCGTCCGCGTGCGCCGGCCGCCTCGTGCATCCGCTGCTCGGCGATCCGGTCGGCCGCGGCGGCCGGCGGAATACCGTCTTCCTTCGCACGTGCGAATATTGCCAGCGTGGTGTCGAAGATCCTCGCGGCCTTCGCCTTGCACCGCTCGAAGTCGAACCCGTGCAGCTCGTCGGCCACCTGGATCACGCCACCGGCGTTCACCACGTAGTCCGGCGCGTAG
Organism: Streptomyces sp. NBC_01288; assembly: GCF_035982055.1. Taxonomy (NCBI): domain Bacteria; kingdom Bacillati; phylum Actinomycetota; class Actinomycetes; order Kitasatosporales; family Streptomycetaceae; genus Streptomyces; species Streptomyces sp. NBC_01288. Next base: position 5,456,101 of record NZ_CP108427.1, read on the forward strand.
AGGATCCCGCGGTCGGCGAGGTCCTTCTCGACGCCCGGGTGCTCCAGCTGGTTGTTGGCCGCGCCGCACACCACCGTGGCGGTCAGCACCGGCACGGTCGCGTCGTTCAGGGCGCCGCCGAGCGCGCAGGGGGCGTAGATGTCGAGCCCCTCGACCCGGATCAGCGCCTCCGTGTCCGCGACGGCCGTCACGCCCGTCGGGTGCTTGTCGAGGATCCGGCGTACGGACTCCTCGCGCACGTCCGTGATCACGACCTCGGCGCCCTCGTCCCGCAGGTGCTCCACCAGGTGGTGCCCGACCTTGCCGACGCCCGCGATGCCGACCGTACGGCCGCGCAGCGACGGGTCGCCCCACAGGTGCCGGGCGCTCGCCCGCATCCCCTGGAAGACACCGAAGGCGGTCAGCACGGAGGAGTCGCCGGCGCCGCCGTTCTCGGGGGAGCGTCCGGTCGTCCAGCGGCACTCGCGCGCCACGACGTCCATGTCGGCGACATACGTGCCGACGTCGCACGCGGTGACGTAGCGCCCGCCGAGCGAGGCCACGAACCGGCCGTAGGCGAGCAGCAGTTCCTCGGTCTTGTCGCGCTCCGGGTCACCGATGATCACGGCCTTGCCGCCGCCGTGGTCCAGACCGGCCATGGCGTTCTTGTACGACATCCCGCGGGCGAGGTTGAGCGCGTCGGCGACGGCCTCCTCCTCGCTCGCGTACGGGTAGAAGCGCGTACCGCCCAGGGCGGGGCCCAGGGCGGTGTTGTGGATGGCGATGACGGCCTTGAGGCCGCTGGCCCGGTCCTGACAGAGCACGACTTGCTCATGACCGCCCTGGTCGGAGTGGAACAGGGTGTGCAGGACGCCGTTGTCTACGTCGGTCACGGTGGTGACTCCTGGGTAAGTGGCGGCGGTTGGAGACAGGCTCCCGTAGGGGTGGCGGGTACCTGTCGCATGAGCGTAGAGCCTGCGTCGGGCCGCCATCCGTGCAGTGTTCAGGATCACCTACCGAAGGGGGGTGTCCGTGCGACGATTTGCATAGTTTTCCCGCGCGTTCGTGAGCGGGTTCCGGAGGTTTTCCCGACGGTCGGCGGGGGAGGGAGCAGGCGTGCCCAAGAAGGTGTCCTCGGTGATCGTCCCGTACGCGACCTATCTGCGCGTCTACGAGCCGCTGGCCGCCTTCCCCGAGCCCGAGCGCGGCCACTGGACGCGCTACGCCCGCCGCCCCGACCGCCCGTCCTACCAGGACGAACTGCGCCGCGCGCTGGCCGACTTGCTGCCCACCCCGCCCATCCCGGTGCCGGTGCACGAGAGCGCCGACGCCTTCGTGGTGGAGGTCGACGGCGTGGTCTGCGTCTGCCCCTGGCGCACCCGGCTGCGCGGCTGGCAGGCCCTGGGAGACCTCGCGGAGGAGCTTCCGCCGCCGGTCCTGGACGCCGTACTGCCGCCGCTCGTACGGGATCAGGCCACGCAGGACTACGAGCGCTGGCTGGCCCGGAACCCGGACGCCCGCCCGTGGATCCGGACGGCGACCTGGCAGGTGCCGCTGAACTGGTTCGTGCTCGTCGGTGACGAGGAGCGGCGCTACGACCAGGCCGCCGGGGACGTGCCGCCGATGCTGCGGTACCGGACGCCGATGGTGCAGGCGCGGCGGCGGGTGGCGCGGGCGCTGCGGGCCCTGAAGGACGCGATGGACGACGGGCCGCTGATCGAGGGTCTGGTGGACGTGGGGCGCTGGCTGGAGGAGTTCCATCCGCGGTCCCTGGTCGAGCTGGACTACGGCGGGCTCGTGCACGTCCTGCCGGCCGGCGAGCTGGAGGACGACCACTCGGCGGCGGACGTGGCCGCCGGCATCGAGGCGCTGCGGACCGGGGACGGGGCGGCGGCGGGCGAGGCGTACGGGCGGCTCGTGGAGCGCTGGCGGTCGGTCAGGGACCGGCGCTCGGCGAACTGACGCGGAGCCGGGCGGGGACGGACACGGGCCGGCTCGCCTTCGAACGTGGCTGACATCTTCGAACAGATGCGCATAGGATTCTTACGGTTCGTCAACACGGGACGTAGGTCCCGATCCGGACGTTTGATGCCAAGCGTGACGGACCGCACGTGCAGATGCCTTGCGCCGCTTGCCCCTCCTCATGCCAAAATAGGACAAGGAGTCCGGGGAGGACTCCATCCGTCATGCTTTGGGCGGAATCTCGGCATTGCGCGCTTTGGGGGGTCTGGATGACTCCTGATCGCCCCTGTGACTGATCGTCACAGTGGTGTGACTGTCCGCTATGGCATGGTCCATCGGCTTCCGTCGCTGATGGACACCTGGGAGGGCAATTCCATCGGTTTGGCCTACGCGGTTGGACAGATGGTGTAGTTGTAGTGCCGAGGACAAGCCGTTCGTCCTATAACCGACTCGACCCGCACACGCCATTTCGGGCAACGCGGGTCAAGGTGCAGAATTTAGAGGAAAGAACCGAGAAGGTTCGGTTCTCCCGAGGAGGCCGCTCATGACCGCTCGCACCCCTGATGCCGAGCCGCTGCTGACCCCGGCTGAGGTCGCCACGATGTTCCGTGTGGACCCCAAGACGGTCACGCGGTGGGCGAAGGCCGGCAAGCTCACTTCGATTCGCACGCTCGGCGGACACCGCCGTTACCGCGAGGCGGAGGTCCGTGCCCTGCTCGCGGGCATCCCGCAGCAGCGCACGGAAGCCTGACCAACTGAATAAGGGCACAGGGCCGGCCCCCCAGCCGGTCGTGGTGCCCGACATCACAGCTCCAAGCGACGCGGGTTCTGCCCCAACAGGGCCCACGCCCAACGCTTTTGAAGCAACTGAACAGGGTGCGTCGTAGATCGCGCTGGACTCCGCCGGGTCCAGCGCGATCTTTTTTGTGCCTGGTCGTGGGTCCGTGCGCGGCCGACAGGCCCTGAGCGCGGGGTCCTGTGAGGGACCTTGTCGGAGTCTGGGGAGGGCTGTCGGATCTCCTGTGCACGATCCTTCGTAGGGGTGCAATTGCACATATTAAATTGACCAGTTGTAGGTGAGTCGTAAGTTCCGACGTTTCAAAAACTTATGCGGTGACACCCGTCACATGCCGGATGGCTTGTTGCCTCTGACCTATGTGCGCTAGGACGTTCCACTCTCCGGGTCGTCCTGCGGCTCCGGCGCCGGCGGGGCGTCCATGGCCAGCCGCAGCAGGCGGTGGCAGATCGAGCAGTGCCGGGTCACATGGCGGTAGGAGCTGGCGGCCGACAGGTGCGCACGGAGCAGCGCCCGCGTCTCGTGCCTGACCGAAGCCGCCATGTGCCACCTCCAGTGGCCCTGTGCGGAACGGGGCCTGGTTTCTGGGTACCTGGCGGGTGCGGCGGCGTCAAGGGAGTCGTAGCAGCCACGAGGGCGACGACACACACGAAAGCCCGGGTCCGAAGACCCGGGCTTTCGTTTGATCTATTGCGGTCCTGACGGGATTTGAACCCGCGGCCTCCACCTTGACAGGGTGGCGAGCACTCCAAGCTGCTCCACAGGACCTTGATTCGCGGCACTTGATGGTGCGTTGTGCCGCGAGATGAGACTGTACAGGAGGCGGGCCCGCCTGGTCGAACTCACTCGGTGTGCAGGCGTTGTTACGGTGCGGCCGCGTCGATCGCCTTCACGATCCGCTTGTCGGAGACGGGGTACGCCGTGCCCAGCGCGTGGGCGAAATAGCTGACCCGGAGCTCCTCGATCATCCAGCGGATGTCCCGGACGGAGGACGGAACCGGGCGGCCCTGCGGGAGTTGCTCCAGGAGCCACGCGTACTCGTCCTGCATCTCGTGGACCTTCTCCATGCGGGTCGTGTCCCGCTGGACCCCCGTCGGCATCTGCTGGAGGCGGCGGTCGGCGGCCACCATGTAGCGCATCAGGTCGGGCAGGCGTCGTATGCCCGTCGCCGTGACGAAGCCCGGCTTCACGAGGGCGTCCAACTGGGCGCGTACGTCCGCGAGGTTGGGGAGGAGCGCGGGGCTGTGTGCCGCCTTCAGGCGGCGCTCACAGGCCTGCCAGGCGGCCAGCACCTGTTGGACCTGGTCGACCGCCCGGACCGTCGTGTCGACGATCTCGGCGCGCACCTTCTCGTAGAGCTTCCGGTACGACTCCTCGTCCCACGCCGGGCCGCCGAAGTCGCCGATCAGCTTGTCCGCCGCCGCCAGCGCGCAGTCGTCGAACAGTGCCTGGATCGAACCGTGCGGGTTCGCGGACAGGGCCAGCTTCTGCGCGTTCGTGAGCTTCTCGGACGCGAACTTCGCCGGATTCACCGGGATGTTGCGCACGATGAGCCGGCGCGTGCCCTTCCACATCGCCTCCGCCTGCTCCTCCTCCGTGTCGAAGAGCCGTACGGAGACGGTGTCGCCGTCGTCGACCAGCGCGGGGTACGCCTTTACCGGCTGGCCGGCCCGACGGGTCTCGAAGACGCGGGTGAGGGAGCCGATCGTCCAGTCGGTGAGGCCCTTGCGTTCCAGGGACTCGCCGCCCTCGCGCTCGGCCGTCGCCGCGGCCGCCTGTGAGATGGCCTGGCGCGCCTTCGGCTTCAGGCGGACCTTCAGCGCCTCCAGGTCCTTGTCCTCGGCGATCCTGCGGCGCCGCTCGTCCACGATCCGGAAGGTGATGAGCAGGTGGTCCGGGACCTTCGACCAGTCGAAGTCGTCGGCGGTGAAGGGGACTCCGACCATGCGCTTCAACTCGCGGGCCATGGTGGTGGGGAGGGGTTCCTGGAGGGGGACCGCTGCCGCCAGGAAGCGTTGGGCGAAGTTCGGGGCCGGGACGTAGTTGCGGCGGATCGGCTTCGGGAGGGAGCGGATCAGTTCCGTCACCACCTCTTCCCGCAACCCGGGGATCTGCCAGTCGAAGCCCTCGTCCGTGACCTGGTTCAGGACCTGGAGCGGGATGTGGACCGTGACACCGTCCGCGTCCGCGCCCGGCTCGAACTGGTACGTCACCCGGAACTTGAGCCGTCCCTGATGCCAGGAGTCCGGATAGTCGTCCTTGCTGATGTCTCCCGCGCGCTCGTTGATGAGCATCGAGCGCTCGAAGTCGAGGAGTTCGGGCTCCTCATGGTGCTTGTGCTTCCACCAGGAGTCGAAGTGGGCGCCGGACACGACGTGTTCGGGCACCCGCTGGTCGTAGAAGTCGTAGAGCGTCTCGTCGTCGACCAGGATGTCCCGGCGGCGGGCGCGATGCTCCAACTCCTCGACCTCGGTGAGGAGTCTGCGGTTGTCGGCGAAGAACTTGTGGTGCGTGCGCCAGTCGCCCTCGACCAGCGCGTTGCGGATGAACAGCTCGCGGGACGCCTCCGGGTCGATGCGGCCGTAGTTCACCTTGCGCTGGGCGATGATCGGGACGCCGTAGAGCGTGACCTTCTCGAAGGCCATCACGGCCGCCTGGTCCTTCTCCCAGTGCGGTTCGCTGTACGTCCGCTTGAGGAGGTGGCCGGCGAGCGGCTCGACCCACTCGGGCTCGATCTTGGCGTTGACGCGGGCCCAGAGGCGTGACGTCTCCACCAGTTCCGCCGACATGACGAAACGCGGGGTCTTCTTGAAGAGCGCCGAACCCGGGAAGATCGCGAACTTGGCGCTGCGGGCGCCCAGATACTCGTTCTTCGCTGTGTTTTTCCCACCCTCCCCCCCGGCGTTCTTCACGTCCTTCATGCCGATGTGCGACAGCAGGCCGGCGAGGAGGGAGACGTGGACGCTCTGCTCGGCGGCATCCTCCTCGTTGAACTGGATGCCCATCTGCTTTGCCACCGTGCGGAGTTGGCTGTAGATGTCCTGCCACTCACGGATGCGGAGGAAGTTCAGGTACTCCTGCTTGCACATGCGACGGAACGCGGAGGAGCCGCGTTCCTTCTGCTGCTCGCGGATGTACCGCCACATGTTGAGGAACGCGAGGAAGTCGCTCGACTCGTCCCGGAAACGGGCGTGTTGCTGGTCCGCCTGCGTCTGCTTGTCCACCGGGCGTTCGCGCGGGTCCTGGATGGAGAGCGCGGCGGCGATCACCATGACCTCGCGGACACAGCCGTTCTTGTCGGCCTCCAGGACCATGCGGGCCAGGCGTGGGTCCACGGGGAGTTGGGCGAGCTTGCGGCCGGTCTGTGTGAGGCGGTTGCGCGGGTCCTTCTCGTCCGGGTCCAACGCGCCCAGTTCCTGGAGGAGTTGGACGCCGTCGCGGATGTTGCGGTGGTCCGGCGGGTCGATGAACGGGAACTTCTCGATCTCACCGAGACCGGCCGCGGTCATCTGAAGGATGACGGAGGCGAGGTTCGTCCGCAGGATCTCGGCGTCCGTGAACTCCGGACGGGCGAGGAAGTCGTCCTCGGAGTACAGGCGGATGCAGATGCCGTCCGACGTACGGCCACAACGCCCCTTGCGCTGATTGGCACTTGCCTGGCTCACCGCCTCGATGGGCAGCCGCTGCACCTTCGTTCGGTGGCTGTAGCGGCTGATGCGGGCGAAGCCGGGGTCGATGACGTACTTGATGCCCGGGACGGTGAGGGAGGTCTCGGCGACGTTGGTCGCCAGAACGATCCTGCGGCCCGTGTGCTGCTGGAAAACCCGGTGCTGCTCGGCGTGCGAGAGGCGGGCGTAGAGAGGGAGGACCTCCGTGAAGCGGTAGTTCTTCTTCGTCAGCGCGTCGGCGGTGTCGCGGATCTCCCGCTCGCCGGAGAGGAAGACGAGGATGTCGCCCTTGCCCTCGCCCTGAAGCTCCTCCACGGCGTCACAGATCGCGGTGATCTGGTCGCGGTCGGAGTCCTCGGACTCGTCCTCCAGGAGTGGGCGGTACCGCACCTCGACCGGATACGTCCGGCCGCTGACCTCGATGATTGGGGCCTCGCCGAAGTGCCGGGAGAACCGCTCCGGGTCGATGGTCGCCGAGGTGATGACGACCTTCAAGTCCGGGCGCTTGGGCAGCAGTTGGGCGAGGTAGCCCAGCAGGAAGTCGATGTTGAGGGACCGCTCGTGGGCCTCGTCGATGATGATCGTGTCGTAGGCGCGCAGTTCGCGGTCGGTCTGGATCTCGGCGAGCAGGATGCCGTCCGTCATCAGCTTGATGAACGTCGACTCCTGGTTCACCTGGTCCGTGAAACGGACCTTCCAGCCGACGGCCTCGCCGAGCGGGGTGTCCATCTCCTCCGCGATGCGCTCCGCGACGGTGCGCGCGGCGATACGGCGGGGCTGGGTGTGTCCGATCATGCCGCGGACGCCGCGGCCGAGTTCGAGGCAGATCTTGGGGATCTGGGTCGTCTTGCCGGAGCCGGTCTCACCGGCCACGATCACGACCTGGTGGTCGCGGATCGCGGCCGCGATGTCGGCCTTCTTCTGGCTGACCGGCAGCTGTTCCGGATACGAGATCGCCGGGATGCGGGTGCGCCGCGCGGCCATCCGCTCCTCGCCGCGGGCGACCTCGGTCTCGATCTCGGCGAGGACGGCGGCGCGGGCCTCCGGCTTACGGATCTTGCGCGCGCCTTCGAGCCTGCGCCCGAGCCGGTGCGCGTCGCGCAGGGTCAGCTCGGTCAGGCGGGGGGCGAGGTCGCCGAGGGCGGGGGCGGAAGTGCCGGGCGCGGAGGCGGGGTGCGTAGACATACGCCGTCCAGGATCTCACCTCGGCGAAATTCCTGGCGAATGGTTTGCCGGCGGGGGTTGTACGGGTTGCCTCCGGCGGCTCGGCGGGAGTCGTGCGGGTGAGTTACGGCACCGTTGTCGGGGGCTGTGCCCCCGAACCCCCCATCGGCCCTGAAGGGGCCTCGTCCTCAAGCGCCGGACGGGCTGATTTTTCTCGCCCGGCGTCCTTGGACATCGACTGCGCCGTGTTGGACACCGCCTTGATGCCCAGGTAGGCCGTCGTCAGCCCCGCCATCGCGGTGAACGCCGAGGTCAGGACGCCTACGATCACCGCACGGTCGCCGTTCAGCTGCCATACGCCGAAGATCGCCACCGCGGTGATCGCGAGATTGCTCCCGACCACCGCGAGCAGTCCGTACCGCGCCCGTATCTTCTCCAGGTCCGTGTCCCGGATGCCTCTGGCCTCGTCCTGACCCATCGCGCCCCGCCCTGTGTCGTCCGGTCACGACGAAAGCCCCGTCCCGGGTGGGACAGGGCTTTCGATCCGGTGGCTGGGGCCGGGGTCGAACCGGCGACCTATCGCTTTTCAGGCGATCGCTCGTACCAACTGAGCTACCCAGCCACGAGATTCCTTGCGGAACCTCAGCGGTCCTGACGGGATTTGAACCCGCGGCCTCCACCTTGACAGGGTGGCGAGCACTCCAAGCTGCTCCACAGGACCTTGCTGTTGCGCGCGAACTGGCGGAGCCAGTGTCGCACACGGTGTTGCGTGCCCCCAACGGGATTCGAACCCGTGCTACCGCCTTGAAAGGGCGGCGTCCTGGGCCACTAGACGATGAGGGCCTTCTTCAGTACTGCTTGCTTCGTCTAGGTGTCCCAGGGGACGTGAGAAGCATGTGACTCCGCTTTCCCCCGAAGGGGGCCGCTTCTCCTGACTCCCTGCGGAGTTTCGGACGGTCAAGCCCTGACCGGTGCCCTTGGGCACGACGAGACTGTACTACGGCGTTTGGGCCGGAGCCAAACCGAAAAGGCGGGGTGCGCTCAGGGCAGGTTCTCCTTCGGGAGGTGGCGGCTGACCTCTGCCGTCGTCAGGCCGAGGCCGCCGAGTTTGATCTCGTCCCAGGCCTGGAGGCGGTGGGTGTCGCGGTCGATGTAGAGGATCGACGCCTCGATCGGGTCGGGGTACTTGCCTTCCACGGCGCGCAGACCGCTGCCGCCCGTCGAGCCCTCGATGCGCAGGCGGGTGCCGTGCTTCATGACCTCGGTGCCCTCGTGGTGGAGGTGGCCGGCCAGGACGAGGGGGACCTCGCCGTCGGTCTCGCGGGCCGCCGACGGTTCGTGGACCAGGGCGATGTCGACCGGGGTGCCGGCGGCCCGCTGGTCGCGGAGGGCGGAGGCGAGTTGGTCGCCGGCGAGTTCCTCCGCGTTGTCGGCGCCCGGGGCGGTCGAGCGGTCCGGGGTGAACTGGGGGTCGCCGATGCCCGCGAAGCGTATGCCCGCGACCGTTTCCGCCCGGCCCCCGTCCAGGACGTGCACGTTCTTCATCTTCTCCAGGTAGCGCTGGGTGGCGAGGGAGTCGTGGTTGCCCCTGACCCAGACGTAGGGGACGCCCAGGTCGGCGATCGGGTCCAGGAAGCCGTTCTCGGCCGTCGTGCCGTGGTCCATGGTGTCGCCGGTGTCGACGATCACGTTCACCTTGTACTGCTCCACCAGCGACGCGATGATCTTCCAGCTCGCGGGGTTCAGGTGGATGTCCGAGACGTGCAGGACGCGGATCGTGGTCGGGTCCGGCTGGTAGGCGGGGAGCGTGGACGTGACGTCGTAGAGCTTGGTCACGTTCGTCACCAGGCGGGCCAACTCCTGCTGGTAGACGTTGAATTCGGTGACGATGTTGCGCGCGTTGCCGACCAGGGACGGGGCCGAGGAGAGCAGGCCGGAGAACTTCGGTTCGAGGATCGACTTCGGGTTCCAGGTCGCGTACGCCGTCGCTCCGGACGCGGCGAGGAGGGTCAGCGCGAGGCCGCCGGCCGCGAGGGCCCGGCGGGGGCGGCGGTAGACCGCGAGGCCGAGGGTCGTCGCGCCGAGGACCACGGCCGTGCAGGACCGTACGGCCAGGTCGAGGGTGCCGTGTTCGACGTCCCGGGCGACCTCGTCCTGGAGGCCGGAGAGGCGCTCGGGGTGGTCGACGAGGGCCTGCGAGCGTTCCGGGTCGAGCTGGTCGACGTTGACGTCCAGGCGGACCGGGGCGTGGTGGCTGTCGAGGGACAGGGCGCCGAGCGGGGAGACGTTGATCTTCGTGCCGCCGGTGAGGGACGGGCGCAGGGTCATGGTCGTGTTCATGGGGCCGACCTGGGCCCGTACGTTGCCCACGATCAGCAGGCCGAGCCAGGCCCCGACCACGACGACCATGACGAGGCCGAGGGCGTGGGGCCAGGGGTGGGGCTGGGGGACGAGTTCGAGGACGGGGCGGGGGCGGCGGGCGCGGTACTGGCGGATCAGGGCGTGCTGGGCTCGGCGGAGGCGGTTCAGGGCTGCGACGGGGACGCGGGCCATTGGTCCCGTATGCCCAGGGGTGGGGGCAGGTATGCGGGTGGGTCGGGGCCTGTCCGGCGGATCAGGTCGTGGGAGAGCGGCGGTGACTGATCGGCGCCGTTGAGCGGGGTGTGATGCGCGCCGGGAGCCCTCCGTCGTCGTAGGAAACCTGCCGCCGCGGGCGACGCGGAAGGCGGAGCGTCGGCGAGGGGCTCCGCCCCCGAAAGGGGCGCGGGGAACTGCGCGACAAGCCCCCACCGGCGCGCAGCCGAAGAACCGCCCACCCGGCGGACACGACCTAGCCCCAGCCCAGTTCGTGCAGTCGCTCGTCGTCGATGCCGAAGTGGTGGGCGACCTCGTGGACGACGGTGACGGCGACCTCGTGGACGACGTCCTCCGTGGTGGCGCAGTAGCGCAGGGTCGGGCCCATGTAGATCGAGATCCGGTCGGGCAGGACGCCGGCGTACCACTCGCCCCGTTCGGTGAGCGGTGTCCCCTCGTAGAGGCCGAGCAGTTCGGGGTCGGACGGGTCGGGTTCGTCCTCGACGAACACGGCCACGTTGTCCATGACCCGCGTCAGCTCGGGCGGGATCCGGTCCAGGGCCTCACTCACCAGCTCTTCGAACGCCTCGCGTGTCATTTCCAGCACGGGTCCATTGTCCGGGACGAACGCGGGTTCGGGGCTGCGGGCGCGGAGACGGCGGGCCGAGCTTGTCCGGTATGTGCTCGAAGTCGGTTCCGGAGGAGGGGAGTTGAGGTGGCGCGGGGGGTGCCGTAACGGCGATTCCCGGTCGGTGAGGGGCTGGAACGGGTCGGGAACCGGTCTTCTCCGGCCAGGAAACAGGGGCTGTCGGTGCGGCGCGTGTCTTCCGGTGGGCGGTGGGAGTTGAGAGGGAGACTCCCTTTTTCCGCCCTCGGAGGTGGCCCCGTGCGCCCCATGTACGTACCCGTCCGTCTGGCCGCCGCGGTCGCCGTCGTCGCCGCTGCCGCCGGCTGCATGAGCGTGGGCGACGACGCGGGCGGCGGTGCCAAGCCCTCGCACTCCGCCGGGCAGCACGGCGGTGCGGCGCCGGACGGTGGTTCGGGGGTGCCGGGCGGCGGGATCGGGTTCGGCGGTTCGGCCGGGGACGGGAAGCACGGGCACGGGAAGCCCGGGCCGGGGGAGTCCGCCTCGGGTTCGGCCTCGCCCAGCGCGCCCGGCGGTGCGGCGAGTCCGACGGCCACCAAGGCGCCCAGACCGGGCGCGAGTCCGAAGCCGGGGGCACCGACCACGGCCGTGCCGCAGCAGACCCCGACGCGGACTCCCCCGCCCCCGGACCCGACGCCGTCCGCGCAGCCCTCGTCCGTCGAGCCGACCGTCGCGGAGCCCTCGTCCTCGGCTCACGAGGACCCCGTACCGCAGCTGGTGGACCGTGAACCGGCGCCCGCGGCCGGGTCGCCGGCGTAGTGACGGGTGTGACGCACGTCAATGCGGGCCGGTTTGCGTCGAGGGGTGGTGGGTGCGTAAGGTGGTAGATCGTTTGATCCCATTGCCCGGCGCCACTGTAGAGCGCGCCGTGTGGCGCGTACTCTCCCTTGCCGTGACGGACCGCATTGAGGCGGTCGATAGAGCGAATCACGGAGTTGACGGGCGCGTGCCGACGGATACTCCGGAAGGTTTCGCATTCGCATGTCCATTTCCAGTACTGATCACATCGTCATGCCCGAGAACGAGAACGAGGGTGACGAGACGGCCGTAGAGGCCACCACCGAGGCGGCCCCCGAGGTCACCTTCGCGTCCCTCGGTCTCCCCGAGGGCATCGTGCGCAAGCTCGCGCAGAACGGTGTGACCGCCCCCTTCCCGATCCAGGCGGCGACCATCCCGGACGCCCTGGCCGGCAAGGACATCCTCGGCCGCGGCCGTACCGGCTCCGGCAAGACCCTCTCGTTCGGTCTGCCGCTGCTCGCGACGCTCTCCGGCGGCCGCACCGAGAAGAAGCGCCCGCGCGGCATCATCCTCACCCCCACCCGCGAGCTGGCGATGCAGGTCGCCGACGCGCTCCAGCCCTACGGCGACGTCCTCGGCCTCAAGATGAAGGTCGTCTGCGGCGGCACGTCCATGGGCAACCAGATCTACGCCCTTGAGCGGGGTGTCGATGTGCTGGTCGCAACTCCCGGCCGCCTGCGCGACATCATCAACCGCGGCGCCTGCTCCCTCGAAGACGTGCGCATCGCCGTCCTCGACGAGGCCGACCAGATGTCCGACCTGGGCTTCCTGCCCGAGGTCACCGAGCTGCTCGACCAGATCCCGGCCGGCGGCCAGCGCATGCTGTTCTCGGCGACGATGGAGAACGAGATCTCCACGCTGGTCAAGCGCTACCTCAAGGACCAGGTCACGCACGAGGTCGACAGTGCGCAGGGCAACGTCACGACGATGTCCCACCACATCCTCATCGTGAAGCCCAAGGACAAGGCGCCGGTCACCGCCGCGATCGCCTCCCGCAAGGGCCGCACGATCATCTTCGTCCGCACCCAGCTCGGCGCCGACCGCATCGCCGAGCAGCTGCGCGAGTCCGGCGTGAAGGCCGACGCGCTGCACGGCGGCATGACGCAGGGCGCCCGTACGCGGACGCTGGCGGACTTCAAGGAGGGTTACGTCAACGCGCTCGTCGCGACCGACGTGGCCGCCCGCGGTATCCACGTCGACGGCATCGACCTGGTCCTGAACGTGGACCCGGCCGGCGACCACAAGGACTACCTGCACCGCGCGGGCCGCACGGCGCGTGCCGGTCGTACGGGCACCGTCGTTTCCCTCTCGCTGCCGCACCAGCGCCGTCAGATCTTCCGGCTGATGGAGGACGCGGGCGTCGACGCCGGGCGTCACATCATCAACACCGGTACGGCCTTCGAGCCCGAGGTCGCCGAGATCACCGGCGCCCGTTCGATGACCGAGGTCCAGGCTCAGTCCGCGGGCGACGCCGCGCAGCAGGCCGAGCGTGAGGTGACCCAGCTCACCAAGGAGCTGGAGCGCGCCACGCGCCGTGCCGCCGAGCTCCGCGAGGAGTCCGACCGCCTGATCGCCCGCGCCGCGCGCGAGCGGGGCGAGGACCCGGAGACGGCGGTGGCCGAGGCTGCCGCCGTGGTCGAGGCCGCTGCCGCCGAGCAGTCGGCCGTCGCCGAGGCGCCGGTGCGCGAGGAGTCCTCCTCCTACGACCGTCCGCGCCAGCAGCGTGACGACCGCGGCAACTACGAGCGCCGTGACCGTGGGAGCAACGACCGTGGCGGTGACCGCGGTGGCCGTTCCTTCGAGCGTCGCGACGACCGTCCGTCCGGTGGCTTCCGCGGCGGCAACGACCGTGGCGGCCGTTCTTTCGACCGTGACCGTCGTGACGACCGTCCGTCCGGTGGCTTCCGTCGTGACGACCGCGGCACCGGCAACGACCGCGGCGGCGACCGTGGTGGCCGTTCTTTCGACCGTCGTGACGAGCGCCCCTCGGGTGGTTTCCGCCGCGACGACCGCGGTGGCAACGACCGCGGTGGCGACCGTGGCGGATTCCGCCGCGACGACCGTCCCTCGGGCGGCTTCAGCAACGACCGCCGTGACGGCGACCGTGGTGGCCGTTCTTTCGACCGTGACCGTCGTGACGACCGTCCGTCCGGTGGCTTCCGCCGTGACGACCGCGGCACCGGCAACGACCGTCCGGCGTCGGGCGGCTTCCGTCGCGACGACCGTCCCGCGACCGGTCACCGGGGCAGCGACCGCCCGTTCAACCGTGACCGCCAGGGCGACCGCCCCGGCTTCCGCGCCGGCGGCCACGACCGTCCGGGCCACCGCGGCACGACCGGCACGGGCACCGGCACCGGTTCCTTCGGCCGCCGCGACGACAAGCCCCGCTGGAAGCGCAACGGCTGACGTCAAGTGACGTAGCAGAGCAGGGAGATGGCCCCCGTCCGGGTTCGGGCGGGGGCCATTTTTGCGCGCTCTTTTCTGTGTCTTGGCTGTATGATCGGCCGACTTGTGTGCGGGATGTGACGGCTGGGGGCCGGGGGCGACAAGGGCGCACGCATCCCGCTCTGTTCTGTCTGTTCTGGGGGAGGACTCCTTGGTTCGTCATGCCTTCGTGGGCATCGCCGTCTCGTCCGTACTCGCCGCCGGGCTCGGCCCGCTGCTGCCGGCGCCCGCGTTCGCGGTGGGCGCGGCGCAGGAGACGGTCGTACCGGCCACGCTGCGCGGCACCTACACCTCGGCCGCGCTGCTCGCGTCCTCGACCCAGGGCGGTCACGACAGCGCCGGGGCGCAGGGCGTCTTCCACCGGGTGGAGGGCGTCACGCCGTCGCTGTGGACGCGCTACTCGGACGGTGTGGCGGTGCCCGTGCCGGCGCGGGACGGGGCGACCGTCCGGGCCACCGGTACGGATGTCCTCGCGTACCAGTACCCCGACGGCCGGGTCGCGTTCTGGGACCCGACCGACGGCACGACCCGCAGTGTCCAGATCCCGGCGGGCCTCGGCTTCCTCAGTGTCTTCGACAACCTCGCCCTCGCCTTCCGGAACTCCACCACCGAGGACGGCACCAGCACCCGGATCATGCATCTGCTGACCCCGGGCGCCGACGGAACCACCCGGGACGTGACCGTCGCGGGCGGACCGGCGGGCCTGATATTCGGTCTGCCGGCCGGCGCGGACGCCACCAGCGTGTTCCTCCGCTCCTCGCTGGACGGACAGCAGGTGCTGGTCGCCGTGGACCGGGAGACCGGGCAGGTGCAGAGCACGACCGGTCCGCTGCCCAGCGGGTACATCGATGTGCAGGCATCCCGGGACCACGTGGTCGTTTCCGCCTACGACAAGGCCAAGGTGCTGGTGCTGCCGCGCGCCGACCTGTCGGCGACCCCGGCCGAGGTGGTGCTCAGGGGCGTCGGCGACGGCGTGAACGCGACGCACGACCTGGCACTCGTAGGGGACTGGCTGGTCAACGGCACCGGCGCGGTGACGGCCCAGCCCATCGCCGGCGGCGCCGCGGTGACCCTCATGCCGTCGTCCTCGTTCGGGATCGCGGCAGGCCCCGACGGCACCGCCGTGAAGATCGGCCGCACCGGGAGCGACGACTGGGGCATCCAGCGCATCCAGCCCGGTCCCGCCGGCACCCCGGTCGTCACCCAGGTCAGGGCGCTGCCCAAGCCGCCGGTCAGGATCCAGGGGCTGTCCCTGGAGCAGGGGCGGCTCCTCGTCGCCGACACCGGTGGCCCGAACGGATACCGCGACGACTACATACGGACCGTCGCCGCGACCGGTACGCCCGAGTTCGGCGCCCGCTCGTCGTTCGACGGCGCCCAACTGAACCTCGGCACCTGCCCGTTGACGGAGGTCGGCTGCTCCCAGCTGTACGGCACGGCCGACGGCCGGGCCGCCTGGGTGACGAAGGACACCGCGACCAGCGACCGTATCCGGGTCAACGGGCCCGCCTCCGCCACCTTCTGGGAGCGCGCCGTCCCCGCGGGCGGCCGGATCACGGACGTCTCCGGCCGCTACCTGATCCACACCACGGCGACCGAGCAGACCGTCTACCGGATCGGCAACGACGGCGCACCGGCCCTCACCCGCACCCCCGGCGCCGCCGCCCTCTCCGGCGACACCCTGTGGACGCCGGGCACCACCCCCGGCACTCTCACGGCGTACGACCTCACCACCAAGGAGACCACCGAGACCCTCACCACCGACGCCGGCTGCGCACCCACCGAACTCCGGGCCAACGGCCGCTGGCTGTACTGGAGTTGCCCCGACGGCACGGCCGGCGTCTACGACCGTACGGCGAAGAAGTCGGTCCAAGTCCCCTCCGGCGAGGCCGAGTTGGGCGACGGATTCGTCGTCACGCACGACAGACAGGCCGGGCAACTGGTCCTCACCACATTCCCCGACGGCACACCCGTGAGCCGGGTGATCGGCGCGCTGCCCGACACCGGGGTCTCCCAGCGCGAGGTGCGCTGGACGGTCGACGAGCCGACCGGGAACGTGGCCTACGTCGACGACCAGGAGCGCGTGCACCTCGTGCCGACCGGCACGACCCCGCAGCCGCTGCGCCTGCTGGCCCCGGTCGAGGCGGCCCCGTCCGTGCAGGCGCACGAGATCGACACCACCCAGGACACCCTGGCCACCGTGCTGCTGTCGAAGCCGTCCGCGAGCTGGCGGCTGACCGTGCGCAGCCGGGCCACCGGCAAGGTCGTGGACACGCGGGACGGCGGCGCGGCGCGCGGCGAGCTGAAGGTCGGCTGGTCCGCGTCCGTCACCGGGGCGACCTTCCTGACGAACGGGTCGTACGACTGGACGCTGTCCGTCGCACCGGCCGACGGGGTCGGTGCCCCGGTGACGGCGAGCGGCACGGTCGCGCTGCGCGGCGGTGCCCCGGCCCGCCACGACCACGTGGGCGGCGACGCCGTAGGTGATCTCCTGACGCTCGACCCGGCGGGTGCGCTGACGTATCAACTGGGCACGGGCAAGGGCACGTTCGCCGGCAAGGTCAGCGGCAGTGGCTGGCCGACGACCGTCAGGGCGGTGCCCTTCGGCGACCTGAGCGGCGACCGCTGCAACGACGTCCTGGTCCGGCTGAGCAGCGGCGCGCTCCGCGCGTACAAACCGGCCTGCGACGCGGTGCTGAAGCCGTCGACGGCGTACACGTCACTCGGCACGAGCGGCTGGAACCAGTACGACGTCCTCACCGCGCCCGGCGACATCAGCGGCGACGGCCGTCCGGACCTGATCGCCCGCAACACGTCCACCGGGGACGTCTACCTCTACAAGGGCACCGGCACGGGCAAGCTCTCCGCCCGCGTGAAGCTGTACACGAACTGGAAGACGTACAAGAAGGTCGTCGGCGTCGGTGACATCAACGGCGACGGCATCGGCGACCTCCTCGCCCAGGACCAGTCGAACAACCTGTACCGCTACTACGGCACCGGCCGCGGCACCTTCGGGGCGCGGGCGAAGCTGTTCACGGCGTGGGGCGGGTCGTACAACACGGTGGTCGGGGTCGGGGACATCACCGGGGACGGGAAGGCGGACCTGGTCGAGCGGGACTCGGCGGGGGTGCTGTACCGCAACAGCGGTGACGGGAAGGGGTCGTTCGGGGCGCGGGTGAAGATCGCGACCGGGTGGCAGGGCTACAAGGGCGTCTTCTGAGGTGACTCGTATGTGACGCGTATGTGACTCCTAGGGCGTTTTCTGGCCACATCGAGTCCTTATCGATTCCTTAAGTGGCGCATGTCACGCCCCCGGCGAGGGAATCGCTGGGGGCATGACAGATGACGCCATAGCGAGTGGGCTGTCAAAGGGAGATCCCCCCGGTCTCTCCGACGAAGAACGGCTTGCCCAACTCGGCTACACGCAGGTTCTCGCCCGCCGCATGTCGGCGTTCTCCAACTACGCGGTCTCCTTCACGATCATCTCGGTCCTGTCGGGCTGCCTGACGCTGTACCTGTTCGGCATGAACACGGGCGGCCCGGCCGTGATCATGTGGGGCTGGGTGGCGGTCGGCCTGATGACCCTCTTCGTCGGCCTGTCGATGGCCGAGATCTGCTCCGCCTACCCGACGTCGGCGGGCCTGTACTTCTGGGCCCACCGCCTGGCGCCCCCGCGCACGGCGGCGGCCTGGGCGTGGTTCACGGGCTGGTTCAACGTCCTCGGCCAGGTCGCGGTGACCGCGGGCATCGACTTCGGCGCGGCGTCGTTCCTGGGCGCGTACCTGAACCTCCAGTTCGACTTCAAGGTGACGCCGGGCCGCACGGTGCTCCTCTTCGCCGGGATCCTGATCCTCCACGGCCTGCTGAACACCTTCGGCGTGAAGATCGTCGCCATCCTCAACAACGTGAGCGTGTGGTGGCACGTGGTGGGTGTCGGCGTGATCGTCGGCGCGCTGACCTTCGTCCCGGACCACCACCAGTCGACGACGTTCGTCTTCACGAAGTTCGTGAACAACACCGGCTGGGGCAGCGGGGTCTACGTCGTCCTGCTGGGCCTCCTGATGGCGCAGTACACCTTCACCGGCTACGACGCCTCCGCCCACATGACGGAGGAGACCCACGACGCGTCGACGGCGGGCCCGAAGGGCATCGTCCGCTCCATCTGGACGTCCTGGATAGCCGGCTTCGTGCTGCTCCTGGGCTTCACGTACGCGATCCAGTCGTACAACGGGGAGCTGAAGTCGGCGACAGGCGCACCCCCGGCCCAGATCCTCCTCGACGCCCTGGGAGCGACGGCGGGCAAGCTGTTGCTGTTGGTGGTGATCGGCGCGCAGCTCTTCTGCGGGATGGCGTCGGTGACGGCCAACAGCCGCATGATCTACGCCTTCTCACGCGACGGCGCGCTCCCGTTCTCCCGCGTCTGGCACACGGTGAGCCCGCGCTCGCGGACGCCGGTGGCGGCGGTGTGGCTGGCGGCGGCGGGTGCGCTGGTGCTCGGCCTCCCCTACCTGATCAATGTGACGGCGTACGCGGCGGTGACGTCGATCGCGGTGATCGGCCTGTACATCGCCTACGTCATCCCGACCCTCCTACGGCTGGGCAAGGGGGACGACTTCCAGCGCGGGCCGTGGCATCTGGGCCGGTGGTCGCGGCTGATCGGGACGGTGTCGGTGGTGTGGGTGATCGTGATCACCGTCCTGTTCATGCTGCCGCAGGTCTCACCGGTCACCTGGGAGTCCTTCAACTACGCGCCGGTGGCGGTCCTGGTGGTCCTGGGCTTCGCGGCGGCCTGGTGGTTCGCCTCGGCCCGGGAGTGGTTCCTGAACCCGGAACACGCACGGACGAAGGCACGGGAGGCGGCGCGGGCGGGGGCGCCGGAGCCGGTGGATCCGTAGCGGTCCGGGTTGGTTGGTGTCTTTGCCGGTATGGGGGTGGTGGTGTGGGGCGGGGTGCCTGGACCGGTGGATCCGTAGTTCTCCGGCGAAGGTGCGGGGGGTGGGGCGGGCGGGGGTGCCCGAACCGGTGGATCCGTAACACTCCGGACCAGTCGGTCCCTTGTCCCGGCCCTACTCCCGGCCCTGCTCGCACCCTGTTTCGCCGTCCGGCGCGGCCGTGTCCCCGATACCCGATCGGAGACACGGCCACCTCCCGCTATGCTCGGGGAGGCAACATCGCGAGGACCCTTAGCTCAATTGGCAGAGCAGTGGACTTTTAATCCATTGGTTGTGGGTTCGAGTCCCACAGGGTCTACGCAATCGGCCCCAGCTCAGAGGCACTTCGAGCTGGGGCCGCAGCCATTTTCGGGGCCTCGGTGATCGTTAGCTCAGCCGACGCTCAACCGAAGTGCAGGCGATCATGTGTTCTCAGTCGTAGTCGCCGGAGCTGTCCCGCAATCGGTGCGCCTCATCGACGAGCGCCTGGGCTTCCGCCAGCTTGTCGGCGAAGTTCACCGAGATCTTGCAGTGCTCGCGCTTCTGGTACTGCACGTTGACCAAGAGGCCAGAGGATTGAGCCAGCCGGATCATCCGGTTCGCGTCGGCCTCGCTGATCTCCGTCATGTCGAGGGTGACGCCGCACTGGATGTCTTCTCGCAATTCCATGGTGGCTCCGTTCTCGACCCCCGCCGTCAGTTTGCACTCGCCGCCCTTCGCCTGCACATGGAGCGGCCCCGGTCGGCAACGGGGAATGCCGGCCGGGGCCCGGTCCCGCCCGCCCCACTCAGCACGGGGTACCGGGGCGGACGGGAGTCTGCGGACTCGGTCGTTCTCGCGCAGGGCGCGGGAGATCATGACCCGGGCCAGGACACGGACCAGCGAGGTGTCCGGCTGGATCAGGTCGGCGTGTTCATGGTGCGCCCACACGTCCCGCCCGGGCCCGCTCATGGATTCCTGGTGCCAGATGAGGACGGCGTCGTCCGGGTCGGCGATCGGCTCGTCGCAGTCGCGGCAGATGTGAGGGCGCGCCGTCATGTTGTGGCCCCGCCGAGGTTGCGGTGGTGGTCACACAGGGCGGTCAGGACACGGGCCAGGCGGCGGGCGTAGGCGAGCCGTGCGGAGGCGAGGGGCCGGATCTCTCCGCCGGCGTCGAGCTTGCGGCGAGCCTCGCCCAGGCAGACGTCGGCGAGCGCGCCCGGCATGCTCGGCAGCGAGCGGCTCGACCTCGGTCACCATCAGCTCGACGTGCCCGCGCAACTGTGCGATGAGCAGGGTGACGTCCATGGCGGTGGAAGGTGCGGCGAGGGCGAGTGCCCGGTGCACGGTGGCGCGCATGGACTGGAAGCCGGACGTACCGCGGTGGCGGCAGGTATACGAGGTCATCGAGGCCCGAATCGTGGACGGCACGTACCCGCCGGGCTCGCAGCTACCGGGCGTTCTCGCGATCCAGGGCGAGTTCGGCATCGCGCAGATGACGGCCCGCCGGGTCCTGTCCGAGCTGAGGGACACGGGCCTCGCGCAGATGCAGGTCGGCGTCGGAACGTTCGTCACCGAGTTGCCCTAGCCGTAGTAGCGCGATAAGTGGGCGCTGGTGACCGCCCTGTTTTGTGCGCACATCTATATGCGGGCGGCCCGCCCCCGGCGACTGGGGTTACACCGGGGGCGTGGCCTGGGGCAAAGCCCCTAGTGGTGGAGCAGCCGTTCGACGACGGACCACAGCGCGCGTGCCGCTATCGCGATCCCGAGTCGTTCAGCCACTGCAAGCGCCCACCCCTTGCGGGAGTCGGCGTGATCCTTTGGCACCACTTGCCCACCTCACCTCATCTTGTTGGGCCAGGGCCGCCGAGGTCCGGCAACCCCCAGCGGAAACCGGGCGCTTGATCGACCCCGGCTACCAACTGATGAGGTGTGGCATGTGGAAGCTATGGGAGTGCCCGCCGCCGCTGTCAGGGCGCGCGGCGGGCGCAGAGGCGCGCGAGGCTGACATGCCTTCTCACCCGCCTCGGCCGTCCCGTGGCAGACGCACGAAAGCGGCCCCGCCCTCCCGAAGGAGAGCGGGGCCGCGTCGGCGATCAATGAGTTACGCCGTGACCTCCGACCGCGACCCCGGCGTCCTGTGCACCGAGCACCGCGAGCTGTACGAGGCGATCTGCGCCGGCGACACCGAACTCGCCGCCTCGCTCGCCTTCGTGCACGTGGAGCGCGGCCGCCGACCGTCCCTGGAGTCCCTGGCCGGGGTGCTGCCGGCCGGTACCGATCCCGCCGAGGGGGTCGGGCCGGGATGACGGGACCGGTCCCCTCCGCATCCCGGAACGGTCAATACCCGTTGATGGGCCGGTCTTCGTGGCCCCTGCTTTGATCAAACACCGCGCAAACTTTCGACGCGTCGACGAACCGGCGCCCATTCATCGGCCTTCGCTGTCCCCGACGTGACCTATTCTCCCGACAGTTCCAGCGCACACCTGACTGGATCGCACAGGCCGTGCGCGCCGCCTTCCGACGCCTTCGCCGGCCCGGAGGGGGAACGTGTTCATGGGGCGAAGACCACCGCTGACGTCGACCGCCGCTCTGGCTGTCCTGGTCGTCGGCTGCTTCGGGCCGGGCGTGGCCCACGCGGACACCGTCGCCGGTACGGCGTTCCACGTCGATGACGCGGCCACCGGCTGTAGCGACACCGGTCCCGGTTCGGCGGCCGAGCCCTTCTGCCAGATCCAGCCGGCCGCGGACGCCGCCGCTCCCGGTGACACCGTGTACGTCGCGGGCCGCAACACGGCCTACGCACCGGTGACCATCAGGTCCGTCGGCACCGCGGACGCACCCGTCACCTTCCTCTCCGCACCCGGCGACGGATCGTCGGTCACCGTCGCGGGCAAGGGCACGACGGCGGTCACGTTCTCCGGCGCCCAGTACGTCGACCTGGCCGGGATACGGGCAAGGACCTCCGGTACGACCGCCCTCGCCGTCACCGGCTCGCAGCACATCACCTACCGCGTCGCGGTCGTGCAGAGCACCCTGGTCGACGGCACCACCCCGGTGATCGCGGTCGACGGGTCCTCCTCCGGCATCTCGCTCACCCGCCTCACTGTCAGCCAGCCGCACGGGCCCGACTTCAGCAGTGCGCCCGGCGCGCGGGACATCACGCTCGCCGGCGACTCCTTCCAGGTCGGCGGTGTCCTCGCCGCGGGCACCACGGGGATCGACCTCGCGGGCGACACCGTCGCGACGGACTGCGCCGACGGGGTCAGCCTGACCGACGGCAGTTCCGGGTCGGTGGAGAACACGGTCGCGCTGCCCTACGGCACCACGACGTGCACCGGCACCCATGCCGGGATCACGGTGGACGCCGCCTCCGCCCCGCAGGTCACCGCGGACTACAACGCGCTCAACCCGTCGTCGGCCGGAACCGACTACGACTGGGCCGGCACCGCGTACGCCACCGCGCAGGCGTTCCGGGCGGGCACCGGACAGGGCACCCACGACCTGGACCAGACGGACCTGACGATCCCCGCGCTCGGGCGACCCGCCGAGCACTCACCGCTCGTCGACTCGGCCGACACCGACGCTCCCGGTGAGCTGTCCACGGACATCGACGGCCATGCCCGCGTCGACGACCCGCTGGTCCCGGACACCGGTGCCGGCACCGGCCACGACGACCGCGGCGCCACGGAGTTCCAGGACCCGCTCACCGTGAGCGGGATCAAGATGGGCCGCGGATACGTCGGCGTTCCGGTCACCGCCACCGCGCAGGTGAGCAATCCGTGGTCGGACTCGACGACCGGGTTCACGTACGCCTTCGACTTCGGTGGCGGCACCACCGTCACCTCCACCACCGGCTCGGCCACGCACACCTACACCCAGGCCACCGGGATCAGCGGAGTCCAGGTCGCGGTGGTGGTCGACAGGGCCGACGGCACGCGGGTCGGCGCCGCCGACATCTGGGCCTTGGTCGATCCCACACCGGACCTCACCTCGACCGTCTCCTGTGCGACGAGCCCCTCGGCGCCGGACACCGCGAACTGCTTCTACAACGTCGACTTCGATCCGTACGCGGTCACCGGCGACCGGATCACCTACGGCGACGGCTCCACGGCCGTCTCCGTCACCGCCCTCAGCGACACGCTGAAGCACAGCTACGCGGCCCCGGGCACGTACACCGTCACGCAGACGATCACCGACTCCGGCGGGCGGACCACCACCACGACCGGCAAGGCGACGGTCGGCGCGGCCTTCGTCCCCGCGGGCCCCGAGCGGCTGCTGGACACCCGCGACGGGACGGGCGCGGCCAAGCGTCCGGTCGCCGCCGGAGGCGTGGTCCGGCTGAAGGTCCTCGGCGTGGACGGCATCCCGGCCTCCGGGGTGACAGGGGTGACCCTGAACATCACCGACGCGGGCGCCACCGCCGCCGGCTATGTGACGGTCTACCCGGACGGCACCACCCGCCCGAACGCCTCGAACCTCAACTTCCGGGCGGGACAGGACAATCCGAACCTCGTCACCGTCCGGGTGGGCACCGACGGCTACATCGACCTCTACAACGCGCACGGTGCCGTGAACCTCATCGCCGACCTTGAGGGGTACTACACCACCACCAGGCCGAGCAGCGACGACCCGTACATGTCCGGCCTGGCCACGGTGGTCCCGACCCGGGTGCTGGACACCCGCGACGGCACCGGCGCGCCCAAGGGCGCGGTGGGACCCGGCAGCACCACGACCGTCACCCTGCCGAAGTACGCCCGGGGCGAGGCGACCGTCGGGGCCGTCCTCAACGTCACCGTGACCGGAGGCACCGGCAGCGGCTACATCACCGTCGCCTGCGACGGCCCCACCCCGCCGACCACGTCCACGCTCAACTACCGGGCCGGGCAGACCGCTTCCAATCTGGCCACCCCCTGTGTGGGCGCCGGCAAGGTCCACATCTACAACAGCGCCGGGCACGTCAACCTGATCGCCGACGTCCAGGGCGTGTACACGAACGACCTCGCGGGCTCGTCCGACGATCCCGCGGACCCCGACGCCCTCAGCGGCGGCCCCTTCGTGGGGACCACGCCCACCCGCTTCCTCGACACCCGCGCCGGCCTCGGCGCACCGGACAGGTCACTGGGCGCGGGCGGCACCCTCACCGTGAAGGTCGCCGGTGTCGACGGGGTCCCCGCGGGCGCCTCCGCCGTGCTGGTCAACCTGACCGGCGTCACTCCGACCGTCAACACCCACCTGACCGCCTACGGCGACGGCAGCCTGCCGAACGCGTCCAACGACAACCTGACCGCGGGCCGGACCCGGCCGATCCTCGCCGTGGTTCCGGTCGGAGCCGACGGCTCCATCCGCATCCACAACGCGCTCGGCTCGGTCGACGTGGTCGCCGACCTGGAGGGCTACTTCGGCTGACGCGCCGGCGCCCGTCCGCGTGAGCGGGTGGTGCGGCTTTCTGTGTCTGTGTCTGTGTCTGTGATCTGGGGATGGAAGATTTACTCCCCGGCCGCCTTCGGACGGCCGGGGTCTCGACGAGTGTCCGGGGGACTCGCATGAAGACAAGACGCTTTTCGCTGCTGACCGTTGCGGCGACGGTGTCGGGGCTGACGGGTGTGATCGTCCCGGGGGCGGGCGACTCGTACGCGGCGTCGGGGGTGTCGCTGCCGATCGCGGGCTTCTCGCATCTGGCGGTGGACGCCGCGCACGGCCATCTTTTCCTCAGCGGGGGCGCCGGCACGGACGGCATCCTCGTGACGGATCTCGACGGGGGCGACCCGACGACGATCCAAGGGGAGCCCGGTGCCACGGGGTTGGCGCTCTCGGACGACGGTTCCACGGTCTACGCGGCACTGCCCGACCAGGACACGATCGCCGCGATCGACACCGACACCCTGACGGAGACGGCCCGTTACGCCACCGGCGCGGGTACCCGTCCCGACGCGCTGGCCGTGGCCGGGGGCACCCTCTGGTTCGGTTACGGAGGCGCGGGTGCCGGTGGCATCGGGTCGGTGGACGCGACCGGGTCGGTGAAGACCGCCCAGGATTCCGGGAGTTGGGCCGGCTCCCCGCTGTTGGCGACCACTCCGACCTCGTCCGGCACGCTCGTCGCGGCTGTGCAGACGGGAGACACCTCCGCCTTCGTCACGTACCGCGTCGCGGACGGCGGGCTGACCCGGCAGGCGGCCCAGGCACTGCCCGTCCCCGACCTCACCGACTTCGCGGTCACGGCCGACGGACAGGACGTGGCCGTCACGTCGTGGCGGAACCCGAGCGCGAACCGGTTCCGCGTCTCCGACCTCGCCGCCGACGGCCGCTTCGCCGACCCGCTGGCGGCGCGTGCGGTGGCCGTGGCGCCCGACGGAACCCTGGCGGGATGCGGTTGCGACGGCGACGAGTTCAGGGCCGTTCCGGTGACCGGTTCGGGCTTCTACGGCAGCCACGCGATCGACTCTCCGCTGCGCCTGGCCGCCCACGGCCTCGCCTGGGCCCCGGACGAGAGCCGCCTCTACGGCGTCGCCGTGGACGCCGACGGAGGAAGCCCGACGCTGGAGGTGGCCAAGTCCCCGGAGGCGGCCGCGGTCCGGCTGATCGGGAGCGCCACCTCGCCCCTCGCCCCCGGCGAGCCCGTCTCCCTCAACGTCTCCTTCGACTCCACCATCGCCCTGACCGCGAGCGACCACGGCCAACTCCCCGGCACCGTACGGATCTTGCGCTACGACAGCGCGCACCCGGACGGCATCGCCGTGACCGACCCGACCAGGCTTCCGGCGAACGCGGCCAACCTCTTCGGCGGGTACACCGTCCACGACACCGCCCCGCTCACCGGCACCCTGAGCTACCGCGTCGACTACTCCGGCGGCGGCCACTACGCCCCGGCCACCCGGACCTTCGACATCCCCGTCGCGAAGTACGCGCCGACGACGACGCTGTCGGCACCCACCGCCGGCAAGCGCGCCGCGCCGCTCACCGTCACCGGCCAACTCACCTGGCCCCACGCCCACTTGACGACCGGCACGGTCCACGTGGTCAAGAAGGACCTGGCGCATCCGTCCGGCTACGCCCTCCCCGCCGTACCGGTCGCCGCCGACGGCACGTTCGCGCTGCACGACACACCGCAGGTTGGCAGCATGAACACCTACACCGTCACGTACGACGGCGGCACGGCCTACCTCCCGGTGACGGCGACGGCCGACGTCCAGGTGTCCAGGGCGACTTCGGCACTGAGCGTCACCACCGACGCGGCGTCCTACCGTTCAGGCGCGAAGGCCAAGGTCACCGCGCATCTGGGGACGACGTACAACTCCCGTACGGTGACGCTCTATGCCCAGCCCGCGGGCCAGTCCCGCACCCGGCTCAAGAGCGGGCACGTCGACTCGGCCGGCAACCTGGTCGTGTACGAGAAGATCGGTCGCAACACCACGTTCACCGCGGTCTTCGCGGGCGACTACCGGTACGCCCCACGGACCGTGACGCACACCGTGACACTCACGCCGACCGTCCGCACGCAGCTGCAATGGCCGCTCGCGACCACCCGGATCGGGTCGACGACCTATCAGGTCCTCTACAAGTCCGAGGTGAACATGGGCCTCAGCCTCAAGGTCACGCCCCACCAGACCACCGGATGCATGTCGGTGTCCGTCGAGCGCTACACCTCGGGGGCCTGGCACCCCAGCACCTCGCAGCGCTGCGTGCCGCTGTACGCCGACGGCGCGTACGGCTACAGCCGCGCGCTGAAACTCTTCGCGGACAACGGCCGTTACCGCGTGCGCGGCCACTACACCCCACCGGCCACGGGCGCCCAGACCGGGGCCGTGTGGAGCGGCTGGGTGTATCTCACGGTCCGGCCGGGCCGGCCATGAATCCTGCCCTCCAGCCCGCCCACTCCTCCATGACCCTCCTGGCCGCGTCCGTCATCGTCCACGACAGGGCGGCCGGTCGTGTCCTTCTCCTCCAGCGTGGTGAGAAGGCCAAGTTCGGGTGCGGGATGTGGGACCTCCCCGTCGGCAAGAACGAACCCGGCGAGCCCGTCACCGAGACCGCCGTGCGCGAGCTGTACGAGGAGACCGGGGTCGTCGTGGACCCGGCCTCGCTGAAGGTCGTGCATATCGTCCACGGCGCCCTCGGGGTCGAGGCGCCGGGCGGTTTCCTCACGGTCGTCTTCGTCGCCGACGAGTGGACCGGCGAGGCCGAGAACCGCGAGCCCCTCAAGCACGCGCAGGTCCGCTGGGCCCAAGTCGACGCCCTGCCCGAGGAGTTCGTGCGAGGCAACGGCCGGGCTCTACGGCAGTACCTCGACGGCGTCGAACCGCAGGTGTCCCTGCACGGGTGGGCGTGAGCGCCGGGAGTAGGTTGTGCGGATGTCCACGTCACCGGTGATCCTGTTGCTGTCGGGGAGTCTGCGGGCCGGCTCCTCCAACGAGGCCGTGCTGCGCACCGCTTGTGCCGTGGCGCCGGACGCGCGGGTGGACACCGTGCTGTACGACGGTCTCGCCGGGCTTCCGCACTTCAACCCCGACGACGACACCGACCCGTTGCCCGCGCCCGTGGCCGCGCTGCGGGCGGCGATCGACCGGGCGGCCGGGATTTTGATCTGCACCCCGGAGTACGCGGGCACCCTGCCGGGCTCGTTCAAGAACCTCCTGGACTGGACGGTCAGCGGCACCGAGATCTCCGACAAGCCGGTGGCCTTGGTCAACGCGGCTCCACCGGGGCGGGGCGGGGGTGCGGAGGCCACGTTGCGGACGGTCCTGGGCTATACCGGCGCCGACATCGTGGAGTCGGCCTGCGTGAGCATCCCGGTGGACCGGGGCATGCTCGGCGCGGACGGGCTCATCGCCGATGCGGGGGTACGTCGGCAACTCGGCGACGTACTGGGCCTGTTGGCGGCGTCCGGTGTCCGATGAGCGAGCAGGAGCGACTCCGGCCACTGACACCGACATACCCCGGGAGAGGCGGACCGCGCCCCACGTACTGAACCTGTGGCGCCAACAGCTGGGAAAAGTCCCCGAGTCGGTCTGGCGACGCACCGAACTCCAGGTCCTCATCCTCGCGGACAACGGACTCACCGACCTCCCGCCCGGGATCGGCCGACTCCACAGCCTGACCACCCTGGACCTCGGCCACAACCACCTCACCGCGATACCCGACGAACTCGGCACCCTGACCGACCTCGACGCCTTCCTCTACCTCCACGACAACGCCCTGTCCGAACTCCCGCCCACCTTGGGCAACTTGACCCGCCTGCGCTACCTCAACGTCGGCGAGAACACCCTCACCACCCTCCCCGAGGCCCTCGGCCACATGGCCGGCCTGATCGAACTCCGGGCACAGCACAACGGGTTGACCACACTGCCCGACACCATCGGCGCCCTCGGCAACCTGCGCGAACTCTGGCTCCGGGCCAACGAGATCACCCACCTGCCGTCGACCGCGGCCCACCTCCACGAACTGCGCCACCTGGACCTACGGGAGAACGCCCTCCCCGAACTCCCGTCCGCGCTCGCCGACTTGCCCCGACTACGACAGCTCGACCTGCGGAGCAACCGCCTCACCCGGCTGCCGGACTGGGTGCTGGGCATGCCGTCGCTGGAGAAACTGGACCTGCGGTGGAACGACTGCGACCCGCCCTCGGCGCTGCTGACGGAGTTGGAGCGGCGCGGGGTTGTCGTCCTCCTGTGAGGAGCACCTCGACGGTCGGCGTCCGTGCCGACCGCCGACCGCTCCGGCTCGGTGTCAGTAATCCGTCGCCTGCGACTCCAAATACCCTTTCAGGAACGCGTACTTGGCATCCGTGTCCGCTGCGGGCAACGGCGCGAAATGATCACCCAGTTCCATCGCCACCGGCTTCGACGTGCGCAACGCCGGCCAGGTCGGCAGCCCGTGGCCGTTCGGATTCCCCGTGGCCGCGAAGTTCGCGACGTACGACGACGTCCGGTCGGCGATCGCGTGGTCGGCCGCCGTCCACGGGCGGTCCGTGCCGTACAGGTTGCCGAAGAGGTAGTACTTCTCGGCGCCGTGGTAGGCGCCGACGCCGTCCGCCGGTTCGATCGGGTTGGTGGTGTCGTGGCCCGGGGGGACGTGGGTCCACCAGTAGGTGTGGACGGGGCTGCGGTTGGCGGCCGTGACGCGGAACTGCGTGCCCCAGAGGAACGTGGAGACCCGTTCCTCGTCGCGGGCGTAGTCGTTGTACTGCGCTGCCGCCTCCGCGTCCGTCGTCGCGGGATAGAGGGCGAGGAAGTCGGCGGCCTGGGCGCCGAACGTCGTCGCCGCGTAGGCCTCGTACGCCGCGACCGTCATCGTCAGGGTCGGGGACGCGCCGTTCTCGTCCTTGTTGTTTCCGGTGAGGACCGGGATGTCGTACTCCGTACGGGACGTCATCGCCGCCGTGTACGACTTCGGCAGGACGTAGCCGTCCAGTACGTTGCCGAAGTTCGTGGCCGTCGCCGGGGCGTCCTGTGCGTACACCTTGGTCACGATCTCGTCGGCCGTCAGCGCGCGCAGGTTCGACAGCGAGGACGCGCCCATGTACGTCGCGAACGCCGTGCCGTTGGCCTCCGCCGCCGCCAACTGCGCGTAACCGCCGGCCACATGGCCCAGTGCCGGGTCCTTGGTGTACTGCACGCCCGCCGACAGGACGGCCCGGTGGAACAGGCCCCGGGCCAGTTTCGAGATCATCAGGATGTTCACGAACGACGAGCCGTGCGACCAGCCCGCCAGCGTCACCCGTTCCGGATCGCCCCCGAACGCGGCGATGTTGCGGCGGATCCACTTCAGCGCCGCCACCGTGTCCCGCACACCCCAGTTCCCGGAACCACCGTGCCCGCCCTCCGAACTCAGCGCCGGATGCGCGAGGTTGCCGAAGGCGCCCACACGGTGGTTGTACGTCACGACGACGGCGCCCTTGGCCGCCAGGTTCGCCCCGTCGTACACCGGCTGCGAGGCCCACATGGCACTGTTGCGCCCGCCGTAGATCCAGACGAAGACCGGGCGGAGGTCGCGCCTGGCCGGTGAACTCCCCGCCCCCGTCCAGATGTTGAGGTTCAGGCAGTCCTCGCTCAGCGGGGGCACCTTGTCGGCCGCGATGCCCGTGACCGGCTGGGGGCAGGCGGCGCCCCAGGTGTCGGCCTTGCGGACGCCCTGCCAGGAGGGGGGTGCTTGTGGTGCGCGCCAGCGGTTCTCGCCCGCGGTGGAGGCGGCGTACGGGATGCCCTTGTAGACGGTGACGCCGGGGAGGGCTGCGGGGACACCTGTGACCAGGCCTGACTGGGTTCTTACGGGGTGGCTCGCGTCGTCGCGCGAGGTGGCTGATGCGGGGGCGGTGGGCAGGGTGTTCAGCAGGGCCGCGCCGGCCGTGACACCTGCCGTGACACCTGCCGTACGGCCGAGGAAGGCGCGGCGGCCGACACCGGTGGGGGAGGAGTTCACTGTGTCTCCCGATCACTTGAGGACGAGTCGCCTCATGCTGTGCCGGGCCGACCGGGACGGCCTAGGGAGTTTTCGTGACTCACAGTGTCCACTGGTGCAACTTAGGTTGCGGATCCACGGGTTGACACCTTGGACCGTGAACGACAGCCCTACAGCGCCGACTTGATCGTGCGCAGCACCGCGTCCGCCATGCCCCGCTCGCCCCGCGCGTTCGGATGCACCGGCGCCGCCGGGCTCTCCGGTACGAGCGGTTCGATCCAGCGGGTGTCCTTCGCCGCGCAGGCGTTGTGGTCGGCGGAGGGCGTGTACGTGTCGACGTAGCCGGCCACCGCCTCCGAAGCCCGTTGCCGCAGCATCGAGTTGAGCTGTTTCTCCTTCTCGCGGAGGAAGGTCACGTCGCCCGGTGCGAGGGACATCTCCCGGCCGCAGTCGGCGCTGTCGGACGGCAGGATCGCCGGGTACGAGACGACGTAGACCCGGGCCTCGGGGGCGCGGCGCCTGACCTCGGCCAGGACCCGGGTGAGGCGTTCGCCCGCCGTGGCGATCTTCTTCTCCACGGCGTCCAAGTCGCCCTTGACGTAGTTCCGTTCGCAGGGCGCGTCCTCGGGGACGTACTTGCCGCTGCCCGTCATCTCGTACAGCGCGCCCATCGCCACGCACCGTTTGATCATCGCGCTGAAGTCGATGTCGTTGCCGCCGATGCCCACGGTGACCAGGCGGGTCGTCGACGAAAGTGCCCTGAGCTGTGGGGAGTTGGTGCCGTCGTCCGTCTTCTGTGCCGCCGTGAGGTCGGAGGTGGTGGCGCCGCTGCAACTCACGTCGCGGAAGTCTCCTCCCTTCAGGCCGAGTTCGGCGGCGACGAGGGCCGGGTAGTTGCCGGCGGAGCGGTCGCAGCCGGCCGGGGTGCCCGTGGGGTCGGTGATGCCGGGGCCGGCCGTGTAGGAGTCACCGAGGGCCACGTACGGGCCCTTCGACGGGGCCGAGTAGGCGATACCGGCGTGGCTGTCGTCGTCGTTGCCGTCGCCGTCGCGGGTGACCAGCACGACGGTGAGCAGCGTGCCGCAGGCGAGGAGCCCGGCCACGCCGGCCTGCACTGAGGTTTTCATCGAAGTGCCCTCTCTGGTGGGCGAGTTGGTGACTCGGTGAGGTGGGGACGTCCGCGGGCCCGGCGACGGGCGGGGGGAGTGCCCCGTCGCCGGGCCCGGGACTTGCGCCGGTCCCCGTCCCCACGGGATCCGGCACCGCGGGGCCGCCTCCGCTCTCGGCGGCCCCGGTCTGAGGGAGCTAGGGGACCGGAGTGAGGCGGGCGGTGGGCGTGTCGGCGGCAGGCGCCGGGACCTTGCGGCTCAGGGCCTCGCCCTCGACGTCCATGCGGGGGAGGATCCGGTCCAGCCAACTCGGCAGGTACCAGGCCTTGTTGCCCAGCAGGGAGAGGACCGCGGGCACGATCGCCATCCGGACCACGAACGCGTCGAACAGCACCGCGATGGCCAGCCCGAAGCCGATCATCTTGATCATCGAGGCGCCCGCACCGATGAAGCCCGAGAACACCGCCATCATGATCAGCGCGGCGGCCACGACCACCCGGGCGCTGTGCCGGAACCCGGAGACGATCGCCTCCCCGGGCCCGTCCCCGTGGACGTACGCCTCGCGCATCCGGGAGACCAGGAACACCTCGTAGTCCATGGCCAGTCCGAAGACGATGCCCACCAGGAAGATCGGCATCAGGCTCATGATCGGACCGGTCTGCTCGACGCCCAACAGCGAGGCCCCGTGGCCCTGTTGGAAGACCGCCACGACCGCGCCCAGCGCCGCGAGGACCGAGAGCAGGAAGCCGAGGGCCGCCTTCAGCGGCACGAGCAGCGAGCGGAAGACCAGGAGCAGGAGGACGATCGCCAGGCCGACCACCAGCGCCAGGTACGGGATCAGCGCGCCCTGGACCTTCTGCGCCACGTCGATGTTCAGCGCGGTGGTGCCGGTGACCTCGAAGCTCGCGCCGGAGGCCTTCGACTCGATGTCCGACCGCTCGTCGCGGATCGTCTGGACGAGCCGCTTCGTCTTCTCGTCGGTCGGGCTGGTGGCGGGAGTCACGCTGAACACCGCTGTGTCGCCGGCCGAGTTGAAGCGCGCGGGTGAGACCGAGACCACCCCGTCCGTCGCCGCGATGTCCTTCGAGACCGTCGCTACGGCGCTCTTCGCGTCGTCCGCCTTCTTCGCGTCCACGACGATGGTCAGGGGACCGTTGAAACCGGGGCCGAAGCCCTTCGCGAGGTCGTCGTAGGCACGGCGTTCGGTGGTGGCCGTGGACTTGGCCTCGTCGCCGGGCATGCCGAGCTGGAGGTTGAGCGCGGGCAGCGCCATCGCGCCGAGGCCCACGACGCCGAGCAGCAGGACGGGGATCGGGCGGCGCACGACGAGCCGGGCCCAACGGCTGCCCCCGTTCTCGCCGTTGGCCTTGCTCCGCCCGGCCTTGGCCCTGCCCTTCCGCTCGCGGCGGGAGAGGACGGCGTTCGGCCAGAAGCCGAGGGCGGCCGGGACCAGGGTGAGGGAGATCAGGACCGACAGGAGGACCGCGCCCGCCGCCGCCAGGCCCATCTTCGTCAGCATCGGGATGCCGACCACCGACAGACCGGCCAGGGCGATGACTACGGTCAGGCCGGCGAACACCACTGCCGAACCCGCCGTACCGGCGGCCAGTCCCGCCGCTTCGCGCGGCGCGTGGCCCTTCTCGCGTTCCTCCCGGTAGCGGGAGACGACGAACAGCGCGTAGTCGATCCCGCAGGCGAGGCCGAGCATCGTGGCGAGTGTGCCGGTGGTCTCGGAGAGGCCGAAGGCGCTGCCCAGGGCGAGGACCGCGGACATGCTGATGCCGACGCCCAGGATCGCGGTGAGGAGGGGCAGGCCGGCCGCCGCCAGCGAACCGAAGGTGACCAGCAGGACCACAGCCGCTATCGCGATGCCGATCGCCTCGGCGCTGCCGCCCGCCGCGGGCTGGGTCGCGAGGGCGTCGCCCCCGACCTCGACGGTCAGGCCCGCGTCCCGGGCCGTGTCGATGGCCCGTTCCAGGTGGGTCTTGGCGGCGCCGGTGAGGTCGTCGGCCTTCACCTTGAACGTGACGGTGGAGTACGCCGTGGACGCGTCCGCGCTCACCGACTTCGCGGCGAACGGGTCGACGACGGAGGCGACTTGGGAACCGTCGGCCGCCTCCGTGACCAGCTTCTCGATCACGGCCTTGTTCTCGGTCGCGGTGACCTTCTCGCCGTTCGGGGCGACGAAGACGATCCGCGCGCTCGCGCCGTCCGCCGCGGTGCCGGGGAAGCGCTGCTCCAGCAGGTCGAAGGCGCGCTGCGACTCGATGCCGGGCATCGTGAAGCCGTCGTCCGGGGCGGCCGGCGCCTTGGCGGCGGCGAATCCGACGGCGCCGAGGACCGCCACCCACAACAGGGTGACGAACCAGCGCCACCGGAAGGCCACACGGCCCAAGCGATAAAGGAGAGTTGCCATGGCTGGGGAGGGCCTCCGTGTCGGCGGGCGGTCGAGATCGTGGTCTCAACCTTTCCGGCGGCCGCTCTCCGGCACGAGGGAGTGCCCTCCCGAATGCATGGTGTAGCCCGCTACACCATCCACGCTGCTCTGCCCCCGCTCAGCCCGCGTTCAGCTCCGTCAACTGGCCCAGCGGCAGCGTGTGGTGGGTCTGGAGGACCTTCGCGCGTAGATACCGGACGTTGTGCGGGGTGGTGAACACACCGGTCGGCACGCGGTCGTGGACGTCGATGCCGAGCCCGCGCAACTGGTCGGCCTTGTCAGGGTTGTTGGAGAGCAGGTCCAGGGACGTGATCCCGAGGGCGCTGAGCATCTGCGCGGCGGCCGTGTAGTCACGGGCGTCCTCGGGCAGGCCCAGCGCGGTGTTCGCGGCGTACGTGTCGAGCCCCTGGTCCTGGAGGGCGTACGCGTCGAGCTTGTTGTAGAGGCCGATGCCGCGGCCCTCCTGGCGCAGGTAGAGCAGGACACCGCCGCGCTCGGCGATGCGCTCGACGGCCTCGCGCAGCTGGGGCCCGCAGTCGCAGCGGGCGGAGCCGAAGACATCGCCGGTGAGGCACTCGGAGTGCAGCCGGACCAGCGGGGTCGTACCGGGGGCGGGATCGCCGAGGACGACCGCCACGTGTTCCTGGCCGTCGGTCAGGCCGTGGAAGGTGACGAGTTCGGCGTCGACGCCGTAGCCGTCCTGGAAGCGCAGCGGTACCCGGACGCGGGCACGCGGGGTGGCGGCGGGGAAGTCGGGCATGCGGGTCTCCGTGGTCCGGCGGCAGGTACGCGGATGTGCCTCGGTGAGTGCTTCAGTTTTGAAGCACATCCACGATGACGGACACTACCTCATGCTTGAAATTTGAAGCAACAGAATTGTGGGACGGGTCACGAACGAACGCCGGAAGACTCACGAGCACGAAGGAGTGGAGCGGCGGCGCCACGGAACGTCCTTCGGCTCCTCCAGCGCCCGCACGATCCCGGCGCTGATCTCCTCCATCTGCCGCACCTGCTCCGGCGTGAGGTGATCGAAGATCGCGGCCCGTACGGTCTCGACATGCCCCGGCGCCGTACGCTCCAGCACGGCCATCCCCTCGTCGGTCAGGACCGCGGTGCTGCCCCGCTTGTCCGACGGACACCCTTCCCGCCGCACCAGACCGTCCTTCTCCAGCCGGGTCACCGCGTACGTCAGCCGGCTCCGGGTGATCTTCGACTTCTCGGCGAGGTCGGTCATCCGCAGCCGGCGGTCCGGCACCTCGGAGAGGTTGGCGAGGATGGAGTAGTACAGGTGGGGCATGCCGGCCTCCTGCTGGAGCTGCCGGTCGATCGCGTCCTCCAGGAGGTGCGTCGCGGCGATGTACGCGCGCCAGGCGCGCTGCTCCTCGGCGGTGAGCCAGCGAGTCGTCATGCCCCCAGTGTAGGTTTGTTTCAAACTTGAACCAAGCCCCGCCGTTCCACCCAGCCCCGCCATCCCCACGAGCAATGACCCGGGAGCGCGTCGATGCCCCACCCGTACGTCCTGCTGTCCGCCGCCGTCTCCCTCGACGGCTACCTCGACGACACCGGCCCCGACCGGCTGCTCCTCTCCAGCCCGGCCGACTTCGACCGTGTCGACGAGGTCCGGGCATCGGTCGACGCGATCCTCATCGGCGCCGGCACGATCCGCGCGGACAACCCCCGTCTCCTGGTCAACTCCCCTGAGCGCAGGGCGAGTCGCGTAGCCGCAGGCAAGCCGGAGTATCCACTCAAGGTCACGGTCACCGCCTCCGGCGACCTGGACCCGACGGCCAACTTCTGGCACACGGGCGGCGAAAAGCTGGTCTGTACGACGGACAAGGGCGCGGAGCGAGCACGCGAACGGGGCCTGGCGGCGGACGTCGTGGCCCTCGGCCCCGACCTCGACTGGCGCGCCCTTCTTGAACACCTGCACGCGGTAAGGGGAGTTGACCGCCTGATGGTCGAGGGCGGCGGCACGATCCACACCCAACTCCTCCAACAGGGCCTGGCCGACGAACTCCACCTGGTCCTGTCCCCCCTGTTCGTGGGCGACGACAAGGCCCCCCGCCTGTTCGGCCCGGGCACCTACCAGTCCGGCCGCCTGCGCCTGTTGGAGACCCGCCCCATCGAGGACGTGGTCCTCATGCGCTACGAACCCACCGCCCCCGGCACCGGCGACCTCCCCTCCGCCGCCGACCACCACTGGCTCGCCCTCGCCTGCGACCTGGCCGCAGACTGCCCGCCCTCGGAGACGGCGTTCAGCGTCGGCGCGGTGGTGGTGGCGGAGGACGGCACGGAGTTGTCCCGGGGCCACTCCCGCGAGGCGGGCGACCCGGTGGTCCACGCGGAGGAGGCGGCCCTGGCCAAGCTGGACCCGGCCGACCCCCGCCTCCCCACGGCCACCGTCTACACCAGCCTCGAACCCTGCACCCACCGCGCCTCCCGCCCCAAGCCCTGCGCCCGCCTCATCCTCGACGCGGGCGTACGGCGGGTGGTGACCGCTTGGCGCGAGCCCGACACGTTCGTCGCGGGGGCCGACGGGAGCGGGATGTTGGCAGCGCGGGGGGTGACCGTGGTCGTACTCCCGGAGTACGAGAAGCGAGCGAAGGCGCCGAACGGGCATCTGCTCGGCTGACCCGGGACACCCTCTCCGGAAAAGTGTGTCACTTTCGCCGAAAGTGACACACTTTTTCAGGCCCCCCACCCCCCCGGCTCCCCGACCGGCCCATCAAATCCTGCGCCCCACCGCCTCCCACGTCACGCTCACAAAGAACCGGTGCGGAGGACAACGCGGAGGTAGGACACATGAGGTCAGTGGGCCGGCGGCACGCCATCACCTTGCTGGGCGCGTCCGTAGCCGTAGGACTGCTCGCCTCGTGCGGAACGGCGGACACCGGCACGCGGACCATGGCCCGGGCGCTTCCCGCGGACGCCGCGTTCACCCACCCCGGAGTCCTCGTCAGCAAGGGCCAGCTGGACGCCGTGCGCAAGAACGTCACCGCCGGCAAACAGCCCTGGCTGAAGGCGTACTTCGGGATGCGGGACAGCAAGTACGGGTCGTACAAGTACACGGCGAAGCCGTCCGCGGACGTCGACTGCCCCTGGAACGGCAAGGCCGCGCACGGCTGTGTCGAGGAGCGCGAGGACGCGATCGCGGCGTACACGCAGGCGTTGCTGTTCAGCATCACCGGCAAGCAGCATCACGCGCTCAAGGCGCGGGAGATCATGGACGACTGGTCGGCGAAGATGAAGGAGCACACCTCCGACGACGCCGGGCTCCAGACCGCGTGGGCCGGTTCGACCTGGGCGCGGGCGGCGGAGATCGTGCGGTACGCGCCCGGCGCCGGATGGCCGGCGGACCGGGTCAAGCGGTTCGGGACGATGCTGCGTACCGCCTACGAGCCGGAAGTCACCAAGGACCTGCCGGACTACAACGGCAACTGGGACCTCGCGATGACGGACGCGGCGATCGGCATCGCCGTCTTCCTCGACGACCACAAGGCGTTCGACGCCGCCGTCAAGCGCTTCCGCGACCGCGTGCCCGCCTACTTCTACCTCGCCAAGGACGGCAGGGTGCCGCTCACCCCGGTGGGCTCGAAGCTCACCACGCCGCAGAAGCTGACGACATACTGGTTCAAGCAGACGACCTTCAAGGACGGCCTCGCCCAGGAGACCTGCCGCAACTTCAAGCACGTCGGGTACTCGCTGGCCGCGACCGCGCACATCGCCGAGACCGCCTGGCACCAGGGCGTCGACCTCTACGACGGGGTCAAGGACCGGCTCAAGGCGGCCCTCGAATTCCACGCCCGCTACCAGCTCGGCGAGCCCGCGCCCGCCTGGCTGTGCGGCGGCAAGGTCGACCGGAACATGGGGCCCGACCTGGAGGTCGCCGTCAACCACCTGGAGGGCCGGCTCGGCGTGAAGGTGCCCGCCGCGCACAAGCTCGCCGAGTCCACCCGCCCGGCCGGCAGCGACGACCTCTTCGTCTCCTGGGAGACCCTCACGCACGCCGGGAACACCGCCGACTGAAACCTGTGTGACATCGGACCCCGCGGATGGCGTATAGTTGCAATCACAACGGCGCGGGGTGGAGCAGCTCGGTAGCTCGCTGGGCTCATAACCCAGAGGTCGCAGGTTCAAATCCTGTCCCCGCTACTACGGCCAAGGGCCGGAATCCAGAAATGGGTTCCGGCCCTTGGTGTTTCTCCCCCTGTCGGCCCACCCCGCTCGCCGCACTCCCCCCACCGGGAAAAACTGGACGTGTGGAGGAGGAGGGTCCGTACGTGCGAGCCGGCGGGCGCCTCCCCGGCGATCCCACGCCCGACCCGGGCCTCGGCGACAGTCCGTCCCCCCGCCCCGAGGGCGAGGGCCGGCGGATCTCGTACGCCCGCGCCGTCGTCCGCCGCCTCCCCGTCCTGCTGCTGATCGCCGCCGCGCTCTACGACTACTTCACCCCGTCCGAATTCACGGCGGCCCCGCTCTTCACCGCCGCCCCGCTGGTCGCCGCCCCGCTCTACTCCCGGCGCGGCACCGTCCTCACCGGTCTGGCGGCCGTAGCCGTCGTGCTGGTGATCCACATCAGGCTCGGCATCGTCCTCGACACCGACGCGGTCACCGAGGTGGTCACCGTGGCGACGGTCGCCGTCCTCGCCGTCCTGATCAACCTCCTGGTCCGCCGCAGCAGCGAACAGCTCGCCTCCGCGCGCGAGATCGCCGAGGCCGCCCAGCGCGCCGTCCTGCCCGAACCGGCCGATCGCATCGGCGGGTTCGCGATCGCGGCACGGTACGAGGCGGCGCAGGAGGGCGCGTTCATCGGCGGCGACCTGTACGCGGTGCAGGACACCCCGCACGGCGTACGGCTGGTCGTCGGCGACGTGCGCGGCAAGGGCATGGGCGCGGTCGCCGCCGTCGCCGTGGTCATCGGGGCGTTCCGGGAGGCCGCCGAGCAGGAGGCGACCCTGGAGGCGGTCGCGCAGCGGCTGGAGCGGGCGCTGGCGCGCGAGGGCACCCGGCGCGACGGGCTCGACGCGTTCGAGGGGTTCACCACGGCCGTCCTCGCCGAACTCCCGCACGGCGACGGCGTCGTACGGATCGTCGACCGCGGCCATCCGCCGCCGCTGCTCCTGCACGAGGACGGCACCGTCCGTACGTTGCAGGTCCAGGAGCCCGCACTGCCCCTGGGAATGGGGGAGTTGGGGGTCTGGCCCGACCGTGCTGAAGAGTTCGCGTTCCCGGGCGGGGCCACCCTCCTCGTGCACACCGACGGGCTGTCCGAGGCGCGCGACTCCCGCGGTGTCTTCTACGACCCCGGGGCGCGGCTGGCCGGCCGGACCTTCCGCACCCCCGAGGCGTTGCTCGGCATCCTCGCCAAGGAGGTGCGCCGGTACTCCGGGGGCTGGATGACGGACGACATGGCGATGATCGCCGTACGGCATCCATGACCGTTGTCACGGCGGGTGACCGGGTGGGAGCCCTCCGCATAACAACTGACATGCCGTCAATACCTGTGGGAATTCTGAGACTTGGCCAACTCGCCCGTTTTTCGCCGGTGGTGGGCCCTTCGTCCAGCAAGGAAAGGTTAATGATCAAGCCGAACAGCTTGGAAACGGGCGCCCGTGTCTATTAACGTTCGATAACGCAGCGCGGTCGTCCCAGCCGTCACTAGAGATGGCTCCGTGCGCACGCGCCGAATCCTGAAAGGGAACCGGGGAACCACCACCTTGGGGTGAATCGCTCGTCAACTGCCGTGGAAACGCGGCCGGTTTACGCGCGTAGGAGACCTTCCTGCTCCGAACCCGTCAGCTAACCCGGTAGGCGAGAAGGAAGGAAAGGAGCACGCCCACGTGGCGTCCAACCAGGCTGCCCCAGAAGCCCCTGTCGTCTACGGCGGTTACCGCCCCGACGAGGGCCCCTGGGAGGAGTGGAATCCCAGCGCGGAGACCGTTGCTCCCAACCGCGGCAAGCACCGTGTCGCCAAGCAGCGTGGTGGCGGAGGATTCGCCCGCAGCTCCACCGTCCTGGGCGTCGGTGTCATAGCCGCCGTCAGCGCGGGCGGCATGGCCAGCGCCAACACCGGCAAGCCGCCGGTATCGATCTCCATACCCGACCTGCCCTCCGTGGGTCATCTGTTGGACGACTCGTCCAGCAGTACCCCCAAGGGTTCCGCGACCGCGCTCAGCAGCGTCGGCGTGACCACCACCGAGACCGCCAAGGGTGCCTCGGACGCGGGCGAGCTGCTGCGCAACCGGATCATGGCGCAGGCCGAGTCGCAGCAGGTGCAGGTCGACGGCAAGTCGAAGGCCGCCGTCGAGGCCGCCGTCGCCAAGCAGGTCGACGACGCCGCCGCCAAGGCCGAGAAGGACGCCGCGAAGAAGGCCGCCGACGCGAAGAAGGCCGCGGAGGCCGCCGCCAAGAAGAAGGCCGAGGCCGCGAAGCTCGCCGCG
The DNA here is from genome assembly GCF_035982055.1 of Streptomyces sp. NBC_01288. NCBI lineage: Bacteria > Bacillati > Actinomycetota > Actinomycetes > Kitasatosporales > Streptomycetaceae > Streptomyces > Streptomyces sp. NBC_01288. Next base: position 5,496,426 of record NZ_CP108427.1, read on the forward strand.
CTGGCCAAGCAGTACACGCTGCCGGTCGGCTCGTACACGATCACCGGCACCTTCGGACAGGCCGGCTCGATGTGGTCCTCCGGGTACCACACGGGTCTCGACTTCGCCGCTCCCACCGGCACGCTGATCAAGGCCATCCACAGCGGCACGGTCACCGAGGCGGGCTGGGCCGGGTCGTACGGGTACCGCACGATCCTCACCCTCGACGACGGCACCGAGCTGTGGTTCTGCCACCAGTCCTCGATCAACGTGAGCGTCGGGCAGAAGGTCTCCACCGGTGAGGTCATCGGCCGCGTGGGCGCGACCGGCAACGTGACCGGGCCGCACCTCCACCTGGAGGTGCACATCAACGGCGCCGCCACCGCGAGCGACCCGGCGCCCTGGCTGCGCAGCAAGGGCCTCAACCCCTAAGGGCTCTAAGGGCTCTAAAGGGCTGGAATATCCGGTTCCGGTCCGGCTGTTGAAGTGGGTCATGACTTCTCTTCGCAAGCTGGGCCGGTCCGACCTTGAGGTCTTCCCGCTCTCCCTCGGCGGCAACGTCTTCGGCTGGACCGCCGACGAGGCGACCTCCTTCGCCGTGCTCGACGCCTACGCGGCCGCGGGCGGCAACTTCGTCGACACCGCCGACTCGTACTCGGCGTTCGCGCCGGGCAACCAGGGCGGCGAGTCCGAGACCATCATCGGCAAGTGGGTCAAGGCCCGCGGCAACCGCTCCGACGTCGTCATCGCCACCAAGGTCAGCCAGCACCCCGACTTCCCGGGCCTGAGCGCCGCCAACATCAAGGCCGCCGCGGACGCCTCCCTGCGCCGCCTCGACACCGACCACATCGACCTCTACTACACCCACTTCGACCAGGTCGAGGTGCCGGTCGAGGAGATCATCGGCGCGCTCGACGAGCTGGTGAAGGCGGGAAAGGTGCGGCACATCGCCGCGTCCAACATCACCCCGGCGCGGCTCCGGGCCTCCCTCGACCTCTCCGACCGCGAGGGCCTCGCCCGCTATGTCGCCCTCCAGCCGCACTACAACCTGGTCTCGCGCGACACCTACGAGGGTGAGCTGAGCGAGCTCGCCGCGCGGGAGGGCCTGGCCGCGGTCCCGTACTTCGCGCTGGCCGCCGGCTTCCTCACCGGCAAGTACCGCCCCGGTACGACGGTCGACAGCCCGCGGGCCGGGCGCGCGGCCCAGTACCTCGAATCGGAGCGCGGCCTGAACGTCCTCACCGCCCTCGACGAGGTCGCCCAGGCCCACGACGCCCCGGTCGCCACGGTGGCCCTCGCCTGGCTCGCGGCCCAGCCCACGGTCGCGGCCCCGATCGCGTCGGCCCGGTCGGTGGAGCAGCTCCCCGCACTGCTGGGCGTGGCCGAACTGGAGCTGACGGAGGCGGAGATCACCCGCCTCACGCAGGCGTCGGCGTAAATGTCCTCGGAACTATGACCGGTACGGGTTGTACAGGGGAGACCCGTACGACCCGTACACCGGCGGCCACGGCGGCACCACCACCGGTACCGGTGGCGCCGTCCGGCGCGCCGCGTAGTCCAGCGCGGGCCGCGCCACCTCCCGGCGCAGCCACAGCTCGTGCAGCAGCTCCCTTTCCCGTACGACGAAATCGGCGCCGGCGCGACCCCGCGCGGCCCGGTGCCGCAGGAACGCCAGAGAGGTCGCGTGGGCCTCGTACCGGGCGACCGAGCGAGCCGCCTGCCTGCCGAGGTGGTGGCGGGCGTACTCGCGGGCCAAGCGCCGTGCCTTCATCGAGCCGAGCACGAACGGTTCGGCCGGGATCAGCCAGCCCGCGTAGACGTAGGCGGGCAACTCCTCGCGCACGGTGCGCAGTTCGCGCTGCCGGGTCCAGACCGCCAGCCAGGTCAGCAGGCCGAACATGGGGACCATGAAGACGCCGTAGACCTCGAAGAAGCCGTACTGGCCGAAGGTGGAGGAGCCGTTCCAGATCGCGTGCATGCCCATCGCGAGGAGCAGGCCGGTCAGCGGCAGCAGGACGCGGCGGACGTGCTGCCGGTCGGGGGAGAGGGCGGCGATGCCGAAGCCGATGCCGGTGAGGACGGTGAACAGGGGGTGCGCGAAGGGGGACATGACGATGCGCACGAAGAAGGTCGCCGCGGTGACGGAGGTGAAGCCGCGGTCGCCGGTGAGCTGGTCGGTGCCGAAGGCGGTGCCGAGGTAGAGGATGTTCTCGGTGAACGCGAAGCCGGTGGCGGTGACCCCGGCTATCACCACCCCGTCGACGATCCCGGTGAAGTCCCGTCTGCGGAACAGGAAGACGAGGAGTACGGCCGCCGCCTTCGCCGACTCCTCGACGATCGGGGCTATGACGGTCGCGCCGAGGGTGTCCGCGCTGGTCGGATCGGCGGTCGTGGTCGCTATCCATCTCGTCGCGAAGCTGTTGGCGACGATGGCTATGAGGGCCGCGGCGCAGGCGCCCCACGCGAAGGAGAAGAGCAGGTTGCGCCAGGGGCCGGGGTCGACGCGGTCCAGCCAGCGGAAGGCGGCGAGGAGGAGGGGGACGGGTAGTACGGCGAGCCCGAGCCCGACCAAGAACCCTTCCGTGCCGGTCTGTTGGCGGACCAGCGCGAGGATGACGAGCCCGGAGAGCGTCAGCAGGGCGATCAACGCGCCGTAACGGACCCACTTCCGCTGCCACCAGCGCACCCGCGGCCCGTGCCCGGCCACACCACCGGCGGGGTGGCCGGGGTGCGGGGGGTACGGCGGAAACGTGGCCACGGCATCGACCCTAACGAGGTAAGGGCACGGCCCGCGAGGGAGCCTGGCGTCGGCGCTGGTCGTCAGTGCTGGTCGTCGTGGGGTACGCGACGGAAGAGCAGATCGTTCACGACATGTCCCTTGTCCAGTCCCTGGCCCTCGAAACGGGTCAGCGGCCGGAACTCCGGACGGGGCGCAAAACCGCCCTCAGGTTGGCTGTTCTCGAAGTCCGGGTGCGCGTCGAGCACTTCGAGCATCTGCTCCGCGTACGGCTCCCAGTCCGTCGCGCAGTGCACGGTCGCCCCTGGCTTGAGGCGGGTCGCGGCGAGGGTGAGGAACTCCGGCTGGATCAGGCGCCGCTTGTGGTGCCGCTTCTTGGGCCAGGGGTCCGGGAAGTACACGCGCAGGCCGTCGAGCGCGTCCGGGACGAGCATCTCGCGGAGCAGGATGATCGCGTCCCCGTTGGCGACGCGGATGTTGGACAGGCCGTGGTGGTCGGCGAGGCGGAGGAGGTTGCCCTGGCCCGGGGTGTGCACGTCGGCGGCGAGGATGTTCGTCGCGGGGGCGTCGGCGGCCATCTGGGCGGTGGCCTCACCCATGCCGAAGCCGATCTCCAGGACGACGGGGTTGTCGTTCCCGAACAGCTCGGGGAGATCGAGGGTTCGTTGGCCGTCGATGTCCAGGCCCCACTTGGGCCACAGGCGTTCCAGGGAGTCTGCCTGGCCGGCTGTCACCCGGCTTCTGCGGGGTTGGAAGCTTCGGATGCGGCGTTCGAAGTGGGAGCCGGCGGGGTCGGGCGTCGGCCCGTCGGGGAAACGGGGTTCGCCCTTGGGCCGGATTCGCTGCGCGGGCTCGGCGGGGGTGTTGGGGGAGTCAGACACAATGGGTTGATTTTACTGGGCGTGCGCCTTTGCGTCTGCGTGGCTTCTGTTGTCTGGCGAGCGCGGGTCTGCTGTGGCTGGTCGCGCAGTTCCGCGCCCCTTAGCGGTGCTGTAGTTCCCGGTGCAGTGCAGCTAGGGCCCTGCGGGCTACCTCTCTGCCGATGGGTAGGGAGGCGGTGGCCGCCGGGCTTGGGGCGTTGAGGACGTGTACCGCCCGCGGTCCCTCCTTGATCAGGAAGTCGTCTACGAGGGTGCCGTCCCGCAGGACCGCCTGCGCCCGTACGCCCGCCGCCGATGGGACCAGGTCGTCCGGGGTCACCGCCGGGAGGAGGCGTTGCACGGCTGCCGTGAACGCGGTCTTGGAGATGGACCGGCGTAGCTCGCCCGCCCCGTAGCGCCAGTGCTGTCGGGCCATGTGCCAGGTGCCGGGCCAGGTTGCTGTCGCGGCGACTTCCCGGGGGCTTACGACGCCCCAGTCGTAGCCCTCGCGGGCCAGGGCCGGGACCGCGTTCGGGCCGAGGTGGACGCTGCCGTCGATGCCGCGCGTGAGGTGGACGCCGAGGAACGGGAACGCCGGGTCGGGGACCGGGTAGACCAGGCCCCGGACCAGTTCGGGGCGGGTGAGCGTGTAGTACTCGCCGCGGAACGGCACGATCCGCATCTCCGGGTCGTCGCCGGTGAGACGGGCCACCTCGTCGCAGTGCAGGCCGGCGCAGTTGACCAGGACGCGGGCGCGGACGACGTCACCGCCGGTCGCGGTCACCGTACGGACGGCGACCCCGCGCTCCGGGCGCCGGTCGATGTGGGCCACGCGCGCGCCGTAGCGGATCTCCGCGCCGGAGGCCTCGGCGAGGCGGCGGGCGACCTCGGTGTAGTCGCAGATGCCGGTCGTCGCGACCTGTATGGCCGCGAGGCCGCGCACCTCGGGTTCGTACTCCGCGATCTGGGCGCCGCCCAGCTCCCGGACCGCAATGCCGTTCTCCCGCCCGCGCTGCACGAGCGCGTGCAGGCGAGGCAGCTCGGCGCGCTCCGTGGCGACGATCAACTTCCCGGTGACGGCATGCGAAACCCCGTACTCCGCACAGAACTTGACCATCTCGGCAGCCCCACCCACCGCATATCGCGCCTTGAGCGACCCCGGCCGGTAGTAGATCCCGCTGTGGATGACTCCGCTGTTGCGCCCTGTCTGGTGCCGGGCGGGCCCGGCCTCCTTCTCCAGCACGGTGACGCGCGTACCCGGCGCGGCACGCGTGATCGCATACGCCGTAGACAGCCCGACAATCCCGCCACCGACCACGAGCACGTCACAGTCGAACCCGACCCCAGCCCGCACGTGCACCACCTCCCGGCTTCGATAGTGCACTGCACCACTGACAATGCCTTCAAACCCCGGAAGGGATACCCGCGCCCAAGGGGCGCGGGGAACTGCGCGACAAGCCACGACGGACCCGCACGCGCAGACAGACCGCAACCACGCAGACGACTAGGCGGGCGCCATCAACAACGGCCGAGCCCTCTCCCGCAGCTCAACGACCCGCGGCTCATCCCCATACGGCTCCAACCGGTGCAGAAGATCCTTCACGTACTCCGTCGTACGCGCCGAAGAGATCCGCCCAGCGACCTCCACCGCCCGAACCCCTTGCTCACAAGCCGCATCAAGATTCCCCGACTCAAGCTCAGCCACCGCAGAGACGACCAGCCGAAGCCCGTGCGACCGCACGAACTCCTCCGTAGGCTTCGACAACGCCTGCTCGGTGAACCGCCGTACCTGACGAGGCGCCTTCAAGTCCCGGTAGCACTCCGCCGCGTCGGCCGCGAACCGGTCGTAGCCGTAGAACCCGAGCCACGACGGATCGTTGTCGCCCTCCCGGGACCGCTCAAGCCACCCCTCGGCGGCCTTCAGGGCAGCCCCGGCCGCCTGCGCATCCCCCGCCTTCGCATGGGACCGCGCCTCGACCAGCCGGAAGAAGCTCATCGTCCGGGCCGTAGCAAGCCCCCGGTTGCGCTCCAGCGCCGCCTGCGCGAGGTCGACGCCCTCGTCGCCGAAGCCCCGGTAGGTCGCCTGCAACGACATCGACGCCAGCACATAGCCCCCCAACGGCACGTCCGCCGCCGCGCGGGCCAGGCGCAGCGCCTGGATGTAGTACCGCTGCGCCGCCTCCTGTTGACCCGTGTCGAAGGCCATCCACCCGGCGAGGCGGGTGAGTTCGGCGCTCGCGCCGAACAGGGCTCTGCCGACCTCGTCGGAGTACGAGCCGAGCAGCAGCGGTGCCGCCTCCACCCGGAGGCACTCGGGCACCATGGACGAACGCCAGTCGCCACCCCCGTACTTGGAGTCCCAGCGCCTCGCGTCCTCCGCGGCCTCCCGCAGTTTCTGCACATCGCTGTGGCCGACTTTGAGCGGTGTCCCGGAGCTCTCCGCGGAGTTGGCCTCGCGCGCCACCGAACTGTCGGCCGGGGTTATCAGCCACCGTGAGGCGGGCGTTGCGTATGCGCTGACTGCGAACGACCCGGCGAGGGACTGCCAGATGCCGCCGGAGCCGGCCCGGCGGCCGGCGAGGTCGAGCCGGTACAACTCCGTTGCGGAACGCACGGCTTGGCCGACGTCCCGGGGAAAGGCGAGGCCCACTTCCGGTGCGGGATCCGCGTCCGCCAGGCCGATCTCGTGGAGCGGCACAGGGCGGCCGAGCTTCTGGCCGATGGCGGCCGCGATGAGGTGCGGGGCGGCGCCCTGGGGCACCATCCCCTTCGACACCCAGCGCGCCACCGACGTCTTGTCGTAGCGAAGTGTCAACCCGCGTTGAGCGCCAAGATCGTTGACGCGACGCGCGAGTCCTGCGTTGCTGATTCCCGCGAGGGCGAGAACGGTGCCGAGTTTTTCGTTCGGCCCGCGTTGCTCCCTGGACATGCGCCACCCCTCGACACAGACGGCTGCCGCGCTGGCATAACCACCCGGCATTCGTAAACCCAGCGTAGTTCGCCGCATCCCAAGCGTTAAGGGGCATTGTTCCGGTTGGCGGGATTGTGGTCCGTACGCGAGTGCGGGGTTTGCACGCAGGGTTGCGACGTGCCCCCGTCGTGTGGCCGTGCGCCCGTGTGTGCGCTCTTCTCCGGCCATCCCGGGAGCGCTTCGATGGATCGTGCGTGGGTCGGCCCGCTGTACTGGATCCAGTGGGCTGGGGGACACCGCCGCCTACATCCCCGCGGGCGGCGGACCGGTCCGGGAGGCGTACTCCGCCTCCCGGACTGTGCGCGGTGCGAAGCGGTGCGCACGGCATGTACGGAGCGTGCGCGAGCCTGTCCCTGTAACGCCGATTTGGCCGAAAACCGCCCCTGCCTCCCGATGTCGAATACCGCTCCTACCATGGGAGTTGAGGGCGCGTTAGGTGTTTTGGGGGAGCGTATCGGGGGCGCATTCGCGTCGTGGACGTAGGGTCTTCCTTGTCCGGTTGTCCCTAGTCCAGGGCGTCTTCACGCGATCTCAAGCGGCTTCTCCGGCCCTCCGGAAGGCGTCCTTCATGGCAGCATGGTGCCCAGTTCGTGCGGTGCACTGGTTGTCCACAGCCTGTGGAGGCGTCGATGCGGTGGTTGGTGGGATGGAGCAGTACCGCCGCTGGAGCCGCCACGATCGGTTCCGCGGGGGCGACCGGCCTCGACGGTGAGACGGTGCACCCGGTCGGGTCCCAACTCCTTTGGGGCGACCCGGATCCGCTGTGGGCGGTCGGCGACTGGCGACCCGACGAAGTACGGGTCGTGAAGGTCGACGCCGAGACGCGTATCGCGGTCCTCGGTACGTGCGGCGCCTCCGACGAGGAGCTGCGCCTCAGCCTGTTCTCCGCGCGCGGAGGGGCACTTCGGCATCTGACGGCCTGGTCGGGCAGTTACACGGCGGTCGTCAAGGTCGGCCGCCGCACCATGGTCTGCGGTGATCTCGCGGGCGCCAAGCCGGTGTTCTTCACCCCCTGGGCCGGCGGTACGGCGTACTCCACGGCCGCGCTCCCGCTCGCCGACCTCATCGAGGCCAACCTCGACTTCGGTCACCTCGCCGCGCTGCTCGCCGCCCCGGACGTCCCGGCCGCGCTGCACGACTCGACGCCGTACGAGGGCGTACGGCGCATTCCGCCGGGGCATGCGCTGGTGTTGCGCGCCGGGGCGCGTGAGATCGCCGGGTACGAGCCGGTCGCCTCCCTCGCGGTCGCGGCGGCGGCCGTGGACCCGGACAGCGCGGTGGACGCCGTACGGGACGCGCTCGTTGATGCGGTGCGTGCGCGCCTCTCCGCTCCCCGCCACGTGCCCGACATAGACCCGGGACCCGTCCCCGGCATGGGGCCCGCCGAACGGCGTGCCGCGCGCGGGATGCCCGTCCCCGGGATCGGGGCCGACCTCTCCGGGGGGCCCGCCTCCGGGACGCTGGCCCTGCTCGCCGCCGGGCTGCCGGGGGCGCCGGGCACGGTCCTCGGGCACGGCACCGGCGCGGGCGAACGGCTCCTGGCCGTCACGTTCAACGATCTCGCCGTCCCCGGACGCGAGTCCGAGGTGGAGCGCGCGGGCACCCTCGCGGCCAACCCGCGCCTGCACCACGTGGTGGTCACCGGCGCCGAGGACGTCCTCCCGTACGCCGAACTCGACGGCCCCCTCACCGACGAACCCGGCCCCTCCCTGATCGTCGCCGCCCGCCACCGCGCCCGGCTCGCCGCGGGCAGCGCCGACCACTTCACCGGCTACGGCGCCCGCCAGGTCCTGGACGCCCACCCGGCCCGCCTCGCCGACCTCCTGATGGACCGCAAACGGCGTCATCTGGTGCGCCCGGTGGCCGCGTTGGCGAAGGCGGACGGCTCGGTGATGGTCCCGGGGCGCGTCTACGGCGCGGCCCGCCGCCTCGCCCGCACGCCCTACGGCGCGGGACTCGAAGTCCTCGCCGACCGGTTGATGAACCAGCGCTTCGACGAGCCCGGCGGCGCGGTCGGTGCCTCCCTCGCCGCGCTCACCTGGGCCAGACCGGGCCCCGCAGCGCGCTGGCTGACCGGCGAGGCCCTGGCTGAAGTATCGGTTCGCCTCCAGAGCGCGCCCAGCCGCCAGGGCAGCGGCCCCGGCCAGCGCCCCGGCGACTTCCGCGCGCGAGCGGCCCTGGCCCGCCACGCCAACGACCTCCGCGTCCTGGAACAGGCAGCCGAGATCCGCTCCCAGCGCCTGCACACCCCCTTCCTCGACAACCAGGTGGTCCGCGCCTGCCGCTCCCTCCCCGAAGCCCTACGGGTCCAGCCGGGCGCCCGCGCGGCCATCCTGCGCACGGTCCTGGAGGGCGCCGGCGTGGGCGACCTCCCACCCGGCTGGGGCGCCCCCTCCCACGCGTCGGCGGCGGCCGCGGCCCGCAAGGGTCTACGGGTCGCGGCGGACTCCCTGATGGACCTGTTCGCCACGCCGCTGCTCGCGCAGGCGGGCCTGGTGGAGGCACGCGTCGTCCGCAAGGCGCTCCGCGCGGCGGCCCAGGGCGAGCCACTGCCCCTGGACGGCCTCGCGGACCTGGTCTCCCTGGAACTGTGGCTGGGCCGGCTGCTGGCCCGCCGGGGCACCTGCTGGACGGGCACACCGGCACGCGCGCGTGCCGTACCGGAGGGGATCCGTCCGCAACGGGGGGCGTTGGCCTCCGGCGGGTGAGCGGGGGGCGGTTGTGAGCGGGGCGCGCTAAGTCCGGGGGTTCCGGGGGCTTCAGCCGTCGGCCATTGCACGCACTCCGGGCAACGAGAGCGCCCCTAAGGGGCGCGGGGAACTGCGCGACCAGCCACGACGCACCCGCAGCCAACCAACAACCTGTCCACCAGTCCAAGATCCCCGCACCCTGAACCGCCCCACCCAGCATCCCCCAAACCACCCCAACCACCCGCCCCGCCGCGAAACCCCGTGCCTCCACCCCACCCACCCGGAGACAATGACCCGGTGCGGTACAAAATCCTGGGCAACACCCGGGCGGAAGACGAACACGGCACCGGCGTACCCCTCGGCGGTGCGCGCATCCGTGCCCTGCTCGCCGCGCTGGCCCTGCACCCGGGCCGGATCGTCCCCTCCGGCACCCTGATCGACGAGGTGTGGGCGGAGGAACCTCCCCAGGACGCCCCGGCCGCCCTCCAGGCCCTGGTCGGCCGCCTCCGCCGCACCCTCGGTAAAGAAGCGATCGCCTCCGACCCCGGCGGCTACCGCCTCGCGGCCACCCGGGACGACGTGGACCTGTTCGTCTTCGAACACCTCACCCGCCGGGGTACGGCCGCCCTCGACCGCGGCGACGCGACCGCCGCCGCCCGCGACCTCGCCGACGCGCTCGCCCTGTGGCGCGGCCCCGCGCTCGCCGACCTCCCGGACCGGTCCGCCGCCGCCCGCCCCGACGCGCTGCGCCAGGAGGCCACCCGCGCGCGGGCCGAGGCCGACCTGCTGCTCGGCCGCGCCGCCGACGTCGTACCGGAACTGAGGGAACTGACCACCGCGCATCCCTACGACGAACCCCTGCACGCCCTCCTCATCCGCGCCCTGCGCGACTCGGGCCGAGGAGCCGACGCCCTCGCCGCGTACGAGGCCGCCCGGCGCGCACTCGCCGAAGGGCTCGGCACCGACCCGGGTCCGGAACTCCGCGCCCTGCACGGGGAGTTGCTCACGTCGACGGCACCCGCGAGTACGACGCCCCCGGCACCGGGGCCGCCCGAGCGCAACGGCAACCTGCGTCCTCGGCTTACCTCTTTCGTGGGCCGGGAACCCGAGATCGCCGCCATCCGTTCCGATATGCACAGGGCCCGCCTGGTCACGCTCACCGGACCGGGCGGCTCCGGAAAGACCCGTCTCGCCGAGGAAGCCGCCGCCGGGCTCCCGCAGGCGTGGCTCGTCGAGCTGGCCCGGCTCGACCGGCCGGAGGCGGTGCCGGGCGCGGTGGTCAGTGCCCTCGGTCTGCGCGAGACCGCCCTGTTGACCACCGAGTTGATGACCACGCAGGACGACCCGGTCGCCCTGCTGGTGGAGTACTGCGCCTCGCGCGGCCGACTCCTGATCCTTGACAACTGCGAACATGTCATCGACGCGGTGGCCGACCTCGCCGAGACCCTCCTGACCCGCTGCCCGGGGCTCACGATCCTCGCCACCAGCCGTGAACCCCTCGGCGTCCCCGGCGAGTCCGTGCGCCCGGTCGAACCCCTCGTCCCCGACCAGGCACACCGCCTCTTCACCGAGCGCGCCACCGCCGTCCGCCCCGACGCGGAGGCCGTGCTCCAGGACACGGAGGCCGTCGCGGAGATCTGCCGCCGCCTCGACGGCCTGCCCCTGGCCATCGAACTGGCCGCCGCCCGGCTCCGGTTGCTCACCCCGCGCCAGATCGCCGACCGCCTCGACGACCGCTTCCGCCTCCTCACCTCCGGCAGCCGCACGGTCCTGCCCCGCCAGCAGACCCTCCGTGCCGTCGTCGACTGGTCCTGGGACCTGCTCGACGAGGCGGAGCGGACGGTGCTGCGCGAGGTCTCCGTGTTCGCCGGCGGCTGGGACCTCGCGGCGGCCGAGGCCGTGTGCACCGGCCCCGCGGCCCACCTCATCGGCTCCCTGGTCGACAAGTCCCTGATCGTGGCCACCCCGGGGGACACGGACGGCGGCATGCGCTACCGCATGCTGGAGACCATCCACGAGTACGCCGTCGAGCGCGCCGCCGAGACCCCCGACCTGCGCGCCGCCGCCGAGCGCAGGCACCGCGCGTGGGTCAGCGCCCTCGTCGAGGAGGCCGAGCCGCTCCTCCGCTCGGGCGACCAACTCCCGTGGATAGCCCGCCTGGAGACCGAGCTGGACAACATCCGCGCGGCCCTCGCCCGCTCCGTCGCCGCGCGCGACGAGGCGGAGGCCGGTGCCCTGGTCATCGCCGTCGGCTGGTTCTGGTGGCTGCGCAACTACCGCACCGAGGGCGCGGAATGGGTGATCCGCGTCCTCGCCCTGACCTCGCCGGCCGGTTCCGCCCTGGACCCGTACGAGGCCTACGTCGCCGACCCGGAGGCGGACGCCCGGCACCCCCTGCACACGCGACGGATGGACCTCCGGCTGCTGAACCTCTTCCTCAGGGCCGAGTCCGAGCTCCTGGGACGGACGGAGGACGGCCTGCGGGACGAGTGCATGTGGCAGTACATGCGGCTGATCCAGGACCACTTCTCCGCCGGTGGCCCGCAGTCGGCCCGTATGCCGGGGCTCATCTGGCCGCTCACCGCCTACTTCCTCACCGAGTCGATGGACATCCGGCCCGCCATGGAGGCGGCGGTCGTCAACGCCCGTGCCCACGGCGGTGACTGGGAGAACGCCGTGATGCTGATGTTCCGCACGCACCTCCTCGTCGACTCACCGGGCGGCATGGCGGGCATCGACGAGGACCTGAAGGCGCTGAAGGTGCTCTGCCGACGCGTCGGCGACCGCTGGGTGCGCGCCCAGGTGTCCAGCGCGGTAGGCGAGGCCGCCATGGTCCGCGGCCGCTTCGAGGAGGCGCGGACGGAGTACGAGGAGGCCCTGGCGCTCGCCTACGAGGTCGGCGCCAACACCGAGACCCCGTTCCTCATCGCCCGCCTCGCCGAACTCGCCTTCCGCGCCGGCGACCGCGACAGCGCCCTCGCGGGCCTGGACCGGGCGACCGAGGAGTCCGACCGGCACGGTGTGGCGGACGCCCGCACCTTCGTCCTGATGCTGCGCGCGCACATCGCCCTGGAGGACGGAGACGTCGCCCGCGCGCGGGAGTTGAGCGACCTGGCCACGACGGAGAGCCAGAAGGGCACACCCCCACCGCAGTTCAAGGCCGGCCTGAACGCGGTCGCCGCCCTGGTCACCGCCGCCGAGTCCGGCCCGGAACGCGGCCTTGAGCTGATGACCGCCACCCTGCGCGAGGCCGTAGAACAGCGCTGCGCCGACGCGTTGATCGCGATGCTGGTGGACCAGACGGCCCTGCTCCTCGCCGACCTCGGCGAACTCCCGCGCGCGGTACGGCTGTTGGCCGCGGGCGACCACTGGCGCGGCGGCCACCCGCGCCCCATGCCGGAGCGCGCCCGCGTCGAGCACACCGAGGCCGTCGCCCGCACCGACCTGAGCGCCGAGCGCTACGCCGCCGAACGCGCCCGCGGCGAGACCCTCACCATGGACGAGATCCTGGCGGAGCTGCCCGCCCCGCCGTGACCTCCTACTGGCAGGTGAACTTGGACTCCGCCCAGTCCGCCAGCGCCAGGTTGTCGAAGGAGCTGTGCGGTTCGACCACGAGCCGCACGGTCTTGCGCCCGGCGATGTTCACATGGACGGGCACCGCGGGATCCCCGCCGTCGATCTCCCCGGACTGCCACAGCCGCACCCCGTCCGCGTACACCGAGAAGTACACCTTGCCGATCCCCAGCATCATGTCGTCGACGCCGACCGTCGCGTCGTAGGAGACGCACTGGCGGTTGAGGTCGATCGTGACGGAGGAGCGGCCGTGCACGGTGGCCCCGTGCGCGTACCGGGTGCCGCCGATCGAGACGCCGTAGCGCTGCCACACCCAGCTGCTCTCGCCGAGCTGGATCTCCGGTGCGGTGCCGTCGCCGTTGACGTTGTACGAGAGCTCGCTGACCTGGAAGATCGTCGGCGCGGGTGGGGGCGTCGGGGTCGGCGTGGGGGTGGGCGTCGGCGTGGGTCTGGGGGTCGGCCTCGGAGTCGGGGTGGACTTCGGGGTCGGTGTCGGCTTCGCCCGGGGTGTGGGCTTGGGCGTCGGGGTCGGAGTGGGCGTCGGTTCCGGCTTCAACACCGCTGGTTCCGGGGCCGGTTGCTTCTTCGGGGGCGTCGGGGGAGTCGACTCGGGCTTGGCGATGGGGGAGGACGAGGGCGCCGGTTTCGCCTCGGGCTTCTTCGCGGGGGTGTGGGTGCTGCCGGCCAGCGCGAGGGCGATCGCCGCCGCTGCCGCCGTGGCGACCACACCGGCCGCGATGCCCGCCTTCACCGGGGCGCCCAGGCCCTCGGAGGCGGCCGCGCCTCCGGCACCCGCACTGCCGGACGAACTCCCGCTCGCAGCGGCGGCGGCACCAGCGGCACCGGCCGCACCCGCTCCCGCGCCACCGGCGATGAGCGCGACCGCCTTCGCGTACCCGGCGACGCCGAACCAGCCGATGACCGCGACCGGGACGACCGCCGGGATACCGCTGGCGACCTCCTCGATCTGTAGCGCGGCCAGCCGGCACTTGGCGCACTCCTCCAGGTGCTTGCGCAGCCCCCGTTCGGCACGCGTGCGCAGCCGGCGGCGGGCGTAGGTGCCGAGCTGGTCGGCGTAGCGCGAGCAGTCCTCGTCGTCGGTGAGGGTGGCGCTGACATGGGCCTGGAGATAGGCCTGCTTGAGCCCCTCGCGGGCCCGACTGGCCAGCACGCGCGTGCCGTTGGCGTCCAGCCCGAAGAGCGTGGCGACCTCGCTCGGCGACTCGTCCTCGACCTCGGTGTGCCACAGCACGGCCTGCCACCGCTCGGGCAGCGACCGGAAGGCCTGCATCGCCATCGACTGCTCGGCCACGTGCATGGCCCGGACATCGGCGCCCAGGTCGATCGTGTCGTCGTCGGACACCTCCGACACCCGCGCGGACTGCGCGGCGAACACCGCGAAGTCGTCGACGAGTTGCTCGCGCTTCGCCGACTTCGTCCAGTTCGCGGCGACGCGCCGGACGGAGGTCAGCAGATACGCGCGTACGGCGTGCTCGGGCCCCGAACCGCCGCGCACCGCCTGCAACATGCGGGCGAAGACCTCGGCGGTGAGATCGTCGGCGGTGTGCCCGTCCCGGCAACAGGTCCGGGCGTACCGGCGCACGGCGTCCGCGTGGCGCCGGTACAGCTCCTCGTACGCCGTGTCGTCACCGGCGCGCATCCGCTCGATCAGCGAGGCGTCGGCCGCCGGCATCTCCCGCGGCGGCAGCGGCGGCGGCAGCACACTGCCCTCGCGCTGCGGTGGGACGCTGCCCTCGGCGGGTTCGAAACCCGGGGGGACAGCACCCTGGGGGACACCACTGGGCCCGCCCTGACTCGGCACCTGTGGTGAGGTCAGCCCACCGGCCTCCGGGTCACCGTCACCCAGTGACTCGTCACGCCCGTCAACGCTCATCGCGGAAAGCCCCCGCCGCCTGCCAAGCCAGTCCAACCGGTCCCGAACACCGGGTCAGCGTAGCCATATTGGCTTTTGTTCAGGACCCCGTCGTACGGACCATCCACTCATCCGTGGGGACTTCCCGCACCGCAGTACTAGCGTTCACCCCTCCGGGGAAGGCTCAACTGTCGGGCCCGGAACGGGAGTTGGCACCGGTGACCGAAATGCCCGGAACATTCCCAGGTGTCACGAGGGGCGCGGGCACCACGGCACCCACGCCCCACAGTCACCTATTCGAGTCACCGGGAACGGGCCACCCGCCCGCACCTTTTCAACTGGGTCGGCATAGATCAGCCCGTCCGGCGTTTGAGGACGAGGCCCCTTCAGGGCCGATGGGGGGGGCTGGGGGCGCAGCCCCCAGAAGACGCCCGCCCCAACACCGGCCCACCCTCACAACGGCCGCGCCCCACCCTCACAACGGCCGAGACCGCCTCACAACGGCCGCGACCGCAACCCCTCCAACAGAATGTCCAGCAACCGAGCCGACGCCGCCGCCTGCTGCGCGGCATCCGGCAACGAGGGCGCCGCCGTAGCGATCACCAGCAGCACATCCGACACCGAGACGTCCGCCCGCAACTGCCCCGCGGCCCGCGCACGGTCCACCAACTGCCCCACGACCTCCAGCAGCGCGGTCGCCCCGGCGTCGTACTCCGCGGAACCCAGAGACCCCGCCGAATCCTCCGGCACCAGGCGCAGCTCACCCGCACCCGGCTGCGTCCGCTGCTGCGGCACCCGCGCCTCGTCGAGGAGAGCGGCACCCTCACCCTCATCGGCGACGCCGACCCGCAGCACCTGCGGCGGCAGCAGCCGCCCGGCGCCCGAGGCCACCGACGTCCGCAGGAAGCGCGACAGCGCCGACCACGGCTCGTCCTCCTGGCCGAGCGCCGAACGCGCCTGGTCGGTCAGCCGGGAGGTCTCCTCCTCGGCTATCCGCCGCACCAGGACGTCCTTGCTCGGGAAGCGCCGGTACACCGTGCCGACACCGACCCGCGCGCGTCGCGCCACGTCCTCCATCGGCGCGCCGTAGCCCAGCTCGCCGAAGACCTCACGCGCCGCCCGCAGCACGTGCTCCAGATTGCGCTGTGCGTCCACCCGCAACGGCGTCGTCCGCGAGGAGTCCCCGCGTCCGTTCGCCGCCGCTCCGACCGCGCCGCCGGATGCGACGGCTGACGCGGATGTCCAATGCGAATCCTGAATATGCATACACGTTCCCCCGGTTAATGACGTCTCCCCCCGGAGACTCCCCGCCATCGGCAGCCGGAGCATCGTGAGACAAGCCCGGTTCGCGAGCCCCGCTCTTCGCGGACTCGCTGAGCACATCCCCCTTCACCCCGTCGACACACGAACATAGTTGAGAGGGGGTCAATTCAGAAGGGGCAGGTTCCGCACGGAGCGCCCCCCGATCGGAGTACGGGTCGCATACGCCCCTATTGCACCCCGGGGCACCACCCCGATCACCCTCACTGACCTGCGAACCTGCCCTCGACGACGGCACTTTCGGCGCGCCCGCGCACCCTCCGTCGCCGGTCACACAATTTGTCGAGGCTGTGGACAAACTCCAGCGCCGGGTGCGTCATGGGATGGTGAAGGAACGCGCGCGCATTCTCGTTGTCGGTGGCGGCTACGTCGGGATGTACACAGCCCTGCGCCTTCAGAAGAAGTTGAAACGTGAAATCAAGCGCGGGCAGGTCGAGATCACCGTCGTCAGTCCCGACCCTTACATGACGTATCAGCCGTTTCTCCCCGAGGCCGCCGCCGGTTCGATCTCCCCCCGCCACGTCGTCGTCCCGCTGCGCCGCGTCCTCGGCCGCTGCCGGGTCGTCATCGGCGAGGCCACCGCCATCGACCACGGCAAGCGCACCGCGACCCTCAGCACCCTCGCCACCGAGGAAGAGGGCACGGGCGCCGAGGAGTTGGCGTACGACGAACTCGTCCTGGCCCCCGGCTCGATCTCGCGCACCCTCCCCATCCCCGGTCTCGCCGAGCACGGCGTCGGCTTCAAGACCGTCGAGGAGGCCATCGGCCTGCGCAACCACGTCATCGAGCAGATGGACATCGCCTCCTCCACCCGCGACCCCGCGATCCGCGACGCGGCGCTGACCTTCGTCTTCGTAGGAGGCGGTTACGCCGGCGTCGAGGCGCTCGGCGAGCTGGAGGACATGGCCCGCTACGCCGTGCGCTACTACCACAACGTCGACGCCGACGACCTGAAGTGGATCCTCGTGGAGGCCTCGAACCGCATCCTCCCCGAGGTCGGCGAGGAGATGGGCACCTACACGATCACCCAGCTGCGCCGCCGCAACATCCAGGTCCTCCTGGAGACCCGCCTCGAATCCTGCGTCGACCGCGTCGCCGTCCTCAGCGACGGCCAGCGCTTCCCGACCCGCACCCTCGTGTGGACGGCCGGCGTGAAACCCCACCCGGTGCTCGCCGCCACCGACCTCCCGCTCAACAACCACGGCCGCCTCAAGTGCACCGCCCAGCTGACGATCGAGGGCGCCACGCACGCGTGGGCAGCGGGAGACGCGGCCGCCGTCCCCGACGTCACCGCCTCCGAACCCGGCACCACCACCGCCCCCAACGCCCAACACGCCGTACGCCAGGCCAAGATCCTCGGCGACAACATCGCGCACTCCCTGCGTGACGAGCCCCTGGAGACGTACGCCCACAAGTACGTCGGCTCGGTCGCCTCCCTGGGACTGCACAAAGGTGTCGCGCAGGTCTACGGACGGAAGCTGAAGGGCTACCCTGCCTGGTTCATGCACCGCGTCTACCACCTGAGCAGGGTGCCCACCTTCAACCGCAAGGCCCGTGTGCTCGCCGAATGGACCCTGGCGGGGCTCTTCAAAAGGGAGATCGTCTCCCTCGGTTCACTCGAACATCCCCGAGCGGAGTTCGAACTCGCGGCCGGTGGAAGGCCTCCACACGACCCGAAGGGGTCGAACTGACCGGACCGAGGAACTCCACCGGCCGCCGAGGCGTCTGACGAATGTCGCCCCGGTCGGTCACACTGCCAGACTGGTCCACGACTTCGGGCGGGCCCGCGCCCGCCCTTCTCACCCAAGAGGCTTTCCCCACTGTGCTGCATCCCCCGGGGGCCAACCCCCGGACCCCCGGCAGGGTCCGGAGCGGGCCGACAACACCTACACGAGGCAAGGATTCGTGAACTTCACGCGCTGGAGCGCCCGGCTCCCCGGAACGCAGCGCCGCGCCGCAGCGCGGACCGACCACACGGTCACCCCGGACCGGCGAGGAGAAGGCTCCGTGCCCGCGGCCCGCGCCGAGCAGCTCACCGACGAGCCGCCACCGGTCCCCGCCGTCGAGGACCTGCCCGTCCGCGAGGTCCTCGACCGCGTCCCGGCCCTCGTCGCCCTGGTACACGGCCCCGACCAGCGCATCGCGTACGTCAACGACGCCTACGCAGCGGCCTTCGGCACCCGCCCCCTGGGCGCACCGGCCCGCGAGGCTCTCCCCGAGTTCGACGAACTGGGCCTGCTCCCGCTCCTGGACCAGGTCCTGCGCAGCGGCAAGCCCCGCACCCTCAAGTCCCGCAAGGCGCCCGGCGGCCGCTCGTACACGTTCACGTGCACCCCGGTCGCCGTGAGCGCCGACAGCGCGGAGGGCGGCGTCCTGATCTTCGCCACCGACGTCACCGACCACGCCGAGGCCGCCGAACGCCTCCGCGCGAGCGAACGCCGCCAGCGCGAGACAGCCGTGACGCTCCAGCGCTCCCTGCTCCCCCAGGAACTCGAAGAACCCGACGACCTGCGCATCGCCGCCACCTACCAGCCCGGCGGCACCGAGGCGGCGGTCGGCGGCGACTGGTACGACGTGATCACCCTCGGCGGCGGCCGCACCGCCCTGGTCATCGGCGACGTCATGGGCCGAGGCGTCCGGGCGGCGGCGGTCATGGGCCAACTCCGCACGGCGGTAAGGGCGTACGCCCGCCTCGACCTGCCCCCGCACGAGGTCCTCCAGCTCCTGGACGGCCTCGCCACGGAGATCGACGCGAACCAGATCGCCACCTGCGTGTACGCCATCTTCGACCCGAACGAGGGCCGCCTGGTCTACGCCTCGGCCGGCCACCTCCCGATCCTCGTCCGCGACGAGACGGGCGCGGTCCAGCGCGCCGACGAACCCACCGGCCCCCCACTCGGCACCGGCGGCTGGATCCACTCCTCGGGCTCGATCCCCCTCAGCCCCGGTTCTACGGCGGTTCTCTACACGGACGGCCTGGTGGAGCGCCGGGACGAGGACCTCGACGAGGGAATCGCCTCCCTGGAGCGCGCCCTGGCCGGCGCCACCGGCACCCCTCAGGTCGTCTGCGACCGCCTGGTCCGCGCCCTCGGCGTCACCGCGGACCACGACGACGACGTCGCGGTCCTGGTCATCCAGCACCCGGCCCGCACCGGCCCGGCCGGCGACCTCTTCCGCAACGCGGCCCTGGAGTTGCTCGGCGGAGTGGAAGCGGCCCCACGCGCGCGTGCGTTCGCCTCCGGAGTCCTCACCAGCTGGCGCTTCCCCACCGAACTCCACGACCTGGGCGTCCTGGCCGCAAGCGAGCTGGTCGCCAACAGCCTCCAGCACGGCACCCCGCCCATGCGCCTGCGCCTGCGCCGCACGGACCGCCGCCTCATCGTCGAGGTCACGGACGGCGACGACCACCTGCCCCGCCGCCGCCGCGCGGAACCGGCCGACGAGTCGGGCCGAGGCATCGCGATCGTGGCGACCATCGCCTCGAACTGGGGCTCCCGCCGCACCCCAGGCGGAGGCAAGGCCGTCTGGTGCGAGTTCGTACTCCCCAAGACACCCCCGGCCTGACCTACGCCTCGACCCCTACGGGCTCCACACTCCCGCGAGCGACGACCAGACTCCCCTTCGCCCGCCAAGGCTGATCCTGTACGGCGGTCAACTGCCGCCCCAGCTTCACGGCGAGCAGGCTGATCCCCAGCGAGAACAAGAAGAACGTCACGACATACGGCCCCGGCAGCGAAGCCCCCAACGGCCCGCCCACCGCGGGCCCGACGGCCAGCGCGAGCTGCTTGACGAGGGCGAAGGCCGAGTTGTACTGCCCGGCCATCCCCTCCGGCGCCAGATCGGCCACCAGCGGAGCGACGGTCGGCGACAACATCGCCTCCCCCAGCCCGAACAGCGCGTACGTCGACACAAAGGCCGCCGTAGCCATCTCCTGACTCCCGTGCCCGAGCCCCGCGAACCCGGCCGTGACCCACGCCAGCGCCCAGATCATCCCTACGGCCGCGATCACGCGCGAGCGCCGACGCCGCTCGACGAACTTCAGCACCGCGAACTGCGCGACGACGATCATCGCGGTGTTGGCGGCCAGCGCCGTACCGAGCGCGGACGTCGAGATACCGGCGGCCTCGATCCCGTACGCACTCAACCCCGACTCGAACTGCCCGTAGCAGGCGAAGAACAGCACGAAGCCGAGCACGCTCAGCTGCACCATGGCTCGGTTGCCCAGCAACTGCTTCCAGGCCCCCTTGGCGGACGACCGCGCGGGAGCGTCACCGATGACCGGCGAATGCGGCATCCGCACGGTCGCCATCACCCCGGCGAGCACCAGGAACATCGCCGACTCGATCCCGAAGAGCAGCGTGAACGAGGCCGCGCTGGTCGTGTCGACCAGATGACCCCCGATGAGCCCGCCGACACCGAGCCCGAGATTCTGCAGAAAGAACTGCATCGCAAAGGCACGCGAGCGCGTGTCCGCCGTAGAACAGTCCACGATCATCGTGGCGAGCGCCGGCTGCATCACGGCCTGCCCGGCCCCGAGCGCGGCAGCCGACAGCAACACAGCGGTCGCGGTCCCCGCCAGCCCCAGACTCATCGACCCTACGGCGGCCAGAACCAGGGCGACGAGGAGAACCGGTCGGGGACCGCGCCGGACGATGGCCCGCCCGGCGAACGGCAGCACGATCAACGCGGCCACGGCGAAGACGGCGAGTACGAGACCCGCCGTCATGGCCCCCAGTCCCCGCACCTGCGCCACATAGACGTACAGGTAGGGGACCGTGAAGCCGAGCCCGAACGCGCTGAGTGCGTTACCCACGTGGATCCGGCGCATCGCTGCGCCCATCGCCCTGGTCACGGTCACCTCAATCAGGTAGTTGGTCGCCATCGGTACTTCTTAGTACCGAAGACTTCGAAGCTAAACAGTACATCTAGAAGGACTTCAACGCCAAGCGACCCCGTGCGATACTGACGCCCATGGGCGAACCGACACTCGACGAGCAGATCGCCGCCTACCAGCGCGAGTTCAAGGACCTCGACCCCCAGGTCGAAAAGATCGTCTCGGCCCTGGGCCGCCTGAACCGCCGCATGAACGTCGCCTACGGCCGCCAGACCGCGAACCTCGGCATGAGCAGCGCCGAGTGGGAGGTCCTCAAGGCGCTCGTCCTCGCCGGCGCCCCCTATCGGATGGGCCCGAGCGACCTCGCCAAGCGCCTCGGCCTCACGCCGGCCGCGATGACCCACAGGATCGACCGCATGGTCGCCGAGGGCCTGGTCACCAGAGAGCGGGACGAGTCCAACCGCGTCCGCGTGATCGTGGAGCTGACGCCCGAGGGTCGCGGCAAGTGGCTGGAGGCGATGCGCATGGCGACGGTCTTCGAGGAGGACCTCCTCCAGGACCTCTCCCCGGTGGAGCGCACAGTCCTCGGCGAGGTCCTGACCCGCCTGCTGCGCAGGGTGGAGCACGCCCAGCCGGACGCCGGCGGCCGGCTCAGCGACCTCGAATAAAAGATCTTGACAGAGGGTGCTTGACAGTCCCCTGCTCGATCCGTAAAGTTCTTCGGGTTGCCGCCGAGCCGTAACGGTTCTCCGGCAGCACCTCCGCCGCGACAGCGGCAACCCAAACCAACCGCACGATCTCCCAACGGGATTGATTTCGGCGTGCCCGAATTCAATTCGATTTGGGCTCGGCTGTTGTTCGATCAGGTCACTGGGCCTCGATTGGAACTCCGCCGGGGGAATCGGCTAAGGTTTGAGACGTCGGAACGGCCCAACGGCCGGGAAGGCAGCCCACTCTGACTGGGAATCAGGCCCGAAAGGATCTGGTAGAGTCGGAACCGCCGGAAAGGGAAACGCGGAAGCGGAAACCTGGAAAGCACCGAGGAAATCGGAACCGGAAACGGTCTGATAGAGTCGGAAACGCAAGACCGAAGGGAAAAGCACGGAGGAAAGCCCGAGAGGGTGAGTACAAAGGAAGCGTCCGTTCCTTGAGAACTCAACAGCGTGCCAAAAATCAACGCCAGATATGTTGATACCCCGTCTCCAGCTCATCATCACGATGGTTGGGGCGAGGTTCCTTTGAAGAAAACATACAGCGAGGACGCTGTGAACGGTCGGGCTTATTCCGCCTGACTGTTCCGCTCTCGTGTATGTGATCCCGATTACGGGAAAACATTCACGGAGAGTTTGATCCTGGCTCAGGACGAACGCTGGCGGCGTGCTTAACACATGCAAGTCGAACGATGAACCACTTCGGTGGGGATTAGTGGCGAACGGGTGAGTAACACGTGGGCAATCTGCCCTGCACTCTGGGACAAGCCCTGGAAACGGGGTCTAATACCGGATAATACTCCTGCACTCATGTGTGGGGGTTAAAAGCTCCGGCGGTGCAGGATGAGCCCGCGGCCTATCAGCTTGTTGGTGAGGTAATGGCTCACCAAGGCGACGACGGGTAGCCGGCCTGAGAGGGCGACCGGCCACACTGGGACTGAGACACGGCCCAGACTCCTACGGGAGGCAGCAGTGGGGAATATTGCACAATGGGCGAAAGCCTGATGCAGCGACGCCGCGTGAGGGATGACGGCCTTCGGGTTGTAAACCTCTTTCAGCAGGGAAGAAGCGCAAGTGACGGTACCTGCAGAAGAAGCGCCGGCTAACTACGTGCCAGCAGCCGCGGTAATACGTAGGGCGCAAGCGTTGTCCGGAATTATTGGGCGTAAAGAGCTCGTAGGCGGCTTGTCACGTCGGGTGTGAAAGCCCGGGGCTTAACCCCGGGTCTGCATTCGATACGGGCTAGCTAGAGTGTGGTAGGGGAGATCGGAATTCCTGGTGTAGCGGTGAAATGCGCAGATATCAGGAGGAACACCGGTGGCGAAGGCGGATCTCTGGGCCATTACTGACGCTGAGGAGCGAAAGCGTGGGGAGCGAACAGGATTAGATACCCTGGTAGTCCACGCCGTAAACGGTGGGAACTAGGTGTTGGCGACATTCCACGTCGTCGGTGCCGCAGCTAACGCATTAAGTTCCCCGCCTGGGGAGTACGGCCGCAAGGCTAAAACTCAAAGGAATTGACGGGGGCCCGCACAAGCAGCGGAGCATGTGGCTTAATTCGACGCAACGCGAAGAACCTTACCAAGGCTTGACATACACCGGAAAGCATTAGAGATAGTGCCCCCCTTGTGGTCGGTGTACAGGTGGTGCATGGCTGTCGTCAGCTCGTGTCGTGAGATGTTGGGTTAAGTCCCGCAACGAGCGCAACCCTTGTCCTGTGTTGCCAGCGTGCCCTTCGGGGTGACGGGGACTCACAGGAGACCGCCGGGGTCAACTCGGAGGAAGGTGGGGACGACGTCAAGTCATCATGCCCCTTATGTCTTGGGCTGCACACGTGCTACAATGGCCGGTACAATGAGCTGCGATACCGTGAGGTGGAGCGAATCTCAAAAAGCCGGTCTCAGTTCGGATTGGGGTCTGCAACTCGACCCCATGAAGTCGGAGTTGCTAGTAATCGCAGATCAGCATTGCTGCGGTGAATACGTTCCCGGGCCTTGTACACACCGCCCGTCACGTCACGAAAGTCGGTAACACCCGAAGCCGGTGGCCCAACCCCCTTGTGGGGAGGGAGCTGTCGAAGGTGGGACTGGCGATTGGGACGAAGTCGTAACAAGGTAGCCGTACCGGAAGGTGCGGCTGGATCACCTCCTTTCTAAGGAGCATCTAGGCCGCCAAGCTTGCTTGGTGGTCCAGGGCCATTACGCAGGCAAATGTTCTGCGGTGGTTGCTCAAGGGTGGAACGTTGATTATTCGGTGTCGCCGCTCATCTCGGGCTGCAAGTACTGCTCTTCGGGGCGTGGAAAGCTGACCATGAGTGACGGGGATACCGGGCACGCTGTTGGGTGTCTGAGGGCACGGCTGTAACAAGCTGCCTTCAGTGCCGACCCCGGTAAAGCATCGTGTAAGCGGTGTGTGACGGGTGGTTGGTCGTTGTTTGAGAACTGCACAGTGGACGCGAGCATCTGTGGCCAAGTTTTTAAGGGCGCACGGTGGATGCCTTGGCACCAGGAACCGATGAAGGACGTGGGAGGCCACGATAGTCCCCGGGGAGTCGTCAACCAGGCTTTGATCCGGGGGTTTCCGAATGGGGAAACCCGGCAGTCGTCATGGGCTGTCACCCTTGCCTGAACACATAGGGCAAGTGGAGGGAACGCGGGGAAGTGAAACATCTCAGTACCCGCAGGAAGAGAAAACAACCGTGATTCCGGGAGTAGTGGCGAGCGAAACCGGATGAGGCCAAACCGTATACGTGTGAGACCCGGCAGGGGTTGCGTGTACGGGGTTGTGGGATCTCTCTTTCACAGTCTGCCGGCTGTGAGACGAGTCAGAAACCGTTGATGTAGGCGAAGGACATGCGAAAGGTCCGGCGTAGAGGGTAAGACCCCCGTAGTCGAAACATCAACGGCTCGTTTGAGAGACACCCAAGTAGCACGGGGCCCGAGAAATCCCGTGTGAATCTGGCGGGACCACCCGCTAAGCCTAAATATTCCCTGGTGACCGATAGCGGATAGTACCGTGAGGGAATGGTGAAAAGTACCGCGGGAGCGGAGTGAAATAGTACCTGAAACCGTGTGCCTACAAGCCGTGGGAGCGTCGCTGTATGTGCTTGCACATACAGTCGTGACTGCGTGCCTTTTGAAGAATGAGCCTGCGAGTTTGCGGTGTGTTGCGAGGTTAACCCGTGTGGGGAAGCCGTAGCGAAAGCGAGTCCGAATAGGGCGATATAGTAGCGCGCTCAAGACCCGAAGCGGAGTGATCTAGCCATGGGCAGGTTGAAGCGGAGGTAAGACTTCGTGGAGGACCGAACCCACCAGGGTTGAAAACCTGGGGGATGACCTGTGGTTAGGGGTGAAAGGCCAATCAAACTCCGTGATAGCTGGTTCTCCCCGAAATGCATTTAGGTGCAGCGTCGTGTGTTTCTTGCCGGAGGTAGAGCACTGGATAGGCGATGGGCCCTACCGGGTTACTGACCTTAGCCAAACTCCGAATGCCGGTAAGTGAGAGCACGGCAGTGAGACTGTGGGGGATAAGCTCCATGGTCGAGAGGGAAACAGCCCAGAGCATCGACTAAGGCCCCTAAGCGTACGCTAAGTGGGAAAGGATGTGGAGTCGCAGAGACAACCAGGAGGTTGGCTTAGAAGCAGCCACCCTTGAAAGAGTGCGTAATAGCTCACTGGTCTAGTGATTCCGCGCCGACAATGTAGCGGGGCTCAAGCGTACCGCCGAAGTCGTGTCATTCATACAATAGGGCCAACGCCTGTATGGATGGGTAGGGGAGCGTCGTGTGCCGGGTGAAGCCGCAGCGGAAGCTAGTGGTGGACGGTTCACGAGTGAGAATGCAGGCATGAGTAGCGATACACACGTGAGAAACGTGTGCGCCGATTGACTAAGGGTTCCTGGGTCAAGCTGATCTGCCCAGGGTAAGTCGGGACCTAAGGCGAGGCCGACAGGCGTAGTCGATGGATAACCGGTTGATATTCCGGTACCCGCTGTGAAGCGTCAAACATCGAGCATCGTGATGCTAAGGCCGTGAAGCCGTTCCGGACCCTTCGGGGAATGGAAAGTGGTGGAGCCGCCGGCCCAAGCGGTTAGTAGGTGAGTGATGGGGTGACGCAGGAAGGTAGTCCATCCCGGGCGGTGGTTGTCCCGGGGTAAGGGTGTAGGACGAGTGGTAGGCAAATCCGCCATTCATTAAGTCTGAGACCTGATGCCGAGCCGATTGTGGTGAAGTGGATGATCCTATGCTGTCGAGAAAAGCCTCTAGCGAGTTTCATGGCGGCCCGTACCCTAAACCGACTCAGGTGGTCAGGTAGAGAATACCGAGGCGTTCGGGTGAACTATGGTTAAGGAACTCGGCAAAATGCCCCCGTAACTTCGGGAGAAGGGGGGCCATCACTGGTGAGAGGATTTACTCCTTGAGCTGGGGGTGGCCGCAGAGACCAGCGAGAAGCGACTGTTTACTAAAAACACAGGTCCGTGCGAAGCCGTAAGGCGATGTATACGGACTGACGCCTGCCCGGTGCTGGAACGTTAAGGGGACCGGTTAGTGCACTTTCGGGTGTGCGAAGCTGAGAACTTAAGCGCCAGTAAACGGCGGTGGTAACTATAACCATCCTAAGGTAGCGAAATTCCTTGTCGGGTAAGTTCCGACCTGCACGAATGGCGTAACGACTTCTCGACTGTCTCAACCATAGGCCCGGTGAAATTGCACTACGAGTAAAGATGCTCGTTTCGCGCAGCAGGACGGAAAGACCCCGGGACCTTTACTACAGTTTGATATTGGTGTTCGGTTCGGCTTGTGTAGGATAGCTGGGAGACTGTGAACTCTGGACGCCAGTTCAGGGGGAGTCGTCGTTGAAATACCAGTCTGGTCGTGCTGGATGTCTAACCTGGGTCCGTGATCCGGATCAGGGACAGTGTCTGATGGGTAGTTTAACTGGGGCGGTTGCCTCCTAAAGAGTAACGGAGGCGCCCAAAGGTTCCCTCAGCCTGGTTGGCAATCAGGTGTTGAGTGTAAGTGCACAAGGGAGCTTGACTGTGAGACCGACGGGTCGAGCAGGGACGAAAGTCGGGACTAGTGATCCGGCGGTGGCTTGTGGAAGCGCCGTCGCTCAACGGATAAAAGGTACCCCGGGGATAACAGGCTGATCTTCCCCAAGAGTCCATATCGACGGGATGGTTTGGCACCTCGATGTCGGCTCGTCGCATCCTGGGGCTGGAGTCGGTCCCAAGGGTTGGGCTGTTCGCCCATTAAAGCGGTACGCGAGCTGGGTTTAGAACGTCGTGAGACAGTTCGGTCCCTATCCGCTGCGCGCGCAGGAACATTGAGAAGGGCTGTCCCTAGTACGAGAGGACCGGGACGGACGAACCTCTGGTGTGCCAGTTGTTCTGCCAAGGGCATGGCTGGTTGGCTACGTTCGGGAGGGATAACCGCTGAAAGCATCTAAGCGGGAAGCCTGCTTCGAGATGAGTGTTCCCACCCCCTTGAGGGGTTAAGGCTCCCAGTAGACGACTGGGTTGATAGGCCGGATCTGGAAGGCGGGTAACCGCTGGAGGTGACCGGTACTAATAGGCCGAGGGCTTGTCCTCAGTTGCTCGCGTCCACTGTGTTGGTTCTGAAACCACGAACAACCCCATTGCCATGGTCACGGTGATGGTGCGGTTGTCTGTTTCATAGTGTTTCGGTGGTCATAGCGTGAGGGAAACGCCCGGTTACATTCCGAACCCGGAAGCTAAGCCTTACAGCGCCGATGGTACTGCAGGGGGGACCCTGTGGGAGAGTAGGACGCCGCCGAACAAATATTGCGAAAACCCCCGTACCGTTTATTCGGTACGGGGGTTTTCTGCGTTTCGGCTACCGTGACTGGCATGAACTACAAGATCCGTTCGATACGCGCCGACGAGTGGGCCGCGGCGAAGGAGCTGCGGCTCGTCGCCTTGCAGGATCCCGTCGCGCACCTTGCCTTCCTGGAGACCTACGACACGGCGCTGGCCCGGCCGGACTCCTTCTATCAGGAGCGGGCCGTAGGGGCTGCCGAAGGTGCTGAGAAGGCTCAGCAGGTCATTGCGGAGGGGCCGGACGGGGAGTGGGTCGGGACGGCGACCGTGCTGCTTGAGGAGGCCGGGACGGTCGACTGGGCCGGCTTTGCGGTCGAGCGGAAGCAGGGGCACATCGTCGGGGTGTTCGTGCGGCCGGAGGTGCGGGGCATCGGGTTGACCGAGGTGCTCTTCGACGCTGCGCTGGAGTGGGCCTGGGGGCGTGGGGTCGAGCGGGTGCGGCTCATCGTGCACGAGGACAACGAGCGGGCCCGGCGGTTCTACGGCAAGGCAGGCTTCATACCCACGGGCGTCGTCGTGCCGTTGGGCGGGAACGCGGACGAGCGTGAGCTGGAGATGGCGGTCGAGCGGCCGTAGCCGTGGCTGTGGGCGCCGTAAGTCCTGTTGCTAGACCGGTAGTTCGTGATGGGGCCAGCGGGCCCTGGCCTGTTCTCTGGAGCGGAGGAGGGCCAGGGTCGGCAGGCCTCGGTCCGCGCCCGTGGCGAGGAGTTCGGGGAGTTGGGGGAGCGGGGCCACGGCGGCGACGTCGTCCAGGACAAGCGTCATTGGTGGGTCGAGGCGACCGGCCGATGACCGTTCGGCCATGTGCCGGCCGCGCTCGACCACGCTTGATGCGAGGGCGGTGAGGAGAGGCATCGCGCCCGGGTTCGTACGGGGGTCCTCGATGGATTCACCGACCAGATAAAGCGTGCCCCCTTCGTTCGCGAAGGAATCCAAGGAGAGGGCGTCAGTTCTGTTGGGTGTGCAGGCTTCGCGGATGTTGACCGTGAAGAGGGAGGACAGTGCGCGGGTCGTCAACTCCTGGGCGATGTCCCGGCGTTCGGGGTGGGACGTGAGTGCGGCTTCGAGTTCGCCCGCCGCACCGGGGGCTGCCTTGGGGTTGGTGCGGAGGATTCTCACCGCGTCCTGGATCTGGGTGCCCTGGGACCAGCGGTGGACGTGGCGGATGGTGCGGCCGTCGATGGCGGCGGCGTGCAGGTAGCTGCGGAGGAGCGTTTCGGCTGTGTCCGCCACCGCCTGGTCGATCTTTGCCGTGGGTCTTACCGGGGTGAGGAGGGCGGCGGCTCTCTTTACCGCTGTTGGTTTGTCCTCGCAGCCCGTTGTGGGGGACCAGTGGAGGCGGGCCGGGGTGTCGCAGAGGTGGGTGGGGTCGTAGAGGAGGACCGGGCCGAGTTTGGCTCTGGCGTCCTTTGTGTCCTGCCAGATGGCGGGGTTGGACGTGACTACCAGGGCTGGGCCTTCCGCGTCCCTTACGGCTTGGGTGGCGGTGGATTGGCGGCTTTCCGCCGTCGCCAGAAAGACTTTTTCCCACCCACCCACCCGTTCACCGTTGGACAGAGAAGTTGAGGAGACCGGTGCAGGTGGCGCCTGTTCCAGGAGGACCGTCGGCTGCGGTTGTTGTGGTGGTTCCGGGCGTTGTATCGGTACCTCGTGGGGCTCCGGTGAAGGCGGGACGACCAGTCCCGCCGCCCGAGTTCTTGCCCGTACAGCCCGCCATCTCGCCAGCGTGCCCATCACGAACACCGTCAGGACGACCAGGATCATCAACTCGCCGATGAACAGGCCCCAGAAGAGGCCGTAGCCGGAGAACTCGGCGGGTGGGGACTGGGGCCAGGCGCCGGTGATGTCGTGGGGCTGGGCGATCAGGTGGCGCATGGCCATCGGGGTGCGGGCGAAGGTCACGCCGGTCGGCCAGCTGCCCTTGGAGAACAGGGCGGCCAGGCCGGTGGCCGACCAGACCAGCAACGTCATGCCGATGAGGAACGCGAGCAGGCTCACCAACAGGCCGTCGGGGATGCCCCCTTGGCGCTCGCGTCCACCGTCGTCCGGTCTCATGTCATGCCACCGCCGTTCACGCCACCGTGGACTCGGAGGAGCCGTCGAGATCGCTCAACTGTTGTTCCATGAAGGCCGCCGCGCGTTCCTCGGCCTCCAACTCGGCGGCGCGAAGGGCGTCGTCGGTCACTTCCTGGTCGTGTTCGCGGGAGGACTGGGTCATCGCGCGGTCGGTGAAGACGAGGGGGCGTTCCGTCTCGGTGATCAGGTGTTTGACCACCTGGACGTTGCCGTTGACGTCCCAGACCGCGATGCCGGGGGTGAGGGTGGGGATGATCTCCACCGCCCAGCGTGGCAAGCCCAACACCCGCCCGGTTGCCCGGGCTTCGTCCGCTTTTTGGGCGTAGATCGTTCGTGTCGAGGCCATTTTGAGGATCGCCGCGGCTTCCTTTGCCGCGGCTCCGTCGACGACGTCCGACAGGTGGTGGACCACCGCCACGAACGACAGGCCCAGGCGGCGGCCGAACTTCAGCAGGCGCTGGAAGAGTTGGGCCACGAAGGGGCTGTTGATGATGTGCCAGGCCTCCTCGACGAGGAAGATGCGCTTCTTCCGGTCGGGGCGGATCCAGGTGTGTTCCAGCCAGACGCCGACGATCGCCATCAGGATGGGCATGGCGATGGAGTTGCGGTCGATGTGGGACAGGTCGAAGACGATCAGCGGGGCGTCGAGGTCGATGCCCACCGTCGTCGGGCCGTCGAACATGCCTCGCAGGTCGCCGTCGACCAGGCGGTCGATGACGAGGGCGACGTCCAGGCCCCAGGCCCGTACGTCGTCTATGGCGACGTTCATCGCCTCGGCCGACTCCGGTTCGGGGTGGCGCAGTTGCTCGACGATGTCCATGAGGACCGGCTGGCGTTCGACGATCGTCTCGTTGACGTAGGCGTGCGCCACCTTGAGCGCGAAGCCGGAGCGTTCGTCGAGGCCGTGGCCCATCGCCACCTCGATGATCGTTCGGAGCAGGGCGAGTTGGCCCGTCGTCGTGATCGCCGGGTCGAGCGGGTTGAGGCGGATTCCCATGTCCAGGGCGGCGGTCGGGTCCAGGCGGATAGGGGTTATTCCCAACTCCTCCGCGATCAGGTTCCATTCGCCGACGCCGTCCTCGCCCTGGGCGTCCAGGACGACCACCTGGCGGTCGCGGAAGCGCAGTTGGCGTAGGACGTACGTCTTCTCCAGGGCCGACTTGCCGTTGCCGGACTCGCCGAGCACCAGCCAGTGGGGGGCGGGGAGTTGCTGGCCGTAGAGCTGGAAGGGGTCGTAGATGTAGCCCTTGCCGGAGTAGACCTCGCGGCCGATGATGACGCCCGAGTCGCCGAGGCCGGGGGCGGCCGTCGGCAGGTAGACCGCCTGGGCCTGGCCTGTCGACGTGCGGACGGGGAGGCGGGTGGACTCGATCTTTCCGAAGAGGAAGGACGTGAAGGCGTCGGTGAGGACGGACAGCGGATCCCGCATCTGAGCCCTACCTCCGGATGCCGGTGGCGAACGGCAGTGTGTTCACAAACGCGCGGTGGTGTTCGCGGTCGCACCACTCCAGCTTCAGATACGACTTGCCCGCGGACGCCCTTATCGTGCGCTTGTCGCGCGCGAGGGCCTCGGGGTTGCGGGAGGAGACGGTGATGTAGCCGACCAGGTTCACTCCGGCCGCGCCGCTCGCCAGGTCCTCGCCGCGCTGGTCCATGCGGCCGTGGGCGGCGACGTCGCGGGGGTCGACGGTGCGGTTCATCTTGGCGGCGCGGGAGGCGTCGGCCTCGTCGTTCGTCTTCTCGGTCAGCATGCGTTCGATGGCGACCTCGGTGGGTTCGAGGTCCATCGTGACGGCGACCGTGCGGATCACGTCCGGGGTGTGGACGAGGAGCGGGGCAAGGAAGTTGACACCCACCGGGGTCATCGGCCACTCCTTCACCCAGGCCGTGGCGTGGCACCACGGTTCGCGGGTCGACGACTCACGGGTCTTCGCCTGGAGGAACGTCGGTTCCATGGCGTCGAGTTCGGCCGGCCAGGCGTTGCGCTTCGTCATCGCCTGGAGGTGGTCGATGGGGTGGTCCGGGTCGTACATGGAGTGGATGAGCGAGGCGAGCCGGCCCTGGCCGAGCGGCTGCCGTACGCGGATGTCGGCTTCCTGGAGACGGGAGCAGATGTCCGTCAACTCGCGCGCCATGACGACCGCGAGGCCCGCGTCCCGGTCGAGCTTGCGGCCCGCGTGCGGGCGGGACGCGCGGGCCATCGCGTGGGCCTCGGCGGAGAGTTCGCGGGTGAAGTGCATGCAGGCGACGAGGTAGGCGCGGTGCTGCTCGCTGCTGGTGGACACCATCGACTGGAGTTGGTCGTACGACTGTTGCAGCCAGGTCAGTGACTTCTCGTCGCCGCGCTGGGCGACGTCCTTGGCGTGCGCGTCCGGGTCGGCGGGGAGGGTGCGGGCGAGCATCTGGATGCGGGTGACGAAGCCGTCGCCGTTCGCCACGTGCTTGAGGAGCGTGCCGAAGCGGTCGACGAGGGCCTCCTGGTCCTCGCTGTCGCGCAGGCCGACGCCCGGGCCCTCGATCTCGATCGCGGCGGTGACCGTACGGCGGTCGGCGTGCAGGAGTACGGCGATCTCGTCCGGGCCGAAGGGGGCGGCCAGCCAGTTGATGCGGCCGATCCCGGGCGGCGGGCCGACCTCGACCTCGCGGCCGTCGAGGTGGACGCCGGCCTCCACGACGGAGGAGCGGTACGTCGTGCCGTTGCGCAGGGTCCGCTTGTAACTGCGGTTGATCTCGAACCACTTGTAGAACGTGCGGCGCTTGTACGGGACGTAGACCGCCATCAGCGCGAGCATCGGGAAGCCCGTCAGCAGCACGATGCGCAGGGACAGGACGGGGACGAGGAGTCCGCTCA
This sequence comes from Streptomyces sp. NBC_01288, assembly GCF_035982055.1. Lineage (NCBI taxonomy): Bacteria > Bacillati > Actinomycetota > Actinomycetes > Kitasatosporales > Streptomycetaceae > Streptomyces > Streptomyces sp. NBC_01288. The sequence continues at coordinate 5,528,738 of NZ_CP108427.1, forward strand.
TCATGCCGAGGAACGCGCCCACGATGATGAGCGCGATCTCGCCGGTCTCGCGATTCTTGCCGACGATCGCGTTCGGCCGGGCACGGCCGATGAGATAGGTCCGGCGGGGCGTGATCGGATGGGACAGGTGGGCCTCTGTCGTCAACGCCCTTCACCTCCCGTGCGGTTGTTGCGGGCGTGCGGGGTGTTCGCCGGGCTCTGGCGGGGTGCGGGCGCGGCGGAGGGGGCTGCTCCGCCGCCGCCGCTCGACGGGCGGCTGCTGTGGGCCGCGACGCCGCCGGAGATCGGGTTGGACGGGCGGGCGCCGCCGCCGGACGAGGACTGGCCGCCCCCGCCTCCGCCGTCGTTCGCGCGGGAGCTGTGGGTCTTGATGCCCTGGGCGACCATGGTGGCCGGGGAGCTGATGACCGCGGCGGCCTTGCCTTCGGCGCCCTGCATGATGCGGTTGCTGCGGCCGCCGGCGATCTCGTCGCCGAAGCCGGGGACGAAGCGGTAGATCATCGCGCTGGCGAAGATGGCGAGCAGGATGATCGCGAGGCCGGAGACTACGGCGGAGAACGAGTCCGGGCCGTCGGCGGTGGACAGCGCGCCGGCCAGGCCGAGCACGATCACGATGACCGGTTTGACCAGGATCACCGCGATCATGATGCCGGCCCAGCGGCGGACGTGGCCCCACAGGTTCTTGTCGACGAGGCCCGCGTAGACGACGGTGCCGAGGAGGGCGCCGACGTAGAGGAGGGCTGCGCGGATGACGAGCTCCAGCCAGAGGACGCCGGCGGCGAGGATCGACACCAGGGAGACCACGATCAGCATGATCGGGCCGCCGCCGATGTTGTTGCCCTTGGCGAGGGCGCCGGAGAAGTTGCCGAAGAAGGTGTCCGTCTGGTTGCCGGTGGTTTTCGCGAGGACCTCTGTGATGCCGTCCGTGGCGGAGACGACGGTGTACAGGATCAGGGGGGTGAACGCGGAGGCGATGACCGTGAGCCAGAGGAAGCCGATGGCTTCGGAGATCGCGGTGGTGAGGGGGACGCCTCGGACCGCGCGCTTCGCTACCGCGAGGAGCCACAGGAGAAGGGTGAGGATCGTGGACGCGGCGAAGACGACGGCGTACTGCTGAAGGAACCTGGGGTTCGTGAAGTCGACGTTCGCTGTCTCTTTGACGGCGTCGCTGAGCTTGTCGATGGTCCAGGAGGCGGCTTCGGCGCAGCCCTTTCCGAGGGAGGAGAGGGGGTCGAGGGTGTCGGTGGTGCTGGGGGTGGTGGTCCCGGAACCGGCGCCGGCCTTGCCGTTCTCGCAGATGTCCTTGGCGTCGGCGACGAGCAGCCTGCAATCCGCCTTCCCGGAGGGTGAGGGGGACGGCGTGGGGGCTGCGACGGCGCGGGTGGCCAGCAGTACGGCGGTGGTCTGTACGGCGGTGAGGGCGGCCGCGACCTTGAGTACGCGACCCGATTTACCGGGCATAGGTGAACCCTCCGTACTCCTGGACGGCCTTGGCCATGGCGTCGGCGGTCGATGCCTTGTTGTCACCGGGGACAGGGGCCGGGCCGTCCTTCTGGGAGAAGCTGTCGGCTTTCCAGTCGGTGTCGGCCCAGCGCAGGTGGAGCGTCAGGGTGAACCAGTCGCTGGTCACCGGGTTGGTCGAGGCCGTGCCGGCGGTGCCGTACAGCCCGGTGCACCAGACCTCCACCGTCGCCGCGGTGTCCGAGTAGCTCGTGACCTTGGTGCCGATGGGCACGGTGCGGGAGACGTAGGTGTTGCCCGAGGTCGCGTTGCCGTTCTCGTCCAGGCCGAGCTTGCTCAGGAAGTCCTTGGAGTAGGCCTGGTCGAGGCTGTTCTCCAGCGCGGTCTGCTTGTCTGCGGCGAAGACCTGCTGCACGATCTCCGCCCGCCGGGCCGGCTTGAGGATGTCGGCCGAGACGAGCACCGTCGCGTAGTTGGTCGCCGCGCTCTCCGCGCCCTGCTGGTCGTGCGCGAACCCGGCCGGGATCCCGCTCGCCTTCGACTGCACGGGCTTCGTCCCCGTCGCCGCCGTGGACGCGGCATCCGGCTTCGAACCGCTCGACGTGGTGCCGTTGTTCGAGGCCGACGTGCCGTCGCCGCGGTTGGCGAAGGCGATGGCGGCGATGAGGAGGACGACGACTGCGACGACCGTCACCAGGCTTTTGGAGGAGGAGGATCTGCCGCCGCGGCGGGCGCCGCCGTAGATGTCGCCGCCGGTTCCCTGGGGGAGGCGGGTGCGGGTCTGGCCGGTGCCGCCGTAACCGCCGGAGGTCTCGTGCTCGTCTCCGGGACTCATGCCGGGTACGCCCCTTCGCCGTCGTCCAGAAACATCTGGAAGTACGACGGTAGCCGTGCTGGTTCCCGCGCGGGCGCGGAGTGGTGACTCGACATCAGGGAAACGCAACCTCAGCCGGTGGGCACGACGGGCGGGGGAGTGGATGGGTGGGGAGACGGGGAGGGGGCTCCGGTCGGACGGCTACACGGCCATGCCGTACACGATGGTGAAGAGGGTGCCGAGGGAGCCGATGATGAAGACGCCGGTCAGGCCGGCGACGATGAGTCCCTTGCCCTGTTCCGCGCTGAAGGTGTCGCGGAGCGCCGTCGCGCCGATGCGCTGTTTGGCCGCACCCCATACGGCGATACCGAGGCAGAGCAGGATGGCGACCGCCATCACGACCTCGATCATCACCTTCGCCTCGTTACCCAGGCTGCCGAAGGGGCCCCAGTCCGGAGCGATCCCCCCGATGATGGTGTTGATGTCTCCCTTGTCGGCCGCGAAGAGCATGTAAGTCACCGCCCCTGGTGGGTAGTTCCGCGTCCCCTGCAGGTGCGCAGAGGTCAGGCATCATTGTCGCCGACAAAGACGCCGTCGGATGTCGACTTGGCGTCATTGATTGGCGGGTTTCGTACGAATACCCCGTACGGTCACTCTGTGTATCACGGTAGGTAACGCCGGGCAACGATTCTGGAGCGGAACCTGTCCGTGGTTCGGTCGTTAGCCCCTGATTACTCGCTTTGGTTCGCGTTGATGTTCTCATGATGAACGGGCCGCGGCTGGATGCCGCGGCCCGTTCTCTCGTGCCAGGTGTGGCCCCCACGACCCACTGTGGCACGTCATGTGACGGAGGATCAGCTCAGGGTGGGGGGCAGGTCACCGTCAGTTGGCGAAGGCCGAGATGCCCTCCGGGGTGCCCCAGCCGGTCGGGCCGTCGTAGCCGGTCTCGGCGGTGCAGAAGTACGCCGTCGAGCAGGAGCCGTTGTAGCCGCTGGTGACGTCGTTGAGGGACGAGGTGCCCGCGTAGTCGTAGGGGTACTGCGCGGGGTAGGTGCCGCTGGCCGGGGTGCCGGCCAGGGCGTAGACGCCGGCGATGATCGGCGCGGAGACGCTGGTGCCGCCGAAGGTGTACCAGCCGGCGGTGACGCCGTAGGAGTCGTAGACCGAGACTCCGGTGGCGGGGTCGGCGACCGCGGAGACGTCGGACTCCATGCGCTTGGTGCAGCCGGTGTCGGTCTGCCAGGTGGGCTTGGCGTCGTAGGAGGAGCAGCCGGAGCCGGTGCCCTCGGTGCTGGAGGTGCGCCAGACGGACTCGGTCCAGCCGCGGGTGGTGGAGGACGATGTGGAGAGGGCGGTGCCGCCGACTGCCGTCACGTACTGGGACGTTGCCGGGTACTCGGCGCCGTAGGCGCTGTCACCGGAGGAGACGGTGATGGCCACGCCCGCGTGCTTGTAGTACGAGGTGTCGTACGTCGTCTGGGAGGAGGACTCGGAGCCGCCGTAGGAGTTCGAGACGAACTTGGCGCCCAGGGTCACGGCCTCGTTCTCGGCGGTGCCGAGGTTGGCGTAGCTGGCGCTGGTGGCCTCGACGAGGGTGATGTTGCACAGCGGGCAGATCGCGCTCGCCATGTCGAGGTCGAGGGAGATCTCCTCGGACCAACCCGCGTCGCTGGAGGGCAGCGAGGTCGTCGAGCCGGTCTGACTGACCTTCTTGAAGCAGCCGTTGGCCGTCGTGCAGGCCGAAAGGCCGTAGTACGAACGGTAGGTGGCGAGGTCGGCCTCGGCGTTCGGGTCGTTGTACGCGTCGACGATCGCGATCGTCTCGCCGGAGCCGTTGGAGGCGGCGGCGGAGGTCAGGCCGTAGGCGGACCGGAGGTTGGTCGGGCTGTAGCCGGAGGGGGTCGACGCGTCGGCCGCCTTGGGGGTGATGCCGGTCTTCGCGGCCTGGGCCTTCTGGAAGGCGGTGAGGCCGCCGGTGACGCGGTAGGACTTGCAGGTGAGGTCGCCCGTGTGCTTGGGGGTCGCACAGGGGGTGGCGGCGTACGTCACCTTCGTGGAGGTGGTGGCGCTCGCCGCGGCGTCCGCCTGTACGGCGGTGCCGAGGCCGGTGAAGACGAGTGCGGCCGTGGCTATGACGACGGACCCTGTGCGGCGCCATCTACCGTGCGTGTGGGGGGAGTTGGGGGTCGTGGTACGCAAGGTGCAGCCTCCTGAGTCGGTGGAACAGGGGCGGTGCGGGTGCGTGTCGCCGGTGCGGTTTCCCCGGCGGTGGGGGGCGGCCCGCGATGACGATCCCTTGTTGAGTACGCGACAACAAGAGGCTGCTGGAATCCTGACCTCCGTATTGCCGAACGGGGTCTGGGCCTTACGTTCCGATGGCTGTCCGATGGCCATCGGGTGGCGCCCGCTTGACCCAACTCACAGTATTTCCATGGTGTTTCCACTGGTCACGCAGTCGCTTAGCACACGGACGCATGAGGTGTGGGGCATGGCGAACGGGCCGCGGCTGGTTGCCGCGGCCCGTTGCCATTCGCTCCGCCGAGGGGACCCCACGTCCCCCTCTGCCGGCGGCTCCCCGTGACCCGACGGGGAGGTTCTCGCGGAGTGGAGTGCGGTCAGCCGGTGAAGGCGGACACGCCCTCCGGGGTGCCCCAGCCGGTCGGCCCGTCGTAGCCCGAGCCGGCGGTGCAGAAGTAACTCGTCGAGCAGGAGCCGTTGTTGCCGCTCGTCACGTCGTTCAGGGCGGAGGTGCCGGCCGCGGCGTAGGGGTACGACGCCGGGTAGTCGCTGCTGCCGGGGGTGCCGGCGAGGGCGTAGACGCTCGCGATGATCGGGGAGGAGGCGCTGGTGCCGCCGTAGGTGCCCCAGCCGGTGCCGTCGTCGCCGTAGGTGTCGTAGACCGAGACGCCGGTGGCGGGGTCGGCGACCGCGGAGACGTCGGAGATCATGCGCTTGGTGCAGCCGGTGTCGGTCTGCCACGTGGGCTTCGCGTCGTACGCGGAGCAGCCGGAGCCGGTGCCTTCGGTGCTGCTGGTCTTCCAGACGGACTCGGTCCAGCCGCGGCTGTTCGAGGAGGTCTTGAGGGCGGTGCCGCCGACCGAGGTGACGTAGCGGGAGCCGGCCGGGTACTCGGCGCCGTAGGCCTCGTCGCCCGCGCTGGCGGTGATGGCGACGCCCGCGTGCTTGTAGTACGAGGTGTCGTACGACGTGTCGGAGGAGGACTCCGAGCCGCCGTAGGAGTTGGAGACGAACTTCGCGCCCAGCTTCACGGCCTCGTTCACCGCGGTGCCGAGGTTGGCGTCGCTCGCCGACTTGGCCTCGACCAGGAGGATGTTGCAGTTCGGGCAGGTCGCGCTGACCATGTCGAGGTCGAGGGACTCCTCTCCGGCCCAGCCGCTGTCGGCGGTCGGGAGGGAGGTCGTCGAGCCGGTCTGACTGACCTTGGTGAAGCAGCCGTTGGCGACCGTGCAGGCCGAGAGGCCGTAGTACGAGCGGTAGGTGGCCAGGTCGGCGGCGGCGTTCGGGTCGTCGTAGGCGTCGACGATCGCGACGGTCTCGCCGGAGCCGCTGGAGGAGGCGGCGGAGGCCAGGCCGTAGGCGGACTGGATGTCCGAGGGGCCGTAGCCGGTGGGGTCGTCCGAGGCGGCCTTCGGGGAGATGGTCCTGGGCGTGACGCCCTTCAGCGCGGCCTGCTTCTCCATGAAGGCGGTGGTGCCGCCGGTCACACGGAGGGCGTTACAGGCGGCGAAGCCCTTCTTCGGGGTCGCGGCGCAGCCGATCTTCGTGTACTGCACGTGGGCCTTGGCGACCTGCGCGGCGATCGTCTTGGCGGTCGCCTTGTGGGGGGTGGTGGCGGCGCTCGCGTGGGCCGCGGTGCCGAGTCCGGCGAGCAGGAGCGCGGTGGTCGCGGCGGCGGCGGTGCCGAGTCTGCGCCAGTTGCCGCGTATGTGGGGGGAATTGGGGGGTGACGTACGCAACGTACAGCCTCCAGAGAGAGGTTGGCAGAGGCCTGCGGGTGGGGGGTCCACCGGTGAGGTTCCCGGTGGGGGCGGCGGCCCGCGATGACCATCTCTTGTTGAGTACGTGACAACAAGGTGGGTTCCGGAATTCTGACTTCCGCGTTACTCAAGGGGGTTGGGGGATTGCTGATCAGTGGCTGCGGGATGGGGTGGGGATGGCTCGGGCTTGACTCTCTCCACGGGAACTTCACAGCGGGACGCGCGTTGACTGGGGTTGCCTGCCGGGTTCGGGGTGGGTGGTTCGGTTGTTGCGGGGTGCGGGTGGGTGGGGGCTGGGCGCGCCCGCGCGGCGGAACCGCATATCGACACAGTCCCGCGCCTCTGAGGGGGTTGCTCTGAACCGGCGCCAAGTGGTCGCCGTTCGCTGCTAGTTCTCGCGGGGTGTCAAACCGTTCAGCAAGTGGTGGATCAGGGCGGGGATGTCGGCTACCGCTGCCTCTGGGGTGAGGGTGCCCTGGGCTGCGAAGGAGGCTGTGCCGTGGAGGGCGGCGCCGATGACCAGGGCGATGGTCCAGGGGGTGCCGGGGATCATCTCGCCGCGTTCCTGGGCGTCGATGACGATCTGTACGAACTGGTTGGTCGTGCCGTCCACCGCCGCACGGAGCTGCTCGGAGATGTCCGCGTCGTGCTTGCGGGAGTACATGACCTCCACCAACTCGGCGTTCGAGACCGCGAAGTGGACGTAGGTCCTGGCCAGTTCGGTGAGGCGGGCTTCGAGGGGGAGGTCGGGGCTGTCCGCGGCGGTCAGGTCTCTCGCCATGCGCTCGAAGCCGGTCAGGGCCAAGGCGTCCACCAGGGCCTGCTTGTCCTTGAAGTGGCGGCCGGGGGCCGCGTGGCTCACGCCGACGTCGCGGGCCAGTTCGCGCAGGGACAGTGCGGCCACCCCCTTCTCCAGCAGGGTGCGCTCCGCGCTCGCGAGCAGGGCGGAGCGCAGGTCTCCGTGGTGATAGGGGCGTACAGGCATACGAAGCATCGTATCCCGATGTTGTCGATGCCGACATTGTTGTCACCGTCACCATTGTTGTCATTGACAGCATTGTTGGCGTTGCCTACATTGGGAGGCATGGACAACACGGACAGGACCATCGGCAGCAGCAAGGGCAAGAGCAAGGTCAAGTGGGGTGTCGGGCGGATTCCTGATCTCTCCGGGCGTACCGCCGTCGTCACCGGGGCCAACAGCGGGATCGGGTTCGCGGCCGCCGCCGAGCTGGCCCGTGCGGGCGCGCACGTCGTGTTCGCCGTGCGGGACCTTGAGCGGGGGCGGGCCGCGGCGGCCAAGGTGAGCGGGAGCACGGAGGTGCGGCGGCTGGATCTCGCGGATCTGGCGTCCGTGCGGGAGTTCGCCGAGGGCTGGGACCGGCCGCTCGACCTGCTCGTCAACAACGCCGGCGTGATGATGCTCCCCGAGCGGCGGACGCGCGACGGCTTCGAGATGCAGCTCGGCACGAACCACCTGGGCCACTTCGCCCTCACGAACCTGCTGCTGCCGCACATCACCGACCGGGTGGTGACCGTCTCCTCCGGCGCGCACCGGATGGGCGACGGCATCATCCACTTCGAGAACCTGAACCTGGACGGGATCTACAGCCCGCAGCGCGCGTACTCCCAGTCCAAGCTCGCCAACCTGCTCTTCACGCTCGAACTCCAGCGCAGGCTCACGGAGTCGGGCTCACGCGTCCGCTCCCTCGCGGCCCACCCGGGCTGGGCGGCGACCAACCTCCAGAGCCATACGGCGAACCCGGTCTCGCGCGTCCTCATGGCCGCGGGCAACAAGGTCCTCGCCCAGGACGACAAGGGCGGCGCCCTGCCGACGCTCTTCGTGGCGACCCAGGATCTTCCGGGCGCGAGTTTCGCCGGCCCGAGCGGGCCGATGGAGATGCGCGGGGCGCCGACGCTGGTGGGGCGGAGCCCGGCGGCGAGTGACGTGGAGGCGGCGGAGCGGTTGTGGGAGGCGTCGGAGGGGCTTACGGGAGTGGTGTTCCCGCTGGTGAGTGCCGCGCGCTAACTCCAGGTGCGCGCACGGGTGTTGAAGACCTCGGGGTCGCTGTGCACCGGCAGGACGCAGAGCAGGTGGCCGCCGGGGGCGCGCAGCACTCGGCACTCCAGCCAGCGGGCGGTCTCGGTCGCGCCGAGGGTGAGCAGGCGGGCCGTTTCCGCCTCCACGTCGTCGGTCTCGATGTCGATGTGGAAGCGCGGGTCGGGGTCGTCGATGGCCTGAATCGCCGTGACCAGGCCGGGAATTGCCTCGTGGAGCGTTGTGAACTGCTCCTCTCCGGGGACCGGTTCCGCCGGGGTGCCGAGTGCCGCCGACCAGAAGGCCGCCGCGGCGGCGGCCTCCGGGCCCGGGGTGTCGATCAGGAGGGCGTAGACGCGGCTTCTATGCATCCGGAGTCCCCGGAGTCCCCGGAGTCCCCGGAGTCCCCGGAGTATTCGGTGCATCCGGCCCGAGTTCCTTGATTTCCGGGGGTGTTGGGTCCGTCGTGTCCTCCACGCCCTCCACTCCCTCCACGAAGTGGTCGAACTCGCCTGCCTGTACGCCGAGTACGAAGGCGTCCCACTTGCGGCGGTTGGTGGTGACGACGTTCTCCGGGTCGCTGGTCTCGCGGATGTAGACCGGGGCCTCGCCGTCGTCGCCCGGGCCGAAGGCGAGCTCGATCCAGGGGCCGGGGCCCGTCGCGTCCGGCGGGGCGGCTCGTTCCCAGGTGAGGTCGGGGGGGATGTCAGACACGGGGGGTTTCCTTCGTCGGGTGCCGGGGAGACGACGAGTATCGCGCAGGAGAGGCGGGAGGGACGGACGGACAGTACGGTGGACAGACCGCCGGACCAAACGTCGACCTGAGCGCGAACGCGCTGTTCACAGCGAAATTTCAGTAAACGTCGACGTCCTTTCTCACCTTTGTGGGACAGAGTGGGGCCCGATGAAGCGCAGCTCACGCATCTCCCGTTCCGCTCGCCTCGCGGGCAACCGTAGGTACGCGCTGTTCGTCGCCGTGGTGACGCTGGCACTGACCTCCGCCTCTGTGGCGACCGCCGACGACGGCCCCGGGCCCTTCGGTGTGACCACCGTGACCGAGGTGAGCAAGCAGAGCGTGCGGGTCGGCGCCCTGTTCGGGGCGGCCCATGCCACCAGCCTCGCCGGGGGGCACCACTGCACCGCGTCCGTGGTGCACAGCGCGGGGCACAACCTCATCGTCAGCGCGGCCCACTGTCTGGACGGTGACCCCGGCGACGTGTTCGTCCCCGGTTACCGGGACGGCAAGGCGCCGTACGGGGTGTGGAAGGTCGAGAAGCGGTTCCTGCCGGACGGGTGGGCCAAGGGGCAGGCCGAGGACAGCGACATCGGGTTCGCCACGCTCGTCGAGGTCGGCGGCAAGAACATCGAGGACGTGGTCGGGGCCGACCGGTTCACGACCGGGACGGCGACCGGGGCCACGGCGGTGACGATCACCGGGTATCCCTCCGCGACCGACCAGCCCATCAGCTGCACGAACAAGCCCACCCAGCACAGCGGCACCCAGCAGCGCATCGACTGCCCCGGCTTCACCGGCGGCACCAGTGGCAGTCCCTGGATCAACGGGGACCAGCAGGTCGTGGGTGTCATCGGCGGGCATGAGCAGGGCGGGCTGACACCGGACATCTCGTACAGCGTCGTGTTCGGGAAAGAGGCGGCCGAGTTGTACAAGGACGCGACGACCGACCCGTAGTGGGGCGGTTGGCCCGCGGTCGTACGACTCGCCCGTAATGCGGTGCTGTAAGGCGCGGTGTGCGGTGGGTGTGACTCGCTGAATACGCGTCAGATGTGGTGGAAGCACGGCGAAATGCCGCCACCCTGCCCCGAAATGGCCTTGAACAGGGCTGACATGGGGGAGGGTTGAGCCGTGCGAAAAGTATGGGTGGCCGGTGGGGTCGCGGCTGGGCTCGGGCTCAGCTTTGTGATGCTGCTCGTCGTCGGGGTCTACCTCGTCGCCGGGAACCTCGTGAACGGGGCCGGTGGCGGGAGCGTCGCGCTCGCCAAGGGCGCGGTGCCGACGGCGTACTCGGCGCTCGTGCAGAAGTGGGGCAACCTCTGCCCCGCCCTCAACCCCGCGCTGCTCGCCGCCCAGCTGTACCAGGAGAGCGGGTTCAACCCGAACGCGAAGAGCCCGGCGAAGGCCGAGGGGATAGCGCAGTTCATCCCCGGGACCTGGGCCACGCACGGGATCGACGCCAACGGCGACGGCGTACGCAACGTATGGGATCCGAATGACGCGATCCCGTCGGCCGCGACCTACGACTGCGAGCTCGCCAAGTACGTGAAGGACGTGCCGGGGAACCAGACCGCGAACATGCTCGCCTCGTACAACGCGGGGGCGTACGCGGTCATCAAGTACGGGGGCGTGCCGCCGTACTCCGAGACCAAGAACTACGTGAAGACGATCACGACGCTCTCGCAGAGCTTCGCCGCGCCCGTCAGCCGGGTCGATCCCTCCGAGCAGGCCGCGACCGCCATCACCTACGCCCAGACCAAGCTCGGCACGCCGTATCTGTGGGGCGGTAACGGCACCGCCGACCAGGACGGGCGGTTCGACTGCTCGGGGCTGACCAAGGCCGCGTTCGCCCAGGCGGGGATCACGCTGCCGCGCGTCGCGAACGATCAGTACAACGCGGGACCGCATCCGCAGCGGGCCGAATTGCTTCCGGGAGATCTGGTGTTCTTCTCGGACGACCTCACCAATTCCCGGGCCATCCGGCATGTGGGGATTTATGTCGGCGGCGGGTACATGATCGACGCGCCCCGGACGGGTGCTGTGATCCGATTCGACCCCATTGACACCCCTGATTACTTCGGCGCCACCCGGGTCACCGAAGATGGCGCGAAAGCGCTCCCCACGACGGTGTGAACCGAGCGTGAACCCACCCCCTGAGCTGCGGCGATGAGTCTCTCTTCGATAACGTCTGAGTGATCATTCGGTGGAGGGTGGAACGTATTAACCGGGACCGTGCGTTCCTGTTCAGTAATGCGCACGAGAGGTGCGCCCGGAACTACGACGAAGGAGCCGCAGCACCATGGCTGTACTCGCCGAATCCGGGTCGAATCCCGACGTCGATCTGCTCTACGACATCAATGGGCTCGCCAAGGACGCACCGCACTGGTTCGACCGCGGCATGGAGTTCGTCGGGGAGTACGGGTTGCTCGTCGCGATGGTGCTGCTCGTGGTGGGGTGCTGGTGGTCCGTGCGGCGGCGTGGGGGCGAGGACTCCGCGTCGTCCGTGGCCGCGCTGGTGTGGGCGCCGCTCGCCGCTTCGCTCGCCGTCCTCGTGAACGTGCCCATCCGCGGGTTCGTGGAGCGGCCCCGGCCGTTCCTCGACCACACCGGGCTCGATGTGCTGATCTCCGGGAAGACCGACTACTCGTTCGTGAGCGATCACGCGACCATCACCATGGCGATGGGGGTCGCGCTGTTCGTCGCGGATCGGCGGTTCGGGGTGGTCGGGATCGGGCTCGCGCTGCTCGAAGGGTTCTGCCGGGTCTACATGGGCGTGCACTATCCGACCGACGTGATCGGTGGGTTCGCGCTGGGTACGGCTGTCGCTCTGCTTCTGTCGCCGGTTGCCATGGCTCTGCTCACGCCGGTGCTCAAGGCGGTTGAGGGGTCGGCGTGGGGTGGGTGGGTGGTTCGGTCGGCCGGTGCGCGGGGGGTGGGGCGGGATGCCTTGATTCCGGGGGCTCGTAGCGAGTCGTCCGGTACCGAGGAGCGGGACCTCGCTGCGTAAGGCTCCGCCTGGGGGTCGGTTCGTTGGCTGCGGGTGCGTTGTGGCTGGTCGCGCAGTTCCCCGCGCCCCTGAGGGGGTTGGGGTGGGGCGGGGTGACGGGGTACGGGTGGCTTGTCGCGCTCGCGCGGCGGAGCCGCGGATGGATACAGCCCCGCGCCCCTTAGGGGGTTGTCGAACCGTGGCTGACTTCTTCCCCCTGGGTGGTCGCGCCCGCGCGGCGGAGCCGCGGATGGATACGGTCCCGCGCCCCTGGGGGTGTTGCCGGACCGGAGCCGATTTCGCACCCTTGCTCAGCCCCGCCTACAACCCCTGCGGGTACGTGAAGAAGTGGGTCGGGTCGTACTGCTTCTTCAGGGTTGCCAGGCGGGTGGACGCGTCGCCGTAGTACGCCTTGCGCCAGTTGGTGAGAGTCGGGTCTGTGTAGTTCTGGTAGGCCGCGCCGGAGGCGTAGGGCTTCATGGCGTTGTGGAAGGACGTCAGCCAGGACTGGGCTGATGTGCCGGCCGTGCCGGAGGGCCAGGAGACTATGTACTGGGCCAGGATGCGGGAGCGGCGGTGGACGAAGGCCGTTGCCGTGGGGGAGACGCGGTTGACCGCGCCGCCGAGGGCCGTCAGGGCGATGTCGCCGGAGTTGCCGCGGACCGCCTTCATCTGGTTGAGCATCGTCTGGATGCCCGTGGCCGAGATCGAGCGGTCGAAGAAGTCGGAGCGGCCCACGTAGGTCTCCCGCGCCAGCGCGCCCTGCGGGGAACGGCCCGGGGTCGAGCCCGGCAGGTGGCACTGGGCGTCCGTCGAGAAGGACGTGCAGCCCGCGTACGCCTCCATCGACTCCTCGTACGTGTGCCGCTTCAGCGAGACGCTCGACGCGTTGCCGCCGACCAGGTGGGCCAGCTTGTCGACCGCGTTCTGGAGTTCGTTGTAGGTGCCGAGGGAGAAGGCCGCGACCGAGACGCGGGGCGTGCCGCCGGGTGTGTTCGTCAGGTGGCAGGACGACCAGATCTCGTCGGGCTGGTCCGGGCCCCACTCCTGCCAGGCCTTCACCACGGCCGCCGCCATCGACGACGGCCAGGTCAGATAGCCCGATACGGCCTGGGGCGCGGGGTGGGTCTTGAACTGGAGCTCCGTCACCACGCCGAAGTTGCCGTTGCCCGCGCCGCGCAGCGCCCAGAACAGGTCTTTGTTCTCAGTGGAGTTGGCGACCAGCTGCTTGCCGTCCGCCGTGATCAGCGTGGCCTGCGTGAGGCTGTCGCAGGTCAGGCCGTACGCCCGGGAGACCACGCCGTGGCCGCCGCCCAGGGTGAGGCCGGAGACGCCGACCGTCGGGCAGGAACCGGCGGGGATCGTGACGCCCTTCGCGGCGAGGCCCCGGTACACGTCGATCAGCTTGGCGCCGGCGCCGACGACCGCGGAGGAACCGCTCGCCCGGATCTTGTTCAGCTTCGACACGTCGAGGATGAGGCGGCCGTCGCCGGAGGAGTAGCCGGCGTAGGAGTGGCCGCCGTTGCGGATCGCGACGCGGATGTTGTGGGCGCGGGCGTAGGAGAGGACCGAGCGGATGTCGTCGGGGTTCGCGACGTACGCCACCGCGGCCGGCTTCAGGGCGTCGAAGCGGGTGTTGTAGAGCTGGTGGGCCGTCTTCCAGGAGGCGTCACCGGGGCGGACCAGGGTGCCGTCCAGCTCACGGGCCAGGGCGGCCCAGTTGGCCGCGGCGGCTGCGGTGGTGGTGCGCAGGCCGGTCGTGCCGGTCGTGCCTGTCGAGCTGGAGGCGTTGGTCGCCGTGGCGGTCGGGGCACCGCCGCCGGTGTTCTTGCCGTTGCACGCGGTGGTCGCGACCGCCGCTATCGCGGCCACGCCGCCGCCTATGAACGAACGCCGTTCCATTTCGCCTCCTGTGGGGTTCCGTCAAGTGAGATACGGGCCGGACCCCACAAGTTCTCGTGCGCATGTCACAGGTTCGGAACAGGCGGATGCCCCGCGGCATCCGTCCTGGCCTGGCTTCTCGCCCGTCTCGCCGGACCCCGCCAGCCGCAGACGCAGCGGGCGAAGCAGAAGGGACCCTGTTCGACCGTCGTCGTGTGATGTTCGGGATGTACGGGGGGAGCCTGTCGTTCGTCCTGCTGCGCCACATCGACCAAGGTACCGAGCCCGGGTAAAGCGCTCGTATGGCGGTCGCGCGACGGTCATAGGGCGGTTGTACGGCCGCCACAACGCGTGACGGGCCCATCCACCCGTCGTTAAGCGGAACGACAGGGCCCGTGACGACGTACGGGGGTACGGCAGGCTATGGAGCGGCAGCAGAGGCGCGCGGGCGGGGCGGTCGTCGCGGCGGGGCTCATGGTCGGGGTCTGTGTCGGCACCGGTGGATGCGGCGCCGGTGACGGGGTGGCGACCGCGGACGCGCGCGGCGGCGGTGACGCGGTCGCGGTGGTGCGGCGCGCCGCCGACTCCCTTGCGGCGGCGGGGAGTTCACAGGCCCGTACGTCCATGGAGATGGCCACCGGCGGCACCCGCGTGACCATCCGCGGCGAGGGCGTCTACGACTTCCGCCGCCAGCTCGGCCGGCTGAAGGTGCAGCTCCCGCAGGACCCGGCCGGCGCCAGTGAGCACCGGCCGATCACCGAACTCCTCGCGCCGGGCGCCCTGTTCATGAAGAACCGGGGCGCCGGGGTGCCCGCCGACAAATGGGTACGGGTCGACACCGGGACGCTGACCGACGGCAACCTCGTGACCGGCGGCGCCACCGACCCGTACGCCGCCGCCGAGTTGCTGCGCGGGACGACTACGGCGACGGATCTGGGGAAGACGGAGGTGGCCGGGGCCTCCGTGCGTCACTATCGGGGGGTCGCCGATCTCGCCGTCGCCGCGCGGAGCGCGTCAGCGGGGAACGAGGCGGCTCTGCGGTCGGCGGCGAAAGGGTTCGCCACCGCCCGCGTGCCCTTCGACGTCTACCTCGACGACCAGGGGCGCGTCCGCAAGCTGGGGCAGCGGTTCAGCTTCGTCAACGGGCAGCGCCACAACCCGGTGGCGGTCACCTCGACGACGTTGCTGTACGACTTCGGGGCCCCCGTGGACGTACGACTTCCGGCGTCGAAGGACATCTACGCCGGGCAGATCGCCGAGAAGTGACCTGAAACGGTCGGTGTGGGTCGGGGTGAGGACTAGCCCGTCCGTGCCATGCGCGTTGTGTAGACCGCTCCCTACTCTAGGAAGTCGGTGTCGGCAGAGAAGAGGTGATGCACGTGGCTCCGGTCGGCGGTACGGCAGTTCAGGACCACGTGGCCCTCGCCGAGATCGAGCTGTGCGGAGACCTGATCATCGCGGCCTCGGCCGCCGAGGACCGGCTCAGCCTGGAGAGCATCGACGAGGTGCTGAAGGTCGCCGAGGAACGGGACATCCCCGACAGGCCCTAGGTGCGGAGGAGTCGGGCGATCGCCTTCGTCGCCTCGTCGACCTTCGCGTCGATCTCCTCGCCGCCCTTGATCGCCGCGTCGGCGACGCAGTGCCGCAGGTGCTCCTCCAGGAGTTGCAGCGCGAACGACTGCAAGGCCTTCGTGGAGGCGGACACCTGGGTGAGTATGTCGATGCAGTAGACGTCCTCGTCGACCATGCGTTGCAGGCCGCGGACCTGGCCCTCGATCCGGCGCAGGCGTTTGAGGTGCTCGTCCTTCTGGTGGTGGTAACCGTGCGTGACCGGTTCCTGGGTCACCTCGTCGACCGGCTCGCGCGTCGGTTCGGAGGGCGCTGCCGCCGCGCCGGCCTCGGTGGTCGTCATCGCGTCCATCGCGTCCTCCAGACATATACCCCTAGTGGGTATATCGTAACGAACTTTGCTGGGTATAGGGCCCTTGGTACGCCCCCGTGCGGATCACTGTGCCTGATGGGCGACACTGGGGGACGGCCCATTAGCCGTGGCCGGATGATGCACTTAGCATCAGCCTGACCGAAACCCATGCATCCCGAGGACCCCTTGTGCGCTTTCGTCTGACCCCCAGGGAGACGAGCTTCTACGACATGTTCGCCGCGTCCGCGGACAACATCGTCACGGGCTCGAAACTCCTCATGGAACTGCTCGGGGCGGACACCGCCGGCCGGGCCGAGATCGCAGAGCGTATGCGGGCCGCGGAACACGCCGGTGACGATGCCACGCACGCGATCTTCCATCAGCTGAACTCCTCCTTCATCACGCCCTTCGACCGCGAGGACATCTACAACCTCGCTTCCTGCCTCGACGACATCATGGACTTCATGGAGGAGGCCGTCGACCTGGTCGTCCTCTACAACGTGGAGGAACTGCCCAAGGGCGTCGAGCAGCAGATCGAGGTGCTGGCGCGGGCGGCGGAGCTCACCGCCGAGGCCATGCCCAACCTGCGCACGATGGACAACCTCACCGAGTACTGGATCGAGGTCAACCGGCTGGAGAACCAGGCCGACCAGATCCACCGCAAGCTGCTGGCCATGCTCTTCAACGGCAAGTACGAGGCCATCGAGGTGCTGAAGCTCAAGCAGATCGTGGATGTGCTGGAGGAAGCGGCGGACGCGTTCGAGCACGTGGCGAACACGGTGGAGACCATCGCCGTCAAGGAGTCCTGACCTCTCCATGGACACCTTCGCTCTGGTCGTGACCATTCTGGTCGCGCTCTTTTTCACGTACACGAACGGTTTCCACGACTCCGCGAACGCCATCGCTACGTCGGTCTCGACCCGGGCGCTGACTCCGCGCGCGGCGCTCGCCATGGCCGCCGTGATGAATCTCGCGGGTGCTTTTCTCGGTTCCGGGGTCGCCAAGACGGTGAGTGAGGGGCTGATCGAGACGCCCGAGGGGTCGAAGGGGATGGGGATCCTCTTCGCGGCGTTGATCGGCGCGATCACCTGGAACCTGGTCACCTGGTACTTCGGGCTGCCGTCGTCGTCCTCGCACGCGTTGTTCGGCGGGATGGTGGGGGCCGCGCTCGCGGGCGGTACGGACGTCATCTGGCACGGGGTCGTCGACAAGGTCGTCGTGCCGATGTTCGTGTCGCCGGTGGTCGGTCTGGTCGGCGGTTATCTGGTGATGACGGCGATCATGTGGATCTTCCGGCGGGCCAATCCGCACAAGGCGAAGCGGGGATTCCGTATCGCTCAGACCGTCTCGGCCGCGGGGATGGCGCTCGGGCACGGTCTTCAGGACGCGCAGAAGACCATGGGCATCGTGGTGATGGCCCTGGTGATTTCCGGCCACTCGACCTACGGCGATCCGATTCCGGTCTGGGTGAAGATCGTCTGCGCGTTGATGCTGTCGTTGGGGACGTACGCGGGCGGGTGGCGGATCATGCGGACGCTGGGGCGGAAGATCATCGAGCTGGATCCGCCGCAGGGGTTCGCGGCGGAGACGACCGGTGCGGCGATCATGTTCACCACGGCGTATCTCTTCAAGGCGCCGGTGTCGACGACGCATGTCATCACCTCGGCGATCATGGGTGTCGGGGCGACGAAGCGGGTCAAGGCCGTTCGGTGGGGTGTTGCCAAGAACATCGTGATGGGGTGGTTCATCACGATGCCGGCGGCGGCGATTGTGGCGGCGCTGGCGTTCTGGGTTGTGGACCTGGCTGTTCTGTAGGCGCCGTGCCGCTGTATGCCGGGGGCTTCGCCCCCTGGCCCCCCGTTCCCACCCACCCACCCGTTTACGGTGGGTCAAGAGGTGGGCGATTCAAGACACCTGACTCAAGTCGCTTGAAACGGTCACCTCTCGGCCGACCGTAAACAGGTGGGCGGGTGGGAAAGTACGGGCGTGCACTCCCACTGACCCGCGCCAAGAAGCTAGGCCGTCAGGTGACCCCGGGTGTCTTGAATCGGTCACCTCTCGGCCGACCGCAAACGGGTGGGCGGGTGGGAAAGCGGGAACGCGCACCCCCACTCGCCCGCGCAAACGAACGGCCCCCGAGGGGGCACCTCTCGGCCCACCGAGTCGGGTGGGTGGGTGGGCAGGCAACGTAAGACGAACGGGCCCGCCCCCGGGAGCCAGGGGCGGGCCCTTTTCGGCCTCGCGGTGGCACCGCCATGCAGCACCGCGAGGGGTTTTTGGCGCGCCGGTGTCTAGCCGAAGCGGCCCGAGATGTAGTCCTCCGTGGCCTGGACCGACGGGTTGGAGAAGATGCGCTCCGTGTCGTCGATCTCGATCAGGCGGCCGGGCTGGCCGACCGCCGCGAGGTTGAAGAAGGCCGTGCGGTCCGAGACGCGGGCCGCCTGCTGCATGTTGTGCGTCACGATGACGATCGTGAAGCGTTCCTTCAGCTCGCCGATCAGGTCCTCGATGGCCAGGGTCGAGATGGGGTCCAGGGCCGAGCAGGGCTCGTCCATGAGGAGGACCTTCGGTTCGACCGCGATCGCCCGCGCGATGCACAGGCGCTGCTGCTGGCCGCCCGACAGGCCCGAACCCGGCTTGTTCAGGCGGTCCTTGACCTCGTTCCAGAGGTTCGCGCCCTTGAGGGACTTCTCCACCACGTCCGACAGCTCGCTCTTCTTGTAGCTGCCGTTCAGGCGCAGGCCCGCCGCCACGTTGTCGAAGATCGACATCGTCGGGAACGGGTTCGGCCGCTGGAAGACCATGCCGATCTCGCGGCGGACCGACACCGGGTCGATACCGTGGCCGTAGAGGTCCTCGTCGTCCAGGAGGACCTTGCCCTCGACGCGGCCGCCGGACGTGACCTCGTGCATACGGTTGAGCGTGCGCAGGAACGTCGACTTGCCGCAGCCGGAGGGGCCGATGAAGGCCGTCACCGAACGGGGCTCGACCGTCATCGAGATGTCTTCGATCGCCTTGTGTGAGCCGTAGAAAGCGGTGAGCCCGCTTACGTCGATTCGCTTGGACATGACTGCTTCACTTCCAAAAGTCTCTGTGTCGCCGGAGGGGCCCCGCGCGGCGGTAGCCGCATATCGATGCTTTAGCGACCGGTCTTGGGGGCCTTCCAGCGGGCGATGCCGCGGGCCACCAGGTTGAGGATCATCACGAAGGCGATCAGGGTGAGCGAGGCCGCCCAGGCGCGGTCGTAGGCCGCTCCGGCGCCCGCGCTCTGCGCGAACTGCTGGTAGATGTACAGCGGCAGCGACGCCTGGGCCCCGTGGAACGGGTCGTTGTTGATGAACGGGTTGCCGAACACCAGCAGCAGGACGGGCGCGGTCTCGCCGGCGATACGGGCGACCGCCAGCATGATGCCGGTGGTGATGCCGCCGATCGCGGTGGGGAGGACGACCTTGAGGATCGTGCGCCACTTCGGGATGCCGAGGGCGAGGGAGGCCTCGCGCAGCTCGTTCGGGACGAGCTTCAGCATCTCCTCGGTGGAGCGGACCACGACCGGCATCATCAGGATGGCCAGGGCGCAGGAACCGGCGAAGCCGAAGGGCTCCATGTCCCACATGAGCATCAGGGACAGGATGAACAGACCCGCGACGATCGACGGGATGCCCGTCATGACGTCGACGAAGAACGTGACCCACTTGGAGAGGGCGCCGCGTCCGTACTCGACCAGGTAGATCGCGGTGAGCACACCGATCGGGGCGCCGATCAGGGTGGCGAGGCCGACCTGCTCCAGGCTGCCGATGATGGCGTGGTAGATGCCGCCGCCGGGCTCGGAGTCGGCGACGACGCCCATCGAGTGGGTCAGGAAGTAGATGTTCAGGACCTTCACGCCGCGCGAGATCGTCGTCCACAGGAGGGAGACGAGCGGGATGACGGCGAGGATGAACGCGACCCAGACCAGGCTGGTCGCGATCCGGTCCTTGGCCTGGCGGGTGCCCTCGATGCGCGAGGCGATGACGTACGTACCGACGACGAAGAGGATCGCCGCGATCAGGCCCCACTGGACCTTGCTGTCGAGGCTGCCGACCAGTCCGATGAGGACGGCCAGGACGATCGACCCGCCGGCGATCGCGTACGGCGACCACTTCGGGAGGGTGGCGCCCTGGAGGGTGCTCGCGGGCTTTTCCGCTACGGCTGCGTTGCTCATGCGTTGGCCCCCGAGTACTCCGCGCGGCGGGCGATGATGAGCCGGGCCGCACCGTTGACCAGCAGGGTGATGACGAACAGGACGAGACCGGACGCGATGAGCGCGTCCCGGCCGTCCGCCGACGCCTCGCTGAACTTGCTGGCGATGTTCTGGGCGAAGGTTCCGCCGCCCGGGTTGAGCAGGCTGGCGTGGATGATGAAGTCGGGCGAGAGCACGGTGGCGACGGCCATCGTCTCGCCGAGCGCGCGGCCGAGGCCGAGCATCGAGGCGGAGATCACGCCGGAGCGGCCGAAGGGGATCACCGCCATGCGGATGACCTCCCAGCGGGTGGCACCGAGGGCGAGGGCCGCCTCCTCGATCATCTGCGGGGCCTGGCGGAAGACCTCGCGGCTCACGTTGGTGATGATCGGCAGGATCATGATCGCCAGCAGGATGCCGACGGTGAGCATCGAGCGGGGGGCGCCTTCGTCCCAGGAGAAGATCCCGGTCCAGCCGAGGTAGTCGTTCAGCCACCCGAAGAGCCCGACCATGTGCGGTACGAGGATCAGGGCGCCCCACAGGCCGTACACGATGGACGGTACGGCGGCCAGCAGGTCGATCACGTAGGAGACCGGGCCGCGGAGCTTGCGCGGGGCGTAGTGCGTGGTGAACAGGGCGATGGCGACCGCGATCGGGACCGCGATGACCATGGCGATGATCGAGGACACCACCGTGCCGAACGCCAGGACGGCGATGCCGAACTTCGGCGGCAACAGGTTGGTGTTCCACTCGAAGGTGGTGAGGAAGTTCGCGTGGTCCTTGCTGATCGCGAGGGAGGCGCGATAGGTGAGGAAGACCGCGATCGCGGCCATGATCACCAACAGCAGGATGCCCGACCCGCGGGAGAGACCGAGGAAGATCCGGTCACCGGGTCGGGTGGCGCCGCGGGCCGTGCGCTTCTGCACGGCGGCCGAGGGTGCTGGGGTGGGAGGCGGTGCCTCTGCGGGGTTCTTGGTCGATATGTCCATCGGGTTTCTCCGGTCTGCGGGTCCACACGTGCGGTGTGGGGTCCGTGGCGGCGGTGCACCGGACGGTGCGGCCGGGTCCCTGGTCCGGGACCCGGCCGCACACTCGGACTAGCTGATGCTCGCGATGGTGCTGCGAACCTTGGTGATGATCGCGTCGGGGATCGGCGCGTAGTCGATGGTGCTGAGGACCTTCTGGCCCTCCTCGCTGGCGATGTAGGTGAGGAACGCCTTCGTCGCGGGCAGCGTGGCGGCCTTGTTGCCCTTGTCGCAGACGATCTCGTACGTCACCAGGGTGATCGGGTACGCGCCCTCGGCCTTGGTGTTGTAGTTCAGCTTGAGCGACAGGTCGGAGCCGGTGCCGACGACCTTGGCGTCGGCGATGTCCTTGGTGGCGCTGTCGGTGCTGGGCGCGACCGGGGCGGCGGCACCGGTGTCGATGCTGACGGCCTTGACGCCGTCACCGACGTAGGAGAGCTCGAAGTAGCCGATGGCACCCGAGGTCGCCTTGACCTGCTGGGCGACGCCCGCGGAGCCGGCCGCGGACTGGCCGCCCTTGGCCTGCCAGGCCTTGCCGCCGGAGTACTTCCAGTTGGCGGCGGTGGTGGCGATCAGGTACTTGGTGAAGTTGTCCGTGGTGCCGGACTCGTCCGAGCGGTGGAACGCCTGGATCTTGAGGTCGGGCAGCGTGGCGGACGGGTTCAGCTTCTTGATCGCCGCGTCGTTCCACTTGGTGATCTTGCTGTCGAAGATCTTGGCGAGCGTCGGGGCGTCCAGGACCAGGTTGTCGACACCCGGGACGTTGTAGCCGAGCGCGATCGGGCCGCCGACCATCGGGAGGTCGATGCCCTGGCCGCCGGAGCAGACCTGCTTGGAGGCGGTGACCTCTTCGGGCTTCAGCGCGGAGTCGGAACCGGCGAAGGCCAGCTGACCCTGGTTGAAGGAGGTGACGCCGGCGCCGGAGCCGCCGCCCTTGTAGTTGATCTGGACACCGCAGGCCTGGCTGAACGCCTTCACCCACGCGTCGATCGCGTTCTTCTGCGCGGAGGAGCCGTCGGCCAGCAGCTGCTGGCCCTTCTTCGCGGCGCCGCAGTTGGCGGAGCTGGCGTTGGCCGCCGAGGAGCTGGTGCTGCTCGAAGAGCCGCCGTTGTCGTCCGAGCCGCACGCCGTGAGGGCCAGGGCGCCGGAGACCGCGAGAGCACCGAGGGTGAGGGCCCGCCGGTTCATGCGCTGAAGCTTCACTTGAAAGAGTTCCTTCCGAGAGCCGCCGTCCTGAATTACGGCGGCGTGCGAAGACGGGGTGACACGGGTGGCGACCCCCAGGTCGCGGCTCGCATCGCGTAAGGCCGAAATTAGGCAGAACAGGTGAAGGCGCCTATGGGCATAAGTGAACGGAGGGTGAACCCCTGTGGGCGGTGCGGTTAGGTCACGGAACGCTCACGTCGAGGACACGGGCTGGTTCCGGACTATGCCAGGTGTGGAGCGGTCCCCGGCGTCTCCACGAGGGGCGGTCCCTCGGCCGGGTGAGGGACCTGCCGTGGCCGCCCGTTCGCAACGTAACGCGAGGTGGGCGGGACGGCACCGCGGGACGGCGAGCGTATTTCGCCGGCCTCGCGGTGCCGTGGGCACGTAGGTTCACGGCGTTCTCGGAGGTGAGGCCGTGGCCACGTACGGCACGCTGTTGATTCCCCTGCCGCTCGACCGGGCGGCCCCCGTTCTGCGCGAGGTCCGCGTGGCCGCCTACGCGGCGCCCGCCGGGCCGGGATTCTGCCTCGTCCATCCGGACCGGTTCATCGACGGCAACGGTGTCTTCTCGGTCGCCGGGCCGGTCGGCGCCGCCTTGGGCGTTCCGGTGCTGGCCGCCTTCCAGTACGACGGCGACCGGCTGGAGCTGGAGGTCTGGCGGGACGGAGTCCGTGCCTACCGCTACGACTCCTGGCCGGGCGTCCAGGACGACGAGCCCGCCGACGGCACCCCCGCGGACGCGGACCCCGCCGTGTTCCTGGACTTCGCCGCCGGTCCCGTGGACGGGTACCGGCTGGCCTGCGCGCTCGCGGACACCCCGCTGGACGAGAGGGACATGGACGTCGACGGGGAGCCGGGGTACGTCTGGGCGCAGGGCCTGCACTGGGACGTGCTGGCGGCGCTCGGCCACCCGGACCGGGTGATCGGCCGCGCACAGCGGGACCACTGCCACTTCAAGCGCGCGCCGCGGGTGCTCGCGGAGCTGCTGGAGAGCGGAGAACTCGTCGTCGTCGGCACGGCCGAAAGCCGCGACGACACCCCGTAGTCGAGCCGAGCCTCAGTCGAGAGGGTCCTCGTCCGTGCCGACCGCGATCAGCACGAGGGAGATCAGGTCGCGGTCCCGCTCGTAGGTGAGTCGCCGTTGGGCCTCGGCCGGCCGGAGCCAGAGCAGCGTGTTCACCTCGTCGTTGGGCGCGAAGGCTCCGTCGGTCACCTCGGCCGCCCAGTAGCGGACCTCTTTGGGGCGCCCGTGGTGGTCGGTGTAGTGGGCCGACGGGAGTCTCGTCCCCAGCCTGCACGTGTAGCCGGTCTCTTCGAGCACCTCGCGCCGGGCCGCGTCCTCGAAGGTCTCGCCCCGCTTGAGCTTGCCCTTGGGCCACGACCAGTCGTCCCACTTGGGCCGGTGGACCAGCGCCAGTTCGAGGTCTCCGGCGGACCGGTGGCGCCACAGGACGCAGCCCGCTGCCTGGACGATGGTGTCGTTCGTGGAGGAAGTCACTGGTGGTTCACCGTCTCCTCTGCGCGGGGGTGGTGCGCGGCTCTGCTCAGGGCGTCAGGGCGTGCCCACCGCCTGTTTCTGCCACGACTGATGGAAGGCGAAGCGGGCCGCCTCCACCTCGTGGCGCTGGTCGGCGTGGAGCACGCCGAGCGCGTACGCGGTCGCCGGGGCGATGCGCGGGGTGCGGGCCGCCGACGCGGCCGCCGCGGCGGCCTCCGAGGCGTCCCGGTGCAGATTGAGGGCCTGGCCGGCCGTCAGCAGGCGTACGTCCATCGGCGCGCCGTCCGCGTGCAGGACCTCACCGGCGTAGCGGTGCAGGCGCAGCAGCAGCCGGACCTGGTGCCAGGGGCCGTCCTGGGGGTGCGGGGCGGGGTCGGGGGAGAGGCCGTGGATGAGGGCCTCGGCGTTGTACGGGTGCCCGGCGGTGACCAGGGGCAGCGCGGTGACCGCGTCGGTGAGGCGCTCCCCGGCGGCGGCGGCCAGCGCGCGCAGGTCGGTGCCGGCCGCGGCCGGGGTCAGCGGGACCTCGCTGGCCAGCACGGCGACCTTGTCGGCGACCGCGTGGAAGCGGGAGGAGCCGAGGGCCTGGAGGGCGGTGGAGTGGGCCCGGGTCCGGGCCAGGGTGAGCTGGCGCTCCAGCAGGGCACCGGCCTTGGCCGCGCCCACGGTGAGGTTGCCGCGCTCGGCGGTGGCGGTCGGGGACGTGGCCGGTCCGCGGCCGACGGCTGTGGCGGGTGCCGGGACGCCCCGGCCCGCGCCGGTGATCCGGCCGCCGACCGCCGAGGCCACCGACTGGGCGGGGAACGCCGTGGAACCCGACAGCCGGTGCAGGGCCAGCAGGAGCCGCTCCAGGCGGGCCGCGCACGCGTGCTCCAGGGCCAACGTGCCGGACAGCCATGCCAGTTCGGGGCGCATCGCCTCGGACCAGTCGGCGTCCAGCAGCGGACGGAAGGTGTGCAGGGTGCCGCTGATCCGGCGGGCCGAGTGGCGCAGGGCGCGCGCCGCGTCGACGGAGTCCTCGGTGCCGTTCTGCCCGTTGCCGGTCTCCCGGTGCAGCCGCAGGGCGCGGAGGAACTCGGTGGCCTGGCCGCGCAGGTAGCCCGCGAGGGCGTCACCTGTCACGGCCCGGGCCGTGGGATCCGTCGGGTCAAGGTGTTGCTGTGCCACGCCGGCGCCTCCGGGCGTCTATGAGCATCTCCTGGACGTTGCGCAGTGGTTGGCCCTCCGCGTCGGTCGCGTGCCGGGTCCACTCGCCGTCCGGGCCCAGGTGCCAGGAGGAAGTGGTGTCCGACATGCCGGTTTCCAGCAGCCGGCTGATCGAGGCGCGGTGGGCCGGGTCGGTGACCCTGACGAGGGCCTCGATCCGACGGTCGAGGTTGCGGTGCATCATGTCGGCGCTGCCGATCCACACCTCGGGCTCGCCTCCGTTGCCGAAGCCGAAGACGCGGGAGTGTTCGAGGAAGCGGCCGAGGATGGACCGTACGCGGATGTTCTCGGACAGGCCGGGGACGCCGGGCCGGACCGCGCAGATGCCGCGGACCCACACGTCGACCGGGACGCCCGCCTGGGACGCGCGGTACAGCGAGTCGATGATCGCCTCGTCCACCATCGAGTTGACCTTGATGCGGAT
Organism: Streptomyces sp. NBC_01288; assembly: GCF_035982055.1. Taxonomy (NCBI): domain Bacteria; kingdom Bacillati; phylum Actinomycetota; class Actinomycetes; order Kitasatosporales; family Streptomycetaceae; genus Streptomyces; species Streptomyces sp. NBC_01288. The sequence continues at coordinate 5,554,145 of NZ_CP108427.1, forward strand.
GAACGCGGGGCGCCCGGCACGGTGGTGCTGGACCTCCTTGTTGATCCGGGCGATCAGGCCGTCGCGCAGGGACTTGGGGGCGACCAGCAGGCGGCGGTAGGTCTCGCGGCGCGAGTAGCCGGACAGCCGGTTGAAGAGGTCCGAGAGGTCGGCGCCGACCTGCGGGTCCGCCGTCAGCAGCCCGAGGTCCTCGTACAGGCGGGCCGTCTTCGGGTGGTAGTTGCCGGTGCCGACGTGGCTGTAGCGGCGCAGCAGGTCGCCCTCCTGGCGGACCACGAGCGACAGCTTGCAGTGCGTCTTGAGACCGACCAGGCCGTAGACGACATGGCAGCCCGCCTCCTCCAGCTTGCGCGCCCACTTGATGTTGGCGTGCTCGTCGAAGCGGGCCTTGATCTCGACCAGGACGAGGACCTGCTTGCCGGCCTCGGCCGCCTCTATGAGCGCGTCGACGATCGGGGAGTCGCCCGAGGTGCGGTACAGGGTCTGCTTGATCGCGAGGACGTCGTCGTCGTTCGCCGCCTGCTCCAGGAACCGCTGGACGGACGTGGAGAACGAGTCGTACGGGTGGTGCAGCAGCACGTCCCGGTTGCGCAGGGCGGCGAAGATGTCGGGCGCGGACGCGGACTCGACCTCGGCGAGGTCGCGGTGGGTGCCCGCGATGAACTTCGGGTACTTCAGCTCGGGCCGGTCCAGGCCGCCGATCCGGAACAGGCCGGTCAGGTCGAGGGGACCCGGCAGCGGGTACACCTCGGCCTCGCTGATCTTCAGCTCGCGCACCAGCAGGTCGAGCACCTCGCGGTCGATGGACTCCTCGACCTCCAAGCGCACCGGCGGCCCGAAGCGGCGCCGCATGAGCTCCTTCTCCAGGGCCTGGAGCAGGTTCTCGGCGTCGTCCTCCTCGACTTCGAGATCCTCGTTGCGGGTCAGCCGGAACGCGTGGTGCTCCAGGATCTCCATGCCCGGGAAGAGTTCCTCCAGATGGGCGGCGATGACGTCCTCCAGGGGGACGTACCGGCCCGGGGAGGACTCCAGGAAGCGGGAGAGCAGCGGCGGCACCTTGACGCGCGCGAAGTGGCGGTGGCCGGTGACCGGGTTCCGTACGACGACCGCGAGGTTCAGCGAGAGGCCCGAGATGTACGGGAAGGGGTGCGCGGGGTCGACCGCCAGCGGGGTCAGCACCGGGAAGATCTGGTGCCGGAACAGCGTGAAGAGGCGGGCCTGCTCCTTCTCCGTCAGCTCGTTCCAGCGGACCAGGTGGATGCCCTCCTCGGCCAGCGCGGGGGCGATGTCCTCGTGATAGCAGGCGGCGTGCCGGGCCATGAGCTCGCGCGAGCGGGCCCAGATCATCTCCAGCACCTCGCGCGGCTGGAGACCGGACGCGGAGCGGGTGGCGACACCGGTGGCGATACGGCGCTTCAGGCCGGCCACCCGGACCATGAAGAACTCGTCCAGGTTGCTGGCGAAGATCGCGAGGAAGTTCGCCCGCTCCAGCAGGGGCGTGTTCGGGTCCTCGGCCAGCTCCAGGACCCGCTCGTTGAACGCGAGCCAGCTGCGCTCCCGGTCCAGGAAGCGGCCCTGCGGCAGCTGGGGCCCGTCGTACGGCGACTCCTCGTACTCGTCGAGGTCGGCGTCGATGTCGGGTTCCAGATCGGAGACCGCCGCCGACACGGTGTGCGGGCGGTGGGCGGCTATGGAGCCCACGGAGGGCTGCGCGTGCTGAACCTGGGCCTGGGCGTTGGGCTGGCTGCTCATGTGCCCATTGTTCCGCGCCACCGGTGATACAGGCGCGTCGGACAGCGCCGGAAGGAGCGGGACGACGGCCCCGTTGCTCCCGTTCACCTCGGGAGGCGGCGAAGGCTCTGGCACGACGGGCTTCATTCGCCGAGCGTCGCAAGCCCGTCTGAACCGTTGGTTACGGCGACATGGCGTGCGGGATATCGGGGGGCGGCTCCCGGACGTCCACGGCGCGGAAATGAACGTAACGGATGCCTGGGAGCCGCGGGGAGGTGGGTTCCGGTCAGGCCGTGCGGCGCCTGAGGAGGGTGAAGGCGGCGGCGAGGACGAGGGCGGTGACGGCGAGGACGATGCCGGTCTCCACGAGCTGGAGGGGCCAGAAGTGGGAGGCGGGGTGGTACTCGCTGTAGAAGCCAGTGACGTCGTGGGCCTTGAGGCACGCCGTGCTGTCGCGGCACATCGGGTCGGCGATGTGGGCGCCGGTGGAGGTGACGGCGCCGCCGTCGCCGTAGAGGACGTTCCGCGGTGTCTCGTAGTCGGCGCCGGTGCTGGTCGCCCAGGGCCAGAGGTGCGGGCGGGCGAAGCCGAGGGTGGTGAGGGCGAGTGCGGTGGCGGCGAACCCGAGGCCGATCGAGGTCAGGAGGCGGCGCTGGAGCAGGCCCGCGAGGGCGCCGACGGCGAGGCCGAGCAGGGGGTAGGCGATGCCGAGGGTGCCGTTGGGGATGAAGGTCTCCGCGTTCCACCAGCTCCAGGTGATCGGCACCTGGTGGGCGTCGTACAGCAGCCGGTGCAGCAGGACGAGGACGGTGGAGCCGGTGGCGATGAGCGCGGCGGGCACGGCGAGGGTGGTGGCGAGCCAGCGGGTCGGGGTGAGGGACTGCGTCCAGGCGAGTCGCGCGGTGCCGTTCTCCAGCTCGCGGCCGACGACCGCGCCCGCCAGAGCGGTGGCGAAGTACGGGATGACGCCGATCAGGAACTCGGCGCCCGCGTAGGCCAGGTGGTAGTTGGTGATCGCGGCGCTCCAGTCGCACCCGTGGGCGCCGCACTTGCGCTTCCAGTCGGCCGCGGCGGCGTTCCCTCCGGGACCGTAGGCCCACAGCAGGGCACCGGCGGCGACGGTGAAGAGCACCGCCCAGACGATCAGGACGCCGCGCTGCAACCGCAGGACCGCGTGGACGGGGCCGGCCGCACGGGTGCGGGCCGTCGGGGCGGTGGCCAGGGCGGTCATACGGCGGCTCCCTTGATGTTCGTACGGCGGCCGAGCAGGGTGAAGGCTGCCGCGAGGGCGAGTGCGGTGAGAGCGAGGAGTACGGCCGTCGCCGTGAGCTGGACCGGCCAGAAGTGGCGGTCCGGCCAGATGTCGTCCCAGGTGCGGCCGAAGAAGTAGCGGGCCGCGTAGGTGACGGCGGCGGCCACCGCGAGCGCGGGCAGTGCGCGGCCGAGGGCGACTCCGGCGAGGGTGCCGGCGGCCAGGGCGAAGAGGACCAGGGCGACGGACATCGGGCCGGCCGGGACGAGGACGCGGTCCCAGGACCAGTTGGTGACCAGGACGTCCTGGTCGGTGGTCCAGACCCAGGCGAAGACCAGGCCGAGCAGGGTGCTGCCGGCGGTCAACGGCAGCGCCGCCGCGGTGAGTTTGGCGGTCAGCCAGCGGGCCGGGGTGACGGACTGGGTCCAGGCGAGGCGGGCCGTGCCGGACTCCAGCTCGCGGCCGATCAGCGCGGAACCCGTCCAGGCGGCCACGGCTGTGGAGACGTAACTGAGCACATCGCCAAGGAAGTTCATGACGTTGTTGACGTCGGTGAGGACGAAGTACTGGTCGACGGGGTGCCGTTCGGCGGGCGCCCGGAACAGGTGCACCCAGAGCAGCGCGCCCACGGCGAGCAGCAGGAACGCGCCCCAGAGGGTCAACGCCGGTCGGTGCAGCCGCAGTACGGCGCGCTGCGGTCGGGCGGTGGGGCTCAGGGCCAGGGTGGTCATACGGCGGCTGCCTTGCGTGCGGGCGCCGACGGGCCGGTCTGGCGCTTGAGGAGTCGGAACGCGGCCACGGCCAGGGCGGCGGTGACGGCGAGGATGATCGCGGTCGCGGTCAACTGGAGCGGCCAGTAGTGGGATTGGGGGTGGTAGTCGTTGTAGTAGCCGACGGCGTCGAGCTTGGCGTAGACAGCCTGGCAGCCGCTGTTGGTGATGGCACCGCACTGCGGGTTGGCGATGTGGGCGCCGGTGGAGGTGACCAGGCCCTGGTCGACGACGATGCCGGAGCCCTGCGGGACGCTGTTCTTGAGGCTGCTGAGCTTGGTGACGGTGGGCCAGAGGTACGGCGTCGCGATGGCCATGACGCTCCACAGGAGCCCCGTGCCGCACAGCGAACCGACCAGTGAGGCAAGGGAGTTGTGCTTGAGCAGGCCGAAGAGGGCGCCGATCGCCAGGGCGGCCAGGGCCAGGGCGGCGGTGGCCGGGCCGTTGGCGGCGTAGGTGCCGACGTCGTACCAGCTCTTGGCCGAGTCGAGACGGCCCTGGCCCGTCGACCAGGCCCAGTGGTGCAGCCCGACGAGCACGGCGGAGCCGACGGTGACGAGTACGGCCGGCAGGGCGAGCTTGGCGGCGAGCCAGCGGGCCGGCGAGACCGACTGGGTCCACGCCAACTGCGCGGTGCCGTGCTCCAGTTCGCGACTGGTCAGCGTGGCACCGGACCAGCCGGCGATCAGGACGGGGACGCCGACGACGGCGAAGGTCGCGTACGTGTACCAGTCCTTGTAGCGGGCGACCGCGCTCGGGTCGTACACGCAACCGCCCGACTCGCAGGCGTGGTACTGCTTCCAGCCCTCCACCGCCGCGTCGGTGAGCGGCCCGCCGACCCACAGCAGCAGCCCGCCGAGGACGAGCACGAACAGGACCCAGGCGACCAGGGCGGGCCGGTGCAGGCGGATCAGCCAGCGGAGCAGATGCGGCGAGGATCCGGCCTGGCGTCCGGTGACCGGCGGTGTGGCGAGGGCGGTCATGCGGCGGTCTCCGGAGCGTTGGGGATGGGTGGGTGCTGGAGGCTGTGGGTAAAACTAACCACTCTCACGGCGCTTGAATGGTTAGAAAAGAGCACAGCCTTCCGAGGGCGCAGGGGCGCCGGGGGTGTCGCGAGGGCGGTCACGCGACGGATTCCGGGGTCTTGGTGCCGCCGGCTTCGGGGTTGCGCAGATAGGAGAGGACCAGCTCCTCCAGTGAAGGGGTGCTGGTGCGCCAGTCGGTGTCGAGGGTGCTCGACGGGCGGACCAGGGCGCTGAGTTGGCGGCCGGTGGTGCGCGACTCGACGACCGTGTGCGGGGCGAGGACCGCGTGCGCGGGCGCGGACACATGGACGTGCGCGGCGAGCAGCTCGTCGATCTCCCCGGCGAGCCGGACCCGGCCGCCGCCGATCAGCAGCAGGTGGTCGCAGGAGTCCTCCAGTTCGGCCACCACGTGCGAGGACATCACGATCGTGGTGCCGGACTCGGCGGCCCGCGCCATCAGGAGGCCCATCATCTCGTGCCGGGCCAGCGGGTCCAGGTCGGCCATCGGCTCGTCCAGCAGCAGCAGTTCGGGCCGCTTGGCCAGCGCCAGGGCGAGGGCGACGCGGGTGCACTGGCCGCCGGAGAGGGTGCGGATGCGGGACTTCGGGTTCAAGTCCCCGTCGTCCACGATGCGTTGGGCGACGGAGGGGTCCCAGCGGTCGGTGTTCAGGTCGGCGCCCATGCGCAGCGTCTCGGCGACGGTGAGCTGCGGGTAGAGGGGCTTGTCCTGCGCGACGTAGGCGACCCGCTCGCGGGCCGCGCCCGGCGCCGTGCCGAGGACGGATATCGCGCCCTCGGTCGGGGCGAGCAGCCCGGCGGCGAGTGCGAGGAGCGTGGACTTGCCCGCGCCGTTCGGTCCCACGACCGCGCAGACACGTCCGGCGGGCAGTCGGAAGGCGCAGTCCCGCAGGGCCCACCCTCCCCGCCGGCCGAACCGCTTGCCGAGAGCGGCGGCCTCTATCGCGGCGGTGCCTGTCATCAGTCTTCTCCTTGGAAGTGCTTTTCGAGTACGGCGGTGAAGAGCGCGGCGACGTCGTCCCGGCCCAGGCCGGCCTCCTGGGCCCGCGCGGCCCAGTCGTCGAGCTCTAACCGCAGCGGCGAGTCGGCGGGCGTGATGCTCAGCCCCTTGCGGATGAAGGTGCCGAGTCCGCGCCGGGCCTCGACCAGTCCCTCACGCTCCAGCTCGCGGTAGGCCTTCAGGACGGTGTTCGGGTTGATGGCCGTGGCCTCGACGACCTCGCGGGCCGTCGGCAGCTTGTCGCCGGGCTCCAGCATTCCCAGGCGCAGTGCCTGCTTGGTCTGCTGGACGATCTGTACATAGGTGGCCACGCCGCTGTGCCGGTCGATGCGGTACTCGACCACTGGGTTCCACCACCCTTTCACTAATTGAGTAGTGAAAGGGTGGTGCAAGGGGGCTGAGAAAGTCAAGTGAGATCGATGTGCCGGTCCGTGAACCGATCGGCGGGGCTCGTGCGATGAGGAGACGTGAGCGATACGGGAAGCGACGGGGAGCTGCTGCGGGCCATCGCGGCGGACGGCGACCGGCGCGCGTTCGAGGAGCTGTACCGGCGGTACGCGCCCTGGCTGACCGCGCGGCTGCGCGGCCGCTGCGCCGACGCCGGGATGGTCGACGACGTCGTACAGGAGACGTTTCTCGCGGTGTGGCGGGGCAGTGCGCGCTACCGCGAGGACGGCGATGTGGCCGGGTGGCTGTGGCGGATCGGGTCGCGGCGGCTGATCGACGTGCTGCGCGGCGACGGGGCGCGCGGCCGGCTGCGGCAGGCGCTGGCGCGGCTCCGGCACAGGGACGAGGCGTCGGCGGAGGAGCGCGTGCTCGCGGGGGTGGAGCACGGGGATCTCGCCGGCGCCCTGGTCCGGCTCTCGCCGGAGCTGCGGGCGGTCCTCCAGGCCACCGTGATCGACGGGCTGACCACCCGGGAGGCCGCCGTGCTGCTGGGCATCCCCGCCGGCACGGTCAAGACACGGGCCATGCGGGCCCGTAAGCAACTGCGGGAGGAGCTGGCATGACCTGGCATGTGGCCGAAGACGACGTACGCGCCTATGCGCGGGGCGAGTTGGCACCGCCCATGCTCTGGTCCGCCGACACCCACCTCGCCCGGTGCGCCGAGTGCCGGGCCCTGTTGGCGTCCGTCACCGACCCGGTGGCCCTCGACGCGGGCTGGGAACGCCTCGACGCCGAACTCGACGCCCCCAGAAGGGGGTTGGTGGAATCCCTGCTCGTCCGGATCGGCGTGGCCGACCACACGGCACGGCTGCTCGCGGCGACACCGGTGCTGCGCCGCTCGTGGTTCGGCGCGGTGGCCCTGCTGCTCGTGATGACGGTCCTGATGACCGACGCCTCGAACGTCGCGGCACCCGACGTCTTCCTCGCCCTCGCCCCGCTGCTGCCGCTCGCGGGCGTGGCGATGGCGTACGGCCCGGTGCTCGACCCGACCTACGAGATGACCGTCGTGGCCCCGATGCACGGCTTCAAACTGCTCATGATCCGCACAACCGCCGTACTGGTGGCGGGACTTGGCCTGAACGGCCTCGCGACCCTGGCCCTGCCCGGATACGGCCTCGCCGCCCTGGCCTGGCTGCTCCCCGCGCTCGCCCTCACCTCGACGAGCCTCGCGCTGACCCCGCGCCTGGGCCCGGTCCTCGCGCCGGGTGTGGTCGGCGTGGCCTGGACCGCCCTGCTGGTGACGGCCCACGAGCGGGCGACGCACGGCGGCACGCTCGCCCCGTTCACCGCGACCGGCCAGACGGTGGCCGCGGCGGTGGCGGTCCTCGCCGCGGGCCTCCTCTACCTGGCCCGCGACCGCTTCGACACGAAGACCCCGGGCTTCCGCCCAACAGCCTGAATTTCGCTACGACTTGCTGAATTTCGCTACGACGACGACTACGACTTCCTGACTGGAGTACGTCATGACCACCACCGTCTCCGCGGCCGGGCTCAGCCTGCGCTACGGCCTGACGACCGCCCTCGACGACGTGTCGCTGCGGCTCACCGAAGGCGTCACCGGCCTGCTCGGCCCCAACGGGGCCGGAAAGACGACCCTGTTGAGGGTGCTGGCCACCGCGGTCCCCGCCGACGAGGGCGCGTTCACCGTCCTCGGTCACGACCCCCGCACGCCCGCCGGCCGTCAGGAGACCCGGCGCGTGCTCGGCTACCTCCCGCAGACACCGGGCTTCCACCCCGACTTCACGGCCTTCGACTTCGTCGACTACGTCGCGATCCTCAAGGAGTTGACCGACCGCACCGCCCGCCACAACGAGGTACGGCGCGTGCTCGCCGAGGTCGACCTGTCGGACGTACGCGGCAAGCGCATCAAGAAGCTGTCCGGCGGTATGCGCCAGCGGGTCGCGCTCGCGGCGGCGCTGGTGGGCGACCCGGGTTTCCTGGTCCTGGACGAGCCGACGGTCGGCCTGGACCCCGAACAGCGCATGCGCTTCAGGGAGTTGATCGCCCGCGCGGGGGAGGGGCGAACGGTTCTCCTGTCCACCCACCAGACCGAGGACGTGGCGATGCTCTGCCACCGCGTCGTCGTGATGGCCGTCGGCCGGGTCCGCTTCGACGGCACCCCGGCCGAACTCACCGCACGGGCCGCGGGCCGCGTGTGGAGCAGCTCGGAACGCGACCCCGACGCGAAGGCGGGCTGGCGCACCGGCCTGGGCGTCTTCCGCAACGTGGGCGACCCGCCGCCCGGCGCCGAACTCGTCGAACCCACCCTGGAGGACGGCTACTTGCTCACCCTCGACGGCATGCACGCGGAGGCGACGGCATGAGCACCGTACTGACCCTGACCCCCGCCGAGACGAGCACGGCACCGGCCCGCCAGTCCTGGCAGGCGATCTTCGCCCTGGCCCGCTTCGAGTCCCGCAAACTCCTCCTCCGTATCCCGGTGCTGTTCATGCTGGCGGCCTACGTCGCCTGGATCGTGTGGCGCACCAAGGGCGCCTGGTACGGCTACCCGGCCCTCCAGGACGTCGACCGCGAAACCCAGACGGGCCCGCTGCTGGTCGGCTTCGCGGTCCTGCTCTGCGTCAACCAGGCCGTGCTGCGCTCCCGACGGCACGACACGGAGCGGCTGTTCGGGGTCGTGGCCCTCGAACCGTGGCGCCGTACGGCAGCCCACGCGCTGTCGATCCTGCCGGTGACCGGACTCGTCGCGCTGGGCGTGGCGGCCCAGTTCGGCTGGCAGGCGGTCAAGTCGACGGCGGTGGGCAACGGTTCGGTGGGTGAGCTGCTGGTGGGCCCCCTGTGCGTGCTGCTGTGCGGGGCGATCGGCCTGCTGATGGCGAGGCTGGTGCCGAAGCCGTTCGCGATCCCGGTGGCCGCGGTGCTGCTCCTCGTGATGTCCGTCCTCGCGCCGGTCTCGTTCGGCGGCGGCGGTGCCTCGACCTGGCTGACCCCGGTCGTGGGCGTGGCGAGCACCAAGACGATCCCCTCCGACCTGATCGGCCGCCCGGCCGTCTCGCACTCCCTCTACCTGACGGGCCTGGCGCTGGCCCTCGCCCTGCTGGCGGTACTGATCAGCAAGGGCCGCACGAAGACGTCGACGGCGGTACTGGCGGGCTCGCTGGCCGGAGCGGTCGCGCTCGGCATGGTCGGCGGGATCGGCCAGGCGGCTGGCGTCCCGTCGGAGACGGTCGCGGCCCGCACCGTGGCCACGCTCACCCCGCAGAAGGTCGAGTCCTGCGTCCGGCACGGCCGTTCGACGTACTGCGCGTTCCCCGAGTGGGGCCCCAGGACGGCGACATGGGCCGACGTCACGGACCACGTCCAGTCCCTCGCGGGCGGCACCGCCCAGACCCAGAAGCTCCTCGTACGGCAACGGGTCGAGGCCCGCTACGGCATGGATGGCGACGGAGCGATCGACCCGTCCACCGCGCCGAACCAGGTCACCGTGCGCACGATGTGGGGCGGGCCCCGGACGCCGGAATTCTCGGCCGCGGTCGCCTCCGTACTGGTCCTCGGGAACGAGAAGGCCGGCGGTGACGTGTGCGACGGCCGCATGGTCACCATCATGTGGCTGGCCCTGGGCTGGACGTCCGACCCGGTGACCGAGCTCCGCGCGGTCCGCCTGAGCGACACCGTGACCGGCTCCTCCGTCGTCCTGTCGCCGACCAACGGAATGACCATGACGGCCGGACAGACCAGCGTCGTAAGGGAGTTGCTCGCCGCGGGCCCGTCCACGGTCACCCCGAAGGTGAAGGCGCACTGGGCCGAACTGACTTCTCCGAAGGTGACGACGGCAAAGGTCGCTCAGCTGCTGGGCGTCAAGGCTCCCGGTGGGGCCGACAAGTGCGAGTGATGACGAGGGAGAGCGGGGAGACAGAGCGGGCGGACGCCCAACGGCCCTCTACAGCAAGGGTGTTGACGCAGCTGATCCACCCGGTCCTGCGCGCCCTCCCGGTACGGGCGCTGGGCGTGACCGCAGCGGTGGCCCTACTGATCGCGGCCCTGCCCCGCCTCCTCGCGGACGAACCGGACCCGTGGTCCGCACTCGTCGCCCTGCGCGCCGCCGCCCTCACCTTCGCCCTGGGCCTGGCCTTCGTCCTCGACGACCCGACCCGCGACCTGACGTCCTCGGTACCGACCCGCCGCATCCTCCGCACGACCCTGCGGGTGGCACTGGTGGCCCCGTTCGCGGCGGCCTGGTGGACAGCGGCGGTCCTGCTGATCCCGTCGAAGATCCGCCCTCCGGTGGGCGACATGACCCTGGAGGCGGCGGCAGCGGCGGTCCTCTCCCTCGCGGCAGCGGGGGCGGCCCTCCGCTTCACGGCCGAGCCGGAACCGGGCCAGCGCGTGGCCGCCGGTTTCCTGGTCATCGCCCTGGTGTCGCGCGTGGCCCTGCCGAACGACTGGGGGATGTACGTCTCCCCGACGGAGAAACCGTGGGGGGTGGGGCACGACCACTGGGCGATGGTGCTGGTGGGGGCGGCCCTGGTATGGGCGGCGTGCGGACCGGAACCGCTGAAGCGCAGGCGGCTGATTCCCATCCGGTCGGCAGGGTCCGGCGTGTCCGGCGTCTGAGGACGAGGCGGTTCAGGGTCCGGGGTTCTCCTTCAGGGCTTCTACGAAGGTGGTGAAGGTGGGGGTGGGCAAGGTGAGGGTGGCTCGGGCCGGGGTTTTGGAGTCCCTGATGGCTATGTGCGGGTGACGATGGGCGACCTCCACGCAGGCGTCGCCCTGGCCGCCCCCGGAGAACGATGACTTCTGCCATATGCCAGGGGTGATCATGCGGTCACAGCTCCTTCGCCAGCCTGTGGATGAAGTCACGCGAACGCTCGGGCTCAAGTGACACCGCCTCCACCCTACGGAAGAGGGCTCGATAGCGATTGAGCTGGGCCTCGGAGTCAATGAAAACGGGGCCGTTGGGGCCGTCACGTACGACCGTGTCCAACTGCGGGACGGCACCGCCCGCGTACACCATGGCGCTTCCGGCCCCGCCGAAGCCGTTCAGATCGAAGGGGATGACACGCACGGTGACGTGGTGGGCTTCGGAGAGTTCCAGGACACGGGTGAGTTGGGCCCGCGCCGTGATCTGGTCGCCGACCCGGATACGCAGGGCCGCCTCGTGGATCAACGTCTCGTACGGGATCGGGTCGGGGCGCTCGATGATGGTCCTGCGCCTCATCCGGTGTTCCACCCAGCTCTCCACCTCGCTCTCCGGGAACTCCGGGTTCACGTAGGAGAAGAGGGCCCGGGCGTAGTCCTCGGTCTGTAGAAGGCCCGGGATGTGCAGGAAGTCCACGTCCCATCGGCAGCTGGCATGGTGCTCCAGCTCGGCCAGGTCGAGGAACGGGGTGGGCAGCGAACCTCGATACTCCTCCCACCAACCGCGGGTCCGGTCGGTCGCCATGACGACGAGGGCGTCGATGAACTCCTCATCCGTGGCTGCATAGTTGGCCGCCAACCGACGCAGCCGCTTTTCACTGACGCCGGCGAGGGCCGCCTCGATCTGACTGATCTGCGCGGAACTCACTCCGAGCAGCGCTGCTCCCTCGCGGGCCGCGAGACCTGCCGCGTCGCGGAGTCTGCGCAACTCGACCGCCAGGCGCATCTGACGTGCCGTTGGCTCGCGCCTCAATGCCACGACTGTTCCTCCCAACGCGCCGGTGGGCGCGACTCGTTCGGGGGTCAGATTACGCGACCGGCTTGCAAAACTTAAAATGCTAGGTCTACCGTCGGTGATGCGACGCACACACTGCGGCAATCCCGGGGCACCGGAAGCGCACCACTCCGTCCTGCCAGCACGGCTGCGGCAAGCCACCGCCCGCGGCACCCCGCAGTCCTCCGAAACCCCCATCACCGAAGCGGAGTTGACGCATGCCCGAAAACCCGCCCGTGCCCTGGGAAGTACTGCCTCTACGTCCCGAACGACCTGCGCGCCGTCACCGTCAGCCGTCGCACCCTCCGGCTGATCCTCACCGTGCACGGACTGATCCGGCTGGCCGACACCGCCGAACTCCTCGCGACGGAGCTGGTCGCCAACGCCGTACGGCACACGAAGGGGCCCGCCGCCCTGCGGGTGGGCTGGCCGGCGGGGGTGCTGCGGCTCGGTGCCTGGGACGCCGATCCCGAACCGCCGGAGCCGCCAAGGCCGTTGGAGGAACTCGGCGACGCGGAGGACGGGCGCGGTCTCGCGCTGGTCCGGGTCTGTGCCGATCAGTGGGGCTGGCAGCCGTTGTCCCGGCACGGCAGGCGGGGGAAGCTCGTGTGGTGCGAGCTCGCTGCGGCTTGAGGAGTCTTCGACGTTGAGTGGCGGGCGGGGCGCTCAGTGCCAGGGGGGTAGGGGGAGTGAGCCGTAGAAGTGTGACACTCCAGTGGAAAGTGTCACACTTTCGCGGGGAGGGTCCCCTCCGGCGGGGACGGGCAAAGGGCCGCACCGCCCGAGCAGGCGCAGCGAACCCTACGACTCCGAGCGGTACATCAGGTCCGTCTCGTACGTCGTGAATCCCAGCCGCTCGTACACCGACACCGCCGCCTTGTTGTCCGCGTCGACGTACAGCATCGCCGTAGGAAGCCCCTGCGAGGCCAGGTGCCGTAGCCCGATCGTCGTCAACGCCTTGCCCAGCCCCCCACCCTGCGCCCCCGGCAGCACCCCGACGACGTAGACCTCACCGAGCTGCTCCTGCTCGTGGACCTTGGTCCAGTGGAAGCCCACCAGCTCCCCGCCCCGTTCCGCCAGGAAGAACCCCTCGGGGTCGAACCACGCCTCGGACTTACGGTCGTCCAGGTCGCCCTGGGTGAGGGAACCCTGCTCGGGGTGGTGGGCGAAGGCCGCGGCGTTCACGGCGAGCCATGCCGCGTCGTCGACGCCGGGGACGAAGGTCCGTACGGTCACGCCCTCCGCGAGCACCGGATCCGGCAACTCCAGGTCGGTCAACGGCCGCCGCAGCTGCCGGAGTTCACGGAACATCGTGAGCCCGAGAACCTGCGCGAGATGACGCGCGGCGGCATGCCCACCGTGCGCCCACACCCGGAGCCGTTTCCCCGACGCGGCCAGCAGCGCGGCGCCGAGCGCCCGCCCGTGACCGTGCCCCCGGTGGGAGGGGTGGACGACGAGTTCGGCGGCCGGCGCCTCCACCGGATCGGTGTCCTCCAGCTGCGCGTAGCCCACGAGTTCGGCGCCCAGGGTCAGCAGCAGATGCGAGACCCCGTCCCGCTCACCCCCGCGGATCCGCAACCGACCCTGCTCGGACACCGCCTGCTGCCCGTCGACGCGGGCGGCCTCGGCGATCAGCGCGAGGACGGCCTCCGCCTGGTCCGGGGTGAGCGCGGAGTACGTCTCGATGGAACGGGAGCCGGGCGCGGGCCGTACGGTGTCGTCGCTGGTCATGGGTATGAGGGTAAGCCGATCCCCCCGCAAAGTGGCGGCAAAGAAGAAACCAGGATGTAACCAAGAACCCCCTGTCACGCTACGCGCGTTGACCCTAGGCTGCGCCGGAACGTGGTGACCTTCTCAGCCGACACACAGGGGGGCTCATGCCAGCCACAACCCAGCCGAACCGCCCGCGCAGACGCCGTACCGCCGCACTCCTCGCCGCCACGGTGAGCCTGGCCACGGCGGGTGCGCTGGCCGCGGCACTCCCCGCCGACGCGCACGGCAACCCGACCGGAAAGGGAAGCGGAAGCGGCCACGGCCACAGCTCCAAGCCCAGCCGCTACCAGGACGTTCAACTCCTCTCCTTCAACGACCTGCACGGCAACCTGGAGCCCCCGTCCGGTTCCTCCGGCCGCGTCGCCGAACTCCAGCCGGACGGCACGACGAAGACGATCGACGCGGGCGGCGTCGAGTACCTCGCGACGCATCTGCGCGACGCCCGCAAGGGCAACCCGTACTCGATCACCGCGGCCGGCGGCGACATGGTCGGCGCGTCCCCGCTGATCTCGGGCCTGTTCCACGACGAGCCGACGATCGAGGCCCTCAACAAGCTTGATCTGGACGTCACTTCGGTCGGCAACCACGAGTTCGACGAGGGCGCGAAGGAGCTGGCGCGGCTCCAGAACGGCGGCTGCCACCCCACCGACGGCTGCTACGCGGACAAGAAGTTCAAGGGCGCCGACTTCCCCTACCTCGCGGCCAACGTCCTCGACGAGAAGACCAAGAAGCCGATCCTGAAGCCCTATTGGGTGTGGAAGAAGAACGGCGTCAAGGTCGGCTTCATCGGCGTGACCCTGGAGGGCACCCCGGGCATCGTCTCCGCGGACGGCGTCAAGGGCCTCCAGTTCAAGGACGAGGTCGAGACGATCAACAAGTACGCCAAGGAGCTCCAGAAGCAGGGCGTCAAGTCGATCGTCGCGCTGATCCACGAGGGCGGCTTCCCGGCCTCCGCGTCGTACAACTACGACTGCGACGCGTCCGGTTCGGGCTCCGGCATCTCCGGCCCGATCGTCGACATCGCGAAGAACGTCACCCCGGCGGTGGACGCGCTCGTCACCGGCCACACGCACAACGCGTACGTCTGCACGATCGACGACCCAAGTGGCAAGCCCCGTATGGTCACTTCGGCGGCCTCCTTCGGCCGCCTCTACACGGACACCACGCTGACGTACGACCGTAAGACGGGCGACATCGCGCGTACGGCGGTCAAGTCGGCGAACCACGTGGTCACCCGGACCGTGCCCAAGGCCGCCGACATGACCTCCCTGATCGGCAAGTGGAACACCCTCGCGGCCCCCATCGGCAACCGCGCGATCGGCTACATCGCCGGGGACGTCAACAACACCGGCACCGAGTCCCCGATGGGCGACCTCATCGCGGACGCCCAACTCGCCTACGGCAAGCGGCTGGACCCGGAGACCGACCTCGCGCTGATGAACCCGGGCGGGGTGCGGGCGGGGCTGACCTACAAGGCCACCGGTGCCGAGGGCGACGGCGTGGTGACGTACGCCGAGGGCTTCACGGTGCAGCCGTTCGCGAACACGGTGAACCTCCAGGACTTCACCGGCGCCCAGGTGATCCAGGCGCTCAAGGAACAGGTGAGCGGCACGAACACGGCGGCGCCGAAGGTGCTCCAGGTGTCGTCCGGGCTGACGTACACGCTGGACCTGACGAAGACGGGCGCGGACCGGGTGGTCACGGACTCGATCAGGCTCAACGGTTCCGCGATCGACCCGGCGGCCACGTACCGCGTCGCGACGAACAGCTTCCTCGCGGGCGGCGGTGACGGCTTCACGACGCTGGGGCAGGGCACGGGCGACCTGGTCGGCACGGACGACCTGACCGCGCTGGCGGACTACCTGACGGCGAACTCGTCGGCCACCGGCCCGCTGGTGCCCCCGGCGGCGAACCGGATCACGATCGTCCAGTAACAGTCAGCAGCTTTTCCCTGCTCAGGGGCCCGGTGCCGCGTAGGTCGGCACCGGGCCCCTTACTGTTTTCCCGTTTTAAATTCTGTGTAAGAGCGGGTTCAGTTCCGCAAAGTCCATAAGAATCTTCCACAGGGATTGCTCAGGAAGGTCTAAGCGAAAAAGTCTTTTCCTGCGTCAGAAGTCCAGTAGTGTTTTCCATGTCGAAAGCGAACAGCGCAAACGACAAGAAGACGCAAGAGAACGCAAGAGACGAAGGAGAGCACGATGAGCTTCCACAAGATCGCCCCGGTGAAGAAGGCCCCCAAGCCCGCCCCGGCGCCCAAGAAGGCCCCGAAGAAGCACGCCCCGGCCCCGAAGCGCCGCCCGGTCGGCCACAAGTAGCCCGTCCGACCAGCCGCGATAAACCACGGATAAGAATTCCCAGGGAGGGAAATAAACCATGAGCTTCAACAAGATTCACCCCATCAGGCAGACCCGCAAGCCCGCCCCGGCCCCCAAGAAGCCGGCGCCGAAGAAGCCCGCCCCGAAGCGTCGCCCGGTCGACCACAAGGGCTGACAGAGAATTTACAGACGTAATTCAGAAGTAGTTCAAAGGCAATTGCAGCAGATCGGTAGAGGAACTGTTGCAGAACCGCAGCAGAGCCGGCAGCAGCCGCGACGGAGAGGGACACAGACATGAGCTTCCACAAGATCGCCCCGGTGAAGAAGGCCCCCAAGCCCGCCCCGGCCCCGAAGAAGAAGCCCGCGAAGAAGCCGGCGGCGGCCCCGAAGCGCCGCCCCGTGGGCCACAAGTAAGCCGCCGGCCCGGCCGTAGAAGACCCGCAGCACCCGCACCACTCAGAGCACCCGCAGCACCACCCGCAGTACTCGCACCACTCCACAACTCGCCGCGGCTGAGCGGCACTTACCGGGAGGGACCCCACCATGAGCTTCCACAAGATCGCCCCGGTCAAGAAGGCCCACAAGCCCGCTCCGGCGCCCAAGAAGGCCCCGAAGAAGCCGGCTCCGGCCCCGAAGCGTCGTCCGGTCGGCCACAAGTAAGCCGCAGGGCAGGCCGTAGAAGACCCGCAGCACCCGCAGTACCACCCGCAGTACCCCACAACTCGCCGCACTACAGCGGCACTTACCGGGAGGGACCCCGCCATGAGCTTCCACAAGATCGTCCCCGTCAAGAAGAGCCACAAGCCCGCCCCGGCCCCCAAGAAGAAGGCGCCGAAGAAGCCCGCCCCGAAGCGCCCCGTCGGCCACAAGGGCTGATCCAGCACACCCTGAGGCGGGGCCACCGGTTAGCGAGCGAACTCGCTCCGGTGGCCCCGCCTCGGCCATGACCAGCCCACGCTCTGAAGGGAGTTGACCATGAGGGAAGCCCGTGAGGCCTTCCGCCGTTTCTGGCCGCTGACCCGCGGTGACCGCAAGTGGCTCGCGGTGATCATCGCGTGTGTCGTGGTGTCGGCGCTCTCCGAGACCGCCGCGATCCTGCTGTTCGCGGACCTCACCGACAACGCCCTCAAGTCCGGTTCGCTGTCCGCCTTCTGGGGCCCGGCCGCGGCCTGGCTCGGTGTCGCCGCACTGGGCGCGCTCGTCGGCTACTTCGGCAACTCCCTCGCCACCTGGACCGCCGAACGCTTCGTCCTGCGCCTGCGCGCGAACGTCTTCCGGCACGTCCAGGACCTCCCGCCCCACTTCTTCCAGAAGCACCGCCAGGGCGACCTGGTCGAACGCCTCACCGGAGACGTCGAGGCCATCGAGCAGATGGTCGTGTCCGGAGTCGTAGGCACGATCTCGGCGGCCTTCTCCGCGGTCTTCTACGCCTGCGCGGCCCTGTACCTCCGCTGGGACCTGGCCCTGGCCACGTTCGTCCTCGCTCCCCTGTTCCTCATCGCCGCCCGCCGTTTCTCGGGCCGTATCAAGCAGGCCTCGACGGACGAGCGGGTCGCGGACGGCGCGATCACGTCCGTGGTGGCGGAGTCCCTCGGCAACGTGGTCCTCACCCAGGCGTACAACCGCCGCCGCGACGAGGAGAAGCGCCTCGACGTCGAAGCGCGCGCATGGATGAAGGCGTCGGTGCGCGGCGCCCGCCTGAGCGAGATGTACGAGCAGTTCGTGGAGGTCGTAGAGACCCTCTGCGTCCTGTCGGTGATCGGCCTCGGCGTCTGGGAGATCTCCGCCGACCGCATGACCCTCGGCGCCCTCCTCGCCTTCGCGGCCTTCATCGGCTACCTGTACCCGCCCGTCCGCAACCTCGGCCAACTCGGCCTCACCCTCACCGCCGCCACGGCCGGCGCCGCCCGTATCAACGAGATCCTGGACGCCACCCCGTCCGTCGGCGACCCCAGCCAACCCGTCCCCGCCTGGCCCGTCCACGGCTGGGTCAGCTTCCACGGTGTGACCTTCGCCTACCCCGGCGCGACCCGGAACTCGGTCGACGAAGTCACCTTCAGGGCGGACCCGGGCGAGCTGGTGATCATCACCGGCGAGAGCGGGGCGGGCAAGTCCACGCTCTCCAAACTCCTCACCCGCTTCTACGACCCCTCGGCGGGCGTGATCTGCCTGGACGGCGTCCCCCTCCGCGACGTACCCCTCGAATTCCTGCGGGAGAACGTCGCGTTGCTCCCCCAGCAGACCCTCATCCTCAACGGCACGGTCCGCGAGAACATCGAGTGCGGCCGCCCCGGCGCGACGGACGAGGAGATCGAACGGGCGGCGAGGTCGGCGGCGGCGCACGACTTCATCACCTCCCTCCCCGAGGGTTACGACACCCAGATCGCCCCCGGCACGGCGGCCCTCTCCGGCGGTCAGCTCCAACGGATCGCGATCGCCCGGGCGATGCTCCGAGAGGCCCCGGTCCTGGTCCTGGACGAACCGACGGCCGGCCTCGACTCGGTGGCCGCCCGCCAGGTGATCCAGCCTCTACGCCGCCTGATGTCGGGCCGTACGACCATCATGATCACCCACGACCTGAGCCTCGCCCCGGACGCGGACCGCATCCTGGTGGTGGAAGGCGGACGGTTGGTGGAGACGGGAACGCACGCGGAGTTGGTGGCAAGGGGCGGCGCGTACGCGCGACTTGCGGGTCCGCTCCCCGAAATGGCGATCACCGGAACGGGACGGCATCGTTCGCACCGCTCGCATCGTTCGGAGGACACGATGACCCTGCGCCAGGTCCCGCCGCAGGCACCGGACGAGACGATGATCCTGCGGCTTCCCCTCAAATAGGGATCATGTAGAGGGAGTTGCACGGAGGCTGTACCCGAGCCCCCGCACGGTGTGGATGAGCCGCGGTTCGCCGCGGCTCTCCAGTTTCCGGCGCAGGTACATGACGTACACATCAAGGGTGTTGGACGCGGGCTCGAAGTCGAAGCCCCACACGTGCCGGTGGATCTGCGACCGGGTGAGCGCGGCACCCGGATGCCTCAACAGGTACTCCAGCAACAGGAATTCGGTCCGCGTGAGATCGAGCGGCAGGCCGTCACGGGCGACGGTGCGGGTACGCAGGTCCATGACCAGATCCTGGAAGACGAGCCGTTCGAGCTCGGGCGGATGCTCGTCGGCGGCGTTCCGCTGGGCACCGCGCCGCAGCAACGCCCGTACACGCGCGAGGAGTTCCTCGACGGCGAACGGTTTCGAGAGGTAGTCGTCGGCACCGTTGTCGAGGGCGACGATCCGGTCGCCGACCGCGTCCCGCCCGGTGATCATCAGGATCGGCACGGTGGACCCGGAGGCACGGATACGCCGGGTGGCGGCGAGCCCGTCCAACTCTGGCATGGTGACGTCCATCAGCACGAGGTCCGGCGCGGAGGCATCATCCGGCACACCGAGGGACAGGCCGAGAGATACACCGAGAGATACGCCGAGCAGATCGAGCGCGGTACGGCCGTCTCCGGCGAGAACGGTCTCGTACCCCTCGAATCTGAGCAGCCGCCCAAGCCCTTCGCGTACGTCCACGTCGTCGTCGGCAAGCAGGATCTTCCGCGCCATCTGAACACGGTGTGACGGGCGGCTGTGCTGGGGCTGGCAGGGGGTTATGCGTGGGCTAGGGCTCGGATGTAGCGCCGACGGAAGAGAGGGGCGAGGAGGGCGTAGGCGGCGAGGGGGGCGCAGAAGAGCAGGAGGAAGGGGTGGGGATCGCCGTCGGTGACGGCCTCCCACACCACATACCCGATGGCGGCGAAGAGAACGAGCAGGGCCCCGGTGATCGCTCGCTCCCGGGCCTTGCGGTACGCGGCCCGCTCGCGGATGCGCACTTCGACCGCCGGGCGCCGCTCCCAGGTCATGCCCCGGTGCCGGGCGGCCGCGGTGTGCAGGCCGGCGACCTCGGCCCAGAGGTCCGGGAGCTGCCAGTCGTCGAGGTGGGGGAGGCGTGCCCTGCGGCCGTCGTTGTCGTAGAGGTAGGTCAACGACTTGACGTCGGCTCTGCGTTGGCCCGGATTGGTCTCTACGCGGAGATCGTAGATGTCGTGCCAGGCCCACCTGCGCACGCGGAAGGCTCCGCGGGTGGAGACACCGTCGGTCCCTACGGTGGTGCGCCCCCGTCGCACGGTGAGAATCGCCCAGACACCCAGCAGCGCCATGAGCGCCACCGCGAGCAGCCTGTACCGGCCGGGGATGGTGTCGGGCCGCGCCATCTGAAGAGCGAAGTTCACTTGGACGATGCACAGGGCGGCGAACCTTCCCCGGGACATCTTTCTCCGCCTGCGGTACTCCCGCTCGACCCCACGTCCGTCGTCGCGGTCGTCCTCGTCGTCCCCGCCCATCGACCCTCCCCAGAGCCTGTGTTGGGGGCGATCCTAAGGGCGGGAGCTGTGCCGGGCCGGGAGGGGGTGAGCCGGGGTTCGGTTCGCAGGGGCTACGCCAGGAACACGAACGCCGCGAACACGGCGATGAAGCCAGTGAGGCAGGCGAATTCCCAGGCTTTGCGGTGCCGTGCGCGCCGACGGATCAACGCTTCTGTCGCGGGCCTCGGCTCCCAGGTCGTGCCGTGGTGCAGGGCGGCCGTGGCGCGCAGGTCGGCGATCTCGGCGTGGAAGTCCGGGAGTTGCCAGTCGTCGACGTAAGGGAGGAGGAATCGGCGGCCCTGGACGTCGTAGAGATAGGTCAACCACTCGGATCCGTCCAGTTTCCCGGCGTGGTTGAGTTCGGGCCGGATGTCGTAGACGGTGTGCCAGGTTCGCGTCACCGACCGCAGGGTTCCGCGCGCGGTGATTCCGTCGGTGCCCACGATCGTGCGTCCCCGCCATCGGAACAACAGCATCGCGGTGAGCGAACTCAGCAGGATCGTCACGATCGCTGTCCTGGACGGCACGCCGGCGACATCGGAGTCCGTCGTCAGCTGGAGGACACAGTTCGCGACGATGACAGTCAGGGGGATGAGCCGCCGCCAGGACGACCGTCTTCGTCGGCCGTACTCCCGCTCGATGCCGCGCTCGTGCACGTCCTCGCCCATGACAACTCCCCCGTGTAGGACGGGTCGATGGTAGGCCGGGGAGCTGTGGGTGTCAGGAGGCGGACCGGGACCATGAAGGGCCCCGAGGTCAGTGGACGGGACCGGTCCGGGGTCACCGTTCGGGCTCCGGGATGCGTTCGCCGCGGCTGATGGCGATCCGGAGGGTGTCGCCGAGGGATTCGGACGCCCTGGTGAGTGCGAACCGTACGGCTCGTTCGCCGGCCTTCGGGTCGGCGAGTACGGCTTTGGCTCCGGCCAACACCTGTTCCCCGGATTCGAGTTGGGCCGCCTCGATGTCATCGGCGAGGAGGGAGAGCCGGCTGTCGTGGCTGTCGGCGCTGAGGTAACAGGGCTTGCCGTCGGGGGTGGTCCAGGGCAGCAACCGCAACTGCCGTTCGCCGTACGTGGTGTTGGGGATGGTCATGCCCGCACCGCCACTCCGTGGATACGGCGAGGCCCGACATCGATGCCGCGCACGAGTGCCATCAGTAGTAACTCCCAGATTCTTACGACGCGTTCACTCATTCCGCTGCGCTCCTCTGTCCTGCCGAGTGTCCTGACGAGCGGTGATTACCGTTCGTACCTCGATGGTCACTGGTGCGGCGTACGCTGCGGAAGAGGGTTGGCGTTGTCTGCGGGCCCAGGCAACGGGGAGGGGTGACGTGACCGAACAGGTTGACGCGGAGGGCGAGTCGGGGCGCGCGGTACTGGGACGGACGCTCCGGTATCTGCGCGAGAAGGCGGGAAAGTCACTCGGGCAGCTGGCCGAGGACACCGGCTACGACAAGAGCTACCTGAGCCGACTGGAGTCCGGGGAACGGCTGTCCAAGGTGACGGTCATGGAGGACCTGGACGTCTATTACGAGGCCGGTGAGCTGCTCGTCAGCCATTGGAAGGCGGCTCGGCTGGACGCGTTCAAGGACCAGTACAAGAGGTTCATGGAGTTGGAGGCGACGGCGCGGGTGATGAGGGTGTTCACACCTGCGGTGCCGGGTCTCCTGCAGACAGAGGATTTCGCTCGCGAGGTGTTGTCTGGGGGCCAGACAACAGCAGACGCCGAGGAGATGGTCGAGGAGCAGGTAGCCGCACGGCTGGGACGGCAGTACGTGCTACGGCAGAAGCCCGCACCCGATGTCCGGATCATCATGGACGAGGTGGCGTTCCGGCGACCCGCTGCCAGCGCCCAGACCTGGCACGACCAGTTGCTTCACCTGGAGACGGTCGCCACGTTGCCCAACGCGACCCTTCAAGTGCTGCCGTTTTCGGCGGGAGTTCATCACTACATGACGGGATCGCTGACCCTGCTCTGGCAAAAGAACGGCAGCGCCGTTGCTTACAAAGAGGGCGACGGATGCAGTCAGTTGGTTGAAGATCCGGACGATGTTCTGCGGCTCCGACTGTCCTACGATCGTCTTCGCGACCTGGCGTTGTCCCCACGGGACTCGCTGGTGTTCATCCGGGCTGTACTGAAGGAGCACAGACGTCATGACGCACACCCCTGACCTCAGCACCGCTGCGTGGCGCAAGTCGAGCTACAGCCAAGGCGGAGCCAACGACTGCGTTGAGGTCGCCGACGGCTACACCGGTGTCGTCCCTGTCCGGGACAGCAAGACCCCGGCTAGCCGCGAGCTGGTCTTCTCGGCTGGGTCTTGGCTCGCGTTCGTGGAACTGGTTCGGGGCGGGGAGGGGGCATGAGGTCCGCCCCCGACCTCAGCACAGCCGCCTGGCACAAGTCGTCCTACAGCGACAGGGGTGGCACGAACTGCGTCGAGGTTGCCGACGGCCACACCGGGCTGGTCCCCGTCCGGGACAGCAAGGCCCCCACCTCCCCGCCGTTGATCCTCGCCGCCGCGGCCTGGTCCGGGTTCGTGGACGGGGTCAAAGCCGGGGCGGCCGTGCGCACGTTCGGGTGACGTGAGTCGAAAGGCCTGACGTTCGCCGCCGCGCCTCCCTCATCGTTGATCTTCCGGTCGAATGGACGGCCGGGAGACCAACCACCGAGAGGGAACGGACGAGCCGGTTATGGTCGTAGACACGACGCGTCGAAGGAGGGCGCCGGCCATGACTGCTCACGTTGCTGAACCCGAGCCGTCCGTCCCGCCGATGCCCGAGCGGACGCCGAAGGCGCTGCTCAGGGCCATCGCGCAGCACACCCCCGAACTCCTCCCCGACTTCGACGCCCACTGGAAGTGGGCGATCGCCGACGCGTACGACGTAGGTCCCGTGCCCGCGTTCATGGCCCGCTGGTGGGGTGAGTACGCCCTCGCCCGTGACCCCAGGCTGGACGCGCATGTCCGCGACCTCGAACACCGTGCCGCGTACGAATGCATCGACATCGCCGAGGCCAAGGCCCTGCTCGAAGCGGCGGCGAAGATTCACTACCGGGTCCGAGACCTGGAGCCCGGCGAGTGACCGATGGGTTCGTGAGGTCGCCATGGCAGGCGGACTGGCGAACCGATGCCCTCGCCACCATCGTCCTCGCGGTGCGAGCTGAACTGGTCGCCGCGAAGGATCCGTACTTCCGTGGCATCAATGCCGACGCCGGGTTACCCGAGAGCATGAGCGTCATGCCGGGCCGGTCCACCGAACCGAAGGGCCGCCACCTCTAGATCGTGGTCGAAGAGGTCTTCTGGCGAGAACCTGAGCCTATCGCCCTGCCTCCGGCAGAGGAGTAGCGATGGCGGAGACCCCAACTGGCCACCGAGCAACCGACGTTGGGGCGGTAGGTGAGCAGGTTGCGGAGTAAGTCGCCGCCGCGCGAGAGGTGCAGAGGGCTCTGACGCTCAGCCGAGTCCGGTGGGCCGTCCTGAAGCAAGGACGCCGCCGCGGCCTCGCCCGCGCCGAACAGGGCGTCGGAGAGGCGGAGCTGGTCGGCGCGGGGTAGCGGGACTTCTCGACCCCTCCCCCGAAAAAGTGTGACACTTCGGCAAGAAGTGTCACACTTTTTCGGGCTACCTACTGGGGGGAGGTGGAGCTTTCGGGCGGTGCAGTCGGCGCCCCCGGCATCCGTACCGTCGCCACCGTCCCCCCACCCGGCGCGTGCGCCAACGTCACCTCTCCGCCCGCCTGTTGGACCGTGCGGGCGACGATCGACAGGCCCAACCCCGAGCCGGGCAGCGCCCGTGCACTCGGTGAACGCCAGAACCGGTCGAAGACGTGTGGGAGTTCGTCGGCGGGGATGCCGGGGCCGTGGTCGCGGACGGTGAGGACGCCGTGGGTGAGCTGGACCTCGATCGTGCCGCCCTCGGGGCTGAACTTCACCGCGTTGTCGAGGATGTTGACGATCGCGCGTTCCAGGGCGGAGGGCTCCGACTGGACGTACCAGGACTGTACGTCGGCCGTGATCGTCAACTCCGGGCCGCGCAGGCGGGCTCGGCGCAGGGCGGATTCCACGGTGTCCTGGAGCGAGACCACCTGGACGCGCTCACCCCGTTGGCCCTCCGAGCGGGACAACTCCTGCAAGTCGCCGATCAGGGACGCCAGTTCGGTCATCTGCGCCTTCACCGAGGCGAGCAGTGCCTTGCGGTCCGCCGGGGGGATCGGGCGGCCGGTCTCCTCGCTGCGGGTGAGGAGTTCGACGTTCGTGCGGAGGGAGGTGAGGGGGGTGCGGAGTTCGTGACCGGCGTCCGCGATGAGTTGTTGTTGCAGCTCGCGGGAGTTGGCGAGGGAGGTAGTCATGGAGTTGAAGGAGCGGGAGAGGCGGGCGATCTCGTCGTCGCTGTCCTCGTCCACGGGGATGCGGATGGCCAAGTCCTCGGTACGGGCCACGTGTTCGACGGCCTCGGTGAGTTTGTCGACGGGGCGGAGACCTGCGCGGGCGACAGCGAGGCCTGCGGCTCCGGCGCCGACGACTCCGATGCCGGAGACGAGGAGCAGGATCAGGGCCAGTTCGTTGAGCGTGTTCTGGGTGCCGTTGAGGGGTACCGCGACCAGGAGCCCGACATTGGGCCCGACAGCCCCGGAGGTCGTGGTGGTGGGGGACACGAAGCGCGTCATCACGCGTACCTCGTTGCCGTCCGTGTCCGTGCCGTTGCGGTAGTAGACCCGGTTCTCGATCGCGTTCTTGATCTCGTCCTTGTCGGCCTGGGTGACCTTGACCACTCCCGTGGAGTCACCTGAGACGCAGACCTTTCCTTTCTCCGTGACCACCTGGGAGTAGGAGTTCCGGACGATGAAACCGTTGTTGGTCTGCGGGACCGTCTCCGAACAGTTGAGGAGGGCGGACTGGACCTGCGGGATCTGACCGGGCCCCCTCATCGCCGACCTCTGCAGGTCGTTGTCCAACTGCTCGTACAACTTCCCCTGCACGATGAACCAACAGGTCACCGAAACCGCCGCCACCCCGAACGCCACCGCCGCCGCGACCAGCATCGCCAGCCGTGACCGGATCGGCAGTGTCCGGAACCGGTGCAGGAACCGGTCGAGGACCTTCTTCACTCCGCGCCACCCTGCCGCAGCACATACCCCACACCACGAACCGTGTGCACAAGCCGAGGCTCGCCCCCGGCTTCCGTCTTCCGGCGCAGGTACATCACGTACACATCAAGGGAGTTGGAGGACGGCTCGAAGTCGAAGCCCCAGACCGCCTTGAGGATCTGCTCGCGGGTGAGGACCTGCCGGGGATGCGCCAGGAACATCTCCAACAGCGTGAACTCCGTGCGGGTCAGCTCGACTTGGCGGCCGTTCCGCGTCACCTCACGGGTCGCGAGGTCCATGCGGAGGTCGGCGAAGGTGAGGGAGTCGTCCTCGGGGGCGTTCCCGGCGGCGGCTGCCGCCGCGTACGAGCTGCGGCGGAGCAACGCCCTTACCCGCGCGAAGAGTTCGTCGAGTTCGAAGGGCTTGACCAGGTAGTCGTCGGCGCCCGCGTCGAGGCCGGTGACGCGGTCGCCGACCGTGTCGCGGGCCGTCAGCATCAGGATCGGGGTCGTCGTGCCGGCGCCCCGCATCCGGCGGGCCGCCGTCAGGCCGTCCATGCGCGGCATCTGGATGTCGAGGACGACCAGGTCGGGCTGGTACGCGGTCGCCTTCTCCAGCGCGTCCGCGCCGTCGACGGCGACCTCGGTGTCGTACCCCTCGAACGCGAGGCTGCGCTGGAGTGCTTCGCGTACCGCCGGCTCGTCGTCGACGATCAGGATGCGCTGGGTGTCACGGTCGCCTTCGGCGGGGCTCATGGCTGGATTCCTCGGGTGCGGTGGGACGGGGAGACAACGATCGGCTGGTCGCAATCAGCCTCGCATGTTTCCCGGCCGGTGCGTGAAGAGGGGAGGAAGTGAGAAAAAGGGTGAGATCGGCTTCCCCTGTCTCCGGCTCAGCCTCGCATCGTCTGGAGGCGGTTCAGCGGCACCTTGCGGTGGTGCGGACGGGCCGCGCTGGTCCGCAGCCCCATCAGCTCCGGGACGGGTGCCACCTCGGGCGCCCGCGCCGCCGGCGCGTGCAGTTCGTACGCCACCCCGAGGGCCAGGCCGAGACCGGCCGCTCCGGTGTCGGTCACCGTGTGCGAAACCTGCTTGATCATGACGTACTCCCTACTTGGTTCGTGTGGGGCAGTGCTTAGCTGTCGGAACCGCCCGCCCGCAGCGAAGCCAGGTCCGCCTTGACGGTGTTGATCGGGATGGCGAAGCCGATGCCGATGTTTCCGGCCTCGGACGACGAGGACGAGGAGTCCGAACTGGACGAGTACATCGCGGAGTTGATGCCGATGATGTTGCCGTTCGCGTCGATCAGGGCGCCGCCGGAGTTGCCGGGGTTGAGGGCCGCGTCGGTCTGGATCGCCTTGTACGTCGTCGTGGACGAACCGGTGTCGCCGTTGAACTGCTGGCCGCCGAACTGGAACGGCCACTGGCCGCTGCCGCCGCTCGAATCCGAACCCTGGCTCTGGCTCTCGTCGGTCGAGACGGTCACGTCACGGTTCAGGGCGGAGACGATGCCGCTGGTGACCGTGCCGGTCAGGCCCTCGGGGGAGCCGATCGCGACGACCGTGTCGCCGATCTGGACGCCGGCGGAGTTGCCGAGGGTGGCCTTCTTCAGGCCGGAGGCGTTCTCCAGCTTGAGGAGCGCGAGGTCCTTCTTGCTGTCGGTGCCGACGACCTTCGCGGTGTACGACTTGCCGTCACTCGTCTTGACCTTGATGGACGAGGCGCCGGAGACGACGTGGTTGTTGGTGACGATCTGGCCGTCGGTCGTGATGATCACGCCGGCGCCGGTCGACGAACCGTTGCTGAGGGTGGCCTCGACCTCGACCACGCTCGGGCTGACGGTCGCGGCGATCGTGGCGACGTCGCCCTTCTTGCTGGAGGGCACGACGGCGGTGGTGGTGCTGGAGGTGGCGACGGTGTCCTTGCCGGTCAGCTCCTGGAAGGCGTACGCCGTGCCGCCGCCGACGGCCGCCGCGACGATCGCCACGGCGGCGAGCAGCGCGAACGGACCCCGGGTGCGCTTCTTCGGCTTGGGCGCCTCGCCCTGGACGTGGGTGAGGAGAGCGGTGTCGCCGCCGCCGTGACCGCCGCCGCCGTCGGCGGCGAGAGCCCCGCCGTCACCGGCGCCGTAGCCGTCACCGCCGCCGTACGCTCCGCCGTCGGCGCCGAAGGCGGCCTGCGGGGCGGGCGAGGGGGCGGGAGTCTGGGTCGGCCACGCGGGAGCGGCCGGCTGCTGAACCTGCTGTACGGGCTGCACCGGCTGAGCCTGCTGCACCGGCGGCTGGTAGGCCGGCGGGGGCGGCCACTCCGGGTTCACGGGAGAAG
Source organism: Streptomyces sp. NBC_01288 (assembly GCF_035982055.1). Lineage (NCBI taxonomy): Bacteria > Bacillati > Actinomycetota > Actinomycetes > Kitasatosporales > Streptomycetaceae > Streptomyces > Streptomyces sp. NBC_01288. The sequence continues at coordinate 5,581,931 of NZ_CP108427.1, forward strand.
AGGCGTGCTGCTGCTGGGGGTACGCCTGCGGCTGGTCGCCCTGGGGGGTCTCGTACTCGCCGCTGCGGCGGAAGCTCTCGGTCATGGAACAGAGCCTGTCGCGCGATCATGAGAGGTACCTGAGTCCCCGCTGAGAAGCCCGACAGAACCTCGTATGCCCGATATAAAGACGCCGGAGCCCTGCAAACTCGGGGATTCCTGCGAACCCTGTGACCGCAGAGGCGAACCCGCTGACCTCTCCAACACAGGCCCGCAAAACCAGCCCGTCCGGCGTTTGAGGACGAGCCCCCTTCAGGGCCGATACGGGGGCCCGGGGGCAGAGCCCCCGGCAACGGACCCGCGGCCGAACGGCGTCAGGTCCTCGCAGCCGAAGACCTCAGCCCTCGCACCCACACGACTGCCGTATCACCAGCCGCGACGGAAACACCTTCAGTCGCTCGCGCCGAGACCCCGCCACTCGCAGGCCGTCGTCGAGGACGAGGTCCACCGCCGCGCGGGCCATCGCCGGGCGGTCCGATGCGATCGTTGTCAGCTTCGGGTCGGCCAGGGCCGCTTCCTTGATGTCGTCGAAGCCGATGACACCCAGCTCGCGCGGTACGTCGATGCGCAGCTCGCGCGCGGCCCGCAGCAGGCCGATCGCCTGGTCGTCGGTGGAGCAGAAGATCGCGGGGGGACGGCGGGGCCCGGCGAGGATGCCGAGGGCGACCTGGTAGGCGTCGTAGCGGTTGTACGGGGCCTCGAAGAGGCGGCCCTCGGTCGGCAGGCCGGCCTCGGTCATCGCGCGCCGCCAGCCCTCGACGTGGTCGGAGACCGGGTCACCGACGGACGGCGTCTCCGCCGTACCGCCCATACAGGCGACGTATTCGTAGCCGTGCTCAAGGAGGTGGCGGACGGCCAGCTGGGCGCCGCCCAGGTCGTCCGTGACGACCGCCACGTCGTCGATCGCCTCGGGGCGTTCGTGCAGGAGGACGACGCGGGCGTCCCACGCCTCGATCTCGGCGGCCGCGTTGTCGTTCAGCGCGTGGCTGACGAGGATCAGGCCGGAGACCCGCATCCCGAGGAACGCGCGCAGATAGTGGACCTCGCGCTCGCCCACGTAGTCGGAGTTGCCGACCAGCACCATCTTTCCGCGCTCGGACGCGGCCTGTTCGACCGCGTGCGCCATCTCCCCGAAGAAGGGCTGGCGCGCGTCCGGCACGATCAGGCCTATGAGGTCCGTACGCCGCGACGCCATGGCCTGGGCCACCCGGTCGGGTCGGTACCCCAGTTCCTTGATCGCGGCGAGGACACGCTCGCGCGTGGCCGGGGCAACCGGCCGGGGTCCGTTGTTGATGACATAGCTGACAACGGCGGTCGAAGTACCCGCCAGCCGCGCCACATCATCCCGAGTCACCTTGGCCACGCGCGGAGTCTACGCGGATGGACCCGCTCTGGGCAGGGCGTTTCGAAGCTTCTCTCAGCTTCCGCGCACCATCTCCGCGCGGAGCCGACACCGAGAAGCGGCGCCCTGCCCGGAACGGTTACGCCTCGGCCGGGATCTCGGCGGCGTCCAGCGCGGCCGAATCGGCCGTACCGTCCGCATCCTCCGGCTTTGCGTCGGCGATGGCAGCGCTTGCCTTGAGCTTGGCCTCGTCGCCGCCCCGGTCACCCTTCTCCGGGGTAACGAATCGATAACCGACGTTCCGGACGGTCCCGATCAGCGACTCGTGCTCGACTCCGAGCTTCGCGCGCAGCCGTCGTACGTGGACGTCGACCGTGCGCGTGCCGCCGAAGTAGTCGTAGCCCCAGACCTCCTGGAGCAGCTGGGCGCGCGTGAAGACGCGGCCCGGGTGCTGGGCGAGGTACTTGAGGAGCTCGAACTCCTTGAAGGTCAGGTCGAGGACCCGGCCCTTGAGCTTGGCGGAGTACGTCGCCTCGTCCACGGAGAGGTCGCCGTTGCGGATCTCCATGGGGGAGTCGTCGTTGACGATCTGCTGGCGGCCCATGGCCAGGCGCAGTCGCGCCTCGACCTCGGCGGGGCCCGCCGTGTCGAGCAGGACGTCGTCGATGCCCCAGTCGGCGGTGACGGCCGCGAGGCCGCCCTCGGTGACGACGAGGATGAGCGGACAGCCCGGACCGGTGGACCGGAGGAGCTGACACAGGCTGCGCACCTGGGGCAGGTCGCGGCGGCCGTCGATCAGGATGACGTCGGCACCTGGGGTGTCGACGAGAGCGGGGCCTTCCGCCGGTGCCACGCGCACGTTGTGCAGCAGCAGGCCAAGGGCCGGAAGCACCTCCGTAGACGGCTGGAGGGCATTGGTCAGGAGCAGCAGAGAACTCATATGTCTGGTTCCTCCTCGGTCCCTGCGAGGACGTATGCGGCACTGCGGCATTGCGGCGATGCTCTGTGATCCCGGGGGCTCTGTATCGCCTACGGCCACCTGCGGTTTCCCGTGGCGTACCGCTTCGTATACAACGCTCCCGGAAGCACAAAAGGACCCGGGGGCTTCGCTGCCCGAGTCCTCTGTCCAGCAGAATAGCCCACATGAGCGCTGGTACGGCAGGTCATGTGGCACGATCCACCGTTCGTCCGAACTCTGAGACGATCAGACGTACACCTTTGCGGACGTTTCTGCACACCGACGACGGGGTGACGATCGATTCCGTATACGAACCGGGGGCGTCCGTATACGACGCCTCCCGGTCACCTTCCGGTGATCCGGTGTTCGTCGTGGCGCACGGTTTCACGGGCGATGTGGACAAGCCACATGTACGCCGGGTCGCCGAGGCGTTCCTCCAGTACGGGGCCGTGGTCACCTTCTCCTTCCGGGGCCACGGCGCCTCCGGCGGACGCTCCACCGTCGGCGACCGCGAGGTGCTCGATCTGGCGGCGGCGGTCGCCTGGGCGCGCGAGCAGGGGCACGCGCGGGTGGTCACCGTCGGCTTCTCGATGGGCGGTTCGGTGGTGCTGCGGCACGCGGCGCTCTACGGCTCGCAGGCGCACGCCGACGGCCGGAGGCGCGAGGGGCGCACAGAAGCGCACACGGACGCGGTGGTTTCCGTGAGTGCGCCGGCCCGCTGGTACTACAGAGGGACGGCCCCCATGCGCAAGCTGCACTGGCTGGTGACCCGCCCCGAGGGCCGGCTGGTCGGCCGCTACGCCCTCAACACCCGTATCCACCACCGCGATTGGGACCCGGTCCCGCTCTCCCCGGTCGAGGCGGTCCCGCGCATCGCGCCGACCCCGCTCCTCATCGTGCACGGCGACCGCGACGGCTACTTCCCCGTCGACCACCCCCGCATGCTGGCCGACGCCGCCGGTGACCAGGCCGAACTCTGGCTGGAGCCGGGCATGGGCCACGCCGAGCACGCGGCCGCGGACGACCTGCTGGCCCGCATCGGGCGCTGGGGCAATTCACAGGACGGCTAGCCTGACGGTGTTGACGCCCGATCCGTCGACACCGGTCTACCGAGGAAGCGAGCACATGCCAAAGGTCACGGTGCGCTACTGGGCCGCCGCGAAGGCCGCGGCCGGCATCGCCGAGGAGCCGTACGACGCGGTCACCCTCGCCGACGCCCTCGCCGCCGTCCGCGAGCGACACCCCGGGGAACTCGCCCGCGTACTGCTGCGATGCTCGTTCCTCGTCGACGGTGATCCCGTGGGCACCCGCGGACATGAGACGGTACGGCTGGCCGAGGGCGGCACGGTCGAGGTGCTCCCGCCGTTCGCAGGAGGATGAGCGAAGCGATGAGCAACCAGCCGTACGAGGGCTATGGCGAGGGCTACGACCCCTACGCCCAGCAACAACAACAGCAGCAACAGCAGCCCCAGCAGGCACGGGCGCAGGCGTGGCCCGGGCATCAGCAGCAGGCGTACGACGATCCGCAGGCGGCCCAGCAGTACACCCAGCAGTGGCAGGGCCAGACCTGGGACACCCAGGTCCAGCAGACCAGACCCTCCGCGTCCGACCTGGCGTACTTCCCGCCGCAGAACTACCAGGCGGCACAGCAGAGTCACGACCCCTACGCCCAGCCCGCCGGACCTGAGGTCCCCGAGGCGCAGGCACCCGCCGCAGAGGGTTACGGCCCGCCCTCCCTCGCCGGCAACACCCGGATCACCGACGCCCAGCGGGCCCGCCTTGAGGGCCGTTCGCCGATCATCGAACCCGGGATGCAGCCGGCCGCCCTCACCGCCGTACTGGCGCTCCTCCTCTCCGTCACCGCGCAGGTCGGGTCCTACGCCCTCGTCGTACCGCTCGTCATTCTTCAGGCGGTGACGGCCGCGGGCTGGTTCCGGCTGAACGGGATGTGGCCTGCGCGGCAGGGCATCGCGCTGGCCTTCGCGGGCGCGCTCGTCGCGGACGTGGCGCTGCTCGCGGCCGGGCGGGAGAACGGTCCCGCCGCGATCCTGGGCACCCTGGGTGTCTGGGTCCTGCTCTCCCTCGTCATGCAGCTGCGCTCGCACGCCGACCCGGACACCCGGATCACGGGCCTGATGGCGACGGTCGCCTCGGCGGCCCTGGCCATCGTCGCGGCCGGTCACCTCGCGGCCGACCCGGACGCGGTGACGGTCGGCGCGGCCGCGGTCGCGGTGGCGGTCCTGGCCCGCGCGCTGCCGCTGCCGACCGTGGCGTCGGTCGTCGTGTCGCTGCTGGCCGCCGCGGGTGCGGGCATCGCCGTCGGCGGCATGACGGGCATGGGCGCGAAGGGCGCGCTGCTCGGCGCGGGCGCGGCGGTCTGCGCGCTGATCGGCCACCGGGTGGCGAGCTACGACTACCCGTCCCGCTTCGTCCACTTCACGGCCGGCGTGGCCCTCCCGCTCGCGGCGGCGGCCCCCGCGGTGTACCTGCTGGGACGGGCGCTCGTATAGCGCGGGCGGCCAAGTGCCGTGTCGTAGACGGTAGTTAAGAGAGCCCTGGTGGTTGTCCGAGGCAGTTAAGAGCACTGTCACAGCTGATCGACAATTTCGCGGTACACGCGTCCCGCAGGACTACTCTCGCGCTCGGCGGCCATTAGGTCGTCGTACCGCTTTCGTCGACGACCACCAGGTGGGGATCTCCGTACATGCGTGGGCTACGAATACTTCTGATCGTCGTGGTGATTCTGGGGGTCCTGTTCGTGGTCGTGGACCGGGTCGCGCTCCACTTCGCCGAGGAGGAGGCCGCGTCCAAGGTGAAGACCAGCGAGAACCTGGCCAGCACCCCCGACGTCTCCATCAAGGGCTTCCCCTTCCTCACCCAGGTCGCCTCCGGTGAGCTGGACGACGTGGAACTCGGCGTCGGCCAGTACGAGGCCCCGACCGGCAACACGAGCGCCTCCGGCGGCGCCACCACGATCCGGATCGACGACCTCAAGGCCGACATGAAGGACGTCAAGTTCTCCAGCGGCTACAGCTCCGCCACGGCGGCCAGCGCGACGGGCACCGCGAGCATCTCCTACGACCAGTTGCTCAAGGCCGCCAAGTCCGCGCCGACGAGCGTCTTCACCGGTGTCACGGCCCAGATCGTCAGCCTCTCCGACGGCGGCGACGGCAAGATCAAGGCCGACATGAAGGTCACGGTCACCGGGATCGGGACGACGACGTATCCGGTGCTCAGCACGGTCACCGTCGTGGGCAACACGGTGAAGGTGCACGCGGACAACCTGCCCAAGCTGGTCGTCGACCTCGCCGACTCCCGGATCCGCTCGATCACCGACTTCCAGCAGACGCTCGACCAACTGCCGGGCGGTGTGAAGCTGGACAGTGTGCAGGCCGCGAAGAGCGGTGTGGACATCAAGGTGAAGGGTTCGAACGTCAGGCTGGCCGGGTAGGTCGAGCTCCGGGTGGGCGGTGCCTGTCCGAGGGGCGAGACGGCGATGTCCGTACGGCAGGGGAATTAACGGCCGAGGGGCCCCGGATTCCCCGCCGTAGGGCCTCCAACGCCTCCCTCGTCTCACATCACGGACGATCGCGTCTCAAAATACGACACACCGGTGACATGCGCCGCGATCCGTCCCTACGATCGACCTCATGAAGCGCCAGGCGGACGACCTCACGAAGCGGCGGGCAGTGGACCTGTGCCGCGTCGCCGCCATGCTCTGTCGCACTTTCTGAGCGGAAGCGCAGGCTTCCGTCTTCCCCCGTGTCCCTGATCAGGGACACCCGCGCGAGCGCGCACCCTTTCTCTCACGCACCGCACCGCCGTATCTGCCCCGGAGGAGAAAAGCATGAGCCGCAGTGACGTCCTGGTCGACGCCGACTGGGTCGAGGCCAACCTCGACAACCCGAGCGTGGCCATCGTCGAGGTCGACGAGGACACGGCCGCGTACGAGAAGAACCACATCAAGAACGCGATCCGGATCGACTGGACGAAGGACCTCCAGGACCCGGTACGCCGTGACTTCGTCGACCAGGAGGGCTTCGAGAAGCTCCTGTCCGGCAAGGGCATCGGCAACGACACGCTGGTGATCCTCTACGGCGGCAACAACAACTGGTTCGCGTCGTACGCGTACTGGTACTTCAAGCTCTACGGCCACGACAACGTCAAGCTGCTCGACGGTGGCCGCAAGAAGTGGGAGCTGGACGCCCGCGAGCTGGTCGAGGAGGTCCCCGCGCGCGCCGAGACCTCCTACAAGGCGAAGCCGCAGAACACCGCGATCCGCGCGTTCCGCGACGACGTCGTGGCCGCCATCGGTGCGCAGAACCTGGTCGACGTCCGTTCGCCCGACGAGTTCAGCGGCAAGCTGCTCGCGCCGGCGCACCTTCCGCAGGAGCAGTCGCAGCGTCCGGGCCACGTCCCGTCCGCGCGCAACATCCCCTGGTCGAAGAACGCCAACGACGACGGCACCTTCAAGTCGGACGACGAGCTCAAGGAGCTCTACGCCGACGAGCAGGTCGACCTGGCGAAGGACACCATCGCGTACTGCCGTATCGGCGAGCGCTCGGCCCTGACCTGGTTCGTGCTGCACGAGCTGCTCGGTGTCGAGAACGTCAAGAACTACGACGGTTCCTGGACCGAGTACGGCAGCCTCGTCGGCGTCCCGATCGAGCTCGGCGCCAACAAGTAAGCCCCGACCAAGCCCAAGCCCTAACCCCCGTAAGGACAGACCATGTGTGGAGCGAAGGCCGGCGGCCCCGACGCCTCGACGATCAAGCCCGGTGAGACCACCATCCAGGGCCAGGTGACGCGCAACGGCGAGCCGGTGACGGGCTACGTCCGTCTCCTGGACTCGACCGGTGAGTTCACCGCGGAGGTCCCGACCTCCGCGACGGGCCAGTTCCGCTTCTACGCGGCCGAGGGCACCTGGACCGTCCGCGCCCTCGTCCCGGGCGCCACGGCCGACCGCACGGTGGTCGCCCAGACGGGCGGCCTGGCGGAGGTCGCGATCGCCGTCTGACGCTGCTGGCGAGTCCAGCGGGCCCGGGGTACCTACCCTGAAAAAGTGTGACACTTTCGCGAAAAGTGTCACACTTTTTTCAGGTGGGGGTGGGGGCCGCACCTGTGGAGTCGGCTCTGATGCGGGCCTACGCTGGAAGCATGCTGGCACGTCGCCGTCGCGTGGCCCCCTTTTTGATGCGCTCCTTGCACTGCTTCGCAGGCTGGGGAGCGCTGCGCCGGCCTCCGGCCGTCGGCGCTGCTGGGCCCGAGTCTGCGAAGCGGCTTTGATGCTGGCCGACGCTGGTGGGGCCGCATCTGTGGAGTCGGCATCCCTGCGGGCCTAGGCTGGAAGGATGCTGGCACGTCGTCGTCGCGTGTACTTCGTCATGATGGGCATCTGCATCGGACTCTTCGTCCTGGCCTGGGGAGTCGTGCGGATCTGGTCGGTGCCCGCGGCCGTGGGGATGTGTGTGGTCGCGATGCTGATCCCGCCGGTCGCCGCGATGGTCGCCAACCGGCGCGGCCCCGACGACCGTTGGTGGGACGACCCCTCCGGCGACCCCAAGTCCGACGAGTGGTGGGACGAACTGGACGGCAAGAAGCGCCGCCAGTAGGGCACGCGGCGAGCGGGTAGAGGGCGGGCATGTCGCCTACGAGACTGTCCACCGTGGTGCTCGACGCGCGGGACGCGCACGAACTGGCCGACTTCTACCTCCGCCTGCTCGGTTACGTGGTCCGGGCCGAGGAACCCGACTGGGTCCTGATCGGCCCGCCCGACGGCGGCACCGGCCTCTCCTTCCAGACCGAGCCGGAGTACGTCCCGCCGGTGTGGCCCACCCGCAACCCCGGCGAGCAGCAGATGATGCTGCATCTGGACATCCAGGTCGATGACTTGGAGGGCGAGGTCGAGCGGGCCGTACGCGAAGGGGCCACGCTCCACGATCACCAGCCGCAGGACGACGTACGCGTCCTGCTGGACCCGTCCGGCCACCCCTTCTGCCTGTGGCGACAGGAGCAGGGGGCGTGACCGAGGGACGTCACACGGCCGGGTCGTCGCCGATCCGGAGTTCGTTCACCCACCTGGTTCGGCGGTCCGGGGCGACTGTGCTTGCCCATGCGCCCGTTGTCCCTCTGCCCTGAGACCGCCCCCGGTGGTCCCAGCAACACCCCCACATCCACGGTCTGGCCGCACTGTCCTGCCGCCGCGTGTCCGCCAGAGTCGTGGGAGTCGGCGGACACGGCCGACGGACTCACCAGCAGGAGGGGGAAACAGCATGTCCGAAGCGACAGTTGGGGCACATCACGGTATGGCCCGACGGGGGTTCCTGACCGGGGCCGCCGCCGTGACGGGTGCGGCACTGACGAGCACGGCGGCCGTCGGCACGGCACGCGCGACCGGGACGACGACCGGGACCACGGCCGGAAACGGCACCGGCCCCGGCACCGGCCCGTTGGCGTTCACCAACGTCACCGTGATCGACGGATCGGGCGCGCCCCCGGCCCCCGGCATGACGGTCGTCGTCGAGGGCGGCCGCATCACCGCACTCGCCCCGAGCGCCCGCATCCGCCTCCGCCCCGGCACTCGCACGGTCGACCTGACCGGCAAGTACCTGATCCCGGGACTGATCGAGGCGCACACCCACAGCGACGGCCCGGAGTCGGTGGTGCCGGCGCTGTACGCCCTCACCGGCGTCACCACGGTCCGGGAGATGCGGGGCGAGCCGGTCCACCACGAGTGGCGCGAGAAGATCCGCAGCGGTGAACTGCTCGGCCCCCGCTGGGTGATCGGCAGCCCCATCGTCGACGGCACGCCCTCACTGTGGGCGGCCGACGTGGGCCCGACCATCGAGGTGGCCGACGCGGCCGAGGCCCGCCGTGCCGTACGGCGGGTCAAGCGCGAGGGCGCGGACTTCGTCAAGGTGTACTCCCGCCTGTCCCGCGAGGCCTACTTCGCCATCGCGGACGAGGCCCGCCGCCAGGGCATCCCCCACCTCGGGCACTGCCCCGACACCGTACGGATCGCGGAGGCGAGCGCCGCCGGCCACCGCACCATCGAGCACCTGCACGCGCTGCTCCTGGCGACCTCACGGCACGAGAAGGAGATACGGCGCCTCCTGGACGCGGTACGGATCGACCCGCGCGACCCCAACAGCCTGTCCCGGTACCGCAGTTGGTTCCAGCAGGTGCATCCCCTGGAATGGCGGGCGGTGCGGGGCTACGACCGCGACCGGGCGGACGCCCTCTTCCGGAGTCTGGCGGCGCACGGAACCGCGGTCGTCCCCACGCTCAGCGTGCACCGCACGCTGGAGCTGCCCGACGAGGTTCCGACCCGGGCCGAGGAGTGGAAGTACCTGCCCGCCTGGCAGGTGGAGGGCTGGCCGGACCAGCTGGCGGACCTGACCGGCGGTCGCACCCCCGAGCAGGCCCGGCAGATCCGGCAGATCTTCGCGCACCGGCTCCGGCTGGTCCGCGAACTGCACGGCGCGGGTGTGCGGCTGGCGGCGGGCACCGACACCGGCACGGGATATCTCGTCCCGGGCTTCGCCCTCCACGACGAACTGGCGCTGCTCGTCACGGCCGGCCTCACCCCGGGCGAGGTGCTGCGCGCGGCCACGTCGGACGCGGCCCGCACCCTCGGCCTGCCCGCCGTCGGCACCGTGGCCCTCGGACAGGCCGCCGATCTGCTCGTCCTCGACGCGGATCCGCTGCGCGACATCCGCAACACCCGCCGCGTCCACGGCGTGGTCGTCGACGGCAGGTGGATCCCGCCGGAGGAACGACGCCGGCTGCTCACGGCGGTGGAACAGGCCGCCGCGACCACCCCGCCGCCCGAGGATGGGGCGGCCATGACGGGCTGCGGTTGCGGCGGACATCCCTGACAGCCCCGCCCGACCGTCCCCCTGACAGCCGTTCGACTACGGCCGCAGGCCTGCTCAGGTCGTAGCGATGATCGCCATCAGCAGGCCGCCGATGCACATCTCGGTGAGCGGGTAGGGGGGCGGGCATGTCGCCTACGAGACCGTCCACCGTGTTGCTTGACGCGCGGGACGCGCATGAGCCGGCCGGCTTCTACCTCCGCCTCCTCGGGTACGTGATCCGCGCCGAGGAACCCGACCGGGTCCTCATCGGCCCGCCCGACGGCGGCACGTGACCGAAGGCGTCACGCGGTCACCGCACACCCCAGGTCAACCGGATGCGGGCCGCAGGTTGTTCATGAGCAGGCCGAGGGTGAACTCGAAGCGGTCGGGGCCGGTGCCGGAGATCAGCTCGGCGGCATGGCGTCGGGTCTGCGGGAACTCCTCGGCAGGCAGCGCGGTGAAGCGGTCCAGCAACTCCTCGTGGCTGAGCACCCATTCCGGATCCTCCTGCCGGCGCCGTTGCCGGACCAGCGACTGTTCCAGTGCGTAGGCGCTGACGTAGAGGGACAGCGCGTCGCGGGCCCATCCGGCCGTCCTCGGTTCGATGCCGCCCGCGAGCAGGATCGCCAGGATTCCCTCGCCGACCCGCAGCGTGTCCAGGCTGGTCGGCACCATGGCCAGCGCGGCGCGCGAGACTCCGGGGTACTTCAGGTACAGGTCGCGGATCTGCGTGTACACCCCGAGCAGTTGCTCGCGCCAGGCGGCCGGGTCGGGTTCGGGGAGCACGACCTCGGCGTAGAGCCTGCCGATCAGCAGGTCGTCGATGTCGTCCTTGTTGACGATGTGCGCGTACAGCGACGACGGGCCGGTGCCGAGCACGGCGGCGACCCGGCGGATGGTCAGCGCGTCGTACCCCTCGGTGGCGACGACTTCCAGGGCGGCGTCGGTGATCCGCTCGACGGTGATCGGCTTCTTGCGGGCTGCGCGGCGTTGGCGGGGATCGCGGGGATCGCGGGGATCGCGGGGATCGCGGGGATCGGCTGACATGCCGACCACCTTACCTTGACACGAACTTAGTTCGTTCAGTAGAACTTAGATCGTCAGAACGAACTAAGTTCGTCAGTCAGGCGAATCTGGTTCGGCGAACCAGATTCGTGGCGGGTCGATTTTCCGGAGGTGTGTGATGAGAGTTTCCGTAGTCGGAGCCGGTCTGGGAGGCCTCGCTCTCGCGCAGGGTCTGCGTGGTGCGGGCATCGAAACCGACGTGTTCGAGCGCGACCCGGGGATCGTCGCCCGGTTCCAGGGCTACCGACTCGTGCTGAACCCGACCGGTTTCCGGGCGGTGCGCGACTGCCTGCCGACGCGCTGGCACCCGCTGCTGGACGAGATCGTCATGGACGCCTCCGCCGAGCAGCTGATCCTGGACCCGAAGCTGAACGAGATCGGCAGGCTCGGCGCGGGCCGGACCGGCATCGTGGTCGACCGGCAGGTGCTGCGACACCTGTTGCTGACGGGCCTCACCGTGCACACCGACGCCGCGCTGACCGGCTACGACGTGCTGGCCGACGGCACTGTCCAAGCCCGGTTCGCGCATCGCGACCCGGCCACCGCCGACCTGCTCGTCGGCGCGGACGGCGTCACCTCGGCGGTTCGCGGGGTGCTGTCGCCGCGGACCACCCCGACCGACACCGGCGTCCGGTTCGTCATCGGCCGCACCCCGCTGACCGACGAGTTCGCCGGCCTGTCCAAGGCGTACGGCTCGAAGATCGCGGGCGACGGCGTCAGCCTGCTGCTCGGCGCGATGCGCTTCCGTACCCCGCCGAAGCAGGCCGCCGAGCGACTGGCCCCCGAGGTCATGCTGCCCGACATCGGCGACTACGTGCGCTGGGCCATGATCCTGCCGTCGAACGGCTCGCTGGAGGAGCTGACCGCGCAGGACGCCGTGCTGTCCAGGATGGACGGCTGGCACCCCGAGCTGCGCGCGCTGATCGAGCAGGCCGACCCGGACAACACCGCGCTGCTGTCCATCCGGGTGGTCAAGCCCGGTGAGCGCTGGGCGTCCGGCCCGGTCACGCTGCTGGGCGACGCGATCCACGCGACCTCCCCGACCGGGGGCAACGGCGCGAACACCGCGCTGCGCGACGCCGACCTGCTGCGCCGCCGCCTGATCGATGCCGACGAAGGCCGCCGGGATCTGCTCGGCGCGGTCGGCGACTACGAGCGGCAGATGTTCGAGTACGGCGCGGAGGCCGTGCGCAGCAGTCTTGAGAAGCTGCCCGCGTTCGCCCCCGGAGCGAAACTGTCCTGAGGCGTTCCGGGTGTTGGTGTGGACGCCTACGCACTCACGTCGTCGCGATGATCGCCATCAGCAGGCCGCCGATGCACATCGCGGTGAGCGCCCCGGTCCAGAAGGCGTCCTCGCGCAGGGCCCGGGGTGCGCGGAACCGTCGGCGGCGCCGGGTGGGTGCGGGTGCAGGTGTGGCTGCGGGTGGTGGTGCCGGGGGCTCCTGCTGTCGTACGACGGGCAAGGGCGGTGCGGGTGGCATGAGCGGGGGTGGTACCGCCTGGGCCGGGGGGACCTGGATCAGCTGGTGAGGGCGGGGACGGTTCATACGGGGTGGGCCTCGCTGCGGTGTTTGCGGAGCAGGACGTTCGCGTCGGTCTCGGCGCTGTAGTCACGCGCGGTGCGTGCCGCCGTCCGGACCTCGGCCAGTTCCGCGCAGCCGGCGCACCCCGGGGCCGGCTGCGGCGGTACGGCCACCAGGAACGGGGCGTCGGTCCGTGCGCGGTAGTTCGCGGCACGGACCCCGGCGCTGATGCGCTCCGCGTCCGTGGCCGGGCGGAGTGACCCCGGGTCGGCCTGCCATTCGCGCCCACCGCCGACCGGACGCAACAGGGCGTAGGGCCCTGCCTTGTCCTGGTACTCGCCGACCGTGCCGGTGGCCGGGTCGTAGAGCAGCGTTCCGGGTTCCATCGGCGCCTCCTCCTCTTCCTCTTTGGGTAACTTCCATACAGAATGCGACAGTTGCACTACTCTGTGCATTCCTGGGTGTGTTACGAGGATGGCCCAGGGCGGAGGCGAACGCAGCGCCAACGGGCTCAACTTCCGTGCCTGGCGCGTCAAATTCCACAAATTCCACAGCACGGGAGGTTGAGATGCCGCAACGGGTGGCTGTCACGGCGCTGAGCCATGAGCCCAGGAAGCGGTTTGCCGAGGAACTGGTGAGGTTGAGGCGTGAACGGGGCCTGAGTCTGCGGGAGTTGGGGAAGGCGTTGGGGTGGGACGCGTCGCAGTTCGGGAAGATGGAGCGTGGCGGCACGCTGGGTGGGCCCGAGGTCGTACAGGCGTTGGACCAGTACTACGGGACGGCGCCGCTGCTACTCACCTTGTGGGAGTTGGCAGTTGGTGACCCGACGCAGTTCAAGGAGCAGTACCGGCGGTACATGATGCTGGAGGCCGAGGCGGTCAGCATGTGGCACTACGCCGTGAGCGCCCCGCCAGGTTTGCTCCAGACGGACGGGTACGTGAGGGAGTCCCTCGCGGCAGGTGGGCTCCGAGGCGAAGAGCTGGAGCAACAGGTCGAAGCGCGCGTGCGGCGACGGAAGTTGCTGGAGGGCGATGATGCGCCGCCGTTCCGCACCATCATGTCCGAGGCGGTCCTGCGCATGGAGTTGCGCGACAAGCGGGCCTGGCGTGAGCAGTTGGAGTTCCTGGCGGAAGTTGCGGAGCGCCCGAACGTCACGCCTTACATCCTGCCGTTCAGCGCTGGACTGCACGGCCTGACGAACACCGACACCATGTTCTTGAGGCTGCTCGACGGCCGTACCGTGGCTTACACGGAGAACGATGTGCGTGGGGAACTGATCGAAGAAACCGAACGGGTTGAGCGGCTGCAACGTGCATATGATGCGGTACGCGACCTGGCGCTGCCCCCGGCCGAGTCGCGGTCGTTCGTCCTGCGGATGTTGGAGGAAGTGCCGTGCGAGCCATCGACCTGAGCAACGTCACGTGGCGGAAGAGCAGTTACAGCAACACCGACGGCGGCCAGTGCGTCGAGTTCGCCCCCAACCTCCTCCCCCTCGTCCCCGTCCGCGACAGCAAGAACCCCACCCACGGCACCCTGCTCTTCGGCGCGGACGCCTGGGCGGAGTTCGTAGGCTCGGTCAAGGGACAGGCTCAGTAGACCAACGCCTGCGTACCGTCGGCCATAACCTCCTGCACGAACACCTGCGCCCCGGCGATCCGAACCCCCTCGATGACATCCTTCTCGGAGATGTCCCGGCGGGCCGCGCACTGCGTGCACAGGGTGACGCGGCCGGCCGCCAGGATCGAGTCGATCAGGTCGGGCAGCGGCGCGGCATGCGGGAGTTCGAACTCGGCGGCGCGGCCCGGCAGGGCGAACCACGCGGACTCACCGGTGAGCCAGAGCGAGACGTCCACTCCGCTGGCCACGGCGACCGCGGCCACCGTGAACGCCTGTGAGCAGCGTTCGGGGGCGTCGGCTCCTGCCGTCACCTTGATCACGAGCTTCTTCGACATGACCGAATCGTAATCAACTCCCTTACAACTCCCTGCGTTGGCCATGGGTCTCCTGTGCGCGCATATGGAATGCGCACGTCATGTTCCGTGGGGGACGTTTTGGAAGTACCCGAAGAATCCATCGAAGAAGTACCCGCGCCGGAGCCGGAGTCGGGCCCGGAACGGGAGCCGGAGTCGGGGCCCGCGCCCCGCCCGCGCCGCCGGGGCCGTACCACCCTCCTCATCGCCGTCGCCGCCGTGCTGGGTGTCGTAGCCGGTACCTGTACGGGTTTCCTCGTGCAGGCGAACCGCGCACCCGACGCGCTGCCCTCGCTCTCGCAGACCACGCTCGTCCAGGCGAAGGGGCCGGCGCCGGAGCCGTTGTCCGCCGCCCAGGACCGTGAGGTCAAGGTCGACGGCGACCTGCGCAAGCTGCTGTTGAAGAGGCCGAGCGGGGCGCGGGACGCGGACTACACCACCGGGGAGGACGGGTGGCTGGACCTGGCCGGATACGCGGAGATGTACGACAGGCCGGCCAACGCCTTCCCTGAGCTCGTCGCCGACGAGTTCCGCCGCGCGGCTGTCGCGAACTGGCGGGAGGGCAGCTCGCTCTACGTCGAGATCCGGCTCGTGCAGTACCGGCAGCAGGACCAGCTTGTCGTCGCCGACTCCGCGAGCAGCGCCTACACCTACGCCGAGAACAAGCCCCACACCGACAGCTGGCCCATCCCGGGCACCGGTGACGGGATGGCGTACGTCCACAACTCGCCGGACCGCGAGGCCGGTTACACGGATGTCTACAACGCCGACGCGCACGCCTGGCGCGGTGACATCGAGATGGAGATCTGGGTCTCCTCCGGGAGCCCCGTCCCCAAGAAGAAGATCATGGATCTGGCCAAGCGGCAGATGGAGCGGCTGTGACCATCGAGAACCCCGAACCGGTCGACAGTTCCGAGGAGTTGCCTCCGGATGCCGTCAAGAAGCCGGTGCGCAAGGGCCGTATCGCGGCGATCGCCGGGGTGGTGCTGCTGAGCCTCGCCGTGGTCGGCGGGGTCGGGTACACCGTCGTGACCGTGAACGGCGCGGACCGGGACGCGGGCGACACCGTATGGACGTTCCCGAAGGTGTCCGAGGAGAAGGCGACGGGCACGGCGAAGGCGACCGGGCTCGCCGCGGCGCTCGTGCCGTACGCCCTCGACGACGGGTGGAGCGAGGGGCCCGACATCGCGCAGTACGGCTATGACGCCGCGTTCACCGGGGCGCAGGCGACGGCGCTGCGCAAGGAGGCGCTGAAGGAACTCCCGCTCAAGCAGCGCAAGCCGTTGGAGAAGGAGATCGACAAGCAGCACACCAAGGGCCTGGCGATGCGCAGTTACGTCAGCACCAACCAGCAGTCGACCGGCTACACGGACAAGGCGGCGACGGTGAACATCGTGCTGTCCCAGATCGGGGACACGGCGGCGGTACGGAGCGCGTCCCGCTTCCAGAACGAGTTCCTCGACGCCCTGGGCGTCTTCCGCCCCGGCCCGACGATCAAGGGCTACAAGAACGCCGAGTGCTTCCTCTCCCCGAAGGACACCGAGGAGAAGATCGACTCGATCTTCTGCTCCGCCTACCAGGGCGAGGTCCTGGTCACCCTCACGGCGGAATCCTCCAAGCCCATGCAGACCTCCGCCATCGCGCACCTGCTCAAGGACCAACTCGACCGCATCAAGGACCCGGGGGAGGCGGTATGACCGACCAGCAGCAGGACACGACACCCAGGGAGCCCGCCCTGCCCCCGCCCTCCGCCGACTCCTCGACCGCGTCGACGACACCGGAGCGCACGGCCGCCCCGACGGCTCCGTCGGCTCCGTCGGCTCCGGAGTCTTCGGTGGTTCCGCCGGCTTCGGAGTCCTCTGCTGTGACACCGGCGGCCTTCGAGGCCCCGGCTGTACCGGCAGACACGGAGCCTCTGGCTGTTCCGGCTGCCGCCGAGCCTCCGGCGGTCCCGGCGGCGGCCTCCGCCGAGGTTCCGGTCGGCACGGTGGTCGCACAGCCCCCGCTCAGCCCGGACGCTCACGAAGCCCCGCCCCTTCCGGCCCTTCCGCCCGCCACGGAACCGCTCATCCCGCTCACTCCCGCCAAGAAAGACCGTCGCGTCCTGCGTGCGGTTCTTCGGTGGGGTGCCGCCGTCGTGGTGTTCGCCGTGGTCGGGGCCGGGACGGCGTACGGGATCACCGACATGAAGCGGACGGACGTGCCCGGGCTCGGGACGGCTTCGGACGGGCGGTGGGACTATCCCGTGCTCAGCAAGCCGCCGCTGCCGGCGGGCAGCCCGGGGCCGTTCGCCGAGGCCAACACCGCTGAGGTCCATTTCGCGGATCTGCGGGCGCTGGTGCTGCCGGCACCGAAGGGGGCCACCGGGGACAAGGCACTCGACGGCAGTGACGGCTGGCTGGCCACGAAGACGTTCCTCGCCGAGCTCTCGTCCGGCGACGACCGGACCGAACTCGCGCAGAAGCTGACCGACGACGGCCTGCGGCACATCGCGGCGCGCGGCTGGACCACCCCGGACGGCACGCACACCCGGATCTACCTGCTCCAGTTCGACACGGCGACGGTCGCCGACGGCATGGTCGGGGGAAACCTGGGCGGATACGCGGCCCCCACCTACCCGGTGCACGGCGCCGACAGCTACGAGCCGGACGACGACTTCCCGGACGCGGCAAAGATCACGGACGTCTCGCTCGTCCCGTACACCGAGGCGAAACCGTACGGCCCCGAACAGATCCGGCTGGCGTTCCTCACGGCCGGCGACACCGTCGCGATGATCGTGCAGTCGAGGAAGGGCGAGGCGAACGGCATCCCGTTCCAGCAGACGGTGACGCTCCAGAGCCAGCTGCTCGGCTAGCCGCACCTCGCAGAGAAGGCCGGGCCCCAGCCGCGTAAGCTGGGGCCCGGCCTTATGCACATGTACACGCATCGCAGCACGCTCATCCGAGGAGCACCCGTGGAGATCTTCTTCGAAACCCTGCTGGTCCTGGTCTGCGTCGGCGTCCTCGCCTTCGCCGGACTGAGCGTGAAGAAGCTGTACCAGGGCCAGCGCTGACCCCCACCGAGGAACTGCTGACGTCATGATCGAGATTCCGTCCGACCTCCACAAGGACCTGGTTCCCCTCGTCTTCCTGCTCGGCGAGTGGGCCGGCGCGGGCGTGCACGACTTCCCCGGCTCCGAGAAGTGCAACTTCGGCCAGGAGGTCTCCTTCACGCACGACGGCCGCGACTTCCTGGAGTACCGCTCCCACACCTGGGTCCTGGACAACGACGGCAACAAGGTCCGCCCCCTGGAGACCGAGTCCGGCTTCTGGCGCATCGACGCCGACCGCAAGGTCGAGGTCACGATGACCCGCGACGACGGCGTCGTCGAGATCTGGTACGGCGAACTCGCCAAGCAGAAGCCCCAGATCGACCTGGTCACGGACGCCGTCGCCCGCACCGCCGCCTCCGGCCCCTACACCGGCGGCAAGCGCCTCTACGGCTACGTCAAGAGCGACCTCATGTGGGTCGGCGAGAAGCAGACCCCCGAGGTCGAACTCCGCCCCTACATGTCCGCGCACCTGAAGAAGATCGTCACCCCGGACGACGTCGAACGCTGGGCGAAGGCCCTCCCGGACGACATGCCGGACGACGGGATCGCTTTCTTCAAGTAGTCCTACACTTCCAGTGTGGTGAGCACCGACTGGAAGAGTGACCTCAGGCAGCGCGGCTACCGGCTGACGCCGCAGCGACAGCTCGTGCTCGAAGCCGTGGACACCCTGGAGCACGCGACCCCCGACGACATTCTCGGCGAAGTACGGAAGACCGCGTCGGGGGTCAACATCTCCACCGTGTACCGGACCCTGGAACTCCTGGAGGAGCTCCAGCTGGTCAGCCACGCGCATCTCGGGCACGGGGCGCCGACGTACCACCTCGCGGACCGGCACCATCACATCCATCTGGTCTGCCGTGACTGCACGAACGTCATCGAGGCCGATGTCGAGGTGGCCGCCGAGTTCCGGGCCAAGCTGCGGGACACGTTCGGCTTCGAGACCGACATGAAGCACTTCGCGATCTTCGGCCGTTGCAAGGACTGCACGGGCAAGAGCGCGACCGCTAAGACTTCAACTACCGAGTCGTAGGCTTACCCGTATGAAGAGCCCCCTGTTGTCCCTGCCCGGCGCCGTCCCCGCCGAAGGAGTGGACGAAGGCGTCGCCGCCCACTACGGCGACCTGTTCCGTGAGCAGCGCACCCTCGCCGACGGCACCGGTTTCGTGGACCTCTCGCACCGCGGGGTCGTCGCCGTCACCGGTGACGACCGGCTGAGCTGGCTGCACCTCCTGCTCACCCAGCACGTCAGCGACCTCCCCACCGGCGTCGCCACCGAGGCCCTGATCCTCTCCGCGCACGGCCACATCGAGCACGCCCTGTACCTCGTCGACGACGGCACCACGGTGTGGATGCACACCGAACCGGACACCCAGGAGGCGCTGATCGCCTACCTGGAGTCGATGAAGTTCTTCTACCGCGTCGAAGTCACCGACCGCACAAGCGAGTTCGCGGTGGTGTACGTCCCCGCCGGCTCCATCGCCGAGGTCCCGGCCGGCGCCGTCGTACGCGAGACGCCGTACGGCCGCGATCTCTTCCTCCCGCGCGAGGACCTGGAGTCGTACGCCGAGAAGGCGGGCCCCCCGGCCGGGATCCTCGCCTACGAGGCGCTGCGCGTCGAGCACCACCGTCCGCGCCTCGGCTTCGAGACCGACCACCGCACCATCCCGCACGAGCTGGGCTGGATCGGTACGGCGGTGCATCTCCAGAAGGGCTGCTACCGCGGCCAGGAGACGGTGGCCCGGGTGCAGAATCTGGGCAAGCCGCCGCGCCGCCTGGTCTTCCTCCACCTCGACGGCAGCGAGGTCCATCTCCCGGGCCACGGCACGGAGTTGAGGCTCGCGGAGGAGGGCGCGGAGGGCCGCAAGATCGGCTTCATCACGACCTCCGTACGCCACCACGAGCTGGGGCCGATCGCGCTCGCGCTGGTGAAGCGGAACGTGCCGTTGGACGCGCCCTTGCTGGCCGACACGACGGCGGCGGCGCAGGAAGTGGTCGTAGAGCCCTAGAGGTCCACGACCACGGTGAACGGGCCGTCGTTCGTGAGGGAGACGCGCATCTGGGCGCCGAAGCGGCCCGTCGCCACCGTGGCGCCCAGCGAACGGAGTTGGGCCACGACCTCGTCGACCAGCGGCTCCGCGATGTCGCCGGGGGCGGCCGCGTTCCAGGTGGGGCGGCGGCCCTTGCGGGCGTCGCCGTAGAGCGTGAACTGGCTGATGACGAGGAGCGGGGCGTCGATGTCGCTGCACGACTTCTCGTCGTGGAGCATGCGGATCGACCAGAGTTTGCGGGCCAGTTGGGCCGCTTTCTCCTTGGTGTCCTCGTGGGTGACGCCGACGAGGACGCACAGGCCCTCGCCCTCGATCGCCCCGACCGTCTCGCCGTCGACCACGACGTTCGCGCTGTCCACTCGCTGCACCACTGCTCGCATGGCCCCCATGATGCCGTGCGGAAGAGAACGGCTCCCGGCAGGCCTATTTTTGATCCTTAACCCCCCATCTGGGGCCGTTCGGGGGCACTCGGTCACATAGCGGCCACCGGGGGTGGCACGATGCTGTCCACACGCCGGTCGAGGGGACGGTTCAGGCACATGAGCACACCGAGTACCGGGCAGCCCCACGGGCCTGTCTCGCTGATCCGCGCGGGAGGACCGGCCACGCGCCGCCCGCCCGCGCAGCGCGTCGACAGCCCGCTGCTGCCCGCCGAACCGCCCGCACCCGACCTGACCGCGCTACGGCTCCCGGAGCTGCGCGCGGTGCGCCGCGACGCCCAGCGCGACGAGGCCGACCTGAGCTACGTACGACGGCTCCTCCAGGGCCGTATCGACATCCTGCGGGCCGAACTGGCCCGGCGCTCCCCGGCGGGCGCGGCCTCGGTGGTGGACCGTCTCTCGGAGATCCTCACCGACGCCCCCGCCCGGCACCGCTCCTCGGCCCGGCACGTCACGCTGGGCACGCCGCACAGCGAGGAGTACCGGCTGCTGGCCGCGGAGATGCTCGCCGAGGTCGAACTGTCCGACCTGGAGGCCCGCACCGACCTGGAGCTGACCACGGCGATGGGCCGCCTGGTCCGGTACGAACAGCAGGTGTCCCGGCGCCGTCAGCTGCTCCAACACACGGCCGACGGCTGTAGCGCGGAGATCGCCCGCCGGTACCGTGAGGGAGAGGCACAGGTGGACGACCTGCTGTTGTGAGTGACGTGAGGGGCCCGATGTGACGGCTGAGGGTACGGAGACTGTCGACGGGGCCCCTCCGGTGCTGGCGGAGGTGGTCCGCTCCGGCTTCGTCGAGAGCCGGCACCGGGGCAGCCTGGTGGTTCTGGCGGCGGACGGTTCGGTGGAACTGGCCCTGGGTGACGTGACGACCCCCGTCTTCCCCCGCTCCTCCAACAAGCCGATGCAGGCGGCGGGTGTCCTGCGCGCGGGCCTCGACCTCACCGGCGAACGCCTCGCGATCGCCGCCGCGAGCCATTCCGGCGAACTCTTCCACCGCGATCTGGTACGCCGACTCCTCTCCGAACACGGCCTGGACGCGGGCCGGTTGCAGTGCCCGCCGGATCTCCCCCTCGACCCCGTCGAGCAGGAGACGTACCTGGCCTCGGGCGCCGTGCGCGATCGCGTCGCCATGAACTGCTCCGGCAAGCACACGGCGATGCTGGCGGCGGCGGCGCTGCGGGGCTGGCCGCTGGATTCGTACCTGGACCCCGACCACCCCCTCCAAAAACTTATCCACAGGGTTGTGGAGGAAGTGTCGGGCGAGCGGGTGGCGGCCGTGGGCACGGACGGCTGCGGCGCCCCGTTGATGGCGATCAGCCTGACGGGCCTGGCCCGCGCCTTCCGTTTCTTCGTCCTGGCCGCCCCGGGTTCGGCGGAACGCCGGGTCGCCGACGCGATGCGGGCCCACCCCGAGTACGTCGCCGGCACCCGCCGCCCCGACACGTGGCTGATGCGCGCGGTACCGGGCCTGCTGTCGAAGATGGGCGCGGAGGCGGTCCAGGCGGTCGCCCTACCGGACGGGCGGGCGCTGGCGTTCAAGGTGGAGGACGGGGCGGGGCGGGCGTTGGGGCCGGTGCTGCGACGGGCCCTGGACCTGATGGACGTACCGACCGGGGAGCTCGGGAGGGCGGCTGTGTTGGGTGGGGGGCGTGAGGTGGGGGAGATCCGGGCGGTGTTCTAGGGAGCCGGGGCCGGGGTCGGGCCACTCGCTTCTCGGCCAGTGTCGGGCTTCCACGGCCCGTTTCGGAAGCGAGCGAGCGGCCCGGAGGAACGGGTGGCCAAGGTGGGGAGGGACGCGTTCGCGTCTCGCCAGCACGCCGGGTCGGCTCAGCGGCCAGCGGTGGGTGGGTGGTTGCTGGAAGCTGTAGGTAAATCTAACCACTGTCGCAGGCTTTGACTGGTTAGAAATAACCCCAGCTTCCAGAGGGTCCCGGGTGGGGGAGCGTGCTTGTGCCGCCCGTTCACTCTTTCAGCGAGGTCGGCCCCACTCAGCCCGTCCGGCGTTTGAGGACGAGGCCGTCCAGGCCGAAGCAGGGGTCTGGGGGCGGCAGCCCCCAGGGATGGGACGGGTAGGGGCGGCGGGGGCGAGAAAAATCCCCGAGACACCCCGCCGCTCGTACACCTAGCGTGATCCCATGACCAGTCACCCCCAGGATCTCGCCGTCCGCCCCGTCACAGAGCCCGAGATCCCCGACTGGATCCGCGCCCTGAACACCGGTTTCCTGCGCACCCCGGACGTCTCGGACGAAGAGATCGCCGACCGCGGCAGTTACATCGACACGTCCCGCACTCTCGGCGCCTTCGACGGCAACCGCTGCGTGGCGACCTTCCGCTCCTTCCCCCAGGAACTGACGGCGGTAGGTGGCAGACCGGTCCCCGCGGACGCCATCTCGAACGTCACCGTCACCGCCACCCACCGCCGCCGAGGCCTGCTGACCCGCATGATGACCCAGGACCTCGCCGCGGCGAAGGAGCGCGGCGACGTCGTGGCCACCCTCATCGCCGCCGAGTACCGGATCTACGGCCGCTACGGCTTCGGCCCCGCCACAACGGCGACCCAGTGGGACATCGACGTGACGAGGGCCGGCCTGGACCCCCGCTGGTCGGCCCCGGAGGACGGCGGCCGTATCGACCTGGTGGACGCCGAGGACGTGCGCAAGCTCGGCCCCGAACTGCACGAGCGCCTGCGCCGCACCCAGCCCGGCGCGGTCAACCGCGACGACCGCTGGTGGCAGGTCACCACGGGCGCCGTACGCCTGGAGCACGCGCCGTGGACGGAGCCGTTCTACGCCGTCTACCGCGCGCCGGACGGCGAGGTGCAGGGCCTGGCCACATACGGCTGCGACGACACATGGACCGACGCCAAGCAGCCGCAGGACACGGCCACCGTGAAGAAGCTGATCGCGACCACCCCGGCCGCCGAGCGCGCCCTGTGGCACCACATCTGCTCCATCGACTGGGTGACCAAGGTGAAGTCGGGCTGGCGTGCCCCCGACGACCTGCTGCCCCTCCTGCTGCCGGACCCGCGCGCGGCGACGATCACGACACAGGCGGACTGGCTGTGGGTGCGGGTCCTGGACGTCGTACGGGCCATGGAGGCGCGGTCGTACGAGGGGGAGGGCACGTTGGTGTTCGAGGTGGTCGACGGGGCCGGGCTCGCCGGCGGGCGCTACCGGTTGGAGGCGTCGGCGCAGGGCGCGTCCTGCACGCCGACCACGGAGAGCGCCGAACTCACGCTGGATGTGCGGGAGTTGGGGACGCTGTGGCTGGGTGACGAGTCCGCCGTGCGGCTCGCGGCGCTGGGCCGGGTGCGGGAAGAACGAGCGGGCGCCGCCCGTGTGGCCGACGCCCTGCTGCGTACGTCCAGGCGGCCATGGTGCCCGGACATCTTCTGATCCTGAACGACCTTTCCGCTGGTGCCTGTTGATGGACTGGACTCATCCGTAGCTGTTCAGTTGTGGGTTTGGTGCCGGCCGCCGGGCTCTCGGCTCCCCTCCAGGAGAGAGACCCAGGCGGCCAAGTCAGTCAAGTTGGTGACCAACTCTCTTCTAGTTATCTCCTCTTGGGTACGTCTCATAACCACCTTTCCTTGAACTGCCCAAAGATGGCGGGAAGTTGTAGTGTTTGGTCGTGGACCCGGAACACGCCACCGTCAATGGACGGACGAGGTCACCACGGCCGGAGTGGTCACACCGTGAGCTGGCCGACGAGCTGCGCACCCGGATCAGGTCCGGTGTACTGCGGCCCGGCCAGCGCATGCCCACCCAGGCCAAGCTGGCGGACGAGTTCGGCATGGAGCGCGGGGCCGTACGACAGGCGCTGCGCATCCTCCAGTCCGAGCGGCTGCTCACCAACGTGTCCAAGGGCAGCCCGGCGACCGTGGCCCCCGACCTCAACCTGGCCCTGACCGGCCCCGGAGCCCCGCCGCAGCCCACGATGGTCGGCCTGGGACCGCGCATTTCGGAGGCCTTCGCGCAGCCGCACGTAGAGATAGAGGCCCTCTGCCTGACCGCGGTCTCGCTCACGCTGGCCGTCGGCGAACCGCTCCGTCAGATCCACGCCGGACGTCTGAAACCGGCCACGGTCGACGTCCGGGTGCTGCTGCCGAGCAGCGACATCGACCTCGCCTTCCCCTCCCGCGTGGACGCCCCGGCCGACAGCCGGCTGCAACGCCGCTGGCTGGCCCAACGCAACGCCCAGGGACAGGTGTTGAAGCACAACCTGCTCGCGTTACGCGCGACGCACGGCATCGACGTGCACATCACGTTCCGCGCGCTGCCCTTCACCCCGCCCGTGAAGCTGTACCTGCTCAACGGCTCGGAGGCGCTCTTCGCCTACTACACGCTGACCAAGGGCGAGGCGGAGATCGGCCACGAGCAGGTGGAGATGTACGACGCGGAGGGCACCCAGTCGATGCTGTTCGCCTTCGACCAGAGCGCGGGACTGCGGGACACGACGTTCGTGGAACAGTCGCACCTGTGGTTCAACGCACTGTGGGAGACGATCAGTTCGGAACTCACGCTGACACCCACGAGCTGATCGCCTCCCGCAGTGGCTGACCTGATGTGACCTTGGGGGCGGCCTTCGGGTCGTACGGTCACAGGGCCGGTCCGGTGACCAGCAGGGCCAGGACGACGGCCCCGATGGAGCTGATGGCCGGGCTCTTGGCCTTGATGCCGATGGAGAGCAACAGCAGGCCGATGATCCCGGTGGCGCCGAACTTCCACTGGACGATCTGCTCGAAGCCGACGACGAAGACGGCGGAGAGGAGGGCGATGGCAGGCACGGTGGTTCCCCCTTCGGGCTGTGGAAGCAAAACTTCCACCAACTTGGAGAAGTTGGCAGCCAACTCTGCTTAAGTTGTTCCCAATTGGTACCTACTCACACCTACTTACAATCAGGTTCCAAACAACTCCCCATAGATGGGGCAGAGTTATACCGTTTGGTCGTGACCCAGGAGAACGTGGCAGTGAACGGCAGCAGAAGCTTCTCGCCCCAGGAGATCGCCGACGCCCTACGCGACCGCATCCGCACCGGCGACCTCAAGGCGGGAGACCGCCTGCCCACCCAGGCCGACCTGGCGGAGGAGTTCGGGGTCGAACGAGGCGCCGTACGCCAGGCACTCCGCCTCCTCCAGGAGGCGGGCCTCCTGACCAACGTGAGCAAGGGGAGCCCGCCACGGATCGCGGAGCCGCCGACGCCGTTGCGGGGGGAACCCCAGCCGACGATGGTCGGCCTGGCCCCGCGGCTGACAGAAGCCTTCTCCTCGCCGAACGTCAACATAGACGTCGTGTGCCACACCGCCGAGACCCTGATGGTGGCCATCGGCGAACCCCTCCGCCAGATCCACGAGGGCCGCCTGCGCCCCGAGTCGATCACGGTCCGCATCCTCGTGCCCTCCAGGGAGATCACCCTCGCGTTCCCGGTCCCGGTCGACGGCGACGCCGAGGACAACTCGGTCCACCAACGCTGGCTGGCGATGCGCAACGCCCAGGGCCAGGTGCTCCAGCACAACCTGCTCTCCCTGAGAGCCACGCACGGCATGGACGTCAAGGTCACGTTCCGGGCGCTCCCTTTCACCCCGCCGGTGAAGCTCTACCTCCTCAACGGCCAGGAGGCGCTGCTCGGTTACTACTTGCTGACGCGGCGGGAGGAGGAGTACGGCAACCAGACCCTGGACATGTACGACGCCCTCGGCGCCAAGTCCCTCCTCTTTTCCTTCCTCCGGCAGACCGGCGAGCGGGACGCGGCGTTCGTGGATCAATCGCAGCTGTGGTTCGACGCCCTCTGGGAAACCATCACGACGGACCTGACACTCTCCTAGTGACTCCTGATACAGCACAGACCGATGACAAGACCGGCAACCTCCGCGAGTTGATCACTCCGGCGCGAGTCGTGCTGTGGGATTTCGACGGCCCGATCTGCCGGCTGTTCGCGGGGCGCAAGGCGGAGCAGGTGGCTCGCGATCTCATGGCCTGGCTCAAGGGGCAAGGCCTGCACGGGTTGCTGACGCAGTCCGAACGAGAGTCCCTGGACCCGCACATCGTGCTGCGTTCCATCGACGCCCGGCGCCCCGACAGTGACCTGGTGACGGAACTGGAGAAACGTCTGACCATTGAGGAGGTGAAGGCCGCATCCTCGGCCATGCCCACCGCCTACGCCGACCCACTGATCCGTACCTGGAAAGCGGTCGGTTCTCGGCTGGCGATCACCACGAACAACTCCCCCCGGGCGGTGCGCGAGTACCTGGAGGGCCGCGGTCTCGTCTCCTGTTTCTCCCCTCACATATACGGCCGCATACGGGACCTGCAACGCCTCAAGCCCGACCCGCACTGTCTCAACCGAGCGTTGAAAGCGATGGGGACGGCCCCCTCCTCCGCCCTCATGATCGGCGACTCCGTCACGGACTTCGAAGCCGCACGCGAGGCCGGTGTCCCGTTCCTGGGCTACGCGGGTGACGCGGAGCCGCTGCGCAGGGCTGGTGCGGAGACGGTTGTCGACTCGTTCGACCAGTTGCTGAAGGTCGTGCAGGGCGGCTGACTGAGTGCGACTCAGCTCGGGATCATGAGCAGGAGCAGGATGACGGCACCCACCGAGGCGCATGTCGAGTTGCGGGCCCGGAGTCCGATGCTCAGCAGCAGCAGGGCCACGATGCCCATGGCGCCATAGCGCCACTGCACGATCTGCTCGAAGCCGATGCGCAGTATCGAAAGGGCTATCTCCAGTAGCGGCATGGTTCCCACCGTCCCCCTTGTGTCTCGTCAACGCCCCGTCCAATTGGACTGGTTGACTTGGATTGGACTTTCCCGTTTGGGGTGGTCTCTAATCTTCAGTCCAATGGGTTGGCCTGTTTGGCTGAAAGTGGTGTGATCCGGCCGTGAAAGCGGTAGGTTCGATCCGTGACTACCTCGGGACATGCGGAAAGCGGAGGCAAGGGATCCACGCGTGTGGAGACCGCTCTTCGGGAGCAACTGGAGAGCGGGGCCTTCGTTTACAAACAACTCCTTCCGCCACAGCGGGAGCTGGCGGAGGAGTATGGCGTCAGCCGGGACACCGTCCAGCGGGTTCTGCGCAAGTTGACCGAGGAGGGCTGGCTCGAATCCCGGCAGGGCAGTGGCGTCAGAGTCGTGAAGGTCCCTCGAACCCGGCTCACGGAAGCTCGTCCTGGGTCGCGGGGGCGGGTGTCGCTCGGGCCCCTGATCAGTCGGGCCTTCGAGCAGGCCGAGGTGTCCTTGGATGTCGCCTCGCTCACCTCCGAGACGCTGCTCAGGCACCTCAAGAACCAGGAGGAGCGGGTGGTCGCCAAGGAGATCGACCCGCGGAAACTGAGCATCCGCATGCTCCTGCCGGGAGAAGGGCAGCGGCTGGCCTACCCCAGTGCCGAGGATCCGGACGACGCCCGGATTTGGGAGCGATGGCGGGGCATGGTGCAGGATCACTGTGCCGAGCTGGCCGAACTCGCCGTCAGATTGCGGGACATGGGAGTTGACACCGAGATCGAGATCCAACGGATCCCGATGACACCGCAGTTCAAGCTGTATGTACTCAATGACTCGGACATGCTGTTCGGCCCCTACGAGGTGATCCGGCGCCCGATCACGCTCAAGGGTGTTGACGGGTCACGACAGGGCAAGCCCGTGGCCGCATTTGATGTGCTCGGCGCGGGTTCGACTCTCTCGTACCACCGCTGGGAGGATGACGAGGAATCGCACGACTCCCTCTTCTTCGCGAGTATGAGGGACTGGTTCAGGTCGAACTGGGAGTGCTGGGCAGATCCTCAACTTCGATCCGAAGGTACATCCGACGAGACGCCCTGATGAAGCCAGGAGGAGCTGGCGGATACCGGCAGTGATCGGAGGTTGTCCAAATAGTGACACGGCGTGAAGACGGTCATGGCGCGTAGTAGCCTCCGCCCATGTCGTCCCCTCTGCACCGCAGGGCGCACCAGTCACTGGTCCGCCGATTCGCGGAGGCGCGCCGCCACCGCCCTCAGGGGGAGGTGGTTTCCGGCCATCACAACACCAACGTCATCATGCCCGTGGGCCGCCCGCTGGCCCTTCTTCTGGGGATGCCGTCGGGAGAGGTTCTCGCCAAGTTCCGTACACCCCTGCCGGTGATCGAGGTTGTGCCGCGATTGTGGCGACGCGAGTCGGAGGTGCTGCGCGTGGTCGGCGAGCGTCTCAACGAAGTCCCGAGATGCCTGGCGGACTTCGGAGAATGGTCTCTGCACGGCTATCTGGCGGGCTGCGCGCTGGCCGAGGTCGCGCCGGCCGGGGAGCGTATCGGCCGGCGCAGGCTGGCGGTACTGGCGGACTTCTTCGCCCGGTTGGCGGATATCCCCGAGGATGCCCTGCCGCCGGTGCCGACCGATTGGCCGGTCAGTGGCGACAGCCAGGGGTTCCTCGGTCGCCTTGCCCGATTCTCGGAGCAGAGAGTCAACCGGTCCAATCGGCCGCGCTTCGGCAGCCTCTTCGACGCGGTCGGGATTCCGGGCGATGCGGTCAACCGGTTCCTGGACTCGGCCCCGAAGCTGGCCTCCCGCCCCTTCGCGCTTCTGCACACGGACGTTCACCGGGCCAATGTGCTGGCCACCCCCGGGCCGGATGGCGAGGGGCTCGTGGTCATCGACTGGGAACTCGCCCTGTACGGCGACCCGTTGCACGACCTGGCGACCCATCTGGTGCGGATGGAGTACGACAGCAAGGAGCGCGGGCTGATGATCGGGATGTGGGCGTCCGCGATGCGGCGAACCGGCCACGCTGACATGACCGTCGAGCTGAAGCGGGACCTGCGCACCTACCTCGGGTTCGAGTACGTGCAGTCGCTCTACCCTGATGTGATGCGTACGGCGCTGGAACTTCCGGACAGGCCCGCGAGGCGCGATGTGGTCCGCGCCGCAGAGCGGGTGTGCCGGGCTCTGCATCGGGCGAGCGGCCCGTTGGGTCTGGACGGGCTGCCGCACGAACGGGAAGTCCGCGAGGCCCTGCTCGACTGGCATGCGAAGGACCTGGTCCGGCGGATGGAGCGGCCCGACGGAGAGGGAGAGGTGGAGCGGGCGGAGATTCCGGCCGTCGGCCAGGTCTCAGTGAGCCATGACCACGCCCGGCCGGGGGAACACACCGGACGACGGGGAAATACGGCGGGTATTGGCGCTTCGGCCCACAGAGAGCCCACGGGTGTGGGGAGTTGATCCACCGACGGAAACCGTTGCGGAGGGTGGAGCGGCATGGCTGTCGACCTCGACGACGTCAAGGAAGCACGGGAGTTGCTGGCAGGCGCGCGATGTGTGCTGTTCGACTTCGATGGTCCGATCTGCCGTTTGTTCCCGAACGGTGCGTCGAGGTCCGTCGCCCGTGCTCTGGTGAGCAAGATCGATGAGCTGGGCTTCCCGGGAATGCTCAAGGAGGATGTGCGCACCGATGACGATCCCCACGCGGTGCTGGGGGCGGTGTACGAGGCGCGGCGGCGCTGGGACGTGGGCGGACTGCTGCCGCTCCTTGAGGCCATGGTGACCATGGGTGAACTGGAGGCGGCGAACAAGGCAGTGGACGGGCACTGGGGCACCCCGGGCGCCAGCCGGCTCATAGAGATGCTGTCCGGGCGGCAGGTCCGACTGGCTGTGGTCACCAACAACTCTCGCTGGGCCGCGGAACTCTATCTCCGGCGGATGAGCTTGCGACGCTGCTTCGAGTTCGTCCATGGCCGTGCCACGGACCTCGGTCTGATGAAGCCCGACCCTGACGTCCTGACTCGTGCCCTCGGCAGTCTGAAGCTGAGGCCGCAGGACGCGGTGATGATCGGTGACACCGGCACGGACGTCGAGGCGGCCAGACGGGCCGGAGTGCGATTCCTCGGGTTTGGGCGCAACACACGAAAAGTCACGGGACTGAGGGATGCCGGAGCCGAGACAGTCGTCAGCTCCTATCTGCCCTTGATCGAGAAGGAAAAGGGGCGCGGCTGTCAGTGAGCCACTCGGCAGGTCAGCACCATCCATAGCCGCATCGCCACCCATCGTGGTCAAAGGCAGGGTCGTGACGCCGAGTTGACCGCCCGTGCCGCACGCACAACCCACCTCCACGGCAGCGGAATGTGCGTGCAGCCTTCGACCTAAAGGAGAGCGGAGGTCAAGGCGCGGCGTCGAGCAGTGGAATCAACTCCTCCTCCTCGTACGTCAGATGAGCCTCCAGCGTCGACGTCAGCCGCTCCACCTCCGCCGGATCCGTGGTCGACGTGAGAGACTCGCGCAGTTCGTCCACCAGCTCCGCGATCCGTTCGTGTTCCTCGCGGAGGCGGGTCAGGGCCGCCGAGGCGAGGACCCGGTCGCCGTCGGGGGCTCTCGCCCGCCTCGGCCTCACTCGGAGGCCGGGTACCCGACTCGCTCACGGCACAAGGCCGACCCGGCAGTCATGAGGGGGGCGGTAGCGTCCGTCGTATGACTGACGCCACCGAATTCGAGGACATCCCCACGACCACCCTCGCCGATCTGCTCGGCCACGCGCAGGTGTTGGACCTCGGTGTCCGGGCGCTGTGGGGGCCGATGCCGCGGCTCGCCGGGCCGGCCTTCACCGTGCGGTGTCCGCCCGGCGACAACCTCATGCTGCACGCGGCCATCTACCGTGCCGAGCCCGGTTCGGTCGTCGTCGTGGAGTCGGGGGATGTGGAATACGCGCTCGCCGGCGGGAATGTGTGTGCCATCGCGCAGCGGCGCGGGATCGCCGGGTTCGTCGTCGACGGGGTGATCCGTGACGTGGGGGAGGTGCGGGCGGCCGGGTTCCCCGTGTTCGGGCGGGGGGTCGTGCCGATCCCGGGGGTCAAGAAGGCCGTACTGCCGTTGAACGGGCGAGTGCGGTGCGGGGGCGTCGCCGTCGACGCCGGGGATGTCGTGGTGGCCGACGAGGACGGGGTCGTGGTCGTGCCGGGTGCGCGGCGGGCCGAGGTGCTGTCGGGGGCGTCGGCGCGGTTGGTCCAGGAGGGCGCCGAGAGCCTTGACGAGTGGGAGGCCGCGCATCGGGCCCGGGTCGACGAGCTGCTGCGCGCGGGCGGGTTCGAGCGGTGACGTGCGGGGCGCGGGGGAGGAACGGCTGACGGGCGTGGCAGAGGAGAGGAAAGTGTCCGATCCTGTTGGCGATGCTCCTCTTCCTCGATGTCGACGGAACGCTGCTTCCCTTCGGTGCGTCGCGGCCCTACCCGGTGTACGAACCGGGCTTCGCGCTGCCGGCCGCCGCCGCCCCTCCGCTGCTGACCCGGATCGACCCCGCGCTCGGGCCGCGGCTCGCCGCGCTGCGGTGCGAACTGGTGTGGGCGACGACCTGGATGGACGACGCGAACGTGTGCGTCGCGCCCTGGCTCGGGTTGCCCCAACTCCCCCTGGTGGACTGGCTCGCACCGGAGGAGGGGAGTGAGAGTCCGACCAGCGGTCGCCTGCACTGGAAGACCCGGTCGCTTGTCGCCTGGGCCGCCGGGCGGCCCTTCGTGTGGGTCGACGACGAGATTCGGGACGCCGACCGCGACTGGGTGACCGCCCACCATCCCGAACGGGCGTTGTTGCGACGCGTCGACCATCGGTACGGGATCACGGGTGCGGACTTCGATGCGATGGAGGCGTGGTTGGCGGTCAACCAGTAGTGGGTGGTGGGTGGTTGGGGTCCATGGGGAGCGGTGAACCGTCAGAACGGGGGGTCGTCGTACGACAGTTGCCGCAGCCACCTCGCGCTCTCCGTCGCGCCCGCCGCCCGTGTCTCGTCGGACGCGCCCGGGAAGTGCCGGCCCCAGGAGACCGCGCGGCCGATGACGCCGAGCCGTCCCGCCAGGGTGAGCGCGCGGCGAAGTTCCTTGCCGGTACGGCCCGTTCCCGTCCAGGGTTCCAGGTAGGCGTCGCGTAGGCGGGGCAGGGCCTCGGGGCCGTGGCGTTCGGTGATCCGTCCCGCGGGGACCAGGAAGCTGTAGAACGGGTGCGACACGGCCGCGTCGCCCCAGTCGAAGAAGGTGAAGCGGCCGGGCTCCGGGTTGAACAACTGGCCGTCGTGCAGGTCGGAGTGGTCGAGGGAGTCGGGGATGCCCAAGTCGGCCAGTTCCGCACACCAGTTGAGCAGGCGGGGGCGTAGGGCGTGCAGGGTGGTGGGGTCGACGTCGGGGGTGGGGTGTCGTAGCGGCGCTGTCTGTTCCAGGACCGAGTGGATGAACTCCACTGTCCTGTCGAAGACTTGGGGGAGGGCCGTCGTGCGGGCGCTGGGGACGCCGAGGTGTTCGAGGTCCTTGGTGTACGGGACGAGGGTGCGCTGCATCGTCGCGTACTGGCGCAGCGGTTCTTCCCAGGCGCGGGCGTCGGTGGGGGTGCGGTCGAGGACCTGGCGGAAGAGTTCGCCGCCGTCGGGGAGCAGGGACCAGCCGCGGTCGGCGTCGACGGCGAGGGGTTCCAGGACGTACTCCGGGACCCAGCGGGCGAGTGCGGCGGTGAGCGGCGCCTCGAAGGCGCCGGCGGGGGGATTCGCCTTCAGCCATACCGAGGTGGAGGTGGTGGCGGCGTCTTCTACGGGGATGCGGACCAGGACGGACCACGGGCGCAGGCGTTCGCCCCGGCGGGCTGTCCCGCTCTCGTGCAGGCCCCTTGCCGTGAGTTCGCGGGTGGCCCAGGCGAGGACCTCACTCCGCCAAGTCGGCTGATCCCACGGGGTCTTGGCGCCCTCGTACCGGCCTCGGTCCATGACCGCCGATGTGTCGTCGTCACCGTTGTCGTGCATCGCGTCATTCCAGCAGCGGGGCCGCCCGGGTTCCATCGATTTCCGCGCGGTAGCGTGCCGATCATGGCGGACTGGGAGCTACGGCCCGCGTCGGCCGCCGACGCCGACGCGATCGCCGAGCTGCGTGCCGTCGTACTCCGCGATGACCTGGAACGGCTCGGCAGGTACGACGCGCGGCGGGTGCGGCAGCGGTTTCGGGACGGGTTCGAGCCGGGGTGCACCTGGGTGATCGAGGTGGGCGGGGCGTTCGCCGGGTGCGTGGCGCTACGGCCGGACGCGGGCGCCCGTTGCCACTGGCTGGAGCATTTCTATGTGGGCGCACAACACCAGGGGCGCGGGATCGGGTCCGGCGTGCTGGGGGAGCTGCTGGAGCGGTGTGATCGGGGCGGGGGCGGCGTCGTACGGCTGAATGTCCTGCGAGGGAGTCCGGCCCGGCGGTTGTACGAGCGGTACGGGTTCGTCGTCGAGGCGGAGGACCCGGTGGATGTGTTCATGGTGCGGGGGGAGCGGGAAGCGGCCGCCTGAGCCGCGTCTTCGGCGTCCGGACCGGCCCGGCCTGACATTCTCGGGGGCTGTGTCGTCGTACGGGTATGAACACAACGATCCGGTATGTCAGCCTCGGTCTGCTGGCCGTGGTCAGCCTGTACACAGGGCTGTGGGCCTACTTCTCGCCGACGGGGTGGTACGCCGACTTCCCCGGGCTCGGGCTGAGTTGGCTGCCCCAGCTCGGCCCCTACAACGAACACCTCGTCAAGGACGCGGGGTCGATGTTCCTCGCGCTGGCCTGTCTGACGGTCATCGCGCTGCGCCACGTGCGGAACACCCGGCTGGTGCAGACGACGGGTGCGGTGTGGCTGGTCTTCAACGTGCTGCACTTCAGCTATCACGTACAGCACCTCGACATGTACGGGACGCGTGACCAGGTGCTGAATGTCGTGTCCCTGAGCGCGTTGGTGCTGTTGTCGGCGGTGTTGCTGGTACCGGCGTTTCCTGGACGGCGGGGTGACACCCAGTGAAGGAGAGGGACGGCATGCGGGTGGCGGTGGCGGGCGGCACCGGGCTCGTCGGGCGGTACGTGGTCGAGGAGTTGGTCGCGGCCGGGCGGGAACCGGTGGTGCTGAGCCGGTCGCGGGGTGTGGACCTGGCCGCGGGCGGCGCGGGGCTCGACGCGGCGCTGGAGGGTGTGGACGCCGTGGTCGACGTGAGCAACGTGACGACCACGAGCGCGCGGAAGTCGGTCGCGTTCTTCGAGGCCGTCGGGCGCAATCTGCTCGACGCGGGGGAGCGGGCCGGCGTACGGCATCACGTGGCGCTGTCGATCGTCGGCATCGACCGGGTCGGACTCGGCTACTACCAGGGCAAACTCCGCCAGGAGGACGTGGTGCGGGGTGGGGCGGTGCCGTGGTCGGTGCTGCGTGCGACGCAGTTCCACGAGTTCGCCGAGCAGACCCTCGAACGGGTGCCGAAGCCGTTCGCGGTGGTGCCGCGGATGCGGACCCAGCCGGTCGCCGCGCGGGAGGTGGCGCAGCACCTGGTGAAGCTCGCGGTGGGTCCGGCTCAGGGCATGGCCCCGGATCTCGCCGGGCCACGCGTCGAGCAACTCGTGGACATGGTGCGGCGGTTGCTGCGGGCTCGGGGGGAACGGCGGTTGGTGGTGCCGGTGCGGATGCCGGGTGGGGTGGGGGCGGCCATGACGGGGGACGGGCAGTTGCCGGTGGGGGGTGGGGCGCGGGGTCGGCAGACGTTTGATGAGTGGCTTGCGCGAGACGTGGCGAAGGGCGCGCGGGCCGAGCGGGAATGGCAGGGAGGATGAGCGCCGCCGTGCCGCCTGACTCGCCGTCCGACTCGCCGATCGACTCGCCGTCCGGAACAGGCCAGGACCCGGCCGAACCGGCCGACCCGCCCGTCCCGACCCTCGGTTCCCTCATGGCCGAGCGTCGTCGGCTGCTCAACCTCGGGTACCGGATGCTCGGTTCGGTGCAGGATGCCGAGGACGTCGTACAGGAGACGTACGCCCGTTGGTACGCGCTGTCCGAGGAGGGGCAGCGGGCGATCGACGCGCCGATGGCGTGGCTGACCCGGGTCGCCTCGCGGATCTGCCTGGACCAGTTGGGGTCGGCGCGGGCCCGGCGGGAGCGGTACACCGGTGAGTGGCTGCCGGAGCCGGTGCGGCACGGGGCCGGGTGGGTCGGTACGGGCGGCGGTGCGGGTGCCGAGGATCCCGCCGACCGGATCACCCTGGACGAGTCGGTCAGCATGGGGATGCTGGTGCTGCTCGACTCGATGACTCCCGCGGAGCGCGTCGCCTTCGTCCTCCACGACGTCTTCGGCCTGCCGTTCACCGAGATCGCCGAGACGGTCGGCCGTACGCCCGCCGCCTGCCGCCAACTCGCCTCCTCCGCCCGCCGCCGCCTGGCCCGGCGCCCGCCCGGCAGCGCCACGGCGGAGGAACACGGGCGCGTCGTCTCCGCGTTCCGCGAGGCCTGCGAGACCGGGGACCTCGACGCGCTGGTCGCGCTGCTCGACCCGGCGGTCGAGTCGCGCAGCGACGGGGGCGGCAAGGTGCGGGCGGCCCTGCGTCCGGTCGTCGGCCGGGACAAGGTGGCTCGCCTCTTCCTCGGGCTCATGCGGCGGGAACCCGAGGTGGAGCTTGTCGAGGAGGACGTGAACGGGATGCCCGGGGTGGCGGTACGGATCTGCGGGACCACGTTCGCCGTGCTTTCGGTGGGGGTCGGGGGTGGGCTGATCACCGATGTGTGGCTGGTGGTCAATCCGGACAAGCTGCGGGCTTGGAACGGGTACGGGGACGGCCATGAGCATGGCCATGGGCACGGCCATGGGCAGGGCGGCGGTGGCGGGGCTCCGTGATGCCTTCGCTCGTCCTGGGTGCCGTCACTTTCATGTCCGGCTGAGAGGCCGTCACCGCCTGCGCGATCTCCTCCTTCTATGTGAAGTGGGAGTACATGGCGCCCTTCGTGACGCCGCCGCGTGCCTGGATCTCGTTGAGCTCGCGGCCGCGTAGCCGCGCTCATCGAAGACGTCCGCCGCCCCCACCAGTGGTCGGCGCCCCGCGGCCACGGCTTCTACGAACCGATCGGACGCGCTTCTCCTGGACGACGGGTCGGCCGACGTCGAACTGACCATCGCCTGCACCGATGTGGCACTGCACGGCAACCGCCTCGCGGGAATGACCACGGACGTCGGTCCGGCCCGGGGCGCCGTGTGCCTGGGCCGTGGCCGGACGGTACTCAACTGCGTGCGCGGCTCCGTCCACCGGCGGTTGCGCGGCGCGCACGCGGAGGTTCCCGGAGTCCTGCCGGAGCAGGCCGAGCCCCTGCCCGCGCACGAGGTGGGCAGGGCGCGCGGGAGCGACGTGGTGCTCGGCCGCCGG
This sequence comes from Streptomyces sp. NBC_01288, assembly GCF_035982055.1. Taxonomy (NCBI): domain Bacteria; kingdom Bacillati; phylum Actinomycetota; class Actinomycetes; order Kitasatosporales; family Streptomycetaceae; genus Streptomyces; species Streptomyces sp. NBC_01288. The sequence goes on from NZ_CP108427.1 coordinate 5,618,397, forward strand.
CCGGCCGGTGAGGAGGGGTGGCCGTTGCGCGTCACTGGACGCACCCCACGCTCTTCGCTCCCCCCCGACCGACCATGTGCCGGGGATGCTCCCGCTGGAGGCGGCGCGCCAGGCGGCCCAGCGCCTCCTGGGCCCCGATCCTGTGCTGGTGACCAGAATGATCAACCGCTTCCACCGGTACGTGGAGTTCGACACCCCCTGCTTCGTCCGGGCCCGGCTGGCCCCGCCCGCGCACGGCGACGGCGCGTACGAGGTGCGGGTGACCGCCGAACAGAACGGCGGGACCGCCTTCGAGTGCCTGCTGACAGCCCGCGCCGGGTCGGCGCCATCGGGCGCCCGCCGATGAACCGCCCTCGCGTCCTCGTCACCGGCGCGTCCGGATTCATCGGCGGCGCGGTCCTTCCTCTCCTGCGGTCCACGGGGGCCCATGTGCGCGTGCTGGCCCACCACCGTTCGGTGACGCCGGGGCCGTACGTCGAGATCGTGGACGGCGACCTCACGGACCCCACGACCCTGCGCGGCATCGGCCGGGACGTGGACGCCGTCCTGCATCTGGCCTCGTACATCGGCAAGGACGAGGACCGGTGCGCCGCGGTGAACGTCGAGGGCACGCGCCGTCTGGTGGAGGAGGCCGGGCGCGCCGGTGTGGCCGCGTTCGTGCAGCTGAGCACCGCGGCCGTGTACGGCGACGGGCCGTTCCGGGAGCTGCGGGAGGGCGACGCGGAGCCGCGCCCCGTCTCACCGACCAGCCGCAGCCGGCTGCGCGGCGAGCGGTTCGTGCTCGGGGCGGGCGGGGCGGTGCTCCGCCCCTACCTCGTCTACGGCACCGGTGACCGGTGGGTGATGCCGGGCCTGCTGCGTGTGGTGCGAGCCCTGCGCTCGGGGCTGCCCGGGCGTGGTGGCGCGCTGCTCTCCCTCACCGAGGTCGGCAGCCTCGCCGCGTCCCTCGCCCACATGGTGGTGGGAACGCCGCCGAGGCGGGCGACCGGCGTCTTCCACGCCTGCCCGTCCCGGCCCGTCAGCCTGCGCGAACTGGTCGTGGCGGCGCACCTGCACCTCGGCTTCCCGCTGGTGGGCGGCGAGCAGTCGTTCGAGGGGGCCCGCGCGGAACTGGTGCGCGCCGGGTGCGACGGGCACCTCCTGGATCTGTTCGGAGTCGACCACTGGTTCGACGCGACCCGGCTGGCCGAGCTGGGGGGCCGCGTGCCCGACACCGGCCTCTCGGCGGGTCTTGCGGCCCACGCCGCCTGGTACCGCGCCCAGTTGCTCTGACCCGGGTCCCGGCCTGCCCTGCTTCCCGACGATGCCGTCGACGGCCTTGATCGCCCGGCCCTGTACGCCGTGCTGCCCGACGCGGACACCCTGATCGTGCGCGGCGGCACCCAGGTCGACGCCGAGGCGCTCGACACCGGGCGCCGCGGCTGCGCGTCGTCGGCCGCGCGGGCGTAGGCCTGGACAACGTGGACACCGTCACGGCCGCCGGGCGCGGCATCCCCGTGGTCAACGACGACGCCGACGCGCCGCGCGGCCGACTCCAGCGCGACAAGCCCGCCCAGGCTCCAGCCGAACAGGTCCACGCCCTGCTCCCTGCCGCGCCGGTTCAGCACATGGACCGGTCCGGCCACGTCCAGCGCGTCCACGACCGGCTGCCGGCCGGCGGTATCGGCCGTGACACCGGGCACGATGAGAAGAGGCCTGCCCGAACCCGCCCGTCGGGTCGGAGTGAGCGTGACCGCCTCGCGTTCCACGTGCTTCACCACAGCGCTCCAGCTTCCCGCGAGGATCCGCGTGCCCCTGAACGGGCGTACATGACAGGCACCACGACACGTCCGGATGCGGGAAACGCCAGGCACTCACCCGATGCCCGACGCCTCGGTGAACCGCGTCACCAGGGAGACGAACCGGCCGGAGTCCTGGACGAGCATCGCGTGGCCGGCGTCGGGGAACATGACCAGCTCGGCGTGCTTGGCCCGCTGAGCGATGATGCTCGCGTTCTTGGGCGGCGTGATCTTGTCGAGGGAGCCGTTGGTGATCAGCATCGGGATGGTGCTGTCGGGCAGCTTGTCCCAGGTGCCCTCGAAGGACCCGTACGCCTGTCCGGCCTGGTACTGACGCAGCAGCGTCTCGTCGCCGACCTTCTCGGGCGGGATCAGACCGAGCTGCTCGATGTACGCGGCCCGCGCGGCGGTGGCGTCGGCGGGGAAGAGCAGGTCCATCATCTGCGGCCCCGTGGTCTTCGGGCTGTTGAGCTCCTTGGCCACGGCGGCCGGCGTGTTGATGGCCTCGCTGCCGCCGAGGTCGCCGCCGGTGCTCACGAGCGCGCTGATCGCACCCGGGTGGAGCGCGGCGACGGTCAGGCCGATCTCGCCGCCCATCGACCAGCCGAGCAGCGCGGGGTGCCGTAGACCCAGCGCCTTGATCAGACCGACGGTGTCGTCCGCCATGAGGGGAATGGTGTCGGGGACCGAGGTGTCGTCGGTCGTGTAGCCGACGCCGCGGTTGTCGAAGATCGTGACGCGGTAGTGCCGGCCGAGCCGGCTCAGCAGGTCGACCGTCCAGTCGCTCATGGTGCCGGTGTCGCCCATGACCATGAGGAGGTCGGGGCCGGAGCCGAACTGGCGGTAGCCGATCCTGATGCCGTCGACCGGGATCCGGCGCACCGGTCCGAGGAACGCGCCCCGCCCGCTCGGGGCGGAGTTCGGGACGACGGTCGACGCCGCCTTGGTAGCGGTGATCGCCGTGGCCCGCGTGCTCGGCCTGCTGCTGGAAGCGCCGGTCGCGTGCCCACCGCCGGACGAACAGGCGACCGCTCCGAGGGCCACCGTGGCGACGGCCACGGCCAGCCGGGGCAGGGTGCGGGCACGCGGCGTGCGGTGCGATGCGGACATGAGGGACCTCCGTGCTGGTCATGTGCGGGTGGGGGGTTGAGCAGGATGAGATGAGCTGTGGGTCCGGTGCGCGGGTCGAGCGCCGTGCCGCGGGTTGTCCCGTGGGCGGTTCCGCGACGCAGACGTAGGCGCCCGGGCCGTGGGCTGCTCCGCGACTCAGGCGTAGGCGCCCGGGCGGTGGGCCGGCTTGGTCGCGTCGCGGTCGGCCCGTGCCTGGAGCAGCTGGCCGCGGATGACGATCGTGCCCAGGCGGACGACGACCTCGCCGACCGCCATCAGGAGCAGGGCGACGACCCAGGCCTGGCCGCTGGTGACGTTGTGCGCGGCGGAGAAGCTGGTCACGTGCGCGGCGCCGGAGGGGTGCGTGGACCACACCGCGAAGCCCAGGCGGAAGCCCATGCTGATGATCCAGAGTGCGGCAGCACTGCGGGAGGCCTTGATCAGCACATGCCCGTCGGCGTGCCGGACCCGGGTGAGCAGACCGCCGGCGAGGCCGAGGACGACCCCGGTGACGGCGAAGACCACGGCCAGCGGGACGTCGTTGCCGGCGGTCGGGATGTCGGTCAGGTAGTTGCTGGCCGCCCAGGCGATCATGCCGAGCGGGAGCAGGATGGTGCGGGTGGTCAGCCGCTCCTCGCGCAGCTGGCGAAGGACGATGAGCAGGAGCGCGATGTCGATGAACCAGTCGGTCGTTGTCATGGGTACGAGCATTCGCCGACGCGCCCCGAACTCCTTCAACCCAGGGGTGTAACCCGGGTTGAGGTCCGCGCCGCTACCGCTCGGTGTTGTCGACCAGGCCGAAGCGCCAGGCCCAGGCGATCAGCGCGCCGCGATCCTCCAGCGCCAGCTTGGCCAGGACGTGGTTGAGGTGCGTTTTCACCGTCGCCAGGCTGACGACCATCTCGCGCGCCACCTGCCGGTTGTTCAGCCCCTTCGCCAGGAGGCGTACGACGTCGACCTCCCGCCTGGTCAGCCCCTCGGCCTCGGGAGGGAGCGTCGTCGGCGAGGACGCGGGCGCGGCGGCGGGCGCCTCGGGCCGCGTCACGACGAGCTGCACGAGCCGTCGCTGCACGGCCGGGTCGAGGACGGTCCGGCCGGCCGCCACCTCCCGGACCGCGGCCAGCACCGCCTCGCCGGTCGCGTCCTTGGTCAGGTAACCGAGTGCGCCGGCCCGCAGCGCGGGCATCACCGCGTCGTCGTCGGCGAACGTCGTCAGGATCAGTACCCGTGTCCCGATGCCCGCCGCCAGTATCTCGGCCGTCACCTGCGCGCCGTCGAGCCCGGGCATCCGCAGGTCGACGAGGGCGACGTCGGGCCGCTCCGCCACGGCGAGCCGCACCGCCTCGTTCCCGTCACCGGCCTGCCCGACCACCTCGATGTCCGCCGCCGAGGTCAGCAGCAGCACCACCCCGTCCCGCACCACCGCCTGGTCGTCCGCGACCAGCACCCGAATCGTCACGCGTCCGCCTTCCCGTCTGCCGTCATGCCGCCGGTGTTGGTGCCAGGCGCGTGAGTGCCGCCCGAGTGAGTGCTGCCTGCGTCAGTGCCGTCTGCGTCAGTGCCATCTGGGACAGCGCCGCCTGCATCAGTGCCGCCTACGACAGCGCCGTCCGCCGCGGCACCATTCTCAACAGCGGTGTCCGCCGCGGCGCCGGCGCCCTCCACGACCGGCACACGGAGCGCGATCCGCCAGCCCGGTCCCTCGGGCGCGGGTCCGGCGGCCAACGAGCCGCCGACGGCCTCGATCCGCTCGGCCATGCCGCGCAGCCCCGTGCCGCTGCCCTGTACTCCCGACGGGCCGCGACCGGCCGGCAGCCCGCGGTCCCGCACGACAGCCCGCAGCTCGGAGCCCTCCCACGCCAGGTCCACGTCGATGGCGCTACCGGTCGCGTACCGCGCCGCGTTCGTCATGGCCTCCTGCACCGCCCGGTACACCGCGTGCCCGGCCTCGGGTGCGAGCCGACCGGTCCGGCCGCTGACGCGCAGCCGCGCCTCGCCCGGAAAACCCCTGGTCAGGCCGTCGATATCGGCCACACCCCGGAGCGGTACGGAACGCAGCGCACCCACCGCCGCGCGGGCCTCCTGTACTCCGTCGCGCGCGAGCTCGGCGGCGCGGTCCAGCGGCCCGGTCAGCGTCGCCGGAGCACCGTCACGCCGCGCGATCGCCCTGACCGCCTGCAACTGCATGGACAGTCCGGCGAGGCTGTGCGCGAGCACGTCGTGCATCTCGTGGGCGATCCGCCTGCGCTCCTCAAGGGCCGCCGCCTCCTGTCGGGCGGCGCGGGACGCCTCCACTTCGGCCAGCAGCGCGACCGCGCGGTCCCGCTCGGCCTGGAGCGCGGCGTGCTCGATCGAACGGTCGGCGAGCAGCCACACCCCGACGGCCGACAGCAGGCCGGCCACGCTGCCGAAGATCACCATGACCGCGACGCCGAAGCCGACAGCCAGCAGCGCGACGCAGGCGTTGCGCACCGGCCCGGCCGGGATGCACATCGGCAGCACGGCGGCGGCGGCCAGCACGGGAACCTCGCCGAGCCCGTTGGGCACGAGAGCCATGACGGCGAAGCCCGTCCCGATGGTCAGCGCGACGCCGAACCAGGTCAGCGGCGTCGGCAGGGCCCGGCCACTGAGCACCATGCCCAGCTCCGCGCAGAGCCCGAGCACGGCGACGACCACCTTCAACGCCGCCCCGTCGGCCGCGATCACCGAGACCACCACGCAGGCGATCAGCGCGCCCGCGCCGATCACGTCACCCCGCTCGAAGATCCGGCGGTGTCCGGGCCCGGCCGCGGACCGGACCATGTCGGGCCACATACTCACCATTCCCGCGCTCCGTTCGCCATCGTCCGGCTCCCGCCGTCCGCGCACGGCGCGTCCCCCACGTGACCACGGCTACGTCGAGCACGACCGACGCGGTGCACGCACGGTCGGCGGCGCACGGCGGCGAGCATATATGTGGCGTCGGCACGCGCCTCGCCGCGCCCGGCGACCGGCCCGGCACGTGGCATGGCGCACTTTTGCAAGCGGGTGCTTGCAAAAGTTAGCGCGGGTGGTGCAAGGTGGAGGCATGGCAACGCTCAACGTCGGCAATCTCGGGGAGTATCTGCGTGAGCAGCGGCGCAACGCGCAGCTGTCTCTGCGGCAGCTCGCCGATGCCGCCGGGGTGTCGAATCCGTATCTGAGCCAGATCGAGCGCGGGCTGCGCAAGCCGAGCGCGGAGGTGTTGCAGCAGGTCGCCAAGGCGCTGCGGATCTCCGCCGAGACGCTGTACGTGCGAGCCGGCATCCTCGACGCCGAGCGGGACCGGGACGAGGTCGAGACGCGTGCCGTCATCCTCGCCGATCCCACGCTCACCGAACGGCAGAAGCAGGTGCTGCTTCAGATCTACGAGTCCTTCCGCAAGGAGAACGGGTTCGAGATCGCCGACGGGGGCGAGGACGGCGGCAGTAGCGGTAGCAGTAGCCCCGGCGTGGCCGATGTCGGCGACGGTGGCGAGGGCGGCGACAGTGCCGCGCCGCACGAGACCGCCGGTTGACCCGCGGACGTACACATCACACAACCCTCAGCTGATAGCAACCGGGAGGACCATCACCATGGCCATCACCGATGACCTGCGCAAGACCCTGAGCGACCCCACCCCCCTCTACTTCGCCGCCGGCACCGCCGACCTCGCGCTCCAGCAGGCCAAGAAGGTTCCCGGCCTGGTCGAGCAGCTGCGTGCCGAGGCGCCGGCCCGGATCGACGCCGTGCGCGGCACCGACCCGAAGGCCGTGCAGGAGAAGGCCGCCGCCCGTGCCAAGGAGGCCGGTGCCAAGGCCAAGGGGGCGCAGGAGAACCTCCAGACCAAGGTCAACGAGTTCATCACCAGCCTCGACGGTGACCTCAAGAAGCTCAGCAGCACCTTCGACGCCGACCTGAAGAAGTTCGGCGAGTCCGCCCAGGACTTCGCGCTGCGCGGTGTCGGCGTCGCCGCCGAGTACGCCGTCAAGGCCCGCGAGGCGTACGAGAAGGTCGCCGAGCACGGCGAGCAGGCCGTGAAGACCTGGCGCGGCGAGGCCGCCGACGAGATCGAGGAGCTGGCCGTCGCGGTCGAGCCCGACCCGACTCCGGTGGCCGAGCCCGTCGTGGTGAAGGCCGAGACCCCGGCCCCGGCCGCTCCGGCGAAGAAGCCCGCCGCGCCCGCGAAGAAGGCCCCGGCCCGCAAGACCACCGCCAAGAAGACCACTCCGCCCGCCAAGTAACACGTACGGGTGATCGGTAACGGGTCGGGCACTCCATGAGTGCCCGGCCCGTTCTTCGGGTAGCGGGAATCCGGTTGCGGGTACGGTGACCGCGTAGGAACTAGCCGAGTCTGGTGGTGGACGTAGTGCTGATGCAGGGCTTCGCAGGGTTCATGTGGCTGTTGAGCACCGCCCTGATCATTTTCAGCGGCTTCGCACTCGTCGACGCCGCCACGCGTCGCGAGGACGCCTACCGCGCGGCGGACAAGAAGACCAAGCCGTTCTGGCTGATCGTCCTCGGGATCGCCTTCGTGGTGAACCTGATCTTCAACATCCTGTCGTTCCTGCCGATCATCGGCCTCGTCGCGACCATCGTGTACATGGTCGACGTGCGCCCGGCCCTCCGCGGCCTCCCCGGCGGCGGCCGCAGCCGCAGAGGCGGCTCCAGCAGCGACGGCCCCTACGGCCCGTACAACGGCGGCCGCTGAAGCCGTACGACGACCACCGCACCGACCGGTCGCCCCGCTCGCTACGGAGCTACGGCGCCCGGTCCAGCAGCACTACCGCCACGTCGTCCGTCAGCTCGCCCCCGTTGAGGTCGCGGACCTCGTTGACCGCGGCCCGGAGCAGCTCCTCGCCCCGCAGCCCCTCGGCGAGCTGGCGGCGGACCATCGCCACCATGCCGTCCTGGCCGAGCCGTTCGCGGCGGCCCTCGCCGATCCGGCCCTCGATCAGGCCGTCGGTGTAGAGCATCAGGCTCCACTCCGCGCCCAGTTCGACCTGCATCCGGGGCCAGCGGGCGCCGGGGAGCAGGCCGAGAGCGGGGCCGTTGTTGTCGTAGGGGAGCAGTTCGGCGGGGCGGCCGGGGCGGGCCAGCAGTGGGGACGGGTGGCCGGCCAGGCAGAGGCCCGCGCGGCGGCCGTCGGGGGCGATGTCGACCGTGCAGAGCGTCGCGAAGATCTCGTCGTCGGAGCGCTCGTGCTCCAGGACCTGTTGCAGCGTGCCGAGCAGCTGGTCGCCGCAGAGGCCCGCCAGGGTCAACGCGCGCCAGGCGATGCGGAGTTCGACGCCGAGCGCGGCCTCGTCGGGGCCGTGGCCGCAGACGTCGCCGATCATCGCGTGCACGGTGCCGTCGGGGGTGCGCACGGTGTCGTAGAAGTCGCCGCCGAGCAGCGCGCGGGAGCGGCCGGGGCGGTAGCGGGCGGCGAAGCGCAGCGGGGAGCCCTCCAGGAGGGGGGTGGGCAGCAGGCCGCGTTCGAGGCGGGCGTTCTCCTGGGCGCGCAGCTTGGACTCGGTGAGCTTGCGCTCCGCGCGGTCGGAACGCTTCCGCTCCACCGCGTAGCGGATCGCGCGGCTCAGCAGCCGGCCGTCCAGCTCGTCGCGGAAGAGATAGTCCTGGGCGCCCACGCGGACCGCCTCGGCGCCGCGCTCGGTGTCGCCGGACGCGGTGAGGGCGAGGACGGCGTGGTGCGGCGCGATCCGCAGCACGTGCTTGAGCACGGCCAGCTCGTCGTCGGTGCCGTCCCCGGCCCGGGCGGGGGCGGGCAGCGCGAGGTCCAGCAGGATGCAGTGGACGTCGTCGGTGAGCAGCCGCTCGGCCTCGGTGAGGTTGCGGGCGGTGCGGATCCGGATCGGCTTGCCGGTCGGGTCGAGCAGCTCGGGCACGACGGGTGAGCCGCCGGGGTCGTCCTCGATCATCAGCAGGGTGAGGTGACCGGTCGGGGTGCCGTGGGCAGGGGCCTGGGCGTGGGCAGCACCGGGCGTGGCGTCGGCCGGGCGGTCGTCCGCCTTGCCGTCGTCGGCCTTGTCCTGCGGGCGCGGAGCCTCCGTGGCTTCGGAGACGGCTTCGGACACGGCTCCGGGCACGGCCGTGGAGGCGGCTGCGGAGCTGTCCCCGGTGAGGCCTCCGGAACTGTCTCCGGAGCGGCCGCCGATCGCGGGCTCGGTCTGCGCCTGACCACTTTCCGCGGCCGGGACCGCTCTCTGCCGCGGTATGGGTGCGGGCATCGTCCTGGTTCCTTCCCTCCCCCCGAGGGCACGGCGGAGCGAGGGACCTCGACCCACCGACCGGGACCATAGCGGTAGTGGGCGCCGTAAAGGAATGGTGTGAGACAGGTCGCCCGGCAGGCGGCCACTGTCATATGCCGTGATCCGTACGGCAGTTGGGCAGGGTGGCTCTTACCGGGGAATGACGAAGGTCACGCCGGGCGGGTGTTTGGCGCGGGTGGTGCGTGCGCCAGGTCACGTGGCCCGGGTCACCGACCGAACCCCGCCCATCAGCCGGACGTATTACGCATCCGGTCGCACAACACCCAATATCGGCATCGAACCCGCTCCCGCGACCGTCACCGTCCGCCCCGGCCGCGGGGCGTGGATGATCGCGCCGTCGCCGATGTACATGGCGACATGGCTGGCGTCGTCGAAGTAGATGATGAGGTCGCCGGGGCGCATGTCCTTCTCGGCGACGTGCGGGAGCTGCTTCCACTGCTCCTGCGAGGTGCGCGGGATCGGGTCGCCGGCGCTCGCCCAGGCCTGTGAGGTCAGCCCCGAGCAGTCGTACGTCGACGGGCCCTCGGCGCCCCACTCGTACGCCTTGCCGAGCTGGGCCGTCGCGTAGGCCACCGCCGCCTTGCCCGCCGCGGACGCCTTCCCGCCGGCATCCTTGAGGGCGCCGGAGTCGAGCCACGCGGTCTGCGCCTTCAGCGCGGCCTGCTGCTCCAGCTTGGCCAGCCGCTCCTTCTCCTGCTTCTCCAGCTGGGACTCCAGCTGCTCGGCCGCCGCGATCTGGGTCGTGACCTTCTTCTTGGCGGCGGCCTTGGCCTGGCGGTTCTTCTCCAACTGCTGCCACTGGGCGGAGGCGTCGGCGGTGTACTGCTTCAAGTCCTGCTGGGTGCGGGTCAGTTCGGCGATCAGGCCCTTGGTGGCGCGCTGGCCCTGAAGGACCCGGCCGGTACCGTCCAGGAACGCCTGCGGGTTGTCGCTCAGCAGCAGTTGCGCTTCGTCCGGGATCCCGCCCGTGCGGTACTGGGAGCGGGCCGCGGCACCGGCGCGGTCCTTCAACTCGTCCAGCTTCTCCTGGCCCTTGACGATCTTCTTGGCCAGCTCGACGATCTCCGCGGACTGCTTCTGGGACTTCTCCTCGGCCGCGTTGTAGGCGTCCGTGGCGACGGCGGCGTCGTGGTAGAGCGCGTCGAGCTTCTCGCGTACGGCCTCAAGGTCCTTGTTGGTCACGGGGGTTGGGGACGCGGTCGCCGAAGGCGTCGCTGTCGGCGTCGGAGCCGGGCTCGCGAACGCGATGCCGGGTGCCGCGAGTACGGTGACCGCGCAGACGACCGTGATGGCCGTCGTGATCAGGGCTCGCCTGCCCGTTCCCATATCCGTTCCCCCGCATCCCACATCTGATTGACCGTCAGTAACTTACGGACGCCTGGGGGATCGTGCCATGCCCGCACGCAAAACGACAGAGGCGGAACTTCCCGTACTTCTTCCCTTTCCTTCCAGGTCATGAGTTGTCACGACCTGGCGTGACGATCTCCCCGCCCGTGTGACGAACGGTCGCCGGGGATCGTTCCCCACGCGCCACACCCGCAACCGGATTCACCCGCTCGGCGCCAACGCCCCCCAGGACACGGTCACTTCGCCCTGCCGCCAGCGCACCGGACCGTCCGTGACCGGCCAGTCCGCGGTCAGGTCCCGCACCGCGCGGATCCAGCGCTGGCGGGCGCCGTAGGAGGCGTAGGGCGCGGCGGCGGCCCACGCGCGGTCGAAGTCGCGGAGGAAGGCGTGCACCGGTTCGCCGGGGACGTTGCGGTGGATGAGGGCCTTCGGGAGGCGCTCGGCGAGGTCGGACGGCCGCTCCAGGGAACCGAGCCGCGTCGCGAAGGTGACCGTGCGCGGCCCCTCGGGACCGAGCGCGACCCACACGTGCCGCCGCCCGATCTCGTCGCAGGTCCCCTCGACGAGCAGCCCGCCCCGGGAGCCCCCGGCCGCCGGCGCGAGCCGCCCGCACAGCCGCGCCCAGACCTCGGCGACCCGCGCCTCGTCGTACTGCCGCAGGACGTTCGCCGCGCGGATCAGCGACGGCCGCTGCGGCACGGGGATCTCGAACCCGCCGTGCCGGAAAGCGAGCCCCTCCCGCTCGTACGGTCTCGCCGCCGCGACCCGCGCCGGTTCGATCTCGACACCGACCACGCGCGCGTGCGGCGCGACGGTACGGAGGCGCGCCAGCAGTTCTACGGCGGTCCAGGGCGCGGCGCCGTAGCCGAGGTCCACGGCGACGGGATCGACGGCCCGCCGCAGCTCGGCGCCGTGCGTCGCCGCGATCCAGCGGTCCATACGGCGCAGCCGGTTGGGGTTGGTGGTGCCGCGGGTCACCGTTCCGATCGGGCGGGTGGCTGCGCGGGCTGTCATACCTAGAGGGTAGGCGGCGGCTTCTACGGGGGTGTCGCCACGGGAGCCGGGCCGGGGCGATCAGCGCGAGCCGCGAGCCGTCCTGCGGCGCAGGGCGACGACGATGCCGCCGCCCGCCGCGAGCAGGGCGGCCGCGGTGCCCGCGAGCGCCGTGGTGCCGTCGCTCGCGCCGGTGTCGGCGAGGTGGGTGCCACCGCCCGCGGGCGACGGGGCGCCGCTCGCCGCGGGCACGGGGCTGCTGCTCTCGGCGGAGGACGGGTCGGAGGTAGGGGTCGACGACGTCGACGGCTGGGCGGACACGGACGCCGAGGCCGAGGCCGACGCGGAGGCGGAGGCGCCGCATGTCACGTCCGGGACGACGACCATCGGCGTGATGTCGTCGTCGACCTGGTCGCCCGCCTGGACGTGGACCCGGAAGGTCTCGCCGGCGTACCAGTCCAGGGTCTTGAGGTCGACGCTGACGCCGTCGGCGGTCGGGTGCGCGATGGTCTCGGTGTCGACCCACCGCTCTCCGCCCGGCATGTTCAGCTGGACGTACAGGGTGATCTTGGCCGGGGTGCCGGTCGCGTCCTTGTCGGTGACGCGGATGACGCCGTTGCCCTGGGCGTCGCAGACGGGGGTCGCGGTGAAGTCGCCGATGCTGCACGTACCAGGGGAGAGGGACAGGTTTGTCCTTACGTTGAAGAGCCCGAGGCCGGATACGCCTACAAGACCTGTGGGCCTGCTGCGAGGGTTGTGTCGCCGCAGGTCAAGAGGTGGCTGAGGAGTGGTCGGCCCGCGTGCCGATCGTTCGGACGGCTGCCCGGTTCGCGTGCCGACCACGCAGCCCGCGCTCGAACGGTTGAGCGACCATCGGCAATGGCTCGGTAAAATCCCCATGCGCCGGAATGAGAATCCGGCCTCCCGATGTTGGCGTCCTTGGAGGGAACCCCACACCCTCCCTCAGGCATGCCCGCAGCGAGGAGGAACGCCACGTGAGCCAGTACGGCAGCAGGCTCGGGCGGCGTTCCGCGGCCTCGTCCACCCGGCTGCGGCTGCACCGCAAGCCCCGCCGGGTCGCCATGCTCTCCGTGCACACGTCACCGCTGCACCAGCCCGGCACGGGCGACGCCGGCGGCATGAACGTCTACATCGTGGAGCTCGCGCAGCGCCTCGCCGCGATCAACATCGAGGTCGAGATCTTCACGCGCGCCACCACGGCCGCCCTCCCCCCGACCGTCGAGCTGGCACCCGGCGTCCTCGTCCGGCACGTCGACGCGGGGCCGTACGAAGGTCTCGCCAAGGAGGAACTCCCCGCCCAGCTCTGCGCGTTCACGCACGGAGTGATGCAGGCGTGGGCCGGCCACCGCCCCGGGTACTACGACCTCGTCCACTCGCACTACTGGCTCTCCGGCCACGTCGGCTGGCTCGCCGCCCAGCGCTGGGGCGTCCCCCTCGTGCACGCCATGCACACCATGGCCAAGGTCAAGAACGCCAGCCTGGCCGACGGCGACACCCCCGAGCCCGCCGCCCGCGTCATCGGCGAGACCCAGATCGTCGCCGCAGCCGACCGCCTCATCGCCAACACGGCGGAGGAGGCCGACGAACTCGTACGGCACTACTCGGCCGACCCCGCCAAGGTCGCCGTAGTACACCCCGGCGTGAACCTCGAACGCTTCCGCCCGGCGGACGGCCGCGCCGCCGCCCGCGCCCGCCTCGGCCTCCCGCAGGACGCCCTGATCCCGCTCTTCGCGGGCCGCATCCAGCCCCTGAAGGCGCCGGATGTGCTGTTGCGCGCGGTCGCCGTGCTGCTCGACGAGCGGCCCGAGCTGCGCTCGAACATCGTCGTGCCCGTCGTCGGCGGCCCCAGCGGCAGCGGCCTCGCCAAGCCCGAGGGCCTGCAAAAGCTGGCCGCGCGGCTGGGCATCGCGGACGTCGTACGGTTCCGGCCGCCGGTCGGGCAGGAGCAGCTGGCGGACTGGTTCCGGGCCGCGTCCGTGCTGGTCATGCCGTCGTACAGCGAGTCCTTCGGGCTGGTCGCCATAGAGGCGCAGGCGGCCGGTACGCCGGTGCTCGCGGCCTCGGTCGGCGGCCTCCCGGTCGCCGTGCGCGACGGCGAGACCGGCTTCCTCGTCCAGGGCCACGACCCCGTCGCCTACGCCCACGTCCTGCGCCGGCTCGCCGACGACCCGCACCTCGCGCCCCGCATGGGTGAGGCCGCCGCCCGGCACGCCCAGTCCTTCGGCTGGGACACCGCCGCCGCCGCCACGGCGGACGTCTACACGGCGGCGGCGCAGGCCCACCGCCGTCACGTACGCTCGCACCATGGGTGAGGCGGCAGCGGACCAGGAGCGGGCGGCGCAGGTCATCGAGGGTTTCCTCAAGGGCGCCGAACTCGACTGGGAGAGCCCGGAGTCCGGTACGTTCGTCGTCAAACTCCCCGGCACCCGCAAGCTGTCGACGACCCTCTCCCTCCTTGTCGGCCGCCACTCCCTCTCGCTCAACGCCTTCGTCATCCGCCACCCCGACGAGAACGAGACGGGCGTCCACCGCTGGCTCCTGGAGCGCAACCTCAAGCTGTACGGCGTGAGTTACGCCGTCGATCAGCTCGGCGACGTGTACGTCACCGGCCGGCTGCCGCTGTCCGCCGTCACCGAGGCCGAGATCGACCGCCTCCTCGGCCAGGTCCTGGAGGCCGCCGACGGCAGCTTCAACACCCTCCTGGAACTGGGCTTCGCCTCCGCGATCCGCAAGGAGTACGCGTGGCGGGTGTCGCGCGGGGAGTCGACGCGGAATCTGGACGCGTTCACGAATCTGACCCAGCGCCCGACCAACTGATCTCCTCCCGCCCTCTTTCGTTGCGCCCGGGCGCCGTGGCATGCTCACCGCCAGCACATTTCTGAACGACGTTCACATCCATGAAGAGCCGCGTGGGAGGACGTACGTACATGAGCAATCCCCGTCTCACCAGACGAACCCTGCTCGGAAGCACCCTGGCCTTGGCGGTCCCCCTGCCGAAACAGGGATCGCGAGGTCAAGTCCCTTCCCTCTGGCGGGAGTTCACCCGCACCCCCTACACCCACCCACAGATCCCGTACGTCGCGAAGGCGGGCGCGCAGCGACACCCCCGGCACTCGCGCGTGCTGGACGTCCGCGCGTACGGCGCCGTAGCGGACGCTACGACCGACTCCGCCCCCGCGATCAACCGTGCCATCGCCGCTGCCGGCAGGGCCGGCGGTGGCACGGTCCTCATCCCGCCCGGCACCTTCCGCGTCGACGACGTGATCCGCGTAGGCCACTCGAACGTGGTGGTCAGGGGCGCGGGCAGCAACCGTACGAAGCTCTACGCGACCAAGAACCTCACCGAACTGATCGGCGTCTACGGCTCCCGTTACGGCGGCGACAAGTCGTCCTGGTCCTGGGCGGGCGGCCTCATCTGGCTTGCCCCGACGGCCCGTTGGGACTCACTGGTCGCCGCGATCAGGGCGAAGGCCTGGCCCTTCGAGGGCTGGACCGGCAACAAGCGTGACGAATGGCGGCAGTTGACGACGATCGAGCCCGCGCGACAGGGCGCCTGGACGGTGCGGGTCGCGGACGCCTCGCAACTCAAGCCGGGCAACCTGGTGTTGCTCCGCCTCGCCGACGACACCGGCCACACCCTCCTGGAGCACATGGCGGGCGGCGGCCCCGGCCCCGAGGCGTACTACTGGGACGACAAGACGAAGCTGCTGTCGTACGTCCCCTACGAATGGCCCGTCCGCATCGCGCACGTCCACGGCCGCAAGGTGACCCTCGAACGCCCCCTGCCCCTCGACCTACGCCCCGAGTGGAACCCCCAATTCACCACGCACGTGGAGGAGTTGACGGGCTCGGGAGTGGAAGGCCTGACCCTGGAGGCGGTGGAGACCCCGCAGCAACCGCACCTCCTCGACAAGGGCTACAACGGCGTCGTCCTCCAGTGCGCCTACGACTGCTGGGTGGACGACGTGACGGTCCGTCATGTGGACAACGGCTTCGGCCTGGTGGCGGCCTCGGCGTGCACGCTGCGCGGTACGACGGTGGCGGGCCGGGGCTCTCATCACCCCTACTTCTGCCGCGAGGGTTCGCACGACAACCTCGTCGAGGACTTCACCATCGAGGAGCGCACGGTCCCGGCCCCGGCCAACACCCAGCTCCACGGCATCAACGTCGAGGGTCTGTCGTCGTACAACGTCTGGTCGCGCGGCGACATGCGCATGGGCACCTTCGACAGCCACCGCGGCCTGCCCTTCGCCAACGTCCGTACCGACATCACGGTCAACAACGACGGCCGCCACGGCGGTGACGCGAACGCCGGTCCGCTCTTCGGCGCCCGCTTCACCCACTGGAACATCCGCGTCACGAACGGGCGCGCGGGCCTGATGAAGATCGACCAACTCGCCCCGTACAGCGCCACGGTGGGCCTCAATACGGTCACCGAGTTCGACCAGATCGACGTCCCCGACTTCACCGGCGACCTGCACGCGCGGCTGGAGCTCTACGGCACGACGGGGGTCGTACGGCCGCGGAATCTGTACGAGGCGCAGCGGGAGCTGTGACTCAGGCCCGGCGCAGGACGTCGTAGCCGATGAAGTCGAACATGCGGGTGCCGGTGGGGAGTTGGCGGGGTTCGCCGGTGAAACGGTGGGCGCCGACGGACTGGGGGATCGAGGGGTCCGACACCCACAGGCGCTCGAAACCGCGTTCCTCCAGCCAGGCGCAGACCTGGGGGACGAGGTCGGGGGCGAGGTCGCGGCTGCGGGTCCAGACGAGGGTGCCGCCCGTCCGGCACAGGGCGGTGCAGTGGTCGAGGACGCGTTCGACGTCGGCGTCGGAGATGTTGCCGAGGATGCCGCACGCGAGGACGAGGTCGGCGGGGGCGAGTTCGGCGTACTGGTCCGTCAACGAGGCGTCTCCGGCGACGACTTCGACGTTCGGGAGGCCGGCGGCGCGGGCCGCCTGTCTCGCGACATCCACGTTCCGCTCGTCCAACTCCACGAGCCGGGCGCGGACTTCGGGCCCTCGGGGATGCTCGGCCAGTACGCCGATCAGGTCGCGGCCCTGTCCGGCGCAGAGGCTGATCGCGGTGAGCGGGCCCGGCGGGGCGGTGTCGAGAGCGAGGCGGAGGCGTTCCTGGATGAGGGCCAGGCGGCGGCTGAGGTAGGAGTCGGGGGAGTCGTAGGCGTCGTGCCATTCGTGCCAGTCCATGCGCGGAATCTAGCTACGGCGGCGATCACTGTCGCGTGAATAACGCCCCGGCGTGACCCCCACCAACTTCCGGAAATGGCGCGTGAGATGGGACTGGTCGTAGAACCCGGTCACCGTCGCCACCTCGCCCGGCGGACGGCCGTCGAGGAGGAGCCGGCGGGCGCGGTCGACGCGGCGGGACATCAGGTACTGGTGCGGTGCGATGCCGTACGCCCCGCTGAACGCCCGTACCAGATGGGCGGGATGGGCGTGCACGAGCCGGGCGGCCTCGTCGAGGGTGATGCCTTCGGTGACGTGCTCGTCGAGGAGTTCGCGGAGGTCGCGGGCGAGGACGGGACCGGGGCCGGGTGTCGGGGAGGGGGCGGCGAACGGCCGTAGGCGGGCGTGCAGTTGCTCGGCGATGAGGGTCAGTCGGCTCTCGGCCTCCAGTTCGTCGCCGGGGTGGTCGAGCGCGGTGTGCAACTGGCCCACGCGCAGCCGGAGTTCGGGATCACGGAGGTCCGGCCGGTCGACGGCGGAACCGATCAGGCTGTCCGGGAGATGCGTGCCGTCGAGATAGAGGACGCGCTTGCGGAAGCCGTGCGGGGTGGCGGGGGAGCCGTTGTGCGGGACGTGCGGCGGCAGCAGCGACACGGTGTCGTGCGGGGTGCCGTGCTCGTGCCGGTCGAGGTCGTACCGTACGGCTCCGTCGTCCACGATCAGCAGCGTCCACGCGTCGTGCACGTGCATCGGGTACGCGTACTCGGTGAAGTGCGCGTGGAAGACCTCGACGACACCGGGGATGCGGGGCCGCCACGCGGAGACTTCCTGCTGGGGGCGCTGCGGGGCCATGCAAAGAACGTACAAGACGGAACCGTGGGGCGGTCGGCAGTCTCGACGTATGAGCACTGACACCACTGCCAGCACCGCCATCACCGCCGAACCGGTCCGCTTCGACACCAAGATCGCCGTCCTGCTGCGGGAGGACCTTGAGCCCTGGCAACGGCTGAACGTCACGTCCTTCCTGGTCAGCGGCCTGGGATCGCAGGTCCCCGAGGTGATCGGGGAGCCGTACGAGGACGCCGACGGGGTGCGGTATCTGTCGATGTTCCGACAGCCGGTGATGGTCTTCGAGGCCACGAAGGAGGTCCTGGTGGCGGCGCACGGGCGAGCGCTGTCCCGCGCCCTGCCGAGGGCTGTCTTCACGTCGGACCTCTTCACCACGGGCAACGACCGCGACAACCGAGCGGCGGTACGGGCCGTCGCCACGGCCGAGCTGGATGTGGTGGGGCTGGCGGTGTACGGGCCGCGGAACGGGGTGGACAAGGTGGTGAAGGGGGCGCGGATGCATCCGTGAGGACGCCCCTTTGCGGCGGGCTAGACGGGGAGTGCCCAGCTCGGACCATGTGGTTCGTCGAGCCAGACCCTTTGCGTGTCCGGGGTGATCGTCATTCCGAAGCTGGACACGTGCGGTGAGCCGTGGCTCTGCCAGCGCGTGATCGAGTTCTCGACCGCGGTCCACAGGTCGAGCGGTCCGCGTCGGACGACAGTCCAGCCTTCGCCGTTGTCCGCCGTGCGGGTCCGGGCCTGGGAGCCGGCGGCCACGTCGAGCAGGATCTGCTCGGCTTCCGTGCCGAGCCGTTCCGCCGAGGGCGCGGCGAGCTGTGCGACGAACCGGCCGCTCCAGTCGTCGAGCAGGGCGGGGTCGATCACGCTCGGGCGTTCGTCCCCGGGGAGCAGTTCGAAGGGTCCGTGCGGTGGCCGGTCGTGGGTACGGGCGATCATGAACGAGGTGTATCCGGGCAGGAACCGGCCTTCCGCGACGCCGTCGCCCTCGACCGTGAGACGAACGAGGCCGTGTCCGGATCCCCATCCGGCGAGGGTGACGAGGAGGTTTCCTCCGGCCTTGATCTGCTGGAGCAGGCCGTAGGGGATGTACCGCATCGAGCAGAACGCGATCACGATGTCGTACGGGGCCCGGTCGCGGTGGCCGCGCAGGCCGTCGGCCGTGATGAGCGTCGAGGTGTAGCCGGCCTCGGTGAGAGCTTTGCGCGCGCGTTCTGCCGCAGCGGGGTCGGTCTCGATCGAGGTCACGTTCTCCTGGCCGGCCACCTCGCAGGCGTAGGCGGTCGACAGGCCCGTTCCGGTGCCGATGATCAGCACGCGTTTCCCTCGGGCGACGCCCGCCTGCTCGATCATCCCGAGGATGACGCTGGGCAGGGTCGAGGACGAGGTCGGGCTCCCTCCGGTGACGGGACCTGCGGCCTCCTCGGCGAGTACGCCGTCGAGCTGTGTCACCCATGTCCGGTCCTGATAGGTGAGGCGCAGCCACGCGTCGGCGGGGGGTGTCGTCGCGGCGGGTGGGGGTCCAGACCGTGACCCCCGGAGGGCTGCTCGGCCGGTAGATCGCGGGGCCGAGGAAAACCTCGCGGGGGACCGTCTCGGCCGCGCGCCGCACCTCGGGGTCGCGCAACTCGTCGTCGGCGACCAGCTGTTCGACGAGTCGGTGGCGCACGCCGCACGCCTGTGTGGTGAGCGAGGTGATCACGCACTCGTATCTGCACGCGCGTACGGCTCGGCTGTATGTCGATGTCTCGGTGCGTCCGGGGCATGTCTGCGTCGCGGTCCGGGACGACGAGTGGAACGAAGGCTCTGCCTCGACGTCGCGTGGGGTTCGGCTCGATGAGGGGCGGGGGCGGGGCTTCCTGCTCCTGGCCCGGCTCTCTGCCGGGTGGGGAGTGGTGACATGGCCGGCCGCGGGGGAGGGGTGCGTGCACAAACGCGTATGGTTCACCCTCGCCGAGACGGCCTCGGCTGCGTGAACGCTCGGTGGATCGCGCTGCGCCGACGCCGACAGGCCGTACCCCACCTCGCAAAGTGTGTCACTTCTCCGGAAAGTGACACACTTTCCCCCACCACCCCCCACCCCTCAGGCCGCGCTGACCTCGGGCTCGACCGCAGCCGGTGTCTCGGTGGTCGCCGGTCCGCTCGCCGGA
Organism: Streptomyces sp. NBC_01288; assembly: GCF_035982055.1. Lineage (NCBI taxonomy): Bacteria > Bacillati > Actinomycetota > Actinomycetes > Kitasatosporales > Streptomycetaceae > Streptomyces > Streptomyces sp. NBC_01288. Next base: position 5,638,095 of record NZ_CP108427.1, read on the forward strand.
AGCCCCCGCATCAGCGCCCCGTACCCCACCGCCGCCCCCGTCCCCACGACCGCGCACATCCCCCACAGCCACTCCGCCCCGAACCGGTCGATGACGAAACCGGACATGAGCGGGGCGACGAGCGCGGCGACCGCCCAGGACAGGGTGTACATGCCCTGGTAGCGGCCGCGGCCCTGGAGCGGGGAGAGGCGGACGACCAGGCCCGTCTGGGTGGGGGCGTTGATCATCTCGCCGAGGGTCCACACGCACACCGTGAGGGCGAAGACGCCGACCGAGCCGGCGAACGCGGTGAGCCCGAAGCCGTAGCCCGCGAGGATCGACGAGACGACCAACAGGCGCTTGGCGTCGCGGTGTTCGATGAGTCGGGTGACCGGGATCTGGAGGGCGACGATGAGGAAGCCGTTGACGGCGATCGCGGTGCCGTAGTCGGCGGGCGTGAAGCCGGCCTCGCCCATCGCGACCGGCAGCCCGACCGAGCCCTGCTGGAAGACGACGGCGACGAGGAAGGAGAGTCCTACGACGCTCATGAACCGCCGGTCGCGCAGTACGGTCCCGAGCCCGACCGCGTCGGCCGCCCCCTTGCTGTCGTCCGCCGCGACGGTCGGCCGGGACTCGGGCAGCCGTAGGAACACGACGACCGCGCAGACCGCCGTCATCCCGGCCTCCAGCAGGAACCCGGCGCGGTAGCTGACCTCGGCGATGAACCCGGCGGCCATGGACGAGATCGCGAAGCCGAGGTTGATGGCCCAGTAGTTGAGCGAGAACGCGCGGACCCGGTCCTCGGGGCGCACGATGTCGGCCATCATCGCCTGCACCGCCGGGCGGGACGCGTTGCTCGCCGCCCCGACCAGGCACGCCACGGCGGCGATGGCGACGGGGTCGTGCATGAAGCCGAGCAGGGCCACGGACGCGGCGGTCGCCGACTGCGCGATGAGGAGGGTGGGGCGGCGCCCGAGCCGGTCGGTCATGACACCCGAGCCGATGGAGGAGGCGACCCCGCCGAGGCCGTAGAGGGAGGCGACGAGACCGGCGTAGGTGGCGGAGTAGCCGCGGTCGAGGGTCAGGTACAGGGCCATGAAGGTCGAGACGAACGCCCCGAGCCGGTTCACGAGCGTGCTGGTCCACAGCCACCAGAACTCGCGGGGCAGACCGGAGACGGTCTCCCTGGCGGCACGTCTCAGGGCGTCGAGTGACATGGATCGTTCCCCCACGGTCGGACAGATGGCCTGGCCTGTTGGCTTGGCATGTAAGCGGCTACGGCCGCGAGCACAACTTACGAACGGGACGGCCCAGGGGACCACTCGATTAACAGAAGCCGTCAACTGTGGGGCCGGGGGACAGGCGCCAGGCGGGTGCCCGAATGCGTGGATTACGCTCTGAGGCATGGCCGACGCACCGTACAAGCTGATCCTCCTCCGCCACGGCGAGAGCGAGTGGAACGCGAAGAACCTGTTCACCGGCTGGGTGGACGTCAACCTGAACGAGAAGGGCGAGAAGGAGGCAGTCCGCGGTGGCGAGCTCCTGAAGGACGCCGATCTCCTCCCCGACGTGGTCCACACGTCCCTCCAGAAGCGCGCGATCCGCACGGCACAGCTGTCGCTGGAGTCCGCGGACCGCCACTGGATCCCCGTCCACCGCAGCTGGCGCCTGAACGAGCGCCACTACGGCGCCCTCCAGGGCAAGGACAAGGCCCAGACCCTCGCGGAGTTCGGCGAGGAGCAGTTCATGCTGTGGCGCCGTTCCTACGACACCCCGCCCCCGCCCCTTGAGGACGGCACGGAGTTCTCCCAGTCGGACGACCCGCGCTACGCGACGATCCCGCCGGAGCTGCGCCCCCGCACGGAGTGCCTGAAGGACGTCGTCGTCCGCATGCTCCCGTACTGGTACGACGGCATCGTCCCCGACCTCCTCGCGGGCCGCACGGTCCTGGTCGCCGCCCACGGCAACTCCCTCCGCGCCCTGGTCAAGCACCTCGACGGCATCTCCGACGCCGACATCGCGGGCCTGAACATCCCGACGGGCATCCCCCTGGCCTACGAACTGGACGCGTCCTTCAAGCCGGTCAAGCCGGGCGGGACGTATCTCGACCCTGACGCGGCCGCGGCCGCGATCGAGGCGGTCAAGAACCAGGGCAAGAAGAAGTAGGAATGGTGATCATGCCCCTGAGCTGCGCATACGGTGCGGATCGGGGGCGTTTTCACGATCCGGGTCCGCCGTGGGCCCTCTGGATCCCGGATTGTGCGAGGCGGCGGATCCCACTTCGCATGCGTTCGGATCTCTGAGTCTCGGCGCGGGGACCGACCGCCGGCTCCGCGTCCCGCCCCAGCTCCCCGCGGAACTTCGCCCGGAGCCGGTCGTGGAACTCCTTGACCGGCCGACGGTCACGCCACCGGCGGAAGGAAGGAGGCATACACCCGACCCCACGGCGGGAAGTCCCCGGGAATCGCCCCCACTTGATGCCGTTGTCCACGAGGCAGCGGATCGCGTCCGGCATTGCGCGGTGGCAGTACGCCTCCGGTTGTCCGCCCCGGCCACGCGGCCAGGCCGGCACCGGCAGCAGCGGCCGAACCGCTTCTCACTCCGCGTCCGTCATGTCCGACGGATACCGCCGAACACGCCACAGGTGATCGGCCGCATTCCCGAAGCGGTGAGCGTCACAACTGCACGACGGAGCAACCGAGTTGAACTCCGACAACAGCCGCTCAGGGCATGCGGAGCGATCTCTGCCTGAATTGAATTCCCTCTGATGGAATGTCAAAAAATCAGGCGCCTCAAGTTCGTCTCAAAACTGTTGATCGATTGTCTATGGGTGCGCTACGTTCCTGGTCGACCAAGATCACCATGCACAATGCCTGACCAGGGGGATTCATGTTCCGGGCGTCAATAGCCGCGCTTGCGGCAATCGCATCAGCAAGTCTGGTTACCGCGCCGGCCGCCCAAGCGGCTGACGCGGTAACCGCCCGCCCGCAGGCCTGCCCCGAAGTAGGCGAGGTCTCCACCAGCTTCGGAGCCAAGAAGGGCTACTTCATCGGCGCGCCAGTCCCTGTCTTCCGCTCCGGCCCGTACGGCCCCAAGGGCGGCACGATGAGCGTCGCATTCCAAGCGGGTGCCACCGTCGGCGCGTCCGTGACCGGTACGGCGAAAAGCGAGATCAACGGGCTGATCGCCAAAGCCGAGGCAAGTCTGTCCGTCACGCTCCACGGCTCTATCACGGCTTCGACGACCTTGACCGGAACCTTCTCGGTCAGCCCACACAAGATCGGGAACGCCAAGCCGGGATCGGACGGATACAAAATACCCTGGAAGAAGACTGAGATCGTCGCCCCTTGCAATGTCAAAACCATTGGCTCGGGTACCCTGACCGCGCCTTCCTACTCCATCCGTATCAAGTACTGGGAGACCAGTTCATGAAGCGTGCGCCTGCCGCTTGGGCGGCTCTGGCTGCCGGTGTGGCATTGGCGGGATGCGGCGGTCACCCGGCAGATCGAGCTACCGCCGGCGCTCACCCTTCCGCGACGGCCAGCCCAGCCCATACGGCATCGGCTCTGCACGTGACCGCCTCTGGTACAGGGCTGCGCCTTGTCGCCGGGGCGCCCGTCCACTTCGGTGCCGACAGCACACCGGGGGTGGCCGGGGAACTCATTTTGACCTGCCGGGGTAAGGGGCTGGTGCATGTCCAGCCCACCGGGGGAAAGGCCACAGACGTACAGTGCGGCGGCACTTCCGAGTTGCAGACCGATTCCGGCGGCACCATGTTCACTGCTTCCACTACGAGCAAGTCAGCAATGACGCTCGACTGGACTCTGAAGAAGATGGCGCGGTAACCGCACGACGGAGCAGCCGAGTTGAGCTCCATCGGCGCGAGCGCGCACAACCGCGGCAACAGGGTCTCCTGGATCTCGGTCGGCTTCGCGATCCCGAGCTACCAAGAGGCCCTGGCTTCAGTCCGCGACCAGCTGCGTCAGCGTCGCCCAGTAGCCTGCGACGATCAGCCCTGGCGCGTCTGGAGGCTTCGTGGAAGCTGTCGCTCTCGTAAGTCCAGGCCGGTTGTGGTCGGCGCGGGAGGTCTTGGCGCGCCCGAGTCCTGTCCCAGCGGTGGCAGGGGTCTACGGATGGCACTTCGAACAGTCGCCTCACCCGGACCTGCACGCCGGGCGCCTGCTCTACGTCGGCATAGCCCCGCGGTACATGGCGAACCGGACCAGCACTCAGAACCTGCGCAAGCGGGTGCGCTATCACTACCGAGGCAACGCGGCCGGCTCAACCCTGCGGCTCACCCTCGGAAGCCTGCTGGGACTTGAGCTGCGCCGCGTGGGCAGCGGCAAGCGGATGACCTTCGGCAAGGCAGGCGAAGCCACCCTGAGCCAGTGGATGGCGGACAACGCGCGGGTGTGCTGGATCGAGCAGAGCGAACCATGGGACCTGGAGTCACAGTTCATCTCCCGACTCGACCTCCCGCTGAACCTCGACCAGAACCGCCACAACGCCTTCCACAGCCGGCTGAAGGGGCTGCGGGCCCAAGCACGCCGGCGAGCCCGCGAGTTGCCCATCAGTTCGTAGGCCGACGGACGGGCGGGCATTCTCACGGCCCGGCTCGTCTCGGTCCCCTCCGCGGCCCGCGCGGGGAAGTTGGCCGGTGACCGGCGTCCGGTGATTCCGACAACCCCCGGAGAAGTCGAGGTTAAGTGATGGGGTGGGTCGGCGATCATGCACAACCTCCCACCCGCCCCCTCTGTCTGTTGCGGGTGAAGTCACCACTCGACGCATCACACGTGGGGGGAAACCACACCATGCGCAGACGCACCACCACCGTCGCCGCCGCGACCGCCGCCGCCGCTCTCAGCGCCGCCCTGGCCGTCACCGTTCTCGCACTTCCGGCCGCCGGGGCCGCCCAGGGCGACTCGGCCACGACGTTCGTGAACATCGGCGTCAACCACGACCTCGACTACACCGTCGGCGTCGAGGCCACCAAGAAGAGGGTGTTCTCGGTCTCCGCGACGGTCAGCGACCCGTCCGGCGTCAAGAGCGTGTCGTACGAACTGTGGCACGGAGAGGACCGGGCGACGGCCGACGGGGTCATGGCCGGGGCTGCCCAGTGCCACAAGATCAACGAGTTCACCTCCTACTGCGAGGCCCTCGTGACCGCCGACCCGAACGTCAACCTCCGCAGCAACGCCCTCGCCGGTCTCTGGTACATGACCCCCGTGGCCGTCGACGGCGCCGGCAACGTCACCCGCGGGGAGGGCGTCTACTTCGCACGCATCAGGCGCCAGACCTCCATGTCCCAGACCGTCGTCACCCCGGACCCGGTGAAGAAGGGCGCGAACATCACGGTCAAGGCCCGTATGACGGTGGCGAGTTGGGAGCAGAAGAAGAACGTGCCCCTCATCGGGCACCAGGTGCTGCTCCAGTACCGCAAGGGCACGAGCGGCCCCTTCGTCACCCTGAAGAAGCTCAAGACCGACCGCGACGGCTGGGCCACGTCCACCGTGAAGGCGACGGCGGACGGCGCGTACCGCTACGACTTCGCGGGCACGAGCCTCACCCAGCCGACGCCCGGCTCGGCCGACTACGTCGACGTGAAGTGACCCCGGCCCGCTGCCTCCTGACCCCTGACGGTTGAAGTGCCCGTCCCCTGCCCGCGCCATCGGTGGGCAGGTGGCGGTCAGGGGCAAGGAGCCGGGAGGCCCGGCGGCTGCCACTGCCTCGTCTCCGCCCGCGCTCCCGCCTCGCGGAGCGCCGCGACCGCCGTCTCGGCGTCCGCCCGCGGTACGCCGTCGAGTACTACGGCCGGAACTTCCGTCACCAGCACTTTGCCGCGCCAGAGGCCGAGCCCCGTCAACCGGCTTACGACCTGGGCGACATCGAGCACCCGGGCGCCGGGATCGGTGATCACCACGTCGTAGTCCACGTGGTCGCAGACCAACTCGAAGTACTCGGTGTGCTCGGTGTGCTCGGTCACCGTCGCTCGCCCCGGAGGTCCACAGCTTCAGCTTCCCAACTCCCCCGCCCGCGCGCCACCATGGCGTCGCAGGCACTCAGAGGCAGGGGGTGCCATGGGGGACAAAGAGACGGAACGGGCCGCGATCACACACGTGTTGGCCTTGGAACGGGCCGCCGGGCGCCGCTTTCGCTGGAACACCGGCCAGGTCATGGCCGCCCGGGCGAATCCCGAGCGACTCCGCCGAGCAACCGCTGCGGCAGGGCGACAAAAAGATCCTTGGCAACGAACCGTCCCCCTGTCACGATCAAGCCGTGGACGACTTCTCGAAAGTCATGTGGTGGATGGACGTCTTCTCCGACCTGGTGGGTCCGCCGGTCAGCGTTCTGCTGCTGGTGGAGGGGATCCAGATGTACCGCGACGGCGGCTCCATCGGCTGGGCCGTCGGGGCATCGGTGGTACTCCTGGGCACCCTCTACACGCTCGGGCGCCGACTCGCCCGGTACCGGAAACGGACGGCCACGTCGTCGACTTCGGCACCGTCCTCGTCGTGACTGCGCCCGTGCCTGGATATTTCTCGTCATTACGTAGATACGGGATGTGACCGAGCGGGAGGATGGACGCGTTCACACGCACTCTCGGGGGGAAGAGCACCCATGGCGAACCAGTACCCCGGACCACCTCCGGAACAGCCGCCCGGACAACCCGGTCAGAATCCCTATGCCACCCCGCCGGGTGGTCCGTACGCCGAGGGCGCCTACGGCTACCCCGCGAGCCCAGCTCCCCTCTACGGCTACCCGCAAGCCGTACCGCCGGAGCCGCAACCCCAGCCGTACGCGCAGCAGCAACCCCAGCCGTACGCGCAGCAGCAACCCCAGCCCCAACCCGCCTTCGCCGCCCCGCTGTTGACCCTCGGAGACATCGCGGTCAACGGTGACACCATCGTGAGCCCCGCCGGGTCGATGCCGCTCAGGGGCGCGGTGTGGACGGCCACGGACATGTCGCGTACCGAGGAGCGGATTCCGCCGCATGCGATCGTGCTGGCGATCCTGTTCTTCCTGCTGTGCTTCGTCGGGCTGTTGTTCCTGCTGATGAAGGAACGCGTCACCACCGGGTTCGTGCAGGTCGGCGTGAACAGCGGTGGTCGGCACCACTCGACGATGATCCCGGTGCAGTCGCGCGACCAGGTCGTGTACGTCCTCAACCAGGTCACTTACGCCCAGTCCATCAGCGTGTGAACCGTGTGAACCGCGTCAACAGCAGGACGGCCCAGGCGAGTTGCGCCTGGGCCGTCTCACGATGGGATGGGATGGGTCAGCGCCGGCTGGCCCGCGCCAGCGCCGGTACGAACCGCAGCGCGTCCACCGTGCCCACGCCCGTCGCCATGTCGTAGCCATTGACCGCGGTGTAACCGGTCACGCCCGCGTACGAGTTGTTCGTGCCGTCGTTCACGTCGACGATGCCGTTGCCCTTGGCGCCGTGCTTCGCGAGCGCGTACAGCGCCGAGTTGATGTTGCCGACCCGGTGCCCCGCCGCCTGGTCCGCCAGCGCGATGATGCCCGAGAAGAGCGGGCCGGCCTCGCTCGTGCCGCCGTAGACGTCCCAGCCGACTGCCGTCGGGTCGAAGCTGGAGTACGTCCACGCGCCGCCGTTGACCGCGGCGGCCATCGAGACGTCGGGGGTGGCGCGTTGGGTGCCGACGACGCTCTTCACGCCGTTCTGGAAGGACGGGCGGGCGAACACGTGGGACTGGCCGCCGCCGCCCGCGCCGTAGTCGTTGTAGACGCTGTCCGGGGTGACGCGGTCGCCCTTGTCGTTCAGGTGCAGCTGTGTGCCGCCGATCGACGTGACCAGCGGGTCGGAAGAGGGCCAGGAGTTGACGGGCTTGTCGTAGAAGGCCGAGCCGTCCGCGTTGTAGTCGGTGGCGCCGCCGTCGCCGGAGGAGGCGAGGACGGTCACGTGCTTGCGGTTGGCGGCCTCGAAGGCGTAGCGCAGCTTCTTGATGCTGGAGAAGTCGCCCTGGTCGAAGCCGGGGAAGGTGTTCTCCGTCGCGCCGAAGCTCTGCGTGATGACGTCGCCGACGCCGTGGTCGATCAGGTACTTCTCGGCGTCCATCATCTCCGGCAGCCCGGTCACGCCCTCGGTCTCGGCGACCGCCGTCTCCACCAGCACGATCTTCGCGTCGGGTGCGACCGCGTGCGCCATCTCGACGTCCAGGGTCGTCTCGCCGGCCCAGCCGGTCATGTCCGCGTTCGTCGGGTCGAAGACCGGGACCTTGCCCCACTTGACGACGTTCACCTTGGCGCTGTGCATGCCGAACTGCTTGCTGTACGTGTCGAGATCGTGCTGGATCGTCGGCGAACCGAACGAGTCCACGATGACGATCGTCCGCCCCTTGCCCGTAATGCCCTTCCGGTACAGGGAGTTGAGGTTGTACGCGGTGCGGTACTGGAGCGGGTTGTAGCAGGCGATCTGCCACTTGGCCTCACACTCCGCGCTGGAGAGCGGGGTCGGCACGTCGCGCGCGAGGGTGTGCCCCGTGATCGCCGGGATCGCCTTCGTCTGCGGTACGGCGGCGGCGGGTGCGGCGCCGGCGACACCGCCCAGCGGCGCGGTCGCCAGCGCGGCGACGGCGAGGCCGGCGGTGGCGGCCGTGGCAGCGGCCATGTTCAGTCTCGTGCGGGCTATGCGCATGAATCCCCCCTGAGTGCTGCGGAGTTCGCCCGGCCGTCAGCCGGACGAAGAGGTCTCCGCGCATCTCATCGAGTGAGACATGCACAGGACAAGACTGTTGAACTGTCGATGTCGAACCCTTTGCCCAAACAGCACCAAAGACTCGAACACCCCTGCCGATCCGACCTGTTGACGTCCAACAGGCAGTCGTCAGATCGAGTACGGCACCGCGTGCACCTCGTCCGCCCGGTGACCCGCGCGTTCATGGACGCGCTGGACCGCTTCCGGCGACGGCGCCTCCGAGAGGCAGTAGACGGTCCCGGTCTCCGGATCCGCCCAGGCCCGCTCGAAGTGGACACCCTCGTCCTTCTCCACGGCGAGATCCGCCTTGTGGGCCTCCATCAACTGGTCGGCCGTGATGCCCTTCATCCCGTGATGTACATCCATGTACTGAGCCATGGCCTCACACCTCCTCGTGCTTTCCCCCCTCAATGCTGCGCTTCCACGGCGTCCGGGGCCACCGGCGGCCGAACACGCCTGAGGGGCCCCGGCGCCGTAGCACCGAGGCCCCTCAGGGAGTGGGCGGCGGTCAGCCGCACTGGCAGGGATTGCCGGACTGGCACCCGCACCCGCAGCCCGAACCGCAGCCGCAGGCGCCGAAGAGCGGGAGGCTCTTGATCTCGGCGGGCTGCTGCGTCTCGCGCTCCTGCGTCGGGTCCGGCGTCGTGGCGGGGGATTCGGCCATGGGTCCTCCTAGAGGCTGGTGCCTGTGCCCATTGGATGCCCGCTTCGCCGGGCGCATCAACGGCGCATTGAGGCTTCCCCGCAAGCCGGGGTCATTTCTAACCAGTCTCAGACCAGGACAGTGGTTAGAAATGACCCCGGCTTCCAGAGACCCCCCGGCCGAGCGACCGAGCGGAGAGCTACGCGCCCTCCGCCCCCGTCACCGGCTGGATGTCCGGCTGCAACTCGTCCGCGTGCTCGCCCGTCACCAGGAACACCACGCGCTTGGCGACCGAGACCGCGTGGTCGGCGAAGCGCTCGTAGTAGCGGCCGAGGAGGGTCACGTCGACCGCGGTCTCGATGCCGTGCTTCCACTTGTCGTCCAGCAGGTGCTGGAAGAGCGTGCGGTGGAGGAGGTCCATCGCGTCGTCGTCCTGCTCCAACTGGAGCGCGAGGTCGACGTCCTTCGTGATGATGACCTCGGCCGCCTTGGCCATCAGGCGCTGGGCGAGCTGGCCCATCTCCAGGATGGTCGCGTGCAGGTCGTGCGGCACGGCCCGCTCGGGGAAGCGCAGCCGGGCCAGCTTCGCCACGTGCTGGGCGAGGTCGCCGGAGCGCTCCAGGTCGGCCGACATGCGCAGCGACGTGACGACGATCCGCAGATCCGTCGCCACCGGCTGCTGCCGCGCCAGCAGTGCTATGGCCCGGGCTTCGAGGTCGTGCTGGAGATCGTCGACCTTCTTGTCGGCCTCGATGACGCTCTCGGCCAGCTTCAGGTCGGAGTCCAGGATGGCCGTCGTGGCGCGTCCGATCGCCGACCCGGCCAGCCGGGCCATCTCCACCAGACCGTCGCCGATCGAGTCAAGTTCCTCGTGGTACGCGTCCCGCATCAGGGTTCCCTCTCCTACGTTGCTTCGGGGGCTCCGGGGCCCTGGGCCTGTCGATGTGACCAAAAACCGGCCCTTCCACCCCACGCTCCCACGTTCCCGCTCCTACGCGACGGTTTCCGCCACCCCGAATGAACCAATACTGGCTCCAAGGTGAACTCTGGGCGACGAGTGTTCGAGGTCGCACTCCGATGGCTGTGGCCAGGAGGTATCCCATGCCTAACCTGGGGGCATGGACGTGAACGCGGCGGTCGCCGCAGCGGCAGCGATCGCCGGGGTGCTCACCGGCGTCATCGCCATGCTGGCGTTCCGCTGGAGCGAACGCGACCAGAAGCGACCGACCAGGACCTCCCTGCATACGGACCCGGTGCTTCCGCCGGGTGTGGACACCGTGCTCTCGGTGCTCCGCTCCTCGGCCGTCGTCCTCGACGAGGCGGACGCCGTGGTCAAGGCCAGCTCGGCGGCGTACGCCCTCGGACTGGTCCGCGGCGGGAAACTCTCCGTCGACCCCATGCTCAAGATGGCCCGGGACACCCGGCGCGACGGCGAGATACGCCAGGTCGAGCTGGATCTGCCCCGGCGCGGCACCGGCCGCGGGGAGGCCCTCGCGGTCTCCGCCCGGGTGGCGCCGCTCGGCTCCCGGCTCGTCCTGCTCCTCGTGGAGGACCTCACCGAGGCCCGCCGTATCGAGGCCGTACGACGTGACTTCGTGGCGAATGTCAGCCACGAACTGAAGACCCCGGTCGGCGCGCTCTCCCTCCTCTCGGAGGCGGTCATGGACGCCTCCGACGATCCTGAGGCGGTGGAGCGTTTCGCCGGCCGGATGCAGATCGAGGCCACGCGCCTGACCAATCTCGTGCAGGAGCTCATCGACCTGTCACGGGTCCAGAACGACGACCCCCTCGAAGACGCCGAACCCGTCCGCGTCGACGAACTCGTCGCCGAGGCCATCGACCGCTGCCGGCACCAGGCCGGCACCAAGCAGATCACCATGGCCGCCGGCGGCACCGCCGACCTGCACGTCTACGGGAACCGGGGCCAGCTGGCCGCGGCCCTCGGAAACCTGGTCGAGAACGCCGTCAACTACTCGCCCGCCCGCACCCGCGTCGGCATAGCCGCACGCCGGATCTCCGCGGGCGGCGGCGACCACATCGAGGTCGCCGTGACCGACCAGGGCATCGGCATCTCCGAGAAGGACAAGGAGCGCGTGTTCGAGCGCTTCTACCGTGTCGACCCGGCCCGCTCGCGGGCCACCGGCGGTACGGGTCTCGGACTGGCGATCGTCAAGCACGTGGCCGCCTCGCACGGCGGGGAGGTCACGGTGTGGAGCTCCGAGGGACAGGGCTCCACGTTCACCCTGAGGCTGCCGGAGGCGGGTGCGGCCCGCGACCGCGCCCACCAGCACCCCGACCTCGACGACGAGGTCGAGGCGTCCCCTGAACCATCCCCGTACGAACCGCTTCCCGCCCCGGAGGTCCTTCCGTGACCCGAGTGCTCGTCGTCGAGGACGAGGAGTCCTTCTCCGACGCCCTGTCGTACATGCTCCGCAAGGAGGGCTTCGAGGTCGCCATCGCGACCACCGGGCCCGACGGACTCGACGAGTTCGAGCGCAACGGCGCCGACCTCGTCCTGCTCGACCTGATGCTGCCGGGGCTCCCCGGCACGGAGGTCTGCCGCCAGCTGCGCGGCCGCTCCAACGTCCCCGTCATCATGGTGACGGCCAAGGACAGTGAGATCGACAAGGTCGTAGGCCTGGAAATAGGAGCCGATGACTACGTCACCAAGCCCTTCTCGTCCCGCGAGCTCGTCGCCCGTATCCGGGCCGTCCTGCGCCGCCGCGGCGAGCCCGAGGAGGTCACCCCGGCCGCCCTCGAAGCCGGTCCGGTCCGCATGGACGTGGATCGCCACGTGGTCACGGTCTCCGGCTCCAAGGTCGACCTGCCCCTCAAGGAGTTCGACCTGCTGGAGATGCTCCTGCGCAACGCGGGCCGCGTACTGACCCGCATGCAGCTCATCGACAGAGTCTGGGGCGCCGACTACGTGGGCGACACCAAGACCCTGGACGTCCACGTCAAGCGCCTCCGCGCCAAGATCGAGCCGGACCCGGGCGCGCCGCGCTACCTGGTGACGGTGCGTGGCCTCGGCTACAAGTTCGAGCCGTAGACCGCGAACACTCTCTCACCGGCTCCACGACGACGGGCGGGACCTCTCCGTGAGGTCCCGCCCGTCGTCGTAGTCCTACGACTGTTGCTCAGCCGGTGGTGGTGCCCGTCTCCGTGGCCGTCGCGCTCGCGGAGGCCGCGTCGGTCGGGGTGGCCGACGTGCTCTTGCCCGGCTTCGGCGAGCCGGAGGTGGTCGCGGTGGCGCCCGCGGCCGGCGTCGAGGGGATCGAGGTCGGGCCCCACTTGGTGAAGTAGCTGTCGGCCGGGACGACGAAGGCGTTCAGGCTCACGCCGCCGGTCGTGCTGAAGGTGAAGGTGATCTTCTGGGTGTTGCCGTCCGTGATGCCGGCCGGGTCGGCCAGCGCCGCGGAGGCGTTGCCCTTGCCGCCCAGGACGAGCGAGCCGAAGGCCGGGACGACCAGCTTGCCCTTGCCCTTGGCGGGGGTCAGCGTGGCCGTGCCGGCGCCGTCGACGCTGACGGAGTCCAGGGTCTGGGGGCTCTTGCTGTTGTTGAACACGGTCGCGGAGATCACCGCCGGGCCCGCGGCCTCGGAGCCGGACTCGGTGAGGGGCTGGGTGATGACGAGCGCGTTCTGCACCTTGATGACGCCCACGGAGGCGGCCGCGTTGTCCGGCTTGACCTCCAGCGTCTGTGCGTCGTTGCCGGCGGCGCACGCGGCGAGCGAGGCGATCGAGAACGCGATGGTGGCGGCGGCGAGGGCGCCGCGTCGAAGGCTGCTGCTCACGGCGGCGGCTACTCCTTGAACGTGGGCGGAGCAGGGCGACTCCCGAATAAAGCCGCCCTAAGTGTCTGTCAGCGGCCTTAGGTTACCGAGCCGTTCCCGCACCACCGCACCCGACCCTCCCCCAACCGGGTACCCGTGTGCCTCAAGTGACTCACGGGTCACTTGTGACCGGCACTCGTTCGGCATTCACATAAGCAGCTCAGTCGTCCGGCGGCGGATTTTCGGTGAAGAATGCACGGCGCCTCGGATAATCGATCACCGGCATCTCGACGGGCTTCGGTGATCAATTCCGGATTCGTCTCGTACCGGGCTCCGCCCACCGAACGGAGTAGCGGAAGTCGAGCACTTGGAACCAGACATTTGGGGACGTTCGTCCAGTTGGAGGCGCCTCCGGATGTGTGTAACGTACGCGTTTCACCTCGCCCGGAGAGCCGCTCCGACCTGCGAATACCCTCTTCCGCTCGGTCTCCGCAGCACGTTCCTGTTGCAGTTGTCAAGCCCCGAGATGCGCTCTGACCTGCGAAAACGCCATTCAGAACCCGCAGTTTCCGTGTTACCCTGGATAGCCACGGAAGGGGTACCTGTCACATGACGTTCAAGGTTGGCGACACCGTGGTCTATCCCCATCACGGGGCCGCGCTGATCGAGGCTATCGAAACTCGCCAGATCAAAGGCGTGGACAAGACCTATTTGGTGCTGAAGGTCGCTCAGGGTGACCTGACGGTGCGTGTGCCAGCGGACAATGCGGAGTTCGTCGGCGTACGTGATGTGGTCGGTCAGGACGGGCTGGACCGGGTCTTCGAGGTGCTGCGCGCTCCGTATGCCGAGGAGCCCACGAACTGGTCGCGTCGTTACAAGGCAAATCTGGAGAAGCTCGCCTCCGGCGATGTCATCAAGGTCGCGGAAGTCGTCCGTGACCTGTGGCGTCGTGAGCGCGAGCGCGGACTCTCCGCAGGTGAGAAGCGCATGCTCGCCAAGGCTCGCCAGATCCTGGTGAGTGAGCTCGCGCTCGCGGAGAACACGAACGAGGACAAGGCCGAGGCCCTGCTCGACGAGGTTCTCGCGTCCTGACGCAGGCGACTGGTACGCCCTGCTCAGCACACTGAAATGCCGTGGTGCCCGATGACAGCTCCCTTGTCGCCGGGCGCTTCGGCATGTTCGGGGGATTTTTCCGAGACTCCGACGCCGACTCCGGACTCCGTCGAAGACCCGAGACCCGAGACTCCGACTCCGTCGAACGTCGGAGAAACATCCCCCGATAATGGTGTGCCGGGCCCGGGCAGCTGGCTCGACCGGTGTCACGGAAGGGTCCGGTCAAGGCGTCGCGCCCGGCACTCCTGAGGCCATACCCACGTAGGTCGAGCACACAAACCTGACAGGAACCGATGTCTGACGATTCGCGCCCTTCGCCGGCGCAGTCCTCCGTCGCCGCCGTGATTCCGGCCGCCGGACGGGGCGTACGCCTCGGCCCGGGCGCCCCCAAAGCGCTCCGCGCGCTGAACGGCACCCCCATGCTGATCCACGCGATCCGCGCCCTGGCCGCGTCCCGCGCGGTCTCCCTGGTCGTCGTAGTGGCCCCGCCCGACGGCGCGGCCGAGGTGAAGACCCTCCTGGACGCCCACGCACTCCCGGATCGCACCGACTTCCTCGTCGTCCCCGGCGGCGAGTCCCGCCAGGAGTCCGTGAAGCTCGGTCTGGACGCGCTGCCGCCCGGTTACGACATCGTCCTCGTCCACGACGCGGCCCGCCCGCTCGTCCCGGTGGACACGGTCGACGCGGTCATCGAGGCCGTACGGGACGGAGCCCCCGCCGTCGTTCCGGCCCTGCCCCTCGCCGACACGGTCAAGGAAGTAGAGCCGGCTGCGCACCCCGGCGGCCCGGAACCGGTCGTGGCCACCCCGGAACGCGCCCGCCTCCGCGCCGTACAGACCCCTCAGGGCTTCGACCGCGCGACCCTGGTCCACGCCCACGAAACGGTCACCGACAACGTCACCGACGACGCGAGCATGGTCGAACAGCTCGGCCTCACGGTCGTGGTCGTCCCCGGCCACGAGGAGGCCTTCAAGGTCACCCGCCCCCTGGACCTGGTCCTCGCGGAGGCGGTCCTGACCCGCAGGAGGCTGAACGATGGCTTCTGAGACGTACCCCCTTCCCCAGGTCGGCATCGGCACCGACATCCACGCCTTCGAGGAGGGCCGCGACCTGTGGTGCGCCGGCCTGAAGTGGGAGGGAGAGGGCCCGGGCCTGGCCGGCCACTCCGACGCGGACGTCGTGGCCCACGCGGCCTGCAACGCCCTCTTCTCCGCCGCCGGCCTCGGTGACCTGGGCCAGCACTTCGGCACGGGCCGCCCCGAGTGGTCGGGCGCGTCCGGGGTCACCCTCCTGACAGAGGCCGCGAGGATCGTCCGCGAGGCGGGCTTCACCATCGGCAACGTGGCGGTCCAGGTGATTGGCCCGAGGCCGAAGATCGGCAAGAGAAGGGACGAAGCCCAGAAGCTGCTGTCGGAGGCGGCAGGAGCGCAGGTCTCGGTATCGGGCGCGACAACGGACGGCTTGGGCTTCCCGGGCAGGGACGAGGGCCTCATGGCAGTGGCAACAGCCCTGGTGGTGAAACACGCGTGAGCGAGGCGGTTTTTTAGGGGCGCGGGGCTGTGACATCAGCGGCTCCGCCGCGGGGCGCGACCAGCCCCCACCGGCCCGCACACAACAATCGACCCAACCGTCTGAGGCACAGCGCAACGCCCACTACCCTTGTACCGTGACCATTCGCCTGTACGACACCAGCGCCCGGCAGATTCGCGACTTCACCCCGCTCACAGCGGGCTGTGTCTCGATCTACCTCTGCGGCGCCACGGTGCAGGCGGCCCCCCACATCGGCCACATCCGCTCAGGCCTCAACTTCGACATCCTCCGCCGCTGGTTCGAACACCGCGGCTACGACGTCACGTTCATCCGCAACGTCACGGACATCGACGACAAGATCATCACCAAGTCCCGTGAACAGGGCCGCCCTTGGTGGTCGATCGGGTACGAGAACGAGCGCGCGTTCAACGACGGTTACACCGCACTCGGCTGCCTCCCGCCGACGTACGAACCGCGCGCGACCGGTCACGTCCCCGAGATGATCGAGATGATGCGCGGGCTGATCGAGCGCGGTCACGCGTACGAGGCCGACGGCAGCGTCTACTTCGACGTGCGCTCGTACCCGGACTATCTCCAGCTGTCGAACCAGGACATCGACGACCTGCGCCAGCCCACCGAGGACGGCATCACCGGAAAACGCGACCCGCGCGACTTCGCGATGTGGAAGGCGACCAAGCCGGGCGAGCCCGACTGGGAGACCCCGTGGGGCCGCGGCCGCCCCGGCTGGCACCTGGAGTGCTCGGCGATGGCGCACAAGTACCTGGGCCCCGCCTTCGACATCCACGGCGGCGGCCTCGACCTGATCTTCCCGCACCACGAGAACGAGATCGCCCAGGCCAAGGCCTACGGCGACGACTTCGCGCAGTACTGGGTGCACAACGCCTGGGTCACCATGAGCGGCGAGAAGATGTCGAAGTCGCTCGGCAACTCCGTCCTCGTCTCCGAGATGGTCAAGCGCTGGCGCCCCATCGTCCTGCGCTACTACCTCGGCACCCCGCACTACCGCTCGATGATCGAGTACAGCGAGGAGGCCCTGCGCGAGGCCGAGTCCGCGTTCGCGCGGATCGAGGGCTTCGTGCAGCGGGTCGTGGAGAAGGCCGGGGGAGTCGTCGAGCCCGCGGCCGAGGTGCCGCCGGCCTTCGCCGAGGCGATGGACGACGACCTGGGCGTCCCGCAGGCGCTCGCCGTCGTACACACCACCGTCCGGCAGGGGAATTCCGCCCTCGCCGCCGACGACAAGGAAGCGGCCGTGGCGCGTCTCGCCGAGGTGCGCGCCATGCTCGGGGTGCTCGGCCTCGACCCGCTGGACCCGCACTGGGTCGGCGAGGGCAGTGACCGCGGCGAAGACCTGCACGGCGTCGTCGACACCCTGGTCCGCATGGTCCTCGACCAGCGCGAGGCCGCCCGGGGCCGTAAGGACTGGGCGACCGCCGACGGCATCCGCGACCAGCTCAACCAGTCCGGACTCAACATCGAGGACGGTCCGCAGGGCCCGCGCTGGACCCTCGGCCCCCGCTGAACCCACCCCGATCGCACCCTGATCGCACCCGGTCAACGAAGATCGACTGTGCCGCCCGGCGCTCCGGGCGGCACACTGCATAGACGTACGTACGCACCACACCCCCAGACGGGTCACACAGACAGGTAGGTCATGGCAGCCAACAACCGCCGCATGTCCGGCAAGAAGGGCGCGCAGGTCGGCAGTGGCGGCCAGCGGCGCAGGGGCCTCGAAGGCAAGGGCCCCACCCCGCCCGCCGAGGTACGCAAGGGCCACAAGAAGAACCGCGTCGCCAACGCCAAGGCCAAGCAGGTCCAGCGCCGTCCCGCGCAGCGCGGGCGCGGCGGCAAGGGCACGTCCGAGATGGTCGTGGGCCGCAACCCGGTCGTGGAGGCGCTGCGCGAGGGCGTCCCGGCGGTCACGCTCTACGTCCAGCAGTTCATCGACAACGACGAGCGGGTGCGCGAGGCGCTCCAGCTCGTCGCCGAGCGCGGCGGCGTCCACCTCATGGAGGCCCCCCGCCCCGAGCTGGACCGCATGACGAACGGCCTCAACCACCAGGGCATGGTCCTCCAGGTCCCGCCGTACGAGTACGCGCACGCCGAGGACCTCGCCAACGCGGCCTACGACAAGGGCGAGGACCCGCTGATCGTCGCCCTCGACGGGGTGACCGACCCGCGCAACCTCGGCGCGATCGTCCGCTCCGTCGCCGCGTTCGGCGGTCACGGCGTGCTCGTCCCCGAGCGGCGCGCGGCCGGCATGACCGCCGGTGCGTGGAAGTCGTCGGCCGGTACGGCGGCCCGCACGCCCGTCGCCCGCGCCACGAACCTGACGCGCGCGCTGGAGGCGTACAAGAAGGCGGGTCTCTCGATCGTCGGTCTCGCGGCCGACGGTGAGCACGAGGTCGGTGAACTCGCCGCGCTGGAAGGCCCGGTGGTCATCGTCGTCGGCAGCGAGGGCAAGGGCCTGTCCCGACTCGTGGGCGAGACCTGCGACTTCAGGGTCCGGATCCCGATGCCGGGCGGCGCGGAGTCCCTCAACGCCGGTGTGGCGGCCGGAGTTGTGCTCTACGAGGCGGCACGCAAGCGCTCCTGAACGGGCGTTCGGCACCGTCCCCCACTCGGGGCAATCTGGGGCTCGGGCACACGCTTGACGCGGTCCGGACACTTCCGGCGAGTCAAAGCAGTGTCCTAAACACACGTCACTCGGTTAGATGAGTGTGGACACCAGAACACCCCGCACACCCACGGGGGACGGCCCGTCGGGCTTCGACGACGCTCCCGCGCTGAGCATGGTGAAGGTGCCGAGCGATCCGGCGCAGATCATCGTCAATCATGCGAGCTTCCGCGTGCAGTTGGGCGCCTCGTCGCGTCCCCCGTCGCCGCGGATCGCACGGCACCTGAGCGCCACCGAGGCCCCCGGCCGGATCCCCGCCGTCGGCGCGCGTCGCCGGCCCGTCGTCTGGAGCGGCAAGTCCGCGCCGGACGACACCGGCGCCCACCGGCTGCTCCAGGCCGTGCGCGGCACGGGCGTCCGCCACGGCGACGAACCGGCCGGCGACGCCGGAGCCACGCAGGTCATCCCCCGTATCGACAGCGGGGGTTACGACGGCGACCTGACCGCGCAGACCATCGAGACCCCGGTCGTCGGCGCCCAGCGCGGCGGCGACCACGACACCGGCGAGACCCGACTCCTGCCGCCCATGCGGACGGTGGGCAGCGTCTACGACGAACCCGCCTACGGGGACCCGGAGTTCGAGGACTTCGAGGGCACGGAACAGGAGCGCCGCACCCGGCGCAACCCCAACGAGCCCGTACGGCACGCCTATTACCCGGGCCGCCGGATGAACCTCGGGGTCGTCCTCCTCCCGCTCCGCATCTTCCTCGGCTTCATCTCCATCTACGCCGGCATGGGCAAGCTGTGCGACCCCGTCTACTTCGACGGCGGCAAGCGCGGCTCGATGGTGAAGTGGCTCAACACCCTCCACCCGTGGGAAGTCGCCGAGCCGCTACGGCAGTTCGCGCTCCAGCACCCGGTCGGCTCCGGGCTCGTCATCGCCTTCGCCCAGGTCATCGTGGGCGTCCTCACGATCCTCGGCCTGTGGCAGCGGGTCGCCGCGGTCTTCGGCGCGCTGCTCTCGGCGGCACTGATCGTCACGGTCAGCTGGAAGACCGTCCCGGCCTACGACGCCCCCGACATCATCTACCTCGCCGCCTGGTCCCCGCTGATCATCGCGGGCGCCCCCGTCTACTCCGTCGACGGCCGCCTCGCGGGCAGCGCCTGGCGCCGCCTCGGACCCCGCGCCGACATCTGGGAGCTGCGCCGCTACGTCCTGCGCCGCGGCGTCCTCGTCACGGCCGTCTCCATCGGCCTCACGCTGCTCGTCGGCTCCCTGCTCGGCGGCGCGGTCCGCGACTCCAGCCGCGTGGTCGTCCCCGGCCCCGGCGAGGCCCCGCGCAACGAACTGCCGGGCGCCCCGCTCCCCGGCGAACCGACCAAGAGCCACAGCAGCAGCCCCAGGGCGTCCAAGTCCCCGTCCCAGCACGCGACTTCGGCCAAGCCGTCGGGTGCCGCGACGACCCCGGGCGCGACCCGCTCCTCCTCCGGTACGGCCACCGGCGGCGCCCCCAGCCAGACCCAGGGCACCGCGGGCCGCACCCAGCCCCAGCAGTCCTCCCCGGCCGGCCAGGCCCCCAGCACCACCTCCGGACCCACGTCCAGCGGCGGCACCAGCGGCGGCACCGGCTCCAACGGCGGCTCCAGCACCGGGGGTTCATCCTCCTCCGGCCAGCCGGGCCTGGTGGGCGGCCTGTTGGGGTAACTGGGCCGGTGGGCGGCTTGTTGAAGCAGTCGCCCACCGGCTGACTCCGGTGGGTATGGCGAAGGGGGCCTGCACTTTTGAGTGCAGGCCCCCTTCGGCTTTGTTTTTAGGGGCGCGGGGAACTGCGCGCTCAGCCACACGCGACCCGCACTCAACGACCCAGCGCAGCAAGCTCCTTGGCAGCTTCCCTGAGGTCCTTCGCGGTGTCGATGGCCCGCCAGTAAGCCCCTTGAGGAATCGGGAACCCGGCCAACCGCCGTTCACGAGCGAGGTGAGGGAAAGTCGTCCGCTCGTGATCCCCCCGCTCCGGCAACAACCCCGCGAACTCGGGCGAGAAGACGTACACCCCCGCATTGATCGCGTACTGCGTCGGCGGCGACTCGATGAAGTCCGTGACGCGCCCGAAGCCGTCCGTCTGCACGGCCCCCCACGGGATCCGCGGCCGAGCCAGCGCGATCGTCGCGACCGCGTCGCGCTCGGTGTGGAAGTCCGCCATGTCACGCAGCGAGAACCGGGTCCAGATGTCCCCGTTCGTGGCGTACCAGGCCTTGTCCGGCCGCGGCAGGTGCGCGGCGGCGTACTTGAGCCCGCCGCCGCGGCCCAGCGGTTCCGTCTCGACGACCGTGGTCACGTCGACCGGCAGGTCGGCCGACTTCAGCCAGTCCTGGAGCACCTCGGCGAGATGCCCGCAGCTGACCACCACGTCGGTCACGCCCTCCTCGGCGAGCCAGACGAGCTGATGGCCGATGATCGGCGTCCCCGTGCCGGGGATCTCGACCATCGGCTTGGGCCGGTCGTCGGTGTACGGGCGCAGCCGGGATCCCTGGCCACCGGCCAGGATCACGGCTTGGGTGGGGCGCGACGCGGCGTTCGGATCGGTCATGACCCGAACTGTACGTGGCGGCCCCACCGCATCTTTCGGCTGCAACCGTTCCTTAATCAGCCGTTACCGACCTCCTACTCCGACCTGTTCCCGCGGGCACCGGCTGCGGTCAGCTGTGCGCGGCCATGACCCCGGAGGCGAACGCGGTGTCGCACACGGGGCGGGCGTAGGACTGGGCGCGTGCGGCGCCGTAGATACGGACCGCGGCGCGGCCCAGTGCGCGGGCGATGGAGGTGCAGTGGGTGGCGAGCGACGGGTGGCCGTTCACCGCCTCCTGGAGGTGCGTCAGGACGACGCCGGGGTTCTTGTCCTGGAGCTCGGTCATGAGCTGGTCGCGCAGGATGTCCTGCGGGGCGCGTGCGGCGGCCCGCGAGGAGGCTCCGGCCGCCGTGACGTCCGTCGCGGTGAGCATCGAGCTGGAGGGGCTCCCCGACCAGTTGACCCGGGTGACCGCGAGGGTCCCGGAGAGCACCATGACGACGGGCAGGACGAGGGCGAGCGTGCGGCCGACCCGACGGGCGGGGCCCCGGCCGCGTCGCGGCTGTTGGTTATTGGAGTGCTTCACGCGTGTGAGGGTAGCGTCCGGTAATGATTTGGCGACATTTAGTCACCAATTCGGGGGATGGATCGGTGCCTCGGATTGGGTAGGGGGTTGACGAACACTGCTCGAAATGACCGCTCTGCCGGGGTATTTGTCGACACGTTCGGGGGCTGTGCGCAACAGGAAGGGCCCCGCGGCGATCCGCGGGGCCCTTCCTGGGAACGTTTGATCAGTCGGTGAGAACCGACCGGCCGGTGAGGACCGATCAGTCGGTGAGTCGCTCGCCCGTGGAGGTCGAGAACACGTGGATCTCACCCGGACGCGGGACCACGTGGAGCGTGGAGCCCTTCTCCGGCACCGAGCGGCCGCTGACGCGGACGACGAGGTCCGTGAGGTTGTCGTCGACCTTGGCGCTGCCGTAGACGTAACCGTCGGCGCCCAGTTCCTCGACGACGTTCACGGAGACGGCGAGACCGGCCGGGGCGTCCTCGGAGTCCTTGGTGAGGGTCTTCGCGGCCTCGCCGTTGTGCTCGTCGATGTCGAAGTGCTCGGGGCGGACGCCGACGGTGACCGTGCGGTCACCCTTGTCGGTGGCGGCCTTGAGCGCCTCGCGGTTGACCGGGACGACCGAGTTGCCGAACTTCACGCCGCCGTCGGTGATCGGGACCTCGATCAGGTTCATGGCGGGGGAGCCGATGAAGCCGGCGACGAAGAGGTTCTTGGGGCGGTCGTACATGTTGCGGGGCGAGTCGACCTGCTGGAGCAGACCGTCCTTGAGCACCGCCACCCGGTCGCCCATCGTCATGGCCTCGACCTGGTCGTGGGTGACGTAGACGGTGGTGATGCCGAGGCGGCGCTGGAGCGAGGCGATCTGCGTACGGGTGGAGACACGGAGCTTGGCGTCGAGGTTCGACAGCGGCTCGTCCATGAGGAAGACCTGGGGCTCACGCACGATGGCGCGGCCCATCGCGACACGCTGGCGCTGACCGCCGGAGAGGGCCTTCGGCTTGCGGGCGAGGTAGTCCGTGAGGTCGAGGATCTTCGCCGCGTCCTCCACCTTCTGTCGGATCTCGGCCTTGTTGACGCCGGCGATCTTGAGCGCGAAGCCCATGTTGTCGGCGACCGTCATGTGCGGGTACAGCGCGTAGTTCTGGAACACCATGGCGATGTCCCGGTCCTTGGGCGGCAGGTGCGTGACGTCGCGGTCACCGATGCGGATGGCGCCGGCGTTGACGTCCTCAAGCCCCGCGAGCATCCGGAGCGAGGTGGACTTGCCACAGCCGGACGGACCGACGAGGACGAGGAACTCGCCGTCCCCGACCTCGATCTCCAGACCGTCTACGGCGGGCTTCTCGGTGCCCGGGTAGATCCGGGTCGCCTTGTCGAACGAAACAGTGGCCATGATGAAGGGCCCCCTTCTACCGGCAGGAACGTGCCGGACGATCCGTTGTAGGAAGGTGGTGGTGTAGTCCACGCGAGTGAACTGGGTCAGGACGGTACCTGGCGTTTGCCTGGTCTGTCAGTACCTGGGCCCATGTGAACTTCGAGGAAATTTTCGACAGGGGGCCGCGGGGACCTGGGTACACTGCACGGGCACGTGATCGCGCGCGTCGTCGCGCCCACGCAGGCCTCCTTAGCTCAGTTGGCCAGAGCAACGCACTTGTAATGCGTAGGTCGTCGGTTCGAATCCGACAGGGGGCTCCTTCGAAGGCCAGGTCATATAGCTTCTGACCTGGCCTTTCCTTGTTCCCTTGAGCGGGTACCGGTCTAGACCACTTGTTGATTGGGCCCCGAAGTGGCCAGATGGGGCCCGATCTGGGGCCCGCGTGGGTCCGGTTCATCCGCCTTCGGTTTCTTTCTCCGAGTATGTGGTGATGAGGTCTAAGCAGGCTGAAGCCTTCGCGGTGTGCATGCTGGTCAGCATCCGTCTGGCATGTGTGGGTCGCTATGCGCGTCGAGGAGTGCCCGAGAATCGCGTGCACTACTTTCAGCGCGGCGTCGGCGTCGGCGGCCAGCGCCAGGCCCTCGGCCTCGTGGCGGTCGTCGTGGAACCGGATCGGCGGCAGGCCGGACAGCTCTACCGGTGGGTCTCAGCGGTCGGAGAAGTATTGCGGGTGGCGCATCTTGCAGTCCGGCGAGGCGGGCACGGTGCTCCAGGCGGCGCGAGTTGTCGGGAACAACACCTGACGCCCCACGGGGACCGCGCCCCACCACCCACCCGCGGACGACGGCACCGCCCGGTGACCGTACGGACTCGCCGCAGACCCGGCCTGCCCGAAGGAACCCGGCGTGGATCTCCAGCCGATCACCTACTCCGAGTCCACTACCGCCGACCGCCCCTGGCTGGCCTCCCGGCACGGACTCGACACCCCACTCACCGTCACCCTCGACATCGCCCTGTTCACCAGCGGCACGCACTACAGGCCCAGCAGCCTCCTCCAGCCACGCAACACCTTCCTCTCCGGCATCCTGCTCGGCCGCATCAGCGCCACCGGCCTCTACGGACCGTGGGACAAGACCGCCACCGACGGCCGCGCCACCTTCACCGGCGTCCTGCTCGCCGAGGTCCCCTTCGCCCAGACCAGCACCCGGGCCGGGGCGGCCCTGCTGTGGCACGGCGTCATCGCGGCCGCCCACATCCCCGGTGGCTTGAACCCGGCGGACATCACCCAGTCGACCGCGCAGATCCACTTCATCTGATTCATCTGAGGAGCCGCACCGACCATGCTCGACACCCTGCTGCGCGACATCGACGCCGCCGACATCAACGCCTTCGCCCGCACCATGACCACCCCAGCCGACTACGAGCTGACCCGCACGGTCATGCCCGAACGCCGCCTGAACTCCGTCAAGTTCCGCATCAAGAGCAGCAAGCGCCGCGTGAACGCCGCGAAGTTCCGCGCCTACGATGCCCAGACCGCCGTAGCCCGCCGCCAGGCCGAGAAGATCCTCACCGAGGGCATGCTTCCGCCGCTCGGACAGAGGCTGCTGATCGGCGAACTCGAACTGATCCTCCTCGACACCTCCCGCGGCGCAGACGCCACGGAGTTCGTCGAGCTGCTCTACGACGACATCGAGCGCCATGTCGAGTCGATCCACAACCGCATGGAACTGGCCGCCGGCGACCTCCTCACCGACGGGATCTTCACCCTCAACGGCGAGAACGGCCTCCACCTGGAAGCCGACTTCGGAGTCCCCGCCGCCAACATGCCCACGGCCGCCAAGCCCTGGTAGGACCCGACCAGCGACCCCCTCGCCGACGAACTCCGATGGATCGAATACCTCCGCTCCATCGGCGCCCCACTCCCCACCCGCGTCATCACCTCGTACAAGGCCCGAGCGACCCTCGCCGCGCACGACGCCTACCGCGCGGCGTACTACGGCAGCGTCAACGGCTCCACCACCCCCACAGCGGTCCTCGCCCCGAACGAGGTCGAGGTCGTCCGTGCCCGTTACAACCTCCGGCCGATCACCGTCTACGACGTCCAGATCTCCGTCGACGACACCTACCAGCGCGTCATCCCTGAGGACCGCTGGATCCTCCTCCCGCCGAACCCGCAGTCATGGGCGGAGACCCAGTACGGCATCACAGCGGAGTCCCTGGTCCTGTCCTCCGGCACGAACCCGGCGATCACCCGCGAGGACGCCTCCGGCATCGTCATCACCCAGGGCTACCAGGACGACCCGGTCCAGGTCTGGACGAAGGGCGCCGCGGTCGCCATGCCCATCCTGTACGTCCCGGACATCCACATCACGGCAAAGGTGCTGCATGACACTCACCGACGCCGAGTACGCCTACCTCCGCTCCGAACTCGGCGAGACCGACCGCAGCGACCTGGATGTACGTCACATGCGTCTCGGCTCGGTGGAGGCCGTCGCCGTGGAGGTTCTCCGCGAGCGCAGGGCGGCGCTCGTCGTTGATCCTTTGGCCGTCACGGTCCAAGGGGTCGCCACGGTGAACACCGCGGAGAACGTCAAGGCGATCGAGCGCCAGATCGCCGGCCTGACAGTGGAGACGTCAGCTGGATCCGGCTTTGTCTCTCCTGTCCCTCTGCTTCGTCGGCCTGGTAGGTGACCTCACGGAATCGACGCTGGGCTCCGCACTCCGTCTGTGCCCGTGCCGTCGCCCCACTGGCGTTGAGACGTCGCACGGCGCGTGACCTCCGGCCAGGGGCGGCGTTGAAGATGTGAACGTGAACCGGACGTCGCTCCGAGGAGATGCTCCCCGCTGGTGATCTTGTCGGAGTGAACCCGTACCATTGATCACCTCGGAAGGCACCAGAGCGCTGCATCAGCCCCACGGGTCGGTTTCACCGTAATATTCTCGGGGTGCTTGGGGTGGCCCGCTGGTTGACCTCAGCCTTTCTGGCAGGCGAAATGTCGGACACCTTGATCTCACCAGCGGATGCGTGATGTCCTGGTGCTCGTTGTTCTCGTTGGCGTGGAGGTTCGTGCTGTGGCGAAGCAGTACTACGGCGTGCCTCTCGAGCGGAGCGACCAGCTGAAGCTCAAGTCGCACAGGTACAGCTGTAAGCCTGAGAAGTTCGCCGGATGGCTGGAAGGGTTCGGTAGCGGACGGCGACTCGCGGTCGACCTCTTCTCCGGAGCGGGTGGTTTGAGCCTTGGGCTTCAACGGGCTGGCTGGACGGTGGCAGCCGCCGTCGACCACGACGAGCGAGCCCTGGAAACGCATGCCGCGAACTTTCCCGGCATGAGCCTGCGCATGGATCTGGGCAGTCCCGACGAACGTGACAAGCTTGAGGAGCTCTTGGAGCCGGCCAAGGGCAAGATCGATCTGGTCGCGGGCGGGCCACCCTGCCAGCCGTTCAGCAGGGCGGGACGCAGCAAGATCCGTAGCCTTGTCGACCACCACGGCCGTGATCCCCACGACCGTCGCAAGGAGCTGTGGAGTGCTTACCTCGACGTCGTGAAGCGGATCCGTCCGCGTGCGGTTCTCATGGAGAACGTGCCCGACATGGGGCTTGGTGACGACTTCTTCGTGGTTCGTACGATCGAGCAGCAGTTGGAGGAGCTCGGTTACGCGACGCAGTTGCGTCTTGTCGACGCATGGCGCCACGGAGTCCCTCAGCACCGGAAGCGCCTGATCCTTTTGGCGCGGAACGACGTGGAGAAGTTCGAGTGGCGTGCCGAGACGAAGGAACGCACCACGCTGCGAGACGCCATCGGTGACCTGCCCGAACTGCCCGTCGTGGCCAGGGAACGCATCGGAAGTCGTGAGTGGCCGTACAGCACTCCTGAGAAGCTGTCCCCTTTCGCGACGGAGATGCGGAAGCGTGCGCCGAAGGATCACGTCTGGGACCACATGACCCGCAGGGTCAGGCCGGACGACTTCGAGATCTTCTCCGGGATGAACTCCAAGACCCTGTACTCGGACATCGATCCGAAGCTTCAGCGGTACAACGCTGATCAGTTCACGGACAAGTACAAGAAGCTGGACTGGGCCGATCTCAGCAGGTCGATCACGGCGCACATCGCCAAGGACGGCTACTGGTACATCCACCCGGAACAGCAACGCACCCTGACCGTCCGCGAGGCGGCACGAGTGCAGACCTTCCCCGACCGGTTCCGGTTCGCCGGAACGCGCAGTGACGCCTTTCGGCAGATCGGCAACGCCGTGCCGCCCCTGCTCGGCCAGGCAGCGGCCGAAGCGCTGCTGCCCTCGGGCGAGGGGCAACCGGACGGGGTCGGACTCAAGCCTCACTGGCGTACGGTGCGCAGGGACCTGACTGTCTGGGCGGAACGGCAGCGTGAAGAGGGCGCCTGGTACCAGCTCCCGGGCCGGATGTCTCCGTTGTCCGCAGCGGTGGTGGCCATACTGTCCGGCACCAAGCTGAAGCCCGATCAGCTGAAGGCAATGGTCGAGGTCGTAAGGGAATGCCGGTCTCTGACCAAGAGCGCCTTCAAGGCCCTCCTCGACAAGGCTCCCAGCACGGCTGCTCGCGCTCGCATCGACCGGATGGTTGTCGTGGTGGACGACGAGGACGTGTGGGCGAAGCCGGAGGACGTCCATGGACGTCTGGAGCTGAAACCAGCAGAGAGTACTCTCTTTCGGCTTCTGGCCAACGAGGACCTGCTCTGGGTGGGACAGGGCGCGCTGCGGGTCGCCGCTCGTCTGAACGACAGCGACTCGGACCGTACGAACAGGCTTAGCGACGGCCGTGTGAACCTCGTGAAACTGGTCGGAGCGGGGGAGGACGCGCCCCTGCGCATGGCGGCGCTGCGCCTGATCGGAACAACCCTGTGCCGGGCGAAGGAGCCGCTCTGTTACGAGTGTCCCCTGAGCAAGTACTGCGCCGGGAGGGACGACGCTTCGGGTGACTTGTTCACCGACGCGTTGGACGAGACACAGGGTCGGATCCCGGCGCCTGCTCAGGCCCGTGAGTCCGTGCGCCGCACCGCTGGGCGAGACTGAGCGCTGCTCGCTCGACGTTGGTCCGGATCTCGCACTCCCAGATCCGGACCAACGTCCACCCCGCGGCCTCCGCGGCCTCGGTGTTGCGGAGGTCCCGCTCCTTGTTCGTCTCGATCTTCTCTCTCCACAGGGCGGCGTTCGGTCCCCTGAAGACCGCAGCTCCGTGGGTAGGGCAGCCGTGCCAGAAACACCCGTCGACGAACACGGCGACGCCGTACTGGGGCAGGACGAAGTCAGCCGCGCAACGAGTCGCGACCCTGCGCTGGAGCCGGAAGCGGAGCCCGAGCCGGTGCACGGCCTTCCGAAGAGCCACCTCGGGGGCGGTGTCACGCACGCGTCTTCCGCGGAGGTGTTCGCCCTTGTTCGTGCTGACCCAGCGTCCGCCTGGCGCGCTCTCAGCTTGTGTCATGTTCGTGGTTCCAGCCTGTCCGCAGCCCTCTGGGGTGAGAGTGCCACACTCTCCTCATGCTTCGGGAACCAGCTGAGCTTCGCGTCGACGACCACGGCCGTGTCGATCTTCCCCTCGGGCTGCTCGCCGAGGCCGACATCTCGCCAGGTGCCGACCTTGTCGCGTTCAGTGACGGTGACGGGCGGATCGTCCTCAGGCGGGCCGAGGACGCGATTCGGGACCTCATCGAGCAGGGAACTCTCTGACATGTCGGTGGGTTCGCGCCTCAGACACGAATCCACCAGTTACTGGCCGGGATTGAACCCCAGGCGCAGCGCCTCATTGCGAGCGTGTAGGGCTTGGACGGCCTGCGTTTCGGGAACCTGCTGGTCGAGTTCGAGGCGCCTTCCGACGAACAGGGCCAGCTGTCGCTGCCAGGGTTCGAGGTTGCGGGTCTCCTTGGCCCAGCGCTCGATCGCGTACCACTCGTCAGCAGGGACCAGGGCCGCTTCCTCTCCCGCTCCCTCGTCAGCGCCGGTACCGCCGGCGAGCGCAGCCTCGTCCAACGAATGGTCCAGCAGTTCCGCAGCCAGAGCGCGGGGTACCTTCCACGACACCCGGGACACCGCGTCCCAGCACGCCGCCTTCTTGGCCCACTCGCCCACGTGGTTCCCCTCCAGGGGACTGGTCACCGCCCGCATGACCCGCGGGCACAGGTCGTGGATCGCGGCCTCCAGCACCGCCGAGATGCCCTGCTCCCGCCAGATCCGGTCGAGATCGATCCGCCGGTCCGTCTCCAGGGAGAGTCGGGCCATGGTGTAGGTGGTGATCGCTCTCTTGTGGCTGCCCGCTCCGTGGATGGCGGCGATCCGGTCCACCGCCTTGAACAGGACGGCCATCGCGATCACTCGCTGGCAGTACTGGACGTCAACGCGGGGCGGCGCCTCCTCGATGTGGAGCATGAACTCGACGAAGTTCTTCTGCGCCGCCCGGCACACGAGGTACGGCAAGCGGTTCCACGAGTGGACGAAGTTGGCGAGCTCCGACTTCGTGAACTTCTGCCTCACAGGGTTCAGCTTCTTGAACTGCCGCTGTCTGGCAGGGGTACGGGCCTTCGCCACCTCGTCCGTGTACTGGCCTCGCGCACGCTCGTAGAACCAGTGGGTCTCCTGGCCGCTGCCGTCCGTCGCGGGGGCCCAGAGAGAGCGTGTGATCCGCTGGATCTCCACGTGGTAGTCGTGGTTGGAGCTGAAGTCGACCTGGGTCACCCGGTTCTGCGTGTTGGAGTACTCCGAGATCTTCGGAACGATCTCCCCGAGCCGTTCCGGTGACACCTCCGTCAGCTTCATCTGGACCCGGACGTGGGACAGGTCGGCCTTGTCACGGCTCAGCGCGTAGTGGAGCGAGGCGGTTGTCTGACCGCCGTTCACGATCTGAAGGCCGTGGACGCCTGAGATGTGGGTGGGCTCGCCGTCCGGTCCCCTCACGAAGTCGACCTGCGACGCCGTCGCCGTGATCCCGTTGTTGTAGGCCAGGAACCGGCCGGGCGAGTGCAGCAACGTCTCGCGGATGCCCCGGTTGACCGCGCCGCGGGTCTGAAGAAAGGAACGGACGTTGAGCTCGAGGAGCCGGGTGCCGTAGTCGGAGTACAGCTCGGCGAGCATCTGCCCGGGTATGACCGCCAGGACCACGGAGTGGTCCTCCTCCGAGCTGGGAGCGGAGACGCAGGCGAGTGGCGGGACGAAGGGCACCACGATGGGTTCCCCGAGGCTGCCCGACGTCGCGTGACGGTGCAGCCGTGCCAGGTCCCACACCTCATGGGTCACCGGGAGGCCGTCGAAGTCCGAGGCCGGGATCTCGGTCGACGTGCTCACCCGGTTGCTGAGCAGGAAGAGCCTGATCCGCTGTACCTCGGTGAGGGCCTTTTCGACCGCCGAGCACATGTCGTACACGTCGAAGGACTCGTCGATGTCCTGCTGCAGCCCATCCCGGCAACGCAGTACGAACGTCAGGAGCCGTCTGAAAGACGTCTCGATCTGTGCCTTGGTGAGCTTGGTCTCCAGCGGGATCAGCTGGAAGTCCGTCACGAACAGGTCCAGTGACTCGCCCGACTCTCCGATGCCGTAACCGTGCACCTCGTGGCCACGTGCCTTGTGGTACGCGGTGAAGGTGTTGGACACGACGCCGGCCTGCTCTAGGTCCTCGAAGACTCGACGTGTGAACGCCTCCGGGGTCGTCGTCCCCTCGGCGTCGGCGGTCGCCTGGACATCGGCAACGAGGCTCCTCGAGAACTCGGCCAGGTCGAGTTCAGCCATGAGATCCCCCGATCAGTTCCTTCACTTCGTCGGCTGTCGCGCGGTAGACGTCCAGACCCGAGGTGCTCAAGTTGTACGTACAGTCGCTGACGCCCTCGGGAAGATCCGACTCGACCAGCCTCGGGAAGTCCTCCCGTACATGCCAGAAACGTAGGTCCCGGAGGGTGTATCGAGGCTCGTCGTAGAGGTCGCGGTGTCCGGGGAGATAGCCAGCCTGCATGAGTAGACCATCGAGACGGGCCCGGGCAGAGGGACTCGTGAGCTGCTGACGTATTCCGTCCACCCTCCTGTTCAGACTCTCTCCCGACCCACCGCGTCGTTCGTCGATCGTCGCGAGCGCGAGAAGCAGGGCGGGGGTCCCGGTCCCGTCCAGCTGCCGCTCACTCGCGATGCGGATGCTGCGGGGACGCTTCGCGGCGCTGGCCTTGGTTTCGATGGCCACATCGGGCAGCTGGAAGTCCTGGTTGGTCCCCGTGGGCCCAGTCCATCCCTCGACGGCCTCGGACTGGGCCAGCGAGGCCAGGAGGACGTCGCCCAGTACGAGGAGTTCGCCGTAGAGTCCGCGACGCGCCTCGACGCTCAGCCCATCCCTGCCGACGGCACGCAGAAGGTCCTGCCACCTCCCGAATCTGTCCACGGCGGCCGCCAGGGCTTCGGTGGCTGCCGGAGCGTCTTTCGCGGTGTCGGCGACGTCGCTGACGAGAGGGTTGAACACCTCACGCAGCTCGTTCGCGGTCAGGATCACCTGGAGCTCGTACTCGACACGGGACACCGCACTGAGGCTCATCTCGATTCCGGCAGCCCGGGGG
Organism: Streptomyces sp. NBC_01288; assembly: GCF_035982055.1. Lineage (NCBI taxonomy): Bacteria > Bacillati > Actinomycetota > Actinomycetes > Kitasatosporales > Streptomycetaceae > Streptomyces > Streptomyces sp. NBC_01288. Next base: position 5,669,558 of record NZ_CP108427.1, read on the forward strand.
AGACGCCCCACCGACCGGACGATCGGGTCGGCGGAGCGGGCGTCGGTTCTGAGAACCAGCATGCGCTGTCGGCCGGGGTGGGAGACGGAGAGGAAGATGTCGAGCGGGGACTCCGGGTGCAGACGGAGGGTGGATCGCCCCGGGGTGTCCTGGGGACTCTCCAGTTCACTCCACGCGTCCTCGGTGACGGTCACGCCTCGTCCTCCTCGACGATCGAGTAGATGTCGTCCTGGAGCCAGACGGTGTTGGCGACGTACTCGGTCTTGGACTGGTGCTTCGAGTGGGGGAGGCTTACCTGGAAGCCCACGAGGGGTGTGGTCGACACCCCGAAGCCGTCCTTGTTGACGGGCATGACGGGGTAGATCAGCAGCAGGCCCTGGTCGGGGCGGCGCTGCCGCCGGATGTACGTGCCCGACGGGTTCTGCGGGGGCGCGGCCTTCTCGGCCTCCTCCGCAGCCTTTCGCGCTGCTTCGCGCGCCCTTTCCCTCTGGATCTCGTCGAGACCGATCAGCTCGTCCTGAGGGCTGATGACCCGGCGGATCGTATACCTACCCTCGATCTCGAAGTCATCCTTGAGCGCGGCTCGCTTCACAGCGCCGACGGTGTGTCCAGCGATCTCCTTCGGCCACTTCGACGTCGTGCTGCTGACCAGAACCACGGTCCAGTCGGCCAGTTCTCCCACCTTCGCGCACTGGTCGATGTACTTGGCAATGAGCCTCGGCCGGACCCGCTGCGCCATGGGGTCGGTCTCGTAGTCGGACAGGAACTCCGAGACCAGCTCGGGAGGGACACCCTCCCACTGCACGTTGCCGCCCTCGGGCGTCACCTTGTTGAGACCCTCGGCGCTGTCGAGTCGTCGGACGAAGCCCTCAAGGACCTTGAAGTTGTGAGCGACGGTCCGGTCGGCGAGCTTGAAGATCACGGTCTCCGGCCCTTCGCCGGAGTAGCTGAGAAGGATCTTCGTGCCCTTGCGCATCTTGTTGGGTGTGGTCACGGTCAGCCCTAGTGACGAGGACTTCACCTTCAGCCCGAACGCCGTCGGTTCGAGACCGAGCGTGGCCATTTCCTCGACTTCCCGGCGCAGTTCGTCGGTGGCGGCCGTGACCTCCACGTAGGCGTCCTGAAGCTCGGGGGTCGTGTACAGACGGCACAGATCCTCGTGCTTCGGCCGGTATCCGAACCACCGCCCCATCTGGAGGAGGGCGTCGTACGACTTGGACCAGCGCAGGTAGTAGCTGACCGTCAGACCTTCCAGGGTGAGGCCACGGGAGAGTTTCTGCCCTCCGACAGCGATCACGGAGAGACCGCTCCTGCGGCTCTCGTAGTAGTCGAGTGCGTCCTTGGACGTGCCGTTCACAGCTTTGACCTGGATCTTCCGGATGGCGTCCAGGAGTTCCGCCGAAACCTGATCCCACGTGAGGGGCTCGGCCTCGTCGGTCGGGAACTGTTCCGTGGTGGGCACGAAGTCCCGCTCCCAGAGCTCCTGGAGTTCCTCGCGGAGCGCGGGGCCCTTGCCGTACCTGTCACGGAGCGTGTCGATGAGGAGACGCAGGTGGTCGTCGATCTGGTCCCGCACCAGTCCCTGCACCGCAGTGAAGCGGGTGACATGCACCAGCATCGAGTTGTGCACCTTCGTCTGCTCCCGAGCCCGCCTGGCCGCACAGGCGAGCACGAACGACGAGATCGCCTCTCGCAGGGACTGAGGGAGTTTGTCGCCGGGGACGTGGCCCGACTTGTGTTTGCCGGGAAGCCAGAGCTCGGCGTCCTTCACGTGACGCACCAGGGGCAGGGGCGGTGTGTCCTCCTCGTCGTCATCGTCCACCTGTAGGCCGAAGACCCGCTCAGGACCGAGGTAGTTGGAGGGAGAGGGAAGGCTGCGGATGAAGCTCGCCGGGAAGAGATCCTTCCCGACCTTCTCGTTGTTCGCCTCAGGGTTGATGTAGATGTTGGCGAACGGGGTGGCCGTGTATCCGACGTACGCGGACTGGTCGAAGACGTTGACAAGGTCACGGATCGCGGCGTTGGTCTTCGTCGGGTCCGCGTCGTCGTCCTTGGTCGTGTCGATCGAGGCGTTGTCGGCCTCGTCGTCGATGACGATCATGGGAAGGTCCTTCACGACCCTCTTGCCGTTCTCGTCCTCGGTCCCGTGAACGTCGAGCACCCAGTCACGCACGTACTCCAGAAGCTTCCAGTGCTTCTTGACGACGAGCACCACGGGGAAGCTGCCGAGAGGGAAGTTGGTGTGGGAGGCCGTCTTCTTGCCGAAGTCTCCCTTCGCGGTGCTGTTCGTCGGCGAGGCGATGTCGAGCTTCTTCGCGAGGGGCATCCGGCCCGCGCCGATGAGCCGCGACTTGCCGACCTCGTTGGATCGCCTGTAGTGCTGCGTGTCGAAACCCAGGAGTCCCTCGTCGATCCGCAACTGTGTCTGGCTGCGGAGGTCGTCGTGGATGCCGGCAAGCACCACGACGAGTCGATAGCCGGCATCCACGGCCTTGGCGGCAAGTCCGATGTACTGGCCGGTCTTACCTGACTGCACCTGACCGATCACGAGGCCCTTACGGCTCCAGGAACCGGCGCGGCGCGGGTCCTCCAGCTGGCTCAGCACGTCGTCGGAACTCTGGTCCAGTCGCCTCACGACCCACGGCGGAAGGTTCACCACGTCTTCGAGGTAACGCCGGTAGCGTTCCCAGAAGTCCCAGTCGCGGTCGTTCTTCGCCTCGGGCAGCCACGGTTCGTGCCCCTCGGAGTCCGTGAGTCCCGAGGACCGCTCCTGGAACACGGCGGTCATGACCTCGATCTCCTTGGCCAGCTGGTCCCGGTCCAGGGATTCGCCCTGCGCGGCCAGCATTCCGAAGATGGCGTTGACCGCGTTCTGCACCTCGTCCGTCTTCGGCTGACGGTCCTGTGGCAGGAATCCGAGAACCAGGCGCTTGGCCTTGGCCATGGGTTCGTCGGGAATGATGCTCACGCGGGACCTCCAGCTGGACGTATACGGTATCGAGCAGGGTAGGGGCGACCACTGACAACGGGTCTATTTGCTCCAGAATCCCCGTAGTTGGTCGAAGGGCGGCATGGTCCGCAGCCTCTCGCGTGAGGCAGCGGGTGAGCGGCCGCCAGAGACCAGCGACTCGTAGATGCGCTGTGCGACTTCAATAGCGGCGTCGTCGGCGGGCCCCGGTCCACCGAATGGCTCCGGGTCGTCGCTGGTGTCCGTCTCGTGCATCACGCGGAGGGCAGCGACCGGCACCGTCTCCTCCAGGAGGCGGATCAACGCGCGCACGTCGGCCGCGCTGTTGCTGCCGGGTCTCAGAGCAGCCTGAACCAGTGGGTGGCTGCGGTTGATCCTGCACGTGACCCTGCCGTCTGGCCGGCGCACGGTCCACGCGTACGACAGGGGATCACCGTGTGTACGCGCAGCGACCTGTCCTCGGTGCCGCAGCACGTCCGCGGCTCTTGTCCGCGCCTGCCGCGCGATGCGGTTCAGGTGCGGGCGGAGACCGACGGGCGGGACAACGCTCGACTTCCTCACGTCGACGCCCCACTCGGCGTCCGTCTCGGCTGGGATGTCGACGGCGATACGAGCCAGGTTGTACTTCTCCTCGCGGCGCATCCCACGTTGCCCCAGCCAGTCGCCCGCCAGGATCAGGCGGTTCCGGCGGTAGACGTAGAACCCCTGCTGGTCGAGCCAGCCCTGTGGTCCCGCGGCTCTGGCGTACTCCTCCGGAGTGAGCCGGTGGGCGCTGGGGAGGATGAACGCCTCGACCCGTACAGAGCGGCCACCGAGCGGCAGTTCCTCGGTCGGGAGTCGCTGCACCGAGGGGTGGTTGCCCATGAACGGATCCCAGGGTTCAACCGGAGTCCCGGAGACCCGGAGGTTTCGGCGTCGGCTCCCGGTGAGGAAACGGGCGAAGACCATGCCGAGGTGGGACTCCGTGCGGACCACCTCGGCGTAGAACTGCTTCTGGGTGTGCTCGTCGTCCTCGCTGAAAGCGCCGCCGTGGTACCCGTTGAGCCGTCGCCAGAGCACGACGGTGCCGTGGTCGGTGGCACCTCGGACTTTGTCGAGCACGGCTGTGGTGGCGTCGTCGGCCCCGTGGAGCAGTCGCCATTCACCGAACTGCTCGACGACGTCGAGGTCCCACGTACGGGTGTGCCACTCCCCGGCGGTGGCGGTGGACACCGTGAGCTGCCTCGCCTGGGAGAACGAGGCCGACTTCAGGCCGACCCCGAAGCGGCCCAGGTCGGTGGAGGAGCGCGACGTCGCGGGCCCGCGAGCCGCCACGGTCATGGCGGTGACGAGTTCCTCGACGGTCATGCCCCAGCCGTCGTCGACGACCGCAACCCACGAGTCCTGTCCTGCCCACGTGAACTCGACGTCGATGTTGCGGGCCTCCACCGAGATGCTGTTATCCACGAGGTCCGCGATGGCAGCCGGCAGTGAGTACCCCAGTGAGCTGAGCGAAGCGACCATGCCCGCGGGTTCAGGGGCTGCGATGTCGTACGTCATGGGTGGTTCCAGCCCTGCTTCCCCCGTTACGGACACTGCTCGGTGTACGGCCGTCCCGGAGATCCACTGGAACCGAGCGGGCGAGCACCCCGATTCGGGGGACGCCCCTCCGCACGCTCAGTCCATGGCATACGCCAAGCCCCCACCCAGAGTTGATGGTACGGGAGCCACGAGCTGAAGTTCCGGGTGTTCTCAGGACCTCCGGTGCGCAGTCCCACGTAGCTGACCGAGGCCCCATCGCGGCAGAGTGGTTCGGGCGCCGCCCGGCAGCCGGACCGCTCTGCCGCGATGGGCACAGCCGGATCCCTGAATGACCCGTCAGTACTCGTGGCGCAGAGAGATGGGTACGTCTCCGTCGTCGTTGCGGAGGAGGCCCGCCCCCTTCGCGCTGGCGTGGCAGGGATGCCTGCGTGCCCCGCCGACCAGGTCATCACCCTGGAAGGAAGCCGCAGCGATGAGCTTCCGGACGCGTGCGTCAGCTCGAGACGGGCGCGTCGCTCGACCAGAACGTCGACTTCACGTTCGGCGCCGGCAGCTTCTGCTTCGAGTAGTCCGGGCCGTTCGGCGTGCTGGTCGGCGGTGCGACCTCGGACTTTTCCACACATGGGGTGGTGACGCTCACGTGGGCCTGGCCGGTGGTCCCGATCAGGACTTCGAGCTGGAAGCCGTCCTGGGTCTCGAAGTTGGCTGCCAGCCCGTTCTGACTCGTGGCGACGAGCTTGTAGCCCTTGCTCTTCCAGTGGCGTTCCAACACCCCAAGGAAGCTGCCACGCCGTTCGGCCGAGATGATCGTCATGACGGAACGATCACGGTCCACATAGCAGTCACCCGGCATTGAGTACGTGTGAGTCCACTGAACGGGAGGCTTGACGGCCGCAAACGTCTCGTCCAGAATCGCGTCCGCCTTGTCGGCCGCCTCTTGCATGTTCATCTTCGATTGGCTTTCCTTGCCTGAGGACGCGGTACCTGTCGAGCCGCACCCGGCCAGAAGTAGAACCAGCACTGCGGCCGCTGCAACTCTTTTCCTCATCGCGGCGTCTCCCTCGTTACGTATCCAGGCTGTCCTGCGACAATGGCAGCGATGTTTCGCGCAGAAACCTTGTCCTTCCCTTCCTCTGGAGAGAAGTAATTACTGTGGGCTTCGATGTCCAACTTGGAGTCCAATACGTCGGGGAAGGCAGGCTGGGCCAGCTCCGGACCGGGCAACGTCTCGAATCTGTTGGCGCCGAACGCTTTGCTTGCCGGATCCTTGCCGAACCAGATGTCATCGTCACCCTGGTCTGCGATTTCCCCTCCGACGTACGCGCCAAGCGGCCCTCCTCCGAAGAATCCCATGGTTCCTGCCACAGCTTCCTTTGACGAAGGGAGCTTGGTGACGATGTCGTTCTCAGCCGCTCCCACCCAGACGTGGTCCTTGCCCACACCCAGGTCCGCCGCCTTGTCGACGCCGACGCCGGGACTTCCGACGAGGATGATGTCATCAGCCCCCGGAATCCCTCCCGCCTCCTGTGTGGCGGCCCCCACCAGTCGGGAACCGTAGGAATGTCCAATGGCAGTGATATGGGGATCGGCATGCTCATTGGTTGCCGAAATTCCGCCCATGAAACTGTTGTACGCAGGGGCGCCGTGCTCGGCATCGTTCGTAGTCATCACGTCGATCGATTGAGGAGCATCGTAGCCGAGCCATACGATCGCGGATGAGGAGGGATCGATACCCTGGGCATCCTTAGCCGTATCGAAGGCGCGTTTCACGGTGCCGTCGGCAAAACTGGAATTGAGTTTAGTGCCCAAGCCGGGTACATAAGCTGAGACGTTCTTTGAGGTGTCAGGATTCCCGAAGGCGACGATCGCTCTCCCGTTTCCTTCGAGACCGACCCCCAGAAGGAACATTGGTGGCTGACTGCCCGAGTTGAGCTTGGTCTGGATGCCTTTCAGCCCGTCAAGCTTGTCTTTGGACGCCTCGTCTTGTCGGCCGTCCAACTGCGCGATGAGAAGTTGGATGTTCTCGCGGTTTGTCTCGTCGCGGACCACGGCCGGGATTCCGTCCAGGTTTCCGATGATCTCCGGGAAGGCGGCCTTGTACTCCTCGCGTTCCTCGTTGCTGAGGTTGTCCCACCACTTCTTGCGGTCGGCGGGTGACTTGTCCAACGGGATGTGGTCCGCGATGTAGTCACTCGCGGCAGAACTCACAGCATCGACGTCGGACGCCACGTCCGCCCATGTCCTGGTGCTGACGTTCAGGCCCGGTGCCGCGTTGAGCTTGCGCAGTGCCTTGCTGTACCGATCGTCGATCTCCTGGGCTTCTCGTACGGCGTAGGTGATGCGGTCGGCGATGTCCACGGCTTTGGCGTGATGCGGGTTCGCACTCTTGAGCTGAGGATCGTTCGGCGCCAGCCCTGGTGATTGGAATCCGGTGTTGTTGCCCGTGATCAGGCCATTGTTGGCCAGGACCGTGCCGCCGGGGATCGGCTCACCGGTGAGCTCGTTCTTACCGCCTGCGGGATACGTGATGGCGCCGTCCTCGCTGACGGTGTACGCCAGCACGGCCGCGTCGTCCAGCGCGTCAGTCAGGCGCCGTTTGGGGGCGGCGATTTCGGACGAGAAGCCGTCGAGGGCTCCGGTGATCAGACCGCACTCCACCTGGGAGTAGTGGAAGTTCTCCGACAGCTTCCGCAACTGCTTGAGTGCCGCGTCCGCGGCCTCGCCCTCATTGGCCTTGCGCATGTCTGTGGTGATCTGCTTGTCGATGCGATCCTTGGCCGCGTCAGCCATGTCACTCACCGCGCGATAGCCGTCCGCCGCTTCCGCGTATTCAGACGGGTTGATGGCTTTGAGCGTACCGAGGTCCATGCCTCCAGATCACCGGCCCTTGCCCGAGTCGCTGGAAGCGGGCGTCTCCTCGGAGCGGACCTTCAGCTTGGCGATCTCGGCCTTGATGGCCTCGTCGGTCCTCAGCTGGTCGTTACCCGTCTTCTCCAGCACGCCGGCGAGCCCGTCGCAGAGTTCACCGATGTCCTTCAATCGGCGCTCCCAGGAGTCGTACACACCCTTCTGGGCAGCTGCGGTAAGGCATCCGGAACCCTTATCGAGCCCTGTCTGGCCTTCCTCCAACTTCGCCAGCGCCTTGCCGGTGTTGTCCCGCAGATCACCGACGCCTTCCCCCGCCCTGGACCACGCCGCCTTGTCGGACCTCAGCTTGCCGGAAGGAGTGCCGACGTTACTCGTGCCGCCGCCCCCCTGATCGGCCGGCAGCTGGTTGAGCTGCATCCGCGTGGAGTGCCGATCGACCGCAGTGGCCTTGATCTCCTCCCACTCCTCCCACGCCATGTGTGGCCCCTCCCCGTGCCTCGTCGTACGTCCGGAATAGATGTGACCGTGACCGTACGACCGGAACGTTGCAAATGTTCGCAGCAGTCACATCGCAATGGCCGAGACGTACGGTAGCGCCCCTTCACCGTGCGTCCCATCCGCTACCGCAACCAGGACGGCTGAGTATCCGTACTCATGCGTGGCGAGTCTGCTGTGGCGTGCTTCCTTCAGTGAGTCGGTGGGTCAGGTTCGCTCTCCCTGGTTGGGTGGGCCACCGGCACTCGATGCGCTGGTGGGCGGCATGAACGTCGAGTGGGGGTGGGGCAGTTGATTCGCAGGGCCCGTGGACACCGACGGCGAATCCAAGCGGCTCTGACGCCTGCGGGCGACGACGAAGGCCACGATCGCTCCTCCGAGGAGTACGGCGGCACCGATGCCCAGCCCGATCCAGAGGGTGCTGTTGCCGTGATCGTCCTTGGATGCGGAGGCTGCCGCGGTAGAGCTGTCATCATTTGCTGGCGCACCCGCGCCCTGTGCGTCGGAGGCGCCAGGAGAGGGGGAGTTGGCGCCTGCGGCCGTGAGGTCCGGGAGGGGGTACTTGTCCGCCGGCCCGGGGTCGCCGGGGTCCGTCAGCGCGATGCGGGGGCGTACGGCGCCGTAGCCGAGGTAGTCGGTGCGGTTCTTGCCGCTCTTGGGTTTGCTTGCGGTGTTGAGCATGACCCGCAGAACCTGGTTGTTGGTCCAGCCGGGGTGCTTGGACCAGATCAGGGCGGCGGAGGCGGAGGTGAGGGCGGTGGCGTCGCTGGTGCCGCGCGTCTCGCACACCTTGGTGCTGGATTCGAGGCAGGCCGTGACGATGTCCGCTCCTGGCGCGACCAGGTCGACCTGGGGCCCGTGCTGGGACTCCTTCGTCGCCTTGATGTTTCTGTCGATCGCCCCGACGCCCACTACCCCGGGGATCGCTGCCGGGTACTCAACTTCGTTGAGGGCGTCTCCGGTGTTGCCCACCGCCGCGAAGATCAGCTTGCCCTTGGACAGGGCGTAGTCGACGGAGTCGGTCAGCTGCTGTGAGTGGGCCGTGCTTCCCAGCGAGATGTTGATGACCTTGGCATCCGAATCCGCCGCGAACCGGATGGCCTTGGCCGTGCTGGTGGCGAAGTCGTCCTGGTTGCCGTCGGTACGGTTGCGCTCGACGAAGTCAGGTACGCGGATCGGCATGATCTTCGCGCCCGGGGCCAGGCCGTAGGAGCCGTTGGTGGCGCCTCTGCCACCGGTACCGGCGATGATGACCGCCATGCCCGTGCCGTGGCCGTCGTAGTCCGTGCGTTCGTCGCCGGCGCGTTTGGAGAAGTCCTTCCCCGTCACGATCTGGCCCTGCAGGTCGGGGATGTCGGCTTGGACGCCGCTGTCGATCAATGCGACGGTGACGCCTTTGCCCGTGCTGGTCTTCCACATCTGCTGGGCCTGCATGGCGTCGAGGTACCACTGCCGGCTGCGGATGGTGTCAGCGTGCGCGGGCGTGACGGCGACGCTCGCCAGCAGGACGCCTGCCAGGGCCGACACGACCGGTCCGCGTCGTCTGGCCTGCTTGCTGCGGGTGCGCATGTTCGTCCTTCTCATCGGCGTTGTCGTCGAGGCTGCTCGTGGTGCGGGCGATGCTCAGTCGGTTGTCGGCGGGATGACGCGCTGGTCGCCTTGGTGCCGGTTACTCCCGTCGTCCGCATGGTCCTCCGAGCGGTCGCGGGTGCGTTCACCACGAGGGGAGCGGCCAGCGCGGCCCAGCGGAGCGGCGGAGCCACCGCGGGTCGTTCCGCCGCCCTGCGGCAGTGTGCCGTCGGCATGCGCGTTCGCTCCGCGTACGAGTCCCTCACCTCCCGAGGTGAACAGCGCCCTTCTGCGCTGCGGGGCCTGCTTCGGCTGCCCGCCGATGATCCCACCGGACTGGGCGGGCGACCTCGGGCCGCCCCTCGCCGCACCTTCCCGACCTGGTACGCGTTCTCCGCTGCGGGGGGCCGGTGTCGCGCCCTCGCTCGTACCCCCTGCGACGCCGCCACGGCCCATCGGAGGCTGCTGCTCGTTCGGGGTGCCGCCGACGACCGTGCCCCGGGGAATCGCACCGGTGGATCGTCCGGCGGGAGAGATGGGGCGGCCGCCAGTGATGCCGTTGTTGCCCCTGGCCGACGCGGGACCGGGCAGTCCCCTCCCTGACATGCGGGGGGTAGCGGTACCAGCACCGGACATACCGGGGACAGACGATGTGGGCAGCCCGCGGCCGGGTACGCGCGAGCTGCCGGAAGCACCTGGCTCGGAGGGCGTGCGCAGTGAGCTCCGAGCGCCGTACGCGGGACGACCTCCGCCTGCCCCAGTACCGGGCGCCAACGTCGCGGTACCCCCGAATGCAGGTGGGAGCACACCGGTTGGCGACGATGTCCTGCCGTCCGGGCCGCTCACTCCCGGGAGCGGAGCTGCGCCAGCAGCAGGGACTGATGGTGTGGAAGGAAGCGTTCCCACGCTGTCGATCGCCGTATTCGTCGGGATCGTGGTGTTCGTCGGGTGCGTATGGCCTCTCGGGGCCGTATCGGGCACGTGCGCCACGCTCGCGGAGTGGTGCGGCGCGGACACCTGAGGCGCTGAACTCGTCCCGCTCATACCGGAGTCGACGGCTGTCCTTCGCCCAGAGGTCTCCACTGGCGTGACGGACTTCTGGCCAGTCGGAACGGAGACCGCGGTTTCGCCACGGGCCTCGGGGACGAACCGCTCCGGCAGCTTCGGGAACTCGGGCGTCTCCAGCGCGTCGATCTGCTCGGTCGAGGCCGTGTACGACTGGGCGAGCTTGATCATCAGGCCGGCGGCGTCGGCGCTGTCGTTGGTGTACCGGGTCTTGGCCGTCTTCACCTCGGTGGCCGAGGGGCCGCCGTCGTGGTTGCCGACGTCCGTCGCCTTCGCGGCGTGCGCGTCGAGCACCGACCGCGCGGTGGCGCTCTGCGTTCGCAGGATCTCCAGTTGGGGCTTGACCTCGTGGAGCGTGTCCGCGGCGTGGCCCAGCCATTTGCCCGCGGACTCGCTGTAGTCGCCCAGGCCCAGAGTGGCCAGCGCGGCCTGGTTGCACCACGTCCGGAACGCCTCGCCGCCCTCGCCGTCCCACTCGACGGCCATGCTGTGCGTGCGCAGGTCGCCGCCGATCTCCTTGATCGTCTTGGCGGCCTGGGTCAGCAGTTCGCCCAGCTCCGTGGCCGTCGCACCGTCCGCGGGCTCGACCATGGCCCACAGCTCTTCTGGATTGTGGGCAACGAACCGGGTCTCCTTAACCATCTGCCAGGCCCGACTGCCCCAGTCAGACATGAAGTTGCCCCGCCTTCCCTGCCGCGGTCATTGTGCTGCCACTCTTCCCTGACGTCGACACCGCCATCACAGGCCACCGGCTTGCTCATCCGCCGGCTGGGAGCCCTGCTGGTCGCGGGCCGATCCGTTCGACGCGCCGCTGGTGTGTGCCCGCGCCCCCGGACCCGCCTCGTCGGCGATCAACTTGTCCGCCTCGACCCGGATCCGGCTCAGGCGGTCTCGGACGTCGTCGTCAAGGTTGTGATAGCCGCTCTTCGACGCGTCGACCGTGACGACCAGCCCCTCGATCTGCAGCGCCAGCATCTTGGACAGCTGCTCCAGGCGGGAGTGCACGCGGGTGTAGGAAGCGTGAAGTGCGTCGGCCTCGTCGAAGCTCCCGAGCCGTCCTGTTGGCAGGCCACCGTCGGCGATCCTCCGCGGGGCGGCCTTCGACTCTTCCAGCTGGGTCAGGAGATCGTCGACCCGCTTCTTGAAGGTCGTCAGCGTCTCGCCCTCGACACGCAGCGCCTGCGCCACGGCGGCACCGATACCGGCGAAGGGCCCTATGCCCGACGCGGCGATCGCGCCGCCGGCAGCTGCTTCAAGCCCAGCGGCAGTTACCTGCGGATCCCCTGTGTTGTCGACCGCCACCGCTTCCTCCCTGTGCGGCACGTTGCTCAGCGAGTCCCTCGGCCGCTCACTGGTAGTGCCTCATCCGTGACAGATGTAACTCGGCAAGATAGCTGTGATCTTGCATCTCTGCGGAATCCGGCTCCCACCAAGGCGTGAAGCTGGCTGAAAGCGATCGCGTTAGACCCGGAGTAGCTCCGCCGCTGCGACGTGCAATCTTCTGCGCCGCGCTGGTTGAGCGAGAGTCGGCTGTCGACCGGACGAGGAGAGTGGACGGCGAATGGCCGATGTGAGACAGCAGCCAACTGTCCGCTCAACGAAGCCGTGCTGAAGGACCCCGCTGTGACCACTGTGTCAGCCGGGCACCTGTGGGGATATGAGTACGAGTACTCGGCTGGGGTAGCGGATCGCACGGATACGGTGGGTTGAGGGCGACGGAAATCAGACCACCCTCAAGATCAATTGTGTCAGGCGGCGAGACCGGCGAAGCGGGGATAGGCGGGAGTGGCTGTTACGCGGCGCTACGTGGGCCTGGTCACGAATGCCGTGTCAGTACAGTCGCACTGGCCTTCCTGGCTGGGCTGGCTGCAATACGAAAGGGCAGCCAGGCCCGGGGCCAGACGACTGCCACGACTCCGGCGGCCAGCGACACGAAGAAGCACACGTAGATCCAAGTCCCTGCATCTGCAACTTCAAGGACGCCGTTCCTGCCGAGGCGGAGCTTCTTCGCGTCGCAAGGCTCGTTCGAGAAAGGGGGGATTTGCCGCCCGCCGCTGAGCTTGATATCAGCCCGACTGGTGCCGGGCCAGCCGGGGGCCAGCCCAAACCTGGGTCCAGGATGGGGCCAGAAGGACGGGGAAACTCCGTGAACGATCAATGAGTCCCGGGTATGCACATGCGGCCTGACCTGCACAGACAGTGGAAACAGTGACGTTCGGTGAAGCATAGGGTAACGCTCTGGCGACCTTGTAATGCGTAGGTCGTCGGTTCGAATCCGACAGGGGGCTCATCCAGAAATGCCCAGGTCAGGTTTCATCCGGCCTGGGCTTTCGTATGTTGTCTGAGAGGTCTCTCAGGGTCGGGTCCGAGATGCGGGCCGTCAGGGCTTTGGTGAAGCGTTCGGCGTGGAGGACTCGGAAGGGTCTGGAGTGGTACGGGCGGGTGGTGGGGTCCACGCGGTCGGTCAGGTTCAGTTGGTTGTGGATGCCGGCTGCCGCTTCGTAGGCGTAGGCGAGGTGTTTTTCCCTCGTGTGCCAGTCCGTCGCCGAGAGGGCGGCTGTGAGGACCGGGATCAGGCGGTGGCCGGCTGTCGTGCGGGCGAAGGCGGTGCCCAGCCATTTGTTGTACGGGGGGTAGCGGCGGTCCATGAGGAGGCACAGGCGCATCAGGGTTCGGGTGAGGCCGGCTGCCGCTGTCGCCGAGCCGAGTTCGTCGCCCACCTCGCCGCAGCGGCCTACGAAGGCCTCCTCCTGGGAGATGCGGTTCCACTGGCGGGCCAGGACGTGGAGCCAGGCGTCTTGGGGGTACCAGCGGAGGGCGTGGCGGGCTGGGCCGAGTTCGTGGAGGCCGTCGTGGAAGACCGCGCCGCCCGTGACCTCGGCCAGGAGTTGTGTGGGGGTCGCTAGCCAGTCCGCCGTAGTGATGTCGTGTGTCGGGTCGAAGCCCAGTGTTGCCTTGAACCAGGCCGTGGTGTGGGTTACTTCGACTCTGTGGTGGACCGGGCCGGTTGTGCTCTTCATGACTCGGACTTCGCCGTCGGGCGTCGGGGCGAAGTTCGTCGGGTAGCCGTGGAAGGTTTTCGGGAGGTGCTCGGCCAGGTGGTGTCGGATGCGGCCCGCGTGGCGGGGGACGTCGCGGGGGCGGAGGAAGAGCTGGAGGCGCGGGCCCCATTCGTGGTCCGTCGAGCGGGGGGTGTCGTAGCCGAGGACCTCGGAGCCGCCGCCGATGCGGGCGGCGGAGTGCGGGATGTCGGGGGCGGCGTCTTCGAGGAGGGGGCGGACGGCTTCTGTGTAGAAACGGCGGGAGAGTTCGAGGCCCGGTAAAAAAGTTGGCATATTCGTGAAGCTCATGCCCCGACCCTGCCCAGTCTCGACATGATCGTGCGCGCGAATTTTCGCCGTTGCCCCCCTCAACTCCCGGCCACAGAGGCCCAGTCGGGCAAGTGGGCAGGTGAGCAGGTGGACCACCCGTCACCCGGCACCCGTCACCCGTGCCCTCCCAGCTCCCTCAACGCCCCGTCCGTCAGCCGGTACACCGTCCACTCGTCCTGGGGCCGGGCGCCCAGCGCTTCGTAGAAGTCGATCGCGGGGCGGTTCCAGTTGAGGACGGACCACTCCAGGCGTTCGTAGCCGCGGTCGACGCAGATGCGGGCGAGTTCGGTGAGGAGGGCCTTGCCGTGGCCGGTGCCGCGGGCGGTGGGGCGGACGTACAGGTCCTCCAGGTAGATGCCGTGGACGCCGCGCCAGGTCGAGAAGTTGAGGAACCACAGGGCGAAGCCGACCGGTTCGCCGGTGGTGTCGTCGGTCGCGATGTGGGCGTAGGCGCCGGGGTGTCGGCCGAAGAGGGCCTCGTGGAGCTGTTCCGGGGTCGCCCTCGCTTCCTGGGGTTCCTTTTCGTAGGCGGCGAGTTCGCGGATCAGGGCGTGGATGACGGGGATGTCGGTGGGGGTCGCGGTGCGGATCATGCCGAGAGGGTAGACGCGCTCGGGTCCTTGCCGGAGTCGTGGGGAGCGTGCTCGCGGCGGGGGAGGAGGAGCGGGCCGGCCAGGAGGAGGACCCCGGCCAGCGCGATCGCCGTGCGCGGGGTCGTGGCCGCCGCCAGCAACCCCCACGCGGCCGTCAGTGTCGCGATCGCCGCGCTGGTGCTGATGGACCAGGCGGTGAGGGTGCGGGCCACGCGGTCGGGGGCGGTGTGGGTGAGGCGGGCCGTGGCCAGGAGGGGGTTGAAGACGCCGATGCAGGTCACCAGGCCGAGTTGGACGGCGATGACGAGGAGCATCCCGGGGACTCCGGGGCGGACGAACACCAGGCCGATCGGCCAGCACGCGCGCAGTGTCCCGGCGACCAGCATCACCCTGTGCTGCCCGAACCGGGCCGCGAGCGGGCGCGCGAGGCGTGAGCCGACGAAGCCTCCGACGCCGGAGGAGGCCGCGAGCGCGAGGGCGTACTGCCAGGGGGAGAAGCCGAGGTGCCCCAGCATGAGTACGGCGAGCAGCGGCTCGGCGGCCATGATCAGGCCGTTGACCACCATCGCGTTGAGGAGCAGCGGGCGCAGGGTGGGGTGGGCGAGGATGTAGCGCCAGCCGTCGAGCAGCTCGCCCGCGCGCAGCCGCGGCGCACCGCTCCGCTCGGGGTGCGGTTCCGTCCCGCCGATGGCACGGATGCCCAGCGCCGAGAGCAGATAGCTGACCGCGTCGGCCATCACCGTCGTCACCGGGCCGAACAGTCCGATCGCGACCCCGCCGAGCGGCGGTCCGAGCATGGTCGAGGTCCAAGTCGTCGACTCGAAGCGGGAGTTGGCGGTCAGCAGGTCCTCCCGTGGCAGCAGTGACTTCAGGTACGAGCCGCTCGCCGCGTTGAAGGCGATGGTCGCCGCGGCGACCGTGATGGAGACGACGAGGAGCTGCGCGAAGGTGAGCCCGCCGAGCGCGTAGGCGACGGGGACCGTCAGCAGCGCCGCGAACCGGGTCAGGTCCATCGCGATCATCACCGGCCGCTTGCGGCGGAACTCCACCCACGGCCCCAGCGGTACGGCGACCAGGGCGCCCACCGCCCGTCCCGAGGCGGCCAGCACCGCCACCTGGGTCGGGCCGGAGTGCAGCACGAGGATCGCCATGAAGGAGAACGCGCCGAACCCGAGCCCGGTGCCGTACGAGCTGACCGCGAACGACGCCCACAGCCACCCGAACCGGCGCCCGAGCGCCCGCCTCCCTGCCATCCCCGCCCCACCCTCTCCCGAAAAGTGTGACACTTTCGGCGAAACTGACACACTTTTCCAGGACACCTACCCGCCGACCGCGACCACGACTTCGCCCACCGGCATCAAAGCGAGTGCCGGACGCCGAGATCAAACAACCGATTCGCCGGGAAGCTACAACCTCTGGTTGTACCCACTGGTGAGCGGTGATTGTCAGTGGCCGCCAGTATCGTCGCCGACGTGGATGTCGACGCTGTGCGCACCTTCGTGGCCATCGCGGACGCGGGCCGTTTCCAGCATGCGGCCACGGAGTTGTCGATCACCCAGCAGGCCGTCTCCAAGCGGGTCGCCGCGCTGGAGCGGGCCGTAGGCGTACGGCTGTTCGCGCGGACCCCGCGCGGGGCCGAACTGACCGTCGACGGGCGGGCGTTCCTGCCGCACGCCCGCGAACTGCTGCGTGCCGAGGCGCGGGCGTTCGCCTCCGTCCGGCCCGGTCACCGCGCGCTGCGCGTCGACGTGATCGGGCGCGGGCTCGCCCCGGCCGCGCTGCTACGGGACTTCCATCGGGCCCGCCCAGACGTCGAGCTCGACGTCGTGACCCTCTTCGACGCCGACGCGGCCGTGGACGCCATCCGCTCCGGCACGGTCGACGCGTCCTTCCGTGCCGTCACGACGACCGGCCGTCGGCTCCCCGACGACATCGAGGTCAGCCGGGCCTTCGACGAGCCCGTCCAGCTGCTCACCGGCCCGGCCCACCCGCTCGCCGCCGCCCGGACGGTCACCCCGGCCGACCTCGTCGGGCACCGGATCTGGATGCCCGGTCTCGTACCCGGCACCGAGTGGGCCGCCTACTACGACGCGCTCGCCGCCGCGTTCGGGCTCGGTATCGAGAGCACCGGGCCCGACTTCGGGGTGGAGCCGCTGCTGGACACCATCGCCGGGTCGGGTTCGCTGGCGACCTTCGTCGGGGAGCGGACCCGCCTGGTCTGGCCCGCCGGTCACGACCTGCGGCGCATCGCCGTACGGAATCCGACGCCGGTCTATCCGCACTCGCTGGTCCGGCACCGGGACAATCGGCATCCGGCGTTGGCCGCGCTCCGTGATCACCTCGGCTCGACCCGCCCTGACCCTTCCGACACGGAGACGTGGACACCGGCATGGGCGTAAGCATGGGCGTAAGAGGGCGGTCCTAACCGCGCAGCCGCCGCGCGACCTCCAGGTGGGGCGGCGCGGGCGGGCTGTCGTCCTCGATCGCCCACAGCGCGTTCTGGAGCACCCGGCCGAGCGTCCAGGCGCGTGCCCGTGGCCGGTCGAGGCCGATCACGTCCGTCATCGCGTCGAAGCGCCAACGGATTTCGTCGGGGTCGAAACGGTTGTGCAGGGCCGGGAAGAGATCGAACCCGGGGTCGCCCGACAGCGGCTTGGGGTCGATGGCGAGCCAGGGTTCGCGGTCGGCGGGGAGGGGGTCGTCGTAGCGCGGGTTCCGGAGCACGTCGTCGTAGCGCGGGCTGCGGAGCACGTTGTCGTAGTGCAGGTCCCAGTGCAGCAGCCGGTCGCCGGGCTCGGTCGCGACCTCGCGGACCGCTGCCGCGCAGTCCTCGATCAGGTGCCGGTCGGCCGCGTCGGGGAGGTGGGGGAGGGCCGCGGGGACCCGTTCCAGCATGGCCGCCGCCAGCGTGCCGAGGTTCTGGCGCAGGTCCGGCGGTGCGGATACCGCCGTCAGACGCGCGAGCAGGCGGGCGATCACGACGGTCGCGGCGCGGGAGTCCGGTTCGTGGGTGAGGGCACGGGACGCGTCGAGGTGTTCCAGGAGCAGAGTGCCGGTCTCGTCGTCGTACTCCAGAAGTTCTACGGCGCCGTCGCCCGCCCAGGTGCGCAGGGCGATCGGCTCGCCCGCGGTCTCCTCGTCGAGGTACTGGAGTTTCAGCGCGGCCCGGGTGCCGTCGGTGCGCAGGACGGGCAGGACGAGAGAGCAATTGCCGTACATCGAGGGGCCGTTGAGCCGTAGCGACCAGAGGTCGAGGAAGTCGGCCGCACGCTGGGGAAGTTCCGCCACGAAGGCGCGTCCGGCCGCTCCGTTGGACCTGTTCTGGGAGGCGACCAGTCCGGCCGGAATGTCGATCACGGCTCCGACGATACTTGCGTGCGTGAATCGGCTCATGCGAATTACCCGGGGCCTCCACAGGGTGTGGGCGTACGTCCGCAGCGCCCCCGGCACCTATGTCTGGCTGGGGATCCTCTTCGTCACCACGGTCGCCATGCACCACATGTCGCCGGAGTTCGAGCAGGAGTTCCTGCGGCAGCGGTCCACCAACATCCACGAGTTGTCGAACAATCCGGTGCGGGTGCTGTTCGCGAGCGCGATGTGGATAGACGGGGGGCGCTGGTTGCCGTATGCGGTGCTCTACACGGTGTTCCACGCGCAGGCCGAGCGGTGGCTCGGTACGGCGCGGTGGCTGATGGTGTGTGTGGCCGCGCATGTGCTGGCCTCGTTGATCAGCGAGGGCGCGCTGCTGGAGGCGATCAGGCGGGGCGTGGCACCGCAGTCCGCGGTCAACACCCTTGACATCGGGGTGAGTTACGCGCTGGCGGGGGTGGTGGGGGTGCTGGTGTACCGGATCGCGGTGCCGTGGCGGTATCCGTATCTGGTGGTTGTGGTGGCGGTGTACGGGGTGCCGTTGGCTACCGGCCGGACCTTCACCGATCTTGGGCATTTCACGTCCGTGGTGATCGGGCTGGCGTGTTATCCGCTGGTCAGGGGCTGTGGAAAAGCATGGAATCCGAAGGAGACAGTCGCCGCGCTCAGGGGTTAGCTTCCGGATATGAGCAGCTCGGTGAGCGGTGTCGTGAACGGTGGCATTTCTTTCTGGTACGCGGATGACGGCCTCCCCGCGCGACGGGAGCCCCTCGGGGGTGACGCCTCCGCCGACGTGGTGATCGTCGGTGGCGGGTACACGGGGCTGTGGACCGCGTACTACTTGAAGAAGGCGGCGCCCTTCCTCCGGGTCACCGTCCTGGAGCAGAAGTTCTGCGGGTACGGCGCGTCGGGGCGGAACGGGGGGTGGCTGTACAACGGGATCGCGGGGCGTGATCGGTACGCGAAACGCCATGGGCGGGACGCCGCCGTGCGTTTGCAGAAGGCCATGAACGACACCGTTGGCGAGGTCGTGAGGGTTGCGGAGGAAGAGCGGATCGAGGCCGATATCCATCGGGGCGGGGTGCTCGAAGTCGCTTGTACGCCCGCTCAGTTGGGGCGGCTGAAGGACTTTCATGAGCACGAGCTGTCGTACGGCGAGACGGATCGGGAGTTGTACGGCGCGCGTGAGACCGGTGAGCGGATCCGGGTCGTGGACGCGGTCGGGTCTACGTGGACGCCGCACGGTGCGCGGCTGCATCCGGTGAAGCTGGTCAAGGGGCTCGCGGCGGTGGTGGAGGCGCTGGGGGTTGTCATTCACGAGTCGACGCCCGTGACGGAGATTCGGCCCAAGCGTGCGGTGACGCCGTACGGGACCGTTCGCGCGCCCTATGTGCTGCGTTGTACGGAGGGATTTACCGCGAGTCTCAAGGGGCAGCGGCGGACGTGGCTGCCGATGAACTCGTCGATGATCGCTACCGAGCCGCTCTCCGATGCGCAGTGGGAGTCGGTGGGGTGGGGTGGTGCGGAGACGCTCGGTGACATGGCGCATGCGTACATGTACGCGCAGCGCACCGCTGATGGGCGGATCGCGTTGGGTGGGCGTGGGGTGCCGTATCGGTTCGGGTCGAGGACCGACAACGACGGGCGGACGCAGGCTTCTACGGTCGAGGCGTTGCGGGAGATCCTTGTGCGGTTCTTTCCGTCGCTTGCGGGGGTGCGGGTCGCGCATGCGTGGTCGGGGGTGCTGGGGGTGCCTCGGGACTGGTGCGCGACGGTGACGTTGGATCGGGCTACGGGGCTGGGGTGGGCCGGGGGTTATGTCGGGTCGGGGGTGGCCACGACGAATCTCGCCGCGCGGACGTTGCGGGATCTGGTTCTGCTGGACTCGGGGCAGGCGGGGGTTTCTGAGTTGACCGGGCTTCCTTGGGTGGGGCACAAGGTGCGGAAGTGGGAGCCGGAGCCGTTTCGGTGGTTGGGGGTGCGGGGGTTGTACGCGACGTATCGGGTGGCGGATCGGCGGGAGTCGGGTGGGGTGAGCGGGGAGTCGTCGCGGTTGGCGCGGGTTGCGGATTGGGTGGCGGGGCGGCACTGAGGTCTGGGGTGCGCTGTCGTCTTCGGGTGCGTTGTGGCTGGTCGCGCAGTTCCCCGCGCCCCTAGGTGGTTTGGGGTGCGGCTTTGTGTCTTGGTGCGGGTGCGTTGTGGTTTGCCCGCGGTGCGTTGGGGGGTGTCCGTCCTCGGATTGGCGCGGGGGCTGTTGGTCATCGGCTCGCCCGTGCTTGACGCGCCAACCGCTGCGGGCGGACACCCCCCGACACGTCGCCTTGCCGCCGTACGCGGCCTGCGGTCCGCTCGGCTCAGGTGACGGACTCGGATGCCGACTCCGATGCGGGTGACTGTGCCGTCGCCCCGTGCTTGGGGGCTCGCGCCGTCACCATCAGCCCCGCGACCAAGCCGGCCATCAGCATCACGGCTACGGCCCACCAGATGGCGACCGTGTAGCCGTGGACGATGCCCTTGCTGGTGATGAGGGCCTTCTGGGCCGGGGTGTGGAGGTGGGCGGCGATGTAGGCCGCGCTGCTGGTGGTGGCGATCGTGTTGAGGAGGGCCGTGCCGATCGAACCGCCCACCTGCTGGGCGGTGTTGACGGTCGCGGAGGTCACGCCCGAGTCCTGCGGGGCGACTCCGGCCGTGGCGGTGGCGAAGACCGGCATGAAGATGAGGCCCATGCCGAGGCCCATCAGGAGGAGGCCGGGGAGGAGTTCGGTCGTGTAGTCCGAGTGGACCGTGAGGCGGGTGAAGAAGGACATCCCCGCTGCGGCCAGGACCGCGCCCGGGACCATCAGGGTGCGCGGTGGGACGTGGTGCATCAGGCGGGCCGAGATCTGGGTCGAGCCGATGATGATCGCGACCGTGAGGGGCAGGAAGGCCATGCCGGTCTTCACGGGCGAGTAGTCGAGGATGACCTGGAGGTAGTAGGTCATGAACAGGAACATGCCGAACATGCCGATGACCGCGAGGCCCATCGTGAGGAAGCAGCCGGCGCGGTTGCGGTCCTTGACGATGTGGAGGGGGAGGAGGGGGCTGGGGGCTCTGGTCTGCCACCAGACGAAGGAGGTGAGGAGGACGACACCGGCCGCGAACAGGGCCAGGACCAGGGAGTCCGTCCAGCCGCGTGGTTCCGCCTCGCTGAAGCCGTAGACGATCGCGACCAGGCCGCCGCAGCCGAGCAGGACGCCGGGGACGTCGAGGCGGGCGCCGGAGTGGCCCGGGCGGTCGTGGAGGAGGGCGAAGGCGCCGAAGACCGCGATGATCGCGATGGGGATGTTGACGTACAGGCACCAGCGCCAGTTCAGGTACTCGGTGAGCAGGCCGCCCGCGATGAAGCCGATCGCCGAACCGCTGCCCGCGAGCGCGCCGTAGATCCCGAAGGCCTTGCCGCGTTCCTTCGGGTCGGTGAAGGTCGTGGTGAGGAGGGAGAGGGCGGAGGGGGCCAGTACGGCGGCGAAGACGCCCTGTAGGGCGCGGGCGCCGAAGAGCATGCCCGAGGTCGTGGCCGCGCCGCCGAGTGCGGAGGCGCCCGCGAAGCCGATCAGGCCGATGATGAACGTCCGTTTGCGGCCCACCAGGTCGGCGATCCGGCCGCCGAGGAGGAGCAGGCCGCCGAAGGCGAGTGTGTACGCGGTGATGACCCACTGCCGGTTGCCGTCGGACATGCCCAGGTCGCGCTGTGCGGAGGGGAGCGCGATGTTCACGATCGTCGCGTCGAGGACCACCATGAGCTGCGCGAGAGCGATGATCACCAGGCCCCACCAGCGGCGGGGATCGGGGCCCGTGGCCGTCGTTCCGGATCCACCTGATTCACCTGATTGGGTGACGCTCATCTGCTCAGAAGACCATGAATCGGTAGGTATCGCACCCTCAGTTGTATTCGTGCGTGTGTTCGGTTGGGGGAGGCTGGGTGGTGTGCTTGGTGATCCGCTCTGTGTGGTCATGGCTCTAGGACCACCTTTCCGGTTGTCCTTCGGTTTTCCAGTGCGCTGTGTGCTTGTGCTGCGCTGGCCAGCGGGAATCGTTCTATGGCCGGGACTAGTCGGCCTGCGGCGGCCTCGGTGAGGGCTCGTAGCTCCAGGGTTCGGATGGGGCTCGGTCCGCCGGCCTTTCGCATCATCACGGGGCCGAGCACCTGTTCGGACACCCCTTCGGCTTCGGAGGTGTACGGCTGCCCGCTCGACCAGCCGAAGACGAGGTGCCGGCCGTTCGGCCCGAGCAGGTTGACGCTCTCCCTTGCTATGGCTCCGCCCACCCCGTCGAACACGACCGTCGCGTGCCGCCCGCCCAGCCAGGCCCTTACCTTTCCCGGCCACTCCGGGTGTGTGTAGTCGACGGCGAGATCGGCGCCGTTCGCCTGTACGCGGGCGACCTTCTCCGGGCCGCCCGCGAGGCCGATGACCGTGGCGTCGGCCTGCTTGGCGTGCTGCACGAGCAGGGTGCCGAGTCCGCCCGCGGCTGCCGGAACGACGACTACGGAGTCCACGCTCAGCTCGCTGAACTGCACGATCCCCATCGCCGTACGGCCCGTTCCGATCATCGCGACGGCCTGCGCGAAGTCCAGGTTCGCCGGGATCTCGTGCACCCGGTCGACATCGGCCACCGCCAACTCCGCGTACCCGCCCGGCGCGAACCCCAGATGCGCGACCACCCGCTTCCCGAGCCACAGCCCGGCGACCCCGTCCCCGAGCGACTCGACTACACCGGCGACCTCGCGGCCGGGGATGGTGGGGAGGGTGGGGAGTTCGGGGAGCGGGCCCTGTTCTCCCGCGCGCAGAACGGTGTCCAGGAGGTGGACTCCGGCCGCGGCCACGGCGATGCGGACCTGGCCGGGGGCGGGGGAGGGGTCGTCGACGGGTTCGTAGGTGAGGTTCTCGGCGGGGCCGAAGGTGTGGAGTCGTATGGCATGCATGGGGTCACTGTTCGACCTCAAGCGTGCTTGAGGTCAAGTGTCCGGCGTCCTCGATGTCAGTGGTGGGGTGCAGGATGGGGGCATGGCGAGGAGAGCGACGGGTGGAGTGAAGGGGGCGCGGCGGCCGGAGGTGCGGTTGCCTGCTCTGGAGGCTTACGGCGGTGGGGAGTTGGAGCCGGACGGGGACTACGACGGGCTGGAGTTCCGGGACGAGGACTTCGTCGGGCAGGACGGCGGGGGTGCCCGGTTCATGGACTGCGCGCTGACGGACTGCGCGCTGGACGAGACGCGGCTGCATCACGCGCGGGTGCTGGACTCCGTCCTCACCGGCATACGGGGTGTCGGCACCGACCTCGCGGAGTCGACCCTGCGTGACGTCGAGGTGGTCGACGCGCGGATGGGCGGGGTGCAGTTGCACGGTGCGGTTCTGGAGCGGGTGGTGATCCGGGGCGGCAAGATCGATTACCTGAACCTGCGCAAGGCGAAGCTGCGGGATGTTGTTTTCGAGGGCTGCGTCCTTGTCGAGCCGGACTTTCTCGATGCTCGGCTGGAGCGCGTCGAGTTCGTGGACTGTGCGTTGAAGGGGGCGGACTTCACGGGGGTGTCGTTCACGGATGTGGATCTGCGGGGGGCGGTGCAGTTGGAGATCGCGCGGGGGGTGGAGCGGTTGTCCGGGGCGGTGATCAGCATGGGGCAACTGTTGGATCTGGCGCCGGTGTTGGCTGTGCAGATGGGGATTCGGGTGGAGGGGTGAGGAGGGTTGCTTCTTGGCCTGGGGTGCCGTCATCCAGCCTGTCCGGCGTTTGAGGACGAGGTCCCTTCAGGGCCGATGGGGTCTGGGGGCGCAGCCCCCAGGGACGGCAACCCCAGTGCAGGGCAAGAAGGAAGCTCAGGGCACCCGGGGAAACCTTGCCTGCAACGTCCAGATCGCCGGGTTCTCGCCGAGGGCATCATGCAGATCAACCAGGTCGGCGATCAGATCGTGCAGGAAGTCCCGCGCCTCGCGCCGCAGTTCGGCGTGGGAGAAGGTCAACGCCTCCTCGTCCCGCCGCATCCAGTCCGCCTCGACATTCACCCACCCGAACCGCCGCTCGAACAGCATCCGGTCGGTGGACTCGGTGAAGTCGAGTTCCGCCCGCTGCGGCCGGGATGCCCGGGACCCCGCCGGGTCCTGGTCGATCCGCTCCACGATGTCGCACAACGCCCACGCGAAGTCGAGCACCGGTACCCATCCCCAGGCCGTGGACACTTCCCGGTCCGCCTTGGTGTCGGCGAGGTACACGTCGCCGCAGAACAGGTCGTGCCGCAGCGCGTGGACGTCCGCGCGCCGGTAGTCGGTCTGCGGGGGGTCGGGGAAGCGGTTGGAGAGGGCGTAGCCGATGTCGAGCACGTAGGAGATGGTGTCACGGTCGGGGAGGTCCGAGGTCGGCCGGAGTCACCCCTCAGGACGGCCCCTCACGGTGCCCCTCATCACGCACCTCACGATGTCCCTCACCAGGCTCAGCGGGACGCTCACCGCCCCCGTCCCGTGCGGCGGCGGCCGCCTCCAGCAGGGCCCAGCCGTCGACCTCCACCGCCCGCGTCTCTCCCGGCCCCGGCAGCCACCCGCGGGCCGACGCCGCGTCGAGGAGGGCGCGGACGGCGCCGGGTTCGTGGAGGTTGAGGGAGGCGCCACGGCCGTATCCGACGTCCCCGGAGCCGAAGGGGGCTCCGCCCGGGACGTACCGTTCCGGGCCCGAGGTGAAGACGATCCGCAGCGGACCGCCCGTGCCGGCCGGCTGCGGAGACAACGTGAGGGTCTGGACGCAGCCCACGGTCCAGCCGGCGTCGTCTCTGGTCGGCCCGGAGGGGGCGTGACGGTGACGCAGGCTCCACATGTACGTACGCCCGTCGGCAACGAGTCGGCGCGGTTTCTTCGGAGAGCGGGGCACGGAGCCGAGCGTACGAGGGTCACCGGACTTCGGGCGGACGGTCCGGGGTGGGAGGCCCCGAACTCGTAGGATCGCGCACGTGTCCCGATCCGTACGCCTTGTTCCCACGGTCACCGCGTGCGCGCTGGCCCTCGTCCTGACGGCGTGCGGTGGAACAGGGGGCGTACACGGCACCGCCGGCAGCGCGGGCGTGGCCGACCCGTACTTCCCCCAGGCGGGCAACGGCGGCTACGACGTGACCCACTACGCGCTGACCCTGGCGTACACCCCCGGCACCTCAACTCCCTTGACCGGTACGGCGACGATCACCGCCCGCGCCACCCGGAACCTCTCCGCCTACGACCTCGACCTCAAGGGCATGCAGGTCAACTCGCTGACGGTGGACGGCAAGAAGACCTCCTGGACCCGCGCCGGCCAGGAACTGAAAGTCCGCCCACCTTCCACAGTCCCCCAGGGCAAGACCTTCAGGACGACCGTCCGCTACTCCGGCACCCCCGAGACGATCACCGATCCCGACGGCTCGGAAGAGGGCTGGCTGCGCACGGCGGACGGGGCGCTGGCCCTCGGTGAACCGACCGGCTCGATGGCGTGGTTCCCCGGCAACGACCACCCCTCCGACAAGGCGACGTACGACATCACGATCACCGTCCCGAAGGGCCTACAGGCGGTCTCCAACGGCGAGTTGAGGACAGAGACGACGACCCGGGCGGGCCGTACGACCTACATGTGGCGCACCACCCACCCCATGGCGACCTACCTGGCCACGGTGGCGATCGGCCACTACGACATCACCCGCACCAGCACGAAGAACGGCCTCCCCGTGTACGTGGCGGTGGACCCGCAGGAGGCGGCGGCCAGCCGCGAGGTGCTGGCGGAGATCCCCGAGATCATGGAGTGGGAGGAGTACAACTTCGGCCCGTACCCGTTCTCCTCCACCGGCGCGATCGTCGACCGCCGCGGCGACGCGGGCTACGCCCTGGAGACCCAGACCCGACCGTTCTTCCCCGGCGCCCCCGACACCGCCACCCTCGTCCACGAACTCGCCCACCAGTGGTACGGCGACTCCGTCACCCCGAAGACCTGGCGCGACATGTGGCTCAACGAGGGCTTCGCGACCTACGCGGAATGGCTCTGGTCGGAGGACCACGGCGGCGACACCGCCCAGCAGAGCTTCGACGCCCTCTACAAAGGCACCTACTTCGCCGACAGGTCCGACGACGAGGCGATCTGGTCCTTCCCTCCGGCCCGCCCCACCTCCGCCGCCCACATCTCCGACAGCCCCGTCTACGAACGCGGCGCGATGGTCCTCCACAAGATCCGCCGGACGGTCGGTGACGCGCGTTTCTACGACATCATCCAGGGCTGGGCAGCCACCCACCGCTACGGCAACGCCAACACGGCGGACTTCACGGCGTACGTGGAGAAGATGGCGCCGGGCAAGGACTTCAGCGGAATCTGGAAGGACTGGCTGTACGGGGAGGGAAAGCCGGCTCGCCCTTGACCGGCCTGTCCTTGACCGGCCTGTCCTTGACCGAGCCGGAATCCGGTGACCCCTACATCAGCTGGCGTCGTTCGCGCCCGGCTCGTCGTATGTCTTCATCGCGACGGTGAGCAGGGCGAGTTGAAGGCCGAGGTCGTAGGGGACACGTTCGCCGGAGACGAGGCGGTCGATGCCCCGTTCCACCGTGGCGTCGATCTCGTCCCGAGCGGCTTCGACGATCTCGCGGAACAGCAGTGAGGACATGTGCCGGTCGAACTGGACCCGGTCCGTGAGGGAGAGCAGGGCGCGCGCCGCCGCGATCCGCAACTCGGCGGTGCCCCGTTCGTCGACCATGTCCGGACTGGCCCCGACCGCGTCGGCGAGCCGGCCGAAGGTGTCGTCCTGGCCGAAGAACCGGTCGGCGGACCGGCCGTGCCAGACCACGTCGTCAGGGCCGGCGGCGGCCTGGAGGACGGTGTCGTAGCCGAGCGGATCGGCCCAGCTGGTGAGTGCGCGGCAGGCGAGGAGACGGCCGGCGGGGTCGGCGGCCCGGTCCTGGAGAATCGCGATCGGGCCGGGGGCGCGTTCCAGACAGCCGTCGTCGTCCAGGGCGTCGGCGATCACGTCGTCGGGCTCCGCGGGGTTGCCGTCGAAGTCGGTGTGGAGCAGGGCGCGTGGCCGGGGGTCCGGCTGCCGACGGCCTGTGGTGTCCGGTGCGAGGTCATCCATTCCCCGCTTCCCCTCCCGCCCTCTCTTCCGGCCCTTCCTCCAACTCGTCGAGCAGTCCGGCGAGTTCGGGCAGCCAGCCGAGCTCGGTCGCCCCGTGCAGCTCCTCCCGTGTCCACCATCGCCAGGCGAGGATGCCGTCCTCGGCGTGGGCGGTGGCGAGGTCGGGGCCGGTGGGTTCGCGGTGGGGGCCGTGGGTGACGTAGATGTGCTCGTGTTGCCGGATGTGGGTGTCGGCGCGGGTGAAGTCGCGTTCCCGGGTGCAGAGGAGGGGGCCGGTGGTCAGGTCGGTCCAGCCGGTCTCCTCGCGCAGTTCGCGCAGGGCGCCCTCGCGGGGGGTCTCGTCCCCCTCGATGCCGCCGCCGGGCAGGGCCCAGAAGGTGCCGTTCGCGGAGTCGTCGTGCAGGAAGAGGAATACGGAGCCCGAGGGGTCGAGCACGGCGATGCGGGCGGCGCGGCGGAGTTTGCGGAGCCGCTTGCGCAACACGGCGCAGGGGCGGCCGAGTTGGCGGTCCCGGCGGTGGTCGATGACGTCGTAGCCGAGGGCGGTCCAGAAGGCGACGCCGTCGGGGTTGTTGTCAAGGACGGCCAGGCGTATGGCGGTTCGGCCGGCCGCGCGGAGACGGTCCTCGACGAGGGACGCCAACTGCCGTCCGTGTCCCTGCTGTTGCCGCGTGGCGTCGATCATCAGCAGGCCGATCCAGGGGTCCTCGTCGTCCGGGTCGGGATGCGTCCCGAGGGTGATCGCGATCCCGACGAGCCGTCCGGCGCTGCGGGCGAGGAGGACTTCCGTGTCCGGGTCGGCGAGTTCGTCGGCCAGCGCGGTCGCGACCTGCTCGGGGCGGATGTCCTCCGGGTCCGGGAAGTCACCGCTCAGGGCGTGGAACGCGTGGTTCGAGGCGTAGAGGGCGGTCAGCTCGGTGAGCAGCTCGCCGGGGAGCGCGCCGGCCTCGGTCGGCGTGAGCGGTTCGAGGAACATGGGGGCACGCTAGCGGCCGGAGGCTCGGCCGGGCTCGAACCAGATCTGTTGGGCGGGGTGCCGGGTGCGGTGGCGCCGTCGTGCGGAGCGCGTGCGTGTGCAGAGCTGGAACGACCAGCTCTGCACACGAGGAGAGGCCGGGTCAGCAGGCGTCGATGCGGTCGACGTAGGGCGACAGGATGCCGGTGATGGAGTCGGACCGGAACTTGTAGTCCTGCTTGCCCTTCGCGAGCTGGATGCAGCCGCTGTCGTGTCCGTAGACCATGATGACCTTGACTCGCGCGCCGGTGCCGCAGTTGTTGTCGAGGTAGACGTTGGTGTAGTAGCCCGTGAGCGCGTTGCCGTTCCTGTACTGGCTGAACGAGACGCAGTTGGGCGCCGGGGTCAGCGGAGTCGCCGTCGGTGATGCCTGGACCTGGCTGTGGTCGGCCTGCGCCGGCGCGGCGGCGGCGGTGCCGCCGAACGCGAGTACGGCAGCCGGGACGGCGAGGATTCCCGCCAGTACGCGTAAGGGCTTCGTTCGCATGGATGACCTTCCGATCTCTCAGGGACGTCTGCGTGGTCCGGACCGCGTCTGCTCGCAACCCACGGGCCCCCGGCGAGATCTCCCCCCTGAAGCCGATCTCGCCGGGGACCCGTGGGACAGAACGATGGCAGGACGGGACTGAGGGGACTCTGAAGGTTCCTGAGGGCCTTTCAGGTTCCCCTCAGCCGCCGGCGGCGATGCTGGGGTGATGCGAATACTGGTGGTGGAGGACGACCGGCGGATGGCGGAACTGCTGCGCCGGGGCCTGGTCGGTGAGGGGTACGCGGTCGATGTGGGGCACGACGGGCGCCGAGGTCTGGAGCTGGCGCTGGAGAACCCCTATGACGCGGTGGTGCTGGACGTGATGCTGCCGTACGTGAACGGCTACCGGGTCTGTGCGCGGCTGCGGGAAGCGGGGCGGTGGATGCCGGTGCTGATGCTGACGGCCAAGGACGGCGAGTACGACCAGGCGGAAGGCCTGGACACCGGCGCCGACGACTACGTCGTCAAGCCGTTCTCCTTCATCGCGCTGGCCGCCCGGTTACGGGCCCTCATCCGCCGCGGCCGACCCGAGCGGCCGGCGGTGCTGCACATCGGCGACCTCGAAGTCGACCCGGCCTCCCACGGGTGCCACCGTGGAACGGTCCCCATCGCGTTGACGGCCCGCGAGTTCGCCGTCCTGGAATACCTGGCCCAGCGCGGCGGCGAGACCGTCTCCAAGTGCGAGATCCTCGAACACGTCTGGGACGACCGCTTCGACAGCGACGTCAACCTCGTCGAGGTCTACGTCAGTTCCCTGCGCCGCAAGATCGACGCACCGTTCGGCCGGCAGACCATCCGTACCGTCCGCGGCGCCGGCTACCGCCTCGACCCGGCATACGGGGGCCGGCCATGACACCGGCCGGTGTACGACTCCTGCTGCGCCGCCTGCGACCGGCCACCATCCGTATGCGACTGGCCGTCCTGGCCGCCGTCATCACCTTCGTCCCGCTCACCGCGGCCGCGATACCCATCGCGCGCACGGAGCGCACCGCCCAGATGCAGAACGCCGACCACAAGGCGGCCAGGATGAGCCCGGTCATCGACACGATGATCAACGGTCTCAGCGGCGGGAACCCACCCGACTGCACCCGGTTCTTCCAGCCGGCTCAACAGGCCGAGTACAAGGACATCAGCCTGTGCCGCCCTACGAAGAAGACGCGTGCGAGTCAGGGGAAGTTGTCACTGATCCCGTGGACCGACCCGGTTCGCGGGCCCGTACCCATCCGCCAGATCATCTACCGCACCTATGTGCACGCGGGTGTCGAGGACGTCGCCGTCACCCAGTCCCTCGAGGCCGAACAGGCCCGTCTGAACACGATCGTCCGGCTCCTCATCGGCGGCATCGCGGGCATGACGCTGGTGGTGTCGGGCACGACCTGGTTCGCCGCCGGCCGGGTACTGCGCCCGGTCGAGGCCATCCGCGCCGATTTCGCCGACCTGAGCGCACACCACCTCGACCGACGTGTCCCGGTTCCGCGCTCCGGCAACGAGATCTCCCGCCTGGCCGTGACCATGAACTCCACGCTCGACCGCCTGCAAGGAGTCGTCGAACAGCAGCGTCAGTTCACCGCTGACGCCTCCCACGAACTGCGCACACCACTGGCCTGTCTCCGCACAGAACTCGAACTCGCCCTGAACCACCCCGACACCGCCGACTGGCCCCTTGTCGTGCACGCCGCCCACGACGACACCCTGCGCCTACAGGCCCTCACCAGCGACCTGCTGCTCCTCGCCCGGCTGGACGCCGGACACGCCGACCCGCCGCCGAACCCGCCGTTCGACCTGACCGAGCTCGTCCGCGGCGAGACCAGCCGCAGGAGGCTGCCGCCCCACCTCACCCTGACCGCCCTCATCCACCCCGCGCCGATCCCCGTACTCGGTCATCAGGCGCTCCTGGCCCGTGTACTCGGCAACCTCCTCGACAACGCCGAACGCCACGCCGTCGGCACCGTCACGGTCCGCCTCACCCGCGACGCCGAACACGGGCGAGCCGTCCTTGAGGTCCTCGACGACGGCCCGGGCATACCCCCGGAACACCACCAGAGGATCTTCGAACGCTTCAGCCGCCTCGACGACGCCCGCGCCCGCGACGAAGGCGGCGCGGGGCTGGGGCTCGCCATCGCCGAACGCATCGCCACCGCGCATCACGGCACACTGGCCATCGTCCCGAGCCTCCAGGGCGCCCACTTCCTCCTGCGCCTCCCCACAGGAACTCCTCCGGAGCGGGAGCCGTTGAACACAGCGACGTCTTCCGGCCCCACGGATTCCGGCCCCACAGAGGCGAGGTGGACTTGAACGGACACCGAGACGTGAGGCCCGCTCCGGTTCGGGACGACTCGACGGTCCCCCGTCACGGCGCCTTATCGAAAAGGGATGTTGAGCCAAGGGCTCCCGGGATCGGACATCAGAATCCGGTGCGCCGAGACCATGTCCTGGTACCAGTCGCCGAACTCCTCCTCGTCGAAGTGCAGACAGCGGCCCAGGATGTAGCCCGTGGAGAAGTCGGCCCAGGAGCGGTGGGCGAGGGCGGCGGCCCGGCCGGCGCGGACGACGGCCGACTCCGTCTCCTGGAGGGTGGCGAAGCGGGCGCCCAGGCCCCAGCGGGCCATCTTCGAGGCTCGGCCCAGGTCCCAGGCCTCCACCGAGGTGACGTGGCGGTTCTCGGCGAGGATGCCGTCCGCCCGCATGCGGGCCTCGTAGCGGGTGATGCGGCCGATCAGCCGTTGTACGCCCTCGATGCGGGCCTCGGTCTCCGACGCCGGGCGCGGGTCCGTCTTCGTCACGCCGTCCTCCGTGATCACCGTGGAGCCTTCCGAGTTGGCTCGGATGACGGTGGCCACGGCCTGGCGCCAGTAGCCCGTGTCCACGTGGCCGCCGAAGTCGCGGGCGATCGTGCGGCGCAGGCTCAGCGCGAACTCCCATACGGAGCTGGACGCTTCGCAGGCGAGCAGGTTGCGCAGGTGGTGCTGCCACTCGGCGCGGGTGGTGATGCCCCACCACTCGCGCAGCCGCCGGCGCTCACCGTCGTAGCCGCTGCCGTGCCAGGCCACCGCGTTCCACAGGGAGCCGTTGCTGACGCAGAGGAGGGCTCCGCAGGCCAGGCCGTGGGCCACGGGGCCGTGGAGCACGCCGCCGACGTGGAGCGCGCGCAGCCGCATGGAGGTGTCGGGGGCGCCGATGCGTTCCGCCGCGCGTGACCAGTCCGTCGTGCCCGGTGGGCCGTAGGGGAGGGCCAGTTCGCAGGGGGTGCCGGGGTTGACGAGGAGGGTGGGCGGGCAGCGCGGGTTCCAGGCGTCCGCTATCCCGCGCAGCGAGGCGCGGGAGTACACCAGGTCGGGGCGGGGCGCGGGCAGCATGCCGTCCGTGAAGAGTTCCCAGCGTTCCGCGCCGGTGCGGGGGTCGCGGGCGAACGTGCGGTGCGTACGGTCCGGTTGGGCGTCGTAGGACTCGCGCGACATCACGTAGTAGAGGCGGACCCGGGCCAGTGCGTCGTAGTACGCGGGCCGGTCGCCGCGCGCTCTCGCCTCGGCCAGTGCGCGTTCCGTCTCGGTCGGCGGGGTCCATGCGGGAGGTGGGGGAGGCCCGAAACCGGCGGGGGACGGTCCGAACGACATAGGGCTCGCTGTCCTTCCAGGGGCCAACGACTGTTGATCCCGGCACATTGCCATACGCGGCTGAGACACCCCTGTGCGGCCCCCGCGCCCTGTTCCCTCAACTCCCGGCGCCCGGTGCCGCGTTCCCCAACTCCCGGTCCCCGGGCTCCCGTTCCCGCACATGCCGAGGCCCCCGGCCGCAACCGCGGCCAGGGGCCCTCACACACGGCACCACGTACCAACGCGGTGAACGTCAGACGTTCACGCCGAAGTCCTGGGCGATGCCGACCAGGCCGGAGGCGTAACCCTGGCCCACCGCGCGGAACTTCCACTCCGCGCCGCTGCGGTACAGCTCGCCGAAGACCATCGCCGTCTCCGTCGCCGCGTCCTCGGAGAGGTCGTAGCGGGCGATCTCGGCGCCGCCGGCCTGGTTCAGGATGCGGATGTACGCGTTGCGGACCTGGCCGAAGTTCTGCGAGCGGGTCTCCGCGTCGTAGATCGAGACCGGGAAGACGATCTTCTCGACGTCCGCCGGGAGGCCGGCCAGGTTGACGTTGATCGCCTCGTCGTCGCCCGCGCCCTCGCCCGTGCGGTTGTCGCCGGTGTGGACGATCGTCTGGTCCGGGGTCGACTTGTTGTTGAAGAAGATGAAGTGACCGTCCGAGTAGACCTTGCCCTCGGGGTTGACCGCGATCGCCGAGGCGTCGAGGTCGAAGTCCGTGCCGGTGGTGGTGCGGACGTCCCAGCCGAGGCCTACGGTGACGGCCGTCAGGCCCGGGGCCTCCTTGGTGAGCGAGACGTTGCCACCCTTGGACAGGCTTACAGCCATTGTTGGGAGTCCTTCCCTCGTTGCGGTGCGGGCTTCGTACTGAGGACGAAGCTACCGGTACCTGTATGAACGCCAAGAGGGGTACCGAAGGTTCCAGGCGACTTTACTTTCTTTACCCGCGCCCCTCGGTGGTCCGCGGGACTCCTGTGGAAATGGGAGTGACGTGGACCGGACAGCTGCGCGACCATGGGGACATGTCCGGTCCCTATCCCGTCCGCGGCTCCGTCTCCCTGCCCGAGGCCGAGCTCATGTGGCGTTTCTCGCGGTCGTCAGGGCCGGGCGGGCAGCACGTCAACACCAGCGACTCCCAGGTGGAGCTGCGCTTCGACCTCGCGAAGACCGAGGCCCTGCCCCCGGTGTGGAAGCAGCGCGCGCTGGAGCGGCTCGCCTCGCGGCTCGTCGACGGCGTCGTCACCGTACGGTCCTCCGAGCACCGCTCCCAGTGGCGCAACCGCGAGACCGCCGCCGTACGCCTCGCGGCGCTCCTCGCGGAGGCCACCGCACCGCCGCCGAAGCCGCGCCGGGCGACCCGTATTCCGCGCGGTATCAACGAACGCCGGTTGCGGGAGAAGAAGCAGCGCTCCGACACGAAGCGGGGGCGGAACGGGCGGGGCTGGGGGTAGTTCCGGTACCGGTTGGTTGTCACGTCCTCGGCTCGTACTCGGCCCGCACCGGACACGGATCTCGTACGGCAACGGGCGGTCGCCGACGCCTTCCTCGCCGCCGTGCGCGAGGGCGACTTCGACGCGCTGGTGAAGGTGTTCGCCCCGGACGTCGTCGCCCCCTCCGAGGGCGCCATGACCGCCGGCGCCGTAGCCCTGGCGACCGGCGCGACGAGCTTCGCGCACTTCGCCGCCCTCGCACGGCTCGCCTCGGTGGACGGTGTCGCCGGCATCGCCTACGACAGCTCCAGCACCCCGACCGTCTCCCCCTCGCTCAGCTCTCCGTTGGGCCGGAAACCCAGCCCCAGGTAGAACTTCGCGGGGCCCAGTGGACCCTCGTGCCACGTCACGTACAGCTCCTTGCCGCCTCGGCGGCGGATCTCCGCGGCGACCGACTCCACCGCGAACCGGCCGTAGCCGCGCCCCTGTTCGTCCGCCGCGATGTTCAGCCGCCACAGACCGGAACGGATGACGGTGCCGTCCAGGTTCCAGTCGATGTCGAGGAAGGCCATGAGGAAGCCGACCGGCCGGTCCTCGTCGACGATCAGGCGGGGCCAGGCGGTGCCCTGATGGACGTAGGCCTCGGCGAGGGACTTCATGACGGGGGAGACCGCGAACTCCTGGTCGGGGCGGACCCGTATGCCCATGGCGGCATCGATGTTGAGCCGGGTGACTCTTCGAGGCGCGGCCCGGGAACGGCGGCGGTGATCGGCGTCATGCGTGCACGGTAAGTGGGTCGATCACCGGCGGGGCCACCGAATTGGCAGTCACCCCAACTGCCGTTACCGGCCAGGAGTGCCGTCCCCCCGCCCCCCCGCTGCCTACCCCAACTGCCGGTACCGCCCCCGGAAGTACGACAGCGGACCCCCCTCCGCACTCCCCACCTCCGCCGTCAGCACCCGCCCGATGACCAGCGTGTGATCCCCCGCCGGGACCCGCTGTTCCGTCCGGCACTCCAGCGTGGCCAGGGCTCCCCGTACCAACGGAGCCCCGGACGCCTCCCCGTGGACGTAGGGAATGTCGTCGAACAGCAGCCGGTCGCTGATGCGGCCCTTCATCGCGAAGCGGCCCGCGATGTGGCGTTGGCTCTCGGAGAGGACGGAGACGGCCCACAGGGGCTGTTCGTCGAGGAGGTCGTCCATGCGGGAGCCGTTGCGGAGGCTGACCAGGACCAGGGGCGGGTCCAGGGAGACCGACATGAACGCGGTCGCCGTCATGCCGACGTCCTCGCCGACCGGGGCCTGGGGGTCGTCCGGGTCGTAGGGCTCCTCGTGCGCGGTCACCAGGACCACGCCCGCGGCCAGTCGCGCGAGGGCGGCGCGGAACTCGTCGTTGCTCACCCCCACAGCATGCCCGGAGGGAACGGTCTTGATGATCGAGGTGGTCTGCGACGCGGTGTTCAGCACACTCGAAACGCTAGCCTCGTGTGTTCGCGCACCACATCGGACCTGCGGCCCACTCGGGTCCTAGGACCAATGGCCCACGCGGCGGAACATCGTCGTGCATCATGTCCACACACCCGCACAGTTTGCGTTCAGTTAACGCACAGGGAAAAAGCAGAAACTCCACTCAATTGTTCATCTTCTGCTGTGACTTGAGTCACAAGGGGTAGTAATTGTTGACCCTGTGTACCGAGTGGGCAGCGCGCTGTGATTCAGTGGCGGGGAAGATGACCCTTGATTCACTGCGAGGTCTCGGGGGGAGGGCGAGTATGGAGACCGAGTCGGAACCCTACGTCCGTCTTGCGACCCTGCGACAACTGCACACGGTCATGGCGGACATGAACACCGCCCGCAGCCTGGCGGACACCCTTCAGACCGTCGCCGACGGCGTCGTCAAGGGTCTCGGGTACGAGCTGGCATGCGTCAACCTCGTCCGCCCCGACGGCGACCTCGTGGTCGCCGCCTTCGCGGGCAACTCCGCCGCCGAGTCGCTCATCGCCGGCCGCGTCGGCTCACGCACTTCCTGGGAGCGCCGGCTCGGCATGGGCGAGGCCTGGGGCGACCTCCGGTTCATCCCGCACACCGAGGGCTGGGTCCTCGACGAGGACGACGTACCGCAGTGGTACACCGACGGCCCCGCACCCCGCTTCGAGGACGAGTGGCACCCGTCCGACCGGCTCTTCGCGCCCATGTACACCCCCGGAGTCTCCGGCGGCGCGTGCGGCGAGCTGATCGGCGTCCTGTCCGTGGACCGTCCGCGCAACGGCCGGCGGCCGGGCGCGTGGGGGCGCGAGGCGCTCCAGATGTACGCGTTCCAGGCGGCCATAGCGATCAGCAACGCCCGGCTGCGCGCCAACATGCAGCGCGCCCTGGTCCGCCTGGAGCGCGAGCAACAGGCCCTGCGCGCAAGCGAGGAGAGCTTCCGGCAGGCCTTCGAGTACGCCCCCTCCGGCATGGCGATAGCCGAGATGGGCGGCGACCAGCACGGCCGAATACTCCGGAGCAACGACGCCCTGTGCCGCCTCCTGGGCCGCCCCGCGTCCGCGATGCGCCGCTACTCCTTCTCGGACCTCGTCCACCCCGAGGACATAGGCACCCTGCTGAGAACGTCGGCGGAGGGCGGACGCGCGGAGCTCCGCCTGGGCCGTCGGGACGGCACGTACGTCTGGGTCTCGCTCCGCAACTCCGTCGTCGCGGACGCCGCCGACGGACCGCGCTTCCTCCTCTCCCACGTCGAGGACATAGAGGACCGCAAGCGCCGCGAGCTACAGCTCGCCCACCGCGCCGCGCACGACGCGCTCACCGGCCTGCCGAACTCCGCGGAGCTGCGCACCCGCCTCTCCGCCCGCCTCTGCCAGCGCCCGCAGGCCACCCACCCCGGCGAGATCGAGTCCATCGACGCCGCGTACGGACACGCGGCCTACGACGCGAACGGCCACGGCTTCGACTTCCGCCCCGGCGCCGACCTCCTCGACGCCTACGACCACCACGTCCACACCATCGCCCCCGAGGGCGAGCGGGACGACGGCACCAAGGGGCTCGCGGTGCTCTTCTGCGACCTCGACGGCTTCAAGTCGATCAACGACCGGTTCGGGCACAACGCGGGCGACGCGGTGCTCATCGAGGTCGCGCGGCGGCTCGGCCGGGCGGTGCGCGACGGCGACACGGTGGCCCGGCTCGGCGGCGACGAGTTCGTCGTCCTGGCCGACGGGCTCGGCAAGGCCGACGCCGCCGACCTCGCCGTACGCCTGCGGAACGAGATCATCCAGCCCATCCGGGTCGACGGCCGCGGCATGCGGGTCGGGGCCAGTTTCGGTATCGGGTGGGCCCACTGCGGCATGACGGCGGACGAGGTCCTGAAGTCCGCCGACGAACGGATGTACATCGAGAAACGATCTCGTCCCAAACAGCACAGACGCGCGGGATGATCTCCAGGTCAGCGGTTTGATGCGGTCCGAGTCACCCGTTTGGACGACGCGGAGCGGGTAGGCTCGCAGTTCTCCAGACGTATCGACGACGTGTCTGAAGCTGACGTATCTGCACCCGCACCTGTTGAGGAGTACCTAGGGATGACGCCCGGCAACAACGGCGCGAGCACGCCCGAGGACGACGACCCGTTCGGCTACCTGTACGAGGACGGCCAGGCCGCCGGCGCCCAGCCGCCGTCCGGCGGTGGCTACGGCTACCCGGGTTCGGTCAACCGAGTGCGCCCGGTGGGCGAGCGCCAGTACGGCGGCCAGCAGGCCGCCGCGGCCCCCACCGCCCAGTACCAGCAGCCCTACGGCCAGACGGTCCCGCAGCAGCAGCCCTACGGCGCCCAGCCCAACGCCCACTACCAGGCCCCGGAGACCTTCCCCGGCGGCCCGCCCGCGGGCCAGCAGCCCCCGTCCTACAACAACGGCGGCGGCAACGGCCGGGGCCGCGGCCCCAACACCAAGGGCCTGCTGATCGGCGCGATCGCGGTCGTCGCCGCGGTGGTCATCGGCATCAGCGTGGCGATGATGAACGGAAACGACGACAACAAGACCGGCGACCAGGCGGGTTCGACGCCGTCGGCTTCGCAGAGCGCTTCGTCGAGTCCTTCGCCGAGCACGAGCGCGTCGAGCGGGCTGGCGACCCAGACCATCGACG
Organism: Streptomyces sp. NBC_01288; assembly: GCF_035982055.1. Taxonomy (NCBI): domain Bacteria; kingdom Bacillati; phylum Actinomycetota; class Actinomycetes; order Kitasatosporales; family Streptomycetaceae; genus Streptomyces; species Streptomyces sp. NBC_01288. The sequence goes on from NZ_CP108427.1 coordinate 5,707,178, forward strand.
CGAAAGCGCTGAACCTCCAGGGCGGCGCCACCCTGGCGTCGGACGTCAAGGGTGCCGACGCCGACGGTGGTGTCTATGTGACGGGCCTGAACACCGTGGGCGCCTCGGTCAGTTGGCAGGTGAACGGCATCCCCTCGGACGGCACCTACACGGTGTTCGCGCACTACAGCTCTACCAGCGACGACCAGCAGATGACGCTCAGCGTCAACGGTAAGAAGTTCGGCAGCCCGTTCAGCCTGAAGAACTACGCGAAGGCCGCCGACGGCGACTTCGCGAAGGGCTGGACGACGAGCTTCGCGTGGCCCTCCCTCACCAAGGGAACGAACACGCTCACCCTGTCCTGCGAGAACGGCGACAACTGCAACGTCCTCCTGGACCAGCTGTGGGTGAAACAGGGCCAGGTCAAGAAGTAGCCGGGGCGCCAGGTCAGGAATGGGCCGGGGCGCATCAGGCCGCGGCGTCCGACGGCCGTCGGAGGGTGAGCTTCCGACGGCCGTCGATCAGATGCCAGGCGATGACACCGCGTTGCTTGGACGCGTCCGCCTTCGACGCGGAGGATGGCTACCCAACCCGTCTTGCCACCCCAGCTCACCTTGACCCAGTCAATGCCGGAAGGGCCTCCGGACCAGCACGTGTAGGAGCCACCGCTGCTGTCCCGCGTGCACGGGGTCGTGGTGCAGGGAACCCTGGTGCCCGAGTCGGTGATCGAGTAGAGCACGGTCGACGAGGTGCTGGCACTGCTTCGGATCTTGAAGGAGTGACCATCCGTGTCGGCGGTCGTCGGCCAAGGTTGGTTGGTCGGTTTCAAGCCGCGCTGACCTCCCCCGTCACCACGACCCGCCCCAGCAGCTCCTCGTACGCCGCCCGGTCGAACTCGCCCGCCACCGGCGCCAGTACGGTCGCCGCCGACAACGCGACAGCCCGTGCCAGCCGGTCCGGCCAGGGCAGGTGTTCCACCAAGCCCGACAGCAGGCCCGCGACCGCTGAGTCGCCCGCGCCGGTCGGGTTGCCGTGGATGCGGGTCGGCGGTGTCGCGTGCCAGGTGCCTTCCGGGGTTGCTGCCAGCAGCCCCCGCGCGCCCAGTGAGGTGACCACCGTTCGGGCGCCTCGGCGTCGCGCGTCCTGGGTGGCGCGCAACGGGTCGTGGGAGCCGGTGAGTTCGGCGAGTTCGTCGGTGTTGGGCTTGACGATGTCGGGGCGGGCGGCGACTCCTCGGCGGAGGGGTTCGGCGCTGGTGTCGAGGAGGACGGGGACGCCCGCTGTTCGCGCGGTGCGGATCAGGCCGGCGTAGGCGCCCACCGGCACTCCCGGCGGGAGGCTTCCGCACAGGGCCACCGCCGAGATCCCGCCGGTCAGCAGGGACCCGTACGCCTCCTGGAACGCCGTCCACTCCGCCGAAGTGACCGTCGGGCCGGGCTCGTTGAGTTGAGTCGTGTCACCAGTCAGCTCGTCGACCACCGCTATCGTGCGGCGGGTCGCGCCGGAGACCGGGACGAGCGCGTCCAACACGCCCGGGGTGCCCGTGAGTTGGTCCTGGACGATGCGTCCGGTCGCGCCGCCCGTGAAGCCGGTGACCGTCACCTCGTGGCCCAGGGCGGCCAGGACCCGGGCCACGTTCAGGCCCTTGCCGCCCGGGCGTTCCGTCACCTCGGACACGCGGTGCGAAGCGTGCGGGTGCAACTCCCGTACGCGGTAGGTGATATCGAGAGCGGTGTTCAGCGTCACCGTGAGGATCACCGGCCGACCTCCCCCGAAGTATGTGTATCCGCCGTCCAGTTCGGGCCCGATCATGCCAAAGAGGCGGCGGTCCTCCCAGTCTCCCGGGACAACCGCCGCCTCAACAGCGTTACATTTCACCCCAGTTGGGGATCGATCACCCAAGTGCCGCGCCGCATCACGCCCTTGAGGTCGAACGCGGAGTCCAGCAGCACCAGGTCCGCGTACTTGCCGGGCTCCAGCGAGCCGATCTCGTCGTAACTCCCCAGCAACCGTGCTGGGTTGGCCGAGATCGCGGCGACCACGTCCTCGACCGGCAGTCGGTCGACCGTCACCGCGCGCTTGAAGGCCCGGTCCAGGGTGAGGGTCGAGCCCGCGATGGAACCGCCCTCCACCAGCCGTGCCACGCCCTCGCTCACCTCGACCTCCAGCGGGCCGAGCATGTAACGCCCGTCGCCGAAGCCCGCCGCGTCCATCGCGTCCGTGATGAACGCGACCCGGTCCGCGCCCGCGTGATGGAACGCCAACTCCAGGGAAGCGGGGTGGAGATGGGTGCCGTCGTTGATCAACTCGACCGTGATCCGCTCGTCTTCGAGCAGTGCCGCGATCGGACCGGGGTCGCGGTGACCGAGCGGCGGCATCGCGTTGAACAGGTGCGTGGCGACCGTCGCGCCCGCGTCGATCGCCTCCACCGTCTGCTCGTACGACGCGTCGGTGTGGCCGATCGCCGCGATGACGCCGAGTTCGGCGAGGAGGCGTACGGAGTCGAGGCCGCCGGGGAGTTCGGTCGCGAGGGTGACCATCTTCGCCTGCCCGCGGGCCGCGTCGACCAGTTTGCGGACGTCCGCGGGGTCGGGGTCGCGGAGCAGGGCCTCGGAGTGGGCGCCCTTGCGGCACGGGGAGATGAACGGGCCCTCGAAGTGGATGCCGGCGAGGTCGCCCTGTTCGGCCAGTTCGGAGAGGAGGCCGGCGCGCTGGGCGAGGAAGTCCATCTCGCCGGTGACGGTGGAGGCGACCAGGGTGGTGGTGCCGTGTTGGCGGTGGGTGTGGATGCCGTTGAGGACGTCCTCGGGGGTGCCGGAGGTGAACGAGGCGCCCCCACCGCCGTGGTTGTGGATGTCTACGAATCCCGGTACCAGGGTGAATCCGGTGACGTCGAGTACCTGGGCGTTGTCGGGGGCGGCGCCGGTGATGCGGGTGCCGTCGATGATCACGCGGCCGTCTTTGACCGTTCCGGTGGGGAGGACCACTGCGGCGCCGGACAGGATGAGGGGCCTTGTGCCGGTTGCGGGCTGCGGGTCCGTCGTGGCTTGTCGCGCAGTTCCCCGCGCCCCTGGGTCGGCTGCCATCAGGTGGTTACCTCCGTACGGTCGGTGAGATTGAGGAGGTCCCAGGCCAGGAGGCCTGCACCTAGACATCCGGCTGTGTCCCCGAGGGCCGCCGGGACGATGGACGGCAGCTTCTGGAAGGTGATCCGGGACCGGACCGCCTCCCGCAGCGGTGTGAACAACGTTTCCCCCGCCTCCGCCAGGCCGCCACCGATGATGATCGTGCGGGGGTCCAGGAGGGTGAGGGCGGTGACGAGGCCGTCGGCGAGGGCGTCCACGGCTTCCTGCCAGACTTTCTCCGCGCGCGGGTCACCGGCGGCGACCGCCTTCGCGCAGTCCGCCGCGTCCGCCCCGGGGTCGCCGGAGACGGCCGCCCACGCCTCGGTCACCGCCGCCGCGGACGCGTACCGCTCCAGGCAGCCGATCTGGCCGCAGGGGCACGGCGTACCGCCCGGGCGTACGACGATGTGGCCGATCTCGCCCGCGAAGCCGTGCGCGCCCGCCTCCACCCGGCCGTCGATGCCGATCGCGCCCGCTATACCGGTGCCGAGCGGGACGAACAGGAAGCGGTCGGCACCCTTGCCCGCGCCGATACGGCCCTCGGCTAGGCCGCCGGTGCGGACGTCGTGGCCCAGGGCGACCGGGACGCCCCCGAGGCGGGCGGCCAGCAGATCGCGCAGGGGTACGTCGCGCCAGCCGAGGTTGGCCGAGTAGGCGGCGATGCCCCGCTCGGCGTCGACGATGCCGGGGACGGCGACGCCGGCCGCCGCCGCGGGCTCGCCGTGGTGCTCCTCGCCGTACGCGCGCAGCTCGGCGGCGAAGCCGAGGATGTGCTCGACGACCGCGTCCGGACCGCGCTCACGGCCGGTCGCCCGGCGGGCCCGGTGGAGCAGCTCGCCCTCCGCCCCGACCAGGGCGGCCTTCATCCCGGTGCCGCCCACGTCGAGGGCGATGACATGTCTCACGGGGGACAGTGTGGCCCGTACACCCGCGAGAGGTCTAGTCCACTCACGTGGTGTAGACCTTATGGGTTCGCGGAGCGAACGTCACGACAGCAAAGGTTGGGGATTCGGCAGTGCAGCGGCGTAGGACAGGAATGATCGCGGTGACCTCCGCACTGGGCTTGACGGCGGTCCTCGGGGGCTGTGGCCTCGGCGGGGATTCCGGTGAGGTCACTCTGCGGCTCGTCGCCGCCGACTACGGCGACTCCGCGTCCAACAGTTCGCGGAAATACTGGGACGGGCTCGTCAAGGCGTACGAGGCGAAGCACCCGGACGTCAAGGTCGAGGTCAGCGTCTACTCCTGGAACGACGTCGACCGCAAGGTCAAGGAGATGGTCGCGGCCGGCAAGGCGCCCGACATGGCGCAGATCGGCGCGTACGCGGACTACGCCGACGCGGGCAGGCTGTACTCCACCGCCGACCTGCTCTCCATCCCCGTAGAGGCCGATTTCCTGGAGCCGCTGCTGGACGCGGGGCAGGTGAACCACATCCAGTACGGCATGCCCTTCGCCGCGTCTACGCGCGTCCTCTTCTACAACAAGACCCTCTTCACCGAGGCCGGGCTCACCCCGCCGAAGGACTGGAGCGAACTGGCCGCCGACGCGGAGGCGTTGAAGGAGAAGGGCGTGAAGTACCCGTTCGCGCTGCCGCTCGGGTCCGAGGAGGCGCAGGCCGAGACGATGCAGTGGCTGCTCGGCGGGGGCGGTGGCTACACCGACGACATCGGCACGTACACCCTCGACTCGACGCAGAACATCTCCACCTTCACCTGGCTGCGCGACAACCTGGTCGCCAAGGGCCTGACCGGTCCCGTCGCGCCCGCCGAGCTCAATCGCGCGGACGCGTTCGCCGCCTTCGCCAACGGTGACGTCGGCATGCTCAACGGGCACCCCACCCTCATGCGGCAGGCCGCCAAGAAGGGCGTCAAGTTCGGCACGGTCGCGATGCCCGGCCGCAACGGCAAGGCCAAGACCACGATGGGTGTCGCCGACTGGATGGCCGCGTTCAAGCAGAACGGCCACCGCGAGCAGATCGGCGACTTCCTCGACTTCGTCTACAGCGAGAAGAACGTCCTCGCCTTCTCCCGCGAGTACGACCTCCTGCCGGTGACCAACTCCGCGTCCGAGGCGATGCAGGAGTCCCGGCAGGACAAGGCTCTACGGCCCTTCCTGGAGGAACTCCCGCTGTCCACGCTCTACCCGGTCGGCAACACCTCCTGGTCCACGGTCAGCGCGGACATCAAGAAGCGGATAGGGCAGGCGGTGGCCGCGAACGGCAGCCCGGGGGCGGTGCTGGGGCAGTTGCAGGCGTCGGCGTCGCTGGCGGAGAGCGGGAAGTAGCAGCCGGGCAGCGTCCGGGGGCGTTGTCAGTGGCGGGGGTTACGGTTCAGGGCATGGACGACGACCGGCCCTCGCGGCTCCCTTCGCTGAACCGGAGGGAACAGGACATCCTCGCGCTGGAGCGCCGCGGTTTCCCCGGCCCCGGCGTGAAGGAGCGCGCGATCCGCGAGGAGCTGGGCCTGGCCCCCGTGCGCTACTACCAGCTGCTCAACGCCCTGCTGGACGACGAGCGGGCGCTGGCCCACGACCCGGTGACGGTGAACAGGCTGAGACGGGTCCGTGAAACGAGGCGTGGGGAGAGGTAGCAGCAGGTGTGGGTCCCGGCCCCGCCCGGATAGGGTCGTCGACATGGGCAGCCCTCAGGACTCCACCGATCCCCTGCACACACTGCCGACCCCCGCCACCCGCGCCGGGCGCGAGGCTCTGGAGGCGATCCTCGCCAAACCGGCCGCCGCGGTGATCGGGCTCGACTTCGACGGCACACTCGCCCCGATCGTGCCGGACCCCGAGCAGGCGCGGGCCCACCCGGGCGCGGTGCCGGCGCTGGCCGCACTCGCCCCGAAGGTGGCCTCCGTGGCCGTGATCACCGGCCGCCCGGCCGGCGTGGCGGTCCGCAACGGCGGCTTCGCGGGCGTACCGGGACTGGAACACCTGGTCGTGCTCGGCCACTACGGCACGGAGCGCTGGGACGCGGTGAGCAGCACGGTCAGCGCCCCCGCCCCGCACCCCGGGGTCGCGGCGGTCCGCGCCGAGCTGCCGGGCTTCCTGGACGGGATCGGCGCCTGGCAGGGCACCTGGATCGAGGAGAAGGGCCGCGCGCTGGCGGTCCACACCCGCCGGGCGACCGACCCCCAGGCGGCCTACGAGGCCCTCCGCGCCCCCCTCACCGACCTCGCCACCCGCCACGGCCTGATCGTCGAACCCGGCCGCATGGTCCTGGAGTTGCGCCCGCCGGGCATGGACAAGGGCGTAGCGCTCCTCGACTACCTCCGCGAAACCGGCGCCGAGTCCGTCCTCTACGCCGGCGACGACCTGGGCGACCTCCCCGCCTTCGCCGCCGTGGAGAAACTCCGCTCGGACGGCGTTCCGGGTCTGCTGGTGTGCAGTGGCAGCTCGGAGGTCGCGGAGCTTTCGGACCGGGCGGACCTGGTGGTGGACGGCCCGGCGGGGGTCGTAGGACTGCTGGCGGCGATCGCGGCCCAACTGGGCTGAGCGGGACCGGGCAGGGGCTGTTCCGAAAAAGTGTGACACTTTCGGCGAAAGTGTCACACTTTTTCGGAGAGGGTGCTCCGGCGCTCAGCCCTTGAGCGCGTTCAGCTGTTCCAGGAACCACTGGGCCGGGGGCAGGGCCGTAGCCGCCGCCGCCAACCTCTTCGTGCGCTCGGCTCGTTCCTCGGCCGGCATGGTCAACGCCTCGTGGAGCGCGGCGGCCGTGCCGATCACGTCGTACGGGTTGACCGGGATCGCGTCCTCGCCCAACTCCTCGTAGGCGCCCGCCTCCCGGGAGAGGACCAGGACGCAGCCCTCGTCGGAGACGACCGGGACCTCCTTGGCGACGAGGTTCATGCCGTCGCGGATGGGGTTGACGAGGGCCACGTCGGCGAGGCGGTACGCGGCCAGGGAGCGGGCGAAGTCGTCCTCGACGTGGAGGAGCACCGGGGTCCAACCCGGTTTCCCGTACTGAGAGTTGATCTCGTCCGCCACCCGCTGCACCTCCGCCGTGTAGTCGCGGTAGACGGCGAGGTCCTGCCGGGAGGGGTAGGCGAACGCCACGTGGACGACCTGTTCCAGCAACTCCGCGTGGTCGTCGAGGAGTTGGCGGTACGCCAGGAGTCCGCGCACGATGTTCTTGGACAGTTCGGTGCGGTCGACGCGGACGATCGTCCTGCGCCCCTCGCCGATCTCCTCGCGGAGGGCCACGATCCGCTCCTCCACGTCCGGCTCGTGCGAGCGGGCGCGCAGGAAGTCGGCGTCGGCGCCGAGGCCGTGGACGCCGATCAGGGTGTCACCGACGCCCCCGGTGAACTCCGTACAGCAGGCCGCGAACGCGTCCGCCCAGCGGTGGGTGAGGAAGCCGAGGCGGTCCGCGCCGAGCATGCCCGTCAGCAGCTGCTCACGGATGTCGTCCGGCAGCATGCGGAAGTAGTCCGCCGGTGCCCAGGGGGTGTGCGAGAAGTGGCCGATGCGCAGGTCCGGCCTCAACTCCCGCAGCATTCCCGGGACCAGGCACAGGTGGTAGTCCTGCACGATCGCGACGGCACCCTGCGCCGCCTCGTCCGCCAACGCCTCCGCGAACGCCCGGTTGTACGTCTCGTACGACGCCCACTGACGCCGGAACTCCGCGTCGAAGACCGGCTCCAGCGGGGTCTGGTACAGCATGTGGTGGACGAACCACAGCACGGAGTTGGCGATGCCGTTGTACGCGTCGGCGTGCACGTCCGCCGGGATGTCCAGCATCCGTACGCCGTCCTCGCCGACCCCGCGCCGCACCGCCTCGCGGTCGCCGTCGGACAGCGCCGAGCACACCCACAGCGCACCCGCGTCCGGCCCGATCGCCGACAGCCCGGACACCAGCCCGCCGCCACCCCGTTTGGCGCGCAGCGAACCGTCGTCGCCCACCTCGTAGGAGACCGGGCCGCGATTGGACGCGACGAGCACCTGAGCGGCACCGGACGCGGGCGAGGGGGACGACGTAGAAGCCATACGGCACAACCTAGCCCGGGCCGGAAACGCTCAAACGTACGGACGGCCGTCGGCGGACTGCACGAGTCCGTATACGACCGTCCGTGAGCGTCTGTAACTGTGTGGTTATGCGACCTTGCGTGACTGGTACTCGGTGATGTCCGCCATCGGCGGGCGTTCCTCCGTGTCCACGGAGTACGTGCGCGGCTCGAAACCGTCCGGACCCCGCTCGAACTGGGTGAGCGACGGCCGGATCAGATGCCCTCGGGCCAGCCGCAGCTGAGCCGTGCGGTAGATCTGCGCGGCCATCCGCCCCAGGGCCTGCCCGTCCTGGTGGCGGTGCTTGCGCACCCCGACGTCGACCTGGGCGAGGGCGTCCAGCCCCACCAGGTGCAGCGCGTCCACCAGCATGCCCAGCTCGACGCCGTACCCGACCGGGAACGGCAGCTGCTCCAGCAGCGAGCGGCGGGCCGCGTACTCGCCGCCGAGCGGCTGCACGAAACCGGCCAGCTGCGGCCAGTGCATGTTCAGCAGCGGGCGGGCCATCAGCTCGGTGACGCGTCCGCCCTGGCCGGCCGCGCCGCCGAGCGGGCGGTCGTACATCGCCTTGACGAGGTCGACGCCGGGGTCGGTGAGCAGCGGGCCCACGATCCCGGTGACGAAGTCGGAGGAGAACTCCTTCAGGTCCGCGTCGACGAAGGCGACGATGTCGCCGCTGGTGACCAGCAGTGAGCGCCACAGCACCTCGCCCTTGCCGGGCACGGCGGGGATGCGCGGCAGGATGTCGTCACGGTGCACGACCCGGGCGCCCGCCGCGGCGGCCACCTCGGAGGTGCGGTCGGTGGACCCCGAGTCGACGACGACGATCTCGTCGACGAGCGGGACCTGCTGCATGAGGTCGTGACGGATGATCGCGACGATGTCGCCGACCGTCGCTTCCTCGTTCAGCGCGGGCAGCACGACGGAGACCGACTGGCCCGTGCGGTGCTTCGCGGCCAGGATCTTGTGGAGCGGCCGGTCGGTCATGGACCAGGAGCGGGTGCTCAGCCAGTGCTCGACTTCCTTCAGCACGTTGCGCGGCTCCTCTGCGTTCTCTCGGCGAGTGACGGTCACCGTGTGTAGGCCCGCCGCGGTAGCGGCAGGTGGATTCCGTCGTCTCGCGGTTCGGACGGCTCACTCAACTGTCCTGGCCTTCGGTTACAGTCTTGAACAACGCTGATGACCATCGCATGTCGGGGGCCGTCAACGCTCACGCAAGTGACACAACCGCATACACAACTGAACACCGCTCATCCAGAGGGGCAGAGGGATACGGCCCGTTGAAGCCCCGGCAACCCTCCAGCCGGTCTTGTCACGTTGATGTGGCGAGGCTCCCGGCTCGGGAAGGTGCCAAATCCGTCTCATGGCGAAACGCGTCGTGAGGAAGATGAGGAAAGGGCCTCGCCTCCATGGCTGCGCAGACTGTTGCAAGCACCACGAACTCCGTAGACGCCGTCGATCTCGGCCCCGCCGCCGCGCTGTCCTGCCGCGAGTGCGGCCACCGCGTCCCGCTCGGTCCGGTCTTCGCCTGCGAGGAGTGTTTCGGCCCGCTGGAGATCGCCTACGACTTCTCGGCCTACGACACCGAAGAGCTCCGCAAGCAGATCGAAGCGGGCCCCGCGAACATCTGGCGTTACGCGCCCCTGCTGCCCGTCCCCGCCGACGTGGCCGACAAGCCGAACATCAACCCCGGCTGGACCAAGCTCGTCCAGGCCGACAACCTCGCCCGCGAACTGGGCGTCGACGCGGGCAAGTTGTTCGTCAAGGACGACTCCGGCAACCCGACGCACTCCTTCAAGGACCGCGTCGTGGCCCAGGCCATCGAGGCTGCCCGTGCCTTCAACTTCACCACCCTCTCCTGCTCCTCCACCGGCAACCTCGCGGGTGCCGTCGGTGCCGCCGCGGCCCGGGCCGGCTTCCGTTCCTGCGTGTTCATCCCGCACGACCTGGAGCAGGGCAAGATCGTCATGGCCGCGATCTACGGCGGCGAGCTCGTCGGCATCGAGGGCAACTACGACGACGTGAACCGCTTCTGCTCCGAGCTGATCGGTGACCCGGCGGGCGAGGGCTGGGGGTTCGTCAACGTCAACCTCCGGCCGTACTACGCGGAGGGTTCCAAGACCCTCGCCTACGAGATCTGCGAGCAGCTGGGGTGGAAGCTTCCGGACCAGCTGGTCGTGCCGATCGCCTCCGGGTCGCAGCTCACGAAGATCGACAAGGGCTTGCAGGAGCTGATCGAGCTCGGGCTCGTCGAGGACAGGCCGTACAAGATCTTCGGGGCGCAGGCGGAAGGGTGTTCGCCGGTCTCCGTCGCCTACAAGGCGGGGCATGACGTCGTGCGGCCGCAGAAGCCGAACACGATCGCGAAGTCGCTGGCCATCGGGAACCCGGCGGACGGGCCGTATGTCCTCGACATCGCTCGGCGGACCGGTGGGGCGGTGGAGGACGTCAACGACGAGCAGGTTGTCGACGCGATCAAGTTGCTGGCGCGGACCGAGGGGATCTTTGCGGAGACCGCGGGTGGGGTGACCGTCGGTGTGGCGAAGAAGCTGATCGAGAACGGGTTGCTGGATCCGACCCTGACGACGGTGGTCCTCAACACCGGTGATGGTCTGAAGACGCTGGACGCGGTGGCTGGTACCGGGCTCACCGCGACGATCCGGCCGAACCTTGAGTCGTTCAGGGAAGCCGGGCTTGCGTCGTAGCGTCGTTGTCGTCTGCGGGCCCGGTGGGGGCTGGTCGCGCAGTTCCCCGCGCCCCTAAAAGCAAAAGCCGCACCTGACCGGAGGTCATCAGCATGAGCGTTAGTGTCCGCATCCCCACCATTCTCCGCACCTACACGGGCGGGCAGGCCGAGGTGACCGCCGAAGGCGGCACCCTCGCCGAGGTCATCAGTGACCTGGAGAAGAACCATGCCGGGATCTCTGCCCGCGTGCTCGACGATCAGGGCAAGCTGCGGCGGTTCGTCAATGTGTACGTGAATGACGACGATGTGCGGTTCGAGCAGGGGCTGGAGACGGCCACTCCGGACGGGGCCGGCGTCTCGATCATTCCGGCTGTCGCCGGCGGCTGAGCGGCGGTCTGGCGGGCCCCGGAAATTACCCTGGGTAACGCCGATTACCAAGAGTTCATCGAATTGCCCCCTCCGTGAGAGAAGCGGAGGGGGCAATTCTGTAGGGTTGAGCGGGGTACAGTTGGGGAACCCGCTCCACTCCGCATGCCGGACGCATATGAGTACCCGCTCCGCGTGCGATGAGAAGTAGCCAAAGTGTGCATTCCTTTTGCGCGTTATGTTCCCTTTATCGGGCCCGACTTGCCCTGAAGTCGGACGAATTCTCCGTATATTCCCGACCGGTCCTGCCCGGAATTCTCGTCGGATTGACCTGTTGCAGACGGCAGTTGGACGGATACATTCGGCCGCGGTCGACGCGTTCCGGCGCACGCCCCCAATCCTGTGGGGGGTGAGGTCTGACCCGGATCCGCGAAGTGCGGGTCCGTGCAAGGGCCAGTAATAGGGGAGTTAGGCATGGCTCAGGGCACCGTCAAATGGTTCAACGCGGAGAAGGGGTACGGCTTCATCGCGGTCGACGGTGGTGCGGATGTTTTCGTCCACTACAGCGCGATTCAGATGGACGGCTACCGCACCCTGGAAGAGGGTCAGCGGGTCGATTTCGAGATCTCGCAGGGTCAGAAGGGGCCGCAGGCGGACATGGTCCGGCTCGCGACTACCTGAAGCACGCGCCGGCGAACAGCAGCGACGTTCTTCGTTCCTCACCGAAGGGCTCGTACTCCTGGGGGGTCACCTCCTGGGGTACGGGCCCTTCGGCATGCCCCGTGCGCACCTCGCGCGCCCCGTGAAGGAGGGGCCCAGAACCTGGGAGCCGCTTGCACTCGACCATGCCGAGTGCTAATCATTGGCGTTAGCACTCTGAAGGTGAGAGTGATAACGAAGGATCGGGTCGGTGAGGCCCGCAGGCCAGGTGGCGCAAGGAGCCATGGGGCAGGCGAGCCGTCCGTCGCGGGCGCCAGCGCGGTCCGGAGCAATCCACCCCAGTCCGGGAGGACCACTTCACATGGCCAAGATCATCGCGTTCGACGAGGAGGCGCGGCGAGGCCTTGAGCGCGGTATGAACCAGCTCGCCGACGCCGTCAAGGTCACCCTCGGCCCCAAGGGCCGCAACGTCGTCCTTGAGAAGAAGTGGGGCGCCCCCACGATCACCAACGATGGTGTCTCCATCGCCAAGGAGATCGAGCTGGAGGACCCGTACGAGAAGATCGGCGCCGAGCTGGTCAAGGAAGTCGCCAAGAAGACGGACGACGTCGCCGGCGACGGTACGACCACCGCGACCGTTCTCGCCCAGGCTCTCGTCAAGGAAGGCCTGCGCAACGTAGCCGCGGGCGCCAACCCGATGGCCCTCAAGCGCGGTATCGAGAAGGCCGTCGAGGCCGTCTCCGGTGCCCTGCTGGAGCAGGCCAAGGACGTGGAGACCAAGGAGCAGATCGCTTCGACGGCCTCCATCTCCGCCGCCGACACCCAGATCGGCGAACTCATCGCCGAGGCGATGGACAAGGTCGGCAAGGAAGGCGTCATCACCGTCGAGGAGTCCCAGACCTTCGGTCTGGAGCTGGAGCTCACCGAGGGTATGCGCTTCGACAAGGGCTACATCTCGGCGTACTTCGCCACCGACATGGAGCGTATGGAGGCCGTCCTCGACGACCCGTACATCCTGATCGCCAACTCGAAGATCGCCAACGTCAAGGACCTGCTCCCGCTCCTGGAGAAGGTCATGCAGTCGGGCAAGCCGCTGCTGATCATCGCCGAGGACGTCGAGGGCGAGGCCCTGTCGACGCTGGTCGTCAACAAGATCCGCGGCACCTTCAAGTCCGTCGCCGTCAAGGCTCCGGGCTTCGGTGACCGTCGCAAGGCCATGCTCGGCGACATCGCCATCCTCACGGGCGGCGAGGTCATCTCCGAGGAGGTCGGCCTCAAGCTGGAGAACGCGACCGTGGATCTCCTCGGCCGCGCCCGCAAGGTCGTCATCACCAAGGACGAGACGACGATCGTCGACGGCTCGGGCTCGGCGGACCAGGTTGCCGGTCGCGTCAACCAGATCCGTGCCGAGATCGAGAACAGCGACTCGGACTACGACCGCGAGAAGCTCCAGGAGCGCCTCGCCAAGCTCGCGGGTGGCGTCGCCGTCATCAAGGCGGGCGCGGCCACCGAGGTCGAGCTCAAGGAGCGCAAGCACCGCATCGAGGACGCCGTTCGCAACGCGAAGGCGGCCGTCGAGGAGGGCATCGTCGCCGGTGGCGGCGTCGCCCTCATCCAGGCGGGCCACGTCTTCGAGAAGCTTGAGCTCGAAGGCGACGAGGCCACGGGTGCCGCGATCGTGAAGCTGGCCCTTGAGGCCCCGCTGAAGCAGATCGCCGTCAACGGTGGCCTCGAAGGCGGAGTCGTCGTCGAGAAGGTCCGCAACCTGCCCATCGGTCACGGCCTCAACGCCGCCACCGGTGAGTACGTGGACATGATCGCCGAGGGCATCATCGACCCGGCGAAGGTCACGCGCTCTGCCCTGCAGAACGCCGCGTCCATCGCCGCGCTCTTCCTCACCACCGAGGCGGTCATCGCCGACAAGCCCGAGAAGGCCGGTGCCGGCGCGGGCGCCGGTGGCGGCATGCCGGGCGGTGACATGGACTTCTGATCGACCTCCGGTTGATCAACGGTCTTACCGAGGGCGGTACTTCCTGCTTCTGGCAGGGGGTACCGCCCTCGGGCGTGTCCGGAGTCACAGGGGGAGGTGCCGGGCGGTCGGAATGAGGGGCTTGGCCGGGTGGTTGTTGTTGACGCATGATCGATGCATACGCACATACCACCTGGTACCCGGTATTCGAGGAGCCCCCACACGTGTCTACGACCGCCCCCGCCTCCCGAGCGGCCGAAATCCTCGGCCGTCCGATCACCCTCAACGGCCTGACCGTCCCGAACCGGATCGTGATGGCGCCGATGACCCGGCAGTTCTCGCCGGGCGGCATCCCCGGTGAGGACGTGGTCGGTTACTACGCCCGCCGCGCCGCCGCGGGCGTGGGCCTCATCGTCACCGAGGGCACGTACGTCGGCCACGAGTCCGCCGGGCAGAGCGACGACATTCCGCGTTTCCACGGCGAGGAGCAGCTCGCCGGCTGGGCGAAGGTCGCCGAGGGCGTGCACGCGGCGGGCGGCACGATCGTGCCGCAGCTGTGGCACATCGGCATGGTCCGCGAGCAGGGCCAGCCGCCGTACGCGGACGCGCCCGCCGTCGGCCCCTCCGGGCTGCGGATCGGCAGCGACGAGGTCACCGGTACGGCGATGACGCAGCGGGACCTGGACGACGTCATCGGGGCGTTCGCCGAGGCGGCCGCCGCGGCGGAGCGGATCGGCTTCGACGGGGTCGAGTTGCACGGCGCGCACGGCTATCTCCTCGACCAGTTCCTGTACGCGGGCACCAACCGCCGTACGGACGCCTACGGCGGTGACGCGGTCGCCCGTACGAAGTTCGCGGCGGAGATCGTGGCGGCGGTCCGCGAGACGGTCTCTCCTGAATTCCCGATCATCTTCCGCTACTCGCAGTGGAAGCAGGACGTCTACGGTGCCCGTCTCGCCGAGACCCCGGAGGAGCTGGACGCGATCCTGACCCCGCTCGCGGCGGCCGGCGTGGACGTCTTCCACGCGTCCACCCGCCGTTACTGGCTCCCCGAGTTCGAGGACGCCGGCTCCGACCTCAACCTCGCCGGCTGGACCAAGAAGCTCACCGGGAAGCAGACCATCACGGTCGGCTCGGTCGGCCTCGACGGGGACTTCCTCAAGGGGTTCCGGGGTGAGGGCGCGCCGGTCAAGGGCATCGACGACCTCCTCGACAGCCTGGAGCGGGACGAGTTCGACATGGTGGCCGTGGGACGGGCGCTGCTTCAGGACCCTGAGTGGGCCGCCAAGGTCCTCGCCGGGCGGGTGGAGGAGCTGGCGCCTTATGACGCGGCGGCGCTGAAGTCGCTTAGCTGAGCGCTGAGTTGTGGGTGCGGGGTGGTGGGGGTGCGCGTCCCTGGGGGCTGCGCCCCCAGACCCCCATCGGCCCTGAAGGGCCTCGTCCTCAAACGCCGGACGGGCTGGAGATAGTCGGCCAGGGTGGATGGGGCGGCGAGGGTGGATGAGGACGGCCGGAGTGGGCGGGGGCGGCCGGAGTGGATGAGGACGGCCGGAGTGGATGACGGGGCCGGGCACCGATGACGCCGGTGCCCGGCCCCGTCCCCTGTCCGCCGCCCCCAACTCCGGCTAGCGTTCGCGCACATGAGGATCCTGCACCTGTCCGACACCCACCTGGAACGTACCGACGCCCCCAACCGCCACGGCATCAACCCGACCGACTCCCTGCGGCTGATGCTTGCCGAGTTGCGGCATCAGCGGGGGGTGGACGCGGTCGTCGTCACCGGGGACCTCGCCAACGACGGGGCGGTGGAGGCGTATGCGGCCGTGCGGGAGTTGGTGGGTGGGTTCGCCCGGGTGATGGGTGGGGTGCCCGTCTTCTATACGACCGGGAACCATGACGAGCGGGAGGCGTTCGGGAAGGTGCTCGGGAGTGGGCATGTGGCTGCCGACGCCGTGTTTCCGGTGGAGTTCGGGTGTGCTGCGGTCAGTACGGTCGGCGGGTATCGGTTCGTCACGCTCGACTCGCTTGTGCCGGGGGAGGTTTACGGGGCGTTGAGCCGGGCTCAACTGGACTGGTTGGGGGAGGAGTTGGGGACTCCGGCCGAGTTCGGGACCGTTCTCGCCTTTCATCATCCGCCGATCAACCTCGGTACGCCGATGCAGCGGGCCTTCGGGCTGCGGAATCCGGGGGAGTTGGCGGACGCGATCCGGGGGAGTGACGTACGGGTCGTGCTCACCGGGCACTTCCACCTTCAGCTCTTCGGGTTCCTGGAGGCGACTCCGGTGTGGGTCACGCCCGGTGTCGTCAACCGGATGGATCTGACGACGGCCTACGGCACGGAGCGGGCCGTGCGGGGCGCCTCGGCCTCGCTCGTGGAGCTGGGTGGGGAGACCGGGCCGATGTTCCATACCTTCCATGCGCGGGATCCTCGGGCGCACGAGACGGTGTACCAGTTGGATGCCGAACAGGTTCGGTCGGTTGTTGAGCGGCATGCGCCCTAAGTGGCTTGTGGGCCGGGTATACTGGATCTTGAGCCCGTCGCCGTAACTCCGGTTGGCTGGTGCTGCGTTGGTGGTCCAAGGAAAGATGTCCCGCTTCCTGCGGGGAGATGCAGGTGCAAGGCCTGCCCGGCGCTCCGAACGAAGTCCCCGTCCCGCATCGCGCGGGGCGGGGACTTCGCGTTGTGCGGACTCCGCGTATTCCGAGTACTCCGCGTACTACAGGTTTCCCAGCGGCTCGATGTCCACGTGGACCGGTGTGCCCCAGACGCGGAGTACCTCGTAGTCCGTGAACTCGTGCACGAGGCGGTACGCCATCGCCGGGCGGGAGCCTCGGCGGGCGGCGTTGATGTACAGCTCGGCCTCGTGGCGGTCGCGGCGCGGGGTGCCGCAGAGCTGCCAGGCCTGGCCGTTCCACAGTTCGGGGAGCCAGCGCTGCTGGGCCTGCGGGCGGTCCTCGCGGACGCCGTAGCGGGACGGTGTGGTGTCGGTGGGCCGGGGTGCGGCGGGGCCGTTGAACTCGGAGCGGCGGGCCGAGCGGCGGCGGGTCTCGCAGAGCAGGCAGAGGTCGGGGGCGTCGGCGTCGACCGGGCCGTTGGGATGCTCCGGGCAGCGGGTGGTGGGCGCGGCGCCGCTGACGCTGTCGTCCAGCAGGTCCAGGGCGCGCTTGAGGTCCGCCTTGACCTCGTGGAGCTTGCCGTCGGGGGTGTCGGACGTGAGGGCCTCGCCGTGCTCGCCGAGGAGGCGGAGGGCGCGGCCTAGGGCGGTCTGCTGGGCGTGGTTCATGGTTCTGTCGACGATAGTCGGCTTTGCCGCGGGCCGGTTGCCTTGGTGGGAGTGGGGCGGCGGCGCTCGTTCTCCGCTCAGGTGGCCGGGTGTGCCTCCGGTGCCCGGAGCCGGTGGGCGAGGTGGCCGAGCAGTACGGCGTTGGCCAGGCCGCACAGGGCCGTAGCGGCGGCGAAGGCCGGCGAGCTCGATGTCGGCAGGAGGAAGGCGAGGAAGCCGGCCGGTGCCGTGGCCATCAGCGGCCAGAGTGCGGCGAATGTCGGGTCCGCCAGGATGTAGTCGGCGGAGAGGAAGAACGCGAGCGAGGTCGCGACCACGGCGAGGTATGCCCGCGCGGGCCAGTTGTCGACGGCGGGGGCGAGCAGGGTGCGTAGGCGAGCGTAGGCGCGGGTGCGGGTGCGGGTGCGAGGTGCCGTGGTTGCCGTCGTCGTTGTCGTCGTCGTGGATCTCTTCGCGAGGGCGCCGAGTACGGCGGCGTTCACGAGGGCGCAGAGCAGTAGCCATAGCGTCCACGAGCCGAACGCCAGCGCTTGTAGCGGCCCCTCGGTGCCGGGGCCGAAGGGCAGGACCACGCTCAGGAGGGAGAGCGGCGCCGTGAGGATCAACGGGCCTGCGGCTACGGGGCTTTCCGGGGCGATGAACATCGCGGCGACGGAGACACCCACGGTGGTCAGGTAGGTCCGCGCCGGCCAGTTGTCCGTGGCGAGGGCGAGGAGACGGCGCGGGCGTGAGGTCTGCGGCATCGAGGAGTCGTCCTTCGCGTCGGTCGGTCCGGGGCGGTGAGGACAACGGTGGACCGGGGGGCGCGCCTGGACATGAGTACCGGTACTCAGCGGGAGGGGCGGAAGGGCTTACCTCGCCGCGCCTTGGCTCACCTCGCCATGTCGCTTGGTGTGCCGGTACGGCTCGTTCAACTGCTATTCGAGCGGGGGTCCGACATCGACGCGAAGGAGTTCCGGGACGTCGAGAAGGATCTGTTGGTCGGCTGATCCACTCCGGCAACCTATACAAAGAGGTCAACTCACCATGCAACGACGTGAATTCGCCGCCGCCCTCACCGCCGCCGTAGCCGCACCCGCCGTCCTCGGTGCTACGCCCGCGCAGGCGTCACCCCAGGTATCCCCGCAGCACGGCGGGCCGCGCGGCCTGAGTCGCCAGATGGTCGCGGCCCTCGCCGCGGAGCTCGACGACAAGGCGACCGCCAAGACCCTCGTCCCCCTCATCGAGGACGTCGGTTTCGACTGGTACCCGGAGACGGCGCCGCTGAAGAAGTTCGACTTCGTCGTGGCCTACGCCTTCGGCAACCGGCTCCCGGCCGGCGGTGACCCCACGAAGGTTCTCGCCGAGCCGGGCCCCGTCAACGAGGAACTCGCCGACACGGTGGCCCGTATCCGCGCCGGCCGCCGCGACCTGCCCGTCTACGCCCAGTGGGAGATCGCGCGCTGGTTGGAGTCCAAGTACGGGATGACCGACGTCACGTCGATCGAGCCCGAGATCGCGGCGGACGGCACGATCACGTACCTCAGCACGGACGGGGTCGCGGCCCAGGTCTTCGACCACCGCAAGCAGGCCCCGGGCGGGGTCGGCACCGCCTGTGTCGTCGGTTTCCGCGACCACCACAAGCGGTGCGTGCAGACGACCCGCGACCGCGCGATGCCGGCGTACGCCCCCGCGGGGTTCGCCATGCCGCGCACCTACGACCTGGAGTCCGGCCAGGCCTGGACCCGGCGCCGTGACCTGTACCTGGTCCACGACATGCTGGCCCAGTGGACGGTCCTCCGCGCGAAGGTGATCGCGGAGGCGTATCCCAACGGGTGAGTTGTTGGGGTTACTTGAGGTCTTCGACGAACGTGGACCATGCGGCGGCCCGGAACACGAGCTTCGGGCCGAGGGGGTTCTTGGAGTCCCGGACGGGGACGAGGGCGGGGTGGCCGTCGGCAACTTCCAGGCAGTTGTCGCCGCTGCCCCCGCTGTAGCTGGACTTGTGCCAGGTGGCCGCGCTCAGGTCGTGATCAGGGTTGTTCCTCATGGGCGTAATCCTGCGCCATCTCCTCGATCAAGACCAGGGACTTCTCGGGGGAGAGCGCGTAGGCCGCGAGGAACTCGTAGTAGAGCCTGTACTGGGCGACGAGGGTGGGGTCGTCGTCCAACTGGCCGGTGCCTACGCCTTCGAGGTAGATCAGTGGAGGGGCGTCGGCGAAGTCCATCAGCTTGATGCAGCCCTGCATCGCGGGGTGCGCCCCCGCGTCGAACGGCAGTACTTGCACGATGACCCGGCTCCGGCGCCCCAGTTCGGCGATGTGGCGCAGGTTCTCCGCCATGGCCCCGGGGCCACCCGTCGCCCGACGTAGCGCGGATTCGTCGATCACCGCCCACAACAAGGGTTTCGTTGGGTCGTCGAGAATGTGGGCTCGCGCCATCCGCTGTGCTACCACCGCGTCGATCTCTTCGTCGGTTGCCGTCGGCTGGTAGGCCCGGCAGACGGCCCTCGCGTACGCGGGTGTCTGGAGCAGCCCCGGGATCAGCATCGACGAGTACTCCCGGATCGCCGTGGCTCGGGCCTCCGCGTCCGCTGCCTCCGCGAAGTGCTCGGGATATTGGGACTTCGCCGCCGCCCCACAGTTCCGCTCGAAGAAGTCCCCCGTCCCCAACTCCACGTCCAGCATCCGCGCGTACTCCGGCAACATCCGCCGCGTCCCCGCCTCCAACTGCCCGATGAACGAACCGCTCACGAACAGCCGCTGCCCCAACTCGTCCTGGCTGAGCCCCGCTTTCTCGCGGGCGTGCCGGAGTTCGGCGCCGAGCAAGGCTCGCGGTGACGACGACGGGTCGAGGTCTTTCTGTCCTGCCACAGCAACTCCCTGTCCTAACACCCGAGTTTGTTGGGACTCCCCGTATGGCCAGGTTAGACACGTTGCCGCCACGCTGTGTTGCGAACAGCAAACTCTGTGTGGAGGCGTAAGGAATGCTGCGATCGACCGAAGAAATCGTCGCTTCGCTCCGGGAGGCACTCACCGGCGTCGGTGTCGTCCTGCCGTCCCTGTGCGTGGACCCGGTGACAGGTGCGAGCGACGAGAAGTTCGCGCTGGTCACGCTGGGGCGTTGCAACGTCCGTACCGCCGAGAAGCTCGCGTCCGTGCTGCGCGGCGAACGGCCCCCGGTCGGGGCGTACGCCGTGGACGTACGGGACGGGCGGGTCGGCGAGGTGATGGGGCACGTGGCCGGGAACGTGCAGTTGCGGCCTGTGGCCGGCGGCCGGGAGTGGGACTGTCCACCGGAGTCGACAGGACCCGCCGGGCAGGAGGAGGTACTGCGGGCGAGGGTCCGCGAGCGGAACCGCGAAGCCCGCCTGCCCTGAGCCGCCTGCCCTGAGCCGCCTGCCCTGAGCCGCCCGCCGTGAGCCACCCGCCGTGATCGACTGCCCCCATGCCCCTGATTCCGCCCCGCCTCCTCCGCGCCCTCGAATCCTTCAACTCCGCCCACCCCTGGAGCCACAACGCCCACTACCACCCTTGGCTGCTACGGCAGTTGCCCCGCAGGTTCGGGCGCGCCCTGGACGTGGGTTGTGGGAGCGGCGACCTCGTGCGGCTGCTTGCCGCGAGGAGTACGGGTGGTGTGGAGGGCATCGACTCCGATCCCCAAATCATCGCCAGGGCAAGGGAGTTGACCTCGTCCGGCGTCTCCGGCGTCTCAGGTGTTCCCGCGGTCTTCACCGTCGTCGATGCCCGGGCCGAGATCCCCGCCGGCCCCTACGACGTCATCACCTGTGTCGCCGCCCTCCACCACCTCCCGTTCGCCGAGACGCTCACCCGCTTCCGTGACCAACTCGCCCCGGGTGGAACCCTCGTGGTGGTCGGCTGTGCCCGCGAGGAGGACGCCGTCGACACTCTCCTCGGGGCCGTCTCCGTCGCCCTGAACCTCGTCGTGGGCTGGGTCAAGAACCGGGGTCGTAGGGCCGCGTCCCGCCCGGTGGCCATGACCGCCGTCACCCGGCCGCCGGAGATGACCTTCGCCGAGGTCCGCCGCGAGGCGATCCGCGTCCTGCCACGGGTCCGGCCGCGGCGGTGGCTGTTCTGGCGGTACACGCTGGTGTGGCGGGCACCCCTGGCATGATTTCCGCCAACCCGATGCATCACCTCGTCGAGAGGGGCGACGGCAACCGCTCCAAGCACTGGTGGGCCCGGTGGCGCGCCATCGCTATCCGCCCACGAGCGCGGGTGCCAGCTCCCGCCACGGCTCCGTCGGTACCTCGAACGGCGACTCCATCAGGGCCTGTACGCAGACATGGTCGGCGCCCGCGGCGAGATGCTCGCGCACCCGGTCGAGGATCGCCGTCTCGTCACCCCACGCCACGAGCGCCTCGGCCAGCCGGTCGGAGCCGCCGCGTACGAGGTCCGTCTCGTCGAAGCCGGCGCGCAGCCAGTTGTTGCGGTAGTTCGGCAGGCCGGTGTAGATGTCCAGGTGGGTATGGGCCCGGCGCAGTGCGGTCTCGCGGTCCTTGGTGAGTACGGCGCCCATCTCGACGGCCACGATCTTGTCCGGGCCGAGAGCCGCCCGTACCTCGGCGGTCTGGGCCGGTGTCACCAGGTACGGGTGGCTGCCGTCTGCGAGTTCGCGGGCCGTCTCCAGCATCCGGGGGCCGAGCGCGGCGATCAGGACGGGCGGCCGGGGCGCGTCGGCCTCGGCGGCGTAGAAGGTCGCGCCCGCCATCGCCGTCAGGTACTCGCGCATCGCGGCGACCGGTTTGCCGTAACTGCCGCCGCGCACCCGCTCGACCAACGGCCGGTGGCTGACCCCGAGTCCGAGCACGAAGCGGCCGCCGTACGATGCCGACAGCGTGCGGGACGCCGCGTTCGCCGCGACCGCGTCACGCGCCCAGATGTTCGCGATGCCGGTCGCCACGCGCATGCGTGAGGTGGCCGCGAGCAGCACCCCCGCCTGGCTGAACGCCTCCCGGCCGTACGCCTCGCCGAACCACAGGGTTCCCCAGCCCTGCTCCTCCAGCTCGGCCGCGATCTCCGCGCCCACCGCCGGGGCGACGGCATCCAGGCTCGCGGTCCAGATCCCTACGCGGCCGAGTCCCGCTTCTTCCACCACTGTCATACCGGGACGGTAGGGGGTGGGGTGGGGCGGTTGCCGTGACCGTGCCGCTCAAGGTCCTTGACCCGGGCGTTCGCAGCAGGGGAGGTGGCTCAGTCGCCGGGCTGGTAGGAGCGGGGCGCGGAACCCGTCCAGCGTTTGAACGCGCGGTGGAAGGCGCTCGGCTCCGAGAAGCCCAGCCGCCGCGAGATGTCCTCGATGGAGACCGTGCCCGTGGCCAGCGCAGCGATGGCCACATCGCGCCGCAGCTGATCGCGGATCCGCTGGAACGAGGTGCCCTCCGCCGCCAGCCGCCGCCGCAGGGTCTGCGCGCTCACCGTGAGCCGGGCCGCGATGTCCTCGGGGTCCGGCATCCGGTCCGGCAGCGACTGCCCGAGCAGTCGGCGGACCTGCGCGGCGGCGGTGCTGCCGTAGTCCAGGCGGGCGAGTACGTCGCCCGGGGCGCGGCGCAGGAAGGTGCGTAGCCCCAACTCATCCTGGAGTACGGGGAGTTCGAGCAGGGCGCGGTCGAAGACGAGGGCGGTGCGCGGGGCCCGGAAGGTGCACGGGGCGCCGTAGAGGAGGTCGTATTCGAGCGCGTGGGGTGGTGCCGGGTGGCTGAACTCGACCCGGGTGAGGTTGATCCGGCGGCGGATCAGCCAGCCGGCGAAGCGGTGGGCCACGACGGTGGCGGACTCGGCGAGGTAGTGGTCGGGGTCGTCGAAGGCGGTGAGGTCGAAGACGAGCGCCACCTGCTGTCCCAACTCGCTTGCCCCCTCCTCCAGTTGGAAGCGAGGGCCGCCGGGGAAGAGGCCGTAGAAGGTGCTGCTGCGGTTGATCGCGGTCCGTAGGTCGGGGCTGCAGTGCACCACCGCGTGGCACATCATCGCGAAGGTGCCCACCCTGAGGGGGTGTGGGCCGAGGCCCTGAAACTCGTCGTCGAGGGCCTGCCACACCGCCTTCGTGAGCCGGGCGAACTGCTGCGGCGACACCCGGGCGAGCGGTACCTCCAGCAACTCCGGTGGTAGGGTGGCCTGTTCGAGGAGCGGGGCGATGTCCACGCCGTGCCGCCGGGCTCCGCGCAGCGCGGCCCGTACGTGGTGGATGGCGACCGAGCGGGTCGGAGCGCTGTACGCGGGAGGCGTGGCCATGAGCGCCGATCGTACGGGACACGCAGGTCAACGACCGTGAGCGCTGCGGTCATGACGGCCCGCCGTGCCGCCCGCCTACCGTCGGGGCGTGATCAGAAACGGATATTTCGACGAGGCTCACGAGGCGTACCGGACGGCCTGGCGCGGCTTCGTCGAGCACGAGGTCGTGCCGAGGCAGGACGGCTGGGCGCGCGAGGGGATCGTGGGCAAGGACGTCTGGCGGCTCGCGGGGGCACAGAACCTGCTCTGCCCGTGGGCCGATCCCGCCTACGGCGGTCTGGGCCTGGCCGATCTGCGGTACGAGCAGATCATGATCGAGCAGCTGGCGGACGCCGGCGAGTCCGGCTTCGCGGCCCCGCTGCACTCGTGCGTCGTCGCCCCGTATCTGGCCGAGTTCGGCACCGAGGACCAGAAGAGCCGGCATCTCACCCGCGCGGTCTCGGGCGAGGCGCTGGTCGCCATCGCGATCACCGAACCCGGTACCGGCTCCGATGTGGCCGCCCTCCGTACGCACGCCGTGCGGGCCCCGGGCGGGGACGGCTGGCTGCTCAACGGGGCCAAGACGTTCATCTCCAGCGGCGTCAACGCCGACCTCGTCATCGTCGCCGCCCGCACCGGCGAGGGGCATGCGATCGGCCTGTTCCTGGTGGCCGACGGGACCCCCGGCTTCACCCGGGGCCGCAAGCTCGACAAGCTCGGGCTGCGGACCTGGGACACCGCCGAACTGTTCTTCGACGACGTGTACGTCCCGGACGCCGATGTGCTCGGCGGGCCGGATCAGGGATTCGCTCTGCTGATGCGGCAGTTCGCCCTGGAACGACTCGTCGTCGCGATGGGTGCGGTGGCCGACGCGGGCGCCGCGCTGCGCGAGACCATCGCCCACACCAAGCAACGCACCGCATTCGGGAGGCCGTTGGCGCGATTCCAGGACACCCGCTTCCGGCTGGCCGCGATGCGGGCGCGGATCAGCTCCGCCCAGGCCTTCGTCGACACCTGCGTCCTTGCCCACAACCAGGGCACCCTCACCGCCGACCAGGCCGCCGAGGCGAAACTCGTCACCACCGAGCTGCAGGGCCAGGTCGTCGACGACTGCCTGCAGATGTTCGGCGGCTCCGGCTATCTGTGGGAGTCCCCGATCTGCCGCCGGTACGCCGACGCGCGCGTCCAGCGGATCTACGGCGGGACGTCCGAGATCATGAAGGAGATCATCAGCCGCGCGATGGATCTCTGACCAACCCCCCTCCGTTCCGGGCGACTTGGTCCCGTTGGGCGAAGCCGAAGGCGTACGTGGCGAGGAAGCCGATTCCGTACCCCGTCAGCAGCCCGCCCCCATAGATCGCCACCGTCATCCCGAGCCCCTTGTTCCCCGCCAGCAACGGGAACAGCGCCCACCCCGACGGTCCGATCGCCGTCGCCCCCACCCTGTCGCCCAGCATCGCGAAGAACCCGACGAACGCCCCGCCCGCCGCCCCGCCCGCGCAGGCCGTCAGGAACGGTCGGCCGAGGGGGAGCGAGACGCCGTAGATGAGCGGTTCGCCGACGCCCAACAGCCCTGCGGGGAGCGCCGACTTGATGGTCGTACGGAGTGAAGTGTCGTGGCGCATACGGAAGTAGACCGCCACCGCCGCACCGACCTGGCCCGCGCCCGCCATGGCCAGGATGGGCAACAGGACGGTGTAGCCCTGCTGTTCGATGAGGGTGGTGTGGATGGGGATGAGGGCCTGGTGGAGGCCCAGCATCACCAGGGGGAGGAAGAGGCCGCCGAGGATCAGGCCGGCGAAGGGGCCGGTGGTGGACAGGAGCCAGTTCGCGGCCGTGCCGATCGCGGTGGAGATCTCGCCGGCCGCGTACATGAGGCCGTAGAGCGTCGCGAGGCCCGCGGCCAGGACCGTCAGGGTGGGGGTGACGAGGACGTCGAGGGTCGCGGGGACCCAGGTGCGGCACCACTTCTCGACGTAGGTGCCGAGGAGTGCGGCGGCGAGTGCGCCGAGCACCCCGCCCTGGCCGGGGGAGAGGGCGACCCCGAAGGCTGTGACCTTCGCGACCCCGGGGTACACCACGACCGCGGCCACCGCCCCGCCCAGCACCGGTGTCCCACCGAACTCCTTCGCCGTGTTGTAACCGACGAAGACGGCGATGAGGGTGAGGAACGCGGAGGGGATGACGGCGAGGGCGCCCGTCACTCCCGGGAGCCAACCCATGTTGATCAGCAGGCCGTTGAGGCCGGCGAGGACTCCGCAGCCGATGAGGGCGGGGATGAGCGGGACGAAGATGTTGGCGATCCGGCGGAGGAGGAGTTTGCCGGGGGTGGCGTTGCGCGCCCGTTGTGCTTCCTTCAACTCGGCGCCGCGCGCGGCCAGTTCACCGGCGGCGCCACTCACCAGCTTCTCGAACTCCGGGGTCACCCGTGCCACCACCCCCGGCCCCAGCACGATCTGGTATGTGTCGTCGTCCACGACCCCGAGCACGCCGGGCAGCGCCCGCAGGGCCTCCTCGTCCACCAGCGACCGGTCGACGAGGCCGAGTCGGAGGCGGGTCATGCAGTGGGCGACGGAGGTGACGTTCGCGGGGCCGCCGACGAGGGGGAGGAGGGCGGCGGCGGTGTCGTACGGAGTGTCCACCCCCTGAGCGTGCCGGTCAGTCGGCCGCCGCGGTCAGCGCCGCGCGCAGTCGGCCGCCGGACTCCTCCAGAAGGCGGGCGGCCGTCGGGCCGTCGACCCCCGCGAGAACGACCAGGATCGCGTTCTTCACCTCGCCGTCGGTGGCCGCGAGGGCGCGCTCGATCTCCGCGTCGTCCGCGCCGGTCGCGAGCGCGACGATACGGCGGGAGCGGGCGCGCAGCTTCTCGTTCGACGCGCGTACGTCGACCATGAGGTTCCCGTAGGTCTTGCCCAGCCGGATCATCGTGATCGTCGACAGCATGTTGAGCACGAGCTTCTGGGCCGTGCCCGCCTTCAACCTCGTTGATCCGGTGAGGAGTTCGGGGCCCACGACGACCTCGATGCCGTGTTCGGCGGCTGCGGCGAGGGCGCTGTGCGCGTTGCAGGACAGGCCGATGGTCAACGCCCCGAGTTTGCGCGCGTGCGCTACGGCTGCGATCGCGTACGGGGTGCGTCCCGAGGCGGAGATGCCGACCACCGTGTCGTCGGGGGTGAGCGTGAGTGCGTCGAGGTCGGCCTCGGCCAACTCCCGTGAATCCTCGGCGCCTTCGATCGACGTGACCAGGGCGTCCGGGCCACCGGCGATCAGTCCGACGACCTGGGAGGGGTCGGTGTTGAAGGTCGGCGGACACTCGGACGCGTCGAGTACGCCCAGCCGTCCTGCGGTACCTGCGCCCATGTAGATCAGCCGGCCGCCTCGTCCCATCCGGTCGGCCACGGCGTCGATCGCGGCGGAGATCTCAGGGAGGCGTTGCGCGACCGCGGCGGCGACCGTGGCGTCCTCGGTGTTCATGAGGCGGGCGATCTCGGGGGTGGGGAGTTGGTCGATCCCGGCGAGTTCCGGGCGGAAGGCTTCGGTGGTGAGTGACTCCAACTCGGCGCGGAGGTCACGGGGGTTGGACGTTGAGGTCATTGAGAAGCGGCTCTTTCCGTTCGTTCTTGTCTGCCGGCCGGTGGGGGCTGGTCGCGCAGTTCCCCGCGCCCCTAAAAACGGTCGGTGTTCTCGTCGCGCACTTGAAAGTGCCGCTGGTGTCAACCCCCTAGGGGCGCGGGGAACTGCGCGACCAGCCACAACGCACCCGCAGCGAACAATGCACCTCTATCGCCTATGCCGATGCGCCAGTGCCTCATAAGACGCCGACAACGCGGGCGCAGCCTGTTCATACGTCCGTTGCGCCACCCCGATGAACAAACAGTCCACCACCAGCAACTGACTCGTCCGGGAGGACATAGCGGCCGGTCGCAGCTCGCTCTCCCGAGCTGTGGACGTCGTGAGTATGTGATCGGCGTACTGCGTCACCGGCCCGTCCGGCCGCCCGGTGATCGCAACGGTCGTAGCCCCGTGCTCGAAGGCGACGCGCAACGGTTCGATGACGTCACCGGTGGACCCGGAGTGGGTGATCGCGATGGCCACATCGCCCGCCTTCAGCTGCACCGCGTTGGTCACGGCGAGGTGCGGATCGCTGTGGGCGTGGGCTATGAGGCCTATGCGCAGGAGCTTCTGGGTGAGGTCCTGCGCTACGAGCCCGGACGCCCCGACGCCGTAGATGTCGGTACGGCGGGCCGCGGCGAGCGCGGTGACGGCCGCGCCGAGCTGGACGGTGTCGAGTGCGGCGGCCGTGTCGGCGAGGGTCTGCTGCTCGTCGTAGGCGAGTTTCGCGACGACGTCGGCGATCGGGTCGTCGACGGCTATGTCGGTGGTGAGGGCGGGCGCCCGCCCGGACTGCTGCTGCGCGGCGAGCCCGGCGAGGGCGAGGCGCAGGTCGCGGTAGCCGGGGTAGCCGAGGACGCGGGCGGTGCGGACGACCGTGGCCTCGCTGGTGCCGGTGCGTTCGGCGAGGCCGGTGACCGTGAGGGCCGCGCAGCCGGCCGGGTCGGCGGCGACGGTCTCGGCGACGCGCTGCATGGAGCGGGTCATGGAGGGGGCGAGGGTGCGCACCTTGGCGGCCAGTGCGGCGGGTGGCGTACTCCCGGAGGCGCTTCCGAAAATTTCCTTCACTTCCTGAGTCACCTCTGAAAGATATTTTCGCGACGGTGGTCCGGTCAAGAGTGCGCACAATGGGTGCATGGACCCCAGTAGTGACCCCAGCAGCGATCCCATAAGCCCCCTGGAGCAGGCGCTGCACGCCGCCCGTGCCCTCGTGCTCGCCGATCTGGCCGCGCGCGAGGTGGTCGCGGCGGACGTGGTGTCCATGGTGGAGGAGTCCATCGTGGAGCGGCGATGGTGGGTGGAGCAGTGGCCGGAGGGTGTCGAGTACGTCGCCGGCCTTGTCGCTCAGGACGTGCAGGACGCGCTGCTGGAGGCGTACGGACGCTGGCCGCTCTGCCCGGTCTGCGCGGCCGGCGACCCGCACGCCCTGGAGGTCGAGCCGGAACTGGGACCCGACCCGCACTGGGTCTGCCACCAGGCGGGCGTGAAGGTCGCCGCCGTGGGAACCCTGGGCTCCCTGTGACCGTGTACATCGACCCACCGACCTGGCCGGGGCACGGACGCCTCTGGTCCCACCTCGTCAGTGACGTCTCGTACGACGAACTCCACCTGTTCGCCGAGGAGTTGGGCGTCCCGCGCCGGGCCTTCGAGCGCGATCACTACGACCTTCCCTCGCATCGTTACGCGGACGCGGTGGCCGCCGGGGCGGTGGAGGTCCGGAGCCGGGAGGTGGTGCGGCTGCTGACGGCGGCCGGGCTGCGGAGGCCCAAGGGGCGGGCGCAGTAGGCGAGTTGCTCGGCGCCGGAGTTCGCAGGGCACCGGCCGTCGGCCGAACGGGCCTGCTCAGCGCCCGAGTTCGTAGGCGAACTCGCCCTCCACCTCGTCCTCGCTGACCTTCTTGAACCCCGCCCGGGTGACGACGGCCTGTGACGCGAGGTTGTCGCGTTCGATGGTCGCGAAGACGGTGCGTACGTCGTCTCGGGCCAGTGCCCACTCCGAGAGCGCGCGGAGTGCCTCCGTCGCGTAGCCCTGGCCGCGGGCGCCCTCCGCGAGGTCGTAGCCGATCTCCGTGCGGCCCTCCTCGTCGGGGGCGCCGTGGAAGCCCAGGCCGCCGACCGCGCGGCCGTCCTCGTGGCGGACGAGGGCGAACACGCCGAACTCCGGGCGGTGGACGCCCGATGCGTAGGCCTTCAGCAGGAAGGTCGCGGCCTCGCGGGTGCCCTCGTAGGGGCCGCCCTCGATCCACTCGAAACCGCCGTCGCCGCCCGCGACCAGGTCACCGGCGGCCGCGGGGGTGATGCCCTGGAGGGTGAGGCGGTCGGTGGTGTGGACGAGGTTGTTGTTCCACTTCCAGCCGGTGACGGGGGCGCGGCCGGGGAGTTCGCCGCGGCCGGTCGCCCACAGCAGGGTGCGCCAGTGGTCGGCGCCGGGGCGGATGTGCGGGAAGATCCGGCCGAGGACGAACTCGCTGAGTTCCGGGGCGGGTTGGTAGGTCAGGCCCAGGCCCTCGGCGATGTCGTGCGTGTGCAGCAGCACCTCGGCGATGCCCATCGCGGCGAAGCCCTCGCGGTTCGCGCTGCGGAACGGGTACGGGTGGAAGGCGCGCACCTCACGGGGTGTGGTGCGGATCGCGGCGGCGAGCAGGACGCCGGTCGTCCGGATCACGTCCAGGACACCGGAGTTGTCGGTGCCGTCGTCGAAGGTGATGTCGAAGGGGACGTACGCGTGCTGCGCGCGACCGGCCAACTGCCCCGCGTACGAGATGAGATCACCGGCGATGTGCTCGGCGGTGTCCCGGCAACTCCACTCCAGCCGGCCCGCCTTCGCCCCGTCCCAGTCCCGGTCCGTCGCCGTCCCCAGCAGTGCGAGGCAGCTCGCGACGGCCTCTTCCACCTGGTGTGCGGCTGAATGCCCGGCCATGTCTCCGCCCGTGTTCCCCATGCGGGGGAGCATACGGGCGGCGACCGGCGCCCGCCGTGATTAAGGGGCCAGCAGCTCCAGTTCCGCCGCCAGGTTGTAGCGTGCCGTGGCCTCCCACCGCGCGGCCCCGTACGGCGTCCTGAACAGCCGTGGCAGGTCGAGGAGTTGCCGCAGGATCGCCGAACGGCCGTCCCGGAAGGCGTCGTTGGGGACGAAGTGGTACTCCTCGCGGACGGCGGCCGTGTAGGCGGCGTACGCCGACGGCGGCGCGGCCAGGATCGCGAGGTCCGCGTCGCACAGGACCTGGCCGTCGCGGTCGTCGTCGGCGGGGTCGTGCGTGACGGTGAGCCGGACCAGGCGGGCGACCTCGGCGGTCCTCGCCTCCGGCACGCCCGCCTCGGCCAGCGCCCGCTCGGCGAGCCGCGCGGACCGCTCCTCGTTCTCGGAACGGTCCGGGAGATACACCGCGTCGTGGAACCAGGCCGCGAGCCGTACGACGTCCGGGTCGTCGGCGTGCTTCTCCAGCACGTCGACGTGGTCGAGGACCGAGGTGAGGTGGGTGAGCGTGTGGTAGTGCCGCTGCGGCTCCTGCCAGCGGGCGAGGAGGTTCTCGGCGTACGGCGAGGGGTCCGGACAGGCGTCGGGACAGGCGTCGGGACCGCCGTCGGGTGTGCGTGCGGGTGCGGTGGCGGGCGTGCGGGCGCCTTCGAGGGCGCGGGTCCAGCGGGCGCGGAGGGCGTCGAGATCGGCCATGCCCCTTATTTTCCTCCCGCGGCCGCGCCCCTAGCGTGGAACCCATGACTTACGCCGACACAGCACACGAGGTACGTGACCCCGAACTGCCCGGCCGCCTCCTCACCACCGAGCGCGACGCCCTGATCCCGCTCCTCCGCTCCCGCCCCGACGAGGACTTCGCGCTGGCGACCCTCGCGTGTCCGGGCTGGACCGTACGGGACGTTCTCGCGCACTGCTCGGCCGCGCTGACGCGGGTGGTGGAGCGCCGGTTCGAGGAGGGCGTGTTCTCGCCGGCGGCCAACGACCGGGACATCGCCGAGCGGGCCGACTGGACGAACGCGCAGGTCGTCGACGAACTGGAGCGGGGCATGACCGAGGCGGGCGCGGCCATCGCCCGCACGCGCGGTGTGCTGGACATGGTCGCGCTCGGCGAGTGGGTGCACGCGGGTGACGTACGGGACGTCCTCGGCGTGCCCGGCGCCTATGGTGGCGAGGGGCTGTCCTCCGCTCTGACCCTTCTCGCCTTCGTGACCCGTCAGAAGAACCACCGGCCTCTGCACGCGGACCTCGACGACCTGGACGACCCCCTGCGCCTGGGCGACCTCTCGGGCGAGCTGACCCCGGCCCGCTACATCGGCGACGCGCCCACGCTCGTACGCCTGTACTCGGGACGGCCGGTCCCGGCCGGGGCGGGATACGAGTTGGCCGGCGCGGAACCGGCGGAGCTGAACATCTTCGGCGGCTGACGTCTGGCCCGTGGCCGCCGCCTGTGGGGTGGGTGACGTCCGTCGGTGGCGACGCTCGTGGGGTGGCTGGCATCCGGCCGCCGGCCGACCCCTGTGCGGTGGGTGATGTCTGGTCGGCAGTCGACGCCCGTGCGGCCGCCAGCCCACGCCCGTGCGGTGGCTGGCACCCGGCCGGTTGTCGGTACCTGTGCGGCAGCCGGCGCCTGGTCGGCGGCGCGCGGTGACGGGGGTGATCTCGCGGCCCCCGGCCCTCCCGCGTACCCTGAGATTGGACTAGACCTGTAGCCGCTCCAGGGAACACGACGGAAGGGGTCCTATGAGCACGCGTGCAGTCCTGGAGGTGATCGCCCTCGGCGCCGAGGACGCGGTCGCCGCCCAGGCCGGAGGCGCGGACCGTCTCGAACTGGTCACCGACATGGCGGCCGACGGACTCACCCCGCCGGTGGAGACCTTCGCCGCGATCCGCGCCGCCGTCGACATCGACCTGCGCGTGATGCTGCGCCTCGCGGACGGGTTCGCCGCGGGTGACGTGGACCGGCTCGTCCGGGTCGCCGGGGAGCTGCGGACCGCCGGCGCCGACCAGTTCGTGCTCGGGTTCCTCGACCCGGACGGGTGCGTCGACCTGGACGCGGTGGAACGGGTCGTCGCCGAACTGGACGGCTGCGCCTGGACGTTCCACCGCGCGATCGACCGCGCCGCCGACCGCGACGCCCTGCGCAAACAACTCGCCGACCTCCCGGGCCTGGACGCCTACCTCACCGCCGGTTCCGCGGACGGCGTCGACGACGGCCTCCCCACCCTGCTCCGCGAGGCGGCCCTGCGCGGCGAACCCGGCTACGAGCAGCGCATCCTGGTCGGCGGCGGCCTCCGCCTCGACCACGTACCGACCCTCCTCGCCGCCGGGGTCGACGCCTTCCACATCGGCGGAGCCGCCCGCCCCGAGGGCTGGGACCGGCCGGTGTCGACGGCAGCGGTGGGCGAGTGGCGGGCGGTGCTCGACGGAGCGTGAATCGCCCGTTTAGCCGACTGCCCTTGTCGCCGACCGCCCTTTTCGCTCGGGTGGGTTGGGGCGGCACCGGCGCCATCGGTTCGGCCGCTCGGCCGGAGGGCTCGGAGCGGCCGGTGTCAGTGACGGCGGTGGGCGAGTGGCGGGTCGTGCTCGACAGAGCCTGACGTGTCCGTCTCGCTGACCGCTCCTGTCGCCGACCTCCCCTTCCCCTCAGGCGAGTTGGGGCGGCAGCGGAGCCGTGTGCGTGACGATCAGGCCCGACACCGCTCGGGTCAGGGACACGTACAGGCGCCGCAGGCCGGTACGTTCGTCCGGTTCGCCGTCGACCACGGCCTGCGGTTCGTCGAGGACCACGTAGTCGTACTCCAGGCCCTTCGCGAGCGACGCCGGGACCAGGGTCAGACGGGTCTCCACGGTCGTCTCCTCACCCGGGTCGATGTAGCCGATGCCCGCCGCGGTCAGGGCTTCCGCCAGCACCGGGATCCTGGCGTCGGCCGCGATCAGGCCCGTCGAACCCTCGTTGCGCAGCAACTCCTCGCAGGCCGCGACCACTTCGCCGGTGTCGACCGTTTCCCGGAGGTCGAAGAAGCCCGGGTTCTCACGGACGGAGGCGACAGGCGTGAGCCCGGGGGCGATGTGGGGGAGGAGTCGGGAGGCGTACGTGATGACGTCCGTCGGCACGCGGAAACCGGCCGTCAACTCCTCGATCACGCCGTCGGATTTGCCGAGGTGGGCCAGCGCCTCGTCCCAACTCCGGGTCGCCCAGGGCGTGGTGCCCTGCGCCAGATCGCCGAGGACGGTCGCGGAACCGGTGGTGCAGCGGCGGCCGACCGCCCGGTACTGCATCGGGGAGAGGTCCTGCGCCTCGTCGATCACCACATGCCCGAGCGAGTGCGTCCGCTGGACCAGGTCGGTCGCCTCGTCGATCAACACGGCATCCGGGGAAGACCACTTGGCGGCTTTCACGCTCCGCACGGCCTTCGCCCAGAGGATCGTCTTCTGCTCGTCCTCGTCGAGGATCCCGTCCGCGTGCGCGGCGAGGAAGTCCGCGTCGGTGAGCAGCCGCAGCACGAGCTTCGCGGGCTCGACCGGCGGCCACACCGCCTTGACGGCCGCCTTCACCGCGGTGTTGCGGGCCACCGCGTCCTGAACCCGGTCGTCCGGCGCCTCCCCGGACCGCTCCATCTGCACCAGCACGACATGCGCGATGCGCTGCGGAAGCGCCTCGCGGGCGGCGCCGTAGCGGATGTCGCGGTCGAGCAACTCCCGCACGATCGCTTCGAGTTCGTACGCCGGGACCCGCCAGCGGCGCGAGCCGCGCACGACCATCACCGGCTCGGTGGGGATGGTGACGTGCGAGTAGATGGCCCGGCGGAGAACCTCGGCCATGCGGGCGTCGCCCTTGATGACGGCGGCCGGTGCCTCGTCCGTGCCGCTCACCTCGACGTGCGCGACCAGGTCGTCGACCGTGCCCTGGCGGACCGTCAACTCGCCCAGCGCGGGCAGGACTTGCTCGATGTAGTGCAGGAAGGACTTGTTCGGCCCGATGACGAGGGTGCCGGTCCGGGCGAGCCGCTCGCGGTGGGCGTAGAGGAGGTACGCGACCCGGTGCAGACCGACGGCCGTCTTTCCGGTCCCCGGCCCGCCCTGCACACAGACCGTGCCGCCGAGTCCGGACCGTACGATCTCGTCCTGCTCGGGCTGGATGGTCGCGACGATGTCGCGCATCGGGCCCACGCGCGGGCGCTCGATCTCCTGCTGGAGCAGCTTGCTGGTGGCGGCCGCCTCGGCCGGGTCCATGAGGTGCTCGTCCTCGTACGCCGTGAGGTCGCCGCCCGTGTAACCGAAGCGGCGGCGCAGCGAGATGTCCAACGGGTCCTTCTTGGACGCCCGGTAGAACGGCTGCGAGACCGGCGCACGCCAGTCGATGACCATCGGGTCGCCGTCGGCGTCGTGCACATGCCGGCGCCCGATGTAGAACTGCTCGCCTTCCGCGCCCTCGGCCTGGTCGGCGCCGGGTGAGTGCAGGTAGTTCAGCCGCCCGAAGAACAGCGGGGTGTCGCTCAGGTCGGCCAGCGCCTTGATGCGGTCGTCGATCTGGCGGGAGAGGACCGCGGCGTTGACCCAGTTCGCCGTGACGTCCTTGATGTCGAGCGACTCGACGTCCTCGCGCATGGCACGCAGCGCGGAACGGGAGGAGGCCAGGTGGGAGCGTTCGCGGAAGAGCGGATCGTCGGTGGGCGTGGACAAGGGGGTGCCTCCGGAGGGCCTGCTGATGCGGCTGCTGGGTGTGTGCTCGGTGGGTACCGACCGGTTTCCGTCCGGGCGGTGGCACTCCCTGCGGGGAGGCGGGCAAGAGCGGAGATTCTAGAGCAGGGCAACTGGCGGAGGCGAACGATTTTACGGCCGCGTTGACGCCCGCGTGCGTGTCCCCTAGGGGACGACCCCTCCACCCAGGAGGGGAACGGGTCAGCCCGGAGGTGTACACGGGCGGCCCGGAGGTTGGCTCTCTGGACCGATGCCGACCTTATGTCCCAAGACGCACCATGGAGACATGAGCGCAGCAACCATCACCCCGGTCCCCGTCCGCCCGACCGGCGCCACACCGGCCACCGGCGGCAGCCACCCCCATCGCCTCGGCAATGCCCTCCGCGCGATAAAAGTGTTCGTGGGCGCCGCGTTCAGCGTGGTCGTCCTCGGCGAGTACGGCGAGGAAGCGGGCGTTCGCCGTAAGTGACCACCGGCTCCGCCCGCTTCACCCGCTCGTCCGCTTCACCCGCGCCGCACCGTGACGCTCAGTTCTCCGCGAGGATCTCGTCCGCGTCCATGATCCGGTAGGCGTACCCCTGTTCCGCGAGGAAGCGCTGGCGGTGGGCGGCGAAGTCCTGGTCGATCGTGTCGCGCGCGACGACCGAGTAGAAGTGGGCCTGGTGCCCGTCGGCCTTCGGCCGCAGCACGCGCCCGAGGCGCTGTGCCTCCTCCTGACGCGAGCCGAACGTCCCGGACACCTGGATGGCGACGGTGGCCTCCGGCAGGTCGATGGAGAAGTTCGCGACCTTGGAGACCACGAGCACGCTGATCTCCCCCTCGCGGAAGGCCCCGAAGAGCTTCTCGCGCTGCGCGTTGGAGGTCTCACCCTTGATCACGGGCGCGTTCAAGTGCTCGCCCAGCTCGTCGAGTTGGTCGATGTACTGCCCGATGACAAGGATCTGCTGACCGGCGAACCGGCGCACGATCGCCTCCGTGACCTTCCGCTTCGTCGCGGTGGTCGCACAGAAGCGGTACTTCTCCTCGGCCTCGGCGGTGGCGTACGCGAGCCGCTCGGACTCCGTGAGATTGACCCGCACCTCGACACAGTCGGCGGGCGCGATGTACCCCTGCGCCTCGATCTCCTTCCAGGGCGCGTCGAACCGCTTCGGCCCGATGAGGGAGAACACGTCCGACTCCCGGCCGTCCTCGCGCACGAGGGTCGCGGTCAGCCCGAGCCGCCGGCGCGCCTGGAGGTCGGCGGTGAACTTGAAGACGGGAGCGGGCAGCAGATGCACCTCGTCGTAGAGGATGAGCCCCCAGTCGCGGGAGTCGAAGAGCTCCAGGTGCGGGTAGACACCCTTCCGCCGCGTCGTCAGCACCTGGTAGGTGGCGATGGTGACGGGCCGGATCTCCTTGCGCGTCCCGCTGTACTCGCCGATCTCCTCCTCGGTCAGCGAGGTCCGCTTGATCAGCTCGTGCTTCCACTGCCGGGCGGAGACGGTGTTGGTGACGAGGATCAGCGTGGTCGACTTGGCCTGCGCCATGGCCCCCGCGCCGACGAGGGTCTTCCCCGCCCCACAAGGCAGCACGACGACACCGCTGCCACCGT
Organism: Streptomyces sp. NBC_01288; assembly: GCF_035982055.1. Taxonomy (NCBI): domain Bacteria; kingdom Bacillati; phylum Actinomycetota; class Actinomycetes; order Kitasatosporales; family Streptomycetaceae; genus Streptomyces; species Streptomyces sp. NBC_01288. Next base: position 5,743,338 of record NZ_CP108427.1, read on the forward strand.
GCCAGAAGTTCTCCACGGCCTGCTTCTGGTAGGGCCGCAGCGCCCACCCGTCCTCGTCCAGTTCGATCGCGTGCGCCTCGCCGTCCACGTACCCGGCGAGGTCCTCGGCCGGCCAGCCCAGCTTCAGCAGCACCTGCTTGATCTGTCCGCGCTCGGAGGGGTGCACGGCGACCGTGTCGGGGTCGAGCCGGTTGCCGACGAGCGGGGCGACCCGCTTCGAGCGCAGGATCTCCTCCAGCACGGGCCGGTCGGTGGTCGTGAGCACGAGCCCGTGAGCGGGGTGCTTGCTCAGGGTCAGGCGGCCGTAGCGGTCCATGGTCTCGGCGATGTCCACGAGCAGCGCGTGCGGCACCGGATACCGGCTGTACTCCACCAGCGCGTCCACGACCTGCTCGGCGTCGTGCCCGGCGGCCCGCGCGTTCCACAGCCCCAGCGGCGTCACCCGGTACGTGTGGATGTGCTCGGGCGCCCGCTCCAACTCGGCGAACGGCGCGATGGCGCGCCTGCACTCGTCTGCGCGCTCGTGATCGACCTCAAGGAGAAGGGTCTTGTCGGACTGGACGATGAGGGGGCCATTCACGCGCGACTGCCTTTCTGCGGGGCTCGCCGGGCCTGGAGGACTCGGGGCGGCCAAACGTCCAGTGTGCACTATCGGCCGATGATCACGGCGGCGCTCTGAGAGGGTGAGGCGATGGGAGAGCTGGGGGTGGAGGCCATGGGAGAACTGAGGGTGGAGGCCATGGGAGAACTGGTGGACCGGGTCGACGAGCAGGACCGGGTGCTCGGGGTCGTGGACCGGGGAGAGGCCATCACGCACCACTGGCTGCACCGCGTCGCGACGATCGTGTGCCGGGACGAGGAGGGCCGCGTCCTGGTGCACCGGCGGGCGGCGGACATGTCCCGGTTCCCGGGGCAGTACAACTTCATGATCGGCGGCGGCGCCGAGGCCGGGGAGTCCTACGAGGAGGCGGCGGCCCGCGAACTCACCGAGGAACTCGGCGTGCGGGCACCGGTCCAATTCGCCTTCAAGTACCTGTGCCGGGGCGAGATCAGCCCGTACTGGCTCGGCGTCCACGACGCGGTCATCGGCACGGACATCACCCCCGACCCGGACGAGATCTCCTGGCACGCGTGGGTCACGGAGGCCGAGCTGCGGGAGATGGCCCGGCGCCCGACGTTCGTGGCGGACGCCGTCGAGGCGCTGGACCGCTACCTGAACCGGGACGCCCGACCCGCTGTCTGACCCGGGACCTCAGTCCTCCGCCAGCTCCGCGACCCCCGTCACCCGGTGCAGCGGATACGTCCGTACCTCGTCCGCCGTGTGGTCGTACGCCGTGACGAAGCCGCCCTCCACGCGGATGGGGGCGATGACGCGCTGGCTGGCGGCGCCCTCGGCGTTGACGTAGCCGATCCAGAGGGTGCCGCCGGTGAGGACGGCGGCCTGCATGGTGGCGAGGGTCTCGGCGGAACTGGTGCGGGGGAGGTCACCGGCGGGCGAAGGGGTCGTCTTGAGGGGCGTCGTGGAGGCCCGGTCGCCCGCCCTGATCGCGCGGATCGCCGCCGACAGGAGGGTCGTGTCCGGGGTCGGCGGGCCGTCCGGCACCGGTTCCGGGGCCGTGCGGGGCGGGGTGCGGCGGGCGTGGGCCCGGGTGATGACGACATCGCCCTCGGCGGACTCGGCGGCCGGCGCGAAGCCCATCGCGCGCAGCCCGTCGAGGAGCGCGGCCGGGTCGGCCTGGGCCGCCAGCACGGTCGGCGCGAGGCGGCGCAGGCGCAGGCCCGCGGACCGTTTGTCGGCCAGGATCTCGCTGAGCACCGAGTCGTCGTCGCAGCGCACGTACGCCGAGGCCGCGCCGATCCGCAGATGCCCGTGCCTGCGGGCCACGTCGTCGATCAGATAGGCGAGGGGCTGCGGGACCGGCGTACGGGAGTGCGCGGTGAGGAAGTCGTGCAGGTCGGAGGCGGACCGCCCCGCGTCCAGCGCGCGGCGCACCGACCCCGGCGTGAACCGGTACACCGTCGCCCCGCCCTTCGACTCCACGTCCGCGAGCACGTCCAGCATGTCCGCCAACGGCCGCTCCAGCGGGCCGGGGGCCACTGCCGTCAGGTCGGCCTGGAGGAGGACGTGGTCCAACGGCTCGGGGAGGAGCGGCGCGAGGAGCCGCGCGGCGGCGGCACTCGCGGCGGCCTGTTCGGCGGGGGAGAGGGGGTCGGGGGGAGTGGGCGGGCGGTGCTGGTGGTGATGGACGGGGAGCTTGTCGCCGGGGCCGGAGGGATCGGAGGGGGCTGAAGAGCCAGAGGGGGCTGAGGAGTTGGCGCCGCCGGAGGAGCCGCCCGCGTCCTCCACACCTTTGCCACTGCCACTGCCACTGCTACCGCCGCCCGCCACCGCACCCCGCGGCCCCAACAACGCCCGCCCCTGCGCCGACAGGGCCCCCCGCCCCGTCACCCCCAACATCTCCGCCTCGCTCAGCGTCCACCGGGCAAGCCGACTACGCAGATCGTCGTCCTCCCGAGCACCCCCCTGAGCACCCGCGCCCTCTGCATTCCCGGTACTGCGCTGCGCACCCCCCGCCCCCCGGACCGGCCGCTCCCACCGCAACCGAGCCAACACGGACTCGGCAGACGGCGAGGCCCCCTCCGGAAGCCCCGCAAGCAAACCCAGTACCCGGTGCCGTACCTCCGGAGCCGCCGACCGGTCCAGCCCCGGACCCAGCGCGGACAACGTCCGTTCCTTCACGTCCCGCCCACCCACCAGCCCCGACGTCCGGGTCGCCGTCAGCCACGCCTCGGCGAGCCGGACCCAGCGCTGCGCGGCGGGCTGCTCCAGCCACTCGTCGAGGACGGGGGTCGCCGCGTACCGTTCGTCGGCGTCACCGTCGGAGGCCAACAGCCCTGCCGCATAAGCGAGTTCGACCCAGAAGGCGGCGACCGGCTCCGCCACGTCCAGCGCGACCGCCGTCCGCTTCAGATCACGGACGCTGAGCCCGCCCGCGCGCATGACGGTCGGCCCGCCCTCGTCCCAGTCCTTCAGCAGCTCCTCGACCGTCGCGAGCGCGGTGTACGCCTGCCCGGCCGCCGTCGTGTCCACAACCTGTGGACGATGCATCGCCTTCGCCTCGACCGACGGCGCCACCGGCTCCGTCTCACGGTGCGCCCGCCCGGCCCGCAGATGCAGGGCAACTTCACGCGGGAGTACGACAGTTCCGGGCGCGGTGGGCAGCAGCAGCCCCCGGTCGATGAGCCAGCGCAGCCGGGCCGCAGGTTCGGCGGTCACCTGCCCGTACGGCGGCCCCCAGACCAACCGGTTCAGCACCTCCAACGACTCCTCGGGAGCGCGCCCGAGCAGCGCCTTCATCCGCCTGCGGGCCGTGAACAGCTTGGTCAGTGCCGCCACCGCGGAAACGGAGTCATGGGTGGAGGACAGTCCGGCGGCCGTCACGATCTCCTGAATACGGCCCGGCGACATCCCCGCCGTGGCCTCCGCGACCGTGGGCCCGAGGCCGGTCGGCGACGGATGCTGCGGCGACGGCGCCAGCAGCTCACGCGCCGTCCGCACCAGCCGCAGCCGGTCGTCCGCGCCCCACACCAGCGCCTGCTCGCGCAGGGTCCCGAGGGCACGCGGCAGCGCGTGCACGACGGCGGCATCGCGCGCGTCACCCGCCATCAGCCCGACCAACTCGTCGTACGACGCCGGATCCGCCGCCACGGCCAGCGCCTCCGCCGTCTGCAACGCGAAACGGTCCAGCCGCTCCAGCGCCCGCACGACCGACCCGCGCGTACCGGCCCGGGTCGCGAGCTGGGTGAGGTCGGTGGGCACGGGCGTGATGAGGTCGGGGCGGCTGCGCAGCAGCGCGGCCAGGGACGCGTCGTCCCTGGTTCGGAGTGCCTCCGCGAGCGAACGGGGCGGCGTGGCCGGGGTGCTCATCCGACCCACGGTAGCGGGTACGGGCGCCGGGCCGGTGCCGCCCGCCCGACAGCACCGCCCCACACCCTCGGCCGAGGGCACCCCGTGGGTGGGCGGCGATCGCCCTCGCCCTCATCCGGCGTCCGTCCTCGCCGTACCCCCCGATGCCGGGGCCGACACGACGCCCGACCTGCGCTACGGTCGTTCCGGCGGGGTATCCAACGCACCCGCCACGGAGGGGACTTCGTGGGTATCGAGAGCGATCAGGTCGTCTACGAGTTTCTGAGCCGCGTCGGTGACGTGGCTCAGCAACGGCAGCTGCCCTCGGTCACGCGTATGCGGCTCGTGTCCGAGTTGCGCAACGAGATCGACCGGCGGCGTGCCGGGTCCGCCGTCGACACACCGGCCGCCGTCCAGCGCATCCTGAAGGGCCTCGGCAGCCCGGACGAGATCGTCGCCGCGGCCGGCACCGGCGCCGGTGTTCCGCAGATGCCGACCGCCTCCGTCCCCGTACAACGCGACCACGAGGACGATCTACGGCCGAAGGGCCTGCGCCGGGTCGTACCGCTCCCGCGCACCCGCCTCACCAAATCCGCACCCGCACCGGAGCCCGACAACTCCGCCTCCGCACCGCACCTCGCCAGCGCGTCCGACCTCGGCGCGAGCGTCCTCCAGCCCGACTGGTGGCGGCCGGAGAACGGCAACGGGTTCGCGCTCGGCGACAGCGTGCCCGGGTTCACCGGCGGGGTGGAGATCCCCGAACTCCTCAAGCCCCCGCCGCCGAAGGAACCCCCGAAGGAGACGCCGAAGGCACCGGAGGCGGTGGTCGTACCGGTGATCGAGCAGGCGGCGGAAACCCCGGCCCGCCGGCGCCGCATGGTCCCGCGCCTCCCCGCCGGACGCTGGTCCAACCCGCTCCTCCTGATCGCCGCCGCGCTGCTCGTCGTAGGCGCCGTACTCGGCAACTGGTTCGCCCTGCTGCTCGGTTGGCTCATCGCGTACGCGTCCCGGCGGCTGACCGACGCCGAGACGAAGGCGGCGGTGATCGGCCTGCCGACGGCGGCCGTCGCGGCCGGCATCGTGTGGCTGTGGGGCAGGAACGAGGGCCGCTGGGGTACCCCCATCGCGCACGGTCACATGAGCGACGCGATCGCGGAGACCTGGCCGTGGGTGGTGCGGGGCGCGGCGGTGGCGTCGGCGCTGTACCTGGTGTGGCGGTCGCAGAGACAGCGGTAGCGCGGTCGGTGGGCCCGGGTGCGGTCAGCGGGCCCGGTGGGATTGTCGTAGGAGCTGGGCACAATGGCCCGTATGAGCCCGCACCCTGAGCCCGCCCTGACCGTCGGCTTCGATCTCGACATGACCCTCATCGACTCCCGGCCCGGTATCCACGCCGCCATGCTGGCGCTGGCGGAGCGGACGGGGACGTACATCGACGCCGATCTGGCCGTCACCCGGCTCGGGCCGCCGCTCGGAGACGAGTTGATCAACTGGTTCCCGGCGGACGAGGTGCCCGCCGTGGCGGACCTGTACCGCGAGATGTACCCGTCGTTCGCCGTCGCCGCGACCCCCGCGATGCCCGGCGCCCCCGAGGCGATCGCGGCCGTGCGGGCGGCCGGCGGTCGGGCGGTCGTCGTCACCGCGAAGTACGAGCCCAACGCGAAGCTGCACCTGGCCCACCTCGGCATCGACGCCGACGCCGTGATCGGCGACCTGTGGGCCGAGCAGAAGGCGGAGGCACTGCGCGAGGAGGGCGCGAGCGTCTACGTCGGCGACCATGTCGGGGACGTGCGCGGCGCCCGTACCGCCGAGGCCCTGTCGGTCGCGGTGGCGACCGGACCGTGCGACGCGGACGAACTCCGCGCCGCCGGGGCGGACGTGGTCCTCGGCGACCTCACCGAGTTCCCGCGATGGCTTTCGGACTACCTTTCGGCGCGCGCCTGACGCCGGCCCGCGGCGACCGACTGGAGCACGCCTCCGGCGGCCAGCAGGAATCCGACGCCCATGAGCATGCTCAAGAGGTACATGTACGTCGGAAAAGGCGTCGTGTGGAGCAACAGCGGTACCACGGTGACGAGTGTGGCCACCGCACCGATGAAAAAGACGATGGCACCGGCACGGATCAGCCGGTCACCGGCCGCGGCGGAATTCGTTTGGGTTTTGTCGCGCACTGGACCAGGGTAGTTCCTTGCGCAAAGGAACAACCCGGCGACGTCTTGTCACCGGCCTGAAGACCATTAGCCTTGGTACCGGCGGGTCCCGACGACCCGCCGGTCTGCTATCCGAAGCAGTTTTCCGACGAGTACGAGGACGAGGACAGACGTGCCTACCGGCAAGGTCAAGTGGTTCAACAGCGAGAAGGGCTTCGGCTTTCTCTCCCGTGACGACGGCGGTGACGTCTTCGTCCATTCCTCGGTTCTGCCCGCCGGAGTTGATGCCCTGAAGCCCGGACAGCGCGTGGAGTTCGGGGTCGTCGCCGGTCAGCGCGGCGACCAGGCCCTCTCGGTGACCCTGCTCGACCCGACCCCGTCGGTCGCGGCGGCCCAACGCAAGAAGCCGGACGAACTGGCCTCCATCGTCCAGGACTTGACGACCCTCCTCGAAAACATCACACCCATGCTGGAACGCGGCCGCTACCCCGACAAGCCCGCGGGCGCGAAGATCGCGGGCCTGCTGCGCGCGGTCGCCGACCAGTTGGACGTGTAGGAGGCCGGGTAGAGGGCCGTGGAGAAGTCCGGGAGATTCAGCGGATCTTGAGGATCTTGAGGACAGGAGAACGCCGAAGGATCCGGGGATCCATGGATCCAGGGATCCGAGAAATTCCGAGCAAGTCCGGGCCGAGGGGCGACACCAGCCTCTCGGCCCGTGGCGTGCGCGGGGGTTCTTCTTGGCGCTGGGGCGCCACTCAGCCTGTCCGCTCCTTGAGCGCGGGCCGACACCACTCCCTCCGTCCGGTCCTTGAGCGTGGGCCGAAACCACCCAGGCCGTCCGCTCTTTGGGCGCGAGCCGACACCATCAAGTCCGTCGGTTCTTTGGGCGCGGGCCCGTACCGCCCAGCCTGGCGGTCACTTTTCAGCGCAGGCCCGCACCATCCAGCTCGTCCGATGCCTCTCCGACACAGGCCGCCTATATGCAGCCCGTTTGCTCTTTGAGCGTGGGCCGAGACCACCCGTCCCGTCGGCTCTTTGAGCGCGGGCCGACACCATCCATCCCGTCGGCTCTTTGGACGCGGGCCCGCGCCACCCAGCCCGTCCGTCACTTTTCAGCGGAGACCCGCACCATCCAGCCCGTCCGGCGCCTCTCCGACACAGGCCGCCAAAATCCAACGCCGGGTGACCTCTTGATGCAGGCCGCCTATATCCAGCCCGTCCGGCGTTTGAGGACGAGGCCCCTTCAGGGCCGATGGGGGTCTGGGGGCGCAGCCCCCAGGGACGGCGACCCCAGTTCAGGGCAACCGGGAAGCGCAGGGCACCCGGGAAGTTCAGGCAACCAGGAAGCTCAGGGCAACCAGGAAGCTCAGGGAAACGTGAGCGCGTCCGGGTCCAGTGCCGGTACCAGGCCCTCCGCCGCCGCCCGTGTCAGCAGACCCCGGATCGCCGCGTACCCGTCGACCCCCAGATCCGCCGTGAACTCGTTGACGTACAGCCCGATGTGCTGGTCGGCGACCCCCGGGTCCATCTCCTGCGCGTGCTCCATGACGTACGGCCGGGAAGCCTCGGGGTCGTCCCAGGCCGCGCGGACCGACGTACGGACGGAGTCGGCCAGCAGGTTCAGCGCGTCCGCGCCCAGCGACCGCTTCGCGATGATCGCGCCCAGCGGGATCGGTAGCCCCGTCGTGGCCTCCCAGTGCTCACCCATGTCCGCGAGCTTGTGCAGGCCGTAGTTCTGGTACGTGAAGCGCGCCTCGTGGATGACGAGCCCCGCGTCGACCTTCCCGTCCCGCACGGCCGGCATGATCTCGTGGAACGGCATGACCACGATCTCGCCGACCCCGCCCGGGATCGTGTCCGCGGCCCAGAGCCGGAACAGCAGATACGCGGTCGACCGCTCGCTCGGCACGGCGACGGTACGACCGGTCAGGTCACCCGGCCCGCGGGTGAGGACCAGCGGCCCGCAGCCCCTCCCCAGCGCACCCCCGCACGGCAGCAGCGCGTACTCGTCGAGGACGTACGGCAGCACGGCGTACGACACCTTCAGGACGTCCAACTCACCGCGTTCGGCCATGCCGTTGGTGATGTCGATGTCCGCGAAGGTCACGTCGAGCGCGGGCGCACCCGGGACCCGGCCGTGCGCCCACGCGTCGAAGACGAACGTGTCGTTGGGGCAGGGTGAGAAGGCGATGTGAAGGGGCTCGGTCAACGGGGTCATACCTGTCTCCAACTCTCCAGTACGGGCGCGCACTTCCCGAATCCCTCCGTCAGGGCCGCGAGCGCGTCGCCGATGCGCCAGGCGGCGCGGTCGCGCGGGCCGACGGGGTTGGAGACCGCGCGCAGTTCCAGGACGGGGACGCCGTGGGCGGCGGCGGCCTCGGCGACGCCGAAGCCCTCCATCGCCTCCGCGAGGGCGCGGGGGTGGCGGGCGCGGAGTTCCGTGGCGCGGGCGGCCGTTCCGGTCACCGTGGAGACGGTGAGTACGGCTCCGGTGCGGGCGCCGGACGCGGCCGCGAGGTCTCGTACGAGTGCACTCGGCGGACGGTGGGTGACGGTCCCGAAGCCCAGCTCGGTGACCGGGACGAACCCGTCCGGGGTCTCCGCGCCCAGGTCGGCCGCGGTGATCTCGTCGGCGATGACGAGGGAGCCGACGGGCGCCTCGGGCTGGAAGCCGCCGGCGATCCCGGCGGAGACGACGAGGGCGTACGGGGTACCGGCGAGGGCGGTGGCCGTAGCGGCGGCGGCAGCGGCGGGACCCACTCCGGCGGCGATGACATCAACCGTGCACAAAAGGTCGCTCGTGAACGCCCGTGCCACCGCGTCCCGTTCGGCGGGGACGGCGGTGGCGACGAGAATCCGTACGGAGGACGGCGTGGACGCGGACGTGGTCAGGAGTCCTTCTTGAACTTGAAGGACCACAGGCCCTTGACCGTCTTGTCGCCCTCCTTGATGGAGACGACGGTCGAGTTGCCGGTCGCGCCGTACTGGGTGTTGAAGAACACGCTGCCGGGGATCGTGCGGTACGTCTTCTTGCTGGAGTCGGTCAGCGGCTGACCGTTCATCAGGATCGTCCAGCCGTTGTCGGCGATCTTCGGGTCGACACCGAAGCGCACGGTGTCGTCCGGGTCGACCGAGATCGACGTGGAGGCCTTCAGGCACTTCGGCAGGTCCGCGGTCTTCACCGCGTCGCCGTCGTTGTAGCAGGTGGCCTCGGTGTGGACCGAGTTCCTCCCGACGGTGATCGTCGAGATCGGCGTCGGCTTGTCGCACGCCGACAGGACGAGCAGTCCGGCGGAAACGGCGCCGGCGGCGGCGACGGCGCGGCGGCGTCGCACAGCGGATTGCATGGTCATGGGGCGAAGGCTATCGGGCCCGTCCGGTACTCCCCCCACGTGGGGTGCGGCGCGGCGGGCCGGGTGGTGCGGGTTAGGCCACTCGCGGGCGTCCACCGGCCCCGTGCCGGGCCGAGGCGAGCAGCCCGCGCAGGGTGGTCAGCCAGCCCAGGGCGATGACCGCGGCGGCGAGGGTGAAGCCGAGGGCGCCGTTCAGCGGCATGACGATGCCGATCGCGCCGCCGAGCACCCAGGCCATCTGGAGCATCGTCTCCGAGCGCGCGAACGCCGAGGTCCGCACCAGCTCGGGCACGTCCCGCTGGATCAGCGCGTCCAGGGACAGCTTGGCCAGCGCCTGGCAGAACCCGGCCGTGGCGGCGAGACAGGCCACCAGTACGGCACCGAAGAAGATGGCAGCCGTGACGGCCGCGCCCAGGACCAGCGCGACGACGGTCACGATGATGAGTTCCGGGGCCCGTTGCCGCAGCCAGGAACCGACCGCCGTACCGAGCGCGTTGCCCACGCCCGCCGCGACGGCGACGATGCCCAGCGACACGGCCGCGCTCTGCCCGGTCATCGGGTGCTCGCGCAGCAGGAACGCGAGGAAGAAGGTCAGGAACCCGGAGAGCCAGCGCAGGGCCGCGTTGGCGCCCAGCGCGTGGGTGACGGCGATGCCGACCGTGCGCAGCCCCGGCCGCTTGACCTCCTTGGGATGCGGGCCGTGCAGATGGTCCTCGTCCGCCGCGAGCAGCGCCGTGTCCTCGCCCTTGGCCGAGTCGACCTTGGGGTCCAGGAAGAAACACAGGACCGTACCCGCGACGAAGATCACGAAGGCGCCGTAGAGCGGCCAGGGGTCGCCGATGGCGTGCAGGCCGCCCGCGATCGGGGCGGCGACGCCGGTGGCGAGGAGCCCGGCGAGGGTGACTCTGGAGTTCGCCTTCACCAGCGAGATGCGGGGTGGCAGCAGTCGGGGCACCACGGCGCTTCTGACGACGCCGTACGCCTTCGAGGCGACCAGGGCGCCCAGCGCGGCCGGATACAGCTCCAGGCTGCCGCTGGCGACCGCGCCGGAGATGATCAGCGCGAGGAGGGCGCGGGCCAGCATCGCGGCGGCCATGGCGGCGCGCCGCCCGTGCGGAAGTTTGTCGAGCAGGGGCCCGATCACCGGCGCGAGAACAGTGAAAGGCGCCATCGTGATCGCGAGATAGAGAGCGACCCGCCCCCGGGCCTCGTCGGTCGGCACGGAAAAGAAGACCGTCGAGGCGAGGGCGACGGTGATCATGACGTCGCCGGCGCCGTTCACCGCGTGCAGTTCGATGAGCCGGCCGAGGCCCGACTCGCCCGCGCCGTGGGCGTGGGTGGCCTTGCGGATGCCGCGGGCGGTACCGGTGACGGGGAAGTGCAGGGCACGACCCATCGCACGGACGGAACCGCTCACCCGGCCCGAACCGCCACCTCGGATGTTCCCCTTCGTGCCACCGATCCCGGTGGCACCTTGGGGCGACCTCGCGGCTGCCACCCCGTCATAGTGCCCCGAGAACGGCGCGAGTAGTGCGGTTACCGCACGTATGGAGGCGTACGGGGGTGGATTCTGAGCCGTTGCACAGGTCTCAGACCGACCGTTCCATGGTTGTCCGCGGGACCGCCGCGCAGCGCCCGAGAGGCCGCCGGTGTGGGCGCATGGCGCGGGAGAAGGTAGCGTGCGTAGCGCGCCGTGGCGATTGTTCTCGGCCGCGCGCCTCTCGGCCATCCCGCAGAATGGATGGCGTAGGCGTGCCCGAGCGCGATCGGGCGCGGACGTCGACGCGGCCCTCCACCAGTGCCTCCAAGGGCCTGGTACATGTCTTTCAGCCGCTCCGTCCGCTCCCTTCGTCACACCAGGCGCACCCGTGAGACGGCGTAGGAGAGAAGCGATACCTGTGAGCGCAGCGACCACGCGAAGCCGCACCCCCGACCGCCTGTGCGCCGAGGCCGTCGACCTCGCCCGTGCCGCAGCCGAGGAGGCCGCCGCACCCGGTGTGGTCGGCGAGCACGCCGGCTTCGAATCCGACGGTGACCGTGTGGTCACGCACTTCTTCGAATGCAAGGAGTTCGGCTACCGGGGCTGGCGCTGGGCGGTGACGGTCGCGAGGGCGTCCCGCGCGAAGCTGGTGACCCTGGACGAGGTCGTCCTGCTCCCTGGCCCGGACTCCCTCCTGGCCCCCGAATGGGTCCCGTGGAGCGAACGCCTCCGCCCCGGCGACATGGGCCCCGGCGACCTGCTCCCCACCGACGCGGAGGACCTCCGCCTGGAGCCCGGCTACACGGGCGAGGACGAGCCCCCGCCGAACTCCGCGGTCTCCGAGGAGATGGCGGAACTGGTGGAGTCGGAGGACGCGGAGGTGACGGCCGGGGCGCCGTCCGCTCTGCCTGTCGCCCCCACCCGGGGTTCGATCGCGGCGGTGGCCGAGGAACTGGGCATCCGCCGCGCCCGGGTCCTCTCCCGCTACGGCCTCCACGTCGCCGCCGACCGCTGGGAGGACGGCTTCGGCCCGAAGACCCCGATGGCCCAGGCAGCGCCCGCGGCCTGTGTCAGCTGCGGCTTCCTGGTCGCGATCGGCGGCTCCCTGGGCCAGGCGTTCGGCGTCTGCGCGAACGAGTTCTCCCCGGCGGACGGCCACGTCGTGTCCCTGTCCTACGGCTGCGGCGGCCACTCCGAAGCAGCCGTCATGCCCAAACCGCCCCACCCCCCGGCCCCGGTGATCGACGAGACGATGGTCGACCCGTTCCCGCTGCGGCCCGCGGCGGATTCGGGGTCGGTGTCGGTGGGCGTGGATGAGGATTCTGCGGAGTTGGGCCACTCGTAGAGGCGTGCCGGTCGGTTCACGGCTTGGGCCGGCCGGTGCCCCTGTCTTCTCCGTAGCGCGGCAGATTCTCCGTGGAGATCGTCCAGTCGGCGATAGTGACGTCCTCGCCGTAGACGAAGTCCTTGCGGGTGGCGTAGCGGGGGCCGTCGGGGGTGGCGTGGATGTCGGTGAGGACGGCGCCGGTACCGGTGCGAGGGTCGAAGACGGCGTAGATGGGGATCCCGATCAGGGGATAGTCGCGCATCTTGCCGACCCAGTCGTTGTCCGGGTTGGAGCGGGAGACCACTTCGATGGCGGCGATGAGGGTGTGCGGGTCGAACGAACCTGGGACGTCCATGTCCGCCCACGCGATCACCATTACATCCGGATGGCGCATGACGCCCTCGGCTTCGCCTTCCACGTCCGGCGTCCCCGTGTGAGCTACCACTTCCTCCGGCATGGCCTTCTCCAGGCGCTTGCGAAGATGGAGCGTGGTCAGCTCGTGCGGACTGATGCCCGCCGTCATGTCGTGGATGATTCCTTCCTTGGTGATCTCGAATTTGCCCGGGATGGTGTCGTCCATGGACTCAAGGAAGTCCCTCATGGCCCGGTAGGAGTGGGAAGCGCCCCGCTGTGAGTTGTCCGAGGCGATGGTCATGCTAGGCGGCCCCTGGAAGATCGGTTCGGCAGTCATGGCAGCGTCCTGGGATAGGTGAGCGGAAGGCGCGGTCGCAGCCCTCGCAGTTCTGGAGGGGGTGCCGGACCGTCGGCGGTGGCGCCGGTGTCCGGAACGGCGGCGGGGGCGGGAGTTGGGCCGTCAGGCGGTGGGCCAGGAGGGCTGCGGGGCGGCGTAGGGGGTCGGGTGGCAGGTCCGTGGTGAGCGCGTGGCGTACGGCAGTGGGGCTGACCTCGCGCTCCAGCCACGCCGCGACTCCCGGCGCCAGGTGGGCCGTGTCGCAGGCCGACAGGAGCAGGCGGGGATCGTGGCGGCGGAGGCCCGTGAGGAGGTCCGTGGCCTGCTGGATGAGGGCGGGGGAGGGGTGGGCCGGGCGCGGTACGGGCGGGAGCGCCTTACGGGCTGTGTGCTTCTTCGGCCTCTTCGGCGCACTTGGCGTACTCGGCGTCTCCGGGGCATGGCTGTCCCTACGGCCGCTGCCGGGCTGGTTGCACGAGATCGTGCGGGTGACGATGCGGCCGTCGGGAATCCGGTGCCGTTCGCGACGCAGGTAGCCGTGGGCCTCCAACTCCCGTAGCGCGGCGGCGATTCGGGTCGTGCCCTCCGGGAAACGGGCCGCCAGCGACTTGATGTCGACGCGGGTGCCCGCCGGGAGGGACTGGATGTGGACGCCGAGTCCGATCGCGAGCGCCGACAACTCCGGGTGCTGGGCGAGGTGGTTGCCGATCACCGTGAAGCGGGCGGTGTGCCGGGCGTTGTCGTGCGTGAGCCCGCTGTGGCCGCTGGGCCGCCGGTTCGGGTGGTTCGCGTGAGCGTTGGCGGTGTGCCGGGACTGGGCGCGCGAGGGCGCGCTAATGTCGTACGTATCCATCGGGAAGGTCTTGTCTTCCTAGGTGGTCAGGCCCTCGCCTTGGGATTGCCGTCCCGGCGAGGGCCGTCGTATGTCCGCTGTCTGCGGTTGTGTCGCGCTGAGCGTAGATCACGCAACCTGCCTGGAATCCAGCCCAGTTGATGATGTTCACCCGGATGGGTGAATGGCGAGCCCGGCTGCCGGGAGGGTGGGGTGGGGCTTGGTGATGGTCCTTTCACCGTCGTGGTTCTTGGGAAAAGGCGCCCCTTGCACCGGAGTTCGGGTTTCCGGGCTTCGGTGCGTGGTCCAGTACCAGCTCCGCCCAGACCGTCTTACGGGGGCGCGGTCCCGGGTCCCAGCCCCAGCGGTCGGCGAGCGCCTCGACGATCAGCAGGCCCCGGCCCGACTCCTCGTCCTGCGTGGGGTGTTGGGGGCGGGGTGGACAGTCACCCCGGGTGTCGGTGACCTCGATGCGCAGGACGCCGCCGACGACGTAGAGCGTCAGTCTGAAATCGCGGCCCGGGACGCGACTGTGCGTGGCCGCGTTGGAGGCGAGTTCGGCGACGATCTGGCGGGCCGGGTCCAACGGGACTGCCCAGGCGCGGAGTTGTTCGGTGGCCAGGAGACGGGCGAGGCGGGCGCCGCGTCGGGTGGGGGACAACTGCACCGTGAAGTTGCGGATGGGGTTGCCGAGTTGGGGCTTGGGCTGGGCTTCGGAGGCGGTGGTTTCTTGGATCACGTCACTCAGCGTGGCCGTGCGTGACTACCGTGAACAGTGACATGGCCGTTGCGTACGGTGACTGTCCAGTCGTTGTCCGGTCGTGTCCAGGCTGTCGATACCGGTCGCGCGGGTAGGGGCGTCGCGGCACGGTCGTACGAATCAGGAGGGGTGCGGGATGAGCGAACCGGAGCAGGTCAACGGCGAGGCGGACGAGCCGGGTTGGGAGGTGGACCCGGACGACGAGTGGGGGTTGGCGGTCCTCGCGACGGTCGGGCGGCAGTTGAAGCTGCGGCGGGAGGCGGTGGGGATGCGGGCTGCAGACTTTGCGGTGGCGGTGGGATACGGCGAGGACCTGGTCTACAAGATCGAGGGTGGGAAACGGATTCCCCGGCCCGAGTATCTGGACAAGTCCGAGGAGGTGCTTCGGGCGGACGGGCTGATCTCGGCGATGAAGGAGGACACCGCCAAGGTCCGGTACCCCAAGAAGGTGCGGGCGTTGGCGAAGATGGAGGCCCAGGCGGTCGAGATCGGCGTCTACGAGTGCAACATCATCGCGGGGCTGTTGCAGACGCCGGAGCATGTCCGGTCCGTGATCGAGGCAGCACAGCCCCCGTACTCACCGGACGACGTGGAGCGCATGGTTGCCGCCCGTCTGGCCCGGCAATCGGTCTTCGACCGGGACCCGGCTCCGTCGATCCACTTCGTCTTGGAGGAGGCGGTGCTACGCCGTCCCATCGGGGGCACAATGGCGTGGCGAGGGCAGCTCGAACACCTGCTGGAGGTGGGGAAGCTGCGCAACGTCGTGCTTCAAGTGATGCCGATGAACTGCGAAGTCCACTCCGGTCTGGACGGGAGGATCGAGGTGCTGAAGTTTCCGGACGGTACGGCGGTGGGGCGTTCCGACGGTGCGTTCAGCGGTCGCCCGACCACGGATCCGAAACAGCTGCGCATCCTCGAACTGCGGTATGGCACCATCCGGGCGCAGGCTCTCTCCCCACGGGAGTCGTCGGCCCTCATCGAACAACTGCTGGGAGAGACATGATCCGCAAGACCGCTGCCGAGGATGCCTTCGAACTCGCGTGGTTCAAGAGCAGTTACAGCGGCGGCAACGACGGCGAGTCCTGTGTCGAGATCGCCGTAGCCCCCGACACGGTCCACGTCCGTGACTCCAAGATCGTGGAGGGGCCCCGGTTCACCGTCACTCCGGCTGCGTGGACGGGGTTCGTGCACCAGCTGGGAGAAGCATGACGCCGCCGCCCGAACTGGCCTGGTTCGAGAGCAGCTACAGCGACGGGCCCGAGGGCGACTCCTGCGTCGAGATCGCGGTAGCGCCCCGCACGGTGCACGTCCGTGACTCCAAGCACACCGAGGGCCCCCGCCTCACCCTCACCTCCACCGCGTGGACGGGTTTCGTGCACCAGCCGCTCCCCCGCACCCACCCTCAAAAAGTGTGACACTTCCCGCCGAAGTGTCACACTTTCACGGCGAAGGGTCCCCACCTACTGGGAGACGCGCCGCGCCTCGCCGCCTGGACGGAATTCGTCACGCGTCCGCGAACGGGTCGCCCAGGACGCCGGCCAGGCGGATGAGCCCCGGGCCGTCTCCGTCGGATGTCACCGCCGCGTAGACCGTGTAGGTCCATCCCCGCTCGGCCGCGTACCGGGATGTCGAGGCCAGGACCTCGTCGACGTCGACCTCGCCCAGGACCTCGTACTCGTACGCCGTCACCGCCGCCACGTCCCAGAAGTAGACCCGGTACTGGGCATGGTTCTGCTCCCACGCGGTGTCACGGGGATCGATGCCGCGAACGTCCATGAACCGACCTTAGGGACACGAACCCATCCCCCCGCACCGGACACCCTCCCCGGCAACCCCACCCCCCTCCGCGCGGTACCTTCATCGCGACGTCGATGAGGAGAGTGAACGTACGTGAGTAAGTTCGTGCGGCCCGCCGCCGAGGGTGCCGACCCGTTCGGGACCGCCCGTCTGCGGCGTGGGGTGCTCGACGCCTGGGCGACCAGCCCGGCCCGGTTCCGGGAGGACGCCAACGCCGAGGAGGACCTCGTCCTCGGCGGGTACCGGGACCGACTCGTCGTCGAGCTCGCTCAGAACGCCGCCGACGCCGCCGCCCGCGCCGGTGTGGCCGGACGGCTCCGGCTCACCCTCCGCGACGGCGTCCTCTGCGCCGCCAACACCGGCGCCCCCCTCGACGCGACCGGTGTCGAATCCCTCTCCACCCTCCGCGCCTCCGCGAAGCGCGACGCGGGCGACAGCGCGGTCGGCCGCTTCGGCGTCGGCTTCGCCGCCGTCGTCGCCGTGACCGACGAACCCGCCGTCCTCGGAAGGCACGGCGGCGTCCGCTGGTCCCTCGCCGAGGCCCGCGCCCTCGCCGACGACACCGCCCGCCACAGCCCCGGCCTCGGTACCGAGATCCGCCGCCGCGACGGCCACATCCCGCTGCTCCGCCTCCCGTTCGCGGCCGAGGGCACCGCCCCCGACTCCTACGACACGGTCGTCATCCTCCCCCTCCGCGACACCGCCGCCGAGGACCTCGCCGAGCGCCTCCTCGGCGCCGTGGACGACGCGCTTCTCCTCGCCCTCCCGGGGCTGACCGAAGTCGTGGTCGAGGTGGGGGACCAAGAACCCCGGACCCTCACCCGCCGCACCGACCGCGCCGACACCGTCGTGGACGACAGCCGGGACGGAACCACCCGTTGGCGTACGGTCGCCGCGCACGGGGAACTCGCCAAGGAACTCCTCGCCGACCGCCCCGTCGAGGAGCGGCTGCGGCCCTACTGGTCCATCACCTGGGCCGTACCCGTCGACAAGGACGGCACTCCGGCCCGCCCCCGCACCAGCCCGGTCGTGCACGCGCCCACGCCCAGCGACGAACCCCTGGGCGTACCCGCCCTGTTGATCGCTTCGCTCCCCCTCGACACCACCCGCCGGCACGCCGCCCCGGGCCCGCTGACCGACTTCGTCGTGGAGCGCGCGGCGGACGCGTACGTCGAACTCCTCGCCGCCTGGCGCCCGGTGACCACCGGCATCATCGACCTCGTCCCCGGCCCGCTGGGCAAGGGGGAGCTGGACGGCACCCTGCGCCAGGCGATCCTGAAGCGCCTGCCGCGCACCTCCTTCCTCCCGCCCGCCATCGAGCCCGACGGTCAGGGCGACGACGACTCCGACCTGCCCGAGTCGCTACGGCCCCGCGACGCCGAGGTCGTCGAGGGCGCCGGCGCCGACACCGTGCGCGTCCTCGCCGAGGTACTCCCCACCCTCCTCCCGGCCGGCCTCGAACGCCGCGTGGAACTACGGACGTTGGGCGTGGCCCGCGTCCCCCTCACTGACGCCGTGGACCGGCTGGCCGGCCTGGAGAAGGACCCCGGCTGGTGGCGGCGCCTCTACGACAGCCTCGCGGGCGTCGACCCCGACCGGCTCACCGGCCTGCCCGTGCCGCTCGCGGACGGCAGGACGACGATCGGGCCGCGCCAAGTCCTCCTCCCCACCGCCGACTCCGCCCGGGTCGAGCCCGAAGTCCTCGCCCGGCTGGGCCTCAAGGTCGCCCACCCGGACGCCGCGCACCCCCTCCTGGAGAAGCTCGGCGCGCTGCCCGCGACTCCCCGAGCCGTCCTCACGACACCCCAGGTACGGGCCGCCGTGGCCGCCTCCCTCGACGAGGAGGGCGGGGCCATGTGGGACGAAGTCGCCCCGGACAGCGACGAGTTGGCGGAGACCGTTCTCGCCCTGGTCCGGGACGCGGGCCTGGAACCCGGTGACGAACCCTGGCTCGGCGCCCTCGCCCTGCCCGACGAGGACGGCGAACTCGCCCCCGCCGGCGAACTGGTCCTCCCCGGCAGCCCGTTCGCCCAGGTGATGCGGGACGACGAACTGGCCTTCGTGGAAGCCGACTTGGCCGACCGCTGGGGTGAACAGCCCCTCGCCGCCTGCGGAGTCCTCGCCACCTTCGCCCTGGTCCGCGCCACCGACGTGGTCCTCGACCCGGACGAACTGGAGCCCCGGGACAGCGACTTCGCGGAACCCGACGACCCCGGCCTCCTGGACTCCGTGGACGTCTGGTCGGAGGACGTCCTCGACCGCTTCCCCGACACCCCCGTACCCCCCGTCGCCACCGAACTCGTCGCCGTACGCGACCTCGACCTCGTCGACGAGGACCGCTGGCCCCAGGCCCTCGCGCTCCTCGCCCGGCCCCCGCTCCGCGACGCGATCACCCAACAGGTCCGCATCCTCATGCCGGACGGCACCCACGAGGTCGTACGGTCCTACACGGCCTGGTGGTTGCGCGGCCACCCGGTACTCGACGGCCGCCGCCCGGCCGGCCTCCTGGCGGCAGGCGGCGACCCGCTCCTGCGCGGCCTCTACGACGAGGCCGACGCGACCGGCTTCGACGACGAGCAGGTGCTGCGGGCCCTCGGTGTACGGACCTCCGTCGCCGCACTGCTCGAAGAACCGGGCGGGGCGGCCGAGTTGCTCGACCGCCTCGCCGACCCCGACCGCGAGGTCACCGGCACCCAACTGCACGCCCTGTACAGCGCGTTGGCCGACCTCGACCCGGAACAGGTGACCCTCCCGGACGACCTGCGCGCCGTGGTCGACGGCGAGGTGACGGTCGTGGACGCGGCGGACGCCGTGGTCGTCGACTCACCCGACCTGCTCCCCTTCACCGCCGGCACCCCACTCCTCCCCGTACGCCCGTCCAGGGCGGCCGAGTTGGCCGAACTCTTCCAGGTCCGCCGCCTGAGCGAGTCGATCACCGGCGAGGTCACCTCGGAGGGCACCGAGCACGACGTACCGGAATCCGTCCGGACGCTCCTGGGCCCCCGCACCCCCGCGACCTACGTCGAACACGACGAACTCGTCGTGGACGGCGTCGAGATCGACTGGCGCCGGACCCGGGACGGCGTGCTGCACGCCTCGACCCTGGAAGGCGTAGCGGCCGGCCTGGCCTGGGCGGCCGGCCAGTGGCCACGCCGCTTCGAGGTGGCGGCGCTGCTGGAAGACCCGTCGCGGACGGAGGAACTGGCTCGGGACCGGTGGTTCGACTGAGCCGGTCGACGATCTTCACGGTCGTTCCGAAAAAAGTTCACGAGTCGTACAACCATTCCCTTTCGTCGTGAATCTGATCAGCTGAGCCAACAGGCTCCACGATCACTTCTCTACCTGGGGAACCCATGCGCATGCGTGCCACCCTCGGCGTCCTGACCGGCGCCCTGGCCCTCTCCGCTCTCGCCATGCCTGCCGCGCAGGCCGACGAGGGGCGGGGGGACACCACGATCTCGACCGTCGTGGTGAACGGCGGCAAGCCGGTCGTCGTGGGCGCGACCGCGAAGAAGACCATCACCGTCAGCTTCACGGTCAAGGACGCCTCGGGCGTCGACTGGGCGCAGGCGATCCTGTACCACGGCGCCGACATCGACTCGTCCGACAGCGGTGCCGTCGCCAACGGCAGCGACGGCCGCGCCACCTGCACCAAGGTGAACGCCACGACGTCGACCTGCAAGTCGACCTTCGACCTGACGCCGCGCTCCAACCTGATCAACTCCGTGGCCGGTGGCTGGAAGGTCTGGGCGGTCGCCAGGGGCAAGGACACCGACTACGTCCAGAAGGACAACGCGAAGACCTTCCAGGTCCAGCGCCTGTCGAAGCTCACGGTCAACGCCGCCCCGGAGCCCGTCAAGAAGGGCAAGACCATCACGGTCACCGGCAAGCTGACCCGCGCGAACTGGGACGCCGCCACCTACTCCGGTTACTCGACCCAGCCGGTGAAGCTCCAGTTCCGCAAGAAGAGCGCCAGCACGTACACCACCGTCAAGACCGTCAAGACGAACTCGACGGGCAACCTGAGCACCACCGTCAAGGCGACCGTCGACGGCTACTTCCGCTACAGCTTCGCGGGCACCTCGACCACCCCGGCCGTCAACGCCGCGGGTGACTTCATCGACGTGAAGTAAGACCCGACGCGGCCCACGCGGCCCCGCCGACCGGCGGAGTCTCCGCACTTCACCATCAGTTCGCAATACCCGCACAAAGTCTCGATTCGCCGTACAACCCACACCACTGGTCGCGAATCACATCACGTGAGCCAACAGGCTCCGCCATCACTTGGGCCCCGACGCCGACGACGAGCCGTTCGGAACGACCAGCGCGTCGGGGCCCCCTTTCCCACTTGGGGAACGCATGCGCATAAGCGCCACCGTGGCCGCCGTCTCCGGCGCCCTGGTTCTCTCCGCCTTCGCCGTACCGGCCGCGCAGGCCGCGGGCTCCGACGCCGGTTCCTACCGCTCGGACGTCGCGAAGATCCGTGAGGCCGCTCACACCGCCTCCGGCAAGGCCACCCTGTCCGGCTCCACTGTCGCCACCCCGGCCGACGACGAGCCGTACGCCCTGAACGTCACCTTCTCCAACATCAAGGTGCACAGCGGCAAGCCGATCGTGGTCGGTGCCGCCGCCCACGTCTCCGTGCCGGTCACGTACACGCTCACGCACGGCGCCGACGTCGACATCACCGCGTCCGACTTCCTCAACGGCCCGTACATCTACAAGGGCACCTTCGCCAACCCGACGAACATGCTGTTCGGCGACAACGCGGGCACCTGCACGGCCACCTCGGCTACCACCGCCTCCTGCAAGGCCACGCTCGACATCTACCCGGGTGACGGCGACCTGTCGAACACCGACGCCGGTGCCTGGAAGGCCGGCGCCGAGGCCATCGCGCTGAACGGCCAGGACCCGACGAGCAGCACGTTCGACATCACCAAGGTCGGCCTCGCCGACCAGGGCGGCTTCGCCTCCCCGAACGTCACGCGCCTGTCCAAGCTGACGGTCAACGCCGCCCCGGAGCCGGTGAAGAAGGGCAAGACCATCACGGTCACCGGCAAGCTGACCCGCGCGAACTGGGACGCCAACAACTACACCGGCTACTCCACCCAGCCGGTCAAGCTCCAGTTCCGCAAGAAGAACGCCACCACGTACACCACGGTCAAGACCATCAAGACGAGCTCGACGGGCGCCCTGAAGACCACCGTCAAGGCCACGGTCGACGGCTACTTCCGCTACAGCTTCGCAGGCACCTCGACGACCCCGGCGGTCAACGCCACGGGCGACTACGTCGACGTGAAGTAGCACCACCCAAAAGCAGCTGCCGCGCCCCGAAAACGGGGTCGCGGCAGCTGCTTTTTTAGAGGCACGGCCTTATGAACAGCGGTGCGGTGAGCTGCTTTTAGGGGCCCGCGCCCAAGAAGAGGGCGCGGGCTTAGGAACAGCGTTGCGACGAGCCGCTTTTAGGGGCGCGCGCCTAAGCACGGGGTCGCGGCAGCCGCCTTTAAGGGGCGCGTACTTGAGAACAGGGACACGGCGAGCTGCTCTTAGGGGCGCGCGCCCAAGAAGTGGGGCGCGGCAGCTGCTTTAGGGGGCGCGGGCTCAAACACAGGGGCGCGGCGAGCTGCCTTTAAAGGACGCGAGCTTGAAAACAGGGGTGCGGCGAGCCGCTTTTAAGGGGCGCGGGGAACTGCGCGACCAGCCCCCACCGGCCCGCGCTGGACGAACCACGCACCCAACCCCCCACCGACCCGCACCCGACGAACCACGCCCCAACCCCCCACCGACCCGCACCCGACGAACCACGCCCCAACCCCCCACCGACCCGCACCCGACGAACCACGCCCCCACCGCCCACTCAAGCCACCCCCCGCCGATCAACCAACCTCCACACCAGCTCCAACGCCACCCCCGCCACCCCCGCAATCCCCACAGCGATCCACGGCATCGTCACCCCCACCAACTTCAGCGCGAAGAAATGCTGAAGCCACGGCACGACCAGCACCACCACAAACGCCGCCCCCATCGAGGCGACCAGCGCCACCCGCCACCAGGTATACGGCCGCGCAATAATCGCCAGCACCCACATGGAGATCAGAAACAGGGTCAAGGTCGCCGCACTGGTCTCGGCCCCCAACGCCCCCTTCCCAACGTAGTGATGACGGGCAATCAGATACGTGACGAAGGTCGCCGCCCCGGCAATCACCCCACCCGGAATCGAATACCGCATCACCCGCCGCACGAAATGGGGTTTCGCCCGCTCCGTGTTCGGCGCCAGCGCAAGAAAGAACGCCGGAATCCCGATGGTCAACGTGGACAACAGCGTCAAGTGCCGCGGCAGGAACGGATATTCAACCCGCCAGCACACCACCAGCACCGCCAACAACACCGAGTACACGGTCTTGACCAGAAACAGCGTCGCCACCCGAGTGATGTTCCCGATGACCCGCCGCCCCTCGGCAACAACCGAAGGCAACGTGGCGAAGCTGTTGTTGAGCAACACGATCTGCGCGACAGCCCGGGTCGCCTCGGACCCCGACCCCATGGAGACACCGATGTCCGCGTCCTTCAGGGCAAGAACGTCGTTCACCCCGTCCCCGGTCATCGCAACCGTGTGCCCACGGGACTGCAACGCCCCCACCATGTCCCGCTTCTGCTGCGGGGTGACCCGCCCGAACACCGTCCCCTCGTCGAGGGACTTCGCCATCTCCTCCTGATCCGAAGGCAGTTGACGGGCATCCACGACCTGCCCGCTGAGCCCCAGCTTCCCGGCCACCGCGCCCACGGACACCGCGTTGTCCCCGGAGATCACCTTCGCGTGCACATCCTGCTCGGCGAAATAGGCGAGCGTCTCCGCCGCGTCGGGCCGCAACCGCTGCTCCAACACCACCAGTGCCGTCGCCGAGGCCCCCCGCGCGACCCCGGGATCATCCAGCTCACCGGAGACCCGGGCCAGCAACAGCACCCGTAGCCCCTCCTCATTGAGCCGCCCGGTCTCCTCCAGCGCGGGATCGTCCGCACCCAGCAGCACATCGGGCGCCCCGAGCAACCACGTGCTCGACTCCCCGTTCCCCTCGCTGAACGACGCCCCGCTGTACTTCCGCGCCGACGAGAACGGCAGCGACTCCACGCACCGCCACTCCCCGCTGTCCGGATAAGCGGTGATGATCGCCTGGAGCGACGCGTTCGGCCGCGGATCCGACTCGCCCAACGCACCCAGGACTTTGCGTACGTACGTTTCGTCGGCCCCGCCGAGCGGACGCAACTCGGTGACGTCCATCCCGCCCTCGGTCAGCGTGCCCGTCTTGTCGAGGCAGACCGTGTCGACGCGGGCGAGCCCCTCGATGGCCGGAAGCTCCTGGACGAGGCACTGTTTCCGGCCAAGCCGGATGACACCGATCGCGAAGGCCACCGAGGTGAGGAGGACCAGCCCCTCCGGGACCATCGGGACGATGCCGCCCACGGTCCGCGCGATGGAGTCCTTGAACCCGTGCTGTTTGACGACCAGTTGGCTGATGACCAGGCCGATCGCGGTCGGGATCATCATCCACGTCACGTACTTGAGGATCGTGGAGATACCGGTCCGCAGCTCGGAGTGGACGAGCGTGAACCGCGAGGCCTCTTCGGCGAGTTGGGCCGCGTACGCCTCCCGCCCCACCTTCGTCGCCTCGAACGCGCCACCGCCGGCGACCACGAAACTCCCCGACATGACCGCGTCCCCCGGCCGCTTGACCACCGGGTCCGCCTCACCGGTGAGCAGCGACTCGTCGATCTCAAGACCGTCGGCCTCGACGCACTCCCCGTCGACGACGACCTTGTCACCGGGCCCGATCTCGATGAGGTCCCCCAGCACGATCTCGGAGGTGCTCACCTCCACGGCCGCCCCGTCGCGCCGTACCGTCGGCTTCGACTCGCCGATCACCGCGAGGGAGTCGAGGGTCTTCTTCGCCCGCCACTCCTGGAAGACCCCGATCCCGGTGTTGGCGATGATCACGTACCCGAACAGGCTGTCCTGGACTGGCGCCACGAACAGCATGATCAGCCAGAGCACGCCGATGATCGCGTTGAACCGGGTGAAGACGTTGGCGCGGACGATCTCGCCGAGCGAACGGCTGCTGCGCACCGGGACGTCGTTGACCTCCCCGCGCGCCACCCGCTCGGCGACCTCGGCGGTGCTGAGTCCATGGGCCCGCCGCGCCGGGATGGGCACGGGGTGCACAGGGTCGAGTTCGGCGCCCGCGTCGGTGTGCGTCATGCATTCGACGGTACGTGCGGATTTACGGCTTCACCCGCCGAGTGCCCGGAAGATCCGACCAGGGGAGGACGGCGGGCGGGGCGGGGTGATGCCAGGGGTGTAGGGGAGGGCCCTCACTCCGCAGCAGGAACTACTCACTCCGCAGCAGGGGAGGAGGCCTCCGTGGCCGAAACAGCCGCCTCGGCCGCCAGCCGCTTGAGGGCGGCATCGCGCCCCCGGACGTACCAGATACCGATCAGCCCGAGCCCGCTCCCGGCCAGGCAGGTCCACAGCCACCACAGATGGCCGTGGTCGTCGTACCAGCCGTAGAAGGGGAGCTGTACCAGGAAGAGGACGAACCAGAGGATCGTGAGGCCGATGATCGTCGGGACGATCGGGCCCTCAAGGGGCTCCGGTGCCTCGTGTGTCGGTGTCCACTTCGCCATGCCCCCAGCTTACGAGGCGGCGCAACACTCTCTGATCTACGCGCGGAGATAGCGCCTGACGTCTTCATATGTTCATACTGAAACGGTTTCCGTCTGTCCACTTCTGCTCGTAGGAACATCCAATGCAGACCGCCCTCGACCGCTACTTCAAGATCTCCGAACGGGGCAGCAGCCTCCCTCGCGAGATCAGGGGCGGGTTCGCCACCTTCTTCGCGATGGCGTACATCATCGTGCTGAACCCGATCATCCTGGGCAGTGCGAAGGACATGTACGGGCACCACCTGGACAACGGCCAGCTGGTCACCGCGACGGCCGTGACGGCCGCGTTCACCACCCTCCTCATGGGTGTCATCGGCAACGTACCGATCGCGCTGGCCGCCGGACTCGGCGTGAACTCCGTCGTCGCCCTCCAGCTCGCGCCCCGCATGACGTGGCCGGACGCGATGGGCATGGTCGTGCTGGCCGGTCTGGTCGTGATGCTGCTGGTCGCCACCGGGCTGCGCGAGCGCGTGATGAACGCGGTGCCGTACGGACTGCGCAAGGCCATCTCGATCGGTATCGGCCTGTTCATCATGCTGATCGGGCTCGTGGACTCCGGGTTCATCTCCCGCATCCCGGACGCCGCCCAGACCACCGTCCCGCTCCAGCTCGGCGCCGACGGTCACCTCAACGGCTGGCCGGTGCTCATCTTCATCCTCGGCGTGCTGCTCACCCTCGGGCTGATCGTCCGCAAGGTCTCCGGCGCGATCCTGATCTCCATCGTCACGATGACCGTCCTCGCGGTGATCGTGAACGCGGTCGCGACGATCCCCTCCTGGGGCCTGACCACCCCGAAGTGGCCCGGAAACCCGGTCGCCACCCCGGACTTCGGCCTGATCGGCAAGTTCAGCCTGTTCGGCGGCTTCTCCAAGGTCGGCGTGCTGACCGGCGTGCTCTTCGTCTTCACGGTCCTGCTGTCGTGCTTCTTCGACGCGATGGGCACGATCATGGGCATCAGCGACGAGGCGAAGCTGACCGACGGCGAGGGCAACATGCCCGGCATCAACAAGGTCCTCTTCGTCGACGGCATCGCGGTCGCGGCCGGCGGTGCCAGTTCGTCCTCCGCGACCACCTGCTTCGTGGAGTCCACGGCGGGTGTCGGCGAGGGCGCCCGCACGGGCTTCGCGAACGTCGTCACGGGCGCGCTCTTCGCCGTAGCGCTGTTCCTCACGCCGGTCGCCACGATGGTCCCGTCCCAGGCGGCCACCCCCGCGCTGCTCGCGGTGGGCTTCCTGATCCTGGCGGGCTCCGTCAAGGAGATCGACTGGGCCGACTACACGATCGCGATCCCGGCCTTCATCACGATGGTGATGATGCCGTTCACCTACTCGATCACCAACGGCATCGGCATGGGCTTCATCACGTTCGTGGTGCTGCGGTTGGTGGCGGGCCGGGGCCGGGAGGTCCCGGTGCCGATGTACGTCGTCGCGGCGGTGTTCGGGTTCTACTACCTGATGCCGGCGCTGGGTCTCACCTGATCGGACGGGGTCACGTGACCCCGTAGAACTTCTCCGTCTCCTCGACCGCGGTCTGGAACCGCTCGTCGAAGTCGTCCCGAATGAGCGTCTGGACCACATAGTCCTGGACGCTCATTCCCCTTTTCGAGGCATGGTGTCGGAGCCGTTCGAGCAGCTCCCCGTCTATCCGCAGGCTGAGCACGCTGGTCCCCATGTAGACGAGGGTCCGGGGCGGTTCCGGGCGGTGGGTGACGTTCCGCGCCGGTATCACTCATATGGGTGACGTAAGGGTTCAGTGGTCAGGGTCACGGGCATCTCGGCGTGTCGCCATTGGTCTTTAGGGAGAGTAATGAGTTACGCTAAAGAACATGCCGGACCTAACCCATGGCGACGACGCTGCCGCTGTGAACTCCTTGCGATCAGCCGTGATGCGGTTGTCCCGTCGACTCAAGCACCAGCGGGTCGACGAGTCACTGAGCCCCACCGAGATGTCGGTGCTCGGCACCCTGTCCACCTGCGGCAGCGCGACCCCTGGCGAGCTCGCTCGCAAGGAGCATGTGCAGCCGCCCTCGATGACCCGCATCGTGGCGCTGCTCGAAGCGAAGGGTCTGGTCCAGCTGGAGCCGCACCCCGAGGACCGGCGCCAGAAGGTCGTCACCAAGACCCCCCAGGCCGAGGCGATGCTCGAAGAGAGCCGCCGCAAGCGCAACGCGTTCCTGGCCGGCCTGGTCGACGGCCTCGACGAGGACGAGTGGGCGAAGATCGTCGCCGCCGCCCCCGTGCTGGAGAAACTCGCACACCTGTAAGTCTGTCTATGCGCGAGTGAGCCGTAGGGTCGCGCCGGTGTCGAGAGGGCGAGCGCGCGGAGGCCCGAAGGGCCGAACACGGTCGGGCTCTCGACACCGGCACAAAGCGCCCCGAAGGCGAACGAGCAAAAGAAAGAGGAGGCGACCTTTGAGTTCGGGACCCGGAGCAGACTCCGCCCCCGCGCCAGCCACCCCCGACTCCCCGCCCACCCCTGATCCCGCCGGCAAGTCGTCGATGTTCAGCTCGCTGAAGATCCGGAACTACCGGCTGTTCTTCATCGGCCAGGTCGTCTCCAACACCGGCACCTGGATGCAGCGCATCGCCCAGGACTGGCTGGTCCTCAGCCTCACCGGCTCCTCCGCCGCCGTAGGCATCACGACCGCCCTCCAGTTCCTGCCGATGCTGCTCTTCGGGCTCTACGGCGGTGTCCTCGTCGACCGGCTGCCCAAGCGCCCCACGCTGCTCGTCACGCAGTCCGCGATGGCCCTCACCGGCCTCGCCCTCGCCTTCCTGACCCTCTCCGGCCACGTAGAGGTCTGGCACGTGTACGTCGCCGCCTTCGCCGTAGGCCTCGCCACGGTGGTCGACAACCCGGCCCGCCAGTCCTTCGTCTCCGAGATGGTCGGCCCCGAGCAGTTGCAGAACGCGGTCAGCCTGAACTCGGCGAACTTCCAGTCCGCGCGCCTGGTCGGTCCCGCCGTCGCGGGCGTCATGATCACCGGCGTCGGCACGGGCTGGGCGTTCCTCTTCAACGGCCTGTCCTTCGTGGCGCCGTTGGCGAGCCTGCTCCTGATGCGCAACCGCGACCTGCACTCCGTCACGCGCGCCCCGCGCGGCAAGGGCCAGCTCCGCGAGGGCCTGCACTATGTCGCCGGCCGCCCCGACCTGATCTGGCCGATCGTCCTCGTCGGCTTCATCGGCACGTTCGGCTTCAACTTCCCGGTGTGGCTGTCGGCCTACGCGGACGACATCTTCCACGCGGGCGCCGGCGCGTACAGCCTCTTCAACACCCTGATGGCGGTCGGCTCCCTGATCGGTGCCCTGCTCGCCGCCCGCCGGGGCACCACCCGCCTCCGCGTCCTGATCGCGGCGGCGGCGGCCTTCGGCATCCTTGAGGTGGTGGCCGCGGTGGCCCCCTCCTACTGGCTGTTCGCCCTGCTCATGATCCCGATCGGCATCTTCGGCCTGACGGTCAACGTCACGGCCAACACCGCCGTCCAGATGGGCACCGACCCGGCCATGCGCGGCCGCGTCATGGCCCTGTTCATGATGGTCTTCATGGGCGGTACGCCGGTGGGCGCACCGATCGTCGGCTGGATCACGGACACCTACGGCCCCCGGGTGAGTTTCGCCCTCGGCGGCGTCATCGCGGCCGTCGCCGCGGCCACGATCGGCGTGATCCTGGCCCGCATCGGCGACCTGCGCCTGTCGTTCGACTGGAACCACGGCCATCCGAGCGTGGCCTTCGTCCCGCGCGAGCGGGAGCAACTGGCGACAGCGGCCTAGGAGTTGGGGGCATGGCCCGGAGGGTGATGGTGATGGTCACACCCTCCGGGCCAGCACCTGTCCCGGCCACCGGTCGCTCCCGACGAACGCCTCGGTGGCCGTGAACCCGTTGCTCTCGTAGTAGGCGACGAGCTTGCGGTCGTCCCCCGCGTAACAGTCCACCCGCAGCAGGGAGACCCCGGCCCGCCGCGTCACCTCCACCGCGTGCGCGAGCAGCGCGCTGCCGACGCCGTGGCCCTTGAACCGGCGGTCGGAGGCGAGGAGATGGACATACCGCTCCGGCTCGTCCACGGCGTCGATGTACGACCCCGGGGAGTCGGTGAGGGTGAGCGTGCCGACGGGAACGCCGCCGACCTCGGCGATGTAGGGCGAGCCCTGCGCCACATACCGCTCGACCATCGCCACGGCCCGCGGATTCTCCGACCACGGCGTGCTGCCCCACTGCCCGGTCCGCCCCTGCGCGACGAGCCATGCCACGGCGCTGTCGAACATGCCGAGTATCGCGGGGATGTCGTCGGGCCCGCCGTCTCTGATGCTGATGCTGGTGTCGGTCTCCATGGCAGCAGGCTAGGGGTCGGAAAAGGCTGTGTCCTGGACTAACCGTCCAAGCGCGGCAGACCGGTTAGCCCAGGGCACACACGGTGGGCAGTGGTGGAAGGCTGCCCCCATGAGACTCTTCGCGGCGCTGCTGCCGCCCGAGGACGTACTGGCCCAACTGGGTGCCGCCGTCGACGAGTTGCACGGCCTCCCGGGCGCGGACGGCCTCCGCTGGACGGCCCGCCCGGGTTGGCACCTCACGCTCGCCTTCTACGGCGAGGTCGACGAGGTCGCCGTACCCGAACTGTCCGCCGCCCTGGAGCGGGCCGCGCGCCGGACCGAACCGTTCGGGCTGGCGGTGCGCGGAGGCGGGCAGTTCGGGGACGGGCGGGCGCTGTGGGCGGGGGTGGAGGGAGACGTGACGGCCCTACGACACCTCGCGGAGCGCTGCGAGGAGGCCACGGCGACGCGGGAACACCGGCGGTACCGCGCCCACCTCACCGTGGCGCGCAGCCGGGAGGCCGTGGACGTACGGCCGTGTCTCGACCGGCTCGACGACTTCGCGAGCCGTGGGTGGACGGCGGACGAGCTGGTCCTCGTCCGCAGCAACCTGCCGAGGTCCGGGGTCGCGGGGGAGCAACCGCGGTACGAGGCGGTCGCCCGCTGGGCGCTGGGAGCGGCCGGTTAGGCTCGGGTACGTGGACCCGAAAACCCGGAACCGGATCATGGCCGGTGTGCTTGTGCTGTTGTTCGTTGTCGTGGGGCTCGCGGCGGCCCTTGGCAAGTGAGGGCGGGCGCGGCGTGGGGGACTGCGCGATCGTCGCCGGGTGCGGGCTGTGTGTGGCTGGTCGCGCAGTTCCCCGCGCCCCTGAAGGGGCGCCTGCCTCAACGGCGTCTACCAGGCGAAGGCCTCCGGCGACGGGCCGGGCCCCGGGAAGATCTCGTCAAGTGACCCGAGAAGTTCCTCGCTCAACTCCAGCTCTACGGCGCGCAACGCGGACTCCAACTGCTCGGCGGTGCGTGGGCCGACGATCGGGCCGGTGACGCCGGGGCGGGTGAGGAGCCAGGCCAGGGCGGCCTCGCCGGGTTCGATGCCGTGTTTGTCGAGGAGGTCCTCGTAGGCCTGGATCTGGGCGCGTGAGGTCGGGTTGGCGAGGGTGTCGGCGGCCCGGCCGCTCGCCCGGCGGCCGCCCGAGACCTCCTTCTTGATGACCCCGCCGAGGAGTCCGCCCTGGAGCGGGGACCAGGGGATGACCCCGAGGCCGTACTCCTGCGCGGCCGGGATGACCTCCATCTCGGCGCGGCGCTCGGCGAGGTTGTAGAGGCACTGCTCGCTGACGAGGCCGATGGTGCCGCCGCGGCGGGCGGCGATCTCGTTGGCCTGGGCGATCTTGTAACCGGGGAAGTTCGAGGAACCGACGTAGAGGATCTTGCCCTGTTGGATGAGGGTGTCGATCGCCTGCCAGATCTCCTCGAAGGGGGTGGCCCGGTCGACGTGGTGGAACTGGTAGATGTCGATGTAGTCGGTCTGTAGCCGCTTGAGGCTGGCGTCCACGGCCCGCCGGATGTTCACCGCGGAGAGCTTGTCGTGGTTGGGCCAGGCGTCGCCGTCGGCGGCCATGTTGCCGTAGACCTTGGTGGCGAGGACCGTCCTGTCGCGGTGGTCGGGGCTCTTCGCGAACCAGTTGCCGATGATCTCCTCGGTCCGGCCCTTGTTCTCGCCCCACCCGTACACATTGGCGGTGTCGAAGTAGTTGATGCCCGCGTCCAGCGCCGCGTCCATGATCGCGTGGCTGTCCGGCTCATTCGTCTGCGGTCCGAAGTTCATCGTGCCGAGGACCAGTCGGCTGACCTTGAGGCCTGTGCGTCCGAGCTGCGTGTACTTCATGAGTATCTAGCCAACGACTTCGAGTGCGCTCTATGCAAGGGGGGTCAGTCGCGGGGGAAGTCGGCGGTGCTGAGGGTGAGACCGACCACGGTGCCGCTGAGATCCATGTCGTCCCCGAACGCCACCTTCGTCTCCGTCGCGTAGTCGTCGCCCTTGGGGTGGGTGTAGACGTGGCAACGCCCCTGGTACGGGTCGGCGATGACGTAGACGGGGACCTCGGCGAGGGCGTACGCGGCCTTCTTCGGGCCGTAGTCGTTGGCGGCGGTGCCCTTGGAAATGACCTCGGCGACGAACTCGACGTCCTGGTGCTGCCAGTGTCCCTCGGGGCTCTTCTGCGCGCCTTCACGCAGCTTCGCGACGTCCGGACAAAAGCCGTTGAGATGGCCGGGAAAGTCGATGCGCACGTCGGAGAAGATCTTCGCCATCATGCCGAACTTGTCCTCCAACGCCCGTACGACCCTGCGGATGATCTCCCAGTGGGTGTCCCGCTGCGGCGACATGTAGATGTTCCCCCCGACGATCTCGACCCTGATTCCCTCGGGGATGGGCATCTTCTCAAGCCACTCGAACATGACATCAAGAGTCAGCTCGCCGCTTACCTCGGCCATCGCGATCCTGTCTTCAAGGACGGTCATCGTGGCGCTCCTCCCCGGCCGCCCTCCACACAAGTGCAGCCGCGCGGTTCAACGATACGCACGGTGACCGGGATGCGTAGTGATCACGCCATCGACCGGCGTGATCACGCCGCCGGTCAGCGCCGCGCCGACCGCCTCAACGAGGAGTGGTGCGCCCGGTGTTGGGTGCTGTCGCCCTCGGCAGGGGCGTCCTCGCCGTACTCCCCGCCCACCCCCCACGCCTGATGCATCGCCCCCGCGAACGCCCCCGTGATCTTGTGCTCGCCGGACGCGTTCGGGTGGGTGCCGTCGTACGTGTCGTGGGTGACGTCGTACGACTCCGGGAGGGAGGCCAGGAGGAGGGGGGAGCGGGGATCGTCGAGGTCGGCGACCGCCTTCGCCTGGAGTTCGTTGAAGAGGGCTACCTCGGTGGCGAAGGGGGCGTCCGTCTGGGCGCGGACGTTCGGGATCACCGGGAGGAACACCATGCGGACGGACGGTCTCACGATGCGGGCCGCCGCCACGAAGGACCGCATGTTGGCGGCCGTCTGCGTCGCGTTCGTGTAGAAGCCCAGGTCGATCAGGCCGAGGGAGACGAGGAGCACGTCGGCCCGGTGCGCGCGGACCGCCTCGCCGATCAGCGGGGCCATGTGCAGCCAGCCCTCACCCCAGCCGGCCAGGTGGAAGTGCGGGAAGTCGGGGTCGGCGTACTCGTACGACGTGGGCGTGTCCGTCGCCTTGTCGTACAGCGTCTCGCGCGGGCCGACCACGGCGAACGGGCCGCCGTAGGTCGCGCGCAGGTGCTGCCACATCCGGTAACGCCATGTGTGTTCGCCCGCGCTCCCGATCGTCATGGAGTCGCCTACGGGCATGAACCTGAGCATCCGCTCATGATGGACGATCAACCACCGATGGATGGAACGGGCGGGGTGTGAGGCCCACCACGCCCGGCGCCGCACGGGATGGCAGGCTTGGGGCATGCGTCGCTTCCTCGCGTTCCTCGGTGCCGGCCTCCTCGTCGGCGCGCTCGCCCTGCCCGCAGCCGCAGCACCCTCAGACGACGGTGACGGCAAGGGTGACGAGGGGTTCACGATCACCGACTCCCGGATCACCGAGTCCAGCGGGCTCGCCGCCTCGCACCTCCACCCCGGCATCTACTGGACGCACAACGACAGCAACGACGGCCCGTACATCTACGCCGTCGACAGTGGCACCGGCAAGACGGTCGCCACGGTCACCTTCAGCGGGGTCGGCAAGCCGCGTGACGTCGAGGCGATCTCCATCGGCCCGCACAACGAGATCTACGTCGGCGACATCGGCGACAACCTCGACGGGACCTGGCCCTACGTCTGGATCTACAAGCTGCCCGAACCGAAGGTGCTCAAGGACCAGACGATCCGGGCGACGCAGTACGTCGTGAAGTACTCCGACGGCGCCCGCAACGCCGAGTCGCTGATCGTGCACCCCAAGACCGGACGCGTGTACATCATCGACAAGAAGGAGGACGGCGGGCATCTGTTCGAAGGCCCCGCCAATCTCTCCTCCTCCGGCACCAACTACTTCAAGCCCATCGCCGCCGTCGACCTCTGGGCCACCGACGCCGCCTTCTCGCCGAACGGCCAACAGCTCGCCGTACGCGGCTACTTGGGCGGTATCTACTACGACTGGAACGGCGGGAAGATCAAGCGCGAGGGGCGCCTCGACGTGCCGTTGCAGGGGCAGGGGGAGTCCGTCAGCTACTCCGCCGACGGCACCAAGCTGATGTACGGGAGCGAGGGCACCGACAGTCCGGTGCAGGCGGAGGACGCGCCCGGGGGTGGCTCGGACTCCTCCAAGTCGCCCTCCGGTGGCGGGAGTTCGGCGAGCGGTGACAGCGGCGGCGGCTCGGGGAGCAACGTGAAGATCGGCGCCCTGGCCATTGTGGTCGTCGGCGGGGCGTTGTTCGGGCTACGGCGCCTCACGCGTCGTAGGAGCTGAACTCACCCGTCTCTGCGGGCTGTTGACCCTCGCCGTGCTGCTGGACCACGACCTCCAGCCCGTCCAGGATGCGCCCGAGCCCGAACTCGAAGTGGTCGAAGCCGACGGTGAACGTGTCGGGGGAGAGGGACGCGAGGGTCGGGTACGCGCCGGTCGCCATCGCCTTCTCCAGCGCCGGGACCTGGGCGCCGTAGAACTCCGCGTCGGTCAGCCCGGTGCTGCGGGCCGCCTCCTCCTGGTGGACCTGGGTGCGGGCGGCGCCGACGACGTAACCGTCGATCATGACGACGGTCGAGACGAGTTCCGGGTCGGTCAGGCCCATCGGGCGGATACGGCCGAGCAGGTGTTCCAGGGTGGCGAGGGCGCGGGGGCCGAGGAGCGGGCGGGACTGGTTGACGCGCAGCAGCCAGGGGTGTCGGCGGTGGACGGCGAGGGCGTCGCGGGCGGCGGTCTCCAGCGCCGTACGCCAACTGCCGCTGCCCGCACCGTCGTTGGGGTGGTCCGGGAAGCGCACGCGGTCCAGCATGAGGTCGAGGAGTTCGGCCTTGCCGGGGACGTACCGGTACAGGGACATCGCGCCGGTACCGAGGTCGGTGGCGACCCGCCGCATGGACACCGAGTCCAGCCCCTCCTCGTCCGCGATGCGGATGGCCGCGTCCACGATCCGGTCGACGGACAGCCCCGGTTTCGGCCCGCGGCTGGGGCGGGGGCCGGTGTCCCACAGCAGTTCGAGGGTGCGGCCGATGTCGCCGCTGCCGCTGGAGTCCGTCGAGTTGGAGGTCGAGTTGGGGGGCCTGCTCGTCATGCGGGGGAGTCTAGGTCGCCGCGCGAAAACCGAGTACACCGTACGCGCAATCGGATACGGTGCACGCAGTTCGAACGCTGAGAACGCTCGGTACGGGAGGGAGGGACGAGGGCCCATGGGTGGTGACACGTACGTGGTCGAGGCCGAAGGGCTGGAGAAGCGCTACGGCGACAAACTCGCCCTCGACGGCTTCGACCTGGCCGTCCGCGAGGGCACCGTGCACGGGCTGCTCGGCCCGAACGGCGCCGGCAAGACCACCGCCGTACGCATCCTCTCCACGCTCGTCCGGCTCGACGGCGGCCGGGCGACGGTCGCCGGTCTCGACGTGGCCCGCCGGCCGCGCCAGGTGCGCACCCGGATCGGACTCACCGGCCAGTACGCGGCGATCGACGAGATCCTCACCGGCCGGCAGAACCTGGAGATGTTCGGCCGCCTCTTCCATCTCGGCCGCAGGCGGGCCAAGTTGAGGGCGTCCCAACTCCTGCGCCAGTTTGACCTGGAGGCCGCGGCGGACAAGGGCGCGGGCGGCTACAGCGGTGGCATGCGCCGCCGCCTCGACCTCGCCGCGTCGATGATCCTGGCCCCGGCCGTCCTCTTCCTGGACGAACCGACCACCGGCCTGGACCCGCGCAGCCGGGGCGAAGTCTGGGAAGCGGTACGGCAGTTGGTGGCCGACGGCACCACCGTCCTCCTGACCACCCAGTACCTGGAGGAGGCCGACCGCCTGGCCTCCCGCATCACCGTCATCGACCAGGGCCGCGCCATCGCCGACGACACCCTCGACGGCCTCAAGAACCGCGTCGGCGGCGACCGTATCGAGGTCGTGCTGCGCGAACCGGCCCACATCCCCTACGCGTTGCAGGCGGTCGCGAGAGTGGCCCATGGCGGCCAACCCGAGGCGGACATGGGGGAGTTGCGGGTGCACGCGCCGGTGGCCGACCGGGTGGGCTCGCTGACGGAGGTCGCCCGCTACCTCCACCACTACGGCATCCCGGTCGAGGACATCGGCCTGCGCCGCCCGAGCCTGGACGACGTGTTCCTCCGGCTGACGGGCCGCCGTACGGAAGAGGAACCAGCCGCGCAGGAACCGGAGTTCGAGGTCCCGGAGGCCGAGGGGGCGGCGGCGTGAGCGGCAACGTCTCGACGGCGTCCGAGGGCACCGGGCGCACCTACCGCAGACGCCCCCAACACGGCCGTGTCTTCTGGACGATCGCCGACTGCTGGAACGTCGTCCGGCGCGGCCTGACCCACTATCGGCGCCAACCGGTCAGCATCCTCTGGCAGTTGGGCTTCCCGATCCTCTCCGTGCTGCTGTACGGCTATGTCTTCGGCAAGGCGATGCGGGTGCCGGGCGGCGGCGACTACAAGGCGTTCCTGATGCCGGGCATGTTCGTGATGACGGTGGCCATGGGCTTCGTGTCGACGGCGACGATCTTCGTGAACGACGCGAAGAAGGGCGTCATCGACCGGTTCCGCTCCATGCCGATGGCGCCGTCGGCGGTGGTCGCGGGGCGCGGCGCGACCGATCTCATCGTCGCCTGCGCGGAGTTGGGCATCATGATGGCCACGGCGTACGGGATGGGCTGGCGCCCGGAGTTCGGCCCCGGTTTCGCGAAAGCGGTGGCCCTGCTGCTGGCACTGCGCTTCGCGCTGATCTGGGTCGGCGTCTGGCTCGGGCTCCTGCTCCCGGGCCCCGAACAGGTCGGCGGCCTGTTCGCGATCGTCTTCCCCCTGACGATGATCTCCAGCATCTACGTCTCCCCGACCCAGATGCCCCACTGGCTCGGCCAGGCCGCCCTCTGGAACCCGCTCTCGTCCACGGCCGGCGCCACCCGCGCGCTCTTCGGGGCGCCGACGGGCCAGGGCACGTCCTGGCCGGAACAGCACGCGTTGCTGCTCGCGGGGGCATGGCCGGCGGCGCTGACGCTGCTGTTCCTTCCGCTGGCGGTACGGAGGTTCCGCAGGCTCAGCCGATAGCTGCTCGTTGCCTTGACGTGTTCACGCGACATGGCTTCCATGGAGGACGTCGGGTAGTGGGAGCGCTCCCATTGGTTCCGGACCCGCGCCTCCGAGAGGAAGCAGCGACATGTTCCGCACCTTGAGAAGAGCGCTGTGCGCTGTTACGGCGGTGCTCCTTCTACCGCTGGTCGGCGTCCACGCCGCGCACGCGGCCGACGCACCCGGCGCCGGTTACTGGCACACCAGTGGCCGCCAGATCCTGGACGCGGCCGGGCAGCCGGTTCGTATCGCCGGGATCAACTGGTTCGGCTTCGAGACCGCCAACTACGTTGTCCACGGCCTCTGGTCACGCGACTACAAGAGCATGATCGACCAGATGAAGTCGCTGGGCTACAACACCATCCGCCTCCCCTACAGCGACGACATCTTCAAGCCCGGCACGGTCCCCAACAGCATCGACTTCTCCAGCGGCAAGAACGCGGACCTCCAGGGCCTGAACTCCCTCCAGATCATGGACAAACTGGTCGCCTACGCCGGCCAGGACGGCCTGAAGGTCATCCTCGACCGGCATCGCCCGGACGCGTCGGCGCAGTCGGCGCTCTGGTACACGTCAGCGGTACCGGAGTCGACGTGGATCGCCAACCTCCGCTCCCTGGCGACCCGTTACGCGGGCCAGTCGACGGTCATCGGCATCGACCTCCACAACGAGCCGCACGATCCCGCGTGTTGGGGCTGCGGCGACGTGGCGACGGACTGGCGCCTGGCGGCGGAGCGGGCGGGCAACGCGGTGCTGTCGGTCAACCCGGACCTCCTGATCTTCGTGGAGGGTGTGCAGACGTACGCCGGCGTATCGGGTTGGTGGGGCGGCAACTTGATGGGCGCGGGCCAGTACCCGGTTCAACTCACCGTGCCCAACCGGGTCGTGTACTCGGCCCACGACTACGCGACGAGCGTGGCCCAACAGCCGTGGTTCAGCGACCCGTCCTTCCCGGCGAACATGCCCGCCGTGTGGGACAAGTACTGGGGCTACCTCTTCCAGCAGAACATCGCGCCGGTGTGGGTGGGCGAGTTCGGCACGACGCTGGCATCGACGGTGGACCAGAAGTGGCTTGCCGCGCTGGTGAGTTACCTCCGCCCGACGTCGACGTACGGCGCCGACTCCTTCTCCTGGACCTTCTGGTCGTGGAACCCCAACTCCGGTGACACGGGCGGAATCCTGAAGGACGACTGGCAGACCGTGGACACGGTGAAGGACGGATACCTGGCGAGCATCAAGGCGGCGGGGTTCCCGAGCACGGGGACGGGGACGGGCGGGGGCGACGGAGGCGGCGGCGGAAGCACGGCCGCGTGCACGGCGACCTACGCCACCACCAGCGACTGGGGCACCGGCTTCAACGCCGCCGTGACGGTGACGAACTCCGGCACCTCGGCCCTCAAGTCCTGGCAGGTGAAGTGGACTTGGTCCGGCACCCAGCAGATCACGAACATGTGGAACGCGACGTACACGCAGAGCGGGATGGGTGTGACCGCGGTGAACGCGGATCACAACGGGAGTGTGGGGGTGGGGGGTTCGGCGAGTTTCGGGTTCGGGGGTGCTCCGGGGGGTGGGAGCGCGCCGAGCCTGAGCTGTACGGCGACGTGAGGGGCTGAGGGGGCAGAGGGGGCAGAGGGGCGGCGCTCGCGCGGGGGTGCTGAGTCGGGCGACATGACCGGCACCGCGCGCGCCCCGTCTCACCCCTGGCGTGATGAAGAATCGCCGTCTGCCGACGTGGCCGTGCCGTATCCCACGGCCACGTAGACGGTCACGATCGATGCCATGACGTCCACCTCGGCCGGCCCGATGATCCGAAGCCACGCCAGCTCGCTCAGTCCGCCGAACCGGACGACGCGGCCGACCGCGTCCTCGGGCCAGGGATGCGGCGTCGTCGGCAGGTGGACCAGGGAGATCTCGTCGACGAAGCACCCTGAGATCTCAGGGGGTTTGGAGACCATGACGTAGCGCAGGCCGCCGAGGGAGATGACGACGTCGGGTTTCGACGGTCCTGCCCAGAGGGCGATCTCCAGAGAGTCGTCCGCGTTGAAGGCCGCGAACGAGATGCGGTCGATGAAGTGGCCGACGAGTGGCGCGAGCGTCCGCGCGGCGCTCTCGCACCGGTTCTTGAACGCGCCTTCTGCCTCACTGCGATCGGCCACGGGCGGAGGCTATGTGTTCGGTCGACATGCGCCTACCTGGTTGTTGTCCGGCTGTTGGGGCCGTGGTTCTTGTCCGAGGTCTCAACTCCCGAGCGGGCAGGGCAGTTCGGGCCTCGCGCGGTTCGGGGAGCAGGTCACCAGGGCGAGCGAGAGGTACGAGGGCCGTTCGAGATAGAAGCCGTACGATGCGTCGCCGCCGGAGCCGAGCCGCTGGGCGGCGGAGGTGACGAGCCGGGACAGCTGACCGGCGTCGCGTTGCGCCTCTTCCAAGATCTCGCGGAACTGATGAACACCACCAGGGACACGGACGACGCGGTGCGTGCCCGGATGAAGCGGCAGGAGTGGCTGCACGTCCCCGGCAAGGAGCTGCACCAGTTGGTCTGCGAGACACACGCCGCGTCCGCCGTGTACGGGGCCGAGGCGAGGCGGATCGTCACCCGGGTTCGTCGGGACCTCGCCGTCTGACGGCAGCACGTACGGGCGTATCGCCTATTCGTTCCGCGCCCCGTGCCGCCACGCCAACAGATCGATACAGTCACGCAGTTCAGGCCGCGGAAGCCCTAGGCGTTCCCGCATCACCGCGATGGCCTGGATATTGCGGCCGGCGGCGATGAGGCCGTCCACCTCCGCCTGCGCCTCCGCCGACAGCCTGTTCCACAACATGTTGTCCACGTGCAGATCCAACCATCAGGACAGCCCGAGCAGCACGAACAACCGTGCCCCGCAGGCCGGTTGACGCACCCGAGGTCATCCCCGTGATCGTGGGCGCGCTGACCGACGTGGGCGGAGAGGGCCGGAAGTCGCGGTCACGCGGTCACGCGGTGGCGCGGGCGCGGTCGAGGTAGGCGGTCAGGGTGTGCCAGGTGTCGGCCGGAGCCGTCGGGTCGCCGGACATCGCGGCGGGCTCGTGCCGCCAGGCGGACCGGACCGCGGCCGAGACGTCGCCGTCACCCCCGCTGAACAGCGAACTCAGCTCGTCCATGCGGGCCACCAGCTTCCGCACCCGCGGTTCCGCCGGCTCCACCCCGGCGGTTCGCAGCGCCTCGGCCCTGCGGTACAGCTCCGGCCACTCGACCTCCAGGAGGTAGTGGGCGGCAGGGCCGAGCGGGGCCGCCCGGTCGTGCAGCGCCTGGATCTGGTCGTCGTCGAGGTGGCGCCGTAGCGCCTGCTCGCGTTCCGGTCCCGCGCCGCCCATCGTCCGGAGCGCGCCGATCAGCGCGGAGATCTCCGGTGCCCGATCGGAGGCCAACTCGCCCTGGATGTCGGCCAGTCGGCGCCTCAGCGCGTCCAGGGACGCGATGGACGCCTCTACGGCGGCCAGGTGCTCGTTCACCAGCCGGACCGGGTCGACTCCGACGTCCAGGCACGTGGCGATGGTCTCCAGCCCCAGCCCGAGACGGCGCAGCGCGAGTACCTGATAGAGGCGGACCACATCCTGCTCGGTGTACTCACGGTGCCCGGCGGCCGTACGCCGGGACGGACTCAGCAGCCCGATCCGGTCCCAGTGATGCAACGTGCGAACAGTCAGCCCACTCGCCTCGGCGAGCGCTCCGACCTTCCATGTCTGGTCGATGCTCATGCGTCGACGATGCTCCCTGACGCCGTGTGAGGTGCAAGCCCGTGTTCCCGCTGTTCCGGAGCCGAGTCCGCCGAGCCGGACACCGCACCGTCCCAGTCGCCCCGCTTCGCCGCCACGCACAGCCAGATGTAGACGAGGTCCAGCACGCTGCACATGATGCCGAGCCCGAGCAGGAACCCGTCGTGCTGGAGGGCGCCGAAGAGGATCGTGGGCGCGAGCGTGCCGAGCCACTTGGCCACCGCGATCGTCACCGACTGCCCGCGCAGTCCGCGCCGCGCGACGAACATCGCGATGAACAGGGCGGACATCAGCAGGTTCTGGAGAAACGCCGAGTAGGCGACCCCGTCCTCCGCACCGAACTTCGCCAGGAACAGCCACTGCACGGCGAACGACAT
Organism: Streptomyces sp. NBC_01288; assembly: GCF_035982055.1. Taxonomy (NCBI): domain Bacteria; kingdom Bacillati; phylum Actinomycetota; class Actinomycetes; order Kitasatosporales; family Streptomycetaceae; genus Streptomyces; species Streptomyces sp. NBC_01288. Next base: position 5,784,067 of record NZ_CP108427.1, read on the forward strand.
CCCGAACAGCAGCACGCTCAGCCCGGCGAACATCCGTGGCGTGACGAACGACGGGAACTCGGCGCGGCCGTACCGGAAGAACGTGTACACGATCACGGCGTCGGCGATGCCCCACACCAGGTTGATACCGCCCTGCACCGACGGGTCGAAGACCAGGTCGTGCACCGCGTACGTCCACTCCCACGCGAAGTTCAGACCCAGCACCACGGCCGGCATCGCGTAGGTGCGCTCGCGCAACCCGACCCGGATCGCCTCGACGTACACGATCGTCCAGGCGATGCCGCTCGCGAGGATGAGGGCGATACCCATCTACGTCTCCTGTTGTGGATCTCTGAGGGGTCGCGCGGACGCTAACAGACACGTTCGGGGATGCGGGCGATGACCGTCTTACCGAAGTGTGACGGGCGGGAGTCGCCATACGTAGGGGTCGGGCGTCCGGACTTCCCGCGCAAGCTCCGTGTCGCTCAAGGGAGTTGGGCGAGTGAGCAGGCGGGCCGTCGCCTCATAAAGTCGCCGGAACATGAGCCTGGACCTCCTCCAGGCCGAACCTCGCCCACACGCACTTCGCGTACGGCTCCTGCCGGCATCCCCAGTCGTCGGCCAGCGCGGCGACGAGCGCGAGGCCCCGGCCGCCTTCCTCGTCCGGGGTCGAGTCGTGCGGCCGGGGGAGTCTGTTCCGGTCCGGGTCCGAGACCTCTAGGACCAACTCCGCGCCAGTGAGGGTGAGTTCGACCTTGATCTGGGAGTGGGAGACCTTGCAGTGGGTCACGGCGTTGGTGACCGGTTCGTTCGCCAACAGGGTTACGGCGTCGGCCAGTTCGTCGGTGATGCCCCAGCCCGCGAGGGTCTTGCGGACGTGTTGGCGGGCGACGGGGACGTGGCTTCGGTTCTTGGGGATGCGGAAGCTTTCGGACGCGGGCATGGGGGAACTCCGTCCTGACGTGGCGTCAAGTTGGGCTGCGTTGCGGCGCCTTCATGAAGCTAGAGGTGGATTCCGGATCCGCGCAATGTGAATCGACGAATATATTCGTGAGTGTCACTCGATCGAGTGATGCAACCCTAAGGTTGACGCTCGGTGTGGCATCGTTGCCGCAGAAGAGGGGAGGGCCCATGCCCGCAGGTGGACGGCCGACAGTGCGTAGCAGGCGATTGGGTACGGCACTCAAGCAGTACAGGCTGGCTGCCAAGTTCGACCAGCCGCAGGCCGCCGATCTGATCGCATCAAGTCAGGCCAGGATCAGCCGCGTTGAGAGTGGCCACGCCACCCCGCGCGTGATCGAAGTGCGGCTGCTGCTGGACGCGTACGGCGTCACGGACCCGGAAGTGCGCGTCAAGCTGGAGGAGTTGGCCAAGAACTCGAAGAACCGGGGCTGGTGGCTTGAGCATGCCGCGCACCTGCGGCCGGATTACGTCGACCACATCGCGTTGGAGGACGACGCGACCTACATCCGCGAGTGGCAGCCGGTCACGGTGCCGGGGCTCCTGCAAACTCCGGCCTACGCGGAGTCGGTTATCGCGGGCGGTCCCCACTACCTGGAGCCGGAGCGGGTCGACCAACTGGTGAAGGTACGGATGGGGCGGCAGGCGAAGATCGACGAGGGCGGGGCGTCGTACACGGTCATTCTCTGGGAGGGCGTCGTCGTGCACCCGTTGGTGAGCGTCGGGATTCACCGGGAGCAGTTGTCCGCGGTCCTTGAGGCCGGAAAGCGGAAGAACGTCACCGTGCAGGTGCTGCCGTTCAGCGCGGGGGTCCTGGCCGGTTACTCGTCCGCCTTCTACTCCTTCAGCTTCGATGAGGAGCCGACGGTCGAAGCCGTCGCCATGGACAACCTGCGAGGTACCTCGGTCCTTGAAGGCGCGGAGGATCTTGCCGCTTACGCCAATGCATACGACCTACTACGATCGTCAGCGTTGGCGCCGGACGCGAGCGCGAAGCTCATCCGGGGCGTACTGCGGAGCTTGAAGGAAGACACATCGTGACCAAGGTTGTAAACCCCTTCTGGAAGTCCTCGTACTCCGGGCAGGAGAACGCCTGTGTCGAGGTCGCCGACACCGCTACTCACGGCCGCGCCGTCCGCGACAGCAAGCAGCACCCGGAAGACGGCACCGCCCCCCTCCTTGCCGTCTCGCGCGAAGCCTGGCGCTGCTTCGTCCGGCAGTTCTGACGCCCCCCACCACACCCTCCCCCGAAAAGTGTGTCACTTTCCCGAAAAGTGTCACACTTTCCGGACCCACCTCCCCCGGTCCCGCCGGGAGGTTAGCCGCGCGGCAACGACGTGTTGGTGATCGGCAGAGCCTGCTGTGCCCCCGTCACGTACATATCCCTCGGCGCCGTGCGGAGCGTGAACGTGTCGTCGTAGCCGGAGACGCGTACCGACAGGACGAAGAAGCCGTCGTCCTCCGCGGTCACCTTCACGTGGGACTCCTGTTCCCAGTAGGTCTGGAGGAAGACTTCCGTGCCCTGGGGCTCGACGCCCTGGGGGAGGGTGACCTTGCCCTGGACGGTGAGGATGTCGCCCGCCTTCACCTTCTTCTTGTTGACCAAGTAACTGATCGAGCTGGAGCGGGTGTTGACGGCCACCGTGGTGTCCGCGAAGTAGCCGTCCTGCGGGGTGTTGGGGTCGCCGTCCTCGTCGTAGGAGGCGGTGATCTCCACCTGGTGCTGGACGTTGAGCAGGCTGCTGCCGCCCGAGTGGTCGATGTCGACGTCCGGGACCGTGAACTTCCCGTTGGCGTCGGTGACCGGCTTGCCCAGGTCGCGCGACTCGTAGTAGTTGGGGTCGATCGGGTCGCCCCACGGGTTCCAGGTGGTGAAACGGACGACTTCCTGGAGGGTGACGGGGATGTTCGGCGCCGGGGTGCCGTCGGCCTTCGTGACGGTGCCGGTGACGTCGACGTGCCGTTCCTGGTAGTTGGTGCGGGCCGGGTTCGTCGTCACGGTCAGGACGTACGCGTCGCCGGGCGCGGCGTCCGAGGGGGCTGCGGAGGCGGTCGGCGCGGACAGGGCGCCCGCGGTGAGCAGCAATGCGGCGGTGGCGGCGAGCCGCGTCGGCAGGGACTTCCTGGGCATGGGGCAACTCCAACTTCGGTCGGGAGTCGAGGAGTTGCGCCGCAGGTGTGCGACGCGTCGAGTTCGACCGGCGGGGTGGGGCGGGAGTTGTCCGCTGTGCGTTCGCTGTTACGCGGCTGTGGTGTGCGGGGGGTTTGTCCGGGTTCCGGGTTCACCTGGACGTCGACCGCACGCCGCCCCGCATTGCCCTACGACGGCAAAAGGCGCCCCGCGATCGATCCGCGGGGCGCCCTTCGTCGTCGTAGAACCGTGTGACCGTAAGGCGATTACAGCTTCTCGATGACGTAGTCGATGCACTTCGTCAGCGCCTCGACGTCCGCCGGGTCGATCGCCGGGAACATCGCCACGCGGAGCTGGTTGCGGCCGAGCTTGCGGTAGGGCTCGGTGTCGACGATGCCGTTGGCGCGCAGGACCTTGGCGACGGCCGCCGCGTCGATCTCGTCGGCGAAGTCGATCGTGCCGATGACCTGCGAGCGCTTGGTGGCGTCGGACACGAACGGGGTCGCGTACTTCGACTCCTCCGCCCAGCTGTACAGGCGGCTCGACGAGTCCTTCGTGCGGGCCGTCGACCAGGCCAGGCCGCCCTGGCCGTTGATCCACTCAAGCTGCTCGTTGAGGAGGAACAGGGTGGAGAGGGCAGGGGTGTTGTACGTCTGGTTCTTGCGGGAGTTGTCGATCGCCGTGGGGAGCGAGAAGAACTCGGGCACGTGGCGGCCGGACGCGTGGACGCGCTCGGCGCGCTCGATCGCGGCGGGGGAGAAGACGCCGATCCACAGGCCGCCGTCGGAGGCGAAGGACTTCTGCGGGGCGAAGTAGTAGACGTCCGTCTCGGCGATGTCGACCGGGAGGCCGCCCGCGCCCGACGTGGCGTCGACGAGCACGAGGGCGCCTTCGTCGGCTCCCTGCACTCGCTTGATCGGGGCCGCGACGCCCGTCGACGTCTCGTTGTGCGTGTACGCGTACACGTCCACGCCCGCCTCGGCGGCCGGCTCGGGGTGCGTGCCGGGGTCGGAGGAGATGACGGTCGGCTCGGCCAGCCACGGCGCCAGCTTGGCCGCCTTCGCGAACTTCGAGCTGAACTCGCCGAAGGTCAGGTGCTGGGACTTGTTGTCGATCAGGCCGTGGGTCGCGACGTCCCAGAAGGCCGTCGAACCGCCGTTGCCGAGGACGACCTCGTAGCCCTCGGGGAGCGAGAACAGCGCGGAGACGCCCTCGCGCACCTTGCCGACCAGGTTCTTGACCGGGGCCTGGCGGTGGGACGTACCCAGCAGAGACGTACCGGTGGCGGCCAGCGCGTCCAGCGCCTCCGTCCGCACCTTGGAGGGGCCAGCGCCGAAACGTCCGTCGGCGGGCTTGATGTCAGCGGGAATCTCGATATCAGCCACGAGCGGGAGCCTAGCCGTTCCAGGAAACCTGGGCGAAACGTCGTCCGTCGGGTGAGACAGGGGCGAGCGGGTGGAGGCTGCAACGGGCAATCGCGCTGGACGGGGACGCCGAGTTTCTCTATTTTTCTCTCAAGGAAGTCCGAAGAGAGGCGGTGGCGTGTGCCGAAGCACACGATCGTCGTGGACGACGACGTCTACGAACGGCTCCAGAGGGAAGCCGAACCGTTCGTGGACAACCCCAACACCGTCCTCCGCAGGCTTCTCGACCTGGGCCAGGAAGGCGCGGAGGCCGGTCGGCGCAGAAAGCCGTCGTTGGCTTCGCTGCTGACGGCAGGTGTGCTGTCACCGGAGCAGCGGCTCACCTGGCGCAGGCGCAACCTCGGCGTGACGCACACGGCGTATGTGACCGAGGGCGGATATCTGCGGCTTGAGGACGGGAGCATCCGTGACTCGCCGTCGGGGGCCTGCGAAGCCGTGGCTGACTGCAAGATCAACGGCTGGAGCGTCTGGCACACGGACGACGGTGTTTCTCTTGCCGCACTGCGCGACCGGAGCTGAGCGGCCCGCGCCGCTATTTTCAATCCAAAGGTCGACGGGGGATATGGACTTCACTCAGCGCATCTTCGCGTACCTGAAATTTCAGCAGTTGCTCACGGACCTGCACGGCGAGCCTTTCGAGGAGTTCTTCCACCGCCTCATGAGTGCGCGGCATTCCGACTACGTGCCGGTGCGCACCCATGGCAATCTCGGAGACATGGGAGCCGACGGCATGCTTCTCTGGGATCGAACCCTCCACGCCTGCTACGCCCCCGAGACGCACGCGGTCGCCGCGTTCCAGTCCAAGCTCCGTTCTGACCTGGACAAGGCACTGGCCAAGCGCAACGGTCATTTCGACACCTTCGCCTTCGTCTACAACGACGCCAGGGGAGGGGTCCATCCGCAGATCAGCGTGCTGCTGTCAGACGCGCAGGAGGAGATCAGACCGCTGCGGATGGCGGTACGCGGCAAGCAGTGGCTCTGGCAGGAATTCATGACGCTCGACCGGGCCGCGGCCGAGGACCTGCTCGGCTGCCCCATCCCGATCGACGACCGGACCTACGGCATCGGGCTGGCTGACCTGGAACCTCTGCTGAGGCAGCTCACGCAGCGCAGGGACAGCGCGGAGCCCTTGGCTGAGGTACCCGTCGTCAACCAGCACAAGATCGAGTACAACCGCCTCACCGAAGACGTGCGCGAGACGCTGTTCAAAGCGTTGCGGCACAGCTATCTGGTGGACGAGTACTACGACGGGATCACACGAGTCGACGAACACGACTTGGTGGCCCGTGGTTTCCGGATCTACTTCGACCAACTGCGGGAGACGACCTCCGACACGGAGGAACTGTGGCTCGGACTGGAGCAATACGTGGTGGGCAATGCGCGAGTGACTCATCGGGCCACGTGGGCGGCGGCCGTCGTCATCGCGCACTTCTTCGAGCGCTGCGACGTGTTCGACGTACCTCCCTCCGGGTGGGTGCCGACGGCCGTAGGGGAGATGTGAAGTGCTCACTCCGACCAAGGGAATCGCCCCTGACCGTGCGTTGCTGGCCATCGGTGCGCAGATCATCCTCGCGCTCGACCAGCCCCTGACCGTGACCCAGACCTGGGCGCGCTTCAAGGAACAGCGCGTGCGGCTCGGCCACCATGCCCCGGTCTCGTTCGAGTGGTTCGTGCTGGGCCTGGACATCCTGTACGCGCTCGGGACCGTTGAGCTGCGCCGGGATCTGCTCGTACCGACAAGGAGCGAGGATGCTGCGTAGCCTCTCCGCTGACCTCGGGTCGTTCCGTACGGTCACCTTCAGCCCAGGAATCAATCTCCTGGTGGCCGATACGACCGAGACCTCGCGCGAAACCGACAGCCGCAACGGCACGGGAAAATCCAGCCTGGTCGAGCTACTGCATTTCCTCCTGGGCGCCAACGCGGGCAAGAAGAGCCTCACTTCCCGCCGGCCGCTCCAGAACGTCACCTTCGCCCTGACTTTGGACTGGCCGGGCAACGGACAGGTGACTGTACAGCGCAAAGGCAGTGACGCGGGCTTCGTACGGCTCGACCCCGATGTTCGGCACGACTCAAGCAGCCTCTTCGACGTTGCCGGACCGGCTGTGATCCCGGTCGCGGAGTGGAACCGGCTTGTGGAGCAGGTTCTGTTCGGGTTGGGCGTGGACCACCCGGGGATCTCGGGCCGAACCATGCTGTCGTTCTTGATCCGGCGCATCGCGGCCAAGGCGTTCAATGACGCAGTACGGACGTTCCCGCAGCAGTCGGAGGCCGAGGCCACGGCCAACCTTGCCTATCTGCTGGGACTTGACTGGCGGCTTGCCGCCGAATTCCGTGAACTGGCGGCTCGGGAGGCCACACGGCGTCAATTGCGGAAGGCCGTGGACGACCCTGTCTGGGGGCGGATCGTCGGCAGCGTTGCGGACCTGCGTGGTCAGATCGCGCTGGGCGAGAACGAGGTGAGCCGATTGAAGGAACAGATCGGATCCTTCAGGGTTGTACCTGCTTACGAAGAGCTCAAGAACCGGGCCGACGACATAAACCGCCGAATCCGCGCCATCCCGAACGAGGACATCACGGACCGACGCAATCTGGATGACCTTCAGAATTCGGTTTCGGAGGCCGCAGATCCCGATACCGGCTATCTGGAGCGGGCCTACCAGGAGTTGGGGGTCACGCTCGGTCGGCAGGTGCGACAACGGTTCGACGATGTGCAGGCGTTTCATGCCTCGGTCGTCCGGAATCGTCGGCGGTACTTGATGGACGAGATCAATGGCATTCAGCAGCGGCTGGAGACCCGCAGACGGGAGCGGGAACAGCTCGGCGAAGAACTGGCCTCAGTACTCAAGTCACTTGAGGAGGGCGGGGCGCTGGAAGCCCTGACCGCCCTTCAACAGGCGCTGGCGCAGAAGCAGGCGTCCGTCGATGCGCTCAGACACCGGTACGAGGCAGCTCAGGCACTGGAGAGCAGTGCCCGACAGATCACGGCGAAGCGTGCGGAGTTGCAGGAAGCCATGGCTGTCGACCTCGATGAGCGGCAGGAGCAGACACGCGAGGCTATTCTGCTGTTCGCCGACTATGCCCGCAGGCTCTACGGGCCCGAGCACGAGGCCTACCTCGCCATTCAGTCGGGGACGAATTCCCTCAAGATCACGCCGTTCATTGACCGGGGTGACAGTCGAGGCATCGGCAACATGGTGATTTTCTGCCTTGACCTCACGATTGCCGTCATCGCCCACCGTCATGGTCGTGGCCCTGACTTCTTGGTGCACGACAGCCACCTCTTCGACGGCGTCGACGACCGACAGATCGCCGCGGCGCTATCGCTGGCGGCCGAGGTCGCCGAGGACGAGGACATGCAATACATCGTCAGCCTCAATTCCGACGACCTCGCCAAGGCGGTCCAGCGCGGCTTCCAGACGGAGGGGCGCGTCGTCGACCCACGGTTGACGGACAGGAACGAGGAAGGTGGCCTCTTCGGCTTCCGTTTCTGATGGGAGCGGGTTTCCCGACACCGGAGGGGCTTGATTCCTTCCAACCCCTCCGGCCCCGCGGACCGTCCGATCAGTCGCCCGGCGTCAGCCGCACCGGCAGCTCGAAGATGTCGTTCTGCGTCACCACCGGCTTGTTGCGGAGCTCGGCCGCCGGGACCGCCAGGTCCAGGTGCGGGAAGCGCTCGTAGAGGGCCGGGAGCGCCACGTCCGCCTCCAGGCGGGAGAGGGCCGCGCCCGGGCAGACGTGCGGGCCGTGGCCGAAGGAGATGTGCCGGTTCTCGCTGGTGCGGGTGATGTCGAACTCGCCCGCCGTCGGGCCGTGGGCCTCCTCGTCGCGGCCGATCGCGGCGTACGACACGATCAGCGCGTCCCCGGCCGGGAGGATCTTGTCGCCGACCTGGACGTCCTCCGTGGCGAAGCGGATCAGGACGTGCGAGGTGGGCGTCGAGTGGCGCAGGGTCTCCTCGACCACCGAGGACCAGTCGGCCTCGCCGGCCAGCACCAGGGCGCGCTGGACGGGGTGCGTCGAGAGATTGACGACCGTGTTGACGATCAGTGAGATCGTCGTCTCATGGCCGGCCGCGACCATCAGCTGGAGCGTGGAGACGATCTCCTCGTCGGTGAGGTGGTCGCCGTTCTCGGACGCCGCGATCAGGGCGGAGGTCAGGTCGTCGCCGGGTTCGGCGCGCTTGGCCGCGACCGTCGCGGCCATGATGCCCGCGAGTTCCGTGAGGGTGGCGATCACCTCGGCCGGCGGCGTCTGCGTCGAGAAGAACTTCTCGAACAGCTCCTTCAGGCGCGGGAGTTGGTCCTCCGCTATGCCCATGAGGTCGGCGATGACGTACATGGGGAGCGGGTACGCGAACGCCGCCTTCAGGTCGACCTCGTCCCCGTCCAGGCCGTCGAGCAGGCCCTGCGTCCGCTTCGCGATCCGCTCCCGCATCTGTTCCACCCGGCGCGGGGTGAGCGCCTGCGCGACCAGCGTGCGCATCCGGCGGTGGTCCACGCCGTCCACGGTCAGCATCGAACGGCCCGGGTTCGCGAGCCCGATCAGCGGCCAGTCCGCGGGGATCTCGCCGCGCTGCCAGGCACCCCAGACGTTGATGTCCTTCACCAGCCGCGGATCCGTGAGCAGCTGTTTCGCCTCGGCGTGCCGCGTCACCGCCCACACGGGCACGCCACCGGGCAGCTCTACGGCGGCCAGCGGACCGGCCGCGCGAAGCCTCGCGCTCTCGCCGTCCAGGTCGCCGACGAACGGGTCGAGGACGATACGGGTCTCTTCGGAACCGGTGCTCATACGGGAGTGCCTCCAAAGGCAGGGGCTGGGCTCAGAGGACAGGCAGGGGCAGGGCAGCGCTCAAGGGTCGGAACTCGGATCTCAGAAGTCGGAAGCCGGATCTCGGAGTTCGGTACTCAGAGCGCGGCGACGGGTGTGAACCGCACCGGCAGTTCGGTCAGTCCGCGCAGCCACGGCGAAGGTCTCCGCGTGAGGGACTCGGCCGGTACCGCCAGGTCGATGTCCGGGAGCCGGTCCAGGACGACCTCGATGCCCGTCCGCGCGATCACCTCGGCCACCTCCTGCGCCGGGAACGGACACCGGTGCTCCCCGTGCCCGAAGGAGAAGTGCGCGTTGTTGCCGCCGGTGAGCGCGGAGCCGTCGGTGCGGACCTGGGGGTCGGAGTTGGCGCCTTGGAGGCCCAGCAGGAGCAGATCGCCCGCGCGGATACGGCGGCCGCCGAGCTGCGTGTCGCGGGAGGCCCAACGGCCGGCCACGTTCTGCGTCGGGGTGTCCTCCCACAGGACCTCGTTCATCGCCTCGGCGACACTGTTGCGGCCGCCGAACAGCGAGGCCGCGAAACGGTCGTCGGTCAGCATCAGGCGCAGCGAGTTGCCGATCCAGTCGGCGGTCGGCTGGTGGCCCGCCGCCATCATCACCATCAAGTCCTGGGCGATCTCGATGTCGTTGAAGCCGGACTCGTGCGTCAGCATCCTCGACACGACGTCGTCGGCCGGCGCTTCCTTCCGGTCGGCCAGCAACTGCCCCATGGACGTGGCCAGATGGGTCTGCCCGGCGATCGCCCGCTCGCGGCCGTCGATCATGTCGTTGAGCGCGGTCACCAGCCCCGAACCCTGCTCGTCCCGGAAGCCGTAGAGCCGGGCCAGGACCCGTACCGGCAGCAGCATCGCGTAGTCACCGACGATGTCCGTCTCGCCCTTGGCGCAGATCCCGTCGATCAGTTCGTCGGCGAACTTCTCGGTGTAGGACCGGAGTTCGGACGGGTCGACGGCCTCCAGCGCGTCGCTGATCATGCCGACGCGCTCGCGGTGCCGTTCGCCGACCGTGTAGAGGATCGACGGCTGCTTACGGCCGATCATCGGCAGCAGCGGCCAGTCGTCGGGGATGCCGTCCCACTGGTTCCACAGGTCGGAGTCACGGCTGAACAGCACGGGATCGCCGGTGACTTGGTGCAGCTCGCGGTAGCCGAGCACCAGCCAGGCCGGGACGTCGCCGTCGAGCACCACGGGGGTCACGGCGCCGTGCTCGCGCCGCATCTCCCGGTACAGCTGCGCCGGTTCGGTCTGGAACCTGGGTCCACTCAGCGGTACGGGCGCGGTCACAGGGCCAACTCCTGGTGAGGGGCGGGGACTTGGGGGCGGGCGGGGCCCTGGCCGTCGTAACGGCCCTTGCTGTGTTGGTCCTTGACGTGCTCGACCAGGGTGATCAGGACTTGTTTCGCGGACGCGCGGGAGCGGGCGTCGCAGTCCAGGAGGGGGACGTGCGGGTCGAGGTCGAGGGCCTCGCGGATCTGCTGCGGGGCGTAGGTCGGGCCGCCGAAGTCGTTGCAGGCCACGATGAAGGGGGTGCCGTGGTGTTCGAGGCGGTCGATCGCGTACCAGGAGTCGCCGATGCGGCGGGTGTCGACGAGGACGACCGCGCCGAGCGTCCCGGAGAAGAGACGGTCCCAGAGGAACCAGAACCTCTCCTGGCCCGGGGCACCGAACAGGTACAGCACATTGCGGGCGTCGAGCGTGATGCGGCCGAAGTCGAAGGCGACGGTGGTCGCGGACTTGCCGCGCACTTCGCTGATGTCGTCGACGGCCTCGCCGGCCTTCGTCATCGTCTCCTCGGTGTTGAGGGGACGTATCTCGCTGACCGAGCGGACCAGCGTGGTCTTGCCGACGCCGAAGCCGCCGACGACCACGATCTTCAAGCCGTTGTCGGCGGAGGCACCCAAGGGGGTGCGCGCGTCAGAGGTTGCGGAGTCCAACGAGCACCTGTTCCAGGACGTCGGGATCGAGATCGGCCTTGCGCGGATGGCGGGCGCTGACCCGGCCGGCCGCGAGAAGGTCGGAGAGGAGGATCTTGGTGATGGACACCGGGAGCTTCAGTTCGGCCGCCAACTCGACGACGGCCGTGGGGTGTTCGGTGATCCGCAGGATCGCCGCGTGCTCCGACTGCATCCCGGTCGCCGGATCGCACTCGGCGACCACGAGGGTCACCAGGTCGAACGGGCTGTCCGGGCCGGAACGGGTGCGGCCTCCGGTGAGCGTGTAGAGGCGGTCGGGTGAGTCGTCCCTGCCGGGGCGGCTCATCACGAACGGGGTTCCGCGCGCAGGTGCTCGCCGAGCTGTTCCACCAGCTCGCTCATGTTGTGCCCGATCAGCCCCGCGTCCGCGTCCTCGGTGGTGACCAGGGCCAGATGCGCGCCCTCGCCCGCCTCGACGATGAACAGCACCCCGCCGTAGAACTCCGTCATCGCGGAGCGCACACCCCCGCTGCCGTCGCCGAACTCCACGGACGCGCCGTGCGACAGCGACTGGATCCCGGCGGCGATCGCGGCGAGCTGGTCGGCCTGGTCGACGGAGAGTTCGGGCGTCCGGCACAGCTTCAGGCCGTCCCGCGACAGCACGAGCGCGTGCCGCGCGCCCGGGGTGCGCTCCAGGAGGCCCTCGATGAGCCAGGTGAGCTTCTCGTCGGCGGTCGTCGTGCCGGTCATGAGGTGGGGTTGCCTTCCGAGTGGGAGAGGGAGGGGGTGGGCTCTGCTGATACGGGGCTGTCCGCCGGTACGGTGCTGTCCGCGTCGGTGCCGGACGCGCGCGTGCCCTGGTCGGTCGCCGCCTCGCGTACGGCCTGGCGGAAGCTGTTGAAGCGGGCGGTGCGGGCGAGGGTGTCGTCGGCGGAGGGGGCCGGACGGGGCGTTTCGGGCACCGGGGACTCGGCACGCGTGCGTGCGCGCTCGGCTTCCGCGAGTGCCTGACCCCGGCGACGCTTGGGCAGGCCTTCGGGCAACGCGTTCGCTACGTCCGTCACCGCGTCGGCGAGGACCCCGCGCTCCGGCGACTCGTGCGTGGGCACCGGGTCCGGGTCCAGATCGGCGAGGGTGCGCCCGGCGGCGTAGGACATCCACGGATGGTCCCGGACGGAGGCCGCGGGCGCGGCAACCGCCTCCGGATCCACCGGTGTCGACGACGGTGACGGCGACGGCTCGGGAAGGTCCAGGGACACCTGCGGTGTCGGCGCGTCCTGGGGCACCAGGATGTCCTGCGGTACGAGCATCAGGACGCCGGTGCCGCCCCGCGCGGAGGGCCGGTACGACACCTTCAGGCCGTACTTGCGGGCCAGCCGGCCGACGACCGCGAGGCCGAGCCGGGTGCCGGTGAGACCGCCAAGCTCGGTGGAGTCGCCGGACACGGCCCGCTCGGCGCGGCGCAGCTGGATGTCGCCCATGACCAGGCCGCTGTCCTCCACCGAGAGGATGACCCCGGCGGGCACTTCTTCTACGTAGACGTGCACTTCGGCGCTCGGCGGCGAGAAGTTCGCGGCGTTGTCGAGGAGTTCGGCGAGCGCGTGCATCACGCCCTCGGCCGCGTGCCCGGCGACGGCGGTGTCGCTCGCGGAGTGCACGCGCACGCGTTGATAGCCGCTGATCCGGCCCATCGCGCCGCGCAGGATCGACTCCATGGCGATCGGGCGGGCCCAACGGCGGCCGGACCGGGCGCCCGTGAGGACGGCGACGGAGTCGGCGATACGGCCCGCCTGCGCGGTGCGGTGGTCGAGGTGGAGCAGGTCGGCGAGAACGTCCTCGTCCGAGTGCCGCTCCTCCATGGCGCGCAGGTCGGCGAGCATGCCGGTGGCCAGCGCCTGCATCCGGCCCGCCGCGTTGGCGGTCGCGGAGAGCGCGGCGGCCCGCTCGTGGGAGTCCCGGCGGGCCTTCTCGGACAGCTGCTTGTTCGCGGCGGTCAGCCGGGCGCGCTCCAGCTCGCTCTCCTCCGTGAGACGGCCGCGCTCCTCCGCGAAGGAGGTGGTGAGCCGCATGCGCTCCTGGGAGAAGTCGGAGGTCAACCGGGCGCGTTCCTGCGAGAGTTCCGCGGTCAGCCGGGCCCGCTCGTGGGTCAGCTCCTCGGTCAGCTGCACGCGCTCCCGGTCGAAGTCCGTGCTCAGCCGGGCCCGTTCCTGCAACAGCCGCCCCGCGTCCAGGGTGACGGCCTCCAGGCGGCGGCGGGTGATCCGGGCCGTCTGATACGCGTGCGCGGCGAGCGCGACGGCCGCGCACAGCAGCAGCGCGCCGGCACCGGCACCGCAGGCGACCGCGAGGCGCTTCGAGCCGGGTGTCACATAGACCGCGCCGGCGACCGCGAGCCCGGCCAGCACGGCGGTGAACACAGGGACGGGGGCGATGGTGCGGAAGGTGGGTCGTTCGCCGGGAAGTATGGGGGCGGTCATGAAGGGGGTCCTCGGTCGGGTCCTCGGGCGTCTTTGGTCGTGGTCCTCAGTCGTCCTCGGTCGTGTCCTCGGGGGGTGCTCGTCGGGTTCCTGGGCGAGAAGCGACTCCGGGTGCTCAACTGACGGTCACTATATGAGAATTAGTGATCGAACTGGGTGGGTTCTGGATGCGTTTACGGAATCGGTGCCCCGTGGGCGCGAAGTTTCCCGGAACGTTTCGCCAGATGCCGGGCGGTCACTGTCAGTGGTCGGGTGCATGCTGGGGGCATGGCGGATCTTGAGGCGGAGCTGCGCAGGACCGTCCGGGGCGAGGTGGGTTTCGACGTCACGTCCCGGGCGCTGATGACGATGGACGCGTCCAACTACCGACGCGTCCCGCTGGGTGTCGTCGCACCTCGTGACGCCGACGACGTGGCGGCGACGCTCGCGGCCTGCCGGGCGCACGGGGTGCCGGTGGTGGCCCGCGGCGGCGGCACGTCCATCGCCGGCCAGGCGACGGGCACGGGCGTGGTCCTGGACTTCACCCGCCACATGAACGGCCTGGTGTCCCTGGACCCCGCCTCCCGCACGGCGGTCGTCCAGCCCGGCCTGGTCCTCGACCGCCTCCAACAGGCCGCCGCCCCCCACGGGTTGCGCTTCGGCCCCGACCCCTCGACCCACAGCCGCTGCACCCTCGGCGGCATGATCGGCAACAACTCCTGCGGCTCCCACTCGGTCGCCTGGGGCACGACGGCGGACAGCGTGAGCGACCTGTCCGTGATCACCGCGCGCGGGGATCTTCTGCGCCTCGGCCGCGACTGGGCGGGCGCCCCGGAGGGCCTACGCCCCCTCGCGGAGGCCGAGTCGGCCCGCCTGCGCACCGGCTTCCCGGACCTCCCCCGCCGCATCTCGGGCTACGCCCTGGACGCCCTCCTCCCCGAGAACGGCGCGGACGTGGCCCGCTCCTTCTGCGGCAGCGAGGGCACGCTGGGCATCCTCACGGAGGCGGTCGTACGCCTTGTCGAGGCACCCCGCGCACGTGCGTTGGCGGTACTCGGGTACGCCGACGAGAGCGCGGCGGCGGAGGCGGCGGCGGGACTGCTGCCTTTCGCGCCGCTCACCGTCGAGGGCATGGCGGCCGACCTGGTCCGCTCCACGGCCGACCTCCCCCGGGGCGGCGCCTGGCTGTTCGTCGAGACCGGCGGCGACACGGAGGCGGAGGCACGCGCGCGTGCGGAGACCATCGTCCGCGCGGCCGACGTCCTCGACTCCCTGGTGGTGACCGACCCTTCGGGCCAACGGGCCCTGTGGCGCATCCGCGAGGACGCGAGCGGTGCGGCGACGCGCATGCCTGGGGGCACCTCCCAGCCCCCAGGGGCTGGGGGAGGCTCAGAGGCGTGGCCGGGCTGGGAGGACTGCGCGGTGCCACCGGCTCAACTGGGCCCGTATCTCCGCGACTTCAGGGGCTTGCTGGTCGCGCATGGCCTACGGGGCACGCCGTACGGCCACTTCGGGGACGGCTGCATCCACGTCCGCATCGACTTCGACCTGCTGACGGAGGCGGGGGTGGCCCGCTTCCGCCGATTCTCCGAGGAACTGGCCGAGTTGGTGACCGCGCACGGCGGCTCGCTCTCCGGGGAACACGGGGACGGGCAGGCACGAGCGGAACTCCTGCCGAAGATGTACGGCACCGAGATGGTGACGTTGTTCGAGCGGGTCAAGGGAGTCTGGGACCCGGACGACCTCCTCAACCCCGGGATGCTGGTGCGCCCCGCCCCGCTGGACACGAACCTCCGCTTCTCGGTCCTGCCCCGCAAGCCGGTGGACGTGGTGTTCGGCTACCCGTCCGACGGCGGCGACTTCTCGGCGGCGGTACGGCGCTGCGTCGGGGTGGCCAAGTGCCGTACGACAGAGGCGAACGGGCCCTCGGTGATGTGCCCGTCGTTCCGAGCGACGGGCGAGGAGGCGCACTCCACGCGCGGGCGTGCCCGACTCCTCCACGAGATGCTCGCGGGCGAACTGGTCACCGACGGCTGGCAGTCGACCGAGGTCCGGGACGCGCTGGACCTGTGCCTGTCCTGCAAGGGCTGCCGCACGGACTGCCCGGTCGGGGTCGACGTGGCCACGTACAAGGCGGAGTTCCTGCACCACCACTACGAGGGCAGGCGCAGGCCCGCGGCCCACTACGCGATGGGCTGGCTGCCGCGCTGGCTCCGGCTGGTGGCGCGCACGCGTACGGCGTGGCTGGTCAACTCCCTTGCTTCCGTACGGCCGTTGGCGTCGCTGGCGAAACGGCTGGGCGGGATCGCGGGGGAGCGGGGGATTCCGCGGGTGGCGGGGACGACGTTCACGCGGGCGTGGCGACGGGACGCGAGAGCAGGGGAGCCTGGTCGAGAGCGTGTCTTCCTGTGGCCGGACACCTTCACGGAACACCTCTCGCCGGAGGTCGGGCAGGCGGCGGTGCGGGTGCTGGAGGCGGCGGGGCTGGACGTGTTTCCGGTGACGGCGCTTCCGCTGACGGCGGGGAAGCCGGTGTGCTGCGGCCTGACCTACGTCTCGACGGGCCAACTGGACCGCGCCCGCGCGGTGATGAGCCGCACACTGGACGCGATGGGCGAGCTCCCGGGCACGGGGGATGTGCCCATCGTCGTCCTGGAACCGAGCTGCGCGGCGGCCCTCCGCACGGACCTCCCGGAGTTGCTGCCGGACGACCCACGGGCGGCCCGCCTGTCCGCCTCGGTCCTCACCTTCGCCGAGGCTCTGGAACGCCTGGCCCCCGACTGGACCCCACCCCACATCAACCGCCCCACGGTCGGCCAGACCCACTGCCACCAGCACGCGGTACTGGGCGACGCCCCCGACCGCCGCCTGCGCGAGGCGGCCGGCCTGACGGGCGAACTGGCGGGCGGCTGCTGCGGGTTGGCGGGCAACTTCGGCTTCGAGAAGGGCCACTACGAGGTGTCGACGGCATGCGCGGAGGAACAACTCCTCCCGGCGGTACGCCAGGCCCCGGACGGCGCGGTGGTCCTGGCGGACGGCTTCTCGTGCCGCACACAGCTGGAGCAGCTGGCGGGGGTACGGGGCCGGCACCTGGCGGAGGTCCTGGCGGACGCGCTGGAGGAAGAGGGCAAGTGACCGACGAACTGACCCGAGTCGCCGTCCTCTCCGACATCCACGGAGTGCTCCCCGCCCTGGAAGCGGTCCTCGCCGAACCGGAGGTGGCCGCCGCCGACCGCATCGTCCTCACCGGCGACATCACGGCGGGCCCCCAACCGGCGGAAGTAGTAGACCTGTTGAGAGCCGAGGCCGACCGGGTGCTGTGGATCTCGGGCAACGCCGACCGCGAACTGGTCGAGTACCGCAGAGGCGAACGCGCCGACATCCCCGACCCCATCGCCCCCTACGCGGCAACCGCCCTCCGCCCCGACCAGATCGATTTCCTGGCCGCCCTCCCCAAGACGCTCACCCTCCCGATCCGAGGCCTGGGCAAGGTCCTGTTCTGCCACGCGACGCCCCGGGACGACGAGGAGGTCGTCCTGGTCGACTCCCGCCCCGCCCGCTGGACGGAGGTCCTCACCGGCCTCGACGACGACATCCGCACGATCGTCTGCGGCCACACCCACATGCCGTACGTCCGCCTCGCCCACGGCCGCCTGATCGTCAACCCCGGCAGCGTCGGCATGCCCTACGGCCGCCCCGGCGCCCACTGGTGCCTGCTCGGCCCCGGCACGGACCTGCGTGTGACGCCGTACGACATCCCGGCGGCGATCGACCGTCTCACCCGCGAGTCCGGCTACCCGGAGATCGCCGAGTGGGCCGACTACTTCCTCAACGCGCGGGCGTCGGACCTGGACGCGCTGGAGGCGTTCGGACCCCGGGACGGGCGCGGGTGACTGCCTAGGCTGGCCGTTCGACCACGGTTTCGATCCGCCAGGGAGCCCGCGTATGACCAACCTCCGTCTCCGCCCCATCACCCCCGCCGAACACCTCGCCTTCATCGCCGCCCGCCCCTCCGCCAGCCATATGCAGGTGCCGTCGTGGGGTGCGGTGAAGCCCGACTGGCGGGCGGAGAGCCTGGGGTGGTTCGAGGAGGCGAGCGGGCAACTGGTCGGCGTGGGGCTGGTGTTGTACCGGCCCGTGCCCAAACTCAAGAAGTACCTCGCGTACCTGCCCGAGGGTCCGGTCATCGACTGGCACGCCGCCGATCTCGACCGCTGGCTCGACCCGATGCTCGCGCACCTCAAGTCGCAGGGCGCGTTCACCGTGAAGATGGGCCCGCCCGTCGTCGTACGCCGCTGGAGCGCGGACGCGGTGAAGGCGGCGATCGCCGACCCCGACGCTCGCCGGCTGAAGGACGCCGCGCCCACGTCGTACGAACCGCGTGCCTACGAGGTCGCCGACCGCCTGCGCCGCGCGGGCTGGCAGCAGACGGAAGCCGGGGGAGAGGACGGCTTCGCGGCCGGGCAGCCCCGGTACGTCTTCCAAGTGCCGTTCGCGGGACGCTCGTTGGACGACATCCACCGCGGCCTCAACCAGCAGTGGCGGCGCAACATCAAGAAGGCCGAGAAGTCCGGCGTGAAGGTGGTCCAGGGCGGCTACGACGAACTCCCCGCCTTCTACGAGCTGTACGCCGAGACCGCCGAGCGCGACCGTTTCATCCCGCGCCCGCTGCCCTACTTCCAGCGCATGTGGACCGCCCTCACCGCCGAACACCCCGACCGCATGCGCCTCTACCTCGCCCACCACGACGGCGAGATCCTCGCCGCGGCCACGATGCTGACGGTGGGCCGGCACGTCTGGTACTCCTACGGCGCCTCCACCAGCCGCCGCCGCGAGGTGCAGCCCAACAACGCGATGCAGTGGCGCATGATGACCGACGCCCATCAACTCGGCGCCGACGTATACGACTTCAGGGGCATCACCGACACCCTGGAGGAGTCCAACCATCTGCTGGGGCTGCTGCGTTTCAAGGCCGGCGCGGGTGGAGAGGCCGTCGAGTACCTGGGGGAGTGGGACTTCCCCCTCAACCGGCTGCTGCACAAGGCGCTGGACCTCTACATGGCGCGCCGCTGAGGGCCGGACGGCCTCGGGCAGGCCCTCGCTTGAGGGCGGAAGCACAGGTTCATTAAGGCTGCTCTCAGGTTTATTAGAGAACTCTCAGGTTGGCGGGCGTAACTCAGGATTCGCAAAGGTATTCACAGCCCATGTTTGCCGTTCGCTCGACGACTTTGCTGCGACTTGGCTACAGGCCCGTGTAAGTTTCTGGGTGTCGGGAATTCCCCGGGCGGTAAAACGCTCGACTTTGACGCACAAATTCCACTGCACAACCTAGGAGTTCGGAATGGGCCTCAACAAGCTCGCCCCGCTGCCCAAGCCCAAGAAGCAGCAGCTGCCGCCCCCGCCCCCGAAGCCGCGCAAGAAGCACCAGCCGAAGCCCCTGCCGAAGCCGCTGCCCGGCCAGGACAGCTGAACCGGCAGTAGAGGGAGGGCCGACCCACGCAGTCGGCCCTCTTTTCTTTCCTGAATTCGAAAATCCAAGGAATTCTGATGACGGAAAGCGAGCGTATTGTGGACATGGATGCGGATGAGGAAGACCTCGAATACGACGAGGACTACGGAACTCCCACCATTCCCGCCCGCACCGCTTTCCGCCGTTTCTGGCCGCTGACCCGCGGCCTCAGACGCTGGCTGGTCCTCGTCTGGGTGTGCACGGTGATCGGCGCGCTCGCCGAGACCGAGGCCATCCTCCTCTTCGCCGACCTCACCGACCGCGCCCTCGCGAAGGGCTCGCTGAGCGCGTTCTGGAGCCCGGCCGTGAAATGGCTGGGCGTCGCGATCGTCGGCGCGTTCGTCTCGTACGCCGGCAACTCCCTTGCCGCGTGGGCCACCGAACGCTTCGTGATGAGACTGCGCGAGCATGTCTTCGACCACGTACAGCAGTTGCCCCCGCACTTCTTCCAACGGCACCGCCAGGGCGACCTGTTGTCGCGCCTCACCGGCGACGTCGAGGCGATCGAGACCCTCGTCGTGTCCGGTGTCATCGGTACCGCCTCCGCGCTCTTCTCGGCCCTCTTCTACGCCGCCGCCGCGTTCTGGCTGCGCTGGGACCTGGCCGCCGCCACCTTCGTCCTCGCCCCCCTCTTCTGGCTCGCGGCCCGCCGCTTCTCCGGCTCCATCAAGGACGTATCGCGCGAGGGCCGGGTCGCCGACGGCGCGATCACCTCCGTCGTCGAGGAGTCCCTCGGCAACATCGTCCTCACCCAGGCCTACGGCCGCCGCGACGCCGAACGCCGCCGCCTGAACGAGGAGGCCGGCGCCTGGTTCCGCGCCTCCGTCCGCTCGACCCGGCTCAACGAGGCGTACGAGCAACTTGTCTCCGTCATCGAGACCGTGTGCGTGCTCGCCGTCATCGGCATCGGCGCTTGGGAGATCTCCACCGGCCGCATGACCCTCGGCCAACTCCTCGCGTTCTCCGCCTTCTTGGGCTACCTCTACCCGCCCGTCCGCGGCCTGGCCCAACTCGGCCTCACCATCACGGCCGCCACCGCGGGCGCCGAACGCCTCATCGAGATCCTCGACGTACGCCCGTCCGTCGCCGACCCCGCCCGCGACTCCGAGACCGGCCGCCCCGACGGCACGGTCGAACTCCGCGACGTCACCTTCAGCTACCCGGGCGCGGACAGCACCGCGCTGGAGGGCCTCTCCTTCACCGTCAACCCAGGCGAACTGGTGATCGTCACGGGCCCAAGCGGCGCCGGCAAGTCCACCGTCTCCAAAATGCTCCTCCGCTTCTACGACCCCGACGCGGGCGACGTCCTCCTCGACGGCGTCCCCCTGCGGGACCTCCCCCTCGCCCGCCTGCGCGAGTACGTGACCCTGCTCCCCCAGGAGACCCTGGTCCTGCACGACACCGTCCGCGCGAACATCGCCTGCGGCCGCCCCGGCGCGAGCGAGCAGGCGATCATGGACGCGGCTGTCGCCGCCGACGCCCATGAGTTCATCCTCCGCCTCCCCGACGGCTACGACACGAAGGTCGACCCCAACTCGGCCCGCCTGTCCGGCGGTCAGCTCCAACGCCTGGCGATCGCCCGCGCGATCCTGCGCGACGCCCCGGTCCTGGTCCTCGACGAACCGACCACCGGCCTGGACTCGATGGCGGCCCGCCGGGTCGTGAAGCCTTTGCGCCGACTGATGGCGGGCCGTACGACCATCGTGATCACCCACGACCTCAACCTCGCCCCCGACGCCGACCGCATCCTGGTCGTGGACCGGGGCCGGATCGTGGAGACGGGCCGGCACGAGGAGTTGATGGCGCGGGGCGGGGCGTACTCGCGACTGCACCGCTCGCAGAACAACGCGGTGATGGACACCGGGGAGCTCCGGTTGCCGTCGTTCGCGGAGGCGGGCGTGGGCTACGGGTACTCCTCGGCACCGGTCTTCGTCGAGAGCTGGGTACCGCAGACGCACGCACCGACGTACGAGCCGCCGTATCAACCGCCCCACCCGCAGACCGAGTACCCGGACTACTCCGATCCCCTCTTCGGGCCCATGCCCACCACCCTCCCCGATGGCCGGCCCCTGTTCCGGGACTAGGCCCAGTGCCCAGTGACAGCTGCATAGAGGGTTCTCACACCTGTCGAAGTCCATTACCATGGACCGAGCAGTGCATCGTGATGGACGAATGCGCGCTGAACCGAGCCCTGGAAGCCCCCGTGAGCATCCCCAGTACGTCGACCCCCGCCCCCGTGGCCAACCCGACCGCCGACTCGACCGCGGCTCCGTCCCGCAGAGGTTCGCTCGGGCCGGTGGGGCTGGTGCTGGCCGGGGGGATCTCGGTGCAGTTCGGTGGCGCGCTGGCGGTGACGCTGATGCCGCGGGTGGGTGCGCTGGGCGTGGTCACGCTCCGCCTGCTGGTGGCCGCGGTGGTCCTGCTCGTGATCTGCCGCCCGAGCCTGCGGGGTCACTCACGGGCGGACTGGAGCACGGTCGTCGTCTTCGGCATCACCATGGCCGCGATGAACGGCCTCTTCTACCAGTCACTGGCCCGCATCCCCCTGGGACCGGCGGTGACGCTTGAGGTGCTGGGCCCGCTAGCCCTCTCCGTCCTGACATCCCGGCGCGCGCTGAACGCGGTCTGGGCGGGTCTCGCCCTGGCAGGAGTCTTC
This sequence comes from Streptomyces sp. NBC_01288, assembly GCF_035982055.1. NCBI lineage: Bacteria > Bacillati > Actinomycetota > Actinomycetes > Kitasatosporales > Streptomycetaceae > Streptomyces > Streptomyces sp. NBC_01288. Next base: position 5,805,922 of record NZ_CP108427.1, read on the forward strand.
CTCCTCGGCGGCGGAGGCTTCAGCAGCCTGGACCCTGTAGGCGTGGCCTTCGCCCTAGGGGCCGGCGCGATGTGGGCCACGTACATCATTTTCAGCGCTCGCACGGGCCGTCGCTTTCCGCAGGCCGACGGTTTGGCACTGGCGATGGTCGTGGCGGCGGTGGTGTTCCTGCCGCTCGGCATCGCGGAGTCAGGCACAAAGCTACTCAACCCGACGACGATCGCCCTCGGATCCGCAGTGGCGATCCTGTCCTCGGTCCTCCCCTACACGCTCGAACTCCTGGCCCTGCGCCGCCTCCCGTCCTCAACCTTCGCCATCCTGATGAGCCTGGAACCAGCCGTAGCGGCAACAGCAGGCTTCCTGATCCTCCACCAGGCCCTATCCGTCCCCGAAGCCATGGCCATCACGCTGGTCATCGCGGCGAGTATGGGGGCGGTACGGACACAGGTGGGCCGGGGGAAGGCGAAAGTAGAGGCGTAGGTGACCGTTGGGCCACTCGCTTCTTGGTCAGTGTCGTGCTTCCACGGCCCGAGTAAAGGGCGCTCCGCTGCGCTACGCGTCGCCTTCGGCGATGGCCCTGCGGGCCACCCTTGACTAGGGCCGCTCCAGCCCGTTTCAGAAGCGAGCGAGCGGCCCGGAGGAACGGGTGGCCAGGTAGGGACCCCCTTGCCTGAACCGTGTTGCCGACCGGCACTGAGGGGCGCGCTCGCGTCTCGCCTGCACGCCGGGCTGGCTTAGCGGCTACCCGCCGGTGGAGTGGGAGGCGCGACACGAGTGGAGAGTGCAGGGGGGCATGCTGCCGTCCGGCCTGCACGCGGCCTCGGCTTGAGCGACCGACGCCGGGTGGGTAGGTGCTGGAAGCCGGGGGTAAATCTAACCACCGTCGCCACCTTTGACCGGTTAGAAAAGACCACAGGCTGCGGAGAGTGGTGGGGGAAGAGCCCAGCAGGGAAGGGCCAGCGGGATGGGTGGCAGCACCCAACCGCACTCCCCACCCACTCACCGTTGGCCGCTAAGCCGGCCCGGCGTGCGGGCGAGACCTCAACGCGTCGCACTCGCCCCGGCCCCGCCCTGTCCTCTCTGGAAGCTGTGTCTATTTCTAACCAGTCACAGCCCACAACGGTGGTTAGATTTACCCCCGGCTTCCAGTAGCCACCCATCCGCCCATCCACCGTTGGCCGCTGAGCCGGCCCGGCGTGCTGGCGAGACGCGAGCGCGCCCCCAGGCGCCGGGCCGGAACGCGGTACAGGCACGGGGATTCTTGCCTGGCCACCCATCCCTCGGGGCCGCCCGCTCGCTTCTGAAACGGGATTGAGGGAGGTGAGTCAAGGGTGGAGCGGAGCGGAATCGGCGTAGCCGACGCGACCGCAGGGAGCGCCCTTTACTCGGCTCCCGCAATCCCGACACTGACCAAGAAGCGGGCGGCCCAACGGTCACATCACAGCTCAGGGCCATAGTGCTCCCCCCGGGTCCCCTCATCCCGCCCCGTTTAATAATGCAAGCACGCTTGATTGTTTCTGGTGCCCCTGCCATGCTCCCTCCATGTCCGATCCGACGCGCGTGTTCGACGACCTGCGTGAGGAGAGCGAGGAACTCGACCGGCTGGTAGCCGAGTTGAGGCCGGAGGGCTGGGCCTTCGAGACGCCCGCTGCCCGCTGGACCGTCGCCCACCAGATCGCCCACCTGGCCTGGACCGACCACTCCGCCCTGCTCGCCGTGACGGACGGGGAAGCGTTCCGCGCGCTGGTCGAGAAGGCGCTCGCCGCACCCGAGACGTTCGTGGACGAGGGTGCGCAGGAGGGGGCCGCCAAGACGCCCGCCCAGCTCCTCGCCGACTGGCGGGCCGGGCGGACGGCCCTGCTGGCAGCCCTGTACGCCGCACCCACAGGAGTCCGTTTCCCCTGGTACGGGCCACCCATGTCGGCCGCCTCCATGGCCACCGGTCGGCTTATGGAGACCTGGGCCCATGGCCAGGATGTCGCCGACGCGGTCGGTGTGGTCCGGCCACCTACGGACCGGCTCCGGCATGTGGTGCGCATCGGCGTGCGCGCACGTGACTTCGCCTTCGGTGTGCATGGGCTCACCCCGCCGAGCGAGGAGTTCCGTGTCGAACTCCGCGCGCCCTCCGGTGAGTTGTGGGTCTGCGGCCCGGAAGACGCACCGCAACGCGTCACCGGCCCCGCCCTCGATTTCTGCCTCCTCGTCACCCAGCGAGCCCACCGCACCGACCTCGCCGTGGAAGCGGCCGGCCCCGACGCCGATCGCTGGCTCGACATCGCCCAGGCCTTCGCGGGACCCCCCGGCGCCGGGCGCCCGCCGAAGGAGAAAGGAGCCGGACAGTGACGTCCACCGCTGCCCCCCTCCGCATAGGCAACGCCTCCGGCTTCTACGGCGACCGCTTCGACGCCCTCCGAGAGATGCTCACCGGCGGCCAACTCGACGTCCTCACCGGTGACTACCTCGCCGAGCTGACCATGCTCATCCTCGGCCGGGACCGCCTGAAGGACCCCGGCGCCGGGTACGCCCGTACCTTCCTCAAGCAGTTGGAGGAGTCTCTCGGGCTCGCCCAAGAGCGCGGGGTGCGGATCGTCACCAACGCCGGGGGACTCAATCCCGCTGGACTCGCCGACGCCGTACGGAAGTTGGCCGACCGGCTCGGGATCGCCGTACGGGTCGCGCATGTCGAGGGGGACGATCTCGCCGGGCGGTATCCGGACGCCCTTGCCGCGAACGCCTATCTGGGTGGCTTCGGGATCGCCGCTTGCCTGGATGCGGGGGCCGACGTCGTGGTCACCGGGCGGGTCACCGATGCCGCCCTGGTCACCGGGCCTGCCGTCGCTCACTTCGGGTGGCGGGCCGACGACCACGACCGGCTCGCGGGGGCCGTGGTCGCCGGACATGTGCTGGAGTGCGGGACCCAGGCGACCGGCGGCAACTACGCCTTCTTCACCGAGCACGCGCCCGAAAAGCTCCGCCGCCCCGGCTTTCCGCTCGCCGAGATCCATGAGGACGGCTCCTGCGTCATCACCAAACACCCGGGCACGGGCGGAGTCGTGGACCTCGGCACCGTCACCGCGCAACTCCTCTACGAGACGCACGGCGCGCGGTACGCAGGGCCCGATGTCACCGCCCGCCTCGACACCGTACGGCTCAGTGAGGACGGGACAGGGGCCGGGCCCGACCGGGTTCGGATCGAGGGCGTGCGGGGAGAGGCTCCGCCGCCGAGCCTCAAGGTCGGGCTCAACCGGCTGGGCGGCTTCCGCAACGAGGTCACCTTCGTGCTCACCGGCCTCGACATCGAGCGCAAGGCCACGCTCGTCCGGGAGCAGATGGAGGCCGCGTTCGGCGAGGGGAACGCCAAGTCCCGGCCCGGTGAACTCCGTTGGGATCTCGCCCGTACCGACCATGCGGACGCCTCCACCGAGGAGACCGCCAGCGCACTGCTGCGGCTCGTCGTGCGGGATGCCGATCCGGAGGTCGTCGGGCGGGCGCTGAGCGCCGCCGCCGTCGAACTCGCACTGGCCAGTTACCCCGGCTTCCATGTGCTGACCCCACCTGGAAAGGGAGCGCCCTATGGCGTCTTCGATGATGTGTATGTCCCCCATGGCGCCGTCGACCATATGGCCGTCCTCCACGACGGGCGCCGGATTCCTGTGGCCCCGGCCCACGACACCCGCGTACTGGAAGACGTTCCGCAGCCGGCCCTCCCCGAGCCTCCGCCGGACGGGCCCACGGCGCGGGCGCCCCTTGGTCTGGTCGCCGGGGCCCGTAGCGGTGACAAGGGAGGGAACGCCAACGTGGGGGTGTGGGCGCGTACGGATGAGGGGTGGCGCTGGCTCGCCCATGCGCTGACCGTCGAGAGGTTCAGGCAACTCCTGCCGGAGACCGCCGAGTTGGGGGTCACGAGGCATGTCCTGCCCAACCTCCGTTCTCTCAACTTCGTCGTCGAGGGGATTCTCGGCGAGGGCGTCGCCGCCCAGCATCGTTTCGATCCGCAGGCCAAGGCCCTGGGCGAATGGCTGCGTTCCCGCCGTCTGGACATACCGGAGGCACTCCTGTGACCGTCCTTTCGACCGCCCTGGACACCAACGGTCCCGACTACACGGCCCACCGCGAGGCCATGCTCGCCAAACTCGGCGAACTCGACGCCGAGCACGCGAAGGCTCTCGCCGGTGGCGGGCCGAAATACGTCGAACGGCACCGCAAGCGCGGCAAGTTGCTCGCCCGCGAGCGCGTCGAGCTGCTCCTCGACCCCGACACGCCCTTCCTCGAACTGTCCCCGCTCGCCGCCTGGGGCAGCGACTACGCGGTCGGCGCCTCCCTCGTCACCGGCATCGGGGTGGTGGAAGGCGTGGAGTGCCTGATCACCGCCAACGACCCCACCGTGCGCGGCGGGGCCAGCAACCCCTGGTCGCTGAAGAAGGCCCTGCGCGCCAACGACATCGCCCTCGCCAACCGCCTCCCCTGCATCAGCCTCGTCGAGTCCGGCGGCGCGGATCTCCCGTCCCAGAAGGAGATCTTCATCCCGGGCGGCGCCATCTTCCGCGACCTCACCCGCCTCTCGGCCGCCGGCATTCCGACGATCGCCGTCGTCTTCGGCAACTCGACCGCCGGCGGCGCGTACATCCCCGGCATGTCCGACCACGTGATCATGGTCAAGGAACGGGCGAAGGTGTTCCTCGGCGGGCCGCCGCTCGTGAAGATGGCGACCGGCGAGGAGAGCGACGACGAATCGCTCGGCGGCGCCGAGATGCACGCGCGCGTCTCGGGCCTCGCGGACCACTTCGCCGTGGACGAGCAGGACGCCCTGCGCCAGGCACGCCGCGTCGTCGCCCGCCTCAACCACCGCAAGGCGTACGGCGATCCGGCCCCGGCGGCACCCCCCAAGTACGACGAGGACGAGCTACTGGGCATCGTCCCGGGGGACCTGAAGACCCCCTTCGATCCTCGCGAGGTCGTCGCCCGGCTCGTAGACGCCTCCGACTTCGACGAGTTCAAGCCCCTCTACGGCACGAGCCTCGTCACCGGTTGGGCCACCCTGCACGGCTATCCGGTCGGCATCCTGGCGAACGCCCAAGGCGTCCTCTTCAGTCAGGAGTCCCAAAAGGCCGCCCAGTTCATCCAGTTGGCCAACCAGCGCGACATCCCGCTGCTCTTCCTGCACAACACCACCGGCTACATGGTCGGCAAGGAGTACGAACAGGGCGGCATCATCAAGCACGGCGCGATGATGATCAACGCCGTCAGCAACAGCCGCGTACCGCATCTGTCCGTGCTCATGGGCGCCTCCTACGGCGCCGGCCACTACGGCATGTGCGGCCGCGCCTACGACCCCCGCTTCCTCTTCGCCTGGCCCAGCGCCAAGTCCGCCGTCATGGGCCCCCAACAGCTCGCCGGCGTCCTGTCGATCGTCGCCCGCCAGTCGGCCGTAGCGAAGGGGCAGCCCTACGACGACGACGCGGACGCGGCGTTGCGCGCCATGGTGGAGCAGCAGATCGAGTCCGAGTCCCTGCCGATGTTCCTGTCGGGGCGGCTGTACGACGACGGTGTCATCGACCCGCGCGACACCCGCACCGTCCTCGGCCTGTGCCTGTCCGCCATCCACACCGCGCCCTACGAGGGCGCGCGCGGTGGCTTCGGCGTCTTCCGGATGTGAGGGCCATGACCGACATGAGGGACCACATGATCGCGACCGTCCTTGTCGCCAACCGGGGCGAGATCGCCTGCCGGATCTTCCGCACCTGCCGCGAACTCGGCATCCGCACGGTCGCCGTCCACTCGGACGCCGACGAGCACGCGCTCCACACACGCGTGGCCGACGCCACGGTACAGCTCCCCGGCTCGACGCCCACGGACACGTACCTGCGCGGGGAGTCGATAGTGAAGGCGGCCGTCGCCGCAGGCGCGGACGCCGTGCACCCCGGCTACGGCTTCCTCTCCGAGAACGCCGACTTCGCCCGCGCCGTCCAGGCCGCCGGCCTGCTCTGGATCGGCCCCCCGCCCGAGGCGATCGAGGCCATGGCCTCCAAGACCCGCGCCAAACAACTCATGGGCATCGCCCCCCTGGAACACGTCACCGAGGCCGACCTCCCCGTCCTGGTGAAGGCGGCGGCGGGTGGTGGCGGGCGCGGCATGCGGGTCGTACGCCAACTCGCGGACCTGCCATCCGAGTTGACGGCGGCACGCGCCGAGGCGATGAGCGCCTTCGGCGACGGCGAGGTCTTCGTCGAGCCCTACGTGGAAGGCGGCCGACACGTCGAGGTCCAGATCCTCGCCGACACCCACGGCACGGTCTGGCCCCTCGGCACCCGCGACTGCTCCCTCCAACGCCGCCACCAGAAGGTGATCGAGGAGTCCCCGGCCCCGGGCCTACCGGATCAACTCGCGCAGGAACTCGGTGAGTTGGCGGTACGCGCCGCCCGCGCGGTCGCCTACGAAGGCGCCGGAACGGTCGAGTTCCTGATCTCCCCCGACAACAAGGCCCACTTCCTGGAGATGAACACCCGCCTCCAGGTCGAACACCCGGTGACAGAAGCCGTGTTCGGCATCGACCTCGTGGCCCTGCAACTACGCATCGCGGAGGGCGAGCCCCTGGAAAACGACCCCCCGAACCCGCGCGGCCACGCCATAGAAGCCCGCCTCTACGCCGAGGATCCGTCCCACGACTGGACCCCCCAGACCGGCACCCTGCACCGCATAGCCGTCCCGAACGGCGTCCGCCTCGACACGGGTTACACCGACGGCGACACCATAGGCATCCACTACGACCCGATGCTCGCCAAGGTCGTAGCCCACGCCCCCACCCGCGCCGAAGCCCTCCGCAAACTCGCCGGCGCCCTGGAACGGACGACAATCCACGGCCCGATCACCAACCGCACCCTCCTCGTCAACTCCCTACGCCACAAGGAGTTCACGACGGCCCACATGGACACGGGTTTCTACGACCGCCACCTCCCGGAACTCGCAGAGGCCACCCCCGACCCGCATGCCCCCCTCGCGGCAGCCCTCGCCGACACCCACGGCCGCTCCCGCTTCGGAGGAGGCGCCTGGCGCAACCTCCCCTCCCAGCCCCAGACCAAGCGCTACGCCATGGGCGACACCGAGTGCGAGGTCCAGTACCGCCACACGAGGGAGGGCCTGACGGCGGACGGGGTGCGGGTCATCCACGCGGACGCCGAGCGAGTCGTACTCGAACTGGACGGTGTGAGGCGGAAGTTCGAGGTCGCGAGCTACGGCGACGACCAGGTGTACGTGAACGCAACGACCCTGACAGCCCTCCCTCGCTTCCCCGACCCAGCCGCCCAACTGGCCCCCGGCTCCCTCCTGGCCCCCATGCCGGGCACGGTGGTGAGAGTGGCAGACGGCCTGATGGTAGGAGCCCAAGTAGCCGCAGGCGAACCGTTGTTGTGGCTAGAGGCAATGAAGATGGAACACAAGATCACGGCGCCGGTAACGGGCAATCTGACGGCTCTGAACGCTGTACCCGGCCAACAGGTACAGCTCGCCGATCTATTGGCGGTAGTAGAGCCCACCTAAGGGGCGCGGGGAACTGCGCGACCAGCCACGACGAGGGAGTCACATGTCCACTACCGAAACCGAAGAACACAAGGCCCTACGTGCAGCCGTCTCCACCCTGGGCAAACGCCACGGCCGCACCTACGACCGAGAACAACTCTGGTCCGAGGCAGCCAAACTCGGCTACCTAGGCGTCAACCTCCCCGAGGAATACGGCGGCGGAGGCGGCGGCATCTCCGAACTCTCCATCGTCCTGGAGGAGTTGGGAGCAGCCGGCTGCCCCCTCCTCATGATGGTCGTGTCACCAGCAATCTGCGGAACGGTAATCGCCCGCTTCGGCACAGAAGCCCAAAAGCAAACCTGGCTCCCCGCCCTGGCGGACGGCACCCGAACCATGGCCTTCGGCATCACAGAACCGGACGCCGGCTCCAACAGCCACCGCATCACCACCACAGCCCGCAAAGACGGAACAGACTGGCTCCTCACCGGCCGCAAGGTCTTCATCTCCGGCGTCGACCTGGCCGACGCGACCCTCATAGTCGGCCGCACAGAAGACTCCCGCACAGGCCGCCTGAAGCCCTGCCTGTTCATCGTCCCGCGAGACGCCCCCGGCTTCACCCGCCGCCAGATAGACATGGAACTCCAGGCGGTGGAGAAGCAGTTCGAGCTGACCCTGGACGACGTACGACTCCCGGCGGACGCACTGGTCGGAGACGAAGACGCCGGCCTGCTCCAACTCTTCGCCGGTCTCAACCCCGAACGCATCATGACCGCCGCCTTCGCGATCGGCATGGGCCGCTACGCGCTGGCCCGAGCCATCGAGTACGCCCGCGACCGCACCGTATGGGACGCCCCCATCGGCGCCCACCAGGCCATCGCGCACCCCCTCGCCCAGGCGCACATCGACCTCGAACTCGCCCGCCTGATGATGCAGAAGGCGGCGTACCTGTACGACGCCGGTGACGACGTGGGTGCGGGCGAGGCCGCCAACATGGCCAAGTACGCGGCCGGCGAGGCCTGCGTGCGGGCGGTGGACCAGTCCGTGCACACCCTCGGCGGCAACGGCCTCACGCGGGAATTCGGGCTCGCCTCATTGATAACCGCCGCGCGCGTGGCTCGTATTGCTCCGGTGAGCCGGGAGATGATTCTCAACTACGTCTCCCACCAGACCCTGGGCCTGCCCAAGTCGTACTAGCCCAGGGCCCGAAGCCCGCCACAAGCCCAGTGCCGCGCCAGGAGGAACCATGTTCCGCAGCGAGTACGCAGACGTTCCGGCCGTCGAACTCCCCATCCACGACGCGGTGTTGGCCCGAGCCGCCGAGTTCGGCGACGAACCCGCGCTGGTGGACGGCACGGACGGCACCACGCTCACGTACACCCAACTCGACGCGTTCCACCGGCGGATCGCGGCCGGCCTCGCGGACGCGGGCGTGCGCAAGGGGGACGTCCTCGCCCTGCACAGCCCCAACACGGTGGCTTTCCCGCTGGCGTTCTACGCCGCCACGCGCGCGGGTGCCTCCGTCACGACGGTGCACCCGCTCGCCACCCCGGAGGAGTTCGCCAAGCAGCTGCGCGACTCGGCGGCCCGCTGGATCGTCACCCTGTCACCGCTCCTGGACGCGGCACGCCGTGCCGCCGAACTCGCGGGCGGCGTCGAGGAGATATTCGTCTGCGACAGCGCGCCCGGCCACCGCTCCCTCGCCGACATGCTCGGCTCCACGGCCCCCGAGCCGACGGTCGACATCGACCCGGTGACGGACGTGGCGGCTCTCCCGTACTCCTCGGGCACGACCGGCACTCCCAAGGGTGTGATGCTCACCCACCGTCAAATAGCGACGAACCTGGCCCAGTTGGAGCCCGCGGTCCCCACCGGCCCAGGCGACCGCATCCTCGCCGTGCTCCCCTTCTTCCACATCTACGGTCTGACGGCCCTGATGAACGCCCCCCTGAGGAAGGGCGCCGCGGTCGTGGTCCTCCCGCGCTTCGAGCTGGAGACCTTCCTCGCGGCCATCGAGAACCACCGCATCACCGGCCTCTACGTGGCCCCGCCCATAGTCCTGGCCCTCGCCAAGCACCCCGCGGTCGCGCAGTACGACCTCTCGTCCCTCAAATACATCATCAGCGCCGCCGCCCCTCTCGACGCGAACCTCGCCGCCGCCTGCTCCCACCGCCTGGGCCTGCCGCCCGTAGGCCAGGCGTACGGCATGACGGAACTGTCCCCGGGGACCCACGTGGTCCCCGTACGGGACATGCCCACCGCACCCCCGGGAACCGTCGGCAAGCTCATCGCCGGCACCGAGATGCGGATCGTCTCCCTCGACGACCCCGACAAGGACCTCGGCATCGGCGAGGCGGGCGAACTCCTCATCCGCGGCCCCCAGGTGATGAAGGGCTACCTCGGCCGTCCCGACGACACCGCCGCGATGATCGACCAGGACGGCTGGCTGCGCACCGGGGACGTCGGCTACGTGGACGACGGCGGCTGGACGTTCGTCGTGGACCGCGTCAAGGAACTCATCAAGTACAAGGGCTTCCAGGTGGCCCCCGCCGAACTGGAGGCCCTCCTGCTCACCCACCCCGGCATCGCCGACGCGGCCGTCGTGGGCGAGTACAACGACGACAACAACGAGGTCCCGCACGCGTACGTGGTCCGCCACCCGACCGCCCCCGACCTCTCCCAGAGCGAGGTCCTGATGTACGTCGCCGAACGCGTCGCCCCGTACAAACGCGTCCGCATCGTCACCTTCATCGAGGCCGTCCCCCGAGCCGCCTCCGGCAAGATCCTGCGCCGGGAACTGCGAGGCCGCGCATGACGCTGATCGGTCGTACCCGCGCGCGTGGCATCGAGACCCTGAGCCTGGACTCACCGGACACCAGGAACGCGCTGTCGGCGTCCCTGGTAAGCGAGTTGGCGGACGCGCTGACGGAGTGCGGGAAGGACGCCGGCGTACGGGCGATCGTCCTCACCCACACCGGCAACACGTTCTGCGCGGGCGCGGACCTACGGGACCCGCCGCCCCCGGACGCCCTGGTGGCCGTACTCCGCCAGATCGTCGAACTCCCGAAGCCGGTGGTGGCGCGAGTGACAGGCCACGTAAGGGCAGGCGGCGTAGGCCTGTTGGCGTCCTGCGACATAGCGGCAGCGTCGACCGCGTCAGCCACCTTCGCCTTCACAGAGGTACGGATCGGAGTGGCCCCGGCGGTGATCTCCCTCCCTCTTCTTCCCCGCACGGACCCCCGAGCCCTGGCCCGCTACTACCTCACCGGCGAGCGTTTCGACGCGACGGAAGCGACCCGCGCAGGCCTGCTGACGGTGGCGGGAGAGGACGTAGACGAGGCACTGGCACCGATCCTCGACGGCCTGCGCCGAGCCGCTCCCGAGGCCCTGGCCGAGACGAAACGGCTGCTCACGGCTAGGGTGCTGGAAACCTTCGACCGGGACGCGGCCGACCTGACCGCGCTCTCGGCACGGCTGTTCGGCTCCGCGCAGGCCCGCGAGGGGATGACAGCATTCCTCGAACGACGGGATCCCGCATGGGTGGTGTGAGCGCGACGACGGCGCCGGGCGCGGTCGACCGCAGACCCAAGCAGGACCGCAGCCGGGCCACCCGGCAACGCCTCCTGGAAGCCGCCGTGTCCTGCCTCGCCGAACACGGCTGGGCAGGTTCCACGGTCTCCGTCGTGGCCGAACGCGCCGGCGTCTCCCGAGGCGCCGCCCAACACCACTTCCCCACCCGCGAGGACCTCTTCACGGCGGCGGTCGAGTACGTGGCGGAAGAACGCTCCACGGCGCTGCGCACCCTGTTCCCGGAGGGCGCGGCAAACCGCCGCGCGGTGATCGACGCCCTGGTCGACCTCTACACGGGCCCCCTCTTCCGCGCGGCCCTGCACCTGTGGGTAGCCGCGTCGAACGAGGATCAACTCCGGCCCCGGGTGACGGAGTTGGAGGCGAAGGTGGGCCGCGAGACCCACCGGATCGCGGTGGAGTTGCTGGACGCGGACGAGTCCCAGCAGGGGGTGCGGGAGACAGTCCAGGGCCTCCTGGACATGGCGAGGGGCTTGGGCCTGGCCAACCTGCTCACAGACGACAGGGTCAGGCGTCAGAGGGTGGTAGCCCAATGGGCGGCCCTCCTGGAACACGCCTTGGGGTGAGTTTCCTAGGGGCGCGGGGAACTGCGCGACCAGCCCCAACGGGCCCGCAGTCGCCCACGCACCTCAGCCCCTTCTTCAGTGGGCGATATCCGCGTACCCCTCGATCGACTGGGGCCCACGAGACTCCGGCCCCACATACCGAGCAGACGGCCGCACCAGTCGCCCCGTCCGCTTCTGCTCAAGAATGTGCGCCGACCACCCGGCGGTCCGCGCACACGTGAACATCGACGTGAACATGTGCGCCGGCACCTCAGCGAAGTCGAGAACGATCGCCGCCCAGAACTCGACGTTGGTCGCCAGCACCCGATCAGGCCGCCGCGCATGCAACTCCGCGAGCGCCGCCTTCTCCAACGCCTCCGCGATCTCGAACCGCGGCGCCCCCAACTCCCGCGCGGTACGCCGCAGTACACGAGCCCGAGGGTCCTCGGCCCGGTACACCCGGTGCCCGAACCCCATCAACCGTTCACCCTTGTCGAGCGCCTGCCGCACATACGCCTCGGCATCCCCGGTCCGCTCGATCTCCTCGATCATCCCGAGCACCCGGGACGGCGCCCCACCATGCAGAGGCCCGGACATCGCACCCACGGCCCCGGACAGCGCGGCGGCGACATCAGCGCCCGTAGAGGCGATAACCCGAGCCGTAAAGGTGGACGCGTTCATCCCATGCTCGGCAGCGGACGTCCAATACGCGTCCACAGCCGCGACATGCTTGGGATCCGGCTCCCCCCGCCACCGGATCATGAACCGCTCGACGACCGAGTGCGCCTTGTCGATCTCGCTCTGCGGAACCATCGCGTTCCCCTGCCCGCGCGCGGACTGGGCGACGTACGACAGCGCCATGACGGCCGCCCGGGCGAGGTCGTCGCGCGCCTGCTCCTCGTCGATGTCGAGGAGCGGCTTGAGGCCCCACACGGGCGCGAGCATGGCCAGCGCGGACTGTACGTCGACGCGGATGTCCCCCGAGTGCACCGGGATCGGGAACGGCTCGGCGGCCGGCAGCCCGGGGTCGAAGGCGCCGTCGACGAGCAGCCCCCAGACGTTGCCGAACGAGACGTGACCGACCAGATCCTCGATGTCGACGCCCCGGTACCGCAGAGCGCCGCCTTCCTTGTCCGGTTCGGCGATCTCCGTCTCGAACGCGACGACTCCTTCGAGTCCAGGGACAAAGGAGGGGTCGAAGTCGGACATCAGGCGGCTCCTCATGCTGTGGCTCCACGGTCACGGGGGACTCGCGGGCCGAAGATAGAGACATCAGCACCATAACGCCGAGTGCCACACAAGGGGAGGGCCTACGGCACTGAGTGCCACCCGAACTCGCGACCGCACGCGACGGCCCGCGACCGCACGCGACGGCCCGCGACGGCCCGCACTGTAGACGGCTGTACGCACCCGCCCCCGCCCCCACACCGCCGTACGGCAGGATGATCGTGTGACCGACCGCGATCCCACCGACCGTGATCCCCGCCTCGACCCCGCCGCGATGCGCAAGCAGTACCGCGCGGAGGGCCTCGACGAGAACGACCTCGCAGCCGACCCCATGACACAGTTCGGCCGCTGGTTCGAGGAGGCGGCGCTCCAGGACCTCGTCTACGAGCCGAACGCCATGGTCGTCTCCACCGCCGACGCCGAGGGCCGCCCCAGCTCCCGCACGGTCCTCCTCAAGCACTACGACGCCCAGGGCTTCGTCTTCTACACGAACTACGACTCCCGCAAGGCCCGCGAACTCGGCGCCAACCCGTACGTCTCGCTGCTCTTCCCCTGGCACCCGATGGCCCGCCAGGTCCTGGTCACCGGCACCGCCCGCCGCACCGGCCGCGACGAGACCGCCGCGTACTTCCGCACCCGCCCGCACGGCTCCCAACTCGGCGCCTGGGCCAGCACCCAGTCCACGGTGATCCCCTCACGAGCCGAACTGGAGTCGTCGTACGCCGACCTGCTCGCCCGCTACCCCGAGGGCGAACAGGTCCCGGTCCCCCCGCACTGGGGCGGCTTCCGCATCGCCCCCCAGGCGGTCGAGTTCTGGCAGGGCCGGGAAAACCGCCTCCACGACCGCCTCCGCTACACAGCAGAACCCTCCGGCACCTGGCACCTGGACCGCCTGAGCCCCTGACCCACAGGGCCTCGGAAACACAGACGACCCGCGAGCTCAGGTCCCTCCGCCTCACAGCGGGGGAGCCGGCCGGACGTACCGGCGAGCTCGCGGGTCGGGTGACTGCTGGAGATTGGGCCGGCTGCACGCATGTCTCACGTGCGGGTCCGGCACCGCACTGGGTGTGGCGACGGGCCGCTAGCCCGCAGTCACCTCACGCGTCCGGTTTCCATACATCTGCCGAACCACCTCCCTTCTCGTGTGCACCACACACTAGGAACCGCTCGGCGACGGATCAACCGCTTTTTCGGGATGTTGACGGCGTCGGCTCCGGACGACTGCCGTATCCGTATCCGTCGCCCCGCTGGAGGAGCCGCAGATTCCGGTGAGAGACGTTGATACGACCTCTCGGCGTCGCCAGACTGTGCTGCCCCCTGGCCCGGACGGAGATACGGCCGGTCCGCGTGCCCGCCCACTTGCCGGAGCGCACCGTGGCCCGTACGAGATCCCCGGTGACGTACCCGAAGTGCCGCTTGGTACGAGCCCGGCGAAGTCGGGGGAAGCCGAACCGGTCCGGAGTCGTGCGGGGTAGGAGCCTCGCCCGGTGGCCCTGGCGACGAGCACCCGCTCCGGGTACCGCACGATCACGTCGCCGTATGCGTGGTTGAGGCGTCCGACGGACAACGCGTCCAGGGTGTGTGTCTTGGCCAGGCCCATGGCGCTGCGGTTGCCTTTCGTGCGCCTGCCCGACCAGGCGTGCACGGGCCTGCCGAGGGTGCCCAGGGCCTCCGTGAGCTGCCAACGGGTCGCGTTCATGGCGGCGGCGTCGTGGAGCGGCGCCCTGGCCTGTCCGAGGATTCTCGCGAGGCGGTCGGGCCGGTCGGCGAGGAAGGTCTCCACCGGGGTGGTGCCCTTGGCCTCGTTGCAGGGGACGCAGGCGAGGACGAGGTTCGAGACGCGGTCGGAGCCTCCGCGGCTGCGGGGTCTGAGGCGCTCGATGTTCAGGGGTACGCCGCTCACGTCGCAGTAGGCGCAGGCGCTGTTCCACTTGGTGCGGAGGTAGGCACGGGCGGTGGCTCCGGCGAGTGGGCCCTGCCTGTACTCGGCTTCGGACAGGGGCCTTCCCGCGCTCATGGCATGGGTGTCGAACGCGACGCGTTCGATGTGGACCTCGCTGACGGGGGCGTAGCGGCACAGGCGCGTCGCGAGGGAGAGGACGGTCTCGACCCGGTGGCGCAGGGAGGGCGGCAGCCATCCTGCGGGACGGGGCCGGTTGTCCGAACGAGGCGCACGGTAGCGGCAGTTGGCCGAGCGGCGCCTGCGCCGGTAACCGGCGCGTTGCCGCATGCGCAGGCGGATCTGATCGCCGCGATGCCGGAGTTCGATCGAGAACAGCCCGCGTCTGACGGTGACGGCGGCGCCCTCTTGGCCCATTTCCCTCTTCTCGTCGGTGACGGCGAGGCCGGTGCCTTTCGAGCCGGGGTCGATGCGCAACCGCACTCCGTCGACTTCCGAGTCGGCGAGCGCGCGGTCCTTCAGCCGGATGGTGAAGGGCACCTGCCGGGCGACCACGGCCCGCCCCTTTCCCAGGAGTTCGCGGGCGCGGGCCGGATGGCAGGGCATGAGCGGTCGCCCGTCCCTGGCGAGCACGAAGACCCTGCTCGCGCCGACCCCGCCCCTGTACGGCTGGTGGTGTGCGGGAGCGTCACCGCTCCGGTTCTCTGCCGCCTCCGCCGCCGTGGCAGCGCTCTTGGCGTGACGCCGACGGGCCCTGGTACCGCGCCCGTCGGTCTCCCCTCGCCCCTGTTCCCCGACGGTGCCCCGCGCGGTGGCGGGGAGTCCGTGAGCCGTTTCGTCCCTGCTCCCAGGGGTGTCTGCTCCCACGGATTCCAGAGCAGGCCGCTGAGGAAGCACGGCCTGGTGGGTCTGCTCGCCTGCGGGAAACGTAGTCATCGGGGTACTTCCCTGATCTCTGCGATCGCGATGACTGGGGCTGGCCACTCTGCGTCCGTCCGCCGGGGCGGCGCGGACTCCGGTCGATGCCCGGGGAGCGAGTGGCCTCCTTTCCGAAGTGTGCGGTCGACGCTAGAGACCGGGATCTGCCCGCGGGGCTTGATCCAACAGAAGTCGCCCGTTCGTGCGAACAGGCCGAATTCGTCGAACGCGTAGCCGATCTTCCTGCTATCCACGCCCAGAAGCCGGTCTGCTCGCCTAGCGTCCTGCCATGGCAGAACAGCGTGCGGAGCGGCGAACGGTGACCGATGTGCGTATGGAACCGGTGGATCCCGATGCTCAGAACGCACTCCGGGACTGGCGACACGTCCACAACCTGATCGTGCCGCCCGCCGCGATGTCCCTCGACGAAGTCCGGGAGCGGAGCGGGCGGAACCGGCTGGAGAACGCGTACCTGGGGGACGTGCTCGTGGGTTGCTCCACTGTGCGGCCGCCGGAGGGCGAGGAAGCGGTGGCGACCGTCATCGCGCGCGTGCTGCCCGATTTCCGGCGGCGCGGCTACGGAGCCGCCCTCTACGAAAACGGCCTCACGCGCGCGCGTGCGCTCGGCGCCGGTGCGATCGAGACCGTCGTCCTGGCCGCCAACACGGACGGGGTGCGGTTCGCAGAGGCTCGGGGTTTCGTCGAGACCGAGCGCTATGTACTGGACGGCGAGACCGACTTGTGGATCACTCTGCGGTTGCGGTTGCGGTCGTAGTCGCGGTTTCCGTGGGCCAGGGCAGGACGGTCAACTCCGGCCACGCTTCCCGCCAGCGGGCCGCCTTCGTCTCGTAGACCTCTCGTGGTGCCAGGACCGGGTTCGGCCGTACGACGAGGTTGAAGACGTCGGAGAGGCCGTGCGGGGCGTAGAC
The DNA here is from genome assembly GCF_035982055.1 of Streptomyces sp. NBC_01288. Classification (NCBI taxonomy): domain Bacteria; kingdom Bacillati; phylum Actinomycetota; class Actinomycetes; order Kitasatosporales; family Streptomycetaceae; genus Streptomyces; species Streptomyces sp. NBC_01288. The sequence goes on from NZ_CP108427.1 coordinate 5,822,542, forward strand.
GCGCCAACTGCCGTCCTCCTTCAGGCGTACGGCCAGGCAGCATGTCGTTGCCGCGAAGGAGTCGATCGCGGCCTCTACGGAGTCGTACGGCGGGCACGGAGTGCCGAACTTCTGCTCATACCAGAGGTGGACGCGGGCCTCGTTGCGGATCTCGACCTCGGGCTTGGTGGACAGGTCGGCGTAGGCCTCGCGGCCTGCGCGGATCATCTTGTCCTCGGCCTCCCAGGACAGGTCCGTGTCGTCGTAGTAGAAGACGTCGTAGTCCTTGATGGCGTGGGTCGGGGGACGGTCCGTGACCGTGTTCCAGACGGTTTGGAAGAGGCAGCCCGCGGTCAGGTACCAGTTCGGGAGGTCGAGGGCCGCGGTGCGGTCGAGGATCTCCAGGAGGGTCTCGTTGCGGGACAATGTCGTCCGTAGCGCGGTGAGTTGTTCGTCGAGTGGGAGACGCGCGGGCATCGGCCGAGTGTGTCGGGAGCGAACCGGCGTCGTACAACGATTCCCTCAATCTTGCGGGAACTCGGTGTGTGCTGCGTCACGTTCGAGTTGAATGAGGGGGAGTGAGTGAACCGACGCGTCGTGTCCGCGGACGCAGCCTGCAGGGGGTCCAGGTGAGTGCTTCCCGGCGTAGTGGGACCACCGATGAGTTGGGTCCCGACGAGCCCGAGCGGGACGGTGGGCCCGAAGGGGTCGGCGGCTCCGATCTGTTGGCCGCGTTGCTGGACGGGATGGACGCGGCGCTGTGTGCCTTCGACGCGGACGGGGTGCTGACGCACTGGAACCGCGAGGCGGAGCGCATCCTCGGCTGGACCGCGGCCGAGGCCGTGGGGCGGCAGGGGCTGGCCGGGTGGGCCGTACGGAGTGCGGACGCCGAGGAGGTCGAGGGGCGGCTCATGTCCGCCATGCAGGCGCCCGGGCGGCAGGTCAATGAGTTCGCTCTGCTGACCAAGGACGGTGGGCGGGTGCTTGTGCGGACCCAGTCCGCCGCCGTGCGCGGGCCCGACGGGAAGCCCGCCGGGGTCTACTGCGCCTTCAGTGAAGTGCATGCCCAGATCGACCTTGAGCGGTCGATTGCCCTGAGTGAGGCGTTGTTCGAGGACGCCTCCTGGGGGGTCGTGCTCGTCGATGCCGATCTGCGGCCCGCCGTCGTCAACTCTCATGCCGCTCGTGCGCTCGGTACCGGGCGCACCTCCGTGCTCGGGCGGCCTCTTGGTGAGCTGCTCGCCCAAGGTGTCGAGGAGTTGGAGGCCGCGCTCACGCACGTGCTCGCCGAGGGTGCGCCGCCTGCTCCCGCGGAGATCTGGGTGAGCGTACGGACGCCGGAGGGCAATCTCCGGCGGTGCTGGCGGAGTGGCTTCCTGCGGCTCGCCTCGCCGCTCACCGAGGAACCGGTGCCGCTCGGCGTCGGCTGGCTCTTCCAGGACGTCACCGAGGCCAAGCAGCTGGAGCAGGAGGCGTCGTTGCTGCGCTTCCGTGCCCAGCAACTGCACCGCGCCGCCCGCGCCGCCGCCGAGTGCGAGGACCCGCGCGACGCGGCGACCGTCCACCTCGACTTCGCCCTCGCCGGCTTCGCCGACCACGCCCTCATCGACCGGGTCGCGGGCGGATCGTTGAACGATAGTGAGGGCCTACGTAGTGGTACGGCGGTCGTACGACTCATTCGGGTCGCCGCTACGCCCACGGGCGCACCAGGCCCCAGCCTCCTCACCGGCGCCGCCGGGCTGCCCGTGCGCTACGGAGAGGGGCATCCCGCCCTGCAGTGCGTCGAACGCGTCGGCTCCGTGCGGGCCAGTATCGGCACCGCCCCGCCCGAGCAGGCCCGCGAGTGGGCCCGGGTCAGGCAGTGGCCCACGGACGCCGTGCACGCCCTGTGCGCGGTGCTGCGCAGCCGGGGGCGGACCCTGGGCGTCGTGACGTTCCTACGGGGCGCCGGGCGCAGCCAGTTCGAACGGTCCGACTCGATCTACGCCGAGGATGTCGCCGTACGGATCGCGGCCGCGCTGGACCTGGCGGAGGCGGCGGGCGAGAAATGAGCCGCTGCCCAGTAGTGAGCCACTAGTAGTCAGTCGCTCACTACTGGGCCGCCGCTCAGTACTGGTAGAAGATCCGGTCCCGGTACTCCTCGAACACCCGGCCGTTCCACTCGTGGCCGCCGTCCACGTTCCCGGAGCGCAGCAGCGGCGGCTCGATGCCGCGGTCGGCCAGGGTCGCCGCCGCCGTCGCCATGACCGCCTGGAGGAGGGCGGAGGTGACGACAGTGGAGGCGGGGGCGAAGGGGGCCGGGATGGTGTCGAGGGTGAGTTCCGCGTCGCCGATCGCGATCTTCGAGTCGAGGACCACGTCGCAGTGGTCCTTCAGGTACGTCCCGGAGACGTGCCGTGACGTCGTCTCCGAGGCGTACGCCACCGACGTCACGCCGATGACCCGTACGCCGAGGGAGCGGGCCTTCATGGCCATCTCCACGGGGAGCGCGTTGCGCCCGGACAGCGAGATGATCACCAGGGCGTCGCCGGAGCGCAGCGGTGACGTCTCCAGGACGACGCTCGCGAGGCCGTCGACGCGCTCCAGGGCGGAGCCCAGCGTGGCCGGCATGACGTCGACGCCGACGACTCCGGGGACGGTGAGCAGGTTCATCAGGGCGAGCCCGCCCGCGCGGTAGACGACGTCCTGGGCCGCGAGGGAGGAGTGTCCGGCACCGAAGGCGAAGAGGCGCCCGCCGTCGGCGACGGTGTCCGCGAGGAGCGTGCCGGCCGCCTGGACGGAGTCGGCCTCTTCGTCGCGGACCCGCTGGAGGAGGGTGATCGCGGCGTCGAAGAACTGGCCGGCCGGCGTACGGTCGCTCATGCGGAAGCCCCTTCGGTACGGTTGCCATGCGGCTGTGTCGCGGATCACCGTGCGGTCTGGACCAGTGCGCTGTCAATACGGCGGGCAAGGCCGGGGAACCCGGGTGGCGGGCCGCCGCGCAGGGGCCCACAGGTGGTCGTAACCGGCTGGTTTCAGCGGCGCGGCACGGTTGTCAGTGGTATGCGTCAGAATTGAGTCCAGGGCCAGCGCACGCGCCGCGGAGCCGTCGAGCTTCGGGCAGAGGTAATCGAGGGGCACGTATGTCCGGACTGATCGACACCACGGAGATGTATCTCCGCACCATCCTTGAGCTTGAGGAGGAAGGTGTGGTCCCCATGCGCGCCCGCATCGCCGAGCGGCTCGACCAGAGCGGGCCCACGGTGAGCCAGACGGTGGCGCGCATGGAGCGCGACGGCCTGGTGGCCGTGGCGAGCGACCGCCACCTGGAGCTGACCGACGAGGGCCGTCGGCTCGCCACACGCGTGATGCGCAAGCACCGCCTCGCCGAGTGTCTGCTCGTCGACGTGATCGGCCTGGAGTGGGAGCAGGTGCACGCCGAGGCCTGCCGCTGGGAGCACGTGATGAGCGAGGCCGTGGAGCGCCGCGTCCTTGAGCTGCTGCGTCACCCCACGGAGTCGCCGTACGGCAATCCGATCCCCGGGCTCGAAGAGCTGGGCGAGAAGGACGGGGCCGACCCGTTCCTGGACGAGGGCATGGTGTCGCTGGCCGACCTCGACCCGGGTGTCGACGGCAAGACCGTCGTCGTACGGCGGATCGGCGAGCCCATCCAGACGGACGCGCAGCTGATGTACACGCTGCGCCGCGCGGGCGTGCAGCCCGGCTCGGTGGTGAGCGTGACGGAGTCGGCGGGCGGGGTGCTGGTGGGCAGCGGCGGTGAGGCGGCCGAGCTGGAGTCGGAGATCGCCTCGCACGTGTTCGTGGCCAAGCGCTGAGCCGAGGGTCGGGGGGCGGGCCGAGCGCTGAGCTGCGGGTCGTTCAACTCGTGGGGCGCGAGGGGTAGTTGTGGCGTCCCGGCGGGACCGTCGGCGAACTCGGCTAATCCGAGATTCGCTGCGCTGAATCGCAGCGCTCGGGCGCTGCGCGTGCCAGGCTGTCGCGCAAGGCATATGACCGTGAGGGGGACGGGAGGATGTGCCGTAGACGTGGAGAAGGCCCCGGCGCCGTGCGGCGCCGGGGCCTGTCCTCCCCTGTGCTGACCCGGAGCCCCGAGCTCTCAAGGTCATCCCCTTCGGACCGGTTTCCCCGAGCGGTCCGCCTCCCGCTGAAGATCTCCCCTCGGCGGCGGCGATCATTCCTTGAGCCGGGTCACTCGAACGAGGGGTGTTGCGGCCGGAGACGGCATTTTCGAATCTGTATTCGATAACCTGCGGGTGATGAAACCCGCGGGGCATGAGCTGTAGGAAGAGACGAGCGAGAGAAGAGACGGAAGCAAGAAGAAACGGCACAGGCGGCAGAGCGTGGTTCACAGGACCGATGGGCTCGAAGCGGGAGCGAGCGGTCCGTGCGGAGCTAGGGGGGTGCCAGGACCAATGGCGCGGCGCATCGACGTGACCGGAGCAGGCGGCGTACGCCTGGCCGCATGGGAGTTCGCGGACCCGCCCAAGTCGGGGGAGATCGAGCGGGCACCCGGAGTTCTGTTACTGCACGGCCTGATGGGCCGTGCCTCGCACTGGGCGTCCACCGCCCGCTGGCTCTCCGAACGGCACCGCGCCGTCGCCCTCGACCAGCGCGGCCACGGCCAGAGCGACAAGCCGCCCCGGGCGGCCTTCACCCGCGAGGCCTACGTCGAGGACGCGGAGGCGGCGCTGGAGCAGCTGGGGCTCGCTCCGGTCGTCCTCATCGGCCACGCGATGGGCGCGCTCACGGCGTGGCAGCTCGCGGCGAAACGGCCCGATCTGGTGCGGGGGTTGATCATCTGCGACATGCGGGCGTCCGCGCTGGGCGCGGCCTCGCAGCGGGAGTGGGCCGACTGGTTCGAGTCCTGGCCCGTTCCCTTCGCCACGCTCGCGGATGTCCGTAAGTGGTTCGGCGAGGACGATCCGTGGGTGGAGCGGCCGAACCCGTCCCGGGGGGAGTTCTACGCCGAGGTCATGCACGAGTCTCCGGACGGGTGGCGGCCGGTGTTCGAGCCTGAGCAGATGCTGAAGTCGCGGGAGACGTGGGTGTACGACGCGCACTGGGAGGAACTGGCTCAGGTGCAGTGTCCTGCGCTGGTCGTTCGGGGGCTTGACGGGGAGTTGGGGCGGGCTGAGGCGCAGGAGATGGTGCGGGTGCTGCCGCGAGGGGAGTACGCGGAGGTTGCCGATGCCGGGCATCTGGTGCACTACGACCAGCCCGAGGCCTGGCGGGCGGCTATCGAGCCGTTTCTTGATGGGGTGCTGGTGTGAGGTGGGCGCCTAGGGGGGGTGGGGGGTTCTGTTGTGTGGCGAGTGCTGCGCCGTTGTGGCTGGTCGCGCAGTTCCCCGCGCCCCTGAGGGAATCACCTCACCCTGCGCTGAGAAGTCACCCCTTGCTCACCGCCGCCAGGATCTCCGGCAGGCGCCTTGCCGTTCCCGGTGCCGCCAGGCGTAGGCCCGCGTACGTCAGCGCCGCTCCGTAACCCGCCCCGGCCGGCAACAGCACCCAGCTCCACTGGTCGCCGTCCGCGCTGACGTTCGCCCAGATGGTGAGGACGATGACGGGGGCGCAGAGGAGGGCCGCGGAGATCATGCCGCCGAAGATGGAGATCCAGGCCAGGCCGGCCTGGCCGGGGGCGACGTTCTTGTGGGTGCCCTGAGGGATGGAGTAGGGGAAGCGGGCCGAGGTCCAGGCGCCGGTCGCGAGCATCGCGCCGAGGAGGGCGAAGGAGAGGCCGAGGACCTCCGGGAGCCGGGACCAGTCGCCGAGCAGCGCTGTCGTCAGGACGGTCACGAGGGCCGCGTACGGCAGGGTGATCACCAGCAACGCCAGGGCGCGGGCCCGGAGTTCGACGTAGGCGTCCCGCGTCGTGGAGATCGTCAGCGCGACCATCCAGAACGCGGACGTGTCCTGACCGAACTGGTTGTACATCTGGATGCCGAGCATCCCGGCCGCGAAGCACGCGAAGTACACCGAGCCCGTGCCCTGCAACGCGTTGAACACCGGCACGATCAGCCCGATCGCCAGCGAAGTCACCCAGGCCGCCTTGGTCTTGGGGTCGCGCCACACGTACCGCAGGCTGCGTTCCATGACGGTCCCCGTGCGGCCGGACGGGAGGAGGCGGGCCAGGCCGCCGGTGGATGCCCGGTCCTTCGCCGCCGGTTCCGCGGACTGGAGCGTCGAGCCGTCCGGTGCCGTCATCAACTTGGTCAGGCTGCGTGACCAGAGGAGCAGGCAGGCTGCCAAAGCTCCCACGGACAGGGCCAGTTGGGCGGTCGCCAGGCCGTACGAGCCCTTGCTCACCGAGTCCACCGCGCCGATCGCCGACGCGGGCGGCACCCAGCGCAACACCTCTGCCGGCGCGTCGAGTTGGGACAGTCCGGTCGAACCCAGGCGCTGCACACCGAAGTTGACCAACTGCGCGCCGACCGCGATCACCAGTCCGCTCAGCACCGCCAGGTCCCGGCCCCTGCGGCTGGTCAGCAGGCGGATGTTGGCCGCGGCGACCGCCCGCGCGAGGGCCACGCAGATCAGCAGGGAGAGTGGGAGCGCCAGGGCCGCCGTGACGTACGCGGCGGGCCCGTGCGCCACCGCGATCACGGAGCCCAGCAGCAGTACCAGCGTGAACAGCGGACCGATGCCGACCAGTGAGGCCGCCAGCAGCGCTCGTACCAAGGGTTGGGGCCGAAGTGGCAGCATCACCAGGCGAGTTGGGTCGAGGGTCTCGTCGCCGGTCGGGAAGAACACCGGCATCACCGCCCAGCCCAGCCCCAGCACCGCGACCAGGATGACGACGACGGACACCGCGTGCGTGTTCCCGCGCAGCGAGATCAGCCCGATCAACTGGAGCGCGGCGAACAGCAGCGCCACGACCGCCGACGCGACGTACGCGGCCCGCCGGCCACCGGACTGCCGTAGACCGTTGCGGAGCAGGGACAGCTTCAGCCGTACGACGACAGGGGTGATCGAAGAGGGTGTCGTGGTGTCGCTCATCGGGTGCCGCCGCCCAGCCAGTCGAGGTCGGAACTGTGGTCGCGGGCGCCCGCGCCGACGAGTTCGAGGAACGCCTGCTGGAGGGTGGGGGATTCGCCGCGGACCTCGGCGAGGGTGCCCTGGGCGCGGATGCGGCCGGCGGCCATCACGGCGACCCAGTCGCAGAGGGACTCGACGAGTTCCATGACGTGGGAGGAGAAGACGACGGTGGCGCCGGAGGCGGTGTAGCGCTCCAGGACGCCCCGGATGGTCTGCGCGGAGACCGGGTCGACGCCCTCGAACGGCTCGTCCAGGAACAGGACTTCGGGGTTGTGGAGGAGAGCGGCGGCGAGCCCGATCTTCTTGCGCATACCGGTCGAGTAGTCGACGACGAGCTTGTGCTGCGCCCCGGCCAGGTCGAGCACGTCGAGAAGCTGCGTGGCCCGCTTGTCGACCTCGGCACCGGGCAGCCCCCGCAACCGCCCGCTGTACCCGAGGAGTTCACGCCCCGAGAGCCGCTCGAAGAGCCGCAGCCCTTCCGGCAACACCCCGATCCGCGCCTTCACGGCCACGGGGTCCGCCCACACGTCGTGCCCGACGACCGAGACGCTCCCCTGATCGGGGCGCAACAACCCGGTCACCATGGAGAGGGTCGTGGTCTTCCCGGCTCCATTGGGCCCGACCAGCCCGATGAACTTCCCCGCGGGCAGTTCGAGATCGATCCCGGCAACAGCAACCTGCTGCCCAAACCGCTTCCAGAGCCCACGCACACTTACAGCCGACGTCATGGAAGCCAACCTAGGGGCGCGGGGAACCGCGCGACCAGCCACCCTCAACCGGCACTCGCGAAACTACCGATCCCGCCCACACGCATAGGCGAGCGGCGAGATCAACTCCTCCGCATCCGGAAGCCAACGGTTCGCAGCGGTAGGCCGACAAGCCCACTGCACAGCCCCCCGAGACCCGAACCGCGTGGGCGGCGCGGCCACATACCCACCCTCACCCAGCACCACAAGATCAAGGGAAGCCGGCGCCCACCCGATCCTCCGCACCAGATCCGGCACCTTCACCGAAGCCCCCGGCAGCACGAAGAACTCCATCCGCCGCGCCGGCGTCAACGTCACAGGCCCCAGCGTCAACTCCATGCGCTCCATCCGGGCCAGCGCGAGGAACCCCGAACTCTCCGGGACGGAAATCGCGTCGAACGTCCGCCCCGTGGGCAACAGAATCGAAGCCGCCGGCTGCTTCTGCCACATCCGCCGCGCGACCGTCGCACTGCCCGTCGCCTGCGTCGCCCAGTCCTCACGCGCCGGGTGTGCGCCGGGTGCGGCGCACGCGGGGTCGCCGCAGGAGCAGTGCTGCACCCCGTCGACGGCTTCCAGCCAGGTGCCGGGGAAGACGTCCCAGTGGCGCTCCTCGGCGTAGCGTACGGCTGTCTCCAGCAGCGATTCCCCGCGCTGCTTCGGAATCTGAGCGGCTTCGGTGCCCGCGATCGTCTCTTCCACGCCCAACACAACTCCCGCACCCACCTGGAGTTACGGGCGTAGCGCGCGCGGGGGAGGGGCATCGATTCCGCAACTGGGGCGCATGGAGGCATGTGCGGGGGCGCGCGGGAGGAACGACAGCGGGAGTTGGGTAGCCAGGTGTGGGGCGAGCACCAGCTTTTACCCCGGCATTCCTCGCATGCTTCGCATTTTCGCCATGTTCGCTGGGCATTGATCTTCACGGCCGGATCTTTTCGCTTCAGGGGTTGTTCCCAGGGGGTACGCCATGGCCGCAAGGCCACTTGTCGCGCGGCAGCCGAACGAACGGCTGCAGGCGCTCATCCAGGAGGCGGGGTGCTCGAACGCCGGGCTGGCCCGTCGGGTCAACATGTGCGGCGCCGAGCACGGTCTCGACCTGCGCTACGACAAGACGTCCGTGGCCCGTTGGCTGCGGGGGCAGCAGCCGCGCGGGCGGGCCCCGGCGATCATCGCCGAGGCGCTGGGCCGCAAGCTGGGCCGTACGGTCACGATCGACGAGATCGGCATGGCCAACGGCAAGAACCTCGCGTCGGGCGTGGGTCTTCAGTTCTCGCCGACCGTCCTCGGGGCCATCGAGCAGGTGTGTGAGCTGTGGCGCAGTGACGTGGGGCGCCGGGACTTCCTGTCCGGTTCGTCGGTCGCCGCGTCCGCGCTGGTCGAGCCGAGCCGTGACTGGCTGATCTCCTCGCCGGACTCGCAGGTCGCCCGCGCGGCGGGGCCGAGGGTGGGCCAGTCCGACGTGGCGGCCGTGCGCGCGATGACCCAGGCGCTGAGCGAGCTGGACCATCAGTACGGCAGCGGGCATGTGCGCCCGGTCGTCGTGCACTACCTCAACAGCGTCGTCTCCGGGCTGCTCGCGGGGTCGTACCGGGAGGCCGTGGGGCGTGAACTCTTCGCCGCCGTCGCCCGGTTGACGGAACTCGCCGGCTACATGGCCGTGGACACGGGTCAACCCGGTCTGGCGCAGCGGTACTACATCCAGGCGCTGCGCCTCGCGCAGGCGGCGGGGGACCGGGGCTACGGCGGGTATGTGCTCGCCGCGTCCATGAGTCACCTCGCCGCGCAGCTCGGAAACCCGCGTGAGATCGCCCAGTTGGCGCGGGCGGCGCAGGAGGGGGCGCGTGGGCGCGTGACCCCGCGGGCCGAGGCGATGTTCTACGCGGCGGAGGCGCGCGGGCACGCCCTGATGGGGGACGCGCGGTCGGCGCAGCTCGCGTCGGGGCGCGCGGTGAGCGCGCTGGACGCGGCGGATCCGTCGACCGGGGACGACCCGGCGTGGATCGCGCACTTCGACGAGGCCTATCTGGCCGACGAGTTGGCGCACTGCCACCGCGACCTGGGCCAGGCCGAGGCGGCGGCCCGGTCCGCGCAGGAGTCCCTGGACGGGCACCCGGAGTCGCGGGCGCGCCGCCGGGCCATCGGGTACGTCCTCCTCGCGAGCGCGCAGGTGCAGCAGCGCGAGATCGAGCAGGCCTGCAACACGGGCCTGAAAGCGGTGGAGTTGCTCGGCTCGCTGCGGTCCAACCGGGGCGCCGAGTACCTGGAGGACTTCCAGCAGCGCCTGGAGCCGTACCGGGACGAGCCGGTGGTGAGGGAGTTCGGGGCGCGGATGGAGTTGCAGGCCGCCGCGTGAACGGCGGGGGGACCAGCAGGTGAACACCGCTCCGGTGCGGAAAGGAGTGCGGACAGCGGCACTTGGAGCGGATGCGGGCCCGGGACTGTTACCGCCGTCACAAGATGGCAGGTCCGGTCCAGTGCTGCGTGGCACCGGGCTCGGGGTACCCGGTAGCGTGAGCCGACGATCCCGTAGGTCCCCCATTCGTAGGAGTCCCGGTGACGCAGAGTGGACAGGGCGAGGAGCCCTCGGCGCGGCCCGCGCGCGAAGGCATCGTGCTGCCCTCCGACGGAGGCGCACCCCTCCTGCCGGGTATGACGGGCGGACGCGGTGACCAGCAGTCGGGCGGGCAGCCGTCGATAGCACCTCCGACCAGTGGCCAGTCCTGGGGCGGGTCGTGGGGCCCGGACCAGCACGACCAGCACCAGCACCGGACCCCGGCCCCGCCGCCGGGCCAGGGCTGGGGAGACCCGCAACAGCAGCAGCCGCAGCAACCGGCGCAACAGTGGGGCGCCGCCCCCGAGCAGCCCGCTCCGTCCCCGTGGGGCGCCCAGGACGGCATCCCCGGCCAGTCGGGCGCCCTGCCCCAGGAGAGCGACCGGCACGCGGCCTACGGCGTCCAGCAGCAGTCGTACGCACAGGAGTACCCGTCGGGATACGCCCAGGAGCCCGCCGCCGGGTACGTCGGCGCGGGCTACGCCTCCGACCAGTCGCCCGCGATACCTCAGGGTGCCGCGCAGAACTACGGCTACGGATACGGCACTTCCGGTTCCGACGCACACCAGCAGTCGTCCGGTGCCGCCCCCCTGCCGACCGCGGCCCCCGCGTTCCCGAGCGCCCCGCTGCCGCCCGCCGACGAGGGCGCGACGCAGTACATCCCGCCGGTGGTCAACGTGCCCGGCGACGAGGGCGCCACCCAGTTCCTGCCGCCGGTCACCGCCGCCGGCATGGCCGCCATGGACGAGGGCGCGACCCAGTACATCCCGCCCGTCGGGCCCGGCGCGCTGCCGCCCGAGATGCCCGCGGGCCCGATGCCGCAGGCCGCGTACCCCGACGCGCAGCCCACGCAGTTCCTCCCGCCGGTGCCCGCGCAGGGTGCCGCTCCCGGGTACGGGGCGCGGCCGGGCGGGCCGGACGACCGGCAGCCGCCCGCCGAGTTCGACAACCTCTTCCGCAACGACGCCGGGGGCGAGCAGCCCGCCGCGTCCACGCAGCAGATGCCCCGCTTCCAGCAGCCGCCGCGCGCCGAGCAGCCGGGGCAGCAGGGCTACGGCCAGGCCCAACCGCCGTACGCGCAGCCGTCGTACGCACAGCCCTCGTACGCCCCGCCCGGGGACGGCGGCGGTCGGCGCGGTGCGCAGGGCGACGACGGCGGCCGGGGCGGGCGTCGTTCGCGGGTGCCGCTGATCGCCGGGGTCGGGGTCGGTATCGCGATCCTCGGGGTCGGTGCCGGTGCCCTGCTCAGCGGGGGTGGCGGCAAGAGCGACGACGCCAACAAGACGGTCGCCGCCACCTCGGCCGCGACGGACGGTTCCTCGTCGGCGGGCACCGATGCCGCGAAGGAACAGGCCGTAGCCCTGGACAAGTTGCTCGCCGACAGCGGCAGCAGCCGCGCCTCGGTGATCAAAGCCGTGGGCAATGTGAAGGCCTGCGACAAGCTCGGCGACTCCGCCTCCGACCTGCGGGACGCGGCCAAGCAGCGCGCCGAACTGGTCACCAAGCTCTCGCAGTTGACGGTGGACAAGCTGCCGGACAACGCGGCGCTGACGACCGCGCTCACCAACGCGTGGAAGGCGTCCGCGTCGGCCGACAACCACTACGCGGCCTGGGCCGACCAGGCGGCCGGCAAGAAGGGCTGCAAGAAGGGCCAGGCCCGCACCACCGGCCAGACCGCGGCCGGCAACGCGGCGAGCGGCGTCGCCAGCAACCAGAAGGTCAAGGCCGCCGCCCTCTGGAACACGATCGCGAAGACCTACGGCCTGACCCAGCGCCAGCCGACCCAGCTCTGAGCACTCCCGACAGGCTTTCCCGACAGCGCGGATCTCAGTCGAGGTCCGCGCTGTCCAGCGTCCTCGTCATATCGAAGAAGCCCTTCTTCGCGGACACCAGAACGCCCTTCCGTACGACCTGAAGGGTCACGTTCGCGTTCACCAGCCGGGCCAGGCCGACCGAGGCGAGGTTGTCGTCGCGGGGGCTCCACTGAAGCGTCGGCGTGAGTCCGCCCGTGCTCACCTTCACGCCGTCGTCGAGGGCGCGCCGTACGGTGTCGGCGGTGATGTCGCCGCTGCCGAGCGAGTTCACGACGGTCTTGAACGCGGTGTACGCGATCCAGGTGGTCTGCACCCCCGCGTCCGCGGGGTCGATGCGGTTGTCGCCGAAGGCCACCTCGTTGACGGCCTTCTTCATCGGGTCCCAGCGCGCGTCGCTCGCGACCGGGTACCAGCCCGTGATGTACGACCCCTCGTACGGCCCGGACTGGCCGCCCGTGGAGTTGATCTCGGTCTGGTCGACGCTGCCGAGCACGGTCGCGGCGTGCACCGCGGGATAGTCCTGGCGGTCGCGCCGGAAGGAGTCCATGAAGGTGTCGGTGTGGTCCCCGAGCGAGGGCACCACGCAGCCCTCCTTGCCCGAGCCGCCGCTCGCGCTCTTCAGGGCGCGTGTCGACTGGCTGGCGTACTCGGTGGCGTCGTCGGCCGCGAGCTGGTCGGTCGCCGCCGCGTGGCCGCCCGCCGCGAGCCCGGCGTTCAGCAGCGGGGGCAGGTCGTCGCCGGCGATGGAGTCGGGCCGTACGAGGGTGACCGGGCCGCACGCCGGGCCGAGTTCCTTGCCGAGGCCCGCCAGGAGCGCGGGCTGGCCGCCGTTGACGGGGTAGGACAGGGCGCGGGTGAACTCCGCGGTCGTCACGCCGTAGCCGCCTATGTACGGGATGCCGGCGCCCTCCAGCGGGGCGAAGTACGAGTCGCTGAACTCGCTGTAGGAACCGACGACCGCGACGACGTTCTCCTGCACGGCCTGCCGGGCGCACTTCGCGGCGGCCACGCTGCTGTTGTGGTCGTTGCAGGTCAGGACCTTGAGCTTGCGGCCGTTGATCCCGCCGTGCTTGTTGATCCACTTCGCGTACGCCGTCGCCATCGCGGGCATGCCCGGCTTGTTGGTCGCGCCGGTGTCCCACGGCGCCCAGGTCATGACGGTGATCGAGCCGTCCCCGGAGTCCCCCGTGACGCCGCGGACGACCCCGCAGCCGGCCACGAGCGACGCGCATGCCCCCAGGGCCACCGCCGACAGGACGGTCGCTCTGACGGGCCGGGTGAGGGTGGGGAGGAAGGTGCTGCGGTTGCGTCGCCTGCCTGTCATGGACAGACACGCTTCCGCCACACCACAAACCCGGGTGTGACTCCGGGTCAACAAGTGGTGACGCCGGGGTGAATTACGGGGGGCGTTCCTGTGGGTGTGACGAGGAACGTACGATCGATGACCGTGCAAGGTTCGGAGAACTCTTCCCGTCGCCCCCGTCGCTCCTCCACCATGGGCGGCATGCCACTGAACGACATGCCCTGGTGGCGCTGGCGCAGCAACGTGCGTTCCGCGCTGCACATGCTCTCCGATCCGGCGTTCCAGCAGAACGTCTGGCTGGCCGGTGTCGACGGGTACGGGGACGTCACCGACGCCGTCTACCGCCTCGTCGAGGACACCTGGCTCGACAACTGGTCCGCCGAGAAGTACGTCGGCACGATCTTCCGCGACTCCCAGGAGGCGGCCCTCGTGGACACCGCCGTCCTGCGCGTCCTGCGGATCATGCACCAGGTCGGCCCGGACGCCCATGTCTCCGTGTACGTCGACCACGAGGCGTGGCCGGACGCGGTACGGGCGGCGCGGGACGCGCATGTCCGGATGGCGGTGAGCGACGGGGACGATCCGGATACGCCGCCGCGGACGCTTGAGGTGTTGCAGATCATCACGCGGTCCGCGTAGGGCGGGTTCGCGCGCGCGGCTGGTCCGGGTAGGGCGGGTTCGCGTGGGGCGGGGTGGGGTTCTGCCGCCTGGTTGCGGGGCGCGCCGGATGTAGGGGTGGGTTTCGGGCTCGTCGGCGGGTTCGGGTGTGTGGGGGCTGGTCGCGCCCACGCGGCGGAGCCGCATATCGATACAGCCCCGCGCCCCTGAGGGAGTTCGGGCTCGTCGTCGGCTGTGGGTGCGTCGTGGTTGCTCGCGCCCACGCGGCGGAGCCGCATATCGATACAGCCCCGCGCCCCTTCGTAACGCGCCGTTCGTTCAGCCGGTGCGGGTGGCTTCGTGGCCGGGTCGCGCCCAGGTGGGGTGGCCGGTCCGGGTGGCGGACGGCGGTGTCTCTGTTCAGGGGGGTATGGGACCCTGTCCTGCATGAACGCCCAGTCCACCGCCGCCGCGGCAGCCGCCGACCAGTACGTCCTCACCCTGTCGTGTCCCGACAAGCAGGGCATCGTGCACGCCGTGTCGAGCTACCTCTTCATGACCGGCTGCAACATCGAGGACAGCCAGCAGTTCGGCGACCACGACACGGGACTGTTCTTCATGCGCGTCCACTTCTCGGCGGAGTCGCCGGTGACGGTGGAGAAGCTGCGGGCGAGCTTCGCGGCGATCGGCGACGCCTTCCACATGGACTGGCAGGTCAACCGGGCCGCGGACCGGATGCGGGTCGTGCTCATGGTCAGCAAGTTCGGGCACTGTCTGAACGACCTGCTCTTCCGGGCCCGGATCGGGGCGTTGCCGGTGGAGATCGCGGCGGTGGTGTCCAACCACACGGACTTCGCGGAGCTGGTGGAGTCGTACCACATCCCCTTCCACCACATCCCGGTGACGAAGGACACCAAGGCGGAGGCCGAGGCGCGGGTCCTGGACCTGGTCCGCGAGGAGGACGTCGAACTCGTCGTCCTCGCGCGCTACATGCAGGTCCTCTCCGACGACTTCTGCAAGGCGCTCAGTGGGCGGATCATCAACATCCACCACTCGTTCCTGCCGAGCTTCAAGGGTGCGAAGCCGTATCACCAGGCTCACTTGCGGGGTGTGAAGCTGATCGGGGCGACGGCGCACTATGTCACCGCCGACCTCGACGAGGGGCCGATCATCGAGCAGGAGGTCGAGCGGGTGGGGCATGACGTGACGCCGGACCAATTGGTGGCGGTCGGTCGGGACGTGGAGTGCCAGGCGCTGGCGCGGGCGGTCAAGTGGCACGCCGAGCGCCGGATTCTCTTGAACGGGCGCCGGACTGTCGTGTTCGCCTAAGAGCGCGGGGGCTGCTGATTCGGGGGCGGCTGCGGGTGCGCCGTGGCTTGTCGCGCAGTTCCCCGCGCCCCTGGAAAGTGGGCCCGTGTCTCGAAGGAGCGCAGTTCCTCGCGCCGCTTACAGGTTTCGGGTTCGGCTGCGGGTCGGTGGGGGCTGGTCGCGCAGTTCCCCGCGCCCCTGAAAGTCGGCCCGTGTTTCGAGAGAGCCCAGTTCCCCGCGCCCCTGGAGACTGGGCCCGAGTTACGAAGGGGCGCGGGGAACTGCGCGAGCAACCACGACGCACCCGCACCCGTCGACGAACCCCAACTCCCCTCAGGGGCGCGAGGAACTGCGCGACAAGCCCCCACCCACCCGCACTCGCCCACGAACCCGCAACCCACCCCTACATCCGGCTCAACGACGCCGTGGCGAACAGCACATCCCGGATCGCCTCCCGGTCACCGAGCTGCCCCGCAGCCGCCTCCTCCGGCGACACATGCCCCGCAGCCAGGTGGCAGAACTCGACCCCGTCCAGGGCGATATGGGCAACCTCCCGCTCGGCGGACCCCACCGCGCCAGGCGAGTCGAGGGCGATCAGCCACTCACCCCCACCATGCCCCTCGATCTCCAGCCGAAGACTGCGACCGGGCTCACCCGCACCCACCAGATGCCGCCCGCTCAACGGCGAAGCCAACCCATGCCGCCGCCGCTCGGCCAGCACCACCGGCAACATCCGCGCGGCGAGATCGATCATCCGGTTCAGGTAACGCGGGGACGGCGGATCGTACGGATAGTCCACCGCCTCCGCGATGTCCCCCGCGTGCACCCAGCACTCGAAGGCCCGGTCGAGCATCGCATCGTGCAACGGAAGCTCGAAGTCGCCGTAGGACACGGCCAGTTTGCCGGTGCTGCCGCCCGTGAACGACACCGTGCGGACGATGTTGTGGCTCTGCTCGCGCCACGGCGAGCGGATGGACCGGGTCGGCGGGAAGTGCGACGACTTCCAGTACGCCTCGGTGCGCGCCGCCGGCGTCATGGGCTTCGCGGTCTCCCCGGTCAGCGGGTCGTCGAGGCCGAGCGCCGCCGCGACCAGGCCGTCGACGGTCAGCAGATGCGCGATGACCCCGGCGACAGTCGTACGACGGCTCGTCGGCCCGTCGCCCTCGAACCACCGCAGCCGCACGGGCGCGTGCCACTCGGCGTCACCTATGTCCTGCAACAGGGCGTCCAGGCGGGCCGTCTCCGCGTCGTACGGCGTCGCCCACACCGGCACCGGGATGCGCGGCGGCCGGCGGTCGAAGGAGCTGGTCAGGACGCGGGTGCGCAGCCCGGGGTCGAGGTCGAGGGGTTCGACGGGGTGCAGCAGCCCGACCGCGCCGCGCAGCCGCAGCGCCTCGTCCGCACAGGCCCCGCACTCGCCGAGGTGCTCCTCGACGGCCGCCGTCTCCGCCGCCGAACACGCGGCCAGCGCCCACGCCCCGAGCAGCGCCTTCAACACCCGGTGCTCCAGCACCAGCGGCACGGCCCGGGACTCGGCCGCGTCCAGCTCGGGCAACGGACGCCCACTGTCCTCGACGGAGGCCCGCGGCATGGGAATCCGCGGTGGCTCACCCTCACCACTCACCGAACCACGGTCTACGGAGCCACCGTTCCCGGAACTCCCGCCGACGGAACCGCTGTTGGCGGAACCGCCGTCACCCGGCCCGCCCGGCCCACCCCGCATGCCGTCGTCGCCGTCACCGTCGTCGTTCACCGAACCGCCGTTCCCGGAGCCGTCGTTCACGGAGCGGCCGTCCTCGGAGCCACCAGGCCGCCCACCAGGACCCCCACCCGCCCCACCCTGCGCCGGCACGACCTCCTCACCTTCCCCGGCCCCTTCGCCGTACCCTTCGTACCTCTCGAAACCCTCCCGCCACGCGTCGCTCACGCCCCACCCCCCGCTCCCGGCGGTGCGCCCGCGTCGTGGGCGGTGGAGAGGAGCTGGAGGCCGAGGCGGAGGCGGCGGCGGGCCTCGTCCTCGGTGACTCCGAGGTCGACGGCGGTCTGGCGGTAGTCACGGCGCTGGAAGTAGGCCAGCTCCAGGGCGGCCCGCAGCGGGGCGGGCATGGACGTGACGATGTAGTCGGCGCGGGCGGCGACGGAGGCGCGGCGGACCTTGCGCTCCAGCTCCTCCGTGGAGCCCTCGCCGCCGTGGGCGAGGGCGACGGTCTCGGTGGTGCGCAGACGCTGCACGGCGAGGCGGTGGGTCAGCGCGGCCACCCAGGAGCGCAGCGGGCCCTGCTTGGGGTCGTAGGCGTCGGGGTGCTCCCACACGTGGGCGAAGACCTCGCGGGTGATGCCGTCGGCGGCGCGCTCGTCGCCCAGGACACGGTGGGCGAGGGAGTGCACGAGGGAGGCGAAGCGGTCGTACAGCTCACCGAGGGCCGCCGCCTCGCCCCGGGCCAGCCGCTGCTGCATCTTGCGGTCCCAACGGGGCGGTGCGTCCTTCGTCGCCATGCGGCCCCCTCACCGTGCCTGTGCCCGAGTCAAGCGTGCGCTCACCGTCTCTTCGAATGTAGTGGGCACGTCTGACAGCGCACCCCCCATTCTGCAATTGCACGCCCCCGAAGCGGCGCGAGTGGTAACGGATCTGCGCCTACCCCACCCACATCTGATCGAACAGGATCGAAGGCGACTAAAACAAGCCTCTTCCGGACGGTTTCCGTTTCTTCCCCCGTGTTTCAGGGAACGGCCGCTGGGCAGCCGCGCTGCAAGGAAGCGTAGGTACGGCTTCCGTTTCCGGACGGTCTCCGGGAGTTCCGGCTAGCGAAAGGCGCGATGGTGGCCTTCAAAGTGAACGACGGCGAGCGCGGCGGCTGGTCCGTACTCCTCGTGTCCGGCGAACTGGACCTGGTGACCTCGCCGGTGCTGCGCCAGCGGGTGCACGACGTGGTGGCCGAGGGGCAGCACAGCCTGGTCCTGGACCTCTCCGAGGTGCTGTTCTGCGACTCCAGCGGGGTCGGCGTGCTCATCGCCTCCCGCCGCCTGATCCGCTCCTGCCAGGGCCACCTGCGCGTCGTCCTGCCCGCCCAGGGCGCGGTCGACGGCTCGCACGTCAACCGGGTCCTCGGCGCCCTCGGCGTGCGCCGCCTCTTCGACGTCTATCCCGATGTGATGACGGCCACAGAGGACGAGCCCGAGGACGAGGCGGACCCCCTCTCGGCGTGACGCGTCGGTTTCCGGGGTGACGTCGTTGTTTCGGAATTTCCCCGATCTTGGTACAAGCGTCGTTTTCCGCTCCCGGACCCGCCCCGGCGTCGTACGCTCCGTCCCAAGCGCACCCCACATGAGTAAGGCGGCCCGAAAGACATGGTCAGCACCGAGTACGAGCGACGGATCGCCGCCCGGTTCGCCACCTTCGACCAGGACGGCAACGGCTTCATCGACCGGGAGGACTTCAGCTCGGCGGCCAAGGCGCTGCTCGCGGAGTTCGGTACGGCGGCCCGCTCCGACAAGGGCCAGGCCCTGTACATCGGCGCGGAGGCGTTCTGGCAGGGCATGGCCGGCATCGCCGACCGGGACGGCGACCAGCGCGTCAGCCGCGAGGAGTTCGTCAACGGCGCGGTCAAGCGGCTGCGCGACAACCCGGAGCGCTTCGCCGAGATCGGCCGCCCCTTCCTGCACGCGGCCCTCGACGTCGCGGACCCGGACGGCGACGGCTCGGCCACCATCGCGGACACCGTGCGCGTCCTCAAGGCCCTCGGCGTACCGGACGACGTCGCCGCGATGGCCGCCGACGCCCTCGACACGGACAGCGACGGCAAGGTCGGCGAGGCGGAGATCATCTCCTCCTTCGCCCGCTACTTCACCGTCCCCGAATAGCGTTCCCGCAGCTTGTACTTGAGCACTTTCCGCAAGGCGTCGTTGCGCGGAAGGGCGTCCACGATCTCCAGCTGCTCCGGCAGCTTGTGCACGGACAGCCCTTCCGCGCACAGGTAGTCCGTGACGGCGGCAAGCGTCAACTCCCCGGCCCCTGGCGGCTGTTCGACCACCGCACACACCCGCTCCCCACGCTCCGCGTCCGGCAGCCCTACGACGGCCACGTCCCCGACGTCCGGATGCGCGGCGAGCAGATCCTCGATCTCCTTCGCCGAGATGTTCTCCCCCTTGCGGATGATCACGTCCTTCAGCCGCCCGGTGAGAATCAGATGCCCGGTCTCCGTCACGACCCCCAGGTCTCCGGTGCGCAGAAAACCGTCCGCGTCGAACGCCTCCGCCGTCTGCGCCGGGTCCAAGTACCCCTGACACACGGCCTCCCCGCGCAACCGCACCTCGCCACCCTCGGCGATCCGTATCTCCATCCCGTCCGGCGGCCGCCCCTCGGTGGTCGCCAGATTCTCCACGGTGTCGTCGGGCGCCCCCATCGTGATCATCGGCACCTCGGTCATGCCGTAGCCGTGGGTGAGCTGGACCCCCATCTCCCGTACGACGGAGTGGTAGACCTCCGGCGGCTTGGGAGCGCCGCCGCCCGCGAGCAGCCGTAGCGAGGGAATGACTTTGCTCCCCGGCTGCTTGCGCTGCTCGGCAAGGAACATGGAATAGAAGGCGGTTGAGCCGCCGGCCACCGTCACCCCGTGCTTGCGGTACCCCTCCAGCGCGTCCGGCAGCGCGAACTGCTCGAACATCACCGCCGGGAAGCCGTACAGCAGCAGCATCACCGTGTAGTCGGGCCCCGCTATGTGCGCGTACGGGAAGGCCATCGAGCCCACGTCGTCCGCCGTGAGACGCAGCGCGTGCGCGAGGCAGGAGCCGCCCGCGATCAGTGAACGGTCCGTGTGCAGCACGCCTTTGGGGTCGGAGGTGGTGCCGGAGGTCCAGTAGATCCAGCGGACCGAGGTGCCGTCGGCGGGCGGGGCGGGGAGCAACGCCGGGTCACCGTATGGGAGTTGGGCGCTGTCGTACGCCTCGAAGACGCCCTTCGCGCCGAGCCGCCGTGCCATCTCCCCGTAGTCGAAGCCGCGCCAGACGCCCGGCACCGCGAAGTACTCCGCCTTCGACTCCCGTAGCGCGAAGCCGACTTCGCGGTCGCGGTAGAAGGGGATCACCGGTGTCTGTACGGCGCCCAGGCGGGCCAGCGCGAAGGAGAGCAGGGCCGTCTCGACGCGGGTGGGCAGCTGCCAGGCGACGACCGTGCCGGGGCGGACACCCATGCCGTACAGGCCCGCCGCCACGCGCTCCGACCGGTCGCGCAACTCGCCGAAGGTCAGGGCCCGGTCGTCCTGGAGGAGGACCGGGCGGTCGGGGGTCAAGTCGGCGCGGCGGGCGACCAGTTCCCACAGGGTGCGGGAGGAACTCAGGGAGTACGCCGTCTCGTTCATGGTCCCCTCCTTGGCTGACGACTCGTCAGGTGACATGCTATCTGACGGGTCATCAGATAAGTGCCGTCCCTGCGGAGGGGAACCCATGACCACCGAACTGCCCCGCATCATCAGCGTCGACGACCACGTGATCGAACCCGCGCACCTCTTCGAGACCTGGCTGCCGAAGAAGTACCGCGACCGCGGCCCCCAGCCGCTCACCGCCGGAATCGGCGAACTCGCCTACGTGGCGGGCAAATACCAGATCACGATGGACCCGGACGGCCCGCCCACCGACTGGTGGATCTACGAGGACCTCAAGTTCCCGTACAAGCGCAACATCGCCGCCGTCGGCTTCGACCGCGACGAGATGACCCTGGAGGGCATCACCCGCGAGCAGATGCGCCCCGGCTGCTGGGACCCGGCCGAGCGGCTCAAGGACATGGACCTCAACCACGTCGAGGGCTCGCTCTGCTTCCCGACCTTCCCGCGCTTCTGCGGCCAGACCTTCGCCGAGGCCCACGACAAGGAGGTCGCGCTCGCCTGCGTCCGCGCCTACAACGACTGGATGGTCGAGGAGTGGTGCGGCGACAGCGGCGGCCGGCTCATCCCGCTGTGCCTGATCCCTTTGTGGGACGTCGAGTTGGCCGTAGCGGAGATCCGCCGCAACGCGGCCCGCGGCGTCCGCGCGATGACCTTCTCCGAGATCCCCACCTACCTCGGGCTGCCGTCCATCCACTCCGGCTACTGGGACCCGTTCTTCGCGGTCTGCCAGGAGACGGGGACGGTCGTCAACATGCACATCGGCAGCAGCTCCCAGATGCCCGCCGCCTCCCCGGACGCGCCCCCCGCCGTACAGGCCTCGCTCTCCTTCAACAACGCGATGGCCTCGATGATGGACTTCCTCTTCAGCGGGGTCCTGGTGAAGTTCCCGACCCTCAAACTCGCCTACTCCGAAGGGCAGATGGGCTGGATCCCGTACGCCCTGGAACGCGCCGACGACGTGTGGGAGGAGCACCGCGCGTGGGGCGGGGTGCGCGACCTGATCCCCGAGCCGCCGTCGACGTACTACTACCGGCAGATGTTCTGCTGCTTCTTCCGCGACAAGCACGGGGTCGCTTCGCTGGATGTGGTGGGCCGGGACAACGCGACCTTCGAGACCGACTACCCGCACGTCGACTCAACCTTCCCGCACACCAAGGAAGTTGCCCTCGACCATGTGAAGGGCCTCGACGACGAGACGGTCTACAAGCTGATGCGGGGCAACGCGATCCGCATGCTGGGCCTGGATCTTGATAAGTAATGGACCTCTCGTACACGGCTGAGGAGGACGAGTTCCGGGCGCGGCTGAGGGAGTGGCTGGGCAAGGTGCTGCCGACCCTGCCGGTGAAGCCGTCGCCGGACGACTGGCCCGGCCGTCGTGCCTACGACTGTGGCTGGCAGCGGATGTTGTACGACGCCGGGTACGGCCATGTGCACTGGGACGCGTCTCCGACCACCCGGCTGATCTTCCTGGAGGAGACGGAGAAGGCGGGCGCGCCCTACGTAGGGGCCAATTTCGTCGGGCTGTTGCACGCCGGGCCGACGCTCGCCGCGGAGGGCACGGCCGAGCAGCGGGAGCGGTGGCTGCCGCCGGTGCTGCGCGGTGACGAGGTGTGGTGCCAGGGGTTCAGCGAACCGGACGCCGGGTCCGACCTCGCGGCGTTGCGCACGCGCGCGTGGCGGGACGGCGACGACTACGTAGTGAGCGGTTCCAAGATCTGGACCTCGCATGCGGAAGTCGCCGACTGGTGTGAGCTGTTGGTCCGGACGGATGCGGACGCGCCCAAGCATCGGGGGATCAGCTGGCTCGCGATGCCGATGTCCGCGGCGGGGATCACCGTACGGCCGTTGCGGACGCTGGCCGGGTCCGCGGAGTTCGCCGAGGTGTTTCTTGACGAGGTGCGGGTGCCGGTCGGCAACCGGGTGGGGGACGAGAACGACGGGTGGCGCGTGACGATGGTGACGCTGTCCTTCGAGCGCGGTACGGCCTTTGTGGGAGAGGTCGTTGCCTGTCGGCGGGTGTTGGGGGAGCTGGCGGTGGAGGCTCGGCGGAATGGGCGTTGGGACGATCCGGTGCTCAGGCGTCAACTGGGGCGGTTGAACGCGGAGTTCCGGGCGTTGTGGCGGCTTACTCAGTGGAATGTGAGTGAGGCGGAAGCCTCCGGCGGTGTACCGGGTGTGGGGGGCTCGGTCTTCAAACTCCGCTACTCGCACGCCCGTCAGGAGTTGTATGACGTGGCGGCGGACGTCCTTGGGCCGGACTCCCTTGATCTGGAACGGGCTTGGGTGCTGGATCGATTGTCCTCGCTGTCGTACACGATCGCTGCGGGTACTTCGCAGATTCAGCAGAACATCGTGGCTGAGCGGATTCTTGGGTTGCCGAAGGGGCGCTGACGTGCGGTTTCAACTCACGGATGATCAAAGGGCGTTGCGGGATGCGGTGCGGGGTGTGGTTGGTCGTTCTTCGTCTGCGGGTGTGTGGGGGCTGGTCGCGCAGTTCCCCGCGCCCCTAAAGGGCGCTCCTCGGCTGGACCGGGGTTTCTGGCGGGGCCTCGGTGAGCTTGGGGTGTTCTCTCTGCGGTTGGCGGAAGTGGATGGGGGAGCCGGACTCGGGCTTCCCGAAGCCGTGTTGGTGTTTGAGGAGCTTGGGTGGGCGTTGGTGCCTGGGCCGTTGGTGGCTACGCATCTCGCTGCCGGGGTGGTGCCGGGGGCGGCTACCGGGGAGACCGTTGTCGCCGCTGCCGACGGGAGCCTTGTGGAGTGGCTGGACGAGGCCGATGTCGTGTTGCCGGGGGCCGAGGGGGCCGTAGCGCTGCGGTCGGTGGATCCGTTGACTCCGTTGCATCGGGTGCCGGCCCCGGCGCGTACCGACCCTGTTGCTGTTCTTCTTACTGCCGCCGAGCAGCTCGGGACGGCCGCGCGTGTGTGCGGGCTGGCTGTGCAACACGCCCGGACGCGTGAGCAGTTCGGGCAGCCGATCGGGGCGTTTCAGGCCGTCAAGCATTTGTGCGCGCAGTCGTTGGTGCGGGTGGAGGTGGCGCGGGCCGCCGTCTACGCGGCGGCTGTGACCGGGGATGTGGTCGATATCGCGGCGGCTCGGTTGCTCGCTGACGAGGCGGCTGTGCGGGGGGCGCTGGACTGTTTGCAGGTGCATGGCGGGATGGGCTTCACCTGGGAGTCCGAGGTTCATCTGCACCTGAAACGGGCATGGGTGCGCGCTCGGCGTGGTGGTGGGAACACGGAGAGTGAGGAGTTGCTCGCGGCGGATCTGCTGGCCCGCGCGGCCTAGCGGGGCGGCTGCCTGCGAGGACCGGGACGGGCCCGACAACGGTGTCGCGGATCGTGGCACGACGGGATCACGCAGCGTTGATATCGGGTTGTGTCCTATGCGTGACTCGTCACGGCCTGGAGTCGTCTGTGGGCTCCGGTACCTTGTGTGGGATGCGAGTGGTTCAAGGTACGAGCCATGCCGGTGTTGCCTGTGAGGCGGCTCCGGATCGGGCGATGCGTACCCCCGCTCGCACGGCAGAACAGGCTTTCACCCCTGCCTGTTCGACTGCCCGCGGCGAGCGTCGCACAGTATCCCGCACTCGTACTCCTTCGCGCTGGAATATGCCCGAAGCGCTTGTTGGGGTGACTGAACGTCAATCATGCTGTCTCGCAAGGGATTCACGTTCCGTGACCCTTGTTCTGGCCGTTGTTCTGGTCATGCAGGAAATGGCTACGATCGTGGCCCTCGTGAGGCGCGAGGCTAAGTGTCCGCCGGTTCGGATGGTGTGAGCGGTGCAGGTGCTTCAAGTGCAGCTGGAGATCCGGCCCGACCCCGCTGAGGTGGGGCGAGCCCGGCGGTGGGCGCGCTCCCGGCTCGCGGGGTCCGGGATAGAGGCCGACGAACCGCTAGCGGAGACGCTGATCCTGCTCGTCTCCGAGCTGGTCACCAACGCCGTGGTGCACACCGGCTGTCCGGCCGTCCTGCGGCTCTCCCTGCCGGACGTGGCGACCGAGTCGGCCACCGTACGGCTGGAGGTCGCCGACACCAGCTGCAAGGCGCCCGTGCCGCGCTGTGCGGACGGCGACGAGACCGGCGGTCGCGGCCTGGCCCTGGTGGATGGCCTCGCCGACCGCTGGGGCTGGAGCGCCGAGGGCACCGGCAAGCGCATCTGGTGCGAGATCGACCGGGACAGCGAACCCCGGGAAGTCGCGTGCGGGGGAGCTGTCGCGGCGTACGAGGGCTTCGAGTTCGAGGGCTTCGCGTACGAGGCCGTGTAGGTGCTGTCTGCAAGTGCCGGGCGGAGATGCGCCGGGCTGTGCTTCCGTGCGCGCCCTGCGATAAATGGTGCTTACGGAACAAATCCCCGGATGGGCGTTGACGCGACGTGACCATGTGGTCACGCTTGTGGGCAGCGATTCGCCGCGAGGGGACGGCGAGGGCTTCGGTGACGGGAGCCCTCGGCGAGTGTGGGTCGTGTTCGGCGTGGGCCCCCTCGGGGCCGGGGGTCAGGACGGGGCGCCGGAGTCGGATGGCGGCACGCGGTGCCGTGCTCGGGGCGGGCAGCAGCGCGCCGCCATCCGACCGTAAGTCCGGCCCTCGTCAAAACCGGACTGCTTCAGAGGATGGCGATCGGGGCCACCGGGGTTCCCGTCGCGCCCACGAAAGGTTCGGGCATCGCGGAGAGGAAGAACGTGTAGCGGTTCTCTTGTCCACAGGCTGTGGACAACTCTTCGAGATTCCAGTTCTGGCCTTGCAGCATGCCCATCTCGACCAGATCGAGAGCGTGCACCGGCAGCCACAAGTCGTCTATTTCCGGCGGAAATATCTCAAAGGTGAGGGTGTCGTTGGCGACCGCCGCGACATCGCGCGCGTGGAACCACTCCGGCGTACGGACCGACAGCCCGGGTGACGGATAGCCGTACCCGTGCTTGTCACCGGCCAGATACACCTGCACCTGCCCCGTCCGTACGAGCACGATGTCGCCCGCGCGGACTTGCGTGCCGGCGAACTCCTCGGCGGCTTCCAGGTCTTCCGGGGTGACCGCGTGTCCGCCCTCCAGTCGATCGACGCCCCGCGCCCGTGCCACGTCGAGCAGGACCCCGCGCGAGACGATGTGCCGGGCCTTGTCGATGCCGCTGAACTCGGCGCCGCCGTGCGGGGTCACGGTGCCGGCCGGGCGGCCGTTGTAGAGCTTCCCGGAGTGCGAGACGTGGGTGAGCGCGTCCCAGTGCGTGCCCGCCTGTAGTCCCATCGTCACGGCGTCGTCGCTGCACGCCACCGTTCCGGGGCCGAAGAGTTCCTGGTTGATCTGCACCATCGCGTGCAGGGGGTTGATCCGGCCGGGGATCAACCCCGTCTGGACGCCGTCCTGTTGGAGGGGCAGCGCGAGGGGGATGCGGCGGCCGGTGCGGATCTCGGCGGAGGCGGCTCGGACCACGTCGTCGGTGATCAGGTTCAGCGTGCCGATCTCGTCGTCCGACCCCCAACGGCCCCAGTTGTTCACGCGCTTGGCGATGTCGTGGAACTCCGGACCAAGTGACGGCGGTGACGTCTGCGGTGACATCGGGGCCTCCCCGGGGCTTGTCCTCAGGTATCTGACGGGTCGTAGAATCTGAGTCGAATCTAACGGACCGTCAGATACTGCGGGAGGGGCCGGACATGGGGAACTTCTTGGCTGGCAGGGTCATCGCTGTGACGGGGGCGGGGCGGGGGATCGGGCGGGCCGTCGCGCTGGGGGCTGCCGCCGAGGGGGCGCGGGTTGTCGTCAACGACTACGGGGTCTCGATGGACGGGGCGTCGCCCACGAGTGAGATCGCCGAGGGGGTTGTCAAGGAGATCCTGGCTGCGGGTGGGGAGGCCGTTGCCGTTGCCGATGACATCTCGACGATGGCTGGGGGGCAGCGGGTTGTCGATGTCGCGGTGTCTTCGTACGGGCGGATCGATGGGGTGGTGTGCGTTGCGGGGATTCTTCGGGAGCGGATGCTTTTCAATATGTCCGAGGAGGAGTGGGATCCCGTACTCGCCACTCATCTGAAGGGGACGTTCACCGTGTTTCGGGCGGCTTCCGCTGTGATGCGGAAGCAGCGGGCCGGAACCTTGATCGGGTTCACCAGCGGGAATCATCAAGGGTCGGTTTCTCAGGCTAATTACAGTGCGGCGAAAGGGGGGATTATTTCGCTGGTGCGGAGCGCTGCCTTGGGCTTGAACAAGTATGGGGTTACCGCCAATGCGGTGGCGCCTGTTGCTCGTACGCGGATGTCCGCGAATGTTCCTATGGAGTTGGCGGAGATCGGGTCGCCGGAGGATGTTGCGGCGCTGGTTGTTTATTTGTTGTCCGAGCGGGCTCGGGAGGCTGGGATTACCGGGCAGGTTTATACCGTTGCCGGGGAGAAGATCGCGGTGTGGGCTCAGCCTCGGGAGTTGCGGGCGGCGTATGCGGCCGGAGGGTGGACGGCGGAGAAGATCGCGGAGTTTTTGCCGGGGTCTGTCGGGGTGGATCCGATGCCGATGCTTTCTCGGGTGCAGGAGATGGAGCGGGCTGCGCGGGGTGGGGAGCGGCCTAACGCCTAGGGGGTGGGGGGTTTGTGTTGTGTGGCGTGTGCGGGTGCGTGGGGGCTGGTCGCGCAGTTCCCCGCGCCCCTGGGTTAGTTGAGCCGGCCTGTGCTGGAAGGGGACCCGCTGTGGAATTTGGATTCGCTGACGCAGATGAAGACTTTCGGGTGGAGGTTCGGGCGTGGCTCTCTGAGCATGTTGATTCGGATCAGGATCGGCGGGCTTGGGAACGGACGCTTGGTAAGAGTGGGTGGATCGGGCTGGGTTGGCCGGAGTCCGGGTATGGGAATCGGACGGGGAGCCTTACCCAACAGGTCGCCTGGGCCGAGGAATACGCGCGGTCGGGCGCGCCGCCTCGGTCCGGGCATATTGGGGAGAACCTTCTTGCCCCTACCCTCATCGCGCATGGAAGCGAGGAGCAGAAATCCCGTTTCCTGCCGGCTGTCGCTGCGGGGGACGAGCTGTGGTGTCAGGGGTACAGCGAACCGGGGGCCGGGTCGGATCTCGCGGGGGTGCGGACTGTTGCCGTGCGGGACGGTGGGGAGTATCGGGTCACCGGGCAGAAGATCTGGACCTCGCTCGCTCATGAGGCCGACTGGTGTTTTGTGTTGGCGCGGACCGAGGTGGGGTCGCGGCGGCATCGGGGGTTGAGTTTTCTGCTCGTGCCCATGGATCAGCCGGGGTGTGTCGAGGTGCGGCCCATACGGCAGTTGACCGGGACGAGTGAGTTCAACGAGGTGTTCTTTGAGGGGGCACGTGCGCGTGCCGAGCATCTTGTGGGGGGTGAGGGCGAGGGGTGGCAGGTCGCCATGAGTCTGCTCGGGTTCGAGCGGGGGGTGTCGACCCTGGCCCAACAGATCGGGTTCGCACGGGAGTTGGGGCGGGTGGTCGAGGCCGCCGTTGCCTCGGGGGCCGTTGGTGATCCCGTCCTGCGCGATCGACTCGTGCGACAGTGGGCCGAGTTGAAGGCCATGCGGTGGAACGCCCTGCGGACCCTGGGGCGGGCCGGGGACGCGGGGGCGCCCAGTGTGGCCAAGCTGTTGTGGGGCGGGTGGCATCAGCGGCTCGGGGAGTTGGCGATGCAGGTGCGGGGGGCCGCGGCGGCGGTCGGGCCGGTGGACTGGACGCCGTCACTGTCGTACGAACTCGACCTGTTCCAGCACCAGTTCCTCTTTTCGCGGGCCGACACGATCTACGGCGGCTCGGACCAGGTTCAGCGCACGATCATCGCCGAGCGGGTGCTCGGTCTGCCCAGGGAACCCAAGGGGGTCGTCTGATGCGCGGTGTGGTCTTCGACGGCAAGCAGATCCAGGTCGTGGACGATCTGGAGGTCCGGGAACCGGGGCCCGGGGAAGTGCTGGTCGCCATCTCGGCGGCCGGGTTGTGCCACAGCGATCTGTCTGTGGTGGACGGGACCATACCTTTCCCCGTTCCTGTGGTGCTGGGACATGAGGGTGCGGGCGTGGTGGAGGCCGTGGGTGTGGGCGTCACCCATGTCGGGCCTGGGGATCATGTGGCTCTTTCCACGCTCGCCAACTGCGGTACCTGTGCCGAGTGCGACCGGGGGCGGCCGACCATGTGCCGGCAGGCCATCGGGCGGCCGGGGAAGCCGTTCACGCGAGGCGGGCAGTCGGTGTACCAGTTCGCTTCCAACTCCGCCTTCGCCGAGCGGACCGTGGTCAAGGCCGTGCAGGCCGTACGGATTCCGAAGGACATCCCGATGCCGTCCGCCGCGCTCATCGGGTGCGGGGTGTTGACCGGGGTCGGTGCCGTTCTCAATCGGGCGCGGGTCGGTCTTGGGGACAGTGTCGTCGTCATCGGGACGGGTGGTATTGGGCTCAATGTTCTTCAAGGGGCCCGGATCGCGGGGGCGTTGACGATCGTCGCGGTGGATGCGAACCCGGGGAAGGAGGGGGTGGCTCGGCAGTTCGGGGCCACTCACTTCCTTACGTCGGCGGAGGGTGTGCGCGAGATTCTGCCGAACGGGGCCGATCACGCCTTTGAGTGCGTGGGACGGGTGGAGTTGATCCGGCAGGCTGTGGATCTGCTGGATCGGCATGGGCAGGCGGTGTTGCTCGGGGTGCCGCCGGCTACCGCCGAGGCGTCCTTCCTCGTCTCGTCCATGTATTTGGACAAGTCGATTCTCGGGTGCCGGTACGGATCGTCCCGGCCGCAGCGGGACATCGCCCTGTACGCCCAGCTGTATCGCGAAGGGCGGTTGCTGCTCGACGAGTTGGTGACCGAGACGTATCCCGTCGAGGACTTCGAGAAGGCGGCGGGGGACGCGGAGGCGGGGCGGGTGGCGCGCGGGGTACTCACGTTCTGACGGTGGCTTCGGGCGTGCTCGATGGTGGCGGCGGGTGCGCTTGACGGTGGCATGGCTGGAGTTATCCACAGGCCGGGGAAATTCATGGGGCGTTGTCGGTCCCGGCCCGTAGCGTTTTGGCATGACTTACCGCGATGTGGTCTCCCGACAGGTCCTGGCCTGGGCCTGCACCGCCATCGGCGCCCGGATGCCGGTGGCCATGGCGCCGCTGGCCCTGGTCTTCCTGGTGCGCGAGCGACCGGGGGGCTATTCGCTGGGCGCGATACTCGCGGCGGCCTATGTCCTGGGGGAGATCGGCGGTGCGCCGGTCTTCGGGATGCGGTTGCGGCCGGAGCGGGCCCGGGTTCAGCTGGCTGTCGGGCTCGCGGTCGGGACGGTGGGGTTTCTGGGGCTCGGGGTGTTTCCGGGGGCGCATCCTGTCGTGCTCGCCGGGTTCGCGTTCGTCGCCGGGGGTGCGCCTGCCGCGGCCACCGGCGGACTGCGCACGCTGCTAAGCGAGTTGGTGCCGGCGCGGTCCGTGGCGCAGGCCCTGTCCGTCGAGTCGATACTCACGGCGGGCGTGTGGGCCGTGTCTCCGGCGGCGGTGGCCGGGCTGGCGCTCGGTGTCGCGCCGAGGGTGCCGTTGCTGCTCGCGGCCGGGTTGATGGCGTGGTCGGTCGGGGGGTTGTGGCTGCTGCCGGCCCGGTGGGGTGGGGCGGAAGAGGAGGGCGGGGAGAGTCCTCCGCTGCTCCGGGTGCTGGTCGGGGCATGGCCGGTGTATGTCGTGGGCGGGGCCAGCCTTGCCCTGCTCGGGCTGTCGGAGCTTGTCCTCCCGGCTCTCCTCGAACAGCGCGGTATCGGCGTCGGCTGGTCGGGTCCGCTGCTGACCGGGATGGCGGTGGGGGGTGGGCTGGGCGCGTTCGTCTACGGGCTGCGCGGCTGGCCGGGGTTGTTGCGCACCCGGAGTGTGGTGCTGATGGCCGGCACCTCGGTGTGTGTGGCGCTGGCCGCGGTGATACCGGCCGCGGCGGGGATCGCGGTCGCGCTCGTCGTGGGCGGCACGCTTCAGTCGGGCGCGATGCTCACCCGGAATCTCTCGTTGCGGGAGGTGTTGCCGCCGGGTGCGTTGGCTGCGGGGTATTCGGTGATGTACGCGGCGTCGGGGGTGGGGTATGCGGCTACGGGGTCGCTGGCCGGGGCGTTGTTGAAGGTGGCTGCGCCGTCCACGGCGATCTTGGCGGGGGTGTGTCTGACCGTGGCGATGACCGGTGTGGGGTGGTGGGGAGAGGTGCGACGGGCGCGGCGGGGTGCGTATGCGGAGGGGAGTGGTGTGAGTGTCGTAGAGCCAGGGGGTGTTGGGGCTGGGGCGGGTGTTGAGGGTGTCAAGTGAGCTGCGACGCTTGGTCAGTTCAGGGCGCTCATCGCGCCTAGCGTGTTCGTTGCTCCCGTTGCTCCCGTTGCTCCCGTTGCTCCCGTTGCTCCCGTTGCTCCTGTGCGGAAGGTGCGGCGGTAGGCGGTCGGGGTGACTCCGAGGGCCGTCTGTAGGTGCTGGCGCATTGACTGGGCTGTGCCGAAGCCCGCGTCCGTGGCGACCTGGTCCATGGAGAGGTCGGTGGATTCCAGGAGGTGGCGGGCTCGTTCGACGCGTTGTTGGGTGAGCCACTGGCCGGGGCTGATGCCGACCTCCTCGCGGAAGCGGCGGGTGAAGGTGCGGACGGACATCGCCTCCTGCTCGGCCATGTCCCGGAGCTGGATGGGTTCGTGGAGGCGGGCCAGCGCCCAGGTGCGGGCGGCGGTCGTGGTCGCCACCTGCGGGTCCGGGACCGGGCGGTGGATGTACTGGGCCTGGCCGCCGTCGCGGTGGGGCGGTACGACCGTGCGGCGGGCGACGTCGTTGGCGACCGCGGTGCCGTGGTCGCGGCGGACCATGTGCAGGCACAGGTCGATGCCGGCGGCGACACCGGCGGAGGTGAGGACGTCGCCGTCGTCGATGAACAGGACGTCCGCGTCGACCTCGATCTGCGGGAACAGTTCCTGGAAGCGCTCGGCGTCGGCCCAGTGCGTGGTGGCGGGGCGGCCGTCGAGGAGGCCGGCGGCGGCGAGAACGTAGACGCCGGTGCAGATGGAGGCGAGGCGGGTGCCGGGGCGGATGTGGGCGAGGGCGGCGGCGAGTTCGGGGGTGAGGACGCCCTCCTCGAAGACCGGGCCGAGTTCGTACGACGCCGGGACGATCACGGTGTCGGCGGTGGCGAGGGCCTCCGGGCCGTTCGGGACGTGGATGGCGAAGTCGGCGTCGGTGTCGACCGGGCCGGGCGGGCGGACCGAGCAGGTGACGACCTCGTACAGCAGACGTCCCTCGGTGTCCCTGGGGCGGCCGAAGATGCGGTGCGGGATGCCCAGCTCGAAGGGGAGGAGGCCGTCGAGGGCGAGGACGACGACGCGGTGCGGGCGGTACTCCGGCTCGGACTCTCGGCTCATGGCCCGATTCTAGCGAATGCTGTCCTTCGGGCCAGTGGCTCGGGAGGGGTGGGATGCCGGAAGCTCGTTGACGTGACGCAGACAACCGATGCCGCGACCGGCACCGCAGACGAGCCGGGCCCCGGCACCGCCGAGGGGCCCGGCTCCGGCACCGCGCCCAGCGGCCGTAGCCGTCGTAGCCGTACCCGGATCAATCGTGCCTGGTTCGTCGCCGCCGTCACGTTCGTGACGATCATCGGTGCGGCGGCGTTCCGTTCGCTGCCCGGGCTGCTGATCGATCCGCTGCACCAGGAGTTCGGGTGGTCGCGCGGCACGATCGGGGCGGCGGCGTCCATCAACCTCGCGTTGTACGGGCTGACGGCCCCCTTCGCGGCGGCGCTGATGGACCGCTTCGGCATCCGGCGGGTGGTCGCGGTCGCGCTGACCGTGATCGCGCTCGGGTCCGGCCTGACGGTGTGGATGACTGCGCCGTGGCAACTGCTGCTGTGCTGGGGCCTGTTGGTGGGGCTGGGCAGCGGTTCGATGGCGCTCGCCTTCGCGGCGACGGTCACCAACCGCTGGTTCACCGCACGCAAGGGCCTGGTCACCGGCATCCTCACGGCGGCCTC
This sequence comes from Streptomyces sp. NBC_01288, assembly GCF_035982055.1. Taxonomy (NCBI): domain Bacteria; kingdom Bacillati; phylum Actinomycetota; class Actinomycetes; order Kitasatosporales; family Streptomycetaceae; genus Streptomyces; species Streptomyces sp. NBC_01288. Next base: position 5,855,182 of record NZ_CP108427.1, read on the forward strand.
GGCGTCGGGGCAACTCATCTTCCTGCCGCTGCTGTCCTGGATAGTCGAGGAGCACAGCTGGCGCCCGGCGGCGGTGACGGTGTCCCTCGCGGCGCTGGCCGTCGTCCCCTTCGTGTGGCTGCTGCTGCGGGACCACCCGGCGGACGTGGGCGTGAAGCCGTACGGGGCGACCGAGTTCGTGCCGAAGCCGGAACCGGTGACGGGTGCGGCCCGCCGTACGATCTCGGTTCTGTCCAAGGCGGTGCGCACGGGCCCGTTCTGGCTGCTGGCCGGTACCTTCGCGATCTGCGGCGCGTCCACGAACGGCCTGATCCAGACCCACTTCGTGCCCGCCGCCCACGACCACGGCATGCCCATCACGGCGGCGGCCTCGCTGCTCGCGGTGATCGGCGTCTTCGACGTGGTCGGCACGATCGCCTCCGGCTGGTTCACCGACCGCTTCGAACCCCGCCGCCTGCTCGCCGTCTACTACGCCCTGCGCGGCATCTCCCTCCTCTTCCTCCCCATGCTGCTGGCCCCCACCGTCCACCCGCCCATGCTCTTCTTCATCGTCTTCTACGGCCTCGACTGGGTCGCCACGGTCCCCCCGACCCTCGCCCTGTGCCGAGAGCAGTACGGCGAGGACAGCGCGATCGTCTTCGGCTGGGTCCTCGCCTCCCACCAGATCGGCGCGGCGCTCGTCGCCTTCCTGGGCGGGGTCGCCCGGGACGCGTTCGGGTCGTACGACATGGTCTGGTACGTGTCCGGGGCGTTGTGCGCGGTGGCGGCGCTGATGGCGTTGGTGATCCGGCGACGGCCGGTCGCGCGGATGGGCGCGGTCGCGGTGGCGTGACGGCTGACGGCTACGGGGCGGAGGTGATGTTCCCCTTCGCGTCCACGGTGTGGGTCTGCCAGTACGTGTCCCACTTGTCGTCGACGTGCTGCGGCACCTTCCCCTTCGGGTACCGCGCATAGCCGCTCGGCGGGGTGTCGCCGTTCTTCACACAGGCGCCGCCCGCGGTGCTGCCCACGGCCAGGACCGGGTACTCGCCCCCACCGCACAGGGCGTCCGCCCTGGAGAACGAGCAGGCGGACAGCAGCCCGGCGGTGGATATCAGGACGGACGTGAGAACGGCGACTCGCGTGCGCTTGCTCATGGTGGAGGTCCCCCGGTCAGATGCGCGAATGCACGAATGCGCGAATGCTCGAATCGGTCTGAGAGCAAGGCTGTCGGAGGAGGGGCGGACCTTCATGAGTACGCGGGCTCAGCATCGGAGCGCGGGTTACTCAGCAGCACTCGGAGGAACCGCCGTCCGCACGGGCGCGCTGCTGCGCCCGTGACCCCGGCCGCTGAGTTCGGCGTCGAACGTCTCCTGGGCGACGCGCATGGCCTCGGCGTACTCGGGCTGCCGTAGCCGCTCCCACATCTCGTCCTCGGGGACGTCCTCCACGTGGGCGACCACCCACCAGATGTTGCCGAAGGGGTCCGTGATCCGGCCGCCGCGCTGTCCGAAGGCGTCGTTCGCCAACTGCGTGACGATGCGGCTGCCGGCGTCGACGGCCCGGGCGAACGCCTGGTCCGCGTCGGGTACGAACACGCGCAGCAGGCTCGGCATGACGGGCCAGTCCGGGCTGCGGTCGAAGGCCAGCACGACCGTGTCCCCGATCCGGATCTCACCGTGCCCGATCGCCCCGCCCTCCGTCATCACCCGCCCGAGTTCCTTCCCGCCGAACGCCGCGGCGACGAAGTCGAGAAAGGCTCCGGTGTCGTCGGTGACGACCCAGGGGGCGACGGTGGTGTAGCCCTCCGGGGCGGAGTCGGTCTGCTGGGGCATGGTCGGGGTTCCCTTCGTCGCTGCCGGGTTTCGGGCGCGACGATAGGGGCGGGATAGGACAGGTCCTGTCCTACTGACGGCCGGATCTCCAACTGACGGCCGGATGCCCTACTGACGGCCGGATGTCCTGCTGACGGTCAGAGGAAGCGGCCCCGGTGGAACAACAGGGGCGCACCCTCACCCTCGTCGGTCCCCAGCCCGTCCACCCGTCCCACCACGATCAGATGGTCGCCCCCGGTGTGCACCGCGTGGATCGTGCAGTCGACCCAGGCCGTGGCGTCGGTGAGGCGGGGGGAGCCGGAGACGGGGGAGGCGTCGTAGGGGACGTCCGCGAACTTGTCCTTGCCGCTCACCGCGAAGCCGCGGCACAACTCGCCCTGGTGGGCGGCGAGTACGTTGACGCAGAAGACGCCGGCGCGGGCGATGCGCGGCCAGGTCGTCGACGTGCGGCCGACCATGAAGACGACGAGGGGCGGGTCGAGGGAGAGGGCGGAGAAGGACTGGCAGGCGAAGCCGGCGGGGCCGGGTTCGCCCTCGGCCGCGGGGGCGGTGATCACGGTCACGCCGGTCGCGAACGTGCCCAGTACGCGCCGGAATTCACCGTGGTCGACCGGCGCCCGCTCGTCGTCCGTGACGCACCGAAGCTCCGGCCGCGGCAGCGCCTCGACAGGCTGCGCGGCCGGAGCGCTTCCGGCCGACCTGAGGTACCGGACGGCGGCCGCGGCCGCCCCTGCGTGTCCCATCACATCACCCATTGAAGCTGACGGATCATCAGATAGGAAGGGGTGCGGGCCTGTCGGCATCCCGTATCGCGGACCGGTCCGAATCGGCTCTGTGCTGGGCCAATTCACAGGCTGCTGGGCAGATCATGGGTGTTACGTCGCCCCACGGACCCCTACGGGTCACCCCCCGCACGCCAACCCTCAGCAGTGTTACGGAACGACCGCCACCGGTACATCACCGCTGGCAGCCGTGACCTGAGGAGCACCCACACGATGAACCGTCTCACCGCACGCGGCGGAGCCGTGGCCGCCGTCGCCGGCCTCGCCCTGACGCTCGCCGCCGCCCTGCCCGCGCAGGCAGCCGACTCGACCGTGACCGAGTCCCAGTGGCTGACCGACGTCGCCGCCGTCACCGGCCCCGCGCAGACCTACATCGATTCCCGTGCCGCCGCCAACACCTCCGGCGCCAAGCAGGCGATCGTCCTCGACATCGACAACACCTCGCTGGAGACCTACTTCGAGGGCGGCATCACCGTCCCCGCCACCCCGCCGGTCCTCGCCCTCGCCCAGGACGCGCACGCCAAGGGCATCAGCGTCTTCTTCGTCAGCGCCCGCAGCAACCTCTTCAACGCGGTCACCAAGTCCAACCTGACGAGCGTCGGTTACACGGTCGACGGCCTCTACGCCCGTACCGTCGCCCAGCTCCTGACCGAGTCCATCGCCGACTTCAAGACCTCCCAGCGCAAGGCGATCGAGGCGAACGGCTACGACATCATCGCCAACATCGGCAACAACACCACCGACCTCTCGGGCGGCTACGCCGACACGACGTACAAACTCCCGGACTACGACGGCTTGTTGGACTGACCCGTACAACTGCCGAGGGTCCGCGCGGAGTTCAGCGAACCAGCTTCATGATGATGTCGTCGAAGTCGGGGAACTCCCGCGCGGCCCGCTCGATCACGGCAGCCGCGGTCGCGCGACGGTCGGGCGCGAACTGTTCCGCGATGGCGGCCAGTTCACGGTTGGGGCGTGGTACCCAGTCGGGCTCGGGATCGTCCGCGACGGATGCCTCCAGCGGGCCGAAGCCGTCGGCCAACAACCACAGGAACGCGCCCAGGTCGCGGGCGACGACGCCGGTCTCTCCCTCGGAGCCGAGGAAGACGACTGGCTGCTCGGCCAGTGCCCGGCCCGGGCGGACGATCCAGAATGCGGCGTTCCCACCGGAGCCGTCCTGGCCGAACACCCGGAAGTCATCGCCGTTCAGCTCACCGTTGCGGGTGCAGGCCCGCAGCCAGTCGTTCGTCTCATCGGCACTGAGGAAAGCGTCGTAGGGCTCGAAATCGACACCGTCCTCGCCAATCCAGGCGAGCCGAACCGCCATGGCAGCGGCAAGTGGGGCGGGGAACTCGCGGTCCTCGTTCGGCGTCACGCGAACAGATTAGCGATGTGACCGGGACGGCGGGCGTGCGTCAGAAGTGCGTGCCGATCCTGAAGACACGGCGGAGCTGCGCCATGTCGTGCCGGTCGCGTTCCGACGGCTCGTAACCCTGGTGGAAATGGACCTGCTGCTCGGCGGACAGGCACGGGAGCGGCGCTCCCTTGATCGTGCCCGTCACGAAGCACGAGGTGGGGTAGGCGAAAGGGCGCTCCGGGTCGGGTGACGCTTGGGTGGCCGAGCCGTCGGCGGCGAAGACCAGGGGATGGAGGTCGATCTCGCGCCCGTCCGGGGCCGTCATGACGAAGCGGACCGGCCGCCAGTCCAGGCTCTCGGCGAAGCCCTCCGCGCCGAGAGCCGCCAGCACCGCGTCCTCCTCGTCCCGGCGGTGCATCAGGTCCAGGTCGCGATGGTCCCGGGTCTGTTCGCCGATCAGGGCGTCGATGCCCCAGCCGCCGCCGATCCAGACGTCCGCTTCCGCGCGGCGCAGCAGCTCCAGGATGAACAACACCTCGTCGGCACTCATCACTTGAGGCACGTTAGAAGTGACCGCCCCGGACACGCGAACCGTTTCGCGAGGCAAAGCCGGAGGGTCACCGCCCCCGGTACTCCGGAGTCCGCCGCTCCACGAAGCTCGCCACCCCCTCCCGCGCGTCCTCCGTCGTCATGTTGATCTCCTGGGCCGCCGCCTCCGCCGCGAACGCGGTCGTACGGTCGCTGTCCAGGGACGCGTTGACGAGCTGCTTGGTGAGGGCGAGGGCTCGGGTAGGGCCGGTGGCGAGGCGTTCCGCCCATTCCCGGGCCGTCTTCTCCAACTCCCCATCCAGTACGACCCTGTTGACCAGGCCGAGCCGTTCCGCGTCCGGTGCGCTCACCGCGTCGCCGAAGAACATCAGCTCCTTCGCACGCTGCGGGCCGATCAGGCGCGGCAGCAGATACGCGCCGCCGCCGTCCGGGACCAGCCCCCGCCGTACGAACACCTCGATGAACCTCGCCGATTCCGCGGCCAGTACGAGATCGCAGGCCAGGGCCAGGTGGGCGCCGAGGCCGGCCGCCGTGCCGTTCACCGCCGCGATCACCGGTTTCTCGCAGTCCAGGACGGCGGCGATCAGGCGTTGTGCGCCCAGGCGGATCACCCGGGCCACGTCACCGGCCACCCGTTCGTCACCGGCTGAAGCTCCGCCGCCCCGCAGGTCCGCGCCCGCGCAGAAACCGCGCCCGGTGCCGGTGAGGACCACCGCCCGTACCGAGGGGTCCGCCGATGCCTCTCCCAACAGGGTTATCAGGCGGTCCCGTTGGGCCGGGGTGATCGCGTTCAGGGCCTCGGGGCGGTTGAGGGTGAGGTACGCGACCTGGCCGGAGACTGTGTACACGACCTCACTCACCGGCACACCGCCAACGCGTCCAACGCCACCGCGCCCTGCCCCCTCGGCAGCACCATCAGCGGGTTGATGTCCAACTCCGAGAGCACATCGCCCAGTTCGAGGGCCATGCGCTGCACGCGCAGGATCACCTCCACCAAGGCGTCGAGGTCCGCCGGGGGCCGTCCCCGTACCCCGTCCAGCAACGGACGCCCGCGCAACTCGCCGAGCATGTCCCGCGCCGCCTCCTCGCCGAACGGCGGCACCCGTACCGCCACGTCCCGGAGTACCTCCACCAGCACCCCGCCCAGCCCCACCGTCACCGTCGGGCCGAACAGCTCGTCCTGGGTGACGCCGACGACCATCTCGACGCCCCGCTCGACCATCTGGCACACGAGCACCCCGTCGAGCGTCACGTCCTCGTAGCGTGCGATGTCCGTCAACTCGCGGTACGCGTCCCGGACTTGGCTCGCCGAGGTCAGGCCCACCTTCACCAGGCCGAGTTCCGTCTTGTGCGCGATCTGCGCGCCGGACGCCTTCATCACCACCGGGTAGCCCACCAGCCCCGCCGCCCGTACGGCGGCTGCCGCGCTGGTCACCAACTGCTCGCGGGGGACCCGGATTCCGTAGGCCCGCAGGAGTTGTTTCGCCGCGTGTTCGCTCAGTTGCTGGCCCGGGCGCATCAGGGCCTCGGCCTTGCGGAAGGAGGGGGAGGCGGCGCGGGGGGCCTCGTCGAAGGGGGAACGGTAGGCGTGGACGAAGCGGTGGTGGGAGAAGTAGGCGTGGAGGGCCGTGACGCAGTTGCCCACCGTGCGGAAGGTCGCCACTCGGGACGAGCCCAACAGCCGCTCGCGGTACGCCGGTTCGGTGCCCACCGGTGAGCCCCACACCACGCACACCAGCTTGTCCGTGCGCTCCGCCGCCGCCACCAGATCCTCCACCAGCTTGTCGCTCAGCGGGGGGAACGGGCCCGTGATGGGGCAGACCAGTACCCCTACCTCCGGGTCGTCCAGGATCGCGTCGATGATCTTCCGGCCGCGCCAATCGCCCACCGGGTGACCGCCGTTGTCGACCGGGTTCGCCACGCTCAGGTATGGCGGTATCCACTCGTGGAGTTCGGATTGTTTGCCGGTCGACAGCTGTGGGAGGTGCAGTCCCGCCTCGCTCGCCAGGTCGGCGAAGTGGGCTCCCGTGCCGCCGGAGATCGAGTACACGACCACCCCCTCGGCCACCGGAGGCTTCGCCCGCGCCAACAGGGCCGCCGTGTCCTGGAGTTCGTCCAGGCCGTCGACGCGGATCACGCCGTACTGGCGCATCGCCGCGTCGACCACCGTGTCCGCGCCGGTGAGTTTGCCGGTGTGGGAGGCGGCCGTACGGGCGCCGGTCTCGGTGCGGCCGACCTTCACCGCGACCACCGGGACCTTGCGGCGGGCGGCGCGGTCGGCGGCGAGGAGGAAGGAGCGGCCGTCCTTGAGTCCCTCGATGTAGCAGGCGATGGCGCCGACTTCGGGGCGCTCGGCGAAGTAGGAGATGAAGTCGGCGGTCTCCAGGTCGGCCTCGTTGCCGGTGGGGGCCCAGTGGGAGAGGCGGATGCCGAGTTCCTGGAGGGCGAAGACCGGGCGGCCCTGGTGGCCGGACTGGGTGATGAGGGCTATCGCGGGTCCTTCCAGGTCCTCGCGGAAGTTCTCGAAGGCGTTGAGGTTGGTGTTCGGGCCGAGCAGGCGGAGGCCGGATCGGCCTACGGCTGCGGCCAGTTGGGCCTGTGCCAGCGCACCCGCCTCGCCCGTCTCCGCGAAGCCGGACGCGAAGGCGACCGCGAACTTCACCTTCGCCTCGGCGAGTTGCTCGATCACGGGGAGCGGGTCGGACACCAACACCACCGCCAGGTCGACCTGTTCGGGGAGGTCGGTGATGGCGGGGAAGCAGGGGACGTCGAAGACCGTGGCACGGGTGGGGTGTACCGGGTGCAGACGGGCCCCCACCCGTCCTGCCCAGGCCATGAGTTGGCGGGTGATGCCGGTGTTCGGGCGGCCCTCCGCGTCGGAGGCGCCGACCACGGCGACCGACTCGGGGCGGAAGAAACGGTCCAGGTCGGGTACGCCCGCGTACAACGGCCGCCCGCTGACGTCGAGATCGTCGACGTCGGCGGGCCTGCCGTGGACGGCGGGGCCGGGTTGCTCACCGCAGGCGATGACCCGGGCCCGGCGGGAGTCGGTGGTGAGGGTGCCGTGGGTTGATCCAAGCATCGGTCCGCCCCGCTCCTGTGTGACAGTCGTGACAGTCATGCCAGCGCAATAAACTGACGCAGTGTCAGATTAACGAACTGACAGTCCGTCAGGAACTGTCGTGCACGCAAAGAACGGACGGACACGGACGGACCCGGGGTCAGGACGCGGCCGGAACTCCCTTCGAGGCCGCCTTCGAGGCCTTCTTCGAGAGCTTCCTGGTCTCCTTGGCGACCGCTTTCGCGATCTTCTCCGCGTCGATGGCCAGTTCCCGGAGCATCCCGCTGATGGGGTTGGTGAACCCGGTGAAGTACAGGCCGGGCGCGTCCTTCGGGGTGCGGGCCCCGTTCACGACCGGCTTGCCGCGGGCGTCCAACACGCCCAGGTGGCCGACGAGTTGCTCCAGGGAGCGGACGTAACCCGTGGCTGCGATCACGACGTCCGGCCCGATGCGGTCGCCGCCGGCGAGGACCACCTTGCCGTCCTCGAAGCTCTCCACGGCCGGCACGATCTCGACCCGCCCCTTGCGCACGGCGTCGATCAGCCCGACGTCCTGCACCGGGATCGAGCCCTCCTTGACCCGGCTGTACAGCCCGGTCTCGGGGCGCGGCAGCCCCTGCGCCGACAGGTCAGGCACGCTGACCTTGGACACCGGCCCCGCGAGCCGGTCGACCAGGCCGACCGGCAGCCGTCGTACGAGAACGCCTGTGTACTGGGTCGCCCAGCCCGCGGTCGAGCGGCGCAGGATGTGCGGGGCCGTGCGGACGGAGAGGCGGACGCGCGACGCTCCGCCGTCCACCAGGTCCACGGCGATCTCCGCGCCCGTGTTGCCGATGCCGACGACCAGGACGTCCCGGCCGGCGTAGGGCTGGGCGGCGCGGTAGTCGGCGGCGTGCAGGAGGTCGCCGGTGTAGGCGTCGCGGCCGGGCCAGTCGGGGACGCGGGGGGTGTGGTTCGTGCCGGTCGCGATGACGACCGCGCGGCCGGTCAGCTCACGCCCGCCGGTGGCGTGCAGCAGCCAGCCGGTGCCGTCGGCCGAGCGCTCGACGCGGGAGACCTCGACGCCGGTGACGATCTCCAGCTCGTGGACCTCGGCGTACTTCTCCAGATAGCGCACCACGTCGTCCCGCGAGACCCAGCGGCCGAACCGGCGCGGCATGGTCAGTCCGGGCAGGCTCGACAGCCGCCGGGTGGTGTGCAGGTGCAGGCGGTCGTAGTGCCTGCGCCAGGACGCCCCGACCCGGTCCGACTTCTCCAGTACGACGGCACGGATGCCCTGCGCGCGCAGCGCGTACGCGGCGGCGAGACCGCCGGGGCCGCCGCCGATGACGTACACGGGGCGGTCTGCGTGGTTCTGCGCCGCGGGGTTCGGGGACGCTGTGGAGTCGGCCATGAGCGCGAGCGTAATCACGTCCCACGTTGATGGGTCTCGGTCAAGCCCGGAATTGGTTGCGGATCGATCACGGGTGTGGAGGAGTGGGTGAGGTCGGTGGCGTAGGGCCTCTGGTGTGTGAGGGCCGTGGGAATGGCCACGACGCCGAGCCCGCGTCGTGCGCGAAGGGGCTCGGCGTCGTGAGACGGCGACCGGAATGTATGACGGGAAACCGGTACCGCGTCCTTGGTGTCTACTTGCCGCGCTTGGCCTTGTGGCCCGTCACCTGGGCGATCCACGTGATGAAGTCGCCCGGGTCGGTGTTGGAGCCGTGGCCCTCGTCCCAGTAGTAGACGTGGTTCACGTCGTCGCCCAGGTTGTCGAGGCGGGCGGCGAGGTTGGCGGCGACCGTCAGCGAGGTGTCCGAGTCCTTGGTACCGAGGCGGATCCACCAGTGCTTGGAACGGTTCGGGTTGACCTTCTCGACCAGGTGGTACATCGGGTTCATCAGGTCGAGCTTCGCGGGGATGTCGCTCGGAACCCGCTTGCTGCTCAGGCCCGTTGAGTCGTTCTTCGCGCCGTACGCCGTGAAGTGGCGGGCCAGGGTCGTGCCCGTGCCGAACTCGTTGTTCTCGCCGGCCGACAGGTCGAAGGCGTCGAAGGCGGGGGCGTCCTTCTTGCGGGCGCCGACATGGGTGAGGAAGTCGGCCCAGGTGAAGGTGGCCTTGCCGCCGGACCAGGTGATGAAGGTGTTGGCCTTCAGGTAGGTCGCGCGGGCGGAGTCGGAGAGGGCGGCGAGATAGGTGGTCGCCGAGGGCTCCAGGTACTGCTCGACCATGTACGCGTCGAGGTTGCGGGCGTTCAGCGGACCGAAGCCGCCGAGGCCGCGCAGCTTCAGGCCGGCCTGGTACTCGGCGAACTGTGCCTGCAACGCCTTGGAGACCGTCTGGTCGACCTGCTTGCCGGTGCTGAGGTCGTTGGCGCCCCAGTTCCACTCGTAGGCGCCGTCGGCGTGCTCCAGGTCGGTGATCGGGCACCAGGCGCCGGTCGCGAAGATGGCGTCGGAGGCGTCGGCCGCGCCCAGCTCCTTGAGGTACTTGTCGTAGAGCGGGCTGTCGCCGGACGCGCCCAGCAGGGACGACAGCGCGCCGCCCGCACTGGTCCCCGCGGAGACGATGCGCTCGACGTTGCCGGGGATGCGGCCCTTGTTGGACCGCACGTACCGGACGGCGGCCTTGAGGTCGACGATCGCGGTCGGGGCGGTGCCGTAGTACTCGCCGCTGGAGTTCTTGAGGGTACGGCCGCGGGCGCCGGGCTCGATGACGACGTAGCCGGCGGCCAGCGCGAGGAACTGGTTGCTGGAGGTGGCGCCGCCGGTGGCGTTGGTGTTGCCGTTGGCGCCGGGGGCGGAGGCGCTCGCGGAGGCTGAGGCGTTCGCTGAGGTTGAGGCGGAGGAGCTGGGGGCACCGGACGGGGCCGCGCCGCCGCCCATCGCCGAACCGCCGCCGCCGACCTCGGTGGCGGTCGCCACGGAGGCGGGGAGGTAGCCGCCGATGGAGTTGGCGAGCAGGATCGGGGCGTTGCTCGCGTCGACCGCCTTGCCGTCGATCGACACCGGGGAGCTGACGATCAGGGACTGGTAGGTGGCGTCCACCGGGTTGGCGACGTACGTGATCGCCTTCCAGAAGTGGTAGACGACCGTGTGCTTCGTGCCCGCGGTGTCCGTGACGGTCTTCGTGAGCTTCGTGTAGGCGTCCGGGTCGAAGACCAGGGTGTCCGAGGAAGATGAGGACGATGACGACGACGTTTTCGAGCTGCTGGCGTTCGCGCTGAGCGCGATGCCGCCGACCGCCGCGACACCGGCGGTCGCGCCGATGCCCATGACTACCGTCCTGCGCTTCACTGCCCTGTGCTTCACCGTGCTGCCTCTCGTCTTCCCGACTGCGTCTTCCCGACCGCTCCTTGGCCTTGCGCTTGCGAACGTAATCGGCGCCGAACAAAATCGTCAACAATCTGCGGGGATTCATGGCGGACCCACAGCGGCACGGTCCGCGCACAGGATTTTCATGGCCCCCTCTCGGCTTTCTTCAGCTTCTGACGTACCGTCAGATTCATGGATGCGATCTGGCTCAGCGGAGCGGACTGGCTCGCGGTCCTCCGTATAGGACTCGGGCTGTGGTGGCTGGAGAGCTGGCGGCACAAGGACAAGAAGGCCTGGTTCGAGCGCGGCACCGGCATCGCGTGGGCGGCCGACGTGGCCGCCAAACACCGCTGGACCGCGGTCCGTTCGGGCTTCGACGTGATGGTCGCGCCGCGCCCGCGCACGATGGCGTACGTCGTCGTCTACGCCGAGTTGGCGGTCGGCCTCGGCCTGGTCGTGGGCTTCCTCACCCCCGCCGCGCTCGTCGGGGGCCTGCTCCTCAACGTCCTCTACTTCACGCTCATGATCCACGACTGGGCGGAGCAGGGGCAGAACGCGATGATGGCGCTCATCTCCCTGGTCGCCCTGTTCGCGATGTCCTGGCAGGTGTGGTCGCTGGACGCGGCACTGGGATGGTTCTGATGGGGACCTCCCCGCGCTACGACCTCCCCGAGCCCGACGCGTTCACCCGCACCTACTGGGACGCCGCGGCCCAGGGCCGCCTGCTCCTCCGCCGCTGCGCGGACTGCGGCCGGGCCCACCACTACCCCCGCGAGTTCTGCCCCCACTGCTGGAGCGACCACGTCACCTGGGAACCCGCGACCGGTCACGCCACCCTCTACACCTGGTCCGTCGTCCACCGAAACGACCTCCCGCCCTTCGGGGAACGGGTGCCGTACGTGGCGGCGGTGGTCGACCTCGCGGAGGGGCCGCGGATGATGACGGAGCTCGTGGAATCCGGGCTTGGGCCCGCGGGGCTGCGGGCCGGGATGCCGGTGGAGGTGACGTTCCGGGACGGGGTGCCGGTGTTCAGGACGGTGTAGCCCTGTGAGACACGCAGGGCTACGCTGATTGCATGAAGACGATCACGCAGCGGGAGTTCCGCAACAACTCCGCCGCGGTCATGGACGCGGTGGAGGCCGGGGAGACGTACCACATCACGCGCAACGGCATAGAGGTCGCCGAACTGCGCCCGTTGCCGCGCCGGCGGCGGCTGAGCGTCGAGGAACTCGTCGCCCGGCACCGGATGCTTCCGCGTGTGGACGCCGCGCAGATGCGAGCGGAGGCGGACGAGTTCTTCGAGGGCGAGGACCGGGCCGACGAAGACCCCTGGGAGCGCAGGCGTGGCTGATCGACATCCCGCCGGTGTCCTCGACACCTGCACCTATATCGACCTCGACCTCCTCGCCCCGCAGGATCTCCCTGTTGCGCCGGAGCTCACCGCCGTGACGTTGGCCGAACTGCAGCAGGGCGTGGCCATGGCCAAGGACCCGATGGCGAGGGCGGCCCGCATGGAGAAGCTGGGAGCCGCGGTCGCCGACTTCGACCCCCTGCCGTTCGACGGCCCCGCCGCCGCCCGGTACAGCACGCTGGTCGCACTGACCATCGCGGCCAGCAGGGATCCGCGACCACGGCGCATGGATCTCATGATCGCCGCGATCGCCTCGACGAGAGGCCTGCCGCTCTACACGCGCAATGCGGGCGACTTCAAAGGGCTGGAAGACGCGGTTCTCATCGTCCCCGTCTGACTGTCCCGGCCCGGAAAATGACGTACCCGGCGCACAAGGGGCTTGATTCAATGGCGCGATGGCCCACATACGCGAGCGGTCTCTGCGGCAGCCCTTTCCCGAGCTCTACGGTCACGGACTGCGGCTGCGGCCCTGGGATGCCGACGACGACACCGATGTGACGGACTGGCTGCGCGGGGTGTCGGACCCCGAGTTCCAGCGCTGGAACACCCCGCTGCGGCCGGTCACGGACTTCGCGAGCGCCCGTAACTCGCTGCGGTCCCGTGCCGAGAACGCGGAGGACGGCGTCAGCGCGTCGTTCTGTGTCACGGACGCGGCCGGCGGTACGACGCTGGGGCACATCGGCGTCAACGACATCGACCACGTCATCCGCGTCGCCCGCGTCGGCTACTGGACGCTCCCCGAGGCCCGGGGCCGCAACGTCGCCACCCGCGCCCTCACCCTCGCCGCCCGCTGGGCCCTGACCGACCTGGGCCTGCACCGCCTCGAACTGGGCCACGCCCTCGGCCACGACGCGTCCTGCCGTATCGCCGAGCACTGCGGGTTCCCGGCCGAGGGGACGCTGCGCGGGGCGATGTTCGAGGCAGGGCAACGGGACGCGTTCCGTGACGTTCACCTGCACGGCCGGCTGGCCACGGACCCGGAACCGGAGGTGAAGGTGTGACGGACCGCGACTGGCACATCACCGGGGACCTGGACCAATTCCTCGCCCGGGCAGGGGAGTTCCTGCGTTCTCGGCCCGCCCTGCACACGGTTCACCTCACGGTGACGGCGGCGCTGCGCAGCCGAGGGTTGCGCATGTACGGCGTGGGGGACCCGGTGTTCGGCGCGCTGGAACGAGACGGCGACGTACGGGCCGCCTTCTTCCGCACGCCTCCCGGCCGGCTGATGCTGACGCCCCTCGCTGCGGAGGAGGCCGTCGAGCTGGCCGCCCAACTGTCCTTGCGCGGCGACGAGTTGCCGGGAGTCATGGGGGAACTGGACACGGCATCGACGTTCGCGGAGGCATGGACAAGCCGAACGGGCGCGCTCTCCGAACTCCACGCACGCCAACGCCTTTACCGCCTGGGCGAGTTGACGACTCCGCAACCCTCCCCACCGGGCCGCCCGAGAGTCGCGACGGCAAACGACCGCGAACAACTCATGCGCTGGTACGTCGAGTTCACCGCGGCGATCGGCGAGAGCGGCACCTCGCAGGACCCCGGTGAGTGGGCCGACTCCCGGATCGCGTACGGCGGGATCACGCTCTGGGAAACCCCGGACGGTACGCCGGTGTCCATGGCCGGGCTCACGACGAAGGTCGCCGGCCAGGTCCGAGTCGCCCCCGTCTACACCCCGGCGGACCTCAGGGGCCGGGGCTACGCGGGCGCGGTGACGGCGGAGGTCAGCGGAATGGCCCTGGCGGCGGGCGCGGACGAGGTACTCCTGTTCACCGACCTGGCCAACCCCACGAGCAACGCCCTGTACCAGCGCATCGGGTACCGCCCGGTGGAGGACTTCGCGGGCTACGACTTCCGGCCCGGCGCGGAGCGAAGGTGATACTCGACCCATGGGAACGGGATCAGGAACGGAATCGGGATCGGGATCGGGAACAGACCTTCACGAACTGCTGAAGTCACTACGGGTATGGGCCCCGGAGGTGACCAAGCTGCCGCCGCTGGACCCGACCGCGGCACCGGACACCCCCCTCGCCCTCTTCACCACCTGGTTCGCGGAGGCGGTGGCGGCGGGCGAGCTCGAACCGCACGTGATGTCGCTGGCGACGAGGGACGGCGACCCGGAGTCTGAAGGCGGCGGCCTCCCGGACGTACGGATGGTCATGCTGCACGGCGCGGACGCGGAGGGCTGGTCCTTCGCGACCCACTCCACGAGCCGCAAAGGCCACCAGCTGAAGGGCTTCGCATACGCCGCCCTCGCCTTCTACTGGCCCCGGCTCGGCCGCCAGGTCCGCCTACGAGGCCCCGTCATCCCGGCGACACCGACCGAATCCCAGGCGGACCTGCACGCGCACTCGACGGGCGCGTTGGCGGCAGCGCTGACCGGCCACCAGAGCGAAGTCCTCTCATCCTTGGGCGAGTTGACGCAGACATCGGAAACGGCCTGGGAACTGGCACAACGAGAACCAAAAACCCCTGCCCCGTCCTGGACCCTGTACCGGGTGTTCCCGGACGAGGTCGAGTTCTTCCAGGGCGATGCGCTACGACGACACGTGCGCCTGAGCTATGTCCGGGGGGAGCGGGGCTGGTCGAAGGGGTTGCTCTGGCCCTGAGCTGTGTACTGAACTTTGGGCCACTCGCTTCTTGGCCAGTGTCGTGCTTCCACGGCCCGAGTAAAGGGCGCTCCCTGCGGTCGCGTCGCCTTCGGCGATTCCGCTTCGCTCCACCCTTGACTCGGTCCGCTCCAGCCCGTTTCAGAAGCGAGCGAGCGGCCCGGAGGAACGGGTGGCCAAGGTGGGCAGGCCCCTACCTGCACTGCGTAGCAAGCCGGTGCGGAGGGGCGCGTTCGCGTCTCGCCAGCACGCCGGGCCGGCTTAGCGGCCAACGGCGAGTGGTGGGTGGTGGGTGGGGAGTGTGGTTGGGGACTGGTACCCGTCCCGCCCGTCCTTCCCCGCTGGACTCTTCCCCCTCCACTCTCCGCAGCCTCTGTCCTTTTCTAACCGGTAAAGGGTGGTGACGGTGGTTAGATTTACTCCCGGCTTCCAGCACCTACCCACCCAGGGTCGGCCGCTCAAGTCGAAGCGGCGTGCGGGCCGGACCGCAGCACACCCCCATGCACCCCCCACCACCACGCTTCCCGCCCCACCGGCGGGTAGCCGCTAAGCCGACCCGGCGTGCTGGCGAGACGCGGGCGCGCCCCTTCATACCGGTCGGCAGGACAGTTCAGGCAAGGGGGTTCCTGCCTGGCCACCCGTCCTTCCGGGCCGCTCGCTCGCTTCTGAAACGGGCTGGAGCGGCCCTAGTCAAGGGTGGCCCGCAGGGCCATCGCCGCAGGCGACGCGTAGCGCAGCGGAGCGCCCTTTACTCGGGCCGTGGAAGCCCGACACTGACCAAGAAGCGAGTGGCCCAACGGTCACTGGTGAGGGGCTTGTGGGCACTGAGTAGGGCCTCAATCTCGTCTTCGTCGAGTCGCGGGCAGGGGGTACGTTGATCTCCAAGTTCGTTGAGGAGAAGGCGGGGAGACTGTGAACGTGCGCCGCCCGTTGAAGTGTGCGGTCGGCGCCGGAGCAGCCGTCACCCTCCTGCTCGCGGCGCTCACATCCTGTGGCAGCGGGGCAACCGACAAGGCGCCCTCGATCACCGCGCCCGAGGTTTTCTACCTGCGCCCCGTCGGCGACAAGTCCGGCCCGCACGACAAGGATCCGTTCCACTTCTCCGCCGACGACGGCAAGACGCACACCGGTGTCGGAGGATCCGCTGATCACACCCTCACCGTGGACGTGCTGCCCGGCGTGAAGAGTGCGGTCGTACTGCGTAAGGGCGGGAACTGCACGGGCAGTCCCACACATATGACGTGTGCGGTGCGTTCCGAGTACGACAGCCGGTCGGACGGAGGCGTCTCCCTGGTCGCGGCCGAGGGCAGCAGGCCGGGGGATGCCGGTGTGGTTCGGTACACGTACGCGGGTCGGGGTGGGAAGACGGTCACCGCGCGGACGAAGGTCGTCGTAGGCGAGCCGGTGGTCGAGGTGTTGACAACGAAGTTACTCGGCGGAGTTCGTCCGGGGGCCGAGCTGAGCCGGCCGATCGTCGTCCGGAACACCGGCGAGGTGCCGGTCAGGGGACTGGTGCTCCAAGTCGGCCTCGAACAGCTGGAGTTCGAGGAGCGGTACGCCAACTGCCGTTATCCGGGCTTCTACAAGGGGCACATCGCGGTGTGCCAGTTCCCGGATCTTCGCATCGCGCCCGGGCAGACCGTGACCGTCCAGCCCGCGCTCCGGCTCCGCGCGCCCAAGACGAGAATGTACGCCTCCTTCAACAGCGAGGCCCGGGCGCTGGACATGGGACCGCAATACGGGGGTGCCATGGCCGGCGGGGACCACGGTGACGGTCCGGCCCTTCGTCCCGAAGCCACCGCCGCCGAGAAGGGCACCTACGCCAAGGGTGGCGGCTGGACGAACGTCGTGCTCGACACCCACGCCGACTACTCCGTCTCCGACGTGAACCTGTACGGCGACCCCGGCACCGAGCGGACCTTCAAACTCACCGTCCGCAACAACGGCCCCGCCGACGCCGGCGCCACGGAGCAGCTGGTGTTCAGCCCGCCGCTCGGCATGGAGATGGTGAAGCAGCCCATGCAGGAGTACGACGAAGACGCCTACGAGCCCTACTGCGAGCGCGGCGCCTACGCCTACACCTGCGACATCAAGGCCCTGGAACCCGGCAAGACCCAGACCTTCACGTTCACGATGCGCCTCGGCGAACCGGGCGAAGGCGCCCTGACCCTCCAGGACAGGAAACAGGACAAGAAACCGGCCCAGGACTGGTACGTCGGCGACCGCGACCCGGACCCGGGCAACGACAAAGCCGTCATCACGGTCCACCCCGACCGTTGAACCGCTCGGCCGGGCCCCGCGTACCACTCACCGAGGGCGGCGGCGTCGGAGGAAGGGTCGAGCGATTTCAGTCTCTGTGGAAGTGAGGGCGAGCGACGCACCTGTGCGTCGGCAGGTGCTGGGGCTGGACGGCCTCCGCGGGCTGGCGGCGCTGTACGTGGTGCTGTTCCACTGCTGGCTGTACACCTTCCCGGGGTACCCCAACAGTTCGGCGCCCCGAGTGCTGGACGTGCTGATGTTCGGCCGCCTCGCCGTCGTCTTCTTCCTGGTTCTGTCCGGCTTCTCCCTCGCCATCTCCCCGGCGCGGCACGGCTGGCGGTCCGGCGGTGTCGCCCAGTTCCTGCGCCGACGCGCCTGGCGCATCCTGCCGCCGTACTGGGCGGCGCTGGCCATGAGCCTCGTCGTCTCCCTGTACGTGGTGCCGGCCTCGCACTACGGGCCGCCCGACGGCTCGTCGATTCTCGTCTACGGCCTTGTCCTTCAGGACGTGTTCTTCGCCCCGACCCCGAACGGCGCGTTCTGGTCGATCGGGGTGGAGGCCGAGCTGTATCTCCTCTTCCCCCTCGTCCTTCTTGTCCGGCGGCGGTTCAGCGCGGCGGCCGCGGTCGCGTGCGTGACGCTCCCGGTGATCGTCCGCGGGCTGCTGGCCACCGGCGCGAACCCGGTCGAGGGTGACAACTGGCTCGCCCCGCATCTCGCCCCCGTGTTCGTCGCGGGAGTGGTGGGTGCGGGGGTTGTAGTTGCGTCGGAGCGGGTTCGGCGTCTGCCGTGGGGGTGGTTCGCCGTCCTGGCCGCCCTGCCGGTCGTGGTGGTCGGCGTCGTTCAAGGGTCCGTGTGGACCGTGAACCACTACTTCTGGGTCGATCTCGCCATCGCTCCCGCCATGACGATGCTGATCGCCGCGGTCGCCACCGGCCAACCTGCCTTTCTCGTACGGTTGTTGACCGCCCGGCCTCTTCAGATCCTCGGCGATGCCTCCTACAGCCTCTACCTGATCCACCTGCCGATCGTCCTGGTCGTCATCCGCCGAGTTGCCCCGCATTTCGTCGCGCCCGGGATGCCGACGTTCTGCTTCACGCTTCTCCTGGGACTGCCCGTCTCGGTGCTGACGGCATGGCTGTTCTCCCGGATCTTCGAACTGCCCTTCAAGCGGAACCGGTCCTGGAAGTCCCTGATGGCTCAGTCCCGCCCCAGCACCACCGTCCCCGAAGAGCAGAACCAGCCGCCCGTCCCGGAGGCGACTCCGAGTCGCGGCAAGTCGCCGTCCGCGCCGGTGACTTGACGAGCCCCGGCCTCCCCCCGCAACTGCCGCACCGCCTCCACCAGCAGGAACAGCCCCCGCATCCCGGGATGTTGGGCCGACAGCCCGCCCCCGTCCGTGTTCACGGGCAGTTCGCCGCCGGTCACCCGCAACCGGCCCTTCTCCACGAAGGCACCCCCCTCACCCTTCGCGCAGAAACCCAGATCCTCCAGCGTCACCAGCGTCATGTAGGTGAACGCGTCGTAGATCTCCGCGAAGTCGATCTCCGACGGCCCAACTCCCGCCCGTTCGAAGGCCAGTCGGCCGCTCACCGCTGCCGGTGACACCGTGAAGTCGGGCCACTCGGACATCGCCGCGTGCGAGACGTGCTCCCCGGTGCCGAGCACCCACACCGGTGCCGTACGGCAGTCCCGTACGTACTCCTCGGCCGCCAGCAGGATCGCCGCCCCGCCGTCGGACCGTATGCAGCAGTGCAGTTTGGTGAACGGGTCGGCGATCATCGGGCCGGAGAGCACGTCGTCGACGGTGATCGGGTCGCGGAACATCGCCTCGGGGTTCAGCGCGGCGTTCGCGCGGGCCTGTACCGCCACCTCCGCCAACTGCTCGATCGTCGTGCCGTATTCGAGCATGTGGCGGCGCGCGGCCATCGCGTACTTCGCGATCAGTGTGTGGCCGTAGGGGACCTCGAACTGGAGCGGGCCCCGCGCGCCGAAGGAGAGGTTGCCGGTGCGGCGGCCCGCCTTGATGTCGGCTCGGGCCGTCGAGCCGTAGACCAGCAGGACCGCGTTCGCGTGGCCTGCGGCGATCGCGTCCGTCGCGTGGGCCGCCATCACCTCCCAGGTTGAGCCCCCTACCGAGGTGGAATCCACCCACGTCGGGCGCAGGCCCAGGTATTCGGCCACCTCGACCGGGGCCAGGGTGCCCAGGCCCGCCGACGCGAAGCCGTCCACCAGCTCCCTGTCCAGGCCCGCGTCCGCCAGTGCGCGGCGGGCCGCCTGGGCGTGCAGGGCGTAGGGGGTCGTGTCGTCCACGCGCCCGCAGTCGGACAGGGCGACACCCACCACGGCGACCTTGCGGCTCCCCGGTGTCATGAGGCGCTCCTCCCTCTGTGCATATCGTGCCCGGACTCCTAATATGACGGACCGTCAGATCTGGAGGGAAGTGCCATGGACGCCAGCTTCACCGCCGAGCAGGACGAGATCCGCCGTACCCTCCGCGAACTGCTCCAAAAGCGGTGCGGATCAGAGGAGTTGCGCACCGCCGTCGATACCCCCGCCGGACACGACCCCGCCCTGTGGACCGCCCTCGCCCGGCAACTGGGCCTGCCCGGACTCGCCCTCCCCGAGGCCTACGGCGGGGTCGGCTGTACGGCGACCGAACTCGCCCTCGCGGCAGAGGAGACGGGACGTTTCCTGGCGCCGTCGCCGCTTCTCGCCACCGCCGTGCTCGTCGCGCCCCTCGTCCTCGCCCTCGGCACCGAGACCCAGCGCGCCCGCCTGCTGCCCCGCATCGCCGCCGGCTCCCTGACCGCCGCCCTCGCCGTACCCGGCACCGCCCTCACCACCGCCCTCACCCTCACCGGCCCCAACGGCGGGGAATGGGCGGGGGGCGGGCGCGCGGGCGGGGTGCAGGCCAGGCAGGTCGGGAGCTCCGGGTGGCGGTTGTACGGGCAGGTCGCGCAGGTTCTCGACGGGCACAGTGCCGAGTTGCTGGTCGTCGCCGCCCATGCCGGAGGCTTCGCGAGGTCGCGGACACTGCTGTTCCTGGTGGCGGGGGATGCGGACGGGCTTGTGCGCGTACGGCAGACCTCCCTCGACGCGACCCGGCCGCAGGCCCGGCTCGAACTACGGGATGTCGAGGGTGAGTTGCTCGGTGTCGACGACAGTCCTCGCGTTCTGCGGGAGCTCTCCGCCTCCGGCGACACCGTCGCCGCCGTGCTCGCCGCCGAGGCCGTCGGGGCCGCCGACCGGGCGCTGGAGCGGACCGTCCAATACGTCAAGCAGCGTGAGCAGTTCGGGCGGGCCATCGGGTCGTTCCAGGCGGTGAAGCACCGGTTGGCCGATGTGTATGTGCAGGTGCAGGCGGCCAAGTCGGCTGCCTACTACGCCGCTTGGGCGATCGGCCGGGAGGAGCGGGCCGGTGGGCTCGCGCTCGCTCAGGCGTTGGAAGCCCTGAGGACCGCTGCCGCCGAGGGCATTCAGCTGCACGGTGGGATCGGGTTCACCTGGGAGCACGACGCCCATCTCTATTTCAAGCGTGCCGCCGGTGACGAGCTGCTGTTCGGGCCGGTGCACCGGCTGCGGGCGTACGCCGCCGAGGGCGCGCACCTTTTCGAGAGCCGCGAGGTGACGGTGTGATCGGTGTGCGTGCGGTCCAGAAGGTGTCGTCGACCCGGGCGTTCGCGCGGATCGCCCCGCATGTCATCCCGGCCATGGACCGGACCGTGCACCGGCTCACGCGCGGGAAGGTGCTGCTCAGCGCCCAGATGCTGCCGGGGGTGATCCTGACCTCCATCGGGGCGCGGAGTGGGCAGGCGCGGCGCAGCCCCCTCGCCTGTATGCCGGAGGAGGGCGGCTGGGTGCTCGTCGGGTCCAACTTCGGACGGGCCGGTCATCCCGCCTGGACGTACAACCTCATTGCCCGTCCCGATGTCGAGATCAGCTGGAAAGGGCAGGAAATCCCCGTCACGGCACGGCTGTTGGAGGGGGAGGAGCGGGCGGAGGTGTGGAAGACCGCGCTGGCGTTCTGGCCGCCGTACGCCACGTACCAGAAACGGGTGGAGCGGGAGATCCGGCTGTTCCGGGTCGTGCGGCGGTGAACTCGTCGTGGATGCAGGGCAGGCGGTGGTCCACCGGAGTGAACCACCGCCCACGAGACAGGACTTGGCACCTGGAAGCAGGAACTGCTCCTACTTCGTCGGCTTCTTGCCGGTCACGCCCAGGTGGACCAACAGCGCCAGGTTCGGCTTGAGTTCAGCCTGCTTGACGCCCCACGTCTGGAAACCCTTCTGGTGCGAGGCGACGGCCGCGAGCATCGCGACCAGTGAACCGGCGATCGCCGCCGGGTTCACGTCCTTGTCGACCCTGCCCTTGGCCTGCAACTCGGCCACCGCGTCCGAGAGGGAGTTGTTCACGGAGTTCAGGATCTTCATCCGGATCTTGTAGAACCGTTTGTCTCCCTCGGCGGCTCCGAGGTCGACGACCCTGAGGATCGCGTCGTTCCTGCGCCAGAACTCCAGGAAACCGTCCACGAGTTCCTGGGAGGTCTGCCAACCCGCCTTGCCGACCCATGACCGGCCGGCCAGCAGTTCGGTCAACTGACCGCCCTCCGTGGCCATTTGCTCGGCGATCTCCAGGACGGCGCCTTCGACGTCCGGGAAGTACTGGTAGAAGGTCGCGGGTGAAGTCCCCGCCTTCCGGGCGACATCGATGACTTTGACGTCCCGGTAAGGGGAGGAGCTGAGCATCTCGCTTAGGCAGTCGAGCAGCTTCTGCCGGGTCGCCTGCCCACGCCGGCCGGCCACGCGGCCGTCGACGGTACGCACTTGTCCTGTCATGCCGTCAGCTTACCGAGGGGTGATCGGAGCGCGATTCGGCCGACTGCAAATGGGGTGCACGGGGGTCTAGAGGGTGGTGTGCCTGGTCTGCGGGGTGCGTGCGGCGCCGTTACTTTGACGGTATGGCCGAAAACAGGGCATCCGCGAAGGAAAAGACCTACGGAGAGGGCGTCCCCTGCTGGCTGGACGCGCAGCTGCCGGACCTGGCCGCGGGCAGGCGGTTCTACGGTGAGCTCTTCGGGTGGACCTTCGAGGAGGCGTACGGCGGCTCCGTATGGGCCCGCAAGGACGGCGAGGCCGTCGCGGCGCTCGCCCACAAGGCGGACGGGCGGATGCCGACCGTGTGGACGGTGTACTTCGCGACACCGGACGTGGTGCGGCTGAGCGGGCGGATCCGGGAGGCCGGTGGGCAGGTCGTGATGGCGCCGGTTTCCGTGGGGGAGCTGGGGACCGCCGTCCTCGCCGCCGACCCGGAGGGTGCCGTTTTCGGGCTGTGGCAGGCCGCCCGGCATTCCGGTTTCGGCACCCGGCACAAGGCGGGCACCTTCGGCTGGGCCGAGCTGTACACCCGCGACACGGAGGCCGCGAACACTTTCTACGGCGGACTTTTCACAGACGCCTTGTTCGGACCGGATGCCGCCCCTGATTTCGGGCGCGCTCCTGTCTCCGACGTCTTCCCGGTCGAGATGCCGCCGCATTTCCTCGTTCACTTCCGGGTCGAGGACATCGAGGCCGTACTGGGGGCCGTGCACCGGCTCGGCGGGCGGGTCCAGGTTCCGCTCTTCGAGACGTCGTACGGGAAAGTGGCGGTCGTCACGGACAATCAAGGGGCGTCGTTCGCACTGCTGCAACGATGACCGCAACGCTGACACCTGGATGTTTGTCCGGAGATATGGCGAGACACCCCGATTAGTCGCCGGGTTCGCAACCTGTGGCCCGGCCAGGAAGAATCAGGGTGCGTGCCGCCATGGCGGTGCGGTGGTGAGACGCTGCACGGGGTCGCGTACATATGTGGGTGGCGCGGCCCGTACGGGGAGGTGGCAGGCAAGTGGTGGATCAGCTGACGCAGCACGATCCGCGGCGGATCGGGCCGTTCGAGGTGCTGGGACGGCTGGGCGCGGGCGGCATGGGGCTGGTCTATCTCGCGCGCTCGGCGTCCGGCCGGCGGGTGGCGATCAAGACCGTGCGGACGGAACTCGCCGAGGACCAGCTGTTCCGGGTCCGCTTCACGCGCGAGGTCGAGGCGGCGCGGGCGGTCTCCGGTTTCTACACGGCGGCCGTGGTCGACGCCGATCCGCGGGCCGCCGTGCCGTGGCTGGCCACCGCGTACGTGCCCGCGCCCTCCCTCGAAGAGATAGTGAACGAGTGTGGGCCGATGCCGGCCCAGGCGGTGCGCTGGCTCGCGGCGGGGGTCGCGGAGGCGTTGCAGTCCATTCACGGCGCGGGTCTCGTTCACCGTGACCTCAAACCGTCCAACGTCCTCGTGGTCGAGGACGGGCCCCGGGTCATCGACTTCGGTATCGCCTCCGGGGTGTCCAACACACGTTTGACGATGACGAACGTGGCCGTGGGTACCCCGGCCTACATGTCTCCCGAGCAGGCGAAGGACTCCCGCAGCGTCACCGGCGCGAGTGACGTGTTCTCGCTCGGCTCGATGCTCGTCTTCGCCGCCACCGGACATCCTCCGTTCCATGGCGCGAACCCGGTCGAGACCGTCTTCATGCTGCTACGCGAAGGCCCCGACCTCCAGGGCCTCCCGGACGAACTGCGCCCGCTCATCGAGTCGTGCATGCAGATGGAGGCCACCGGCCGGCCCAACCCGGCCGACCTCCAGGCCCAACTCGCCCCGCACCTCTTCGGCTCCGGCTCCGACGACAGCGGTACGGCCTCGGCCTGGCTGCCCGAGCGCGCGGTGACCCTGATCGAGACCCGGCGCGGCGGTCGCCCGCCCGTGAAACCGACGCCCACCGCCGGGCGCAGCGGTGGTGGCGGGCGCGCTGCCGTACCGCCCCCGCCCTCCCACGACCCCGTCGTGCCCGTCCCGGTCGGCGCCCCCGACACCGGGCCCGTACGCCTGGCCGGCGCCCCGGTCCCCATCGGCCCCGGTCCCCGTGTCGCCGACGCCCGCGCCGCCGCCGTGAAGGCACCCCCTCCGGAGGCCGGCCTGGTCGCCTCCTGGTCCCGGCCCCGCCCCGGCGTCAACGGCGCCGACCCCGCCGCCGTACCCCCGCCCCCCGCGCTGCCCCCGGAAACGGCCTCCGGCTGGCGCCCCTGGCGGTTCCGTATGTCGAACGACGTCTGGGGTACCCCGACCGTCGCCGGTGACCTCGTCTACGTCACCTCCTTCGAGGTGCACGCCCTGGACGTACAGACCGGCCGCCGCTCCTTCAAGACCCGGGACGTCGCCTGGTCGATGGCGGTCGCGGACGGCCGTATCCACGCCTCGGACGGGCCCACCCTCTTCGCCCTGGACGCCCGCGAGGGCGGCGACCTGTGGCGGCTGTCCACCGAGGCCTGGGTGTACTCCCTCAAGGCCGAGCGCGGCACCGTCGTCACCGGCACACGCGGCGGCGGAGTACAGGCCTGGGAGGCGTCCAGCGGGCAGAAGCTCTGGCAGCTGTCCGGCGCGCAGACCGACTTCGAGTCCCCGGAGGCGGGCCCCGCGCTGCACGATGGCACCGTCTACGTCTGGCAGGACGCCCGCCTCCGCGCCCTGGACGCCCGGACGGGCGACGAGCGCTGGGCCTACCCGATCGGCGACGCGGCCTCCTGCGGTGGCGTCCCCGTACGGATCACCCCCGCCCCCGACGGTCAGGTCTACGTCGCCGCGGGCACCCGCGTCCTCTCCGTCGAGGTGGCGAGCGGCCGGGTCCGCTGGCACTTCGAGGCCCCGGCCGTCTTCCTCTGCCCGCCCACCTTCGCCCCCGGCCCCGCGGTCACGGGCGGGGGGATCTACCTCGCCGACTACCTCGGTACGGTCTACGCCCTCGACGCCGCCGACGGCCGCGACCGCTGGCGCATCGCGACCGAGTCCCGGGCGTCGATCGAACCGGTCCTCGTCGCCGCCGGCCACGTCCACGTCGGCAGCGGCAAGGGGCTCTACACGCTCGACGCGGTCACCGGTACACCCAAGTGGCGCTTCCAGGCCGGCGGCGACATCGTGGGCACCCCCGCGGTCGCCGAGGGCCGTATCCACTTCGGCTCCACCGACCACCTCCTCTACACCCTCAAGGCCGACGACGGCCGCCTCCGCTGGAAGCTCGCGACCGGCGGCGAGATCACCGGGGCACCGGTGGTCAGGGACGGCGTCGTGTACGCGTGCAGCAAGGACCGCTGCGTGTACGCCCTCGACGCGGAGAAGGGCACGGGCACCGCAAGGACCGCGTGAGCGAAGCCGGTTGGTCCCGGTTGGTACCATGATCGGATGCATACGCGGGGGCGCAGGCTCAAACTCACGGCGGTACTGGCACTGACGGTTCTCACCCTCACCGGCTTCTCCACCGGACGGCACCACAGCGGCAGCCGTCACGGTCACGGGAGCGGCGGGGGAGGGGGCGGGTGCAGCAGCGCCGGCCAGGACCACGACACGTCGACATCATCGACGTCAGGTGGATCGTCAGGCGGTTCGACGGGTAGCTCGGCGGACGACTATTCGGGCAGTACGTCCGGGGGCAGTTCGTACACCCACCGGCCCAACTACCGCTCCACACCCACCTCTACGGCCACCTCCGGCAGCGGCACCAGCCTGCTGGACGGTACGGCGAAGCTGGTGAGCTGCGCGACCGCGACCAAGCCGTACGCGACCGTAGAAGTCAGCAACCCCAACAGCCGCAAGGCCACCTTCTCCGTCGACGTCACCTTCCTGGACGCCCAGAACAGCGAGGTCGACTTCAACTTCGCGGACGTCAAGGTCCCGGCCAAGGGCAAGGCGACCGTCCGCGTCCCCGTGCGCGGCAGCTCAACCTCGGTCGACCACTGCCAAGTTGACCCCGAGGCCGACGCCACCCCCTAACGCAGCCGGTACTCCCGCTGCCGCCCGGCGAACAGCTCAGCCTGCCGTTCGTCGGGCAGATTCCCGAGCGCGATCAGCGGCGGCGCCTGCGCATAGGCCTGCGCCCGTGCCGCCTCCTTCGCCGCCCACAACGCCCGCACGGTCCCCTGGACACCCTCGGTCGGATACCCGGCGATGACGGTCGCGCAGGCCACGGCCGCCTCCAACGCCCGCCCGGGCTCGGTGAGTTCGGAGACCAGCCCGAGCTCGTACGCCCGCCGCGCGGAGATCCGCTCCGCCGTCCCCATGAGCATCATCCGCGCGACCTCGCCGTACGGCATCCGGTGCGCCATCAGCACCGACTCGTACGCGCTGACCATCCCGTACGTGGTGTGCGGGTCGAAGAACACGGCGGTCGGGTCGGCGACCACGAACTCGCTCTCGCCCAGCAGATAGAACGCCCCGCCGCAGGCCATCCCGCGCACGGCGGAGATCACCGGCTTCCAGAGGTCGTTGGCCTTCGGGCCGATGTGCAGCAGTGGATCGTCCTGCATGTAGGGCGAGTTGGGCTGCGGGACCACCGAGTCCCGGTCGAGCCCGGTGCAGAAGGCGCGCTCCCCGGCCCCGGTGAGGACGACGGCCCGTACGGAGTCGTCGAACCGCAACTCCCGCCACGTCGTGCTGAGTTCGGCGGCCGTGGCGAGGTCGATGGCGTTGAGCTTGCGCGGCCGGTCGAGGGTGACGACCGCGACGCCGGTGTCCTTGTCGACGGAGACGGTGAGGGTGGTGGGAGTGGTGGGAGTCATGACCGCTCCAGAACCCACTGCGGAAGCCCGCCCTCGTCGAACACGACCTGCACCCGCGCCCCGATCCGAATCCGGCCGGGGGCAACGGAGTTGAGCGCGGCCCCGGCCTCGCTGACGAGGTTGCCGACCAGCCGGATGCGCGGGGCGTCGACCAGCTCGACGACGATCACGTTGTAGGGCGCGACGGCGGCGTAGTCGGGAAGTAGCGGGGGGTGGGGAAAGACGTACGACCAGACCCGCCCGCGCCCGCTCACCGGCCGCCACTCACTCGCGAAGGACTGGCAGTGGGGGCAGCAGGGGCGGGGTGGGAAGCGGGGTTCGTCGCAGTCGGCGCAGGTCTGGACGCGGAGTTCGCCGTCGCGGGCGTACTGCCAGAAGGGGGCGCCGTCGGTGTCGGTGAGCGGAGTGAGCATGGCGGTCGACTCCTCATTTCACGTCGTGAGCAGCAGGGCGGAGGTGGGGACGCCCTCGCCCGCCGTCACCAGGCAGGTGGCGGCGTCCGGGACCTGGGCGGTGCTGGTGCCGCGCAACTGCCGTACGCCCTCGTTGATCAGGTTGAAGCCGTGGACGTACGCCTCGGAGAGCCCGCCGCCGCTGGTGTTCAGGGGGAGTTGGCCGCCGATCTCCAGAGCGCCCCCCTCCGTGAAGGCGCCGCCTTCGCCGCGTCCGCAGAAGCCGTAGCCCTCCAGGGAGAGCGGGACGAGGGCGGTGAACGCGTCGTAGATCTGGGCGACATCGACGTCCTGCGGGGTGAAGTCGGCGTGTTTCCACAGGTGTCGGGCGGCGGTCCAGGCGGGGCCGGTGAGGGGATCGTCGTTCCAGTAGTTGACCATGCCGTGGTGCTGGGCGGGGAGGCCCTGGGCGGCGGAGTGGATGTACACGGGGGTGCTCCGGCAGTCGCGGGCGCGTTCGCGGGAGACGATCACGCAGGCCAACGCCCCATCGGTCTCAAGGCAGTTGTCGAAGAGGCAGAGGGGTTCGCTGATCCAGCGGGAGGTCATGTACATCTCGCGGGTGAGGGGCCGGTCGTACATGATCGCGGCCGGGTTCTGGTTGGCCCTGTTCCGGCAGGCGAGGGCGACGTTGAAGAGGTGGTCGCGGGTGGCGCCGTACTCGTACATGTAGCGGCGGGTGAGCATCGCTATCTCGTCCGCCGGGCGGAGGAGGCCGAAGGGGCGGGTCCACTGGGCGGGGGTGGGGAGTTGGCGGGTCGTGTTGGTCCACGGTCTCGCCCCGCTGCCGCGCTTCCGGGACCGCCAGGCCACGCCGACCGTCGCCTGCCCGGCGGCGATGGCGGTGGCGAGATGCGCGACGGTTGCACATGAACCCCCGCCCCCATACCCCACCTTGCTGAAGAAGGTCAGGTCCCCGAAGCCGACCGCCTTGGCCAGCTCGACCTCGTCCGTCTCCTCCATCGTGTAGGAGGCGAGGGCGTCGACCGCGCTCGGGGCGATGCCCGCGTCGTCGAGGGCGGCGAGCACGGCACGACACGCCAAGGTCCGCTCGTCCTCGGGGAGTTGCTTGGCGAAGGAGGTCTGCCCGATGCCGACGATCGCGGTCGCGTCCTTCAGTCCGGCCATGCGATGTCCGGCCGTGCGCTGTCCCGCCATGCTCTGTGCGGCCATGTTCTGTGCACCTCCGCGTGACACCGGGGCTGCTGACAGGGCGTCAGGCTACAGCTAATCTGACGGGTAGTCAGCTAGTGGGTGTGGGGAGGCCGTTCATGCGCGGAGACGTGGAGTGGGGCACGGTCCCGGGCCTGGTGCGCTCGGCCGCGGAACGGTACGCGGATGCCGAGGCGGTGGTGGAGGGCCGGACCCGGATCTCCTACGCCGAACTGGGCGCCCGGGTGGAGCGGGCGGCGGCCGCCTGCATGGCCGCCGGGGTCGAGGTCGGCGACCGGGTGGGCATCTGGGCGCCGAACTCGACGGACTGGATCGTCTCGGCGCTGGGCGCGGTGTCGGCGGGCGCGGTGCTGGTGCCGCTGAACACGCGGTTCAAGGGGAGCGAGGCCGCGTATGTGCTGCGCAGCAGCGGGGCGCGGTTGTTGTTCGTGACCGGGACGTTCCTGGGGACGTCGTACGTGGCGTCGCTGCGGCGGGCGGCGGGGGAGGGGGCCGGGGACGGTCCGCTGCCCGGACTTCCGGCGCTGGAGCAGGTGGTGGTGCTGGCCGATGACGCGCCCGCCGACTTCCGTACCTGGAAGGACTTCCTCGCGGGCGGGGAGGGGGTGGGCGCGGCGGAAGTACGGGAGCGGGAACGGGAGTTGGACGGTTCGACGGTCTCGGACATCATCTTCACGTCCGGCACGACGGGCAGGCCGAAGGGCGCGGTGATCACGCACGCGCAGACGCTGCGGGGATACGAGATCTGGAGCGACCTGGCGGGGCTGAGACAGGGCGACCGCTACCTCGTCGTGAACCCCTTCTTCCACACCTTCGGCTACAAGGCGGGTGTGATCGCCTGTCTGATGCGGGGCGCGACGATGATCCCGCAGCCGGTGTTCAACGTCGACACGGTGCTCGCGAACATCGCGGCGGAACGGGTGTCGGTGTTGCCGGGGCCGCCCACCCTCCACCAGTCCCTCCTCGACCACCCCGCCCGCGACGCGCACGACCTCTCGGCGCTGCGGCTGGTGGTGACCGGCGCGGCGGTGGTGCCGTTGCGGCTGGTGGAACGGTTGCGGGGCGAGCTGGGAGTAGGGACCGTCCTCACGGCGTACGGCCTCTCGGAGGCCAGCGGCATCGTGACGATGTGCCGGCGCGGGGACGATCCGGCGGTCATCGCGTCGACGTCGGGGCGGGCGATTCCGGGCACGGAGGTGCGGGTGGAGGCGCCTCCCGGTACCCCGGGCGAGGTGCTGGTCCGCGGCTTCAACGTCATGCGGGGCTACTACCAGGACGCGGCGGCCACGGCGGAGGTCCTGGGCGAGGACGGCTGGCTGCGCACCGGTGACGTCGGCGTCCTGGACGACGAGGGCAATCTCCGGATCACCGACCGCATCAAGGACATGTTCATCGTCGGCGGCTTCAACGCGTACCCGGCGGAGATAGAGCAACTCCTCGGCGTCCATCCCGACGTTGCGGACGTCGCGGTGATCGGCGTACCGGACGCACGGCTCGGCGAGGTCGGCAAGGCGTACGTCGTACGACGCCCGCACGTGACACTGACCGGCGACGACCTGATCGCCTGGGCGCGACGGGAGATGGCGAACTACAAGGTCCCGCGGGTGGTGGAGTTCGTGGCGGAGCTGCCTCGGAACGCGAGCGGGAAGGTGGTCAAGGGGGAGCTGCGGGGGCTGTGAGCGGCCCCCTGTCGTCCCGGTTGTCCTGCGGTACGGCCCGGCCCGCCACCGCCGTCCGCCCCCGGACACACATCGGCCGCGACGGCTCCCCCCAGAGCAGTCGCGGCCGATCCCCCGTGCTGGGAGATGGTCTAGCTGGGTTCGGACGTCACGTGGGTGTTGTCCGGGGTGTCGGTCCCGTCGTCCGCCAGGACGGTGACGTGGGTGTTCAGCGGCTTGATCGGGCTGCTGGTCACATGGGTGTTGAGTGGCGTGATCTCCTCGCCGGCGGGCTCGTCGGTGACGTGCGTGTTGTCCGGCGTGACCGTGTCGTTCTCGGTGTCGCTCATGGTGGTGCCTCCCCTGTTGGAGCAAGTCGGAACTGTGAGAGACCCGTCCGGTCACTCCCCCGAGGATGACCGGACGGGTACTCGGTCGCCCACCCTAGATGCAGGAAAAGGCGACCTCACCGGCGGTCCGTCTGCCCCCCGACGCGACGGATCGACTACGAAGAGACTGCCGGGCGGCGATAAACGAACGATGAACGCCGCCCGGGTCCCCGGCCGGGCCGAGGGAGCCCCTGAGGAAGAGCCCTAGGAAGTCGAGACCGGGCTGAGGAGCGAGCGCACCTGTGCGGCCTCCGGCGAGTCCAGCCCCTCGTAGATCTCCAGGGCTTCACGCAGGCAGACCTGGGCCCGCCCGGAGTGTCCGATCCCGTTCAGCGCCCTGCCCAGCACGGTGAGCACATGCGCGCGACGCCATTCGCCGCCGATTCCCCGGAGGACGGTGAGCGCCATCTCGGCATTGCTCGCGGCGCCGGCCTGCCTGCGGGCGTCGAGGTCGACCTCCGCGAGCCGGCAGAGCGTCATGCCCTCCCACAGGCGCTGGCGGCTGGAGCGGAAGACCCGGAGGGCCTCCTCCAACTGCTCGGCGGCGTTGGCGTGTTGGCCCGTCTTGCCGAGGGCCATCCCGAGCGCGTAGTGCCCGTTCGCCCCCCGCAGGGAGTGGCCCAGGTTCTCGTAGATGTCGACTCCCTGCCGGGCGAGTTCGACCGCCGATTCGGCACGGCCCGTCGCGAGGTGGAGACGGGACAGGTTGCAGAGGGCGGCCGCCGCTCCCGCCATGTCGCCGCAGTGCCGGAACTTCGTGATGGCCCGGCCGAAGTGGTCCTCGGCGTCCTGGTGCCGGTTCTGGTAGAAGGCGATGCCGCCGAGGATGTTCGCCGCCCAGCAGGACGGCAGCAGGTCGTCGGTGGTCTCCGCGAGCCGGAACGCCTCCTGCGCCTCCCGGTATCCCATGTCGAAGAGCCCGGAGAAGAGGCGCGCGTTGCTCAGGACGACCGACGCCCGTCCCTCCGCCCGGACGTCGCCCTCGGCACGCGCGGCATCACGAAGGGCCGCCGCGGCCGTCTCGTACTCCTTCGAGTTGGCGCCCGACTCGGCGAGGTCGACCGACGCCCACATGAGGTCGATCGCACGGCGCAGGGTGCCCTTCTCCGTGGACTGCCGTACGCAGGCGAGCAGCGGTACGGCCTCCAAGTAGAGCCAGTCCCAGGCCGCTTGGCGGTTCACGAAGGTCAGGCCCTCGACGGCGGTCGGCTCCAGGTGGTCCACCAGCCGGTCCCCGGGGCGTTCGATCGCGTAGACCCCCGCCGCCGTCGCCAGATAGAAGTCCAGCAACCGCGAGAGCGCCGCCCCCCGCTCGGTCGGCGACGACTCGTCCCGCTCCGCGCACGCACGCGCGTAGAGCCGCACCAGATCGTGGTACCGGTAGCGTCCGGGAGCCGCCGATTCGACAAGTGACGTGTCTACGAGGGACTCCAGCACGTCCTCCGTCTCCTCGACCGGGAGGTCCAGCACCGCCGCGGCCGCCGCGAGGGAGATGTCCGGGCCGTCGGCGAGGCCCAGCAGGCGGAACGCTCGTGCCTGGGCCGGCTCCAACTGGCCGTAGCCCAGCTCGAAGGTGGCCTTCACGGCCAGGTCGCCGGCCTGGAGTTCGTCCAACCTCCGTCGCTCGTCGGCGAGTTTGGCGGCGAGGACGGAGACCGTCCAGGTACGGCGGGCCGCGAGGCGGGACGCCGCGATGCGGATCGCGAGGGGCAGGAAGCCGCACGCCGCCACCACGTCCAGGGCGGATTCCCGTTCGGCGGCGACGCGTTCGGCGCCGACGATCTTCGTGAAGAGTTGCAGCGCCTCCTCGGGGGACATCACGTCCAGGTCGATGAGATGTGCTCCGGCGAGGTCCACCATCCGTACGCGGGATGTCACCAGTGCCGCGCAGCCCTCCATACCGGGGAGCAGGGGGCGTACTTGCGCCGCGTCCCGCGCGTTGTCCAGCAGTACCAGCACCCGCCGCCCGTCCAGCGCCGACCGGTACAGCGCGGACCGTTCCTCCAAGGAGTCCGGTATCGCGGAGTCCGCGGTGCCCAACGCCCGCAGGAACGCGCCCAGTACGGTCTCCGGCTCGGCGGAGCGGGAGCCCGCGCCCTGGAGATCGACGTACAACTGGCCGTCGGGGAAGGTGGATCGGGCCTGGTGGGCCACGTGGACGGCGAGAGTTGTCTTCCCCACTCCGCCGATGCCCGCCAGCGCCGACACCGCCATCACGCGGCCCTCGGCCGAGGCCAGGACGTCGATCAGTTCGGTCACGAAGGAGACGCGGCCGGTGAAGTCGGGGACCGTCGCCGGGAGTTGGTGGGGGCGGACCGGTGTCGGCACGGTCTCCGCCGCCGGCGCGGAGGGCTCCGCCAGGCCCGGGTCGGCCTGGAGGATGCGGTTCTGGAGTTCGCGCAGGCCCGGGCGCGGGTCCACGCCCAGCTCGTCGGCGAGCAGGCGCCGGGTGTCCGCGTACACGGCCAGAGCCTCCGCCTGGCGGCCGGAGCGGTACAGGGCGAGCATCAGCAGTTCGCGGAGGCGTTCGCGAAGCGGGTGGGCCGCGGTGAGGGCGGTCAACTCACTGACCGCCTCCGCGTGGCAGCCCTGCTCCAGGTCCATGTCCAGCCGGGATTCCAGGAGTTGGAGCCGCCACTCCTCCAGACGGACCCGCTGCGCCTCCGCGTAGGGCCCGGGGAGTCCGGCCAGCGGCTCGCCGTCCCACAGCGCGAGCGCCCGGCCCAGCAGGTCCCGCGCATGGCCCAGGTCGCCCGCCGACTTCGCCTTCTCCGCCTCGTTCGCCAGGTCGTGCACCTCGGCCACGTCCAACGCGCCCTCGGGCAGCCCCCGTACGGCGTACCCGCCCGACTCGCTGACCAGCACCCCGGCGTCCAGCGACTTGCGCAGCCGGGACGCGTACGTCCGCACCGCGGCCAGCGCCTGCGACGGAGGTTCGTCACCCCACAGTGCGTCGATCAGCTCACCGGCGGTCGCCGTGCGGCCCTCGCGCAGCAACAGCGCGGCCAGCAGGGCGCGTTGCTGCGGCGAGCCCGTGTTCAGCGAAACAGGGCCCCGCCAGGCACGTACCGGACCGAGCACGCTGAAGCGCAGCGCGGTCGACTCCTTCGAGCCGGACCCGGGGCGCCGCTGCTCCGGTACTCGCGGTCCACCGTCCATCGCCGTTCCCCCTAGGCAAGCCTGTTAACTACGACAGTTTGCCTTGTCCGCGCCCGATGCGTCAGCTCTCGGGGGCGCCGGTCACAGGTGGCCACGCGGGATATCACAAGGCCCTCACACCGCCTACGCACAGTTCCGCACACAACCGAGCATCCCGAACCCGGATCCAGCTAGCTGACGGGTCGTCAGATCGGCGCTACCGTGAGCGCCATGGACACCCAGAACCCCCAGGCGACCGACCAGGCGGCCCTCCCTCTGATCATCTCCGTCGACGACCACACCGTGGAGCCCGCCGACGTCTGGCAGCACCGGCTGCCCAAGAAGTACCTGGACACCGGCCCGCGCATAGTCCGCGCGCCACTGAAGGAAATGACGTTCCTCGGCGGCCGGTTCAAGCCCGTCATGGGCGAACCCGGCGACGACGGCCCCATCGGCGACTGGTGGGTCTACGAGGACCTGCACCGACCCCTCACCCGCCTCGACACGGCCGTCGGCTACAGCAGGGACGAGATCAAGCTCGAAGTCATCACTTACGAGCAGATGCGGCCGGGCTCCTACGACGTCCCGTCCCGGCTCGCCGACATGGACGTCAACCACGTCCAGTCCGCGCTGTGTTTCCCCACCTTCCCGCGCTTCTGCGGCCAGACGTTCACCGAGGCCGCCGACCGCGAACTCGGGCTGCTGTGCGTCCGCGCCTACAACGACTGGATGGTGGAGGAGTGGTGCGGCCCGGACGCGAACGGCCGCCTGATACCACTCCCTCTCATCCCGTTGTGGGACCCGGAGTTGGCCGCCGCGGAGGTCCGCCGCAACGCCGCCCGCGGCACCCGTGCCGTCGCCTTCTCCGAGATACCCCCGCACCTCGGCCTGCCCTCCATCCACACCGACGCCTGGGACCCGTTCCTCGCCGCCTGCGCCGAGACCGGCACGGTCATCGCCATGCACATCGGCTCCAGCAGCCGTATGCCGTCGACGTCTGCGGACGCGCCGCCCGCCGTCGGGTCGACGATCACCTTCGCCAACTGCTGCTATTCCATGGTGGATTGGCTGATGAGCGGCAAGTTCGAGCGCTTCCCGGACCTCAAAGTCATGTACGCCGAGGGCCAGATCGGCTGGATCCCCTACATCCTGGAGCGCGCCGACGTGGTCTGGGAGGAGAACCGCGCCTGGGGCGGCGTCGCCGACAAGGTCCACCGCCCGCCGTCCGAACTCTTCACCGAGCACGTCTACGGCTGCTTCTTCGACGACGCGTTCGGCCTGAAGAACCTCGACTCGATCGGCGTCGGCAACGTCCTCTACGAGACCGACTACCCCCACTCCGACTCCACGTGGCCCAAGTCCCGCGAGGTCGGCGAGGCACAGATGGGCCACCTGGCACCGGACGTGGTCGAACGGATCGTACGAGGCAACGCGATCGACCTGCTGGGCCTGACCCCGGCCGGCCTGTGGGAGGGCCCCAAGTGACCAGCCTCGGCTACGGCATTCAGCTGCCCGTCCAGTCCCAGAGCACCATCTACGCCGAGCCCTGGGAGGCCGACGCCGGTCCCGCCGACCTCGTCGAGATCGCGCGGGCCGCCGACCGGGCCGGCTTCGACTACATCGCGGGCTGCGACCACGTCGGCGTCCCGCGCCGCCTCGCCGCCGCCATGAGCACGATCTGGTACGACCCCGTCGCCACCCTCTCCTACCTCGCGGGCGTCACCGAACGCGTCCGCCTGCTCAGCCATGTCGCGGTCGTAGGACTGCGGCACCCGCTGCTCACCGCCAAGCAGTACGCCACCCTCGACCACCTCAGCGGGGGCCGGCTGATCCTCGGGGTCGGCGCCGGGCACGTACAGGAGGAGTTCGAGGCGCTGGGGGTCGACTTCGAGCGCCGGGGGCCCGTTCTCGACGAGTCGATCGACGCGTTGCGTGCCGCGCTCGGACCGGACGAATTCCCGGAGCACCACGGCAAGTTGTACGACTTCGAGGGGCTCGGGCAGCGGCCCCGGCCCGCGCAGGAACACGTCCCGCTCTGGGTCGGAGGGTCGTCCCCCGCCGCCGTACGCCGGGCCGCGCTCAAGGCGGACGGCTGGTTGCCGCAGGGCGACCCGCGCGACAAGCTGCCCGCGCAGATCGAGCGGATACGGCGACTGCGCGAAGAGGCCGCCGTGGAGGGGCCGTTCGTGTTCGGGGCGATCACCGAGCCGCTGTACATCGGCGATCCGGGGTGGGAGGTCGGGCGGCGCACGCTCACCGGGGCGCCCGAAATCCTCGCCGAGTCCCTTCGCGCCTATCGGGCGATGGGCGTGGACCAGATCCAGGTGCGGTTCCGCTGCCGCGACCGGGCCGAACTCACCGACCAGATAAGCGAGTTCGGGACCGAGGTGGGGCCGCTGCTCTGATCACGCCGCTGATCACAACCTGTTTGAACACGGTTACGCCGAGCCGCGTATGTACGGACGTACGGACGTGATGGCTCCGGCGGAAGGACCCCGAAGTGCGATCCTCCCAGCGCCTCTCCCTCGTGTTCGCCTCCGCCGGGGGCACCTGGCCGCACGACGACTGGCCGGCCCCGGACGATCCGTTCGTCAGCAGCGTGCTCAGGGTCTCCCCGCCCTACCGCGGGCTGCGCGACACCACGGCGGACGTCGTCGTCCTGCGCTGCGAGGACCCGGAGGTGACCTTCCCCGGGCTGCTGACCGCCCTGCGTGCACGGGAAGTTCCGGTGCTCGTCGTCAGCCCGCGCCAGGACACCGAGGCGGTGCTCGACGTGTTCCGGGCCGGGGCGGGCTATCTCGTCGAGGGCGACCACTGCGGCCAGATGCTGTCCTCGGCGGCCATGGCGGCGGCCGTAGGACACACGTACCTCTCGCCGTCCGCGGCCGCGGCCCTGCGCGAGGGGGCGCGGCGGATGGCCGCGACCGACGACGCGATGGAGCGGCTGCGCGCCCTGCTCTCGCCGCGCGAGCAGCAGATCATGGAGCTGCTGTCGACCGGCCTGGGCGCACAGCAGATCGGGCAGCGCCTACGGCTGAGCGAGAAGACCGTGCGCAACAACCTCAGCAACATCTATGCCAAGTTGGACGCCAGGAGCGGCACGGACGCGGTCCTGCGCTGGCTGGGAGCCACGCCCGTGCTTCGCACCTGAGAATCGGGGCAACCGGATATCAGGGTGCCGGAACCTCCGACAGCGGAATCTCCACGTCGGTGACATTGGCGCCGCCCTCACCGAACCCGGCCTCCTCGGACTGGAGGGCCTTCGTGGAATTCGGCACGGCATCGGCGGCGGTCGTCTCGCATTTCACATTCCGCAGCCAAAGGCGCCCGTCGGGCGTTCCGTTGTTCAGGATCTGCGGATAGAAGACGTGCACGGTGGCCGCTCCCTCGCTCGGCGCGAAGAACACCGTCTGGCCGTCCTGTGCCTCCTTGTACGTCGCCTTCAGGAATCCGCTGACATCGGTGCGCTTGGCGGACCACATGAAGAAGGCGGTGCTGTCCGCCTGCACGGTGTCCGTCCGGCTGAACGCGAGGGTGGTCGTCTTGTCGTCGCGCGTGATGTTGATGGTCGACGTGCTGAATTCCAGGCCGACTTCGAAGAGCGAGTTCCCGAGTTTCGTACCGGCCTCGGTGACGGTTCCCTCCTCCACCTGAAGGGTTCTCGTCACCGACGTGCTCACGTTGAAGGTCTTCGTCGCGGTGCCCGTGGAACCGCAGTTGTCGGACACCGGGGAGACGCGTTCGTTGGGCCCGAGGCTGTTCGCCTTGAACTGCACGTCCACGAACTGGCAGTCGGCCAGTCTGTCGGAGTCCGTGGAGCAGTCGGCGCTCACTTCGGACGGGGTGGCGGCGTTCGCCTGGTTCATCAGCGGGACGATCACCGCGAGTGCCGCGACGGGGGCCAGGGCGAGGGTGATGCGCTTCTTCTTGCTCCGGTGACTTCTCGTGCGGCCGTTCCGGGACATGGGTATCTCCAGTGAGGTGTAAGGGAGTTGAGCTGCGGGTTCCTTAAGGCGGGCCGAGGCTCAGCAGTCCTCCAGGACCGCCTTCGAGGTGCCGTCCACGACACCGGGAGCACCGGCCGCAGCCGGCAGGACGACGGGTCCCTCGACGACATCCGGCGCCACGAAGTTCTGCTCGGGGCTGGCCGGCAGGGTGGTGGTCTGTTCCCGGGCGTCGACACGCACCCGCCACTCACCGGTCATGCGCTGCAACTTGGGCGTGAACTCCATGTGGAGCACCTTGCCGACCGGCACGTCCCGCGCTTCCGTGTCCCCGGCCGTCGCCGACTTCACGGTCATGTCGAGGGTGCCCTTGTGCTTGCTCCAGGACCCGCTCAGAAATCCGAACAGGCCGCCCGCGGCGCCCTGTTGGGTGGAGACGTACGTGCCCTGCCCCTGGGCAGCGGTCGACGACCAGGTGATGGAGACCTTGGCCGGATCGGTCGCGTTCGGCTCGCAGTTGGGGAAGTCGATGGACGCCTTTTCGGTGGGCCCGTCGAAGGTCTCGAAGTTCGTCTCGGCGAAATCGCAGTTGTCGGCGGCGAAACCGTCCGCGAAGGAGCCGCCGAAATCCTCGACCGTCCGTTTCTCGCCATTGACCACGGCGGACCTCTCGCACATCGCCATGATCTCGTCCGGCGTCTTCGCGTCGGCCGCGTTCGCCGACGGCAGCAGCGTGATGACCACCCCGCCGGTGGCGAGTGCCGCGCCGATCGCCACGTACCTGACTTTCCTGTTGCGCAATCTCCGCTTTGCCATACCCGGCATTCTTGGAGCCAAGCCGAGGTATGGACAGAGTCAAATGTCCCTACTCGGCGGTCACTTGAAGTGTGCTTGTGCACTCGATGTGTGCTTGTGCAAGGTCTCCCTCGTGCGCGAGGAGTCCCTTCCCTCTATCTGACGCTTCGTCAGATACGGCGCTACGATGCCCTGCATCCACCGATCCCGAGGAGGCCCGCATGGGCAAGCTGGACGGGCGTGTCGTCATCGTCACCGGGGCGGCGCGCGGGCAGGGGGAGCAGGAGGCACGGCTGTTCGCGGCCGAGGGCGCGAAGGTCGTCGTGGCCGATGTGCTGGACGAGCAAGGGGAGGCGCTGGCCAAGGAGTTGGGCGCGTCCGCGTCCTACGTCCATCTCGACGTCGGCGAGGAGGCGGACTGGCGTGCCGCCGTGGGAGCCGCCAAGGAGGTGTACGGGCGGATCGACGGGCTGGTCAACAATGCCGGGATCCTGCGGTTCAACTCCCTTGTGGACACGCCGCTTGAGGAGTTCATGCAGGTCGTGCGGGTCAACCAGGTGGGCTGCTTCCTCGGGATCAAGACCGTGGCGTCGGCGATGGAGGACGGTGGCACGATCGTCAACACGGCCTCGTACACGGCGGTCACGGGGATGGCGGCCGTCGGGACCTACACCGCCACCAAGCACGCGATCCTCGGGCTCACCCGGGTGGCCGCGCTGGAGCTGGCGAGCCGGCGGATCCGGGTCAACGCCGTCTGCCCCGGGGCCGTGGACACCGCGATGTCCAACCCGGCGCGGCTCGACCCGGACGCGGACCCGGAGGAGATGACCCGGGCGCTGGACGAGCTGTACCGCAAGCTCGTGCCGCTGGGGCGGATCGGGCGGGCCGACGAGGTGGCGCGGCTGGCGCTGTTCCTGACGTCGGACGACTCGTCGTACATCACCGGGCAGCCGTTCGTGATCGACGGGGGCTGGCTGGCCGGGGTCAGTGTCATCTGACGTCACCTGATGTCATCCGGCGCCATCTGACGAGGCGTCATCTATTGACGAATCTGACGGTACGTCAGAAAGTCGTAGCACTCATAGGAACCATCTGGACTGGGGACGGTGAACCTCCTTGGAATTCGGGCTCTTTGTACAGGGATACGTGGGCAAGCGTGCCGAGACGGACCCGCTGGCCGAGCACAAGGCGCTGATGGAGGAGACCGAGTACGTCATCCAGGCGGACAAGTCCGGCTTCAAGTACGCCTGGGCGTCCGAGCACCACTTCCTGGAGGAGTACTCGCACCTCTCGGCCAACGACGTCTTCCTCGGCTACCTCGCCCACGCCACCGAACACATCCACCTCGGGTCGGGCATCTTCAACCCGCTCGCCCAGGTCAACCACCCGGTGAAGGTCGCCGAGAAGGTCGCGATGCTCGACCATCTCACCGGCAACCGCTTCGAGTTCGGCAGCGGGCGGGGTGCCGGGTCGCACGAGATCCTCGGGTTCATGCCGGGGGTGACCGACATGAACTACACCAAGGAGATCTGGGAAGAGACCATCGCCGAGTTCCCCAAGATGTGGCTCCAGGACGAGTACGTCGGCTTCCAGGGCAAGCACTGGCAGCTGCCGCCGCGGAAGATCCTGCCGAAGCCGTACGGGAAGGCGCACCCCGCGATGTGGTACGCCGCCGGGTCGCCTCCCTCGTACGCCATGGCCGCGCGCAAGGGGCTGGGGGTGTTGGGGTTCAGCATCCAGAAGGTGTCCGACATGGAGTGGGTGCTGGAGCAGTACAAGACGGCGATCGTGAACGCCGAGCCGGTCGGGGCGTTCGTCAACGACAACGTCATGGTGACCACGACGGCGATCTGTGCGCCGACCCATGACGAGGCGATCCGGATCGCCACGAGTGGGGGGCTGCACTATCTGCCCTCGCTGGTGTTCCGGTACCACGACACGTTTCCTCGGCCTGAGGGGTTCCCTGTGTGGCCGGAGACGCTGCCCGAGTACACGCCGGAGTTCGTCGAACTCCTCGTGGAGGAGGAGCTGTTGATCTGTGGGGATCCGGATGAGGTGCTCACTCAGTGCAAGCGGTGGGAGCAGGCGGGGGCGGATCAGCTGAGCTTTGGGTTGCCGGTGGGGGTGCCCAAGGAGGAGACGTTGCAGACGATTCGGTTGATCGGGGAGCACGTGGTTCCGAAGATCGATACGGATCCTGTGCATCGGACTACGCGGTTCCGGGAGACGGCCTGAGGTCTCGTTGCGGGGTGCGGGTCGGCTGTGGCTGGTCGCGCAGTTCCCCGCGCCCCTAAAAGCAAAGGGCGTTGAACCTAACGGAGTTGAGGAGGCCCAGCCCCATGCTCGATCACGTCATCAAAGGTGTCACCGTCGTTGATGGGACGGGGGCGGCCGGGTTTGTCGCCGACGTCGGTATACGGGACGGGCGGATCGCCGTCATCGGTACGGTGGTTGAGGAGTCCCGGACGTCGGAGGACGCGAGCGGGCTTGTGCTCGCGCCCGGGTTCGTCGACCCCCACACCCACTACGACGCCCAGCTCTTCTGGGATCCGTATGCCACGCCCTCCCTCAATCACGGGGTGACTACCGTCGCCGCCGGGAACTGTGGGTTCACGCTCGCGCCGCTGATGGCGGAGGACGCTGATTACACGCGGCGGATGATGTCCAAGGTCGAGGGGATGTCGCTGGTCGCGCTGGAGGAGGGGGCGCCCTGGAGTTGGCGTGGGTTCGGGGAGTACCTGGACGCGCTCGAAGGGCGGATCGCCGTCAACGCCGGGTTCATGGTGGGGCATTGTGCGCTGCGGCGGTATGTGATGGGGGCGGATGCCGTGGGTGGGCAGCCGAGTGAGGAGCAACTCGGCGAGATCGTGCGGTTGTTGCACCAGGCGATGGACGCGGGGGCGTGGGGGTTCTCCACGACTCAGTCCAGCACTCACTCCGACGGGGACGGGAAGCCCGTTGCCTCCCGGCATGCACTGCCCGCCGAACTCATCGCCAT
Organism: Streptomyces sp. NBC_01288; assembly: GCF_035982055.1. Taxonomy (NCBI): domain Bacteria; kingdom Bacillati; phylum Actinomycetota; class Actinomycetes; order Kitasatosporales; family Streptomycetaceae; genus Streptomyces; species Streptomyces sp. NBC_01288. The sequence goes on from NZ_CP108427.1 coordinate 5,896,493, forward strand.
GTCCAGGGCAGTTGGGGAGCATGAAGGTACGCAGATCGAGGCGATCGTCGCCGGGTGTCTGGATCAGTTCAGTGACGCGGAGATCGATCTGTTCGTCGAGATGAGCGCGGTGGCCGGGCGGCCGTTGAACTGGAACGTGCTGACCATCGATGCCGCCGTGCCCGAGCGGGTGCCCCGGCAGCTGTTCGCGAGTGAGCGGGCGCGGAAGGCCGGGGGGCGGGTCGTCGCGCTGACCATGCCGATCCTCACGCCGATGAACATGTCCCTCGGCACCTTCTGCGCGCTGAACCTGATACCCGGGTGGGGACCGATTTTGAGCCTGCCCGTACCCGAGCGGATCGCCAAGCTGCGGGAACCGGACGTGCGCGCCGAGATGCTGCGGAGCGCCAACTCCAGGGAGGCGGGCGTCTTCCGGCGGCTCGCGAACTTCGGGCGGTATGTGATCGGGGACACGTACAGCGACGCCAACGAGGGGCTGACCGGGCGGGTGGTCAAGGACATCGCCGCCGAGCGAGGTCAGGAGCCCTTCGAGTGTCTCGTCGAGATCTGCGCGGCTGATGAGCTGCGGACGGTGCTTTGGCCGATGCCTTCCGACAACGACCCGGCCTCCTGGGCGCTGCGCGCCGAGACCTGGCAGCACGAGGACGTGCTACTCGGTGGGTCCGACGCCGGGGCGCATCTGGACCGGATGTGCGGGGCGCCGTACACGACCCGGTTCATCGGGGACTGCGTGCGGGGGCGGAAGTTGGTGGGGCTGGAGCAGGCCGTGAAGATGCTCACCGATGACCCGGCCCGGTTGTTCGGGCTGCGGGAGCGGGGGCAGGTGCGGGAGGGATGGCATGCGGACCTGGTGCTCTTCGACCCGGAGCGCATCGACGCCGGCAAGGCCACCCTGGTGCACGACCTGCCGGGCGACAGTCCGCGCCTGGACTCCAAGGCGATCGGCATAACGGCCGTGTGGGTCAACGGAGTCGAGGCCATCCGGGGCGACGTGGTGAGCGGGAACGTGCCGGGGCGGGTGCTGCGGTCGGGGCGGGACACCAGGACGGTGAGCACCAAGTGAGTTCCGAAGTCGGTTCTCAAGTCGCTGATGGGCAGCGGTTGTTCGTCGGGGGTGAGTGGGTCGAGCCGGATGGTGGGTACTACGCCGTGGTCGATCCCGCGACCGAGGAGACCGTGGGGTGGGCACCGGAGGCCTCGCGGGAGCAGGTGTTCGCCGCTGCCGCCGCTGCCCGGGAAGCCTTCGGGCCGTGGTCGCGTACGCCGGCCGAGGAGCGGGCGGCGATTCTCGGGCGGGCGGCGGACATCATCCGTCGCGGGCTCGTGTCGTACGCCGAACTCGCCCAGGCGGAGACCGGCGCCACGACCGGGACCGCGCGGGGCATGCAAGTGGGCGTCGCCGCGGCCCGGTTCCGGCGCTACGCGACCGTGGAGCCGGCCGAGTGGGCGATCGCGCCGCAGGTCAACGAGGCGGGGCCGTTCGGGCGGGCGGCTGTCATGGGCGCGATCGCCGTGCGGCAGCCGGTGGGTGTGGTTGCCTGCATCACGTCGTACAACAACCCCTGGGCGAACCCCGCCGGGAAGATCGCCCCCGCCCTGGCCATGGGCAACACGGTCGTCGTGAAACCGGCGCCGCAGGACCCGCTGTCCGTCTACCGGATGGCCGGGGCCCTGGAGGCGGCCGGGGTGCCGCGCGGGGTCGTGAACGTCGTCAACGGGCAGTCGGTGGAGGTGGGGGAGGCCGCAGTCGAGTCCGGTGACGTCGACATGGTCAGCTTCACCGGTTCCACGGCCGTCGGGCAGCGGATCGCCGAGGTGTGCGGGCGGGGCATGAAGCGGCAGTTGATGGAGCTGGGCGGGAAGGGGGCGGCGGTCGTCTTCGACGACGCGGACCTCGCGTCCGCGGTCTCCGGGATCGGTACGACCTTCTCCTTCTACAGCGGGCAGATCTGTACGGCGCCCACGCGGGTGCTGGCGCAGCGGGGTGTGTACGAGCGGGTCGTGGAGCAACTGGCCGCTTATGCGCGGGCGTTGAAGGTCGGCGATCCGCGCTCGCCGGACACGGTCGTCGGGCCGGTGATCTCGGCGGCACACCGGGAGCGCGTCGAGTCGTACGTCGAACTGGGCCGGAAGGAGGGCGCGGTGGTCGTCGCGGGCGGCGAACGCCCCTCCGACGGACCGGGGTTCCTCGTCGCCCCCACCGTCCTCGCCGACTGCGGCCCCGAGATGCGGGTCGTCCGCGAGGAGATCTTCGGCCCGGTCGTCGTGGTCGTCCCCTTCGACGACGAGGAGGAGGGCATCACCCTCGCCAACGACAGCGACTACGGCCTCATCGACTACGTGTGGTCGGGGGACGTGGCCCGGGCGTTCCGGGTGGCACGGCTGTTGCGGGCCGGCGGGGTGGGCGTGAACACCGTGGGGCGCAACATGGAGGCGCCGTTCGGGGGGTTCAAGAAGAGCGGGGTCGGGCGGGATGTGGGGTCGTACGCGCTGCACGCGTACAGCGAGGTGCAGGCGATCGTGTGGCCGGGGTGACGTTCTCCGGTCCTGCTACCGGTACCAGTCGTCGCCCTCGGACGTGAGCGATCGGGCGACGTAGTCCCGCAGGTCCCGGGCCACCCACCGGCGGCTGTCGTCCTCGTGCTCCCACACGAAGACGTCGGGCCGCCCGTCGGGAACACGCACGAACGCGAACTGGTCGCCGCCGCCGTTGTCACCGAAGAACAGCAGGGGCTCGAACGGCATGTAGAGGTCGGCGAACATCGGGTCCGACCAGAAGTGCAGGTTGTCCGCGACGATCCGTTCGAGGGGCCAGACGGTGGCGAGTCCGTACGGGCCGCGGATGCCGTCCGTCTCCTGGAGCAGGTCCGCGAGCGCGGCGGGGAGCCGCCGTCCGAGCCGCCGCTCCGCCGCGCGGAGGGCCGACGTATCGACCGGAACGTCGAACTCGGTCTCCGAGCAGGCCTGTTGGGCGGTGTCTCTCCACATGCGTGCAGGTTAGGCGGGCTCAGTCCCCCAGATCCACCCGCACCGTCAGCAGGCTCGACCCCATCGCCTTCACCGCCGCGCTGTTGAAGCGGGGCAGGGTGCGCAGGCGGGCCTGGGGGTCGTCGTCGGGGAGGAGATGGGCCGTGCCGGTGTGCCAGCGGCCCATGATGCGGACCCGGACCTTCGGGTTCGCCTTGATGTTGCGGACGTACTGGGAGAGCTCGCCGAACTCCGATACGAGCCAGAACGTGTCGCCGATGCGGCGGCCGCCGAGCGGGGTGCGGCGCGGCTGACCGGAGACCCGGCCGGTGGTCTCCAGGACGGTCTGGGTGGGGAGGTGGCGGGTGACCGAGTTCAGCACGCGTTGGATCCGGCTGATGGTGCGGTACTTGGCCTCGGGGTTCGATGTGGGCATCGGTTTGCTGATCTCCTGTCGGTGGGCCGGGGTGTGGACTTCAATGGTGCCGTGCGCGTCGTGACGTGGAACCTGTGGTGGCGGTACGGGCCCTGGGAGGCCCGGCAGAAGGCGATTCTCGCCGTGTTGCGTGAACTGCGGCCCGATGTCGTCGGGTTGCAGGAGGTGTGGGATGCCGAAGGTGTGAACCTCGCCGGGTGGCTCGCCTCGGAACTCGGGATGCACTGGACCTGGGGAGCCTCCCACGACCCCGGGTTCTGGCAGCGGCGACTCGGCGATCCCACCGTCGGGATCGGCAACGCCGTCCTCAGCCGTTGGCCCGTCGCCGAGCGGGCCGTACTGCCCTTGCCGCCGGGCGATGGAGACGGCGGCCGGCTCGCGCTGTACGCGGGGCTGGACGCGCCGGGGCATCGCGTCCCCTTCTTCACCGTCCACCTCTCCTCCGCCACCGAGGCCTCGGCCGTACGGTGCCAACAGGTCACCGCGCTCGCCGAATTCGTCGCCGAGCACCGTGGCGGCGGCCCCTTCCCGCCCGTCGTCACCGGCGACTTCAACGCCTGGCCCGACTCCGACGAGGTACGGCTCTTCGGGGGGTACCGGACCGCGCCGGCCGTGGACGGGCAAGTCCTCATCGACGCTTGGGAGTTCGCCGAGCCGGGGGCGCCCTCGGCCACCTGGGACCTCAACAATCCGTACATCGCGGGCACGTTCGGGCCGAGCGTGCGCGTCGACTACGTCTTCGTCGCGCCGACCGGGAAGGGCGGGCTCGGGCATGTGCGGGGCGTACGGCGGGCGGGGGACGGGCCGGTCGACGGGGTGTGGCCGACCGACCACGCGGCCGTTGTCGTGGATCTGAGCGCCTAGTCCACCGGCTTACCGCTTGGCTTCGCCCAGGAAGATCGGGTTCGTGAGCGCCGCCAGCGCCCCCGGTACCGCCCCCGCCGCCGTCTCGTGCCTCAACTCGGCCCGTACGTACGCCGCGTAGGCAGCCGTCGTACCCCACTCGACCACCCCCGCCCCGCTCACCGGGAGCGGATCGCTGGTGAACAGCACCCCCTGGTCGGTCACGAAGCGGACGGTGCAGCGCGGGGCACCGGTGGCTTCCAGCCGTAGCGTGACGGGGGTGTCCGCAGCCACCCTCAACCGCTCGCCGATTCCCGCGTGTTGGGCCCGGCCGCCGGTCGCGGTGAAGGTGAGGGAGAGGTTCTTGGACTCGGCGACGTACGAACGCCCCGCGCGCAGGCCGTCCTGGATCGCCTCCCGCGTCAAGTCCTCGGCCAGGACGACGGTTTGGGGCAGACCGATCGCGTCGGGGTCGCGGTGGGCGTCGCTGTTGCCCATCGCCGGGAGCCACTCCCGGTTCTCCCGTACGGACGCCACGAGTGTCGCGTCCCAGGAGGCCAGGGCGATCTCGTCGTCGGGCGTGTAGGGGCCGTTCCACACCTCGACGGCGTCCGCCTCGCCGAAGCCGAACTTCCAGGCGCAGCCGATGCAGGTGGCGTGCGGATGGGCGGGGACGACCAGGCCGCCGGCCCGCCGGATCTCGCGGGCGTACCGTCCGAAGCGGTTGTCGCGAGCCCGGTACCGCCAGTCGACGAAGGTGCCGGGCTCGGTGCCGAGGGCGACCACGTGACCGTTACGGGTGGTGACTTCTTCCCCCAGCAGGATCAGCAGGTCGTCGCCCGCCTCCGAGGCCCAATGGGGGTGCGATGACGGGGTGTTGTGGTCCGACGAGTTGATGAAGTCCAGGCCCGCCGCCCGCGCCAGCGCCGCGATCTCGGCCGGGGTGCGGCGCCCGTCCGAGTACCAGGAGTGCAGATGGCAGTCACCCCGGTACCAGGCCCGCCCGCGCCCCTTCGCCCGCTCCGGCGGGTACACCGGTCGCGGGGCGACGCCCGGGTCGCCGTAGGTGAGCGTGATCGTGAGCTCGTACGACAGCCCCTGCGGGGAGACGGTGTACGGGCCCAGCGCGATGTGCCAGGTCCCGGCGTGCACCGGGCCGGGGAGGTAGCCGGGCGTCGCGTCGTCCACGCGGAGGAAGAACTCCGTGCGGGCCCCGCCCGACCAGCCCCGGAAACCCCGGCCGCCCAGGTCCGTGCCGTGCTGGTCGAAGATGCCGATGTCGAGCGCGTTGCCCTGGGTGCCGGCCGGGACGGACGGCCTGTCGTACGTGTAGGCCACCTTGATCTCGGCGACCCCCGTGGGGACCTCGACGGGCACGTACACATAGTCGGGCGAACCGGTCGGGAGCGTGCCCCGTACCGTCCGCGTCTCCTGGGCACCGCTTGCCGGGGTCGCCGCACCGCTCGCGAAGGTCACGCTTCCCAACGTAAGCGCGGCGGTGGCGCCCGTCACGATCAGCGCACGTCTGGTGGTGCCGTTTCCGTGATCGTCATCGCACATGCTGCTGCTCCCGGGGTGTCGTGAGTGACAGGGACGGTGCGGAGGTGACCCGTACGACTCTGATAGTCGGCTGTGAACTCCCGTGCAAGGACAGGGAATCGGCGGGTGTCGGAAATCCGGAGTCGGCATGGGGACGCCGGGGCGCTCCCGCGGCCAGTCACACCGTGTAACGATCTGCGGTGCGGCATGAATCGGGCGTCTCTCTCTGGCCTGATCAGGCCGATCGTATGCTCGAAGGATGACGACTCCCGCGAGCTCCGGAACCGGCCCGACCGAGAACTCCATGCGTCGCGCCCTCAAACGCGCCCGTGACGGCGTCGCGCTCGACGTGACGGAAGCGGCGGTGCTGCTCCAGGCGCGCGGCGAGGCCCTCGACGACCTGACCGCGTCCGCCGCCCGGGTGCGCGACGCGGGCCTGGCGACGGCCGGCCGACCGGGCGTGATCACGTACTCGAAGAGCGTCTTCATCCCCCTCACCCGCCTCTGCCGCGACAAGTGCCACTACTGCACCTTCGTCACCGTCCCCGGCAAGCTCCGCCGGGCCGGCCACGGGATGTTCATGTCCCCCGACGAGGTCCTCGACATCGCCCGCCGAGGCGCCGAACTCGGCTGCAAGGAAGCCCTGATCACCCTCGGCGACAAGCCCGAGGACCGCTGGCCGGAGGCGCGCGAGTGGCTCGACGCGCACGGCTACGACGACACGATCGCGTATGTCCGCGCCATCTCCATCCGCATCCTGGAGGAGACGGGCCTGCTCCCGCACCTCAACCCCGGCGTCATGACGTGGACGGACTTCCAGCGCCTGAAGCCGGTGGCCCCGTCCATGGGCATGATGCTGGAGACGACCGCGACCCGCCTGTGGTCCGAGCCCGGCGGCCCGCACTACGGCTCCCCGGACAAGGAACCGGCCGTACGCCTACGGGTGTTGGAGGACGCGGGCCGTTCGTCGGTCCCCTTCACGTCCGGCATCCTGATCGGCATCGGCGAGACCTACGAGGAGCGCGCGGACTCCCTCTTCGCGCTCCGCAAGGTCGCCCGCTCCTACCACGGCATCCAGGAACTGATCATCCAGAACTTCCGCGCCAAGCCGGACACGGCGATGCGCGGCATGCCGGACGCGGAACTGGACGAGTTGGTGGCGACGGTCGCGGTGGCGCGGCACATCATGGGCCCGTCGGCCTGCCTCCAGGCCCCGCCCAACCTCGTCGACTCGGAGTACAAGCGCCTGATCGGCGCGGGCATCGACGACTGGGGCGGGGTGTCGCCTCTGACGATCGACCACGTGAACCCCGAACGCCCGTGGCCGCAGATCGAGTTGCTGCGCGAGCAGTCGGCGGAGGCGGGCTTCGAACTCCGCGAACGCCTCTGCGTCTACCCGGAGTTCGTGGGTCGCGGCGAACCCTGGCTGGACCCGCGTCTGCTGCCGCACGTACGGGCGCTGGCGGACCCGGAGACGGGCCTGGCCCGTGAGGACGCGGTGGTCGAGGGACACGCGTGGCAGGAACCGGAGGAGGCCTTCGTGTCATCCGGCCGCACGGACCTCCACACGACGATCGACACGGAGGGCCGTACGTCCGACCGCCGTGACGACTTCGACGAGGTCTACGGCGACTGGGGCGCCCTGCGCGAGGCGGCGGCGCCCGGGATGGTCCCCGAGCGCATCGACACGGACGTACGACAGGCACTGGCGACGGCGGCCGACGACCCCACTCGCCTCACCGACGCGGAGGCGCTCGCGCTGCTGCACGCGGACGGTCCGGCGCTGGACGCGCTGACGCGGATCGCGGACGACGTGCGGAAGTCGGTGGTCGGCGACGAGGTGACGTACATCGTCACGCGGAACATCAACTTCACCAACGTCTGCTACACGGGCTGCCGTTTCTGCGCGTTCGCGCAGCGCCGTACGGACGCGGATGCCTATACGTTGTCGTTGGACCAGGTGGCGGACCGGGCCCAACAGGCCTGGGAAGTCGGGGCAGTTGAGGTCTGCATGCAGGGCGGTATCCACCCCGACCTGCCCGGCACGGCGTACTTCGACATCGCGAAGGCGGTCAAGGAACGCGTCCCCGGCATGCACGTCCACGCGTTCTCCCCCATGGAGGTGGTGAACGGCGCGACGCGCACGGGCCTCTCCATCCGCGAGTGGCTGACGGCGGCGAAGGAGGCGGGCCTCGACACCATCCCCGGCACGGCGGCGGAGATCCTGGACGACGAGGTCCGCTGGGTCCTGACGAAGGGCAAGCTGCCGACGGCGACGTGGATCGAAGTGGTCACGACGGCCCACGAGTTGGGCATCCGTTCGTCGTCGACGATGATGTACGGCCACGTGGACCAGCCACGCCACTGGCTGGGCCACCTCCGGACCCTGGCGTCCATCCAGCAACGCACGGGCGGCTTCACGGAGTTCGTGACGCTGCCGTTCATCCACACCAACGCGCCGGTGTACTTGGCGGGGATCGCCCGCCCGGGCCCGACGATGCGGGACAACAGGGCGGTGGTCGCGATGGCGAGGCTGCTCCTGCACCCCCACATCCCCAACATCCAGACGAGCTGGGTGAAGTTGGGCTCGGAGGGCGCGGCGGAGATGCTGCGTTCCGGGGCGAACGACCTCGGCGGCACGCTGATGGAGGAGACGATCTCGCGGATGGCGGGTTCGTCGTACGGCTCGTACAAGTCGGTGCGGGACCTGGTCGCCGTGGCGGAGCTGGCGGGTCGGCCGGCGCGCCCCCGTACGACCTTGTACGGGGAGGTGTCGGAGGAGCGGCAGCGGGCGGCGGCGGTGTCGGACGGGCACCTGCCGGAGCTGTTGCCGGTGCTGGACTGAGGGGCGGGAGCGGGCGGGAGCGGGCGGAGAGGTCGGGTGTCGGGATGGGGGGCCGGTACGATGATCCGACCCCTGTTCGATCGGGATGTGGGGGCTGTGAGTAGCTGAGGAGATGCGTGCCCGTGCCTGCCTCCAAGGTCTGGGTGACCGGTCTGACGGTGGGAGCGATCGCCGCGGTCACGGTCCTGGCCGTCCAGGCCAACAAGGGCCCGCACCCGAAGGCGTCCGCCGCCCGCCCGAGCGCCTCCGCGTCCGCGCACGCGTCCACGTCCCCGAAGCCGCACGCGACGGCCGCCGCGGTACCGGCCTCCTCCGGTACCGGGCGGCGCATCGTCTACGCCGTCGGCCAGAAACGGGTCTGGCTGGTCGACGCGAGCGACAAGGCGGGCCGTACGTTCGCGGTCTGGCCGGGCACGGTGAGCCCCGACCCCGGCAAATACACCGTGTCGGTCCGCAAGGACGCCACGACGGGCTCCGACGGCGTCCAGATCGAGAACATCGTCTACTTCGCCACCAAGTCCGGCCTCAACATCGCCTTCTCCAACGCGGTGGACGGCTCCTCGCCCCCGCCGGCGGCGGGCAAGGAGACGGGCGGCGTCCGCATGGGCAAGGCGGACGGCGCGGCACTGTGGGCGTTCGGGACGACGAGCACGAAGGTGATAGTGGTCAAGTAGTCGCCGTCCGGCTCTCCGTGAGCTGAACGACGACCAGCACGACCCCGCTCAGCAGGAACACCCGGGTCGCGGCCTCCAGCCCGTTCCAGTCCTTCGACTGCCACATCGAGAACCACTCACCGCCGACCGCGATGAACCCGGCCCCGAACAACACCATCAGCATGAGCAGCCCGTACGTGGAGAACCGCCGCGCCCGCTCGTCATCCCGCCGGACCCACAGCCAGGTCCCATATCCGAGCACAAGCGCGGCAAGCGTCTCCCACACGATGATCAGCACATAAGCCGCGTCCTGTAGCCCCTTGCTGGTCACCGCCCGCCACATCAGATCGTCGTCCTTGAACGTCGTATCCATGGCCAACACATGCCGCACGAACTGCTGGTTGGTCCCGAAGTCGGTGATGTTCCCGAACGCCACGAGGGCGATGTAGAGGGCGACGGTGGCGGTGAGGAGGGTGGCGGCGAGCTGTGCCGCGGTGCGTGAGGTGGGGGTGGTCATGACCGGTTTCTTCCCCGCGTACGAGGGATGCTCACCGCTCGGATCAACAGGGTGTCCGCGGCGCGCGGTCCCTCGTTGGTCGACGGGAGCAGGTCGACGCTGATGTCCGTGAACCCGGCCTCGTCCAGGGTCTTCACCCAGACCTCCGTTGGACGGTGCCCCGCGTTTCGGGGCGCTGCGCCCAGCACGCCGCACGGAACGGGCCAGGTGCGATCAACTCGCTTTCCGCGTAAGGGCTTTGCGCGGTGTGCAAGCGGTCTCGACGGCCCCGCTCCGCACCCGTAGCTTGAAAGGCCCCGTTCGTGCGGTGTGGGAGGGGCCCGTGCCCGTTGACCCGCTCTGGAACAGCACGAGAGCACGCGAGTTGGCCGCGCAACGGCGCCCCGGCGCGCTCATCCGCCTCGGCCGCGAACACCGCGCCGCGCTCGAAGTCGGTGTTCCGCGACACGTCCTGGTGAGTTCTCTCGCGCCACCCACCCCGACGGTATCGACGGCCACTAGGGTGACGGCCAGTCCGCACGCCGAGGAGGACCCGATGCGCCGCCGTACGCTGCTCACCGCAACGGCAGCCGCCGGACCGGCCGCCCTGCTGCTGGGGGTGGACGAGGCCCTGGCCGACACTCCCGCACCGACCGGCGCCGGACCGCTGGACGCCCGGCTGGCCGCCGCCCGCGACCTGTACGACAAGGGCACGCACGCGCCTCTGCTCGCCGCCCTGCCCGGCCTCATCGCCGACGGGCACGCTGCCGCCTCCTCCCGCCGGGAACTCGATCAGGCCCGCCTCTCCTCCGTCTACAGCCTCGCCGCCGCCGTACTGAGCAAGCTCGGCTCCTACGAGCAGGCCCGACTCACCGCGGACCGCGCCCGCACCTGGGCCGAGGTCTCTGGTTCACCCCTCGCATCGGCCGCCGCGGTCCGGGAGTTGGCGATCGTGCTACTCCACCAGGATCGCGGTGAGGAGGCCCAGCGCCTCATGTTGGCGGCGGCTTCCGGGGTACAGGCGACCGGACTGCGGACCGACGCGTCGGCGTCCGCGTACGCGCAGATGCTCTGCACCCTGGCCTACACCGCCGCCCGCGGCGGACACCGCGCCGAGGCCCTCGCGATGACCGAGGAAGCCCGCCGCGCCGCCAGCCGATTGCCTCAAACCGCCCCGCCGGGACGCCTGTTCCCCATCAACCCGGCCGCCGTCGACCTGTACGCGGTCGGAGTGCACTGGGCGCTCGGCGATGCGGGCGCGGCCCTGGAGGCGGGGAAGAACCTGCGCCCGCGCAATTCCCGACCGCCGAGCGCAAGGCCCGCCTGGGCACCGACATGGCGCGAGCATGGTGGGCATGGCAACGCCCCGAACAGACCACCCAGGCGCTGCTCTCCGCATACCGCGCCAGCCCCGCCGAGGTCCGGGACCGGCCCGCGATCCGCAGCATCGTCCACGAACTGGCAGAACGGCACCCGCGTACGACCGGCGTCCGTGAGTTGCAGGCGGCTGTACGTCAGTAGGACGCGAAAGCCACGAACTCGGCCCACGAGGCATCCGCGAAGGCGAGTTGGGCGCGCTGCGTGTTCTTGGAGTCGCGTACGTGGACTGTGGCGTCTGCGGGGGCTATCGCGACCTCAACGCAATCAGGGCCGTCGTTGCTGCTGTAGCTGCTCTTGAACCACTTCAGCGCGGAGGTCATGTCTCTTCTCCCATTACTTTCTCGATGAAGGCCAGGGACTCCCGTGGCGTGAGAGCCTGCGCCCGGATCATGCCATAGCGCATTTCCAGGACCTGAACTTCCTTGGGATCGCTGATCAGTCGACTGTGGAGCTGGCCCTCCGAGTGGCCGAGTGTCTTGCCGTTGAGGAGCTTCAGCAGCCGGATCGAGCCCGCCATACCCGCGTGGTCCTCACGGTCTGTGGGCATCACCTGGATCTCGACATGGCGCAACTTGCTGATCTCCAGGAGGTGTTCAAGCTGTTTCCGCAGCACCATTCTGCTTCCGAGGGGTCGCCGTAGCGTCACCTCTTCCTGGACGAAGGTGAGCAGCGGTGATGGCTTGCGCTCGAAGACGGCCTTGCGTGCCACGCGCGCGGTGACGTGCCGGTCGATCTCCTCCTCCGTGTACGCGGGGCGTCGCATGACATACAACTCCCTTGCATAGTCCGGGGTTTGCAGCAGACCGTGAATCTGGTGGCTGTCGTAGGCCCCCAGCTCTACGGCCTCGTCCTCCAGGTTTTTCAGATCCCGGACCTTTTTCGGGTACCGGGCCTTCTCCACGTCCTCCTTCATCGCGGAGATCTTGCCGCCCGCTTTCAACACCTTGTCCGCCTTGTCGAGGAACTCCGGCTTGGGGGCCCGCCGCCCCCGCTCCACCGACGAGACCATCTCCGCGCTGTACCCGATCTCGACCCCGAACTCCGCCTGCGACAGCCCGGCGGCCTCCCGCCACATCTTGATCTGCCGGCCTACCGCCTTCAGTACGGCCGCCGACTCCTCGTCCTCCACACCGCCCACCTCTCGTGCACGAGCCGGACGACCCCGGACAGCAGCCGGACAGTCGCGCTCCGTACCGACATGAATGCTGTTCAGGGTAGACAGGAGTGGCCACGCTGAGTGATGTGAATGAAGAAATCACCCAAGCCGCCACCCTGGTACGGCACTTCACCGTGCTGTTGTCCGCGACGCGCAGGGGAGCCCGCCTCGCCCGTCTCCTCACGGAACGTCAACTCGCCGACTGGGGGCTGCCGTCCGACGCCGCCGAACACGTCGTTGCCGAACTCGCCGCGAACGCCGTCTTTCACGGGCGGGTACCCGGGCGCGATTTCCGGCTGACACTACGGCTCGACGCATTGGGCACGCTCCGTATCGAGGTGACGGACGCCCGGGGCGATCGGGTCCCCCATGTCCCGAACTCGGACTCGGTGTGGGCGGAGTCGGGGCGCGGGCTGCTGCTCGTGGCCGCGTACGCGGAGCGGTGGGGTGTCGATGAGGCACCCGCCCCCTGCAAGACCGTGTGGGCCGAGCTCGTGTTGGGGCGGGGGTGAGGGGGTTGCTGTGGGCCTGAGTTGTGGAGTGAACGTCGGGCCGCCCGCTTCTTGGTCAGTGTCGGGCTTCCATGCCCCGAGTAAAGGGCGCTACGCGTCGCCTACGGCGATTCCGCTTCGCTCCACCCTTGACTCGGTGCACTCCAGCCCGTTTCAGAAGCGAGCGGGCGGCCCCGAGGGATGGGTGGCCAGGTACGAATCCTGTCGGGTGGGCTGCGTTCTGGGCCGGTGCGGAGGGGCGCGCTCGCGTCTCGCCTGCACGCCGGGCCGGCTCAGCGGCCAACGGTGGATGAGTGGATGGGCGGACGGGTGGATGGGTGGTTGCGGGAAGCCGGGGGTAAATCTAACCACCGTTGTGGGCTGTGACTGGTTAGAAATAGACACAGCTTCCAGAGAGGCCAGGGCGGGGCGGAGCCGGGGCGAGTGCGACGCGTTGACGTCTCGCCCGCACGCCGGGTCGGCTCAGCGGCCAACGCCCGGTGGGGAGTGCGGTTGGGTGCTGCCACCCGTCCCGCCGGTCCTTCCCTGCTGGGCTCTTCCCCCACCACTCTGCGCAGCCTGTGTCCTTTTCTAACCGGTCAAAGGCGGCGACGGTGGTTAGATTTACCCCCGGCTTCCAGCACTTACCCACCCGGGGTCGGCCGCTCAAGCCGAGGCCGCGTGCGGGCCGAACGGCGGCACGCCCCCGTGCACCCTCCACCCGCGTCTCCCACCCCACCGGCGGGCAGTCGCTAAGCCGGCCCGGCGTGCAGGCGAGACGCGAGCGCGCCCCTCCGCACCGGCCCACGACTCAGCACAGGCAAGGGCCTGCCCGCCTTGGCCACCCGTCCTTCCGGGCCGCTCGCTCGCTTCTGAAACGGGCTGGAGCGGGTCGAGTCAAGGGTGGAGCGGAGCGGAATCGGCGCAGCCGACGCGACCGTAGGGAGCGCCCTTTACTCGGGCCGTGGAAGGCCGACACTGGCCGAGAAGCGAGTGGCCCCACCCCGCGTACCGATCCACCCCTATCCACCCCCTCAACCCACCGTCCCCGTTCGATTACAGTGCTGAACTGACTCGTACGTACGACGGAGCCCGAGGAGGCCTTGGTGAGTACGGCAACCGCGGCCGTCTGGGGTCGGGTGGAGCAGCAGGATTTTCGGAGTCGGGTGCGGGGGACGCTGCTCGGGGCCGCCGTGGGGGACGCGCTCGGTGCGCCGGTGGATCTGTTGGCGGGGGATGAGATCCGGGAGGCCTACGGTGCTGAGGGCGTCGTGGATCTCGTCTTCGGCTACGGCCGGCGGGGGGCCGTCACTCATCTCACGCAGCTCAGTCTGTTCACCGTCGATGGGCTGATCCGCGCTCAGGTGCGGCGCGACACCGGGGCCTGGCATCCGCCTACCGATCTGCATCGGGCCTATTTGCGGTGGGCCGCGACCCAGCATGACTGGGGGCCCGATGAGCGTCGTAAGGATGATGGGTGGCTTGCGCGCGAGGAGTGGCTCTACGCTCGGCGTGATCCAACTCGGGCTTGTTTGCTGGGGTTTGGGGATGAGCGGATGGGGACGCTCGATGCTCCGAAGAATCCTGGCGAGGTGGGTGGGGAGGCCGCCGCTCGGTCCGCGCCTTTTGGGTTGCTCGTGGGGTGGGAGCCTCAGCTGGTGATGCAGCTCGCCGTGGAGTGTGCCGCTCAGACTCATGGGCATCCCGTTGGGTATCTCTCCGCCGGTGCCTATGCCGTCATTGTCCATGGACTTGCCCGTGGAGAGAGTCTTGACGCCGCCGTGCAACGGGCGCTCGGCCTGCTTGCCGTCAGACCCGGGCACCAGCCCGTCTCCGTCGCGCTCCAGCGCGCTCTCGGCGCCGTACGGCAGGGGATGCCCACCTCCGCGCGGGTCGAGGAACTCGTGGGGGAGGGGAACGCGGACGGGGTGCTCGCGGGGGCTGTCTACTGCGCGCTCGTCGGCGAGGACGTACGGCATGGGCTGTGTCTGGCCGTGAATCACGGTGGGCCCTCCGGGACTGCGGGGGCGCTCACCGGTGGTCTGCTCGGGGCGTTGCACGGCGAGACGGCCCTCCCGCCGGCCTGGCTGGCCGAGCTGGAGGGCCGTCCCACGTTGCTTGTGCTCGCCGATGATTTCGCGGTGGAGATGACCCAGGGGCCCGCGTTGCACGGGCCCGCCGGGTCCGCCCCCGGGTGGATCGCCAGATACCCCAGAGGCGCGTAGTCGGAGCCGGAGCCGTAGCTACGACTGGCTGCCCACCACGTCGTCTCCCGCACTCGCCTGTGCCGGTACCGTCACCGCCGCCGCCTCTCCGTCGTCGTCCCCGCCGCCGTTGATCTTCTCGATCAGCGCGTCCCGTTCCGGGGTGTCCTCGGGCTTCACGTAGCCGATGAGGATGTAGAGGACCAGGGAGACCGCGAGCGGGATCGACACCTGGTACTGGAGCGGGACCCCGCCGTCCACCTCCCAGTTGATCGGGTAGTTGACCAGCCAGAAGGCGAACAGGCCCGCCGCCCAGCTCGTCAGCGCCGCCGTGGGACCGGACTTGCGGAACGGGCGGAGCAGACCCAGCATCATCGGGATCGCGATCGGGCCCATCAGGCCCGCGACCCACTTGATGACGACCGTGATGATGTCCTTGAACGTGGGCGAGTTGATCTGTGTCGCCACCGACATCGACAGGCCGAGGAAGACGACCGTCGTCACGCGGGCCGCGATGAGCCCCGAACGGTCGTCCCACGCACGGGCCTTGGCCGATACGACCGGTGCCACGTCCCGTGTGAAGACCGCTGCGATCGCGTTGGCGTCGGAGGAGCACATCGCCATCGTGTGGGAGAAGAAGCCGACGACCACCAGGCCCAACAGGCCGTGCGGGAGGAGTTGTTCGGTCATCAGGCCGTAGGAGTCGGAGCCGTCCGGCTTCTGCGCGTGGACCAGGAGCGGGGACATCCACATGGGGAAGAAGAGGACCGTCGGCCAGATCAGCCACAGCGCCGCCGACAGCCGGGCCGAACGCTCGGCCTCGTAGGGGCTCTTGGTGGCCATGTAGCGCTGGGCCTGGTTGAGCATGCCGCCGTTGTACTCGAAGAGCTTGATGAAGAGGAACGCGAGGAGGAAGACCGTGCCGTAGGGGCCGACGAGCGGTTTGCCGTGGCCCTGGAGCGCGGGTTCGTCCCAGGCCCCGAGGAAGCTGATGCCCTTGTCGTGCAGCTTCAGTACGACGGCCACGAACATGGAGACGCCGGCCAGCAACTGGATGATGAACTGGCCGAGTTCGGTCAGCGCGTCCGCCCACAGGCCGCCGATCGTGCAGTAGACCGCCGTGATCGCACCGGTGATGAGGATGCCCTGGTTCAGGGACACACCTGTGAACACCGACAACAGGGTCGCGATCGCCGCCCACTTGGCCGCCACGTCCACGATCTTCAGCAGCATCCCGGACCAGGCGAGCGCCTGTTGGGTCTTCAGGTTGTAGCGGTTCTTCAGGTATTCGAGCGGGGACGCCACGTGGAGCCGTGAGCGCAGCCGGTTGATGCGCGGCGCGAACAGCTTGGAGCCGATGGCGATGCCCAGCGCGATCGGGAACGACCAGGTGATGAAGGACGTGACGCCGTAGGTGTAGGCGATGCCCGCGTAGCCGGTGAACATCACCGCGCTGTAGCCCGACATGTGGTGCGAGATGCCGGAGAGCCACCACGGCATCTTCCCGCCGGCCGTGAAGAAGTCGCTCACGTTGTCGACGCGCTTGTGCGACCACACACCGATCGCCACCATCACGCCGAAATAGCCGATGAGCACGGCCCAGTCGAGCCCGTTCATATGCGCCCTCCCACGATTGAGCCGGTTCAGCCCGGGGCTCATCGTGGGCGGTCGCGCGTGAGCACGACAAGTAAGCGCACGGTCAAGGGGGAGTAAAATCGTTCGGATTGATGTTCCGCGTTCAGCTATGTGAACTCATCGCATCAGCTCCCCGGCGTTGACCAGCAACGACTGTCCCGTGATCGCCCGCGCCCGTTCCGACGCCAGGAACACCGCCGCGTCCGCCACATCCCCGTCCGTCGCCAGCTCGGGCAGTGCCATCCGGTCGGACAGCCGCTTCAGTACCTCCGCCTCCGGCACCTTCTCCGTGTGCGCGGTGAACTGCACGTACGCCTCCACCGGCGGCCCCCACATCCACCCCGGCAGCACGGTGTTCACCCGGATCCGATACGGCCCCAACTCCCTTGCCAGCGAGTACATCGCGCTCGTCAGCGCTCCCTTCGACGCCGCGTACGCCGCCTGCCGCACCTGGGACGGGGCGGCCACGGCGGACTGTGTCCCGATGAAGACGATCGAGCCGCCGCCCACCTCCTTCAGTGCCGGCAGGCAGGCCCGCGTCATCTTCAGCGTCCCCAGCAGGTTCACGTCGATCACCGACTGCCAGGTGGTGAAGTCCGCGTCCTCGACCCCGCCGAAGTAGCTGTCCCACGCGGCCACTTGGACCACCGCGTCGACCCGCCCGAACCGCTCCCGCGCCACCGACACCAGCGCCTCGCACTGCGCCTCGTCCGTGATGTCCGTCGCCCGGTACGCCGTGTGCGCGCCGTCCGGATCGATCTCGGCGGCCGACTTGGCGAGATTCGCCTCCGTGCGCGCACCGAGGACGGCGTTCCCCCCGTCCCGTACGACGGCGGCGGCGACCTGGTGGCCGAGTCCGGCCCCGACCCCCGAGACGACGACGGTCTTGCCCGCGAGCAGCGACATTCGATCCCTCCCGGGGTCTGGCGGTTTATCTGACGGGGCGTCAGAGTATGGGCGACCGGCGGAGGACGGAAGGGGAGCGACGTGAGCGAGGAAACCCGGAGCGACGTGTACGCCGAACTGGCCGCCGTAGGACCGTACGGAGTCCGGCCGGGGCATGCGCTGATCACCATGGTCGAACCGCGCCCCGGCCACGAGTACGCCTACAACCGCTGGTACGAGGACGACCACTACTACGCGGGTGCGATGGCCATGCCCTGGATGTACTCGGGCCGCCGCTGGGTTGCCACCCGCGACCTCCAACTCCTGCGCCGGCCAGAGAAGTCGGCCGTCGCCGAGCCCGTCACCGCCGGCTGCTACCTCTCCACGTACTGGGTCACCGAGGGCCGCTACGACGACCACATGAAGTGGACCGTCGGCATCAACAAACGGCTCAATCGGGACGGTCGCGTGTACCAGGACCGTACGCACGTGTTCACGGCGTTCCAGGACCACGAGGCGACCGTGTACCGGGACGGCGCGGCGGGCCCGCGGGACTTCCACGCCCTCGACCACCCTTACGCCGGGCTGGTGTTGGAGGTCGTCGACAGTGAATCGGCCGAGCAGCGCGCCGAGTTGCTGGAGTGGCTCCGCTCCCGGCAGCTGCCCAAGCGCCTCGCCGGGTCACCGGCCGCCATGGTGACCGTCTTCCGGCCGACCCCGCTGCCGGGCGACCGCATGACCTACGTCAAGCAGGTCGAGGGGGTCGACACCCGGCTCACGTTGCTGTGGTTCCTGGAGGCGGATCCGCGGGAGTGCTGGGAGGAGCACTTCGCGGATCTTGAGACGCCGGTGGCCGAATCGGGGCTGGGGCGGGTGGAGTTGGTGGCACCGTTCATCCCCACGGTGCCGGGCACGGACAGGTACGTGGACCAACTCCGCTGACCACTACTTCAGTTCATCCGGACACGGAGTACCCCGCGGCAACTGGTACGGCGCCGCCAGCCGGTACGTTCCTGTCTTCGGGGCCAGCAACATCGTCCACTTGTCGCCCTTGGAGTCCTCCTCCGTCTCCATCAGGCAGCCGTTGAGGTTGTCGTACGTCTTCGGCGTGCCCTCGGCGCGGTGCTTGGACGCGTCGGTCTCCTGCGGGGGCTTGAGGCTCTTGCCCTTCGCGTCGACGATGCTCAGCCACGGCGAGTACGGGATGCGGATGAGGATCCGGCCCTTCTTCTTCACCTCGATGGTCAACTCGCCCTGCTCCGCCCGGTCGACGACCGAGTTCGGCTCGGCGAGCGGCGTCGGGTCGGTGACCTGGAACAGCTGCCAGTTCGTGTCGCCCCAGACCTGCTTCAGATACGGCATCCCGCGCTGGACCAGGGCCCGTTCGCGCTCGCCGCCGTCGCCGTCCAGCTTGTCCTTCGGCAGCACGACGTAGTGGACGGCCCAGCGCTGGAGCCACTCGTGGTAGTTCGCCGAGTTGAGGGTGTCGTCGTAGAAGAGGGGGTTGCGCTCCATGTCGGCCTGGCGGTTCCAGCCGCGGGCCAGGTTGACGTAGGGCGCGAGCGCGGAGGCCTCGATGTGGGACGCGGCCGGGACGACCTCGACGCGGCCGCGCTCGGCGCCTACGGTCTGGAGTTCGTTGACGAGCGGCGCGAGTTCGTGCGACCAGGACGCGGCGGGGGCGGTGTTGATGACGTCGTCGACCGACTTGAAGCCGATCCAGCCGTTGAAGCCGACGAAGGCCAGCGCGATCGCGTACCACTTGCGCGAGCGCGGCACCGCGAAGGGCAGCGCGGCGATCAGGGCCACGCCCGCGAACAGCATCGCCAGTCGGCTTATGTTCGAGCCGATCTGCGAACTGACCAGCCAGACCAGGATGACGCCGATGCTGTACACGGCCGACGTGATCCGTACGGTCTTCCACTCGCGCGGCACCAGGAAGTAGACGATCACCCCGGACGCCAGCGGCAGGATCATCGAGCCGAACAGCATCGGCTGCGTCCCGGAGAACGGGAACAGCCAGGCGGACACGGCCACCACGGCCGCGGGCGCGAGGCCGAGGGCCCATGCACCTGGGCGTCGCTTCTGGAGGAACAGGGCTACGGCGACCAGGCCCACGAACAGTCCGGCCACCGGCGACGACATGGTCGCGAGCGCGGCCAGCGGGGCCGCGCACAGGGCCTTCGCCCAGCGTTTGTAGCGCCAGCGGTAGGGCCAGCAGAAGACCACGGCCACCGCGCCGAGCCCGAACACCAGGCCAAGCCCGTACGTCACCCGGCCCGACGCCGCGTTGCACAGCAGCGCGAAGACACCCGCGAGCGAGGCCCACAGCGGGTTCCGCACCGAGCGGCTGCGGATCAGGATCATGGTGAGCAGGCCCGCCGAGATGGTCCCGGCGATCATCATCGTCGTACGGACACCGAGGACCGACATCAGATACGGCGAGACCACGCTGTACGACACCGGGTGCATGCCGCCGTACCAGGCGAGGTTGTACGCCGAGTCCGGGTGGCGGCCGACGAACTCGGCCCAGGCGTCCTGCGCCGCGAGGTCGCCGCCACTGTTCGCGAACGTGAAGAACCAGACGACGTGGAGGACACCGGAGAGGAGCGTGAAGCCGATCACCGGGTGGGCGAGGAAGGGGGCGCGGAGACGGTCGACGAAGCGTGTCAGGCGGGTGCTGTTCTCACGGGGTTCGACCTCGCGGGTCCCGCTGTCGTCCGTGTGATGGGCGTCGACTGCCGCGTCATCCGTCCTGTCTGTCGCGGTGTGCGCGGGTACGCGTATTCGCGGGCCGGTTACCGGGCCCGGATCGGCATCGTCGGCACGTGTCGGCTCCGCTGTGGCCACCTGAAGGCACTCCCCGTGTCCCGTCTTCCGTTCTCGGCCGCGTCCTGTCCCGTTCCCGGCCTGTTCGACGCCGCGTCCCGCTCGACCGGCGACGTGCCCCGATTCGCGACGCTAGCACGCACCCCGCCGACGGGCTCCCGGGTGGGGGCCCGCCGACGGGACGCGGTGACGTGCGCGGTGACGTGCGCGGTGACGTGCAGCGCCTCGTGGGTCAGCCGAGGCGGGTCAGTTTGGACGTCAAAGCCGGTTCGGCGAGGTCCTTCTGGAGGGCGACCGGCACCTTGACGGCACCGCTCGAACCGTCGCCCACGGTGAGCGTGCCCACCTTGGTGCCGGCCTTCGCGGTGTGCGGTACGGCGTCGGGGGCGAAGGACAGCTTCACCTTCAGGCCGGCCCAGCCGACCGCCGCGACGTCCTTGGTGACGACGACCGGGGTGTGACCGCCGAGTTGGTCGTCGACGTACCCGACCACGGTCCCCTTCTTCAGGATCTTCGCCGAGGTCATCGCGTCCTGCGCCGCGAGCATCGCCGTCTTGCTGACCGCGTTGACCGTGTCGATGATCGGCGCGGTGTGCTGGCCGAGGATCGCGCCGACGACGACGGCCGTCTCACCGCCGACCTCCTTGGTGGCGGCGAAGAGCAGGTTGCCGCCGGCCGCGGTGGTGGTGCCGGTCTTGATGCCGAGCGAGTTGTTGTACGGCACCAGGCGGTTGTAGTTGGTCCACTTGTGACCGGACGGGTCGACCCAGCTCGGCAGCTTGGTGATGTCCATCAGCGCCTGGATCTTGACCAGTTGGTTGCCCAGCTTCACCTGGTCCTCGGCGGAGGAGACGGTCGTCTCCTTCAGGCCGGACGCGTCGGTGTACGTCGTGTTCGTCATCCCCAGTGACTTCGCGGTGTCGTTCATCTTCTTGATGAACGCCGCCTCGGAGCCCGCGTCCCAACGAGCAAGCAGACGCGCGATGTTGTTCGCCGAGGGGATCATGATCGCCGAGAGCGCCTGCTTCTCCGTGAGGATGTCGCCGGCCTTCACGGTGTTGAGCGTGGACTCGCCGTCCTTGTCGTAGCCGCCCTCCTTCTCGGCGGTCGCGTCGACGGTGATCTTCTCGCCCTCCGTGCCCGCCTTCAGCGGGTGGTCCTTGAGGACGATGTACGCGGTCATCGCCTTCGCTACGGACCCGATGGCGACCGGCGTCTGCTTTCCGAAGTCGCCCATCGTGCCGATGCCGTTGACGTCCATCCAGCCCTGGCCCTCGCTGGGCCACGGGAGGTTCGTCTTGGTGCCGTCGAAGGTGTACGAGTCGTCGGCGGTGAGGGTGAGGGAGGGGGTGGGGAGGGGGCGTACGGCCTGTACTACTGCAAACACGATCGCCAGGAGGATGACCAGCGGGGTCCAGATCTTGACCCTGCGGATCGCTGTGCGGACCGGGGTTTCCGGGGGTGGGGGGGTGTTGGTCAGTTCGGCGAGGAGGTCCAGCGGGGGCTTCGGGGGGAGCGGTTGCTGGGTGGTGTGCTCGGGGCCGAGTTGGGTGACGGGGCGGGTGGCGTCCTTCGGGGGTGTATCCCTGCGGGGCGATTCCCTGCGGGGCTCGTCGAGGGGCTTGAGGGCGACGAACCTGCTGGTGCGTTCTGCGGGGGTCTCGGGGGTTTTCGGGGGGGTGGGGGCGGTTGGGGCCTTGGGGGCCTTGAGCATGGTGGTCGGCTGGTCCACCGCGGGCTTGGGTGGGCGTGGGGCCTTGAAGACGGTGGTGGGGTGATCGACGGCCTCGGCTTCGCCTTCGGCCGTCTTGGTGTTCCCACCCGCACCGCCCGTGCGGGTCTCGTTGTCGGGTGCGGGTGGCCCTGCGGGGGCCTTCTCGTCGTCGGCGGCTTTCGGTTGTGCGTCGGTGGGCGACGCGGAGGGAGCGGCGTCCTCGGGGTCGGTGCCGGTGGTCCGGGGGTCCGTGTCCGTGTCGCCTTCGGCGGCTACTGCACCGGGGGCGGGTTCGCCCTCGCCTTCGGCGGACTCCGGGTGGCTGTCGGTCTTCGGGGCCGTCGTGCCGGTGGACGCCTTGCCCTCGGCGGGCTCCGGGCGGTCATCGTCCTTCGGCCCGGCCGTGCCGGTCGACGCCTTGCCTTCGGCCGGCTTCGGGCGGTCGTCAGCCTTCGGACCGGTCGCGTCGGTGGACGCCTTGCCCTCGGCGGGCTCCGGGCGGTCATCGTCCTTCGGCCCGGCCGTGCCGGTCGACGCTTTGCCTTCGGCCGGCTTCGGGCGGTCGTCAGCCTTCGGACCGGTCGCGTCGGAGGGTGCATCGCCTTCGGCGGACCCCGGGCGGTCGTCAGGCTTCGCTCCGGTCGCTGGGAGGGGCGTGTCGCCCTCGGCGGGCTCCGGGGCGGTGTCGGCCTCGGCCTCGTCCACCTCGGCTTCCGTGGACCCGGCATCAGCGGTCTCGCCCGAGGCGGTGTCGGTGGTCTCCGGGTGCGCGTCGGCATCCGCACCGACCTTGCCGGCCGGCGCGGCCACGGGCGTCTTGTCCGCCTCGGACTCGCCCTCGGCGGCAGCGTCGGCGACCCGCTCGCCCTCGGTCACATCGTCGTCGCCGTCGGACTCGCCCTTGGCGGGCTCAGCATCCTCGGGGTTCTCGGGGCTCTCGGCGTCACCAGTCACCCCGGCACCCGCACCCTCGGCCCGCTCGCCCGTGTCGGCTTCCTGGGCGCTCTCAGCACCCTCGGAGGCGTCGGCCACGGAAACTTCCCCCGCGTCCTCGGCATCCCCGGTCTCCGGGCCTCCAGCGGGCGTCTCCGCGTCCTCGGGGCCCTCGGCCGTAGCAACGTCCCCCGAGCCCTCGGCGCCGTCAGCCGCCTCGCTCCCGGTGGGCTTCTCGACGGCGTCCTCGGGGTCTTCGTCGCCGGTAGGCCGCTCCCCGGTCGACCCCGACGTCACCCACGCCGCCACAGCCGCCCGCAACCGCGCATCGCCCTCAGGCCCGCCCGGCCCGCCCTTGGCGGAAGGGTTCTGCGTATCGGGATCCTCGGAATCGGAAGGGGTCTCCGCCCCCTCGGTCTCCTCCGACCGCAGTTCCCGGATCGAGAAGATCTTCGTCGCCGTGTCCACGCCCCCGCGCTGAGCCGCCGACGCGGACGGTGTCGCGTCCTCGCGGGCCACCGCCAACCGGGGATCGCGCTCACCCCGCGCCTCAGGAACCGGACTCGCGCTCCCCGGCGTCGGTTCTGCCGACGACTCGCGCTTCTTCGACCTGTCGGGGGACTCGCCCGCCACCGATGCCTCCTCCATGCGCCGCACGCTTGGCGTGCGTCAACCGAACCGACCGAGATAACCGAGTTAGCTACAAAAACAGCCACAAAATCAGCTGGAAGCCAGCTGGATGTCAGCTGGAAAACCTCTTACCCGCAGTCCGGACGACGCATCAACACCGTTGTCCGAACCATGTACCAGTGTCCTGTGTGCGGGCTTAACCCCTGCGGTAGACGAGAACGACATACCTGCCGGTTCCATTACGAAGCGGTCACGCACCCTCGACAGACCAATGTGAGAGGGGTCACCCTGTCATTCATCCACGCGGGGAGGCATGGATGGGCAGGAGCCGCAGAACTCTTCCGGAAGAGCTTCTGTTGCTGGCATTGGACCCGGCCACGGGTACCACTGCACAGCCGCAGTCGCTCGACCTCGGTCTGGCCGGAGCACAGCTAGTGGAGCTGGCGCTGGCCGGACGGATAGCCCCAGACGGGGATCGTATCGCCGTGGTGGTACCACGGCCGACCGGAGATCCGACTTTGGACTGCGCGTTGGAGTTGCTGCGAAGGCGTGGCGCTCCCGTACGTGCAGTGAACTGGATTGGCGGGCCCCGACTGGGACTTCGCCAGACCTACCTCTCGCATCTGGAGCGGTGCGGCATGGTGCATGCCGTGGCGGGACAGATGTGCGGGGTGCTGCCGACGACTCGCTATCAGGCGACGGACAACGAGATCAGCCGCGAGATCAAGGGCCGACTCGATTCCGCGATCCGCACCGGTGTGCCACCGGACCCGCGGACAGCCGCGCTCGCCGCACTGGCGCACGCGGTAGGTCTCGGCAAACACCTGTATCCGGGTAATGAGGGACGCTCGTCCCGCTCCCGGCTGCGGGACCTGATCAGGCACGACCCCATGGGCGGACTCGTGGCGCACGCCGTGATGGACGTCCAGAACGGAGTGGCGGCACAGCCACGCCGTAGCCCGGCCCCGGCCGGCCGTCAGGCCGTGCCCGGATCAAGGCCACCGGAACCGGCTCGTGGTGTTCCGATGCAGCCGCACCGCGGCACGATGGCGCGCGCCGTGGCTCACTGAGCCGCAGTCCCACGGCACACGCCCGCACCGCGGAGCGGCACGACCGGCACCACCGCACGACCGCAGTACACGCCGCACCGCAGTCCCCAAGACCCGGTTCGGGAGCCGCTGGTCCGAGCGGGGTGGAGTAGACGTAACGTCTCTCCACCCCGCTCGGCCGCATCTACGGACGCCTTCGCGGACGCCTCGGGCAACCCGAACTGGCTCGTACCTGCCGCATATCCACCGTTTCCCAGCGGTAGAAACCACCTTGGTGGCAGTCTGCTCAACAGCAGATACGCAAAGTGGCAAGCAGTGAGCAGCAAGTAGCAGCAAGTACAGGTATGCAGCCGGAGGTGCACGTTCCCGTGGCGTCAAGTGTCAATCCCACCGTCAGGAGACGCCGGTTGGGCCAGGAGTTGCGTCGACTCCGAGAGCTCAAGGGCATGACGGCCGAAGAGGTCGCCGAGCGGTTGCTGGTGTCGCAGTCGAAGATCAGCCGGCTGGAGAACGGGCGGCGCAGCATCAGCCAGCGCGACGTCCGCGACCTGTGCGGGGTCTACGAGGTCGAGGACGTCCGCATCGTCGACTCGCTCATGCAGATGGCCAAGGACTCACGCCAGCAAGGCTGGTGGCACTCCTTCGGCGACATCCCGTACAGCGTCTACATCGGACTGGAGACGGACGCGGCGAGCCTGCGCGTCTACGATCCCCAGGTCGTCCCCGGCCTGTTGCAGACCCGGCAGTACGCCGAGGCGCTCATCACCGGGGCGTTGCCCGAGACCGCGCTGGCCGATGTCGAGAAGCGGGTCCAGGTGCGGCTGCGCCGGCAGGAGCGGATCTCCGCGCCGGAGAACCCGCTGCGGCTGTGGACCGTGATGGACGAGTCCGCGGTGCGCCGCGTGGTCGGCAACAGGTCTTTGATGCGGGACCAGTTGGAGCACCTGGTCGAGCAGTCCCAGCTGCCGCACGTGACCGTGCAGGTGATCCCGTTCGACATGGGTGCTCATCCGGGGCTCAACGGGCAGTACGCGATCCTGGAGTTCCCCGACGCGGCGGACTCCAGCGTCGTCTACATCGAGGGCGTCACCAGCGACCTGTACCTGGAGAAGGCGAACGACGTCCAGAAGTACAGCGTGATGTACGAGCACTTGAGGGCGCAGGCCCTGAACGTGGACCAGTCCCGTCAGTTCATCGCGGACATCGCGAAGGAATACGCGCGCTGAGGGGCCCCGTTGGCGGAAGGTGCCGCAGAGTACACCTTCCGCCCGGCGGGATGGAAGACACCAGGGGTATATGCCACCCGGTCGAGTGAATGGCCGCTTCGCGCGCCGATGTTGGCGAGTAGCGTCGATCACGCCATCGAGCAACAGGCTTTGGCGCAAACCGTGTTGTACGTCCGATGTGTTCGTGGTCGGACGTGACGCGCGGTGACAGCAACTCATCAACTGGCAATAACCGGAGCAAAAATGGCAATTCGTCAGGGCGCCGCGGACATGTGGACCAAGTCCTCGTACTCCACCGGGAACGGCGCATGCGTCGAGATCAAGTCACCGGTTCTCGCGGCCATGGCCGTACGGGACTCCAAGGTCGACGGGGGTCCGACGCTGGCCTTCCCCGCCGACTCGTGGAACGCCTTCGTGGCAGATGTCGCGCGGGGGGCGCACGACCTTCACTGATGCGGCTGGTTCACCTTTCACAACTCCATAAGCAGCACAAGCATTTCAAGAAGAGCCCTCTCGACTGGCCCGCCGTCCTGGCCGAGGGGGCTCGGCTTGTGCCCGGCGCCGTACGCCGGCCGGTGCCTCACTCCACCGGGAGTGCCACCGGGAGTGCCACCGGGAGTGCCACTGGGAGTGCCGTCGGGAACTCCACCGGGAACGCCACATCGCACACCGGATCCCCCGGCCCCGCCGCATCCCAGTCCGCGAAGTACACCTCGCGGCACGGCCCGGCGTACCGCAGCCCCTGCCCGGCGACCCACTGCTCCACCGCCTCGAA
The DNA here is from genome assembly GCF_035982055.1 of Streptomyces sp. NBC_01288. Classification (NCBI taxonomy): domain Bacteria; kingdom Bacillati; phylum Actinomycetota; class Actinomycetes; order Kitasatosporales; family Streptomycetaceae; genus Streptomyces; species Streptomyces sp. NBC_01288. The sequence continues at coordinate 5,923,179 of NZ_CP108427.1, forward strand.
CGCGGCCAGGATCTGCGGATGGGCCACCTGCGCCTTGGTGATCCGGGCGTACGCCAGCGTCCGCGCGGGCTCCACCCGGACCGCCGTCTGCCGGACCCGCCCCTGCCGCGCGGCCCACGCCCGCGCCGCCGCCTCGTCCGCGACCGGTACACAGGCCTCGGCCGGGCCGTCGCTCTCCATCGACACCTCGGCGTGGTAGACGACGAACGGCGCCGCGCTCACGCCCCCGCACTCCTGCGCCGCCGCCTCAAGTCGCCCCAGGGAGGCGCCGATCCAGGCCGGCAACTCGTCCGCGAGGGTGTGCCGGGTCTCGGTGATCAGCACCTGTTCCGGTACCTCGACCGTCTCGACCACGAATGTTCCGTACATCTCGGAGCTCCTCCCCGAAAGGCGTGCACGGAGGTACTCGGCGAGCGTGCGCTGCCCGGCGATCCGGGTCTCGACGTCCGTCCAGTACGCGGCGAGGAGATCGGCGGCGTCCGCCCCGTCGGCCTCCACCACCTCGGCGATCCGGGCCAGCGGCATGTCCAACTGCCGTAGCAGCGCCACGAGTCGGGCCCGCTGGACCTGGTCGGCGCGGTAGTAGCGGTAGCCGCTCACCTCGTCGACGTGCGCCGGGGCCAGCAGCCCGAGCCGGTCGTACAGCCGCAGCGCCTTGGCCGAGAGCCGGGCCCGGGCCGCGAACGCGCCGATGGTCAGCAGGTCGTCGTCCACCTCAGCCGCCCCTTTTTTTGGTCGGCTCGCCTCCGGGGCGCCAAAGCCGGTGTCGAGCCCGTGACCGTGCTCAGCCCTTCGGGCCTCCGCGCGCTCGCGCTCTCGACACCGGCGCGCCCCTTTGGCTCGCTCGCCCTCCGTCACCGGGCGGTTTCTGTCCGCCCGGTGACCAGGACGCTCAGCCCTGCCCCAGGGGCAAGGTCAACACCTGCCTACGGCAGTCCTAGGCGACGGCCGTCTCCACCGCCGCCACGACCTCCGCCGACTCCGGCTCGGTCTGCGGGGAGAAGCGGGCGGAGACCGTGCCGTCGCGGCCGATCAGGAACTTCTCGAAGTTCCAGCGGATGTCACCGGTGTGGCCCTCGCCGTCCGCGAAGCCGACGAGGCGGTCGTACAGCTCGTGCCGGCCGTCCCCGTTGACCTCGACCTTCTCGGTCAGCGGGAAGGTCACGCCGTACGTCGCCGAGCAGAACTCGGCGATCTCCTCGGCGCTGCCGGGCTCCTGCCCGAGGAACTGGTTGCAGGGCACGCCCAGCACGGTGAAGCCCTGCGCCGCGTACCGCTCCTGGAGCCGCTCAAGGCCCGTGTACTGGGGGGTCAGCCCGCACTTGGAGGCCACGTTCACCACGAGGACGGCCTTGCCCGCGTACTGCGAGAGGTCCGCCGAGCCGCCCTTGAGCGACCCGATCTCGACACCGAGGGGGCCCGTGTTCTCTGTAGTCGTCATAACCGGATGCTAACTCCGGTAAATGTCGTTCTCCCCACGGGCCCATGAGCCTCTGCACTCACGGGCCCACACCCCCCTGTGCTCACGGGCCCACACACCCCCGTACTCACAGCCCCGCCGCCTTCACCACGACCTCCCCCGCCGCCGTCCGCGAATACAGCACCGACCGCCCCGCCCGCCGCCGCTCCACCAGACCCGCGTCCAGCAGCACCCGCAGATGCCGCCCCACCGAACCCAGCGCCTGCCCGGTCACGGCGGTCAGCTGGCTGGTGCTCATCGGGGAGCCGAGCAGCATCAGCACGGCCGCCCGCGAGGGGCCCAGCAGCGCGCCCAGGCTCTCGGGCACCGCGCGCGAGCCGTGGTCGGCGAGGACGCCCGCGCACGGGTAGACGATGGCGTACCGGTCCGGTGCCTCCCACGACACCCATCCGCTCTTCGGCGTGACGGGCATGAGGAGCAGCTCCGCGCCGGAGACCTCCCGCGGTGGATTCGCGTGCAGGTTGATCTGTAGCCGGCTCTCCCCGAGCCACCGCGTCCGCCCCGGCTGAAGGGCGTCCAGCACGGCCGCCCAGCCGCCCTGGCTCACCTGCGCGGTCCGGGCGACCACATCGGCCTCCAGGACCCGCCGGCGCCGCGCCCAGTGCGGCCGTACGGTCTCCTCCCAGACGTACTCCAGGAGACGGGCCGCCCGCTCGGGCAGGTCGTCGCGCTCCAGGGCGGCGGGGTGCGGCCCGGCGAGCGAGACGCGGAGGTTGTCCCGCGCGTCCTCGGGCCGGGTCTCCCGGACCCGCGCGACGGTCTCGGCGAACGACTCCCGGTCCGTCTGGGTCGGGCAGAAGAAGTCGGCGATCCAGGACCGCCCGAGCGCGGCCCGCACCAGCGCTCCGGTGGCCGGGTCGGCCGCCAACAGCGCCCGGTAGCCCGGCAGATGGTCGCGCAGCCACGCTTGTTCGCCGGGGTGCGCGCCCACCCCCGCGTGCAGCAGTTTCAGCGCGGCGAAGGTCTCCGCGAACGACGACAGCACGAACCGGCTCCGGGCCAGGGTGTCCGCGTTGAGCTGCCACAACCCCATTCGCCCACCCCCGTGTTTCGCGTCCGGGCGAAAGAATAGGACCCCTGCCCGCACCCCCGCAGACTCCGCGCATGCGCAGCTACCGCGAGCTCTTCCGCACCCCCGAATACACCCCGTTCTTCTTCTCCTTCGCCGCCCAGAACGCGGCCCTCACGATCAGCGGCCTGGCGCTCGCGACCCTCGTCTACAGGGCGACGGCCTCGCCCTTACTGTCGGCCGTGAGCATGTTCGGCCCGCAGCTCGCCCAGATGCTGGGCGCGACGTTCTTCCTCTCGGGCGCCGACCGTCTGCCCCCACGGGTCACCCTGACCGGCATCAACACCGCCTTCGCCGGCTGTACGGTCCTGCTGGCGCTCCCCGGTCTGCCGATCGGCGCGATCTTCGCCGTCGTGTTCCTCCAGGGCCTGATCGCCTCCCTGGGCGGCGGGGTGAGCGGCGGCCTGCTGAACGAGATCCTGCCCAAGAACGGCTACCTGCTGGGCCGTTCGGTCTTCAACATGGCCTCGGGCCTGATGCAGGTGACGGGCTTCGCGACGGGCGGAGCCCTCCTGGCGCTGCTCTCTCCCCGCGTCTGTCTCCTCCTCGCGGCGGCGCTGTACGCGACGACGGCCCTGGTCCTCCGCCTCGGCCTGTCGGCCCGCCCACCCCGCGCGGCGGGCCGCCCGTCGGTGGCCGCGACCTGGCGCACGAACGCCCTCCTGTGGTCCTCCCGCCCCCGCCGCCTCACCTACCTCGGCATGTGGATCCCCAACGGCCTGATCGTCGGCTGCGAATCCCTCTACGTCTCCTACGACTCCGGTTCCGCCGGAGTCCTGTTCGCGAGCGCGGCCCTGGGCATGTTCGTGGGCGACCTGACCCTGGGCCGCTTCATCCCGCGCACCCTGCGCACCCGCCTGGACATCCCCCTCCGCCTCCTCCTGGCCACCCCGTACCTGCTGTTCGCCCTCCACCCGGGCCTGCTCTGGTCCGCCCTGGCGGTCTGCGTCGCCTCCATCGGCTACGGCGCGAGCCTCGTCCTCCAGGAACGCCTGATGGAACTCACCCCCGACGAACTCGCGGGCCACGCCCTCGGCCTCCGTTCCGCAGGCATGCTCACCATGCAGGGCGTCGGCGCGGCCCTCGCGGGCACGGTCGCCCAACTCACCTCACCGGCAACGGCGATGACCCTGATGGCCGTGGCGTCGGCAGCGGTGACCCTGGTACTGGCGGTGCTCGGCCGGCAGGTACGGGGGGAGGTCGCGGAGGTGCAAACGGCTTAAGGGGAAGAGGTGTTGGGGCGCCCGGCGGGAGGGGCAAGAACCGTGCCGGGCGCCCCGTCGTCTTCCCTTTCCCTACGCCGGCCATCGGTCGCGGAGTCACGCATGTCGAGGGAGCACCTGTTGCCGCTGGAGTCCTCGTCACCTCAACCACCGGGGGCCGGCGCCTTGTTGGGGTACTGCGGCTGCCTTGGAGACGCGCCCCCGGGCCGCCGCATCGTCATGCCCGCCGGGGGACCCCTTGTTGACATCGGAGTCGCCATGGCGGCCCCGGAGCACCGCCCCGCTTCCCCGCGCCGGCCACCGCATCGCCGCGCCCGCCGAGGGGAGCCCCCGTTGAATCCCGAGCCGTCGTCGCCCCAACCCCCAGAAGCCGCAGCCCTGTTGAGGTTCCTCACGGCAGCCCCGGAGGAGCGCCCCCGCCTCGCCCCGCGCGTCGCGGACGCGGTCGGCGTCGAGGCCCTGGAACGGATCGTCCAGGCGACCCTCGCCCGCACCGGCCGCCCCGTCACCGTGGCGGACAGCCCCGACGGCCTGCTCGTGACCGGTGAGGAGGGTCAGGTGCGTGCCTGGGCCCGTGTGACGTCGGATGGTGAACTCGCCGCCCTGTACCTCGAAGGCGGCCTCCACACCCCGGCCCGCAGGCGCCGACTCCGGCTGCCGTACGGCCTGTTGGTCGTTCTGCTCGCCCTCTGCAACGTCGTCGCCCTCTGGACGGCGACCGACCGCACCGCCTGGTTCACCGACCTGACGGTCCTCGCCGTCTGCTGCGTCCTCGCCGAAGGCCTCGGTGCCCCCGCCCAGCAGCCGCGCCTGCCGCGTCGTACGGTCGAGGCGGGAGTCGTCGTAGCCGCCCTCGGGTCCGTGTTCCGGCTGGGCGGACTGCCGTCGGGGGACGGGGTGTTGGGGCTTGCGGGCGGGGGCGTACTGCTGGTGGCGCTCGTCGTGCTGGTCGCCGTCGCGCGGATGTACACCTGGCGGGCACCGCTCTCGCGGCCGTTGCGGTTTCCGTTGGAGGGGGAGTGGTACGTCGTTCACGGTGGGGGCCGGCCGCTCAATCATCATGCCCGGATACCCGAACAGCGGGGCGCGGTCGACCTGGTGGGGCTGGGGCGGTACGGGACCCGTACGCGCCGCGACCACGAGCTGAGCGCGTTCGCCGCCTACGGACGGGCCGTGCGGGCCCCGTGCGACGGGCTGGTGATTTCCGCCGAGGGGGCGATCGAGGACCAGGACGCGCGGCCGGGCGGGCGTGCTCGCTATCAACCCCTGTACGGGAACCACGTGTTCATCGACACGGGGCGGGAGATCGTCAAACTGGCCCATCTGCGGGCCGGTTCACTGACGGTGAGCCTGGGGGAGACGGTGCGCGTGGGGCAACTCATAGGAGAGACAGGCAATTCCGGCAACACCAGCGAGCCGCATCTCCACCTGCACGCGGAGCGTGACGGGGTCGGCCTCGACCTGCGGTTCACCGATGTTCCGGGGCGGCTGTACCGGGGGAGGGTGATCCGTGCTTTTAGGTGACCACAGGCATCCTTGACAGCGTGCGTACTGTTTCGCGACGTTTGAGCCCTGCCGAACTGTTCGTGTCTCGTCGTACCTTGGGATACGTAGGCAGGACGCGGACGACGCGTCGTGGGGGAAATGTGGGGGGACGGTCGCCCATGCGATCCATGCGATCCGCCGGCAAGGCGGACATCACGATCCACAGACCGGAGGAGCTCACCACCACGCTCCGCCAGGCCTGGCACAAGGCGATGGACGAGTCGCCGGACTACGCGAACCCTTTCCTGGCACCGGAGTTCGCGGACGGCGTCGGCCGCCACCGCGGCGGCGCGCAGGTGGCGGTTCTGCACGAGGGCGGGGAGCCGGTCGGCTTCTTCCCGTACGAGCGCAACCCCGTCGGCGTCGGCCGGGCCATCGGGCTGGGCCTCTCCGACTGCCAGGCCCTGGTGCACCGGCCCGGTGTCACCTGGGACGTCCAGCAACTCCTGCGGGCCTGCGGCCTGTCGGTCTTCGAGTTCGACCATCTCGTCGAGGAGCAGCAGCCGTTCGGCCGCCACGTCACCGGCACCTTCGCGTCCCCGGTGATCGACCTGAAGGACGGCGACGGCGAGGTCCCCTACCCGGAGTGGCTGCGCGGCGCGTACCCGGGCATCGCCAAGACGACCCTGAAGAAGGAACGCCGCCTCGGCCGCGACCTCGGCGAGATGCGCTTCGTGTACGACGAACGCGACCCCGAGGTGCTGCACACGCTGATGCGCTGGAAGTCGGCCCAGTACCGCAGGACCGGCCGCATGGACCGTTTCGCGCGCCCGTGGATCGTGGACCTGGTGGACCACCTGTTCCGCGTCCGCGAGGAACACTTCACCGGCATCCTGTCGGTCCTCTACGCCGGCGACCGCCCCGTGGCGGCCCACTTCGGCCCGACGTCCCGCACGCTGTTCGCCGCCTGGTTCACGGCGTACGACCCCGAACTCCGGTACTACTCCCCGGGGTTGATCATGCACCTCAGGATGGCCGAGGAGGCGGGCCGGCACGGCGTGCGTCTCATGGACCTGGGGCGCGGCGACAAGGAGTGGAAGGACTGGCTCAAGACCCGCGAGCTGCGGGTCGGCGAGGGCTTCGCGACCCGCCCCCACCCGGTCGCGGCGGCCCACCGTCTGTGGCGCCGCCCGGTCCGCGGCCTGCGCAACACGGTCCTGGCGCACCAGTCCCTGCGCGACCCGGCGGACCGTCTCCTCAAGACGGTGGGCACGCTGCGTACGACGGGCAGGGTGCCGTCGAAGAAGTGACGATGCGGCACGATCCATCGGCGAGGGGCCCTGGACCGGAAGGTCGGGGCCTCTTTCGCGCTCCGGGCCGGTCGGGTCGTAGGAGATCCGCCCCCGTCACCTGTACGACAGGCGCTCGTGGTAGACAACGCCGATGATGGTCGGGGCTGTTGTGCCCGGCCCGCGGGCGACCGCGCGACAACAGGAAGGGGTAACCCGTGCTTCTGAAGACCTTCCGCTGGTCGTTCGCGGTCACCGCGCTCGGCCTGGCCCTGGGAGTCTGGTACGGCGGCTGGACGGCGTTCGGGGTCATCGCGATCCTGGCCGTGCTGGAGATCTCGCTGTCGTTCGACAACGCGGTGGTCAACGCCGGGATCCTGAAGAAGATGTCGGCCTTCTGGCAGAAGATCTTCCTCACGGTGGGCGTCCTGATCGCGGTCTTCGGGATGCGGCTGGCGTTCCCGGTCGTGATCGTCGCGGTGACGGCGAAGCTCAATCCGTACGACGCGGTCCACCTGGCCCTGACCGACAAGAACCGCTACGAACAGCTGGTCACCGACGCGCACCCGGCGATCGCGGCCTTCGGCGGCATGTTCCTGCTGATGATCTTCCTGGACTTCATCTTCGAGGACCGCGACATCAAGTGGCTCGGCTGGCTGGAACGCCCCCTGGCCAGGCTCGGCAAGGTCGACATGCTGTCGGTCTGCATCGCCCTGATCGTCCTCCTCGTCACCTCGTTCACCTTCGCGGCCCACGCCCACCAGCACGGTGGCGCCCACGCGGACAAGGCCCAGACGGTTCTGGTCTCGGGCATCGCCGGTCTGATCACGTACATGATCGTCGGCGGCCTCTCGGGCTTCTTCGAGGACCGGTTGGAGGCGGAGGAGGAACGGGAGCGGGAGAGCGACCGCTCGGCGGTCGTCCTCGCCGGCCAGGCCGCGTTCTTCATGTTCCTGTACCTCGAAGTCCTCGACGCGTCCTTCTCCTTCGACGGCGTGATCGGCGCGTTCGCCATCACCAACGACATCGTGCTGATGGCGCTGGGCCTGGGCATCGGCGCGATGTACGTCCGTTCCCTGACGGTGTACCTGGTCCGCCAGGGCACCCTCGACGACTACGTCTACCTGGAGCACGGCGCGCACTACGCGATCGGCGCCCTGGCCGTGATCCTGATGGTGACCATCCAGTACCAGATCAACGAGGTCATCACCGGGCTCGTGGGGGTCGTGCTGATCGGGTGGTCGTTCTGGTCATCGGTGCGGCGGAACCGGGCGCTGGCGGAGGGGGAGGGGACGGCTGAGCCCGTGGACGCGACGAAGGTTCCGTAGCCGGGTCGGCTGGCCGGCTGCCGCTCGCCCGGTACTCCGCGGTCAGTCGAACCAGACGACGAGCCGCACGTTCTCCGCGCCGTGGAGTCCGCCGAGCGTCCGCATGACCTCCCACGTGGGCCGCCAGTAGCTGGCGTCTCCCGCGACCGCACGACGGCTGCGCGTGCCGGAACGGTCGGTCTCGTCCCAGTCGGCGGCGGCCAGTTCGTCCCCGGTGATCCAGGTGGTGCTGTGGACATGGTCGGGCCCGCCGTACGCGGCGAAGGTGGCGCGCATCTCGTCGGAGGCGTCCACCGGCAGCCCTCGCCCCTCGGCCAGCGGCCGGAACCCGTAGGAGTTGCGCACCCCGAAGAGACAGGCGAGCGCGTCGTACGCGTTGCCGGTGTCGAGGACGATCAGATCGATCGCGCCCACCCAGACGGAGTCCTCGTCGTCCACGCCCCAGATCCGGGCGCCCGGCCTGCACTCGATCATTCCGCTCACGTCGGTGGACATGCTCGGATTGTGGCGGGCGGGGGCGGCGGTTGTCCTGCGGGTTCACGGCGTGCGCTGCGCCCCGCGCGCCACCCTCACGTGGGCATTCCCCGCTCCGCCAGGCCGCTCTCGTACGCGATGATGACCAGCTGGGCGCGGTCGCGGGCGGGGAGTTTGGTCAGGAGGCTGCCGATGTGGGTCTTCACGGTCGGCATGCTGATGGTGAGGTGCTCGGAGATCTCGGCGTTGGAGAGGCCGTTGGCGATCAGGGCGAGGACCTCGTGTTCGCGTTTGGTGAGGCCGACCAGGCGGGGCGCGGGACGCGGGGTCTCGCCCCGGCGGGAGAAGTTGGCGATCAGACGGCGGGTGACCGTGGGGGCCAGGACGCCCTCGCCGGTGGCGATGACCCGGATGCCGTCGACCAGGTCGGACGGTGAGGCGTCCTTCAGCATGAAGCCGCTCGCGCCCGCCTGGAGGGCCGGGTAGACGTACTCGTCCATGTCGAACATGGTCAGGGCCAGCACCCGGACACCGGCCAGTGTCTCGTCGGAGCAGATCTCCCGGGTGGCCGCGATGCCGTCGAGGACCGGCATCCGGAGGTCCATCAGGACGACGTCCGGGGCGAGTTCGCGGGCGAGCCGGACCGCCGTGGCGCCGTCGCCCGCCTCGCCGACGACCTCCATGCCGGGGGTGGAGTCGACGAGGACCCGGAAGCTCCCGCGCAGCAGGGCCTGGTCGTCCGCGATCAGTACCCGGACCGCCTCGGCCATGCCCGCTCCCCGGTTCCTCGTTCGCTCGTAGAGCCTGGTGACGTGGGGCATCTTAGCCAGGCTTTCTCGTCAACTCGGCCGACCCGCAGGGCACTTCACGCCATGTCCAGCCGCAGCTCCGCCGTGCCGTCGGCCGCCGCCCCGAGCGTCGTACCGTACGGCTGCGACAGCCGGGTGACCTCGGTGAGGATCTCCTTGGCCTCGGTCTCGTCGGCCAGGCGGGGGCGGCCCCGGTGGCGCACCGGCCGGGCGAAGCCGAGGTCGACCGGGTGGAGGCGGGCCGTCACGAGGGTGCCGTCGTCGAAGGTGAGGACCGGCACGAGCGACTGCCAGTAGCGGCGGTGCGGGGCGAACAGCCGGGTGCCGTGGCCGCTGAGCCGGTCGTAGTAGCGGCCCGGGGTGGGCGGCCGGTCGGCGGTGACCTTGGCGTAGTCCTCGGCGGAGACGCGGTCGGCCAGCTCGATCTGGCTGACGATGTTGCCGAGGCTGTAGAAGATCGGCCGGTTCCGGTACAGCTCGACACCGCGCAGGAAATGCGGGCCGTGCCCGACGACGGCGTCCGCGCCCTCGTCGATCATCCGGTGCGCGAAGGCGCGGAGGAACTCGCCCGGTGTCTCCGGCGTCGGGCCGGGCTCGTGGGAGTGCACGCTCACCACGACGAGGTCCGCGCGGAGGCGGGCCTCGCCGACCCAGCGGGAGATCTCGTCGAGGTCGCGCGGATCGCACTCGGTCGTGAAGCCGGGTTCGTCCGCCGTCAGGAAGCGGGTGCCGAAGAGGCTGAGCCGGTCGGGTCCGAGGATGGCCGGATCGATCCCGAGCAGGGTGCGGGCCTCGGCCCGGCGGGCGCGCAGGCCCGTCTCGGCGTCGATCGTCCGCAGCACGTCCATCTGCGCCGCCGTCACCCGCAGGGTCGCCGAGTGGCGCAGCGGGCTGAGGCCGGGCCGGCCGGGCAGTTCCGGTGACGGATCGGCCGCCTCCTGGCCGGGCAGGAACGTGGCGGTGCAGGAGAGCAGCGCCAGGCTGCCGCCCGGCCGGTCGACGTAGACGGGCCGGCGCGCCGCGGTGAGGTCGGCGCCGATCCCGGCGAACGGGACGCGTCCGGACCGGAGTTGGTCCACGGTGCCGAGGACGCCCTCCGTGCCCAGGTCCATGGCGTGGTTGTTGGCGCAGCCCAGCACGGTGAACCCGGCCGCCGTGATCCCGTCCAGGACGCCGGGGTCCGCGATGAGACAGCCGCCGCCGGCCGCGTTGTGCACCGGGTGCCCGCGTCCGTCGTAGGGGACCACCTCCAGGTTGGTGACGGCGAAGTCGGCGTCATGGAGTAGCTCTTGGAGCCGTCCGGCGGCCGGGTCGGCGGCGATCACCGCTCCCCGTGTCGCCATGCAGTCGCCGGAGAGGGCCACGGTCAGCCGGGTCATCGCCGGGCCGCCGTGACCGCGTGGGTCAGTGCGCCGCCCGGGTCGGAGCCGGTGACGTCGACACGGCGGCCCGCGACCGTGACGGTCGGGGTCAGCGCCACCTTGCGGGAGGCGGCGATGTCGGAGACGTACCGCACCCAGGGCCGGTAGGGGGCGTCCTCGACGCAGCGGGCGAAGGACGCCGAGGTGATGCCGGCGTCCCGGCCCGCCGCGATCAGCTGGGCCTCGCTGAGGCCGGGGCCCTGTTCGGCGGGCTGCTTCGAGAACAGGACCGCGGAGTACCGCTCGAACCGTCCCGCGTCCGCCGCGCAGGCCGCCGCCGAGGCCGCCTGTGTCGAGTAGCCGGCGGGTGTGCTGCGGTCGTCGAGGAAGGCGACCGGGTGGTAGACGACGCTCACCCCGCCGTGCGACCGCAGACCGTCCAGGGCGGCGGTCAACGCCCGCTCCGTGCGGCGGCATTCGGGGCAGAGGTAGTCGAGATACACGTCGACGCGTACGGCGCCGGTGGAGCCGGCCACGCCCGACTTGTCGGCGGCGATCCCGGCCGGTACCCGGCTCGGCGCCTTGCCGGGGGCCGTGTTGTTCGCCCGGACCAGGCCGGCGCCGACCAGCGCGGCGGCGGTGACCACCAGGACGGCCGCCAGTGACACGATCGCCGTGCGCCGTCGCCGGTACCGTCGGTGCACCATCGCCCGCACCTCGGCGTCGGTCGCCCGGGTGTCCGTTGTCTGGGTGTCCGCCGTCATGCTCCTCGCTCCTTCGGGTCCAGGACCCAGTTGTCCAGCGCGTACGGGGTGCGCGGATGCCGGATCAGGAGGGCGGCCGGGGCGAGCAGCAGCAGGTCGCGCGCGATGTCGAGCGCGTAGCCGCGTGCGGCGCCACCGGTGAGCGTGCCTCCGCCGCCGAAACAGCCGCAGTCGATGGACATGCCCCGGGCCCACACCGAGGCGATGGCCGCCACGTACGCGACCAGCAGGACGGCCGCGCCCGTCGCCGCCGCCCTGGTGGCCAGCCCGGCCACCAGCAGCAGCGCGAGCGCCACCTCGACGAACGGCAGGACACCGCCCACGAGTTGGGCCGAGTCGTCGGGCACGATGCGGTAGAGCGCGACCGTCCGGCCGGCCTCCGTGAGGTCCCCGATCTTCACCAGACCGGCGTAGGCCAGGACCGCCGCCAGGAGCAGTCGGGCCGCCAGCCGGGCCGGGACCGCCCAACGCCCGTACGTGGTGCGGGTGTTGGCCGTCGTCGTGACATCCGCCGTGGCCGCGTCCGGCGTGCCCGCGTCCACCGTGTCCGGTCCGCCCCGGCTCATGACGTACGGGAGAACCGGTAGCCCGCGAGGCCCAGCGCGACCGCGGTGAGGGCGGCCAGCACGCCCAGCTCGGCGGCCACGGGCGGATGCCAGTCGCCGAGCATCAGCCGGGTCTGCTCCGAGGTGAGCACGCTCGGTCCCGGCAGGGTCCGGCGGACCGCGTCGACGCCGTACGTCAGCGGGTTGAGCTTGACGACGGTGTCGAGCCAGCCGGGGAGGCCGTTGGGCGGGAACATCGCGCCGGAGAAGAACATCAGCGGCATCAGGCTCAGGTTCACCACGACCTGGAAGGTGTCGACCTGCCGGATGGTGACGGCGGCGAGCAGCCCGAGCGAGGTGAACATGAGGGAGACCAGCAGGAGTTCGAGGAGGACGACCAGCAGCATCGGCGTGTAGCGGATGCTCGCGATCCCGCCGACGGACAGCACCATCAGGCCGTAGACCGCGCCCGTGGTGGCGCCGCCGACCGCCAGGCCGAAGACGATGGACGCGCGCGGGAACGGTGCCACGAGCATCTGGCGCAGCACCCCCAGCCTGCGGTCCCACACCAGGGAGATGCCCACCGCGATCGCCGGCGCCTGTACGGACATGACCAGCGTGCCGGGGAACAAGTAGGCCCGGTAGTCGTTGAGTTGGGCCTTGCCGAGACTGGACGACGCGGCGTCGAGGCCGGTGCCGAGGACGACGAGGAACAGCAGGGGCGTCACCAGTCCCATGGCCAGGCGCACGGGGTTGTGCCGCAGCCGGGTCATCTCCCGGCGCCAGAGCAGCAGGACGGGGCGGGCCGGGTTGCGGGACCGGTCGGCCGGTGGTGCCGAGGCGGTGCGGTCGCCGAGTGCGGCGGGTGCGGTGTCGGTCCGGCTCATCGCAGTCCTTCCCCGAGGTTGCCGAGCGTGCGCGGGCCGGTCGGGCTCTCCCGGATGGCGAGACCGGTGTGGTGCAGGAAGACGTCGTCGAGGGTGGGCGGCGCGATGGCCACCTCGCGTACGGTCACGCCGAGTTCGGTGCACAGGCGGGGCACCAGCGCCGCCGCGCGCTCCACCCGCAGCAGCAGGCCGTCCGGGGTGGGCTCCGCCGGGAGGCCGAAGCGGGCACCGAGGGCGTCGGCGGCGCGCGGGTCGTCGTCGGTGCGCAGGACGACGAGGTCGGCGCCGATGACGGACTTGAGGTCCGCGGGCGTGCCCTCCGTGATCACCTTGCCCCGGTCGATGATCGCGATCCGGTCGCAGTGCTCGGCCTCGTCGAGCTGGTGGGTGGTGACGAAGACGGTGATGCCCCGCTCCCGCCGCAGCCGCTCCAGGTGGTCCCAGACGGCGGCCCGGGTCTGGGCGTCCAGGCCGGTCGTCGGCTCGTCGAGGAACAGCACGCTGGGCTCGGCGAGCAGGCCGCGGGCGATCTCCAGGCGGCGGCGCAGGCCGGTGGAGAACTGCCGTACGGGCACCCGGCGGCGCTCGGAGAGGTCCATCAGGTCGAGCATCGAGGCGATCGCGTCGCGGGACGCGCGCCGGGACAGGCCGCACAGGTCGGCCTGGAAGCGGAGGTTCTCGGTGGCGGTGAGGTCCAGGTCGAGGGTCGATTCCTGGAAGACGATGCCGATCCGGCGGCGGACCTCGGCGGGCTTGGCGGCGACGTCGAAGCCCGCCACCTCCGCGCGCCCCGCGGTGGGTCGCAGCAGGGTGGTCAGCATGTTGATGGTGGTGGTCTTGCCCGCGCCGTTCGGTCCGAGGAAGCCGTACACGCTCCCCGTGGGCACGGTCAGGTCGAGCCCGTTCACGGCCGGTGTCGTGCCGTAGTACGCGTAGAGGCCCTCGGCCCGGATCGCCGTCATGAGCGGCTCCCTTCGGAGGGGCGGACGCCATGGCCGGAGGTGCTCCGGTGGCCGTCCGGGCGGCGGACCGCCAACACCGTGCGGAACACGCTGAGTTCGCCCGGCTCGTCCACCGGGCGTCCGTCGGCCTCCACCCAGGCGTGCGCGCCGAACGGCTCGGTTCTGAACCCGGTGCACCAGTCGGCCCACCGGCCGCGGGCCCGGCACAGCAGCACCGTGGCCACGGAACGCTGGAGGCAGCCGAGGCCCGCACAGCGGGTGCTCACCGAGACGACGGACCGGCGGGCCCGCGCCACCTCGGCGTACCCGGCGGGGCGCGACCCCTTGCTGACCACGCCCAGCACGCGGTGCAGCCGGGCCGGGGGCAGCCGGACCAGCAGCCGGGCCGCCCCGGCGGCGCACCGTGGGGCGAGTTGGCGGCGCCAGGGGAGACGCGGGGCCTGTTCGGCGACGGCGGGGGTGGTCACGAGGCCACCTCCACGAGGTGGGCCGCGCTGAGCGCGTCGATGAGGGACTGGACGTCCTGCCGTGCCCGGTCGTCGCTGACCGGGGCCGCGGCGCACAGGCCGGCGGCGGCCGCGTCGGGCGCCTGTCCGTCGAGGAGTTGGCGCAGGACACCCGCGCCGGAGTGGTTCAGCTGCCAGTAGCGGCCGCGGCGCCCGTCGAGCAGCACGGCCCCGGTGTCGATGTCGGTGAGGGTGACGTCGCGGGCGAGGGTCAGCTTCATCGGAGTTCTCCCGTGTGCGTGGCCTGGGCGGGTGGCGGGGCGCATGTCTCCGGTGTCTCCGGATGCGTCCGCAGCCAGCTCTCGCAGGCCACGGTGGTGTCGATCGGCTGGAGGTGATGGGACATCGGCCCCGGGTTCAGCACCGCGGAGCGGAAGGCCGCCGGGTCGACGAGGCCGAGCTGGGCGAGCCGGGAGTCCTCGCACAGCTCCAGGATCCGGGCCCGGTTGCGGGCCAGGCCGCGGAACGCCTCCGCGCTGAACTCGCCCTTGTCGCGGCGGCCCAGGATGTCCGGGGGGACGAGCCCCCGCGCGGCCGAGGTGAGCAGCGGCTTGAACCGCCCGCCGAGCAGCCGCTGGTCGATCCGGGTCGCCAGGGCCGCCTCCACCACCCGGTCGTCGAGGAAGGGTGCGTCCCAGGTGATGCCGGTGTCCCCGAGGGCGGTGTTGACCTGGCGGACGGTGGTGCCCTCGAAGACGAGCGAGGCGAGCGCCTGGTGCCGGGCCCGGTCGGCGTCCAGCGGCCCGGGTCCCCCGGCGGCGGCGTCGGTGAGCAGGGCGCGGACCGCGTCCACCGCGTCGGGGGTCGCCCAGGGCGGCATGCGGGGCGCGAACACCCAGCCGAAGTCCGGCTCGTCGACCGGCGGGGGCGGGGCGTCGATGCGGGCGGCGACCCGGCCGAGGTTCCGGGCGAACGTCGACCGGTCGAGCAGCGAGCGTACGGTCGCCCGCCACGGCCAGCGATTCGCCAGCCGGTAGCGGTTGACCAGCCGCAGTCCGCCGACCGGGGTGGCCCGGGCCAGGGACCAGGCGCACGCGGGCATCCGGCCGAACAGCTCGTCACCGCCGAACCCGGTCAGGTGCAGCGCGGCGCCCTCGGCCGTGGCCCGCTCGGCCAGGTCCTGGATGTGGGCGAGTCCGGAGGCCCAGGTCGAGGGGCCTTCCGGGGCCGCGCCCACGAGGTCGGCGGTGTAGCCGACGTCGAAGAGGTTCTCGGCGCGGTCGGCGGACAGCGTGTGGTGCCGGGCCGCAGGCAGGGACTCGGCGGCCCGGCTGGCCCACAGCGTGTCCGCGTTGGCGCTGTCGATCGGCATCACGTGATAGGTGACCAGGTCGGCCCCGGCCGCGTGGGCGAGGAAGCAGAGCGAGGTGGAGTCCAGGCCGCCGGACAGGTCGGCGCTGAGGGTGCCGCCCGTGGCGACCCGGGTGGTGATCGCGTCGTCCAGCGCGGAGCGGACGGCGGCGGCTCCCTCCGCGAGCGTGAGGGACGGCTCCGGGAGGTGCCACCAGCGGATCTGCCGGGCCCGGCCGTCCGGGTCCAGTTCCAGCCAGTGGCCGGTGGTGAGCGCCTCGATGCCCCGGCGGACGGGGCGCTGGGCGAGCGGCCAGGGCGGCCCGCCCGGTGCCAGCAGACGGGCGGCGAGCACGCTCTCGTCGAGGGCGGCGCCGGTCAGCCGCAGCAGGGGGTCCACCCCGCTCGCGGCGACGGTCACCCCGTCGACGCGGGCCGTGAAGATCTGTCGTACGCCGACGGCCGAACCCTGCACCCTGGTCCTGCCGTCCAGGGACACCGCCAGGTGCAGGACCCCCGGCAGCCGGGACGCGATCGCGTCCACGTCGTGCAGCGAGCGCAGCCGGCCGAGTTCGGCCGTCGTGGCCCGCTCGTCGAGCCGGGTGCGGCCCAGCACGGCCATCCGCCGTGGGCCCGCCTCGACCACGACCGCTTCGGCCTCGGGCCAGTCACCGATGATCCAGGGCCGCCCCGACGCATGGTCGATGCGCTGTGCGGCCCGTAGTCGTCCGGCCGCCGCGGCACCGGCCGGGCAGTCCGGAAGAACCACGAATTCCATGTCGCCTCGTTCCCCGTCTCCTCGTTGCCCCGGTGGTGCCGGTGCGTGTGAACGCACCGGCACCGGACGTGATCACCAGAAGCAGACGATCGCGTAGCCGCAGCCGGCGAAGTCGTTGCAGCTGCCGACGCCGAGGCACTTGGTGAGCTCCTCGAAGTCGCCGACTTCCTGGAGCATGGGGGGCTCGTAGATCGTGGACATGGGTGTCCTCCCGGTTCGGATCGCCCAGGCCGACCTTGTTCGGCCTGTGATCTGCCACGGAAGTTACGGGGCGGAATGTCCCACCGGCGTGGGGCAGTTGTCCCACGCCGGTCCTGTCAGCTGTCCCACCGGCGCTGGCGCACCCAGCCCCAGCCGAGGGCGGCGAGGGTCCAGGCGAGGAGCACCGTGAAGCCGAAGGCCGTGTGCGGGGAGCGGACGGTGAGCAGCTCGTTGCCCGCCTGGTCGGGGAAGTACCGGGCCATCTCCTTGGTCGCCCCGATCAGGGACAGGATGTGCGTCCCGGCGAGCACCATCGGCAGCAGCACGGCCAGCGGTACGACCGCGTTGCGGGCGATCGCCGCGATCCCGGCCGCGAACAGGCACATCAGGGTCAGATAGACGACCGCCCCGGCCAGAGCGCGCGGGACACCGCTCGCGCCGAGCGAGGAACCGTGCGACCCGAGCGCCGCCTGCGTGACCAGATAGCCGACGACGGTCACCGGGACGGAGACGGCCACCGCGGCGACGGCGGTGACGGCCATCTTCGCCAGGTAGAGCCGCCCGCGCCGGGGGACGGCGAGCAGCGAGACCCGGATCATGCCGGACGTGTACTCGCTGGTGACGACGAGCACGCCGAACACGATCAGCGCCAGCTGGCCGTAGAGGATGCCGTCGAGGCCGGCCTGCTCCGGGGTGAAGTCGGAGCGCAGGCTCGGGTTGTCGGACTCCAGCGCGTTCTTCGCGGACCAGCCGTCGAGGGCGGCGATGAGGACGCTGACCGCGGCGAACAGCAGCAGCGAGATCTGGGTGCCGCGGATGCCGCGCAGCTTGGTGGTCTCGGCGCGGACGGCCGCGAGCGTCTCAGACATGGGTGTTCCCGCCCTTCGCACCGAGGGTGCCCTCTCCGATGACATCGAGGAACGTCTCCTCCAACGACCCCGCGTGCGTGCCGAGTTCGTCGAGCGGGAAGCCGCCCGCCGCGGCGATCCGGCTGACGTCCGCGGCCGCCAGGCCCACAACGTCCAGGCCGGCGCCGGGAATGCGGGTCACGGTGGCGCCGGCACCCGTCAACTCCCTTGCCAGCCGGTCGGGTTCGGGGGTGCGGACCCGGACGTACGGCCGCCCGTGCCGCTCGATGAAGTCCGACATCCCGGTGTCCGCGAGGAGCCGGCCCCGGCTGATGACGACCAGGTGATCGGCGACCAGGGCCATCTCGCTCATCAGATGGCTGGAGATGAGGACGGTGCGGCCCTCGGCGGCCATCGAGCGCAGCAGGTCGCGCAGCCAGCGGATGCCCTCGGTGTCCAGGCCGTTGACCGGTTCGTCGAGCACCAGCACGGGCGGATCGCCGAGGAGCGCGGCGGCCAGGCCCAGCCGCTGGCCCATCCCGAGGGAGAAGGTGCCGGTCCGGCGCCGGGCCGCGTCCGCGAGCCCGACCGCCTCCAGAACCTCGGCGACCCGGCCGCGCGCGATCCGGTTGCTCTGGGCGAGCCAGCGCAGATGGTCGCGCGCGGTCAGGCCGCGGTGCGGGGCCGAGGTCTCCAGCAGGGCGCCGATGTGGCGCAGGGGGTAGGTCAGTTCGGCGTAGGCGTGCCCGTCGATCCGCGCGGTTCCGGTGTCCGGGCGGGTCAGGCCCAGCAGCATCCGCAGGGTGGTCGACTTCCCGGCGCCGTTGGGGCCGAGGAAGCCGGTGACGGCTCCGGGCCGCACCGTGAAGGTCAGTCCGTCCACCACGGTGGCCGGCCCGTACCGCTTGGTCAGGTTCTGGACGTCAATCACACGACGAGTCTGGTCGCGCCGGCCGCACCGCACATCGGACCGGGGTCGGGACGCCGCGGCCCGCTTCCGCGGCCCGGACCCATACCGGAGTATGAGTCCATTTCGGCCATATGCGATGCGCGGGACGTAGGGCACTTGGCGTGACACCAGTACGGCGACCCGGGCCGATCGGCGTGGTCCTGGGCCGTGTCCGCGAAGTACCTCCCGTCGGGCGGACGGCGGGACTCCGCGGACATGTCTAGTACGGCAGTGTCGCGAGGATCCGGAAGCCCGTGCCGGGGAGGGGGCCCGCGGTGAGGGTCCCGCCGTGCGCGACGGCCCGTTCCCGCATGCCGACGAGGCCCATGCCGCCGCCGGGCACGGTCGGCCGGTGCCCTGGTCCGGGGCCGTCGTCGGTGACGCCGATCGTCAGGACGCCGTCCCGCGCGGAGACACTCACCAGACAGCGGGTCGGGGCGGCGTGTTTGACGACGTTGGTCAGCGCCTCCTGGACGATCCGGAACGCGGTCAGCGCGACCCCGTCGGGCGGTTCCTCCGCGCACACGGAGCGCAGCTCGACGCCGACGCCCGCCGCCTCGGCCGTACGGACCAGGGAGGGCAGGTCCGCCAGCCCGCGCACCGGCTGGAGGTCCTGCCGCCGGTCCTGCTGGTCGGCGTCCTCCCGGCGCAGCACCTTGAGGGTGATCCGCAGGTCACGCAGCGCCTTGCGGCTGATGTCCTCGATGACGGCGAGAGCTGCCCCGGCCTCCTCGGGACGGGTGGCGACGACGTGGTTGGCGACCGCCGCCTTGACCGCGATCAGGCCCACGCTGTGGGTGACGACGTCGTGGATGTCCCGGGCGATCCGCATCCGTTCCTCGACCTTGGCCTGCTCGGCCGCCTGCTCGATGGTCCGCCGCAGGCTCTCACGCCGCTCCCGTACGGCCGTCCCCGCGGCCCAGGTCGCCCCCAACACCAGGAGTCCGAACAGCAGTTGGACCGCCAGGGTGCCGCCCGTGTAGTGCTGCCCGCCCGACACCGTCAGCAGGGCCGCGCCCGCCGTGCTCGCCCCGCCGACGACCACGGCCGACCGCCCCAGCGGCCGGTGCCGTGTCGTCGCGACCAGGTACAGGGCGTAGGCGGCGGCGAGGAAGACGGCGGGGCCGAGCCCGGCGGCCAGCGCCACGAAGGAAGCGGTGAGGACGACCGCGAACACCGGCAGGGGCCACAACCGCCGTACGGCGAGCGGCAGCGCGGTGGCGAGCGAGAGCAGGGCCACGGCGAGAGCGGCGGGCTCGCTGCCGCTGTCGGGCCGTACCGGAGTCAGTTGCGGAAGCAGCGCGAACCCGAGGGCCGCCGCCGTGTCGAGGAGGATCATGCGTCGGCGCGAGACATCTCCCATGTCCCGAACCTAAGGGGCTGATCAACCGGACGTCCAACACGGCCGGAACAGGACCATGCCCGCGACGAGCCGGGGTGGACGTCCGTTTCGTCTGCCTAGGCTGGAACCGTCTTTGCAGGCGTAGACGCGTAGAAACGCTTACCACGGGGGTGCAAAGCTATGCGGATCAACCTGTTCATTCTCAGTGAGGACCCGGTGTCCCTGGCCGGACTTGAGGCGATCGTCGAGCAGGACGACAGCGTGAACCTCATCGGTACGGCGACGGACGAGTCGCACGGCCTCCGATGTCTGGAGAACAACCCGCTCCGCCCGGACGTGGTGATCATCGGCGAACCACCGTCGAAGCGCGCCATCTGCCGGAACATCGCGTGGATCGTCTCCCTGTACCGCCAGGAGAAGTCCCGCCCGCAGATCGTCGTGGTGTCCCAGAACGACTACGACGACGTGATCGTCTCCGCCCTCCGCCTCGGCGTGAACGGCTACCTCGCCCGCATCGCGTCCCCGGAGGACCTCTTCCAGTCCCTGCACATCGTCGCCCGCGGCGGAGCCGCCTTCAGCCCGACGATCGCGGCCCGCTTCAGCAGCTTCTTCGCCACGGTACAGAGACTCCCCGAGCCGCCCGAGTTCTCCCAACTGACCACCAGGGAGACGGAGATACTGGAACTCCTCGCGGACGGCCTGAACAACCGCCAGATCGCCCTGCGTCTCTACCTCGCCGAGAAGACCGTACGCAACTACGTCTCCCGCATCTTCACCAAGCTGGAGGTCCACGACCGGGCGGCGGCGGTACTGCGGGCACGGGATGCCGGGTTCGGGGACCAGCCCGACGCCGTACTGCCCCAGCACGCCTGACCTCGCCGAGACGCCGGGCCGGTGAATCACCGTAATCAAGTGACTTCCCGTCACCGGGCCGGCGGCGAGGCTGGATGTGTCGCGGCAGGTCACTGCCATGACGTCGTCAGCGGTCGGCGTTCGCCCGTGGGCAGGGGCGCGTCGGCCGGCCGAGCGTACGGCTGAGGAGAAGTGGCATGGCTTTGGACAACGAGCAGATCGTCCGGCAGGCGTACGAGGTCGCCGAGAAGATGGACATGGCCGCGTGGGCCGCGGCGTTCACCGAGGACGGCACGTTCACCGACTCGTCCATCGGCGTCACCTGGAAGGGTCCCGCCGAACTCCCCACACAGGTCGAGAACTACCACCGGGCCTTCCCGGACATGCACCGCGAGCTGTTCCGCTTCTACTCCACCGGCAACATCGTGGTGGTCCAACTGGCGCTCCAGGGAACGCATCTCGGCCCGCTGCACCTGCCCGCAGGGACACTGCCGCCGACCGGCAAGCGGATCGACGCCCCGTGCTGCGACGTCTTCGAGCTGGTCGACGGCAAGATCAAGCGGTTCGACTGCTACCCCGAAGGCACGATCATCCTCACCCAGCTCGGTGTCATCGGAAACCTCGGCGCCGCACTGGAGCAGTGAACGGAATGCGAGCGGCAGTAGTCCGTGAGCGCGGCGCCACTCCCGTCCTGGAACAGTTCGCCGATCCGCGCCCCGGCCCCGGCGTCCCGATCGCCACCCTGCTCGCGGCGGCCCTGAACCCGCTGGACCTGGCCTTCGTGAACGACCAGTTTCCGCTACGACCGCTGCGGGCCCCGTGTGTCGCCGGTTACGAGGGAGTCGTGCAACTCGACGACGGCACCCGGCGATACGTGACAGCACCGCCGGCGCCGTACGGCACCCTGGCCGAGTCGGTGCCTGTACCGGAGGCGGACGGTTTTCCTGTTCCGGCCGGTCTCGACCCCGCTCTCGCCGCCGCCCTCGGGATCGCCGGTCTCGCCGGGTGGATCGCCCTCGACCAGCGTGCTCAACTCCAGTCCGGGGAGACCGTGTTGGTGCTCGGGGCGGGTGGCTCGGCGGGGCGGCTGGCGGTGCGGTCGGCGCGGGTTCTCGGCGCCGGCCGGGTCGTCGGGGCCGCCCGGGGGAAGAACCTCCCGCAGACCCTCGGCCTGGACGCCGACGCGGTGGTGGACCTCGCGGACGAGGGGGCCGTGGACGCGGAGTTGGCGGCCGCGGCACCCGGCGGCTACGACGTGATCGTCGACTTCCTGTGGGGCGGATTCGCCCCGCTCGCGATGAACCACGCCAGATCCGGGGCCCGTTACGTCCAGGTCGGGAACTCCGCGGGGGCCGCGTCCACGATCGTCGGGCCCGTCCTGCGCAACAAGCCGCTGACGCTCATCGGGCACGGGCTGTTCGTCACGCCCGTCGAGGTGCGCCGTTCCGCGTACGCGCGACTGGCGGGGCACGCGGCCGAGGGCGAGATCACCATGGACCTGGAGCGGACCCGGCTGGCGGACATCGGCGAGACCTGGGAGCACCTCAGGGCCGGGGCCTCCCGGAAACTCGTGGTCACGCCCTGACGGACCCGGTCCTGACCGCCGTGGACCCGGATCGCCGGACGGCGCTCACGCGCGGCCCATGGACAGGAGTCGCAGCTCCCGGCCCCGCTCCACCGCGGCCGTCCGGTCGGCGACGCCGAGTTTGGCGTAGATGCGGCGGATGTGGGTGTCGATGGTGTTCAGCGAGACGGACAGCTCGCCGGCGATGTCGCGGCGGGTGAGATGGGTCGGGAGGTAGCGCAGGACGCGCAGCTCGCTTCTGCTGAGTTCCCTGACCGGCGGTGCGGGTGAGGTGTTCGGCTCGGTACGCCGCCCAGGGTCGCGGACCGCGTCGACGATGTCGGTGATCAGGGCCGCATGCGAGGTGCCGTGCCGTGGGACGGCGGTGAGGAGCCGGTCCGCGCCGGTCATCGCGAAGGGCAGGATCAGGCGGTCCGGTTCCGCGAGGTTCAGGGCCTGTTCGGCGGCCTCCCGGGAGGCGTGTTCGTCGCCCAGGTCGCGGCAGGCGAACGCGTCCAGCAGATGCGCCTCGATCCGGGTGAGGTGGGAGAGGACCGGGGCGTCGCCGTCGAGGACGGAACGGAGTTCGCGGCGGGCCGCGGCCGGGTCCCGCTCGGCCAGCAGGACCGTCGCGGCGGCGTTGCGGATTTCGCCGGTGCCGGACCGCCGGTCGTCCAGGGCGGCGAGCGCGGCCCGCGCCTCCCCGGTCATCCCGAGTCGGGCCCGGGCGGCGATCGTCCACGCGTCGACGCGGGCCGTCAGCCCGTGCTCACCGACCATGAAATCCTGTACCTGCCGGGCCGCCGCGAACTCCTCCAGCGCCCGGTGCCACTGGCCGCGCGCCGCCCGCAGCGTCGCGGCGGTGAGACGCACCAGCAGGCGGACACCGGGCTCGCCCTCGTCGTGCGTGGCCCGCCGGGCACGGTCGAGCCACTGCTCGGCGAGGTCGAACCGGCCCGTCCAGGCCAGCACGTTGGCGAGCCCCGCCAGCGCCGGCGCGATCACTGGCTCGGCGTCCCAACTGTGCCCCGCCGCAACCTCGATGGCCTCCTCGCAGCGCTGCCGGGCCAGGGCGAAGGAGTGGACCGTGGAGGCGAAACCCAGGTGGGCCAGGCAGGCCACCTCCAGGTAGGGCCGGTTGATACGGCGGGCCAGGGCGGCGCCCTCCGCGAGGTGCCGTTCGCTGTCGGCCAGCCGGAGCGACCAGGCCTCGGTGACGCCCAGGTTGAGGAGGGTGACGGCTTTCAGGTCGCTGCCGAGGGCGGTGTCGGTGCCGAGCGGTGTGCCGGTGCTGAGCGCGGTGCCGGTTCCGAACGCCGTGTCCGTGCTCGTCCGGCCGCCGTCGCTCGTCCGGCCGTCGTCGGGTCGTAGAAGCATTTCCGCCTGCTCGACGATGCTGTCGAAGTGCCCGCGTCGGCGCGCGATCAGCAGCTCCACGGAGGCGATGGCCATCCGCAGCCGGCGCCGTTGGGCGGGCGGTGCGGTGGCCGCGTACTCCCCGACCTCGCGCAGGTGCGCGGCGGTCTCGTCGAGGCGGAAATCGTGCTGGTCGGCGATGGCCCGGACCAGCGCCAGATCGGGGGAGTCCGCACCGGTCCCGGCCGGGAAGGCACGCAGCAGCGCGGCCACGGTCCCCGCCTGCCCGTCGAGCGTGAGGCCGAGGGCGTGGTCGGTGAGCATGCGGGCCGCCGCGTCCCAGTCGCCGGCCGCCTGCAAGTGGCCGACGGCGTCGGCGGTCTGGCCGCGGGCGGCGAGCCAGTGCGCGGCGAGCCGGTGCAGCCCGGCGATGTCGGCGGGCATCGTGCGGCGCAGTTCCAGCCGGAGCAGGTCGCCGAACATGCGGTGGTAGCGGAACCAGGTACGGGAGGAGTCCAGCGACACGACGAACGCGTTGGCGTCCTCCAGGCCGAGCAGGATGCGTTCCGAGCCGGTGGCTCCGGTGAGCAGGTCGGCCAGCTCGCCGTTGATCCGGTCGAGCAGCGAGGTGCGCAGCAACAGCCGCTGCACGTGCGGCGGTTGACGCTCCAGCATCTCGGCCATCAGATACTCGGCCACCGTGCGGTCGGTGCCGGAGAACTCGGCGACGAATCTCTCCGGCTCGGCGTGCCCGGCCAGCGACAGTACGGCGAGCCGCAGCCCGGCCGCCCAGCCCTCGGTCCGCTGATGCAGCATCGCGGCGACATGCCCGGGCACCGTGATCCCGGCCCCGGCCAGCAGCCGACGCGTCTCGTCCTCGGTGAACCGCAGCTCCGCGGCCCGGATCTCGGCCAGGTCACCGGCGAGCCGGAGCCGGTGCAGGCGCAGCGGCAGGTCCCGGCGGGTGGCGACGACCGTACGGACACCGGCCGGCAGGCGCGTCAGCAGTTCGGTGAGCTGGGCGGCGGCCTCGGGCGCGCTGAGTTCGTGCAGGTCGTCGATGACGAGGACGAAGCGGTCGCCTGACTCCTCCAGCTCGGACAGCACCGTGTCCACCAGGGCGCTGCCGTCGGCGCCGGGCGTCACCGGAGGCAGCGGCGGCACCTGCTCACCGCCGTGACCGGTGCCGGTGCCCGCCGCGGTGCGGATCGCGCCCAGCAGGGCGAGCCAGAAGAGCTGCATGTCCCGTTGCCCCGGACGTACGGTCAGGAACGCGACCCGGTAGTCCGCCCCCGGCCTGCTCGCCCACGCGGACAGCAGCGACGTCTTCCCGCTGCCGGCCGGCGCCGAGACGATCGTGACCCGCTGCTCCTGGATCGCCCGGTCCAGGACTCCCACGAGGTCGTGCCGGAGAATCAGCCCGGACTCCGCCTTGCCCGAACCCTCCACGGCGGGCAGGTCGATCATCGCGCGCTCCAGGGGATCAGTCCGGCCGATCACGCCGTGACCGGAAAGCGGAAGGCCGACTCCAGGCTATCGCCGGCCGGCGAGGTACAGACATGGGTGCCGTGTCCCCGCCGAGACGACAAAGGCCCTCCCGTCCACCGGACGGAAGGGCCTCTGACCAAGCCCGCGCGAACAAGCTCCGCGCTGTGCCCTCGGCAGGATTCGAACCTGCGACACCGGCTTTAGGAGAGCCGTGCTCTATCCCCTGAGCTACGAAGGCGGGACGGATCGCCCCGGAAGGCGGTCCAGGACAGGGTAGCGGATCTGGGGAGTCGGTTCGGTGGGGAGGGCAAGGCGGGAACGGGCAAGGTGGGGCGGGCAGGGCAGGTGCGGGCGCCGGGCTCAGGACGCCGACACCCGCGTGAAGCGCCCCGCCACCCGCACATCCGCCTCGATCGCGCTCGCCGTAGCCGTCAGCTCGGGGAGGATGTCCCGGACGTACTCCTCGACCGTACGGCCGGTCACATGGGTCGCCGTGTTCAGGGCGGCGACCACCCTGCCCGTACGGTCGCGGATCGGTACGGCGATCGAACGCAGGCCCGCCTCCAACTCCTCGTCGGCCAGGGCGTAACCCTGCGAACGGACCGTCTCCAGGGCCGCCGCCAGCGCCACCGGGTCGGTCAGCGTGCGAGGGGTCAGCGCGCGCAGCTCACCCGGGGCGGGGCGTTCCGCGGGCGGTGCGTCCGCCAGGAGCACGCGCCCCAGTGCCGTCGCGTACGCCGGGAACCGCGTGCCCACCGCGATGTTCACGCTCATCACGCGGCTCGTGGCGACCCGGGCCGTGTACTGGATGTCGTCGCCGACGAGGATCGCGAGGGACGCCGACTCGTGGATGCGGGAGGCGAGGGCGGTGAGGTGGGGGAGCGCCAGGTCGGGGAGGGTCGTACGGGAGAGGGGCGGGAAGCCGAGGGACAGCACCCGGGGTGTGAGGGCGAAACGGCGGTCGCCGGACGTGGCGATCAGGCCCAGGTGCTCGTACGTGATCAGGGCCCTGCGAGCCGTCGCCCGTGCCAGGCCCGTCGCCTGGGCGACCTCCGTGAGGGTCAGTTCGGCGCGGCCCTCGCCGAACGCCGTCAGGACCGTCAGGCCGCGGGCGAGGGACTCGACGAACTCCCGGCCGAGCTCCTGCTTGGACGCCCCCGTCCAGGTCGCGAGTCCGGAGGGTACGGCGACGGACTCGCCCCGCGGAGCCTCGCGCAGGTCCGCCGCCAAGTCCTCCTCCATCGTCCGTACCGCCGAACGCAGCCTGGGCAGAAGGGAGTTCCGCAGATCCTCCGCCGTGTGCCGGCTCGTATGGCTCACGACGCTCGCGACGCACGCGATCGTGCCGGTACGGGGATCCCGCACCGGCACGGACACCGCCACCAGCCCCGGTTCGATCAACTGGTCGTCCAACGCCCAGCCGTCCTGGCGCACTTGGACGGCCCACCGTTCGAAGTCGGGCCCGGGCGAGGACCGTTCGGGAACGGCCGGGAAGCCCAGGTCCCCCGGATCGGCGGCCCGCCGCTCCCGCCACCGCCGCCACTCCAGGTCCGTCCACTCCGTCGCGAACAGCGGTCCCGGCGCGGTGCGTTCGGCCGGGAGCAGGTCGCCGATGCGGAAGCTGAGGGACATCGCGCGGCGGCGGGTGGCCTGGTGGATGAAGCGGATGCCGTCCCGGTCGGCGACCGCGAGCGACACCGACTCGTCCAACTCGTCGGCCAGGGCGTCCGCGCGGGCGTCCAGGACGGAGGGCAGACGCAGGGCGGCGAGATAGGCGTTGCCCAGTTCCATGACCCGAGGGGTGAGAACCGCGTCCCGGCCGTCGAGACGGACGTACCCCATGCGCGCGAGCGTCGCGGTGATCCGGTCGACCGTGGAACGGGCCAGCCCGGTGGCCCGTTCGAGCCCGCTGAGGCTCAACATCCCGCCCGCGTCGGTCAGTTGACGTACCACGGCGACCCCGCGGATCAACGGCGCGACCGCCTCCGCGGGCACGACGGCGGCAGGATCGACCAGCGTGAGGTCAGCGGCGTCAGTGGGCATCGACTCTCCGGTACGGCAATCTCGGCAGCCCTACGGTAAGCCCGAGGCCGGGACCCTCGTCGCCGACGGCGCTGCGGTGGCCGGGGGCCGGACCTTCGCCGCCGCGACAGTTCTACGGCGGGCCACCACCCGGCGCCCGCGCCGCGGGAGGCCCGGCGCCGCCTCGCGCCCGGCACACTTCATCTCCGGCGAACCTGCGACACCGGCTTCAGGAGAGCCGTGCTCCGTCCACCGAGCCGCACCCCCGCCTGCCACGCCCGCCTACCTCTACGCTCGCCCCCTCCCCCTCACCCCCCGTTCCCTACCGCGTCCGCGTAACCGTCACCCGATAGTCCCCCGCCGCATCCGCCCCCGTCACCGTCACCCGGATCCCCCTCCCCGGATCGTTGAAGCTCTCGCCCGCAGTGAACGGCGCGTCCGACAACTCGGCGTGGACGTTGGGGCTTCGGGTGCAGCCGCCGCTGTTCCGGTGGGCGTCGTACACCTTCACCGGGCCCATGCCCGTGTCCACGTCCGCTTCGACCTTGTAGATGAGGACGCCGGGGCGGCACACCGCCTCGTCGTTGCCCGCGCGGGTGCGCAGTTCCAGGGCGTAGCCGGTGCGTCGGGTGAGGGGGACGAAGACCAGGCGCGTGCCGTCGGTGCCGGGGCGCTCCAGGGGGGTCAGGGTGTACTCCGAAGTGCCCCTGGTCATCGCGCAGTTGACCTGGGACGGGTCCAGCCAGCCGAGTTTCCACTTGTGCCAGCCGAGGAGGTCGTTGTCGGCGCCCCAGTCCTCGCTCATGATGTCCCAGTGGCCGACCGCGCCCCCGCCCTCCTGGGTGTAGAGGTCGGGCAGGCCGAAGACGTGGCCGTTCTCGTGGGGGAGGACGCGGTATCCGGTCTGGGAGTACGAGCCGGAGCCGTCGTCCTGGCGGGAGTAGACGAAGGACGCGTTGGAGACGGGGACGCCGTCCGCGACCGGGGCCTCCGTGTTGCCGGCGAACGTCACCGACAGGACCGTGTCCAGGGCGGAGGGGCCCGCGTTCGGGGTGACCAGGACGTTCAGGAGGTCGTACTGGCGGAAGTCCACCGTCGGGTCGGCCGCGGCCACGATGTCCTGGACGAGCTGCCGGTACCCGGGGTCGAAGGGCGCGCCGCGCTCTATGCCGTAGGACCTGAAGGGCTTGGGCATGCGGAGCCAGTGGGTGACCGGGGTCTCGGGGCGGTAGTCGAGGCGGCCGTAGGAGCTGGTGGCGAACCACTCCTGGGTCTTGGGGAAGAACTCGCGGTACCGGTCCATGGCCGTGCCCTCGCCGGGGGCGTCGGAGAAGTCGACCATCAGGGTCAGGGCGTGGACGGTGCCGGTGGAGCGGGAGTAGCCGCCGGGGGTGGGGATGCCCTCGGACATCTGGACGTCCAGAGGGCCGTTGATCATGCAGGGGCCGAGTGCGGAGGTGCGGGCGAGCGCGACCGGGCCCGCCGCCGTCATGGTGCCCGGGGTGAGGTGTCCGGTACCGGCCGAGGTGCTGACCGCGAGGGTCAGGACGGTCACGGACGCGAGGGCGGCCACGCGGCGCGGGCGTATCCGACGGCTGGGCTGCATGCAGGGACCCTTCGCGCCAACGGCAGCCGCCGGTCTCCGGCTGCACCCTTTCGATCACCCTGTGTCGTGTGCCGCGAGGGCGCGCGCTGGAGGAGACCGACCGTGTGTTTCTCGCTGGTAGGGGGCCGAACGGGGAGCCCCGCGGGAGCGCCGGGCGAAGATCCAAACCGGAATTCGGGCGAATGTGACTCAGGTCACATCAGAACAATCGCGGAGGTGGAAATAACCGGGGAGCGTCTCCCCGTTTAGCCATGTGTCCGAACGAAACGGGGACTGCCTCCCCGGATCGCCTCAGCAGTCCAAGACCTTCAGGAGCACGCCGTGACGACCGCGACCCCCGTACAGCGAAAGGTGACCCGGCCGCGCGCCGACGCTTTGCGCAACAGGGAGCGGATCGTGACCGCCGCCCGCGAGATGTTCGTCGAGTTCGGCCCCGATGTGCCGCTCGACGAGATCGCCCGCCGGGCCGGCGTCGGCAACGCCACGCTCTACCGGAACTTCCCGGACCGTGACGCCCTCGTCCGCGAGGTCGTCTGCTCGGTCATGGACCGCGTCGCGGAGGGCGCGGAGCTGGCGCTCGCCGAGACCGGCGACGCCTTCACCGCGCTGGAGCGTTTCGTGCACGACTCCGCGGACGAACGGGTCGGCGCGCTGTGCCCGATGATGGCCAGCACGTTCGACCACTTCCACCCGGACCTGGAAGCGGCCCGCGAGCGGGTCGAGGAGCTCATCGGCGAGGTCATGGAACGGGCCAGGAAGGCCGGGCAGCTCCGGTCCGACGTGGGTGTCGGCGATGTGATGGTCGCCGTGGCCCAGCTCAGCCGGCCCCCGGCCGGCACCGGCTGCCTCAGCGCCGACCGCTTCGTACACCGACACTTGCAGCTGTTCCTGGACGGACTGCGGGCTCCGGCCCGCTCGGTCCTGCCCGGCACCGCCGCGACCATGGAGGATCTCCGGCAGCCCTGACCGATTAGTTCAGCGCTTCACCTCAGTCCCAACTCCGACACCAAGTTCCCGGCAGGCGCCGACGAAGGCGACAGGCCGTCCCCGAAGACACCCTTTTTCACACCCTTTTCCGTCACGAAGTCCCGAAGTGGGTACCACCATGTCTGAAACGGCTCGAAGCGCCCCAGGCGCTCTCGACAAGGCCTCCGAGGCCGAGCACGAAGCCCATTCCAACCGCTGGAAGGCGCTCGCGTTCATCGCGCTCGCCCAGCTGATGGTCGTGCTCGACGCGACCATCGTGAACATCGCTCTCCCGTCCGCCCAGACCGACCTGGGCATCTCCGACGGCAACCGGCAGTGGGTCGTCACGGCCTACGCCCTCGCCTTCGGTGGTCTGCTGCTCTTCGGCGGTCGTATAGCCGACCTGTGGGGGCGCAAGCGCGCCTTCGTCGTCGGCCTGACCGGTTTCGCCGCCGCGTCCGCGCTCGGCGGTGTCGCCACCACCGGCGCGATGATGTTCGGCGCCCGTGCCCTCCAGGGCGCCTTCGGTGCCCTGCTCGCGCCCGCCGCGCTCTCCCTGCTCGCCGTGATGTTCACGGACGCCAAGGAACGCGCCAAGGCGTTCGGCATCTACGGCGCGATCGCCGGTGGCGGCGGCGCCGTCGGCTTCATCCTCGGCGGTGTGCTGACCGAGTACCTCGACTGGCGCTGGACGTTCTTCGTGAACATCCCGTTCGCGATCGTCGCCGCGCTCGGCGCGTACTTCGTCATCCGCGAGCCGGAGGGCGGCCGCAACCGCAACCCGCTCGACATCCCGGGCGTGCTCCTGTCGACCCTCGGTCTGGTCTCGCTCGTCTACGGCTTCACCCGCGCCGAGACCGACGGCTGGGGCGACTCCTCCACCATCGCGCTCTTCATCGCGTCGGCGGTCCTGCTGGTCTCGTTCGTGATCGTCGAGTCCAGGGTCAAGGCCCCGCTGCTGCCGCTGCGCGTGATCACCGACCGCAACCGTGGCGGGATCTACCTCTCGCTCGGCATCGCCATCATCGCGATGTTCGGCACGTTCCTCTTCCTCACCTACTACCTCCAGGTCGTGAAGGGCTTCACGCCCATCAAGACCGGCTTCGCCTTCATGCCGATGATCGTCGGCATGATGGTCGGCTCGACCCAGATCGGCACCCGGCTGATGACCCGCCTGCCGGCCCGTCTGCTGATGGGCCCCGGCTTCCTGGTCGCCGCGGTCGGCATGCTCCTGATGACCCAGCTGGAGATCGGCTCGTCGTACGCCTCGATCATCCTGCCCGCGATGCTGCTGCTCGGTCTCGGCATGGGTACGGCGTTCATGCCGGCCATGTCCCTGGCCACCCTGGGCGTCGAGCCCCGGGACGCGGGTGTCGCCTCCGCGATGGTCAACACCTCGCAGCAGGTGGGCGGCGCGATCGGTACGGCCCTGCTGAACACGATCGCCGCGTCCGCGACGACCGCGTACGTCAAGGACCACATCGCCGGCGCGGGCACCTCCAAGACCCAGCAGCAGCTCGTCGCGCTACAGGGCCAGGTGCACGGCTACACCAACGCCATCTGGTTCGCCGTCGGCATGCTGGTGGCGGCCGCGGTCATCGTCTCGGTCCTCGTCAACGCGGGCAAGCAGGGTTCCGACCCGGTCGCCTCCGGTGACGGTGTCGAGGACGAGTTCAAGATCCCGGTCGTCGCCCACTGACGGCGCCCGGCCGGTCGTACCCCCTTCGCACCATCCGTGCCTACGGGGAAGGGGACGCCTCGTAGGCACGACTCCCAGGAACTGCCCTGGTTCTCCGTTGAGTTGAGCGGCTCAGCGGAGCCAGGGCAGATCCGCACCCGCTTCGTTCGGCTGAAGTCCCTCGGCGACGATCTCCATGATCTCGCCGAGGGACTTCTGCTGTTCCGGGGACAGCCGCGCGAACAACGCCTGCCGTACGGCGGCCACATGACCCGGCGCGGTCCGGCGGAGCACGCCGTAGCCCTCGTCGGTCAGCACCGCGAACTGGCCGCGCTTGTCGGAGGGGCAGTCCTCGCGGCGCACCCAGCCGTTCTTCTCCAGGCGCGCGATCGCGTGCGAGAGCCGGGAGCGGGTGATCTTCGCGTTCATGGCCAGCTCGGTCATCCGCAGCCGGCGGCGCGGGGCCTCGGCGAGCTGCACGAGAAGGCCGTAGTAGATGTGCGGCATGCCCGCGTCGCGCTGGAGCTGGCGGTCCAGATGGTCCTCCAGGAGGGTGCTGGCGTGCATGTAGAAACGCCAGACGCGCTGCTCCTCGGCGGTGAGCCAGCGGGGTTCGTCGGAGGGTGCCGCTGCGTCAGCGGGTGCGGATGCCGTGTTCATGCGTCCACTGTACGAGAGCCCTCCTTGAACGTTAAACAAACGGGGCGTAAGCTGCGCTTCAGGGAATTTGAGAGTTCAAGCATGGGGAGTGACCGTCATGTCCACCGCCGCACCGGAGCGCATGCCCGCCCTCTATCTCAGCCACGGCGCCCCGCCCCTCGCGGACGACCCGATCTGGCCCGGCGAACTCGCCGCCTGGTCTGCCGACCTCCCCCGCCCCAAGGCGATCCTCATGGTCTCCGCCCACTGGGAGGAGGCCCCCCTCGCCCTCGGCGCGGTCGACCCCGTCCCGCTGGTCTACGACTTCTGGGGCTTCCCCGAGCACTACTACCAGGTCCGCTACGACGCCCCGGGCGCCCCCGAACTCGCCGAGTCCGTGCGGAAGTTGCTGCGCGCCCCGGGCATCCCGGTGCAGGACGTCCCGGACCGCGGCCTCGACCACGGGGCGTACGTCCCGCTCGTCGAGATGTTCCCGGCCGCCGACATCCCGGTCCTCCAGGTGTCCATGCCGACCCTCGACCCGGCGAAGCTCATGGACATCGGTCGCAAGCTCGCCCCGCTGCGCGACGAGGGCGTCCTGATCGTCGGCTCCGGCTTCTTCACCCACAACCTCGCCGCGCTGCGCCACACCGGCGGGGGAGTGCCCACCTGGTCCTCCGAGTTCGACGACTGGGGCAGGCGCGCGCTGGAGTCCCGGGACTGGGACGGCCTGCTGGACTTCCTCCACAAGGCACCGGCCGGGCGCTACGCCCATCCGCGTACCGAGCACTTCGCCCCGCTGTTCGTCACCCTGGGCGCGGCGGAGGCGGCCGGCGAGCTGGATGCGCCGGAGGCCCTGAACCCGTCCGTGATCGACGGGTTCTGGATGGGGATGGCGAAGCGGTCGGTGCAGTTCGGCTGAGGCTTTTACAGGTCCTTCTCGTGCCAGGCGACATCCCAGTAGCGGCCGAACTTGCGGCCCACCTCCCGGTGGACGCCGATGTACCGGAACCCGAAGCGTTCATGCAGCCGCGTGGACGCTTCGTTGGGCTGTGCGATGCCCGCGTACGCCCGGTGCACGTCCTCGTCCGCCAGGGCCTCGAACAGGGCCTTGTAGAGCAGCGTGCCGATACCCCGGCCGGCCGCGTCCGGGGCGAGGTAGACCGTCACCTCGACCGAGGTCGAGTAGGCGGGCTTCGTCCGGTAAGGGCTGGATGTGGCGTAGCCGAGGATTCGCTGTGAGTTTCCTTGGAAGGTCCCGTCCACGGCAACCTTCAGCCGGTATGGCCCGTCTTCAGGGTGGGAGAGCAGCCAAGGGCGACGCTCCTCCGGCGTGAAGGGGACGGTGTCGAAGGTGATCGGGGTCTCGCCTACGTAGTGGTTGTAGATGTCCGTGAGGGCGTCGAGGTCACTCTCGACTCCCGGCCTGACCTGCACCTCTGTACGTTCCGACGACATCGTTACCCCCTTGTGGCCGGACAGGGTACTGCAAGATCAGAAAAATAGGGGAGCGGGTTGGGAATTCTGTCCGGATTCCAGTCGTTGTTTCCATCAGATGCAGGGCACACGAGAAGAGTCACCAGACAAGTGCCACAGCATCGGACGAACACCTGCTGACCCCACCATCGCAAGGGAGCACGCATGGCAACCCGTGCCGTCGCCCGTCGTAAGTCCGCCTCCGGCGAGACCTCCGGCGTGGCGCGCAGTGTTCGCGCCCATGGCGGCGAGATCGCCGACCGCGACCTGGTCGGCATGTATCTCGACGAAATCGCGCGCACACCGCTGCTCGACGCCGCCAAGGAAGTCGAGCTTTCGCAGACCATCGAAGCGGGCGTGTTCGCGCGCCAGGTCCTTGAGGGCGAGGAGAAGTCCCAGGCGGACGCCTCCCGAGCCGAACTCGAGGCCCTGGTCGCCGAAGGGGAGCGTGCCAAGGACGTCTTCATCCGTTCCAACCTCCGCCTGGTCGTGGCCGTGGCCCGCCGTTACCCCCGTAGCGGCCTGCCCCTCCTCGATCTGATCCAGGAGGGCAACGCGGGCCTGGTGCGCGCGGTCGAGAAGTTCGACTACCGCAAGGGCTTCAAGTTCTCGACGTACGCGACCTGGTGGATCCGCCAGGCCATCACCCGCTCCATCGCCGACCAGTCCCGGACCATCCGCCTGCCCGTCCACCTCGTGGAGGAGCTGGGCCGGATCCGCCGGGTGCAGCGCGAGTTCAACCGCAAGAACGGGCGGGAGCCCGAACACGCGGAGATCGCCGCCGAGTTGGAGTCGACCCCGGAGCGCGTGACGAACGTCCTGGACTGGGCCCGAGACCCGGTCTCGCTGAACATGTCGGTGGACGACGACGGCGACACGCAGTTCGGTGACCTCCTGGAGGACACCTCCGCGGTCTCGCCCGAGCAGTCCGTCATGACCCTGTTGCGCAGCGAGGAACTGGACGACCTGATCGGCCGCCTCGACCAGCGCACGGCCTCCATCATCAAGATGCGGTACGGCATGGAGGACGGCCGGGAGCGCACGCTCACCGAGGTCGGCAAGGAGCACGGCCTGACGCGCGAGCGCATCCGCCAGATCGAGAAGCACGCACTGCTGGAACTGAAGAAGCTGGCCAGCCAGACCGGCTTCGACGCGGCGGCCTGAGCCTCTGGACTCCGGCCCGGTGGACGCGGGGCGCGTACGAACGAGGTACGCGCCGCACCGCGTACGCCCGGTGGCGGGAGGCCGCGCGAACATGGCTGTGTAATGCCGCTTCAAGCTGCTTGGCCCTGGGAACAAGACTCCAGAGCCCAGGAGTTCGGGTCCGGGGCCACGCCCCGAGATCCCCTGAACCAAGTCCCGACGCAACACCCCCCCGGCGCCGGGACTCTCCCGAACCGGGCTTCGGCGCCTACCCCCCAGGCGTCGGGGCCCGGTTCTTTTATGGGCTCTTCTGCGGGCCTGGTGTCTTCGGGAGGGGGGGAAGAGGTGCGGGCATGCGGGGTCGGCGGGGCGGCGGCATGCTGGGACGGCGGGGCACCCCGTACCTGAACCCCGGGGTGGCCCGCCGAATGGCAGATTGTGCCACAGCGGCATAGCCTGCCGGTGTGAGCAGCCCCACCCCGGCACCGGATTCCAGCCCCGCCTCCCCCTCGGCCCCCTCCGCACCGCTCTCGCTGACCGAGCGGCGCAAGGCCGAGACCCGGATGGAGATCGCCCGGGCCGCCGCCGGACTCTTCGTGCGGCACGGGCTGCGGGCCACCCGCGCCGAGGACATCGCCCAGAGCGCCGGCATCGCCCCCCGCACCTTCTACCGCTACTTCGCCACCAAGGAAGAGGCCGTCGCCCCGCTCTACGCGGCCGGCGCCCAGCGCTGGGTGGAGGCGGTCCGCGCGGCCCCGGCCGCACTGTCGGTACCGGAGGCCCTGGAACACGGGGTCCGCTACACGCTGACCCCCGGGGTGGGCGTCTCCGTCAACTCCTGGACCTGGGTCCGCACGCTGATCGGCATGGCCGAATCCAGCCCCGCCCTGCGCCGGGTGTGGGCGGAGGTCTACCAGGCCTCGGAACGCACCCTGGGCGAGATCTTCGCGGAACGCCTCACCGTGGAACGCCTTCCCCAGGGCGACGACACCGACAATGACATCGCCGCCGACCCGGCTCCGCCCGTGCTGTCCCCCGAGTTGCGCTTCGCCGCCGCCGTGGCAAGTGCCGCCGTACGGACGGCTGTTGAGGGGTGGGCGTCCGGGGAGGGCCGGGGGAGTCCGGTGGAACCGGCACTGCGCAACCTGCGGGCGTTGCGGGACTTTCCCTGGGGTGAGCTGGAGACGGGACCGGGCACGACAGGACGGGGCACGGTGTGAACTCCGTTCACGTGCCCCCCGAGGCTCACGCCTGCGGCTCGCCCCTACTGCCCGCCCGACTCAGCCGTTCCCCCAACTCCCTTACGTACGTCACCAGTTCCTCCGGCTCGTGCACCGTGAACTCGCACCCCAGCATGGCCAGCCGTACGGCCAGCCAGTCCACCGCGTCGCCGGTCGTGGCGCGCAGGCGGCAGCTGTGCTCGTCGAGCGGCTCCGGGGCGCCGAGCCAGGCGGGGATGCGGGCCGCGACGACGTCGGCGGGGGCGGCGAAGGTGACGGCGTACTCGTACGTCTCCTGACGCCGGTGCATCGACTGCCGTAGGTACTCCGCCGCGCTTCCGGTCGGCAGCTCGCGCGGGGTGAACCGGGCCCCGGTGGCGAAGGGCTGGCTCACCCGGTCCACCCGGAAGGTCCGCCAGTCCTCGCGGTCGAGGTCGTAGGCGACGAGGTACCAGCGCTGCCCGGTCGAGACGAGCCGGTACGGCTCCGTCACGCGGCGGGACTCGGTGCCGTCCTTGGCGCGGTAGGCGAAGCGCAGCCGCTCCCGGCCGGCCACCGTCGAGGCCATGACGGTCAGTGTCTCGGGGGCGATGCTCGCGCCGTCGCCACTGGTCAGCGGGGTCGTGGCGGCCTGGAGGGTGGCGACCCGGTGCCGCAGCCGCGAGGGCAGTACCTGTTCCAGCTTCGCCAGGGCCCGTACGGAGGCCTCGTCCACGCCCTCGACCGCGTGCCCGGCGCCCGCGCGCAGGCCGACCGCGATCGCCACCGCCTCCTCGTCGTCCAGCACCAGCGGGGGCATCGCCTTGCCCGCGACGAGCCGGTAGCCGCCGTCGGAGCCGAGCGTCGCCTGCACGGGGTAGCCGAGTTCGCGGAGCCGGTCGATGTCCCGGCGGACCGTGCGCCGGGACACCCCGAGCCGGTCGGCCAGCTCGCCGCCGGGCCACTCGCGGGGCGTCTGGAGGAGCGAGAGGAGCTGGAGGAGCCGGGCCGGGGTGTCCGTCGTCATGAGTTCGAGGATGCCGTAGAACTAGGACACGATCTGACCTAATGAGGTCATAGCTTCAAGCCATGACCTCCACCGAAACCCTTGTCGACAGCCCGACAGACGTGGCGGACCCGGTACGCACCGGTGACCGGCGTCGCTGGTTCGCCCTCGCGATCGTGATGACCGCGGCCTTCATGGACCTCGTCGACGTCACGATCGTCAATGTCGCGATCCCGTCGATCCAGCGGGACGCGGGCGCGTCCTTCAGCCAGATCCAGTGGATAACGGCCGGTTACGCGCTCGCCTTCGCCGCCGGGCTGATCACCGGCGGGCGGCTCGGTGACATCTACGGCCGTAAGCGCCTGTTCCTCCTCGGGATCGGTGGCTTCACGCTCGCCTCGGCGCTGTGCGGCTTCGCCGCGAACCCGGAGATGCTGGTCGCCTCGCGCATCCTTCAGGGCGGGATGGCGGCGATGATGGTGCCGCAGGTGCTGTCGATCGTGCACGCGACCTTCCCGGCACACGAACGGGGCAAGGTGTTCGGGCTGTTCGGCGCGATCGTCGGCCTGGGCGCGGTCTCGGGCCCGCTGCTCGGCGCGCTGCTCACCGAGTGGAACCTCTTCGGTCTCGAATGGCGCCCGATCTTCCTGATCAACCTGCCGGTGGGAATCGCCGGCCTGATCCTCGGCAGCCGTTTCATCACCGAGTCGAAGGCGCCGCGCGCGCTGAAGCTGGACCTCGTCGGCGTCGCTCTGGTCACCCTCGGTCTGCTGATGCTGCTCTATCCGCTCACCCGGGGCGACGAACTGGGCTGGCCCGCCTGGGGGTTCGTGTCGATGTCCGGCTCGATCGGCGTCTTCTCGGCGCTGGTGGCGTACGAGAAGCGGAAGGCGGCGCGGGACGGTTCGCCGCTCGTCGAGCTGTCGCTGTTCGAGGTGAAGAGCTTCGCGGCGGGCATCGCGGTCCAGACGGTCTTCGGGGTCGGACTCGGCATCTTCTTCCTGGTCTGGACGCTGTACATGCAGATCGGGCTGGGCTGGAGCCCGCTGCGGGCGGGGCTGACCGGCGTACCGTTCTCGATCGCGGTCTCGGTGGCGGCCGGGATGTCCGTGCAGAAGCTGGTGCCGCGCGTCGGCGGACGCAACGTCCTCCAGGCCGGTGCGCTGGTGATGACGGTGGGCGTGCTGCTCTACCTCTGGGAGTCCGACCGGTACCAACTGGCCATCGCCTCCTGGCAGATGGCGCTCCCGCTCGTCGTGATGGGCGCCGGCATGGGCCTGATCTTCGCCCCGCTGACCGACACGATCCT
This sequence comes from Streptomyces sp. NBC_01288, assembly GCF_035982055.1. Lineage (NCBI taxonomy): Bacteria > Bacillati > Actinomycetota > Actinomycetes > Kitasatosporales > Streptomycetaceae > Streptomyces > Streptomyces sp. NBC_01288. Next base: position 5,961,073 of record NZ_CP108427.1, read on the forward strand.
CTCCGAAGTGCCGCGCGAGCACGCTGGTTCGGCGTCCGGACTCATCAACACCGTTCAGCAGATGGGCAATGCGCTGGGGCTCGGGCTGGTATCGGTGGTCTTCTTCGGCTCGATCGGCGACCGGCTGACCCCGGCGCAGGTGGGCCCGGCGTTCGTGAACGCCTTCCAGAACGCGCTGGGTTGGGTGGCCGCGGTGATGGGCTTGATCTTCCTGCTGATGTTCGCGTTGCCGGGGCGGGCGGCGGGGCGGGTGGCCAAGGAGGCGGCGCAGAACGGGAGTTGATGCCGCCCGCCGCCACACGGGATGTCGTACGACAGCGCCCCGCCCCGAGGCAGTACGGGGGCGGGGCGCTCGACGTGAAACGCCGGATGATGGCGTACGCCGGTGCTCACATGGAGGCGTACGCGGGGCGGTTCGACGGCGCGCTCCGGGGTGATCGCCGCACTACGTACCTGAATGATCGGTTCTGTGGGGAACACGCCGACTTCGGGTGTCTCGTGCGCTCAACTGACCTGCGTCGCAAGAAAACTGACAGGGTGTGAGTTGTTGGTGTGACGGGCGGGCCCGGGGTGCGTGCCGGGGGTGTCGGCGCGGAGTCGGGTGTGGTGGCCTTATTCGTTTGTCGACCTTTACGATGTGCGGCGGCGAACCGTTGATTTCCGTTCAGGATTCCGCCCGTCGGCCGGGATCGCCGCATTTTCTGTCGGCTCGGATTGCCCCTCGAAAAGAAATAGCTGCGGCGGTGATCGGTTAATCGAGCGGGTCGGAGTTGCGTGCTCCACATGTTTTGCGGGGCGCGCTTCTGTTTGGCGAGGCTGTCGGCCGGGCGGGGTCGGGGTGGCCGAATCTGTTTACTCTTGATCGATGGCAATCATTTGATAACGCTGTCATGTCCCTGAGTGGGGCGGGAGGGTCTTGCTCCCACGTGGAAAAAAGGGGCAAAAAGCGCGGCCGGTCTGAGTGTTCCGACGGCGTGTGTGGAGAGGTGTGCTGTCGGTGACAATCCCTACGGGAGGGGTTTTCGCCCGGTCATCCACCATCGGGGGCTCGATGTTGCCGGCCGGGGAGTGACCCGAACGGCATCCGTGGTGTTTACTGGGCACCGGTCTGATCCTTGGTGGGTCCGGACCATTTCGGGAGGTCCTGGGGGTGGTGCCCCGGGGCCTCCTGTTTTTGCCGCCGGTTCGCGTGGGCGTCATATGTCGGCCACCTGGGAAGAGCTTTTTTCCACCCTTGGAAAGGGTGTCGATAACCGGGTCGGGTGCGATCGGTAATGAGGCGAAGGGGAATTTCTTTCCCCTTCGAATTTCCCGTGATCTTCTGTAATAAAACCCCACGGTCAGGGGTTCCTGGCAAGATCCACATTCCTCGCGAGCATCCTCGAAAACACGACTGGCTCTTCACTCCTGGCGAGGGGTACGGTCTATCCCGCGTCACTGTTTCCCACCGCTTCCACCCGCCGGGCCCACACCAGCCGGGCGGTGCCGCACCTCCCGGAATGTTCCGGACCCACCACCCGGAACCTCGCTGACCAGCGGGGCTCCCACGCGCAGACACTACGAGGATCGGACTCGATGCGTACCGTCAACGACGACGGCGTATTCCCGCCGTCGTGCCGCGACTCCCGCGGCCCCCTACCCGTGACACACCGTCACCCTCGTGCACTTCAGGGCGCGTACGCCGGTACACGCGCCATCACGGCCGTCGGCGCGGGGGAGTGAGCGTGCCCTCGACAGCCCCCGCCAACCGGCCGACCGATCTTCTCCTGGGCCACGAGAAAAAGCCCGAGGGGAGCTTCCTGCGGCGTCTGTCGGCCGAGGACTGGCGCTTTCTGCTCCAGGACGACCTGCGGGGCCGCTGTTTCGGCCAGGACGAGCACCTGCCGCTGGGTCCGGACGACCGGAACGTGTACATGATCTGGGACGGCGTCGTACGACAGGACCGCTTCCCGCTCGGCGACTGGGCCGGCGCCCCCACCGTCACACGGTTCAGGGGCGGCGGCCAACTGGTCGGCGAGGCCAAGCTCATCACCCTCGACTCCGCCGTCCGCACCAGGTGCCTGACCAGGACCGTGGTCATCCCCTGCCGCGCACACCGCTTCAACATCCTGCTGAACCGCAGGACCGACGCCAAGATCGCGCTTCTGCGCAGCCTTGAGGACCGCAACCGCAGCGACGAACTCGTCTACACCCTCACCACTCTGCCGCCCCTGAAGCGCACCGGCGGACTCCTGGCACATCTCGCCGACACGGCGGGCTCCCGCGACCCGCGGACGGGCTCCGTCACCATCACCGGCCCGGGCCAGAAGGACATCGCGGCCGCCCTTCAACTAGCCGTCTCCACCACGGAGAACGCGCTCCGGACCCTGCGCTACTCGGGGGTCATCGAAGCCCGGTACCGCCAGTTCGTCGTGCACGACGTCGACGCGCTGCGTCACCTCGACGCCGGGAACTGACACCGCCGGGTCCGTCGGACCCCCGTCCCGCCACACCGTTCACCCTCCCCGCTCGCGCTTCATCCCCGAACGGATCACCGCATGATGACCAGCACCTTCCTGGTGTCCGGCGCCTCTGCCCTCGGCGGAGTTGTCCTCTCCGCGCTGTCCCAACGGCAGCAGAGACAGTTCTTCGCCTGGACGCGGAACATCCGCCGCAAGGACGAGACGAACACCGACTTCGACAAGCCGGCCGAGTGGCTCGGCGACCTCTACAAGGCCCAGTGCGGCCTCACCCGGAAGCCCTGTGTCGCCGACGACTTCGTGGAGATCTCCCGGACCGGCAACATGATCGAGGGCATAGCCGACGACACCGAGGCTGTTCGGCTCGTACTGACGAAGGTCGTCGAGTGCGTGCGGGACTACGTCGCCACCGCCCTGCCCGAGGTCGACCCGGCGGCCGCACACCTCGGTGTCCAGGAGTGCCACGCCCGGCTCGTCCAGGCCATGCGTCAGGAGGCCGCCCGGGGCGAACTGGTACGCGCCATCCTCGCCGCCCAGAAGAGGATCAAGGACCTGCGCCGCAGCTGACCGCCCACCGCAAGGCACCCCCGAAAAGACACCGGACGGCGCCCCCTAAAGATCCCTCTGCCCGTTCATGTCCACCTAATGCCCGAACCTGTTTACTTTCCGGAAATCCGGGCGTAGCCTCCGAGCGAAACCACAAGTTCGGGCACAGGTCGGAGGCGAACGGACATGTACGCACCGGAGCGGCAGCAGGAGATCCTCCGGCTGGCCCGTGACGGCGGCCGGGTGGACGTGATCTCGCTGGCCGAGGAGTTCCAGGTCACGGCGGAGACGATCCGCCGGGATCTGAAGGCCCTCGACCGCGCGGGACTCGTCCGCCGGGTGCACGGCGGTGCCATACCCGCCGGGCGGCTGGACTTCGAGCCGGACCTCGCCGAGCGCGAGTCGACGGCGGCCGACGAGAAGGACCGCATCGCCAAGGCGGCCCTCGCCGAGCTGCCGACGCAGGGCACGGTGATCCTCGACGCCGGTACGACGATCGCCCGCCTCGCGGGAATCATCCCGCTGGAGGCCGAGCTCACCGTCGTCACCCACTCGCTGCCCATCGCGGCCCGCCTCGCGGACCACCCGGGCATGCAGCTCCACCTCGTCGGGGGGCGCGTGCGGCACCGTACGCGCGCCGCCGTCGACGCCTGGGCGCTGCGGGCGTACGGCGAGATCCGCGCCGACGTCGTGTTCGTCGCCGCCAACGGCTTCTCCGCCGGGCACGGGCTGACCACCCCCGACCTCGCCGAGGCCGCCGTGAAGCGCGCGGCGATGTCCGCCGCCCGCCGCGTGGTGCTGCTCGCCGACTCCGCCAAGCACGGCCAGGAGCACTTCGCCCGCTTCGGCGCCCTGAGCGACGTGGACCTGCTGATCACCGACAGCGGGCTGAGCCCAGAAGACGCCACCGCCATGGAGCGCGGCGGCATGGAAGTAGTGCGCGCATGATCCTCACCGTCACCCCGAACCCCTCCCTCGACCGCACCTACGAGGTCCCCTCCCTCGACCGCGGCGAGGTCATACGGGCCACCGGCGAGCGCATGGACCCGGGCGGCAAGGGCGTCAACGTCTCCCGCGCGGTCGCCGCCGCGGGCCGCCGTACGGTCGCCGTCCTGCCGCTCGGGGGAGCGCCGGGCGCGCTGGTCGCGGACCTGCTCGACGCGCAGGGCATCGAGGTCGCGCCGGTCCCGGTCGCCGGGGCCACCCGCTCGAACATCGCCCTCGCCGAGGCGGACGGCGTCCTCACGAAGATCAACGCTCCCGGGCCCGAACTGACCGCCGCCGAACAGGAGTTGCTCCTGGAGACGGTCCGCCGGCAGTCCCGTGACGCCGACTGGATCGCCTGCTGCGGCAGCCTTCCGCGCGGCCTCGCGCCGTCCTGGTACGCCGAGTTGGTGGCCCGCGCGCACGCCGTCGGCGTCCGTATCGCCCTGGACACCTCCGGCCCCGCGCTCATCGAGGCCCTGCGCGAACGCCCCGACGTCGTCAAGCCCAACGCCGAGGAACTCGCGGAGGCCGTCTCCCGCCCCCTCGCCACCGTCGGCGACGCGGTCAAAGCGGCGGAAGAACTACGGGAGTTGGGCGCCGGCGCCGTCCTCGCCAGCCTCGGCGCCGACGGGCAGCTGCTGGTGGACGGCTCCGGTGTCTGGTTCGGCAGCGCGCGCGTCGACGTCGTACGCAGCAATGTCGGCGCGGGGGACTCCTCGCTGGCCGGCTTCCTCATCGCCGGCGGCCACGGCCCCGAAGCCCTGGCCTCGGCGGTCGCCCACGGCGCCGCCGCCGTCCAGCTCCCCGGCAGCGTGATGCCCACCCCGGCCGACCTGGACCCGGCCGCGGTGACGGTCACGGCGGACGTCCCGGTGGACCGCGTCCTGACGGAGCCGGTGACATGAGCGCGCTCATGCGTCCTGACGGAGCCGGTTGCATGAGCGCGCTCACGGTCTCTACGACCGCCCACCTCCGCTCCCTGTTAACCGCCGCCCCCTTCCGGCAGTCCCGTAGTACCCCCGTCCCCGTCCCCGTCCTCACCCCCGCCCACGGCAGTCCCCGGGCGATACGCGTGCGAAGGAGCCCGCGATGAGCGAGATGATCACCGCGGACCTGGTCGACCTCGACCTGTCCGCCGATACCAAAGAGGCGGCGGCACGTGCCCTCGCCGAGCGCATGGTCGCCCAGGGCCGGGTCACCGACCTGGACGGCTTCCTCGCCGACGTGGCCGCCCGCGAGGCGCAGATGCCGACCGGCCTGGACGGCGGCATCGGCATCCCGCACTGCCGCAGCGAGTACGTCACCGAGCCGTCGCTCGCCTTCGGGCGCAGCGCCGAGGGCGTCGACTTCGGCGCACCCGACGGCCCCGCCGACCTGATCTTCCTGATCGCCGCGCCCGCAGGCGCCGACGACGCCCACCTGACGATCCTCTCCGCCCTGGCCCGCCAGCTCATGAACGCCGAGTTCACCTCCGCCCTGCGCGCGGTGGGCGACGCGGAGAGCGCGGCGGCCCTGATCCGCGGCGACGAACCCGAGGGCGGCACAGACTCCGCCGCGACGCCGGTGGCGGCCTCCGCCGGCGCCGCGGCGGGCAGTTCCCCGGCCGATGTCTCTACGGCTGCCGCGCACACCGGCGCCGACGAGCAGCCGTTCCGTATCGTCGCCGTCACCTCCTGCCCGACCGGTATCGCGCACACCTACATGGCGGCCGAGGCGCTGGAGAACGCGGGCCGCGACGCCGGTGTCGAACTCGTCGTGGAGCCGCAGGGCTCGGCCGGTTTCACCCGGCTCGACCCGGCGGTGATCGCGGCGGCGGACGCCGTGATCTTCGCCCACGACGTGCCTGTACGGGAGAAGGAGCGCTTCGCCGGCAAGCCGACCGTCGACGTCGGCGTGAAGGCGGGCATCAACCGTCCCACCGAGCTGATCAGCGAGGTCCGCGGCAAGGCGGAGCGCGGCGAGGTCACCGGCGGATCCGCGCCGACCCCGGTCGAGCGCGGCGGCGAGGCGGGCGAGGGCTACGGCTCCATGCTCCGCAAGTGGCTGATGTCCGGCGTGAGTTACATGGTCCCGTTCGTCGCGGCGGGCGGTCTGCTGATCGCCCTCGGCTTCGCGATCGGCGGCTACGAGATCAAGTCGGCGCCCTCGGTCATGCAGCACTTCGTGTGGACGCAGACCGACAGCTGGGCCGCGCTGATGTTCCAGATCGGCGCCGTCGCCTTCGGCTTCCTGGTCCCGGTGCTGGCCGGCTACATCGCCTACGGCATGGCGGACCGGCCAGGGCTGGTGCCCGGCTTCGTCGGCGGCATGATCGCCTCCACCATCAACGCGGGCTTCCTCGGCGGCCTGGCCGCCGGTCTGATCGCCGGTGGTGTGGTGCTGGCGATCCAGAAGGTGAAGATCCCCAAGGCGGTGCGCGGGATCATGCCCGTGGTGGTGATCCCGCTGATCTCCACGGCGATCGTCGGGTTCCTGATGTTCGTGGTCATCGGGAAACCGATCGCCTCGGCGCAGAAGGGCATGACCGACTGGCTCAACGGCCTCAGCGGCTCGAACGCGATCCTGCTGGGCGCCCTGCTCGGCCTGATGATGTGCTTCGACCTCGGCGGCCCGGTCAACAAGGTCGCGTACACCTTCGCCACGGCGGGCATCGCGGTCTCCAGCCCGAGCGACTCGGCGATGAAGATCATGGCCGCTGTCATGGCGGCCGGTATGGTCCCGCCGCTGGCGATGGCCCTGGCGACGACCGTGCGCGGCAAGCTGTTCACCGAGACCGAGCGCGAGAACGGCAAGGCCGCCTGGGTGCTGGGTGCCTCGTTCATCTCCGAGGGCGCGATCCCGTTCGCTGCGGCCGACCCGCTGCGGGTCATCCCGTCCGCGATGGTGGGCGGCGCGATCACCGGCTCCCTGTCGATGGCGTTCGGCGCGACCCTGCGGGCCCCGCACGGCGGCATCTTCGTGGTCCCGCTGATCGGCCACGCGTTCCTCTACCTGATCGCCATCGCGGTCGGCATGTGCGTCACGGCGGCCCTGGTCGTCGTACTGAAGGGCATGCGCAAGCCGGCCGTCGGCAGCACGGCCCCCGGAGCACCGGAGGACATATCCGCCCCTGCGGCGGACACGAAGCAGCCGGTCGCCGTCTAGCCGCTTTCCGGCCTCTTTCGAGCCTCTTTTGGGCCGCCGTGAGATGTTCACGGCAACTGCGAGATACGTCACGGTCCGGGACCACGGTCCCGGACCGTGGTGTCTACTGGAACGCATGCCTGAGCACGTCTCGATCCTCCAGCTGACCGGTGTGGCCGTTCTCGCCCTGGCGACCGTCGCCTGGGTGTTCGGCCTGACGCGCGTCCTGCGCCGTTCCCTCGTCGAGCCCACCACGTGGCACGCGGCCCACCCGCTCCACGGCCTCCCGAACCAGCGCCGCACCGCGCCCCACGTGGAGTCCGTCGAACTGACCCCGGCCGAGCGGGACGCCTTCGCGGGTCTGGTACGACAGCTCAGCGACGGGCGTTGAAGCCTTCCCCGTTCACCTCGGTCAGGAGACCTGCGCCGCCCGCCGCTCCATGGCGTCGCGGGCCGCGTCCTCGCTGACGTACACCTCGCACATGTGACGGCCGTCCGGTGTCGCCGTGTGCTCGACCTCCCACAGGGAGATCTCCGCGCCGTCCTGCAACAGGAACGCGTGCTCGTAGAGCGAGAAGCACAGCGCTGCACGGCCCGCTCGGAACGGGCGGCCGAAGGCCTGCGTGATCTGGTGCGCGAACGCCGTCTCCAGCAGCGCGGCCGTCTCCTCGTCCGGCCGGTCCACGTTCTCCGCCCGGCGCAGTAAACGGCGCGCGTGGTCCGCGGAGTCGTCCGCCAGATACGTGTGCCGGGGCTCAGGGATCGGCGACAGCTGCACCAGCACCGGCAGTTCGAAGTCCGGGGTGTCCGGCGGCAGCGGCAGGCGCGCGGTCGCGACGCGCAGCTCGTCCTCGTCGACATACACCTCGTGCTGCGTCTCGCGGCCCAGCACCGTGTTGTGGACGAGCTCCCACAGGGTGAGCGCGGAGCCGTCGGCGAGCAGCCAGGTGTGCCGGTACGTCTCCCGGTGCAGGCCGGCGCTGTGGTGCGCCGAGTGCAGCGAACTGTCGTGCGCCAGCGCGCAGTCGAGACGCCGTATCGTCTCGTCCGGCAACTCGAAGGAGTTCAGGGCACGGCCGAGGAGTCGCGCGAGGTGCTCCTCCGGAGACTCGGGCGACTCGGGTTGTTCGTACGCTGCCGTGTCGTACGGAACGCTCAAGGCTTCTCCCGGCGTTGCTGCATGTCACCTTGTGGGTGCATACCGTAGCCCCTCGGTCGGACATCATGTCTGTGAACCGAGAAAACGTCTGCCCGGAAAACGCGCGGGCCGCGCGAGATGTTCCCGCGCGGCCCGAAGATCCGTCAAAACCCGCCGGTCAGGCGGCACTTCCGGCGGTCCACTCGCTCCACGCCATGTTCCAGCCGTTGAGTCCGTTGTCCGGGTCCACTGTCCTGTCGGGGGAGTTCTTCACGATCACGACGTCCCCGATGAGGGAGTTGTCGTAGAACCACTTGGCGTTCGTCGCGCCCTGCGCGCCCTGTACGTCCGCGAGCCCGACACAGCCGTGGCTGGTGCCCGTCCGGCCGAAGGGCGGATTGGACCTGCTGTACCAGTAGTTGCCGTGGATGAACGTCCCCGACGAGGTCAGGCGCATCGCGTGCGGCACGTCCGGGATGTCGTACTCCCCGCCCAGACCGACCGTCCGGCTGTCCATCCGCGTCTGCGTGAACTTCTCGGAGATCACCATCTGGCCGTTGTACGTGGTGTGTTCGGGGCTGCCGGAGGAGATCGGCAGCGACTTGAGGGTCTGGCCGTCCCGTACGACCGTCATGGTCTGCGTGTTGACGTCGACCGTGGAGACCTGTGAGCGGCCGATGGTGAAGCTCACGGTCTTCTTCTGCACGCCGTAGACGCCGTTGGCGCCCTGCACGCCGTCCAGGTCGATCTTCATCGTGACCTTGGAACCGGCCTTCCAGTAGTCCTGCGGCCGGAAGTCGAGCCGCTGCGCCCCGAACCAGTGCCCCGCGACCTGCTGCCCGCTGCTGGACGTCACCGTGATGTGCGACTGCACGGTCTTCTTGTCGCTGATCACCTTGTCGAAGGTGAACGACACCGGCATCCCGACGCCGACCGTCGTCCCGTTGTCCGGGGTGTACGTCCCGATGAAGCTGTTGCTCGAAGTGACGGTGGTGAAGATGGAGTTGGCGGCCGCGGTCTTCCCGCTGGAGTCCTTCGCGGTGGCCGATATCTGGTACTTGGTCCCGCGCTCCAACTGCTCCTTCGGCTTCCAGGTACTGCCGTTGGCGGATATCGCGCCGTCCACGGCCTCCCCCGACCCGGAGACCGTCATCTTCACGTCGGTCAACGTGCCGTCGCTGACCTTCACGCCGGTGGAGTTGATGGACGCGTTCGTCGCGCCGTCCTTGGCGGAGATGGCGATCTTCGCGGTGGACGTCCTGGCGGTCGTGTTGCCGCCGCCCTTGTTGTCGGTGTTGGCGTCCGCGCTGGCGTTGCCACCGCACGCGCTGAGGGTGAGGGTGCCGACCACCAGGGCGGCGATGGCCCCCAGTACGCGCCGCGCTGCTATGTCCGGCGTTGTCACGGGCTGCTCCAGGTTCGTGTGGTGTACGCGATGCGTGATCCGCTGCGATGCGTGGACAAAGAGGGGCCGCACGCCCGTACGGGTTCCTCGCGTTCTTCATGGACGCCGTCCGGTGACAGAACCGGGACATCTGCGGGGCGGGGTCCGGTGGCGGGCCGCCTGCGTCCCGCCGGCACGCCGCCTCGGCCCAGCGGCCGGCCCCGGGTGGGTAGTTGCTGGAGGCTGGGGGTAAATCTAACCACTGTCACGACAGTTGACTGGTTAGAAAGCCTCCGACCTCCAGAGGGTGCCTACCGTCTCCCGTACAGCTCCTCGTACGACGGCCACGTTCCGCCCGGTCCGTCCACCGGCTCGGCGGCGCGTACCGCGCGGACGATCGCGCGGGTCACGACGTCCGCTCCGGCCGCGAGGACGGCGTTGAGGGCGAGGGGGTTCTCGCCGTCGAGCGGGCGGGATCCGGTGGCGAGCGTGAACACCGTGTCCCCGTCGTTCAGCAGGTGCACCGGACGTACGGCGCGCGCGATGCCGTCGTGTGCCGTGCCGGCCAGCTTCTGGGCCTGCGCCTTGGTGAGTTCGGCGTCCGTGGCGACCACCGCGAGCGTGGTGTTCAGCGGGGGAGGCGCGTTCTTCGCGGCGGCCTCGGCGAGGCGCAGGCGTGCGGCCTCGTGGACGTGCGGCTCGGGATACTCCACCCGTCCCCGGAACAACTCCCCGTACAGCACGCCCGTTTCGGGGTCCGTCGCCGAACCCGCCGCGTTGGCCACCACCAGCGCCGCCACCGTGATCCCCGACTCCAGCACGACGCTCGCGGTCCCTACCCCGCCCTTCAACGGCCCGACCACCGCCCCGGTACCGGCACCCACACACCCCTCGCGCACCCGCACCCCGGGCCCGCTGATCGCTGCGGCCTCCACGGCGGCCCGTCCGGTGGCCGCGTCCGGCCTGGCCCGGAAGGTGCCACCCCGCCCCAGGTCGAAGACACAGGCCGCGGGCACCACCGGCACGACGTGCGCCGGATCCGCGCCGACCCGAACCCCGCGCCCCTGCTCCTCCAGCCAGGCCATCACCCCGGACGCGGCATCCAGCCCGTACGCGCTGCCGCCGGTCAGCACGATCGCGTCGACCCGCTGCACCAGGTTCCGCGGATCGAGCGCGTCGGTCTCCTTGGTGCCTGGCCCGCCGCCCCGCACATCCACGGCGGCCACCGCCCCGCCCTCCGGCGCGAGCACGACTGTGGTCCCGGTGAGCCAACCGTCCCCCGACCGCGTCGCATGCCCCACCCGCACCCCGGCCACATCCGTCAACGCGTCAACTGTCATGGAGGTCAGTCTTGCCCAGCACCCGGCCGATTCGGGGACGGTCGGCACGGTGCGCGCCGGTGATCCGCGAACGGTCAACCCGACTTGGGCCACTGTTCCCGTACCGGTCGGCTGAGCTTCGGCGACTGTTCCGCCGGCGGCCGGTCCAGCGCGTGCGGCGGTTCCGGTGACAGTGGGTCGGGTGCGCGTCGCTGTTGCCGTGCCGGTCCGTTCGGCGTGCCCGGCCGATCCGGTGGCCGTCAGTCCATCGGCGCCGACGCCTCGGCCCCGCTCTCCCCGGCGGCAGCCGTCCGTGCCGTCAACGTCACCCCGACCGCCACCGTCAGCGCCGACACCAGCCCCGCCGCGAGCACCGCCCACTGCCCCAGGAACGTGCAGCAGATGACCAGCAACGCGGCCACGGGGAGCACCAGTTGCTGAGCGATGCCCACCTTGTAGTGGCGGGCGTGGAGCGCCCAGACGGTGAGCAGGTACAGCGCCGCCGGCAGGGTCACCGCGGCGGACGCCGCCAGTGTCGAGATGTGTGCCTTGCCGACCGCCTGGGTGACCGCCACCTCCAGGCCCGCGCCGATCGTGGCCGCCGAGGCGAAGATCAGGTAGTGGCCGTAACCCCACAGGAACGCCTGCCGGTTGGAGCGAAGGTGCCCGTGGATCGGCACCACGAAGTAGATCCACCAGGCCGCGAACACGATCAACAGCCCGCCGGCGGCGATGGGCAGCAACTCGCCCAGCGCGTCGTTCTCGTCCACCCCCGACTTCACGGCGACCGTCGCCGCCGCGATCGTCTCGCCCAGCACGATGATCGTGAACAGCCCGTACCGCTCGGAGATGTGGTGCGGATGCCAGTGCGTCGCGTAGTCCTTCTCCGCGTAGAGCGGCACGCACAACTCCGCGATCACCATCACCAGGAACACCCACACCCGCGCGTGCTCCGGCAGGACCACCAGCCCCAGCCAGCCGACCAGGCAGAGGAGCACACCACCCGCGTACCGCAGGGCCATCGTCCGCTCCGGGCCCCGGGCCGCCCGCGCCGCCCGCAGCCACTGCGCGGCCATCGCCAGCCGCATGATCAGGTAGCCGAGCCAGACGACCACGTAGTCGTGCTGCTCGAAGGCCCGCGAGACCCCGGCCGCGAGGACCAGGACGCCGGCGATCTGGACCAGGGTGACGACCCGGTACAGCACGTCGTCGTTGTCGTAGGCCGAGGCGAACCAGGAGAAGTTCATCCAGGCCCACCAGATCGAGAAGAACTGCATCGCGTAGTTCAGGACGCCCTCGCCCGCATGCCCCGCCGCGACGGCGTGCGCCAGCTGGAGGCCCGCCTGTGCGATGGCCACGACGAAACACAGGTCGAAGAACAGCTCCAGCGGCGAGGCGACCCGGTGCGGCTCGTCCCGGCCTCGGGCGGTGAGCGGGCGCAGGGGTCGTAGGGGGCGCTGGGGGCTGTGGGTCTCGGACGTCATGGGGCCAAGCACAGCAGATGACGTCCGCCGGGCGCCGTACCCTGGAGGCATGAGTACTCCCACCGCCCCCGAGCCGCGCGATCCGAAGCCCGCGCTGGTCTTCGACGACCCGCTGAGCCGGCCGTCCTCGGACGACACGGACCGCGGGTGGGGCGAGCGGCCCGAGGGCGACAGCGCGGCCGACCTGAAGCGCTTCCTCGACGAGAAGCCGCCCCACCACATCTGAGCCCTCGGCTACGGCTCCCGGTGTCCCTCGCCGCGCTGCGCGACCAGCGCGTCGCGGATCTCCTTGAGGACCTCCAGCTCGGTGATCTCGATGACCTCCTGCGTGCCCTCCTTGGCCTTGCGCTGGGCCTCCGCCCGGGCCAGGTACTTCGACATCGGCAGGACCATCAGGAAGTAGACGACCGCCGCGGTGATCACGAAGCTGAGGGCGGCTCCCAGAACGGAACCCCACATCAGCTGGATGCCCTTGTCGCCCGAGCAACTGCTGCTCAGGCACGAGCTGTAGGTGTCCAGGTTCTGTGTGCCGATCGCCCCGACGAGCGGGTTGATGATCCCCTTCACCACCGAGTTGACGATGTTCGTGAAGGCGGCGCCGATGACGACCGCGACTGCCAGATCGACGACGTTCCCGCGCATCAGGAAGGCCTTGAAGCCCTGCCAGACGCCCGATTCCTTCTTCTTCTCGCTCAACTCGGAGCCTCTTCTCGCACGTGCAGGGTGTGGAACCAACAGCTCCGCAACCTACGTCAAGGCCCGGCCGCCCTGTCCAATTCAGTAACTCCAACGAGGGACTTGACACGAATTCGCACAGGCGACGGAAGGCCTGGATCACGACACGTAGCGCACGGTTCACCACAGCGTCACCGCCAACCGTGCCGTGGCGCTCGCGCCGGCCAGCCGCGCCGCCGTGGAGCGCGGCACCGACAGCACCACCAACGCCCCGCCGCCGTCCGCCACTTCGAGCGGCTCGGGCACCTTCGTCACCCGCGCCCCGCGCGCGACCACGTGCGCGTCACCGCCCGCCGCCGACTCCTCGGCGGCGATCACATCGACCCGGTCGCCGGCCCGCAACAGCCGGACCGTACCGGCGTCGGCGATCCGCACCGGCGCCGACACCCACGCGACCGCCCGCCGCTGCCGTACCGGATCGGCCACCGGATGCCCGCGAGGCCGCTCACTGTGCCGCGCCTCCGCCGCATCACGCGGGCCCGCCGCCACGAGCGCGGCCGCGGTCAGCGCGAGCCCCGCGGCCAGGGCCCGCCTTCGATGCCGTAGCAACCGACGCAGTTGATACCGACCGCCGCGCACCCGCACCGGCGCGAAGTGCGGCACCTCGCACGTGGGCGGAGCGTCGGTGCCCAACGGGCGAGGGAAGGAGAGATGGGAGGGAGGGGCGAGGGACATGTGGACCACCACCTGCGACGAGGGATCGGCTTGCGGTCCCACGATGCGGCAATCCGCCGAGGTCCGCCGGAGCCCGTGTGCTACCCGCCGGTTGTGGACAACTCCCTCACCCGAACGGCAAGTTCCGCATCCCCGGCCCTCTCCACACCCCCAGCCACAGCGGCTACGGCACCCACCGCGGCTACGGCAGCTCGAACCCCGGGTCCATCCCGCCCAGCGCGTTCGCGCACAGGCAGTCCCGCGCCCCGGTCTCCGGCAGCGCCGCCACCGTGTCGAACAGCACGCCCCGCAGCCGGTCCACGTTGGCCGCGAACACCCGCAGCACCTCGTCGTGGGAGACGCCCTCGCCGGTCTCGGCGCCCGCGTCGAGGTCGGTGACCAGGGTCAACGAGGAGTAGCAGAGCTCCAGTTCGCGGGCGAGCGCCGCCTCGGGGTGGCCGGTCATGCCGACCACCGACCAACCCTGCGCCTGGTGCCACAACGACTCGGCGCGGGTCGAGAAGCGCGGGCCTTCGATCACCACGAGCGTGCCGCCGTCGACCGGTTCCCAGTCCCGCCCGCGCGCCGCCTTCAGCGCGGCCGCCCGGCCGGTCGGGCAGTAGGGGTCGGCCAGGGACACGTGCACCACGTTCGGCACCGCGCCGCCGGGCAGCGGGAGTCCGTCGAAGTACGTGCCCGTCCGGGACTTCGTACGGTCCACGAGTTGATCCGGCACCAGCAGCGTGCCCGGCCCGTACTCGGGGCGCAGCCCGCCCACCGCGCACGGACCGAGGACCTGGCGCACCCCGACGGAGCGCAACGCCCAGAGGTTGGCCCGGTAGTTGATGCGGTGCGGCGGCAGATGGTGGCCGCGCCCGTGCCGGGGCAGGAACGCGACCCGCCGGCCGGCGATCTCGCCGAGGAAGAGGGAGTCGCTGGGCGGTCCGTAGGGGGTGTCCACCTGGATCTCGGTCACGTCGTCGAGGAACGAGTAGAACCCGGAGCCACCGATTACGCCGATCTCTGCGTTCGCCATGGCCAGCACCCTAGCCGCCGAAAAGCCTCAGGAACGGGCGCGGGGACGAACGCGGGAACCGGCTCCGGAAACGCCGAAAACCCTGTCGTCGTAGGACGACAGGGTCCCGCGACGAAAAGGCTTACGCGGCGGAGCTGTTGCTGGACGAGGAGCCCGAGCTCGACGACTTCGACTTCGAGTCCGAGGACGACGAAGTGGTCGACGGGGTGGACGGCTTCGAGTCCGAGGACGTCGACGGCTTCGCGGTGGCCGGCGAGCTGCTCGACGAGGAGCCGCGGCTGTCGTTCCGGTAGAAACCGGAGCCCTTGAAGACAATGCCGACCGCGGAGTACACCTTCTTCAGGCGGCCACCGCAATTGGGGCACTCGGTCAGGGCGTCGTCGGTGAACTTCTGCACCGCCTCAAGGCCCTCGCCGCACTCGGTGCACTGATACTGGTAGGTCGGCACTGTTGTCTTCCTCCTGGCACTCTCACTCAATGAGTGCTAACGAGCGTCCATAGTGACGTATTCCCGGGGATCAGTCCACTGCCACCGGCACGCGGTGACCGACGCCACGTGCCACGGTGCGGCTGTGGGGCCGGGTCGCGAGGCGTGACCGGAGGGCCACCAGGGTCCCCAGGGCGAGCACCGTACCGGCCATCGGCACCAGGAAACCGGCGCCGCCCCACAGGCGGTCCTCCAGCTGTCCGGCGACCGTGACGGCGGCGGCCTGGCCGAGGGCGACCGCGCCGGTCAGCCAGGTGAAGGCCTCCGTGCGGGCGCCGACCGGGACGAGCCCCTCGACCAGCGTGTAGCCGGTGATCAGGGCGGGCGCGATGCACATGCCCACCAGGAGGCCGAGGCCGGCCAGCAGCAGCACCGAGTGGGCGGTCCACAGGGCGGACGCGGTCAGCGCGAGCGCCGCGTAGCCGACCAGGAGGCGGCGCTGCGGGGCGACCTTCCAGGCGACGGCACCGCAGACGAGGCCGGAGAGCATGTTGCCGGCGGCGAAGGTGCCGTAGAGGACGCCGTTCAGGCCGGGTTCGCCGATCGACTCGGTGTAGGCGGCCAGGGAGACCTGCATGCCGCCGAAGACGGAACCGATGCCCAGGAAGGTCACGATCAGCACGCGCACCCCGGGGATGCTCAGTGCGGAGACGTGCTCCACGCGTGCGTGCCCGGCGAGGGCCACCTTGGGCTGGGTGCTCTTCCGGGCGGCGAACAGCAGGCCGCCGATGAGGGTGAGCGCGGCCTCCGTGATCAGGCCCGCGGCCGGGTTCACGGCGGTGCACAGGGCGGTCGCCAGGAGGGGGCCGAAGACGAAGGTCAGCTCGTCCGTGACGGACTCGAAGGCCGCCGCGGTGCTCAGCAGCGGGGAGTCCTGGAGCTTCACGCCCCAGCGGGCGCGCACCATGGGCCCGATCTGCGGTACCGAGACACCGGTCGGCACGGCCGCCACGAACAGCGCCCACAGGGGCGCGTGGCCGAGCGCGAGGGCCGTGAAGGTGAGGCCCGACAGGGTGTGCACCAGGACGCCGGGGAGCAGGACGGCCCGCTGTCCGTGGCGGTCGGCCAGCCGTCCGCTGTAGGGCGCGAACAGGGCCATGGAGACGCCGGTGACGGCCGCGGCGGCGCCCGCCGCGCCGTAGGAGCCGCTGGTGTGCTGCACGAGCAGCACGATGGAGATGGTGAGCATCGCGAACGGCTGACGTGCCGCGAAGCCGGGAAGCAGGAACGTCCAGGCGCCACGCGTGCGCAGCAGCTGCCCGTATCCGGGACGGGATCCCGTCCCGGAGGTGACCGTGGATGCCACGGCCCGTGCCTTTCTGCCACCTGGTAGCGCGCCCTGTGCGGGGGGCGCCGAGAGCTGTCCTCTTGCGCGGAACTGCGGTAGATACCGGTGCCCACGCGGAGAGGGATTCGGCCGCCATACGGTCGCGCCAGCACTGCGTCAGGCAGAGTTGGTTCGATCAGAATGTGCCTTCATCGTACAGGTGATCAGGGCCGGTGAGCCTGTGAAAACGGGCACCACGCGCGCGTTCACCTGCGATTGGAGAACATGTGAACCGTACGAAACATGCCCTTAACGACCGGCGCCCGCGCCGGCGCCGTCCGTGCCCAGCCACCCCGCCAGCTTGCCGCCGTGGCCCACCGCGCGCAGCCGCCGTTCCGCCGCGTCCCGGACGGGGTCCGTGGCGACCACGAGGAGTTCGTCCCCGCGCCGCAGGACCGTCGAGGGCAGCGGGACAAACGATTTTCCGTCGCGTACGACGAGGGTGACCGCGGCCCCGGCCGGCAGCCTCAGCTCGTTGACCTCGACGCCGTGCATCTTCGACTCCCCGGGGATCGCGACGGACAGCAGATGCCCGCGCAGCCGCTCCAGGGGCGCCGATTCGATGCCGAGGTCGGCGGCCTCCGCCCCCTCGCCCAGCTTCAGCTTGCGGGCCAGCCAGGGCAGCGTCGGCCCCTGGACGAGGGTGTAGACGACGACCAGGACGAAGACGATGTTGAAGATGCGGCGGCTGCCCTCGACGCCGTTCACCATGGGGATCGTCGCCAGGATGATGGGCACGGCGCCGCGCAGCCCGGCCCAGGACATGAGGGTCTGCTCCTGCCAGGGCACCCGGAACGGCGTGAGGCTCACCACCACGCTGAGCGGCCGGGCCACCATCGTCAGCACCAGGCCGATGAGGAGCGCGGGCCAGACGTCGTCCCCCAGCTCGTGCGGGGTGACCAGCAGGCCGAGCAGGACGAACATGCCGATCTGGGCGATCCAGCCGAGCCCCTCGGCGAAACCGCGCGTGGCGGGCCAGTGGGGCAGCTTGGCGTTGCCGAGCACCATCGAGGCGAGATAGACCGCCAGGAAGCCGCTGCCGTGCGCCAGGGCGCCCGCCGCGTACGCGGTGACCGCGATCGCCATGACGGCGATCGGGTAGAGGCCGGAGGCGGGCAGCGCCACGTGCCGCATCCCCCAGGAGCCGAGCCACCCCACCGCGATGCCCATGGCCGCGCCGATGGCCAGCTCCAGGGCTATCTCGGCCACCAGCATGTACCAGTGCTCGACCGGGCCGGCCGTGGAGAAGGCGACGACCAGGATGACCACCGGGGCGTCGTTGAAGCCGGACTCGGCCTCCAACGTGCCCGTCACGCGCGCGGGGAGGGGGATTCTCCGCAGCACGGAGAAGACCGCCGCCGCGTCCGTCGAGGACACCACCGCCCCGATGATGAACGCCTGCCGCCAGTCCAGTCCGACCAGGTAGTGCGCGCCCGCCGCCGTGACGCCGACGCTCACCGCCACCCCCGCCAGTGCCAGGGTGGCGGCCGACGACAGGACCGGCCTGACCTCTTTCCACTTCGTGCCGAGGCCGCCCTCGGCCAGGATCACGACCAGGGCCGCGTACCCGATGACCTGGGTCAGCTCGGTGTTGTCGAAGTGGATGTCGCCGACGCCGTCCTGGCCCATGGCGACGCCGATCCCCAGGTACACGAGCAGGCTGGGGAGCCCGCTGCGCGAGGAGATCCGGACCGCCGCGACGGCGACGAGCAGGACGAGCGAGCAGACGAGCAGCAGCTGGTCGAGGTGGTGGACAGTCAGTGGCCTTCCCTTCCTCGGCTGACGCGCGTACAGGGCGGCAGCACATGTACAGGGGACACGAGGCTGCGGCGCCATGCGTCCAAGTACTTCGTTACCTTACCTAACTCTTGACGCTTTCTTGACACTTCGCGAGGCAAGATCGAACGCCCGTCCGCGTCGGTACCCGACTCCGCGTCAAGTCGCTCGGGACCCTGCGCCTATGGTTGCTCCAGCGTTCAGTCAAAAGCACAGCCCGCCCTGCCGCTCGCGTTAGGACAGCAAGGACAGCGATGCCCCCCAACACCACCGCCTCATCGGGTCATAAGCCCGGCAAGTCCGGCAGGAAAAAGGGGCGCAAAGCCCGTCTACTGGTGCTTGTTCTGGTAATGGCCATCATCGGGGGCATCGTCTACGGCGCGTACTGGTCCGTCAGCACGGTCCGTGCCTCCCTTCCGCAGACCACGGGCTCGATCACGCTCGACGGCCTGTCGGGGCCCGTCGACGTCAAGCGCGACAGCTACGGCATCCCGCAGATCTACGCGTCCTCCGACGCGGACCTGTTCATGGCGCAGGGCTACGTCCAGGCGCAGGACCGGTTCTACGAGATGGACGTGCGCCGGCACATGACCGCCGGGCGGCTGTCCGAGATGTTCGGCAAGAGCCAGGTCAAGGACGACGAGTTCCTGCGCACCCTGGGCTGGGACCGGGTAGCTCAGAAGGAGTACGACACCAAGCTGTCGGCCTCTACGAAGAAGTACCTCCAGGCGTACGCCAAGGGAGTCAATGCCTACCTCAAGGGCAAGGACGGCAAGGACATCTCCCTGGAGTACGCCGCCCTCGGCTTCAAGTACGACTACACGCCCGAGAAGTGGACCCCGGTCGACTCGGTCGCGTGGCTCAAGGCGATGGCCTGGGACCTGCGCGGCAACATGAAGGACGAGATCGACCGCGCCCTGATGACCAGCCGCCTCGGCCCCCAGCAGATCGCGGACCTGTACCCGGACTACCCGTACAGCCGCAACCAGCCGATCGTCACCGAGGGCGAGTACGACGAGTACACCAAGACCTTCGACGGCGGTGACAGCTCCTCCAGCACGTCCACGAGCGGCACGACGGGCTCGACGTCGTCCTCGTCCGGTTCGGCCCTCACGAGCCAGCTGGCGGGCCTCTCGAACGTCCTGGACGACCTCCCGACGGCCGTCGGCGTGAACGGCCAGGGCATCGGCTCCAACTCGTGGGTCGTCGCCGGGAAGAACACCATCACCGGCAAGCCCCTCCTGGCCAACGATCCGCACCTGGAAGCCTCGCTGCCGTCCGTCTGGTACCAGATGGGCCTGCACTGCCGCGCGATCTCCAGCAAGTGCCAGTACGACGTCAGCGGCTACACCTTCGCGGGCATGCCCGGCGTCGTCATCGGCCACAACCAGGACATCGCCTGGGGCATGACCAACTCCGGGGTCGACGTCACCGACCTCTACCTGGAGAAGCTCTCCGGCGACGGCTATCTGTCCGACGGCACCACGAAGCCCTTCACGACCCGCACGGAGACCATCAAGGTCGCCGGCGGCGCGTCCAAGAAGATCGTCGTCCGGGAGACCAACAACGGACCGCTGCTCTCGGACCGCAACGACGAGCTGGTGAAGGTCGGCAAGAAGGCCGCCGTCGACACCGCGGCCCCCGACAGAGGCGACGGCTACGGCATCTCCCTGCGCTGGACCGCCGAGGACCCGGGCACCACCATGGACGCCGTCTTCGCCATCGACAAGGCGTCCGACTGGAGCGAGTTCCGCTCCGCGTCCGCGAAGTTCGACGTGCCCTCGCAGAACCTCGTCTACGCCGACACCAAGAACAACATCGGCTACACGCTGCCCGGCCGCATCCCGATCCGCGGCAAGGGCGACGGCTCGCTGCCCGTGCCCGGCTGGGACTCCAAGTACGACTGGACCGGCTACATCCCGCAGGCCGCCCTGCCGTACGAGTACAACCCGAAGCGCGGCTACATCGTCACCGCCAACCAGGCCGTGATCGACAAGGACAAGTACCCGTACACGCTCACCACGGACTGGGGCTACGGCACCCGTAGTCAGCGCATCACCGATCTGATCCAGTCGAAGATCGACGGCGGCGGCAAGATCTCCACCGACGACATGCGGCAGATGCAGCTCGACGACAGCAGCGAGATCGCCAAGCTGCTCGTGCCCAAGCTGCTGAAGATCGACGAGCCCGACCCGGACGTGCGCGAGGCGCAGAAGCTCCTGGAAGGCTGGGACTACACCCAGGACGCCGACTCGGCGGCGGCCGCCTACTTCAACTCGGTCTGGCGCAACATCCTCAAGCTCGCCTTCGGCAACAAGCTGCCCAAGGAGCTGCGGGTCAAGGGCCAGTGCCTGTACGTCGCCCCGGTCGACACCACCGGTCCCGCCGACGAGGACAACCAGAAGGTGCGCGAGTGCGGCGAGCGTGACGCCGACCAGGCCCAACCGGACGGCGGCGACCGCTGGTTCGAGGTCGTCCGCAAGCTCATGGACGACCCGAACAGCGACTGGTGGAAGACCCCCGCGTCGGGCAACCGCCCGTCGGCGAGCACCATGGACCAGCTGTTCAAGCGCGCCATGATCGACGCCCGCTGGGAGCTGACCGCCAAGCTCGGCAAGGACATCGACACCTGGAGCTGGGGCCGGCTGCACCGCCTGTTCCTGAAGAACCAGACCCTGGGCACCGACGGCCCCGGCATCGTCCAGTACGTCCTCAACCGCGGCCCCTGGAAGCTCAGCGGCGGCGAGGCCACGGTCAACGCCACTGGCTGGAACGCGGCAGGCGGCTACGGAGTCGTCTGGGTGCCGTCGATGCGCATGGTGGTCAACCTCGACGACTTCGACAAGTCCAAGTGGATCAACCTCACCGGAGCCTCCGGGCACGCCTACAGCGCGCACTACACCGACCAGACCGGCAAGTGGGTCAACGGCGAGCTGCTGCCCTGGTCGTTCTCGTCCAAGGCGGTCGACGGCAGCACGAGCGACACCCTGGTGCTGAAACCGTGAACCATTGAACATCCGGACAACCCGAAATGGCCCTCCACGCACGCGTGGAGGGCCATTTCAGTTCCCCGCGAACCGCCGCACACCCGAGGGCGTCACCACCGCCCGCACCGGCCGGTCGTGCGCCTCCGCAGGCACGTGCTCGACGACCTCGGAGTCGTACAGCAGCACCACCAGCGCGGGACGGACACCCGCCCGCTCCAGCCGCGCCAGCACGCGGTCGTACGACCCCCCGCCGCGCCCCAGGCGCATCCCGCGCCCGTCGACCGCCAGACCGGGCAGCAGGACGACGTCGGCGCCGGTCACGGCCTCCGGGCCGAGCCGCTCGCCGGACGGCTCCAACAGGGCCATCTTTCCGCCGTGTCGGACCCGTGCGAGCGAGCCCTCGCCGTCGTAGGCGCCCCAGTCCAGGTCGTTGTCCGGGAGGAGCACCGGGAGCAGGACCTCGACGTCCCGCGCGCGGAGTGCGTCCAGGAGCGCGAGCGTTCCGGGTTCGCTCCCTACGGAGACGTACGCCGCCACTGTGTGCGCGTGCGCCAACTCGGGTAGTTCCAGGGCGCGATCGGCGAGCGCGGCGGCGGCCTCCCGTACGTCATCGGCCGTCAACCTGTTCCTCACCGTGAGGAACTCTCGTCGCAACATTCGCTTGTCAGGCTCAGGTTCATGTCCTAGGTCCCGCACAGGTCTCACCCGTACCCTTCCTAATGTGCTCATATGAGAGCGTTTTAACCGGAGCCACAGATTCTGCACAAAGGCACCGGATAAGGTTCGGGCATGACTCAGTCGCACCCCAGGATCAGCAAGGCTGTCATCCCCGCAGCCGGTCTCGGCACCAGGTTCCTGCCGGCCACGAAGGCAACTCCCAAGGAGATGCTGCCGGTCGTGGACAAGCCCGCGATCCAGTACGTGGTCGAAGAGGCCGCGTCGGCTGGGCTCGACGACGTCCTCATGATCACCGGACGCAACAAGCGACCCCTTGAGGACCACTTCGACCGCAACTACGAGCTCGAATCCGCCCTCCAGAAGAAGGGCGACGCGAGCCGGCTGGCCAAGGTCCAGGAGTCCAGCGACCTCGCGACCATGCACTACGTCCGCCAGGGCGACCCCAAGGGCCTCGGCCACGCCGTCCTGTGCGCAGCCCCGCACGTCGGCCACGAGCCCTTCGCCGTCCTCCTCGGGGATGACCTCATCGACCCCCGCGACCCCCTCCTCGCGCGCATGGTCGAGGTCCAGGAGCAGCACGGCGGCAGCGTCGTCGCCCTCATGGAGGTCGCACCCGAGCAGATCCACCTCTACGGATGCGCGGCCGTCGAGGCCACCGCGGACGACGACGTCGTCAAGGTGACCGGCCTGGTCGAGAAGCCGGACGCGGCCGACGCCCCGTCGAACTACGCGATCATCGGCCGCTACGTCCTCGACCCCCACATCTTCGACATACTGCGCAAGACCGAGCCGGGCCGCGGCGGCGAGATCCAACTCACCGACGCCCTCCAGCAGTTGGCAACGGACGAAAAGATCGGCGGCCCCGTGCACGGCGTCGTCTTCAAGGGCCGCCGCTATGACACCGGCGACCGGGGCGACTATCTGCGTGCCATTGTCAGACTCGCGTGCGAACGTGAAGACCTGGGACCGGACTTCCGGGCCTGGCTTCGCAGTTACGTAGCCGAGGAGATGTAGCAACGTTGAGCACCGCCGCGACCCGCACCACAGGGCCCGACCACCTCTGGACGGTGGACGAGCACCTGGAGGACATCCTCGCGACCGTCCGCCCCCTGGAACCTATCGAGCTGCAACTGCTCGACGCCCAGGGCTGCGTCCTGGTCGAGGACATCACGGTGCCGGTCTCGCTCCCGCCCTTCGACAACAGCTCGATGGACGGATACGCGGTGCGGGTCACGGACGTCGCGGGCGCCAGCGAGGAGTTCCCGGCCGTTCTGACGGTGATCGGCGACGTCGCGGCGGGCCAGGGCGAGCCGCTCCACGTGGGCCCGGGGGAGACCGCCCGCATCATGACCGGCGCCCCGCTCCCGCCCGGTGCCGAGGCCGTCGTCCCCGTGGAGTGGACCGACGGAGGCCTCGGCGGTGGCCCGGTCACCGGCATGCGGGCCCGCAGCCAGGCCCCCGAGGCGGCCACCGGGCACGTGCACGTGTACCGCTCGGCGGAGGCACGCGCGCACGTACGCGCGAAGGGCAGCGACGTGAAGGTGGGCGACCGCGCCCTGGACGCCGGCACCGTCCTCGGCCCGCCGCAGATCGCCCTGCTCGCCGCGATCGGCCGCGGCACGGTCCGCGTACGCCCCCGCCCGCGCGTGGTCGTCATGTCCACCGGCAGCGAACTCGTCCAGCCCGACGAGCAGTTGGGCGACGGCCAGATCTACGACTCGAACAGCTTCGCCCTCACCGCCGCAGCCCGCGACGCCGGAGCCATCGCCTACCGGGTCGGTGCCGTCGCCGACGACGCCGAGACCCTCCGCGACACCATCGAGGACCAGCTCGTCCGCGCCGACCTCCTGGTCACCACCGGCGGCGTGAGCGTCGGGGCGTACGACGTCGTCAAGGAAGCCCTGTCCTCCGTAGGCGACGAGGACGAGGAGGGCGCCGGGATCGACTTCCGCAAGCTCGCCATGCAGCCCGGCAAACCCCAGGGCTTCGGCTCCATCGGCCCCGACCACATCCCGCTGCTGGCCCTCCCCGGCAACCCGGTGTCGTCGTACGTCTCCTTCGAGCTGTTCGTCCGGCCCGCGATCCGCGCCCTGATGGGCCTGGACGACGTCCACCGTCCCAGGACCCGGGCCACCCTCACCACGGACAAGGCGCTGACCTCCCCGAAGGGCCGCAGACAGTTCCTGCGCGGGACGTACGCCGACGGCGCGGTCACCCCCGTAGGGGGCGCCGGATCGCACCTGGTCGCGGCCCTCGCGCTCGCCGACGCGCTGATCGTCGTCCCCGAGGACGTCGAGTCCGTGGAACCCGGCACCGAGGTCGAAGTGGTCCTGCTCGGCTGAGTACTCCTGGTTGGCGGTACCGTGTCGCGCACAACACGCCCGGACCGGGAGCGCCACACAGCATGACTGAGCCATTCCGGGGGGAAACCCCTGGACCCCCTGCGCACGACCGACTGACGCACATCGACGACGCGGGCGCCGCCCGGATGGTCGACGTGTCCGGGAAGGACGTGACCGCGCGCACCGCCACCGCCAGCGGACGCGTCCTCGTCTCGCCCCGCGTGGTCGAACTGCTCCGCGGCGAGGGCGTCCCCAAGGGCGACGCCCTGGCCACCGCGCGCATCGCCGGGATCATGGGCGCCAAACGCACCCCGGACCTCATCCCGCTCTGCCACCCGTTGTCGGTGTCGGGTGTGAAACTGGATCTGTCGGTCGCGGACGACGCCGTACGGATCCGGGCCACCGTGAGGACGACGGACCGCACGGGCGTCGAGATGGAGGCCCTCACCGCGGTCGCCGTCGCCGCACTCACCGTGATCGACATGGTCAAGGCGGTCGACAAGGGAGCGGTCATCACGGACGTACGCGTGGAGGAGAAGACGGGCGGCAAGTCGGGCGACTGGAGCCGGACATGACACCCGACAGCACCCTGCCCGCGCAGTACCGCGCCCTGGTGGTCACCGCCTCCAACAGGGCTGCCTCCGGGGTCTACGAGGACAAGGGCGGCCCCTTGATCGCCGACGGCCTCAAGGACTTCGGCTTCGCGGTCGAGGGCCCGCAGGTGGTCCCCGACGGCGACCCGGTAGAGGCCGCGCTGCGGGCCGCCGTAGAGGCCGGTTACGACGCCGTCGTCACCACCGGCGGCACCGGCGTCTCGCCCACCGACCGCACCCCCGAGGCGACCCGCGCGGTCATCGACTACGAGGTGCCGGGCATCGCCGAGGCCATCCGGGCGTACGGACGGGAGAAGGTGCCGACTTCGGCGCTCTCCCGGGGCCTGGCCGGAGTCGCCCGGGGCACACTGATCGTCAACCTGCCGGGGTCCACCGGCGGGGTGAGGGACGGCCTCGCCGTCCTGGAGCCCCTGCTGGCGCACGCCGTCGACCAGATCCGAGGCGGCGATCACACCAGACCCGCCGACACCAGTGGGGGTGCGAGCTGAACAGCCCATCCTGGCCCGCCGTGCTGGTGGACGGCGACATCGTCCTGAGGCCGATAAAACTGCGTGACCAGCGCGTCTGGCGCGATGTCAACCGGCGCAACCGGGACTGGCTGCGCCCCTGGGAGGCGACGATTCCGCCGCCCACCCCCAGCGGGCCGATCGCGCACCGGCCGACGTACCGGCAGATGGTCCGGCATCTCCGCTCCGAGGCGAACTCGGGCCGGATGCTGCCGTTCGTCATCGAGTACCAGGGGCGCCTGGTCGGTCAGTTGACGGTCGCCGGGATCACCTGGGGTTCGATGTGCTCGGGTCACATCGGCTACTGGGTGGACGAATCGGTGGCCGGGCGCGGAGTGATGCCGACATCCGTGGCACTCGTCGTGGACCACTGTTTCCGTGCCGTGGGACTGCACCGCATCGAGGTCTGCATTCGCCCGGAGAACGGCCCCAGCCGCCGGGTCGTCGAGAAACTCGGATTCCGTGAGGAGGGGCTCAGGCCCCGTTATCTCCACATCGACGGTGCCTGGCGCGACCACCTCGTCTTCGCGCTCACCGCGGAAGAGGTGCCCGAGGGGTTGCTGGCCCGCTGGCAGCGGGCACGCTCCCGGAGCACCCCGCACGACAATCCCGCATAGCGGCAAGCCCGTTGGACTCGAAGCCCAGAAATGGAATAAGTGTTCGAAAGTGATCGGCGGATGACCGTCTTGAGGCAATGAATTCGCCAACTCCGCGGCCTGTTGATCGCATCGGTCACAAAAAAAGCTCGAAATATCAGCCAGATCGTGCGACACACCGGCTCAATTGGCAGATGGCCTCACGCAAACCCCTCTACCGTGTGAGGCGTGAGCAGCAGCGGCCTCATCTACGCAGTCATTGTCGGGGCCTGGGCCGCCTACTTGGTGCCGATGTGGCTCCGTAGGCAGGACGAGCTGAACGAGGCCCGTCCGACGGAACGCTTCAGCACCGCCATCCGGCTGCTGTCCGGACGGGCGGGGATGGAGCGCCGGTACGCCAAGGACCTGCGGGCGCGCTCCACCGACGAGGAGGAGCCCAGCGCCGTCGCGCCGGACGCCGTCACCGACTCGGTGGACGTCCGGGCCTTCGCCATGCCCCCGGCCCGTCCCCAGGTGCACGCGCCCGTCCGGCAGCAGAGCCAGGAGCGGCCGGAAGCGGCGCGAGGACCGGAGCGCGGGGCGGTCCGTGAATCGGAGCGCGCGGCGGCACGGGAGGCAGCGCGCGAACCCGAGCGTGAGCCGGTCCGCGAACCGGCGCGTGAGCAGGCGTCCAAGTCGGCACCCCGCCAAGCCTCCGTGCCGGCCCAGGCGCCCAAGTCCGCACCCGCACCTGCCTCCGCGCCTGAGCGCAAGCGTGTCCCGGTCGCGCGGCGCAGCCCCGCCGGGGAGGCCGCGGCAGCGCGCGCCCGGCGTGTGAAGGTGCTCGCGCGCCGCAGGCGTACCACCGTGATGCTCTTCCTCGCCTTCACGCTCGGCGCGATCGTCGCGGCGGTCGGCGGGCTCGCCCTGCTCTGGGCGCCCGGCGTACCGGCGATCCTGCTCAGCGGGTACATCGCCTACTTGCGCACCCGGGAACGCCGTCGCTTCGCCTACCAGATGGACCGGCGCCGGGCCGAGGTCGCCGCGCAGCGACTGAGGGAACGTCAGTCGCGCAGGCGCGCGTCCGTGGACGCCGGGATCGACGACGCCGAGGAGGGCCCGGAACCGGCGACGGACCCCGGGCTGTCCGCGCTCGCCGCCGACCGTCGCGCCCTCGTCGAGCAGACCGACCACGCCGAGTGGGTCGACCAGCAGCGCGAGCGGCAGCGCCGGCCCGGCCAGGGCGACAGCTGGGACCCGGTACCGGTACCGCTGCCGACGTACGTCACCGCGCCGGTCGCGCCGCGCGCCACGTCCGACGTGGACCTCGGGGCGCCGGACGCGTGGAGTTCGGCCCGCTCCAGCTCCGTAGCGCCGGAGCAGGAGGCGCAGTCCGCCGCGCGGGACGATCGCGATGCCCGCGACACCGGGGATGCTCTGGACGAGGACGCGGAGGACCTGTCGGAGGACAAAGGGACGCCGGACGGCCGCACCGACGCCCGCCGCGCAGCGTCCGCCCGCCGGGCCCGAGAGCGGGGCCGTACCCCCCTGTTCGACCAGTACGAGGACGGCGAACGACCCCGCGCGGCCAACGAGTGACCAGGCAAGGAACGGATTTCCAAGCACCCTGACGGGGATGCTAGAGTTTCACTCGTTGCAAGGGCCTGTGGCGCAGTCTGGTAGCGCACCTCGTTCGCATCGAGGGGGTCTGGGGTTCAAATCCCCACAGGTCCACCGCAGCTCAGAGCCTCAGCCGGAGTGATCCGGCTGGGGCTCTTTGGCGTCGTACAGCAGCGAAGTACAGTAACTACTCTGGATCTTGCTTCCCAAGGTGCCTGCCCGGCTTGCGAAGCGCCCGCCGTGTCGACTCCGAGGGCACGTGCGAGCGCGGCCAGGAGCGAGCCGCACGTGTGCCGGGTGTCGTGCAGCCGGATACGGCGGATACCCGCCCTGGACGAGCGATCGGTGAACCGCCGGTTGGCAAACGCCAGGCCGAAAGGCTCGTGCGGGCCCTCGCCGGATACCTTGTCGGGGCTCACCGAGTCGGGACTAGCGGTGATCGTGAAGCGGCGCGCAGTGGGCAGGGCGACTCCGGAGCGGGGGCGACAGACCATGATCGGTCACACCACGACGGGGACACCACCTGAACGAGTGCGGCCGAAGCCCGAAGGGATGACTCCGACCGGGCCGGTACCCATGCCTGTAAGAGCACCCACCTGCAGCTATTTACATGTCAGAGTCGAGCTGGTTGCCGAGGATGCGCTCCCACAGCAGCCCGTCCCGCCAGTGTCCGTCGAGGAAGATCGAGGAGTGCGCGACGCCGTACGGGCTGAACCCGTTGCGGCGAAGTACCCGCTGCGACGGCAGATTCTCCAGATTGGTGGACGCCTCGGCGCGGTGCAGCCCGAGTTCGTCCGTCATCACCCGGAGTGCGAGCTCGACGGCGCGCCCCGCGTGCCCCTGGTTCTGTGCGACACTGCCGATCCAGTATCCGACGGAGGCACGGCGTAGGTGGACCTGGGGCAGGATGCCTCCGACGGTGACCTGCCCGATCACCTGGTCGTCGGCGAGCACCACGCCCGGTCAAACCGTGCCCGCTCGGTATCCGGCCAGCAGCTTGCCGATCCGTTCCGCCTGGCCCTCCGGCGTGAAGAACTCGGCCGGTGGAGTCGGTTCCCACCGCCGAAAAGCCTCGACGTCCCGCACCCGATGCGCGGCGATCGGGGAGGCGTCGGTGGGCTCGATCAGACGGATCCTGGTGCTGCTGTGCATGTGCTGGTCCTCGTCGCGGTATGTCAGATGAGGCGGTGGCCAGCCTATGCAACGGTCCTTGTGCCGCCGCGCCCTACGCCCGCCGGAGGATCGAGTCGATCGCGGAGCTGGTGTTCTCGCCGAACAAGTCCTTCTCCGGCACCGTGCTCCTGCTGTACCGCGATCGACCGGTGCTGGCGCGGTCGTACGGAATGGCCGACAGGCAAGGGGCGGTCCCCAACCGGGCCGACACCGTCTCCTGCCTCGGTTCGATCACCAAGGTCTTCACCGCTGTCGCCGTTGCCCAACTCGTCCAGCGGGGCGGGATCGCGTACACCGCGACGCTCGGCACGTACCTCGACGGCTTCCCGGCGGACATCGCGGGCAGCGTGACGGTCCACCACCTGCTCACCCACACCTCCGGCATGGGCGACTACATGCAGCGCCCGGGGTTCTTCGGCGAGGCGTTCACCTGGACCAGCTCCGAGCAAGTCATGGACGGGACAATGGAGTTCATCCGGAGAGCCCCGCTGGACTTCGTCCCGGGCACCAAGGGGCAGTACAGCAACTCGGGTTACCACGTCCTGGGCGCCATCGTCGCGAAGGTTTCCGGCCGGTCCTACTACGACTACGTCCGCGACCACGTCTTCCGCCCGGCCGGCATGACCGCCTCCGACTTCTACACCAAGCCGCAGTGGCGGGACGACCCACGCATCGCGCACCCGTACACCGCGCAGAACCAGCCCGCCGGGCAGCGCGTCGACGCCATCGACGGCTCTTTCTTCTACGTCGGCTCGCCCGCGGGGAACGCCTTCTCCAGCGCACCGGACCTGGTCCGCTTCAAGCGGGCCCTGTTGGGCCACGAGCTGCTCGACCCCGTCCACACCGAACTCACCCTCAGTCCCAAGGTGCCCAGGGCGCCGCTGCCTGCCGGGCTTGGCGTGCCCGCGCAGTTCCCCTTCGACTCGTACGCAACCACCACCGCGCTCATCAACGGCAATTGGGCCGTCGGCCACAGTGGCGCGGCGCCCGGCGTCGACACCGGCATCGAC
This sequence comes from Streptomyces sp. NBC_01288, assembly GCF_035982055.1. Classification (NCBI taxonomy): domain Bacteria; kingdom Bacillati; phylum Actinomycetota; class Actinomycetes; order Kitasatosporales; family Streptomycetaceae; genus Streptomyces; species Streptomyces sp. NBC_01288. Next base: position 5,991,033 of record NZ_CP108427.1, read on the forward strand.
TGGTTCCCGGACCTGGACTGGACGGCGGTCACCCTCTCCAACTACGACCCGCCCGCCCCCGGTGCGGCCCCTGGCCTCGCGGCCACCGCCCGCGCCCTCATCACCGGTCAGTAGCCCTGCCGACGACGGGGCGGCCGAACGTCGCCGGGGTCGGTCCCGGTTTCGGACGGGCAGGTTCACGGGCGAAGCGGACTTCGATCGTGAGCCCGCCTTCCGCTCGGGGCTCCGCCGTGACCGTGGCCGCGTGGGCGTCGGCGATCGACCGGACGATGGACAGGCCGAGGCCGTGCCCGTCCGTGCCGGTGCGGTCCGGGGCGAGCCTGCGGAACGGCTCGAAGAGGGCGTCGACGCGGTCGGGATCGACGAGTGGGCCGGTGTTGGTCACGGTCAGCCGGTCCGCCCCGGCGTGGAGAGCGACGTAGCCCTGGGGGTGGTTGTACTGGATGGCGTTGCGCAGCAGGTTGGAGACCAGTTGTCTGAGCAGCGCCGGGTCACCGCTGACGGTCAGCGGCTCGATGTGGGTGGAGACGTCGACGGCGTTGTCGTCGGCGAGTGAGCGCAGTTCGGCCACGGTCTGGGTGAGCAGTACGGAGACGTCGGTGTCCTGGACCTGGTCGAGGCCGCGGTCGCTGCGCGCGAGAACCAGTAGCGCGGCGACGAGTTGCTCCGCTGAGCGGTTGGCGGTGAGGAGTTCCTCGCGGACCTCGGCGAGGCCGTACGGAAGCGGATCCGCGAGGCCCACCTCGATGCTGGTGCGCTGGACGGTCAGCGGGGTGAGCAGTTCGTGGGAGGCGTTCGCGACGAAACGGCGCTGGCCGGTGAAGGACTTCTCCAGCCGGTCGAGCATGGCGTCGTAGGTGTCGGCGAGTTCCCGCAACTCGTCGGCGGGTCCCGAGAGCCGCAGCCGCTCGTGGAGGTTCTCCCCGCTCATCCTGCGGGCGGCCCCGGTCACCTCGCGCACGGGACGCAGGGCACGGCCCGCCAGCCACCAGGCCGTGGTCCCGGACAGCACCGCCATGAGGACCAGCCCGACGGCGGGCCACAGGACCATCTGCCGCAGCGCCGCGTCCTGGAGTTTCTTGGTGACCTCCACGGTCATGCGGTCCATCGCCGGGTCCGCTCCGGCGCCCGCTCCGGACGATGAGGTGCGGCCCGTCGCCGACCGCGAGGTGTCGTCCATCGGTGGTGGGGCGGTTTCCGTCGACTGCGAGGTGCTGTCCGCCGGTGGTGAGGCGGTTTCCGCTGGCTGCGAGGCAGTCGCCGTCGGACCGACCAGCCGCACCTTGAGCACCGACGCCTCCGCCATGGTTCCGTGCCGGGCGAGCAGTGCGACAAGGACCAGCACGGCGGCGCCCACCAGGAAGCAGACCGAGGCGAAGGCGGCGGCCAGCTTGGCGCGGAAGGTCAGCCGGCCGCGCCGGACGGCGGGCGACCGCGGGCGGGTCAGCACAGGCGGTAACCCGTTCCCTCGTCGAGGGAGATCACGTCACGCCCGCCGAGTTTGGTGCGCAGCCGGCTGACGGTGGCGCGCACCGCCCTGGTGCGCGGGTCCAGGTTCTCGTCCCAGACCCGGTCCAGGAGCTCGCGGTGGGTGACCGGATCGCCCCGGGTCTCCAGCAGGAACTCCAGCACCGCGAACTCCTTGGCGGTCAGTTCTACAGCGCGGCCGTCGACGTGCACCGAGTGGCAGCTCCGGTCCATCTCGATCCCCCTGTGCCGCAGCGGCGCCACCGGGATCGAGGTCACCCGCCGGCTCAACGCCCTTACCCGGGCCACGAGTTCGGAGAAGGCGAAGGGCTTCGCGAGGTAGTCGTCGGCACCGAGGTGATCAAGGCCGTAGACCTTGTCCTCCGGTGAGCCGGCCGCCGTCAGCATCAGGATGCGCGGTGGATCCCGGAGCTCGCCCAGCCGGCGGCAGACCTCGTCGCCGGTCAGTACCGGCAGATCGCGGTCGAGGACGACCACGTCGTAGTCGTTGAGCAGGCACTGCCGCTCGGCCATGTCCCCCGACGAGGCGATGTCGACGGCCATGGCCTCACGGCGCAGGCCGGTGGCGATCGTACGGGCCAGGACCTGGTGGTCCTCGGCGATCAGAACTCTCATGGCACGTGGGTTCCTTGCTCTCTCGCGGGCGCGCGCGACGATGACCGACGTAGAAGAAAGCAGGCAGGTCAGGCAGGTCAGTCAGGTGCCGGGCCATCCAACCAGGAGCCTGATTGCAGCGGGATAAGGGTCCGTTCGAAGCCGGTCCCGCTCCGCGTGGTCCTTATCTCCCTGCGAACACCGCCCTGTTGTCCTACGGAGGCATCCCTTCCCCTGATCCCTGTGAGGTTCCCGATGTCCACCCTGGCCACTGTTCCGTGGGCCCGCGCTGTCCTCGCGGCCGGCGCCGCGTCGCTGGTCCTGGTCCTGTCGGCGTGCGGCGCGCACGACTCCGGCGACGATGTCGCCAGTGCCAAGGGCAGCAGGACGCCCACGTCCAGCGCCTCCGCGAAGAGCAAGGACGTGCAGAAGGCCCGGTTGCAGTTCGCGGCCTGCATGCGCCACAACGGCGTCGACATGCCGGACCCCGGCGCCGACGGGACGAAGCTGACCATGCCCAGCGATCCCGCGAAGTTCAGCAGCGCCGTCGCGAAGTGCAAGCAGTACATGCCCAGCGCCGATGGGACGGGTTCCGTCGACAGCGCTTCGGCGAACGCCCAGGCGCTGAAGCTGGCACGGTGCCTGCGCGGCAAGGGAGTTGATGTGCCGGACCCCTCCGCCGACAAGCCGTTGAACATCCCCGACGCCGAGTCGCAGAAGACTCAGGACGCCATGAAGGCGTGCGGGGGCGGGGTTTCCGGGAAGGCCGGCCAGTGACCGCCCTCGACAGGACCGCGGCGCCGCCGCAGGACGAGGCTACCCGGCGCCCAAGACGCCGCACCGGCTGGGCCGTAGCAGCGCTGGCGGTCGCGGTGATCGGCGGCGGAGCGCTCTACGCGTTGGTCGCCCCCGGCCGGACCACCCCCGCCACCACCGACGGGCCGAAGGAGGACACCGCCACAGTGACCCGGCAGACCCTGGTCAACTCCCAACAGGTCGACGGGACCCTCGGCTACGCCGGTTCCACCACCGTCAACGCCCAGTTGCCGGGCATCGTCACCGGCCTGCCGGGCCTCGGCCGCACCATCACCCGAGGCCACCCGCTGTACAGCGTCGACGAAACCCCGGTCGTCCTGATGTACGGCTCCGCCCCCGCCTACCGCGAGCTGAAACCCGGCGAAGAGGGCCAGGACGTACGGCAGTTGGAGACCAACCTCCGAGCGCTGGGCTACGACGGCTTCACCGCCGACGACACCTATACCGCCGCCACCGCGAGTGCCGTAGAACGCTGGCAGAAGGACCTCGGGCTGCCGACGGGCGAGCGGACCGGGAAAGTCCCACTGGGCCGGATCGTCTTCGCGTCCGGAGCACTGCGGATCAGCGCCCACAGGACCCAGGCCGGCTCCGATGCCGCACCCGGAACGCCGGTACTGGCCGCCACCTCGGACAAGAGACAGGTGCACGTCGACCTCGACGTCGCGAACCAGTCGCTCGCGCGGAAGAACGAGAAGGTGACCGTCTCCCTCCCGGGCGGCAGGACCGTCCAGGGCACGATCACCTCGGTCGGTACGGTCGTCACGGTGACCCCGGGCACCGACGGCGGCTCGGACAAGTCCACCATCGGTGTCGACATCGCGGTCAACAGCCGTGACGCCGGGGCCTACACCCAGGCGCCGGTCACCGTCGGACTGCGGACCGCCGAGAAGAAGAACGTGCTCACGGTGCCGGTCACCGCACTGCTGGCACTGAGCGAGGGCGGCTACGGCGTCGAGGTCGTCGGCACCGGCACCGGCACCGGAACTGGTTCTGGTTCTGGTTCCGGCTCCGGTGGACGGTCCACGATCATCCCCGTCACCCTCGGCATGTTCGCCGACGGCCGGGTGGAGGTCAGCGGGCGGGGCCTGGCGGCCGGCACCGAGATCGGGGTCGCCCAATGACCGGCCCCCTGGTGGAACTTCGCGAGGTCTCCCACGTCTACCCCGGCGGAACCAGAGTGCTGCACGAGGTGTCCCTGCGTGTCCGGCACGGGGAACTCCTCGCGATCGTCGGCCCGTCCGGTTCCGGGAAGTCCACCCTGCTCAACCTCATCGGCACCCTGGACACGGCCACCTCGGGCACCGTGACCATCGACGGCCACGACATCGCCACCCTCAAGGAGCGCCAGGTCTCCGCGCTGCGGGCCCGCGCCATCGGTTTCGTCTTCCAGCAGTTCTTCCTCGCTCCCTCGGTCAGCGCCCTGGACAACGTCGCCGACGGCCTCCTGTACGCGGGCGTGCCCCGCGGGCAGCGCCGCGCACGCGCCGAGCGGACCCTGCGCAGGGTTGGCCTCGGCCACCGCCTGGACCACCGCCCGCACGAACTGTCCGGGGGTGAGAAGCAGCGTGTCGCCATCGCCCGCGCGGTCGTCGGCGACCCTTCGCTGCTGCTCGCCGACGAGCCGACCGGCGCCCTGGACACCACCTCCGGGGCATCGGTGCTGGAACTGCTGCGGGAGCTCAACACGTTCGGCACCACCGTCGTCCTGATCACCCACGACCAGGAGTTGGCCGCCTCGCTCCCGCGCCGGGTCCGCGTCCTGGACGGCCGGGTCGACGACGAGGTGAGGGCATGAACTCCGGGCAGCTCGTCCCGCGCCGCCTCGGTCCCGCCGACACCGTGCGCGTCGGCAGCGCGGGCCTGCGGGTCCGTCCGGCCCGGGTGGTGCTCTCCGCCCTCGGCATCGCGATCGGGATCGCCGCGATGGTCGCGGTGATCGCCATCTCCTCCTCCAGCCAGGCCGCCTTCAACGCCCGGCTCGCCTCCGTGGGCACCAATCTGCTCACGGTGACCCCCGGAAAGGACTTCGTCGGGAAACCGGCTCCGCTGCCCGAGAGCTCCGTCGGCATGGTCAGGCGCATCGCTCCCGTCGACTCCGCGTCGGCCACCGGCAGCGTCGACGACGCGCATGTCTACCGCACCGACCACATCCCCCAGGAGGCCAGCGGCGGCATCGGCGTCCTCGCCACCGGACTCGACCTCCCCACGACCGTCGGCCTGCATCTCGCGGCCGGCACCTGGCTCAACGCCGCGCAGGCCCGCTACCCGACCGTCGTGCTGGGCGCCACCACGGCCGAGCTTCTCGGCATCACCCACCCCGGCAACCGGATCTGGCTCGGCGGCCAGTGGTTCACCGTCACCGGCATCCTGCACAAGGCGCCGCTCGCCCCGGAGCTGGACACCTCGGCCCTGGTCGGCTGGGACGCCGCGAAGCGCCTGCTCGGCTTCGACGGCAGGCCCACCCAGATCTACCTCCGCAGCGCGGACAGCGAGGTCGGCCAGGTCCGCGACGTCCTCGCGGCCACCGTCAACCCCGAGAACCCCAGCGAGGTCACCGTCTCCCGCCCCTCCGACGCACTCACCGCCAAACAGGCCGCCAACAACGCCTTCACCGGCCTGCTGGTCGGCATCGGCGGCATCGCCCTGCTGGTGGGCGGCGTCGGCGTGGCCAACACCATGGTCATCGCCGTCCTGGAACGACGCGGCGAGATCGGCCTGCGCCGTTCCCTGGGCGCCACCCGCGCCCAGATCCGCACCCAGTTCCTGACCGAGTCCGTACTGCTGTCCACCCTCGGCGGAGCGAGCGGCGCCGCACTGGGCGCCGCGGCCTCGGCGGGCTACGCCGCCTACCAGGGCTGGCAGGTCGTCATACCCCCGTGGGCGCTGGTCGTCGGGGTCGGTGCCACGATCGCCATCGGCGCCCTCGCCGGCCTCTGGCCCGCGGTCCGCGCCGCCCGCCTCGCTCCCCGGGAAGCACTCTCCAGCCCGTGACGGGATCCCGGCAGGATGGCTGCCCCACGGTCACCGGTGACCAGTCACCGGTCACAGCGTCTTCGCGAAGCACCGGCTGTCGTCATGGAAGCGGTAGTACCCGAACTTCACGCAGGGCTCGTAGCCGCTGGACGTGTAGAGGGCGATGGCCTCCGGCTGCTTGGTGCCGGTTTCCAGGACCATGCGGGTGCGGCCGGCCGTACGGGCGTCGTCCTCCAGGGCGGCCAGCATGCGGCGGGCGAGGCCCAGGCCGCGGGCCTGCTCGATCACGTACATGCGCTTGAGTTCGGCGTCGCCGTCCTCGTTGCCCTCGCCGTTGGCGTCCTGGGAGCGCCAGCCGCCGGTGGCCACGGGGTCGTCGTGCTCGTCGTACGCGATCAGGTAGACGCCGTTCGGCGGGGTGAAGTCCGACGGGTCCAGGACCGTGGCGTCGCCGCCGTCGCCGTAGCGGTCGTGGTACTCCGCCTGGACCTGGTCGTTCAGTTTGACGGCGTCGGGGTGGTCGAACGGGACGGTGCGTATATTCATGCCGAGTATCGTACTTCTATGCGTAGGGAGGGTCTGCGAAGGTCTGCGCAGGGGAATCTGGACTCCGTCCAGTGTGCCGGTATTGTGCCCGAGTGCTCACTGTGACCTCTGTCAATGTCAACGGACTGCGGGCTGCCGCGAAGAAGGGCTTCGTGGAATGGCTCGCGGAGACCTCCGCCGATGTGCTCTGCCTCCAGGAGGTGCGAGCCGAGCCGGAGCAGCTGCCGGAGCACGTCCGCGCCCCCGAGGGCTGGCACGTCGTGCACGCCCCGGCCGCCGCCAAGGGCCGCGCGGGCGTCTCCCTCTACACCCGCCGCGAGCCGGACCGCGTCCAAGTCGGCTTCGGGTCGGCCGAGTTCGACGGCAGCGGCCGCTACGTCGAGGCCGACCTCCCCGGCGTCACGGTCGCCAGCCTCTACCTGCCCTCCGGCGAGGTCGGCACCGAGCGGCAGGACGAGAAGGTCCGCTTCATGGGCGAGTTCCTCGTCCATCTGAAGGGGCTGCGCGCACGGGCCGCCGCCGACGGGCGCGAGGTCGTCGTCTGCGGCGACTGGAACATCGCCCACCACCCCGCCGACCTCAAGAACTGGCGCGCCAACCAGAAGAACTCCGGTTTCCTGCCCGAGGAGCGGGAGTGGCTGAGCAGCGTCTTCGACGCGGAGGACGGTGCGTATGTCGACGTCGTACGCGCCCTGCACCCGGACGTGGAGGGGCCGTACTCCTGGTGGTCCTACCGGGGGCGGGCGTTCGACAACGACAGCGGATGGCGGATCGACTACCACGTCTCGACGGCCGGCCTCGCCGCCAAGGCGGTCAAGGGGTACGTCGAGCGCGCGGCCACGCATGACGAGCGGTGGTCGGACCACGCGCCGGTGACTGTCGTGTACGGCTCGTAGCTTCGGCGGTCATACCTGCTGCGAGTCCAGTCCCCCGGGTTCCCGAACTCTTGTCGCAGATCGTTTCCGGTCAATCCCGCGAGTGTGTCAAATGGCGTGGACCCGCTGTCTCCGAATGCCGTGTACTAGGTAGCGCCATTGGTCGGCAGCACGTACGCGGGGAGCACGGGGGAGGTCCGGACATGGCGGGAGACGCCACGCACCACTGGATCGTGGTGTTGGACATTGAGAACTTCAGTTCACGCAGGGATCCCGTGCAACGGCGTGTTCGGGCCGCGATGTACCGCGTTCTCGGTGGCGCGATGGAGCGCGCCGAGCTCGCAGCGGCGGACACCGTGGCCGAGGACCGCGGGGACGGCGTACTCATGCTGGTCAGCTCGTCCGTGTCGCCGGTGCTGATCGCTGGGCCCTTCGTGCGCGAACTCGACGAGGAACTCCGTGAGTACGCCCAAGAGGCGAACGAGGATCACGCTGTGCGGTTGCGTATGGCGCTGCACCAGGGCCTGGCCGCACGCGACGAGAAAGGCTGGTCGGGAGACGCGGTCAACACTGCCAGCCGTATCGTCGACGCGCAGCCGTTGAGAGATGTGCTTGCGGCTGCGCCGTCGGCGCGGATGGTCTTCGCCGTGTCGGACGAGATCCACCACAGTGTGATCAGACACAGCCATCGCGGCATCGATCCCGCGGCCTATCTGCCCTGCGACTTCACGACCAAGCATGGCGAGAAGATCGGCACCTGGATCACTGTCCCCGGCTACGCGGCCCCTCCGGGACTGCCCGCGACCCCGCCTACCGTCGCCGATGCTCCCTATGACGAGCAGTCGCCTGCTGCCCCGGGGCAGCCCTCCGTCACGCAGCACGCCCAGACCGTGCAGGGCGACCAGGTGGCAGGGGACAAGCATGTGACGGTCCATAACACCGGGAGCGTCCGGCTGTGACGGCAGTCGCGGCCGGCGGCCCCCCGGCCGCCGGTGATCCAGGGGGGAGCCAACCGGCGGCCGGGGCGGGGGGATCCGCGGCGGGCGGAGGCGGTGGCGCGCCGAAACCGTCCGCCCCGGGTCCGGGACAGGAGTCGGCCAAGGACAATCCGGACGGTACGCCCCAAGGACAGTCGGCGTCGGGACCCGAGGACGGGGCGGACCGGCAGCAGCCTCCGCAGTCCGGGCCGGGCGCGGAGTCGTACGAGGCGACCGGCCAACTCGGGCAGGGATCGCAGCGCCGAGGGCTGCTGCAGAACGCCGTCGCCAACGTCGAGGGCGACATGGTCGGCGGCGACAAGTACGTGGTGTTGTTGGGCGGCCGTAAACGCAAGTTGCGTGCGCTGTCCCCGCTCATCGCCGAACGGGTCCGGTTCGCGTACTGCCCTCCCGCCGATCTGCCCGATGCCCGTGAAGCGCTCAAGCGGCAGCGGCTGCTGATCCTGCGCTCGGCGGCCGGTTACGGCAAGTCCGCCATGGCGGTTCGGCTGTTGCTCGGAGCGTGCAGGGGCACGCTTTACCATCTGGACAGCGGAGTCGACTTCGCCTCGCTGGCCGAGCAGTTGGAGAACGACGGCGGGGTCATCGAGCGCGGCGCCGGATTCCTGCTGGAGCGGCCCGACGACATTGGCAATCTCGGCCGCGAGACCTACGAGAAGGTGCAGGGCGCGCTGTCCCAGGCAGACGCATGGATGGTCGTCACCGTCGCTGCCGGCGAGCTGGCCGACGGAGAACTGCTCGCCGGCGTAAGAGACCTGACGGACGCCCCGCAACCTCTCGAGGTCGTGCGCGCGCACCTGCGGTGGCGGCTGGGGGAGCGCGATGCCGACCGGCTCCTGGCGCGTGACGACGTGCGCGAGGTGATCGCCGATCTGGTGGGCGGTGTCCCCGCCTGCAGGCAGGCCGGGGACCTGGCCGCCGCGTTCAGCGAACAGTATGACCTGCAGGGCAGCGTCGACCTGGACCGGCTGCGCGAACACCGGGCTCGGCTGGAGGCGGAGGATTTCGAGATCTGGGCCGAGGGCCTGCCGGATGTCGGCTCACGGAGCTTCGCGCTCGCCCTGGCCGTACTCAACGGGTTGCCACAAGAGGACGTTGCCCAGGCCGCCCGGTCACTCCGCGACCGCTTGGACGACGACAGCCCCTACCTCCGAGCACCCGGAGCCGACGGACGGGTCTTCCAGGCCAAGGACCTGTTCGAGACGCCCCGTCGGAGGCAACTCCTGCGGCTGCGCGCCCAGGAGCGGGACAAGCCGGGAGGCGAGCCGGGAAAGGTCCTTGAGTACAAGGACCCCGGGTATGCGCGCCGGGTCATCCTGCACGCCTGGACCCAGTACGAGATACAGGGCGAACTCCTCGACTGGCTCGGAGAGTTGGTGGTTCACCCGGCGGAACAGGTGCGCGTCTACGCAGCGGCCTCCGGGCTCGGAGTCCTGGCCGCCGAGTCCTACCGGCACGTCGAACAGCGCGTCCTGGGTCCGTGGGCGCGCAGCGACAGCGCGCTGCGCCGCACCGCTGTCGCCTACGCGCTCTCCGTGGCCTGCCAGAGTCCCTGGGTGCAGGAGCAGGCGAGCGCCCTCGTGAACGGCTGGTACTCGGACGAACGTCCCCAAGTGAGGGCGGCCGCGGCCCGGGTGCACGGGCTGGCGGCGGTGCCGGGTCGCCCCGTCGACGAACTCGCCCGGCTGTTCACGGTCGACAGTGTGATGGTCGCCGTGGCCGTCGGCTGCGCGCTGGCCGACCTGGTCGCCGACGACCTCGACATGGCCGGGTCCGTTCTGTCCACACTGCGCGCCAGGATCGGCGATCACCGTTCCGGCCGGACGGCGGTACTCGCCTTTCTGATCGTTGCGGCACAGGTGGTCGTCGAGACCAAGGACATCGAGCCCGGTGCCGCGGTACCGGAATGGCCCACGCTGCTGTACCTCGCGCACCGCCGGGCCGAACTCCGTGACTCCTTCGTCTGGTTGTGGCGTGGAGCACTGAACGAGTCGTTCTTCCACGACGAAGCGGAACAGGTCATCGGAGGCTGGGCGAGGCTGGCCGAACGGGATTCGGAACTCCGCGAGATGTTGCGGCTCCTGGTCGGCGCCATCGCGCACGGGGATCAGCGCTCGGGCCGGATCCTGCGCAGCTGTGCCGATGACTGGGTCCATCCGGAGCGGATCGTCGGTCTGCCGCTGACGGCCGCCATGGTGCACGCGCAGTTGGACCTGGAAGGAGTGTGAGATGTCTGTCTCGCTGATTCTCAACGACCGTGCGATCGCCCGCAGCCGGGTGGGCGAACTGCCCAACCTGCCGCCTGCGGTGGCGATCGTCTACCCGGTGGAGGGCGGGCCCTTCGAGGTCGAGACCGTCCGCACAGCCGGGCAACGCTGGTTCGGCAAGAACCGGGCCTGCTACGTCGTGGACCTCGGTGACCACCGACGCCAGGCGTCGGTCACGAAGACTCCGCTGACCTGCAAAGACGGAGGGCATCGATTTCAGGCCACGATCGACATCGGCTTCCGAGTACATGACCCGGCCCTGGTGGTGGCCAGGAACGTACGGGACGCGCTGACGGTCGTCTACGGATACCTCACGGACCGGATCCGGCTGCAGGCCGCGCAGTTCGCCATCACCGAGGCCATGGCGGCCCAACTGGCCGTCAACCACGAGCTGGACCGGGAGATCAGGCTCCCCGAAGGCATCACCATCTACCTCTGCAGGGTTCAGATGGAGCCCGACGAAGCCGCCGCCCGCTACATCCAGGAACTGGAGGAGGCACGGCGGCGCGCCAAACTCGGGGGGCACGTCCACGAGGCGAAGCGAGCGGAGACCTACTCCGACGAGGACCTCGAGGACATCAGGGCGGCCGCCCGCAGGCGCAGGCAGGCAGACGAACGCGCGGTCCTGGAACGCACGCCGCTCGACTTCGGCAACCTCATCCGTGAGCACCTGGTCCGGCACCCTGAGGAGACCGTGCACGCCCTCGAACTGCTGGCGCGGGTCCGGGAGTCCGAGGCCACTCAGCACGAGGTCCGGGACCAGCGGCACGCCGAGATGGTCAAGTACCTCATCGAGCGGGGTGTCGTACGAGAGGTGGACCTGCCCGGGCTGCGGCAGGGCGTGCTCGGCCAGAGCACGCCGGGCAGCGGAGTCGCCGGTGTGCTTGAGCGGCCCGACGCCGGGCAGCCCGCGTCCTTCGCGTCCGGCGTGGCACCCCGCAGTCCCGACTTCTCGGGGTCCGCGCCCGCAGCGGCGCAGGGCGCCGAGTCCGTGCAGTGGGGCGGCAGCCCCGCGGCCTTCGGTACCGCGCCGCCGAGCGGACTGGTCCCGGTGTACGTCGTCCTGGACACCTCGACGGCCGCGACCGCCTGTGTCACCGACTTGGGCAACGCGCTGCGTTCGGTCCAGACGCTCCTGGCGAACAGCCCCGACGTGGCCGGGGCCATCCGGCTTTCGGTGATCACGTATGCCGACGGCGCCGATGTGGTGCTGCCGCTCACCGAGGTCTCCTGGCGCACAGGCGTTCCGGGATTGAGCACCACGCCCGGCTGCCGCTACCGGCCCGTGCTGCGGCGGCTGCTGGACCTCGTGCCGCTGGAGACGGAGCGGCTGAAGGAACAGGTGCCGCGTGTGTTGCGGCCCGTCGTCTTCTTCCTCGCCGTGGGCCAGGCCGAGGACGACAGCGAATGGCCCGCGGCGCACGCCGAGCTGATGGGGCACAAGTACTTCCCGCACATCGTGGCGTGCGGCATCGGCGCGGGCCAGGACCGCGTGGTGCAGCGGATGGCGTCCCGGCCGGAATTGGGTGTGGTCGCGGTGGAAGGCGCGGACCCGGCCCAGTCGGCGGTGCAGTTCTCCGTCCTGCTGCAGCAGACGCTGCTGCATCTCGGCCGGAGTGCGATCGCCGGGCAGATGGAGTTGCGACTTCAGTGCCCGCAGGGCCTCAGGCCCGTCGCGGAAGAGCAATAGCGCAATAGACCAGTTGAGCAACAAAGGGGAGAACTGGGATGGCCGAGACGCTTGGGCAGTTGCTGCCGGTGTACATCGTCGCCGACGAGTCCGGCTCGATGGCGGGCTCCGTGGGCGACCTCAACGAGGGGATGAAGTCGCTGCACGTCGCACTGCTGGGGGAACCGATGGCGGCGGCCAAGGTGCGCTTCTCCGTACTCGGCTTCGCCAACCGCGTGACGGAACGTCTGATCCTGGCCGATCTGAGAAGCGAGAACGAGCTGCCGCAGCTGTCGGCGGGCGGTGGCACGAACTACGACGCGGCCTTCGGGGCGCTGCTGCAGCGCATCCCGCAGGACGTGCAGACGCTGAAGTCTCAGGGATACAAGGTGCTGCGCCCCGCGGTCTTCTTCCTCAGTGACGGACAGCCGACCTGCGGTGAGGAGTGGCGGCAGACGCACGCCCGCCTCACCGACCGCACGGTGACCGGCGCCGCGCCGAACGTGATCGCCTTCGGGATCGGCGAGGCTCGTGCCGAGACCATCCTGGCCGTGTCGACCAACGAGCGGTTCGCGTTCGTCTCGCTCCCCGGCGCCCAACTCGGCGAGGCGATCGCCAAGTTCTTCACCGCGCTCACCAAGAGCGTGGTCGAGTCGGCGAACGCCATGGCCGCGGGGCAGCCGGCCGAGCTGGAGGTGGAGAAGCCGGAAGGCTTCCGGCTCGCGATCGACGAGGTCTGACGGTGGACAAACGATCGCTGCTGAAGCGGTTCACGGGCCGTCCCGCCGAAGAGCCGGACGCGCCGGAGCCGACGGGTCCGGATGCACCCGCGGCTCCCCCACCGCCGTCGTCACCCCCCGACCCGCGGCACGCCGAGGCATGGCAGACGGCCGTGCCGCCGGGACCCGTGGCACCGCCGGCCCGCGACGCCGCGTCCGCGTACGAGGTCGCCACCTACCGCGTGCCCGAGTACGAGGTTCCGGCCTATGACGTGCCGGAGTACGTCGGCCCCGGCCTCGACGGTCCGTCCGCCACACGGCTCGACGGCACGCGGGGCGCGGAGAGCGCCGAGCAGTTCTCCGACGTGGACCGGGAGGACACGCGCGATCCGCGAGGCGGCCCACCGGGACAGACCGGTGTCCCGGCGGAGCGCGTCTCGCGACCACGGCACGCGGCACCGCAACCGGGTTCGCGGGAATCCGGACCCGGCACACCTGCACCCGACTCCGGGCGGGTGGCGAACCAGTGGGACCGGATCGTGCTGGGCAAACCCGCCGCCCAGGTGGAACCGAAACCGCCACCGGCCGACCCTTACCGGCCCGACACCGTCTTCGACGGATGGTCGACTCCGCACCTGACCGTCCGACTTGCCTCCGTGCGCGGGGACCAGCACCGCTTCGACGGGCGGCCGAGGCAGGACGACGTGGTCGTCGCCTGGCACGAGCCGACCGCCACGGTCGTCTTCGCGGTGGCCGACGGCGTCTCGTCGGCCGCACAGTCACACGTGGGCGCCGCGTTGGCCTGCCGTACGGCGGTCAACGACCTGTTGGTCCAGCTCGGTGAGGACCGGCAGGCCCCGGACTGGTCGCGTGTGCTGCAGGCAGCCGCGTACCAGTTGCTCATGCGCGTGGCGCGCGGCCGGGAGCCGGACGAACAGCACCGGGCGGAGGCGATCAGGACACTGGCGACGACCTTGGTGGCGGGCACCGTCGCACCGGACAGGTCCGGCGGCATGCACGTCACGGTGGTGCGCGCCGGGGACTCCTCGGCGTGGTGCCTGCGGCGGGGCCAGTACGCCCAGTTGCTGAGTGACGGGGACACCGCCTCCGAGGAGATCGCCAGTACCGCGGTGGTCGCGTTGCCGCGGCTGTCCACGCGGGTGCGCCCGGTGTCGTACACGCTGCCCTCGGACAGCGTCCTGCTGGTCGGCACCGACGGTTTCGGTGTCCCGCTCGGCGACGGCACCGGTGTGGTGGGCGAGTTGTTCGGCACGGGGTTGGCGGTGCCTCCGCAGCAGCCCCGCGCTTTGGCCCACCTGCTGGACTTCTCGCGCGAGACGTTCGACGACGATCGCACCCTGCTCGCTGTCTGGCCCCGCGACCGGCTATCCGGCGGAAGCCGGTGACCGGCCCCGGGGCGGTGCGGATCGCCCGCTCGGATCTGGCACTGGGCGCCTCCCTGGGCGGCGGCGGTCAGGGCAAGGTGTGGGTGGTCGAGAAACGGCTGATCAACGGGACCTGGCCGGTGGCGTACAAGGAGTACAAACCGGAGGTTCAGACGCAGCTTCAGATCGACGCCCTGGAGCGGATGGTCGCCTTCCTCCCGGGCAGACCGGCAGCGGTCGGGAAGTGGCTGGCCGGACACACGGCCTGGCCCGCGGCCCTGGTGACGGAGGGCCCGCAGATACGCGGCTTTCTGATGCGGCAGATCCCGGACGAGTTCTTCATGACGGTGCCCTCGGGCGACCGGAAGGCCGCCGGCTTCGAGTTTCTGCTCAATCCTCTGGCCTTCGTGCAGAAGACCGTCGGCACCGTGACTCCCCGTCAGTTCTTCGGCCTGCTGCTCGCCCTCGCCGACATCCTGGAGAGGCTGCACGGCCTGGGCGTGGTGGCGGGCGATCTCTCCCCCAAGAACCTTCTGTTCGCGCTGTCCGGGGCACGGCCCGGCTGTTTCCTCATCGACTGCGACGCCATGGGGCTTGAGGGAGACTGGGTCCTCAAGCCCGTGCAGACACCCGGGTGGGCGCTGCCCGACGGGGAGGCCCCGGACACCCAGCAGGGGGACTGCTACAAGTTCGCGCTGCTCGCGGTGCGGCTCTTCCTGCACGAGCAGCACGGGCAGGACCCGGCCGCGCTGCGCCGCATGGACACGACCGTGGGCGACCTGGCCGCACGCGGCCTGAGCGCGGATCCTGCCGCCCGGCCCACCCTCTCCGCATGGCTCGACCCGCTGCGTCGGGCGTTCGACACCGCTCCCGTGACCTGGCTCACCGCAGCGGGACCGACCGGCACCGGAACGACCGGCCAACGGACCACGGCCTCACCGCGAGCCGGTACCGGCCCGGTCGGCGGAGCCACCGGTGGTACGCGCCCCGGTGCCACCCGGCCGCCCAGTGGCCCCGTGCCGTCGTACACAGCTCCGGCATACGTCCCTTCACCGAGCCGGCCCCAGGGCTCGTCGTCAGGGCGGGCGGCCACGGTCGTGGCCTGGATCGTCCTGGCACTGATCGGCCTGGGAGTCTGGCAGTTCATGGCTCACCACAGCTCTGACAGCGGCGGTTCCGGCAGCGGCAGTACGGGACAGACCCGGAGCGGGAACAGCGGCACCCGTGAGGAGCAGGTCACGGCGCTGAACACCCTCCTGGCGGGGAACGCCGGCCGGCGCAGCGGTGTCTCCGACGCCGTGCAGTCGATGCTGCGGTGCAGCGGACTGCAGGACGCCCGGCAGGTGTTCGTGGACGCGGCCGAAGCACGGGCCGACCTGGTCAAGGAACTGGGCGCGCTGAGCGTGGACCAGTTGTCCGACGACATGGTGTCGGACCTGAGCAGTGCCTGGCAGAACTCAGAGAAGGCCGACAGGGCCTATGCCCGAGTGGTCGACGATGTCTCGGGCAGTTGCTCGTCCGCCAACGTGGTCGGGTCGAGCTCTTGGCAGGACGCGTCGTCGGCGGGCGATGACGCCACGGCGGCAAAACAGGACTTCGTCGCCGCATGGAATCCCGTTGCGCAGGAGTACGGCCTGGACACGCTGGCCTGGACCGATCTGTGAGCCCTTCCGGACCAACCGCCAGCGTCGGCGGCCCGGTCATCCGCCGGTCGGCCCGCCCTCGCGTACCCGCTTCAGGGCGTCGGTGTTGCCGACGGTCACATGGGTACGGGCGGTGATGACCCAGCCCTCGGCGCGCCACTGCTCGAGGACGCGGCTGACGCTTCTGCGGGAGCCGAGCACCAGCCCGGCGAAATCGTCCTGGGACAGCGGCAGGCTGATCTCGACGGCACCGGAGGCGTGGCGTCGGCCGTGGCTCGCGGCGAGGTCGAGCAGCAGGCCGGCAAGGCGCGCGGCGAGCGGGTCCGCGCCCGCCGAGGTGCGCTGCCGGTCGGCGTCCCGCAGTCGGGTGGAGAGCACATGGTGGACGGCGCCGGTGATGACGGGGTGGTCGCGGGCGGCTGCCCGGAAGATCGCGGCGGGTATCAGCAGAGCGCGGACCGGGACGAGAGCGGTGAGCGTCGCCGATCGGGGCCCGCCGTCCAGTCCTCCCTGTTCGCCCAGCAGGTCACCGGGTCCGCGCAGCGCGAGGACTGCCTGGTAGCCGACGGCGGAGACCGTGGTGACCTTGATGCAGCCGCAGCCGAGGACGAGGAGATGATCGCCGAAGTCGTTCTGGCGGAGCAGGTCTTCCCGGGCGGCATAGGCCGTGACCTGTCCTCCCGCGCGCAACACCTGACGGGCCGCAGGGTCCAGCAGATCCCAGAACGGAGTCCTGCCGGGCCCGTGCCCGAGTGGCCCGTCGTCTTGGAAATGCACGGTTGTCGCCGTCCTCACTGCCTCGTTCCGCGGTCAGTCACCAAGGACCGTACCGGCGACAAGTAGGCAGCCGCCGGCAGCGCCGACGCACGGCCGCCGAGTCCACCCGGCGACCACGGAGCGCCCCTCCTGCGTGGTGCGGACTGTGGGTGCCGGGACGGCGCAGGAGGACGTTACCCGTCCATCCTCTTCTGCAACCGCCTGTCCATCGCGAGGGAGAGTTCCGCCTGCACCACGCTCTTCGCCAGCGGGCGCAACCGTTGCAGGTCCTCCGCCGTGCGGCCCCCGGAGATGACCAGGTCGGTGAAGAGTTCGGCGAGGGCGTCCGTGTGTGCGCGGACGCGGCGGCCCGCGCTGAGGACGTCGGCGAGGGGGATGCCCTCGCGGACCAGGGCGGCCGTGACGTCGAGGAGGCGGCGGCTGATGTGGACGATCTCGCCGCCGTCGGTGCCGAGGTAGCCGAGTTCGAGCGAGGCGGCGAAGTTCTCCGGGGTCGCCTGGTCGCCGAAGTAGTCGGCGAGGGCCTCCGGGGTGAGCCGGACCGGGGTCTCCTCGGTGGGGGCGCCGAGGCCGAGCAACTCGCCCACGTTGCGGCCGTGGTCGAAGGCCTCGGCGAGTTCCGCGATGCCGTTGAGGGTGTGGCCGCGCTCCAGGAGCGCCGAGATCGTGCGCAGGCGGGCCAGGTGCGTCTCGTCGTACCAGGCGATACGGCCTTCCCGGCGCGGCGGGTGGATGAGTTTGCGCTCGCGGTAGAAGCGCAGGGTGCGCACCGTGATGCCGGCCTCCTCGGCCAGTTCCTCCATGCGGTACTCGCGCTTCTCCGCCGGTTCCGCCTGCTCTGCCTTCTCCGCCACGCCCGCACCTTACGTCGTACCCCCGGTAACTTTCCTTGTCCCGACCCCTACCCATGAGTACGGAGCTGCCCTACGCTCCGATTGCGCCAGTGTTCACTGGCGCGGTCGAGCAGGTCGTAAGGAAGGGCACGGGATGACCGAACGCGAGCATGTGCGGGTGGCGGTGATCGGGTCCGGGTTCGGGGGGCTGGGGGCCGCGGTGCGGTTGCGGCGCGAGGGCGTCACCGACTTCGTCGTCCTGGAGCGCGCCGACAGCGTGGGCGGGACCTGGCGGGACAACAGCTATCCCGGCTGCGCCTGCGACGTACCGTCCCATCTGTACTCGTTCTCCTTCGCGCCGAACGCCGACTGGCCGCGCACCTTCTCCGGTCAGGAGCACATCCGTGCCTACCTGGAGAACGTCGCGGACGTCTTCCGGCTCCGGCCGCACATCCGCTTCAACTCCGAGGTCAAGATGATGACTTGGGACGCGGAGCGGCTGCGCTGGGACATCGAGACCACCGCCGGTTCCTACTCCGCCGACCTCGTCGTCTCCGCCACCGGGCCGCTGTCCGACCCCAAGATCCCGGACGTCCCGGGGCTCGACACCTTCCCCGGCAAGGTCTTCCACTCCGCCCGCTGGGACCACGACTACGACCTGCGCGGCAAGCGCGTCGCCATGGTCGGCACCGGCGCCTCCGCGATCCAGATCGTGCCGGCGATCCAGCCCGACGTGGAGCGCCTCACCCTCTTCCAGCGCACCCCGCCCTGGGTCATGCCCCGCGTCGACCGCCCCATCAGCGCCGCCGAACGCGCCGTACACCGCGCGCTGCCCT
This sequence comes from Streptomyces sp. NBC_01288, assembly GCF_035982055.1. Lineage (NCBI taxonomy): Bacteria > Bacillati > Actinomycetota > Actinomycetes > Kitasatosporales > Streptomycetaceae > Streptomyces > Streptomyces sp. NBC_01288. Next base: position 6,009,452 of record NZ_CP108427.1, read on the forward strand.
TCACCACCCAGGCCCGGCGCGGACTCCTGTGGGGCATAAGGGAGTTGCAGACCCAGGCCTTCACCAAGCGGCCCAACGAGCTTGTCCTCGTGGAGCAGTTGGCCAAGAAGAACATGGCCCGCGCTATCAAGGACCCGGCGCTGCGCGCCAAACTGACCCCCGACTACCGCATCGGCTGCAAGCGGATCCTGCTCTCCCGCACCTACTATCCCGCTCTCGCGAAGCCCAATGTCGACGTCGTGGCAAGCGGGTTGAGCGAGGTCCGCGGTTCCACGGTCGTCGCGGCCGACGGCACCACGGCCGAGGTCGACGCGATCGTCTTCGGCACGGGTTTCCACGTCACGGACATGTCGATCGCCGACCGGGTCGTCGGCGCGGACGGGCGCACGCTCGCCGAGGCGTGGCAGGGCGGAATGCAGGCGTTGCGCGGTTCGTCCGCGGCCGGGTTCCCGAACTGGATGACCGTCATCGGGCCCAACACCGGCCTCGGGACCTCCTCCATGATCCTGATGATCGAGTCCCAGCTGAACTATCTCGCCGACTACATACGGCAGTTGGACGTCCTGGGCGGCCGCGTCGCCCTCGACGCCCGGCCGAGCGCGGTGAGCGCGTGGAACCGGCGCGTGCAGGACCGTATGAAGCGCACGGTGTGGAACACGGGCGGCTGCACGAGCTGGTACATGGACGCGTCCGGCGTCAACACCACCATCTGGCCCGGGACCACGGCCGAATTCCGCAAGGCCACCAGGCGAGTCGACCTCACCGAGTACGAGGTGGTTCGGGCGAAGACCGAAAGGAAGGCCGAGGTCGAGACGGAGGTGGCGAGCGCGTGAGCCGTCTCATGCACGTTGCCTCCGGGCCGTACGCCCCGCCCGTCCCCGCCCGCGAACTCACCGTCACCTCGGCCGACGGCTCCCGGCTGCACGTCGAGGTGTACGGCCCCGAGGACGCGCCCGCCGTCGTCCTCGCACACGGCTGGTGCTGCTCCACGGCCTTCTGGGCCGCGCAGATACGGGACCTGTCCGTCGATCACCGCGTCATCGCCTACGACCAGCGGGGGCACGGGCGCAGTCCGGTGGCCGTCGCGCACGGTACCGACGCGCTCGCCGACGACCTGGAAGCCGTACTGGAGGAGACGCTCGCGCCCGGGGAGAAGGCCGTGATCGCGGGGCACTCCATGGGCGGGATGGCCGTGCTGGCGGCGGCCGGGCGGGCGGGGTTCCGGGAGCACGCGGTGGCCGTTCTGCTGTGCAGTACGGGGAGTTCGCGGCTGGTCGACGAGTCGCTCGTGGTGCCGTTGCGGGCCGGGCGGATGCGGACCCGGCTGACCCGGAAGATACTGGGGACGCGGGCACCGCTCGGGCCGGTCACGCCGACCGCGCGGCGGATCCTCAAGTACGGGACGATGGGCCCCGGTTCGGCCCCGCACATGGTCGAGGCGTGTGCGCGGATCGTGCACGCGTGTCCGCGGGCGGTGCGGTACGCGTGGTCGCGGGTGCTTGATTCGCTCGATCTCGACGGCGGCGTAGGGGAGTTGGCCGTGCCTACGGCCGTCGTCGTCGGTACTGCGGACCGGATGACGCCGCCGGTGCACGCGCGGGCGTTGGTCGCCGCCTTGCCCAACTGCGTCGGGATCACCGAACTTCCCGGGCTCGGTCATATGACGCCCGTCGAGGCGCCGGAGTTGGTCAGCGCGAAGATTCGTGAACTGGCCGCCACCTATATGGAGTTCGATCAGGTTACGGAGGGCGCATGAGCAACAGGGTCAGCCTTGAGGGGCAGGTCGCGGTCGTGACCGGGGCCGCGCGGGGTGTCGGTGAGTTGCTCGCCCGCAAACTCTCCGCGCGCGGGGCCAAGTTGGCGCTCATCGGGCTGGAGCCGGACGCGCTGAAGCAGGTCTCCGAGCGGCTGCACACCGACAGCGGTCACTGGTATGCCGACGTCACCGATCACGAGGCGATGGCCCGGGTCGCGGCCGAGGTCAAGGAACGGTTCGGGAAGGTCGACATCGTCGTCGCCAACGCGGGTGTCGCCAACGGTGGGCCCTTCCTCGACTCCGATCCGGTCGCCTGGCGGCGGGTGATCGAGGTCAATCTGATCGGGTCCGCCGTGACCGCGCGGGCGTTCCTCCCCGTGCTGATGGAGAGCCGGGGGTATCTGCTGCAGATCGCCTCGCTGGCCGCGATCACGCCGGCGCCGATGATGACCGCGTACTGCGCGTCCAAGTCCGGCGTCGAGGCGTACGCGCACAGTCTGCGGGCCGAGGTCGGGTACAAGGGGGTGCGGGTCGGGGTCGGGTATCTGTCCTGGACCGACACGGACATGGTGCGGGGGGCTGATCAGGACGCGGTCATGCGGGAGTTGAGGGAGCGGTTGCCCTGGCCGTCCAACAAGACGTATCCGCTGGGGCCGGCCGTGGATCGGATCGTCGCCGGGATCGAGCGGCGGTCCAGCCATGTGTACGGGCAGTGGTGGTTGCGGGGGATGCAGGGGGTGCGGGGGTATCTGCCGGGGGTCATCGGGTCGGTGGGGCAGCGGGAGATGCGGCGGTTCGGGTCTCGGCTGGACGGGATGCGGTCGGGGCTTGTGGGGGCGGGTGGGGCGGCGGACGAAGCGGCGCGGGCCGCTGCGCGGGCTGAGGCGCGGGCTACGGCGCGTGTCACGGAGGGTGACTGATCGAAATGCGCGCTTTGTTCTGGCGTGTGAATCTGGTCGAGGCCCCAGCAAGGGGCCCACAAGTCCCCCCTCAGTACGGGAGTGAACCCACATGGGTATGAAGGACCAGTTCCAGGACAAGGCGAAGGACCTCGCGGACAAGGCCAAGGACAAGATGGGCCAGGGTGAGGACGAGGCGTCGGAGCGTGCTCAGCAGGGTGGTGAGCGCGGTCAGCAGGGGCGTGAGGATGCGCAGCGGGCGCAGCGGGATGTGCAGGATCGGATGGACCAGGACTACGACGCGTAGTTGAGGTCTGTTTGCGTGGGGCGCCCTGAGTTTGGGGCGTCCCACGTTTCGTCGTTGGGTGCGGGTTGGTGGGGGCTGGGCGCGCGGTTCCCCGCGCCCCTGAAAGCAGGGGGTTGGCCTGCCCCCTCTCAAGAACGTGGGGGAAGTTTCGGCCTGGAGCGGTCCGGTACCGCGCTGTAGTCCGGCGGGGTTGCCGCCGGGTGGAGGGCGAGGAGGTCCAGGGCCAGCTGGATCGCGTCGTCCAGCTGCGCGTGTCTCCCCTCTGCCCAGTCCAGGGGGGTGCGGAGGATCTCCAAGTCCGGGGTCACGCCTCGGTTTTCCACCGACCAGCCGTAGGCGTCGAACCAGGCGGCGTTCATGGGGACCGTGATCACCGTGCCGTCGCCGAGTTGGTGGCGGCCGGTCATGCCGACCACTCCGCCCCAGGTGCGTTGGCCTACCACCGGGCCGAGTTTGAGGAGTTTGAAGGCGGCCGTGATCATGTCGCCGTCCGAGGAGGTTGCCTCGTCGGCCAGGGCAACCACCGGGCCCCTGGGGGCGTTTGACGCGTACGACACCGGTTGGGCGTCGCGGGTCAGGTCCCAGCCCAGGATCGTGCGGGTCAGTTTCTCGACCACCAGCTCGCTGATGTGGCCGCCCGCGTTGCCGCGTACGTCGACGATGAGGGCCGGGCGGGACACCTCAAGGCGCAGGTCGCGGTTGAACTGGGCCCAGCCGGAGCCGCCCATGTCGGGGATGTGGAGGTAGCCGCAGTGGCCGCCGCTCAACTCCCGTACCACCGCCCGGCGTTTGGCCACCCAGTCCTGGTAGCGGAGGGGGCGTTCGTCGATGAGGGGGACTACGGCTACTCGGCGGGCCCTGCCTTCGCCTTCCGCCGGGGTGAAGGTCAGCTCTACCGTTGTGCCGCCCGCGCCTGCCAACAGGGGGTAGGGGCCGGTGAGTTCGTCCACCGGGCGGCCGTCCACGTGGGTCAGGATCGCGCCCTCGCGGATGCCGGTGCCGGCCAGCGGGGAGCGGGCCTTGGAGTCGGAGGACTCGCCGGGGAGGATGCGGGCCACCGTCCAACCGCCCTCCCTGCGAACGAAGTTGGCGCCCAGCAGGCCCTGGCGGCGCTGGTAGTGGGGTGGGCCCTCGTTGCGGCGGGACGCGGTGACGTAGGCGTGGGACGTGCCCAACTCGCCCAGGACTTCCCGGAGCAGGTCCGCGAAGTCGTCGGGGGACGCCACCCGTTCGACCAGCGGGCGGTACTGGTCCAGGACCCCGGTCCAGTCGATGCCGCACATCTGCGGGTCCCAGTAGTACGCGCGGATCAGGCGGCCCGCCTCCTCGTACGACTGGCGCCACTCGGCGGGCGGGTCCACCTCGTGGAGGATGCGGCGGAGGTCGATCCAGACGGTCGAGTCGCCGTCGCCGGATTCCGTGGAAGGGACCGCTCGTAGCTCGTCCTCGTCGACTACCACCAGCCGTGAGCCGTCGCCGCTCACCGCGAACCAGTCGAGGTGGTCGACGAGTTCGGACTTCTTCGCCTTGCTGATGTTGAAGTGTTCGAGGGTCGGCCGGCCGCTGGTGTCGTCCGGGTTGGCGAAGGTCTCGCCCAGCGCGCCCGAGATCGGCCAGCGCAGCCAGACCAGGCCGCCGCCCGAAACCGGGTACAGCGCCGAGTACTTGGAGGCGGCGACGGGGAAGGGCGTCACCCTGCTCTCCAGCCCTTCGACCTCCACCGTCACCGCGCCGTCCGCGCCGTCGTCGTCCTCCGCCGCGTCGAGACCCCCGGCGGCCGGCCTGCCCTCCGGGGTCAGTGCGAACGGGGACGGGGTCGCCGAGGACAGCGGCACCAGGTACGGACGGCAGCCGAGCGGGAAGGACAGGTCGCCGGTGTGGACGTCGTAGACCGGGTCGAAGCCGCGCCAGGAGAGGAAGGCGAGGTAGCGGCCGTCCCGAGTGAAGACCGGATTCTCGTCCTCGAAGCGGCCGTTGGTGACGTCGACGATCAAACGGTCCTTTATCCGCGCCATCTTGATCTGGCGGAGCGAGCGGCCGATGCCCGGGTGGGACCAGGTCAGCCAGCTGCCGTCCGGAGAGAAGGCCAAGTCCCGTACCGGGCCGTTGATCGAGCGGATCAGCTCGGTCACCTCGCCTCCCCCAGACTCCGTCCGGGAGGTGCCCCCAGAGTCCTCCGTGGCGTCCAGGAGCAGCAGTCGTCCGTCGTGGGCCGCGATCGCGAGGCGCTCGCCCGCAGCGTCGGACACCAGCTCCAGTACGCGGCCCACCTCGCCGGAGGCGAGTCGGCGGGGCTCGCGTTCGCCGGAGGCGCGGGGGAGGTAGGCGATCTCGATCGCGTCCTCGCCGTCCGCGTCCGTGACGTAGGCGACCTGTCCGCCGGAGCCCAGCATCTCGGGGAGGCGGACCCGTACGCCGGGGGTGTCGGTGATGGTGCGGGCGGGGCCGTCGCGGTGGGTGAGCCAGTACAGGCTGCCGCGTACGACGACGGCGCTCGCGCGGCCCGTCTCGTCGACCGAGATGCCGTCGACGTGCTGGGCGGCGGGGACCTGGTACGTACGGCGGCCCGCGCGGGGCCCGCTCAACCGCACGTCCAGCTTGCGGGGGACCGATGTGGGGGAGAGGTCGTCGACGATCCACAGGTCGCCGGCGCACTGGTACACGACGCGGGTGCCGTCGCCGGCCGCGTGCCGGGCGTAGAAGGCGTCGTGATCGGTGTGGCGCCGGAGGTCGGAGCCGTCGTAGGAACAGGAGTAGAGGTTGCCGATGCCCTCGTGGTCGGAGAGGAAGGCGATGCGGCTGTCGACGAACATCGGGGAGTGCAGGTGGCCTTCGAGGTCGGCGAGCAGGCGGCGGCCGTGCAGCCAGAGGCGGCCCATGGCGCCGCCGCGGTAGCGCTTCCAGGCGGCCGGTTCGTGCGGCGGGGTGCCGGTCAGGAGCAGGGTCTGGCGTTCGCCGTCGACGTCGGCGAGCTGGATGTCGGAGACCGGACCCCAGGGGAGGCGGCCGCCGGGGTCGCCGTCGGTGGGGACCTTGTGGGCCCAGGTGAAGTACGAGAACGGTTCGCCGTGCGAGGCGACGGCGAGGATGTCGCCGTCCGGGGTCCAGCCGCAGACCTGGGTGTCGGCGCTGCCCCAGTACGTGAGCCGACGGCCGGGACCGCCCTCGACCGGCGCGAGATGGATCTCCGGGACCAGGCTGTGCCAGGTCGTGTACGCGATGTGGCGGCCGTCGGGGGAGAAGCGGGGGTGGCCGACCTTCGTGCGGTCGACGGTGAGCCGCCAGGCGCGGCCCCTGCCGTCGAGAGGGGCCAGCCAGAGGTCGTCCTCGGCCACGAAGCTCAGGAGGTCGCCACTGAGGTGCGGCAGGCGCAGATAGCTCACCTCCCTATGCTTTTCCGGGGGACGGGCCCGGGCAACTTATGAAAAATCGCCGGGGTGATCCGGCGGCTGCCCGGCGGGCGACTCGGCGGGTGACTCTCCACACGTACGAAACGGTTTCGTTTCGCTGGAGAGTGCGCTACATTCATGACTACGCGAGGCGGTACGAAACCGTCTCGTTCGGATCCGGAGAGGTGAGTGGCATGACTGAAGTCGCAACGGCGCGTCGCAGTCGCATCACACCCGAGCGCGAGGCCGAGCTGTACGCCGCCGTGCTCGACCTGCTCCGGGAAGTCGGTTACGACGCCCTGACCATGGACGCCGTGGCGGCCCGCACCAAGTCCAGCAAGGCGACGCTCTACCGCCAGTGGGGCGGCAAGGCCGAGCTGGTGGCCAAAGCGGTGCGGCACAACAAGCCCGGCGCCTCGGCCGCCGCCGTCGACACCGGTTCGCTCAGGGGCGACTTCCACGCCCTCACGAAGCGGTCGGACGACTGCGAGATGGAGCAGAACTCCGCGCTGATGCGGGGCCTGGCCATGGCGATGCACGGCAACCCGGACCTCCTCAAGGCGTTCCGGGAACACCTCGTCGAACCCGAGATGGCGGAGTTCCAGACGATGCTCCGGCGGGCGATCGACCGGGGTGAGGTCCGTGCCGACAATCCGGCGATCGAGTACATCGTGCACATGATGATCGGCGGGTTCGCCGCCCGCACCATGATCGACGAGCAGCCGCCCACCCAGGCCTTCCTGCTGTCGTACATCGACGCCGTGGTGCTCCCCGCACTGGGCGCACCGGTACCCACCACCTGAGAAACCCCGCGCACAACCCACAGCACGCCCACCTGACGTAACCGCTCACGTCGTCGGGCAGATCAACCGTGTCCCCAACCGGTCGATCACCCCTGCCCCGAAGAACCCCACGACCTGACCGGGAGTACGCCCTCGTGGCCACGTTCCTCTACAAAGTCGGCCGGCTCGCCTTCAGGCGACGGCACTACGTCGCCCTTCTATGGATCGCGCTGTTGACCCTCGCGGGAGTCGGCGCGGCCGGCGCGCCCGCGGCGGGCTCCACCTCCTTCTCCATACCCGGGACCGAGGCCCAGAAGGCCTTCGACCTGCTCGACCAGCGCTTCCCCGGCTCCAGTTCGGACGGCGGCACCGCGCGTGTCGTCTTCAAGGCGCCGAGCGGCGAGAAGATGACCGACGCCGGCAACAAGGCGACCGTCGAGAAGACGGTGAAGGAGCTGGCCGACGGCTCCGAAGTCGTCTCCGTCTCCGACCCGTTCACCACGAACGCCGTGAGCAAGGACGGGACGGTCGCCTACACATCGGTGAAGTACGACGTCCCCGGCATGGAACTCAAGGACGCCAGCAAGGACGCCCTGGAGAACGCCGCGTCCGAGGCCCGGGCCACCGGGCTGACCGTCGACGTCGGCGGCGACGCGCTCCAGGCCGCCGCGGAGATGGGCGTCGGCGAGATCATCGGTATCGCCCTGGCCGCCGTCGTCCTCGTCATCACCCTGGGTTCGCTGGTCTCGGCCGGCCTGCCGCTGCTGACGGCGATCATCGGGGTGGGGATCGGCGTCTCGACGATCACGGTCCTGGCGAAGACGCTGGACCTGGGATCGACGACCTCGACGCTGGCGATGATGATCGGCCTCGCCGTCGGCATCGACTACGCGCTGTTCATCGTGTCCCGCTACCGGGCCGAACTGGCCGAGGGCCGCGAACGCGAGGACGCGGCCGGCCGGGCCGTAGGCACGGCAGGCTCGGCGGTGGTCTTCGCCGGCCTCACGGTCGTCATCGCGCTGGCCGGTCTCGCGGTCGTCAACGTGCCGATGCTGACCAAGATGGGTGTCGCGGCGGCGGGCACGGTCGTGGTCGCGGTGTTCATCGCGCTGACCATGATCCCGGCCCTGCTCGGTTACGCGGGCCGCAGGATCAAGCCCACCGGCGAGAAGGCCAAGTGGCTGGGCGGCGGCAGCGCCAAGGAAGCGGCCAAGGCGGCCAGGCCGAACATGGGCACCCGCTGGGCGAGCTTCGTCGTACGGCGTCCCGCCGCCGTCCTGATCCTCAGCGTGCTCGGCCTCGGCGCGATCGCGCTGCCGGCCAGCCAGCTCCAGCTGGGTCTGCCCGACGACAGCTCGCAGCCGACGTCCACCACCCAGCGACGGGCCTACGACCTCCTCGCGGAAGGCTTCGGCCCCGGCTTCAACGGCCCGCTGATGATCGTCGTGGACGCCAAGAACAGCGACGCGCCCAAGGCCGCCGTCACCACGGTGACCGACAAGATCAAGACCCTCGACGACGTGGTCTCGGTCAGTCCGGCCATGTTCAACAAGGCCGGCGACACCGCGACGATCACCGTCGTGCCGGACTCCAAGCCGTCGTCGGTCACCACCGAGGACCTGGTGCACTCCATCCGTGACGAAGGCGCCGGCATCAAGGCCGACACGGACGCCCAGGTACTGGTCACCGGCACCACGGCGATGAACATCGACTTCTCGCAGAAGCTCAACGACGCCCTGATCCCGTACCTGGCCCTGGTCGTCGGCCTCGCCTTCCTGCTGCTGATCGTCGTCTTCCGCTCGATCCTGGTCCCGCTGAAGGCGGCCCTCGGCTTCCTGCTCAGCGTGCTCGCCTCGCTCGGCGCGGTCGTCGCCGTCTTCCAGTGGGGCTGGCTGTCGGGCCTGATCGGCGTGGAGGAGACCGGTCCGATCATGTCGATGATGCCGATCTTCCTGGTGGGCGTGGTCTTCGGCCTGGCGATGGACTACGAGGTGTTCCTCGTGACCCGGATGCGCGAGGCCTACGTCCATGGCGAGAAGCCCAGCCAGGCCGTCGTCACCGGGTTCAGGCACGGTGCGCGGGTCGTCACGGCCGCGGCGGTCATCATGATGGCGGTCTTCGCCGGCTTCATCACCTCCAGCGAGTCCATGGTCAAGATGATCGGCTTCGGCCTGGCGGTCGCGGTCTTCTTCGACGCGTTCGTGGTCCGCATGGCGATCGTCCCGGCGGTGCTGGCCCTGCTCGGCAAGCGTGCCTGGTGGCTGCCGAAGTGGCTCGACCGGATGCTGCCGAACGTGGACGTCGAGGGCGAGGGCCTGCGCGAGCTGGACTCCAAGGACTCGGATCCCGACGAGGACCGGGAGTTGGTCCGGGCCTGAGGCGGCTGCCGCGAGGCACTGAGGCACCGGGCAACCGATCTGCCGCGTCACCGAGTTCGGGTGGCGCGGCAGATCGCGTCGGGGTGACAGGGTGGTGGACGTGACAGCACTGGATGAACTGGTGCGGCTGCTGGGCCCGTCGACGGCGTCACGGGAACCGTCCGCCGACGACTGGACCGAGGTCGAGGCATACGTCGCCTCGGCACTGCCCGCCGACTTCAAGGCGTTTCTCGACGCCTACGGCACCGGCGTGATCTGCGACGAACTGGTGGTCTTCCACCCTCGGGGCGCCGGTCCGCTCCTGGACAGGATGCGGCGGATCCACGAGACGTTCGGCGCGAGCAGGCGCCGCGGTCCGGACTTCCACCCCTTCCCCTTCCACCCGGAACCCGGCGGACTGATCTCCTGGGGCTACGACCACTCCGGCGACGAACACTTCTTCTGGCCCTGCGACCCGGCCCCGGACCGCTGGAAGGTCGTCACCCACAGCCACGGGACGGAACCGGAAGTCTTCGAGGGACCGTTCACCGCGTTCGTCCTCGACTTCGTCGAGCGGCTGCGGGACAGGAAGCCGGAGCACGGACTTGATCCGGAGGCGCTGGAGTTCCTGGAGCCGGAGGACCTGGCGGAACTGGCGGAGCGAGGAGAGACCGGGCCGGTCGAGCCGAGTTTCAGCCCCCTCTGAACCGTTCTGAACCGAGTCGGTGTCAGTGGGCGGGACTAGCGTGTTGAGCATGACCACACTCACAGAACGCCCCAACACCGCACTCCTCGTGATCGATGTCCAGGCCGGCGTCGTGGCCGACGCGTACGAGCGTGACGCGGTCGTCGCCAACATCGCCACGCTCGTCGACAGGGCACGGGAGGAAGGCGTCCAGGTCGTCTGGGTCCAGCACTCCGACGAGAACATGACGGCAGGCAGCGAGGCCTGGGAGTACGTCCCCGAACTGCACCTCTGGGACGGGGAGCCCCTGGTGCCCAAGCACTACCCCGACTCCTTCGAGGACACCTCCCTGGAAGAGCTGCTGGCAGCCGCCCAGGTCGGCCACCTGGTGGTGGCGGGCGCGGCCACCGACGCGTGCATCCGCTCCACGCTCCACGGCGCGTTCGTACGCGGCTACGACGTGACACTCGTCGGCGACGCCCACACCACGTCGGACCTGAGCAAGTGGGGTGCGCCGCCGCCGGAGCAGGTCATCGCCCACACGAACCTGTACTGGAAGTACCACACGGCACCGGGTCGTACGGCTGCTGTAGCCCAGGCAAAAGAGGTCACCTGGGCGTAGGGCCACTCGCTTCTTGGCCAGTGTCGTGCTTCCACGGCCCGAGTAAAGGGCGCTCCCTGCGGTCGCGTCGCCTTCGGCGATTCCGCTCCGCTCCACCCTTGACTCGACCCGCTCCAGCCCGTTTCAGAAGCGAGCGAGCGGCCCGGAGGAACGGGTGGCCAAGGTGGGGAGACCCGTACCTGTACTGCGTCGCGAGCCGGTACTGAGGGACGCGCTCGCATCTCGCCAGCACGCCGGGTGGGCTCAGCGGCTACCCGCCGGTGGGGCGGGAAGCGCGGGTGGGGACTGCCCCTGGGCTGATCCGGGCCGGTGCGAGGGGACGCGTCCGCTTCTCTCCTGCACGCCGGGGGCTTAGCGGCTATCGGCCGGTGGGGTGCGAGGGTGCGGTGGGGACTGCCGTCTTAGGCTGATCCGGGCCGGTGTGAGGGGGCGCGTTCGCGTCTGGCCTGCACGCCGGGTGGGCTTGGCGACTGTCGGCCGGTGGGGTGGAGGGTGCAGGGGGCGTGCTGCCGTCCGGCCCGCACGCCGCCTCGGCTTGAGCGGCCGACCCTGGGTGGGTAGGTGCTGGAAGCCGGGGGTAAATCTAACCACCGTCGCAACCTCTGACCGGTTAGAAAAGAACACAGCCTCCAAAGATGCCAGGGCCGGGGGAGGGGGTAGGCGGGTGGGGGAAGTGTGACACTTCCGCTCTAACTGTCACATTTCTGCCGACCGGGTACCCCGGGGAGACGCCGACGGCAGATGGGAGCCACCACCCGGGCCGTCGCCTGGGGCGAGCCACCCGGGAGTCTTCCTCCGTGCCCGTGCCCGTGCCCGTGCCGGTGGCCGTGCCGGTGGCCGTGGCCCGGATCCGCTCCCCTGCTCCTTTGCCTACCGCCCGGGCCCGAACTCCCCGGCGCTCATTCCCTCTTGGTCTCTTGGCGTCTGCGCGGTAAGTCCCCACTGGCGGACAGCCGCTGAGCCGACCCGGCGTGCAGGCGAGGAGTGAGCGCGCGCCCTCGCCCCGCCCCAGAGTTCTGTTGCGCGTGCCTGGCGCAGAACCGCGCCCTTGCCCCTAGCTCTCGGCCATGAACTCCCCGGCACCCTTCCTTGCCTCGTGGCCTCCTGGCTTCCTGGCCTCTTGTGCAGCAAGTCCCCACTGGCCGGTAGCCGCTGAGCCGGCCCGGCGTGCGGGCGAGACGCCAACGCGTCGCACTCGCCCCGGCCCCGCCCTGGCCTCTCTGGAAGCTGTGTCTATTTCTAACCAGTCACAGCCCGCTACGGTGGTTAGATTTCCCCCCCCGGCTTCCAGCAACCACCCATCCGCCCACCCACCGTTGGCCGCTGAGCCGGCCCGGCGTGCTGGCGAGACGCGAGCGCGCCCCCAGGTGCCGGGCCGGAACGCGGTACAGGCACGGGGATTCTTGCCTGGCCACCCATCCCTCGGGGCCGCCCGCTCGCTTCTGAAACGGGATTGAGGGAGGTGAGTCAAGGGTGGAGCGGAGCGGAATCGGCGTAGCCGACGCGACCGCAGGGAGCGCCCTTTACTCGGCTCCCGCAATCCCGACACTGACCAAGAAGCGGGCGGTCCGACGGTCGGAACTCAGTCGCAGGCCCAGTACACCCACCGCTACCGTGCCCCCATGAGCATGAACAACACCGAAGGCGACAACACCGGCGCCAACCCCCGATTCGCCGAAGCGCTAAGGGAGTTGGGGCTCGGAGACCTCCTCGGTCGTATTCGGCGCTTCCCGGACGCCACCCGTACCGCAGCCGAGGCCGCCGCCGCGATCGGATGCGAGTTGAGTGAGATCTGCAAGTCGTTGATCTTCGCGGCGGACGGAGTCCCGGTACTGGTGCTGATGGACGGGGCATCGAGGGTGGACCTGGAACTCGTCCGGCAGGAACTCGGGGTGGAGAAGGTCACGCGGGCCAAGGTGGACGTCGTACGTGAGACGACCGGGTATGCCATCGGAGGCGTGCCGCCCTTTGGGCACCGTACGAAGACTCGTGTGCTCGCCGATCGTTCGCTGCTCGCGCACGACGTCGTCTGGGCCGCCGCCGGCAATCCGCATGCCGTGTTCCCCATGGAGCCCAAGGAGCTTGTCGCGTACGCCGGCGCCACCCTCGTGGACGTGCGCGAGCAGACCGCGTGACTCCGGAGGTCGCCGCCGCCGTTCTGCTCGCCGCTGTCACCCACGCCTGTTGGAACGCCCTCGCCCACCGCATCGCGGACAAACTCGTCGGCTTCACGCTGATCGCGGGCGGCGGGGCGCTGATCGGGTTGGCGCTGGCGCCGTTCGGAGGGTTCCCGGCGGCTGCGGCATGGCCGTACCTGATCGTGTCGGGGTTCATTCACGTCGTGTACTTCGCGCTGCTGATGAAGTCCTTCCGGCTGGGGGACTTCGGGCAGGCGTACCCCATCGCACGCGGCACCGCGCCCCTCCTCGTGACCGTACTGGCCGCCGTCTTCGCCCACGAGGTGCCGAACGCCTGGGCCGCCGCCGGCATCGCCCTGTCCTGCACGGGCCTGACCGGCGTCGCCCTGTGGGGAATGCGCGGACGACCGCCCAACTGGCCCGCGATCGGGGCCGCGTTGGCGACGGGAGTATCGATTGCCGCATACACCGTCGTCGACGGACTCGGCGTACGCGCCTCGGGATCCTCGCTCGGCTACATCGCCTGGCTGATGGCGATCGAGGGCCTGGCCATCCCGGCATACGCCCTGCACCGCTGGCGGGGCCAATTCATCGCGAAACTACGGCCGTTCGCCGCCGTCGGCTTCCTCGGCGCCGCCCTGTCCGTGACGGCGTACGGCCTCGTCCTATGGGCCCAGACCCGAGCGGACCTCGCCCCGATCGCCGCCCTGCGGGAGTCGTCGATCATCGTCGGCGCAGCCATCGGAGCGGTTTTCTTCAAGGAACGCTTCGGAGCCCCACGCCTCGCGGCAGCAGGGCTCCTGGTCGTCGGCATCGGACTGATGCTGCGCGCCGGTTAGGGCTGTCGTACCGCCACCGCGTCCACCTCGAACAGCATCCCCGGCAGGGCGAGGGACGCGACCCCGCTGAGGGTCTGGGCCGGGAGGCGGTCGCCGAAGTTCGCGTGCAGGGCCTTGTCCAGGGTTTCGAGCTTGGTGAGGTCGTGGTCGACGATGAACGTGCCCAGGCGGACCACGTGGTGGAAGTCGAGGCCCACTGCCGCGAGTGCCGAGCGCAGGCGGGTGAACGCCAAATCCACCTGTGCCGCGAAGTCGCCCGGTACCGGTGCGCCCGTCTCGTCGGAGGCGTACTGACCTGCGATGAAGACGAGTTCGCCGGGTGCCGAGACCGCGTGGCTGTAGCCGAACGGGGTCGGGTCGTGGAGGGCGGGTGGATTGGTGATCGTGCGGGCGTCGGTGGAGGGGGCGGCGTCGGTGTTGGCGTTCTTCGGCGTCATGGACGGGGAACCCCTCGGTCGGGCCGGTTCATTCCGGTTGCGGCAAAGACGTCCGCACCGCCCGCACCAGCGCCTGTGCCCTCGGGTCCGCCGTCACGCTCTTGCGGAAGCCGTTCGTGACGTAGCCGAAGGCGATGCCCGACTCGGGGTCGGCGAAGCCCAGTGCGCCGCCTCGGCCCGGGTGGCCGAAGGAGGTCTCCGCGAGGAGGGGGGACGCGCTGCCGTGCAGCATGTAGCCCAGGCCGAAGCGGGTGGTGATCACCAGGACGCGGTCCGGGCCCGACGAGCGTTCCGTGCGCGCCAGTTGGACTGTTGCCGGGGTGAACAGGCGTACTCCGCCGTCGACTTCACCGATCAGTGACGCGTAGACACGGGCCAGGCCGTCCGCCGTCGCGATGCCGTTCGACGCGGGGAGTTCGGCGGCCCGGTACGCCGGGTCGTTCTCGTCCGGCATCGGGGTGATCGCCCCGAACGCGCGGCGGGTGAGGGAGTCGGGGTTCGCGTACGCCTCGGAGACCGAGCGCTTGGGGCGGGTGCGGAGGGCGCTCGCGTCCGTTGTCGCGGCTTCCAGCTGTGCGACCCGGCCCACCCGGTCCGCCGAGGACGCCGGCAGGCCCACCCACAGGTCCGTCCCGACCGGACCCGCGATCTCGTCCGCGATCCACTCGCCGATCGACCTGCCCGTCACCCGGCGAACCAGTTCACCGGTCAGCCAGCTGTACGTCTGCGCGTGGTACCCGTGGTCCGTGCCCGGCGCCCACGCCGGTGCCTGCGCCGCCACCGCCGCCGCACTGAGCACCGGGTCGGCGGCCTGCTCCGGGGTCAGCGGGCGGTCCAGTACCGGTACGCCCGCGCGGTGGGCCAGCAGATGCCAGACGAGAGTGTGTTCCTTGCCGGCCGCCTTGTACTCCGGCCAGTACTCGCCAACCGGAGCGTCCAGGTCCAGTTCCCCGCGCTGCGCCAGCAGGAGCAGTACGGCGGCAGCCACGCCCTTCGTCGCCGAGCGGATGATCTGGGCCGTGTCCTGTTGCCAGGGTGCGGTGCCGTCCACGTCCTTCGTGCCTGCCCAGAGGTCCACGACCCGGTGCCCGTGCCGGTACACCGTCACCGCCGCGCCCCGGTCGCCGCGCGCCTCGAAGTTCCGTACGAACGCGTCCCTGACCGGCTCGAAGCCCTCGGCCACCATGCCGTTCACGTCCACGTCCGTGCCCCTCGTTCCGATGTCGCGCCGTACCGCTCTCCTCTTTCAACCAAGCAGGATCGTGACGTCGATGTTCCCGCGGGTCGCGTTCGAGTACGGGCAGACCTCGTGCGCCGCGTCCACCAGCTTCGCCGCGATGTCCTGGTCGAGGATCGGGAGGGACACGCTCAGGGCGACCGCGAGGCCGTAGCCGCGCTGCTTGTTGGGGCCGATGCCGACCTTCGCGGCGACCGTGGAACCGGTCAGATCGAAGCCCGCCCTACGGCCGACCAGGACCAGCGCGTTGTGGAAGCAGGAGCTGTAGCCGGCCGCGAAGAGCTGCTCGGGGTTGGTGCCGTTGCCGTCGCCGCCCAGCGCCGGGGGCATCGCGACCTGGAGGGCGAGCTGGCCGTCCAGGCTGCTGACGAAGCCGTCCCGGCCGCCGTGGGCGGTGGCCTCGGCGACGTACATGATCTTCGTCGGGCGAGTGTCGACAGCGGTGTCGGTGGTGACAGCGGTGTCGTCGGTCATGGCGGGACCTCCCCCGGGGCTGGAACACGAGCGCGCGCGGCTCCTTCGTGCCCAAGATACTGACCGGTAGCACAGCCGTATCTACCCGGGGGTAATGAGCGTCGGTAACGTCACGCGCCCATCGTCACGGACCGCGGGTCGAACCCGAAGGGCAACTCCAGGCGATGGGCGCGCATCAACGCGTCGTCGGAGAGGAGCTCGCCGGTCTTGCCGTCCGCCGCGATCACGCCCTCGCTCAGGATCAGCGCGCGCGGGCACAACTCCAGTGCGTACGGCAGGTCATGCGTGACCATGAGGACCGTCACGTCCAACGACCGCAGGATGTCGGCCAGTTCGCGACGGGAGGCCGGGTCGAGGTTGGAGGACGGTTCGTCGAGGACGAGGATCTCGGGCTCCATCGCCAAGACCGTTGCCACTGCCACTCGGCGTCGCTGGCCGAACGACAGGTGGTGCGGGGGGCGGTCCGCGAAGTCCGCCATTCCCACCGACTCCAGTGCCGTACGCACCCGTTGCTCCAGTTCGGCGCCCTTCATCCCGGCCGCCGCCGGGCCGAACGCCACGTCCTCCCGGACCGTCGGCATGAACAACTGGTCGTCGGGGTCCTGGAACACGATCCCGACCCGGCGCCTGATCTCCGCCATGTGCCGCTTGCCGACCGGGAGTCCGGCCACCGTCACGGTCCCGGCGCCCGCCGTGAGGATGCCGTTGAGGTGCAGCACGAGGGTGGTCTTGCCCGCGCCGTTCGGGCCGAGCAGGGCGACCCGTTCGCCGCGCGCGACGGTGAAGTCGACGCCGAACAGGGCCTGTTGGCCGTCGGGGTAGGCGAAGGCCAGCCCGGAGACTTCGAGCGAAGGAGTAGTCACAGGGTCCATCCCAGGAGACATACGACAAGGGCGGCTGACGGCAGTGCGAGGGCGTACGACCACTGCGCCCGGTCCGCGGTCACCTCGTCGATCACCGGCATCGAACCGGCGTAACCCCGGCTCACCATGGCGAGATGGACCCGCTCCCCGCGTTCGTAGGAGCGGATGAACAACGCGCCCGCCGACTTCGCGAGCACGCCCCAGTGGCGGATGCCCCGGGCCTCGAAACCCCGTGACTCGCGGGCGATCCGCATCCGCCGCATCTCGTCCGTGATGACATCGCCGTAGCGGATCATGAAGGACGCGATCTGGACGAGGAGGGGCGGGAGCTTCAACCGCTGCAATCCCAGGAGGAGTTCGCGGAGTTCGGTGGTCGCGGCGAGGAGGACCGAGGCGGCTACGCCCAAGGTGCCCTTCGCGAGGACGTTCCACGCGCCCCAGAGGCCGTTCACGCTCAACTGCACGCCCAGGACGGTTACTTGGTCGCCCTCCGCCACGAAGGGCATGAGGACCGCGAACGCCACGAACGGGATCTCGATCAGCAGGCGGCGGAGCAGGAAGGCCGCGGGGACGCGGGCCGTGTACGCGACGCACGCGAGCAGCGCGGCGTAGAGGCCGAACGCCCACATCGCCTCGCGCGGGGTCGACACCACGACCACCACGAAGGCGAAGACGGCGGCCAGTTTGGTGTGCGGGGGCAGCGCGTGGACGGGGGAGTGGCCGTGCCGGTAGAGGCGGTGGGCGTGGCCCGCGCCCATCTCAGGCCGCCTGCGAGGTGGTGCTGCGACGCTTGCGGACCGCCCAGAAGACGCCCGTGCCCGCCACGACCGTGACGCCCACGCCGATCACGCCCGCGAGGCCGCCGGAGAGCCGGGCGTCGTCGACGTCGCGCACGCCGTAGTCGGCCAGCGGGGAGTCCGCCGAGGTGTGCTCCTTCGCCTTCTGGTCGATGCCCTGGTCGGCGGCCACCTTCTCCAGGCCGTCGGGGTTCGAGGAGGCGTAGAAGCTCACGAAACCGGCGAGGAGGAGGGAGGCCAGCAGGCCGGTGATCCACAGTTTGCGGCGCGAAACACCCTCAGCGGCGACCGGCTCCAACTGCGTTGGCGCGTCCACGAGTTCACCGTTCACGCGCAGCTTGAGGCGCTGCTCCAGGCCGCGTGCGCCGTGGACCAGATCCGGGCGTACGGCGATCACGGCGCCCACCGTCAGCGCGGTGATCGCGGCCTCGCCGACGCCGATGAGGACGTGGACGCCGATCATCGCGGTGGCGACCTTGCCGAGGGAGACGTCGGTGGTGCCGCCGAGCGAGTAGAGGAGCGTGAAGACGAGGGCGGCGGCCGGGACCGAGAGCAGGGCCGCGGTGAAGGACGCGACGGTGATCGAGCGGCGGGTGCGGGGCAGCACCTTCACCAGGCCGCGGAAGACGGCGTAGGCCACGACCGTCGTCGTGATCGCCATGTCGGTGATGTTCACGCCGAGCGCGGTCAGGCCGCCGTCCGCGAACAGGATGCCCTGCATGAGGAGGACGACCGAGACGCAGAGGACGCCGGTGTAGGGGCCGACCAGGATCGCGGCCAGGGCGCCGCCCAGGAGGTGGCCGCTGGTGCCGGCCGCGACCGGGAAGTTGAGCATCTGCACGGCGAAGATGAACGCGGCGACCAGGCCCGCGAGCGGCGCCGTCCGTTCGTCGAGTTCGCGGCGGGCTCCGCGCAGGCTCACGGCGATGGCGGCCGCGGCGACCACGCCGGTCGCGGCGGATACGGGGGCGTCTATGAATCCGTCAGGCACATGCACGAGATGATTTTAGATGCTTGTTGCGAGTCCTTTGCAAGAGCGAGGAAGTCTCTTGCCGATATGTGAGATCTATCGCCCCGAGGGGCGCTCCCGAGAAAATGTGCGACATTTGGGTAGTGGAAGCGGATGCATAGCTTTCACACAGGTCACTCAGCGTAAGGGGCCGCCCGATGTCCGTAGTCGAACAGTACGCGCGAGCCCATATCGTCACCGACGAGGACGTGGACCGGCTGGACCGTGACGCGGTGCCGGTCGTCCTGCGGTACGACCCCGAATCCGATCCCCGAGCCGTCCGTATCGGCCTGCCCGGACCGCATGAATGGACCTTCGACCGGGCGCTGCTGGAGCAGGGGCTGCGTGCCCCGGCCGGCAGCGGCGAGGTGCGGGTGTGGCCGTGCGGGCGGGTCCAGGCCGTGGTCGAGTTCCACTCCGAACAGGGCGTCTCCGTCGTCCAGTTCGAGACGAAGACGATCATGCGGTTCCTGCGGCGGACCTATACGGCGGCCACCACGCCCGTCGGGACCTGAACTCCCCATACGAGCACGGAGGTTCAGCCGCCGAGGCTGCTGCCCAGCTTGAGCAGGGCCGCCACGATCGGGCCCGCCGTGTCGCCGCCGTGGCCGCCCGCCTGGACGACACCCGCGGCGACGAGGTCGCCCTTGTACGCGGTGAACCAGCCGTTGGGCTTCTTCTGGCCGTCGACCTCCGCCGAGCCGGTCTTCGCGCCGTAGTCCGGACCGAGCCCGGACATCGCCTCGGCCGCCGTGCCGTAGTCCGCCGTGTACTTCATGACCTCCTTCAGCTCCGACTGCGTCGTCGACGACATCGTGCGCGAGGCCTTCGCGATCGTGCGGTTGTCGACCGTCGGGGAGACCAGGTACGGCTGGTGGAAGGTGCCCGTGTCGACCGTGGCGGCGACCGACGCCATGTTCAGCGGGTTCATGCGGACCCCGCCCTGGCCGATCAGCGAGGCGCCCATCTGCGCGCCGCTCTGCACCGGGACCGAGCCGTCGAAGGTGGGGACGCCGATGGCCCAGTTGTTCATGCCGAGGCCGTAGACCTGCTGGGCCTCCGTCGTCAGGTCGCTGTTGGACAGCTTGGGCGCGAAGTTGATGAAGGCGTTGTTGCAGGAGGCCCCGAAGGCCATCTTGAACGTGCCCTTCTTGATCTCCGAGTCGTCGTCGTTGTGGAAGGTCCAGCCCGCCAGCTTGTACGTCTTGGGGCAGGGGTGCGACGCGTCCGGGGTGATCAGGTTCTTCTCGAAGAGCATCGTCGACGTCACGACCTTCATCGTGGAACCGGGGGCGAGGGAGCCCTGGAAGGCCACGTTGAAGCCGTGCGAGGCGTTCGCGACGGCCAGGATCTCGCCGGTCGACGGGCGCATCATCACGACCGAGGAGTTCTTCTGCTTGGTGACCTGTGTCTCGGCCGCCGCCTGGAGGGTCGGGCTGAGCGTCGTCTTCACCTTGCCGGGCGTGCCCTTGCTCAGCTCGACGAGTGTCTTGTCGGACTGCTTGGACTTCTTGCCCCGGATCACCTGGAGTTCGATGCCCGCCTTGCCGCCGGCCTTCTTGCCGAACTTCTCCCGCAGCCCGTCCAACACCGGCCCCAGCGACGGGTACTTGGCCACCGTCAGCTCGCCGCCGTCACGGTCGTAGGCCTTGACCGGCGGGGTGCCGGACTCGCCCGTCACCAGGGTGTCGCCGTCCGCGAGGTCCGGGTGGACGACGGAGGCGTGCCACTGGACGTACGGCTTGCCGTCCTTCGCGCTGCGCACGACGGTGAGCGAAGTGGCGTACGTCATGGGCTTGTTGATGCCCTTGTACGACACCGTGCACTTGACGGAGAAGGGGACCTTGGTGCCGGTGCGGGCGCCCTCGGTGACGGTGATGCCCTTCATGTGGGCGTTCTTCGTGTAGCCGGTGAGCAGGGCGGCGGCGGCCGTCGACCTGTCCGTCGTCGCGGCGGCCTGGGCGACCTTGCCCTGCTGCCAGTCGGCCAGGTACCGCTTCGCGGTCGTCTGCACCTCGGTCGCCGACAGCGGACCCGTCTTGATCGCCTTGTGGTCGGCGGTGTTCGACGTGCCCGCCTCGGCCGAGGCCCCGCCGTCGTACAGCGCGTAGGCGCCGACGCCCGCGCCGACGACGGCCACGGCGATCACCCCGCCGACCACGGCGGGTCTCGCCTTGCGCTTCTCGGCGACGACCTTCTTCTTGCCCCTCGTGCCCACAGTTCCCGATCCTCCGCGAATCCCTTTGGGCCGCCGTCGTTCTGGCCCTCAGCCCTCACACACCCCAACGACGGGGCACAGCCTAGAGTCCCGTCCTGTGCGGGTGAGTTCACTTTCCCCGCGGAGTGAGATCAGCCACCTGCCGCCAGTACCGCCCGGACGATCGGGCCGGCCGCGTCGATGCCGTGGCCGCCGTCCTGGGTCATGGCCGCCGCCGCGATGTCGTCGCGGTAGCCGGTGAACCAACTGTTGGACTTGGACTGGCCGTCCACCTCGGCGGAACCCGTCTTCGCGCCGATGCTGCCGCCGAGCCCGGCCATGATGCCGGCCGCGGTGCCGCTGGTCGCGGTGCGGTTCATCATCGCCCGCAGTTGGGCCGACGTACTCGCCGACAGGCCCTGGGCGGTGGCCAGTTGGCGGTCGTCGAGGCTCTGCGCGACGAGCACCGGCTGGCGGAACGTGCCCGTCTTCGCGGTCGCCGTCACCGACGCCATGTTCAGCGGGCTCATCTGCACCTGGCCCTGGCCGATCAGGTTGGCCGCGGTGTCCGGGCCGCCGGACGCGGGGACCGAGCCGTCGAAGGACGGGATGCCGGTCTTCCAGTTGTCCCGGCCGAGCCCGAACCGGTCCTCGGCCTCCTTGGTCAGCGAGTCCACCTTGACCGAGTCGGCGAACTTCACGAACGCCGTGTTGCAGGAACGGGCGAAGCTGTCGGCGAGCGTGGCGTTCAAGTCCGGCTTGAGACCGGTCAGGTTGTGGAAGGTCTGGCTCTGCCACACCGCGTCGGGCGTGCAGGGCGCCGGGCCGTTCATCGTCGTGATGTCGTTGTCGATGAACGTGGCGGCACTGATGATCTTCATCGTCGAGCCGGGCGCCAACTTCCCCAGGAACGCGGCGTTGAAGCCGTCGTCGCGGTTGTTGGCGATCGCCAGCACCTGCCCGGTGCTCGGTTGCAGGGCCACGATCGACGACTCCGAGTACTTCGTCACGGCCTTCTCGGCGGCGGCCTGCGCGCTGGCCCGGAGCGTCGTGCGCACCTTGCCGGCCTTGCCCTTCTCCAGGGTCACCAGCGTGGTGTCGGCCGAGTCCGCGACGTCGTGCTTGATCGCCAGCTCGATACCCGGCGAACCGCCCGCCTTGTCACCGTACTTGGCGCGCAACTCGTCCAGGATCGGCCCGAGGGAGGGGTACTTCTCCTTCGTCACCACGACCCCGTCCCGGTCCACGGCCTCGATCGCCGGACTCGCGGACTCCCCGGTGACGAACGTGTCGCCGGTCTTCAACTCCGGGTGCACGACGGTCGGTTGCCAGTCGACGAGGGCCCGCCCGGTCGTCTTCCCGCGTACGACGGTCAGCTGACTCTTGTAACTGAGCGGCTTGGAGATGCCCTTGTACGACACCGTCGCCTTCACCGTGTACGGCACGGTGGCCCCGGTCGCCGTACCGGGCGTGATCTTCACCTTGGTGATGTGACCGGCCCCGCTGTACGACTCCAGGACGAGGTCGGCGGCGGCGTCGTTGTTCGTGTACGACGCGGCGGTCACCGAACTCCCGCTCTCCCAGGCCGCGAAGAACTTCTTCGTCGTCTCCTCGACCTCACTGCCGCTGGGCGGCCCGGTCTTCTTCGCCGAGGCCCCACCGATCCCGTCGACCCCGTCCGAACCCCCCAACGCGGACACGACGTTGAACGCCCCGTACCCCGCCCCGCCCACCATCACGGCGAACACACTGCCGATGACGGTGGCCTTTACCCCCTTGCGCATGCCCCTGTCCCTCCCCGTTATCAGTCCTTCGAACTGTAGGTGGCGTGGGGGAAAGCTGTGAGGGGTGTTGCCTTTTGTTGTCCTAACAGAGATCAGCTGACTGAATTGCGCCGCCGGGTGGGCCACGTATGTGAACGTACGGCGAACGGTGGGGGATACCGGGCAACCCGGGGTGGGGGTTGGGGCTGTGCCGGCGTTGGTGCTGGCTCTGGGGGTCGCGGTGCGGATCGCGGTGACCTCGGGGCCCGAGCCGTACAAGGGGCCGCCGGCCATCGCGGTCTCCGGCTACGAGCTCGTCTACGCGGCGGCCCCGGGTCAGGCCAACGACGTGATCGTCACCGAGACGTCGGAGGCCGACCGGACCACCTATCACTACGCCATCGACGACGTGGTCCCGATCGAGGCGGGGACCGGCTGCCGCCACCCCAGGGTCAAGGACCGCACCAGGGTCTACCGCACGGTCCGGATCAACGACATGGAGACGGACCCGCTCGTCACGCTCTCGCTGCGGCTCGGCGACGGCGACGACACCGCCGTCATCCACAACCGCACCTCCGGCAACCCCCTCGGCTACAACGAGATCTACCTCGGCTCCGGCGACGACACCTGGACCGCCACCGGACGCGAGGCCCGGCGCGTCCACGGCGGGAACGGCGACGACACCCTCACCGTGGGCGCGGGCGGGAGCGGCAACGGCGACGACACGGTCTACGGGCCCGGCGCGAACACCGTCCAGCGGGGCTGACGGACGGGCCCTACACCCAGGTGTCCAACCACATCCGCGACCGCCACTGGTCGATCGGGATCGCCGTCCCCGTGTACAGCGGCCAGAAATAAATGAAGTTCCACGTGACCAGCAGGACCAGTACGCCCGCGCCCACCGCGCCCGCGACCCGGCGGGTGTCGCTGGAGCCCGGTGGGCCGATGACCGCGCCGATCAGCATGGCGACCGCGAGGCAGAGGAACGGGAGGAAGACGATGGAGTAGAAGAAGAAGATCGTGCGGTCCTGGTACATGAACCAGGGGAGGTAGCCGGCCGCTACGCCGCAGGCGATCGCGCCCGCTCGCCAGTCGCGGCGGAACGCCCAGCGCCACAGGACGTACAGGAGCGCGAAGCAGGCCGCCCACCAGAGGAGCGGGGTGCCGATGGCCAGGACCTCGCGGGCGCACTTCTCGCCAGCGCTCGCCGGGCAGCCGTCCGCGCCGGGGGACGGGGACTCGTAGAAGTACGAGACCGGGCGGCCGTCGACCAGCCAGCTCCAGGGGTTGGACATGTACGTGTGCGGGGAGTGCAGGCCGACGTTGAACTCGTAGACCTCGTGCTCGTAGTGCCACAGGCTGCGAGCCCAGTCCGGCATGTACTGGCTCCAGAAGCCGCCCTTGCCGGCGGTCGCGGCCCAGTTGCGGAAGTAGCCGCCGGTGCCGTTGGCCGGGGAGAGGATCCAGCCGAGCCAGGACAGGACGTAGACCGAGATCGCGACCGGGGCGGTGGAGATGAAGGCGAGGCCCACGTCGTGCTTGAGGACCGCGGCGTACGGCTTGCCCGCGCCCGCGACCTTGCGGGAGCCGACGTCCCAGAGCACGGCCATCACCACGAAGGCGGCGGCGTAGAACATGCCGTTCCACTTGGTGGCCATCGCGAGGCCGAGGGTCAGGCCGGCCATCCAGCGCCAGGGGCGCCAGCCGAGGGAGAGGGTGTCGGCGATGTGCGCGTCGGGGCGGACGCGGCCGTCGGCGTCGACCGGTAGCGCTGCCGCGAGTTTCGCCCGGGCCCTGTCTCGGTCCAGGAGCAGGCAGCCGAAGGCCGCGACGACGAAGAACATCAGGACGCCGTCGAGCAGCGAGGTGCGGGCCATCACGAAGGCCAGGCCGTCGAGCGACATCATGACGCCCGCGACGCAGCCCAGGAACGTGGAGCGGAACAGGCGGCGGCCGATGCGGCACAGCATCAGGATGGCGAGCGTGCCGAGCAGCGCCGTCATGAAGCGCCAGCCGAAGGGGTTGAAGCCGAAGATCAGCTCGCCGATGCCGATGACGTACTTGCCGACCGGCGGGTGCACGACGTAGGCGGCGTCGGTCGGGATGGGGATGTGACCGTTGTGCTGGAGGATCAGGTCGTTGGCGTTCTTGTCCCAGTTGACCTCGAAGCCGCGGTGGACCAGCGCCCACGCGTCCTTCGCGTAGTACGTCTCGTCGAATATCACCGCCTTCGGGCTGCCCAGGTGGTAGAAGCGCATCACGCCCGCCATGAGCGTGACCAGCAGCGGACCGCCCCAGCCCGACCAGCGGTTGATGCGGTCGACGAGCGTCGGCGAGAAGCCGAGCGCCGCCCACAACCGCGGGCTGGGCTCCGCGTACGGCGGCACCAGCCGGTCGCGTACGTCGCTTCTGGGCCCCGCCGTGTAGCCGAATCGGCGCAGCCGCTGCTGCCACGACGGCCGCTGGTCTTGCGGGGCCTGCCCTTGCCGGGTGTCCGTGGAGGACGCGGTACTGGTCACCGCGCCATCGTAG
The DNA here is from genome assembly GCF_035982055.1 of Streptomyces sp. NBC_01288. Taxonomy (NCBI): domain Bacteria; kingdom Bacillati; phylum Actinomycetota; class Actinomycetes; order Kitasatosporales; family Streptomycetaceae; genus Streptomyces; species Streptomyces sp. NBC_01288. Next base: position 6,034,535 of record NZ_CP108427.1, read on the forward strand.
GGAACAGGTCTGTGTGAGTCCCGCCTCTCTCCCCTGAGAGGATGGAAACGTGACAGTTGCTCCCGGAACTCTGGTCCTTGCCGGCACCCCCATCGGCGACATCGCGGACGCCCCGCCGCGCCTCGCCGAGGAGTTGGCGGGTGCCGACGTGGTCGCCGCCGAGGACACGCGACGGCTCCGGCGGCTCACCCAGGCGCTGGGGGTGCAGCCCAAGGGGCGGGTCGTGTCGTACTTCGAGGGCAACGAGGCGGCGCGGACACCGGAGTTGGTGGAGGCGCTGCTCGGCGGGTCGCGCGTGCTGCTGGTGACCGACGCCGGGATGCCGTCCGTGTCCGACCCCGGGTACCGGCTGGTCGCCGCCGCCGTGGAGAAGGACATCAAGGTCACCGCCGTACCGGGACCGTCCGCCGTGCTCACCGCGCTCGCGCTGTCGGGGCTGCCGGTGGACCGGTTCTGCTTCGAGGGGTTCCTGCCGCGGAAGGCCGGCGAGCGGTTGTCCCGGCTGCGGGAGGTCGCCGGTGAGCGGCGGACCCTCGTCTACTTCGAGGCGCCGCACCGGCTCGACGACACCCTCGCCGCGATGGCCGAGGTGTTCGGCGCCGAGCGGCGGGCCGCCGTCTGCCGGGAGCTGACGAAGACGTACGAGGAGATCAAGCGCGGCCCGGTCGGCGAACTGGCCGAGTGGGCGGCGGAGGGGGTCAGAGGGGAGATCACCGTCGTCGTCGAGGGCGCCCCGGAGAAGGCCGAGGAACTCGGTGCCGACGAGCTGGTACGGCGGGTGCGGGTGCGTGAGGAGGCGGGGGAGCGGCGTAAAGAGGCGATCGCGGCCGTGGCCGTCGAGGCAGGCGTTCCCAAGCGCGAGGTGTTCGATGCCGTGGTGGCGGCGAAGTCTGCGCAAAAACCCCTCTGAGCCTGCGCAAAAACACCTCTGACCTGCGGGAAAGGTTCCTCTGAGCGGGGAGCTGTTCCTATGAGCGCGCGCCCCATGGCGGGGCAAAGCGCGGTCACGAAATGCAAAGCCCGGACCCCCTTGACGGGGCGATTCGACAAGGAAAGTCCAAATCGCCTCCAACAGTCGACAGGACTGATGCGTTCGCCCTGCCGGAGGCGTCCACTGGATGAAGGGACGCACCCGTCCCTCGCCTCCAACGGGATTCCGGGGGGAATCACCCAGCCGAGGCGCTTGTCCAGCGGAAAGCAAGCAGGAGCTGGCATGAGTGAGATCGCAGGGCAGACCGGCGCTCGTGGCGCTGCCACGGCCGTGGTCAACGAGTCGTACTCCTTCGCCTGCATGCGGTGCGGGCACGGCTGGGAGCAGTCGTACGAGATAGAGCACCACGTCGACACCGACGGCCACCAGTTCGTGATGTACGTGGCGGAGGGTCAGGTCGTGCCGTCACCGCTCAGCCGGCCCGCCTGCCTCAACTGCGACGGGCATGTCGTGCGCATCATGCGCGCGGGCCAGGTGTCGTCGGTACGGGAGGCCGCGCAGCGGCAGTACCAGGCGCCCCGGCCCCGCACGGCGGCAGCGGCTACGGAAGACGGCGACGACGCCGCCGTGACCCCGCTGCCGGAGCGCGAGGACCACCACTGGCACCTCTCCGACCTCCTCCACCCGTTCCACCGCAAGGCGAGCTGACCCGCTCCGACGACCGGGCGGGCATGCCCCTTTCGTAGGATCGGGGCATGCCTTCCTCCAGCGACAGCGGTAGCGGTAGCAGCAGCGGCCGTGAGAAGAACGCGGCGCCGCCGCTCCCGGAACCCCTCCGGGTGGCCGTCGCCGACTCCCACACCCACCTCGACATGCAGTCCGGCACGGTGGACGAGGCGCTCGCCAAGGCCGCGTCGGTCGGCGTCACGACGCTCGTCCAGGTCGGCTGCGACCTGAAGGGCTCCCGCTGGGCCGCCGAGACGGCCGCCCGGTACGACGCCGTCCACGCGACGGTCGCCCTGCACCCGAACGAAGCCCCGCGCATCGTCCACGGAGACCCTGGGGGCACCTCCCAGCCCCCTGGGGCTGGGGGAGGATGGTCCCGGCAGGGCGCGCGTGTGCCCGGTGGTGAGGCGGCCCTGGAGGAAGCCCTCGCGGAGATCGACCGCCTCGCCGGACTCCCGCAGGTCAAGGGCGTCGGCGAGACCGGCCTCGACTACTTCCGCACCGGCCCCGAGGGCAAGGCGGCCCAGGAGAAGTCCTTCCGCGCCCACATCGAGATCGCCAAGCGGCACGGCAAGGCCCTGGTCATCCACGACCGCGACGCCCACGCCGACGTCCTCCGCGTCCTCAAGGAGGAGGGCGCCCCCGAGCGCACGGTCTTCCACTGCTACTCCGGCGACGCCGACATGGCCGAACTCTGCGCCCGCGCCGGGTACTTCATGTCCTTCGCCGGCACCGTCACCTTCAAGAACGCCCAGAACCTGCGGGACGCGCTCGCCGTGGCCCCGCTGGAGCTGGTCCTGGTGGAGACCGACGCGCCCTTCCTCACCCCGGCCCCGTACCGCGGACGGCCCAACGCGCCCTACCTCGTTCCGGTCACGGTGCGCGCGATGGCCGCTGTACGGGGCATCGAGGAGGACGAGCTGGCGACGGCGCTGGCGGCCAACACGGCCCGGGCGTTCGGCTATTGAGAGTCCTCACGACGCTTCGAGGTTCCATCGAACACAACTCTGGGTAGCCGCGCCGCTTTGGAGAGTGACGGTCGCTCCGCTAGGTTCTGTTGGCCCGATCCGGACCCCCGTGGCCTTCTGGAGCGTGTCGGCGTGAGCAACTACGAGACCTACGAGACGTACGACCGCGGTGTGCGCGCCGACGCGTACACCGACGGGCCCACCGAGGTGTACGAGGACACGTACCGCCCCGCCTACGAGGCGTACGAACCGGTGTTCCCGCGTCAGGCGGGGACCGTCCCGCCGGAGAGCGAGCCGCCGGCCCGGCACGGGCGGCGCCGAAGAGCCGACCGCTCCGACTCCGGCTCCGCGATGCGCCGGCTGGTGCCGCAGGCGCTGGTCGTCGCGTTCCTCGCCGGCGGCACCACGGCGTTCGTCGCCAAGGACAAGGCGATCGAGCTGAACGTCGACGGCAAGCCGCGCACCCTGCACACCTTCGCCGACGACGTCACCGAACTCCTCGCCCAGCAGGGCGTCGACGTTGGAGCCCACGACGTGGTGGCCCCCGGCCGCGACGCGCCCCTCGCCAGCGGCGACGAGGTCGCGGTGCGCTACGGCCGCCCCGTGCGGCTCACCATCGACGGCCACCGGCGCGAGGTGTGGACCACGGCCCGCACGGTCGACGGCGCCCTCGAACAACTCGGCGTACGGGCCGAGGGCGCCTACGTCTCCACCTCGCGCTCCCAGCCCATCGGCCGCGCCGGACTCGCCCTCGACGTCCGCACCGAACGCACCGTCACGATCATGGCCGACGGCCGCGCCCGCACGATCCGCACCAACGCGGCGACGGTCGGCGAGGCGGTCCAGGAGGCCGGCATCGGCCTCCACGGCGAGGACACCACCTCGGTCCCGCCCACCAGCTTCCCGCGCGACGGCCAGACGATCACGGTCCTGCGGGTGACGGGCACGCGCGAGGTCCGCGAGGAGGCGATCCCCTTCAAGGTGGAACGCACCGACGACCCCGCCCTCTTCAAGGGCACGGAGGTCGTCGAGCGGGCGGGCTACCCCGGCCTGCGCCGCGTCACCTACGCCCTCCGCACGGTCAACGGCGTCAAGGAGAAGCCGCGGCGGATCGATGACCAGCTGGTCCGCGAACCCCGCCCCCAACTGGTGAAGGTCGGCACGAAGCCCATGCCCACCTCGGTACAGGGAGCCGACCAACTCAACTGGCACGGCCTCGCGACCTGCGAGTCGGGCGGCCGCCCCGGCGCGGTGGACCCTTCGGGCACCTACGGCGGCCTCTACCAGTTCGACACCCACACCTGGCACAGCCTGGGCGGCAGCGGCCGCCCCCAGGACGCGAGCGCGGAGGAACAGACGCTGCGGGCGAAGAGGCTGTACGTACGCCGGGGTTCGAGCCCGTGGCCGCATTGCGGGACGAGACTGCACGGCTGAGGGATGGGGGATAGGGGGGCGCAGCCCCCATCCCCCAGGGGCGCGGGGCTGTATCTATTTGCGGCTCCGCCGTGTGGGCGCGACCAGCCACGACGGCGCGGCAGACGAACGACGGCCCAGCCCAGCGCAGCGGCCCCGCCCCGTAACCTAGGGACGTGAGCACCAACCCCGACGCCCTACTGGGCCCCGCCGAAATCCGCGAACTGGCAGCCGCCCTAAACGTCCGCCCCACAAAACAGCGCGGCCAGAACTTCGTGATCGACGCGAACACCGTCCGCCGCATCGTCCGCACCGCAGACGTCCGCCCCGACGACGTGGTGGTGGAGGTAGGCCCCGGGCTGGGCTCACTCACGCTGGCGCTCCTGGAGGTCGCCGACAGGGTCACCGCCGTGGAGATCGACGACACCCTCGCGAGCGCGCTCCCGGCGACGATCGCGGCGAGGATGCCGGACCGGGCCGACCGCTTCGCGCTGGTGCACTCCGACGCGATGCAGGTGACGGAGTTGCCGGGCCCGCCCCCGACCGCGCTGGTCGCCAACCTCCCCTACAACGTGGCCGTACCGGTCCTCCTGCACATGCTGGAACACTTCCCGACCATCGAACGCACCCTGGTGATGGTCCAGGCGGAGGTCGCCGACCGCCTGGCCGCCCCGCCCGGTTCGAAGGTGTACGGCGTCCCGTCCGTGAAGGCGAACTGGTACGCCGAGGTCAAGCGGGCAGGCTCCATCGGCCGCACGGTCTTCTGGCCCGCCCCGAACGTGGACAGCGGCCTGGTGGCGCTGACCCGTCGCCCCGAGCCGCTGAAGACGACGGCCACACGGCGCGAGGTGTTCGCGGTGGTGGACGCGGCCTTCGCCCAGCGCCGCAAGACCCTGCGGGCGGCGCTCGCGGGCTGGGCGGGGTCGGCGGCGGCGGCGGAGGTGGCACTGGTCGCGGCCGGGGTGTCCCCGCAGGCGCGGGGCGAGTCGCTCACCGTGGAGGAGTTCACGCGCATCGCGGAGGCCGCGTCATCCCGGGGGACGACCCCCGAACCCCCGAAGGAGCAGGGTCAGCAGTGAGCGTGACGGTCCGCGTCCCCGCCAAGGTCAACGTCCAGCTCGCGGTGGGTGCCGCGCGCGCCGACGGGTTCCACGACCTGGCCAACGTCTTTCTCGCGGTCGGCCTCCACGACGAGGTCACCGTGACCCCGGCCGACGAACTCCGGGTCACCTGCGCGGGCCCCGATGCGGCCCAAGTGCCCCTGGACGGTACGAACTTGGCGGCGCGGGCGGCCGTAGCACTCGCGGAGCGGTACGGCCGCAGCCCCGCCGTGCACATCCACATCGCCAAGGACATTCCCGTCGCCGGCGGCATGGCGGGCGGTAGTGCGGACGGTGCGGGCGCGCTGGTGGCGTGCGACGCGTTGTGGGGTACCGGTGCCTCGCGGGCCGAACTGCTGGACATCTGCGCGGAGTTGGGCAGCGATGTGCCGTTCAGCCTGGTGGGCGGGGCGGCGCTCGGCATCGGGCGGGGGGAGAAGCTGACCGTTCTGGAGACCGGCGGGACCTTCCACTGGGTGTTCGCGATGGCCGAGCGCGGGCTGTCCACCCCCGCTGTCTTCCGGGAGTTCGACCGCCTGGGCGAGGGCACCGACATCCCCGAGCCGGTCGCCTCCCGGCCACTCCTCGACGCGCTCGCGAAGGGCGACCCGGACGCGCTCGCCGCCGCCGTCTCCAACGACCTTCAGCCCGCCGCCCTTTCGCTCTTCCCGGAACTGGCCGACACCCTCGCCGCGGGCCGCACCGCGGGCGCCCTCGCCGCGCTCGTCTCCGGCTCGGGCCCGACGACGGCGTTCCTCGTCCGCGACCCCGCTTCGGCGGCGAAGGTCGCGGAGGAACTGACGGCCTCCGGCACCTGCCGAACGGTCCGCACGGCGACGGGTCCGGCGGCGGGGGCGACCGTGGTCGACCGGAGTGCGTAGGTCGACGGGCCTTCGGCCTGACGGGCGCCCGGTTCGACGGGGCTTCGGCCTGACCGGAGTCTTCGGTTCGACCGGACGAGGGTCGACCGGTGTTTGGCCTGACGGGTGCCTTCGGCTCGACGGGCCTTCGGCCCGACCCGCGCCAGGCTCGACCGGCCTTCGGCCCGACCCGCGCCCGGCTCGACGGGGCTTCGGCCTGACCGGAGTCTTCGGTTCGACGGGCCTTCGGCCTGACGGGTGCCCGGCTCGACGGGCCTTCGGCCTGACGGGTGCCAGGCTCGACGGGCCTTCGGCCTGACCGGCGCCCGGCTCGACGGGCCTTCGGCCCGACCCGCGCTCGACTCGACGGGGCTTCGGCCCAACCGGAGTCTTCGGTTCGACCGGCCCTCGGCCTGACGGGTGCCAGGTTCGACCGGCCCTCGGCCTGACGAGTGCCAGGCTCGACCGGCCTCCGGCCCGACCCGCGCCCGGCTCGGCCAGCCCTCGCCCGACACCGTCTCCCCGCCATCTCCACACGATGTACCCCAATCGTCGTACAAGTGGGACGGGTGGGGCGGATAGGGTCGCTTGATACTTCAAGCGTTCCATCGGGGCGCGCGCCACCGAACGTCAAGTGCACTGCTGGAAGGGTCACTTCCGTGTCCGAAACCCCCACACCGTCGTCCCCCACGTCGTCCCCCGTACCGTCCCACCGCAGGAAGCGCTCCCTCTCGCGTCGCGGCGCGATCGGAGCCGCGGGAGCCGTAGCCGCCGGTGCGGCCCTGGCCCCGGTCGTGTTCGCGGCCACCGACTCAGGTGCCACCCCCGACACCACCCCCGACGCGGCCCCCGCCGGCACCAAGCCGGAGACCTTCCCGGCCACCCGCACCGCCACCGCGACCGGCACCGCCCCGGCCACCACCGCCTTCGCCGCGTCCTACGTCGGCCTGCGCTGGACCGGCGACCGGGACGGCGCCGGGATCCGCCTCGCGGACGGCGACTGGCAGCGGACCGGCACCGGTTGCGCGACCGTGGACGGCGGCGGTACCGCCCTGGTCGCCGCCGACGAGGCCACCCGCTACGAGGTGAAGGCACCGGCCGGCGCGACCGACGTGCGCTCGGTCGCGATCGACTGCACCCGCGGCCCCGACCACACCTTCCACGTACCGTCCGAGGCGACCCGCGTCCGAGGCGTCGGCTACCTCTCGCGCCCGGCCTGGGGCGCCGACGAGTCGAAGCGGTACAAGGACGGCAAGGTCAACTCGCCCGAGGCGTACTACCCGTTGCAGTCGATCACGGTCCACCACACGGACACGCCGAACGCCGACCCGGACCCGGCCGCGACCGTCCGCGGGATCTACGAGTACCACGCGATCACCCTCGACTGGGGCGACATCGGCTACCACTTCCTCATCGACGAGGCGGGCACCGTCTACGAGGGCCGCTACTCCGGCGACGACCTCGTCCCGGCCTTCGACAAGAACGGCAACCTCGTCACCGCCTTCCACACCGCCGGCTTCAACTCCGGCAACCTCGGTATCGCCCTCATCGGCAACCTCGTGGCCCAGCCTCCGACCGATGCGGCCAAGGCCTCCCTGACCCGCCTCATCAAGGTCATCACCCGCTTCAAGGGCCTCGACCCCCAGGCGAAGATCACCTACACCAACCCGGTCAACGGCGTGAAGAAGGACAACGAAACAATCACCGGCCACAGGGACTGGCTCCAGACAGATTGCCCAGGCCAGACGATGTACGACCTCCTGGCAGATGTAAGAAGCTCAGCAGCAACCCCCTAGGGGCGCGGGGAACTGCGCGACCAGCCACGACGCAGCCGCAGACAAGCGACGGCACCCCCCTGACCTGCCCGGATCGTCAGCCTCCCACCGCGCATTACCCTGGGAGGCTGACCGTCCCCCCTGTCAGGAGAGAAATGGCCGTCAACCTGGTCAATGTCGAGAACGTCAGCAAGGTGTACGGCACCCGTGCCCTGCTCGACGGCGTCTCGCTCGGTGTCTCCGAAGGGGACCGGATCGGGGTCGTGGGCCGCAACGGAGACGGCAAGACCACCCTGATCCGGATGCTCGCCAAGCTGGAGGAGTCCGACACCGGACGCGTCACCCACTCCGGCGGACTCCGCCTCGGTGTCCTCACGCAGCACGACTCCCTCGACCCGGAGGCGACCGTCCGCCACGAGGTCATCCGGGACATGGCCGACCACGAGTGGGCGGGCAACGCCAAGATCCGCGACGTGCTGACGGGACTCTTCGGCGGGCTCGACATGCCTGGCTTCCCGCAGGGACTCGACACCGTCATCGCCCCGCTCTCCGGTGGCGAGCGGCGCCGTATCGCGCTCGCGAAGCTGCTCATCGAGGACCAGGACCTGGTCGTCCTCGACGAGCCCACGAACCACCTCGACGTCGAGGGCATCGCCTGGCTCGCCCAGCACCTGCGTGAACGCCGTTCCGCGCTCGTCTGCGTGACCCACGACCGCTGGTTCCTGGACCAGGTCTGCACGCAGATGTGGGACGTGCAGAAGGGCGACGTCTACGAGTACGAGGGCGGCTACACCGACTACGTCTTCGCCCGCGCCGAGCGCGAGCGCATCGCCGCCACCGAGGAGACCAAGCGGCAGAACCTGGTCCGCAAGGAGCTGGCCTGGCTGCGCCGCGGCGCCCCCGCCCGTACGTCCAAGCCGCGCTTCCGCGTCGAGGCCGCCAACGAACTGATTGCGGACGTACCGCCGCCGCGCGACACCAGCGAGCTGATGAAGTTCGCGTCGACGCGGCTGGGCCGTACGGTCTTCGACCTGGAGGACGTGACCGTCCAGGCCGGCCCGAAGGTCCTCCTCAAGCACATCACCTGGCACCTCGGCCCCGGCGACCGCATCGGCCTGGTCGGCGTCAACGGCGCCGGAAAGACCTCCCTGCTGCGCGCCCTGGCCGACGCCGCCCGCAGCGACGGCGAGACGCAGCCCGTGGCCGGCAAGGTCGTCGTGGGAAAGACGGTGAAGCTCGCCTACCTCTCGCAGGAGGTGGCCGAACTCAAGCCCACGCTGCGGGTGTTGGAGGCCGTGCAGCAGGTGCGGGAGCGGGTCGATCTCGGCAAGGGGCGGGAGATGACCGCCGGGCAGCTGTGCGAGACGTTCGGCTTCAACAAGGAGAAGCAGTGGACGCCGGTCGGGGACCTGTCCGGTGGTGAGCGGCGCAGGTTGCAGCTCCTCCGTCTCCTCATGGACGAGCCCAACGTCCTCTTCCTCGACGAGCCCACGAACGACCTCGACATCGAGACCCTGACCCAGCTGGAGGACGTCCTCGACGGCTGGCCCGGGTCGATGATCGTGATCTCGCACGACCGGTTCTTCGTCGAGCGCACCACCGACAAGGTGTACGCCCTCCTCGGCGACGCGACCCTGCGGATGCTGCCGCGCGGCATCGACGAGTACCTGGAGCGGCGCCACCGTATGGAGGAGGTCGCCGCCGCTGCCGCCCCCGTCGCGGAGAAGGCCGCACCCGCCGTGAGCGCCGCCGACCAGCGGGCCGCGAAGAAGGAACTCCAGAAGATCGAGCGGCAGTTGGACAAGGTCTCCGAGAAGGAGGCCAAGCTGCACACGCAAATCGCGGACAACGCCACGGACTTCGCGAAGGTGGCCGAACTGGACGCGAAACTCCGGGACTTGAGCGGCGAGCGGGACGAGCTGGAGATGCGGTGGCTGGAACTCGCCGAGGACGCGTGAAGGGTGCGTGAAGGCGCATAACGACGACGTCACGGGCCGGTCCTCCCTTGGGAACAGGGGTGAACCGGCCCGTTCTTCATGGACAGCTCAGTGATAGAAAGAGCCGTCTGAGAACTGTCTGAGCACTGTCTGAATACGACTCTGGGTCCCTCGCGAGCCTCAGGGCGTGGCTAAAAATCAGTGAACGAGGGGGAGCCGCTGATGACTCAGCCGCCCGAACAGCCGCCGTCCGGTGGTTACGGAGCGCCGCCGAACCAACCGCCACAGCCACCGTCAGGCGGCTTCGGGGCCCCGGTTCCGCCGCAGCCCGGCTACGGCTACCCGCAACAGCAGCAACCACAACAGCCCGGCCCCTACGGCTACCCGCAACAGCCGCCGCAGCAACCCGGCCCCTACGGCCAGCCGCAGCAGCCCGGGCCGTACGGTCAGCAGCCTCCCTACGGCGGGTACGGATACCCGCCCCCCGCGCCCCAGTTCACCCCGCCGCCCCCCGGCGGCGGCTCCCGCAACCCCTTCAAGGGGCGGCCCGCGCTGGTGATCGCGGCAGCGGTGGCGGGGCTGTTGGTCGTGGGCGGCACGGTGTGGGCGGTCACCAGCGGCGGTGACGACAAGAAGCCGGTGGCCGAGAAGAGTGACAGCCCCTCGCCCTCCGGCGGCAGCGCCACCGACGACCCCGCCAACCCCGGCGACGGCAGCGGCGACGGCCGTTCCGACCCCGAGAACCTCAACGAGGGCCGCAAGTCCGGCGAGGCGAAGGTGCTCTGGTACAAGGAGGCGCCGGACGCGCCCGGTTCCGGCGCCGACGCCCCCGGCATGTGGATCACCGGCAGGACGGCGGTGAAGGCGGCGTACAAGGAACTCGTCGCCTACAACGTCGGCACCGGCAAACCGACCTGGCCCACGGTCACCTTCCCGCAGAAGATCTGCGCGGTCACCCCGGTGAAGTCGGACGACGGCAAGATCGTCGTGGCGTACGAGAGCGGTGTCAGCGACAACGCCAAGTGCAACCAGCTCCAGCAACTCGACCTGAACACCGGGGCGAAGGGCTGGACGGCGGTCGTCCCGGACGGCGACCTCTTCGACAGCGTGCTCAGCATCGGGCTGTCCGTCACCGGCAAGACGCTGATGGTGGGCCGCTCGCAGTCCGGGATCGCGTACGACGTCGACACCGGCAAGAAGCTGTTCGAGAAGAAGAAGTACGGCGCGGCCTGCTTCCCCGGCGGGTTCGCGGGCGGCGCGAAGCTGATCTCGGTCTCGTCCTGCGGGGCGGGCTCCTCCACCGAGCACGACGAGGTGCAGGAGCTGGACCCGGCCACCGGCAAGGCCAGGTGGACCAAGTCGATCCCCAAGGGCTGGACGGTGGACCACGTCTACTCCCTGGACCCGGTCGTCCTCTACATGACCGACTCCGACCACAAGCACTGGAACATCTCGACGCTGAAGAACGACGGTTCGGTCCGCTCGCAGGTCGACTCCAAGGCCGCGTTCGCGCCCACCTGCGGTTCGTCGTTCATCGACAGCGACCTCCAGGGCTGCCAGGGCGTCGCCGTCGACGCGAGCACCCTGTACCTCCCGACGGACGCGACGACCGGCGCCAACCAGATCGTCGCGATCGACCTGGCCACCGGCAAGGAGAAGTGGCGCGTCAAGTCACCCGCGGACGAGTCGATGGTCCCGGTCAAGGCCGAGGGCGGCAAACTCCTCGCCTACGTCGACGCCTCCTACGACGCGGGCGGCCAGATCGTGTCCGTCCCCACGACCGGCTCCTCCCACAAGACGACGAAGCTGCTCCAGATGCCCGCCGGCACCGCGCAGATCGAGTCCAGCTTCTTCTCCCGGGACATCGACTACGTCGACGGGCGCTTCTACATCTCGTCGACCCGGCTGAACGGCAATGACGACACGAAGGAGAAGTTGATGCTCGCGTACGGCAAGTGAGACCCCGACTTCTCCCCGCCCCGCCGTCCACCCCGAGGTACTCGTCATGACCCAGCCCCCACCGCCCCCGCCGAACCAGCCCCCGAACCAGCCCCCGCAGGGCGGCTTCGGCCCACCCCAGGACCAGCCCCCGCAGCAGCCGCCCCAGACCCCGCCGGGCTACGGCCACCCGCAGCCGCCTGGGCCCCAACAGCCGGTCTACGGCTACCCCCAGGCACCCCAGCAGCCCCAAGCCCCCCAGCCGCCTCAGGGACCCCCGCAGGCCCCGCCGCCCGGCTACGGCTACCCGGGCCAGCAGCCCAACCCGTACGCCCAGCCGCAGCAGCACCCGCAGCAGCCGTACGGTCAACAGCCCAACCCCTATGGCCAGCAGCCGGGTTACGGCTACCCGGGGCAGCCGACCATGCCGCTGCACCCGCAGCCGGGCCAACCGGGCGGCGGCGGGCGGAAGTTCGGGGCGCCCGCGGTGATCATCACCGCCGCGGTCGTGGCGATCGCGCTGATCGTCGGCGGCGGGATCTGGTACGCGTCCTCGTCCGGCAACAAGGACGACGACACGAAGAAGACCGCGACCGCCGGCGGCTCCACGGGCGGCACGAACGGCAAGGGCGGCACCGGCGGCACGACGTCGGGCGGCAAGGAGAAGGTCCCGGCCGACCCGGCCTCCAAGGTCCTCTTCGAGGTCCCGATGCCCAAGGTCAGCGACACCATGGTGACCTCCGGCTCCTGGCTCACCGACAAGGTGTACGCCAAGACCGGCAGCGCCGAGGTGGTCGGCTACAACCGCGACACGGGCGCGAAGCAGTGGACGATCAAACTCCCGGGCCCGGTCTGCCAGGCCACGAAGCACACCACCACGGACGGCAGGACGGCCATCCTCTACGAGCCCGCCATGCCGACCAAGGACAAGCCCTCGCACGGCTGCAGCCAGATCGCCGCGATCGACCTGAACGCGGGCACCAAGCTGTGGACGAAGACCGCCAACTCCGGTGACCAGCCGATCAGTTTCGGGAACGTCACCGTCAGCGCGAACACCGTCGCCGTGGGCAGCACCGACGGCGGCGCCGCCTTCGACATCTCCACCGGCAAGGTCCTGTGGAGCCCGAAGACCGCCGACTGCTACGACGCCGGCTACGGCGGCGGCACCAAGCTGGTCGCCGTGCGCCGGTGCGGCACGTACGACTCGCCCGTGCTCCACATCCAGACCATCGACCCGGTCTCCGGGAAGGTGATCTCGGACTACAAGATGGCCCAGGGCATCGAGTACGCGAGCATCGTGTCGACCGACCCGCTGGTCGTCGCGGCCGACGTCGGCGACAGCGCGGGCGACGGCAGCGGCATCTCGGACTTCTTCTCCATCGACAACAAGACGGGCGCGCTGCGCTCGCACATCTCGGCGCCGGGCAAGCAGTACGCGGCCCGCTGCGACGGCATCACGCGCGTCGAGTACTGCACCGAACTGGCCGTGGGGAACGACCGGTTGTACGTGCCCACCGAGGAACACGACGGTTCCGGCGACTCCTACAGCCAGACCAACGAGATCGTCGCCTTCGACCTCGCCACGGGCAAGCAGACCGGCCAGCGCGCCGACGCGGGCGACGGTTACACCATCACCCCGCTGCGCATGGACGGCACCAACGTCATCGCCTACAAGTCCCCGCCGTACGACAAGGGCGGCCAGATCGTCAGCATCGACGGCTCCTCCTTCAAGGAGACCAAGCTGCTGGAGAACCCGAGCACGGAGACGGTACGGAGCACGGAGACGACCTTCCTCCCGGACTACGCGGAGATCCTCTACGGGGAGGGCCACCTCTACATGTCGGCGGTCTACGCGGACAAGGCGTCGACATCGTCAACGGGCGACAAGGACTTGGCGATCGCCTTCGGTACGAGCAGCTGACCCGCTCTCCCCATTACCCCCATTACCCCCACCACCCCCATCACTCCCGAATGCCAGGAATGCGAAAAAGTCCGTCGATCTGGGGCACTTCTCTCCAGTAGGGGCAGCGCAACGTCGAACAAGCGTGTAACTTCCGGGGGCATGAAGAGCGGGGGTGCTGGGGGCCCTCTGTTCTTGGGGACCGGTGGGCATCCATAGTGGGCATCCATTGGGGGGACTGGGGGGTTGCTCGATGGGAGTGCGGCTGATGGTGGTCGACGACCACCGATTGCTCGCCGAGGCACTGGCCTCGGCACTGAAGCTGCGAGGACACCGGGTGCTGGCAGCCGCCGCACCCGCGGCGGGCGCGGCCGAGCTGGTGATCACCCGCGCCCCCGAGGTATGCCTGATCGGCACGGCGACACCGGCGGAACCGGGCATCTTCGACCCGGTGGTCAAAATCAAACGCGAACGCCCTCAGGTGGCGGTCCTGGTCCTGGGCCCGGTCCCGAGCCCGCGAGGCATAGCCGCGGCCTTCGCCGCGGGCGCGTCCGGCTACGTCCGTCACGACGAGCGCATCGAGGGCGTGGAGCGCGCGATCATGAAGGCGAGGGCGGGCGAGGCGGCCGTAGCACCGCAGTTGTTGCAGGGTGCCTTCAGCGAGCTGCTCAACCCGGCGGCCCAACCGGACGACGAGGGCCAGCGGTTGTTGCAGATGCTGACGCCGAGGGAGGTGGAAGTCCTGGTCAGGGTGGCGGACGGCGAGGACACCCGCCTGATCGCGGCGGGGATGGGCATCGCTCCGTCGACGGCCCGCACGCATGTGCAGAGGGTGCTGATGAAGCTGGGCGTGGGGTCGCGGCTGGAGGCGGCGGCCCTGGCGGCGCGGACGGGGCTGCTCGACAGGGCGGGGCCGGTGAACCATTCGGCGGGGCCGGACGCGTAGGCGAGTTCTGGTGCCGGATCAGCGGTGGGGGCGGCCGGCGACCGGGGTGCCGGAGCGTATGCCGTCGAGGAGGGCGGCGAGGGCCGTGGGGGTGGTGGTGAGGTGCGTGGTGGGGGTGTCGCTTTCGCGGAGGTGGAAGGCGCTGGGGGTGGTGGCGAGTTCGAGGCAGGCGTTGCCATCGCCGCTTCCCGAGAAGGACGACTTCTGCCAGGTGCTGGCGAGTTCGATGCAGTTGTTTCCGTCGCCGCTGCCGGAGAAGGACGACTTCTGCCAGTTGTCGGGGATGGTCACGGTGCGCCTCACAGTTCCTTCGCCAGCCTGTGGATGAGGTCACGCGACTGTTCCGGGTCGAGTGACACCGCCTCCACTTTACGGAAGAGCGTTCGAAAGGCGCCGAGTTGGGCTTCGGAGTCGATGAAGGCCGCGCCGTGGGGTGAGTCGCGTACCGCGGTATCGAGCTTCGGTACGGCGCCTCCCGCGTACATCATGGCGTTGGTGGCGCCGGCGAAGTCGTCCAGGGCGAAGGGGATGACGCGCACGGTGATGTGTTCCGCTTCGGAGAATTCGAGAACGCGGGTGAGCTGGGCTCGTGAGCAGGTTCGACCGCCGACCTTGATGCGGAGCGCCGCCTCGTGGATCACCGCCTCGTAGGGGGCTGGAGTGGTGCCCTCGATGATTGCCTTGCGCTCCATACGATGGCGCACGCGCAATTCCAGGCCGTCGGCCGGGAGTTCGGGGACTCGGTACGAGAAGACGGTGCGGGCGTAGTCCTCGGTCTGGAAAAGCCCGGGGATGTGCAGGAACTCCACGTCGAGTCGGTAGGTGGAGTGGTACTCCAACTCGGCGAGATCCAGGAACGACATGGGTAGCAAACCTCGGTACTCCTCCCACCAGCCACGGGTCCGATCCGTCGCCATCGCCACCAGCGCCTGGGTCAACTCGGCGTCCGTGCAGGCGTAGTGCGCGGCGAGGCTGCGTACGCGTTCCTCGCTCACTCCTGCGGTTCCGGACTCCATCTGACTCATCTGGGCGGAGTCGGACCCGACCAGCGTGGCGGCTTCCCGTGCTTTGAGTCCTGCTGTCTCACGCAGCTTCCGCAGTTCAATGCCCAGGCGTTCCTGGCGCGCGGTGACTTGCCGTCTGCGTGGCATGGCTTCCTCTCTCGCCCCAACTGCCGTGGGGTGGTGACTCGTTCGGGGCAGATTACGACAACGACTTGCACTGTTCCAAATTTTACCCGTACCGTCGGTGACGCGACGCACACTCTGCGGAACCCCGAACTCCCGGAAGCGCACCACCCCGTCCTGCCATGACGGCGTGACAGGCCACCGCCGGTGAACCGCATCAACTCCCCACACCACCAACGGAGTTCACGCATGCCCGAAACCGAGTCCGACCCCTGGGAGTACTCCCTCTCCGTCCCGCACGATCGCCGTGCCGTCACCGTCTGTCGCCGCACCCTGCGCCTGGTCCTCACCGCGCACGGCCTCATCCGGGTCGTGGACACCGCCGAACTCCTCGCGACAGAGCTGGTGGCCAACGCCCTACTGCACACCGAGGGGCCGGTGATGCTCCGCGTGAGCTGGTCGGCGGGGGTGCTGCGCGTCGGGGCGTGGGACGCGGACCCCGAACCTCCCCAGCCCCCAGGCCAGTTGGCGAACCTGTTGGACGCCGAGGCGGGGAGAGGCCTCGCGTTGGTGCGGGCCTGCGCCGACCTCTGGGGCTGGCAGCCGCTGTCGAGGAACGGACACCGCGGCAAGTACGTGTGGTGCGAACTGGGGGTGGCGTAGCGACCGGTTCGTCCCTGACCAACTGAGTGGTCGGCTCCGGAAGTCCTTCGGGGTTGACCCTCGACTTGGTGGAGGGCTCAGAGTTCCGGGTGTGGAGAGCGAGATGCGCAGTATCGGTGAGATGGCTCGGGACAGTGGACTGAGCGTGAGCGCCCTGCGGTTCTACGACGGTGCCGGCGTGCTGGTCCCGGCCTGGGTGGATCCGGTGAGCGGCTACCGCTGGTACGGCCCCGAGCAGCTTGAAGAGGCCCGGTTGCTGGCCCGGCTGCGCCGGGCTGGTATGCCCTTGGCGGACATTCGGCTGGTGCTGGCCGGCTGGTCCAGTGAGAACACCGACCTGGTGCGGAAGCTGCTTCAGGCGCATCTGTGTCGTCTTGAACTGGGGCTGTCCGATGCCCGCATGGAGTTCTCCACGGTCCGAGCGCTACTCGAACGCAGGGAGAATCCCATGGCTTCGCTCCGCACCGCCACCGTCCGGTTGGCTGTCTCCGCGCCTGAGTTGGCCGCGGCGTTGGACGCGGTCCGCTTCGCCGCCAGTACCGACCCGGAGCTGCCGATGCTCGGCGGTGTCCTGTTCGACATCGAGGGTGAGACGCTCCATGTCGTGGCTACCGACCGGTACCGGATGGCAGTCGCACAAGCCGGTACCACCGGACATGGCGGCCCCCGTGTGCAGGTCATCGTGCCGTCCCCGCTCGCCGACGCGATGCGAGCGCTGCTGAGTGACGACGCATCCGTCCAGCTCACTGTGGACGGTGACCGCGTGGCCCTGGAAGCAGGGGACCGTCAGGCGGCCGGTCAGTGTCTCGACCACGACTTTCCTGATTACCGTCGCCTCGTCCGCCTGCCGGCAGGGCGCCGTGCCCTCGTCGACGTCCCGGCTTTCCGGGCGGCGGTGGAAACCGGCTCCGTCCGCGTCAGCGAGGTGCGCGAGCAGGACGGCGTGTCCTGTGACCTCAGCGTGCTCAGGGTGGCGGGCGACGGCACGGTCTGCGTCTGTGACGACGGTGACGACGGCCAGGGCGACATCGCCGTCAATCGCGAGTTCCTGCTGCATGCCCTCGCCGCCGGAGCCCGGGACCAACTGATTCTGGAGTTCGGCGCCCCTACGGCGCCCCTGGCGATCCGCCGGACCGACGGCGAGGGCACCTTTTCGATGCTGATGCCTGTCCGCCTGGAAAATTAACCGGTCGGCTTCGGAAGTCCTTCGAGGTCCTTCGAGGGTTGACTCCGGAGCCGGGTGCTGTGTGGCGTTGGTCAGCCGCCCGGGGTGGCGAGGCAGAGGGCGAAGCCCCAGGTGGTAACGGAGCCGCCGTAGTGCAGGCGCATGAGCTTGATGCTTTCGCCAGCGGCCAGTTCGCCGTCCACGTGGGCGAACTGGCCGCAGTGGCGGACGTGCACGGCGGCCAGCCGGGGCCAAGCCGTGCGGGCTCGCGCGGTCAGTTTCTGGCCGCAGGAAAAACCCTCCGCCGCGCGGGCGCGACGGGCGCAGGTCAACTGACCAACACCGCGAGCACCGACACCCCAGGGGCGCGGGGAACTGCGCGATCAGCCACAGCGCACCCGCGCCCGGCAACCGACCTAAGCCCCCTCTTCCTTCTCCGGGACCTCAACTTCCACCGGGGGTACGGGTCGCAGCTTCAGCCACCCCAGGAAGAAGATCCCGAGCAGCAACATCGCGATCCCGGTCCACAGATTGATGTTGACGCCCTCGGCCTTGTCCAGCGTGGCCTGGGACGGGCTGATCCCGGCGATCGTGACGATGACGCCGTAGACGACGAACAACCCCCCGATGATCAGCCGCAGATCGAACAGCCGGGACGCGGTCGTCGACTTGCCCTCCAGCTCGCTGACCTCGCGCTGGACGTCGTGCTCGGAGTGCCCTGAGTGTTCGGAGTGTCCTGAGTTCTCAGACATGGTTTCTCAATCCTCCCGCGACTAGAACGAGAACGGGATGTAGCAGAGGGCGGCCAGGATCACCGCGCCCCAGCCGAGGAGTGCGGGCCGGCGGTACCACGCGTCGTCGCCCGCGGCCGGCGCCTCGGTCATGCCGGGTGACGTCGTGCCGTAGACGAGGCCTTGGAGCTGTTCGGCCGACTTCGGCTGGGTGAACAGGGACACCGCGAACATGACCACCGCACCGGCGACGAACCCGGCGATCGCGGAGACGAAGTTCGCGCCCTGGTCGGAGGGGATGGAGATGATCCCCTGCTTGTAGATCCAGAAGTAGTTCACCATCGCGGTGACCGTGCCCGCGAGCAGGCCCCAGAAGCCGGACTTCGGCGTGGCCTTCTTCCAGAACATGCCGACGATGAAGACGACGAACATCGGGACGTTGAAGAAGGAGAAGAGCGTTTGGAGGTAGCTCATGATGTTGGAGAAGGAGGACGCCAGGAACGCCGTGCCTACTGACGCCGCTACGCCGATCACCGTGATCAGGCGGCCGAAGCGCACGTAGTACGCGTCCTCGCGGTCCGTGACGACGTACTTCGCCCAGATGTCGTTCGTGAACACCGTGTTGAAGGACGACACGTTGGCCGCCATACCCGCCATGAACGCCGCCAGCAGACCCGTCACCGCGATGCCGAGGACGCCGTTGGGCAGCAACTCCTGCATCAGGTACGGGATCGCGTCGTTGTACTGGAGGTCCGAGCCGCTGGTGCCGATCTTCGGGACGAGCGCCGCGGCGACCAGGCCCGGGATCATCACCAGGAACACGATGAAGACCTTCGGGTACGCGGCGATGAGCGGGGTGCGCTGGGCCGCGGACAGGTTCTTCGCGGAGAGGGCGCGCTGGACCTCGGCGAAGTTGGTCGTCCAGTAGCCGAAGGAGAGGACGAAGCCGAGGCCGAGGACGATGGTCAGCCAGTTCGCCCCGAGCGGGTTGACGCTGCCGATGCCGGTGCCGCCCCACGCGGTGGTGAAGTTGTGGCCGTGGGCCGCGTCCAGCTTGTGGGTCAGCCCGTCCCAGCCGCCGACCTTCTTCAGGCCGAGGTAGGAGATCGGGATGAGGGCGGCCAGGATCACGAAGAACTGGAGCACTTCGTTGTAGATCGCCGACGACAGCCCGCCGAGGGTGATGTACGCGAGCACGAACGCACCGGCGACCACGATCGCCACCCACTGCGGCCAGCCCAGCAGCGCCTCGACGACGATCGCGAGGGCGTACAGGTTCACGCCCGCGATCAGGATCGCGGCGAAGGCGAACAGGATCGAACTCAGCAGGTGTGCGGCCTTGTCGAAGC
Source organism: Streptomyces sp. NBC_01288 (assembly GCF_035982055.1). Classification (NCBI taxonomy): domain Bacteria; kingdom Bacillati; phylum Actinomycetota; class Actinomycetes; order Kitasatosporales; family Streptomycetaceae; genus Streptomyces; species Streptomyces sp. NBC_01288. The sequence goes on from NZ_CP108427.1 coordinate 6,054,064, forward strand.
GCAGCAGCAGGAACTCGGGGACCGAGCGGACCTTCGAGCCGTAGTAGAAGGGCATCATCACCAGGCCGAGGAAGACCATGGCGGGGATGGCGCCGATCCAGTACCAGTGGACGGTGTAGGCGCCGTACTGCGCGCTGTTGGCGGCCATGCCGAGGATCTCGGTGGCGGCCAGGTTGGCCGAGATGAAGGCGAGACCGGTGATCCACGCGGGCAGCGAACGCCCGGAGAGGAAGAAGTCGAGGCTCGTCTTCACCGATCTGCGGGCGGCCAGACCGATGCCCAGGACGACCACGAAGTAGATCGCCAGGATCGTGTAGTCGAGCCCGTTGGTGGGGAGCCGGAGCTCGGCGGCGAGAGAGGTGGGGGTCTGCAGAGTCTGCATCAAGCGCTCACCTTGGTTGATGTCTGGTTGATGTCTTTGGTTGGTGTTCTTTGTTTGATTTTGATGGTGACGACTGGGGGGATCGGTGGTTTGATGTGTTTAGTTCTGTGTGAAGCCCGGATGCGGCGTGGATGTACGTACGGATGGAGAGCCCGGCGTGAAGAAGACCTCGACCCGGTTGGCCGACGGTCGTGAGCTCATCTACTACGACCTGCGGGACGACACCGTGCGCGACGCGGTGGACCGACGCCCGCTGGAGCGCACGGTCACCACTTCGGAGGTACGGCGGGACGTGCTGCTCGGCGACTCGGTGGCGATCGCCTCGCACCGCCAGGGCCGCATCTACCACCCGCCGGTCGACCAGTGCCCGCTCTGCCCGACCACCGGCGACCGGCTCAGCGAGATCCCGGACTCGTCGTACGACGTTGCGGTCTTCGAGAACCGTTTCCCCTCGCTGGCCGGGGACTCCGGGCGCTGTGAGGTGGTCTGCTTCACCTCCGACCACGACGCGTCCTTCGCCTCGCTGACCGAGGAGCAGGCGGCCCTTGTCCTCGACGCGTGGACCGACCGGACGTCGGAGCTGTCGCATCTTCCCTCCGTCGAGCAGGTGTTCTGTTTCGAGAACCGCGGCGAAGAGATCGGCGTGACGCTCGGTCATCCCCACGGCCAGATCTACGCCTACCCCTTCACCACCCCGCGCACCGCCCTGATGTTGCGTTCACTCGCGGCCCACAAGGAGGCGACCGGCGGGGAGAACCTCTTCGACTCGGTCCTGGAGCGCGAACTCGCCGGTGAGCGGGTCGTCCTTGAGGGTGAACACTGGGCGGCCTTCGTGCCGTACGCGGCGCACTGGCCCTACGAGGTCCACCTGTATCCCAAGCGCCGGGTGCCCGATCTGCTCGGGCTGGACGAGGCGGCCCGCACAGAGTTCCCCAAGGTCTATCTGGAACTCTTGAGGCGCTTCGACCGGATCTTCGGTGAGGGCGAGCCTCCGACGCCGTACATCTCCGCCTGGCACCAGGCGCCGTTCGGCACGCTGGAGGAGTTCGACGGGGTGAGCAGGGACGACTTCGCTCTCCACCTTGAGCTTTTCACCATTCGCCGTACGTCCGGCAAGCTGAAGTTCCTCGCGGGTTCCGAGTCCGGCATGAGCGTGTTCATCAACGACGTGCCGCCGGAGCGCGCGGCCGAGCGACTGCGAGAGGTAGCGAGTTGATGAGCGGTAAGTACCTGGTCACGGGCGGCGCGGGATACGTCGGCAGCGTGGTCGCCCAGCACCTGCTGGAGGCGGGCCACGAGGTCACCGTCCTGGACAACCTCTCGACGGGTTTCCGCGAGGGCGTCCCGGCGGGTGCCACGTTCGTGGAGGGCGACATCCGTGACGCCGCCAAGTGGCTCGACTCCTCCTACGAAGCCGTCCTCCACTTCGCCGCGTTCTCCCAGGTCGGCGAGTCCGTCGTCAAGCCGGAGAAGTACTGGGAGAACAACGTCGGCGGCTCGATGGCCCTCCTCGCCGCCATGCGCGAGGCCGGCGTCCGCAAGCTCGTCTTCTCCTCCACGGCCGCCACGTACGGCGAGCCGGACGAGGTCCCGATCGTCGAGACCACCCGCACCTCCCCGACGAACCCCTACGGTGCGTCGAAGCTGTCGGTCGACTTCATGATCACGAGCGAGGCCGCCGCCCACGGGCTGGGAGCCGTGTCCCTCCGCTACTTCAACGTGGCCGGTGCGTACGGCAGTTGCGGTGAGCGGCACGCCCCCGAGTCGCACCTGATCCCGCTCGTCCTCCAGGTCGCGCAGGGCAAGCGGGACGCCATCTCCGTCTTCGGGGACGACTACCCGACGCCGGACGGCACGTGTGTCCGTGACTACATCCACGTGGCGGACCTGGCGGACGCGCACCTGCTGGCATTGAAGGCGGCCACCCCGGGTGAGCACCTGATCTGCAACCTCGGCAACGGCGAGGGCTTCTCCGTCCGCCAGGTCATCGAGACGGTCCGTCAGGTCACCGGGCACCCGATCCCCGAGGTCGTGGCCCCGCGCCGCGGCGGCGACCCGGCGACCCTGGTGGCGTCGGCGGCCCGGGCCAAGGAGCGCCTCGGCTGGAACCCGTCCCGCGCGGATCTCGCGGGCATCGTCGCGGACGCGTGGGCGTTCGCACAGAACGTATCGAACTGATCGAAGGGCTAGGGGATCGCACGTGGGTGTACGTGAGGGCTTCGAGGAGCTGTACGGGACCGCTCCCGAGGGCGTCTGGGCCGCGCCGGGCCGGGTCAACCTGATCGGCGAGTACACCGACTTCAACGAGGGCTTCGTGATGCCGCTCGCCCTGCCGCACACGGCGGTGGCGGCGGTGTCCCGCCGCACGGACGGCGTCCTGCGCCTCCACTCGGCGGACATCGAGGGCCCGGTCGTGGAGCTGCACGTGGACGAGCTGGCCCCGCGCACGAACACGAGCTGGGCGGCGTACCCGGCAGGTGTGGTCTGGGTCCTCCGCGAGGCGGGCCACGAGGTGACCGGCGCGGACATCCACCTGTCGTCCACGGTCCCGACGGGCGCGGGCCTGTCGTCGTCGGCGGCGCTTGAGGTGGTCACGGCCCTGGCCCTGAACGACCTCTTCGAACTGGGCCTGTCCGCCCCGGAGTTGGCGCGTTTCTCGCAGCGCGCGGAGAACGACTTCGTCGGCGTCCCCTGCGGCATCATGGACCAGACGGCCTCGGCCTGCTGCGAGGAGGGCCACGCGCTCCACCTCGACTGCCGCGACCTGTCGATCCGCCAGATCCCGTTCGACCTGGCGTCGGAGGGTCTCTCGTTGCTGGTCGTCGACTCCCGCGTGAAGCACGCGCTGGGCGACGGCGCGTACGCGGAACGCCGGGAGGGCTGCGAGGAGGGCGCCCGGCAGTTGGGCGTCCCGTTCCTGCGGGACGTGGCGTACGAGGACCTGGAGTCGTCGCTGGCCCGCCTCTCCGACGAGCGAGTGCGGCGCTATGTCCGCCACGTGGTGTCGGACGACCACAGGGTCGACCAGGTCATCACCCTGCTCGACGCGGGGGACGTACGCGCGATCGGCCCGGTCCTCACCGAGGGCCACGCCTCCCTCCGCGACGATCTCCGCATCTCCTGCCCGGAGTTGGACCTCGTGGTCGACACGGCGGTCGGCGCGGGTGCGCTGGGCGCGCGGATGACGGGCGGCGGTTTCGGCGGCTCGGCGGTCGTGCTGGTGGAGGCCTCGGACGCGGAGACGGTGACCAAGGCGGTGGAGGAGGCGTTCGCGGCGGCGGGTTACACCGCCCCGCGCGTGTTCCCTGCGGTGCCTTCGGCGGGGGCGCGGCGGGTGGAGTGAGCCTGGGTGCGGCCCGCGGGTGATCGGGGTCGTGTGACGTCCGGGTGTGCGGCGGACGGGGCCGGCACTTGTTGGCCGGGCCGTCCGACCGGCACCCGGGGGTGAGGGTCCACGAGATCGACCCGGTGAACAGGACGTACACCCTGACCGGCGGCCACCACGACAAGCTCGACCTCCGCATGCCGTACGACATCGACGTCGGCATCGGTTCGGACGCGCTCAAGGCGCTGTGAGCCTCCGTACCCCCGGAGCCAGCAGCGCCGCCCCCGTCGCGAGAATCACCAGCCCCGCGCACCCCGCGAGCGTGTGACCCAGGCCCACGGCCGACGACACCGGTCCCGCGATGAGCAGTCCCAGCGGGGCGAAGGCCAGGGAGCCGAAGCCGTCGTAGGAGCTGACTCGGGAGAGGGATTCCTCGGGGATCTCTCGGTGGATGGTGGTGGCCCACAGGACGCCGAAGATGTCGCTGGAGACGCCGGCCGTGAACATCGCGGCGGCGATCAGCCAGACGGGGGCCCGTACGGCGAGGAGGGCTACCGGTAGTGCCGTCGGGAACGTGGCCAGGACCGCCACCAGGATCGGGCGGTGGACGCGGACGCGGGCGGCCAGGCCCGCGCCGGCGATCGTGCCCAGGGCCTGCGCGGCGACGATCAGCGACCAGGCGCGGGCTCCGCCGAGGTAGCGGTCGGCGGTCAGGGGGCCGAGGACTCCTACGTTCGCGTTGAGCGCCGCCACCACGATCGACCACTGCGCCACCACGACCCACAGCCACTGCCGGGACGCGAACTCCCGCCAGCCCTCCCGGAGATCGGCCCATCCGGAGGACTTCTTCGGCGGGCGTGCCGGGACCGGGAGGCGGGCGGTGAGGGCCGCGCTGAGTGCGAAGGACGCGGCGTTCAGGGCCAGGGCCCAGCCGGGGCCGACCAGCGCCACCGTCACGCCCGAGAGCGACAGGCCCAGGAGCAGCGCGCTGTTGGTGGCCACCCGCAGAAGGGCGTTCGCCTGCTGCAACCGGTCCGTGGGGACCACCAGCGGCATGATGCCGTCCATCGCCGGGGCGAACAGCGCGGTCGCCGTGCCCGCCGCCACCGCCAGCAGACACATCGCCGGGAGCGGGGCGTGCCGGGTCAGCACCATCGCGGCCAGAGCGGTGTAGGCCCCGGCCCCCAGCACATCCGCCAGCGCCATCAGGCGGGCGCGTGACATCCGGTCCGCGATGACCCCGCCCACCAGGATGAACGCCAGTTGCGGCAACGCCTGGCAGGCCAGGACCAGCGAGAGCCGGCCCGGTCCGGCGCCGGGCAGCGCCAGCACCGCGAAGGCGAGGGCCACCCGGGCGAATCCGTTGCCGAGCACGGAGACGGTGCGGGCGGAGGCGAGCAGCACGAACGGCCGCTCACGCCACAGTGAGGATCTTCCGGTGCCCTGCGTCGAAGTGATTGTCACGGCCAGGGACTTTAGAGGACCCACGTCAACCCACGTCAACGCGCGTCCACAACCAGCCACTTCACCGGCCTGGATCACCTGCTCCGATCACCGGCTCAGAGATACCCCCACGCCCGGCACATCGGCCGCAGCACCTCCGGGATCTCCTCCAACGCCGGTGCCGGGCGGTCCGGTTGGACCTGGCCGGTGCGGATCTTGTCGGTCCAGTCGCCGAAGCCGGCGCCCAGGACGGCGTTCTTCAGGCTGCTGCCGTAGTTCGTCATGCCGGGTTCGTAGGGGAGGTCCAAGTAGGCGCAGAGGGAGCGGAGTTCGGCGACCGGGTCGGTGGTGAGGTCCTCGTAGCGCAGGGTGTGGCCGCCGAGTTCGGCCTGGGCCTCCCGCATGGACTCCATGTATTTCAGGACGCGTTCGGCCGCTTCCTCGCGGGTGCGGTCCGGTACCGCCTCGTGCCAGGAGCGGGCCACCGCGCCCGGGTGTCTGCGCAGGAAGACGAAGCGGGCGTCGGGCCAGGTCTCGGCGATGCGCTGCCACTGGAAGGCGTTGCCGGGGGTCTTCTCCACGATGAACTGCTTTCCGGACCTGACCAGTTCACGGTGCAGGGCACGGTCCCAGAGCAGGCCCTCCAGCTGTTCGTGGCCCAGGCCCAGGGTGCGCAGGGAACGTTCCGTGGGGGTGCCCGGCTTGAAGTAGACCTCGATACCGGTGAGATGGAGTTCGTGCGCGGCGTGCAGCCGGGAGTGCGCTCCCAGCATCATGCGCAGCAGCGTCGATCCGGAACGCACCGAGGTCAGGATGAACACCGGTCGCTCCAGCAACCGGTCGACCGCCGGATCCACCGTCGGCGCCTGCGGCACCACGGGGTCGGGGCGCGCGGGACGGGAACCGCGCGGCGTGGGGATCACCCCGAGGGAGCCCGCGGTCGTCGCACCGGGCGGCGGGGGTACCCGGCGTATCTGGTAGCCGGTCGTCTCGGCGAGCTTGGAGTTCAGCTTCCGCAGCATGCTCATGGCGGGCACGGTAGGAGGGGAGTATGAGACTGGGCTGAGCGTCTCGTTCGCCCCGGATGTGTTCACCCGGGGTTCGTCCGGCCCAGCCTCTTCGTCAGGGTGTACTCCGTGAGCCCCGGCGGGTAGTCCGGGATCACGCACACCACCTCGTACCCCTGCTTCTTGTAGAACTCCGGCGCCTGGAAGTTCCACGTCTCCAGGCGGGCCGCCCCGCAGCCGCGCTCGTCGCGGGCGATGCGTTCCGCCTCGGCGAGGAGGCGGGAGCCGAGGCCGGTGCCGCGGTGGCGGCCGTCCACCCACAGGTACGTCACGTGCAGCCAGTCCGCCCAGGTGTGGCCGACCAGTCCGCCCGCCAGTTCGCCCGCGCCGTCCAACGCCCACACCTGGAGCGGAACTTCACGTTCGCGAGGGGTTCCGCGCAGGGCGCGCAGCACCGGGGAGGCGGCCGTGTTGGTTTCGAGCAGCCGGGCGCGGAGCAGATCGCGTCGCTCCTTGTCGACTTCCGTCTCAATACGAAACATGCGGCTCACCATAAACGCGCCGGACAGTCAGTTCTGCAAATTGGGTTCCGCTGCTGCGCCCCGGCCGTACGCTGTGAGCAGCACCGGTGGGGGCCGGTGCTGTTCAGGGGGCGAGACAAGTCGGGTACGACGCCCGATGTGGGGGTAGCAGTGTCTGCACGGCGGCGGCCGTGCGGCGCAGGCCCTCCCGGGCGTCGTACCCGCAATCATCGCTTCGTCTCCCGACGATGAGGTATCCCCTGCTCCACCAGGAGCCTGGGGAAGGGGGTTTCGTGGTTCGCATCCGAGTCCTGGTCGTCGACGACCATCGCATCTTCGCCGAATCGCTCGCCGCGGCACTGGCCGCCGAGCCCGATGTCGACGTGTCCGCGGCCGGCAGTGGTCCCGCCGCGCTGCGCTGCATGGAGCGCGCGAACGCCGAGGGCCGCAGATTCGACGTCCTGCTCGTGGACGCCGATCTGGGCGGCAACGTGCCGGGCGTCCGGCCCGCCGTACCCGTACAGGCGGGGAACGAGGACGGGCTGGTGGACGGGATCTCCCTGGTCGCCGGGGTCCGTTCGGCCCAGCCGAGCGTACGGATGGTCGTGCTGGCGGAGAAGGACGATCCGCGCCGGGCCGCGCTGGCCCTACAGGCCGGGGCGTCCGGCTGGGTCGCCAAGGACTGCTCGCTGTCCAGGCTTTTAACCGTCATCCGAGGGGTGCTTCGCGACGAGACGCACCTGCCACCCGCCCTGCTGACCGGCGTCCTGCGCGAGCTGACGGCCGCGCGCAAGCACCGCACCGAGAGCGAGCGCCTGGTCGAGTCCCTGACTCCGCGGGAGCGGGAGGTGCTGCGCTGCATGGTGGCCGGGCTGGGACGCAAGGCGGTCGCCGAGCGGCTCTTCCTCTCCCCGCACACCGTCCGCACGCATATGCAGAACGTGCTCGGCAAGCTGGGAGTCCACTCCACCCTCGCGGCGGTCGCACTCGCCCGGCGCGCGGGCGTGGGTCCGGTCGACCTGACCGGGGATGTCGTCGAACGGGGCGGCCAACTGGCGTAGAACGCCTGCCGGTTTGGCCTGTTGGGGTGGGAGGGCGCCGCACGTGCTCGGTGAACCGGGCGTCCCTTCACCCTCGCTGCGGTGACACTGGCCCGGCGCGCGGGTGTCGGAGCCGTCGAACTAGCCGGGGATGTTGTCGAACGGGGCGGTCAACTGGCGTAGCAGGTCTGCCGGTTCGCTCTGTCGGGTGCGGGAGGGTTCCGCACGTGCTGGGCAGGATGGGCGTCCGGTTCACCCTCGCGGCGGTCGCACGCGCGGTCGTGGGCCCGGTCGGCCCAGCCGGGGATGTTGTCGAACGGGGCGGTCAACTGGCGTAGCAGGCCTGCCGGTTTGGCCTGTTGGGTGTGGGAGGGTGCCGCACGTGCTCGGTGAACCGGGCGTCCCTTCACCCTCGCTGCGGTGACACTGGCCCGGCGCGCGGGTGTCGGAGTCGTCGACCTAGCCGGGGATGTTGTCGAACGGGGCGGTCAACTGGCGTAGCAGGCCTGCCAGTTCGCCCCGTTGGGTGCGGGAGAGTTCCGCGAGGATCGCGCGCTCCTGGGCCAGCAGGCCGGCCAGGGCCTGGTCCGCGCGGTCCTGGCCCTCCTCGGTGAGGCGGACCAGCACGCCCCGGCGGTCGCTGGGGTCGGGAAGCCGCTCGACCAGGCCCTTCTTCGTGAGCCGGTCGATGCGGTTCGTCATCGTGCCGGACGTGACGAGGGTCTGGGTCAGCAGCTGGCCGGGGGAGAGCTGGTAGGGGCTGCCCGCGCGCCTGAGCGCCGTCAGCACGTCGAACTCCCAGGGCTCCAGGCTGTGCTCGGCGAACGCCAGCCGGCGGGCCCGGTCCAGGTGCCGGGCCAGTCTGCTCACCCGGCTGAGCACCTCAAGTGGCTCCACGTCGAGGTCGGGGCGCTCCCGGCGCCACGCTGCGACAAGCCGATCGACCTCGTCCTCCATGACGATCAGTGTAGTGGTTGTGTCGACATGAAGTCTCTTGATATCAAGTCTCTTGACATCAAGACATGTGGTCGAGGAAAGTAGAAGCCATGACGACTTGGGACCCCGCTCAGTACCTGCGCCACGCCGGCCACCGCGCCCGCCCGTTCGCCGACCTCCTCGCCCGCGTCACCGACCTCCCCGGTGCCGCGCCCCGGATCGCCGACCTCGGCTGCGGCCCCGGCAACGTGACCACCGTCCTCGCCGACCGCTGGCCCACCGCGCACATCACCGGCTACGACAACTCACCCGAGATGCTCGCCAGGACCGAGCCCTACGCCGGTCCCACCTCCGGCGGCGGCCGGCTCGACTTCGCCCACGCGGACGCGACGGAGTGGGTGCCGACCCAGACGTACGACCTCATCGTGTCGAACGCGGCGCTCCAGTGGGTGCCGGGTCACCTGGACCGGTTCGGCGACTGGGTCTCCGCGATCGCCCCCGGCGGCACCCTCGCCTTCCAGGTGCCGGACAACATCGACGCACCCCTGCACGCCCTGATGCGCGAACTGGCGGGCAGCGCCCGCTGGAAGGGGCGGCTGGGCGAGGTCCTGCGCCGCGAGGACTCGGTCCACGCGCCCGGTGTCTACCTGGACCACCTGGCCCGCCTGGGCTGCGTGCCGGACGTCTGGCAGACGACGTACCAGCACATCCTCCCCGGCGACGACCCCGTCCTCGACTGGGTCAAGGGCACCGGCCTGCGCCCGGTCCTGACCGCCCTGGCCGACGACCCGGAGGCGCGGGACGCCTTCGTGACGGAGTACCGCGACCTCCTCCGCGAGGCGTACCCGACGGCGGACTACGGCACGGTCCTCCCGTTCCGCCGCCTGTTCGCGGTGGCCCGCAAGGAGGCGTGAGGGGTGCTCACGGCCGTGGATCATGTGCAGCTGGCGGCCCCGCCGGGCTCGGAGGACGCGCTGCGGAGGTATTACGTCGACGTCCTCGGGATGACCGAGATCCCCAAGCCGCCGGTGCTGGCGGCGCGGGGTGGGTGCTGGTTCGGGGCGGGGGCGGTCCAGCTGCACCTGGGGATCGAGGCTGACTTCCGCCCGGCGCGGAAAGCCCACCCCGGGCTCCGCGTGACCGGCATCGAGGCGTACGCGGCTCGGCTGAAGTCCCTTGGGGCGTCCGTCACTTGGGACGAGGATCTGCCGGGGTACCGGCGTTTCTACTCGGAGGATCCGGTGGGGAACCGGCTGGAGTTCCTGGAGTCGGACGTCTGATCGGTGTTTGTCCCTCGCTGTCGCGGCTACCCGGTCGGTGGCGCCGAGTTTCCGAGTACCGAGTTCCGATCCGACCGGGAGTTGATGAACCGTGGCGAAGGACGAGAAGGCCAAGGCCAAGAAGGAACAGGCCAAGGGCAAGGTCAAGGAGACCGTGGGCCGGGCCGTGGGGAACGAGACGATGAAGGCCAAGGGGCAGGCCGAGAAGTCCAAGGGTGACGCTCGGCAGGCCAAGGAGAAGGCCAAGGACGCCTTCAAGCGCTGACGTGCCGGAGGCGGACGACAGTGGCGGGGCCCCTGCTGAGAAGCAGGGGCCCCACCACTTTCTCCGTACTTACGGGTGTCTCCGTACCCACGGGTTCAGCTTTTTCGGCGCCCTATCAAATGTGGCTTCGACTCCAGCCCGTCCAGCCCGTGCCAGGCCAGGTTCACCAGATGGGCGGCGACCTCCGCCTTCTTCGGGCGGCGGACGTCCAGCCACCACTGGCCGGTCAGGGCGACCATGCCGACGAGGGCCTGGGCGTAGAGGGGGGCGAGCTTGGCGTCGAAGCCCCGGCTCTTGAACTCGCGGCCCAGGATGTCCTCGACCTGCGTCGCGATGTCCGAGATCAGGGACGCGAAGGAGCCGGTGGACTGGGGGATGGGGGAGTCGCGGACCAGGATGCGGAAGCCGTCCGTGTACTCCTCGATGTAGTCGAGGAGGGCGAAGGCCGCCTGTTCGCAGAGTTCGCGGGGGTGGCCGGCCGTCAGCGAGCTGGTCACCATGTCGAGGAGGCGGCGCATCTCGCGGTCCACGACCACCGCGTACAGGCCCTCCTTGCCGCCGAAGTGCTCGTAGACCACCGGCTTGGAGACCCCGGCCTTCGCCGCGATCTCCTCCACCGACGTCGCCTCGAAGCCCTTCGTCGCGAAGAGCGTGCGGCCGACTTCCAGCAGCTGGGCCCGGCGCTCGGCTCCCGTCATCCGGGTGCGGCGCGCGCGTCGGGGCTTCTCGTTGCTCGGGGTGCTGCTGGGATCGGTCGCCACGGCGTCAATCATGCCGCCTCCGCCGACTCCTTCCGGGGCTGAGAGCCGTCCGTACCGGAGATACGGCGCGAATCGATACGCGAGCGTGACGGCCAGCGCACGTCATAGGCCCAGCCGAGCTGCTCGCACCAGCGGATGATCCGCGCCGAGGAGTCCAGCTGGCCGCGCATCACACCGTGCCGCGCGGACGTCGGGTCGGCGTGGTGCAGGTTGTGCCAGGACTCGCCGCAGGACAGGATCGCCAGCCACCACACGTTGCCCGAGCGGTCACGTGACTTGAAGGGGCGCTTGCCGACCGCGTGGCAGATCGAGTTGATCGACCAGGTGACGTGGTGCAGCAGCGCGACCCGCACGAGCGAGCCCCAGAAGAAGCCGGTGAACGCGCCCCACCAGGACATCGTGGCCAGTCCGCCGATCAGCGGCGGCAGCGCGAGCGACAGCATCGTCCAGAAGATGAACTGGCGGGAGATCGCCCGGATCGTCCTGTCCTTGATCAGGTCCGGGGCGTACTTCTCCTGCGGCGTGCGCTCCTCGTCGAACATCCACGCGATGTGCGCCCACCACAGGCCCTTGATCAGCGCCGGCACCGTCTCGCCGTAGCGCCACGGCGAATGCGGGTCGCCGTCCGCGTCGGAGAACTTGTGGTGCTTGCGGTGGTCGGCCACCCAGCGCACCAGCGGCCCCTCGACCGCCATCGACCCGGCGATCGCGATCGCGATCCGCAGCGGGCGCTTCGCCTTGAAGGAGCCGTGCGTGAAGTACCGGTGGTAGCCGATCGTCACGCCGTGGCAGCCCAGGTAGTAGAAGAACACCAGCAGGCCGAGGTCCAGCCAGCTCACCCCGCCCCAGCTCCACGCCAGCGGCACCGCGGCGAGCAGGGCCAGGAACGGGACGGTGATGAAGAGGAGAAGAGTGAGTTGTTCCAACGACCCCTTCTTCTCGCCGCCCCGCGTGGCGGCGAGAAGCGGAGTGCCGTCGTCGTTCGCCCGCGGGGCGTCGTCGATCACATCGGAGCTCGTGGTCATGGGCGTCCCCTGTGGGGTTCGGAGGTGGAGGCGGAGCGTCGGACGGCGGGAGCCGGGCAGCAACAGTTCAGCATGGACTTCCCTACGGTTCCGTAACCTACGGCGACGTAAGTATGGCAGCGCGTCGACCGGTGGACGAAGCCCGTGAGACCGCGCGTCAGAGTGGACACCTATCCTGGGTGTCGGTCGGACAGCGCGGTCCGCTCTGTTTTCTTCCCGGATGTCCGTCCCGTATGCGGCAGCCGCCGTGGGACCGCCGTCCGGGTTCCCTCCAGACGAGCTTCAAACACTGCAAGGAGCCGCACCTGTGAGCAGTGCCGACGACCAGGCCACCACGACCAACAATGAGCTGCGCGCCGACATCCGGCGACTGGGCGACCTGCTCGGCGAGACCCTCGTCCGCCAGGAGGGCCCCGAGCTGCTCGAACTGGTCGAGAAGGTCCGCCGCCTCACCCGGGAGGACGGCGAGGCCGCCGCCGAGCTGCTGCGCGGCACCGAGCTGGAGACCGCCGCCAAGCTGGTCCGCGCCTTCTCCACCTACTTCCACCTGGCCAACGTCACCGAGCAGGTGCACCGCGGCCGCGAGCTGCGCGCCCGCCGTGCCGCCGAGGGCGGTCTCCTCGCCCGTACGGCCGACCGCCTCAAGGACGCCGACCCCGACCACCTGCGCGAGACGGTCAAGAACCTGAACGTCCGCCCGGTCTTCACCGCGCACCCCACCGAGGCCGCGCGCCGGTCGGTCCTGAACAAGCTCCGGCGCATCGCCACGCTCCTGGAGACCCCGGTCATCGAGTCCGACCGCCGCCGCTACGACACCCGGCTGGCCGAGAACATCGACCTGGTGTGGCAGACCGACGAGCTGCGCGTCGTACGCCCGGAGCCCGCCGACGAGGCCCGCAACGCCATCTACTACCTGGACGAGCTGCACGCGGGCGCCGTGGGCGACGTCCTCGAAGACCTCACGGCCGAGCTGGAGCGCGTCGGCGTCAAGCTGCCCGACGACACCCGCCCGCTCACCTTCGGCACCTGGATCGGCGGCGACCGCGACGGCAACCCGAACGTCACCCCCCAGGTCACCTGGGACGTCCTGATCCTCCAGCACGAGCACGGCATCAACGACGCCCTGGAGACGATCGACGAGCTGCGCGGCTTCCTCTCCAACTCCATCCGCTACACGGGCGCGACGGAGGAGCTGCTCACCTCCCTCCGGACCGACCTGGAGCGGCTGCCCGAGATCAGCCCCCGCTACAAGCGCCTCAACGCCGAGGAACCCTACCGCCTCAAGGCCACCTGCATCCGGCAGAAGCTGGAGAACACCAAGAGCCGGCTGGCCAAGGGCACCCCGCACGATGACGGCCGCGACTACCTCGGCACCGCCGAGCTGCTGCACGACCTCACCCTGATCCAGACCTCGCTGCGCGCCCACCGCGGCGGCCTCTTCGCCGACGGCCGCATGGACCGTACGATCCGCACGCTCGGCGCGTTCGGCCTCCAGCTCGCCACCATGGACGTACGCGAGCACGCGGACGCCCACCACCACGCGCTCGGCCAGCTCTTCGACCGGCTCGGCGAGGAGTCCTGGCGGTACGCCGACATGCCCCGCGAGTACCGCACCAAGCTGCTCGCCAAGGAGCTGCGGTCGCGCCGTCCGCTCGCGCCCACCCCGGCGCCCGTCGACGCGGCCGGTGAGAAGACCCTCGGCGTCTTCGAGACCGTCAAGAAGGCCCTCGCCGTGTTCGGGCCCGAGGTCATCGAGTCGTACATCATCTCGATGTGCCAGGGCGCCGACGACGTGTTCGCCGCCGCCGTGCTGGCCCGCGAGGCCGGGCTGATCGACCTGCACTCCGGGTGGGCGAAGGTCGGCATCGTGCCGCTCCTTGAGACCACGGACGAGCTGAAGGCCGCCGACACCATCCTTGAGGACATGCTCTCCGATCCGTCCTACCGGCGCCTGGTCGCGCTGCGCGGGGACGTGCAGGAGGTCATGCTCGGGTACTCCGACTCCTCCAAGTTCGGTGGCATCACGACGAGTCAGTGGGAGATCCACCGGGCGCAGCGCCGCCTGCGTGACGTGGCCCACCGCTACGGCGTCCGCCTCCGCCTGTTCCACGGTCGCGGCGGAACCGTCGGCCGCGGTGGCGGCCCGTCCCACGACGCGATCCTCGCCCAGCCGTGGGGAACGCTGGAGGGCGAGATCAAGGTGACCGAGCAGGGCGAGGTCATCTCCGACAAGTACCTCGTGCCGTCACTGGCCCGCGAGAACCTCGAACTGACCGTCGCGGCAACCCTCCAGGCCTCCGCGCTGCACACCTCGCCCCGCCAGTCCGACGAGGCGCTGGCCCGCTGGGACGCGGCCATGGACGTGGTCAGCGACGCCGCCCACGCCGCCTACCGCAGGCTCGTCGAGGACCCGGACCTTCCGACGTACTTCCTCGCCTCCACGCCGGTGGACCAGCTCGCCGACCTGCACCTGGGCTCGCGGCCCTCCCGCCGCCCCGGCTCGGGCGTCTCGCTCGACGGACTGCGCGCCATCCCGTGGGTGTTCGGCTGGACCCAGTCCCGGCAGATCGTGCCGGGGTGGTTCGGTGTCGGCTCCGGCCTGAAGGCGCTGCGCGAGGCGGGCCTGACGGCGACATTGGGAGGAGAGGGCGTGCTCGACGAGATGCACGAGCAGTGGCACTTCTTCCGCAACTTCATCTCCAACGTCGAGATGACCCTCGCGAAGACGGACCTGCGGATCGCCCAGCACTACGTCGACACCCTCGTCCCGGACGAGCTCAAGCACGTGTTCGACACCATCCGGGCCGAGCACGACCTGACCGTCGCCGAGGTGCTCCGTGTCACCGGCGAGGCCGAACTCCTCGACGCCACCCCGGTGTTGAAGCAGACCTTCACCATCCGCGACGCCTACCTCGACCCGATCTCGTATCTCCAGGTGACGCTGCTGAAGCGCCAGCGAGACGAAGCGGCGGCCGGCGCCGAGCCCGACCCGCTGCTGAGCCGCGCCCTCCTCCTCACCGTCAACGGTGTCGCGGCGGGTCTGCGCAACACCGGCTGACCCACATGAGGATGCCCCCGTGAGCGCACGGGGGCATCCTCCTGTCCTGCCGTATGTCCTACGACCGTTCAGAGCGCCAGGAACGCGGCCGTCAGCAAGGCGATCCCCGTCCCGGCCAGCACCCACGCGGCCCGGGTCAGCCGCAGCCCGCCCGCCACCACCACCGAGGCCAGCAACAGGGCGCCGCCGAGGGGCACCCAGGCGTAGAGGACGCCGGCGGGACCGGAGCGCATGACCTCGTCGGTGCCGGGACGCACGACGACGGTGTACGTCTGGCCCTTCTTCACCGCGACCGTGTGGTCGATGACGACCTCGGCGCGGGCCTTCGATCCCGTCGAGACCGGGGTGTACGGGCCGGTGCAGGTGGCGTCGCCGCACGCGGTGACCTCGATCGTGCCGCTCTCGCGGCCCTTGGTCAGCATCACGTTGTGCGCGGTCGGCCACGAGCCCCACACCCCGGCGATCAGGATCAGCACGGTGACCGTGCCCATCACCGCGAGCCGCCCGAAGTTCAGGGCGGCGAAGGCGCCGGGGGAGGCGGAGGCTGCGGGTGACATGGCGGGGATCATTGGCCATACCCGCACGCCGAGTCAACTGGACCGTGCCGCCCGGCCCGCGCGGGAGGCGTCGCCGTGCGCGGCCCGGGCGGGCGCCGGCCGGTGCGACGGGTGCGGTGACCGGTCCGGCGCGGGTCAACTGCCGGTCGATCCGGGGGGTTTGCGGCCGTCCTGGCCTGCGCCTCCCCGGTCCGCCCGTGACGCGTCGCCATGTGTGCCCGGGCGTACGCCTGCCCATGCCGCGGGTACGGCCACCAGCCCGGCCACGGCCGACCACCACCACAGCGCGGCGCCGAAGTGCCCCCACGCGGCTACCGCGAGGACCGGGCCCAGGGCCGCGCCGAGGCCGTACATCGCGTTGGCCGCACCCAGGTAGCGGCCCCGGAGTTCTGGTGGGCCCGCCCGGGCCGGATACGCCAGGAACAGGGTGGGGGCCGAGACGGCCTCGCCGAAGGACCACACCACCGTCCCGGCGACCAGGCCCGCGACGCCCCACGACGGGCCGTACAGGGCCATGCCCAGGCAGGTCAGTGCCGTGCCCGCGGCGACCACCGGGCGCACCCGGCACCGCTGCGTGAACCTCGTCATCGGCAGCTCGAAGGCCACGACCACCAGGCCGTTGACGGTGATGAGCGCCGCGTACACCGTGGGCGAGAGGCCCCGGTCCCGTACCGCGAGCGGCAGCGCGGACAGGTACTGCACATAGATCAGGGTGCTGGTCAGCATCGCGAAGAGGAGGAGCAGGTAGCGCCGGTCGGCGAGGACCGGGCGGTAGCCGCCCGGCCGTTGCGCGGGGTGGGCGGTGGGCGGCCGGTGGCGTTCCCGGGGCACGTGGCGCGCGACCACGGCCGCGTAGGCGAGGCTCACCGCCGCCTCGGTGAAGAACAGCAGCGTGTACGAGCCCGCGATGAGCGCCGCGCCCAGGAGCGGGGCCGCGGCGGCGCCCAGATTGATCGCCAGCCGGTACATCGCGAAGATCATCACCTGCCGGTCGGGCGGCAGCATCCGGCTCAGCAGGTCGGCCGCGGCCGGCCGGTACGCCTGCCCCGCCGCCGCCTGTAGCGCGAGCACCGGCAACAGGACGGAGAAATCGCGGAGATACGGGACCGACGGCAACAGCGCCGAGGACAGCACCATGGAACCGACGATCGTGGCCCGCCCGCCGATCCGGTCGCACAGCCGCCCGCCCACGAGCACCCCGGCCACCGAACCCGCGCCGTACGCGCCCAGCACCGCGCTCGTCTCCGTCGCGGAGAACCCCAGCCCCGTCAGGTACAGCACCATGAACACCTGGACGAAGCCGCCGAGCCGGTTGACGAACATGCCGCCGATCAGGACCCGGGCCCCGGCCGGTGCCACGCGCCAGGTCGTCACGGGACCGACGCGCGGCGCTCCGGAACCCTCAACGGGGTGTGCCCGCACCCCCGTTGGAGTGGTGGGTGACCCGGAGCCGTCGTCAGCCATGCGCGACGGAAGCCGACCGCTCCTGCCCCGCCGCCTCCGCCAGCCCCGTCTCCAAGCCGTCCAGGACCGCCCCCGCGTCCCGCAGCAGCACCTCCGGGGTCGGTGCCGTGAGCAGCAGGACGCCCGCCAGGTTGAGGGAACCGTGGCCGGGCCGGTAGCCGTGCAGTCGGGTGCCGGACGGGACCGTGAAATCGGGGGCCACCCGGATCCGGCTGCCGGGGGACAACAGCCGGTCCCAGTCCACCGTTTCGGGGGTGAACACCGGCCGGGTCGTCCACGGCCGTCCCCGGGAGTCGGTCGCGAGGACGTTCACCGAACCGGCGGCGCAGCGCCCGCGGCCGGTCAGCAGGCCGTCGGGCAGGCCCGGGTCCTGGCCGAGGTGTGCCCGGGTGAGCGCGGCGACCAGGTCCACCCCGTGGATGGCCTCGATCTGCTGGGTGAGCAGCAGCCCGCCGAAACGGGCCGCCGTCTCCAGCAGACACAGCCGGCGGTCCGCCATCAGTTTGAGCTCGGTGTGTGTGCCGCAGGTGGCGAGCCCGAGCGCGTCCACCGCCCGCCGGGACACCTCGGCCACCTCGTGCTGGAGTTCCTCCGGCAGGACGCAGGGCGCCATGTTGCCCAGCTCGGTGAAGTCGGCGACGGTCGGCAGCCGGCCCGTGACGCACACCGGGTGGTACACGCCGTCGACGACCATGCCCTCGACGCTGAGGTAGTCGCCGTAGCCGGGCCGGTCGTACCAGGACTCGGTGGTGGCCGGGATGAGTTCCTCCGCGATCAGCTCGAAGTCGGCCTCGCGGGCCTTGAGTTCGCTCATGCCCCGGGCCCGGGCCGCGCTCAGCGCGCCGCGCATGTGCTCCCAGGCGCCGGGCAGTTGGGCGGCCTCCTCCAGGATCACCTGGCCGATCGAACCGGCGCCCCAGGCCGACTTGAGCAGCACGGGCGGGGCGAGCGCGGCCCAGGCGCGTTCCAGGTCGGCGAGCGAGTCCACCCAGCGGAAGCGCGGTACGGGCAGCCCGGCCGCCTCCCAGGTCCGCCGCATCAGCCGCTTGCTGCGGGCCTGGAGCGCGCCGGGGCCGGGGCCGCGCAGCCCGAGCCTTTCGCAGGCCTCGGCGACCGCGAGGAGGGCGAACTCGGAGAAGGTCAGGACCGCCTCCGCCGCGGTGAACCGCGCCAACTCGACGATTGTGTCGATGAGTTGGCGCGGCTCGGGCCGGGTCCCGGTCAGATCGGTGACCGAGTCGCAGCACGGCATGACCGCGTCGGTCGCGGTGGCGGGCAGTGGGTCGAGCAGCAGGAGATGGACGCGGCGGCCCGCGGTGGCCGCCACCTTCGGCACGGCCTCGCTGGGCGGCGGCCCACCGCGCGCGTACACCAGGAGCACCGTCGACTTCGGCACGCGACTCACCTCGCCCCGGCGCCGGAGAACACGAAGTAGCCGTTGGGGGAGAAGTCCCAACCGGGCCGCTTGTAGCGGGACGTGGGCACCGGGTGGCCCAGGCTCAGGTACAGGTCCAGGAAGTACGCGGCCTCCGGCTGGTCCAGTCCGAGCCGCTCCAGCAGCCCCGGGTGCCGGTCGAGCGTGCTGCCGGGCTCCAACTGCCGTACATGCTCAAGCAGTTGGTAGTACAGGCCGGTGCCTTCGGGCATCCGGATCTTGGGCCGCTCGGCCAGATACGACGGCAGGATGTCGGCCATGGCCTCGCGCAGGATCCACTTCTCGGTGCCGTCGCGGTACTTGACGTCCATCGGCAGCCGCCAGGCGAAGTCGACCACGTCACGGTCCAGGAAGGGCACCCGGGCCTCGACGGTGTGGTGCATCGACACCCGGTCGACGCGCTGGAGATCGGTGCGGCGCAGATTGCCCACCCGGTAGCGCATCAGCTCCACCGGGTCGGGGTGGGTGCGGAACAGGTCGTAGCCTGTGAGGAGTTCGTCGCTGCCGTCGCCCACCAGGACGACCTTGAGCCCCAGTTCGTGGGCGGCCTCGAAGGCGGGCGCCATCACCGAGGCGTCCATCAGGTCGACCGTCTCGAACGTCTCCGTCTCCCGGACCCGCCGGGGCAGGTCGCGCACCAGGTCGTCCAGGGTCAGGTTCCGCACCACGTGTCGGATGCCCAGTTCCGCGCAGGACCGCACGGCGAACTCCAGGTCCTCGGAGCCCGGGAAGCCCACCGAGATGGCGGTGACGTCCGGGTGGTGCCGGGCGGCGAGGGCCAGCACCGAGGCGCTGTCGAGGCCGCCGCTGTAGATGACGCCCACCGGAAGATCGGTGTCCACCCGCTTGCGTACGGCCCTGTCCAGCCGGCGGCCGAACTCGGCGGCCAGTTCACGGCTCGTTCCGGACGGCCGCCTCTGGGGCTCGTGGTGATAGCGGACCGTGTCCTGCCCGTCCGTCCAGTGGCCGGGCGGGAACTCCTCCGCGTCCAGCGCGAGCGGCAGGAAGCACTTCAGCTCGGACGCGAAGTACAGGGCGTCCCCCTGCCCGCACCGGTAGAGCGGCTTGACGCCGATCCGGTCCCGCGCGGCCAGGAACTCCCGCCGCCCCACGTCGTACACCACGAAGGCGAACATGCCGTCCAGTCGGCCCGGCAGCTCCCGGCCCCACTCGGTGTACCCGTGCAGCAGCACCTCGGTGTCCGACTCGGTCCGGAAGACATGGCCCAGGCTGCGCAACTCCTCGCGCAGCGCGGTGTGGTTGTAGATCTCCCCGTTGAACGTCACCCACAGATCGCCGCCGTCGGACATCGGCTGCTCGGCCGCTCCCCGGTCGACGATCGCGAGCCGGTTGCAGCCCAGCGCCGCCCCGGGCAGCGCGCGGGCCGCGCCGGCGTTCTCCGGATCTCCGCGGTGCCTGATCTCCGCGAGCATCTTCTCTACGCGTACGACATCCACTTCTCCCCGTACCCGCGGCTGTATCTCCGCGGCGATTCCGCACATTCCCGCAACCCCCCAAGTGGCGTTTCCCGCTGTGAAGTTCGCTCCGCTTTCCTATTTCCCGTCGGGTTGTTCAGCGTCCGTCGCCCGCTACGCGACGGCGACGGCGACGAGCGCGATACGCGGAATCTCCGCTGTCCATTCGTTCTTGTCCCGTGAGCGGTACACGGCGGGCGAGCGGCGCCATTCCACGGAACCGCCGTCGCTCGGCCCTTCGTCGGGACCGAATCGGAAGCAGTCCTCGCAGAGTTCCCACACCTGCGCGCGGACTTTCTCCCGGTCCGCCCCGTCCCGGCCGAGTACGGTCAGCCCGTACATGTCGTGGACGTAGTCGGCGAGTTGCTCGACGGCTTTCTCGCGGGTGTCCGCCCGCATGACGAACGGGTCGTACATACGGTGGACTTGATGGTCCCCGAGCCCGGCGGCGATCAGGTCCCGCCGCAGGTCGGCCTCCGTGAAATGTGCGTACGCGTGTCCGGCCGCCGAGTTGCGGTGGACGACCTCGGAGAACCAGCGTGCCGAGGGTGCGCCCTCCTCGAAGTCGTGCACGACGAGCCGGCCGCCCGGCCGCAGCACGCGGGCGGCCTCCAGGAACACGGCCCGCCGGTCGCCTGGCGGCACATGATGACTGCCGTAGGCCAGCACGACGGCGTCCACGCACGCGTCCCGGAGGAACAGGTACCGGGCGTCCTGGCGGACCGCCGGCAGCCCCGCGGCCAGCGCCGACGACACCATGTGCCGGGCGACATCGCTGCTGATCACGCCGTCGCGGACCTGCGGCGCCAGTGTCAGCAGGGCCCGGGCGAGCAGCCCGTCGCCCGCCAGCAGGTCCAGCACCCGCCAGGAGGCCGGCAGCCGGCGCAACTCCCGTACCCCGCCCGCCAGTTCGAACAACCGCCGGATTCCCGTCAGGCGTACGGCGGTGTGCTGCTGGGCCCGGCGGTAGGAGTCCCCGCGGCCCGATTCCGGGTCGTCGACCTCGAACTCGTTGAACAGGCGGGTCAGTGACTCCAGTGCCCGGGCGGCACCGTCCCGGTCGAAACGCAGATCCCGATGGAGTTCCGGGAACTGCTCCCGCACCAGGCCGAGATATGCGCCCAGTCTCATTCCGGTCAGATACTCGGCGTCACCCGAAATGGGTGAAACAGGTGACAGTAATGGCTTCTTCACGGCGGCTCCCCGAATACGCGACACTTCCGGCCGGGTACTTCGGCGCAAGCCTCGCCAGCGGAGCCGCACGCTGTCATTCGCCGTTCCGGTCAACGGAACGGGGGAGCCGTCGTGCGACGGAACAGGGGAGCCCGCGAACTCAGGAGTTGTACGCGCTCTGCGCCCGCTCCAGGCCCTCGCTCACCAGGCACTCCACGGAGTCGGTCGCCCGGTCCACCAGGAAGGCCAGTTCCTTGCGCTCGGTCGAGGAGAAGTCCTTCAGGACGAAGTCGGCGACCTGCATCCGGCCCGGCGGGCGTCCGATGCCGAACCGCACCCGGTGGTAGTCCGGGCCCATCGCCTTCGTCATCGACTTCAGGCCGTTGTGGCCGTTGTCGCCGCCGCCGAGCTTGAGGCGGAGGGTGCCGTAGTCGATGTCGAGTTCGTCGTGCACGGCGACGACGTTCGCGAGCGGCACCTTGTAGAAGTCGCGCAGCGCGTTGACCGGGCCGCCGGACAGGTTCATGAACGACGTCGGCTTGACCAGGACGACCCGGCGGCTCGCCGGACCCGGCGCCCCGATCCGGCCCTCCAGGACCTGCGCCTGTGCCTTACCGGCCCGCTTGAACTTGCCGCCGATCCGCTCGGCCAGCAGGTCGGCCACCATGAAGCCCACGTTGTGCCGGTTGTTCGCGTACTCGGGGCCGGGGTTGCCGAGTCCCACGATCAGCCAGGGGGCATTGGCGTCGGTCGTCACGTCCATGTCTCCTTGCTGTGCTTTTCGGGGGACACCCCCGGACCCCTGGCAGCCAGCCGCTGCTCCCGGTGGGAACAGCGGCTGACGAAACGGTGAGCGGTGCCGATCAGGCCTCGGTGGCCTCGGTCTCGGCGGCGGCCTCTTCGGCCTGCGCGGCCAGGACCTGGAGGACGATCGCGTCCTCGTCGATCGCCAGCGTGGTGCCCTTGGGCAGCGGGATGTCCTTGGCGGCGATGGCGGCACCGGCCTCCAGGCCCGCGATGGACACGGTGACCGACTCGGGGATGTGCGTGGCCTCGGCCTCGACGGTGATCGTGCTCAGCACGTGCTCCAGCAGGAACGAACCCGGGGCCAGCTCGCCCTCGGTGTGGACGTAGACCTCGACGGTGACCTTCTCGCCGCTCTTCACGGTGAGCAGGTCGACGTGCTCCAGGTAGCCCTTGATGGCGTCACGCTGGACGGCCTTCGGGATCGCGAGCTGGGTCGTGCCCTCGATGTCCAGGGTGAGCAGGACGTTCGGGGTACGCAGGGCGAGCTGGAGCTCGTGGCCCGGCAGGGTGATGTGCAGCGGGTCGACACCGTGGCCGTAGACCACGGCGGGGACCTTCTTCTCGCGGCGGATACGGCGGGCGGCACCCTTGCCGAACTCGGTGCGGGTCTCGGCGGCGAGCTTGACGTCGGCCATGGTCACTCCTCGTAGAACAGTCGGGGAAGGCGGTCACCCGGCCGAACATCGGCCTGCTACGAAGAGCGCGTCGATAACGGACCGCCGTACCCGAAAACCGGTACGGCCTCCCTCGCCGAGCAACTGTGGCAGCTTACTCGGCGGGGAGGCCGTAACAGAAATCGATCTACGACGTCAGGTGTCAGTGCCCCTCGAAGAGGCTTGTCACCGAGCCGTCCTCGAAGACCTCGCGGACCGCGTTCGCGATGGTCGGGGCGATCGACAGGACCGTGATCTTGTCGAGGTCGGCGCCGACCTCGCCCGGGGTGGGGAGGGTGTCCGTGAGGACGAACTCGCTGACGCGGGAGTTCTTCAGACGGTCCGCGGCGGGGCCGGAGAGCACGCCGTGGGTGGCCGTCACGATGACGTCCTCCGCGCCGTGCGCGAACAGGGCGTCCGCGGCGGCGCAGATCGTGCCGCCGGTGTCGATCATGTCGTCGACCAGGACGCAGACGCGGCCCTTGACCTCGCCGACGACCTCGTGGACGGTCACCTGGTTCGCCACGTCCTTGTCGCGCCGCTTGTGCACGATCGCGAGGGGCGCGCCGAGGCGGTCGCACCAGCGGTCGGCGACGCGCACGCGGCCGGCGTCCGGGGAGACGACGGTCAGCTTGCTGCGGTCGACCTTGCTGCCCACGTAGTCCGCGAGGAGCGGGAGGGCGAAGAGATGATCCACGGGCCCGTCGAAGAAGCCCTGGATCTGGTCGGTGTGCAGGTCGACGGTGAGGATGCGGTGAGCGCCCGCCGTCTTCATCAGGTCCGCGATCAGGCGGGCCGAGATCGGCTCACGGCCGCGGTGCTTCTTGTCCTGCCGGGCGTAGCCGTAGAACGGCACGATGACGGTGATGGAGCGGGCCGACGCGCGCTTGAGCGCGTCGATCATGATGAGCTGCTCCATGACCCACTGGTTGATGGGAGCCGTGTGGCTCTGGATCACGAAACAGTCCGCACCGCGCACCGACTCCTCGAAGCGGACGTAGATCTCGCCGTTCGCGAAGTCGAAGGCCTTCGTCGGGACTACCCCGACACCCAGCTGCTGGGCGACCTCCTTGGCAAGCTCGGGGTGGGCGCGGCCGGAGAAGAACATCATCTTCTTCTCGCCGGTCGTCTTGATCCCGGTCACAGCACTGTCTCCTCAGAGGTCATTCAACTGGGTGTGCGTTTATCACGGTACGCCGTGTTCGACGCGCCCGTTTCCGGTCAGTTCTCGCTCTCGCCCTGGCGGGAAGCCGTTTCCGCGGCCTTCGCGGCCGCGCTGCCCGGACGCTTGCGGGCCACCCAGCCCTCGATATTCCGCTGCTGGCCACGGGCCACGGCCAGCGAACCGGGCGGTACGTCCTTCGTGATCACGGAGCCGGCGGCGGTGTAACTGCCGTCCCCGACCGTGACGGGTGCCACAAACATATTGTCCGAACCCGTCCGGCAATGCGATCCCACGGTGGTGTGGTGTTTGTCCTTGCCGTCGTAGTTCACGAAGACGCTGGCGGCACCGATGTTGGTGTACTCGCCGATCGTCGCGTCCCCGACGTAGGAGAGGTGCGGGATCTTCGTGCCCTCGCCGATCGTCGCGTTCTTCGTCTCGACGTACGTGCCGATCTTGCCCTTCGTGCCCAGGCGGGTGCCGGGACGGAGATAGGCGAACGGGCCGACGGACGCCTGCGGGCCGATGTGCGAGCTGACGGCGACGGTGTTGTCGACGCGGGCGCCGGCCTCGACGACGGTGTCCGTCAGGCGGGTGTTGGGGCCGACCTCGGCGCCCTCGCCGACGTGCGTGGTGCCGTGCAGCTGGGTGCCGGGGTGGACGATCGCGTCCTGGCCGAAGGTGACGGTGACGTCGATCCAGGTCGTCGCCGGGTCGATGACGGTGACCCCGCCGAGCATGGCGTCGGTGAGCAGCCGGTCGTTGAGGATGCGGCGCGCCTCGGACAGCTGCACGCGGTTGTTGATGCCGGCGATCTCGCGGTGGTCGCCCGCGACGGAGGCGCCGACCCGGTGTCCGGCCTCGCGCAGGATGCCGAGGACGTCGGTGAGGTACTCCTCGCCCTGGCTGTTGTCGGTGCGCACCTTGCCGAGCGCGTCGGCGAGCAACTGCCCGTCGAACGCGAAGACTCCGGAGTTGATCTCGCGGATCGCGCGCTGCGAGTCGGACGCGTCCTTGTGCTCGACGATCGCGGTCACCGCACCGGAGGCGCCGTCGCGGACGATGCGGCCGTAGCCGGTGGCGTCCGGGACCTCGGCGGTCAGGACGGTCACCGCGTTGCCGTCGGCGGAGTGGTTGGCGGCGAGGGTGCGCAGGGTCTCGCCGCGCAGGAGGGGGGTGTCGCCGCAGACGACGACCACGGTGCCGTCGACGGTGCCGAGTTCTTCGAGCGCCATGCGCACGGCGTGACCGGTGCCGTTCTGCTCGGCCTGGACCGCGGTCCGTACGCCGGGGTCGGTGTCGCCGAGGTGGGCGGTCACCTGCTCGCGGGCGTGGCCCACGACGACGACCAGGTTCTCCGGCTCCAACTCGCGGGCGGCGGCCAGCACATGACCGACGAGGGTCCGGCCGCAGAGCTCGTGCAGGACCTTCGGTGTGGCCGACTTCATACGGGTGCCCTCACCCGCTGCGAGGACGACGACGGCTGCCGGGCGAATGGCGCTCACGGGTTTGCCCTTCGGCTTCGGAATGCTGGGGGGTGGACATTCGCAGGATACCGGGGCGTTTCATGGGGGACATGAGAGTGGGCCCTGACAGTGCTGTCAGGGCCCTAACAGGGGTGTTGGGAGAGGTTGTTGCTCCCCCGCCAGGACTCGAACCCGGACAAATGGCACCAAAAGCCACGGTGCTGCCGATTACACCACGGGGGATCAAACTCGGTTGAAACAGACATTCAGCCTGGTCGCCGAGTGGGCACAGAACACTATGCCGTACGTGATGCCCTCCGTGCGACGGGACTTGTTGTGGGTGATCGGTTTCGTGGCTGTTCGATTACGCGCTGTGGTGGAGGCCGGTGCGCGGAAACTCGCCGGAAAACCGGGCCCATGCGCCCGTAGGCTGGAGGCATGACCACGACGGGGGAAGACCATGCCACGGCCCGGGGAGGGCCGTGGTGGTGGACCAGGTGGCGCAGTGCGGTGCTCGACACGGGGCTCGCGGCGGGGTCCGCCGCGGAGTGCGGGGCGGAGGGGGTCCGGTTCGCGCACGACGCGGGGATCCCGGCCGCGGTGGGAGTCGTCTTCGGGGTGCTGGCCGGGTCGGCGCTGATCGTCCGGCGGAAGTGGCCGATCGCGGTCGTGCTGGTGTCCATCGCCATCACCCCGGCCCAGATGGGCTACCTGATGGGCATCGTGGGGCTGTACACCCTGGCCGCCTCCGAGTTGCCGCGCCGGATCATCGGATCGCTGGCCGGGATGTCGTTCCTCGGGATGCTGATCGTCATGTTCGTGCGGGTACGGCAGGACATGCAGCGGGGGACGTGGGAACTGGGTGACTGGTTCGTTCCGTTCGCCTCCATCACCACGGCGGTCGGGATGACCGCGCCGCCCGTGCTGCTCGGGCTGTACGTGGGTGCCAGGCGGCGGTTGATGGAGAGTCTCCGGGAGCGTGCGGACAGCCTGGAGCGGGAGCTCCAGCTTCTCGCGGAGCGGGCCGAGGAGCGGGCCGAGTGGGCGCGGGGTGAGGAGCGGACCCGGATCGCTCGGGAGATGCACGACGTTGTCGCGCATCGGGTGAGTCTGATGGTCGTGCATGCGGCGGCGTTGCAGGCCGTCGCTCGTAAGGATCCTGAGAAGGCGGTCAAGAACGCCGCGCTCGTCGGGGACATGGGGCGCCAGGCACTCACCGAACTGCGGGAGATGCTCGGGGTGTTGAGGAGCGGGGACAGTCGGGACGTGCGCGAGCGGGCGGCCGTGCCGCTGGCCGCGGTGGGTGTGGCCGCGGCGGCTGCGGCTGCGGCTTCTCGTGCCGTCGACGACGAGGGTGCGGGTGAGGGGCCCTGTCTGTCGGACGTGGACGAACTGCTCGGGCAGTCTGCGGCTGCCGGGATGGCTGTGGATCTGTCCGTGGAGGGGGAGACCCGGTCGTACGCCGCGGAGATCGAGCAGACCGCTTACCGGGTGGTGCAGGAGGCGTTGACGAACGTCCACAAGCATGCGGCCGGTGCCAAGACGCATGTACGGCTTGCGCATCGGGTGTCGGAGATCGCGATGCAGGTCGAGAACGAGCCGCCGCCGGAGCCGGCGTCTGCGGCTGCGGCGCGGTTGCCCTCCGGGGGGAACGGGCTGGTGGGGATGCGGGAGCGGGTGCTTGCGTTGGGCGGGGTGTTTGTTTCCGGGCCTACGGATGCGGGTGGGTTTCGGGTTTCGGCGGTTATTCCGGCGGCTTGAGTTGTCGGGTGCGGGTGCGGGTGCGGGTGCGGGTGCGGGTGCGGGTGCGGGTGCGAGTGCGGGTCCGGTGGGGGCTGGTCGCGCAGTTCCTCGCGCCCCTAGGTGGTTTGGGGGTCGGCGCCGCGCCGGGGGGTCTCCGTCCTCGGATCGGCGCGGCAAGGTTCCTCGAGAATGTGGCGGTGTTGAGCGCCGACCGCTGCGGGCGGACACCCCCCGACACGTCGCCTTCTCGCCGTACGAGGGCTGCGGCCGTCCTGGGTGCGGTCAGCCCGCTGTGAGTCGTACCGGCTCTATGCCGGAGACCAGGGTGGCCAGGGCCTGGTCGATGTCGGGGCCCAGGTACCAGTCGCCGGTGTGGTCCAGGGCGTAGACGCGGCCCTCGGAGTCGATGGCCAGGAGGGACTGGGTGTCCGGTTCCTCGCCCAGGGGGCTGACGTCGGTGTCCAGGGCTCGGCCGAGGTCGCCGAGGGTGCGGGCCATGTGGAGGCCGTGCAGGGGGTCCAGGTGGAGTGCGACGGGGGAGATCTGGCGGCCGGGGCCGGAGGGCGTGATGCGCAGGCCGCCGAACTCGGCCCAGGCCTCCACCGCCGCCGGGAAGACGGCGTGCTGGTGTCCCGCGGGCGAGGTGTGGTCGCGCAGGGTGTCCGCCCAGATCTCGGCCTGTTTTATGTCCCAGCGGCCGGGCTGCCAGCCCGCGGCGCGCAGGGCGGCGTCCACGGGTACGGAGAAGCGCGTGGAGTAGTGGCGGTCGCGGTCGGCTTGCATCTGCCTTCGATCGTCGGCGTCAGGGACGGTGGTGCCGGTGGAGCTGTGTGGTGCCGGTGGTGCGGTCGGGCTGGAGTTCTGTGGTGGGGCTGTCTTGCGTTGGTGTTGCGGGGGTGGGGTCAGCCCGTTTCTGTCGCGGGGTCTACGACTCGGACGCCGAAGTGGGCGCTCAGGGCTGTGCAGGCCCGGCAGGGGGGCGCGAAGCTGCCGTGCAGGGGGTCGCCGTCCTCGCGGATGCGGCGGGCGGTGAGCTTGGCCTGCTTGAGGGTCTTGCGGGCCTCGCCGTTGGTCATCGGCTTGCGCGCGGCGCGCTTGCTGCGGTCCTCGTCGGCGACGGTGATGTGCCGGGAGATGAGGATCGCCTCGGCGCAGCGGCCGGTGAACCGGTCGCGCTGGGCGCTGGTGAGGGTGTCGAGGAAGTCCTGCACGAGCGGGTGCAGCGCGGGCGGCTGGTCGCCGCGGGCGGCGGTGCCGGTGAGGGTGGTGGCGCCGCGCACGGAGAGGGCGGCGGCGACGGTCGGAAGTATGCCGTCACGGCGGTGACTGAGGGCCGGTGCGTGCCGGGCCTCGGTGGCGCTCCAGCCGACCCGGGGGTCGCCTGAAGGTCCGGTGTGCGCCCCGGTGTGCGGTCCCGTCTGCGTCGCGTTCATGATCGTCATCCCCTCCCGAGCATCCCCCGGCGGGTCACAGAGTGCCAAATGCCGTGGCTGGTGCGGTAGCTGGGGCGGTGCGACACGCCAGGGCTTCGGCGGGCTGTCACGACAGGGTGACGGCAGGTCACGGAAGTGAGGGTTCGGTGACGGATTCGGTGCGTTCGGTGAGGGGTGCGGTGAGCGGGTGCGGCCGACCGCCGCCGGTGACCGGTGTCGCCGTACCGCATAGGCTGTCCGCACCGCGATCCACGCGGTCGACGCGTGGAGACACGCGGCGAGACGGTCGAACTAAGACGTCAAGAAGACGAGACAGTCGATACGGGGCACAGTGGGGCGAGTTGGACATGCGGCCGCTGTGAATCGTACTGAATGCCGCAGGGGGCAACCGCCATGACGACAGGTCGGCTCGGGCAGCGAGCCGCGCCACCGAACGCGGCCTACGCCGGGCAGGTCGTGCACTTCCCGGACCCGGTCCGGGCGGCCCGCCACCCCAGAGGGGTGCGGATGGACGAGCACGGCTACCCCGACTTCTCGCCGTACGCGCGCGCGGTCGCGGAGATCGCCGAGCCCCCGGAGGGCTTCGGCGTCGACGAGTTGAGGCTGACGGACTATGTGTCGGCGAACGCGGCCCTCGCCGCTACCGGGCACGAGCTGTGGGACACCGTGCCCGCGGTGGCCACCCCGCACGGCTGGACCTGGCACCACGTGGTCGGCACCCGGCGCCTCGCACTCGTCCCCGTCGACGTGAAGGCGCTGCTGCGCCACCACGGCGGGATCGCCACGGCCGCCGTCGACCACGACAAGCGCGGCACCCGCCCGCTCCAGGAGACCCGCCCCGCGCACTTCGGCCTGCCGAAGTCGACGGTCGCGGTGACCGAGGCGCAGGTCCAGGGCGTCGAGGAGGACCTCGGCTACCGACTCCCGGGCGCCTACCGCTCGTTCCTCAAGGCGGCCGGCGGCTCCGCGCCCATCGGCACCGCGCTGGACGCCGAGTTGGGGCTGCTGATCGACCAGCCGTTCTTCACGGTCCGCGACGAGGCCGCCGTCAACGACCTTGTGTATGTCAATAAGTGCCTGCGCGATCACCTCACCAAGGACTACCTGGCCGTCGGCTTCGTCCAGGGCGGCCTGCTCGCGGTGAAGGTGAAGGGGCAGCGGATCGGTTCCGTGTGGTTCTGTGCCTACGACGACGCCCGCGACGTCGATCCGTCCTGGGCGCCGGCCCTGCGCGTGGAGCGGCTGCTGCTGCCCGCCGGGGACGACTTCGACCAGTTCCTCGCCCGACTCGCGGGAAATCCCCCGGAGTTGGAGACGGTGGCGAATCTGATGGTGGACGGCGGGTTCGCCCAGTCCGTTCCGGTGTCGTCCGCGGCCTCGGCGTCCGCGGTGGGGGAGTGAGCTGACCGATGGTGACCTTCGCGCAGGCGCAGGAGCGCGCCGAGGAGTGGATCAACGGCGATGTGCCGTCGTACCAGCATCGCGAGGTGCGGGTGCGGGAGTTCGAACTCGGCTTCGTGATCTGGGCCGAGGACCGCGCCGACGGACCGCGTTCGGACGGCGGCGCACAGCGGATGGTCCTCGCCCGCGACAGCGGCGAGGCCACGCTGTGGCCCGCGCTGCCGGTGGGCGAGGTCGTCCGCCGCTACGAGGAGGAGTACGGCCGCGCCGACGAGATCGCCGACGCGGTACCGGCCGCTCCCGCGCGGGTGGACCTCAATCAGACCTCGTTCCTGCTGAGTCCGCCGGAGTGGTTGCAGGAGGCGGCGGACAAGCTGGGGATTCCGGACCGGCGCGGGGAGTCGGCCTCGGCCTCGACTCCCGCTGCTGGTGCGGGTGTTGGGACGCGGGGTCCGCTTCCGGAGACGCAGGCCGGGGTGCCCGCCGCTTCGGCGTGGCCCGACGCCGGTGGGTCCGGGGTGCCGGACGACGCGCCCGCCGTGCCTGCCGGGGCGACTCCCTGGGCGGGGACCGACACCAACGCGGATCCCGGCGAGGACCGTTCGGTACCGCTGCCCGCGACCGTGTTCGCGCCGCCGCTGCGGGAGCCCGAGGACAACACCCCGCCCGACGCCAAGACCGCGCTGATCTCCGGGGGCAGCCAACTCCCGCGTACGGCGACGTCTCCGGCGCTCGATGAGTCCCACTCCAGCTCCAACTCCGGTGGTGGGGTTGGTGGCGTTGGTGGTTCGGCTCAGGGCAACACGCCGCCGTCGTACGGGTATCCCCAACGGGCCGGTAACGCGCCTCAGCCTCCTGGCGGGCCCGGGGTGCCGGGGCGGGCGCTCGCGCCCAACGCCGGGGACATCGCCGATGCCGCCACCAGCAAGGCGGCGCCTCCGCCGCGCCGGGGCGGTGGTTCTACGACGCCTCCTCCGCCGGGTGCTCCGGGGACGCCGGGTGGGCGGCCGGGTGGTGCGGCCGCATCGCCTCCGCCTCCTCCGCCGCCGGCGGGTGGGTATGTGGCGACGCAGATGGTTTCGGGGCTCGGGCCGGACGGGCCTGGCGGGCAGGCGGGGCCCGGTGCGCCGCAGCCGCCCGGGGCGCCCGGTGCTCCGAACACTCCCGGGGGTACGCCTCCGGGTGGGGTGCACCATGCCGCGACGATGCTTGCCGATCCGGGGCAGGGCGGGCCCGGTGCGGCGGGGCCGAGGCCTCCGCAGCCGCCGGGTGCCCCTGGCGTGCCGCATGCGCCCGGGGTTCCGGGTGCGCCTGGTGGTCATGGTGGCCCCGGCTCTCCTGGCGCGCCCCAGCCGCCGAACGCCCCCGGCACCCCCGGTTCGCAGGGTGGTGCCCACGGTGCCGTGCATCACGCGGAGACCATGCTCGCCGGGCCCCCGATGGGTGGGCCCGGGGTGCCTCCGCCGCCTCAATTCCCGGGCGCGCCCGGTGTGTTGGGCGCACCAGGTATGCCGCCGGGCGCGGTGCCTCCCGGTGTGATGCCTCCGGGTGCCATGCCGCCGCCGGGGCAGCCCATGCCCGGTCAGGGCATGCCGCCCGCGCCCGGGCAGCCGTTCCCCGGGCAGCAGCAGCCCGCGTACGGCTATCCGCAGCAGGGGGTGCCGACCGTAGGACCGGGTTATCAGGCCGTGTTGCGGTACCGCGCGCCGGACGGGTCCGAGCAGCAGCTGATCCGGCGGTCCGCGCCGGGGACGCCGCACCCGGAGTGGCAGATCTTCCACGAGCTGCGCGGCATGAACATCCCGCCGGACCAAGTGCTGGAACTGCACACGGAGTTGGAGTCCTGCGAACTGCCGGGCGCGTACTGCGCGCGGATGATCCGTGAACAGTGGCCGCAGGCCCGCATCGCGAGCATCGCGCCGTACGGCACGGATCACGCGAGCCGGCAGCAGGGGATGCGCGAACTGATCGCCCACCAGGGCGAGTTGCACCAGGTCGCCGACGGTCCGGCCCGACTCGCCCCGGTGCGGGCGCCGTTGCCGCCGGTGCAGCCGACGCCGCCGATCCCGCCGGAGGCGATCGCGCAGGAACTGGCGGGCGCGTTCGGGCCGGGCGTGTTCCGCTTCGAGCAGGCGGCGGTGTCCCGGCAGGGTGTGCCGCCGGTCGTCGCGCACACGCTGGTCGCGGCGGGGCTGCCGATGGACATGGGCCCGTTCTTCTGGGCGCAGGCCCAACCCGGGCGCCCGGTACCGACGTTGGCCGAACTCGCGCAGGAGCGCGGGGTGCGGCCGTCCGCCGACGCGGGCTCGTACCTCGTCATGGGCAGCGACTTCGGCCGCGCGATCTGCGTCCAGTACGGCACGGCCAACATCGTCGCCGTGCCCGTGGAGGCGGGGCCGGGCGGTGCGCCCGTACCGCCGCAGTTCGTGAACACGGGGCTGCCCGAGTTCGCGCGCTGTCTGGCGCTGCTCGGCCGGATGTGGCGACTGCGGTACGGGCTCAACCAGGAGCAGGCGGGCCGTTGGACCGTCGACTTCCAGGCGCAGCTCGCTTCGCTGGATCCGGCGGCGCTCGGGTCGCCGGAGAGCTGGTGGTCGGTGTTGCTGGAGCAGATGTGGGACGGGTTGTTGTGACGCCGGCCCGCTGAACAGGTCGTAGGAAAGGGCCGGACCCGGTCGTGTGACGGGTCCGGCCCTTTTGTGTGCGCCCGTGGTCGTTTCACGTTCGCGTGATGCCCGTGACCTGTCTGCGGAGTGTCGCGTTATGAACACTTACGCCCGATCCATCAAGATATGCGGCAAATCATCATGTCGTGTCCGTCGGATGGAGAGGGGTTCCAGGATGAGCAGCGCATCGGTGTCACCACGTGGCTTCGTGGCCGTACGGGGGCGCGGCTACCGCCCCGACCAGGTCGACGCGTACGCGGCGGCGATCTCGCGGTACCGGGACGTGGCCTGGGAGCGGGCTGCGCGGCTGACCGTACTGGCCAAGGACATGGAGGCGGAGGCCGAGCGGATGCGGGTGGCCGTGTCCCGGCTCGCTCCGCAGACGTACGAGACGCTGGGTGAACGGGCGCGGCGGCTGTTCCAGTTGGGGATGGAGGAAGCCGCGTCTCTACGGGAGTCCGCGCGGCGTGCGGCGGAGGAGCGGGTCGCGGAGGCCGAGGCGCGCGCCGCGAGCGTGCTCCAGGCCGCGCGGGAGCACGCCGACGCGCTCCGTGCGGAGGTCGAGGAACGGGCTCGGCAGCGGCTGCTCGCCGCCCGTGCCGAGGCCGACGACATCCGGATCGGCGCTCGGCGGGAGGTGAAGGAGGGGCGTACGGAGGCGCTTTCCGCGTTGCGTGAGGTGCGGCAGCGTACCGCCGCGATGTTGGGGGAGCAGGCCAAGGAGCACGAGGAGCGGTGGGCCTTGGCTGAGCGGGAGGTGTCGTCGCGGGCGGCTGCTCTGGATGCGGAGTACGCCGAGCGGATGGCTCTTGCGGAGGCTGCGTTGGGGGAGGCTGAACAGGCTTTTGCCGAGGCGGAGTTGTCGGATCGGCGGCGGCAGGACGAGGCGGCTGAGCGGGCGGGTGAGGTGGTGGCGGAGGCTCGGGTGCGGGCGGAGCGGGTTGCTCGGGATACGGAGCGGGTGCTGCGCGAGCATGGGGAGACCTGGGACGACGTGCAGGCGCATATGGATCATGTGCGGAGTAGTTTGACCGCGCTTACGGGGCGGGCTGCGGCTGAGTGAATGGGGCGGTGCGGTTGTCGTCGTAGTGCGGGCGCGTGGGGGCTGGTCGCGCCCGCGCGGCGGTAGCCGCAAATTGAACACAGCCTCGCGCCCCTTGGGTTGGGACAGTCACAGGTGATCTGCGCAGCACGGTGTGGGGTTGGGGACCTCGAAGGGGGCCAACGTGTTGCCCGCCGCCGGGACCAGCGCCAGAACCAGGTCGCCCTCGCGCCACTCGGGGCGTACGTGGTCCTGGGTGAGGACTGGTGTGGCGGGGTCCAGGGTCGCCAACGGGGCGCCTACCACCGTCAGTTGGTCGATCGCCGTTGACTCCAGTAGGTCGGCCACGGTGACTGTTCCGGTGA
This sequence comes from Streptomyces sp. NBC_01288, assembly GCF_035982055.1. Classification (NCBI taxonomy): domain Bacteria; kingdom Bacillati; phylum Actinomycetota; class Actinomycetes; order Kitasatosporales; family Streptomycetaceae; genus Streptomyces; species Streptomyces sp. NBC_01288. Next base: position 6,087,949 of record NZ_CP108427.1, read on the forward strand.
GGCGTTCGACGCCGGCGTAGAGGACCGCTCGGCCTGATCGTCGTGCCGCGTGCTCCGCCGCGGCCAGGACCGCGGCTTCGGAAGGGCCGTGTCTACGGTCGCCCAGGGCCGCGCCCATCTCTGTTGCCGTGAGCCGTCGCCAGACCTCCTCCGCCGAACCGTTCTCCGGCAGGGCAAGGGAAACGGCCGTGCCCCTCCGCCCCTCCGTCCGGATCAGGTGGGTGCAGGCGACCGTCCCCGGGGGAAGCGCGAGCCTGGTCCTCAGGTCGCGGATCAGGTGGTCCGCCTCGCGGAGCGTCGTCGTGCCGGCGTCCACCCCGATGACGGGGTGGACGCCGGACGGGTCGTAGGGGGTGGTCATGCGGGGAGGACCCACATCGGGTTGGAGTAGAACCAGAGGTCCTTCCACGGGTCGGCGTCGCCGAGGACGTCCATCGCGGGGCCTACGGGGTCTACGGACGGGCCGTTGATGCCTACGGCGGAGCGGTTGCCGTCGGTGCCGCGGAGGCGGACGTAGACCGGCTTGTCGAGGCGGCCGAGGGAGTACGTGAGGCGGACGGTGCCGGTGGACCTGTCGACCTCGAAGGACTTGACGACCTTTGTCTTCGGGGTAGCGAAGACGTCCTTGTCCGCGACCGGGCCGGTGACGTCGCCCTGGATGACGTCGACTCGGGCCAACTCGGGCTGGAACTGGGCCCAGTTGGGGCCGTTCGCGAGGCTGATCCGGATGGTCAGGTCCACCTGCGCGCCTCGGCGTACGTGCAGGGCGCCGCCGAGGGTGACCTCTCGGCCGGCGTAGGACAGGCGGGCGTCGAGGCCGCTGATCAGGCCGCCGTGGTCGACCCAGACGCGGCCCGCGCGGATGCCGTCCATGACCGCCTTGTAGGCGAAGGAGGTCGCGCCGACGTGGGTGCGGGAGTACTGGCCGGGCCAGAAGTCGGTGTCGGTGAGGCTGATGCCGGTGCCGTAGACCGGGTCCTCGTAACGGCCGTTGGCGTTGAAGTCGCCGCCCGGGCCGCGAACCGCCGTGTCCGCGTAGACGTTGTGGGAGTCGGAGTTGGCGGTGATCCACCACGGCTTGCCCTCGGCGAGGAGGCTGTCCCACAGGCCGCCGACCGTCGAGGTCATCCAGTCGAAGCCGCCCCAGGTGCGGTAACTCTCCAGCGGGTAACCGGGGAACGAGTCCGCGCTCGGGCTGCCGTCGTAGATGCCGCGGCCGCCGCCCGGGCCGTTCGGCTTGGGGATGCCGCCCGCCTGGTGGCCGGGGGCGCCCTCCATGCCGACGGCGATCGAGGGCTGCGCGTCGCGCCAGCCGCGGATCTCGTGCGGGGAGTCGATGCCCTTGCGCGCCGGGTGGTTGGCGAGGAACAGCGCGTCCTTGACCTTGCGGCGGCGAACCTGGTCGGCGAGGAAGTTGACGCCCGCGATGGCGAGGGCCTCGTTGGCGGGCGAGTTGCCGCTCGCGTTCTTCACGCTGCCGTCGAAGGAGTTCTCGAACTCCTTGAGTACCGCCACCTCGTTGGCGCCGGGGTGCACGAAGACCGTGCCGTGCTCGGCGCCCGGGATGTTCCACTCCAGGCCCTGGAAGACGAGGGTGTCGTCGGTCTGGTCACGGGCCTCGACGATGTCCGGATTGACCTTCTCCACACCGATCTTGGCGTGCGCGACGCTGCCGTGGTCGGTGATGACCATCCAGTCCAGGCCGTGCGCGTTCGCCTGGCGTACGTGGTCGATGACCCGGTACTTCGCGTCACTGCTGTACTGCGTGTGGATGTGGTGGTCACCGGCCAGCCACAAGTAGCCACCACCGCGCGACTTCTGCGACGTCTGCTGCACCGACGCGACTGCCTCCCCCGCGCCGGCGAGCACGCCGCCCGCGGCAAGTCCCGCGCCCAGCAGGCCCGTTCGGCGCAGCATGCCTCTCCGCGACAGCTGACTGGGTGTCAACTCGGCGTCGGGGATGGACGTGTCGAGAGCGGGCGGCAGCGACGAGGTGTCGCCGTCCCCGTGGTGGTGATGGTGGTGGTGACCGTGGTCGCCGTGACTGTGGCCGTGGCTCATGTTCAACTCCCGCTGATGCAGGGACCTTCACGCTCGGACGTGCAGAGTCTGGAAAGGAGCGGTGAACAGCGGGAGTCGGGGTGGTGGTGTGGCAAAGAACGAGTCATGCACGGCTACAACGCCGGTCATGCGGGGCTTTTACGTCGGTCATGCGGTGGCTGTCCGTGTGGCTCGCCGCTGTCTTTCCGTACCGCGCCCGCCAGGATCCACCCCTCCATCGCGTCGTACCGCCCGCGCTGTTCCTCCTCCTCGCGGCGGCCCGAGGCGACCGTGCCCAGCCAGCCGCAGGCGAAGCCGAGGGGGATCGTGACGAGGCCCGTCGTGGTGAACGGGAACCAGTTGAAGTCGGCGTGCGGGAAGGCGGCGGTGGGGGAGCCGGAGACCAGGTTGGTGCCCGGCATCAGCAGGAGGACGGAGAGGGTGCCGCCAATGAGCGTGCTGAGCAGGCCTGTTCGGGTGTAGCGGCGCCAGAAGAGGCTGAAGACGAGGGCGGGCGCTATGGCCGAGGCGCCCAGGCAGAAGGACAGGGTCACCAGGGGTTGCAGGCCCCGGTGCTGGATCAGCGTCGCGAGCACGATCGCCGGAACGCCCACCGCCAGCGCCGAGTAGCGGGCCAGCGTCATCTCGCGGCGGACCGGCATGTCCTGGATCCGGGTCGCGAAGACGTCGTGGGCAAGGGAGTTGGCGCAGGCGAGGATCATCCCGGCGACGGAGGCGAGCAGGGTGAGGAAGACGGCCGTGGTGACGGTGGTGAAGAGGAGGGTCTCCGTCGTCGACATGTCCGTCCCGAACACCGCACGCGAGCCCAGGAGATACGCCGTGTTGCCCTGCGGGTCGGCCCGCGCGATCGCCGCCCGGCCGAGCAGCGCCGTCGCGCCGAACCCGACGACCGTCACGATCACCACGAACAGCGCCACGCTCGACACCGCCCACGACATCGACCGCCGCACCTGCCGGGCGCTCGACGCGGTGTACATGCGCATCGTGATGTGCGGCAGACAGGCGCCGCCGATCACCACCGTCAGCTCTGAACTGATCATGTCCAGCCGGGGACTTGGGCCTCCGGCGAACTCAAGTCCCGAGCGAAGGAAGGCCGGTCCGACACCGCTGCGCTCCCCCGCCGTGTCGAAGAAGGCGCCCAAGTCCCAGTGGAAACGGTTCAGTACGAGTACGGCGATCACGGCTCCCGAGCCGAGCAGCATCACGATCTTCAGGATCTGGATGAGCGCGGTGCCCTTCATGCCGCCGATCGCCGCGTAGCTGATCATCAGCGCGCCCAGGCCGATGATGCAGCCGGTCTGAAGGAAGTCGCTGGAGAAGCCGAGGATGAACGCCAACAGCTGTCCCGCGCCCGCGAGTTGGACCAGCATCAGCGGCAGCAGCGCGATGATCGTCACCGCGCACGCGACGATCCGAACGGAACGCCCGGGCATCCGGCGGGCGAGCGCGTCGCCCATCGTGAACCGGCCCGCGTTGCGCAGCGGTTCGGCCAGCAAGAACATCAGCAGCGTCAGCGACAGGGCCGTGCTCAGCGCGAGCACCACCCCGTCGTAGCCGTACAGGGCGATCACCCCGCCCGCGCCCAGCACGCTCGCCGCGGAGATGTAATCACCGGCTATGGCAAGGCCGTTGCGGAGTGGGGAGAGGGAGCCGTAGCCCGTGTAGAACTCGTCGAGGTCGTCGCGGTCCGGGCCCGTCATCACGCAGAGCAGGAGCGTGATCGTGGCGACGGAGGTGAAGGCCACCAGCGACATCGTCTGCGAGGAGTCCCTGAGGCCGGTCATCGCGGTCACGGTCGTCATCGCGGTCGTTGCGGTCACCGTGCCGCCTCCCGTCTGGCGTCCAGTTCTGCCTGTCTGCGGAAGCGGTCCGCGAGGGGGTCGACGCGACGCCGGGCCGTGCGTTCGTAGAGCGCTGTCGCGAGCCAGGTGACGGGCAGTTGGGCCAGGGCGAGCAGCAGTCCGGTGGGCACACCGCCGGTGCCGGTGCTCGACATCAGCGCGGGCGCGAACGCGGAGAGCCCGAGGAAGAGGCAGAAGTAGCCGAGCGCGGCGCTGGTCGCCACCCGGCGCTGACGCCGGTACGCGCCGCGCAGGATGCGCAGATCGCTGTGGTTGCCGAGCGCGGGGCGACGGGGGAGACGGCGGCGCTCGGGTGGAGGCGGGGGTGGCTGCCAGGGGTAGGTGACGGTGGGCGGGGAGGTGCGTGGGGGCGGGGGTGAGGGTGGAGTGGGGGGCGGTGCGTGGTCGTACGGGGTGTAGGGGACGGAGTCGGGGGCGTCCGGGGTGTACGGGTCGGCGTCAGGGGCGGCGTCAGGGTCGTACGGGGTGTACGGGTCGGGTGATGAATGCACATCATCCGGGCGGTGCGAATCATGCGGAGGGTACGGGTCGTAGGACATCCCGTGCTCCTTGCGTGGCTCGGGTCCGTGGCGGCGGACCGCAGGGAGTGGGCGGCGGGGGTCACGCACGTTACTCGCCGGTTGGGGTATGTGGGTGGTTTTCGCCGAACTGGGCGGCCGGTGGGCGCCGCCGCGTCAACACCCGCTGACCTCGGGTGTTGCCGGGACTGCCCAACTCGGGCCCGCTCACTGCTCCTTGAGGACCGGGAAGCGTCGCGGTGCCAGGAACAGCAGCACCAGGAAGGCCACCGCCGCCGCGCACCCCGCGCCGATGTACACCGCGTGCACCGCGTCCGCGATCGCCCGCCGGGTCGCCTCGGGAACCGCGCCCCCGTCGAGGCCCCGCGTCACCGAGTCCAGGTCGCTCGCGCCGCCCAGCCGGGACGCGAGCACCCCGTTGGCGACCGCCCCGAAGGCGGACGCGCCGATCGTCTGGCCGGTCTGGCGGCAGAACAGGACGGACGCGGTCGTCACGCCCCGCTCCTCCCATCCGACCGTCGACTGCACCCCGACGATCAGCGGGAGTTGGAAGAGTCCGAGGGCCGCGCCGAGCAGCAGCATCAGCACCATCGGCTGCCAGGCCGCGCCCGGATACGGCAGGAACGGGAACGCGAACAGGATCAGCGTCGCCGTCCCGATCCCGATCATCGCCGTGTTGCGGAAACCGATCCGCCGGTACACGTGCTGGCTCAGCGCGGCCGACACCGGCCAGCTCAACGTCCATACGGACAGCACGAATCCGGCCGCCACGGGTGCCAGGCCGAGCACCGACTGCGCGTAGGTCGGCAGGAACACGCTCGGCGCCACCATCAGCAACCCCAGTGCGCCCAGGGCCAAGTTGACGGCCGCGATCGTACGGCGCCGCCACACCCACCCGGGGATGATGGGCTCGGCCGCCCGGCGTTCGATCGCGACCACCAGTCCGGCCAGCGCAAGTCCCGTACCGAACAAGGCCATTGAGGGTGCCGAGAGCCAGGGCCACGCGACCCCGCCCTGCACCAGCGCGGTGATCAGCACGCCTCCGCACGCGAACACGGCCAGCGCGCCCGCCCAGTCGATGCGGGGGCGGGAGGTGCGGGCGCGTTCCGGTTCGTGGAGGTGGCGGACGATCAGCCACAACGCCACTGCTCCGACAGGGAGGTTGACGAGGAAGATCCACCGCCAGCCGGCGTACGCGGCGAGCAGGCCTCCCACGCCGGGGCCCGCGACCGCCGACACCGCCCACACCGTGGACAGCTTCGACTGGATCTTCGGCCGCTCCTTCAGTGGGTACAGGTCGGCGGCGAGTGTCTGGACGGTGCCCTGCAACGCCCCGCCGCCCAGGCCCTGTACGACCCGGAACGCGATCAGCGCGCCCATGTTCCAGGCCACCGCGCACAGCAGCGAACCGGCGAGGAACACCGCCGCCCCGACGATCAGCACCGGCTTGCGGCCGAAGGTGTCGGAGAGCTTGCCGTAGACGGGCAGCGTGACCGTCACGGCCAGCAGATAGCCGGAGAACAGCCAGGAGAAGACGGAGAAGCCGCCGAGGTCGCCGACGATCTGCGGTACGGCCGTGGAGACGATGGTGGAGTCGAGGGCGGCCAGGGCCATCGCCAGCATGAGGGCGGCGACGACAGCGCGCTTGCGCCGGTCGGGAGGCGCCGGCGTGGACTGCTCGGCCGCCTCGGTCCGTATCTCGGTGTCGCTGTCCCTGTCCGTGTCCCTGTCCCCCTGGTCCACAGGAATCCTTTCCCCTTGCATCTATCTGCCGCGCACCAGCTTCTCACTTGACCCTCACGTAGCGGCAGGGCGGAAGCTGGCCGGGCCGGTGGGTGGACCGGACCCCGAGATCGACTCCACCCGTCGGTGGAGACCCCCTAGGGGTCCCTCCCCACTACGACCCGGGGAGGGTTCGTACCGGCGGAGGAGGAGAAGGGCGGGCGGTCGTCCTTAACCTGGCTTTATGCCGCTGGGGGGCGGCAGGCCGAACCCAGGAGGGTGGGGTTTTCCCCCGGGAAAGACTGCGCTGAGCACCAGCGCGCCGGACCCCCTCCCACCGCCAGACTCATCGACGTAACCAGTTGGAACACCTCGACCGGACACCGGCACGCTTCTCTGCCGACCGACTTAGGAGACATACCGTGACATCGGCTGTGACCATTCCCAGGCACGGGGGTACTGGAGGGCGTACGGCCGTTGCCGCGCGAGCGCGGCAGGTCGTCAAGGCGTACGGAGCCGGGGAGACCCGCGTCGTCGCCCTCGACCATGTCGACGTGGACATCGCCCGCGGTCAGTTCACCGCGATCATGGGCCCCTCGGGGTCCGGCAAGTCCACGCTCATGCACTGCCTCGCCGGGCTCGACACCGTGACGTCCGGGCAGATCTACCTGGACGAGACCGAGATCACCGGCCTCAAGGACAAGAAGCTCACCCAACTGCGCCGGGACCGGATCGGGTTCATCTTCCAGGCCTACAACCTGCTGCCGACGCTGAACGCGCTGGAGAACATCACCCTCCCCATGGACATAGCCGGCCGCAAGCCCGACAAGGGGTGGCTGGCGCAGGTCGTGGAGACGGTCGGACTCTCCAGCCGGCTCAAGCACCGGCCCAACCAGCTCTCCGGCGGACAGCAGCAACGCGTCGCCGTGGCACGGGCGTTGGCGGCCCGCCCCGAGATCATCTTCGGTGACGAGCCGACCGGAAACCTCGACTCCCGTGCGGGAGCAGAGGTGTTGGGCTTCCTGCGCCGCTCCGTGGACGACCTCGGCCAGACCATCGTGATCGTCACGCACGACCCGGTGGCCGCGTCGTACTCGGACCGCGTCCTGTACCTCGCGGACGGCCGGATCGTCGACGAGATGTTCAAGCCGACCGCGGACGCCGTCCTCGACCGCATGAAGGACTTCGACGCGCGGGGGCGTACGTCATGACTGTCATGAAGACCTCGATGCGCAACTTCTTCGCGCACAAAGGGCGGATGGCGCTCTCGGCGATAGCCGTGCTGCTGTCGGTGGCGTTCGTGTGCGGCACGCTGGTGTTCACCGACACGATGAACACGACGTTCGACAAGCTCTTCGCGGCCACCGCGTCCGATGTGACGGTCCTGCCGAAGGCGGCCAAGGCCGACGGCAGCACCCCGCAGAACGGACTGCCCGAGTCGCTGCCGGCCTCCACGGTCGCGCAGGTGGCGAAGGCCCAGGGCGTCAAGTCCGTTGAGGGCGGCGTCAGTTCGATGAGCGTGACCGTCGTCAACGGTGCCAACAAGAACATGGGATCGTCGACCGGCGCGCCCACCATCGCGGGCAACTGGACGAAGAACGACCTGCGTTCGATGGAGATCACCTCCGGCCATGCCCCGCGCGGTCCGACCGAGGTCATGGTCGACGCCGACACCGCCGACAAGCACCACCTGAAGATGGGCGACTCGCTGCGCACCATCTCGCAGACCGGTGACTTCACCGCGAGGATCGTCGGCATCGCCACCTTCAAGGTGACCAACCCCGGTGCGGCCGTCGTCTACTTCGACACCGCCACCGCGCAGCACGAACTCCTGGGCGCCACCGGCCGGTTCACCCAGCTCGGCGTGACCGCCGCGAGCGGTGTGACGGACACTCAGCTCAAGCAGAACGTGGGGCAGACCCTCGCGTCGTCGGGGACGTACAAGATCCAGACGGCCAAGGAGAACGCCGACGAGAACCGCAAGGGTGTCGGCCAGTTCATGAACGTCATCAAGTACGCCATGCTCGGCTTCGCCGGTATCGCGTTCCTGGTGGGCATCTTCCTGATCATCAACACCTTCTCGATGCTGGTCGCCCAACGGACCCGCGAAATAGGCCTGATGAGGGCGGTCGGCTCGTCCCGCGGGCAGGTCAACCGTTCGGTGCTGGTCGAGGCGACCCTGCTCGGGATCGTCGGCTCGATCCTCGGTGTCGGCGCCGGTGTCGGGATCGCCGTAGGCCTGATGAAGCTGATGAGCGCGGCGGGCATGGACCTGTCGACCCGGGACCTGACGGTCAAGTGGACCACCCCGGTGCTCGGCCTGCTCCTCGGCGTGATCGTCACCATCCTCGCCGCCTACCTCCCGGCCCGCCGGGCCGGCAAGGTCTCCCCGATGGCAGCGCTGCGCGACGCCGGTACGCCGGCCGACGGCAAGGCGGGTTGGGTGCGGGGGCTGATCGGCCTGGTGCTGACGGGGGCCGGTGTGGCCGCCCTGTTCGCGGCGGCGACCGCCAAGAAGGCGACGGATGGTTCGCTGGTACTAGGGGCGGGTGTCGTACTGTCCCTGATCGGCTTCGTGATCATCGGCCCGCTGCTCGCCAACGGGGTCGTACGGGTCATCAGCGTCGTACTCCTGCGGGCCTTCGGGCCGGTGGGGCGCCTGGCGGAACGCAACGCGCTCCGCAACCCCAGGCGTACGGGTGCTACGGGTGCGGCCCTGATGATCGGCCTCGCGCTGGTCGCCTGCCTCTCGGTGGTCGGGTCCTCGATGGTCGCCTCGGCGACGAGCGAGTTGGACAAGTCCGTCGGTGCCGACTTCATCGTCCAGGGCAACCAGCGGATCGTGCCGCAGGCGGAGAAGGCGATGGAACAGTCGCCCGACCTCGTCCACGTCACCCGCTACAAGGACATCGACGCCACCCTCACCTCGCCCGACGGCCTGAAGGACACCGACGGCATCACCGCCGCCGACCCGTCCTACGCCCAGGACCTGCGCCGCGCCACCACGGCCGGCGACCTGTCCGCCGCCTACGGCACCAACGCGATGTCGGTCGGCTCCAAGTACGCCAAGAAGCACGGCGTCCACGTCGGCGACACGATCAACGTCGCCTTCAAGGGCGGCGAGACGGCGAAGCTGAAGGTCGCGGCGATCACGGACGACGACGTGGCCATCGACCAGGGCGCGCGGTACACCAGCATCGCGACGATGCAGAAGTACCTCCCGGCCAACAAGGTCCCGCCGAACGAGATCATGTTCGCCAAGGCCAAGGACGGCCAGGAGAAGCAGGCGTACGCGGCCCTGAAGAAGGCCATGGACCCGTACCCGCAGTACCAGGTGCGCGACCAGACCGACTACAAGCAGGAACTGAAGGACCAGATCGGCCAGCTCCTGAACATGGTCTACGGCCTCCTCGCCCTCGCGATCATCGTGGCGGTCCTGGGTGTCGTGAACACCCTCGCCCTGTCGGTCGTCGAGCGGACCCGGGAGATCGGCCTCATGCGAGCGATCGGCATGTCCCGCCGCCAGCTCCGCCGGATGATCCGCATGGAGTCGGTCGTGATCGCCCTCTTCGGAGCGCTGCTCGGCCTCGGCCTGGGGATGGGCTGGGGGGCCACGGCTCAGCAGCTGCTCGCCCTGGAGGGCCTGAAGGTCCTGGAGATCCCCTGGGGGACGATCATCGCGGTCTTCATCGGGTCGGCGTTCGTGGGCCTGTTCGCGGCCTTGATCCCGGCGTTCCGGGCGGGGCGGATGAATGTGCTGAACGCGATCGCCACGGAGTAGCCAACCTAGCCACTGTCCAACGGGGGCAGGCCCGGCGCCGAGAAGTCACGGGGGACTTCTCGGCGCCGGGCCTGTTTGTTGCCCTTGGGGGCTGTTTTTGCTTTTGAGGGGTCACTTTGGGGCGGACCGAGTCGGGTGGTGGGTGGGCATAGGGCCGGGGGTCCAGGGGGCGGAGTTCCCTGGTCCGTCAACACCAGCGCAGGGTGCGGAGAGAGCGGGGTTATCCACAGCCCCGGCGCCGGCCACCGCACCGACGTACGCTGGATACCCCCCGGCCCACCCTCCGCGTCGGGCCCTTCGTGTTGCCCACCCCCAGACGGAAAGCCCTCCATGAGCCTGCACGGTCTGCTCGACGCCGTAGTCAAGGACCCCGCCCTCGCGGAAGCCACCCGCGCCGCGACCGACGGCAACCGCATGCACGTCGACCTGGTGGGCCCCCCGGCGACCCGCCCCTTCGCCGTGGCAGCGCTGGCCAGGGAGACCGGCCGAACCGTCCTCGCGGTGACCGCGACGGGCAGGGAGGCCGAGGACCTGGCGGCAGCCCTGCGCTCACTGCTCCCGCCGGACGGCGTCGTGGACTACCCGTCCTGGGAGACCCTCCCGCACGAGCGCCTCAGCCCGCGCAGCGACACCGTGGGCCGCCGCCTCGCCGTCCTGCGCCGCCTGGCCCACCCCAGGGACGACGACGCGGAGACGGGCCCGGTCTCCGTCGTCGTGGCGCCCGTGCGGTCCGTGCTGCAACCGCAGGTCAAGGGGCTCGGAGACCTGGAGCCGGTCGCCCTGAGGACGGGCCAGACCGCCGACCTGAACGTGATCGTGGACGCGCTCGGCGCCGCCGCGTACGCGCGCGTGGAGCTCGTCGAGAAGCGCGGTGAGTTCGCGGTGCGCGGCGGCATCCTGGACGTGTTCCCGCCGACCGAGGAACACCCCCTGCGCATCGAGTTCTGGGGCGACGACGTCGAGGAGATCCGCTACTTCAAGGTCGCCGACCAGCGCTCCCTGGAGGTCGCCGAACACGGCCTGTGGGCACCCCCCTGCCGTGAACTCCTGTTGACGGAAGACGTCCGCTCGCGTGCGCGTGCCCTCGCCGAACAGCACCCCGAACTGGGCGAGCTGCTCAACAAGATCGCCGAGGGCATCGCCGTAGAGGGCATGGAGTCGCTGGCCCCGGTGCTCGTCGACGACATGGAGCTGCTGCTCGACGTGCTCCCCAAGGGCGCGATGACCGTCGTATGCGATCCGGAGCGGGTACGCACGCGTGCGTCCGATCTCGTCGCCACCTCGCACGAGTTCCTCCAGGCGTCCTGGGCCGCGACCGCCGGTGGCGGCGAGGCGCCCATCGACGTCGGCGCGGCCTCCTTGTGGGCCATCGCGGACGTACGGGACCGGGCGCGCGAGCTGGACATGATGTGGTGGTCCGTCTCGCCCTTCGCCGCTGATGAGGAGCTCGACGCCGACACCCTGAAGCTGGGCATGCACGCCCCCGAGACCTACCGCGGCGACACCGCGAAGGCCCTCGCCGACACCAAGGGCTGGCTCGCGGACGGCTGGCGCACGGTCTTCGTGACCGAGGCCCACGGCCCCGCCGCCCGCACGGTCGAGGTCCTCGGTACCGAGGGCGTCGCCGCCCGCCTGGAGACGGAGCTGGGGGAGATCGTCCCCTCCGTAGTGCACGTGGCGACGGGTTCGATCGACTACGGCTTCGTCGATACGGCGCTGAAGCTCGCCGTCCTCACCGAGACCGACCTCTCCGGGCAGAAGGCCGCCGGCAAGGACGGCGTCCGGATGCCGGCCCGCCGCCGCAAGACCATCGACCCGCTCACCCTGGAGGCGGGCGACTACATCGTCCACGAGCAGCACGGTGTGGGCCGCTACATCGAGATGGTGCAGCGCACGGTGCAGACCGCCACGCGCGAGTACCTGGTCGTCGAGTACGCCCCCGCCAAGCGCGGCCAGCCCGGCGACCGGCTGTACATCCCCACCGACCAGCTGGAGCAGATCACCAAGTACGTCGGTGGCGAGTCCCCGACCATGCACCGCCTGGGCGGCGCCGACTGGACGAAGACCAAGGCGCGCGCCAAGAAGGCCGTCAAGGAGATCGCGGCCGACCTCATCAAGCTGTACTCGGCCCGGATGGCGGCCCCGGGGTACGCGTTCGGCGCGGACACGCCCTGGCAGCGCGAGCTGGAGGACGCCTTCCCGTACGTGGAGACGCCCGACCAGTTGACGACCATCGCCGAGGTCAAGGACGACATGGAGAAGTCGATCCCGATGGACCGGCTGGTCTGCGGCGACGTCGGCTACGGCAAGACCGAGATCGCCGTACGGGCCGCCTTCAAGGCCGTACAGGACGGCAAGCAGGTCGCCGTCCTCGTCCCGACGACTCTGCTCGTGCAGCAGCACTTCGGGACGTTCACCGAGCGGTACTCGCAATTCCCGGTCAACGTACGGGCGTTGAGCCGCTTCCAGTCCGACACGGAGGCGAAGGCGACCCTGGAGGGCCTGCGTGAGGGCTCCGTGGACCTCGTCATCGGCACCCACCGCCTGTTCTCCTCCGAGACCAAGTTCAAGGATCTCGGCCTGGTCATCGTCGACGAGGAGCAGCGCTTCGGTGTCGAGCACAAGGAGCAGCTGAAGAAGCTGCGCGCGAACGTCGACGTCCTGACGATGTCCGCCACCCCGATTCCCAGAACCCTGGAGATGGCGGTGACCGGCATCCGCGAGATGTCGACGATCACGACGCCCCCGGAGGAGCGTCACCCTGTGCTGACGTTCGTCGGCCCCTACGAGGAGAAGCAGATCGGCGCCGCGATCCGCCGCGAACTCCTGCGCGAGGGCCAGGTCTTCTACATCCACAACCGCGTCGAGTCGATCGACCGCGCGGCGGCCAGGTTGCGCGAGATCGTCCCGGAGGCACGCATCGCGACCGCCCACGGCCAGATGTCGGAGCAGTCCCTGGAGCAGGTCGTCGTCGACTTCTGGGAGAAGAAGTTCGACGTCCTGGTGTCGACGACGATCGTCGAGTCGGGCATCGACATCTCCAACGCGAACACGCTGATCGTCGAACGAGGCGACAACTTCGGCCTGTCGCAGCTTCACCAGCTGCGCGGGCGGGTGGGGCGTGGCCGCGAGCGGGGTTACGCCTACTTCCTGTACCCCCCGGAGAAGCCCCTCACGGAGACGGCCCACGAGCGCCTCGCGACGATCGCCCAGCACACGGAGATGGGCGCGGGCATGTACGTGGCGATGAAGGACCTCGAAATCCGGGGCGCCGGAAACCTGTTGGGCGGCGAACAGTCCGGGCACATCGCGGGCGTCGGCTTCGACCTGTACGTCCGCATGGTCGGCGAGGCCGTCGCGGACTACCGCGCCTCCCTGGAGGGCGGTGTCGAGGAGGAGCCGCCCCTGGAGGTCAGGATCGAGCTCCCGGTCGACGCCCACGTCCCGCACGACTACGCCCCCGGCGAGCGCCTGCGCCTCTCCGCCTACCGGTCCATCGCCTCCGCCAACACGGAGGAGGACATCAAGGCCGTACGCGAGGAACTCGTCGACCGCTACGGCAAGTTGCCCGAGCCGGTGGAGAACCTGCTGCTGGTGGCGGGCCTGCGCATGCTCGCGCGCGCGTGCGGCGTCGGCGACATCGTCCTCCAGGGCACCAACATCCGCTTCGCACCGGTGGAGTTGAGGGAGTCCCAGGAGCTGCGCCTCAAGCGCCTCTACCCGGGCACCGTCATCAAGCCGACCGCCCACCAGGTGCTGGTACCCCGCCCGAAGACGGCCAAGGTGGGCGGGAAGCCGCTGGTCGGGCGGGAGTTGCTGGGGTGGGTCGGGGAGTTCCTGGCGACGATCCTGGGGTCGTAGGGAGTTGTAGCGAGTCGTAGCGAGAGCTACAGGGAGCCGAGGGGACCGTAGGGGGACCGGTCGGCCGGGGGCGGAGAGGCGCCTGCCGGGCGGTCGGGGGCAGACGTGCCAGCCGGTCGGTCGCGTCAGGCGGGGGGCGGGGTCAGGCCGGGGCCGGGCGGAACAGCATGCCCGCCAGTACCCGGAACACCTCCTCCGGGTCCCGCTCACCCACCGCCCCGTCCAGGTTGTGACCCAGCAGCAACGTGGCGAAGCCGTGCGCCAGGGACCACGCGGCGACACCGGCGAGACGGTCGTCGGGGCCACGGCCCTGGGGGGGTACGCCGGAGACGGCGTGGCGCAGGGCGTCGGTGGCGAGGGCGCGGGCCGTGGTCAGTTCGAGGTCGCCGTCGCGCAACAGCTCGGGCGCGAACATCACTTGGAAGTGCGCTGCATGCTCGCGCGCGAAGCGCACGTAGCGGACGCCCGCGTCCTTCAGGTCCGCCGCTTCCCCGATCGCGCCCGCCAGGAGCCCGAACCCCTCCGCCGCGATCGCCGTCAACAGCCCCGTGCGGTCCTTGAAGTGATGTGCCGGCGCCGCGTGCGAGACACCGGCACGACGGGCGAGGTCCCGCAGGCTCAGCGCGGACGGGCCGTCGGCGGCGATGACGTCGAGCGCGGCGGTGAGGATGGCGCGGCGCAGATCGCCGTGGTGGTACGGGCGGCGGCTGCCCTCGGAAGTCTTGGCGCTCTCGGCGGTCTCGGCCGTCTTCGCGGGCTTGGCTGTGCTCATGGTCAGCAGCGTACGCCGAATCTAGGCATTGACAAGTTCGGGCGGCTGGGGCAATCTTGTCAGTGTCAAGTTGTGGAACGACCGGGACGCGACGAGGAGTTACGTCATGTCGGAAAGCGTGCGTGGAGTGGAGACCACGAAAAGCCTCCCCACCGTGGAGCTGAGCCGCGTGCGCCAGCTCTGGCATCTGCTCGAACCCCTGCACGCGGTGCTGTATTACGCGCCGGAGGTCTTCGAGGAGGCCGCCGCGCTCGGATACGGGACCGAGGAGCGCTGGCCGAGCTACTTCCCGCTGCGCGCCGCGCCGTTGGGCCCGGTCGGCAGTGAGCGGGTGACCTCCGCCTTCTACAGCTTCAACCCCCGCATGGTCGCCGAGCACATGGACTCGGCGTGGAGCACCGCGAGCCCGGACGCCGTACTGAAGGCGAGGCTGCGCGGCATGGACCGGGCCTACCGCGCGATATTCGGCGACCGTGTCGACAGCCCCGAGCTGGTGGAGGCCGCCGCCCTCGCCCGCAGCGCCGCCGAAGCGGCGAACACCGCCGGCCGCCCCCTCGCCGCGGCCAACGCCGAGTTGGCCTGGCCCGCGGAACCCCACCTCCAGCTGTGGCAGGCGGCCACGATCCTGCGCGAACACCGGGGTGATGGCCACCTCGCCGCCCTCCTCGTCGCCGACCTCGACCCGGTCGAGTCCCTGGTCTCCTTCGCCGCGATCGGCGCCGCCTCCGTCCAGCGTTTCGAGAGCCGGGGCTGGAGCCGGGAGGAGTGGACGGTGGCCCGTGAACGGCTGGTCGTCCGGGGCGTCATAGACGACATGGGTACGGCGACGCGGGCGGGCCGCGACCTGCGCCAGGAGGTCGAGCGCCGCACCGACCAACTGGCCGCCGCACCCTGGCAGTTCCTCGGCCGGACCGACACCGATCGACTCGCCGACCTGCTGGGGGAGTTCTGGGTCGCCGTACTCGGGTCCGGGCTGCTGCCCTCGGAGTCGACGTTGGGCATCGGCAAGGTCTGAGGGGGTGCGGGTCCGACGGTCTGCTGGTCTGAGAGAGCGTGAAATCCGGGGCGGGGTAAGGGGAGTAAGGAGAGGGGGTGAGGGAAGCCGGTACTTCGTCCTGTTCCACCGCTGCGATACAGGCGAGTTGCGTGCCATATGGACTTAGGTCCCGTATGCCCGTGACGCGTCCGCCGCTACCGTGGGACCAGGCAATATCCGCCCTCTCAGGGGCGGGGCCGGGTGAGCAAGGGGAGGGGCGCACGTGATGCGTCTGAGGGGTGGGGCGGCAATTGCCGCCCTGGTCATGTTGTCGGTCGCCGGATGCAAGACGGACACCACGGGAACGGGCGACTCCGGGCCCGAGGCGACGGCCGGTGGTGGCTCCGGCGCGGGTTCCGGCGGGGGCGCGGCCCTGACCGCCGCCGAGTCCCTGACCGTGAAGGGGCGTGCGCCGAAGACCGGGTACTCCCGCGAACGGTTCGGCACCGCCTGGGCCGACACGGACTCCAACAGCTGCGACACCAGGGACGACATCCTCAAACGGGACCTGAAGCAGGTGAAGTTCACCGACGGCGACTGCAAGGTGTCGTACGGCGTCCTCGAATCCGATCCGTACTCCGGCAAGGAAGTCGTCTACAAGCGCGGCGCCAGCCTCGTCGACATCGACCACCTGGTCGCCCTCTCCGACGCCTGGCAGAAGGGCGCCAAGTACTGGGACGCCAGCAAGCGCATAGCTCTCGCCAACGACCCGCTCAACCTGCTCACCGTCGGCGCCAGCCCCAACCGCAGCAAGGGCGACGGCGACACGGCGACCTGGGTGCCGCCCAAGGCGTACCGGTGCACGTATGTCGCCGCGCAGGTCGCCGTGAAGAAGAAGTACGGGCTGTGGGTCACCTCGGCGGAGAAGGCCGCGATGGTGAAGGTCCTCTCCACCTGCTCCAAGCAGGCCCTGCCGACCGGCGGCAACCCGACGAACGCACCGGCGAGGTTCCACGCGAACTGAGGCGACAGGGCCTCGACTTGACGACCCCGACCTGCGACTACGGCACGCCCCGTGAACGTGCCGTAGCCACAGGAGACTTGGTAACTCAGTGGCTCAACTGCCCAGCTTGTCCAGGTCCAGGATCTTGCCGGTGGGCTTCTTCGCCGGTACCGGCTTCTCGTACTCGCCGAACGTGAGCGTCCCCGGGTCCTTCGCGGAGACGCTGTCGATGCGCAGCACATACGGCTTGCCCTCGGTCGCCACGTACAGCGTGTAGCTGTCCTTGCCGTCCTTCTCGTGCAGGGCGATCGCCGGGGTGCCGTCGAGGGTGGTCGTCTTCCCGCGCGTCGCGTCCGAGTTGCCGTCGGCGGCGTCGCCGAGCATCGAGTTCAGGTCGCAGAAGCTCGCGATGTCCTTGGCGTCCGCGCCCTTCGCGGACATCTTGGTCCACTTCCCGGCCATCATGTCCACGACCGCATCGGTGTCCGCCTTGGACTCGCCGTCGCTCTGCGCCCGTAGGAACGCCTCGTCGTACTTCATGTAGATGGTGTCGCCGGACTTGACCATGTCGGCCTTGCCCTTGCCCTCGAAGCTCAACGTGCCGGCGCACTCGCCCTTCTTGTCCAGCGCCATGTCGATCACGATCGTGCCGCCGCTCTCGTCGTCGGGTATGTCGCCCTTCAGCCGTAGCGACGAGGCGCCGGTGGTGGCGGTCAGGGACCGGTCGGCGATCTCGCCGCCGGTCAGCCCGGCGAACGGTCCCTTCGGCTTGCTGTCCGCCTTGTCCTCACCGGGCAGACACCCGGTGAGTCCCACGGCGGCCACGGTGGTGAGGCAGAGAGCGGCAAGTGCGGTACGACGCATGGCAGTTCCTTGGGTGATGAGGTGAGCGGTGACGAGATGAGGGGGTGCCCCGAAGCGGGGTCCGGAGAGGCACCGGGCAGACCGATGCGCAGAGAGGGGCCTACGGCGGGATGGGCACGCGTGCGGCAGAGGGACGAGCGTTGGCCTGACCTGACCTGACCTGACCTGATCTGGTCAGAACGTCAGGCCGTCAGAACGTCAGGCCGTCTTCGTCCAGTTCTTGCAGTCGGTCGTCTTGAAGTAGGCGTCCTTGGCGCTGATCGTGACGACGGCCGTGCCGGTCACGTTGTCGTTCGCGAGGATCGAGTCCAGCCCGTGCTCGGCGTCCTTCGCGCGCTCCCAGTAGCACAGGTCGTCCTTGTTGCCGGTGGACCTGTAGGTGCCGGGGGCGATGTCGACGCCGACCTTGAACATGCCGCCGTCGCCGGCCATCTTCGTGGCGGGGGAGCCCTGTACCTTCGCGTCGACGGCCGCCTCCCAGTCCTTGCAGCCGCTGGACTTGAAGATCTTGTCGGTGGCCTTGACGGTGACGTAACCGGCGCCGCTCACCTTGTCGTTGGCCAGCAGCGAGTCCGTGTCGCCCGAGGCGTCCTTGGCCCGCTCCCAGTAGCACATGCCGTCGGTGTTGCCGCTGGTGCGATACGTACCGGGCTTGATGTCCGTGCCGACCCGGAAGTCGCCGTTCCCGTCGAACGCGGCCTTCTTCTTCTCGGCGGCCTTGGTCGTGCCCGTGTTCTTCTTGCCGGTCGCGCTATGTTCCGCGCCGGCGTTCGCCGACACGACCCCGATGACGACGACCCCCACGACGGCGCTGAGCGTGAGCCTGCCCTTCATGCCCATGGCTGTCCCCTCCCCCGATGCGGCGACCGCCTCCCTCTGGCGGCCGCTCGTTCGCTGGGTCAATAAGAGCAGAGGCTGTGAACCGAGTCAACACGGTTCACGAGATGCTGTGTGTACACGGCCGTGAAGGGGTAGATCTTGCGTGCGTCGGTATGCTCGGCGTCACAGACGGACGGCAGGCGCAACGCGGACACGATGTGGACAGAGCGCAGAGGCAGCGCGGACGCGGCGAGGCCGGTGCGACGAGGGGAGTGGGGCGAATGCAGGACAACGCGACAGAGGTGACCGCCGCCGGGATCGCCCGGCTCGCCGGCGTCGGCCGTGCCGCCGTCAGCAACTGGCGCCGCCGTCACGCGGACTTCCCCAAACCGGTCGGCGGCACCGAGACCAGCCCCGCCTTCGCCCTCGCCGACATCGAGTCCTGGCTGCGCAAGCAGGGGAAACTCGCCGAAGTCCCATTGCGCGAACGGGTCTGGCAGCAACTCGTCGGCCACCCCGAGGGCCCGGTCACCGCCCTCGTGTACGCCGGCTGCGCCCTGCTGCTCATCCATGAACGCCCCACCGTCTGGCTGGACGTGAGCGCCGGTTCGGACGAGCGGATGGCCGCGATGCTGCCCGGCGCGCTGGAGCAGGTGATCGTGCCGCGCTTCGGTGCGGTGCGCGGTCGCGGAGTTCACAGGGGGAGGGAGGGGAGCGCCGAGGCGGCTGTGAACACGCCGAACATCTACGCCGCCCGAAACACCCCGAACACCCAGAACGCTGTGAACACCCCGGCCGATCTGGCAGCGCCCCCGGCCGCCGTGAACACGGCGCATCCTGTGAACACGGCCCCGGCCGCGAACACCGCTCCCGCCGTTCACACACCACCGCCCGTTCACACGCCGCCCGCCGCACACCTCGCCCTCACCCCGAGCCCCACCACACTCCCCACCCCCGCAGTCCAAACCCCCACCGGCCCCCAACTCCTCCCCTCCGCCCCCCTCCTCCGAGGCACCGCAGAACTCGCGGCGGAGCTGGGCGCACGCCAGGCGTTCGAGTTCCTGCTCGGGCGGCATCTCGACGCCAACCCGCGCCAGTACACGCTCACCCCGACCGAACTCGCCCGCCTGATGGCCGAGTTGGCCGAGGTGGCGGGCCCGGCCGGTATCGCGCTCGACCCGGCCTGCGGCACCGGCGCCCTGTTGCGTGCCGTCACCCCCCGCCCCGGCCAGGAGCTGTACGCCCAGGACGACGCCCCCGATCTCGCCGCGCTCACCGCGCTCCGGCTCGCCCTGCACGCGCAGGTCACCGTCCGCGGCACGGCCGGCGACACGCTGCGCGCCGACGCGTACCCGGCGCTGCGGGCCGACGTCGTCCTGTGCCATCCGCCGTTCAACGAGCGGAACTGGGGCCACGACGAACTCGCCTACGACCCCCGCTGGGAGTACGGCTTCCCGGCGCGCAACGAGTCCGAGCTGGCCTGGGTACAGCACGCGCTGGCCCGGCTCAAGGACGGCGGTACGGCCGTGCTGCTGATGCCGCCGGCCGCGGCCTCCCGGCGTTCCGGTCGCCGGATCCGCGCCGACCTGTTGCGGCGCGGGGCGCTGAAGGCGGTCGTAGCGCTGCCGATCGGGGCGGCGCCGCCGTACAACATCCCGTTGCACCTGTGGGTGTTGCGGCGGCCGGAGCGGGCGGCCGCGCAGCCGGAGGTGCTCCTGGTGGACACCGGGCGGTTCGCCACCGAGGGGCGCGGCGGGCCGGACTGGCAGGCCGTGCGGGGTGCGGTGCTCGACGCCTGGAAGGCGTTCGACCGGGCGGGGCGGCCGGCCGACGAGCCGGGGCTGGCGCGTTCCGTGCCGGTCATCGAACTCCTCGACGACGATGTGGACCTGGCCCCCGCCCGGCACCTCCCGCCCGCGACCGCGGCCGACGGTGCCGACGAGCTCACGGCCGTCCGCGAACGGCTCGGCGAGACGCTCCGGCTGACCGCCGACCTCACCCCGCCACCCGTAGAGCACTCCACCGACCCCGACCGTCCCACGCGCTGGCCGCTCACCACGATCGGTGAACTCGCGCGCGGGGGCGCCCTGGTGATGCGGACCGGCGGAAACGGCGGCCACGCGCGTGTGCCCGTTCTCACCGACCACGACGTCCTCGCCGGAACGGCCCCTTCCGGGATCCTCCCCGAGAGTGACGAGGGCGCTGTCCTCACGGAGCCCGGCGATGTCGTCGTCCCGGTGCTGGGGGGCGGTTCGATGGCGCGCGTGATCGACGACACGACCGCGGGCGCCGCCCTGGGGCGCAGCCTCGTCCTGCTGCGGCCCGATCCCGGCGCCCTGGACCCGTGGTTCCTCGCCGGCTTCCTGCGCGGCACCGCCAACAACCGCCAGGCCAGCAGCTACGCGTCCACGGCGACCCGACTCGACGTCCGCAGGCTCCAGTTGCCGCGCCTCCCCCTGGACGAACAGCGGCGCTACGGAGCCCGGTTCCGCGCCCTGGAGGACTTCGAGCGCGCGCTGCGGCAGGCGGGCCGGCTCGGCGACCAGCTCGTGCGCGGCATGTACGACGGCCTGACGGACGGCACGGTCACGTCCGACTGAGGCGAGCCGCCCGGCCGCCCCCTCGATCCGCCCCCGTTGCCCGCCTCGTCCCGGAAGGCCCCGCTCCGCGCGTACCCGACCGCACCTGCGACGTCGTACGAAGTGATCAGCACGACAACGGTTCGGTACAACCCGGGACCGGTTGTCGGTGTCGGCCTATACGCTCGAAGCGACAATCGCACGACCGCTGTCGTCCGCGCGCCGAACACGCGCCGGACCGACGGCGGTCGCGGCACCGTACGTCCTCCGAAGGCACCAGGAGCAGCCATGCAAGGCCACGGCTACCCGCAGCCGGCGAAGCCACCGCCGCCCACCGGGGCGCTGGTCCTCGTGCGCGTGCTGTTCGTGGGGATCTCGGTGTTCTGCATCGGGTTCCTGGCCTGGACGATGCTGCTGCGGCTGGCCATCGTGACCCGCAAGTCCCTGGACTGGGGCCTGTTCGTGGCCGCGCTGGCGGCGGACATCCTCAGCATCGTGCTGCTCGGCTCCGAGCCCGGCGAGGACGTCCACACCGCGGGCGGCTATCTGGGCATCACCCTGCTCCTGGGCACCCTGGTGGCGTCGATCGCGTACTACCTGGCGGCGGACATACGCCACTTCCAGCAGCTCCGCTACGGCGGCGGCTACGGCGGACAGCAGCCCCCGGCCCCGGCGTACGGCTATCCGCAGTCCTCGCACTCGACGCCGACCCCGTCGCCGTACACCGCGACGACCGCGCCCCAGCACACCCCGCCGCCGATGCCCCACACGCCCGTGCCGCAGCAGCACACCCCGCCGCCCGTGCCGCACACGCCCGTGCCGCAGCCGCCGATGAACACCCCGCCGCCGCAGCGCCCCGCGCCCGCCCGAATCGACCAAGTGCGGGCCGAGCTGGACGAGTTGAGTGACTATCTGCGCAAGCACGACGAGGGCGGAAGGTGACCGTGGCGGCAGGACGGGTCGTCGCGGACCGCTATGAACTGTCCACGCTGATCGGGCAGGGCGGCATGGGCCAGGTCTGGACGGCGTACGACCGGCGCCTGGACCGGCGCGTGGCGGTGAAGCTGCTGCGCCCCGACAAGGTGGCGGGCCAGGAGGCCGACGAACTGCGCCGCCGCTTCGTGCGCGAGTGCCGGGTGACCGCCCAGGTCGACCACCCCGGCCTGGTCACGGTGCACGACGCGGGCAGCGAGGGCGAGGAGCTGTTCCTCGTCATGCAGTACATCGACGGCGCCGACCTCTCCGACCACCTCGCCGAGCAGGACCCGTACCCGTGGCAGTGGGCGGTCGCCGTCGCGGCCCAACTGTGCGCCGTCCTGAGCGCCGTGCACGCCGTGCCGATCGTCCACCGCGACCTGAAGCCGCGCAACGTGATGGTGAAGCAGGACGGCACGGTCACCGTTCTCGACCTCGGCGTCGCCTCCGTCATGGACGCCGACACCACCCGCCTCACGCACACCGGCACACCCATCGGATCGCCCGCCTACATGGCGCCCGAGCAGGCGATGGGCGGCGCGGTCGGCCCGTACACCGACCTGTACGCGCTCGGCGTGGTCCTGCATGAACTCCTCAGCGGCGACGTGCCGTTCGCGGGCTCCACGGCCCTCGGCGTACTCCACCGGCACCTGTACGAGCCGCCGGTGCCCGTCCGCCGTATCCGCCCCGAGGTCCCCGAGTCGCTCGAAGCGCTCGTCCTGCACCTGCTCGCCAAGGACCCGCAGCACCGCCCCGGCTCCGCGCAGGAGGTCTACGAACGTCTCGCGCTGCTGCTGCCCGCGCGCGGGATGCCCACCGGGGCGCCGCTCGACCCCACGCGCCCGTTCCTGCGCCCGCACGCCCCCTGGCCGGACCGCGCCCGCACGCCCGCGTCGCAGCCCGCCCCACTGGCGCCGCCCGCCGCCGAGAAACGCGATGTCGCCGCCGCCGTCGACGAGGTCAAGCGGCTGCTCGGCGAGGGCCGCATCACGCAGGCCGTCGACATCCTCGGCGCGATCCTGCCCACCGCCGCCGAGCAGCACGGCGCGCACTCCCCGGTCGTCCGCACCCTGCGCAAGCAGTACGCGGCCACGCTCATGGACGACGGCCAGTACCGGCGCGCGCTGCCCGAACTGCGCCGCCTCGCCGACGAACGCGCCGCCGAGGCGGGCCCGTCCGACCCGCAGTCCCTGCGCTACCGCTACGAGGCCGCCCAGTGCCTGGAGTCGCTCGGCGACCCGGCGGCGGCCCTCACGGAGTACCGCGCGCTCCTGCCGTACTACGAGAACCAGTACATGGCCGGCGACCCCGAACTCGCCCACGAGGTCCGCCGCCGCATGGGCCACCTGCTGCTCGCCCTCGGCGACCGGGGCGCGGCCCACGAGACCCTCGCCCGCCTCCTGGTCGACGTCGAACGCCGCCACGGCCCCGGCCACCCGCTCGCGGCGGACATCCGGCGGACGCTGCAATGGCTGGGGCAGGTGCGGGGCTAGCGCGAGCGGCGGCTAGATTTTGCCCAGCACGCGCGCGTAGCGCGCGACATCAAGCACACGTATACCAGGGGTGGGGTCTTTTCATGTCCGAGCACCGGCAGTCGAAGAAGCGCAGATACATAGCCTGGGGCGTCGCCGGAGCCGCAGTGGTCGCGGGAGGCGGTATCGCCGCGCAGACCTCGATGGCCGCCACCACCTGGCCCGCCCAGAAGACCTACACCGGCCACGCCTTCGACACCTGCGCAGCCCCCTCCCTCGCCGCGATGAAGGCCTGGCACACCGACGGCGCCTACGGTGCCGCGGCCGTCTACATCGGCGGCAAGAACCGCGGTTGCAGCCAGCCCAACCTCACCGCGTCCTGGGTCAAGTCCCTCAGCACGGTCGGCTGGAGGTTCATCCCGCTCTACGTAGGCTCGCAGCCGTCCTGCGGTTCCGGCGGCTCGGTGAAGATCAGCGCCTCCACGGCCGCGTCCGTCGGCAAGTCCGAGGCGGACGACGCGGTGACCAAGGCGAAGGCGCTCGGCTTCAAGGCCGGCAGCCCGGTCTACCTGGACATGGAGTCGTACGACATCACGAACACGGCCTGCAACAACGCCGTGTTGACGTACGTCCGCGCCTTCGACAAGGAACTGCACGCCAAGATCTACCGCACCGGTTACTACGGCTTCAGCAGCTCCAGCGCCAAGGCGATCGCGACCGCGACCAACAAGACGGACCTGCCGGGCAACCTCTGGTACGCGCTGTGGGACAAGACGTACACGACGACCTCGGACTGGCCCTGGGGCTCCACCCAGTTCACCAACCACAGCCGCGCCCACCAGTACATGGTCAACAGCAAGGAGACCCGCGGCGGTTACACGATCACCGTGGACCGCGACGCCTGGGACGCGCCGGTCGCCATCACCGGCTGAGCGCGAGGCCCTTGGCGGGCGGGCGTGATGGAGCCTGCGGAGCCCACGCGTGCGTGCCGGTGCCCGAAGTCCTGGTGAATCGTTGGTCGAATGGGTTGGCCCAAGGCGACCCACTGCCTACCATCGATCACCGCAAGACTTTGTGCACCGTCGCACAATCTCCAACGGGAGGCTCCCTTGCACCGCCGCCGTCGCACCGCGCTCGTCCTCACCGCCGTGATCGCCGCCGCGGCCCCCGCCCTGACCGCCTGCGGAAACGAGGCGCATCCGGGCGCCGCGGCCGTCGTGGGCGGCCAGCGCATCACCGTCGCGCAGTTGCAGAGCCGGGTGAACGAGGTGCGCACGGCCCAGCGGTCGGCCGTACAGAACGAGGCACAGTACGAGCGCGCCATCGCCACCACCGGTGGCCTCACCCGCGAGACGCTCTACGGCATGGTCTTCGACCAGGTCGTCCACCGCGCCGCCCAGGACGCCGGAATCACCGTCACCCGCAAGGACATCCAGGACATGCGGGCCGGCCTCGCCCAGCAGGCGGGCGGCTCCAAGGCCCTGGAGGCGACCTGGCTCGCCCAGTACGGCGTCCCCCCGCAACGCCTCGACGAGAACCTCCGCCTCCAGGTGGAGGGCCGCAAACTCGCCGCGGAACTCGGCACCGACACCACCCAGCCCGCCTTCTGGAAGGCCCTCTCCACCGCCTCCAAGGAACTCCACGTCGACCTCAACCCGCGCTACGGCACGTGGGACGTGGCCAAGAGCAGCCGGGTGGACGCGAAGACGCCGTGGGTGCGGGAAGTCACCGCGTCGCAGACTCAGCAGTCGGCGTAACGGTACGGCGGCTCGGTCGGCGGGCAGACGAGGGCAGGCAGGTCGGAGGCCGGCCTGTGGACAGCAGCGGAGCCCGGTGTCCGTCGGCCTGTGGATAACTCCGGGGCTGTCGGCGGCGTGGGTTACGTTCGGTGGGTGAACGCAACCAGTCCCGGCCCCGCTCCCGAGGGCGCCCCCGCCCCCACGCCCGGCCGCATCGTCCTGCTCACCACCAGCCACCGCGTCGCCCCCGGCCTGCTGTCCTGGCCCGCCTGGCAGGCGCTGCGCGACGCCGACCGGGTGCTGTGCGCGGACGGCGCGCATCCGCAGCTGCCGTATCTCCGCGAGGCCGGAATACAGGTGGACGAGGCCTCCCCGACCGCCGAGGAACTGGTCGCCGCCTGCGCGGACGGCTCCACGGTGGTGGTCGTGGCCACGGGTGAGGGCGAACCGGCCCTGACCGACGGCCTGGCCCGCCTGGCAGGCTCGGGCCGCGTCCAGATGCCGGACCTGGAACTGCTCCCCGCCTCCTACGACCTGCCCGGCGCCCGCCTCCTCGACCTCGTCCAGGTCATGGACCGCATCCGTGCCGAGTGCCCGTGGTCCTCCCAGCAGACCCACAAGGGCCTGGCGAAGTACGGCATCGAGGAGGCGTACGAACTCGTCGAGGCGATCGAGGAGGGCGACCGCGACGAACTCCGCGAGGAACTCGGCGATGTCCTCCTCCAGGTCGTCTTCCACGCCCGCATCGCCGAGGAGGACCCCGACACCCCCTTCTCCATCGACGACGTGGCCGCCGGCATCATCACCAAGCTGATCCACCGTCACCCCCATGTCTTCGGCGACGAGACGGCGTCAACTCCCGAGGAGGTGAAGGCCCATTGGCTCCGCACCAAGGCCGAGGAGAAGCGCCGCACCTCCATCACCGAGGGCATCCCCATGGGCCAGCCCGGCCTCGCCCTCGCGTCGAAGCTGGCATCGCGTGTGCGCACGGCGGGACTTGAGGTGCCGTTGCCTACGGGGGATGCCGGTATCGGGTACGAGTTGCTGGCGCTGGCTGTGCGGGCGGAGGCGGCGGGGGTGGATCCGGAGGCTGCCTTGCGGGCGGCGGGGCGGGCTTATCGGGATGCGATCAGAGGCGTCGAAGGCTGAGTCAACGGCCCTGTGAATCAGTACCTTTGACGGCGAGGAGCTGAGGATCGCGCGGGGGAGGTGGCGGGTGTGACAGAGGAAAAGGAGCGGTTGGCGACAGCGGGGGCCCGTGTGCTCATTGAGGGGGCGGCCTCAACCGCCTTGTGGGAGCCGATCCATGACAGCTTCGCGGCGTGGTTCCGGCGCCATGCGTTGACCGAGACGGAACTCCACCTCAGCCGACTCGAAAGGCTCGGCCGACGATTCCGGGTACTGAACTCTCTGAATCCGATCCAGGAGAGGCGACGATGGCGCTTCAGGCTCCTCGACGTGCTCATGAGGGCGTCCAGTTCAGCAGCGGCCGCTACCGAACTCGCCGCGCTCATCGATGAGTTCGCGTCGGCCCTCGCGGCCCGCCCGCGCGAGGAACGACTCGAGTTCCGAGACCACCTCGACTTTCGCGGCAGCACCTTCAAAGGGACGGTGGCCGCCGTCCAGCACAACCACTACGGCGCCATTCCCTCCCCGGCGGCCTGGCGCCCGGTCGGGCAAGTCGGGCCCGTGGAGTTCGGAGTGGGTCCGACGCGGCGGGTGCTCGGTCTGCCTGACGTCCCGCCGTACGTGCGGCGGGACTGTGACGACGACCTTCGTATTCATCTCGCCCACAACGGCCTGGTGCTGATCCTCGGCGAGCTGTACGCGGGCAAGTCATACACGGCGTGGCACGGAGTGCAGTCGTTGAAGAGGCACATCCTCTACGCTCCGTATCCGGGCGACGACCTGCGCGCCGTGCTGAGCGTGTTGGACGGGAATCCCGGCGACTACGTCATCTGGCTGGACGAGTTGACCGACCACCTGGGAAGCGGCGGTCTCGATCTGAAGCTCCTGGGACGGTTCACCTCCCTCGGAGCCGTCATGCTCGGCACGATCAACCCCGAGGAGTACTACCGGCGCCGTTCCGGGACGGCGCCGGGCGAGCGGGTCATCGCCGCGGCCCGCACGGTGGAACTGGCGCGAGAGTGGAGCGACGCCGAACTGGAGCGGCTTGCGGGGCTCGACGACCCGCGCGCGTACCCGGCGTACATGTGGAGCGGTCGGGAGGGCGCCGCCTCGTACTTCGCGATCGGGCATCTGCTGTTCGACGAGTGGCGGCGCGTGGGGACCCAAGTGAGTCACCCGCGCGGGCAGTTGCTGGTACGTGCTGCGGTCGACCTCGCTCGGTGCGGGGTCAGGGGAGCGGTGCCGGTGGAATTGCTGAGAAGGGTCCACGAACACTATGGGGCAGAGGAACGCGAGTCCTTCGAGGACGCTCTCGCCTGGGCGACGAAACCCCTGTTCGGAGCGTCGGGGCTCCTGGTACGGGGGGATGAGGCGCAGACCTGGCGGGTGTACGGGGCTCTCGTCGCGGAAGCCACGAGAGCGGACGGCAACCTGGAACCGGTGCCGGACGAGGTGTGGTGGACGCTGCTGGACGAGTCCGGGCCAGACTCTGTCGTCGACCGCGATGCCATCCTTGACGGGGCCCGTACCGCGTTCCTCTCCCGGCTAAACGGGGAGGACACGGCCTTGATGATCGCCTTCGCCGGCCGCGTCGGACCCGATGAGCGCTGTGCCCTGCTCAGCCGGGCGGCGGACGTGGGCGACTGGAGGGGTGCCGAGGCACTCGCAGCGTTCCTCATGACACGCGGCGACACCACGCAGGCCATGCCGTATCTGGAGCAGGCGGCTGCGGCCGGTGGTTCCTGGGCCGCAACCACACTGGGCAAGCTCCTCCGCGACCAAGCCGAAGCATGGCTGCGCAGAGCCGCCGAAGCCGGTGACCCCGTGGCCGCCCATGAACTCGGCGACACGCTGGTCGGCACCGGTCGCGAGGACGAGGCACTTCTTTGGTACCGCAGGGCTGCGGCCGCCGGCCGCCTCGAGGTCGCCGTAAGTCTCGGTGCTCTTCTGAGCAGTTGGCGGGCCCCGGAGGCGGACGTCTGGTTGTGTTATGCCGCCGCACGGGGTGATGCGCGCGGCGCAGGTGAACTGGGCGTCCATCTCTCGTGGGAGCCAGAGGCCGACGAAGTCAAGCTGGTCCCCTACTACCAGTCAGCCGCACATGCTGGAGATGCGAGCGCGGCATTCAACCTCGGCCAGTGGATGGCCAGGCAGGATCGGTTCGACGAGGCGATGGAGTTATATCGCCAAGCCCTCCAAGGGGGCGTCTCCGAGGCGGAGACGGCCATCGGGGTGCTGCTGGACCTGCAGGGCAGGATGGCCGAAGCCGCGGACTGGTATCAGAGGGTTGAAGTCGCGGACACGTATCGATGGGCTGGCACCGCGAACCCCATCGGCCTCCCCGAAGTCCTCCCGGCACCGCCCCGCCCTCCGGACGGCACCACCCCCACCCCAGATACCGTCAACGAGTGACCAACCAGCCCAGCCACCCCACCCCGCCGAACCCCGCGACCCCCACTCCGGACCAGGCCCCCGACCTCTTCACCTGGGAATTCGCCACCAACCCCTACCCCACCTACGCCTGGCTCCGCGAGCACGCCCCCGTGCACAAGACCCGGCTCCCCAGCGGAGTGGAGGCCTGGTTGGTCACCCGTTACGTCGATGCCAAGCACGCCCTCGCCGACCCCCGGCTCTCCAAGAACCCCGCGCACCATGACGAACCGGCGCACGCGAAGGGCAAGACGGGTATCCCGGGTGAACGCAAGGCCGAGTTGATGACGCATCTGCTCAACATCGACCCCCCGGACCACACCCGCCTCCGACGACTGGTCAGCAAGGCGTTCACACCCCGGCGGGTGGCCGAATTCGCGCCCCGGGTGCAGGAGTTGACGAACGATCTGATCGACCGGTTCGCAGCCGACGGCTCCGCCGACCTCATCCACGACTTCGCCTTCCCGCTCCCCATCTACGCCATCTGCGACCTCCTCGGCGTCCCCCGCGAGGACCAGGACGACTTCCGTGACTGGGCGGGCATGATGATCCGGCACGGAGGCGGGCCGCGCGGCGGAGTCGCCCGGTCCGTCAAGAAGATGCGCGCCTATCTCGCCGACCTCATCCACCGCAAACGCGAAGCCCTCTCCGACGCCCCCACCCCGCACCCCGGCGTGAACCTGTCCGGCGCCCCAGCCCCACACCCCGGCGTGA
The DNA here is from genome assembly GCF_035982055.1 of Streptomyces sp. NBC_01288. NCBI lineage: Bacteria > Bacillati > Actinomycetota > Actinomycetes > Kitasatosporales > Streptomycetaceae > Streptomyces > Streptomyces sp. NBC_01288. The sequence goes on from NZ_CP108427.1 coordinate 6,117,225, forward strand.
ACCTGTCCGGCACCCCCGCCCCGTACCCCGGCGAGAACCCCACCGGCACCCCCACCCCGACCCCCACTCCCACCGAAGACCTCCTCTCCGGCCTGATCCGCGCCTCCGACCACGGCGAGCACCTCACCGAGAACGAGGCCGCGGCGATGGCCTTCATCCTGCTGTTCGCCGGCTTCGAGACGACTGTCAACCTCATCGGCAACGGCATGTACGCCCTCCTCACCCACCCCGAGCAGCGCGCCCGCCTGGAGAAGTCCCTGGCCGCGGGGGAGAGCGGCCTCCTCGAAACCGGCGTGGAGGAACTCCTGCGCTACGACGGCCCCGTGGAGCTCGCCACCTGGCGCTTCGCCACCCGTCCGCTCACCCTCGGCGGGCAGGACATCGCGGCCGGCGACCCCGTGCTGGTCGTACTGGCCGCCGCGGACCGGGACCCGGAACGGTTCGCCGATCCCGACGTCCTCGATCTCGGGCGCCGTGACAATCAACACCTCGGCTACGGCCACGGCATCCACTACTGCCTCGGCGCCCCGCTAGCCCGGCTGGAGGGCCAGACCGCGCTGGCCACGCTCCTCACCCGCCTCCCCGACCTGCAACTCGCCGGAGATCCGGCCGACTTGCGCTGGCGCGGCGGCCTCATCATGCGCGGACTGCGCACACTCCCCGTGGAGTTCACCCCGGAACGCCGTTGAACAGGTGGTCCGGAGCGCCGCTGAACCGGCAATCCAGCCCCCTAAACCCGAAAGTGACAGTTCTTCAACTCTGTGATCTTCACGTGATCTCCGTGGCATTAACTTGTGACAAGTGATCGACTGTGGGTACGTTCACGTACCAGCGCGGCGCCCCGCACCACCCCACGCAGCACCCCCGCACCACCCGCCGCGCGGTCCCCCCGCTGTCACGCGAAAGGCCTCCGCATGCTCTCCGGGAACGGTCGTCACCGTCGCCCCCGTCAGGCTCCGGCTCTCCTCGTCGCGGCCGGGGTGACCGGCTCCGCCATCGCCATCCCCCTTCTCGCCGCGGCCTCCGCGAACGCCGCCGACGGCACCACCTGGGACAAGGTGGCCAACTGCGAGAGCGGCGGCTCCTGGAGCGAGAACGACGGCAACGGCTACTACGGCGGCCTGCAGATGACCCAGGACGAATGGGAGAAGTACGGCGGCCTCGCCTACGCCCCGAGCGCCGACCTGGCCAGCCGCTCCCAGCAGATAGCCGTCGCCGAGAAGATCCTCGCCGACAAGGGCACCTCCGCGTGGACCACCTGCGCGCTGCTCTCCGGTCTCACCACCACCTCGGGTTCGACGGACGTCGACACCGGCCTCGCGAGTGACTCCCCGTCGGCCACTCCGACCGGCTCCTCCGACTCCGGTTCCGACGCCGACTCCGGTTCGTCGGACTCGTCCGCTTCCTCCGGGTTGTCCGACTCCGGCACCACGGACTCGACTTCGTCCGACGCGTCCGGCGGCGACTCGTCGAGCGACAGCCCCTCGCCCACCGCGACGGACAACTCCGCCAAGTCCGACAAGTCAACCACTCCTTCGACCGGCAACGACTCGGTCGCCGCCTCCCCGAAAATCGACGAATCGGACAACTCGGGCCAGGCGGTGGGCAAATGGAGCCTCGTCGACACCGGCGCGCTCAGCGATTCCGACGACCAGCAGGGTGACCAGCAGAGTGCCGGTAAGCATCGCGGTGCCAGCGCCGAGGAGAGCGTGTCGCCGCAGACCTACACCGTCCGCGCCGGCGACTCCCTCGCGTCCATCGCCGACTCCCTTGGTTACGACGGCGGATGGCGTGCGCTCTACGCCGAGAACAAAAAGGTGATAGGCGCCGATCCGACCCAGATCGCCGCCGGTCAGACCTTGGACGTCGGTACGGAAGTGGACGAAAAGTAGCAAGAGAGCAGCGGGAGTTCACGTCATGCTTCGAGCTGAATGTCCGGTTTGATCAAAGTGTGGGATGAGTCTCAGAAGCCCTGATCGTCTTTGAAATTCCGCCGATTCCGTGTCTACGGTCAAGGCCGCTCGTCACCACGAGCCCCGGCTGCCGCACACGCCGAGTCCTGCCAGCGGCCTCCGGGAACATTCGTCGCGTCAAGCGCCGTAGGCAGGAGCGGGGGACCCAAGGTAAGCGCCGGGCCCGGGAGTTGAGAGACGACCGGAACCGGCTTGGGGTTAAGTCGTGCCGCGTACGAGACGTACGAGCACGGCCGGGCAACTCACACGGCCCGAACCCGACAGCTCACCTCGCAGGCGTCGGTGAGGGGATTGGGATTTTCCATGCTGTTTTCCAGCAAGGGCAAGCACCGCCGTCCGTCTAAGGCCACCCGCGTCGCCACGCTCGCCGGCGTCACCGGTGTCGCGATCGCCGCCCCGCTGATGGCCACCGGCAGCGCCTCCGCCGCCACCGCGTCCGAGTGGGACACGGTCGCCAGCTGCGAGTCCGGCGGCAACTGGTCCATCAACACCGGTAACGGCTACTACGGCGGCCTGCAGTTCTCCGCCTCGACGTGGGCCGCGTACGGCGGCACCGCCTACGCCTCCACCGCGAACCAGGCCTCCAAGTCCCAGCAGATAGCCGTCGCCGAGAAGGTTCTCGCCGCCCAGGGCAAGGGTGCCTGGCCCACCTGCGGCACCGGCCTCTCCGGCGCCTCGTACTCCGGCGGCAGCTCCAGCTCGTCGAGCAGCTCGAACAGCTCCAGCTCCTCCAAGAGCACCACCGAGCGCTCCACGAGCGACACCACCGCCTCCCGCTCCGCCGAGCGCCCGGCCGCCAAGAAGACCGTCACCACCCCGACCGGCAAGAAGGTCAAGAAGGGTGACGGCGAGTACAAGGTCGTCAAGGGCGACACCCTCAGCTCCATCGCCGAGAAGCACAAGGTGAAGGGCGGCTGGCAGCAGCTGTTCAAGCTGAACAAGGACATCATCGACGACGCCGACTTCATCTTCCCGGGCCAGCAGCTCCACCTGAAGTGACAGCCCGAAACGACATATCGGTCTCGTAGCTGAACCACAGCGCCCTCACATCCGTGGTCCCCATCATGGAGACCTCGTGAGGGTCACCCCCGTCCCCCACGGGCTCCCCGCTCCGGTGCGTGTTCCCCCGTACGCACCGGAGCGGGGCTTTTTTGCGCGCTCTTCAGCGAAGCGCTTTGTTCCGTTCGGAAACAATTTACTCTCGGTTCTGTCCATCAGGCGGCCGACCGGATGGCCAATCGCCCCGAGCCGGTTAGGCTCGTCTCGCAGAGCCGCTGCGGTGTTGCCGTAGCCGCGTCAGACCCCAAGAAGGAGATGCTCGTGCCGTCCATCGACGTCGTCGTAGCCCGGGAAATCCTGGACTCCCGAGGCAACCCCACGGTCGAGGTCGAGGTCGGCCTCGACGACGGCAGCACGGGTCGTGCCGCCGTTCCGTCCGGCGCCTCCACGGGTGCCTTCGAGGCCATCGAGCTGCGTGACGGTGACCCCAACCGCTACGGCGGCAAGGGTGTCGAGAAGGCCGTTCTCGCCGTCATCGAGCAGATCGGCCCGGAGCTCGTCGGCTACGACGCCACCGAGCAGCGACTGATCGACCAGGCGATGTTCGACCTGGACGCCACCGACAACAAGGGCTCGCTCGGCGCCAACGCCATCCTCGGCGTCTCCCTCGCCGTCGCGCACGCCGCGTCCGAGGCCAGCGACCTCCCCCTCTTCCGCTACCTCGGCGGCCCGAACGCGCACCTGCTGCCCGTTCCGATGATGAACATCCTGAACGGCGGCTCGCACGCCGACTCGAACGTGGACATCCAGGAGTTCATGATCGCCCCGATCGGCGCGGAGTCCTTCTCCGAGGCGCTGCGCTGGGGCGCCGAGGTCTACCACACCCTCAAGAAGGTGCTGAAGACCAAGGGCCTGTCCACCGGCCTCGGCGACGAGGGCGGCTTCGCCCCGAACCTGGAGTCCAACCGCGCCGCGCTCGACCTCATCATCGAGGCCATCAAGCAGGCCGGTTACATCCCCGGCGAGCAGATCGGGCTCGCGCTCGACGTCGCCGCGTCCGAGTTCTACAAGGACGGCAAGTACGAGTTCGAGGGCAAGTCCCGCTCGGCCGCCGAGATGACCGAGTACTACGAGGAGCTCGTGGCGGCCTACCCGCTCGTCTCCATCGAGGACCCGCTGTACGAGGACGACTGGGCCGGCTGGAAGGTCATCACCGACCGCATCGGCGACAAGGTCCAGATCGTCGGCGACGACCTCTTCGTCACCAACCCGGAGCGTCTCGCCCGCGGCATCGAGGAGGGCACGGCCAACGCCTTGCTCGTCAAGGTGAACCAGATCGGCTCGCTGACCGAGACCCTGGACGCCGTCGAGATGGCCCAGCGCAACGGCTTCAAGTGCATGATGTCCCACCGCTCCGGCGAGACCGAGGACACCACCATCGCCGACCTCGCCGTCGCGGTGAACTGCGGCCAGATCAAGACCGGCGCCCCGGCCCGCTCGGACCGCGTCGCCAAGTACAACCAGCTGCTCCGCATCGAGGAGATCCTCGACGACGCGGCCGAGTACGCGGGCCGCAGCGCGTTCCCCCGCTTCAAGGGCTGACCCATACCGGGCTAAGCCTTAGCCAGTCGTACGTACGTCCCCGCACCCGGTCCCGTACCGTGTGCGGGGACGTACGCACGTGTGAAGGGGAGGCGGGACATGGCCGTGAAGGACCGGGACCGGTTCTCCACCGCGACCAGGCTCAAGCTGCTCGGCGAGCAGACGGCGGCCCGTGTCTACCGCTCCCAGACCAAGCGGCAGGCCCGCCGCTCCCGGCTCACCGGCCGGGCGGCCCTCCTCGCCCTGGTGCTGTGCTCGCTGATCGTGGCGCTGGCGTACCCGATAAGGCAGTACGTCTCCCAGCGCGCCGAGATCTCCGATCTCCAACGGCAGCAGGAGCAGGCGCGGCAGCGCGTCGAGCAGCTCCGCGACCTCAAGGCGCGCTGGCAGGACGACTCGTACGCGGAGCAGCAGATCCGGCAGCGGCTGCACTACGTGATGCCCGGGGAGACGGGCTACATCGTGATCGACCCGGACGCGGCCAAGCAGTCGCGCGCGGAACTGGGGGCGGCCGACCGCCCGTGGTACTCGAACGTCTGGGACGGCGTGGACAAGTCCGACGCCTCCGACCAGTGACTGACCGGGGCAGAGGCCGCGATCAGTGACTGCCCCCGCCCTGATCAGTGACTGAACTGCCCAGTGGCTGAACCGAATTGAACTGACAGAGAGACTTTCGTACAGGCATGGAAAAGCCCCCGCCGTCCACTCCGCGCACCGAGCCCACCGACGCGGACGTCGAGGCATTCAAGCAGCAGCTCGGGCGTCCGCCGCGCGGGCTGCGCGCGATCGCACACCGTTGCCCGTGCGGAGAGCCGGACGTGGTGGAGACGGCTCCCCGCCTCCCCGACGGCACCCCCTTCCCGACGACGTACTACCTCACGTGCCCGCGCGCGGCTTCCGCGATCGGCACCCTTGAGGCGAACGGCGTGATGAAGGAGATGTCGGCGAGGCTGGAGTCCGATCCCGAACTCGCCGCCGCGTACCGCGCCGCGCACGAGGACTACATCGCGCGCCGCGACGCCATCGAGGTCCTGGAGGGCTTCCCGAGCGCGGGCGGCATGCCGGACCGCGTGAAGTGCCTGCACGTCCTGGTGGGCCACTCCCTGGCCGCGGGCCCGGGCGTCAACCCGCTCGGCGACGAGGCGATCGCGATGCTGCCGGAGTGGTGGGCCAAGGGGCCGTGCGTGACGGTGACGAAGGAGGACGAGAAGTGACCCGTGTCGCCGCCGTCGACTGCGGTACGAACTCGATCCGCCTCCTCGTCGCCGACGTGGACCCGGCGACGGGTCAACTCGTCGACCTGGACCGGCGGATGACGATCGTGCGGCTCGGCCAAGGCGTGGACAAGACCGGCCGCCTGGCCCCCGAGGCACTGGAGCGCACGTTCGCGGCCTGCCGCGACTACGCGGCGGTCATCAAGGAACTCGGCGCCGAACGCCTCCGCTTCGTCGCCACGTCGGCCTCCCGCGACGCCTCGAACCGCGACGACTTCGTCCGTGGCGTCCTGGACATCCTCGGCGTCGAACCGGAGGTCATCACCGGCGACGAGGAGGCGGAACTCTCCTTCACCGGCGCGACGAAGGAACTCACCGGCCGCGACGACCTCGCCAAGCCCTACCTGGTGGTGGACATCGGCGGCGGCTCCACGGAGTTCGTGGTCGGCGACGACGCCGTCCGCGCCGCCCGCTCCGTGAACATCGGCTGCGTCCGCATGACCGAGCGCCACCTGGTCCGCGACGGCAAGGTCACCGACCCGCCGACCCCGGACCAGATCACGGCGATGCGCGCCGACATCGAGGCCGCCCTCGACCTCGCCGAACAGACGGTCCCGCTCCGCGAGGCCCGCACCCTGGTCGGCCTGGCCGGCTCGGTCACCACGGTCTCGGCGATCGCCCAGAACCTCCCCGAGTACGACACGGACGCCATCCACCACTCCCGCGTCTCCTACGACCGCGTCCGCGAGATCACGGAGTCCCTCCTCCGCTCCACCCACGCCGAACGCGCCGCCGTCCCCTCCATGCACCCGGGCCGCGTCGACGTCATCGGCGCGGGCGCCCTCGTACTCCTCTCGATCATGGAGCGGGTCGGAGCGACGGAGGTCGTGGTGAGCGAACACGACATCCTGGACGGGATCGCGTTCAAGGCGGCGGAAGAGGCCGAGGCGGGCAAGCAGGGCGGCTGAGGCGACAGGTTCAGGGCCATGGCCGGGGTCTCTTCATGCCCTGGGGCGACGCTCGATGAGATTCGGCCCTTGCCCGCGTCGTCCGTCGGGCATAGTCGGTGCAGGGAACTCACGGACCTGTGGTCGGTGAGCGGAACGTGTGCGTCGGGGGATGCGGGTGATGGCAGTGTTGCCGTTCGACATCGTGATCGTCGTCCTGATCGGGTTGCTGATCTGGGCACTGGTTCGTTCCAGCAGCCGACGTGCCCAAGCGCGACGTCAGGCCGGGGCTGGACCGACCGTTCTTCCGCGCGTCCCACGGACACACGACGAAGGGGGCCGTACCCCTTCCGCACCTTCACCGGCCGGTGACGCGGGACGACGTCCCATGCTGACGGTGGCTGCCGAGATCGCCGGAATCCTCGGGCTGTTCATCGCCCTGATCGCCCTCGTCTCCACTCGCTAGGCAGGGGCGGACGCGGGCGCACCCCCGGTATCGCGTCCGAGTCCGCCGTGCTGGTGCCGGACGCGCACCACCAGCTTCCCGGTCGCCCGGTCGTGCTCCATGTCCCCGTGGGCCTGCGCCACTTGCTCCAGGCCGTCGTACACCCGGTCGACAGGGAAGGCGAGTTGGCCGGCGGCGACCGCGTCGAGGATCTCCTGGAAGACAGCCGGGGACAGGTCGGACGCGTCGCCGAAGTAGCCCGCGAGGCGAACTCCCCTCGGCAGGTACTCATTTGGCGAGAAGTCCCGCACCGTCCATTGGTTGGAGAGGCTGCCGCCGAAGCAGGCCGTGCCGTGGACGCGTACCGCGCGCAGGGTGTCGGGGAGGGTCGGGGTGCCGACGAGGTCGAGGGCGGCGTCGACACCGGCCGGGTACAACTCCCGTACGGCGGGCGCTACTTCACCGGTGTCGAGCAGCGGGTGGTCGACGCCGTGCTCCTTCAGCAGGGGCAGGCGGTCGGGGCGGCGGGTCGTGGACAGCACCGTCGCTCCGCGCCAGGTCGCCAGCGCCGCTGCCGCCAACCCCACCGAGGACGTGCCGCCCCGGATCAGCACGGTCTGGCCGGGCCGCAGGTCCAGGCCGACCGTGAGCGAGCCGTAGGCCGTCTGCACCATCTCCGGTAGCGCGCCCAGCACTTCCCAGGGCAGGTCGGTCTCGACGGGGATCACCTGAGCCAGCGGCACCGACGTGTACTCGGCGTACCCGCCGTCGTAGGTGCGCCCCATGTCACCCATCATCGCGACGACCTTCTGACCGGGCGTCAGTCCACTGCCGGCCGGGGCCGCGTCGACCGTGCCGGTGGCCTCGATGCCCGGCACCCGCGGGAAGCTGACGCCCTCGCTCACCCCCAACCGCAGCTTCAACTCCGACCGGTTGAGGCCGAACGCCTCGACCCGGATACGCACCCACCCGTCCCGCACGGGCGGCAGCGGGAGCGTGGTCAGCCGCAGGTTCTCCACGGGGCCGGGGCCGGAGAGCTGGACGGCGCGCATGGTGCTCGGCGAGGACGTCATGGGGCTGCCAACATGCGGCCGCGGCACCTTCATTCCCGACTCGCCCTGGATCCACGGCCGTTGGCGCACATGTAGGTCAGTTGCTGTACGCGCGGGTCAGAGGTCCGCGACCAGGAGCCGGTAGCCGACGTCGACGGTGTCGTGGGTGAGCAGGTCGGCGTTCCGGGCGTGCCAGCGGCCTGTTGTGAGGTCGTCGGCGAGTGCCGTCAGGCCAGGGTCGAGGGTGGTGGTTCCGGCCTGGGTGAGCATGGGGATGCTGGCGCGCACCTCGGGGTCAGAAGTCCGCCACCAGCAGCCGGTAGCCGAAGTCGGCGGTGTCGTGGGTGAGCAGGTCGGCGTACCGGTCGTGCCACCGGCCGGTCGTGAGGTCGTCCCGGAGCATCGCCAGGCCGGGGGTGAGGGCGTCCTCCCCGGTCTGGGCGAGCATGGAGATGCCGGCGCGTACCTCGGGGTCGAGGTAGGCGTGTGGGCGGCGCCAGTACGCCGCGCCGAAACCGTCCGTGCAGTCGTGCGGGACCGGGACGGTCTCCAGCCGCGCCCCGCCTAGGTCGTGTCCGTAAAGTCCCGTCGTCCGCCCGAAGGGCGGGCCCGGCGGCGTCCGGTGCGTGCTCTGGGGGTCCCCCCGGCCGGAGGCTGGGGAGTGCCGGGCGGAAGTCCTCGTACTGGTTGTACGTGGGCTTTCGTCCGGTGCGGCGAGTGGGGGCACCTCCCACGCCCTTAAGGCAGTGGGGGAGCGTGCCGGGCGTCGCGGGGCAGGCAGGACTTTGCGGACACGGCCTAGCAGCGCGGCCAGCCGTTCGGGCGGGACGGCGCGGGTGTCGTCGTAGGCGGCGGCCTGGGGGAGGTAGTCGCGCACGAGCCAGAACCGTTCGCGGAAGACCCGCTGGTCCCAGGTCAGGACGACGACGCGGCGGCGGGCGACCCGGCGGAGTTCGGCGAGGCCGGCCGCGAGGTCGGTCCAGTGGTGGACGGTCAGCAGTGCCATGACGGCGTCGGCCGCGTTGTCGCGGAGGGGAAGGCGTTCGGCCACCGCGCACACCGCGGGTGCGGAACCCGGCGGGCGCTGGGCGAGCATGGTCCGGCTGGGTTCTACGGCCAGGATCGTCCGCGCCGGTTCGTAGGAGCCGGCGCCCGCGCCCACGTTGATCACGTCCTCGGCGTCCCCGAGGGTCGCGTGGATCCGCGCGGCGATGCGGGTGTCCGGGCGCCGGGTCCTGGCATACGTCGTGCCGAGCGTGTCGTAGACGGCCATGCTTCCGAGTACGGGGAGAGGGCGCTCTGCCGGACCCTCGCGGGCCCGAATTATTACTCGCCGGTATTAAACTCCTGAGCAGCCCATATAACGTATGAGCGGTTGCAGGGGCGCTCGCGGACCCCCTCCGGAACGCGTCCGTAAGAAAGTTCGTGAAGTTCTTCACAAGGAATTCTGTCCCGTTGGACGACGAGACTGCCCCGGTTGGCCCTTCCGGGGTTCCGGCGGGCCTGGGAACGTGCTCGGCGGGGTGGTGCGGGAGTGATTCGGGGGAGTTTCGGGAGGGTGTCGTGGAGGTGTGGTCCAGGAGGGCCGAAGGGGTAGAGCGGCAGCTCACGCGGCCTTGACAACGGGGCGAACCGACCGGTGGTTCCCGGCCCGCGGAGTGACTTGGATCATGCGAGTCGCGGAGGATAACACACCCCCCACCCAAGCTTGTGAAGGGGCGCACGAGCGACCCCCCTGAGGCAGGTGGATACTCGATGCCATGAGCACCACGGAGCGTCCCAGGATCCTCGTAGTAGGCGGTGGGTACGTAGGCCTGTACGCAGCTCGGCGCATTCTCAAGAAGATGCGCTACGGCGAGGCGACCGTCACGGTCGTCGACCCCCGGTCGTACATGACCTACCAGCCCTTCCTCCCCGAAGCCGCCGCCGGCAGCATCTCCCCGCGGCACGTCGTCGTCCCGTTGCGACGCGTGCTGCCGAAGGCGGAGGTCCTCACCGGCCGGGTCACCACCATCGACCAGGACCGCAAGGTCGCCACGATCGCCCCCCTCGTGGGTGAGGCGTACGAGCTGCCTTTCGACTACCTCGTCATCGCGATGGGCGCGGTCTCCCGCACCTTCCCGATCCCCGGCCTCGCCGAGCAGGGCATCGGCATGAAGGGCATCGAGGAGTCCATCGGCCTGCGCAACCACGTCCTTGAGCAGCTCGACAAGGCCGACTCCACCACCGACGAGGAGATCCGCCGCAAGGCGCTCACCTTCGTCTTCATCGGCGGCGGTTTCGCCGGCGCGGAGACCATCGGTGAGGTCGAGGACATGGCCCGGGACGCGGCCAAGTACTACACCAACGTCTCCCGCGAGGACATGCGCTTCGTCCTCGTCGACGCCGCCGACAAGATCCTCCCCGAGGTCGGCCCCAAGCTCGGCCAGTACGGCAAGGAGCACCTGGAGAGCCGCGGGATCGAGATCTACCTCTCGACCTCCATGGACTCCTGCGTCGACGGTCACGTCGTGCTGAAGAACGGCCTTGAGGTCGACTCCAACACGATCGTGTGGACGGCCGGCGTCAAGCCGAACCCCGTGCTCTCCCGCTTCGGCCTCCCGCTCGGCCCGCGCGGTCACGTCGACGCCCAGCCGACCCTCCAGGTCACCGGCACCGACTACGTCTGGGCCGCCGGCGACAACGCCCAGGTCCCCGACATCGCCTCCCGCAAGGCCGGCGTCGAGAACGCCTGGTGCCCGCCGAACGCCCAGCACGCGCTGCGCCAGGCGAAGGTCCTCGGCGACAACGTGATCTCCGGTATGCGGGGCTTCCCGCAGAAGGAGTACTCGCACGCCAACAAGGGTGCGGTCGCCGGTCTCGGCCTGCACAAGGGCGTCGCGATGATCGTCATGGGCAAGGTGAAGATCAAGGTCAAGGGCCGTCTCGCCTGGTACATGCACCGCGGCTACCACGGTCTGGCCATGCCGACCTGGAACCGCAAGATCCGCGTCTTCGCCGACTGGACGCTCGCGATGTTCCTCAAGCGCGAGGTCGTCTCGCTCGGCGCCATGGAGAACCCCCGCGAGGAGTTCTACGAGGCCGCCAAGCCGGCACCGGCTCCGGCCGCCGCCGCGAAGACCGAGGAGAAGGCCAAGGCCTCCTGACCGCCTCCGGTCACCGCTGACCCGTAGCACCCGTAACACCCGTCGTGCCTGTAGTACCCGTAGTACCTGTACGCCCGAAGGGGCCGTCCGCCATCCGTGGTGCGGGCGGCCCCTTCGGGCGTACTGCACGGTGCTGCACGTGTCACCTTCATGGCTGCTACACGTATTTTGCCTACTCGTAACGCTCAAGCAGGACTGCGATCTGGCCTGGCCGGTGTTTACGTAGTGATGGACAATTCCGGGATCCGCGTCACGGAGGTGTGCGCCATGGCTGATGCCGCGCTGCGGCTCAAATCCCTCTTCGAACAGCTACTGGGAACCCCCATCCCGGTGCGCATCCGCGCCTGGGACGGTTCCGAGGCAGGGCCGCCCGATGCGCCGACCTTGGTCGTACGCAATCGCCGTGCCCTGCGCCGACTCCTGTGGAAGCCCGGCGAACTGGGCATGGCACGCGCCTGGGTCGCCGGGGACCTGGACATCGAGGGCGACCTGTACGCCGGGCTCGACCGGATGTCCGCCCTCGTGTGGGAGCGCGGCGACGACGCCCGCACCCTCGCCCAGGCCCTGCGCGACCCCGAGGTACGGTCCGCCGTACGCGGGCTGGTCAAGCTCGGCGGGCTCCCGCTGCCGCCCGCCCCGCCCCCGGAGGAGGTCCGCCGCAGCCGGGCCCACCTCCACACCAAACGCACCGACAAACGCGCCATCAGCCACCACTACGACGTCGGCAACGACTTCTACGAGATCGTCCTCGGCCCCTCGATGGTCTACTCGTGCGCCTACTGGGACTCCCCGGACGGCACGTTGGAGGACGCCCAGCGCGACAAGCTCGAACTCATCTGCCGCAAGCTGGAGTTGACGCCGAGTCAGCGACTCCTCGACGTCGGCTGCGGCTGGGGTTCGATGGCGATCCACGCGGCCCGCGAGTACGGCGTGAGCGTCGTCGGCGTGACCCTCTCGCAGGAGCAGGCGGCCTACGCCCGTAAGCGCGTCGCCGAGGAGGGACTCACCGACAAGGTCGAGATCCGCGTGCAGGACTACCGTGACGTCACCGACGGGCCCTACGACGCCATCTCCTCCGTCGGGATGGCCGAACACGTGGGCAGCGAGCGGTACTTGGAGTACGCCAGGGACCTCTTCGGCTTGCTCAGACCGGGCGGGCGGCTGCTGAACCACCAGATCGCCCGCCGCCCGTGGCAGGACGAATCGGCGTACGACATCGACGAGTTCATCGACGCGTACGTCTTCCCCGACGGTGAACTCGCTCCGATCGGCACCACCGTGACCCAGCTGGAGAGTGCCGGGTTCGAGGTGCGGGACGTCGAGGCGATCCGCGAGCACTACGCGCTCACCCTGCGCCGCTGGGTCGCCAACCTGGAGTCCGAGTGGCGGCGCGCGGTCGGGATCGTCGGCGCCGGGCGAGCCCGCGTGTGGCGCCTCTACATGGCGGCGTCCGTGCTCGGCTTCGAGCGCAACCGCATAGGAGTCAACCAGGTGTTGGCGGTCCGGACCCTCGAACCGGGCGGCTCCGGGATGCCGTTGCGCGCCCGCACCTGGAACTGAGCACGCGCGGCGGAGAACAGAAAGGGCCCCGTTCCGCACCGGAACGGGGCCCCAACTCATGCTCTGCTACTCGGACTTGATGGCCGACAGCATGTTCAGCTTGGCCGCGCGCCGGGCCGGCCACAGCGCCGCCAGGACGCCGACCGTGCCCGCGAGGAGCAGGAAGAGCGCCATCCGGGCCCAGGGGATGACCAGTTCGTAGGTCGCCATCTTCGCGCCGATCAGTTCACCGGCCGCCCAGCCGAAGAACACGCCCAGTCCGATGCCGAGCACCCCGCCGAAGAGCGAGATGACCAGGGACTCCAGCCGGACCATCCGCTTGATGCCCTTGCGGTCGAGGCCGATCGCGCGGAGCATCCCGATCTCCTGGGAGCGCTCGAAGACCGACATGGCAAGGGTGTTGATGACCCCGAGCACCGCGACGATCACCGCCATGGCGAGCAGGCCGTAGACCATGTTGAGGATCAGGGTGAAGACCTGCGCGATGCTGTCGGAGAGGTCCTTCTTGTCCTGGACCTTGACCGCCGGGTTGGAGCCGAGGGCCTTCTCCAGCTTGTCCTTCGTCGAACTCGACGCCCCGTCGGCGGTCTTGACCAGGATCTGCATGTCGGCCGGGTCGGTCTGGTGCGGGGCGAGCGTCGCGTTGTCGAGCATGATGCCGCTGATCAGCGCGTTGCCCTCGTAGACCGCGGAGACGGTGAGCTGCTGCGCCTTGCCGTCCTCGTAGTGCGTGGTGAAGGTCGAACCGGCCTTCCAGCCATAGGACTTGGCCGTGTCGTCGTCCACGACGACCTGCGAGCCGGCGACCTTGAAGGTGCCGCTGTCGACCTTGAGGTCGGTGAGCTTGCCGATGGCGGAGCCGTTGACGCCCGTCAGGAACTCGGACTCGCCGTCGATGCGCGAAGGGGCGTTGCGCAGCGGGCTGCTGGCGGTGATGCCGGAGGTGGTGGTGAGGGTCTTGTCGACGTCCGGGGAGAGCTGGTTGCCGTTCGCCATCGAGACGATGTAGTCGGCGCTGATCGCGGAGGACGCCATCTTGTCGATCGCCTGCTGGAGGCTGCCCGCCATCACCGTCATGCCGGTGATGAGGGTGAGGCCGATCATCAGCGCGGAGGCGGTGGCGGCGGTACGGCGCGGGTTGCGCACCGAGTTCTGGCGGGCCAGCTTGCCGGAGATCCCGAAGATCCGCAGGACCGGGGCGGAGGCCGCGATCAGCGGGCGCGACAGCAGCGGGGTCAGGATGAACACGCCGATGATGAGGAGAACGGCGCCGAGGCCCATGGGTGCCTGGCCGTCCGAACCGCTCATCGTGGTGGCCGCGATGACGACAGCGACGCCCGCGCCGGAGAACAGCGCGCCGAGGGTGTTGCGCAGGACGAGCGACTTGGTGGTGGCCGTCGCGTGCAGGCTGCTCATCGCGGCGACCGGCGGGATCTTCGCGGCGCGGCGGCCGGGCAGCCAGGCGGCGAGCATGGTGATGAGGATGCCGACCGCGAGGGCGCTCAGAACCGTGTTCGAGGTGATGACCAGCGGGCCGTCCGGGACGGTCGCGCCGATCGTGCCCATCAGGGCGCGCAGCCCGGCGCCGATGCCGATACCGGCGAGCAGACCGGCCACCGCGGCGATCGCGCCGACGACGAACGCCTCAAGGAGGACCGACCGCGTGACCTGTCGGCGCGAGGCGCCGACGGCGCGCAACAGGGCCAGTTCCTTGGTGCGTTGGGCGACCAGCATGGTGAAGGTGTTGGCGATGATGAAGGTGCCGACGAAGAGCGCGATGCCGGCGAAGACCAGCAGCCCCGACTTCAGCCCGCTCATCGAGGAGGCGATCTGCTCGGCCTGGTCGTCGGCGAGCTTCTTGGCGGTGGTGGTCTCGGTGAGGCCCTTCGGCAGGGCACTGTCCAGCTGTGCCTTCAACGCGGCCTGACTGGTCCCGGCCGCGGCCTTCACATCGATCTCGTCGTACGTCCCCGCCTTGCCGAACAGCTTCTGCGCGGTCGCGGTGTCGAAGAGGGCGAGGCTGCCGCCGGCGGCGACGTTGCCGTCGTCGGTGGTGAAGATGCCGGTGATCTTCGGGGTCAGCACCGGGCCGTCGACCGAGATGCGCACGGTGTCGCCGACCTTGTA
Source organism: Streptomyces sp. NBC_01288 (assembly GCF_035982055.1). Taxonomy (NCBI): domain Bacteria; kingdom Bacillati; phylum Actinomycetota; class Actinomycetes; order Kitasatosporales; family Streptomycetaceae; genus Streptomyces; species Streptomyces sp. NBC_01288. Next base: position 6,132,290 of record NZ_CP108427.1, read on the forward strand.
CCCGGCGCGCTCGGCAGTCTCGGAGTCGATGGCGACTTCGCCCGAACCGTGGGGCGCGGAACCGGAGGTGAGGGGATAACGGGCGTCCTTGCCACCCCAGTAATTCCCGCCCTCGGACTGGAAGCCGCCGCCGATGAGCTTGCCCTTCTTGTCGGCGATGGCGGTGAAGCCGTTGACGACCCCGGTCGCGGACGCGGCCCCCGGCACCTTGGCGCTGGTGTCGAGCATGGCCTGGGTCAGCTCGGGCGTCTTGCCGACCGTGTCGCCCTTGTCGTCCTGGTACTTGGCCTGGACGGCCACGTCGACCTGGTCGAAGCCCTTGGCCGAGCTGTTCTGGAACGCGTTCGAGATGGTGTTGGTGAAGACCAGGGTCCCCGACACGAACGCGACGCCGAGCATCACGGCGAGCACGGTCATGAGGAGCCGGGCCTTGTGCGCGAGTACGTTGCGCAAGGCGGTACGGAACATGGGTTGTCTCAGTCCAGGTCTACGAGGGTCGAAGCGGGGCGGCGAAATCGGGGGCCCTGGCGGTGAAGTCGGTTGCCGGGGCCGCGGGTTGAGGGACCGTCAGGAAGATCCGCCGAACGTCAGCTGGTGCGGACCTTCGCGTCGAACTGCTTCATGCGGTCCAGTACCGAGTCCGCCGTCGGCTCGTAGACCTCGTCGACGATGCGGCCGTCCGCGAGGAAGACCACCCGGTCCGCGTACGCCGCCGCGACCGGGTCGTGGGTGACCATGACCACCGTCTGGCCCAACTCCCGTACGGAGTTGCGGAGGAAGCCCAGCACCTCGGCGCCGGAGCGCGAGTCCAGGTTTCCGGTCGGCTCGTCGCCGAAGATGATGTCGGGGCGGGAGGCCAACGCCCGTGCCACGGCGACGCGTTGCTGCTGGCCGCCGGAGAGCTGGGACGGCCGGTGCTTCAGCCGGTCGGCGAGACCGATCATCGTGATCACCGAGTCCAGCCACTGCTTGTCCGGCTTGCGGCCCGCGATGTCCATCGGGAGCGTGATGTTCTCCAGGGCCGTCAGCGTCGGCAGCAGGTTGAACGCCTGGAAGATGAAACCGATCTTGTCCCGGCGCAACTTCGTGAGCTGCTTGTCCTTCAGGGAACCCAGCTCGGTGTCACCGATGCGCACGGAACCGGACGAGAAGGTGTCCAGGCCGGCCACGCAGTGCATCAGCGTGGACTTGCCGGACCCCGAGGGGCCCATGATCGCGGTGAACTCGGCCTGCCGGAAGGCGATGGAGACCCGGTCGAGGGCGACCACCTGGGTCTCGCCCTGTCCGTAGATCTTGGAAAGATCCGTGGCACGCGCGGCCACGGATGTGGTCCGGTCGGCGATGGGGGTGGTGGTCACGGAGGGCGCTCCTGTCGGGACGACGGTATTGCTGGATACGCCACCCATCCTCTCTGCCCCATCGCGCCGTGTAGTCAGCCGCTGTTCCGGTTCCGGGGGCAGCCTTCAGTCGGACTGCGCTCAGCGCTGTCATACCTGGGGATGAGGATCACCCCCGAGGCGACCCCTGGGGCGACCCCCGAGACGGCGCCTGGGCCCACCTCTGTGAACGATCACGTCAAGAACCGGTGGAGCACCCTCGTTCGGGCGGTGAAATTCCGTCATTCCGCATACGAGGCACCAGATCGCACGCAAGGCTGTTGGCAAGTGCTGATGGCGCATTCCGTGGTCTGATGCACCCTCAGACATCAATAAAATAAGACAACATCGGTCCGCCTGCCCGCTGTTGGGGACGCGCGTCCCGATAGGCTCGTGACCTCGATGCGGAGCCCACGGCCTGCCCGGATGGTGGAATGCAGACACGGCGAGCTTAAACCTCGCTGCCCCTTCGCGGGCGTGCCGGTTCAAGTCCGGCTCCGGGCACCATCGCAGTTACTCGGCGTGACGCACGGGAACGGTGAGTTGCCGTAGCGTCCCCTCGGTGGTCCTCGCCACCCCCTTCCCGACCGTTGACAGGTGGCCCGTGCGGTCGGAGACTTGAGTCGTACCGATCAAGTGAAGAGAATTTCACCAGGCGAACCCAGGTGACTGTCGCCCGCTCGAAGGGAACGTCCGATGCGTACCACCGTCGGCATCATCGGAGCCGGCCCCGCCGGTCTCCTCCTCGCCCGGCTGCTGCACAACGCCGGGATCGACTCGGTCGTGCTGGAGAGCCGGGACCGGGAGTACGTCGAGCACCGGCAGCGCGCCGGGATCCTGGAGCAGGGCACGGTCGACGTGCTGCGGGCGGCCGGCGCCGGTGAGCGGATGGACCGGGAGGGGCTGCGGCACGACGGGATCGAGCTGCGGTTCGACCGGAAGCGGCACCGCGTCGACTTCCCTGCCCTCACCGGCGGCCGTAGCGTCACGGTCTACGCGCAGACCGAGGTGTGCAAGGACCTGATCGCCCTTCAACTCGCCGACGGCGGACCGCTGTTGTTCGAGGCGGAGGCGCTGGAGGTGGAGGGCGCGGACACCGACCACCCCCGCGTCCGCTTCCGGCACCAAGGCCGCGAGGACGTCCTCGACTGCGACTACGTCGTCGGGTGCGACGGCTTCTGGGGCGTCGCCCGCAACGCCATCCCCGCCGAACTCACCCGCGTCTTCGAACGGTCGTACCCCTACGCCTGGCTCGGCATCCTCGCCGACGTCGCGCCCTCCCACGACGAGCTGGTCTACGCCCGCCACGAGCGCGGCTTCGCCCTCCTCTCCATGCGCTCCCCGTCCGTCTCCCGTCTCTACCTCCAGGTGGAGGAGGGCGCGGACGCGGAGGGCTGGAGCGACGACGACATCTGGGCCGAACTGGAGCGCCGGTTCGAGACGGAGGACGGCTGGAAGCTCGACCGCGGTCCCATCACCCAGAAGTCCGTCACCCCCATGCGGTCGTACGTCCATGAGCCCATGCGCCACGGCCGGCTCTTCCTCGCCGGGGACGCCGCGCACATCGTGCCGCCGACCGGAGCCAAGGGGCTCAACCTCGCCGTCGGTGACGTCGTCACCTTCGCGAGGGCGCTGACGTACAAGAAGGAGACGGGGAGCGAGGAGCGGCTCGACGGGTACTCCGCCACCTGTCTGCGGCGGGTGTGGCAGGCCGAGCGGTTCTCCTACGACATGACGAGCCTCCTGCACCGCGCGCCCGACGCGACGCCCTTCGAGGGGCGGCTCCAACTGGCCCGGCTGGAGCGGATCGCGGCGTCGAAGGCGGCCGAGACGGATCTTGCCGAGGCGTACACCGGGTTCCCCCTGGATGAACAAGGAGACGGGCGGAGATAAGGGGGCTCTAAGGGGGGCGTCACGGCTTGGTACCAGTGTTCGCACGGCGTGCGATCCACCGCGTACCTTGTCAGGACGAGGGGAAGATCCTCCCCAAGAGGTAGGGTCAATCCTTTGCCTACCTATTACTCTTGAGCCCAAGGCCGCGCGAGGCGGCCATGGAGGAGTGAAATGAGGAGCAGAAACCCGGTCTTCTCGCGACGGGGGTTCAGCCGCGACAACGGCTACGCGGGCTTCAACACCGCGCCGCAGGCCGGGGGCCCCGCCGTGGGCACGCAGGGCAACCCCTACGCGGGCGGTAACCCGTACGCGCAGAACCCGTACGCCCAGCAGGACCTTCAGCAGGGTGCACCGCCGCAGGCCCCGGCCACCACCGGCCGGATGACCATGGACGACGTCGTCCTGCGCACCGGCACCACCCTCGGCACGCTGATCGTGACGGCCGCCCTCGCCTGGGCGCTGCTCCCGGTCGACGACGCCAACATCAACCGTTCGTACGGCATCGGGATCGGCGCCGCGCTGGTCGCGATGGTCCTGGCGTTCGTCCAGTCCTTCAAGCGCAAGCCCGTCCCGGCGCTGATCCTGTCGTACGCCGCACTGGAAGGCGTCTTCCTCGGCGTCGTCTCCAGCGTCGTCGACAACCGCATCGCGAGCGGCGCGGCCATGCAGGCCGTGATCGGCACCATGGCGGTCTTCGCCGGCGTGCTCATCGCGTACCGCGCGGGCTGGATCCGCGTGAACCGCCGGTTCTACGGCTTCGTGATGGCGGCCGCGCTCGGCTTCGTGATGCTGATGGTCGTGAACCTGCTGTTCTCGGTGTTCGGCGGCGGTGACGGCCTCGGCTTCCGCAGCGGCCCGCTCGGCATCTTCTTCGGCGTCGTCGGCATCATCCTCGGCGCGTGCTTCCTCGCCCTCGACTTCAAGCAGGTCGAGGACGGGATCGCCTACGGCGCGCCCAAGGAAGAGGCCTGGCTCGCGGCCTTCGGGCTCACGCTGACGCTGGTGTGGATCTACATGGAGTTCCTGCGACTCATCTCGATCCTCAACAGCAACAACTAGCGGACAGCGGTCACGTCTGTAGTGCGCGAAAGGGCCCCGGGTTCGTTCCCGGGGCCCTTCGTCATGTCCGTGATGGGTCGGTCCGTGGTGCGCGCCTAGAGCAGTTTGCGCGCGGCCCTCCTCAGGTCGTACTCGTGAATGATCGCCTTGGCGTGGCCGTACGCGAGGTCGTGCTCGGCGCGGAGCCAGCTGACCTTCTCCTCGAAGCGGAAGAGGGCGGGGCCTTCGTCGACGGTGCGCAGCCAGTCGGACACTTCACGACCGGTGCAGTGAGGGATGCGGGCGAGCATGTTGCGGTGGGTCTCCTGGGAGAACACTTGGGACATCGGCGCCTCCGGACGCATGGGGTGTAAGCCGGTCCTTCAAGTCACCGTGCCTGAGCGTTCGCCCGTTGGCAACAGTCCCGGTACGGCGCGTAGTCTCGCGGCGTGGTGGATACGACGCGGTTGACTCAAGCGGTGGATCACTTTGCGGATCGGCTCAGGGCTGCGCCGCAGAGCCGATTGCAACGGGGCGCTGCCGCTGAGGCTTTGGGGCTGGCCAGGGAGTTCGCCCTGTGGGCGCAGCGGGTCGAGGATCCCTTGGGGGTGCCTCGGGAGATGCCGGATGCGGGGATGTTCGCCGCGGCGGATCAAATCACCGTTGCTGTGCATGACTTGGCGGTTGTGCTGGTGAACGACGCAGAGGTCGAGCGGGCGGTGGGGTTGGTCGCGGAGGCGCAGAAGAGGGCGGGGGTCTGAGGTTCGTTGGCGGCCTGCGGTGCGTCGTGGCTGGTCGCGCCCGCGCGGCGGAGCCGCAGATTGGCACAGTCCCGCGCCCCTAAAGACCGCCGGCCCGCCGTTTGCGGCTTGCGGTCTGTCGCGCGCGCCCCTGAAAACGTACGCCCGCCGTGTTCTTTTAGGGGCGCGGGGAACTGCGCGACCAGCCCCCACCGGGCCCGTACTCGACGGTCAAAGTGACGCTATGACCCTGTCCGCCAGGATGTACACGTTCTCCTCGCCGCACGCGAAGGTCAGGGTGTAGGCGCCCGAGACTCCGGAGCCGCCCAGGAGGAACGGGGTTTCGCCGGCGTGGAGGGCCGCTGCTAGGCGTTCGGCGGTTTCGCGGTGGCCCGGGGTCATGCAGAGGGTGGTGCCGTCGGCGAAGACGTAGACATCGAGGGTGCCCAGGGGGCCGGGGCGGACGTCGGCCAGTTCCACGGCGGACTCGGCCAGCTCTTCCAGCGTCGCCACCGTGCGTTCGTGGTCGTTCGCCACCGGTGACTGGGCCGGGACGAAGTCCGGGTGGGACGGGTGGCGGCGGCGGGCCGCGGCCAGTTCGGGGGACTCGCCGGCGAACTCGTCGGCGTCCGCCGAGAACTCGGTGACCGGCTCCAGCGGTTCGAGGCCCACGAAGTCGCTCTGGCGGGGCAGGAACAGCTCGCTGTCGGGCAGACCCAGCAGGGTCGGCACCTCGGTGTCGCGGGACTCCTGGGCGGCCCAGAAGGCCCGTGCCTCGGCCAGTTCCCGCTCCCGCTCCTCGGCCAGCGCCTCGGCCACGGCCGCGCGTATCTCATCCGCGTCGGTGTGGCTGCGGGCGGCGGGCACGAGCGCCCGTACGGCGGCGGCCCGGCCCTCGGCCAGTTCGGTGTGCAGGTCCGCCACCTGTCGACGGAGCACCAAGAGGGTGCGCAGGACGGCGACGCCCACGGCGCCTGTGGCGGCCGTGGTGAGCAGCAAAGCGATCGGCATGGCGCTCACTGACGTACTCCCGGTTCAAAGTCGACCCCCGACTTCCTACATCAGCTTGAAGGGCGGACTAACCAGCTGTCAGTGCGTAACGTCACGAAACGGGCAGGACTTTGGGCCCGATGTTTGGTGGTGAAACGGTCCTGACCTGGGAAAATCCTTCTTCGAAGGGAGATAGGTCACATCCTGGGGGAGATTGGATCACAAATCGGCCCAGAACCCAGGTGGTTACTGGGTTCCGGGCCAAGTGGTGACGCAAAGTTCCCGCGCGATTACGGGGAGTTGGTCAGCTGAGGCGCTCGATGACCATCGCCATGCCCTGGCCGCCGCCGACGCACATCGTCTCCAGACCGAACTGCTTGTCGTGGAACTGGAGGGAGTTGATCAGCGTGCCGGTGATGCGGGCGCCGGTCATGCCGAAGGGGTGGCCGACGGCGATCGCGCCGCCGTTCACGTTCAGCTTCTCCAGCGGGATGTTCAGGTCGCGGTAGGACGGGATCACCTGGGCGGCGAACGCCTCGTTGATCTCGAACAGGTCGATGTCGTCGACGGTGAGACCGGCGCGGCCCAGCGCCTGCTTGGACGCCTCCACCGGGCCGAGGCCCATGATCTCGGGGGAGAGGCCGGAGACGCCGGTCGACACGATCCGGGCGAGGGGCGTGAGGCCGAGCTCGCGGGCCTTCGTGTCGCTCATGATGACCACCGCCGCGGCGCCGTCGTTCAGCGGGCAGCAGTTGCCGGCCGTGACCAGGCCGTCGGGGCGGAACACCGGCTTGAGGCCGGAGACGCCCTCCAGGGTGACGCCGGCGCGCGGGCCGTCGTCCTTCGACACGACCGTGCCGTCGGGCAGCGTGACCGGGGTGATCTCGCGCTCCCAGAAGCCGTTCTTGATGGCTTCCTCGGCGAGGTTCTGCGAGCGGACGCCGAACTCGTCCATGTCCTGGCGGGTGACGCCCTTGATCCGGGCGAGGTTCTCCGCGGTCTGGCCCATCGCGATGTACGGGTCGGGGAGCAGGCCGTCCTCACGCGGGTCGTGCCAGGTGGAGCCCTCGGACGTGGCGGTGGCGACGGTGCGCGCCTGCGCCTCGTCGAACAGGGGGTTCGTGGTGCCCGGGAGGCCGTCGGAGCTGCCCTTGGCGTAGCGGGAGACCATCTCGACGCCGGCCGAGATGAAGACGTCGCCCTCGCCGGCCTTGATGGCGTGCAGGGCCATGCGGCTGGTCTGGAGGGACGAGGAACAGTAGCGGGTGATCGTGCAGCCCGGCAGGTGGTCCATGCCCATCTGTACGGCGACGATCCGGCCGAGGTTGTAGCCCTGCTCGCCGCCGGGGAGGCCGCAGCCGAGCATCAGGTCCTCGATGAGCTTCGGGTCCAGCTCGGGGATCTTGGCGAGGGCGGCCTGGATGATCGTGGCGGTGAGGTCGTCGGGGCGCAGGTCCTTGAGGGAGCCCTTGACGGCGCGGCCGATGGGGGAGCGGGCGGTCGAGACGATGACGGCTTCGGGCATCACGGCTCCATTGGCGTACGTACGGTGATGTGCGGGGCTTCTTGGGAAGTTACCCGTACGTATGGCGCAGGTCACGGGGATCGCGGTGTGACCCTGGCCGCAGTTTTCTAAGCGCTTGCTTGGGCCTCCGGCGGATGAGCGGGCGGGCCGGTGGGGGCGGGCGTCCCTGGGGGCTGCGTCCCCAGACCCCCCGTCGGCCCCGAAGGGCCTCGTCCTCAAACGCCGGACGGGCTGGAGGGGGTCGCCGCCTCCGGCTCCGGTACCCGCCTCCTCTTCCGCCGCTTCAGCAACGCCCACGGCCCCCGCGGCCCCGTAGGCATCGCCGCCGTGACCTCCGTCCCCGCCTCCGAAGCCGCCTCCGCGGCAGCCCGTGCCACCGGCAGGAAGCCCTCTCGGCGGGACGCGTCCGGGCGGTCCTCCTCGGCCGGCCAGAGGCCCAGCGCGGCGCACACGGTCGGGAGGATGGCCATCGCGGCGGTCGCGTAGCCCTCCGCCGAGGGGTGGAAGTTGTCCGGGCCGAACAGCTCGCGGGGGTTCGCCGCGAACTCGGGGCCCAGCAGGTCGCCCAGCGACACCGTGCGGCCGCCCTGCTCGACCGTGCCGATCGTCTGGGCCGCCGCCAGCTGCCGCGAGGCCCGGCGGGCCAGCCAGCGCAGCGGCTGCTGGACCTGCTCGACCGTCCCGAGGTCGGGGCAGGTGCCGACGACCACCTCGGCGCCGGCCGTGCGCAACCGTCGTACCGTCGCCGACAGATGGCGGACCGATCTGGTCGGGTGCATGCGGTGGGTGACGTCGTTCGCGCCGATCATGATCACGCAGACGTCGGGCACCCGGGTGGTGTCCGCGAGGGCGAGCGCCACCTGGCGGTCCAGGTCGTCGGACTGGGCGCCCGGGAGGGCCACGTTGTGCAGCTCGACCGGGCGTTCCGAGACCGCCGCGAGCCCGGACGCCAGCAGCGCGCCCGGGGTCTGGGCCGCCCGGTGGACACCCTGGCCCGCCGCCGTGGAGTCGCCGAGCATGGTCAGCCGGATCGGGGGTTCACCCGGGGTGTCGTAGACATGTCCGTACCGGCCGTCCGCGCTCGGCACATGGTTGCTGCCCGGCGCATGGTCGTTGCCCACATGCCGTTTCACGAAGCGGACCTCGGCCAGCACCAGCCCGATCGCCGCCGCACCCACCAGTCCGACCCCGCCACCGCCGTACGCCGCACCGGCCGCGATCCGCCGGGCCACCCGCGCCCTCGACATCCTCGTCATACGTCGCCGCCACCTCCTCTAAGCCGTCATCCACTCCTTGCCCCGAACAGCACGTCGTCCAATCTCAACGGGCGGTGAACGTCATTTCCGGGCCTTACGCTGACAGGACCATTCACGACACTTCTTTGCAGCAACCGGAGACAACGGTGCAATTCCACGACTCGATGATCAGCCTCGTCGGCAACACCCCGCTGCTGAGGCTCAACAGCGTGACCGCGGGCATCCAGGCGACCGTTCTGGCCAAGGTGGAGTACTTCAACCCCGGCGGATCCGTGAAGGACCGCATCGCGCTGCGCATGATCGAGGCGGCCGAGAAGAGCGGGGAGCTTCAGCCCGGCGGCACCATCGTCGAGCCGACCAGCGGCAACACCGGCGTCGGCCTGGCCATCGTCGCCCAGCAGAAGGGGTACCACTGCATCTTCGTGTGCCCCGACAAGGTGTCCACCGACAAGATCAACGTGCTGCGCGCGTACGGCGCCGAAGTGGTCGTCTGCCCGACCGCGGTGGACCCCGAGCACCCGGACTCGTACTACAACGTCTCCGACCGGCTGGTCCGCGAGACGCCGGGCGCCTGGAAGCCGGACCAGTACTCCAACCCCAACAACCCGCTCTCCCACTACCACTCGACCGGCCCCGAGCTGTGGCAGCAGACCGAGGGGAAGATCACCCACTTCGTCGCGGGTGTGGGCACCGGCGGGACCATCTCCGGCACCGGGCGCTACCTCAAGGACGCCAGCGAGGGCCGGGTGCAGGTCGTCGGCGCCGACCCCGAGGGGTCCGTGTACTCCGGCGGGTCCGGGCGGCCGTATCTCGTCGAGGGCGTCGGTGAGGACTTCTGGCCGACCGCCTACGACCGGACCGTCGCCGACGAGATCGTCGCCGTGTCCGACAAGGACTCCTTCCAGATGACCCGCCGGCTGGCCAAGGAGGAGGGGCTGCTCGTGGGTGGCTCCTGCGGGATGGCCGTCGTGGCCGCTCTGCGGGTCGCCGAGCGGCTCGGCCCCGACGACGTCGTGGTCGTGCTGCTGCCCGACAGCGGTCGTGGGTACCTCTCGAAGATCTTCAACGACGAGTGGATGGCCGACTACGGCTTCCTGGAGGACGAGGGTCCCAGCGCCCGCGTCGCCGACGTCCTCAACGACAAGGTGCACGGCGCCATCCCGTCCCTCGTGCACATGCACCCGGAGGAGTCGGTCGGCGAGGCCATCGAGGTGCTGCGCGAGTACGGCGTCTCGCAGATGCCGATCGTGAAGCCGGGCGCCGGTCACCCGGACGTCATGGCGGCGGAGGTCGTCGGCTCGGTCGTCGAACGGGAGCTGCTGGACGCCCTGTTCACCCAGCGCGCCTCGCTGACCGACCCGCTGGAGAAGCACATGTCGGCCCCGCTGCCGCAGGTCGGCTCCGGTGAGCCGGTGGGCGACCTGATGACCGTGCTGGGCGGCGCCGACGCGGCGATCGTCCTGGTCGAGGGCAAGCCGACCGGTGTCATCAGCCGGCAGGACCTGCTGTCCTTCCTCGCCAAGGGCGGCAAGCAGTAGCAAAACGTCCGGTGAACGGCCCGTGTCGACGGCGACTTTGCGGTTGCCCACCAAAACGGTGGACTTCGCGGAAGTGGTACGAGGGCGTCACGTCCACGCAGCACACGCTTAACAAGCGTCGGGCAGATTGGTGGATGTCGGCAGGGCGGGAGCGGCTCCCCGCCTCGCCGACACAAAAACGGCGTCACGGACCTCCGGAGCGGCTCCCGGACCTCCACCGACGCCTAGGACGCGCACGCCTGGCCCTGACCCGGCACGCGTCCCTCGCGGGGACCGCCGTCGTCCCGCCCTCCCGGCAACGGGGGGTGCGGCGGTCCCCGCGCATAGCTTTTTCTCCGGCCACACCGGCTACGGCCTCGCAGACCCCGTAGGTCCCGCGGGCCCCGTGGTGGCCCAACTCCCCAGCAGCGCAAGGCGCTCCGCCGTCTCCGAACCCGGCTCCGGTGTGTAGACCACGATCGTCTGGTCCAACTCCCCCGGTACCGCGAGTGTTTCGTACGGCAGCGTCAGCAGGCCCGCGACCGGATGCCGGACGCGCTTCACGCCGTAGGCGCACTCCTTGACCTCGTGGTCGGCCCACAGGCGGCGGAAGTCCTCGCTCCGGAGGGAGAGTTCACCGACCAGGGCACTCAGCTCCGGGTCGTCGCCGCGGCCCGAGGTCACCCGCAGGTTGGCGACGGCCTGTGCGGCGACCGCGGTCCAGTCGGGGTAGAGGTCGCGCGAGGCCGGGTCGAGGAAGACGTGGCGCGGGATGTTGCGCACGGCGGCGGGCATGGCGCTGAAGCCGCTCAGCGCGTCGGCGAGCGTGTTCCACGCCAGCACGTCCATCCGCGGGCCGAGCACGAACGCCGGCATGCGGTCCATGCCGTCCAGCAGCACCTGGACACCGGGGCGGACCCGGGGCGCGGGCGTCCGGTGCTTCTTCCCGCGCTGGGGGCGGGCCACCGTGCGCAGGTAGGCGTGTTCCGTGTCGTCCAGGCGCAGGACGCGGGCGATCGCGTCGAGCACCGCGTCCGAGACTCCCCCAGACTTCGTCCGGGAGGGGCCCCCAGGCCCGCGGCCCTGTTCCAGCCGGATGTAGTAGTCGACGCTCACCCCGGCCAGCTGCGCCACCTCCTCGCGGCGCAGCCCGGGGACGCGACGGCGCCCGTGCGAGGGCAGCCCCACCTCCTCGGGCTGGATACGAGCACGGCGCGAGCGCAGGAAGTCTCCGATGTCCCCGTCCATGGGTTCGATGCTAGTGCCGCGTTCGAGGCGGGGAGAGGGCGGCGAGGGCCTGGGTCACGGCGGCGGTGACCTTCGGGTCGTGGGCGGCCGGCTGGATCTGCGCGTCGCCAGGATGTTCCCGTTCGAGCGGGTCGCCGAAGCGCACACCCTGCTGGCGCAAGGTGGTTTCCGCGGCGGCATCGTCCTGGTCGCCGATCAGGCGGAAGCCGAGGGGCGAACCAGGGGCGGTCACCCCACCACACCCTCGCCCGCTTCCCAACCTGGTACTGCCAGACCCAGGAAAAACGCATCCCTGGGTAGCCCCGACGCACCGGACCAGTGTGGTGGGTGCCGCCGGGGAACCGCCCCGGTGGCACCCATCACAGGAGCACCTCATGTCGTACGAGAATCTGGCCGGCCGTACCGCCGTCGTCACCGGGGCCGCCAGCGGGATCGGCCAGGCTGTGGCCGTTCAACTGGCCGCGAACGGGGCGCGGGTGGCGCTGCTGGCCCGGCGCGGGGAACGGCTGGACGCGATCGTCGGGAAGATCCGGGCCGACGGGGGACAGGCCCTCGCGGTCGTCGCCGATGTCACCGACGACGCGTCCGTGGAGGCGGCCGCCGTGCGCGTCCACGAGACGTTCGGAGGCGTCGACCTGGTCGTGAACGCCGCCGGTGTCATGCTGCCGCACCCCGTCGACGACGGGCGGATCGACGAGTGGCGGCGGATGCTCGACACCAACGTGACCGGCGTCCTGCGCGTCATCCGCGCCTTCACCGGGGACCTGGCGGCGGCCGGGGAGGGCAGTACCGCGGACCTGGTGAACGTCTCGTCCATCGGCGCGCACGTCATGTTCCCCGGTTACGCGGTCTACGGCGCCACCAAGGCCGCCGTCACCTACATCTCCCAGTCGCTGCGCTCCGAGTTCGGGCCCCGTGACGTGCGGGTCACCAACATCGAGCCGGGGCTGACCGACACCGAGCTGGGGACGCACGTCGGCAGCCCCGAGATGAGCGCCCAACTGGACGAGCTGTTCGGGGCGTTGGGCGGACTGTCCGCCGAGGAGGTCGCCGACGTCGTGGCCTACGCGGCGAGCCGCGCCCGGCACGTCAATCTGCGGCAGATCGTGGTGCTGCCGACCCGCCAGGCGTGACCGGCACGGTCAGTCCTCCCACGCGTCGTCATCGGACCGGGAGGACCCACGGCGTCGGCCGCCGAAGAGGCCCGGGTTCGTGCGGGCGGCCTGGACGGCGTTGACGCCGACGATGCCGGCCCAGGCCACCAGGAGGCCGGGGAGGTGGGCGATGCCGCCGCCGATCGCGGACAGCGGGATCGCCAGGACCATCGAGACGATGCCGAACCCGAAGCGTTCGCCCCAGGAGTCGTTGGCGGCCTTCGGCCCGCGGGAACCGCGCGCCACCACCATCTGCTGCTCGGCCATCTGCCGGCGCACCCGGCGCTCCACCGCGCCGTCGATCCGCTGGTCGACCTTCTCCAGGAACGAGTCGACCAGCGCCGACTCGTACTCGTCGCCGAGTTCCCTGCGCGCTTGCAGGGTGGCGTTGAGTTCCTTCTTGAGTTCGACGTCGTTCGCGTCCATTCCCGTCATGCGACTCAGATTAGGGAGCCGCCGCGCCCGCTGCACTGGGGATAGCCCCCCTGTTGGACGTCGGGTTCACCGGGAGCACCCCGAGCGACTCCAGCACCCGGCGATGACCGTGCTCGACGCCCGTGATGCTGACCTCGATACCCCGGTCCCGCAGCTCGCCGACCGCGTCCTTCAGCGCGAGCGCGCCCGTCGCGTCCACCGCCGTCAGCCCCGACAGCCGCAGGTCCACGGCCGTCACGTCCTGGACGTCGGCGAGGCTGCGGCGGAAGCGGTGGGCGGCGGCGAAGAGGAGCGGGCCGTCGAAGCGGTAGGTCACCGTGCCTGCCGCGCCCGGGAGTCCGTCGGTCGTGGCCGGGGTCAGGTGGGTGCCGCGCATCGCCGCGCGCAGGGCGAGCAGGACCGAGACGCCGAGGCCGATCAGCACCGCGCGCACCAGGTCGAGGGCGAGGGTGCCGGCCGCGGTGAGGACCAGGACCAGGGCGTCGCCGTGCGTCGAGCGGGCCATCGCGCGGACCGCGTCCGTCTCCACCATGCGGATCGCCGTCGCCAGCAGCACTCCGGCCAGCGCGGCCAGCGGGATACGGCCCACCAGCGGCGCCGCGACCGCGACGATCCCGGCGAGGATCACGGCGTGCGCGAGGGCGGCCAGGCGGGAGGTCGCGCCGGTGCGGACGTTGACCGCGGTGCGGGCGATGGCGCCCGTGGCCGGGACTCCGCCGAACAGCGGGGCCGCGAGGTTGGCGATGCCCTGGCCGAAGAGTTCCTTGCCGGGGTTGTGCCGTTCACCGGGCCGCATCGCGTCCGCGACGGAGGCCGACAGGAGGGATTCGAGGGCGGCCAGTGCCGCCACCGCCGCTGCGGGGAGCAGGAGGGACGGAACCCGGGAGACGTCCAGGAAGGCGAGGGACGGCGCCGGGATCGACGCCGGGAGCGTGCCCAGCCGGGTCACGTGCAGGTGCAGCGCCTCCGAGACGATCGTCGCCACGGCAACTGCCGCCAGGGAGAAGGGAACCGTGGGCTTCCAGCGCGCCCCGGCCAGCATCAGCGCGGCCGAGCCGAGGGCCAGCAGCAGCGCGGCCCAGTGCGGGGTCGCGTCGAACTCCTCCGCCGCCCGGGCCGCGACCACCGCGACCTGGTCACCGCTCGGGGTGGGCACGCCCAGCGCCGACGGCACCTGCTGGAGCCCGATCACACACGCGATGCCGATCGTGAAACCGGCGATCACGGGTGCGGGGACGTAGGCCATCGCCGCTCCCGCGCGGGCGAAGGCGAGCACGAGGAGCATGAAGCCGGAGATCAGACCGACCGTCAGGACGCCGTTCGCGCCGTACTCGTGGACGATCGGGACGAGGACCACGGTCATCGCGCCGGTCGGCCCGCTGACCTGGCGCGCGGAGCCGCCGAACAGCGCGGCGAGCGAGCCCGCGACGATCGCGGTGATCAGGCCGGAGGCGGCGCCGAGACCGGACGTCACCCCGAAACCGAGGGCGAGCGGGAGCGCTACGACGGCGACCGTGAGGCCGCAAAGGAGGTCGCGGCGAGGGGCGCGGGTCATGGTGCGGAAGTCGGCGGGGGAGGGCAGGACGGAGAGCACGCCGTTCATGTTCATGAGCTTCTTCGCGTCAGGAGCGTGGGGGGAAGTGGGCTTGCGGCAGCGGGAGTTGGGGCTACGGCAGCATCGACACGAGCCCCGTGTCGAGGTCGAAGCGGGCCGCGACGACATGCGCGGAGGTGAAGGCGGGGTCGGCGCGGATCGCGTCCCGGACCCAGGCCGTGTGGGCCCGCATGGTGTGCTCGGCCCAGTCGCCGGGCAGGGCGCGGGTGCGGCGCGCGGCCGGGCTGATCTCGTCGACCAGGAGGGCGAGATGACCCGGGACGGGGGCGCCGGTCTCCAGGTGCGCGAGGGTCGCCGCCACCGCGCCGCAGCGCTCGTGGCCGAGCACCAGCACCAGGGGGATGCGCAGTTCCTCCACCCCGTACTGGATGGACGCGAGCACCGCCTCGTCCAGGACCTCGCCGGCCGTCCTTATGCACAACAGGTCGCCGAGGCCCTGGTCGAAGACCAGCTCCGGCGGCACCCGGGAGTCGATGCAGCCGACGATCACCGCGAACGGGTGCTGCGCGACGGCCAGTTGGTGACGGAGTCGGCGGCTCTCGTCCGGGTGGCGGGAGTGGTCGGTGGCGTAGCGGCGGTTGCCGTCCAGGAGTTCGGCGAGCGCGGCGGGAGCGGTGGTCGGGTGGGGCGGTGGACCGACGGCGGCGGTGGCGGTCGTAGGGGTGGTCGCGGGTGCGGCGGCCAGCGCGCCGACGGCGGTGGCCGTCAGAAAGGCCCTGCGGTTCGAGGCCATGCGTTTCCTCAGGTGGTGAGCGTGAAATCACCCTACGCATGCGCCTAGTTACCCAGAGTGCCGATTTAACGACGCTTGGGTGATTCGTCGTCAGATCATCGACCGGTCATTACTTCGCCCGGCGACTACTTCGTGATGCCGTGCTGCTTCGCGTACGTGTTCGCCACGTCCTCCGGGTCCTTCTTGTCCTTGTCCACCTGGCGGTTCAGCTCGGTGAGTTGGGCCGTCGTGAGGAGGTTGCCGAGCCGCGCGAGGGCCTTGCGGACGGTGGGGTCGGCCACGCGGTCGGCGATCAGCGGGACGATGTGCTGGCTGGGGATCAGGGTCTTCGGGTCGGTCAGGACGACCCAGTCGTTGGCCTTGATGTCGGTGTCGGTGGTGAACAGGTTCGCCACGTCCACATCGCCCTTCTTCAGCGCGCCCTTCACCAACGGCCCGTCGGAATCAAGGGACTTGAACTCCTTGAACTCCACGCCGTACACGTCCTTCAGTCCTACGACGCCCACCTGACGGGTCTTCACCTCGGCGGAGGCGCCGAGGGTCAGCTTGCCGTTGTGCTTCGCCAGGTCGGCCAGTGAGGTGAGGCCGTACTTCCTGGCGGTCGCGCGGGTGACGACGAAGCAGTCCGCGTCCTCGGCGATGCCGTAGGGCAGGACCTGGAGGCCGGAGGGGAGGGCGAGGGTGAGGGCGTTCTGCATCTCGCCCGCCTCCGCGACCTTGGACTTGGGCTGGAGGTAGGTGAGCAGGGAGCCCTGGTACTCGGGGAGGAGGTCGATGTCG
The DNA here is from genome assembly GCF_035982055.1 of Streptomyces sp. NBC_01288. NCBI lineage: Bacteria > Bacillati > Actinomycetota > Actinomycetes > Kitasatosporales > Streptomycetaceae > Streptomyces > Streptomyces sp. NBC_01288. The sequence continues at coordinate 6,148,590 of NZ_CP108427.1, forward strand.
CCGCTCTTGAGAGCGGGGAAGACGATCTCGCGGGTGCCGAGGTTGGGGCGGACCTTGACCTTCACGCCGGCCGCTTCGAGGGCGGCGGCGTAGAGGTAGCCGAGGACCTGGTTCTCGGTGAAGTTGGCGGTGCCGATGGTGACGCCGTTCTTGCTGGAGGCGCTGCCACCGCCGCTGGAGCCCCCGCCGTCGAGCGAGGTGACGCCGCTCGCGCAGGAGGACAGGACGGGGACGGCGACGGCCGTTCCGGCGAGGGCGCCGAGGAGGGTGCGACGGTTCATTTCGGGGTTCCCGGTTTCCCTAGGCGGTGCGGTGGCGGAAGAGGAAGCGCTGGAGGCCGGAGAGGCCGAGGTCCAGGACGATGGCCACGACGGCGACGAGCACCGCACCGCCGAGCACCTGCACGAGGTCGCGCTGGGCGAGTCCGTCGAAGACGAAGCGGCCGAGGCCCCCGAAGGAGACGTACGCGGCGACGGTTGCCGTGGAGACCACCTGGATGAGCGCGAGCCGCAGGCCGGTCATGATCAGGGGGAGCGCGAGGGGCAACTCGACCTGGAAGAGGACCTGGTGGCCGCGCATGCCCTGCCCGCGTGCCGCGTCCTTCACGTCCGGGTCCACGGCCGTCATGCCGGCGTAGGTGTTCGTCACGATCGACGGGACCGCGAGGGCGACCAGCGCGATGTACACCGGCCACATGGACAGGCCGCTGGCGAGGAAGACGAGGACGACCAGGCCGACGGTCGGCAGGGCGCGGCCGAAGGAGGCGAGGTTGATCGCGAGGAACGCGCCCTTGCCGGTGTGGCCGATCAGCAGGCCGAGCGGGAGGCCGATCGCGGCGGCGATGAGGGTCGCGAGGAGCGAGTACTGGAGGTGCTCGGCGAGGCGGTGCGCGATGCCGTCCGTACCGGCCCACTGGGAGCCGCTGGTCAGCCACTTGCCGAGGTTCTTGAAGAGTTCGAACATCAGGCTCGCCGCCTCTTCCACGGGGTGAGTACGTACTGGAGGGCGACCAGGGCCGCGTCCGCGACCACGGCGAGCAGCAGGGTGAGGACCACTCCCACGATCACCGGCGTCGGGAAGTCACGCTGGAAGCCGTCGGTGAAGAGCTGGCCGAGGCCGCCGTCGCCGATGTAGGTCGCGACCGAGACGAGGGAGATCGACATGACGGTCGCGATGCGGACGCCGGCCATGATCACCGGGAGCGCGAGGGGGAGTTCGACGGTGAGGAGCGTGCGCAGGGGGCGCGTACCCATCGCCTTCGCGGCCTCCTTCGTCTTCGCGGGCACCGAGTCGAGGCCCTCGACCGTGTTCCGCAGCAGCACGACCAGCGTGTAGACCGTCAGGCCGATCACGGTCGTGGTGCGGGTCAGGCCGCTGATCGGGAGGAGCAGCACGAAGATCGCGATCGACGGGATCGTGAAGAGGACGTTCGACAGGCCGAGCAGAAAGCCTCGGAGCGGCCGGACTCGATGGGCGACCACGGCCAGCGGTAGCGAGATCAGCAGGCCGAAGAAGACGGCGGTCATCGCGGCCTGGAGGTGCGAGAGCGTGAGGCTGGTGAGGTCGTCGGTGTGGTCGCCTATCCACGACCAGTCGATGGTCACGCCGCCACTCGCGCTTCCGCATGGACCTGGCCCGCGTGGGTGTGGATGTCGTCGCGGGAGGAGACGCCGGTGAGGACGCCGGCCGCGTCGACGCGGGCGATCAGGCCGTTCGGGGAGGCGACGGACTCGTTGAGGGCGGCGAGGAGGGAGTCGCCGTCCGTCAGGGGTCGTACGGGTATCTCGGCGTCCTTCGCCGCCCAGTGGAGGGGCTTGCGCGCCTCGTCCACGACCAGGGTCCAGGTGCCGCCCTCGGGGGCCGGGCCCTGCGGGACCTCGGCGAGGGTCTTCAGGGAGAGCAGCTTGAGGCCGCGTTCGGCGCCGAGGAAGTCGGCGACGAAGTCGTCGGCCGGGCGGGCGAGGAGTTCGGCGGGGGCCGCGCACTGGACGAGGTGACCGCCGGTGCGGAAGATCGCGATGCGGTCGCCGAGCCGTACGGCTTCGTCGACGTCGTGCGTGACGAAGACGATGGTCTTGTTCAACTCCTTCTGGAGCCTGAGCAGTTCGTCCTGGAGCTGGGTGCGCACGACCGGGTCTACGGCGCCGAACGGCTCGTCCATCAGCAGCACCGGCGGGTCGGCGGCGAGCGCGCGGGCCACGCCGACGCGCTGCTGCTGGCCGCCGGAGAGCTGGTGCGGGTACCGCTTCCCGGCGTCGGCGGCGAGCCCGACGGTCTCAAGGAGTTCGGCGGCGCGGGCCCTGGCCTTCTTCCGTCCGTGGCCCAGGAGCAGCGGCACGGTGGCGATGTTGTCGAGGACGGTGCGGTGCGGGAAGAGCCCCGACTGCTGGATGACGTACCCGATGGAGCGGCGCAGTTCGGCCGCGTCCTGTTGGGTGACGTCCTTGCCGCCGACCTTGATGACGCCCGAGGTCGGGTCGATCATCCGGTTGATCATCCGAAGGGTGGTCGTCTTGCCGCAACCGGAGGAACCGACCAGTACGGTGACCCCGCCTTCCGGCATCTCCAGGGAGAGGTCGTGAACTGCTGTCGTGCCGTTGGGGAAGCGTTTGTGGACCGCGTCGAACTGGATCATGAGTTGTCCCTTGCCCGGCTGTATAACGTCATGCAGAGTTCTCGGTGTCTGAATAGTTTGTCAATGTCTCCGCGTTAATCCGAAGTAACGGATGCCCGGCAGGCAAGATCGAGTGTCCTGATTGAGGGGAGTTCGTCGACTTATGTCGTCTCAGATCGTGGACGCCTCCGATGTGGCGCTGTCCGGAGGCACCGATCTGGTCGTCCTCGACGGGGTCGGCTTCGGGGTCACCGACGTCGTACGCCTCGCCGACGGGGACGCCCGCCCGGTCCCCGGCACCGACGCGATGAAGCGCGCGACCGAGTCCTGGGACGCGGCCCGCCAGATCGCCGCGACCGGCCGCGTCTACGGCCGCTCGACCGGCGTCGGCGCCAACCGGAACGAAGACGTGCCCACGGAGGCGGCCGCCGAGCACGGGTTGAGGTTGTTGCGCAGCCATGCCGGCGCGATCGGCGACGAGCTCCCGGCGCGGGAGGTCCGGGCGATGCTCGCGGTCCGCGCGAACCAGTTGCTGGCGGGGGGCGCGGGGCTACGGCCGACGGTCGTCACGGCGCTGTGCGAGGCGCTGGAGAACGGGGTGTATCCGGTCGTCAACGAGTTCGGGTCGGTGGGGACGGGGGACATCGCGGCGCTGGCTCAGGTGGGGTTGGCGCTGGTGGGGGAGCATCCTTGGCGGAGCGTCTTCGGTGGTCCCGGTCTTGCGGGCGTCCCCGAGCCCCAACCCCTCGACAACAACGACGCGTTGGCGATGATCAGCAGCAACGCCCTCACCCTCGGCCAATCCGCCCTCGCCCTGCACGAGTTGCGGGGGCTGATCGGGGCGACCCAGGTCGTCGGGGCGCTCTCCCTCCTCGCCGTCGACGGGTCGCACGAGCCGTTCGCCGCGCCCGTGCACGCCGCTCGGCCGCACCGGGGTTCGACCGAAGTCGCCCGGCGCATGCGGGAGTTGATCGGGGCCGCCGACCGGCCCACCCCACCCCTCGGGCGGATTCAGGACCCGTACGGGTTCCGGTGTCTGCCGCAGATCCACGGTCCCGCGCATGACGCGGCGGACGCGTTGGAGGCGGTGCTCGCGATCGAGATCAACGCCGCCGCCGAGAACCCCTTCATCTCCGCCGAGGACATGACCGCCTACCACCACGGCGGTTTCTACCAGGCCCAACTCGTCCTCGCCCTGGACCACTTCAGGCTCGCGCTCACCCAGGTCGCCCGGCTGTCGACGTCCCGGCTCTCCTCGCTGAACGAGCCCGCGTTCACCCGCCTCAAGCCGTTCCTCGCGGACAACGAGGCCGCGTCTTCCGGGGTGATGATCCTGGAGTACGCCGCTGCCGCCGCCCTCGGCGACCTGCGCGCGTTCTCGGCTCCCGCCTCGCTCGGCCACGCTGTACTCTCCCGGGGCGTCGAGGAACAGGCCAGCTTCGCCTCGCTCGCCGCACGTCAGACACTGCGCGCCTGCCGCGCGTACCGTCTCGTCGTCGGCTGCGAACTGGTCGCCGCCGTACGGGCGTTGCGCCAGCGCGACCTGCGGCCCGACCCGGAACTCCCGGTCGGCCGCGCGCTGGAGCTGGCCGAATCGGTGCTCGACGACGAGACGGCGGACCGGCCGCTCACGGACGATGTGACGGCGGCGGCGGGACTGCTGGACCGGTTCACCGAGATCTGGAGGGGGAGCACGTCATGAGCGTGGACAGGAGTGTGGACGGGATGGTGGAGGGGAACGCGGATGCGGGCATGGACTCGGGCGTGGACTCGGCCGTGGACAGGAGTGTGGGTGTGACCGACAGCCCGGCCGCACGGCTACAGGCGCTCTTCGAGGGGCACCGGCTCACGCCGACCCAGCGGCGCATCGCGCACAGCATGGTGCGCCGCGCCGCCGACGTGCCGTTCCTCTCCAGCGTCGAACTCGCCGAACTCGCCGGCGTCAGCCAGCCCTCCGTGACCCGTTTCGCGGTCGCCCTCGGCTTCGACGGCTACCCGGCGCTGCGCAAACACCTCCGCGAGGTCGCGCCCGCCGAGTCGGCCCCGGACACCGCGTCGTACAACGAGTACCAGCAGGCCGTAGAGGCCGAGATCGAGAACCTGAAGCACCTCGCCGAGATACTGGCCGACCCCCGGCCGGTCGCCAAGGCCGGCCGGCTGCTCGCCGCCTCGCGCCCGCTGCCCGTCCTCGGCCTGCGCGCGGCGGCCTCCCAGGCGTACGGCTTCGCGTACTTCGCCGCCAAGGTCCATCCGGACGTACGGCTGCTCAACGAGGGCGGCACGATGATCCACGACCGGATCGACGCGGCCGTCCGGGCCGGCGCCACCACCCTGCTCTGCTTCGCGCTGCCCCGGCACCCGCGCGAGGTCGTCGACACGCTGGCGTACGCGAGGGAGGCGGGCCTGACCGTCGTCACCGTCGCGGACTCGGCGTTCGCCCCGGTCGCCAAGGTCTCCGACCTGCTGATCCCGGCCGCCGTCGGCACCGGCCTCGCCTTCGACACGGCCTGCGCGCCGATGCTGCTGGGCCGGGTGCTGTTGGAGGCGATGTGCGACGACCTGCCGGACGCGCAGGCGAGGCTGGAGGAGTTCGACGCGCGGGCGGCGGCGCGGGGGCTGTTCGTGGAGTGAGACGCCCCGTCCCGTCCGGTGTCTTCTCAGACTCGTCTCACGTTCGCTCACTAGTCTCCCCGCCGGACAGAACTGTGCCGGCACGACCAGGAGGCGGGACGTGGCACGCGGAGATCGCAGAGTCCAGGGGCTGGCCCGAGTGGCAGTCGTCGTACGGGCCGGAGCCGCCCCGATGTGGTGGTTCGGGGTGCTCGCGGCGGGTGTCGGGGTGCTGCTGCCCGGTATCACCGGGCGCCGGATCGGGGTGATGGCCGGGGCCGCGCTGTTCATTCTCGCGGCGGCCGTGGTGTCGTACACGCGCCGCGGGCGCTACAACGCGCTGGCCCGCGGTGCCGCCCGGGCCGGGAAGCACGACGTGCTCCAGGACCGCGCGGTGAGCACCCGGAACTGGCGCCGCGCCCACCGCTGGTGGCTCGTCCTCGCCTTCGCCCTCGCGCTGGCCGGCGGGTTCGCCGTGCCCGCGGCGGGCGGGATGCTGCTCGCCGGTGCCGGTACCGGGCTGCGACTGAAAGCCGCCTGGCTGGGTCGCCGTGAACGCGCCGACGACGTCCTGCTGTGGATCCGCGTGGACTGGCTGGACAAGCGCGACGGCGCCCCCGCCGGCAAGCCGGTCAAGGGCTACCGCTCCACCGGCATCGCCGCGGGCGACGCGACCCCGGGCGGGGCGCGCCGCCGCAGCGACGTCTTCGCCTGACCGGGGGCCTATACCTCCAGGTCCGTCTCGATCTTCTTCAACTGGTGCCTGGCCATCGCCAGGTTGGCCCGGTTGGAGTCCAGGACCAGGTAGAGGAAGAGGCCGTTGCCGCCGCGTCCCTTGATCAGGCGGATCAGGTGGTACTGGCTGGACAGCGTGATCAGGATGTCCTCGATCTCGCCCTTCAGGCCGAGGTGTTCCATCGTGCGCAGCTTGGAGCGCACGACGTCGGTGTTCCCGGCGGCGGCGACGCCGAGGTCGAAGGTCTTGCTGCCGCCCATCGTGCCGAGCGCCATACCGCTGGTGTAGTCGACGAGCGCGACCCCGGTCGCGCCCTCGATGGAGGTCAGCGCCTCTTTGAGGGAGGTTTCGGTGTTGGCCATGACAGTGCTCCTTTGGTTCCGTTCAACTTTCCGTGGTGGTACGCGCGTTGGTGCCTGTGGTGGTGCGTGGTGCGCGCGCTGTTCTCGTTCGTGCGGTGGTGGTTTTCGGGGGCGCCTTGGCGGGCGGCGCCGGGTCGGTCCGTTCCTCGGGCACGACGGCTTCGGTCTCTGCCTTCTCTGCCGCGACAGCCGCCTCGGCGTCGACCAGTTCTCCGATCCGGGCCCCCGCGCGGCGGCCCTCCAGCAGCAGCCGGCCGACATGGACCCGGTCCTGGGCGAGCACGGTCAGCACGGCGCCGCGGCCCGCCGCGTAGGTCGCGACATAGCCGTAGACCCCGCGCACGATCAGCTCGCGGAAGTCGCCCTGCCCGGTCGCGTCCGCCATCCGTACGGCCACGCCGAGCGCCGTCACGGTGAGCGCGGCCACCCGCTCCGGCTCGACGCCCGGGGTGTCCTGCGCCAGGACGAGACCGTCGACGCCCGTCGCCAGCGCCCCGGTCAGCTGGGGCACGCGGGCTCTCAACCGGCGCAGCTCGTCGAGGATCTCTGCCTCGGAGGCCATCGGCTCTCTCCTCTCGGCGCGTGCTCGCTGCCACTCAAAGGGCCTCCAGCGCATCTCTGAGCCTCTTCAGCAAGGTGATGTCGGGATCGGTGACGTCGGGCAGGGGATCGGCGGCGGGCGCGGGCGGCCGGGGCGACACGAGCCCCGCCGACACCAGCCGCCGGATGTCCAGCAGCGTGGGGTACGCCCGCCGCCCCAGCACCCGCGCGATGTCCGGCGCCGTACGGACGCCGTCCACCCGCGCCAGCACCGCCGCCTGCCGGGCGGTGACCGGCGGGGGCGCGACGGGGTCGGCCCGCACCAGCGGCGCGCCGTCCGTCGCCGCGTCCGGCCACACCCGGTGCAGCAGATCGCGGCGGCGCAGCGTCTCCCGCTCCAGTGCGGCCACCGGAACCGGCCGCACACCTCCGAGCGGATGCGTGACGCCGTAGCGGAACCGGCCCGGGGTGCTGCTCGGCGCGAGCACGAAGTACGCCGCGTCGTACAGCGCCCCGAGATGGCACAGCTCCAGCGCGCCGGAGCTCAACTGGCCGCCGTCCAGCAGCAGTCGGGTCGTGGCGTGCCGTTCGTCGGTCGCCCTGGCCGCGGCCTCCCAGGCACCGGCGCGCAGGGTGCCGTGCGCGGTGAGGAGGAGGTCGAGGCCGGGGGCGGACGGGCTCTCGGCGTGCACGACGTGGCCGTCGACGAGGTGCAGGCTGCCGCGCTCGCGGACGAGGACACCGGTGGCCTCCTCGGCGGCGAGCCGGGTCAGCATCGGCGAGACGCCGCCCCAACCCCGTTCGCCGGCCGCTGCCTTGGCCCGCACCGGCAGCCGGGGCGGCGGGGTGGTGGGCGTTGCCTTGACCGCGGTCATCCCAGCACCAGCCGTCCGGCCATCTCGCCGAGCCGGATGCGGGCCAGCGCGAGGTTGCCCTCCGCGCGGGTCAGCCACAGATGCAGGAACACACTGCTGTCGAACGACGTCCGCACGAACCGCAGCACGTGATAGCTGTCCCGGTTGCTGACGATCAGATCCTCCAGCGGAGGATCGTCGGCCGCCTCACCGTCCTCCCCGACGGACGCGAACGCCCGGTGCTCCGCCGCGAGCCGCGCCAGCTCGGCGGCCTCGGCGGCACTGGCCTCCTGGTCACCCCCGGGCGACTCTCCTACGACGCCCAGGGCAAGCCCGCTCGTCCAGTCGACCAGCGCGGCGCCCCGGGCACCGGGCAGTCGCATGGCCTCCAGTAAGCACTCGTCGATTCCGGGCACCGTGGCTCCCCTCCCGCCTGCGGTTCGGCTGAGTGACGACGAAGCTACGCACCGTGTGGCCGAGGGGTGAGGGATCTGGCATTTTCCGGTGGAACATGCCCCCGAGTGACTAAGGTGGGTCAACTGACCCCGTTTTCACACGAGTTGCATGGGTCAGTTGAACCCTGCTCGCACGGGCGTGCGTCAACGGCTCCCGGGCGCCCGCAGGGTGGTGAGCGCGGCGGCGTGCGCCCCGCCGGATTCGGCCACGATCTCCGCGACCGTCTGCGGCTTCCGCACCGTCGCGAACGACACGCCCCCGGCACCGTCCCGCACGAAGCCGTAAATACCCGGCCGGGCAAGGGAGTTGTAGGCGTAGTGCACCGCGAAGTAGTACGCCCCGGTGTCCAGCGCCGCCGCGTAGTCACCCTGCTCCAGCAAGGGCAACGCCTGCCCCTCGGCCAGCAGATCCCCCGCGAAGCACGCGGGCCCGGCGACGTCCTGCACCACCTCGGGACCCGACTTGGGCCGCCCCTTCCCGTCGTAGGCGGCGATCCGCAGCGGCCACGACTGCGGCGCGTACACCGTCCGCGTCGCCACCTGCACGCCCGCGTGCGTGATCGCGATCGGCCGCCCGCCGGCGCTCTTCGCGTACTCGACCCGGGCCACCACCGTCCCCTGCTTGGCCAGCATCGACCGCCCGAACTCGGTCACCAGCCCGTACCGCCCGTCGAACAGCCCCGGCACCGCCTCCCGCAGCAGCCGCGCGTACTGCGCGTACGTCGGGGTCGTCGCGTCCGAACCGAAGTTCACCCCCAGGCCGCCGCCGATGTCGAGCGTGTCGATCTGCGGCCGCCCGAGCCGCGCGTTGATCTCCTCGGCCAGCTGGTACGTCTCCGCGACGCCCCGCGCCAGCAGCGACAGCGGGATGCCCTGCGACCCGGTGTGCGCGTGCAGCCGGGTCAGCCACGGCCGCTCGGCGAACGCCCGCACCACCCACTCCCGCGCCCCCTCGTCCCGCAGCGCCACCCCGAACTTCGAGGTCGCCGTCGCCGTGGACAGCGCGGCGATCGACCCGCCGCCGATCTGCGGATTGACCCGGATCCCGAGCGGTGAGCGACTGGTCGCCGACCGCATCAGCGCGTCGATCCGCTCCAACTCCTGCGGATTGTCGGCGTTCACCGCGATCCCCAGCGCCAGCGCCTCCCGCAGCTCCGCCGGCGTCTTCGCGGGCGCGTCCAGCACCGTCCGCTCCGGCCGTACCCCCGCCGCCCGCGCCAGGGCCAGCTCACCCGGGCTCGCCACCTCCGCGCCGATGCCCTCCTCGTGCAGCAGCCGCAGCACCGGCACGAGCGGACTCGCCTTCACGGCGAACGCGTGCAGCACGGGCGTCCCGGGCGCCGTCACCGCGTCGAACGCCGCGCGCAGTGCCGCCGCCGACTCCCGGATACCGGTGACGTCCAGCAGTGCGGCGATGGGGGCGCCGGGCCCCAGCAGCCCCTGCTCCACGGCGGCCCGGACGGCGTCGTCCCGGCGGGCGGTGCGTTCGGCGCCGGGTTCCATGCCGTGATCCGTGCCGTGATCCGTGCCGGGATCGATGCCGTCCGTGTGACCCTGGTTTCCGTCGTTCACTGGAGCCCCCGTCATGTCGTCGCCCACGGTCGGTACATCCGGCCAAACACTCAGAGCCTGCCCACAGAGACGCCCTGATGTATTGACTAGTTCTATTCACGAAGTCAGGATGTGAATAGCTGTAGTAGGAAATCCGCTGAACGCAGTCCGCTAGGAGGCAGACCATGTCAGGACCCCGCCCCGTACGAGCACCCCGCGGTACGGAACTGAGCGCCCTGGGATGGCAGCAGGAAGCCGCCCTGCGGATGCTCCAGAACAACCTGGACCCCGAGGTCGCCGAACACCCCGACAAGCTCGTCGTCTACGGCGGCACCGGCAAGGCCGCCCGCGACTGGCGCTCCTTCGACGCCATGGTCCGCACGCTGCGCACCCTGAAGCAGGACGAGACGATGCTCGTCCAGTCCGGCCGCCCGGTCGGCGTGATGCAGACCCACGAGTGGGCACCGCGCGTCCTCATCGCCAACTCCAACCTGGTCGGCGACTGGGCGAACTGGGAGGAGTTCCGCCGCCTGGAGGCCCTCGGCCTCACCATGTACGGCCAGATGACGGCCGGTTCGTGGATCTACATCGGCACCCAGGGCATCCTCCAGGGCACCTACGAGACCTTCTCCGCCGTCGCCGCGAAGAAGTTCAACGGCACCCTCGCCGGAACCATCACCCTCACCGCCGGCCTCGGCGGCATGGGCGGCGCCCAGCCCCTCGCGGTCACTATGAACGACGGCGTCGCGATCTGCGTCGACGTCGACCCGCGCGCCATCGAACGCCGCATCGAGCACCGCTACCTCGACGTCAAGGCCGACAACCTGCGCCATGCGTTGGAGCTCGCCGTCGAGGCCCGTGACGCCCGCCGCCCGCTCTCCATCGGCCTCCTCGGCAACGCGGCGGAACTGCTCCCGCAGATGCTCGCCGAGGGCGCCCCCATCGACATCGTGACCGACCAGACCTCGGCCCACGACCCTCTCGCCTACCTTCCGGTGGGCATGGCCTTCGAGGACATGGCCGACGAGGCCGCCAAGGACCCGGCGGGCTTCACCACCCGCGCCCGTGAGTCCATGGCGCAGCACGTCGAGGCGATGGTCGGCTTCATGGACGCAGGCGCCGAGGTCTTCGACTACGGCAACTCGATCCGCGGCGAGGCCCAACTCGCCGGGTACGAGCGGGCGTTCGCCTTCCCCGGCTTCGTCCCCGCCTACATCCGCCCCCTCTTCTCCGAGGGCAAGGGCCCCTTCCGCTGGGCCGCCCTGTCCGGCGAGGCCTCCGACATCCACAAGACCGACAAGGCGATCCTCGACCTCTTCCCGGAGAACGAGTCCCTCCACCGCTGGATCAAGCTGGCCGGCGAACGCGTCCACTTCCAGGGCCTCCCGGCCCGCATCTGCTGGCTCGGCTACGGCGAGCGCGACAAGGCCGGCGAGCGCTTCAACGACATGGTGGCCTCCGGCGAGTTGGCGGCCCCGCTGGTCATCGGCCGCGACCACCTCGACTGCGGCTCCGTCGCCTCCCCGTACCGCGAGACCGAGGCCATGCTCGACGGCTCCGACGCGATCGCCGACTGGCCCCTGCTGAACGCGATGGTCAACGTCGCCTCCGGAGCCTCCTGGGTCTCCATCCACCACGGCGGCGGCGTGGGCATGGGCCGCTCCATCCACGCCGGCCAGGTGACGGTCGCCGACGGCACGGCCCTCGCCGGTGAGAAGATCCGCCGCGTCCTCACCAACGACCCCGGCATGGGCGTCATCCGGCACGTCGACGCCGGGTACGACATCGCGGAGCGGGTCGCGGACGAGCGGGGCGTGCGGGTGCCGATGCGCGAGGGTGACGACGCGTGACCCTTCCGGGAGATGAGCGGGGCGGCAACTCCTCGGTGGGGGCGGGTCCTTCGTCGCCGGGTGCGGGTCCGACCGCGCCCACCCTCCCCCACTCTCAACTTCGTTCGAGCGGGGGGTCCCCCATCGCCATGCGGAACGACTTCGCACGGCCTGTGGCGAGTGACGGCGGTCCGGAGTCCGCGCCGGGTGACGGCAGCCTGCGGCCTGTCGCGGGCGGCGGTACCACGCAGCCCGCGACAGGCGGCGCTCAGCCGCAGCCTGCTGCTGGTGCGGGGCAGCCGCGCCCGGCGGCGAGTGACGGCTGGGCTCAGTCCGTGTCGCCCGCAGGCCCGGCCCACACCCCGCCCTCCTTCCACGAGATGTGGCGCGAGCTGCGGCCCATCGGGCGGCACGCCGACTCCGGTGGGTATCGACGGTTCGCCTGGACCGGTGCCGACGCCGAGTGCCGGGCCTGGTTCGAGGAGCAGGCCACGTCACGCGGGCTGACCTACGAGCTCGACCGCAACGGCAACCAGTGGGCCTGGCTCGGGGATCCCGTCGCCGGGGACGCTGTCGTCACCGGATCGCATCTCGACTCGGTGCCGGACGGCGGGGCCTTCGACGGGCCCCTCGGGGTCGTGTCGTCCTTCGCCGCGCTCGACGAACTGCGGGGCAGGGGAGCGGAGTTCACCAGGCCGCTCGCCATCGTGAACTTCGGTGACGAGGAGGGCGCCCGCTTCGGGCTCGCCTGCGTCGGGTCGCGCCTGACCGCCGGGCAGCTCACCGTCGAGCAGGCGCACCGGCTGACCGGCGGGGACGGGGTCACGCTGCCGCAGGCCATGGCGGCCGCCGGTTACGACGCCGACGCCATCGGCCCCGACCCCGAACGGCTCGCCCGTATCGGCGCGTTCGTCGAACTCCACGTCGAACAGGGCCGCGCTCTCGACCTCTCCGGCGACCGGGTCGGCATCGCCAGCGCCATCTGGCCGCACGGGCGTTGGCGGTTCGACTTCCGGGGCGAGGCCAACCACGCCGGTACGACGCGGCTGGTGGACCGGCGGGACCCCATGCTGTCGTACGCCGAGACCGTGCTCGCCGCCCGCCGCGAGGCCCAACTCGCGGGCGCCGTCGCCACGTTCGGGAAGATCGCCGTAGAACCGAACGGCGTCAACGCGATCCCCTCCCTGGTGCGCGGCTGGCTCGACTCCCGCGCCGCCGACCAGGCGACCCTGGACACCGTGGTCACCGGCGTCGAGAAGGAGGCCCGTGAGTACGCGGAGGCCCACGGCGTCGACCTGGACATCGTCCGGGAGTCCTTCACCCCGGTCGTCGAGTTCGACCACGCCCTGCGCGACGAACTCGCCCGGGTCCTGGGGAAGACCGGCGAAGACACGCACCTGACCGTCCCGGTCCTCGGCACCGGTGCCGGACACGACGCCGGAATCCTCTCCGGGAGCATCCCGACCGCCATGCTGTTCGTGCGCAACCCCACGGGCGTCTCGCACTCCCCGGCCGAGTTCGCGGCCGAGGACGACTGCGTGGCCGGGGTGACCGCACTCGCCGACGTACTGGAAGGGCTGGCTTGCAGGTGACGCACCCCACCACGCGGACGTACTGGCTGGAACACGCCTGGCTCGACACCAACGTCGAGCCGGGCGTCGCCCTGGAGGTGAGTGACGGACGGATCGCGGCCGTCCGCACCGGAGTTGAAGCCCCACCCCCCGGCGCCGAGCCCCTCCGAGGCCTCACCCTCCCAGGTCTCGCCAACGCGCACAGCCACGCCTTCCACCGCGCGCTGCGCGGCACTGTCCAGGTCGGCTCCGGCACCTTCTGGACCTGGCGGGAGTTCATGTACTCCTTCGCCGACCAGCTGACCCCGGACACCTACCACGCCCTCGCCCGCGCGGTGTACGCCGAGATGGCGCTGGCCGGGATCACGGCGGTCGGCGAGTTCCACTACGTGCACCACGCCCACGGCGGCACCCCGTACGCCGACCCCAACGCCATGGGCGAGGCCCTCATCGCCGCCGCCTCCGAAGCCGGTATCCGCATCACCCTCCTCGACACCGCCTACCTCTCCTCCGGCTTCGGACAGCCCCCCAACCGCCACCAGCTCCGCTTCTCCGACGGAAGCGCGGACGCCTGGGCCGAACGCTGTTCACTTCTCAAGGAACGGGATCACGCGAGGATCGGTGCCGCCATCCACTCCGTACGGGCCGTGCCCGCACGGGAGTTGGCGACGGTGGCGAGGTGGGCCGAGGAGCGTCGGGCCCCGCTCCACGTCCACCTCTCCGAGCAGACCGCCGAGAACGACGCCTGCCGCACGGCCCACGACTGCACGCCGACCCAACTCCTCGCCGACCACGGGGTGTTGGGCCCCCGCACCACCGGCGTCCACAACACGCACCTCACGGATGAGGACATCGCGCTGCTGGGGCGCTCGGGCACCGGCACCTGCATGTGCCCGACGACGGAACGCGACCTGGCCGACGGCATCGGCCCGGCGGTCGCCCTCCAACGAGCCGGCTCACCTCTCTCCCTCGGCTCCGACAGCCACGCCGTCATCGACCTCCTCGAAGAGGCACGGGCGATGGAGCTGAACGAGCGCCTCCGCACCCGCACAAGAGGTCACTGGACGGCGGCGGCACTGCTCCGCGCGGCCTCGGCCGACGGCCACGCGGCGCTGGGCTGGGAGGAAGCGGGCACGCTTGAGGCAGGCGCGCTCGCCGACTTCACGACGATCGCGCTCGACTCGGTCAGAACAGCGGGGCCGGTGCCCAGGCTCGGCGCCGAGACGGCCGTATTCGCGGCGACGGCAGCGGACGTACGGCACACGGTCGTGGGCGGCCGGCACGTCGTACGCGACGGGGCGCACGCGCTGGTACCGGACGTACCGCAGGCGCTCGCCGCAGCTGTGGAAGCCCTGCGCGCGTAGAGCCGATCGCCGCCCCACGCACCCACGAGGCCACGACTCCCCGCACCCACGAGGACACGATGAGCAGCACCAGCACCAGCACCACCGTCATCACCAACATCGCCACGCTGGTCACCAACGACCCCTCCCTCGGTGACAGATCTCCCCTCGGTCTGATCCAGGACGCGGCCGTCGTCATCGACGGCGACCGCATCGCGTGGACCGGTGAAACAAGCAAAGCACCCGCCACTGACAATCGGGTCGACGCCGGTGGGCGGGCGGTCCTGCCCGGCTTCGTGGACTCCCACTCGCACCTCGTCTTCGCCGGCGACCGCACGCAGGAGTTCAACGCCCGCATGTCCGGGCGGGCGTACAGCGCGGGTGGCATCCGTACGACGGTCGCGGCGACGCGCGCGGCGAGCGACGCGGAACTGGAGGCGAACCTCACCCGTTACCTGACCGAGGCCCTCCACCAGGGCACCACCACTTTCGAGACGAAGTCCGGCTACGGCCTGACGGTCGCCGACGAGTCCCGCGCACTCCGCATCGCCGCAGCGCACACGGACGAGGTGACGTACCTCGGCGCGCACATCGTCTCGCCGGACTACGCCGACGACCCCGCCGCGTACGTGTCCCTGGTCACCGGCGAGATGCTCGACGCCTGTGCCCCGCACGCCCGTTGGATCGACGTGTTCTGCGAGAAGGGCGCGTTCGACGGAGACCAGGCGCGCGCGATCCTCACGGCGGGGCGGGCGAAGGGCCTGCACCCGCGCATCCACGCCAACCAGCTCTCCTACGGCCCCGGCGTCCAACTCGCCGTAGAACTGGACGCGGCGAGCGCCGACCACTGCACCCACCTCACGGACGCGGACGTGGACGCGCTGGCGAGCGGCGCGACGGTCGCCACGTTGCTCCCCGGCGCCGAGTTCTCGACCCGCGCGCAATGGCCGGACGCGCGCCGCCTGTTGGAGGCGGGCGTCACGGTCGCGTTGTCGACGGACTGCAACCCGGGTTCGTCCTTCACGTCCTCCGTCCCCTTCTGCATCGCGCTCGCGGTACGGGACATGGGGATGACCCCGGACGAGGCGGTGTGGGCGGCCACTGCGGGCGGGGCGGCGGCGCTGCGACGGGACGACGTGGGGCGGGTGGCGGTGGGGGCGCGGGCGGACCTGATGCTGCTGGATGCGCCGAGCCATGTGCATCTGGCGTATCGGCCGGGGGTGCCGTTGGTGAGTGGGGTGTGGCGGCAGGGGGCACGGGTTGTCTGACTGATGTCGGGGCTCGGGGGAGGGGTGGGGAGCGGGTGGCCGGTAGGGCGGGCGGCTGGTACCGAGGCGACTGTCACGTGCACTCGACGTGCTCGCACGGTGGTGAGCTGACGCCGGAACGGCTCGCTGCCGAGGCCCGTGCCGCGGGGTTGGATTTCGTGGCCGCCACCGAGCACAACAACGCGGACACGCACGGCACTTGGGGCCGTTACGCCGGGGACGATCTGCTGGTGATCCTGGGACAGGAGGTCACCACCCGGACCGGGCACTGGCTCGCGCTGGGGGTTCGGCCGGGGCAGGTGGTCGACTGGCGGTACGGCGTGCGGGACGGGGTGGTCGGCCGGCATCTCGACGAGGTCCGTCGCGGTGGTGGGTTGTGTGTGGCGGCTCATCCGCACGCGCCGTACGACTCGGGCACGTTCCTGTACCCGTACCAGGGGTTCGACGCGGTCGAGGTCTGGAACGGGCCGTGGAGTTCGGATCTGCCCTGGCAGGCCGACAACGAGGCGGCGTTGGCGGAGTGGGGGCGGAGTCTCGGCACGGACATCCGGCGGCAGGGCGGGTGGCGGCCGGCGATGGGGAACAGTGACGCGCATCTGTCGGGCCAGATCGGTGTTCCGCATACGGTCGTGCGGGCCGAGGAGTTGAGTACGGATGCGGTGCTCGCCGGGATTCGTGCCGGGCGGAGTTGGATCGCTGAGTCGGCTGCCGTGGAGTTGTCGTTCACGGTTGCTGCGGGCGCTCAACAGGTCGGTGTCGGCGGGAAGTTGGAGAGTTGCGGCGGGCCGGTGGTGGCTCGGGTGGGTGTGCGCGGCGTGCCTTCGGGGGTGGTCAATTTTCACACCGGGGCGGGGAAGGTGCACGTTGCTTCGCTGTCAGCCGCGGGAGTGGGTGCGGTGGAATGGCGTACCGACGCGCGGGAGTCGGCGTTCGTCCGGGTCGAGGTACGGCATCCGGGAGGGCGGATGGTGGCGCTGAGCAACCCGGTAACTCTGCTCTGACTACGGGGTGTTGGGGCTCCCTGCGCACAACGCGTGGTCGATCAGGGCGCTGGCGGCGTTCTCCTGGGCGAGGATGTGGTCCAGGGTGTCGCCGCGGGCCTCGGACATGGAGACCACGGCGCTTCGACCGCCGTTGCCGGTCACGCCGTTGAGGGTGATGTAGCCGCCGTCTCCGCCCTCGTGGCTCCAGTAGGTTCCTCCGCAGCTCAGGGGGCGTTCGGCGAGGCCGAGCCCGTATCGGCCGCCGGGCCACAACAGTTGGACCTCCGGGCTCACCGGGACGGTCCGCTTCATCTCGGCGAGTTGCCGCGGCGGCAGCAGGTGGCCGGCGAGCAGCGCGCGGAGGAGGGTGTTCTCGTCGCGGGTGGTCGTGATGTAAGAGAGGTTCTCGTAGTCCACCGGTATCTGCTCGGTGACGTCCACCAAGGAATCGGGCCCGAAGAGTTGATAGGCCTTCGCGTGGGGCCGGGGCAGGGTGGACGAAGTACCGCCCCAGCGGGTCTGGTTGAGGCCGAGCGGACGGAGAATACGGTCATCGATCTCCTGGTGGGCGGGCTGACCGGTGGCCTTCTGGATGATGGTGTCGAGCAGGACGTAACCGGTGTTGGAGTAGCTCCAGCCCTCGCCGGGTTGGAAGTCCGGCGCGTGGGTCATGGCGCGGGCGATCAACTGCTCGGGGCGGTAGATGTCGTAGCGCTGCTGGTAGTACTCCTCCGGGGTGGTGTATCCGGGGAGGTCGTCGTGGATTCCGCTGGTGTGCTGGAGCAGTTGGCGGATGGTGATGCGGGTGCCGTCGTTGCCGTTGCCGCGTACTACGCCCGGCAGCCAGCGGTCGACCGTGTCGTCCAGCGACAGCCTGCCCTCGGCCTCCAGTTGCAGCACCACGGTGGCGACCAGCGTCTTGGACGTGCTGGCCATACGGAAGTAGCCGTCGGGGCGGACCGGGCGGCCGGTGCCCAGTTCGGCGGTACCGCTGCTGGCGACGGACTCCCTGCCGTTCGGCGCGACCGTGCGGGCCTGTACTCCGGTGACGCCGAGGGCGTGGATCGCCTTGGTGTCCTGACGTAGCTGTTCTGTGGGGGAGGGGGTGGTGGGTTCGGCTACGGCGGTGCCTGTCGCGGCGGCTAGCAGGGTGGCGATGCCGAGGGCCAGGGCGAGGGGCTTGTGCAGGGCCGGAGTCATGGTCGAACGCTAGGTTCGGGGTCCGGTGGGAGGCGATCCGGTGAGCCTCAGGATCGAGGTGGGGGATAGCCCCCGGGCGGGGGCGTGCTCAGGTGTGGGGTCGGGCTGACTTGAGTTCGCGTATCAGGTGGGTCAACGGGGTGTGGGTGGTGGTGAGTTGGGTGTGGGGGGTTTCGCTTTCGCGGAGGTGGAGGGTGGTTGGTGAGGTCGCGGCGAGTTCGATGCAGGTGTTGCCGTCGCCGCCGTCGGAGAAGGTGGACTTCTGCCAGTTCCTGGGCTGGGGCATGTGGGGTCTCACGGTTCCTCCTGTCAGGGTGCCGCTGGTCAGCCGAGTATGCATCGACCTGACTTGATGCCGCGTATGAGGTGGGTCAACGAGGCGGGCGTGGTGGTGAGTTGGGTGTCGGGGGTGTCGCTCTCGCGGAGGTGGAGAGT
Organism: Streptomyces sp. NBC_01288; assembly: GCF_035982055.1. NCBI lineage: Bacteria > Bacillati > Actinomycetota > Actinomycetes > Kitasatosporales > Streptomycetaceae > Streptomyces > Streptomyces sp. NBC_01288. The sequence goes on from NZ_CP108427.1 coordinate 6,166,941, forward strand.
GGCAGGTGAGGTGGCGGCGAGTTCGACGCAGGTGTTGCCGTCCCCGCCTTCAGAGAAGGAGGACTTCTGCCACTGGGCGGCCTGAGTCATGCTGACGCCTCACAGTTCCTTTGCGATTCGGTGGACGAAGTCCCGGGATGCGGCCGGGCCAAGTGCTGTCTTTTCCACTTTATGGAACAGTTGTCGGAAGCGTTCCAGCTGGGATCCGGTGTCCACGAAGGCCGTGCCGTGGGGTGAGTCCCGCAGAACTGTGTCCAGGTGAGCGATCGGTCCGCCGATGTACATCATTGCGCTGCTCGCGCCGGCGAATCCGTCCGTGTCGAACGGGATGACGCGTACCGTTGCCTGCTCCTCCTCGATGTTCCGGAGGACTTCGAGGAGTTGGGTCCGGGCGACCTTGCGGTCGGCGACGCGGATCCGCAGCGCCGACTCGTGGATGACTGTCTCGTACGTGGCTGAGTCGGCGCCTTCGAGAGCCGCTCTGCGCCGCATGCGGTGCTCGACACGTGGGGCAAGTTCGCTCGGAGGCAGCTCCGGGACCATGTACCCGAAGACGGCGCGGGCGTAGTCCGGCGTCTGCATCAGCCCCGGCACATGGGTGATCACGACCTCCCTCAAGAAGGTCGCGTGGTGTTCCAACTCGGCTACGTCTAGGAAGACCGGCGGCAGGACACCTCGGTACTCCTCCCACCAACCCCGGGTCCGATCGGCCGCCATTGCCACCAAGGTTTCGACCAGCGACTCGTCCGCGCAGGCGCAGTGCGCTGCCAGCCTGCGCAGACGTTCCTCGCTGATGCCGGAACTGCCTGCCTCGATCTGGCTCATGTGCGTCGAGCTCGAATTCAGCAGGCCTGCAACCTCCTTGGCCGACAATCCGGCTGCCTCCCGCAACCTGCGCAACTCGGCACCTAGGCGCACCTGGCGTGCGGTGGGTTGGTTCCGCATGGTCATTCCGGTAACTGCCTCTCTGGGACTCCTCGTTCGGGTGTCAGATTACGCGAACCGCTTGCTTGGGTTGGAATTACTACCCTACCTTCAGTGATGCGACGTACACGCTGCGGAAGCGCACCGCTTCGTCCTGCCATGACGGCTGCGGCAATGCCACCGCCCGCGCCCATCACCCACCTCACCCCGTCCGGAGCTGCCCCATGCCCGAAACCGAGCCCGAGCCCTGGGAGTACTCCCTCTCCGTCCCGCACGATCGCCGTGCCGTCACCGTCTGTCGCCGCACCCTGCGCCTGGTGCTCACCGCACACGGCCTCATCCGGGTCGTGGACACCGCCGAACTCCTCGCGACGGAGCTGGTGGCCAACGCCGTACTGCACACAGAGGGGCCGGTGATGCTCCGTGTGCGGTGGTCGGCGGGGGTGCTGCGCGTCGGGGCGTGGGACGCGGACCCCGAACCCCCTGAACCGCCGGGGCAGTTGGCGAACCTGTTGGACGCCGAGGCAGGGAGAGGGCTGGCGCTGGTGCGGGCCTGCGCCGACTCCTGGGGGTGGCAGCCGCTGTCCAGGAACGGGCAGCGCGGCAAGTACGTGTGGTGTGACCTGGACGCCGCCTAGATCGTTGATCACGTCGAATAGATCGGACAGAAAGGAGAGTTGATGGTCAGCTCGTCGCACGAGGCGCTGCACCGGATCTTCCAGAAGGACCCCGCGCTTCTGACCCGCGCCCTGCAAAGCGTGTTACGCATCCCCTTCCCGGAACCACGTGAGTTCGCCGCCATGAACGTGGACCTCACCGAGATCGAACCGGTCGAGAAACGCGTGGACACGCTGCTCCGGGCGGAGACCGACGACGGGGCCTACCTCCTGGTCGTCGAATCACAGGGCAAGCCGGACGACAGGAAACGCGGCAGCTGGCCGTACTACCTCAGCTACCTGCACGAGAAGTACCGCTGCGAACCCGTGCTCATCGTCATCACCCAGAACAGCGCTACGGCCCGCTGGGCGGCGGAACCCATCCATCTCGGGGTGCGCGGGTGCCCCTCGCTGACGGTGCGCCCCTTCGTCCTCGGCCCGGACAACGTGCCGGTGATCGTGGACGAGCGCGAGGCCGAACGGGACGTACCCCTTGCGGTGCTTTCGGCGATGACACATGGCCGAGGTCCGCAGGCCGCCGCCATACTGGAAAACCTGGCCACCGCCCTGCGGACCATCGACCCGGACAGCGCCGCGGTCTTCGTGCAGTTCGTCGACTCATGCCTGGCAGACCGCCAGGCCCAGCAGATGTGGAGGGACCTGATGACGGCGATCCAGTACTTCTGGCGACACCCGCTGGCGGAGCAGGTACGAGGTGAAGGCCGGGAAGAGGGCAGGGAGGAAGGCCGAGAGGAGGGGCGCGCCGAGGGGTGGGCGGCTGCCATTCTGCGTACCTTCCAGCGGCGTCAGATCGACGTCCCCGACCCCGTCCGCGACCGCATCCTCGCCTCCACCGACCTGGACGAACTCGGCACCTGGTTCGACCGCTCCCACGAGGTCGCCGACGCGCGGGAGTTGTTCACCGAGGGGCCCTGAAGCAGAGGGTTGATCCGCCGGGCATCACCCGGTCGTCCCCCGCCCGGCGGACGCTCGCTCCACCGCCCCGTCCTACCACCGCACCCCGAAAGCCGAGCCCGTCTTCTCAACCTCCCGTCAAACCGCCCGTCCCACCTTCCGTGAGCCGTCGTAGCGAGGCACGGGCCGGCGGCCCCCACGTCGACTTGCCCCCGGGCCGCCCGTGGTCACCGGCATGGCCGATATGGAGGCCGCCGAGGGCCCGCAGCACCGCACAGCCCCGTGCGCGGCGCAGGGTCGCGGCGTCGGCAGCGGGACGGTAGGCCGCGTGGAAACGGTAGGCCTCGTGGAAGACGTCCGCCGCGCCGTCCGGCAGCAGGATCCACGTGGCGGCGAGGTCGTAGGCCGGGTCGCCCGCGAAGAGGTCGCCGAAGTCGATCACACCGGCGAACGTGCCGTTCGTGGTCAGGACGTTGGCCGGATGCAGGTCACCGTGGAGCCACAGCGCCGGGCCCGCACACTCGGGTGCCGCCACGGCGTCCTCCCAGACCGCGCGGACGGCGTCCGGGTCGGGGATCAGCCCCAGTTCGGTGGCCGACGCGAGCCCGTTCGCGAAGCCTTCGGCGTGGTCGGCGAGCGGGCCCCCACGGCCCCGACCCTCGGGCGCGTCCTCGGGCGCGGGGCGATGGAGCGCGGTCAGGAAGTCCGCCAGCGCTACGGCCGCCTCCGCGCCGCGTGTCACGGGGGCGCGGTCGGCTGGCTCACCCGGTACCCACGTGGTGATGAGCCACGGGCGTGGAAAACGTTCGGAGGGTTCACCGAGGCGCTGCGGGACCGGGATCGGCAGCGGAAGGTGCGGGGCGAGACCGGGCAGCCAGGCGTGTTCCTTGCGGAGCAGCGCGTCCGCGGACTCCGTCGCCCACGGCAACCGGACGGCGAGATCGTCACCGAGCCGCCACACCTGGTTGTCCCAGCCGAGCGCGCCGAGCTTCAGGGGGCGGTCCGCCAGGTCGGGGTACTGATCGCGCAGCAGATCCCGGATCAAAGCCTCGTCGATGTCCGCGATGTCCGGCTCGGTGGCCGTCATGCGCAACAACCGTAGCCGGGCGGCAAGTTGACCGAAGGCCGGCCGGCGCTCTGAATGATCCGAAACGGACCAGGAACAGCCTGAGCGCGGCGCACGCACACGCGCGCCGCGCTCAGCACAGGCAGGGGAAGACCAGGAAGACCGGCTCCCGGAAAATCAAGTCGGGCCTACTCCTCGACCGTAAGTCCCTTACGCAGCCGCACCAGCGTCCGCGACAACAGCCGCGACACATGCATCTGCGAGATGCCCAGCTCGTCGCCGATCTCCGACTGCGTCATGTTGGCGACGAAGCGCAGGGAGAGGATCTGCCGGTCCCGGGACGGGAGTTCGGCGATCAGCGGCTTCAACGACTCGACGTACTCGATGCCTTCGAGCCCGTGGTCCTCGTAGCCGATACGGTCCGCGAGGGCGCCCTCGGAGTCGTCCTCCTCCGGCTGCGCGTCAAGTGAGCTGGCCGTGTAGGCATTTGACGCCGCCATGCCCTCGACGACCTCCTCCTTGGAGATCTTCAGGCGCTCCGCCAACTCGCCCACGGTGGGGGCGCGGTCGAGTTGCTGGGCCAGTTCGTCGCCGGCCTTGGCCAGGTCGAGCCGGAGTTCCTGGAGCCGGCGCGGGACGCGCACGGACCACGAGGTGTCGCGGAAGAAGCGCTTGATCTCACCCATGATGGTTGGCATCGCGAAGGTGGGGAACTCGACGCCGCGACTGAGTTCGAAGCGGTCGATCGCCTTGATCAGGCCGATGGTGCCGACCTGGATGATGTCCTCCATCGGCTCGCTGCGCGAGCGGAACCGGGAGGCGGCGAACTTGACCAGCGCGAGGTTGAGTTCGACGAGCGTGTTGCGGACGTACGAGTATTCGTGCGTGCCTTCTTCGAGCGACTCCAGCCGCTCGAAGAGGGTCTTGGAGAGCGCCCGTGCGTCGACGGCGCCGATCTCGTCGTACGGGGGGATCTCGGGGAGCCCCTCGATGGGATTGGGATCCAGTTGTGCCGGTGGGGGTGTCGACGTCGCTGTCGGGGTAGGCGATGCGTCGAGCCGGGGTGACATGGCGTCCTCCATCGTTCTCGGCATATGGCTGCCGAAGCCGGTGCGTGCACTGCGGAGTGCGGCGCCTCCAAAGCCGGTCGTGTCGGTCGGTCGGTCGTATCGACAGTCGGGACGAGAGCCGGTCGGTGGCCGGACTTGTCCGTCGTATCGAATGTCCAAATACTTGTCTCTACTAGCCCTACCCGTTTTCCGGAGCCCGCCGCAAGTGCGTTGTGTACCCATATGTCCACTTGTGGGCGGTTGTTCGGGTGTCGGAGAGTGTGAGGAAGGCGTAGTGTTCCAGGGCGAACGTCAACAGCCACGACCTCGGGAGAGGTCAACAGCTACGACCTCGGGAGAGAGACGGCATGGACCGCGGGACGGTCGGCAGCGCACAGTCTGGCCGGCTTCTGGTCGAGGTGCGGAAACAGGGCCTCAGCGCTGTCGTGACACCGGCGGGTGAGTTGGATCACCACACCGCCGATCTGTTGCGCGAGCCGCTGGAGGACCTGCTAGCCCATGGGTACGCACGGCTCGTCGTGGACTGCTCACGGCTGGAGTTCTGCGACTCCACGGGCCTGAACGTGCTGCTCGGCGCGCGCCTGAAGGCGGAAGCCGCAGGTGGCGGGGTGCACCTCGCGGCGATGAAGCCCGCGGTGGCGCGCGTGTTCGAGATCACAGGGGCGGAAGCGGTCTTCACCGTCCACGACACCCTCGGGGCCGCCCTCGCCGACGAGTCCGGCTGAGTCCCGTTCTCCCCCGTGCGACCGGCGGATTCCCCGTGCCTCGTCTTCCGTGCCGAGTAAGGGGTGTTTTGCCGGTTCGCTCGGGCAGGAGAACATCTGAACCCGTCGAGCCCCCGAGCGACCAAATCGCTCCTGATCCACGTACTGACTCTTGAACACGTACCGACTCTTGAATCGTGAACCGGTGAATCGGTGAGGTGAAGCGCTGATGAGCACCACCCGGCCCTACCCGCCGGGCGACCGCCCGGAGTCCGGTGGCGCCGCGGAGGCGCCCGCCGGAGGCGCTGCCGTGCCGTCCGTCGGGGACGACGCCGAACCGGCCGTGGGCCGGAACACCCGCAGGCTCAGTTTCGCGGGCGAGAGCGGGGTCGTACCGCTGGCCCGCGACTTCGCCCGCCAGGCCCTGTACGCCTGGGGCTGGCTGCCCGCCGAGGGCGCCGACCGGCGCGCCGCCGCCGAGGACGTGCTCCTCGTCGTCTCCGAGCTGGTCACCAACGCCTGTCTGCACGCCGAAGGCCCGGACGAGATGTGGATCACCTGCGAGAACAAGGTGATCCGGGTCGAGGTCTCCGACCGCGGCACGGGCCAGCCCGCCCCCAGAACCCCGCACCGCGCGGGCCGCCCCGGCGGCCACGGCATGTTCATCGTGCAGCGGCTCTGCCTGGACTGGGGCGTCGTCCGCGCTCCGGGAGTCACCGGCAAGACGGTCTGGGCGGAACTGGGCGCCCCCGCCTAGCCCGCCCCCGCCCGCCGGTCGGGTCGGTCGGGAAATTTGTTTCCCCGTACCCCGACCCGGTCCTACGCTCGTCCCCAACGTGCTGACGGAGACGAGTACCCCGGGTCCCGCGAGCCGAGAGAGCCGCCGACGCTGTGAAGGCGGCCTCGCACCCCGGGCGAATCCCCTCCCGAGCGCGGGGAGGAACGGCCCGCCGCCCCGGCGGACCCCATGCCCCGCCGGCCGGCCCCCGTCATCGGGCCAGAACGAGACCGTTCTACGGCGGTACGCGACCGTTTCCACGGCCGTGCGGCCCGCGACCGGTGAAGGCGTGGTGGCACCGCGAGCACCCTCTCGCCCACGCCCCGAGGGATCACCCCCGGGGCGATTTCTGTGCCCCGGCCGACCGGACGGAGCGTGCACGATGCTCGACGTCACCCTCATCCGGCAGCAGCCCGAGCGGGTTCGCGAGGCCCTGCGCAAGCGCGCGGTGGACGCCGACCTCCCGGCCTTCCTCGCCCTGGACACCCGCTTCCGGGACACCCGTACGGCCGTGGAGCGGCTGCGCGGCGAGCGGAAACGGATCTCGGCGGAGATCGCGGCGCACCGCAGGGCGGGCACCGCTGCCGACGACCTCCAGGCGAACGCCTCGACCCTGGCCGACCAGGTCACGAAGGCCGAGGGCGAACTCGCCCGACTCGCCCGCGAACACCAGCAGTTCCTCGATGCCCTGCCCAACCTCCCCGACGAGGACGTGATCGCGGGAGGCAAGGAGAGCAACGAGGTCGTACGGACCGTAGGCACCCCGACCCTCGATCTCGCTCCCCGCGACCATGTCCAACTCGCCCAGGATCTGGGCCTGGTGGACTACCGGCGCGGCACCGCCCTCGCCGGCAACGGCCACTGGATCTACCGGGGCGACGGCGCCGCGCTGGAGTGGGCCCTGCTCAACCACTTCCTCGACAGCCACCGCCGGGCGGGCTACGAGTTCGTGCTGCCGCCGCATCTGCTGACCTACGAAGCCGGTTATACGGCGGGCCAGTTCCCGAAGTTCGCCGACGAGGTGTTCGTGGTGGAGGCGGGCGAGGGCGGGCGCCCGGAGCGGTTCCTGCTGCCCACCGCCGAGACCGCGCTGGTCGATCTGCATCGCGGGGAGACCCTCGACGAGGGCGAGCTGCCGCGCAAGTACGTGGCGTACACGCCCTGTTACCGCAAGGAGGGCGGCAGCCACCGCACCGCCGACCGGGGCACCCTGCGCGGCCACCAGTTCAACAAGGTCGAGCTGTTCCAGTTCGCGCGCCCCGCCGACTCGGACGCGGCGCACCTCGAACTCCTGGCCCGCGCAGAGGAGTTGGTGGCCGGCCTGGGACTGCGCTACCGGGTCACCAAGCTCGCCGCCGGGGACACCAGCCCCGCCCAGGCGAAGACGTACGACGTTGAGGTGTGGCTGCCCAGCCTCGGCGCGTACACGGAGGTCAGTTCGGTGTCGAACGCCCGTGAGTACCAGGCCCGGCGCGGCGGCATCCGGTACCGCCCGGAAGGCGGCGGCAAGGCGGCGTACGTGCACACGCTCAACGCCTCGGGCCTGGCGACCAGCCGTCTCCTCCCCGCGATCCTCGAACAGCACCAGCAGGCGGACGGCACGGTCGTGGTTCCCGAGGTGCTGCGCCGCTGGGGCCTGCCCGGCCGGCTCGGCTGACGCCGACCTCGGGTTACCTCCGGTCACCCCGTCCACGTGGCGACCTCTTCGCGCACGCCGGATCGTCACAACTCCGGCGTGCGCCTTGTCTTCCCTCCTCACGACCCCGGGCGTACCTTGACGGCCGATCTGATGTGCCGTCAGGAATGAGGGGACCGTGTCGTACCAGAAACGAACCGCAGCGCTCGCGTCCGTCGCGGCCCTGGCCGGCTCGGCGGTATTCATGGCCGCCCCCGCAGCCCGGGCCGACGTGGTCGACGTCAACTACAAGTGCCAGACGCCCATCGGCGTCAAGACAGCCGTCTCGCCGATCGACATCAAGGGTGTCAAGAGCGGCAGCGGCTACCAGCTCACCATGTCCTGGCAGAAGGGCGTCTCCTCCAGCCCCGTCGAACTCGGCAAGGGTGCGATGAGCCCGAGCGCCACCATCAAGCTGGGCGGTGCGGACAGCGGCACGGTCGCGGTGTCGGGCCCGGCCAACCAGGCCGCGATCCCCGCCAACACCCCCATCAAAATCAACGACTTGACGGGTACGTACACCCCGAAGGCATCCGGCAAGGTCACGTTCACGGCGGCCGTCCTCACCATCAAGGCCCTCGGTACGACGACCACCTGCACCCCCACCAACAGCCCCGGCCCGTCCCTCACGTTGGACGTCACGGCGGCGGGCGGTTCGTCGGGATCCAGCGGTTCGACGGGCACGACGGGCTCCACCGGTTCCGGCACCGGTACGGACTCCAGCGGCACGCTCCCGAAGACCGGCCCCGACGACTCCGTCATCGCCCTCGGCACGCTCGGCGGCACGGTCCTGCTCGCGGGCGCGGCGGGCACCCTGTGGCTGACCCGGCGCAACCAGACGGCCCGCGCCCGCCGCTGACAGCCCCCTGTACGCCCGCTGGAGCCGCCCATGCTGCCGTCGACCGCCCGCGTCCTGTGCCTGACCCTCCTAGCCCTCCTGGCGGCCGCACCGACCGCAACGGCCGCCGAGGGATGGACCGTTGCGCCCGCGGGCGGCGGACGCCCGACGTTCTACGCCGAGGGCGAGCCCGGCACGACCCTCCAGGACACGCTGTCCGTGACCAACCCCAGCACCCACCCGGTCACGGTACGACTGCACGCCACGGGCGTCCCGATCACCTTCGCCGACACGGGAGTTCGGGTCCCGTCCCGCACCCGGGCCGACATCCCCTTCATCGTGAACGTCCCGACGACCGCCACCCCCGGCGACCGCGCCGCCACGATCACCGCGCGCGACACGAAGGGCCGAGAGGCGACGGTACGGCTCCAACTCCACGTACGCGGACCGGCGTTGTCGGCCCTGACCGTCGAACACGTGGCGGTCCACGGCGACCGCATCACCTACGACCTGGTCAACCGCGGCACCACACCCCTCACCCCGAACCTCGCCGTCCACGCCACCGGCCTCTTCGGCACCCTCCTCAACCGCGCCCCCCGCACCCTCCCCGTCCAACTCCCGCCCGGCGAACGCCTGAAGCTCACCGAACCCTGGCCCGACCACCCCACCCTGGACGCGGTCGACCTACGCCTCACGGTCACAGCGACGGGCGGCGCCCACGACACGGCGAACGTGTCGACACGGTTCGTGCCGTGGGAAGCGGTGGCGGGGACCGGGGGTGCGCTGACGGCCGCGGCCGCGCTGCTTCTCGTACGCCTACGCCTACGCCTACGCCTACGACGTCGACGGCGCCGTACGGACGAAGCCGGCGAGACGGCCGAACACCCGTACACGCAGACCGAGTTGACGGGAGCGGCGATGTGAGCGGCAAGATGCGGATTCCGGCGCTGGTGGCGGTACTCGCGCTGCTTCTGCTGCCGTTGACGGGGGCGACGTCCGCCGCGGCGGCGGGCGGCCCGAGTGTGAAGCTCTCCAAGTCGCAGGCGGGGACGGGGGGTTCGATCACCGTCTCCGGGAGCGGCTGGCGGCCGCACGCCCTGCTGATGATGCTGATCTGCGGACAGGCGACGCCCGCGCGCGGGGTGATCGGCGGCACCAACTCCTGTGCGAACGCGGACGGCAGAGCCGTGACGACGGACGCCAAGGGCGTCTTCAGCAAGAAGCTGCCGGTGTCCGAACCGCCGGTGCCGTGCCCGTGCGTGGTGCATGTGGCGACGGTGACGGGCGCGAGCGCGTCGGCGGACACGGTCTTCAAGGTGGCCGGACACGCAGTCGAACCACTGCCTGCGGAGCCTTCCACCGGACGATTGTCGGTCCTGTCGGACACCCGGCTGGACGGTTCGAGCGGGCTGCTGACCTGGTTCGGGGCACCACCGTCGCGCACGCTGGTCTTCACCGTGGGCAACGCCGGTTCGTCCCCCGTCAAGAACCCCGTCTTCCAAGTCGGCACCTCCCACGGGGTGTTCGCACCGCAGTGGGACGACCAGCAGTACAGCGGCACGATCGCGCCCGGCGGCAAGGCGGAGATCAAACTCCCCGTCGAACTCTCGGCCGGAGCGCACGGCGACTACACCGTCTCGATGAAGTACGGCGGCCGGGTACTTGCCGAACAACCATGGGGAGTCGGCCGCCCCTGGGGCGTGACCCTGTTCTGGATCCTGGTCTGCGTGGTCGTACCGGCGGCGGTGTTCCGTATCGGGATGGCCGTGGTGGACCGCCTACGGCCACGCAAGGCGGCCCGCAGCATGGGCCCGCCCCGGCACAGGGCCCTGCACATGCCCACCCAAGTCACCCTGCGCATGCCGAAGTTGGGCAAGGCGGCCGCCTCTCAGGAAGCAGTCGCCCCTACGACCTCGACCCTGCCGTGGTTCACCCCGGATTCGGATCCGGGCACGGCGGCCGGTCGACTCTCCGCACCGCACGACGACAGTCCGACGAGTCCGACGACTCCCACCAGGAAGGGACTTACGTGAGCAAGCGAAGGAGAGTCATACCGGTCGGCGGAGGCGGTGTACGGAGAGCGGGCGCGGCCACGTTCGCGCTGGTCCTCGGCGGTGCGGGCCTCGCGCTCGGCCTGACCGCCGGGACCGCGCAGGCCGCCGAGGTGTCCTACGCCACCCACTGCGTGCCGCCCGCCGGCATCGACCCGGTCGACGGCACCACCAAGGTCGAGATCACCGCGCCCGCCACGGCGAAGGTGGGCGACACGGTCGACGTCGTCTGGAAGTTCACCCAGGCCGCGTCCAAGAACCCCGACATCATCGACCTGCCCGCCAACTCGGTCCAGCCGTCCGGGACTCTGAAGGCGGGCGGCGCACAGACCGCCGACATCGCGATGCTGGGCCCGCGCACGAACCCGGCGATTCCCAAGGGCGCGGCGATGACCCTGTCCGACATGAAGGGCACGTTGAAGCTGACGACGGCGGGGCCGGTGACGCTGACACCGGACGCGTACACGGTCAACGCGTTCTCGACGGACACGAAGTGCGCACCGACGGCGACGGTCTCGCCTTCGGCGACGATCAATGTGACGGCGGGGGACGGCAGTTCATCCAGCACGTCACCGACTCCGTCGAACTCGACGTCGGCATCCGCATCGGCATCGGAATCAGCCTCGCCCAGTGATTCGGCATCGGCATCGGCATCGGCGAGCTCCAGTGACGGCACCGGAACCGGCCAGACGGACTTCACCGGCAAGGAGGTCTCCGTCCCGTACGCGTGCAAGACGCCGATCGGTGACAAGAACGCGACCTCGCCGGTGCAGATCAACGCCACGAGGGACGGCGGGAGTTACGACCTCACCGTGAAGTTCAACGGGTCGGTGATGGACAGCCCGGCGGACATCCCGGCGGACTCCGTGAAGCCGTCGATGGAGGTGGTCCTGGGCGGCGCCGACAAGGGCACGGTCCACGTGGAGGGACCGACCAACTCCGCCGCCATCAAGTCCGGCGACCCGATCGAGATCCCGGACCTGACGGGCACATACAAACCGGGCGCGAGCGGTACGTCGACACTGTCCCCCGGCGTCCTGACGGTCAACGCCCTTGGCACGACGACGACTTGCACCCCCACGAAGTCGGAGGTCTCGCTGACCCTGGACACGACGGAACAGGCAAGCGGCGCGTCCGGCGGCTCCTCGACATCGGGCGGTACGTCAACGTCGACATCCACCTCAGGGGGCTTGGCGGAGACGGGCTCGGACAGCCACGGCGGCCTGAAAGCGCTCGGCCTGGTCTCCGGTACGGCGATCCTGCTTGGCGTGGCGGTGTTCACGTTCATGCCGGGACGGAGGCGACTGCGCTGACAAGTACGGGTTGGCCGCCCGCTTCTTGGCCAGTGTCGGGATTGCGGAAGCCGAGTAAAGGGCGCTCCCTGCGGTCGCGTCGGCTGCGCCGATTCCGCTGCGCTCCACCCTTGACTCGCCTCCCGCAATCCCGTTTCAGAAGCGAGCGGGCGGCCCCGAGGGATGGGTGGCCAGGCACGATTCCCGTCGGGTGGGCTGCGTTCTGATCCGGGGCGAGGGAGCGCGCTCGCGCCTCGCCAGCACGCCGCCTCGGCTCAGCGGCCAACGACCGGTGGAGGGTGGGGGTGCTGGAGGCTGTGGGTAAAACTAACCGGTGTGGCATGCCATCACTGGTTAGAAAAGACCCCGGCTTCCAGAGAGGGCGGGGTCGGGGCGAGGTGGCGCGCTGGCGTCTCGCCCGCACGCCGCGTCGGCTCAGCGGCTACAGGTCGGTGGGTGTGGGAAGCCGGGTTCATATCTAACCAGTCAAAGCCGTGAAGGTGGTTAGTTTTACCCACAGCCTCCAGCACCCACCTACTCACCCACCCGGCGTCGGCCGCTGAACCGAGGCGGCGTACCGGCAAGAAGGCAGCGCGCCCCCATGCCCCGTGCCCCCGTGCTCTCTCCACCCCCACCGGCCGACAGCCGCCAAGCCCACCCAGCGTGCTGGCGAGACGCGGCCGCGTCCCCTCGCGCCGGTCCCGGATCTGCCCAAGGCGGCGGTCGCCACCCGTGCTTCCCACTTCACCGGCCGCTAGCCGCTGAGCCAGCCCGGCGTGCAGGCGAGACGCGAACGCGCCCCGTCGCACCGGCCCGGATCAGCCTAAGGCGGCAGTACTCACCGCGCCCTCGCACCCCACCGGCGGGTAGCCGCTGAGCCAGCCCGGCGTGCTGGCGAGATGCGAACGCGCCCCGTCGCACCGGCCCGGATCAGCCCAAGGCGGCAGTACTCACCGCACCCTCGCACCCCACCGGCGGGTAGCCGCTGAGCCGACCCGGCGTGCTGGCGAGGCGCGGCCGCGTCCCCTCGCACCGGCCCGGATCTACCCAGGGGGCAGTCCCCCCCCGCACCCTCCCACCCCACCGGCCGATAGCCGCTAAGCCGGCCCGGCGTGCTGGTGAGACGCGAACGCGTCCCCTCGCACCGGCTTGCTACGCAGTGCAGGTAGGGGCCCGCCCACCTTGGCCACCCGTCCTTCCGGGCCGCTCGCTCGCTTCTGAAACGGGCTGGAGCGGCCCTAGTCAAGGGTGGAGCGGAGCGGAATCGGCGTAGCCGACGCGACCGCAGGGAGCGCCCTTTACTCGGGCCGTGGAAGCACGACACTGGCTGAGAAGCGAGTGGCCCAACGTTCACTGGGAAGTGCCGGGGATGGGAAAGGGCCGCCGTGTCCCGAAGGATTCAGCGGCCCTTTGGCGCGTTGCCGTAGACGACTGTCAGTGGACGTCGCCCATGAGGTGCTTGACCTTCTTGCGGTACATCCAGACCGCTGCGCCCGCGAGGACCGCGAGGGCCGCTTCGAGGGTGACGATGCCTGTCTTGTTGAGGTTGACGCCGGCGATGGAGAGGAGGCCTGTCGTGGCGTCGCCTGCTGTCACCGCCAGGAACCAGACGCCCATCATCTGGGAGGCGTACTTCTCGGGGGCCATCTTCGTGGTGACGGAGAGGCCGACGGGGGAGAGGGTCAGTTCGCCGACCGTCTGGACGAAGTAGATCGCCACGAGCCACATCGCCGCCGCCTTGTGACCGCCGTCGGCGATCGCGAGGGGGGCCAGGAAGAGGAAGAAGGACGCGCCGATCAGGATCAGGCCCATCGCGAACTTGGTCGCCGTGCTCGGCTCCTTGCCGCGGCGGGCCAGGGCCAGCCAGGCCCAGGCGAAGACCGGGGCCAGGGCCATGATGAGGACCGGGTTGACCGACTGGTACCAGGAGATCGGGAAGTTCCAGCCGAAGACGGTGTTCTTCGCGGAGGAGTCGGCGAACAGGGACACCGTCGAGCCGCCCTGGTCGTAGATCATCCAGAAGACCGCCGCGGCGACGAAGAACCAGATGTACGCGGACATCTTCGACTGGTCGGCGCGGTCGAGGTCCTTGTCGCGCTTGATGCGAGCGATGACCAGGACCGGGATGAGCAGGCCGGCGACGGTGATCGGGACCAGCAGCCAGTTCAGGGTGTAGTGGCCGGAGAAGCCGACGATCGCGTAGAAGACGACCGCGACCGCCGCCCAGAACGCCGACTTGCGCAGGGTGGCCGCCTTCTCCTCGGCGGACAGCGGCGTGGGGACGATGTCCGAGCGGGAGCTGAGGTGACGCGTGCCGAGCAGGTACTGGGCGAGGCCGATGGCCATGCCGACCGCGGCGAGCGCGAAGCCGAGGTGCCAGTTGTAGTTCTCGCCGACGGTACCGATGGCCAGCGGCGCGGCGAACGCGCCGATGTTGATGCCGATGTAGAAGAGCGTGAAGCCGCCGTCACGGCGCGGGTCGTCCGGGCCCTCGTAGAGGTGGCCGACCATCGTGGAGATGTTGGCCTTGAGGAGCCCCGAGCCGATCGCCACCAGGCCCAGGCCCGCGAAGAACGTGCCCGAGGACGGGAGGGCCAGGGTGAGGTGGCCGAGCATGATGATCACGCCGGCGACAGCGACCGTCTTGCGGGGGCCGAGGACCCGGTCCGCGAACCAGCCGCCGGGGAGGGCGAGCAGGTACACGAGCGACAGGTACACCGAGTAGATCGCGGTCGCGGTGGCCGCGCTCATGTGCAGGCCGCCCGGTGCCACCAGGTACAGCGGGAGGAGGGCCTTCATGCCGTAGTAGGAGAATCGCTCCCACATCTCGGTCATGAAGAGAGTGGCCAGTCCGCGGGGGTGGCCGAAGAAGGTCGTCTCGGAACCGGGGGTGCCCGGAGTCACCGAGTCCTTCGTCAGGCTGGACGCCATGGTCGTTCCTTGCTGGTTCGGGACGCGCTTGCAGTGGGGGTCCCCCCTCTGGGGGAGGTCGCGCGCCCGGTGGGGGGCGGCCGGCACCGGCGGGATCGGCACGTCCGTCCCCACGCCCTCGGGGAGTCCGCCCCGGGGCACCCGGCCACAGGTCATTCCTTTCAAGGCTGGCGACAGCCAGCCCGCACACAAAAGAGACCTTCAGCTATAAACGCTCGCCAAAGGTCCCCGGTGTTGCTACAGGCGTTCAGGTCACCATACGGCAGGACACCGCCGGAAATGGAAGGACTTGAGACATCGATCACAGGGATAAGTGGAACCGTGGTCGATCTTTCGAAGGTGGATACAAGGATCGCATCCCACAGGCACAGGTTCGGACCAGATTCTTCACCGCTGAGAATCCGACTTGCCCCAAGGTAAGAATCACTCGTGGCGATCACACCCCGACCGCTGTCCGAGGCGGACTACCATCACCTCATGACCCGTGTACTGCTCGCCGAGGACGACGCGTCCATCTCGGAGCCGCTGGCCCGCGCTTTGCGACGGGAAGGTTACGAGGTCGAGGTGCGCGAGGACGGACCGACAGCGCTCGACGCCGGCATCCAGGGCGGCATCGACCTGTGTGTCCTGGACCTGGGCCTGCCCGGCATGGACGGCCTGGAAGTGGCCCGCCGACTGCGCGCCGAGGGCCACACCGTCCCCATCCTCATCCTGACCGCGCGCGCCGACGAGGTGGACACAGTCGTCGGCCTCGACGCGGGCGCCGACGACTACGTCACCAAACCCTTCCGGCTCGCCGAACTGCTCGCCCGCGTCCGGGCCCTGCTCCGGCGCGGCGCGGCCGAGCCCGCGCAGCCGCCCGCCACGCACGGCGTCCGTATCGACGTCGAGTCCCACCGTGCGTGGATGGGCGACGAGGAACTCCAGCTCACCGCGAAGGAGTTCGACCTGCTGCGGGTGCTTGTGCGGGACGCCGGGCGGGTGGTGACCCGTGACCAGTTGATGCGCGAGGTGTGGGACACGACGTGGTGGTCGTCGACCAAGACCCTCGACATGCACATCTCCTGGCTGCGGAAGAAGCTCGGTGACGATGCGGCCAACCCTCGGTACATCGCGACGGTGCGGGGTGTGGGTTTCCGGTTCGAGAAGAGCTAGGTCGGTTTACGCGCGTCATCGCCATGGTGGCTTGGGTGGGTGCGCGGGTGCTGGCTGCGTATGGCTGGTCGCGCAGTTCCCCGCGCCCCTGAAGCGCCCCTAAAGGGGCGCTGACGTCACCCTTTCTCGGAGAGTCCCGTGCGTCGTCGTCTTATTCAGTCCACCCTCGCCGTGGTGCTCGTGGTCATCGCCGTCTTCGGTGTGTCTCTTGTCATCGTGGAGACGCGGACCATCAGCAACAGCGCCCAGGAACGCGTGGATTCCGAGGCGCTCCGGCTGGCCAGCATCGTGGACAGCCGGATCCTCGGGGCGGAGATCGTCGACTCCGAGGTGCTGCGCACGCAGGTCACGGAGGACCGTTACGCCGTGATCCGCATCCCGGGCGACCCGGTGATCGAGGTGGGTACCAAGCCGGCCGGTGACGTCATCCGCTCCACCGCCAAGGGCGAGGAGGGCGAGACGGTCACCGTGGAGGAGCCCCGCTCGACCGTCACCCGTGAGGTCGGGCGGACGCTGCTCATCATCGGCGCCGTCGCCCTGCTCGCCGTGGTCGCCGCCGTACTGCTCGCCGTACGCCAGGCCAACCGCCTCGCCTCGCCGCTCACCGACCTCGCGGAGACCGCCGAACGGCTCGGTTCCGGTGACCCGCGGCCCCGGCACAAGCGGTACAGCGTGCCCGAGCTGGACCGGGTCGCCGACGTCCTCGACTCCTCCGCCGAGCGCATCGCCCGCATGCTCACCGCCGAGCGACGGCTGGCTGCCGATGCTTCACACCAGCTGCGTACGCCGCTGACCGCGCTGTCCATGCGGCTGGAGGAGATCACCCTCACCGACGACCCGGACACGGTGAAGGAGGAGGCGACGATCGCGCTGACGCAGGTCGAGCGGCTCACAGATGTCGTGGAGCGGCTGCTGACGAACGCGCGTGACCCCCGTACCGGTTCCGCCGTCTCCTTCGACCTCGACGAGGTCATCCAGCAGCAGCTCGCCGAGTGGCGCCCCGCCTACCGCAGCGAGGGGCGCGCGATCGTCAGCTCGGGCAAGCGGCATCTCCAGGCCGTCGGCACCCCGGGCGCCGTCGCGCAGGTGCTGGCCGCGCTGATCGAGAACTCCCTGATGCACGGCGGCGGCACGGTCGCCCTGCGCACCCGCGTCACCGGCAACCAGGCCGTCGTAGAAGTCACGGATGAGGGGCCCGGCGTTCCCACGGACCTCGGTGCTCGCATCTTCGAGCGGACGATCAGCGGTCGTAACTCCACCGGGATCGGGCTCGCGGTCGCCCGGGACCTCGCGGAGGCGGACGGCGGGCGGCTGGAGATGTTGCAGGCGCAGCCGCCGGTGTTCGGGCTGTTCCTGTCGCGTACGCCGCCGACCAAGCGGGTGCCGGTGGACGACGACGAGCCCACGGTCCGCTAGGGACCGGAGGGAGCGGGCGGGTTCAGCTCACGTGCTGCTTGGGGCGGGGGAGCGGCTCGCGCTGGGGCTCGATGAGGGGGGTATCCGCCTTCGCGACGGGTTCCCCGGCCTCATCCTCGTCCTCGCCGTCGTCCTCCGCCGGGAGCGCCTTGAACACCCAGCTGCGGTACGACCAGAAGCGGAACAGCGTCGCGATGCCGATGCCGAGCACCTTGAAGACGTTGCGTTGCAGCGAGCTGTCCCAGCCGAAGCCGTAGATCGCCGCGAACAGGATGCCGTTCTCGATCACCAGGCCGACCAGGCTGAACGCCAGGAACAGGCTCAGTTCCTTGGTGCGGGCGCTCTTGTCGCGGTCACGGTAGGTGAAGTACCGGAAGCCTACGTAGTTGCACGCGATGGCGACGATCGTCGCGATCACGTTGGCACGCACGGCCTGCAGGCTGGTCAGATGCCACAGCAGATTCGAGACCGCGAAGTTCACCACGGTGCCCACCACGCCCACCGCGCCGAACTTGGCGACCTCGCGGGCGAGCCGTTTGAAAGGCCCTTCGGAACCAGGCTCCATGGTTGTGCAGGCCCCCGTCTTCTCGGATTCTCGACCCAGCCATGCTAACCACCGCTTTCCCCCGGCGCCCGTGAAGCCGCTCACAGGTCGGGAAGAGACCCGGAAAAGAACGGTAAGAGATACGGAAATCAGGCCGCCCCGGCGTGACCGATACCCTGGGGGAGTGACGTTCCCGGTAGTCGGCATGGTCGGCGGGGGGCAGCTCGCTCGTATGACACACGAGGCGGGCATCCCGCTCGGCATCAAATTCAAGCTCCTCAGTGACACCCCTCAGGATTCCGCGGCGCAGGTCGTCGGCGATGTCGTCATCGGCGACTACCGCGACCTCGACACGCTGCGTGACTTCGCGCGGGGCTGCGACGTGATCACCTTCGATCACGAACACGTACCCACCGAGCATCTGCGTGCCCTGGAGGCGGACGGCATCCCCGTGCGCCCCGGCCCGGACGCGCTCGTGCACGCCCAGGACAAGGGTGTGATGCGCGCGAAGCTCGTCGAGATCGGCGTGCCGTGCCCGCGGCACCGGCTAGTCAGCGACCCGGCGGACGTCGTCGCGTTCGCGGCGGAGGGCGACGGCTTCCCCGTCGTCCTCAAGACCGTCCGCGGCGGCTACGACGGCAAGGGCGTGTGGGTCGTCGACTCCCCGGAGGAGGCCGCCGACCCGTTCCGCGCCGGCGTCCCCGTCCTCGCCGAGGAGAAGGTCGACTTCGTGCGGGAGCTGGCGGCGAACGTCGTACGCTCCCCGCACGGCCAGGCCGTCGCCTACCCGGTCGTCGAGTCCCAGCAGGTCAACGGGGTCTGCGACACGGTCATCGCGCCCGCCCCCGATCTGGAGGAGTCCCTCGCGCTCCACGCCGAGGAGATGGCGCTGCGCATCGCCAAGGAACTCGGAGTCGTCGGCCACCTCGCCGTCGAACTGTTCCAGACCCGCGACGGTCGCATCCTCGTCAACGAACTCGCCATGCGCCCGCACAACTCCGGTCACTGGACCCAGGACGGCGCGATCACCAGCCAGTTCGCGAACCACGTCCGCGCGGTCCTCGACCTCCCGCTGGGCGATCCGCGCGCACGGGCCCCCTGGACCGTGATGTGTAACGTTCTCGGCGGCGACTACCCGGACATGTACTCCGCGTACCTGCACTGCATGGCCCGGGACCCCCAGCTGAAGATCCACATGTACGGCAAGGACGTGAAGCCCGGCCGCAAGGTGGGCCACGTCAACACCTACGGCGACGACCTGGACGACGTCCTGGACCGCGCCCGCCACGCAGCCGGCTATCTGAGAGGCACGATCACCGAATGAGCTCCGTCGCAGGACCCGTCGTAGGAATCGTCATGGGGTCGGACTCCGACTGGTCCGTCATGGAGGGTGCCGCGAAGGCCCTCGACGAGTTCGAGATCGCGTACGAGGTCGACGTCCTCTCCGCGCACCGCATGCCCCGCGAGATGATCACGTACGGGGAGCGGGCCGACGGCCGCGGTCTCAAGGTGATCGTCGCGGGTGCGGGCGGCGCCGCCCACCTCCCGGGCATGCTCGCCTCGGTGACGCCGCTGCCGGTGATCGGCGTCCCCGTGCCGCTGAAGTACCTGGACGGCATGGACTCGTTGCTGTCCATCGTGCAGATGCCGGCCGGTGTCCCCGTCGCCACCGTCTCGGTCGCCGGAGCGCGCAACGCGGGGCTGCTCGCCGCCCGCATCCTGGCCACGCACGACGACGAACTCCTCGTCCGTATGCGGGAGTTCCAGCAGGAGCTGAACGACCAGGCCACCGAGAAGGGCAAGCGGCTGCGGGCCAAGGTCGAGGGCGCGAGCGGCAGCGGCTTCGGCTTCGGGAAGTGACGGCGATGACGTCACTGGACCAAGCCCGGGAGATACTCCGCGAGTTCCCGGTCGTCGACGGGCACAACGACCTGCCCTGGGCGCTGCGCAACCAGGTCACCTACGACCTCGACGCCCGCGACATCGCCGTAGCGCAGAACGCGCACCTGCACACCGACATCCCGCGCCTGCGTGAGGGCGGCGTCGGTGCGCAGTACTGGTCGGTGTACGTGCGCTCGGACCTGCCCGACCCGGTGTCGATGACGCTCGAACAGATCGACTGCGTACGGCAGTTGCTCGCCCGTTACCCGCAGGACCTGGCGCCCGCGCTGACCGCCGCGGACATGGAGTCGGCGCGCGGGGAGGGCCGTATCGCCTCGTTGATGGGGGCGGAGGGCGGGCACTCGATCGCCAACTCCCTCGGCACGCTGCGGGGGTTGTACGCGCTCGGCGTCCGCTACATGACGCTCACCCACAACGACAACGTGGCGTGGGCGGACTCGGCGACGGACGAGCCGGGGGTCGGCGGACTGTCGGCGTTCGGGCGTGAGGTCGTGCGGGAGATGAACCGCGAGGGCATGCTCGTCGACCTCTCGCACGTGGCGGCGACGACGATGCGCGACGCGCTGGACACCTCGACGGCCCCGGTGATCTTCTCCCACTCGTCGTCACGGGCCGTCTGTGACCACCCGCGCAACATCCCCGACGACGTGCTGGAGCGACTGCCCGGCAACGGCGGCATGGCGATGGTGACGTTCGTACCGAAGTTCGTGCTCCAGGCCGCCGTCGACTGGACCGCCGCGGCCGACGACAACATGCGCGCGCACGGGCTGCACCACCTGGAGACCACCGAAGAGGCGATGAAGGTGCACCACGCCTTCGAGGAGCTCCACCCGCGCCCGATCGCGACCGTCTCCACGGTCGCCGACCACCTCGACCACATGCGCGAGGTCGCCGGCGTCGACCACCTCGGCATCGGCGGCGACTACGACGGCACGGCCTTCACCCCCGACGGCCTGAACGACGTGTCCGGCTACCCGAACCTCATCGCGGAACTGCTCGACCGCGGCTGGTCCAAGGCCGACCTCGCCAAGCTGACCTGGAAGAACGCGGTACGGGTGCTGGGCGCGGCCGAGGACGTCGCGCGCGGGACCCGGGCGACGCGGGGGCCGTCGAACGCGACGATCGAGTCGCTGGACGGCTGACCGGCGCGGCGCGGGAGCGCCCACTCCCGCGCCGTACCCCGAACGCCCCGCCCACCGGGTGGCCCCCTCGCGGGCGTGCGACGGTGACCGTACTGCCGTAACGACGTACGGAGCCCGCCATGGCCGACCTCCAGGACCAACTGCACGCGCCGACCGAGGTCGGCGAGCTCGACGACTTGGTCCACGAGCCCTTCCCCGCCGGGGTCTTCCCGCCGGACACCGCGGAACCGTACGACCCCGTCTCCGACCCGGCCGCCGCCCCGCTGGAGCGCGCGCACGCCATCCTCGCCGCGCACCCGGTCGCGGACGGCTACAGCGGGCTGCCGTGGGCGCTGCGGCATCTGCCGTGGTTTGACCTGGAGCTGGGGGAGAGTTCCGTGGACACCGATGTGCCGCGGCTGCGCGAGGGGCATGTCGGCGCGCTGTTCTGGTCGCTGCACCTGCCCGAGGGCCTCGCCGGGGACCGGGCGGTCGGCGCCACCCTGGAGCAGCTGGATCTGGTCAACACGGTGGTCCGCGCCCACCCCGAGGGCCTGCGTCTGGCGTACACCGCCGGCGAGACCACCGACGTGCGCCACTGCGGCCGTATCGCCGTGCTGCTCGGCCCCGCCGGAGCCGCCGCGCTCGGCGACTCCCTGGGCATCCTGCGCTCCCTGCACGCGCTGGGTCTACGGGTCCTCACGCTGTCCGGGGTGTCCTGGGCGAGCGAGGCCGGGCTGACCCGGTTCGGCGAGGAGGTCGTGCGCGAGATGAACCGGCTCGGCGTGCTCGCCGACCTCTCCGGCGCCTCCGACGGCACGATCCGCCGCACGCTCGCGGTCTCGAAGGCACCGGTGCTGTTCACCCGCTCCGCCGCCCGCACGCTGCGCCCGCACCCGGCGAACCTCTCCGACGAACTCCTCGCCGCGGTCGGCGCCGCCAAGGGCCTGTGCATGGTGCCGCTCACGGCCGAGCAGACCGGGCCGTCCGTCCGGGACGTCGCCGACCACCTCGACCACGTCCACGAGGTCGCGGGCCGCGAGTGCGTCGCGCTGTCCGGCACGTACGACGCCGGTACGGCCCATCCGCAGGACCTCGCCGACGCCTCCTGCTACCCGAACCTCATCGCCGAGCTCCTCCACCGCGGCTGGTCCGAGCCCGACCTCGCCCTGCTCAGCTGGGGCAACGTCCAACGCGCCCTGCGCAGCGCCGACTTCACGGCCCGCGCCGCCCAGCAGCGCCGCGAGCCGTCGACGGCGAAGATCGCCGAGCTGGACGGGTAGCGCTCAGGACCTACGGGTGGTCGATCCGGCAGAGGCAGAACGGATGCCCTGCCGGATCGGCGTACACCCGGAAGTTCTCCTTGTCCTCCTGGTGCAACGGCCGCGCGCCGAGCGCCAGCGCCTTCGCCTCCGCGACCTCCAGTTCCTCCCAGGTCGGCCCGGAGTCGAAGTCGAGATGCAACTGCTGCGGCCGGTCCGCGCGCGGCCACTGGGGCGGGGTGTAGTCCGTCACCCGCTGGAAGGCGAGCCGCGGCCCGTCCGGGATGTCGAGTACGACCCACTCGTCGTGGGCGACATGGGGTGTGCCGCCGAGAATCCCGGCGTAGAACTCGGCGAGCGCGAGCGGGTCGGGGCAGTCGAGCACGGTGGAACGGAAACGTGCCACGGCGGTCATGGTGAACTCCCTGGTGTCGGCTGTGTCGGCTGTGTCGGCTGTGTCGGCGGTCTCAGCAGGCGCAGAGACAGAACGGGTGCCCCGCCGGGTCGGCGTACACACGCCACGCGCGCGAATGATCGTCGGTGTCCAGCGGCGTCGCGCCCAACGCCAGGACGTCCTTCTCGGCGGCGTCCAGGTCCGTGACGGTCAGGTCGAGATGGAACTGCTGCGAGCCGGCGGGCGCGGGCCACTCCGGCGGTACGTGCCCGGGGGCCTCCTGGAACGCCAGCGTCCGCCCGCCCGGCAGCTTCAGGTCCACCCAGCCGCCGCCGTCCTCGTCCTCGACGGTGCCGCCCAGGATCCCGGCGTAGAAGGCGGCGAGCGCGCGCGGATCGGGACAGTCCAGGACTACGGCACCCAGCTCGGCGATGGGGGTGGGGTCGGTCATGACGGACTCCTTTGGGTTACCCATAGATACTGTAAGGCGGTAACGGTTACTGCATGCTCCCGCATTGGGGGTAACGTCGCAAGCATGAAGCGGTCGCAGCCATGAGTGAACGAGGTCCCGCACCCGGCGACCTGGCCCTGATCGAGGCCCTGGTGAACACGCTGGACATCGAGGCGGGCGCCGACGCGCTCGACACGGAGGCCGGCCGGACCCCCTTCGGACTCACCGCACACCAGGTCCCGCACGCCCGTGAACTCCGCGAGTCCCTGCGCGCCACGCTGCTGGCCCACGCGGGCCACCCCGCGCACCAGGACGTGACCCCGCTCGGTGAACTCCTCGCACGGGCCCCGCTGTTGATCGAACTCGACGCCCACGACGGCTCCGCCCGCCTCACCCCCGCCGACGCGGACCCCCTGCTCTCCCGCGTGGCAGCCGCGATCGCCGGGTCCCTCGTCGCGGGCACCTGGCCCCGACTCAAAGCCTGCGAGGCCCCGACCTGCCACTGGGCGTACTACGACCGCAGCCCGGCCGGCCGGGGCCGCTGGTGCTCGATGGCGGTCTGCGGTTCGCGCGCGAAGATGCGCCGCTACCGCGCCAAGTAGCCCTCACGGAAGGCGACTTGAGCGGTCCCGACGCCCAGCACAGTCCAGTGGTGCAGAATGCAGCCAGACGCCGGTCCGGCCGACTGAGCCTCGGCCGGACCGGCGTCGTCCGCCAAGCCGCCGCTCACGCGTGCGTCATCCGGTAGGGCGGCTCACCGCAGGAGACGCTCACCGATCGAGCCTCTGCTGGACCGGGGCTGTCCGCCCACCCGCGCGCTATGCGCTGGGACGCTCACCCACTGAGCCGCAGGCGCACCGGTGTAGTCCATCTACCTGTGCGTGATGCGATGGGTCGGACCATCAAAACCCGGCCGGACCGGCGTCGTCCGCTCAGCCCCCCGCTCAGGCGTGCGCCATGCGGTAGGGCGGCTCGCCGCGTGAGCGTCGGGCAGACCGGTGTCCTCCGTGCGCCCGCCCACGTGAGATGCGGCGGGATGGCTCACCGGCCGAGCCTCGGCCCGGCCGGCGGCATCCGCTCAGCCGTCGCTCAGCCGCCGCTCACCCGACCGTCACGCGGTAGGCCGCCCCATCGCCCGGAACGTCCACCCCGCCTTGCGCCACAGCGCCGGGTCGAGGGCGTTGCGCCCGTCCAGGACCACGCGGGCGCGTACGGCCTCGCCGAGCGTCGCCGGGTCCAGCTCGCGGAACTCGCGCCACTCCGTCAGGTGCAGGACGATGTCGGCGCCGCGTACGGCCTCCACGGCGGTGTCGGCGTAGCCCAGGGTCGGGAACAGCCGTAGGGCGTTGGGCATGCCCTTCGGGTCGTACACGGTGACCTGGCCGCCTTGGAGGTGGATCTGGCCGGCGACGTTCAGGGCGGGGGAGTCGCGCACGTCGTCCGAGTCCGGCTTGAAGGTCGCGCCGAGGACGGCGACGCGCTTGCCGAGGAAGGAGCCGCCGCCGAGCGCCTCGCGGGTCATCTCGACCATCTGGCCGCGGCGGCGCATGTTGATGGAGTCGATCTCGCGGAGGAAGGTCAGCGCCTGGTCGGCGCCCAGTTCGCCGGCGCGGGCCATGAACGCCCGGATGTCCTTCGGGAGGCAGCCGCCGCCGAAGCCGATCCCGGCCCGCAGGAACTTCTTCCCGATCCGCTCGTCGTGCCCGATCGCCTCCGCCAGCTTCACGACATCGCCGTCCGCGGCCTCGCAGACCTCGGCCATCGCGTTGATGAAGGAGATCTTCGTGGCGAGGAAGGAGTTCGCGGCCGTCTTCACCAGCTCGGCGGTCGGGAAGTCGGTCACCACGAACGGCGACCCGGCCGCGATCGGCTTGGCGTACACCTCGCGCAGCAGCTTCTCGGCCCGCTCGCTGCGGACGCCGACCACGACCCGGTCCGGGTGCAGCGTGTCCTGGACGGCGAAGCCCTCGCGCAGGAACTCCGGGTTCCAGGCCAGCTCGGCGTCCGCACCGACGGGCGCGTGCGCGGCGAGGTAGGCGGCCAGGCGGTCCGCCGAACCCACCGGCACCGTGGACTTGCCGACGACCAGCGCGGGGCGCGTGAGGTGCGGGGCGAGCAGCTCGAAGGCCCGGTCGACGTACGACATGTCGCAGGCGTACTCGCCGTGCTTCTGCGGGGTGTTCGTGCACATGAAGTGGACGTTGCCGAACTCCGCGACCTCGGCCCAGTCCATGGTGAAGCGCAGCCGCCCGGTGGAGCCCTCGATCCCGGCGACGTGCTTGCGCAGCAGCTCCTCAAGCCCCGGTTCGTACATCGGGACCTCACCCCGTTGGAGCATCTCGATCTTCTCGGGGACGACGTCCAGACCCAGCACCTCGTAGCCCAGTTCGGCCATGGCCGCGGCGTGCGTGGCGCCCAGGTAGCCGGTGCCGATCACGGTGATCTTGAGGGCCATGAGTGCTCCAGAAGGGGTACGGGGGCGATGCGCGCCCGAGCATAACCGGCGCTCTCACCGGGCACCTTTCCCCCTGTCGCCAAGCTCACGTATCCCTCCCGTGGGCGGGCCCCTAAAATTTGGGTTACTTAACGGTAATTAGCACTGTGATCACAGCGTCCTTGGAGCGTGAGAGATCTTGGCCGGATCGGCTGATTTCGACCTGTACCGCCCGTCGGAGGAGCACGACATGCTCCGCGACGCGATCCGTTCACTGGCCGAGGCGAAGATCGCGCCGTACGCCGCAGCGGTGGACGAGGAGTCACGCTTCCCGCAGGAGGCCCTCGACGCCCTCGTCGCGAACGACCTGCACGCCGTCCACGTGCCCGAGGAGTACGGCGGCACCGGCGCCGACGCGCTGGCCACCGTCATCGTGATCGAGGAGGTGGCCCGCGTCTGCGCGTCCTCCTCCCTCATCCCCGCGGTGAACAAGCTGGGCTCGCTCCCGGTGATCCTCTCGGGTTCCGAGGACCTGAAGAAGCGGTACATGACCCCGCTCGCCAAGGGCGACGCGATGTTCTCGTACGCCCTCTCCGAGCCGGACGCGGGCTCGGACGCGGCCGGCATGAAGACGAAGGCGGTCCGCGACGGCGACCACTACGTCCTCAACGGCGTGAAGCGCTGGATCACCAACGCGGGCGTCTCCGAGTACTACACGGTGATGGCGGTGACGGACCCCGAGAAGCGCAGCAAGGGCATCAGCGCCTTCGTCGTCGAGAAGTCGGACGAGGGCGTCTCCTTCGGCGCCCCGGAGAAGAAGCTCGGCATCAAGGGCTCCCCGACCCGCGAGGTCTACCTCGACAACGTCCGCATCCCGGCCGACCGCATGATCGGCGCCGAGGGCACCGGCTTCGCCACCGCGATGAAGACCCTGGACCACACCCGCATCACCATCGCGGCCCAGGCCCTCGGCATCGCCCAGGGCGCCCTCGACTACGCCAAGGGCTACGTCAAGGAGCGCAAGCAGTTCGGCAAGCCGATCGCCGACTTCCAGGGCATCCAGTTCATGCTCGCCGACATGGCCATGAAGATCGAGGCCGCCCGCGCCCTCACCTACCAGGCCGCGGCGGCATCGGAGCGAGGCGACAAGAACCTCACCTTCCAGGGTGCCGCCGCCAAGTGCTTCGCCTCGGACGTCGCGATGGAGGTCACGGTCGACGCGGTCCAACTCCTCGGCGGCTACGGCTACACCCGCGACTACCCGGTCGAGCGCATGATGCGCGACGCCAAGATCACCCAGATCTACGAGGGCACGAACCAGGTCCAGCGCATCGTGATGGCGCGCAACCTGCCGTAAGGAACGACGAACAGCGGCGAGGGCACCCCTGGTGGGTGCCCTCGCCGTTTCGTCAGGCATGCTGCGGCCCATGACTGACTCGACCCAAGCCTTCGACACTGCCGAACGCACCATGTGGGCCGGCCGAGCCCACGCCTACGCGGCGAGCTTCGCGCGGCTCTGCGCGCACCCGGTGGAGCGGCTGCTGGACGCCGCCGAGATCGAGACCGGGACGTACGTCCTCGACGCCGGCACCGGGACCGGTACGGCGGCCCTGGCCGCGCTGGAGCGGGGCGCGCGGGTGTGTGCCGTGGACGCCGACGCCGGGATGGTGGCCGCCGCGCGGGCCGCGGGCGTCGAGGCGGAGGTCGCCCTCCTGCCCGAACTGCCCTACCCCGACGGCGAGTTCGAGGCAGTCGTAGCCAACTTCGTCGTCAATCACGTGGGCCGCCCGCGTGCTGCCCTCGCTGAACTGCGGCGCGTGCTGAAGCCGGGCGGACGGGTCGCGCTGACCTCGTGGGGCGCGCGGCGCGGTGCCGGGCAGGAACTGTTCGGGCGGGCCTTCGCGGCGGCGGGGGCCGTGGTGCCGGACGATCTGCGGCGACTCGATCCCGCGGAGGACTTCGCGCGTACGGCGGACGCGTTCGCGGAGCTGCTCCGCGAGGCCGGCTTCACCGACGCCCGGGCCGCCGAGCTGGAGTGGGACCACCGCACCACCGTCGGCGAGTGGTGGGGCGGGCCCGCCGCCGGTGTCGCCACCGCCGGGCTCATCGTCACCTCGCAGGACGAGGGGACGGTCGTACGGATCAGGCGGGAGTACGAGCGGCTGGCCGGCGAATTCGCCGTAGGGGGACATGAGTTGGCCCTGCCGCACATCGCCGTGCTGGCGTGCGGCAGGGCCTGAGCCTCGGGCCTCAGTTACCCGCGACCGTGACCTTCTGGTCGTTGTTCAGCTCGTTCACCAGCGTCTTCACCTTCGCCTTGTCCCAGACGAGGTTGCCGCCGGTGGAGCCCGAGATCGGCATGTTCATCGAGGTGCCGTCGCCGCCGCTGACGCCCTTCATCGCCCAGAACATGGACGCCAGGTCCCAGAGCGACATGTCCTTGTCGACGCTCAGCGAGTCCAGGCCCGCGCCCAGCGTCGGGTAGAGCTTGAAGGGGTTCAGCAGGGTGCCCGGGGTCGCCACCTGGTGGGCCAGGGCCGAGAGGAACTTCTGCTGATTCTTCGTGCGCTGGAGATCGGAGGCGGCGAACGCGTGCCGGGTACGGACGAAGGCCAGCGCCTCCTCGCCGTTCAGCGTCTGCTTGCCGGCCTTGAAGTCGGCGCCCGAGTACGAGTCCTTGAAGCCCTTGTCGATGTCGATGGTGACCCCGCCGACCGCGTCCACGATGTCCGCGAAGCCGTTGAAGCCGATCTCGACGTAGTGGTCGATGTGCAGGCCCATGTTGTACTCGACCGTGCGGACGAGCAGCGTCGGCCCGTCCTCCGCGTACGCCGCGTTGAGCTTCTCCTGCCGACCCGTGTTCTGGTACGTCTTGCCGGAGCTGGATCCCACGTACGACGGGATCGTGACGTTCGAGTCACGCGGCAGCGAGACCAGGGTGTCACCGCTGTCGCCCACGTGCAGGATCATCATCGAGTCCGTGCGCTTGCCCGCGGCGGAACCGGTGTGCAGCTTCTTCTTCTCGGCCGCGGACAGCCCCTCGCGGCTGTCGGAACCGACGATCAGGTAGTTCGTGCCGTCGCCCGCCTCCGGCCGGTCGATCACCTTCGACAGGTCGACGTCGCGGTTCAGCTTGGAGTCGGCCCAGAAGTAGGTCGCCACGGAAGTCACGACCAGCACGGTGACCAGGGTGATCGCGCCCCACTTGATACGACGCCGCCAGTTCGGCGCGCGGCGCGGACCACGCCCGCCGTCCGGCCCCTGCGGTCCGCCCGGCCCGCCACCGCCGTAGACCTGGCCGGTGTTGTAGCCGTCGTGCCCGTTGTTGTCGTAGCCGCCCTGGCCGTAGCCGTTCTGGCCCTCGTCATAGCCCTGGCCGCCCGTGTACGACGGCTGCGGCGGGACTCCGGCGCCGTACGGCGGGGCCTGCGGGCCGCGTCGTACCTGGCGCATCACACGTGCGCTCTCCGGCTGTGCGTTCGCGCTACCGCGTCCGTACTCGTTGCCGCGGTTGCCGCCGGACGATCCCTCGGGCCAATCGTTCATGGGGCCCAGTGTGCAGGTTGCGACCTGGTCCATTACAAGGGTCGTAGGAAAATCAGGGCACTGCTGTTGCGAAGCCAACACAAAGTCCGCAGATGTCCACCCCGGCATAGGGTGGCGTCCATGACAGACCTGCCGGGCAAGCCGACGTCCGCCTCCCGGACCACCCTCAGCCACATCATGACGAACGCCGACACGAACCTGCTGGGCACGGTGCACGGCGGGGTCATCATGAAGCTGGTCGACGACGCGGCGGGCGCCGTCGCCGGGCGGCACAGCGGCGGGCCGGCCGTGACCGCGTCGATGGACGAGATGGCGTTCCTGGAACCGGTCCGCGTCGGCGACCTCGTCCATGTGAAGGCCCAGGTCAACTGGACCGGGCGGAGCTCCATGGAGGTCGGCGTGCGGGTCTTGGCCGAGCGGTGGAACGAGTCGACCCCGGCCACCCAGGTCGGCTCCGCGTATCTCGTCTTCGCCGCCGTCGACGCCGACGGCAAGCCCCGCGCGGTACCGCCGGTCCTCCCGGAGACCGAGCGCGACGAGCGCCGCTACCAGGAGGCCCAGATCCGCCGCACCCACCGCCTGGCCCGCCGCCGCGCCATCATGGAACTGCGCGAGAAGCGGGCGGCGGAGGGCCTCGACGACTGAGGCGGGGGTGGGGGGACCTACCCTCCTGGGAAAAGTGTTACAGAAATCGCCGAAGTGTCACACTTTTCAGGAACACCCCACCTCGTCCCCGGTCACCACCCCGAACTCGCCCTGCTGCACATCCGTCGCCCGCACCCGCGTGACCTGCTTGAAGTCGCTCCCGGCGATCACCTTCAGCACCGGCCCCTGCCCCTTCACGGCCCGCAGCTCGCTTCCGGGCAGCGCGGCGGAGAGGGACTTCGCGGAACGGTCCCAGCGGGGGTCGTAGGCCACGACCGTCCGGCGTACGGCGTGATCGGCCGCGCTCGTCGGCTGGTGCGTCGTGCGGAAGCCGGTCGCCGCCAGCGCCGCGTCGACGCGCTTGCCGAGACCGCCCGTGGCCGTCCCGTTCTCCACTTGGACCCGGATCTGCTGCGGGGCCACGTCCACCTTCACGGCGTTGGCGTGCGCCGCCTTGCGCACGGTCAGGGGCTTGTCGTCGCGCAGGGCCTGGAAGAGCTTGGCCGCCTTCGGCTCGTCCCACTTCAGGGTGGAGCCGATGCCCTTCACGACGTATCCCATCTGCCCGATCGGTACGGTGGTGAACTCGGAGGAGGACGGCGAGAAGGTGCGCATCGCCCGCCCGAGGTCGAGGAGTTCGTCGGTGCCGAAGCCCTTGTCGGCGCGGACCGAGCCGAGCACCGCGCGGGTCACGTCACGGAACTTCAGCGGGTTCAGCAGCACCCCGGAGGAGGTGGCCTGGTCGATCAGCGCCGCCAGGAAACGCTGCTGGCGCTTCATCCGGCCGAGGTCGGAGGCACCGTCGACGTGCCGCGAGCGGACGTACTGGAGGGCCTGCCCGCCCATCAGGGTGTGCGAACCGGCGGGCAGATCGAGACCCGTGTACGAGTCCTTGAGCGGCTCGGCGGTGCAGATCCTCACGCCGCCGAGGACATCGACCGTCTTCATGAAGCTGGTGAAGTCGACCTCCAGGTAGTGGTCGATCTTCACGTGGGTCATGGACTCGACGGTCCGGACGGTGAGGTTGGGGCCGCCCTCCGCGTACGCCGCGTTGAGCTTGATGGGGTGCGGGCCGTGGTGGTCGCCGGTGGTCTGGTCGACGTGCGGGGGCGTCTCGGCGTAGGAGTCGCGGGGGAGGCTGACGACGCTGGCGCGCTCCCGGTCCTCCGAGATGTGCACGATCATGATCGTGTCGGTGCAGTGGCAGGGCGCGCCGCCGAGGTGGTACTGGCGCCGCTCCTGCTCGGTGATCTTGTCGCGGCCGTCGGTGCCGACCAGCAGGACGTTCATGCCGTGGCCCGCGCGCGGGCGGTTCTTCATGTCCTTGAAGGGGTCGACGCGGGCGATGTCGGCGTCGAGGCTGGTGACCACCGCGTGCCCGATCCCGGCGGACGCGAGCACCACCACGGACAGCGTGGTCGCCGCCCGCGTGGCCCAGCGCGGCTTCTTCTTCGGTCGTACGGGGGGCCGTGGGCGCCGCTGAGGGGGACGGGCGGCGGGGGAGCGGCGGGGCGGCGTGGGCATGGGGGACACCTCCGCGAGGGCCGTACGTGGGATCTTGAGCACCGTAGGCCGATACGATCTGATACGACGGCAGACGCCCGGGCGGGGCGCGTCCGTGTCCCCCGTTCGCGGTAACGTGAGCCCCCTATGAACGCCAAGCCCGACGTGCGACTCCCCGCCGTTTCTGTGATCATGCCCGTCCTCGACGAGGAACGGCATCTGCGCGGAGCCGTCCAAGCGATCCTTGCTCAGGAGTACGACGGCGAGATGGAGGTCGTGATCGCCATCGGTCCCTCGAAGGACCGTACGGACGAGATCGCGGCCGAGCTTGTCGCCGAAACCGCGTCTTCTGAGAACAAGCGCGTGCACACCGTCCCGAACCCCACCGGTCGGACGCCCGCCGCCCTCAACGCCGCGATCAAGGCCTCCCGCCATCCGATCGTCGTCCGCGTCGACGGCCACGGCATCCTCTCGCCGAACTACATCGCCACCGCCGTACGCCTCCTGGAGGAGACCGGCGCGCAGAACGTCGGCGGCATCATGCACGCCGAGGGCGAGAACGCCTGGGAGGACGCGGTCGCCGCCGCGATGACCTCGAAGATCGGCGTCGGCAACGCGGCCTTCCACACGGGAGGGGAAGCGGGCTCCGCCGAGACGGTCTACCTCGGGGTGTTCCGCCGCGAGGCACTGGAGCAACAGGGCGGCTACAACGAGGAGTTCATCCGCGCCCAGGACTGGGAGCTGAACTTCCGCATCCGCGAGGCCGGCGGCCTGATCTGGTTCTCGCCCGAACTCCGGGTCTCGTACCGCCCCCGCCCGTCGGTGAAGGCCCTCGCCAAGCAGTACAAGGACTACGGCCGCTGGCGCCACGTCGTCGCCCGCTACCACGAGGGCTCCATCAACCTCCGCTACCTCGCCCCGCCGACGGCGGTCTGCGCGATCGCGGCGGGCATCGTGGCCGGCGCGGTACTGACGCCCTGGGCCTTCCTGATCCCCGCCGGCTACTTCGCCGCCATCACCCTAGGCTCCCTCCCGGCAGGCAAGGGCCTCTCCCTGAAGGCCCGCCTCCAGATCCCGGTAGCCCTCGCCACCATGCACATGTCCTGGGGCTACGGCTTCCTCACCAGCCCCAAGTCCCTTGCCCGCAGGGTGATCGCGTCCAGGCGGCCCGCGGTACTCAGCTCGACCAGCAGCTGAGTACCGCCACCCCGACGACCCGAACTGCTACCAGACGTAGTTCGGGTCGACGTGCATGCACGCCGTGGTGTCCGAGCCGTTGAGGGCGTCCGCCGAGGTCGGGGTCGTGTCGTCCTCGGCCGGGGCCTTGTACTTGGTGCCGGTGGTCCAGTCCGCGCCGACGACCAGGGTGACGCCGGAGACGCTCGTGGACTTCTTCACCGCGCTCGTCGGGATGCCGAGGGCCTTGGCGACCCGTTGGGCGTCGCCCTCCAGGTCGGCGCTCGGGTAGCGGACGAGCGTCGTGGCCTGGCTGGGGGTCGTCGAGGAGTCGGCGACCGCCTCCTTGAAGCCCTTGCCGACGAGGAGTTGGGCGATCGAGGTGGCCCGGCCGCGGACCGCGCCCGTCGTGTCGGTGCGGGTGCCGTTCTCCACCTGTACGGCGATCTTGTCGTCGTCGGCGGCCGGATCGGTGGACGCCTTCACCGCCGTAGTCGTCTTCTTCTTGTCCTTGCCGTCCAGCGCGATGTCCTCACGGACCAGCCGGAACAGCTTCGCCGCGTCGGCCGGCTTGGGCACCACCCGGCCGCTGCTGCCCGAGTACTCCCACGGCATCGTCGTCATGGTGATCCGGCCCGTCGGAACCTTCTTCAGCTCCTTGCTCAGGTCGTACAGCTTGGCCACGGTCCCGAGGCCGTTGTCGACCGTGAGCGCCTTCGTGGCCGTCTCGGCGAGGCTGCGCAGCTTCGTCGGATTGCTCAGCGTCGCGTTCTCCCGCAACTGCCGGACCATCGAGTTCATGTACTGGTGCTGCGCCTTGGTCCGGGCGATGTCGGTGTCGTCCTCGAAGCCGTAACGCGTGCGCAGCCATTGCAGGGCCTGCGTGCCCTTCACGGCCGTGGTCCCCTTCTTCAGCTTCAGGCCGGAGCCCTTGCCGGAGGAGGTGTGCGAGTAGATGTTGGCGTCCACACAGACCGGCACCCCGCCGATCGCGTCCGCCATCGACACGACACCCGCGAAGTCGACCATCATGAAGTGGTCGATGTGGATGTCGGTCAGCTTCTCCCAGGTCGCCACCGTGCACCCGGGGCCGCCGCGGCCCAGCGAGTCGTTCGTGATGACGTCCGTCTCGGCCGCGTACTTCTTGCCGGTGTCCGGGTCCGTGCACTTGGGAATGTCCGTCAACGTGTCGCGCGGCATGCTCACGACCGACATGTTGCTGCGGTCCGCCGAGACGTGGAGCAGCATCTGGACGTCGGCGCGGGCCGGGGTGTCGAACGTGTCCTTCGCGCCGCCCAGCTTCTGGTTCTCCGCGGAGTCCCGCGCGTCCGAACCGATCAGCAGGATGTTCAGCGGCTTCTGCCCGGCCGCGTTGGCCTTGGACTCGGCCGCCCGGTCCTTCTCGTCCCCGATGTTCAGGGGGTCTTTCTTTATGTTGTGGTTGAGGTGCTGGTAGTACAGGAATCCGGCGCCGGCCGTCCCGAGTATGACCAGCACGAGGACACTCGCCGACCAGCGCAAGGCCCGTCGGCTACGGCCCTTGGGTCTGCCCCCGTCCCCGTCCGACGATCCCTTCCTGGCCGCCGGTCTCTTCCCGTCCGCCGGCGTGAGCGACATCGTGTCCTCAACCGCCGGCACCTCCCCACGCACGCTGCTCCGAGTCAAGTCCCCACCCCTCCACGACGCGCCCTGACGCACGGGTCCGCCCCGCGCCCTGTTAGACGCGGAACGGACCCGTGTGGTCACTTACTTGGCGCACTCAACCTTGTCCGCCGTGGACTTCTGGACCCCCTCCGGCGTCGACCCCGCTGTCGAGGTGAGCGGGACGCCGGCTCCCTTGAAGTCCTTGCCCAGGGTCAGCGTCATCGCCGGCAGTCCCTGGGAGTTCTGCACACTCTTGCCCGGCTTCATCGCGGACCCCGAGAGACCCATGATGTCGGCGAGCCGTCGAGCCTGGTCCGCCTGGTCGGGTGCGTACTCAAGGGTCGTCTTCGCGAGCGCCGCCGGAGCGTTGCCCGCGTTCTCGGACTTGAGCACGCCCTCATCATTCTGCAGCCACGTAAGAGTTTCCTGTGCGCTGCCGGCGACGGCCCCTCCGTTGAGGATCCGCACCCGCACCGCGGAGGCGGCGGACTTGGTGCCCTTGAGCCGGGCGGCCACGGCGGCCTTCTCCTTCGCCGCCTGCTGCTTGACGGCGGTGAAGGAGGTGTCGCTCTTGATCAGGGAGAAGACCTGCGGGGCGGTCGTGTTGTTGAGGACGACCGTCACCGGGGTCTTCTCCGCCGGGTTGTCGACGACCGGCACGGTGGTGAAGGTCAGGTTCTTCGGGTTGAGCTTGCCCAGCTCCAGACCGAGGTCCTTCAGCTTGCCGATGGTGTCGAGGTTGTCGTCGACGGTCAGCGCCTTGGTGCCGGCCTCCGCCAGCTTCAGCATCTTCGAGGGGCTGGTGAGCGTGGAGTTGGACTTCAGCTTCCGCATCAGCGCGCTGAGGAACTGCTGTTGCAGCGTGATCCGGCTGAGGTCACCGCCGAAGCCGACCGAGTGCCGGGTCCGCACGAAGGCCAGCGCCTGCTCGCCCGAGAGGTTGTGCGTGCCCTTGGACAGCTTCAGATGCGAGTCGGAGTCGTCGATGTTCTTGGCCAGACAGACCTCGACCCCGCCGACCGCGTCCGTCAGCGTCTTCACGGCGTTGAAGTCGGCCACCATGAAGTCGTCGGGCTGGATCCCGGTCAGCTCGGTGACCGTCCGCACGGTGCAGCTGGGCGTACGGCCGTCCTGCCCGAGGCTGGTGTTGAAGCGGACGCTGGTCGTGCCCGGGATGACCTTGGACGTGCCGTCCGACTGGGTCGTAGGACAGTCCGGGACGTCGGTGATCAGGTCGCGGGGGATGCTGAGCGCGGTCGCGTTCGAGCGGTCCTTGGACACGTGCAGCAGGATCGTGGTGTCCGCGTGGCCGACGCTGCCGGCGTCGCCGTAGCCCTCGTTGCCCGAGCCGGTGCGCTTGTCGGTGCCGATCACCAGCAGGTTGATGGCCTTGCCCTTGCTGAAGCCACCGGTGCTCGCGCCGTCGTCGGAGGCGGTCGTGATGTTGTCGTTGAGGTGCTTGATGTAGAGGTATCCGGCCGCGGAGACGGCGACCAGCACGAAGGCCAGCCCGCCGCCGGTCCACATCAGGACCTTCTTGCCCTTGGCCT
Organism: Streptomyces sp. NBC_01288; assembly: GCF_035982055.1. Lineage (NCBI taxonomy): Bacteria > Bacillati > Actinomycetota > Actinomycetes > Kitasatosporales > Streptomycetaceae > Streptomyces > Streptomyces sp. NBC_01288. The sequence continues at coordinate 6,202,584 of NZ_CP108427.1, forward strand.
TCTTCTTCACCGGCCGGCGCCCGCGCCGCCCGGGTGGCTCCTCGGGCGCGCCCCGCCGTCTGCGCGGCGGCGGCACCTCACGCCCCGGACCCTTCGGGACCGTCTCCCGCTCCGGCGCCGCCACACTGCGGTTCTGCGCAGTGGCTCTACGGGGCCCCGGCACCGCTGACTGCGGTGTGGAAGGAGTCAGTCGCAGTTCGTATTCACCAGTGTTCGGATTGAGTACCCACTGGTCTGCGGGGTCGATGTCGCCCGCCCGCCCACGGCCTTGCGCGTCCACGGTTTACCGAATCCTCCGTCGGGGCCACGCGGCGCCTTCCCCCTCCAGGCGCTCGGGTCTCGTTCATCCGGTGCGCAAGCACACAGCACACCGGATCGCTCACACTATCCGTCCAGTTGAGCGTCAAGTGACTGTGGTGACAAATTCCACGTCCCTACAACCGGTCAATCCGTCCTATTTTTCGGAACAAAAGTTCGTCTGCTTGGCGATCGCTTTACCCGCAGGTGTCCTCGGCGGCGGTGTTCCCGCGAAACGTGGGCGCGGGCGAGACCCCTGAACCGGGCGCCGCATTACGGGAGTTTGCGACGGAATCCTGCGGAACCTGCCGCGTCACGGCGACGGTCGCGTCCACCCGGAGCCGGGCGAACAGCTTTTCGGCCTCGGGCTCCACGAGCTGGTCGCGATTCGCGTTGTAAATGTACGACTCCCGCGGAACGGTGAGGAATTGCACATGTTCGGTGGGGATGTTCCGCAGTCCGCGCACCAGTTCGTACAAACCACGCAGATTCGCCAATTCCGGATCGGTGGTGAGCGAAGAGGTGGCCGCGTCCAGCACGGGATACAACTTCACCGGATTGAAGAGCACATCGTCGCTCTGCACCTTGTTGACGAGCGCCCCCAGGAACCCCTGCTGACGGTCCATCCGATCGGTGTCACTACCGTTCCCGAGCGACTTCCGCGCCCGCACATACCCGAGCGCCTGCTCCCCGTCGAGGGTGACCCTGCCCGCGGGCAGCCTCAACTTGGCGGCCTTGTCACGGATGGGAGCCTTCAGGCAGACGTCCACCCCGTCCACGGCATCGACCATGTCCTTGAACCCATGGAAGTCCACCACCATGTGATGGTCGATCCGCACGTTCGTCAGCTTCTCCACGGTCCGGATCGTGCACCCCGAACCCCCCACCTGGAACGCGTAGTTGAACATCGCGAACATCGGCTCGGTCCGCGTCCCGTCCGGCCGCAGACACCCCGGTACGTCCACCATCAGGTCCCGCGGCAACGACACGGCGGTCGCGCTGCGCCGGTCCGCAGCCAGATGCAACAGGATCGTCGTGTCCGACCGCTCGGTCCCCGAGTCCCGCCCGTACTCCGCGTTGCCGTCCCCCGACCGCGAGTCGGACCCGATCAGCAGAATGTTCTGCGCGCCCTTCACGAGGGCGGTCGGCCGCTCCTTCTCGTACCGGGCGAGCTCGGCGGCGGCGGCGTTGTCGGGCGTGATGTTCGAGTCGAGCTTGGCGTAGACGCCCCATCCGATCCCGGCGGCCCCTACGACGACCACTCCCACCCCGGCCCCGACCCACCGCACCCACCGCCGACGCCGCCGACGTACGAGCCCCGGCCCGGAAGCGGAAGCCCCCGCACCCGGCCCGAGAACGCCTCCTACGGTGTCGTCGAACACGTGCGGTTCCACCCCTCATGGCCGTCGTAAGAGTGTGTGGTCCTGCGTGTGGTTCTGCTCTTACGACCATGGCGTGGATGGGGTGGGGGAGGCGGGCGTTGCTGACCCATTCAGGTGACTGATGCTCTTTGCTTCTAAGGGGCGCGGGGCTGTGTCGATTTGCGGCTCCGCCGCGTGGGCGCGACCAGCCCCCACCGGCCGTAACTCGCCAGACAACCCTCGCCGCCCCCTTCAGAGCCGCGAAACAGTCACCCGCTCACTCTCAACCCGCTTAGCCAAAGACTCCTCGCCCAGCTGATCCACATTCCGGCACAACACCACAGACCCCCCAGAGGCAAGCGGCGCATACAACCCCGCGCTCAACCCGTCCCACGTGCCGTACGACAGCCCCGACAACACCCGACCCCCCGCATCCACACCCCCGTCGGCAAGGGCCCGCTCAACAACCTCGGCCCCCGTGAACTCACTCCCGCCCACGACCAACGCCGGCTCCCCAGGATCGACCGGCGAGAACGCCACAAACCGATCCCCCTGCCCCGGCACCTCAACGGCATAGTCGACAAACCCGGCCGGGGTCTGCGGAAACCGCCCCCCGAGCGGCCGCAAGGCAAGAGCAACCCGCTCCCCACCACACGCCCGCGCCGCTTCCAACGACTCCGGCCCACTGACCACCACATCGGCCCCGGAGGGATCGCCCCCCACGTCAGCGACCACCCCCACAGACGAACACGCCAGCAACCACACCGCCGTCTGCCAGTGCGCCGGCAACAACACCGAGACCCGATCACCGGGCCCGGCGCCGAGATCCCCCTGAAGCAGATTCGCGGTCTTGGCCACCCAATTGGCGAAGGTGGCCACGGACAATTCGACACGTTCCCCCGTGGCGTCGTCGTAGAAGGTCACCAGGGGGCGGCCAGGATCCGCGGCGAGCGCGGAACGCAGCAGGTCGGCAGGGGTGCGATCGGTGGCGTTCACCCGCGCAAGCGTACGCGGGCGCCCACCGCCGCACGCCCCCGCGTCCGGCGCCGGACCACCGGTTCGGACGAACGGCAGCCGACGGTCCGTCAATTCCCGGATGGGCAGATATGTATGGCTATGTTCAGAATCAGGGGCATGCGTGGATTCCTTGCTTCCTCGATCGGCGTCACCTGCGCGGCCGCACTGGCCCTCCCGCTCACCCTGCCCGCGTCCGCGGCGCCGGCATCGGCACCGGCGGCGCGGTCGACGAGCGGCGCGAGAACCGCGTCGACGACCGCCGCACCGGACCTCCCCGGCAGCACCCAGTCGCTGCCCCTCACCCCCCGTACCCGCGACCGCACCCTGGGCGCGGCCCCCGAACAGGGCCTGACCCGCGCCGGCGTCCACCGCTTCTCCCTCGTCGGCGTCACCTGGTCCGACCCCGACACCGAACTGCGCGGCCAGGTCCAGGTCCGCACCCGGACCACCGGCACCGGCACATGGTCGGGCTGGCAGGACATCGACACCCACAACGAGGACCACGGCGCCGACCCCGGCACCGCCGAACGCGACTCCGGCCACGTCCACGGCTCCACGGCCCCGCTGTGGGTGGGCGACTCGGACGGAGTGGACGTACGAGTAAGAGCGAACACGGCGGCGACACGGACCGTAGGAAACATCGACGAACAGCCGTCGTCGCTCCCCACCGGCCTGCACCTGGAACTGGTGGATCCAGGCGCGGCACAAGCCCCGACCGCAGGCGCCCGCCCCGCGACCACCAACCGCACCGCCACCCCCCGCCTCGCCGCCAACGAGATCCCGGCGCTGAGCAAACAGGCCACGGAACGGGACATGGTCGCCCTGGGCGCCAAGGCGCAGCCGTACATCGGCCCGCGCCCGCGGATCGTCACCCGGCACGGCTGGGGCGCCGACGAGAAGCTGCGGGAGAAGGGCTTCGTGTACACGAAGAAGGTCAAGGCGGCCTTCGTGCACCACACCGCGACCGGCAACAACTACCGCTGCTCGCAAGCGCCTTCCGTCATTCGCGGTATCTACCGCTACCACGTCAAGAGCAGTGGCTGGCGCGACATCGGCTACAACTTCCTCGTCGACAAGTGCGGGACCATCTACGAGGGGCGCGCCGGGGGAGTCGCGAAGGCGGTCATGGGCGCCCACACCCTCGGGTTCAACACCAACAGCATGGGGATCGCGGTCCTCGGAACCTTCGGCAGCGCCAAACCGTCCTCGGCGGCAGTGACCGCCATCGCCAAGCTCACCGCATGGAAGCTCGGGCTCTACGGGGTCAATCCGCGCGGCAAGACATACCTGAAGTCCGGTGGTGGCAATCTCTACCGAAAAGGAAAGAACGTACGACTCAATGTGATCTCCGGCCATCGGGACGGGTTCGCCACGGAGTGCCCGGGAAGGCAGCTCTACGGCAAGCTCGGCTCGGCCCGTTCCACGTCGGCCCGGTACCAGGGCCGCTGACAGGGGCGGACCGACAGGGGGCCGGGAAGGGTCTGCGGAACACGCGCGCGGCTGCACGGACACACAGCTGCGCGCGTGCACGGTCTGCATACACTGGCCGGCCGAAAAAACACTTCGGCCGGTCCCGGCAGGAAGCAGAGACGACAGGTGACAGAAGCGATCCTCCTGGTCGGCGGCAAGGGCACCCGGTTGCGCCCGCTCACGGTGCACACGCCGAAGCCGATGGTCAGGGCGGCGGGGGTGCCGTTCCTCACGCATCAGCTGGCGAGAGCGAGAGCGGCGGGCGTGGACCACATCGTCCTGGCCACTTCCTATCTGGCGGAGGTGTTCGAGCCGCACTTCGGTGACGGTTCGTCCCTCGGCCTCCACATCGAGTACGTCACGGAGGACGAGCCCCTCGGCACGGGCGGCGCGATCCGCAACGTGGCCTCGCGCCTCCACTCGGGTCCCGACGACCCCGTCCTGATCTTCAACGGCGACATCCTGACGGGCCTGGACATCAGGGCCCTGGTCCACACCCACGAGACAACCGGCGCGGACGTCTCCCTCCACCTCACCAAGGTCACGGACCCGCGCGCGTACGGCCTGGTCCCCACGGACGAGACGGGCCGAGTCCTGGCCTTCCTGGAGAAGCCCCAGACCCCCGAGGAGATCGTCACCGACCAGATCAACGCGGGCGCGTACGTCTTCCGCCGCTCGATCATCGACACGATCCCGGCGGGCCGCCCGGTATCGGTGGAACGGGAGACCTTCCCGGACCTGCTGGCCGCCGGCGCCCACCTCCAGGGCCTGGTGGACTCGACGTACTGGCTCGACCTCGGCACCCCGGCGGCCTTCGTCCGGGGCTCGGCGGACCTGGTCCTGGGCCGAGCCCCGTCCCCCGCGATCCCGGGCCGCTGCGGAGACCGCCTGGTCCTCCCCACGGCCCGGGTGGCCGCCGACGCCAAACTGACGGGCGGCACGGTGGTCGGCGAGGGCGCCTTCGTGGCGGAGGGCGCGAGAGTCTTCGGTTCGACGATCCTCCCGGGCGCGGTGATCGAACCGGGCGCCGTCATCACCGACTCCCTCATCGGCACCCGAGCCCGAGTCGGCGAACGCTCCGTCCTCACCGGCACGGTCATCGGAGACGGCGCGATCATCGGCGCCGACAACGAACTCCGGGACGGCATGCGGGTGTGGTGCGATGCGCGGATTCCGGCGGGGGCGGTTCGGTTCTCTTCGGATCAGTAGGCAGGGGAGGGGGCGAGCGGAGGGGGGAGGGGCGCTGTCCTTGGGGGCTGCGCCCCGGTGCCTTTAGGGGGTGCTCGGCCTGGGGAGGCGGGCAGTGGGCCGGATCTGGGTGTGGTGAGGGGGCGGGGCCCGCTTCTGGGTGTGCCGGGTTGGGCGGTCGTTGACGTCTGGACCTACCGAGTTGGCTGGCAGTCGGTGCCCAGGCGAGACGCGTCGGTCGGTGGTCGACGCTTTGCCCTACCGAGCCGATCGCCGGTCGACTTCTTGACCTATCGAGCCGATCGCGAATACTTCTCCCGGCCTACTGAGTTGGTCGCCGGCCGGCGTCTCGACCCACCGAGCCGATCGCCGGTGCACCTCTCGGCCCACCGAGCCAGTCGGTGGCCCACTTCTATGCCCACCGAGTCGGGTGGTGGGTGGGCATAGGCCTGGGGGTCTGGGGGCGAAGCCCCCAGGGACGGCGAGCGAGACCCGGTGACTTCGCAGCTTCTCGATGTCATCACGCGGGACCCCGGTGACTTCGCAGCCTCCCGATGCCGCCCCGCGGAACCCCGGCAACCTCACAGCTTCCCGATGTCACCCCGCGGCATCTTCGGCGCCCGTCTCGCCGGAGTCCGCCCGCTCAGCAGAATCAGCCGGACCGCCCGATGCCGCTGCCCCGCATACGGCTCCAGCAACGACAACATCACCGAGTCGTCCGCGTCCCGGTCCCCGGCCAACGCCCACCCCACGATCCCCGGCAGATGCAGATCCCCCACGGTCACCGCGTCCGCCGCCCCATGACTCCGCTGCACGGTCTCCGCGGACGTCCACACCCCCACCCCCGGCACCACCTCCAACCGGGCCCGTGCATCCTCCGCGGACATCGCCCCCGCCTGCTCAAGCCGCGCGGCGACCCGTACGGCACGCAGAATCGTCGAGGCCCGCTTGTCGTCGACCCCGGCCCGATGCCACTCCCACGACGGGATCAACGCCCACGCCCGCGGCGCCGGCATCACCCACATCCGCCCGCCAACAGGACCAGGACCGGGCGCCGGCACCCCGAACTTCCGTACCAGCAACCGCCAGGCCCGATACGCCTCGTCGGTCGTCACCTTCTGCTCCAACACCGACGGAATCAACGACTCCAGCACCAGCCCGGTCCGCGTCAACCGCAACCCCGGCCGCCGGTGCTGAGCCACCGCCACAAGCCGATGCCGAGGCACGAACGCCTCAGGATCATCACCGGCGCCAAGCATCTCCGGCAACCGCTCCAACAACCACTCCGCCCCCGGCCCCCAAGCCTCCCCCCGCACCTCACCCCCGTGCGCGGACACCCGCAACGTCCCCGGCCCCACGGGCGTAAGACTGGCCCGCCACACAGCCCCGTCCGCGTCCGCCCGAAACGTCGGATCCCCGGGCCCCCGCCGCAACGGCCCGAGCACCAGCCCCAGATCAAGCGGCCAGTCCGGCACCCACCTCCGCACCCGTCCCACTTCGGCGACCTGCCGAGGGATACCCCCAGGAACGACAACATCCCCACCCCGCACAGTCGTACGAGTGGGCCGATGAACGAAACGTCCGGCCACGGTGAGTTCCAGGGTGATGTGTGAGGTCTGACAGTGTCACGAGCCTAGGCTGTAGCGCGCCCTTCAGGGGCGCGGGGAACTGCGCGCTCAGCCCCCACCGACCCGCACTCGCATACGGTCCTCCCCCCAACGGCGATTCACCGCACCTCAATAAACGCCCCCGCCCCCCGCTCAGCCCGAGCCGCAGGCGACACCGCCGCATGCCCCACAGCCACCGCCCCCATCGGATCCCACCCCTCCGGCAACCCCAGCACCCCCCGCACGACATCCCGGCAGAACATCGTCGAAGAAACCCACGCCGACCCCAACCGCTCCCCGGCAAGAGCCACCAGGAAGTTCTGCACACCCGCCCCCGCCGCCACCACGAACATCTCCCGCTCCGCCCCGTCCCGCCGCACGTCCCCATACGTGTGCGAACCGTCCATGACGAGACACGGCACCACGAGATACGGCGCCCCGCGCAACACATCCCCCCGCCGCACCCGCTTCGCGATGGACTCCTCGGACTTCCCGTCCCGCCGCAGATCCGCGATCCACGCGTCCCGCATCGCGTCCAGCAGCGAGGTCCGCGACTCGGCGGACTCCAGCAGCACGAACCGCCACGGCGTCGTGTGATGCGGCGCCGGCGCGGTCACCGCCGCGGCCACGGCCCGTCGTACGGCACCGGGGTCGACCGCCTCGTCCGTGAAGGCCCGTACCGTACGACGCTGGGTCACCGCCTCCCGTACGGCCTCCGACGTCCCGAGCCGGAACATGTCGTCACGCCCGCCCCGCACGATGGCCCGCGCGCCCAACTCGTCATCCTCAGAGGTCACGACATGCGGCAGCCCCCGCACCACGGCGACCGGCAGCCCCGCGGCCTTGCCCTTGACGAGATCACCGGCGGCGGCCAGTTCGTCCGCCGTGGCCACGACCGTCGCGCTCAGCGGATTGCCGTAGGCATCCCTGCCCCCGCGCAGATCGTCCAGCACGCGCACCCCGGCGGCGCCGATCGCGACGTCCGTGAGCCCCGTGCGCCACGGTCGCCCGAAGGTGTCGGTGACGACGACGCCGACGCCGATGCCGAGCGCGTCCCGCAGTCCGTCGCGGATCGCGCGCGCGGACGCGTCCGGGTCCTCGGGCAGCAACAGCACAGTGCCGGCAGGGGTGTTGGAGGCGTCGACCCCGGCCGCGGCCATGATCAGCCCCTGCCGGTTCTCCACGATCCGCAGGGCCCCGCGCCGCGCGACGACCCGTACGGTCTCGGCGTCGATCGCGGCCTCCCGGTCGGCCGCCTCGACGATCCGCCCCTCCGCCTTGGACACGATCTTCGAGGTGACGAGGAGCACGTCCCCGTCGACCAGCCCGGGCTCGGCCGCGGCGATCAGCTTGGCCAGATCGTCTCCGGCCGCCACCTCGGGCATCCCGGGCACGGCCCAGACCCGGTACCCCTCCACCGGTACCACCTCGCTCATACCGCCCGCACCTCCTCCGCCAACGCCAGCGCCTCCCGCGCCATCCGCGCGGTCGCCTCGGTGTCGGTCATCATCAGCGGTACGGCCCGGCAGCGGATGCCGGCCGCCTCCACATCCGCCACGGCGGCCGCGTCCACGGTGTCGACGAGCCAGCCGTCGAGCAGCCCCGAGCCGTAGTGCTCGGCCACCGCGGTGGCCGTGGACTCCACGCCCACCGCCGCGAGCACCTTGTCGGCCATCCCGCGCACGGGCGCGTCCCCGACGATGGGGGAGAGGCCGACCACGGGCACCCCGGCCTCGGCGATCGCCTCCCGGATGCCGGGCACGGCGAGGATGGTGCCGACGGAGACGACCGGGTTGGACGGCGGGAAGAGGATGACGTCCGCCTCCGCGATCGCCTCCAGGACCCCGGGCGCGGGTTTGGCCTGCTCGGCCCCGACCGGTACGACGGCCTCGGCGGCCACCGACGCGCGCAGCCGTACCCAGTACTCCTGGAAGTGGATCACCTTGCGCTCACCGTCCACCTCGACGGCGACATGCGTCTCGACGCGGTCGTCCGTCATGGGGATCAGCCGCACCCCGGGCTGCCACCGGTCGCACAGGGCCTCGGTGACCGCGCTCAGCGGGAACCCGGCGCCGATCATCTGGGTCCGCACGATGTGCGTGGCGAAGTCCCGGTCGCCGAGCCCGAACCACTCGGGCCCGACCCCGTACGCCCCGAGTTCCTCCTTGAGGTGGAAGGTCTCGTCGGCCCGACCCCAGCCCTGCTCCTCGTTGATACCGCCGCCGAGCGTGTACATCACCGTGTCGAGGTCCGGGCAGACCTTCAGCCCGAAGAGGTGGATGTCGTCCCCCGTGTTGCCGATCACCGTGATGTCCGCGTCCGGCACGGCCTGCTTGAGACCGCGCAGGAACCGGGCACCACCGATACCGCCTGCCAGAACCACAATGCGCATGGGGACAAGTCTTGCAGGCGGGTCCGACAACGCGGCGGGCAGTCGTCCCATCGCGCACCGAGTCGCGTGCCCGGCGGTCACCGCGTCGGGTCAGGCGGTCACGGCGTCGACCGGCTCGGACCCGGTGCGCCGCGCGCACGCCGTGTGCATCGGCATCGCGGTCAGGCCGGGGAAGTAGACGTGCAGGCTTATGGCCGGTTCGAGGGTGTCGTTGACGACCTCGTGGACGTACCCCGGCGCGAACACCCGCTGCGCGCCCGCCCCCAACGCGCGCGTGCCCCGTTCGGTGCGCTCGGTCAGCGTGCCGTCCAGGACGGTCAGTACACCGGAGGAGCGGCCGTGGTCGTGCAGCCCGCTGCCCTGTCCGGGCACCCAGGACAGCAGCCACACCTCGTAGCCGGGGCCGGTGCGCAGCCGGTGGTACCAGCGGGTCGTCGCGTCGAACTCGACGAGGTGCTCCCACTGGGCGCGGTCGGCCGCGACGGAGCGCGCCAGGCCGACGAACTCGGCCACGGTGGAGGGGTGTTCGCGCGGCGGCTGGAGGAGGTGCGGGACTTCGAGGATGTCGCCGGCGATCTGGAGGTCGCTGTCGCTGTTCATGGGGGTGCGGTGGTTCCTCGGCGTAAGTAAGTAACGGCGGGGGCTGGGTGTCACCAAATGAAGAGAGCAAGCAGGGCTGGAGCGCGTGGGCTCAACAGCTGGAACAGCAACAACAGCTACAGCGAGCGTGGGCAGCACCGAGGGACCCGGCGGTGCGGGTCGAGGTGGGTGCCGAGTTCGCGAGCATGCCCACAAGGACAGCGGTTCACACCCGCACTGTCAACTCGACGCCCGGCATGTGGGACATGTTTCACCTCATCCGGTTCATCTCCGAGGTGAAAGGTTTGTTCAGGTGTCTACCGGGACACATGGCGCACAACCGGGCGCACAAACCCCAGTGGAACGAGATCGAACTCCTGGGCGTCCTCCCCCGTACAGGCTCCGTCCCGGGGTAGGAGGCGCTCGGGAGGGTCTCTTCTGCTTGTCAATGTTTATGCCGATTTGAACACTTTCCGCTAGCCCTTGGTTCCGCAGAGTGAATAAGGGGCCCAATAGCAGATCTCGGCTTGACTCGCCCGGAGCAGCACACTTGTAATTTCACTCGTGTCGTTCAGCCGACATCGGTAACGGCCACATCACGGGGACGCGAAAGACGGACGAGGGGCGCACATGACCGAGCTGGTGCAGCAACTGCTGGTCGACGACGCGGACGAGGAACTCGGCTGGCAGGAGCGCGCGCTGTGCGCCCAGACCGACCCCGAGTCCTTCTTCCCCGAGAAGGGCGGCTCCACCCGCGAGGCCAAGAAGGTCTGCCTGGCCTGTGAGGTCCGCTCCGAATGCCTCGAATACGCCCTCGCCAACGACGAACGCTTCGGCATCTGGGGCGGCCTCTCCGAGCGGGAACGCCGTCGGCTCAAGAAGGCCGCCGTCTGAAGCCGGACGGCACACCTCCGGACATACCTCGGGACATACCTCGGGACGTACCGAACGGCCCGTCGCGGCTGGGTTATCCACAGGCGGCGGGCCGTCGTCATGCCCAGCCGATAGTGTGGGCGCTCGTCCGAGACGTACCGCGGTCCCCTCGGGACACGGGCGTCCACCGCAGTCCATCGAACCGGGGCCCGTACCTCGATGTCCGTGCACAGCCACACGGCAGGCCAACACGACGCTGCCACTCCTGAGTTCCCGCGTCACGTGGTGACCGCGGTGCTCGTCTCCCACGACGGCGCCCGCTGGCTGCCCGACGCGCTCGCCGGGCTGCTCGGCCAGGAGCGCCCCGTGCAGAGCGTCATGGCCGCCGACACCGGCAGCGCGGACGACTCCGCCCAGCTGGTCACCGACGCCCTCGGCGCCGACCGCGTGCTCCACCTCGCCCGGCGCACCGGCTTCGGCCAGGCCGTCGAGGAGGCCAACCGCATCGCGCCCCTGCTGACCCCGGACGAGCTGCTGTACCTGAAGCGCCCCAGCGGCTGGGACCCCGTCACGCGCACGTGGCGCGACGACGCCTACGACATGCCCGAACTCCCGTACGGCGAGCCCGTCCAGTGGCTGTGGCTGCTGCACGACGACTCCGCCCCGGAGCCCGACGCCCTGGCGCAACTGCTGCGGGTCGTGGACCAGGAGTACGAGCTGGGCCGCGACGACGTGGCCGTCGTAGGCCCCAAGCTGCGCGGCTGGTACGACCGGCGGCAGCTGCTGGAGGTCGGCGTCACCATCGCTCACTCCGGCCGCCGCTGGACCGGCCTGGACCGCCGCGAACAGGACCAGGGACAGCACGACCACGTACGGCCCGTGCTGTCCGTGTCCACCGCCGGCATGCTCGTCCGGCGCGACGTCTTCGACGAACTCGGCGGCTTCGACCGCCGGTTGCCCCTGATGCGCGACGACGTCGACCTGTGCTGGCGCGCAACCGCCGCCGGCCACCGCGTCCTGGTCGCCCCCGAGGCGGTCGTCCGGCACGCCGAGGCGGCCTCCCGCGAGCGCCGCGCCGTCGACTGCGCGGGCCGCACCGTCGCCTCCCCGCACAAGGTCGACAAGGCCGGCGCGGTCTACACCCTGCTCGTCAACAGCCGTACGGCAGTGCTGCCCTGGGTGCTCGTCAGGGTCGTCGTCGGCACACTGCTGCGGACCGTCGCCAACCTCGTCGGCAAGGTCCCCGGACAGGCCCTCGACGAGATCCGCGGCCTCCTGGGGACCCTGTTGCGCCCCGAGCGGATCCTCGCCGGCAGGCGCAGGCGCGCCGGCGCCCAGATCGACAAGGCCGAACTGCGGCCCCTGTTCCCGCCGCCCGGCGCGACCGTGCGGGCCACCTTCGAACAGGTCGCCGGAAGCTTCGTCGACACCTCCGACCCCGAGATCACCTCCGGAGCCGGCCGGCACGGCGGTGCCGTCGAGTCCGGACCCGGCGGCGACGACGCGGACTTCCTGGAGATCGAGCAGTTCGCGCGCGTGAAGCGCATCGCCCGCAAGCCGGGCCCGGTGCTGTTCCTGGTGCTGCTGCTCGTCTCCCTCGTCGCCTGCCGCGGCCTGCTCGCCAGCGGCGCGCTCACGGGCGGCGCGCTGCTGCCCGCCCCGGGCGACTCCGGCGAGCTGTGGTCGCGCTTCCTGGACTCCTGGCACCCGGTGGGCGTCGGCGGCACCCCGTCCGCGCCGCCGTACCTCGCGTTCGTCGCGATGCTCTCCTCGCTGCTCTTCGGCTCGACCGGCTTCGCGGTCACGGTCCTCCTGGTCGCGTCGGTCCCGCTGGCCGGGTTCACCGCCTACTTCGCGTCCCGCCCGCTCGTCGAGTCGCGCCTGCTGCGCGCGTGGGCGGCCGTCGTCTACGCCTTCCTGCCCGCCGCCACCGGCGCCCTCGCGGGCGGCCACATCGGCACCGCCGTGCTCGCCGTGCTGCTCCCGCTGATGGCCCGCGCGGGCATCGCGGCCAGCGGCCTCACGCACGCCTCCGGGGCCCGCGGCAGCTGGCGCGCCACCTGGGCGTACGCCCTGCTCCTGACGGTCACCACGGCCTTCACGCCGATCATCTGGCCCATCACGCTGCTCCTGGGCGTCGCGCTGCTGGCCGTGCGCCGCGGCGACCTCGTCGGCTACGGACCGCGCTTCCTGGCCCAGTACGGCACCCCGCTGCTGATGCTGGCGCCCTGGTCGCTGACCCTGCTCCCGTTCGGCTTCTTCCAGCAGGCAGGCCTGGAGTACGGCTCCGGGTCCGCGTCCCCCCTCGACCTGCTCGGCGCCAGCCCGGGCGGCCCCGGCACGGTCAGCGGCCTGATGCTCATCGGCATCGTCCTGGCCGCGCTCGCCGCCCTGCTGCGCAGTGAGCGTCAGTTCGGCATCTGGACGGCCTGGGGCGTCGCCCTGGTGGGCCTCGTCTTCGCCGTCCTGTCCAACAGCTCCACCTGGGCGGGCCCCGCGACCCTCGTCTACGGCCTCGCCCTCCTCGCCGCCGCCGCGCTCGGCGCCGACGGGGCACGCGCGCGTGTGGCCGAGCAGAGCTTCGGCTGGCGCCAGCCGGTGGCCGTCCTGATCGCCTTCGCCTCGGCCGCGGGCCCGCTGCTCGTCGCCGCAGGCTGGATGATCCGCGGCGCCGACGGCCCCCTGGAGCGCCACGACCCGACCCAGGTGCCCGCGTTCGTCGCCGAGGAGAGCGGCACCCGGGACCAGGCCCGCACCCTCGTCCTCGACAGCGACTCCGCCGCCCACGTCGGCTACATGCTGGTGCGCGGCTCCGGCACCCGCATGGGAGACGGCGAGTTCGCCGCGGCGGACGGCGAGAACACCAAGCTCGACAAGGTCGTCGCCAACCTCGTCGCCGGCTCCGGCGCCGACCAGGCCGACGAACTCGGCGGCTTCGCCGTGCGCTACGTCCTCGTCCACAAGGGCGCGCCCCGCGAGGTCAGCCGCGTCCTGGACGCCACCCCCGGCCTCAGCAGGCTCAGCCAGGCCGACGGCAGCGCCTTGTGGCAGGTGGACGAGGAGGTCTCCCGCGCGGCGATCGTCACCGGCTCCGGCACCCCGAAGCCCGTCGCCGCCGGACCCGTCGACATCCACACCACGATCCCGTCCGGCGCCACCGGCCGTGTCCTGCGCCTCGCCGACTCCGTCGCCGCGGGCTGGACAGGCACCCTGGACGGCAAGCCGCTCACCCGCACCACGGTCGACGGCTGGGCCCAGGGCTTCGAACTCCCCGCCTCCGGCGGCAGGTTGGACGTCACCTACGACGACCCGATCGGGCACACCGCCTGGCTGTGGACCCAGGGCGCACTCGCCCTCGTCCTCGTCGTGCTCGCCCTCCCGGGCCGCCGCCGTGAGATCGACGACGACCTCCCCGAGGAGGAGCTGATCCCGGCCCAGGCGGTCGCGGGCGAGGGCCGCAGGGCCCGCCGCCTGCGCGCCCAGGCGGAGGCCGAATCCACCGACGAGACCGACGACCCGGCGGACACCGGGCAGTTCGACGCCTTCGCGACGAACACCACGCCTCCTCCGGAGGAGGAGGCCGTCGTCGCGATCCCGCAGCAGCAGTCCTACGGCGAGTGGGACGCGGCGAGCTACGCGGGCGCCGAGTACGGCACCTACGGCGGCGAGCAGTACCAGGCCAACGAGCAGTACCCGCCCGGTACTTACGACCAGTCGTACCAGGCGGACCCCTACCAGACCGGTCAGGCCGGCCAGTACGACCCGTACGCGTACGGCGGCCAGCCCGCGACACCGGCGTACGACCCGACGTACGACCCGGGCTACGACCCGAACCAGGGGCAGAACCAGGGGCAGAACCAGGGCTACGACCCGAACTACGACCCCGCCTACGACCCGACGTACGACCCGGACCAGCAGCAACGACCGCACGGCAACGAGCGCCCCGACGGGAGCCAGCAGTGAACCGCCCCACCCTGTCCCTCCTCGCCGGCGTGGTCGCGCTCGCCGCCGTCACCGGGTTCGCCGAGATGAAGGCACCGGCCGCGTCCGGCACCGGCACCGCCAAGGCGGCCGCCCGGCTGCCCGTGGAGCGCACCAGCCTGCTCTGCCCGGCGCCCAGCACCTCCGACCTCGCCGACACCTCGTACACGTCCTTCACGCCCGTCACGACGGGCACCGACAGCGGCGGCAAGGCCGAACTCCAGTCCGCCACCGAGGAGTCGGGCGACGGCACGAGCAGCAAGAAGAAGCCCGCCAAGCCCGTCCTGGAGCCGAAGGCCCCCGGCACCCCGGCCACCGGCGACAGCTCCGGCGCCGACGCACCCGCGCTGCTCGGCACCGCCGAGGGCAAGTACGCGCCCGGCTGGTCCGTCCAGGAGACCACCGAGGTCGCCGCGGGCAACGGCCGCGGCCTCCAGGGCGTCAACTGCACCGCCCCGGACACCGAGTTCTGGTTCCCGGGCGCCAGCACCGCCACCGGCCGCACCGACTACGTGCACCTCACCAACCCGGACGACTCCGCCGCCGTCGTCGACATCGAGCTCTACGGCAAGGACGGCGACCTCAAGTCGACGGTGGGGGAGGGCATCACGGTCGAGCCGCACGCCAGCGAGCCGATCCTGCTGTCCACGCTCACCGACGACCCGGAGACCGACCTGACCGTGCATGTGAGCGTGCGCAGCGGCCGGGTCGGCGCGTCCGTGCAGGCCCTCGACTCCAAGCTCGGCGGCGACTGGCTGGCCGCGTCCACGGACCCGGCGGGCAGCCTGGTGATGCCGGGCATCCCGAAGGACGCCACCTCCGTGCGGCTGATCGCCTTCACGCCGGGCGACTCGGACGCCGACCTGAAGGTGCGACTGTCGTCACCCACGGGGATGATCACGCCGGCCGGGCACGAGACCGTGCACGTGAAGGCGGGCATGACGACCGCCGTCGACCTGGGCGACGTCACGCGCGGCGACCCGGGCTCCCTGGTGCTGACACCGACCGACCAGTCCGTGCCGATCGTCGCCGCGCTGAAGGTCGTACGGGGCAAGGGCAGCAAGCAGGAGACGGCGTTCATCCCGGCGACCGGCCAGGTCGGCGCGCGCGCGACGTCCGCCGACAACAGCGCCAAGGGCTCCACGCTGTCCCTGGTCGCGCCCACCCGCACCGCGACGGTCAAGGTCACCGCGTCCGCGGGCAGCGGCGGCGGTACGCCCGTCTCGAAGACGTACACGATCAAGGCCGGCACCACCGAGGACGTCGAACTCCCGGTCCCCGCAGGCCTGAAGGGCACCTACGCGCTGACGGTCGAACCGCAGTCGGGCGGCCCGGTGTACGCGGCCCGCACACTGTCGGCGACCGAGGAGGGCGTACCGGGCTTCACCATCCAGACACTGCCCGACGACCGGGGAACAGTGTCGGTGCCGCAGACGGACGAGGACCTGTCGGTGTTGCAGAAGAAGTAGGAGTCGGGGGCACGCGCGCGTGGGGAGGGCTCAGTCCTCCCCGTAGCGCGGATCGACCGTCTCCGGGGTGAGCCCCAGCAGTTCGGCGACCTGCTCCACGACGATCTCGTGGACGAGGGCGGCCCGTTCGTCGCGCCCCTTCGTGCGGATCTCGACGGGGCGCCGGTAGATCACCACGCGCGCGGGCTGGCCCTCGCGGGCGGCGATCGTGCCTCCCAGGGGCACCGACTCGTCGTTCCAGCCCTCGCCCGCACCACCCAGTCGAGGGACTTCCAGGACGAGGAAATCGATGTCGGACAGCTGCGGCCAGCGCCGCTCCAGGCGCTCCACGGAGTCCTGCACCAGATCCGCGAACGCGTCGGCGCGGCTCGCGGCGAGCGGAACCTGGGGCGGCGCGATCGGGCCGCGCATGCCCCGGCCGTGGCGATCGCGGCGGTGGGGCCCGGGGCCGGCGGCGGAGGGCGGTACGGGGGTGTCCATCACTGGTGAAGCGTAGTCCCCGTCAGGTCCGGCCGCCCGACTCCACCCGCCGTCGGACGCTCCGCACGGCATGTCGCCGGATGACCATTCCAGCCAAGGTTGGGCTCGATTCCGTAGGTCTCGAAGACCGTCCCTCTCAAGGCAATTGACGGTGTTTGTGCCGAGTGGTGACCGGATCCGACCCCGTTCGAGATCTCGGGAGAGGGTGTTCGTGCAGGTCAGCCGCGTGTTGTCGGTGAGGTGTGTGGGGCGTTTCACAGCCCGACACGGTGGGGTGACCTGGGGGAGAGTCGTCGCGGCCCGCTCAAGAGTGCGGTACCGTCCAACGTCGTGAGCCCCGTACGTCGCTGTTCGCGCACCGCTTGCGGCCGCCCCGCCGTCGCGACGCTGACGTACGTCTACGCCGACTCGACCGCGGTCCTCGGCCCCCTCGCCACCTACGCCGAACCCCACTGCTACGACCTGTGCGCCGAGCACTCCGAGCGCCTCACCGCGCCCCGCGGCTGGGAAGTCGTCCGCCTCCTCGACAGCTCCGCCCCGGCCCGCCCGACCGGCGACGACCTGGAAGCGCTCGCCAATGCCGTGCGCGAGGCGGCCCGCCCCCAGGAGCGGGCGGCAGGCGCGGGCGGCGGAGGCGGGGCCCGCACGGTGGACCCGATGGAGGTCGCACGCCGGGGTCACCTTCGGGTGCTGCGCTCACCGGACAACTGACGCGGTCCGTCCCGGAGTTCGTTCAACGATCCGGTCGTTCAGTGAACCCGTCGTTCAACGATTCACGCGGTCGCTCCTCCAACCACCCTGTGCCGCTCGGGTAGATGCCGCCCTGAGCTGAGGTAACGGTGTGTGGACGGCTCCATTGCCGCACGTCGAATGCCGGTCCTGGCGGGTAGTTTGGGGCGACCGATAGGACTTTCTGGAGGGTTGGCCGTGTCTGCTGATCTGTCACAGCTTGTGAAGGCGTACGACGTACGGGGCGTCGTCCCGGACCAGTGGGACGAGTCGTTGGCCGAGCTGTTCGGAGCGGCCTTCGTCCAAGTGACCGGCGCGAGCGCCATCGTGACCGGGCACGACATGCGGCCCTCGTCCCCGGGTCTCTCCGCAGCCTTCGCGCGCGGGGCGGCGGCCCGCGGCGTCGACGTGACCGAGATCGGCCTGTGCTCCACGGACCAGCTGTACTACGCGTCGGGCGCGTTCGACCTGCCCGGCGCCATGTTCACGGCCTCGCACAACCCGGCGAAGTACAACGGCATCAAGATGTGCCGGGCGGGCGCGGCCCCCGTGGGCCAGGACACCGGCCTCGCCGAGATCCGCCGACTCGTCGAGTCCTGGCTGGACTCGGGCGCGCCGGAGGTCTCCGGACCGACGGGAACGATCACCCAGCGGGACACGTTGGAGGACTACGCGGCGCACCTCCGCGGCCTCGTCGACCTGACCTCCATCCGCCCCCTGAAGGTCGTCGTCGACGCGGGCAACGGCATGGGCGGCCACACGGTCCCGACGGTGTTCGCCGGCCTGCCGCTCACCCTGGTCCCGATGTACTTCGAGCTGGACGGCACGTTCCCGAACCACGAGGCCAACCCGCTCGACCCGGCCAACATCGTCGACCTCCAGGCACGCGTACGCGTGGAGGGCGCCGACCTCGGTATCGCCTTCGACGGCGACGCCGACCGCTGCTTCGTGGTCGACGAGAACGGCGACCCGGTCTCACCGTCCGCGATCACCGCCCTGGTGGCCTCCCGCGAGCTGGCGAGGAACGGCGGCAAGGGCGTCATCATCCACAACCTGATCACCTCCTGGTCGGTCCCCGAGGTCGTCAAGGAGAACGGCGGCACACCGGTACGCACACGCGTGGGCCACTCCTTCATCAAGGCCGAGATGGCGAAGGCCGGCGCGATCTTCGGCGGCGAGCACTCCGCGCACTACTACTTCAAGGACTTCTGGAACGCCGACACGGGCATGCTGGCCGCCCTCCACGTCCTCGCCGCACTCGGCGGCCAGGATGGCCCCCTGTCCGCCCTCGTGGACCAGTACGACCGTTACGTGGGCTCCGGCGAGATCAACTCCACGGTCGACGACCAACAGGCCCGCCTCACGGCGATCCGCACCGCCTACGAGAACCAGACCGACCTCACCCTCGACGAACTCGACGGCCTCACCGTCTCCTCCGCCGACTGGTGGTTCAACGTCCGCCCGTCCAACACGGAACCGCTGCTGCGGCTCAACGCGGAGGCACGGGACGAGGCGACGATGGGGAAGGTGCGGGACGAGGTGCTGGGGATCATCAGGGGCTGAGGGCGCTTCGGCTGGGGGCTCTTCTCGGTGCCGGTCGGTAGATCCAGGTGGCCCGGCGTCTGAGGCCGAGTTCGCTGCCCTGAAACCCCACCTACCCGGAGGGGAGACCTCTGCGGCGCCGGTCGGCATTTTCAGCTTGCCTGGCGTCACAGACCGAGTTGGCCGTCCCCAACCCCCACCCACCCCGGAGGGGGCCCACCTCTCCAGCACCGGCCGCCACATCCAGCCCGTCCGGCGTTTGAGGACGAGGCCGTTCAGGCCGACGCGGGGGTCTGGGGGCGGCAGCCCCCAGGTACGCCGAGCCCAACTCCGGCAAGCCCTACCAACCGGCGGTACCCTGACCAGGCACATCCGCCCAAGCGTCGCAGACACCCCTCGGAGGGACACCTCATGCCGCTCGAAGCCGGCCTCCTGGAGATCCTGGCCTGCCCGGCCTGCCACGCCCCCCTCAAGGAGCAGGACACCGAGCTGATCTGCACCGGTGCGGACTGCGGTCTGGCCTACCCCGTCCGGGACGGCATCCCCGTACTGCTCGTCGACGAGGCCCGCCACCCCGCGTAACCGACGACGACGCGATCGGAGGCCGCCGCCCATGCTCGACGAATCGCTGCTCGACACCCCGGAGGCACTGGCCGAGGCCGACCGCCGAGCCCTGCTCCGCGGTGCCGCCGAAGCCGGTGCACGGGTGCGCACAGCCGCTCGGCACGCCGCCGAGGCCGGCGTCCACGACCTGAAACCGGACGGCCGCCCCCGCGCCATCCTGATCGCCGGCCCCGGCGCCGCCGCCATCTGCGTCGCCGACCTGCTCGGCACACTCGCGGGTGCCAGCAGCCCCGTCACCCGCCTCGCACCCACCGGCGTGGCCTCCGCGGCCGGCGCCCTGCGCTGGGAACTCCCGGGCTGGGCGGGCTCCGTGGACCTGCTGCTGATCACCACCCCGGACGGCACCGAACCCGGCCTGTCCCTCCTCGCCGAGCAGGCCTACCGCCGCGGCTGCACCGTCGTAGCCGTAGCACCGAGCCGCAGCCCTCTCACCGAGGCGGTGGACGGCGCGCACGGCCTCTTCGTACCGATGGCGACGGCACCGTACGAACACGACGAGCCGTTGGCCGCCTCCGCCCCCGGAGTCCTCTGGGCGCTGCTCACCCCGCTCCTCGCGATCCTGGACCGCACGGGACTGCTCAGCGCGCCTCCGGAGGCCCTGGAGAAGGTCGCCGACCGGCTCGACCAGGTCGCCGAGCGCTGCGGGCCCGCCGTCGCGACGTACAGCAATCCCGCGAAGACCCTGGCCTCCGAACTCGCCGAATCGCTCCCGGTCATCTGGACGGAGGGCACGTCGGCAGGCCCGGCGGGCCGCCGATTCGCCGCCGCGCTCGCCGAGTTGGCCGGTCGCCCCGCGCTCGTCTCCGAACTGCCCGAGGCGCTCGCCGAGCACAACGCGCTGCTGGCCGGCCCGCTCGCCGCCAGTGCCGACCCCGACGACTTCTTCAGGGATCGCGTCGATGAAGCGCCCGCGCTGCACGCACGCGTGGTGCTGCTCCGGGACCGTCCGATCGGCGGCCTCACGGCCGCTCCGACCGCCCGTGACCTGGCCCTCAGCCACGACACGCCGATCAGCGAGCTGGAGCCCGAAGAGGGCGGCGAGTTGGAGACCCTCGCGGAGCTGATCGCCATGACGGATTTCGCCGCCGTTTACCTGGCGCTCGCCTCGGGCGCCTGATCCTGTCGTCGAAGCCCTGAGCCGCCGTACAGCGTCGTACGGGGCGCGAAGCCACGTCGTACCCAGGTCGTCCTCGGGTCGTACGCAGAGAGAACCGGTAGAGAGCCACATGGACCGCCTCGACAACACCGTCCGCCCCTACGCCTGGGGTTCCACCACCGCCATCCCCAAGCTGCTCGGCGTCGAGCCGAACGGCGAACCGCAGGCGGAGATGTGGATGGGCGCGCACCCGGGAGCACCCTCACGCACCGCGCGCGGGACGCTCGTCGAGGTCATCGAGGCGGCTCCGGAGCGGGAGTTGGGGGAGAAGGCGGTCGCGAAGTTCGGCCCGCGACTGCCCTTCCTGCTGAAGATCCTCGCCGCCGGCGCCCCGCTCTCCCTCCAGGTGCACCCCAACCTGGAGCAGGCGAAGGAGGGTTACGCCGACGAGGAGCGCCGGGGCATCCCCGTGGACGCCCCGCACCGCAACTACAAGGACGCCAACCACAAGCCCGAACTGATCTGCGCGCTCACGGAGTTCGACGGCCTGTGCGGCTTCCGCGACCCGCTGCGCGCCGCCGACCTGCTCGCGGGTCTCGGCGTCGACTCCCTGAAGCCGTACGTCGACCTCCTGCACGCACACCCCGAGGAAGCCGCCCTGCGCGAGGTCCTCACGGCGATCCTCACCGCCGACCCCGAGGAGATGCGCCACACGGTCACCGCGGCGGCGACCGCCTGCACGCGTCTGGGCGGCGACTACGAGCCCTACGCCGACATCGCGCACCACTACCCGGGCGACCCCGGTGTCATCGCGGCCATGCTCCTGAACCACGTCCGACTCCAGCCCGGCGAGGCCCTGTTCCTCGGCGCGGGCATCCCGCACGCCTACCTCAACGGCCTCGGCGTCGAGATCATGGCCAACTCCGACAACGTCCTGCGCTGCGGCCTCACCCCCAAGCACGTCGACGTCCCCGAACTCCTGCGCATCGTCCGCTTCGAGGCGAGCGACCCCGGAGTGCTGCGCCCCGAGGCGTCCCCCGACGGCGAGGAGGTCTACGAGACCCCCATCGACGAGTTCCGGCTGTCCCGGTACGTCCTCCCGGAGGGCACCGGCGCCCACGACCTCACCCTCGACACCCCGCAGATACTGCTCTGCACGGCCGGCGTGGTGAAGGCGGGCGAATTCGAACTGACGCCCGGCCAGTCGGTCTTCGTCCCGGCAGGAGACAAGGCCGAGGTGTCCGGCGTAGGCACGGTCTTCCGCGCCACTGTGATCGTATGACCGGGCCTGTGGATACCTGACGAGCCGTCGCCGGGCAGGGCTGCAAGAATGGCCCACCGGCAAAGGACGGGCAAAGACGTCGGACGGCCCATCCGGGGCAGACGTCCGACGTAGACGAAGACGTACGAAGGCGAAGGGACACCGCGAACACATGAGCGCGTCAGGCGGCACCAAGGCGATCGTGGCGGCGCTCGGCGCCAATCTCGCGATCGCGGTATCGAAGTTCGTGGCGTTCGCCTTCAGCGGCTCGTCCTCGATGCTCGCCGAGGGCGTCCACTCCCTCGCGGACTCCGGCAACCAGGCCCTGCTCCTCATCGGCGGCAAGAAGGCCCAGCGCGAGGCCACCCCGCAACACCCCTTCGGCTACGGCCGCGAGCGGTACATCTACGCCTTCCTCGTCTCGATCGTCCTCTTCTCCGTCGGCGGCATGTTCGCCGTCTACGAGGGCTACGAGAAGATCAGGCACCCGCACGAACTGGAGCACTGGTACTGGCCCGTGGGCGTCCTGGTGTTCGCGATCATCGCCGAGGGCTTCTCGTTCCGTACGGCCATCAAGGAGTCGAACGAACTGCGCGGCACGCACTCCTGGTCGCAGTTCATCCGCCGCGCCAAGGCCCCCGAGCTGCCCGTCGTCCTCCTGGAGGACTTCGGCGCGCTCATCGGCCTGGTCCTCGCCCTCGGCGGCGTCGGCATGGCCCTGCTCACCGGCGACGGCGTCTGGGACGGCATCGGCACCCTCTGCATCGGCATCCTGCTCATCCTGATCGCGCTGGTCCTGGCCGCCGAGACCAAGTCCCTGCTGCTCGGCGAGTCCGCCGGCCCCGAGGACGTCAAGAAGATCGAGACCGCGATCGTCGACGGCCACACCGTCACCGGCATCATCCACATGCGCACGCTCCACCTCGGCCCCGAGGAACTGCTCGTCGCCGCCAAGATCGCCGTCCAGCACGATGACACGGCCACCGAGGTCGCCACCGCGATCAACGCCGCCGAGTCCCGCATCCGCGAAGCCGTCCCGATCGCCCGCGTGATCTACCTCGAACCCGACATCTACAGCGAGTCCGAAGCAACGAAGGGCGCGGACCGCGAGGCGACTCCGGGAGGCCCGGCCCAGCACCCCGCCGAGCACTGAGCCCCTCCGCTGCTACGGCAGCAGGGCCGGCCGAGACGCTCGACGGGCCCTGCTGCTCCAGTTACTGGCTCTGCTGAACGGGCCACGGCGCGATCGGCGCCGCCCTCCGCCGCCGTACGACGAACGCGGCGATCCCCAGGCCGATACCGACCAGCGCGAGCACGACCCCGCCGATGACCACCGCCCCGATCCCGGAGGCGACCGTACGGTCGTCGGTCACCCGGCCCCGGACGGCGGACTCGGCCACCGTCCCGTCGTGGTCGCTCGCGAAGAAACGCGAGTCCATCGCGTTCGCACGGTTGTCACCGAGCAGGAACAGCCGCCCCTTCGGGACCGTCACGTCGTACGTCTTGTGCACACCGTCGACATCCCCCTGCTTCACATAGGGCTCCGCCAGCGGCTTTCCGTTCACGGTGATCCGCGCGGCCGTGCCCGAACCCGTGCAGCACACCACACGGTCGCCACCCACCCCGACGACCCGCTGCATCACACTCGCGCTGAACCCGTAGCGGTCCGGCGCCGAGAACAGCACGACGTCACCGCGGTGCACCCCGCCGCCGACCTTCTCGTAGACGATCCGGTCGCCCGGCATGTACGTCGGCGCCATGCTCTGGCTGCTGATGGTGGAACTTCCGTAGGAATTCCGCGCGTACACGAGTGCGCCGATCGCCAACAGCACCCCCAACACGCCCACGACGACAGCCGTGACCCCGAGTCCCCGCCCCTTGCCCGACATCGTTTCCCTCCCCATGCGGCACTTCCGCGGGCGCGAGGGTAGCGGGTCTCTGTGAACAGTCTGTGCGGGCCCGCGACCTGCGACGGCCGTGGGCCCACACCGGACGGCTAGCCGACCTCGCTCAGCACACCGAGCACCGCCGACTCGTCCTCGGCCGCCGACAGCCGCTCCCGGAACCCGGCATCCATCAACTTCCGCGACAGCAGCGCCAGAATCCGCAGATGCTCATCACCGGCGGCCGCCTCCGGCACGGCGATCATGAACACCAGCCGGGCCTTCGTGCCGTCCAGGGAGCCCCACTCGACCCCCTCCGCCGACCGCGCGAACCCGACCACCGGCGCACTCACCGCATCCGTCTTGGCATGCGGAATCGCGATCTCCTCCCCGAGCCCGGTCGTCCCCTGCGCCTCCCGCCGCAACGCGGTCGCCACCAACTCCTCGACGTCCACGACCTTCCCGGTCCGCGCCAACAGCCCGGCCATCTCCCGGATTACGCCCTCCTTGTCACCCGCGTCGAGCCCCACCTTCACGGTCTGCTCGGTGAGGTAGCCGGAGAGGACTTCGGGGGGAACTTCAGGGAGAGCCTCGGGGAGAATTCCGGGGCGGATCTCCGGGTCGGAGCTCGCGGCGGGGGAGCCGGAGCCGGAACCGGGGGCGCCTTCAGCGTCGGCCGAGCCGGAGTTGGCCGAGCCCGAGTTCGCTGAGTCGATGCCGGCCGAGCCAGCGTCGGCCATGGTCTCAACGGCAGCCGCAGCACCCGTACTTGACCCGGCCGACCCGACCGTTGCCGTGCCCCCACGCGAAGCCCGCTCCGCTACGACGCCCCCGGCGCCCGGCGTTCCGACCCCGGCCCCGACCAACGCAAGCTCGGGTTCGTCCGCGCTGACCCCGTGCCCGACGGGCGCCCCGTGCCGCTTCCGCTCACTCACGTCGGCCAGCGCGACCGTCGTCACCGCGGTGACCGCCGTACCGATCGCCACCGCGACGAAGAACATCGGTACGCCGCTCACCGCGCCCAGCACCGCGACGATCGGCCCGCCGTGCGGCACCGCGTCCTTCACCCCTGCGAGCCCGGCGATCGCACCGGCCACCGCGCCGCCCAGCATGTTGGCGGGGATGACCTGCGCGGGCCGCGCCGCCGCGAACGGGATCGCGCCCTCGGAGATGCCGAAGCAGCCCATGAACAGCGAGGCCAGACCGGTCTCCCGCTCCTGCTCGGTGTAGAACCGTTGCCGTATCAGCGTGGCCAGGCCCTGGCCGAGCGGCATCACCGGGATCGCGGCCGCGCACATGCCCATGACGGCCTGGTTGCCGGTCGCGATGAGCCCCGCGCCGAACAGGAACGCCGTCTTGTTGACCGGCCCGCCCATGTCGAACGCGATCATCAGCCCCAGGATCGTGCCGAGCAGGATCGCGCTGGTGCCGGTCATCCCGCCGAGCCAGCTGGTGAGGTGTTCGAACACCCAGGAGATGGGCTTCCCGATCACGTTGATGAAGAACAGCCCGAGAGCCGTCGTCGCCACGATCGGGATCACGATGATCGGCATGATCGGCTGTACGAACTTCGGGACCTTGACCTTCTTGATCCACAGCACCAGATAGC
Source organism: Streptomyces sp. NBC_01288 (assembly GCF_035982055.1). Taxonomy (NCBI): domain Bacteria; kingdom Bacillati; phylum Actinomycetota; class Actinomycetes; order Kitasatosporales; family Streptomycetaceae; genus Streptomyces; species Streptomyces sp. NBC_01288. The sequence continues at coordinate 6,228,042 of NZ_CP108427.1, forward strand.
CGGCGAGGAACCCGGTCACGATCGCCCCGATGAACCCGGCGCCCGCCTTCGAGTCGTACAGCGAACCGGTGTTGGCGATCCAGCCGCCGATCATGCCCGGCACCAGCGCGGGCCGGTCGCCGATCGCGTAGGCGATGTAACCGGACAGGATCGGCACCATCAGCGTGAAACCGATCACGCCGATGTTGTTCACGTCCATCCAGAAGGAGTCCTTCGGGATGACCAGACCGCCGGAGGGGTCCGGGTGGCCGCCGAGCGACAGCGAGATCGCGATCAGCAGCCCGCCGACCACGACGAACGGGATCATGTAACTGACGCCGTTCATCAGCGCCTTGTACGCGACGCTCCGTTCCCTGCCGGTCGGCGCCGCGGTCGCCGAGGCTGTACCGCTCGCTGTGTGCACGGGCGCGGACCGCACCTGCTCGATCAGCCGTTCGGGATGCCGGATGCCCTCGGCGACTCCGACCACGAGGACCCGCTTGCCGACGAAACGGCTCAGGTCCACGTCCTTGTCCGCGGCGATGATGACGCCGTCCGCGGTGCTGACATCGTTGTCATCCAGGACATTCTCAGCCCCGATGGAACCCTGCGTCTCCACCTTCATGTCGATGCCGCGGCTCTCGGCGGCCCGCGCGAGTTTCTCCGCGGCCATGTACGTGTGGGCGATGCCGGTCGGGCACGCGGTCACCGCGAGCAGCCTCAACCGCTGCCGCTCGCCATCGCCGCCGCCCGTGGGGGGAGGGCCGGCCGTACTCGTCACGTCGTTCTCCTAACACCTTCGTCGCGCGGAACGCCGTCCCGGACGTCCCGCAAGATTGATCAGAGGCTCCTGATCTCCGTGCATCCTGCAACATCCGACGCCCGACTCAAAGACGCGGAAGTCCCTGGTCGCCGTCGTGCGCTCCCCTCCGCCCACTGCTCGCGGGCACTCTCCTGCGGCTCCCCCGGAAACCCGGTCCGACACCGGACACCCGCCGGAGTTCGGCCGGATCCGTCCGGAGGTGGGCTGGGGGCGGCCGGGTCCGCCGGTGTAGCTTGGGTGGGAGCCAGACGTCGCTGCTGATGGCGGTCGGGCGGTCCCGACGCGGACCGACCGAGGGAGAGAGGGCCTCCGACGGACTGCGCTGCGCGTACGGGGGCATTCCGGTGCCCTTCCTCGGGCACCCCTGTGCCCGCTGCCGCGCAGACCAGCCGTATCCACAAGGCCCCAACTCCGAGGAGCTCCTCGTAATGACGACTGTCGACAACCGACAGGACTTCAAGGTCGCCGATCTCTCTCTGGCCGAGTTCGGCCGCAAGGAGATCACCCTCGCCGAGCACGAGATGCCCGGCCTGATGTCGATCCGCCGCGAGTTCGCCGCCAGCCAGCCGCTGGTCGGCGCCCGCATCATGGGCTCGCTGCACATGACCGTGCAGACCGCCGTCCTCATCGAGACCCTGGTCGCCCTCGGCGCCGAGGTCCGCTGGGTGTCCTGCAACATCTTCTCCACCCAGGACCACGCGGCCGCCGCCATCGCCGTCGGCCCGAACGGTACGCCCGAGAACCCCCAGGGCATTCCGGTCTTCGCCTGGAAGGGCGAGACCCTGGAGGAGTACTGGTGGTGCACGGAGCAGGCGCTGACCTGGCCGAACACCCCCACCGGCGGCCCGAACATGATCCTGGACGACGGCGGCGACGCCACGATGCTCGTCCACAAGGGCGTCGAGTACGAGAAGGACGGCAAGGTCCCCTCCCTCGACACCGCCGAGTCCGACGAGCACCGCGTCGTCCTCCAGGTCCTGACCCGCACCATCTCCGAGGGTTCGCAGAAGTGGACCCAGCTCGCCTCGGAGATCCGCGGCGTGACCGAGGAGACCACGACCGGCGTGCACCGTCTCTACGAGATGCACCGTGACGGCACCCTCCTGTTCCCGGCGATCAACGTGAACGACGCCGTCACCAAGTCGAAGTTCGACAACAAGTACGGCTGCCGCCACTCCCTGATCGACGGCATCAACCGCGCCACCGACGTCCTCATCGGCGGCAAGACCGCGGTCGTCCTCGGCTACGGCGACGTGGGCAAGGGCTGCGCGGAGTCCCTGCGCGGACAGGGCGCCCGCGTGATCATCACCGAGATCGACCCGATCTGCGCACTGCAGGCGGCGATGGACGGCTACCAGGTCACGACGCTGGACGAGGTCGTCGACAAGGGCGACATCTTCGTCACCACGACCGGCAACAAGGACATCATCATGGCCGCGGACATGGCCAAGATGAAGCACCAGGCGATCGTCGGCAACATCGGTCACTTCGACAACGAGATCGACATGGCCGGCCTGGCGAAGATCCCGGGCATCGTCAAGGACGAGGTCAAGCCGCAGGTCCACACCTGGAAGTTCCCCGACGGCAAGGTCCTCATCGTGCTGTCCGAGGGCCGCCTGCTGAACCTGGGCAACGCCACCGGCCACCCCTCGTTCGTGATGTCCAACTCCTTCGCGGACCAGACCCTGGCCCAGATCGAGCTGTTCACCAAGCCCGAGGAGTACCCGACCGACGTCTACGTGCTGCCCAAGCACCTCGACGAGAAGGTCGCCCGCCTCCACCTGGACGCGCTCGGCGTGAAGCTGACCACGCTCCGCCCCGAGCAGGCGTCGTACATCGGCGTCGAGGTCGAGGGCCCGTACAAGTCGGACCACTACCGCTACTGATCCGGCGACCCCGCCCGCTGTGACCGCGTCCGTGCACTGACGCGGTTCTCAGCGGCAGGTCTTCAGCAGCAGATCCTCCGAGGCAGGCCCCCGCACCCCCGTGCCGGGGGCCTGCCCCTTTGGCTCCGTCGGCCGGACCGGCCCGTCAAGACCCAGGACCCCGATGCCCCGCGGCCGTTATTCGCTCCACGATCCGCACGATCACACCCCCCTTGCTGACGAACACTTCCAGTGCGCCCCCGGCCCGTCCGGCTGGCGTTATGTCTCCCAACTCACCACCCCCTCGGGCGATCACAGCGGTTCCGTCGACCTCACGCTCGACGAACTCGGCCGCCCCATCCGGCTGGAACTCCACGCGGCGAGCTGGCAGGTGCGCGGCGCCGCTCTCGACGGCGTCACCTGGGTCCGCACGGACCCCACCGGCACCGATGCCACCGAAGGCAATGTCCGCGCGCACGCCTTCACCGGCACCTCCCCCGCGTTCCTCATCGCCACCACCCGTCTCCTGCGCCTCACCCCTTCCGCCTCCGCGACCCGCGTCCGCCTGGTCAGCCTCACGGAACCGGTCCTCGCCCCCCGCACCGTGGACCAGTCCTGGGCCTTGCTGAAAAGAGAAACACACGGCACTGACAACGGCCCTCTGACCGTGGACGAATACCAGGTCACAGCCCTGGACACGGGCGAGCAGCACGCCGTACACATCGCCGGCGACGTGGTGCTCGCGGCACCCGGCATCGAGCTGGAGGAACTGGAGACGCCGCCGTCCGTCTTCGACTGAGCGACGGCGTTGCGGGGTGGCGGCGAGGGGAGTCAGGCGGGCGGCGCGAATCCGGTGGAGGACCGGGGTTCTGCGGGCGCTGTGTTCTGCGGCGCCGGCGGCTCGGGGCTGGGCGCGACTTGATCGGCTCCCGCACCTGCCGCAGGGGCACGCCAAATCGGGGGAGTTGAACCGTACGGCTGCTGAGGAGCCGGCGCCGGTTGGAACGCCGAGTTGCCGAAGGCACCCGGCACACCCGCCGCGGGCCCGAATCCGCCGGCCGGTACGCCCCCGACCGCGCCGTTCCCGAAGGCCCGCCGCACATCCCGCGCCTGCCGCTCCTGCACCACCGCCGCCAGATACGCGGCCGGCGGAACACCGTGCGGAGCCGGAGCGCCCGTACGAGCCACGAGGTCCGCGGCGAGCCGCTCGGCCATGGCCCAGCCGACCTGCGGATCCAGCTGCTGCATCCGCGTCAGGTACTGCCGGATGGCCAGCCACAACCCGTCCGGAACGGCGGACAGATCAAGCTCGGCGAAACGTCCCGTCAGCCACGGCGGCGGAGGCGGCACAAAGGCCGTCTGACCGGCGGACACCCTTTCCCGTACGACCAGAGTGCCCGCGAACACGTCCCCGAGCCGCCGACCGCGCGCCGAGACGAGCGAGGCGATACAGGCGACTACCCCGAAGGTCATCAGGATCTCGATCACACCGATCGCACCCCGCACGAGCGCGTGCCGGAACCGGATCGGCCCGCCGTCGTCCCGCACCACGCGCAGCCCGAACGCCAGCTTCCCGAGCGAACGCCCATGGCTCAGCGTCTCCACCGCTATGGGACCGCCGACCAGCACCAGCACAAAGGCCGCGATCGACATCGCGACCTGCGCCGCGTCGTCCAAAGAAGCGGTGGAAAACACCAGCGCCACGGTCACGCCGGTGTAAGCGGCGATGGCCACGATCAGATCGAGCAACACCGCCAGCGCCCTGCTGGGCAGCCTCGCGGGGCGCAACTCCAGCGCCACCGCCTCGCCCGTCACCAGCTCACTCACGCCTGCCGCCCTTCCCCTGCCCTGCCCCTGGAACAGCCAGTCTGCCAAGCTGAGGGCACATCGCGCCCCAGTACGACAAGCTGATCCCGGACCAGCAGTCGACGAGCAGCCGAGGAGCAGGCAACCAGATGGACCTCGACGTCTTCGTCTCGGCCCACCGAGCCGAGTGGGACCGCCTCGACGCGCTGCTCCGCCGCCAGCGTCGCCTCAATGGCGCCGAGGCCGACGAACTCGTCGCTCTGTACCAGCGCACGGCCACCCATCTCTCGCTGATCCAGTCCAGCGCTCCGGACCCCCAGCTCACCGGTCGGCTCAGCCAACTCGTGGCACGCGCGCGTAGTGCGGTGACGGGAACCCGTCGCGCCTCCTGGCGTGATGTCACACGCTTCCTGGGGCACAGTTTTCCGGCCGCGGTGTACCGAGCACGCCACTGGTGGGTCCCCACCGCGCTGCTGTCGACCGTGGTCGCGATCCTCCTGGGGTGGTGGATAGGCACCCACCCGGAAGTACAGTCCTCCATCGCGGCCCCGAGCCAACTGCGCGACCTCACCCGTCCCGGTGGCGAGTACGAGACCTATTACTCCAGCCACCCTGCGGCCGCCTTCGCGGCACAGGTCTGGACGAACAACGCCAAGGCCGCCGCGATGTGCCTGGTCCTGGGCGTGTTCCTGGGCCTGCCGGTCCTCTGGATCCTCTTCGAGAACATGCTCAACCTCGGTGTAGGCATCGGCCTGATGTCGTCGGCAGGCCGGCTCGACACCTTCCTCGGGCTGGTCCTCCCGCACGGCCTGCTAGAACTCACGGCGGTCTTCGTCGCCGCCGGCACGGGAATGCGCCTCGGTTGGACCCTCATCGACCCCGGCCCACGATCGCGCCGCACAGCCCTGGCCGAAGAAGGCCGAGCCGCCGTGGGCATGGCCATCGGACTGGCTCTGGTCCTGTTCGTCTCCGGCGCTATCGAAGGCTTCGTCACCCCGTCAGGACTTCCCACCTGGGCCCGCATCGGCATCGGCATCGTCGCCGAAGGGGCCTTCCTGATGTACGTCTACGTCCTGGGTGGTCGTGCCGTACGTGCCGGTGAGACGGGCGACGTCGAGGCGGCCGAACGCAGCTCCTCCGTCCCCACCGCTGCCTGATGTGCGGGCACTCCTGCTGAGCTGCTAGTCTCCTCTTCGCCCCACAGGAGCCGTTGACACGGACCGGTCGGGGAGGTAGATTCGAACAGTTGCCTAGAACTGGATCTGATCCGGTCGGCGACAGTGAGTGTCTGTCTGCTTCTGGAAATGTCGATGGAAACGTCGATTCCAAGGAAGCCGCACTCCCGATGAATCGGAAAAGAGCGGCCGGTCAGTCCGGCCCGGAACTTCTGATAAAGTCGGAACCGTCGGAAAGGGAAACGCGGAAGCGGAAACCTGGAAAGCACCGAGGAAATCGGGACCGGAAACGGTCTGATAGAGTCGGAAACGCAAGACCGAAGGGAAAAGCCCGGAGGAAAGCCCGAGAGGGTGAGTACAAAGGAAGCGTCCGTTCCTTGAGAACTCAACAGCGTGCCAAAAATCAACGCCAGATATGTTGATACCCCGTCTCCAGCTCATCATCACGATGGTTGGGGCGAGGTTCCTTTGAAGAAAACATACAGCGAGGACGCTGTGAACGGTCGGGCTTATTCCGCCTGACTGTTCCGCTCTCGTGTGTGTCATTCCCGATTACGGGAAAACATTCACGGAGAGTTTGATCCTGGCTCAGGACGAACGCTGGCGGCGTGCTTAACACATGCAAGTCGAACGATGAACCACTTCGGTGGGGATTAGTGGCGAACGGGTGAGTAACACGTGGGCAATCTGCCCTGCACTCTGGGACAAGCCCTGGAAACGGGGTCTAATACCGGATAATACCCCCGCACTCATGTGTGGGGGTTAAAAGCTCCGGCGGTGCAGGATGAGCCCGCGGCCTATCAGCTTGTTGGTGAGGTAATGGCTCACCAAGGCGACGACGGGTAGCCGGCCTGAGAGGGCGACCGGCCACACTGGGACTGAGACACGGCCCAGACTCCTACGGGAGGCAGCAGTGGGGAATATTGCACAATGGGCGAAAGCCTGATGCAGCGACGCCGCGTGAGGGATGACGGCCTTCGGGTTGTAAACCTCTTTCAGCAGGGAAGAAGCGCAAGTGACGGTACCTGCAGAAGAAGCGCCGGCTAACTACGTGCCAGCAGCCGCGGTAATACGTAGGGCGCAAGCGTTGTCCGGAATTATTGGGCGTAAAGAGCTCGTAGGCGGCTTGTCACGTCGGGTGTGAAAGCCCGGGGCTTAACCCCGGGTCTGCATTCGATACGGGCTAGCTAGAGTGTGGTAGGGGAGATCGGAATTCCTGGTGTAGCGGTGAAATGCGCAGATATCAGGAGGAACACCGGTGGCGAAGGCGGATCTCTGGGCCATTACTGACGCTGAGGAGCGAAAGCGTGGGGAGCGAACAGGATTAGATACCCTGGTAGTCCACGCCGTAAACGGTGGGAACTAGGTGTTGGCGACATTCCACGTCGTCGGTGCCGCAGCTAACGCATTAAGTTCCCCGCCTGGGGAGTACGGCCGCAAGGCTAAAACTCAAAGGAATTGACGGGGGCCCGCACAAGCAGCGGAGCATGTGGCTTAATTCGACGCAACGCGAAGAACCTTACCAAGGCTTGACATACACCGGAAAGCATTAGAGATAGTGCCCCCCTTGTGGTCGGTGTACAGGTGGTGCATGGCTGTCGTCAGCTCGTGTCGTGAGATGTTGGGTTAAGTCCCGCAACGAGCGCAACCCTTGTCCTGTGTTGCCAGCGTGCCCTTCGGGGTGACGGGGACTCACAGGAGACCGCCGGGGTCAACTCGGAGGAAGGTGGGGACGACGTCAAGTCATCATGCCCCTTATGTCTTGGGCTGCACACGTGCTACAATGGCCGGTACAATGAGCTGCGATACCGTGAGGTGGAGCGAATCTCAAAAAGCCGGTCTCAGTTCGGATTGGGGTCTGCAACTCGACCCCATGAAGTCGGAGTTGCTAGTAATCGCAGATCAGCATTGCTGCGGTGAATACGTTCCCGGGCCTTGTACACACCGCCCGTCACGTCACGAAAGTCGGTAACACCCGAAGCCGGTGGCCCAACCCCCTTGTGGGGAGGGAGCTGTCGAAGGTGGGACTGGCGATTGGGACGAAGTCGTAACAAGGTAGCCGTACCGGAAGGTGCGGCTGGATCACCTCCTTTCTAAGGAGCATCTAGGCCGCCAAGCTTGCTTGGTGGTCCAGGGCCATTACGCAGGCAAATGTTCTGCGGTGGTTGCTCAAGGGTGGAACGTTGATTATTCGGTGTCGCCGCTCATCTCGGGCTGCAAGTACTGCTCTTCGGGGCGTGGAAAGCTGACCATGAGTGACGGGGATACCGGGCACGCTGTTGGGTGTCTGAGGGCACGGCTGTAACAAGCTGCCTTCAGTGCCGACCCCGGTAAAGCATCGTGTAAGCGGTGTGTGACGGGTGGTTGGTCGTTGTTTGAGAACTGCACAGTGGACGCGAGCATCTGTGGCCAAGTTTTTAAGGGCGCACGGTGGATGCCTTGGCACCAGGAACCGATGAAGGACGTGGGAGGCCACGATAGTCCCCGGGGAGTCGTCAACCAGGCTTTGATCCGGGGGTTTCCGAATGGGGAAACCCGGCAGTCGTCATGGGCTGTCACCCTTGCCTGAACACATAGGGCAAGTGGAGGGAACGCGGGGAAGTGAAACATCTCAGTACCCGCAGGAAGAGAAAACAACCGTGATTCCGGGAGTAGTGGCGAGCGAAACCGGATGAGGCCAAACCGTATACGTGTGAGACCCGGCAGGGGTTGCGTGTACGGGGTTGTGGGATCTCTCTTTCACAGTCTGCCGGCTGTGAGACGAGTCAGAAACCGTTGATGTAGGCGAAGGACATGCGAAAGGTCCGGCGTAGAGGGTAAGACCCCCGTAGTCGAAACATCAACGGCTCGTTTGAGAGACACCCAAGTAGCACGGGGCCCGAGAAATCCCGTGTGAATCTGGCGGGACCACCCGCTAAGCCTAAATATTCCCTGGTGACCGATAGCGGATAGTACCGTGAGGGAATGGTGAAAAGTACCGCGGGAGCGGAGTGAAATAGTACCTGAAACCGTGTGCCTACAAGCCGTGGGAGCGTCGCTGTATGTGCTTGCACATACAGTCGTGACTGCGTGCCTTTTGAAGAATGAGCCTGCGAGTTTGCGGTGTGTTGCGAGGTTAACCCGTGTGGGGAAGCCGTAGCGAAAGCGAGTCCGAATAGGGCGATATAGTAGCGCGCTCAAGACCCGAAGCGGAGTGATCTAGCCATGGGCAGGTTGAAGCGGAGGTAAGACTTCGTGGAGGACCGAACCCACCAGGGTTGAAAACCTGGGGGATGACCTGTGGTTAGGGGTGAAAGGCCAATCAAACTCCGTGATAGCTGGTTCTCCCCGAAATGCATTTAGGTGCAGCGTCGTGTGTTTCTTGCCGGAGGTAGAGCACTGGATAGGCGATGGGCCCTACCGGGTTACTGACCTTAGCCAAACTCCGAATGCCGGTAAGTGAGAGCACGGCAGTGAGACTGTGGGGGATAAGCTCCATGGTCGAGAGGGAAACAGCCCAGAGCATCGACTAAGGCCCCTAAGCGTACGCTAAGTGGGAAAGGATGTGGAGTCGCAGAGACAACCAGGAGGTTGGCTTAGAAGCAGCCACCCTTGAAAGAGTGCGTAATAGCTCACTGGTCTAGTGATTCCGCGCCGACAATGTAGCGGGGCTCAAGCGTACCGCCGAAGTCGTGTCATTCATACAATAGGGCCAACGCCTGTATGGATGGGTAGGGGAGCGTCGTGTGCCGGGTGAAGCCGCAGCGGAAGCTAGTGGTGGACGGTTCACGAGTGAGAATGCAGGCATGAGTAGCGATACACACGTGAGAAACGTGTGCGCCGATTGACTAAGGGTTCCTGGGTCAAGCTGATCTGCCCAGGGTAAGTCGGGACCTAAGGCGAGGCCGACAGGCGTAGTCGATGGATAACCGGTTGATATTCCGGTACCCGCTGTGAAGCGTCAAACATCGAGCATCGTGATGCTAAGGCCGTGAAGCCGTTCCGGACCCTTCGGGGAATGGAAAGTGGTGGAGCCGCCGGCCCAAGCGGTTAGTAGGTGAGTGATGGGGTGACGCAGGAAGGTAGTCCATCCCGGGCGGTGGTTGTCCCGGGGTAAGGGTGTAGGACGTGGTCTAGGCAAATCCGGATCACACATAGTCTGAGACCTGATGCCGAGCCGATTGTGGTGAAGTGGATGATCCTATGCTGTCGAGAAAAGCCTCTAGCGAGTTTCATGGCGGCCCGTACCCTAAACCGACTCAGGTGGTCAGGTAGAGAATACCGAGGCGTTCGGGTGAACTATGGTTAAGGAACTCGGCAAAATGCCCCCGTAACTTCGGGAGAAGGGGGGCCATCACTGGTGAGAGGATTTACTCCTTGAGCTGGGGGTGGCCGCAGAGACCAGCGAGAAGCGACTGTTTACTAAAAACACAGGTCCGTGCGAAGCCGTAAGGCGATGTATACGGACTGACGCCTGCCCGGTGCTGGAACGTTAAGGGGACCGGTTAGTGCACTTTCGGGTGTGCGAAGCTGAGAACTTAAGCGCCAGTAAACGGCGGTGGTAACTATAACCATCCTAAGGTAGCGAAATTCCTTGTCGGGTAAGTTCCGACCTGCACGAATGGCGTAACGACTTCTCGACTGTCTCAACCATAGGCCCGGTGAAATTGCACTACGAGTAAAGATGCTCGTTTCGCGCAGCAGGACGGAAAGACCCCGGGACCTTTACTACAGTTTGATATTGGTGTTCGGTTCGGCTTGTGTAGGATAGCTGGGAGACTGTGAACTCTGGACGCCAGTTCAGGGGGAGTCGTCGTTGAAATACCAGTCTGGTCGTGCTGGATGTCTAACCTGGGTCCGTGATCCGGATCAGGGACAGTGTCTGATGGGTAGTTTAACTGGGGCGGTTGCCTCCTAAAGAGTAACGGAGGCGCCCAAAGGTTCCCTCAGCCTGGTTGGCAATCAGGTGTTGAGTGTAAGTGCACAAGGGAGCTTGACTGTGAGACCGACGGGTCGAGCAGGGACGAAAGTCGGGACTAGTGATCCGGCGGTGGCTTGTGGAAGCGCCGTCGCTCAACGGATAAAAGGTACCCCGGGGATAACAGGCTGATCTTCCCCAAGAGTCCATATCGACGGGATGGTTTGGCACCTCGATGTCGGCTCGTCGCATCCTGGGGCTGGAGTCGGTCCCAAGGGTTGGGCTGTTCGCCCATTAAAGCGGTACGCGAGCTGGGTTTAGAACGTCGTGAGACAGTTCGGTCCCTATCCGCTGCGCGCGCAGGAACATTGAGAAGGGCTGTCCCTAGTACGAGAGGACCGGGACGGACGAACCTCTGGTGTGCCAGTTGTTCTGCCAAGGGCATGGCTGGTTGGCTACGTTCGGGAGGGATAACCGCTGAAAGCATCTAAGCGGGAAGCCTGCTTCGAGATGAGTGTTCCCACCCCCTTGAGGGGTTAAGGCTCCCAGTAGACGACTGGGTTGATAGGCCGGATCTGGAAGGCGGGTAACCGCTGGAGGTGACCGGTACTAATAGGCCGAGGGCTTGTCCTCAGTTGCTCGCGTCCACTGTGTTGGTTCTGAAACCACGAACAACCCCATTGCCATGGTCACGGTGATGGTGCGGTTGTCTGTTTCATAGTGTTTCGGTGGTCATAGCGTGAGGGAAACGCCCGGTTACATTCCGAACCCGGAAGCTAAGCCTTACAGCGCCGATGGTACTGCAGGGGGGACCCTGTGGGAGAGTAGGACGCCGCCGAACAAATATTGCGAAAACCCCCGTACCGTTAATCCGGTACGGGGGTTTTCTGCGTTTAAGGGGCCCTGAATTCTGTCAAGGGCTCTGCTTTTTCAAGCAGGCCCCCGCCGTATTACAGACGGCCCGCGCTCTTGAGAGCCAGATATGCGTCCGCCAATGCAGGTGCGAGATCGTCCGGTGTCGCGTCGACGATCGTCACGCCGGCCCGGCGGAGTTTTTCCGCGGTGCGGTCGCGCTCGGTCTGGGCGCGTGCCGCGGCTGCCGCCTCGTAGACCGCCTCCGTGTTTCCGCGGGCCGTGGCCATGTGGGCGATGTGGGGGTCTGCCACGGATGCCACCAGAACCGTATGGCGCTGGGTTAGTTGGGTGAGGACGGGGAGCAGGCCCTCTTCGACCGGGGCCGTGTCGAGGCTGGTCAGCAGGACGATCAGAGAGCGGCGGGGTGCCGTGCGGATCGCGGTGGCTGCCAGGGCTCGGGCGTCTGTTTCGACGAGTTCCGGTTCGAGGGTCGCCATCGCGTTGACCAGTGACGGGAGTACGTCGCGTGCCGTGCGGCCCTGGACGAGGGCGCGGACTCGGCGGTCGTAGGCGAGGAGGTCCACGCGGTCGCCGGCGCGGGATGCGAGGGCTGCGAGGAGCAGGGCGGCGTCCATGGAGGCGTCGAGGCGGGGGGTGTCGCCGACACGGCCGGCTGAGGTTCGGCCGGTGTCGAGGACGAGGAGGATGTGGCGGTCGCGTTCGGGGCGCCAGGTGCGTACCGCGACCGTGGTCTGGCGGGCGGTGGCGCGCCAGTCGATGGAGCGGGTGTCGTCGCCGGGGACGTATTCACGCAGGCTGTCGAATTCCGTGCCTTCGCCGCGGGTCAGGACGCTGGTGCGTCCGTCGAGTTCGCGTAGGCGGGCGAGTTTCGACGGGAGGTGCTTGCGGCTGGTGAACGGGGGCAGGACGCGGACCGCCCAGGGGACCGCGTGGGTGCCCTGGCGGGTGAGAAGGCCGAGGGGGCCGTAGGAACGGATCGTCACTCGGTCTGCGTGGCGGTCGCCGCGGCGGGTGGGGCGTAGGCGGGTGGTGAGGCGGCGGCGTTCGCCGGGTGGGACCGTCAGGCGGTGGCGGGATGCGGCGAATTCAGTGCCGGGAAGCCAGCTGCTGGGGGGCCAGGCGTCGCGGATGCGGGCGCGGAGCGGGCGGCGGGACGGGTTGGTGACCGTCAGGGTGACGTCGGCGGTTTCGCCCAGGCGTACGGAGGTGTCGCCCGAGCGGGTCAGGCTCAGGCGGCGTACCGGGGCGGCCAGGGCGAAGTCGCAGGCGCAGGCCACCGCCAGGGGGGCGTTGACGGCGAGGATGCCCGTCCAGCTGGGTTCCCAGATGCCTACGGGGAGGGAGCCCAGGGCTGCGAGGAGGGCGGCGCGTCCGGTGAGGGCCATCAGCGGGGGACCGGGACGTGGGCGAGGATCGCGTTGATGACGGAGTCCGCCGTCACGCCCTCCATCTCGGCCTCGGGGCGCAGTTGTACGCGGTGGCGGAGGGTGGGGAGTGCCAGGGCCTTCACGTCGTCGGGGATGACGTAGTCGCGGCCCGTGAGCCACGCCCACGCGCGCGAGGTGGCCAGGAGGGCGGTGGCGCCGCGCGGGGACACGCCGAGGGTGAGGGACGGCGATTCGCGGGTGGCGCGGCAGATGTCGACTACGTAGGCGGTGATTTCGGGGGAGATCGTCGTCTTGGCGACGGCCGCGCGGGCTGCTTCGAGGTCGGCCGGGCCGGCGACGGGACGCAGGCCGGCGGCGTGCAGGTCGCGCGGGTTGAAGCCTTCGGAGTGGCGGGTGAGGACGTCGATCTCGTCCTGGCGGGAGGGGAGAGGGATCGTCAGTTTGAGGAGGAAGCGGTCGAGTTGGGCCTCGGGGAGGGGGTACGTGCCCTCGTACTCGACGGGGTTCTGCGTCGCGGCGACCAGGAACGGGTCGGGGAGCGGGCGCGGGGTGCCGTCGACCGTGACCTGGCGTTCCTCCATGGCCTCCAGGAGGGACGACTGGGTCTTCGGAGGGGTGCGGTTGATCTCGTCCGCGAGGAGCAGGTTGGTGAAGACCGGGCCGGGCTGGAAGCGGAACTCGGCGGAGCGTGTGTCGTAGACGAGGGAGCCGGTGACGTCGCTCGGCATCAGGTCCGGGGTGAACTGGATGCGCTTGGTGTCGAGTTCGAGCGCGGATGCGAGGGCGCGGACGAGCAACGTTTTGGCCACTCCAGGGACTCCTTCTAGGAGAACGTGTCCGCGGCAGAGGAGGGCGACGACGAGACCGGTCACGGCGGGGTCCTGGCCGACCACGGCTTTGGCGATCTCGGCTCGCAGGGATTCGAGGGAGGCCCGGGCGGTGTCCGGATTCCCCGTGGTCCCGGCGTTGTCAGTGGTCGGGTCCATCATGAACGGCGTACCTCTCTTTCGAGGGCGTCGAGTTGGTCGGCAAGTGCGATGAGGGCCGCGTCGTCGCTGGGCGGCGGCCCGAAGAGGAGGACGTGCAGGGTCTGTCCGTCGCCGTGGAGGTGGGCGGAGAGCGCGGGGAGCAGGGCTTCGGGCGCGTGCGCCTGGGAGACGGGGACGCCTACGAGGGGGGCGAGGCGGGTGCGGGTGGTGGAGCGCAGGGCGTTGGCCGCGCGGTCGCGGGCGTTGGCCTTGCGGTAGAGGCGGGCGCGGCCTTCGACGGTTTCGGAGGCGCGGATCGCCACGGGGAGTTTTTCGGGCACCAGGGGGCCGAGTCGGCGTGCCCGCCACAGGGCGGCCACTCCTGCTGCGATGAACAGTTGCAGGGTGCCCCAGAGCCAGCCCGAGGGGAGCAGGTCGAAGAAGCTCTGGCTGCCGGAGTCGGTGGCCGTGGTGTCGGACAGTGAGGGGAGGTACCAGACCAGATGGGGGCGCGAGCCGAGGAGTTGGAGGGCGAGCGAGGCGTTGCCCTGCTTGTCGAGACGCTTGTTGAAGAGGATGTCGGGCGAGCCGATGACGACGGTGTCGCCGCCCCCGGACGCGTCCGGCAGCCGGAGCAGGGTCGGTCGGCCGTCGTCGGGGTAGCACTCGTCGGCGCCGGCGGCCGTGGTCGTGTACCTGTAGTCACCGGTTTCCGCGTCACCCGCGCGCTGGGCGGCGGGCAGGGAGCAGTCGGGGGACAGCACTGTGTCGAAACTGGTTCCGGCGTCCGCGGTGACCTCGGGGGCGAGCCGGGGCAGGGACGCGGGACCGGGGGCGACGAGGACCGTACGGCTGCCGGAGTTCGCGAACGCCGAGTGCAGGCCGGACTGTTGACGCTTGGTCAGCAGGTCGGGGACGGCGACCAGGAGGGTGGTGTCCGGGCCGGCCGCGGCGCGGGCCTGGGCCAGGGTGGTGACCACGCGCGTGGACACACCCCGGTCGCCGAGGAGTTCGGCGACGGCGCGGCTGCCGTAGGGGTCGGCGGAGCGCGGGTCGAGGTCGCCGTGCCGTTCGTCGGAGCGGATCGCGGCGATCGCCACGGCGGCCGCCAGGAGGATCACGAGCGCGAGGAGGACGCCGCGCGCGCGGGTCCACACCTGGCGGGCGGTCGGCGAGGCCGAGGTGGCGGGAAGCGTGGCCTCCGCGGTCATTCGGCGGCCCCCTGGCTGGTCTGGTGGGCCGTGCTGTGGGCGCTGCTCGTGAGGACGGGCCTGGTGCGCTCCAGGTCGCGGTCGAGTTCGGCGATGCGGCGGTACGACTGCTCGCTCGCGCCGCGTCCGCCGTACGTCACGTCGTCGAAGTGGGCCGCGGCGGCGCGCAGTTCGGCCGCGTGCGAGGGCAGTGCGCGGCCGGCCTCCGCGACGGCTTCGTCGGCTGTGCGGCCGGGGCGGACGTCGAGCAGGGCCCGCTCCTCCAGGGCGCGGACGATGGCACGCATGCGTTCCTGCACGGCGGGGTTCCAGTGTCCCTGGGCGGCGTGCGCCTCGGCGGCCGCGCGGTGTTCGGCGGCGCTGCGGGGGCCGTCCTCGAACAGGGCGGCGGCGGAGCCGGGTTGGCGGCGCGGGGTGCCGAGGCGCCACCACAGGGCGGCGCCGACGACGAGGACGGCCAGGATGACGACGACCAGGCCGAGCGTGCCGCCGGGTGCCGCCTCCGACGCACTGCCGAACAGTTTGTCGATCCAGTCCCAGATGGCGTCCAGGGCCCGCTGCACCAGGCTGGGGTCGTTCTCGTGGTACATCTGCTTGGACAGTTCACGCCGGGCCGCCTCCCGCGCGGGGTCGCGCGGGATCGTCACCGGCGGCTCGTCGCCCGAGAGGGCTGATGACCGTACGACGGTGCCGTGGGCGCGCAGCAGTGCCCCCGCGGTCGATGCGACGGCACGCGGCAGCGCCGTGGGTACCCCTGTGAGAACTCCCCCCGCCAGGCTCACCGCATCAACTCCCCGGAGTGGGGCCGGTGGCGGCGGTGCCGTAGTCCTGGACGCCGGCGGCGCGGGCCAGGTCGAGGTCGAGGGCCTCGCGGCGGATGCGCTGGTCGATGTACAGGAGCACGGTGACGCCCGCCGTGATCGGGAACGCGATCATGCGGCCGATCACCGAGCCGAGGCCGCTGATGATGAGGAACGTCCAGCCGAGGCCGCCGGTGCCGTCGACGAGGCCGCTGAGGCCGTCGCCGCTGAACAGCCCGGCGATGAAGGCGAACGGGATGACGAGGATGGACGACAGGATGCTCGCGATGATCTGGGCGAGCAGCTGGATGCCGAAGATCCGCCACCAGGAGCCGCGCACCAGCTTCGCGGAGCGAGTCATCGACTTGACGATGCCCTGCTTCTCCAGCATGAGCGCCGGCGAGGCCAGGGAGAAGCGGATCGCGAGCCACAGGGTGACGACGCAGCCGGCGAGACCACCGAGGACGGCGAGCGCGATGCCCCCGTCCTGCGACCCGGTGACGGCCACGATGATGCCGGGCACGGTGGGGACGCCGATCAGGACGACGGCCATGAGGATCAGCAGGCAGATCAGGCCGAACAGCTTGAGCACCTGGGGTCGGGCGTCGCGCCAGGCCTCTCCGGCGGTGACCGGCTTGCCGAGCACCGCGCGGCTGGTGACCGAGGTGAGCAGGGCGGTGGCGACGACGGTGCCGATGAGGACGACCAGGTAGACGACGCCGGTACTGAGGAAGGCCTCGCTCATGGCGCGGGTCACTTCGGAGGCACTGGCGTTCGGGTCGTCGAGGGCCTGGGTGCTGGCGAGGTCGTTGAAGGCGAAGCCCTGGACGAGGACGACGGCGGTCTGCATGACGACGGCGACGGTGAGGGAGATGCCCAGGACCGTGCGCCAGTAGGTGCGCATGGTGGAGACGGCGCCGTCGAGGATCTCGCCCACGCCGAGCGGGCGGAGCGGGATCACACCGGGCTTGGCCGCGGGTGGGGGGCCGCCCCAGCCGGTTCCCCAGCCGCCGGGAGCGCCGTTGCCGCCGGGACCGCCGTAACCCCCGTAGCCGCCGCCGTATCCCCCAGGGCCTCCGGGGCCGGCCGGGCCGCCGGGGTGGCCGCCCCAGCCCGGGCCCGGCGGTGGGGGCGGGGGTGCCTGGCCCTGGCCGGGGGCGCCGGTGGGCGCGGACCACTGGGCGGGTGGCGGCTGCTCCTTGGACCACTGCGGGCCGGGGCCCGACGGGTCCGCGCCCGGCTGGTCCGAGGGCTGTGCGGGACCGGAGGCGCCGGGCTCGGGCCCGTCGGGCGGGGCGGATCCGGGCGAGGCCCAGCCCGGAGTGTCGTTCATCGTCGCTCCTTCACGGTGCCCGTCCGCGGGCGCGGCGGCAGGTTGGCAGCCATCGTGCCATGGGGTGGTCGAGCGGTGACCGGCCGCGGTATGGGCTGCACACCTTCAATTGTCCGCCGGATACGGGGCAGACTGACCGCATGGCTGATCAGTACGCGCAATCCGGCGAGGACGGCCGGCCGACCGAGATACCCGCGATCCGCTGGGACGAGCCCCCCGAGGGTCCCGTGCTGGTCCTCCTTGACCAGACGAGACTGCCGGCCGAGGAGGTCGAGCTGGTGTGCACGGACGCGTCCGCGCTGGTGGACGCGATCCGTTCGCTGGCGGTGCGCGGGGCGCCGTTGCTCGGCATCGCGGGGGCTTACGGCGTCGCGCTCGCCGCCGCGCGGGGCTTCGACGTGGACGAGGCCGCGATCGCGCTGGCGGGCGCCCGGCCCACCGCGGTGAACCTCTCCCTCGGCGTGCGCAGGGCCCAGACAGCGCACCGGGCCGCGCTCGCCGAGGGAGGCGGTACCGAGCGGGCGGCGGCGGCCGCGCTGGCGGCGGCGCGGCGGTTGCACCGGGAGGACGCCGAGGCCAGCACGCGGATGGCCGCGCACGGGCTGGCCCTGCTGGACGAGCTGCTGCCCGGCGGCGGGCACCGGATTCTGACCCACTGCAACACCGGGGCGCTGGTGTCGGGCGGCGAGGGCACGGCCTTCGCGGTGGCGCTCGCGGCGCACCGGGACGGGCGGCTGAGGCGGCTGTGGGTGGACGAAACGCGTCCGTTGCTGCAAGGTGCTCGCCTGACGGCGTATGAGGCGGCACGCAACGGAATGGCGTACACCTTGCTCACGGACAACGCGGCGGGCTCTTTGTTCGCGGCCGGGGAGGTGGACGCGGTACTGATCGGGGCGGACCGGATCGCCGCCGACGGTTCGGTGGCGAACAAGGTGGGGAGCTATCCGCTCGCCGTGCTCGCCCGGTACCACCATGTGCCGTTCATCGTGGTGGCGCCGGTGACGACGGTGGATCCGGACACGCCGGACGGGGCGTCCATCGAGGTGGAGCAGCGCCCCGGCTTCGAAGTGACGGAGATCACGTCACCCCAAGTGATGGTGTCGGGAGCGGGAGGCGGGATTCCGGTGGCACCCCTGGGGACCCAGGCCTACAACCCGGCGTTCGACGTGACGCCTCCCGAGCTGGTGACGGCGATCGTCACCGAAGAAGGCGCTGTTTCGCCCGTGACGGCGGGGGCGCTGGCAGAGCTGTGTGACAGGTCACGACAGGTAACGATTTAGTTAATGGGATGATGTCGTTTATGAAGGGACGAGTCCTTGTCGTCG
This sequence comes from Streptomyces sp. NBC_01288, assembly GCF_035982055.1. Classification (NCBI taxonomy): domain Bacteria; kingdom Bacillati; phylum Actinomycetota; class Actinomycetes; order Kitasatosporales; family Streptomycetaceae; genus Streptomyces; species Streptomyces sp. NBC_01288. The sequence continues at coordinate 6,246,488 of NZ_CP108427.1, forward strand.
ATGACGACACCGCACTGGCCGAGATGCTCGGCATTGTGTTGCGTGGTGAAGGTTTTGAGCCGTCTTTCGTAGCCGACGGCGACAAGGCGCTGGCCGCTTTCCGTGAGAGCAAGCCCGACCTGGTGCTCCTGGACCTGATGCTGCCCGGACGGGACGGTATCGAGGTGTGCCGCCTGATCAGGGCGGAGTCCGGGGTGCCGATCGTGATGCTCACGGCGAAGAGCGACACCGTCGATGTCGTGGTGGGCCTGGAGTCGGGCGCTGACGACTACATCGTGAAGCCGTTCAAGCCGAAGGAGCTGGTCGCCCGGATCCGGGCCCGGCTGCGGAGGTCGGAGGAGCCGGCGCCCGAGCAGCTCGCCATAGGCGATCTGGTCATCGATGTGGCCGGTCACTCCGTGAAGCGGGACGGGCAGTCGATCGCGCTGACGCCGCTGGAGTTCGACCTGCTGGTCGCGCTGGCCCGTAAGCCGTGGCAGGTGTTCACGCGTGAGGTGCTCCTGGAGCAGGTCTGGGGCTATCGGCACGCGGCGGACACCCGGCTGGTGAACGTGCATGTCCAGCGGCTGCGTTCCAAGGTCGAGAAGGACCCGGAGCGGCCGGAGATCGTGGTGACCGTCCGCGGGGTCGGTTACAAGGCGGGACCGAGCTGACATGTCCAGGGACAGTGCCGCTTCGGCGCCCGGGGGGTCCGGGGCCCGCGCGGGGCGGCCTGTCGGCCGGACGGCGGCGGGTTCCCGCTGGGGACGCCTGTGGGAGGGCGTGCTGCTCCAGGGCGGGGTCCAGGGCAGCCCGGTCCTGCGCCTGTTCATGCGCTGGGTGCGTCGGCCGCTGCTGCCGGTCATGCGGCTGTGGCGGCGCAACATCCAGCTCAAGGTCGTCGTCACGACCCTGCTGATGTCGCTGGGCGTCGTCCTGCTGCTGGGCTTCGTCGTCATCGGCCAGGTGCGCAACGGCCTGCTGGACGCCAAGGTGAAGGCCTCGCAGAGCCAGGCCACGGGCGGCTTCGCCGTGGCCAAGCAGCGGGCCGACGAGGCGGGCAGCGGTGCCGCCACCGACGGTTCCGCGACCGACGACGGTTCCTCCCAGAACGTCATCTCGTGGATGAGCGACCTCGTGTCGTCGCTGTCCAGCGGCGGCCAGGGCGCCTTCGACGTGGTGACACTGCCCGCGGGCATGGACAGCGGCAGCGGACGCAGCCCGCGCGGCTCCGGGTACGTCGACCCGTCCGCCAGCGTGCCCGAGGATCTCCGCGCGCGGGTCAACGACCGTACGACGGCGGCGCAGAGCTACACCCGCATCATCTACAGCAACGGCAAGGAGTCCCAGCCGGCGCTCGTCGTGGGCAAGCAGGTCAACGACCCGAACGGCGACCCCTACCAGCTGTACTACCTCTTCCCGCTCACCCAGGAGGAGAAGTCGCTCAGCCTGGTCAAGGGGACCCTCGCCACGGCCGGGCTCTTCGTCGTCGTCCTCCTGGGGGCCATCGCCTGGCTCGTCGTACGGCAGGTCGTCACGCCGGTGCGGATGGCCGCCGGGATCGCCGAGCGGCTGTCCGCCGGGCGCCTCCAGGAGCGCATGAAGGTCACCGGTGAGGATGACATCGCGCGGCTCGGCGAGGCCTTCAACAAGATGGCACAGAACCTTCAGTTGAAGATCCAGCAGCTGGAGGACCTGTCGCGGATGCAGCGGCGGTTCGTGTCCGACGTGTCGCACGAGCTGCGGACGCCGCTGACGACCGTACGGATGGCGGCCGATGTCATCCATGACGCGCGCGTGGACTTCGATCCGATGACCGCGCGGTCGGCCGAACTGCTGGCCGACCAGCTGGACCGGTTCGAGACGCTGCTCGCGGACCTGCTGGAGATCAGCCGCTTCGACGCGGGCGCGGCCGCCCTAGAGGCCGAGCCGATAGACCTCAGAGAGGTCGTACGGCGGGTCCTCAGCGGCGCCGAGCCGCTCGCCGAGCGCAAGGGCACGCAGATACGCGTCGTCGGCGACCAGCAGCCCGTGGTGGCCGAGGCGGACGCCCGGCGGGTGGAGCGGGTGCTGCGCAATCTCGTCGTCAACGCGGTGGAGCACGGCGACGGCAAGGACGTCATAGTCAAGCTCGCCAGCGCGGGCGGGGCGGTCGCCATCGCGGTGCGCGACTACGGGGTGGGGCTCAAGCCCGGTGAGGCGACCCGGGTGTTCAGCCGCTTCTGGCGCGCCGACCCGGCACGCGCGCGTACCACCGGCGGTACGGGGCTGGGGCTGTCCATCGCCCTGGAGGACGCGCGGCTGCACGGCGGCTGGCTGCAGGCGTGGGGTGAGCCGGGCGGCGGTTCGCAGTTCCGGCTGACGCTGCCGCGGACCGCGGACGAGCCGCTACGGGGCTCACCGATACCCCTGGAGCCCAAGGACTCACGCCGTAACCGCGGACTCAGCGACGCCGGGCTGCCGAGTGGGGGCGGCGACAAGCGTGCGACGGTCCCGGTGCAGCCGATGGGCGACCATGTGCCGCCGATACCCTCGCGGGCCCCGATCGCCCCCAGGATGGCCGCCACGACCGCCACGGCGGACCCGACGGCGCTGCCCGGCAACGGCGCCCGCGTGGTGCCCCGGCCGACCGGCGGGACCCGGCGGCAGGAGGACCGGTCGCCCGCGGAGCCGGCCCGGAGCGAGGCCGCGGGCAGTACGGACCCGGCCGCCGTACCGGAGGACTCGAACAAGCAGGGAGAGGCATCTCGTGGGCGCTGACCGCAAGGGGGGCGCCCGGCGGAGGCCGGCACGCGCGGCGGCGTACGTCGCGATGGGCGTCGTAGTGCTGGCGGGATGTGCCTCGATGCCCGACAGCGGGGATCTCCGGGGGGTCGAGTCGACACCCCGACAGGACACCCAGGTGCGCGTTTTCGCGATGCCGCCCCGGGAGGACGCGTCGCAGGGGGAGATCGTGCAGGGCTTCCTTGAGGCGCTGACCAGCGACGATCCGAACTACAAGACGGCACGCATGTACCTGTCCGCCAAGGCCGCGCGGAACTGGCAGCCGGAGCCGTCCACCACGGTGCTCGCCGACGGACCCAGCACGGAGGCCGTCCGTCCCCCGGTCGGCCGGGAGGACACCGGCACGTTCACGTACACCCTGACCGGCGAGCGGGTCGCCACGGTGGACTCGAAGCAGGCGTACGCGCCGGCGGACGGGCAGTACAGCAAGGCCGTACACCTGACGAAGGACGCGAAGAGCGGCCAGTGGCGCATCGACGACCTGCCGCAGGGCGTCGTCATGGGCGAGTCGGACTTCCAGCGCAACTACATGTCGGTCAACAAGTACTACTTCGCGTCGAACACGACGGCCGGGACGAGCTCGCAGCCGATCGCGGTCGCCGACCCCGTGTTCGTACGGCGGCGGGTGGACCCCATGACGCAGATGGTGCGGTCGCTCCTTGACGGGCCCACCAGTTGGCTCGGGCCCGTGGTCAGGTCGAGCTTCCCCACCGGGACGGCGCTGCGGAAGGGCGTCACCTCGCTGACGCCCGACGACCAGAACAAGCTGACGGTCCCGTTGAACCAGAAGGCATCCCGGGTCGGGCTGGCCCGGTGCGACGAGATGGCCACGCAGATCCTCTTCACGCTCCGGACCATGACGCCCACGGTGGACAAGGTCGAGCTCCAGGCCGCCGACGGCGCGCAGTTGTGCGACTACAACGAGGGCGACGCGGACACCCTCGCGGCACACGGTGCCGTGAACCATCCCACGTACCTGTACTTCCTCGACGACAAGCACCGCGTGGTGCGGATGTCCAGCGCCGGCACGCGCGCCGATCCGGTGCCGGGCGCGCTGGGCGAGGGCGAGACACAGCTGCGGTCGGTGGCGGTGTCGCGTGACGAGGAGACCGGAGCCGGGGTCGGCCTCGACGGGAAGTCGCTCTACGTCGGGTCGATGGTGTCCGGTGCCTCGCTCGGGGACCCCGTGCTGACCAGCCAGGGCAAGACGGAGGACGACCGGCTGACGGCCCCCAGCTGGGACGCGCAGGGCGACCTCTGGGTGGCCGACCGGGACCCGAAGAAGCCCCGGCTGCTCCTGTTGCAGAAGGGCGCGGGACAGCCGATAGCGGTGGAGATGCCCGGGCTGGACGGCCGTATCGAGTCGGTGCGGGTGGCCGCCGACGGGGTGCGGATCGCGCTCGTCGTGGAGAAGAACGGCAAGCGGTCCCTGCTCGTCGGGCGGATCCAGCGGAGCGGGGCGGTGGGGGAGACACCGGTGATCTCGGTCCTCGAACTGCGTTCCGTGACCCCGGACCTGGAGGAGATCACGGCCATGTCGTGGGCCGGGGACAGCCGGCTCGTGGTGGTGGGGCGCGAGCACGAGGGCGTGGTGCAGATGCGGTACGTCCAGGTCGACGGCTCCACGCCGGAGGGCCCGGCGCCCGCGGCCCTGACCGGGGTGAAGGAGATCGCCGCGTCCGAGGACGACAAACTGCCGCTGGTGGCCTACTCGGAGGACGGGATCGTACGGCTGTCCAGCGGGGCGCAGTGGCAGAAGGTCGTCAAGACGGGGTCGGCGCCGGTCTATCCGGGGTGACGCACCGGTGCGTTGACGCATTGCCGCGTCGCGGCATTGGAGTGGCGGACTGGCGGACTGAAAGCGGCCGTCTCCGGTCGGGCTGAGGCTCGGTGGAGGCGGCCGTTCGCGTGTTCCTGGGTGGCTGTTCCGGGGTGGCCTTGCACTCGTGTGGGTGACGGCTGTCGACGGTTGCGCGGAGTTGTCCACAGGCCGTTGTCCACAGGGCTGGCCGGTCGAGCGGGGCGTTGGCACAGTGGTGGGCATGCGGGGGTGGTGGCGGGACCTCACGGATCTGGTGCTGCCGGCCGAGTGCGGAGGCTGCGGCAGGCCTCGCACGGTGCTCTGCCCGGAGTGCCGTGCGGCCCTGACCGGGGCCGTACCGGGCCGGGTACGACCGATGCCCGAGCCGGTCGGGCTGCCGGCGACGTATGCGGCGGCTCCTTATGCGGATGAGGTGCGGGCGGCGATCCTCGCTCACAAGGAACGGGGTGCGCTGGGTCTTGCGGGGGCGCTGGGTGCGGCGTTGGCGGGGGCTGTGCGGGTGGGGCTTCGGGAGAACTGGGGGCGAGGCTACGGGGCTGTGAACGGGCGGGACGGGGGCTTGCTGGGGATGGACGGGGGCGTGGCTGGGCTGAGAGGAAGCTTGGCGCCGGCATTTGGGGAGCTGAGGGAGGAGGGGCTGCGGGAGGAGGCCGACCTGGGTGGTTGGGCGCGGGGCGTGGCAGAACGGTCGGGGTGGGGTGCGGGAGATCCCGGTTCTGGCGGTGGGCAGGTCGCAAGGTCGGGGGTGGCCGGGCCTGGCACGGGAGAGGCGGGGCAGGCGGCCGCGGAGGCTGCGGGGTGTGGCGCGGGGCTTGGTGCAGGGCTTGGTACGGCGCCTAGTGGGCGGGATCTGGCAGATCCGGTGCAGGGCGGGCAGGGTCAGGTACGACAGCCGCAGACACGGCAGGCTCACGCTGCGGAAGCCGCGCAGGCTCGGGCAAGACACCCTCAGGCTCAGGGCGGGGAAGTTCAGGCGGGGCTTCGCCAGGCTCAGGGCGGGGAAGTTCAGGCAGGGCATCGCCAGCCGCAAGTCGGGTCGCACGTGGATGCCGGTCGTGTTCCGTCCCGGAGCCACGGTCAGGCGCCCGTGCTGCTCGTCCCCGTGCCCTCTGCGCGTAGCACCGTGCGGGCGCGGGGGCATGATCCGGCGCGGCGGATCGCGCTCGCGGCGGCGGGGGAGTTGCGGCGGACCGGGACGCCGGCTCGGGTGGTGGCCGTGTTGCGGCAGCGGAGGTGGGTCGCCGATCAGTCGGGGCTCAACTCGCGGGAACGGATGGGGAATCTCGCGGGTGCGCTGGAGGTGGTCGCGGGTGGTGCGCGGTTGCTCGTGGGCGGTCCGGTGGTGCTCGTCGACGACCTGATGACGACCGGGGCTTCCTTGACGGAGGCTGCGCGTGCCGTACGGGAGGCGATCACGGGTGGTGGAGAAGTTGGCGCGACTGCCGCTGTGTATGCGCGTGTGTCCAGGGAAGGCAGAGAGGAACACACCGACAGATCAAACGGCAGACCAATGGAGAACGGGAGGGACATGGCACTCAGTGCACCGGGAATCGTGAGCGTGAACGGCCCCGGTGACCTGATCTGCGCTGCTGTGATCGCGGCGTCGCCAGATTCCTTCGAAATAAACCGGAACTGACTGCGAACTTGCGTCGTTGCAGGTAATGACAGGGGCAATTCACCTGAACGGAGGTACGCCGCGGTAGAGGGTGACGACATCCGTCCGGGCGAGATATGTTCGGTTGTGAGAGAAAGGCGCGGGCCGCACCTCTCCTATCCGAATGCCGTGCCGCGGGTTTTCTGCAATCACCCGCGGCCATGGGGTGGAGATCTTGCCCATGGGGGAGGAGGAGGTGGAAGTCACCGAGTCCGAGGTTCCGGGGTGACCGGAGCCTGGTGCGAAAGGGAGACGCTCCGCAGCGAAGCGGAGCGATCCGGGAACGGAGTTCTGCGTGGACATCGTCGTCAAGGGCCGCAAGACCGAGGTGCCCGAGCGGTTCCGCAAGCACGTGGCCGAGAAGCTGAAGCTGGAGAAGATCCAGAAGCTCGACGGCAAGGTGATCAGCCTCGACGTGGAGGTGTCCAAGGAGCCGAACCCCCGACAGGCCGACCGCTGTGACCGAGTGGAGATCACGCTCCGCTCCCGCGGTCCGGTGATCCGGGCGGAGGCATCGGCCAACGATCCGTACGCGGCACTCGACCTCGCAGCGGAGAAGCTGGACGCCCGGCTGCGCAAGCAGCACGACAAGCGCAACACGCGTCGCGGCGCCCGTCGGCTCACCGCCGCCGAGGTCCCCGACCACGTCCCGGGCGCCGCGACGCTCAACGGCAACGGCCACGCCGCCCCGGACGAGCAGTCGGACGGTGTGCCCACCAAGAAGATCGGCTCGCTGGAGGTCAAGGGCGAAGGCCCCCTCGTCGTCCGCGAGAAGACCCACGTCGCCTCTCCGATGTCCCTCGACCAGGCGCTCTACGAGATGGAACTGGTCGGACACGACTTCTACCTGTTCGTCGACTCCGAGACCAAGGAACCGAGCGTCGTCTACCGACGTCACGCCTACGACTACGGCGTCATCCACCTCAGCACGGACCCGATGGTCACGCAGGCGCAACAGCCGGCGGCCGGCGGCACGCTGGGCGGCTGACCCACCCGGCAGACAGCTGAGCCGGTGCCCCTGGAGCGCGTGTGCGCCCCCAGGGGCACCGGTGTGCGACCACTTCGCGCCCCGCTCCGTGACCGCACTGTCGTCCGGGCATGGAATCATGGCCGTACAGGCCCAACCGGTGGGCCGCTGCCTTGGGTTGGCGATGGCACAGGACCACAGGCCACAGCCTTCAGGGGGAGGAACGATGGCGGACAGCTTCGGACCGATGCATGTCGGGGATGCCGACGGCGGCGTCGTCGGCGTGGGCCCGGAAGCGGGCTCGACACGCAAGGAGCCGATCAGAGTCCTTGTCGTGGACGACCACGCCCTCTTCCGCCGAGGCCTGGAGATCGTGCTGGCGGCCGAGGAGGACATCCAGGTCGTCGGCGAGGCCGGTGACGGCGCCGAGGCCGTGGACAAGGCCGCGGATCTGCTGCCGGACATCGTCCTGATGGACGTACGGATGCCGAAGCGGGGCGGGATCGAGGCGTGCACCTCCATCAAGGAGGTGGCGCCCAGCGCGAAAATCATCATGCTCACGATCAGCGACGAAGAGGCCGATCTCTACGACGCGATCAAGGCGGGCGCGACGGGTTATCTCCTCAAGGAGATCTCGACCGACGAAGTGGCCACCGCCATTCGCGCCGTGGCCGACGGACAGTCGCAGATCAGCCCCTCCATGGCGTCGAAACTGCTCACCGAGTTCAAGTCGATGATCCAGCGCACCGACGAGCGCCGGCTGGTGCCCGCGCCCCGGCTCACCGACCGTGAGCTGGAGGTTCTCAAACTCGTCGCCACCGGAATGAACAACCGCGATATCGCCAAGCAGTTGTTCATCTCCGAGAACACCGTGAAGAACCATGTGCGCAACATCCTGGAGAAGCTGCAGCTGCACTCCAGGATGGAGGCGGTCGTCTACGCGATGCGGGAGAAGATCCTGGAGATCCGCTGACCCTCGGGCCCGGTGTCCCTCATGCCAGGAGGCGGACCAGTTCTTTGGCGAGGGGGGCGCGCAGCTCGGGGGCGTCGACCCGCTCCACGCGTACGTCCGTGCAGTCCACCCAGCTCGCGGCCTCCACCAGAGCCTGCGCCACGGACGGGACGGCCTTCACGCCGTCCAGGGTGACCTGCTTGGCCACCAGGGTGCGGCCCTCGCGCGCGGGGTCCACCCGACCGATCAGCCGGCCCCCTGCGAGCACCGGCATCGCGAAGTAGCCGTAGATCCGCTTCGGCTTGGGGACGTAGGCCTCCAGGCGGTGGGTGAAGCCGAAGATGCGCTCTGTGCGGGCTCGCTCCCAGATCAGGGAGTCGAACGGGGACAGGAGTGTCGTGCGGTGGCGGCCGCGCGGGGGTGTCTCCAGGGCCGCCGGGTCGGCCCAGGCGGGCTTGCCCCAGCCCTCTACGGTGACCGGGACCAGGCCCGAGTCGGCGATCACAGCGTCGACCTGCTCGCCCTTGAGACGGTGGTAGTCGGCGATGTCCGCGCGCGTGCCGACGCCCAGTGAGGCGCCCGCCAGGTTGACCAGGCGACGGAGGCACTCCGTGTCATCCAGCTCGTCGTGCAGCAGTGCCTTGGGGATCGCGCGCTCGGCGAGGTCGTAGACCCGCTTCCAGCCGCGGCGCTCCACGCAGACCACCTCGCCGTACATGAGGGCGCGCTCGACGGCGACCTTGGCGCCGGACCAGTCCCACCACTCGCTGGTGCGCTTGGCACCGCCCAACTCCGTTGACGTGAGCGGGCCTTCGGCGCGGAGCTGTTTGATGACCTGGTCGTAGGTGCCGTCGGGGAGGTCGTGGTTCCAGTGCGGGCGGTTGCGGTAGGCGCGGCGGCGGAACGCGAAGTGGGGCCACTCCTCCACCGGGAGGATGCACGCGGCGTGCGACCAGTACTCGAAGGCGTGCGTCTGGGTCCAGTACGCGTCCTCGACCGTCTTGCGGGGAACGGCGCCGAGGCGGGCGTACGGGATGAGTTCGTGGGAGCGGGCGAGGACCGAGATGGTGTCGAGCTGGACCGCGCCGAGATGGCGGAGCACGCCGCGCACGCCCGCGCGGCGGTCGGGGGCGCCGAGGAAACCCTGGGCGCGCAGGGCGATGCGGCGGGCGTCGTCTGCCGACAGGTCGGTCGTGGGGCGCGGGGCACTCGTCATGTCTCCGCACGATAGAGGGTGGCACTGACAACGCGGGCTGAGCTGGGGATTCGTCCCGCTACGGCTGGGCGGGCAGGTACGGCGCCGTCGACGGCAGGCCCAGGTCGGACGGGAGCAGGGAGCCGCCCCAGCAGTCCCGGCGTACGCCTCCGTGGTTGATCGCGGAGCGCAGCGTGCCCTCCATGGTGAAGCCGGTGCGTTCCGCGACCGCGCGTGAGGCCTTGTTGCCGACCTCCGCGCGCCATTCCAGGCGGTCGATCGACATGGCGGTGAAGGCCCAGTGGGCGGCGGCGAGTACGGCCTCGGTCATGTAGCCGTGGCCGCGGTGCTCCTTCGTGCCCCAGTAACCGACCTCGCCGACGCCGAGCGAGCGCATCGTGATGGCGAGCATTCCCACCAGCTCCCCTTCGGGGAGGAAGAGGCCGAAGGTGAACATCGAACCGTTCTTCCAGCCCTCGGGCACCAGCTGCTCGGTGAAACTCTGCGCGTGCTCCAGGAGGTAGGGCGAGGGGATCGTCGTCCAGCGCTGGATGTCGGGGTCCTGGGCGGCGGAATACACGGCGTCGGTGTCCTGCGGGCCCACGGAACGCAGGACGAGACGGTCGGTCGTGAGCGTGACGGGTTCCATCGGCCGATTCTGCTCGGGGGCACACAAGGACGCCAGACGTTTGCGCTGCGTGAGTGGGTGATCACATTTCGCGCAATTCCTCGGAGGGACGCGGCACCATCGGCGACCCCCGGCCGTTGTCCCTTTGAAGCAGATGTGAAGGAGTGGACGGTCGGCGTCCCCGGCAGGCTCCCGGCGTGGCGGGGTCCTCGCATACGATGGCCGTTGCTCAGTCATGTCATTGGTAACCGACCGTCCCAGGCCCGACCGGCAAGGAGACCAAGCCCCGTGTCCGTCCTCTCGAAGATCATGCGTGCAGGCGAAGGCAAGATCCTGCGCAAGCTGCACCGCATCGCGGACCAGGTCAAGTCCATCGAAGAGGACTTCGTGGACCTCTCCGACGCCGAGCTGAAGGCCCTCACCGAGGAGTACAAGCAGCGCTACGCCGACGGTGAGACCCTGGACGACCTGCTGCCCGAGGCGTTCGCCACCGTCCGCGAGGCCGCCAAGCGCGTCCTCGGCCAGCGCCACTACGACGTGCAGATGATGGGCGGCGCGGCCCTGCACCTCGGCTACGTCGCCGAGATGAAGACCGGCGAGGGCAAGACCCTGGTCGGCACCCTGCCCGCGTATCTGAACGCCCTCTCCGGAGACGGCGTCCACATCATCACGGTCAACGACTACCTGGCCGAGCGCGACTCCGAGATGATGGGGCGCATCCACAAGTTCCTGGGCCTTGAGGTCGGCTGCATCCTGGCCAACATGACCCCGGCCCAGCGCCGCGAGCAGTACGCGTGCGACATCACGTACGGCACGAACAACGAGTTCGGCTTCGACTACCTGCGCGACAACATGGCGTGGTCGCAGGACGAACTGGTGCAGCGCGGCCACAACTTCGCGATCGTCGACGAGGTCGACTCCATCCTCATCGACGAGGCCCGTACGCCGCTGATCATCTCCGGCCCGGCCGACCAGGCCACCAAGTGGTACGGCGACTTCGCCAAGCTCGTCACCCGCCTGAAGAAGGGCGAGGCAGGCAACTCGCTCAAGGGCCTGGAGGAGACGGGCGACTACGACGTCGACGAGAAGAAGCGCACGGTGGCCATCCACGAGGGCGGTGTCAGCAAGGTCGAGGACTGGCTGGGCATCGACAACCTCTACGAGTCGGTGAACACCCCGCTGGTGGGCTACCTGAACAACGCCATCAAGGCCAAGGAACTCTTCAAGAAGGACAAGGACTACGTCGTCATCGACGGCGAGGTCATGATCGTCGACGAGCACACGGGGCGTATCCTCGCCGGCCGCCGCTACAACGAGGGCATGCACCAGGCCATCGAGGCGAAGGAAGGGGTGGACATCAAGGACGAGAACCAGACGCTCGCCACGATCACCCTTCAGAACTTCTTCCGCCTCTACAGCAACCTCTCGGGCATGACCGGTACGGCGATGACCGAGGCCGCGGAGTTCCACCAGATCTACAAGCTCGGCGTCGTCCCGATCCCGACCAACAGGCCCATGGTCCGCAAGGACCAGTCGGACCTGATCTACCGCACCGAGGTCGCGAAGTTCGAGGCGGTCGTCGACGACATCGCCGAGAAGCACGAGCAGGGCCAGCCGATCCTCGTCGGTACGACGTCGGTCGAGAAGTCCGAGTACCTCTCGCAGCAGCTCGCCAAGCGCGGCATCCAGCACGAAGTGCTGAACGCCAAGCAGCACGACCGTGAGGCGCCGATCATCGCCCAGGCCGGCCGCAAGGGCGCCGTGACCGTCGCGACCAACATGGCCGGCCGCGGTACGGACATCAAGCTCGGCGGCAACCCCGACGACCTCGCCGAGGCGGAACTGCGTCAGCGCGGCCTCGACCCCGAGGAGCACATCGAGGAGTGGGCGCAGGCCCTGCCCGCCGCCCTGGAGAGGGCCGAGCAGGCGGTCAAGGACGAGTTCGAAGAGGTCAAGGACCTCGGCGGCCTCTACGTCCTCGGCACCGAGCGGCACGAGTCGCGCCGTATCGACAACCAGCTGCGCGGTCGCTCCGGCCGACAGGGCGACCCGGGCGAGTCCCGCTTCTACCTCTCCCTCGGCGACGACCTGATGCGGCTGTTCAAGGCCCAGATGGTCGAGCGCGTGATGTCGATGGCGAACGTCCCGGACGACGTGCCGATCGAGAACAAGATGGTCACGCGCGCGATCGCGTCCGCCCAGTCGCAGGTCGAGCAGCAGAACTTCGAGACCCGCAAGAACGTCCTCAAGTACGACGAGGTCCTCAACCGCCAGCGCGAGGTCATCTACGGCGAGCGCCGCCGCGTCCTGGAGGGCGAGAACCTTCAGGACCAGGTCGTGCACTTCATGGACGACACGATCGACGCGTACATCACCGCGGAGACCGCCGAGGGCTTCCCGGAGGACTGGGACCTCGACCGGCTGTGGGGCGCGTTCAAGCAGCTCTACCCGGTGCGGGTCACCGTGGAGGAGCTGGAGGAGGCGGCCGGGGACCGGGCCGGTCTGACCGCCGAGTTCATCTCCGAGTCCATCAAGGACGACATCCACGAGCAGTACGAGGGGCGCGAGGAACAGCTCGGCTCCGAGATCATGCGCGAGCTGGAGCGCCGGGTCGTGCTGTCGGTCCTGGACCGCAAGTGGCGCGAGCACCTCTACGAGATGGACTACCTCCAAGAGGGCATCGGCCTGCGCGCGATGGCCCAGAAGGACCCGCTGGTCGAGTACCAGCGCGAGGGCTTCGACATGTTCACCGCCATGATGGACGGCATCAAGGAGGAGTCCGCCGGCTATCTGTTCAACCTGGAGGTCCAGGTGGAGCAGCAGGTCGAGGAAGTCCCCGTCGAGGACGACAAGCCGTCGCTCGACAAGGAGGACACGGTGCCCGCGCAGGCGAGCGCCCGTCCCGCGATCCGCGCCAAGGGGCTCGACGCGCCGCAGCGGCCGGACCGGCTGCACTTCTCCGCGCCGACCGTGGACGGTGAGGGCGGCATCGTCGAGGGCGACTTCAGCAGCGACGACGACGAGCCGGTGCGCTCCGAGGCGGACGGCCTCACGCGCGCGGAGCGCCGCAAGCAGGGTCGCCGGGGCAGCCGCCGCAAGAAGTGACGGTCGCTCCGCGGGTCGAGCGGTGAGCTGCGGCGGGCGGCCCCTTGAGTGAGGGGTTGAGCTTGCCGGTGCCGCCGCTCTCCGGTGGAGGACCTTGAAGGGCCGGGCATCGTGAAGGTGCCCGGCCCTTTGGCGTGCGGGCGGGGATGCGGGCGGGGTGCACGCGTGTGTGCGGGGTGCGGGGCAGGCGCGGGGGCGCGGTGGGTTGCGACAGGGGGCCGTCGACAGGCGCGGGGTGGGGCGACCCGGCGCAGCGGGTGGTTGCCTTGCCCGCCAGCCGCCAGCCGCCAGCCGCCAGCCGCCAGCCGCCAGCCGCCAGCCGCCAGCCGCCAGCCGCCAGCCGCCAGCCGCCAGCCGCCAGCCGCCAGCCGCCAGCCGCCAGCCGCCAGCCGCCAGCCGCCAGCCCGGTCCGCAGCCGCCGCCGTAGTACCCGGTCCGTCGTCAGCTCCCGCAGTCGTCGTCCGGGTGCGGGGCGCGGGGGCCGCCCAGTTCCACCGCCGTGCAGCGCCAGCGGAGGTCCGCGCCGCGTTCCAGGCGGAAGGCCATCGCCCGTACCTGGTCACCGGCGCCGATGCGGGCGAAGGCCTCCACGGCGCCCTCGCGGGCGACGTAGTAGCCGATGTCCCGAACCACCGGGCGGGTACCGCGGGTGGCGCGCAGGGGGCCGTGTTCCGCGAGGCGGGCCAGTTCGTCGTAGGCGCGGCCTGCGGTGTGGCGGAGCATCCAGTGCACGGGCCGCTGACCGCTCAGCACGGCGAGGAGACGGTCGGCGAAGAGGTCGGTGGGGCGGGGCTGCGGGACGCGGCTGCGGGCGGCCTGGGCGGGCACGGTGCGGGGCTCGGCGTACGGCGAGGTGTGGGGAGCGGCTCGGCCTGCCACGGGAGTTGATGCCGGCGGGGTTGTGCGGTGGCTCGGCGGCGGTGTGAGGGACGTAGGGGCTGCGCCGCGGGCCGCGGTCGGTGTGGGAGTGGGAGTGGGAGTGGCAGAGACTGCACCTCGTCCCGCCGCACCCGTCGTACGAGCCCCGCGTCCCGGTGCGGCTGCCGGGCGGCCGTCTCCCGGCGCCGTGCGGGCTGTGCGCCGGCTGGGAGCCGCAGACGGGGTGTCCGTGTCCCTCACCGGAGGCGCGCTCTCCGCCGCAGGCGCCGTACGGGACGCCCCCTCACCCTGTCCGCGAGGCGACCCCGTGCCGGGGCGGCGGGGGTCGCGGCGGGTCGGGGGGCGGGTCGGGGTGTGCTGGGCGGTCCTGGTCATGACCTTGTGCATGCGGGTCCCCGTTTGGTCGGCCCGGAATGTACCGGGAAGTAACTTCGTGGTTGGGGATCTTGTACGGGGTCATGGACGGGGGTTGCAAGGAAGGGGCGGCGCGCGTCGGAGGGGCCGGATTGTTCACTTATCCGAGTGATTGAGGGGCCTCGAAGCCCGAAGGCGCAGGGGTGTCCCGGGTGAATTTCAGGCGTGGGGTGGACGCCTCCGGGGGTGTGGGTGGGGACTCGATGGGGGACCCCGCGCACGTATCCTGGAGGCCCTCACGGAGGCGTGGCACCGTCCGCGGAACCGCGTTCCCGGGGGCACTCTCCGAACTACGAAAGCGGCCAGCCATGCGCGTCTACGTCCCCCTGACCCTCTCCGGTCTCGCCGAGGCGTACAAGACGGGTGAGCTGGGGACGGGGCCCTTCGTCGCGTACGCCGTGACGCCCGCGCTGCGCGAGTGGTATCTCTCCGACGACATCGAGGAGCTGGAGTACGCGGCGCTGAACCGGGCGGCGCTCGGCTCGCTGCGGCTGCTGGCGGTCCACCCCGACGCGCCGCGGCGCCGGGTCGTGGTCGCCGTCGACGTCCCCGACGGCACCGCGCACGCCGACCCCGACCGCGGACTCGACCCGGCGGCGCTCGGCGAGGTACGGGTCAGCGGAACCGTGGCGCTGGCCAAGGCGGCCGCCGTGCACGTGGATCTCGGGGACGCGGAGGGCGATGTGAGCGCCGCCGCCGACGCGCTTCCGGCGGCCGACCGCGGGGACGACGACGCGCAGTTCGTCGTGGACGGGGCCGAGGACCACGAGCTGCTCTGGTACGCGACGCAGGAGATCCCGAACCTCGTCGGGCTGGCCGACTGAGCCTGTTCGGCGCCGGTCGGATGGCTGTATGTGCCCGTTGACCTGCGATTCTCTTGATTGTCAGTGGCGGCGGGTACTTTTTTGGCATGGGGATGCAAGGAAGCGCGCACATCGTCTGGGACTGGAACGGCACGCTGTTCCACGACAATGACGCGATCATCGGGGCGACGAACGCGGCGTTCGCCGAGCTGGGGCTGACACCGATCACGATGGAGGAGTACCGGGCGCTGTACTGCGTGCCGGTGCCCAAGTTCTACGAGCGGCTGCTGGGGCGGCTGCCCACCGACGCCGAGTGGGAGGTCATGGACGTGACCTTCCACCGGTACTACGCCGAGCACCGCGTCGTCTGCGGGCTCACCGAGGGCGCGGCGGACCTGCTCGCGGGGTGGCGGACCGCGGGGCGCAGTCAGTCGATCCTCAGCATGTACGGCCATGACGAACTCGTCCCGCTGGTAAGGGAGTTCGGGATAGAACCGCACTTCATACGGGTCGACGGGCGCACCGGACCCTCCGGCGGCAGCAAGGCCGAGCACATGGTGCGGCACCTCGGGGCGCTGACCGGCGTGGACCCCGCGCACACCGTGGTGATCGGGGACGCCGCCGACGACGCGGTGGCCGCCCTGCACGTGGGCGCGCGGGCCGTGCTCTACACCGGCGGTTCGCACAGCCGGGCCAGTCTCGAAGTGGTCGGCGTACCGGTGGTGGACTCGCTGGCGGAGGCCGTCGCGGAGGCGGAGCGGCTGGCGGCGTGAGGGTGACCGGTCGGCCGGGGTGACGGGGGCGACGCTTCAAGAGACCGCGCCTTTTGAAGCACCGTGCCTCAAGGGCTCTGTGCCTCAGAGGCACGGCGTCTCAGAGGCACGGCGCCTCAAGAGATACCGGGCCGTAAGAGACACCGCGCCCCCGTCACGTCACCTCACGCCGACCGCCGAGGTCACGTCACCGGAGCCTTCGCCCGCAGCACCGTCAGGAACTCCCGCATCCAGCTGGAGTGATCCGGCCACGCGCGAGCGGAGACCAGCGTGCCGTCGACCACCGTCTCGGCGTCCTGGAAGGTCGCGCCGGCGGACTGCATGTCGAGTTCGAGCGCCGGGTACGCCGTGACGCGCCGGCCGCGCAGGCCGTCGATCGCGGCGGTGAGCAGGGGGCCGTGGCAGATCTGGGCCACGGGCTTGTCCGTGTCGAAGAAGGACTTGAGGATCTTGCGGAGTTCGGGATCGTTGCGGAGGTACTCGGGGGCCCGCCCGCCGGGGATGACGAGGGCCGCGTACTGGCCGGGATCTACCTCGGAGAAGGCGAGATCGGCGGGCCAGGTGTAGCCGGGCTTCTCGGTGTACGTGTCGAAGCCGGGTTCGAAGTCATGGACGACGAACTGCAGCTTCTTGCGCTCGGGGGCGGCGATGTGGACCTCGTAGCCCTCCTCGCGCAGCCGCTGGTAGGGGTAGAGGACCTCCAGCGACTCCGCTGCGTCGCCGGTGACGATGAGGATCTTCGCTGTCATGTCGGTGCGCTCCTCGGTGGCCGTGGCATGTGTCTCCGCCGGGCGTCATGGGCTCACGGGCTCGTGGACTCATGACGTCGTGGACTCATGGGCAACGTGCCGCGCCCCGGGGTTCTTGCCAAGGGCCCTCGCGGCCCGGACTCCGTCACCGTCCCGACTGCCCGTGAATACGACGATTTCATGTGCTGCGCCCCTGTGCATAACGTCAAAGTTCCACCCTCGGTTTTGTACACAACCGGCTCATGACGAGCCCCCGGTGAGGAGAGATAGCCTTGTGGCGTGATCAGCGCGATATTTCGCGGGGGCATCGTCGCCCCCGCTCCGCGCCCGGCGACCACGGACGACATCCGTGACCGGGCGGCGGTCGCTGGTCCCAGGGTCCCTGCGACGGACCCTCGCGGGCGGGACGGAGCTCCAAGGGCTCCCAGGACGCCGTGCACACCCCGGGTACCGACGCAACAGAGAGCAGCGTCACACCCGGCGGGCGTGCCGAAAATGGCTGATAACCCACCGCTCATCTCACCTTGCGGCATAGCGTCTGAGCAGACCGGAGAACCCGGGCCGTGGCGTCGAGCCGCAGGGGAAGTGACCGTACTTCTTTCTACGTCACGCAACGGCGCGCGACAGGAGCCAGAGGACAATGCAGACCAAGCTGGACGAAGCAAAGGCCGAGTTGCTCGAAAGGGCTGCCCGGGTAGCTGAGAACAGCCCGGTCGGGGGGCATCTACCCACCGGGACGACGGACGAGAGCACTCCGGACCAGGAGACCGTGCTCGCGTTCCTCCAGCGCTACTACCTGCACACCGCCCCGGAGGACCTCGCGGACCGCGACCCGGTCGACGTCTTCGGTGCCGCCTTCTCCCACTACCGGCTGGCCGAGACCCGACCCCAGGGCACGGCGAACGTACGGGTGCACACCCCGACGGTCGAGGAGAACGGCTGGACGTGCAGCCACACCGTCGTCGAGGTCGTCACCGACGACGTGCCCTTCCTCGTCGACTCGGTGACCAACGAACTGACCCGCCAGGGCCGCGGCATCCACGTCGTCATCCACCCGCAGGTCGTCGTCCGCCGCGACCTCACCGGCAAGCTCGTCGAGGTGCTCACCACCCCGCCCGCCGGAGAGCTGCCGCACGACGCGCACATCGAGTCCTGGATCCACGTCCAGATCGACCGCGAGACCGACCGCGCCGACCTGAAGCAGATCACCGCCGACCTGCTGCGCGTCCTGTCCGACGTCCGCGAGGCCGTCGAGGACTGGGAGAAGATGCGGGACTCGGCCCTGCGGATGGCCGACGAGCTGCCCACCGAGCCGACCGCCTCCGACCTGCCCTCCAGCGAGGTCGAGGAGGCCCGTCAGCTGCTGCGCTGGCTGGCCGCCGACCACTTCACCTTCCTCGGCTACCGCGAGTATCAGCTCCGTGAGGACGACTCCCTCGCCGCGGTCCCCGGCACCGGCCTCGGCATCCTGCGCTCCGACCCGCAGCACGGCGGCGAGGACAGCCACCCGGTGAGCCCGTCCTTCGAGCGGCTCCCGGCCGACGCCCGGGCCAAGGCCCGCGAGCACAAGCTCCTCGTGCTGACCAAGGCCAACAGCCGTTCCACGGTGCACCGTCCGTCGTATCTCGACTACGTGGGCGTGAAGAAGTTCGACGAGAACGGCGAGGTCGTCGGCGAGCGCCGCTTCCTGGGCCTGTTCTCGTCCGCCGCCTACACCGAGTCCGTCCGCCGGGTTCCCGTGATCCGGCGCACGGTCGACGAGGTGCTGGAGGGCGCCGGCTTCTCGCCCAACAGCCATGACGGGCGCGACCTGCTGCAGATCCTGGAGACGTACCCGCGCGACGAGCTGTTCCAGACCCCGGTCGACGAACTCCGGTCCATCGTCACGTCCGTGCTCTACCTCCAGGAACGCCGACGGCTGCGCCTGTACCTGCGCCAGGACGAGTACGGCCGCTACTACTCGGCCCTCGTCTACCTCCCGCGCGACCGCTACACCACGGGCGTACGCCTCCGGATCATCGACATCCTTAAAGAAGAGCTCGACGGCATCAGCGTCGACTTCACCGCCTGGAACACCGAGTCGATCCTCTCCCGGCTGCACTTCGTGGTCCGCGTCCCGCAGGGCACCGAACTGCCGGAGCTGTCCGACGCCGACAAGGACCGCATCGAGGCCCGCCTGGTCGAGGCCGCCCGCTCCTGGGCCGACGGCTTCGGCGACGCGCTGAACGCGGAGTGCGGCGAGGAGCGCGCGGCCGAACTGGTGCGCCGCTACGGCAACGCCTTCCCTGAGGGTTACAAGGCGGACCACTCCCCGCGCGCCGCCGTCGCCGACCTGGTCCACCTCGAACAGCTCACCGAGGAGCAGACCTTCGAGCTGAGCCTCTACGAGCCGGTGGGCGCCGCCCCCGACGAGCGCCGCTTCAAGATCTACCGCAAGGGCGCCCCGGTCTCCCTCTCGGCCGTGCTGCCGGTCCTCAGCCGCCTCGGCGTCGAGGTCGTCGACGAGCGGCCGTACGAACTGCGCTGCTCGGACCGTACGACGGCGTGGATCTACGACTTCGGGCTGCGGATGCCCAAGTCGCAGAACGGCAACGGGGATTCGCTCGGCGAGAACGGCCGCGAGCGGTTCCAGGAGGCGTTCGCCGCCACCTGGACCGGGCAGGCCGAGAACGACGGCTTCAACGCGCTGGTGCTGAGCGCCGGGATCGACTGGCGGCAGGCGATGGTGCTGCGGGCGTACGCCAAGTACCTGCGGCAGGCCGGTTCCACCTTCAGCCAGGACTACATGGAGGACACCCTCCGCAACAACGTTCACACCACCCGACTGCTCGTCTCCCTGTTCGAGGCGCGGATGTCGCCGGACCGGCAGCGCGCCGGGCGCGAGATCGTCGACGCCCTCCTCGAAGAGGTCGACGCGGCGCTCGACCAGGTGGCGAGCCTCGACGAGGACCGCATCCTGCGCTCCTTCCTGACCGTCATCAAGGCGACCCTGCGCACCAACTTCTTCCAGGAGGCGCTCGGCGGGCACGCGCACGCGTACGTCTCGATGAAGTTCGACCCGCAGGCCATCCCGGACCTGCCGGCGCCGCGGCCGGCGTACGAGATCTGGGTGTACTCGCCGCGCGTCGAGGGCGTGCACCTGCGCTTCGGCAAGGTCGCGCGCGGCGGGCTGCGCTGGTCGGACCGGCGGGAGGACTTCCGTACCGAGATCCTCGGCCTGGTCAAGGCGCAGATGGTGAAGAACACCGTCATCGTGCCGGTCGGCGCCAAGGGCGGCTTCGTCGCCAAGCAACTGCCGGACCCGAGCGTCGACCGGGACGCGTGGCTCGCCGAGGGCATCGCCAGCTACAAGATGTTCATCTCGGCCCTGCTCGACATCACCGACAACCTGGTGACCGGCGAGGTCGTCCCTCCGGCGGACGTCGTCCGGCACGACGAGGACGACACCTACCTGGTCGTCGCCGCCGACAAGGGCACCGCGACCTTCTCGGACATCGCCAACGGGGTCGCCGAGAGCTACAACTTCTGGCTCGGCGACGCCTTCGCCTCCGGCGGCTCGGCCGGGTACGACCACAAGAAGATGGGCATCACCGCGCGCGGTGCCTGGGAGTCCGTCAAGCGGCACTTCCGGGAGCTCGGCGTCGACACGCAGAGCGAGGACTTCACGGTCGTCGGCGTCGGTGACATGTCCGGTGACGTGTTCGGCAACGGCATGCTGCTCAGCGAGCACATCCGCCTGGTCGCCGCCTTCGACCACCGGCACATCTTCCTCGACCCGACCCCGGACGCGGCCGTCTCGTACGCCGAGCGGCGGCGCATGTTCGAGCTGCCGCGCTCCAGTTGGTCCGACTACAACACCGACCTGCTGTCGGCCGGCGGCGGCGTCTTCCCGCGCACGGCGAAGGCGATCCCGGTCAACGCCCACGTCCGCGAGGCCCTCGGCATCGAGGACAAGGTCGCCAAGATGACACCGGCCGACCTCATGAAGGCGATCCTCAAGTCGCGGGTCGACCTGCTGTGGAACGGCGGCATCGGCACGTACGTCAAGGCCGGCACCGAGTCCCACGCGGACGTCGGCGACAAGGCCAACGACGCGATCCGCGTGGACGGCGCCGACCTGCGCGTCAAGGTCGTCGGCGAGGGCGGCAACCTGGGCCTGACCCAGCTCGGCCGGATCGAGTTCGCCCAGCAGGGCGGCAAGATCAACACGGACGCGATCGACAACAGCGCGGGCGTGGACACCTCCGACCACGAGGTGAACATCAAGATCCTGCTCAACGGCCTGGTCACCGACGGCGACATGACCGTCAAGCAGCGCAACAAGATCCTCGCCGAGATGACCGACGAGGTCGGCGCGCTCGTCCTGCGCAACAACTACGCGCAGAACACCGCGATCGCCAACGCGCTCGCCCAGTCCAAGGACATGCTCCACGCCCAGCAGCGCTTCCTGCGCACCCTGGTCCGCGAGGGCCACCTCGACCGGGCCCTGGAGTTCCTGCCCACCGACCGCCAGATCCGCGAACGCCTCGCCCAGGGACAGGGGTTGACCAGTCCCGAGACGGCCGTCCTGCTGGCGTACACGAAGATCACGGTCGCCGACGAGCTGCTGCACACCACGCTGCCCGACGACCCGTACCTGCGCACCCTGCTGCACGCCTACTTCCCGACCGCGCTGCGCGAGAAGTTCGCCGAGCAGATCGACACCCACGCGCTGCACCGCGAGATCGTCACCACGGTCCTCGTCAACGACACGGTCAACACCGGCGGCACGAGCTTCCTGCACCGCCTCCGGGAGGAGACCGGGGCCTCCCTTGAGGAGATCGTCCGGGCGCAGACCGCGGCCCGCGCGATCTTCGACGCCGCCGAGGTGTGGGACGGCGTGGAGGCCCTCGACAACACCGTCGAGGCGCCCGTCCAGACCCGCATCAGGCTGCACTCGCGCCGCCTGTGCGAGCGCGGCACCCGCTGGCTGCTCAACAACCGGCCGCAGCCGCTCCAGCTCGCCGAGACCGTCGAGTTCTTCAGCGAGCGCGTCGAGCAGGTCTGGTCCCAGCTCCCCAAGCTGCTGCGCGGCGCGGACCTGGACTGGTACCAGGAGATCTACGACGAGCTCACCGGCTCCGGCGTCCCGGCCGAACTCGCCACGCGCGTGGCCGGGTTCTCCTCCGCCTTCCCGGCGCTCGACATCGTCTCGGTGGCCGACCGCACGGGCAAGGACCCGATGGACGTCGCCGAGGTCTACTACGACCTCGCCGACCGCCTCCACATCACCCAACTCATGGACCGCATCATCGAGTTGCCCCGCGCGGACCGCTGGCAGTCCATGGCCCGCGCCTCCATCCGCGAGGACCTGTACGCGGCGCACGCGGCGCTGACGGCCGACATCCTCGCGGCGGGCAACGGCACCTCGACCCCCGAGCAGCGCTTCGTGTCATGGCAGGAGAAGAACGCGGCGATCCTGGGCCGGGCGCGGACGACTCTGGACGAGATCCAGGGCTCTGAGACGTTCGACCTGGCCAACCTGTCGGTGGCGATGCGCACGATGCGCACGCTGCTGCGGACGCACTCGTAGTCCCTGGGTCGTAGTTACTACGCCCCTTCTTTAGAAGGCGCCTATTAGCAGTCGCTTCAGTAGTTGCTACGACGAGGAGGGCGCCCCGGGCCGCAACGGCCCGGGGCGCCCTTTTCATGGAGTGCCTTAGGGGTAATCAGGGGGAGGACTTACTCTGCCCGGCTAAGCCTGGTGACGTGACTCCGAACCTCACCGAGGAACGCGTGGCCGAGCCCGTCCGACCGGTGCGCAAGGTCGTCCTGGAAGTCGTGAAATTCGGCATCGTCGGCGGCAGCGGCGTCCTCGTCAACTTCACGGTCTTCAACACCCTGCTGCACGGCCTACGTTGGCCCGCGATGCTCGCGACCGTCCTGGCCAGCTGCGTCGCGATGGGCGCCAACTACCTCGGCTTCCGCTACTACACCTACCGCGACCGCGACGCCCCCGACGCCCGCCGGATCGCCCTGTTCTTCGCCTTCAGCGGCATCGGCGTCCTCATGGAGAGCGGCCTCTTCTACGTCGGCTACCACGGACTGGGCCTCCACGGTCCGCTTGAGGCGAATGCCGTGAAGGCCCTGTCGATCGTGCTCGCGTCCGCGTTCCGCTTCCTGGTCTACCGCACCTGGGTGTTCCAGGACGAGGAACTCTAGGCGACGGCGACCTGGCCCGCCGGCGCGGGCTCCTTGGGCTTGTCGGCGCCGCCCGTGAAGGCCTCGTACGCCCCCAGGACCTCCTCCGTCGGCCCGTCCATCAGCAGCTCGCCGCGCTCCAGCCACAGCACGCGGTCGCAGGTGTCGCGGATCGACTTGTTGTTGTGGCTGACGAGGAAGACCGTGCCCGCGTGCTGGCGCAGCTCGCGGATCCGCTCCTCGGAGCGTCGCTGGAAGGACCGGTCGCCCGTCGCCAGCGCCTCGTCGATCAGGAGGACGTCGTGGTCCTTGGCGGCGGCGATGGAGAACCGCAGCCGGGCGCCCATGCCGGAGGAGTACGTCCGCATCGGCAGCGTGATGAAGTCGCCCTTCTCGTTGATCCCGGAGAAGTCGACGATGCCCTGGTAGCGCTCCTTGACCTGCTCCCGGGACATGCCCATGGCCAGGCCGCCGAGGTACACGTTGCGCTCGCCGGTCAGGTCGCCCATCAGGGCCGCGTTGACGCCGAGGAGGGAGGGCTGGCCGTGGGTGTAGATACGGCCGTTCTCGACCGGGAGCAGGCCCGCGACGGCCTTGAGGAGGGTGGACTTGCCGGAACCGTTGGTGCCGATGAGTCCGATCGCCTCGCCCTTGTAGGCGACGAACGACACCTTCTTGACGGCGTGGACCTTACGGACACCCGCCGCCTTCTCGGCCTTCTCGCGGTGCAGGATGCGGTTGAGGGCGGCGGTCGCGGAGCCGCGTCCGGCGCCGGTCCCGTTGACCCGGTAGACGATGTCCACGCCGTCGCAGACGACGGTGGGGATGGTGCTGTCCGCGGCCACGGGGGTCCGCTCGGTGTGGTACTCGATGGTCTGCTCAGCCACGGCCGTAGGTCTCCTCAGCCTTCCAGAAGTAGATGAAGCCGCCGACTCCGGCGATCAGCGCCCAGCCCAACGCGGCCGGCCACACGTGCGGGGGGAGCTGGCTGGAGTGGTAGCTGTCGATCAGCGAGTAGCGCATCAGGTCGATGTAGACGGCCGCCGGGTTGGTCTCCAGGGCGAGCGTCACGATGTGCGGCAGGTGGTCCTTGCTGGTCAGCTTGTCGATGCTCCACATGACGCCGGAGACGTACATCCAGGTGCGCAGGATGAACGGCATCAGCTGCGCGATGTCCGGTGTCTTCGCGCCCATCCGGGCCATGATCATCGAGACGCCCGCGTTGAACGTGAACTGGAGGATCAGCACCGGGATCGCCATCAGCCAGGAGAAGCTGATCGGCACACCGAAGCAGAGCAGGATCACGACGAGGGCGGCCATCGAGAACAGCAGCTGCTGGAGCTGCTGGAGCGCGAACGAGATCGGCAGCGCGGCCCGGGGGAAGTGCAGGGCCCGGACCAGGCCGAGGTTGCCCGAGATCGCCCGGGTGCCCGCCATGATCGAGCTCTGCGTGAACGTCCAGATGAACACGCCCGTCACCAGGAACGGGATGTAGTCCGGCACGCCGCGCTTGGTGTCCAGCAGGACGCCGAAGATGAAGTAGTACACCGCCGCGTTCAACAGCGGCGTCATCACCTGCCAGACCTGGCCCAGCTTCGCCTGGCTGTACTGCGCGGTCAGCTTGGCGGTGGCGAACGCGGTGATGAAGTGCCGGCGCTCCCACAGCTGGCGGACGTACTCGCGCAGGGAGGGGCGGGCGCCACTGACCGTGAGGCCGTGGCGTGCGGCGAGCGCCGCGAGGTCGTCTTCGTCGGCCGGAGCCGGCGAAGGGGGCGGTGTGTGGAGGACCTGGCTCACATCCGCTGCTTTCGCTCGGGGGGAGGGGGTGCGTGCGTCCGGCTGCCGTGTTCCGTTGCCCGGCGTTTTCTTACGCTTCTCTTTACGTTCTCTTACGTCGGAACGGGACCGTATCGTCGCAACGTGAGCGTAGGCGGATTCGGCGTCGGAACGCAACCGTTTCGTCGTGACGGATGTGATGACGCCGTTAGGTTTTGGGCAGGGACGGGCCTGTTGCGTCGATACGGTCCGGGTAGGCGAGGATGGGCGTCCGCCGCGCGCCGCCCACGTCACGACGAGCCCGTTTCGTCGCAACGCCCCTATGCTTGGGCTATGACGACGAACGCCGACGAGCCCCAGACACGTCAGCGCCGCCGCACCCCCGCCGGGGCGGCCGTACTCCGCGAGGATGTGACCGAAGCCATTCGGGCGGCGGTCTTCGAGGAACTGGCGGCGGTCGGGTATGCCCGCATGTCGATCGAGGGGATCGCGCGCCGCGCGGGAGTCGGCAAGACGGCGGTGTACCGCCGCTGGCGTTCGAAGCTGCACCTGGTGCTCGACGTGGTGTCGGCGATCGCGGTGATGGGACTGCCGACGCCGGACACCGGTTCGCTGGAGGGCGACCTTCGGATGCTGTACGAGGTGACGTCACGGGCGCTGCGTCACCCCGTCGCCTCGCAGATCATCCCGGACCTCCAGGCCGAGGCGGCCCGCAACCCCGAGATCGCCGAGGCCATGCAGAAGGCGCTGCGCGAGGGCCAGGAGGGCGTGGCCAGCAAGATCCTGGCGGCGGCGGAGCGGCGTGGCGAGATCCGCCCCGGCATGGACGAGGACCTGGCCCTGGACCTGATCTCCGGCCCCCTGTACTGGCGTGCCGTGGTGATCCGCAGCCCGAAGCTGCCGAAGGGATACCTGGGGGCACTGGCCCGGGCGACGACGGAGGGCCTGAAGGCGCTGTAGGGCGCCGCCGTAGCCGTAGCCGTAACCTCCCCGGCTCCCTTCTCTCCCGCGCCCCTCAGCCGGCCGGTGAGTCGGCCGCCGCGTGGTCCAACCGCCGCGCCAGCTCCCCGAGTTCAGCAGCTCGCAGCACCCGACCACCGAACCCCGGCAGCGGTACGTGCAGGGCCCCGGTCCAGCGTTCGGGGATCGCCGCGCTCCCGTACACCGCCCCGGCGAGGCCGCCCGTCACGGCGGCGACGGTGTCCGTGTCGCCGCCGAGGTCGATCGCGGCGCGTACGGCGTCCTCGTAGGAGGACGTGGTCCGTAGGGCCCAGACTGCGGAGCCGAGGCAAGGCCAGACGGCGCCGTTGAACTCCGTCGCCAGGTCGGGGTGCCAGTCCGGTGCGAGGACGACGCCGTAGCGCTCCTGGTGGTCGGGGTGGACGTACCGGAGGGTCTCCGTGACGGCGTCGAGCGGGTCGCCGCCGTCCAGCGCGACGCGGACCAACTCGTGGAAGACGGCGGTGCCTTCCCAGGCCGCGCGGTCTCCGTGGGTGAGCGCGGCGATGCGGCGGGCGGCGTCCATCGTGGCGCCACGTCCCGCGCGCGCGAAGTGGACGGCCGACGGGGCGGCGCGCATCAACGCACCGTTCCCTGCGCCCCGTTGGCTCGTCTGGAAGTGCAGGGCGGCGGCAAGGTCCCAGGGGTCGCCACTGCCCAGTACGGCCTCGGTCTGGAGCCCGATGTCCTTCGGGTCGGCGGCCGCCCACTGCCGGAACCGCCGGAACATGTCCGGGAGTTGGAGCCCGCCGCACTCCAGTAGCGACTCCGCGACGAGTACGGCCATCTGCGTGTCGTCGGTCGCCTCGCCCGGGTCCCAGCCGCCGCCCCCGCACATCTCGCCGCCGTGACCCGGCACCGGAAAACGGGCGGAGAAGGCGCCTTCGGGACCGAACTCGAAGGGCGCGCCGAGAGCGTCGCCGACGGCGGAGCCGAGAACGGCGCCCAGGACGCGTTCCGATCGCGAACAGCCGTACACCGGGCCGGGGTTCATCAGTCCCCCTGAGCTCATCAAGAGCGCGCGGCCCCCGGATGCAACCGAACCCACCCCTCCCAGGCCGACGCGATCATGTCCTGGACGTCGTGCTTGGCCTTCCAGCCCAGTTCGGTGGTGATGCGGTCGGCGGAGGCGACGACGCGGGCCGGGTCGCCGGGGCGGCGGGGGTGGACGGTCGGGGGACGGTCGTAGCCGGTGACCGCGTTGATGAGGTCGATCATCTCGCGGACCGAAACGCCTTCCCCGCGGCCGATGTTGAGGGTCAGGGCGCGGCCGGGGGAGGCCTGGAGGGCGCGGGCCGCGGCGACGTGGGCCTCGGCCAGGTCCACGACGTGGATGTAGTCGCGGACGCAGGTGCCGTCCGGGGTGGCGTAGTCGTCGCCGAAGATGCGCGGGGGCGCGTTCTCGGTGAGCTTCTCGAAGACCATGGGGACGATGTTGAAGACGCCGACGTCGGCGAGTTCGGGGGCGCCGGCGCCGGCCACGTTGAAGTAGCGCAGGGAGGCCGTGGACAGGCCGGTCGCCCGGCCGGTCGCGCGGACCAGCCATTCACCGGCCAGCTTGGTCTCGCCGTACGGCGACATCGGGACGCAGGGCGTCTCCTCGGTCACCAGCTCCACGTCCGGCATGCCGTAGACGGCCGCCGAGGACGAGAAGACGAAGGACGGGACGCCGGCCGTGGTGACGGCCTCCAGGAGGACGCGCAGGCCCTCGACGTTCTCCCTGTAGTAGTGCAACGGCAGGTCCACCGACTCGCCGACCTGCTTCTTCCCCGCCAGATGGACGACTCCAGTGACGTCCTGGTCGGCGAGGGTGCGGGCCACCCGTTCCGCGTCCAGGGTCGAACCCACCACCAGGGGGACGCCGTCGGGCAGGCGCTCGGCGATGCCGGTGGACAGGTCGTCGTAGACGACCGCCTGTTCGCCCGCCTCGGTCATCGCCCTCACGACGTGCGCTCCGATGTAGCCGGCGCCGCCGGTGATCAGCCAGGTCATGTGCGGCCGTCCCCTCCGTCACTGGATGTCGTTCGACCCGCGCGGGGTGCGTCCCCCACGCGTTTCGGGCCTCAGTCAATCAGGCGCCGGAGTGTGCCGAGGTCAGCTGCTGGGACTCCCCGTGGGGGCCGGGGGACTGCACGCGCGTGTGCGTCGTCGCAGGGAGCGGTCTCGACGACCGCCACAGACGGACGAACGAGAGGACGGCCGCGGCGGCCAGCAGCCCATTGCGTACGACCATCAGGGCACAGCCCGTCCAGGTGCTGTGGATGACGTCGAGGTACAGGACGGGGAACTCGACGGAGCTGACCGCGGTCGCCGCCACGATCAGCGCGGCCACCGTGCGCTGGGTCGTGTGCCGCGAGGTCAGACAGACGGCCGCCAGGCCGAGCAGCCAGATCATGTACTGGGGGCTGATCACCCGGCTGGTCACGGTGAACAGCAGGACGGCGCTCAGGGCGGCGTCGTACGGGGTCGCGTCGGTCCAGCGGCGGGCCCGGAGCCGCCACCACAGCAGCAGCCCGAAGGCGACCGCCGTGAGCGCGAGGGAGGCGTCGGCCACGGAGGAGACGTACGGTCCCGTGAACTCCATCGCGCCGTACCGGTAGTGCACCTGTCCCGGCCAGCCGACGTGGGTCGCCAGGCCGAGGGCGGTACCGCCGAGTGACTCGATCTGTACGCCCCGGCCGCCCTGTTGACGCAAGAAGGCGAAAGGATTGTTGAACAAAACCACGAGAGACATGAGCGACAAGGCTCCCGTCCCCACCGCCCACGACCACGCCGACCGCGTCGTCCGCCCCCTGGGCATCCCCAGCAGCACCAGCGCAGGCCACACCTTCACCAGCGCGCCCAGCGCCGCGAACGCGCCGCACACACGCGTGGAGCGCGACAACGTCAACAGGGAGATGACGGCGAACGCCGTGACCTGCACGTCGTAGCGGACGAGGGGCATGTGCAGGAGGAGAGGGAGGCAGCCGATCCAGTACGCGGCGCCGCGCAGGCTGTGGCCGGGGCGGGTGCCCGCGCGGGCCAGGGTCAGCGTGATCACGGCATCGGTCGCGAGGGTGAGGACGACGAACGCCTGGAAGTACGTCAGGTCCGGCAGCAGCGCGGGGGACAGGAGCACGGGCCCGGCGCCCGGCGGGTACTGCCACAGGGGGTCGTGCGCCGGGAACGTGCCGTGCGAGAGCACGCCGTACCAGTGGAGGTAGAGGCGCCACACCTCCCGGGCGACCCCGCCATGGCCGAGCAGGGGGAGGCCGTTGTACGAGAGGAGGAGGAGCATCCCCGCGCGGGTGGCGAGCCAGGCGAGGGTGAGGGCGAGCAGGCGGTGTCTGCGGGCGGCGTTCATCATGGCGGATCGTAAGCCGGGTGAATGCCGCAGGAATGCTAATACACCGTCAATCGTCGGTAAGAGCTTGCTAACAGTACAAAATCAGCCAGGTGGACAGTCAAGGTGAGGGTGAGTACAGGCGCGGGCGACGGACGCGTGCGGGGGGCGTGGCCGTGGTCGTGCCGGTGGTCGTCATGCTCGCGCTGGGACTGTGGGGGCTCGACCGCGGCGGGATGTGGGGCGACGAGGCCGTCACGTTCCTGGTCGGGCGGCGCACGGTGCCGCAGATCTGGCACCTGCTGCACGGCGTCGACGCGGTGCACGGCCTGTACTACCTCCTCATGCACGCCGTCCTCACCGTCCACCCGGGCGAGGTGACCCTCCGCCTGCCATCGGTGTGCGGCGCGGCGGCGACGGCGGGCCTCGTCGCGGCCCTGGGCGTCCGCCTCGCCCGCCCCCGCGTCGGCCTCTGGGCCGGCCTCCTCTACGCGATCACTCCGCTGACCGGCCACTACGCCCAGGAGGGCCGCTCCTACGCCCTCGTCGCGGCGGGCGTGGCCTGGGCGACGCTGCTCCTGGTGAGGGCGTTGGAAGGGCGTTCATGGTGGCCGTACGGCGCTGTCCTCGCCGTGACCTTTCTCCTGCACGAGTTCGCGGTCCTGGTGCTCTGCGCCCACGTACTGACCCTGGCGGCGGCTCGGGTGCCCAGGGCGACGTGGCTCGGCTGGGCCCGTGCGGTGAGTGTGGCCGGGGGTGCCCTATTGCCCCTGGCCTGGGTCTCCCAACGCCAGTCCGCGCAGGTGGCCTGGCTCAGGATCCCGGACTGGGACACGACGGAAGGGCTGGCCCGCGACTTCCTCGCCGTCGCCCCGACCGGCCTCGTCTTCTGGGCCTCAATCCTCCTGATCCTCCTCGGCCTCGGTTCCAACCGGCTCGCGTCGGTCGCGCTGCCGTTGCTCCTGGTGCCGCCGGTGCTCCTGTTGACGGTGTCTCAATTCCGGCCCTTGTTCCACGAGCGGTATGTGCTGTATGCGCTGGCGGGAGCGCCGCTGCTGGTGGCGGCGGGGGCGGATCGGGTGGTGGGGGCTGTGAGGTGGCTGTGGCTGGAGGCGCGGGGCGTGCCGAGCGGTCGGCGCGCGGAGGTCGAGCGGGTGGTGGCTGGGGCTGGGAGTCGCCGCGAGTTGGTGGGCGCGGTGAGCGCGGGTGGTCACGGGCTGGGGGGCGACCGTAGGACTGGAGTTGGGGGTGGCGTCGGAGCTGGAGTCGGAGCCCGAGACGGGGTCGGAGTCGGAGCTGAAGCCCGAGCCGGGGCCGGATTCGGAGTGGGAGCGGAGACCCGAGGCGGAGCTGCTGCCGGAGCTGGGGCTGGGGTCTGGGCCGACGCTCAACACGGAGCCGCGGCCGCTGCCGCAGTTGGAGCCCGAGAGGGAGCCGCAGCCGGAGCTGGAGTCGGAGCCCAAACTGACGCACAGGACGGATCGGCAGCCGCAGCCCTAGACGGAACCGACGCCCGAGCCGACGTCCGAGACAGAGCCGGAAGCGGAGGCGAAGCCGGAGCTGGAGGCGGCGCCAGAGCCGCAGCCGCAGTCGGAGCCCAAGGTGGAGCCGCAGCCGCAGCCGCAGCCGCAGCCGCAGCCGCAGCCGCAGCCGCAGCCGCAGCCGCAGCCGAAGCCGGAGCCCGAGACGGAACGCGAGACAGAGCCGGAGGCGCAGGCGAAGCCGGAGCTGGAGGCGGCGCCCGAGACGCAACCGCAGCCGGTGCCCGAGACGGAGCCGCAGTCGGAGCCGGCGCCCGAGCCGGAGCCGGAGCCCGAGGCAGAGCCGGAGG
The DNA here is from genome assembly GCF_035982055.1 of Streptomyces sp. NBC_01288. Classification (NCBI taxonomy): domain Bacteria; kingdom Bacillati; phylum Actinomycetota; class Actinomycetes; order Kitasatosporales; family Streptomycetaceae; genus Streptomyces; species Streptomyces sp. NBC_01288. Next base: position 6,277,300 of record NZ_CP108427.1, read on the forward strand.
CGCAGGCGAAGCCGGAGCTGGAGGCCGGACACGAGCCGCAGCCGCAGCCACAAGCCGCCCATCTCTCACCGGAGTTGACCGTACGAGCCTCCCGCGCCCCGACGCCCGCCGCCCCCCGACTATCGGCCCCATGACCAACCCCTACCCACCCCGCCGAACCCTCCTCGCCACCCGCGCCAACCTCATCACCCTCGCCGGCGTCCTAGCCGCAACCGCCCCCTTCCTCCACGGCCTCCCCGCTTACCAGAGCGACCGCTCAGCCGCCCACCGCCCCGAGAATCTCGCCGCCGTCTCCGCGCTCGCCGGGCGTGAACTGCACCCCGGTGACCCGGTGTTGTTCCTGCCGTCGTTCTGGCGGGTGACGGCGCTGGCGTATCCGGGGCCGTTCGTAGGGGCCCGGGATCTGGCGTTGGGGGAGTCGGGGGCGAGGTCCGGGACGCTGAGTGGGCGGGAGGTGAGGCCGGGGGAGTTGCGGGCGCGGCTCGCCGGGGTGGACCGGGTCTGGGTCGTCGCGCAGTCGAATCTGCTGCCCCCGCGCTGGGTACCCGGTGACCCGACCGACCGGGTCAAACTCGACGTCGTGGACGGGGAGTTCGCGCGAAGACAGGAGTACGTACGAGGACGCGTGAAGCTCGCCCTCTACATCCGCCGGATGCCCCCGCAATCCACGCAGCCGATCCAGTCGGTGCCTACGCCTACACCTACACCTACGCCTCGTCCAACGTCGCCGAATCCAACGCCCCCGTGAGCTGGTCAAGCCGTTCCCGCAGCGCCCGGATCTCATCGAGGTCGAACCCCGTCGCCCCCAGGATGCGCCGAGGCACCTCCACCGCCCGCTCGCGCAGCGCGACCCCCTCCTCCGTGAGCCGCACCTCCACCGACCGTTCGTCACGGACGCTGCGCTCACGCCGTACCAGACCCGCCGTCTCCAGCCGCTTGAGCAGCGGGGACAGCGTGCCGGAGTCGAGCCGCAGGTGTTCGCCGAGCTTCTTGACGGGCAGCTCGCCGTGCTCCCACAGCACCAGCATCACCAGGTACTGCGGATACGTGAGCCCGAGATCCTTGAGGATCACCCGGTACACACCGCCGAAGGCGCGCGACGCGGCGTTCAGGGAGAAGCAGATCTGCTGGTCGAGGCGGAGCCAGTCGGTGCTGGGGGAGGCGGCGGGAGTCGTGGTCATGCCCCCAGGATAGCGCTAGCGGGCCATTTAGTTGTGGGCAATTGAATTGTGTGCTCTACTTGTCGTCGTGAGGCGGTCCGGACACCACACCCGGACCGGCCACCTCCGTACAGACTTCCGAGAGGGATGGTTTCCATGGACGCGATCTACACCGCCGTAGCCACCGCCACCCACGGCCGCGACGGCCGCGCGGTCAGCAACGACGGCAAGATCGACCTTCAGCTCGGCATTCCGGTCGAGATGGGCGGCAACGGCCAGGGCACCAACCCTGAGCAGCTGTTCGCCGCCGGCTACGCCGCCTGTTTCGGCAGCGCCCTCGGCCTCGTCGGCCGGCAGGCGAAGGTCGACGTCACCGACGCGGCCGTGACCGCCGAGGTCGGCATCGGCAAGCAGGGCGAGGGCTTCGGCCTCAAGGTCACCCTGCGCGTCGAGCTCCCCGACACCGTGGACGAGGCGACCGGCCGCAAGCTGGTCGAGACCGCCCACCAGGTCTGCCCCTACTCGAACGCCACCCGCGGCAACATCGAGGTCGACCTCGTCATCGAGTAGTCCCTACGACCCTCCCGCGACCCGGCACAAAGGTGGCCGACGGCATACACGCCGTCGGCCACCTAGTCGCACCTCACCTCACCGCACCCCACCTCACCGCACCGAGTGAGCGTGCTCCCCAACTCCCTGCCCCGGAACGGGAGTCGGCACAGCCCCACCCGCGGCCGCCTTCCCCCGCACCACACTCTCCAGCAACAACGGCACCCCCACCACAGGCAACAACCACACCAGCACGATCAACCGCCCACCCCACACGCTGACATCGGGATGCGCGGCCTGCGTGAGAATCCCCGTGAACGCGGCCCCGATCAGGAACACCCCGAACGCCGGCCGCCGCACCGCACCCCACACCCCCGCACCCAGCGCGGCCACCAGCATCGGCTGCCACAACTGCTGCCGAGTCCACTCCACCCAGAAGTTCGCTTCCAGGTGCAGGAATTCGGGCCACAGCCGCGTGCGGTCGGGCCGGGCATAGTGATCGGTGAGCAGGTCCTGAAGGCTGTCGGTCTGGGACGGGTAGTGGAGGGCACTCGCCAGAACCAGCGTGCCCAGCGCGGCAGTTGCCCCGAGCACGGCGACCGTCACCAACGCCCGCCCCGGCGCCCTCCCACGCCGCATTCGCCCTACGGCGACCACCGCACCCGCACCGGCCAGGCACAGCCCGAGGAACAGGGACTGCGAGTGCTTGACGGTGAAGAGAAGCACCAACGAGCCGCCGACCAACGCGAGCCCGACACGCGTACGTTGCCCCTTCAGCACGAGCGCGCAGCCCCACACCACAGCCAGCGTCAGGGCCGTCATCAGCCCCTCGGTCATCGGCCGCATCGAGGTCGTCCCGCACGGCAGCACGTAGTAGAGGGCCTGCCCGGTCAGCGCGAGCGGCACCGACACGGACAGCGTGCGCAGGATCAGGAAGACAAGGATCCCACCCGCGACCGTGAGGACGACACTCGCCGACCACATCCCCCAGACCGGCCCGAGCAGCGTCACGAACGGGACCAGGAACACCGGGTATCCAGGCCGCACTTCGAAGATCCGCATGAACCGCTCGGACGTGAACGGCGTGATGAACCCGCCCGTCTGCCCGGCCCGCAGCCGTGCGTTCACCCCCCGCCACTCCGCGTCCCGGCACTTCTTCGCGACCCGCGCGGCGGGGTCCTTGCCGTGGAAGTTCAGCGGGTTCACGCTCTGGTCGCGCCGCGCCATCTCCCCCTGACTCGCGCAGGAGTAGTCGATGGCGACGGTCGCCGCCTCACGCTCGCTCGCACCGCGCAGACTCATCGCGTACGACAGGTAGTTCTTCGTGTCGGGGGTCGCCCGCCCGGTGACATTGGCGAGTTGGAGCACCGCGAACACCGCGGCCAGCACCAGCACCCAGGTACGCGGCCTCATGAGGACGCCAACTGGTCGTGCCCACTGGCAGGAGAGGGCACCCGCGCACCGGACTCGGCCCCCGGCAGCCAGCCCTCATCGCCCAGAAGCAGCATCCGTACGACCCTCTCGGCGGCCTTCCCGTCATCGAACTCGCAGTACCGCGACCGGAATTCGGCCCGCAGCCGCGTCGAGTCCTCGTCCCGCCAGGCACCCGACGCGAAGACCCACGCCAACTCCCGGTAGGAACCGGACACATGACCCGGTGGCGCGGCGGTGACGTCGAAGTAAGTACCCCGGCTGGCCGCGTACGCCTCCCGGTCGTCGGCGTGCAGCACGATCGGCCGGTCGAGGTTGGCGTAGTCGAACATCAGGGCCGAGTAGTCGGTGACCAGCGCGTCGGACGCCACCATGACGTCCTCCACGGAGGGTTCGTCGGTCGCGTCGACCAGAACTCCACGCCGGTGCAGGTCCGCGAGGCCCATCCCGCGCGCGGGTCCGGTCGCGAGGGACGGGTGCAGCCGTACGACGAGGGTGTGCTCCGGGCCGAGATCCTCGGCGAACCGGGCCAGGTCCAGCCGGTCGACGTGCCCGCCCCGGACGTACTCGCGGCGGGTCGGCGCGTACAGCACGACGGTGTTCCCGGCGGGGATGCCGAGCCGTTCCCGAACTGCCGCCCCCGCTCCGGGAGTCGCGCCGACGAGGACGTCGTTGCGCGGACTCCCCGTCCGCGCCGAGGCGAAGTGACACGGATACGCCCGCTCCCACACCAGCTCTGAGTGCCGGTTGGCGACGAGGCTGTGGTCCCAGCGGTCGGCCCGGCGCAGCATCTGCGGGACGTCGACGCCGTAGCGACCGCCGGGCTTGTCCAGCAGGTCGGCCGCCATGTACTTGAGCGGGGTGCCCTGGTGGGTGTGGATGTGGACGCTGCCGGGGCGCTTGGTGAGGGTGCCGGGCCAGTTGACGTTGTTCACGAAGTACGTTGCCCGCGCGGTGAGTTGGCGGTACCGCACGGTGTTGAGGAGAACGTGCTCGACATTCGGCGGCAGCAACGCGGCCTGTTCCACGTCCTGTACGACCCACACGCCCCGGAGGTGCGGGGCGATCTCCCGCGCCTTGTGGTAGACGGCGGCCGGGTCGCCGAGGACCCCGCGGTGCGAAAAGGCCGAGTACACAACGAGGTTGGGGTCCAGCGACCGGCGCGCGTACAGCGCGGACAAACCGCCCTTGACGCGTCCGGCCGCCGACTTACGGGCCTGCAATGCCCGGCGTTCGAGCTGCCGGGCGGCCCGCCCCGCCTGTCGCCGCACCCGGTACAGCGTGTAACTGCCTTCCAGAGCACGGACTTCGGCGTCCGCCTTCCCGTCCGCCTTCGCGCCCGCAGGCATGTGCTTGGCGAACAGTTCGGCCGTACGGCGGAAGAACTCGGCCTTGTCGGACGGGGGCAGCCGGTCCGGCTTGCCGAGGATGTCGAGACAGTGCTCGGCCATCTTCCGGTGCAGGTACGGTAGCCAACTCGCCAGTTCCGGGCGGGAGTCGACGAACGCGAAGACCCGCTCGTACTGGTCGTGGATGTCGAAGTGCTTGCGGCTTGTGGTGGACAGGATGTTGCCCTGGCGCCGCTGCCGGTAGTTCAGGCAGATTCGGTCGAGGGTGGCGATCCGCTCGGCGCTGAGCAGCACCGGGAACGTCCAGGGCGTGTCCTCGTAGTAGCCCGGCGGGAACTCGAAGGCGTGCTTGTGCACGAACTCCCGGCGGTACACCTTGTTCCACACGACCATCAACAGGTCGAGGATCTCCGGGTGTTCGGCGACCGTGAAGGTGCCGTCGACCTCCGTGAGGACGTGCGCGAGGACGTTGCGCCGGGTGCCGCCCCACCAGTAGGTGCGCGCGTAGTCGAAGACCAGGACGTCCGGGTCGCCGCTCGCGTCGAGCCGGTCGGCCATCGCGCGCAGCGCGCCCGGCGTGAGGGTGTCGTCGCTGTCGAGGAAGAACAGGAAGTCGCCGGTGGCCAGGGGCATTCCGGCGTTGCGGGCGCGGCCGAGACCGACGTTCTCCGGCAGGTGCAGCACCTGGACGCGCGGGTCGCGTGCCGCGTACTCGTCGAGGATCGCGCCGCACCCGTCCGGCGAGCAGTCGTTCACGGCGATCACCTCGATGTCCTGGTACGACTGCTCCAGAACCGAGTCGAGGCACTCGCGCAGAAAGCCCTGCACCTTGAAGACGGGGACGATGACGCTGAAGCGGGGCACTTCGGGTTCAGCTCCTTACGAGGGTGGCGGCAGGGGCCGGGACGCGTTCCGCGAGCGGGACCACGGGCGGCACGGTCTCCGGCGGCTCGCCGAGGAACACCCGGCGTACGACCCGCTCGGCGGCCAGTCCGTCGTCGAACTCGCAGAAACGGGACCGGAATTCGGCCCGCAGGGCGCTGGACTCCACCCCCGCGTACGAGCCGTCGCGGAACACCTGCGCCAACTCCTCGGGCGTCCGGGCGACCGGTCCCGGCGGCGCCTCCATGAGGTCGAAGTAGACGCCCCGCGTCTCCCGGTAGACGTCCCAGTCGTCGGCGTACACGACGATCGGCCGGTCGAGGTTGGCGTAGTCGAACATGATCGACGAGTAGTCCGTGACCAGCGCGTCGGCGGCCAGGCACACGTCCTCGGAGGAGCGGTGCCCGGTCACGTCGATGATCCGGCCGCTGCTCTTCGCGCGGCCCTGGTCGTAGAAGTAGTGGGCGCGCAGCAGCACGACCACGTCGTCGCCGGCCGCCGCGCAGAAGGCCTCCAGGTCGAGGCCGGTGTCGAAGCCGGTCTGGTAGTCGCGGTGGGTGGGCGCGTACAGGACGGCCGTCTTGCCCTCCGGGACTCCCAACTCCCGCCGCACGCGGGCCACTTCGTCCGCCGTCGCCGTGTAGTAGACGTCGTTGCGCGGATAGCCGTACTCCAACGCCTCGTACGAGCCGGGGAAGGCGCGCTCCCACATCTGGGTGGAGTGCCGGTTGGAGGAGATGTTGTAGTCCCAACGATCCACCCGGCCGAGCAACTTGGCGAAGCTGCCGGTCGCGGCGGCCACCACCGGGTACGTCGACTGGTCGACGCCCATCTTCTTCAGCGGGGTCCCGTGCTGCGTCTGGACGTGCACGCTGCCGCGCCGCTTGACGACGCCCTCCGCGAAGTTGGCGTTGTTCACCAGGTACTTGGCCCGCGCCAGCACCTCCCAGTACTTCCGGCTGCCGATGACGGCGTGCTCGACACCCTTCGGTACGGCGTCCACCGCGTCCGGCTCGACCAGGAACACCGAGCGGATGTGCGGGGCGAGTTCACGAGCCTTGGCGTGGATCGCGGCCGGGCTGCACGCGTAGCCCCGGCCCCAATAGGCGCAGTACACCGCCAAGTTGGGGTCGAGCCGACGGCGCAGGTCGCGGGCGTAGCGCAGGCGCGTGCGGAGCATCCGGGGGCGAGGAACCCGCTCCGCCGCCCCCGACGCCGACCGGTTGGCGCCGCGCAGCGCCTTGAACGCCGTGTACGCCCCCGACGCCAGCAGCCGGTGCTGCACTCTCAGACTCCCGCCCGGCGCGCGGAAATCGGCGGGCCGGTGACTCCGGTACAGCCGTCCGGCCCGGCGGAAGAAGGCGCGGTGCCCGGAGGGGAGCCGCTCGGGCCGGGAGGCGGTCTTCAGGACCACGGCGAAGAGCTGCTCGAACAGCGCGTGCGACCGCTCGGGAGCCAGATCGTGCGCCGCGTCGAGCACCAACTCCACCTGGTCGAGCAGCTGATGGTGGTGCTCGCCCGGCAGGTTGAGCCGGCTGCCCTGCCTCCGCAGCAGATGCCGGACGACGACCGAGCGCAGTACCGCCACCCGCTCGGCGGCGACGGTGACCAGGCCGCCCCAGCCCAGGTCGGTGAACCGGCCCTCGGGGAAGGTGAGTTGGTGGTCGGTGAGGAAGGCGCGGCGGTAGGCCGCGCTCCACGCCGGGAGCTGCACGCCGGTCAACTGCGGTGCCTGGCCGGGGGAGAAGGCGCCTGCCGGGGTCTTCGCGAGCAGTGGGGCGGCCGGGTTGGTGGGCTCGCCCTCCCACCACGGGGTGCGCTCGTGCTCGAAGTACAGGGCGTCGACGTCACCGGTCTTTGTCAGCCGGGCGTCCAACGCGGCAAGTGCGCCCGGGGCGAGGGTGTCGTCGCCGTCCAGAAACAGGACGTAGGCGCCGGTCGCCGCCCGTAGCCCGGTGTTGCGGGCCCCGCTCAGGCCTGCGGAGGGTGGCGAGTTGACCGGGGCCACCCGGGAGTCCCGCCCGGCGTGGCCGGTGGCGACGTCGGCGGCCGGGGAGCCGGGGGCGTCGCAGACCGGGATCAGCTCGAAGTCGCCGTAGGACTGGGCGAGGACCGAGTCCAGGGCCAGGGACAGCCGGCCGGCGACCCCGTGGGACGGGACGATGATGCTGAAGCGGGGCATTCTGTTCTTTCTCCAGTGGTCCGGAGGGGAGTTCCGGGTCAGTGCGCGCGGCAGGCCCCGGGGCGTCCGGTCGGGCGCCAGGTGGTCGGGCGGGTCGGCGTGGGTCGCGAGGGGCTTGATGGCATGCGAACTCCCCGGTGTGGGAACGGCGTTCAGAGGCGGTCGGTGACGGGCTGGGACGCGGTGGGCTGCGGCACGGTGGCGAGCGGGGAGCGCGTGGGGCTCGCGGCGGCCGACGGCACCGGGTGGCGCTCGGCGAGCGGCACGACCGGCGGGAGGTCCGTTTCACCCAACACCACGTGGCGTACGACCCGTTCGGCGGCGCGGCCGTCGTCGTAGGGGCAGAAGCGCTCGCGGAACGCGGCGCGCAGCTGGGCCGAGCGGGAGCCGCGCCAGTGGTCGGTCGCGAAGATGTCGATCAGCTCGTCCTCGCTGCGCGCGACCGCGCCCGGCGGGAAGGAGCGCAGGTCGAAGTAGGTGCCGCGGGCCGCCTCGTAGGCCTCCCAGTCGTCGGCGTGGATGACGATCGGGCGGTCGAGGTTGGCGTAGTCGAACATCAGGGACGAGTAGTCGGTGACCAGCGCGTCGGAGGCGAGGCAGAGGGACTCGACGCTGGGGTGGTCGGTGACGTCGATGATCCGGCCGGTCGCGTGGGCTGCAAGGGGGCCCTCGTGCCAGTAGTGGGCGCGGGCCAGCACGACGAAGCGCGGGCCGAGGCGGCGCAGCACGCGGTCCAGGTCGAGGTGGGCGCGCTGGACGCGGCGGTAGTCGCGGTGGGTCGGGGCGTAGAGGAGGGCGATGGTGTCCCGCGGGATGCCGAGGGACTCGCGCAGCCGGGCCACGTCGGCCGAAGTCGCCTGCTGGAACACGTCGTTGCGCGGGTAGCCGTAGGCGAGCGTGGTGTAGCTGCCGGGGTAGACGCGCTCCCAGGTCAGGGTGGTGTGGCGGTTGGCGGACAGGACGTGGTCCCACTTGTCGACGCCCTTGAGGAGTTCGCCGAAGTCCATGTCCCGTGCGGCTGCCGGGCGTTCCTGGAGGTCGAGGCCCATGTGCTTGAGGGGCGTGCCGTGTTGGGTCTGGATCATGACCTGGCCGGGGCGCTTGATCAGCCGGCGGTCGAAGTTGACGTTGTTCACCAGGTACTTGGAGCGGGCCAGCGCCGTCCAGTAGGAGGCGGTGTTCGGGCGCAGCCTGCGGGTGGCGGCCGGGATCGTGTGGTGGTGCTCGGGGCGGGCGATCCACGCGGTGCGGATGTGCGGGGCGTGGGTGCGGAACGCGCTCTCCAGCGCGCCCGGGTTGCAGCTGTGGCCGCGCCCCCAGTAGGCGGCGAACACCGCGCGATCCCTGAGCGGGAGCCGGAGTTGGACGCGGTAGTGGAGCTGGAGGATCGCCGCCCTGAGTGCGCGCAGGGCCTTCGCGGTGAGCTTGACCGCGCTGCGGCGCCAGCTCATCGCCTTCTGTAGGGCGCGGAACGTGCGGTGGACGCCGAAGTGGACGAGCGTGTGGCGCATGCGGGTGCGCAGCGGGACCGGGGTGCCGGGGATGCGGTAACGGCGGTAGTGGGCACGGGCCTTGCGCAGGAACTCGGCGCGGGTGCCTCGCGGGAGCCGGTCGGGCTTGGTGAACACCGTCGCGAGATGGTCGACCATGCGGCGGAACAACACCGGCCGCCACTGGGCGAGTTGGGGGCGTGCGTCGACGAACGCGAAGACCCGGTCGTACTGGTCGAAGACGTCGAAGTGCTTACGGCTGGTCGTGCCGAGGATGTTGCCCTGGCGGCGCTGGCGGTAGTGGACGCAGACCCGGTCGAGGGTCGCGATCGTCTCCGCCGTCATCAGGACCGGGTAGGTCCACGGGGTGTCCTCGTAGTAGCCCGGCGGGAAGGCGAAGCCCTCGCGCTCGACGAACTCCCGTCGGTACGCCTTGTTCCAGGCCACCATGATGACCCGCAGGAGCCCCGGGCGGTCTTCCAGCCGGAAGGGCGCCGGGCCCTGTTCGGTCAACTGGACGGCGACCTTGTTGCGTTGGGCCTCGCCCGACCAGAAGGTGCGCGCGTAGTCGAAGACCAGGACGTCCGGGTCGCCGGTCTCCTTCAGGCGGTCGGCGATCGCGCGCAGCGCGTCGGGCGTGAGCGTGTCGTCGCTGTCGAGGAAGACGAGATAGTCGCCGGTCGCCTGTTCCAGACCGGCGTTGCGGGCGCGGCCGAGGCCCTGGTTCTCGGGGAGATGGACGGCGCGCACCCGGGCGTCGCGGGCCGCGAACTCGTCGATGATCGCGCCGCAGGCGTCCGGCGAGCAGTCGTCGACCGCGATCAGCTCAAGATCGGGGTACGACTGGGAGAGCACCGATTCCAGGCATTCGTGCAGGTACGCCTGCACCTTGTACGCGGGGACAATGACACTGAACCTGGGCAAGGGACATCCATGGGTCGGTCGGCGCGGGCGTTCTGCCCGGGAACGGCCGATGGAGTGACTTGGTTACGCCGGGTACGGCATACGGGGGACGCACGGTGAACGAAAAGGGGCGGGCCGGTGACGGCCCACCCCTTCGAACTATGCGTGTTTTGTGGCTATTTGACCGCACCTGCCATCACGCCGGTCACGAACTGCCGCTGGAACGCGAAGAACACGGCCAGCGGGATCACCATGGAGATGAACGCACCGGGTGCCAGCACGTCGATGTTGTTGCCGAACTGGCGTACCTGCGTCTGGAGTGCGACCGTGATCGGCTGGGTGCTCGACTTGGTGAACACCAGCGCGACCAGCATGTCGTTCCACACCCACAGGAACTGGAAGATGCCCAGGCTGGCGATCGCGGGCCCGCCCAGCGGCATCACGACCCGTGCGAACAGCCGCAGTTCGCCCGCGCCGTCCAGCCGGGCCGCCTCCAGGAGTTCGCGCGGGATCTCCGCGAAGAAGTTCCGCAGCAGGAACACCGCGAACGGCAGCCCGTACCCCACATGGAACAGGATCACCCCGAAGATGGTCCCGAACAGGCCTATTTTTCCGAAGAGTTCGGCGATCGGGATCAGCGCGACCTGTACCGGCACGACCAACAGGCTGACCACGCCCAGGAACCACCAGTCGCGGCCCGGGAACTCCATCCACGCGAACGCGTAGCCCGCGAGCGAGCCGATCACCACGACGAGGATCGTCGCCGGGACGGTGATCAGGACGGTGTTCCACAGCGAGTTGGTGATGTCGCTGTTCTCCAGCAGCGTCTTGTAGCTGTGGAGGGTGAGTTGGGACGGCTGGCTGAAGACCTTCCACCAGCCGCTCGCGCTCATGTCCTCCGGGCTGCGCAGCGAGGACAGCAGCAGCCCGAGCGTCGGCACCAGCCAGAACAGGCCGACGAGGATCAGGAACACCCGGACCAGACCCCCGCTCGCCGCCGCCGCGAGCCGGGAGCCGAGCGACTCCCGCGCCTTGACGACCTCAACGGGCCCTGTCTTTCCCAGAGTTCCGGCATCCGTGGTCATCGCCGCACCTCCCGCCTGAGCCGACGCACGTTGAACAGCATCACCGGAATCACCAGCAGCAGCAGGAACACCGAGATCGCGCTGGCGATCCCCGGCTGGTCCTCCGAGAAGCCCTTCCGGTACAGCTCCAGGGCCAGCACGTTCGCGTCGTCCTGCGAGGAGCCCGGGGCGATGATGAAGACCAGGTCGAAGATCTTCAGCACGTTGATCATCAGCGTGACGGCGACGACCGCGAGCACCGGCGCCAGCAACGGCACCGTGACCCGCCGGAACACCTGCCACTCGTTGGCACCGTCGACCCGCGCCGCCTCCAGCAACTCCCGTGGCACACCCGCGAGTCCGGCCGCGATCAGCACCATCGCGAACCCGGCCCACATCCACACGTACGACCCGATGATGGCCGGCGTCACCAACGACGGGCCCAGCCACTCCACTCCGTTGTAGGGCGCCTTGAAGTTGCCTGCCGGGAGCCGGAGTTGGGCCCCGTCGGCCTTGGCGGGCAGTGTGAAGGTGCCGTCGCCCGCGGCCTTCGTCGAGGCGACCACCTTGCCGTCCTTCACCGCCTCGATCTTCATGCCGCCGTAGCCGAGTTCGGACGGGTCGACCCCGCCGAGCCTGCCGACGCCCTTGCCGCGGGTGAAGTCCTGCCAGGTCGTGCCGGTGATCTTCCCCGGCTCAGGCTTCGCCGCTACGGCCTTCTTGGCGCCGTCGGGCATCTGGTCGGGGGCGACGCCGACCAGCGGGAGGACCACGGTCTGGCCGGTATGGACCGTCGTACTGGTGATGAAGCCGCCGTGGTCCACCTTCAGCGGAGATTCGCGGCCCGGGTGGGCGTTGGGGAACGCCGACGACGAGACGAACGTGTCGTGGACGCCGACCCAGACCGCGTTGGCGACACCCTTGTGCGGGTCCTGGTCGTAGACGAGGCGGAAGATGATGCCAGCGGCCAGCATCGAGATCGCCATCGGCATGAAGACGACCAGCTTGAACGCCGTTCCCCAGCGCACCCGTTCGGTCAGCACCGCGAAGATCAGACCGAGGGCGGTGGCGACCGTCGGCGCGAAGATCACCCAGATGACGTTGTTCTTCAGGGCGGTGCGGATGCCGTCGTCGGTGAACAGGGCCTTGTAGTTGTCGAATCCGGCGAAACCGTCACCGGCCTGGTTGCCGAAACTGCGGACCAGCGAGTACCCGATCGGGTAGACCACGAGCGCGCCCAGCAGCACCAGGGCGGGCAGCAGGAACAGCACTGCCACGGTCCTGCGGGTGCCGGTCACGCTCTTGCGGTTGCGGGGAGGGACGGAGGCCCCGGGGGCCTCCGCCGCTGCCGATGCCATCTCGGGCTCAGCTCCCGCTCGCGTACGCCGCCGCCGCGTCCTTCTCCAACTGCGCCTGCGTGCCCGCGACATCCGTCGGGTTCTTCAGGAAGTCCTGGAGGTCCTTCCACTCGCCCTTGCCGGGCGTACCGCCGAAGGACTGCGGGGCCTGGTCGGACATGTCGAAGCGGAAGTCGTCACCGGCCGCGATCAGCGACTTGGCGATCGTCCGCTGCACCGCGTTCGGGTACGCCGAGTCCGGCACGTTCTTGTTGGGGGAGAGATAGCCGCCGAGCTTCGCCTGGATCGTCGCCGCGTCCGGTGAGGCGAGGAAAGTGGCCAGCGCCTGGGCCGCCTTGGAGTCCTTCAGGATGACGGCCGCGTCGCCGCCGGAGACCACGGGCGAGGTGGAGCCGACCGCCGGGAACGGGAACACCTTCGCGTCGGTACCCACCTTCGCCTTGGTCTCACCGATGTTGACCTGCACGAAGTCGCCCTCGTAGACCATCGCGGACTTCGGCTGGTCGCCGCCGTTGAAGGTCTGGGTGACGGACGCGGGGAACTCGGTCTGGAGCGCGCCGTTCTGACCGCCCGCGATATAGGCCTTCTTGCCCCAGATCTGGGCGAGCGTGGTGAGGGCCTGCTTGACGGAGGGGTCCGTCCACTTGATCTTGTGCTGGGCGAGCTGGTCGTACTTCTCGGGCCCGGCCTGCGACAGATACACGTTCTCGAACCAGTCGGTCAGCGGCCAGCCGTCCGCGCCCGCGATCGAGAACGGGGTGACCCCGGAGTCGTAGACCGTCTGCGCGGTGGTCAGCAACTCCGCCCAGGTCTTGGGCTCCTTGGCGCCCGCGTTCGCGAAGACCTTGGCGTTGTACCAGATCAGCGACTTGTTGGCGGCCTTGTAGTAGACGCCGTACTGCTTGCCGTCGACCTTGCCGATGTCCTGCCAGCCCTGCGAGTAGTTCTTCTGCAACTCCGCGAGCGCGTCGGCTCCGAGGGGCTTGGCCCACTTCTTGTCGACGGCCTGCTTGATGGCGCCGGGCTGCGGGAGCATCGCGACGTCCGGCGGCTGGCCGCCCGCGATCTTCGAGCCGAGGAAGTTGATGATCGGGTCCTGCGCGGGCACGAAGGTGACCTTGGCCCCTGTGCGCTTCTCGAATTCGGAGAGCACCGCCTTGAAGTTCTTCTGCTCGGCACCCGTCCACACGGCGGCCACTTCGAGGCTCGCGCCGTTCAGTTTCGGGAGGGTGACGGTTCCGGCGGTCTCCGAAGGACTGCTCGACTTGCCGCTGTCGCTCTTGTTGTCACTTCCTCCACAGGCGGCGAGCGAGAGCGTCAGTGCCCCCGCGGCGACAACTGCCGCTGTACGTACGGTGGTGCGTGTCCGGTGTGTGCTGCTCGTGCTGCGCATCACTGCCCCGTTCTTCGTTCCTCGTCGAACGCTCGAACGCTTCCGTGCGCACTGGTCTACGCCCGGTACTTGAACGCGGCAAGATGGCGTTCGCTGTCAAGTACGCGATCGTGATTGGGTCGTGACGTGGGGTTGTGTGGGCAACCTGTGAACGATCAGAGGAGCGACGGCACCTCCGCCGCCGACACCGAGCGTGTGGCCCGCTCCAGCGCGCTGGCCAGGAGCGCCAAGTCCGTCGGCCCGTTGCCCAGTTCGCGGACCGGGCGGCGGGCCGGCGGATCGCCCATGCGCTGCCACTCCAGCGGCACGACCGTGGGCCGGAGCGTCGCCGTACGCGGGATACGGCCCGTCACACGGCCACCCTGGAACGGGGTCGACCGGCCGTCCGGCAGCGTCAACCGGCCACGCCCCGGGGCGGGTTCGTCCGGCCCCTGGGCCGTCGCGTCGAGGCTGACCCGGAGGGTGATGTGCCGCGCGGGCTCCGTCTCCGACGTACGCGCCTCTACGGCGGCCGCCGCCACCAGGTGCACGCCGAGGCGCTCGCCCTCGCGGGCCACCGCCTCCAGTGCGCGTATCACCGAGCCGGCGGCCGGGCGCCCGGGGGAGCCGAGCGGGGGCTTCACCAGCGCGTCCAGGTCGTCGACCACCACGACAAGGCGGGGCAACGGCGGTGCCGCCTCCGTCTGTTGACGCGCCGCCGCCGACGGACGCAGCCGGATCGTCGAACTGGTCGGGGACTCCAGATCCCCGGCACCGGACGTGCCGCGCTGCGAGATGATCCGCCCCGACACCTCGTGCCGCGAGTGCCACTCGACGAAGCCGATCCGGCCCAGCAACTCGGCCCGCCGCTTCAGCTCCGCGCTCAGCGACTGCGCGAACTCCCGCATGCGCACAGGGTCGTTGGCGGTGAGATGGGTGGTCACATGCGGTACGTCCGTGCAGACCCGCAGGCCCTCACCGTGCCCTCCTCCCCCAGAGGGGGTACCCCCAGCGCCGACGCTGTCCCGCCCGTCCATCAGCACGATGCCCAGCCGGTCCGGGCGCTCGGCGGCGGCGAGGGACGCGACGACCGCCCGCAGCGACTCCGTACGGCCACTGCCCGGCGGGCCCTCGATCAGCAGATGCGGCCCCTCGGAGGCGAGGTCCGCGGTAACCGGCCCGCGCGGCCCGGCCCCGAGCACCGCCCAGGCCCGCCCGCCGACCGCGTCCTTGTCGTCCCCGGCATCCGCCCACCGCGTCAGCAGCGACGCCGGGGTGGCCCGCGCCAGCCCCAACTCGTCCAGCAACCGCGCCGATTGAGGCAACGGCGCCGACACACGCGCGTGCCGCTCGTTCGCGGGCCCGTCCGCCCGGAGCGGCGCCAGCGCCCGCGCGAAGCGTTCGGCCCAGGCGAGGGACACCGCGTCCACGGCGGCGATGGTGCCATTGCCTACGGGGCCGGGGCGGGAGGGGGCGTTCTGGCCGAGGTCTGCCTGGTCGGGGTCGGACTGGCCGGGGCGTGACGGCTCTGTGCGGGGAGGTGACGCGCCTGTACCGGGTCGGGATGCCTCCGCACCGAGTCGTGCCGCTTCCGTGCCGGTTCGCGTCACTCCCGTACCGCCGGTCCGAGACACCCCCGTACCGCCGTGCGCGACCCGCAACAGCCGTAGCGCCGTGGCGACATCACCGCTCAGCAGCGCGACCGCCCCGCACTCCCGGAACGTCGGCGCCGCCGCGCAGGCCGCCTCGTAGGTCTCCGTCACGGGGGACACGGGCGAGGCCGCTTCCGTCTCGGCGAGGCACACGACGTGGATACCGGCCCGAGGCCCGTCATGGGCCAGCCGCGCCACCGCCTCGCGCACATCGGCGCCACCGGGATCACCGTCCACCACGAGCACGGTGTACGGCCCCACGAAACCGTCCGCCGAGCCGTCACCGTCGTCGGTGCGGGCCCACGCGGGGCGGTGGGCGGCGCCGCGGAGGGAATCGGCGGAGCTGTCGGAGCCTGCGGGCCGGGGCCGGGTGGCACCGGAGGCCGGGTCGTCCGAAGTGCCGGAGCGGTGGTGGTGGGCGTCGTCTGTGGTGTTGTACGTGGTCGGGGTCCCGGAGCCGCCCGTCGCCCCGCGCTGCTGACGGTCGTCGGCCGTGTGCCGTGCGGCGGCACTCAACTGGCCTTCGGCTGAGCCGTGTTGTGAGGCGAGCGAACTGTGTGGTGAGGAGAGACCCGACCGCCCCTCCGCCGAGCCGCGCTGCGCGCCGATGCCCGGAGTACGACGGCCGGAGGTGCTGGTCGCGCCCGAGGTGACACCCGGTCGGCTCCCGCCCCGAGCGTCCATGACGTGGTCCTCAAGCCGCCGCAGCAGCTCGTCCGTCCGGGCCGTCGCCTGTTCGCGGTCGTAAGCGAGCAGCAGCCGGCAGTCCTGGCCGTGTCCGGGGCGCAGGTGCGGCAGCCAGCCGAGCCAGGACCACTCGGCGGTGCGCTCGGCCACCGTACGCGCGCGGTCCGTGCTGATCAGCACGATCTCCAGGGCGTCGGGGGAGTGCAGCGCGGCGAGCTGGGCCACCACCGCGCGGGCCAGCCCCGAGAGCCGCGCGCGCGGACCGGCCAGGCCCAGCGCGCCGACCTCGCGGAGCCCGGAGGTCACCGGCACCGCGGGCAGCAGCGCCGAGCCGTCCGGAGTCGCCCGGTCCGCCGTGCCGAGCCGCACCGTGAGTGCCTCGGGGTGACCGGGGGCGCGCTCCCACAGGCGGGGGCCCGGACCCAGGGCGGTCAGCAGCAGGGCCGCCGGGTCGGGCCAGGTGTCCGGCTGCTGGAGGACTACGGGCGGGGTCGGCACGCTCTCGTCGGCGACCTCGCCGTCACAAGAGGTGTCGTACGCCGACTCGGGGCCCTCGGT
This sequence comes from Streptomyces sp. NBC_01288, assembly GCF_035982055.1. Taxonomy (NCBI): domain Bacteria; kingdom Bacillati; phylum Actinomycetota; class Actinomycetes; order Kitasatosporales; family Streptomycetaceae; genus Streptomyces; species Streptomyces sp. NBC_01288. Next base: position 6,293,937 of record NZ_CP108427.1, read on the forward strand.
GCTCGACTCGCCGCGTCCGCCCGTCAGGCGCCGCGCCCACTTGCCGATGCCGCCGCGCCTGCGCACGCCCTGCGGTACGTCGGTGCCCCGGAGAGGGGTGCCCTTGCGTCCGGTGTGGGCGTCGTCGGTGTCGTCGTACGGGGGGATGCGGGAGGTCGTCGTAGGTGCGGAGAACACGTCCTCGGCGCCCTCCGACCGTTCGTCGCCGAGAGGCTCGCCGAACACGCCGAAGCGGCCCGCGTGGGTGTCGCCGCCCTCGTGGACGACCCGGTGCTCGATGCTCGGGGCGCTGCCCTGGCCCGGCACGACGAGGGGTTCGCTGCGGGCGGCGGCCGGGGTGCCGGGGGACACCCGCACGTGGCCCTCGCCGTCGGGGGCCGTTTCGGCGCGCGCTCCCGGGCCGCCGGACGGGGTCAGCCGCAGGGCCGACTCGCCGATGCGGAGCAGCGCGCCCGGGGCGAAACGCACCGGGCGGGCGCCCACGCGCGTGCCCGCCAGCGTCGTGCCGTTCGTCGAGCCCAGGTCGGCGACCGAGACACGGCCTCCGGGGTCGACCGTCACCGCGCAGTGCAGCCGGGACACGTCCGGGTCGTCCAGCGGGACGTCGGCGTCGCCGGAGCGGCCGATGTGGATCTGGCCGCCGTGCAGGAGGTGCACCCCGCCCGCGTCCGGGCCCGCGACCACATGGAGCTGGGTCGGGGCGTCGTCCAGCTCGGGATGCGCCTCGGGCTCGGCGGGGGCGCCCAGGGACAGCACCGCGCCGTCCGTCAGCGGCGGCTCGCCGAGGGTGCAGCGCTGGGTGTCGAGGCGCTCCACGCCCGCGTACAGCACGATCGGGCCGCCGGACTCACGGCTCCGCTCGGACTGCGACGCGGCCCCGTCGGCGGAGACCGCCGAGGCCAGCGCGGACGCCACCGCGGCCAGGGCCGTGCCGGCGGGCGCGGTGACCAGCACATCGCGACTCGCGGAGCGGCCCCGCGGCTGCGCGGGCGGCCCCAACGGGTCTACGACGGTCAGCCGGATCTGCATCGCCGTCAGCGGTCCCTTCTGCCCGGGCACGGAATTTCCCCCACCCCGCGCGAGCAATCGGCCAGTACTGCACGCATCCTCGCACCTGCCACTGACAACTCGCCCGGGGCCCGGCAGCAAGTGATCTTGATTGGTCAGCTCTGTCCCCAAAAGTGCCTGACCAGTGCCGCACCGGTGATCGAGTGAGACCGGTCATGTCCGCCTTCGGTGACCATTGGGGCAACCGGGAGACCAGGGAGAGCGTCTTTCCTTCGAACATGTACGGCGATGCTTACGTAGGTAGCCGCAAGAGGGGCGGCACTACAGTGGACCGGAACACAGGCAAGCAGCAGGGAGCGCAGACGTGCGGCCGGTAGGCAGCAAGTACCTCCTGGAGGAGCCACTCGGACGCGGCGCCACGGGCACCGTCTGGCGGGCCCGCCAGCGTGAGACCGCGGGCGCCGAGGCAGCCGTCCAGGGACAGCCCGGCGAGACCGTCGCGATCAAGGTTCTTAAAGAAGAGCTCGCGAGCGATCCCGACATCGTGATGCGGTTCCTGCGCGAGCGGTCGGTGCTGCTGCGCCTGACCCACCCGAACATCGTCAGAGTCCGCGACCTCGTCGTGGAAGGCGATCTCCTGGCGCTCGTCATGGACCTCGTCGAGGGCCCCGACCTGCACCACTACCTCCGCGAGAACGGCCCCTTCAGCCCCGTCGGCGCCGCGCTGCTCACCGCGCAGATCGCCGACGCGCTGGCCGCCAGCCACGCCGACGGTGTCGTGCACCGCGACCTGAAGCCGGCGAACGTCCTGCTCAAGCAGGGCGGCGGCCAGATGTACCCGCTGCTCACCGACTTCGGCATCGCCCGCCTCGCCGACTCCCCGGGCCTGACCCGCACGCAGGAGTTCGTCGGCACGCCCGCGTACATCGCGCCGGAGTCCGCCGAGGGCCGCCCGCAGACCTCCGCCGTGGACATCTACGGCGCCGGCATCCTGATGTACGAGCTGGTCACCGGCCACCCGCCGTTCTCCGGCGGCTCCGCCCTCGAAGTCCTCCACCAGCACCTGAGCGCCGAACCGCGCCGCCCCTCGACGGTCCCCGACCCGCTGTGGACGGTCATCGAGCGCTGCCTGCGCAAGAACCCGGACGAGCGGCCCAGCGCCGAGAACCTCGCCCGCGGCCTGCGCGTCGTCGCCGAGGGCGTCGGCGTGCACGCGAACTCCGCGCAGATCGCCGCCGCCGAGAACGTCGGCAGGCTGCTGGCCCCCGACCCGGCCCCCGCCGCCGTACCGGGCGTGCCCGGCGCCGCCGACCCGACGCAGGTCCTCTCGCACAGCGCGGGCGCCTACGACCCGAACGCGGCGACCAGCGTCCTCCCGCACACCAGTGGCCCGGTGGGCGCCGCCGACCCGACCACCGTGATGCCGAACCGCGGCGCGGCCGACCCGACCACGGTCATGCCGCAGAACCAGGCCGGGCAGTACGGCCAGCAGAACCAGCAGAACCAGTCCGCCGCCGGCCCCGAGCAGCCGCACCCCTGGCAGAACCAGCTGCGCGCCGCCCGCGACCGCAACGAACAGACCCAGTTCCAGCCCTACCTCGACCCGGGCGAGGACCCGCTGCGCCGCCGCCCCCAGCGCCAGGTCTCCCGCGCGCAGCAGCCCCAGCAGCAACCCCGCCAGGCCGCCCAGCAACGCCCGCAGCAGCGCCCCTCGCAGCGCCAGCAGCCGCAGCAGCAGGGCGGCGGCTACGGCCATCCGCAGCAGCACCAGCCGCAGCAGTACGCCCCGCCGAGCCGCCAGCAGCCCCAGCGGCCGCCGGAGCCCGCCCGCGAGCCCCGCCAGCCGCGGCAGCGCAGCGCCAACCCGATGAAGATCCCCGGACTGGGCTGCCTCAAGGGCTGCCTGTTCACGATCGTCCTGCTGTTCGTCGCGGGCTGGCTGGTCTGGGAGCTGACCCCGCTTCAGGACTGGATCGGCACGGGCAGGAGCTACTGGCACGAGATCAGCCACGTCGTCGGACAGGTCAGCGGCTGGGTCAAGGATCTGAGCTCCGCGACCGGCAACTGACTCTCGACGCGCTCGGCAATCGACTCTGGACGCGGTCGGCAATTGACCCCCGAATCGCCCTTGTCGGACGCTGGGTTGGGGATTTGTCGACACCCAGTGGGTGATTTCCGCCTCGGCGGTGAAGGTTGGCTCATCCGACGCGTAGTTTTAGCGACACACGCGTCGGTAGGAGCAGCCTTGGCACGGAAGATCGGCAGCCGGTACACCGCCAACCAGATCCTGGGGCGGGGCAGTGCCGGCACGGTGTGGCTGGGTGAGGGGCCGGAAGGGCCCGTCGCCGTCAAGCTGCTGCGCGAGGACCTCGCGTCCGACCAGGAACTCGTCGGCCGCTTCGTGCAGGAGCGCACGGCCCTGCTCGGCCTGGAGCACCCGAACATCGTGTCCGTACGGGACATGGTCGTCGACGGCAACGACCTCGCCCTCGTCATGGACCTGGTCCGGGGCACGGATCTGCGCACCCGCCTGGACCGGGAACGCCGGCTCTCCCCCGAGGCGGCGGTCGCGATCGTCGCCGACATCGCGGACGGACTCGCGGCGGCCCACGCGGCCGGCGTCGTCCACCGGGACGTGAAACCGGAGAACGTCCTCCTCGACATGCAGGGCCCGCTCGGCCCCGGCGGCGCGCACCCCGCCCTGCTGACCGACTTCGGGGTCGCCAAACTCATCGACTCCCCGCGCCGCACCCGCGCCACGAAGATCATCGGCACGCCCGACTACCTCGCCCCCGAGATCGTCGAGGGACTGCCCCCGCGCGCGGCCGTCGACATCTACGCCCTGGCGACCGTCCTGTACGAACTCCTCGCGGGATTCACCCCGTTCGGCGGCGGCCACCCCGGTGCGGTCCTACGACGGCACGTCACCGAGACCGTCGTACCGCTGCCCGGGATCCCCGACGAGCTGTGGCAGCTGATGGTCCAGTGCCTGGCGAAGGCCCCGGCCTCCCGCCTGCGCGCCTCCGAACTCGCCGCCCGCCTGCGCGAACAACTGCCCATGCTGGCCGGAATGCCCCCGCTGGACGTCGACGAGCCGGACACCGAGGAGGAGGAAGCGGAGCAGGAGGAGACCCCGGCGGCCGCGCCCGCGCGCAGCGAGCGGGTACGCCGGGGCGCCGTGCCCCTGGTCCCCGGCGCCAAGCCCGCCGACTCCAACCGGGACACCCATACGTCGATGCGGGTCCCGGCACCGGACGAGCTGGCAGGCGGCCCGCGCGGCACGGCCCGCGCCCCGCGCCCGGCGGGCGCCCCGCGCCCCGGCTCGGCCCGGCACCGGGCGGCGACGCGGCGCCGGCGGCTGACGCTGGCGGCGGCGGGGGTGGTGCTGGTCGCGGCGGTCGGGATCGGTACGTGGGCGGCGACGTCGGGGGACTCCGGCGGGGACTCCCCGGACACGAAGAACTCGGCACCGGCTTCGCCGTAAGGGTTTTCGCCCCCGCCGCCCCTACCCGTCCCACCCCAGGGGGCTCCGCCCCCTGGACCCCCGGTCGGCCTGAACGGCCTCGGCCTCAAACGCCGGACGGGCTGGGGTGGACGGAACAGAGCCCGGCTTCAGGCCCGGCGCTCCCCGCTTGGCGGAGCCGTTACGCTGGAGGCGTGGCAGTCGTCGATGTATCCGAAGAGCTGAAGTCCCTCTCCTCGACCATGGAGTCGATCGAGGCCGTCCTGGACCTGGACACGCTGAGGGCAGATGTCGTCGTCCTTGAGGAGCAGGCGGCAGCGCCCTCCCTGTGGGACGACCCGGAGGCGGCGCAGAAGGTCACCAGCAAGCTGAGCCACCTCCAGGCCGAGATCCGCAAGACGGAGGCCCTGCGCAGCCGGATCGACGACCTCTCGGTCCTCTTCGAGATGGCCGAGGAGGAGAACGACCCGGACACCCGCGCCGAGGCGGAGAGTGAACTGACCGCCGTCAAGAAGGCGCTGGACGAGATGGAGGTCCGCACCCTCCTCTCCGGCGAGTACGACTCCCGCGAGGCCGTCGTCACCATCCGCGCCGAGGCCGGCGGCGTCGACGCCTCCGACTTCACCGAGAAGCTCCAGCGCATGTACCTGCGCTGGGCCGAGCGCCACGGCTACAAGACGGAGCTCTACGAGACGTCGTACGCCGAAGAGGCCGGCATCAAGTCGACCACCTTCGCCGTGCACGTGCCGTACGCCTACGGCACGCTCTCCGTCGAGCAGGGCACCCACCGCCTGGTCCGGATCTCGCCGTTCGACAACCAGGGGCGCCGTCAGACCTCCTTCGCCGGTGTCGAGATCCTGCCGGTCGTCGAGCAGACCGACCACATCGAGATCGACGAGTCCGAGCTGCGTGTGGACGTGTACCGGTCCTCCGGCCCCGGCGGCCAGGGCGTCAACACCACCGACTCCGCGGTGCGCCTGACCCACCTCCCCACCGGCATCGTCGTCTCCTGCCAGAACGAGCGCTCGCAGATCCAGAACAAGGCCAGCGCGATGAACGTGCTCCAGGCCAAGCTGCTGGAGCGCCGTCGTCAGGAGGAGCAGGCCCGGATGGACGCCCTCAAGGGCGACGGCGGCAACTCCTGGGGCAACCAGATGCGTTCGTACGTCCTGCACCCGTACCAGATGGTCAAGGACCTGCGCACCGAGTACGAGGTCGGCAACCCCGAGGCCGTGTTCAACGGTGAGATCGACGGCTTCCTGGAGGCCGGAATTCGCTGGCGCAAGCAGCAGGAGAAGTAACTTCGAGGATGACTTTGTCGACAAGGCAACTGCCGCCCACCGGGCGGTAGTTGCCTTTTTCGTCCCGCTCTTGATCCCTGATGTCTGGGTTTTACATCACACTCACAGGTTCCATCCCCCAGCAAAGAACCCGTAGTTGGACATTGCGCTCGCAACGGCCTTGACGTTGCTGTGAAAACTGGGAAGGGTGAAGCGTGGCATGCGTGTCTCCGGGGCGCATGTGAACCGGGGGACGTGAGCTTTCGCCAGCTGCCACCCCCGTCGATCACGGCCCCGGACACCGACGCGCCACCCTGACGACGAGCTACTGGGGGTAGCAACCTAATGACCAAGAAGACGCGGATCCGTGTCGCACGCATAGCGGCCACCGCTGTCATCGCCGGCGGCGCCTCGCTGACCGCCGCCGGTGCCGCTTCGGCGGTCGGTATCGGCGTGAGCCTCGGCGGCGACGACGGCCTCAACGTGTCGGTCACCACCGACGACGACCCGACGATTCCTCCGGAGTCGACTCCGCCCGCGACTCCGACCGACTCGGGGATCCCGAGCGTCCCGGACAGCACGCCGCCGGCCACGCCGACCTCGACCCCTCCCACGGACGAGCCCACCGAGCCCACCGACAACCCCACCGAGCCGACGGACGAGCCGACCACGGCCGCCCCCTCGGACACCGCCACCAGCGGTTCCGGCGGCTCCACCGGCGGCAACAACACCGACCCCGACGGCGGCTCCTCCGCCCAGGAGGCGGGCACCTCCGCGCTCACCGACACCGGTTCCGACACGTCGGCCCAGGGCAACGGCGGTGAGCTCGCCGAGACGGGCGCCGGCCAGACCGCGTTCCTGCTGATCGGTGCCGCCACGATGATCGCCGGCGGCATCGCCTTCCGCGTGCTCCCGCGCCTCGCGAGCAGCAACCGCGGCGGCACGATCGCCTGACGGTAGCCGTCCCCGTACGGACCGTACGCACGTCGTACGACGAAGGGCCCGGAGCGTGTCGCTCCGGGCCCTTCTGCATGTCCTTGTACAGGCCGCCTACGCGGTGACAGGCCGCTTACGCGGTCTGGTGCGCCACCAGCGCCAGCGCCGCGATCAGTACCGCGAGCAGGGCGATCAACGCCATGGGGTTGAGATTGCCCCAGGGATTCTCCTGCTGTAGCCGCTCGCGGTTCGCGCGGCAGACGGGACAGCGGCCCTCGTTCACGGGCGCCGCGCAGTTCGCGCACACCAACCGGTCGTACGTCATGCGCTCGCCCTCCTTGCACCGGCTATCACAGACACAACGCCGCGGGACACGAGAACGTTCCCGAACGTTCCCCTCCACTGTGCCAGGTTCCGCGGGATTCGGCGCGGCTCGCCTTATCCTGCCCCGACCCTGTGCGTTCCAGCCCTTCAAATCGGCGACAAAACGTGCAAGCGTCGCACAACCCCGGACGCCGACTGCGCGGGCACACCCGGGTCGCGTATGGTCACGCTCACCTACCCCCGGCTACCCGTGGTGCACCCGTGATCCGATTCGACAGTGTCTCCAAGGTCTACCCCAAGCAGACCCGCCCCGCCCTCAGGGACGTCTCCCTGGAAGTGGAGAAGGGCGAGTTCGTGTTCCTCGTGGGGTCCTCCGGCTCCGGAAAGTCCACCTTCCTGAGGCTGGTCCTCCGCGAGGAGCGGTGCAGTCAGGGCCAGGTGCACGTGCTGGGCAAGGACCTCGCCCGCATCTCCAACTGGAAGGTGCCGCAGATGCGCCGCCAGCTGGGGACCGTCTTCCAGGACTTCCGCCTGCTGCCGAACAAGACGGTCGCCGAGAACGTGGCCTTCGCGCAGGAGGTCATCGGCAAGTCCAAGGGCGAGATCCGCAAGTCGGTGCCCCAGGTGCTCGACCTCGTCGGGCTCGGCGGCAAGGAAGACCGCAGGCCCGGTGAACTCTCCGGTGGTGAGCAGCAGCGTGTGGCCATCGCGAGAGCCTTCGTGAACCGGCCCAAGCTCCTCATCGCGGACGAGCCCACCGGCAACCTCGACCCGCAGACCTCCGTCGGCATCATGAAGCTCCTCGACCGGATCAACCGGACGGGCACCACCGTGGTGATGGCGACGCACGACCAGAACATCGTGGACCAGATGCGCAAGCGCGTCATCGAGCTGGAGGGCGGCCGTCTCGTCCGTGACCAGGCGCGTGGCGTCTACGGCTACCAGCACTGACAGCCGACCGACCGCCGTCTGATGTCCGTCCACGGAAAGGCCTGAAGAAGCCGCCATGCGCGCCCAGTTCGTACTCTCCGAGATCGGTGTCGGTCTCCGCCGCAACCTGACGATGACCTTCGCGGTCGTCGTCTCCGTAGCCCTGTCCCTGGCCCTCTTCGGCGGCTCGCTCCTGATGAGCGACCAGGTGACCACGATGAAGGGCTACTGGTACGACAAGGTCAATGTCTCGATCTTCCTCTGCAACAAGAGCGATGCCGAGTCCGACCCCAACTGCGCCAAGGGCGCGGTGACCGACGACCAGAAGAAGTCGATCGTCTCCGACCTCGACAAGATGGCGGTCGTCCAGAAGGTCGTCTTCGAGTCCCAGGACGAGGCGTACAAGCACTACAAGCAGCAGTTCGGCGACTCCCCGCTGGCCAGTTCGCTCACTCCGGACCAGATGCAGGAGTCGTACCGCATCAAGCTCAAGGACCCGGAGAAGTACCAGGTCATCGCGACGGCCTTCGACGGCCGCGGCGGCGTCCAGTCGGTGCAGGACCAGAAGGGCATCCTGGACAACCTCTTCGGCCTCCTGAACGGCATGAACTGGGCCGCCCGCGCGGTCATGGCGTTGATGCTGGTCGTCGCCCTGATGCTGATCGTCAACACGGTGCGCGTCTCGGCGTTCAGCCGCCGCCGCGAGACCGGCATCATGCGCCTGGTCGGCGCCTCCGGCTTCTACATCCAGGCCCCGTTCATCATGGAGGCCGCGGTCGCCGGCCTGATCGGCGGCACGGTCGCCTGCGGATTCCTGGTGGTCGGCCGGTACTTCATCATCGACCACGGGCTGGACCTGTCCCACAAGCTGAATCTGATCAATTTCATCGGCTGGGACGCCGTCCTGACGAAGCTCCCGCTCATCCTCGCGACGAGCCTCCTGATGCCCGCGCTTGCGGCGTTCTTCGCGCTGCGCAAATACCTGAAGGTGTGACACATGCCAAGAGGGCCGTACGGGCAACCGCCCGTGCGGCCCTTCGCGTTGTCCTAGACTCACCGCCATGTCAGGTCGTGACCTGTTCTGTCAGCCCCGCCGCATCCGCCGCGGGGCCGCCCTGACATTGGTGTTCGCGAGTGTGCTGGTGGCCGGTGCGGCGGCCGGATCGTTCGACGAACCCGACCGGTCCGACCGGAAATCGGCGGCCGGTACGGCCCGTTCGGCGCCGGTCGCCCGTACCGAAGAGGTCGCGAAGGCCGCCGCCGAGGCCAAGGCCGACGGCAAGTCGCCCATGGAGGCCGCCGAGCGCGCCGTCAGCCGCAGTGGGGACCGGTGGGGTGCCGTGTACTCCCAAGGGGAGTACGAGGAGTTCGAGGAGGCCCTCGACGGCCGGTACACCGGCGTCGGACTCTGGGCCCGCCGGGAGCGGGACGGCCGGATCGAGGTGACCCGTGTCCAGTCCGGGTCGCCCGCCGCCACCGCAGGCGTCCGCAAGGGCGACCGCCTCCGTAGCGTCGACGGGGAGAACGTCGACGGGCAGCCCGTCACCGAAGTCGTGTCCTTACTACGGGGGGACGCCCAGGACGCCGCCGCCGGCACCGCCGTCACCCTCGGCCTGGAACGCGGCACGCACGCGTGGAGCGAGACCGTACGGCGCGCGCGCCTCTCCACCGACTCCGTGACCGTCCGCAAGCTCGCCGGTGAGGTCACCGTCATCAGGATCGCCGCGTTCACCAAGGGCGTCGGCGACCTCGTCCGCACCGCCGTACGGCAGGCCCCCACCGACTCCGCGTTCATCCTCGACCTGCGCGGCAACTCCGGCGGACTGGTCACCGAGGCCGTCACCACCGCCTCCGCCTTCCTCGACGGCGGCCTCGTCGCCACGTACGACGTCGACGGCCGGCAGCGCGCCCTGCACGCGGCCACCGGCGGCGACACCATCAGACCCCTGGTCGCGCTGGTCGACGGCGGCACGATGAGCGCGGCCGAGATGCTCACCGGCGCCCTCCAGGACCGCGGCCGCGCGGTCGTCGTGGGCTCCAGGACCTTCGGCAAGGGCTCGGTTCAGATGCCGAGCAAACTCCCCGACGGCGTCGTCGCCGAACTGACCGTCGGCCACTACCGCACCCCCTCCGGCCATACCGTCGACGGCCGGGGCATCACCCCCGACCTCGACGTCACCGCACAGGGACAGGCCGCCGTGGAGCGCGCCGAGACGGTGTTGAGCGGGCTCGGGGACGCCTCGTAGGCGTTCCGGACGCCCGTCTGTAATCGCCTTTCCCTCGGACCCCTCTGTAGTGCGAAAATGGGCAGCACTATGAGCAAGGGAATGTACGTACCCAAGGAGTCCCAGCCCAAGCAGGGCGGCGGGGCTGCCGCCGGCAAGGCCAGGGACGGCGAGAAGGGCGGCAAGCGCAAGATCGTCGCCCAGAACAAGAAGGCCCGGCACGACTACGCGATCATCGACACCTACGAGGCCGGGATCGTCCTCTCCGGCACCGAGGTCAAGTCGCTGCGTGAGGGCCGGACCTCGCTGACCGACGGCTTCGTCCAGATCGACGGGGGCGAGGCGTGGCTGCACAACGCCCACATCCCCGAGTACCACCAGGGCACCTGGACCAACCACTCCGTGCGCCGCAAGCGCAAGCTGCTGCTGCACCGAGAGGAGATCGACAAGCTGGAGTCCAAGCTCCAGGAGACGGGTCACACGATCGTGCCCCTCGCCCTGTACTTCAGCAACGGCCGGGCCAAGGCCGAGATCGCCCTCGCCCGAGGCAAGAAGGAGTACGACAAGCGGCAGACCCTGCGCGAGAAGCAGGACCGTCGTGAGTCGGACCGCGCGATCGCGGCGGCGAAGCGGAAGCAGCGCGGCGAGTAGGCCGCGGGTCGCCGGGAATACGGTGGCATCGGCGCGCGTTGGTCACGTACGATGGCTACTGCACCCCACAGCGGGTGTGTAGCGGTTTGAAAAAACAACATGGGGATGATCGGTTTCGACAGCGGCTGTCGAAGCAGGTGAAGCGTGTCGAGGAAGCGGCAATGATCTCGTTAACCATATGTCGCAACCAATAATCGCCAATTCCAAGAGCGATTCCCAGTCCTTCGCCCTCGCTGCCTAATAACAGCGACTGAAGGACCCTAAAAGGGTGTCAGCCCGGGAGTGTTCCCGACCCGGACCCTGGCATAATCTAGGGAACTAAACCATCGAGCCCGGTCACGGGGTTCGATGGGAAATCAAACAGTGACTGGGCCCGTCGGCGACTTGTTCGCGTGATCACCGGGGCCGAGAAAATCACAGCGAACTGCACACGGAGAAGCCCTGATTCTGCACCGGTGGACGCGGGTTCGATTCCCGCCATCTCCACTCATCCCATGTGGGCAAAGGCCCCCGCTGCTTCGGCAGCGGGGGCCTTTGTCTGTCACCGGACAGTGAAGGCCGCCATTCGCAACCCATTGCTCAAGACCAGATACACGTCCGTACGACCCTTCGCCGCACCTGACAGGTCGGCGGTCACCGTCTCATAGTCGTACGACGACGCCGTTCCGTCCGCGTGTGCCGTACCGACAAGGCTGCCGGTCGGAGAGCCGAGCCGGACCTCGATCGTGCCGGGGGACGTTCCGGCGATGCGAGCCGTGAACTTCTTTACCCCCGCGCCCAATTGCGTATCCGCGAACTTCAGCCACGCCCCGTCCGCAGCCGCACCCACCGCCGTTCCGCTCGCCTTCGACTCGTCCACGAGGTGAATGCCGGAGTAGTCGTCGAAGTTCTCGGCGCGGGTGGTTCGGGACAGGTTCCGGGGTGGAATGGTCTCCCCGTGGACGCGCCAGGTCGTACGGGCGCGGATGTCCGCCGATGACGCCCCCGCCATGACGTCGTACGTGCCGCTTTCCACCGCCCATTTCGAGCGGGTGACGTCCCAGTGCGCGAGGTCCTTCTGCTGGATTTTCAGGCGGACTGTTTTTGTCTGGCCCGGTTTCAATGAAACCCGTTGGAAGGCTTTCAATTGCTTCAGGGGTTCTTTGTCGCGGGACGTTCGCTGGTGTGTGTAGAGCTGTACGACCTCGTCTCCCGCCCGCGTTCCCGTGTTGGTCACCGGGACCTCGTAGCCGCCGGCGACGGGCTTCAGGGCGCCGTAGCGGAAGGTCGTGTACGAGAGGCCGTAGCCGAAGGGGTAGAGCGGGGTGCCCTGGAAGTACTCGTACGTGCGGTCGGACTTGATGATGTCGTAGTCGAGGATCGACGGGAGGTCCGACTCCGAGCGGTACCAGGTCTGGGTGAGGCGGCCGGACGGGTTGACGTCGCCGTAGAGGACGTCGGCCAGGGCGTTGCCCGTCTCCTGGCCCGCGTGGGAGGTCCAGAGGAGGGCCGGGACTTCCTTCTGCAACGCGCCCAGCGTGGTGGGGTAGCTGTTCTCGACCACCACCACCGTCTTCGGGTTGGCCGCGTGGACCGCCTTGACCAGGGACTCCTGGGTCGGGGCCAGAGCCATGTCGGTGCGGTCGTGGGCCTCGCGGCCGTTGATCGACGGCATGGAGCCGACGACCACGACCGCCGTGTCCTTGCCCTTGACCGCCGCCACCGCGTCGGCGACTCCGCTGCGGACCACGTCCTTCGCGTAGTGCGCGGCCTGGTCCTCGGGGACCAGGCCCAGGGTGCCGTTCGCGTCGGTCGGGCCGAGGTAGAGGAGGCTCGACCACCAGGACTCCGACGTCTCGTAGCCCGCGTACTTCAGCAAGTACGTTCCGTCGTCCCGCTGTTCCAGCTTGAACTGCTGCTGGACGTACCAACCATTGGGCTGTGTCTGGTCGTTGACGAAGTTCGACCAGTTGTAGCCGACGTATTTGCCGTTGGCGGCCGAGCGCAGGGTGACGATGCCGGAGCCCCAGTCGAAGGCGTCGAACTGGGCCGCTGTTGTGGGGGTGTTGGTGGTCTCCTGCAAGGGGGCGCCGGTGTCGCCTGTGCCAGCCGTGACGTACTTGCCGGTTGCCGTGTCGCGCAGGGCGATGCGGTCCACGCCCTCGCTGGTGGACACCGCGGTGCCGAGTTTTGAGGAGATGCCCTGCGCCGGGGTGACGGCGTAGGGGAGTGTGCCCGAGTACCAGTCGGTGTAGAGGGTGTCGGCGAGCGGGCCGACCACGGCGACGTTCTTCGCCGGACCCGAGCCCGAACTCCTCAGTGGCAGCGCCCCGTTGTTCTTCAGCAGCACAGTCCCCTCGGCCGCCGCCTTGCGCGCCAGCTGCTGATGGGCCGGGCTGTTGATGACCGACGCGTCGATCGAGCCGTATTTGCCGCCGCCCGGGTCGAATTCACCGAGTCGGACGCGGACGGAGAGGATGTGGGAGGCGGCCGCGTCGATGTCCGAGGGCTTCAACAGGCCTTGCTGGAGGGCTGAGTTGATGGCCGTCGTCGTCGGGCCGGGGTCGGCGCTGTTGTCCGTGAAGCTGTCTATGCCGGCCTTCAACGCGGCCGCGTCGCCCTCCGTGATGCTGGGGTAGTACTGCTGCGGGGTGACGAGGTTGCCGGGGGCGAAGGCGTCTGTGACGTTCAGCAGGGACTGGTCGGTCCATTTCCGTACGACGTCGTTCAGGTCCGGATTCACGGTGTTGGGGCGGCCGTTGACCAGGTTGTACGACGTCATCACGCCGGTCGCCGCGTTCGCCTCTATCGCCGGTTTGAAGGCGGCCTCGTCGTACTCCTTCTCCACCCGGGGGCGGAGATCGGAGGACGTGGTCGCGCGGTCTACCTCGTTGTCGTAGGCGAGGTAGTGCTTGAGGGTGGGGGCCGTCTTGAGGTGGTTCGGGTCGCCGCCGGTCAGGCCCTCGCCGTAGGCCGTCGCCAGGGCGCCGGTGAGTTGCGGGTCCTCGCTGTAGCCCTCCTCGTTGCGGCCCCAGCGCGGGTCGCGGAGGAGGTTGACCACCGGGGCCCAGAGGTTCAACCCCCAGCCGTCCGGGCGCTGTTGCTGGAAGCCGCGCGCCTCGTCGCCGACCGCCGAGCCGACCTGCTCCATCAGCGCCGGGTCCCAGGTCGAGGCGAGTCCGATGGCCTGTGGGAAGACGGTGGCCCTGCCGAGCCAGGCGACGCCGTGCAGGGCCTCGGTGCCGGTGCGGAAGGACTGGATGCCGAGGCGCGGGATCGCGGGTTCGTACTGGTGGAGGAGGGAGATCTTCTCGTCGAGGGCCAGACGGGCGAGGAGGTCGTCAACGCGCTTGCTCACCGGGAGAGTTGGGTCGCGGAAGGGGTACGGGGTGTCGGCCGTCGCCGGGACCGTCGCTCCCAGGGCGGCGACCAGGGCGAAGGCGACGACGAGCGTGGTTCTGAGTCTTCTCGTGCTGTGTCTTCTTCTCTTGCCTCTCATGTCGCGGCTCCTCAAGTAGGGCCTTGCCTGCGGGCATTACGGAACTCGGAGACCTCAGGGCGCGTTGCGCGGTGCCGTGCTCGCGCGCTCCGTCAGCCGGGGGGACAGGAACGTCGCGTCGGGCACGGTCTTGCCGCCCAGCTTCTGCATCAGCAACTCGACGGCCCGCGCGCCCAGTTCGGCGGTCGGCAGCGCCACCGACGTGACCGGGACCCGTACGGACTCGGCGAGTTCGTCGGGGCAGATCGCGGTGATCGACAGGTCGCCGGGGACGCGCAGTCCGAGCTGCTCGAAGGCGTCGATGAGGGGTTCCAGGAGGGGTTCGTTGTGGACGACGACTCCGGTCAACGCGGGCTGCTTACGCAGTAGTTGCTCCGCTACGGCGGCCGCGGCGCCCGGTGCCGCCTCGCAGGGGTGGACGGAGGAGGCGAGCCGGTTGCGGTCGGCGGCGGCCGTGAAGCCCTGAACGACCCGCTGGGCGAAGGCGGTTCCGCGGATGTACACCTCGGGCGGTGAGCCGACGAGGGCGACGACCCGGTGGCCGAGGCCCGCGAGGCGTTCCACGCACAGTTCACCGGCCGCCTTGAAGTCGAGGTCGATACAGGTCAGCCCGTCCGCCTCGGCGGGGAAGCCGATCATCACGGACGGCCGGTCCAGGGAACGGAGCAACGGCAGTCGGGGGTCGTCGAGTTGTACGTCCATCACGATCATCGCGTCGACGAGTGCCGTGTCCGCGACCCGTCGCAGTCCCTCCTCGCCCTCCTCCTGGGTGAGCAGCAGCACGTCGTGGTCGTGGCGGCGGGCGGTGGTCACCACGGAGACCGCGAACTGCATGACGACCGGGACGTGGATGCCGGTCCGTAAGGGGATCACCAGGGCGAGGACATTGGACCGGCTGCTGGCCAGGGCGCGGGCGCCGGCGTGCGGGCGGTAGCCCAGCTCGCGGATGGACGCCTCGACGCGCAGCCGGGTCTCCTCGGAGATCGGGCGCTTGCCGCTCAGGGCGTACGACACGGTGCTGGGGGAGACGCCGGCGTGCCGGGCCACATCCGTGATCTTCACCATCAGCCCAGCTCCAGGGTCAGGAACCCGCTGCCCGACTTCGACCGCGAACCGGCGGCCAGCGCCCACGAGATGGACGGATCGCTGCAAGATGCCCGGAGCGTGTCCCCTTCCCGTACGACGGTGAAGGTCACCTCGCCGACCGGCACGGTCACCTGCGCGCCCCGTCCCAGGTCGTACGCCCGCAGGGTGACGCCGTCCGTGTAGTCGTAGTCGGGCCGGTCGGACACCGCGCCGACCGGGAGCACCGCGCCGGGCCGGACCAGGAGCGGCACGCTGTCGAAGCCGTGCTTCTCGCGCACCCAGCGCGGTCCGGTGACCGTCCGGCCGGTGAGGTAGTGGGTCCAGGTGCCCTCGGGGACGTAGTACGAGACGTCCCCGTCGTCGCTGAACACCGGCGCGACCAGCAGGTCCGGGCCGAGCATGTACTGCCGTTCCAGGTGCGCGCACCCGGGGTCGTCCGGGAACTCCAGGACCATCGCCCGCATCATCGGCACGCCCTCGGCGGAGGCGGTGCGCGCGGTCTCGTAGAGGTACGGCATGAGGCTCAGTTTCAGGCGGGTGAACTGCCGTAGTACGTCCACGGATTCCTCGTCGAAGAGCCACGGGACGCGGTACGACGAGCTGCCGTGCAGGCGGCTGTGGGAGGACAACAGGCCGAAGGCCAGCCACCGTTTGAAGAGGGCGGGGGTCGGGGTGCCCTCGAAGCCGCCGATGTCGTGGCTCCAGTAGCCGAAGCCGGAGAGGCCGAGCGAGAGGCCGCCGCGCAGCGACTCGGCCATCGACTCGTACGTCGCCTCGCAGTCGCCGCCCCAGTGAACGGGGTACTTCTGGCTGCCGGTTGTGGCCGAGCGGGCGAAGACGACCGCCTCTCCCTCGCCCCGGTGTTTGCGCAGGACGTCGAAGACGGTGCGGTTGTAGAGGTAGGTGTAGTAGTTGTGCATCCGCTCGGGGTCGGCGCCGTCCGCGTAGGCCACATCGACGGGGACGCGCTCGCCGAAGTCGGTCTTGAAGCAGTCGACGCCCTGCGCGAGGAGCGCCTCCAGCTTTCCGGCGTACCAGTCGCGGGCGGCCGGGCTGGTGAAGTCGACCAGGGCCATGCCGGGTTGCCACAGGTCCCACTGCCAGACGCTGCCGTCCGGTCGGCGGAGGAGGTGACCGAGTGCCTTGCCCTCGGCGAAGAGTGGGGAGCGCTGGGCGATGTACGGGTTGATCCAGACGCTGATGTGGAGGCCTTTGGCCTTGAGCCGGGTGAGCATGCCCTCCGGGTCGGGGAAGACCCTCGGGTCCCACTGGAAGTCGCACCAGTTGAACTCGCGCATCCAGAAACAGTCGAAGTGGAAGACGGAGAGCGGGAGTTCGCGCTCCCGCATGCCCTCGATGAACGACGTCACCGTCTCCTCGTCGTAGGAGGTGGTGAAGGACGTCGACAGCCACAGTCCGAACGACCAGGCGGGCGGGAGTGCCGGGCGGCCGGTGAGGGCGGAGTACTTGCGGAGGATGTCCTTGGGGGTGGGGCCGTAAATGACGTAGTACGTCAACTGCTGGCTCTCCACGCTGAATTGGACCCGGGAGACCGCCTCCGAGCCGACCTCGAAGGACACCTTTCCGGGGTGGTTGACGAAGACGCCGTAGCCCGCGTCGGTCAGGTAGAAGGGGATGTTCTTGTAGGCCTGTTCGGTGGCGGTGCCGCCGTCGGCGTTCCACATGTCGACGACCTGGCCGTTCTTGACGAGCGGGCCGAAGCGTTCGCCAAGTCCGTAGACGGAGGTGCCCACTTGGAGTCCGAGCTGCTCGCGGAGGTAGTGGGCGCCGGTCGCGTCGCGCATGATGCCCATGCCCTTGGGGCCGCTGCTCGTGAGGGTGCGGCCGTGGGCGAGGAAGTCGACGTGCCAGGGGCCGGTACGGGCCACCTTGACCGAGAGCGCGCCGGAGGTGAGGGTCGCGTGCTCGTCGTCGTAGGAGGTGTGTACGGCAAACTCCTCCTTCCGCACGTCGAATTGGGGGCCGCGCGGCTGTTCCCCCTCGAAGTGGGTGAAGGTGACGCCGATGATGTCGGGCATCGGGGCGTGGGCGCTGATCGTCACGACCGGTCCCTTCAACAGGTCGCCGCGGTGGCGGATCGGCATGGTCGGCGCGTGGATCTCCAACGCCCCGTCCGGAGCGGTGACATCGAGGACCTCGACCGGGTGGGCGGCGGTGACGCCCTCGCGCAGCAGCCAGTAGCCGTCGGTGAACTTCATGTGGGGGTCCCCTTACTACTTGACGGCACCCACGGCGATGCCGCGTGTGAGGGTCCGCTGGAAGACGAGGAAGAAGACGATGGCGGGCAACACACCGAGCAGGGCAGCCGCGTTGGTCATCGTGGCGTCCATCAGGCGCTGGCCCTGGAGGACGCCGAGGGCCACCGACACGGTCTGGTTGTCGTTGGAGATCAGCATGACGAGGGGGAGCAGGAACTCGTTCCAGGTCCAGATGAAGAAGAAGACCAGCAGGACGCCGATCGTGGGGCGGCTGACCGGGACCACGATCCGCCACAGCACCTGCCACTTGTTGGCGCCGTCGATCCGGGCCGCTTCGAGGATCTCGCGGGGGAACTGGCCGAGCACGGAGGAGAGGAGATACGTGCCGAACGCCGCCTGGATCACCGTGAAGACGATGATGACGCTCAACCTCGTGTCGTAGAGGCCGACTTGCTTGCTCAGGTAGTAGATCGGGTAGACCAGCGCCTCCTGCGGCAGCATGTTGGCGAGGACGAAGAACGCCAGGACCCAAGTACGGCCCTTGATACGGCCGATGCCGATCGCGTACGCGTTGAGGACGGAGAGCGCGGCGGCGAGGAGGGCCACCGAGCCGCTGATCAAAGCCGAGTTGAAGAGTTTCTGGCCATAGTCGACGCGCTGCCAGAAGTCCTTGAGGCCGTCCAGGTAGAGGCCCTTGGGGAGGCTGAGCGGGCCGTGTTCGGAGTACTCGGCCGGTGACTTCACGGCGTTGACCACGACGATCAGGAACGGCACGACCATGAAGAGGGCCGCGAGGCACAGGGCGATCAGTACGGGGTAGCGGCGCAGGGCGGTCGTCATGTGCGGGCCCCTTCCTCGGCGTCCTCCGCGCGGGTCTGGAGTTTCAGGAAGGCGAGGGAGAGCACCAGGATGATCACCGTCAACACCGTTGATATCGCGGCTCCGTAGCCGACCTGGGTCTTCTCGAAGAACGTGGTGAAGGAGAAGTAGGACGGGACATCGGTCGCGCCGCCCGGGCCGCCCTTCGTGAGGACGTACACCGCGCCGAACACCTTGAGCGCGGCGATCGTGCACCAGGTGAGGACGACGTATATCTCCGGGCGGATCTGCGGCAGCGTGATGTGCCAGAAGCGGCGCCACCAGCCCGCGCCGTCCAGCTCGGCCGCCTCGTAGAGCTGGGGGTCCACACGTTGCAGGCCGGCCATGAACACCACGAGCGGGAAGCCGAGTTGGACCCAGACCATGACGCCCATGACGCTGTAGAGCGCGATGTCCGGGTCGCCCAGCCAGTCCTGCTGCCAGGAGCCCAACCCGACTGCTTTCAACAGGGCGTTGAGGGAGCCGTTGTCGGGGGCGAGGATCCAGCTCCAGACGATGCCGGCGACCGCGATCGGGAGCACCTGGGGGAGGTAGAAGCAGGCGCGGAGGATCGCGGCGATGCGGGTGCCGAAGTGTTTGGCTATGTAGTCGAACAGGGCGGCGGCCAGGACGAGTCCGACCAGTGTCGGTACGGCTGCCATGGCCACGACCATGAACAGGCTGTGGCGGAAGGACGCCCAGAACTCCGAATCGCCCAGCAGGTCACGGTAGTTGGCGAGGCCGGTCCACTTGGGGTCGCCCACGCCCTGCCAACTCGTGAAGCTCACGGCCGTGTTCATCAGGAAGGGGATGACGATCACGGCGAGGGCGGCGAGGGCGCCGGGGAGGAGGAAGAGGGCGTAGGAGTTGCGGGGGTGGGGGCTACGAGGGTTGCGCGGGCCGGGGTGCCGGTTCTTGCGGGTGGCCCGCGCGCCCTTCTCGACGGTGACCGTCATGTCGACGGGACGCCCTTGTCGTACGCCTTCTGGAGGTTGCTGAGATAGGCGTCGGGCTTCTCGCTGTTCGTGATCAGCTTCTGGGTCTCGGAGACGAGGACGTCGTAGAAGCCGGGGACCGGCCAGTCCGGGTAGAAGGCCAGGCCGTCACGGGCGGAGACGGTGTTGAAGTTGGCGATGAGTTCCTTGGACTTGGGGTCGGTGATCGCGGAGGTGTCGGCCGCGACCGGGATGCCGCCCTTGTTGCCCATCAGGTTCTGGATCTTCTTCGACAGGGTGATGTCGATGAAGTCGTAGGCGAGTTGCTTGTTCTTGGCGCCCTTGGGGACGACCCAGATGTTGCCGCCGGAGCCGAGGGTGAGGTTCGAGCCGGGCCAAAGCGTCGTGTCCCAGTCGAACTTGGCCTCCGTCTGGAAGCGGCCGTACCACCAGCTGCCGGAGAAGAGGATCGGGGCCTTGCCCTGGATCCAGGAGACTCCGGCGTCCTCGGCCTTGGTGGAGCTGGAGGTCTTGGCGATGTAGCCCTTCTTCACCCAGTCGGCGAAGGTCGTCGCCGCGTAGGTCCAGGCCGGGTCGTGGAAGTCCGTCTTGCCCTTGTACAGCTCGTACTTGTCGACCCAGGCGCGGTCGGCCTTCGAGAGAGCCAGTTGGTAGAGGTACTGCTGGGCCACGTACTCGGCGCCGGCGTTGGCGAGGGGGGTGATGCCCTTCGCCTTGAACTCGCCCAAGGCGGTGGTCAGTTCGTCGAACGTCTTCGGCTCGGCGATCTTGTACTTCTTGAAGAGGGCCTTGTTGTAGTAGACCATCGTGTACTCGCCGTAGTCGGTGACGCCGTACCACTTGCCGGAGCCCATCACTCCGTCGGTGTTGTAGACGTCTGTCGTGCCTACGCTCGCCGGGATCTTCTTGTCCCAGCCGCGCTTCGTCGCCTCGGCGGTGAGGTCTGTGAGCAGGCCTTGTTTCGAGAGCAGGCCTGCCGTCGCGTTGCCCTTGTTGTACTCCATGATGTCTGGCGCGTCCGAGGAGTTGAGGACCATGGGGGCCGTCTTCTGGATCTGCTCGAAGCCCTTTTCCTCGAACTTGACCTTGACGCCCGGGTGTTGGGCCTCGAACTCCTTGATGGCCTCGTTCCAGGCGACGCCCATCGCGCTGTCGGGGCCCTCGTAGTGCCAGAGCTTGAGGGTTTTGCTGTCCGAGGAGTTGGTGTCGGAGCCGCCGCAGGAGGTGAGGAGCAGGGATCCGGTGAGGATCAGTGCGGCTGTCGTTGCTCGCCGTGGTGTCGTCAGCATCCAGTGCCTCCAGGGGAGTCGGAGGGGGTCGAATCGATTCGACGAGGGGCGTCGAAGCGCTTCGATGGAGGAAGGTATGTAGGGGCTGTGAGGGCGTCAATGGGTGCGGCAGGGATTGGGGCAAGCGGTTCGATGAGTTTGTGTGTCGGGTGCGGGTGCGTTGTGGCTGGTCGCGCAGTTCCCCGCGCCCCTACGGGGTTGTCCTGCCCTGAAATCCGGCCAGCAGGGCGCTTGCCGCTGCCGCAACTGGCAGCCAGAATGCCGCCGTTGGTGAGGCATGGTCCGTTGTCCAGCCCGCTGCCGCCGAGCCGCAGGCGATTCCCAGCAGCAAGCCCGTCACCGCCAGGCTCATGCCTTCGTTCAACCTGCCCTCAGGTGTGCGGTGTTGGAGCAAGGTCATTGCGGTGATCATCGCGGGGGCCGTTGCCATGCCAGCCGCCGGCAAGGCGATTGCCAGTGCTGGGAGGGAGTTGAAGGTGTGGGCCGCCAGTAGGGGCAAGAGCATCAGGGTCGTCATCGCCAACAGGCACCACCGCAGGCGGTGTTCCGGTGGGCCCGTCGGATTCAGCGTGCCGTAGATCAGGCCCGCCGCGCAGGAGCCCGCCGCCTGGAGGGCCAGTACCGCGCCGCCCGCCGTGCGGTGGCCTGCCGCGTCCGCGTAGGCGAGTGTCGCGACCTCCATCGCGCCGAACACCGCACCGGTTGCGATGAAGCCGGCGATCAGGGGTGGGATGCCCGGTGTGCGGAGAGGTGAACTGCCCTTTGGGGTTGCACTTGGTGGGGGTTCCGTGGCGCGCTGGGCCGTGAAGATCAGGATGCCCGTCACGAGCAGGACCGCCCCCGCCAGCGTGCCCGCCTCCGGGAAGAACGTGCCGCACAGGAAGGCCGCCAGGGCCGGGCCCAGCATGAAGCACAGCTCGTCGGCCGCCTGCTCGAAGGAGTTGGCCGTGTGGAGGGCGTCGGGGTCGTCGGCCAGGAGGTGGGCCCAGCGGGCTCGGGACATGCCGCCGGTGTTGGGGGTTGTCGCGGTGGCCGCGTAGGCCGCGAACAGGGTCCAGTCGGGGGCGTCGTAGTGGACGCAGAGGAGGAGGGAGAGGGAGCCCAGTGCCGCAACTGCCGTCGCTGGTACGGCCGTTCGGGACTGGCCGTGTCTGTCGGTGAGTCGGGCGATCCAGGGGGCGGTCACCGCGGTCGCCGCCAAGCCCGTTGCCGTCACCGCGCCGGCCAGGGCGTATGAGCCCCGGGTGCCGGCGATCATCACGACCGCGCTCACGCTGAACATGCCTGCGGGGAGGCGGGCGATGAGGTTGCCGGCGGTGAAGGCTCGGGCGCCGGGGATGGTGAACAGGCGGCGGTAGGTGGGCTGTTGGGGTGTAGGGCGTGGCATGGGGCAAGCGTCGTTCGAAGTGGATCACCGGGTCCAACACCTGGTCCGGGTCGATTCACGCACCTGCGTTGTAGGTTCGCCGGATGTCTGCCCACCTGGACCCCCGACTCCTCCGTGCCTTTCTCGTCGTAGCCGAGGAACTGCACTTCACCCGTGCCGCCGCCCGTCTGTATGTCGCCCAGCAGGCGCTCAGTCGTGATGTGCGGCGGCTGGAGCGGGAGTTGGGGGTCGAGTTGTTC
Source organism: Streptomyces sp. NBC_01288 (assembly GCF_035982055.1). Taxonomy (NCBI): domain Bacteria; kingdom Bacillati; phylum Actinomycetota; class Actinomycetes; order Kitasatosporales; family Streptomycetaceae; genus Streptomyces; species Streptomyces sp. NBC_01288. Next base: position 6,316,266 of record NZ_CP108427.1, read on the forward strand.
GTGCGGACCACTCGGCAGGTGGCCCTGACGGTGGACGGTGAGCGGCTGGTGCCGTATGCGCGGCGGGCGCTCGGGGCGCAGGAGGAGTTGCTTGCCGCGTTTCGGGAGGCCGGGGCCCGGCCGCTGCTCGTCGATCTGAACTCGCCGGGTCTCCTCACCGGGCGCCGCGTGCTGCACCGGGCCCGTGAACTCGCCCCGGAGCAGGAGCTGATGGCCCGCTATGAGAGTGGACTGACGGGCGCGGCAAGGGAGTTGACGGCTGGGCGGCTCGATGTGTCGTTCGGGCGGTTCGCCGGGCTGGAGCCGGGGTTGCGGGCCGGGCTCGATCATCAGCTCGTGCGGTACGAGCCGATGGCGGTGCTGCTGCCCGAGGGGCATCGGCTGGCGTCCCTCGACGCGGTGCCGGTGGACGCGCTCGCGGGGGAGGCCGTGTACGCCGGGGCCGGGAATCCTCGTACCCCGGAGTGGACGGATCTCGCGCGTCGATTGTTCGAGGGGCGTGACATCGAGGTTGCCGCGCCCGCACCCATGGCCGTAGGCGAAGAGGAGTTCGAACGGGTCATGGCCAAGACGGGGACCCCGATTCTCGCCGTGGTGGATTTTCCGGCCATGCCCCGGACGGTGCTGCGACCACTGGTGAACCCGGTGCCGTTGTCCGTGGTGTCGCTCGTGTGGCGAAAGGGGCTGGTGCACCCCGGATTCGATGCGCTTCGACGTGCTGCGGTGGAGATCGGCAACGCCGAAGGATGGCTGCGGCGGCCGGTTAGTGGATGGATTCCAGCCATCGACGTGGACATGCTAAAAAGGAGAAAATGACGCATCCCGGCACATGGAGTGCTCCCGTGCGCTACCTTCAGGGCCTGAGCACGGTGTGGTAAGGGGGGCGCGAGGACCGGGTGGGGGCCCGGTTCGGCGGCGTGTGCTCAGGGTCGTTTGCGCACCCGGAACAGTCCCGTGGGGGGATGTGCGTGCGCATGGAAAAGTGGCGAGAAGACGCCCAACCGGAATGGCCCCAAGCCGCATCCGCGACCAGAGACGTACCGGTCATAGGCGGAGAGGCCGAGGAGGCGTTCCCGGACACCGAAGTGACCGGAGCGGTCGGAGGAACCAGGGGAACCAGAGGACCAGAAATCCTGGAAGGCGGACGGCATGCCGCCAAGGTCGGTCGAAATATCGGCACGGACGGTCGGCATGGCGGCGCGGATGGTCGTCATGCGGGCAAGGACAGCCGTCGTACGGCCAAGGACGGTCGTCGTATACGGACCGGGTGGCCCGAGCCGCCCGCCGGCAAGGACGTGTCCGCCATCGGTGCGGGAATCCTCGCCGATCCCTGGGGCGCGGCACCGGAGACGGGGACCGGGTCCGGGTCCGGGTCCGGGTCCGAAGGGGGAGCGGCCGATCCCGACGAGGTGACCGTCCAGCTCGACGGGCCCGCCCAGCACGCGGCGGCCGGGGGCAAGAGCGGCACCGGCACCGGTAACGACGGGTCAGACCGGCCCGTCTTCGTCGACGAGTCCGGCCGTCGTAGCCGTAGGTACCGGCGGTTCGGTATGGCCGTCGGTATCGCGTGCGCGGTGTACGCCGTCGTCATCGTCATCACGTTGCTGTCCGGCAGTTCGGACGCGCCGTGGTTGCCGGTGCCGGGGCAGAAGGACGACGCGCCCGCGGGCAAGGTCGACACCTCGCCGTCGCCCGGCCGGTCGGGGCAACCGTCCGGCGGCAGCGACAGCGTGGCGCCGGGGAACATCCCGACGGCGAGCGACGGTACGACACCGTCGCCGGGCGCGAGCGTGAGCGGCACGGCCGGCGCGTCCGCGAAGCCCGGGGCCAAGACCAGCGCGTCCGCGTCGCCCGGGGCGTCCGCGAGCAAGAGCGCCTCGGCGCCGACGAGTGGCGGTGCGAGCAACAACCCGGTCGTACAGCCCTCGCGGTCGTCGACCGCGCCGTCGTCCGACCCGTCCCCGTCCGCCAGCGTGAGCACGCCGGTCGATCCGACACCGACCCCGAGCGCCACGACGGGCACCGGCACGGTGGCCGACGCGCCGAGCACCCCGTCGCCCGTGGCGCAGGGGCCGGCCGCGCCTTCGGAACCGGCGCCGGCCCCGTCCAAGACCCCGGAGCACATCCTCTGATGGCATCGCACAACCGCCGCCCCAGGCCCGCGAATCCGGCCCCGGGCGGGCGCCATGGCACAACTCCGTCCGGTCGGGGGGAAGTTGGGGTCGGCTCTGGGGCAGGGTCCGGAGCCGGCTCCGGAGGTGAGCCCGGATTCGGATCAGCTTCCGAGTCCGGAATCGGGCCTGGAGCCGGCTTCGGAGCCGAACCGGGGTCCGTGGCGGCACCCGTGTCCGGAAGCCGGCCACCGGCGCCCGGAGACCCGCAGCGCGCCGCGCACTCCTCAGTGCCCCGCGCCCCGCATCGCGCCGCCTCGCGCGCCCCGCGCGTGCTCCGGCGCCGCCGGCTGTCCATGCGGTTCCTGCTGCCGATGCTGCTCCTCGTCGCCCTGCTCGCGATGCTGATGCTGCGCGGCTATGTGCACAGCGAGATCCTCGCCGACCACCGCATCCGCCCCGAGGCGGCGACCGACAAGGTGCCGGACAAGATCCTCGACGGCGGCCCGGTCATCGACACTCGCAGCGGCCGTACGACCAGCCTGGACGTGCCGGACCACGACATCGTGCTGACCTTCGACGACGGCCCCGACCCGACCTGGACGCCCAAGGTCCTGGACGTGCTCAAGAAGCACCACGCGCACGCCGTCTTCTTCGTCACCGGCACGATGACCTCGCGCTACCCGGAGCTGGTCAAACGCATCGTGGCGGAGGGCAACGAGGTCGGCGTGCACACCTTCAGCCACCCCGACCTCTCCTTCCAGTCGAAGAAGCGCATCGACTGGGAGCTGTCCCAGACCCAGTTGGCGATCACCGGCGCGGCGGGCATCCGTACCTCGCTCTTCCGCCCGCCGTACTCGTCGTCCGCCGACGCGATGGACAACCTGTCCTGGCCGGTGACCGAGTACATCGGCACCCGCGGCTACATCACGGTCGTCAACAACACGGACAGCGAGGACTGGCAGAAGCCCGGCGTCGCGAAGATCATCAGCAACGCGACCCCGCGCGGCGGCAAGGGCGCGATCGTCCTGATGCACGACTCGGGCGGCGACCGCCACGAGACCGTGCAGGCGCTGGACAAGTTCCTGCCGGAGATGCAGGCCAAGGGCTACAGGTTCGACAACCTCACCCAGGCACTCGGCGCGCGCAGCGCGCTCACCCCGGTGACCGGCGTCAACCTGTGGAAGGGCAAGGCGTGGATCTTCCTGGTCCAGGCCGCGGACGACATCACGGGCGTCCTGGTGGTGGGCCTGGCGATCACCGGCTCGCTCGTCATCGCCCGCTTCGCGCTGATGCTCCTGCTCTCCGGCATCCACGCCCGCCGGGTGCGCCGCAAGGACTTCGCCTGGGGCCCACCGGTCACCGAACCGGTCACGGTCCTCGTCCCGGCGTACAACGAGGCCAAGTGCATTGAGAACACGGTCCGTTCACTCATGGCGAGCGAGCATCCCGTCGAGGTGATCGTCATCGACGACGGCTCGGCCGACGGTACGGCGAGAATCGTGGAGGCGCTGTTCCTGCCCAACGTGCGCGTCGTGCGCCAGGTCAACGCGGGCAAACCGGCCGCCCTCAACCGCGGTCTGGCGAACGCCAGTCACGACCTCATCGTCATGATGGACGGCGACACGGTCTTCGAACCCGCCACCGTAAGGGAGTTGGTCCAGCCCTTCGGCGACCCGCGCGTCGGCGCCGTCGCGGGCAACGCCAAGGTCGGCAACCGGGATTCCCTGATCGGGGCCTGGCAGCACATCGAGTACGTGATGGGCTTCAACCTCGACCGCCGTATGTACGACGTCCTCCGCTGCATGCCGACGATCCCGGGCGCCGTGGGGGCCTTCAGGAGAAGCGCGCTGGAGCGGGTCGGCGGCATGAGCGACGACACCCTCGCCGAGGACACCGACATCACGATGGCGATGCACCGCGACGGCTGGCGCGTCGTCTACGCCGAGAAGGCCCGGGCCTGGACGGAAGCCCCGGAGACGGTCCAGCAGTTGTGGTCCCAGCGCTACCGCTGGTCCTACGGCACGATGCAGGCGATCTGGAAGCACAGGGGCGCGCTCCTGGACCGGGGCCCGTCCGGCCGCTTCGGCCGCGTGGGCCTCCCCCTGGTGGCTCTCTTCATGGTCATCGCCCCCATCCTGGCCCCGCTGATCGACGTGTTCCTGCTCTACGGCCTGGTGTTCGGCCCGACGGAGAAGACGTTCCTGGCCTGGCTGGGCGTGCTGGCGATCCAGGCGTTCTGCGCGGCCTACGCCTTCCGCCTCGACCGCGAACGCATGACCCACCTCGTCTCCCTGCCCCTGCAACAGATCCTCTACCGCCAACTCATGTACGTCGTCCTGCTCCAGTCCTGGATCACCGCGCTCACCGGAGGCCGCCTGCGCTGGCAGAAGCTGCGGCGGACGGGGGTTGTGGGGACGCCGGGGGGTGCGGTGCCGGGGGCGCGCAGCGGCAGCGGCAGCGGTAGTGACCGGAGGACTGTGGCATGACGCACGGATACACGGCGGGTACGGGCACGAACCCGGATCCGGAATCGACGCCGGCGTACGGGATACCCCAACAGCGCCAGCATGAACGGGAGTTGGCACCGGAGTCGAAGAAGGCGAAGGGGGCTGGGGGCGGCGGTCGGGACCGCTACCTCGACCTCCTCCGCTCGATCGCTCTCGTCCGGGTCGTCATCTACCACCTCTTCGGCTGGGCGTGGCTGTCGGTCCTGTTCCCTTCCATGGGCGTGATGTTCGCGCTGGCGGGTTCGCTGATGGCCCGCTCCCTGAACCGTCCCGCGCTGGGTGTGATCAGGGGTCGGCTACGGCGACTGCTGCCCCCGCTCTGGGCGTTCGGCGCGGTGGTGCTGGTGATGATGTTCGGGATGGGCTGGAACCCGCTCAAGGACCCTGACCTGGGCGGCAGTTGGGGTGTGCTGAAGCTCTTCGACTACCTCGTGCCGTTCGGTGCGCCGCCGTATCCCGAGCATCTGGGGTCGGAGTCGGGCCTGTTGGAGAGCACGTGGGCGGACCAGGCGGCGGGCCCGTTGTGGTACTTGCGGGCGTATCTGTGGTTCGTGATCGCGTCGCCGTTGCTGCTGTGGGCGTTCCGCAGGGTCCCCTGGGCGACGCTGCTGGCACCTCTGGCGTTGACGGCGGTCGTAGGCACGGGCCTGGTGACCATCCCCGGCGAGACGGGCAACGCGGTCTCCGACTTCGCGGTGTACGGGGGCTGTTGGGTCCTGGGCTTCGCACACCACGAGGGCGTACTGAAGAAGGTCCCGCGCTACCTCGCGGTGTCGGGCGCGACCCTGATCATGGGCTTCGGGCTGTGGTGGGCGTCGGGTCATCTGGGCCCGGACGGCTGGGACTTGAACGACATCCCGCTCGCGCAGGCGGCCTGGTCCTTCGGCGTCGTGGTGATCCTGCTCCAGTACGCGCCGTCCTGGCAGACGTTGCCGGGGCGGTTGGCTCGCTGGGACAAGCTGGTGACGCTGTCCAACAACCGTGCCGTCACGATCTACTTGTGGCACAACCTCCTCATCATGGCCACGGTCCCGATGATCGACCAGCTGTACAACCTGCCGTTCATGGAGAGCGACGCGGCGACCGCCCTCCTCGACAAGACGGACACGTTCCTGATGTTCCTGCTGATCTGGCCGCTCATCGCGGTGGCGATCCTCGCGTTCGGGTGGATCGAGGACATCGCCGCCAAGCGGAGTCCGAGGTTGTGGCCCAACGGGGTTGTGCGGGGGCGGAGTCGGCGGAAGGTGGCGTCTTCTTAGGCGGCGGGTGACGGAGACGGGGACGGAGAGAGCGACGGCGACCGGTCCGAACAGGTTCACCATCTGCTGCTGGAGAGCCATCACATCCGTCATCGTGTACAGGCCCCGGGCCGGGCAGATACGTGAGGCCGGTGACGCGGAAACGGGCAAGGGCTGCCGGCCGCGTCCTGGAAGCCGTACCTGTGCGGGTGCGTAGTTCACGGATGACTCGGGGGCGTACGGCTGGGGCGCTGAGGGGAGGGGTCTCGACCTCGACGAGGGCTACGGTGGCTCCGACCTCCGATGGTCTCCACTCCGTACGGTCTGTCGGTTCAGGAAGGTGCGACTTTGTCCACGCGAACGGGCTTTTCCCTTCAGGGGCGTCATAACCCGATGCAGTTCTTTCTCCGCTTCACCGCTCTGACGGTCGAGGTCGACGGCCAGGCCCAGAAGGGTGCGTGGAGCAGCCGCTTCGTACCGCTGACTCCCGGCTCGCATCGGGTCGATGTCTATTTCCGCTACCTGTTCAAGACCCGCTGCTGCGAGGCCGGTGCGACCGTCGAGGTCCGCGATGGGCAGGTGGTCGAGCTGGAGTACCGGGCCCCGCAACTCATGACATCTGCTGGTCGGCTTACGGCCGTCCGCTGAACTGCCTTACGCGGAGCGCCGGTCGGCGGACTTGAGGGTGCGTATCAGGTGCCGTAGGCGGTCGGTTGTCGTCGTCAGGATGACTTCCGGGGTGTCGCTTTCGCGGAGATGGATCGTGTCGGGGGCCGAGGTGGCGACGTTGACGCAGTTGGACGCGTCGCCGCTGTAGGTGGACTTCTGCCAGTGCGTGGTCATGCTGTGTGCCCCTCAGAGGTCGTGCGTGATGCGGTGGATCAGATCGCGGGACGCTTCAGGAGCCAGGGCGTTCGCCTCCATGTGATCCACGACCGACCGGTACTTGCTCAACTGGGCCTCACCGTCCAGGAATTCGCAGCCGTGGTGAGTGTCCAACTGCACGGTATCGAGTTGGGGCACCGCTCCCGCTACGTAGTCGATGCCCTGGCCGGTGCCGTGGAAGCTCTCCCTGCCGAAGGGGACGACCCGGACGGTGACTTGGGGCAGTTCGCTCATGCCGATGAGGTGCTTGAGTTGCGCGGCGGCGATGTCCCGGCCGCCATAACCCATCCTGAGTGCTGCCTCGTGGATGGTCGCCGTGTAGGGCGTGGGGTCGTTCCGGTGGAGGATGCCCTGCCGCTTGATGCGATGGGTGAGGCGGTGCTCGATCTCGTACTGCTGGAGCGGCGGGAAGACGCCACGGAAGAGCGCGCGAGCGTGGTCGGTGGTCTGGAGCAGGGCCGGGATGTGGATCACCATGGCCACGCGCAACTCGGCCGCGTAGTGCTCCAGTTCGGCCAGGTCGATCAACCCGGCCGGTAGGTGTTCTCGGTACTCGTCCCACCAGCCACGCATGCGTCCGCCGGTCATCTCCGCCAACGCCTCTACCAACGCGAGGTCCGCGCAGCTGTACGCACGGGCGAACGTACGGACCCGGTCGGCGCTCACGGCGTACCGGCCCGCTTCGATGCTGCTGATCTGCGCCTGCTTGACGCCGAGTTGTCCCGCGGCGGCGCTGGACGTCAGTCCCGCGTGCTCCCGCAGTTTGCGCAGCTCTGTGCCCAGGCGCTGCTGGCGCAAAGTGGGGATGGTGCTGGGCGGCACGGGGCTCTCTCTCGTCGGACGCGCTCCCGTGGTCACCCACAAGAGGGAATTGTGAACTCTATTGGCCAAAGACGGCCCAACTTGCCGATGTTCAGGGCCGGTTGAAGATGATGAGGGAGGGCATGCGGGACGGGAAGGTCAGCCCGGAATCGTTCTTCGCGGTCGTGCCCGGTCTGGAGACCCAGGAGAGGCAGCTGGTCGCCAGTCTGAGCAAGGCCCGGCGAGTCCAGGTGGACCGGGACCAGCGGGGCAAGAGCCCCGACAAGGTACGTGCCGAGTGGGAGGCCGCCACCATCCCCGGCAAACGCGCCATCCTGGGCCAGTACTTGCAGGCCGCCATGGTGCACCCGGCACGGCCCAAGGGACGCGGGTTCGACCACGAGGCCTACGCGCCGGTGTGGAAGCCCCTGCCGCAGTAACGGGGTCTTCGGACTTGAGCGGTGTGGGTCCTTGCCGGTGCCCCTGGAGGGGACCCTCCCCGAGAAAGTGTGACACTTCCGCGCGGAGTGTCACACTTTCTCGCCATGCCTTCCTGATGCCGAGCGTCCCCGCGCACTGCCCAACTTCGAAGACCCCGGTAGCGTCGACCGAATAGCGAAGAGCCCCGATGGCCTTCTTGGTCACCGGGGCTCTTCGCTATTCAGGTGCTGTGTCGTCCCGTGGATGCAGTATCGCGTTGGTCTTACGCCATTGCTCGGGCGTTATCTTCGGAGCACGTGCCACGTGCAGGGACAGCCACTGTTCACGAGTGAGACGCGGACCACGGGGCGGACGACGAGAACGATTTGGGCGCGCAGCCACTGGAATTCTCCACTTCCAGGCAGACGGTCAGAAGTGGCGTCTGCGCTGCGGCCGTCACGACGCGCCAAGTCGTGACGGCAAATGTCTCGTCTCTGCTGAGTCTCTTCCTGCCCAACGTCCGCTCAGGGCCCCAGAGTTCCAGAACGCGGCACCACCCGCAGCTGAGCCCTGCCCATCAGCTCTCGTACGGACCGCACTGGCACCAGGACCACCCCCGGGCACTCGGCCAGCAGCAGGGCGGACCGCTCTCCGGCGAACAGGGAGGAGGCGCGGAGCAGCGCGTGATCGAATCGGAGTAACTTCTCTTTACTTGCTCAAGGGCGCGCCTTCGGCCCGGCGTGCGGCCTGTGCCGCTCGGCCCGGCGTGCGGCCTGTGCCGCTCGGCCCGGCGTGCGGCCTGTGCCGCTCGGCCCGGCGTGCGGCCTGTGCCGCTCGGCCCGGCGTGCAGCCTTCGGCCGGTCCGGTCCGGCGGCAGCCGCGCGACGACCACGGGCAACCATGAGCGTTGGAAGGTCACGCCGACCTGATCGGCGTAACTCTTCTTCTCTGTTCTTGAAGGCGGCGACCGTGGCGTGTCCGGTCGCAGGTTGTGGCTGGGGCCGACGGCCTACGAGGCTTGAGGCAGCCACCATGGGGCGAGCCTCGAAGATCATGGCCCCAACGTCGTGCTTTACCGGGCAGCTTCACCAACTGCCCGACGCGCCATCAGCTTACGGGGCCATGATCACTCACCCCATGGCAGCTCCCGCCCCAAGCCTCTACGGCCGGCGGCGTGCCCACAGCGCACCATGACCCCAGCTCAGGATCAACAGGACCAGCATTGTGGAGACAGCGGAGAGCCCCGCCCAGCGTCACGGGGGAGGACGCACGGGCGGGGCAGCCGACACTCTGAGCCTTGCTCAGGCCGTTCTCAGCGTGCCGGAGTCACCACATGATCACGGGGACATGGGGGCCGCCCGCGCACTCGGGACAGGGCAGCATCCCAGTCTGTTGACAGCGGGAGCATCCGCCGAAGCCGCAGCACCCCGGACACCACACCGCCCGGCGCCCGACGCACCGCTTGCAGTGCCCCGGAAGATCCTCCAGCGGCATGCCCGCGAACTCCCGTTGCACTGTCGGCTTCCGGGGTCGTACCGGGGCGGTGGTCATCCGACCGCCTCAGCGGACGCTGCGGGACTGTCGTCGTCCTCGTCGCCGTCAGGCACCGACAGACGCAGCCCTCGGCTCTCAGCGATCCGCAGCACATCAGTCAGACACTCGGACAGGCGCAGCGTCGCGTAGCGCACCTCGGCGTGCGTGGCCATGGGGTTGCCCAGCACCGTGGACGCTTCCGTGACCATGTCCGAGCCCAGGCCGAGTTGCGCGGCTTCGAAGTCATCAGCGAGACGGGACAGGAACCCGCCCTCGGTATCGGCGCTTAACAGGCACCGCTTGCCGTCATCTGTCGTCCAGGGCAGCAATCGGGGTAGATGCCCCGATGACACGTCGGCAAGCTCCTGCCGCCGTTGCCGGTCGCCATCCGCTCTCTGCATCGCTTCGGTCCCCTCTGCCGCTGATCGGTAGAGAGAACGTACGGGCGCCCAGATCCCCAACCCACGGGCACAGAGCGGTAGTTCAGCAGCTCGCAACGCCGAACTACCACGCTCCGCAGCGGCTATCCGGCGACCCCGAGATGAGTCGCCATGCTGCGCATGTCCTCCGTCAGCGTCCGCTTACGGGTCTTGAGGAGGTCTCCCATCACGCGTCGTGCCATGGGCTGATGAGTCAGCCACTCGCCCGACGTACGGCGCAGCCTGTTCAACTCGTCCATGGCGTCCTGGTGCGACCCGAGCGCGACGTTGGCACGAGCGACGTCCAGGCGGTGACGGCCCCAGTTGTTCGGGCTCAACTTTCCGTAGTTCCGCATCGCCTTGGCGCTCAGCGGCCCGTCATCGGCCCGTCGGAGTACGCCGCGCGCATCACCCACGAGCGACAGGTCTTCAACGGCCTTCGCTTCAGCCGTCACTGGCCCGAACGCACTCCAGTGCGCCGGGAAGTCGAGGTGCTCACTGTCCAGTGCGCCCCCGGCAGTGCGTGCCATCCTGCGGGCTTCTTGCGCCACGTCCGGCCGGTTGTTTCGTACCGATGCCGCAGCGACCCTGAGCCACAACTCACCCCACACGGCAAGGTGCGCGGGCGTCGCCTCGGACATACGCGGTTCGATCTCCGCCGCAGTCTGCGCTGAAAGCTGCTCGCTCTCGTCGAACCGGTCCTGCCGCAGCAGCAGCCAGCACAGCCCCACAACTCCCGTGGCCGCAAGCTGAGTTTGCCCCGCCTCACGGGCAAGCCGAATCGCCTCGGCCAGCGCGTAATAGGCCATGTCGTACTGCCTCACCTGTGTGAGGTACTTGCCGGTGAGCAGCAGCGCATGGCTCCGGGCGATCATGGCATGTTGCAGCTCTTCACCTTCGAGAGCTGCCACGGCCGCTTCGGAAGATCGCAGCAGCTCGGGCAGCATGCGTGCGACAGATGTGTAGCGGTCGGCCTGGTAGAGCGCGTGACCGTCCTGAACGCTTCGCCGGATCGCAGACAGTTCCCCTGCCACCCCGGGTTCCGACAAGGATGCAGAGAGTCCGATGGGAGGCATCAGGGCCCGCCGCAGCTCCGCCAAAGATCGGCGGTTCGCCTCATCCTCCGTGCCCAGCACAGACTTTGGCGTCTCCGTCGCGAACAGCGCAGAGGTGGAGACCCCCAGCGCACGCGCCAGCGCGGCGAGCGTCTCCATGCTCACGTGCCCGCCCTGCTCAGCCTTCCGGACAGTGCTCAGTGACAGGTCCGCCGCTTCGGCAAGGCCCTCTTGGCTCAGTCCAGCCGTGCGGCGGTACTTCCTGACGTTGTCGGCCAATCCTGTGGACATCAGCACTCACCTCACAACAAGCGTATGCCCATGCGCCAACCGCACAACGCGAGTTCGGCAAGCCTGGCCGGACCGGGATCAGCGCGTGACCAGTAGATTCGATGACACACTTTCGCAAGTAGCTTGCGAACTCGTCACCAACGCCTACCGGCACACCCACGGCCCCGCGTCACTGCGCCTCACCGCCCTCGGCGACGGACGGCTCCGCGTCGGCGTCTGGGACTCGAACCCCCACATCCCCGCCCCCTTCGACAAACGGCCCGGTGAACAACTCCCGCCCGCTCCGACCGACGCCGACAACGGACGCGGCCTCCACCTCGTCCAGACGTACGCCACCTCCTGGGGCGGCTGGCCGATCGGGGACGGTGGGCTGATGGACCGGGGCGCGGGGAAGCTGCTGTGGTTCGAGGTCGGCGGGCGCTGTGTCACGGCGCACCGGTAGCGGTGGACGTATCCAGGCGTTCGATCCGCCGTAGCACCGCAAGGTCCTCGCTGTCGGCCGGAGCCGTCATCACCATGAGGGTCTGTTGGGTGTCGGGAATGCGGAGGGTCTGCCAGTGGAGGGTGTACCGGCCGGCCGCGGGGTGGACGAAGGTCTTCGTGCCGTGGCTCTGGTACGTCGCGTGGCGCTCGGCCCACCAGGTGCGGAAGTCCGGGTCGCGCAGGGACAGTTCGCCGATCAGTGCCGACAGGCGGGGATCGTCGTGGCCCTCGGCCGCGGTGCGGACGTACGCGACGCAGATCCGGGCGATGCCGGACCAGTCCACGTAGCGCCCCCGCACGGTGGGGTCGAGGAAGAGCAGGCGCAGGAAGTTGCGCTCGCGCCGGGGGAGGGCGGCGAAGTCGGTGAAGACCGCGGTGGCCAGCCCGTTCCAGGCGAGGACGTCGAGGTAGGGGCCGAGCAGTACGGCGGGGCTGTCGCGCAGGTTGTCCAGCAACATCCGCGTGTGCGGCAGGACCCGCTCCGTGCGAGGGCCGCTCGGCGGCTGCCGGTCGCTCTTGTTGGCCAGCCGGTAGAGGTAGCTGCGTTCGTCCGGTCCCAGGCGCAGCGCGGTGGCGAGGGCGTTGAGGACCGCGGGCGAGGCGCCGGGCAGGCGGCCCTGTTCCAGGCGCGTGTAGTAGTCGGTGCTGATCGCCGCGAGCTGCGCCACCTCCTCGCGCCGCAGCCCCGGCACCCGGCGCGGCCCGCCGGTCTCGGCGAGACCGACCGTGCCGGGGTCGAGCTTGCTGCGGCGGGCCCTGAGGAAGGCCCCCAACTCCGTCCCCGGCTCCTCGGGACGGCGGCTGCTCGTGGTCATACCCACCATTCTCTCCCGCGGACGAGTGAGCAGCCTGGTCCAATTCCTTCCTAGGAAGGATCCTTCCCAGGAAAGAGTCTGCCCTGGTCAGCGGTGTGGAGTGGAGCAACGATGGAGGAAATCCCCCCGTTTCCCTCCCCGGATCACCGGATCACCGGATCCCCGGAGCCTTGGACCAGAGGAGTCACCATGCGTCAGGACATCGGCTTCCGCAGCAACGGCCGCCATCTGCTCGGCCATCTGTATCTGCCCGACGAGCACACCGTGGGCGAGCGGCTGCCGGCCGTCGTGGTCGTCGGCCCGGCCTCCGGCACCAAGGGCCAGGTCCCGGCGGTCTACGCCGAGCGGCTGAGCGCACTCGGTTACGCCGCCCTCGCCTTCGACCACACCGGCTACGGCGAGAGCGAGGGCTACCCGCGCAGCGACGAGGACCCGTTCGCCAAGATCGAGGACGTCAAGAACGCCGTCACGTTCCTGACCTCGCGCGCCGAGGTGGACGCCGCCCGGATCGCGGCGGTCGGTGTCTGCGCGGGCGGCGGTTACGCGCCCGCCGCCGCCGTGGCCGACCGGCGCATCAAGGCCGTGGCCACCGCCAGCGGCCTGCCCGATCTGCGGGCCACCGTCCTGGCCGCGGGCGACTGGCGGGCGATCATGGACGCTGCCCAGGGCGCCCGGGAGTCCTACCGGGCCACCGGCCGACCCGTCCACGTCCCGTTCCTGGCGGACGGCCCACTCGACCCGTGGCGGGAGAACGGCAAGAAGTTCTACCTCACCGACCGCAACCAGGACCCGAACTGGCGCAACGAGACCCTGCTGTGGTCCTACGACAAGATGGTCCACTTCTCCGCCCTGGACACCATCGAACTCCTCGCCCCCACACCGCTGTTGCTGATCGCCGGGACCGCGGCCGAGACCCTGGCCCAGAGCGAGGCCGCCTACGCCAAGGCCCACGAGCCCAAGGAACTGTTCCTGATCGAGGGCGGCACCCACTTCGACCTCTACGACCGCCCCGAGTACGTCGGCCCCGCCATCGCCAGGATCGACGCGTTCCTCAAGCAGCACTTGTCGTAGGCGGCGGGGGCAGGGTGCCGTCACCTCACCGCGCCCACCCCCCGCCCGTGAGAGCAACGTTCCCTTCCGGTCACCCACAGCCACAGCGCGGAAACCCGCCCTCCCTACCTTCGGGATGCATCACTGCTCGTTACCCCGTAGTGCATCGTGGAGGCGTCATGACAGCCCCGGCCCCAACTCCCGCCCCCGGCAAGTGGATCGAGCACTGGGATCCGGAGGACGAGACCTTCTGGCGGGAGACCGGTGAGAAGGTCGCCCGGCGCAACCTCGTCTTCTCCGTGCTCTCCGAGCACATCGGCTTCTCGATCTGGACCCTGTGGTCCGTGCTGGTGCTCTTCATGGGCCCGGAGTACGGGCTGACCCCGGCCGACAAGTTCCTGCTGACGTCGATGGTCACGCTCGTCGGCGCGGTCGTCCGGGTGCCGTACACCTTCGCGGTCGCCGTCTTCGGCGGGCGGAACTGGACGATCGTCTCCGCGAGCCTGCTGCTCGTCCCGACCATCGCCGCGTTCGTCGTGATGAAGCCGGGGACCTCCTTCGACACCTTCCTCTGGATCGGCCTGCTGGCCGGCATCGGCGGCGGCAACTTCGCCTCCTCCATGACCAACATCAACGCCTTCTTCCCCTTGCGGAGGAAGGGGTGGGCGCTCGGGCTGAACGCCGGGGGCGGCAACATCGGCGTGCCCGTCATCCAGCTCGTCGCCCTCGCGATCATCGGGGCCAGTGGCGGGCCGCGCGTGCTGCTCGGGATCTACATCCCGCTCATCCTCGTCGCCGCCGTCCTCGCCGCCCGCTTCATGGACAACCTCACCTCCGTGAAGAACGACACCGGCGCCGCCAAGGACGCCGCGCGCGACTGGCACACCTGGATCATGGCGTTCCTGTACATCGGCACGTTCGGGTCGTTCATCGGGTACGCGTTCGCGTTCGGGCAGGTGCTTCAGGTCCAGTTCGGCCGTACGCCGTTGCAGGCCGCGTATCTCACCTTCATCGGCCCGCTGCTCGGCTCGCTCATCCGCCCGGTCGGCGGCTGGCTCGCGGACCGTTACGGCGGTGCGCGGATCACCCTGTGGAACTTCGTCGCCATGGCCGCCGCGACCGCCGTCCTGGTCGTCGCCAGCATGCAGAAGTCACTGCCGCTGTTCGTCGCCGTGTTCATCGTCCTGTTCGTGCTCAGCGGGCTCGGCAACGGGTCGACGTACAAGATGATCCCCGGCATCTTCCAGACCAAGGCGCTCGCGAAGGGGCTCGAAGGGGACGAGGCCGCCGCCTACGGGCGTCGGCTCTCCGGGGCCTCCATGGGGCTCATCGGGGCCGTGGGCGCGCTCGGCGGGGTCGGCATCAACCTCGCCTTCCGGCAGTCGTTCCTGTCCTCCGGCTCGGGGACCGGCGCGTTCGTCACCTTCCTCGTCTTCTACGGCCTCTGCTTCGGGGTGACTTGGGCCGTATACCTTCGCCGCCCGACCGCCCAGGCTCAGGCCAAGGCTTCCGCATCGGAGGTGAAGTCGCAGCTCAGCTATGCCGAGGTGTGACGTAACACCGGCGACATAAAGCCGAACCGAGCCTGTCACGCGCCGTTGACAGGCTCGTTCGGCATGTAGGCACCGGGTCATTCCATACGCGACTGCGTGTACGAACACGACTGCGTGTACGAACAAGACTGTGTGTACGACTACGTTCGGGACGAGAGCCATGCACGAGGAACAGCAGCCAGCGGAGCGCGCGCAACACGGGCCCCTCTCCGGGTTCACCGTGGGCGTCACCGCCGCGCGCCGTGCCGACGAGCTGGGGGTACTGCTCCAGCGGCGCGGCGCGGTGGTCGTGCACGCGCCCGCGCTGCGCATCGTGCCCCTCGCCGACGACAGCGAACTGCTCGCCGCGACCAAGGAGTTGATCGACCAGGCGCCGGACGTCGTGGTGGCTACGACCGCGATCGGGTTCCGGGGATGGATCGAGGCAGCCGACGGGTGGGGGCTCGGCGAGGCGCTCCTCGACCGGCTCCGCGGGGTGGAACTGCTCGCGCGCGGGCCCAAGGTCAAAGGGGCGGTGCGCGCGGCCGGGCTGACCGAGGAGTGGTCGCCGTCGTCCGAGTCCATGGCGGAGGTGCTGGACCGGTTGCTGGAGGAGGGTGTCGAGGGGCGCCGGGTCGCGATCCAGCTGCACGGCGAACCGTTGCCCGGGTTCGTGGAGTCGCTCCGGGCCGGGGGAGCGGACGTGGTCGTCGTTCCCGTGTACCGGTGGATGCCGCCCGAGGACATCGCCCCGCTGGACCGGCTCCTCGACGCCACGGTCTCCCGCGGCCTGGACGCGCTGACGTTCACCAGCGCACCGGCCGCCGCGTCGCTGCTCTCCCGCGCCGAGACCCGGGGCCTGCTGCCCGAACTCCTCGCCGCCCTGCACCACGACGTCCTCCCGGCCTGCGTCGGCCCCGTCACCGCGCTCCCGCTCCAGAACCACGGCATCAGCACGGTCCAGCCCGAACGCTTTCGCCTCGGCCCCCTCGTCCAACTCCTCTGCCAGGAACTCCCCGGCCGCGCCCGCACGTTGCCCATCGCGGGCCACCGCGTGGAGATCCGCGGCCACGCGGTCCTGGTGGACGGCGCGCTACGGCCGGTCCCACCGGCCGGCATGTCACTGCTCCGCGCCCTGTCCCGCCGCCCGGGCTGGGTCGTCGCCCGCGCGGAACTCCTCCGCGCCCTCCCCGGCGCCGGCCGCGACGAACACGCCGTAGAAACAGCCATGGCCCGCCTCCGCACAGCACTCGGTTCCCCGAAGCTGATCCAGACGGTGGTGAAACGGGGCTATCGCCTGGCACTGGACCCGTCGGCCGACACGAAGTACGCCGACGTGTGAACCGGTGTCGGTACGGGGCTGATGGTGCGGGGTGTCGATGCCGACGTACCCGGGGGCTCCGCCCCCAGACCCCCATCGGCCCTGAAGGGGCCTCGTCCTCAAACGCCGGACGGGCTGAATCTCGCCGACCTGTACTGAGAAGCGAGCGACCCACCACGAACTGACCCGGATGACGCCGCCCTGCACCAAGAAGCGAGCCCCCGCAAGCTGGATGGCGCCGACCTGCGCTGAGAGCCCTCCCGGCACTGAAGGTGCCCCCGCACCAGGACCCGCCCTGCACCGAGAAGCGAGCCCCCGCAGGCTGGTTGGCGCCGGCCTGCACCGAGAGCCCTCCCGGTACTGAAGGTGCCCCCGCACCAGGACCCGCCCTGCACCGAGAAGCGAGCCCCCGCAGGCTGGTTGGCGCGGACCTGCACCGAGCGCCCTCCCGGCACTGAAGGTGCCCCCGCACCAGGACCCGCCCTGCACCGAGAAGCGAGGCTGCACCGGCTGGATTGCGTCGGCCTGCGCTGACAAGTAGCCCTCCACCAGCGGGATGGCGCCGGCCTGCGCCAGGAGCTTGCCCTGCACTGAAGGCGCTACCCCGCACCAAGCGCCCACCCGGCATCGAACGCGTCACCCCGCACAAGACCCCGCCCTGCGCTGAAGCCCCCGGCCTGCACCGAGAGAACACCCGGCGCTGAATGGCCCCACCCCGCACCGACAGACCCCCCGGCACTGAAGGCACGCCCCGCACTAAGAAGCGCCCCCACGCCGAAACCCCCCGTACAACACCAGCCCCCGCACCAAACACCCCACCCCCACCGTCGACAACACCGCCCGCACCACATTCCACCCCACCCACGCCCCCTCGAACCGCTCCCGAGCCACCCCCACATCAGCCGTGCTCGCCAGGCCGTCATTCAGCGGGATGTTGAAGGCAACCGTCACCAGAAACGCCAACGCATACGCGACCAACCCCGCCCACACCCACCCCCGAAACGGCCTCCCGCGCACCTGCCACGCGGACACCCCGGCCAGTACCAACGCCCCCATGAAGCTCAGGAAGAACACCGGGTTCTGGATCACGTCGTTGATGTTGCGCATCACCTCCACGAACACCCGGTCGTCGCTGCGCGCCAACGCCGGCATGATCGCGCAGGCGAACACGTAGAAGACCCCGGCGATCAACCCCATCGCGACGGTGGCCGCACCCAGTACCCAACCCGTGCCGATCGTGCCCTGTTTCTCTGTCATGCCCTCCAGTCAACGGACAGGGCACCCCGCCGGACATCGCCGAGACGCGCGACCGCATACGCGACCGTCCACACCGATGTCCACGCGCGCCCCGCACAAGGGGTTACGGCCACGCGAGCGGGCAGGCACTGTAGAGAGAACGGTTTCCCGCACCCGCACCTCGCACCCGCATCCCGCACCCGCATCCCACCTCGCCCCACTCACCTCGCCCCACTCACCTCACCCCTCCTCACCCCACTCACTCACCCCCACCGACCGACCCGACGACCGGGGTAATCCCTAGGCGGTGACAGGCACATGGCACTGGGTTCGACCATCGCCCCGTACGAGCTGCGTTTCGACGCCGGGCGGATCTGTCTGGATCTGCTCGCGACCACGCATCCCGAGGAACGGCTCGACGTGCCGGAGCCGCTCCGCGCGTGGATCGTCCGATCGGGGCTCGTCCCCGCGGCCACCCCGCTCGCGCACGTCGATTCCGGCTGGCTTGTCGGGTTTCGTGAACTGCGGGGGCAGGTGGGTCAGTTGGTGCGCAGGAGCAGCGGTTCCGACACCCGGACCTATGACCTCGCCCTCGCCCGCGTCAACGACCTCGCCCGCGCCGCACCCCCCGCCCCCCGTGCCGTACGCGATGAAGAGGGCGTGCTGGTGCGGGAGTTGGACGGGACTCCGGGGTGCGACGCGCTGCTCGCGGTCATCGCGCGGGACGCCGTGGAACTGCTCACCGATCCCGTCGCGCGGGCCTCGCTGAGGGAGTGCGCGGGGGACAACTGCCCGATCGTTTATCTGGATTCGTCCCGGGGGCGACGGAGGCGTTGGTGCTCCAGTGAGGTCTGCGGGAACCGCGAAAGAGTGGCTCGGCATCGGCGGCGCGCCGCGCTCGCCCGAGCCTGAGAATCCCTTATGCGGCTTCTGTGAAGTGACGGGACGTCAATTGTCGAAGTGATTTCGACAACAGTGCGTTTCACTCCGGCACGGTCCGGGCAGCCCTCGTGATCTTGCTCGTGTGGTGGAAATGTAAAGATCGTACGGTGGGAATGTGCACTCATGTCCCGCTCGTCACGTCAGTTCAAAGAAAACTGTCGCCTCACGTTGAACACCCGACCACCCGCCCGCGTACCTCTCCCTGAGCGACCGACTGGGGGAACCCCCGGACACCGGAGGTGGGCGTGCGCAAGGATTCCGTCGTGGCCAATGAACACGCACCGAGGGCCCGACATCGCATGTCCCAGTCCTCGGAACCTGATGAGGAGCTGATGCGTGCCCTGTACCGAGAGCACGCCGGACCCTTGCTCGCCTATGTGTTGCGGCTCGTCGCCGGGGACCGGCAGCGTGCCGAGGACGTGGTGCAGGAGACGCTCATCCGGGCCTGGAAGAACGCCGGCCAGCTCAACCGGGCGACCGGATCGGTACGACCCTGGCTTGTGACGGTGGCACGGCGCATCGTCATCGACGGTCACCGCAGCCGGCAGGCCCGGCCGCAGGAGGTGGACCCGTCGCCGCTGGAGGTCATCCCCGCGGAGGACGAGATCGACAAGGCGTTGTGGCTGATGACACTGTCGGACGCGCTGGACGACCTGACCCCGGCCCACCGGGAGGTGCTCGTCGAGACGTACTTCAAGGGGCGTACCGTCAATGAGGCGGCCGAGACGCTTGGCATCCCCAGTGGCACGGTGCGCTCAAGGGTGTTCTACGCCCTTCGATCGATGAAGCTTGCTCTGGAGGAGCGGGGGGTGACGGCATGAGCATGTACGGGGGATACGGAACGGGTAGTCCTGGTTCCACGCAGGGATCTCAGGGCTCGAACGAACACGAGACCGTCGGCGCCTACGCCCTCGGGATTCTCGACGACACCGAAGCAACCGCTTTCGAGGCCCATCTCGCCACCTGCGAATGGTGCGCCCAGCAGCTCGACGAGCTGGCCGGGATGGAACCGATGCTGGCGGCGCTCGCGGATCTGCCGGGCACCGGCACCCCGGCCATCGCCGAGTCCCTGGCCGCGAAACCCAGTCCACGACTGGTGGAGCGGCTGGTCGACGACGTCGGCGACCGTCGGGCCCTGAAGCGTCGGCGCAGTTTCTACATGATCGCCGCCGCGGCGGCCCTGATCATCGCGGGACCGCTGGCCGTCATCGCGGCCAACGGCGGCGACAGTTCGGGCCAGAGAGGCTCGGTGGCCGTGGGCACCGCGAAGACCACCTTCGAAAACCTGTCCGACAAGGTCACGGCGACGGACGCGAGCACCAAGGTCACCGCGACCGTGGCGATGTCCAAGAAGGACTGGGGCACCCTCGGGGTCGTCGAGCTCAAGAACGTCAAGGGCCCGCTGAAGTGCTCCCTGATCGCCGTCGGCAAGAACGGCGAACGCGAGACCATGAGCTCCTGGTCGGTCCCGGCCTGGGGTTACGGCATCGCGAACGCCACGAAGGCCGAGGCCAAGAACCCGCTCTACGCCCAGGGCGGCGCGGCCTTCACGCCGAACGAGATCGACCACTTCGAGGTCATGACCTTCGACGGCAAGAAGCTCGTGGCAGTGGACGCGTAAGCACCGGTACAACCGGCCGGTTGTGGTGTGTGGGGCCCGGAACGCGGAAGGTGCGCGTGCCGGGCCCCGCGTCTTTGTCAAGATCCACCGGGCAGGCCCCTCACTACCGAGGCCTTTTTTCGCGTACGGTTGACGGCTGCCCAGCACGTCAGAAGGGGGCCCGGTGGCCGCACAGGCTCAACAGGAGACCGCGCTCGACACGGTGTCCGACAAATCCGCCCAGGATTCACTACGGGACCGGGAGATCAGCGTCGAACAGGCACACCTGGACCGGGTGTACCAGCGGCTCGAAGAGAAGATCCACGAGGCCGAGTTCCTCATGAACGACGCGGCCAAGCGCGGCCAGGTCGGCACGCCCGGCGCGCTCGCCGAACGGGACGCACAGGTGTTCCGCGCCGGTATCCACCTCAACCGGCTCAACAACGAGTTCGAGGACTTTCTCTTCGGCAGGATCGACCTCCTGCTCGGGAAGGACGGCCAGAAGGGGCCCGACGGCGCCTACACCGCCGTGGAGCCGGCTGAAGGCGCTGTCCGGGACGACAGCACCGCCGACATCGCCGAGACGCTGCACATCGGCCGTATCGGAGTCCTCGACTCCGAGTACGCGCCCCTCGTCATCGACTGGCGGGCGCCCGCCGCCGCGCCCTTCTACCGGTCCACGCCGGTCGACCCGGGGCGGGTCGTACGGCGGCGGGTCATCCGGTCCAAGGGGCGGCGGGTCCTCGGGGTCGAGGACGACCTGATGCGGCCGGAGTTGACCGCCTCCCTCGACGGCGAGCAGCTCGCCGTCATCGGCGACGGTGCCCTCATGGCCGCGCTCGGCCAGGCCCGCAGCCACACCATGCGCGACATCGTGGCGTCGATCCAGGCCGAGCAGGACCTGGTGATCCGCGCCCCCGCCGCCTCGGTGACGTACGTCGAGGGCGGCCCGGGGACCGGTAAGACGGCCGTCGCCCTGCACCGCGCCGCCTACCTGCTCTACCAGGACCGGCGCCGGTACGCGGGTGGCATCCTCATCGTCTCGCCGACCCCGCTGCTGGTCGCGTACACCGAGGGCGTCCTGCCGTCCCTCGGCGAGGAGGGCCAGGTCGCCATCCGGGCCATCGGCTCGCTCGTCGACGGCGCCGAGGCCACCCTGTACGACTCCCCGGCCGTGGCCCGCGCGAAGGGGTCGTACCGGATGCTCGCGGTGCTGCGGAAGGCCGCGCGCGGGGCCTTGGAGCGGAGCGATGCGTCGAACCGGCTGCGGGTCGTCGCCTTCGGGCGCCGGCTCGAACTGGAGGCCGCCGACCTGGAGCGCGTCCGGCAGAGCGCGCTCAGCGGTACGGCCCCGGTCAACATGCTGCGGCCGCGCGCCCGCAAGCTGCTCCTGGACGCCCTGTGGGAGCGCTCCGGTTCGGCAGGCCGGCACACCGACCCCGAACTGGCCGCCGAACTGCGCTCGTCCTTCGACGAGGACATCGCGAGCGAGGACGACTTCATCGCGTTCCTCGACGCCTGGTGGCCCGAACTCACCCCGCGCTCCGTCCTGGCGTCGATGTCCGACGAGCGCAGGCTCGGCCGCTGGGCCCGGCGCATCCTCAACCCCGGCGAGGTCCGCAGGGTCGCCCGCGCGCTGAAGCGGGACGGGCTCTCGGTCCACGACGTGGCGATCCTCGACGAACTCCAGGCGATCCTCGGCACCCCGGCCCGCCCCCGTAAGCGGCGCGACCTGGATCCGCTGGACCAGCTCACCGGCCTCGAAGAGCTGATGCCCGTACGCGAGGAGTCGCAGCGCGAACGGGCCGAGCGGCTCGCCCAGGAGCGCGTCGAGTACGCGCACGTCATCGTCGACGAGGCCCAGGACCTCACCCCGATGCAGTGGCGCATGGTCGGCCGCCGCGGCCGGCACGCCACCTGGACGGTCGTAGGCGACCCGGCCCAGTCCTCCTGGTCCGACCCCGACGAGGCCGCCGAGGCCCGCGACGAGGCCCTCGGCTCCCGCCCCCGCCGCCGCTTCACCCTCACGGTCAACTACCGCAACCCCGCCGAGATCGCCGAACTGGCGGCGAAGGTCCTGGCCCTGGCGATGCCCGGCTCCGAGTCCCCGTCCGCGGTCCGCTCGACGGGAGTGAAGCCTCACTTCGCCGTCGTACGGAACTCGCTCGCCGAGTCCGTCCGCGCGGAGGCTGCTCAACTGCTCGACCGCGTCGACGGCACCGTCGGCGTGGTCGTCGCCATGAACCGCCGTGAGGAGGCCCGCCGTTGGCTCACCGGCCTCGGGGACCGGGTCGTAGCCCTCGGCAGCCTGGAGGCCAAGGGTCTGGAGTACGACGCGACGGTCGTCGTATCGCCCGCGGAGATCGCCGACGAGTCGCCCGCCGGGCTCCGTGTCCTGTACGTCGCCCTCACCCGTGCGACCCAGCAACTCACGGTCGTCTCGGCCGAGCGGGACGAGCCGGACGCGAACGGGGTGCCGGACCTTCTCAGGGACTAATACGGTGAACCTTCGGGATGGGAATGGTCTTACGGGATCTGTTTGTTAGCCTGGATGTGACACCGGCCCGATCCAAGCCCCCGGGCCCAACCTTCGTCGCTTAGAGCGACCACTTGCCGCGAGGCGAGCATGGCGGGTCGGTGTCATTGCTTGTCAGAGAGGTCCCCGTCACGGGAAAAGTGACGGGGGCCTCTTTTTCTCGCGAACCGTTGAGAACAAAACGTTCGCAATCGGGGGCGGCTAACGCCTACCCGACAGTAGGTGCGACCATCGGAGCGCGTACTCAGCTCAACGGTGAAAGCAGAGGAAGTCGGCCATGGCTACGGCGCCCAGCGTCTCCTACTCGATCACGGTCCGTCTGGAGGTGCCCGCCAGCGGAACGGCGGTATCCCAGATCACCACGGCCGTGGAGTCCCACGGAGGCTCGGTGACCGGCCTCGACGTGACCGCCTCCGGCCACGAGAAGCTCCGGATCGACGTCACCATCGCGGCGTCCTCGACGGCCCACGCCGACGAGATCGTCCAGCAGCTGCGCGGCATCGAGGGCGTCACCCTGGGCAAGGTCTCGGACCGTACGTTCCTCATGCACCTCGGCGGCAAGATCGAGATGCAGTCCAAGCACCCGATCCGCAACCGTGACGACCTCTCGATGATCTACACCCCGGGCGTGGCCCGCGTGTGCATGGCGATCGCGGAGAACCCCGAGGACGCGCGCCGCCTCACCATCAAGCGCAACTCCGTCGCGGTCGTGACGGACGGCTCGGCGGTGCTGGGCCTCGGCAACATCGGTCCCATGGCCGCGCTCCCGGTCATGGAGGGCAAGGCGGCCCTGTTCAAGCGGTTCGCCGGCATCGACGCCTGGCCGCTGTGCCTGGACACCCAGGACACCGACGAGATCGTCGCGATCGTCAAGGCGATCGCCCCGGGCTTCGCCGGCATCAACCTGGAGGACATCTCCGCGCCGCGCTGCTTCGAGATCGAGGCCCGGCTGCGCGAGGCCCTCGACATCCCCGTCTTCCACGACGACCAGCACGGCACCGCGATCGTGGTCCTCGCCGCGCTGACGAACGCCCTGCGGGTCGCCGGCAAGGGCATCGGTGACATCCGGGTCGTCATGTCCGGCGCGGGCGCGGCCGGTACGGCCATCCTCAAGCTGCTGCTCGCCGCCGGCGTCAAGAACGCGGTGGTCGCCGACATCCACGGTGTCGTGCACGCCGGCCGCGAGGACCTGGTGGACGCCAAGCCCGACTCGCCGCTGCGCTGGATCGCCGACAACACCAACGTCGAGGGCCTCACGGGCACCCTGAAGGAGGCCGTGCGCGGCGCCGACGTCTTCGTGGGCGTCTCCGCCCCGAACGTCCTCGACGGCGACGACGTGGCCGCGATGGCCGAGGGCGCGATCGTGTTCGCGCTCGCGAACCCCGACCCCGAGGTCGACCCGACGATCGCCCGTCAGACGGCGGCGGTTGTGGCCACGGGCCGCTCGGACTTCCCGAACCAGATCAACAACGTGCTGGTCTTCCCGGGTGTCTTCCGCGGTCTGCTGGACGCGCAGTCCCGCACCGTCAACACCGAGATGATGCTCGCCGCGGCGACCGCACTCGCGAACGTGGTGACCGAGGACGAGCTGAACGCGAACTACATCATCCCCAGCGTCTTCAACGACAAGGTCGCCGGCGCGGTCGCGGGCGCGGTCCGTGACGCGGCGAAGGCGGCGGGAGTGGTGGCGGCCTCGACGGCGCCCTCCGCGTCGTAGAACCCCTCGAACGGCGGGTGTGCGGCGGTTGTGAGGATCGCCACGGACGCTCACGCACCGGCGCGTCGCGGAACCCGGGGCCTTCGGCAGCCGTTTATCGTGGCGGCCAGGTTTCGGGCCTTCCAGGCCCGGCCCTCGCTGCCGGGAGCCGACGGAGCGTCATCACGCAGAGGGCGTGGCGCTCTTCGTGTGACTCCCAAGGGTGTTCTCGCGACTCCTACGGGTGCCGGATTGGCTTTCCCGCCGCAGGTAGGGGCAGGATGCGTCTTCGGGCGCGAGGGTCTGGACGACGGACCCGGGTCCGGGGACTCACCGAGGACCCTGGCAGCATCGGCTTCACCGTGCCCGATATGCGGCTCCGCCGCGTGGCACGCCTCAAACGGCAAGAAGAACACGGGAGTAACAACATGAACCGCAGTGAGCTGGTGGCCGCGCTGGCCGACCGTGCCGAGGTGACCCGCAAGGACGCCGACGCCGTTCTGGCCGCGTTCGCCGAGACCGTCGGCGAGATCGTCTCCAAGGGTGACGAGAAGGTCACCATCCCCGGCTTCCTGACCTTCGAGCGCACCCACCGTGCCGCTCGCACCGCGCGCAACCCGCAGACCGGCGACCCGATCAACATCCCCGCCGGTTACAGCGTCAAGGTGTCCGCGGGCTCGAAGCTCAAGGAAGCCGCCAAGGGCAAGTAGGCCTTCGCGTACGCGACGGGATTGCGTACGAGGCTCAAGTAACGCGAATGGGGCGGCCACCCGGACCGGGTGGCCGCCCCATCGTCGTACAACCGGCTGCTAGCCGAGCGCCTTGCCCGGGAGTTCGACCTTCGCGCCCAGCTCCACGAGCTTCTCCATGAAGTTCTCGTAGCCGCGGTTGATGAGGTCGATGCCGTGGACGCGGGACGTGCCCTGGGCCGCCAGCGCCGCGATGAGGTACGAGAAGCCGCCGCGGAGGTCGGGGATGACCAGGTCGGCGCCCTGGAGGCGGGTCGGGCCCGAGACGACCGCCGAGTGCAGGAAGTTGCGCTGGCCGAAGCGGCAGTGCGAGCCGCCCAGGCACTCGCGGTAGAGCTGGATGTGCGCGCCCATCTGGTTGAGCGCGGAGGTGAAGCCCAGCCGGGACTCGTAGACCGTCTCGTGCACGATGGAGAGGCCCGTCGCCTGCGTGAGGGCGACGACCAGCGGCTGCTGCCAGTCCGTCTGGAAGCCGGGGTGCACGTCCGTTTCGAGCGCGATGGACTTCAACTGGCCGCCGGGGTGCCAGAAGCGGATGCCCTCGTCGTCGATCGCGAAGGCACCGCCCACCTTCCGGTAGGTGTTGAGGAACGTCATCATCGAGCGCTGCTGCGCGCCCTTGACGTAGATGTTGCCCTCGGTCGCCAGCGCCGCCGACGCCCAGGACGCGGCCTCCAGACGGTCCGGGAGGGCCGCGTGGGTGTAGCCGCCGAGCGAGTCCACACCGGTGATGCGGATCGTGCGGTCGGTGTCCATGGCGATGATCGCGCCCATCTTCTGCAGTACGCAGATGAGGTCCTCGATCTCCGGTTCCACGGCCGCGTTGGCGAGTTCGGTGACGCCCTCCGCCAACACCGCGGTCAGCAGCACCTGTTCGGTCGCGCCCACGGACGGGTACGGCAGCTGGATCTTCGTGCCGCGCAGCCGCTGCGGGGCCTCCAGATACTGGCCGTCCGCCCGCTTCTCGATCTTCGCGCCGAACTGCCGCAGCACCTCGAAGTGGAAGTCGATCGGCCGGCCGCCGATGTCGCAGCCGCCCAGCCCCGGGATGAACGCGTGCCCGAGCCGGTGCAGCAGCGGACCGCAGAACAGGATCGGGATGCGCGACGAGCCCGCGTGGGCATCGATGTCGGCGACGTTGGCGCTCTCCACGTGCGACGGATCGAGCACCAGCTCGCCCGGCTCCTCACCCGGACGGACCGTCACCCCGTGCAGTTGCAGGAGTCCGCGTACGACACGAACGTCACGGATGTCCGGAACGTTGCGCAGTCGACTTGGCTCACTGCCCAGCAGGGCGGCGACCATGGCCTTGGGTACGAGGTTCTTCGCACCGCGGACACGGATCTCGCCCTCCAGCGGGGTTCCGCCGTGGACAAGCAGTACGTCGTCTGAGCCGTTGACGGTCATGAATCTCGCGTTCCGTGGAGTTGGGCAGGGGCCGAAGACGTAAGCGTAATGGCCGCCCACCCCCCTCCTGTAAGCCCAAGGAGTACCCAGCTACGTCATAGCTGTGTCACAACACGAACCGTTCCCAATCGGGCACATGGGGTCACAGGGTGGGGGTGTGCGCTTCGGACGCTTCGGTGCGCCCTGAGCTGCGTTCACTCAGGTACCCGCATTGCCTCCCCCATCACGGGGAAGATGCGGGATCATGTCAGGCATGACCGAGGTGTCCTCGCTCACAGGGCGGTTGCTCGTGGCAACACCCGCCCTGGCGGACCCGAACTTCGACCGCGCGGTGGTGCTCCTTCTCGACCACGACGAGGAGGGCTCCCTCGGTGTCGTCCTCAACCGCCCGACGCCCGTGGACGTCGGCGACATCCTGGAGGGCTGGGCGGATCTCGCCGGCGAACCGGGCGTCGTCTTCCAGGGCGGCCCGGTCCAGCTGGACTCGGCCCTCGGCGTCGCCGTCATCCCGGGCGGCGCGACCGGCGAGAGCACCCCGCTCGGCTGGCGGCGCGTGCACGGAGCGATCGGACTCGTCGACCTGGAGGCCCCGCCGGAGCTGCTCGCCGCGGCACTCGGCTCGCTGCGGATCTTCGCCGGGTACGCGGGTTGGGGGCCCGGGCAGCTGGAGAACGAACTGGTGGAGGGCGCCTGGTACGTCGTCGAGTCGGAGCCCGGTGACGTGTCCTCGCCGTCCCCGGAGAGACTCTGGCGCGAGGTGCTGCGCCGCCAGCGCAGCGAGCTGGCGATGGTGGCGACGTATCCGGACGACCCTTCCCTGAACTGAGGGGCCCTTCGCGGAACTGATGCCGGTGGGCTTCAGTACCCTTGGCACTATGAGCACTCTTGAGCCCGAGCGCGGGACTGGTACGGGGACCCTCGTAGAGCCGACGCCCCAGGTGTCGCACGGTGACGGGGACCATGAGCGCTTCGCCCATTACGTCCAGAAGGACAAGATCATGGCGAGCGCCCTCGACGGCACTCCCGTGGTGGCGTTGTGCGGCAAGGTCTGGGTGCCGGGGCGCGACCCGAAGAAGTACCCGGTGTGTCCCATGTGCAAGGAGATCTACGAGTCCATGGGCTCGGGCGGGGACGGCGACAAGGGCAAGGGCGGCGACAAGTAGCCGTTCGGCCGGTCCGACTTTCTGAGGCTCTCGGTTTCTGAGGCCCTCGGGGCGCGCTTCGGTGCGCCCCGAGGGCCTTTTGCATGTTTCGACGGCTTTTCGGCGGGCTTTCGCGTGTCACGAAGTGGTTGAGACCTCTTGTGGCGGCGTTCATCTACTCCTTAATCTCCGTGGTGTTGTGCAGCGCGAAACGCCCATTGCATATGTTGCAACGCACGCCCGGATTCCCGGAGGAACGCTCCATGAAGCTCGCCCCCCGATTCGCCGTACTCGTGGCGGCCGCCGCTGTCGTCGCCGGCTGCGCGCCCCAGACCTCCGACAACTCGTCCTCCGACAAGGACGACCAGAGCGGCACCCTGCGGGTGTGGCTCTTCCAGGAGGTCGGCAACGACCCGAAGGCGAAGGTCGTCGACTCCGTGGTCGCCGCCTTCGAGAAGGCGCACAAGGACACCAAGGTCGACGTCGAGTACATCCCGATCGACACCCGCGCCCAGCGCGTGAAGGCCGCCTTCAACGACCCGAAGTCCGCGCCCGACGTCATGGAGTACGGCAACACCGACACGGCCGGCTATGTGAAGGACGGCGGACTCCTCGACGTCACCAAGGACTTCGGCGCGTGGAGCGAGGCCAAGGACACCGACCCGACCGCGAAGCAGTCCGTCACGGTCGACGGCAAGATGTACGGCTCCCCGTTCTACGTCGGCGTCCGCGCCCTGTACTACCGCACCGACGTCTTCAAGGACCTGGGCCTCCAACCCCCCAAGACCATGGCCGAGTTGGCGGCCACCGCCCGGAAGATCCACAAGGCGAAGTCCGACCTCTACGGCCTTGTCGTCGGCGGCGCCTACACGTACGGCGCGATGCCCTTCGTGTGGGCCAACGGCGGCGAACTCGCCACGGCCGAGGGGGGTTCGTACACCTCCGCGATCGACAGCGCCGCCGCCCAGAAGGGCATCAAGGCCTACACCTCCCTCTTCACGAGCGACAACTGTCCCGCCGCCAAGTGCGCGGTGATGGGCGGCAACGACACGATCACCGCGTTCGCGGCCGGCAGGGCGGGCATGGCGATCGGGGGCGACTTCAGCCACACGGCTGTCGAGGCGGGCAAGGTCAAGGGCAAGTACGCGGTCGTGCCGTTGCCGGGTGTCGCGTCCGGGTCTGTCGCCCCTGCGTTCGCCGGGGGCAACAACATCGGTGTCCTGAAGAGCACTTCGCACCGCACGCTCGCGGTGGACCTGATGGAGCAGCTCACCTCGAAGACGACGCAGGCGTCCATGTTCGACGCGATGGGGTTCCTGCCGACGTTCACCGACGTCCGGGACGCGGCTGCGGCGAAGGTGCCGTTCGAGAAGCCGTTCGTTCAGACGCTGGCCGCGGGGACGAAGTTCGTTCCTGCGTCGCCCGGTTGGTCCGAGATCGACTCCTCGCTGGTGCTGCCGACGATGTTGCAGGAGGTCATCAGCGGCAAGAAGGACGTGGCGGCGGCTTCGAAGGACGCGGCCAAGAAGATGAACGACGCGTTCAGCTCCGCGGGTTGAGCGGATGGCGCCCAATAGCTCGTTGACCGCGGACCGTTCGCGGGCGCGGGCCCGTCGTGGCCGATCGCGCAGTTCCCCGCGCCCCTTGGGGGGTTGGACGACTCCTTGGATCTATCTTGCCCCGGCTCTCGTCGTCCTAGGTGGGTTGCTCGTCTACCCCATCTATCAGCTCGGCCTGATCTCCTTCTTCCAGTACACACAGGCCCAGGTCAGTGGTGGGGAACCGACGACCTTCGAGGGGGTCGGGAACTACTCCGCGCTCTTCTCGGACAGTCAGTTCTGGCAAGTACTGCTGGCCACCGTGCTGTTCGCGGGGGCGTGTGTGGTGTCGACGCTCGCCGTCGGGTGTGCGCTCGCCGTGCTGCTCACGCGCGTGCGTGCCGTGCCCCGACTCGTGCTGATGCTGGCCGCGTTGGGGGCGTGGGCGACGCCGGCGGTGACCGGTTCGACGGTCTGGCTGCTGCTCTTCGACCCGGACTTCGGGCCGGTGAACCGCATCCTGGGCCTCGGTGACCACTCCTGGACGTACGGGCGCCTCAGCGCGTTCTTCCTCGTGCTGCTCGAAGTGGTGTGGTGCTCCTTCCCGTTCGTGATGGTGACGGTCTACGCCGGGATTCGCGCCGTGCCCTCCGAGGTGCTGGAGGCCGCCGCTCTGGACGGGGCCTCGCAGTGGCGGATCTGGCGGTCGATCCTCACCCCGATGCTGCGGCCGATCCTGACCGTCGTCACCATTCAGTCCGTCATCTGGGACTTCAAGGTCTTCACCCAGATCTACGTCATGACCAACGGCGGCGGCATCGCGGGCCAGAACCTCGTGCTGAACGTGTACGCCTACCAACAGGCGTTCGCGTCCTCGAAGTACAGCCTCGGCTCGGCGATCGGTGTCGTCATGCTGCTGATGCTGCTCGCCGTCACGCTGGTCTATCTGCGCCTGCTGCGCAGGCAGGGGGAGGAGCTGTGAGTCTGCTTCGCGGTCTTGACGGCTTTGTACGACGACCCCGGCGGCCCTGGCGGCTCGCTGCCGAGGCCTCCGCGCTGCTGATCGCGGTCGTCGTCGCCTTCCCCCTCTATTGGATGGTGCTCAGCGCCTTCAAACCGGCCGGGGAGATCGAGTCGAGCGAGCCCCGGCCGTGGACGCTCGCGCCCTCTCTGGACTCGTTCCGGCGGGTGTTCGGGCAGCAGGAATTCGGCCGTTACTTCGTCAACAGCCTTGTCGTGGCGTGCTCGGTGGTCATCGTCTCGGCGCTGATCGCCTTTCTCGCCGCGACGGCGGTGACGCGATTCCGGTTCCGCTTCCGGACCACCCTCCTGATCATGTTCCTGGTGGCCCAGATGGTGCCCGTGGAAGCGCTGACGATCCCCCTGTTCTTCACCATGCGGGGGCTCGGGCTGCTGAACACCCTGGGGTCGCTGATCCTGCCTCAGATCGCGTTCTCGCTGCCGTTCGCGATCTGGATGCTGCGGGGGTTCGTGAAAGCCGTACCGGACGCGCTGGAGGAGGCCGCGTACATCGACGGGGCGAGCCGGACGCGATTCCTGTGGCAGATCCTTTTCCCGCTCGTCTTCCCGGGGTTGGTCGCCACGAGCGTGTTCTCCTTCATCTCGGCCTGGAACGACTTCCTCTTCGCCAAGTCCTTCATCATCAGCGACACTTCCCAGTCGACCCTGCCGATGGCCCTGTTGGTCTTCTACAAGCCCGACGATCCCGACTGGGGCGGGGTCATGGCGGCCTCCACGGTGATGACGATTCCGGTGCTGGTGTTCTTCGTACTCGTACAGCGACGTCTGGTCTCGGGGCTGGGCGGAGCGGTTAAGGACTGACGTGACCGACGTGACCGACGTGACTTCAGAGACGGAACTGATTCCGGCGCCGAGCAGCGTCGCGCACGCACTGCCCGGCGGGGGCGTGGGCTACATCCTCGACGCGGGGACCGAGATCGACGCGGGCCCCGGCACCGAGCGGGTGGCGCAGTGGCTGCGGGCCACCGTCGGCGCGGCGACCGGACTGCCCCTGTCACCTCACCGGGACAGCGGAAACCGCATCATGCTGCGCGTCGGCCCGGGGGAGTCCGACGACCCGGAGGCGTACACCCTGATCGTGGACGGGTATCTGGTCCACCTCTGGGGGGCCGATGAACCCGGCCTGTTCTACGCCGCCCAGACCCTCCGTCAACTCCTCGGCCCCGAGGCATTCCGCCGCGCCCCGGTCACTGCCGAGCGGCGCTGGGAACTGCCCGCGGTCAGCATCCGCGACGCCCCCCGTTTCCCCTGGCGCGGCCTCATGCTCGACGTAGCCCGGCACTTCATGCCCAAGGAAGGCGTCCTGCGCTACCTGGATCTCATGGCGGCGCACAAACTCAACGTCTTCCACTTCCACTTGACGGACGACCAGGGCTGGCGCGTACAGATCAAGCGGTACCCGAAGCTGACCGAGATCGGCTCCTGGCGGGCGCGCACGAAATTCGGCCACCGTGCCTCACAGCTGTGGGACGACAAGCCCCACGGCGGCTACTACACGCAGGACGACATCCGCGAGATCGTCGCCTACGCCGCCGAGCGGCATATCACCGTGGTCCCGGAAATCGACGTACCGGGACACTCGCAGGCCGCCATCGCCGCGTATCCGGAACTCGGCAACACCGACGTCATAGACACCAACTCCCTCTCCGTCTGGGACACCTGGGGCATCAACCCGAACGTACTCGCCCCCACTGACAACACCCTGCGCTTCTACGAGGGGGTGTTCGAGGAACTCCTGGAGCTGTTCCCCTCGGAGTTCATTCACGTCGGCGGTGACGAATGCCTCAAGGACCAGTGGAAGCAGTCGGCGATCGCGCAGGCGCGCATCGCGGAACTCGGGCTCGCGGACGAGGACGAGTTGCAGTCGTGGTTCATCGGACACTTCGACAAGTGGCTCTCCGCGCGCGGGAGAAGGCTCGTCGGGTGGGACGAGATCCTGGAGGGCGGGCTCGCGGAGGGGGCGGTCGTGTCGTCCTGGCGTGGTTTCGAGGGCGGGATCACCGCCGCCCGCGCCGGGCACGACGTCGTCATGTGCCCCGAGCAGTATGTGTACTTGGACTGGCGGCAGGCCCCCGGCGAGGACGAGCCCGTGCCGATCGCCCATGTGCGCAGCCTGGAGGACGTCTACCGCTTCGAGCCGGTTCCCGAGCGGCTCAGTGAGGACGAGGCCCGTCATGTGCTGGGCGCGCAGGCCAACGTGTGGACCGAGGTGATGGAGGACCACGCACGCGTGGACTACCAGACGTTCCCCCGGCTCGCGGCCTTCGCCGAGGTCGCCTGGAGCGCTCTTCCGGCGCCCGCGGAACGGGACTTCGCCGACTTCGAGCGCCGGATGGCCGCCCACTACCCGCGCCTCGACGCCCTGGGGGTCGCCTACCGTCCGCCCACCGGACCACTGCCGTGGCAGCGACGCCCCGGCGTGCTCGGACGACCCAAGGACGGTCCGCCCCCGAACGCGTAGAACCCGTAAGGGAAAAAGCCCCCAGGAGTCACCGTTGAGTGGCAATCCGCGTGTACCGGTGATGCCGTACGAAAACGGACCATCTCCCCGATGAGGCGGGCGAATGCCTCCTAGCGGACCCCCGCGCTCGGGTCTTGCGAAGATGTGCCAGAGTTGCCACGTCCGCCCTGTCAGCACGTACCGTACGGCAGCAACAGGTGGGACCAGGTGGGGCAGCGGGAAGGGGCAGCCGGTTTGACCACGCACGCACCGCAGGCGGGGCAGTCCGTCACGCTGCCCACAACGCTGGACGAGGCCGTGGCGGCGCTCACGGACCTGCCCACGGCCGTTCCCGTGGCCGGTGGCACCGACCTCATGGCGGCCGTCAACTCGGGGCAGCTCAGGCCCAGCGCGCTGGTCGGTCTCGGGCGGATCAGCGAGATCCGCGGCTGGCAGTACCAGGACGGGCACGCGCTGCTCGGCGCGGGCCTCACGCATGCCCGGATGGGCCGCCCCGACTTCGCCGCCCTCATCCCGGCGCTCGCCGCCTCCGCGCGTGCCGCGGGCCCGCCGCAGATCCGCAACGCGGGCACCCTGGGCGGCAACATCGCCTCGGCCGCGCCCACCGGGGACGCGCTGCCCGTACTGGCCGCCCTGGAGGCGACGCTGATCATCGCGGGCCAGGACGGAGCCCGCCGGGAGATCCCGGTGTCGCACCTCCTGGCCGGCGTGGAGATGCTGCGCGGCGGCGAACTCATCGGCTTCGTGCGCGTGCCGCTGCTGCACGCCCCGCAGGTCTTCCTGAAGGCCACCGGCAGGACCGGCCCCGGGCGCTCGGTCGCGTCCGTCGCGGTCGTCCTCGACCCTGCCCGCCGCGGGGTCAGGTGCGCCGTCGGAGCCATAGCGCCGATGCCGCTGAGACCGCTGGACGCCGAACAGTGGGTGGCCCGGCTGATCGACTGGGACAACAGCCGCACGATCGTCCCCGAGGCCTTGAGCGCCTTCGGGGAGTACGTCGCCGCGGCCTGCATCCCCGACCCGGTACCGGCCGAGGACGGCTCCGTGGAACAGCTTCCGCCCGCGGTACTGCACCTGCGGCGCACCGTCGCCGCACTGGCCCGACGAGCACTCGGGAGGGCGCTGTCGTGACCGACGACCAGCACGGAGAGGGCACCCCTCAGGGTGGCGGACGCTGGGACCCGCTGCCCCAGGGCGACTACGACGACGGCGCCACGGCCTTCGTGAAACTCCCCGAAGGGGGCATCGACGCCCTCCTGGCCGCCCCGGGGCACGGCTATGTGCCGCCGTCCATAACGGCCACCCCCGCCCCGGACGCCGACCCCTCGGGCACCGGCTCCTGGGCGGTGCCCGCCGAGGGCGTCCAGTGGCCCGACCCGAACGCGGTACCGCAGCAGGGGACGGCCGGGGGCGACCAGTTCTCGTACCGCCCCGGGTCCACCGGCCAGTGGACCTTCCAGGACACCAACGCCCCGGACGCGGGCGCCGCTCCCGGTCGCGACGTGACCGGGGAGTGGTCGATCCCCGTCGCCGGCGGTGATCTCCCGGACGAATCGGGCGAGTTCACCACCTCGGCCCTGGTCGAGCAGTGGGGCGGCACCCCGCCGGCCACCCTGCCCGGCGGCGCCCAAGCGCCCTGGGCGACGGACGGCGCGGGCCAGAACTGGGCGCAGCAGGCGTCGGACACCGGAGTGGTCGAGCGGCCCGGCGAGCACACCGACGGACGCGGCCTGGAACACCCGGCCGACCGGTCCGGTACGCACACCACCGGCGAGGTGTCGGCGCGGGCCGCCACCCGGCCGCCCGCCGAGGCGACCCGGCAGCCGTACGGCGAGCCCGGAGACCCGTACGCGCACACCCGTTCCGAAGCACCCGGCGACCCCTACGGCGACGCGCGCGCCGACCGCCACGACGACACCGCCGCCGAACTCGCCGCGGACGACGCACAGTCGGCTCATGGGAGCGGCGCGGCGGGCGACGACGGCGAAGGGCCCGCGGAGGGCGCTGAGGGGCCCGCGGAGACGTCCGCGGCGGTCGATGCGGCCGAGGGTGTCGACGACGCCCCGGAGGCCGCTGAGGCGCCCGTGACGGACGCCGAACCCGACGCGCCGGACGAGGCCGCCGAGCCGGCCCCGAAGATCCCCGGCGAGGAACACCCGCTCGCCTCCTACGTGTTGCGCGTCAACGGCGCCGACCGGCCCGTCACCGACGCCTGGATCGGCGAGTCGCTGCTCTACGTGCTGCGCGAACGCCTCGGCCTCGCGGGCGCCAAGGACGGCTGCTCGCAGGGCGAGTGCGGCGCCTGCAACGTCCAGGTCGACGGACGGCTCGTCGCCTCCTGCCTGGTGCCCGCGGTCACCGCCGCCGGCTCCGAGGTCCGTACGGTCGAGGGTCTCGCCGTCGAGGGGCAGCCCTCGGACGTGCAGCGGGCGCTCGCCAAGTGCGGTGCCGTGCAGTGCGGTTTCTGCGTGCCCGGCATGGCGATGACCGTGCACGACCTCCTGGAGGGCAACCCCGCGCCCACCGAACTGGAGGCACGCCAGGCCCTGTGCGGCAACCTGTGCCGCTGCTCCGGCTACCGGGGTGTCCTGGACGCCGTACAGGAAGTCGTCGCCGAACGTGAGGCGCACGCCGCTGCCGCCGAACCTGAGTCGGACGGCGACGAGGCGCGTATTCCCCACCAGGCGGGGCCCGGGGGCGGTGGCGTCCACCAGTCGGCGTTCGAGTCCCCGCGCACGCAGGACCAGGTCTACGGCCAGGACGGAGGTCAGGCGTGAGCAACGAAGCCGCCACCGCGACCACGGAGGCCGCGCCCGCCCCGGAGCATCCGGGCCATGGCCTGGGCGCCTCGCTCCCGGCCGCCGACGCCCGCGCGAAGACCGAGGGCACCTTCCCGTACGCGGCCGACCTGTGGGCCGAGGGCCTGCTCTGGGCGGCCGTCCTGCGCTCGCCGCACCCGCACGCGCGCATCGTGTCCGTCGACACGTCCCACGCGCGGGACATGCCCGGCGTCCGGGCCGTCATCACCCACGAGGACGTGCCCGGCAGGGACCGCTACGGCCGGGGCACGGCCGACCGCCCGGTGTTCGCCTCCGAGGTCGTACGCCACCACGGGGAGCCCATCGCCGCGGTCGCCGCCGACCACCCCGACACCGCGCGCATGGCCGCCGCGGCCATCATGGTCGAGTACGAAGTACTCGACCCGGTGACCGACCCCGAGCAGGCCTTCGAGGCCGAACCGCTGCACCCCGACGGCAACCTGATCCGGCACATCCCGCTGCGCCACGGCGACCCGGACGCGGTCGCCGACATCGTCGTCGAGGGCCTGTACCGCATCGGCCGCCAGGACCCCGCCCCGATCGGCGCCGAGGCCGGTCTCGCCGTGCCCCGCCCCGACGGCGGCGTCGAGCTGTACATCGCCTCCACGGACCCGCACAACGACCGCGACACGGCCGCCGCCTGCTACGGCCTGGAGCCCGACCGCGTGAAGGTCGTCGTCACCGGCGTCCCCGGTGCCACCGCCGACCGCGAGGACCAGGGCTTCCAACTCCCGCTCGGACTGCTGGCGTTGAAGACCGGCTGCCCGGTCAAACTCACCGCCACGCGCGAGGAGTCCTTCCTCGGCCACACCCACCGCCACCCCACGCTCCTGCGCTACCGCCACCACGCCGACGAGGACGGCCGGCTGGTCAAGGTCGAGGCCCAGGTACTGCTCGACGCGGGCGCCTACGCCGATACCTCCTCGGAGGCCCTGGCCGCCGCCGTCTCCTTCGCCTGCGGCCCGTACGTCGTCCCGAACGCCTTCATCGAGGGCTGGGCCGTGCGCACCAACAACCCGCCCTCGGGACACGTCCGGGGCGAGGGCGCCATGCAGGTCTGCGCCGCCTACGAGGCGCAGATGGACAAGCTCGCCAAGAAGCTCGCCATGGACCCGGCCGAGCTGCGCCTGCGCAACGCCATGGCCACCGGGGACGTCCTCCCGACCGGCCAGACGGTGACCTGCCCGGCACCGGTCGCCGAACTCCTCCAGGCCGTACGGGACTTCCCGCTGCCGCAGCTCCCCAAGGACACCCCCGAGGACGAGTGGCTGCTGCCCGGCGGCCCCGAGGGCGCGGGCGAACCGGGCGCGGTGCGCCGGGGCGTCGGCTACGGCCTCGGCATGGTCCACATGCTCGGCGCCGAGGGCGCCGACGAGGTTTCCACGGCCACGGTGAAGGTCCACGACGGCATCGCTACGGTCCTGTGCGCGGCCGTAGAGACCGGCCAGGGCTTCACCACGCTGGCCCGGCAGATCGTCCAGGAGACCCTCGGTATCGACGAGGTGCACGTCGCCCCTGTAGACACCGATCAGCCGCCCGCCGGCCCTGGTTGCCGAGGACGTCATACCTGGGTATCGGGCGGCGCGGTCGAACGGGCCGCGAAAATGGTCCGCACCCAGCTCCTCCAGCCCCTGGCGCACAAGTTCGGGATGTCGACCGAGCTCCTCCAGATCACCGACGGCAAGATCACCTCGTACGACGGAGTCCTCTCGACGACCGTCACCGAGGCCCTGGACGGCAAGGAACTCTGGGCCACCGCCCAGTGCCGCCCGCACCCGACCGAGCCCCTGGACGAGGCGGGCCAGGGCGACGCCTTCGTAGGGCTCGCCTTCTGCGCGATCCGCGCGGTCGTCGACGTGGACATTGAGCTGGGCTCGGTCCGGGTCGTCGAACTCGCCCTCGCGCAGGACGTCGGCCGCATCCTGAACCCGACCCAGCTGGTCGCCCGCATCGAGGGCGGCGTAACCCAGGGCGTCGGCATCGCACTCACCGAGAACCTGCGCACCGCGCGCGGGTTGATCCGCCACCCCGACCTCACCGGCTACGCCCTGCCCACCGCCCTGGACACCCCCGACATCAAGATCGTGAAACTCGTCGAGGAACGTGACGTGGTCGCCCCCTTCGGGGCGAAGGCGGTCAGCGCGGTACCCGTGGTCACCTCCCCGGCGGCGATCGCGTCCGCCGTACGCGCCGCGACGGGCCGCCCGGTGAACCGGCTGCCGATCCGCCCGCAGGCGGCGGTGGTGACGAACAGCGGTCCCTACGGGCAGTAGGTGCAGGGTGCTTGAGGGGGTCGTCCTCATCACGGGCGTGATGGCCTCCGGCAAGTCGACGGTCGCGCAGGCGCTCGCGGAGAGGCTGCCGAGGGCGGCGCACGTCCGGGGTGACGTCTTCCGGCGGATGGTCGTCTCGGGGCGCGAGGAGTACGTCCCCGGTGCGGGCGGCGCGGGGGAGTCCCAACTCCGGTTGCGGTACCGGCTGTCGGCGGCGACGGCGGACGCGTACGCGGAGGCCGGGTTCACGGCGGTCGTCCAGGACGTGGTGCTGGGCGCGGAGTTGCCGGCGTACGTCGACCTGATCCGCACCCGTCCGCTGCACGTGATCGTCCTCGCACTGGCCCCGGCGACCGTGACGGCACGGGAGGCGGGCCGGGCGAAGAACGGCTACGGCGCGTGGACGGTCGAGGAGTTGGACGGCGCCCTGCGGACGGAGACCCCGCGCATCGGCCTGTGGCTGGACACCTCCGGGCTGACGGTGGAGGAGACGGTGGACGCGATCGTCGAGGGACGGGAACGTTCGCGGGTGGTCTGAGCGTCTGATGAGGTGAGGACGTTTCGGACGTTTCGCGTCCTCCGGGGTTCTGGGAGGCGTTTTCGCTGGTCAGGGCCGTTGTCAGTGGTGCCGCGTAGTGTTCTGGGCAGTGGGGACGACAGCGGAACACCGGTGCCACACGGGGAAGATTCACGCACGGGGGAACGATGAGCAGGACTGACGCCGGTGCTACGGCGACCATGATCACCTTGACCGAGGACGACCTCGATCCGTACATCACGCACGCGTCGACACGCCGTTGGCTGACGGGTCCCGGACTGCCGGGCGACAGCGGCCTGTTGACGTTCGAGGAGCTGCGCAGGGAGGGCCTGCGGACGGTCGCGGACTCGCTGGGCGACCCCGGCCCACTGGCGCGGGAGCTCCGGGACCAGCTGGTGATAGGCGCGCTCTGGGGCCCCGGCGGCGCGGAGGCGGAGTCGATCCTGCTGGACGGCGAGACGGGTGAGATCGCGACGACGTTCTTCTTCCACGACCGCCCGGACCTGATGGAGACCGGCCCGCTGGCCCCGTCGATCGAAACGCTGGCCCGCTTCACGACGACGACGGACGAACTGACGGGCCTGCGCGGCCAGTTCGCGTCCTATGAGGGCCGGCACGGCACGAAGACGGCGGCGGAGGCATCCCGCCAGTTGCTCGCGGTATTCGAGTCGGGGACGGCCGGAGAGGTGCCCCCGTTCTGGAAGGCGGCGGCGTTGATCCGCCCGCTCGCACTGGTGGCGGGCCCGGGCACGACGTCAGGCCTGACGCTGGACATCCCGGCCCGCCTGCTGGACCAGGAGTTCGGCCAGGGAGCGGTCGCCCGCTTCGAGGAGGTCGACTTCCCCGCCACGCTCACCCACGAGCCGACCCGCCGCTTCCTGCGTGAGACCGGCCTGCCCGAGGACGCGTTCCTCTTCCAGCTGGACACGGACGTCCAGCTCCCCACCCTCACCGAGTTCTACGAGGACGAGCCCGCCGGGGAACTCCCGCCCCGCGCCGACCAGTTGATCCGCCTCGGCTACCTCCTGGAGGACAACAGCCTGGTGGTGGACGGCGCGACGGGCGAGATCCTGACCTGGAGCGAGCCCGAGGCGACACTGGCTCCCCTCAACACGGATGTCTCGACCCTGGCCTTCACCCTCTGGCTGCTCCACCGCGAGAAGGCGATCGACGCGGACCTGTCGGGCGAGCTGACGGCAGAGGCGTACGACCAGTTGGCGACGACGATGCTCCAGACGCTGTCGGCGGTGGACCCGACGGTGGCGGGACGCCGGAGGGACGGCCGCGATCACCCGCACTACTGGACGGAGGCGTTCCAGGACGAGGCGGGCGGGGTGCTGTGACGGGCGCGTAGGCGGCCGAGGAATTCGTTCGCGCCGGGCGGGCCGAGCCGCTAGCGTCCGCCTGACCGCACGGCGATGGGGGGACCACACATGGGGACCGACCGACTGGGCCTGCTCCTGGAGCAGTTCGACAAGGCCCGGGAGATGGCCGAGGTCCGGCTGACGGGGCTCGGCGACGAGGAGTACCTCTGGGAGCCGGCGCCCGACTGCTGGTCGCTCCGGCGTCGGAGCGAGGCGGTGACACCGAGGGCGTTCGGACCGGGGGAGTGGGTCCTCGACCTGGGCGCGGCGGACATCCCGGCGAGCGAGTACGCGGAGGTCGCCCGTCAGGCCGCCGACGGCATGACGGTCGCGAAGATCGCCGAGGACTGGAGCGTGACCGTCGAACGCGTCGAGGAGATCCTCGCCCACGAGGGCGAGCCGGAACCCGACTCGACGCCGATCACGACCATCGCGTGGCGCCTGGGGCACCTGCACTTCCAGTTCGCGGGCGGGTGGGAGTGGACCTTCGGTGAGCGGCGCCAGGACCCGAAGCGGATGGTCGACTTCAGCCCCTCCGCAGCCCTGACCCTGGACCGGTTCTGGCCGGTGATCGACCGCTGGCGAGCGGCCGTGGCCACGGTCACGGAGGACCAGCTGGACGTGGTCGGCTTCTCCCGGTACCCGTACGGCTCCGACCCGGACGACCCGTATGTCTCCGTACTGGCGGGGGCGAACCTGGAGTTCATCCACCACATGGCGGAGATAGCGCTGCTGCG
Source organism: Streptomyces sp. NBC_01288 (assembly GCF_035982055.1). NCBI lineage: Bacteria > Bacillati > Actinomycetota > Actinomycetes > Kitasatosporales > Streptomycetaceae > Streptomyces > Streptomyces sp. NBC_01288. Next base: position 6,356,806 of record NZ_CP108427.1, read on the forward strand.
GGATCTGTGGCGGGCGCGGGGTGCGAGTGAGGGCTAAGTCCGAGGCGCCTTGGGGGAGTTCAGGTGCCTTGGGGTAGTTCAGCCGAGGGCGAGGAAGGGGAGCACCTCAGGCCTGGGCAAGGGGCTCTGTGGGCTCTGTGGGAACGGTGGCACCGAGTGCGGCGTTCTGTAGCGCCGTGATGCGCTCGATCACGAGCCCCGCCAGTACGGCAGCCGCGATCATGAGTGCCTCCTCCACCACCAGGAAGGCCATCGAGCCCGGGGCCACCCGGATCGCGACCGTGAGCACCAGCCCGTGCCCGACCCAGGCGGCCCACCACGCGTTCACCAGGGCCGTGTCCCGTTTCTCTGCCCAGGACGCGGAGCTCGCCCGCCCGATGGCGAGGACGATCCCGCGAGGGACGACGAGGTTGACCAATGGGACGAACCACATGCCGATCGTCCGGCCCCGGCTCGGCACCGAGGCCCCGGGCGTCAACTCCTGGGCGTTGCGCCGGGATTGGGTGAGCCACACGAGGAACAGCACGATCGCGAGAGTCGTCAGATAGACGGAGACCATGGAGATGAGGCCCGACTCGGACGCATCCGAGTGGTCCACGTATTGATCGCGGACCGCCGCCGCACGGAACACGTCCCCCACAGCGGACACGGCTATCGCCACCTGCGCGGAACGGACCAGGATCCGGGGAGCTCTGCGGGCGGTACTCGTCATCGACTTCGGCCTGTCTCGGAGGCGGGTGCGGCCGCGGCGGACACCGGGGCTGAGTGATCATGCGGACACCGGGGCTGAGTGATCATAGGGTCTGATCGCCGCACGCGCGTACGATTTCCGCGTCCTCGGTCCAGGACTTCGGCGCGTCAGCCCGCCGCAGGGCTCTGCGGGTCCTGCGGGTCCTGCGGGTCCTGCGGGTCCTGCGGAACCCGCGCCCGCACGAACCCGTGGCTCCGCTCCACCTTCGCCACATGCAGGGTGTAGCTCTCGTACCACTGGTCTTGCCCGCGTTTCTGCGCCACACGGTGCTCCGCGTCAGTCCGCCACTCCGTGAGCGCGTCGGCGTCACGGAAGTACCCGACGGTGATCCCCAGCCCACCCGGAGTCTGCGCGTGGTCCATCCCCAGATACCCGGGGATGTCCTTCACCAGCTCCTCCATACGCGCGTTGGTCTCGCCGTAGCCGCCCTGCTCCTGGGTTCGCACCGTGGTGAACACGGCCATGTAGTACGGGGGTTGATAGGGCTCGACGGGTGTGACGGGCGTGACGGGCGCTTCGGGGTGATCGCTCATGGCGCCACGGTAGGGCAGGTCGCACCCGATGTTGACGCCGAGAGGCGAACTGACCCGTTGCACCACCGCGCGGTCGGGCAGAGGGCCGAGCTGCGTGGTTGTCGGACGTACGACTGGAGGCCGTGGCGGGAATCGAGCCCGCGTAACTCGCCCTGCGGGCTTGCCTGTTGTGCCCCCGCGGGGGACTCGCAGCCGTACCCCGGTCAAGGTCATCGCCACTGCGGCCGACGTCAATGACAAGCCCGCGGCGAAGAGTGTGCGGAGGAAGACGAGGCTCGGATCGCTGGCGTAGGCCGCGCGCACGGCCTCTGTCGGATGGATGTGTGTCCACAGCGCTCCGACGAGGACGATCGTCATGCTGACCGCTTCGGCGGCCTCCCGGTCGCCGAGTACGGGCGGATCGCCAAGACCCTCTGCGCCTGCGCGCCGTCGTCGACCCGGTCGATGACACCAACCGCTGGCAGATGCACAAGCAGCTCACGGTCCAGGAGCCCCGCCACAGGCCTACCAGGGTGGAGTGGAATGGAGGACCGGCTCGGATCGCTCGGCCTGGTTCTGAATGTCGTGGTGCTCTGGACGACGCGGTACATCGATGCCGCCGTCGTCCAACTTTGCGCGGAGGGTCATGGGATCCGTAACGAGGACCTGGCCCGCCTGTCCCCGCTCAAGCACCGGAACCTCAACGCCCTGGGCCGCTACGGCTTCAACGCCTCCGTCCCCGTCGTCGTCGAGCCCGGCCGTTGCGCGATCCGCAAACGGCCGGGCTCGACGACGACGAGGACGGTGGGCAGGACCGACCGGGCGGTGGGTCAGAGGGTGAACTCGACGGGCTCCTTGCCCTGCGTGACGAGGCTCTTCCACAGGTCGCTGGGGTTGCCGGTGGCGGCGTTGCGGAACTCCGCCCAGTACCAGTCGGCGCCCAGGAGCTGCTTGACGCGGGGTACGGCGACTCCGTCGGGTCCGGTGTAGTAGCGGACCTGCTCGATCCTGCCGTCCGTGACCGCCTGATAGATGGCCTGCGCGGTCACGGCCGGGCTGGAGCCGGTGCCCTGCATGCCGAAGAAGCGCTCCATGCCGGGCTGGTAGTCCTCGGGGATGTCGCCCGCCTGGTCGATCTTGGTGAAGATGCGTGTGGCGTGAGCGCCCGGGAAGACCGCCTTGACCGAGACGCCGAAGGCCGCCATCTCGATGTTGAGGCCCTCGGAGAAGGCCGCGACCGCGGCCTTGGAGGCGGCGTAGACGGCGGTGTAGGGGTAGCCCTGGTCGGCGCTGATCGAGGAGATGTTGACGATCACGCCGGAACGCTGCTCGCGGAAGTACGGCAGGAAGGCCTTGGTCAGGGCCATCAGGCCGAAGACGTTGGTCTGGAACTGGTCGTGGATCTGCTCCATCGAGGAGGCCTCGACGGGGCCCATGTGGTAGTAGCCGGCGTTGTTCACCAACGCGTCGATGCCTCCGAACTGGGCGGCGGCCTGTTCGGCGAAGGCGGTGTCGGCGCCCTCGTCGTTGACGTCGAGCAGGAGGGTCTTCACGTTCGACAGGTCGTTGTGGATGGCGAGGTCCGTCTCCTTGCGGACCGTCGCCACGACGTTCCAGCCCTGGGACGCGAACAGACGGACGCTGTCGCGGCCGAAGCCTGAGGTGGTGCCGGTGATGACAACAGTGCGGTTCATGAGGGGACTCCTTCGTGATCTTGGCGGCGTCGATCCGCCGGTGCACACGCCGCCGGATGGCCCGGCCAGCGATATCGGTAGCAGTGGCGGTCTCTTGCGTGATCACAGATCCGCAATTTCAGACCGCCGGTCTGTTGCGATGTCTCCAACTTAAGGCACCGGCGGTCTGATGTCAAAAGACCGGGAGTCTGTAATATGTGGGGCATGACTACTTTCCAACGTGCGCGCAGCGAGGAGCAGCGCGAGATCCGGCGGCGGGCGATCCTCGACACCGCCGCCGCCATGCTCGACGAGATGCCGGTGAGCGCGGTCAGCCTCAACGAGCTGAGCCGTCGCGTCGGGCTCGCCAAGTCGAACGTGCTGCGCTATTTCGAGTCCCGCGAGGCGGTCCTGCTGGAACTGCTGGACACCGCCTGGAAGCAGTGGACGGCCGACCTGCCCGACCTACTGACCGCCGGCATCGACGCGGAGGCCGCGGTGGAAGAGCGCGGCGAACAGTTCGCCACCGTGATCAGCGACTCCCTCGCCGAACGCCGCATGCTGTGCGACCTGCTCAGCGCACAGGCCGGCGTGCTGGAGCACAACGTCTCCCCGGAAGTCGCCGCCCGCTACAAGAGGGCCGCCGTCGCCAACGTCGACGCGCTCACGGCCCTCGCCCGCGTTCACCTGCCCGAACTGGGCGATCGCGCTCAGCAGTTGGCCGCGTCCATGATCATGGTGATCGGCGCGGTGTGGACCCACGCCCGCCCGTCGCAGGCGATGCTCGCCGCCTACGAAGCCGACCCCTCCCTCGCCGTTCTGAAGATGGACTTCGACATCGCCCTGCAAGAGGCGCTGGCCACCCTCACCGTCGGCACGCTCGCCCGCACTTCTCCCTGAGTCCCACCCTCAATGCCACCCCCGAAGCCCCCCAAAGCCACCCCCTCTCATGCCTAGGAGCAGCAGTGCGCGTCATCATCTTCGGAGCGTCCGGAATGGTCGGCCACGGCGCAGTGCGCGCCTGTCTCCTCGACGAGGCCGTCACCGAGGTCCTCGTCGTCGTCCGCAGCCCTCTTCCTCTGGACCATCCAAAGCTGCGGCAGATCATCCACGCCGACTTCACCGACTACACCGCCGTCCAGGACCAGTTGAAGGATCTGGACGCCTGTTTCTTCTGCCTCGGCGTCTCCGCCGTCGGGCGCGGTGAGGAGGAGTACACCCGTGTCACCTACGACTACACCCTCGCCGCCGCCCGCGCCCTGAACGCCGCGAACCCCTCGCTGACCTTCGTCTACGTCTCCGGCGAGGGCACGGACAGCACCGGCAAGAGCCGCCAGATGTGGGCCCGCGTCAAGGGCCGCACCGAGAACGACCTGCTCGCCATGCCGATGCACGCGTACATGTTCCGCCCCGGCTACATCCAGCCCGTCGGCGGCGCCACCTCCCGCACCCCGGTCTACCGCGTCCTGTACCGCATCACCGGGAGCCTGTACCCCCTCCTGCGGCGAGCCTTCCCCCGCCATGTCACCACCACCGACGCCGTCGGCTCCGCCATGCTCGCCGTCACCCGGCTGAACGGCGCCGGCCCCACGGTGCTGCACAACCCCGACATCAACCGCCTCGTCGCAGTCGAGCCCGGGCAGGCGCCCAAGCCTCCGCACTCCTGACTGTCCTGGAGGCCGCTCCCGGTGACCTCCGGCCTCGGGTGTGACGCTCCGGGGTTCTCATGAATGACCATCTGTGGGAGTTCTGCGAGAGCCCCCGGGGCGATCCCGTTTCCGCAGGCCGCCGTTCGCGAAAGCCCTCTCGGAACGGGCGTGTTGTGCGAGGTGCTTCTGAGACGCGCCGCTACGGATCTCACGCCCGATCGGGCCGCACCGTCGGTGGAACGTCATGATTGCCCAACCTGTGACGCGCCCACCGGCAGCGCCTGCCGCACCGGCGGCGGGAAGACCGCCGCGAAGTACCACACCCCGAGCTTCGTCCTCGTCCCAGCGCTCCGCGCTCCCCCGCTCCGCGAGGAACTGGATATCCCGGTCCCCGCCGACCGGCTTCCCGGCCGCGCGTGGCAGCAGGGCCCCACACTCGCCGTCGTATCCGCGCCCCGTGCCCCGCGTCGAGCGACCAGTCCGGATCGGCTGCGCGAGGACGTCGACCGCCGGCCAGGAGCCGGCGAGCCGGCTCGAAGCCCTCCACCGCCCGGAGTGCCACAAGGTCTTCAAGGAGCAGATCAGCACCCGCATCGAATTCAGGCCCGAACTGGAGAAGGCGCTCGCGCTCGCCCGCCAGTTCAAGGAGGCCGCGCCGAGACGCCGGTCGCCTTCACCGTCCACGAACTCAAGCGGCTCGCGCACAACGCCGCCGAGCTGATGACGCTGTCCGCCGAGCTCCAGGTCGGCGACATCCAGATCGAACTCCTCACCGGCCCGCTCACCGGCGTCTACGACCCCAACGGCATGGGCGCCATGTTCTTCGCCGTACTCGCGGTTGCCGGGCAGCCGGCATCGCCAAGAAGCTCACCCTCAAGACCGGGCTGACCGCGGAGGAGTTCGACCTGCGCGAGCGGCTCCAGCCGCAGCCTCACCCGAACGCGGAAATACGGTAGGGCCAGCCCAAGACCGCGCATCCGTGGCTGAGCGTCCGTCCGAGGCTTCCTGAGCGCGCTCCGGAGAGGTGCACGTGATGGCACTGCGGGCTCCCATTGCGCCATGCGGCGCTCTGTGGAGCCAGGTCACTCGGCAGTGGACCAAGCAACTGACCTGGCCCTGTCCTGGACGGGAGTCCCAGACCTGGAGAGCAGCCTTTGACCAAGGAACATGCAGATCAAAGTTACTACTGGAGGCCGTGGCGGGAATCGAACCCGCGTAACTCGCTTTGCAGGCGAGTCCCTGAACCACTCGGGCACACGGCCGTGTTTGGTGAGTTGACCGTAGGGCCGGGCGGTGGCCCCGGACAAGGGGGCCTGGGGTGGCGCAACGGGACTGCCATACGCCGTTCATGAATGGGGAGTGGCCGGTGGGATCGCTGGTCGTACGACCAAGGTCTCAGCCCCCGACCATCCTCCGACAGGGGTCAACCCGGCCCGTGGACCTTACGCTGGCGGGCATGACCGTCCTCGAACCCCGTGACGCCGACGTCACCGACAGCGCCTCTGACCTGGCCGATGAGTGTCGTGACTCCGTGTTGGGGCGGTCGCATCGGGCGCTCAGTGTCGGGATCGTGTCCGTTGTTCTGCTGATCGCCTTTGAGGCGACGGCAGTTGGGACCGCGATGCCGGTTGCCGCTCGGGAACTGGGCGGGGTGTCGTTGTACGCGTTCGCGTTCTCCGGGTACTTCACCACCAGCCTGTTCGGGATGGTGTTCGCCGGGCAGTGGTCGGATCGGCGGGGGCCGCTCGGGGCGTTGACCAGTGGGATCGGGGCTTTTGCCGTCGGGTTGGTGGTGGCGGGGACCGCTCAGGTCATGTGGGTGTTCATTCTGGGGCGGGCTGTGCAGGGGCTCGGGGGTGGGCTCGTCATCGTCGCTCTGTATGTCGTTGTCGGGCGGGCTTATTCGGAGCGGTTGCGGCCCGCCATCATGGCCGCGTTCGCGGCGAGTTGGGTCGTGCCGTCCGTTGTCGGGCCGCTTGCCTCCGGTGCGGTGACCGAGCATCTCGGGTGGCGGTGGGTGTTCCTCGGGATTCCGGTGCTTGTCGTCTTTCCGCTTGCGCTTGCTCTTCCTCAGATACGGCGGCGGGCGGCCGGGCCGGTGAGCGATACCGGTGAGCCGTCCGCCTCCTTCGATCGGCGTCGGATTCGGCTTGCCCTCGGGATCTCTATCGGTGCCGGGCTCTTTCAGTACGCCGCTCAGGATCTGACGTGGTTCTCCCTTCTCCCCGCTGCCGCCGGTGTCGCGCTGCTCGTGCCCGCCGCGCTCGGGTTGTTGCCGCGGGGGACGTATCGGGCGGCGCGGGGGCTGCCCTCCGTCGTGTTGTTGCGCGGGGTGGCCGCCGGGTCGTTCATCTCGGCGGAGTCCTTCGTGCCGTTGATGCTCGTCACGCAGCGGGGGTTGTCGCCGACCTTGGCCGGGTTCTCGCTCGCGGCGGGCGGTGGGACGTGGGCGCTCGGGTCGTGGGTGCAGTCCCGGGCGGGGGTCGAGCCGTATCGGGAACGGCTGATGACCGTCGGGATGGTGCTGGTGGCCGCCGCCATCGCCGGGGCGCCGAGTGTTCTTGTCCCTGCCGTGCCCGTGTGGATCGTCGCCGTCGCGTGGGCGTTCGGGTGCTTTGGGATGGGGCTGGTGATCTCCTCCACCAGCGTGCTGTTGCTTCAGCTGTCCGCTCCGGCGGAGGCCGGCTCCAACTCCGCCGCGTTGCAGATCTCTGACGGGTTGTCGAATGCCGTGCTGCTCTCCGTGGGCGGGGCCGCGTTCGGGGCGTTGGGCGGAGGCACCGTGGGGCATGTCGTCGGTTCGGCGGGTGGTGGTGGGGGGCATCCGGGGGCGTTCGCGGCCGTGTTCCTGCCGATGGCGGGGGTGGCGTTGGCGGGGGCTTGGGTGACCACGCGGGTGCGGGCGGAATCGCGGTGACATCACGTGGTACCGACTGGTACCGATTGGTACCGTTGAGGTATGGCTGGACTGAATCTACGGTTCACGGACGAGGAGCTCGACGCCCTGCGTGACCGCGCGGCGGCGGAGGGGCGCAGCATGCAGGCCTTCGCTCACGACGCGGTGATCGCGGCGGTGAACGAGCGGGCGCGACTGTTCGACGAGGCGGCCGAGCATGTGCTGAAGGCCAGCGCCGAGCTGAACCGGAGGCTCGCGTGAAGGCCGGCGCCGAGCCCGAACCGGAGGCTCGCCTGACGGACTACCTCACCCTCGCCGAGCAACTCGACCTCGGGAAGCGGCTCGGCACGGACGAGGTGCGTGACTACGGCCTCCTCGACTCGGCGCTCGCCCGGCCCCGGTCGAGCGTGTTCGGGCAGGACGCCTATCCGGACGTATGGCAGAAGGCCGCCGCGCTCATGGAGTCCCTCGCCCGCAACCACGCCCTCGTGGACGGCAATAAACGCATCGCCTGGTACGCGACCTGGGTCTTCCTGCACCTGAACGGACACCCGCTGGACGCGGACTTCGACGTGGACGAGGCGGAGCGGTTCGTCCTGGACGTCTGCCAGGGCGCGCTGGACGTGCCGAAGATCGCGGCCCAGCTGCCGCGCTTCGCGCACTGATCCCGCGGGGCCGTCGAGCTGTCCCGGAGCCGCCCCTCCCGGAGCTGACCCCGCCCGACCGTCGCGCTGTCCCGGGACCGCCTCCGTGCCGGCCCCACCTCCACCCCACCCCCCTCCCCTGTGACCTCAATCCCATCCCCCGCCACCCCACCCCCCTCCCCTGTGACCTCAATCCCATCCCCCGCCACCCCGGCGCAGTCCGCACCCTGACACCACCACCCCGCCGGTAGGGTGGCCCGGTTGTCATATGTAGCCGACGTAGCCGACGTGACCGAGCCGCCCTACCCCCGAACCCGGAGACCGTGACTACTACCGCCGCCTCCTCCGCCAGCTCCCACCACCTCTCTCCCGCCTTTCCCGGCCGAGCCCCCTGGGGCACCGCGGGCAAGCTGCGTGCCTGGCAGCAGGGCGCGATGGACAGGTATGTCCAGGAGCAGCCGCGGGACTTCCTCGCGGTCGCGACCCCCGGTGCCGGCAAGACGACCTTCGCGCTCACCCTTGCCTCCTGGCTGCTGCACCACCATGTCGTGCAGCAGGTGACCGTGGTCGCGCCGACCGAGCACCTGAAGAAGCAGTGGGCGGAAGCCGCCGCGCGGATAGGGATCAAACTCGACCCGGAGTACAGCGCGGGGCCGCTCGGCAAGGACTACGACGGTGTCGCGATCACGTACGCCGGCGTCGGCGTACGGCCGATGCTGCACCGCAACCGTGTCGAGCAGCGCAAGACCCTCGTCATCCTCGACGAGATCCACCACGCCGGTGACTCCAAGTCCTGGGGCGAGGCCTGCCTTGAAGCCTTCGAGCCGGCCACCCGCCGCCTCGCGCTGACCGGTACGCCGTTCCGGTCCGACACCAATCCCATTCCCTTCGTGACGTACGAAGAAGGGAAAGACGGGATTCGGCGGTCCTCCGCCGACTACACCTACGGGTACGGTTCCGCGCTCAGCGACGGAGTCGTGCGGCCCGTCATCTTCCTCTCCTACAGCGGCAACATGCGCTGGCGGACGAAGGCCGGTGACGAGATCGCCGCGCGGCTCGGCGAGCCCATGACGAAGGACGCGATCAGTCAGGCATGGCGTACGGCGCTGGACGCGCGCGGTGAGTGGATGCCGAGCGTGCTGCGCGCCGCCGACCAGCGGCTGACCGAGGTCAGGAAGGGCATCCCGGACGCCGGTGCCCTCGTCATCGCCACCGACCAGGACTCGGCACGCGCCTACGCCAAGCTGATCCGCGAGATCACCGGCAGCAAGGCGACCGTCGTGCTGTCGGACGACACGGGTGCCTCCAAGCGCATCGACGACTTCGCGGCGAGCAACGACCGGTGGATGGTCGCCGTACGCATGGTGTCCGAAGGTGTCGACGTGCCGCGGCTCGCCGTCGGGGTGTACGCCACCACCATCTCCACGCCCCTCTTCTTCGCCCAGGCCGTCGGCCGCTTCGTGCGGTCCCGGCGGCGCGGCGAGACCGCCTCCGTCTTCCTGCCGACCGTCCCGGACCTCCTCACCTTCGCCAACGAGATGGAGGTCGAGCGGGACCACGCCCTCGACAAGCCGAAGAAGGAGGGCGAGGAGGACCCGTACGCCGAGTCCGAGAAGGAGATGGAGGAGGCGAACAAGGAGCAGGACGAGGACACCGGCGAGCAGGAGCAGTTCGCCTTCGAGGCCCTGGAGTCCGAGGCCGTTTTCGACCGCGTGCTCTACGACGGCGCCGAGTTCGGCATGCAGGCGCACCCGGGGAGCGAGGAGGAGCAGGACTACCTCGGCATCCCCGGACTCCTCGAACCCGACCAGGTGCAGATGCTGCTCCAGAAGCGGCAGGCCCGGCAGATCGCGCACAGCCGCAAGAAGCCGGACGGGGAAGCCGACCTGCTGGAGCTGCCCGCCGAGCGGCGGCCCGTCGTCTCCCACAAGGAGATGATGGAGCTGCGGAAGTCGCTCAACACCATGGTCTCCGCGTACGTCCACCAGACCGGCAAACCGCACGGCGTCATCCACACCGAGCTGCGCCGCACCTGCGGCGGCCCGCCGAGCGCCGAGGCCACGGCAGGCCAGCTGCGGCAGCGCATCGCGAAGGTCCAGGAGTGGGCCACCCGCATGCACTGACCGCATGCACTGACCGACTGCACGGACCGCATGCACTGACCGCCCCCGCTCGCGCACCCGCCCGGCCCGCACATCTGTGCGGAATCTGCGCAGGGTTGGCCCCCAGGTCAGGACATATCGACATGAAGGGAACCGGTCCGTACCAGTCGGTGACCGGATTCTGGACGGAGACTTCCGCTCAGCGAACCCCCTTCGCTAGTGTCCCGCTACGCACACGCCCCGTGGCAGCGCCGCCGCGGAGCGCAGCCGTGAAGCGACTGGGCCCGGACACGCCGGGCCGCCTCGCCGATCGGCGGCCTCTGAAGCGCGTCACTGACGGGACTCGGTGACGCATCCGTCGCTAGGGGGCCGCCGACCTCACCACTTAAGGAGTGGGCGTCGTGACCGCGGAGACCTCCCAGACGCTCGACCGGGGACTGCGCGTCCTCAAACTGCTGGCCGATACGGACCACGGGCTGACCGTCACCGAACTGTCCAACAAACTGGGCGTCAACCGGACCGTCGTGTACCGGTTGCTGGCCACCCTCGAACAGCACGCACTCGTACGCCGTGATCTCGGCGGCCGGGCCCGCGTCGGGCTCGGGGTGCTGCGGCTCGGCCGCCAGGTGCATCCTCTTGTACGGGAGGCAGCGCTCCCCGCGCTGCGTTCGCTGGCCGAGGACATCGGGGCGACCGCTCACCTCACCCTGGTCGACGGGGCGGACGCCCTCGCCGTCGCGGTGGTCGAGCCGACCTGGACCGACTACCACGTGGCCTACCGCGCCGGCTTCCGCCATCCCCTGGACAGGGGAGCCGCGGGCCGCGCGATCCTCGCCGCCCGGCACCAGGCCGCCGACGAACCCGGATACACCCTGACGCACGGCGAGTTGGAGGCCGGCGCGAGCGGTGCCGCGGCTCCGCTGCTGGGCGTCACGGGGGTCGAGGGCAGCGTCGGCGTGGTGATGCTGGCCGACGCGGTGCCCGAGCGGGTCGGACCGCGGGTCGTCGACGCGGCGCGCGAGGTCGCCGAAGCGCTGCGCTGAGGCCTGAGGTCGTTTGTGGGCAGGGGGTGACCGGCGCCCGGCCGAAAGTGGCCGTCGCGTTAGATTGATCCCGTGCTCCTCTCTCGCCTCACGCGCCCCCAGGCCGTAGCCGTCTGCGCCCTGCCCGTCGTGGCACTGCTCGCCACGGCGGGCTTCGCGCCGCTGCCGTTCTCGCTGGCGCAGCCCGGTCTGACCGCGAACGTGCTCGGCGAGAACAAGGGCACCCCGGTGATCACGATCTCCGGGGCGCCGGTGCGCACGACGAGCGGTCAGTTGCGCATGACGACGATCGAAGCGACCGGGCCCGATCAACGTGTGTCGTTGAGCGATGTGATCGACAGCTGGTTCCGTACCGATCGAGCGGTCATGCCGCGTGACTCGGTCTACCCGAGCGGCAACAGCGTCAAGGAGATCGAGCAGCACAACACCGAGCAGATGCAGGAGTCGCAGGACGACGCGACCACCGCCGCGCTGAACTACCTGAACCTCAGCGACAAGAAGGTCAAGGTCACCCTCACGCTGGCGGACGTCGGCGGCCCCAGCGCGGGCCTGCTGTTCACCCTGGGCATCATCGACAAGCTGAACGGCGACGGCAGCGGCGCTGACTTGACGGGTGGTCGCACCATCGCCGGTACGGGGACGATCGGCACCGACGGTACGGTCGGCGCGGTCGGGGGAGTGGCCCTCAAGACCCAGGCCGCGCGACGTGACGGTGCGACGGTGTTCCTGGTCCCGAAGGCCGAGTGCTCGGACGCCAAGTCCGAACTGCCCAAGGGGCTACGGCTGGTCGCGGTGACCTCGCTGAAGGGCGCGGTGTCCGCCCTGGAGGCGCTGGAGACGGGTAAGGGGTCCGTGCCGGGCTGTTAGGCGACGGCGGGATGGGTGCCGTTGGGCGTGGCGGCCAGGCGAAGGCCCAGTTCTACGAGGGTCCAGCCGAGGCGGGTACGGAGTTCGCGGGGGTGCCTGGCCTGGGCGGCGAGGCGGTGGGCCGCGGCCTCGGCCTGGAGTTCGGCGGCGCGGGTGTGGTGTAGCTGGAGGTGGGTTTCCGGGTGCATCGGGGTCTGCCTCGTCTCACTCTGATTCGGTCGGGAAGGCGTGCAGGTGGAAGCGCACCTGTTCTGCTTCGGGCGCGGTCTCGTCCGCATAGCTTTCGAGCAACTCGTGCATTTTTCCGACGAGTTCACGGGTGCGCTCGGGTGTCAGCCGCACGGTCCAGTCGCTCATGTCGGTCGAGTGGGACCACTTGGGCAGCCAGTCCTCGCGGGTGCCGACCCAGGTCGACAGTTCACGGGCGTGGGTGGTCGCCACCTCGTGCAGGAACGTGTCGGCCGCGCCACGCACCGCCGGGTCGGCGTCGATGAGCAGGTTCTCGTCGAAGCCGATGCCCTGCTCAACGGCCTGCCACCAGCGCTCCCGCCCCTTGCCGCGCTCCGGGGCGTCTTCGACGAACCCGTGCGTGGCCAGCTGGCGGAGGTGGTAGCTGGTCGCTCCGCTGGACTCGCCCAGCCGCTCGGCGAGCATCGACGCGGTGGCCGGTCCGTACCGTCGCAGCGCGTTCAGCAACTGCATCCGCAGTGGATGGGCGATCCCGCGCAGCGAACGGGCGTCGAGATTGCGGTACTTGGACGGTTCCGGCTCGTACATGAGTACAAAGATAGCGTTGCAAAGGACCAGTTGCAACGGGTTCTTTGCAACCGATCCTTTGGAACTCGCCCCCCACGAGCCCTACTTGACCAACCCCTCCGCCTTCATCCAGTCCAACGCCACCTGATGCGGATCCTCCCCGTCGACATCCACCTTCGCGTTCAGCGTCCGCGCCACCGTGTTGTTCAGCTTCTTCGTCACCGGGTCCAGGACCCTCGCGATCGCCGGCCACTTCTTCAACGCCTTCGTGTTGATCTCGGGCGCCGCGTTGTAGTTGGGGAAGAACTTCTTGTCGTCGGCCATCACCGCGAGGTTCATCGACTTGATGCGGCCGTCGGTGGTGAAGACCTCGCCGTACGTGCAACTCCCCTTCTTCACCTGGGTGTAGATGATCCCGGTGTCCATCTGCGTGATGTTCTTCGCGGGGAGGTTCATCCCGTACGCCTTCTCCATGCCCGGCAGCCCGTCCGCGCGGTTGGCGAACTCGCTCTCCACACACACCGTCACCGCGCCCGGGTCCTTCTTCGCCAGCGCGGCCACCTCGGACAGCGTCTTCGTGCCGTACTTCTTGAAGTTGGCCTGGTTCATCGCGAGGGCGTAGGTGTTGTTCAGGGCCGACGGCGGCAGCCAGGTGATGCCGTTCTTCAGGTCCGCGTCCCGCACCGCCTGCCACTGCTTCAGCGGATCGGTGATCGGCTTGCTGTTGCCGAGGTAGGTGATCCACGCGGTGCCTGTGTACTCATACATCCCGTCCGCGTCACCGGACTTGACGGCCTCCCGCGCTCCGATCGAACCCTGGATGCCGGTCCGGTCGAGGACGTCCGCGCCGGCCGCCTCGAAGGCGATACCCATCATCGCGCCGAGGACCAGCTGCTCGGTGAACTCCTTCGAGGTGACGGTGAGATGGGCTCCCTTCAGGGGTTCGCCCCGCCCGACCGTGCCGGGGCTGACGTCGTCGACCATCGGGGAGCCGCTGGTCAGCCCGCAACCGGAGACGACGACCAGGGTCCCGGCCAGCAGCAGACAGGTGCGCCTCATGAGCCCGCCTCCAATCCCCTTGGCCGCAACAGGAGTTCGGCCAGGGAGGCCAGCCAGTCGACCAGCAGGGCGAGACTGACCGTGAGGATCGAGCCGAGCACCAGGACCGGCATCCGCTGGGTGGTGATGCCGGTGGTGATCAGGACACCCAGGCCGCCGCCCCCGCCGAAGGTCGCCAGGGTCGCCGTACCGACGTTGAGGACCAGGGCGGTTCGGACACCGGCCAGGATCAGCGGGACGGCGAGCGGGAGTTCCACCTTTGCCAGGACGCCGAGTTGGGACATGCCGATGCCTCGGGCCGCCTCCAGCAGGGTCGGGTCGTTGGCCTTCAGGCCCGCGATGGTGTTGGACAGGACCGGCAGGACGGCGTAGATGATGATGCCGATCAGGGCCGCCTTCTCGCCGGTGCCGAGCCAGATCACCAGCAGGGCCAACAGGCCGATCGCCGGGGTCGCTTGGCCCATGTTGGCGAAGGTCATCGCCACCGGGGCGGCCTTCCGGAACGCCGCCCGGGTCAGCAGGATGCCCAGCGGGATCGCGATGATCAGCACGAAGAACGTGGAGATCACGGTGAGTTGGACGTGCTGCCAAAGGGCCTTGCTGACCTGGCCGTTGGAGAGCGCGTTCTCCGAAATGGCGTCCAGGTGGGCCTGGTTGAACCACAGCCAGGTCGCCAGCAGGATCGCCACCAGGGCGGCGGGCAGGAAGGTCAGCTTCTGCCAGGTGATCCGGCGTTTCGGGGGAGTCGTAGGCGGCACCACCGCCTCGGCCTCGGTCTCCTCGTCCAGCTCGGGAGTGGTCACGCCTTCTCCTCCCCGCCGGCGCCTTCCTGCTCGGCGTGCGTCTGGAGGGCCCGGGCCTCCTCCAGCTCGTGCCGGCCCTCCATCGCCTCCAGCCGGTCGGCCTCCAGGAGTTCGTGCACGGAGTTCATCAGCGTCTCCATGTCGACGACGCCGGTGTACTCCCCGCGCCGTCCGGTGACCGCGACCCGCCCCGCGTTGTCCGTGAGCACCGCCTCCAGCGCGTCCCGGAGCGTCGCGTCCCGCGTCACCGTGTCGCTGACCAGTGTGCCCGCCCGGGCCAGCGAGCCCTTGGCGCGCATCATGTCGCCGCGCCG
The DNA here is from genome assembly GCF_035982055.1 of Streptomyces sp. NBC_01288. NCBI lineage: Bacteria > Bacillati > Actinomycetota > Actinomycetes > Kitasatosporales > Streptomycetaceae > Streptomyces > Streptomyces sp. NBC_01288. The sequence goes on from NZ_CP108427.1 coordinate 6,371,875, forward strand.
CAGCCACTTGTAGGGCCGGCCGCGCTTGTCGAGGAGGAGGATCTCGTTGGTGCCGCTGTCCCGGAGCTTGTCGAAGATGTTCTGGAGCGGGTCGTCGACGGTCACCGTCGGATAGTCGGTGATCTCCACGTCCCGTACGCGGGTCAGGTTCAGCCGCTTCAGGGCCGCCCCGGCGCCCACGAAACCGGACACGAAGTCGTCCGCCGGGTTGGTGAGGATCGCCTCCGGGGTGTCGAACTGCGCGATGTGCGAGCGTTCGCGCAACACCGCGATCCGGTCGCCCAGTTTGATCGCCTCGTCGAAGTCGTGCGTGACGAAGACGATCGTCTTGTGCAGTTCGTGCTGGAGCCTGATCAGCTCGTCCTGGAGGTGATCGCGGGTGATCGGGTCGACCGCGCCGAACGGCTCGTCCATCAGCAGCACCGGCGGATCCGCCGCCAACGCCCGTGCCACGCCGACGCGTTGCTGCTGCCCGCCGGAGAGCTGGCGCGGATAGCGGCCCTGGAACTCGCCGGCGTCAAGGCCGACCAGGTCGAGCATCTCCTCCACCCGGTTCCTGATCCGGGACTTGGACCAGCCGATCATCTTCGGGACCAGCGCGATGTTCTGGGCGACGGTCATGTGCGGGAAGAGACCGCTCGACTGGATCGCGTAGCCGACCTTGCGGCGCAGCTTCACCGGGTCGATGTCGGTGACGTCCTCGCCGCCGATGCGAATCCGGCCACCGGTCGGTTCGATCAGCCGGTTGATCATCTTGAGCGTGGTGGACTTCCCGCAGCCGGACGGCCCGACGAAGACGACCAACTCACCCGCCTTGATCTCCATGTTGACGCTCTCGACGGCCGGGTCGGCGCTGCCCGGATACCGCTTGGTCAGGTTCTCCAGCTCGATGGAGGCACCGGAGGTCGCGGTCGCCGGCTCGGTCGCGGATCGCTCGGACGCGGATGGCTCAGGCACGGATCCCCCTGGGAATGGTCAGCCGTCCGAGAAGGACGTACGCGGCGTCGAACAGCAGCGCCAGGACGATGATCCCGAGCGTGCCCGCGAGCACCTGGTTGAGGGCGTTCTTGCTGCCCAGCGACCCGATCCCGCGGAAGATCTCGTTGCCGAGGCCGGGCCCGGAGGCGTACGCCGCGATGGCCGCGATGCCCATCAGCATCTGCGTGGAGACCCGGATACCGGTGAGGATCGGCGGCCAGGCCAACGGCAGTTCGACCCGCAGGAGCCGCGCCGGCCGGGACATCCCGATGCCCTTCGCCGCGTCCACGAGGGACGGGTCGACCCCGCGCAGGCCCACGATCGAGTTACGGACGATCGGCAGCAGGCCGTACAAGGTCAATGCGATCACTGTGGGCGGAACGCCAAGACCGACGATCGGAATGAGCAGACCGATCATGGCGAGCGACGGAATGGTCAGAATGGTCGACGTGGCGGTGGTGGCGAGGTTGCCCGCCCACTCGCTCCGATAGGTGACGACCCCGATCACCACACCGATCAGCGTGGCCACGACCATGCACTGGAAGACCGCGCTGGCGTGCTGGTAGGCGTCGGTGAGCAGCTGCTGGTGCCGGTTGCCCAAGTACTCCCAGAAGCTCACATGCCCACACCCCTACGTCGGCCAGGTCGTCCCTTCCGGGTCTTCCGCCGCCTGTTTCACCAGCGGGATGATCCGCAGCGGAACGGGGTTCTCCATGACGATGGCGGTGGCGGCCCGGACAATGCCATCAAAACCGACAACCCGGTCGATGACCCGCTGGAGATCGGCGTTCGACCGGGCCACGAGCCGGCACAGCATGTCCCCGCTGCCGGTGGTGGTGTGCAGTTCGAGGACTTCCGGGACGGTCGCCAAGTGCGCCCGCACGTCCGGGCCTTGCCCCTGTCGGATCTCCAGCGTCGCGAACGCCGTGACCGGATAGCCGAGCGCCGCCGGATCGACCTGCGGGCCGAATCCCCGGATGACTCCATTCGACTGAAGCCGGTCCAGCCGCGCCTGCACCGTCCCCCGGGCCACTCCGAGTCGCCGGGACATCTCCAGCACCCCGATCCGCGGTTCCTCGGCCAACAGCACGATGATCCGTCCGTCGAGCTGATCGATGCCCATGGTGTCCGCCTCCGAGGATGGTCATCCTGTACAGAAAGCCCGCCGAAACGGTCGTAGCACTGAACAGAATGCCCAGCCAATACGCAAACTATTGCGCACCTTGCCGGGGAGGGGGAGTCTGCGGACATGACGCAGACCACTCACCACACCCCCGACACCGCCCGGCAGGCCGACCCCTTCCCGGTGAAGGGGATGGACGCGGTCGTCTTCGCCGTGGGCAATGCCAAGCAGGCGGCGCACTACTACTCCACGGCCTTCGGCATGACGCTGGTCGCCTACTCCGGTCCGGAGAACGGCAGCCGCGAGACCGCCTCGTACGTGCTCACCAACGGCTCCGCCCGCTTCGTGTTCACCTCCGTCATCAAGCCCGCCACCCCCTGGGGCGAGTTCCTCACCCGGCACGTGGCCGAGCACGGCGACGGTGTCGTCGACCTCGCCATCGAGGTGCCGGACGCGCGCGCCGCGTACGCCTACGCCGTCGAGCACGGCGCCCGTTCGCTCGCCGAGCCGTACGAGCTGAAGGACGAGAACGGCTCGGTCGTCCTCGCCGCGATCGCCACCTACGGCGAGACCCGCCACACCCTCGTCGAGCGCACCGGCTACGACGGCCCGTACCTCCCCGGCTTCGCCCCCGCCGAACCGCTCGTCGCGGCCCCCGCCCATCGCACCTTCCAGGCGATCGACCACTGCGTCGGCAACGTCGAACTCGGCCACATGAACGAGTGGGTCGGCTTCTACAACAAGGTCATGGGCTTCACGAACATGAAGGAGTTCGTGGGCGACGACATCGCGACCGAGTACAGCGCGCTGATGTCGAAGGTCGTCGCCGACGGCACGCTCAAGGTCAAGTTCCCGATCAACGAGCCCGCCGTCGCGAAGAAGAAGTCGCAGATCGACGAGTACCTGGAGTTCTACGGCGGCGCGGGCGTCCAGCACATCGCGCTCAACACCAACGACATCGTGCAGACCGTACGGACGATGCGCGCGGCCGGAGTGAAGTTCCTCGACACCCCCGACTCCTACTACGACACCCTCGGCGAGTGGGTCGGCGACACCCGCGTCCCCGTCGACACCCTGCGCGAGCTGAAGATCCTCGCCGACCGCGACGAGGACGGATACCTTCTCCAGATCTTCACCAAGCCGGTCCAGGACCGGCCTACGGTGTTCTTCGAACTCATCGAGCGACACGGCTCGATGGGCTTCGGCAAGGGCAACTTCAAGGCGCTGTTCGAGGCGATCGAGCGGGAGCAGGAGAAGCGGGGCAACCTGTAACGCACGGGTCCCGCAAGGGACTTGGGAGGACCGTGGCCGTCGCGCCGATCGATCTGTCCGCACCGGCGGCACGCTGGCTGTGGCAGAAGGGCACCCTGCACGAGCCCACGGTCCTCCAGTCGTTCGCCCTCGACGAGGTCCACCAGCGCCTGTACGTCCTCCAGTTGAGAACGGGCGGCGCCGACGCCGGCAACCTCTGTCTCAACCAGCTCGACTACACGGGCAAGGCGCTCGGCCACATGCACCTCCAGGGCTTCGGGCACGGCGTCAGCATGGGTGTGCAGAACACCTCCGACGGCGATGTGTGGATCTGGACCGAGGCCGCCGCGAAGGCCGGTTCGGGCGGTGCCTACGGCCAGGCCGTCACCCGCTTCCACTTCGCGAACGGCGCCACCCGCACCTCCGCCGACGTGGCGGTCCGCAAGCCGATCGCGAACTCCACCAACAACCAGCCCACGGTCTGCATGACCTCGAAGCGCATAGCGATCCGCTACCGCATCGCCAACCAACCCCGGTACCGCGTCTGGGACTTGGACGCCTTCGTGGCCCGCGACTACGCCACTCCGCTGGCCGACATAGCCCAGACCGGCGCCCACCCGGACCCGTCGATCCCGTTCCAGGGCTACGCGCTCGACGGCGACCACCTCTACCAACTCGCGGGCTCCGCCTACAACTCCACCACCAACCCGCCCGCGAAACACGGCAACACCTACGTCTCCTGCCTCGACATCCGCACCGGCGAACTGGTCCAGCGGTCCCGCACGGAGGCCGGTTACAACCTCACCTACCGCGAACCGGAGGGCCTCGCCGTCCGCACGAAGCCCAGCACCCGTCTGTGCATCGGGTTCGCGTCCGGGGAGGCGGGGGCACGGAAGTTCTCCCTCTGCCACAAGCCGTAGCCGCGGACAGGGCCGTACGCTGCCCTCATGGCCAGGATCAACGACGTGGGCGGCACCCAGGGGTTCGGTGCCATCGACACCACCGACGACCCCGAGCCCTTCCACGCCGACTGGGAGGCGCGGGTCGTCGGGCTGTTCAACGCCCTGCGCGCGCAGGGCATCTTCAACACCAACGAGTTCCGGGACGCGATCGAGGCGATCCCGCCCGCCGCGTACCTCTCGATGCCGTACTACGAGCGCTGGTTCACCGCGATCACCACGCTGCTGGAACGCAAGGGCGTGATCGAACCAGGTGAGTTGGGGGAGCCGGATGCCTGACCGCTTCCCGCCCGGCACCCGCGTCCGGACCTTCCGCCACGACCCGCCGCACCACACCCGCCTGCCCCGTTACGCACGCGGCAGGTCCGGTGTCGTCGTGGAGCCGGAAGGGCGCGCGGAGCTGGCCGACGTCAGTGCGCGGGGGACCGGGGACGCGCCGGTGGAGCAGGTGTACGCGGTGCGGTTCGCGGCCCGGGACCTGTGGGGCGAGGGCGACCATCACGTCGTACTCGATCTGTGGGAAAGCTACTTGGAAGCGTGCGAAGAGGAACGTGACGATGAGCGGTGACCACGAGGACGCCTCGATCTCCCGGCGGGTGCGGCGACTTGAGACCCTGCTGGAGGAGAAGGGGGTCGTCACGGCCGGGGCGGTCGACGAGGTGCTCGACGCGTTCCTCGCGGGCGCGTCACCGGCGAACGGGGCACGGGTGGTGGCCCGCGCCTGGACCGACGAGGCGTACAGGGCAAGGCTGTTGACGGACGGCACGGCCGCCGTGCGGGAACTCGGCTTCATGGACGGCTCGTTCCAGCGGCTGCGGGTCGTCGCGAACACGGACGCGACCCACAACGTCATCGTCTGCACCCTCTGCTCCTGCTACCCGCTCCCGCTGCTGGGCCCGTCCCCGGGCTGGTACAAGTCGGAGGCCTACCGCTCCCGCGTGGTCCGCGAACCCCGGTCCGTACTCGCCGAGTTCGGGCTCCAGCTGCCTACGACCACGGACATCACCGTGTGGGACTCCAGCGCGGAGACCCGCTACATGGTGCTTCCGCTCAGGCCCGAAGGCACGGAGTCGCTGACCGAGGACGAACTGGCCGCGCTGGTCACCCGCAACGCGCTCATCGGCACGGCAGCGGTGTGAGGCGGCGGCTCAACTCGTCTTCTCCTGCGGCTCCTTGTCCGTGGGGAGTGGCTCGTCGGACGGCTCGCCCATCGTCGCCAAGGCCGCCTGCGCCAACGGCACCCGCAGCGGCGAGAAGTACGGGTTGATCTGCAACGCCTCCTGGAGATGGCGGCGCGCGGACGCGAACTTCTCCAACTCCTTCTCGATCATGCCCCGGTGGAACGCGTACAGCGCGTCCCGCACCCCGCCCCCGTGCACCTTGTCCGTCGCCGCCGACGCGAACTTCAGCGCCTCCTCGTCCTGCCCGGCCCGGTGCAGCGCCCACCCGAGCGCGTCGGCCACCGGGATCCCCGGCTGGCGGGTCCACTCGGCCCGCAGCCGGCGTACGGCGTCCTGGGCGTCGCCGTGGTCCGCCTCGAAGGCACCGAGGACCAACTCGTCGTCGACCCCGGCCGCCGCGTCCTTGGCGGCGAGGGCGCGCAGGGTGTCGTACTGCACGCGGGCGGCCTGCGTGAGTCCCAGCGACTCGTACAACTCGCCGAGTTCCAGGGCGTATTGCGGGGTCGGCTGCTTGGCGAGGGCGACCTGGTAGGAGTTCAGGGCCTCCGAGGTGCGGCCCAGCGCCGCGAGCGCACGGCCCTCACCGGCGAGCGCCTCCCGCTGGTCCGGGTCGAGCCGTACGGCCGCCTCGAAGTGCCGTAGCGCGACCTCGCGGTCCCCGCGTTCCCAGGCCAGCTCCCCGGCGCGCTGCAACCAGGCGGCCTGCTCCGCCGGGGCGGTGGCTTTCGCCGCCGCGTCGGCGAGCTGGGCGGCGGCGTCCTCGCGCCAGCCGCGGTCGCGGTAGACGGCGGCGGCACGGGCCATGACGGCGGGTCCGGTGTGCAGCTCCAGCAGCTTTTCGAGGGTGCGGTGGGTCGCCTTGTAGTCGCCGAGGCCGGTGTAGGCGTCGATCAGCAGCGGATACGTCGTCCACCGCCTCGGCGCCGCCTTCACCGCGGCCTCGCCCCAGGTGCGCGCCGCGCGGAAGTCGCGCCGTTCGTTCGCGAGGGCCGCCAGGCCGTCCATCGCGACGGCGCTCGCGTCGTTGCCCTTCGCGCGGACCTTCAGCGAGGTGCGGAGGGCCTCCTCGGCCTTCGGGTAGTACAGGGTGTCCCCGGTCCGCCGCCCCTGCTCCACATAGGCCGAGCCGAGCACCGCCCACGACCGGGCGTCCCGCGGATGGACCCGTACCCGCGTCTCGCGGTCGCCGATCAGCGCGGCCAGGTCGGGCAGCGCGGCCGGCACCCCCGCGGTGACCGCGCTCAGCGCCTGCGCCTTGGGTCCCGGCGCGGGCCGCGGCGCCGGACGCGGCTCCTCGGGCAGCAGCCACAGCAGCCCGCCGACCACGGCACACCCGGCGACCGTCGCGATCAGCACCCGGCGCGGAACGGGGGAGCGGCGCCGGGGCGCCTCCGCCACCAGGGAAGTACCGGGGCCCCGCTGTTCGTTCTCCATGGCGCTCACTCTGCGTCAGTACGACGACCACATCCCGGCACCCAAAGCCACGCGCGGACGGGGTTCACACCGATGGCCGCGAGTGCGACGCTGTGATCATGAGCCGTATCGAAGCGCCTCGCGACCAGGACACCGGGACCCTTGTCGACCGGCTGCTGGCCGGGCTGCCCGCCGAGGCCGTCCTGACCGACCCGGACGTCACGGACTCGTACGCCAACGACATGGCGAGCTTCTGCCCGTCCGGCACCCCCGCCGTCGTCGTGCTGCCGCGCACGGTCGAACAGGTCCAGCACGTCATGCGCGTGGCCACCGAACTGCGCCTCCCGGTCGTCCCGCAGGGCGCCCGCACGGGCCTGTCGGGCGCGGCCAACGCGTCCGAGGGCTGCGTCGTGCTGTCCCTCGTCAAGATGGACCGCATCCTGGAGATCAGCCCGGTCGACCGCATCGCGGTCGTCGAGCCCGGCGTCATCAACGCGACGCTCTCCCGCGCGGTCAACGAGCACGGCCTCTACTACCCGCCGGATCCCTCCAGTTGGGAGATGTGCACGATCGGCGGCAACATCGGCACCGCGTCCGGCGGGCTGTGCTGCGTGAAGTACGGGGTGACGGCCGAGTACGTCCTCGGCCTGGACGTCGTCCTCGCCGACGGGCGGCTGATGAGCACCGGCCGGCGTACGGCCAAGGGCGTCGCCGGGTACGACCTGACCCGGCTGTTCGTCGGCTCGGAGGGCTCGCTCGGGATCGTCGTCAAGGCGACCCTGGCGCTGAGGCCGCAGCCGCCCCAACAGCTCGTACTGGCGGCCGAGTTCGGGTCCGCGGCGGCCGCTTGCGACGCCGTCTGCCGGATCATGGCGGGCGGGCACGTGCCGTCCCTCCTCGAACTGATGGACCGTACGACCGTCAAGGCCGTCAACGACCTGGCCCACATGGGACTGCCCGAGAGCACCGAGGCGTTGCTGCTCGCCGCCTTCGACACGCTGGATCCGGCCGCCGACCTGGCCGCCGTAGGAGCCCTGTGCGAGGCGGCCGGAGCCACGCAGGTCGTGCCCGCCGAGGACGCTGCCGAGTCCGAACTGCTGCTCCAGGCGCGGCGGTTGTCGCTCACGGCGCTGGAGGCGGTCAAGGGCACGACGATGATCGACGACGTGTGCGTGCCCCGGTCGCGGCTCGGCGAGATGCTCGAAGGGGTGGAACGGATCGGTGAGAAGTACCGGCTGACCATCGGCGTCTGCGCGCACGCCGGTGACGGCAACACGCACCCCACCGTCTGCTTCGACGCGCAGGACGCCGACGAGTCCCGGCGCGCCCGCGAGTCCTTCGACGAGATCATGGCCCTCGGCCTCGCACTCGGCGGCACCATCACCGGCGAACACGGCGTCGGCGTCCTGAAGAAGGAGTGGCTGGCCCGCGAACTCGGCCCGGTGGGCGTCGAGATGCAGCGGGCGGTCAAGGCGACCTTCGACCCGCTGGGGATCCTCAATCCCGGCAAGCTGTTCTGAGGGCGGAGGACACCTATCCCAGAAAAGTGTGACACTTTCGCCGAGAGTGACACACTTTCTGAACTCACTCCCCGTCCCGCGACTCGTCCGACGGCCACGGGTCGCGCAGCCACAGGTCGTCGGCCGGGGTCGGGGCGAGCAGCTCGGCCAGGCCGGCGTCGATGCCGAGCTGCTCGGCCTCAGAGCCCGGAGGGACCACCCGCAGGGTGCGCTCCAGCCACGCCGACACCTGCGCCGCCGGAGCCTCCAGCAGGGCGTCCCCGTCGGGTGAACTCAGCGCCATCAGGACGACACTGCGCCGCTCCACCTTCGTCGGCCACACCCGCACGTCCCCGTGCCCACATGGCCGGAACACGCCCTCGACGAGGAGTTCGCGGGCGAACGTCCAGTGCACGGGGTGCTCGGAGTTGATGTGGAAGGAGATGTGGACGGCGTACGGGTCGTCGGTGCGGTAGCTCAGCCGGGCCGGGACCGGAATGCTGCGCTCCGGCGACAGGATGAGTTTGAGCTCCAACTCCCGCTCTACGACTGTGTGCATGACGTGTGTCTCCTCTCGCTGACCGGGCCCCGCGGTGGGCCCGTACGAGTGGAGAGGGCGTGCGGGCCGAAGCATTACGCGAGTTCGGGAAACTTTTTTTCCGCACGGCGTCACGAAGGCTTCGCGGGGCTTCGGGGCGTGTGGACTCCGTGCACGAGGTTGCCCGGAAAGGGGTGGGTCCGGCGGGACGGGCAGTGGTGGTCGCACGGGTCTGATAGATGTGGACACCCCCATTTGACCTCCGAGCAGATATGGGACGACGGACATGAGCGCCCCAACCCCGGCACCCGGTGACGACAGGCCCCGCGAGGGGTACTACCCGGACCCGTCCATTCCTGGCTATGTCCGGTACTGGAACGGCGCGGCCTGGGTGCCCGGCACCAGCCGCCCGGCACCGTCGGACGGCCTGTCACCGGGCGCGCCGGGTGCGTCCGTGGAGGAGACCGGGCCGCACTTCTTCGACGAGGACCCGGTGAGCCCGGCCGACGCCCAGCACGGCAGTCGCCCCGAACCGGCCGCCGCGTGGGGCGCGGACCGCGCCCACCAGAGCGGCTTCGGCGGCGACCAGGACCGCCGCGTCTCCTGGGGCTCCCCGGACCCGAGAACGCCCGCGGACCCGAGAGTGCCCGCGGACATCCCGGCGCCGTCGACCCCGCCCGCCGACGAGGGCACGACCACTTTCCGCCGCCCGGCCCCGCGCACGCCTCAACAGGGCGGGGCGCCGGGGGCGCAGGGCGGGGGCGCCTTCGGCGGGCAGGGCTCGGCCGGGTCCGGTGCGGGCGGCGGCTATGACTCGCAGGGTTCGGCACGGTCCGGCTCCGCGGCCGGGGTCGACGCCGGTGGTTCCGGTGTGCAGGGGCCTGTGGGGACCGGCTCCGCCGGCGGTGCGTTCGGGCCCGACAGCCCCGGCGGGAACACCCCCTCCAGCGACCCCTCCGGCCCCGGCTTCGGTGCCGGAAAGGCGGCCGCCGCCCGTGCCGCGCAGGCCCAGGCGGGCCAGGCGGGTACCGGCTCCGGGGCAGCCGCCTCCGCCGCGCCCGCCTCCGCCTCCACGGCCCTCTCCGGACCCCAGCAGGCCGCCCCCGGTGTCCCTCAGCAGTCCGGCCCGGCGCAGCCCCAGGGCGCCGCCGTGGGTACGCCCATGGCCGCCGGACCCGGTGGCGGGCAGCCCTCCTGGGCGCAGCAGGTGCACCGGCTGGCGGGGGACGAGGAGGGGCCCGTAGCGCCCTGGAAGCCGCCTGTGGAGGACGTGTTCCAGGCGGCGGCGCGGCGGCAGTCGGAGGCGCGGCCCGCGGGGCTCGGCAAGCGGCTGGTCGCGCGGCTGATCGACACCGTCGTGCTCGGCGCGGTCACCGCCGTCGCCGCCGTACCGCTGGGCACCAAGGCGGCCGACCACCTCGACGAGAAGATCGACGCGGCCAAGCTCTCCGGCCGTACCGAGACGGTCTGGCTGCTGGACGGCACCACGGCCGCCTACCTGGGCATCGTCCTCGCCGTCCTCCTCCTCTTCGGCGTCCTCTACGAGGCGTTGCCGACCGCCAAGTGGGGCCGCACCCTGGGCAAGAAGCTCTGCGGTATCGAGGTCCGCGGGATCGAGAGCCACGAGCCGCCCGGCTTCGGCGGGGCGCTGCGCCGCTGGCTCGTCTACAGCGTCCCGGGGCTGCTCGGCATCGGGATCGTCGGCGTCGCCTGGTGCCTGTTCGACCGGCCCTGGCACCAGTGCTGGCACGACAAGGCAGCACATACGTTCGTGGCGGCATAGGGGAGTACGGCATCCGGGGTACCTGATTCCGTACCCCGGACGGCCCCTCGCCGGATGCGGAGGCGGACGGTTCGCGGTCGACTCGGCGCATGAGCACCGAACCGCCTCCGGGCTCCGGCCAGCAGCCGCCGGAAGACGACCCGTTCAGGAAGCAGCCCCCTCCTGGCCAGGGATCGGGCTCACCGTACGACCAGTCCTACGGGAACCAGCCTCCGCAGCCTCCTCCGTACGACGGTGGCGGTGGCGGCGATCCCTACGGCGGCGGCTCCTACCCCACCGACCCCCTCGCCGGCATGCCCCCGCTCGCCGACAGCGGCCGCCGCACGCTCGCCCGGATCATCGACCTGATCCTCGTCGGCATCATCGTCTGGCTGGTCACCTGGGCCTTCGGCGTCCACGAGTACGACGTCGGCTCCAACGGCGCGTCGTACGCCAAGTCGCTCGGCCAGTCGCTCATCGCGGCCGTGCTCTACATCGGCTACGACACCGTGATGATGGCCAAGTCCGGTCAGACGCTGGGCAAGAAGTGGCTGGGCCTGCGCGTGGCCAACCTCGACAACGGGTCGACGCCGTCCGTGCAGACCAACCTGATCCGCGCGGCGGTGCTGTGGATCCCGTTCGCGTTCTGCTGCGCCTGCATCTGGACGGCGATCTGCGGCGGTTGGAGCTTCTTCGACAAGCCGTACAAGCAGGGCCTGCACGACAAGGCCGCCAAGACCGTGGTGGTCAGCACGCGTTGACGTGACCGGGGTCAACACCCGGAGCGCACACAGCGATCGGCGGGTCCGTGGTCAACGGGCCCGCCGATTCGCGTAGTCGAGCTTGAGGTCGAGCTTGGGCTTGTGCTTGGTCTAGGGAGTGCTCCGCTCCCGTACCGGCTCCGCGGACGCGGACGACGCGGCGGCGGACACGGTCTCCCGCCGTACCGACACCGGCACGCGCTGCCGCTGCGGAACGGCCGGAGCCGCGGTCTGGGGGGCGGCCTGGGCCACTGTCCGGGTACGGGTCTTCGGCTGCGGCACCGTCAGGGAGACGAGCACCCCGAGGGCGAGTGCCGCGCAGGCGATGACGGCGATGCCCAGACCCGAGTTCGTCTGTGACAGCAGCAGCATGGCGAGCGTCGAGAAGATCACGGTGAACGAACCGTAGGCGAGCTGTGCGGCGGTCGGACGAGGCATGGCAATCGAGTCCTCGTTAGGCGATGGAGGGGAGCTGTGAAAGGGGGGTGCGACAAGGATGTCGGCCTGGCTTTCCGCCGGTTCCGGGCGTTCCGCCAATCGACTCTATTCGCCTGCATGCCCGAGTGGAACGTGCAGTAAGCATGACCTAACCCACAGCTCCGGAGCATGGGGGGCGCACGGAGTCATACCGTCCACCAAGTGGACGGATGCACGCGCCTGTTGAGTGGTCCACGAGTCGGCCGCGCGCGTCCGTAAAGCGGACCCCGGCTTCGCATAGTGCACTTGTCCTGCTCAAGTCAAGGTCTGTCTTTTCCCGTAAACCTCTAGTCAAATAACGTCACTTGACTATCACGCGTTCACCGCGCGCGGACCTCCATGACTCCAGGACCCCCCCTTCCGCGCGGTCGAGTGTGCGCAGGGGAGGACCTCAAGTGACCAGCAGACCCTGGACGTTCAGAGCGGCCGCGGTGGGCGTCGCCCTCGCGGCGGCCACCGCCACGTTCTCGACGTTCGCCGTGGCGGAGGCCAACACCTCGGCCAAGGCCACCACTGTCGACCGGCACGACCCGGCACCGGTCGCACAGAAGGAGCACGACCTCGACGGCCCGCTGAGCAAGACGCAGGACGCGCAGCGACAGGAGGCCCTGAACGAGGTCATAGCCGGCAAGGCCTCGGTCAAGGACCGCAACGGCTCGAAGGTCGTCCAGCTCAAGAGCAAGGGCGGCAAGAGCAAGTACGTCGAGCTGAGCCGGGAGAAGACCGACAAGATCTTCACGATCCTGGTCGAGTTCGGCGACCAGGTCGACAGCCGCTACGGCGGCACCGTCGGCCCGCTGCACAACCAGATAGCCGCGCCCGACCGGGCGAAGGACAACTCGACGGCCTGGCAGGCGGATTACAACCAGGCGCACTTCCAGGACCTGTACTTCGGCACCGGCAAGAAGACCGAGTCGCTCAAGAAGTACTACGAGAAGCAGTCCTCGGGCCGCTACTCGGTCGACGGCGAGGTCACCGACTGGGTCAAGGTCCCCTACAACGAGGCCCGTTACGGCTCCAACAAGGCCTCCACCGGCGCCTGGTACGCGGTGCAGGACGGCGTCAACGCCTGGGTCGCCCAGCGCGAGGCCGCGGGTGACACGGCCGCCGAGATCAAGACGGAGCTGGCCCAGTTCGACCAGTGGGACCGCTACGACTACGACGGCGACGGCAACTTCAACGAGCCCGACGGCTACATCGACCACTTCCAGATCGTGCACGCCGGTGAGGACGAGTCGGCCGGCGGCGGCGCGCAGGGCGAGGACGCGATCTGGGCCCACCGCTGGTACGCCTTCGGCACCGACGCCGGCTCCACAGGCCCGGACACCAACAGGCTCGGCGGCACCCAGGTCGGCGACACCGGCGTCTGGGTCGGCGACTACACCATCCAGCCGGAGAACGGCGGACTCGGCGTCTACGCCCACGAGTACGGCCACGACCTCGGCCTGCCCGACGAGTACGACACCGCGGGCGGCGAGAACTCCACCGGCTTCTGGACGCTGATGTCGTCCGGCTCCTGGCTCGGCACCGGCAAGGAGGCCATCGGCGACCTGCCCGGCGACATGAACGCCTGGGACAAGCTCCAACTGGGCTGGCTGGACTACGACATCGCCAAGGCCGGCACCAAGTCGAAGCACACGCTGGGCGTCGCGGAGTACAACACCAAGAACGCCCAAGCGCTCGTGGTGCAGTTGCCCGAGAAGGCGGTCACCACCGACGTCATCGCCCCGGCACAGGGCGCCACCCAGTGGTGGAGCGGCAGCGGCAACAGCCTGAGCAACACCCTTTCCCGGACAGTGGACTTGACGGGCAAGACGTCCGCCGCGCTCACCCTGGACGGCTGGTACGACGCCGAGGCCGACTACGACTACCTCTACACCGAGGTGTCCACCAACGGCGGCACGAGCTGGACCCCGATCGACGGCACCCTCGCCGACGGCTCCGCCATCCCGCGTGACGGCAGCGGCAACCCGGCCCTCACCGGCACGGCGGCCGCGTACCAGAAGCTGACGTACCCGCTGGACGCCTACGCGGGCCAGAAGATCGACGTCCGCTTCCGCTACCAGACGGACAGCGGGGTGGCGCAGAAGGGCTTCACGGCCGACGAGATCACCGTGACCGCCGACGGCACCGCCCTCTTCTCCGACAACGCCGAGAGCGCCGACCCCGCGTGGACGGCCAAGGGCTTCACCCGCATCGGCTCGTCCTTCACGGACGACTACGCGCAGTACTACATCGCCGAGAACCGTCAATACGTGTCGTACGACAAGGTGTTGAAGGTCGGCCCGTACAACTTCGGCTTCTCGACGACCCGTCCGGACTGGGTGGAGCACTACGCCTACCAGAACGGCCTGTTGATCTGGAAGTGGGACACCTCGCAGGCGGACGACAACACCAGCGAGCACGCCGGTGAGGGTCTGATCCTGCCGATCGACTCCCACCCGACGCAGCTGAAGTGGTCCGACGGCACCCTGATGCGCAACCGCGTGCAGGCGTACGACTCGCCGTTCGGCCTGGACCGCACGGACTCGATGACGCTGCACAGCGCGGACGTCTCCACCAAGATCAAGTCGCAGCCGGGCGTGCCGGTCTTCGACGACGGCAGGTCGACCTACTACGACACGTCGAACCCGACGGCCGGTGTCAAGATCACTGACACCAACACCCGGATCAAGATCACCAAGGAGTCGCACGACGGCTCGACGGTGAGCCTCCAGGTCGGTCCTTCGGCGAAGTAGTCGGTAAAAGCGCAGGTCAGAAACGTATCGGCGGTGACCCCCTGGCGGGTCGCCGCCGATCCGTGTTTAGGTGCGTCCTGTGCTCGGCTTATTGACACCGACTTCGACCTCGACCCGCCAGGGGGTGTGACCGCATTGTCCGCAGGAGGTTTCTGCAGGCTGCCGACCGGCAGCGTGGTGGTGGCGTTGAACCTGCCCAGACCCAGCGCCCAGGGTGACGGCTGCGTCCGCGTTCTCGTCCACGCACGCAACCGCGCCCGGGCTCTGACCCGGCTCCGCAACCTCGGGATGCGGGCCGTCTACCTGCGCGGCAACGCGGAGCCGCCGACCCCGGACGAGATCACGGCCGTCCTGCACCACCCCGACGGCCTGATATGGCGCACGGCCCCGGCGCCTGACAACGCTGTCGTGATCCCGGGTCCGGAGCGGGCACAGGAGCTGTGGCATCCGATCCGGGCGCTGCTACGGAGGCCTGCGGCCTCGGCGTAGCGGGGTCGAGTTTTGCCTGCGGCTCGGTGGGGGCTGGTCGCGCAGTTCCCCGCGCCCCTTGAGGGGCGGTGCCTTGGCTGCGGGCCCGGTGGGGGCTGAGCGCGCCCACGCGGCGGAGCCGCACATCGATACAGCCCCGCGGCGGCACGCCCCGAAGGGGCTGCCTTAAGGGGCGCGGGGAACCGCGCGACCGGCCCCCACCGGGCCCGCGGACGACGCACGACCCCCGACAGGCGGACGAGCCCGATCGACCCCATCCTGGGATGGCTCGGGGCACCCTAGACCGCTGCGGAGGCCCGTTCGTGGCTACCGTCCTGTATCGCCTGGGGCGCCTGGCCTTTCGCCGGCGCTGGTATGTGACCGTCCTCTGGGTCGTGATCCTCGCGGCACTCGGCTTCGCCTCCAGCAAGGCGGCCGACGCCCCCGCCACCACCTTCTCCACCCCGGGCGTCGAGTCCCAGCGCGCCTTCGACCTGATCCAGGAACGCTTCCCCGGAGCGCAGGCGGACGGCGCCGTGGCCCGTGTGGTGTTCGTCGCACCCGATGGGCGGAAGATCACCACCGGCAAGGATCGCGCCGCCGTGGTCCGGCTCGTCGACGAGGTCTCCGGCGGACCGCAGGTCGCCGGCGCGGTCAACCCCTTCCAGGCCGGCGCGGTCAGCAAGGACGCGACGACCGCGTACTCGACGATCACGTACACGGTGCAGGCCAACGACCTCACCGACGCCGCCAAGAACAACCTCGGAAACGCGGCGCAACAGGCCCGCGCCTCCGGCCTCACCGTCGAGATCGGCGGCACCGCGCTCGCCGCCGAGCCCGCCGCGGGCGGCGTCGGCGAGGTCATCGGCGTCGGCATCGCCGCCGTAGTGCTGCTGATCACCTTCGGATCGCTCGCCGCCGCCGGACTCCCACTGCTGACCGCACTCCTCGGCGTCGCCATCTCGATGACCGCGATCACCACCCTGGCCGGCACCCTCGGCCTCTCCGACACGACCGGCACCCTCGCCACGATGCTGGGCCTGGCCTGCGGCATCGACTACGCCGTGTTCGTCGTCTTCCGCTACCGCGAGGAACGCGCCAACGGCCACACCACCGAGGAAGCGGCGGGCCTGGCCGTGGGCACGGCCGGTTCGGCGGTCGTCTTCGCCGGTCTGACCGTCGTGATCGCACTCGCCGGCCTCTCGGTCGTAGGCATCCCACTGCTCACCAAGATGGGCCTGTGCGCGGCCGCCGCGGTCGCCCTCGCCGTGTTCATCGCACTGACCCTCGTCCCGGCCCTGCTCGGCTTCTGGCCGCGTGCCGTCCTCTCCCGCCGCTACAAGACGACCGGCCGCCGTATCCAGGGCGTGGCCGGCAACATGGGCAGCCGCTGGGCCGGGTTCGTGCTGCGCCACCCCTGGCCGGTGCTGTTCGGCACGGTCGCCGGCCTGGTGGTCCTCGCGCTCCCCGTGCTGGGCCTGCAACTGGGCCAGTCCGGCGACGAGGCCAAGTCCACCGCGACCACGGAACGCCGCGCCTACGACGACCTCGCCAAGGCGTTCGGTCCCGGCTTCAACGGCCCGCTGACGGTCGTAGTGGACGTGACCGACTCCGCCCACCCGAAGGCTGCCGCAGCCACGGTCGAGCGCCGGATCGCGGCGGTACCGGGCGTGGTCTCGGTGACGCCCGTCCGCTTCAACTCCACTGGCAACACAGCCCTGTTCACCGCCGTACCCGCCGAGGCACCCACGAGCGAGAAGACCGTGGACCTCGTCCACACCATCCGCGACGACCGCCCCGCCATCGAATCGGCGGCCCCCGGCGCGACCTTCGAGGTCACCGGCACCACCGCCCTCAACATCGACGTCGCCCAGAAGGTCAGCAGTGCCCTGGTCCCGTACCTGATCGTGGTCGTGGGCCTGGCGGTACTGCTCCTGCTCCTGGTGTTCCGCTCGATAGTGATCCCGATCAAGGCGGCTGTCGGCTTCCTGCTCTCGGTGCTCGCCGCCCTCGGCTGCGTGGTCGCGGTCTTCCAATGGGGCTGGGGCGCAAGCCTGTTGGGCGTGGAGACCACCGGCCCGATCATGAGCCTGATGCCGATCTTCCTGGTGGGCATCGTCTTCGGCCTCGCCATGGACTACGAGGTCTTCCTCGTCTCCCGCATCCGCGAGGCCTACGTTCACGGCAGCGCGGCCCACGCCTCGATCGCGACCGGGTTCCGCTACAGCGCCCGCGTCGTGACGGCCGCCGCCCTCATCATGATCTCGGTCTTCGCGGGCTTCATCACCGCCGGCGACTCCATGATCAAGATGATCGGCTTCGGCCTCGCGATAGCCGTCCTCTTCGACGCGTTCATCGTCCGCATGGCCTTCGTCCCGGCCGTCCTCGCCATCCTGGGCGACCGCATCTCCTGGCTACCGGGTTGGCTGGACCGCCTCCTCCCGAACGTAGACATCGAGGGAGAGAGCCTGAGCCGCCAACACCCGGCGAGCGAGAGCGCCCCTTCAGGGGCGCGGGGAACTGCGCGACCAGCCCCCACCGGCGCGCAGACAAAGAACCACTAGACGACCGGCTTCCCGGTCAACTCCACGCCCGCCGAACGCAGTTCCTCCAACGCCCGGTCAGTCGTCTCCTTCGCCACCCCAGCCGTCAGATCAAGCAAAACCTGCGTACGAAACCCTTCCCGCACGGAGTCCAACGCGGTCGCCTTCACGCAGTGATCCGTGGCGATCCCGACCACATCCACCTCATCGATCTCCCGCGCCCGCAACCACTCCCCAAGCGAAACCCCGTTCTCGTCCCGCCCCTCGAACCCGCTGTACGCCGCCGCATACGCCCCCTTGTCGAACACCGCGTCGATCGCCCCGGAGGCAACCGCGGGCGCGAAGTTCGGGTGGAACCCGACCCCCTCCGTACCCGCGACACAGTGCGCGGGCCAGGAGTGGGCGTAGTCGGGGTTGTCGGCGAAGTGCCCGCCGGGCGCGATGTGGTGGTCGCGGGTGGCCACGACATGCCGGTACCCGGCCGGTGCCTGCCCGATCAACTCGGTGACCGCGGCGGCCACATCCGCACCGCCGGCCACCGCGAGACTGCCTCCCTCGCAGAAGTCGTTCTGCACGTCAACGACGATCAAGGCGCGGCGCATGGTGGTGTCCTTCGACGGTGAGTGAACTTCGAGCCTAGAGACTCCGGCGGCACTACGGGAGGGCGTACCCCTGATTTTCGTACGGGTCTTAACCAGCGGGTCCCGACCAGGGGTCTTCATCGGCGGTTCTTAACTACCCGACCGCAGATGCACGTACTCCGTCGGAATCACGGCCTCCCCGCGCGACAACTGGGTCGCGGACAGCGGCAGGTTCCCCCGCGCTCCCGCATGCCGGTCCCGTACGACGTCCAGGGGTTCGCGCGCGACGACCTCGCCGCCCTTGACCAGCTCCACCAGCAGCTGCCGGTCGGCCAGTTCGGCCGGGACCGGCCCGGTGCCGATGACCTCGGCCTCCGCGACCCCGTCGTCGTCGACCCGCCGCGCCGCCCACTTGCGCCCGCCGATCGACGTCTTGCCGCCGCTCGACTTCTTCGCGACCGGCACCAGCGGCGCCTTCGTGTCGGCGGACTCCGCGCGGGCGACCAGCTTGTAGACCATCGAGCAGGTCGGGTGCCCGGACCCGGTCACCAGCTGGGTGCCGACGCCGTACGCGTCGACCGGCGCCGCCGCCAGCGAGGCGATGGCGTACTCGTCCAGGTCGGAGGTCACCACGATCTTCGTGTCGACGGCGCCCAACTCGTCCAACTGCTGCCGCACCCGGTGCGCGACGAGCAGCAGGTCGCCCGAGTCGATGCGGACGGCGCCCAGTTCGGGCCCGGCGACCTCGACCGCCGTACGGACGGCCTCGGTCACGTCGTACGTGTCGACGAGCAGCGTGGTGTTGCGGCCCAGCGAGTCCACCTGGGCCTGGAACGCGTCGCGTTCGTTGTCGTGGAGCAGGGTGAAGGCGTGCGCGGAGGTGCCGACGGTCGGGATGCCGTAGCGGAAACCGGCCGCGAGGTCGGACGTGGTGGCGAAGCCGCCGACGTAGGCGGCGCGGGAGGCGGCGACCGCGGCGAGTTCGTGGGTGCGGCGGGCGCCCATCTCGATCAGCGGGCGGTCACCCGCGGCGGAGGCCATGCGGGAGGCGGCGGCGGCGATCGCGGAGTCGTGGTTGAGGATGGAGAGGATCACCGTCTCCAGGAGCACGCACTCGGCGAACGAGCCCTCGACCCGCATGATCGGCGAGCCCGGGAAGTACACCTCGCCCTCCGGGTAGCCCCAGACGTCACCGCTGAAGCGGTAGGCGGCGAGCCATTCCAGGGTCTCCTCGTTGACGACGTCCCGCTCGCGCAGGAAGCCGAGGACGTCCGCGTCGAACCGGAAGTTCTCCACCGCGTCCAGGACGCGTCCGGTGCCCGCGACGACGCCGTAGCGACGCCCTTCGGGCAGCCTCCGGGTGAAGACCTCGAAGACCGAACGCCGGTCGGCCGTCCCCGCCTTGAGGGCGGCCTGCAACATCGTCAGCTCGTAGTGGTCGGTGAAGAGCGCCGTCGAGGGAACGTCCACCGGCAGCCCAAGGTCCGCTGTGTTCATGGCAACGGATCGTACTCCCATCTCGTCACTCTGACGATTTGTGGGGTCCATTTGTGCGGGGCCCCCCTTGTGGTGGCAGCATGGGCCGTGTGACGTCACCCGCACCCCTGGAGATCGAACGGACCGAGTCGGCGGAGGAGGCTTTCGCCGTACCCGAGCCGGACGTCCCGTGGGTCACGATCGTGCACAACGACCCGGTCAACCTCATGAGCTATGTCGCGTACGTCTTCCAGACGTACTTCGGCTACTCCAAGGACAAGGCCCACAAGCTCATGCTCGACGTCCACCACAAGGGCCGCGCCGTCGTCTCCAGCGGAAGCCGCGAGGAGATGGAACGCGACGTGCAGGCGATGCACGGCTACGGTCTGTGGGCCACCCTCCAGCAGGACCGGAAGTAGCGACCCATCCCGATGCCAGGACACTTCGAACCGCTCCCCGGCGGCGGCGCGGCCGTCGCGCTCGACGACGTCGAGATCTCCATCATCCGGTCGCTGGCCGTGCAGCTCCTGGAGCTGATCGGCCCCGGCCCGGGCGAGGACGCCTCCGCCGACCCGCTCGCCGAACTCTTCGCCGAGGGCCCGAGCGAACCGCCCGCCGACCCGGTGCTCCGGCGCCTGTTCCCGGACGCCTACACCGACCCGGAGCAGGCCCCCGACTCCCCGCAGGACGCGGAGGAACGGATGGCGCACTCCGCCGAGTTCCGCCGCTTCACCGAGAACGATCTGCGGGCCGGCAAGCGCGAGAACGCCCTCGCGGTGGTCCGCACCCTCGACTCGCTGACCCCAGGCGGCGACGGCGGCGCGATCCTCAAGCTCACCGCCGAGGAGTCCCGGCAGTGGCTCGGCTCGCTCAACGACCTGCGCCTGGCGATCGGTTCACGCCTCGACATCACCGACGAGGACGACACCGACGACCTCTACCGGCTCCCGGACGAGGACCCGCGCAAGCCGATGGTGATGGCGTACCTCTGGCTGGGTGGCCTCCAGGAGACGCTGGTCAACACCCTGATGCGCTGACCGGAGCAGCCGTTCCGTTCGCTCAGCGGACCCTCAAATCCGGATAACGATCACGTCACCGCGACGGCCAGGAATGCTGGCCGTCGCTCCTTTTTGTCCGCTTCTTCCTGTGGTGTGTGCCACAAATGTCTCCGCCGATCGCAATTCTGACCGTGATAGATCTTCACGACCGCCCGGCGGACGCCACCCATGTCCCGCCGGGTTCGCCATGCGGCCGACGGACCTCGGCCGGGCAGCTCCAAGTCCATGGGGGGATTCGGAGAAAGGCGCACCACACATGACCTCCGCTCAGGTCGAGACGGACAAAGCCCCCGAGGAGGGGTACGAGCGCGGGCTCGGCAGCCGTCAGGTCCAGATGATCGCGATCGGCGGCGCCGTCGGCGTCGGACTGTTCCTGGGAGCCGGGGCGAACATCGCCAAGGCCGGACCCAGCCTCATCTTCATGTACGCCCTCGCGGGCGTGATCATCTTCTTCATCATGCGGGCACTGGGCGAACTGCTCCTGTACCGCCCGGTGTCGGGCTCCTTCGCGGAGTACTCACGCGAGTTCCTCGGCCCGTTCTTCGGCTACTTCACCGCCTGGACGTACTGGCTGATGTGGGTGGTGACCGGCATGGCCGAACTCACGGCCGCCGCCATCTACGTCAACTACTGGTTCCCCGCCGTCTCCCAGTGGGTGACCGCGCTCGCCTTCCTGGTGATCCTCTTCGTGGCCAACCTGATCTCGGTGAAGCTCTTCGGAGAGATCGAGTTCTGGTTCTCGATGGTCAAGGTCACCGCCCTGATCGGCATGATCGTGATCGGCCTCGGCGTCCTCACCTTCGGCTTCAGCAGCGCCGGTGACACCGCCTCGGTCGCCAACCTCTGGCAGTTCGACGGCTTCTTCCCCAAGGGCATCGGCTCCTCCCTGATGACCCTCCAGGGCGTCATGTTCGCCTACCTCGCGGTCGAGCTGGTCGGCGTCACCGCGGGCGAGTCCGAGAACCCGGAGAAGACCCTCCCCAAGGCGATCAACACCCTCCCGTGGCGCATCGCCCTCTTCTACGTAGGCGCCCTCACGGTCATCCTCTGCGTCGTCAAGTGGACCGAATTCGCCCCGGGCGTCAGCCCGTTCGTCGAGGCGTTCGCGAAGATCGGCATCCCGGCAGGCGCCGGAATCGTCAACTTCGTAGTCCTCACGGCCGCCCTCTCCTCCTGCAACTCGGGCATGTACTCCACGGGCCGCATGCTCCGCACCCTCGCGGACAACGGCGAGGCCCCCAAGGTCTTCAGCAGGCTCTCCGCCTCCAAGACCCCCGCGACCGGCATCACCATCTCCGTCGCCTTCATGGGCATCGGCGTGGTCCTCAACTACGTCGTCCCGGAGAAGGCGTTCGGCTACGTCACCTCGGTCGCCACCGCCGCCGGCATCTGGACCTGGCTGATGATCCTGGTCAGCCACGTGCTCTACCGCCGCGCGGTCGACGCGGGCCGCCTCCCGGCCTCGTCCTTCCCGGCCCCGGGCGGCGCGAAGTTCTCCTACGTGGCCATCGCGTTCCTGCTCTTCGTCACGGGCCTCATCGCCTACGACCCCGACTCCCGCGTCTGCCTCTACGTCATGGCGGGCTGGACCCTCGCCCTGGGCGCCGGCTGGTTCGCCCTCAAGATCCGCAACCCGCAGGTCACCGAGCGCCGCGACCCGGAGTTCGAAAAGGTCGGCTAGTCACTCGCTTTCACCATGTGGGCCGTCCTGTACCACCACTCGGTACAGGACGGCCCTTCTGCTTATCCTGACGACCATGCCGACCCTGACCATCACCCAGGCCCTCTTCGACCAGATCGTCGCCCACGCGCGCGCGGACCACCCCGACGAGGCGTGCGGAGTCGTCGCGGGCCCGGTGGGCCAGGGCCGCCCCGAGCGCTTCGTCCCGATGCTGAACGCGGCCCGCTCGCCCACGTTCTACGAGTTCGACTCGCAGGACCTGCTGAAGCTCTACCGCGACCTGGACGACCGCGACGAGGAGCCGGTGATCATCTACCACTCCCACACCGCGACCGAGGCCTACCCCTCCCGCACCGACATCGCCTACGCCAACGAACCCGGCGCCCACTACGTCCTCGTCTCCACCGCCGACTCCGACGAGGCGGGACCCTTCCAGTTCCGCTCGTACCAGATCCTGGAGGGCGTGGTCACGGAGGAGGACGTCAAGGTGGTGGAGTCGTACTGATCCGGTCCTGATCTCGTACTCCGGATGAAATCCGTCCGAAGCGTGAGATCCCCTACCGAGGACCGGACCGGGAATCGATACGATGAGCCCATGGTTCTTCTCGACGTGAGCGACAAGGCGCCGGGCATGCTGCTCGTGGCGCGGCTGCACGTCGACCTGTGCCGGCTCAGCAGCGCCATCTGTTGACCCTCGCGCAGTCGCCGTAGGCCGTGCGCCCCTGCGCGCCCATGATCGTGCCGCGCGCCCACCGAGACCAGACCCCTTCCGCTTCCGACAGGAGCCCCTTGCCATGGCCATCGAGGTCCGCATCCCCACCATCCTCCGCACCTACACCGGCGGCGAGAAGGCCGTCGAGGGTGCCGGCGAGAACCTCGCCGCGCTCTTCGCCGACCTCGAAACCCGGCACGCGGGCATCCAGGCCCGCATCGTGGACGGCGGCGAACTGCGCCGCTTCGTCAACGTGTACCTGAACGACGAGGACGTCCGCTTCCTCGACGGCATCAACACCAAGCTGACCGACGGCGACAACGTCACGATCCTGCCGGCCGTCGCCGGCGGCATGCGCTAAGGCCCGCTGACCGCTGATGCGTTACGACTCCCCGCTGGCCGCGGTGGGCAACACCCCTCTGGTGCGCCTGCCGCGGCTCTCGCCGTCCACCGACGTCCGCATCTGGGCCAAGCTGGAGGACCGCAATCCGACCGGCTCGGTCAAGGACCGCCCGGCCCTGCACATGATCGAACAGGCGGAGAAGGACGGCCGCCTGACTCCCGGCTGCACGATCCTGGAGCCCACCTCCGGCAACACCGGCATTTCATTGGCCATGGCGGCCAAGCTCAAGGGCTACCGCATGGTCTGCGTGATGCCCGAGAACACCTCCCAGGAACGCCGCGATCTGCTCAACATGTGGGGCGCGGAAATCATCCCCAGCCCCGCGGCCGGCGGCTCCAACACGGCGGTCCGCGTGGCCAAGGAACTCTCCGCCGAACACCCGGACTGGGTGATGCTCTACCAGTACGGCAACCCGGACAACGCGGGCGCCCACTACGCCACGACCGGCCCGGAGATCCTCACCGACCTCCCGTCGATCACCCACTTCGTAGCAGGCCTGGGGACGACGGGCACGCTGATGGGCGTAGGCCGCTACCTCCGCGAACACAAGCCGGACGTCAAGATCGTCGCCGCCGAGCCGCGCTACGACGACCTGGTCTACGGCCTCCGCAACCTGGACGAGGGCTTCGTCCCCGAGCTCTACGACGCGTCGGTCCTCACGACCCGCTTCTCGGTGGGCTCGGCCGACGCGGTCACCCGGACCCGCGAACTCCTCCAACAGGAGGGCATCTTCGCCGGCGTCTCCACCGGCGCGGCCCTCCACGCGGCAATCGGCGTCGGCAAGAAGGCCGTAGCGGCGGGAGAGACCGCGGACATCGCCTTCGTGGTGGCGGACGGCGGCTGGAAGTACCTGTCGACGGGCGTCTACACGGCAGCCACGACAGAAGAGGCGATCGCAACACTCCAGGGCCAACTCTGGGCGTGACGAAAACGCCCTAGGGGCCGATTTCCTCAGGGGCGCGGGGAACTGCGCGACCAGCCACAACGGACCCGCACCCGAAAACGCACCCCTCAACCGCTGAGGTGACGGACCTGATCCCACAGGACCGGGTCCACCACCCCAACCCGCCGCCGAAACTCGGACACCGACACCTTCCTCAACTCGTCGGTCTCCAAAAAACTGGCCCGCCCCCGCGCATCCCCAACGGCCCCCGGCGGCAAGGGAATCACCCCACCCCGCCCATCGTGATACTTGCTGGTGATCTTCGCGACGGTGACCTTCCGCCCCCGCACCGCAAGCACCAGACAAGGCCGATCCTTGACAACCCCGGGCTGATCCTCGTAGGGCACGTTCGCCCACCAGATCTCAGCGGGCCGAGGCCGATCCCCCCGCACCCGTCGGGACGACCCCCGCCCCCACCCGTCGACGAGCGTGGCGACCAACGCCAGCAACACCACAGCCGCGAGCCCGAGCCACCAGTACGTGTTCATACGAACGACCGTACCGGCGCGCAAACAACGCCGCGCGCCCTCTGGTAGACCCCACGCGCCCCGGTTCCAGCCGAACCGGTGACACCACAGGTGAGTTCCCCCACAACAGCCCTTGGCGGAGGAGCGACCGGCCCTTTTGCGCCTTACGCTCGACGGACCGCACGACCCCCGTCACCCAACTCCAGAAGTTCCCGCCAGCGGAGGTTTCTGCTTTATGAAGCTCACCGTCGTCGGCTGCTCGGGGTCGTTCCCGTCCGCGGAATCGGCCTGTTCGAGCTACCTCGTAGAGGCCGACGGCTTCCGGCTGCTCCTCGACATGGGCAACGGCGCCCTTGGCGAGTTGCAGCGCCACTGCGGTCTCTACGACCTCGACGCGATCTTCCTCAGCCATCTGCACGCCGACCACTGCATCGACATGTGCGCGTACTTCGTCGCGCGCTACTACCGCCACGACGGCGGCCGCTGCGACCCCATCCCGGTCTACGGCCCCGAAGGCACCGAACACCGTCTGACCACGGCCTACGCCGACACCCCCACCGCCTCCTCCATGAGCGAGGTCTTCGACTTCCACACGGTGAAGCCGTCCACCTTCGACGTCGGCCCCTTCACCGTGCACACCGAGCGGGTCCGCCACCCCGTCGAGGCGTACGGCATCCGCGTCGAACACGGCGGCCGGTCCCTGACGTACTCCGGCGACACGGGCGTCAGCGAGTCCCTCGACGAACTCGCCCGGGACACCGACCTGTTCCTGTGCGAGGCCGCGTTCACGCACGGCAAGGAGAACATCCCGGACCTCCACCTCAACGGCCGCGAGGCCGGCGAGACCGCCACCCGCGCCGGCGTCCGCCGCCTGGTCCTCACCCACATCCCCCCGTGGACAGACCCCCAGGCCAACCTGGCCGACGCGCGCGAGGTCTACGCCGGGCCGGTGGAACTGGCGGCGCCGAGAGCGTCGTACGAGATCTAGCCGTACGAGATCCAGCCGTACGCACACGAAGGCCCCCGGTACCGAAAGGCGCCGGGGCCCTGCCGTGTCCGGAAGCTCACCTCAGCAGGCTGCCGCCGTCCACCGTCAGGACCTGGCCGGTCAGCGCCTCCGCGGCGTCGCCGGCCAGGAAACCCACGGTCGCCGCGACGTCCTCGGGGACGAGGGGGCGGGGGAGTGCCTGGGTGGCCAGGGCCGCGTCGAACGCCTCGTCGGGCTGGTACGCGGTCGACGGGGTGCGGGTCAGCCCGGGTGCCACGGACGTCACGGCGATTCCGTCCCTGCCCAGCGCGGCGGCCAGCGTGCGGCCGAAAGCGGTGAGCGCCCCCTT
This sequence comes from Streptomyces sp. NBC_01288, assembly GCF_035982055.1. Taxonomy (NCBI): domain Bacteria; kingdom Bacillati; phylum Actinomycetota; class Actinomycetes; order Kitasatosporales; family Streptomycetaceae; genus Streptomyces; species Streptomyces sp. NBC_01288. The sequence goes on from NZ_CP108427.1 coordinate 6,398,224, forward strand.
GCTGGTGATGTAGCCGAGCAGGTCGGAGCTCGGCGGCTTCCAGACGGTGTCCGAGGTGATCAGTACGATCCGGCCGAACCCGCGCTCCCGCATCCCGGGCGTGAAGGCCTGGGCGAGCAGCAGGACCGACTCGACGTTGACGGACTGGATCCGCCGCCAGGTGGCGAGGTCGACGGTCTCCAGCTCCTGCGGGTCGACCGCGGCGGCCGAGTGGACGAGCACGTCGACCCGGCCGTACCGCTCCAGGATCTCGGCGGCGGCCCGCCGTACGTCCGCCTCCGAGGCGAGATCGCACCCGACGTCACCGGTCCGGTCCAGGACGACGACCCGGTGGCCCAGCCGGGCGAGTTCACGGGCGATCGAACCGCCGATCGCGCCGGCTCCGCCGGTCACCACCGCGACCCGTGCCGTCGGGACATCAGCCATGGTTCTCATCTCCTGCGTCGCAGCATCGAGGGCGGTCATCACATTCTGAGCATTCATTGCTCAAGCAAGCAAATTATGCGTCAGCCCGCGATCGCACGGCAAGTCATCGCTGCGGCATAGTGGGACGTGTAACCGTCACCCTTACACGCCCGGGGACCGCAATGCCCACCAGCAGCCGCTTCGTCGTCGCCGTCCACGCCCTGGTCGCCCTCGCGGTCAGCGGCGGCAAACCCCTGCGCTCCGAGGACCTCGCACACTCGGCCGCCACGAGCCCCGTGGTGATCCGCGGCCTGCTGTCCCGGCTGAGTGCCGCCGGGCTCACCAGGTCCCAACTCGGCGCGGGAGGCGGCGCGTTGCTGGCCAGGCCGGCCGAGGAGATCGGGCTGCTGGAGGTGTACCGGGCGGTGGAGGACACCCGGCTGTTCACCCTGCACCGCAGCCCGCCGCCGCCGGACTGCGCGGTCGGCGGCAACATCGTGGGCGGTCTCCAGCCCGCGCTGACCCGTGCGCGCGAGGCGTTCGAGGCGGAGTTGGACCACACCACGATCGCGGAGATCGCCGACGAGGTCGCCCGCCTCGGGAACTTCACGATGCCGCTCGAATGGTGACCGCCCGACGGGGTGGTTCGTGGCACCGCTCGAAGATAAGTGTCGCTGTGTCGCTTACACAGTGCTAGTGTCGGAGCGTCCGCCGCCCCTGGCGGGCACCACCCATGACAGGAGCACACGATGAGCGGCACCCCCTCGGCCGTCGACCTGCTGCGGCGCACCCTCGACACCTTCCTCGCCAAGGACATGAAGGCCTGGACGGACCTGTGCGCCGAGGATGTCGTCGCCGAATTCCCGTTCGCCCCGGAAGGATCGCCGGCCCGGATCGAGGGGCGCGAGGCGCTCTACGACTACCTGCGCGGCTACCCGGACCTCATCGACATCCGCGAGATCCCCTCGGTGCGCGTCTATCCGACCGCCGACGAGAACGTGGCGATCGCGGAGTGGAGCGTGGTCGGCAGCGTGGTGCCCAACGGCAATCCCTACAACATGAGTTACGCGACCTTCGTGACCTTCCGCGACGGACTCGTCGTCAACTACCGGGAGTACTGGAACCCGAAGGTCTTCCTGGAGGCGCTCGGCGGCGCAGGCTTCTGAGTGACCGCCCCCTTTTCGGCGTACTGCTTGCGGGGGCAAGTTGATAGCCATAATATTGCTTCCGCAAGCAAGTCTGAGCAGATCGTGCGAGGACCCGGATCTCGCAGGGAAGAGGCTGTGATGAAGGCGATTCAGCAGTACGACTTCGGCGGGCCCGAGGTGCTCACCGTCACCGAGATCCCCGAACCCGCGCCGCGCGCCGGACGGGTCCGGGTCCGGGTGGCGGCGACCTCCGTGAACCCGGCGGACCTCGCGGCCCGCGCGGGATGGCTGCGCCAGGTGCTGCCCGACCTGGCACCGCCGTTCATCCTCGGCGCGGACCTCGCGGGCACGGTCGTCGACGGCGACGGACCGTTCGCCCCCGGTACCCGCGTCGCCGGGCTCGCGCCCTGGTTCGTCGACCAGGAGGGCACGTACGCGGAGGTCGTCTCCATCGACCCAGCCCATCTGGCGGAGATCCCGGCCGGGGTCGACGACGTCACGGCGGCGTCCGTGCCCATCACCGCCGAGACCGCGTGGCAGGCCCTCGACCTGGGCGGGCTCGAAGCCGGGCAGACCGTGCTGGTCACCGGGGCGAGCGGCGCCATCGGCGGATGGGCGGTCCAGCACGCGGCCGGCCGCGGCGCCAAGGTCGTCGCCGTGGCGTCGGACGGCGACGAGAAGTACGTCGAAGGTCTCGGTGCCGACATCGTCCTCGGGCGCTCGCACGATGCCGGGGAACTCGCCGCCGCCGTACGGAAGTCGGTGCCCGGCGGGGTCGATGTCGTCGTGGACCCCGCCGGTATCGGCGGTGACTTGATCCACGCCGTGCGCGACGGCGGTGTCTTCGTCGTCATCGCGGTCGTGCCGGATCCCGCACCGGAGCGCGGTGTCGACGTACGCCGGGTCAACGCGCGGTCCGACGGCGCGCTGCTGGGCCGGATCCTCGCCGATGTCGCCGACGGGAAGAAGCGGACCCGCGTCGGTCTGACCCTGCCGCTGACCGAGGCGGCGGAGGCGCATCGGAGGAGTGAGGACAGGTCGGTGCGCGGGAAGATCGTGCTCACGGTGTGAGTCGGCCGGCACACGACGATGCCCGGTCCGGGGTGAACTCCGGGCCGGGCATCGGGCGTTGTACGTGGCCGAGGGCTACTTGGCGTCCGCCTTCTCCATCTCCGCCAGTTCCTCGTCGGACTCCCGGCCCGGGGTCGGGAGGTCGAACTTGGTGATGGCGAAGCGGAAGACGACGTAGTAGATCGCGGCGAAGGCGAGGCCGACCGGGATCAGCAGCCAGGGCTTGGTGGAGATGCCCCAGTTGATGAACACGTCGGTGAAGCCGGCCGAGAAGCTGAAGCCCATGTGCATGCCCAGCGCCCACGTCACGGCCATCGACAGAGCGGTGAGCACCGCGTGGATCGCGTACAGCACCGGGGCGATGAACATGAACGAGAACTCGATCGGCTCGGTGACGCCGGTGAGGAACGAGGTCAGCGCCAGCGAGACCATCATGCCCGTGACGGCCTTGCGTCGTTCGGGGCGGGCCGAGTGCGCGATGGCCAGCGCGGCGGCCGGCAGACCGAACATCATGATCGGGAAGAAGCCGGTCATGAACATACCCGCGGACGGGTCACCCGCGAAGAAGCGCGGCAGGTCGCCGTGGAAGACGGTGCCGGCGGAATTGGTGTAGTCGCCGATCTGGAACCAGGCGACCGAGTTCACGAACTGGTGCATGCCGATCGGGATCAGCGCGCGGTTGATGAGACCGAAGAGCGCCGCGCCGAAGGAACCGAGCCCGGTCATCCACTCGCCGAAGTTGGTGATGACGTCACCGATGGGCTGCCAGCCGAGGACGACCAGAACACCGAGGAGGGCGCCGACGACGGACATGATGATCGGCACCAGGCGGCGGCCGTTGAAGAAGCCGAGCCAGTCCACGAGCTTCTTGCGGTGGTAGCGCTGCCACAGCACGGCGGTCAGCAGACCGATGATGATGCCGCCGAGCACACCCGGGTTCTGGAAGGTCGCGGCCGTCGCGGCCTCGGTGCCCTTCTGCCAGAAACCGCCGAAGGGGGCGACCGACGTGTAGGTGGCGCCGGCGTGCCCGTCCTTGATGGGGAACTGGTGGATCACCGCGTAGTAGGTGAGGAAGCTGACCACGGCGGCGAGCGCCGTCGAGCCGTCGGCCTTCTTCGCGAAGCCGATGGCCACGCCTATACAGAACAGCAGCGGCAGTCCGAACGAGCCGTCGAACAGGATGCCACCGGCCCCGGCGAAGACCTTCGCGACATCGGTCGGGAGGTGCAACTTCGCCTGGACGTCGGGCTGGCCCAGGCGCATCAGAAGGCCCGCCGCCGGAAGCACCGCGATCGGCAACTGTAGGCTGCGACCGATCTTCTGCAGGCCCTGGAACAGGCCGGATCCCCACTTCTTCGGGGGTGCCGCCGTTGGCGCGGTGGCAGTGCTCATGGACTTCCTCCATCGGGTGGTGGTCTACACCACTCAGTGGTGTAGACCTGTTGTAGCAGATGAAGTCCGCATAAAGGAACCCGCGAATCCTGCGACCGAATCGCTACGCGACGTACACGACGATGTACACGACGGCACACGCGAAGAAGGGCCCCCGGACCGATGGTCCGGGGGCCCAACTCGCTTGCCCTGCCTGCCTGTTCCGTCAGGCTTTGGTGACGTCCTCGCGCTCGTCCTCCGGCTCGCGCCCCGGCGTCTTCAGGTCGAACTTCGTGATCGCGAAACGGAAGACGACGTAGTACACCGCCGCGAAGCACAGCCCGATCGGAATGATCGCCCACGGTTTCGTCGCCAGGTTCCAGTTGATCGCGTAGTCGATCAGCCCCGCCGAGAAGCTGAACCCGTCGTGCACCCCCAGCCCCCAGGTCACCGCCATCGACACCCCGGTCAGCACCGCGTGGACCGCGTAGAGGACCGGCGCGATGAACAGGAACGAGTACTCGATGGGCTCGGTGATGCCGGTCACGAAGGACGTCAGCGCGACCGAGAGCATGAGGCCGCCCACCTCCTTGCGACGGCTCGGCTTCGCGCAGTGTGCGATCGCGAGCGCCGCCGCCGGCAGCGCGAACATCATGATCGGGAAGAACCCCGAGGTGAACTGCCCCGCGTGCGGGTCGCCCGCCAGGAACATGTTGATGTCACCGTGCACCACCGTCCCGTCCGGCTTTGTGTAGCTGCCGAACTGGAACCAGATGGGCACGTTCAGGAACTGGTGCAGCCCCACGACCAGCAGCGCCCGGTTGGCGAGACCGAACACCCCCGCGCCCAGGGCGCCCCGCGCGCTCAGCCAGTCGCTGAAATGCTCAAGGCCGGTGCCGATCGGCGGCCAGACCCACAGCGCCACCGCCGCCACCGCGATCGCCACGAACGACATGATGATCGGCACCAGCCGCCGCCCGTTGAAGAAGCCGAGCCAGTCCACCAGCTTCGTACGGTGGTACCGCGCCCAGAAGAACGCGGTCAGCAGCCCCAGCACGATCCCGCCGAACACCCCGGGATTCTGGTACGTGAACACCGAGACCGAGTGATCGGCGGCCTGGCACCCGATGCCGGGCACCACGTTCGTACCGCCCGTGCAGTCCTTCGGGAACTGGCGCAACACGTTGTAGTAGACGAGGAAGCCGACGAGTCCGGCCAGTGCCGTCGACCCGTCCGACTTCTTCGCCATGCCGATCGAGACACCCACACAGAACAGCAGCGGCAGCCCGAGCTGCCCGTCGAGCAGCGCCCCGCCCGCGCCCGCCATCACCTTCGAGACATTGGTCCACCCCAGCCCGTCGTCCCCGAACACGTCCGGCTGCCCGAGCCGGTTGAGGATGCCGGCCGCCGGCAGTACGGCGATGGGGAGTTGGAGACTGCGGCCCATCTTCTGCAACCCCTGGAACAGGCTGCCCCAAAGGGTCCGCCCAGGACGGGCGGCGGCACTGTCGGCACTCATGGACGCCCCTCGGTAATGTGGTGTAGACCAGTTGGCGACGTGATCGTTCACCATCATTCGGCACGCACGACATGACCGCTCGCGAAGCTGGGCCAACTGTGGGTTACTGCGACAAAGCGGTTCGGATCAGGGAGAGAACAACATGGCCACCAAGGCTGAGAAGATCGTTGCCGGGCTGGGCGGCATCGACAACATCGAAGAGGTCGAGGGCTGCATCACCCGCCTGCGCACCGAGGTCAAGGACCCGGCCCTCGTCGACGACGTTGCCCTGAAAGCCGCCGGCGCCCACGGCGTCGTCAAGATGGGCACGGCCATCCAGGTCGTCATCGGCACGGACGCGGACCCGATCGCGGCGGACATCGAAGACATGATGTGAAGCGCGGGGATCGTTCCCGGCTTTGACCCCCGCTTCACGTATTGAGGGGCTCTTCCCACCGCGGGAGGAGCCCCTTCCTCATGTACCACTAGGCTCTTCGCCATGTCTCGAATCGACGGCCGCACCCCCGAACAGCTCCGCCCCGTCACCATCGAACGCGGCTGGAGCAAGCACGCCGAGGGCTCCGTCCTCGTCTCCTTCGGCGACACGAAGGTCTTCTGCACCGCCTCGGTCACCGAGGGCGTCCCCCGTTGGCGCAAGGGCAGCGGCGAGGGCTGGGTCACCGCGGAGTACTCCATGCTGCCCCGCGCCACCAACACCCGCGGCGACCGCGAGTCCGTCCGCGGCAAGATCGGCGGCCGCACCCACGAGATCAGCCGCCTCATCGGCCGCTCGCTCCGCGCGGTCATCGACTACAAGGCCCTCGGCGAGAACACCATCGTCCTCGACTGCGACGTCCTCCAGGCCGACGGCGGCACCCGTACGGCGGCCATCACCGGCGCGTACGTCGCGCTGGCGGACGCGGTGACCTGGGCCCAGGGCAAGAAGCTCATCAAGGCCGGCCGCCAGCCGCTCACCGGCACGGTCAGCGCCGTGTCGGTCGGCATCGTCGGCGGAGTCCCGCTCCTGGACCTCTGCTACGAGGAGGACGTCCGCGCCGAGACCGACATGAACGTCGTCTGCACCGGCGACGGCCGCTTCGTCGAGGTCCAGGGCACGGCCGAGGCGGAGCCCTTCGCGCGCGACGAACTCAACGCCCTCCTCGACCTCGCGGTCGCCGGCTGCGACGAGCTGACCGCCGTACAGCGAAAGGCACTTGAGGCCGCGCTGGAGAAGTAGGAGGCTTGGGCGGTCAGGTAAAGGGCGCACCAAGGTCGTACCAAGAGAGGCGGGCCGCGGGGGCAACCCGGCGGCCCGCCCCCGCGTCCCTACGCATACGGAACGGAAACGGGGAGTGGCCGCCGAGGCCCGCCCCACGGGGAGGAAACCGAACCATGGCCGCCGCAAGCCGACGAAGCCGCAGCAGTCGACGCCGTATCGCCATAGCCGCCACCGTCGCGGTGATCGGCCTGACCGCCGGCCTCGCCACCGGCTGCGACGCCGTCGACAAGGCCATCGACTGCGTCCAGACCGCCGACACCATCGCCGACAGCGTCACCGGCCTCCAACAGGCGGTGGAGAACGCGGCCGACGACCCCACCCAGACCGACGCGTCCCTCAACTCCATCGAGAAGGACCTCGACAAGATCGGCGACAAGACCGACAACGCGGACGTCAACAAGGCGGTGGACGACCTCAGCAAGGCCGTCGACAACGTCCGTGCGGCGGTCAAGAACGGCGACAACACGCCCGACATCAGCCCGGTCACGGACGCGGCGGGCGAACTGACGAAGGTCTGCACGTCGTAGTCGTGTGACGGGGGTTGGAATACTGACCGCCATGACACGCCTGATCCTCGCCACCCGCAACGCCGGCAAAATCACCGAACTGAGGTCGATCCTCACCGCCGCGGCCCTGCCCCACGACCTCGTCGGCGCGGAGTCCTACCCCGACATCCCCGACGTCAAGGAAACGGGCGTGACCTTCGCGGAGAACGCCCTCCTGAAGGCCCACGCCCTGGCCCAGGCAACAGGCCTCCCGGCGGTCGCCGACGACTCGGGCCTCTGCGTGGACGTCCTGAACGGCGCCCCCGGCATCTTCTCGGCCCGCTGGTCCGGCCAACACGGCGACGACCAGGCCAACTTGAACCTCCTCCTGGCCCAGCTCTCGGACATCGCGGACGAACACCGGGGCGCCCACTTCGCCTGCGCGGCGGCCCTGGCTCTGCCGGACGGCACGGAGCGGGTGGTCGAGGGTCAGCTGCGGGGGGTGCTGCGCCATGTGCCGGTGGGCACGAACGGCTTCGGCTACGACCCGATCCTCCAGCCGGAGGGCGAGACGCGGACCTGCGCGGAACTCACGGCGGACGAGAAGAACGCGATCAGCCACCGGGGGAAGGCGTTCCGGGCGCTGGTGCCGGTGGTTCGGGAGCTGTTGGGCTGAGTGCGGAAGGGCGCACCCCGGAGTCGGTGGCGCGCCCTTCACGAAGTGGGCCCGGTGGGACTCGAACCCACGACACACCGGCTCTAAACCGGCGCCCTCTAGGCCAGCTGGGGTACGGGCCCACAGCACGGCCTACTCTACTGTGTGCCTCTGCGAGGGCGTACGCGGAGATCGATTCGCGAAGGTCTTCGTCTGGCTGTGACAGGACGGGCACAGATACCGCAGGTTCTCCTTCCTGTTGTCCAGCCGGTCCCCGTTGATGTGGTCGATCTCCAGAACGAGCCGCTTTCCCTGCCACACATCACCGACACCGCAGGTTTCACAGATGTGCGGGACGCCCACGTCGTCGAGTGCCCGTCTCAGTTGCACCGTCTTGGTACGGGACGAACCCGATTCCAGCCGCACCAGGATCTGGGCGGCGGACTTACGATCCTTCCCGGGAACGCCGCGGCGGTGTCCCTGGCCGACGAAATGACCGACCGACAGGTCGTGGGCCGCCACGCTCCTCTTGAGGCGCTCGCGCGCTGCCCCGTTGTCGACGATGCCGAGCAGCTTCAGGACACCCGCGATGCTCCGGGACGAAGCCACAGCAGGAGCGAGTCGGTCGTACGGCAGGATTCCCGGGCCGTATCTGCGCCCGCTGACGAAGTGTGAGGTGTCGATCCCGAACTGGTCGAGCTTCTTGCGGATGTGGCTGTACGGGCTGTCACGCGGATCGAGGCCCATGTACTCCAACATCTCCCGGATGCTGGCCGAACAGGCCGCGGCCTCCTGCAGAAGCGTCTTCGAGTAGCTTCGCCGCTCTCGTTCGGGCATCGGCTCGTCGATGAAGTGCGAGGTGTCGATCCCGTAGTGCTCAAGCCTCCCGCGCAGGTAGTTGCGTGGCGCGCTGCCCATCGGAGCGTTCAGTCTGCGCATCAGATCGACGAGGCTCGCGGAGGAGGCTGCGGTACGGGCGAGCAAGTCGCGCGTGTATTTCGCGGAGCTCATCCCCGGGCCCTCCGCTTACGGCCTCGGTAAGTGTCCGTCACCGCATGGCAGTTGGGGCACAGCAACTGGAGGTTCTCCTGGCGGTTGTCCCACCAGTCGCCGTTGATGTGGTCCACCTCAAGCCTCAGTGGCAGACCATTCCGCTCCGGCCCCGTGCCGCACATGGTGCAGCGTTCCTCGACGCCGGCATGGAGCAGTGCGCGGCGCAGGCGGTCACCCGGCACTCTTCCGTCCTCTGCGGAGCGGAGACAGAGAGCGCCCCCGAGCGAACCTTTGGGACGCCCTCGTCGTACGGCCACGAAGTGGCTCGTGTCGATTCCGAGAGCGGCGATACGGCGACTGATGTGGGTCTGATTACCACCGACCTGGCTGATCCCGAGGTGTCGTACGACGTCCTTGACGCTGGTCGACGTCGCCACGGCCGCCCGAAGCCGCTCCTCGGTATGGCGAACCTGGTTCGTCGCGAAATGGGAGATGTCGATGTCAGCTTCGGCCATCTTCTGGCGCAGATAGCGCCTGCTGCCAGGTGTGGGACTGCCTCCGCACCATCGGACCGCGTCATCGATGTGCCTCGTGCGGCGAGCTGCCTCTTCCCGTAACTGGCGGGTGTACCGGGCTGCCACGTTCCCCTCCGATCTCGACCACGTGTTCGTGGTCTCGAATGGAGTAACGAACCGCTTATCGGACAGTCACGCCCGAACCGTAAAGCGGTTGGTAGACTGCGGGTCGCTGAAGCCTTCCAGGAACGGACCCTTGTCCGCCCGGGAGGCTTTTTTCATGACCTCTTTCGCGGCAGCAGCGCACATACACGTACGACCAGCCACCCCCGCCGACCGCCCCGCCGTCGAGCGGCTGTGGCTGATGTTTCGGCATGACCTGTCCGAGTTCACGCCCGGAGCGCAAGTGCAACCTCAACTGCCCAACCCGGACGGCACGTTCCGCAGTGAGCGGGTGACCGCGGCGTTCGGGGACTCCGGTGACTGGGCGCCGTATCTCTTCTGGAGTGGGGAGCGGCCCGTCGGGTTCGCGTTCGTGCGGGGGATCAGTTCGCCCACCCGGATCCTCAACAGCTTCTTCGTCGTGCGCGGTGCCCGGCGGGCCAGGGTCGGGGTGCGGGCCGTGCGGGATGTCGTCGCGCGGTATCCGGGGGAGTGGGAGGTCGCGTTTCAGGACGCCAATCCGGGGGCCGTGGCGTTCTGGCGGCGGGTCGGTGAGGAGCTTGCCCCGGGGGAGTGGGGCGAGGAGCGCAGGTCGGTTCCCGGGCGGGCCGACCTGCCTCCTGATGTGTGGATCTCGTTCAGGTACGGAAAGGCGGTAGAGGCCTAGAGCCCCGGAGCCTCAGACGCCCAGGTCCTTGATGATCTTCGCCACGTGGCCCGTCGCCCGTACGTTGTACAGCGCGTGTTCGACCTTGCCGGACTCGTCCACGATGATCGTGGAGCGGATGACGCCCATGTAGGTCTTGCCGTAGTTCTTCTTCTCGCCGAAGGCCGCGTAGGCGTCGAGGGTCTTCTTGTCGGGGTCCGCGAGGAGGGTGACCTTGAGGTTCTCCTTCTCGCGGAACTTGGCGAGCTTCTCCGGCTTGTCGGGGGAGATGCCGATGACGTCGTAGCCGGCGCCCGTCAGCAGGTCCAGGTTGTCCGTGAAGTCGCAGGCTTGCTTGGTGCAGCCGGGGGTCAGGGCCGCCGGGTAGAAGTAGACGATGACCTTGCGGCCCTTGTGGTCGGCGAGGGAGACCTCGTTGCCGTCGGCGTCGGGGAGCGTGAAGGCGGGGGCAACGTCCCCGGGCTGGAGTCGTTCACTCATCGCGCTAGCGTAACCGGGGGTGCTGACAGTGCACTCCGCGCGAGAGCTGACAGACTGTCCGGCACAAGTACCAGCAGACTTCGGAGGCCGTACGGTGACGGACACGTCGAACACGCCGGACACCAGAACCCCGGCGCAGATCGAGGCGGACATCAAGCGCCGCCGCGATGTCCTCGCCGACACGCTCGACGAGATCGGGGTGCGGGTGCACCCGAAGACCATCGTTGGCGACGCGAAGGCGAAGGTCGCGTCCAGCATCGATCACACCCTCGGCAGGGCGTACGTCGGTGTCAACCGGGTCGTGAGTGACGTCAAGGGTCAGTTCGTCGACGAAGAGGGTGCGCCGCGCGTCGAGCGGATCGTTCCTGTGGCTCTCGTTGCCGTCGGCGTCGTGGGGTTGTTCGTCCTCGGGTCCCGGCGTCGTAACGGTCGTAAGGGCTGAAACCGTGGGTGACCCGCCCGCGTACGGACGGGTCCTGGGCAGGTAGGTTCGTGGGCGTGAGCGCCAAGAGAGACGAGCAGAGCACCCAGCACGACAAGCTGCCCATCCGGATGCTGCACGACCGTGTGCTCGTGCGGCAGGACAAGAGCGAGGGCGAGCGGCGTTCGGGTGGCGGGATCCTGATCCCCGCGACGGCGGCCGTGGGGCGCCGGCTGGCCTGGGCCGACGTCGTCGCCGTAGGCCAGAACGTGCGGACCGTGGAGCCCGGCGACCGGGTCCTCTACGACCCCGAGGACCGCGCCGAGGTCGAGGTGCGCGGAGTCGCCTACGTCCTCATGCGCGAGCGGGATCTGCACGCCGTCGCCGCGGACCGGTTCGAGGGGTCCGAGGACTCGACGGGTTTGTACCTGTAGTACGAAGGCCGAAGGGGCCGGTGACGATCGTCACCGGCCCCTTCGGCCGTCTTCTGCCGCGTGCCAAGGTGCCTGTCATGGCCTGGGTTCTGCTCGTCGTCGCCGGTCTGCTCGAAGTCGGCCGGTCGATCGGCATGCTGTGTTTATCCGGGGACACCCCCAGACCCCCGTAAACCGGCGGCTTCACCCGACCCGTCCCCAGCGTGTTCACCGGCGCCGGAATCGTCGCCAGCATGCTGCTGCTCTCGTACGCCGCGAAGTCGCTGCCCATCGGTATCGCCTACGGCGTCTGGGTCGGGATCGGCGCGGCGGGGGCGGCGGTGCTCGGCATGGTGGTGCTGGGTGAGCCTGTCACCGCCGCCCGGATCTTCTTCGTGTCCCTGCTGCTGGTCGCCGTCGTGGGGCTGAAGGCCACCTCCGGCCACTAGCCGCCGGCAGAACCGGTCACTCCTTCTTGCGGCCGGTGCTCTGCGGGCCCGCTGTCGTTCCTCCGGTCGTCGTGCCGTCGGTGGTGCCGTCGGTCGTGGTTCCTGTGGTGCCGTCGGTCGTCGTGCCGTCCGTGGTCGTGCCCGTCGTGCCGCCGGTGGTCGTGGTGCCGCCGTCGGTCGTCGTGCCGCCCGTGGTGGTGGTGCCGTCCGTCGTGGTGCCGGTCGTGCCGCCGGTCGTCGTGGTGTCACCGCCGGTGGTGGTCGTGCCGCCGTTCGTCTGGCCGCCCTGCGTCTGGCCCTGGGTGCCCGGGCCGCCCGTGGTGGTCGTACCGCCGTTGTCCTGGTCGCCCGTGGTCGCCGGCTGGCTGGGCTGGAGGCTCGGGGGTGCGACCGTCTCGGCGCCGTCCTGGAGCTGGAGGTCGAAGTCGCTCGCCTCGGTGCCCTTGAGGGCCGACTTGGTGAACTGGGCCCAGATCTCGGCGGGCGCCCCGCCGCCGTTGACGCGTTCGAGGCCCATCGCGCCGTAGAGCGACTTGTGGGCGGCGGTCGTCGGGTCCTGGCCCATGACCGAGACGACCGTCGCCAGGTCCGGGGTGTAGCCCGCGAACCAGGCCGCCGTGTCCTCCTCCGCCGTGCCGGTCTTGCCGGCCGCCGGGCGGTCGGCGCCCTGGGCCGCGGTCGCCGTGCCGTTGTCGACGACGCTCTGAAGGACCGAGGTCGTGGTGTCGGCGGACTCGCGGCTCACCGCGCGGGTCGTCTTGTTCTCCGGCAGCTTGACGTCGCTCGTGCCGTCCTTGGTGATCTTCGAGATCATCGTGTACGTGTGCCGCTCACCGTGGTTGGCGATCGTGGCGTACGCCTCCGCCATGTCGAGGACGCTCGCGGTGGACGGGCCGAGCGCGATGGACGGGGTCGCGGTCAGGTCCGGGGTGTCGGACGGGATGCCGAGGGCGACGGCGGTCTGCTTGACCTTCGTGGGGCCCACGTCGACGGCCATCTGCGCGTACACCGAGTTGACGGACTTGTCGGTCGCCGTACGGACGGTGATGTCGCCGTAGGAGGCCTGGTCCTCGTTCTCGGGCGCGTACGAGCCGCCGTTCCAGCCTTCCACGGGGCGCTTGTTGGTGCCGTCGTAGTAGGTGTTGGGCGTGATGGTCTGGCCGTCCTGGGTCTGCGAGTCGTTCTGGATCGCCGAGGCGAGGACGAACGGCTTGAAGGTGGAGCCCACTTGGAAGTCGCCGCGGGTCGCGCCGTTCGTGTACTGCTTCACGTAGTCGATGCCGCCGTACATCGCGACGATCCTGCCGGTCTTGGGATCGACCGAAGCTCCGCCCGCGCGCACGTAGTTGTCGACCTTGCGGCTCTTCTTGTCGAGCTTGGACATGACTTGGTCGTTGACGGCCTTCACGAAGGCGTCCTGCTTGCTCTTCTGGAGCGTGGTGGTGATGCGGTAGCCGCCGGCTTCGAGGGTGTCCGCGTCGATGATCTTGTTGGTGGTGAGGTAGTCCTTGATCGCGCCGACGATGTAACCCCGCTGCCCGGACATGCTCGTTGAGGCCGTCGCCTCCTTCGGCATGGGGAACTTCATGCCGGCGCGCGCGGACTCGGTGAGCCAGTGCTTCTTGACCATGCCGTCGAGGACGTAGTTCCAACGGGCCACCGCCGCGGCCTTGTTCTCCGGATGCGCCACGACGTCGTACTCGCTCGGCGCGTTCAGCAGCGCGGCGAGGTAGGCGCCGCGGCCGGCGTCGAGGGCGGTGGCGTCCTTGCCGTAGTAGGCCTGGGCGGCGGCCTGGATGCCGTACGCGTTACGGCCGAAGTAGCTGGTGTTGAGGTAGCCCTCCAGGATCTCGGCCTTTGACTCCGTGCGGTCCAGCTTGATCGAGATGAAGAACTCCTTCACCTTGCGGGTGACGGTCTGTTCCTGGCCCAGGTAGTAGTTCTTGACGTACTGCTGGGTGATCGTCGAGCCCGACTGGGTGCCCTTGCCGGTCGCGGTGTTCCACGCGGCGCGGACCATCGCCTTGGGGTCGACGGCGGACTCGGTGAAGAAGTCCCGGTCCTCGGCGGCCAGTACGGCGTGCTGGGCGTTCGCGGAGATCTGGTCGAGGCTCACGTTCTCGCGGTTCACCTCGCCGTCGCGGGCGAGTTGGGAGCCGTCCGCGTAGAGGTACACGTTGGACTGCTTCATCGCGAGGGCGTTGGCGGGCGGGATCTTGACCAGCGAGTAGCCGAGGAAGAACGCGCCGATCAGCAGCGCCACGAGCACGACGAGCCCGCCGAGCGTCATCCGCCAGGTCGGGATCGCCCGCCGCCACCCGGTGCGCTTGGGCCGCTTGGCCTTCTTGGGCTGCTCGCCCCCGGCCGCCCCGGACGCCCCAGGGGCCTCGGGTGCGGCGGCCGCTTCCGGCTCTCTCGGTGCCCAGCCCTGGTTCGGCTGCTGCGGCTGCGGCTGGTCGCTCATGTCGTGCACGGACTCCTGTTTCGCGTCGTACCGTCCCGCACTGCCTCGTACGTTCGTGTACGGCCTTGTGCGCTTCTGCGCCCCCAGACGAAGACTCTCGCACCATGCGTTCCGTTCCCGCCGATCGGCACGCACTTGCCCGGAAAATGCGTGGCGTGCGTCACCACCTGCGGACTAGGCTCCTGCGCTTCGGTGTCAAGAGGTGGTGGAGGGTGGTTTCTGTGGGCGCTGGGCGGTTGTACGCGGCCGTCGCGGCGGGGGGTTTCAGGCGGTACGCGACGTACCGGGCGGCGACGCTCGCCGGGGTCTTCACCAACACGGTCTTCGGTGTCGTCCTCGTCTACACGTATCTGGCGCTGTGGGACGAGCGGCCGCATCTCGGGGGGTACGACCAGGCGCAGGCGGTCACGTACGTGTGGCTGGGGCAGTGCCTGTACGCGACGCTGGCGATCCAGGGCGGCGGGTTCGAGAAGGACCTGATGGAGCGCATCCGCACGGGCGACATCGCCGTCGACCTGTACCGGCCCGCCGACCTCCAACTCTGGTGGCTGGCAAGCGACTTCGGGCGGGCCCTGTTCCAACTGCTGGGGCGGGGCGTGATCCCGTTCGTGTTCGGCTCGTTGTTCTTCCCGATGGCGCTGCCCACGGACGTCATGTCCTGGGCGGCGTTCCTGGTGGCGCTGCTGCTCGCGATCCTCGTCAGTTTCGGCATCCGCTATCTCGCGGCCCTGAGCGTGTTCTGGCTGATGGACGGCACGGGCATCAACCAGGCCACGATGATCCTGGGGGTCTTCTGCTCGGGCATGGTGCTCCCGCTGAACGCCTTCCCGGGCGCGCTCGGCGACATCGTCCGCGCGCTGCCGTGGGCGGCGCAGCTCCAGATGCCCGCGGACGTGTTGATGGGGAAGACCGCTCCGCTGCACGCGTACGCCTTCCAGGCGGCCTGGGCGGTGGCGCTGCTCGCGGCGGGGCGGCTGATGCAGTCGGCGGCGACGCGGAGGGTGGTGGTTCAGGGTGGCTGAGACGACCCGAACGAGTGAGGGGGTGATCGGCCCACATATGGGTGACGGTGAACTGCCGCGCTGGCGCGAGGGGTTGCGGGCCTACGGGATGATCGCCGGGATGTGGATCCGGTCGAGCATGACCTACCGCGCCTCCTTCGTCATCACGGTGTTCGGCAACCTGCTGGTGACCGGCCTCGACTTCGCCACGATCCTGCTGATGTTCTCGCAGGTCCACTCGCTGGGCGGCTGGTCCCTGCCCGAAGTCGCCTTCCTCTACGGCCTGTCGGCGACCGCGTTCGGCATCTCCGACCTCGTCCTCGGCTCGATGGACGTGCTCGGCGCCCGCATCCGCGACGGCTCCTTCGACACGCTCCTCGTGCGCCCGGCACCGGTGCTGGCCCAGATCGGCGCCGACCGGTTCGCGCTGCGCCGCCTGGGCCGGATCACCCAGGGCGGCCTGGTGCTGGGGTACGCGCTGCTCCACATCGACGTCAACTGGACAGTGGGGAAGCTGCTGTTGGTGCCGATGATGCTGATCTGCGGGGCGGCGATCTTCGGCGCGCTGTTCGTGGCGGGCGCGGCCTTCCAGATCCTGGCGCAGGACGCGGCCGAGGTGCAGAACGCGTTCACCTACGGCGGCACCACACTGTTGCAGTACCCGCCGGCCGTGTTCGGCAAGGACTTCCTGCGGGGCGTGACCTTCATGCTGCCGCTCGCCTTCGTCAACTGGGTGCCCGCCTCCTATGTGTTGGGGCGGCCGTACCCGCTGGACCTGCCGCCGGGCGCGGAGTTCGCCTCGCCGCTGGTGGCACTCGCCTTCTGCGCGCTGGCCGGGCTGGCCTGGCGCGCCGGGCTCAAGTCGTACCGAAGTACTGGGAGTTGAGGGTGACAGAGCAGGCGTTCATCGAACTGGACGGCGTCGAGAAGGTCTTCGACGTGCGCAAGAAGACCGGGTTCATGAAACGGGAGCGGCGGCAGGTGCGGGCCGTCGACTCGATCTCCTTCACGGTGGCGCGCGGCGAGATGGTCGGCTACATCGGTCCGAACGGCGCCGGGAAGTCGACCACCATCAAGATGCTGACCGGCATCCTCACCCCGAGCGGGGGCCGGCTGCGGGTCGCCGGTATCGACCCGTCCCGCGAGCGCACCCGGCTCGCGCACCGCATCGGCGTGGTCTTCGGCCAGCGGACCACCCTCTGGTGGGACCTCCCGCTGATCGACTCGTACAAGCTGATGCACCGCATGTACCGCATCCCGGACGCCCGTTACGCCGAGAACCTCGACCGCTGTGTCGAACTCCTCGAACTGGGCGCCCTGTTGGACGTCCCCGTACGACAGCTCTCCCTGGGACAGCGGATGCGCGGCGACATCGCGGCGGCCCTGCTGCACGACCCCGAGGTGCTCTACCTCGACGAGCCGACCATCGGCCTGGACGTCATCTCCAAGGCCCGAGTCCGGGAGTTCCTGCGGGACTTGAACGCCGAGCAGGGCACCACGGTCCTCCTCACCACCCATGACCTCCAGGACATCGAGCAGCTGTGCTCCCGCGTGATGGTCATCGACCACGGCCGCCTGATGTACGACGGCCCCCTTGCCGGTCTGCACGAGGCGGGGGAGAGCGAGCGGACCCTGGTGGTGGACCTGGAACGGGAGTTGCCCCCGATCGAGGTGCCGGACGCGCGGGTCGTGAAGGTGGAGGGCCCGAGGCAGTGGCTGGCGTTCCCGGCGTCGGCGTCGGCGGCTCCGCTGGTCGCGCGGATCGCGGCGGAGTACCCGATGGTGGACCTGTCGGTGCGAGAGCCGGACATCGAGGCGGTGATCGCGAAGATGTACGCGGAACAGGCCGAGAAAGCGGTGTCGTAGGAGATGGAGAAGGCGGGCTCGCTTTCCCTCATGGCCCTGCGCGGAGTGAACTCGTAGGCTGCTCTGTATGACCGACGACGCAGTCCCGGAACTCCGCGCATCCGACGCCGACCGTGAGCGGGTCGCCGAGGTGCTGCGCGACGCCGTCGCGGAGGGCCGCCTCGACATGGAGGAGTTCGAGGAGCGTCTGGAGGCGACCTACAAGGCGCGCACGTACGGCGAACTGACCCCCATCACCCAGGACCTGCCGGTCGCCGGGGTCACCCCGCCGCCGGTGAACATGGTCAAGGAGCTGGTGGGCAGCGGGAGTTGGGCCGGGCGGATCGTCGGCGGCGAGGGGTCCTCGACCGGCGCCGTGGCCATCCTGTCCGGGTTCCAGCGCAAGGGCCGTTGGACGGTCCCGAAGCGGTTCACCTGCTTCTCCTTCTTCGGCGGCGGCGAGATCGACCTGCGCGAGGCGAACTTCGCGGACCGCGAGGTCGAGATCAACTGCATCGCGATCATGGGCGGCGCGCAGGTCGTCGTGCCGCCGGGCGTCGAGGTCGTCGTCCGCGGCATCGGCATCATGGGCGCCTTCGACCACAGCCAGGAGGGCGTGCCGGGCGACCCGGGCGCCCCGCGCGTGATCCTCACCGGCTTCGCCTTCTG
Source organism: Streptomyces sp. NBC_01288 (assembly GCF_035982055.1). Taxonomy (NCBI): domain Bacteria; kingdom Bacillati; phylum Actinomycetota; class Actinomycetes; order Kitasatosporales; family Streptomycetaceae; genus Streptomyces; species Streptomyces sp. NBC_01288. The sequence continues at coordinate 6,416,215 of NZ_CP108427.1, forward strand.
GGGCGGCGTCGGCGTGGAACGCAAGGTGACCCGGGCGGAACGCCAGCGCCTCAAGGAGGAGCGCCGCCAGGAGAAACTGGAGCGCGGCTCGTCCGCCAAGCAGCTCTACGGCTCCCACCGCGACGCCCTGTCCGGCCTGCACGACGCCCACCGCGAGGCCATGGACGAACACCGCGAGGCGATCCGGCGCCGCCATGAGGAGCGCAGGGAACGGCACGAGGAGCGCCGCGAGCGGCACCGGGACCGGCGGGAGCGCAGGCACCGGGACTGGGACTGACGTTTCTCCACGAGGCGAACCGGCTCACAACTGAGCGGGGACCGCGCCCTTGAGGTCCGCCAGGTCGATCGTGGCGCCCATCTTCCGGTAGCCCCGGTCGCTGGGGTGGAGATGGTCGCCCGAGTCGTACTCGGCGGCGAACCTGCGCGGGGCGTACGGATCGCGCAGCGCCTTGTCGAAGTCCACGACGGCGTCGTACACCGTGCCGTTCCTGATCGCCGCGTTCACCTGCTGGCGTACGGCCTCCCGGGCCGCCGTGTACCGGAAGTAGTTGCCGAAGGGCATCAGGGTCGCGCCGATGACCTTCACACCCCGCGCGTGGGCCTGGCGGACCAGGCTGCGCAGGCCTGCGAGGACCCGGTCGGCGCGGGCGCCGTGCAGGACGTCGTTGACGCCGAGGTCGACGACGACGACCTTGACGTTCGGACGGCCCAGCACGTCACGGCCGAAGCGGACGAGGCCGCTCTGGTTCTCGGCGGGCCGGCCGGCGAGGCTCGTGAGTATCTGGTTGCCGCTGATGCCCTCGTTGACGACGCTGTAGCGCGGCACGTCCCGCCCGGCGGCCAGGGCCGCGCGCAGCCGTTCCGAAAAGGCGTCCGGCCAGCGGCGGTTGGCGCTCTCCGTCGAGGTCGACCCGTCGGTGATCGAGTCGCCGAACGCGACGACCGTGCCCTTCGCCTGGTCGCTCAGCACGTCCACCGCGGTCAAGTAGCGCCAGATCGCGGTGCGTTCGCGGTACGGCGTGCCGGTCGCGTCCTCGGCGTGGTCGCCCTCGGCGAGATAGGAGATCTGCCGCGCGTACGGGTGGTAGGTGACCGGTCCCGACGCGGTGGGGGAGTAGGTGGTGACCAACAGGTCGGCGCCCGCAGGGACTTGGAGGCGCACGGCGTCGCTGAGGGTCTGCTGCCCGGCCGGGATCGTCACCGAGGTCGCGCCGCCGAAGGTCAGCCGCCGCATGGTGCCCTGGGCCGCGGCGGAGCTGTTGCGGGTGGCGGCGACGGCGATCGAGGCGTGCGTGATGCTGAGCGGGGCCTGGCCGTAGAGGTTGGAGAGGGTGATCCGGGCGCCCGCGCCGCCCGCGCTGGTGTGGACGATGTTGCGCACCGAGCGCCCCGCCGTGCCGGTCTGTTCCGTGCCGGTCTCGCCGCTCACCGGGGCGGCGGCCCAGGCGCCCACCCAGGTACCCGCCGAGGCGGGGGCGGCGGAGTTGCCGCCGGAGCGTGAGCCGGCGGAGTTCTTCCCGTCGTCGCCCCGGCTTCCGTCGCCTGCGGCGGCCCCGACGTATATGCAGACGGAAAGGACCGCGATCAGGGTGATGATCGCGGACAGTAGGGCATAACCACGAGGCTTGGTCACGCGGTGGGTCTCCTCGGGTGAGTGGCAGGGCCCTGCCATTTTGCCCGATCGGGTGACTGTGGGAACTCCTGTTCCGTTCCGGGAGTCGGTCAGGAAGGGACAATATGCACGGTACCGGCGAACGGGTGGAGCGGATGGAACGGACAGAGGCGGGGTTGGGGGCGGCGACCGAGAGTGACGGGTCCCGCCGCACGATGACCACGTTCAGCGCGGCCGACCAGGAGCGACAGCGCGGCGTCCGCCGGATGAAACTGACGGCGCTCGCCCTGTTGCTCTTCGTGGCCGTCGTCTACGTGCTCGCGAAATGGGCGTCGCATGCGGGCGCGGGCCCCTGGACGGGCTATGTCGCCGCGGCGGCCGAGGCGGGCATGGTCGGCGCGATGGCCGACTGGTTCGCGGTCACCGCCCTCTTCCGCCACCCGCTGGGCCTGCCCATCCCGCACACCGCGATCATCCCCACCAAGAAGGATCAACTGGGCGTCTCCCTGGGCGAGTTCGTCGGCGAGAACTTCCTCTCCGAGGAGGTCGTACGGCAACGCCTGCGCGCGGTCGGCATCGGCAGCCGTCTCGGCGCCTGGCTGGCGGACCCGGACCACGCGGACCGCGTGACGGCGGAACTGTCGGCGGCGCTGCGGGGCGCGCTCACCGTCCTGCGGGACTCCGACGTCCAGGCGATCGTCGGCGAGGCGATCACCCGGCGGGCCGACGCCCAGGAGATCGCGCCCGGCATCGGGAAGACGCTGGAGAGGATCGTCGCCGACGGCGGTCACAAGCGGGTCGTGGACCTGATCGTGGCCCGCGCGCACGACTGGCTCGTCCTGCACGACGAGCAGGTCATGGACGCGGTCGAGGGCGGCGCCCCCGGCTGGACCCCCAGATTCGTCGACAAGCGCATCGGCGAGCGCGTCTACAAAGAACTCCTCCGCTTCGTCACCGAGATGCGCGACATGCCCTCCCACCCGGCCCGCGGCGCCCTGGACCGCTTCCTCGGCGACTTCGCCGCCGACCTCCAGTCCGACACGGAGACCCGCGCGCGCGTGGAGCGCCTCAAGGGCGAGGTCCTCGGCCGCGGTGAGGTCCAGGACCTGATCGCCAGCGCGTGGACGTCCGTACGCTCGATGATCGTGTCGGCCGCCGAGGACGAGCGCAGTGAGCTACGGCTGCGGGTGCGGGCCTCGCTGCTGTCGCTGGGCGCGCGGATGGCCGTGGAGCCGAAGCTCCAGGAGAAGGTCGACGGCTGGGTCGAGGGCGCGGCGGTGTACGTCGTGACGACCTACCGCAAGGAGATCACCTCGCTGATCACGGACACGGTGGCGGGCTGGGACGCGGAGCACACGACCCGGAAGATCGAGGCGAACATCGGGCGTGATCTGCAGTTCATCCGGATCAATGGCACGGTGGTGGGGTCGTTGGTGGGCTTGTTGATCTATACGGTGACTCGGCTGGTGGGGGTGTAGGCGGGGTGTAGGGGGCGATTTTCGGGGGCACCCGGAGGGGGTTCGCTCGACGAGGAGGAACCCCGATGGCCAGTGCGAGTGAGGGCGCGAGCGCGAGCGCGAGTGCGGGTGAGGGCGAGGGCGAGGGTGCGAGTGCCGAGACTCCGGCCGGGGGTGGGGGCCGGACGGTCACCTCGTCCATCCCCGCCCGGCTCGACCGCCTTCCGTGGTCCCGCTGGCACTGGACGATCGTCATCGGCCTGGGCACCGTGTGGATCCTCGACGGCCTGGAGGTCACGGTCGTCGGCAACATCGCGAGCCGCCTCTCCGAGCCGGGCAGCGGGCTGCCGATCAGCTCCGGGCAGGTCACGGGTATCGCGGCGGCGCTGTATGTGGCGGGCGCGTGCGTGGGCGCCCTGTTCTGGGGGCACCTCACCGACCTCTACGGTCGTAAGAAACTCTTCATGATCACGCTGGTGGTGTATTTGGCGGCGACTGCTCTGACCGCGGCCTCCTTCTCCACCTGGTGGTTCTTCACGTTCCGATTCCTCACGGGGTTCGGGATCGGCGGCGAGTACGCGGCGATCAACTCGGCGATCGATGAGTTGATCCCGGCGTACTGCCGAGGCCGCGTGGATCTGATCATCAACGGCAGCTTCTGGGTGGGCGCGGTGGGTGGTTCGTTGTTGTCGATCGTCGCGCTGAACACCAACATCTTCGCGGCGGACGTGGGTTGGCGGCTGACCTTCGCGCTGGGCGCCGTGCTCGCGCTGGTCATTCTTCTCGTGCGACGGCATGTGCCGGAGAGCCCGCGCTGGCTGCTGATCCACGGGCGGGATCGGGAGGCGGACGAGGTGGTGACGTCGATCGAGCGCCGGATCGAGACGGAGCGGGGCTGTGAACTGCCGCCTGCCGAGGGCGAGATCACCATCCATCAGCGCAAGAGTGTCTCGTTCGGGGAGATCGCCCGCACGATCTTCCGCGACTATCCGAAGCGGGCGACGCTCGGTTTCTCGCTCTTCATCGGACAGGCGTTCCTCTACAACGCGATCACCTTCGGCTTCGGCGCGATCCTGACGAAGTTCTTCAACGTGCCTACGGGCAACACCGGTTACTACTTCGCGGTCATCGCGGTCGGTAACTTCCTGGGCCCGCTGCTGCTGGGCAGGCTCTTCGACACGGTCGGGCGCCGGGTGATGATCTCGTCGACGTACCTGCTGTCGGGGCTGTTGCTGTTCGGCACGGCCTGGTTGTTCGACCGGGGTTCGCTGAGCGCGACCACGATGACGGCGTGCTGGTGCGCGGTCCTGTTCTTCGCGTCGGCGGGCGCGTCCAGTGCGTATCTGACGGTGTCGGAGATCTTCCCGATGGAGACCCGGGCGATGTCGATCGCCTTCTTCTACGCGCTGGGTACGGCGGCGGGTGGGATCAGCGGACCGTTGCTCTTCGCGGATCTCACGGGGACGGGGAAGGTCGGGGACACGGTGCTCGCGTTCCAGATCGGGGCGGGGTTGATGTGTGCGGCGGGGCTGGTGGCGGCGGTGCTGGCGGTGCGGGCGGAGGGGCGGTCGCTGGAGGATGTGGCTACGCCGTTGACGGCGGTTGATGCGAAAGTCGCGCCGGCGTCCCCGTGACCCTGGGGATCTGAGTACTCGTACTCTGTCGCGACCCCGGCGGCGGAGGAACCCTCGTACACATGACCGAGAAGCTGCTGAGCCCCCTGCGGACGCGCCCCTGGCCGGAACGCTGGCTGACCCGGATGCTCGGTGCGGGGGTGGCGACGGTGGCGTACGTCGTCTGTGTTCCGTCGGGATCGGTGCCGGTGTCGGTGGCGGGCGGGGTGTCCGGTGGTGGTGGGGTGGCGCTCGCGGTGATCCTGGTTTTTCTTGCGGGCTACTTCGGTTACCGGGACGATCTGGCCTGGCCGTTGCTGGTGGTGGCGGTGCCGCCGGCGGTGGAGATGTACGTGTCGTTCGAGGCGGAGCAGCCGCTGGCTTGGGCGTTCGCGACGTTGGTGATCGCGGCGGGGGCGTTGATCGCGGCGACGGTGGGACGCTGTTTCCGGCCGCGCGGCGGGGAGGATTCGGCGGACGGTGTGCTGTGCGCGGCTGCCCATCGATCGTGAGGAGCCGTTGTCGGGTGCGGGTTGTGTCGGGCTGGTCGCGCCGTTCCCCGCGCCCCTGGGTGGTTGGGGGTGCGGCTTTGTGGCTGGGTGCGGGTGCGTTGTGGGTCGCCTGTGGTGCGTTGGGGGTCGGCGCCGCGCCGGGGGGTGTCCGTCCTCGGATTGGCGCGGGGGCTGTTGGTTATCGGCTCGGGCGTGATTGACGCGCCAACCGCTGCGGGCGGACACCCCCCGACACGTCGCCTTGCCGCCGTACGCGGGCGACGGTCGTCACGCGTGGCGGTCGGCTACCGCCCAGGATGCGAGGGCTACGGCGGCGGCGACCCCGAAGACGGAGGGCCAGGCGCCGATCTTCTTGGCCAGCGGGTGGGAACCGGCGAACGCGGCGACGTAGGCGACCGTGAGTGCACCGGCTGCCTTGCCGCCGGCCTGCTGGCGCCACTGCTGTGCGGCAGTTGCTCCGGCCACGGCCAGTACGACTCCGCCGAGTTGCCGCTTCCTGGTCCAGCGGGCCACGCCGTACCCACCGACAAGCCCGCTCGCGGCGATCACCGCGCTGGGGACCTTGGTCATGACGTACCTCCTGGTAGCAGGTCATCCTATTCAGGCGATAAGAACAGCCTGGCAAATGCCTGAGTGAATTCTCTGAATTCATGTCGCATTGCTGTGCAACCTGAAACTTATTTTACCTACGTGACCATCCATTGAGATTCAGGTAAGAACGTCGATAATCTTGTCAACGATCGCGCGAGCGGCCGACCGGCGCCGCCCCCTGCGTGTCTCACCCCTGCCTGCGACCGCTGACGAGCGGCGATGGGTGCTGCCCATGCGGCTGGGACATCTTTCTGGAATTGAAGGAGTGGTCCGTGAGTAGAGAAAGAACCCGTCTCGTGCGTACGAGACGGACCTGGCGTGGAATAGCCGGAGCGGTTACGGCGGTTGTGCTGGTCGGTGGTGGTTTCGCCGTGGCCAATGCCTCGACGGACACTCAGGCGAGTAAATCGGCCGCGGGCGTCAAGCGTCCGGTCGACAAGAAGGCCACCGGCGTCGGCGCCGTGGTCAGCGCGGCCAACGCGTTCCTGAACACGCTGGACGCCGATCAGCAGGCGGAGGTGCTGCTGGACTTCTCGCAGGCGAACGCCACCGCGTGGTCGAACCTCCCGTGCGGCTCGACCTGCCGTCCCGGCATCCAGCTGGGTTCCCTGACGGACACTCAACTCGCCGCCGCCATGAAGGTGGTGAAGCTCGCCACGGGCACCGGCAAGGGCACCGGGTACGACCAGATCACGCAGATCATCAAGGCCGACGACGTGCTCAACGCCGCACAGGCCACCAGCTCCGCGGGCCCGGCGCCGTCCGACACCGCGTCGAGCACGGCCTCCGCCGACCCGTCCGCGACGGCCACCGACGCCCCGACGGACGTTCCGACCGGCACCCCGCCGTCCGGCGGCGCCGGCGGTGGAATGGGCGGCTACGGCAGCGGCGTCTACTTCCTGGCGTTCCTTGGCACCCCCTCGGTGGACGGCACCTGGCAGCTGCACTTCGGCGGTCACCACCTCGCCGTGAACGAGACCTACAAGAAGGGGAAGGTGGCAGGCGCCAGCCCGTTCTTCGTCGGGGTCGAGCCGAGCAGTTGGACCGCCGACGACGGCACCACGTACTCGCCCCTGGAGGCGCAGCGCAACGGCATGCTCGCGCTGACCGGCAGTCTGAGCACGGAGCAGCTGGCCAGCGCGAAGCTGACCGAGTCGTTCAGTGATGTACTCCTCGGGCCGGGCCAGGACGGCCAGTTCCCGGCGACCAAGGAAGGCATCAAGGCCAGCTCGCTGTCACCGAAGCAGAAGCAGCTGGTCCTCAAGGCCATCCACCCCTGGATCGCCAACGTGGACGACGCCACCGCGAAGAAGCTCATGAAGACGTACGAGCACGAGCTGAACCAGACCTACGTCGGCTACTCCGGCGGCACCGCGCTGGACACCCAGGGCGACTACGTCCGCATCGACGGCCCCGGCGTCTGGATCGAGTTCGTCTGCCAGAACGGCCTCGTCTTCCAGGGCAAGGTCCACTACCACACCGTGTACCGCGACCACACCCGCGACTACGGCAGCGAGTTCACCTTCTCATGACCCGACCGCGAACTTGGCTGACCACAGCGCTGCTTCGCCTGGTGGCCGGGATCGCGATCGCGGTACCGGCGACGCTCCTGCTCGGAGCGTCGCCGGCCGCCGCGCACCCGATGCCGCACTCTGTGGTCCAACTCGACGTGTACCAGGCCTCGGTGACCGCGCGGCTGGCGCTGCCGGTCGACGACTTCTCCCGGGCGAGCGGCATCGATCTCAACACGATCAAGTCAACTGACCTTCCCACCAAGGCCGTTGCGATCCGCGCCTACCTCGCCCGGCACATCCACCCGACCACCCTCAAAGGCGAGGCCTGGCAGGTCACCATCGGCACGCTGAGCCTCAGCCGCACCGAACAGACCTCCACCGGCCCGTACCGCGAGCTGATCGCGAAGGCCGTACTCACCCCGCCGACGGGAGCGGACGTACGGCACTTCACCCTCGACTACGACGTGATCGTGCACCAAGTGGTCACGCACGTAACGCTGGTGTCGGTTCGTCAGGACTGGGCCGCGGGTCGGGTCGAGGGTGACGGCGCGACTCAGGTGGGCACCGTCCGCCTCGACGTCCGGCACATGAAGGTTCCGCCGCTGGTCGTCGACCTCGGCGAGGGCAGCGCCTGGCGTGGCTTCGTCGCGATGCTCGAACTGGGCGGCAACCACATCCTCACCGGCACCGACCACCTGCTGTTCCTGCTCATCCTGCTGCTGCCCGCACCGCTGTTGGCGGCCGGCGGACGCTGGAAGGGCCTGGCGGGTCCGCGTGCGGCGCTGTCGCGTATCGGCCTCATCACGCTGGCCTTCACGGTCGGCCACTCCGTCGCCCTGGCGGCAACCGCCCTCACCCGCTTGGAGATTCCCGGCCGACCGGTCGAGGCGTTCATCGCGGCCAGCATCCTTGTGGGCGCGGTCCACGCGATCCGCCCGCTGTTCCCCGGCAAGGAAGCGATCGTGGCGGGCGTCTTCGGCCTGGGCCACGGCATGGCGTTCTCGTTCGTCCTCGCCGAAATGCACCTGTCCACAGGGCAGTTGGCGACCAGCCTCCTGGCCTTCAACCTGGGCATCGAACTGGTCCAACTGCTTTTGGTCTGCCTGGCGTTGCCGTCGCTGCTGGTCCTCGCACGGTTGCGGGTGCAGCCTGCGTTGCGGGTGGGCGGTGCGGTGATCACGGCTACGGCCGCTGTCGGTTGGCTCGCGGATCGAGTGGGACTGCCCAACCCGGTGGCCAGGGCGGCCGACAGTGCGGGATCCCATACGACCGGGATGCTGACGGTGCTTGTGGTGGCGGCGGTCGCGGCTGGTGGGTGGACGTTGGTTGTTCGCCAACGTGGGCGCGAGGTACCGGAGTTGGCGCTCTCCACACTTCCGTAGGCAGACAGTGGGTGCGGGTCCGGGGAAGCGGACTCCCCGGACCCGCACCCAACTACCCTGCTCTGTACGCGATCGCGATCAGTGGGTCACGAAGACAGCCACTCCGTGGCGTTGAGGGCGAGGGCGGCGTTGGTGGCGCCGGTGTCGTTCCAGCCGTCGTAGAGGGTGTTGCCGGACTGGCCGGTGCCGTCGTCGATCGGTGAACTGTCGCCCCAGAACGCGACCTTGCCGCTGCCGAAGGTGCTGGTGGCGAAGAAGGCGCCGGTGTACCCGGAGTAACCGGAGCGGTACAGCAGCCCCTTGGCGGCGGAGTTGTCGGCGGGCTTGATCGTGGCCGTGGTGCCGTTGGCGATGAGGCTCTTGGTGACGGTGCCGAAGGAGCCGTGCAGCACGGCGTTGCTGCTGTCGCTGATGGCGGCCGGGTAGCCGGAGCTGATGTTCAGCGAGTCGATGGAGAGGCCGAACGGGTCGGTCGAGTCGACGCTGTTGTTCGTCATCAGGTCGTTGAGGATCTGGACCGCGTCGTAGCCGTCGTTGTTGCGGTCGGACCCGGTGTGGTCGGAGATCATGAACAGCCCGCCGCCGGCCTTCACGAAGTTCATGATGGCGGTCTTCTCGGCGGTCGTGAACTTGATGTTCGGCTCGGGCAGCACGAGCGTGTCGAAGTTCGACAGGTCGGTCGCCGACGAACCCCCGTAAGTGAGCGCGCTGGTCGCGGTCTTGAGGCTGTAGTCGCCGGTCTTCTGAAGGGCGATGCCCCAGGAGGAGAGCGCCCCGGTCCAGTCCTTGTCGGAGGAGGGCGAGGAGTCCTGGGACAGCGGGTCGGGCTTGCTGGTGGAGATGATCCAGTCCGCGTTGCCCGCCTCCTCGGCGTGGCCGTCGTCGAACAGGACGCGGTGCGTGGTGGCCGCGTGCGCGCGGGTGACGGTGGCCGCCTGTACGGCTGCGCCCGTGGCGAGCATGCCGAGGACGGTGAGGGCGGTGGTGAACCGATGGCGTGAAGCGAAGGTGCGTGTCATGGACTTGCCAAGGCCGAGCATCCGGTGAACCTCCGTGGAGTGGGGGGATTCCATCAGTGGGGGGTGGAGTGAACAGGGGTGCGGGTGCTGTGGTGTTGCGAGTGGTGCGGATGTCGCTGACTGCGGTGAATCTTCGCGCGTAGAACGGTAGTTGAGTGATCACCGATCGACACACGGGAGGACGGTACACAGAGGATCGGGGGTGCCGGGAGGGGGTCTCGGCGGTTCACGTAGATCTCTTACTCGGGGACCTTTTGGTGACTTCCTTTGGTCAACTCTTGATCGTCCTTGACCTGTTCGTGGCAGACTTGGAGGGGCGAGGTGTGTGTGCTCGCGCGATGTCACGGCTGAACGGGGGACGGGAAGCGTGTCGTGGGACGAGGAATGGGCCCGGCTCAAGGCGGACGCGCTGGCGCGGCAACAGCCGTCGGCGCGGATGCGGTTGAACCAGTTGCCTGCCGACCCGGGTGGCTCGTCCACTGGTCCGGCCGGTGGTGGCGCGGACGGGTTCTCCGTCAACGCGGGCTCGGTCGACGGGAGTTCGCATCTGCTCATCGAGATCGCGGGAGTCCTGTACGAGGGACGCATGGACGGGGAGAACGCCACGATGGCCCGGGTGCCCCGATCCCACCCGGACGTGGCCTCGAACGTCGAGGCGTTCGCCCGGTTCGCCCAGGACCAGTACACGGACGCGGTCGTCCTGCTGGCGGCGCTGTCGGGCAAGCTGAGGTCCGCGAACAACACGTACACGCAGTACGACGGCGACGTACGCGGGCAGCTGAACTCCGTTCTGGTGGCGGGCCGTTACACCGAACCAGGGAACCGGTGATCCCGTGGCCCACCGTGAGGACGTCGAGTTCCTGGAGGACGCGAACCCGGCACTCATCGGTCGCGGCGCCGCCGAGTTCACGCGTTTGCACAAGCTGATCGACACGACCGACGACGCCTTCCGCAAGGCGGTGAAGGTGGAGTGGCGGAGCGACGCCCGCGAGCTGTACGCGAAGCGGCTGAGCGAGGCCAAGGATCTCACCGACGCCCTGTCGGAAGCCTTCCGCAGAGTGGGGAACGCTCTCACGACGTATGCGGACGCGGTCACCACGGCCAAGAGCCACTACAAGAGCGGCAAAGTCAGCGAAGGCAAACTGTCCGAGGTGATGTCCCGGGAGGCCACCGCCGTCACCCCGACCGCCCGCGCGGCGGAGCCCATGAGGCAGTGGGAGGACCTCCGGGCCACCACGGGCGTCATGGACTGGTTCGCGGAACTGACGGTCGACGTCGACGCGATCCGCGAGGACGCCGAGCGCTACTACAACCAGGCCGGCGGCCACTACGGCGACGCCCTGCGCGTGGAGTCCGAGGCGCGCGAGGCCTGCGTCGCGGACATCAAGGCCGCCAACCGTTCCCTTCCCGACTTCCAGAGCCCCATCGCGGACCCGGGCCAGTTCCTCAAGAACCTCGGCCCGTTGCAGGCCGAAGCCCGCCAGGCGAGCGACAACCCGTACGCCCAACTCCCGGGCGCCGGGCCGAAGGTGGACTCGATCCCCACCATGGGCGGGAACGTCGTGATCAACGAGACGCTGTCCCGCATCCAGACCCGCATAGACGGCCTGCCGGGCGCCGAGGGCAACAACTACTGGCTGCCGTCGAACTCCGACGAGAGCCGCCGCCAGTACATCTCGGCCAACAGCGCCGTCATCAAGGCCGCCGCCCAGGACGCGGGCCTGCCGCCCGAGATGGTCGCCGGCATCGCCTGGCAGGAGGTCGAGGGCGATCCGGGCGTCCTCGACGACCTGGCCTACGAGGGCCGCAAGGTCCTCCCCTTCAGCGAGGACCCCGACCGCACCTCGATGGGGCCCATGTCCATCCAGGTCCGCCGTGCCGCCGAGGTCCTCGGCTACGACCCGAACCACCTCACCGACATGCAGCGGGACGTCGTGGTGGATTCGATCAAGGACCCGGCCAAGAACATCTTCATCTCCTCGGAGTACCTGGCCCAGCTCAAGGCGGAGAGCGGCTTCGCGGATGTCCCGCCGGACCGGATGACCCGAGCACAGCTACAGGAGCTGGCCGCTCGCTACAACGGCGGTCCCTACTATGAGGACCCCGCCGCCCAGGCCTACGGTCGCGGCTTCGATCGCAAACTGGACGACGCCAAGGAGGCCCTGAAGTGACCAGCCCTGTCCGCCCCCCGACCCCTCACGCGGACGTACGGGCGCCCCGCCCCCCGCGCACCCGCATCGCGTCCGCGCTCTGCGCCCTCGTCCTCACCCTGGGCCACCTGGTGACGGCCTACCTGACGCTCCTGGCCTACGCGGCCGACCCCGCGGGCCCCTGGGACAGCGAGACGGTCGCCCACTCGAACTTCGCGGCGGGCACCGCCCTGGTGCTCACGGCGGTTGCGGCGGGGCTGAGTTGGGTGTTCGTCAAGGCGGGATGGGTGCGCGGGTGGTGGTACGCGGTTCCGGCGGGGCTGGCGGTCGCGGCGGTGCTTCGGCTGACGTTGCTGGCTCCGGAGCTCTGACCGGTCGGTTCGGAAAAAGGGGGTGCCGGGCGCCGTGATGGAGGACGGCCCGGCACCGGAGTACTGCGTGTGGTGCTGACGTGTGGTGCTGCCGAACCGCCGTCTACCGGACGTCGACGAAGTCGCCGGGCGCTGTCGCCGCGGCGGTGGTGGCGGTGCCGGCGAAGACGTAGCGGTAGTAACCGTCGACCGTGGCCTTGGTGGTGGTCTTCAGGACGCCGGTGCTGTTGGTCTTGACCGTCTTGAGGGTGGTGTAGGTGCTGCTGCTCTTCTTACGGAACTGCAGCTTCACGGGCTGGGACACGTACCCCGCGTACTTGCCCGTCGACCAGTTCGCGCGCGCCAACTTGCCCGTGACCGTGATGGTCTTGCCCTTCTTGACCGGCTCGGGCGTTGCGTTGGCGGTCAGCGTGGCGGCCTTCTTGATCGAGGCGGTGGCGACGTCGTCGTTGTAACTGGCGTTCGCGTACAGGTCCCAGGCCCCCAGGAACAGCTTCCAGGTCCCGGCCGCGCCGTTGTCCTTCATGTCGGTGGCGGGGTGGATGTTGAAGACGGCCTTGCAGGTGTACGTGCCCTGGGTCGCCGTCTCCGTGCAGTTGGGGTCGTCGTCCGTCCCCAGCCCGCCGGTGATGCCGTCCGTGGTCGAACTGTCGGTCCCCTGCCACAGGAACGCCTCGGTGAGGGCGACACCGCTCGCGTCCGTCGCGGTGTACGTCACGGCGACGGACTTCGTGCCGGTGGTACCGAGGACGATGTCCTTGCCGCCGTTGATGACAGCGTGCGAGAACTTTGTGTTGCCCGAGGAGTCTCTGGGCTGAACTGCCTTGGCGGCGAAGGAAGTCAGCCCCGCCGCCGCACCCGGACGCTCCGCCGCCTGGGCGGCCACCGGAAGCGCGAGCGCGGAAAGTACGACGGCACCGGAAACGACGGCGGCAGCCGCAACACGTATACGCATGAAACCCCCACGGGAACCCGAGAGGCCCGCCCAAGTGTCGCCTTGGCCGGGCCTGTTGATCTCCGCATGATATGGACCCAGGTCGGAAATGGTGAAGATCTCTTGTGCAATAAGTGCGTAACGGACCAGTGGGGCTTGGGAGTTGGTATCGACCAGGCTCGCCGTACCGCTGAGGGCATCGAATTCCTTGCGGTGAAGGCCGGTTCACCGGCGTCGGTGATGCCCTGCCGGACCAGACGACCCGACCCCGCCGACGGGACCCCGCCGCCCAGGCTTACGGTCGCGGCCTCGACCGCAAACTGGACGATGCCAAGGAGGCCCTGCGGTGACCAGCCCTGGGCCACCTGGTGACGGCATACCTGGCACTCCTGGCACACACGGCTGACCCCGCGGGCCCCTGGGACAGGGAGACGGTCGCCCACTCGAACTTCGCGGCCGGCTCCGCCCTGGCGCTCACGGCCGTTACAGCGGGGCTGAGTTGGGTGTTCGTCAGGGGGGAATGGGTCCGCAGGTGGTGGTACGCAGCTCCGGCGGGGCTGGCGGTCGCGGCGGTGCTTCGGCTGACGTTGCCGGCTCCGGAGCTCTGACCTTCACCCGGAAACGGGCGATATGAAGTGGCCGACGTTCTCGGATTCCACTGCGCATCGCACGTCGTCCACGGCTGAGAGGCGCCCCAACACCACGAGCCGCGGCGGGAGTTCATGGCAAGATCTGCCAGCATGGAATTCTCCGAGGTGGTCCGCCGGCGACGCATGATCCGTCACTACTCCGACAAGCCGCTGACCCCGGAGGTGATCGAACGCATCCTCGCCTCCGCGCTACGAGCCCCCTCGGCCGGCTTCTCCCAGGGCTGGGCGTTTCTCGCCCTGACCGACCCGGCCGACCGCGCCCGCTTCTGGCCGTTCGTCCCCACCCGGGTCGAGAACACCCCGACCATGCAGGACGCCCCGCTGGTCGTGGTGCCCCTGGCCCACAAAGCTGCCTACCTGGCGCGCTACGCCGAACCCGACAAGGGCTGGGAGGACCGAGCCGAGGCCCGCTGGCCCGCCCCGTACTGGTACATCGACACAGGAATGGCCTCCCTGCTGATGCTCCTGACCGCGGTCGACGAGGGGCTCGGCGCGTGCTTCTTCGGCATCATGCCGGAGCATCTGGAGCCGTTCCGGGCGGAGTTCGGGATTCCGGACGAGTACGACCCGATCGGCGGGATCACGGTGGGGTACCGGGCGGAGGACGTTCCCGAGCAGAGCGGGCGGGTCGCGGAGCGGCGGCGGGGCGTGGGGGATGTTGTTCACCGGGGGCAGTGGGGGCGGCACGCCTGAGCGCGGGGGTCACCGCTTCGAGGCGACGGAAGCTCGCGGCACGAGCCGTGAGCAGAGTCGGGGACCGGGAACGGAGCGGCGACTGCGGCCCCGTTCCCGACCCGGTGACTCCGCGGTCGGCCGGGTGTCACTGTTCCAGTACGTCCGCGAAGAAGCCCAGGTGAGGATCTTCCGGGGTCCCGACGAGCAGCGCACGGTCCAGCAGGATGTTGTTGTGCTCGCAGCTCGTCTCGGGGAGCATCACACAGGCGTGGCAGGCGGCGAGGTTGGTGCCGCCGGTGCCGGACGCCTCGGACTCGACGCAGAGCGGGTCGGAGGAACACCACGAGGCGCGGCGCACGGCCGAGTGGAGGGTTCGGGCGAGGCTGTCCGGTTCGCCCTGGGCGACGAGTCCACCGAGGCTGCCCGCTGAGTCGCTCGTCGCGGTGTAGACGAGGATCCCCGCCATGTCGTCGGTGGCGTACAGGCGCTCCCGCAGGGCGGCGGCCGGATAGCCGGCCTCCAGGCTCCACTCGTTGATGAGGACATGGGCCAGGGTGTGCAGCAGCACCATGCGGGGAGTGGCGGGGGAGGGGGCGACGCGGCTCGCATCCGCGGCGCGTTGGTCCAAGGTCCTCTGGTGGGCGCCGCGCATCCTCTCGACCCGGGCTGCCACGGCAGGAGCCTTCTCCCATGAGCCGAGGCGGTCCTCGTCCAGGCGCAGGAACACTCCCTCGCCGTGCACCTCCATGGCGGGGAGCCACCGCATGTCGGAGTCGGAGAGCGGGACCTCGTTGGACTCGGTCGTGGAGTCGGGGTCGGTGAGGCGGGTGAACGCCTTGAGCGCGCGCACCTCGCGGAGTTTCTTGACGAGCATCGGGCCCGTGACACCGAGCGGGTGGAGCGCGGTCGAGTCGCCGAGCGGGGTCTCGCAGATGAACTGTTCGTTGCGGGAATGCTCGCGCTCGTCGTTTCCCGAGCGGAGGCGCTCGTACTCCTTGTTGCGCAGAGCGCTGTAGCGGTGGTCGAAGGTGGGAGTGTCCTCTCCGTTCGGGTCCTCCTCCCGTTCCGCGTCGAGGAGCGCCATCACCTCGTCGATCGGGACCGGACTCCCGCCCTCGAACACGTAGTTGAGGATCATCTCCACTTCCTCGCGGCTGTTGAGCCGACGCAGTCTGTCCCAGTGCTCGGCCAGCGGATCGGCGCGGCCGTCGCTCCACGGCGGGATGGAGAGAGCCGACTTCAACACGGGCTGCCACACGGTCGAGGAACCGCGCTGGAGGGTGCGCGGGGTCAGAGAACAGGTATGGGCGGGAACGGACGTGCCGAGCCAGGGACGGGTGCCACGGCAGCGGAGTCCCAGATCCTTGAGGGCACGCTTGCGGAAGGAGCCCTCCATCGAGACCTCGGGTACTCCGCACGTGCAGGAGACGAGGATCGAGCGGAGCGAGGAACTCCGGCCGGTGGAGCGCAGCTTGAGGGTTCCGCCGCACTGCCCGGCGGCCGTGGTGCCGCGACCGGCGGCGCGATGGACCCAGTGCCAGTAGGGGAACTCGTCGAGGTGCCCCGCCTCGCAGGCGATCACGAAACGGGAGGGGACGAGGTCGACTTCACATGTGCCGCAGATGCTCCGACCGGGCGGCGGATTGAAGTCACGGTGCCGGCGCAGGTCGTCGCACTCGGGGCAGGAATGCATGAGGGGGAACCGGCGGACCCGGAGGCCGTCCCTGCTCGAGTCGTCCGACGCGGGCGGCAGTCGGAAGTGCTGGACGCCCAGGAGACGGGCGAGGCGCCGCTCGTGGATCCGGGGGGACTCGTCGAGGCTCCAGTGTTCGTCCGCCCCGTCGAGGCCGGAGACGATGAAGGACTCCTGGTCGACGGCCACGAGCGAGCCGACACCGTACGTGGTGATCGCCTGGGCGCGACGGACCGAACCGCGGCGGAGCAGGTTGCGGGCGGGTGCGGAGCGGTCCGCGCCGGCCCGGCGGCGGCGCGCGGGGGGCGGGGTCATCGGGATGCCTCCATGAACAGGGCGGACTCGGCGTCGACGTCGCGCAGGCTCCACAGGGTGCGCCAGGCCTCGGCGTCCTCGGACTCGTCGTCGTACGACTTCAGGAGCGAGGGGGTACGACTTCCCCTGCGGGGCTCGAAGAGCAGGCCGCCGTGTGTGTCGGCCTCGTCGCACCACCACTCGACGAACTCGTCGAAGGCACGGGCCACCGCGTCGGCCTCTTCGTCCGTGACGGCACGGACACGCTCCAGGAGAACGGGTCTGATGTCCTCGCGGAGAAGGTGTTCGTAGGAGTCGACCCGGCCCGCCGCCTCGTTGGGGCGGGCAGCCGGGATGAGGATGCGGGCCAGGGCCACGATCACCGCGTGCAGGCCTCGCTCACGGGCCCTGGCGGAGAACGGAGTGACGGAGGTGGATTCGACCTCGCGGTAGAGGGCGGAATGGAAGTGCAGGAAGTTCTCGTAGTGGGAGCGGTCCCTGGAACGGGTCGCGTTGAGCATGACGGCGACCAGTCCGGGACGGGCACGGCCGACACGGCTGGTGGCCTGGATGTACTCGGCGGTGGTCTGCGGCTGACCCATCACGGCCATGAGGCCGAGTCGGTCCACGTCGACGCCCACCGCGATCATGTTGGTGGCGAGGAGGACGTCCACGGTGTCCTCGTCGGGGAGCTTCTTCTCGATGCCCTTGAGACGGGCGGGGATCTCGCTGGCGTCGATCCGGCTCGTCAGCTCCGAGTAGTTGGCGATGGAGCGCACCGCCACTCCCTCACGCTCGGCGAGCAGTTCGAGGTAGGCCACCACGTCGTCGTGGACCTGGAGTTCGGCGGCGGACAGCAGCCGGAGGCTGTTGAAGTAACCGACGAGGCTCCAGTACGCGTCGCGCACCTCGTCCGTGGTCCGTGCCTGCCCGGCCCGGTGCAGCAGGGTGGCGTAGGTACGGATCAGGAGGGTGGACTGGCTGGTGCCGGGGGTCAGGAGGCCGACGTAGCGGCGGCTCGCCTTCTCCTCGCGTGGGGTCTCCACGGCGAACCAGGAATCGCGGGAGTCCAGACCGGCGGGCGGGAACTGGCGCACCTCGCGGGCGAAGAGCCGGCGGCCCTGGTCGGCGGCGCGACGGATGGTCGCCGTGGAGGCGATCACCTTGGGGCGGTCGGCGAGCGCGTCCACGGCGGTCTCGTAGAGCCCGGTGAGTGTGCCCAACGGGCCCGAGATCAGGTGGAGTTCGTCCTGGACGATCAGTTCCGGGGGCGGAGTACGGTCGTGCGGGTCGTCACGGTTGAAGAGCGCGGCGGTGGCCGGGCGCCAAGGCATCGACGCGAACTTGTCGACGGTGGCGATCACCAGCGTCGGCCGGGCGTCGTACACCGTCTCGTCCACCAGGTGGACCGGCAGACCGTCCGCGAAGTCGCAACCGGTACCGGGGCAACGGACGCGCATCCGTACGGCGTCCTTGTCGACCTCATAGGCGCGTGCGTCGAGGCGGGTTCCGCACCAGGGGCAGGCGTGCAACTGGACGGGGTTCTCGGTGGCGAGGCGTCTGTCGAGATTCCCGTGGAGTTCGGCGAGCTTGTTCTCGGCCTCCTCCAGGGTGTTGGGCGTGGCCGAACGGCCCACCCACATGCCGATGGAGAACTCCTCGTGGCCCAACTCGGGCGTGCCTCGACGCATGCACTCCATGGCGCAGAGCAGGATCGCCGCACGCTCGAACTGCTGGAGCGTGAGGAGCCTCAGGGTGTAGCGCATGAGCACAGTGACGCCACCGCCGGCCGAGCCCTTGCGGATGCGTCGGAGGAAGGAGGTGAGGGCGATCAGGCCGAGGTACGCCTCGGTCTTGCCACCGCCGGTGGGGAACCACAGCAGGTCGGAGATGCCGCGATCACGGTGCTCGGGGTCGTCGATGCCTGCCAGGCAGAGCAACAGGAACGCGATCTGGAAGGGGCGCCAACGACCCTTTGCCAGGTCGGGGCGACCGCTTCGACCGTCCTTCACCCAGTCGCTGCGGGCGCGCTGGTCGGCCATGGCGCGATTGGCGAACCGGAACGCCCGCATCAGATCTGGCTTCGCTCCCAGCAGGTCGATGCCCTCGCGTACACGGCCGAGCGCCTCACGGCAGGCCGCCACCTGACCCAGCGCGGGCCTCTCGTACGGGTCGCCCGCCAGCGCGCCCGCCTCGGTCTCCTTGCGCTCGATCCAGCGTTCATAGCCGTCGGCGAGTGCGGCCAGGGCGGCCAGGACCTCTGCGTCGGAGCGCTCCGCAAGGCCGATCATGGACAGGGCGGAGCTGTCGATCTCCGGGTTGGAGTCGGTGAGCAGCACCTCGACGGTGGGCACGAACTCGCTCCGCACCTGGGTGACCGCGGCCAGGACGGTGTCCGTCATGCCGATCGGCGGCGGCGTCCAGTCCCATTCGGCGGCGCAGCCGTGACCGACGGCGAAGGTAGGGGCGTGGCGGTGCAGCAGCCGGCTGGTGGCGACCTCGGGATCGTGCGCGGCGGCCGGTGCGGGGCGTTCCACGAACGCGGTGGAGCCGTTGGTCGCGCGAACCGTGAGTCCGCACTGGAACAGCGCGGACGCGTCCTGCAGCTCTCGCTCGTCGACCTCGTGGGTGTTGACCAGCGTGATCGTGATCGTGACCGTACCGGTGCCGCGGTCGGGGCGTCGTACGTTGACGCGCAGCTCGGCCCCGGTGCCGAGGTCGACCCTCCTGTCCGGATCGGGCCTGGTCACGTCGATCGTGGTGTCCGGCAGGGAGAGCTCCTTGCGCCGCCACCGCTCCCGCTGGTCGGAGGTGGTGCGAGCCTCGGCACGGCGGGCCGGGATCGGCCGGCCCTCCTCATCGGTGGGCTGGTAGACGGCCGCGCGCGCCGAGACCACGATCGCCTCGCCTATGGCCGGGGCGACCGCGAAGGTGAGGCCCATCGACGAGGGGCGACGGGACCCCGCAGCACCCACCTCCTGCGCGGTACCGGACTCCTCGACGCTGTCACCGGTGCGCAGCGGGGCGATGTCGAGGCCGTCCTGTTCGGCCTCGTCCTCACGGATCCGCTGCTCCGCCGTCGCGTTCGCCGACCGCGGGTAGAGGACGCCGGTGAGATAGCGATCGATCGGTGCGTCCTGGGTGAGGACTTCGTCCCGGTCGTCCGCCGCCGCGTCCGGAGCGGGACCGAGGAGCTCACGGCGGAGCCCCACCAACAACTCGTCGTCCCGGACCCGATAGTGCTCGGAGTGCTGACCCGCTCCGTCTGTCATGCGCTCTGCTCCTCGTTGTTCTCGGCCCGTCGGTACGTTCCGATGCCGGTGATCCGGGGGACGATCCACACGCCTCGGTCCCCGAGTCCGGCGTTGGCGCCGGCGGCACTGCTGCCCGTCACGGTCTCCAGGGTGTCGACCCGGATGCCGTGGATCTCGTCGGGCCACCACGGATCCCAGGTCCGGTTCACCTTCTGCACCTGGAACAGCTCTTCGCGGAACCGTTCCGACGCCTCACCGACCTCCCGCCCCTCGTGCACCAGGGCGTACGGCGGACTCTGGAACTCGCCCATCGGCAGGTCGTGGCGCCTGCGCAGCACCAGGTCGGCCCCGGGACCGACCTGATCCAGGAGATACGTCTGGGTGGCCACGGCGGCGGTCGCGTGACCGGGCGGACTGTCCCGGTCGACGTCACCCGCCTCGGCGACGATCCCGAACCTGTCGTACGGCCGCCACCCTCCGACGTACCGACGGCCGTTCCGCCTGCCGCCTGCCCTCTTGACGATCGGCAGTTCGGGAGAGTCCATGTGGTACAGGTCCTGGCGGGCGCGTGTCATCGCCACGTAGAGGGCGCGGGCCTCGGCCGGGAGGTCCGACTCTTCCTTGTGCTGTCCGTACAGTTCGGCGACGGTCGGTGGGGTCAGGACGATCACCCGGTCGAACTCCAGGCCCTTGGCGCGGTGCACCGTGGAGACGACGATCCGCGTGGTCTCCGGGTCGGCCGCCTCGTCGGGGAACCTGCCGTCGGCGACCGAGCGGCGCAGCCGCTCCAGATCGAGCACGGCGCCCCCGGGCCCGCGTGCGACCCGACGCAGTACCGTCCACAGGGCGCTCGCATTGGGTTCGTACGGCAGCGGGATCCTCGCGAGCAGGGACCGGAACCGGTCCTCGGTGAGGCCGGTCGCCTCGGTGCGGCGCAACAACTCCGCCACCCAGTACGGCACCGGCCGCTCTTCGAGGGGGCGCCGCAGCCGGTGCTCGACACCGTGCTCGTGGAGCAGTCCGGAGATCACCAGGGCCTGGCGGTTGTCGCGGGTGAGGATCGCGCAGGTGTCGGAGAGGCTCCGCAACCCGGCCAGGACGAACGGATCGGTGAGCTCACCCATCCCGTTGGCCGGAGCCATCAGCAGGTCACGCAGTTCCTCGTAGTACGTCGCCGCCTCGTCCGCGTCGGTGATCTGCTGGAGCAGGGGGCCGTGGGCCAGCGCGATCCGGGCCTCGGGGGTGACGGCCCGGAAGTTCCGCGTGAGGTGCAGTTCCACGAGATCGTCGGGGTACGAGCAGCGCAACCAGTCGAAGAACCGACCGGTCTCGGCGGCGCGTTCGGTCGGGTCCTCGATCTGGAAGCCGTAGACGGACTGGGCGGCGTCGCCGACAACGGTGAAGCCGCAGCTCTCCTGGTACCGGTCGAGAAGGGCCTCCACCAGCTCTCGGCGTCTGCCCAACAGGTCCTGCACCTCGTCGATCACGACATGCGCGGGCGGGACGGCATCGCCGGCCTCCAGCGCCCCGTTCTCGATCGCCCGGGTCGCGGCGCCGATCCGCTCGTCGAAACCGACCCCGGCCCACTCCTCGTCCGGATAAGCCTGGAGGAGCACCCCGTACGCCCAGGCGTCGAAGGTCTGGGCGCGCACCCGGCGGGCCCGTTCGCCGTGTCGGGCGATGCGTTCGCGCAGCTCGCGGGCGGCGGCCCGGGAGAAGGTGAGCACCAGGATCTCGGCGGCCTCCAACGCCTGGTCGGGGTCCTCGTGACCGCACAGCGCGTCGAGCCGGCGCACCAGTGTGTGCGTCTTTCCGGCCCCGGCCCCGGCGGTGACCAGGACGCGTGCGTCCCAGGGCTGCTCGACCACGGCCCGCTGCTCGTCGGTGAGCGAGGGGCTGTCGAGGTAGGCGTCGGTCACGTCCGGCTCCAGAGATGCTCGAACTGGGTGAAGGCGAGCCGGGTGTCGAAGTTCGCGATGTTGTCGCTGACGTTCAGGATCAGGCAGGTGTCCTTGCCGCCGTTCCCGGGACCGCGCAGGCCACGACCGATCATCTGCTGGTAGACGTTGGTGCTGTAGACCGGGCGGGCCACCACCACGACCCTGGTGGCGGGGGCGTCGAAGCCCTGGGTGAGGACACCGTAGTTGGTGAGCACCTGGATACGTCCCGAACGGAAGTCCTCGATCCGTCGGCGGCGGTCCTGGGCGCTGGTGGTCGAGTCCACGGCGGCGGCCGTGACACCCCGGTCGTTCAGCCTGGCCGCGAGGTACTTGGCATGATCCACCGAGGTGGCGAAGAGCAGGGTCGGCGAGTTCTCCGGGAGGGACGCCACCTCGTCGACGATGCGCCGGCTGCGCGCGTGGTCGTCGGCGAGACGCTGCTCGGCGGCTCGGGAGAGCGTCGCCATCCGGTCGGCCTGCGCCTTCTCGTCCCGGGTCAGCTCGATCCGACCGCCTTCCAGCGTGCGGTGCTCGACCTGCGCGAGCATCCCCCATTCCTGGAGATCCCGGTACGGGTCTCCGGACGGGAAGACGCCCTCGTCGAGCCGCCGGTTGCCGAAGCGGCTGACCAGACGGCTGGTCTCCTCCTCGTTGGTGTTGCGGAACGGAGTGGCGGTGAGACCGAGCAGATGCCGCTCGGTCGTGTACTGGGTGAGGCCCAACTGCCCGAGAATCCCGGTGTACCGCTTCGAGACGGCGGTGTGCGCCTCGTCCACGATCACGAGTACCGCCGCACGCAGCCACGCGTACGAGTCGGTGTCCAGGCAGCGCTCCAGCTTGGCATCCGTGGCGACGACGAGGTGCGGGTGGTCGACGACGTCACCCACCTCGTTGCTGCCCCACAACCGGCTGATGGTGAGCGGCCGTTCCGCGCCCACCTTGCTCCACACGAACTTCCAGCTCTGCACGGCCTGTTCGCACAACTCCTCGGTCTGCGCGATCCACAGAAGCGGGCCCTCCAGATCACCCACCCGCTTCACCCAACGGATCACGGCCTCGGCGGTGACCCGGGTCTTCCCGGCGCCGGTGGGCAATGACAGCATGCCGCGCTGCGGGGCCAGCCGGTCGAGCAGAGTGGTGACGTTGCGGACCAGATCCTCCTGGTAGGCGTGCAGCCGGGGGAAGTCCCGAGGGCCGTCCACGGTCTCGAAGGCGGGCGGGGACGGAGTCCGGGAACCGGCGAAGGAAACGGGCAGCCGCAGCTCCGACACGAAGGCGACGGCGGCCGATGAACCGCCGTAGGCGACCGGCGCGTTGGGGAACGTGGCCTGGATGTCCCGGGCGTGCTGCTGGAGCACTCCGTCGCCGTGTGCGTTGAAGGCCATCTGCGCGATCCGGTGCCCGGACGCCTCCGCACCGTCGGTCTCCTCCAGCTCGGCCTCCATCAACCCTTCGGGCAGCCCGGACCGCAGGGACTCCGCGCCGATCAGCAGCTCGATCTTGGTGACCACGTCCTCGGCGTCGCGTACGGCCTTGAGCGCCGCCTTCGTCCGGCTGTCCCGGGCGATGCGCTCCTGGTGCTCCAGTACCGCCCGGCAGCCGTCCGCACCGAGCCCGAGTTCCAGCTCGCGGTCGATCAACCGCAGCATGGGCTCGGCGTCGAGCGGGACGCGGACCTTGACCGTGCTGCCCTGGCGCACCGCGTCCAGAGGGGTGGGCTGCGTGCCGTTCGGCGTACGGGTCACCTCCTCCAGCTCGGTGCATCGCTGCACGAGGCTGTTCCGGGCGGTGCTGTTCAGCCGCTGGCGCAGCGCGGGGTACAGCTCCAGCAGAGGCACCGGATCGCCGTCCGGGACTTCCCGGGTCTCTCTGCTGATCACGTCCGCGTAGCGGAGCATGCCCCACTTGTCGACCATCAGCTCGGCGTCCTGGGGCCTCGCCACGAGCAGTGCGGGAAGCTGCTCGGCACGCAGCGCCCGGTACTCGGCGGCGCCGACCGCGACGGTGATCTCGTCGTCGGCACGGGTGCCCCAGGTGTCGCCGATCCGGCAGCGGGTCAGGGAGTCCTCGGGGAAGTCCGCGCCGAACCGGGTCAGCATCACGTAGGTGGCGCCGACGAAGGTGTCGTCCTCGCTCCGGGACACCTCCGAGAGGAGCGTGTTCCAACGGTCGGCCGGGACCTCGTCGACCGTGATCGGCAGCCGCAGCTTGCGGGCCTTCTCCGGGGAGATGTCGGCGACCGGCAACACGTCGCGGTAGGCGGCCAGTTGCGGCCCGACGGCTTCCCTCAGCGGCTTGATCCCCTGGGAGGTGGCGACGCGCCCGTACCTTCTGAGCATCCAACGGATCGGCGACTCCACGGCCTGCCGGGTGCTCGTCTGCGTACCGATCTGACGCGTCCAGTTGTCCACCACGGCGTCGTCCGGCAGCGCCTTGAGGAAGGCGGCGCGGGACTCCTCGGACAGTGACGGGAACAGATGCAGCGGGCCGCCGATCGCGGAGCCCTCCACCTTCATCCTGGTGAGGGAAGGCCGGGGCGCGCGCTCGTCCAACCCGCGCAGATAGGCGGAGTGGACCGCTTGCCGGTACTCCTCGAACCAGGCCTCGCCCTCCGGCCGTACCGCCGTCGAGGGCCGCTCCCGCAGGCCGATCTCCGCGAAGAACGAGAAGTCGTCCGAGTGGAACGCCTTGTCGACGGCGATGCCCGGGTCCCGTCGCGCGTCGACCACCGCGCCCGGCAGCATGCAGTCGCGCACCGGCCGGAACCTTCCGTCCATGGTTCGCACGCGCAGTGTCTCGCGCGGATCGGCCACCCGCTCCAGCACCTTGTGCGCCAGTCGACGCCCACCTGCCTGGCGGAACAGCTCCCAGAACCGCTCCCACTGGGCGTCCCCATAGCCGTCGAAGCCCTGGTCGAGGACGCTGATGAACCGGCCCTCGACATCCGCCTCACGGATGCCGAGGACATTGAGCGCGTGGGTCAGCGACGGATCATGGGCGATCTCCCCGACGACGTACACCAGGGACTCGCGCAGTCCACCCTCGTCGGCCCGGCGGAACACCCGGCCGGGCACGGGGGCGACGAGGCCGTGCTCCTCGGTGAGCACGATGTGTGCCTTGCGGGCTTCCTGGGCGTAAGGGGAACCGATCTCGACCATGTCCGCGAGGATGCGGATCGCCACCGCCGACGCCTCGGCGGTGCCGCACGCGACGAGTGCCTCCAGCCACTCACGGACCTCGGTCCGCCCGTGTCCGGCCGCGCCCAGGATGTGCTCGACCTTCCCGGACCGCAGTGCGTCCGCCTCGACGCCGGGGTGCAGCCAGTCCGTGGGACGACCGGGGCACTCGTGCCACATCCGCAGCCAGTTGGAGAGGCGCTTGAGGTCCTTGTCGAGACGCGGGTGGACCCGCAGTTCGGTCGGAACGCGCAACACCCCTTCCTGGTCCGGCAGCGAAGGACGGACCGCCGTTCGCGCCCAGATCTCCCGCGTCAGGAACTCGTCGGCCCAACTGATCGACTCCTTCACACGGCCGGGCAGCAGGGGGAGGTACGCGGCGGGGTCCTCGACGGGAGCCAGCCCGGGGAGGGAGTCGACCACCAGTGCCGCCGACACCCGGATCATCTCCTGGTTGAAAGGCGAGGAGTCGAGCAGGTTCTGTCGGTCCTCGTTCGTCTTCCAGGCTCCGTTGAGGATGCCGCTCAGGGACATCTCGTACTTGGTCGGGAAGAAGGACCAGAAGCGGCCCCGACCACGCGCCTTCTGGCTGAGGTACAGGCCGCTCTCCGGGTCCTTCTCCAGTGCCGGCACCGCCCAGGAGAGGGCGAGTGAAAGACGGTCGTGCAGCTCGCCGGCGTCGGCCCGCGCCGCCGGGCCGGGCTCGTGCGCGGCGGTGAAGACCCGCCAGCGGCCGGTGGTGGTGGGCTTCCCCGTCCGCTCCTCGACCACCGTGTGCAGGTCATCGGTCTGCTCGGTGGTCAGCACACGGCGGGCGAGCGGGCGCGGCCGGCGGTCCTCCAGGACGACCCTCGCCACATGAGGGGAGAAGAGCTGGAAGCCGAGCGGGAACTCCTCACGGGCGGAGCCGGCGGTCGTCCGTCCGCCGTGCATGTCCTGGGCCAACTTGTCGGGGGCGCCGGGGAGCAACGGCAGGCGGACGACTGTGGTGGCCCAACCGAGGAGTTCGTCGAGGACGGGGTCCTGGGCGCGCTCGCCGGCCATGTCGAGGGGGCGTGCCATGCGGAGCACCGGCGCTTCGAAGCCGGCGCCCAGGTGCTCCTCCACACCGGAAACCGACCGGATCCGCTCGTACGCCCACTCGCGGTCGAACCCGAAACACCCCGTACTGCTGAAGAACTGCGGGGTGTCGGTGACGACCAGGACCGACTTCACGCCCACGCCGAAGCGACCGATCTGGCCACCGCGCTTGCGCGACATGCTCATGCGGAGAATGGTCTCGGCGCCCTCGGGGGTCACCGGGGCGCCCTCGTTGGCGCAGTAGAGATGCGTGTCGGTCAGGACGACCTGGGTGGAGCCCCCCGGCTCGTCGGCGATCTCGTCGGCCGCGTTCTGCACGAGCTCGAAGAGCTGACGATCACCGTAGCCACCCTGGGTGATCCGCCGCTCACTGTTGGCGTGTTCCGGAATGAGGCCGGGGTCGACCTCGTAGGTCTGCAATACACGGGAAGACTGTTCGAGAACGGTACGAACGACCGATGACGTGGCGACTGACATTGTTTCTCGACTCCTGAAGTCGAAAGAGACGGTGAGGGAGAGCACGGGACCCGGTCAAGGCCATCAGTCGGTAAAGTCGGCGAGTCCGAACCCGTAGGGACCGAAGTGCTCGCCGAATTCCTCGACCGTCATTCCGGTCTTGTCGAAGATGCGCTTCCTGTCCGCGACGGTGGGCGCCGCCGCCAGCTCCAGGAGCACGGCACCCAGCTCGCGCTGCGAGTGCGGAGGCGGGTAGGACGACGACTCCTCGTCGTCCTCGGAAGGCTCTTCCATGGTGTGCTTCCCCCGGTTTCTTTCGACTCTGGAGTGTGTAAAAGGCATGGCTGTCGCCAGCCGCGTCGGAATCTCTTGTGGCGAGTTCCGGGCGAGATGGCAGATCCATCAACAGGAACCGTAGGGCAAATCCCGGGGCCCGCGCCACCCTGTTCAAGTGCTTCGGTGGACGGAATCGGAATTCCAGATTCCGAACCGCGGTGTAAATGTCTTCAAACTCCACGAAGCGCCCCAAAGGGGACATCTCGGGCAGTCGATGATCAGGAAGGTTGGGCGAGGCTTTCGTCAAGCAACAATTGACGTCGGGCCCCATGTCAAATTAGCCTGTCCGTGTCCGCAGGCGCAACGGAGGATCGGGTGGGTCTACGTGGAGACCGGTGAGGAGTTCGGGCCCTGGCTGGCCCGCCAACTCAAGCTGACGGGCAGGACCCAGGCGGAGCTGGCCGAGGAGCTGGGGTTGACCCGGGCCGCGGTCTCGGCCTGGATCACCAAGAGGTCGGTACCTCGTCCGACCGTGATGGCGGAGATCGCCAAGGCGCTCGGGACAGATGTCGGTACGGTCCACATGCGTACCACCGACACCCAGGTCGGTCTCCCCGTCACCTGGTACCACCGACCCGGCTACTCCGACGGCGGACGCGACGGCGGCAACGCGGCGGCCTTCGCCTTCGACGCGGACGTCCAGGTGCTCGCCCGCGAGACCTGTCAGAACAGCCTCGACGAGCGGCTCACCGAGAACGACCGTCCGGTGCGCGTGCGCTACACCCTCCATGAACTCACCGGCGAGGCGCTGGACGCTTTCCGTCAGGCGATCCTCTGGGACGAGCTGCACCCCCATTATCTGGCGGTGTCGCAGGCGGCGTCCCACCAGAAGGTCGGACGTGTCGTGGATGCCGGCGTTCGTGACATGTTCGAGAAGGGGCGCCTGGTCCTGCTGCGGATCGACGACTACAACGCCTCCGGTCTCACCGGCGACGACTACGAAGACGGCAAGTTCGCGGCCGTCGTCCGACGTCAACTGGAGAGTCTCAAGTCGGGACGGAGTGCGGGCGGCTCCTACGGTCTGGGCAAGGCGACGCTCTGGGCGACCAGCGCCCTCGGCATGGTGCTGATCAACTCCACCCTCTCTGTTCCTCACGAGGGCCGCACCGAACGCCGTGTCATCGGACGACTGGAGCTGCCGTGGCGTTCCGTCGACGGCCGGGAGTACGCCGGCCCCGCATGGCTCGGGCGCCCCGACCCCGACACCCAGGGAGCCGAGGTCGCCCGCTCCTGGTGGGCCGACGAGGAGACGGTCGAACGCCTTCACCTCACCCGCGACAGCGGTGAACCGGGTACCTCCTTCCTCATCGTCGGCGCCCATGATCTGGCGAGCCTCGACCAGGCCGGTCCCGGAACCGACGACGAGGACGCGGACGACGACGGCACCCGTGACATCGGAGCCATGCACCGACGGTTGGTCCAGGCGCTGGAGCGGGACTTCTGGGCGGCGATGACCGGTGGCGGAAACCGACTTCCCCTTTTGGAGACCTCGGTTCGCGCACTGCGCAACGGCAAGGTCGTCATGGAGGAGCAGAAGGTCGACCCCACCAACACCCAACCCGCCCGTACCCGGGCGCTGCGCGCCTTCTACGACGGGGCGACCGTGGACCGACTCACCGAGGCCGGTCAGGTCGCCCTCCGCACGGTTCCGCTCCGGCTGCCGCTCTCCGGCGAGCGCCGCGGCACGCTCGGGACCCACCCGGCGGTCCTTCTGGTCACGGAGGCCGAGGACGCGGACGGCGTCCCGAACCAGGTCCACTCGCTGCGCGGCAATCGGATGACCATCAAGAAGTCCGGCGTCGCCGGCCTGCCGCTGGGTGTCAACGCCTTTCAGGCCGTGCTCCTGGTGGGGCAGGCCGCCGGGGAATCGGTTCCCTTCGCGGAAGAGGCGGAGGAGTTCCTGCGCGCGGCCGAGCCGCCCGAGCACGACCGCTGGGGCCAGACCGAGGAGTTGACCCTCCGTTGGTCGCACACCGCGCACCACCGCATCGCCAGGTTGACCACCGAGGTCAACGCGGCCGTGAAGGAACTGGTCGTCCGTCCGAAGCGCTCCGACGGCCAGGCGGGGAGCGCGAAGCTGCGGAAGGCGCTCACCGTCGCGCGGAGGGCCGCGCCGACACGCGGCTCCGGGCAGGTCCTGCCGGAACTGGACGGGCTCGACGCCCGGATCGGCGAGGGCGGGGAGTGGCAGATCGTCGCCGAGGTGAAACTGCCCCGCGGTGACGAACTGCCTGCCATGACGCCGGTGGTCCTGCTCGACGTGCGGTCGGGCAGCCGTCCCAGACTCGACTGGGCGGAACTTGTCGCCGTGGACGGCTGCGAGGTCGAGGGTGGTGTGCTCCGCTTCACGCCGAACGCCCGGCGGGCGGTCTTCCGGGGCTCGACCGATGTCACCGGTCATCCGGTGCGGGCCGCGCTCACCCGGCTCGTTGTCGAACTGCGTGCCGGTACGGGGGAGTGACGACGTGAAGTTCTATCCGTACAAGCGGCTCAACCGGCCGATCGCCCTTCGCGTGACCTCGGTGTCCCTGAAGCTCGTCGACGGCTCCAGGGACCGCCTGGACACCTCGGCCTACTCGACCCCGCAGCGGACCGTCGCCCTGGGCGTGGCGCAGCGCGACGACTGGGTCTCCGCCAGGATCGGTCTGTCCGCCACGCTGCCGCCCGGCGCCAATGCTCCTGACGCACCGTGGAGCGGACTGCGTGTCCTGGCGGTGCTCACCGACGGTGAGACCAATGTGCGTACCGCCGTCGATCTTCGGCAGGACGCCCCCGGGAGCAAGGAGTGGTCCGGCGACATCGAGGTGCTCCGTGACGATCACGTGGGCCGTGCCGGCCTCGCGGTCCAAGCGGTCGCCACGGTCGACGACGTGGTCGGTCGGGCGATCGCCGAGACCGGGGACGAGTGGACCGTCGACGTGGTCGCGGAGGAGCCGCTGGGCGGTCTGCGGCTCGACGTCAAGCAGATGGGTTTCTCCAAGAGCGCGCGGGAGTGGCTGCACTCCTACGCCGACGCGCCCTGGATCGTGGACGCCTCGGGCCGTGTACCGACCGTCCTGGTCAACACCGACATCGAGGGCTTCTCGGACCTGCTGGGCGGTGACAGCGGGGGCATCGAGAGCAAGGTCCACGAGATGTTGGTCTCCCAGATGGCCACCGATGTGTGGACCGCGGTGTTCCACAGCTCCGTCGGCGACCTGGAGGTCGAACCCGACGGCTCACCGGTCTTCCCCACCGACTGGCAGGGCGAAGTGCTGCGGGAGATGCTTCCCGACGTGGTGCCGGGTGTCCACGTCGAGGAGGCGCTCCGACAGGTGCATCGGCGACGTACCGGAGACGCGGGATGGGTGGAGCTCCAGACCCGCATCCACTATGCCGCCGTACGGCGTGCCGGGGCGGGCAAGGCGCTCGCCAACGCCCTGCGCGGGTTGCAGCAGATGAATAGAGAGGACAGCGCATGATCGAGAAGCCGTACCGACTTCCGCGGCGACTCGGCCTGTTGTCCGCGACGGCGGCAGACCCCTTCCTCACCGAGGATCTGCTCAAGGGGGTCCAGGGACATGCAGGTGTCGATCTCGCCAGGACCGTCGAACCGTTGTCGGCCGACGACCCTCGGTGGGAGGTCGATCCCCTCAGGGAACTGGTGGAGGACGCGATGCACGAGTTCAGGGACAACAGGACCCGAGCCGACGGCTGGTTGGCGCCCCGGCTGCACGCGACGCTCCGCATCACCCGGCGGGAGGCCGCGGACCGAAGGCTCTGGACCCACCTCGCGCTGGGCGTCGCCCCGGACTACGTGGCCTGGCGGCACCCCCCGGTGCCCGCGCCGGGCCGGCCCGAGCCGCGCATCAACCCGGCCCGGTTCCGGGGGCCGCTCGACCGACAGTGCTTCTCGCGCCTGTGGTGGGCGGCGGAGATGTTCCGCAACGGCAAGGACTACTCTCCCGTGGTTGCGGCCTGCGCCAACCAGGACCTGATCCACAACGCGCTGCGCCGGGATCTGATCGACCACCGGCCTACGGCCCAGGCACTGGTACGTGTCCTGGGACGTGGGATCGCCACCACCGGCCGGGAGATCGAGGGCCTCATGACGGCGATCAACGCCGCCGGCGCGACCCTCGTCTACGACGCGTTGGCCCCGGACGAGCCACGCGATCCCGAGGCTCTCCGGCAGTGGATCGCGGAGGCGGAGTCCGCGCCCCCGGTGCCGCGGCACTCCCTGCCGGCCGGGCCGGACGAGGAGCCGGTACCGGAGGGGGCGGTGGTCGCGCTCACGGACTGCTTCGCCGAACTCTTCGAGACTGCCCCGGTCAGAGGACGTGCGCCGCAGGCCTGACGAGGGGTCATCTGCCCGTGAGCGGATGCCCCTCCCATCCACCGTGCTCGCGGAGTTCGACCGGCTTGCCGGGCTTCCACTTCTCCAGTTTCACGACGGCCCGATCCAGCCGGTCCTCGACCCCGTCGGCGCTCAGCCCGGGTTCGAGGACCTGCCGCAACACGTGCAGAGCCAGTCTGGGCGGTACGGCGTTGCCGATCTGCTGCGCCACGTCGTTGCCGCGCCACGGGTACGCCACGGGGAACGTCTGGAGCACCCCCGCCTCGGCGTTGTTGAAGCGGTTGAAGTCGGCGAGGTCCTTGTCGGTGCCCTTGTGGACCACCCGGTTCCGCGACACCTTGCCCGTGATCGTGGCGGACGGGACGTCGTGGTCCCGTCGGCCGCGCGCCTCGGGGATGCCGCCTGTCCCGTAGTTGGAGACGACGGTGAAAGCGGGGCGATCACCCACCTTGCGTGAGATCTGCCGTGCCTTCTTGAGGGCTGTCTCCATGGAGACCCAGGGCTGTTTGAAGGGGAGGGTGTCCGCTTGACCTGTCTTCGACGGCGGGACGGAGGAACTGCTGCGGTGGTACAGCTCATGAGTCTCGGGCACCGTCGGGAGACGGCCGGTGCCGGCCCCGGGGAAGGCGGTCCGATCCAGCCGGGCCATCAGGACCGCGCGCCGTCGGGTCTGCGGAACACCGAAGGCCTCGGTGTGCATGAGCTGGGTCCGGGTCCGGTAGCCGAGAGAGGCCAACACCTCGGCGTACTTCTCCCACACCGGCATGACCGCCTGCACCTGCTCCAGGACGACTGCCTCGTAGGGGGTGCATCCCGGGCGCCGGCTCCGCTCGATCACCCACCACAGGGGTTGCAGGACCAACCCCGTGCGCTCGTCGCCCAGTTCTTCCAGCTGGATCTTCAACTTGCCGAGCTTGTTGTTCAGATCGCTGAACTCCTTGACCAGATCACCGAGTTCGCGATCCGTGGAGTCGATCTTCTGCGGGGTCTTGAGCTGTTTCACGAACTTCTTGACCTCGTCCGGCGAGGTCCCCAGTTGGTCCAGTCTGTTCCTCATGGCCTTGCGGATCTTGGCTCTGAGCTCCTCGACCTCGCGCTTCTCGGCCTTGATCCCTTTGGCGTCGAGCTCCCGCTGTCTGAGTTCCTCGGAGATCTTTCGCCAGGTCCGGAAGATCTGCCGCCAGTCCTGCTGGTTCTCCGGGCGTACGGCCGCGTGCAGACGCTCGATGTACTCCAGAACCTTGTCCAGCGCTCTACGGCCCGCCCCGTGCCCGGCCACGGTGAAAGTCTGGCAAGGGGGTCCACCGGTCAGTACCTGGGCACGAGGGAAGAAAGCCGCGCGGTACTGCCGGACATCGCCCTGAAAAGTGTCCATCCCCGCCGCACTGCGGGTGGCGCAGGCCCCGGGATCCCATTCGATGCCGGTGACCTGATACCCCAGCACATCTGCTGCCACATCCAGTCCGCCCGGTCCCGCGAACAAGTCCAGGATATGGAAATGCGCAGGTGGGGAGTCTACCTTCTCGATGTGGCTCATGGGCCTGAAGTTTAGACGGCGCCACCGGGGCGCTGCGTGTGTCTTGCTCAGGTGCGACCGGGGGAGTTCAGAGCGGTCGCGATGGCGGCTCCGAGCGCCCCTCCGACCGGTGGGGGAGTCGCGTGTCCGATCTGCCGGTACCTGGCTGTCTTCTTCCCGGTGATGTGCCACTCAGGGGGGAACGACTGGAGCAGGGCCGCCTGATCCACCGTGATCTTCAGCATCTGTGCGGGGTCCGCCGAGCGCGGCCATCGGTACTCCGCCCCCGGCACCTCGTCGGCCAACGAGCCCGCGTTCACCCCCATCCGCGCCCAGGCCCGCTTCGTTCCGGACGGGCCGAGATCCGCCCCGCCGCGGTTGTCCGAACCTCCGACCAGGGTGGGTGCCACGGACAGCGCCTGGGCCGCCCAGGCGTCGGCGTCGCGCCAGCCCCGGGCGCGCATCGACCGCCGCAGGGCCCGACCGACCGGGACATGCGCGTCCACCGTGGGCTCGGGCGGGGTGAAGGCGTCGAGCCATGGTTTCTTGAGCGCCACGAGAATGCCCTGCCTGCGCTCCTGCGGCACACCGAAGTCGGCCGCGTTCAGCACGAACCAGCGGAATCCGTAGCCGAGATGCGTCAGTTCGGACTGGATGAAGTCGCGGATGCCGGCGTAGGCCGGGGACTCGACGAGCGCGGGCAGATTCTCCAGCAGCAGGGCCCGCGGTTGGATCGAGTGGACCAGATAGACAGCGGCGGTGAGAAGGCGCAGCTCCTGGTCGCTGTCCGAACGCCGCACCGCGGCCGAGGACTTCACCCGCGGTAGGCCTGCCGACAGGAGGTCGACGTCGAGGGTCTCCGGGTGCTCCTCCGGAAGGAAATCGACCAGATCCTCGCGGACCACGCTCCAGTGCGGCCTGTTGGCCAGGAGCGTCTCGCAGGCCTGGAGCTTGTTGTCGAGCAGAAGCACCGGCGAGAAGCCCGCACTCTCCAGCCCGGAAGCCAATCCGCCCGCGCCCGAGCAGATGTCCACGAACCGAAGTCGGTCAGCCATCAGTTCCCCCTCGGTCCGTCCGGCCGTCCTGCTCCGGCGTCCGCTGCGTCCGCCGGTCCACCACCGCGCGCACCGTGGCCGCGACCTCCTCCGCCGGCATGTGCTCCCAGAACCGCAGCACGGTCCACCCTGCCGTCCGCAGATGCTCGGTGGTCTCCCGGTCACGGGCCATGTTCCGGTCCAACTTGGTGCGCCACCAGTCCGCGTTGGCCTTCGGGCGAGTGGCGTGCTGAGGGCAGCCGTGCCAGAAGCAGCCGTCGATGAGCACCGCGACCTTGGCCCGGGTGAAGGCCACGTCGATCCGGCGTCGGGGCATGTCCGGCACGGGGTACTCCACGCGATATCGGAGCCCGCCGGCGTGCAGCAGCCGCCGCACGGCCAGTTCGGCCTCCGTGTCCTTGCTCGCCTGTCTGCTCATGCGGGCCGATACGCCCGGAGAGGAGGGCGTCACACTGTTCACTGTCGTCCAGCCTCACGAACCCGTGATCTACGTTCCGGGGTGTCAACCTTCGGAGCCGGCACACCGTCAGGCTTGCCCGGTCCCGTGGCACTCCCCGTACGCATCTCCCGACCCACACCAACAACTGGCCCCCCGCTGAGGCGGCCAAACCACAGCCCGCCCCCGCGCAGCAAGAGTGGTCGCATACTGCGGCAACAGATCAACATCCCCCGGCGAAGCTCCCTCGGACGCTGCGAACGCCTCATAAGAAGGCACAGTCCCCGTAACGATCCCAAGGTTCGGCGTCCCGCTCGCCGCCAGCTCCCGCAACGACCCCTCTATCGTCGCGAGGTGCTCCTCGTGGGACGGGTACTCCACCGCGAGGGACTCGTACGCCCCCACCAGCTCGGCCAACTCCCCCTCGGGCCAGTGCAGTACGGCCACCGGGAATGGACGGGACAACGCCTCCCGGAACGCGCCCAGCTCCGCCCGCAGCCGCGAGATCTCGGCCTCAAGCTCCGCCGGATTGTCCGACCCCAGCGACCACACCCGCTTCGGATCATGCAGCTCGTCCAGGGACACCGGCGACGAGGAAGACGAGGAGGATGCGGGAGACAAGGAAGACGACGAGGACGCGTGGGCCGAGTGCAGCGTGTCCGCCAGCGTGTCCCACTCGTCGTGCGACACGCCCAGCATCCGCCGCACCCGGTGCCGGCCGTACAGCAACGGGTGGGTGGAGTAAGGGGGTTCGGGGACATCGGTCAGGAGCAGCGTCACGCCCTCCGTGAACGTCTCCTGCGCCGCCTCCAACTCGTCGTGGGACTCCAGGGACTCCGCGACGATCACCCAGGGCGCGGCATCGCGGGGGGACGCGGTCCGTACCCCGTCGATGATCGCCCTGGCCTCGGCCTCGTGGCCGTACTCCCAGAGGTTCGAGGCCTTGAGGGCCCGTACCAGATGGGGGGTTTCCAGGGCGTCCGCCGATGACAGCAGGCGGTCGTAGAGCGCGGTGGCGGCGGGGCGGTCGCCGGCCAGTTCCAGGTGGGCCGCGGCCTGGAGGAGCAGAGCTTCGGCGTCCTCGGGGTAACGGGCGGCGGTCCGCTCCAGGCGGGCCGCTTCGGCGGAGTGGTCGACGTTCTCGGCGGGCGTGTCGGGGCGCATGAACGACACGGTACTGCCGATGCCGACACAGATGGAGGCAAGGGCAGAGATATGCCCAGGTCGGCCGGTGAGAGTGGCGTGGGGGAGCGGTAAGGACGCCACCGGAGCCCGCCCCACGGGGAGCACGGGGTGACTTCTCGGGCTCCGCCGCCTTTACGACCGCCTCGCGTCTACACCCCTACGCCGCTACCCCGAGTCGCTTCGCCGTTGCCGACGCCCCGCCGTTGTCGGCGCCTTGCTTCTACGACCCCTGCGCCGCTACGGCCCTGCGTCGCCCCGCCCCCGCCGTCGCCCCGCCTCCACGACTTCCGCGCCTGTACGACCCCGCGCTTACCGGCGCCCCGGCCTTTCAACCCCCTCATTCTCTGCGACCCGCACGTATACGCCCCCTGCGCTTCCGCAACCTAGCGTCGCCGAGCCCGCGCCGTCGCCCCGCTCCCACCGACCCCGCTCCCACCGACCCCGCGTCCCTACGACCCCGCGCCGCCCGGTCCTCGCCAATACCGAGCCGCCCGGCTCGCACCGACCCCGCGCCTTACGCCCTCGCGCCGCCCCGCTCTCACCAACCCCTCACCCCTACAACCCCCGCCGCCCTACGACCCCTCCCCCTCCGACTGCCTCACCCGCCCCCGCCCCCACCCCGCTCTCACCACCCCCAACCCGCACCCCCCACACCGCAACCCCCATAACCCCCACCCCCACCCCCACAATCCCCGCCCCCACAAACAACGGAGCCGCATACCCAAACCCCGCGCTGATCACCAGACCCCCCGCCCAAGCCCCCACCGCGTTCCCCACGTTCGAGGCCGACACATTCGCGCTCGCCGCCAACGGCACACCCCCGGCCGCATCCGTGACCCGCGTGATCATCCCGGGGACGGTCGCGAACCCGAACACACCCAGCAAGAACACCAGGATCACCGAGGCCGGCCGACTGCTCGCCAGCACCCCGAACAACGTCAACGTGGTCGCCAGGCCGGCCAGGGACACCAGCAGCGTCACGTCCCGGTTGTGGTCCGCGCCCCGGCCGCCCGCGATGTTGCCGACGACCAGCCCCGTGCCGTAGACCACCAGCAGCCACGCCACATCCGTCGGCGAGAAACCCGCGACCCGCGTGAAGGTGTACGCGAGATAGCTGAACGCGCCGAACATGCCGCCGTAGCCGAGGGCCGTGGCCGTCAGGGTCAGCCATACCTGGGTGGAGCGGAAGGCGCGCACCTGCGTGCGGAGGTCAGCGCGGCCACCCCTCCCTCCCGCCCACGCCGGGATCAGGGCGGCGATGGCGATCAGCGCCACCGCCCCGATCGCCGTGATCGCCCAGAACGTCGCCCGCCAGCCCCACCGTTCGCCGACGAGCGCGCCGAACGGGACCCCCAGCACGTTCGCCACCGTCAGGCCGGTGAACATCAACGAGACTGCCCGCGAGGCCCGTTCGGGAGGGACCAGGCGGCGGGCGACCAAGGAGCCGATGCCGAAGAACGAGCCGTGGCAGAGGGCCGCGACGATTCGGCCCAGCAGCATCACCCCGTATCCCGGGGCCAGCGCAGACAGCAGGTTGCCGACGACGAACAGCGCCACCAAGCCCACCAGGACCGGCTTTTGGGGCAGGGACGCCGTCGCCGCCGTCACCGCTATCGCGCCCACCGCGACCGTCAGCGCGTAGCCGGAGATCAGCCAGCCCGCGGCCGCCGTGGACACGTGCAGGCCGCGGCTCACCTGGGGCAGCAGCCCGGCGATCACGAACTCGGTCAGGCCGATTCCGAAACCGCCGAGCGCCAGGGCGAGCAGGCCGAACCGCCCGCCGCCGTAACCGAGTTGGAGGCCCGGGGTCAGATCACCACTCCGTCGATCTGGAGCGTCTGCACCGCCCCCGCCGCGAACGTCGCGCTCACCGTCTTGCCGCTCACATACGTGTCCGAGTGGGAGGTGTACAAGTCACCTCCACCACCCGTCACCGTGTTCCAGCGCGGGACCAGACCGCTCGAACCACCCGCCACCGTAGTGAACTTGGACAGGTCGAAGGTCAATTTCGTCGACGACGAGCCGGTGTTGGCGGCGACGATCACCAACCGCTTCGCCGACGCGTCGTAGCCCGCCGCCGCGTAGCTCACGCCCGTGTCCAGGATCGTCATGCCGGGGCGGATGTGGCGGCTGAACTGGGCCATCACGTAGTACTTCGTCTGGACCGCGCCGGCCGTGAGCGTGCTCTGGTCGTACGCGATCATCGCCCAGCCGGACGACGGGTCCATGACCTGCCAGTACGTCCACGCCGTGGGGTGCAGCCAGCGGAAGTCGTAGAGCAGGTTGCCGGCCATCGTCAGGCCTGTGGAGTCGCTGTCGCCCGTCTCCGAGTTCCAGAGGGCCTTGCCCGACGTCGTCACCACGTCCGTGTAGAGCAGGTCCCTACGGCCGCCCGAACCCTGGTAGCCGTGGACGTTGACCCGGTTCACGTACCCCTTCGTCGTGGACGAGAAGGCGCTCCAGGTCGTGCGCGCGAGGTCGTAGCTCGTCTCGTCGGACGCCGAGATCTTCGTGCTCGTCAGGCCTCGGCTGTCCAACTCGCTGCGCACGTACGGGAGTACGGCCGCCTGGACCGTCGAATCCATGTGGCAGCCCTCCTGCGTACCTGTCGCCGTCCACCAGCTCGACGAGGGCTCGTTGAAGGCCTCCACCGTCGCGAAGTTCACTCCCCAGTTGTTCTTCGCGTAGAGGGCGACGGAGGCGAGGTGGGAGGCGTGCTGGCGGTAGTTCCAGGTCTGGAGGTTGTTGCCGCCGCCGGAGGCGCCCGACGGGTTGTGGTTCGAACACATCCACCACATGGGGGAGTTGGCGAAGAGTTCGGTGGTCGCGCCCCGCGAGGTCGCCTTCACCAGCATCGCGCGCTGGGTCGCGTCCGCGGTCCAGTCCCAGGCCGAGGACGTGGGGTCCTCGTTGTTCCAGTCCTGCCAGTAGCCCTCGATCTGCTTGAACGCGGGGATGTTGGCGGAGGCGACCATCGACTCGCCACTCACCGCGTTCCAGCTGCACGCGCCGAGGTTGTAACGGGCGATGTTCAGGCCCAGGCCCGGCAGCGAAGTGCCGTTGTACGTCGTCGACTTGGTGGTGAAGAAGATGTCGGCGAAGTCGTCCCGGGCGCCGAAGACGTTCGCCCACCAGGCGAGCGAGGTGCCCCAGCCCTCCCAAGTGCCGTACGTCGTACCCGGGTTGACCGCGATCGTCGCGTCGGCCCGTGCGGTACCGGTCGCCAGGGCGGTGCCGAGGAGCCCACCGCCCGCTGCGGCCAGCAGGGTTCTGCGTCGGATCATCTCTACTCCCGATTCGCTCAACCGCCGGTCGTCCCACCGGCGTCGGCCATCCCCCCGGCTCGTGCCATCAGGAAGCATCGGGTGTGGTGCGTGAGGTTGTCGAGGGTTGCGACACCCCTTTCTAAAACCCGTGTACGAAGGATCGAACGGGCGCCCTTTCCGGTCAACGGAGCCATGCGTCTGGTGAGTTCGCGAACCGGCCCTTATCGTGCGGCCCATGCGGGTTCCCGTCGTGCAGCACCGCGGCCGTCGACGCCGTGCGCTGGGCCGACGCGCCCTGTGGACCGGTGGGGAGTTCCTCGTCACCGCCGGGGTCGTCCTGCTCCTCCTCGTCGTCCACGAGCTGTGGTGGACCAACCGGGAGGCCCGTCAGGGCGCCGAGCATCAAGTACAGGCCCTGGAACGGCAATGGGCGACACCGGGTGCGGGGAGCGGCGACACCCCGTCGGCCAACAGCGGTCTGGTGGGCGGCAGTTCACCGCGCCGGGGCACCGCAGCCGGTGGCTCAACCGACCCCACCGGTTCCGCCACCGCTCCCCGCCGCTCCCAGGCCTACGCAGTGCTCACCATCCCCCGCCTCCACCTCCGCGTCCCGATCGCCGAGGGCGTCAGCAAGCGGAACGTGCTCAACAAGGGGTACGTCGGCCACTACCCCGGCACCCAACAGCCGGGCCAGGCAGGGAACTTCGCGCTCGCCGGGCACCGCAACACCCACGGCGAGCCGTTCCGGTATCTCCCGCGACTGCGCCTCAAGGACACCGTCGAGGTCGAGACGAGCGCGGCCACCTACACGTACACGGTCGACAAGATCCTGCCGCAGACCTCCGCCTCCGACTCGGGCGTGATCCGGCCGGTCCCGCGCTCGATCGTCAAGCCGTCCTACGGCTTCAGCCGGCCCGGCTACTACGTCACCCTCACCACCTGCACCCCGGAGTACACGTCCCGGTACCGCATGGTCGTGTGGGGCACGCTCACCTCCACGCGACCCCGCACGTGACACTGGGGGGCCGTGAACCCGATTCCGGTCAGTCGGCAAGTACTGGGTGAACGCTGTCCCTTTCCTCCGACCACACGGACCGTCCATGACCGATTCCGATTCACTGTGCCGCTCCTCCCGGGGGAGCGGCACCGCGCAAGCGGACACCGCGCAGCCGGACGCCGTGCTCGTCGCGGCCTCGCTCGACGAACCCGAGCGCTTCGCCGTGCTGTTCGACCGCCACGCGCCCACCATCCACCAGTACGTCGCCCGGCGCCTCGGCCGTGACGCGGCCGACGACGTCACCGCCGAGACCTTCCTCACGGCGTTCCGGATAAGAGCCCGCTACGACAGCGGGCGGGCCGGTGTCCGCCCCTGGCTGTACGGCATCGCGGCCAAGCTGATCAGCCGGCACCGCCGTGAGGAGGTCAAGGCGCTGAAGCTGCTCGCCCGCACCGGTCACGACCCGGTGGCCGAGACATGGACCGACTCCGCCGACGACCGGGTCACCGCGCAGGCCGCCTCCCGGCCGCTGGCCAAGGCGCTGGCCGCCCTCTCCGAGGGGGACCGGCACGCGCTGCTGCTGTTCGCCTGGGCCGACTTCACCTACCAGGAGATCGCCGAGGCCCTCGACATCCCGGTCGGCACCGTCCGGTCCCGGCTCAACCGGGCCCGCCGGAAACTGCGCGTCACGGCAGGTCCCTACCGCCCGTCCGACGGGTCCGACGACACCGCCGGTGACGCCGTCCAACCGCTCGAACCGCACGTACCCGAAGGTGATCCCGCATGAACGAGCCGGTCGATGCACGTGCCCTGCGCGCCGACGTCCCCCTGCCCGACAGCGACCGCCTCGCGCCGCAACGGGCCCTGCTCACCGAGGCGTTCCGGCAGGAGACCGCCGCCGGAAACCGACCCGCCAGGGCCGCGCTGCCCCGCCGCGGGTTCGTCCTGATGGGCGCCGCGGCGGCCACGGGCCTCGTCGTCACCGGCGGGGCCGTGGTCTCCCTCACCCACGACTCCCCGTCCGCCGCCCCCACCCCGTCCGCCGCCACCGGCGGCCGTCAGCTGCTGTCCGCGCAGGCCTCGGCCGACACCCTCGAACTGGCCGCCGCCACCGTGGAGAAGATCGGCGCCACCGAGCCCGGCCCCAAGCAGTGGGTCTACGAGAAGACCACCTCCTTCGATCAGGGGAAGCCCCAGAGCGGGGAGCAGTGGACCCGTTGGGACGGCACGGGCTCCGCACACCTGCCCGGCATCCCGGGCTCGGGCGACATCTCGCACTTCGACCCGAACAAACTCCAGGTCTGGTACGGCCCCAACCAGGAGGAGAAGTGGAAGAAGGAGGGCTACGACGACCGGTCCCAGCGCCAGTTCTACCGCTTCCTCGCGACCCTCCCGAGCGACCCCGACCGCATGATGGCCGCCATCCGCAAGGAGCACGCCCTCGGCGACATCAAGGGGGAGAGCGCGGCGCAGCGCGACTGGCGGGAGATCGACGTCCTCTACCGTTCCGTCCTGATCCCGCCGAACGCGCAGGCCGGTCTGTTCCGGGCGCTCGCCAAGATCCCCGGCGCCCGGGTGGAGAAGGGCGTCAAGGACCCCCTCGGGCGGGCGGCCATCGGCGTCACCGTGACCTACGCCAAGCCCAGCGCCTCGGGCTGGCAGGGCAAGCAGGAGCTGTTCTTCGACCCGAAGACGTACGCGTACCTGGGGGAGACCAGGCACGCCGCGCCGGTCGAGATCCCCAAGGGCGCCGACGGCCGCCCGTACGCGGTGGCGTCGCCCGCGCCGGGCACGGACCCCGACGAGATGATCACGGCCCGCGCCGCATGGGGCGTCGTGGACAAACCGGGGGAGCGCCCCTGACCCTGAGACGCGCCGGGGGAGCGCCCCTGTGGAACGCCGGGGTGGGCGCGGGCGGGGTGCGGACACCTCACACACCTCACCTACCTCACGCGCGCTCCCGCAGCACGCCCACACTCACCGCCGCCACCACAGCGAGCCCCGCCGACACCACCATCGCGATGTCCGCACCCCGGGCAAGCCCACCTCCCGCCGACGTGGCGATCGCGATGGTCAGCGCGACCCCGGCGCACGAGCCGATGTAGCGGAACGTCTGCTGGGCGCCGGAGCCCATCGCGGCCCGGGCCGCCGGTACGGACTCGACGGACAGCAACGGCAGCGCGGCGTTCAGCAGGCCACTGCCGACGCCCGCGATCACCAGTCCCGGCAGCAGCCGTAGCCAGGAACCGGAGTCCAGCGCCCCCAGCATCGTCAGGACGCCGGCCGCGTGGAGCAGGAAACCCAGGGCGAGTTGGTGCCGGGGCGAGACGCGGCCGGCGAGGCGGCGGGCCTGGAGGGCGACCGCGAAGGACAGGCCCGACCAGAGGAGGAACAGCCAGGCCGTGTCCATCGCGGACAGGCCCAGCGTCTGCTGCAACAGCGCCGGCAGGAAGCTGAACAGGCCGATCACCGCGAAGCCCGTGAACAGGCCGCCCGCCGAGGACGCCAGGAAGAGGCGGTGGCGCAGCAGGCTCAGGTCGATCATCGGGGTCGCGATCCGGCGTTCCACCAGCGCGAAGACGCCGACGAGTACCACGGCAGCCAGTGCCAGCAGGCCCACCGGTGCCCGCAGCCAGCCGTCGCGGCCCAGGGTGAGGGCGGCGACGAGGGCGACCAGGGCCAGTCCGAAGGTGACCGCGCCCGCCAGGTCGGGGCGTCCGCCACGCGGCGCGCGGGACTCGGACAATGTACGGACGCCGAGGGCCGCCACGACGATCGCCGCCGCGCCGAGCACGGCGTAGATCAGCCGCCAGTCCGGCATCGCGCCCGCGACCAGCGGGCCGACGGCTATGCCGCCGCTGACGAACGCGCCCCACACGCCGGTCGCGTGCAGACGGCCGCGCGGGGTCGGGAAGGCGTGCACGATCAGGCCCAGGCTGCTGGCGAGCAGCGCCGCGCTGGACGCGCCCTGCGCGATCCGGGTCAGCGTGAACAGCCAGGTCGAGGACGTGAGCGCGGACAGCGCGGTGGTGATGCCCAGCGCGAAGGTGCCGGCGAGGAAGGTCCGGCGGCGGCCGTAGTCGTCGGCGAGGCTGCCGGCGACCAGGAGCAGTGCGGCGAGGCCGAGCGGGGTGCCGTTCAGGAGCCAGGCCTGGGCGGAGAGCGGGGTGTGCAGGGCGGCGGCGATGTCGGGGAGCGTGACCATCGGCGCGGTGTACGTCATCAGCGCCACGGCGGTGGCCGCGCTGGTCAGGGCGAGGGTGGCGCGGGGGTGCGGCACGCTCCGCCCGGAGACCTCGGGGGCCTTCGTCACCTCGGCGACCTGGGCAGCTTCATCGAGGGTTCGTTCATTGAACCTAGTCATGGGGGGCACGGTAGCACCTTAGGTTCGTTCATTGAACTTACTGTCGGAAAGTGGCTACAGTGGAGGACATGTCACTAGGCAAGGACTACGCGGGACAGGAATGCTCGATGGCCGGGGCGCTGGAGGTCGTCGGCGAGCGCTGGACGCTGCTCGTCGTCCGGGACGCCCTCTACGGCGTACGGCGCTACAACGACTTCCTCGCCCACCTCGGCATCCCGCGCGCGGTCCTCGCCGGCCGCCTCCAGGCCCTCACGGCCGAGGGCATCCTCGAAAAACGCCGGTACCAGGAGTCCCCGCCGCGCGACGAGTACGTCATCACCGAGCGCGGGATCGCCCTGTGGCCGGTGCTGCGCTCGCTCGGCCGGTGGAAGCGCGAGCAGTACGGTGAGACGCAGCTGCGCTACTTCCGGCACGCGGACTGCGGCACCGAACTCGGCTCCTACGGCGAGTGCCCCACCTGCGCCGTCATCGTCCCCGTCGCGGATGTCATCATGGACCCGGGCCCCGGACTCGATCCGGACCCGGCGGATCCGGTCAGCCGGGCGTTCCTCAAACCGAGGCGACTGCTCCAGCCGATCGAGCCGGATCCGGTATAACGGACAGACGGACAGTACGAGAACGGCAGTCGAGGGAGGGAGCGGACCCATGAACCAGCGTCGGGCGAGCGCCCTGCTGCTCCTCTTCCTGCTCCCGATCGTGCTGGTGGACACCGGCAGCCTCCCGGCCGCCGTCGCGCTCGCCGCGACCGGTACCGCCCTCGCCGTCTGCGCCCTCCTCACCGCGCGCAGCGCGCCCGCCGTACCGCCCACCCGGGTCCGTACGGCCATCCGCGACCGGGCCCGCCGTACGGCGTTCCTGCCTCAGCGAGACCCCGACGCCTCGGGCCGCCCACGCCCCCGAGCCCCCGGACACACCCTCCGGACGACCACCGCGTAAGGCACCTCTTTCTGCCGCCCCGCGCTGAGGGTCGTCCCGTCGCCATGCCCACTCCCGGCACGACGAGACCCACGGAGGGCTCACCCATGTCCGTTTTCGCTGCCCTGGTCGACCAACTCGCCGACCTGCTCCACCCGTTGTTCGGTACGGCCGCGGCCGCCGCCGCGATCGTCCTGTTCACCGCTCTCGTACGACTCCTCGTGCATCCCCTGTCGCGGGCCGCCGCGCGTGGGCAGCAGGCCCGGGCCCAACTCCAGCCGCGTGTCGCCGAGTTGCGGAAGCGGTACGCGAAGCAGCCCGAGAAGCTGCAGAAGGCCGTACTCGACCTGCACGCAGAGGAGAAGGTGTCCCCGCTGTCCGGGATCCTGCCGAGCCTGCTCCAACTCCCGGCGTTCTTCCTCCTCTACCGCCTGTTCTCCGGTGGCGGCGACGGCCTGCTCTCCCACCAGCTGTTCGCCGCGCCGCTCGGCGGACGCTGGGCCGACGCGCTCGCCGGGGACGGGATGTTCGGACCGGCCGGGCTCGTCTACGTCGGGCTGTTCCTCGTCGTCGTCGCGGTCGCGACCTTCACCTACGTCCGCACCCGGCGCGCGGCCGCCGTCGCCCCGGCCGGCACCGGTACCGGCGCCCTCGGGAAGGTGCTGCCGCTCCTCTCCTACGGCACGCTGATCACCGTGGCCGTCGTGCCGCTCGCCGTCGCGCTGTACGTGGTGACCAGCGCGGCCTGGAGCGCCGTAGAACGGGCGGTTCTTTACACGTGACGGCAGCCTGACGGCTTGTGGTTACGGTCCAGTCCGTGAACCAGGTATTGCGGACTGGACCGTGAGCTTGGAGGATCGACCAGTCCTCCGATGGCTGCACCCATCGGTCGACCGTCCGCGATCGATGGAGATGGTGAACATGAAGCTGCTGCGAGTCGGTACGGCTGGGGCGGAGCGGCCCGCGCTGCTCGACGCCGAGGGGACCCTGCGGGACCTGTCCGGCATCGTCCCGGACATCGACGGGCCGCTGCTCGCCGACACCGCCGCGCTGGGCCGGATCCGGGCCGCGGCCGACGCCGGGGAGCTGCCGGCGCTGGACGCCGACGGGCTGCGGGTCGGGCCGCCGCTGGCGCGGATCGGCAAGGTCGTGTGCATCGGGCTGAACTACCACGACCACGCCCGCGAGACCGGCGCCGAGCCGCCCGCCGAGCCGGT
Source organism: Streptomyces sp. NBC_01288 (assembly GCF_035982055.1). Lineage (NCBI taxonomy): Bacteria > Bacillati > Actinomycetota > Actinomycetes > Kitasatosporales > Streptomycetaceae > Streptomyces > Streptomyces sp. NBC_01288. Next base: position 6,461,211 of record NZ_CP108427.1, read on the forward strand.
CATCTTCTTCAAGGCGGCGGACACGGTCGTCGGGCCGTACGACACGGTGCTGGTCCCTCGCGGGTCGGTGAAGACGGACTGGGAGGTCGAACTCGCGGTCGTCATCGGGCGTACGGCCCGCTATCTGGAGTCCCACGAGGAGGCGCTCGCGCATGTCGCGGGGTATGCGGTCGCGCATGACGTGTCCGAGCGGGAGTTCCAGATCGAGCGGGGCGGGACGTGGGACAAGGGGAAGAACTGCGAGACGTTCAACCCGCTCGGGCCGTGGTTGGTGACGGCGGACGAGGTTCCGGATCCGCAGGCTTTGTCGCTACGGCTGTGGGTGAACGGGGAGTTGAAGCAGGACGGGACGACGGGTGAGCAGATCTTCTCGGTGGCTGAAGTGGTGCGGTATGTCAGCCAGTTCATGACCTTGTATCCCGGGGATGTCATCAATACCGGTACGCCTGCGGGGGTTGCTCTTGGGCAGCCTGAGCCTAAGCCGTTCTTGCGGGCCGGGGATGTTGTCGAGCTGGAGATCGCGGGGTTGGGCAAGCAGCGGCAGGAGTTCAAGGACGCCTGAGGGGTGGGGGGCTGTGCATTGTTTGCGGGTGCGCGGCCGTTGTGGCTGGTCGCGCAGTTCCCCGCGCCCCTGGGTTGGTGTCCCTCAGCCCAATAGAGAGGCGAGCTTGCGCCAGGCCTCCCTCGGGAGGTCTTCGCGGGAGCCGCCGTCCACGATCTGTAGGGCCACGTGGTCCGCGCCTGCCGCTACGAAGGCGTCGATGCGGGCGCGGATTTGAGCGTCCTCGCCCCAGGCGAAGACCGCGTCCACCAGGCGGTCGCTGCCGCCATCCGCGAGGTCGGACTCGGTGAAGCCGTTGCGGAGGAAGTTGTTGGTGTAGTTGGGGAGGGCGAGGTACATGGCCAGGTAGTCGCGGGCCAGGGTGCGGGCCCGGGTCGGGTCCGTTTCCAGGACCACCTTCAACTCCGGGGCCAGGAGCGGGGTTTCGCCGAGGATGGCGCGGGCCTTGGCCGTGTGGTCGGGGGTGACCAGGTACGGGATCGAGCCGGCCGAGCGGTCGCGGGCCAGCTCCAGGGTCTTCGGGCCCAGGGCGGCCAGGAGACGGCGGTCGGCGGGGACTCCGGCGGTGTCCAGGGCGTCCAGGTAGCTCACGAGTGCCGAGTACGGGCGGCGGTACTGGTCCGCCAGCTTGGCGTGGCTCACCCCGAGGCCGAGCAGGAAGCGGCCGGGGTGGGCCGCCTCCAACTCCGCGAAGCCCGCGGCGCTTTCGGCCGCGTCGTACTGCCAGATGCTCTGGATGCTGGTGCCGACGGCGAGCGTCGAGGTCGCCTCGATGAGTGGTACGGCGTGTCGGGCGGCGCTGCTGCCGCCCAACCACGCCGCGCCGTAACCGAGTTGCTCCAACTCGGCCGCCGCGTCGGCGAGTTCACCGCGCCGGGCCGGATCCTCGGTGCGCAGGCCCACGCTCCAGATGCCGTACCGCCCGACCGTTTCCCTCAGCTTCTTCGGCGTATCGCTGCTCATCGCTGCTGTTCCCTCCGCTGTCGGACCTGGACCGGTGAGCCCTAGGAGCCCTGTGGACAGTGCCAACCGGAGTCGGGTCCTGCTTAATCCCGTCGTTCAATCCCGTCGTTCATCTAATTTCGTCGTTCGTCGTCCAGGAACTGCTCCAGCGCCGCCACCACGAATCGGTGGTCCTGGAGCTGCGGCAGACCGCTCACCGTCACCGTGCCGATCACGCCCACGCCCTCGACCCTGATCGGGAACGAGCCGCCGTGGGCCGCGTACTCGTCCGGGTCGAGGCGGGAGGAGTCCTCGAAGGTGCTTCCCTTGGCGCGGAAGCGGGTGCCGACCAGGTAGGAGGCGGCGCCGAAGCGTTCGACCACTTTGCGCTTGCGGTCGATCCACGCGTCGTTGTCGGGGGAGGAGCCCGGAAGTGCCGCGTGGAAGAGCTGCTGGCCGGCGCGGCGGATGTCGATGGCGACCGGGGCCTGGCTCTCGCGGGCCAGTTCCACGAGGAGGGAGCCCAGCGCCCAGGCGTCGTCGTAGGTGAAGCGCTGGAACACCAAGTGCCGTTCCTGTGCTTCGAGTTCCTCGACCGTCGGGGTGATCTCGGGGGCGATCCGCTGGGTGATCGCGGGCTTGTTCTGGGTCACAGGGTCACCGTCACTCCGTCGCGGGCGCTGCGGCGCGCGGCTTCCAGTACGTCGAGGGTGGCGGCCGCCTCCAGGGCGGTCACCGGGTTGGGGGCGCCGTCGCGGAGGGCGGCGGCGACGGCCGCGTAGTACGCGGGGTAGTCGCCGGGGACGGTCGGCTCGGGGCGGCCGCCACCGGTGAGCGGGGACTCTCCGGCGCCGACACGGCCGTAGAGGGACTCGGGTTCCTGGCCCCAGTTCTTCTCCGTGCCCGGGCGCTTGCCGTCGCGGAGGTCGGCCTCCTGGGGGTCGAGGCCGTACTTGACGTAACCCGCCTTGGAGCCCAACACCCGGAAACGCGGGCCGAGTTGGGCGGTGGTCGCGGAGACGTACAGGTGCGAGTGGACGCCGTTCGTGTGGGTCAGGGCGAAGAACGTGTCGTCGTCCGTCTCCGCGCCCGGGCGGCGGATGTCCGACTCGGCGTACACGGAGGCGACGGGGCCGAAGAGGGCCAGCGCCTGGTCCACGACGTGGCTGCCGAGGTCGTAGAGGAGACCTCCGATCTCTGCCGGGTCGCCGGACTCGCGCCAGCCGCCCTTGGGCTGCGGGCGCCAGCGCTCGAAACGGGACTCGAAGCGCCATACGTCGCCCAGTTCGCCCTCGGCGAGGAGCTTGCGGAGGGTCAGGAAGTCGTTGTCCCAGCGGCGGTTCTGGAAGACGGAGAGGAGCAAGCTGTGCTGCTCGGCGAGGGCCGCCAGCTCGCGTGCCTCGGCTGCCGTGCCGGCGATCGGCTTGTCCACGACGACCGGGAGGCCGGCCTTGAGGGCGGTGGTCGCGAGCGCGACGTGCGTCTTGTTCGGGGACGCGATGACGATCAGGTCCAGGTCGTCGGCGCGGGCGAACAGTTCCTCGGGGGTCGCGGCCGTGCGGACGTCCGGGAACTCCGCGCGGGCCTGTTCCTGCCGCTCCGGGTTCGAGGTGACGACCGTGTCGAGGGTCAGGCCCTCGGTGGCGGCGATCAGCGGGGCGTGGAAGACGGAGCCGGCGAGGCCGTAGCCGACGAGGCCGACGCGGAGGGGTGTGCGAGTCGTGCGTCCAGTCATGCCCTCCACTTTCGCAACGCTGTTGCCAAAGTGCAAGTGGTGGGGAGAATGGGGGTGTGGACAACAGTGAGTGGGGTGGGACGGCGGCGGGGGAGAGGGCTGGGGCCGGGGCGGGGGCTGGCTCGGGGGTCGAAGTCGGGGGAGGGATTGGTTCGGCGGGTGTGGCAGGGGTCGGGGCGGGGGGCGGTTCGGGGAGCGCGGTAGGCGCCGGGGCGGGCATTGGTTCGGCGAGTGCGGCGGGGGCCGGGGCAGGGATCGGTTCGACTGGCGCGGCAGGGGCCAGGGCGGGGGTCGGTCCGGTGGGGGCGAATCTGCTTGCCGTGCGCAGTCACAACGCCGCGCTGGTTCTCGACCTGCTGCGGACGGCCGGCACGGACGGGATCAGCCGGCTCGAACTCGCCGACCGTACCGGGCTCACTCCGCAGGCCGTCAGCAAGATCACCGCTCGGTTGCGGGACTCCGGCCTCGTCGCGGAGGCGGGGCGGCGCGCGTCCACGGGCGGGAAACCGCGCACGGTGCTGAGGTTGGTGCCGGAGGCGGGGCATGCGGTGGGGGTGCATCTGGACCGGGATGAGTTGCGGGTGGTGTTGGTCGATCTCACCGGGGCGGTGGTGGGGGAGCGGGGCGCTTCGCTGGATCTGGGGGCGGGAGCCGGGGTTGTCGTGGAGGCGGTGGCTCGAGAGGTTGAGGGGTTGGTGGGGGGAGGGGGTTGGGGGAGTGGTGTGGGTGCTGGTGGTGGTGCCGGTGTGAGTGCGGGTTCGGGTTCGGGTTCGGGTTCGGGTGGAAGTGTCGGTGCTGGCTGGGGGGCTGCCGGTACGGAGGTTGTCGGTGCGGCGGGTGCGGGTGTCGAGCGCCGCCTTGCCGACTCCGGGCGTCCGGCCGGTTCTGGGCGCCTCGCCGATTCTGCGGGCCTCGCTGACGCCGCGCGCCCTGTCGATACTGCGAGCCCGGCTGACTCCGCGCGTCCCGCTGACCTGGTGCCTCCCGCGAACCCGGGATCCGGACGTCCCTCCGGTTCTGGGCGCCTCGCCGACGCTGCGGGCCTTGCCGACGCCGGGCGTCCCGCTAACCCGGCGCGTCCCGTGGACCCGGCATCCGTGCGTCCCGCCGATTCCGGGCGCATCGCTGACCCTGCGCGCCCCACCGATCCTGAGCCCCCCACTGACCCTGCTCGTCCCACTGACCCTGCCCGTCCCGCGCCCCCCGTATCCGCACCGCACCCCACCCCCGTCACCGCCCACCTCCTCGGCGTAGGCGTAGCCCTCCCCGGCCCCCTCGATCATGCCCACGGCATCCTGCATCGGGTCACCGGATTTCCCGAGTGGGACGGGTTTCCGTTGCGGGACGCGCTTGCTCGGCGGCTCGGGGTGCCTGTTGTCGTGGACAAGGACACGAACGCCGCCGCGTTGGGGCTGGCCGTCGGTGGGGAGGGCGGGGCGTTCGCCTATCTGCATCTCGGGACCGGGCTCGGTGCCGGGCTGGTGATCGGCGGGGGTGTGCACCGGGGGGCGCGGACCGGGGCCGGGGAGTTCGGGCATCAGGTGATCCAGCTGGACGGGCCGCCCTGCGACTGCGGGAACCGGGGCTGCATCGAGGCCCTGTGCCTGGCCGCCGTAGCGCGCGGTGATGTCGATGAGGCGGCGCGGGTGCTCGGTGCCGGCGCCGCGAATCTCGTGGGCCTGCTCGACATCGACCTCGTGCTGTTGGGCGGCCGTACCGTCGCCGCCGACCCGGAACCCTTCGTACGCGGAGTCGCCGCCGTCCTCGACGAACGCGCCCGGCGCGAAGGCGCCCGCGAGGCCGCCGTACCCGTACGGGTCGCCCCCGGCGGGGCGCGGGGTGTCGCGGAGGGGGCGGCGCAGTTGCTGCTGGGGCCGCTGTTCGGACGGGCGGACGGGTAGGCGGGCGGGTGGGTGGTCCGGGGAAGTGTGACGCTTTCGGCATTCGCGCGGCGGACTGGCAGGTGGGGGCGATAGGTGACCCGGGGAAGTGTGACACTTTCGACGGATCTGTAACACTTCCGCCGAACAGGGGTCCCGCCGCGCCCGTTCGAGGCATTCGCGGCCCGCGCTCGGCACGGCACCCTGATCGGCAGCGCCCGTCCGACATGCTCATGTGTTTATGCGACTTCTCCTGAGTCCACGCACCCCACTGCGCACACCCCTGCCCCGGTCCCAGCCCCGGTCCCAGCCCCTGTCCTCGTCCCCATCCCCGTCCCGGCCCGTGACGCCGCCCCGGTTCTCGTCCCCACCTCCGTCCCGGTCCCAGTCCCGGCCCGTGCCTCTGTCTCTGTCCCTGTACCGGCTCCTGTCCCTGTCCCGGTCCCAGCCTCCGTCCCGGCCCGTGACCCAGTCCCCGCCCCAGTCTCAGCCTCTGTTCCGGTCACTGCCCCTGCACCGACCCGTGACCCAGTACCGGTCCCTGCCGCTGCACCGGTCCCTGACCTTGCTGCACCGATCCCTGTCCCTCCGCCTCGTCGCCGCCGCCGCCCCCCTCCTCTTCCTCCTCACCGCCCCGCCGGCCCACGCGGCAGCCACCGCTCCCGCCCATGAGGCCGCCGCCCCCGGCCACGCAACGGCCGCCCCCGCCCCCGCCTGCGCCGCCCCCGACACCCACACCTTCCCCCTCACCACCCGCATCCACGACGGCCCTGACACCTACGCGGCCGGCGGCGGCTACGGCACCTGGTATCTCGACCTCACCAACACCACCGCCCGCCGCTGCACCGCGATCCACCCGGTCGTCGTCCTCGTCGACCGGCAACGCGCCCTGAAACCGTCCCAGCCCAAGCTGGAGTTCTACGACGGCACCCGCCCGCGCCCCTACCCGGTCCACTTCGAGAAGACCGACGAGGCCGAACTCGTCGGTGCCTTCGACGACGGCTTCCCGGGCTTCACCGTGGACCCCGGCAAGACCCTCACGGTGAAGGTCCGCCTCGCCCTCGCCCCGGACGCCGTCGCGAACGAGATCACCGCCGACGCGGCCGTCGTACAACGGCATGCCGACGACGGGGACTGGATCGGCCAGTCGAACGACTACCGCTTCTACGTCGAGCCCGCCGCCCCGGGATCCACCGCCCCCGCCACCTCCACGACGACTCCCGCGCCCGCCACCACCGCGCCCGCCGAGGACCTCTCGTTCACCGACGAACTCGCCCGCACCGGCATCGGCCCCGAACACCTCGTCCTCGCCGCCACCTCCGTCCTCCTCGTCACCACCGGCGCCCTGCTGCTGGCCCGGAGGCGCCGATAACACCGGCCGCCACCTCTGCGACGATCTCCCCGTGGACTACCCGAACGACCAGGCCCCCGGCGCCCCCGTCCGCTCCGGCATCCCGGAGCACGGCCGCATCCCCAAGTACTACGCGGTCAAGGCTCAAATCGCCGTGCTCGTCGACGAGTTGGGGGAGGGCGGCCTGATCCCCACCGAGCGCGACCTCTCCGAGCGGTACGAGGTCGCCCGCGAGACCGTGCGGCAGGCGCTGCGCGAACTCGTGCTGGAGGGCAGGCTGCGCCGGCAGGGCCGCGGCACGGTCGTCGCGGGTCCCAAGCTGGAGCAGCCGCTGTCCCTGGCCAGCTACACCGAGGGCGTACGGCGGCAGGGGCGCACCCCGGGCCGCAGCCTCGTCACGCTCGACAGCTTCCCCTGCACCGACGCGCTCGCCGCCGAGACCGGACTGACCCGCGGCGAACCCGTCTGGCACCTGGAGCGCGTCCTGCTCGCCGACGACGAGCGGGTCGGCCTCGAAAGCACCTACGTCTCCGTCGCCCGGGTCCCGCACCTGGACACCGACTTCGAGCCCGACTCCTCCTTCTACGGCTACCTGGGCGCCCGGGGCATCCACTTCGGCGACGCCGACGAACGCATCGAGACCGTGCTCGCCACCCCGCGCGAGGCCCTCCTCATCGGCACCCCGCCCGCCCTCCCGATGCTCCTGATCCACCGCGTGTCACGGGACACGGAGGGCCGCCCGCTGGAACGGGTGCGGGGCCTGTACCGAGGCGACCGCTTCTCCTTCACCACGCACCACAGAGGCTGACGAACAGGCCTGCCGCAGCCTCCTCGATTGTCACGTGTAGGTAACGGGTCTAGCCCAAACGTGATGGGTCGTTCACGCTTTCGTTGGGAGCCGGACCTTTCCGGTTCCCGGATCCCGAGGAGCGTGGCCGTCGTGAGAGTGACAGTCGTCGGAGGCGGCGTGGTGGGCACCATGCACGCCTGGCAAGCAGTGGAACGCGGCCATGAGGTCGTACAGATCGAGCGCGAGGCGGAGGCTCGCGGCGCTTCGTTGCGCAACTTCGGGCAGATCTGGGTGAGCGGCCGCGCGGGCGGGGAAGAGCTGGAAACCGCCCTGCGGGCAAGGGAGTTGTGGGAGGGGATCGGCGCCCGCGTTCCCGGGCTCGGCTTCCGGGCCAACGGTTCGCTGACCCCCGTCCGGGGCGATCGCGAACTCGCCGTCGCCGAGGCGGCCGTGGCACGGGAGGACTCCGCGGCGCGCGGCTACAAGCTCCTCACCGCCACCGAGGCCCGCGCCGTGAACCCCGCTCTGCGCGGCGACTTCACCGCCGCCCTGTACTGCGAGCGCGACGCGGCCGTCGAACCCCGTACCGCCCAACTCGCCCTGCGCGCCGAGCTGTCGAAGTCCCCGAACTACACCTTCCTGCCGGGCCGGGAGGTCCGCGAGGTCATCGGCGAGCACGCGGTACGCGACGACCACGGGGACGTGCACGCCTCCGACACCGTCGTGCTCTGCACGGGCGCCTGGCTCGGCGGACTCGTCCGCGAACTCGCCGGGCCCGAACTCCCCGTCCGCCGCGTCCGGTTGCAGATGATGCAGACCGACCCGCTCGGCGAACCGCTCACCACGTCCGTGGCCGATGCGGACAGCTTTCGCTACTACCCGGCCTATCGCGGCCCGGCCCTGGACCAACTCAACGACGAGCAACCGCAGTTGCCGACCGCCGCCGCGCACGCCATGCAACTCCTCATGGTGCAGCGCGCCGACGGCGGACTGACCATCGGCGACACCCACGAGTACGAGCACCCCTTCGCCTTCGACACCACCGAGGACCCCTACGACCACCTCACCGAGGTCGTCGAGTCGTTCCTCGGCCGTCCCCTCCCGAAGATCCGCCGCCGCTGGGCCGGCGTGTACGCGCAGTGCACCGACCCCACCCGCGTCGTCCACCGCCAACAGGTGCGCGACGGCGTGTGGTTGGTGACCGGGCCGGGTGGCCGTGGCATGACCTGTTCCCCGGCGATCGCCGAAACCACCGCGAACGAACTGGACTGGTGACCCCCGTGACCCCTCTCATCAACCCCACGACACCAGACATCCGTCTCGTCGTCCTCGACATGGCCGGCACCACCGTCGCCGACGGCGGCCTCGTCGAGGAGGCGTTCGCCGCTGCCGCCCGGCACATGGGCGCGGAACCCGCTGACATGCTCGACTACGTCCGCGCCACCATGGGCGAGTCCAAGATCTCCGTCTTCCGCCACCTGTTCGGCGAGGAGTCGAAGGCCCAGGACGCCAACAAGGCCTTCGAAGCGGCGTACGCGGACCTCGTCGACGGCGGTCGGGTCGCCGCCCTCCCCGGCGCCCGCGAGGCCATCGAGACCCTCAAGTCCCAAGGCCGTACGGTCGTGTTGACCACCGGCTTCGCGCGCGCCACCCAGGACGCGATCCTGGCCGCGCTCGGTTGGCAGGGCCTCGCCGACCTCACGCTGTGCCCCGCCGACGCCGGCGGCCGGGGACGCCCGTACCCGGACATGGTCCTGACCGCCTTCCTGCGTACGGCAGTTGCGGATGACGTACGGCAGCTGGCCGTGGTCGGCGACACTTCGTACGACATGCTCAGCGGGGTCCGCGCGGGGGCGGGGCTGGTCGCCGGTGTCCTCACCGGCGCGCACGACGCGGACGCGCTGCGGTCGGCCGGGGCGACCCAAGTCCTCGACGGCGTCGGACAGTTGCCCGGAATCCTCGCATGACGAACGGGATCCGCTTCGACTCCGTCACCGTGGCCTACGACGGCACGGTCGTCCTCGACGCCCTCGACCTCGCCGTCGAACCCGGTGAGGTCATGGCGTTGCTCGGACCGTCCGGCTCCGGCAAGACCACGGCGTTGCGGGCGGTCGCGGGGTTCGTACGGCCGGTGTCGGGGCGGGTGTTCCTCGGCGGCCGCGATGTCACCGACCTGCCGCCGTACCGGCGGGGTGTCGGGATGGTCGTGCAGCAGTACGCGCTGTTCCCTCACCTGCGGGTCGAGGAGAACGTGGCGTTCGGGCTCAGGGCGCGGAAGGTGGCGCGGGCGGAGATCCGGACCCGGGTCGCCGAGGCGCTGGAGATGGTCGGCATGGGGGAGTATGCCCGGCGCCATCCACGGGAGTTGTCCGGCGGACAGCAGCAACGGGTCGCCATCGCGCGGGCGTTGGCGATACGGCCCGGGGTGCTGCTTCTGGACGAACCCCTCTCCGCGCTCGACGCGCAGCTGCGGTCCGGGATGCTGGCCGAACTCGCCCGACTGCACCGGGAGTTGCCCGAGTTGTCGATCCTCTACGTCACCCATGACCAGGTCGAGGCGCTCACTCTGGCCGACCGGATCGCCGTCATGGACCGGGCTCGGCTCCAGGAGTGCGGGACGCCGCGCGAGCTGTACCGGGCGCCCAAGAGTGAGTTCACGGCGTCCTTTGTCGGCAGCGCGAATCTGTTGCCGGTGACGGTGGGGGAGCGGGGGGTGTTCTTCGGGGAGCGGAGGGTTGAGGTGCGGGGGGTTGTGCCGGGGGCGGAGGCGACCTTGTGCGTACGGCCGCATCTGGTCGAGCTGGGGGATGGACCCAATCAACTCGCGGGTGTCGTACGGGAGATCCAGTGGCGTGGCGCGACCCACCGGCTCTACGTCGATGTGGATGGGCAGCGGGTCATGGCTGACGTGCCGGAACTGAAGAAGCCGCCTGTGCATGGGGACGCGGTGACTCTTCATTTCGCTCCCGATGACGCGGTGTTGCTGGCTGCTGGAGTTGGCGATGAGTGAGGTTGTTCGTCGGGTGCGGCTGAGTGGGGGCTGGGCGCGCCCACGCGGCGGCAGCCGCAAATCAAATACAGCCCCGCGCCCCTTGGGTATCGCCCTGCTGCCCGTTGCAATCCTCAGCCTGTTCTTTCTCTACCCCCTCGCCCTCGTCGTTCGGCAGTCCTTTCAGCCGGCCACTGCCTACGCCGACGTCTTCTCCTCCGAGCTGTTCCGTACCGCCCTCTGGACCACCGTCTGGATCGCAGTCACCTCCACCGCCGGCTGCCTGGTCCTCGGTTTCGTGCTCGCGCTGATCATCGCCTTCGTCCCCTTCCCCGGGGCGAAAGCCGTCGCCCGCTTCATCGACGTCTACCTCTCCTTCCCTTCCTTCCTCATCACGCTCGCCCTGCTCTTCATCTACGGCACCACCGGCATCGTCGGTTCGTTCCAGTTCCTCGCGACGCCCTGGGGTGTGCTGCTCGCGGAGGTCACCTACTTCACGCCGTTCGTGATGAGGCCGCTGCTCGCCGCGTTCTCGCAGCTGGACACCGCGCAGTTGGAGGCGGCCAGTTCACTCGGAGCCAAGGCGCCCCGCATCATCCGGCAGGTCATCCTGCCGGAGGCGCTCCCCGCGCTCGCCGCCGGCGGGAGTCTCGTCCTCGTGCTCTGTCTGAACGAGTTCGGGATCGTGCTGTTCACCGGGGCGAAAGGGGTCACGACGCTCCCGATGCTCGTGTACAGCAAGGCGATCCTGGAGTCGGACTACCCGGGCGCGTGTGTGGTCGCCGTCGTCAACGTCCTTATATCCGTGGGGCTTTACGGCCTCTACCGGGTGGTGAGCCGTCGTGTTGGTGCATAGCCGCAAGGCGAAGTGGGCTGTGTGGCTGGTCTTCGCCGTTCTCTTCCTGCCCCTCTTCGCGTTGCCCCTCCTCGTCGTCCTCGGGGCGTCCTTCGCCACCAACTGGTCCGGCGTCCTCCCTTCTGGTTTCACCACCTCCCACTACTCCGCCGCGACCCGGGGTGAGGCCCTCCAGGCGCTCACCACCAGCCTGGTCACCGCCCTCACCGCGAGCCTGTTCGCGCTCGGCATCGGGACCTGGGCCGCGCTCGCCGCCGCCGGGCTCAAGAAGCGTCAACGCAGGCTGCTGGACGCCCTGTTCGTGCTGCCGGTGGCCGTGCCGTCCGTCGTGGTCGGGCTGGCGATCCTGGTCGCGTTCTCCAAGCCTCCGATGCTGCTCAACGGCACCCGGTGGATCGTGATCCTCGCCCACACCGTGCTCGTGACCGCGTTCGCCTACCAGTCCGTGTCCGCGGCGATCGTCCGCCTCGACCCGGGCTATGAGCAGGCCGCCGCCTCCCTGGGGGCCCGGCCGCTGTACGTCCTGTGGCGCATCCGGCTGCCCTTGCTGCTGCCCTCGCTCACCGCCGCCGTAGGACTCTGTTTCGCCCTGTCCATGGGCGAGTTGAGCGCCACGGTGATGCTCTATCCGCCCGACTGGACCACGCTTCCGGTCCTCATCTACTCGGCCACCGACCGCGGCGCCCTCTTCGCCGGGTCCGCGCTCGCCGTGGTCCTGATGACGGCGACCCTGCTCGTCCTGCTCGTCGTCTCCCGGGTCCGCAACCGAGCCTCGTACCGCTGATCCACCGGCATCACCTCAACCGCCCTCACCACGCCAGGAGTTGGCCTCGCCATGCCCAGAAACACGCTCAAGACCGCCGTAGCCGTCTCGCTCTGCGCCACCCCACTGCTCACCGGCTGCGGTGGCACCTCCGCCGCTTCGGACGCCAAGGTCGTCACCGTCTACAGCGCGGACGGGCTCAAGGGCGAGAACGGTGACGGCTGGTACGACGAGGTCTTCAAGGACTTCGAGAAGCGGACCGGTATCAAGGTCAAGTACGTGGAGGGCGGCTCCGGCGAGATGGTGCAGCGTGCCGTCCGCGAGAAGAGCAACCCGCAGGCCGATGTCCTGGTCACCCTGCCGCCGTTCATCCAACAGGCCGACAGCAAGGGGCTGTTGCAGAAGTTCACCCCGGCCGGTGCCGACCAGGTGGGTGGCGCCGACAAGGCCACCGACGGCACCTGGACCTCCGTCGTCAACAACTACTTCGGGTTCGTCTACAACAAGAAGCAGCTCACCCAAGCGCCCACCACCTGGGACGAGTTGCTCGACGGTACGTACAAGAACAAGCTTCAGTACTCCACGCCCGGAGTCGCCGGTGACGGAACCGCCGTACTGATCAAGGCGATTCACGACTTCGGAGGGAAGGACGCGGCCCTCGCCTACCTCAAGAAGCTCCAGTCCAACAACGTCGGGCCGTCCGCCTCCACCGGCAAGCTCGCGCCCAAGGTCGACAAGGGCGAGCTGCTCGTCGCCAACGGCGATGTGCAGATGAACTACGCCCAGTCCAAGACCATGCCGAACCTCGGGATCTGGTTCCCGGCGAAGCGGGGCGGCAGGCCCACCACCTTCGCCCTCCCGTACGCGGCCGGCCTCGTCACCGAGGCCCCGCACAGCGCCAACGGCAGGAAGCTCCTCGACTACATGCTCAGCCGTACCGCCCAGCAGCAGGTCAGCTCGGTCGGCGGCGGCTTCAGCGCCCGCCGGGACGTCAAGGCCACCGACGCCAACGCCACCGCCCTGACCGATCTCATGACCGGCGTCGAGATCTTCCAGCCGGACTGGGCCGACATCGACAAGAACCTGACCTCGTACGTCGAGGACTGGCAGTCCGCCACGGGCAGTTGAGCCTCCCGTGAAGCCGACTCTCAGATGAAGCCGACCCTCAGATGAGGTCGACGAGGTCCGCGATGGAGTCGACGACGTTCGTGGGGCGGTAGGGGTAGCGGTCGAGGTCGCCCTTGGTCGTCAGCCCGGTGAGGACGAGGAAGGTCTCCATCCCGGCCTCCAGTCCGGCCAGCACATCCGTGTCCATGCGGTCGCCGATCATGGCGCTGGTCTCCGAGTGCGCGCCGATGGTGTTCAGCGCCGACCGCATCATCAGCGGGTTCGGCTTGCCGACGAAGTAGGGCTCCTTGCCGGTCGCCTTGGTGATCAGCGCGGCCACGGAACCGGTGGCCGGCAGGGCGCCCTCGGGCGAGGGACCCGTGTTGTCGGGGTTGGTCGCGATGAACCGGGCGCCGTCGTTGATCAGCCGGATCGCCTTGGTCAGGGCCTCGAAGGAGTACGTCCGGGTCTCGCCCAGGATCACGAAATCGGGGTCGGAGTCGGTCAGCACGTACCCCGCGTCGTGCAGTGCCGTCGTCAGCCCGGCCTCGCCGATCACGTAGGCGGTGCCGCCCGGGTGCTGGTTGTCCAGGAACGCGGCGGTGGCCAGCGCCGAGGTCCAGATGTTCTCCACCGGCACGTCGAGACCGATCCGGTTCAACCGGGCGTGCAGGTCACGCGCGGTGTAGATCGAGTTGTTGGTGAGGACCAGGAACGGGCGTCCCTTCTCGCGCAGCGTCTTGATGAACGCCTCCGCGCCCGGCACCGGGACGCCCTCGTGCATCAGCACCCCGTCCATGTCGGTGAGCCACGATTCGATGGGCTTGCGCTCTGTCATGGGTGGGCTCTCCTGCGGTACGCGGGCATGTGAGGTGACCATGCTATGCACCTTCCGGCGCCGTCCCCCATACGGAGCAGCGGGGCGTGGCTGAGGATGCGGGTGCCCGCTGTGAGGAGGAGTCTCCAGATATCTGGAGGTTCACGATGGGTTCACTGAAAGTCACACTCTGTGCGGGTGCCGCGGTGGTCCTCGCGACGCTCACCCCAACGGCGTACGCGGCGGACGGAGGCGGTGTCACGGTGACCCCCGCCTCCCCGGCCCCCGGCGCCGATGTCGCGCTGAGGATCAGCGGCTGTGCCGGTACGACGGGTTCGGCGGCGTCGGCCGCGTTCGTCGCCGACGCCAAGCTGGTCGGCGCGGCCGGCACCCTCGCCGGCGAGACCCGGGTCCGCACCTCGCTGGAACCGGGCAGCTACGACGTGAAGATCACCTGCGGGAGCGTGACGGTGAAGGGCGCGATCAAGGTCGTGGCGGACGCTTCCCAGTCGCCCTCGGCGCCCCCCTCCGCCCCCGCCTCGCCCGTCGCCCCCGTCCACGCGGGCGGCGGCGGTGCGGCGGCGCACCTCGCGGCCGTGGACGCGCGTGCGGCCGGTCCCGGTACCGCGCACGCCGTGGTGGGTCTGTTGCTGGCCGGTGTCGCCGCGGCGGCCGTGGCACTGCGCAGCGCCCGCCGGAGCCGCAGGACGGGCTGACCGCCATGTTCGATCACGACAGGCCCGCCGAGCACGAGCGTTCCTCCGGCACCGGGCGGCTGCTGACCGGGGTCGCCTGGGCCGTGCTGCTGCTCGGGCTCTGGCTGTGGGGGCAGGACCTGACCGACATCCGGCTGGGCATATCCGCGCCGACCACCGGTGACGTGGCGGCGGTCGGACGGCCCCCGGAGGCCGAACTCCCGCCCGCCGCGAAGCCGTTGGGGAACGCGCTGCCACAGCGCATCGACATCCCCCAACTCGCCGTACAGGCACCGGTGGTGGCCCGCGGCCTGGACACGCAGGGCGCGATCGACCCACCGCCGTTCGACCAGGCGGGCGTGGTCGGCTGGTACGGCAGCGGAGTACGGCCGGGAGCCGCGGGCACCGCGTTGATGGTCGGGCACGTCGACACCGAGACCCGCCCCGCCGTCTTCTACAAGCTCAGCACCCTCCGCCCGGGCGGAACGATCCGGGTGATCCGCGACGACGGCAAGGTCGCCGAGTTCACCGTCGACGACGTCCGCGTCCTGACCCGTGCCCACTTCGACGCCCAACAGGCCTACGGCACACGGCAGTCGGGCCGCGCCGAACTCCGCCTCATCACCTGCGGCGGCACCTTCGACCGCGTCGGCCGCAGCTACACGGCGAACGTGATCGTGTCCGCCTACCTCACCGGCACCGGACTCTGACAACCGGGCCCGGCCGACGACCTGCTCCCCCCTGAAGCCGCCGACCGGGCTGGTCCTCAACCGCACGCGCACGGGCTGCGGGAGTAACCCGGCGAACGGCGCGGGAGGTCTGGAAAACCAGTGGTGGAAGGTGTGGACTAGGCCAGGGGCCGGGGCCGTTGGGAATGACTCTAGAACGAATGGGCGTCAGGGCCTAGAGGGCAAATAACGCCATGTCTCAGGGTAGTTGCTCGCTGTCATATGCACTGGTCACAGTCGATCCACGAGTCCCCCCTCGATCACCGCCCGCGCCACCCGGTCCAACGGCATCCGGCGCCGCCGCGCATGTCCGCGCAGCGCGACGAACGCCTCGTCGGTGCCGACCTGCCAGCGCTCGGCGAGCATCCCCTTGGCCTGCTCGATCCGCACCCGGCTCGACAGCGCCTCCTGCAACTGCCCGGCCAGGGAACGGGATCGGGCGTACGCGCGGTTGTTCTCCAGCCCGAGACCGGCGGCGTCGGCGAGCGCCTGCGCCACCACCAGCTCCGAACGCCAGCTGTCCGAGGCGCAGTCGGGCAGCTTCGGCACGAACACGTTGAGCGCGCCGAACAGCGTGTCCCGCCGCCGCACCGGCACCGCGAAGGTCGCCACGACGCCGTGCCGCAGGGCCTGTTCGGTGAACTCCGGCCAGCGGGCGGCCGCATGGGCCTCGCCGATCGACACCGGCGGAACGGGCTGCCCGGAGCCGTAACTCTCCAGACAGGGCCCGCCGTTGCGCTGCGCGGCAAGCAGTTCGAGCGCAGCCTCTTCCCGGCCACCGGACGTGCTCCCGCCCAGCGCCACCGCCTCACCACCGTCGATCAGCACGATCCCGGCAGCCCAGGCGGCCAGCAGCTCCACGCAACGATCGGCCAGCCGCCGCAGATAGTCCCCGGTGTCGAAGGTCTCCGTCAGTGTGTCGGCGGCCTCCATCAGCGCCGCGGCGAACCGGCCCTCCCGGGTCGTGTGGTGCATGACGGCCACCTTCTCCCTGCCCCGGAACCGATCCGCCGGGCAGACCCTAGGCGGCGCACCTACCCACAAGGACGGAGGTGTAACAGCCCGCCGACAACACCCCGTTGTTCTCGTGGGCGGCACGCCACGTATGTCACGATTGACCCTTGGATCGGTACAGCCAAGGGGGAGTTGGATGTACGGCAGCCAGGGGACCCCTGTCTCCTTCGGCACACGGACGTCGGCGCTGGTCCTGGGAGCGGCACTGCTGATGGCGGGATGTTCCTCCTCGGGGGGCGGAGACAGGAAACCCGACGCGGGAGCGAAGATCACCCAGCAACCCGACGGAGCCGACCCGATCTGGGTCAACCCGGACACCAACGCGGCCCGCCAGGTGGCCACTTACGTCAACGCGGGCAAGACCGCCGACGCCGAGCAGATCAGAAAGATCGCCGAGCAGCCGACCGGCGAGTGGATCGGCGCGGAGAACCCGAAGGCGGAAGCCCAGGGCTTCACCGAGGCCGCCGACCGGGCCGGCCGCACCGCCCTCCTGGTCCTCTACAACATCCCGCACCGAGACTGCGGCCAGTACTCCCAGGGCGGCGCGGGCGACGGCGACGCGTACCGAGCCTGGATCGACGCGGTGGCGCAGGGCATCGGGGACCGCTCGGCCACGCTGATCCTGGAACCGGACGCCGTCCTCCACCTGGTGGACGGCTGCACCCCCGCCCAATTCCAGGCGGAGCGCTACGACTTGCTCGCCTACGCGATCACCAAGCTCACGTCCTTGAAGAACACCAAGGTCTACCTGGACGCCGGAAACGCGGGCTGGGGCCACCCCGACGAGATCTACCAGCCCCTCGAACGAGCGGGCCTGGCGAAGGCCGACGGCTTCGCGGTCAACGTCTCCAACTTCTACTCCACCCAGGACTCCATCACCTACGGCAAACAGCTCTCGGCCAAGACCGCCGACAAACACTTCGTCATCGACACCAGCCGCAACGGCAACGGACCGTATACGTCCGGCGACACAGACGAGAACTGGTGCAACCCCCCGGGCAGGGCTCTGGGAGAAACCCCGACCACGAAGACCGCGGACCCCTTGGTGGACGCGTACTTGTGGATCAAACGCCCCGGTGAGTCGGACGGCGAGTGCAAGGGCGGCCCGAAGGCGGGCGACTGGTGGCCGAGCTACGCACTGAGCCTGGCCAAGTCTTCCAACTGACGCACAGCCTCGCGCCCTGCCTTTAGGGGCGCGGGGCTGTATCGATGTGCGGCTCCGCCGCGCGAGCGCGACCAGCCCCCACGCACCCGCACCCAAAAAACGACCCCTACGGCACCTTCACCCAGACCGCCTTACTCGGCGTCCCTTGATCGTCATCCACAAACAGCATGTACCACCCCGACTGCACCAGATTCCGATCCTTCGGCACAGTAACCGTGATCTTGTTGCCCGCAGTCTTGAAGTCCAACGCGATGGACCGCTGATCAACATCCGTGACATGTGTGGACGCGCTCGGCCGAATCAACCGCACCTTCTTGATCGAAGACGCATGCGCCGAGGTAAACGCCCCAGACGCCCCCCGAGCAATGGACCCCGGCCCCCCGGAAAGATCCGGCCGAGAATCCCGGTAAAGATACGGCGGCGTATAAATCTCGATCCGCTGCTCAAAGACCCCCGCCTTCGTGTCCCCCTTGTCCGCGTACAACGGATTCGACCCGAAGAACATCACCCGCCCGTCCGGCAACAGAATCGACCCGGAGTGATAGTTCCGCCCGACCAGCGGATCGGCGACCTCCTCGAAACTGTTCGTGTCCGGGTGATACAGCCGAGCCTGAAGGATGTCGGACTCACCACGCCCCCGATAATCCTCGGACCCACCCGACACAAGCACCGTGTCATCAGGCAGGATCGAGGTCTGCGGATACCGAGTCCCCTTCTCCAGCGAGGGCCCGTCCACAAACTTGGGATCGGCGTCCTTCAGGTCAACGAGCCGAGTCTTGGCGGTCGACAACTTCGACTCCCCGACACCTCCACCCCCAATGACCATGTACTTCTCGTCCTGAGCCGGCGCCAACAACACGGTCGCCGAGGTCTCCAACAGGTTCGGATCACTGAGCCCCGGCACCTTGGTGAACGAGTTGGTGTCGACGTCCCAAATACCCGGGTCACGCCCCACGTTGTCCGGCCCGTACCCCGCATTGGACCCCGAGTAGAACAACTTCCCGTTCTCCATCAGGAACAACGCCGGATACGTAGGGAACTGCCGCTTCGTCGTCGTGTACGTCCACTTCTTGGTGGCCGGGTCGAAGACCTCGTTCTTCCCCGGAACCAACTGCCCGATGTCATCAAGCCCGGAAACGCTGAGCACCTTCCCGTCGCTCAACGTCGTCAACGTCGGATACCACCGAGCCTCGTTCATCGGATCGACCTTGATGTACTTCTCGGCGACCGGATCGAACTCGTACGCGTTCTTGATCCCCTCGAAGTCCCGCTTGTCCAGCCCGAACTTGTTCCCGATGCCGTACGTGTTGCGCTCATCGGCACCGGTCAACCCCCGGATCCGGTAGTTGTCCTGGGCCCCGGTCTCGTACTCGGTGCCCTCCTTCGGCGCCTCGACGACGACCCGGGCGTAACCGGGGTTGTTCCGCAGGAACTTGCCGGTGCTCTTGTCGAACACCTTGGTCGCACGCGGGATGAGAACCGAGTCCGTGGAGACGAACGACTTACCGTTCGCCTTACCCGTGAATTTCGTCCCCTGGGGCAACGTCATCGGCTTGTCGGGATTCTCGTTGTAAAGAATCATGACGCCACCCGCCTTCTTGACGTCACCCTTCAACTTCTCGTACTTCTTGGTGCCGCCCGCGATGAGAATGTTGCCGTTGGCGAGCTGGGTGTGCCCCGTGCAGAACAGGTCGGCGGGAGTCGGGACCTTCTTGACGGTCCCCTTCACCGGATCCCAGATCCGCGACTCGAACCTCTTCGCGTTGAAGTTGTCCTGGTTGTTCCCCGAACCCGCGACGAGCAGCACCTTCCCGGTGTGCAGCAGCACCGCGTGAATGGTGTCCTGCCGGTACTCCTTGGGGAACTGGACGATGTCCCAGTGCCCGTTGTCGGCTTTGTACTCGGGCTTGTCGATGACGTACCGGTGGTATCTCTCGGTCCCGAATCTGTACAGCCAGGGCCCGTTCATCCCGGCCAGGGCGAGTACGACCACCGTGCTGATCGCGAGTCGACGGGCACGGCGCCGGCCGGCTTCCTTCATTCCTTACGACCCCCCGGCCCGCCGAGCGCGATCCGCATGGTCTGCTCACCACTGCCCGCCGCCCAACTGGGCTTCTGCTGCGGGACGGTGGGGACGACGGGGGGCTTCTTCCGGTCCTGCCGCAGCATGTACCGCCAGGCCAGGATCGGCGACGCGGTGATCAGCAGGGCGAACGTCGCCCAGGTGATCATCGCCGGATGGGAGTGCCCGTTCTCGAACCCGGCCATCAGCGACCCGGCGAAGATCAGGATGAAGAACCAGTGCACCCGGAACGTCCCGAACAGCGTGTCGGGGCTGGCCGAGTCGCCCTTGGGCGTGACCACGAACTTGCTCTTGCGGCGCAGCACGGCGTCGAACAGCGAGCGGGCGTATATCGGCGCCGACAGCGCCGACATCACCATGCCCGCGACCCCGCCCGACCCCTCCGGCTCGTGCGGGGAGACGTTGTGCCGCCGGTTCCAGATGTAGAGGCCGATCTGGAGCGCGGACGCGTTGCCGTAGAGCATCAGCCACACCGTCGGGTCGATGTTCACGCCCGAGGCGCCCAGGCCCAGGAACAGCGCGCAACTCAGCGCCGCCAGGATCCAGTTGAGGGCCGACATCGGGTAGAAGATGATCATCATCGTGTAGTTGAAGAACTTCCCAGGAGGCATCGAGAAGAAGCCCTTCCAGTACTGCTTGAGGATCGTCTCGTACGTCCCCCGCGACCACCGGAGCTGCTGCGTGAAGAAGTCCGTCCAGGCGCTGGGCCCTTCGCCGACCGCGAGCACGTCCGGCGTGTAGACCGACTTCCACTTCTTCCCGGTCGCCGGGTTCTTGGCCCGGTGCATTTCGAATCCCGTGGCCATGTCCTCGGTGATCGAGTCGTACAGGCCGCCGATCTGCTGAAGTGCCCTGATGCGTACGGCATTTGACGTACCGACGAACATCGGCGAGCCGTAGCGGTTGCCGGCCCGCTGGATCAGGGCGTGGAAGAGGAACTGCTGCGACTCGGCCGCCTTGGTGACCGGGCCCTCGTAATTGCCGTACACCTGGGGGCCGATGACGAAGCCGACGTCCGGGTCGCGGAAGAAACCCAGCATCCGCTCCAGGTAGTTGGGCAGCGGCACGTGGTCGGTGTCGACGGAGGCGAAGTAGTCGTACTCGTCGCCGTGCGCCTCAAGCCAGGCGTTGTAGTTGCCGTGCTTGGTCTTCGCGCGGTGCGCGCCCTTGGGCTGGTTCCAGCGCTCAACTCCCTTGCGGGTGAAGTGGTGTACGCCGAGCCGCCCGCAGACGGCCTTGACCGCCGGGTCGTCGCCCTCGTCCAGCAGCCACACGTGCAACAGCCCCCGGTGGCGCAGCCGTACGGCCGCCTCCAGGGTCCTGGTGACCATCTCCAGGGGTTCCTTGCCGGGCACGAACGTCGTGATGAACGCGACGCGTGTGCCCGTCTCGGGCACCACCGGGACCGGGTCGCGGGCGACCAGCGTGGCGTGCGCGTTGGACAGCACGTTCATGCAGCGGAAGAACTCGATCAGGCCGATCGCGACCAGCATCACGATGTCCAGCGCGGGCAGGAAGTCGTAGGCGGGATAGTCGCGTTGGGTCCAGTGCTCGGGCTGCATCAGCCAGCCCAGCAGGACCAGCGAGAGCAGTGGCGCCGCGCCCAGCATGAGGGCGGCGCGCAGGCGGTGCGTCTCCTGCGACAGCAGCGACCGGTACTGGACCCTGTACGGCTTGCCCGGTTCGGGCTGCGTGAGGGGTCCCGCCAGGCGGCTGTAGTGCTCGTAGTCGTATCTCGGAAGTGTGCTCTTGATCCGGCGGAAGCTGCCGGTCCGGTGTCCCGGGACTCTGAGTTCGGTGGTTTGTGTTGGTGACGGGTCGAGGTCGTGCCGGGCGCCCGTCGGCGTCGACGTCATGAGTCATCCCCCCACACGCGAGAACGCGCGTGTCTGTTTGTCTCGGCCGCCCGCCGGCGTCCCCCTCGACGATCGACGGGCGTGTCAGTGGTGGCCACAGTCACCGCACAGTCCGCTCACAGAGATGTGCGGCTGCGACCGCCCGGTTGCGCGATGCCCCCTCCGACATCTGTTCCAGCGCGGGGCCCCTCCGCCCCGCGAAACCGCGCAACCGGTTCCGTACCCCCTCAACTGCCGTGTACCGGCAGTCTCTTCAAAACCAGGGTTCTACGGTGCTCAGCTTGATCGCAAGACACGAAACGCGGTGTTTACCGGTCATACGCGTTCATTGGGGTGCGTGTGGGGATCATGTGCAGCCGTTGTGGACACCCTTGTGCGCACGTTGTCGAAGTGCTCTCTTATGGCGTTCTCGGCACGTTTCGCATCCCCGGACCGGACCGCGTCGAGGATCGCCCGGTGCTGGCGGCAGGTGACCTCGGGGTCCTGCGGGCCGGCCGCGAGATCGGTGTGGACGCGGTGGAAGGCGTCCCAGAACGCGTCCAGGACCTCGCTCAGCAGCGCGTTGTCCAGCCCTCGGTAGAGCGTGGCGTGGAAGGCCCGGTCGGTGGCCGCGAGCCCGACCCCCTCGGCGGCCTCCCGCTCCATCTGCCGTACCAGCGCGTCCAGTTCGACGAGATCCCGCTCCGGCAGCCGCCCCGCGAGCCGGGCGACCAGCCCCGACTCGACCGCCTCCCGCAGTTCGAGGAGCTGGAGCAGGCTGTCCTCGCCGCGGTAGTGCCCGACGACGGTACGGAACGCGAGGCCCTCGACCATCGGCGCGAGCGACATCGGGCCGACGTACGTCCCGAACCCGTGCCGGATCTCGACGATCCCCATCGCCTGCAACGCCTTGAGCGCCTCGCGCACCGAGTTCCGGCTCGCACCGAGCAGCACCATCAGCTCGGGCTCGGTCGGCAGCGGGGCCCCGGAGGACAGCCGACGGTCGAGGATGAGCTTCTTGATCCGCTCCTGAAGGTCACGGGCTGTCATGGCGAGAGGGTATCCGGCCAAACGGGGGGTGAGCTGTGTTCCGCCCGCGCGGATGTTCCGCCCATGCGGGTCTTCCGCCCACGCAAAAGGCCCCCCGCAGTGCGGAGGGCCTCCGGCGTCGCGAGGGGATTTCGGGGGCCGGACTTTTCGGTCGCGGTCGGCGTGGTGCCGGGGTAGGGGGTGTGGGTGGCGGAGCCCTCACCGCGCGCGGCGAAGCCGAGCAAAAACGACGATGGCGAGACATGTTCGCCCTTTCTGCGAACGTGCCTCGCCATCGTCATCGTGCGCCGCCAGGGACTCGAACCCCGGACCCGCTGATTAAGAGTCAGCTGCTCTAACCAACTGAGCTAGCGGCGCGTGCGTTGACCTGCACAACTCTACCGGATGCGTAGGGGTGCTCCCGACCACCCCCGGACAGGCCCGGGCGGGGGCCCTGTACATCATTCGGACCGTCAACATGCGAGTCCGGAAGACAGTTGAGAAACTGGCGGATGTGCACGAGCGCGGATATTTCCACCTGGAGTGTGAGGGGCATCGCATGGAGACTCCGGTATTCGAGGAATTCGATCCCGCGAGCGATTGCGACTGCCCCGGATGTGCTGACCGGCGGCGCCTCCCGTCGCATTCCCCGACCGGCCGTACCGTCGGCCACCCCGCCGCCCAGCGGGCCCTCTTCGTGGCGGCCGCGGCGTCCGCCGCCCTCGCCGCCGGGCATGCCGTACCGGCCGCGGCCGCTCCCCACGCTCCGGCTCGCCCCGGAGTTCCCGCAGGTGACACGGGTGACGAGCCCGCGACCCCGCAGGGGAGCAAGGCCCCGCTGCACGGCCCGAGCGGGAGACCGGCGAAGCCGGCCGGTGCGGTCAAGGCGCCCACGGCCACCCGCGCGGAGATCATCAACCGGGCCAAGACCTGGATCGCGGCGCAGGTGCCGTACAGCATGAACGCGTACTGGTCGGACGGTTACCGGCAGGACTGCTCGGGGTTCGTCTCGATGGCCTGGGGGCTGCCGGGGAACGAATGGACCGGGAGTCTCGACCAGTACGGGGTGCGTATTTCCAAGGAGGAACTGGAGCCCGGCGACATTCTCCTGTTCCACAATCTCGCGAACCCCGAGAAAGGCTCGCACGTCGTCATTTTCGGCGGCTGGACCGACTACACGCACACCTACTACATCGCCCTGGAGGAGACCCCTTCGCACGCCCGCCGCCAGTCCACCCCGTACGCGTACTGGAGCCACTCGGACAGCTATGTGCCGTACCGCTACAAGGGCGTGACGGGCGGTACGGAAGGGGTGACACCGGTGGCTCCGGTGACCCCCGCGGACGCGGGCAGGACGAACACGCCGTACCCGGGAGCGTCGTCTTTCGGCCCCGGCGCCGACAACAAGTACGTCACCCAGCTCGGCACGATGCTCGTCGCCCGGGGCGCCGGCGCGTACTACACCTCGGGTCCGGGCCCGCGCTGGTCGGACGCGGACCGGCGGGCCACCCAGGCGTTCCAGCTCGCCCAGGGCTGGAACGGCGCGGACGCGGACGGCCTGCCCGGCCCGCAGACCTGGCAACTCCTCGTCACCGGCAAGGGCAAGAACGTAGGCGGCGCGGCGGCCGTCGGAGCGGCGGGCCCGCCCGCCCCCGCCTCGCACGGCGTCCCGGGCTACCCGGGCAAGGCCGTGTTCCGCCTCGGCGCGAACAACAAGTACGTCACCGAGCTGGGAAAGCAGCTGGTCAAGAAGGGCTTCGGCAAGTACTACACGACGGGCCCGGGACCGCGCTGGGGCGAGCCGGACCGCCGTAACGTCGAGGCCTTCCAGCGCGCCCAGGGCTGGCGCGGCGGCGCGGCCGACGGCTACCCCGGGCCGGAGACCTGGCGCCGGCTCTTTTCCTGACCACCTATGACCACCCGTTCCATGACCACCCGTTGTGACGCATCTGGCGCGGAGGCTGGAGGCACCTATGAGTACGACGACCACTTCACACACGCCCGAGAACGAGGGGCCGCCCGAGGGACAGACCCGTCCCGCGCGGCTCATCCAGAACGAGGCGACCACCGAGATCCCCGTCCACCTGTTGTTCCGCGACGACCCCGACCCGGTCTCGGTGCCGCTCAGGCCCGCCGTCGTGGCCCGTCGGCAGGGCACCGGCGAGCAGCCCCGCTTCCGCCGCCCGGTCCCGGCCAAGCCGCGCCCGGCCCCGGAGGTCGACCCCGACCTCGTGGAGCGCCCGGCCCGGGTGCTGCCCGGCACGGCGGGCGTGCTCGCCGGTTCCTGCGGACTGGCCGGCTGCCTCGCCACCTCGTGGTGGGCGGGCGTCCTGCCCCCGCTCGCGACCGAGGCGCTACGACTGCCGTTCTACGCCGGTGCCGGACTCGGTCCCGCGCAGTGGGCCGCGTACGCCGGGGCCGGCGCGCTCGGGCTGTTCGGCTTCGGGGGTCTGGCCCGGGGCCGTACCGGACGGGCCTGGGTGCTCGGTCTGTTCGGGCGGTACCGGGGGACCGTCCGGCGCACCGGGCTGATGTGGGTCAACCCCTTGCTGCTGCGCCGCCGCGTCGACGTACGGCTGCGGCACTGGCGCAGTGAGCCGATGCCGGGGGCCGACGCGAACGGGGTCGCGCTGCGGGTCGTGACGCTCGTGGTGTGGCGGGTGCGGGACACCGCGCGGGCCACGCTCGGGGTCGAGGACCACGAGACGTATCTGCGCGAGTGCGTGGAGGCGGCGCTGGCCCGGGTGCCGGTGGAGCCGCCGGGCGGTGGCGCGAAGGGCGCGGCCGACCTGGCCGTCGACGCGCTGACCCGGCTGGTCGCGGCGGACTCGGCGCCGGTCGGCATCGAGGTGTTCTCGGTACGGCCGGTCCGTGTGGAGTACGCCCCGGAGGTCGCGGCGGCGATGACCCGGCGCCGTATCGCCACGCTGGACGCGCAGCAGCGGGCGACGATGCTCACGTCTGTGGTCGACTCCGTGGAGGACACGGTGACGCGACTGACCATGCGAGGTCTGGTGGAGCTGGACGACTACGAACGCCGGGCGCTGGTGAAGGACTTGACGGTCGCGTTCTGCTCGGGGCGGGGGGAATCGGCGCCGTGATGAGGAGTGCGACGGGGATGGACGCGTCTTTGATATAGACACGGTCAAGTAGGGGCAATAATCTGGGACTTGGTCTAGACCTGCACGGCTCACGGAACTTCCCCACACGTTCTCCAGGAGCGGCAGCATGCGCAAAAAGGCCAAGTGGTACGCGGGCGTGCTCGGGCTCACCACGGCCGGGGCCATCGTGCTCTCGTCCGGGGCCGCGAGCAGCCACGGCTACACCGACCTCCCCATCAGCAGGCAGAAGCTCTGTGCCAACGGCACGGTGACGAACTGCGGTGACATCCAGTACGAGCCGCAGAGCGTCGAGGGCCCCAAGGGCTTCCCGGCGGCCGGCCCCGCCGACGGCCAGATCTGCAACGGCGGAATCAGCCGCTTCGCCCAACTCAGCGCACCGAAGGCCCCGTCGGGCACCGCCTGGCCGACGACCAAGGTGACGGGTGGTCAGTCGTACACGTTCCGCTGGCAGTTCACGGCGATCCACGCGACGACGGACTTCAAGTACTACGTCACCAAGGCGGGTTGGAACCAGAACCACAACCTGGCCCGCTCGGACCTCAACACCACCCCGTTCCTCACCGTCCCCTACAACGGCCAGCGCCCCTCGTCGTCCACCATCTCCCACACCGGCACGCTGCCGTCCGGCCTCTCCGGCCACCACGTGATCGTCGCGGTGTGGACGATCGCGGACACGACCAACGCGTTCTACTCCTGCTCGGACGTCACGTTCTGACCTTGACGTTCTCGGCATGAGGTTCTGAGCATTGCTTGAGACAGTTCGGCGTCCCCCGGGGGTAGGTTCCCTCCACCAAGCGGTACTTGACCTCGGGGGACACCATGGAAGCGCTGTTCTACATCGCGCCACTTCTCATCATCGCCGTCGTGGTGCTCGGTGCGGTGAGCGTGATCCGCCGCTCGCGCCAGGTCAACAGCGCCTGGAGCAGCGGACTCACGGCCGAGGCCCGCTGTCTGCGGACGTACACGACGACCAGCGGCGACGCCGGGGACACCATGGTGTCGACGACGCTGCACCACGTCTACGAGTTCACGACCCGCGAGGGCCGCACGGTCCGGTTCGAGGAGAGCAACGGGCCGGGCACGACGCTGGAGGGCGACATCGTCACCGTGCACTACGCGGCCGACCACCCCGAGCAGGCCACCGCCCACGCCCCGTCCCGCGGGAAGCTCGCGGCGGGCGCGGGCTGCGCGCTGGTGTTCTTCGGCGTGATCGTCGCCGCCTGCGTCGTCTTCATCCTCGTGACCCACAAGATGTTCGACTCCATGGGCTCGTAGTCTCCATATCTGACGGTACGTCAACTACCCTGCGCCCCCATGGAGTCCAGCAGGCGTACCGTCGCGGAACTCGTACAGGCACGGTGGGGCGACCACCGCCCGGGCCTGTGGTGCGGGCAACAGGTGCTCACCCACCACGAGATGGCGTCCGGCGCGGCGGCCAGAGCGGCGCTCCTCACCGACCTCCTGCCACCCGGCACCGCACCCCACGTCGGCGTACTGCTCGACAACACCCCTGAATATCCCCTGTGGTTGAGCGCGGCGGCCCTCGCGGGCGCGGCCGTCGCCGGTATCAACCCCACCCGCCGAGGCCCCGAACTGGCCCGCGACATCCTGCACACCGAGTGCCGGTTCCTGGTCACGGAACGCGCCCACGTCCAGCTCCTCGAAGGCCTCCAACTCCCCGGCGTACGACTCCTGGTGACGGACACTCAGTCATACGACGACCTGCTCGCCCCGTACGCGGACGCGCACCCGTCCGCCTTCTCCCGGGCCACGCCCGACGACCGCGTCCTGCTCTACTTCACCTCCGGTTCCACCGGCGCCCCGAAGGCCGCGATCTGCACCCAGGGCCGACTGGCCGCTGCGGGGCGCTCGTTGGCCGACAGCTTCGGGGTCCGCGCGGACGACGTGCACTACATCTGCATGCCGATGTTCCACGGCAACGCGGTGATCGCCGACTGGGCACCGGCGTTGGCGGCCGGGGCGGGCGTGGCGCTGCGGCGGCGGTTCTCGGCGTCACGGTTCCTGGACGACGTACGGGCGTACGGGGCCACGTACTTCACCTACGTGGGCCGCGCCGTTCAGTACGTCCTGGCCACCGAGGAACGCCCCGACGACCGGGACAACCCACTACGCATGGGCTTCGGCACGGAGGCGGGGGCGGTGGACGCGGTGGCGTTCGAGCGGCGGTTCGGGGTGCGGCTGGTGGAGGGGTACGGGTCCTCGGAGGGCGGGGCGGCGGTGCAGTGGTCGCCGGGGACACCGGCCGGGGCGGTCGGGCGGGCGGCGCCCGGGCTCGCCGTACTCGATCCCGAGACGCGGACG
The DNA here is from genome assembly GCF_035982055.1 of Streptomyces sp. NBC_01288. Taxonomy (NCBI): domain Bacteria; kingdom Bacillati; phylum Actinomycetota; class Actinomycetes; order Kitasatosporales; family Streptomycetaceae; genus Streptomyces; species Streptomyces sp. NBC_01288. The sequence goes on from NZ_CP108427.1 coordinate 6,488,996, forward strand.
GAGTGCTCGCCGGCGGCCTTCGACTCGGCGGGTCGGCTGCTCAACGGGGAAGAGGCGATAGGGGAGTTGGTGAACCGGGGCGCCAACCCCTTCGAGGGCTACTGGCGCAACCCCGAGGCGGACGCCGAGCGGCGCCGCGAGGGCTGGTACTGGACCGGCGACCTCTTCTACCGGGACCGCGACGGCTATCTCTACTTCGCCGGCCGCACCGACGACCGCCTCCGCGTCGACAGCGAGAACCTCGCCGCCGCGATGATCGAGAACATCCTCGCCCGCTACGAGGGCGCCGACGCCGTGGCGGTCTACGCGGTACCGGACCCGGTGACCGGCGACCAGGTCATGGCGACGATCGCCGGACACTTCGACCCGCTCGACTTCGCGGAGTTCCTGCTGGCCCAGCCGGATCTGGGGACGAAGATGGCGCCACGGTTCGTGCGGGTGGTGGAGCGGATGCCGGTGACCGCGACGAACAAGATCCATCGGGCGGGGCTGCGGCGGGAGGGGGTCGTATGTCCGGATCCGGTGTGGTGGCGGCCGCCGGGGGAGGCGGCCTACCGACGACTGACCCCCGAGGACGCCGAAGGGCCCCTCGTCGGAACGAGGGGCCCGGCTTGAGGGGGTGTGGGTGGTGAAGCCCCCACTGCGCGCGGCGAAGCCGTGCAAAACAGCGAGGACGAGGCAGGTTCGCGCTTTCTGCGAACGTGCCTCGTCCTCGTCATCGTGCGCCGCCAGGGACTCGAACCCCGGACCCGCTGATTAAGAGTCAGCTGCTCTAACCAACTGAGCTAGCGGCGCGTGACTCACGCCTTCCGCTGGATCAGAGTCTCGCGGAGGGCGACGAGAAAAATACTACCTGGTCCGGAGGGGTGCTCTGGACCAGGTTTACGCGCGCTAGATCGCGAGGGACAGCAGCACCGGCCCCGCCTCGCGGTTCAGCGTGTCCGCCGCCTGGCGCAGGCGGTGGGCGTGCTCGACCGGGAGGGAGAGGGCCAGGCAGCCGACCGAGGCGCCGGCCGTGATCGGGACCGCCGCGCAGACCGTGCCCACCGCGTACTCCTGGAGGTCGAGGTGGGGGACGGTCGGCGGCTGGGTCTCCAGGCGGGAGAGCAGCAGCCGGTCGCTGGTGATCGTGCGCGAGGTGAGGCGGGCCATCTTGTGCCGGGAGAGATGGTCCCGGCGGCCGTTGTGGTCGAGCTGGCCCAGCAGGCTCTTGCCGAGCGCGGTCGCGTGCGCGGAGACGCGGAAGTCGACCCACTCGTTGACGGCCGGGGTGGTGGGCCCGGCCGCGTACTGGGTGATCGTGACCTCGCCGTCGACGTACCGGCTGACGTAGACCGCCGCGCCCAGGGAGTCGCGCAGCCGGTCCAGGGTCCGCTGGATCTGCTCGCGCACCGCCTCCTCCCGGCCGGCCGCGGAGCCGAGCCGGCTCAGCGCCTCGCCGGTGATGTAGGCGCCGTCGGTGAGCTGCTCGACGTAGCCCTCGCGGCGCAGGGTCCGCAGCAGTATCGTCAGGCGCTCGGTGCCGAGGCCGGTGCGGCGGGCGAGTTCGGTGTCCGTGACGCCGGTGGAGTGTCCGGCGACTGTCTCCAGGATGCGCAGTGCGTCCTGTACCGAGTGGTAGGGAGCGGTCGGCTCGTGCATCAGCGCCACGGTGTTTCTCCCTGCGCTCGCTTTTTGGGCCGTGATACCGGACAGCGAATCCCCTCCACGATAGCTGTCAAACGGCCGATGTGGAGCGGCTGTTGGTGAGATTGTGGCCTTCCTTATGGCCTCCGAACTGCGGCGCGAATCCTTTGGCATATGCCCCTGTCATGCCACGTGACGTGGACCTTGGGTGTTCGAATGCTCACGTGTCGTAATTGAATAAATGTCAAAGAATGGCGCCGAGGAATTCCCGGGTCCGTTCCTGTTCCGGATCGCCGAAGATCTGCTCCGGCGGGCCCGATTCGATGACCCTGCCCGCGTCGAACATCAGGACTTGATCTGAAATATCACGGGCGAAATTCATCTCGTGGGTCACACAGAGCATCGTGATGTCGGTGGTGCGGGCGATGTCCCGCAGGACGTCGAGGACGCCCACGACCAGTTCCGGGTCGAGCGCGGAGGTCACCTCGTCGAGGAGCAGCACCCGCGGCCGCATCGCCAGCGCCCGCGCGATCGCGACGCGCTGCTGCTGGCCGCCGGAGAGCTGGGTCGGGCGGGCGCCGGCCTTGTCGGCGAGGCCGACCAGGTCGAGCAGCTCCAGGGCGCGCGCCTCCGCCTCCTCCTTGGGCAGGCCCAGGACGGTGACCGGCGCCTCGGTGACATTGCGCAGCACGGTCATGTTCGGGAACAGGTTGAACTGCTGGAACACCATCCCGATCTTCTTGCGGATCTCGCGGATCTGCTTCTCGGGGGCAGGGAAGAGCTGCTCCCCGTCGACGGTGATCGTGCCCTCGTCCGGCTTGGTCAGGGTCATCAGCAGCCGCAGGATCGTGGTCTTGCCCGACCCGGACGGACCGATCAGGGTGACGTGCTTGCCGGACTCCACGGAGAAGTCGAGGTCGTCGAGCACGGTGTTGGACCCGAAGCGCTTCGTCACATGGTCCAGGCGGATCAACTCGCTGCCGTCCACCGGGGGGTTGGCGTTGGCGTCGGTTTCCTTCGTCAGGGGCGTGTCAGCGGACAAGGCGTCGCTCCAGGGCTCGGATCAGCAGGGAGGCGGGATAGGAGATGAGGATGAAGGCCACACCGATCACCGTGATGGGCTCGGTGAACTGGTAGTGGTCCTGGGAGAACAGCCGGGCCCGGCCCATCAGTTCGAGCACCGTGATCACCATCAGGATCGGGGTGTCCTTGAGCATCGCGATCACGTAGTTGCCCAGCGCCGGGATCACCCGGCGGATCGCCTGCGGCAGGATCACGGCCGTCCAGGTCCGGCGCACCGGCAGGTTCAGCGCGGTCGCCGCCTCCCACTGGCCGACGGGCACCGCCTCGATGCCCGCGCGGTAGACCTGCATCGTGTACGTGGAGTAGTGCAGCCCGATCGCGAAGACACCGGTGGTCAGCGCGGAGAAGGTCAGGCCCCACTCGGGCAACACGTAGAACAGGAAGAACAGTTGCACCAGCAGCGGGGTGTCCCGCACGAACTCGGTGACGACCCCGACCGGCCAGCGCACCCAGCGGGTCGGCGTCCGCATCAGCAGCGCCCACACCAGTCCCAGCACGAAGGACATCAGCGACCCCAGGAGCAGGATCTGCAGGGTGACTTTCAGGCCGTCCCAGAAGTACGGCATGAACTCGCTCACGGCGTTCCAGTCCCACTTCACGCGACGCCACCTCCTCCGACGCCGGTGGTCTGCGCGCGCTTCAGCTCACGCGCGGCCTTCTCGTTGCCGGGCGCCTTGCCGATCCCGGCCTTCAGCTTCTTCTCCAGTCCGCGCATCAGCCGGGTGAGCGTGAAGGCGATCACGAAGTAGATCAGCAGGATGTACGTGTAGATCTCCGCGCTCTGCTGCAACGCGAGCCGCACCAGGTTGGCGCTGAAGGTGAGATCGCCCATGCCCATGACGGACACCAGGGCGGTGCCCTTGAGCAGTTCGATCAGCAGGTTGCAGAAGGACGGGATCATCTCCGGCACCGCCTGCGGCAGCAGGATCAGCCGCATCCGCTGCCAGGGCGTGAAGCTCAGCGCGACCCCGCCCTCCTGCTGCGCCGGGTCGACCGCGTTCAGCGCGCCGCGCACGATCTCCGTGCCGTACGCGCCGTAGGTCAGACCGAGGGCGAGCGTGCCCGCCCACAGGGGGACCAACTGCCAGCCGAAGGCGACCGGCAGGACGAAGAACACCCAGAAGATCATGACGAGGGCGGAGGTGCCGCGGAACACCTCGGTGTAGAGACCGGCGAGGAAGCGGACGATCCACAGCCGGTGGGTGCGGGCGATGCCGACGACGAAGGCCACGGCGGTCGCCAACAGCGCGCTGAGGACGAGGAGTTGGACGGTGGTCCAGACTCCCTTGAGGACGAGTTCCCAGAGGCCTGAGGTCATCCGCCGCAGAGCTCCTTCGCGGTGAGGTCCGTCATCTCGGCCTTGCTGAACCCGAAGGGCCGCAGGATCCGGAACAACTCCCCGCTCTTCTTGAGCTTGTGCAGCTCGACGTTGAAGGCGTCGCGCAGATTCGTCTCGGTCGGCCGGAACGCGAAGGCGCCCCCGTCGATCCGCGGTTTCCCGTCGACGAGCGGTGCGAAGGGCGTGGTCGACTCCGCCTTGGCGGACTTCTTCACGACCGCGCGCGTGGTGAGCGCCGTACCGGCGAAGACGTCGACTCGCCCCGCTTCCACGGCGTTCAGCCCGGCGACCTGGTCCGGGACGATCAGGATGTCGCTCTGCTTGTACCCGGCGTCGACGGCGTGCTGGATCTGGGCGTACCCGGTGCCGGTGGCGAACTTCGCCTTCTTCGCGATGACGTCCTTGTAGGTGTGCAGCCCCTTCGGGTTGCCCTTGCGGACGACGAAGGAGTCCAGCACCTGGTAGTCGGGGTCGGCGAAGATGACCTGCGCACAGCGTTCCGGGGTCACGTACATCCCGGCGGCCACGACGTCGAACTGCTGCGAGTTCAGCCCCGGGATGAGCGAGCCGAACTCGGTGGGCACGGGCTGCACCTTGTCGACGCCGAGGCGCTTGAAGATCGCCTCCGCCAACTTCGGTGCCTCACCGGTCAGTTGACCGTCCTTGTCGATGTACCCGAACGGGATCTCACCCGCGATCCCCAGCCGTACGACGCCCTGCGCCTTCAGCCGGTCGAGCAGTTCACCGCCGCTGGTCGACGCGGTGGCCACACGGCTACAGCCGGCCGCGCCCAGCGCACCCGCCGCCGCCACCCCGGCGAGCAGTGCCCGACGGGTGTGACCCGGCGTGTGACCGGATGTGTGTCTGTCGTTCCCAATTGGTGGAGCCATGGGCGCGCAGCTACCCGACCGCTCCCGGGTTATGCACCCTGGAAGACATGACGGATCACTTCATCGAGGTCTCACTCGCAAAGCGGAACGTCCACTGCCGGGCAAAACTGCTGGTGGAACGCGCACCGCTGACCTGCGCGGCCATCTGGGACGCACTCCCGCTAATCGGCGACGTCTACCACGCCAAGTACGCCCGCAACGAGATCTACGCCCTTTTCCCGCCATTCGCAGAAACGGAACCCCCGCTGGAGAACCCCACAGTCACCCCCATACCGGGCGATCTCTGCTATTTCGCCTTCGCCGGCACGGAACTCGGCACGAAGGCCTACGGCTACGACCGCGAGGTCCGCGCCGGCACGACGGTCGTCGACCTGGCCCTGTTCTACGAACGCAACAACCTCCTCCTCAACGGCGATGTGGGCTGGGTGCCCGGCATCGTCTGGGGCCAGGTGGTCGAAGGGCTGGAGGAGATGGCGGAGGCCTGCAACGACCTGTGGCGGTCGGGGGCGGCGGGGGAGAGCCTCAGCTTCCGGCGGGCCTGACTCCGGAGACCCCGGCGGCGAACAGCGCGTGCGCCGCCCGCAGCACCAGATCGTCCCGGTGCCGCGCCCCCACGATCTGCAACCCGATCGGCAGCCCGTCGCCGTCGTTCCCCACGGGGACGGTGGCGGCGGGCTGCTGGGTGAGATTGAAGGGGTACGTGAACGGGGTCCAGCCCGTCCAGCGGCGGTGCCCCGAACCCTTCGGGACCTCGACTCCCGCCTCGAACGCGGTGATCGGCAGCGTCGGCGTGACGAGGAGGTCGTAGCGCTCGTGGAACAGGCCCATCCTGCGGCCGAGTTCCATGCGGGCGTCCACCGCCGCGAGATAGTCCAGCGCCGAGAAGCCCGCTCCCGTCGCGCAGATCTCCCGCAGCCCCGGGTCGAGCAACTCCCTCTGCCGCGGCGCGAGTTTCTGCGTCACGCGGGCCGCGCCGCTGAACCACAGGGTGTGGAAGGCGTCCACCGGGTCGCTGAAGTCGGGGTCGGTCTCCTCGACGTACGCGCCGAGTGCGGCCAGCCGCTCCACGCCCCGCCGGACCGCCGCCGCGACCGCCGGGCGCACCGCGACCTGGCCGCCGAGGGACGGGGAGTACGCGATCCGCAGGCCCCGTATGCCGTCCGCGAGCCCCTCCGTGAAGGAACCCGGCGCGCGGTCGAGCCCCGACCAGTCGCGGGCGTCCGGTACGCCGATCACGTCCAGCAGCAGCGCCGCGTCCGCCGCGTCCCGGGTCATCGGGCCGACGTGCGACAACGTGCCGAACGCGCTCGCCGGGTACAGCGGCACCCTGCCGTACGTCGGCTTCAGCGCGAAGATCCCGCAGAAGGCGGCGGGGATACGGACACTGCCGCCACCGTCCGTGCCGAGCGACAACGGACCCGCGCCCAGGGCAACGGCCGCCGCGCTCCCGCCACTTGAACCGCCCGCCGTGCGCGAGGGGTCGTGCGGATTGCGGGTGATCCCGGACAGCGGGGAGTCCGTGACGCCTTTCCAGCCGAACTCCGGGGTCGTCGTCTTGCCGATGAACACCGCGCCGTGCTCCCGCAGTCGGGCCACCGAGGGTGCGTCCTCGTCCCAACCGCCCTGCTCGGCAATGGTCTTGGAGCCGCGCAGGGTCGGTGTGCCGCGCTGGAGCAGGATGTCCTTGACCGTGACCGGCACGCCGTCCAGCAGCCCGGTCGGCTCCCCGCGTCGCCAGCGTTCCGCCGATTCGGCCGCCGACGCCAACGCGCCGTCCGCGTCGAGCCGTACGAACGCGTTCACGGCGGGCTGGATCTCCTCGGCCCGATCGAGGGTGGCGCGGGTCGCGTCCACGGGACTGAACTCCCTTCTGCGGTAGCCGTCGAGGAGTTCCACGGCGGTCAGCTCGGTGAGTTCGGTCGTCATCCGGCCCTCCAGAGTGGGGAGTTCAGTGCCCCGGTACGTACCCACGCTTCTTGTCGACCACGTTCGGCAGCGGCTTTCCCGCCTCCCATCTCTCGTACGCCGCCACGAACTGCGTGCCGAGTTCGTCCCGCCAGCCGACCGTGTCGCCGCTCATGTGCGGGGAGACGATCAGCCCCGGGACCTGCCACAACACGCTGTCGGGGGTGAGGGGTTCGGCCTCGAAGACGTCCAGTGCGGCGCCCGCGATCCAGTGCTTGGTGAGGGCCTCCGCGAGCGCTTCCTCTACGACGAGTTGGCCGCGTCCCACGTTGATGAAGCGCGCCGAGGGCTGCATGCAGCCGAAGCGGCGGGCGTCGAACATGCCCCGCGTGTCGTCGGTGAGCGGGGCCGCCGAGATCACCCAGTCGGCGCGGGCCATCAGCCGGTCGAGTTCGCCGGGGCCGTGGATACCGGTACGCGGGGTGCGGCCGACGAGCGCGGTCGTCACGCCAAGTGCCTTGAGGGTGCGGACGATCGCCCGCCCGATGGGCCCGGAGCCGACCACACAGGCGCGGGTTCCGGCCACCCGCTGCGCCTCGCGGTGCCGCCAGGTCCGCTCCCGCTGGAGCTCCAGCGTCCTGGGCAGATCCTTGGCCATCGCGAGGACGAGGGCGGCGACGTACTCGGCGATCGGCTGGTCGAAGACGCCGCGCGCGTTCGTCACCACCGTGTCGGAGGCGGCGAGTTCGGGGCACATCAGGTGGTCCACGCCCGCGCTCGCGGTGTGCACCCAGCGCGGCCGGGGACCCTCGCCGGGCCAGGCGGCGCGTACCGCGTGCGAGGCGAAGTCCCACACCAACAGGACGTCGGCCGAGGGAAGTTGATCAGCGAGCGTCGACGCGTCGGCGTGTTCGACGCGCACCCGCCCGGTCAGCTTGCCGAGGCGGGGCAGCGGGTCGGCGTCCAGGACGAGAAGGGTGGGCAGGGCAGGGGGAATTGCGGTCATGCGAAGCCGTTTCTCGCGGGAGGTACAGCGTGAGGCACGGCGGGAGGCACCGAGCGCGGCCGTCTGACATGCACGGATTGACCACGCTCGCACTCGAACCTACCTTCGTCAACACGGACGCCCGCACGGACCGTTGTCACCCCGTTTCTCTTGGTGAGGCCGGTGTAGCCATGCATGTTTCCTTCCTGGGCGGACCCCGCCCGCAGCGCGGTGTCGGTGTCGTCGCCCCCTTCGACTTCGCGCTGGACCGCGAGTTGTGGCGCTGGGTCCCCGACGACATCTCGCTGCATCTCACGCGGACGCCGTTCGTGCCCGTCGAGGTGAGCCTCGACCTGGCGCGGCTCGTCAGCGAGCACGAGACGCTCCACGACGCGGTCCGCACGCTGAACGCGGTCGCCCCCGAGGTCGTCGCGTACGCCTGCACCTCCGGGAGCTTCGTCGGCGGGGTCGCCGGGGAGCGCGCGATGTGCGAGGCGATGACCCGGGCCGGCGAGGTCCCGTCCCTGACCACCTCGGGCGCCCTGCTGGCCGCCCTCGCCGAACTGGGCGCCCGCCGCATCGCCCTGGTCACGCCGTACACGGTGTCCGTCACCCAGTCCCTGGAGGAGTACCTCGCCGAGGCCGGCGTCGAGGTCACCGGCCGCGCCTTCATGGGCCTGACCCGGCACATCTGGAAGGTGCCGTACCGCGACGTCGTCGACATGGCGCACCAGGCCGTCAAGGGCGAGGCCGACGCGCTCTTCATCAGCTGCACCAACCTCCCGACGTACGACGTGATCCCCCAGCTGGAGGCGGAACTGCGCATACCGGTGATATCGGCCAACCAGGTCACGATGTGGGCAGCCCTGCGCCGACTGGGTACGCGTGCCGTGGGCCCCTATCAGGCGCTGCTGGACGAGTCCGCCCGCCGCCAGGGGCCGGTACTGCCGGAAGAACACCAGGAAGGCTGGTCATGACCGCACTCGGATTCCTCTACCCGGGCCACTCCGCCGAGGACGACTACCCCCGCCTCGAACAGCTCCTCGGCAGCGACGTCCGCCTCGACGTGGTCCACACGGACATCGGCGAGGACGCGCACCGCGTCGACGCGCTCCTGGAGATGGGCTCCCCCGAGCGCCTCACGGCGGGCGTCGAACAACTCCGCATGTCCGGCGCCGAGGCCGTCGTCTGGGCCTGCACCAGCGGCAGTTTCGTCTACGGCTGGGAGGGCGCCCACGACCAGATCCGCGCCCTGGCCCGGGCCGCGGGCCTGCCGGCGTCGTCGACGTCCTTCGCCTTCGTCCACGCGGCGAAGGAGCTGGGGGTGCGCCGGGTGGCCGTAGGGGCCACATATCCGGAGGACGTGGCGAACCTGTTCGCGGACTTCCTGCGCGCCGGGGGAGTGGAACCGGTCACGGTGCGCGCCTCCGGCATCATCACCGCCGCGGAGGTCGGCACCTGGGGCTACGACGAGGTCCTCGCCCTGGCCCGGGCGGTGGACGGCCCGGACATCGAGGCGGTCCTCCTCCCGGACACGGCCCTGCACACGGCCGCCCACATCCCCGCCCTGGAGAAGGAACTCGGCAAGCCGGTCCTCACGGCCAACCAGGTCACGGTCTGGGAGGCGTTGCGGCTGGCGGACCGCAAGGTCAACGCGCCTGATCTGGGGGCGCTGTTCACGAAGGAACCGCTCGTGCAGGCGGGCTGAACAAGTCGGGCAGGGTCGGTCGCGGCGCCGGGGGTGAGGGGGCTCTCCAGAAAAGTGTGACAGTTTCGTCGGAAGTGTCACACTTTCCTGAGTAACCCCCCGTGCCCGCCCTCCGGGCGGTGCGCCTCCGGGAATAAAGCGGAGACAGCCTCCTGTTAGCCCCGGCAGGACACCGCACAGCTCACAACAGGAGGCACCCACCGTGGCGGCAGACGACGAGGTCCGGGGCGCGACCGGCGAGATCAGGGGTGACGAGATCCGGGGCACGGCACAGGGCACCGCCCCCGTCCCCCTCTCCGTACTGGACCTGGTGACCGTGGGCGCCGGCCGCACCGCCACGGAGGCGCTGCGCACGAGCGTGAAGATCGCCAAGCTCGCCGAGTCGCGCGGCTTCCACCGCTACTGGGTCGCCGAGCACCACTCGATGCCGGGCGTCGCCTCCTCCTCGCCCGCCGTGATCCTGGCGAACCTCGCCGCCCACACGGACCGCATCCGCCTCGGCTCGGGCGGCGTCATGCTCCCGAACCACGCGCCGCTCGTCATCGCGGAGCAGTTCGGCACCCTGGAGGCGCTCGCCCCGGGCCGCGTCGACCTCGGCCTCGGCCGCGCCCCCGGCACCGACGGCGCCACCGCCGCGGCCCTGCGCCGCACCGACCGTCTGAACGAGGGCGCCGACGACTTCCCGGAGCAACTGGCCGAACTGACCCGCTTCTTGGACGACGACTTCCCCTCCGGCCACCCTTTCGCCCGCATCCACGCGGTCCCCGGCCCGATCCAGTCGACCTCACCCGGCGGCGTCCAGTCCCCGCACCGCCCGCCGATCTGGCTCCTAGGCTCCTCAGGCTTCAGCGCCCGCCTCGCCGGCATGCTCGGCCTGCCCTTCGCGTTCGCCCACCACTTCTCGGCGCAGAACACGATCCCGGCCCTGGACCTCTACCGCGAGTCCTTCCGCCCGAGCGCGGTGCTCGACGCGCCGTACGCCCTGATCGGTGTCTCGGCCCTCGCCACCGACGACGAGAAGGAGGCCCGCCGCCAGGTGCTGGCCGCCGCCCTCAACATGGTCCGGCTGCGCACCGGCCGCCCCGGACTCGTGCCCACCCCCGAAGAGGCCGAGGCGTACGAATTCAGCCCCATGGAGCGGGAGTTCATCACCTCCTGGAACGCCAACGTCATCCACGGCACTGTCGACGAGGTCCGCGCCGGACTCGACGACCTCCAGAAGCGCACGGGCGCCGACGAGTTGATGCTCACGTCCCACGCCCACAACGGCGACCTGCGCCTGCGCTCGTACGAACTGATCGCCGACGCCTATGAGTTGACTGCCGGTCAGGAAGCCTGATTGCAGGCCTTCGTGCCCAGCAGTTCGGAGATACGATCCGGCGCCACCGGACGGGAGTACAGCCACCCCTGTCCGGTGTCGCAACCGATCCGGCGCAGCCGGGCCGCCTGTGCCGAGGTCTCCACGCACTCGGCGGTCACCGACAGGCCCAGCCGGTGGGCGAGTTGGATCATCGCCTCGACGATGACCTCGTCCGCCGGGTTCGGCGGGACGCCCTCGCCCTCGTACTGGAAGCCCCGCACGAAGGACCCGTCCAACTTCAGGACGGAGACCGGCAGCCGGCTCAGGTACGCCAGGTTCGAGTAGCCGGTGCCGAAGTCGTCGATGGCGATGTGCACACCCATGTCGCTCAGCGCCTGGAGCGTCTGCAACGGCCGCCCCGCCGACCCCATCACCGCGGACTCGGTCAGCTCCAACTGGAGCAGCCGTGGGTCCAGTCCGGTCTCGGCCAGCGTCTCCGCGACGTCCGCGACCAGGTCCGAGTCCCACACCTGGCGTACGGCCACGTTGACGCTCACGAAGATCGGCGGCTCGTCCGGGTGGTCCAGCTGCCAGCGCCGGGCCTGACGGCAGGCGGTGACCAGGACCCAGCGGCCGAGCTGCACGATCGAGCCGTCCTCCTCGGCCAGTCCGATGAACCGATTCGGCGTCAGCATGCCGAACTGCGGGTGATTCCAGCGCACCAACGCCTCGACCCCGCGCAGCCGTCCGTTCTCCATCCCCACCAACGGCTGGTACTCCAGGGTGAATTCACCCCGCTCGATGGCCGGACGGAGCGTGGAGGCCAGCGCCTGCCGGGTCATGCGGTGCGCGTTGCGCTCCGGATCGAACAGTGTCCAGCGGGACTTGCCGTCCGCCTTCGCCCAGTACAGCGTCGTGTCGGCGGCCTGCATCAGACCGGTGGCCGTCGTACCGGACGCGTGCCGCTCGACCACACCGATCGACGCCGACAACGACAGCCGCTGCCCGGACAGGTCGAACGGCGCCTGCAATGCCTTCAGCACCGAATCGGCGAGTTCGGCCAGTTGATCGGTCCCGGTCGAGTCCTCGACGAGCAGCGCGAACTCGTCCCCGCCGAGCCGAGCCACCAGCGGCGAACTCGCCCGCGCGTAACCGGCTTCGTCCGCACACCGCGTCAGCCGTTCCGCCACGGCGGCCAGCAGCCGGTCGCCGACCCGGTGGCCGAGCGTGTCGTTGACCGCCTTGAAGCCGTCCAGGTCCAGATAGCACAGGCCGATCCGCCCGGTACCCCCTTGCTCGTACGACTCCGCCTCCAGCGCGGCCGAGAGCCGCTCGAAGAACAGGGTGCGGTTGGGCAGCCGGGTCACCGGGTCGTGCATCTCCAAGTGCCGTAGCCGCGCCTGGAGTTCACGGCGGGCGCTGATGTCGGTGAGGGACAGCAGCACACCGTGCTCCTCGGCCGGCAGTGGCGCCACGGTCACCTGCGCCCACAGCACGCGCCCGTCGGGATGCTTGACCCGGCGGGTGCAGCTCAGCTTGGCCTGCCGGCCGCGGAGCACCTCGCGATAGGCGTGCCAGGTGCGCGCGTCCGACTTCAGGTCCATCAGCTCGGCCGCGACCCGCCCGGTCAGCGCGGCCCCCGTCTTGCCGAGCAGCGCGCCGAACGAGTCGTTCGCGCTGACGACCAGACCGTCGTGGTCCACGACGGCCATCGCGAGGGGAGCCGCGGAGAAGGCGGAACCGAGGCGTCCGCCTTCGAGGGACTCAAGGGACTCGGGGGACGGATGGGACTCGTGGGAATTCGGGAACCCGGTGGAATCGGGGACATCGGTACGAGGCGATGCCTCGCCCTTACTCTCTGTGACGGCTGGCCGGATGAGGTCTGCCGCGGGCGCCGGCCCTTCGGACGTTCCGCTCACCGCTCGCTCCCGCAGTGCACTCGATCTTCGGATGGGTCTCGTCGGGATGGCCGACCGGGTGGGGGGCCGCCGTGCCGTGTCCGTGCAGGAAAGTGTGCCGATCATAGAGGTTGGCCCCCGGCCCTTCCAGCCACTGTCCAGTGTCCCGGAACAACGACCGGTTCCGGCAGATCGTTTCCGCCCGCACCTGGACGGGTTCTTCAAATGGCCGACCACATGTGACGTTCCGTGAGTGTTTCCGGATGTCAGCCCGGGCGTGTCCCGGCCGCCCCCTCACTCATCTGGTGCAGATAAACAGGGCGTACCCCAACAAACCATCACAGGCTGGGTGTCGGTGTCCCGTGAACCCGCTCCCGGAGGTCCAACGTGCCGTGTCAGCTCCCCCTCAAGGGGCTCTCCCGTACGGCGCTCAAGGGGCTCGCCCAGTGGCGCACCCGACCCGGACTGCGCGGCACCGCCGCCGTGTTCACCACGATGTCCGCGCTCGCCGCGACCTCGATCATGTCCAGCCAGTCGGTCGCCGAGCCGTTCTCGACCACACCCTGTGCCCTCAAGCGCACCGACGCCCACCACTCCGAGGGCCTCGACACCTGGAACACCGCCTACCCGCGCCCCACCCGCGCGCTCGACGCGGTGATGATCTTCCTCTCCTTCCCCGACGCGACCCCGCGGACCACCCCCGCCGAACTCGCCGCCGACCACTTCCCGGCCACCACCCGCTTCTACGAACGCGCCTCCTACGGCAGGTTCACGCTCCGCCCGCACCCGCTGCGGAACTGGATCCGCATGCCGCACGCGTCGACGTCGTACGCCATACAGCGCGACTGGAACCCGGCGAACCGCGCCGCGTACCTCCGCGACGCGCTCGCCGCCGCCGACCCCCAGGTCGACTTCTCGCGCTACGACATCGTCTACTTCGTGGCCGATCCGGACGCGCCCGGTGTGGACTCGGACGCGACGAAGGTCGTCAACCTGGACACCCCGCTGCGGGCCGACGGCACGGACGTCCGGCGGGTCGTCACGGTCTTCGAGAAGCACCCGCCGGACCGGCTCGTCCTCGCCCACGAGACCGGCCACGTCTTCGACCTCCCCGACCTCTACCACCGGCCGGTGGACGGCAAGGGCGACTGGGACACCTATGTCGGCGACTGGGATCTGATGGGCAGTCAGTTCGGGCTCTCCCCGGACCTGTTCGCCTGGCACAAGTGGAAGCTGGGCTGGCTGGATCCGCGCCAGGTGGTGTGCGTACGGGGCGCCGCGCCGAAACGGCTGACCCTGGAACCGGTGGCCGCCGGGCCGGGTACGTCCCCGGCGGGCAGCGCCGCGGGATCACCGGCGTTCGGCCTCGGCCTGGGGGTCAAACTGGCGGTCGTACGCACCGGGACCGACAGCGCGCTGGCCTTCGAGGCGCGCAGCTCCGTCGGCAACGACCGCACGGCCTGCAAACAGGGCGTCCTCGTGTACCGGGTGCGCGGCGGCGCGCCTTCCGGGAACGGCCCGATCGAGGTCGTCGACGCCCACCCGCACACCGAGGCCTGCTGGGAGACCTCGGTCTACCCACCCCTCGCCGACGCCCCGGTCTCCCTCGGAGAGAGCTTCACCGTGCCCGGCGACAACGTGAAGGTGGAGGTGGAGGGGCGGACGGTTTCGGGGGCGTGGACGGTGACCATCACGCCGGGGGAGCAGGGCTGAAAACCCCGGATCACTGGCGATGGGGGTGCGGGTGGCGAAGCCCCCGCAACGCGCGGCGAAGCCGCGCAGAAACAACGATGGCGAGGCCGGTTCGCGTTTTCCGCGAACATGCCTCGCCATCGCTAGCGTGCGCCGCCAGGGACTCGAACCCCGGACCCGCTGATTAAGAGTCAGCTGCTCTAACCAACTGAGCTAGCGGCGCCTGCTGACGTCGTAGACCTTAGCATCCTGATCCGGGGGAGGAAAAATCGATATCCGCACGGCGGTCCGGGCCGCTCGCACGGCCGCCCAGAGCAGGATTTCGGCGCCGGGAAGCCAGGGCCGACGGGTGTCCGGGGCGACCAGCCAGCGCGAGTCGAACGGGGTCGGCTCGGCCCCGCCGACCAGCGCCGGGACGGTCACCGCGTCGCCCCTGCCGTGACACAGCAACGGCGGGACGGACCCCGTACGGCTGTGCTCCCCGGGGTGTGCGCCCCACTCCTCCCAGCCCATCAGCGACGGCAGTCGCTGAGCCGTACCCGGGCCGGCGAACAGGAGCATCCGACCCCGGTGCGTCGCGACCGGCCCGGACCCCGGCCCCTCGTCCCACAGGCGGTCGACCATGCGCCGCCCGAAGACCACCGGGGCGCTCACCACATCGAAGGCGGACCCGCAGGGCAGGACGACCGGGGCGTCCGGCCGTTCCCTCCAGAGGGCGAGAGTGCTGCGCGGATACGTTCCTGCCGAGGCGAGCCAGGCGGCACCGTCCGAGGTGACACCCGAGATGTCGAAGCGGTCGGCGAAGGGCTCATCCTGTGTGCGGCTCATGCCCCCTAGATCTACCGGCCGTGAGCGTCCGCTCTCTGAGGGTTGCCGGAAATCGGGACAGGAGGGGGCGGGAGGGAGTATCTTGCCCGACCGGCATATGCCAGAAGTTCTTTCTCGTCCTCCGAGCCCGCGCCCCCGACGTCACACCGGGTCGGCGCCCCCGCTGCCCCTGCCCTCCGTGCCCCGCAGCAGATCCCGCCCGAACTCGACCATCTTCTTGGCGTAGTCCTCGGTCCACTCGGCGCGCTCGGCGATGTCCGCCGGTGTCAGCCGGTCGAACCGGCGCGGATCGGCGAGCTGAGCCGCCGCGATCGCCTGGAACTCCACCGCGCGGTCGGTCGCGGCGCGGAACGCGTGGGTCAACTCCGTCGCGCGGGCCAGCAGCGCGCGGGGGTCGTCCATCGACTCCAGGTCGAAGAAGTGCTCCGGGTCCTCGGCCGCCTGGGCGGGCTCGAAGAGCAGGGGCGCGGGGCGTAGCCGCGATTCGTTGCGACGCGGCGTGTGCTCCGCCATGTCTTCTCCTCCTCGTACGTCGTGGATGACCCGCCTCACGAGCGGACCACCGTCCATTGTCCCCCGGGTGCGCAAGGGGCCCCGGGCATACTCCCGAGGCACGGATCCCGCACCGCATGATTGGATGCCCAGCCGCCCGGCCCGGTATTCATCACCCCGCGGGCGGGATCACGAGGGGCCGCAGGTCAAGGTCGCGCACTACCCGGCGTGCGCACGGGCGTGCCGGTCAGGGTCTCCACACCACCCGGTGTTCCGCGAGATGCGCCAGCACCGCGTGATTCGCCTCCCACCCGTCAGGGCTGTTTCCATTGGCCGCCTCCGGCGGCGTGCCGGACTCCGTCCGGCGGCTCGGGCGGCGCCGTGCTGACCGCCTGACGGGCAGGTGCCGTAGGACGGTCAGGGACGCCAGGCCACCCGGTGCTCGGACCAGTGGTCCCATGTGGACATCATTGCCTCCCACCCGTCAGGAAACTTCACCGTCACCCCCAGCTGCACCGGCTCCGTCGACGGATGGTCGTCCAGCAACTCGGTGACTCCCGCCCGGCAGACCACGATGCACGCGTGCCGGTGTCGGGAGGCCAGGACACACAGCCGGCCCGTCTCCAGGTGGAAGGCGGTGGCGTCGGGACGGCCGGAGAGGGGGTGGAGGACCACCGTGACGTCGAACTCCCGGCCCTGGAGCCGGTTCGCCGTGTCCACCGTCACGTCCGTGACGCCCAACTCACCCAGCGCCGCCCGGATCGCCGCCGCTTGGTCCCGGTGCGCGGTGCCGACCGCGATGCGGTCGGCGGTCAGGGGAGTGGGGTCGGGTGAGCGTTCGGACGTGGCCGCGCCACCCCGGTCCAGCAGGCGTCGTACGACCGTCGCCACCGCCCGCACCGCCTCCGGGTCCGTACGAGGGGTGTGGCGGGCCGGCAGTTCCAGCAGGCCCCAGCCCGACTCCGCGGCCTCGTCGATGACCCGGTCCGGGCCCGAACCGTCCGACGGGACACCGAAGTCGAGGAGCCGGTCACCGTGGCCCGTGCCGCTGCGGAAACGGGTGTACGGGTAGAACGCGTCCGAGACCAGAGGGGCCGCCGATGCCGGGAGCCGCCAGGACACCGGCAGGCGGTGCTGCGGTAGTTCGGGGTTGTGCGCGAGCAGGGTCGTCACCGCGGAGGACGAGGGGTCGTAGGAAAGACCCGCCCACTGCTCCGCGCCGACGATCGCGAACGGGTCCAACTGGCCCGGGTCGCCCACGAACAGCGCACGCTCGAAAAGCCCGGCCACGGCCAGCAGCGAGTCCGAGCGCATCTGGTAGGCCTCGTCGACGATCGCGTGCCGCCACGGCTCGTCGGCCTTGACGTGCGCCCACTTCGCCGCCGTGGAGATGACGACCGGGAGCCCGGCGAGTTCGCCCGCCTTCGCCGACTTCCGTACGTTCGGCAGGTCGTCCAGCGCCTTGTCGTACGGGTCGGCGTCACTGCTGTGGAGGCGGCCGACCGGCAGCTCGCCGTTCTTCTCGGCGAGCCGGAGGACGAGGTCGTCGACCTGCGCGTTGGTCTGCGCGATCACCATCAACGGGCGCCCGGCGTCGGCCAGTTCGAGGGCGGCGCGGACGACGAGGGTGGACTTGCCGGCGCCCGGTGGAGAGTCCACGACGACTCCGCGCGCGGTGCCGTGCAAGGTGTCGCGGAGGATCGCGTCGGTGGCGCGGCCGGCCTCGGCACCGGGGTCGAAGACGATGTCGGCGCTCACAGGACGTCCTCCTCGGTCACCGGGTCGGCGGCCTCCCGCACGGCGCTCTCCTCGCCCGGCGGACCCCCGTGCGTCCACGGTGTCTCCTCCTGGTCGGGCAACTTCGCGCCGCCCCGCTGCTCGTGCTCGAACAGCGTGAAGCAGATCCGGTCGCCCTTCTCCGGCAGCGAACCGGTCTCCGGCTCCTTGCCGCGCCCCATCTTGTCGACGACCCGGAGGACGACGAGGGCGCCCTCCTCCTCGTGGCCCACGAACTCCGCCGACTGCGGCTTTCCGCCGAGCGACCGGAACACCTTCACCCGCTCCCCGAGATGCGGCCGGTCGTCCGTGCGCACGGTCACCAGCGGGCGCGGGCGGGGGCTCTTGCCCTCGCTGTACGCCATGACGACATCGATGACCTCGCCCGCGAACGCCTCCCCGGCGAGCCGCCGTCCGGCCATCACCAGCGGGTCGTCCAGGGCCTCCTGGGCGTCCAGCCGGGCCTGCTCGCGCTCGCGCGTGGCGAGCTTGTTGGCCGCGGTGACCGCGTCGTCGCGGCGCGGCTGCGGGGGCTCACCGGCGACGATCCGGTCCCGGTGGCCGGTGAACGACCAGCGGTCCCGGGTCCACCGGTCGACGGCGTGCGCGCCCTCCGGCAGTGCCCGCAGCAGGTCGAGCCCGTGCCACACCGCGTCCCAGGTGGGGCGGGTGATGCTCTCGACGAGGGACCTGATCTCCCGCTCGGCGGCGGTGAGTTCACCGAGCCGGTCGTCGGCCTCCAGTCCGTCCTCGGCGGCGGCGAGGGCGGTGCGGGCGCGGTCGTAGCGCTCGATGGCGGGGGCGAGCAGCTTGTTGTCGAACGCCGGGTCGGTGGCCGGGCCGGCCGGCGGGCACGCCAACTGGCCCCGCGCGTCCCGCCGTAGCTCCGCGTCGAGCGCGGCCTCGGCCCCGGAGACACCGTCCGGCGGGTCGATCCAGGCGAGCAGCGCGGCCAAGTGCTGGTCCTCCAGGCTGGATTGGCCGGTGGCCCAGTGCCGGCCGAGGACCTCGGTGAGCGCGAGGAGCAGTGAGGAACCGGGCACGCGGGCCCGCTCCCCGTAGTGGGTCAGCCACCGGCCGAGCAACGGCACGCGCGGGGGCGCGGGATGTGGCGTCTCCGGGTCCTGCTCGGCCGTACGCCGGAAGCGCATCGAACGGCCCAACAGCCGTACCAACTCGATGCCCGCGCGGCTCGGCACGATCAACTGCGGGGCGTCCGCGCACAGTTCGACCTCGACCTTGACCCGCTTCCCGGTCTCCGGGTCGGTCTCGTTCCGCTCGGCGGCCTCCACGTCGTCCGCGAACGTGTCGATGTACGGCAGGACCACGTCCGCCAGTTCGGCGAGAAACGTGAACCTGAGGTCGCGGTCCCGCGGCTGCGGTACGACGAACAGGCGCGGCGCGTCCCGGTCCGTACCGACGAGCGCGCCGAGCGGGGCCCCGGCCTCACCGGCGGTGGTGAGCGGCACGAGAACGAGGGGGCGCGCGGAGAGGTGCCGGTGCAGGACGGTGGCGGCGGGCTGGGCACGGCCGGTCTGAACTGCCTCCAGCCGGGCGAGAGTTGACATCAGCGACACGGGGTCCCCTTGGGGTGGGTGACCGGGAGCGGGGTGCGGTGGTGCGGGGTGTGTGAGTGGTGCGGGGCGCTGGATGTCGGGCGGCGGTGTGGTGCCGGGGCGACGGGGGCGTCCAGGGTCGCGGTCACCTCGTGTCGCGTGATGGCGGTGACGCCGGCCCACGGGAGCGCGGCCGTCGCGGGTCGCGCCGGGTCGGCGACGGTGGCGTCCAGGTTCGCGGTCATCGGGTGTCGTGTCGCGGCGGCGCACGGGCCCGCGGCCATCATGCGTTGCGCCGCGGAGGCGAGAGCGCCGCGCGGGACTGTGGTCGTCGCGGGTCGTGCCGAGGCGACGGCGACGGCGCACAGACTTGCCGTCATCGCGTGTTGCGCCGGGTCGGCGACAGTGCCGGAAAGGATCACAGTCACCGCACCCCACCGCCCGTCGCACTCCCCAGCGCCTCCATCGGCAACTCGGCCGCGCTGCCCGGCGCCTGCCCGCGCAGCGCAGCCGCTTCCCTCAGCGCCGCCGCGTTCTCCAGGGCCTCGGCCCGTAGCTCGGCCGCTCTCCGCAGCGCCGCCACCGCCGGGTCGTCCGGGTCGCCGGACTCGCCGTGGGCCGCCGCCAGGACCTCCTCGACCGTGGTCAGGTCGCCGAGTTCGGCGCGGAGGGAGCGGCCGAGGGTGGTGACCGCGCCGGAGGTGCGGGAGTGGTCGCGGCAGTGGAAGGCCAACTCGCAGGCGGCCAGGCACTCGGGGGCGTAGGCCGCGGGGACCGACTCGATGGCGGCGGTCAGTTCGGCGGCGGGGCGGTCGGGGGCGAAGCAGGTGCCCTCCGGGAGGGTGTCGGCGATGTCCTCGATGCGGGTGAGGCGGGCCAACTGGCGGCCGGTGACCGCGCGTTGCTTGCGGACGTCGACGGCGGACGCGGTGGGCAGGTTCGAGAAGTCCTTCGGGCAGACCAGGAGGATGCGGTGCCGGACCCGGGGAGCGGGATCCAGCTTGGCGGCGACCGCTTCCAGGGCCAGCACGTACACCGCCGACTGGCGGGCCGCCGCGCCCACCTTCGCCGGGTCCGCCGAACCGTCCAACATCGGGAAGGACTTGATCTCCACGACCGTCCAACTGCCGTCCGGGTGCACGACGACCGCGTCCGGCTCCAGGAACGCGGGCGAACCCGCCACGTCGAGGGCGAGCATCGGGTGGTCGAGCAGGGTCCAGGCGGCGGCCTCGGTGGCCTCGCGCAGCGCGAGTGCCGTACGGGCCGCGCGCCCTTCGGGGCCGATCGCCTCCAGCTCGGGCACCCGCGCGCGGGTCGGCGGTTCGGCGCCCGGGTCAAGCTTCTCGTGCACCAGCCGCAGCAGCTCCGCGCCGCCGTCCGCCTTGACCCGGGCCTCGAACGCGTTGCCCCGCATGAAGGCGAACTGGGACTGCCCGAAGGACGACGGCGAGCCGAGCGCGTCGGCCAGCACCGCCTTGTTCACCCCCGCGCCGTCCAGGATCGCCCGCCGCTTGCAGCCCGGGTTCGCGGCCAGCGCCGCGAGGGCGCGCGCGTCCAGCGCCTTGGCCGGGACGTCCGGGCCCCGCAGCTCAGCGAGCCGGTGCCGGAGCGCCGTCCCCCGCGTCCGTGGGGGAGGCACCCGGCTCGGCTCCGGTACCGAGCTGTGACTCGCGCTGCCGTGGAATTCGCTCACCCGGCGAAGTCTGGCATCCGCCACTGACAATTGAGGTTTCTGAGCCACGAGAGGCGTCACGAGAGGCGTCAGGGGAAGCGTCCCGAGCGGTGTCACGCGAGCGGGCCGCGACGAGCGATCCGCGCCCCTCGAACCGTGCCCTGAGCCGGTCCGCCGCCTTCATCACCTGCGGCGCCAGCACGAACCCGAGCCCCATCACGACCACGCCCGCGACCGCGTCGAGGAGGTAGTGGTTCGCGGTGCCCATGACCACGATCGCCGTCAGCAGCGGATAGGCGACCCCGATGACCTTGGTCAGCCGGGTCCCGCCGTGGCGCCAGAGCATCACACCGCACCACAGCGCCCAGCCGCAGTGCAGGCTCGGCATCGCCGCGTACTGGTTCGTCATGCCGCCCAGGCCGCGCGGCGCGCTCGCGTCGCCGCCCCACCAGCCGTACGAGCTGTACTTGGCCATCGTGTCGACGAAGCCGTAGTCCGGGGAGAGCAGCCGGGGCGGGCAGGTCGGGAGCAGGGTGAAGCCGATCAGGCCGATGAACGTGGACGTCATCAGCCAGGTGCGGGCCGCGCGGTAGACGTGAGAGCGCGACCTGAACAGCCAGATCAGGATCGCGGGCGTGATCAGGTAGTGCAGCGACGCGTACCAGAAGTCCGCCGGGATGCCGATCCAGGACTCGCGCGTGAAGAGGCGGTTGAGCGGGTGCTCGGCGTTGATGTGCAGGACCTTCTCGATCCGCAGGATCGCCAGTCCGTGGTCCACGGCGCTCGCCGTGTCGCCCCGGGCCAGCAGTCGGCCCGCCGAGTACGAGGCGTACACCATGAGGATCAGCGGCAGCTCGGTCCACCAGCGCAGCCGGCTTCGCCGGTCCGCCTCGATGCCTGGTGTCTCGGTCTGCGGCATCCGATCGCCCTCCCCCTTCTGTTCTGTGCGCTGCCCCGTGGTCCGGCTTCCCGATGGCCCGGTCGGAACACTTTACGGCGTATGTGAGCGCCCTGTTTCGGGAGCCCCCGGACCTCAAAGACGCAGAGATCGCCCCCCGGGTTGCCCTTCTCAAGGGTGCGCGATGATGGAGTGACCCGCCTCTCGTTTTCTCCCGGAAGGGTCCCTCATGGCACCGCGCATCCTGCTGGCCCGGCACGGACAGACCGAATGGTCGCTGTCCGGGAAGCACACCGGCAGGACCGACGTCCCCCTCCTCGAAGAGGGCCGACGCGGCGCCAAGGTGCTCGGCGAACGACTGCACCGGCCCCCCTTCGACGGCCTCCCCGGGGTGGAGGTCCGCACCAGCCCGCTGGCACGCGCGCGTGAGACCTGCGAACTCGCCGGCTTCGCCGACCGCGCGACCCCCTGGGACACCCTCATGGAGTGGGACTACGGCGCCTACGAGGGCCTGACCCCGGAGGAGATCCGTTCCGCACGCCCCGACTGGCTGATCTGGCGCGACGGCGTCCCCGAAGGGGAGACCCTCGCCGAGATCACCGCCCGCGCGGACGAGGTCGTCACCTGGGCCCGCTCCGAGGACCGCGACGTCCTGGTCTTCGCCCACGGCCACATCCTCCGCTCGATCGGCGCCCGCTGGCTGGGCCTGCCGATCGACTTCGCGGCGCGGATACGGCTCAACCCGACCTCTCTGTCGGTACTTGGGTGGGCCTACGGGGAGCCGGCGATCGAGAGTTGGAACGACCTGGGCCATCTGACGGCCTAGGCGTTAAGCGCCCTGTTTTTAGGGGCGCGGGGAACTGCGCGCCCAGCCCCCACCGGCCCGCAGACGGATGACAACGCATCCTCCGTAGCAACTAGGCCGCAGTACGAGGCAACCCCGAGTGCCTGTCCAGAAACGCAGACACCCCCGAAGCCCGCCGGTGAGGCAACAGCACCCGCGCAGTCCCCGCCAACATCGTCTGAATCCGCGACGACTGCACCAGGTCCAAAAGATCAAGCACCCGCATCCCCGCAGTCGCCGCTTCGTCGGGACGCCCGCCGCGCGCAAGGTCATCCGCCAGCTCAGCCATGTACAGCGCGATGTTCCGAGTGAAATGCGGATCCTGAAGATGCGCCGCCCGCCGCGCGTGCCGGGCGGCCCGGGGCCAGTCGCCCAGGGTGGACCAGCACTGCGCCTCAAGCCCTTCCAACTCGGCCTCTCCGTAGAAGCTCATCCACTCCGGGTCGGCGTCCGAGTGCCCCCGCTCGAAGAGGGCCTGCGCCCGGGCCAGCGCCTGTTCGCAGCCGGTGCGGTCGGCGAGCCCCGCCCAGCCGCCCGCCTCGCGCAGCGCGAGCAGCGACATCAGGCGGGCGGAACCCAGCGGGCGTCCGACGCGCTGCGCGGCCTGCGCGGCGCGCACCGCTTCCCGTGGCCGGCCGGCGTCCCGCGCGAGGAACGCCGTATTGCAGAAGGCGTGTGCCTCAAGGCCGGGGTCGTCGGTCATCCGGGCTGTGGCGAGCGCCTCCGCGTAGTGCGAGCGGGCGTCGTCGAAGCGGCCGGAGTCGTGCGCCAACCAGCCCACCGAGATGGCGAGTTCACCCGCTCCGGAGTGCAGTCTCTCGGCGACCGACTGCCGGGTGGTGCCCGCGTCGAGCAGGGCGTAGGCGGCGCGCAGCGGGGCCGCCGCGCGCCGGTAGAGGCCGTCGGCGCCGTGTCGGTCGTCGAGCAGCCGGATTCTGCGGACGGCCTCTTCCAGGGCGCCCGCCTCGCTCGTACCGGGGCGGCGGACGGAACGTTCCGTTGCCCCGGCGTCCAGGGTGAGCCCCAGGGGGCCCAGCGTGCCGGCGGCCACCGTGACGGTGCCGCCCCTCATGAATGCGCGACGCAGCACGTCGCTCTCCTCGCGGTTCTCGTGGTTCTCGTGCGTGTCGTACGGGTCCTGCGTGTCATACGGCTCGTACACGTCCCGCGTCTCACCCGTCCTCGCCGCCTCATCCGTGGTGAGGGCCGGGCTCGTGAGGTGTGCGGGGGGCGTGTCCTCGGCGGTTCGCGCCCCGCGTCCGCGTACGGACGAGCGGGGCGCGAAGCCGAGGTCGGCGAGCGCGCGGCCGGGGAACATGTGCAGGAACACCCGTTCGTACGCGTAGTTGGGGCAACGGATCTCACCGGCCTCGACGCGGCCTACGTAGCGCGCGTCGCAGCTGACCCGCTCGCCGATCTCCCGCGCGGACCGGCGTACGGCCGCGGCGAACTCCGCCGGTGAGCGCTGTCCGCGCAGCCGCCGGAAGGCGAGATTGGGTCTCGGGGGTTGGGGGAACGGGGACGGGGTCACCATTGACGACGCCATGGCCGGGTCCTCTCGTGCGAACCGTCGAACCATGCCGGATTCAGGGTGACTTGTTGAGTGACGCCCTGTTTCCAGCGGGCAAGAACGTACCTGCTGTGCATGACCCGCCACGCAGGGTTTGGCTACAAACCGGATATCTCATCCGGGATCTGCCATGAACTGCCATCCTTTGCGGCTGACTTGTGCCGTAGCCGTTGACGCTTCAACGCGTTGAACTCGATGGACCCGGGAGCCACCCGACTCCCGACCCGCTCGTCCAAGGAGGGGTTCCGTGGTGGAGACCGGGATGGAGACCAGGCAGAGCGTCGATCCTCGAATGCCGAGCGCGGAGTGCAGTGCGCCACCGTTCGTGGACTCGGCCTGTGACCTGGTGACGGTGCCGACGCGGCAGGGTCTTGAGGCGGTCGACATCCTGCGGCGCGGCGCGTGCGACGGGGTCGGCCCCGTTCTGCACGACGACGGCGACGACACGCTCGGCTTCCTGGTACCGCCGGGCACGGCGGCGGCGTGGGACCTGCCGGGCAGCACGTGTACGGAGACCAATGGCAGGGGGCTGCGGCTCGCCCCTGACCCCGAGCCGCCCGTCGAGGGCTCGGACTGGCTGCTGCCCCCCGGTGACGCCGACCTCGCGACCGACCCGGAGGTTCTGCGGGCCGCGCTGGGTGAGGCGGCGAGGCTGATCGAGGCGGCGGACGGCTGTCGGTGAGCTTCGCGGGGAGGGCCGTGATGAAACCTGCGGGCCGGTGGGGGCTGGTCGCGCCCACGCGGCGGAGCCGCATATCGACACAGCCCCGCGCCCCTTTGGGGCGCGGATGCCACCCGGGACTCATAGGCCGGACGCGCCGGACTCACCCCGCCCGTCGATAATGGGCCCATGGGAAAGTCCAGGAGCACCCGGCGAGGTGGTGCCGGCACCGCCGAAGCCGTCGTCGAGGCCGTCGACGGTGGGCTTGCCGAGCTCATACCCGACCGGGAACGCGCGCGTGCCTGGACGTTGCTGATCGACGGGGCGCCGCAGTCGTACGTCGCTCTCGACGACCCGGCGTATCTGTCCTTCGAGTACCAGCGGCGGCTCGGACACGTCATCGACCTCGTCGCGCCGGCCGGGAAGCCCGTCCAGGTCGTGCACCTCGGCGGGGGTGCCCTCACGCTCGCCCGGTATGTCGCCGCGACCCGGCCCCGATCCACCCAGCAGGTCGTCGAGTTCGACGCGGCGCTCGTCCAACTGGTCCGGCGGGAGCTGCCGTTGGACCCGAACGCGCGGATCCGGGTGCGGTCGGCCGACGCGCGCGCGGGACTCGCGAAGGTGCCCGAGGGGTGGGCCGATCTCGTCGTGGCGGATGTGTTCAGCGGGGCTCGCACCCCCGCCCACCTCACCTCCACCGAATTTCTCGACGAGGTGCGCCGGGTGCTCAAGCCCGGTGGGTTCTACGCCGCCAACCTCGCCGACGGGCCCCCGCTCGCGCATCTCCGGGGCCAGATCGCCACCGTGGCCGCCCGGTTCGCGGAACGCGCGCTGATCGCCGACCCGACCGTGCTGCGCGGCAAGCGGTTCGGCAACGCGGTGCTCGTCGCCTCCGACCACCCGCTGCCGCTCGCCGAGTTGACCCGGCGGGCCGCCTCCGACCCGCACCCGGGCCGACTCCAACACGGCCGCGAACTCACCGACTTCACCGGCGGAGCCGTACCCGTGACGGACGCGTCGGCGGTCGCCTCACCGGCACCGCCCCCGTCCGTGTTCCGCTAGCCGGAACAGTTCAGCCGGAGCAACGCACCCGGAAAACTCAGTAGTTGCCCACGTCCACCCGCGGCGCCCCGTCGTGCCACGTGCAGATCACCGACACCTTGTCCGTGCCTTTGGTGAACTCCACCCGGAGCCACGAGTCCGTCTTCCACACCTGCATCGACCAGCCCGTACCCGGTGTCGCCGACACGAGCGCCACATAGGCCGGTGAGGTGTCGAGTTCGAGCACCACCCGCCCGCCGTCCGTGGCGTAGCTCTTCACCTGGCCGGTGGTGGAGGGAGAGGGGGACGGGCTCGCCGTCGTCGTCTTCGTGGGGGTCGGGACGGGGGTGCGGGTCGGCGTCGGGCTGTTCGTCGGGCTCGGCGAGGACTCGGCCCGAACCGGTGCCGAGGACGGTGGCTGAGCCGCCTGCGCGCTCGCGCCGGCCGCAGTGATGGGCAGGGCGCGCGGCGGGTCGTAGGCCGTGCCCGTCATGACCGTGTGGACGCCCCACCAGGACAGCGTGACGGCCGCGCCGGTGGCGAGCGACCAGGCCAGCACGTGTACGAATCCGTTGACGAGTCCTCTGGGCGACGTGGGCATCGCCGCCATACTGCCTCACGCGCCCCACAGGTGTCCCGTCGATGTCCCACCGGTTGTCCACAGGTGGGGAGTTGTCCACAGGCCCGGATGCGGGTCGCCCGCATGGGCTACGGTGCGGCGCATGGCAAGTGTGCTCGTGGTCGAGGACGACCAGTTCGTGCGCTCGGCCCTCATCCGGCATCTGACCGATGCCGCGCACACGGTGCGCAGTGTCGGTACGGCACTTGAGGCGCTGCGCGAGGTCGCCCATTTCCGTTTCGACGTGGTCATCCTGGACCTCGGACTGCCCGACCTGGACGGGTCCGAGGCGCTGAAGATGCTGCGCGGGATCACTGACGTACCCGTGATCATCGCCACCGCCCGGGACGACGAGAGCGAGATCGTCCGGCTGCTCAACGCGGGCGCGGACGACTACCTCACCAAGCCCTTCTCGGTCGACCATCTCTCCGCCCGCATGTCCGCCGTTCTACGGCGTTCCCGTGCCACCACCGGTGAGGCACCCCCGTCGACCGTCATCCGCGTGGGCGGCCTCACCGTCGACCCGTTGCGCCGCCAGGCCGAGCTGGACGGCGTCCGACTCGACCTCACCCGGCGCGAGTTCGACCTCCTCGCCTTCCTCGCGGGACGCCCCGGTGTCGTCGTACCGCGCAAAGAGCTCCTCGCCGAGGTGTGGCAGCAGTCGTACGGCGACGACCAGACCATCGACGTCCATCTGTCCTGGCTGCGAAGGAAGTTGGGGGAGACGGCGGCTCAGCCGCGCTATCTGCACACCCTGCGGGGCGTCGGCGTGAAGCTGGAGCCACCGGGAGCGGAGCCGCCGCGATGAGGTGGGCGCTGGTCAGGGTCTGTCTGGCGATCGCGGCGATGGTCGTCGTGGCCTTCGCGGTGCCGCTCGGCCTGGTCATCAAGGAGATGGCCCGCGACCGCGCCTTCTCGAACGCCGAGCGGGAGGCCGCCGCCGTCGCCCCCGCGCTGTCCATCACCACCGACCGGGACCAGCTGGAGAAGGTCGTCGCCTCCGCGGGCGCGGACTCCGGGATGGCCGTCCACATACCGGCGGGGGAGGGGAAGGCCGCCCTCGACATCGGGCTGCGGCGCGCCGCCGGCAAGGACATCGCGACCGTACGGAAGCTGGGCCGCGCCTCCACCACCGAGGTGCCCGGCGGTTCCGTCCTGCTCCAGCCGGTGGCGCTCAGCTCCGGTGAGATATCCGTCGTCGAGGTGTACGTCCCGGAGTCCGAGGTCAGCAACGGTGTCGGTACGGCCTGGGCGGTGCTCGCCGGGGTCGGCCTCGCGCTGATCGTCGGTTCCGTCGCGGTCGCCGACCGGCTGGGCGTACGGATGGTGCAGCCCGCGCAGCGCCTCGTCGAGGGCGCGCACGAACTGGGGGAGGGGAAGCTGGGGGCACGGGTGCCCGAGGAGGGGCCGACCGAACTGCGGCTCGCGGCGGTCGCGTTCAACTCCATGGCCGACCAGGTCGTACAACTGCTGGCGAACGAGCGGGAGTTGGCGGCCGATCTGTCGCACCGGCTGCGCACACCCCTCACCGTGCTGCGGCTGAACGCGGCCTCGCTCGGGGACGGGCCCGCCGCCGAGCAGACGCGGACCGCCGTCGCGCAGTTGGAGCGGGAGGTCGACACGATCATCCGGACCGCGCGCGAGGCCAAGCCGCAGACCGTGGCGGCCGGGCCCGGTGCCGGGTGCGACGCGGCCGAGGTGGTGCGCGAGCGGATGCGGTTCTGGTCCGCGCTCGCCGAGGACGAGGGCCGCAAGGTACGGGTCGCCGGGGTGGAGCGGCCGGTGCGGATACCCGTGGCCCGGGCCGACCTGGTCGCCGCCCTCGACGCGCTGCTCGGCAATGTGTTCCGGCACACGGCCGAGGGCACGGCCTTCGCGGTCGACGTGCACAACAGCGAGGACGCGGTGATCGTGCTCGTCTCCGACGCGGGCTCCGGCATCCGCGACCCAGAGGCGGCGATGGCCCGCGGGCGCGGCTCCGGCAGCGCCGGGTCGACCGGGCTCGGCCTGGACATCGTGCGCAGGCTCGCCGAGTCGACCGGCGGGGACGTCCGCATCGGCTCCTCGATGCTCGGCGGCACCGAGGTGCGGATCTGGATCCAGCTGGACGGGCGGGAGCCGGAGCGCAACGGGCATCGAGGAGCCGTACGACGGCGTCGGCGCGGGAAATTGGTCTCTACCTTTAACCGTTCCCGATCCCTCCCTTAAGCGCACCCTAAGATCGCCAACCCCCGCCCGGATCAGGAGCTTTGCCCGGTTCCGGATCGCTAGCGTGCTGCCGCACCCCACCCCCGTACGGCGAAAGCAGGCACGCGATGAGCACGCACCGGCGCAGGATCAGCAACAGGAACAAGGTGATCGGCGGAGCGGTCGCCGCCGCGGTGGTCGGTGGCGGCGCGATCATGCTGACCGGCATCGCCCAGGCGGCGAGCGTCGGCGCGGCCTACACGAGAACCAGCGAGTGGTCGACGGGGTACACCGCGCAGTACGTCGTCACCAACACGACCGGGGCCACGAAGAAGGACTGGACGCTGGAGTTCGACCTGCCGTCCGGCTCGAAGCTCAGCTCGCTGTGGAACGCCGAGTCGAGCGTGAACGGGCAGCGCGTCACCGTGAAGCCGCCGAAGTGGGACACGGACGGTCTCGCGGCCGGCGAGTCGGTCACGGTCGGTTTCGTGGTCAACGGCACGGGCCAGCCGACCGGTTGTCTCATCGACAACGCCCAGTGCTCGGCGGACGGCACCGCGACCCCCGAGCCGACCGGCCGCCCGACGACCTCGTCGCCGACGCCCAAGCCGACCGCCTCCCCGACCTCCAAGCCCACGGCCACAACCACCCCCAAGCCCACGGCGACCCCCACCGCCTCCCCGACCACGACCACCGGCACCGGCACGACGGCCGGCAGCGCGGGCTTCGCCCCCTACGTCGACACCTCCCTCTACCCCGCCTTCGACCTGCTGGCCAACGTCACCGCGACCGGCGTGAAGAACTACAACCTCGCCTTCATCACCGACGGCGGCGGCTGCACCCCGAAGTGGGGCGGGGTCTCGGACCTCGGCAGCGACGGGGTGGCCGCGCAGATAGGCGCGCTGCGCGCCAAGGGCGGCGACGTGCGGGTCTCCTTCGGCGGCGCGTCCGGCTCCGAGCTGGCGACGACGTGCGGTTCGGCGAGCGCGCTGGCGACGGCGTACGGCAAGGTCGTGGACGCGTACGGCCTCACCAAGGTCGACTTCGACATCGAGGGCGGCGCGCTGCCCAACACGGCGGCGAACACGATCCGCGCCCAGGCGATAGCCAAGCTCCAGCAGCAGCACCCGAACCTGGACGTCTCCTACACGCTCCCCGTGATGCCCGAGGGGCTGACCCAGGACGGGGTCAACCTGTTGTCCAATGCCAAGTCCAACGGCGTCAAGATCAATACGGTCAACATCATGGCCATGGACTACGGACCGGCGTACAGCGGAAATATGGGAACGTACTCACAGCAAGCGGCTACTGCTACACAAGCCCAAGTCAAGAGTGTTCTCGGGCTCTCGGACAGTGCTGCATGGAAAGCGGTTGCAGTGACCCCGATGATCGGTGTCAACGACGTTTCATCGGAGGTCTTCACGGTCGAGGACGCGAACGGGCTGGCGGCCTTCGCGAAGGCGAAGGGTCTGGGTGGCCTCTCGATGTGGTCCGCGACCCGTGACAAGCAGTGCCCCGGCGGTGCCAAGCCCGGTGCGGACGCGACGTGCAGCTCGGTCGTCCAGGCCCCGTCCGCCTTCACCAAGGCGTTCTCCGTCTTCCAGTAGGTGCCCCACGGGCCCCGGGAACCCCTCGTGGTCCCCGTGGCCCCGGCCTCCCCGGAGCGGACGTGTGGCCACTCGGTCACGCGTTCGCTCCTTTTGCTCGCGAGTGTCGATTACGTTTCGACAAATGAAGGCGGCGGGTGTTGACGCATGACCAGACATAGGACTGTTATTACGCCACCGTGTTTGGTCGCGTTGGTTTCTGGTCGGTTACGAAGACCTTGGGCCGTGGCGCATTCCGGCCGAACCTTGTCCGTCAGGAGCCGTTCATGCCCGACTTCTCCCTCCCCGCCGCCAGTCGCCGCTCCGTCCTGCGCGGCATAGGCGGCGCTGCCGTGCTCGGCGCCGGCATACCCCTGCTGAGCGCCTGTGGCGGCAGTGGCAGCTCGTCCGACCCGAAGACCGTCACCGTCGGCTCCAACGCGTCCGACGCGGTGCCGAAGAAGGCGTTCGCGAGCGTCTACGCGGACTTCAAGAAGACGTCCGGCATCACCGTCAAGGTCAACACGAAGGACCACAACACCTTCCAGGAGCAGATCAACTCCTACCTCCAGGGCACGCCGGACGACGTGTTCAACTGGTTCGCCGGGTACCGCATGCAGTTCTTCGCGGCCAAGAAGCTCGCCACGTCCATCGACGACGTCTGGGCGAAGATCGGTGACAACTTCCCCGACGCGATGAAGCAGCTCAGCAAGGGCGAGGACGGCAAGTACTACTTCGTGCCGATGACCACGTACCCGTGGGCGATCTTCTACCGCAAGAGCGTCTTCACGGCGAAGGGCTACACCGTCCCCACCACCTGGGACGAACTGGTCGCCCTCTGCAAGAAGATGAAGAGCGACGGCCTGGTCCCGATCGCCTTCGGCGACAAGGACGCCTGGCCGGCGATGGGCACCTTCGACCAGATCAACTTCCGCCTCAACGGCTACGACTTCCACAAGTCCCTGATGGCGGGCAAGGAGGCGTGGACCGACCCGAAGGTCAAGGCGGTCTTCGACCACTGGGCCGAGCTCCTCCCGTACCACCAGGACGGCTTCATGGGCCGCACCTGGCAGGACGCGGCACAGGGCGTGGTGTCGAAGAAGTCCGGCATGTACCTCCTGGGCTCCTTCGTGGCCCAGCAGTTCACCGTCAAGGCCGACCTCGACGACCTCGACTTCTTCGCCTTCCCGGAGATCAACTCCGCGTACGGCCAGGACACCGTCGAGGCACCCACCGACGGCTACATGGTCAGCAAGGCCCCGAAGAACCACGACGGTGTCGTCAAGCTCCTGGAGTACCTGGGCAGCCCGGCGGCCGAGCAGCTGTACCTCAAGACCGACCCGAGCGTGGTGGCCGCCTCCAGCAAGGCCGACACCTCCGCGTACTCGCCGCTTCAGAAGAAGGCGTTCGACATGATCGGCGCCGCCAAGAGCCTCACCCAGTTCATGGACCGCGACTCCCGGCCGGACTTCACCTCGACGGTGATGCAGCCCGGACTGCAGAAGTTCCTCCAGAACCCCAAGGGCGTCGACAGTCTGCTGACCTCGATCGAGCGCCAGAAGAAGACGATCTTCGCCTCCTCATGATCTCCGAGACGACTACGACGAGCCCGGAGGCGGACGCCGTTCCGCCTCCGGGCCCCGCGCCTGAGAAGAAGCGGGTCCCGCGGGGCGCCAAGCGCCTGCTGACCCGCCGTGACCGCATCACGCTCGCCTTCATGGCGGGCGTGCCGACGGTCCTGCACGTGGCCCTTGTCTGGGTCACCGCCCTCGCCTCCATCCTCCTGGCCTTCACCAGCTGGGACGGCATCGGCTTCGGCTCGATCAAGTGGGTCGGCCTGGCCAACTTCAAGGAGCTGTTCAACGACAACCCGCAGTTCTGGCCCGCACTTGAGCACAACGTCATCTGGTTCGTCGTGCTCATCCTGCTGCCGACGCCCTTCGGCCTGTTCCTGGCCGTGCAGCTGGACAAGAAGATCCGGTTCAGCCGCGTCTACCAGACCGCGTTCTTCCTGCCGGTCGTGATGTCGCTGGCGGTCACCGGCTTCGTCTGGCAGCTCATCTACAACCCCGACACCGGCCTGATCAACAGCCTCATCGGGGCCAACAAACCCGGCCACTACATCGACTGGATCGGCGATCCCAAGCTCAACCTGTGGGCCGTCCTGATCGCCGCGTCCTGGCGGCACGCGGGCTACATGATGATCCTGTACCTGGCCGGCCTGAAGGGCGTGGACCCGTCGCTGAAGGAAGCCTCGGCCCTCGACGGGGCGAACGAGTGGCAGACGTTCAAGAACGTCATCTTCCCGACGCTGCGGCCCACCAACACGGTCGTCCTGGTCGTCACGATCATCGAGTCGCTGCGCGCCTTCGACCTGGTCTACGTCTTCAACAAGGGCGCCCAGGGCACCGAGTTGCTGTCGATCCTGATCACCAACAACATCATCGGCGAGTCCAGCCGGATCGGTTACGGGTCGGCGATCGCCGTCGTCCTGCTGGTCATCTCCCTCGTGGTCATCATTCCGTACCTGATCGCGACCTTCCGGAAGGAGCGGCGCGCATGACCACCCCCACCGCCGCGCTCGGCGTGAAGCAGCGCACCCCGCTGCGCCCGGCCCGGGTCCTGCTGCACACGTTCCTCGTCGTCACCTCGCTGGCCTGGCTCGCCCCGCTGCTGTGGGCGGTCTACGCGGCCCTGCGCCCGTACTCCGAGACCAGCAACAAGGGGTACGTCTCCTGGCCGGACACGCTGAACCTCGACAACTTCAAGAACGCGTTCGAGCAGTCCGACATGACGCACTACTTCGTCAACACCCTGATCATCGCGGTCCCGGCCGTGCTGCTCACGCTGCTGCTGGCGTCGATGGTCGCGTTCTACGTCAGCCGCTTCGACTTCCGGCTCAACATCTTCCTGCTGCTGGTCTTCACGGCCGGCAACCTGCTGCCCCAGCAGGTCATCATCACCCCGCTGTACCGCCTGTACCTGCTGATCGACCTGCCCGGCATCACGATGAGCGGCAAGCTCTACGACTCCGCGCTCGGCCTGGTCCTCATCCACGTGGCGTTCCAATCGGGCTTCTGCGCCTTCGTGTTGAGCAACTACATGCGGATGCTGCCGCACGAGCTGACCGAGGCGGCGCTGGTCGACGGCGCGTCGGTGTGGCGGATGTACTGGCAGATCGTGCTGCCGCTGTGCAAGCCGGCGATGGCGGCCCTGGCCACCCTGCTCTCCATCTGGATCTACAACGACTTCTTCTGGGCGATCGTGCTGATCTCGACCGGCGAGAACATGCCGATCACCTCCGCCCTGAACAACCTCTCCGGCCAGTACTTCACCGACCCCAACCTGGTCGCCGCCGGCGCCCTGCTCACCGCGATCCCCACGCTGATCGTGTACTTCGCACTCCAGCGCCAGTTCGTCAGCGGCCTCACACTGGGCGCCAACAAGGGCTGACGCGCTCCTCAGTTGAAGGAGAACGGCCCGGGCGACTCAGAACGGCCCGGGCCCGCCGAAGCCCCCGAACCCGCCGGGTCCGCCCGGGCCGCCGCCGAACATCCCGCCGTGCGGCCCGTGATGGTGGAACCCGTCGAACAGCGCGTCCGCGAGCAGCATGCCCCCGACCCCGGCGGCACCCGCGACGAGCGCGGTCTTCCACCAGGGCGTGCTGTACCAACCCCCGGCCATGGAACGGCCGTTGACGACCCCGCCGGGGTAGTAGTACGGCGTGCCCGCCCCGGGCCGCGCGGACGCGGTGTACGTCTGCCCGCCCACCGTGACCTGCCCACCGGCCCCCTGCGCGGGCAACTCGGGCCCCGGGTCGAGTCCCAGCGCGCCACGGGCGGT
Source organism: Streptomyces sp. NBC_01288 (assembly GCF_035982055.1). Taxonomy (NCBI): domain Bacteria; kingdom Bacillati; phylum Actinomycetota; class Actinomycetes; order Kitasatosporales; family Streptomycetaceae; genus Streptomyces; species Streptomyces sp. NBC_01288. The sequence continues at coordinate 6,522,995 of NZ_CP108427.1, forward strand.
CCGGATGTGATGCAGCCCCTCGACGGCGGTCTGCGTCACCAGCCCGTACTGCATCGGCGAGTAGGCGACGGCGAGTTGACCCTCCGCGGCACGGAGCCGCTCGGTGGCATCGGCGAGCGCCTGCCGGGCGGCGGTGTTGTCGCCTGCGTCCAGCGTCGACAGACTCCCGCCCAGCCGCTCCACCCACCGGGTGGCCTCGGCCCCGGCGTCGGCGTCGTAGGCCTGCGCGGCGGAGCCGGAGGTGTGGCCGCTGCCGCCGAACCGCGAACTCCCGCCGCCCGCCTGCCTCTTGCCGAAGGCGACGGCACCGCCGACGATCAGGGCCAGCAGCACCAACACGATGAAAAACATGACGTCCTCCCGTCCGCGCCGGGATCGGATCACCCCGTACAGGAAGATCAGACGCCTCGGGGCTGAGAGGCCGCTGGACGGCGCCTGAGCGGCGGCTGTGAAGGACGGCGGGGTTCTCGGCCCTTCGGCCCGGCCTCAGCGGCGCAGCGCCCCCACGACGCCTTCTACGGCCCTCAACACATCCCCGTTCCGGACGAGTTCGGCGATGTGCTCGATGTCGGTGTGGAAGACGCGGTCCTCGTCGACGGTCGGGACGGTCTCCCGGATTCTCGCGCGCAGCGCCTCCGCGGCCGGTGAGGGCGCGAGCGGGGCGAGGAGGTCGAGGGCCTGGACGGCGCACATCAGCTCGATGGCTATGACGTAGCCGAGTTTGCGCGTCGCGCGGTAGGCCTTCAGGGCGGCGAGATAGGCGTTGCCGACCGCGTCCTCCTGGTTGGCCGACGTGGTGACGTTGTCCGCGGACGCGGGCACCGCCAGGCCGCGCAGCTCCATGGTCAGGGCGGCGGCCGTGTACTGGGCGATCATGTAGCCGCTGTCGAGGCCGGGTTCGCGGACCAGGAAGGCGGGCAGCTCGCTGAAGTTGCTGTTGACCATGCGGTCGGTACGGCGCTCGGAGACCTTGGCCAGCACCGTCATCGCGTTGACCATGGTGTCGGCCTGGATGCCGACGTACGTGCTGTCGCAGTTCGCCCCGCTCAGCGCCTCCCCGTCCTCGCCCTCGGGGTGGGAAGATCGAGGCCCCGGCGCAGGGGCCGGGGTCGGAGCCCCTCGGTCCCGGCACTGGCCGGCACCGAAAGCCGCAAGCCTCAGGACCCGAGCGACGCTGACTTTCCGTCGCTGGGGAAGCGCTGATCGCCGGCGTTGTGGATATACTCGAACTCGATTCATATATCCAGGAGGTCTCCATGACCAAGACCCTGATCGACATCGACGAGGAACTCCTGGCCGAGGCAGCCATAGCGTTCGGGACCAAGACCAAGAAGGACACGGTCACCGCCGCGCTCAAGGAGGGCGTCGAACGCAAGAAGCGTGCGCTTGCCCTGGCCCGCCTCGCGGCCCGCGCTGACGCGGGGGACTTCGACCTGTTGCTGGACAAGGAGAACTACCGTCGATGAGCCCGGCCGCCTACCTCATCGACACCAGCGCCCTGGTCCGCATCCTGAAACTGCCGGCGCGGACCCTGTGGGAAAAGCCCTTGGCGGAGGGCCTGATCGCCCGCTGCCCACTCACCGAGATCGAGTTCCTGTACAGCGCCAAGAACGCCGAGGACCGGGCCGCCTTGGTCGACGACCTCGATACGCTTTTCTGCTGGACTCCCCTGGACGACCGGGCCGTGACCCGAGCATGGGACGTGCAACGGGAACTCACCGAGAAGGGGCGGCACCGGTCCGCGGGCGCGGTCGACCTGCTCGTCGCCGCGACCGCCGAACTCCAGGGGCTGACCGTGCTGCACTACGACAACGACTTCGAGACCATCGCCTCGGTCACCGGACAGTCGACCCAGTGGTTGGCACCCCCGGGCAATCTCTGACCCACCCCACCCCACCCCACCCCACGCCGCCGAGGCGCGGCACGCCCCCCATGGCATGCCGCGCCCCGTCCCCCGGACCCCCGTCGGTCAGACCCCCGGCACCGAAGGCAGCGCCCCCGTCCGAGCCGCCTCGCCGTACCACCGCGCGCTCGACTTCGGCGTGCGCGCCAGCGTCGCGTAGTCCACGTACACCGCCCCGAAGCGCTTCCCGTAGCCGTACGCCCACTCGAAGTTGTCCATCAGGGACCACAGGTAGTAGCCGCGCACGTCCGCGCCGTCCGTGATCGCGCGCCGCACCGCCGACAGGTGGCCGTGGAGGTAGGCGATCCGCTCCGGGTCGTGGACGTTGCCCTCGGGGTCGGGCTTGTCGTCGTAGGCCGCGCCGTTCTCGGTCACATACAACGGCAGGCCAGGGGCCTCCCTGGCGTAGCGCATGATCAGGTCGTAGAGGCCCGTCGGGTCGATCGTCCAGCCCATCTCCGTGCGCTCGCCCGGGGTCTGGAGGAACGCCACGTCGTCCGCGCCCGGCCAGGGGGAGTACGCGCTCAGGCCGTGGCCGTCGGCCCGCGGACCCGCCGGGGCCGACTCCGCCGCCTCCACCAGTGCCGGTGTGTAGTAGTTCAACCCCAGTGCGTCCAGCGGCTGGTGAATGAGCGTCAGGTCGCCGTCCCGGACGTACGACCAGTCCGTGACCGACCTCGTCGCCTCGAAGAGGGACTGCGGATACGAGCCGTGCAGCATCGGCCCGTGGAACACCCCGTTGGCCAGGTCGTCGATCTTCCGGGTCGCCGCCATGTCCGCCGGGGACAGTGAAGCGGGCCTGACCACCGCGGAGTTGAGGCTCACCGCCACGGAGTTCCCCGCCGGCATCGACGTGCGCAGCGCCGAAGTCGCCAGCCCGTGCGCCAGGTTGAGGTGATGGGCCGCCCGAAGCGAAGCGCCCGCGTCCGTACGGCCCGGCGCGTGCACCCCCGAGCCGTAGCCCAGGAACGCGCTGCACCAGGGCTCGTTGAGCGTGGTCCACCGCTCTACGCGGTCGCCCAGCGCCTCGCCCACGATCTGCGCGTACTCGGCGAACCGGTACGCCGTGTCGCGCTCCGGCCAGCCGCCCGCGTCCTCCAACTCCTGCGGCAGATCCCAGTGGTAGAGGGTCAGCGCCGGCTTGATGCCGTGCGCGAGCAACTCGTCGACCAGGCGGCGGTAGAAGTCCAGGCCCACCTGGACCGCCGGGCCCCGGCCGGTCGGCTGCACCCGCGGCCACGAGACCGAGAAGCGGTACGCCGTCAGGCCCAGGTCCGCCATCAGCGCCACGTCGTCGCGGTAGCGGTGGTAGTGGTCGACAGTGACGTCGGCGTGATCACCGCCCGCCGTACGGCCCGGCGTATGACTGAACGTGTCCCAGATCGACGGCGTACGGCCGCCCTCCCGCACCGCCCCCTCGATCTGGTAGGCGGAGGTCGCGGCTCCCCACAGGAAGGCAGGGGGAAAGGGCAGGGGTGTCAGGTCGGGCATGGAATCGCTCCCATGGGTCGAGTGGCGCCCATTATGCATGGGAGCGCTCCCATGAGCAAAGGGGTCGCTCCTCCCGATGTGTGCGCACGGTCGCCGAGGACATCGCTCCCGCCGAGGACACCGCTCAGGCCGACTCCCGTACCACCAGCCGCGTCGGCAGGACCACTTGGCGGTGATCGCCGCCGACCTCGTGGCGGTGAGCGCCCCCGCGTCGGGCGATCTCGTCCAGCAGAAGGCTCGCCATGGTGCGGCCCATCTCCTCCAGCGGCTGGCGGACGCTGGTCAGCGGGGGATCGATGTGCCGGGCCACGATCGAGTCGTCGAAGCCGACGACGGCCACGTCATCAGGCACCCGTCGGTCCGACGCGCGTAGTTCCAGCACGGCACCCGACGCCATCACGTCGGACGCGGCGAAGACGGCGTCGAGCCCGGGTCGCCGGCGCAGCAGCTCCCGCATGGCCGCGCGTCCGCCCTCCTCGCGGAAGTCGCCGTACGCGATCAGGTCCTCGTCGACGGTGAGGCCCGCGCTCTCCAACGCCTCGCGGTAGCCGTCGAGTCGGGCCTGGGCGGCGTCCATGTCCAGGGGGCCCGTGATGGTGGCGATGGCCCGGCGGCCCTTGGCCAGCAGGTGCTCGACCGCGATCCTGGCACCGCCGTTGTTGTCCGCGCGGACGTGCCCCAGGGGCTCCCCGTGGCCGCGCCGGCCGGCGAGCACGGTCGGCACGGCGAGTTCGTGCAGCCGGTCGGGCAGCGTGTCGCCGCTGTGGACCGCGAGGATCAGCACGCCGTCCACCCGGTGTGCCGACAGGTAGGTGGCCAGCCGCGCGTACTCCTTCTCGTCCGGTGTCAGTACCAGCAGCAACTGCATCTGCGCGATGGCGAGTTGAGCGGACACGCCGCGGATGATCCCCGAGAAGTAGGGCTCGGAGAAGAGCCGGTCCTCGCCCTCGGGGACGAGCACGGCGACCGAGTCGGTACGGCGGGTGGCCAGGGAGCGGGCGGCGGGGTTGGGGACGTAGCCGAGTTCGTCGATCGCCCGCTCCACGGCCGCGCGGGTGGGGGCGCTCACCTTGGGGGAGCCGTTGATGACCCGGGAGACCGTGCCGCGGCCGACGCCGGCGAGCGCGGCCACGGCGTTGAGCGTCGGGCGCCGGACGTCCGCGCGCGGGGGCGGCTGTTCGGCAGGGCTCATCGTTCACCTTCCGGCGATCAGTGGGGACTTGCCTCATTCTTGCCCAGAAAATCGGGCGACGGCCCGGACGGAGGACGCGGGCGCCGGGCTCGCGCGACGGACCCTTGGATCACCTGCGTGAATCCTGTGCGGGGCCGGTCCGTGACCGGTCGGTGACGCCTGGTGGAGCGACACATTCACGTGACGTGCGGAACACGCTTGCGCAACAACGCCGTTTTCAAGTCTTGACACCCGGCCCGGCACGAAGGAGTCTTCCGGCATGCCGCGTGGGAGCGGTCCCACGGAACCTCGGGGACTTCCTTCCGTGTGGACGAAACCACCAACGGCCCGTCCCTCTATCTCGCATGGCACACCGTTGACCAGCACCTTTTCACCGCACGTCCCGTGCTGTGGGCTGGCCGCTGCTCGAAACGAGAGGGCAGGTCCGGATCGCCGAGCCTCGGCGGTCCGATTCCTGAGACCCCGTTCCCCACTGGAACAAGGAGTAGTGGAATGCGCATCACCCGTACCGGCGGCGGCCACGGCCGCAGAGCAGCGGCCCTGACCACGACGGTCCTGACGGCCTCCGCCCTGCTGCTGACCGGCTGCAGCAGCGACGACAGCTCCTCGGACGCCAAGGACTCGAACGGGAACATCACTCTCACGGTGGCCGACTTCGGGCAGTTCGGCTACAAGGAAGCCGGCCTGTTCGCCCAGTACCACAAGCTGCACCCGAACATCACGGTCAAGGAGAACACCACCGCCAACGAGCAGGACTACTACCCGAAGCTTCTTCAGCAGCTGAACACGAGCAGTGGCCTCTCGGACGTCCAGGGCATCGAGGTCGGCCGGATCAAGGAGGTCGTCGACACCCAGGCGGCCAAGTTCGCCGACCTGAGCAAGACGATCAACGTGAGCGACTGGGTCTCCTGGAAGGAGAAGCAGGCCACCGCGTCGGACGGTTCGGTCATCGGCGCCGGCACCGACATCGGCCCGATGTCCCTGTGCTACCGCTCGGACCTCTTCAAGGCGGCGGGCCTGCCGAGCGACCGTGACTCGGTCGCCAAGGCCGTCGCGGGCGGCTGGGAGGACTACCTCAAGCTCGGCGAGAAGTTCAAGGCGAAGGCGCCCAAGGGCACGTACTTCATGGACTCCGCGAGCGCCATGTACAACGCGGTCGTGGGTTCCTCCGCGGAGCAGTACTACGACGCTTCCGGCAAGGCGATCTACAAGAACAGCCCCGCCGTGCAGCAGGGCTGGAACCTGGCCGCGGAAGCCGCGTCCAAGAAGCTGACCGAGGGTCTGCCCCAGTTCACCGACGCCTGGACGGCGGCGCTGCGCAAGGGCACCGTGGCCACCGTGGCGTGCCCCGCCTGGATGGCCGGCCAGATCTCCACCAACGCCGGTGACGCCTACAAGGGCAAGTGGGACATCGCCCGTGCGCCCGGTACCAGCGCGGCCAACTGGGGCGGCTCCTTCCTGGCCGTGCCCAAGAGCGGCAAGAACGTCAAGGCGGCCACCGACCTGGTCAAGTGGCTGACCTCTCCCGCGCAGCAGGCCGCCGTGTTCAAGGCGATCGGCGTCTTCCCGTCGAACAAGGGCGCCTACGACCTCGCCAGCGTGAAGAACGCGACGCTGCCGTACTTCAACAACGCCCCGATCGGCCAGATCTACGCCGACGAGGCGAAGGCCATCCCCGAGGCCGTGCTCGGCGCGAAGGACGGCACGATCAAGGACACGATCTCCACGCAGATCAACAACATGGAGCAGCGGGGCACCAAGCCCGCCAAGGCGTGGAAGGCCGCGACCGACTCGATCGACAAGGTGATCGGCTGACACAGGCCGCGGTGCGGGCGGCCCGGCGGCCGCCCGCACCGCGCTCCGTGCGTGGGGCCGCGCGGCGGCTCCCGCCGTAGGCGCGGGGCCGACCGCACCGGCCCCGCGCGTCAAGTGCCGGTCTTTTCCGCGGTGTTCGGCGCACACTCACCGGACGCCGCCGCACCGTGTCCGCCGGACCGGCGACCCGAGTTCGACGACGTGCCCCGGGCCGGGTGCCCGGCCCCGCGCCCGCCCCCTGCCCGTACCCCCCGGCCGAGATCCAGGGAAGGACTCCCTCCGTGGCAACCACAACCCCCACACGGGGTGCCCCCACCCCGCCACCCGGCGGGGTCGGCGCCGTGTCGAAAGAACCGAGCGTGTGGCGTACCCGCCTGTGGCGCCTCGACGACAAGGCGTCGCCGTACGCGTACATCGCCCCCTTCTTCCTCATCTTCGGTGCCTTCGGCCTCTACCCGATGCTGTACACGGGCTGGATAGCCATGCACCGGGTGGAGATGACGAGCCTGAGCCAGTCCGAGTGGGTCGGCTGGGACAACTTCGCCAAGATCCTCCAGGACTCCGAGTTCTGGACCGCGGTCACCAACACCTTCGTCATCGGCGTCATCTCGACCGTCCCGCAGCTCCTGATGGCCCTGGGCCTGGCCCACCTGCTCAACTACAAGCTGCGCGCCAGCACGTTCTGGCGGACGGTGATCCTCACCCCGTACGCCACCTCGGTGGCGACCGCGGCCCTCGTCTTCGCCCTGGTCTTCCGGGCCGACGGCGGCCTGCTCAACTGGGTGCTGCACTTCGTCGGCATCGGCAACACCGACTGGGGCAACGGGGAGTGGTCGTCCAAGTTCGCCATCTCGGCCATCGTGATCTGGCGCTGGACCGGCTACAACACCCTGATCTATCTGGCGGCCATGCAGGCCGTGCCCACGGACCTGTACGAGGCGGCCTCGATCGACGGGGCGACGCGCTGGCAGCAGTTCCGCAAGGTGACCATCCCCTCGCTGCGGCCGACGATCCTGTTCACGATCGTCATCTCGACCATCGGTTCCATGCAGCTGTTCGGTGAGCCGCTGCTGTTGCAGGGCGGCACGCTCGGCTCCACCGGAGGCAGCGAGCACCAGTACGAGACGCTCAGCATCTATCTCTTCAACTACGGCTGGAAGCTGGGGCACTTGGGCCCGGCCGCGGCCGTCGCCTGGGCCATGCTCGTCCTGCTGCTGCTCATTGCCCTGATCAACCTGATCGTCGGCCGGGTCCTGCGCAAGAGCGCGGCGTGACGGGAGCGATATCGATGACCACGACCAGTCCCACCCCCACCGCGCCGGACCTCGATCCCGCGCCACTCCCCGTCACCCCGGGCACGGGCCGCCGACGTTTCAAGATCGGCGCCGGCCAGCAGCTCAAGGGCGGCCCGTTCACCTACGCGGCCCTGATCATCGTCGGCCTGGGCTCGGTCTTCCCGCTGTACTGGACACTGGTGGCCGCCTCGCACGACCAGCAGCGGGTCCTCGACAGCCCGCCGCCGCTCCTGCCGGGCGGCCGGCTGTGGAGCAACCTCCAGTCGGCCTGGGACCAGGCCCACCTGGGGAAGGCCATCGTCAACACCGTCGTCGTGGCCGGCTCCATCACCGCGGCCACGCTGTTCTTCTGCACCCTCGCCGGTTACGCCTTCGCCAAGATGCGCTTCCGCGGTCGCGGCGCCCTGATGACCGCGGTCATCGCGACCCTGACGATCCCGCCCCAACTCAGCGTCGTACCGCTGTTCATGATGATGGCGGACATCGGCTGGGGCGGAAAACTGGAGTCGGTGATCTTCCCGACCCTCGTCGGTGCCTTCGGCGTCTTCTTCATGCGCCAGTACCTGCTGGAGGCACTGCCCTACGAGCTCATCGAGGCGGCCAAGGTGGACGGCGCGACCAACATCCGCATCGTGTGGAACGTGGTCCTGCCCGCCGCCCGCCCCGCGATGATGGTGCTCGGGATGCTCACCTTCGTGCAGGCGTGGAACGACTTCTTCTGGCCCTTCCTCGCCCTGAACCAGGACAACCCCACCATCCAGGTCGCGCTCGGCCAGCTCAGCGCCTCCTACACCCCCGACCAGAGCATCGTCATGGCCGGGGCGCTGATCAGCACCCTGCCGCTGCTGCTGGTGTTCGTGATCTTCGGCAAGCAGATCATCGGAGGCATCATGGCGGGCGCCGTCAAGGGCTGACGCCGACGTCAACCGCCTCTCGCGCAAGCCCTGTTCACCGTCCCGTACGGCCCGCTCCGCACGCGGGCCGTACCCGGCCGGGCGCCCGTCGTCGTGCCCCGTCCGCTTCCCCCCGCACCGCCGGACCACCGTCCGGCTTTTACCCACTCCACTTCGGGAGCGCTCACATGACTGCCGTACGACAGGAAACCAAGGCCGAGCCGGCCTCCGTCACCTCCTTCCCCCCGGGCTTCGTCTGGGGTGCCGCCACCGCCGCCTACCAGGTGGAGGGCGCCGCCGCAGAGGACGGCCGGACCCCCTCCATCTGGGACACCTTCAGCCACACGCCCGGGAAGGTGCGCAACGGCGACACCGGTGACATCGCCGCCGACCACTACCACCGGTACCGCGACGACGTGGCGCTGATGAAGGACCTCGGCCTGAAGGCGTACCGGTTCTCCGTCTCCTGGTCCCGGGTCCAGCCGACCGGCCGCGGGCCCGCCGTGGAGCGCGGTCTCGACTTCTACCGCCGGCTCGCCGACGAACTCCTCGCGGCCGGCATCACCCCCGTCGCCACCCTCTACCACTGGGACCTGCCGCAGGAGCTGGAGGACGCGGGCGGCTGGCCGCAGCGCGACACCGCGCACCGCTTCGCCGACTACGCCGAGATCATGGGCCGGGCCCTGGGAGACCGCGTCGGCCTGTGGACCACCCTCAACGAGCCCTGGTGCAGCGCGTTCCTGGGCTACGGCTCCGGCGTGCACGCCCCCGGCCGCACCGACCCGGCGGCCACCCTGCGCGCCGCGCACCACCTCAACCTGGGGCACGGCCTGGCGGTCGGGGCGCTGCGCGAGGTCCTGCCGGCCTCCGCGCAGACCTCCATCACCCTCAACCTGCACCAGGTGCGCCCGCTCACCGGCAGCCCCGAGGACGCGGAGGCCGCCCGCCGTATCGACGCGGTCGGCAACCGGATCTTCACCGGCCCCCTGCTCGACGGCGCCTACCCCGAGGACCTGCGCGCCGACACCGCGCACCTCGTCGACTGGGCGGAACTCGTGCGCGACGGCGACCTGGCCGAGATCTCCCGGCCCATCGACGTGCTCGGCGTCAACTACTACGCGCCGACCGTCGTCTCGGCCGGCACCGGCGACGGCACCACCAAGAACGACGGCCACGGCGCGAGCGACCACACACCGTGGACGGGCTCCGAGAACGTGGACTTCCACCTCGCCAACGACCACCTCACGGCGATGAACTGGGCGATCGACCCCAGCGGCCTGCACACCCTCCTGACCGACCTGGCCGCGTCCCACCCCGGGCTGCCGCTGATGGTCACGGAGAACGGCGCCGCGTTCGACGACTACGTCTCCCCCGAGGGCGTGGTGAACGACCCGCAGCGGATCGCCTACCTGCACGCCCACCTGGACGCCGTCCGCCGGGCGGTCGCCGACGGAGCGGATGTCCGCGGCTACTTCCTCTGGTCCCTGCTCGACAACTTCGAATGGTCCTACGGCTATTCGAAGCGCTTCGGCGCCGTCTACGTCGACTACTCCACGCAGCGCCGCATCCCCAAGGCGAGCGCCCACTGGTACGCCGGGGTGATCCGGGGCAACGCGCTGCCGACGGCCGGTGAGGACGGGTGAGGCCCGGCGGGCGCTGACCCCGGTCGACGAGGGACGATGGAGGGCGGGGCGTCCGGCCTCGACTGTTACATTCCTGGCCTGAAAGCTGCGAACGGAAGGCGGCGACCATGGCGGTCAGCGGTGGGCGGAACCGGGGCGGCAGGCGGCCGACCCTGGAGGAGGTCGCCGCCCGTGCCGGTGTGGGCCGCGGCACGGTCTCCCGGGTGATCAACGGCTCGCCCAGGGTCAGCGACGCGACCCGCGCCGCCGTCGAGGCGGCGGTCGCGGAACTCGACTACGTCCCGAACACGGCGGCCCGGGCGCTGGCCGCCAACCGCACGGACGCGATCGCCCTCGTCGTCCCCGAGCCGGAGACCCGCTTCTTCGCGGAACCGTACTTCTCGGACATGCTCAAGGGTGTCGGCACCCAACTGTCCGACACGGAGATGCAGTTGCTGCTCATCTTCGCGGGCAGCGACCGGGAGCGGCAGCGCCTCGCCCAGTACCTGGCCGCACACCGCGTGGACGGCGTCCTGCTCGTCTCGGTCCACGCGGACGACCCGCTGCCGGACCTGCTGGCCGCGCTGGAGATCCCGGCGGTGATCAGCGGCCCGCGGTCGGCCGCCGAGCCCCTGACCTCGGTCGACTCCGACAACTACGGGGGCGCCCGCTCGGCCGTGGAACACCTCCTGTCCCGCGGCCGCACCCACATCGCCCACATCACCGGCCTCCTCGACGTGTACGGCGCCCAGCGCCGCGTCGCCGGCTACCGCGAGGCACTGCTGGACGCGGGCCACGAGGTGGACGAACACCTCATCCAGCCGGGCGACTTCACCGAGGAGGGCGGCCGCCGGGCGATGAAGGAACTGCTCGCCCGCCGCCCCGACGTCGACGCGGTCTTCGCCGGCTCGGACGTGATGGCGGCGGGCGCCCGCCAGGTCCTCCGCGAGGAGGGCCTGCGCATTCCGGACGACGTGGCCCTCGTCGGCTACGACGACTCGGCCATAGCCCGCCACATGGACCCACCCCTCACCAGCGTCCGCCAGCCGATCGAGGAAATGGGCCGAGCGATGATCGACCTCCTCCTCGCGGAAATCGCGAACCGCCGCCCGGCGACACCCCGGAGCCCGGAACGACAACATGCCGTACTGGCAACGGAGTTGGTGACGCGGGCGTCGTCGTGACCGGCGACGCCGACTGGCCGCGCGAGTTGCCCGCCGTCGAGCCCTACCTCCGAACAGTGGGCGAGGTGTTCCGAGCCTTCCGCGAACAGGACTCCGGGTGCGTCTCCTACGGCGTTCAACTCCCGGACGGGGAACGCTGGTTCGTGAAGGAGGCGACAACTCCCGCCGCCCAGGCCTCACTTGACGGAGCCTGGACCTTCCACCGAGCCGTACGACACCAGGCGATCGTCCCGCAGCTGCATCGGATCACCGTGGCGGACAGTGGCCGTACGGCGGTCGTCATGCCCTGGATTCACGGCGAGACCCTCTACGGCCCCGCCCGCGCCCGCTTCCGCGCCCTGCCCCTCGCCTCCGTCCTCCGCGCGGTCGACCGCGTGCTGGACGCGCATCTCGCCGTGGAGGCCGCGGGGATGGTGGCGGTCGATCTCTACGACGGCGCGTTCCTCTACGACTTCGGCGCCGACGTCCTCCACCTCATCGACCTCGACGAGTACCGCCCCGGCCCCTTCGTCCTCCAGAGCGACCGGCTCCCGGGCTCGGCCCGCTTCATGGCCCCCGAGGAATGGCACCACGGCGCTCGCATCGACATCCGTACGACGGTCTACGCCCTCGGCCGCACCGCCCGCCTCCTCCTCGACGCGGGTGACGCCGAGCGCGCCTGGCGGGGTACGGCGGGTCAACTCGCCGTGCTGGAAAGGGCTACCCGTGTTGATCCCGCCGAACGGTTCGTGGGCGTAAGGGAGTTCACGGACGCGTGGCGCGCCGCCACCTGATCTCGCCGTCCTGCCACTCGTCGGTCGGCGTCAGGCCCGCCGCCGTGGCGACCGCCGCGGATGCCCGGTGGTCGGGGTGGATGTGCGCCACGACCGTAGAGACCGCCTGTTCTCCAAGCCACGACACCAGGCCCCGCGCCGCCTCGCTCGCCAGGCCTCGGCCCTGCCAGGAGGGCCCGACCACCCAGGCGATCTCCGCGACCGAACCCTCCTCCGTGACCGTTGCCTGGACCGTGCCCACCAGGCGGTTCTCCACCCGCAGGCGTAGTACCCAGTTGCACCAGACGGTGGCCGGGTCGAGGGAGCCCGCGGCGAGGCGGTCGTAGCGGGTCCGCAGGGCGTCGGGGGAGAGGGGTTCGCCGCCGATGTAGGTGTGGAGGGCGGGGGAGGACAGGACCGTGGCCATGTCCGCCGCGTGGGCCGTGCTCAGCGGGACGAGATCCAGGCGGGCGGTGCTGATGAGTTCGGTGTCCATGGCAGGCAGGCTCCTGGAAAACGAATCAGCCGGTGGCCTCGTTTCCGAGGCCACCGGCTGATTACTCAGGGTGAGTGACGGGACTTGAACCTGATTTTGTTACATGACTGACCTGCGGAGATGCGGAATCTCGGGTCAAAACGGACGCGTTCGGTGTCACTCGGTGTCGCTCGATGTCACTGGAAACCCCCCTCTGTTCCCGTGGGAACGGGTCGGTCTTGCAGTGTCGCAGGGCGGGCGCCCACTGAGTGCAGAACGGCCTTACCGAACCTCACGGGAAACGACAGCGCCCCCGCGCGAGGCGGGGGCGCCGGCGGTCCCTCCCGTCCGCCTGGGGGGGCTGACACGGGAGGGCCGTGGGTGAAGGGGGTGTGCTCTGGGTTCGTGCCCACTCCCTTTCAAGATCACACAAATTAGGGTCGACCCTATTCCTTGCTGATCATGGGGTCGCGAGCGTTGACGGGTGTCTCGTCCAACTCCACCCGACGATCGGGTCCTCGCCCGCCGCCGCCAGGTGGGGGAGCAAATCCGTCATGTGCGCGAGGCCCACAACCTCAGCCAGCCCGACGTGTGCGGGCGAGCTGGGATCGACGTCGCTACGTACAGCCGGATCGAGGGTGGCCGAGCGTCGCCCCTCCTCGACACCCTGATCCGTATCGCTGACGCAATGGGCGTCGAACTCGCCGAGCTCGTACGACTGGCGGCCGCCCCCGACGGGGGCCCGGGGACGGCCGCGTAATCCCGCTCCCGGCGCGGTCGGCGGCGCGACCGGGAGCGGAGCTATTCGTGCCACTCGATTCCTCTGGTGTCAGTGAGAGATGTGCGCCCGTTGTAGTAGTCGACGTGCCGCCGGTCGCTGTGCGGCAGCCTGCTGCAGTGCGCACCCCCGTCCGGGCGCTCCAGCCAGCAGCGCCCCGCCGCGCGTCCACCGGACTGCTCAGCCCGACGGAACCGGTCGATCAAAGAGGTTTCGGCATCAACCCGCTCCTCCCCTTGCGCGGCGGTGGAGGTGACGGTCACTGGGGCACCTCGCGGAGGTAGGCGATCACGTACGGCCGTTGGTCGACGGCGGGGTTCCAAGGACGGCGGTGGTCCAGGAGGCCGTAGCCAGCGATACGCAGGACGCGGCGCACCCGGGCGATGGCGCTGTGCCACTCGTCCGCGGAGGCGGTCCGGCCGCCAGTCCACATGACCATCCACGCGCCGGTGGAGTACGGCGGCCAGTGGTGGGTTTCCAGAGTGCGGCTGACGTAGCTCTCCAGGTGGCTGTCCCCCAGAACCTTGTGGAGACGCCAGCTCGGATCGCGTTCGGGCCACTTGTAGGTGGGGTGCACCTCCAGGTGGTCCCAGCCGTCGGCGGGGCTGGGTGCCAGGGTCGCGCCGACCGGCAACCGGGCTGCGATCAGCGGCTGGTACCGATCGACGCCAGGTGTCCGGCGCGGACCGGGCGTCCGGACCGCGTAGCCGAGGGATTCGAGTCCGGCCGTGACCACTGCCAGCCTGGTCTGCCAGTGCTCGTCCTGCTCGGATGGGGGGATGTCGTGGTCGGGGTACCAGTCGACCTCGACGCACAGGTCGGAGGTGGCCGGCCAGAGAGCCTGGTGGAGGCCGATGGCCCGGCACCAGCCGTGTCCTGGCGGGATCTGCCGGGACACGATGGGCGATCTGCCCTGTGTGCCGGTCTGCACCCAGTGCTCGCCGAGCCGGAGCTGGTCGAGCTGGTGGTTGACGAGGGCGGCGGCGCTGCGGATCGGGTCCGCCGGGTTGTAGACGACGGTCGTGGGCGAGGCAATGGTCATCGCGGCACCAGCCTGTCGTAGTGGCCGCACAGAGTGCGCACTAGGCGGGCCAGCCGGGATGCGATCGACCCTCTGATCGCGTCCGTGTCGCCCGGCCCCAGACCCAGGCGCATCAGCTGTACCTGGCCGACACACAACAGGGCTGATACGCGGTTGGGGTGGCGCTCGGGGAGCTGCTCGGCCCAGGCCTGGACGGCAGGGATGAGCGTCTCGATGTGCGCTCGGTACGTGGATGCGAACGTCTCCAGTTCGGCGCCGGAGAAGCGCTTCTCCGGCGCGTCTCGGGACTCGGGGTCGTTGGGGTCCGACCGGGGGATGTCCGCGGCGAGCACGAGCTCGATACTGCCTCGAATGGCCCGGATGTCCGGGGGCGTGGTAACCACCAGGGTGCTCATGCCGACCGCTCCGCTCCGCTGATGGACGGCGAGCAGTCTTCAAGAGCAGCCCGGAGAGCGTGTGCGTCGGTGATCCAGTCGCCGTCCCCGGGGCAGACTCGCCAGTGCGGGCCTGATCCCGCCGTGCAACGGGGCGGCGGGATCGTGAGGGTGCCGCCCTTACCCATCGCCTGTGTGCCTTCGACCGCCCACTCGGCGGCGGTGCCGCGCGCGACGAAGTAGTAGACGACCTCGCTGGGCGGGTACTCAAGTACGGCGCCGCAGCGGGTCCCCAGGATGGCCATTGCGGCGACGCCGAGCTGGCGCGGTACGCGGATCACATCCCAGGCCTGGCCCGCGTCTTGCAGGGTGCACCCCGCTGCGGTGGGCAAATGTGTGGTCGGCATCGTGGCTCCTCGAAGCACGGCGATCAGGTGTGCTTCAGAGTGGTCCTCCTTGAGGCAAGAAACGAGGACTTCAATAGGTCTTCTCAGTGCATCGAATGGGACTTTCGTTAGCCCTACGGGGTGACGGGTAGCCAGACAGCGGACTCCAGGTGACACTGTCCGCAGCGCTCGACATGGAGGTACACCAGTGCCACGGCCCGCAGGCAACACCCGGCTCAAGGCGGCCATGCTGGCGGCCGGATTCGGATCGCAACAGGCGCTCGCCGATGCCCTCGGCGTTGGCGTCCGTCAGGTACGACGCTGGGCGTCCGAGGACCCGCCGTGGCCGCAGCCGGACCAAGCGCAGGCTCTCACGCGCGAACTCGGTCAGGACCTTGAATCGTTGGGCTTCACCCCGCCGAACACTGTCCACCCCGATCGCGGCCGCCGCTCCGTTCTCGCGGCCACGGCCGCCGTAGTCGGGCTGGCCGCAGTCCCGACGCAGACCGTCACTGTGCAACCCGCCACGGTGGCCGCAGACTTCCAGGCCGTCACTCGATCCCACCGGCGCCTGTACTGGTCTGTTGCTCCTGCCACGCTGCACCCTGCCGCGCAGGCCCACGGCTCCCTTGGTTGCGCCCTGCTCACGGAGACCGCCGGCCAGACTCGGCGGACCGTTGCGTCAGCACTCGCAGAGTCCTACCTGCTCGCGGGGCGCATCGAATTTTTCGACATGCGGGACGCCGACCGGGCCGGGAGTACTTTGCTGCTCGCGCTCCAAGCTGCGGGTGAAGCCGACGATCCGCTACTCGGAGCGGCGATCCTCGCCCACACCGCGTTCATCCCCGCGTGGGAAGGCGATCGCGACAGGGCAGTCGAGCGGATGGTCGCCGCGCGCACATACGCCCGCCGAGGTACCGCTTCCGCAGAACTGCTCGCCTGGCTGGACGCTGTTGAGGCGGAGTGCGAGACCCGGTGTGGCAACACGCGCACCGCACTCCATCTGATCGGGCACGCCGAAGACATACTCAGCGCTGGCTCCGAGCACCAAAGCCCGGACTGGCTGGACTGGTTCAGCCCTGTTCGGCTCGCGGCCTTCAAAGGCAACACGCAGTTGAAGGCCGGGCACCTACCCCAGGCGAGGGAAACCCTTCTCGGAGTGCTCGACACACTCGATCCGAGCGAGGAGAAGCAGACGACTGTCATTCTTGGCGACCTTGCCGCCGTTGAGGCCGCAGCCGGGCACCCGGGCGAGGCATGCCGCTACGCCGTACGAGCGCTCGACCAGCTCGAACGGACCTGGTACGCAATGGGTATGGACCGGGTGCGCGAGGTGCGGCGCACCCTTGCGCCGCACCAGCACGAGAAGTGCGTCCACGACCTCGACGAGCGTCTCTACGGTTGGTCGACGACGGTCAGCGCGCTGTCCCGTTGAACTGGCTGATGAGACCGGACAGTTCGAGGAGGCTCTCCACCCGAAAGGTGGGGAGCTCCTTCGCTTCCTGGGTGTTCCACTGGATCGTCGCCCACGGACCGCGGCGTACGAGCGCGGTCGGCATGCCAACCGCGACGGCCGGCCGGAGGTCGTTATCGACGCGGTCCCCCACGTAGAGGATCTCCTCGACCTCGAACGGCACAACCTCGGCAACGCGGTCGAAGAACGCGATGTCCGGCTTGCTCGCGCCCCAGTCGTCCGAGGTGCCGATCAGGTCCACATCGTTCGTGAACAGCTCGCGCAAAATGCGGCCCGCACGGACGGTCTGGTTCCCGGCGATACCCAACCAGAGGCCGTCGGCGCGGAGTTGCATCAGCGCCGGGCGGACGTCTGCGTACAGGTCGTCCTCGCCGAAGTGCTCCGGCTTCCCGGCCTCCGCGCGGCGCTCACGTTCGGCGTAGAGGTCGAAGCCCGGCTGGAACTCCTGGAATGTCTCGCGGTAGTCGCGGCCCTGCGCGATGACCGCGCCGAACATCGCGTGGAAGGTGTGCCGCGGCACGCTGAGCCAATCGGCCCAGGTCCCGTACTCCCGGGTCTCGTCTACCAGGCACTCACCGACATCGAACATCACTGCACGAATCATGGCGGCAGCGTAGCCGGGCGCACCGAAAGGCCCCCTCCCGCCCTGAGGCGAGAGGGGGCCTTTCGGTTCGTCAGTGGTGGCGGCCGTCGTCAGTGTTCGATCAGGTCTGCGTCTCTGGGGTCCGGCTCCGGTACCGGAGCACCGAGCCGGGTGATCGTGCTCTTCAGCACCAGCATGTACCGGTAGAGGGCGCCGATGCGTGCTCGGTCGGTGGCGCTGGCAGCTTCGAGCTGGCGGATCCGGCGCCCCTGCCGTACGACCATGCGGGCGATGCCCTCCACCGTCGTGAGGTCGGCGTCGTCGGGATCGTCTTCCATCGCGGGCGCGAGCGCTGGTGCTGACGGTCCGGTATCCAGTTCGCCGCCCTTCGAGCGGGTGACCAGAGCGATGACGATCGACGTGACCGACCCCGCCAGGATCGACAGCAGCCCGAACAGGGTGCCGTCCCCTCCGTCCACTACGCCCCCTCTCTCGCCGTACGCGCGGCTGTGCGCCGCAGCTGCGCCACCTCCCGCAACAGACTCACGTACCGGCGGACCGCGATCGTCAGGATCACCAGGAGTGTCGGCCCGACCAGCCACGTCAGCCCGTTCGTCACGCCCTGCGGGAACTCGCCCAGCGCGCGGGCCGAGCAGTAGGCGAACGCCCAGATGATCGGTATGCCCGTGGCGGGGATCAGCCCCATCCAGTCCCTGCGATTGGGCAGGACGGCCGCCGCGCAGGACAACAGGCCTGACCCGATCCACGCCCACGCCCACACGCACATCGGCGCGATCGACGTGAGCGCGGCCGCCCCGCGTACGGTCCCGTACCTCGGGTCGCCGAGGAGGCCGATCCCCCAGTTGATCCAGAAGCATCCGACCGCGAGGAGCCCGGCGCCGAGCAGCCCCAGGCGCCGGCCCGCGCTCTGCGCCAGGCGCACCATCAGCTGTCCAGGCGGCTGCTGTACGCCGAGGTGTTGGTGATCGGGGGCAGCGCGCCGCCGGTGTCGGGGTAGGCCGGCGGCCGCGCCCAGCCGAGGAGGAACCCCGCTACGCGCTGTAGCCCGTTGCCGCGCAGCCGGGTACCGATGAACTCGAGGAGGCGGAACGCCACGTAGTAGGCGAGGACCAGGGTGACAGTCACCGCGCTGGTGACCTTCTCCGAGTCGATGGTGACGCCGGCGCGGACTGCGAGCGTGAGCAGCCACCCGGCGATGAGCGGGACGAGGGTCCGCATGACGGACGGGAAGAGCGAGGCAGGCATGGGCCAGCCACCTTTCTGTGATGGGGAGTTGGCCCCGGACGTTGAGGTCCGGGGCACGATCAGACGTGGATCCACTCGCCGTTGCGCACCCAGCCGTGCAGGCCGCAGCAGGACCACAGCAGAGACGGTTCGAGGTGCAGTGGTTCGCGGGAGACGAGGGTGTGCGCGCCGGTACCCGCGGCTACCCAGCAGCCGTCGTGCACCTTGCGGTCCTCGGGTACGCCCTCCAGGGACCGGCACCAGTGCCAGAACGTCGGGTTGCTCTCCTGGGCGAGCCACCCGAAGTAGATGTCGTCCGTCAGCCGGGTGACGGTCATCTCCAGGCCGGGCCAGTCGGACGGTGGGGTACCGCGGTCGTGGCTCATCACGCCACGACGGTGAACAGCCCAGTCTGGGAACCGAGCTTGCCGAGGGAGGTCTTGCCGGGGATGCCGTTGGCGTCGTCGCCGGTGTAGCCGAGGTGGCGCTGCCACTTCGCGTACGCGGCGACGGTGGTCGAACCGAACGAGCCGTCGCCTGCGTAGGTCTTGGCGAGGTAGCCCAGCTTCACCAGGGCGGCCTCGGTCAGGTTCGTCCCCGTCATATAGGTGACGTGGCCCTGCTTCGCGGACGGGTCGGCCTTCGCCGCGGCGATGAGCTGCGACAGATCAACACGCGGCCTACTCGGCGTGGTTGGCGTGGCCGGGCTTCCGCCCGGCTTCGTGGCGAGTTGCTTCTTCACGTCGGCCCGGAAGTCGTCCATGTCGAAGCTGGGGTCGATCTTGCCCGGCTGGACTTCCTTGTGCCCGGCGACGGAACGTTCCGTCCAGCCGTGCGCCCGGCACAGGGCCGTGGCCCAGAGCACGGCCTGCCGGTACTGGTCCGTCGGGTAGGGGTCCTTGCCGTTGCCGAGGTTCTCGATCTCCAGGCCGTACAGGACGTCGTTGCCGTCGGCGTTGGCCTGGTCGTCGTGCGGTAGCGGGGACTTCTCGGCGCGCAGCGCGTTGAGGACGTCGAGGTCGACCAGGCCCGCGTGGTTGGCGCGGCCGGAGCCGATCATCCACAGGCCCTCGGTCTTGCCCAGCCAGGAGTGGCAGAGCGGACCGGGCAGATCGGATCTGCCGTTGTAGCAGATCTCCTTGTCACCGTGCCCGGCCGTGTGGTGGATCAGCACGCCGATCACGGGACCGAAGGTCTTGCCGGTCGCCGAGTCCCGGTTGTGGGTCTTCCAACCGGCGTGCTCGTGAATGGTCAGGCCCTCGGCTCTCAACACGGTGAGTAGCGAGGTTGCGGACAGGGGTGTGGCCATGCGGCCCTCCTCGGGGCATGAGAAAAGCCCCGGCCAGCTGGCTCGGGGCGGACGGTGTGGGGACGTGCGTCGGGCTACAGGTCGGCGCTGGTGACCGTGATCCGGCTGATGCTGACGACCTGGTAGTCGGCGGCCGCGGCATAGGCCTCGGCCAGCGCCCGGACTGCGGTGTCGGCGGCGGTGAGGTCGGCGGCGGGCGGGAATCCGGAGACGACGAGCTGGGTGGTGGAGCCGCCGTCCTGGCCGTTGTCGTTGACGGTGACCTGGTACAGCGGGCTGGTGGCGGTGCCTATGGGCACGGGAGTCGTGAAGTCCATGCGGGGCTCCTCAGGCGGCGGCTTCGTAGACCGCGGTCATCCGCAGCTGGTGGGTGGAGGCGAGGGTGACCGGCACGGTCGCGGCCAGCTGCGACAGGCTGGTCGTCGTTGCGTTGGTCGACATGAACGGCGACGTTGTGGTCGCGGTGGGGCTGATCACGACCTGCCCGCCCCACCGGGGCCCGGCCAGCAGATGTGCGTTGCCGATGTAGGCGGCGCCCGCGTTGGACGCGGCGGCAGGCAGGTCGAAGCTGTAGCCGCCGGAGCCGTAGGTGGTGGTGCTGCCCATCGTCAGGTTGACGTGGGCGATCACGGTGCGGCCGATCTTCATGTACCGGCCGACGAGGGTTCCGTTGCCGAGGACCGGGTTGGTGGTGATCGCGGTCCAGTTCGGGGTGTACGTCGACCATGCGGCGAAAACGCTGTTGAACTGGTCGCGGATCTCCTGGTTCATCAGGGCCGCGCTGACCACTTCGCCGACGACCCAGGTCCTGGGGGCGAATGTCATCGGGATGCCTCCTCGGCCACGGATGCGAGCGACGTCGGCGGGGTGCCGGCCAGCACTGCGGAGGCGAGAGCGTTCGCCAGCTCCATGCCCTCGGGCTCAGGCTCCGCCGGGGCGGGCGGCCGGTCCCATGACGGGTCGTCGGGGTGCCACCAGTTCCGCTCGTGCGGGAGTTCGTCCGCGACGCTGGCTTCGGCCGCGGCCGGGTCGTCGGGGTAGATCAGCCGGACCCAGCCGTAGCCGCACTCGGTGCAGGCCATGCGCTGGTCGGCGGGGGTGACGACCTGCGCGGAGCCGCAGGGGCAGTCGGCCACCCACCGGTTGTGGTTGATGCGGGCGTAGATGCTCTGCCCGATCACGTACCCGTCCGGTGGGACGAGGCGGCGCTGCTGGCGCAGCTCGACCCAGCGGAACACCCGTTCGGCGGGGGCCACGAGATCCCAGGTCCCGGGCTGGTTGGACGGGGGAAGGTAGAACGTCTCCGCCCGGATGACGGCGATCGGCATGCGGGCTCCTAGTAGGCGAGACGGGTCGTCGAGTCGAGGACGCTGTACGTGGTGTCGTCCAGCACCCACACGGAATCGCCGTTGGTGGTGCTGGTGTGGAACTGGATCAAGTGGCTGCGCTCTTTGATCGTCTCGGTGTAGCCCTCAACCGTGACGCGCACCGAGGAGAACGGCGCCTGCGCGGGCATCGACGTGACGGAGAAGTAGGAGCTGATGTCGGCGGCGAGGATGGCCAGGTAGTTGGACATCGTGTAGGCCTCGATCGGCACCTCGCGCAGTTCCGGGCCCGGGTTGGCGTAGCGGGACACTCGCCAGTACGCGGCGTCCAGTACGGAGTTGTCCGAGGTCTTGAGGATGGACAGGGAGCCTGGGTCGTAGACGCCGAACGCCAGGATGCTCGCGGGCGCGGTCACCTTCTGTGTGGCGCCGCCGGGCCGGGACGCTTCCAGGCTGTTGATCAGTTTCTGGTCGTCGTCGGCCAGCCCGACGCTCTTGGTCTCCAGGTCGGCGTAGGCGATGGTGAAGCTCTCGCCGGCAGTCGACGGGTTGTAGCGCCAGTCGCGGGACTGGAAGGTCATCAGGTATTGGTCGCGGGCCGCGAACAGCTTGGCCGACTCGGTGCTCTCCACTTCCCGCATCCGTGCCACCGCGCCGGTACCGCCTGGTCCTTGGGACGCGATCGGGTCGAAGGTGGATCCCTGGACGATGACGTCGACCAGGCCCACGTACGAGCAGAACCGGGCGATCCGGGTGTCCGCGCTCTCGCCTGCGTTCCCGGTCATCCCGGAGGCGTAGTGGGTGGCGAGGACGCTGCCGATCGAGGGGCGTGCGTACAGCGCGACGTGGGCGAGGGATCCGGACCACAGCCGCGTGCCGCGGTATCCGCCGATGTGCAGGAACCGCTGGTCGAATCCGTCCGTGACCGGGACGGACGCGTCGACGCCGACGCCGTCGACGGAGACGCTTCCGCTGAGGGTCTGGTCCCACTCGAAGTGATGCCAGCGGCCGTCGGCCAGGCCGCTCGTGCCATCGACCGTTGTCACGGTGAGGGTGCTGGATCCGGAGTCGGTCCATTCGATCTGCAGGGCGCCGCTGGCCGAGAGCGATACGACCTGTACGCACTGCAGGTCCGGTGAGTACAAGCCGAGGATTGCCCGGCCGGTGGTCGTGGTCTTGAACCAGCCTTCGACGGAGAACCGGTTGGCAGAGAGTGCCTGTTGGGTGGCCGCGCCCAGGTCGACCGTCAGATACAGCCCGGCGGTGGCGGTGGACGGGGTGAGCGTGGGGGTGCTGTCGCCGGTGGCGTCCGGCCCGGTGTCGGTGCCCATGGTGAGCGTGCCGCCGGTCGAGACCTGAGTGATGGCCATCGACGACAGTCCGTTGCCGGACACGTCGCCGGCACTGGTTGAATCGTCCGGCTCAGTGAGCGGGTAGTACGCGTCGGGGAAGAAGTTGGCGATCTCCTCCGTCAACATCGACCGCAGGGTGGGCAGCCTGTTGAGCCGCTTGAACAGATCGGTGCACGTGACCGAGACGTGACTGCTCAGGCCTTCGAGGTCGACGGGGAACTCGTTGACCACGCCGTAGAAGCGGGGCCTGATCTCGGCGCCGACCAGCGCCCACTCGATAAACCCGGAGGTGCCGCCGGTGCGCGTGGTGGGGAAGTCCGCCGCCACGGTGTCGGTCGTGACCCAGGCCGGGGTGGCCAGGGTGCGGCGGGTCGTCCACACGTAGCCGTCACCGGACGTCTCCCAGTACACGGTGCCGGCCGACTCCCGCACCCGCACCCACGCGTGGTCGATCGCGCTGTACGTCAAGTTGGTCGGGGTGGCGTCCGAGAATCCGGTCTGCGTCATGGCGGCCAGGAAGCCGGTGCCTGCGTCGTACCGCCAGCCCAGCCGCGTCCCGGAGGTGGCCGAGTTGACCCACATGCTGGCCGCGCAGTTGGAGCTGCCGTTGAGCGCGGGCACGGCCGCGAGCTTCGCGGTGAGCTTGCTGCCCTGCAGCTTCCACTGCCTGCTGCTGGTGAAGCTCGTGTCGACGCCCGGGGCCATCATGATCCGCAGACGGGCCTCGCTGGTCTCGACACCGGCCCCGCCCGTGTTCGTCACCCAGAGGGTGGAGTTGACCCGGCCGTCGTCGAACGCGTCCCCCAGCATCGCGAGCGGGTAGGGCGCGGACCCGGTCAGCGTGGGCATGACCGACACGCTGATCCGGATCGGCGCGTTGCGCCGCACGTACGGCGAGTAGGGCGACGCCGAGTAGCCCGGGGTGAAGCGGCCGTCCTGGTTGTCCAGCCGCAGGCTGGCTGTGCCCGGCTGGGTATCCGACAGTTCGTCGGAGGCCCCCCTGGTGATGGTCACCCCCGTGACCGTGTCCACGTAGGTGCTGATGTCCGTCCACGTGATCGTGGCGGGGTACTGGATCAGTCCGCCCCAGCCCATCTCGGCGAACAGGGCCACGCGATCACCCCCCTACCTTCAGCGAGACGGTGGCGCCTTGAGCGCGGCCGAACTGCACCAGGACACGCTGGAGTTCACGGCCCACGGCGACCGGGTCCATGGCCTCGTGCA
Source organism: Streptomyces sp. NBC_01288 (assembly GCF_035982055.1). NCBI lineage: Bacteria > Bacillati > Actinomycetota > Actinomycetes > Kitasatosporales > Streptomycetaceae > Streptomyces > Streptomyces sp. NBC_01288. The sequence continues at coordinate 6,546,709 of NZ_CP108427.1, forward strand.
CGTCGACCTGCACGTTGTAGACGACGCCGCCGCCCGCACCTGCGACGGCGGGGCGGCCGGCGACTGCGGGACGTCCCGTCATACGGCCGGCCATCGTCTCCATGGCGCGGTCGACGTGCGGCAGGCCCGCGATGACACCGACGGCCACACCGCGGGCGGTGTTGATCCCGTGCGGGATCATCTTGGTCGCGGGCGATTTGATGCCGAGAGCCTTCTTCAGACTCTTCTGCATCGACTTGGCCAGCTTCTCCATGGCCTTCTCCAGGTCCCCCTCCTGGGAGAGGAGGCCTGTGAGGAAGCCTTTGCTGGCGTTCTTGCCGCTGTCGTACAGCCGGTCCGCGCCGACCTGGCCGAGCGTCGTCGTGGACTTGTCGAGCTGGGACTGGAGGGAGTTGATCGAGTTGAAGGTTCCCTTGTCCGCGCCGACGAGAGCGCTCGCGTAGGCGTAGCCCGCGTCGGGGCCCATGTCGAGGATCTGCCTCAACAGGCCTTTGCTCAGGCCCTTCTTGGCGAGGATGTCGATGTACTTCGTGAACTGCTTGACCTGAGCCAGCTTCGACGACAGGCCGGCCTTGATGCTCCCAGCGGAGACCTGCTCTGGCTCCAGGCCCAGGTTGGACAGGCCTGCGCCCTCGCGCGCGTTCTTGGTGACGTCGGACGCGTAGGCCTTCGCCGCGGCGATCGTCGCGGCGACCTTGTCCCGCTTGGCCGCCAGGGTCAGGAGCTTCTTGGTGTCCTGGTCCACCATCTTGACCAGGCCGGACTCCTTCTTCCCGGAGAAAGCCGTCTTGATGTCCTTGACCAGGTCGGCCGACACGGACTTGATCTTGGCCTGGGTGCCAGTCAGGCCGATGATGAAGCCCTTGCCGGTGTCCGCCGCCAAGGCTTTCGTCTTCTTCGACGGCGAGCGGATCTCCAGCTCGTCCCTGATGCCGGCTTCCACTCCGGACGCCATCGTCCGGGCCGCGCTGTTGACGAGCGCGGTCGCCCCGGCCATACCTGCGGCCAGGCCGCGGCCGGCCTCCATCCCGGCATCCGCCGTACCGCCGGTACCGGTCAGCGAACCGAGCGACAGCTTGCCGGAGTTGAGAGCCTTCAGCAGCGGCAGGTACTGCCGGGTGCGGCGGGCGTTGACGACGAACTCGTTCTTCGATAGCCACGGCGCGAAGATCGAGTCGGACGTCTCCGTGCCGGGGCCGCCGACCAGGCCGCCGTCGCTGTACCCGCGGTGCCGGAACCCGGCCCCCGTGAACAGACCGCCGGTCGCGCCGACCATGCCGTGGACGGACTTGCCGCCCGAGACGCTGCCCGCCGTCGAGTACGTCGTACGCACGTTGTGGTAGACCCACGTCGTGGCGCTCTTCCCGTTCAGCCCCCGCAGCGCCGCCGCGATGTTGGCGATCGCGGAGAGCGCGCCGCCCTTCGTGCTGACCGTCACGCTGCCGTTGGGCAGTCGCTTGACCTTCAGGCCGAACTGCTCCAGCACCTGTTCGCCCGACGCGCTGAGCGCTTTCAGCGTCACCGATTTCGTGCCCGGCGAGGCCTTCACGGCCGCGTTGAACGCGGTGAGGTCGTTCTGCGCGTCCTCCTTGTCCATCTTGAAGGTGGTGGTCTTGTTCGGGATCTTCAGGATCTGGTCGGCAAGCGCCGAGGCCTCGGCCTTCGTGAGGCCCATCGCTTCGGCGGATTTGACCAGCGCCGCCCTGCCGCGCGTGTAGATCCCGTTGGCGGTCTCCCACGAGGAGCCCGACTCCCGAGCGCTCGCCGCCGCCGAGTCGGTCTTGTCCGCCAGGTCCTGCAGGGCGGTGGCGGCCGTGCGGGCTTTCTCTGAGCCCAGGTTGAGGACGCCGTTCGACATTGACAAGGCGCCGGCGTTGTCCCGCGCCGCCTTGCTCGCGGCGTCGATGGACGCCTCGAAGCCGATCATGCCGCCGAGGCCGGCCCTCTGCACGTCGTTGAGGGCCTGGATGCTCTGCCGCAACCCGTCCGCGCTCTGCTTCTGGGCGTTGAGCTTGGTCTGGACACTCTGGGCCTGCGCGCCGAAAAGGCCCATCGAGTCGGCCGCGAGGCCTTGCTCGAACGCCGAGTCGCCGAGCGCGTCGTTGTAGTCGTTGAGCTGCGACGTGAACTTGCTGGTGTCCCGGCCGCCCTTGCCGTACTCGGCGGTGAGCCGCTTGAGCGCGGCCGCCGCCAGGTCCGACTGGCCGTTCGACACGAGCCCGGCGAGCGCCTTGTCGATGGAGTCGATGTTGTCCTTGGCGTCCTTGACCGGGGTGGAGTCCCACCCGGTCCAGCCCACCAGGAACTGCTGCACCTTGTCCGTCGTGCTCGGGTCGGTGAGCGCGGCGACCTTGCTGTGCAGGCCGTCCAGATCGTTACCGAACGCGCGCGCCGCCTCGCCGGTCACCGCCCCGGTCGAGCCCAACTGACGCAGCGAGTTGGTGAGCTTGTCGACGTCCGGCGGCGCCTGCCGCGAGTTCTGCGACAACTGGGTCAAGAGAACGACCAGCAGCCCGAGAGCCGTACCCGCGACAGCGACCTTCGCGGTGGTGGACAGGGCCATGATCGCGGCACGCGCCGCGGCCAGACCGCCGGGCGTCGCCGCGGCGGCTGTGCGCATCGCAACGAGCTGCCCGCCGAACAGAGCCAGCGCGTTGCGGCCCGCGGCCATGCCGAGCGCCGCCGCCTTCGTCACCTTCAACGCGAGCGCGAGCTGCAGGAACGTCGCGATCATGCCCGGCGGTACGGCGCCGACGAGATGAGCCGCGACCTCGACCACCTGGAGCAGGCCGACACCTACGCCGGTTGCCCCGTCGAGGACATGAATCAGCGCGCTCGCCACGCTCATCAAGACGCTCGCCACGGCCGGGCCCTGGGCGTGCGCCCAGTCCATGAACTCCCGTGCCTTGCCCCCGACTTCGCCTGCGTTCCCTGTGCGGAGCAGGTGTACCAGCTCGTCGTTGACGTTGTGCAGGGTCTTCTGCGCGAACGACGTGAATTTCGAGTTGAGACTGTCCAGGCCGGGCGAGGCCATCTCGCCGCCGACGATCGTCATGAACCGGTCGGTCTCGGCGCTCGTCGCCTTGACCAAGCCCTCGGTCTTGGGCAGCAGCGAGTTGAGGATCTCGATGCCCTTGGTGACCGCCGGCATCGTGTCGCCGGCCAGCGAGTCCGACCAGTCCTGGTATGTGTCCTTCAGGACGCCGAGTGCTGCCGCCGCCTCTCGCGTCTCCGGCGGGAGCTTACTGACCGAGGCCAGGTACTCGGTGTGGGCGGCGATCGCCTCCTGCGACCTGGCACCGCTCTTCGCAACCGCGTCCTGGTACTTCTTCTCGGACTCGGCCGCGTCGGAGAGCGCGCCGATCTGCGGGATGATCGCGGCGGTCATTGCGAGCGTGGCTACGGCGACCGTGCCCGCCCCGGCCGCGATCGGTGCCAGCGAGGCGGCGGCGGGGATGGCGGCCGGGGCAAGGAGCTTGGTGACCTTGCCGAGTTCCTCAACGGCTTTGCCGCCAGCCTCGCTGTCCCGCTGCAGTCCGGCCAGTCTCCGGCTGGTGCTGTCCGTGAGACGCCGCATGGCCGCGTCGCCGTTGATGGACGCGGTGAGCATTCGGCGGCCGAGCCGGTCGCTCGCGTCGCCTGCCCGGTCCAGGATCCGGCTGAGGTGGTCGCGGCCGTCGAGGATGAAGGTCATGGACGGCATGGAGTGCTACCCCCCGGCTTGTGTCTGCTGCGCGGCCTGGTGCCGGTCGATCCAGCAGCACAGGTTGTAGAAGTCGCCGACGCTCAGGTCGTCGACCCCTTGCGGCGAGATGTGGAGGAGGTGCGCGAAGAGCCCGAGATAGCCGTCACGGGCTCGGACGATGTCGGGCTCGAGCTTGAGCCCTCCGTCGTCGGCTCCTGCTCGCTCTCGCTGTCCGGCTCGGGAGGCTCCGCTTTTGGGTCCGGCGCCTGCGCGGCCAGGACCGCGCGGGCGCGCTCAGGGTTGGCGGCCACCTCGTCCAGACGCCGGTCGATGATGGTCTGGATGGTCTCCCACTCCAGGTCCTCGTCGGCGTTCGCGACCGCGTTGGTGATCCACCGCTCGATCTCGTCGTCGTCCATGCGGGAGGTCATCTCCAGCACACCGGGGTCGAAGTCACCCCAGCGCAGGGACGGTTCCGAGCGCTTCCTGATGACCCAGACGACGCCCCGCATCGCCTCCAGGTCATCGCCTCCCAGCCCGGCGAGGATCTCCTGCCACTTCATGTCGACGGTGCGCTGCACGATCGACGCCTCCGACACCCTCAGACTGCTGGCGTCGTACTGCTCCGGCTCGCCGCCCTTGGGCGTGTAGATGACGATCAACTTGGGTGCTCCTATTCCAGGCGCCGGCGCACGTCGTCGGCAACGCGCTGGACCTCGGTGGTTATGCGGTCGGTGTGTGCGCGCACGGTCTTGTCCCAGAAGCCGCGCTCGGCGGACTGCGTGGACCAGCGCTTCTTGTTGCCGAACACCGGGTGGCGCAGCTTGCCGGTGTCGTTCATCTGGTTCACCACGCCGACCGGGATGTCCGGCGGGAGAAGCCCTTTGTCCAACCAGACCTTGGCGCCGGGGTTGCCTGTCGTCCGGACGCTGATCCGGATGGCCTGGGCGATGGCCTCGCGGAACGGGCGGGTCGTCGGAGATGGGCCGGAGCGCTTGCCGGCGCCCCGCCCGGTGGACTGAAGGGACTGACGTCGTACGGCGTCCTGCAGGTCCGTGCGCAGCGGCTCGGCCGCGCGGCGGATACGGCGGATGTAGCTCTGGCGGATGTTCTCGTGACCGGCCCGGCGCAGCCGCGCCGCGAGCTCGAGCAGCTGGCCGGTGCCAGTGATCCGGATGTCGCGGACCACCGCTGCCTCACAAGGTGACGTCGGTCGACATGTATTCGATCTTGGGGAGGTTGGTGCCGTCGTACAGGCCAGTGAAGTTGAACGTCGGTTTCACGACACCGAAACCGTCGACGGCCGGCGGCCCTTCGTCCAGCTTGATCGCGGGCAGGGTGATCCGGAACGTCTCCGCATACGTGCTCGCGATGATCGGACCGATGAACTCCCACACCAGGCTGGTCGCGCCGTCGCTGGTGTGCAGGTCGTCCAGCGTGGTGGCGACGTAGTCCGACTCCAGGCTGCCGGTGATCTTGACCTGGTCGTTCTCGATCGGCTCCTTCTTCAGCGCCGACTGATTCGCGTAGAAGCGTTCGACGTCCTGTGGACGCTCGATCTTGCAGCTCACCTTGCGGATGCCGTCGAGCGCCGTCTCGGTGCCGAACGATCCCGTCTTGAGGCCCATCTGACCGAAGTGGAAGGGCGACATCGCCGAGTAGCTGGCCACGGCGAGAGTCTGCGTCTCGTCGCAGTCCTTGCCGTCGATCTCGAAACTGCCGGTCAGCATGCCGCCGACCTCACACGAGAACTCGCCCGACGTGATCTTGCAGCCGAGCATCGTCTTGTCCGTGACGGTCCCGCTGGTGAGAGGCACCCCCTTCTGGATGACCAAGGACTTGCCCGCGACACTGGCCAGGAGGTGGGTCTGCAAGTAAGCGGTCGATGCGGCCTGCTGCACGGGGGTGACCGAAGTACCCATCAGGGTCTGGAGGATGAGCCCCATATTTTTGTTGGCGATCTCCATCTCCAGGGTGCCCTGGACCTCCCTGCGCGTCAGCACGCGGCGGGAGGACAGAGGGAGCAGCCGGCCGGCCGCGATGCCGGCCGACTGAGCCGTCGTCTTCTTGAGGACCAGTGACTCCTTCGTGAACTCGATGAACTTGGTCGGAGCGGCGAACGTGCCGTAGCTTCCCTCGGCGATCATCCCGATCTGGGCGCCGAGACCCGATCCGATGGCCATGACTCAGCTCTCCTTCTGCGGCGTCTTGGCCGCGGGCTTCTTCGAGGCTGCCGCCTTGGGCTCCTCGACCGGCTCCCAGTTCGAGGGCTGGCAGATGTAGCCCTCGTAGCGGTCGTCGGGGACTTCGACGACTTCGTCCGGCTCGACGGTCCGGCCCAGCTCGGGCACGGTCACCTGCTCGTGCCCCAGGTAGCGCACTCGCGACATGGGTTGCTCCTCCTCAGATCCGGGCATGGCAGGTCACCGTGAAGCCCAGGGCGGCCCGTGCGCCCTGATCGGTGTGGGACTGGCGCAGTACGCCGGCCGAGAGTTCCGCCCACAGCACCGACCCGTTGAGGGTCGGCGCCTCGGGATGCAGGTCCGTGGCGCGGAGGCGTTGCTCGATCTCGGCGAGCAACTCGAACACCCGGGCCCGTACGGCGGGGAAGTCGGTGTCGCCGCTCCAGCAGTCGATCCAGCCGCTGATCCCGAAGGTCTCGTCCTTGGTCCGGGCGCCGGCCGAATTGAAGCTCTGCTGCAACTCGGCGGCCTGGTCGCCGTCGGGCACCCAGCCGACGGCGATGAAGTCCTGCGTCTGGACGTCGTTGACGGGTGGCCCGTCGATGACGTCGACGTTGTCGATGGCAGGCTCCCGCAGGATGACCAGGAGCTGAGTGATCGCGCCGGGCAGTGCTGAAGTCGCGGGCATCAGGCGATTCCTGGTCCGTCGTCGTCCGGGCTGAGCAGCTGCTTCGCCCGGTTGGGGATCGCGTAGCCGAGGCCAGGGATGGGCTCGGTGACGTCGAAGTCGTCACCCCCGCGCTGCGGCCGGCCGGGACCGGCCAGGGTGCGCCACAGGTGCTGAAGGATCAGCTGCGCGGCGCCGAGGATGTTGCCGGTGATGACCGGCCGGCCCGCGCTGTAGACGAACTGCAGCGGGCCTTGGAGCAGGCCGCCGTCTCTCCGGGTCACCAGGCCGGTGGCCGGGTCCAGATGGAGGGCGGCGGTGTCGTACCCGGAGCCGCCGTCACGTAGGGAAGTGACGGACTGCAGGGCGATGGCCGGGGCCTTGCGCAGGGCGATCGCCGGGGCGAGGCCGACCTGGTGGTCCTCGGTCACCGTGCGCACGACGACGGGTCCGACGAAGTATTCGACGGCGCGGGTGGTGGCCTCCAGCCAGAACCGCACCAGCGGGTCGTCGGCTGACCCCTCCTTCTTGAGCAGGTTCTTGGCGTCGGTCAGGGACAGGACCGTGGGAGGCGCCTCGTCGCGGACGTCGAAGCTGTCCGTGTACGCGTGCGCCGGGGTGGTGAACAGCCAGCGCACCGTGTGCCGTCCGGGAGTTTCCGTGACGTAGTCGGCCTGGTACAGGCCGACCGTCGCGGTCTCCGCGGGCGTGGGGGTGGCGAGGGCGCCGTCGGGCAGCGTCACGGTCACCACGGCGGTCGCCGCGGTGACGAGGACGCCGCCCGGGTCCCGGCACTCGGCGGTCAGGCGCGCAGTCGCGCCGAGGTCGTACGGCACCGCACACCTCCTCTACCAGGAGCGGGTCTCGGGCGAGGGCTCCCCGCCTCCGCCGCGGGAATAGTCCGCGGCCTGCTCGGCCCCGGTCTGGCTGTCGCCGGACGCGGCGTCGCGTGCCCGCGCGGCTTCGAGGACCTGCTCGCGGTTCTTGCCGATGCCTGCACGGTTCTCGCCCAGGACTTCGAGATCGAGCACGCGCAGTGCCTCCTGCTCCCCGACGGTGTCGAGATAGGCGAGCACCTGCTTGTTGGTGTGCTCGACCGGATCGAACGGCGTCGCCGTCGCAGGGACCTCGGCGGGCTCCTGCTCGGGGTCCTCGTTCTCAAGGTCTGCCGGATCCTCCGGGACCGCAGGCTGCTCGTCGTCCGGTACAACCGGGACGGGCAGCCGGACGGTGACCGACCAGCGCACCCACCGAGGGCCACCCTCGACACCGCCCGACGGCTCGATCTCCTCGAGTGTCGAGGCGAGGACCTCGAGCGGTTCGCCGTCCTCGCCGACGACGAGCGGCTCCTGGTGCACCGCCGACGGTTGCGGTTCGCCGCCCTGCTCCTGGCCGTCGTCGGCGAGGACGGCGCGGTGCCCGTCCGCCCACGAGGCGGCTTCCTCCTCGCTCACCTCGACGACATCGCCGGGAGCCCACGAGAAGTCGGACCCGGCGATCGCCTCGAGTACGCGGATGCGCCTCATCAGGGCTGCACCACCGGCGCGTTACGCGGGTTGGCCAGCAGCACCGACGCCCCGTAGATACCGCCCGACGTGGTGCCCGACGCGGTCACCGCGGCGCGCAGGTAGCGCTTGGTGCCCTTGTAGCCGACGACGTACATCTTGTTGTCGTCCGTCGCGCCGATGCTCGGCTCCGTGCCCTGCAGCTCGGCCGCCGCGACCGACGTGAAGGTCGTGTTGTCGTCGGACTCCTGCACGTCGATGGCGTGCGTGCCGTCGGTGATCGTCCCGGTGTGGACGATGATCGCGGCGTCCTGGAACATGATCCCGCTGGCGGCCCGGTCCACGCCGGTGCCGTTCGCCGAAGCGGTGCGGGCGACGATCGCCAGGGTCTCCCGGACGGTGACGTTTGCGTACGCGTCCCTCACGACGCGCTCCTCTCTGTGAACGCAGACGGGCCCAGGCGCGAAGTCCTGGGCCCGTGAGCGGAGTTGGTCAGCTGGCGGGGTGCTGGTAGAGGCGGATCGCCGACGAGTCGTTGATCATGCCGTCCATGCGGGAGAAGCCGAGGAACGCGACCTGGAGGTACTCGGCGTAGCGCTCGACCAGGCGGAGCGTCTGGACGTCGAGGACCTGGCGGATCAGGTAGCCGGCCTTGAAGTCACCGAACGCGATGCTCTTGGCGCTGGCCGCGGGCACGGGCATCGAGTTGTCGATGTTGTACGTGAACCCATTGATCGTGGCCGGGAAGCCCGGGGCCGGGATCGGCTGCCACAGCGGCCGGCCCTGGGTGTCCTTGAGCTTCCGGATGACCTTGAGCATCAGGTCGTGCATCAGGTACTGCGCGCTGGCGCGGTAGGCGACGTCGACGGAGTGCTCGATGTCGACCAGGTCGTCGTAGATGATCGACGTGACCTGGCCGCCCGCGCCGGTCTTGCCGACGGTGGCGTTGGTGGTGATGCCCTCGGGCTGGTCCACCCCGGTGCCGGTGGTCCAGGCCCGGGCGGCGCGGCGGCCGATGCGCTCGCCGAGCTTCTTCGGCACCCACGTCTCCAGGCCGAACGCCGAGTCCTGCAGGAGCTGCAGGGACAGCCGGACCTGCTTCGAGCTGAACGTGTAGGCCTTCAGCTTCTTGCCGCCGAGCTGGATGTCCTGCTCGCCCGCGGCCACGTTCTCGCCGAGGATCTCGCCCTCGTTGGAGGTGTCGTCGTTGGTGGGCCAGTTCAGGTCCGCGCCGGTCGTCGTCGTGATGATCTCGGCCAGACCGAAGACACCGCCGAAGGCCTTCATCGTCTCGGTCATGATGTTGCGGAACTCGTCCGGGACGGTGAACCCGCCACCGATGTCGGTGTTCCCGCCCATAGCCCGCAGGTCGACCTGCTGGTCCATCATCATGTTGCGCTGCTCGGAAGTGAGGCGGTCCATGCCGCCGCGCAGGTAGGTGGAGAACGCTGCGGCGTACCGCTGCGCCTGCTCCTCGCCGTCGCCGCCGCGGCGGTCCTCGGGCTTGCCGGTCGTGGTGATGACCCCGGACCGGTCGATCTTGTCGAGCGCGGCCATCTTGTTGAGGCGCTCGATGTCGCTGGACACCTCGGTCAGCCGTGCCTCGGCCTTGTCCCAGTTGGCGCGCTCCTCGGCCGTCCAGTCGCGGCTCTCGGTCTCGGCGAGGGTCTGGATGTCCTGCATCCGCTGCCACGTCGTGTTCTGCTCTTCGATCAGCCTGTCGAGCTGTGTGGGCATGTCTGTCCTTCCCAGGCATGCGAGAGGCCCTGACCAGGGTGGTCAGGGCCTCGGGGTGAGTGTGGGTTACGAGGAGGCGTGCGGCAGGCCGTAGCGTGCGGCGAGCCCCCTCATGCGGATGGCGCGCGCGTCCTGGACGGTCCGAGTGGTCTCCGCCGGCTCGGTTCCTTCCGTGTCCGCGGGTGCGGTCTCCGGTGTGCTGGTCTCGCGAGTGGACTCACCCGGCTCGCTCTCGACCTGCTTGAGTTCTGGTACTTCCGTTGTGGCGTCCTTCGCGGCCTGGTCGCTTCGGTCGCTGCCGACCAACTGCAGGAGATCCCGCAGCTCCGGGCGGAACCGTGCACGCTGCTCGATCGCCGCCTGGTCGCCGCGGCTGACGAGCGCCGAGGCGACCGACGCGAGCTCCGCTTCGGTGTCCTCGTACGCGGGGAACGCGACCGCGCTGACCTCGATGAGCCGCACCTCAAGGATGCGCCGCACCTCGACCTCGACGGGCCCCTCGGAGGTGTCGATACTCTCCACCGACCACTGGTCCTTGAGGACGTAGAACCCGAAGGACATGCCGGTGATGTTGCCGTTGCGGACGTTGGCCTTCAGGTCGTTGACGTACGACAAGGCCGTGTCCAGGGCCGAGTCGACCGGCAGGCCGATCGCGTCCTCCGCCAGGGAAAGCGTGCCGGCCGTGACCCGCGACACCACGTGGTAAGAGTCGTGGTCGATGAGGAACCGGGCGTCGCCCTCCTGCAGGGTCTTGGTGAACGCGCCCGGCGCGATCTCCTCGTAGAACCCCCAGCGCAGGGGATTCCCGATCGCTGTACGGCTGTCGAACTTCGCCGCGTAACCGTGGAACCGCTCGTCGGCGGTGTCGCCCTCGATGGCCCGGATCACTACGTCTGCCGTCGACAGAGGCAGGCGGCGGCGCTCCTCGGTCGTCGTTCTCGTCAGAGTCCTCATCAGAGTCCCTCCTCTGTCTCGTCAGGGGCCGCCAGCAGCCGCTGCGCCTCCAGCATCAGCGCGGCTGCCCGCGCTCTGTTCGACCCGGCTCCTGCGGACGGACTGCCGTCCGGAGCAAGGGGGTTGGAGCCGAGCGGCGCCATGTAGAGCGGCTGCAGCCGCAGGTCGCCCTCGGGCCCCTCGAGCGGCGGCTTGTCCTCGAGATCGAGGATGTCGTTCGCCGAGTAGGCGCCGACGTCGCGCATCGCTCGGTAGAACGTGGCCCGGGCCGCGGAGTCGCCGCGCAGCAGCCCGCCCATCTGGTACTTCGCGTACTGCGACGACGGCAGCAACTCCTTCGTCACACGCTGCTCGGTCGGCGTCAGCCAGGTCGGATTGAGGTCGAACGTCACCCAGCCCTGCGCCTGCTGCTCCAACCCGGTGCCCCAGCTCGTGGACTTGCTGGTCTCCATGAGCAGGAAGAGCGGCACGCCGAAGATCCTCGCGATCTCGGCGTTCTCGAACTCCCGGGACTCCAGGAACTGGGCGTCCACGTTGGGCATCGCGACGGGCTTGAAGGACGCCCCGCTGTCCAGCACCGCGATCTCATGACTGTTGTGGACCCCGGACATCCGGGCCTTCCAACGCTCCTTGAGCCGGGCGGCCTGGTCCTGGTCGAGGCGCTGCTCCGTCTGCAGCACACCGCCGACGAGGTTCCCGGAGCCGAACAGCCGGGCCGCGGACTTCTCGGCGGCCTGCGCCAGGCCGATGCCCTGCGACGCCATCCGCACGGGCGAGCAGCCGGTGAGCCCGTCGTAGCCCAGGCCCGGGATGTGGAGGATGTCGTACGGAGATCGCCGGTGAACGGCGCCCCAGTCGTCCGTGACCCAGAACCACTTCCCCGAAGGGTTCTCGTCGGAGGGCCTCTCCCGCTCGACCTGCACGCGGCTCGAGGAGATCGGCCACAGCTCACGGATCTGACGGGCGCCGTCGCGGATCTTCTGGATGTAGCCGTTGCCCCACAGCACGCGGTACGTGTACGCGAAGCGCCACAACTCCACAGGGGTCAAGTCAGGGTGAGGGTTGGTCAGCAGGTCAGACGTCTGCCGCTGCTTCGTGCCGACCTTGTACGTCGGCATCGGCAGCGCCGACGACACACCCGCGATCACGTTGACCGCCCGCCACACAGCAGGCGTTCGCAGCGCCGACGTCTCCGTCACCGGCACACCGGCATCCGACGGCCCGACACCACCGAGGAACTCGCTCAGCGCGGCGGAGGTGAGCGGCTGGGCCGGGCTCTCCAGCCCTCGCTCTGTCCGCCCGTCGAACAGTCCGAATAGCCCGCTCACGTCCGCTCACCTCCCGCCGCTTCCCCGCCGCGCTGCCCCTCAGCAGCACGTCTGTCGGCCCGCGCCATGGCGCGCTCGCAGGCCAGCACCCCCAGCACCCCAGCCACGACCAGCGCGGCGGGAATGTTCCACAGCGCCAGCCCGGCGACCGCGACGAGGACGAACACCACCTCGAGGACCAGCAGTTCACTGCCGTCCGTACGGGCCTCCGGCTCGGCCGGCTCCTTCTTCACCACAGGTTCGGCGCCCCTTCCGGCTCCACGTCGTGGTACTGCTCCCAGCCCCACAGCGCGTACGTCCCAGCCACCAGCGGGCACACGTCAATGCCGTCGCCCCGTCGCGACCACAGCCACGCATCGCCGACATCACGCTTCGTCGCGCCGCTCAGCGCGGTCGCCATGGGCGCCTGGTCCAGGTGCTGCAGGCTCTGGTCCTGCACGCGGTCGTAGAACTGCCCGGTGGCCTGCGTGAGTTCACGGACCTTCGGCGCCACGATCAGGTGGTCACGGCCTCGCTCGGCGAGCTTCTTCCGCAGCAGCGGAGCCAGCGATCCAGCCGGGCCGCCTTCGTCGATCACCCACACGCACGGTGACCACTTCTCGTCCAGCTCGGCAGCACGCTCAACCACCCAGTCCGTACCAGGCCGGTGGTCCACCACCTCGACATGCCGACCGTCGTCGGCCGTTCCGCCGGCGACACTGATGGCCGACCAGGACCGATCAGGGTTCGTGTCGATGGCGAAACCCACAGGGTCCGCCAGACCGGACTGACGCACGCGCAGCGCCCGCCACGCGGCCTCGGCGATGACCTGCCACGTCTCCTCGGCCTGCGCCGGGTACTCGCCCACGCCGAGCCGCTCACGGTCGAACAGGTCCGCGCGCATCGTCGCGAACTCGCGCCGTACGGCCTGCACCCGGATCCGGATCCCCAGCGCAGGGTTCACCCGCTGCCACGTCCGTACGTCCTCACGGTGGTCGTGCTCGGCACACACAATCCGCCCGTCCTCGTCCCGCGGGCACTCCCGCGTGTGCAGCTCGGCGGACCACTCCAGGTACGTCAGCGACTCGTCCGGCTCCGGCTTGTCCGCCAGCGCCCTGGCCCGCAGCAGCCCCAGCTGCTCGCTCTCCTGGCCGATACCGGCCGAGCAGGTGTAGACGAGCTGGGGGTTGCGCCGCGCGGACATGATGGGAAGGAGCGCGCCGATCGGCGCGGCACGCAGGGACATGGCCTCGTCCATCACGACCAGGTCGCCGGAGAAGCCACGGCCCGAGCTGCCCGTACGCGCCAGGAACAGAATCCTGGCGCCGTTGTGGAACTCGAAGCCCTCCTCGCCGTGGCTGCGCAGGACGCGCTTCACACGGCGGCTGAGGGCGTACGAGCCCTCGATCATCTGGTCCAGTCGGCGGAAGGACTCGCGTGCGGTCTTGAACTCGTGCGCGGTGTGGATGACCAGCTTGTCGCCGAACAGCATGACGCCGGCGATCGTCCGGGCCTCGAGGTAGCCGCCCTTGCCGTTCTGCCGTGTGACGTTCTGGACGACCTCGAAGGAGGTCCACCGGCCCTCGTCGTCCTCGGCGAGGCTGTGGTGCAGGCCGAGTTGCTGCCACGGGTCCAACTTCAGCTTGGCGTCCGCAGCCAGCTCGACGGCCTCCTGACCAGCGGGAGAGCGGAAGTCGAGCGCGGCCTGGTCCTCGATGCCGCTCCAGCGGCCGGTCTCGATGCGCCGGTAGTGCGGGGTGGAGATGATGCGCGGGCTCTGGCAGCCGATCGGGTCGGGCCTGTTACGCGCTGTGGCGGGGGCGGCGAGAAGCGAGCTCATCGACGATGTCCCCCCTGTCCTTCGGAGGCGCCAGCGCTCGCACTACGTGCATGGCCTGGCGCAGTTCACGGGCGACTGCCGCGATCTCCTTGGGGTCCACCGACGAGTCCATGATCTTCGCGAGGCGTGTCGCGGCGGCGGCCGAGGCGTTCGAATCAGGAGAGACGCCGAGGTCATCGAGTTCTGCGCGGGTGGCTTTGGCGACGGCGCCGGCACGGACTCGCTTCGCTCCGGGCTCGGCCATGATCGCCTCCGATCTGACGAGCCATCACGGAGCGTGACGGCGGGCGGCGGTCACGGAAAGTGACAGGCTCGCGATCGTGATCATGGCCGCTAATGGGGTCGAACTCGGTTCGCGGTGATTACCGCGCGGCGCGGGGAGAGAACCGGGCGACAAGGGCGTTTGGGGTCGCCCGGGAAGACGTTGAAGTTTTGATCCACTCTCTCCCCCGACCGCTCGGACGATCATGGACGCGTCGCGCGGAGCGTCCCGAACGGGCCGTGGCGTAGCACTCCGTGATGGGCCGGGCAGGGGTGGCGATGCGTCACCACTCCCGCGACGACTGCGCGGTGGCTGGCCGGCTCTTGCCTCCGCCGTAGCTCCGGTACCAGCGGGTGACGACGCGTTCCATCGCGCTTGATCGCATCGCACGCACGCGCTCACGCACCACTTGCTCGCCCGGGTCGACGGTGATGATCTCGGCACCGAGTCGTCGGTACCGGGCCAGCCAGGTGTCAGTGGGCATGGTGTGGATCAGGTACACGTCGGTGGACTCGAGGTGCTTGACCGCCTCGTCGATGGCTGCGTAGCGGGCGCGCATCGCGACCTTGGACGCGATCGGTTCGTGGTTCCACTGGGGTGCACCGGGGCCGGTGAGGGCGCGGGTGATGCGGTCCAGGTCGATGACGATGTCGCGCGGCTTGGCGCGGGACTCGATCAACGTGGACTTGCCTGCGGCCGGCGGGCCGGTGACGACGTACAGCACTGCGTGTCACCGTCCTTCCCCTGTGGACGCTGGCGGGGATCAGTCAGGCGGCGTCCTGCTCCCCGCGTTCCTCGGCGATTGCAGTGTCGAGCCAGCGCAGCGTTGCTTGGGCAACCAGGAGGGCGCGCACGGCATGAGCGGGGCAGTAGGCGCCGTCGTCTACGTGGTGGACGCTTCCGTTGCGGTTGAACGATGCGAGTCCGCAGCCGGCAGTCCAGCGCTCGAAGGCAGTGGCGATGCCTCCCCCTACGAGTACGAGCTCAAGCTCGGCGAAGGTCACGGCCTCCCAGTCTGTGCCACCGCCGGGTCGGAAGTGGATCCGGGTCAGGTTCCTGTTCTGATTGCCGCTGTAGGCGAGGAAATTGAGCATCCTGACGTTCATGATGGTGTCGAAGGCGTTGGATGCAGCGGCTTGTGCCGGCCCGTAAAGGCCAAGGCGGAGGGCGCCAGCCGCCTCGAGGAGGAGCGACCGCAGTATCTGATGCTCGGGCAGGACGACTTGAGCAAGGGATGCCTCGACATCGTCGGCGATCTCGACTGCGTGGGCAACGAGGACGGTGCTGCGGGCGTCCATATCCGCTGCTTGGAGGAGCTCGTCGATGATGCTGCGCCTCGGCGCCCAGGCAAGGGACGTGCCGTCCTCAACGTTGATGCGGAAGACGTCCTCGAAGTGCCCAGAGCGGAGGCCGCGAAGGTTCTCCGGAATGACCTGCTCGAGGCGCTCGATGAGCATGCGCACGTTCGCAAGCCAGGTGGGTACGCCAGAGTTGAGGATGCGCCCGAGGTCCGCGCCGAACTCGAACTGGGGCATCGTGAAGCTGATGCGGGCGGCCTCCCGCATTCGCTCAGCCAAGTCGACCTGAAAGCGCTGGAAGTCGGGGAGCTCGGGCACCCGGACGGTCCATTGAGGGAGCACCGGCACTCGAAGGCGCATCCGCCCGATGGCCCGAAGAGCATCAACGTTCATGCGGGTCATCTCCGTTACCCGGGCGTTGATCTCCTGGGTCATGGCCTGTACGCGGAGGATGCCGCTTAGGTCGAGCTCGGTGTAGCCGGGAGCGATCCGGAAGCCCGCTGTGCCGGTGTCTCCGCCTTCGCCTTGAGCGTGCTCGTGGGGCGTCTCATCAGATGCGGGCTCAGGCTGCTGATCGTCTGGCTCGGCTTGGCTGTCATCGGTCACGCACCGCACTTTAGCTCGCATAGGGGACAGGGCCGATCGAATTACCGTCAGTCAGGTAATCCTGCTTCTGTCGTCCCTGGGGTGCGTGCTGTGCCGCGTCACCACCTCCGTGAGGAGCGGACGGGCTGGCGGGCGGCGTCGGTGCGGTTGCCGCGGGCGCTGTTGCAACGCCGGTGTGCCGAGCGGGCGTTGGCGGGGTCGAGGAGGTTGCCGCCCTTTGACAGCGGCCGCGCGTGGTCGAGGGTGAAGGCGTCGCGGTGGCGCTGCGCGAGGCGGCCGGTGATGTCGTAGCGGATGGGGCCGCCGCACCACCAGCAGGGCAGGAGTAGGGCGCGCTGCTTGGTGCAGAGGGTGCGGTAGGGCCGGCCGTTCCTCGGGTTGGCGGCCACGGCTACAGCGGGGTGGCGCCGTGGACGTCGGCGGTGGTTGCGCGGCGGAGGACCTGGTGCACGTTGGTGGGGTCGATGGCCACGTGCAGCTCGTAGATGGCTGGTTGGCCGTCGGTAGTCGCCGGGGTGGCGAGGGCGGTGGCGACGTGGGACCAGGTCTCGGCCATGACGCGGGAGCGGTTGGCGAGCGCGTAGGCCTCGGCCGGCAGTGCCCCGCTGACGCCGGTCTCCTCGGCGCGGGCGCGGAGCGTCTCGGCCTGGTCGTAGCGGTCTTGGGCTTCGTGGGCGTGGCTGAAGGCCCAGTGCTGGGCGATGCCCAAGGCGGTGGCGCGGTCGAAGTTGACGGGCGGCGCGTCGGGCATGAGGTGCTCCTCGTGGCGAGGGGCGCCCGCCGTACGGCTGCCGGTGCTCCCAACCCCAGGAACTGAGCACCGGCCTGAGCGGCTGTCGTACGGCGGGCGCGGGCACGACGAAGGCCCCGGATCTCGCCGTATCCGGGGCCTTCGTGGTGCGTTCTGGTGTCCGTTTTTGGACATGGTTGTTCGGCAAGATCGTGGCGCACGGATCGTCGCACGTCAAGCAGGGTTTACTGCTGGGCGCGTTGACCTGCTCGGGTTGGCTTGGGCGCCTGCTGCGCAGCGAGGATGTCGTCGACGCGGTAGATGGGGCGGCGGGGTGAGCCGCCAGCGCGCTTCAGAACGCCTCGGCGGACCCAGTCCCGAATGGTGTCGGGCTTCACGCCGCAGGCCATCGCGGCCTGGGAGGTGGTGAGTTGGCCGGGTGGCAGGGATGCGTACTCCATGGGGTCCATGGTGCAGCAGGGGCGTCCGAGGCGCAGCGTGGTGGACTCGGGCGCCCCTAGTCCGTCTTACGGCTGGGCGGCCTCGTTGGAGAGCTGGCCGGCGAGCGCGTTGAAGGCGGTGACGTACTGGTTGGCCGCCCGGAGCGTGGCGTTCTCCGGGGTGACGTTGTACGTCTGGGCGGCGCCGTTGCCGAAGGTGACGTTGATGACGGCGGCGCCCTTGTTCTTGCGGCCGGCGACGAGGGAGGCGCCTCCGGTGACGACGCCTCCGGCGAGTCGGGTCGCCGTCCAGGCCTTGTGCGCGCCGGCGTCGACGAACTCGGCTTGGCCGCCGAGGACAGGGCCGAGAGAGGTCTCGCCGAACTTGGAGCCGGGCCAGGACCGCATCATGCAGGCGAGGTTCAGGGTCTTCTCGGCGGGGTGGGTGACGCGCCACTCGGCGAGGGCGTCCTTCTCGGCCTTCCGTTTGGCCGTCCACTCGTCGCGCTCGCGGCGCTTCTCTTCCTTCCGCGCTTGTCTCTGCGCGGCCTTCTCTGGGTCTCGGCTGAACAACACGGTGTCCCCCCACGGGCGTTCGGATGCTGAGGGGTCATCATCCGCCGCGCGATGGCCGTGTGGAGGCGCGTTGATGTAGCTGTGACACGGAATGCGGTCTTTCGGTGGTGGAGCGGCGTTGCCAGTCGCGGAGTGGTCTAGCAGCCGAGCAGTTGCCCAGGACGACGACGAGGTGAGCGGGTTCTCGGGGGTGCCGTGGGGCAACGCAGAAGGCCCCGTCGGTGACGACGGGGCCTTCTGCGTCATCGGAGCTGAACGGTAACGCCGGGCAATTCGGCCTTGGTGACGTTGAAGGACAGGGCGGCGAGCTCGGAGCCGTCGACCTGCAGGCTCACAAGGTGCTCTCCCTGCTGGGTCAGCATGATGCTCCGCAGCGGTACGACGAGAGGCAACTGCGGCAAAGGCTGGTTCGGTGCGGCAGAGTCATCCTGCGTTTCGACCTGGGGCGCTTCCCAACCCAGCAGCACTTGGCCGGCCTCGGCTCCATCTTCGTGTCGCACGGTGACCGATACGTGGTGCATACCGGAAAGGTCGTGCCATGTCTCAGCGCGGATCAGGATGGCGAGGTCCAGGTCAGGGGCGGTCGGTAGGACGAGGGATGTCTGCGTCACCCCCGCTCCGAGGATGTGCAGCAGCCCTTCCCTGACCGTAGCCCGGTCGCAGAGGGCTGCCATGTTGAGCTTCACGCTGTGTCTCCTGCTTCCATGACTGTGATCACGTCACGCGTTGATACGGAGTTCGGCGCGGCCGTCGAGTTCGGTGTGGCACCCGGAGAGCCGAGTACGGCTCCGGTGGTCGCTGCGGCAACTGCTGCGGCGCTCACGAGGATGGGGGTAACCACCTTCCTGATCATCGTGACTCGCACCCAGCTGGCGCCCGACGATGTCGCGCTCAAGTTCTCAGCCCCGGGCGTGACAGCGTGTGCGACAGGCTGCGCAACGTCATCGGTCATCGCGTCCCAGTCGACATCGAGGTAAGCGAATCCGTGCGCAACCTTCCTCACGACCGCAGGCGCAGCGACCCCGTCTTCAGACTCGAAGGCCGTGACGGTGTCGCCGATCGTGACGTAGCCGTCCGCATCCTCCAGGTACGCCGGAACGAGACCTTCTTCGTTGCGCGAGTTCAGGTCGATCTCGATACGCACACGGGGGCGTGTGGCGATTTCGATTAGCTGTCCCATGTTGGGACCTTCCTCACGTCAGCGAGCAGGATGGCTTCCAACCTCTTAGTGTCCATTTCGCGCAGTTCGTTGCCCAGGATCACGTCATGATGATGCATCGGGGGCTCTGAGCGTTCCACTCGGAACCCCTCTGCCTCAAGATGTCGCCGCGTAGTTACGGCAACTTTCCTGCCGTTGATGACTCGTTTGCCGTTGACCACGTTCGCGTGGCAGATGCGGGTGATCAGGTCGTCGACGCTCGTCTGCTCGTCCGGACGGACGATGGCATAGGTCGAGATCCCATAGAACGGAGTCTTCCCCTCAAGACGCAGCCGCTCGTAGTCCCGCTCCGCTTTTTCCTTGATCTTTTCAGCGCTATACGGAGCAAACCGCGCAACCATCAGATCCCCCACCAGAACATCCGTCACGACGCTTAAGGTACCGGACACCGTGACGCTGGCGCCTTGGGTGAATAACTGCTGATGCCTCAGCCACGCCGGGGATCCGCGTGAAGGGCCTGAGCGATCATGGCGAATCGTGGGGCGATCTTGAGCTGACGGTCACTGTTGATCGCGGAGTGGACCTCCTGGGGCGGTAGAAGAGCAGGGAGATGGCCGGTAGACGGCGGTAGATGACGCGGTAGATGTGCAGGTCAGGCGGCGGTAGACGGCTCGGTAGACGTCTCCTGATTGCCAGCAGGGGAAGGGGCTTCGATGTCCCTGCGGCGGACCCCCCAGGTGGGGATGCCTGCCACCTTGACGCCGCGGTCGACGGGGATGTTCAGGCGCGTGAGATGGAGCCGCAGATCGGTGACCCGGCGGCCCTCCCACTGGCCGTGCTCCTGGAGGTGCGCGAGGACCGTCCGGAGGTGCACCGCGTCGCCATCCCCCATCACGGCCAGCAGCAGGGTGCGGACGGCCTCTTCCGGGGGTGCGGCAGGGGCGCCGCCATCGTGTTCGGCGGCGGCCTCGGAGGACTTCCCCGCTCGCCAGGCCGCGACGACCCACACGGCACTGAGCAGCGACAGCAGGATCGGCACGGCGCGCAGGAGGCGCCACAGCAGGTACAGAGCGAGGGTGAGGCCGACGATCCGGGCCCAGCAGCCGAGGGCGGCGCGCCAGCCGGTGAGGTCTTCGCGGCGTCCTCGCGTGACCCAGGCCGCTGTTGCTGCGGCGACGCGGCGCGCCACGGTGGTGGAGCCGGTGGTCAGCCGTTCGGCCATGCCGGCGAGGCGGCTCACAGGAGGCCCGATCCCTTCACGGCGGCGACCACAGCGTCGCCGGCACCGTTGAGCGCGCCGGGCAACCAGGACAGAGCACCGGCCACGCCCGCGGTGAGCAGCAGGACGGAGCCGACGAAGGCGCCGCCGACGATGCGCTTCTTGTCCTTCTTGCCGGCGCCCTTGTACGAGAGGACGACGAGGAAGACGACCAGGACTGCGACGACCGCGCCGGTCGCGCCGAGTCCGACGAGCTGCCCGCTGGTCAATCCGGTGGCGGAGGAGGTGCCGGCGGCCGTGCTGCTGGCTCGTTCTCCGGCGCCGTTGGCGACGGTGCCGGTGTGGGTGTGGGCCCAGCCGAGGATGCCGCCGGGGCAGGCTGCGGCGCAGGCGGCGGCGAGGAACCCCTTGCCGAACGCGGTGAGTTGCTTCATCTCGCGGGTACCGGTCCACCACGGATACAGGTTGGCGGTCAGGACGAGCAGCGCGGCGAGGAGGCCGCCCAGGGTGAGGGTGGTGGTGCCGTTCATCGGGATACTCCGGTGAGCAGGGTGATCGCGTCGAACCAGTCGAAGACGCCGAAGGCGCCGATCAGGGCGGTCACGAACAGGAAGCGCGGCAGGGCGCGCCCGGTGTGCCGGTCCAGGGCCCAGGCCGCGCCGAGGGCGACCCCGGCGATGATGTACGCGGCGGGGATGCCGGCCTCCGTGCGGGCCTGGTGGACGGTGTGGGCCCAGATCCCGACGGGGCTGCGGCCGTTGGCCCAGGGCATGAGCGCGGCGAGGATCGCGACGAGCATGCGCCAGGTGAACAGGTGGTCCCAGAGCCGTTCCCACAGGCGGGGCACTCGCTCCTCGGGCTCGGAGGTGACGAGCAGGACCTCGTGGACGTGGCGGACGACCACCTCGGCCGGGTCCGGGGGACGCGGGATGGGTGGCGGTGGCGGCGGTGGTGGGGGCGCCGCGGTGGCTGGTGTCGGGGTGCGCCAGGGCGGGACTTCGCCGGGCTGCGGCGGGCGGGCCGGGAGCGGTACGCCGGCGGGGATGATCCGGGTCGGAGTGATGGGCTGGTCGCTCATAGCGGTGGTCCTGTCGTTGGAGTGTCCGAAGGGGCGGGCGTCGAGCCGGGCCAGGAGGTAGCGCACGCGGCGCTCGTCGGGTCCGGGATCGCGGCTCACGGGTAGAAGCCCGTCCCCTCGCCGATCCGAGCGCGGGCGATGGTGAGCCGCCGTCCGGCGGTGGCCGGGCTCACGCCGAGGAGTTGAGCCGCAGTCGTCTTGGTGAGCCCCTCTCCCGCCCTGAGCCGGTGAGCCAGTTCGGCGATCTGCTGCTCGATCTCGCCGTCCCCTGAGCCGACTGGTTCACCGCTCGGCTCACGCTCGGGCTCACGGCTCAGCTCGCCCGGCTCGCCCGGCTCACCGGCGGGCTCAGCGCGGCTCACGACGAGCGGCTCAGCCGGGCTCAAGCCCGGCTCACGTGAGCCCTGCTGGTCAGAGGGCTGCACGAGGGGTTGCACGGGATCGGTCGGCACAGGGTGCGGCTCACCGCCGGTGACGTGGAGCGCGGTGACGACGGTCGTTTCGTAGTCGACCGGCTCAGGCTCACGGGGCTCGGGCTCAACCGGCTCAGGCTCGGGCTCGCGGCTCACGGTGAGCTGAGCCGGGGGCAGTTCGAGCGCGGCTGTGGGTGAGCCGGACGGCTCATGCTCGATGTTGAGGACGCCCGAGACCGGAGCGAGATCCCGCCCGTACCGCGTGAGCCGCAGCGCCATGACGACCTCGACCGGCGCCTTGCTCCTCCACTTCGGTCCGTACCGGGAGCGCAGTCGGGCACGCTCGACGAGGCGGTCCCGCTCCAGCTTGATCACATGGTCGTAGGAGCGCAGCTCCCACACCTTCATCCGGCGCCAGAGGAGGAACGTCGGCACGGGCGCGAGGAGCCAGCGGATCAGGCGCACGCTCTCCATGTGCTTGTCGGCGGTGATGTCGGCGATCCGGCCGATCGCGTGCCGGGCCGCCTCGACGGTGACGATGAACAGGATCGGGATCACTGCGTGCATGCCCACGCCGAGCGGCGAGGGCCAGGCTGAGGCGCCGTTGAACGCGATCGTGGCGACCGTCAGTAGCCATGCTGTCTGGCGCAGCAGGGGGAACGGGATGCGGAGCCAGGTGAGGAGCAGGTCGAGGGCGAGCAGCACCAGGATTCCGGCGTCGATGCCGATCGGGAAGACCACGGCGAACGTACCGAAGTGCTTCGACTCCGCGAGGCGGCGGACGGCCGCGTACGAGCCGACGAATCCGATCCCGGCGATGACAGCGGCACCGGAGGTGACGGCAACGACCAGTCTGTGCTGGAGAGTTGTGAGGGTGGGGCGGTAGCCGGTGGGGGTCTTCACAGTGGCTCCCTGATGCGTGATGCGGGAAGAGGGCCGCCCCCGGTCGGGGGCCCGGGGGCGGCGGCTTGGGTGGGTCAGTGGGTGCTCATCCAGACGACGGCGAAGGTGCCAACCACGAGGGATGCGGCGATGGCGACGCCGTTCCAGAAGCGCTCACCCATCGCGGTTCCAGTCCGTAACTCGCCAGCCGCCGCGTTGACTGCGTTGCCGCTCGGCGCGCTCCCACTTCTCGGCGTCGGCTCCGGCCTTGCGGGCGCCGGTCGTCTTGGCACGACGGAAGCGTCCGGCGCCGCCGGTGACGGAGACTCCGGCAGCGGGGTAGCTGCGGCTGCTCTGCCTACCGCGAGAGAAGAGCCCCATCAGGTCGACTGCCCGGACGGCTTGCTGGCAGCGATGAGCTCGTCCCTGGTATGGCCGGCCGCGAGGCCGATCTTCCAGAGGGCCTCGGCCTCACGCTCCGCCGCGCGCCACTCCGGGTCCTCGTCGCAGCGGCGGAGACCGACCTGCTGTCCGATCTGACGACAGCGCTGGCTGGCGGCGGCGTACCGGTCGAGGAGGCTGGGCTGATCCGGATCGGCCGCGGCTCGGAGCAACTGCGCGTAGGCGGCGCGAGTGATCGGCTTCTCGACGTCGGGCGCCTTGGCCCGCAGGGCGCTGGAGAAGTTCGGACTCATGGTCGTCGCCTGGATGATCGCGATCCGCCCGGTCGGGGTGAGCGTCACGTCGGGCCGGTTGGCCTCGAGGCGTTCAGCCATCTCGACGAGCATCTGCCGCACCAGTTCGTCCGTGGACAGGTTCCGGTTCGTGGGTTCTGGGCTGTGCTGCTCCGGGGGCTGGTCGGTAGCGTGTCCCATCAGGGCCTGCCTTTTCGTGATGGTTGAGGTGGGCCTGGCCCTGTCCCGGAGCGCCAACTCAGCGGGACAGGGCCGTTGTGCTTAGTAGCTCGGGCTACTTCCTGAGACTGTACGGGGCCCCGTACAGTCGAGGCAAGCGGCCCGCCCGAATGAGATGAGGCCGGGTGTGACCGAGGAGGCTCAGCGCGTGATCGACGCCATGGATGCCGTGGAGGCGATGACCGACCCGGAGCAGCGCGCGAAAGCGATCGGTGAAGTGATGGCCGACCAGTCTGCGCGGGGGAAGAGGTGGCGGGAGATGCGCCGCCAGGTGGTGCTCGACATGCGCGCTCAGGATCCGCCGGTCTCGTATCGGAAGATCGCGAAGGCGCTCGGGATCGGGCTGGCCACGGTGCAGGACATCGAGCGGGGCTACACGGGGTCGGGTAAGGATCGCCCCCGCGCGACAGTGTCGGAGGAGTAGTCCGCAGCGCACGCTGAGCCCCTGTCCGCGCGCCGGTCGGGGGCTCGCTGCTGTCCGACCTACACTCCGTGCACGTGACAGACATCGAACACCTGATCCTGCTCGAACGTGCCGCGGAGACCGAACGCGCCAAGCTCGCCGGCCTCATTGGCGACGAGTACGACGAGCAGTGGCGGGCCTGGTTCAAAGCTTCCGAGGCGATCCAGGCCGCGATCACCGAGCATGCGACGGGGTCCGGCGAGAACCGGTACGAGGTCGAGCAGGCTGTGAAGGCGGCTGTACGGCACGCCGAGCAGGACCCTGCGGAGTAGCCCAGCGCGCGACCCCCCGGCCCCCGGGCGAGGCTGGAGGTGTGACCCCGGTGACCGTGTACCCGCCCGACGAGGAGGGCGGCCGGCGCGTCCAGGCGGGCGGCCAGATCCTCGGCCGCGCGTTCTCGGTGCACGATGTGGCGGCGCTGCTCCAGACGGCCGGCCTCCAGGACGCGGACGAGATGGACGTGGTCCGCGCGGAGTGGATCGACTGGCGGGGCGGCGGTCCGGAATTCTGGACGCGCTGAGCACCCCGCCAGGAATGGTGACACTGTGTCGTTTGAGTAAATTGATGACTATTGTTGCGGGTGATGCTTACCGAGGTGCCTGCATAGGAAAGGGCGACCCGGAGTCTCCGGGCCGCCCTTTCGTGTTCCGGTCCAGCCTGGTCCGTCAAGCGGAATTCAGGCTCCCGGTTTCATGCTGGCCGAACGAGGCTAGCTACTACACTCGGGAATCTTCCCATTGTGTCCTGACGGCTCCATGTAGCCGCTGTACATCCAGGCCGTGTACTTGTCCTCCCTCGAACTTTCGAGGTCGGGGGTCGAGTGAGGCTGGTCGGTCGGCCACTTGACCTTGTACCACTTGGTAATGCCCTGGCCTTCGCCGCCGTCAAAGCCGGAGTCCTTCCAGCATTCAACCCAGACCGTGTGGTGGAGTCGGACGAGTCCGACCTGGCGCGCGGAATCCGGTCCGGGGCAGTCGCTGACGTTGCAGGTCCTCACCATCAGTCCCTCGTCGCCAGCTTGAGTCACCGTGCGGACGACCTTGTAGGCCCATGGGCCCACCTTGCTCGGGGCCTTGTCCGTCCGGTAGGTGTTCTCAGGGATGGGCTGGCTCCCCTGGGGGCAGTTGACCTTGGCTCCCTGGCAGCGGGGGCCGTCGCCGTTGCCGCTCAAGTCGCCGCTCACCGACGTGTTCGGCTCCTTCTTGTCGCCGTCGTCACTGATGAGCTGCGGGGCGATGATCGTTCCGGCGGCTACGATGACTGCGCCAGCAATTGCAATTTTGTGCCCGGTCTTCATCTTGTCCTTGCCTCTGTGGGACCAGCGGGGAGGATCAGAGTGCACGTCACGGACACGTATGGCGAGTGTTAATTGGTGGTGACACCCGAGAGGGCGGTTTAGACCATTTCCGGAGGGTGCTGGCTCTACGCGCATTGCGAAAGGCTGTATACAAATAAAGCCCTGCACGTAGTGGCATCTTGACTGTCGACGTGGAGGTGGTAGATCTATCTATAATTCCGGGCCTGTGCTGGATATCACAAACTTGCGGGTGCATGTACATGCTAATTCCGCAGAATAAGCAAGCGCTCCGTCATGTGAATTGCCCTTTTCGGTGAAGCTGACTTCACGGTCAAGCAGCGGAAGGACGAGACGCGTCTCTAGGAGAATCAGGTCGCTGACTCAGCGCGGGAGTCAGCGACCTTGTGCTGAGTCAGCCAGGGATGGAGCCTTCGTAGACGTACCTGGCGCACCGCTCGGCATCCAGGCGGATCGAGTGGAGCAGGTAGATCGCCCGTACCCCGGGGGCGTGGTCCGGCTTGATGAACAGGACCCAGTCGAGGGTCTCGCTCGCGGGCCAGTGCATGATCTCGCCGTCGAAGGGGCCGCCGTAGAACGCGACTGCAACTGTGCGCATGGCGCAGGTTTCCAATCACTCGGGCCCCGCGCCCGTACGCCATTGTGCGGCACGACACTGACACTGTTCCCCTGGTGCAGGGTCTGGCCGCGATCACTCCCTCTCCCCAGCCCCTTCCAAAGCCCGTGCAGTGTGCGACCGGCAGCCGACCCATACCTCCGTGGAAGTCGATCCGGCCGCCGCCGTCGTGCACCTGCTCCAGCGTCCGCCGCTGCGCCCCGATGTCCAAGCCCGCTCCAGGCGCTCGGCCGTGCCCTCAGCGACCTTGCTGATCCGCGGCTCCTCGACGTCCTGGTCCTCCTTGGCTGGAGTGTTTCCGGGCTGCAAGAGACGGAGCTGCAGCCACCGGTCTGGGGGATACAGGCACAGGCACCACTGGCACTGCACGGTCTGGGCCATGTCCGCGTAGAGCCTGCTGCCGCACACCACCCCGGACAGGTCGATGGCGATGCAGTAGCCCAGGAACGTCGGCTCGTCCGGGTCACGGCCGGGCTCGGCGACAGCGCGGACGCGCCCCACGAGCTGCTCGACCTCACGCCCGAGCTGGACGCCCTGGTCCCAGAGAGCGATGAAGTAGAGGCTGGCGATCAGGTCGGCGGCCGCGGTGCTGACGCGTCGCGCGAGGGCTCCGGTGCGCGGTGCGGTGGGCAGGCCGCGAGTGTCGTGGACTGCGTCCCGCCAGTCCTCCAGGACGCCGGCGATCCCGCCAGCTGCGCGCAGGTCGAGGACCTCCTGGTTCAGCGGCAGCGGGGCTTCGGCACGCCGGACGCGGCCACCGTACTGAGCGGTGCCCGTGCTGCCGGGGGCGAGCCAGGCCTCCAGAGACGCCCACATCCGGGGCAGCCGTGCCAGACGGTCCTGCAGGGCGAGGGTGCAACTCGCGCACAGGACGCCGTACTTGAGGTCGTGCGTGGTGCACAGGGTGCAGATCATGAAGGAGACCGGCCTTCCTGCTGGTGGTGCCGGGTGGGAGGCGGGCGGAGCCACTCGATGCGGCCACCGCCGTAGCCGCGGAGGAGGTCGTCGACCGAGGCCGCGCTGGCGGTGATCCCGAGGTCGGGGTCCTCAAGGGCGACGGCCTGGCCGTCGGCCAGCTCCCATCCGTCGAACACCCGGTGGGTCAGGTGCAGACGGAAGGGCCGGCCGGTGGGAAAGGCGAGGGCGGTCATGTGCCGGGCATACCGATGTCGGCGCGGGCCTGCTCCGGTGTGAGGCGGTTCTCCTCGATGGCCTGGCAGTAGGCGTCGAGGAGGGCGAGCAGCTGCTCGCGGCGTTCCCCGGACATGTCGGCGACCACGGTGAGGGTGCCCCCGCCGACATCGGCGGCCCAGCTGCCGTCCGCCTGGAGCCGGAACCGGTCGCCCACCAACGGCGGGGCGCTGACCAGCTGCTCTTCGGGGGAGTGGACTAGCTCGTCGGATGTAGGGCCGGAGTCGTCCACCGAGGACGGGACGGACGTGCAGGTGAAGAGCTCCCGGAGCGCCGTTGTGGCGGACTGACTGGCCCACTCATCGCCCTCGTGCGCGGCGATCAGCTCGGCCACGGCGGTCGTGAACGCCTCGGCCTGCTCGATGCGGCAGGCGTAGCACCAGTCGGCGCACGGGAGTTGCTCGGCGATGCCGTCCGGCCTGAGCACGCTGAACTGCATGTGGGTGTCCATGCCGCGCTGGATGAACGCGATCCATCGCTCGGCCTCCGTGCGCGCGGCGAGCAGCTGCTCCTCGGTATCGTGCAGCCGGTCGCCGAGGAACTTGCCGTGCGGGAGGACGACGGCCAACGCCGCCTCGGCAAGCCTCCGGTACTCGTCCTTGGTGTCCGAGTGCACCGTTCGGTAGGGACCGACCTGGCTGTCGGCGTCGAAGAGGGCCTCGGCGATGTGCTCACGCAGGAAGGAGGCGTCGGTGGTGAGCGCTTCCTTGGCGAACTTCCGCTTCCCTGCCCGGACGACGTCGGCGACGAGCTCCTGGTCCTGCTCGGTGAACTGGCCGGAGCCGTGGACCCGCACGGTCTCGCCGTCGACCTCGACAGGGCGGCAGGCGTCGGCCAGCTCATCGTGGTGTGGGCGGAGCTCGGCCACACCGGTCGCCCCGCTTTCGACGGCCATCTTGAGGAGGTCGGTCTGGGCGCGCGACTGGATGCTGTCCGGGTCGATGGTGATGTTGTTGTGCGTCCAGTGCGGCGAGCCACCGTGGGTGACCTTGTTCCAGCCGGAGCCGTCCTCGTCGTCGAGGTAGAACGTGGCGCCGCCGTAGGTGACTTCGACGATGGCGCGGCGGGTACCGACGAGGTGGCGGGCCCAGTACATGGGGAAGTTGCCGTTGTCGGCGACGATGGCGGTGATGCGGCGTGCGGTGCACGGTTCGCCGTTCCACTGGGTGGCGGGCTGCTCGTACACGGGGGGCTGCTCCTGCGGCTGCCAGGCCGGGCCGCGCAGCGCCGCCGGCACTTCACGCGGGCCCGGGGCGGTGACCTCGATCGGCGGGAACAGCCGAAGGTCGAGCATGCGCCGGTGGTCGAGCGGTCCGAACTCTTCCTGGGCCTGGTCGTGGCGGTCGTCGGTCATGCTGAGCTCCGGTCGTCGTAGCGGGCGGTGATCTCGTCGAACGCGGCGCGGCTGCGCGAGTCGAGGCGGTAGCCGTCCCGGCGCGCGGCTTGCGGCCGGGTGCAGTCGGGGCCGTGGACGGCGCCGTCGGAGTGCCGCCAGAACGAGCAGCACGGCACGGGCAGTTCGGCGGATCCAGTAGCTGCGCGGCGGGCCCGCTGGTGCCGGGCTCGCTCGGCGAAGTGCAGTGCCTGGCAGCGGCCTCCGACGAGGGCGAGGGACGCGGAGCCGGACAGTAGGCCGAAGGACAGCAGCCACTCCTGCTCGGTCGCCATCCAGTACGTGCTGACGGCGAGGGCGACCGAGGCGATGCGGCAGCCGAGGGCGGTGCGCTGGTGTGGTGTCACAGCGGCCGTACCTCCGGGTCGATGAGGTCGATGCACTCGCGGGCGACGCAGCACGCACAGCCACCGCACACGCAGGCCAGGTCATAGCCCTGGCTGCGGAGGTGGTCGCGCTGCTGCTCGGCCAGCCGGTGCGCGAGGACGTCCTTGATGGCGGACTGGTGGCCGTCGATCAGCTGCTCCCCCCGCTCGTCGGCGTGCGTGCCCTTCACTCCCTTGCGGAGCCACGTACGCAACTCGTCCCGAGCGCGGGCGAGTTCGGCCATGAGGGCGGTCACTGCTGCCCCCGGGCGCGCAGGGCGACGACGATCACGCCGGCGAGAGCGGCGAGGGAGAGGACGGGGCAGACCGCGCCCACGATGGTGGTGATCATCGGGTCACCTCCCACCACGTCCGAACGGGGCAGCCAACTGCGCGGTGCTTTCTAGGGCGAGGGCTCGGGCTTCGCAGCACTCGGCCGCTTCGCGGAACCCGGTGGGGTCGATGTACCGCAGGGTCTCGGCCATCTCGCGCAGCGCCTCGGGCGCTGACAGCGTGCCGACGGCGGAGAGTGCGGCGGCGACGTTGGCATGGGCTTTGCGGAAGGCCTCGCGCAGGCAGAGGACGCCGGCCGCAGCGAACGTGATCAACCCCAGGGCCAGGCAGCCGAGGGCGGCCAGGACGAGGAGGCCGGGCAGGGTGGGGACTCTCATGACCGCAGCTCCCCAGTGGTGTCTTCGGCCGCGGAGGGCGGGCCCGGCATGGCGGCGAGGGTGTCGGCGGCACGCTGCGGGGCGTCGGCAGGCAGTTGCTCGGCGACCGCCTGGAGGAGGGCGGGCCGGGCTCCCGTGCGTCGGTCGATGGCTTCGATCCAGGCGACGGCGACGGCAGCGACTTGGACCAGCTCGGCGCGCAGCCGCGCCGGGTCGGTCTCGGCGCGGGCCTCCCAGTACTCCTCGTCCAGGACGTCGGCCCATGTGAGGGCGCCGCGCTTGGCCTTGGACTCGCAGACAACGCGAGCGCTGTCCCGCATGGCTCGGGCGGTGAAGTCGGCGGCGGTGCCGTCGGGGTGGTTCTGCTCGCCCCACTGGTTGTCCTGCCGGCCTCGTTCGGCGGCGACCGCGTCGAGGACGGCGGCCAGAGCGTCGTTGCCGTCGATGGCCACGAGCTTGGTGTCTTCGCTGGTCAAGGGATCTCCCGTATGTCGAGGGCGAGTTGCCCGTCAGTGGTGGGCGCGGGCCGGACGAGGATCGCCCGGACGCGGAAGGGGTCGGCGCGGATCGCGGCTCGCTGGTCCGGTCGCAACTTCCGCCAGCAGCCCCCGCCGATCCGCCGGGTACGGGAGGCTGCGGACCGGACGGGCTGATGGCACAGCGCGCATTCGATGGGCTCGCTCACGGCGCCTCTCCGAAGATCGAGGCGAATGCCCGGTCGGCCCGCCGGTTGGCTTCTCGCATCGGCCGGTCGGCGAGGTGGCTGCCGGCCAGGCAGCCGTTCACGCCGCAACTCGGCCGTGCTCGGCCGACCGGCGGCCGACCGTGGTGGAGTTCGAAGGAGACAGGGGAGGCCGCGAGCCGCTGCTCGCGTAAGCACACGTACGGGGCCGCGCCCCCCGTCCACCGGCGGTGACCGTCCTCGAGGAGCTGCGTGCTGGCGTGGAACGCTTCCGCTACGGAGGCGTACCGCTCCCGCCGCCCGGGCCTCGGCGCCGGCAGTCCGAGCGCCTCACGGACACCCTGCACAGTGGCCGCCGCAACGCCGAGCTCGCTGGCGATGTGCGCCTGGGGGATGTCCTCACGGAGCATCGCCTCGATGCGCTGCCGGAGGACTTCCCGGGCACTGGCCCGGGCCGCGCGCTTCGCCTCGGGGTGCTTCCTCGCGTCGCGCTTGCAGGCCTCGCAGTACGCGCGCCCGTCCCCCTCCAGCCGACCGTGAACGCCCTGGTCGTGGCCGCCAGGGCAGACATCCGGCCGATCGCCGAACCCCTTCAGACGGCGGATCTCCTCGCGCTTGGCCAGCCGGCCGGGCTCGTCCTCGACATGGTCGGGGGCGACGCACTGGTGCAGCCCGCAGTCCGCCTTCACCTGACCGACCGGGTCTGTCCCGGTCCGCCGACGGAACGCGACCGCGGCCGCCGTGTAGGTCTGCTCCCGGTAGCGCAGCAGCGGCGTCCCGCTGACGGTGCCCCGCTCACCGGTCCACTCCAGGTGGCCACCCTCGACAGGCCGCGTGCGCTCCTCCCACTTCTCGTCGAGGGTCAGCGGCTGCAGCGGCGGGGACGGCACGCCCATCTCGGCGCGGATGCGACGGACCGCGGCACGGTCGGCGCCGACCTGCCGGGCGACGGCGGCACTGCTCAGCCCCTCGTTGATGAGCTGGCGGATCTGCGCGTCCTTCGGGTGCAGCCGTGTGCCCCGACGGGTGATGGTCGCCGGACCGTACCCGCCGTCCTTGCGGATGCGGGCGACGGTCGAGACGTCCGCACCGGTACGACGCCTGGTCTCCGCGTCGGTGTGCCCCTCGCCGAGCAGGCTTCGGATCTCGCTGTCCTTGGGGTGCGGGGCCCGCGTCCAGGCGCTGCGCGGTGCGACCGGCAGACGGGCGTCCTTGCGTACGCGGGCGACGGCCCGCACACCGACGCCGAGCTGGCGGGCGACCGCCAGGTTGGAGATCTTGCCGTCGCCCAGCAGCGCCCGGATCTCGCTCGGGCCCGGCCGCCGGTGGTCCGCGCTCTGCGTCATCGGACCGACCACCAGGCGGTAGGCCGTACGACGGGGCGCCGGGTCCTCGAGGCGGCCCGGAGCCGCGGCTGGCGCGGGCTCGGGCAGGTCGCAGCGTGCGGCATGGCCTGCCACTCGGCGTGCTCAAGGGTCGGCCGCTCATTGCTGAGCACGCGGACCTTCAAGGTGCCGGTGCCGTCCACGTGCGCGGCCAGGTTCCCCTTGGGGTCGGTGTCGGCGTCGATCGCCTGGCGCCGGCCGTTCACGGTGATCGCCCACCGGATCCGGGCCAGGCAGTCGTCGCAACGGGCGATGTCGTGGTCACTGGGCATGAGTCCTCCGGTCGCATCCGGGCTCGTTGGAGAGGGGAGGGGCCGCCAGGAGCGGCAGCGCCCGCAGATGTCCGTAGATGTGGAGGGCAGCGACGGACCCGTGTTCGGCGATCGCCGCCCGGATCTCCTCGTCGCTCGCGCGCTCCCGGTCGCGGTACGTCTTCTTCGGCGGCAGTGGCCCTACCGGTCCGGCGTCAACCACCTCGGCGCCGACGACCTCCTGAAGCCGGGCTTGCCGCCGCTCTTCGAGGCGTCGTGCGCTCTCGGCGAGCTCGGCATTCCGCCGGGCACGCGCGGCCTCGACCTGCCGGTTGAGGGCGCAGGTCTCGCAGTCCGCACCGGTCGGCCACAGCACGCCGGTCTCGCAGTCGGGTTGGCCACAGCCGTGCCGCAGCAGCGCGGCGCCGAGCAGCCAGCGGCCCACGTCGCGGATCTCGGTGGTGGTGGCGTAGCGGCGGGTGATCCGGTCGGTCAGCCGCTGCTCGCTGCCGCCCGGGTTGTCGAGCTGGCGGCCGATCTCGCGGGCGATCCGCCGCAGCACGAACGGCCGGATGCCGGGCAGTTCATGGTGGACGGGGGCGAGGACCCGCCAGATCCGGGGAGACAGCTGCAGAACGGGGCCGGTGTACGGGGCGCGGCCGGGGGCCGGGCTCGAGGACGAGGTCTCGTCATCCGTGCGCAGCACGCGATCACCCGGGCCGAAGGTGTCCGGCACGCGGTTATCCACAGGGCACGCGACCCACTCACGGTGAGATCGCCTACGGCGGATACCCCCACCCAGCTTCGTCTCAGGACGTCGGTCAGTTAGGTGGTCTTCCCTAGACGCGAGGGATCCGTCACCAAGATCCGAACCGGATCCGTCATGAATGACCGGAGCCGTCGGCCCCCACAGCGGCAACTGCTCGGCGTCCGGGGACTGTTGGCCGATGGCGGGCGCGGCCGGGACGGGATGGAGCGGGTGGCGGTGGGTCTCGTAGGCGTGGCGGCCCTGCTCGCCCTCGCGGCGGCGCACGGTGAGCCAGCCGGTGGCGTCGAGTTCGTCGACCAGTCGGCGGGCCTGGCGCTCGCCGAGGTGTTCGCCGGCGCGCTTGCCGGTGTGGTGGTGCAGCTGCTCGCCGAGTTCGGCGGCGGTGACCGGGATGCGGCGGGCGGTCGCGTAGGCGAGGAGCGCGTACACGCGTAGGAGGCGCGGGCTCAGGGCCTCGGCGGCGCGCACCGGGATGCGCACCCACAGCTCGCCGTCGTTCTCCGCGATGGGCCGTGTGACGCGGTGCGCGGACTGGCCGCGGCCGCCGCGCAACGTGCGCCGTACGGTGGGGACTTCGACCAGGCCGTCGATGATGTCGGGCCGTACGAGCTGGCCGAGGCCGCGCTCGGCAGCGGACTTGCTCATGCCGAGGTACTCGGCGATGACGGCGACCTTGGCGGTGCAGCCCTCCGGGCGGAGGGACAGGGCTGCGATCTTGACGTAGACGCTCAGGGCGGCATCCGCGTACTGAGCACCTACGACCAGGCGCAGGGGGACCTTGACCGTGTGTCCGCCGGCGCGCGGCCGCACACCCGGGGCCGCGGGGTGCGGCTGGGCGTGCGGTGCAGCCGGGTGGGCTGCGAGCGCGGCGGCGGACAACTGGCTCTTCTCTCAGGGGAGTTGGCTGGGGCGGTGCGGCTGGATGCGCGGTCAGCTGGACTGGTCGCGCAACCGCAGTTCGGCGCGGTGCGCGCGGATCCGCTGGAGGTGCAGGGCGGGGATCGTCAGCTCGAACCGCGGAAGGCCGGTGCGTGGGCCCTCGGCGATCGGGGTGAGGCGCAGCCAGCCGCGCTGGCGGAGAACCTCCAGTTGCACGCCGACACTGGCGGTATTCAGTCCGGTGTCCGAGGCGAGCTGCTCGGCGCTGGGCTGGAAGTTGGGGCTGATGCGGCCGGTGCGGTGGTGGGCGTACCAGAGCAGTGTGAAGCCCACGAGGCGGGCCTCGGGGAGCATGCCGCTACGCAGGAGCCCGAGGTGGAACGTCGACTTGAAGCGCTCGTCGGGGCCAAGGCGGCCCGGGGCGATGGCCTCCTCCGCAGTGAGTGCCCTCTTCGAGGACGGCTTCGCGGGCCGCGCCGCAGTGGTGGACGGATTCGAAGGCGCGGTCGTGGGCGGGCCGGGCTTGACGGGGATGCGGCGAGCGAGGTCGGCAGGGGTAGGCGTCATGACGGTTCCTGTTCGGGATCGGTGCCGGTGGGGGCGGCGACCTCGGGATCGGTGCCATGCGGGGGCTGGCGATAGACGGGCCAGCCGGGGCCTGGCGGGGGATCGGGGCGACCGGCCTGCCGGTTGGGGGTGTGACGGGCGCACCACCAACCGGACGGGTAGAGCCGGGCGTAGGTGAGGGCGTGGACCGGCGAGGCCAGCCACTCGCAGGGGGGCGGTTTACCGCGTCTCACCACGGGCCTTGGCCCCAGTCGGGCTCTTCTTGCACCGGCGTGCTCGGCTCGTCGTCGATGTCGTCGTCCGCGGCGGGCTGTTCGAGTTCGCGGCGGGCGTTCCAGGCGGCGAGCGCGAGGTTGCGGCGGACCGAGTCCAGCCACGTGTCGGGGATCCCCAAGGAGGCGTGGTGCCTGATTGCCCAGGTGATGTTGTCGTGGGCGCTGCGGAGGTGTTCGCGCAACTGCGGGAGTGGGGCGGGTAGTTCGGTGAAGTGCGGGGTGTAGGTCCAGGCTTCGAGGCGGTAGTGGTCGCGGTCGCCGCGGTTGTACTGCTGGCTGTGCTGGCGATAGCTGTCACGGAGCTGGACGGCGTGGGCGGTGCTGCACGCGGGCTGGTAGTCGAACTCCTGCACCATGGGTCCGGCCTCGACGTAGACCGTGGTCGACGTGCAGAAGTGGTCGGCGCCCTCAGGGTGGGGGCAGACTGCGCCCTTCTCGGTGGGCTCCTGGACGTGCTGGTCGACCAGGCCGAAGCGCACCACGCGAAAGGCCGGCGTCTTGCCGCAGCCCTTGACCGAGCAGACCTTGTTACGGGCGTAGCGGTAGTACGCGCAGCTGTCGCAGACGCAGCCGCCCCCGCAGTTGCAGTGGGACTCGCCGTCTTCGTCGGTACCGCCGCAGCCGCAGTACTCGTCCGGGTCGATGCCATCGTCGGCGGTGTCGTAGCTGGGGTCGCCCGGCAGGAGGGTGCCGGGCGACCAGGCCCGCATCAGGATGCGGGTCGCGGACTCGATCTCCTCGGCGGTCGGGGCCGCGGGAACCAAGGACGGGGTGGCGTCGGTCATGACGCTCCGATCGGAGTGGTGGCGGGCAGGGCAGCGAGGGCGTTGGCCCATGCGGTGTCGGCGG
Organism: Streptomyces sp. NBC_01288; assembly: GCF_035982055.1. NCBI lineage: Bacteria > Bacillati > Actinomycetota > Actinomycetes > Kitasatosporales > Streptomycetaceae > Streptomyces > Streptomyces sp. NBC_01288. Next base: position 6,581,835 of record NZ_CP108427.1, read on the forward strand.
CTTGGGCGCAGTGCCGCTCCCACACGCCGACCAGGCCGTCGACGGACCGGGTGAGCGGCGTGCGGCCGATCGGCCGGCCGCACCGGCAGATGCCGATGAGGTCGAGGCCGTCGGACTCGAGAACCAGGGCGTGAGCGGCAGCAGTGGACGTCGTCCCCTTCACGTCGGCAGTGCCAACGGGGATGTCCTTCTCCTTCCGCTCCGCCCGGGCGAGACCGGCATCGACCGCTGCGGCGAGCACCTCGGGGGTGGCCGTCCAGGTCGGGTCCGTGGTGCCGGGCCCGAGCAGCTGCACGACCGAGCCGCGCAGCTCGTACGCCATGGGGTTCCGTACGGGTGCGGGGTGACGCAGGACGGCGGCGATGACGTCGATACGTGAGGACATCGCCGCTCACCGCCTGGCCAGGAGGGCGTGGCGCGGAGGCCGGCCCCGTCGCAGGGGGGTGGCGGGCTCGGTGCCGGGGCGCATCGGGATGGCGCGAATCTCGGCGCGGGCGCGGGCGATCGCCGAGCACCGACCGTCGCAGTACCAGTGAGCGACCGCGCCGTCGGCTGAGCCGAGGACCTGGACCATGTCAGTGGACGGACGGTCGGAGTCGGTGACCGCGCTGCCGCACGCGTCGACCGTGCAGACCTCTACGACGGGGGTTTCATCGGACTGCCGTGGCGTGCCGGTGAGGCCCTCGTTCCAGGCCAGAGCCGCTTTGAGCTGGCCCTTGCTGGTCTCGGGCAGGCGCGGACGCTGTGCACGCGTGGGCATCAGCGCTCACCGCCCGGACCAACCAGGGCAGCCCACGACACCATGACCACGGCGAAGGCGAACGCCAGGGTGAGCAGCACGTACGCGGCGGGCATCAGCTGTCACCGTTTTCGGCGAACTCCGGGATGCCGGTGATGTCCAGCCCCATGGGCGAGGTCGCCGAGTGCATGCGGTCCACCGCCACTGCCAGCGCCTCGGAGCTGGAGAGGGCGTCGGACAAGGCCTGCGTCAGATCCCGTACGGCCTGGTCGGCGTCGCCTCCGTTGTCGATCAGGACGCGGCCGTGCTCATAGGTGTGCATCACGGGGCGGATGGTCTGCTCGATGGCCTGCGGCAGCATCCGCACGAGCTGAGCCAGGCTCCCGAGCGCGGAGTACGAGTGGCTGGGGTACTCCCAGTTCTTCGCGGCGCTGCGCGAGGTGTGGTTGAACTGGCGGACCTGGTCGGCAGCCTTGGACAGGGAGCGGGACGGCTCGGCCATCAGACGGCCACCTCCAGCGGGCGCTGAGCGCCGAACGCCACGCCGGTGATCCAGGCGGCGGCGTCCTCGAGCGCGGCCAGGCCGCGGGAGGTGTGGCGCCAGCGGGTGAGGGAGACCTGGTGCGCGCCGGCCTCGTCGGGAACCGCGCCGGCGATCCAGAGAGGCTCGCCCTCGGAGCCGAAGTGGCCGGTGATGATCCCGTACAGGGTCGCCCGGGTGATGGTCTGGGGCTGGAGGGTGACCAGGTACTGGTGCGGCTGGCTGCCGGGGAGGGTGGTGCCGTCGGGCCACAGCCACACGTCGCCGACCTGGCGCGGGGCCTGGCCCCAGCCGGTGTGCTGGGTGGTGGAGCGGGCCTCGGTGAGTCCCTCACCGGTGATGGTGTGCACGGTGTCGCAGTTCCGGCACAGCAGCCGCAGCTGCACGCGCCCGAACGTGTTGGTGTGCGAGCAGATGTCGTTGGTGCAGGTGTGGGCCTGGTCGTCGGTGGCGCCGGGGCGGAGGCCCTCGTCGCGGCGGACCTGCACCTCGTCCCAGGTCGGGTTGGCGCACCCCAGGGCGTGGGCGTACGGGGCCCACCCGAAGTAGGTTTCCTCGATCAACATCAGGCGGCCTTCTTGGCGTGGCGTGCGTTGTGCAGCACGCGGATGGGTTGGGTCTCGACCAGGACGAGCGGGGCGGCGTGTCGCGGCGAGCGCACGGGAGCGCGGACGGGCAGGGCCGGGGGCGGCTGGTATGCGGCGGGCCGGGGCGCGTCGTGAACGGACTTGGTGGCCAGCTCGCCGTCGGTGTCGAGCGCGAGCTTCACCAGGCCGAGCAGGACCACGCCGGTGCAGCAGCCGATCCCGCTGCAGACGAACCACTCGACGGTGCTCGCGGGCCCGGTCACGGTGCGACCGGTTCGGCGATCACGCCCATGAGCCGGGGAGCGGCGCGGTCCACGAGGAGGTCGGGTACGCCCTCGCCGCGCAGGTTCACGGTCACGCCCTTGCAGGAGCCGGCACCGATCGCCGTGTTGCCGTCGGTCGTGACCTCGCTGGGCGCGACACCGAGGCTGCCCAACCACCAGCGCCAGCAGTCCAGGGACTGCGGCCGTACGGTGATGCCCAGGGTGGTGCTGTCGGGTACCTCGGTGCTCACGACGTCGTGCTGAGTCGAGCGCAGACGCTCGCCCAAGACCACGGCAGGCGAGTCGAGATCGACGTCCAGGCCGACGCGCCTCACGCACCCGGCGAACGTAGACTCCTCGAACTCCCCATCTCTCAGGGCGAGTTCACTGTCGATGACCGCGTACCGGACCGGGCCGTCGTCACCGACGGCCGCGAGGGCCTTGGCGACCAGGGCGCGCACGGGCCCGGTCAGCTCAAGCGCCAAGGCCTCGCGCTGCGTTGCGGTCAACGGCAGATCAAGGAGGGCGCTCGCCATCTCGATGGCCGAGTGCAGCTTGAGCGGGATGTCCCGCGGGACCCCAGTCACTCTTCACCGTCCGCGACCGTGATCGGTGTGACGGCGGGTACCGCGGCGACGACGCTGGCGCCGAGCGGAACCGGCGGTGCGGCCTCAGGCTCGGGCATCGGGTCGACGGGCGTCGGCTCGCCCTCCAGCCGCGCAGCCACGTCCGGGGATACGAGCGCGCTACCACGGACCTCGACGTCCTTGATGCGCACGAGAACCTCAAAGTGGACGCCGTACTCGACGAACGCGCGGGTGACGGGGACGTCGACGAGGGAGGCGAAGGCCAGGAGTCCCTCGGCCCTGCTCTGGCGGAACTTCAGGTGGATGCGCCAGCCGGAGGGGAAGTCCTCCTCCAGCTCCAGCGCGAAAGGCAGCTGGTCCGCGCCGAGTTCGGCGACGACGATGCCGGCCACGGCATGGGCGTGGGCGAAGGTGTCCGTTCTCGGGGGAGCGGTGGTCGTGGTGGCAGTAGCCTGTTCCACGTGAACCTCATTTCACAGTGGTGAGGTGATCGGCTTTGTGGGGCTGATCCGGGTCGCGTCCGGGTCGGCCCCGCTTTCGTTTCAGCTGGCGTTCTCCAGCGCGCGGCCGCGGCTCGGCAGCGGGCGCAGGTAGCTCATGGGGTGGGAGCTGGCGCCCGACGGGGGCGCGGGGGTGACGGCCAGAGGGCCTGTCGCTGGCTCGTGGTGGAAGAGCACGTCGTCGATGCGCTGGAGGTCGGCATCCGAGAACGTGACGACGCGGCCCTTCTTGCTGTGCGGGAGCTTCTTGATGTGCCGGCGCAGCCACGACTCCTCGACGCGGAGGATGCTCGCGGCCTCGGGGTACGTATGCCGCCTCATGCGTTGACCCTGGTGCGGGGCGATTCGCGCGACCGGACACTGCGGGCCGCCTGAACCCAGAGGACATCTCCGTCGACACCGAGTCGCTCGGCCGCCCGGAGGGCCGCGTCGTACGGAAGCTGCTTGGTCTTTCCGGTCAGCAAGTTGCCGATCAGGCTGCGCGAGACGCCAGCGGCCTCGGCCAGATCCCGGACGGTGACCTTCTGACCGTCACCGGTGCGTTCCATGAGCAGCCGCAGGAACGTGCGGCCGGCGCATTCGTCGCGGTCAAACAGTTGGAACATGGGCAGTTCTTGGATCATGTCCACCTCGTGTGACAACTTGTCTCGCTGGTGAGACATCAGGAGTGTGGCACGAGATGGACAAGTTGTCTATCTCCTGAGACAGCGCGGTAAGAATTCGCCAATGACCCGAACGCGCCCTAGCGGTGGGCGTCTAACCTCGTGGACACTTTGTCTTGGACCGGATACACAAGGGCGCGCTGAACAGGCAACTCATCACTCACGTATCACCAGTCACGTGGACACCCCGCACCCAGTACGCGATTCGGAGTGGCAGGATGATCCCCATGGTGGAGCAGGCGGCACGGACGGATCTCTCGGATCTCGTCCGCACACGACGAGCGGAGCTTGGGCTCTCCCTGCGCGCCCTCGCGGAGCGGTGCATCAACCCTGACGAGCCGCAGGCCGGACCGGTCGTCGATCACAACTGGATCGACCGCCTTGAGAAGGGCATTCTGCGCGACATCCCCGACTATGCCCGTCTCGCCGGACTGCATGCGGGTCTGCAGGTGCCGCTCGGGCTCGTCCAGGAAGCTGCAGGCGCGCAATTCTGGCGTGTCGACACCGTCTGGAGCGATGACGGTGACGTCCGCGCCCTGGTGCACGACTATCGCGATATGACCCCGGAGGACAGGGAGCGCGTCAAGGTGCTCATGTCGTCCTGGCGCAAGCTGAAGCGCGACTGACCAGAACTTTTCCGCGCCAACTCCCTTGCTCCTCTGCCCTGTTGGCGCGTGACGGTTACTCACCGTGGAATGCCTATTGGCTGAAAGTGTCGGTCAGTGTCTAATGGTGCTCCGCCTGGGGGGTGGAAGTGACCGAAGGTGCTGCGTACTGGCGTTGAGCCAGTGGCGGCGCGCGTGACAGGGGGCGCCATGCCGGACCAGTACACGTCGGCCGTGTACCACGTTGCCCAGCCGGGGCGAATACCGCCGGGCGAGCTCATCCACGTTGAAGATCGACCAGGCGCGATGGCCAGCATCTACCTGCATCCGCTCCATGTGCGGGGCCCTCTCGTCTGGGAACTCAACTGGATAACCAGACATCAAGTCGGTGACGGGCTGTGGCGGCAGCGATGGACCCATGAGGGGCGAATGCAGGAGCCTGTCGAAGGGCTAGGGATAGCTGTCTCCCGGTGGGAAATCGTTCCTGCGCGCGCCATGCCCGGTCAGTGCTACGTGGCGCCCGTTGAGGAGGAAGGGAGTTGTATCTGGCTCGTGCGTGACGGCCAGTGCACCCACGCTCTTCGGGACGCCATGAACGCGATCCTTGAACGGATCGCGGGCGATGGCCTGTGGTTGCAGCACTGGTACGACAGGGGCAAACCGCTGCCCACGTCCGACGCGACACCCGTCCCGACGCCGCCCGCAGTGCCGTTGTCGGTATAGCCGCCGAAGCTCTGGCCAGGGCTGGAACGTTTAGTACTACTTTCGGCTACCACTTGATTCACTCTGGTCACAGCCTGAGCGGTGTGGCATCGTCATTGATCCGCCTGGGTGGCGATAACGGACACATTCGTCCATGCGTTCGAACACCAGAACGAATGTATGGGCGTGCCGCGGCTAGGGGGCCTCGCTCATGGCAGACGACGACGCGGCAGCCAGGCAGTTCGGGAACGCTGATCGTCCCGAGGCCGTCAGCCCACCAACCCCTCACATGCAGATCGACATCCACTACGTTGACTCGCTGCCCGTAGGGCGAGCCGTCATGCCCGTAGAGACGGAAGGCCACTTTGCGTGGCTCGTCGTCCACGGCCACATCTCCCACCAGGCCGGCCAGGAGATGGTCGCCGAGCTCAACCACATCGTGCGCTCCGGGCTGTGGTGCCAGAACTGGCGGCCACCGCAGCCCGGATAGCGCTAGACCACCCTCTGAAGGTGCAAGCGCGGCTCAGGCAGCGCCATGGCGGCCTCGACGGCGGCGGCGATCTCGCCGTCGAGGGCCCGCACCAGGTGCCCGTACCGGTCCACCGTCGTCGTGATCGACTCGTGGCCCAGCCGCGCCTGGATCGCCGGCAGTGGAATGTTCGCACCGATCAGCCACGCCACATGCGTGTGCCGCAGATCGTGCATGCGTGGCCGCTTCGTCAGCCCCTTCTTGACCGCTCCGTCGAGGGCCCGCTTCCACTTCCGGTTGTAGAAGTTCGAGTGCCGCCAGGCCGCACCGTCGCGGCCTCGGAAGATCCACTGCTCGGGCTGTCCGCCGAGCATGTGGTGCCGCAACAATTCCATCTGCCCGGCGGACAGGGCCAAGGTCCGTCGGGCCTTCTTCGTCTTGGGCGGACCGACCTGGAAGGTGTTGTCCTCCTGCCGGCGCCACGCGCGCTGGATGCTGATCGTCTTCTTCCGTGTGTTCACGTCCCGAACCTGCAGCGCGGTGATCTCGCCCCAGCGCAGCCCCGTACCCACGAGGAAGTCGGCGAGGTCCGCCGCGCGCGGGTCGAACGACCGGAGTTCGCGGCTGATCAACGCGTACTCCTCGTGCTCGAGGAACGTCATCTCCTCCTCGGTCTGATCGTCGGTACGCGGCAGCCGGGTCTTGGCGCAGGGGTTCGCCGTACGCAGCGGTTGCACCCCGTCGACAGCTGCCTGGAAGACGCAGAACAGGAGGCCGTGCCAGTTGCGGATGGACTTGGGGCTGGCCTTCGCGATCAGCCACTCGTCCGGCTTGTGCGGGTCACGCATGCCTTCCTCGTTCACGCGCACCCAGTCCTGCAGATCGTCCTCGGTGACGTTGCAGACGGTCGCCTCGAGGACACGCCCGTCCCGGAGGGTGTGCACGACCCCGCCGTAGGCGCGCTCGACGCCGTCCGGGCCCGTGTGACGCCGAGTGGCGAAGTGGTTGTCGATGTCCCGGTGGTAGTCCGACTTGGTCCGCGCTGTGACACCGGTGAGGCGGTCGACGTAGCGGTGCGCCCACGCCAGGAGGGGAACGTCGTCGGGGTGCGTCTCGGGCTCGACGAACCCCTTGCCGCGGACCCAGCCGTAGGGCCACTTGTTGCCATGCGCTTCGACGAGCTTCTTGAACTCCGCCGCCTGGTCCTCGCCGCCGTCACCGCCGAAGTTCTCGGTCTGCCAACTGCCGTCCTGCCGCCACTTCACCTGGAAGGTGCTCTCGCCGCCCTTCTTGGGGCGTTCCACGATGCTTGCCATGCGTGGACGATAAGGCGCGAAAGGGTGCCTCCGGGAGGGGCCTTGTTCCCGTGATGTTCCCAAAGGAGCGGACACGACGAAGGGCTGACCCGTTTTCACAGGTCAGCCCTTGATCATTCAGGGTGAGTGACGGGACTTGAACCCGCGACTTCCTGGACCACAACCAGGTGCTCTACCAGCTGAGCTACACCCACCATGCCCGGTCGTTCACTCTGTAAGTTTCCGACCGGCCGAGAAAAAGTGTACAGGGTCCGAAGGGGTGCTCGCGCACGCCTTTTACGAGGTGGGCAGGACGTGCTTCGCGGCGATCGTGCGGGCGGTTTCCGAGTCCGGCCCGGGCTGCGGGACGAAGATCGCCTCGCGGTAGTAGCGCAGCTCGGCGATGGACTCGCGGATGTCGGCGAGGGCGCGGTGATTGCCCTTCTTCTCGGGGCTGTTGAAGTACGCCCGCGGGTACCAGCGCCGCGCCAGCTCCTTCACCGAGGACACGTCCACGATGCGGTAGTGGAGGTACTCCTCCAGGGTCGGCATGTCACGGAGCAGGAAACCGCGGTCGGTGCCGACCGAGTTGCCGCACAGCGGGGCCTTGCCCGGCTCCTTGACGTGCTCCCGGATGTACGCCAGGACCAGCTCCTCCGCGTCGGCCAGCGTCGTACCGCCGGCCAACTCGTCGAGCAGGCCGGATGCGGTGTGCATCTGGCGTACTACGTCCGGCATCGTCTCCAGCGCCTGGTCCGGCGGGCGGATGACGATGTCCACCCCTTCGCCGAGCACGTTCAGCTCGGAGTCGGTGACGAGGGCGGCCACCTCGATGAGAGCGTCGTCTGACAGCGAGAGGCCGGTCATCTCGCAGTCGATCCACACCATGCGATCGTTCATGTGTCTAACCTTAAGGTGCGTGCCGCCCGGCTGAGCCGACCGTGCGCTGACCTTGTGCCGCCGGTACATGCGGAAACCCCCGGAGATCTCCTGCGAGAGACCTCCGGGGGCGTGCGGTTGCTACGTAGCGCTCCGCTGGCCGGGCAGACTCGCGGCCCGGCTTGTGGCGTACGCCTCACGGCCGTTCCCCTCGGCGGAGGCCGACGCGGACGCCGTCGCCGACAGCGCGCTGGCCGCCGTACGACGGGTCTGCATCGGGACCGGGCCGTCCGGGTGCAGCGCGGGCGGCAGCCCGGCCGGACCCAGGGACGCCGGACCGCCGGGCTGGCCGGGAGCGCCGTCGCTGTCCACCTGCTTGTCGCCCTGGGGCCTGCGGGCGCGGTACGCGGCCCGGTAGGCGGCGGGCGACGAGCCCAACTGGCGCCGGAAATGGCCGCGCAGAGCCACCGGCGAGCGGAAGCCGCAGCGCCCCGCGACCTCGTCCACCGAGTAGTCCGACGTCTCCAGCAGGCGCTGCGCCTGGAGCACCCGCTGCGTGATCAGCCATTGCAGGGGAGCGCTCCCGGTGAGCGAGCGGAAGCGGCGGTCGAACGTACGCCTGCTCATGTATGCGCGTGCCGCCAGCGTCTCCACGTCGAACTGTTCGTGGAGGTGCTCCAGCGCCCAGGCGACGACCTCCGCGAGCGGGTCGGCGCCGATCTCCTCTGGTAAAGACCGATCGAGGTAGCGCTCCTGACCGCCGCTTCGGCGCGGTGGGACCACCAGGCGCCGGGCGAGCGCGCCGGCCGCCTCGTTGCCGTGGTCCGTCCGCACGATGTGGAGACAGAGGTCGATTCCGGCCGCCGTACCGGCGGACGTCAGCACGTCCCCGTCGTCGACGAAGAGTTCCCTCGGATCGACGTGCACCGACGGATAGCGCTTGGCCAGCGTCGGCGCGTACATCCAGTGGGTGGTCGCGGGACGGCCGTCCAGCAGGCCCGCCGCGGCCAGCACGAAGGCGCCGGTGCACAGGCCGACGATGCGGGCCCCTTCTTCGTGCGCACGGCGGATCGCGTCGAGTGCCTCCTCCGGCGGCGGCGAGGTGATCGACCGCCAGGCCGGCACGACGACGGTGCCCGCCCGTGAGATCGCCTCCAGGCCGTGCGGTGTGGTGAGTTCCAGCCCGCCGGTCGTGCGCAACGGCCCTTCTTCGCCACCGCACACAAGAAGGCGGTAGCGCGGAACTCCGGCGTCCTGCCGGTCGATTCCGAACACCGACAGCGGTATGGAACTCTCGAAGATGGGGCCGCCGCTGAACAGCAGCACCGCGACGATCTCCTTGCGGCGTCGCCCGGAAAGTTTCCGGGCCGCGGCTTCCGGCGCGGCAGTGGAGTCGTGGCTCATACTGCTAAGCCCCCCTCGGTGGTCGCGTCGCCCCTATCTTGTCGGGCTTGTCGCTCCAGCACGTTTCCCCTCGGTCCTGCACGAGTCCCCCGCCGTAAGACGTCAAGATCGAATCTACTGTGTCCAGTGGTGCCGGGGTGACCAGTTCGGCAACCGGCACATTGTCGACATGGCAACTTGGCGTGAAGCATTCGATCACGAAGCGTTGCACTCGTGGGCCGTGCAGGGAAGTGCGCCTCGTCTTAGTGGCCAATCCCCGTAGGGTGCGCAAGGCCCCCCAGACCCTTTCGGTGCAGGTGGAACGGGGGTTGGGGGGTGGTTCGGACAACAGATGCCCGGTGGCCGGAAGTTGGCTGAAAAGCGTCGGGCGCGTGCGCGGAAACCGGTCAGTCGACCGGTGCACTTCCCCCGGCGTGCCGCCCGCCCCTGTGCGCCCCCGCCGGGGCCCGGTGACGGTGGCCGCGGTGCGAGGAGTGTTCTTCGGCCAGTGGTGGTGCCTGCTCCTCGGGCAGCAGCCTGGCCTCGCCCTGTTCGGAGCGGCGCAGCAGCACCCGGCAGGCGGCGGTGACGGCCGCGAGACCCAGGGCCGTACCGGTGGCGCCGGCGAACGAGGTGCCGTACCAGAGGAGGACCACGGGGACGAGGACACAGCTGAAGACCGCCCAGCGGACCACGTCGGTGGCGCTGTCGTGGCTGGGGTGTGCCTCGGAGGTCGTGCGGTGTCCGGACATGGCGTGCTCCCTGGGGCGGCGGCTCGCCGGGTTCAACGCGTGTTCGATGCGTCGGTCACTGTAGGGCAGTCCATGGAGGGACACGGACGCCCGCGGATAAGTGAATCCTGTGCAAACCGCCTGTACGGGGCAGCAACCATTGCGTTACGGGCGCCCCCTCGTGCATGCTCCGGGGAACTCCGCCGGAGCATGTGCGGGATATGGGCTAAGGAGGAGTGCCGCCGTACCCTTGGGGGTATGGGGTTGGGAAGATGATTCCCGGACACAGCTCCGCCGCACCCTGTTGTCCCCTCCCAAGAGGATCAAAAAGCCGAGACACCCATGGCCGGTCACGAATCTTTCGAACCAGCGGACCGCAAGCGCCCCGTCGCCGATCCCACGGCGGCCGAGCCCCTGGCGGCGGAACAGCCACGTCATTCCTGCGATCCAGCCTTCAAGCACGGAGTGGTCGTCGGCTTCGACGGCTCCACGTCCAGTGAGCGTGCCCTCGCCTACGCGATCGGCATGGCCCATCGCTCGGGCTCGGGCCTGGTCATCGTGCATGTAGCCAACCGGCTGCCCACCACGGTGTGGGCGGGCTGCGAGCCACCGGTCTTCGTCGATGTGCCGGACCACCGCACCGAGGTGCTGGGTCTGGAGCTGGCGTGCGCCGAGTACTTGGCGGAAGTGCCCTGGATCCTTGTCGAGCGGGGTGGCGACATCTGCCATGAACTCGAAGAGGTGGGGCGGGAGTACGAGGCGGACGCGATCGTCGTCGGCTCGACCCACGGCATCGTCGGGCGCATCTTCGGGTCCGTCGCGGGGCGGCTCGCGAAGCGGGCGCAACGACCCGTCGTCGTCATCCCGTAGGTCCGTGGCCCGGCCGGATCGCTCCTGAATTCCCTGTTGTGCAGAGGTGTTTGTGTCCTTGTGAAGGGCATATATCGGTCACACCGCACCAACGCACATGCATGAAGGGAGCCCGCCGTGGACAATGACGTCTCTGCGGGAAGCACCACCTCGATCGTCGGCCGACTCGCCCTGGGAATCACCCTGTTGGCGTTCGGGCTCGGGTACACGAATGTCATCGACGGGGTCTCCACGGCTGACGCCGTGTCACTGGCCCACTACGTGGGCGGAGTTGCCCTCTTCGTCGTCGGACTGCTCGCGTTCCGCGAGGGCGACACGGCTGCCGGTACGGCGTTCACGGCGTTCGGCGCGCTCTGGTTCACCTGGGCCGTCTCCGCGGGGGGCTCCGCCTCGGACAACGCGGCGGGGTTGTTCCTGGTCCTGTTCGCCCTCGTCGCCCTCTCCGTGACCCTCGCGGGTGGGGATCAACTCACCCAGGGGACCTACGGGTTGTTCTTCGTCTCCCTCGTGCTGCTCGCGATCGCTCAGTTCGCCGGGAACGACGGGCTGGGGAAGGTCGGGGGGTGGTTCGGTGTCGCTGCGGGGGCTGTTGCCTGGTACTCGGCGACGGCTGCGCTTGCGCACTGGCCGACGGTTCTTCCTCGGCGGGCGGCTGGTCGGGGCGTGACGGCCACCAGCTGACCGGTAACAGGGAGGCCCCCCGCGTGTGTGAGGCAACACGTGGGGGGCCTTTCTGTTCGTCGGCCGCTTCGGTGCGTGGGGGCTGGTCGCGCAGTTCCCCGCGCCCCTTTGGGGCGCTCTACTCCACCGTGACCGACTTCGCGAGGTTCCTCGGCTTGTCGATGTCGCGGCCGAGTGCCAACGCCGTGTGGTAGGCGAGGAGTTGGAGCGGGATGCCCATCAGGATGGGATCCAGTTCGTCCTCATTCTTCGGGACCACGATCGTCTGGTCGGCCTTTTCCTGGTGCTGGTGGGCCACCGCCAGGATGCGGCCGCTGCGGGCCTTGATCTCCTCCAGGGCGGCGCGGTTCTTCTCCAGGAGGTCGTCGTTGGGGACGATCGCGACCGTGGGGAGGGCCGGCTCGATGAGGGCGAGGGGGCCGTGCTTCAACTCCGAGGCGGGGTAGGCCTCGGCGTGGATGTACGAGACCTCCTTGAGCTTCAGGGAGGCCTCGCGGGCCACCGGGTAGCCGCGGACCCGGCCGATGAAGAGCATCGAGTGGGCCTCGGCGTATTCGGCGGCCAGCTTCTTGATCTCCTCCTCCTGGTCCAGGATCTCGGTGATCTGGGCCGGGAGCTTGCGCAGGCCCTCGATGATGCGCTTGCCGTCGCGGACCGAGAGGTCGCGGGTGCGGCCGAGGTGCAGGGCCAACAGGGCGAACGCGACTGTGGTGTTGGTGAAGCACTTGGTCGAGACGACGCAGACCTCGGGGCCCGCGTGCACGTACATGCCGCCGTCCGCCTCGCGGGCGATCGCCGAGCCCACGACGTTGACCACGCCGAGTACGCGGGCGCCCTTGCGCTTCAGCTCCTGGACCGCCGCCAGGACGTCGTACGTCTCGCCGGACTGGGAGACCGCGATGTAGAGGGTGTCGGGGTCGACGACCGCGTTGCGGTACCGGAATTCGGAGGCTGGCTCGGCGTCCGCGGGGATGCGGGCCAGCTCCTCGATCATCTGGGCGCCGATCATGCCCGCGTGGTACGAGGTGCCGCAGCCGAGAATCTTGACGCGGCGGATCTGCCGGGCCTCGCGGGCGTCCAGGTTCAGGCCGCCGAGGTGCACCGTGGAGAAGCGGTCGTCGATGCGGCCGCGCAGCACGCGGTCCACGGCGTCGGCCTGCTCGAAGATCTCCTTGTGCATGTAGGTGTCGTGGCCGCCCATGTCGTAGGAGGCGGCCTCCCACTCGACGGTGGTGGGCTCGGACGTGGTGCGGGTGCCCTCGGTCGTGTATGTCCGGAAGTCGTCGGCCTTGAGGGTGGCCATCTCGCCGTCGTCCAGCGTCACTATCTGGCGCGTGTGCGTCACCAGTGCGGCGATGTCCGAGGCTACGAACATCTCCTTCTCGCCGATCCCGAGGACCACCGGGGAGCCGTTTCGAGCCACCACGATGCGGTCGGGGAAGTCGGCGTGCAGAACGGCGATGCCGTACGTCCCCTCGATCACCCGGAGGGCGTCGCGGACCTTGTCCTCCAGCTTCTCCTGCTGCGAGCGGGCGATGAGGTGGGTGAGGACCTCGGTGTCCGTCTCGGAGAGGAACTCGACGCCGTCCGCCTCCAGCTTCTTCCGGAGGTCGGACGCGTTGTCGATGATGCCGTTGTGGACTACGGCGACCTTGCTGTCGGCGGACAGGTGCGGGTGGGCGTTCACGTCGGAGGGGGCGCCGTGCGTGGCCCAGCGGGTGTGGGCGATGCCGGTGGTGCCCTTGAAGCGTGCCGGGACCTTGGCCTCCAGGTCACGGACCCGGCCCTTGGCCTTGACCATCTTCAGGCCGGCCGTCTTGGGGGTCGTCACGACGATGCCCGCCGAGTCGTAGCCGCGGTACTCCAGCCGTTGCAGGCCCTCCAGCAGCAGCGGGGCGACGTCACGCTTGCCGATGTATCCGACGATTCCGCACATGTATAAGGATTCCTAGCCGTAGACGATGCGGCGCAACTGCCTGAGCGTGAGCTCCGGCGGCGCGACCGCCCGGTATTTCAGGTCCGCCTCGATCCGGTCGAAGATCGTCGCGTTGACCAGGCCCTGGGCCTGGAGCTCGCGGTGGCGGCGACGGACGTAGACCTCGGTCGTCTCGTCGAAGTAGGCGAGCACGTCCTGGATCACCCGCAGTGCCTCGCCCCGGTTGAGGGGTGAGGAGCGCGTCAGATGATCAACGAGTTCGTCGTGCACCTGGATGATCCTGGGGTACCGAAGGGAGGTTTGCAAGAATCCTGCCCGATATCGGGCAACGGGCTGTTGAAAGTCTTATGGGGCTCTGTTCGTAAGCTGTCCATCCTGTGTCTTGCGCACCGTTGCCCATGTCGACGAGTTTCAGACGCCATGGACATTCCTCGTATGGGCGTACCCGCGGAGCTCGCTGAACGCATGAGCATGGCGGAGCAGCACGAGTACCTGCGCTCGAAATTCTCGCGGCGCACGATGATCAGAGGCGGTGCCGTCACGCTCGGCGCCGTCGCGGGTGGCGTGTTCGTACCGGGCGGCATCGCCCAGGCGGCCGTCCCCACCCAGGCCGCCGCCACCACCAGGACCACCCCGGCGACCGAGTCGGTGAACGGGGCCCTCGTCTCCCCGTTCGGCCGGCACCTCGCCTTCGGCAACGACCCGAGCACGGAGGTGACGGTCTCCTGGCAGGTCCCGACCAACGTCAAGAAGCCGTTCGTCCGGATCGGCGCGCACCCCTGGGACCTCTCCCACAAGATCGAGGCCGAGGTGCGCTCGCTGTACACCCCGGCGGGCGTCGGCGCGAGCGGCGACCACACCCAGTACTACCTGCACGCCAAGCTGACCCACCTGCGCCCGGGCAAGACCTACTACTACGGCGTCGGCCACGCGGGCTTCGACCCGGCCGAGGCCCACCTGCTCGGCACCCTGGGCACCTTCACCACCGCCCCCGACCGCGCCGTGCCGTTCACCTTCACCGCCTTCGGCGACGAGGGCGTCGGCTACCACGGCCTGGCCAACAACAGCCTGCTGCTGGGCCAGAACCCGGCCTTCCACCTGCACGCCGGCGACATCTGCTACGCCGACCCGGCGGGCGCGGGCCAGACCGCCGACGCCGGCTTCGACTCGCGCACCTGGGACCAGTTCCTCGCGCAGACCGAGTCGGTCGCCAAGTCCGTGCCGTGGATGCCCGCCTACGGCAACCACGACATGGAGGCCTGGTACTCGCCCAACGGCTACGGCGGCGAGGACGCCCGCTGGAACCTGCCGGACAACGGCCCCGACAAGGCGAACCTGCCGGGCGTCTACTCCTTCGTCTACGGCAACACGGCGGTCATCTCGCTGGACGCCAACGACGTGTCCTTCGAGATCCCGGCCAACCTCGGCATCTCCGGCGGCACCCAGACCAAGTGGCTGGAGGCGCAGCTCAAGAAGTACCGCGCGTCCCGTGACATCGACTTCGTGGTGATCTTCTTCCACCACTGCGCGTACTGCACCTCCACCGCGCACTCCTCGGAGGGGGGAGTGCGCAACGAGTGGGTGCCGCTGTTCGAGAAGTACACGGTGGACCTGGTCATCAACGGCCACAACCACCAGTACGAGCGCACCGACGTCATCAAGAAGAACGCGGTCGTCAAGAAGCTGCCGATCGGCGGCACGGCGTACCCGGAGACCGAGGGTGTCGTCTACGTGACCGCGGGCGCGGCCGGCCGCAGCCTGTACGCGTTCTCCGCCCCGGACTCCTACGAGGGCCACGTCGCCGACCTCGACTCGGTCGCCGCCTTCGTCAACACGAAGGACGGCAAGGTCAACGAGACGGTCGCCTGGTCGCGCGTCCGCTACCTCAACTACTCGTTCCTGCGCGTCGACGTCCAGCCCGCCCACAAGGGCCGTACGGCGACCCTGACGGTCCGCGGCATCGCCGAGACCGGCGCCGAGATCGACCGCTTCACGGTCGCCCGCAAGGCCAAGTAACCCTGAAATAGTCCGAGTTGTGTCCGGAAGGCAGGGCGCGACTCACCCGACAGGCGGTCCTCGACTCCCGGATGGTCACATCCGTTTGAGGACCGCCTGTTTGGCCAGCGCGAACTCCTCGTCCGTGAGCACCCCGTCCCGGTGCAGCTCACCGAGTTCCCGCAACCGCCGCAGCAGCGCGTCATGCCCGTCCTCCGTCGCGGCCGCCAACTGCCGTACGGGCTCCGGCCGTTCAGGTCGTACGTCCGTCTCGGCGGCCGGGTGCGGCAGGCGCGCCTGTACGGCCGCGGCGACCAGGGCCATCAGCGGGTCCTTCCTGAAGCCCCACAACTCCACGGAGTTGGGGTCGTACTTGGGCGGCGCCTTGGTCGGCGCGTGGCGCACCGAGAAGCGGATGTAGCCGTTCTCCAGCCCGGCCGACGGACGCCACTCCACGCCGACGAGGTCGGTGACGGCGAGCGTGCGGGCGCCGGCGGCGGACTTGGCGTCCTCGGTCTTCCAGTTCCACTCCAGCCGGACGCGCTCGCCGTCGAAGCTCGCCGTGCCGTCCCCGGCGGACACCGAGAGCGGTACGGCGGGGCCCGGCAGCAGGTACGTGTCCACCGGGTCGGCCGGTACCTGGTCGAGCAGCAGGGCGTTGCGGACCTCGTCCACGAAGTACTCGGCGACGCCGTACCGGTCCGATTCGACGGGGAGCTGATAGGGGTCGTCGCCCTCGGTGAGTCGGCCGCCGGTGGCGTGCAGCAGCGGGTCGGCGCCGTCCCGCAGTCGCAGTCTCAGCCGCCCGGACTTCCGGCCCTGCTCGAAGGAGACGCCCGCCAACGCGCCCAAGGGGACGACGAGTTCGCCGAGTGTCTTGCGGAACAGGCCGACGTTCTTGTCCCGTCCGGGAGTCAGCCGCAGGGCGTCGCCGTCGAAGATCCAGGTGCCGTCCTTCTGGATGATTTCCGCCATGGGAGGGATTCTTCCACCGGTCAGGCGACAGAATGGTCTGTACCTGTCCGGGCTCAAAGGAAGTTCAAAGGAAGGGACCGCTCGTGAGACGCCTTGTGAGACAGCGCCACAGAACGACCCGCCTCCTCGGTTCGCTGCTGCTCGTCGCCGCCGCGAGCGTGTCCGTCGTCGGCGCCGCACCCTCCGCCGCGCCCGCCACCGCCACCCCGCTGGGCCGGGTGGTCCCGGCGCCCGCCAAGGTCACCCCTGCCGGGCATCCGTACAAGATCACGAGCAGCACCCGTATCCGCGTCGACGACACCCGGGAGTCGCGCCAGGTCGGCGCGTACCTCGCGGGCATCCTGCGCCCCTCCACCGGCTACCGGCTGCCGGTCACCTCGCGCGGCAAGGGCGGCATCCAACTCCGCCTGGCCAAGGGCACGTTCGGCGCCGAGGGCTACCGGCTCGTCAGTGGGGTCTCGGGGGTCACCATCACCGCGAGCAGGCCCGCGGGACTCTTCCACGGCGTGCAGACCCTGCGCCAACTCCTGCCCGCCGCCGTCGAGAAGAACTCCGTGCAGCGCGGCCCCTGGCAGATCGCGGGCGGCACCATCGAGGACTCCCCGCGCTACGCCTACCGCGGCGCGATGCTCGACGTCTCCCGGCACTTCTTCACCGTGGCCCAAGTCAAGCACTACATCGACGAGTTGGCGCTCTACAAGATCAACACCCTGCATCTGCACCTCAGTGACGACCAGGGCTGGCGCATCGCGATCAACTCCTGGCCCCGCCTGGCGACTTACGGCGGCTCGACGGAGGTCGGCGGCGGCACCGGCGGCCACTACACGAAGGACGACTACAAGGAGATCGTCCGCTACGCCTCCTCGCGCTTCCTGGAGGTGGTCCCGGAGATCGACATGCCGGGCCACACGAACGCGGCCCTCGCCTCCTACGCCGACCTGAACTGCGACGGCGTCGCGCCCCCGCTCTACACGGGCACGGACGTCGGCTTCAGCTCGCTGTGCGTCGGCAAGGACCTCACGTACCGCTTCGTGGACGACGTGGTCCGTGAGCTGGCCGCGATCACCCCGGGCCGCTATATCCACATCGGCGGCGACGAGGCGCAGTCCACCAGCCACGAGGACTACGTCAAGTTCATGGACCGGGTGCAGCCGATCGTCACCAAGTACGGCAAGACGGTGATCGCCTGGCACCAGATCACCGGCGCCCACCCCGTGAAGGGCGCGCTCGCCCAGTACTGGGGTCTCGACGACACCGACGCGGCCGAGAAGGCGCAGGTCGCCGAGGCCGCGAAGAACGGCACCGGGTTGATCCTCTCGCCCGCCGACCGGGTCTACCTCGACATGAAGTACACCGAGGACACCCCGCTCGGCCAGGACTGGGCGGGGCTCGTCGAGGTCAAGCGGTCCTACGACTGGGACCCGGGCAACTACCTTGCCGGGGTGCCGAGTTCGGCGATCCGGGGCGTCGAGGCGCCGCTGTGGTCGGAGACCATCGTGACCAGCGCGAACATCGACTACATGGCCTTCCCGAGGCTGCCGGGCGTGGCCGAGCTGGGCTGGTCGCCGGCCTCGACGCACGACTGGGACACGTACAAGGTGCGGCTCGCGGCACAGGCCCCGCGCTGGGACGCGCTGGGGATCGACTACTACCGGTCGCCCCAAGTGCCTTGGCCCGCACAGTAGTTGAGCAGTATCTGTACATAGGGCGGGCACCCCGGGGGACCGTACCCCGGGGTGCCCGCCCGCTTGTGGTGTCAGAACCCGGCGATCGGGTTCTTCAGGGTGCCGACGAGCTGGAGCGCGCCGGACGGGTCCGCCAGGTCCACCATCTGCTTGTTGTCGCGCAGCTGGAGGCGGTTGAGGCAGGACAGCGAGAACTCGGGCGCGAACATGTCGTACTGCCGGAACTTGTCGGCGAGTTCGGGTGCCGCGTCCTGGTACTCGCGGGTGACGTCCGCGACCGTACGCCAGAAGTCGTCCTCCGCCAGGACGCCCTCGGCGGCCAGGCCGGCGGCGAGGAAGCGGAAGAAGCAGTCGAAGACGTCGGTGAAGATCGAGAGCAGTTTCTTGTCCTCGGGGACCTCGACCCGCAGCCGCTCCACCGTCGGCGGCAGCACCGCGTCCGGGTCCATGACGGCGATCTCCTCGGCGATGTCCTTGTAGATCGCGCGCTCGACGACACCGTCCTTCAGGACGAGGATGACGTTCTCGCCGTGCGGCATGAACACCAGGTCGTAGGCGTAGAAGCTGTGCAGCAGCGGGGTGAAGTACGCCCGCAGATACCGCCGCAGCCACTCCACCGGGGCCAGTCCCGAGCGCTCGATCAGCGCGCCGGCGAAGGACGCGCCCTCGTGGTCCAGGTGCACCAGCGAGGCCATCGTCGCGAGGGACTCGCCGTCCTGGAGCGAGGAGACCGGGCTCTCGCGCCACAGGGCGGCGAGCATCTTGCGGTACGGCGAGTAGCGGTCGGTCGCGGCCTCGTACTCCAGGTGCCGGTAGCCGACGGCGGCCTGCTCGCGGATGATCGACAGGCCGGTGGACTTCAACACCGGGTCGTTGTCGATGAGTTGGGCGAGCCAGTCGTTGATCGCCGGGGTCGCCTCCATGTAGGCGGCCGACAGTCCGCGCATGAAGCCCATGTTGATGACGGACAGGGCCGTCTTCACGTAGTGCTTCTCGGGGTGGGACTTGTTGAAGAAGGTCCGGATGGACTGCTGGGCGAGGTACTCGTCGTCGCCCTCGCCGAGACACACGAGGTGACCGCGGGCGATCTCGGCGGCGAAGGTGACGCTGAGCTTGTTCCACCACTGCCAGGGGTGGACGGGGATGAGGAGGAAGTCGTCGGGGTCGAGACCCCTTTCGGAAAGTGTGTCGCGGAAACGGTTCAGCGTCACACTTCCCAGCTCCTCCCTCAGGAAGGACTCGTACTCGATGCCCACGCCCGCCGTGAACGCCGCACGCGAGCGGTGCGCGGCCAGCCACACCAGGCGGACCGGGCTCGCGGTCTCGGGGGCGTACGAGAGGTACTCGTGGATGCCGAAGCCGAGCCGGCCGTTGTTGGCGACGAAGCAGGGGTGGCCCTCGGTCATCCCCGTCTCGATGGCCTGGAAGTCGCTCTTCACCAGCTCGGCGACCGGGATCTGCGGCTTGGTGAGCTTGTAGCAGGTGCCGGAGAGGGTGGAGGAGATCTCCTCCAGGTAGACCGGCAGGATCTCCTCGCTCAGCCCGAGCGCCTGCTTCAGCTCGATGAAGAACTCCAGGGCGGCGAGCGGGAGTTCGGCGCCGTCGCGGTGACGGGTGATCGAGTCGGCGTCGACCTGCCAGTGGTCGAGGGCGTGCCGGGTGGCGGTGAACCGGTAGCGGGTCAGACCGTCGTCACTGCGGACGACGTACAAGTCGCCGTCCTGCTCGGCCAGTTCAGGTGTGATCAGCCGCTCGTGCGCGAACTCGGCGAGGGCCTTGCGGATGAGGAGGCGGTTGGCCTTCTCCCAGCGCTCGGGGGAGAGATGGGCGACGGCGTCGGCGAGGCTCATGCGGACACCGCCGTAGCGGCTGTCGCCGTCAAGAACTGTTCCCGTGTGCAGAAGCTCAACAAGGCTTTCTTCTCCGGCTTTTGGATCTCACGCTCGGGCACGAACCCGACCGCCTCGTTCAGGGCGTGCACGGCGGTGTTGGACACGTCCGGTTCCACGACGACACGTTCGACGGCCGGGTCCTCGAAGAGCCGGGCCAGCACGGCGGTGATCACCGCACGGGTGAAGCCGTGGACGGGCGCCCCGGTGGCCGGCGTCAGGAAGTGCATGCCGACGTCACCGGGCAACGGCTCGTACAGGCCGACCAGTTCGCGGTGACGGGGGTCGTAGTACTCCATCAGGAAGACGGGGACACCGTCCTGGAGCCCGAGCAGCGCGTGCTGGTGCTCGTCGGCCGCGATCTCCATGTACGCGCGCTCGACGTCCTCCAGTTTCGCGTCCTGCATCATCCAGAACGCGGCCTTGGGATGGGTGAGCCACCGGTGCAGCAACTCGGCGTCCTGGAGCGGGTCGAGGGGGCGGAAGGTGAAGGTGCCTGTTTTGGTGAGGGTGCTCATACTGCGAACTCCTGGAACGCGATGGTCTGTTCGACCGGGTAGTACTCGGTGCCGAGCAGCTCACGGATGATGTACGAGTTGCGGTACGCGCCCATGCCCAGGTCCGGGGACGTGATGCTGTGCGCGTGGACGCCCGCGTTCTGGAGGAAGACGCCCCGGCCCGTGGTGTCGATCGAGTAGTTGCGCGCGATGTCGAAGTTGCCCCGACTGTCGTAGCGCAGCCGCTCGTGGACGGGCTTGAGGAACTCCGGCTCGGCGTACCTGTAGCCGGTGGCGAGGATCAGGCCCTGGGAGCGCAGGGTGTAGTCCTTCTCCTGCTCCTCCTGGCGGAGACCGAGTTCGTAGACGCCGTCGCGGTAAGTGGCGCTGTCCAGCGAGGAGTTGGTGAGCAGCCGGGTGGGAACGGGCCCGCCGACCTTCTTCTGGTACAGCAGGTCGAAGATCTCGTTGACGAGGTCGCCGTCGATGCCCTTGAAGAGGCCCTTCTGCTCGGCCGTGAGGCGGTAGCGGGTCTGCTCCGGCAGGGCATGGAAGTAGTCGATGTACTCCGGGGAGGTCATCTCCAGCGTGAGTTTCGTGTACTCCAGCGGGAAGAAGCGCGGCGAGCGCGTCACCCAGTTCAACTCGTAGCCGTGGACGTCGATCTCGGCGAGCAGGTCGTAGTAGATCTCGGCGGCGGACTGCCCGCTGCCGACCAGCGTGATCGACTCCTTGGCCTGCAACTCCGCTTTGTGCTGCATGTACCGGGAGTTGTGGATGAAGTCCCCGCCCAACCCCGCGACGGCCTCCGGGAGATACGGCGGGGTACCGGTGCCCAGGACCAGATGCCGGGCGCGGAACACGTCACCGGCCGTGGTCTGGACGGCGTAGACCTCGCCCTGTTCCTCGTACGTCACCTCGCTCACCGTCGTGCTGAAGCGCACGTTGGTGAGTTTGTTGGCGGCCCAGCGGCAGTAGTCGTCGTACTCGACGCGCAGCGGGTAGAAGTTCTCGCGGATGTAGAAGGGGTACAGACGCCCCTTCTCCTTCAGGTAGTTGAGGAAGGAGTACGGCGAGGTCGGGTCGGCGAGGGTGACCAGGTCCGACATGAACGGGGTCTGGAGGTGGGCGCCGTCGAGGAACATGCCGGCGTGCCACTCGAAGTCGGGCTTCGAGTCCAGGAAGATTCCGTCGAGTTCGGCGATGGGCTCGGTGAGGCAGGCGAGGCCGAGGTTGAAGGGTCCGAGCCCGATGCCCACGAAGTCGTAGGTCTTGATGGCGGGTTCAGGATGCGCGGTCAAGGGACTCTCCCAGGTACTGCTCGGCGTGGCCGGCGATCAGGTCGAGGACGGCGGCGATGTCGTCGGCCGTCGTCTCGGGGTTGAGCAGGGTGAACTTCAGGTAGTGGCGGCCCGCCACCTTGGTGCCCGCGACCACCGCGTCACCGGAGGCGAACAGGGCCTTGCGGGCGTACAGGTTGGCGCGGTCGATCTCGGCCGGGTCGGTGACGGCGGCCGGGATGTAGCGGTAGACCAGGGTGGACAGCGAGGGCGCGACCACGACGTCGAAGCGCGGGTCGGCGGCCAGCAGCCTCCACCCCTCCTCGGCCAGGTCGCAGACCTCGTCGAAGAGTTGGCCGACACCGTCGGCGCCCATCACGCGCAGCGTCATCCACAGCTTGAGCGCGTCGAAGCGGCGGGTGGTCTGGAGGGACTTGTCGACCTGGTTGGGGATGCGCTCCTGCACCGCGCGGCGCGGGTTGAGGTACTCCGCGTGGTAGGTCGCGTGGCGCAGGGTGTCGGCGTCGCGGACCAGCAGGGCGGACGAACTCACCGGCTGGAAGAAGGACTTGTGGTAGTCCACGGTGACCGAGTCGGCGCGCTCGATGCCGTCGATCCGGTCCCGGTACTTCAGCGAGGCGAGCAGACCGCAGCCGTAGGCCGCGTCGACGTGCATCCACACCCCGAACTGCTCGCACAGGGCGGCGACTTCGGGCAGCGGGTCGATGGAGCCGAAGTCGGTGGTGCCGGCCGTGGCGACCACAGCCATGGGCACCAGCCCGGCGTCCTTGCAGCGCTCCAACTCGCGGGCGAGCGCGACCGTTCGCATGCGCTTGTCGGCGCCGACGGGTATCGACACGACGGAGTCCTGCCCGAGGCCGAGCAGTTTCGCCGACTTCTTCACGCTGAAGTGGCTCACCTCGGAGGCGAAGATGCGCAGTTTGGCCAGGCTGTCGGTCTTGGCCTCCTCGCGGGCCAGCAGCAGCGCCTGGAGGTTGGACTGGCTGCCGCCGGAGGTGAACACCCCGTCGGCGTGCGGCCCGAGGCCGATCCGCTCGTTCGTCCAGTCGATCAGTTTCCGCTCGATGAGCGTGCCGCCGGCCGACTGGTCCCAGGTGTCCAGGGAGGAGTTGACGGCGGAGAGCACCGCCTCGCCGAGCACCGCCGGGATGACGACCGGGCAGTTGAGGTGGGCGAGGTAGCGGGGGTGGTGGAAGTAGATCGCGTCACGCAGATAGACCTCGTCCAGCTCGTCCAGCACCGCGCCGGTGTCGTGGAGCGGGCGGTCGAGGTCGATCCGGTCGATGAGGGGGGAGAGGGCGTCGACCGTGACGCCGGTGAACGGTCGTTCGGTGGTGGCGAGTTTGGCCGCCACCCGCTCCACGCCTTCCGTCACGGAGCGGCGGTAGTGCTCCGCAGTCGTGTCATTGAGCAGGTGCGAGCGCATGTGAGGGTCCTCCGGTGGGGAAGTCCGTGCGGGACAGGTGAGCGGCGGGGTTCCGCAACATAAACTTAGGTAAGCCTAACCTAACTTAATGTCCACGAAACCCACCGCTCCCGTGACAGCCGTCACTCACGCATCAGTGGCCCCTCACACCGTCACCCGGCGTCGCGCAACTGCTCCTCGCTGAGCCCCTGCCGCCAGTACCCGACAAAGGTCACCCGCCGCCGGTCGAACCCACGCTCACCCACGAAGTGCCGCCGCAGCGCCTTCACTTGACCGGCCTCGCCCGCGATCCACACGTACGGCCGCTCGGCGGGCGGGAGTTGGGCATCCCGAAGGGCGCCGAGGGTCATGGGGGACCCCTCGACGCCCTGGTTCTCACGCACCAGCCAGGTGACCTCGGCATCGGCGTCGGTAGCCAAGTCCTGAATATCCCCGGCATGTTGGACTTCCAGCCACACCCGCGCACGGGTCCCCGCGGGCAGCCCCTCCAGAATCGCCGAAGCGGCCGGCACGGCGGTCTCATCGCCCCACACGACCACCAGATCGGCATCCTCCGGCGGCCGGAACCGAATCGCCCGATTGTCCGCGACAGCCGGCCCGAGCAGCACGACCCGATCACCGGCGGAGGCACACGACGCCCAACGGGAGGCGGGCCCGGCGGGTTCGTGCAGCACGAAGTCGATGTCGATCTCGTCGGGGCAGCGGCGCAACGCGCGCAGGGTGTACGACCGCATCACGGCCCGTACGCCGTCCGGGAGTTCACGCCAGCCCTGCCACCACCCGTCCCCGAGCTCGTACGGAACAGCGGGCTCCACCTGACCGGGTTGGGGAAGAAAGAGCGACAGGGACTGATCACACCCGTCGGAGAAGAAGTAGGCCAGATCGTCCCCCGCGAAGGTGACCCGGACCAGAGACGGCCCGAGCCGCTCCGTCCGCACAACCTGGAGTGAAAAGAAGCGGAAGGGCGCGGCAACGGCCGTAGTCATGGGGCAACTCCTCAATCGGAGGTCAGGGGCAATCCCTTAGGGGCGCGGGGAACTGCGCGACCAGCCACACACGGCCCGCAGCTCCCCACAAAGCGCAACCGCCCCTAAATCAGCTGACCTTCTTCGCGTTCTCAATGGCCTTCGCGAGATCCTCAAGCAGCGGCGCACACTTGGCGTACGACAGAATCGGCTCAGGATTACGCGCGATGACCTGCCCGGCCTTGACAGCGGGGAGCTTCTTCCACGTGCCCTCGGTAATGTCCGCGGGCTGAACCGCCGACGTCCGGTTGTCCATCATGATGACGTCCGCCCCGTACTTGTCGACGTTCTCCCAGCTCAGGTTCTCGTACCACCCACCGCTCGCCTTCAACGCGGCAGCGGACGGTTCGACGAAGTTCACACCGAGCGCCTTGAAGTACTCCAGGTCGACGGAGAGGTTCGACCCGGAGACGTAGAAGATGTCCTGGCTCGCGGACCCCACGAGAACCTTGATGTCCGGCTTGGCCTTGGCCGCGGCCCGCAGCCGTGCAGCCGCGTCCTCGAACCGCTTCTTGGCCGCGGTGATCGTAGCGGAAGTGGTGTCCGCACCAAGGGACTTGGCAAGCTCCAGCATCCGCTGCAACGGCGTCGGCAGCTGCACGTCGTACACCGAGATACCGACGGTCGGCGCGCCCACGGCGAGGATCTTCTTCTTCGACTCCTCCGGGACGTACCAGAGCGTTCCGGCCGAGTCGAACATCGTGGTGATGAGGACGTCGGGGGAGAGGGCCGCGTACTTCTCGATGTTGAACTGGCCCCACTCGTTGCCGATGACGGTGACCTTGCTGATGTCGAGGTCGCCGGCCTGCACGTCGGCCTTGCCGTCCTTCAGCTTCGTCGGTCCGAAGACGCCCTTGGACTCGATGCCGTAGTCGTGCAGCGCGGCGGCGACGCCGATGAACGAGACGATGTTCGCCGGGATCTTGTCGGTCTTCGCGGTGGTGCCGCGGTCGTCCTTGAAGGCCCAGGGGCCGGACTTGGCGGCCGTCGTCTCCTTGTCCGAGCCACCGCTTTTCGCGTCTTCGTCGCCGCAGGCTGCGAGCACGGCACCGAGGCCGAGGGCGCCGCCCGCGGCGAGGATGCCGCGGCGGGAGAGGTGAGTGGCACGGGCGTTGGACATGTGTGGCTGCTTTCGAACAGGGCGGGAGCGCCCGCCGGACAATTCGAAGGTAGGTTAGCCTAACCTCACTACCTGTCCAATGGGCAGGGTGGCCGCCGCCCGGGTCTGTATGCGCGCTGTGGCTGTCCTGTGCCGGGCTTATGAGCCCATGTCCTATGCGATTTGGCTTTCAACCGCCTTGTCTCGTCCGGCCGTTGTGATCACGCTCCTTCTACGGGGATCTGCGCACTGTTGTTCGGTCGTCTGCGGAGGTGGAGTGGCTACCACGATGGATGTGACGGACGTGGAAGCGGTGGTCCGGAGCGATGCGGCCCGGCTGGAGGACGACCTCGCCGAGTTCCTCGACGCGCTGACCGCCCCGGCGCGGGAGGCGGCGGTCACCGTCTACGACACGGCCCTGCGCCGCGCCCTGTACGAACCGGTCGCCGACGCCCTCGGGTCGAAAGTGGGCCAGCAGGCGTTGCCCCCCACGGCCGGAGCGCCCGGCGGCCGGGCCCCGCTGCGGCCCTCGATGGTCTATTGGGCGTACCGCAACTACCGGGGGTTCCCCGGGGAGGCCGAAGGGTTCCCCGAGAAGGCAGACGGGTCCCCCGAGAACGCGGACACCGCTTCCGACCTCGCGGTGATCCGCCGCACGGCAGTTGCCGTAAGGATTCTCCTGAAGGCCGCCGTCGCCCTCGACGACATCCAGGACGACAGCGACGTCCGCTACGGCGAACCCGCCCTCCACGCCACCCACGGCACCCCGCTCGCCCTCAACACCGGCGCCTGGCTGATCATGTCCGCGCTGCGGCACGCGGCCGACCCCGCCGTCGTGGACAGCCTGGTGCGCTCGGTCGGCAGCGGCTTCACCGGGCAGGCCGTCGACATGTCCTCGCGTACGGCGCTCACGCGCGCGGAGCTGCTGGCCGCGCCGCGCGCCACACGGGTCGACTTCTGGGAGTCGACGGCCGCGCTGAAGACCGGAACCCTGTTCTGGATGCCGCTCGACGCGGCGGTCGCGGGGCTGCGCGTGGTTGAGGACGACCGGCTCGCCCTGGACGGCGCGATGCGCCAACTGGGCCTGGCCAGCCAGTTGTTCAACGACCTGACCGACTTCGTGCCCGAGTTCGGCGGCGCCAACACCCACGAGGACTTCGACGGCCTGGGCAACCGGGTCTTCCTGGAACTCCTCGACGACGTACCGGCCGGGAGCCCGCGCGAGGACTTCAAACCGTACGTTCTCGGTCACCCCCACCTGGAGCGCACGCTCCTCGCGCTCGCCGAGGAGGCCGTGGCCCTCAAGCGCGCCGCGAAGGACGCGGTGCACGGCGTGTGCCGCTCCGAGCGCAGCGCCGCCTACTTCGACGTGACGATCGAACGCAAGGGCCACCTCATCGACCGTCTGCTCGCGACGGTCCGACAGCGGAGCGGCGTATGACGGACACGGGCACCGACGCGAGTAAGAGCGCGGGGACTGCGACCCAGCGGCTGAGGAGCGGCACCCGCGCCTGGCACGAGGCCCTGGAACGCACGGGGTTCGCCACCGCGATGCTCGCCGGCACCCTCCCGCTCGACCGCTACGTCGGCCAACTCGCCGCCTACCGCGCGGTGTTGTCGGTGCTGGAGGCCGAACTCGCCCGCGCCACCTGCCCGTCCGTCGCCTCGGTGTGGTCGCCGGACCTCGTCAAGCTCCCCCTCGTCGAACGCGACCTGCACCACTTCGCCGCCACCCGGGGCGTCCTCCCCGAACCCGGCCCGGCCGCCGAGGAGTTCGCCGAGGAGATCCGGCGCACCGCCGCCACCGAACCACGCGAACTCCTCGGATTCCTCTACGTGTTGGAGGGCTCCACCCTCGGCGCGATGTTCCTGTGCCGCTACGTCACCGAGGCGTACCGGCTCAGGGACGGGAACGGTGCCTCGTACTACGGCAGCGGCGACCGCACCCGTTGGGCGGCCCTCACCGAGCGCCTCGACCGCGTGCTCGGCGAACCCGTCGTACAGGAACAGGTGTTGGCCGCCGCCGAACGGGCCTACCGGCATATCGCCCTGATCTCAGGGGAGTTGTCGGCAGGCCTGGGCGTCCCGGCACCTGAGCACGTTTAGCCGGCTGTCAGCCCGCGAGGCCCAACTCGCGGGCGATCAGCATCCGTTGGACCTCGCTGGTGCCCTCGCCGATCTCCAGGATCTTGGAGTCGCGCCACATACGGGCCACCGGGTACTCGTTCATGAAGCCGTAGCCGCCGTGCACCTGGGTGGCGTCGCGGGCGTTGTCCACGGCGATGGTCGAGGAGTACAGCTTGGCGAGGGCCGCCTCCTTCTTGAAGGGCTCGCCGGCGACCAGGCGGGAGGCCGCGTCGCGCCAGGACAGCCGGGAGGTGTGGGCCTTCATCTCCATGTCGGCGATCTTGAACTGGATGGCCTGGTTGGCGCCGATCGGCCGCCCGAACGCGTGCCGTTCCTTGGCGTACTTCACCGACTCGTCGACACAGCCCTGCGCGAGACCGGTGGCCAGCGCCGCGATGGCGATACGGCCCTCGTCCAGGATGCGCAGGAACTGGGCGTAGCCGCGGCCGAGTTCGCCGAGCAGGTTCGCCGCCGGGACCCGGACGTCCGCGAAGGACAGCTCGCGGGTGTCGGAGGCGTTCCAGCCGACCTTCGAGTACGGCGCCGCGACGGTGAAGCCGGGGGTTCCGGACGGCACGATGATCGAGGAGATCAGCGGCTTGCCGTCGGGCTTGCGGCCGGTGACCGCGGTGACCGTCACCAGACCCGTGATGTCCGTACCGGAGTTGGTGATGAAGCACTTGGAACCGTTGATCACCCATTCGTCGGTGTCCGGGTCCAGGCGTGCCGTCGTCCGGGTCGCGCCCGCGTCGGAGCCGCCGTCCGGCTCGGTCAGCCCGAAGGCGCCGAGGATCTCGCCGGAGCACAGCCGGGGCAGCCACTCCGCCTTCTGGGCGTCGGTGCCGAAGAGGTGGATGGGCATCGCGCCCAGTGACACCCCGGCCTCCAGGGTGATCGCGACCGACGAGTCGACCCGGGCCAGTTCCTCAAGGACGAGGCCGAGCGCCAGATAGTCGCCGCCCATCCCGCCGTACTCCTCGGGGAACGGCAGCCCGAACAGGCCCATGCGGCCCATCTCGCGGACGATCTCGTACGGGAACTCGTGCCGCTCGTAGAAGTCGCCGATCTTCGGTGCGACGACGTCGTGCGCGAACTCCTCGACCGTGCGGCGGAGTTCTTCCAGCTCGGGGGAGAGACGGTGGTCCATGCGGTCACTGCTCCTTGTGGGGCTGTGCTGTTTTACCGAGGGCGCGGACGGTGCGGGACGGGCTGGGTCGGCCCAGTTGTTCGGCCATCCACACGCTGGTGGCGGTGAGACGGGCGAGGTCGACTCCGGAGTCGATGCCGAGACCCTGGAGCATCCACACGAGGTCTTCGGTGGCGAGGTTGCCGGTGGCGGACTTGGCGAACGGGCAGCCGCCGAGGCCGCCCGCGGAGGCGTCCACGGTGGTGACGCCGTGCTGGAGGGCGGCCAGGGTGTTGGCGAGCGCCTGGCCGTAGGTGTCGTGGAAGTGCACGCCCAACGCGTCGGTGGGGACGTGCTGTTCGTTGAGCGCGGCGAGAAGTTCCAGGACGTGTCCGGGAGTCGCCACCCCGATCGTGTCGCCGAGGCTCAGTTCGTCGCAGCCCATGTCGACCAACGCCCGGCACACACGCACCACTTGAGCGATAGGGACCGCGCCCTCCCAGGGATCGCCGAAGCACATGGAGACGTAGCCGCGCACATGGGCGCCCTCGTCCTTGGCGCGGGCCACGACCGGGGCGAACACGGCAAGCGACTCGTCCACCGTGCGGTTGAGGTTGGCCTTGGCGAAGGACTCGGTGGCGCTGGCGAAGACGGCGACGCGGGTCGCCTTCAGGTCCAGGGCCCGGTCGAGTCCGCGGGCGTTCGGCACGAGGACGGGGAGGTGCACGCCCGGCAGGTCCCGCACGAGCGGGAACAGCTGCTCGGCGTCGGCCAGTTGGGGCACCCACTTGGGGTGGACGAAGCTGGTCGCCTCGATCGTGGTCAGGCCCGCGTCGGCCAGCCGCCGCACGAACTCGGCCTTCACCTCCGTGGGCACGGTCGCCTTCTCGTTCTGCAACCCGTCCCGCGCGCCCACCTCGTGGATGCGCACCCGGGCGGGCAGATCGGGGGCCGGTACGACCATCGGGAGTGTCTCTGGTCCGGGTGTCACTGGTCCTCCTCCGCAGGTGTGACGACCGCCAGCACCTGGTCCATGGCGACCGTCGCGCCCGGCGTCACATCGAGTTCGGCGACGGTGCCGGCGTGCGGCGCGGAGACGACGTGCTCCATCTTCATCGCCTCCACCACCAACAGGCTCTGCCCCGCGGCCACTTGGTCTCCTACGGCGACCTTCACCACGGTCACCGTCCCCGGCATCGGCGCGGTCAGCGAACCGGCACCGGACCGGTCGGCCCCGCTGAGGGACGCGGCCACCGGATCGTGGTCCCGCACCTGCCACGCGTCCCCGTCCCGGCCCAGCCAGGTGCCGTCCGGCAGGGCGGTGAAGGTGTGGACGAGTCCGTCGAGCCGTAGGACGAACCGGCCGTCGGGCCCGGACCGGCCGGACCCGTCGAGCGGCTTCTCGGCGCCGTCCGGCAGTAGTTCGGTCCCGCCCTCGGGTGTGCGGCGGACGCGCACGGTCACCGGGTCGTGGCCCGGCACCTGGAGCGGGTGCGCCGTCCAGGCCCGCTCCCCGCCCAGCCGCCAGCCGTCCGTGGCGGCGAACGGGTCGGCCCAGCCGGAGCCCCGCGCGGGCGAGAGCGCCGCGTGCCGCAGCAGCGCCGCCGCCGCGTAGACCTCCACCGGTACCTCACCGGGCACCAGTCCGTCCGCCTCCCGCTCGACGAGCCCGGTGTCCAACTCGCCCGCCACGACCGCCGGATGGGCCAGCAGCCGCCGTAGGAAACCGGCGTTCGTCGGCACGCCCAGCGTCACCGTGTCCGCGAGGGCGGCCCGGAGTTTCCTGAGGGCGGTCGCGCGGTCGGGGCCGTAGGCGATGACCTTGGAGAGCATCGGGTCGTAGAGACTGCCGACCTCGGTGCCTTCGGAGAGGCCGGAGTCGGTGCGGATGCCGTCGCCCGAGGGTTCGTTCAGTTTCAGGACGGTGCCGCCGGAGGGGAGGAACCCGCGCGCGCCCTCTTTGACGGACACGGTCTCGGCGCAGATGCGGGCCTCGATCGCGTGCCCGGTGAGGGTGATGTCGTCCTGTGCGAAGGGCAGCCGCTCGCCCGCCGCCACCCGCAGCTGCCACTCCACGAGGTCGAGGCCGGTCACCAACTCCGTTACCGGGTGCTCCACTTGGAGGCGGGTGTTCATCTCCATGAAGTAGTACGACGACGGGTCGTTGCCCGGCACGATGAACTCGACCGTGCCCGCGCCCGCGTACCCGCACGAGCGGGCCGCCTGCACCGCGGCCTCGCCCATCGCCGCGCGGGTGGCGGAGTCGAGGAGCACGCTGGGTGCCTCCTCCACGACCTTCTGGTGGCGGCGCTGCAAGGAGCACTCGCGTTCGCCGAGGTGGACGACGTTGCCGTGGCCGTCGGCCAGGATCTGGATCTCGATGTGGCGGGGGCGGTCGACCCAGCGCTCGACCAGGAGGGTGTCGTCGCCGAAGGAGGCGCGGGCCTCGCGGCGGGCGGCGGCGATCTCCTCCTCCAGGACGGTGAGGTCGCGGACCAGGCGCATGCCCTTGCCGCCACCACCCGCTGACGGCTTGAGGAGGACGGGGGCACCCAACTCGTGTGCCGCCTTGGCCAGTTCGGGGTCACGGCCGCCGGGGACGACCGGGACCCCGGCCGCCTCCACCGTCTCCTTGGCGCGGATCTTGTCGCCCATGAGGGCGATCGCGTCGGCCGGGGGACCGATGAAGACCAGCCCGGCGTCGGCGCACGCGCGCGCGAAGGCCGCGTTCTCGGCGAGGAAGCCGTAGCCCGGGTGCACGGCCTGTGCGCCGGAGCGGGCCGCCGCCTCCAGGAGTCGCTCCACGGACAGGTAGCTCTCGGCGGCCGGTGCCGGGCCGAGCCGTACCGCCGTGTCGGCCTCGCGGACGTGCCGGGCGTCCGCGTCGGCGTCGGAGAAGACGGCCACCGAGCGCACGCCGAGCGAGCGCAGGGTGCGGATGACGCGGACCGCGATCTCGCCCCGGTTGGCCACGAGGACCGTCTCGAACATCGCGGGGACCTCGGGTACCTCGGGCGTCTCGGGCGTCTCGAATGTGTCGACCATCTCGGGCATCCTCATCACATCCGGAAGACGCCGAACTGGGGGTCTCCCAGCGGCGCGTTGGCACAGGCGGTCAGGGCCAGACCCAGCACCTGGCGGGTCTCCGTCGGGTCGATGACCCCGTCGTCCCAGAGCCGGGCGGTGGCGTAGTAGGCGTTGCCCTGGCGCTCGTACTGCTGCCGGATCGGGTCCTTGAAGGCGTCCTCGTCCTCGGCCGGCCAGGACTCCCCGCGCCCCTCCAACTGGTCCCGCTTCACCGTCGCGAGGACCGACGCGGCCTGTTCGCCGCCCATGACGGAGATCTTGGCGCCGGGCCACATCCACAGGAAGCGGGGGGAGTACGCCCGGCCGCACATCGAGTAGTTGCCCGCGCCGTACGAGCCGCCGACGACGACCGTCAGCTTCGGCACGCGCGCGCAGGCGACGGCGGTGACCATCTTGGCGCCGTGCTTGGCGATGCCGCCCGCTTCGTAGTCCTTGCCGACCATGAACCCCGAGATGTTCTGGAGGAACACCAGGGGGATGCCGCGCTGGTCGCACAGCTCGATGAAGTGGGCGCCCTTCTGGGCGGACTCGGAGAACAGGATGCCGTTGTTGGCGACGATGCCGACGGGGTGGCCGTGGACGCGGGCGAAGCCGGTGACCAGGGTCTGCCCGAACTCGGCCTTGAACTCGGCGAAGCGGGAGCCGTCGACCACGCGCGCGATGATCTCCCGTACGTCGTAGGGGGTACGGGAGTCGACGGGGACGGCGCCGTAGATCCCGTACGGGTCGACCTTGGGCTCCACCGACTCGGTGACCTCCCAGGGGAGCGACCCGCGCGCGGGGAGTGTGGCGGCGATGTTCCGGACGATCCGCAGGGCGTGCGCGTCGTCCTCCGCGAGGTGGTCGGTGACGCCCGACACGCGTGCGTGGACGTCGCCGCCGCCCAGTTCCTCGGCGGTGACGACCTCGCCGGTGGCGGCCTTCACGAGGGGCGGTCCGCCGAGGAAGATCGTCCCCTGGTTACGGACGATGACGGCTTCGTCGCTCATGGCGGGGACGTAGGCGCCTCCGGCGGTACACGACCCGAGCACGGCGGCGATCTGGGGAATCCCGGCCCCCGACATCCGGGCCTGGTTGTAGAAGATCCGCCCGAAGTGGTCCCGGTCCGGGAACACCTCGTCCTGCATGGGCAAAAACGCGCCCCCGGAGTCGACGAGGTAGATACAGGGGAGGCGGTTTTCGAGGGCGATCTCCTGGGCGCGCAGATGCTTCTTCACGGTCATCGGGTAGTAGGTCCCGCCCTTGACCGTGGCGTCATTGGCGACGATCACGCATTCGCGCCCACTCACCCGCCCGATCCCGGCGATGACACCGGCGGCGGGGGCGGCCCCGTCGTACATCCCGTCGGCGGCGAGGGGGGCCAGCTCCAGGAAGGGCGAGCCGGGGTCGAGCAGCGTGTCGACGCGGTCGCGGGGGAGCAGCTTGCCGCGCGCGGTGTGCCGGTCCCGGGCCCGCTCACCGCCGCCGAGCCGGGCCGCGGCGAGCTTCTGCCGCAGTTCCTCGCCCAGCGCGCGGTGCGCCGCCTCGTTGGCCCGCCACGCCTCCGACGCGGGATCGGCCGCGCTCGTCAGCTCCGGTGCCTCTTGCATTCCGTGGGTCCCCTCGCACAGCGATCGGCCGCTCTCGACTGTTAATGAGCGTTAACCATTTCCTTCAGGTTAACGACCGCTAACCTCCCTGTCTAGAATTGCTTCCATGACCACGAGAACCGACGCCCCCACCCGCCGCGAGCAGATCCTCAAGGAGGCCGCGCGGCTCTTCGCCGAGCGGGGTTTCCACGGCGTCGGGGTCGACGAGATAGGCGCGGCCGTCGGTATCAGCGGGCCCGGCCTGTACCGCCACTTCCCCGGCAAGGACGCGATGCTCGCCGAGCTCCTGGTCGGCATCAGCGGCCAGCTGCTCACGGGCGCGAAGCGCCGCCTGGCGGAGGCGGAGGGCGTGACCTCCGCGGAGCCGCTCCTCGACTCCCTCATCGAGGGCCACATCGACTTCGCCCTCGACGACCGCCCCCTGATCACCCTCCACGACCGCGAGCTGGACCGCCTCCGGGACAGCGACCGCAAACTGGTGCGCCAACTCCAGCGCCAGTACGTGGAGTTGTGGGTCGAGGTCGTCCGGGAGGTGTACCCGGACCTGACCGAACCCAGCGCACGGTCGGCGGTCCACTCGGTGTTCGGACTGCTGAACTCGACCCCGCATCTGGGGCGACCGGGGTCGTTGCCGGGGCGGGGGGCTACGGCGGAGTTGCTGCACCGGATGGCGAGGGGGGCGTTGGGGGCGGCGGGGGCGTGACGAGCGTTACGTGGCTGTTCCGCTGGACGCTCCCCCTACTCGCCGGTACCGTGATGCTCTGAGCAAGCGCTTAGAAATGGACCCTGGGCTAGCTGGAGGTGGCGGCGGTGCGCCGTACGGTGTTTGACGAGGACCACGAGGCGTTCCGGGAGACCCTCCGGGCCTTCATCGAGGCCGAGGTCGTCCCCGTCTACGACGAGTGGTTCGCGGCCGGCCAGGCGCCGCGCGACTTCTACTACAAGCTCGCCGAGCTCGGCGTCTTCGGCATCCGCGTGGACGAGGAGTACGGCGGCGCGGGCATCGACTCGTACAAGTTCGAGGCCGTCCTCTACGAGGAGACCGCGCGCGCGGGTGTCTCCTTCGGCGGCTCCGGTGTGCACGTGCTGCTCGGCCTGCCCTACATCAAGCTGCTCGCCAACGACGAGCAGAAGAAGAAGTTCCTGCCGAAGTTCGTCTCCGGCGAGGAGATGTGGGCGATCGCGATGACCGAGCCGGGCACCGGCTCCGACCTCGCGGGCATGAAGACCACCGCCAAGCTTTCCGAGGACGGCACGCACTACGTCCTCAACGGCGCCAAGACCTTCATCACCGGTGGCGTGCACGCCGACCGCATGATCGTCTGCGCCCGCACCTCCCCGTCCACCAAGGAGGACCGCCGCCACGGCATCTCCCTCTTCGTGGTGGACACCAAGGCCGAGGGCTACTCGGTCGGCCGCAAGCTGGACAAGCTCGGCCTGAAGACCTCCGACACCGCCGAGCTGGCGTTCGTCGACGTGAAGGTCCCGGCCGAGGACCTCCTCGGCGAGGAGAACAAGGGCTTCTCCTACCTCGGCCACAATCTCGCCTCCGAGCGCTGGGGCATCGCCTTCGGGGCGTACGCGCAGGCCAAGGCCGCCGTCCGGTTCGCGAAGCAGTACGTCCAGGAGCGCGTGGTCTTCGGCCAGCCCGTCGCCGCGTTCCAGAACACCAAGTTCGAACTGGCCGCCTGCCAGGCCGAGGTGGACGCCGCCGAGGCCGTCGTCGACCGCGCGACCGAGGCCCTGGACGCCGGTGAGCTGACCCCCGCCGAGGCGGCCAGCGCCAAGCTGTTCACCACCGAGGTCGCCCACCGCGTGATCGACCGCTGCCTCCAGCTGCACGGCGGCTACGGCTTCATGAACGAGTACCCGATCGCCCGCCTGTACGCGGACAACCGCGTCAACCGCATCTACGGCGGCACCAGCGAGATCATGAAGACGATCATCGCAAAGGACATGGGCCTGTAAGGTCCCCGAAATTACCGGCCAGTAGAAAAGGTGCCATGAGCAAGGCACTTCAGGGTCTCCTCGATCTGCTCGACCTTGAGCAGATCGAGGAGAACATCTTCCGCGGCCAGTCCCAGTCCGCCGTCGTACCCCGCGTCTTCGGCGGACAGGTGGCGGCCCAGGCGCTGGTCGCCGCCGGCCGGACGGTCTCCGCCGACCGTCTCGCCCACTCCCTCCACGCGTACTTCCTGCGCCCCGGCGATCCCGGCGCGCCCATCGTCTACACCGTCGAGCGCATGAACGACGGCCGTTCCTTCACCGCGCGCCGCGTCGTCGCGGTCCAGCACGGCCAGCCGATCTTCGCCCTCTCCGCGTCCTTCCAGCGCCACGAGGACGGCCTCGAACACCAGGCCCCCATGCCGTCCGCCCCCGACCCGGCCACCCTGCCCACCTCCCAGGACCGGCTGCGCGGCTACGACCACATCGCCCCCGAGGTCGTCGAGAAGTTCATCGAGGCCCGCGAGGCCATCGACCTGCGGTACGTCGAGGAGCCGCCGTACGGCAGGTTCGGCGCACCGCGCGAACCGCATTCCCAGGTGTGGTTCCGCACCAACGGCAAACTCGAAGGCCCCATCGACGATCCGCTCCTCCACGTAGTACTCGCGACCTACGTCTCCGACATGACCCTCCTCGACTCCGTGCTCCTCGCGCACGGCCGGGGCGGCTGGGCCGTAGGGGATGTCGTAGGGGCGTCCCTCGACCACGCGATGTGGTTCCACCGGCCGTTCCGCGCGGACGAGTGGCTGCTCTACGACCAGGAGTCGCCGTCGGCGTCCGGCGGGCGGGGGCTCGGGCAGGCGCGGATCTACACGCGGGACGGTCAACTGGCCATCTCCGTCATTCAGGAGGGCGTGGTCCGGGTTCCTCGGGAACACTGAGGGCATGGCAGAAACAGAGGAAGGTGACGGCGGCGGCGAGTCCACCGTCACGGTGATCGTCGCGGCCGTCGCCAACCTGGGCATCGCGCTCGCCAAGGCGGTCGCCGGCGTCATCAGCGGCTCCAGCGCGATGCTCTCGGAGGCCGCGCACTCGGTCGCCGACACCGTCACCGAACTCCTCCTCCTCACCGCCCTCAAACGCAGCAGCAAACCCGCCGACGAGGAACACCCCCTCGGCTACGGCCCCGAGCGCTACATCTGGGCGATGCTCGCCGCCGTCGCCACCTTCGTCGGCGGCGCGGTCTTCTCGATCTACGACGGCATCCACACCCTCGTCGCCGGCGAGGACCTCGGCGACCCGCTCATCTCGTACATCGTGCTCGGCGTCGCCTTCCTCCTGGAGGGCTACTCCCTGCGGACGGGCGTACGCCAGGCGCGCGGCGAGGCGGCCCGCTTCGACGCCAGCTTCAAGCGCTACCTCCGCTACACCCCCGACACCGCCGTGAAGGCCGTGGTCCTTGAGGACTCCGCCGCCCTGGTCGGCCTGGTCCTCGCGGCCGGCGGCCTGCTCGGCGGCCAGCTCACGGGCTCGGGGGTGTGGGACGGCATCGCCTCGCTGTGCATCGGCGCCCTGCTGCTCTACGTCGCCTGGGTGCTCGGCCGCTCCAACGCCGAACTCCTCATCGGACGCCCCCTCCCCAAGGCCATGCGGGACCGCATCCGCGAGGAGCTGCTCGGGGTCGAACACATCGAGGCCGTACTGGAGTTGACGACCCTCGTGCAGGGCCCGCGCGAGGCGCTGGTGGCCGCGAAGATCGACTTCCGGGACCGGTCGAGTGCCGCGCAGATCGAGTGGGCCTGCGAACAGGCCGAGCAGCGACTGCGGGAGGCGTTCCCCTCGGTGAACCGGGTCTATCTGGACCCGACACCGGGGTACGCGCAGCGCCGGGCGGAGGGGCTCAACCCCTGGCCGTGACGGGGGAGTTGAGTCCCGAGTCGAGTCCCGAGTTGGGTCCCGATCCTCCTCAGCCGAGTCCCGCTTCCGCGAGCAGATACGCCGTCATCGGGTCGTAGTACCTGGGGCTGACGACGTGGTCGTCGAGCGGGACCGCCACCTGGACGGTGCCCTCGGACTCGGCGAGGAAGAGCGCGGGGTCGTTCGAGTCGGCGTAGCCCACGGAGTCGACGCCGTGCCGCCCCGCGTAGCCCGCCCAGCCGTGGTCGGCGACGACCAGGTCCGGCAGCGGGCGGCCCTCGCGCTCCAGGGCGGTGAGGATCGCCTTCATCGGCTCACCGGAGTGCGTGTGCCACAGCGTCGCGCCGTGCTCCAGGACGGCCACGTCCGCGAACTGCATGACGTACCCCTCCTCGGTCTGTAGCCCGTCCGGGATCACGACGATCTCGCAGCCGGCCGTGCGCAGGGCGGCGGCCGTGGCATGGTGAACGTCCAGCAGGCCACCCGGGTGACCGGTCGCGAAGAGCACCCGCTGCCGCCCGTCGGCCGCCTTGCGCAACCGGGCAGCCAGCCGGTCGAGACCCTCGACGGTCAGCTCCGGGTCGATGGTGTCCTGGCCGTAGCGGTACTCGGGATCGTCGTTCACACCCACCCGCTCCGCCATCACCGCGAGCACGTCCTGCTCGTCGGTCCAACGGCTGCCGAGCTCCAGGCCGAACCAGTAGTGGCGGTCGCCGTTCGCGAGCTTGCGGTAGTGCGAGAGGTTGTTCTCGCGGGGCGTGGCCACGTCGCCCGCGATACGGGTCTTCACAAGGTGATCGACGAGCTCGGCGCGGCTGGGAGTCCCGGGTATCGGCATGCTTCCCATTGTGAAGCAGAGCGCTGTGCGCGTGCCCGACGTCCCGCACGCTGGGATGTGGATCACTCACACGTGGCCGTTCACAGGTGACGCAGGCCGAACCACAGCTCCATCCGTACGTCCGGATCGTCCAGGTTCGTCTCCAGCAGTGCCGCGCACCGGGCGATCCGCTGCCGCACGGTGTTGCGGTGCACGGCCAGGGCGACCGCCGTACGGTCCCAACTCCCGTGCAGGGAGAGCCAGGTGCGCAGGGTCTCGGTCAGCGCGGGGTGGGCGGCGAGCGGCGCGAGCAGGGTACGGGCGTGCGCCTCGGCCTCGCCGTGGGGGAGCAGTCCGGCGAGACCGGCGCGGCCGGCGGAACCGTGCCGGACCAGCGGGGTGCGGGTCGCCCGGGCGCGGGCCAGGGCGCGGGACGCCTGGGTGTCGGCGGCGGGCCAGTCCTCGGGGGTGACGGCGGCGCTGACCCCTAGGGTCCACCCGGGTTGCGGGGCTGGTTCGCGGTCGGCGGGGACGAGTACCCGTACGACGTCCGGCGCCAGGTCGAGCAGCGTGGAACCGAGGGCGGCGGCCAGCGCGGACGCGGCGACGGGATCGGGGACGGGGGTGTCGGGCAGCGCGTGCACGACGACCCACCGGTCCCCGCCGAGCAGCGACGCGACGTCCTCCGGCGGGGCGCCGAGCAGCAGCCGTACGAGCGCCGACGAACGGTCCGCCCCCGTGCGGCTCTGGTGTTCGCCGGTGAGGAGGGAGAGGAGTACGGCGGCGACGGAGGCGATGGTGTGGTCGCCGGGGGCGCGTTGCGGGGCGGCGACACCCAGGACGAAACCCTGACCGGTACCCAGGGCGTACGTCGAGAGATGGGCGCCGGGGACGGTGTCGGTGGCGGAGGTGGGGGCGGGGCGGTTCGGGGTTGTGCTGTCGGCCGGGGTGGGGGTAGGGGCCGTAGAGGAGGGACTTGCCGTAGGGGAGGGGCTTTCGGTGGGACGCACGACCCGCGCGAGCCCCGCCAACGCCTCCCGCGCCTCCGTCCCCGACGCTCCCCGCCCCGCCGCCGCGACCTCCGTGCCGTCCGGGCCGTAGAGCACGGCACGTCCGCCGACCCGCTGGGCGAGTTGCCGTAGCACCGAAGGGACCGGATCGGGGCGGGAGGCCGCCGCGGCGAGGCTCTGTTGGGCCTCGGTGACGCGGCGGAGTTCGGCGAGGCGGGCCTGGGCCATCAGTTGCCAGACCGCGCGGGCGACGCGGGAGAACGGGGTGGGCGGCGGGACTTCCAGTAGGGGGAGGTCGTAGTGGTCGCAGGCCGCGACCAGGGCGCGCGGCACGGTGTCGTGGACCGGTGCGACGCCGAAGCCGAGGGCCACACCACCCGCCTCGACGATCCGGGCCACGTAGTCGTCGAAGTACGTGCCCGAGCCGGCCGCGTCCGGGATGTGGACCCCCGCGGTGAGGAGCAGTTCGCCGCCCAGCAGGTACGGATACGGGTCCGGCATCTCCGAGACGTGCGCCCAGTGGATCGCGGTGTCGGGGTCGGACGGCCCGGCGATCTGCCGCAGCCCCAGATCCTCGCGGGCCAGGAGGGCGGCGAGAAGCACGGGCGGTGTGGGCGGTGTGGGCGGAACCGTGAGGTCCGGCATGGTGGATGTTTCCTCCATCGCCTCGGGCTCGGATGGATGAAACGTACACTTCGCAGCCGCTTTCCGGCCACCTAGGGTCAGTCGCGGCGCAAGCCCCCCCCAAGACCCCGACAGTGCGCGAAGGAGGCCCCCACATGGCCGTCGACTACACCGTCATCGTCGTCTACCTGGCCGGCATGCTGGCCATGGGCTGGTGGGGCATGCGCCGCGCCAAGTCCAAGAGCGACTTCCTGGTCGCGGGCCGCCGCCTGGGCCCCGTCATGTACTCCGGCACCA
The DNA here is from genome assembly GCF_035982055.1 of Streptomyces sp. NBC_01288. NCBI lineage: Bacteria > Bacillati > Actinomycetota > Actinomycetes > Kitasatosporales > Streptomycetaceae > Streptomyces > Streptomyces sp. NBC_01288. The sequence goes on from NZ_CP108427.1 coordinate 6,621,695, forward strand.
TGGCCGCGATCGTCCTCGGCGGCGCGTCCACCATCGGCGGAGTCGGCCTCGGCTACCGGTACGGCCTGTCCGGCGCCTGGATGGTCTTCACCATCGGCCTCGGCCTGCTCGCCCTCTCCGTCTTCTTCTCCGCCCGCATCGCCCGCCTCAAGGTGTACACGGTGTCGGAGATGCTCGACCTCAGGTACGGCGGCCGCGCGGGGGTCATCTCCGGCATCGTCATGTGGGCGTACACCTTGATGCTGGCGGTCACCTCGACCATCGCCTACGCCACGATCTTCGACGTCCTCTTCGACATGAACCGCACCCTCGCGATCGTCCTCGGCGGCTCGATCGTCGTCGCGTACTCCACGCTCGGCGGCATGTGGTCCATCACCCTCACCGACATGGTGCAGTTCGTGGTGAAGACGATCGGCGTGCTGCTCCTGCTCCTGCCGATCGCGGTCGTCAAGGCCGGCGGCTTCAGCGAGATGAAGGCGAAGCTGCCCACCGAGTACTTCGACCCGCTGGGCATCGGCGGCGAGACGATCTTCACCTACGTCCTGATCTACACGTTCGGCATGCTCATCGGCCAGGACATCTGGCAGCGCGTGTTCACGGCGGGCAGCGACAGGACCGCCAAGTGGGGCGGCACGGTCGCGGGCACGTACTGCCTCGTCTACGCCGTCGCGGGTGCCGTCATCGGCACGGCGGCCAAGGTCCTCTACCCGAACCTCGGCAGCCCCGACGACGCCTTCGCGACCATCGTCAAGGACGAACTCCCGGTCGGGGTACGGGGGTTGGTGCTCGCGGCCGCCCTGGCCGCCGTGATGTCGACGTCGTCGGGCGCGCTGATCGCCTGCGCCACGGTCGCCAACAACGACATCTGGTCGCGGCTGCGGGGCGCCGTACGGCGGGAAGAGGGTGAGGAGCACGACGAAGTACGGGGCAACCGCGTCTTCATCCTCGTCATGGGTGTAGCGGTGATCGTCACGGCGATCGCGCTGAACAACGTGGTCGAGGCGCTGACGGTCGCCTACAACCTCCTCGTCGGCGGCCTCCTCGTCCCCATCCTCGGCGGCCTGCTGTGGAAGCGCGGCACCGCACAGGGCGCGCTCGCCTCGGTGATCGTCGGCGGCCTCGCGGTCGTAGGCCTGATGGCGGCCTACGGCATCCTCGCCAACGAGCCTGTGTACTACGGCCTGTTGCTGTCTCTGGCCGCCTATGTGACCGTCTCCCTCGCCACGCCGGCGACCGACGCGGCCGTACTCGTCGCGTGGCGGGACCGGCTCGCGGGGCGCGGTGCACCCGAACGCACGTCCGAACCGGTCGCCGCCCACCAGTAAAATCGTAGTCAGGCGTACAAAACCACAGGGAACATCCCATACGCGACGAAGCGTAGGAAAGAAGGCAGCGCCCATGACCAGCAACGAGACGCCCCGCGGCCCGGTCGACTCCTCCCGCACCCCGCGGTACGCCGGACCGGCGACCTACGCGCGGCTGCCGCGCCTGGACGAGGTCGGCACCGCCGATGTCGCCGTGGTCGGGGTGCCCTTCGACGCCGGTGTCTCGTACCGGCCGGGCGCGCGCTTCGGCGGCAACGCGATCCGCGAGGCGTCCCGGCTGCTGCGGCCGTACAACCCGGCGCAGGACGCGTCCCCGTTCGCGCTGGCGCAGGTCGCGGACGCCGGTGACATCGCGGCGAACCCGTTCAACATCAACGAGGCCGTCGAGACCATCGAGGCCGCGGCGGACCAACTCCTGGACACCGGCGCGCGGTTGATGACCCTGGGCGGCGACCACACCATCGCGCTACCGCTGTTGAGGTCCGTGGCGAAGAAGCACGGCCCGGTGGCGCTGCTGCACTTCGACGCCCATCTCGACACCTGGGACACGTACTTCGGGGCCGAGTACACGCACGGGACGCCGTTCCGCAGGGCCGTCGAGGAGGGCATCCTCGACACGGAGGCGCTCTCGCACGTCGGTATCCGCGGTCCGCTGTACGGCAAGCAGGACCTCAAGGACGACGAGAAGATGGGCTTCGGCATCGTCACGTCGGCGGACGTCTACCGCCGGGGCGCCGACGAGGTCGCCGACCAGCTGCGCCAGCGCATCGGCGACCGCCCCCTCTACATCTCGATCGACATCGACTGCCTCGACCCGGCCCACGCGCCCGGCACCGGCACACCCGAGGCCGGCGGCCTGACCTCCCGCGAACTTCTGGAGATCCTGCGCGGCCTGGCATCCTGCAACCTGGTGTCGGCGGACGTCGTCGAGGTGGCACCGGCGTACGACCACGCCGAGATCACGTCGGTGGCCGCGTCGCACACCGCGTACGACCTGATCACGATCATGTCCCGTCAGATTGCCGAGGCTCGTTCGAAGTGACCCACGACCACGACCTGGAACTCCGCCCGACGGCGGCTCAGACGGAGGCCGCGCTGAATCCTCCCCCCGGCCGCAACGGCGGTGACCTGGTCGTGGAGACCCTGGCGGGCCTCGGCGCAACGACGGTGTTCGGCCTGCCGGGCCAGCACGCGCTCGGCATGTTCGACGCGCTGCGCCGTTCCGACCTGCGCTACATCGGCCTACGGGTGGAGAACAACGCCGGGTTCGCGGCGGACGCGTACGGCCGGATCACGGGCGAGGCGGCACCGCTGCTGCTGTCCACGGGCCCGGGCGCGCTGACGTCGCTGGCGGCGCTCCAGGAGGCGAGGGCGGCCTCGGCTCCCGTCCTGGCGATCAGCAGCCAGATCCCGACGGCGGGCCTGGGCGGTGGCAGGCATGGGTATTTGCATGAACTGCCCGACCAGTCGGCCTCGTTCAGGGGTGTGGTGAAGTCCGTCCACACGGTCCGCGCCCAGTCACAGATCCCGTCCGCGATCGCGGAGGCATGGAAGTCGGCGCTCACGGCTCCGCACGGCCCGGTGTGGGTGGAGATCCCCCAGGACGTGCTGCTGGCTCCGACCCTCCTCCCGGTGGTGACGGCGGTGGACGCGACACCGGAGGACGTCCTGCCACGCCCCGAACTGACCGCCGTGGCAGCCGACTTGCTGTCGCGCGCGGCCCGCCCGGCGATCATCGCGGGCGGGGGAGTGGTCCGTTCGGACGCGTCGAAGAAGCTGCGGCAGCTCGCGGAGAAACTCCGGGCCCCGGTGGTGACGACGCCGGGCGGCAAGGGCGCGTTCCCGTGGACGCACCCCTTGTCCCTCCAGTCCTGGCTGGAGGACCGCCATACGACGGACTTCCTGGAGGACGCGGACGTAGTACTGGTGGTGGGCTCGGGCCTCGGCGAACTCTCCTCGAACTACCACACGTTCAAACCGCGAGGCCGGGTCATCCAAATCGAGGCGGACCTCGGCAAGTTGGAGTCGAACCACCCGGCGCTGGGCATCCACGCGGACGCGTGGCACGGGTTGCAGGCGCTGCTGGAGACGGTGACGGAGCGGGCGGATCCGACGGCGGAGGGGCGGGTGGCCGAGCTGCTCGGCCGCGTGCGGGAGCGGATCGCCGCACAGGAACTGACCCTGGAACAGGGCGTGTTGGAGTCCGTCCGCAGGGCCCTACCGGCCAACTCCCCCTCTTTCTGGGACATGACGATCCTCGCGTACTGGGCCTGGTCGGCCTTCGATGCGAAGGGCCCCAACCACCTCCACTCCGCCCAGGGCGCCGGCGGCCTCGGCTACGGCTTCCCCGCGGCGCTCGGCGCGGCCGCCGCGGACCCGACGCGTCCGGTGCTGGCGGTGTCGGGGGACGGCGGCGCGCTGTACTCCATCGCGGAGTTGGCCACGGCCAAGCAGTACGACCTGAACGTCACCTGGCTCATCGTCGACGACGGCGGCTACGGCATCCTCCGCGAGTACATGACGGACACGTTCGGGGAGGCGACGGCGACGGAGCTGACCCGCCCGGATTACGTGGCGTTGGCGGAGTCGTTCGGGGTGCGGGGGGTGCGGACCTCACCGGAGGCGCTGGAGGAGGACCTCGCGAAGTCTCTTGCGGCGCCCGGGCCTTCGGTGGTCGTACTCCCTGCCGTGCTGCGGATGTTCGCGGCTACGCACCTGGGGTGACGGGACCCTCTCTGCGAAAGTGTGACACTTCGCTGCAGAGTGTCACACTTTCGCGGCGCACCCCCTGGCCTCACATCCGCGGATCCGGCTTCAGCAGCGCGAACACCGCGCCGAACGGGTCCCCGAGCCAGGCCATCCGGCCGACCTCGGGCACATCCGTCGCCGGCATGAGTACGGAACCGCCGTTGGACCGCGCCGCGTCGATCGTGGCGTCGACGTCCGTCGAGTGGAAGTACGGTACCCAGCGCGGGAGTTCGCCCGCGCCGTCGCCCAGCGGTGCGACCCCGCCGAAGGAGGCGTCCTGCTGGTCCCCGGCGCTGGTGCTCAGCACCCGGTACGTCATGCCGGGTGCCGGCATCTCCTGGCTGCGCCAGGAGAACAGGCCCTGGTAGAAGGCGATGTCCGCCTCCGGGTCGGGGGCGTGCAGTTCCGCCCAGAGCAGGGTGTTCGGGGCGGAGGTGAGCTCCAGGCCCGCGGTCCTGCCGGGCTGCCAGAGCGCGAACTGCGCGCCCTGCGGGTCGGTGGCCTGGGCCAGCATGCCCTCGCCCATGACGTCCACGGGCTCCAGGCGGACGGTTCCGCCGCCGTCCGTGACGGCCTGGACGGTGGCCGTGATGTCGTCGGTCTTGAAGTGGATCATCCAGGCGGAGTTCGCCCCTTCCTCGGTGAGTGGTCCGAGGGCGGCGACGGTCTTCCCGTCCACCTGGAAGAAGCCGTATCCGCCCGTGTCAGGACCGGCGGAGACGAACCGCCAGTCGAGGACGGCGCCGTAGAACGCGGCGGCCGCGTCGGTGTCGGGGCTGCCGAGGTCGAGCCAGTTGGGCGATCCGGTGATGAAGTCGGTGCCGAGCATGAAGTCCTCCTGGGCGAGGGGTGGGCCGGGACGGGAGCCACGATGCCGTCCCGACCGTCGCCGTCCGCGCACGAGCACTGCCAGGACTCCGGTTTCCACCTAACGGCCGAACGGCCGAACGTTCGCCGGTGCCGCCGCCGCACGCGCTGACAGACTTCCCCCCATGGGTGGACACGAGGTGGGCGAGGGCGGCCGGGCGGTCGAAGTCGGCGTGACCTTCGGGCTGTTGGCCGCGTGGGCGGTGCACGACCTGGAGGAGGCGGCCGCGCTGCCGGGCTGGGCCCGAGGCCGCGTGCCCGGGCTGCGGCAGCGGTATCCGCGCGTGCCGGAACGGGTGTGGCGGCGGCTGGAGTCCATCGACGGGCGGGAGTTCGCCACGGCCGTCGGTGTGATGGGCGTGGTGGCCGCGAGTGCGGCCGCCGACGGGCACCGTACGGGTGGACGTTCCGGCTTCTACCAAGCGGCCCTCAACGGGTTCGTGCTGCACGCCCTGGTGCATCTGGGGCAGGCCGTCGCCGTCCGGAGATACACACCCGGGGTGGTCACCTCGTCCCTCGTGGTCATCCCCTTCACGCTGTGGGCCCGGGGGCGGCTGCCGCGGGCCGGTGTGTTGCGTCCCGCGCGACCGTGTGGTGTGGCAACGGGTGCGGCGCTCGCGGCTGTGGCGACGATGGGGGCGCATGTGATGGCGGGACGGCTGCGCGGAGAGCGCGCTATTCGACTGCTGGGAGCACGTGCAGCGGAACTTCGGCCGTAGTCCTGGGCGCGATGACATCCCGGTAGTGATGGTCGAGGGCGAGGACAACCGGATGCGGCAACGCCCAAGCCAGAACGGCGTTGACTGCGTCGGTCATGCCGATGGCGTCCTGGTCCGCGTACGTACGCATCAGACGCTCGGCCTCGCTCAGGAGCGGCCAGCCCACCGTGGCGAGCGTGAGCCGATCCGTGCTTGCCCAGGCACGCATGCTGGCCAGAGCGTCCGCTGCCGCCTTGCCACTGATCTTCGTCGTCAGGTGGTAGTCCAACTCGGCCAGGACCATCGGTGACACCACGAGTCGGTCGACGAGGGAGAGAGCTTGTACGGATGACTCATGATGGGCGTCCTTCCGGTTGTAGACAGCGAGGAGGACTGATGTGTCCGCGACGCCGAACAGATGCCGCTTCAACGGCCACCTTCCTCGAACAGGTCCTCACCGGATCGAGTGGCCAAGTCGGAAGGCCCGTCGAACATGGCCCGCGCCAGAACGGCCATCGCCTCCGAGTCCTCCCCCAAAGGAGAGGAGAAGGACAGCGGGACGCCACGCGCGATGTGGTCCAACGCCACTTCCTCGGGCGTACGTCCCTCCAAGAGGGCGAGTGTGCGCAGCACTTCGGCCTGGTCACCGGTGTAGGTGAGCGTCACCGTGACGGCGTCGTCCGGCGTGGCCGGTCGGTCCGGCGGGGGAACGGAGGCGTCGGCCACGGGGATCTCCTCATGTGCGGCGTTGGATGCGATGTGCGGCGATCTCGACGCTATCGGCCGTACCGCTGCGTTGCTCGCGTTCATCGTGGCAGCGACAGCTCCGCCCATGTCGCCTTTCCGATGCCGTGCAGGCGGGGACAGCATCCCCAGCGTTCCGCCAAGGCCCGCACGAGGGTGAGTCCCCGACCCCTTTCGTCCTCGGGGGCCGCTTCCTGGGGCTGGGGTCGGCGGTTGCTCGCGTCGGCGACCTCCACGCGCAGTCGTCCGTCGTACGTGGCGAAACGCACGCCGATCTCGCGTCCGGGCGGAGTCCGTGCGTGCCGGATGGAGTTGGTGACCAGCTCCGAGAGCAACAGCTCGGCGGTGTCGGCGACTTCGCCGGTGATCTTCCAGTCCGTGAGCTGTAGGCGGAGCAGTGCGCGAGCGTGTTTTGCGCTGCGCGGGTTGTGCGGAAGTTGCCACTGGGCCTCCCGCATGTCGGGGCTTGCGGGTTGTGTGGGCGCGGTGTGGGCTGACATGAAGACCTCCACGGCAGGCAGCGAACGGGCTCGGATCTCTAGAGATGTGAGCTGCGTCCAGTGAAGCGGCCCATCCATGGGTGCGTCAATAGATCTCTAGAGATGTGCGAAGTTGCTCGCCGGGGATCGATGGTCGGCTGTCAGGGTGTGGCGCCTGGTGCCTAGGATGTCTAGAGATGACCGGAGGAGAGGCCAGGATGAGCGGTGGGGACGCGGGACGTCAGCCGAAGTACCAGCGCATCGCGGCGCGGCTGCGGGCGGCCGTCGAGGCCGGCGAGTACGGGCCCGGTGAGCGGCTTCCCGGCGAGAACGACCTCATGGCCGAGCATGGTGTGGCGCGGATGACGGCCCGGCAGGCACTCGGTGTTCTGCAGACGGAGGGCATCGCGGAAGCGCGCAAGGGCGCCGGTGTGTTCGTCCGGGACTTCAAGCCGATCCGGCGGCGCGGGCTCGAACGCCTCGCGCACGCGCAGTGGGGCGAGGGGCGTTCCATCTGGGCGACCGATGCCGGGGACCGCGAACTCGTCGTCGACTCGGTCGAGGTGGGTGAGGAGGACGCGCCGCCTGCGATCGCGGGTGTGCTGGGCCTGAGTGACGAAGGGGCGCGGGTCTGCGTGCGCCGCCGTCGGTACGTTCTCGACGGCAAGCCGGTGCTTCTGGCCACCTCGTACCTCTCGGCCGAACTGGTCGCCGGCACGCGGATCGCACAGCCGGACACCGGCCCCGGCGGCATGTACGCCAGGCTTGAGGAACTCGGCCGTAGGCCCGTCCGCTTCCGTGAGGAGGTCCGCTCCCGGATGCCGAGCGTGGACGAGGCCGACCGGCTCGCCCTCTCGTCCGGTGTGCCGGTGGTGCTCGTCGTCCGAACCGCCTTCGACGCGGCGGGAGTTCCGGTCGAGGTGAACGACATGGTGCTGGACGCGGCGTCGTACATCTTGGAGTACGACTTCGAGGGCTGAGTGTGAGCGTGGCGCGCGCCGGCCAGGTGTCGCTATTGTGCTGGGCCCGCATACGGAACTGTTTGGTGCGGCCGTCGCCGTCTGTCCACAGGTCCATGGTGAGCGGGTCGGAGACCTCCAGTTGTATGAACTGATCGAGGCTCCCTTCGGTCAGGCCCTTGCTGTTGACCGTCGCCTTGTAGTGCGTGGTCTTGGCGCCGTCGACCGTCTCGGTCCCGATCAGCCGCGGGCCCTTGGACCCGGTCAGCAGCGTGGACTGCGCAACTGGGCTTGCCTGCAACTGACTTGGCAGTATGCCGTAGGACTGGTTGTCCACTCCGCCGCGTCCCCATACGGCCGGCGCGGCTGTGAGCCAGCTTGTCGACGAACAGGATCTCCAGCCGGCCGTTCCCACCCTGGTGGGCCGTAGCGGTCATCGTCATACTCATGGCCGGCGGTTGAGTGGTCATGGAGGCCTCGACCTTCAGACGGCCTTTCCCCGGAACGGTACGGAAACAAGGACGGACATTCCCACAACCCCTGGGGTTTGCCGGGGTCTTGCCAAGTATGTGCGTCCGAGGGGCCGTTGACGTTCGTCGGTCGATACGATGCCGGGTCAAGCGTTGGGTGTGGTGCGCGATGGGGGAGGGCCAGTGAGGGTCAACGACCCGGAGTATTCGGCAGCTGTCGAAGCGGCCGTGGAGATCTTGAGGGAGCGGGCCCGGCAGGCGGAGACGATCACGTACGGAGGCCTGAGTGCTGAGCTGGCGACGCGGGGCTTCGAGTCCGTCCCGCCGCACCGCGGGATCATGACCTACCTGCTCAAGGACGTCTGCCGCCACGACAATGAGGACGGACGGGCTCCGATGCTCTCGGCGATCGTCGTGAACAAGGCCAGTCGGGAGCCGTCCGGTCAGTTCTCCGTCCTTGCCCGAGACTCTCCTTTTTCCCGGCCGGCCGACTGGAGTTGGCAGGACGAGCAGCGGAACGTGTTCACCCGCTACCGCGAAGAGTGAGGTAGCGGTCCGCATCGTCGGCCGACGACAGCCGGCTCGCCGATCGGGCTCCCCGCAACCGGCGAGGAACCCGACCCGGCACTGCTGCCTACCAGATCGCCTCGACCCACTCCGGGTGGTCGATGAACGGGTTCCGGTTGTGCTGGTACGTGCTGTAGATGACCTCGTTGCGCTTCTCCTCGAAGGCGCTCGGCGGGTCCGCCTCGTTCCACGCCTTGAGGACGGAGAGCTTGCCCATGTAGGGGTTGCTGCCGTTGCCCACCTTCTCGTTGGGCTCCAGGTCGGCGAAGCCGTCGTCGCCCTCGTAGCGCACGGCCATGTAGAGGATCATGCGGGCCACGTCGCCCCGGTCCGCCGCGCGGGGCGCGAAGGAGTCGGAGTCGACGGTGCTGCCGCCGCCGTTGGTGACCGCGCTGCCGCCGTTGTCGAAGTCCAGGTTGCCGCGGATGCTGTTGACCTGGACGTCCGCGGGACGCAGGTGGTGCAGGTCGGTGCCGGGACCGGTCACCTCGCCGAAGTCGCCGTGGGACTTGGCCCAGGTGTGCTCGCGGTTCCAGTCGCCGACGTCGCCGCCGTTGAGGGACTTGGCGCGGGAGACACCGCTGTACAGCAGGATCACGTTGCTGCTGTTGTTCGGGTCCTGGTCGGTGGCCTTCAGCGCGTCCCAGACCGCGGAGTACGAGATCTTCGTCTGGCTGCTGATGATCGTGTGCAGCGAGGACTTGAGGCTGGTGCCCGTCTTGCCGACCGCGTTCTTGTAGTACGTCGCGTCGTACGCCGTGGTCGTGGCCGACGCCGGGGTCGCGGTCAGGGTCGGCACGGTGAGGCCGACCAGGACGGCGGCGGTCGTCAACGCCAACGATTTCCAGCGGTGGATCCGTGTCCCAAGCATAAAGAGTGTCCCATCTACGCGGGTTGAATGGGGCGGCAATCGGGAGCGTGACATGCACATGCGGTCCTGTAAATAAACGAGACGTGTCGATCAGGTGACCGGACGCGACAATTTGCCTCGTGTCTACGCGAGTTGACGTACCAAAACGGCCCCCGACCGTGAGGTTGGGGGCCGTTGACCGTTCAGCTACGTCGGTGTCACCTACGTCGGTGTCACCTACGTCGGTGTCACTTCACGTCCGACGGGTCCAGCCGGTAGATCGTCGACGTGCTGGTCGTCGAGGTGCCGGTCGTGGAGGTCGAAGAACTCGAACTCTTCTCCGTCGACGCGCTCTTGTCGTACGCGCTCTCCTTCACCGCCGTCGCGTTCTTCTGCACCCATGAGGTGATCTCGGTGTTCAGGCTGCTGTTGCCGCCCATACCGCCGCCACCGAGCTGGATGTAGTGCAACTCGCCCTTCTTCACCAGCTCCTTGAGCTTGGCGAGGGTCATCGCCTTGTCGGAGCCGGTGAAGCCCCACATGGAGATGACGGGCTTGTGGGTGCTGAGGATCAGCTGGCCCGCGCTCTGCGAATTGGACACCGCGAGCAGCCACTTGGCGCCGTCCTGGTGCTTCTCCAGGTACGAGACGAGCGCGCTGGACGTGGTGCCGCCCATGCCGCCCCCGCCGCCCATACCGCCGCCGCCGAAGCCGCCGCGCGTACCGCCGGTGCCGCCACCCGGGGTCGTACCGCTGCCGGTTCCGGTGCCCGTGCCGCCGGGAGCCGTACCGCCGCCGGGGAACTCCCCGGTGGTACCGCCCTGTTGACCACCGGTCGTGCCACCGGTGCCGCCGGTCGGCGCCCCGCTCGGCGCGCCACCGCCCTGCGGTACCTCACCCGTGCCGCCGCCACCCGGGGTCATCCCACCGGGCGCCTCGCCGCTCGCCTGGCCGCCACCCTGCTGGGTGCCGCCGGGCATCTCGCCGCTGCGGTTGCCGCCGAAGCCGCCACGGCCGCCGCCCCCACCGGGGCCGCCCATGCCGCCGCCGGTCGACGGGCCGGCCGTCGGGTTGGTGCCGCCCATGCCGCCGGTGGTGCTGGAGGCCGCCGGGGACACGGCGTACGCCGTCGGACCGGCCAGCGCCGCGATGATCGCCGCCACGACGGACGCGGTCAGCAGCCGGGCCCGGTTGCCGGAGCCCGAGCGGAAGACGAACAGGCCCACGATCGCGAGGACCATGAGGACGCCGACCGTCGGCCACAGCCAGGTGTTCCAGCCGGAGGCCCGGCGCAGCACCACGATCGCCCAGACCGCCGTGACCGCGAGACCGGCCGGCAGGACCCAGGACCAGCGCGCGTCGCCGCCGCGGAAGGCGCGCCACAGCATGACGCCGCCGCCACCGCACAGGGCCGCGATGCCCGGGGCGAGCGCGGTCGTGTAGTACGGGTGCATCGTGCCCTGGGCCATGCTGAACGTGACGTAGTGCAGCAGGGTCCAGCCGCCCCACAGGACCAGCGCGGCGCGCGTCGGGTCGGTGCGCGGGGCGCGGCCGACCAGGGCAAGGCCGGCGATCAGGGCGATGGCGGAGAAGGGGAGCAGCCAGGAGATCTGGCCGCCGAGGATGTCGTTGAACATACGGCCGATGCCCGCGGTGCCGGCGAACGTACCGCCGCCGCCACCCCCGCCCCCGCCGCCGTTGCCCTCGCCGCCGAACACGCGGCCGAAGCCGTCGTAGCCCATGATCAGGTCCCAGGCGGTGCCGTCGGTCGAGCCGCCGATGTACGGGCGGTCCGAGGCCGGGACGAGGGAGACGACCGTGGCCCACCAGAAGCTGGAGACGGCCAACGCGACCGTGGCCAGGGACAGTTGGACGATCTTCTTCTTCCAGCCGAGCTTCGATGCGAACAGGTACACGGCGAAGACGGCGGGCAGGGCGATGTAGCCCTGGAGGAGCTTGGTGTTGAAGGCGAAGCCGAAGCAGACCGCGGAGCCGATCAGCGGCAGCAGCTTCTCGGTGCGTACGGAGCGCAGGCCGAGGGCCGCGCCCGCCACCATCAGGAGGACGAGCAGGGTGTCGGGGTTGTTGTCGCGGTTGATGGCGACCGTGATCGGCGTCAGGGCGAGGACCAGTGCGGCGATCGCCGCGGCCACGTGCCCGAAGTACCGCTTCACGGAGGAGTGGAGGATCCAGATCGTGCCGAGCGCGGCGGCGACCTCCGGCAGCATCATCTGCCAGGTGCCGAAGCCGAAGATCCGGCACGACAGGCCCATCACCATCAGGGAGAAGGGCGGCTTGTCGACCGTGAGGAAGTTGCCCGCGTCCAGCGAGCCGAAGAACCAGGCCTTCCAGTTCTGGGTGCCGCTGTAGATCGCGCTGCTGTAGAAGCTGTTGAGGCTGGAGCCGGAGAGGTTCCAGGAGTACAGCACCGCGGCCAGGACCATGATGGCGATCAGCGCGGGCAGCGACCAGCGGGGCGCCTTCTCGGGCGGCGCGTCGGCGGGTGGGGCCGGCGGCGGCCAGTCGGCGGACGCGGGTTCGGTGTGGGGGTGTGGATCGGTGGCAGATGTCACCCAGGCATCGTGCGAAAGCAGGGTGGGTGCCTGCTGTGCCGAACCTTGCCACCGGCTGTGAATTCGCAAAGGGGCGGGTAACGCGTCGTACAACCGTTCCCCAACCCGTACAACCTTTCACGCCTTCCTGTGAGTCAACTCATGCATGACTCAGTCTCTTTGGACACCCCGCCGAGCCAGAGCGGTGGCCGTCGGCGTGGGCGCCGGCGTCCTCATACCCGTGCTGGCCGCCGCGACGCCCGCTGCCGCGGCCACCCCGACGGTCAGCTGTACGTCGGCCAAGGCGGGCCTCGCCGCCAAGCTGAAGAAGGACATCACCGCGGCCCTCGCGACCCGTAAGGGAACCGTCGCCGTCGGCCTCTACGACCGCACCACCAAGACCACCTGCACCCTGCGGGCGACGAGCGCCTACGACTCCGCCAGCACCGTCAAGGTCACCGTCCTCGCCACGCTGCTGTGGGACGCGAAGAAGCACAACCGCCTGCTGACGTCGCGCGAGACGACGCTCACCAAGGCCATGATCACCAAGTCGGACAACGACGCGACCTCCACCCTGTGGAAGCAGCTGGGCCCGACGAAGATCAAGGGCTTCCTGTCCGCCGCCGGCATGACCCAGACCAAGCCGGGCGCGAACAACTACTGGGGCCTGACCCAGGAGACCGTGACCGACGAGCAGAAGCTGCTCAAGCTGGTCACCGCCAAGAACACGGTGCTGAGCGACAACTCCCGTGCGTACATCCTGAAGTTGATGAACCAGGTCATCTCCAGCCAGCGCTGGGGCACCCCGTCCGGCGCCCCCTCCGGTGTCACCGTGCACGTCAAGAACGGCTGGCTCCAGCGCTCCACGCACGGCTGGCGCGTCCACAGCCTGGGCACCTTCAACGGCGGCGGCCACGACTACATGATGTCCGTGCTCACCCAGGACAACAGCACGATGAGCTACGGCATCACCACGATCCAAGGCGTCGCGAAGGCGATCCACAAGGACCTCGCGTAGGTCCTGTCCTGGGGAAACGCTTTACTACGCGGTCTCCCGCACGTCATCCACCCGTCCTACGGTGACGCCCATGCGCCTGAGAACCGTACTCGCGACCGCGACCGCCGGCCTGGCGGCGGCCACCTGCCTCACCGCCGCCGCCGGGCCCGCGAACGCCAGCAACTCCCGTACCAGTAACCCCTGTTCGTCCTCCGTCTCGATCGACCGCTTCTCCGACGCGCTCGACAAGACGACGTACGACGGCACCTTCGTCGGCAACTTCTCCGCGCTCGCCGTCGACAAGGACGGCTCGATCGCAGCCCTGGAGGACCGTTCCTCGCTGTTCGATCTGAACGCGAAGACGCTCCAGCCGAAGCGCGCCGTCCACCTCGCCGACGAGAACGGCGCCGACCTCGACTCCGAGGGCCTGGCCATCGACCGCGACGGCACCCGCCTGATCACCTCCGAGACCGAGCCGTCGATCCGCCGCTACTCCCGCGACGGCAAGATCCTCGACCGCCTCCCGGTCCCGTCCTCGCTGTTGGTCGCCCCGGCCGGGCGGGCCGTCTCCAACCAGACCTTCGAGGGCCTGACCCTCCTGCCCGGCGGCCACACCCTCCTCGCGTCGATGGAGTACCCGATCGCCGGGGAGACCTCGGGGGCCGTCCGCTTCCAGACCTGGACCCGGACCAAGGGCGACCACTTCAAGCTCGCCGCGCAGTACGCGTACAAGCCCGACGCCTCCTTCCTCGGCGTCCCCGAGGTACAGGCCCTGCCCGACGGCCGCCTCCTCGTCCTGGAACGCGGCTTCACCAGCGGCGTCGGCAACACCGTCCGCCTCTACCTGGGCGACCCCCGCCACGCGACGGACACCAGCGGCATCGACACCCTCACCGGCCAGCCCGGAGTCCACCTGATCAAAAAAACCCTGCTGGCCGACATCGCCGACTGCCCGACCCTGGGCGCGACAGCGAAGCAGCCCCAGCCGAACCCCCTCCTCGACAACATCGAGGGCATGGTGATCACGGGGAAGGAGAAGGGCCGCTACAAGGTGTTGCTGGTGAGCGACGACAACCAGAACACGGCCCAGACGACCCGCTTCTACTATCTCCGGGTACGAGCAACCCCCGCCTTTTAGTCTTTTAGGGGCATGGGGCTGTATCAATGTGCGGCTCCGCCGCGTGGGCGCGACCAGCCACAGCGGACCTGCACTCGAAAAACGACCCCCGCGCGAAGCGCAATGTTGCGGAGGGATGAAATCCGCTCCATTCCGCGTTGGTGCCTTCCGGAAGACCAGCAGATCAGGGGCGAACGGAAGGCACCGCGTGGCAGCGAAACAGGGGGAGACACCGGGGCAGCCGCAGGGCTGGGCAAGAAGGCTCGCCGCATACGCCTGGCGCTACCCCAAGGACGTCATACTCGCCCTCGGCGCGTCCCTCGCCGGCATGGCGGTCACCGCCCTCGTCCCCCTGGTCACCAAGGTGATCATCGACGACGTGATCACCGGCCACACCCGCTCCATGGCCCCCTGGGCCGCCGCCCTGATCGTCGCCGCCCTCCTCGTCTACGTCTCGACCTACGTCCGCCGCTACTACGGCGGCCGCCTCGCCCTGGACGTCCAGCACGACCTCCGCACCGAGATGTACGGGACGATCACCCGCCTCGACGGCCGCCGCCAGGACGAGCTGTCCACCGGCCAGGTCGTCGGCCGCGCGACCAGCGACCTCCAGCTGATCCAGGGCCTGCTCTTCATGCTCCCGATGACCATCGGGAACGTCCTGCTCTTCGTGATCTCCCTCGCGATCATGGCCTGGCTGTCCCTCCCCCTGACCCTGATAGCCCTGGCGGTCGCCCCCGCCCTCGGTTTCATCGCCCGGCGCAGCCGCAGCAAGCTGCACCCCTCCACCTGGTACGCGCAGGCCCAGGCCGCCGCCGTGGCGGGAGTCGTCGACGGCGCCGTCAGCGGCGTACGCGTCGTGAAGGGCTTCGGCCAGGAGGACCAGGAGACCGGAAAACTCCGTGAGGTCGGCCGCCGCCTGTACGCGGGCCGCCTCCGCACGATCCGCCAGAACGCCAAGTACACCCCCGCCCTCCAGGCCGTCCCCGCCCTCGGCCAGGTCGCGATGCTGGCGCTGGGCGGCTGGCTCGCGGTGCGTGGCCACATCACCCTCGGCACGTTCGTCGCGTTCTCCACCTACCTCGCCCAACTCGTCGGCCCGGTCCGCATGTTGGCCATGGTCCTCACCGTCGGCCAGCAGGCCCGCGCCAGCACCGAACGCGTCCTGCAACTCATCGACACCGAGCCCTCCATGACGAACGGCACCAAGGAACTCCCCGCCGACGCCCCGGCCACGGTCGAGTTCGACGACGTCTCCTTCGGCTACGACCACGAGCGCCCCGTCCTGAACGGCCTCAGCTTCGAGATCCGCCCCGGCGAGACCCTCGCGGTCGTCGGCTCCTCCGGCTCCGGAAAATCCACGGTCTCGCTGTTGCTGCCCCGCTTCTACGACGTCACCCACGGCGCCGTCCTCATCGGCGGCCACGACGTCCGCGAACTCACCCTCGACTCGCTGCGCGCCGCGATCGGCCTGGTCCCCGAGGACTCCTTCCTCTTCTCGGACACGGTCCGCAACAACATCGCCTACGGCCGCCCCGACGCGACCGACGAGCAGATCCTCACCGCCGCGCGCGCCGCCCAGGCCGACCGGTTCATCCAGGAACTCCCCGAGGGCTACGACACGACGGTCGGCGAGCACGGCCTCACCCTCTCCGGCGGCCAGCGTCAGCGCGTCGCCCTCGCCCGCGCGATCCTCACCGACCCGCGCCTGCTGGTCCTGGACGACGCGACCTCGGCGGTGGACGCACGCGTCGAGCACGAGATCCACGAGGCCCTGAAACAGGTCATGCGGGGCCGCACCACGTTGCTCATCGCGCACCGCCGCTCCACCCTCAACCTCGCCGACCGCATCGCCGTCCTCGACGGGGGCCGCCTCGCCGACATCGGCACGCACGACGAACTCCAGGAACGCTCACCCCTCTACCGCCGCCTCCTCACCGACCCCGACGAACTCGGCGGCGTATCGCCCGGCCACGCCCAGCCCGCCGCACCGGCCGAAGACACCTCCGTACGCGACGAGTTGGACGCGGAGTTCGACGCCGAGCGCGGGCTCACGCCCCGGCTGTGGACCGGCGACCGCGAGCCCAAGGACACCGCGCTGTCCGGGATGCCCGCGACGCCCGAACTCCTCGCCCAGGTCGACGCGTTGCCCCCGGCGACCGACGTCCCCGACATCGACGAGGCGGGCGCGGTCCGCGCCGAGGACTCGTACGGCCTGCGCCGGCTGCTGCGCGGGTTCGGCACCCCGCTGCTGATCAGCCTCGGCCTGGTCGCCGTGGACGCGAGCATGAGCCTGCTGCTGCCGATCATGATCCGGCACGGCATCGACCAGGGCGTCACCAAGATGGCGATCGGCGCGATCTGGTCGGCGTCGCTGCTCGCGCTGGTGGCCGTGGCGGTCCAGTGGGTGGCACAGCGCGGCGAGACCCGCATGACGGGCCGTACCGGCGAACGGGTCCTCTACACCCTCCGCCTCAAGATCTTCGCCCAGCTCCAGCGCCTCGGACTCGACTACTACGAGCGGGAGTTGACGGGGCGGATCATGACGAGGATGACGACGGACGTCGACGCGCTGTCGTCGTTCCTCCAGACAGGCCTGGTCACGGCCTTCGTCTCGGTCGTCACCTTCTTCGGCATCATGGGCGCCCTGCTGGTGATCGACGTACAGCTGGCACTGGTCGTGTTCGCGACCCTGCCCCCGCTGGTCATCGCCACCTTCTTCTTCCGCCGCGCGAGCGTGAAGGCGTACGAACTCGCCCGTGAGCGTGTGTCGTTGGTCAACGCGGACCTCCAGGAATCGGTGTCGGGGCTGCGGATCGTGCAGGCGTTCCGACGCGAGAAGGACGGCGGCCGGCGCTTCGCCGAGCGCAGCAGCAGCTACCGCGCGGCGCGTACCCGGGGCCAGTGGCTGATCTCGATCTACTTCCCCTTCGTGCAACTGCTGTCGTCGGTCGCGGCGGCGTCCGTACTGATCGCGGGCGCGGGCAGGGTGGACAACGCGACCCTGACGACAGGCGCGTTGGTCGCCTACCTCCTCTACATCGACCTGTTCTTCGCCCCGGTCCAGCAGCTCTCCCAGGTCTTCGACGGCTACCAGCAGGCGACCGTGTCCCTGGGCCGCATCCAGGAGTTGCTCCAGGAACCGACGTCCACCCGAGCCGCCGACGAACCGCTCGAAGTCCTCTCCCTGCGCGGCGACATAGCCTTCGAGAACGTGCACTTCGCGTACGGCGACGACGAAGAGGCCATCGGGGGAGTGGAGTTGAGCATCCCCGCCGGCCAGACGGTCGCCTTCGTCGGCGAGACGGGCGCGGGCAAGTCGACCCTCGTGAAGCTGGTCGCCCGCTTTTACGACCCGACCGGCGGCCGGGTCACGGTCGACGGCACCGACCTCCGCGCCCTCGACATCACCTCGTACCGCCACCACCTGGGCGTCGTCCCCCAGGAGCCGTACCTCTTCCAGGGCACCGTCCGCGACGCCATCGCCTACGGCCGCCCCGACGCCACCGACGCCGAGGTGGAGGCGGCGGCCCGCGCGGTAGGCGCCCACGAGATGATCGCCACGCTCGACGGCGGCTATCTCCACGAGGTGGCCGAGCGAGGCCGCAACCTCTCGGCGGGCCAACGCCAGCTGATCGCTCTGGCCCGCGCCGAACTGGTGGACCCCGACATCCTCCTCCTGGACGAGGCGACAGCGGCCCTGGACCTGGCCACAGAAGCCCAGGTCAATCAGGCCACCGACCGCCTCGCAGGCCGCCGCACCACCCTCGTCGTCGCCCACCGCCTGACGACGGCGGCCCGCGCGGACCGGGTCGTGGTGATGGACCACGGGCAGGTCGTGGAGGACGGCACGCACGACGAGCTGCTGCAACTCGGAGGGACTTACGCCGAGTTGTGGCGGAACTTCGTCGGGGAGGATGCGCCCGCCGCCGCTGCCTGACCCGCGCGGGGTCTACGACCACACCGAGAGCGGCATCGGGAGGTTCAGCCCACGGCCGGGTCGTCGACTACGCCGAGCTGCGGCGCACGTTCGTCGGTGTGCCTGGGGCGGAAGAGCAGGTCACCGCGCCCCGCTGAGGGGCGCGCAACCATGCGACATACGTCTTGCGTCCGTACATCAGTACGCTGTTCGGCTGCTGTGCTGTGCGGGAGGGACGACTGTGGACATGGGTGCGCTACGACGGCGGGTCGCGCTCGGCATGGCCGTGCTCGGCACGTCCGGGCTGCTCGCGCTCGCCGCCCCCGGCACCGCCCAGGCGGCCGCGGTCTGCCCGGGGCACGAGGTGGAGACGCTGCGCTTCTCCACCGGCATCGTCCACGTCTTCCGCCGGGGCGACTACATCTGCGCGTACACCGTCCCCAAGGCCTCCGGCGCCAAGCGCACGATGTCGGTCAGCGTGCAGGCGCGCGGCAGCCGTCCGGTCGTCGACAAGGGCCGCTACAAGCGCCGGGCCGGACCGGTCACCGTGCACGCCGGTCACCGGTGCGTGCTGGTGAAGGGCGCGGTCGGCGGCGGATCGGTCAGCTCGGGCTGGATCCTCTGCTGAGTCGCTGAACCGCTGGTCACCGCCTTAAACGCACAACCGCCCCTGGTGTGACGGGAGTTGCTCCGATAGCTTCCCGTTCACAACTGCCTCACAGGGGAGATGGCATGCGCAAGGCGCTCAGATGGCTGCTGGCGCTCACCGTGCTCATGGGCACGCTGAGCACGGCCGGGGCGGCCACCGCCGCCCAGGTCGGCCAAGCCGGTCAACCGGCGGACATCAAGGACCAGTTGCTGGCGATACCCGGCATGAGCCTGGTCCAGGAGAAGCCGTACACCGGCTACCGCTACTTCGTCCTGAACTACACCCAGCCGGTCGACCACCGGCACCCGTCCAAGGGCACGTTCCAGCAGCGGATCACCGTGCTGCACAAGGACGTCTCGCGCCCGACGGTCTTCTACACCAGTGGCTACAACGTCTCCACGACCCCCAGCCGCAGCGAACCGACCCGGATCGCGGACGCCAACCAAGTCTCCCTGGAATACCGCTACTTCACGCCGTCCCGGCCCGCCCCTGCCGACTGGTCCAAGCTCGACATCTGGCAGGCGGCCAGCGACCAGCACCGCGTCTTCAAGGCCCTCAAGCCGATCTACACCAAGAACTGGATCGCCACCGGCGGCTCCAAGGGCGGTATGACGGCCACCTACTTCGAGCGGTTCTACCCGCGCGACATGGACGGCGTGGTCGCCTACGTCGCCCCCAACGACGTGGTGAACAACGAGGATTCGGCCTACGACCGCTTCTTCACGAAGGTCGGCACCAAGGAGTGCCGCGACCGCCTGGACGCCGTGCAGCGCGAGGCGCTGGTGCGCAGGGACTCGCTGGAGAAGGAGTACGCGGCGTACGCGGCCGAGAACGGCTTCACCTTCACCACCGTCGGCAGCCTCGACAAGGCCTACGAAGCCGTCGTCCTCGACTACGTCTGGGGCTTCTGGCAGTACAGCCTGCTCTCCGACTGCGACACCATCCCCGCGAACGCACAGGCCGCCACCGACGACGAGATCTGGACCTCGGTCGACACGATCTCCGGCTTCTCCTTCTACACCGACCAGGGCCTGGACCCGTACACCCCGTACTACTACCAGGCGGGCACCCAACTCGGCGCCCCCACCATCAAGTTCCCGTACATCGAGAACAAGTACCTCCGCTACGGCTACCAGCCGCCCCGCAACTTCGTCCCCCGCTCCATCCCGATGAAGTTCCGGCCGAACACCATGCGGGACGTGGACAGCTGGGTCCGCCACCACGCCGACCACATGCTCTTCGTCTACGGCCAGAACGACCCGTGGGGCGCCGAGCGCTTCGCCGTCGGCAAGGGCTCGAAGGACTCCTACGTCTTCACCGCGCCCGGCCTGAACCACGGCGCGAACGTCGCCGGCCTGACCGCCGACCAGAAGGACCTCGCCACCGCCCGCATCCTGGCCTGGGCCGGCGTCCCGGCCACCACCACGGCACAGGCGAAGCCCCTCGCACCGTACGACGCGAGGCTGGACCGCCAGGACGTGCGGCGCGAGCCGACGCTCCGGCCGTAGGCAACCTCCTCACCGCGCCCGGCCGTTGACAGTCACCCGACTACACCGGCCGGGCGCAGCCCACCGGCTGCTCGCCGCCTAGCTGCACATACAAGGCGGTCGACGCGGGGCAACTCGCGCGCCGGAGCACGGTCTTGACCACCTTGTACTGCGGCTTCCGCTGCCCCGAGCCGTCGCACGCCGTCTCCCGGACCTGCCCGCTGCCCGAGCCGTAGACACAGTCACCGACGATCGTGCGGGGCCCGCCCCCGCCACCCGGGTCACCGGGATGCGGCGGCTCCAGGTTCCGCATACAGGCGTAGCCCTTGGGTATGACCCCGTCGCCGCCCGCGCCCGACGACCCCTGGGCGCTGATGTGCAGCACGAAGTCGGTGGTGGCCGGACAGGCGGGACCGTCGCTCACATCACCCCCGTAGCGGGCGATGACCCTGGCGGCGGCGCGCTCGCTGGTACACGGCACCTCGGTGAAACTCGTCGTGCCGAAGGAACTGCACTCGTCGACGCCGAGGAACACCGCGCCGTAGCCGGTGGGTCGGGTGGTCGCGGACGTGGTCGTGGACGAGGTCGCGGCGGCCTTCCCGCCGAGCCGGCCGTCGCCCTCGCCCGATCCGGAACCGTGCGCGGCCTGGCAGCCCGTGGTCAGGGCGGCGAGCAGCACCGCGCACACCGCTCCCGCGCACCATCGCTCACGCATCGATCCCCCCGACTGCCCCCGCCCAGCGTGACCCGCGGCAGCGGGGGCACGCCAGACGTGCGGGGGGCTTTGGGCCAGTTGGCGGGGGTGGGGCGGGGGCGGAACGTACCCCTAGTACGACAGCCCGTGCCCTACGGGATACAGCACCTGCGTCGGATCATCCGCGCGCTGCACCGCGACCGGGAGTTTCCCGCGCGGCCGGGCCCGGCCCGCGATCACCCGTGCCGCCGCCCGGAGTTCGACGTCGGTCCAGGAGTAGGACGCCAAGTAGGCGGTGACCGAGGGCAGTTGGGCAACATCGTAGGGGTTGCGGACGGCGACGGCCACGACCGGTGTCCCGGTGGCGACCAGGTGCTCGACGAGCGACTTCTGCGCGTCGGCCGCCGTGACGTTGTAGGTCGCCACAACCACCGCATCCGCCTCACGCGCCGCCGCCACGGCCTTCGCGACGGTCGCGGCGGAAGGCGCCGTACCGGTGGAGAGGGCGGTCGCCGTGAACCCCGACTCCCCGAGTGCCGTGGCGAGCACACCGGTGGGTGGACCCGTAGTACCCGTAGGGGAGGCCGGATCGGCGCCGACCACCAGAACCTTCCCGTGCGTACGGCGGGACAGCGGAAGCAGCCCCGCCGAGTTGACCAGCAGGGTGGTGGTCCGCTCGGCGATCCGGTCGGCGGCGGCGAGATGTGCCGCGGTCCCGACCGTGCGGTCCACTCCCGCCCGGCTGACGTACGCGTCCTCGAACAGCCCCAGCCGCTCCTTCAGCCGCAGCACCCGCAGGATCGACTCGTCGAGCCGCGCCTCCGTCAACTCCCCGCCCCGCACGGCCTTGAGCACAGCGTTCCAGGCGACGTCCAGGGAGGGCGGGTTGAGGAGTTGATCCACCCCGGCCTTCAGCGCGAGCACCGGCACCCTGTCGTCCCCGTACTTCTGGCGTACGCCCTCCATGGCCAGCGAGTCGGTGATCACGACGCCGTCGTAGCCGAGTTCGCCGCGCAGGATGCCGGTGACGATGGGGTGGGAGAGGGTGGCCGGGTCGCCGGAGTCGTCGAGGGCCGGGACCATGATGTGGGCGGTCATGATCGAGTCGATGCCCGCCTTGACGGCAGCCCGGAAGGGCACGGCGTCGAGCGCCTCCCATACCTCCCGGCTGTGCGTGATGACGGGAAACCCGAAGTGGCTGTCCACGGCGGTGTCGCCGTGCCCCGGGAAGTGCTTGGCGGTAGCGGCGACCCGGCTGCTCTGATACCCCTTCACCTCGGCGGCGACGAGCGCGGCCACCGCGTCCGGGTCGGCGCCGAAGGACCGTACGCCGATGACCGGGTTGGCCGGGTTGACGTTCACGTCGGCGTCGGGGGAGTAGTCCTGGTTGACGCCCATCGCGCGCAGCTCGGCGCCGGCGATACGGCCGAGGGTGCGGGCGTCGCCGCGCGAGCCGCCGGCGCCGATCGCCATCGCGCCCGGGAAGAGGGTCGCGGGCGTGCCGATACGGCAGACGATGCCGTGTTCCTGGTCGGTGGCGACCAGTACGGGTAGCCCTCGAGGTCGGCTGAGGGATGCCTGCTGGATGCCGTTCGAGAGGTCGGCGATCTGGTGGGGGTCGCGGGTGTTGTGCGCCCAGGTGAAGTAGATGACGCCGCCGACGTGGTATTTGGCGATCAGGTCGGCGGCGGTACGCACGCCGATCTCGCTCAGGTTGGCGTCGATGTCGGCCTGGTCGGGGGCGGTGGCGGAGTGGCCGTAGACCCGCATCACGAACAGTTGGCCGACCTTCTCCGGCAGTGTCATGCGGGAGATCAGCGAGCGGAGTCTCTTGTCGTCGGCGTGGGCGGTGCCGCCGACCGCGAGGGACGCGGTGACGCCCATGGTCGCGGCGAGGACGGTACGTCTGGAGGGCACGTGCGCTCCTTCCGGAGGTGTTCCACTTCGGATCATCGGATCCGCTGAAGGAAACTTCCACGACTTCACGAATATCCGGGAAGTTTCTGCCAGTCAAGGGAGCGCACAGTAAACCGGAGGAGGGGCCGCCATCGGCGCAGTTGGAGGGGGGCGCGCCGATGACGGCTTGCTGCCGGCCGCGACACGGAGGAGAGGGTTTGTCAGCTTTCGCAGCCAGCAGCGAGGCCGACGCCGTACCGCGGAGACTCATCCGGCAGCATGCCGGTTGGACGGAGGGGAGGGGACGCGGGTTCCCTCCTGGTGGCCGATTCCGGAAGTTGGTGAACCTGTGCACAACGGGACGGATGCGACCGCTCACAGGGACGAGCGGGCGAACGGCGGTCGTCCATCCCGTGGACGTCCCGGCGGGGCGGCCGACCGCCGCCCGATCATGAGGGCATGCCCGTAGTCGACATCCCCGGTTCCAAGTCCATCACCGCCCGCGCCCTCTTCCTGGCGGCCGCCGCGGACGGCGTCACCACCCTCCGGCGCCCCCTCCGCTCGGACGACACCGAGGGTTTCGCCGAGGGCCTGACCCGGCTCGGCTACCGCGTGGGCCGGACCCCGGACGCCTGGCAGATCGACGGCCGCCCGCAGGGACCGGCGGTCGCGGAGGCGGACGTGTACTGCCGGGACGGCGCGACGACGGCCCGTTTCCTGCCGACGTTGGCGGCGGCCGGGCACGGCAGCTTCCGCTTCGACGCGTCCCCGCAGATGCGCCGTCGCCCCCTTCTCCCGCTCACCCGGGCCCTGCGCGACCTGGGCGTGGACCTGCGCCACGAGGAGGCGGAGGGCCACCACCCCCTGCGCATCGAGGCGTCGGGGGTGGAAGGCGGAGAGGTGGTCCTGGACGCCGGCCAGTCCTCTCAGTACCTGACCGCGCTGCTCCTGCTGGGCCCCCTGACCAGGAAGGGCCTGCGCATCAGGGTCACGGACCTGGTCTCCGCGCCGTACGTCGAGATCACGATCGCGATGATGCGGGAGTTCGGGGTGGAGGTCGGCAGGGAGGGTGCTACTTACGTCGTCCCGCCGGGGGGCTACGGGGCCACCACCTACGGGATCGAACCGGACGCGTCCACCGCGAGCTACTTCTTCGCGGCGGCGGCCGTGACGGGCGGCGAGGTCACGGTCCCCGGCCTCGGCACGGGCGCGCTCCAGGGCGACCTGGGCTTCGTCGACGTACTGCGCCGGATGGGCGCGGAGGTGGAGACGGGCGCGAAGGGCACACGGGTGCGCGGCACGGGCGAGTTGCGCGGCCTCACGGTCAACATGCGGGACATCTCGGACACCATGCCGACGCTGGCGGCGATCGCCCCGTTCGCCTCGGGCCCGGTCCGCATCGAGGACGTGGGCAACACCCGGGTGAAGGAGTGCGACCGGCTGGAGGCCTGTGCGGAGGGCCTCCGGCGGTTGGGCGTGGAGGTGGCGACGGGCCCGGACTGGATCGAGATCCGGCCGAGTGACGTCCCGGGGTCAACTCCCGTCACAGGCACGGAGATCAAGTCCTACGGCGACCATCGCATCGTCATGTCCTTCGCGGTGACCGGGTTGCGGGTGCCGGGTATTTCGTTCGACGACCCGGGGTGTGTGCGGAAGACTTTCCCGGGGTTCCATGAGGCGTTCCGGGTGCTGCGGGGGCAGTTGCCGGGGTAGGGAGTCAGCGGGTGGGTTTCGAACTGAAGGCGCCGGTCCTGGCGGGCGAGTTGGTGCGTCTGGAGCCGCTCGGTCACCGGCACGCGGCCGATCTGACGGTGGCGGCGGAGGAGAACCGGGGTTCGTACGCGTTCACCTGGGTGCCGGGGGCGGGCGAGGTGCAGGCCTACATCGACGCCCAGTTGGCCAGGGCGGAGTCGGGCCGGCTCGCGCCGTACGCCCAGGTGTCGACGGCCACGGGGAAGGCGGTCGGCGTCACGGCCTACTGGGAACCCCGCTCGTGGCTGACGGACGACCAACTCGACGCCGTGGAGGTCGGGTTCACCTGGTTGGCGGGTTCGGCGCAGGGCACGGGGGTGAACGCCGAGGCCAAACTCCTGCTGTTCCGGCACGCGTTCGAGGAGTGGGGGGTGTCCCGGGTCGACCTGAAGACGGATGCCCGCAACGCCCGCTCCCGCGCCGCGATCCAGAGCGTGGGCGCCCGCTTCGAGGGCGTCCTGCGCAACTGGTCCCGGTCCTGGGCGCCGGGGGAGGAGGGGCGGTTGCGTGATTCCGCGATCTACTCGATCACTGCGGAGGAGTGGGGGGAGTGCCGGGCGGGGCTGGAGGCGCGGGTGCGGGCCCGGTTGGCGCGGGGCAACTCGGGGGCGGACAGCCTGAGTTGAGCGCGAACCGACCGGACCGTTCGACAGACCGGCTGGACCGTTCGGTCGGTGATCGGAAACCATCGGTCTCATGAACTCCTACCTCATCCTCCACGGCTGGCAGAACCACCGCCCGAAGGAGCACTGGCAGTACTGGCTTGCCGACCGGCTCCGTGCGCTCGGGCATCACGTCGCCTACCCCCAGCTGCCCGACCCCGACGAGCCCGACCTGGACGTGTGGCTGGGTGAACTCGGGCGCCATATCGGTGAGTTGCCGGGCGGTGCCGACTCCGAGCGGGTCGTTCTCGCGCACAGCGCCTCCGCGCTGCTCTGGCTGCACGCCGTCGCCCGCGGGTTGGTCAAGGGCGGTGAGGCCGACCGGGTGCTGCTGGTCGGACCGCCGTCCGCGTCCGTCGTCGCCGGATATCCGGAGGTCGCCGGATTCGTCCCGCCCGCCCCCGACTTCACCCTCCCCGGGAACGTCCGTCTCGTCGCCGGTGACGACGACCCGTACTGCCCGGGAGGCGCCCGCACCGCCTACGGCGATCCGTTCGGCATCCCCACCGAACTCGTCCCGGGCGGAGGCCACTTGGACCTGGTCGCCGGTTACGGCTCCTGGCCCGCCGTACTGGACTGGTGCCTGGACGGGACGGCGCGGCTCACGGCTCGACCGGTGGGGTGACGCCTGCTCCCGCCCGCAGCTCGGGCGTGCTCGCGCCCACCCCCGCCACCGCCAGCACGCACAGCAGCCCCCCGGTGAACAGAGCCGTCGCACCCGAGCTCCAGCCGGCGATGAGGCCGCCGCGGAGGTTGCCGAGGTTGGGACCCGCCTGGCCGACGATCTGCTCGGCGGCGGAGACGCGGCCCAGGAGGGCGTCCGGGGTGTGGGTCTGGATGATCGTGCTGCGGGAGACCACCGAGCAGGCGTCGGCGGCACCGGCCAGGGCGAGGCAGCCGAGGCCGGCCCACGGGTTCGTCATCAGGCCGAAGGCCGCCAGCGCGACACCCCACGTACTCGCCCCGAGCAGCATCACCGGGCCGGGGCGGCCCAGCCGGGTGACGGTGCCGGAGAAGACGGACGCGGTGATGCCGCCGACCGAGACCGCCGACAGGAACAGGCCCAGAGTGCGCGGATCGCCCCCGAAACGCTCGGAGTTGATCAGCGGGAACAGACTGACCGGCATCGCCAGGACTGTCGCGGCCAGGTCGGTGAGCAGCGCGCCGCGCACCACCCGGTGGCCCGCCAGGAAGCGCAGGCCGTCCAGGACACCGTGCAGTCCGCCGCGCGACGGCTCACCCTCGGGCGGCAGCGCGGGCAGGCCGAAGGCGCCGTAGAAAGCGACGAGGAAGGTGAGCGCGTCGACCAGGTAGCCGGCGCCGATGCCGACCCAGCCGATCAGCAGGCCGCCGAGCGCGGGGCCGACGAGCATCATCGTCGTGAAGGACATGGTGTTGAGGGCGAGCCCCGCGGCCACCTGGTCCTTCGGTAGCAGCCGGGGTATGAACACGCCCGACGCCGGGCCGCCCACCGCGCCGAAGCCCGACTGCGCGGCGATCAGCGCGAGCACGCCGAGCACCGGGACGTGCCCGGTGAAACCCTGCACGGCGAGGAGGAGCGAGCTGACGG
Organism: Streptomyces sp. NBC_01288; assembly: GCF_035982055.1. Classification (NCBI taxonomy): domain Bacteria; kingdom Bacillati; phylum Actinomycetota; class Actinomycetes; order Kitasatosporales; family Streptomycetaceae; genus Streptomyces; species Streptomyces sp. NBC_01288. Next base: position 6,648,697 of record NZ_CP108427.1, read on the forward strand.
CCTGCCCGAGCGTGTTGAAGAGGTAGATGCGCCGCCGGTCGCCGCGGTCCACCCACGAACCGGCGAACAGCCCGACGACCACGGTCGGCACCGCGCTCGCCAGCCCGACCGCGCCGGTCCAGACCGTGCTGTGGGTCATGTCCCAGATCTGGTACATGACGGTCACCGAGGTCATGAACGAGCCCAGCACGGACACCGTCCGCCCGATCAGCAGCCGCCGGAACACCGGGGACGTCCGCAGCGGCCGGACGTCGATCAACGTACGGGTGAAACTCATGAGGGCATGACGGGGCGCGGGGTGGGGTGAGGAGGCACCGGGGGACCCTAAGCCGCGGCCCGCCGGCACCGCCAGTTGTTTACGCGGAGTCGTTGAGCAGCCGAGCCAGGTGATCGTGACCGGCGGCCAGCAGCTCGGGGAGCGGTGCGGCGGCCTCGTACCACCGCTTCTCGTACTCCCAGCAGAGCCAGCCGTCCCACTCGTGCCGGGCGAGGACCTCGACGCACTCGGCGAGCGGGAGGACACCGGCCCCGAGCGCCAGCGGGGTGGTGTCATCGGCCGACGCGATGTCCTTGACCTGCACGTATCCGAGATACGGGCCCAGCGCGGCGAGCGTCTCCGACGGCTGCTCGCCGCCGAGCCAGGTGTGCATGACGTCCCACAGCGCACCGGCCTGCCGGTGCCCGACCGGCCCGAGCACGCGGAGCGCGTCCGCGCCGGTGCGGTGCGAGTCGTGGGTCTCCAGCAGCACCCGTACGCCGAGGTCGGCACCCCACTCCGCCGCCGTACCGAGCCGCCGCGCGGCCGTGGCATCGGCCTCTTCCACGGACTGCTCGGTACCACCACCGGGAAAGACACGGATGAAGGGCGCGCCCAAGTCCCGTGCCAGTTCCAGCAGTTCACGGATCTCGGCGAGTACGGCGTCGTCGTCGCCCGGTGCCGCCACCCGCGCATACCCGGCGAGACCCAGGACTTCGACCCCGGCCGCCTTGAACTCGGCGACCACGTCGGCCCGTTGGCCGGCGTCGATACCGGGGTGCACGGGCTCCTCGGGATGCGCGCGCAACTCGACGCCGTGGTAGCCGTGTGTGACGGCGAGCTGGAGCACGTCGGCCACGGGGAGGCCCGGGACACCGAGGGTGGAGAAGGCGAGCTTCATGGTCAGGACCCTACTCGTCACCGCTCAGTGTGGCTCGTGCAGGTCGAGACGCCAGTCCTGGCCGACGAGATCCTGACCGAAGGAGCGGTGCGGTTTCTCGGCGGTGAGGACGAACCCGTGCCGTTGGTAGATCCGGCGGGCGGCCCCGAGGATGTCGTTGGTCCACAGCACGAGGTCGCGATACCCGACCCCGCGCGCGAACTCCACAAGAGCCGCGACGAGTTGATCCCCGATCCGCAGCCCGCGCGCGTCCGGCTCGACGAGCAGCAGCCGCAGCCGGGCGGTACCGGGTGCGTCGTCCCGCACGCACATCACACACCCCACCGCCCGCCCGTCGAGCTCGGCGATCCACACCCGCTCCAGATGCGGATCGTGATCCTCGGCGAAATCGGCGACGATCCGCGCGACGAGCCCTTCGTAGTCGGCGTTGAAGTCGTACTCGGCGGCATACAACGCGGCGTTCCGCTGCACGATCCAGCCCAGATCACCGGGCCCGGGCTCGCGCAGCACGACGTCCTCCGGCCGGGGCCGCCGCTTGTCCAACGCCGACAGGATGGTCCGTACGGTACGCAGCGCCTCGGCGAGCCGCGGCCGGTCGGCGTCCGGCACGGTCGAGAGCAGCGCCCCGACGGATTCGTCCGCCCGCTCCGCCAACAGCGCGGCGGTCTCCCGCCCCCGCACGGTGAGCGTGACCTGCCGCCGCCGCGGATCCCGCTCCGAGGGCGCCCGCTCGACCAGCCCGTCCTGCTCGAACCGGTTCAGGATCCGGCTCAAGTACCCGGCGTCGAGGGAGAGTTCGGCACGGAGATCGGCGGCGTCCGTACGAGGGGAGTGCGCGAGTTCGTACAGGACACGGGACTCGGTGAGGGTGAACGGGGCGTAGAGATGGCGGCTGTAGTCGAGGGCGCCGATGACGTTCGTGTAGAAGCGGCTGAAAGCGCGGATGTCCTGGACGGTCATGATCGATCCCGGGTGCTCGCTCAGGGTAGTTGACTCAGTCAGAGGTATTACGGGTCTGACGGTAGTACCGGGGAGGGCCGCGCGTCCATGGTTACGGTGTTCCGGACTGAGCCGTCAGCGGCGACCTAGTCCCACCAGAACCGCCACTGATGCCGCCCCACCAGCCCGTTCGCGTACTCGGGGAACGGCGTCGGCGGATCGTCCACGATGTTGTCGGCCGTCGACAGCACATGTTCCAGGGCGAGTTGCTCCGCGTGCGGGACATCGAGCGGCGGCCGGGCGACCGACACGGTCAACGCACTCCCGAACCCCGACACGACCCGCACCCCGAACCGCTCCTCCCAACTCCGCAACAGCGCACACAACAGGGGAAGCGACGCCTCGGCCGCCCACCCGACGATCGCCGGTACATCGGCACTACGACGCGCGGGCACAAGCGCCAACTGGCAGGTGCGCACGAAGGGTTCGGTCCCGAGCAGATCCTCTACGGCCCACCCGGCGGCCTGTGCCGCGCTCACCCCGGCACCCGTGTCGGACCCGCCGGCCGCGAGACCGGGCCAGCTCTCGAAGGGCGGCCCCGGGTCGTGCGGCCAGGGTCCGAAGTCCTCCGGATCGTCGTCGTCCGGAAGTACGTCCCGCCCGTCGCCCGCCCCCGGATTCGACCAGTACGGCAGCCGCCGGCGCCGGTACTCGGCGAAGTCCGCCGCGAGCACGGCATCGAGCCGGATCGCGTCGACCTCACTCAAGTCCGTGGGCTGGAAAGGATCGTCCCGCCAGCAGATGAACGGATACAGCCCCATGACTTCGGCGGACTCCAGCAGTCGGGGCCACAACTCCGCCAGATCGTCCGGTAGTTCGTCGGAGAACCACACCTCCACATCTCCGCGCGGCTCGAAGCGGCCGGAGGACAGGAGCAGTTCGGTGGGAAGGGGGAAGGCCATGGCGGGACGATAAGGGGAGGCACTGACAATGCCGTCGGGGGAGTGGAGCCGGGGCGGATCCGGGTTCGTTGCGCGCGTCCGTCCGCCGTGCTTGGCTCGCCCGATGAACCTTCTGCTGACGGCGAGCGGCCTGCGCAACGAGACGCTGCGGGATGCGCTCCGGGACATGCTGGGCAAGCCGTTCGAGTCGGCGAACGTCGTGTACATCCCCACGGCGTCGGTCGCCGAGCCCGGGGACCACGGGTGGTTCGTCGCGGACCTGAACCGGCTGCACGGCCTCGGCTGGCGGGAGTTCGACGTCCTGGAACTGAACGGCCTGCCCCGGCAACTGGTGCTCGACCGACTCCTCCACGCCGACGTCATCTACGCCGAGGGTGGCAACCACTACCACCTCGCGCGCAGCATCACCGGCAACGGCCTGGCCGACGGCCTCCTGGAGGCGCTGGAGAACCGGGTCTATGTGGGAGTCAGCGCCGGATCAATGATCTTCAGCCGCAACCTCACCGGACACTCCGCCGACGTCATCGGCGACACCACGGACCTCCACGTACTCGGCGCGACGACCGTGGAGCCCCCGTTCGGCCTCTTCGACTGGTACCTCAAGCCCCACCTGTACTCGCCGAACTTCCCCGAGCGTGACGACGCCTGGGCGGATCGCATCGTCGCGCGGGCGGACTTCCCGATCTACTTCATCGACGACGACACGGCCGTCCGCGTCAGGGACGGCAAGGTGGATGTCATTTCTGAGGGCCGGTGGCGGTTCCATCAGCGCCCTGAGAGGAAGGCGTCCTCGGACGCGTAGTCGAAGAACTCCGCGAAGTAACCATCGCCAACGGGAGGTTGGCCTTTCGCGGCCGCTTCCACCAGCCGGTCCAGTACGGGCGCGATCGTGGTCGCGTAGGTACCGGCCGGCCGGTGGCCGAGTGCAGTCGCGGCGGAGGTGTCGAGGACGATCGGGTGCGGCGAGTCCCAGGGGGTGACGCCCAGGCCGGCAGGTGCGGTGTCGTCCAGCAGTACCTCCTCCTCCCACTCATGGCCCAGGTACGTACCGATCGTCCGGCAGATCTCCAGCACGCTGGGCGCGTCCGGATCGGCGCAGTTGAGGACGCGGGTGCCCGGCCGCTCGGCGACCGTCTCGATGAGCGCGGCGAGATTCGCGGCGGCGGTGGCGTGGACGACACCGGCACCTCGCCGGGCCAGCAGCAGGGCCGTACGACCGTCCAACACCCGCTTGAGGACGGCCCATTCACGCGCCGGGGACGCCCCGACCCCATGGATCCGCGACGGCCGCAGCACGCTGACGGGCAACCCGCTGTCCAGGGCGACGAGTTCGGCGGCGACCTTGTTCGCGCCGTAGCCCTCGCGTGAGCGGTGGTCGATGTCGTCGCGCGGGGTCATGGTCGGGTTGGTCTCGGAGATCGGGCCCGAGAAGTGGGGCGGGGTCGACGAGTTGATGTGATTGCCCGCCGCGTCGATGTAGACGGCCCGGCCGGAGATCAGCACGGTGGAGGTCGCGTGCGCGGCCAACGGCAGCAGCGAACGGGCATCGGCGGCGGTGAAGCAGAGGCAGTCGACGAGGAGATCGGTCCCCTCGCCGACAGCGGCCCGCAGGGCGGAGGAGTCCGCGCGCTCCACGGCCCTGAACTCGCCCCCGAGCGCGCTCAGTTCGGGCGGCATGCGAGCGGGGTCCCGGCCGGTCACGTCCACCTGCCATCCGGCGACCAACAGCCGATGCGCGGCGGCCCGCCCGACCGGTCCGGTTCCGCCGAGGATGAGAGCACGGGGCATGAAGTGATCGTAGGCCAGCCGGGCAAAGGAGTTGTCACTTCCCGGAGCCCTACGGCCGCGAGGACGGTGCCTGCGCCGCGGCGACGTCGTACCGCCAGAACGGTCGGACCAGCAGCGCCCCCGCGATGACCACGAACACGCACACCAGCGAACTGCCCGTCCACGCGAGGCCGAAGCCCGTCGTGGAGGCCATGGCGCCGGCGCGCAGGTCGCCGAGGCGGGGGCCGCCCGCGACGACGACGGTGAAGACGCCCTGGAGGCGGCCGCGGAGGGCGTCGGGGGCGTAGGTCTGGAGGATGGTCTGGCGGTAGACCGCGCTGACGAGGTCGGCCGCTCCGGCGGCCGCCAACAGGGCTGCCGCGGCGAGGAGTTGGTGGACGGTACCCGCGAGGGCGACCGCCGCCGCCCAGGCGACGACGGCGAGGGCAAGCGCCCGACCCTGGCGGCGTACGCGCCCGATCCAGCCGCTGAACAGCCCCGCCGCGACCGACCCGATCGCGATGGCCGAGTACAGCAGCCCCACCCCGCTACCGCCGAACCGGGTCTGCGCCGCCTCCGGGAACAGCGCGGTCGGCATGGCGAGTGTCATCGCCGCGATGTCGACCGCGAAGGACATCCAGAGCACGGGCGCGACGGCGATGAACCGCAGCCCGTCGAGCACCGAGCGCAGCCCGCCGGCGGGGGCCTCCGAGCCGGTCGGCTTGACCGAGGGCAGGCGAAGGGCCGAGTACAGCAGGAGCGAGAACAGCACGGCGTCGGCGCCGTACGCCCAGCTGTAGCCGTTCGGGAGGGAGATCAGGACGCCCGCGATCAGCGGCCCGGCGACCTGACCGACGTTGCCGGCGGTGAAGTACAGCGTGTTCGCGGCGGGCACCAGCGGGGTCGGCACGATACGGGGGATGATCGCGCCCCGGGCCGCGGACGACACGGCGAAGGCGCCGGCCTGCACGGCGACGAGGCCGAGGACGAGCGGCACCGAACGCACGCCGGCGACCGCCTGGAACAGCAGGGCGAGTGTGACCACCCAGGTCAGACAGGCCGACGCGAGGTACACCGTACGGCGGTCGAACCGGTCCGCGACGGCGCCGCCGTACAGCCCGAAGACCACGAGCGGTACGAGGCCGGCCACCCCCGTCAGTCCCACGGACAGCGACGACCGGGACAGGTCGTACACCTGCACCGGGATGGTGACGTCGGTGACCATGGTCCCGACGTAGGCCGCACTCTGCCCGATCAACAGGCGCCGGAAGACAGGGAGTTGGAACGGGCGGGTGTCGAGCGCGGCACCGCGCAGCCCGGCGGAGAGGCGGGTCTTCAGCGCGGGCGGCGAGGCGGGGGGTGTCGTGGACATGGTTCTCACGCTGGCAGGACGGCCAGGTGCGGCGCTTCCGTTATTCTGCCGAGCCATGTCGGAAAACGGCCAGGCGGAGACGGCGGAGAAGACAGATACGGCGGACAGCGCGGCCGCGGAGCCCAGGGACACCACCCACGCCCACCTCGCGGGTGACGTCATCGGCCGCCACCAGCACGGCTACCACCAGCTTCTCTACGTCAGTGCCGGTGTGCTCGCGGTGCAGACGGGCGAGGCGTCCTGGGTGGCGTCCAGTGCGCGGGCCGTCTGGCTTCCGGCGGGCATGTGGCACCAGCACCGGGTGCACGGGCACAGCTCCGTGCACACCATCGGCTTCGCCGCCCACGACGTGCTGCTGGACTCCGGGACGCCGGTCGTGGTGGCCGTGGACGCCCTGGTCCGCGAACTGATCATCGCGTGCAGCGAACCGGACCTTCCGCAGCCGGAGTCACGCCGCCTGCGCGCGGTCCTGCGGGACCGCCTGAGAAGAGCCCAAGTGGAGCCGCTGACGCTCCCCGCCCCCACCAACTCCCTGCTCCGGCAGGCATGTTCACTGGTGACGGACGACCTACGGCAGCCTCGCACCGCCACCTGGCTCGCCCGCCGCATCGGCGTCAGCGAACGCACCCTGGCCCGGCTGTTCAGAACCGAGTTCGGCATGACGTACCCGCAATGGCGGACCAACGTCCGCGTCTTCCACGCCATGGTCCTCCTGGCGGAAGGCGCGACGGTCAGCGAAACGGGACGCCAGTGCGGCTGGTCCACGACCAGCGCCTTCATCGACACGTTCAGCCGCACGATGGGCCAGACACCGGGCACGTACCGCATCGGACCTGGCGGCCAGGCGCGTGGCGCTCCAGGTTTCCCCCCTTCCCGGCGATTGGCTGGGTAGGGATGCGCCTGGCTCTTTCGTAAGTGGACGTTGGGCCGCCCGCTTCTTGGTCAGTGTCGTGCTTCCGCGGCCCGAGTAAAGGGCGCTCCCTGCGGTCGCGTCGCCTTCGGCGATGGCCCTGCGGGCCACCCTTGACTAGGGCCGCTCCAGCCCGTTTCAGAAGCGAGCGGGCGGCCCGGAGGAACGGGTGGCTCAGGGAGAGGGCCCGTTACGGCGGTTGCGTGGCTGGCCGGTGTTGAGGAACGCGCTCGCGTCTCGCCAGCACGCCGGGTCGGCTCAGCGGCCAACGCCGAGTGGGGTGGCGCAGAGACAGGATGGCGGCACGCCGCGTCGGCTTAGCGGCTTGCGGCTGGGAGGGGGAGGGGCTGGGGCGGGTGGTGGGGTGGCTTCGCGGCTGCGAGCGAGCGGACGCGGGACCGGGCCGAGTCCGGGCGGGCCGGGGGGTGTCGGGAAGCTGTCCGAAAAGTAACCTCCTAACCAGCCTTTGACTGGTTAGAAAAAGACACAGCTTCCCGCCCCCCCGTGCCCGGACCCTGTCACCAACTATCACCAACAGGCGCTCGCAACTGGACAGGCTCGACCCACCACCCACCACACCGCCTACACACCCCACTCGGCGTCAGCCGCTAAGCCGACCTGGCGTGGCGCCAACCTGTCGCCGCGCCCCCCACTCGGGGGTGGCCGCTTAGCCGACCCGGCGTGCCGCCAACTCGTGGGCGCGCCGTCCCACTTGGCGTCAGCCGCTAAGCGACCCGGCGTGCCGCCAACCTGTCGACGCGCCACCTCCCACCCGGCGTTGGCCGCTTAGCCGACCCGGCGTGCTGGCGAGACGCGAGGGCGCGTTCCTCGGTGCTGGGTGAGGGCATGACACGCCCGAGGGTCTATGTGCCTGGGCAATCGTCTTTCGGGGCCGTTCGCGCGCTTCTGAAAACGGGATTCCGTGAGCCGAGTCAAGGGTGGAGCGGAGCGGAATCGGCGTAGCCGACGCGTAGCGCCCTTTACTCGGGTCACGGAATCCCGACACTGGCCAAGAAGCGGGCGGCCCAACGGTCACGTATCGGCTCAGGTCCGGTACACCTACTTCCGCGGCACCCCAGAAGACCCCCGAACCATCAACTCCCCCCGAACCGTGGCGATCCCACCCGGCGGCGGCTCCTCCCGCCCCATCGCGATCCGCCCCGCCCGGGCCCCCGCCTCCGACAACGGCAACCGCACCGTCGTAAGCGAAGGCACCGCGTCCACGCTGAACGGCAGATCGTCGAACCCGGCGACCGAGACGTCCTCCGGAATCCGCCGCCCAGACTCCCGCAGCGCCGCGGACGCCCCCACCGCGACGGAGTCGTTCGCCGCGACCACGGCCGTCAGTGACGGATCCCGCCGTAGCAGCTCCAGCGTGGCCTCGTACCCGGAGCGCCGGTCGTAGCGGCCGTGCACAGTCCACCGCGGATCCTCCACGATCCCGTGCGCGGCCAGCGCCTCCCGGTGGCCCTCCAGCCGGTGCCGCGTCGTCGTCCGTTCCTCCGGGCCCGCGATGTAGCCGAGCCGGCGATGGCCGAGGCCGATGAGGTGCTCGGTCAGTTCCCGGCCGCCGCCGCGGTTGTCGAAGGTCAGCGCGAACGCCCCCGTGTCCGGCGCCGGCGGCCGCCCGCACAGCACCACCCGCGTCCCGGCCTCGCCCAGCTTCCGCAGCTTCGCCGCGACCGCCGCCGCGTGCGGCGCGTTCTCCATCGCGCCGCCGGTCAGCACGACCGCCGCCGCCCGCTGCCGCTGCAACAGGGTCAGATACGTCAGCTCGCGCTCCGGGGAGCCGCCCGTGTTGCACACCACCGCCAGCCGTTCCCCACCCGCGCGGCCCCCCGGCCCCCCGATCTCGCCCTGGATCGCGCTCGCCATGATCCCGAAGAAGGGGTCCGCGATGTCGTTGACCAGGATGCCCACCAGGTCGGAGGTGGCCGCCGCCAGCGCGCTCGCGGGACCGTTCAGGACGTAGTCCAGCTCGTCGACCGCCCGCAGAACCCGCTCGCGCGTGGTGGCCGCGACCGGATAGTTGCCGTTCAGTACGCGCGACACCGTCGCGGGGGAGACCTGGGCGCGGGCCGCCACGTCCGCCAGGGTCACCGTCATGTTGTTCGTCCTCCGGTCGCGCATCTTCGGTCGCGCATCTTGTCGTACGCCGTTGTACATAGGCTGCTCAAAGGAAGCCCCCGTCCGAGCAGACCATAAGGCCACCCGCCCCGGTTGTTCGCCCCCTCGAACAACTCGACCCCATCACGGTCTTGTACAGACCAGTGGGCAAAGGCTAGCTTCTGCATATATAGAAAGCGCTTGCTGCAATCCTGGGACATGCGCTGAGACATGCGTCGAGACGCATGTGGACGAAGGGGAACACGTGACACGCAAGACGGTGCGTATCGCCATGAACGGCGTGACCGGGCGCATGGGCTACCGACAGCACCTCGTCCGCTCGATCCTCGCACTGCGCGAGCAGGGTGGTCTAGACCTCGGAGACGGTACGGTTCTGTGGCCGGAACCGATCCTCGTGGGCCGCCGCGAGCACGCGCTGAAGGCGCTTGCCGAGCAGCACGGGCTGGACCCGGCGAACGTCTCCACGGACGTCGACGCGGTCCTCGCCGACCCGACCGTCGAGATCTACTTCGACGCCCAGGTCACCTCGGCCCGTGAGGAGGCGCTCACGAAGGCGATCGCGGCGGGCAAGCACATCTACACCGAGAAGCCGACCGCCACCGGCCTCGACGGTGCCCTCGAACTGGCCCGCCTCGCCGACGCCGCCGGCATCAAGCACGGCGTCGTCCAGGACAAGCTCTTCCTGCCTGGTCTGCTGAAGCTCAAGCGCCTCATCGAGGGTGGGTTCTTCGGCCGGATCCTGTCCATCCGGGGCGAGTTCGGCTACTGGGTCTTCGAGGGCGACTGGCAGAGTGCCCAGCGCCCGTCGTGGAACTACCGCTCGGAGGACGGCGGCGGCATCGTCGTCGACATGTTCCCGCACTGGGAGTACGTCCTCCACGAGCTGTTCGGCCGCGTCAAGTCCGTCCAGGCCATCGCGACCACCCACATCCCGCAGCGCTGGGACGAGAACGGCAAGCCCTACGACGCCACCGCCGACGACGCCGCCTACGGCATCTTCGAACTCGACAGCGGCGCCATCGCCCAGATCAACTCCTCCTGGGCCGTCCGCGTCAACCGCGACGAACTCGTCGAGTTTCAGGTGGATGGGACCGAGGGGTCGGCTGTCGCCGGGCTGCGCAACTGCCGTGCCCAACACCGGAGTTCCACCCCGAAGCCGGTCTGGAACCCGGACCTGCCCGCCACCGAGGTCTTCCGCGACCAGTGGCAGGAAGTCCCCGACAACACCGACTTCGACAACGGCTTCAAGGCCCAGTGGGAGCTGTTCCTCCGCCACGTCTACGCCGACGCCCCGTACCACTGGGACCTCCTGGCCGGCGCCCGCGGTGTCCAACTCGCCGAGCTGGGCCTGAAGTCGTCCGCCGAGGGCCGCCGTTTCGACGTTCCGGAGATCACCCTGTGACCATCCAACTCCCGGACGTCGGTGGGGTCTTGAGGGCATACGAGCCCCGACAGGAACCCCTCGCCGTCACCTCCGGCACCCCCTTCACCTCTCGTACGGTGTTCTCGGCGGCGCACGTCGTCGCCGACCCCTTCGCCGACACGAGCCCGGACTCGGCCGCCGCCGTCGACTGGGACGCCACCCTCGCCTTCCGCCGCCACCTCTGGTCCCACGGCCTCGGTGTCGCCGAGGCGATGGACACCGCCCAGCGCGGCATGGGCCTGGACTGGGTGGGCGCGGCCGAGCTGATCCGCCGAAGTGCCGCCGAGGCCAAGGCGGTTGGCGGCCGCATTGCGTGTGGCGTCGGCACCGACCAGCTCACCGGCCCGGCGTCCCTGGCCGACGTACAGGCCGCGTACGAGGAGCAGTTGGCGCTCGTCGAGGCGTCGGGCGCGCAGGCCATCCTGATGGCGTCGCGGGCGCTCGCGGCCGTAGCGAAGGGGCCTGAGGACTACCTGGAGGTCTACGGCCACCTGCTCCGGCAGGCGTCCGAGCCGGTCGTCCTGCACTGGCTGGGTCCCATGTTCGACCCGGCACTTGAGGGTTACTGGGGTTCGTCGGACCTCGACGCGGCCACCGACACGTTCCTCGAAGTCATCGCCGCGCACCCCGACAAGGTCGACGGCATCAAGGTGTCGCTCCTGGAGGCTCAGCGGGAGATCGACATCCGGCGCCGACTGCCGCAGGGTGTGCGCTGCTACACCGGCGACGACTTCAACTACCCCGAGCTGATCGCGGGCGACGACCAGGGCTTCAGCCACGCCCTGCTCGGCATCTTCGACCCGCTCGGCCCGCTGGCGGCGGAGGCGGTCCGCGTCCTGGACACCGGGAACACGGCCGGTTTCCGCGAACTCCTCGACCCGACCGTCGAGTTGTCCCGTCACCTCTTCCAGACACCGACCCGCTTCTACAAGACGGGTGTGGTGTTCCTGGCCTGGCTCGCGGGCCACCAGGCGCACTTCACGATGGTCGGCGGCCTCCAGTCGGCCCGCTCCCTCCCGCACTTCGCCCGCGCCTACGAACTCGCCGACGGCCTGGGCCTGTTCCCCGACCCGAAGCTCGCGGAGGAACGGATGAAGAACCTGCTGTCCCTGTACGGAGTGAACCAGTGAGCGCCGCCGACCTCTCCCGCTTCTCCATCAACCAGATGACGGTGAAGCAGCTGTCGATGCCCGAACTGGTAGACGCCTGCCTGGAGTTGGGCGTCCCCGGCGTCGGCCTCTGGCGCGAGCCGGTCCAGTCGTACGGCCTGGAGGAGACCGCGAAGCTGGTCCGCGACGCGGGCCTCACGGTGACAACGTTGTGCAGGGGTGGATTCTTCACGGCGATCGACCCGGACGAGCGCGCCCATGCTCTGGACGACAACCGCCGTGCCGTGGACGAGGCGGCAACTCTGGGCACCGACACCCTCGTGCTCGTGTCCGGTGGTCTGCCGGCCGGCTCCAAGGACCTGCACGGCGCGCGGGAGCGGATCGCCGACGCGCTGGGGGAGTTGGGGCCCTACGCCGAGGAGCGGGGCGTACGGCTGGCCATCGAGCCGTTGCACCCGATGTTCGCCTCCGACCGCTGTGTGGTCTCGACGCTCACCCAGGCCCTCGACCTCGCCGAGCGCTTCCCCGCGCAGCAGGTCGGCGTCACGGTGGACACGTACCACATCTGGTGGGACGACCGGGCGCCCGAGCAGATCGCCCGGGCGGGTGCGGGCGGCCGTATCCACACCTTCCAACTCGCCGACTGGACCACCCCGTTGCCCGAGGGCGTGCTCAACGGCCGCGGGCAGATCGGCGACGGCGCGATCGACATGCGTGAGTGGCTGTCGTACGTCGAGGCGGCGGGCTACTCCGGTCCTATCGAGGTCGAGCTGTTCAACGACGGACTGTGGGCGCGGGACGGACGCGAGGTGCTGGCGGAGACGGCGGCGCGGTTCGTGGAGCACGTGATCCGGTAGCGGGCGGGTCCGTGGCCTGCCTGCTACCCGCAGTGAGGGGCAGGCCACGGCCTCCCGTCTCGTGCCGGTGTGCGCGGGAAAGCGCCTAGTCCGGATGGGGCCAGGCGCGTAGGCGGCTGGTCAGGGCCCACAGCAGGTCGATGACCCGACTCGTGTCGGCGGGGTCGAGGTCCTGTAGGAGCGTCGCCTCCGCGGCCAGGTGGTCCTGGAGGGCTACGTCGATCAGGCGACGGCCGTTCTCGGTCAGCTGGACCAGGGTGGAGCGGCGGTCGTCAGGGTTGGCGACACGGGTGATGTGCCCGACGGCGACGAGCCGGTCGAGCAGCTTCGTCGTGCCGCCCGAGGAGCGGACCAGCACCTGGGTGAGCTCCCCGGGCGTGGCCTGGAAGGGTTCGCCGCGGCGGCGCAGCTCGGCGAGCAGGAAGAAATCCGGGCCCGACAGGCCGTGCTGGGCGGTGCTGGCGTCGTAGAACTCCTGGACCTGGCGGCCGGCCACGGCGAGGGCGCTGAACAGGCGGAACGGCGTGGGGTCGAGGTCGGGCCGGGCCACCCGCCATTCCGCGAGCACCCGCTCCACCTGCGCGGCCAACGCGGTCGGCGCGATCTCTGAGTTTCCCACGGGCATTGACCTTACCTCCAGAACGGAATATCTTCCGCGCGAGATACTTCCTGGGAAGAGATCTGAGGGGTGGCGTATGAACGAGGGCATCCGCAAGAAGAGTCCGCCGGGGCAGGGCTGCTCGACACCGAGTGGGGAGCGGGGATGACCCTCTACCGCCTCGGCTCCGAGGGAGACCGTCCGCTGTCGACGGTGGCCCAGGACAGCCCGCCGATCGTGCGGGCGCTGCGCTACGGAATCACCGCGCCGAGCGCGCACAACACCCAGCCGTGGCGGGTCGAGGTGGTGTCGGACACCGAGGCGCGGGTCTCTTTCGACCCGGCCCGGCTGCTTCCCGTCACCGACCCGCCCGGCAGGCAGGTACACATCAGCCACGGCACTCTGGTCGAGATGACCTCGATCGCCGCCACCCATCTCGGGTACCGCACGGACGTCGACGTGCTGCCCGAGGGCGGGATGACCCTCGCGGAGTACGGTACGAAACCCACCGCGCACCTGAGCCTCGTCGCCGACTCCGAGGTGGCCGAGGACCCGCTGTTCGCGCAGATCCTGCGTCGGCGCAGCAGCCGCCTGCCGCACACACCGCAGCCGCTCACCGACGAGGAGCGGGCCGCGATATCGGCCGCCGCCACCCGTCCCGGCTTACAACCGGGCTGGATCGGCGCGCAGCGGATGGCCGACGCCATCGAGTGTGCCGTGCGGGGCATGACCGTCGAGGCCGACGATCACGGCACGTTCGAGGAGACCAACCAGTGGTTCCGGTTCACCGACGCCGAGGTCGCGGCGAAGGGCGACGGGCTCAACCTCGACACCGCCGGCATGACCGGCCTGCCCCTGGCCGCGGCCCGCCGGACGACCCGGCCGAGCAACTGGCACAGCTGGTTCAACCGGTCCGGCTACCTCAGGACCTTCACCAAGACCGTCCGTGACACCAGGGCGCTGCTCACCCTGACGACCCAGGCGAACACCATGGCGGACTGGATCACCACCGGGCGTGCCTATGTGCGCGCGCAGCTCACCGCGGCCGGCTACGGCCTGAGCTTCCAGCCGCTCAGCCAGACCCTCCAGGAGTTCCCGCAGATGGACCGGCTGCGCGCCCGGATGGACGCCCTCGCCGACGTCACCCCGCCCGCGAAGCTCCAGATGCTGGTCCGCGTCGGGCACACCCGGACCCCCGCCCTCTCACCCCGCCGCGACCTGCGCGACATCCTGCGACCCCGGTGAGAGCCGGCGCGCCGGCTCGACGACGCTGTCGGTGTTCGACTCCCGGAATGTGAGAGTCACCTTCACACAGCTCGTTTTTATAAATGCAGATCAGGGTCCGTGCGGTGCGCGCTATTCCTGTGAACAGCCTGTCGATTTAGGTTTTTCGGAGCTTTCCGGAACCGTATCTCCCCAGGTCATGTCTGTAGGATCGTGCTCGCCGCGGGGCCGGGATAAAGCCCGGAAGCGCGGTCTTCCGGGCTTTCTCTTGTATGAGAGAAGCCTGAGAGGTGCATAAGAGAAGTAATTCGAGAAACAAAACAAGGAGTTATCTGTGAACGTGCGTATCGCCGCCGTGTCCGTGGTCTCCGCCGCGCTCGTCGCCGTCGGCACCACCGCCGCTGTCGCCGCCCCGGCGCCGAGCATCACCCTCAAGGCCAACCACGCCTCCGTGAAGCTCGGCGACGTGGTCACCTTCACCGGCAAGACCGCCGGCCTGAAGGAGGGCAGCAAGGTGACGCTCCAGGTCAAGAGCGGCCCGACCTGGAAGTCCCTGCCCGTGACCGCCAAGGTCAACCACAGCGCCTACAAGCTGACCGACAAGTTCCAGAAGAAGGGCGTCCAGGTCCTGCGCGTCAAGGACGGCGCCGCCGTGTCCAAGGGTGTCTCGGTCACCGTCCGCTGACGCCGGCCACCCCGCGCTGACACACCCCTGAGCCCTGCCCCACCCCGTTCGATCCGGGGTGGGGCAGGAGGTCAGGAGTATGCCGTACCGACCGGTCAACACCCGCACCGCACGGGTTACTTCTTCTTCGCCGCCCGCTTCGTGAGCACCGCCGGCACCACCGGGATCAGCATCTCCACGACCCGCGCCACGGCCGCCGGCGGCAGCCCCGTCTTCTTGGCCACCGCGTTCGCCACGGGCCTGGCCGCCTTCGCCAGCACCCCGGCCGCCAGCACCCCGGCCGCCGCCTCACCGGACAGCGCCGATGCCGTCGTACCGACGACTTCCCTGGCGCCCGCCTCGTCCGTTGTCGGCACTTCGAAGCCGTCTTGAAGAATTCTCAAGATGTCGTACAACCCTCTCCCTACCACGCGGGTCGTACTTGGCATCAGGACTCTTGGAGGGGGATCTGGGGGGATCATGGGGGTCCTGATGCTGGAGGGGAAAACCCGAGGGGGCTTGGTCGACGGACCCGGCCCCCTCGAATTTTTCTCCGCTAGAAGAACACCCCGCACCGCAGCAGCACGTTCGCGTACGGCCGCGCCTCGCCCGTCCGTACGATCAGTCGCGCGTCCGCCGACAGCTCCTTGAGCCGCTTGTGGGAGACGAGGTCCAGGCCGTCGGGGAAGCGGGCGTCGAGCAGGGCCGTGGCCGCGCGGTTGGCGCCGCGCACCTCGCTCGCCGCCGTCGCGCCCTCCACCACCAGCTCGGCCAGCAGCCCGTCCAGCACTTCCTCGAACGACGGCACCCCGGCACGGAACGCCAGGTCCACCACCCGGGGACCCTTGGGGATCGGCATCCCGGCGTCGCACACCAGCACCCCGTCCCCGTGCCCCAACTCGGCCAGCGCGCCGGAGAGATGACGGTTGAGAATCCCTGCCTTCTTCACAGCGCGGCGACCTCGTCCGCCGTGGGGAAGGAGTCCTGGGCACCCTTACGGGTCACGGCGACCGCCCCGACCCGGGCCGCGTACTCCGCCGCCTCGGCCAACGACAACCCCGCACCCAGCTTCCACGCCAGCGCCGCGGTGAACGCGTCGCCCGCGCCCGTCGTGTCCACGGCGTCCACCTTCACGGACGGCACCCGGGTGACCCCCTCCCGCGAGGCCACCAACGCGCCCTCCGCGCCCAGCGTCACGACCACCGAACGCGGCCCCTTCGCGAGCAGAATGCGGGCCCAGTCCTCGGGCCGCTCGCTCACACACGCGTCCCCGAGGATCACCTTCGCCTCGTGCTCGTTGACGATCAACGGGTCGCAGGCGGCCAGGACTTCGGCCGGGAGCGGCCGCGGCGGCGACGGGTTCAGCACGAAGCGGCTGCCGTCCGCGAGACTCCGTACGACCTCCACGACCGTCTCCAGCGGGATCTCCAGCTGTACGGAGACCACCCGGGCGGCCTGGAAGAGGCACCCGGCGGCCTGGACGTCCACGGGGAACAGCTTTCCGTTGGCGCCGGGCGACACCACGATGCTGTTGTCGCCGGACGGGTCCACGGTGATCAGCGCGACCCCGGTCGGCGCGCCGCCGACCAGCACGCCCACCGTGTCGACACCGGCGGCCCGCTGCGAGTCGAGCAGCAGCCGGCCGTGCGCGTCGTCGCCGACCCGGGCCAGCAGGACCGTACGGGCTCCCAACCGGGCGGCGGCGACCGCCTGGTTGGCGCCCTTGCCGCCGGGGTGGACGGTCAGGTCGGAACCGAGGACCGTCTCGCCGGCGCCCGGCCGCCGCTCGACGCCGATCACGAGGTCGGCGTTGGCCGATCCCACGACCAGGAGGTCGTAGTCGTACATCAATTGACTCCCCACAGTGGTGACTTGGAGCGTTGATCCGGTCGTTTTCAGGCGGTTGTTGTCAGGTGGTGGCTGTCAGGCGGTCGTGGTCAGCCGGTGAAGCCGGCCACGTTCTCCTTGGTGACGACCTTGACCGGCACCTTCACCGTCGTCTCCACCTTCTTGCCCTGAGCGGCGCGCAGCGCGTTGTCCACGGCAATCCTGCCGAGCTGGCTGGGCTGTTGTGCCACGGACGCGTACAGCGTGCCCTGCTTGACGGCGGTCAGGCCGTCCGGCGTGCCGTCGAAACCGACGACCGAGACCGACTTGCCGGCCTTGGAGCCGAGCGCCTTGATCGCGCCGAGCGCCATCTCGTCGTTGGCGGCGATGACGCCCTGGACGTCGGGGTGTGCCTGGAGCAGGTTCGACATCACGTCGAGGCCCTTGGTGCGGTCGAAGTCGGCCGGTTGCTGGGCGACGACCTGGATGCCGGGGTAGGCCTTCAGCCCCTTGGCGAAGCCCTCCGCCCGCTCACGCGCCGCCGAAGTGCCCGCCTGGCCCTGGAGGATGACGATCTTGCCGCTGCCGCCCAGCTTCTCGGCGACGGTCTTGGCGGCGAGTTCACCGCCCACGACGTTGTCGGACGCGACCAGCGTGTCCACGGCCGCCTTGTTGACGCCCCGGTCGACGGCGATGACCGGGATCTTCGCCTTGTCGGCGGCCTTCACGGAGTTGCTCGCCGCGTCCGAGTCCACCGGGTTGACGATGATCGCGCCGTAGTTCGAACTGGTGAAGTTCTGGAGCTGGTTGGCCTGCTGCGAGGCGTCGTTCTGCGCGTCCGTGACGGTCAGGTCCAGGCCCAGCTTCTTCGCCTCGGCCTGCGCGCCCGACCGGATCTGCACGAAGAACGGGTTGTTGAGCGTGGAGAGGGACAGGCCGAGCTTGGGCTTCGACGTCGTGGAGGAGTCGTTGTGCAGGAAGGAGGTCGCGCCGACGATCGCGATGGTGACGACGGCCGCGAGCGCGTACGTGGTCGCCTGCCTGCCCTTGCTGCCACCGCCACCGCCCGCACCGGAGGCGGGAGTCGCACCCGCCTTGCGGCGCACGGTGTCGAGCAGGACCGCCAGCGCGATGACGACACCGATGACGACCTGCTGCCAAAAGGCCGACACCGAGAGGAGGTTGAGGCCGTTGCGCAGCACCGCGAGGATCAGCGCGCCGATGAGCGTGCCGGACGCCTTGCCGGTGCCGCCCGCGAGGGAGGCGCCGCCGATGACGACGGCCGCGATCGCGTCCAGCTCGTAACCGTCGGCGGCCTGCGGCTGCGCGGAGGAGAGCCGGGAGGCGAGGACGATGCCCGCGGCGGCGGCGAAGACACCGGACAGGGCGTAGATCGCGAGCTTCTGCTTGGAGACGCGCAACCCCGAGAGCCGCGCGGCCTCTTCGTTGCCGCCGATCGCGTACATCGAGCGGCCGATGTACGTCCGCCCGAGGATGAAGGCCGCGATGAGCCCCATCACGATCATCACCAGGACCGGCACCGGCAGCCAGCCGCCGAGGGTGTCACCGAGGTGCGAGACCGAGTTCGGGAAGGCGATCGGGGAGCCCTGCGAGATCACCAGCGAGAGACCGCGCGCCACCGACAGCATCGCCAACGTCGCGATGAACGGCGGCAGTTTGCCGTAGGCGATGAGGAAACCGTTGACGAGACCGGCCGCGATACCCGTGGCGATCGCGAGGACGACGGCGAGGAAGACCGGGACGCCGTGCTGCGTGGCGCTCCAGGCCAGCACGGTGGCCGACAGGGCCGCCACCGAACCGACCGACAGGTCGATGCCCGCCGAGACGATCACGAAGGTGACGCCGAAGGCGAGGATCGCGGTCACGGCCGCCTGGACACCGACGTTGAGGAGGTTGTCGGTGGTCAGGAAGTCACCGGACAGCGCCGACATGGCGATGACCAGGACGATGAGCGCGGTCAACGCCCCGTTGTCGAGCAGCAGTCGACGGATCCCCGAGGCGCCACTCGCGCCCGGCGTGCTCTTGAGCGTGTCAGTGGCCACGGTGGCCCTCCACAGCGGTAGTTGCTTGAGCGGTTGTTGCTTGGGTCGGTGTGCTGGGTGTGCTGACGGCGAGTGCCATCACGGAGTCCTGCGTGGCCTGTTCGGCGGAGAGTTCACCCGCGATGCGCCCCTGGGCCATCACGAGCACCCGGTCGCTCATGCCGAGAACTTCGGGCAGATCACTGGAGATCATGAGAACGGCGGCACCGCCGGCGGTGAGCTGATTGATCAGCTGATAGATCTCGACCTTGGCGCCGACGTCGATACCGCGCGTCGGCTCGTCGAGGATCAGCACCTTGGTGTCGGCGAGGAGCCACTTGCCGATGACGACCTTCTGCTGGTTGCCGCCGGACAACGTCCGTACCTGCTGGCCGAGTCCGGCCATCCGCACGCCGAGCTGCTTCGCGATCCGCGCGGCGGCCTCGCGCTGCCCCTTGAGGTCGACAAGCCCACCATGGGTGGCGGCCCGCATGGTGACGAGCCCGAGGTTCTCCTCGACCGACTGGTCCAGGACAAGCCCCTGCCCCTTACGGTCCTCGGGCACGAGCCCGATCCCGGCAGACATGGCCGCGTTGACGTCATGCTTGGGGACCAGTCCACCGGAGACGGTGACCGCCCCCTGGTCGTACGGGTCCGCCCCGAAGACAGCCCGTACGACCTCGGTACGACCGGCCCCGACGAGCCCGGCGATGCCGACCACCTCACCGGCCCGCACCTCGAAGCTGATGTCGTGGAAGACCCCGTCCCGGGTGAGCCCCTCGACGGAGAGCAACGCGGCGCCGGTGTGCGGCCGTTCACGCGGATACTGCTGCTCGATCGACCGCCCGACCATGAGCCGTACGAGCTCGTCCTCGGGCGTGGAGGCAGGCACCTGCCCCACGCTCTTCCCGTCCCGGATGACGGTGACGCGGTCCCCGAGGGCGGCGATCTCCTCAAGATGATGAGTGATGAACACGATCCCGACGCCGTCAGCGCGCAGTTGACGCACAATCGCGAACAGCTTCTCGACCTCTTCGGAGGTGAGCACGGCGGTCGGCTCGTCCATGATCAGCACGCGCGCGTTCAGACTGAGCGCCTTCGCGATCTCGACCATCTGGAGCCGCGCGATACCGAGTTCACGCACCCGAGCGCGCGGCGAGACGTTCACACCCACCCGCTCCAGCAGAACGGCGGCATCGGCCTCCATCCGCTTCCGGTCGATCATCCCGAGGCGACGCGGCTGCCGCCCCAGAAAGATGTTCTCGGCGACCGTCAGATCGGGAACGAGGTTGAACTCCTGGTAGATGGTGGCGATCCCGAGCCGCGCGGAGTCCTGCGCACTGTGGATGCGCACCTCCTCGCCGGCGGCCAGAATGCGGCCGCCGTCGGGGCGGTAGGCGCCGGAGAGCATCTTGATGAGCGTGCTCTTGCCCGCACCGTTCTCACCGAGCAGCACATGGACCTCACCCCGACGCAGATCGAAGTCGACGCCGTCCAGCGCGACGACACCGGGGAAGGTCTTGCGGATGCCCTCGATGCGCAGCAACTCGTCCTGGTTGCTCACGACTGGCTCCTTCGAACGGGTTGAACAGGGGGTTGCGCGGGGTCCGGTCGGACGGGGGGTGGGGTGGGGTCCGGCGGGACGGGGGGTGGGGTGGGGTCGGGTTGCGCGGGGGAGTGCGCGGGGTCCGGCCGATGAGGGGGTTGGACGGGGTCGGATCTGCCGGGTGACCGCGCGACCCCCGGCTCACCGCACGAGCGGCGCACGACGAGCCGCGCGGGAAGGGTGACGGACCGCGGCACCCGCCCCTCGATCCGGTCGACGAGCGCACGTACAGCGGCCCGCCCCAGGTCACCCGTCGGCTGAGCGATCGCGGTGATCGGCGGATCGGTGTGCACGAACCACCGGATGTCGTCGAACGCGGCCAGCGCGAGATCCTCCGGAACCCGCAGCCCACGCGCGCGTACGGCGTCCAGGGCACCCAGGGCCATCAGGTTGTCCGCGGCGAACACGACTTCGGGAGGCTCGGGCAGATCGAGAAACCCTTCAGTCACCCGCCGCCCGCTCTCGACCTGGAAGTCGCCCTGGCCGATGTAGACGCCGGGGAGCGGAATCCCGTACTCACCGAGCGCGTCCCGGAAGGCGGCGACGCGCTCGCTACCGGTGGTCGTAGCAGCAGGCCCCCCGATGATGGCGAGCCTGCGATGCCCGAGTCCGTGCAGATGGGCGACGAGATCCCGGATCGCGGCCCGTCCGTCGGCCCGCACGACGGGCACGTCCAGGCCCGGGATCCACCGGTCCACGAACACCATCGGGGTCCCGGCGCGCGCGGCGTCCAGCATGCCGGGGGAGCCGCCGTCGGTGGGGGACACGAGCAGTCCGTCGATACGCCGGTCCAGCAGCGTCCGCACGTGGTGGTCCTGGAGCTCCGGCCGTTCGTCGGCGTTGCCGATGATGACGCTGTACCCGAGCGCGCGGGCCTCTTCCTCGACGGAACGGGCCAGCTCGGTGAAGTACGGGTTGAGCACGTCGCTGATGACCAGCCCGAGGGTGCGGGTCTGATCGGTGCGCAGCGAACGGGCGACGGCGTTCGGGCGATAACCCAGCGCCTCTACGGCGGCCAGCACGCGGGTACGCGCGTCGTCACTGACCGACGGATGGTCGTTCAGCACCCGCGACACCGTGGCCACGGAGACCCCGGCCTCGGCGGCGACGTCCTTGATGCTCGCCATCGCCGTTCCACCTCCTCGTGGAATCGATTACATGGAGGATTGGAATCGATTACACGGGAGTAAATCAAGCCCCCGACCGACCTCTGAGACCCGATCGTGATGAACCCTGCTCACCGGAGCGTCGCGTACGCGGCGGCTGTTTCCACCCGTGCGGGACTGCTGCCGGTCATACGTCGCTCACGTGATCGGCCTCCTGTAGGGGCTGGTCAGGTGGGCTGGTCAGGTCGTCGGACGCGATGCCGGTGCAGCCGACCTCCGACGTGAACCCGTGGTCCGTGCCGGCCGGCGCCGGCGGAGAACCCACGAGCGCCGACGCCATCGTGCCCGTGACGGCCCTCGGGGCCCGGATGTTGTCAGGACCTCGGCAATGGGTCCTGGCCGAGCATGCGCCGTCCGTTGTCGGCCGAGGTGCGCACCGCGTCGAATCCACATCCGGTCATCACGGATTCGTAGTCGGCGAGCGCGTCGATGATCGGCCGGCCATGGGCTGCCTTCCCCAGCGCGGCGGCGAGCAGGCCGGCGTCGCGCAGGGCGGTGTTCGCGCCGATCCCGCCTGCCGGGCTCATCGCGTGGACAGCGTCCCCGAGCAGCGTGATGCGGCTCGGGTGCCATGCGGGGACGGGCACGCTGGTGCGCAAGGTCAGGGGAAGACGCTTTCAGGAATCCAGTGTTCGATGATCCGGCGGACCTGCGGGTGCCACCCCTCGATCAGCTGGAGGGTTGCCCGCTGCAGTTCGGATCCGGTCATTGTCTGCAACTGGGCGTCGTCGTACGGGAGATGATCCCGGTGGGATCCGAAGGAGACCGTCATGTAGTCCGCGCTGTCGTCCAGGGCCGCCATCGGCGCGAGGCGGTCGGCTGCCCGTCTCGGCGGCTCGGGAAACTCGACCGGGGCGATTCCGACGAACTGCCTTTCCGGTCCGATGACCGGCGTGAACACGGCAAACATCTCCTCACGGAAGAGGGGCCTGGTCGTCTTCGTGAGGGGCACCTTCCCGTGCAGCTGCCGCAGGCCCGTGTCCACCACCCGTGCGTGCGGCAGATATTGACGGCGTACAGGTGAGTTGACCCCGTCCGCGGCGACGAGCACATCGCCGCTCGCCTCGGTCCCGTCGCCGAAGCAGGCCACGACCCGGCCGTCCGCCCCGGTGCGGTAGTGGGTGAACCTTTTGCCGAACCTGACGGCATCCTCCAGCCCCGTCAGCAATATCCGGCGCAGCGAGGGACACACAGGTCACACCTGGCGTTGGCGGTCCCGTACACGGAGGCCGCCGGCGAAGTGAGGTGTTCGGCGCTGCCCGGACTGACCCGTACCGGGCCGTGTCCTCGACCCGCACGCTTACAAACCCGGCGCCTTGATCTCCATGCCCACAGAGGTGCCAGGCATCCCGAACACGGCCACGTGAGCGGTGCGGCCCTTTGCCCGTCCCCGCTGGAGGGGACCCTCCCCGCAGAAGTGTGACACTTTCCGCAGGAGTGTCACACTTCTGCGGGTCACCTCTCTTGGGGCTGGGCGCCCCGCACGTCACTCGACGTCGAAGACTCCTCAAGCCGCAGCGAGCTCGCACCACACGAGCTTCCCCCGCCTGCCGTGCCGGGACAACGGCTGCCAGCCCCACTGATCGGTACAGACCCGGACCAACGCGAGACCGCGCCCGTCCTCCGCGTCACCGAGTTCCTCCAACGCCCTTGGTGGCTCCGGCGGTTCGGGATCGGCGTCCCAGGCCCCGAACCGCAGCACCCCCGCCGACCAGCCCACCCGCAGGGCGGCGGGCCCCTCCGCGTGCAGTACGGCGTTGGCCACCAACTCCGTCGCGAGAAGCTCGGAGGTGTCGGCCAGCCGGATCAGTCCGTGCACGGTGAGGATCAGCCGGAGGGTGCGGCGGCTGACGGTGACGGCACGCAGGTCGTTCGGGACGTAGAGGCAGTACTTCCCAGGGCACGGGCGGGGTTTTCGGGCATGCATCAACTCCGGTTCGGCGATGGGGGGTTGGAGAGCGCCGGCTGTGGCTCTGCCGCGGCCGTCATGGCAGGACGGGGCGGTGCGCTTCCGGGGTCCGGCATTTCCGCAGAGTGTGCGTCGCATCACCGACGGTAGATCTAAATATAGAGATAGGGCAAGCCGTTCGCGTAGTCTGACCCCCGAACGAGGAGCGCGCGCAGGCGTGTTGAACCGAGGAGTGGTCGAGAGCTTTGAGGCGCGAACCAACGGCCCGCCAGTTGCGTCTGGCCACTGAGCTACGCAGGCTCCGCGAAGCGGCAGGACTCAGCTCCCGTGAGGCGGCTGCTCTGCTCGGAGTGAGCCCGGCTCAGATCACACACATCGAGTCGGCTCTCGCGGGAGTGAGCGAGCAGCGGCTTCGGCGCCTTGCATCCCACTACGCCTGCACGGACGCGGAGTTCGTGGATGCTCTGGTCGCGATGGCGACCGACCGGACGCGAGGCTGGTGGGAGGAGTACCGAGGTCTGCTGCCCACATCGTTCCTGGACCTCGCAGAGTTGGAGCACCATGCCGTGTTCCTGCGCGACGTGGCGATCCTGTATGTACCGGGCCGATTGCAGACGGAGGACTACGCCCGCGCCGTCTTCGGATCCAGGCTGCCCGAACTCACCCATGAAGAGCTGGACTTGCGCGTCTCCCACCGCACGGCACGCCAGCAGATCGTCATCCCGCACGAGGTTGTCATTCACGAGGCGGCGCTGCGCATCAGGGTCGGCGACCGTGCCACAGCAAAGGCTCAGCTCCGTCGGCTGCTTGAGCTTTCCGAAGCGGATCACATCACCCTGCGTGTCGTCCCCTTCGACCTGGACGGCTTCGCCAAAGCCTCAAGCACGATGACGTATGCGGGCGGCCCGCTGCCGAAGCTGGACACCGTGGCCCGTGATGCGCCCCATGGCTCGGTCCTCATCGATTCCGAGGCTCAGCTCAACACCTACCGAACAAGCTTCCGTAGAGTGGAGGCCGCGTCACTCGAACCCGAACGGTCACGCGAATTCATCCACAAGCTGGCGAAAGAGCTGTGAGGCAACGTATGGACAACTGGCGGAAGTCGTCCTACTCCGGCGAAGGCGACGGCAACAGCTGCGTGGAGATTGCGAACACCCCCACCCAAGTAGCGGTCCGCGACACGAAAACCCCCTCCAGGGCCACCCTCACCTTCCCCACCCCCACCTTCACCACCTTCATGGAAGCCCTGAAACAGCACCCCCACCCCTGACCCCACCCCCCTGTCACACCCGCCCGGTACCGTCGACCCATGTCCAACCAGGCGGCAAAACCGGGGCCCCCCGCAGGCGAGCGCCACCTCGCCGTCCTCGAAGGCACCCTGGAACGCATCACCTACGCCAACGAGGAGAACGGCTACACGGTCGCCCGCGTCGACACCGGCCGAGGCGGCGGCGATCTCCTCACCGTCGTAGGCGCGCTGCTCGGCGCCCAGGCCGGTGAATCCCTGCGCATGGAGGGCCGTTGGGGCTCGCACCCCCAGTACGGCAAGCAGTTCACCGTGGAGAACTACACAACACTCCTCCCCGCCACGATCCAGGGCATCCGGCGCTACCTCGGCTCCGGCCTCGTCAAGGGCATCGGCCCCGTCTTCGCCGACCGCATCACCCAGCACTTCGGCCTGGACACCCTCCAGATCATCGAGGACGAACCCAAGCGCCTCATCGAGGTCCCCGGGCTCGGACCAAAACGCACCAAGAAGATCGCCGAGGCCTGGGAGGAGCAGAAGGCGATCAAGGAGGTCATGCTCTTCCTCCAGACCGTCGAGGTGTCGACGTCGATCGCGGTCCGCATCTACAAGAAGTACGGCGACGCCTCGATCTCGATAGTGAAGAACCAGCCGTACCGCCTCGCCTCCGACGTCTGGGGCATCGGTTTCCTCACCGCCGACAAGATCGCCCAGTCCGTAGGCATCCCGCACGACAGCCCGGAACGCGTCAAGGCAGGCCTCCAGTACGCCCTTTCGCAGGCCACCGACCAGGGCAACTGCTACCTCCCCGAAGAGCGGCTCATCGCCGACGCGGTGAAGCTCCTGCAAGTCGACACCGGCCTCGTCATCGAGTGCCTCGCCGAACTCGCCCTCCCGGACGAGGAGTCGGGCGACCCCGGGGTCGTACGCGAAAAAGTCCCCGGCCCCGACGGCGACTCGGAACCCGTCACCGCCGTCTACCTGGTCCCCTTCCACCGCGCCGAACTCTCCCTCGCCGCCCAGCTTCGCCGCCTGCTGCACACCACCGCGGACCGCATGCCCGGCTTCCACGACGTGGCCTGGGACAAGGCGCTGGGATGGCTGAAGGGGAAGACGGGCGTGGAGCTCGCGCCCGAGCAAGAGGCCGCCGTCAAGCTCGCGTTGACCAAGAAAGTCGCCGTCCTCACCGGCGGTCCCGGCTGCGGAAAGTCATTCACGGTCCGCTCGATCGTCGAGCTGGCCCGCGCCAAGAAGGCCAAGGTCGTCCTCGCCGCCCCCACCGGCCGCGCCGCCAAACGCCTCGCCGAACTCACCGGCGCCGAGGCCTCAACTGTCCACCGCCTGCTGGAACTCAAGCCCGGCGGCGACGCGGCGTACGACAAGGACCGCCCCCTGGACGCCGACCTGGTCGTGGTCGACGAGGCCTCCATGCTCGACCTCCTCTTGGCCAACAAGCTGGTGAAGGCGGTCCCCCCAGGAGCACACATCCTCTTCGTCGGAGACGTGGACCAGCTCCCCAGCGTCGGCGCCGGCGAGGTGCTGCGCGACCTGCTGGCCGACGGCGGTCCGATCCCCGCCGTACGCCTCACGCGCGTGTTCCGCCAGGCCCAGCAGTCCGGCGTGATCACCAACGCGCACCGGATCAACTCCGGGCAGCAGCCGGTCACCGACGGGATGAAGGACTTCTTCCTCTTCGTCGAGGACGACACGGAGGAGACCGGCCGGCTCACCGTGGACGTGGCGGCGCGGCGGATTCCGGCCAAGTTCGGGCTCGACCCGCGCCGGGACGTACAGGTCCTCGCGCCCATGCACCGGGGACCGGCGGGCGCGGGCAACCTCAACGGCCTGCTGCAACAGGCGATCACGCCCGGCCGCCCCGACGTCCCCGAGAAGCGGTTCGGCGGCCGGGTCTTCCGCGTCGGCGACAAGGTCACCCAGATCCGCAACAACTACGAGAAGGGCGAGAACGGCGTCTTCAACGGCACGGTGGGCGTCGTCACTTCACTCGACCCGGTGGACCAGCGCCTCACCGTGCTGACGGACGAGGACGAGGAAGTGCCGTACGAATTCGACGAACTCGACGAGCTGGCGCACGCGTACGCGGTGACCATCCACCGCTCCCAGGGCAGCGAGTACCCGGCCGTGGTGATCCCGGTCACCACGGGCGCGTGGATGATGCTTCAGCGGAACCTTTTGTATACGGCCGTCACCCGGGCCAAACAGCTGGTTGTGCTGGTCGGATCGCGCAAGGCGATCGGACAGGCCGTGCGCACGGTGTCGGCGGGACGACGCTGCACGGCACTGGACTTCAGACTGAGCATGAAAAATGATCGATCAAATGAGTCAGGAAGGTCACACAGCACTTCCTGATAGCGGGGTGGAGGGGGCAGGATGAGCAGGTTGGCGGCACTGAGTGCCGCCAATAGGCCCAATGGTCGACCCCGAGTGCACTCTCCTGCGCCAAATGGGGGATGGTAGAGACAGTCAGGGCAACCTCGAAGAAGAGGCACAACGTCGGTGAGGGATGACGTGAGCGACAACTCTGTAGTACTGCGGTACGGCGACGGCGAGTACACCTACCCGGTGATCGACAGCACCGTCGGCGACAAGGGCTTCGACATCGGGAAGCTCCGCGCCCAGACCGGTCTGGTGACGCTGGACAGCGGTTACGGGAACACCGCCGCCTATAAATCCGCCATCACCTACCTCGACGGTGAGCAGGGCATCCTCCGGTACCGCGGCTACCCGATCGAGCAGCTGGCCGAGCGCTCCACCTTCGTGGAGGTCGCCTACCTGCTCATCAACGGCGAGCTGCCGACCGTCGACGAGCTCACCGTGTTCAAGAACGACATCACGCAGCACACCCTGCTGCACGAGGACGTCAAGAACTTCTACAAGGGCTTCCCGCGCGACGCCCACCCGATGGCGATGCTGTCGTCGGTCGTCTCGGCGCTGTCCACCTTCTACCAGGACAGCCACAACCCGTTCGACGAGAAGCAGCGCAACCTCTCCACGATCCGGCTGCTCGCCAAGCTCCCGACGATCGCGGCGTACGCGTACAAGAAGTCGATCGGCCACCCGTTCGTCTACCCGCGCAACGACCTCGGCTACGTCGAGAACTTCCTGCGCATGACCTTCTCGGTCCCGGCGCAGGAGTACGACCTCGACCCGGTCGTCGTCTCCGCGCTCGACAAGCTGCTGATCCTGCACGCGGACCACGAGCAGAACTGCTCCACGTCCACGGTCCGCCTCGTCGGCTCCTCGCAGGCCAACATGTTCGCGTCGATCTCGGCCGGCATCAACGCGCTGTGGGGCCCGCTGCACGGCGGCGCCAACCAGTCGGTCCTGGAGATGCTGGAAGGCATCCAGGCGAACGGCGGCGATGTCGACTCCTTCATCCGCAAGGTGAAGAACAAGGAGGACGGCGTCCGCCTGATGGGCTTCGGCCACCGGGTGTACAAGTCCTTCGACCCGCGCGCGAAGATCATCAAGGCGGCGGCGCACGACGTCCTCTCGGCCCTCGGCAAGTCCGACGAGTTGCTGGACATCGCTCTGAAGCTCGAAGGGCACGCGCTGTCGGACGACTACTTCGTCTCGCGCAACCTCTACCCGAACGTCGACTTCTACACCGGCCTGATCTACCGGGCCATGGGCTTCCCGGCCGAGATGTTCACGGTCCTGTTCGCCCTGGGCCGCCTGCCGGGCTGGATCGCCCAGTGGCACGAGATGATCAAGGAGCCGGGTTCTCGTATCGGGCGCCCGCGCCAGATTTACACGGGTGTCGTCGAGCGGGACTTCATCCCGGTCGAGGGTCGCTGATCGCTCCGCTGGGTCCGCGTAGTTCGTTTACCGCGGGCCCGGCGGGGGCTGGTCGCGCAGTTCCCCGCGCCCCTAAAAGAAGGGGCGTTGCAGCACGGCAACAACTCCGGATCACGGCAATACGGCGCCCTTTCGACCCCCTCGCCTCAAGTCGGCGAGTGAGCCGAAGGGGCGCGCCTGTGTCGAGAGCCCCAGCGCGCGGAGGCGCGCAGCGCCGAGCACGGTGGGGCTCTCGACACAGGCTTTGGCGCCCCGGAGGCGAACCGAGCTCGAAAAAAAGAGGGGAGAAGGCGCCCTGCCGACGGTCCCCCCACGGGCCGGCGTACAGGGCGCCTTCCCATGTCCCGGTGCGGATTCCCCCCACGGGATCCGGCCGGGCGTCTTAGAGAACCAGCGCCTGAATCGCTGTACTGCGTACTGCCGAAGCTCGATGAAGCTGAGCCTCGTTGAGTAGAACGAGCAAAACTCCTCGTACTACTGGGTGGAGCCAGTGATGTGTGCGATCTGCCGGGACATCGCACGACGGGAGGGCCGCTCAAAGCTCCCCGGTGTACGTGTCCCGGCAACGCATCTCTGAGGAAGTCCCCCAAGACATCCTCAGATGCCAGTTCGCGCCCCCCAAGACGCTTGCTGACATCGTCAACTTAGACCTTCGAAGCCCTTCGATGGTTACGTTCACACCACTGTGATCTGCGTCTCTTGCATTTGTCCGTTAGATGCGCAAGAGCCCCGATGTCGTCGTCGGGACCCCAGCGTAAGGATGATGCGCGAGCCTTGTGAAGAGCTTATGTGAGGCCGTCGTCCGTCTCTAGGGGGACTCTTACTTCGAGTTCCCGTAACTCCCGGTAACTTTGCGGAACTTCAGCGAAATGTCCGAAGTCGCAGGCTGTTGGAGACCACGAACACCGACGAGAAGGCCATCGCGGCCCCCGCGATCATGGGATTCAGCATCCCCGCGGCGGCCAACGGCAGCGCCGCCACGTTGTATCCAAAAGCCCACACGAGATTGCCCTTGATGGTGCTGAGTGTCCGCCGGGACAGCCGGATCGCGTCCGCGGCCACCCGCAGGTCCCCGCGCACCAGCGTCAGGTCGCTCGCCTCGATCGCCGCGTCCGTCCCGGTGCCCATCGCGAGCCCGAGATCGGCGGTGGCGAGCGCGGCGGCGTCGTTCACGCCGTCCCCGACCATGGCGACGCTCCGCCCCTCGCCCTGAAGCCGTCGTACGACAGCGACCTTGTCCTCGGGCAGCACCTCGGCGATGACGTCCCCGGGGTCGATCCCGACGGCGGCGGCGACGGAATCGGCCACCGCGCGGTTGTCGCCGGTCAGCAGCACGGGGGTGAGTCCGAGGGCCCGCAGCTGCCGAACGGCCTCGGCGCTGGTCTCCTTGACCGCGTCGGCGACCGCGACGACTCCGCGCGCGGTTCCGTCCCAGCCGACCACCACGGCCGTACGTCCGCCGCTCTCGGCCTCGGACCTGGCGCGGGCCAACTCCTCCGGAAGGTCGTCGAAGAGGCGCCCCACGGCCACCTCACGGCCCTCCACGCGGCCGCGGACGCCGCGCCCTGGCACGTTCTCGAAGTTCTCGGCGGACGGCAGCGGTCCGACCCGCTCCTCCGCGCCCGCCGCGACGGCCCGCGCGACGGGGTGCTCGGAGGCGTGCTCCAGGGCGCCCGCGAGCCGCAGCAGCTCCCGCTCGTCGGTGCCGTCGGCGACGTAGACCTCCTGGAGGGTCATGCGGCCGGTGGTGATCGTGCCGGTCTTGTCGAGTACGACCGTGTCGACACGGCGGGTGGACTCCAGGACCTCGGGGCCCTTGATCAGGATGCCGAGCTGGGCGCCGCGGCCGGTGCCGACCATGAGGGCGGTCGGGGTGGCCAGGCCCAGCGCGCACGGGCAGGCGATGATCAGCACGGCGACGGCCGCGGTGAACGCGGCGGCCACATCGCCGGTGACCGCGAGCCACACCCCGAACGTGCCGACCGCGATCAACAGCACCACCGGCACGAAGATCCCGGAGATCCGGTCCGCGAGCCGCTGCACCTCGGCCTTGCCGTTCTGCGCGTCCTCCACCAGCCGCGCCATCCGCGCGAGTTGAGTGTCCGCCCCGACCCGGCTCGCTTCTACGACGAGTCGCCCGCCGGCGTTCACGGTCGCGCCGGTGACCCTGTCACCCGGTGCCACGTCCACCGGCACCGACTCGCCGGTCAGCATCGACGCGTCGACCGCCGAGGCGCCCTCGACGACGGTGCCGTCGGTCGCGATCTTCTCCCCGGGCCGTACGACGAAACGGTCGCCGACCGCCAACTCGGCCACGGGCAGCCGCACTTCACGACCGTCCCGCAGAACTGCCACGTCCTTGGCGCCCAGTTGCATGAGCGCGCGCAGGGCCGCGCCCGCACGGCGCTTCGAGCGGGCCTCCAGATAGCGGCCCAGCAGGATCAACGCGACGACTCCTGCGGCCACTTCGAGGTAGATCGTCGAGGCGCCGTCCGTGCGCGAGACGGTGAGGCGGAACTCGTCGTGCATGCCGGCCATGCCCGCGTCGCCCCAGAACAGCGCCCACAGCGACCAGCCGAACGCGGCGAGCGTGCCGACCGAGACGAGGGTGTCCATGGTGGCGGCGCCGTGCCGGACGTTGGTGAACGCGGCCCTGTGGAACGGGAGTCCGCCCCAGACGACGACGGGCGCGGCGAGGGTGAGCGCGAGCCACTGCCAGTTGTCGAACTGGAGGGCCGGGATCATCGAGAGCAGTACGACGGGCACGGCGAGGAGGGCGGAGACGGTCAACCGCTCGCGCAGGGAGGCCAGTTCGGGATCCGGGGCGTCCTCGGGAGCTTCCGTCTCCGGCTCCGGGGGCGCGGGTTCCGCGGCGGTGTACCCGGTCTTCACCACGGTCGCGATGAGGTCGGCGACCTGGATGCCCGCGGGGTAGCTGACCTTCGCCTTCTCGGTCGCGTAGTTGACCGTGGCGCTGACGCCGTCCATGCGGTTGAGCTTCTTCTCGACGCGGGCCGCGCAGGAGGCGCAGGTCATCCCGCCGATGAGCAGCTCGACCTCGGCGGCGGACTCGGGGGCCGCGGCTATGGGTGTCTCTGCGGTGGGTGTCGCTGTGGTGGTGCTGGTCATGTCCGGACTCCAGACATCGGACCGGACCGCACGGAGCCAGTATCAGCTGGTCGGCACGGCCCGGTCGAAAAACGGAAGTGTCGTGCGGGGGCGTTCCGCTGGGAGTGCTGCGATGTGCCGTCGGTCGTCTGCGGCGCCGTGGCTGGTCGCGCAGTTCCCCGCGCCCCCTTCGGGGCGCGGGTCATTCAGGCCTGGTCGACGAGCTCGAAGCCCGCCTCGTCGACCGCCGCGCGGACGGTCTCGTCGTCGAGCGGGGCGGCCGACACGACCGTGACCTCGCCGGTCGACGCGACGGCCTTCACCGAGGTGACGCCCGGCAGCCCGGAGATCTCGCCGGAGACGGAGCCCTCGCAGTGTCCGCAGCTCATCCCGCTCACCTTGTAGACGGTGGTGACGGAACCCTGGGTGTCGGTCTGGGCGGTCATGTCGTTCTCCTCGTGGAGGCGTGTGGAGGCAGATGGGGTCGGAGTGGCCCACGGTGGCTCACTCTGTGCTCCACACTATACCCCTAGGGGGTATTTCTCCAAGAGGGGTCGCGCCGGGCCAGCGACCGCACCCAGGCGATGCCGAGCAGGGCCACGAGCACCATCCCGCCCACCGAGAACATCGTGAACAGATGCTCCTGTCGGTCGGTCGGGGTCGGGATGTACCCCTGGGCGAAGAGCTGTCTGTCCAGGCCCGTGCCCGAGAGCCGGGCCACCAGCCAGATGGCGATGCCGTGCGTCGAATCCCACAGGGCGTGCAGCAAGGAGACGCCGACATACGTGCCGACGACCGGCGCGGTGAACCGGAAGCGCCCGTTCAACTGCCGGTACGTGAGCAGCACGCCACCCGCGATCGCCGTCCACAGGCCGTGCCCGAAGGGGGCGAGGACCCCGCGCAGGATCTCGGTCTCCAGGAGCGCGCGCAGATCGATGCCCTTCGCGGAGACGGCCGCGTTGAAGGCGTACCCGGCGCTCTCCAGGGCGGCGAACCCGAAGCCGACCGTCGCGCCGAGGATCAGCCCGGCACGCATCCCGTGCAGCCGGGGCTGCCGGCGCAGCACGAACATCAGCGCCCCCAGCTTCACGGCCTCCTCGATGAGACCGACGCCGACGAACATCCACAAGGAGGGGTGCAACAGGTAGTACTCCATCACCGAGGCGCCCAGCACCCCGAGCGTGCCGCCGGTCAGGAAGCAGCCCAGGATCACGCTGACGCCCAGGTCGCGCCCGTGCCGTTCGTACGCCCACAGGACGAAGGTCACCGGCACCAGGAAGCTGCCGAGCAGGATCAGCGTCGGCAGCAGGGTGGTGTTCTTCGTCGCGTACGTGACCAGCGCGGTCAGCACCCACAGCGCCAGCCCGCCGCCCAGGCAGTGCTTCCACAGGCCGGTGCGGATCTGGGGGTACGTCGGCGGCGGCTGCTGCGGCCCGGGGATACGGGCCCGGGGCGCACCGGGCGGCGGAGAGTAGGTCACGGCAAATCCCCTCGTACTCCTACAGGGCAGATTTACCGGCACTTTATGGTAGATAGGCCTCATGTCGCAGTCCGGGACGCTCGTTCTGATCATGGCCATCGCGGTACTGGCCCCCCTGCTGGCCTACGGAATCAGCCGCCTGCTCCCGGTCCCGCTGGTCATCTTCGAGATCGTCCTCGGCATCCTGGTCGGTCCCGACGTACTCGGCTGGGCGGGCGACGGAGAAGTGATCGACACCCTGTCCGACCTCGGTCTGACGATGCTGATCTTCCTCGCCGGGTACGAGATCGAGTTCGACAAGATCCGCGGGGACACCCTCAAACGGTCGGTACGCGCGTGGCTGATCTCCCTGGCCTTCGGCCTGGCCCTGGCGACCCTCCTCTCCGGCTGGTCCAAGGGCGTCTACGTCGGCACGGCCCTCACCAGCACCGCCCTGGGCACGGTCCTGCCGGTGCTGCGCGACGCGGGGGACCTGCACTCGCGCTTCGGCTCCGTGATGCTGGCGGTCGGCGCGGTGGGGGAGTTCGGCCCGATCATCGCGATGGCGCTGCTGCTGAGCGGGCGGGCGCCGGGCCGTTCCACAGCACTCCTGGCCGCGTTCGCACTGCTCACCGCCGCGGCCGTGTGGTGGGCGCTACGTCCCCGCCCGCCATGGTTCTCCCGGGTCATCGCCAAGACCCTGCACAGCAGCGGCCAGTTCGCCGTACGGCTGGTGGTGCTCCTCCTGGCGGTCATGCTGGGCATCTCCGGGGCCCTCGGCCTCGACACCCTCCTCGGCGCCTTCGCCGCCGGCCTGATCACCCGCCTGGTGCTGCACGGCGCGGCCCCGGAGAGCGCGGGTTCGGTCCTGGAGAAGGTGGAGGGGATGGGCTTCGGCTTCCTGGTGCCGGTGTTCTTCGTGGTCACCGGCATCGAGTTCGACCTGGACGCCCTGCTCTCCGGGGGCCACGCCCTGCTGCTGCTCCCGGTGTTCCTGGCCCTCTTCCTGCTCGTCCGCGGCCTTCCGGTCTACGTCCTCGCCCCGCGCGATCTCGTACGACGGGACCGGCGTGCCCTCACCCTGTTCGCGTCCACCGCACTGCCACTGGTCGTCGCGATCACCACCATCGGGGTCGACGACAAGGTGTTGAAGTCGGCGGACGCGGCGGCGCTGGTCGGGGCGGCGATGGTGTCGGTGCTGGTGTTCCCGCTGCTCGCGCTGCGGTTGCGGGGCGAGCGGGTGAGGGCGGAGGGGGCCGTCAGGGAGTCCGGGGCCGAGTCGTGGTGAGGTCTCCCGGGGCCCGGTTCTCGGCCTGGATCTCGGTCCGGTCCTCGGACCGGTTCTCGGCGACAACCGGCGCCAGATAGCGGATCAGGACCTTCTTCAGCTCCTGGATGTAGGCCTCGCGCTCGGCGCCCTCGTGCGAGAGGACCAGTTCGAGGCCGGCCTTGTAGAGGCCCAGGCACATGCGGGCGGTGCGGGTGACGTCGGCGGCGGGGGCGTCGGGCAGGTACACCGCGATCACCGCCTCTATCCCGGCGTGCAGGTTCGCGTGCAGCGCGTCGTGGTCCTCGGCGAGCCGGCCGGGGAGGTCCGGGCCGTGCATCAGGGCGAAGAACACCGGGTGCCGGCAGTTGAACGCGGTGAATCGGTCGACCACCGCGCCGACCGCCTCCTCCAGCGGGGTCGACGGGTCGACCGGGGCGAGCGCCTCGCCGTACATGTCCCGCATCTCGTGCAGCAGCCGGTCGCCCAGCTCGATCGCGATCGCTTCCTTGTTCGGGAAGAACTGGTAGAGCGTGCCGGGTGAGACGCCGGCCTCGCGGGCGATGGCGTTGGTGCTGGACGCGGTGTAGCCCGTCGTGCAGAAGACGGAGGCGGCGGCCTCCAGCAGCTGGGCGATGCGGCGCTCGCCGCGGGCCTGGCGGCGGGGGCCTGTCTTCTCCTGGTCCACGGGCACGAGTTATCCCCAGCTCTCCGAACGACGTTGACAAACACGAGCGGTCGCTCGCATTCTGGTGTTCCGGTGAAACGCGAGCGGTGTCTCGTGTTTCCCATTCTATTGCAGGGCCGACCCATGCCACCGCTCTGCGCGGTGGCCGGGTCAAGGTGAAGGGGAGCACCGCACGATGACCGAAGTCAACAGCCCACCGCGGCTCGGGGGATGGACGCGTTTCGTGACCGCCCGCCCCCGGTTGTCGCTGCTCGTCGCCCTGGTGCTCACCGCGCTCGCCGTGGTCGCCGGCAGCGGAGTCGCCGACCGGCTGGGCAGCGGCGGCTGGGAGGACCCGAACGCCCGGTCGACGTACGCGACCAAGGCGCTGGAGCGCGAGTTCCCGGCCTCGCAGCCCAACCTCCTGCTCCTCGTCGACTCCGGCAGCGCCTCGGTGGACGACCCGGCGGTCGCCGCAGAGGCCGACCGCCTCACGGCCCGCCTGGCGAGCGAGCGAGGCATCACCGGTGTCGGCTCCTACTGGCAGACCAAATCCCCGTCCCTGCGCGCGAAGGACGGTCACGAGGCGCTGATCGCCGCCCACCTCACGGGCGACGAGAAGGCGACGAACGACACCCTGGACCGCATCGCACCCACCCTCCGGGGCACGCACGGCCCGGTGCACGTCAAGGTCGGCGGCATCGTCGCCGTCCGCCACGAGATGCAGACGATCATCAAGGAAGACCTGGCACGCGCCGAGATGATCGCCCTGCCGGTGACCCTGCTCCTGCTGGTGATGGTCTTCGGCTCCGCGATCGCGGCCCTGCTGCCCCTGGGCATCGGCATCGTCGCGATCCTCGGGACCAACGCGGTGCTGCGCGGTCTCACGGAGTTCACCGACGTCTCGGTCTTCGCGATGAATCTCACCACGGCCCTGGGCCTCGGACTGGCCATCGACTATGCCCTGTTCATCGTCCGCCGCTTCCGCGAGGAACTGGCCACCGGCGCCGACCCGCTGCCGGCCATCGCCACCACCCTGCGCACGGCCGGCCGCACGGTGCTCTTCTCCGCCCTCACGGTCGCGGTCTCCCTGGCCGCGATGCTCGTCTTCCCGATGTACTTCCTGCGCTCCTTCGCCTACGCGGGCATCGCCGTGGTCCTCCTGGCAGCGGCAGCCGCCCTGATCCTCCTCCCGGCGGCCCTGCTGCTGCTCGGCCACCGGGTCAACTCCCTCGATCTACGGCGCCTGTTCCGGCGAGGCCGCCCGGCGAAGGTCTCCGGCGAGGAGGGCACAGGCTGGGCGCGCACAGCGAGCCTGGTGATGCGCAGGGCCCCCTTCTTCGCCCTCGCCACCACAGCCGTCCTGGTCCTCCTCGGACTGCCCTTCCTGGGGGTCAAGTTCGGCACGGCGGACGACCGCCAACTGCCCTCGGGCGCCGAGTCGCACGTCGTGCAGCAGCACATCCGCGACGGCTTCCCGGGCAACCCCGGCGGCGGCCTCGAAGTGCTCGCCGAGGGCCGGGCGACACCGGCGCAGTACAGCGCGTACAAGTCCCGGATCGCCCAACTCCCCGAGGTGGCACGGGTGGACGGCCCCCTGGTGAAGGGCGACTCGGCGTACTTCACGGTGCTGCCCAAGGGCGAGGCCGTCGACGACCCGGCCCAACGCCTGGTCGGCGACCTGCGCGCCACGGACGCCCCCTTCACCACCGAGGTGACCGGCACGGCGGCCGTCCTGGTCGACTCCAAGCACGCGATAGCCACCCGCCTGCCCTGGGCCGCCGCCCTCATCACCGTCGTCACCCTGCTCCTGGTCTTCCTCCTGACCGGCAGCGTCCTGATCCCGATCCAGGCGGTCCTGCTCAACGCGCTCAGCCTCACGGCGATGTTCGGTGCAGTGGTCTGGGTCTTCCAGGACGGCCACCTCTCCGGCCTCCTCGGCTTCACCAGCACCGGCTCCATAGAGACCACCCTCCCGGTCCTGATGTTCTGCGTGGCCTTCGGACTCTCCATGGACTACGGCGTGTTCCTGCTCTCCCGCATCAAGGAGGAGTACGACCGCACGGGCGACCACAACGAGGCGGTCCGCCACGGCCTCCAGCGCACAGGCGGCCTGATAACCGCCGCCGCCGTCATCCTCGCGGTGGTGATGATCGCGATCGGCACCTCCCGGGTCACCAACACCAAGATGCTGGGCCTGGGCATCGCGCTCGCGGTACTGATGGACGCGATGATCGTCCGAAGCCTCCTGGTCCCGGCGGTGATGAAGCTGACGGGACGGGCGACTTGGTGGGCGCCGGGTCCGTTGCGACGCTTTCACGACCGGTTCGGTCTAAGAGAGGCTGAGGATGAGCGCCCCGAAAGGGGCGCGGGGAACTGCGCGACCAGCCACGACGATCCCGCAGACAAAAACGGCGATGGGAGCCCAAGTGAAAGCGGTGGTGTTCGAGCAATACGGTGACCCCGCCGAGGTACGAGACGTACCAGACCCTCACCCCTCCGACCACGGAGTAATCGTCCGGGTCGAAGCCACCGGCCTCTGCCGAAGCGACTGGCACGGCTGGCAGGGCCACGACCCCGACATCACATTGCCCCACGTACCGGGCCACGAACTCGCCGGTGTCGTAGAGGTGTTGGGCCCCCGGGTAACGGGCTGGCACCCCGGCGACCGAGTCACCGTCCCGTTCGTGTGCGCCTGCGGAACCTGCCCCGCCTGCGCCGCAGGCGACCAACAGGTGTGCGAGCGCCAGACCCAGCCCGGCTTCACCCACTGGGGCTCCTTCGCCCAGTACGTCGCCCTGGACCACGCCGACGTGAACCTGGTCGCGATGCCGGACGAGATGACCTTCGCGACGGCGGCCTCCCTGGGCTGCCGGTTCGCGACGGCGTTCCGCGCGGTGGTGCAGCGGGGCCGGGTCGCGCCGGGGGAGTGGGTCGCGGTGCACGGCTGCGGGGGAGTCGGCCTGTCGGCGGTGATGATCGCGGCGGCCGCGGGCGCCAGGGTCATCGCGGTCGACATCTCACCCCAAGCACTCGCGCTGGCAAGGAAGTTCGGGGCGACGGAGTGCGTGGACGGCACGAGCACCCCGGACACGGCACAGGCGGTACGCGAACTGACAGGCGGCGGCGCCCACTTGTCCCTGGACGCTCTGGGCTCCCCGGCGACCTGCGCCGCCTCGGTGAACGGCCTGCGCCGACGGGGCCGCCACATCCAGGTCGGCCTCCTCCCCTCCCCGTCCGGCACGACCCCGGTTCCCATGGCCCGCGCCATCGCCCTGGAACTCGAACTCCTCGGCAGCCACGGCATGGCGGCCC
Organism: Streptomyces sp. NBC_01288; assembly: GCF_035982055.1. NCBI lineage: Bacteria > Bacillati > Actinomycetota > Actinomycetes > Kitasatosporales > Streptomycetaceae > Streptomyces > Streptomyces sp. NBC_01288. The sequence continues at coordinate 6,687,237 of NZ_CP108427.1, forward strand.
ACACCTACCCGCCCATGCTGGAACTGGTCCGCGCGGGAGCACTCCGCCCCGACCTCCTGGCCACCGCCACGATCACCCTGGACGAGACCCCGGCGGCGCTCGCCGCGATGGGTACGGCACCGGGAGCGGGGGTGACGATCATCGAGCCGTGGAGTTGAACGCGGCCTCGGGGTACCCGCGATGCACGCTCCACTCGCGATCCAGCACGCCCATGAGCACCTCGTCGACCCACTCCCCGTCCCGCGACTGGGCCTCGCGTCGCACGCCTTCGACCACGAACCCGACCTTCTCGTACACCCGCCGGGCCCGGTGATTGTTGCCGTAGACCTCCAACTGGACTCGATGCAGGCCCAGTTGCTCGAATCCGTACCCGAGGATCAGGCGGATCGCCTCCGTGCCGATGCCCCGGCCGCGGCCACGGGGGCCGATGAGGGTGCGGAAGGCGCAGCTGCGGGCGGCGGGATCCCACTCGAACAGGACGACCTCGCCGAGGAGTTCGCCGGTGGCGGGGTCGGTGACGGCGAGGTCGAGGCGGTCGGACTGGGTGGCCCGGGCGCCGTAGACGGAACGCAGTCGCTCCAAGGTGAGTTCGGTCGACGGCTCGAAGGTGAAGCGGACGACCTCCGGGTCCTGGATCAACTGCCACATCGGATCGGCGTCCGACGCGGTGAAGGGGCGGAGGACGGTCTTCTGGCCGGTGAGGACGGGTTTGGCGGAGAGGTTCATCCGGGGATCCTCGGCCGCGGCCGGTCGTGCCGGCAACCGGATTGCCCGCCCGCGGACGCGGTACCGGGCGCCCGGTACCGCGTCCGCGCACCCGCTCGACTCAGTCGTCTCTGCGACCCCGGTTGCCCGGCCGGGAGGCGACCCAGGCGCGGACCGTGTCGGCGTACCAGTAGGGCTTGCCGCTCTCCACGTGGTCGGGCGGGGGCAGCAGGCCGTGCTTGCGGTAGGAGCGGACGGTGTCGGGCTGGACGCGGATGTGGGCCGCGATTTCCTTGTACGACCAGAGCCGTCGGTCGGTCATGAGTGCACCTCCCTGCGCGCGCCGCGGCGGCGGCCGGGGGCGGCCGTCGGGGGAGCCGTGCGCTGCGCTGGCGATCACAAGCCTGTGCCGGGTGAACGACGCAGAGTGAGGGACGGGAAGCGCCTGTCGACCGGGTGTGACGCAAAACCCGCGTACACGCGATATGTGTGACACGAGGGGGGCTTTTGTGACACAGGTGAAGCAAAGGCGCACGCGGGCGCAAGGGCGCGGCGCGTTGACTGGAGCGCCCCGATAGGGGCGCGGGGCTGTATCGATGTGCGGCTCCGCCGCGTGGGCGCGCTCAGCCACAACGCACCCGCACCCGACGAACAACCTGTCCCGGCCCTCACAGTGCAAGCCCTTACCCCCAACCCGCCCCCATCTCGTCCGAATGTCTGGACAAAACATTGACAGGGCTCGGGGCGCGGGACTACAAACCGTGGAGAGCCGAAACGAAGCCGCTCCGCATTTGGTCCTCAGGGGGTCCGGACGCGCGGGCGCGAAGGGAAGTCGATGGCGTACGACCTGATCACCATGGGGCGGCTAGGGGTGGACCTCTATCCGTTGCAGACGGGCGTGCCGCTGCCCCAGGTGACGACCTTCGGGAAGTTCCTCGGCGGCTCGGCGGCGAACGTCGCGGTCGCCGCCGCCCGGCTGGGCCGCGAGGTCGCCCTGGTCTCGCGCACCGGCGACGACCCCTTCGGCACCTACCTGCACGAGGCGCTGCGCGACTTCGGCGTCGACGACCGCTGGGTCACGCCCGTCGCGGAGTACCCGACCCCGGTCACCTTCTGCGAGATCTTCCCGCCGGACGACTTCCCGCTGTACTTCTACCGGCAGCCCAAGGCCCCGGACCTGGAGATCGACGCCCACGGCCTCGACCTGGACGCGATCCACGAGGCCCGCATCTTCTGGATCACCGGCACCGGCCTGAGCGAGGAGCCCAGCCGTACGGCCACGCTCGCGGCCCTCGCGCATCGCGCCAAGTCCGGTACGACGGTCTTCGACCTCGACTGGCGCCCGATGTTCTGGAAGGACCCGAGCGCGGCCCGCCCCTTCTACGAAGAGGCCCTCCGCCACACCACCGTCGCCGTCGGCAACCTCGACGAGGTGGAGGTCGCCACCGGCGTACGCGAACCGCACGCCGCAGCCCGCGCGCTCCTGGACGCCGGTGTCGAACTCGCCGTGGTCAAGCAGGGCCCCAAGGGCGTCCTGGCCGTGCACCGCGACGGTACGACCGCCGAGGTGCCCCCGCTGCCCGTGACCGTCCTCAACGGACTCGGCGCCGGTGACGCCTTCGGCGGCTCCCTGTGCCACGGCCTGCTGTCCGGCTGGGACCTGGAGAAGATCATGCGGCACGCCAACGCGGCCGGCGCGATCGTCGCCTCCCGCCTGGAGTGCTCCTCCGCGATGCCCACCGTCGCCGAGGTCGAGGGCGCGATCGCCGCCGGAGCGGTCCTGTGAGGGCCGGCCGCGTGGCGGGCGCCGAGCACGGGGGCGAGTACGAGGGCCAGTACGAGGGCGGGGACGGCGTGGCGCACGCGCACGGTGACCAGGACGCCGGGGACGACGTCTCCGGCCACGAAGTCACTAACGGCACGGGTACCGGCATCCGCACCGGCCCCCGCGTCGACATCTCCGAGCTCGTCCGCGTCCGCTCCCGCCACCCCGAGGCGATCGCCGAGGCCGCCGCCCGGCGCGTCCGGCGCCCCCTCCTCAACGACGCCGGCCGGCTGATGATCGTCGCCGCCGACCACCCGGCCCGCGGCGCGCTCGGCGTCGGCGAGCACAAGTTCGCCATGGCCAACCGCGCCGAACTCCTCGAACGCCTCTGCCTGGCGCTCTCCCGCCCCGGCGTCGACGGCGTCCTCGCGACCGCCGACATCCTGGACGACCTGCTTCTCCTCGGCGCCCTCGACGGCAAGGTCGTCATGGGCTCGATGAACCGCGGCGGCCTCCAGGGCGCCAGCTTCGAACTCGACGACCGCTTCACCGGCCACCGCGCCCAGGACATCGAGCGCCTCAACTTCGACGCGGGCAAACTGCTCCTGCGCATCGACTACGACGACCCGGGCTCCCTCACCACCCTGGAGTCCACCGCCCGCGCCATCGACGACATGGCCGCGCGCCAACTCCCGCTGTTCGTCGAGCCGTTCATCAGCCGCCGCACCGACGAGGGCAAGCTGAAGAACGACCTCTCCGCCGATGCCGTCATCAAGTCCATCGCCATCTCCTCGGGCCTGGGCGGCACTTCGGCCTACACCTGGCTCAAGCTCCCCGTCACCGAGAACCCGGACGACATGGCCCGGGTCATGGAGACCTCCACCCTCCCCGCCGTGCTGCTGGGCGGCGAGGTCGGCGACGACCAGGACGGCGCCTACGAGAAGTGGCGCGGCGCCCTCCAACTCCCCACCGTGCGCGGCCTCGTGGTCGGCCGCTCGCTGCTCTACCCGCCGGACGGAGACGTCTCCGCCGCCGTGGACACCGCCGTAGGACTGCTGTGAGGGCCGCCTTATGACGACCGCCGAGCCGTACGTTCCCGAGCTGTACGTCCCCAAGGGCTCCGCCGGCAACGCGCAGTACGCCGTGGACATCGACCCGAAGCGGGCCGGCTGGACCCACAGCAGTCTGCGGGTCGTCGAGCTGGAGCCGGGCGGGACACACCACTTCACCACCGGGGACAGCGAGTGGATCGTGCTTCCGCTCAGCGGTGGATGTACCGTGCGAATTGCGGACGAAGAGTTCCAACTCCTGGGCAGGGAAAGCGTGTTCGCCGGAGTCACCGACTTCGCGTACGTGCCCCGTGACGCCCAGGCCAAGATCGCCTCCGGCGCGGGAGGCCGCTTCGCCCTGGCAGGAGCGAAGTGCGAGCGACGACTCCCCGCTCGCTACGGCCCCGCGCCGGAGGTTCCGGTGGAACGACGCGGCGACGGCACCTGCCTTCGCCGCGTCCGCAACTTCGCCTCGGCCGACGCCTTCGCCTGCGACAAGTTGATCGCCGTCGAGGTCATCACCCCCGGTGGCAACTGGTCCTCGTACCCGCCCCACAAGCACGACGAACAACGGCCGGGCGAGGAAGCCGAGTTGGAGGAGATCTACTACTTCGAGATCGACGGCCCGAACGGTTTCGGCTATCAGCGCGTATTCCCCTCCCGTGAGGGCGGATCCGACGTCCTCGCGGAGGTCCGCTCCGGCGACGCCGTGCTCGTGCCCGATGGCTGGCACGGTCCGTCGATCGCCCAGCCGGGTCACGACATGTACTACCTGAACGTCATGGCGGGGCCGGGTGGAACGAGGGAGTGGCGGATCTGCTTCCACCCGGACCACGTTGAAAGCACAGGTGGTTACCGATGACCTCGACGACGAGGCTGACGGTCGCACAGGCACTCGTACGGTTCCTGTCCGTCCAGTTCACCGAACGCGACGGCGTACGGCGGCGGTTGATCGACGCGACCTGGGGCATCTTCGGCCACGGCAACGTGGCCGGCCTCGGCCAGGCACTCATCGAGTACAGCGACGAGATGCCGTACCACCAGGGCCGCAACGAACAGTCCATGGTCCACGCGGCGGTCGGCTACGCGCGTCAGTCGAATCGCCTGGCGGCACACGCCGTTACGACGTCCATCGGCCCCGGCGCCACCAACCTCGTCACCGGCGCCGCACTCGCCACCATCAACCACCTCCCGGTCCTGCTCCTCCCCGGCGACACCTTCGCCGGCCGCCCCGCCGACCCGGTGCTCCAGCAGCTCGAAGTCCCGTACGCGGGCGACGTGTCGGTCAACGACTGCCTGCGCCCGGTGTCGAAGTACTTCGACCGCGTCACCCGCCCGGAAGCGCTCATCCCCGCCGCCCTGAACGCCATGCGCGTGCTCGCCGACCCCGTGGAGACCGGAGCCGTGACTCTCGCTCTCCCGCAGGACGTTCAGGCCGAGGCGTACGACTGGCCGGACGAGTTCTTCGCCGAACGCACCTGGTACGTAAGGCGACCGCCCGCCGACCCGGCCGAACTGGCCGAAGCGGTAAGGGCAGTTCGCGCGGCCGAGCGCCCCCTGATCATCGCGGGTGGCGGAGTCCACCACAGCCGCGCGGAGGCGGCCCTCGCGGAGTTCGCGTCGGCCACCGGCATCCCGGTCGCCTCCACCCAGGCCGGCAAGGGCTCCCTGAACCACGACCACCCCCAGGACGTCGGCGGCATCGGCCACACCGGCACCGCGACCGCCGACGAACTCGCCCGCCTGGCCGACCTGGTGATCGGCATCGGCACCCGCTACACCGACTTCACCACCGGCTCCCACACCCTCTTCGAACGCCCCGGCGTCCGCTTCCTCAACCTCAACATCGGTGCCTACGACGGCCACAAGCTCGCCGGGCAGCCGCTGATCGCGGACGCGCGCGACGGACTCACCGCGCTGGCAGGGGAGTTGGGCCCGGACCCCTACCGGGTCACCGCGTCCTACATCGCCGAGTACCGCGAGGACAAGGAGCGTTGGGAGCAACGCGTCGACGCCTGCTACGAGGCGGAGGAACCCGACGTACGCCCCACACAGCCCCAAGTCCTGGGCGCACTGGACGAGATCGTCGACGCGTCGGACATCATCGTCAACGCGGCGGGATCGCTCCCCGGCGATCTGCACAAGCTGTGGCGGACGCGGTCGTTCGACCAGTACCACCTGGAGTACGGCTACTCCTGCATGGGCTACGAGATCCCGGCCGCGATCGGCGTGAAGCTGGCCGCGCCGGACCGGCCGGTGTGGGCGCTGGTCGGCGACGGCACGTATCTGATGATGCCGACGGAGATCGTGACCGCCGTACAAGAAGGCATCGCGATCAAGGTCCTGCTGATACAGAACCACGGGTACGCCTCCATAGGCGGCCTGTCGGAGTCGGTGGGCGGCGAGCGCTTCGGCACGGCCTACCGTCACCAGGCGGACGACGGCACCTACACCGGCGCCCCGCTGCCCGTCGACCTCGCCGCCAACGCGGCCAGCCTCGGCATGCGTGTGCTGCGCGCGAAGACCGTCAGCGACCTGCGCGAGGCACTCGCCGTGGCGCGGGCCGCCGACACTCCCACATGTGTCTACGTGGAGACCGAAACCGCAGACACAGTGTCGGGCGCGCCCCCGGCGCAGGCCTGGTGGGATGTACCTGTGGCCGCGACCGCGACCCGATCGTCCGCGGTCAAGGCACGTGAGCTGTACGAACGGCACGTCTCCACCCGACGCCGCCATCTGTGAAGGAGCATCTGGGCATGACGAAGATCGTCAACCACTGGATCGGCGGCAAGTCCGTCGAAGGCGCGTCGGGCACGTACGGGCCGGTCACCGACCCGGCGACCGGCGCGGTGACCACCAAGGTCGCCTTCGCGACCGTCGACGAGGTCGACGCGGCCGTAGCAGCGGCGAAGGACGCGTACGCGACCTGGGGCACCTCGTCCCTCGCCAAGCGCACCACGATCCTGTTCAAGTTCCGCGCGCTGCTGGACGCCAACCGGGACGCGATCGCCGAGCTGATCACCGCCGAGCACGGCAAGGTGCACAGCGACGCGCTGGGCGAGGTCGCGCGCGGCCTGGAGATCGTCGACCTGGCGTGCGGGATCACCGTGCAGCTGAAGGGCGAACTGTCGACCGAGGTCGCGAGCCGCGTAGACGTCTCCTCGATCCGCCAGCCGCTGGGCGTGGTCGCGGGCATCACGCCGTTCAACTTCCCGGCCATGGTGCCGATGTGGATGTTCCCGATCGCCATCGCGACCGGCAACACCTTCGTCCTCAAGCCATCCGAGAAGGACCCGTCGGCGTCCCTGAAGATCGCTGAACTGCTGGCCGAGGCAGGCCTCCCGGATGGCGTCTTCAACGTCATCAACGGCGACAAGGTGGCGGTGGACCGCCTCCTTGACCACCCGGACGTCAAGGCGGTGTCCTTCGTCGGTTCAACGCCCATCGCCCGCTACATCCACACCACGGCCGCCGCGAACCACAAGCGGGTCCAGGCCCTGGGCGGCGCCAAGAACCACATGCTGGTCCTCCCGGACGCCGACCTCGACGCGGCGGCGGACGCGGCCGTGAGCGCGGCGTACGGCTCGGCGGGCGAGCGCTGCATGGCCATCTCGGCCGTCGTGGCGGTCGGTTCGATCGGCGACGAGCTGGTGGAGAAGATCCGCGAGCGCGCCGAGAAGATCAAGATCGGCCCCGGCAACGACCCCACGAGCGAGATGGGCCCGCTGATCACCGCGGTCCACCGCGACAAGGTGGCGTCCTACGTCACCGGCGCGGCGGCCGAGGGCGCGGAGGTCGTCCTCGACGGCACCGGCTACACGGTCGAGGGCTTCGAGGACGGCCACTGGATCGGCATCTCCCTCCTCGACAAGGTGCCGACGACGGCGAAGGCGTACCAGGACGAGATCTTCGGCCCGGTCCTCTGCGTCCTGCGCGTCGACACGTACGACGAGGGCGTGGCGCTGATCAACGCCTCCCCCTTCGGCAACGGCACCGCGATCTTCACCCGCGACGGCGGCGCCGCCCGCCGCTTCCAGCTGGAGATCGAGGCCGGCATGGTCGGCGTCAACGTCCCGATCCCGGTCCCGGTGGGCTACCACTCGTTCGGCGGCTGGAAGGACTCCCTCTTCGGGGACCACCACATCTACGGCAACGACGGCACGCACTTCTACACCCGCGGCAAGGTCGTCACGACCCGCTGGCCGGACCCGGCCGACGGCCCGTCGGGCGTGGACCTGGGCTTCCCGCGCAACCACTGAGAATCGCCAAGCTCGACACATGGGGCCGTCCGGATCGCGGACGGCCCCTTTTTTTCGCCTACGACGGCTGCGGTTCCCGTAGCGCTCGCATGCGGGACCGGTACTGCCTCCGGGTGCCGAATACGGCACTCCATCCGGACTGGATCAACGGATTCCGTAGGTGAACACCCATTGACGTGATGGTTTCCGTCAATGTTCCATCAGCGCGTGACCGACACCCTCCCCACCGCCGAAGCCACCGGAGCAGCCGTAGCCGAGGCGCCGGACACCTCCGGGCGTCCGCAACAGCTGAAGCGCTCCATCGGCATCGTCGGCGGCACGCTCCTCACGCTCTCCTGCGTGACACCGGCGTCGACGCTCTTCGTGGTCGTCCCCGACCTGTTCGGCTCGCTCGGCACTGCGACCGCCCTCACGATCGCGATCGGCTCGGTCCTCTGCATCGCCGTGGCGTTCTGCTACTCGGAACTGGGCACCCTCATCCCCAGCGCGGGCGGCGAGTACGCGATGGTGTCAACCCTGGCGGGCAGGCTCGCGGGCTGGCTGGTCTTCGTCCTTTCCCTCCTGGTCGTGATGATCGTCCCGCCGGTGATAGCGATGGGCACGGCGGACTACCTGGCCCCGATAGCCCACCTGAACCCGTCCATGACCGGCGCCGGAGTGATGCTCCTGGCAACGCTGGCAGGCCTGTTGGACCTGCGGGCCAACGCGTGGATCACGGGCATCTTCCTGGTCCTGGAGGTCATAGCGGCAGGAGTCGTAGCCTTGCTCGGCTTCACGCACAGCCAACGAGGCCTCGGCAGCCTGACCTCGATGCAGGTAGCCGGGACAGGCGGCCACACGGACACGGTGACGGCGATGCTGGTGGTCTCGGGCCTGGCGATAGCCCTGTTCGTCACGCAAGGCTTCTCGACGGCGGTCTACCTCTCCGAAGAACTGGAGAACCCGCGCCGCAACGTAGCCCGCACGGTCCTGGCCACCCTCGCGATCTCGACGGTGATCATCCTGGTCCCGGTGGTCGCGATCACGATGGGCGCGAACGACCTCTCAACCCTGACCGGCGGCGACATCGGATCGATGGTGACAGCCTGGTCCAACTCCGCGGTCGGCACCTTCGTCAGCCTCTGCGTAGCCCTCGCGATCATCAACGCCGGCATCGTCATGGTCATCCAGAACTCCCGAGTCCTCTTCGCCTCGGCCCGGGACAAGGCCTGGCCCCACCCGGTCAACACGGTCTTCTCGAAACTGGGCCGCTTCGGATCCCCTTGGGTGGCCACGCTCGCCGTAGGCATCCCCGGAGCGGTCCTCTGCTTCGTCAACCTCGACACCCTGTACGGCGTGACAGGCGTCTCGGTGACCGGCATGTACCTCCTGGTCGCGGTAGCCGCCCTGCTCTCCCGCCGCGGACAACACAGGCACACGCACGCGTGGCGCATGCCGCTATGGCCCGGAATGCCGATCCTCTTGATCGCAGTCCTGGCCTACATCCTCACCCAGCAGGAGACGACCTACTTGCTCTGGACGGGCGGCATAGTGACGCTGGCCACTCTCTACTGGGCGTTCTATCTCCGCCCGCGCAGGGAGACCCGCTGGCTGATCTCAATCCCGGAGAACTAGAGGGGGTCTTTTAGGGGCGCGGGGAACTGCGCGCTCAGCCACAGCGCACCCGCACTCGGCAGCAAACAGCGCCACCCGAGCTATTGGCCGTACACCAAGCGCGGTACACACCTCACCCCCGGTTCACCCCAGGGTCTGCCCCAACTGTCAGAGACGCCCCGTACCGTTGACACATGGATCTTCGACTGCCCGGGCTGCAAGGCCTACGACGACCACGACACCCCCGGCGCTGGCTGGCAGCCACCGCAGCCGTCGTCGTGCTCGCCGCCGCCGGCACCTGGACGGCCGCAGCCTCGGACACCACACCCCCGGTCCACCAGACAGACCGCATGATGGCGATCGACGGCGTCACCCTGGACACCTCGTACTTCACAACGGGCGGATCAACCCGCCGCCCCGCAGTCCTCCTTGCCCACGGCTTCGGCGGCAACAAAGAAGACGTACGAAAAGAAGCGCAAGACCTGGCCAAGGACGGCTACGCGGTACTGACCTGGTCCGCCCGAGGCTTCGGCAAGTCCACCGGCAAGATCGGCCTGAACGACCCGTCCGGCGAGGTCAAGGACGTATCGAAGCTGATCGACTGGCTGGCGAAGCAACCGGACGTCGAACTCGACAAACCAGGCGACCCGCGCGTGGGCATGGCAGGCGGTTCCTACGGAGGAGCCATCTCCCTCCTCGCCGCCGGCTACGACGACCGGGTCGACGCGATCGCCCCGGCGATCACGTACTGGAACCTCGCGGACGCCCTGTTCCCGAACGGCGTCTTCAAGAAGCTCTGGGCCGGAATCTTCATCAACTCCGGTGGCGGCTGCGCCAAGTTCGAGCCCGCGCTGTGCCAGATGTACGACCGGGTCGCCGAGTCCGGCAAGCCGGACGCCCAGGCCCGCGCACTCCTCGAAGCCCGTTCACCGTCGGCCGTGGCCACGCACATCAACGTGCCGACCCTCCTGATCCAGGGCCAGACGGACTCCCTCTTCCCGCTCGGCCAGGCCGACGCCGCCGAGAAGGCGATCCGCGCGAACGGCGCCCCCGTGGACGTCGACTGGATCGCGGGCGGCCACGACGGCGGCGACATGGAGACGAGCCGCGTCCAGGCACGCGTGACGTCCTGGTTCGACCGGTACCTGAAGGACGACAAGAACACCGACACCGGCCCGGCGTTCCGCGTCACCCGCACCGGAGGCGTCGACTCCACGGACGGCGCCGCCCTGCTGCGCGGCGCGAGCGGCAGCGCGTACCCCGGCCTGGAGAGCGACCCGCGCACGATCGCCCTGACCGGCCGCCGCGAGCAGTCCTTCACCAACCCGGCCGGCGCCAGCCCACCCGCCATCTCGGCCCTGCCCGGCCTCGGCAGCACGGGCGGCCTCTCGCAACTGTCCTCCCTGGGCATCGGGGTGTCCCTCGACTTCCCCGGCCAGTACGCCGCGTTCGACTCGGCCCCCGTCACCAAGAGCCTCCGCATCACCGGTTCGCCCACGGTCACCGTCCACGTCAAGTCGACCAGCGACGACACCGTCCTCTTCGGCAAGGTCTACGACGTGGGCCCCGGCGGCACCCAACAGGTGCTCCCCTCCCAGCTGGTGACCCCCCTCAGGGTCGACGGCACCAAGGCCGGCAAGGACGTCACGATCACCCTCCCGGCCATCGACCACGACGTCCAGAGCGGCCACCACCTGCGCCTGGTCCTCGCCTCGACGGACCTCGGCTACGCCTCCCCGGCCGCCCCGGCGACGTACACCGTCACCTTGAAGAGCGACCTCAAGGTACCGACGGCCCCCGGCGTCACCACCGCGGCGGCGACGCTCCCGTCCTGGGTGTGGTGGCTCCCGCTGGCGGGCGCGGCGATCGCCCTGGCCCTGCTGCTGACCGGCCGCCGACGCACCGCCACGGCACCCCCCGCCCCCGAACTGTCCGAAGTCCCGCTCCAGATCACCGACTTGAGCAAGCGGTACGCGAAGTCGGCGGACCGGTACGCGGTACGGGACCTGTCCTTCCGCGTCGAGAAGGGCCAGGTGCTCGGCCTCCTGGGCCCGAACGGCGCGGGCAAGACGACCACCCTGCGCATGCTGATGGGCCTGATCAAACCGGACGCCGGTGAGATCAGGGTCTTCGGCCACGCGATCCGCCCGGGCGCCCCGGTGCTGTCCCGGGTCGGCGCCTTCGTCGAGGGCGCGGGCTTCCTCCCGCACCTCTCCGGCCGCGAGAACCTGGAGCTGTACTGGCAGGCGACCGGACGCCCGCCCCAGGACGCCCACTTGGAGGAGGCCCTGGAGATCGCCGGCCTCGGCGACGCACTCGCCCGCGCGGTCCGCACCTACTCCCAGGGCATGCGCCAGCGCCTCGCCATCGCCCAGGCCATGCTCGGCCTCCCCGACCTCCTCATCCTCGACGAACCGACCAACGGCCTCGACCCGCCCCAGATCCGCGAGATGCGCGAGGTGATGATCCGCTACGCGGAAGCGGGCCGCACGGTCATCGTCTCCAGCCACCTCCTCGCCGAGGTCGAACAGACCTGCACCCACCTGGTGGTCATGGACCGAGGCCGCCTCGTCCAGGCGGGCCCGGTCGCCGAGATCATCGGCTCCGGAGACACCCTCCTCGTCGGCCTGGCGGCTGACATCCCCGACCTCCTGGTGGACAAGATCGCGGCGCTTACGGACGTGGAGTCGGTGGTCCGCGCGGAGGGCGGCTTGCTGGTGCGGCTGGCGCCGGGTGACGCACCGGCACCGGCGCCGGATGATGCGCTGGTGTCCGCCAACTCCCCGACGAACGGGGCGAGTACGGCCGCCGCCACGGCTGCCGCAGTCACACCGGGTGGTGCCGCCACCGAGGGCACGGCGTCCCCACCTCCCACCCAAGGTCCCCAAGGTTCAGGCACCGCAGCCCGCCTCCTCGTAGAACTCGTCCGCCTGGAAGTCCCCGTCTCCTCGGTCGGCCCCCACCGCCGACTCGAAGACGCCTTCCTCACCCTGATCGGAGGTTCCGCATGAGCACGCTCGCCGAGCCCGTCGAGGTGGCCTCCGGCTACCGGCCCGGCCGCACCCTGCCCCTACGGGTGGAGCTGGTCCGGCAGTTGAAGCGGCGCCGCACGCTGGTCATGGGCGGCATCCTCGCCGCGCTGCCCTTCATCCTGGTCGCCGCCTTCGCGATCGGCGGCACCCCGGGCGACCGGGGTTCCCAGCTGACGCTGATGGACACGGCCACCTCGTCCGGCGCCAACTTCGCCGCGGTGAACCTGTTCGTGTCGGCGGGCTTCCTGCTGGTCGTCCCGGTCGCCCTGTTCTGCGGGGACACGGTCGCCTCGGAAGCCAGCTGGTCCTCCCTGCGCTATCTGCTCGCGGCACCCGTGCCGAGAGCCCGCCTCCTGTGGTCCAAGCTGGTCGTCGGCCTGAGCCTCAGCCTCGCCGCGATGATCCTGCTCCCGCTCGTCGCCCTGGCCGTCGGCACCGCCGCCTACGGCTGGGGACCGCTGGAGCTGCCCACCGGCGGCGCGATCGGCGCGGGCACGGCGGCCCAACGCCTGCTGGTCGTCGTGGCGTTCATCTTCGTGTCCCAACTGGTCACCGCAGGGCTCGCGTTCTGGCTCTCGACCAAGACCGACGCACCCCTGGGCGCGGTCGGCGGCGCGGTCGGCCTGACCATCGTCGGCAACGTCCTGGACGCCGTCACGGCCCTCGGCCACTGGCGCGACTTCCTGCCCGCGCACTGGCAGTTCGCGTGGGCGGACGCCGTACAGCCCCATCCGGAGTGGTCCGGCATGATCCAGGGCACCGCGGTCTCCGTTACCTACGCCATCGTCCTGTTCGCCCTGGCCTTCCGGGGTTTCGCCCGCAAGGACATCGTGTCCTAGGTCACCGGAGGATCTCCCCCCGGTCTCGACGGGCCTTGATCGCGACCCCTTCGAGACGCTTCCGCAACTCCCCGTAGCGCACATTCCCGCCCCCTCCGCCGTCACAGTCGCAAGAAGTCGACGTCAACGGACCGAGGGGGCACGGGAGATGGAGACCAACCGAACACGACCGGGCGAGCTGCCGGGGGAGCGGTCACGCCACCGCACCCGGCGACTGCGTACCACCCTGCTCGCCGTCACCGCCGCGGGCGGCCTACTGCTCACGGGCTGCGGCGCGGGCGGCGGCGGCAGCAACTCCAGCAATTCGGACGCGTCGAACCGGACCGGCTTCCCGGCACCGGCCCCGCCCGTCGCCTCCGGCGGCGAACAGAACGGCGGACAGAGCGCGGACCAGAACGGCGAAGAGACCGGCACCCCCGCCGACAAGGTCGCCCCGTCCCCCGACTACCTCTCCACCTTCGCCCTCGACGTGGACACCGCGTCCTACGGCTACGCCCGCCGCGTCCTCGCCGACGGCGGGCGCCCCGACCCGTCCACGATCCGCCCCGAGGAGTTCGTCAACAGCTTCCGCCAGGACTACGAACGCCCTGACGGCAACGGCTTCACGGTCACCGTCGACGGCGCCCGCACCGACAGCTCCAACTGGTCCCTCGTCCGCGTAGGCCTCGCCACCCGCACCGCCGACTCCACCGACGAACGCCCGCCCGCCGCCCTGACGTTCGTCATCGACGTCTCCGGCTCGATGAGCGAGACGGGCCGCCTGGACCTCGCCAAGAAATCCCTCGACGACATGACCGACCGACTCCGCGACGACGACTCGGTCGCGCTCGTCACCTTCAGCGACGAGGCCGAGACCGTCCTCCCGATGACCCGCCTCGACGGCCACCGCGGCCAAGTCCACGACGCCATCGACGAGTTGGAGACCCAGTCCTCGACCAACCTCGGCGCGGGCGTCGAGACCGGCTACGCCACCGCCACCGAGGGCCTGCGCAAGGGCGCCACCAACCGCGTCGTCCTCGTCTCCGACGGCCTCGCCAACACCGGTGACACCAACGCCGATTCGATCCTCGACCGCATCGCGGACGAACGCCGCGACCACGGCATCACCCTCTTCGGCGTCGGCGTAGGCAGCGACTACGGCGACGCCCTGATGGAGAAACTCGCCGACAAGGGCGACGGCCACACCGCGTACATCTCGGACGGCGCCGACGCCCGCAAGGTCTTCGTCGACCAACTCCCGCAGAACATCGACCTCACAGCCCGCGACGCCAAGGCCCAGGTCGCCTTCGACCCCGAGACGGTCGCCCAGTTCCGCCTCATCGGCTACGAGGACCGCAAGGTCGCCGACGACGACTTCCGCAACGACAACGTCGACGGCGGCGAGATCGGCCCCGGCCACACCGTCACCGCCCTCTACGCCGTCCGCACCAGGCCCGGCGCCGACGGCCACCTCGCCACCGCGAGCGTCCGCTGGCTCGACCCGAACACCCGCGCCCCGCACGAGGAATCGGGCCAACTGGAGACCGACGCCCTGCACGACTCACTGAACAGTGCCCCGAACACCTTCCAAGTCACCGCCGTGGCCGCCTACTTCGCCGACACCCTCCGCTCGCCCGAGGACAGCGCGGGCACCCTGCCCGGCAACCCCGGCCTCGGTCAACTCGCCACCCGCGCCCACACGTTGGCGAAGAAAACGGAGGACACGGACGTACGACAACTCGCAGAGGCGATCGACGAGGCCCGCCGAACCGACTGAACCCACCGGAACCGCACAGGCCCCATTGACCTTCCCCTACTTGCGAGTAGGTTGACGTCCCAGTCACCGTCGACCGGGAGTCGTCATGGGCGTACGCAAGGACCTGAAGCGGGCGCGGCAACGCACCGACCTGGCGGCCCGCACCCGGGTCCAACTCACCAGGGACGAGCGGGGTGTCGTACGGGAGGCGGGCACACTGCCGCTCGCCGCGCGCCCGACGACCGGCAGCACCGCCGACCTCCCGTTCACCAACGCGGCGGAGGCCCCCGACACCGTGGTCCTCCGCCGCGAACAGGCCGGCACCTGGCACCCCGTCACCGCGACCGCCTTCGCCCGCGAAGTCACCGCCACGGCAAAGGGGTTGCTAGCCGCGGGCCTCGAACCGGGCGGCCGGGTCGCGGTCATGTCCCGTACCCGCTACGAGTGGACGGTCCTCGACTTCGCGATCTGGGCGGCCGGCGGCCAGACGGTACCGATCTACGCCACCTCGTCCGCCGAACAAGTGGAGTGGATCGTCAGGGACTCGGGCACCCGCTTCGTCGTCACGGAGACCGCCGAGAACACCGACACGGTCACCACCGGCACGGCCCGCCACCCCCAACCCCCGCGCGTCTGGCAGCTGGACGCCGGAGCCATGGCCGAACTCACCGCTCTGGGCGAGGAGTTGCCCGACGACGAGATCACCAAGCGCCGCGCGTCCCTCACCCCGGACACGATCGCGACGATCTGCTACACCTCCGGCACCACCGGCCGCCCCAAGGGCTGCGTCCTCACCCACGCCAACCTGCACGCCGAGGCAGCCAACATGGTCGAGCTGCTGCACCCCCTCTTCACGGAGATCACCGGCCAGGTCGCCTCGACGCTGCTCTTCCTCCCGCTCGCGCACATCATGGGCCGCACCCTCCAGATCGCCTGCCTGATGGCCCGCATCGAGATCGGCCACTGCCCGAGCATCAAGCCCGACGAACTCCGCCCGGCGCTGAAGGAGTTCAGGCCCACGTTCCTCGTCGGCGTGCCGTACCTCTTCGAGAAGATCCACGACGCCGGCCGCGCGACCGCCGAGAAGATGGGCCGCGCCGCCTCCTTCGACCGCGCCGACCGCATCGCCGTCCGCTTCGGCGAGGCCTACCTGAACAAGTTCCTCGGCACCGGCAAGGGCCCCGGCCCCGCCCTCTATGCCGCGTGGGCCCTCTACGACCTGCTGGTGTACCGCCGTATCCGCAAGGAACTCGGCGGCCGCCTGCGCTACGCGATCAGCGGCGGCTCCCCGCTCGACCGCGACCTCAACCTCTTCTTCTCCGCCGCGGGAATCATCGTCTACGAGGGCTACGGCCTCACCGAGACGACCGCCGCCGCCACCGTCGTCCCGCCGCTGCGGCCCCGCCCCGGCACGGTCGGCCTCCCGGTGCCCGGCACCACGATCCGCATCGCCGACGACGGCGAGGTGCTCATCAGGGGCGGGGTGGTCTTCGGCGCGTACTGGAACAACCCGGCGGCCACCGACGCCGTACTGCGGGACGACTGGTTCGCGACCGGCGACCTGGGCGCCCTCGACGAGGACGGCTACCTCACCATCACCGGCCGCAAGAAGGACATCCTCGTCACCAACGGCGGCAAGAACGTCTCCCCGGCCGTCCTGGAGGACCGCCTGCGCAGCCGCGCCCCGGTCGGCCAGTGCCTGGTCGTAGGCGACAACCGCCCTTACGTGGCAGCCCTGATCACCCTCGACCCCGAGGCCCTCGCCCACTGGCTCGCGGTCCGCAAGATCCCCGCGGACACCTCGCTCGCCGACCTCGTCGAGGATCCCCGCCTGCGCGCCGACGTCCAGAAGGCCGTCGACCACGCCAACGAGGCCGTCTCCCGCGCCGAGTCCATCCGCGCCTTCGCTCTGATCGAGGGCGAGTTCACCGAGGACAACGGCCTCCTCACCCCGTCCCTGAAGCTCAAACGGCATGTGGTGACGGCGGCGTACGCGGAGGACATCGAGGCCCTGTACGCGAAGTCGAAACGGTCGTAACACGAAGAGCGGGCCGCCGAAGTGCTCGGCGGCCCGCTCTTGTGGTGCGTGGTGCTGAGGTCAGCTGCCCACGGCGCCGTTGCCCGACAGGACCGGGATGTTGTCCAGGATGTGCGACAGCGGCTCGTCGCCCTTGGCCTGGGTGGAGTTCTCGGTGCACTGCTGGTTCTGCGGGGCCGACAGGATCGGCACGTCCTGGAGGACGGTGACCGGCACGAGGCCGACCAGGGAGGCGGCGTTGACCTTGGCGGGCAGGCCGACACAGGGCTTGTTCAGGGTGCCCTGGACGAGGGAGAGCTGGGGGCTCATGTCGCCCTTGGTCTCCTGGTTGCCGTACTTCTGCACGGCGCCGTTGCCCTGGGTGGTGGTGACGCCGTCGTCGTTGCCGATCGCCATCGCCGGGGTGGCGACAGCGGCGGTGGCACCGGCGAGGGAGGCGGCAACAGCCGCGGTCGCCCACAGCTTCTTCATGTTCAAACCCTTTCGGAGGACGGACTCCCGTTGCGGAGCCGCGCGATGATCAACTGAGTGATGACTGGTTTGGTTGCGGCCTTTGCCCCGTATGGAGCAATAAGTCGGCTCGCGTGTAAGCAAGGTGGCTTCCTCGCCCGGGGACGCGGCGGGTGATCCGCGGCGGGTCGCTCGGCAGGGGCTGCTGTCCGCGGGGGGACCAGCGGACGGGCCGCGCGCAGCTTCCCGAGCTCCTCGGCCGCCTTCCGCGCGTCCCGGCGAGGCAGGCCAACGGGCCGCCGAGAGATCGGCGGCCCGCTGTGCACGTCCGCGAGGTCAGCTGCCCGCAGCGCCGTTGCCCGACAGGACCGGGATGTTGTCCAGGATGTGCGACAGCGGCTCGTCGCCCTTGGCCTGGGTGGAGTTCTCGGTGCACTGCTGGTTCTGCGGCGCGGAGAGGATCGGCACGTCCTGCGCGACGGTGACCGGCACGAGGCCGACCAGCGAGGCCAGGTTCGCCTTGGCCGGCAGGCCGATGCAGGGCTTGTTCAGCGAGCCCTGGATGAGCGCCATCTGGGGGCTCATGTTGCCGTACGTGGCCTGGTTGCCGTAGACCTGCTCGGCGCCGTTGCCGTTCGCCGTGGTGACGCCGTTGTCGTTACCGATCGCCATCGCCGGGGCGGCGACGGCAGCCGAGGCTCCGACGACGGAAGCGGCGACAGCCGCAGCAGCCATAACCTTCTTGATCACTTGCGTGGTCCCTTCTGGAGTAACCCCGTCCACCGGAGCGACCTGAACAACTGGCACCGGGCCGCATGGTTGCTCCGATTCACTCCAATGGCCCAGATGAATCCAACCGGGTGAAGCCACGCAACCAATCCGGCCGACCTCTGTTGATGGGGGAGCAGGAATTGTGTCTCTGCCAGGAAAGGACCGCAGAAATGCTCAAGAAGGCAATGGCTGCGACGGCTGTCGCGGCTTCCGTCGTCGGCGTCTCGGCGACGGCCGCCCCGCAGGCGCTGGCCATCGGCAACGACAACGGCGTCACCACGGTCAACGGGAACGGTGCCGAGCAGGCCTATGGCAACGCCAAGACGACCGGCGACATGAGCCCCCAGCTCTCGGTCGCCCAGGGCGCCCTGAACAAGCTGTGCCTCGGCGTGCCGGTCAAGGCCAACGCGGCCTCGATCGTGGGCGTACTGGTGCCGGTCACCGTCCTCCAGGACGTGCCGGTCCTCTCGGCCCCGCAGAACCAGCAGTGCGCCGAGAACTCCACCCAGGCCAAGGGTGACGAGCCGCTGTCGCACCTCGTGGACAACATCCCGGTCCTGTCGGGCAACGGCGCGATCGGCAGCTGACCGTCCGTCAATAAAGCGGCCGGGGCGGCCCGTACGGAAATCTCCGTGGGGGCCGCCCCGGCCGTTTCGCATAGCCGTCCTCTTCCTGTCTTCCCTTGAAGAGAAGCGTTTCTGCATCCGTGCGGCCATCGCGTCAATTCGGTGCGGACGATCGAGTGAATTGTCAGCTGACACGCGTTCTTGAGTTTCTTCCTGCGTCTATCCCTCGTTTTACAGGCTGCAGGTCATGGTGGGCATGACCGCAGAGAAGGGAACGTTCATGAAGAAGAGCGCTGCTGTTGTCGCTGGTGCGATCATGGCTCTCGGTATGGCCGCCCCGGCCTTCGCCGACGCGGGTGCCGAGGGTGCGGCCGTCGGTTCGCCCGGTGTCCTCTCGGGCAACGTGGTCCAGGTTCCCGTGCACATCCCCGTCAACGTGTGCGGCAACTCGATCGACGTGATCGGCCTGCTGAACCCGGCGTTCGGCAACACCTGCGTCAACGACTGACGACGTAGCACCCCCAGCCGTTCCGGCTGTTTCATGGCCGGCCTTGGACAGGTTTCCAAGGCCGGCTTTTCCCACTTCAAGCAGGAAGACAACGAGATTGCGACAGACCCTGGGTAAGGGAATGGTCGCGGCGGCCGCCGCGACGAGCATTCTGTCCCTGTGCGGCAGCCCCGCCCTGGCCGATTCGTACACCGGCGGCGCTGCCAAGGATTCGCCGGGCGTCCTGTCCGGCAACAGCCTTGAGGTCCCGGTCGACGTACCGGTCAACGCCTGTGGCAACACCGCCGACGGGGTGTCCGGGCTCAACCCGACGTTCGGCAACTCCTGTGCCGGCGTCAAGAGCGAGCACCGGCACGGTGGTGAGCACGGCGGCCACGAGCGGTGGACCGAGCCGTCGTACGGGGACTCCGACGACGACTCGGGCGATGACTACGGCTACGGCTCGGGTTATGGCCACGGTCATTACTACGGCCACGGCCACGGCTACGGCTACGGGCACGGTCATGGCTATGGAGACGACTCCGGGTACGGCTCCGGCGATCACTCCGGCTACGGCTCCGGGGACTCGGGCCACGGCACTCCGGAGGACTGTGAGGAGACGCCGCCGCCTCCGCACGGCGGTCACCACCACACGCCGCCTCCGACGGGTGGGCATCACCACACGCCGCCCCCTTCGGGTGGGCACCACCACACCCCGCCGCCTCCTACGGGTGGGCACCACACGCCGCCGCCTCCGACCGGCGGACACCACACCCCGCCTCCCCCCACGGGTGGGCACCACACCCCGCCGCCTCCGCACGGCGGTCACCACCACACCCCGCCTCCGACCGGTGGGCATCACACCCCGCCGCCTCCCACCGGCGGGCACCACACGCCGCCGCCTCCCAGCGGTGGCAACCACACCCCGCCTCCCCCCGCGGGCGGCAACCACACGCCTCCGCCCACCGGTGGGGAGCACACCCCGCCGCCCGTTCTGGCGCACACCGGCAGTGAGGCCATGCTGGCCACGTCCGGTGCCAGTGCCGCGCTGATCGCGGGTGGCATGATCCTCTACCGGCGAGGCCGAGCCGTGTCCCGTAGGTAATACGCACGGGGTGCCGGACGTCACCGCCCGGCACACCTGCGCCGCCCTCGCCGTCAGCGCCGTACGAAGGCCGGCGTGCTCCGTCGTCCCGGGGCCGGGATCATGCCGCCGCGCGGTTCCGAGTGCAGCCGGCGTTCGACTCCCCGCACCAGCGCGCCCGCCGTGTACGTGGCGCCGTGCACGAAGCGCATCGCCGGGCCGAAGCCCGAGGCCGTCACCAGGCCCGCCATGAAGAGGCCGGGGTGCGAGGACTCGAAGTCCCGGCCGACCTCGGGGGAACCGTCGCCCACCGTGGCCAGGGAACCCCTCAACTCGCTGGAGAGCAGCCCGAGTCGGTTGGCCGTCGCCTTGAACCCCGTTGCCGCGATGACGTGTTCGGTGTCCAGGATCCGCGTACCGCCCTCCCGGCCCACCGTCTCCAGGCGGACCCCGCCCGGCACCACGTCGGCCGCCGCGACCTCGTGGCCGAGGAGCACCTCCACCGCCGGTTCGACCCGGTCCCGCACCCACCAAGCACCGGCCGGACCAAGGGCGTCGGCCGCGATCCGGGCCCGGGTCGACTCCGGGAGACGGCGGAAGAGGTCGGGGCGCTCGGAGTAGAACCAGTTGCGCCAGCCGGGGCCCAGGCCGCTGTGCGGGGAGCGGGCCGACTGCCACCACGGGCGCTCCCACGCGGGCGGCACGTCGTTCCAGCAGAGTTCGTCGGCGCGTGCCAACACCCGTACCCGCGTGCCTTGTTCGGCGAGCAGGGCCGCCGTCTCCAGTGCCGCCTGGCCACCGCCGATCACCGTGACGTCCTTGCCGCGGAAGTCGTCCAGCGTGCTGTGGTGGCTGCTGTGCGAGACGAGGGTCCGGCCCAACCCCCTGAGCGCGGACGGGATTTCGACGAACGGCATGACACCGACCGCGAGGGCGACGGTCCGGGCGTGCAGCACCGTGCCGTCGTCGGTCACCGCCTCGAAGCCGCCCGGCACCGGCGCGATCCGCTCCACCGTCCGCTCGTCCACCTCCGGGACGGCGTTGCGCGCGAACCACAGGCCGTACGAGGCGAACATCTCGACCGGGATCGGCTCCCCGTGCCGGGCCTCCACGCCCTGGGTCGCGCAGTACACGTCGAGCGGCCAACGGCCCTCAGGATCGGACAGGTTGGAGGCCCAGGGCTCCGACTTGAGGAACATGCCCCGGGGCATGTGGTCGCGCCAGGACGCCATCGGCCGGCCGAAGACGCGCAGGTTCAGCCCCGCGGCCGCGGCGTGGGACGCGATGGACAGGCCGTACGGGCCCGCGCCCACCACCAGCAGGTCGTACATCAGCAGCTGCTCGCTTTCTCGTCATCGGTCAACTCGGTCAACTTGCTCAACTCGGCTGGTTTGGCAGGCCCGTTGGGGTGACTCTCGCCCGCCTGCCGGACCACCCGTGCCTCCGCCGTACGCACCACCGGGGCCGGTCCGCCCAGCCGCTCCCGCACCTTGCGCAGCACATGCAGGCCCCACAGGCCCCACATCGCGCGGCCCGGACCCGGGTCGTCCGGTGCGTGCCAGGCCAGCTCGCGTCCGCCGAGCGCCGGGCGCAGCGCGCTGAGCGGCGCGTAGTTCTCCACCACGAACGACCGCCCCGGCCGCGGCGACCCGTCCGGCAGCGGACGGTGGGTCAGATCCAGGTGCAGGGCGCGGACGACGTCCAGGCCCGCGGAGTCGGCGAAGAGCCGGAACTGGGCGCCGGGCCGCGGGTTGAAGTCGAGCAGGTGATAGCTCCCGGTCGTGCCGCAGCGGCGGAAGTCCAGGTCGAAGATGCCGCGGTAGCCGAGCGAGGCGGTGAGCCGCTCGGCCAGCGCCTGCACCTGCGGGTTGGGCGTCCAGCGGCCCACCGCCGTCAGCCCCGCGCCACGCGGCCAGGCCCGCTGCTTGCGACCGGATCCGCCGCCGCGCACGGCACCGGACCGGTCGGCGTACCCGTGGAAGAACCAGTCGCGGTCGGAGCCGGACGGCAGGAACGCCTGCAACAGCAGTCGGCTGCCCGCCTCGTCGGCGCGCAGGAACAGCTCGCGCGCCTCCTGCGCGCTGTGCACCACCACGGTGCTGCGCAGCCCGGTCCCGGCCGGCACCAGCCAGGGCCGGCTCCACTTCGCGACCACCGGCAGCCCGAGTTGCCAGGCGGCGCTCGCCGCCTGCGCCGGGCTCTCCGGGATCAGCGTCACCGGGTGCGGGATGTCCGCCGCCGCGCACAGGGCGGCCAGTTCGGCCTTGTCCGCGACCCGTTCGGACAGCGCGCCGGGCTGCTGCGGCAGCAGATAGGAGGGGGCGAGTTCATCGCCGAGCCGGCCGACTGCGACGGCACTCGCGTCGTCCATCGGGATCAGTACGGCCGGACGCGCGATCCGCGCCGCGACCCGCCGGAGCGCGCCGGCGATCTCGCCGGGAGACGCGCCGGGCGCCGGCGGGGGATGCATCTGGCAGACAAAGCGGGAGCTGCGCACGGGACTTCCGGCGGAGTCGGCGACCACATGCACCTCCACTCCCGCCCGGCCCAGCGAACGCACGGCACCCAGCGTTCCGTGGTGAAAGGGATTCCGGTCGATCCGCAACAGAACTGCGGGGACACGGATGTCGAGCAGCGACACGGACTGTTTCCTTCGGTCGGTTCACCCGTGCGGGCGATGGAGGAACTCGGAAGCCGTAACGGCGGTGGCGTAATTCATATTCATATGACTGAGTGTCAGTAGAAGGAAAAGCAAAGTCGGCACGGAGTACGAGAGTGGAGAGAGGAGCAGGCATGGCCCCACAGCAGCGACGGTCCCGAACCGCCCGGCTGGCCTTCATCGCGGCTACGGTCGCCGCGTCGGCGGCTTTCGCGTCGGGTCCCGGGTTCGCGGCGGGGGTGACGCGGGTCACCGATCCGCCTGCTCCCGCGACCACCCCGGCTGTCGTAGAACCCACCAAGACCCCCGAGCCGAAGCAGGCTCCCGCGTTCGGGGCCTTCCTCGACTCCGGGGCCCGGGGCGTGGCCCGGATGGCGGCGCTCAGCAGTTGGCTGGGCGGTGCCGAACTGCGCGTCGGCCACACCTACCTGCCCGGCAACCACTGGAGCGACATCGAGGGCGCCCCCGGTCTCCTCGACGTGTGGGCGGACTGGCGTACCGAGAAGTCCGACCGGATGCTCGTCCTCAACGTGCCGATGCAGGAGCACAACGAGGACGGTGTCTCCGACTGGCAGGTGCGGCAGCTGCTCCAGCAGGGCGCGGCCGGTCAGTTCGATCAGCACTTCAAGGCCCTCGCCGAGCGGCTGGTCGACCTGAAGGTGCCGGACACGGTGATCGTGCTCGGCTGGGAGATGAACGGCACCACGTACACCTCTCGTTGCGGGCCGGACCCGGAGGCCTGGAAGAAGTACTGGAACAGGATCGTCACCACGATGCGCTCGGTGCCGGGCCAGAAATTCCGGTTCGACTTCGATCCGACCCGTGGCCGGGACGCCGTTCCCTGGACGCAGTGTTATCCGGGGGACGACACGGTCGACATCGTCGGAATGGATTCGTACGACCAGCCGTCCGGGCTGACGTTCGACGAACAGGTGAAAGAGCCCTACGGACTTCAGGCACATGTGGACTTCGCCAAATCCCACGGCAAGCCCATTTCCTATCCTGAATGGGGACTCTTCCGAAACGGCGACAACGCGGAGTACATGAAGCGCATGCTCGCCTGGATGGACGAGCACAAGCCGCTGTACAACACGGTCACCGACTACTGCCCGCACGGTGTGTGGCAGTGCTCCGAGAACCCGAAGTCGTCCCAGGTCTACCGCTCGGTCCTGTTCGGCCGCACCGAGGACCCGACCACGACCCCGACCGAGCCCACGGCACCCGTGACACCCACGGCCCCGGTCACCCCGGAACCGACCAAGCCGACCACGCCCACCGCACCGCCCACCCCGGCGCACCCGGCCAACTGCTCGCCGGTCGAGCTGGGCGACTGGGTGGAGTACTGGCTCGGCGGGAAGCTGTGCGTGAAGTTCGACTGGTGGCAGCGCGACCGCTGAACCAGAGGTGGCGGCGGGCCGCTCACGGTCCGTCGCCACCGCGTTCCTTCCACTTCCGCACCAGCACCTTGCCCCGCCGGCGCGCGGCGACATCGCAGACGACCGCCCCCATCAGCGGCGCCGTCCGCCGCCGGGCCAGCAACAGCCGCTGGTTGACGACCGGTTCGGGCCGCCAGTGATGCTTGTACGGCTCGTCCCCGCGCAGCAGGCTCAGCGTGCGGGGCCCGTCGACACCGGTGTGCTCGGCGCACGCGTCGAGCAGCATCACCGCCACATCCGCCTTCCGCTCCCGCAGCCGCGGATGCGCGCCGTAGAGATAACCGCCCGCGAGCCGCGGCGACAACAACGTCAGATCTACGGCGACCACGTCCTCGTCGAGCCGGAACTCGGTGACGACGGCGTCCCCGGAGCGCACCATCGGCCCGACCGAGCGCACCAGGTGCTCGCAGAACCGGGTCTGGAGATGCTCGGACGTCACCTTCCGTCCCTGCCACTGGAGTTGATGCAGCTCCAGCAGCCGCCGTAGCGCCGAGTCCACCCCGTCCGGCTGTACGACGTGACGCTCGACGCCGAGTGCGGTCAGTTTGCGGAGCTTGGCGCGGACGCGCTGGGCCTTGGAGGAGGGGAGCCGGGCGACCAGCTCGTCCATCGGTACGGCGGGCAGCTCCAGGCACAGCGAGTCGTGGACGCGGCGGCGCGGGCCGCGCCAGCGGTCGTAGACGCGCTCGACCGCGCCGCCGGGGCGCACCTCGCGGAAGTCGATCAGCGCGGTGCGGGCGGCGGACGCGAGGCCCTCGGTGAGCGCGGCGACGGCCGGGTCGCCGTGGTCGTCGTCCAGCAGGACGTCCCCGTAGTCGGAGATCGCGCCGCCGAGCGGGACCAGCGAGGGCACCGGGCGTCGTACGAGCATCAGGGGTGCGGCGGCGACCAGTTCGCGGCCGTCGCGGACGACGAGCAGACGCAGGCGGCCCGTTCGGCCGTACGACAGCCACCAGGAGTGCAGCCAGGCGTGGGACTGGAACGGGGTCGCCGCGCCGCACTTCTGGTACAACCGGCCCCAGGCCGGGGAGAGTTCGGCGAACTCCTGGGCGTCGGTGACGAGTTCGGTCGAGTACACCGGTGTCACAGCACGTCGGCCGCGGTGGCCGGGCTGGGCACGGAGGCCGGGCGGCCGGTCTCCTCGGTGGTCCGGCGCGGCCGGACGAGCAGCAGCAGGCCGCCGAGCAGGCCGCCCGCGCTCGCGCCGACCAGGCCGGTCACCGCGGCCGAGGCCGAGGTGGGCGCGGCGGGCTTGATGGCGCGGGCGAAGGTCTGGAGTTCGACGTGGGTCGAGGCCTTCGCGTCGTTCGCGTGCACGGTCAGCGAGCGGGACACCGCGTTGGCCATGTCGGCGGCGAGGTCGGCGCGCGAGGAGGTGGCCGTGACGGCGACCATCGGCGCGTCCGGCGAGGTCGCCGTCTGCACGCTCGACTGGAGCGTCTTCACCGGCACGCCCGCCCACACCTGCGCGTCCCCGAGCACCGCGAGCTGCGTGGCGACCCGGCCGTAGGCCTGCGCGAAACCGAGCGCGGTCGCGGAGTCGGCCTTGTCGGTGGGGACGGCGATGACGTAGCTGGTCGCCGTGTACGTCGGGCTCTTGACGACGCCGTACGCGCCGCCGAGCAGGCCGCCGGCCACGGCGCCGGCCGCGAGGAGGGACCAGGCCGGGAGGGCTTTCGCGCGGCTGAGGGGGAGGTGCTGTCGGATCTCGGTCATGAGGAACTGGCTCCCTGGGGTGCGGGGGACGGCGACGAGGTGGAGACCGCGGCCGCGTACACGTCCATGAGTTGGGCGGCGCTGCGGGTGATGCAGTAGTGGTGGGCGGCGTCCGGGGCGGTGCGCGGACGCGGGCCCTGCGCGCGGGCCGCCGCCAGCGCGCGGGCGAAGACCTCGGGGCCGCCCTGCACACGCCGGGCGGCGGTCGCGGCCTGCGGGGGGAGGTCCTCGATGGCGGGACAGGAGGCGTAGAGCACGGGCAGCCCGGACGCCAGACCTTCTACGACCGCCAGGCCGAAGGCCTCCTCGGGGGACGGCGAGGCGAGCAGGTCCATGGCGGCGGTGAGGGAGGGCAGGTCGGGGCCCGGTGAGCCGTCGGGCGTGTAGGGGCGCTCGCCGGTGAACAGCACCCGGTCGGCGACCCCGTACTCGTGGGCCGTACGGCGCAGGAGGTTCTCCTCGGTGCCGCCGCCTACCAGCAACAGCCAGTAGTCGGAGGGGAGTTGGGCCAGGGCGCGGATCAGGACGTCGAAGCGTTTCCCGGCGGCGAGGCGGCCGATGCCGCCGACGACGTACGCGCCCTCGGGCAGGCCGAGCCGTTGCCGGGTGCGCAGGCGTTGCGCCGGGTCGAAGCGGAAGCGGGCCAGGTCGATGCCGTTCGGGACCACTTCGATGCGCGGCCCCGGCACGCCCCAGCGCTTCAGGCGTTCGGCGACCGTGGGGGAGACGGCGACCGTGGAGCGGCCCAGGCGCTCGCTGGCGAGGTACAGGGCGCGGACCCCGGTGCTGAGGCCGTGGCCCTCCATCTGCGAGTCGCCCAGGGAGTGTTCGGTGGCGACGATCGCCTTCACGCCCGCGATCCGGGCGGCGAGTCGGCCGTAGACGCAGGCGCGGTAGAGGTGGGTGTGGACGAGGTCGTAGCGGCCGGTGCGGATGATTCCGACCAGGCGGGGGAGGGCGGCGAGGTCGCGGTTGCCGGTCATGCCGAGGTGGTGGACGCGGACCCCGTCGGCGGTCAGGCCGTTGGCGACCGCGCCCGGGTTGGTGAGCGTCACGACGTCGCAGTCGACCGGCAAGTGCCGGATGAGCAGCCGCAGTTGCTGCTCGGCACCGCCGACGCCGAGCCCGGTGATGATGTGCAGGGCCTTCATGCGAGGCCCTCCACCGGACGCCGGCGCAGGCGGTGCAGCCGGTACTTGAGGAAGAGGCGTACGGCGGTGTCGTTCTGGCCGATGTGGACGCGGGGGAGTGCGTGCGGGCCGTTGAGGTCGCCGGGGTCGATGGCGCAGGCGTAGGCGTAACCGGCCTCGCGTACGGCGTCGACGGCGCGGGCGTCGATCGTGCCGTAGGGGTAACAGAAGCCGTCGACCGGGGAGTTGACCAACTCCTGTAGCCGGGAACGGCTTTCGGCGACCTCGGCGTGCAGGGTGGCGTCGTCCGCCTTCGTGAGGTCGACGTGGGTCAGGCCGTGGGAGCCGATCTCCACGCCCTCGGCGGCCGCTTGGCGGATGCCGTCGGCGGTGAGGAGGGGTTTGCGCGGGCCCAGCGGGTCCCAGGCGTTGTCGCCGTCGAGGCGCCCGGGGAGGACGAAGAGGGTGGCGCCGCAGTCCCAACGGGCCAGCAGGGGAAGGGCGTTGGTGACGAAGTCCGCGTACCCGTCGTCGAAGGTGAGGCCGACCAGGCCGTGGCCCTCGCCCCGGGCGCGGGCGGCGATCAGGTCGGCCATGGACACGCCCCGCAGGCCGCGCCGGCGCAGCCAACTCAGCTGCTGCTCAAGGCGGTCGGGGGTGACCGTGATGCGGTAGGGGTCGTCGGAGCAGTCGCCCACGGAGTGGTACATCGCCACCCACGGGACCGGGCCCGTGGCGCGTCTGCCGGTGGTCGGGGAATCAACGGGAGCGGCCATGCGAGAGCCTTCGTGTGATCGAGCGTACGGTTTCCAGTGCGGGTGCGAAGCCCTGGGCGCCCAGGGCCCAGCCGAGCAGGACGAAGACGACGGTGACGGTCGTGCAGCCGACGGTGAGACCGAGCAGCGGCGAGGGCAGCGCGTGGGCCACGAACGCCCCCGCGATCGTCGCGACCACGGCCGCGCGCACCGGCCGGCTCAGCTCGATCAGGACCTGCCGGGTGCGGAGCGGGACACTGCGCGAGCCCGAGCCGTAGAGCAGGAGCAGCGCGGTGAAGGTGATGCCGGTGGCGTTGGCGACGGCGATGCCGATGACACCCCAGGGGCCGACCGCCCAGGCGCCGATCCAGGTGGTCACGACGATGCCGGCGGCCATCGCGCCGACCGGGTACCAGGTGGGGCGGCCCGCCGAGAAGTAGGAGCGGACCAGGACGCCGACCAGGGTCTGGCCGAGCAGTCCGAGGGCGTACACGCGCATCACGCCGGCCGTCGCGGCGGTGTCGTGGGCGGTGAACGCGCCGCGCTGGAAGAGGAGTTGGATGATCTGCGGGGCGCAGGCGATCACCACGGCGGCGCCGAGCAGTACCAGGCAGGCGGCGAGCGCGAGGTCGCGCTCCACGCGGTCGCGGGCCTTCTCCGTGTCGCCCTCGGCGAGCGCCCGCGCGACCACCGGGAAGGTGACCGTGCACAGCATCAGCGAGAGCACCATCGGCATCTGGGCGACCTTCTGCGCGTAGTTCAGGTGCGAGATGGCGCCGGCCGGGAGGTGCGAGGCGAGGAAGCGTTCGATGAGGACCTGGGACTGGCGGCAGAGTGCGAAGAGCAGCACGGTGGCCATCAGGGCGAGGTTCATCGGGCGGGGTTCGGCGGGGCCCGTGTCCGGGGTGGTGGGCTTGTGGCTCGTCAACTGGCGCCACAGGGCGGGGAGTTGGGTCAGCACCATCAGGACGCCGCCGCCGGCCACGCCGAGGGCCGCCGAGCGGACGCCCCAGTGGGCGCCGAAGGCGTACATCCCGGCGATGATGCCGATGTTGTACGCCACGTAGATCGCCGCCGGGGCTACGAAGTGGCGGTGCGCGCGGAGGGCCGCGCTGCAGTAGCCGGCGAGGCCGAAGGTGAGCACGCAGGTGGCGGTGATGCGGGTGCAGCTGATGGCGAGGGCGGGGTTGGGGAGGCCGGGGGCCAGGGCTTCGACCAGGTAGGGGGCTGTGCCGATGAGGAGGGCCGATACCGCGATGAAGGCCAGGGTCAGGCGGGGGAGGGTCGTTGCTACCAGGGAGCGGACCGGGTCGCCGGGGGCGCCTTGGGCTCTGCGGGCGAGGGCCATGCTGAAGGCCGGGATCAGGGCGAAGGCGAGGCCGTCCTCGATCAGGAGGGTGGCGGCGAATTCCGGGATCGTCCAGGCGACGAGGAAGGCGTCTGTTTCGCTGCCGGCGCCGAAGAGGCGGGCCAGGGCCTGGTCTCGTGCGAGGCCCAGGAGGGAGCCGGTGATGGACAGGACGGCGGTGATCAGTGCGGCTTTGGCCAGGAAGCCGCGGGGTTCTGAGGCCGGGGTGTGTTCTGGCGAGGGGGTTGGGGTGGGGATCTGCGTGGTGTCGGTGGGTGGGTGGGTGCTGCGCCGTGGGGGCTGGTCGCGCAGTTCCCCGCGCCCCTTGAGGGGGGTGGTGCCGGCCTGTGTCGGAGGCTTCACCGTCATTGGGACATGGCCCTTTCGGCGGTGATCGGCATCGGAGTTGTCGCCGCCGGCCGGTTCTCAGCCGTCGCTCCGACCAGTGACCACCACGCCGCCACCCCGAAGACGACCGCCGTCAGGACCGTCGACGGGCCGCCGATGTCCGCGTACATGAAGTCGATCAGTTGCCAGGTCAGGAGGCCGGTGGAGACCAACGCGCAGTCCAGGCCCGGGAGTTTGGCGCGGTGGACGCGGAAGAGGCCGCGCAGGGCGCAGACCAGGAGGGCCAGCCAGCTGCCTGCCAGGGTGACCAGGCCGAGGAGGCCCTGTTCGCTGAGGACCAGGAGGTACATGTTGTGGGGGGAGAGGAGGGGCTGTTTGAGGAAGGCGGCGCCCGCTCCCTCCGTGTCGCTGCCCGAGGAGAGGGCCAATGACGCGTTGCCGTCCCGGTGTTCGGGGAAGCCCTTCAAACCGACGCCGGTCAGCGGGTGTTCGCG
The DNA here is from genome assembly GCF_035982055.1 of Streptomyces sp. NBC_01288. Taxonomy (NCBI): domain Bacteria; kingdom Bacillati; phylum Actinomycetota; class Actinomycetes; order Kitasatosporales; family Streptomycetaceae; genus Streptomyces; species Streptomyces sp. NBC_01288. The sequence goes on from NZ_CP108427.1 coordinate 6,717,496, forward strand.
CCACATCGCTGTTGCCGCCGCCCACATCGTGTAGCGGTCGATCACCGACTGGTCGGGGGCGTCGGTGACTTGGGTGATGCTGTCGATCCGCTCCTGGAGCATCGCCGTACCGACGCCGAAGCCGCCCACCAGGACGATGCCGGCCGCCGTCACCGCGGCCGCCACCTTCAGAGCGCGGCGCAGGCCGGCCAGGGCCAGTTGGATCGCGCAGGTCGCGGCCGTGGCGATCCACGCGCCTCGGCTGAAGGAGAGGGCCAGGGGGATCAGCAGGGCGAAGGCGCAGGCGGCGGCAACTGCCCTTTGCCGCGCGTCATTTCGGCCCAGGGCCAGGGCCAGCGCGCAGATCAGGCCGAAGGACACGACCGTCGCCATGCCCATCACGTCGGTCGGGCCGAAGGTGCCCACCGCGCGGATGTCCTCGCCTTGGTAGGAGGCGCCGGTCGCAGTGACGTACTGCTTGACGCCGATCGCGCCCTGCCACAGCGCGAGGGACACGAACGACCAGGCCAGGAGGCGGAAGTCGCGGCGGTCGCGGATCAGGAGGACGACCGCCGCGGGGACCAGTACGAAGATCTGGAGGTAGCGGCCCAGGCCGCTCAGGCCCGCGCCCGGTGAGGACGCGCCCATCGCGGCGATAGACAGGCCGAGGACCGGAAGTCCCATGACGGCTACGGCAGTTGGGGTCAGGGGGCGGCTGCGGTCGCGGAGGAGCCGGATGCCGCAGTACAGCACGACCAGGCCGGAGACCGCGTCGGCCGGGCCCGCGCCGCCCTCGCCCGGGGTGAGCGGCAGGCCGAGCAGGGCGATCACGGCGATGACCGGGAGGACGGGGGCGAACACGCGGACGCGGCGCAGCACGGTTCAGCTCCCCGTCGGACGTACGGGCGGGACAGGGGCGTTCATGCGGACTCGGTGGTTCACGGCTCAGCTCCCGGTCGGACGTACGAGCGCGGTCACCGTGCGGGCCAGGATGCAGATGTCCTGCCACAGCGACCAGTTGTCGATGTACGCGTTGTCGAACCGGCAGCGGTCCTCGATCGAGGTGTCGCCGCGCAGCCCGTGGATCTGGGCGAGGCCGGTGATGCCGGTCTGCATCCGGTGGCGGGCCGCGTAGCCGGGGTAGGTCTGGCTGAACTGCGCGACGAAGTACGGGCGTTCGGGGCGCGGGCCGACCAGGCTCATGTCGCCCCGGAAGACGTTCCAGAGCTGGAGCAGTTCGTCCAGGGAGGTCTGGCGCAGGAAGCGGCAGAAGCGGCTCATCTGCGGCTCGCGCGCGATGTTCCAGCGGGTCGCCGCCTCGTGCTCGTCGACCGGGCGGTGGGTGCGGAACTTCAGCAGGGTGAAGGGGCGTCCGTCCTTGCCGATGCGTTCCTGGCGGAAGACGACACCGCGCCCGTCGGTGAGACGGAGGACCACCGCGCACACCAGCAGCAAGGGGCTGACCAGGAGGAGCAGGGTGCCGGACGCCAGTACGTCCAGGGCCCGCTTGCCGAGGCTGCCGGGGTGGCGCGACCCCAACTCCAGCCTGCGGCAGGCGAATCCGGCGAGCTGGTCACGCATCTCGTACGAGGGCGAGTCGGCGTCGACCTCCCAGACCGCGCAGCCCGACTCCGCCAACGCCCGCAGCAGCGGCCCGCGTTCGGACCGTACGGAGGGGTGCACGGTGAGGACGGCGCGGACGCCGTTCTGGATGAGGGCCCGCTCGACCTCCTCGCCGGTGGTCAGGACCGGCAACCCCTCGGAGCCGTCCGGGTGTTCGGCGACGATGCCGACCGGCTCGATCCCGCACCTCGGGTGTCGTAGCACCGCCGCCGCCACACGTTGCGCGGTCGCCGCCGGGCCGATCACCAGGGCGGTGCGGGGGTGGTTGACGAGTGCCTTGCGGCGGCGTCGGTGCACCGCGCCGCGGGCCACGCAACTCGCCGCCGATTGAAGGGCGAAGCCCAGGAGCAGGGTGCGCAGGGAGAGCGCGCGGTCGGGGGCGTAGGCCGCGGTGAGGGTGCCGAGGGCGAGCCACGCGACGGCGATCCGGCCGCAGACGGCGGGCAGTTCGTCGAGGACGCGCGGTACGGCCCGGGGCAGATGCGGGCGCAGCAGTATCGACCCGGCGATCAACAGGGCCACCAGCAGCGGTCTGCGCTGACCGCCGGTGAGCGCGAGGGCGCCCACCAGGGCGGCGGCGAGATCCGCGCCGAGCAGCGGCAGCGGCGAGGTCGGCCGCGCGGGCGGGCGGCGGACCGGGAACCGGAAGCCGCCGCCGGTGCGGCGGGGGATGACCGAGACGTTCGAGAATCCGTGGTCCCGTGGCTGTCCGCCGGGGGAGGGGACGGTGCTTTCCGCAGTCACGAGTGGATGGACTCCCTGCACTCGGTGGGCACGACGGGTTTGCCGCCGAGGAGATCGCGATAGACCGCCGCGACCGCCTCGGCGGAGTGCCGCACGTCGTGCGTGGACTGGACGTACCGGCGTCCCTGGTGGCCGAGGGACTCGCGCAGCAGCGGGTCGAGCAGCAGCTCGGCGACGGCCCCGGACAGCACCGCGGGGTTCTCGGCCGGGACCAGGCACCTCTTCCATTGGCCCGCCTCCGAGGCGCTCAAGCCGGTGTCGAGAGCGAGGGGCAGGCTCTCGCGGGCGCCGGCCACGTCCGTGACGACGACGGGACGCCCGCAGGCCATCGCCTCCAGCGGGGCGAGCGCCATGCCCTCCCAGCGCGAGGGCAGGACCACCAGGTCGGCGGCCTGGTACCAGGGCACGGCATCGGGGACGGACCCCGCGAACAGCACGGAATCCGGGGCGAGTTGACGCAGCGCGGCCCGGTCGGGCCCGTCGCCGACGAGCACCAGCCGCGCCTTCGGCACCCGCCGGACCACCTCGTCCCACGCCGTCAGCAGGACGTCCTGCCCCTTCTGCCGGCACAGCCGCCCGACGCAGACGACCAGTGGAGCAGCCGGGTCGACCCCGGCGAGCTGCTCGATGCCGGCCCGTACGGTGTCCACGGCCGCGGGGTGGAAGCGCTCGGTGTCGATCCCGTTGGGGATCACGCTCCAGCGGCCCCGGACCCCGGCCCGCAGCCCGGTCGTACGCTCCGCCTCGCTCACGCACACCGTCCGGGTGGCCCACCGCGCGCCCCAACGCTCCCAGCCGGTCGCGAGCGTGGCGGTGACCCCGCCGACCGCCTCGAACGACCAGGCGTGCGGCTGGAACACGGTCGGGATCCGCCCCCGCACGGCGAGACGTCCGGCGAGTCCGGCCTTCGCGCTGTGCGCGTGCACCAGATCGGGCCGCACCTCCGCGACCACCCGGGCGAGCCGCCGTACCTCGGAGACGAGCGCGGGACCGGGTGACCGGGTCGCCTCCCACCGGCGTACGTCGGCGCCGAGCGCCCGGACCCCGTCCGCGAGGCTGCCGCCGGCGGGGCAGGCGACCGTGACGTGCAGGCCGGACGCGAGCTGGGCCCACGTCAGATCCATGACGACACGGGCGACCCCGGCGTCCACGGGCTGGGCGAGGTGCAGTACCCGTGGCCGAGGGTCGGTTGCTGGTGGGTGCATTGCGCGGTTTCCTCGCTCACGGGTGGCGCTCGGGACTGCGGGCGGGAACGCGCCTCACTGCTGGGCGTCGACGGCGACGAAGAGCGCCCCGAACCACGCCGCGTCCCGGTGGGAAACGAGCCGGAAGGCCAGCTGGTCACCGCCGGGACGCAGCGCCTTGCCGAGATCGAACACGTCGGAGTCGTAGCCGAGCGTGTTCGCATACGCGGGCGCACGCTTCGAAGGCGCCGCCGCCGGGTCGCTGATCGTGGAATTCAGCACGTCGTCACGGGGGTTGGCACCGTCACCGAGCGCGGTGGCGTTCGTACGACCGGTCGAGAGCGTGAGCGAATCCCCGGTGCGGCCGCGATCCCCGTCGTACGCCACCACGCCCGCGCGTCCCCCGGCGTGCGCGGGCACACGCACCCCGCGCATCCGGATCTCCGCGCCGGTACGGGAGTCCATCGCGTCGAAGCCGTCCCACAACTCCAGCCGGCGCAGCGGCTCCTGCGGCTTCTCGTACGCCACGACGAGCGTCCAGCCGCCCCACGCACCGGCCGCCGACTTGCCCATCGCGGTGTTGATCTGGGCCACGGTGTAGAGGCCCGAGCCGCTCTGCCGGACCAGCTTGGTGACGTCCGCCGAGGCCTGGAACGCGTCCGCGCCGCCCGCCACGCGGTGCCCGACGACGGTGTCCGCGAGCACCGCCTTGTACTCGCCGCCGGGCTCCGCGATCAGCACCCGACCGTTGTCCTTGGGCGGCTTCTGCTCGCCGACGCGGAGGTTGCCGCCCCAGTACAGGCGCGCGTACGTGGCGCGGGCGCCCTCGGGCAGCCGGACCTCCGCGCGGGAGGAGTTGTAGGTGTTCGGGTCGCTGTCGACGTCGACGTAGAACATGTCGAAGTCGCTGTTGACCGCTGCCTGTCCTTCTCGTACGGCCGGGCACGCGGCCGAGTTGGCGCGGCAGCTGATGGAGGTGTTGGCCGCGCGGACGATGCCGCCGTGCTGGAGCGCGTGGTAGCGCTGGGCGAAGGGGACACGCGTCGCCTCGGCGGGCGGGGCGGATGCTCCGGAGGCGGCCGGGGCCCAGATCGTGACGAGGGCGATCGCGCCCGTCGACGCCCGGCGCAGCAATGGACCCAGGGAATTGCGCATGACCGGAGGTGCCCTTTCGGGAAGTACGGCCCCTATGTGCGATGTGATGGCTATAGGGGTACTTCGGGAGGTGCGCAACTGTAGTGGCTGTCCGGATTAATCCGGCGAAACGCAACAAGTGTGTCGGAATGGTGAAGTTGGGCCCTCTGGTAGATCACCCCATTGGCGGCACAACCCCTTTGGGTGCCGCGCGTTGACACAGCGCCGGGCATCCCCGCCCGGATGTTTGTTTCAACCCCAAGGAGCACCTCTCCATGTCGCGTATCGCGAAGGGCCTGGTCCTGACCTCCGTTGCCGCCGCCGCCATGGCGGGCACCGCCGGCATCGCCGCCGCCGACAGCGACGCGCACGGCGCGGCCGCCCACTCCCCGGGCGTGCTGTCGGGCAACGTCGTGCAGGTTCCGGTCCACATCCCGGTCAACGTCTGCGGCAACACCGTCAACGTCATCGGCCTGCTGAACCCGGCCTTCGGCAACACCTGCGTCAACGACTGACGTCCGCGCGCATCACTTCGTCCGGCCGTTCTCCCGTGGGGTCTCCACGGGGGGACGGCCGGTCGGCGTTCGGCGGTGTTGCCCCGAATGGGCGGTAGTGGTCCCGGTCCGGCGCTTCGGTCTTGACATGGCCCTCACCAGGCACGACGTCGACTGCACGGCTGACGGACGGTCACCCGGCGCGTCCGACCGGTTGCAGATGGTGGTGAGCGCTTTCACGGTGGGCTCAAGATCCGAAGCACCACCGAAAGGAATCACCCATGCGTGGTCTGCCCGCACGGCGCGTCGCGTCCTCCGTGCTCTGTGCCACTGTCCTGATCGGAATCGCCGGCCCCGCGGCCGTCGCCGCCGACAACGACTCGGCGCGGAAGCACGTCCACGCCGCGTCGAGCGCGCCGGTCCCCAACGCTGACGCACTGCTCGCCCCGGTCAAGAGCCTCGGCGACCTCGGCAGCGTGCTCACCCCCGTCACCGACCTGTTGACCCAGGCGCTCAAGGCCGACAACGGCCAGCTCTCCGCCGACCAGGCGAAGTCGCTGGGCGACGCGGTCACCGCGGCCGTCGCCAAGATCACCGCGGCGGCGCCGGCCGCTCCGGCGGTCCCCGCGGCGCCTGCCGTGCCCGCCGCCCCCGCGGTTCCCGCCGTGCCCGCGCTGCCCTCGCTCAAGAGCGCCGACGACTCCAAGGCCAAGGCGCCCGCCGACCTCGCCGGTGACGCCCTCGCCTCCCTGCAGAAAGCGGTCGCCACGCTGCTCGCGGCGGTCACCTCCGGCAATGTCGCCGGCGTCGTCCCGGCGGTCACCGGTGTCGTGACCGGCCTCGTCAACGTGGTCGCGGCCACGCTGCTCGGCGGCGGTCTGCCCGCACCGAGCCTGCCCGGCCTGCCCGCGCTGCCGTCGTTGCCGTCGACGTCCTCGCTTCCGGCGGTGCCCGCGGTACCGGCGGTTCCGGGCGTCTGACGCGAGCAGTCGCAGAACAGCCGTAGAGCGGTCGCAGAACGGCCGTCGGGCCGGTCCCTTTCCGGGGGTCGGCCCGGCGGCCTTTTCGGTTCCACGGCCTTTTCATATGAGGATGGGAAACGCCGATGAGACACAGGCCGCATTCGAGTGGGCAGCAGAAAGTTTCTGCGCACGGGGTTTCCGCCCCGGCCGGAACTCGTTACACACGGCGACAGAATTCGCTCTGGTGACATGAGTTGCCGAAGAAAGGAACACGATGAAGTCCCTGAAGGCTGCCGCTGTCGTTGCCGGGTCCCTCGCCCTCGCCGGTGCCGCCGCGCCCGCGTTCGCCTACAGCCCCGCCGACGTGACGCCCACCAGCCTCACCGGCGCCGTCAACACCCTCACCAGTGGCCGGCTCCAGCCCGCCGACGTGATGCCGCTCCAGCACCAGTCGGACGCGCTCGACACCGAGAACAAGGGCTCCGCGCTCAACACCCTCAAGGGCGCGACCGCCGCGCTGAACCAGCACAACCCGCTGCTCGGCGGTCTGCCGTTGCAGAGCTGAGTTCCTCCGGTGGTGTTCGAGGGGCGTCGCGAGGCGTCCCTCGTTCGTGTGGCGGGGTGCCCGCGCCATCGGCCGGACGGGTGAGAACGCGGCCGGTGGCCTTCCGGCCCGTCGATAAGGTCGCGCGGTGACCTCAACCTCAAGCGAAACGCGCCCCTTCCGCGTCGCCGACCTCGGCACCCTCGTCGTCCTGGCGTGGAGCGGCGAGGCCCCCGACGGGGACATGCCCTATCTCCTCGCCTACACCCTGGGCGACGCCGCGGACGGCCCCGAGGCCGCCACCGCCGCCGTGGAACGGCTGCTGACCGACAACGGGCTCCCGGTCGGCGGCAACGTCGTCGACGGCGCCACCAGGCCCAGCCTGCCGATCACGATGCTCGTCGAGTCCGGGCAGGCCGTCCTCAACATGCCGCAGCTCAACGCCCAGTGCGTGCCGCCGCCCGAGTGGCTCGCGGCGGTCGGCGAACGCGGCTTCGCCTACCTCGTGTTCACCACCCGCCCCTGGCCCGAGGCCGAGCCGGGCAAGCCCGTCACCCCCGAGGCGCTGGCCGAGTTCGCCGGCTCCGAGGACACCCTGAACGCCGCCGCGCACATCATCCTGCCCGCCCGCAGCCTGCGCGGCTGACGACCGGATCAACGGCTGGATCAACGACTGGACAGCGGGCGGGAATTGACGGCTCCGGCCCGCTGACGGGAAGCAGATCCCGGCCCGTCGGCGGGAATTCCGGAAAGCTGACTACTACGGCACTCGGGGGAATCTTGAACTGATGCGCGCCCCGGCCTCGTTACCCGGTCAGCACGCAGAGCCTCCGAATTCCGAAAGGGACCGCACTCCATGAAGTCGACCACCCGAGGAACCATCGCCGCCGTCATCACGGCCGTGGCGGCCGCGACCGGCGCCGCCGTCGCGACCCCCGCCGCCGCGATCGGCACGGTCCCCGTGCCCGTGCCGCTCGAAGGCGCGGAGAGTGCCCTCGGCATGGAACTCCCCAAGCTGGGCGGGGAGGTGCCCGTGCCCATGCCGGGCTCGCCCGAGGGCCCGCGGTACGTCGAGGGCCGGCTCATCCCGGAGCGGGCCATTCCCCAACTTCCGGTCCACGGCGGCCTGCCCGGCCTCGGCCTGCGCGCACCGCTGCCGCACGTCCTCGGCGACGGCTTCGACCACGTCGGCGTCAGCACGCCGGCCTCCGACCTGCGCACGATGGCCCCGGGCCTGGCGCTGGACGTGCCGCTGACCCCGCCCAACCCCGACAACTTCGGCCTCCCGGACCTGAAGGCGCCCCAACTGGGCGTCCTGGCACCGGTGTTGCAGACCGTGCCGGGCGCGGACGTGGTCACGGGGGCGGGCCTGTAGCCGTAGCGCAGGAGCGCGGACGGTCGTAGGACGAGAGGGCCCGGGTGGTGCGACCCGGGCCCTTCCGCTTGCCCTGGGGACTTCGGACGGTGACCGCACGGGCCGCCGGACGGTTAGCCCCTCGAACGAGCCGTACGGACGAGGGAGTTGGGCCATGAGCGTGAGCGTCGGTGGAGTACCCGTGGGCCGGGAGTCGGTCAGACCCGGGCCGGTGCGCAGGACGCGGCGGGAGGCGTTGCGCGGGGTGTTCGGTGCCGTGCTCGCCGTGGCCCTCGTGCCCGTCGTCGCGGCCTCGCGGCCCACGCGCTCCGGCGAGGACCCCGGGGACACCGCCTTCGACGAGACGTACCGGGGCCGTCGTATCCACGGTGTGCTGAAGGACGGGTGGCAGGTCACGGTGGACGGGCGGCCGCTGCATCTGATGCGCCGCGCCGACGGCACCTGGCTGAGCATGGTCGACCACTACCGCTCGTATCCCACCGCCCTGGAGGCGACCCGCGCGGCGGTCGACCAGCTGAGCCCGGGCCGGGAGTTGAGCGAGGCAAACGGTCCGATGCACATGAGGGGAGACCATGGCGTACACGCGTAAGGACGTCAGCACACTCACGAGCGCCGAGAAGCGGCGGTTCGTGGCGGCGCTGCTGGAGGTCAAACGGCGGGGCGAGTACGACGAGTTCGTGCGCACCCACATCGAGTACTTCGTGCCCGACGGGGAGTACGGACTGCGCTCCGCGCACATGGCGCCGTCCTTCCTGCCCTGGCACCGGCAGTTCCTGCTGGACCTGGAGCGGGCGCTGCGCCGGGTCGACTCCTCGGTGACGGTGCCCTATTGGGACTGGACGCGGGACCGCTCCGCGACCGCCCTGCCCTGGACCAAGGACCTGCTCGGCGGCACCGGGCGGCGCTCCGACCACCAGGTGACGACCGGGCCGTTCGCCTACGCGGCGGGCAAGTGGAAGATCACCGAGAACATCACCGACGAGCCTTACCTCACAAGGGACTTGGGCCGGGCCGGCGCCCCGATCGGGCTGCCGACGAAGAGCGACCTGGACGGGGCGCTCGCCGACCCGGTCTACGACATCTCACCCTGGGACTCGACGTGTCGCACGGGGTTCCGCAACCGGCTCGAAGGGTGGGGCACCGGGTCGGGCAGCGCGTCCTGGCGCAACCACAACCGGGTCCACAAGTGGGTCGGGGGCGTGATGCTCGGCGGCGCGTCCGTCAACGACCCGGTGTTCTGGCTGCACCACGCCTTCGTCGACCTCCAGTGGTCGCGCTGGCAGAGCAGGCACCGCGGCGCCCGCTATCTGCCGGCGAAGCCGCCGGGCGCGGGCGACGACCAGGAGGGGCGGGTCGTGGCACGGCAGGAGCGGATGCCGCCGTGGGACGTGACGCCGGAGCAGCTGGAGGACGTCAGCGGTATCTACCGGTACGCGTGACGCCGATGTACCGCCACGGCTGACCGGTCGTGGATGTCCGGACACGGGGAGAGCCCCGGCGCCTGAGGTGCCGGGGCTCTTCGCGTACGTACGTCCGTCCGCGTGTGCGGTCGGATCAGTGGCCGTAGCCGTTGCCGCCGTAGCCCGGGCCGGGGTGGCCGGGGTGGCCGTGGCCGCTCACGTTGGCGCAGGTGTTGCCGAAGGCCGGGTTCAGCAGGCCGATCACGCTGATGGTGTTGCCGCAGACGTTGACCGGGATGTGGACCGGGACCTGCACGACGTTGCCCGACAGGACGCCGGGCGAACCGACGGCCGCACCCTGCGCGCCCGCGTCCGCCATGGCCAGGCCGGCGCCACCGAGCGCCACGGCACCCGTGCCGAGGGCGACAACGGCCGCCTTCGCGATGCGAGACATCACGTTCTCCTTTGGTTCGATGAGTGCGACGGCAGGACTCGCCACCGCACTTGGAGTTCAACGCGGCGGCGCATGGCTGGTAACGGCGCCGACGCCGGGATCACCCTTTGTGAACACGGCTTCGAGCGCCGGGCGCGGATGTTCGACGGCGGAAAATCGTTGCCCCCGGCGGGCGGGTGTCCATTAGCCTCCGGACATGGCAACCGACCAACTGATCCGTCTGTTCGCCGAGGAGAACCGGGTGCGCGCCTTCGCGGCGGTGGCCCTGGGCGCGGAAACCTCCGAGCGGGTCGCCGAAGTGGCGGGCCTGACCCCGAGGGGCACGGCCGTCGCCCTGCTGCGGCTGCGCGAACAGGGCGTGGTGAAGACCATGGACGACGGTGAACTCCGCGTCGACTACGACCTGTTCAAGCAGCTGGCCCGCGAGGGCGACGAACCGGCCGAGGACGGCCCGGCCACCGGCGACGAGCACACCGACATGATCCTGCGGACCTTCGTACGGGGCGGCCGGCTGATCCGCCTCCCCGCCCAGTGGACCCGCAAGCAGGTAGTCCTCCAGCACATCGCCGAGCAGACCTTCACCCCCGGTATGGAGTACCCCGAGCGCATCGTCAACGAGAAGCTGCGCGCCTGGTGCGACGAGGGCGAGGTCGACCATGTGACGCTCCGGCGCTACCTGGTGGACCTCCACCACCTGCGCCGGAGCGAGGGCATCTACCGGCTGTCGACAGCCGCGGCCTGACGCGCGGGTTCGGCGTCAACTGCCGTACGGACCATGGGTTCTACGGCAGCTGCCGTACGGGCGAACCCGCCAGGTAGGCCTGGATGTTCTCGACGGCCTGGCCGTAGTACGTCGTGTAGTTGGCCCGCGACACGTAGCCGAGGTGGGGTGTCGCGAGCAGGCGTGGGGCCGTGCGCATCGGGTGGTCGGCGGGGAGGGGCTCGCTGTCGAAGACGTCGATCCCGGCGCCGGCGATCCGGCCCTCGCGCAGGGCGGCGAGCAGCGCGTCCTGGTCGACGATCGCCGCGCGCGAGGTGTTGATCAGATACGTGGTGGGCTTGAGCAGGGCGAGTTCGACGGGGCCGAGGAGACCGCGGGTGCGGTCGCCGAGGGCGAGGTGGACGGAGACGAAGTCACTGTCCGCGAGCAACTGCTCCTTGGACGGGGCGAGTTGTACGCCGACCTCGTCCGCGCGCTCTTGTGTGAGGTTCTGACTCCACGCCGTGACGCGCATGCCGAAGGCCAGGCCCACCTGTGCGACGCGGCTGCCGATCTTGCCGAGGCCGAGCAGCCCGAGGGTACGGCCGTGCAGGTCGGCGCCGACCGTCCGCTGCCAAGGGCCGCCGCCGTGCAGGGAGTTGCTCTCCTCGACGATGCCGCGGGCGAGGCCCAGCAGCAGGGCCCAGGTCAGTTCGACGGGCGGGGTCGGGGAACTGGCCGTACCGCACACGGTGACGCCGTGCGCCTTCGCGGCGGCGTAGTCGATGACCGTGTTGCGCATGCCGGAGGCGATGAGCAGCTTCAGGCGGGGGAGCCGGGCGAGGAGCGAGGCGGGGAAGGGGACGCGTTCGCGCAGGGTGACGACGATGTCGGCGGTGGCGAGGGCGGCGGCCAACTCACCCTCGTCGTCGAGGTGTTCGCGCAGGCTCACGACCTCCACGGTGTCCTTGAGCGGCGACCAGTCGGCGAAGTCGGTCGCCACGTTCTGATAGTCGTCCAGGACAACGCAGCGCAGGGGCACGGAAGTTCCTTCCGGTGTCTGCCGGGGGGCTGCCTGGGCCTGCCCGGTGGAGGGGATCGACCTTACGTCGTGACACGCCGCCGGGTGTCGATGGTTTGTCATGCCCCTTATCGGGCGGCAGGGTGGGTGGTCCGGTCCTGTCACGAGGAAGGGGATGTTCGTGCCAGTCCTTCATGACCACCCAACCGCGCCCGTCCGCACCGGAAGCCGGACACGCAGACGCCTGGCGTCCGCCGTACTCGCCCTGGTTCTGGGCCTGTTGGGGGCTCTCGCGGTACCCGTCACCGCGTCCGCCGACCCGGGCGATCCGAATCCGAACATGATCGACTGGACTGTTGTGGACACCTTCCAGGGGGCGTTGGGCAACGACATCCCGTTACGCGAGGGCCAGGACGACTACCCGCAGGGCAACCCTCCGGTGGACGGCTTCGGCAGGCGTCACATCCTCCAGCACGGTGTCGTGCCCGATCACGAGGACATCCAGGAGACGGTCGGCACCGCGGGCTTCTGCGTGCCCGCGCCGGACGACCGGGTGATCTGCACCAACGACGAGGCCAGCCTGGTCGTCGTCTACGTCACCCGGAACGATCCGCGCTCGGGCGACGGAAGGCCGTTCGGCATCATCACCGCCTACTACTTCCTTCCCTGTTTCCGGGCGGCGGACTGCACCGGACCCGAGCAGCCCCACAAGGTGGACACGAGCCTCACCTACACCGGTACCGGCACGGCCGTGAACGGATCGCCGGTGAGTCTCTCGGCGAAGCTGACCAACGACTTCGGAACGCCGGTGGGCGGCCGTTCCGTACGGTTCGCCCTGGGCACGGGCGGTACGCAGCAGACCTGCACCGGCACCACCGCCGCGTCGGGCACGGCCACCTGCGCGATCGACCCCGTCGACCAGCCGCAGGGCACGGCGAACACGGCGCCCGTGACGGCCTCCTTCGCCGGTGACGACGACTACAACCCGTCCAGCACCTCCGCCGGCCTCGGCCTCACCTCACCGACCGAGCTCGACTACACCGGCGTACAGCGGCTCGCCAACGGAACTGCGGCCCGGCTGGCCGCGAGACTCACCGACTTCGCCGGCGACGCGGTACCGGGCCGGAGTGTCGGCTTCGTCCTCGGCACGGGTGACGACCAGCAGACGTGCACCGGCACCACGAGCGACACGGGCATCGCGACCTGCACCGTCGACCCGGTCGACCAGCCGCTGAACGCCTCCGCCACCGTCGCGCTGCGCGCCTCCTTCGCCGGGGACGCCGGCTACCTGGCGTCGGACACCTCCGCCCAGTTGAAGCTCCAGTACGCGACGGGCCGTTCCTACGGCGTCTCGGCGCACGTCGACCTTGTCGGCGTACCGCTGCTGGACGTCACGCCGCAGCCCGACACCGGGACCGTCCGTACGGCGGACGCGATCACCACCGACACCCCGTGCTCGGCCTCGTACACCTCGCTCCTGGTGTCGGTGCGGAAGCTCTGCCCCAAGGTCACCACGACGCTCGCGCCCGGCACGGTCACGGCGTCCTCGACCGTGGCGCAGGCACGCGTCGGACTGCCCGGGGTGCCGCTCATCGAGGTGTCCGGCCTCACCGCGACCTCCACGAGCCGGTGCGGCAGGGCCGAGGGAGGCACCACGCTGACCCTGAGGATCGCGGGAGTTCCGGTTACCGTGTCGAGCGACCCGAACACGGAGATCCCGCTCGTCGGAGGTGGCCGGCTCATCGTGAACGAACAGCTTCCCGCGACCGGCGCCGACGCCGGACTCAAGGTCAACGGCGTGCACCTGGTCCTCCCCGCCGGTGCCGGTGACGTCGTCCTGGCCTCGACGGACTCCGCGACGCACAACTGCGGTGACTGACGACCACGCCGACCGGGGCGGGCCGCGGGAGTACACGGACGTGTTCCTGCGGTTCGCCCTCCGGGCCGTCCGGGATCTGTGCGAGCGGCGGGGCGCTGTCCTGGAGTCGCTCACCTGCGAGGCCGTGCCGGGTGACCCGGGCGGGGCCGTCGCCGCCACGACGGTGCTGCGCTTCCGCGGGCGGCGCTGCGTGTTCCGCCGCGGCATCTGGCCACCGGGCCATCCGGCCGCCACCCGTGCCGCGATCTACGCGACGGTTATGGAGGAGCGGTTGCTGACCCGGGTGCGACCGGCGGACGGTGGGGACGGCTCGCCGGTCGACCTGTGAGGGCGGGTCGCCCCCGGGGCGGACTACTTCTTGGCGAGGGTCGGGCCGGCCGCGGCCGCCGTGCGGGTCGGCTTGCCCAGGGCCCAGAAGAGGACGCCGAGGAGCATGAAGACGAGGAGCGGTACGAGCTCCGTCAGCAGGTACTTCCAGCGTTCGGCGTGGGTCCAGCCGTCCGGGAGGTAGTCGGCGCCGAACCAGTGGTCGCCGAGTCCGGGGGCGATCAGCTGGATGCTGGCGAACAGGATGAGCACGGTGAGGACCGTGCTGATGGTGCGGGGGAAGGGCGCCCTGTACGGGCGGGGGACGTCCGGGGCCTTGCGGCGGAGTACCGCCAGGGCCGGGAAGATGCCCAGGTAGCTGACCAGCGTGGTGGACACGGCGAGACCGAGGACGGCGCCGAAGAGTTTCGCCGCGCTGCCGTTGGTGAGCTGGTGGGCCAGGACCAGGACCAGGGTGGAGACCAGGCCGCTGAGGATGTTGACCCGGACCGGTGTGCCGAAGCGGCTGGAGATGACGCCGAGGAAGCGGGGCGCGGCGCCGTCGTAGCCGGAGACGGCGAGTGCGCGGTCGGAGCCCATCACCCAGGTGACGCCGGAGGACAGCACCGTGAGGATGAACAGGACCGCGGCGATGTCCCCGAGGACCGTGCCGGCGCCGCTGCTGGTGACGGTGCCGTCGGCGGCCACGTCACCGCCGTAGACGGTGAAGACCTGGCGGATCGCGTCGAGGAAGCCGCCGAGACCGGTGATGGCCTTGACCGGGAGGACGAGCAGGATGCCGAGGATGGGGAGGGCGTAGAGGAGCACGGCGAGGCCGGCGCTGCGGAAGATCGCGAAGGGGACGTCCTTCTGGGCGTCGGTCATCTCGTCGCCGGCGGTGTTGGGCAGTTCGAAGCCGACGTAGTTGAACATCAGGACGGGGACCAGGCCGACGAAGCCCGCGTACGTCGGGGAGAAGTCGCCGGGGCCGAAACCGTGCAGGCCGTGCTGGATGCCGTAGACGACGACCGTGATCGTGAACAGGCCCAGGAGGACGAAGCGGCTCCAGGCGCCGATGGTGGGGATCCACTTGCCGACGTCGAAGGAGAGGATCGCGGCGAGGACGCCCACCCAGATGAAGACGAGGGCGAAGACGTAGAAGGCGGGGGTGCTCAGGTCCTTGCCGTCGTTGAAGAAGGTCGTGTACGCCGTGACGGCCGAGACGGCGAGGGTGCCGCCGAGCCATACCGGGTTGGTGATCCAGTACAGGAAGTTGTTCACCGCGCCCGCGAGGCGGCCGAAGGCCCGGCTGGTCCAGATGTAGGGGCCGCCCTCCTCGGGGAACGCGGCGCCGAGCTCCGCGATCAGCAGCGCGGAGGGGATGAAGAACACCGCGGCCAGGATGATGAGCCAGGTGAAGGCCTCGGCGCCGGACGAGGCGACCGTGCCGATGGTGTCCACGCCGACGATCGTGCAGAGGAGGAAGAAGAGGATGTCGAAACGGCCGAAGTGCTTGCGCAGCTTCTGCCGCTCCACCTGCGCTGCGGCCGGCGCGCCGGCCGGCTCGGAGTCGATCTGACCTGCGGCCACCGGGGCTCCTGCGGGTTCGGAGGGAGGAGAAACTAACGGGGACGGGGGTGGGGATGAGGCGAAGACGGGGATGGGGAGGGGCGGGATTCGGCCAATGATCCGCCGCCCTTGTGAAATCCCACAAGCGTTCGGTGGCAATTCTTGACCATTGCGTATCCATCCGGGCGTATCGGAAACCGGGATGAAACACGGGTGGAAACAGGGGGCGGGGAGGAGTGGACGCGCAGATCGGTTTCCTTGCCGACTTCCTCGCCGGGCCCGCCCTGGTGGGCTTTCTGTTCCGCGTGGGCTCCACCTTCGGTGTCGTGGCTCAGTCGGTGATGTCGACGCCGTATGTGCGGGCGTCGGTACGGGTGTGCCGGATGGCGTGGGCAGGTCGGTGACGCCGTTCCTTGGCATCACGTGCGGTTCCTTCGGCCGGACCGGTGTTGTGCCCAGGGTGGTGGCCGTCGGGGAAGTGAGCCAATCCGCGTTGTGCACGGGGAGTTGAAGGGCCGTGATGCGGCTCATACGGCGGTCCTGCTCGCTGTCGGCCAGGACGACTGTGTCGGTGACGCTGGTGGACAGGCTGACCGCCGGTCAAGTCGTGCGCGGGGGCGATGCGTTGGCGGGAACGGGCAGTGGCGGGGTGGGAGGTGCCGGTGTGGGTTCGGGCTCGGTGGTCCGAACTCCCTTCGTTGGCCGCGTGATTGAGGCGGACGGCGTCATCTCCTCATGCGTCGTTCCGCCCTGTATGTCCGCCAACAGCCCTAGGAACGTGGGCTCGTCGATGATCGGTACGCCTTCGGTGGTCGCGCGGCGGGCCTTTGTGGACCGGGGTGTCGGCTCGCGGCGCGGGCGGTCGACTCCGCCCGGGTGTGGGCGGCTTCGGCGTGAACTGCGACTCAGTGCGGGGTGGGCAACTCGCCTGCGGCCAACGGCAGGTCGAGCCGTGCGCGCGCTGTTGCGGTACGCCGTGGTGGGCGGCCGGTGTGCCCGACTTCATGGCGTTCGTGGGTGGGTCCGCCTGACGATTTAAAGCCAAAGTGCGGAGCCGCCGGGGCATCGGCGGCCGCATCCGCGCGCGGGTGAACTCGTAGGCCAGGAAGTCGTGGTCGGACCGGGTGTTGTGTGCGACCAGGACCCGGTTCCGGAGCATTGTCCCGATCCGCCCGGCGACCTGGGCGAAGGTCGGAGCGGCCCGTGCACCTCTACGGGCCCCCGACGGCCTGAATGCCGTTTTGCCCTGCTCCAGAAGGGTGCGGGGCCGTGTGGGGCGCGGAGGGACTGTGTTGGAACTGCTCCCGGCCGGACTGCCGACCTCGTGACCTGGGGGTCGGTCCGGCCTTA
Source organism: Streptomyces sp. NBC_01288 (assembly GCF_035982055.1). Classification (NCBI taxonomy): domain Bacteria; kingdom Bacillati; phylum Actinomycetota; class Actinomycetes; order Kitasatosporales; family Streptomycetaceae; genus Streptomyces; species Streptomyces sp. NBC_01288. The sequence continues at coordinate 6,734,214 of NZ_CP108427.1, forward strand.
CGTCACCGCTACCCTGCGCTCGCTATCATGCCCCTGACCAGCAAAAACGCCCTCCCGGGGGGAGGGCGGACGCGGGATGTACGCAGAGCGCCCCCGGCAGGACTCGAACCTGCGGCCAAGCGCTTAGAAGGCGCCTGCTCTATCCACTGAGCTACGGGGGCCGGGTGTGTGGCCTCGGTCGTGGTGTGCCCGGGTGTGGGCCGGTCCGTGACGTTGCCGGGGACAAGGATAGGGCTCCCGGGTCCTTGTCCCTGTTGCTTCACCTCCGTGGCTCGATGTGGAGGTTCAGTGAAGCGGTCCTGATAATCGCAGGCAGGTACGAATCGTGCATCGCTTTTGGTGCCCCGCGCCACGGGTGTTGTGCACTCGTTATGCCTGGACTGTGCCCATGCCCCAGTCATCCCTTCCGTCCGTTGTGTTCCGTCGGCGCGCAGACATGCTCATATGCTTCAGAATTCCCCCAAAATTGGGCATTCTTCACATGTGGTGACCTTGGACGTACGGCCTCAGCTGCTCGACGCACTCTCCGCCCTGCGCGACCGTGTCGCCGCCGCACGCTTCCCGCTGCCCCTGGCGGGGGCTCCACGCGCGCGTGCCAATCGCGATGAACTGCTCGCCCAGCTCGACGACTATCTGGTGCCCCGCCTGAAAGAACCCGAAGCACCGCTGCTGGCGGTGGTCGGCGGCTCCACCGGTGCGGGGAAGTCGACGCTCGTCAACTCCCTTGTCGGGCGCCGGGTCAGCGAGGCCGGTGTGCTGCGGCCGACGACCCGCACACCGGTGCTCGTCTGCCACCCGGAGGACCATCACTGGTTCAGCGGCATGCGGGTGCTGCCCGACCTCACGCGCGTGTGGGTGCCCCATCAGGACCCGGGGGACGAGTTGCTCCTCCCCGGTGAGGACGGTATGCGCGTGCTGCGGATCGAGACCGCCGACACCCTTCCGCGCGGAGTCGCCCTCCTGGACGCGCCCGACATCGACTCCCTGGTGGCCGACAACCGGGTGCTGGCCGCCGAGTTGATCTGCGCGGCCGACATCTGGGTCATGGTCACCACGGCCGCCCGCTACGCCGACGCCGTGCCCTGGCATCTGCTGCGCACCGCCAAGGAGCACAACGCGACCCTGGTCACCGTCCTCGACCGGGTGCCCCACCAGGTGGTGTCCGAGGTGTCACGGCAGTACGGCGCCCTGCTCGCCAAGGCCGGCCTCGGCGACGTACCCCGCTTCACGGTGCCCGAACTGCCCGAGTCCGCCTGGGGCGGGGGGCTGCTTCCGGCCAGTGCCGTGGCGACCCTGCGGAGTTGGCTCGTGCAGCAGACCCAGGACCCGGGCGCCCGGCACCAGGCGATGGCCCGCACGGCCTACGGCGTCCTCGACTCGCTCAAGTCCCGGATGCCCGAACTGGCCAGCGCCGCCGCCGCCCAGTACGCCGCCGCGCTCCGGCTCACGGCCGCCGTCGACGGGGCGTACGACAGCGAGCACGCGCGCGTGCGGGGGCGGTTGCAGGCCGGGGCCGTGCTCGCCGGGGACGCGCTGAAGCGCTGGCGCGCCTTCCCGCTCGACTGCTCCGCCGGTGAACTGCTCGACGCCCTCGCGGAGAGCCTCGCCGCACTGCTGCTGTGCGCCGTCACGGCCGCCGACGAGCGCGTCGACGACGCCTGGCGCCGCGAACCGGCCGCGGGCGCCCCAGAACTCACCGGGCGCGATCCGTCGCTGGAGAGCGCCGAGCACCGCATCGGGATGGCCGTACGACGGTGGCGGCGCGAGCTGGAGGAGTACGCCGAGGAGGAGGTGGCCGACCTCGACCGGAGCATCGCGCCCGATCCCGAGGTGGTCGCCGCCCTGGTCGCCACCGCGCTGCTGGGCGGCCGCAGGGCGCGGTCCGCAGGCGAGGGGCTCGCCGAACGGATCGGCGCCCACGGCGCGTTGCGGCTGCGCGACCGGGCCGGGCGGCTGCTCAACGACCATCTGGACCGGGTCGTGCACACCGAGCGCGAACGGCGGCTAGCCCCGCTCGACGCCCTTGAGGTGCACCCCGAACCCCAGGCCGAACTCATCGCCGCGCTGTCCGTACTGCAGAAGGAGAGGTGACCGGTGACTGCCGTCACTGACCAGGACCACACGGACGAGATGGACCACGTCACGCACGCCGGGGACGCGGTCGCCGCCCAGGACGAGCACCCCGAGAACGCCTCACCCGTAGAGGGCGATTCCGAGGCGACTCCCGCGAACGGCCTCCCTGTAGAGGCCGCGGAGGAGACGGGTGCCCCGGAGGACGCCGACGACCACGCGCGTGTGCGGGCCGACGCCGACACCTCGGGTCGTACGGAGTCCAAGGCGTCCGCGGACCCGACGGACCCCGAGGAATCGACCGGCTCCTGGGACGACGGGCTGATCGCGCGGCGGGTCAACGAGACCACCGCCGCGCAGCAGGCCGCCGCCGTGGAGATCAGGGCCTCCCGCGCGCAGGCCGCGCACAGCGCGCACGCCGCGCAGGCCGCGCACGTCCCGGCCCCGTTGGCGTACGACGGGCCGCTACGGTCCCGTCTCGACGCGCTGCGCGAACTCGTGGGGCTCTCCCGCACCCGGCTCGACAGCGGCACCCTCGCGGAGGCGGGGCGGGTGCTCGACGAGGCCGCCGCGCGACGCAGGCTCTCCGGGCAGCACACCGTTGTCGCCATCGCGGGCGCCACCGGCAGCGGCAAGTCGCAGCTCTTCAACGCGCTCGCCGGAGTGGCCATTTCGGAGACGGGCGTACGACGGCCCACCACCGCCGCGCCCATCGCGTGCAGTTGGAGCGACGGCGCGGCCACCCTCATCGACCGGCTCGGCATCCCGGGACGGCTGCGCCGACGCCCCCTCCAGAGCGCCGAGATGGAGGCCCAGTTGCGCGGCCTCGTCCTGGTGGACCTGCCCGACCACGACTCGGCGGCCGTCGCGCACCGCGAACAGGTGGACCGGGTGCTCGCGCTCGTGGACGCGGTCATCTGGGTCGTCGACCCGGAGAAGTACGCCGACGCGATCCTCCATGAGCGCTATCTGCGGCCGATGGCGGGCCACGCGGAGGTCATGTTCGTCGTCCTCAACCAGATCGACCGCCTCCCCGGAGAAGCCGCCGACCAGGTCCTCGACGACCTGCGGCGACTCCTGGACGAGGACGGGATCGCCCTGGGGGAGTACGGCGAACCCGGCGCGACCGTGCTCTCCCTGTCCGCGCTCACCGGGGACGGCATCCCCGAACTGCGCGAGGTTCTCGGCCAGTTCGTGGGGGACCGCGGGGCCGCGGCACGGCGGATCTCGGCCGATGTGGACGCCGCCGCGTGGCGACTGCGGCCCGTCTACGCCACCGGGCGGCGCACCGGGCTCAGCGAGGAGGCGCGGGACGAGTTCGCCGCGCGGCTCGCGGACTCGGTGGGCGCCACCGCGGCGGGCGAGGCCGCCGAACGCGCCTGGCTGCGCAACGCCAACCGCGCCTGCGGCACACCCTGGCTGCGGCTGTGGCGCTGGTACAACGACCGGCGCGAACCCACCACCGGCCGACTGCCGATCAGCGCGCAGGCGGACGAGGAGGCCACGGCACGCCAACGCGTCGAACAGGCGGTCCGTACGGTCGCCGACCGGGCCTCCGGCGGGCTCCCGGCGCCGTGGGCGCAGGCGGTGCGCGAGGCGGCCGTACGCGGGTCCCAGGGGTTGCCCGAGGCGCTGGACGAGTTGGCGGCGCGGGCCGGGCTGCCTGTGGGGCGGCCGCCGCGGCCGGGCTGGTGGCCGGCGGCGGTCCTCGCGCAGGCGTCCATGACGATCCTCCAAGTCGTCGGCGGGCTCTGGCTGGTGGGCCAGATCATCGGCTTCATGGCACCGAACCTGGGCGTGCCGGTGCTGCTGATGGTGGCCGGCATCATCGGCGGCCCGCTCGTCGAGTGGAGCTGTCGGATGGCGGCCCGCGGCCCCGCCCGTCGCTACGGCCTCGACGCGGAACGCCGATTGAGGGAGGCGGCGGCGGGATGCGGACGGGCGCGGGTGCTCGACCCGCTGGCCGCGGAGCTGCTGCGGTACCGGGAGGTGCGGGAGCAGTACGCGCGGGTCACGGGGGCGGGCATCGGGGCCGGGTGAACCGAGGTCCGAACGTCGTTCCCTCGTGCGGGTGACGATGTTTTCCACAGGTGGGCGGTGGTCCACAGCGATCGGCGGGCCCGGCTCGGCGGAGGCAGTCTGACCGCAGCCGTACGGGACGGGCCCGTACGCGTTTCAGCTCGGCCCCGCGGGGCCGGGTCAGGGAGGGACGAGCGATGAACGACACCACGATCTGCGCGGTCGGGAATGTGGCGACCCAGCCGATGTACCGGGACCTGCCGGCGGGACCGTCGGCCCGGTTCCGGCTGGCGGTGACCGCGCGCTACTTCGACCGCGAGAAGAGCGTGTGGACGGACGGACACACCAGCTTCTTCACGGTGTGGGCCAACCGCCAACTGGCCACGAACGTGGCGGCGTCGCTGTCGGTCGGCGACCCCGTCGTCGTCCAGGGCCGGCTGAAGGTGCGGACGGAAGTGCGCGAGGGGCAGTCGAACCGGGCCTCGGCGGACATCGACGCCGTCGCCATCGGCCACGACCTGGCGCGCGGCACCTCGGCCTTCCGCCGGGCCAACAGGCAGGAGTCGGCGGCCTCTCCGCCCCGTCCCGAGCCCAACTGGGAGACACCGGCGGGGGATTCGGACGATGCGACCGACTCGACCGCCGATTCCGTCGAGGACGCTGTCTCCGTCGACGGGCGGCTTCCCGATCAACAGCTCGCGGACAGCCTCGTGGTGACGTGATGTCAGCGAATGCCCCCGGCTGATCGAACTGCGGCTTATCGATGAATGCGCTCCGAAAGACCCGGTGGATTTGTCGATAAGCCCTGCTCGCAGGCGATCTTGGGGATAACGATTCCGAGTCGGATCGGTTATCCGATGACCCGACTGGAGAAGGCGGTGCGCCCGCGTCCCTAGGATGCCGGGCATAGCTCGGGCACAGTTCCCGGTGCTCTGATTCTGCTGGTGGGACCGCGCTCCCACGCCGACGGGTCCTGCTCGAAGGGGAATTCCGTGTCACCTGCGTTGTCTGTGTTCTCCGCGCTGTCCCTGCGCGGCCGGGGCGCCGTGCGCTTCGTCGCCGCGACCTGGGCGTGCGGACTCGTCGCCGCCGGAGTGCTGGCCGGTGCCGGCCCGGCCGTCGCCGACGAGACACCGCAGACCCAGGGCGGGGCGACGGCGACGATAGGCGGGCTCAAGACGTACGGCACCGCCGTGATCCACGGGGACACCGGCGACCAGCAGGTCTCCGCGGGCCTGTTCGAGATGTCCGTGGACGGCGGCGGCACCCTCCAGACGTACTGCGTCGATCTCCGCAACCCCACCCAGCGGGACGCCAAGTACCACGAGACCGCGTGGAGCGGCACCTCGCTGGGCGCCAACAAGAGCGCGGGCAGGATCAGTTGGATCCTCCAGCACTCCTACCCGCAGGTGAACGACCTCGCGGCGCTCTCCGCGAAGGCCGGCACCAAGGGCCTGACCGAGAGCGACGCGGCGGCCGGTACCCAGGTGGCCATCTGGCGTTACTCGGACGGTGCCGACGTCGACGCGGTCGACCCGCAGGCGGAGAAGCTCGCGGACTACCTGGAGAAGAGCGCGCGGAACGTGGCGGAGCCGAAGGCCTCGCTGGCCCTCGACCCGCCCGCCGTGTCCGGTCACCCCGGTGAGCGGCTCGGCCCGGTGACCGTGCACACCAATGCGACCGCGGTGACGGTGACACCGCCCGCGAACGCCGCCACGACCAAGGTCCGGATCGTCGACAAGGACGGCAAGGTCGTCACGTCGGCGGCGGACGGCAGCCAGGTCTTCTTCGACGTGCCCGAGGACGCGGGGGCCGGGTCCGCCGACCTGACCGTGCAGGCCTCCACCACCGTGCCGGTCGGCCGGGCCTTCACCTCCGAGAGCAGAAGCCAGACGCAGATCCTCGCCGGTTCCAGCGAGTCGACGGTCGCCGCGGCCGCGAGCGCGAACTGGGCGGAGACCGGTGCGATACCGGCACTGTCGGCGCAGAAGAACTGTGCCGAGGGCGCGGTGGACATCACCGCGACCAATCAGGGCGACGCGACGTTCACCTTCGAGCTGATGGGCGTCGAGCACGGCATCGACGCCGGGAAGTCCGCGACGGTGACGGTCCCGCTCCAGGAGGACCAGGCGTACGACTTCACGATCACGGCGCCGAACGGTTACGAGAAGAGATTCACCGGGGTCCTCGACTGCCGGACGCAGAGCGACGCGGGCGGTGCCGTGACGCAGACGCTCAGCGAACCGAGCCCCGCCACGGTGGGCGGCACCACCGTCGACACGAACCTCGCGGAGACGGGCGGCTCCGGCATCACCCCGATGATCACGGTCCTCGCCCTCGGCCTGGTCGGCATCGGCGCCACGACCCTGGTCCTGCTGCGGGACCGGAAGCCCGGCCAGGGCTGACAGCCCGGGCCCGCCGTGACTCCCGGGGCGCGTGCACGCCCCGGCCTGGAGCTGTCGCCCGGTGTCCTCAGGGCGGCGGGCGTCGGGAGCCTGGCCCTCGGCGCCGTGGCGAGCCGGAGTGACTTCCTGCTGGTCGCGCGGGGGCGGAGGGTCCCGGCTGGGGAGGGCGAGCGGAGTTCTGCCCGTGCTCGCGCTCGCCGCGTGGCGGGCCTCCGTCAGGCGGCTTCCGGGGACGTGGGCCAGGCGGGTACGGCCGACGACCGTTCCGCCGATCGTCGTGGCGGTGTCCGGCGTCGCGTGGGGAGCGCAGGTCGACCTGATCGCGGACGAGCGGTACTACGTGCCCCGCCGCACGGACCCGGGGGCGGAATGACCGACATCGACCGAGGACGGTGAGCCCGCGCGGGCTCATCAGCGTCCCGACGACCCACAGCGACAGCCCATCCACCCGCCGTCACTCCCGAACCCCCAGCTCACAGCCCCCCGATCAAACGGGTTACCACCCAAGCCGGGACCTCAGGCAAGATGGATACGTCTGCCCACTCCAGATTTCAAGCTGCCGGACGGTTTCTCTTGGCTGAGTACATCTACACCATGCGCAAGACGCGCAAGGCGCACGGCGACAAGGTCATCCTTGACGACGTGACGCTGAGCTTCCTGCCCGGCGCGAAGATCGGTGTGGTCGGGCCGAACGGTGCCGGTAAGTCCACCGTTCTCAAGATCATGGCGGGGCTTGAGCAGCCCTCGAACGGTGACGCGTTCCTGTCGCCCGGTTTCAGCGTCGGCATCCTCATGCAGGAGCCGGAGCTGGACGAGACCAAGACGGTCCTGGAGAACGTCCAGGACGGCGCCGCCGAGATCATGGGCAAGCTCAACCGCTTCAACGAGGTCGCCGAGCTGATGGCGACCGACTACTCGGACGCGCTCCTCGACGAGATGGGCAAGCTCCAGGAAGACCTGGACCACGCCAACGCCTGGGACCTCGACGGGCAGCTGGAGCAGGCCATGGACGCGCTGGGCTGCCCGCCCGGCGACTGGCCGGTCGTCAACCTCTCCGGTGGTGAGAAGCGTCGCGTCGCGCTCTGCAAGCTGCTGATCGAGGCCCCGGACCTGCTCCTCCTCGACGAGCCCACCAACCACCTCGACGCCGAGTCGGTGAACTGGCTGGAGCAGCACCTCACGAAGTACGCGGGCGCCGTCGTCGCCGTGACTCACGACCGGTACTTCCTGAACAACGTCGCCGAGTGGATCCTCGAACTGGACCGCGGCCGTGCGATCCCCTACGAGGGCAACTACTCCACGTACCTCGACAAGAAGTCCACCCGCCTCAAGGTCGAGGGCCGCAAGGACGAGAAGCGCCAGAAGCGGCTCAAGGAGGAGTTGGAGTGGGTTCGCTCCAACGCCAAGGGCCGTCAGACCAAGTCCAAGGCGCGCCTCGCCCGTTACGAGGAGATGGCGGCCGAGGCCGACAAGATGCGGAAGCTGGACTTCGAGGAGATCCAGATCCCGCCGGGCCCGCGGCTGGGCTCGATCGTCGTCGAGGTCCAGAGCCTTTCCAAGGCGTTCGGCGACAAGGTTCTCATCGACGACCTGAGCTTCACGCTGCCGCGTAACGGCATCGTCGGGGTCATCGGTCCCAACGGCGCGGGCAAGACCACGCTGTTCAAGATGATCCAGGGCCTTGAGGAGCCGGACTCCGGCTCCATCAAGGTCGGCGACACCGTCAAGATCAGTTACGTCGACCAGAGCCGCGCCAACATCGACCCCAAGAAGTCGCTGTGGGCCGTCGTCTCCGACGAGCTCGACTACATCAACGTCGGCCAGGTCGAGATGCCGTCGCGGGCCTATGTGTCCGCCTTCGGCTTCAAGGGCCCGGACCAGCAGAAGCCGGCCGGTGTCCTCTCCGGTGGTGAGCGCAACCGCCTGAACCTGGCGCTGACCCTCAAGGAGGGCGGCAACCTGCTGCTCCTCGACGAGCCCACGAACGACCTCGACGTGGAGACCCTGTCGTCGCTGGAGAACGCGCTGCTCGAGTTCCCCGGTGCGGCCGTGGTCATCTCCCACGACCGCTGGTTCCTGGACCGGGTCGCGACGCACATCCTCGCCTACGAGGGCGAGTCGAAGTGGTACTGGTTCGAGGGCAACTTCGAGTCGTACGAGAAGAACAAGGTCGAGCGACTCGGTGCCGACGCGGCGCGTCCGCACCGCGCCACCTACAAGAAGCTGACCCGGGGCTGATCTTCTTGCGCCACATCTACCGTTGCCCGCTGCGCTGGGCGGACATGGACGCGTACGGCCACGTGAACAACGTGGTCTTCCTCCGCTACCTGGAGGAAGCCCGTATCGACTTCCTGTTCCGCCCGGAGAAGGACTTCCAGCAGGGGTCGGTGGTGTCGCGCCACGAGATCGACTACAAACGCCAGCTCGTCCACCGGCACACACCGGTGGACATCGAGCTGTGGATCACGGAGATCAGGGCGGCGTCCTTCACCATCGCCTACGAGGTGAAGGACGGCGACCTGGTCTACGTCCGGGCCGCCACGGTCGTCGTCCCGTTCGACTTCGAGGCCCAGCGCCCGCGTCGGATCACCGCCGAGGAACGCGAGTTCCTTGAGGAATACCGGGACGACGCCGAGGACGAGGCCGTCGCCGCATGACGGTCCTCCACCTCGCCGACGAAGGGGAGGCGGCGGATCTCGCGGCCTTCCTCGCCCGGCTGCTCCACTACGACCGCGGCGCCGCGGTCCGCCTCCAGGCGACCGGCACGGCGCTCGCCGTCTTCGGCCGTCCGCCGTCCTTCGAGGTCCTCGCCATCCGCGCGGTACGCCTCGCCAAGCCGTACGAGAACGGCCTCGACGTCACCCTCGACGTGACCGTCTCCGCCGGTGAATTCCTGGAGCTGCTCGACGAGTCGGCGGCCACGGCCGGGGTACCGGCCGCGGTGACCGGCCCGCCGTGGGCCGGGGTGCTGCCGCCGCGCGGCGGCTGGACCCCCGAGTCCGGCCTGCCGGGCCCACAGGCACTGCGCGGGATGATCGCGGCCGGAGTCGCCGAATTCCGCTCCCGCACCCAGGAGTTGACCGCCGAGACCCGTACGCGCACCGAACTCGACCGCATAGGACGGGAGATCTGGTCCCGCACGGTCGGCGAGACCTCGCTCCCGGTACGCGCCGTGCACGCGGCCCAGTCGCTCGGATTCCTCCGCCCCGGCGGGGAGTCCGGCCTCTTCTCGTCCGGCGCGTGGCTGCGGCTGCGCACCCCGTACGGCTCGATCGCCGTACGCAGGGCGGGACTTGGGGCGCTCGGCGTCAGCGTGCGCTGAGCGCGGTCACCGCTGCTCGCTGTCGTCGGGCCATACGCCGATGTGGTCCGCCTCCAGTTCCAGGGCCACCCGGTCCCGCATGTCCAGCGACTCCGTGTATTCGGCGGGGAGTTGGAGCCGCCCCGCCCGGTCCAGCATCGCGTACTCCCTCGCTACGACCGTCTCGTGGCCCGTCGTCGCGTCGACCTCGCTGCGCCGCAGGACCTCGGTTGAGGTGCGGCCGTCGCGGATGGCGACCGTGCGGCGGACCTCGGTGGCCACCGCCTGGTCGTGGGTGACGATCACGATGGTGGTGCCCAACCGCTCGTTCGCGGTGCGGAACGCGGCGAAGACCTGTTCGGCGGTGTGGGAGTCGAGTTCGCCGGTGGGTTCGTCGGCGAGCAGCACGGCCGGGGCGTTGGCGAGGGCCACCCCGATCGCCACCCGCTGCTGCTGACCGCCCGACATCTCCCGCGGCCGCCGGTCACGGCAGTCGGCGACATCCAGCAACTCCAGGAGTTCCAGGGCGCGTTCGGCCTTCGCCCGGCGCCCGGAGCGGATGCCGGACAACTGCATGGGCAGGGCGATGTTCTGAGCCGCCGTCAGGTAGGGGAGCAGGTTGCGGGAGGTCTGCTGCCAGACGAACCCGACGACCTCGCGACGGTAGGCGAGCCGGTCCTTGGCGGTCATCGTGAGCAGATCCCGGCCGGCGACCCGGGCCGCACCGGCGGTGGGCGTGTCCAGCCCGGCCAGGATGTTCATGAGCGTCGACTTGCCGCTGCCCGAGGCCCCCACCAGGGCCATCAACTCGCCCTCCCTGACCAGGAGATCGAGCCCCTGGAGCGCCTGCACCTCGACTCCGTCCGTGGTGAAGATGCGGACCAGCCGGTCGCAGGTGATCAGCGCGTCATGGCCGTAGGCGGGCCGGTTGCGGCTCTCGGCCGCGCGGGTGGCCAGGTCGGCGAGGGTGGGGTTCGTGGTCATCGACGCTCTCCTCGGTCACAGCCGGCGGCTCGGCGAAAGCCTTCTTCACGAACACCTTGTCCATGAATGTCTTGTCCATGAACGTCTTCTCTACGGCTCACCGCGCGTCCCCCGCCCTCAACTCCCGTACCGATCCCCGCCGTCCGGACCACCACGCCTGCACCCCCGCGACCCCCACCGCCACCAGCAGCACCCCGATCGCCGGGACGGCCAGTGACACCGGATCGATTCTCAACCTGGCCTCCCCGACCGGGTTCTGGGCCGACGCGAGAGCCACCGACGTCAGGTCCATGCCGGGGGCGAGCAGACGGATCGTCGCCCAGCCGGTGAGCGTGCCGCCCGCCGCCGCCAACAGGGCCTGGGGCAGCGACTCCAGGACGAGCAGGCGGCGGCCCTGTGCTCGGGTGAGGCCCATCGTGCGGAGGCGGGCCAGGAGCGCGGCGCGTTCCGGCGCGGCGCGCAGCAGGGAGAGCAGCAGGGCCAGTACGGCGTACCCGGCGCCCGCCGCGACCGCCGCCGTGTAGATGTGCTCGGCGCCGGACTGGAGGGGCGAGTCGACGTACCGGGCGCGTTCCTCGGCCCGTACCGTCACACCGGCCGAGGCCCCGGCCGCCTTGCGCAGCGCGGCCCCGCTCACCCGGTCGCCGGTCACCAGCAGCGAACTCGGGCGGGCCGCCGTACCGGACAACCCGGTGCGGTCCACGACCAGGAAGTCGGCGCCGGACACGGCCGGGGTCATGTCCCGGACGAGCACGATCCGCACGGTGACCGCGCTGGTGTCCGGCAGCCGTACGAGGAAGGGGCGGGTGCCGTACGCCCTCGCCACGGAGGGGGAGGCGAGGGCCGGGAGGACGGTGCCCGAGCCCGAGGGGCGCTTCAACTGGCCCTCGGGGAAAGCTCCCAGGCCTGTGTGCCCCGCCAACTCCGCGTAGGCATCGGGGTTCACGCCCACCAGCGGGACCGCCTCCAGCCCGTCCAGCGGTTTCGCCTCGTCGGTGATGCTCACCTCGGCGAGTCCGTGCACCTCCGGCAATCGGCGTACCTCGCGGGGGAGTTGGCTCGGCAGGGGAGCGGTCGCGTCGAGGCGGGCGTCCGCGCCGACGGCGAGGAGTGCCGCGTGGTCGCGGGCGTCGCTCACGCCCGCGAGGACCGAACCGCCGAACGCGGCCGTGGTGAGCGCGGTGAGAAGGGCCAGCAGGGGCAGGACCGCGGAGACGGACGTACGGCCCGCCCGGGCCAGCGACAGATGGCCCACCGCGCCCCGCAGCCGGCTCGCCGGACGGGCCAGCCGGCGCAGCAGGAACGGATACACGCGCACCAGCACCAGCGCCGCGATCACGCCCACCAACACCGGTGCCAGCGACACCAGTTGGTCCCCCGCCGAGCCGGACGTGCCGCGTCTGCGCAGGGCCTCCACCGCGCCGGACGCCACCACCAGCAGGGTGAGTTCGGCGACCGTGCGGCGCCGGGACGGACGTACGGTCGTCACGTCCTCGCGGGGACCGTGGACGCTGACGGCCCGGTGGGTGAGCGCGGCGCGCACGGGGAGGGCGGCGGACGCGGTGAGGGTGACCGCGAGGGCGGCCGCGACGGCGTAGCGGCGGCGGCCCTCCGGGACGGTCAGCAGCGCGGCCGTCAGGCCAACTGCCCCTGCCGGTACGGCGATCACGGCCGTCTCGGCGAGCAGGCGGCCGGTGAGGCCGCGCAGGGAGGCGCCGCGGGCGCGGAGCAGGGCGAGTTCGGTGCGGCGGCGGTCCGCGGTGAGGCCGCCCGCCATGAGCAGCACGACGACGGCGACCGTGCCGGTACCGAAGGCCGCGACGGCGGTCAACGGGCGGATGCCGGACCGGAGTTGGCCGAAGGTGGCGAACACGTCGTCGAGGCCGGTGCTCAGGTCGGTGTCGGGGTCGGTGTAGGTGCGGGCCCGTTGGAGGCCCGGGCCCGATTCGAGTGCGGCGACGGCGGCCTTCAGGTTGTCCAGGTCGTGGGCGTGCAGGGCCGTCAGGTCGGGGGCCAGCTGCCAGTACGCGACCGGCTTCGCCGCTGTGCCGAGGAGGGCGGGGGCCGCGTCCTGGGCCAACAGCAGGGCGCCGAGCCAGTACTTCGGCTGGTCCGGCGTCGGCAGGACGACCAGGGTCGGGGTGCGCAGCACGGGCTGGGTCGACCAGTAGGCGCCGGCGGGGTCGCGCGGGGTGAGGATGCCGGTGACGCGGACGGCGAGCGGGGCGCGTCCCTCGCCGGGTACGTGGATGACCGAACCCACCTTGATGTGCAGGCTCTTGGCGGTCGCGACGGTGACCGCGGCCTCGATCTCCGGGGTCTGCGCGGTGACTTGGCCGGAGGCGCGCGGGAACCGGCCCTCCCGTACCGTCGCGTGTCCGGCGAGGTCGCTCTGGGCGGCGGGGTAGACGTGTGCGGGCAGCCCGTTCGGGCGCGGTATCCAGCTGTCCGGCACGGCAAGGTCCTCGGCGGGACGCACACCGTACGCGGACTGGTCGGGGTCGATGACGAGCGGGCGGTCGACCGCGGTACGGACCTTGTCGTACTGCCTGCGGAGCTCGGCGGGGCGCAGGTCCGCCTCACGCTGTTGCTGCGGGAGCACGAAGTCGGGCTGTGGGCCGGAGAGTTGGACGGAGGTCCGGTCGGGGCCCGCCTCCCGCGCGGTGTGCCGCAGCCCGGCGTCCTCGTACCGGTCGAGGGCCCGCGGGAACGCGGCGGCCAGACACGCGGTCACCACGACGAGCAGCGCCAGCGCCCAGGCGGCACCGGGGGCGGAGCGCAGCCGGGTACGGACCCACGGGGCGGTCACGGCGACACCGGAACCCTCGGCACCTCCGGGGCCCTCAACGCCCCCGGTATTCCCGGTACTTGTGGATCTCCCAGTCCCCATCTCACTCACCCCCCTGCTCCCGGAGCGAAGTCGCCGGATCGGCCCGGTGCAGCGCCAGCGTCACCGTCACGATCAGCGGGGTCACCGCCACCGCTACCAGCAGCAACGCCACGTGGGTGACGGGCAGTTCGACCAGGACGCGCGGTACCGGGCGGGTCGCGCGGGCCGTCAGGACGATCAGGGGGATCACCGCGCGGGTCAGTACGGTGCCCAGGGCCGTGCCCACCACGAGGGCCAGCGCGACCAGGACGCCCTGTTCGGCGGCGATCATGCGGGCCAGCTGGCGGCGCGGGGCGCCCAGCGCGCGCAGCACGGCGAACTCCGCGCCGCGCTCCCGCAGCGACCCCGCCGTGCTCACCGCGAACCCCACCGCCGCGAGGGCCGCCGCCACCAGCGCCGCCGCGGCGAACGCGGCCTCGGGTCCCGCGCCGAACGGGTCGTCGCGCAGTTCCTGGGCGATCTCCTCCCGCACCACGACCTCCGTGGGATCGACATCGGGCAACGCGCGCACCGCCGCGGCCACCGTCGCCGCGTCGCCCGGCGCCGTCCGCAGCCACCACTCGGTGGGCGTGACGCTCGCGCCGTAGCGCGCCCCCAACACCCGGTTCACGGACCGGAGATCGACCAGCAGCGCACCCCCGTCCTGCGCGGCCGAATCCCCGGAGTCACCCGTCGTCGGCAGTCCCCGCACCGCCGCCACGATCCGCACCGGCAGGTCCTCCCCGCCGAGCGTCACCTGTACCCGCTGCCCGGTGTGCGCGCCCGCCGAGGCGAGGAAGCGGTCGGTGGCGACGGCGGTGATCTCGGCAGCCGCGGGCTGTACGACCCGCAGCTGCACCGTGACGGAGGCGCTCGTCCAGAAGTCCTTGTCCGGGATGTATCCCGTGTCGTAGTCGACGGTCAGCGGGTTCGCCGAACTCGCCCTGGGAGCGCGCGGGTTGGCATTGCCGTACGACGCGCTGACGGAGGACCTCCCCGTCCAGGCGGCGGGCAGCGTCAGCCGCCGTGCCTTTCCCTCCGTGTCCGTGGCGCTCAACTCGCTGACTGTGAGCCGGTGTTGTGCCGCGTGGTCGCCGGGCTGGGGCAGGTCCAGTTGCAGCCCGGTGAAGGTCAGCGGGCCGAGTGCCGGGGACAGGTCGAGTGTCAGGTCGTACGACCGTCCGTCCGTGGGGAGTTGGCCGAGCGGCTCCTGGTACGGCGTGCCGTAGCGGTCCTCGACCGTGGCCGTGACGTCGACCGTCGTCCGCGGGCCCGTGGCGCGGATGCCCGCTCGCATCGTCAACCGGGCCGTCCCCGCCGGGATGTGAGTCCCGACCGTGGTCCCCTTCGGGGCGAGGCCGGCCAGCAGCTGTCCGCCGGAGTGCCCCGATGTCAAGTCCTGGCGGATCAGTACGGCGTCCGACGCGCGGGCCGTGTCCAGAGCGAGCACGGTCGCCGTGCGGTCGCCCGAGAGGGACAGGGAGGTGCGGACGGCGGGGGCCGCCTCCCGTACGCGGGGAAGGTCCGCGTAGGTCTCCGTGCGGCCCAACCCGCCGTCACCGGCGGCCAGTACGCGGACCGGCACCCCGGCCTGGAAGTCGGCCTGGTCGCCCTGCGAGCGGTTCCACGAGGCGCTCTGCCCGATGGCGAGCATGCCCAGCGCCAGGGCGAGCACCAGCAGCAGCACCGGCCCGGCACCGCGCATCGGACGGCGGCTGAACTGCCAGCCCGCCAGCGCCACCGGCAGCCCCCGCCCGGCGGCGGCCCGGCGCTCGGCCAGCCGTGCCACCGGCGGCAGCAGCCGTAGCGTCAGGACCGTGCCCGCGAGGAGGGCGAGGGCGGGGGCCGCGACGAGCAGCGGATCGATGCCCAGCGTCCCGGAGTTGTCGGTGCTGACGGCGCCCGAGGTCTGCCGGTTCAGCTGCCAGTAGGCGACCCCGGCCACGACCAGCAGCCCGATGTCCGCACCCGCGCGCAGCGGAGCGGGGACCGCGCGGGCCCGGCCGCCCTCGAAGGACGACGTGAGCGCGGGGAGCGTCACCGCCAGCGCGCAGCCGAGGGCGACGGCCGCCGCGACCAGCCACACCCCCGCCCGGCCGCCCGCCGGGGTGTCCAGGTGCAGGCCGATCCGCGCCAACGCGCCGTGCCCGGCGAGGAGTTCGGTGAGCGGACCCGCCAGCAAGGGCGCAACTGCCGTAGCCGGTACGGCGAGCAGCAGCGCCTCCACCGCCGACAGACCGGCGATCCGCGCCCGGGAACCACCACGCGCCCGCAACAACCGGCTCTCGCCCGCCCGTTCGGCGCTCAGCAGCCGGGCCACCAGCAGCAGGGCGTACCCCGCGAGCAGCGCGAGCTGGAGCGCGACGATCAGCAGCGTGGAGCGGGAGACGAGCAACGAGCGGTCGATCCGGTCGAGTACGTCCGGCAGCGAGGTCGTCGCCGTCGTGACTCCCTTCACCGCACCGGACTTTCGCAGCGCGGTGCTGCCCGCCCCCGCGCTCTCGCGCAGGGTGCCGATCCGCCCGGTCGTCAGCGTGGAGAAGTCGGCCGACGCCAGCCACGCGGACTGCCCGGCGCTCAACCCGGCGAGGCTCGCGGGATCGGTGAGCAGCGGGCCGTAGGTCGTGAAACCGGCCGTGCTGAGGCCACGGCCGCGCAGGTCGTCGAGGAGCCAGTAGGCGGCGCTCGCGACGGCGGGCCGGTAGACACCGGTGACGAGGATGTGCGCCTTGGGCCCGCTGAGCCGGTTGTCGAGGGTGAGCCGTGTGCCGGCCCGCACCCCGAGCCCCTCGGCCGCGGTGCGGGGCAGCGCGACCTCGATGTCCCCCGAGCCCGTCGCGCGCGGGAAGCGGCCCGAGACCAGCCGCACCTGCGACCGGTCCAGGGCCCCGAAGTAGGTGAGATCCGGATCGCCGGACCGCTCGGCCCGCGGCTGGAGCGAGCGCGGCAGGGCGTACGGCCCCGAGCGCGTCAACGTCCGTACGGTCACGGGCAGTTCGTCGAAGGTCCGCCCCGCCGCCTTCCGTACGGCGGTGTCGGCGGCCGCGCGCTCGGCGGGCGGGACGTCGGCCTTGACGAGCAGGGCGGTGTCGGGGGCGTTGCGGGCGTCGTTCAGGGAGTGCTGGAGCGCCGCGTCGCCGATCGCGCCCGAGTAGGCGGTGAGAGTCGTCAGGACGGCCGTGGTCAGCAGCACGGTGAGCAGGGCAGCGGCGAGCAGCAGGCGGTGTGCCCGCGCGCGTACCAGGACGAACCCCACCCGGCCCCCCGCCGTCGTCCGGATCTTCCCCGGCGATGCTGCCAGAGAGGACCGGCGGCGAGTAACCATTTGCGACCACTGCTTGACCGGATCGTGACCGGAATCCGATGCCGTACGACCGGAATCCGACGTTCAGTGAACGGCGGTCAGCCCGCCGTGTTCACCATCGAAGCCGCCGCGTACGTCAGGTAGTTCCACAGCGTGTGCTCGTGCTCCTCGGACAGACCGAGTTCGTCGACGGCGACCCGCATGTGCTTCAGCCAGGCGTCGTGCGCGGCCTGGTCCACCTGGAACGGGGCGTGCCGCATCCGCAGACGCGGGTGGCCGCGGTTGTCGCTGTACGTCGTCGGGCCGCCCCAGTACTGCATCAGGAAGAGGGCGAAGCGCTCCTCGGCCGGACCCAGGTCCTCCTCCGGGTACATCGCCCTCAGCAGCGGGTCCTCGGCGACGCCCTCGTAGAAACGGTGGACGAGCCGACGGAAGGTCTTCTCCCCGCCGACCTGCTCGTAGAAGGTCTGCTCCTGAAGCGTGCCGCGCCGAATCTCGTTCACACTCCCCATGGTCTCAGACGGGGCGGCGGAGGACTTCGGACTTAGGACCGCTCGCCTCCCGGCCGCTACGGCAGGACAGTGGACGTATGAGCGCGCACGCTCTCGACGCGGACCATGAGGACGGCCGGCACCTGGACGCCGTCGCCGTCTCCGCGCGGGCGGAACTGGTGCGGGCGATCGACCTGAGCGGCGCCTGGGACGCGGACCCCGGCTGGCGGGCGGTGTTCTCCGCCGTACCGCGGCACCTGTTCGTGCCGTACTACTACGTGGCGGTCGCCGACGGGAACGAGCGGCTGTGGCGGGACAGCCCCGACCCGCGCACCCGCGAGCGCTGGCTGCGCGGGGTCTACGCCGACGTACCGCTCGCCACACGGCTACGGGACGGGGAACTGGTGTCGTCCAGCAGCCAGCCGTCCCTGATGGCACGGATGCTGGCCGAGCTGCGGGTGTCCGACGGCGACCGGGTGCTGGAGATCGGCGCGGGGACGGGCTACAACGCGGCGCTGCTCGCGGAGCGGCTCGGCGACGACCTGGTGACGACCGTGGACCTGGAACCGGAGATCACCGACTCCGCCCGCACCCACCTCGCCGACGCCGGCCACCGCCCGACCGTCGTCACCGGCGACGGCACCCGCGGAGTCCCCGAACACGGCCCCTACGACCGCATCATCGCGACCTGCGCCCTGACCTCGATCCCGCGAGCCTGGCCGGCCCAGTGCACCCCCGGCGCCCGCATCCTGGCCCCGCTCGCCACCGGCCTGATCGCCCTCACGGTCCGGGACGCGACCCACGCCGAGGGCACCTTCCTGAACACGGCCGCGTACTTCGTCCCCCTGCGCGGCACCGGCCCCGCCGTACAGGGCGAGATCCCGCACCGCCCCGGCGACCACGAACTCCTCCGCTTCCTGCTGACCCTCACCCACGGCGCGCTGGATCCGCGGGAGGCCCGAGAGCTGTGGGAGCACGAGGGGAGACCAGGCCGAGAGCGCTACGGCATCACGCTCGCCGGGGAGCAGGCGTGGGCATGGCTGGACGCTCCGGAAGGCCCGCACACATGGCAGCTCCCCTAGCTGAACGCCCCTGCTTAAGGGGCGCGGGGAACTGCGCGACCAGCCACGACGGCGCGACAGACGACAAACGACGCTACGGGGCCTTTGATTAACCCCGCCGCACCGTGATCGTCGTCCAAGCCCCCACGTGAACCCGATCTCCGTCCTGCAACGGCACCGGCACAAACGGCTGAATAGGCTCCTCGCCGCCATTCACCGTCGTACCGTTCGTCGAGTTCTGGTCGACAACCGCCCAACTGCCATCCGGCTGCTGCACCAGCACCGCATGCTGATGCGAAACCCCCGGATCCTCAGGCGGCACCGACAGATCGATGTCGGGAGACTCACCGGTGGAGTGCCGCCGACGCCCGATGGTGATCTGGTTCCCGGTCAACTGCCGTTGCTGCTCAGGCGAGTACGCGGGCAGATTGAGCCCCGCGGCCTCCGGCCCCGAACGCTGCATCATCGCCATGAAGTACTCACGGTCCGGCCCGATCGTCGCCATCCACGTCGTCGGCTGCTGCTGGTACGCGGGACGCGGCGGGGCCTGGTTCGAACCGGGCTGTGGATAGCCGTAGCCGCCACCGCCCTGACCGGGACCGCCGGGACCACCCGGAGAGCCCGGGGTCGGCGGGGAGATCACCCAGTCGTCGTCACCGCCGCCGAAGGGCGAGCCGCCCTGCTGCGGACGGTTCGTCTCCTGCGGGAACCCGGGCGGGGCCGGCGGCGCGGACTGCTGGAACGCCTGCGGGGCGCCGCTCGTCCCACCGGGACCCGCGGGCGGGGTCGGTCCGGGCGGCGGCGGGATCGGCCGCGAGGGGTCGGGGCCGCCGAAGTTCGGGGGACCCTGCGGGTTCGAGGGCTCGTTGCCGAACGGTCCGGGCGGACCCTGCCGCTCGCCGCCGAAGGTACCGGGGCGGCCACCGCCGAAGTCGCCCTGACGGGGACGCTCGTTGCCGAACTGGCCGCCGGGACCCGGGGATTGCTCATTGCCGAAGGAGCCGGGCCGACCGGACGCCTCGTTGCCGAAGGGCGGGGGCGGGCCGGAGGGTTCGTTCCCGAACGGCCGCGGCGGACCGGACGGGTCGTTGTTCCCGAAGGGCGCGGGACCGCCACCCGGGCGCTCATTGCCGAAGCCCTGCGAGGTGCCGGGGCCGCCGGGCCCACCTTGCCGCTCGCCGCCGAAGCCCTGCGAGCCGGGTCCACCCGGACCGCCGGGCCCACCCTGCCGGTCGTTGCCGAACCCTTGCGAGCCGGGGCCACCGGGGCCGCCCTGCCGCTCGCCACCGAAGCCTTGCGAACCCTGGCCACCGGGACCACCAGGTCCACCTTGGCCACCGGGACCGCCGCCCGGACGCTCACCGCCGAAGCCCTGCGACCCGGGGCCGCCAGGACCGCCGCCGGGTCCACCCTGCCGCTCATTGCCGAAGCCCTGCGCGCCCTGACCACCGGGGCCACCAGGCCCACCAGGTCCGCCCTGACCACCGGGTCCGCCTTGGCGTTCGCCGCCGAACCCCTGCGGGCCGGGACCGCCCTGCCGTTCGCCACCGAAGACACCGGGACCGTTCGGCCCACCGGGACCGCCAGGCGCCCCAGGTCGCCCCGTAGGTTCGTTGCCGAACGGGGGTATGGGCTCCGCGGGCCGGTTCATCTGTGACGGCCGCGACCCCTGGTACTCGTAGGGGTCACCGCCGTACGTCGGAGCGGGACCGGGACCAGGCGGCGGAGGCTGCTGCTGGAAGCGGGACGCCGGGCTCGGGCCGGGGCCGGGGCCGGGCGTCGTGGGGCGCGGCGCGGCCGGGGTGTACGACGTCGCCGTGTTCGTGAGGAAGTTCCACCGGCACTCCTCGCAGAACGGCGCACCGCCCTCGCGGGGCGTGCGGCACTGCGGGCAGAGTTCCGCCTCGGCGGACGGGCCGCGGCCGGGTGCGGGCGGCGGGAAGCCGTAGCCGCCGCCGGGGGGCGGGGGAGGGGGCGGGGGCACGGCACCGGCCATGCGGTGACCGCAGACCTCGCACCAGTCGTCGGAACCCGACTGGTGTCCGTTCGGGCAGGTCGGCATGTCGGCGCGTCCCCCTTTCGCACAGGGTCGTTCTGGGTCTCACGGAGTCGTGCTGGCTAAGTCACTTCTTTACACGAACAGTCTTTGTGGACCGTGTTTCGAGAGTCATCTCGTCGGCCTCCGCGACCTTCGCCTTCAGTCGCACAGTACCCGCCGCGGCATCGACCACGTCCACCACCTTCGCAAGCAGTTTCGCAGTATCCGCGTTTCCGGAGACGCTGGCGAGCTGAACGGCCCGTCCCAGTTTGGCCGTTGCTCCATCGACATCGCCCGATTTGCGGAGATCGAGCCCTTGTTGGATGACTTGCGCCAGTTCGGCCTGGCCGGTGTAGTGCGCGACCTGCGGGTTGATGGACGTGGAGGCCACCATGTCGTCGGTCCACAGGGCCTTCACCAGGCCCTGGGCGCCCAGGGCCTGGGTGCTTCCGTCGGGCTGCGGGACGACCAGTGAGACCCGGGCGGCCAGCATCTCCTGGCCGATGCCGGCCTCGGGGACCTCGACGCACACGTGGTAGTCACGGGACTCGTCTCCCCAGGACCCGGTGGGATAGTCCCCTGCGCGGGGGCCCGCCTCGGTGCGCCGGTCGGTCAACTCCTCGACCCTGGGCGCGACTTGCTTGACGAACTTGATGGCCGTGCCCACCGGCGTCCACAGCCGCAGCGCGACGTCCGCGACCTCCTTGCCCATCGCCGTCTCCATCATCTTCGTGAAGTCGGCGGCGAGGTTGGCCGGGTCGGCGACGATGTCGGCGGTGCCGAGCAGCGCGGAGGCGATCCCTGTGACTTCTTTCACTTCCCAGTCGGTGCCGACGCCCCGCGCGTCACAGGTGAAACGTCCGGCGCAGGAGCCGAGGGCCGCCTTCAGGTCCTCCGGCGCTTCGTGCTCGTTGCGGCCGTCGGTCAGCACGATGCCGTGACGTATGGAGACGTCCGCCGAGGACAGCAGCCGGTCGGCGAGGCGCAGCCAGGTGCCGATCGCCGTACCGCCGCCCGCGCTCAGCTTGCGCAGCGCCTGCTTGGCCTGGTCGCGGGTCCGGGCGTCGGCCACCGCGAGCGCGCCGCCGCCCGGATAGACCTCCTTGGCGACATGCGTGCCGGCGATCACGGCGAAGTGCACCCCGTCACGCAGGGTGTCGATCGCGGCGGCCGTGGCGTCCCGGGCGTTGCGCATCTTGGTCGGCGGGTAGTCCATCGACCCCGAACAGTCGACCATGATCGCCACGGCCGCGTCCGGGCCCTGCCCGGCCGAGTACAGGTGGGGCGCCGCGACCGGGCTCCCGATGGTGCCGCCGCCGGTCGAGGTGACCGTGACGATCGCGTTGACCTCGCGGCCGCCCTCCGGCAGGTACTCGTTCTGGTACACGTCGACCGAGAACTGTGGCACGTTCGACTTCGAGAAATTGGCCATGCCTACTCTGATCCCCCTCAAGTACCCCACCTGAATGGGGCGATGACTATGTGCGGACCGGTCCCCACCGGTCCGAGACCGTCGTTTCTTCGCGATCCCGCGGTTTTACGGCCTTCAGCCGATTACTGCCCCTTGCGGCGGCGCCGGGAACGGCACGACGGCCACTGTTACGTTGTCGTGGCCACCGCCGTCCAGCGCGTGGCCGACCAGGACCTGGGCGCTGTGCAGCGGACGGACCGCCGCGTCGACGGGGACGATCTCGGCCATCTCCTCGGCGGACTCCGCGTAGTTCCACAGTCCGTCCGTGCAGACCAGCACCACACCCGGCCGGTCGGGCTTGAACGAGGCGGTGTGCGGCTCCAGTTCGTACGCGTCAGCGCCGAGCCAGCCGGTGATCGCGTGGGCGCGCTCGTCGGCGTAGGCCTCCGCCTCGCTCATCAGGCCCGCGGCGACCATCTGCGCCGCCCACGAGTCGTCCTCGGTGAGCCGGGCCGGCGGTGAACTGCGGTCCACCGGGATCCAGTAGGCGCGGCTGTCGCCGACCCAGCCGACGACGAGGAGGGTCGGGGTGACGATGGAGGCGACCAGCGTGCAGGCCGGCGCGTTCTGGTGCGGGGCGTGCTCGCGGGCCGTGGCGGGCTCCTGGGCAAGGGAGTTGACCGCGTGCGAGGCCGTGATGATCGCCTCGTGCATCGCCGCCTGCGGATGCGTCCCCTGCGGCAGCGCGGCCAGCAACGCCTCACCGGCCTCCCGCGAAGCGGCCAGCGAGGCCGCGTCGGGCCGCGTCGCCGACGACACCCCGTCACACACGACCGCGACCAGCGCGGGCGTCCCGTCGGGCAGCGCACACTGTCCTACGGCGAAGGCGTCCTCGTTGCGGTGGTGCCGCAGCCCGCGGTCGCTGACCGCCGCGAGTGGCCCCAACTCCTGTTCCATGTGGTCGCGTTCGCGGGGCTGGGCGTGCCCGCAGTTCTCGCAGTAGCCGTCCGGGTCCACCCGGCCCGAGCGGCAGGCCACGCACACCTTGACGCCCTCGCCGGCGGTCGGCGGATCGGCGGCGACCCGTGGGTCCGGCGCCTGTAGCGGGTACTCGTCGGGCTCCGGCGGCCGGTCGAACCGTACGCCCGTGGCCGGGGAGACCGGTGAACCGGTGGGCGGCGGCGGGGCGTTGGAGGGCAGGGGGGTGCCGCCCGAGTCCGTGCCGGCCAGATCGGTGGGCAGATGGACCGTCGGCGGGGTCTCGGCGCTCTCCGGCTGGGGTACCACGGGCCAGTCCACGTCCGCGGCCTCCTCGGGCGGGGGCGGCACCGCGCCGTTCATGGTGAGCGTCGGGTGGTCGTCCGGCGGCGCGGGCACGGCGGACAGGTCGTATCCACACGCGCCGCAGAAGCGGTCACCGGACTCCAGGGGCTCTTCGCAGCTCGGGCAGGCGGAGAGCTGGGGCATCTGCGACATCAACTACACCCACGTCCGGGGGCGGTAACGGTTGGCTCGTTCCACCAGGTCGATCCTCTCCTCGCCGTCCCGTGCCAGCCGGGCCAGCGTGCGGTACGAACGCTCCAGTCCGAAGCGGAGTCCCCGCTCGTCCAGTTCGCTGCCGAGCAGCTCCCGCCGCGTGAGCGGTACGGAACCCTGGCCTCCGGAGAGTATCCAGTCGAGGGCGCGCCCGAGGACCTCGGCCGACAACCGCTCGCGCCGGACCGCGTCCAGACCGTATCCCTCCAGCGCTTCCACCTGTCCGGCGGCCGCGGTCAGATCGTCCAGGAACGGCGTGTCGTCCGCCGTCGCGGCCCGCTCCCGAAGCCGCGCCCGTACGGCGGCCACCCGCGCGGCCGTGTAGTGGATCGACGCCTCGGGCACCGACTCCAGCGTCCGTACGGCGCCCGGCCGGTCGCCGGTCGCGAACTGGACGCGGGCCAGGCCGAAGGCCGCGCTCACATAGCTCGGGTCGGTCGACCACACCAGCCGGTAGTACTCGGCCGCGTTGTCCAACTGCCCCAGCACCTCGGCGCACAGGCCCAGCGCCAGCTTCGGCGAGGGCTCGCCCGGGAAGGCGTCGTAGATCGCGTCGAAGGACAGCGCGGCCGCTTCGAAGTCACGGGTCGCCAGCGCGGCCACGCCGGTGTACCAGACCACCCGCCAGTCGTCGGGCCGCTCGTCCTCCAGCTTCGCCAGGGCGTCCAGCGCGGTGTACGAGTCGCCGTTCTCCAGCCAGGCCCGGATCTGCCGCAGCCGGGTCTCCACGGACGGCGACGGCGCCGACGCGAGCGCGCCGAGCAGTTCGGTCGCCGCGGTCGCCATCAGGCCCGCCAGGAAACCCGCGTTGGGGTCGGTCGGGTCGACGTGCGGAACGGGCAGCGCGAGGGCCACGGCCGGGGAGTCGACCTGCTTGACGATGCTCGGCGCGCTGCCGTTGAGCCCGGTCGACACCGCGCCGCCATGGGGTCGTTCGGCAAGTGCCGTGCCGGAGCGGGCCGTTGGGATCCGCTTGGGCGGCTGCGCCGCTCTCGCCCCCAGCGGGGACACGTCCCCGTCCAGCGTCGGGAACAACTCCGTGTCCGTGACCTTGAGTTCGGGCCCGAACAGGGTGGACAGGGACGGGCGGGCCCGCCCGGTCTGGAGTGAGACGACCTCGCGGAGCACGCCCGTCAGCTGCTCGGCCATCTCCTGCGCGGAGGCGAAGCGGCGGGCCGGGTCGGGGTCGGTGGCGCGGACCAGGAGCCGGTAGAACGACTCGTAGCGGCGGAAGACCTCGATGTTGTCCGGGTCGGGCAGGGAGTCCACGAAGACGTTCGTGTAGCCCTGGAAGTCGAAGGTCATCACCGCGAGGGTGCGGGCGACCGTGTACAGGTCGCTCGCCACCGACGGGCCGACCTCCGCGACCTCCGGCGCCTGATAGCCCACCGTGCCGTAGATGGCCGACTCGTCGTCGTCCATCCTGCGCACCGCGCCCATGTCGATCAGCTTGAGCTGGTCCTCGGTCTGGATCGCGTTGTCGACCTTGAAGTCGCAGTACAGCAGGTTGCGGCTGTGCAGGTGGCCGAGCGCCTCCAGGGCCTCGATGCCGTACGCGCAGGCCTGCTCCACCGGCAGCGGATCGCGCTTCCCGCCTTCCGTACGGCGGTCGTTGGCGATCTCCTTGAGGGACTTGCCGCCGACGTACTCCATGACGATGTACCCGTCCAGCGAACCCGTCCGCTGGTCGAGGTGCTCCACGAAGTTGTAGATCCGCACGATGTTGGCGTGCTCGATCTCGGCGAGGAAGCGCCGCTCGGAGATCGCGGCCTCCATCGCGTCCTGGTCGCCGGTGTCGAGGAGGCCCTTGAGGACCACCCAGCGGTCGGAGACCGCACGGTCCACGGCGAGATAGACCCAGCCGAGGCCGCCGTGCGCCAGACAGCCCACGGTCTCGTACTGACCGTGCACGATGTCGCCGGCTTCCAGCTTGGGCGTGAACGAGTACGGGTTGCCGCACTTGGTGCAGAACCCCTCCGTGCGCCCCGGGCTGTCGCCGCGGGAACGCCCCACCGGCGCACCGCAGTCCGAGCGCGAGCAGAACCGCTTGCGCTCGGGCACCTCCGGGTTCTCCAGCACCATCTCGCGCGGGTCGGGCCGCGGCACCCCCGGCACCTGCACCAGACCGACGCCGAGCCGGCCGCGGCTGGAGGTCCCGGACGAGGAGCCGGAGCTGCGCACCGACACCGAACGGCCGGTGGAGCGGCCCGACTCCGAGCGCGAGAGCCGCCCCGACACCGAGCGCCGGGACTTCGAAGACTGCGACGAGGTACGCGAACTGCGGCTGCTGGTACGGGAACTGCCGCTCCCCGTGCCCCGCGAGCCCTTGCCACTGGTCATCCCGGTGGGCGGTGAGCTGATCGCGCCCTTCGCCGACACCACCGGCGCCAGACCGCACGTGTCGCAGTACAGCTCGCCGCCGCCGACGTCCTCGTACGAGCCCTCGCACCCCGGTCGTTGACACTTCTGCTGTGTCTCGCTCATGACCGACCCCGCTTCTCCCTCGTCACTCACGAGCCCGGCCCCCTCTGGTCCTCGGGACCGCCCTGCGGCTGTGTCCGCGGAGCGTTGAACTGCTCGGCCGCCGCGTGCTGGTAGCGCAGCACCGCCTGTTCGGCGACGCGCAGGTCGCAGGGCGCGCTCCACAGCATGCGGCGGGCCGCGTCGTACCGCTCGATCAGCAGCGGGTCCTCCGCCAGGCCGTGCCGGGCGACCTTCGCCTTGTACGCGTCGAGCCGGCCGCGCAGCTCCGCGCGGACCGCCAGCGGCTGCGTGACCGCGGTCAACGACTCGCGGGCGCGCAGCAGTTCGTCCTCCGCCTTCCGCTCCAGGGACTCCAGGAGCGGGGACAGGCGGTGCCACTGGGCGTGTCTGCGGTACTCGGCGGCCGTCGACAGCTGCTCCTGCAACACGGTCGGCGGTCCGCCGACGACCGGCACCTCCGTGGCGGCGATCTTCGCGAGGACCTCACCGCGCGCGGTGCGTGCCTCGGCGAGCGTGCGGTCCGCGCGGGAGAGCACGTCCCGCAGCTTCACCAGCCGCGCCTCCGCGTCCTGCCGGACGGTCAGCACGGCGTCGATCTCGCGGCGCACGTCCTCCAGGGCGCGCGCCTCCCGGTCGTAGACCGTGGTGTCCGGGCGGCCGCCGCCGGGGGCCGAACTGCCCTGCGCCCGCACCCAGTAGGACAGCGGGTCGGAGATGACCCGCTCGCGCAGGTCGGTCAGGACGCGTGTGATGCGCTCCAGGTCGTCGCCCGCCGGGTGTTCGCCCGGGCGGACGCCGACGGAGTGGGCGAGCTGGCGGGTGCGCTGCAACTCCGCGGCCAGTAAATCGATCCGGGCGGGCAGCGCCGACCACACCGCGTCCGAGGTGACGACCATGTCCAGCGAGTTCGCGTACAGGTCGTTCATCTCGTCGACGAGCGAGTTCAGCGAGAACTGGTGGCTCAGCTTGCTCGAACCGCCGGTCAGCGTCGGCATGTTGGCCGTCGCCGTGGTCGAACCGGCGACCGTGACGGACTCGCCGCGCAGCAACTCGGTCAGCTCGACCAGGTCCTCACGGCTGGACCAGCGGCGCCGGGAGCGGATGCTCTGGGCGGCGTGGAACGCGTCCGTGTAGGCGTCGAAGTACGCCCACAGCAGCGTGATCGACGCGTCGGTGGACGCCCAGCGCTCCTTGGTCGTGCCGGTCAGCTCGGCGCCTTCGAGGAGTCTGCGGCCCGCGTGGTCCTGGAGGGCGAGGAGCGAGGTCTCGATGGCCTCGTGCTCCGCGCCGAGCCGCGCCAGCGCACGGTCCACCTCGTCCCGGTCCATTACCGGCCCGGGGGGTCCCGTGACGCCCATCGATCACCTCTCGCTGCGTTGTGTTCCGTGGAAGTCCGTTGTGTCGTTCAGTGGTTGACGGTCCGTCACTTGTAGTGCGGGGGTGGCGGGTCGGCCGACTCCGAGTTCTTACCCAGGGTGGGCAGCAGCCATTTCGCGTACGACGCCCGCCAGCCGTCCGGGCTGGTGCGGTAGCCCTCCAGTATTCGGTTGACCCGCTGTACCAGGTCGGTGGCGTCCTTGTTCATCGCCACGCCGTAGTACTCCTTGGTGAACGTGGTGCCCTTCAGCTCCACCGTCGGGTCCTGCGCGGCCTGGCTCGCGGCGAGCGCGCCGTCGGTCACCACCGCGTCCGCCTGGCCGAGTTGGAGCTCCACCAGGCAGTCCAGCTGGTTGGCTACGGGGGGCAGGATCCTCACGCTGGCGGGCAGCTTGCCGCTCGCCTTGTCGGCGGTCAGCCGGTCGTTCGCCGTGGAACCCGACGCGGAGCAGACGCGCTTGCCGGCCAGGGACTTGTCGTAGCCGGTGATCGTCGACGCCTTCGGGGCGAGAACCTGCTGGCCGGTGAGGAAGTACGGGGCGGAGAAGGCCACTTGACCGGCCCGGGCGCAGGTGATCGTCATGGTGCGGACCACCATGTCGACCTGCTTGTCCTGCACCGCGGGGATGCGCTGGTTGGTCGGGATGGCCAGGAACTGGACGCTGTTGGCGGTGTACGAGTCGCCGAAGATGTTCTTCGCGATCGCGGTGACCAGGTCGATGTCGAAGCCCTCCAGGTCACCGGAGGAGCTGTTGGGGTTGCGGTAGCCCCAGCGGTAGCTGTTCTGGTCGATGCCCACCTTCAGCACACCGCGCGCCTTGATGGCGTCGATGGTGGTGCCGTCGGCGTCCGACGGGGGCGGGCTCTGGTTCTGGACGGTCGCCTCGTCGCACTCGGGCGCCCTGGCCTGGGTGCCCTGGACCGTCCGCTGACCGCCGAGGGCCGCGCCGCCCTCGCCGCGCGACTGGGTCAGCGGCAGCAGCAGCACGAAGGCGACCGCGAGGACGCAGACGACCGCCATCGCGCCCACCCCGCCCCAGCCCCGCAGGCCGGCCCGCAGGCGCCGCACCGCGCTCAGGCGGCGAAAGAAGTCACTCCGTGCGCGCATCGTCACGCCCCCTCTCACCGGTACTCCGACAGCCTGCGCCCGATGCCCAGGACGGCCCCGGCCGCACCCAGCACCGCGAGCACCGCGGCCCCGACGGTGAGGCCGGTCATCGCGTCCAGGCCGTCGCTCGCCGACTGCCTGAACTCCTTCGTCTCGTGCACCAGCGCCGTGTTCAGCGAGGCGTCCACGGCGTTGAAGCACTCGCCCGTCGCGCCGCTCTTGCCGATCACACCGTCACGGGCCTGTTGGTAGAGGCCCTTCTCGTTGTCGTCGCTGATCTTCGCGTGGCGGGAGATCCACACCTTCATCGAGCTGTTGGCGACCGCGACCGGCTTGCGGCCCGCGGAGTCGTCGGCCAGCGAGTCGGCCAGCTTCAGGCCCTTGCCGAGCTTCGCGATCTCCTGGTCGTACTCGTAGTCGTAGGCGTCCACGACCGTCTTGTCCGCCAGTGTCTTCGTCTCCGCGCCGCGGCTGACCAGCGTCAGGTTCTCGTCGCTGCGCGCCTTCAGGGAGGCGATCCGCGCGTCGTGCAGCACGTTGAGCGACTTCACGCCGTGGTCGTACGAGGCGTCGAGCCCCGCGCGGGCGACGGTGTGGCCGACGACCACCCACAGCAGGACGACCGCGGTGGTGGCCGAGGCGGCGACCAGGCCGTGGTTCAACACCCGGTTCGTGCGCTGGTAGTTGCGCCGCTGGGCCCACGCCAGGCCGCCGAGCGTGAGGAGCCCGAGGGCGATCGCGAACCACGGGTACGGCTTCGCGTCCCCGTAGTCGTCGCTCAGCCGCTGGTTCTCCGTCTTGTAGAGCGTCTCGGCCTTCGGGAGCATCTTGTTCTGCATGGTGTCGTTCGCGGCGCGCAGATAGGCGCCGCCCACCGGGAAGCCCTGCCGGTTGTTGGCGCGGGCCGACTCGACCAGGCCCTTGTACTCCGGCAGTAGTTCGTTGAGCTGCTTGATGGTGGTCGCGGACGACGAGCCCGGGTCGGTGTTGGCGGCGGCCGTCACCAGCTTCGCGGCGGCCGTCTTGATGTCCGCCTCGTACTGGTCGCGGGTCGCCTGCGTCTCCTGGAGCCCCGCCAGATAGCCGCTCGCCGCCATCGTGTTGGCGTCGGCGAGCGAGCGGTAGATGTCGGCCGCGTCCGAACTGAGCGGCTGGCTGTGGTGGAGCACGTCGCCGGCCGCCGTCGCGCGGCTGTCGGTCTGCCAGGCGGTGACCGCGCCGAACGCGATCACCAGCACGGCCAGCAGCGCGCCGATCGCGCGCAGCCGGCCCGGCTCCGTGGTGGCCGCCGCGCGCAGCCGGTCCACGCCCTCGGCGAGCGCGGTACGGCGCGCGGGTGCGGCGTCCGGCGTACGCCGGGGCGTGGGCGCCCCCGGCCGCCCCGACTGCGGCGGCAACGCCGGCATCGTGGGCGCGCCGGTGCCCGGTGGCGCCGCACTGTTCTTCTGCGGTTGTGTCACTGCTGACCTCCCCCAGGGTCATCCCGTCGCGGCAAGTATCGCCGCAGGGACTGACATTCCGCACCGGCCTTCACTGGATCTTGATCGGATCGCAGCGTGGTCACCGGATTTCCGGCACCACACAACGCCCCGCACCGCCCCCCTGTCCATGAATACGCCGTGGGAATCTGTTCGGTTCCCGGGTGTCAGTGCTCGTAATAGGCCCTGGCCCGCACATGTGCCTCGGCCGCGGCGCCCACCTGGTCCAGACCGAGCAGGACGGCGCCGAGGACCGGCCGCGCGGTGACGACCGTCGCCACCGCCTTGGGCGCCTTGGCGGCCAGCAACTCCCTTATACGGTCGTCCAGTTGGGGATGCCGGGCGGCGAGGACGCTGCCGCCGAGCAGTACCGGCGCCTCCTCGTCGAGCAGCTCCAGGCGGGTCAGCGCGACCGTCGCCATCGCCACGACCTCCTCCGCCATCCGGTCCACGATCGACCGGGCCACCGGGTCGCCGTCCGCCGCCGTGGCGAACAGCACCGGCGTCAACTCGTGCCGCCGCTCGTGCGTGACCTGTTCGAGATGCAGCGCCTCGATGAGGCCGTACATCGAATCCAGGCCGAAATACGCGGGCAGCGTGCGCGCCAGGGCCGTAGGACCGCCGCGGCCGTCCTCCGCACGGGCCGCGTGCCACAGGGCCTCCTCCGCCAGGCCCCAACCGCCGCCCCAGTCACCGGAGATGCGGCCGATCGCCGGGAAGCGGGCGGTGCGGCCGTCGGGGCGCATGCCCGCGCAGTTGATGCCGGCCCCGCAGACCACGGCGACCCCACGCGGTTCCGGGATGCCCGCCCGCAGCACCGCGAACGTGTCGTTGCGGACCTCCACACTCGTGCCCCACGCGCGCGCGTGCAGCGCGGCGGCCAACTGCTCCTCCTCCACGGGGAAGTCGGCGTTGGCGAGACACGCCGACACATGGTCGACCGCGCTCACCCCCGCGTCCGCGAAGGCGCGGGCGACGGCCTCGGCGACGTTGTCCACGGCCGGCCCGATGCCCACGACCGGCGGCCGGAACCCGCCGCCGCGCGCGGTGGCGAGGACTTCCCCGTCGGCCGCCACGACCGCGACGTCGGTCTTGCTGTTGCCCGCGTCGACGGCGAGGACACTTGCGGTCAGGCCCACGTGAGGTGCTCCCGGTTGTGCGCGATCAGCTGGTCGGTCAGGGCTTCGGCGTACTCGTACTGGCCGATCAGGGGATGCGAGAGCAACGCCCGGAACACCCGGTCCCGGCCCCCGCGCAGCGCGGCCTCCAGGGCGAGGTCCTCGTACGCCGTCACGTTGGCCATCAACCCCGCGTACAGCGGATCAACGTCCTGTACGGCAAGGGGAGTCGCCCCCTTGGCGCCGACGGCCGCCTGCACCTCGATCACCGCGTCGTCCGGCAGGAACGGCAGCGTGCCCTTGTTGTACGTGTTCACGACCTGGTAGGGGCTCCCGCCTCCGCCGAGCAGCGAGGCGGCCAGGTCCACGGCGGCCTCGGAGTAATAGGCCCCGCCGCGCTTGGCGAGCAGCGCGGGCTTCTCGTCGAGGGCCGGGTCGGCGTACATCTTCAGCAAGTTCCGTTCCATCTCGGCCACTTCGGAGGCCCGGGACGGCTTGGTCCGCAGTTCCCGTACGACCTCGTCGTGCGCGTAGAAGTAGCGCAGGTAGTACGACGGGACCACGCCGAGCCGGTCGAGCAGGACCCGGGGCAGGCTCAGGTCGGCGGCGATGTCGTCGCCGTGTTCGCCGAGCAGCCTGGGCAGCACGTTCTCACCCTCGGGACCGCCGAGCCGCACACCGGTCTCCCAGGTGAGGTGGTTGAGGCCCACATGGTCGAGGTGCACATCGGCCGGGGTGACCCCGAGGAGCCCGGCGAACTTCCGCTGGAAACCGATCGCCACGTTGCACAGCCCAACGGCCTTGTGTCCGGCCTGGAGCAGCGCGCGGGTCACGATCCCCACCGGGTTGGTGAAGTCGATGATCCAGGCGTCCGGGTTGGTCCGGCGGACCCGCTCGGCGATGTCGAGAACGACCGGTACGGTCCGCAGCGCCTTGGCGAGGCCGCCCGCGCCGGTCGTCTCCTGGCCGACGCAGCCGCACTCCAGCGGCCAGGTCTCGTCCTGCTCACGTGCCGCCTGCCCACCGACCCGGAGCTGGAGCAGCACGGCGTCGGCGCCCTCGACCCCGGCGTCCAGGTCGAACGTTGTGACGATCCTGCCGGGGTGCCCCTGCTTGGCGAAGATCCGTCGGGCCAACCCGCCCACCAGCTCCAGGCGTTCGGGCGCCGGGTCGACGAGGACGAGTTCCTCGACGGGCAGGGTGTCCCTCAACCGGGCGAAGCCGTCGATGAGTTCGGGTGTGTAGGTCGAGCCTCCGCCGACCACGGTCAGTTTCACTGGAGGTTTCCTCGCTTCCGGGCGCCGGGGACGGTTTTCATTTGCCGGGGGTCCGGCCCGCCGCGGAGCGGCAATTGGGGGCAGCGTCCCCCGGGAAGACACCGCATACCTGGTTAACCCTTCACTCCGGTGAGCGTGACGCCCTCGACGAACGCCTTCTGCGCGAAGAAGAACACGAGGATCACGGGGGCCATGACCAGCACGGTCGCGGCCATGGTCAGATTCCAGTCGGTGTGGTGCGCGCCCTTGAACGACTCCAGGCCGTAACTCAGCGTCCAGGCACCGGGGTTCTCGGACGCGTAGATCTGCGGCCCGAAGTAGTCGTTCCAGGCGTAGAAGAACTGGAAGAGCGCCACAGCGGCGATACCGGGCTTGGCCATCGGGAGGACGACCCGCACGAGCGTCTTGAACTCGCCGCAGCCGTCGACCTTCGCCGCGTCCAGGTACTCGTTCGGGATGGTCATCAGGAACTGCCGGAGCAGGAAGATCGAGAACGCGTCCCCGAACGCCATCGGGATGATCAGCGGCCACAGCGTGCCCGACAGGTCCAACTGCTTGGCCCAGAACAGGTACATGGGGATGATCACGACCTGCGGCGGCAGCATCATCATCGAGATGACCAGCATCAGCGACAGATTCCGGCCCCGGAAGCGGAACTTGGCGAGCGCGTACGCCACCGGGATCGACGACACGACGGTCAGGACGGTGCCGAGACCGGCGTAGATCAGCGTGTTCTTCCACCAGGTGAGGAAGCCCGGGGTGTCGAAGACCTTCTTGTAGTTGCCCCACTCCCAGGTGTGCGGGATCAGGTCGCGGCTCAGGGCCTGGCTGTCGCTCATCAGCGAGGTCAGGAACACGAACACGAACGGGAGCGTGAAGAAGAGGGCCGCGGCGACGCCGAGCGAGTGGACCGCGATCCACTCCATGAGCGCCTTGCGGCGAGCGGTGCGCTCGGCCGGGGTCACCGGCGCCCTCAACTCCACGGGCTTGTCGAGTACTTGGGCCATGGTCAGTCACCTGCCAGGTTGAGGCCGCCCCGGCGCCGCATCAGGAACGCGGTGAACACCATCGACAGGGCGAAGAGGACGAGTGCCACCACGCAGGCCGAGCCGTAGTCGAAGCGCTGGAAGCCGAGGTTGTAGACGAGCTGGGGGAGGGTGAGCGTGGACTTCTCCGGGTAGCCGGGCTCGAACTGCGTGCCGGCGCCCTGGATGACGCCGGACGCGACCTTCCCGGCGATGAGGGGCTGTGTGTAGTACTGCATGGTCTGGATCACGCCGGTGACGACGGCGAACATCACGATGGGCGAGATGTTCGGCAGCGTGACGTACCGGAACCGCTGCCAGGCCGACGCGCCGTCCAACTCGGCTGCCTCGTACTGCTCTTGGGGTACGTCGAGCAGCGCGGCCATGAAGATGACCATGAGGTCGCCGATGCCCCAGAGGGCGAGCAGGGTGAGCGCCGGCTTGGACCAGGTGGGGTCGTTGAACCAGCCCGGGGCCGGGATGCCGACCTTCTCCAGAAGTGAATTCACCGGCCCGGTACCGGGGTTGAGGAGAAACGCGAACGCCATCGTCGCGGCGACCGGCGGGGCGAGATACGGCAGATAGAAGAGGGTTCGGAAGACGCCGGTCGCCGTCTTGATCTTGGTGATCAACAGCCCGACGCCCAGGCCGAATACAACCCGGAGCGAGACCATCACCACGACCAGCCACAGGGTGTTGCGCATCGCGGGCCAGAAGTACGGATAGTTCTTGAAGACGTACGTCCAGTTCTTCGTTCCCACCCACGTCGGCGGCTTGAAGCCGTCGTAGTGCATGAACGAGAAATAGACCGTCGAGATCAGCGGATACGCGAAGAAGACCGCGAAGCCGATCAGCCAGGGCGACATGAAGGCGAGGGTGCGAAGCGCCTGTTTCCGCTGTTTCGCGGCGAGGCCGGGCGGGCGGCGCTTCTTCGCCAGGGTGACTGTGCTCATTCCGGGGCTACTTCGCCTGCGCGATGTCGGTGTCGATCTGCTTGGCGGTGCTCTTCAAGGCGGAGTCCAGGTCCTTCACCTTGCCGCTCTCGTAGTCGTACCCGAGGTTCTGGATCGTCGTCAGATACACACCGCCGTTGATGGAGGCGGGAGAGGTCGTCGAGTACTGGTTCGACGCGATGTCCAGGAACGTCTTGAAGCGCGGGTCGTACTTCAGCTTCGGGGACTTGAGGGCGGCGAGGGTGGAGGGCACGTTGTGGATGCCGTTGGAGAAGTCCACCACCGCGTCCGTGTCCGTGCTGATGTACTTGACGAACTCCCAGGCGGCGTTCTGCTTCTTGCTGGTGGCGGCGATGCCGGTGATCGTGCCGGTGATGTATCCCTTGCCGTACTGGGCGACCTGGTCGTCGGGCACGGGCAGCGGGGCAACTCCGATGTCCAGCTTGGGATTTGCGGCCGTGGCCATCCCGAGCCGCCACTCACCGTCGAGCTGCATCGCGACCTGGCCGGTGTGGAAGGGGTGCTTGTCGCCCCACTCGTCGCCGAGCGTGGAGCGGTAGCTCTCCAGCTTCTTGAAGCCGCCGAGTTCGTCGACGAGCTTCTTCTGGAGGGTGAAACCGGCCTTGAACGCGGGGTCGGTGGCGAGCGCCGACTTGCCGCTCTTGTCGAAGTACGTCGGCGAGAACTGCGCGAAGATGTGCTCGGTCGTGGTCTCCCAGCCGTGGTAGTCCGGCATGAACCCGAGCTGCGAGTACGAGTCGCCCTTGCTGATCGTCAACTTCTTGGCGTCGGCCTCGAATTCGGACCAGGTCTTGGGCGGGCTGGTGATGCCGGCCTTCGCGAATTCCGTCTTGTTGTAGTAGAGCCCGTACGCGTCGCCCAACAGCGGGGCGGTGCAACGGTTCCCGTCGAACTGGGTGTACTCGTTCATCGCCTTGGGGAACGTGGTCTCCGGGTCGATGCCGGCCTTCTTGAAGAAGGGGTTGAGATCGACCAGGGCGCCCGACGAACAGAACTTGCCGACGTTGTTCGTGGTGAACGAAGAGATCACGTCAGGGGACTTACCACCACCCGTGCGCAACGCCTGGTTGATCTTGTCGTCGGTCATGTTGCCGACGACGTTCACATGGATGTTGGGGTGCGCCTTCTCGAACCCGGCGACCAGCGACTTCACGGCGCTCAACTCCGAGGCGGCGCTCCAGGCGTGCCAGAAGTTGATGGTGACGTCCTTCGAGGCGTCGTCGGAGGCGCCGGACGAGGACTGCCCCGTACAGGCGGTGGCGAGCAGGGCGAAGGAGGCGGAGGCGGCGAGCGCGATGACCGCTTTCCGGGATATTCCGGGCATGGCGAGGTCTCCCAAGGGCAGGGCGGGGTGAGGTGGCTGAGGGGCGCCGGTGGGGCGAGGTGATGCGGGTGGTGCGGGCGGGCCGGGGTCGGTCCGGGGAAGCGGTCGGTCGGTCGGTTCAGGGAAGCCGGTTAGGTCGAAGTCGGTCCGGGGGACCGGGAGTTGGCGGGTCGGGGCATGGTCTCAGCGCGAGGTGTCGAAGACCTCGTCGCGGGTGGTTGCCAGCGCGCTCTCCAACGCGCCGCGCAGCACGGGGTGTTCATGGACGTCGCCGACGACGAGCCGGGGCCGTGATGCCGCCAGCTCCTCCAACTCGGCCTGGACGAGGGCGCGGAGAGGTTCGCCGCCCGCGGCCAGCGAGCCACCGCTGAGGACGACGAGTTCGGGGTCGAGCACGGACACGAGCGAGGCGAGACCGGTCGCGAGGTGGGTCGCGTAGATCTCCAGGAGCCGCCGCTGGGGGCCGGTGGTGTGGTCGGCGGCGGTGGCGACGAGGGCGGCGGCGACCTCGGCGTGCGGACCTGTCGGGATCTCGGTGATGCCGAGTTCACGGGCGAGCCCGGGCAGCGCCTGCGAACCGGCCAGCGCCTGGTAACCACCGCTGTTGGCCTTGGTCACCTGGCGGACCAGGGGCGCGCCCGGCACCGGCAGGAAACCGACCTCGCCCGCACCGCCGGTCCAGCCGCGGTGCAGCCGCCCGCCGAGGACCAGGGCGGCGCCGAGACCGCCCTCGTTCCACAGCAGCACGAAGTCGCCGTGCCCGCGGGCCGCGCCGAGCCGCTGCTCGGCGATGGCGACGAGGTTGACGTCGTTCTCGTACTCCACCGGCATCGGCAGCGCGGCGGCGAGTTCGTCGAGGAGAGCGGGGGAGTGCCAGCCCGGCAGGTGGGAGGCGTAGCGCAGCCGGCCGGTGTTGGGGTCGAAGGCGCCCGGGGTGCCGATGACGAGCCGATGGACGTCGTCCCGGGCGAGCCCGGCGGCCTTCACCGCCCCGTCGAGGGCGTCCGTCACCTGCCGTACGACGGGCTGGGCGGGCCGCCTGCCAGGGGTGGGCAGCTCGAATTCCCCCACCGTCCGGCCGGTGACGTCGGCGACGGCGGCGCGGATGCGCTCCGGCGTGACGTCGAGCCCTGCGGCGTACGCGGCGCTCGGATTGACCACGTACAGCTGGGCGTTGGGCCCCGGCCGCCCCTCACTCGTCCCGGTGGCGAGCACGAGTCCCGCCGCCTCCAGCCGGGCCAGCAACTGCGAGGCGGTCGGCTTGGAGAGGCCGGTGAGCTTGCCGATCCGGGTGCGGGAGAGCGGACCGTGCTCCAGGAGGAGGTCGAGGGCGGCACGGTCGTTCATGGCGCGCAGGACGCGGGGGGTGCCCGGGGTGCCTGTGCCCGGGGTACCGGAGGTTCCTGCCATGTCTTACGCCACCTGCCTTTCGAACTCCCGAACCACACAGCGTGTCACGTGATCACTGTTAGGAAAGTTTCCAATTGGGTGGGAGGAACGTAAGCCCGGGGCGAAGGGGGCGTCAATAGACACCGCCCCCGAGGCAACAGACTCGTTACCTGCGGGGGCGGTGGGGAGGTGCTGGTGTTGCCCGGCGTCTCGCCGGGTCTGCTACTTGACGTCGATGAAGTCACCGGCGGCGGTGGCCGCGCCGGTGGTGGAGGTGCCGGCGAAGACGTAGCGGAAGTAACCGTCCTGCGCGGCCTTCACGGTCGTGGTCAGGGCGCCGCTCGTCCCGGTGGTGACCGTCTTGACGGTGGTGTAGGTGCTCGAACTCTTCGCCCGGAACTGCAACTTGGCGGGCTGCGACACATAACCGGTGTACTTGCCGCTCTCCCAGTTCGCCCGCGTCAGCGCGCCGGTGACCGTGATGGTCTTCCCCTTCTTCACCGGCTCCGGGGAGGCGTTGGCGGTGAGCTTGGCGGCGCGCTGGATCTTGACCTTGCCCTTGTTGCCCCAGGCCGCGAAGTCGGTGGAGTAGCTGATCTGGTCGTCCGAGTCGTCCAGGTCGGCGTCGATGTGGGCGTAGACGCCGGCGACGTTCCAGGTGGTCGCGTCGGCCGTCTCGTACAGGCTGTCCTCGGGGTCGATCGTGATCGTGTCGGAGCAGGAGGCGGTGACAGTGGTGTCCGTCGTCGCGGTCGTCGTGCAGGTCGGAGTCGTGTCGGAGTCGATCTCGTTGTCGAAGGCCGCGAGCGAGCCGCGGTAGAGCATGACCCCGGCGAACGTCGTCTTGTAGTCGATCGTCACGTCGGACGGCCGCGTGAGCGTGTACGTGACGGGCACCTTCACCGTCGCGGTCGTCCCTACGACGATCGCCTTCCCCTTGTTGACCGTCACCCCGCTGAAGACCAGGGCCGGCGTAGCGGCCTGCGCGAGCGGCGCGGCCAGACCGGTCAGGGCCAGGGCGCCGGTCATCGCGGCGCCGATGGCGAGTTTTCTCATTCTTGTCCCCACATTCGAAACGGACCCCTGGGCATTGCGCTCCAGAACAAGGGCCCGTCGTGGGGCGACCCTAGGCATGGGGAGCCTGCGATGAAAATGAATTGAACCTGTGAAGGTGACCGCATCACGGCTTCGTCACGATGAACAAAGCCGCAGGTGGGAGCGGGTGGCGGAGATTCCCCCGATCTGCCGGAATTGCGAGGCCTGTTGGGCGCTTTTCAGCCGCTACGGCTGCGCCCCCGAGGCCGATTCGTGATGTGGGCCGACCTGCCCTGCCAGCCACCTCACAGGCTTTTGACTTTTGATCAGCGGCGTTCGCGGGGCAGGGGGATCCAGAGAGCGGGGTGCGGGGCGTGAGGGTGTTGGTGGGGTGCTGGCGGGAGGCGGCCGGCGGGTTCGCCGCGGTGCTCGGGACGGTCGAGATACTCCGGGTGGCCTTGGGCCAGGACGGCATCACCTGGGTCGAGGCGGGCGAGGACGTCGTGTTGTGGGCCGCCGTCAGTGTCGTCTGGGCGGTCGTGACCTCGCTGTCGCTACGGCGACGGGCCCGTACGGTGGGCGTCGCCTTCACCCCGGATGTCCTCGCCGACCGCCAGACACGCCAACTGCGCGTGCTACGGCCCTCCGTGGGCTGGTCCGACCGGATGGGCGCGGAGCTGAAGGCGTCGGACCGGGTCGCCGTCACGGCGGAGAAGGGGCGCGAGGAGATCTGGTTCCGCTGGCGCCCGGGCCGCCATGGCCACACGGTCTGGGGCTCGATCACCTTCGACGAACCTTCGGGGACGGTCCTGCTCGACCTTCGCGAGGGGGAGGCGTACACCGGGATCTCGGGGGTGCGGCGGGGGGTGTCTTTCGTCGCGTTGTGTCAACTGGCCCGGGGGTTGGGGTTGGTGGAGGCCGAGGGGCGCTGGAGGGGCGGGGGCCAGGCGTGACATTCGTCGAGGACGTCCTGGGCCACGTCGTCGAAGCACGCCGACAGGCCGGCCAGGATCTGCGGACGTACCGAGGAGTGGGCTTGCTGCGCGGGTGACTTGGGCGTGGAGTGGGCGCGCGTTCGTCGGTGCCGGGGTGTCTTACGGGCTGGGGGTCGGGTGGCCGCAAGGGGATAGGCGCATCCCGTCGAGCGCGATGTCCAAGAGCCGGGCCGCCTGTGTGCCGTCGTCGTCCTCCTACAGCAGGCCGGCATCCCGGCCGTCGTGCAGCGACGAGGCGCGAGGCCGCGACTGGCCGCCGCGTAGGCGTTGAAGTCCCGTAGCCAGGAGAAGGGGGCGGTGCCTGGTTCGCTCGCGAGGGTGTGCTCCTCGGCCTTCGCGCAGAGCGCTTCGACGCGGTCGCGGAAGACGGCTCGCAACAGGGTGGCCCGGGAAGGGAAGTGCCGGTGCGGAGTCGCCGACCTCACGCCTGCCCGGCCGCCCGCAGGGGCCGTCGCGCCGCCGTGTCGACCACGTTGACCTCCTGCGCTTGATACCCGGAGAGCCGTGACCAGGGGCGATCGATCATGCGCGCTGTGCGGTACGACCGTTGTGGCCCGCCCGGGGTGCTGCGCGTCGACGAGGTGCCCACGCCGAGTCCCGGGCCGGGGGAGGTGCACGCCGCGAGTGTGGACGCGGGGGAGATCGCCTTCCGGGCAGGCAGGTTGCGCTGGATGACTCCCGCGGGCTTCCCCCGTCGCCTGGGCGGCGACTTCGCCGGCCGGGTCGTGGAGGTGCGGGCCGGGGTGAGCGTGTGGCAGGCCGGGGACGCGGTGTGGGGACTCATGCCGCACCTCACCTTCGGGGCGATCGCCGACTACGTCGCCGTACCCGAGCGGTGCCTTTCCCGTGCGCCGAAGAACCTGAGCCTGCTCGACGCCGCCGCGCTTCCGGTGTCGGGCACGACCGCGCTGACCGCGCTGACCGCGCTGACGGACAAGGCTCGACTCGCACCCGGTGAGCGGCTGTTGGTCCGGGGTCCAGCAACGACCCGTCGGCCGACCGGATCGCTGAACTGGCCCGGGCTGTCGAGGCGGGGGGATGTGGGGTCGGGGGTGGTGTGGGGACGCTCGGCGCCGAGGGGTGGGGTGCGGAAATGTGACACTCGGGGGGAAAGTGTCACGCTTCTGTGGGGAGGGTGTCGGGTGGGGTGGGTCGGGGGGTTGGTCAGTGCAGCGTCGCCGTGAACTTCGTCCAGGTGGTGGGGGCCAGCCGGAGTATCGGGCCGTCGGGGGACTTGGAGTCGCGGATGGCTATGGTGCCGGGGATGTTGCGGGCGACTTCGAGGCACTCGCCGCTTCCACTGCTGTAGCTGGACTTCACGAAGTCGAAGCCGTTCGTCACTGCATGTCCTCGCTGATGCTCTCGATCAGGCTGAGCGAGTCCTTGGGGGCCAGGCTCAGCCGTGCCGTGCGTTCGAAGAACGAACTGTACGTCGAGCTTTCGGCATCGTTCTCGACCCACACGGTAGCCGCGATGCTGTCGACGTGGACCACGTCCACCGCCTCGGACTCCGCGAAGGAGATGATGTTGAACGAGCCTGCCATGCAGGCGTGGCCACCGGCCCGGAAGGGCAGCACCTGGAGGCGGACATTGTGGAGTTGGGCCGTCTTCAGCAGGTTCTGCAACTGCGCGCGCATCACCTCGGGGCCGCCGACCTGCTGTCGTAGCGCGCCTTCTCCGATCACCGCGTAGACCTGGAGCGGCTCGGGTGCTGACAGGCGAGCCTGACGTCTCATGCGGACGTCGACGAAACCCTCGATCTCGTCGGGGTCCTGCCACAGCCCCTCACTGACGACCACCGCTCGTGCGTACTCGGGTGTCTGCAACAGGCCGGGTACGAAGGCCTGTTGCCAGGTCCGTACGCGGGTCGCCACATCCTCCATCGCGATGTACTCGGCCATGGCCTCTGCCTGCGGCGAGTGCTGCCACCATCCCTTGGCCTTGCGGCGTTCACGGTCGAGTTTCGCCAACTCCAGCAGCCGGGCTACGGATTTCGACTCGTCCAGCCCGTAGAACTCGCACAGCACCCGGATGTCGGGGTCCCGCATGGGCACCCAGCCCCGTTCCATCTTCACGATCTTCGAGTTGGTCGCACTGATGGTCTCGGCGGCCTGTTGCTGGGTTTTTCCAGCGGCGTCACGCAGGCGCAGCAGCTCGCTACCGAGCTTGCGTCCCAGCACAGTTGACGCTCTGTTTCCCAGTTCAGCTGATCGGTTCACGGCCCAAGTGTCGCTCTGCCGCCGTCGTGAGTCGACGACTTTCGAACGCTGGAGACAAGTGTCTCCGAACGACTTGTGCCCGAGCCAACTGGATCGCTACGGTCGGTGCTCGTCAGCTAACTCTGCGGCGCTCCTTGTTGAGCCAACCGCACACGGAGGTGTGCCATGACCGAACCCCCCACCACCCGCGACGCCGACCCCGTCCCCCACGAGGACCGCCTCGACTACACCCCCCTCGCCCGCAGCGTCACCCTCGCCCGACGCCGCACCGCACGCCTCGTCACCGAGTGGGGGCACCCCGCCCTCGCGGGTGATGTCGCCCTCGTCGTATCCGAGTTGATGACCAACGCCCTGCTGCACGGCAGCCTGCGGGACCGACTCATCCGGGTCCGCATCACAGTCACCGGGGTCACCCTCCGCGTCGAGGTCAGCGACCCGCGCGGCGAACGGTTGCCGAACCCGTGCCTGGCAGCCGACACGGATCAGTTCGGCCGGGGATTACTCCTGGTCGGAGCCCTGTCCCACCGCTGGGGGTGGGAGCCCCGTTCCGTCGGCAAGACCGTGTACGCGGAGTGGATGCTCGGGGCCGACCCCGCCGTGGGCAATCCGCTTGTCGGCGTGCGGGAGTGAAGGCCACCCCACTGATCCCTCATCCCGACCTCACGCTCCCGGCGCTCCAACAGGCCGTGGCCACGGTCGTCGAGATTGAGCGTCACCCGGAGATGGCAAGCCGACTCCACGCAGCCGAGCAGGCGATCAACAGCGGCGACCCCGTCGTACGCGACCGTGCCATCCGTGAAGCCGGGGAAATTGTGCGGGCGGCGCACCGCGAGGTCACGGATGATCGTGGTGGTTCAAGTGGGCCGGTCGGATAGCGGTGTTGAGTGAGGTCACAGGTGAGCGAGCAGTCCTGGTACGGCGTCCGGTGTGTGTTCCGGCACCGCCAACTCGGCGTCTACGAAGAGCGGTTGACCCTGTGGCGGGCCCGCTCGCTCGACGAGGCGATCAGCCGTGGGGAGTTGGAGGCGCACGAGTACTGCGCTGACCTCGACGGCGTCGAGTACGCCGACTTCGCCGAGGCGTACCGGATGTTCGGCGAGCCGGGGGAGGGTGCCGAGGTCTTCTCCCTCATGCGGGAGAGCGGGTTGCCCGCCGGCGAGTATGTGGGGCGGTTCTTCGCTACGGGGGCGGAGCGGGCCGGGGCCTGAGGCGTGCCCGTGGCCTCGGGCTCAGCTCTCCAGGAAGGGTGCCGTGTCCAGGGTGGGGTACGGGGCCGGGAGGACGAGGGGATTGCCCAGGCCGACCTTCGACTCGGCGTCGTAGTACGCCTCTTTGGGGTCGTCGCCGGGGAGGACGGGGGCGGTGTAGCAGTGGGCCGTCTTCGTGGTGCGGTTGATCAGGACGAAGACCGGGACTCCTGCGGCGGCGTAGGTGCGGAGCTTCGGGCCGGTGTCCGTCTCGTGGTTGGTGGACGTGAGCTCGCCGACCAGGGCGATCATGTCGATGGGGTACCAGCCCCTGTGGGCCTTCAGGTATGAGTCGTCGAGTTCGCTCGGCCTGCGGCGGCGGACGTAGAAGTCCGGGATGAGCAGGGCCGTCGTGGTGCCGTCCTTGTGGGCTGCGCGGTAGCCGTTGCCCATGCCCACGAGGCGGTGTCCGGCGGCGCGGAACTGGAAGGACAGCTCGAAAGCGCCGTCGTTGTGATTGTCGTTCGGTGCCGGTGGCACGATGGCCATCCCCTCGACGTACTCGGGTCGAATCGGCGTCGTCGACGCCTCCTCGATCGCGATCAGCAGATCGATGGGGTCCTGCTGCGTCATGACCGGCTCCATGATGGGTTCGGCGCTCATCGATGCTTCTCCCTCGTCACGCTGCTGCCAGGCTACGCCCGTGCCGGGTGCCCCGGCAGAACCATGGGCCGCCGGGGCAGGCCTGCGACCTGGGTTTCCGCATGCGTTCACTCGAACGGGTGTGCTGAACCGTTCCGCCCGACCCTGGCCCCGCCCGTGACCCCGTACAACCCCGGGTCCCGCGCCCCCAACAGCTACCGCGTCCCCGGCCGCTGCGAAGAAAGCGGCGAGGTGGCCGCCACCTGAGGCGAGTCGGAGTTCGAGTACACCGACGGCGCCGCGACCGCCTCCGTCGGGTCCGCCGCGTCGTCCACCGGGTTCGCCGTGGCCCCGCCGACGATGCGGATGTTCGCCTCGTCGAAGGCCCGCTTCACCCGCCACCGCAGTTCTCGCTCGACGGTCACCGACTTGCCCGGCATGGTCTTGGCGGAGAGGCGGACGACCATCGAGTCGATCAACACACTGTCCAGGCCGAGGACTTCGATCGGGCCCCAGAGCAGCTCGTTCCAGGGCTCTT
Source organism: Streptomyces sp. NBC_01288 (assembly GCF_035982055.1). Taxonomy (NCBI): domain Bacteria; kingdom Bacillati; phylum Actinomycetota; class Actinomycetes; order Kitasatosporales; family Streptomycetaceae; genus Streptomyces; species Streptomyces sp. NBC_01288. Next base: position 6,777,873 of record NZ_CP108427.1, read on the forward strand.
CCTTGCTCATCTTCTCCGTGACCGAGTCGAGCGTGGCCTTCACCCGGTCCAGGTTCTCGGAGGCCTTCACGGTGACGTCGACCCCGGCCGTCGCCCAGCCCTGGGACAGGTTGCCGATGCGCTTGACCTCGCCGTTGCGGACGTACCAGATCTCGCCGTTGTCGCCGCGGAGCTTGGTCACGCGGAGGCCGACCTCGATGACCTCGCCGGAGGCGACGCCCGCGTCGATCTGGTCGCCGACGCCGTACTGGTCCTCAAGGATCATGAAGACGCCGGAGAGGAAGTCCGTGACGAGGTTGCGGGCGCCGAAACCGATCGCCACGCCCGCGACACCGGCTGACGCCAACAAAGGGGCGAGGTTGATCTCGAAGGTCGCCAGCACCATCAGTGCGGCTGTGCCCAGGATCACGAACGACGCCACGGAGCGGAGGACCGAGCCGATCGCCTGGGAGCGCTGGCGGCGGCGTTCCGCGTTCACCAGGAGGCCGCCCAGTGCCGTGCCGTCCACCGATTCGACCGTTCGGTTCATCCGGTCTATCAGCTTGGTGATCGCCCGCCGCACCGTCATTCTCAGGACCGCCGCGATCACCACGATCAGCAGCACCCGGAGACCTATCGCCAGCCATGTGGACCAGTTCTGCTCCACCCAGCTGGCGGCGTTGGTCGCGCTCTCCTGGGCGTCCTGGAGCGAGGGCACGGTCGCCGCTGTCTCCGAAGGGCTCGGGGACGGCGACGGCGTAGCGGCGGCCAGTAGGACGGCGGACAAGGACACGGCAGGTACCTCCAGGTGCGGTCCGCCCCCGGCGCTGCGGTCAAGGTCGTACACGTCTTCGTACACGCGGTTCTAGGTCACGAATAGGTCACCGTAGGGGCAGGCACACCACACTATCGGGGCATCGTGTGTGGATCGTTGCCATGTTCAGGGGAGAGGCTGTGCTCAGCCGGGAATGAACAGGTGGGACGAACCCACAGGCCCCCGGGACTGCATCACATGTGGTCGAAAACACTCCCAGCCCGTTACCGGGACATGGTGGCGCTTCCACCAGGCATGAGGGGAGACTGACTACAGATCGTCCCGGCGCGAGCCACGCGCCGCCGACGCACAAGGAGGCATCCGTGCCGCATGTCCTGGTCCTCAACGCGTCGTACGAGCCACTCGGCGTCGTACCGCTCCGCCGCGCGCTCGTCCTCGTCCTGGAGAACAAGGCTGTCTCCCTTGAGGAATCCGGCGCCTTTATGCACAGCGCAACCGTCACAGTCCCCGCACCCAGCGTGGTCCGGCTCAAGCGATTCGTACGGGTTCCCTATCGGGGGCCCGTTCCTCTCACCCGCCGGGCGCTCTTCGCGCGCGACGGGGGCCGGTGCATGTACTGCGGTGGCGTCGCAACCAGCGTCGACCATGTCATTCCGCGCAGCCGCGGGGGCAAGCACGCCTGGGACAACGTGGTGGCGTCCTGCCGCCGCTGCAACCACACGAAGGCCGACCGGCACCTCTTCGAGATCGGCTGGCGGCTGCGCCACAAACCCGCCCCACCCACCGGCCTGGCCTGGCGCATCATCGGGACAGGTCATAGGGACCCGCGCTGGCTGCCGTACCTGCAGCCATACGGCGCGGAGGACGCGATGGCCCGGATCGACGGCATCTCCGCCTGACGATCCGGGCTTCCTTGTGTGTACCGTCGGGCCGGCCGCGGGGCGCGGCCCGACGGTACGTTCGTCGTGCGACGGGGACGGCCAGGGGGTCAGGCGGCGACGCCCCGGCTTCTGAGCAGTGCCGTGTACGCCGCTTCCGCGGCCCGCCCCTCCAGGGTGCCGGGCGGGGTGTGGGTCAGGAAGGTGTCGGTGTTCCCGTGGTGGAGGACCGAGCCGTCGTACACGACGGTGACGTGGTCCGCCTCCTCCGCGAGGTCGGCGACATCGTGGGTCGACAGCAGAACCCGTACGTCACCGGTCAGTCCGCGCAGGATGTCGCGGAAGACCCGGCGCTGGTACGGGTCCATTCCGGCGGTGGGCTCGTCCAGCAGCAGGACCCGCGCGCCGTGCACCAGTGCCCCGGCGACACCGACGCGCCGCAGCTGGCCGCCGGACAACTGGCTCGTGCGCGCGTCCGCCTTGTCGGACAGCTCGACGCGCACCAGGGCCTTGCGGGCCTGCTTCCAGGCGTCCGTACGGTTCATCCCCTTGAGCCAGCCGATGTAGGCGACGTACTCGCGCGCCGTCAGCGTGGGCATGGGCACGATGTCCTGCGGCATCCAGGCCACGGTCCGGCGATACGACGGGGTGCCCGCCGGCTCGCCGTCCAGGGTCACGCGGCCCTTCTGCGGGCTGGTCACCGAGGCCGCGAGCTTCAGGAGGGTCGACTTGCCGGCGCCGTTGGGACCGAGCAGGACGGTGAGACCGTCCGGCAGGGTGTAGGAGAAATTCCGCAGCACCGGCGGCTTCCAGCGCCGGTAGCCGTAGGTGCAGTTGCTGAGTTCGAGTGTCACGCTGTTTTCCTCGACGAGCGGGTCTGGGCGGCAAGGCCGACGGCGAAGGCCACCAAGGAGACGGCTGCCGCGAACAGGCTGTCCGCGGGGAGCGCGATGACGGTCCAGAAGTACGGCAGATTCCCGCGGAACCCCACGAGGACGACGGTGACCAGCCAGCCGACCGGGATCATCACCGCCGTCTGACCTGCCCAGGCCCGGCCCAGCAGCATCAGGCCGGTCAGGAACAGCACGTTGCGGCCCCCCGCTGTGGCCTGGGCGGATCCCTGTGCGCCGGCGATGAGCAGACTGCACAGCACCGCCACGGCCACGACGACAGTGACGAGCATGTTGTCGAGCCGCGTCATGGACCGGACCCCGGAGACCTCGGCCGCGGGCAGCCGGGATTCCAGCGAGGCCATCAGGAGGGCCAGCAGGGGGATGGGGACGAAGAGGGAGAGCGCGATCCGCGGGCTGCCCGTGAGCGACGGCAGCAGCACGGTGTTGGTCTGCACCGTGTAGAGCCCCACGCCGAAGACGATCACGGCGAGGGGCAGCAGGAGGTGGCCCCGGCGGGCCTTGAACCACCAGGTCACGACTTTTTCGCCTCACAGGTGTCGAGCGTGCGCTTGATCCACTCGGCCTGTTCGGCGCGCGGTTCGGCGAGGACACGGGTGACGTCGGCCCGCACCTGCTTCTCCAGCTTCTGAGCCGCGGGGTTGCGGCTCTCCGCCTTCCGGCGTTCGAGGTACTCCTTCTCCTGGCCGGTCTTCTCGGCGCCCCACAGCCATGCCGAGTGGGCGGCGAGGGCGGGAACCTGCTTGCAGCGGAAGGGCAGGGCCCGGATCATCACCTGGTACGCGGTGTCACCGCTGGGCAGCGACGGGGTCAGCATCATGCGCCACACGGCGTCCGTGGACGGCTTCTGGTGGCGTCCGTCGACATAGCCGTCGGTGATCAGCCGTGGTGCGGTCGAGATCGCGCCCGCGTCGTCCAGCACGCGCAGCACCTTCGCGGTGTCGCGCTGGGTCTGCGGCAGATAGCGCGCGTTGAACTCCGCCGCGCACATACGCGGCGCGCTGCCCGTGCACGTCATGTCCACGTGCCCGGCGGTCAGCGGCGGGGTGTGCGGCCAGTCGACACTCGTGCGGTACGCCCCGAGGACACCGGTCACGGCCACCAGAGCCGCCAGCGCCACCCGGAACACGCGCCACCCGAAGGGCAGCCACAGGATCATCAGTCCTACGGCGACACCGCCCGCGAGCAGGACGGGCACCGCCACCGTGACGAGGTCCGGCACCTCTCCGAAACCGATCGAGGAGAACTGCCCGGACACGTGGCGGGGCCAGTACGGCAGCACCGCCCTGGTGAAGGCGACCGTGACCCAGTCGGCGACCGCCAGGATCGGCGTCGCGATCACGCGGGGGAGCCGGCAGCCGACGGCGAAGCCGAGGACGGCGTGGGCGACGCACAGCACCATTCCGGCCAGCGGCAGACGCAGGCTGTCGAGGCTGGGCAGCGTCGCCGCGCGGGCCAGCGAGATCGCCGGGGGAAGCAGCAGAACGACCCAGGAGAGCGCGATCACGGGTGCGAGAACGTTGGCCGCGATCCGGTAACGCGAACGGGCGGGCGCCAGCGCCCATATCCGGGCGGTCCGCAGGCGTCCGCTTTCCCAGCACGACAGCGCCGCAGCCGTCGCGTAAGCCAGCGCGTAAAGAGTCTCCATCGGCGCTGCGACAATGCTCGGTGCGTAGTGGTAATAACTCGATAGAGGGGCGTTCTCTCCTACGAGGTAGTAAAGGAACGTCAATACAAGAATGACGGGCGCGGCCCATCGCACACTGCCGCTGCGCAGGCTGGTGCTGAATTTCATTGAGTCTCACTTGACCGTTCGTCGGCCGGACAGGGGTGCCCCCCGGGAGGGCACCCCTCAGACCTGGAATCTCAGCCGTCGGCCTTGGTGGTGTCAATGGTGAGCGAGCTGACGCTCAGCTGCGGGCCGAAGGTGGAGCCGCCGATCTTCATGAGCTGGAAGTAGTAGTCCCGCTTGCCGGACGGCAGGTCGGTCCACTCGCCGTTGCTGACAGCGCCGTTGAAGCACGCGGTGAACGTCTTGCTGTCGTAGGCGTCGTCCGGCTGCAGCGCGATGTCGTTCCACATCTGCACGTCGGTGCTCTTCGAACCGCTGGTGGTGCAGCCGTGGAAGGTGATCTGGGAGTACAGCTCGTCCGACCAGCGCCGGGACTCGAAGCCGACGCTGGCGGCGGTGATGGAGCTGCTCCAGTTGGCCTCGGCGATGGGCGCCAGGGCGAGTGTGACCACTGCGGCCGTACCGGTTATCACAGATATGCGTGTACCGCGCTTCATTTTTTCCCCTGTTCTTTCGTCGTGAAAGCATGGGAAAGGAACTCGCGAAGCATAAATCCCCCAAGTTCCCCCGTTGCCTCAGGGCCCCCGCCCTGAGGTAAAGAAAGTACCAATGACGCGCATAGAAGGTCAACTAGATGTTTTCTTGGGTTGGTTGATTTCAAGCCAGCCATATGCGTACTGGCGGCAGATATGTCGTCCTCCCGCATCCCGTACGGCATTGAAGTGGGGCAAAATGAGCAGAGGGACATGTCTCGCTTCCGGTATGTCTGCCGTCGCGCCCACTGGGTAGGGCTGCGGTAACCCGCCCGCACGCCCGACACGACCAAGGAGGCCCACCGTGGCCGCAGCATCGGCATCGCTTCCGCGCCCGGCCCGCTCCAAACGCACCCCGGAGCCGGCCGCCGACCTCACACCCGACCTGTTCTTCCTCGACTCCGAGGGAGCCTGGGCCGAGACCCCGCTGACCAGCGAACCGCCGCTGGCCGACGCCGAACCCCTCACGAGCGAGCCCCCACTCGCCGACGCCACCCCGCTCACCAGCGAGTCCGCCACCATGGACGCACCGCTCACCAGCGAGGCCGGCATGATCGGCGACCCGATGAGCGGTGAGGTCGCCCCCTTCGCCGACCCGGACTCGACGAGGCCCTAGATGACCGCACCCCGGCCTGCCGACACCCTCGGCGAGGACCTGTCCCGGCTCGCCGAACTGCACGGCGTCGCCACCGCCTACAGCCCCTCCCCGGACCGCGCGGTCCCCGCCTCGGCCGTCGCGGTCGTCGCCGCGCTGGCCGCCCTCGGCGTCGACGCGAGCACCCCGCAGGCCACCGCCGCGGCACTCGCCGCCCGCCGACAGGAGCTGGCCGAACGGCTGTTGCCGCCCACGATCGTGGGCCGGTACGGCGGTACGCCCGCAGCGCTCGACGCGCTGCCCGAGGGCACCGTGCTGCACATCGAGACCGAGCAGGGCGAGGTGCGGGCGAGTGCCGAGCAACTCCCGCCCGGCGTCCACCACTTGACCGCCACCGCGCCGGACGGCCGGAGCGCCGAGGCCCAACTCGTCGTCGCCCCTGACCGGTTGCCCGCGCCCGCGGAACGGTCGTACGGGCTGATGGTGCAGGTGTATTCGCTGCTCTCGCGGCGCTCCTGGGGCATGGGTGACCTCGGTGATCTGGGTGAACTCACCGCCTGGGCCGGGCGATCGCTCGGGGCCGGGTTCGTCCAGGTCAACCCCCTGCACGCGGCCGTGCCCGGCGCGCCCACCGACCCGTCGCCGTACCGGCCGTCCTCGCGCCGCTTCCCCGACCCGGTGTATCTGCGGGTCGAGGACGTCCCCGAGTTCGCCTACGTCGAGGAGGGCGAGCGGGAGCAGCTGCGCGGACTCCTCGCGCAGGCCGGGCGACTGCGTGAATCCGTCCTGGACAAGGGCGCGTTGATCGACCGCGACGCCGTGTGGGAGCTGAAGCGGGAGGCGCTGGAACTCGTCCGCGAGGTCCCCCTCGGACCCGGACGACGGGCCGCCTACGTCGACTTCCTCGCCCGCGAGGGCGAGGCGCTGGAGGACCACGCCACCTGGTACGCGCTCGCCGAGGTGCACGGCTCGAACTGGCGGGAGTGGCCGGCCGCCCTGCGCGACCCGCGCTCACCCGAAACCGCCCGCGCCCGGGGCGAGTTGATGGACCGCGTCGACTTCCACTGCCGCCTCGCCTGGCTCACCGACGACCAGCTCACCGCCGCCCAGCGGGCCGCGCGGGACGCGGGCATGCCGATCGGGGTCGTGCACGACCTCGCCGTCGGGGTGCATCCGGACGGTGCCGACGCCTGGGCGCAGCAGGAGTATTTCGCCGGCGGCATGTCGGTCGGCGCGCCCCCGGACGCCTTCAACTCCCTCGGCCAGGACTGGGGTCTGCCCCCGTGGCGCCCCGACCGTCTCGCCGAGTCGGGCTACGCCCCGTACCGCCGCCTGCTCCGCGCGCTCTTCCGCTACGCCGGCGCCCTCCGCATCGACCACGTCATGGGCCTGTTCCGCCTCTGGTGGGTCCCGCAGGGGCACCCGCCCACGGAAGGCACCTACGTCCGCTACGACGCCGAGGTCATGCTCGCGATCCTCGCGCTGGAGGCGTCCCGCGCCGGGTCGGTGGTGATCGGCGAGGACCTCGGGACCGTGGAACCGGGTGTCCGCGAGACCTTGCAGGAGCGGGGGGTGCTCGGCACGTCGGTGCTGTGGTTCGAGCGGGACTGGGAGGGCGACGGGCGTCCGCTCGCGCCGGAGAGCTGGCGGGCCGACTGCCTGGCCACCGCCACCACCCACGACCTGCCGCCCACCGCGGCCCGGCTCACCGGCGAACACGTCGAACTCCGCGACCGGCTGGGCCTGTTGACCCGGCCGGTGGAGGAGGAACGGATCGAGTCCGCCACCGACGTGGGGGAGTGGCTGGCGCTGCTGTCCCGGCTCGGCCTCTACGAACACGCCACGGGCGGCGGCCGTCCCGCGTCCGAGGAGGAGGCCGAGATCCACGCCGTCCACCGTTTCCTGCTCCGCACCCCGGCCCGGATGATCGGCGTCTGGCTGCCCGACACCGTCGGCGACCGGCGCCCGCAGAACCTGCCCGGCACGTGGGACCAGTATCCGAACTGGCGCCTGCCGATCGCCGATGCGGAGGGCCGGCCGGTGACGCTGGAGGAGTTGGCCGCCTCGCCGCGGCTGCACGCGCTGGTGGATGTGCTGCGGGCGGGGTCGGACGAGGGGACGGAGGCCGGTGAGGAAGAGGGCCCGTGAGGGGCGTGCGCCCCATACGGCACCCCCGGGCGCGCGGCGCGTTCGGGCGTTCGCTACTTTTGCGGTGTGGACAAGAAGAACGCCCTGCGCGCCGGTGCCCTGGCTGCCGGTACGACGCTGATGATGCTGCTCATGACGTCCCCCGCGCTCGCGCTCACCCGCGACGACGGTGACGACCCGGGCCATGGCCTGAGTGTCGCCGAGACGCTGGGGCTCTATGTCCTGATCCCGCTCGCCCTGTTCGCGGTCATCGCGGGCCTGGTCATGGCGCTGGACAAGTCCAAGGACCGCGCGCCGAAGGCCAAGTCCGGCAGGACCGGCACCGCCGTCGACGCCAAGGTCTGACCTCACGTTCTCCGGAAGGCGTCCGCACCACCCATCGCGGTGAGGCGGGCGCCTTCGGCATGTCCGCTTCCGCTTCCGCTTCCGCTTCCGGTCACGGGCTCGGTGCCGTCAGGTAGCGCTGGAGGGTGGGCCCGAGCCAGGCCACGATCTCCTCGCGGGCCAGCGCGACGGTCGGCGGGAAGCGCAGTACGTAGCGCGTGAGCGCGAGCCCCAGGAGCTGGGCGGCGACCAGCCCGGCACGCGCCGGCGCCTGCTCCGGGTCGGGGCACGCCTGCCGCGCGACCGGCATCAGCTGATCCCGGAAGATCCCCTGCATCCGCTCGGCCCCGCCCTTGTTCGTGGCGCCGACCCGGAGCATCGCCGTCAGCTCCTCGTTCTCCTCCCACATGGCGAGGAAGTGCGTGACCAGTGCCCGCCCGACCTCGCCCCGCGGGGTCGAGGCCAGGTCCGGCAGCCGCAGGTCGTAGGAGACGGCCGCCGCGAACAGGCCCTCCTTGTTGCCGTAGTAGCGCATCACCATCGACGGGTCGATGCGCGCGTCCTTGGCGATGGCGCGGATGGTCGCGCGCTCGTAGCCATCGGTGGCGAAGCGCTCGCGCGCGGCTTCGAGGATGGCGGTGCGGGTGGCGTCGGAGCGGCGGGGGCCGGGGGTGCCGTCGGTGGTGCTGTCGTCCATGCCAACGAGCGTAGGCCAACACGTGTTGACAGTCCAGGGAACGGGTTTTATGTTGGCCAACAAGCGTTGGCAAACAAGTGTTGACCCTAGGAGGTCACCGTGAACCGCACCGTCATCGTCGTCGGCTCCGGCCCCACCGGACTGCTCCTGGCCGGTGACCTCGCCGCCGCCGGCGTCCCGGTCACCCTGCTGGAGAAGCGCCCGCGGAAGATCAGCAACCTGTCCCGCGCCTTCGTCCTGCACGCCCGCGCCCTGGAGCAACTCGACGCCCGCGCCCTCGCCGACGAACTGGAGGCCATCGGCCAACCCCTCGACCGGCTCCGCCTGTTCGGCCGCCTCACCGTCGACCTGACCACTCTCCCCTCCCGCTTCAACCACCTCCTCGTCCTCCCGCAGTACGAGGTGGAGAAGGTGCTGCTGCGGCGCGCGGCCGAGGCGGGGGTCGACTTCCGCTACGAGACCGAGATGACCGGGCTGTCGCAGGACGCGGCCGGTGTGACCGTCGAGGTACGTGGGCCGGGCGGGGTGGCCGAGTCGCTGCGTGCCGCGTACGTCGTGGGCGCCGACGGGATGCGCAGCGCGGTGCGGGACGCCGTCGGGCTGCCCTTCCCCGGTCACTCCGTCATCCGTTCCGTCGTCCTCGCGGACGTGCTGCTCGACGAGAAGCCCGAGACCCTGCTCACCGTGGCCACGGTCGGCGACGCCTTCGCCTTCATCGCGCCGTTCGGTGACGGCTACCACCGGGTCATCGGCTGGAACCGCGCGCACGACGTCGCCGACGACGAGCCCCTCGACCTCGACGAGGTCAGGGAGATCACCCGGCTCGCCCTCGGCCGTGACTTCGGGATGCGCGACGCCCGCTGGATGTCCCGCTTCCACAGCGACGAACGCCAGGCGCCCGCCTACCGGGTGGGCCGCGTCTTCCTCGCGGGCGACGCCGCGCACGTCCACACACCGGCCGGCGGCCAGGGCATGAACACCGGCCTCCAGGACGCGGCCAACCTCGGCTGGAAACTGGCCGCGGTGATCGACGGCCACGCGGCCCCGGACCTCCTCGACACCTACCAGACCGAGCGCCACCCCGTCGGCAGGTCGGTCCTCCGCAGCAGCGGCGGCATCGTCCGCCTCGCCATGGCCAAACGCCCCTGGACCCTCGCCCTGCGCGCGGCCCTCACCACGGTCCTCGACCACGTGGCCCCGGCCCGCCGCAAGGCCCTCGGCCAACTCACCGGCATCGGCTACACCTACCCGGCACCCCGAGGCGCCCACCGCCTCGTCGGCACCCGGGCCCCGGACGTGACCCTCGCCGACAACGGCCGCCTCTACGAGGCCCTGCGCGGCGGCCGGTTCGTACTGATCACCCCGGAGCCCTACGAGGACCAGGACACCCGCAAGGACCGGCTGACGGTGGAGCGCTGGGCGAGCGATCGTCGTACGGCGTTGCTGGTGCGGCCCGATGGGTATGTGGCGTGGGCCGCGGATGCCGCGGACCGGAAGGAGATCGACGTGGCGCTCGCCGAGTACGTCGGCTGAAAGGTGCCGTAGGAGACGGGCGGTTCAACGGGGCCGTCAGGAGCGGGAGTTGGGCTACCGCTCCGTCGAGGTCAGCAACTTCCGGAGCAGATCGGCCAGTTGGGCGGCCTGGTCGGGGGCGAGGCCGGAGAGGGCCGCTGTCTGGGTGGCGAGGCCTGAGCCGACCGCCTCGTCGATCAGGGCCAACCCCTTGTCTGTCAGGGTGACTTGGAGGCCGCGGCGGTCGTGCGGGTCGGGGGAGCGGCGGAGGAGGCCGGCGCGTTCCAGTTTGTCGAGGCGGCCGGTCATGCCGCCGGTGGTGAGCATCAGGGTCGCGGAGAGCTCGCGCGGCGAGAGCGTGTAGGGCTCGTCGGCGCGGCGCAGGGTCGCGAGGACGTCGAACTCGCCGCGCGAGATGCCGTGCGGGACGTACGCCTTCTCCATGCGGTCGCCCATGGCCCGGGCCAGCCGGAAGATCCGCCCGAAGACCTCCATCGCGGCGGTGTCGAGGTCGGGCCGCACGGCCGCCCACTGCTCGACGATCGCGTCGACGGGGTCCTTGTCGTTCATGGGGTGAGTATCCGCCGGTCAGTGGGTCGGTCGCAAGAAAGTGGATCAGCGGTCAGTGGGTCACTGGTCAGCGGATCACCGGTCAGTGGCTTGACGGTAACTAGCTTATGGCTAAGCTAGTTACCAGTGACCTACTTCGGAAGGTGTCTCCCATGGCCAGTCGTCCGGTCCTGACGGCCGCCCTCACCGCCCTCGCCCCCATCTCCTGGGGCACCACCTACGCCGTCACCACCCAGTTCCTCCCGCCCGACCGCCCCCTCTTCACCGGCCTGATGCGCGCCCTCCCCGCCGGTCTCGTGCTCCTCGCGCTCGCCCGGGTGCTGCCGCGCGGTGCCTGGTGGTGGAAGGCGACGGTGCTCGGCGCGTTGAACATCGGTGCCTTCTTCCCGCTGCTGTTCCTGTCGGCGTACCGGCTCCCGGGCGGCATGGCGGCGGTGGTCGGCTCGGTCGGGCCGCTGATCGTCGTAGGCCTCTCGGCGGTGCTGCTGGGGCAGCGGCCCACGGCCCGGAGCGTGCTCACCGGTGCCGTCGCGGCCTTCGGCGTCAGTCTCGTCGTACTGAAGGCGGCCGGTGCGCTCGACCCGGTCGGCGTGCTCGCGGCCCTCGCGTCCACCGCCTCGATGTCCACCGGCACCGTGCTGACCAAGCGGTGGGGCCGCCCCGACGGCGTCGGCCCGTTGGCCCTCACCGGGTGGCAACTCACCGCCGGCGGGCTGCTGATAGCCCCCGTCGCCTTCCTGGTCGAGGGGGCACCGCCCGCGCTGGACGGCCGGGCGGTCGGCGGTTACCTGTACCTCGCGCTGGCCAACACGGCGATCGCGTACTGGCTCTGGTTCCGCGGCATCGGCCGGCTCTCCGCGACCCAGGTCACCCTCCTCGGCCCGCTCTCCCCGCTGACCGCGGCCGTCGTCGGCTGGGCGGCGCTCGGGCAGGCGCTCACGGCGGTGCAGGTGGCGGGGATGGCATTGGCGTTCGGGGCGACGGTGTTCGGGCAGATCGGTACGCGTACGCCTCCTGTTCCCGTTCGGGAGGTAGCGTCACGCGGGAATGTCGTTACGCAACGCCGCGCGGCGACATCTGTAACGCAACGCTCGTGACGCATCGCTCGTGACGCAACGCCGGAGGCGCTCGTGGCCGAAGACTCCTGCCCCAGTTGTGGCAAGCCGCTCACCGCACGGGCGGGCCGTACCGGCCGGCGTTCCGTGTACTGTTCCGCCGCCTGCCGACAGAAGGCCTACCGGGAACGGCAGGGCGGCGGTGGCGGGGTCGGAGTCGACGGGCTGATCAAGGAGATCGGGCGGCAGGTGGAGGAGCTGGTGCTGCAGCCGCCTTCCGTCTTCTACTCCGGCGTGACGGAACTTTCGTCGTCCGTCGCGCGGCTGAGGCGGGTGGCGCGGACGGCGCGGGACACCGCCCAGGAGCCGACCCGGGAATCCGTCACACGGACGCCCGTCACGGAAGCCCCTGCCGTCCCCCAAGTCCCCGTCGACGAAGGCGACTTCGCGGCCCTCGTCGAGTCCCACCGCCGGGAGATCCAGGTCCACTGCTACCGCATGACCGGGTCGTACGACGACGCCGAGGACCTGGTGCAGGAGACGTTCCTGCGGGCCTGGCGGGCCCGGGACACCTTCGAGGGGCGGGCCGGTGCCCGTACCTGGCTGTACCGCATCGCCACCAACGCCTGCCTGGACTTCCAGCGCCGTACGGCCCGCCGCCCCAAGCGCTACGAACCGTTGCCCGGCATGAACCACGGCGGCGGGGAGCCGCCCGCCCGCATCACGTGGCTACAGCCGTACCCCGACGACGAGTTGCCCTCCGCCGAGGAGCAGCCGGAGGCCGCCGCGGTCTCCCGCGAGACCCTCGAACTGGTCTTTCTGGCCGCCGTCCAGCATCTCCCGCCGCGCCAACGCGCGGTGTTGGTGCTGCGGGACGTCCTCGGGCTGACCGCCGTGGAGACCGGCGAGGCGCTCGACATGACCGTGGCCTCGGTCAACAGCGCGCTGCAACGGGCCCGCCCCACCCTGCGCGACCGCCTTCCCGGCCGCCGCGCGGACTGGACGACCGACGAGCCCACCGAGCACCAACGCACCCTGGTCAAGCGGTACATGGCCGCCGCCGAGCGCCTCGACCTGTCCGAGGTCGCCGCGCTGCTCAGCGAGGACGTCACGCTCACCATGCCGCCGAACCCGTTCTGGTTCACCGGCCGCGATGCGCTCGTGGAGTTCTTGAGTGTCAGTCTCGACGCCAACTCGCCCATGTTCCTGGGGCATTGGCGTCACCTTCCCGCCCGCGCCAACGGGCAGCTCGCGGCCGGGGGTTACGTCCGTCGCCCCGGTACGACCGTCTACCGCGCCCAGGTCCTCGACGTGCTCCGCTTCGGCGCCGACGACCGGATCGTGGAGATCACGTCCTTCGAACCGCACCTGTTCCCGGCCTTCGGACTGCCGCTGAGGCTGTGACCGACGAGAGGTGAGCGGTGACCGATGAGTGGTGGACCCCGCGTGCGTCTGTATGACCGACTCGAACGACACACGACCCGCAAGGAGAACCACCATGCTGCTCACCGACAAGACCGCGGTCATCTACGGCGCCGGCGGCTCGATCGGCGGTGCGGTCGCCCGCGCCTTCGCCGCCGAGGGAGCCCGCGTCCACCTCGTGGGACGCACCCTGGAGACGCTGGAGGCCGTGGCAGGTGACATCAAGGGCATCGGCATCAAGGACGCCGAGGTCGCCGTCGTCGACGCGCTCGACGAGACGGCCGTCACGGAACACCTCGCCCGCGTCGGCGACATCGACGTGTCCTTCAACCTCGTCTCGCGCGGCGACGTCCAGGGACTGCCGATCACCGACATGCCCGTCGACGCCTTCCTGGCGCCGGTGATCAACGGCACCCGCGCCAACTTCATCACCGCCCGCGCCGCCGCCCGCCGCATGGCCGAACGCGGCTCCGGCGTCGTCCTCACCCTCAACAGCGGTTCCGCGCACGGCAGTCCGATGATGGGCGGCACCGGCCCCGCCGACGCGGCGACCGACAGCCTCGTGCGCAACCTGGCGATGGAACTGGGCCCGCGCGGCGTGCGCGCCGTAGGACTGTGGGCCGCAGGCATCCCCGAGACCCTGACCGTCGAGAAGCTCGGCAAGGTCAACCCCGACCTCAACGAGGCCGCGATCCAGGGCATCCTCGACCACCTGTCGAGCCTGCGCATGACCCGCCGCAACCCCACCCTCGCGGAGATCACCGCGACCGCCGTCTTCCTCGCCTCGGACCACGCGGCGAGCATCACGGGCACGTTCGTGAACGTCACGGGCGGGATGTTCCCGGGCTGAGGGCGGGCCGGGTGGGGTCGTCCGTCCCCGGGGTCCCTCTTGACACGCCGTACTCCTGGAGCTCCCATGAGGAAGTTCAACAGCCCTACAGGCAAAGGGAGTTGGCAGGGTGGCGAAGGGGAGAACCGGCGCGCGGACACCGCTCGTCCCGGGCGCGCCGTATCCCGGCGTCGACGAACTGGAGCGGCAGGCCCGCGCGTTGGTCGCCCGGGCGCCCGGGGTGCTGCGCCTGCGCGTCGTGGGGGAGAGCCGGGCCGGGCGTCCGTTGTGGCTGCTGTCGGCCGGGCACGGGGACCGGCAGTTCCTGACCGTCGCGGGCGCGCACGCCAACGAACCCGTGGGCGGGGCCTCCGCGCTCCGCCTGGCACGGCTCTTCGCGCGCCGACCGCACTACCTCCAACTGCTCGGCTGCACCTGGCACTTCCTGCTCTGCCTCGACCCGGACGGAGCGCACCTCGCGCAGGGCTGGCAGCCGGAGGAACCGGAGCCGTCCCTGGAGGAGTGCCACCACACCTTCTACCGACCCGAGTTCGCCGGCCAGCCCGAGTCGATGCCGGCCCGGGGCGAGGGGCGAGAGCCGCTGCCCGAGTCCTCGGCGCTGGTGCGGCTGCTCGACGAACTGCGGCCCGCCGCCCAATTCACCCTGCACGGCATCGAGTTCGGCGGCGGCTTCGTCATGCTGACCGAGGATGTCCCGGGCGTCGCCGACGCCTTCCGGCACACCGCGGCCCGGCTGCGGATCCCCCTCGTCCATCACCCCCTCGACGGCCTCGACTGGCGCCCGGAACCGCCCGGCGTCCTGGTGCTGCCGTCGGACCGGGGCACGGGCGAACGCGACCAGAGCGGCTTCGTCGCAGAGAGCACCTGGCTCCATCCCCGGCGCTACGGCACCCTCACCGCCCTCGTCGAGGCGCCCGCCTGGGCCGTCGCCGCGACGGGCGACCCGAGGCCGGCCGCCGACCCGGCGGGGGAGACCGCGCGGGTGAGCGAGCTGCTCCTCGACCGGACCCGGCAGCTCACCGCCGTACTCGGCGGGCGGGCGCTGGACCGTGTCCCCGAGGAGCTGAGGCCGCTGCGGGACGCGGGGCTGGAACTCGTCGACGTCTCGCCGTCCATCGCCGACACCTGGGCCGCCGAGGAACTCCCCGCGCACGAGGGCCACTTCGCGACCCTGGGCGTCTCCGCCCGCCGGGTCCCGCTGCGCGCGGCGGCCATGCTGCGCCGCGCCCTCGCCCGCACCGACCCCGACGCCTGCGAGACCCTCGGGAACCTGGTGCACGAGTGGTGCCGGGAACTGCGCAAGTCCTACGACCCGCGCTGGGTGCCCGTGGCCGTACAGACCGGGCTGCATCTGAGAACGATGCTCGACACCGCCCGGCTGCTGTGCGCGGAGGGCGGGCGTACGGAGGGTGGGTACACGGAGGGCGGGTGACCGACCGGGTCACCCGCCCTCCGTGCAGTCTTGCCTAGTGGTCGGCGGCCGCGTCCGCCGCCTGGGCCTTCAGCGCGCGCTCGACGCCCGAGCGGGACTCCGAGACCAGGCGGCGCAGGGCCGCGTTGGGTTCGGCGGTCGTCAGCCAGGTGTCCGTGCGGTCCAGGGTGTCCTGGGAGACCTGGATCGACGGGTAGAGGCCGATCGCGATCTGCTGGGCGATCTCGTGCGACCGGGTGTCCCAGGCCTCCTTGACCGCCGCGAAGTACTTCTCCGTGTACGGCGCCAGGAGTTCGCGCTGGTCGGTCTGGACGAAGCCCGAGATCACCGCTTCCTGAAGGGAGTTGGGGAGCTTGTCGGACTCGACGACCTGCGCCCAGGCCTCCGCCTTCGCCTCCTCGGTCGGACGGGCGGCACGGGCGGTCGCCGCGTGGCGCTCACCGGCGGCCGTCCTGTCCCGCTCGTACTCGCCGGCGATCTCCGACTCGTCGAACCGGCCGACGGACGCGAGGCGTTCGACGAACGACCAGCGCAGCTCGGTGTCGACGGCCAGGCCCTCGATCGTCTGGGTGCCCTCCAACAGGGCGTCCAGCAGGTCGAGTTGCTCCGGGGTGCGGGCTGTGGACGCGAACGCGCGGGCCCACGCCAGCTGGTGGTCGCTCGCGGCCTCGGCGGAACGCAGGTGCGCCAGCGTGGCGTCCGTCCACCGGGTGAGCAGGGCCTCGCGGGCGGCCGGGTCGGCGTACAGCTCGATCGCGAGCTTCACCTGCCGCTGGAGCGACTGCACGACACCGATGTCGGACTCCTTGCCGATGCCCGACAGGACGAGCGACAGGTAGTCACGGGTGGCGAGTTCGGCGTCCCGCGTCATGTCCCAGGCCGAGGCCCAGCACAGGGCGCGGGGCAGCGAGGACTCGAAGTCGCCGAGGTGCTCGGTGACGAACGCGAGGGACTGCTCGTCGAGGCGGACCTTCGCGTACGACAGGTCGTCGTCGTTGAGCAGCACCACGTCCGGGCGACGCTTGCCCACCAGCTGCGGTACGGCGGTGAGTTCGCCGTCCACGTCCAGCTCGACACGCTCGTCGCGCACCAACTTGCCGGTGTTCTCGTCGAGTTCGTACAGGCCCACCGCGATGCGGTGCGGGCGGAGAGTGCCACGCGGCGGAGCCGCATCATCAGATGCAGTGCCCTTCGCGCCGGCGGGCAGGGCCGGGGCCTCCTGGCGGATCGCGAAGGCGGTGATGACACCGTCCGCGTCCGTCTCGATCTCCGGGCGCAGGATGTTGATGCCGGCCGTCTGGAGCCACGCCTTCGACCAGGTGCTCAGGTCACGCCCGGAGGTCTCCTCCAGCGCGCCCAGCAGGTCCGACAGACGGGTGTTGCCGTACGCGTGGCGCTTGAAGTACGCCTGCACGCCCGCGAAGAACTCGTCCATGCCGACGTACGCGACGAGCTGCTTCAGGACGCTCGCGCCCTTGGCGTACGTGATGCCGTCGAAGTTGACGAGGACGTCGTCCAGGTCACGGATCTCGGCCATGATCGGGTGCGTGGACGGGAGTTGGTCCTGCCGGTACGCCCACGTCTTCATCGAGTTGGCGAACGTGGTCCACGAGTGCGGCCAGCGCGAGTCGGGGGCGTAGGCCTGGCAGGCGATCGAGGTGTACGTGGCGAACGACTCGTTCAGCCACAGGTCGTTCCACCACTCCATGGTGACCAGGTCGCCGAACCACATGTGGGCCAGTTCGTGCAGGATCGTCTCGGCGCGCACCTCGTACGCGGCGTCGGTCACCTTGGACCGGAACACGTACTGGTCGCGGATGGTCACCGCGCCCGCGTTCTCCATCGCGCCCGCGTTGAACTCCGGGACGAACAGCTGGTCGTACTTCTTGAAGGGGTACGCGTAGGCGAACTTCTCCTGGAACCAGTCGAATCCCTGCCGCGTGACCTCGAAGATCGCGTCCGAGTCGAGGTACTCGGCGAGCGAGGGCCGGCAGTAGATGCCCAGCGGCACGCTCTGCCCGTCCTTCTCGTACACGCTGTGCACGGAGTGGTACGGCCCGACGATCAGCGCGGTGATGTACGTCGAGAGGCGCGGCGTCGGCTCGAACACCCAGGTGTCGTCCCGGGGTTCGGGCGTCGGGGAGTTGGAGATGACGGTCCAGCCGGAGGGCGCCTTCACGGTGAACTGGAAGGTGGCCTTGAGGTCGGGCTGCTCGAAGGCCGCGAACACGCGGCGGGCGTCCGGCACCTCGAACTGGGTGTAGAGGTAGGCTTGTTGGTCGACGGGGTCGACGAACCGGTGCAGCCCCTCACCGGTGTTGGTGTAAGCGCAGTCGGCGACGACGCGCAGGACGTTGGGCCCCTCCAGCAACCCCGCGAGCGCGATCCGCGAGTCCTTGAAGACCTCGTCGGGGTCGAGCGGGTCGCCGTTCAGCGTCACCTCGCGGACGGCCGGGGCGACCAGGTCGATGAAGGACTCGGTGCCGCCCTCCGTCACATCGAAGCGCACCGTCGTCGCGGACCTGTAGGTCCCGCCCTCCTGCGCGCCGGAGAGGTCGAGATCGATCTCGTACGAGTCAACGGTGAGCAGCGTTGCCCGCTGCCGCGCCTCTTCGCGAGTCAGGTTTGTGCCAGGCACGCGGTCATCTCCTCGTTATGTGTGGGTTGCGCCATCCTTCCACGGGAGCTGCGGGAAGCGCGATGTCCGTATCCCGCCGGTGAGCGGGGCGGACGAGCGCGAGCCTGGTGCCATGACGACGTACACGCCACGACCCATCGACCCGACAGTCCTGAAGGAGCTGCGCTCTGCTGACGACGCGGGGCGCGGAATGGTTCCCGTACTCGATGAGGAGGGCGCCGCTCCGCTCCGCTGCTGTCTGCGCCGCAGCGAGCCGGGTGAGCGGATCGCCCTCGTCTCCTACGCCCCGCTGCGGCGCTGGGCTGCGGAAACGGGCGCCGAGCCCGGGGCGTACGACGAACAGGGCCCGGTGTTCATCCACGTGGAGGAGTGCGCGGGGCCTGCGGCCGGCTCCGGGTATCCCTTCGCGAACGCCCACCGCGTGCTGCGCCGCTACTCGGCCGAGGGCCACATCCTGGGCGGCGAGCTGGTCGACACCCTCGACGACGACGCCTTCGCCCGGGCGTTCGCCGATCCGTCCGTGGTTCTCGTCCACGTCCGGGCGGTGGAGTACGGCTGCTGCTTCTACGAGGTACGCCGGACGGGCTGAATGGTCAGCCCCTCCGGCGTTTGAGGAGCGGGGTCCGGGGCGGAGCCCCAGAAGGATGGGACGGGTAGGGGCGGCGGGGGCGAGGAAAGCCCGTCAGCCCTTCAGCTCCGCCGCCACCAGCTCCGCGATCTGCACCGCGTTCAGCGCGGCGCCCTTGCGGAGGTTGTCGTTGGAGATGAACAGCGCGAGCCCGTGCTCGACCGTCTCGTCGGCGCGGATGCGGCCGACGTAGGACGGGTCCTGGCCGGCCGCCTGGAGGGGGGTCGGGATGTCGGTCAGGGCGACACCGGGGGCGCCGCCGAGCAGCTCCGTGGCGCGCTCGACCGAGATGGGGCGGGCGAAACGGGCGTTGACCTGGAGGGAGTGCCCCGAGAAGACCGGGACGCGGACGCAGGTGCCGGAGACCTTCAGCTCGGGGATCTCCAGGATCTTGCGGGACTCGCTGCGGAGCTTCTGCTCCTCGTCGGTCTCGTGCAGGCCGTCGTCGACGATCGAACCGGCGAGGGGGAGCACGTTGAAGGCGATGGGCCGCTTGTAGACCTGCGGCTCGGGGAAGTCGACCGCCGAACCGTCGTGGGTCAGCTTGTCGGCGTCCGCCACGACCTTCAGGGCCTGGCCGTGCAGCTCGGCCACACCGGAGAGCCCGGAACCCGACACCGCCTGGTACGTGGCGACGACCAGCGCCTCAAGGCCCGCCTCCGCGTGCAACGGCTTCAGCACCGGCATCGCGGCCATCGTCGTGCAGTTCGGGTTGGCGATGATCCCCTTGGGCCGGTCGACGATCGCGTGCGGGTTCACCTCCGACACGACCAGCGGGACCTGCGGGTCCTTGCGCCAGGCGGAGGAGTTGTCGATGACGACCGCACCCTGCGAGGCGACCTTCTCGGCCAGTGCCTTCGAAGTCGCGCCGCCCGCCGAGAACAGCACGATGTCGAGCCCGGAGTAGTCCGCGCTCGCCGCGTCCTCCACCGTCACGCCGTCCAGGACCGTCCCCGCCGAACGGGCCGAGGCGAACAGACGCAGCTCGGTGACGGGAAAGTCCCGCTCCACGAGGATCCTGCGCATGACCGTGCCGACCTGACCGGTGGCTCCGACGATTCCGACCTTCACGGCGACTCCCTTTGCGTGCGTTCTACGTGGTCCAGCGCTTCCATGATGCGTCTCACCCGTGCCCGCCTGTCCAATCCTTTCGCCGCCCGGCCCGAGGAGTGGGATGCGACACCGGACCGCCCCCGGCCCGATCCTGCGGCGACGGCTCCGCGCGCTGCGAGAAATCCGCCCCGCACCGGTCCCGGACCGCAAGCCGTCCGGCCCGCCGGTGTGATCCACGCCTCTGCCCGCCGCCGCGGAAAACTCCTCCCCGCCCGGCCGAACGTTTCCGCCCGCTCCCGCGTCGTAGAGGAAACGCGGTGAGGGGGTGGCTTGTGCTGCGCAGAAAGGCCCGCCGGGTCCAGGAGGACGATCCTCTGGACGCGGCCCAGGAACGCCGGGTACGGGCGGTGCTCGCGCTCGGCGGCGTACCGCAGGCGGATCTGCCGGACGGCGTCCAGCAGGTACGGCTGCGGTTGCTGGAGCGGGCGGCGAAGGGCGACGAGGCGCCGCGCGACGTCTCGGCGTGGGCGGCGGTCGTCGCCTCGAACCTCGCCATGGACTGGCATCGCGCCAAACGCCGCCAGGAGCGGGTGGGGGAGCGGCTGGCCTCCCTGCGCCAGCTGGAGCACCCCTCCGGCGAGGACACGAGCGTCCTGTCCATGGCGGTGGCGCGGGGCCTGGACGAACTGCCCGACCAGCACCGCCAGGTCCTCGTCCTGCGCTTCTACGCCGACCTGCCCGTGCGCGGGATCGCCGAGGAACTCGGCATCCCGGAAGGCACGGTCAAGAGCCGGCTGCACTCCGCGGTCCGCGCCCTGCGCGACCGCCTGCACGAGGACGAGGTGGTGTGACGTGGCCGCGGAGCGCAATGAATACGACGGCGTGGACGCGCTGATGGCCGCGATCACGGACGAGCCGCTGCCGCAAGGAGCGGACGCGGACGCCGAGTTCATGGCCGAGCACCGGGTCGCCACCGCCGAAGTGGCATTGCTGCGCGAGCAGTTGGGGATCATCGGGGAGGCACTGTCGGCACCCCCGGCACCGGAACCCGTGGTGCGGGCCCGCCCGGCCCGGCGCCGCCGTCCCGCCCTGCGCGTCCTCGCCTACGGCACGCTCGCCACGGCCGTGATCGCCGGGATGGTCACCGGGCTCGCCTGGCTCGGGGCCCACAACGGCGGCGTCACCGCCGACTCCTCCTCCGCCCAGAGCAAGTCCGACGCCCCCGCCAAGGTGTCCGGCGACGGGCCGGCGCCGTCCGACCCGGAGCTGGCGCTGGCCTGCGACCGGCTCGTGGTCGAGGGCACGGTGGCCGAGGTGGAGACGTACGTGGACGACCCCTGGAGCCGGATCGTGCTGACCGTGATCCGCTCCTACAAGCCCGCCGAGGGACCTTCCCAGGTGTCCTTCCTCCTCGACGGCGGAGCGGACCCGAAGCCGCACAAGGGCCAGCACGTGCTGGTCGAGGTCGGCCGGGGCCGGCAGAACGCGAGTCTCTGGGCCGTCGGCGACACCCGCGTCGCCGTGAACCGCGCCTGGATCCTCAAGGCCCTGCCCGGCTCCCGCACCACCACCTGCCCCGCCGACTGAACACGAAAGGGGCGGGCGCCCGTACGGACGCCCGCCCCCTCACCGCCGTATCCCTGTCAGGGCTACGACGTGACCTTCTCGATCTTCACGCTGCCCAGCCCCGCGACCGTGCCGCGGGCGTTGACCAGCTGGACCTGGCCGAAGAACTCGCGTCCCTCGGGAGCCGGGGCCAGGGCGGTGACGCTGCCGGAGACGGTCGCCGAGGCGCCCGTGGCGAGCTTCACCGGCGTCGAACCGTCGACGGTGACCGTGCCGAGCGCCGGGGAGAAGAACACGTCCCGGTAGTCGTACGCGGTCGAGCCGGACGGCACCGAGTACCCCGCGACCTCGACCGTGTAGGTACCGGCGGCCGGGTTGGCGATGGAGACGGCCTCCTCCGAGTCGCCGTCGGCGGAGGTGCCGACGACCGTCCCGGCGGCGTTCTTCACCGTCAGGTCCAGGTCCGCCGCGGTGTCCGAGACGTTGCCGATGGCGACGTCCAGGGACGTGGCACCGGCGGGCACGTCGACCGTGGTGGTCTGGGTGACGCCCTCGGTGATGGTGGGCCGCGCGGTCAGCGAGGAGCCGAGCGGGCCGCCCTTCAACGTGCCGGTGAGAGCCGCGTAGTTGTTCGTCACCTTCCAGGAGGCGGTGGCCGGGACGCCGACCTTCGCCTCGGGCACGGTCACGGTCTCCGGGTCGAAGGCCGCGCCGAGGACGGTGGCGTCCAGCTTGTACGGGTTGTCGAGCAGCGGCGAGGTGCGGCGCGCCTCGACCTCGATCTCCCAGACCCCGGCCTGCGGGTCGGCGTACGACCGTACGTCGGGCTTGCAGCCGTTGCCGTCCAGGTAGTTGTTGTAGCAGTACGGGGTGCCGGTGTCCTCGACCGGAACGCCGTACGGGTGGATCGAGATGAACCGCGTCTGGCTCTTGTCCTTCAGCCCGCTCATCGCGACCTCAAGGGCCTTGGCGCCCGCCGGGACGGTCACGAAGTACGACTGGGTGCTGTTGCGCTGCACCGAACTCGCGGTGGAGTAGGTGTAGTTGACGGGCGAGGCGACCACGACCGTCGTGAGGACCTGCTTGTCGAGGCCCTCGGTCTTCGGGTCGTCGACCTCCAGGATCGCGCTCTTGATGCCCGAACTCCTGGGCGCCGCCTGCACCTTGACCGTCACCGGCTGGTTCAGCGGGAGCTTGACCTCGTCCGAGCCGACGATCCGGAAGGTGTTACCGGCGTTGTTCTCGAAGTGCAGCTCGTGCCGAACCGCCTTGTCCGCACCGGTGGTTCGCGTGATGGTGATGTCGTACGTCTTCTTCGCGCCGGCCTTGAGGCCGCCCTCGCGGTCGTAGAGACCGGTTCCGAAGCCGGGCGTCTTCAGCGCGTAGTCGATCGCCGTGTCGACCGGAGCTTTCACCGTGTACTCGTGGGAGGTCGCGCCGTCCTTGATGGACTTCCACGCGTCCACGATGTCGATGAGGCCCGCGCCCTCCTCGTACGCCTGAACACCCTTGATGTGATCGGCCGTTGAGGTCAGCGCCGTGCGCAGGGTCGCCGGGGTGAGGGCGATGTGCTTCTGCTTGGCGGCACTCAGCAGCAGCGCCGAGGCGCCGGCGGCCTGCGGGGAGGCCATCGAGGTGCCCTGGAGCATCGAGTAGCCGGCCGGCAACGTGTAACCCGCCTCGGCGACCGGGGAACCCGGCAGCCAGGTCTGGGTCGAGTTGATCGCGGCGCCGGGCGCGACGAGCGTCGGCGTGAAGCCGCCGTCCTCACGCGGACCGCGCGAGGAGAACGGCAGCAGCTGGTACGAAGTCGCCACCTGCGAGCCGTAGTTGGCCGCCCAGGTCTGCTTCGAGATCGAGGCGCCGACCGAGATCACCTTGTCGGCAAGACCGGGGTCGCCGATCGTGTTGGCGCCCGGACCGGAGTTGCCGGCCGAGATCACGAGCTGCACGCCGTACGTGTCGATGAGGCGCGTGTACAGCTCGGCGCGCGCGTTGTTGCCGTCGTTCAGCGCGGGCAGGCCGCCGATCGACATGTTGACGATGTCGACACCGCGGTTGGCGACGAGGTCGATCATGCCCTCGGTGAGCGCCACGTTGGTGCAGCCGCCGGTCCAGGTGCAGGCGCGGGACGACACGAGCTTCGCGCCGGGCGCCTCGCCGTTCATCTTGCCGCCGAACAGGCCGTTGGCCGCGGTGATACCGGCGACGTGCGTGCCGTGCTCGGACTCGATGACACCGATGTTGACGAAGTCGGCGGTCTTGCCGACCCATGACCCGCCGTACGGGTCCATCGGGACGTCCTTGCTGATCTGCACGACGAACGGCTGCCGCTCGACGACGTCCGTCGCCGGGTTGTCGGTCCCGAAGTAGCCGACCTGGTAACCGTCCTTGTACGGCTTCATCGGGGTGTCGTCGCTGAAGTTCTGGTTGTTGTTCAGGTCGACCGTCACCGTGCCGGCCGCCGGGTCGTACAGGACACCCCACGCGTCGGTGGTGTCACCGTCACGGTTCGCGTCGCCCGCCGCGTCACCGCCGGTGGTGTACGACTCCTTGAACGTGCTGATCTCGTACGACCCCGCCGGCGCAGTCCAACTCGTGCCGCCGTAGGTGAAGTTAGGACCGGAGACGGCCGTCACCATCGGGCGCCAGGTCTGGTCGCCGTCGACGATCGGGTCGGTCGAGGTGACCCAGTCGACGATCTTGCGCTCGCCGGTGGTGGTCTTCTGAAGCGCCGGGTGGCCGAGGTCGACGCCGGAGTCGAGGATGCCGATGGTGATGCCGCGGCCGTCCGCCTTCGGGTTCTTCTTCACGAAGTCGACGGCGCCCGTCTCGAACGACGGGTTGTACGGGTTCTCGGCGGGGGTGCTCTTGCTCGGCCCGGAGTAAGTGGCCTTGCTCGTCGCCTTGTCGGCGCCCTTGGCCGTGTCCGCGCTCGGCGTCGGGTCGTCGAGGGCGATCTCCTGTCGGAGGTCGATGGCGTGCACCGAGGACAGCTTCGCGGCGGCGGCGATCGCCGAGTCCGCCCTGCCGGTCGGGACGGTGGCGCGGACGTAGCCGAGCTTGTCGTAGGTGCGGCCCACGGAGCCGCCCTTGACCGCGTCCAGCTGCTGGGCGACCTGCTCGGTCGCGCCCGGCGCGGTGGCGATCATCATCGTGACGTTCTTGTCGCCGTCGGCCTTGGCCGTGGCGAGCAGATCGGCGTCGTCCGAACCGAGCTTGGCGGCGGCGGACTTGACCGTGCCGTCCGCGGGTGTGGTCGCGGACGGAGAGTCGGCGGAGAAGGCCATGGGTATCGGCCCGGCCGCGGAGAGCGCGGCGACGAGACCGGCGGCCACGGATATTCGGGCCACGCGTCTCTGGTGGGAGAGGGTCATCGGCATCCCTTGTAGGTGAAGAATCCAGTGCCGGACGAGGGCACAGCTTTACCCAAGGGACGGTTGTTTGGGAAGTGTTGACCGAAACGCTATGAACGTATGGGGAAAACCCCCTATTCGCTCCCGGGGTTCGAACGTGCGTAGTGACGGGACGCCTTCGCGCGGTTGCCGCAGGCCGCCATCGAGCACCAGCGGCGGGTGCCGTTCCGCGACGTGTCGAAGAAACGCAGGACGCACGCCTCGTGCGCGCAGCGGCGGATGCGGTCCGGGGCGGTGGAGAGCAGCTCCAGATAACTGCGGGCGGCGAGCCAGCCGGGCCCCCACCTGGGGTCCTCGAACTCGGGAATCTCGCCGGGCCCGTCGGCGGTGAGGGTGGCCCGGATGCGTCCCATGCCGAGTACGGCGTCGAGGTCGTCCGTGCGGCCGTCGTCGAGGGCCGTCTTCAGCGCGCCGCGCGTGATGTTGAGGTGCGTCAGGGTGATCGTGTCGGCCGCGAACCGCTCGTCGAGCCCGTTCGACCCGAGCCACACGGCGAGCCCGCCCGGGACCGTGAGCAGATCCTGTAGGGCCCCGTCCCGCATCCACCACGTGTTGAGCAGGTCGAGCGCGAGCGGCTCGCCGATGAGCGGCCGGGGGTCCTCGATGAGGGGCGTCGGCTTCGACTTGGGCTTCGGCATATCGGGTGCCTCTCTTCTGATCTAACCGGTCAAGAGTACGTGACCGGTTGACGCTCCTAACTCTAACCATTAACGTCACTTACAACGGTTAGATTTTGGGAGGGCTTCGCATGACCCTGCACCTCGGCCACATCGGCCTGAACGTCACCGACCTCGACCGCTCGCTCGCCTTCTACCGCGACGTCCTCGGCTTCGCGGTCCTCGCCGAGGGCAAGGAGGACGACCGCCGGTACGCGTTCCTGGGCGACGGCGACGGCGACGGCGACGACGGCCGCCCCGTCCTCACCCTCTGGCAGCAGGCACAGGAGCCGTACACCGACGACCGCGCCGGCCTGCACCACCTGGCGTTCGCGGCCGACTCGATCGAACGGGTCCGGCGATACGAGGAGGCGCTCAAGGCCTACGGCGCCGAGTTCGCGTACGAGGGCGTGGTCGCCCACCGCGAGGGCGCGGCCTCCGGCGGCATCTTCTTCCACGACCCGGACGGCACCCGCCTGGAGATCTCGGTGCCGACCGGCGCGGAGGACGCCCCGACCCCGACCTCCGACGCCCCGACCTGCGGCTTCTTCTAACCATGGGCGCCTATCACGCGGGCTCCCGCACCGTGCAGGACCGGGTGGGGGTACGCGAACTCGCCGACCACGTCGGCCGGATCATCGGCCAGGGCATCAAACCCGTGGCCGCCGCCTTCCTCGAACTCCAGCCCCTCCTGATCCTGGGCGCGGCAGACCCGGCGACGGGCCGGGTATGGGCCTCCCCGCTCACCGGCACCCCCGGCTTCGTACGCGCGACGGGCCCGCACCAGATCTCGATCACGGGCGCCACCCGCCCCACCGACCCCCTCACCCCGGCCCTCACCGAGGCGCAGGACCTCCCGGTCGGCACGATCGCCCTCGACCCCCGCACCCGCCGCCGCATGCGGGTCGACGGCCAACTCCGGCGCACAGCACAGGGATTGGCGATCGAGGCGGAACGAGTGTTCGCCAACTGCCCCAAATACATCCAGCGGAGAGAGTCCTACGAGACCATCGCCGACCGCGAACCCGCCCCGCCCCGGCGCAGCACCGAACTGACCACCTCCCAGGCCGAGTTCATCGAGGCCGCCGACACCTTCTTCCTCGCCACCGTCCACGAACACGGCGCCGACGCCAGCCACCGGGGCGGCAACCCGGGCTTCGTACAGGCGACTTCACCCAACGAGCTGACCTGGCCGGACTACCCGGGCAACGCCATGTTCCTCAGCCTCGGCAACCTCCTCACCGACCCCCGCGCCGGCCTCCTCTTCCTCGACTGGAACACAGGCACGACCCTCCAACTAACCGGCGAGGCAAGCCCGGAGTTCGGGCAGGCCGGCGAACGCAGGGTGCGTTTCACCCTCACCGAGGCAGTCGAGACCCC
Source organism: Streptomyces sp. NBC_01288 (assembly GCF_035982055.1). Taxonomy (NCBI): domain Bacteria; kingdom Bacillati; phylum Actinomycetota; class Actinomycetes; order Kitasatosporales; family Streptomycetaceae; genus Streptomyces; species Streptomyces sp. NBC_01288. The sequence goes on from NZ_CP108427.1 coordinate 6,804,683, forward strand.
CGCCGCGATCCCACTCCGCTGGTCCGCCCCCGAGTACTCCCCTGCCAACCCAACCCGGGCGCGTTGAGCGCCCCTTCAGGGGCGCGGGGCTGTATCGATGTGCGGCTCCGCCGCGCGGGCGCGACCAGCCACAACGGCGCAGCGGCCAAACAACGACACATTGCGGCACTTCCCACAGAGCACTTAACGTCTCCGGATGCGCCAAAAGCTGAGGGTCGCCGCCTACGCCGTCTGCGTCAGGGACGGCCAGCTCCTCCTGGCCCGTTCACCGGCCGAGCGCGGGGGACACGAGTGGGTACTCCCCGGCGGCGGCCTGGACCACGGCGAGCACCCGAATGACGCCGTCGTACGGGAACTGGAGGAGGAGACCGGCTACCACGTCGAGGTCACCGGCTTCCTCGGCATGGACTCCATCCACCACGTCATTCCGTGGCGCCACCGACGCAAGGTGGACCAGCACGGCCTCCGGCTCGTCTACGAGGCCAGGATCCTCGGCGGCGAGCTGCGCAACGAGATCGGCGGATCCACCGACATGGCCGCCTGGCATCCGCTGGACGACGTCCCCGCTCTGCCCCGCGTCGCGCTGATCGACGTAGCACTGCGGCTGTGGCGAGAGCGGCCGGCAGCCGGACGCGTGGAACGGGTCCCGGAATAGCTTCAGTACCCCGGCAGATGAACACGGAGTAGCCGCTTCCAGGCGGCTCGACGAGCGTTCACGAACGCACAGGGGGCGCCAAGATCCACGTACGGTGATCGGCGCTACGCGTTGCCGCCTCGTTTACGCGCAGGTCATCCCCGATGCCAAGCATCCAGTACGAGCGGGTAGTTCGCGACCGCGATCGAAAACCGATCGCCGCGAACCCCCGCGACCACTGCCGACGCAGTTCGTACTCGGGGAGATCGCGCCATGTCGCGCACACGCTCTGTCGCCAGCTCCGCGCTGGGGGTCAACCGCCGTACCGTCCTCGCCGCCACCGCGGCCGTGTCCGTCTCCGCAGGCGTCGGGTACGCCCTACGGCCCACCGACAGCCAGGCCGCCACAGCCACCGCCGATGCCGCCGACGCAGCGAACGCCGCCGCCGAGGCACCCGTCGCGCACTCCCGCGTGGCACCCGCCGCACCCCTCGCGCCGTACACCAAGGGCACCACCCTCGCCACGGTCGCCGCCCCGCGTACCAGCTCCGGTTACCGCCGGCTCGGCGACGGCGCCGGCTGGAAGCGCGTCGTGCGCGGCGACCTCGCGAACGCCAAGTCCGGGCGCGCGGGCCGCCGTACGGCACTCGCGTCGTTCGTGCAGTTCACCGACCTGCACCTGATGGACACCCAGCACCCGCTGCGCCTGGAGTACCTGCGCTCGACCGACAAGCACGCCTGGCGTCCGCACGAGGCGCTGACCGTGCAGGGCGGGATCTCGCTGGTCGAGCGGGTCAACGCGCTGCGCGGCGCACCGGTGACCGGCTCCCCGCTGCACTTCGTGATGACCACCGGCGACAACACGGACAACAACGCGAAGTCCGAGCTGGAATGGTTCATGAAGATCATGAGCGGCGGGCGCTTCACCCCCAACACCGGTGACCCGCGCCACTACGAGGGCGTCATGAACAGCGGCCTCAAGCTGTACTGGCAGCCCGACTCCACCGTGCGCGACGGCGACAAGCAGGTCGGCTTCCCGCACCTCAAGGGCTTCCTGGCCGCCGCGATCCGCGAGGTCCGCAGCCCCGGCCTCAACCTGCCCTGGTACTCGACGGTCGGCAACCACGACGCGCTCCCGCTCGGCTGCTTCGGCTCGCACGCGGACCCGTACCTCACCGAACTCGCCATCGGCGGCAAGAAGTTGATGACCGCGACGGCGGCCGAGGCGAAGAAGCTTCAGAACTCCATCCGGGACGCCAAGGACCCCAAAGGCACGGGCTACGGCGACTTCCTCAAGGCGCACGCCCGCTCCGCGCGCTCGATCACCCCGGACGAGAACCGCGCCCCGTACACCTCCGCCGAGTACCTCAAGGCGCACCTGGACCCGGCCTACCAGGGTCTCGGCCCGGTCGGCCACGGCTACTCCTCGGCGAACGTCGACGCGGGCACCCAGTACTACGCGTTCCGGATCGCCGACGACGTGATCGGCATCAGCCTGGACACCACGGACGCGGGCGGCCACTACGAAGGGTCCATCGGGGCAACGCAGTTGAGGTGGCTGGACAAGACACTCCGCGACAACAAGGACTCGTACGCGGTGATCTTCAGCCACCACACCAGCCAGACGATGGACAACACCCGCCCCGACCCGGCGCACCCCACCGAGCGCCGCTACGAGGGCTCGGCGGTCATCGCCCTCCTCGGCAGCCACCCGAACGTGCTGGCCTGGGTCAACGGCCACATCCACCGCAACGTCATCACCCCGCACTCGGCGCCCGACGGCCGCAGCTTCTGGGAGATCTCCACCGCCTCGCACGTCGACTATCCCCAACTCGCCCGCGTCATCGAGCTGGTGGACAACAAGGACGGCACGCTCTCCCTCTTCACCACGCTGATCGAGTCCGCGGCTCCGCACCGCACCGACTTCTCCGACCTCACCCAGACCGGCCTCGCGGCCCTGTACCGCGAACTGTCGTACAACGCACCGGGTTCCAGCACGGTGCTGGGCGGCGCAGCGAGGGACCGCAACACGGAGCTGCTCCTGAAGAAGGGCTGATGTTTCAGAAGGGCTGAAACTCGCTCAACTGGCGTAGACCCGGGCAACCTTCGCACCGGATGACCGTGTCCCTCCCCTCGACCGAGCCGAACCGGGCTCAACAGAGGGGGAAGACATGGCAGTTCGCGCGGTAGTGATGGGTGCGACGGCGGTGGCGCTGTCGGTGGCGCTGGCGGGTCCCGCGACGGCGGCGCCCGCCGGACGGGACCACGCGGCGACGCGGGAGGCTCTCCGGGCGGCCGTGAAGGACGGCGTCCCCGGCGTGACGGCCACCGTGCGGGACGGCGGCACCACCTGGTCGACGACGACCGGAGTGGGCAACCTCCGTACCGGCACGCCGCGTTCGGCCGACGACCGCTACCGGGTGGGCAGCATCACCAAGACGTTCGTGTCGACGGTGCTGCTCCAACTGGAGGCGGAGGGACGCCTGTCGCTGGACGACAAGGTGGCGACATGGCTGCCGGGCGTGGTCGAGGGCAACGGCAACGACGGCGGCAAGGTCACCGTCCGCCAGCTCATGAACCACACCAGCGGCATCTTCAACTACACGGCGGACGACGACTTCGGCAACGCGTACTTCACCAAGGACGGCTTCTTCCAGCACCGTTACGACACGAAGACCCCGGCCGACCTGGTGGCGATCGCGATGTCCCACAAGCCGGACTTCGCGCCGGGCACGTCGTGGAACTACTCCAACACGAACTACGTCCTGGCCGGGATGGTGATCCAGAAGGTCACGGGCCACTCGTACGAGACGGAGATCCGCGACCGCATCATCAACCCCTTGAAACTGAGGGCGACTTCACTCCCCGGCACGCGGGTCACGCTCCCGCGGCCCAGCAGTCACGCCTACAGCAAGCTGGCGGACGCGACGACGGGCCCGACGTACGACGTCACACGGTTGAACCCGACCATCGCCTCCTCGGCGGGCTCGATGATCTCCGACTCGGCCGACCTGGACCGCTTCTACGGTGCCCTGCTGGGCGGAAAGCTCCTCCCGCCGAAGCAGCTGAAGGAGATGAAGACGACGGTGGCGACGGGCGACGACAGCGACGGCACGCGCTACGGCCTGGGCCTCACCGACATCACCCTGCCCTGCGGTGTCCATGTCTGGGGCCATGACGGCGGTATCCACGGCTCGTCGTCGGCGGCGGTGGCGACGGCGGACGGCCGCCATTCCCTGGCGTTCAACTTCAACGGGGACTGGTCGGGGGACGCGGGGGCGGTGGTGGTGGGGGAGTTCTGCGGTAAGTGAGGTCTTCTCGCGTTACGACGACTCCGTCCGGATCATCCACAAGGCGGCGGGAACAGGGCCGGGTCGAGGCCTAGAGCCGTCTACGTGTCCAGTTCGATTCCGCGAGGCGCCTTTCCGTCCTTGTGGCGGTTGACGAGCGGCAGGCCGGAGCAGCCGACGGCGCAGGCCAGCCCCACGTACAGCAGGGGCGAGGCCCAGGGCCACACCGCTTCGGTGCTGTAACCGCTGGTCCAGTGGCAGCTGACGGACATCGGGAAGCCGTCCACGTTTACCGATGTCAGTGTGGAGTCCCGCCCGGTGTCCCTGTACACACCGTCGCCGTTCCTGTCGCACACACGTCGAGCGGATTCGTGGGGGCGAGCCCGTAGACGGTCCCGGCCCCGTAGGCGGCGATCGCGGCCGCGACTCCGATCACCGCCCAGCGGGCCGCCCGCGAGGGCCTCTTCCTGGTCACCCAGAGCGCGTACGGGAGTGTCCCGACGGCGAAGAGGAAGATCGTGATCAGGGGCGGGCCGAAGAACGCGAACAGGGACACCATGCACCTGACGGTATGTCGGGAGGGGAAACGGTTGCTGGATGGCGGGCCTTATCAACTATGCCCAGGAATCAAGGGAGTTTAGGTAGGAGTGGGGGTGTTGGAGGTGCGTGAGGGAGGGGGCCAGGTGGCGGCGGCAATACCTACCCGCCCCGTTATATGGATTTCTGTATACTCGGGTGTGTGAGTGACCTCTGGCGGATCGAGATCGAGCCCGAAGTCCGGCAGTGGCTGGAGCTTCTCTCGGATGCGCAGTATGCCAAGGCCGAACGGGCTGCCGACATGCTCGCGGCTCAGCCGACCACTCTGGGGGAGCCGTACTCGCGGCACCTTGGTGGCAAGGTGCGGGAGCTGCGTTTCCTCATGGATGGCAATGCCGTCCGCATCACGTACTGGCTCACTCGGGACCGGCGGATCGTGCTGCTGACGGTCTTCCGTAAGACCAGGCAGCGTGAGGTGGCCGAGGTCGAGCGTGCCCAGCAGATGCAGAAAGTGTGCGAGGCGGAGCATGGATCCGCCGAGCACGGCTACGAGCGGATCGAGGAGGATCGGTCGTGAACCATTCCCAGTGGAAGACCCGGCGGACCAGGAAGCTCCTGGGTGAGTCCGTCGAGGAGTCGTCGGCTTATGTGGAGGCCGGGTACGCCTTCGCTTTGGGGCAGGCGGTTCACGACCGGCGGACGGAACTCGGCCTCTCGCAGGCAGAGTTGGCTCGTGCGGCCGGGATGACCCAGCCGCAGATCTCCAATATCGAAGGCGGCGACTCCGTACCCACCCTGCCTCTGCTCACCAGGCTGGCCAAGGCGCTGGACGCCTCGCTGACCATTGACCTGGATGGCGACAGGTCGGCGTTCGTCTTCACCGCGCACGGTGGGAGCGAGCCGGGTGATGCGCAGCAGGGTGGGCGTTCGTCAGTCGCGTGAGTCCGTCTCGCGGAACTGGGTGACGAAGGGGGCCCATGCGGTCGCGGGGAGGAGCAGCGCCGGCCCTGTGGGGTTCTTGGAGTCGCGGACCGCTATGCCGGCGGGCACGAGGTGGGCGGCTTCGATGCAGTTCTGGCCCGGGTCGCTGTAGGAGGACTTGAACCAGGCGGACTCAGCAGCGATCTCGGGGTTCATGGTTCTACAGCTCTCGTTCCAGTCGGCGGAGGAACTCCGGGGTGTCCTCGGGTGGCAGTGCTGATGCTGTCATGGCGTCGAACCGGCGTGTGAAGCGGTCGACTTCACGTGGCTTGTCCGAGGTGGAGACGGAACCCCAGGCGCTGTCGGCCTGGACGCGAGGTGGCAGGTTGTTGCCGAAGTCGAGGATCGCGAAGTCGTTCGTCGAGCGGTAGCTCCGGCGGAACGGCAGGACCTGGATGGTGATGTGGTCCCAGCCCGACAACTTCTCGATCCGGTCGTACTGTTCGCGCATCACCTCGGCACCCCCGACCGGATACCGCAGTGCCGCTTCGCCCAGGATGACGTGCAGTTTGACGGGGTTTTCGCGGGTGAGCACCTCCTGTCGTCGCATCCGTAACTCCACGCTGTTGCGGATGAACTCCGAGGTGTACTCCTCAATCGGCTTGTGCAGCTCGTGCGTTGCCCGTGCGTAGGCCTCGGTCTGGAGCAGGCCGTAGACGACGGTCGGGTGGTAGGCCTTCATGGAGCGGGCTTCCGGCTCCAGTCCGACGAACCCGGGAAGCCCCGCAGGCAGCAGCCCCCGGTACTGGGTCAGCCAATCCTGTTGATTGGAATCCCGGTTGAGGCTGATCAGCGACTCGGTGACCTTCTCGTCGGTCACCCCGTACTTGGTGAGCAGCTTGCGCAGGTCGCCGACGTTCCGGAAGTTGAGGGAGCCGGTCTCGATGCGTTGCAGGGACGCCTCCGAGATGCGTAGCCCCTGCACCGCCTGTTTGCGGGTGAGCCCTGTTCCGTGGTCGCCCGCGTCGCAGTTCTCGCGTAACTGCCGTAGCTGAAGTCCCAGTTCGAGCCGCTGTGCCGTGCGCCCGCGCTTCGCCGCCATGTGTGTCGCCTTCGTGCCGTAGTACCTGTCACCTGTCGTTCTGCGCCGAGTGTGGCATCGCGTGCTGCCTTCACGCAGGCACTTGTGCAGATCCCGGCATAGTCCACTTTCAGCACCGCTGAATATTCAGAGCGTTTTCGATTGCGGCCGTGGGAGAGAGGCGAACACGCTGGGTTCACGTCCCCCTACGTGAAGGGCCCCACATGCACCCCACCCTCCTCACCCCCGACTGGTCGATGAGCTACCCCATGACCCCGCGGAGCGTCCGCCTCGCCCGGCTCCACACCCGCCGCCGCCTCACCCTCTGGAACTGGCCCGGCGACATCGACGACGCCGTCCTCGTCACCTCCGAGCTCGTCGCCAACGCCGTACGGCACGGCAAGGTCGTCGGACACGAGGTCTGGCTACGAGTCGCCGTAGACGAAGAGAACGCCGGGCTGACGATCGACGTGTCGGACCCGACCCCGGCGTTCCCCGTGGTCAGGCAGGCCCCCGGAGACGAGGACGGGCGGGGACTCCTCGTCGTCTCCGCGCTCTCCGAATCCCTCGATTGGTTTCTGCGGGGAGACATCGGAAAGACAGTTCGCGTCCAGCTCGCCGTAGGCCCCCGTACCAATTGACCCCCGGATAACCAACCGGACCCAGACACGAGACGCCGCGTTCATTCGGACGAAATGTCCGTGCCGCCTCATAACGGCTAACCCGCTGTTCACGGGGATGGCTCGATTCATACGCAAGGCGGGTGGTCGTGTGCGCGCTAGACACGAGCTGCACGTGCTGTCGGTCTACGAGGGGTTCTTCTCCGGAGGAGCCCGCATCGTCCACAGCGACGTCGTACTGGGACTGGTGGAGGGCGGCCAGCACCATACGGTGCTCAGCATCCACGGAGAAGTACACCGAGAAGCAACCCGGCAGGCCATGGAGAACGACGCCTGCTATCAGCAACTGACCGCAGCCGGAGTCGGTGTCTCCACCCTCGGCCGCAGCTTCGGCGGTGACCGGGACCCGGACGGCACCGTCACCGGCGGATTCACCGGACCCGAGCTGGCCGACGCGGCCCGTGCCCTGGCGGACGCCGACGTCGTCCTGTCGCTCAAGGAACAGCCGCTCTCCCTGCTCAACCAGGCGGGCCTGCCCCGCCGCCCCGTCGTGGTGTGCCTGCACCGTTCGGACCCCGAACACCAGGGCGCCGCCCTCGACGAACTGAAAGCCGCCATCGCCGACGGCAAGGTCGTCGCCGCCGTCTGCTGCGCGGAGTCCACCCGGGACGCCTACCAGGCCGCCGGCATCCCGCCCGAGGTCCTCCACGTCATCCCCAACGGCGTGGACCTGTTCCGCTTCCGTCCCGACCCCGCCCGGCGGCTCGCCCTCCGCGCCTCCCTCGGGATTCCGGACGGCGCACCCGTCGTCGTGTTCGCCGCCCGCTACGCCACCATGAAGAACATCCCGCTCTTCCTCCGCGCCGCCCACGAGTGGCTACGGCGCGAACCCGCCGGCCACGTCCTCATGTGCGGCACGGGCATGACCGCCGACAATCAGCCGGCCCTCTCCGCCGACATCGACGACGCCTTCGGAGGGGACAGAGAACAACTCGCCGATCGGCTTCATCTCCTCGGCGTACGGCGGGACATGGAGACCGTCTACGCCGGGTCGGACGTCGTCGCGCTGACGTCGTCCTTCGGCGAGGCCGCGCCCCTGTGCCTCATCGAGGGCATGATGTGCGGGGCCGTACCCGTCTCCACCGACGTCGGTGACAGCGCGTCGATCGTCGCCGGGCACGGCATCGTCACACCCCCCGACCCGGACGCCGTCGCGTCGGCCTGGACCGAGGCGGTCACCGGCCGCGCGGAGTTCGCCAAGGCCCACGCCCGCAGTCGCGAACGCTTCAGCCGTACGCGCATGATCGCCTCCTACGCCGCCCTCATCGACGGCCTGCACGCGGGACACACGACGACGAGCGCCGCCCCGCCGCCGTTGCCCGAGCCCCTGTAAGCACGTGTGAGGAGGGGCCACCGACCCACGGTGGCCCCTCCTCTCCCCTCCTGATCCCGCCCCGGTCCGTCACTACCGGGGCAGCACCACGACATACGCGGCCGGATCACGGTCCGCCGACGCCATGAGCGCCGTACGGACCACCGCCGCCTGTTGCTCCATCGCGTCCCGGAGCTTCTTCGGGGTGATGTGGACGACCGTGATGCCCAGCCGCTCCAGGTGCTCGCGCTTGCGCGCGTACTCCGACCACAGCGCGTCCTCGTCCTGGCGCGGGGCGCGCGTGTCCAGTTCTACGGCGACCGCCTGCTCGGGCCAGTACGCGTCCAGGCCGCCCAGGTGCGGGCCGCCGGGCAGGCGCAGGTCGACGTTCCAGACCGGGTCGGGGAGGCCGTGCTCGCTCACCATCCGGTAGAGGCGGTCCTCCGCGATCGCGCGGCCCTCGGCCAGCAGCGAGTCCACCGCGTCCACCACGTGCGGCCGGCTCAGCAGCTTGGCGTTGTTCAACTCCCGTACCACCGCGGCCGGTTCGCAGTGCCCGCCGCGGACCGCCTCGGTGAGCAGCCCGCGTACCGCGTTCGCGTCGGACAGCTCGGCCACCGCGTCCGCGAGGGCCCGCGGCACCGGGGCGACCGGGACACCCTTCACCTGCTGCGGGGTGGGGAGCGCCGCCGTGCGGACGATCCGCGCGCAGCCCGTCGAGCGGAGTCGCCGCATCCGGGGGACCAGGACCTCGATCTGCTTGAGGGAGGCCAACTCCGGTGCGGACGTGAAGCCGTGCAGGGTCAGCGCCGCCAGGCCCGTGACCATCGTCTCCGTGTACGTCGGACGGTGCGGGCCCTCCGCGCCGGGCTGGACCGGGACCCCCGCCGTCCGCTCCCGCGCCGCGTACAGCAGCACCGCGTGCAGCCGCTCCTCGCCGGTGGGCGGGCCGGAGTGCAACAGGACGACGCCGGGGAGGAGTTGCTGCCACGGCCCGTCGGGACGGCACTGCTCGTTCACCTCGGCGGCCGGGACGCCGTGCGCCCGGAGCTGAACCGTCGTCAGCACGCGGCGGTGCACCTCGGTGAGGTGGCTGAGGGGGCGGGGGGAGAGCGGGGTGTTGTGGTTCATGCAACGGGGTTTCCCGCGCCGGATCCGGTCCCTAACCGCTGTTACACGCCCGTCGACAAATCCGGACAACGCGGCACTAAAGGACAGGCGTTCGGATGCCGAGTAGGCGCCGAAAACCCCTGGTCCGGATGGGGTGGACCAGGGGTTACGGCTGCGATTACCTGTATTCAGTAACGGTGACGGAGAGGCCAATCACAGGCCAACGATCAGCCCCTCAGCCCTCACCCCTGAGCGCCTCGCCCCTCGTTGTCCGCCGCCTGCGCCCGCAGCGCCCGCGCCAGGTCGTCCCGCGACTCCAGCACCAGCCTCCGCAGCGCCGGCGCCGCCCCCTCGTGGGACGTCAGCCACGCGTCCGTCGCGTCCAGCGTCGCCTGCGCGTCCTCGGCCGCCGGGTAGGCGGGGAACAGCCCCCGCACCACGTCCACGCCGATCTGGATCGACCGCTCCGACCACACCCGCTCGATCGCCGCGAAGTACTTCTCCGTGTACGGCGCGAGCAACTCCCGCTGCGACGGCTGCACGAACCCCGCGATCGTCGCCTCGACGAGCGCGTTGGACAGCGCGTCCGACTCCACGACCTGCGCCCACGCCTGCGCCTTGACGGCGGACGAGGGACGAGCGGCGAGACAGCGGATCTGGTGGCGCTTGCCGGACGCGGTGTCGTCCCGGGCCAGTTCGGCCGCTACGACGGTCTCGTCGGCGGCGCCGTGCGCGGTCAGCGGCTCCAGGAACGCCCAGCGCAGCTCCTGGTCGACAGCCAGGCCCTCGATCTTCTCCGTACCGTCCAACAGGGCGTGCAGCAGGGCGAGTTCCTCCGGCGCCGACGCCACCGACGCGAAGAACCGCGCCCACGCCAGCTGCTGCTCGCTGCCCGGCTCGGCGTCCCGCAGGTCCCGCAGCGCGATGTGCGCCAGGATCTTCGCGCCGGTCTCGCGCCACCACGGCGGCGAGTAGTTGACCAGCGCCGAGTTCGCCCAGGCGTGCAGCATCTGGAGGACACCGATGTCGGTCTCCCGGCGCCCGAACCGCGCCACCAGATCGATGAAGTCCGGCGCGAGCAGCAACGCGTCCCGCGTCATGTTCCACAGCGCCGACCAGCACAGCGCCCGCGCCATCGGGTCGGTGAGCGCGCCGAGTTGCTCGCGCAGGGTCGCCAACGAGGCCGCGTCGAAGCGGGTCTTGGCGTATGTGAGGTCCTCGTCGTTGACGAGCACCAGTTCCGGCGCGTCCGCACCGGCCAGCTCCACCACGACCGTCCGCGCGCCGTCGACGTCCACCTCGGCCCGCTCGTACCGCACGAGCCGGTTGTCCTCCATCCGGTAGAGGCCGACGACCACCCGGTGCGGGCGGAGTTCAGGATGCGACTCGGCGGCCTCCTGAAGCACCGTCAGCTCGGCGATACGGCCGCCCTCCACGTCCAACACCACTTGCGGAGTCAGGGAGTTGACCCCGGCCGTCTGTAGCCACGACCGCGACCACGACGCCATGTCCCGCCCGCTCGTCTCCTCAAGCACCGACAGCAGATCGCCCAGCCGCGTGTTGCCGTACGCGTTCCGCTTGAAGTAGCGCCGCGCACCCTCAAGGAACGCGTCCTGACCGACGTACGCCACCAACTGCTTCAGTACGGAAGCCCCCTTGGCGTACGTGATGCCGTCGAAGTTGAGCTTCGCGTCCTGGAGGTCGCGGATGTCGGCGGTGATCGGGTGCGTGGAGGGGAGCTGGTCCGCGCGGTAGGCCCACGCCTTGCGGCGGTTGGCGAAGGTGATCCAGGCATCGGTGAAGCGGGTCGCGCCGACGTTCGCGAACGTGCCCATGAAGTCGGCGAACGACTCCTTCAGCCACAGGTCGTCCCACCACTCCATGGTGACGAGGTCGCCGAACCACATGTGCGCCATCTCGTGCAGGATGACGTTGGCCCGGCCCTCGTACGACGCCCGCGTCACCTTCCCCCGGAAGATGTACTCCTCGCGGAAGGTGACGAGCCCCGGGTTCTCCATCGCGCCGAGGTTGTACTCCGGCACGAACGCCTGGTCGTACTTGCCGAACGGGTACGGGTAGTCGAAGTGGTCGTGGAAGAAGTCCAGCCCCTGCTTCGTCACCAGGAACACGTCGTCGGAGTCGAAGTACGGCGCCAGCCCCTTGCGGCACATCGCGCCGAGCGGGATCTCCAGCGTCGTACCGTCGTCGAAGGTGCGGGAGTAGGAGTCCGTCACGTAGTGGTACGGGCCCGCCGCGAACGCCGTGATGTACGTCGAGATCGGCTTCGTCTCCGCGAACTTCCAGACGCCGTCGGCCAGTTCGCCGACGCCGTTGCTCCACACCGTCCAGCCCTCGGGGGCCCGCACCTCGGCGCGGAACGGTGCCTTGAGGTCCGGCTGCTCGAAGGTGGCGAGGACCCGGCGCGCGTCGGCCGGCTCGTACTGGGTGTAGAGGTAGACCTCGCCGTCCTCGGGGTCGACGAAGCGGTGCATGCCCTCGCCGGTACGGGAGTACGCGCACCGCGCGTCGACGATCAGCTCGTTCTCGGCGGCCAGGTCCTCCAGCTGGATGCGCGTGCCGTCGAAGACCGCGCCCGGGTCGAGGTCCTTGCCGTTGAGCGACACGGCGGTCACGGCCGGTGCGATCAGGTCCGCGAAGCTCGCCGCGCCCGGCTCGGCACAGCGGAACCGGATCGTGGTCACCGACCGGAAGGTCCGCGACCCCTCCGCAGTGCCCTCGCCCTCGGCGGAGTCGCCCACCGCCGAACGCAGGTCGAGGGACACGTCGTACCCGTCGACGGACAGCAGGGCGGCCCGCTCACGGGCCTCGTCGCGGGTCAGATTCTCACCGGGCACGGAGGCACTCCCTCGGATGGTGTTCGATATGCGGTGTTCGACATGCGGACAGGTCCGATCCTGCCATGTGCCCCTGACGGCGGGTACCCGGGAATGAGGTGACGAGGGGCGGTGTTGCCGTGGGGAAACGGCCGTATTCCGAGGAGCGTCATGTCTGAGACCGCCAAGACCCCCGTGGACTTCTGGTTCGACCCCCTGTGCCCCTGGGCCTGGATGACCTCCCGGTGGGTGCTGGAAGTGGAGAAGGTCCGCGACATCGAGGTCCACTGGCACATCATGAGCCTGGCGGTGCTCAACGAGCCCCGGCTCGACGAGCTGCCCGAGGAGTACCGCGAGTTGCTCGCCACCAAGGCGTGGAAGCCGATCCGCGTGGTCACCGCCGCCTGGCAGAAGCACGGCTCGGACATCCTGGGCCCGCTCTACACCGCGCTCGGCACCCGCATCCACAACAACGGCGAGGGCCCGACCATCGAGGCCGTCGCCGGCGCGCTCGCGGACGTCGGCCTGCCCGCCGACCTGATCGACTACGCGGACCAGGAGGACTTCGAGTTCGACGCCGAGCTGCGCGCCTCCCACAAGGAGGGCATCGACAAGGTCGGTCAGGACGTCGGCACCCCCGTCATCGCCGTCCCCGGCCCCGACGGCGAGCAGATCGCCTTCTTCGGCCCGGTCGTCACCCCCGCCCCCAAGGGCGAGGAAGCGGCCCGCCTCTGGGACGGCACGGTCGCGGTCGCCTCGGTCCCCGGTTTCTACGAGCTGAAGCGCACCCGCACGAAGGGCCCGGACTTCAGCAACCTGGTGTAAGCACGGCGGCGCTCACTCCGGGGCGGCGGCCTTCTCCTCACGGAACTTCTCGGGGAGGTCGCCGCCGCGTCGCGTGCTGAACCACGGCTGGTACCACACACAGCCCTTGACGTCGCAGCGCCAATGATCGTGCACGAAGTACCGGGGCCCCTTCTCCTCACGGACGGCGGCCTTCTCGGCGGCGACCATCTTCCGGAAGTCCTGCATCCCACGACAGTTCGGGCACCATTTTCGACGTACCGCCATGAACTCCTCCTCGCCACGCACGGCCAGGCCGGTAGTACACCGCGAATCGCGGGCGCCCGCCCCCGAAATCACCGGCTCCGGTGGCGCGCGGCCGCCAACCGTGCCAGATGGTCCTCGAACCCCTTGGCGTAGAACGCGGCCCGCCCCGCGTCCGGCTCGACCACCTCCGTCGGCCGGGTCCACACCCCCGCGTCCAGCGGAACCCCGTACCGCTCGGCCGCCGCGAGCACCGCACCCCGCGCACCCACCTCGCCCTCCACGACCCGCAACGGCCGCCCCAGCACATCCGCGAGCAGCCGCATCCAGGCCGGACTGCGCGTACCCCCGCCGCACACGGCCAGCGAACCGGTCAGTCCCGCCGCCTCCAGACAGTGCCGGGCCGCGTAACCGATGCCCTCACAGGTCGCCCGGATCAGGTCGGCGGGCGTCGACTCCAGGGAGACACCGGTGAGTTCGGCGCGGAGACGCGGCTCGACGAAGGGCGCGCGCTCGCCGGACGGTGCGAAGTACGGCAGCACCCGCACCCCGTGCGCGCCCGGCGGGGTCGCCGCGAGGAGCCCGTCGACCTCCTCGTGCCGGACGCCCGTCGTCGACAGCACCCAGTCCAGCGCCGCCGTACCGACCATCGCCGGCATGGCCCGCAACCAGTGCCCCGGCCGGTCGAGGGAGATGTACAGCCCGGCCGGTTCACCGCTCAGGTCAAGCTCCGTGGTCGCGACCAGACTGGCGAGACACGTCCCCACGATGAGCAGCCCGTCACCCGGTTCCGTCACCCCCGCGCCGAGCGCGCAGGCGGGCAGGTCGTACGGCCCGTTCGCGATCCGGGTCCCCGCCGGCAGCCCCTCGCCCCGCGTCTCGGCCGTGGCGACCGGATCGGCGACCGGCGCCAGCAGCCGCCGTCGCCGGGTCAGCCCGAGAAGCTCGACGACACCGTTGTCGTACGACCGTGTCCTGGGGTCGAGGAACGGCATCGACGCGTCCGAGACATCGGTGGTCGCCCGCACCCCCGTCAGCCGCTGGAACACCATGTCCTTGCAGTACAGGGCGGTGGCGGCAGCGTCCAGCGACGCGGGCTCGTGTGCCGCGAGCCACGCCAGCAACGGCCCCGGACACCCCGGGAACATCGCGCTCCCGGTCCGCCGGAACACCGTCTCGAAGGTCCCGTCCGCCAGCCACTGATCGAGCAGTTCATGCGCCCGCCCGTCCATCCAGGACGCCGCCGCCCGCACCGGCCGCCCGTCCGCGTCCACCAGCCACACCCCGTCGCCCTGCCCGGTCAGCCCGGCGAGCTCGAACGGCCCGTTCACGTCCGACGTGAGTTCGTCGAGCACGGCGACGACCGCGCCGTAGATCTCGTCCATGTCCTGCTCGACGAACCCGCCGTGCATCGACAGGCCCACCGGCCGTGCCGCTACGGCGAGTTGGTGCCCGGAGCCGTCGAATGCGGCGGCCTTCACCGTGGATGTGCCGACATCGATTCCGACGTACATGTGGGGGCCTCCTGGGGGTGGGTGATGTGGGGTGGAGGTGGGTCGGTGTTGGGTGGTGTCGCGTAGGCGGTCCTGTGTTGTCAACGCACCCACGCGCGCACCTCTTTTGGTTCGGTCGCCTTCGGGGCGCCGGGAGCCGGTGTCGAGAGACCCACCGTGCTCGGCGCTGCGCGCCTCCGCGCTCCCCCAGAGGGGGACCCCCAGTCTCTCGACACCGGCGCGCCCCTACGGCTCCCTCTCGGCCGTCCACGTGGGGACAGTGGAACTTGGTGGGCCCTCACCCGAGTTGGTGTGACAAGCGCTCACCTCGCGCCCACCGTCCCACTTCCGCCGCCGCGATCCGCGCCGCCTTCTCGGCCACGGCCCGGGACGCACCCCCGAGATGCGGGGTGAGGGTGACCCGGTCGGCGAAGCCGAACAGCCGAGCCCCGGCGGGCAACGGCTCCCGCGCGTAGGTGTCCAGTGCGGCAGCCGACACCTGCCCGCTCTCCAACGCGTCGCACAACGCCTCCTCGTCCAGCAACGGACCCCGCGCCACATTCACCACCACCGCGCCGGGCCGCAGCAGCGCCAGCTCGCGGGCGCCGATCAGACCACGTGTCTCGGGGGTCAACCGGGTGTGCAGCGTGATGACTTGGGACCGATGGAGCAGCTCGTCCAGCCCCCCGACGCGCAGCCCGTGGATCTCGCCGTGCACATACGGGTCGTACACCATCACGCGCGCCCCGAAGGCGCAGAGCACCCGTGCGACCCGGCTGCCGACCGCCCCGTACCCGACGAGCCCGACCGGCAGATCCTCCAGCTCCAACCCGCTGTGCTCGTACGTGTAGTAGGCGGCCCCGGCCTCCCAACTCCCCTGCCCCGCGAGGAGTTCATGAGCCTGCGGGATGCGACGCAGGGCGGCCAGCATCATTCCGACGGTGAACTCGGCGGTCGCGGCGGCGTTGCGCCCGGGCGCGAAGCACACCCGTACGTCGTGGGTCTTCGCCGCGTCCAGGTTGACGTTGACGGGACCGCCCCGGCACACGACGACCAGCCGCAGATCCGGGCAGGCGTCCAGCACGCGCTCCGTGACCGGGCCCATCTGGGTGACCAGCACCTGGCCGCCGCTGCCCCGCAGGGCGTCGATCACCTCGTCCTCGGCATCGCTGGCTTCCTCCACCTCGGCAACGGCCCCGAAGGGTTCCAAGGGCCAGCCGAGCGTCAACTCGCTCACGGTGAAAGGGTGTTCGCGCAGTTCCTCGGCGACGGCCGCCGTGATCAGCGAAGGCAGTACGAAATGGTCACCGGCGGCGACGACACGCAGGGTCTCGGTCATCGTGGGGCTCCCTCCCTCTCCGCCACGATGAACGGGGAACGCCGAATGCGTAACCCCTGAGGGAGGTCCGGATGATGTTCGAGTGCGAAGCGGAAGCGTGGCTGGGGATCGACCTGGGCACGCAGAGCGTCCGCGCACTGCTGGTCACGGCCGACGGCACGGTCCTGGGCGCGGGCACCGCCCCGCTGACCAACCACCGGGACGGCGTACGGCACGAACAGGACCCGGGGGAGTGGTGGGAGGCGGTGTGTACGGCGTCCCGAGCCGCGATCCCCTCGCTGAGGGGACGAGGGTCGATCGGCGGCCTCGCGGTGTGCGGCACCTCCGGGACGGTCCTGCTGACGGATGCCCAAGGCCGCCCGCTCACACGGGGGTTGATGTACGACGACGGGCGTGCGGTGGAGGAGGCGGCGCGGGTCGGGATGCAGACGAGCTGGGCGCTGCCGAAGGCGTTGTGGCTGCTGGATGCATACGGTCCCGGACGAGTGACGCACCAACCCGACGTGATCACCGCGAAGTTGACGGGAGAGGTGATCCCGACCGACTCCAGTCACGCCCTCAAGACGGGCTACGACGCGGAGCGCGAGGCCTGGCCGCCCCAACTGGCCCACTTGGGCGAGGTGTTGCCAAAGGTGGTCCGCCCCGGCACCCGGCTGGGCGAGGTCTGCCGGACCGCCGCGGAGGCGACCGGCATTCCCGCCGGTACCCCGGTCATCGCGGGGATGACGGATGGCTGCGCGGCTCAGATCGCGTCGGGGGCGTTGCGCTCCGGCGCGTGGAACTCGGTACTGGGCACCACCCTGGTCCTCAAGGGGGCATCCGCGAGCCCCGTCCGGGACGACGCCGGGGTGGTCTACAACCACCGCGCGCCGGACGGGAGTTGGCTACCGGGCGGGGCGTCGAGTGTGGGCGCGGGGGCGCTGCCGGTGGGGCCGGACCCGTCGGAGATGGACATCCGGGCGGCCGAGTACGAACCGTCGGGCGCCCTGACGTACCCGCTCTCCTCGCCCGGCGAACGCTTCCCCTTCGTCGCCCCGCAGGCCACGGCGTTCACGCTGGGCAAGCCGGCCTCGGAAGCGGACGGCTGGGCGGGGGTATTGCAGGGCGTGGCGTTCACCGAGCGCCTGTGCCTGGACTACCTGCACTACCTCGGCGCCCCGATAGACGGCCCCCTCACCTTCACGGGCGGCGCGGCCCGCAGCGCGTACTGGAACCAGCTCCGAGCCGACATCCTCGCCCGCCCGGCCCGAGTACCGGAACAGATCGAACCGGCGCTGGGAATGGCGGTGTTGGCGGCGTACGGAACGGGGACGGGCGGCATCGCTCTGTCGGATGTGGCCGACCGGATGGTCCGCATCCGCACGGTCCTCGAACCCCGCGCGTCCCACACGGCCCGCTTCATCGAACCGTACGCTCGCCTGGTGGACGAACTGGAGACCCGAGGCTGGCTGCCGACCCCGCTCGCGACCCACACCCGCACCCGCCTGAACGAGGACACGATCGACTCATGAGCACCACCACCCTCCTCCTCGCCCGCCACGGCCAGACCACCTGGCACGCCGAGAACCGCTACGCCGGCATCAGCGACGTCGCCCTGACGGACACGGGCGTCGCCCAGGCGGAAGCCCTCGGCCACTGGGCGGCAGCCCACCCGGTAGACGCGATCTGGACGTCCCCCTTGTCCCGAGCGGTCCTCACGGCAGCCCCCGCCGCCCGCGCCCTGAACCTCACCCCCCACACCGAACCGGCCCTGCGCGAATGCGACTTCGGCGTGGTGGAGGGCCGTACCCTCGCGGAGTTCGCGGCGGAGAACCCCGGGGCGGCGGAGGCCTTCCGGTCCGACCCGGTGGCGCACGCGTTCCCCGAGTCCGAGGACCCCCTGACCGCCGCCGAACGAGGCACCACCGCCCTGCACGGCATCGCGGCCGCCCACCCCGACCAACGCGTCCTGATCGTGGCCCACAACACCCTGCTCCGACTGGTGCTGTGCCGGTTGCTGGGGATTCCGCTCGGCGAGTACCGGCGGGTGTTCCCGCGGTTGCGGAACGCGGCGGTGAGTGAACTCCGGGTCGACGCGCGCACCACCGCGCTCCTCTCGCTGAACGTGCCCTGCGAGCCGTAGCACGGCAGCCGCTACGGCCGCCGCAGCAACCCACGCTCCATCGCCACCACCACGGCCCGGGTCCGGTCGTTCACGTCCAACTTGGCGAAGAGGCGCAGTAGATGGGTCTTGACCGTGGCCTCCGTGATGACGAGGCGCCGGCCGATCTCGGCGTTGGTGAGGCCGTCGGCCACCGCGCCGAGAACCTCCGTCTCGCGGACGGTCAGCGGGTCCTGCGTCGGGCGCCGCATCCGGGCGACCAGCTTCTCCGCGACCCGGGGTGCGAGCACCGTCTCGCCGCGTGCCGCCGCGCGGATCGCGTCGACCAGTTGCTCGCGCGTGGTGTCCTTGAGCAGATAGCCGATGGCGCCCGCCTCCACGCCGCGCTCGATCTCCGCGTCGGTGTCGTACGTCGTGAGGATCAGGACCCGGGTGCGTGGGTGGCGGGCGACGATCTCGGTCGTCGTCCTGACTCCGTCCAGGACCGGCATCCGCAGATCGACGAGCGCCACGTCCGGGTCGTGGCGCTCCACGAGTTCGAGGGCCGCGCGGCCGTCGCCCGCCTCGCCGACGATCTCGATGCCGTCCTCGCCGGTGAGCAGCGCGACCACTCCGGCCCGCATCACGGCGTGGTCGTCGACCACGACGATGCGGAGTCCCGCCTGGCTCGTGCTCATGCCGCTCCCTCCAGGTCCCCGGGAATCTCCAGGGGAATCGTCGCCAGGACTCTCGTCCCGTCCCCGACCGAGCTGGTGACCGTCAACCGTCCACCCAGCTCGGCCAGGCGTTTGCGCATCCCGTCGAGCCCGAAGCCGGCCGAGTCCCCGACCACGAACCCGGTTCCGTCGTCGGTGATCTCCAGCTCCACCCCGTAGGGCCGCCGGGCCAGCACCACCCCGACCGTGGACGCGTGAGCGTGCTTGCGCACATTGGCCAGTGACTCCTGGGTGCAGCGCAGCAGCGCGATCCGGGTCTGCTGGTCGCAGCCGAGGTCCGCCAGCGTCGTGTCCACGGTGAGCCCGGTGTCCTCCACGAATCGGTCCAGGATGCGGCGCAGTGTCTGTGCCACCGATCCGGCCGCCGCCTGTTCCGGCCGCTGCCCCGAGCCGACCAACTCCCGTGCCTCGGCGAGGTTTTCCCGCGCGGTGGACTCGATCGACCGCAGTTGCTGGGCGCTGCGCGCCGGATCGGCGGTGATTCCGGCGCGGGCCGCTTCCGCGAGGACGACGATCGAGGCGAAGCCCTGTGCGAGCGTGTCGTGGATCTCGCGCGCCAGTCGCTCCCGCTCGTCGGCCGCGCCCTGCCGCTGGTGCGCCTCGGACAGCCGGGCCTGTGTCTGCTCCAACTCCTCGATGAGACGCGCCCGTTCGGTGCTCTGCTCGACCACCGAGTGCGCCCACAGTCCGATCAGGACGCCTACGGCGACGACGATCAGGGTGGACACGGCCGTCTCGCCGAGGAACTCCGCCGACCAGCCCTGCTGGAGCCAACTCCCCAGCAGGGTGGTGGCGGTGGCGAGTCCGAGGAACCCCATCGACGCCCTCGGGGTACGCCCGAACATCCAGTAGTGCGGCAGGGTCACCATGAACAGCGCCGCATAGCTGGTCCGCAGATACGCCAGCCCGCCGATTGCCAGCACCAGCACGGTGAGGTAGACGTGCGGCCGGACGAAGCGGTTGTCGGGGAAGCGGTCGAGGAGCGCGTAGCTCAGCACCACGCAGCCGAGCAGTCCCAGCGCCTGGTACATGCCCTCGCCGGGCAGCCCCATCATGACGATTCCGACGGCCATCGCGGCGAAGAGCACCCAGCACACCGCGTTCCACCGGCGCAGTGAGAGGGCCCAGAAGGTGTCGGCGGAGGGTCCGGCGAGAGCAGTCATACCGATCAACGTACGTCGACCACCGGCTGGTCGGGGGTGCGGTGGGCCCGCGGGGCCGTCGTCCCTCCCCGCGGCCGGACCGGCCACCAGCTCCGCTCGCCGAGCAGCAGCATCGCCGACGGCAGGATCAGGATGCGGACGACGAACGCGTCCAGCAGGACGGCCGCCGCGAGCACGAATCCGATCTGTTTCATCTCGATGATGTGCAGGAAGACGAAGCTCACGAACACGGTCGTCATCACGACCGCGGCACTGGTCACCACGCTCGCCGACCGGCGGATCCCGTCGAGCACCGCCTGCCGAGTGGGGGTGCCCGCGAGCACCGCCTCCCTGATCCGGCTGACCACGAACACCTGGTAGTCCATGGAGAGTCCGAAGAGGATCACGAACAGGAACAGCGGTACCCGCGACCCGATCGACCCGGTGGAACGGAAGTCCAGCAGCCCCTCGGCCCACGTCCCCTGGAAGACCAGCACGAGCACCCCGAGGGCCGCCGCCGCGGACAGCAGGTTCAGTACGACACCGATCAGGCCGAGCACCACCGAGCGGAACGCGTAGAGCGTCATCAGGAAGGTCACCAGCAGCAACGCCCCCAGGACGAGCGGGAGTTTGCCGTTCTGGTGGGCCGGATAGTCGGCGTAGCGGGCGACGTCGCCGCTCACGCCGTACTCGGCGCCGTCGATCCGGCCGAGGGTGGCGGGGAGGTAGTCGTCGCGCAGGTGGTCGAGGGAGGCGTGGGCCTGGTCGGAGTCGCCGAGGTACGGCACGTTCAGTTCGAGGGTGCTGATCCGGTGGTCGGCGGAGGTGCGGAGCCGGGGTGTGCCGGTGAACAGCGGGTCCGCGCCGGTGAGTTCGGCCAGGTCGCGCAGGGCTCCGGTGACCTCGGCGGCATGCGGGGCGTCGGCGCGTACGACGACCTGGTGGGTGACGCGCTGTGCGGGGAACGCCTCGTTGAGCCGGTCGTACACCCGCATCGCGGGGATGTCGCGGGAGTGTGTGTCGCGGCTCATCTCCGTGATGTGCAGGCCGGCCAGCGGGACGACGAGGGCGAGCAGGGCGAGGACCGAGACGCAGAGGGTGACGAGGGGATGCCGGGCGGCGGGCCGCAGCAGTGCGGTCCAGACCCGGCCGCCGCTCTCGCTGTGGATCCGCCGGACGGGCCTGCCGAGTTCCGCGCGGCGCCGGGCGCGGCGTTCGGTACGCCGACCGAGCACGGTCAGCAGCGCGGGCAGCGCCGTCAGGGAGCTGGCCATCGCGACCAGGACGACCACGAGGGTGCCGGTGGCGAGCGAGGAGAAGATCACGTCGGAGGCGAGGTACAGCGTGGCGGTGGAGGCGACGACCGCGAGCCCGGAGACCATGACGGCCCGCCCGGAGGTCGCCGCGGCCAGCTCGACCAGTGCCTCGGAACTCAACTTCCCGCCGCCGCGGGCCCGTTCCTCGCGCTCCCGCTTGAGATAGAAGAGCGTGTAGTCGACGCCGACCGCGAGGCCGATCATCAGGATGACGTTCGTGCCGACCCCGGCGTCCGGGGAGAGATGCGAGACCACCATCGAGAGCCCGACGGCCGCCGCGATCGACGAAAGGGCCAGCAGCAGCGGCACCGCGGCCATGGTGACCGAGCCGAACACGACCAGCAGCGTGAGCAGGGTGACCGGCAGCGTGATCTTCTCCGAGAGCGCCAGGTCGGCCCCGCGCTGCTTCTCGACTCCCTTGCTGATGGAGGGACTTCCGGTCTCCTGGAGCAGCAGTCCGGGATGGGCTTTCCGGACGGCCTCGGTCTGCGCGACCAGCGCGTCGACCTTGTCCTTCGCGTCCCGCTCCTCGCCCTGGAGCGTGATCTGGACCAGCAGGATCCGCCGGTCGTCGGACAGCAGCGGGTCGGCCACGCCGGCGACCTCGGGCAGCGCCTTCATCCGCCCGGTGAGATCCTTCGCGGCGGCCTCGGCGGCAGGTCGGTCGAGGGCACCCGACCGGGCGGAGATCAACACCTGTTCCGTGGACCTGCGTTCCAACTGCCCCTCGGCCGCCATGGCCTCCGCCCGGCCGGCCTCGCCGACCCGGTAGTCCGCTGTCTTCGCGCTGTTGAGCCCGACGGCGCCGCCGATCGCCAGACACAGCACGACGAACACCAGCCAGCCGACGATCGCCCGCCAGGGGTGCCGCGCGCTCCAGCGAGCCATCCGCACAGTGAGTGAGTTCATGCCCAAAAGCCTGACCGGCGGGCACAGCCGCCGGACAGAGGTGCTCGGTTGAACTTGCCGTCCACCGATCGGTCGACCCGGTGAAGGGGGAAAACCCCCGCGAGTCACGTCCTCGCGGGGGCCTTCCGCTCCATTCGCCCGCCCGCGTGAAGGGTGAGAAGACGATCACGAGGCGGGACGCTTCCTACCCGGGGATGATCGTCCGGCGGGACCTCGCCGCCTCGTAACGCCTCGCCACGTCCTGCCAGTTGACGACCGCCCACATCGCGTCGATGAAGTCGACCTTCTGGTTCCGGTACTGGAGGTAGAAGGCGTGCTCCCAGGCGTCGAAGACGAGGAGGGGGGTCGAGCCCTGGCCGACGTTGCCCTGGTGGTCGTAGACCTGCTCGACGATCAGCCGGCCGCTCAACGGCTCGTAGGCGAGGACTCCCCAGCCCGAACCCTGCGTCGTCGCGGCGGCCTTGGTGAGCTGGGCCTTGAAGCCGGCGAAGGAGCCGAAGGAGTCGGTGATGGCGTCGGCGAGGCCGCCGACGCCATCCGCGGCCAGCGGTTCGCCGCCGCCGTCGCCCGTCATGTTGTGCCAGTAGACGCTGTGCAGGATATGGCCGGAGAGATGGAACGCCAGGTTCTTCTCCAGGCCGTTGACCGACCCCCACCGCTCCTTGTCGCGTGCCTCCGCCAACTGCTCCAGCGAGTCGTTGGCTCCCTTGACGTACGCCGCGTGGTGCTTGTCGTGGTGCAGCTCGATGATCTCGGGGCTGATCACGGGGGCGAGCGCGGAGTAGTCGTAGGGCAGGTCGGGCAGCGTGTAGACGGGCATGGCGGATCGATCCCCTTCGAGCCTTGTTGCACATAGGTTGCAACTACAACCTATCAGCGAGAAGGCTCTGTGTGGCTACTCCGCCACCGACGTGTAGTGCGACGCGTCCCCCTCGATCGAGTAGCTCTCCTTGCCCTCGATGCCGGTCGGGATGTCGCCGGCGACGGTGACGCGGTTGAGGCGGCGGGGCTGGTCGTCGTAGTTGTCGATGGCGTAGTGCTGGGTGATGCGGTTGTCGAAGAGGACGAGCTGGTTGGGGGACCAGCGCCAGCGCAGGATGTTCTCGGGGCGGGTGACGTACGCCTGGAGGAGGTCCAGGATCTTGCGGGACTCGCCCGCCGACAGGCCGACGATCCGCTGCGCGAACCCCCCGATGAACAGGCCGCGTTCACCGGTCAGCGGGTGGACGCGGACGACCGGGTGGACCGTACGGAACTTGATCGACGTGAACTGGGCGCGCTGGGCCGCCTTTTCGTCGTCGATCGACTCCTCCGGTACGGCGTAGTCGTAGTCGTTGGTGTGCTCCGCCCAGAGGGTGTCCGCCAGGACGCGCAGCGGCTCGGGCAGGTCGCGGTAGGCCGCCGCCGAGCTGGCTATCAGGGTCTCGCCGCCGTACGGCGGGATCGTGATGCTGCGCAGGGTGCTGGCCTGGGGCGGGTTGAGGACGAAGGTCACGTCCGTGTGCCAGTGGTTGGCGCGACCGCGCTCGCTGTCGACGGGCAGGACGTTCGGGGCGCCGTCGACCGCGGGCACGGTGGGGTGCGCGGTGGTGAGGTCACCGAAGTGGCGGGCGAAGGCCTCCTGGCCCTCGTCGTCGAGGTGGACGTCGTCGAAGACCAGGGCCTTGTGGACGTTGAGGGCCTCACGGATCGCCGTCACCTGCTCGGCGTCCAGCGGCTTGTTGATGTCCACGCCCGACACGCGGGCGCCGATGTTCGCGGTGACCTTCTGGATCTCGATGGACATGGTGAAGTCCTTTCAGACGAGGGCGGGTTGGGCGTACTGGTTAGTGGGGCGGGGGAGGCCGTAGCGCTCCCGGAGGGTGGTGCGCGGGCCGTATTCCGTGCGGAGGAGGCCGCGGGTGCGGAGGAGCGGGACGACGTGGTCGACGAAGGCGTCCAGGCCGGAGGGCAGGACCGCGGGCATGATGTTGAAGCCGTCGGCGGCGCCCTGCGTGAACCACGACTCGATCGCGTCGGCGACCTGCTCCGGCGTACCGGCGAAGGTGAGATGCCCGCGCCCGCCACCGAGCCGGCCGATGAGCTGCCGTACGGTCAGCCGGTCGCGGCGGGCCAGTTCGACGACGAGCGTGTAGCGGCTCTTCGCGCCCTCGATGGAGTCCTCGGGAGGCAGATCGGCGGGGAGCGGGGCGTCCAACTCCAGGGTGTCAGGGGGTAGTTGGAGGAGTCGCTCCAAGCGGTCCACGCCGTGCGTGTACACGATGTGGTCCTCCAGGAGTCGTTCGTTGGCCCGCGCCTCGGCCTCCGTCGAACCGAGGACCGGGACGATGCCGGGCAGCACCTCGATGTGCTCGGGGTCCCTACCGGCCGCCGCCGTACGGGACTTGAGGTCCTTGTAGAAGGCCTGTGCGTCGGCCAGGGTCTGCTGGGCGGTGAACACCGCCTCCGCGTACCGCGCCGCGAACGCCTTGCCGTCCTCGCTCGAACCCGCCTGCACGAGTAGGGGGTAACCCTGCGGTGAGCGGGGGACGTTGAGGGCGCCCGCGACACTGAAGTACGTTCCCTGGTGACGCGGCGGGTGGATCTTCGCGTCGTCGCCCCACACACCGGCCGCCTTGTCGGCGACGATCGCGTCGTCCTCCCAGCTGTCCCAGAGCTTCAGGGCCACATCGAGGAACTCGGCGGCCCGCGCGTACCGTTCGGCGTGCGCGGGCTCGTGCTCCAGACCGAAGTTCCGGGCGGCCTCGGCACCGGCGGTGGTGACGATGTTCCACCCCGCCCTGCCGCCGCTGATGATGTCGAGCGAGGCGAACTTGCGGGCCAGGTTGTAGGGGGAGTTGTACGACGTGGACGCGGTGGCGATGAGGCCGATGTGCTCGGTGGCCGTCGCCAGCGCGGTGAGGAGAGTGAGCGGTTCCAGGGCGCCGGCGGGGCGTTGGGCGAGGTTGCTCCACAACTGGGGTCCGTCGGCGAGGAAGAGGGAGTCGAAGGTGCCGCGTTCGGCTGTGCGGGCGAGGTGTGTGTAGTGGTCCAGCTCGACGTGGGCGTAGGGGTTGCTCTCCGGGAGGCGCCAGGAGGCCTCGTGGTGACCGGTGTTCATGAGGAAGGCGTTCAGGTGGAGTTGGCGGGGCATGCCAGGTTCCTTAGGTGGGAGTTCCGGGTGCGTAACTTCAGCCCGTCCGGCGTTTGAGGACGAGGCCCCTTCAGGGCCGATGGGGGTCTGGGGGCGCAGCCCCCAGACGACGGCACGAGCAGCCGACGTTCACCAACCAGCGGACGCTCACCGGGAATCCGACGTCACACCGAGCGCCGCCAGCAACCGCTCCCGATACTCCGCACGCGGCACCTCGGGGTCGATCACCAGGTCCAGCCCGATCCGCCCCTCCTCCAGCACCAGCACCCGATCCGCAAGCACGATCGCCTCATCCACGTCATGCGTGACCAGCAGCACCGAGGGCCGATGCCGCTCCCACAACTCACGGAGCAGCACGTGCATCCGGATGCGAGTCAGAGCGTCCAGTGCCCCGAACGGCTCATCCGCCAACAGCAGTTCAGGCTCACGGACAAGTGAACGGGCCAACGCCGCCCGCTGCGCCTCACCCCCGGACAACTCGTTCGGCCAGGCACGCTCCCGCCCGGCGAGCCCCACCTCGGCCAGGGCCTCGCGCCCCTTCGCGGCGGCTTCCTTGCCCTCCGTTCCCAGCAGCACGTTGTCGAGAACCCGCCGCCACGGCAGCAACCGGGAGTCCTGGAACACCACCGACACCCGTTCAGGGGCGGCGAGTTGACCACTCCCGACGACCTCGTGGTCGAGCCCCGCGATGGCCCGCAGCAACGTGCTCTTGCCGGAACCGCTGTGCCCGAGCAGCGCGGTGAACTGCCCGGCCGGCAGATCGAGATCGATGTGGTCGAGGACCGTACGCCCGTCGAACGACCGCGTAAGCCCCCGGAGTTGAACCGCGGGAACTACAGGGACGGCGGTCGCGGTGGTCAGCTGCTGAGTGTGCGGCGCCATGACAGCACCCTCCGTTCGACGAGACGGACCGCGCTGTCGGAGATCAGACCGAACACGCCGTAGATCAGCAGGCCGACGAGGATGACGTCCGACTGGCCGTAGTTCTGGGCCTGGAACATCATGTAACCGAGGCCGCTGGTGGCGTTGATCTGCTCCAGGACCACCAGGCTCAGCCAGGAGCCGGTCACCCCGAGGCGCAGGCCCACGAAGAAGCCGGGCAGGGCGCCGGGGATGACGATCTGGCGGACGAACTGGAGCCTCGACAGGCCCTGGACCTCGGCCAGTTCGACGTAGCGGTGGTCGATGCCGGACAGCGCGGCGTGCAGGTTGAGGTAGATCGGGATGTAGACGACGATCGCGATGATGGCGATCTTGAAGGTCTCGCCGATGCCCAGCCAGAGGATGAACAGCGGGATGAGGCCGAGGGTCGGGATCGCCCGGTTGAGCTGCACGGTCCCGTCGATCAGCGCCTCGCCGATCCGGCTCAGCCCGGCGGCCAGGGCGAGGACGACACCGGCGGTGAGGCCGAGCGCGAAGCCGTAGGCGGCGCGTTCCAGCGAGGTCAGCATGTCCGTGGGCAGCGTGCCGGACGTCCACAGCCGGCCGGCGGTCCGCAACACCGTCCAGGGCGCGGGGATCGCGGCGGGGTCCAACTGCCCGGTGGCGGAGGCGACGGCCCAGAGGGCGAAGAAGAGGACGGGGCCTACGACCCGAGAGGCGGGCAGCCGTTTGCCGGGGGCGAGCCCGCGCCGCCGCTTCCTCCTCCGTACGGCCGTGCTCCCCTCAACTGCGGTCACCGGTACGGAGGTTGCGGCGGACGTGTCCGCGGTCCGGGACGTGGACGTCGTCACGGCGGTCACCTCCGGTACTCCGCCGCCACGGCCTTCGCCGCGATCCCCTCGAAGCGCCGGTCGAAGAGCGAGTCCACCGTGAACTCCTTCACGAAGCCGCCCTCCGCGAGCAGATCGGCGGTCTCCTGCTCCCACTTCACGGCCTCGTCCCAACTCGGTGGGAACAAGGGCTTGTTGGCGAGCGCGGTCACCGACTCGGCCTGCGCGAGCGTCAGGTTCTGCGTCTTGGCGTAGAACTCCTCGTTCCAGGCGTCCGGGTGCTCGTACTGCCAGACCTGACCCTGCGCCCACTGCGGGATGTACGCGGCGATCGCGGCCGCCTTCGCCGGGTCCGCCAGCACGGCGGACGGCGCCCACAACAGATTGAGCAGGTCTACGACATCGGTCGTGATCGCGCGGGCGCCCTTCGCCTCGTACTGCTTGAGGTACGCCGGTGCCTGGCTGTTGGCGAGCGGGGCGATGTCGACCTGGCCCGACTGGAGGGCCGTGAAGAACTGGTTGCTGGTCAGCGGGACCAGTCTCACCTCGTCGTACTTCAGCCCGGCTTCCTTCAACGCCCGCAGCAGTACGACGCCTTGGGCCTGGCCCTGCGAGAACGCCAGCTTCTTGCCCTTGAAGTCGGCGACCGTGCGGATGTCGCTGCCGGGCTTGGTGGCGAAGAGGTAGTTGGGCTTGCGGGTGACGTCGATCGCGACGATCTTCGCGTCGTAGCCCTGGTAGTGGGCCTGGATCGGCGGGATGCCCGCGTTGTTGGCGAGGTCCAGGGACTTGGCGCGGAACGCGTTGATGACATCGGGACCGGCGCCGATGTTCACCCAACTCGACACGGTGAACGGCAACTTGGGCAGTTTCGCCAGCTTGAACTGGAGCTGCTGGGTGTTCAGGTACGAGGAGATCTTCAGGCTCGTGCCGGACGGGACCTTCTCGGCGAGCGGGGCGGACAGGCCGGCCCCCGACTTGGCGGCCGCGGCACTGCTCGTGGCACAGCCGCTGAGGCCGGCGATGCCCGCTGCGGCACCGAGCACGGAGGTGAGGAAGAGCCGCCGGTCGACGCCGGGCGCACGGGAATGAGGCATGGAAGGACTCCCTGATCAAAAGTCGCGGGAACGCGGGAAGGCACGCGGAATTCACGGACGGGGAAAGACGGACCAGTCCGGAGAAAGAAATTCAGGCAGGATGAGACCGGCGCCCGGGGCGCGTCAACGGGTCAGCAACAAGAAGTGCGACAACTCATCTGCAGGCTCATGACCAGGATGTTCCCGGTCATGCGAGCCCCCTGTCAACATTCCGAGTTTCTGAATTAAATACGCCCCGGTGGAACGCTCGGTCACACACTGGGTCACACGCCCAACGGATCCCGGTACAGCACATCCAGCATCACCGAACCGCCCGCCACCGCCAGCACGGAATCCGGAAAACTCGTCGGCACGACAGCCGACGCCCGCGCGTCCCCGACCTCCTCGCGCAGCGCGCGCAGGCAGTCCTCCCGCCGTATGACACCCAGCTCGGTGACGACCACCGTCTCGGGGTTGAGGATGTCGAGCAGCAGCCCGACCGCCCGCCCCACCATCCGCGCCCGCTGCGTCAACAGCCTTATGGCGACCGGGTTTCCGCGCTCGGCCGCGGTCACGACGTGGGTCGGGTTCACCCCGTCGACGATCCCCGCCTCCCGGGCTCGCCTGCACAACGTCCGTTCGCTCAGCTCGACCTGGAGGCAGCCGACGCGTCCGCAGTCGCACGGTTCCGTGCCGCCGCGCAACGGCAGATGGGCGATCGCCCCGGCCTGCGAGCGCGGCCCGTGGTGCACCTCGTCGTTGGTGGCGAAGGCCGCGTCGACCACGTTGCCGACGAAGAGATGCAGCACGCTACGGCTGCCGCGGGCCCGCCCGAAGAGCCGCTCGCCGTTGACCAACGCCCTTGCGTGGCCGTCCACATGGACCGGCAACCCGGTGCGGGCGCCGAGCAGTTCGCGTACCGGCACGTCCCGCCAGCCCAGCAGCGGATGGTCGACGATGGTTCCGGAGTCCCGGTCGACCCAGCCGCCGGCGGCGACCCCGACACCCAGCGGGGTGGCCCCGGCCGCCTCCGTCAGCAGCGTGTCCAGCCCTGCGGCGGCCCGCGCCAGCACTAGAGACGGGTGGGTGCCGTCGTGCCCGATCCGCCGCTCGGCCACCACCCGCCCGCGCAGATCGAGCAGGGCGACCGTCGTATAGGGCACCGCCACATGGACTCCGCCCACAATGAACCGTGACGCGTCCAGGTCGACTGGCACATGGGGTCGGCCCACACCCTTCGAGCGCTGGGGTGTGGCGGACTCCCGTATCAGCCCGAGTTCGGTGAAGCGGGCGCAGTAGTCGGTGACCGACGCCGGGGACAGCCCGGTCAGCCGCGAGATGGTGGAGCGGGCCACCGGGCCGTGTTCCAGCACCGAGCGCAGGATGACGCTCGCGTTGGTGCGCCGCCGGTCACTGTCGGCGGCGCGCGGAACGGGGGAGTTGGGGGAGTGGGAGGCGAGAAGGGGTGCCGCGGTACGGGGCATGGGGAGCTTCCTCGGGAACGGGTCCGACAGTGCGCCGTCGTCTTGTGCCAGACGTCGAGGCGCACCGGATCCGCTCCGCCCGCCTCAGGGGCGGTAACAGGTCGCCGCGGCCTGGCGTCGCAGGTCGACATAGCGACGCGACGCGAAGTTCCGGGCCTGGGCAACCATGCGGTCGAAGCTAGCAAAACGGCCCACGGCTGCCCAGACGGTGACCGGTGTGCGAGACGGCACGGGTGCCGGTGTGCGAGACGGCGACGGTGCCGGTGTGCGAGACGGCACGAGGTCCGCGTGACCGGCATCACGCCGAGGCGCGTGTAACGGGCATCCTTTGTCCGGAGCCCACCAAGTCCCCGACGAACCCTTTGTCGAACGCTGACGGTGATCGGACCGAGGGCCCCGGGATAGCGTCACAAGGTCCCCTTGTACCCCCGTCAACCTGCGGAGTCCCCCTTGAGTACCGCCGTCGCCACCGCCCGCCCGGGCCAGGTCCTCGCCGACCTGCTGCCCGCCTCCCGCGTCCGGGACATCGCCCTCGTGCTCGGCGGCGCCGCGCTCACCGGCCTCGCCGCCCAGCTCGCCGTGCCCGTGCCGGGCTCCTCGGTCCCGGTCACCGGCCAGACCTTCGCCGCGCTGCTCGTCGGCACGTCCCTCGGCGCCGGCCGCGGCTTCCTCTCGCTCGCCCTGTACGCGCTGCTCGGCCTCGCCGGCGTGCCGTGGTTCGCGGAGGGCACCTCCGGGGGCGGCGCCTCGTTCGGCTACATCGTCGGCATGCTGCTCGCCTCCGCCGCCGTCGGCTCCCTGGCCCGCCGCGGCGCCGACCGCTCGGTGCTCCGCAT
This sequence comes from Streptomyces sp. NBC_01288, assembly GCF_035982055.1. NCBI lineage: Bacteria > Bacillati > Actinomycetota > Actinomycetes > Kitasatosporales > Streptomycetaceae > Streptomyces > Streptomyces sp. NBC_01288. The sequence continues at coordinate 6,835,385 of NZ_CP108427.1, forward strand.
GGCCGGCACGATGCTGCTCGGCGAGGCGATCATCTACGCGATCGGCGTCCCGTACCTGGCGCTGAGCCTCGACCTCTCGACGAGCGCCGCGCTCGCCGCGGGCCTCACCCCGTTCCTCATCGGCGACGCCCTGAAGGCGGCCCTCGCGATGGGCGCGACGCCGACCGCCTGGAAGTTCGTCAACAAGCAGAGCTGACAAGCCAGTTCCCGCGGAAGAGGTTCGCCGGGTCGTAGCGCGACGTGAGTTCGGCGAGCCTCTTCCGCGTCTGCGCGTCGTACAGCCCCTCGCTCCGATCACCGGCCCCGAACGCGAAGGTGACCGCCCGCCCGAGCGTCACGGGCGCGAGCAGCGCGAAGGCGGGGTCCAGTTGCGCACGGGCCGCCTCCCGCTCCCCGACCGCCAACATCCTTACCAGGAAGCGCCCTTCGCGATACGGCACCGAGTTCGGCGCGGCCTTTGCCAGCGCCCCGCCGAGATGATTGACCTGGACGACACACATGTCGGCCGCGTCCGGCCCTGCGAGCGACAACACCTCGCCCACCCGCGCCACATCCAGCTCGCTCACCACCGCGCTGTCCCCGTAGTACGCGTGCGGTGCGGGCGGATCACTGTGGATCGTGTGACTCTCGGAGTACGGCATCTCCCGCAACGAGTCCGCGAGCACCGGCCCGAACTCCCGTAGCGGCGCGACGAGTTGGGCACCCTCGTCACCCGTGCCGGTGTAGGCGACGCGCACGGAGAGCACGTAGCGCCCGCGCAGATGCGGCGGCAGCGCCGGGATGTCCGGGTACGGTACGGCGGCGAAGGACGAGGTCAGCTCGTCCGGTACGGTCCGCGTCCACTCCTCGTACGCCCGCAGCAGGGCCGTCGGATCGACCTCCCGCCCGTCGAAGGCGAGCGAACCGCCGTAGAGCCTCCGCACGGGGGCGAGACCGATCTCCAACTCCGTGACGACACCGAAGGCATGACCGGCGCCGAGCAGTGCCCAGTACAGGTCGGGCTCCGACTCCCTTGTCACCCGGCGGAGTCGGCCATCGGCGGTGACGACGTCGAGCGAGCGGACGTGATCGGCCGCGTATCCGAACTCCCTTGCCAGGATGCCGAGTCCACCGCTCAGCGTGTACGACACGGCACCCACGCTCGGCGCGGACCCGTTGAGGGGAGCGAGGCCGTGGGGTTCGGCGGCGGCCACGACCTGCCCCCAGCGCACGCCAGCCTGGACGCGGACGGTGCGGGCCGAGGGGGCGATACTCACCCCGTCCATCCGCTTCGTCGTGATCAGCACCCCGCCCTCCGAGCCACCCGGCAGCCCGTGCCCGGTGGCCTGGACGCCGACCGGCAGGTTCTCGGCGGCCGCGTACCGTACGGCGGCGAGCACGTCGTCGGCCGAGCGCGCGCCGTGGATCACGGCGGGGCGCTGGGTGAACCCGGTCTGGAAACCGGCGAGTTCCTCCTCGTAGCCGGGGTCGGTGGGGCGAAAGGTGAGCGGCTGTGTGTGGTTCATGGGGTCATACTGACCGCATTACCTGACATGTGCCGTCAGGCTTTCCGGCGAGAGTGAGAGTGAACGGGGGAGTGAACGGGGGAGTCAACGGGGAGGGCCGAGTGCTCCCGCTACCCGGCCCTCCCCCCTGCCCTAGCTTTCCGACGGGCGCTGCCCCGGCCGTCGTTGGGACCAGTACAGGCCCGCAGCACCCGCCGCGATCAACGCCGCGCCGGCCGCGCCCAGGGGCAGGACGTCGTCGCCGACCCCCGTCTTGGGCAGCGTGTCGCCGCCCGGTGCCACCGGCTTGTTGTCGGTGCCGAGCAGCAACGGGGTGGCCGGGGCGTTCGGCGACGGGTTCGTCGTGCCGAACGGGACCGGGCCCTGCTGCCAGAAGGTCTTCTTGCCGTCGGCGGACATCACCGGCAGACAGATCTTCCCGGCCTTGCTCAGGTCGTACGTCGCGTCGACGGCGTACGACTTCGACCTGCCCGCGGCGAGAGTGCCGACGGAGCACGTGAATCCGCTGTTCGAACCGGGCGGCAGATCCTTTTCGCCGATCGCCGAACAGCCCTGGACATTCGTGACCTTGAGGCCGTCGAAACCGACGACCAGGAGATGGAGATCTCCGCTCTCCTTGGTCCCCTCGTTCTTCACGGTGGCGGTGATCGCCGTCTTTTTCGAACCGTTGTCGACCGAGATCTTCTCCGGCAGGAGCGTGGTCAGTTTCACTCCCGCCGGAGCCGCGTCCATCGCCTTTCCGCCCTTGCTGCTCCCCGGTCCCTGGTCATCCGCCGAGGCGGTGAAGGAAAGGATCATCACCGCCGAGAAAGATGCCGTGAGCAGCGATCCTGTGACGGCTGTGGCCATGGCCGTCGCGCGACGAGAACTCATGTTCGTCCCCCTTGTGTTCCCCTGTATTTCCCTGCGACCGTGCCTGAATTCGCAGTACTTGAAGAGGTACCACAAGATTTCTCCGCACTATGCTGGTACGGCATGAAGTGTGACCATTGTGGGGGTGCGGCGGATTGCCGGGGAATATGGGAAATTCGGGGAACATGGGGAGCGGCGGTGCTCCGGGGCTATTGGTGACCGGACGCTATCGGCTGGTCGAAAGTATCGGCCAGGGGGGAATGGGGCGGGTGTGGCGAGCCGCCGACGAAATGCTCGGCCGGCAGGTCGCGGTCAAGGAAATGCGCATCGACGGCCTCGACGCGGAGGACACCCGCACCCGCCGCGAGCGCACCCTGCGCGAGGCCAGAGCGACGGCCCGCATCGACCACCCGAACGTCGTGCGCGTCTACGACGTCGTCGACGAGGGCGAACGCCTGTGGATCGTCATGGAGTTGGTCGCCGGGCGCTCCCTGGAACGCATCCTTGCGGACGACGGCGCGCTCGGCCCGCGCGAGGCCGCCCGTATCGGACTCGGCCTGGTGGCCGCCCTGCGTCAGGTGCACGCGGGAGGCGTCCTGCACCGCGACATCAAACCCGGCAACGTGCTCGTCGAGAGCCACGGCCGGCGGGTCGTGCTCACCGACTTCGGCATCGCCGCGATCCAGGACGCCACGGCGCTGACCGTGGTCGGCATGCTGGTGGGCTCGCCCGACTACATGGCACCCGAGCGGATCTCCGGCCATCCACAGGGGCCGCCCTCGGACATCTGGTCCCTCGGCGCGACACTGTGCGCGGCACTCGGCGGCCGCTCACCGTTCTCCCGCGACACAACACTGGCCACTTTGCACGCGGTTCTGTACGAGGAGCCTGAACTCCCTTCCGCTGCGGGCCCGTTGCGCGACATCCTCGCGGCGTTGCTGCGGAAGCAGCCTGCGGCCCGGCCGGGCTTGGATGAGCTGGAGCGGGCGTTGGTGCCGGTGACGTCTCTGCCGGAGGCCGAGGAACCCAGTGCAGCGGAAGGGGAGTTGACGGAGGAGCCAGGTGCCTATCAGGAGTCGCCCACCCCGGCCTTCCTGGAACCGTCAGTTGTTCGCGCGGCACGCGATCCCCGGGTCTACGATCCTGACCCCGTCCCCGACTCCCATCCCGTCGAGGACGCGATACCGACGCAGCGTCCCGCCGTAGAGGAACCGGCCTCCGCTGCCGAAGCCGCCTCCGAGCTGAGCTCCGAGGCATCGTCCAACAACTCCGGACGCGCTGCGCCACGTAGGACGGGCGTCTCCCTCGACCGCGCCGATCAGGGTGAGCGCGCCGAACAAGCTGAACCCGCCGCACAAGCCGAGCGCGGCGAAGAGGCTCAACTCGCCGAACAGGCCGCGGCGTTGACCGAGCGAAAGCCCGTGCCCCTCCCGGCCCACCCGCCGGCCCCGCGCCCGGCACCACCGCACCCCGGCCTTGGTCCCGACCCCGTTCGCGGCCCCCGGCCGGCCCGCTCGCCCCGCCGGGCTGCGCAGCGCCTCGCCCTGGGCCCCCACCCCGCCCGTCTGCCCCGTTCCGCGGCCCCGTCGCCCGGTGGTGAACTCCCGGGCCCCGCCCAGCCGTTCAGGCCCGAAGGGACCCGCCGCACCCGCCGCCGTACCGGACTGATCGCCGCCGCGGCCGTGGTGGTCGCAGGCGCGGTCATCGGGACGATCCTCGCGAACTCCGGTGGCTCGTCCAGTACTTCGTCCACTTCAGCATCGACCGACCCGTCCGCCTCCCCGTCCCCCACAGCCACGTCCCCGTCTCCGTCCGCCTCCCCGTCCCCCACAGTCGAGGGCACATCCCGCCCCCCGACCCTGCCCCCGGGCACGCATCGAGAGGCGGGCGGGTTCGCGTGGGCGACGCCCGACGGGTGGCGGCGGGATCTGAAGACGGGGGCCGAGGTGCACTACACGTCCCCCGACGGCACCCAGGAGCTCGTCGGCAAGTCGTCCCTCGCGCGCGGTGACCTGATGGAGACCTGGGAGGCCTCGGAGCGGAGCGCCCACCAGGGGCAGAGCTACCGGAAGATCCGCCTCGACAGGACGACGTTCCGCGGGTATCCGGCGGTGAGTTGGGAGTACACGTTCACGCTCAAGGGCGTCCCGTGGCACGCCCGGCTGCTCGGTTTCGACGAGGACGGGAAGTCGTACCAGATCAACACCTGGTACCAGCCGGGCGTGGAGACCCAGGCCCTGAAGACCTACGACAAGGTCAAGAACAGCTTCGTCGTGCTGTGAACGGCTTCGGCGAACTCCCTCAGCCCACAGACACCTTGTCCGTGTCGGTGTCCGTCTCGGCGGTCGTGACCCCCTTTCCGCCCCGCACCCGCTCCTTGATCACCGACACCGCCACGACCGCCAACGCGACCAGCAGGGACAGCAGAACGGTCGTACGGCCGCTGCTCTCGCCCTCGGTGTCGGTGAGCATGTAGCCGAGGACGAAGACGATCAGGGCGATCGTCGCCCAGGTCAGATACGGGTACAGCCACATCCGCACGACGAGCTTCTCGGGCGACTCGCGCTCGATGATCCGGCGCAGGCGCAGCTGGGACGCGCAGATGACCAACCACACGAACAGGGCGACCGCGCCAGAGGAGTTGACCAGGAAGAGGAAGACCGTGTCCGGGAAGGCGTAGTTGAAGAACACGGCGACGAACCCGAAGACGACGGAGGCGATGATCGCCGCCATCGGCACACCGCGGGACGTGGTCCGGGCGAACGCCTTCGGCGCGTCACCGCGGCCGCCGAGCGAGAAGGCCATGCGGGAGGCCGTGTAGAGGCCGGAGTTGAGGCAGGACAGCACCGAGGTCAGCACGATGAAGTTCATGATCTGGCCGGCGTGTGCGATGCCGAGGGAGTCGAGGGCGGCGACGTACGAGCCCTGCGCCTTGATCGACGGGTCGTTCCACGGGAGCAGGCAGATGACGACGAAGATCGAGCCGAGGTAGAAGACGCCGATACGCCAGATGACGCTGTTGGTCGACTTGGTGACCGCGCGCTGCGGGTCCTCGGACTCACCGGCGGCCAGCGTGGCGATCTCGCTGCCCATGAAGGAGAAGACGACCAGGAGTACGCCGGTCAGGATCGCGCCGGGCCCGTTCGGCAGGAAGCCGCCGTGGTCGGTGAGATTGCCGAGGCCCGCCTTGTCGGTGTGGGCGCCGGGCAGTACGCCGAAGATCGCCAGCGCGCCGACGACGATGAACGCGCCGATCGCCACGACCTTGATCCCGGCGAACCAGAACTCGAACTCGCCGTAGGAACCGACCGACACGAGGTTCGTGGCGGTCAGCACCACCATCACGATGAGTGCCCAGCCCCACTGCGGTACGGCCGGTATCCACCCTTCGAGGATCTTCGCGCCGGCGGTCGCCTCGACGGCGAGCACGACGACCCAGAAGAACCAGTACAGCCAGCCGATCGAGAAACCGGCCCAGCGGCCGAGCGCGCGGTCGGCGTGCGCGGAGAACGAGCCGGAGGTGGGGTTCGCGGCCGACATCTCGCCGAGCATGCGCATCACCAGCACCACGAGCGTGCCGACGAGCGCGTAGGAGAGCAGGATGCCGGGGCCCGCGGTCGCGATCCCGGTGCTCGAACCGACGAACAGGCCGGCGCCGATGACACCGCCGATCGCGATCATCGAGAGATGTCGGTTCTTGAGTCCTGCCTGGAGGCCGGAGCCATCAGTCATGGGGGCAGTCATGGGGGGAATTCCTTTACGCCGGTTGGGATGCCGGTGGGGGGTGCTCGTACGAGCGGCGTACGAGTCGGTCCAGTGAATCTGAGGTAAAGGAATTCCTGAACCTTTGAATCCAGATCGTTACTTGAGGTTTCCTTGAGGTTGCTAGGTGTTGCCTGTATTTAACGAGGTCGGGCCCCGGAGCTGCTTCCCGGAAACAGCCGTGTCACACTCGACGCATGCGCGTGTATCTCGGCTCCGACCATGCGGGCTTCGAACTCAAGAACCACCTCGTCGAGTGGCTCAAGGAGGCGGGCCACGAGCCCGTCGACTGCGGGCCGCACATCTTCGACGCCCAGGACGACTACCCGCCCTTCTGCCTCCGCGCCGCCGAGCGCGCGGCCGCCGACCCCGAGGCCCTCGGCATCGTCATCGGCGGCTCCGGCAACGGCGAGCAGATCGCGGCGAACAAGGTCAAGGGCGTGCGGGCGGCCCTCGCCTGGAGCGAGGAGACGGCGTCGCTCGGGCGGCAGCACAACAACGCGAACGTCGTGGCTGTCGGCGCGCGGATGCACACGGAGGAGGAGGCGACGAAGTTCGTCGAGATCTTCGTGGGTACGCCGTTCTCCGAGGACCCGCGGCACATTCGGCGCATCGACATGCTGACGAAGTACGAGGCGACGGGGGAGCTGCCGGAGATTCCGGCGCACCATCCGCAGCAGTAGGCACGCTTTTCAAGGCCCACCCGTCAAGCGAACGAGACGGGTGGGCGGGTGGGAAAGGAAGTTCGTCCGGTGCCAGAGGGGCACACGATCCACCGACTCGCACTGGACTACGGCGCTCACTTCGCCGGCCGAGCCACTCAAGTCACCAGCCCCCAGGGGAAGTTCAGCGACGCCGCCGCGCTGCTGAACGGCACGGAACTCACCCGCACCGAAGCCCACGGCAAGCACCTGTTCCTGGGTTTCCGGGACGAGGAGTGGATCCACATCCACCTCGGCCTGTTCGGCAAGGTCGGCTTCGGCGGAGCCCCAGCACCCCCGCCCACGGACACCGTCCGCCTGCGCCTCGCGAACGACACGTCGTACGTCGATCTCCGCGGCCCCACCACCTGCGCCCTGATCACGGACACTGAGAAGCAGGCGATACACGACCGCCTCGGCCCCGACCCCCTGCGCCCGCCGAAGGACACCGACCCGAACGCGGCGTACAAGCGCATCTCCCGCAGCCGTACGACGATCGCCGCCCTGCTGATGGACCAGAAGGTCATCGCGGGCGTCGGCAACGTCTACCGCGCCGAGGTCCTCTTCCGGCACGGCATCGACCCGTACCGCGCGGGCAAGGACCTCACGCCCGCCGAGTGGGACGCGATCTGGACCGACCTCGTCGGGCTGATGCGCGAGGGCGTCCGCAACAACCGCATCGACACCGTCCGCCCCGAGCACACCCCCGAGGCGATGGGCCGCCCGCCGCGCGTCGACGACCACGGTGGCGAGGTCTACGTCTACCGCAGGGCGAACCGCCCCTGCCACATCTGTGGCGGCGAGATCCGCACCGCCGACCTCGCCGCCCGCAACTTGTTCTGGTGCCCCGACTGCCAGCAGCGGTAGGGCTGTTACGGATGGTCTCCGGGTGTTCTCCGGATGGTCTAGAACCCGTGCGGCAGCCAGGGCGCGACCGTCGACCCGAACGCCAACGACGCCTCGGCCAGCGCCCCGGCCCGCAGTTCCCGCACCCGACCGGCCCCCGCGAGCGACGCGAGGGACACCCCGCCGAGATACGCGGCCCCCAACTCCCGTACGGACAGCGCGAGATCGGCCGGCTCCTCGGTGCGCTTGCAGGAAGCGGCGCCCTTCGCATCGCCGGTGAGCCGCCAACGCCCCTCGTTCCAGGGGCAGAAGGCGTCCGCGACCTCGAACACGACGTCCACGGGCGCCTGGTAGGTACGCGCCTCCAGTGCGGCCCCCAGCTCCACCAGCCGTACGTGCAGCGAGTCCACCTGCCGGATCGAGCACCGGCGGAGGTCGGAGACGAGATGCTGCCAGGCGTCGTCGACGGGACGGCTGCGCACCGTCACCTTCCGCGTCAGGTCGATGTCGAAGAGGAACCGCCACAGCGCCGCGTACGACGCCGGGTCCAGCGCCTCCAGATCACGTAGCAGGACTGTCCCCTTGGGGCCCTGGACGTCCCACTCGGGCTTGACGAAGTACCGCGTGTAGCCGACGACTTCACCGTCCCGCTCCGCCACCACGCACCGCAGCGGCGAGGACCCCTCCCGCCCGCTCTCCGGGTCCAGCAGCGGCAGGTCCTCCCACCCGGGCCGCCGCGCCGTCATCCCCGGCCGCCCGGCCACCAGCCGCGCGTACACCGCCTCGCACTGGTCCCGTACGGCGGCGGGCTCGGCGAAGCGCAGGCGTACGTCGTCCGTCCCCGGCGGCACCGTGAGCCGCACCCGGTCCGTGTCGATCTCGGCGGTCGTCCGCATCGTCGCGATGCCGTACCCGAAGCGGCCGTAGATCTCCGGCTCGGAGGCCGTCAGGACGGCCAGCGGCTCGCCCCAGGACCGTACGTCGTCCAGCTGCCGGCGCATCATCGACCTCAGGATGCCCCGGCGCCGGTGCGTGGCGGCCACGCTGACCATCGTGACGCCGGCCGCGGGCACGGAGGCGCCGCCGGGCACGGTGAGGCGGAAGCTGAAGGCGCCAGCCGTCCCCACGCACGCGTCCCCGTCCCAGACGCCGAGGGAGCGGTCGAACTCGGTGAGCCGCTGCCACAGTTCACGCTCGTCGGGCGACTCCGGGACGCCACCGAAGGCGTCGACAAGGTTGTCGTACCAGGTGTTCCACTCGTCCCGGCGCAGTACCCGCAGCTCGGTCGGCCCGTACGGTGTGTTTCTCGCGACTGTCCCCATGGACCATGCCTACCAGCGCATTGCGGGACGAGCCAGGGAATTTCCGCTCGCCGCCCGCACAGCGGCCTCTGGTGAAGTTGACTGTGAAGTTGAACCTCGCAGGGGGGACAAGTGGGACCTCCCGTGCCAAGCGGCTGGTCGGATGGATAGGGTCCCGAACTAATGGCAGCAGGACGAGAGCGGCGCGCGGAGGCCGACACGTTCACGGCCCGGTTGAAGAAGCTGGTTCACCGGGTCCGCACCGGCCTGCGCAGAAGTGCCGTGGACTACTTCCGCGGGGACGGCTCGGACTGGGTCGCGCTGGCCGGGCTGCTGATCACGATCCCGGTGATCGTGGCCATGACCCTCGCCAACGCGGTGTGGTTCTCGGCGGCCGCGCTGGTCCTCCCGATCGTCGCGGGCGGCCTGCTGCTGCGCCCCGCGAGCCTGCTCGGCCTGTACGCGGCGGCGGCCACCGGTCTGATCGTGGAGTCGGTGAAGCTCGGCCCGTACACCGAGGGTCCGGCGCGGGTGACCCCGGGCGTGGTGCTCGTGGTGGCCGCGTGCGGTTTCTTCGGGCTGCTGATCGCGCAGTTCCGCAGCCGGGTGGGCGTGCCGTGGCGGCGCGGCGGCACCATGCTCTTCGACCTGCGCGAGCGGATCCGGGTGCAGAGCAAGCTGCCCCAACTCCCGCAGGGCTGGCACCGGGAGATGGCGCTGCGGCCTGCGGGCGGCCAGTCGTTCTCCGGCGACTTCGTGGTCGCGGCCCGGACGAACGGTGGTCGGACCATGGAAGTGGTCCTCACGGACGTCTCCGGCAAGGGCATGGACGCGGGCTCCCGCGCCCTGCTCCTCTCCGGCGCCTTCGGCGGCCTGCTCGGCTCGCTGCCCCCGCACGCGTTCCTCCCCGCCGCCAACGGCTACCTGCTCCGCCAGGACTGGGACGAGGGCTTCGCGACCTCGATCCACCTTGTCCTCGACCTCGACTCCGGCGACTACGAACTCTTCTCCGCGGGCCACCCGCCGGGCCTCCAGCTCAGCGCGGGCAGCGGCCGCTGGGAGGAGAAGGCGGCCGATGGCCCGCTGTTGGGTGTGTACGACGGCGCGCAGTTCGACCCTGTGAAGGGATCGCTGCGGCCCGGGGACGTGTTGATGCTGTTCACAGACGGCTTGGTGGAGACCTCCGAGCGGGACATCGTCGAGGGCATAGACCGCCTCACCGGCGAGGCCGACCGCTATGTCGCCGGCGGCTTCCACGGCGCCGCCTGGCACCTGATCGAGGCGGTCGCGAAGGACGTCAACGACGACCGGGCCCTGCTGCTGGTCTGCCGGGAGGGCCCGACGGCCCAGGCGGCGCGCTGACGCGTCACCGGCGGGCGGCGCGGGGCGGGCGAGGGCGGTTCCTCCCCGGGCTTCGGGTTTCGGGCTTCGGGTTTCAGTTTCGGTTTCGGTGAGGAAAGTTTGCTGACTTTGTAATGGTGAAGACCCCGAGTTGCCCGGACGATCCGGGAGTTGATAGGCATGGGTCCGTATGCGACACGAGCGGCACACGCCGCGTGAGCCTGTACCGGGGGAGCCGAGATGAAGTTCGACATGGGTACGCAGGCGCTGTCGACGCTGATGCGTGACTCGCGCGGATCGAGCCAGGATCTGGGCACGCTGATCCGGCAGTTGGTGCAGGCGGCGGAGCCGTTGGAGGGGAAGTTCAACGGCGGTGGACGGGTGGCCTTCGACCAGTTCAAGGCGCGGGCGGACGGGATCACGAAGGAGCTGAACTCGTCGTTGGCGGCGATCCTGGGTGGCCAGTCCGGGATGGACAGCGCGTTCGGTACGGGTGACGACGAGCAGCGCGACAACGCCCGGCAGCACATGGGGTCGGCCAACTTCGACGCGGCACGGTTCTCCGGCCGCTGAGAGTTCGGTTCGTTCGGTTCGTTCGCTTCGCTCGGGTTGGTCGGGTTGTTCAGGGTGTTTTCGGGGAGTGGTGTGTGATGGCGGGTGCGGGTACGGATCGTCGTTCCTACGACACGACGGCGTCGGGGGACGTCCAGGGGAATCTCGCGGGGGTGATCGCCCAGTTGGAGGCGGTGATCTCGGCGCGGGACAAGCAGGTGAAGAAGGCGATGTCGGACTTCACGGCCGATGGTGTGGCGGACGAGTACCACGGCAAGGAGCACCGCTGGAACCAGGCCTCGCAGGAGGTCCGGAACATCATTCAGCTGCTGAAGACGACGATGGAGAAGAACGACTCGACGGCGCACTCGACGTTGGCGAAGGCGAAGTCCGCGGTGGACAACATCGGCTGAACCGTGCCCAGTTGGTGGTCGCTCGGTCGCTCGGTCGCTCGGTCGGTCGTTCGGTCGGTGGTTCACCGGGAGCCGCTGGGGCGGTTGTTGTGGTTCTTGATGGTTCGTGACGGCCGGGTGCCGGGTTCACGGGGGTTGGTATGACGGGCTGGGACCTGCGTCCGCAGGGCATTCAGCATGTGCTGACGACGACGGGCACGACCGCGTCGCATCTGGAGACGTACGCCAAGGACTACGGCGCGCATCTGCAGTCGGCGGCGTCGAGCGCGGGCACGATCTCCGCCGACGGCGGATCGGGCGGGGCATCGGGCGGTCAGGGTGGCAAGGACGGCGGGAAGGCACAGGGCGGCCTGGTGGCGTTGGCGCTGTCGCAGTACGCCGAGCACGCGATGAAGGACCTTCAGTTCATCGCGGCCCGGGCGGGCAAGTCGATGCAGGGCGCGGTGGACGCGACGACGGCGTATCTGAACGGCGACGACGCGATGGCCGCAGAGGTACAGCGCAAGGCGTCCACGCCCGGGGTGACGATGCCGGGAGTGGGCTAGGCGTGATCGATCCGGAAGAGATTCCCGAGTTCACCGGTGACCTGGAGCAGCTGGAGAAGGACTACGGCGATCTGAAGAAGGACGCCGGGCACATCCGTTCCACGGGTGCGGATGTGCACACGCAGTTCCAGGGGCTGTCGGCGTACTACCACGCTCCTGAGGCGGAGACGCTGTTCGCGTCGACGAAGCCGGTGTCGGATCGCTCGGACACCTTCGCCACGGACCTGGAGACGGTCTCCTCGGCGCTGTCGGGGTACGCGACCGAGATCCGTCCGCTGGTGGCGAAGCTGAAGCAGCTGAAGACGGAGGCGACGGAGTTCGTCACCTCCGTCAAGGGGGACGACGACTGGGAGTACGACGGGGACAAGGTCGACAGGCACAACCGGATCCGTGACGACATCACGGCGGCGGTGGCGGCGTTCTGGGCCGCCGAGCGTACGTGCCACAACGAGATCACGGCGTTGTGGCACGGCACGCAGATGGTCGCCGGTGACGGTTCGGACAGGAAGGACCAGTACGGCTACAACGCGTCGGACCTGAAGGACGCGAAGCTGCCGTGGGGTGACCCGGTGGACCAGAAGCACCACTGGTACGACGTCGGGCACTGGGTGAAGTCGTTCGTGTGGGACGGCCTGATCGTGGACGGCGTCTGGGGCACCATCAAGGGTCTGGGGACGCTGGTCGGGTTCGGCGGCTGGGACGCGATGGGGCAGGCGTGGAAGGGCCTGGCGCAGCTGGCGACCGGGCTGACGCTGTCGATGATGCCGGGTGCCCAGACCCTTTTCTGGGCGCTGCCGGACAAGGCCCTGCCGTCGTGGTTCCGTGAGTCGCGCAACACGATGAAGCAGACGGGGAAGGCGCTGCTGGCGTGGGACGAGTGGGGCAAGAACCCCGCGCGTGCGGCGGGTGCGGTCACCTTCAACGTCGTCACCACCGTCTTCACCGGTGGCGAGGGCGCGGCCCTGGCCGGCGCCGGCAAGGCGGGCGCGGTGGCCAAGGCGGTCTCCCTGGTCGGGAAGGCCGGCAAGATCATCGACCCGATGACGTACGTCATGAAGGGCGCCGGCGCCGGTCTGTCCAAGGTCGGCGACATCGCCAAGAACCTGAAGGGCATCGGCAAGATCGACGTCCCGACCCTTCCCGACGGCTCCGTACACCTTCCCGACGGCCGGGTCCTGGAGCCGAACGGAAACCTCCTCGACCACGCAGGCAACGTCGAGACGACCCCGATCCCGAAGGAAGCGGCCCCGGGGCTCCCGTCCCACTGGACCGTCCCGGCGTCGGAACCGGCGGCCGTGGGGGTCTCCCACGCGGCGGATGACGGCGTACACGGAGCCCCCGTCCCGCACACGGGGGACAGCGTCCCCGGCGGGGTTCCCCACTCTGCGAGCAATGCCGTGCATGGCGGTACCCCGCATGTTCCCGGGAACGGGATCCACGGTGGTATTCCGAAGTCCGTGGGCAACGGCATTCATGGCGGCATCCCGAAGTCCGTGGGGGACGGTGTTCACGGCGGGGTTCCGCACTCCGTGAGCAACGCCGTGCATGGTGGCACCCCGCACGTCCCCGGCAGCGGGATCCACGGTGGTATTCCGAAGTCCGTGGGCAACGGCATTCATGGCGGCATCCCGAAGTCCGTCGGTGACGGGGTTCACGGTGGGGTTCCGCACGTCCCGGACAACGGCGTCGCCGGAGGCGTCCCGCACGTCCCCGGCAACGGCGTTCACGGAGGCATCCCGCACGGCACGGGCGACGCGGTCTCGGCGGGCGAGCACGCCGGGACGCCTTCGGCGTGGTACCACGAGACCCCGACGGGCCCGGCGCACGAGGTGCCGCACACCACCCCGCACGACGCTCCGCCGACCGCCCCGCACACGGGGGGCCATGACACCCCGGGCACCGGGGGGCACCCGGACCAGGGTGCCGGTCACGATGGTTCCGGCCACGGGGGTCACGACGGCACCGGTCACGACGCCGGCCACAACCACGACGCCGGGCACGGCGGTGACCACGGCGGCCTCGACCACTCCGGCCTAGGCCATGACGCGGCGGACATCGCAGGGCACGACGGCGCCGACGCGGCTGCGCCGGGTCATTCCGGTGGGGAGGTGCCGGGGCATGGCGGGGGCGGGGAGCCGTTCGAGTACAAGCCGTACATGTCGGATGACGACTTCAACAACCTGGCTACCGACGCCGAGCGGCATGCGGCGGCCACCGCGGAACTGGACCGGGGGACGAATCCCTTGCCCAGTACCAGCAATGAGGCAGGAAAGGCGTACGGCGACGCGTACTGGAACGACTTCCTGGACAGCCTCGACCCCAAGGCCAAGGATTCGCTGGAAAGGTACAGCAGCTTCTACTACAAGCACATCAACGGGCAGTTGCGAGACTTCCGTAAATACGGCCCCAGCGCGGCTCTTGAACCCAAGGTCCAGGAGTTGGTCGACAACATGGACCGCGTCATGGACAGCCGCCCCCTGCCCGAGAACGTCATGGTTGTCCGAGGTACCGCGATCGATCACCTTGAGCTGGCCTCACCGTATGAAATGGCGGGCAACACGTACCACGACGCTGGTTTTCTCTCCACGTCGCTCGGTAAGGACGCGGCCTTCGACTACAAGCCGGTGATCATGCACCTTCGGGTGCCGAAGGGTGCACCCGCTCTGTGGATCGACCACATCTCCGTGAATAAAGGGGAGCGGGAACTGCTGCTCGCCCGTGATACCCACTACAGGGTGACTCGCGTGTTCCAGGACGGGGCGGGTCAGTACCACGCCTACGGCGAGGTCCTGCGGAAGCCGTGACCTCGCTGAGGCCAGGCACAGACAGAGGAATGTGACTTCATGAGTAGCGAACGACCGATCAATTCACGCTTTGCCGAAGACATGAGATTCGTTGAGGTACCCGGCGGCCCGGCACGGTATCGGGACAGGACCGACAAGCCGGTGCAGTACTTCACGGTCGTCGACAAGCAGAACGGTGCGGTCCTCGGATACGTATGGGGCGGTGACGAGGACGACGCCGCCGCGTATGTACCGAGGCAGGCCGCTGGTCCCGTGGGGGCGAACGAGAGCATGTCCTGGATCAGCAGGCTGCGTGAAGCCAAGGCGCGGGGCATCCGCCCGTCCCAGGCTGTCGCTGAGTTCCTGGCCGGACCGGAGGCCGGTGGCAGAGGCCGTCCTCTGCCGGGTTCCCTCACGGACGCTCCGGACGCCGCGGCGGTCAAGGCCCTTGCCGAGAGTGACTAGCAGGGATACGCACCACCGTGAGCAGTGAACGGCCGATCAACCGGCGCTTCGACGAGGACGTGCACTTCAACCTCGTGAGGCCGGGTCCGCCGAGGTACCTGACCCGGACCGACAAGCCGGTGCGGTACTTCACGGTGGCCGACAAGGAGGGTGGCGCGGCCCTCGGACATGTGTGGGCCAACGACGAGGACGACGCCGCCGCGTGGGAACCGCGCGAGGTCGCCGGACCCCGGGCGTTCTCCGAGGGCGGCATCTGGCACGCCAGGCTGGAGGGTGCCAAGGGGCGGGGCATCCCGCCGTCCCAGGCCCTCAGGGAGCTGCTCGTCAATCCGGAAGGCGTCAAGGGCCGAGCCCTGCCGGACTCCCTGACCGACGCCCCGAACGCCGCCGCGGGCGAGGCACTCGCCAAGGGTGACTAACGGACATATGTGCCAGCATGAGTAGTAAACGACCGATTGACCGGTGCTTCGGCGGGGCCCCGAGTCTGGAAACAAGTGCGGACTTCGTGAGCAGCGAACAACCAGTCAACTCGCGCTTCGCAGAAGACCTCCAGCTGAAGCAGGTGGCGGGTCCGGCGATGTACGGCCGTAACACTGATGGGCCGGTCGCGTACCTGAGCGTCGCAGACCGGACCGGCTCGGTCATCGGGTACGTGTGGGCGAACGACAAGGACGATGCGGCCGGCTGGCTGGTGCCGTCGGGGCTTTCGGCCGGCGCGGTCAACGCCGGTGCGAGGTGGCTGCGGGCCCTGCGCGCCGGCAAGGCCCGGGAGCTTGCCCCGACGGCCCTGCTCGCGGAGCTGGCACGGGGCACCAACGACAGCGAGCCGAGCCACGCCGTCCCCGGCTCGCTCACCGAGGCCCCGACGCTTGCCGCACTCAAGGAAATGGCCTTTGGTGGCTGAACCCACGCCGATCAACCGGCGCTTCGACGAGGACGTGCACTTCAACCTCGTGAGGCCGGGCCCGCCGAGGTACCTGACCCGGACCGACAAGCCGGTGCGGTACTTCACGGTGGTCGACAAGGAGGGCGGTGCGGTCCTCGGGTATGTGTGGGCCTGCGACGAGGACGAAGCCGCGGCGTATGAGCCGCGGCAGGCCGCAGGGCCTCGGGCGATGAACGAGGGCGGCTTCTGGATCCGTCGGCTGCGTAACGCCAAGGAACGCGGCCTTCGGCCGTCCCAGGCCCTCGCCGAGTTTTCGGCCGACCCGGACCCGGCCGGCAAGGGGCGGCCCTTGCCCGGCTCTCTCACCGATGCCCCGAACGCCGCCGCCGTCGAGGCCCTTGCCCAGGAGACCTGACCCCCATGCAGAACCCCGTCCAGTACGTGGCCGTCGAGGCCCCCGACGGCGAAGTCGTCGGATACGTCTGGGCCGACTACGCCGCAGGCACTCTGAAGTGGGCGCGGCGCACCGCGACCGGTGTCGACGGGTATCGCCTCGGCCAGACGTGGGAGGCCAAGGTGGCGGAGGCCGGTGAGCGGGGCATCCCCCTGGCCGGCGCGCTGACTCTGCTCGCCCGCGACGCCGGCACCGGACCCCCGGTCGACGTCCGCGGCCCCGAGGCCGTGGACGAACTCGCCCGCGCCGTCACCGAGGCCGACGACCGGCGCCTGCTGGCCCAGCTCGACCACGGCGCCACCGAAGCCTGGCAGGAGCTGGCCGACGCCTACGGTGCCCTCACCGACGACGACCGTGACGTCCGCTGGGGCGGAGGCGAGAAGAACGCGAACGGAGCGACCCAGTGGCCGTATCCGATCTACAGCAGGCCGCTGTGGCGGGTCGTCAGAGCTCTGTGGGGCATCGGTGCCGTCACGCCGGAGTACCGCTGGAGCGCCGCTCCCCCTCCGGCGGTGCCGCCCCATGGACGGCTGCGCCCCGCGGACGCCGTTCGCGCTGCCACGTTCCTCGCGGTCGGTGAGCGCGTCAACGAGGGGTCGGTGGACGAAGCGGTGCGGAGCGGCCTGTTCGACGCCATGGTCGTCGCACTCCTGGACCAGCACGCCGCACACGCCTCCAGTGAGCCGGATTCGAGATTCCGTCGCACCACGTGAGCGCGTCCAGCACCAGGTGCCTGTTCGATGTGCCTGTTCGATGTGACTGTTCAATGGCCGGCCGATCACGCGATCGGCGGCGCGGAATCCCGAAACCGGGACTCTGGGTGTGCAGGTTCTGCGGAGGTTTCGGCGTCGTTCCCGGCAGCCCGGCCGCCCTGGGTACGCCGCCCGCCCGTCCGTGTTTTATGTTGCACGGGCGAAGTCACGGGGACGAGGGGGGTGCTGTATGCCGTACGACGAGTCGTCCGACGGGTCGTCCGCTCCGGTCATGACCCTCGCCGAGGTCGAGTCCGTCGCCCGTGCCGCGCATGCCGCCCAGCGGGACAAGGCCGGTCGGCCCTACGTCGAACACCTGGAGGCCGTCGCCGAAGGCGTACGCGCCCGTGGTGGCGGTTGCGAACTCATCGCCGCCGCCTGGCTGCACGACGCGGTCGAGGACGGTGTGCTGAGCGAGGAGTGGCTGGCGGCGGCCGCGCTCACCCGGCGCACCAAGGACGTCGTACGGGCCCTGAGCAAGCGGCCGGGCGAGGAGCCGTGGGCGTACGCGGAGCGGATCCTGGCCACCGAGGGCGCTCGGCTCGTCAAGGCGGCCGACCTCGCGCACAACGCCGACCCGCGCCGGCTGGCCGTACTCGACGAGCCCACCGCACGGCGTCTGACGCGGAAGTACGCCGCCATGCGGCAGTACCTCGGCATCACCGCCGAGAACCCCGGGAACCCCGAGAACCCCGGCATCCCCGACATCCCCGAAACCTCCACGACCTCCGACGACTGACGACGACCGCACAGAGAACACAGGCACAGGACCAACTCAATGGCACGGGACTACGACAGCCAACTGCTGGAGTCGGTGGCGGTGCGCCGGCGCCGGATGCGCGACGCGCTGCTCTTCGGCGCGCAGCGCACCCGGCGCTCGGCCGACGAGCGGCTCGGGAAGGTGTTCGCGGGTATCGCCATCGCGGCCGTCCTGTGCGCCGGATGCGTCGGATGGTCCTTCCTCCAGGCCACCCTGGCCAAGCAACAGCAGCAACAGCAGCAGGAGCAGCAGCAAGGGCAGCAGCAGTACAGCGGCCCCTCCGCACAGCCGTCCTCGGCATCCTCGGCCACAACTTCGCGATGAATGGGTTCCGGTAAGTGGTGAGTACAGCAACGACGTCCCGGACACAACTGAGCCGGGTCACGCTGGTCGGTGAGCGCCGGCGCGTCGACATCGTCCTGCCGTCGGACACCCCGATCGGGCAACTGCTGCCCGACATCCTCCAGTTGCTCGACGACCGGGCCGCCGCGCGGCCCATGACCCGGCAGCTGATCACCTCCGACGGCTCGGTGCTGCCGCACGAGGCCACGCTGTCGTCGTCCGAGGTGCCCGACGGCGCCGTGCTCCAGCTGGTGCGCGCCCATGCCGCGCCGCCCGCCCCCGTCGTGCACGACGTCACCGACCAGGTCGCCGACGACCTCGATCTGCGTGCCTGGCGCTGGCGGCCCGCCGCACGCCGGGCCAGTTCCGGGGTGGCCACCGTCGTGTTCGCCGTGGCCGCGGCCCTCCTGGCCCGCCGCGAGTTCCCGCTTGAGTCCGTCACCACCGCGCTCGCGGCCGTCACGATCGTGTTCCTGGTCGTCGGCGCGCTCGTCTCGAAGATCGGCGACGGCAACCGCGGGCTCGCCACGGCGCTGCTGCTCGCCTCCGGGGGGCTCGGACTGCTCGCCGCCTGGACCGCCGCCGACGCCTACGGCTGGTCAGGACCGGCCCGGCTGGCCGGTGTCGTCGCGGCACTGGTGCTCACCCTTGTGCTGCTCGCCTACTTCTCCCCGCTCGGCCGGGGCGCGCTCCTCGGGGCCGGCGCCACCGCCTTCATCACCCTGGTGTGGGAGGCCGTAGCCGCCGTGCAGGACCGGCCGGACCGGCTCGGCGCGGTGATGGCCGTGTTCTCCGTCGTGCTGCTCGGCGTGCTGCCGCGGCTGGCGCTGATGGCCTCGGGGCTGACGGGACTCGACGACCGGCGCTCCGCGGGCGCGTCGGTCAGCCGTCACCAGGTCGCCAACGCGCTCGCCGCGACGCACCGCGGGCTCGCGCTGATCACCATCGCCACCGCGGTCTCGGCGGCCGCCGGCGGCTGGCTGCTGACCGCGGCCGGGCGGCCGACCGTGTGGACGGTGGCCCTCACCTCGCTCACCGCCGTGGTGCTGCTGTCCCAGGCCCGGGCCTTTCCCCTGGTCGCCGAGGTCGTGGCGCTGTTCTGCGGCGCCGCGCTGCTCGTCGTACGGCTCGCGGTGGAGTGGGTGGACCGCGCGGGCGGCGCCGGGGCGCTGGTGCTGCTGTGCGTCGCCGGGGTGCTGCCGCTGCTGGTCCTCGCGGTTCAGCCGCCCGAGCACGTGCAGGTGCGGCTGCGGCGGATCGGCGACCTGATCGAGTCCCTCGGCGTGATCGGGCTCTTCCCGCTCGCCGTCGGGGTGTTCGGCATCTATGGGCAACTGCTCAACAAGTTCTGAGGCCAGGGCAAGAGTGGCAGGAGTGAAGGGCGACATGCCGAACGGGGACAACTGGCAGAGCGACGTGCTGCGCGATCTGAGAGGCGGTACGCCTCAGTATCAGCATCAGCAGCCTGTGCCGCCGCAACAGCCACAACAGCAACAGCCACAGGCGTACCCCGACCTGCCTCCTCAGCACCAGCAGCAGGCGTACCCCGACCCGCCTCCTCAGCACCACCAGCACCAGCACCACCAGGCCCCGCCGGCGCACCGCGTCACCCCCGACTCCCGACCCGTGCTCGACAAACGGCTCGCCGCCGCCGCGCTCAAGCCGCGCCGGGGTGAGGCGTTCGGTGTCCGTGCCCTGCGCGCCGTACGCCGTACCGTCTCCTCCTCCGCGGCCCGCGAGGTCGCCGACAGCGCGGCGACCGCCGAGGTGCTCCAGCAGGCGGTCACCACCGGGCGGCAGATCGCGGTGACGTCGATCCGCGGTGGCTCCGGCAAGACGACGGTCGCCGCGCTGCTGGGCGCCACCTACGCCCACTACCGCCAGGACCCGGTGCTCCTCGTCGAGGCCGACCCGGCGCTCGGCTCGCTGCCGCTGCGGCTCGGCGCGGAGACCCTGCGCTGGACCACCGGTGACCTCGCCGGACTGGTGGAACCGCAGATGTCGCTGCTCGACGTCACCGGCTACCTGGTCCAACTCCCCGGCAACGCCTGGCTGTTGCCCGGCAGCCAGGGCCGGGTCGGCGCCATGCTCGACACCACGGGCTACGAGCGGGTCATGGTGTCGCTGCGCCGTTTCTTCGGCGTGACCGTCGTCGACTGCGAGACCCTGCCCGCCGAGGTCGCCCGTACCGCGCTGTCCGCCGCGCAGGCCCGGGTGCTCACCGTGCCCGCGACGCTGGAGGGCATCGCCAGCACCCGCGCCGTCCTGGAGTGGATGCGCAACCTGCCCCCGCACGTGCTGGCCTCCACCGTCGTCGTCCTCACGGAGGTCGCACCGCACCCCGGCGTCGACCTCGGCAGGGCGACCCGGGAGCTGACCGAAGCCGGAGTCACCGTGCGGGTCCTGCCCTACGACCGCCATCTCGCGTCCGGCGGCACCATCCGTACGGATCTCCTCGCCCGGGCCACCCGGCACGCCGCCACCCGGCTGGCCGCCGACGTCTTCCAGCTCTCCCAGAAGCAGCGCTGACCGCCCGACAGGAAGGACCGCGGAACCGAACGAACCCGAGGACGAGGCACCGAAGATGAGCACCCGACTGATCCACCGCCCCGCACGCACCACCCGGCCGGCGGCCGTCCCCGAGGCCGACACCATAGAGGCGCCGCCCAACCTGCCCGAGGGCAAGGCCGGCTCCGTGCTGCACTCGCTGCTGCCCGTCGCCGGGGTCATGTCGTCCGTCGTGATGATGACCATCGTGCGCAACAGCCAGTTCGCCGGGCTCGGCGCGATCATCCTCGTCGTCACCCTGGCCGGCTCCCTCGCCATGGCCTTCTCCCAGCGGGGCAAGGCCCAGCGCGTCCGCCGCACCCAGCGCGAGGCCTACCTGGCCTACCTGGAGGACCTGCGCGAACAACTGGCGCAGGAGGAACGCGAACGGCGCGAGCGCGCCCAGGTGCTCAACCCGCCGCCGGACGCGCTCTACGACATCGTGCGCGACCCCGCCCGGCTGTGGGAACGGCGCCGGACGGACGGGGACTTCCTGCGGGTGCGCGTCGGCACCGGTCAGATGCCGGTGCGCGATCTGCGGGTCGCCCAGCAGGGCTCCTCCGCGCTCACCCCGCCCGACCGGTTCATGCTCAACGAGGCCTCCGCGCTGACCGCCCGCTTCAGCACCGGCACCGAACTGCCGCTCACCGTCCCGCTCGACCGCGTCGGCAATATCAGCGTCATCGGCCCGCGCGAGGACACCCTGCGCGTCGCCCGCGCGCTGCTCGTCCAGGCCGCCGCCACCCACGCGCCCGACGACGTGGCCCTGGCCGTCGCGGCCCCCGGCGACCGGCTGGCCGACTGGGAGTGGGCCAAGTGGCTGCCGCACCTGCTGGACACCGAGCAGTTCGACGGCCCGGTCGCCGCCCGCCGTATCGCCCCCTCGCTGCCCCAGCTCGCCCGGCAGATCGGCGGTGAGCTGCGCCGCCGCGCCTCCTACGCGGCCGAGGTGCGCCGCGGCATGTCCGGCCGGGACGCGCTCGGCATGACCTCCCGGCTCCTCGTCGTCGCCGACGCGCACGGGGACGACGCCGTCGACCTGCCGCGCCCCGACGACGCGGTCGGCCTGCGGGACATGGGCGTCACCGTGCTGCACCTGCTCGACGAGCGGGTACGGGAGCCCGGCAGCGTCGGCGTGCGCATCACTGTCGACGGCGCCCGGATCGTCATCGAGGACCTGCGTGAGGCCGAGCCGATCAGCGCCCACGGCCTGGTCGACGAGGTCGGCACGGCCCTCGCCGAGGGCCTGGCCCGGATGCTCGCCCCGCTGCGGCTGTCCGCGGAGTCCCTGGTCGGTTCCCCGCTGACCGGTCCGGTCGACTTCGCGGAGCTGCTCGGCATCGACGACGTAGCCGATCTCGATCTGGACCGGCTGTGGGCGCCACGCGGCGAACGTGCCTTCCTGCGCGTCCCGATCGGCGTCGGCGACAGCCGCGAACCCATGCTCCTCGACCTGAAGGAGTCCTCCGAGCTGGGCATGGGCCCGCACGGCCTCTGCGTCGGTGCCACCGGTTCCGGCAAGTCGGAGCTGCTGCGCACCCTCGTCCTCGCGCTGCTCGCCACCCATCCGCCGGAGGATCTCGCGCTGGTCCTCGTCGACTACAAGGGCGGAGCCACCTTCGCCCCCTTCGCGGACGTCCCGCACGTGGCGGGTGTGATCACCAACCTGGAGAACCAGGCCGGTCTCGTCGAACGCGTCCACGCCTCGCTCGCCGGCGAGGTCAAGCGGCGCCAGCAGGTCCTCAAGGAGGCGGGCAATGTCGCCGACATCGGCCACTACGCCGCCCTGCGGGCCGAGAAGCGCCCCGACCTCGACCCGCTGCCCCACCTGTTCGTCGTGATCGACGAGTTCGGCGAACTCCTCACCGCCAAGCCGGACTTCATCGACCTGTTCCTGTCCATCGGCCGCATCGGCCGCTCCATCGGCGTCCACCTGCTGCTGTCCAGCCAGCGCATCGAGGGCGGCAAGCTCAAGGGCCTGGACACCTATCTGTCGTACCGGCTCGGCCTGCGTACCTTCTCCGCCGACGAGTCCCGCACGGTCCTCGACACCACGGACGCCTTCCACCTCCCGCCGTTGCCGGGCTTCGGCTACCTCAAGGTCGACACCAGCCACTACGAGCGGTTCAAGGCGGGCTACGTCTCCGGCGCCTACCGAGGCCCCGTCCGGCGCGACACCGAGGAGACCGGGCCGCTCGCCCTGGAGTATCCGGCGTACAACACCCTGGGCCTGGAGGACAGTTCGAGCCCCGCCGAGCCGCAGATGCGGCGCCGGGAGACCGGGCTGACCGAGATGGCCGTCATGGTCCAGCAGATCGAGAACGCCGACACCCGCCCCGTACGCCAGATCTGGCTGCCCCCGCTGCCCGGCGCCGTCGCCCTCGACCAGGTCGCCGGACCCGTCGAAGTCGGCGCGCGCGGTATGCAGTTGGCCCGCCGCCGGGGCCCGCTCCAGGTGCCGCTGGGCATCCTGGACGATCCGGCCCGGCAGTGGCAGGGCCAGTGGCACCTGGACCTCACGGTGGCCGGCGGACACGCCGCGGTCATCGGCGGCCCCCAGTCCGGCAAGACCACCCTGCTGCGCACCCTGGCCCTGTCCCTGGCGCTCACCCACACCCCGCAGGAGGTCGGCGTCTACGGCCTCGACCTGGCCGGCGGCGGTCTCCAGGCGCTGTCCGGCCTGCCGCACGTGGGCGGGGTGGCCGGCCGCGCCGACCGGGAGCGGTGCGCCCGCACCGTCGACTCCGTGCGCGGCATGCTGGACCAGCGGGAGGAGCTGTTCCGCCGCCACCGCATCGACTCCCTGGAGCAGCTGCGCACCCTGCGTGCCGCGGGCCGCGTCCCCGAGCTGGCCTCCACGGAGATCGTGCTGCTCGTCGACGGCTTCGGTGCCCTGCGCGACGACTTCGAGGAACTCGACGAAGGGGTCGGCGACATCCTCAAGCGCGGCAGCGGCTACGGCATCCACGTGGTCGCCGGCATGCTGCGCTGGAACGACGTGCGCATCGCCGCCCAGTCCCAGTTCGGCACCCGGGTGGAGCTCAGGCTGAACGACGCAGGCGAGTCCAGCATCGAGCGCAAGCTCGCGCAGACCCTCTCGTCCGACGAGAAGGGACGCGTCCTCACCGACACCAAGCTCTTCGCCCAGGTCGCCCTGCCCCGCACGGACGGCGTCGCCGACACGGCCGACCTCGGCACGGTCCTGGAACGCACGGCCCGTACGATCCGCGCGACCTGGTCGGGCGAGACCGCCCAGCCGGTCAGAGTGCTGCCGCAGATCCTGGAGCCGCACCTGCTGCCCGGCCCGGCGGCCGAACCGCGCCGGGTCCCGATCGGCCTCGACCAGACCCAGTTGGCGCCCGTCCTGCTCGACCTGTTCGAGCACGACCAGCACCTGCTGATCATGGGCGACAGCGAGTGCGGCAAGACCAACCTCCTCAGGGCCGTCGCGGAGGGCCTGATCGAGCGTTACAGCGAGGACGAACTGGTCTTCGGCGTCATGGACCCGCGCCGTGGACTGCGCGGCGCCGTCCCGGAGGAGTACCGGGGCGGCTACGCCTACAACGCCAAGCTGTGCGCGGGCCTGTCCGCGGGCATCGCCGGCGAACTGGAGAAGCGGCTGCCCGACGAGAGCGCGGACGGCGCGGACCTGGAACCCGGCAGCTGGGGCTCGGGCCCGCGGATCGTGATCCTCGTCGACGACTACGACGTCCTCACCACCGCCGGCCAGCAACCGCTCGCCCCCTTCCTGCCGTACATCCCCTCGGCCCAGGACATCGGCCTCCACTTCGTCCTCACCCGCCGGGTCGCGGGCGCCTCCCGAGGCCTGTACGAGCCGCTGCTGCAGAGCCTGCGCGAGTCCGGGGCCTCGGCGCTGGTGATGGCGGGCGACCGCAGCGAGGGCCAGCTCTTCCCCGGTGTGTACGCCGGCCGGCAGCCGTCCGGCCGCGGCGTCCTGGTCCGCAGGGGCGAGCCGAACCGGCTGATCCAGACCGTCCACACGGGACACAGGCAGGACCCGGTGGGAACAGGCAACGGGACGAGGTACCCATGACGAAGGATGTCGTCGCTCTCACCAGGACGATGCCCGACCCGCTGAGCGTGCTCGCGGGGCTGCTGGCCGGTGGCCCGGACATGCTGGCGGGCGTCGAGGGAGACGGCGCGGTGGTGCAGCTCTGCGACGAGCGGGGCCGTCCCCTGGTCTCCGTCGAGGCACCCCTGCTGGTGCGGGTCGGGGGAGAGGCGCGGCGGCTGCTCGGGGCGACCGAGCCCGAGGTGCCGTACTGGTGGACCGAGGCCCGTGCCACCACCGGTGTCAAGGAGGCCGAGGAACTCGCCGGTACCTTCGCGGCCCGCGTCGCCACCCTGGTCGGCGGCACCGTCTGGCCGCCGCAGGCCGCGCGGTCGCTGGCGGTGGTCGACACCGACGGGGTGCGCGCGGTGCCGGCCCCGGCCGCGGCGCAGCCCGCCGTGGACGTGCTCACCGACAAGGTCGCCGTGGTGATCCAGGACCGCCCGGTGGTCGCGATGACCGCCTGGCTCTCGAACGCCTTCAAGGCCGTCGCCGACGCCGGACTGGGCCTCCAGATCGTCACCCCCGCCGGCACGCGCCTGTCCCCGGCGGTCCGCGGCAACCTGCCGGGCTGGCCCTCGCGCTGGGTGGTGCAGGACAAGAAGGACGGCTACTACGACGGACTGTCCGGAGCCGTACTGCGCTGGGACAACGGCCTGTTCGTGACGGCCGGGTCCCCGGACGCGACGGCGGAGGACCCCCGCACCCCCCTGGCCGAGTCGTTCACCCCCGAGGCCGCCGACGACGGCGAACGCCAGCTGGCCGTGTCCTTCCGGGCCGTCCACCCGGCGGACGAGCGGCTCGTGCTCGGCGGCGCGCTGGAGGCCGTATGGCGTGAGCTCACCGGTGAGCCGCCGGCCGGCTGGGGCACCGAGGAGCCCGCCAACCTGCCCTGGTCACTGCGCCAGTTGACGGATGTGGCCTACGAGCGGGTGCCCGAGCCGACCTGGCTGGTGGTCGTCGGCGGTCCGGAGCGCCCGGGCCTCGCGACGGTCCGGATCAGCCGTACCGAGGGCGGTGTGGAGGAGGACGTCACGCTGGCGTTCGGCTACGGCCCGGGCGAGACGGTGCCGACGGACGCCGAGGTGACCCGGGCGGCGGAGGTCCTCGCCACCCGGCACGATCTCCAGTCGATGCTGGTCCAGGTCCGCCGGGCCCGCCGCGACCTGTCCGTACCGCCGCGCTTCGAGGGGCCCGGTGTCCCGTACGCTTTCGTCCTCGGCGCCGAGGAGGTGCGGGAGCTGCCCGGCGACCGGGCCAGGCGCACCCCGCTGCCCCGGCCGCCGCGCGAGCTGGGCCCGAAGAGGCGCCCGGCGTTGTACTACCCGTTCCGCGGCGACCCCTCGGACCTCACCGGATGGGCGGACTTCGAGCGTCTGATGAGGCACCTGAAGGGCGCCTGAGGCACCCCGGGTGCTCAGCTCACCAGAGTCCTCTGCCGCTGACGGGCGACTTCGGCCGCTTCCCGCTTGAACGCCCACTCCATGTCCGGCTCGACCGCGAAGCGGAACACCCGGCGTACGGGCGGGGTGCACAACAGCGTGACGGCGGTGACCGCGAGGGCGGTCACCAGGGCGACGCCGTAGGGCCGGTGCAGCCAGGCGTGGTCGTACAGGCCCGCGTAACCGGCCCCCTTGATCAGGAAGCCGTGCAGCAGATAGCCGTACAGCGTGCCCGCGCCGAGCGCCGTGAACCAGGTCGTCCGGCTCGGCACCCAGGAGTAGAAGGCCGCGGTCAGCAGCAGCGAGCAGCCGAACATCGCGAGCATCATCACGGGCCCGACCCACCAGGGCGCCGCGAACTCCTGCGCGGAGTCGTGGTGGTAGAGCCAGCTGGCGTTCATCCGCGGCACCGCCCAGTAGCCGAAGACCAGCGCACTCGCGAACACCGGCACCGCCAGCATCCGCGCCTCGCGCCGCCGCACCAGCCGGAAGTGCTCGGGCTTCAGGACCAGGCCGAGCACGAAGTACGGCAGGAACTGCGCCGTCCGCTGGAGATCGAAGTCGTCGGTCATGGCCGGGGTGCAGGAGGCGAGCATGGCGATGCCGAGGGCGACCGGCAGCGGGTGCCGGACCAGTTTCCAGATCGGGGTGGTCAGCCGCCAGATGAACAACGAGCAGAGGAACCAGGTGAGATACAGCGGGTCGAGCAGGGTGATCTGCTGGTGCGGGTCGTCGTTGGCGTAGCGGCTGAAGAGCGAGTACGCGATCTCGAAGACGATGTACGGCAGCGCGACACCGGTGAGGAGCCGCTTCAGTCGGGCGGGGCTCAAGTCGAAACTGCGGGAGAAATAGCCGGAGATGACGATGAACGCCGGCATGTGGAAGGTGTACACGACCATGTACAGGCCCTGGAGCACTCTGCTGTCGCCCTTCAGGGGCTCCCAGGAGTGCCCGATGGCGACCAACAGGATCGCCAGGTACTTCGCGTTGTCGAAGAACGCGTCGCGCGATTTGGGTTGTTCGTTCTTTTCGCTCTGTTTGCTCTGTTCGTTCTGGCCCGGGGGCGTGTCAACGTGGAACATCTGAGGCACCCTAGCGTTGCCTGTGGGAATCGGTGAAACCATCGGACGCGCGTCCGGAATCTATTCACGATGTCACGATTCATCCCGATCAAAAGGCGCAAAATGGCACACGGTGAAGGCCTGTTCATGTGCGCATGCCAATAATGCGAACGGACTGCGAACGCATCTCTGCCGAACCTTTGCGACCAACGATGCGTCACCCGCCGCATAGGTGGGCCGCGTTGGTGGCACGATGGTTCTGGCGGGGTGCGCGGGTTGCGTCCCCGGGCCGGGAGAGCGGACCGACCGAGGGTGTGATCAGTTGTGGCCATTTCACTGTCTGTGGTGCTGCTGTTGGCGATCATCCTGGTGGTGTTGATCCGAGGGGGATCGATCAAGGCCGGCCCAGCCATAGTCGCGATCCTCTTCGGCTTCTTCCTCGCCTCGACCGGTATGGCTCCGTCCATCAACCGGTTCATAAACTCGCTGGCGGAGACGATCAACTCGATCAGCTTCTGAGACGCCGGCAAGGGCGGGACTCCGGGAACGACTCAGGGCCAGGTCGGAGAAGTGATTCTCCGACCTGGCCCTGAGTCGTATGGAGCGGGCGACGGGAATCGAACCCGCGTAGCTAGTTTGGAAGACTAGTGCTCTACCATTGAGCTACGCCCGCACATGACGCGCCGCAGGTCAGACGACCGCGGCACAGAAGGCATCGTAGCGGGTCGGGTGCCCTGAGCGCACACCGCATTCCCCCTGCCCCGTCCGGCACCCCGGCGCTCGTGAAATGCGGCGGCCCGACCGCCTGCGGGCATGTACCCTACGTGTCGCACCAGACGGGGTGTGGCGCAGCTTGGTAGCGCGTCCGCTTTGGGAGCGGAAGGCCGTGGGTTCAAATCCCGCCACCCCGACCACATGCCGGACCTCCGGGACCGGTATCACACCAGTACCTCGCGGGATCGCCTTTTGGGGGGTCTCGTCGCTGCGGCTACTATGCAAGCTGCGCGCCCGTGTGTCTCTCACACTCTGAAGTCCTCCGGGCGACCAGAAAACGCCGGACCTGTCTGGGTCCGCAACCCAAGAAGTCAGCCCCCAAGGAGACCGAACCGTGAAGAGCGCCGTGGAGACCCTGAACCCGACCCGGGTTCGGCTCAGCATCGAGGTGCCCTTCGAGGAGCTCAAGGACAGCCTCGACGCGGCGTACAAGAAGATCAACCAGCAGGTCACGGTGAAGGGCTTCCGGAAGGGCAAGATCCCGGCTCGCGTCATCGACCAGCGGTTCGGCCGCGGTGCGGTCCTGGAGGAGGCGGTCAACGACGCGCTTCCGAAGTTCTACACCGAGGCGGTCAACGAGGCGGAGCTCAACCCGCTCGGCCAGCCCGAGGTCGACATCACGGAGCTGAAGGACGGCGAGACGCTGAACTTCACCGCCGAGGTCGACATCCGCCCGACCATCGAGATCCCGGACTACTCGGGCATCGAGGTCGAGGTCGACGCCGTGGAGGTCAGCGAAGCGGACATCGACGAGTCGGTCGAGCAGCTCCGCGAGCGCTTCGCGGCGACCTCCCCGGTCGAGCGCGCCGCCGCCGACGGTGACGTCGTCACCCTCGACCTGGAGGCCAAGGTCGACGGCGAGGTCCTGGAGGACGGTGTCGCCGAGGGCATCTCCTACACCATCGGCTCCGGCGAGCTGCTCGAAGGCATCGACGAGGCCGTGACCGGCCTGGAGGCCGGCGGCGAGGCCACCTTCGCCTCCGAGCTCAAGGGCGGCTCCGCGGCCGGCCAGGAGGCCCAGGTCACCGTCAAGGTCACCCAGGTCGCCGCCCGCGAACTGCCCGCGCTGGACGACGAGTTCGCCCAGCTCGCCTCCGAGTTCGACACTCTGGAGGAGCTGCGCGCGGACAGCCGCAAGCGCCTGGAGAACATGAAGCAGTACGACCAGGCCACGCAGGCCCAGGAGCGCGTCCTGGAGAAGCTGCTGGAGCTCGTCGAGGTGCCCGTCCCCGAGAAGCTGCTTGAGGACGAGATCAACACCCGCAAGCACAACCTGGAGCACCACCAGCTCGGCCAGATGGGCCTCGACCTCGACAAGTACCTGGAGATCCAGGGCAAGACGGCCGAGGAGTTCGACACCGAGACCAAGGAAGCCGCGGTCAAGGGCATCAAGACGCAGTTCGTCCTCGACGAGCTCGTCAACAAGGAGAAGCTGAACGTCAACCAGGAGGAGCTCACCGAGCACCTCATGCGCCGCGCGGCCTCCTCCAACATGTCCCCCGACCAGTTCGCCCAGGCCGTCGTCGAAGGCGGCCAGGTCCCCCTCCTCGTCGGCGAGGTGGCCCGAGGCAAGGCCCTGGCCGTAGTGGTCGAGGCCGCCACGGTGAAGGACACCAACGGCGAGATCGTCGACCTGGACGACGAGGACGACGAGACGCCCACCGAGACGCCCACCGAGACGCCCACCGAGACGGCCGAGGCCGCCGAGGAGCCGACCGAGGCGTAAGCAGCGAACGAGGGGCCCCGGGGATGCGACAAGCCCCGGGGCCCCTTTGTCTACGTTCACTGGGCGCGCCCCCGAAGGGGCGCGGGGAACTGCGCGACAAGCCCCCACCGACCCGCAGCCCCGATACAAGCGCAACCACCCCACCCCAGGGGATTCCGCTCAGGCCGGCGCAGCGATGTGCTGACAGCGAACAGTTCCCTTTGCGGGATTCTCCGAAGGGACCCGCGCGTTAGGGTCCATGAATACGAGGGCAGGGGAGTCCCCATTGCCCCCGGCAGTACACGGTGAGACGGCCCGGCGCCGTCGTAAAGACGAGCAGGTGGATACGTGACGAATCTGATGCCTACAGCCGCCGGCGAGCCCTCTATCGGTGGCCTCGGCGACCAGGTCTACAACCGGCTGCTCGGTGAGCGGATCATCTTTCTCGGCCAGGCGGTCGACGACGACATCGCCAACAAGATCACCGCGCAGCTCCTCCTCCTTGCCGCCGACCCCGACAAGGACATCTACCTCTACATCAACAGCCCCGGCGGCTCGATCACGGCCGGCATGGCGATCTACGACACCATGCAGTTCATCAAGAACGACGTGGTGACCATCGCCATGGGCCTCGCCGCCTCCATGGGCCAGTTCCTTCTCAGCGCGGGTACCCCGGGCAAGCGCTTCGCGCTGCCGAACGCCGAGATCCTGATCCACCAGCCCTCCGCCGGTCTGGCCGGTTCGGCCTCCGACATCAAGATCCACGCGGAGCGGCTGCTGCACACCAAGCGACGCATGGCCGAGCTCACGTCCCAGCACACGGGCCAGAGCATCGAGCAGGTCACCCGCGACTCGGACCGCGACCGTTGGTTCGACGCGAACGAGGCCAAGGACTACGGCCTCATCGACGACGTGATTCCCACGGCCGCCGGTATGCCGGGCGGCGGCGGCACCGGGGCCTGATGCCCCAGCACAGCCCCCAGCCGACCGTCACAGCCCCTAGGAGAGAGACAGTGAACGACTTCCCCGGCAACGGCCTGTACGAGCACGCACGCGCCGAATACACGGGTCCCGCCGCCGAGTCCCGTTACGTGATCCCGCGCTTCGTGGAGCGCACCTCGCAGGGCGTGCGTGAGTACGACCCGTACGCGAAGCTCTTCGAGGAGCGCGTGATCTTCCTCGGTGTCCAGATCGACGACGCGTCGGCCAACGACGTCATGGCGCAGCTGCTGTGCCTGGAGTCGATGGACCCGGACCGCGACATCTCGATCTACATCAACAGCCCTGGTGGCTCTTTCACGGCGCTGACCGCGATCTACGACACGATGCAGTTTGTGAAGCCGGATGTCCAGACGGTCTGCATGGGCCAGGCCGCGTCCGCCGCCGCCGTCCTGCTGGCCGCCGGTACGCCGGGCAAGCGCATGGCGCTGCCGAACGCGCGCGTGCTGATCCACCAGCCGTACAGCGAGACGGGTCGGGGCCAGGTCTCCGACCTCGAAATCGCTGCGAACGAGATCCTCCGGATGCGTGCGCAGCTGGAGGACCTGCTGGCCAAGCACTCGAAGACGCCGATCGAGAAGATCCGCGAGGACATCGAGCGCGACAAGATCCTCACGGCCGAGGACGCCCTGTCGTACGGCCTGATCGACCAGATCATCTCCACCCGGAAGATGAACAACGCCGACGTCCACTGACCCGGACCCTGTATCGTCCACCACCCCTTGGCACGTCCACGTGGAAGTGAACCGTGCCAAGGGGGGCCCGAACGGGGGGCCCGGCAAGGTACCGTCGGACATAAGGCAGCACCAGGAGTCGCTGGACCTAGGCGTCTCCCAGGCGAAGGGGAAGCACACCGTGGCACGCATCGGTGACGGCGGCGATCTGCTCAAGTGCTCGTTCTGCGGCAAGAGCCAGAAGCAGGTCAAGAAGCTCATCGCAGGGCCCGGTGTGTACATCTGCGACGAGTGCATCGACCTCTGCAACGAGATCATCGAGGAAGAACTCGCGGAGACGAGCGAGGTCCGCTGGGAGGAACTCCCCAAGCCCCGCGAGATCTACGAGTTCCTTGAGGGCTACGTCGTCGGCCAGGAGTCGGCGAAGAAGGCCCTCTCGGTCGCGGTGTACAACCACTACAAGCGCGTCCAGGCCGGTGAGCACGGCGGCGGTCAGAGCCGCGAGGACGCCATCGAGTTGGCGAAGTCCAACATCCTCCTGCTCGGCCCCACGGGCTCGGGCAAGACCCTCCTCGCCCAGACCCTGGCCCGCATGCTGAACGTGCCGTTCGCGATCGCCGACGCGACCGCGCTCACGGAGGCGGGCTATGTCGGCGAGGACGTCGAGAACATCCTGCTGAAGCTCATCCAGGCCGCTGACTACGACGTCAAGAAGGCCGAGACGGGCATCATCTACATCGACGAGATCGACAAGGTCGCCCGCAAGAGCGAGAACCCGTCGATCACCCGCGACGTGTCCGGCGAGGGCGTCCAGCAGGCCCTGTTGAAGATCCTGGAGGGCACGACGGCCTCGGTCCCGCCGCAGGGCGGCCGTAAACACCCGCACCAGGAGTTCATCCAGATCGACACGACGAACGTCCTGTTCATCGTGGGCGGCGCCTTCTCGGGCCTGGAGAAGCTCATCGAGTCCAGGGCCGGCGCGAAGGGCATCGGCTTCGGCGCGACGATCCGCTCGAAGCGGGAGTTGCAGGCCAAGGACCAGTTCGAGGACGTCATGCCCGAGGACCTGGTGAAGTTCGGCATGATCCCCGAGTTCATCGGCCGGCTGCCCGTCATCACCTCGGTCCACAACCTGGACCGCGAGGCCCTGCTCCAGATCCTCATCGAGCCGCGCAACGCGCTCGTCAAGCAGTACGAGCGCCTCTTCGAACTCGACGGCGTGGAGCTGGACTTCGAGCGCGAGGCCCTCGAAGCCATCGCCGACCAGGCCATCCTCCGCCAGACCGGCGCCCGCGGCCTGCGCGCCATCATGGAGGAAGTCCTCCAGGGCGTCATGTACGAGGTCCCGTCCCGCAAGGACGTGGCCCGGGTCGTCATCACGGCGGACGTCGTCCTGTCGAACGTCAACCCGACCCTGATCCCGCGCGACGCGCGGGGCCGCGGCCCGGGCGAGCAGAAGACGGCGTAGCCGCTACAGCCGCTTCCTGTACGACACGAAGGGCGCCCGGTCGGTCAACCGACCGGGCGCCCTTCGTAGTTGAGGCGGGCCTACGGGGTCAGATCTTCACCCGGACTTCCTTGCGGAGCTTGGTGGTCATGGAGACGGCGGTGTCCTTCGACACGTCGGCCGTGTTGTCGCCGGGGGAGACCATCGCGATGGTGCTGTAGTCGGCCCAGGCGCAGAACCAGTCGGTCTGCTGCTTCTTGGTCAACTGGTTGGTCGCCTTGGTCGCCTGGCACTTCATGACCGCGCCGTTGACGTCGACCGACTCGGGCTGCCCGATCAGTTCGCTGCCGCCCGTCGAGCTGCTGCTGGAGGAGTTGCTCTCCTTGACGTCCTTCTGGATGTCCGCGAAGAACGCGTCCAGGGCCTTCTTCGGATCGGCGATCTTGCCGTAGGCGCCGATGAGTGAGACGCCCTTGGCCGTGAGGAGTTCCGCCTGACCGGGCGCGGTGGAGGGGTCGTTCGGGTCGTAGCCGCTCAGGTCGGCCGTCGTGTAGGCGCCGAAGACGGCGGTGCCGTTCTTGACGCCGCTCTTCTCCAGGTCCTTCACGGTCGACGAGCCGTTGTCGCTGGTGTCGCCGTCCTTGGTCGCCCGGTTGTAGTCGCCGAGCACCTTCGCCGGCGTCGTCAGCTTGTGCGGACCGTCGTCCGCGAGACCGGACGACCCGGTGTAGCCGAGCACGAAGTACACGCCCACGCCGATGGCGGCGACGACCGCCACCGCCCCGATGATGAGCCCGGTCTTCTTCTTCCCGCCGCCCGCCGGAGGCTGCGGAACACCGTACGGGGCCTGCCCGTAAGGAGGTTGGCCATACGGCGCCTGCTGGCCGTACGGCGGCTGCGGCTGGCCGTAGGGGCCCTGCGGCGGGACGCCCTGCGGGGGCTGGGGCTGCGCCGGGTAGCCGTAGCCGGGCTGGGCGGGGGGAGCCTGCTGGGGGTAGCCGTAGCCGGGCTGGGGGGCGCCCTGCGGCGCCTGCTGGGGAGGCTGGCCGTAGGGACCCGGCTGACCGTACGGACCGGGCTGCTGAGGCTGCCCGTCGTACGGGCCCGGCTGGTTGTAGCTCATTTCTGGGTTCCCCTCCAGATGCTTATGTGATCCCGACATCCTGGCCCAGTCACAGGAAGCGCAGAGCATCGGGGGGCGCACCGTTACAGAACAAACGCGTTTCGGGACACCCCCGCGACACCCCTAAACTGGGCCCGTGACCGAGAACGCTCAGCAGCAGCCACCAGCGCCCGACTCCGAACTGCCGACCCAGTACGCGCCGGCCGATGTAGAGGGGCCGCTGTACGAGCGCTGGGTGGAGCGGGGTTACTTCGAGGCGGACGCGAAGAGCGAGAAGCCGCCGTACACGATCGTCATCCCGCCGCCGAACGTCACGGGCAGCCTGCACCTCGGGCACGCCTTCGAGCACACGCTCATCGACGCCCTCACCCGCCGCAAGCGCATGCAGGGCTACGAGACGCTGTGGCAGCCCGGCATGGACCACGCCGGCATCGCCACGCAGAACGTCGTCGAGCGCGAGCTGGGCAAGGAGGGCAAGTCCCGCCACGACCTGGGCCGCGAGGCCTTCGTCGAGCGGGTCTGGCAGTGGAAGGGCGAGTCCGGTGGCCAGATCTCCGGCCAGATGCGCCGCCTCGGCGACGGCGTCGCCTGGTCCCGCGAGCGCTTCACCATGGACGAGGGTCTCTCCCAGTCCGTCCAGACCATCTTCAAGCGGCTCTACGACGACGAGTTGATCTACCGCGCCGAGCGCATCATCAACTGGTGCCCGCGCTGTCTCACCGCGATCTCCGACATCGAGGTCGAGTACCAGGACGACGACGGCGAGCTCGTCTCCATGAAGTACGGCGACGGGGACGAGACCATCGTCGTCGCCACAACGCGCGCCGAGACCATGCTCGGTGACACGGCCGTCGCCGTTCACCCCGGCGACGAGCGCTACAAGCACCTCGTCGGCAAGCTCATCAAGCTGCCGCTGACCGACCGATCCATCCCGGTCGTCGCGGACGAGCACGTCGACCCCGAGTTCGGCACGGGTGCCGTCAAGGTCACCCCGGCCCACGACCCGAACGACTTCGAGATCGGCCAGCGGCACGACCTCCCGGCCATCACGGTCATGGACGAGCACGCGGTCATCACCGTCCCCGGCCCCTTCCAGGGCCAGGACCGCCTCGAAGCCCGCTCCGCGATCGTCGCCGCCCTGCGCGCCGAGGGCCGGATCGTCGCCGAGAAGCGGCCGTACGTCCACTCGGTCGGCCACTGCTCGCGCTGCAAGACGACCATCGAGCCGCGACTGTCCATGCAGTGGTGGGTCAAGGTCGCCCCGCTCGCGAAGGCGGCCGGCGACGCGGTCCGTGACGGCCGGGTCAAGATCCACCCCCAGGAGATGGAGAAGCGCTACTTCGACTGGGTCGACAACCTCCACGACTGGTGCATCTCACGGCAGTTGTGGTGGGGCCACCGCATCCCGGTCTGGTACGGCCCGGAGGGCGAGGTCGTCTGCGTCGGCCCCGACGACGAGGCCCCGACGGGCGAGGGCTGGCACCAGGACACCGACGTCCTCGACACCTGGTTCTCCTCCGGCCTGTGGCCCTTCTCCACCCTCGGCTGGCCCGAACAGACCGAGTCGCTCGCGAAGTTCTACCCGAACTCCGTCCTGGTCACCGGCTACGACATCCTCTTCTTCTGGGTCGCCCGGATGATGATGTTCGGCCTCTACGCGATGGACGGCACCCCGCCGTTCCACACCATCGCCCTGCACGGCATGGTCCGCGACCAGTTCGGCAAGAAGATGTCCAAGTCCTTCGGGAACGCGGTCAATCCGCTCGACTGGATGGACAAGTACGGCTCCGACGCGCTCCGTTTCACCCTCGCGCGCGGCGCCAACCCGGGCGTCGACGTCCCGATCGGCGAGGAGTGGGTCCAGGGCTCCCGCAACTTCGCCAACAAGCTCTGGAACGCGACCCGTTTCGCCCTCATGAACGGCGCGACGGTCGAGGGCGACCTGCCCGACGCGTCGGAGATGTCGGCGACGGACCGCTGGATCCTGTCCCGCCTGAACTCCACGGTCGCCGAAGTCGACGCGCTCTACGAGGACTACCAGTTCGCGAAGCTCTCGGACGCGCTGTTCCACTTCGCGTGGGACGAAGTCTTCGACTGGTACGTCGAGTTGTCCAAGACGACGTTCATGGCGGGCGGCGAGCCCGCGAAGGTCTCCGGCCGCGTCCTGGGCGAAGTCCTCGACGTCACCCTGAAGTTGCTCCACCCGATCGTCCCGTTCGTCACGGAGACACTATGGACGACGCTGACGGGCGGCGAGTCGCTGGTCATCGCGGACTGGCCGCAGGATTCGGGCTTCCGTGACACGGCGGCCGAGAAGGAGATCGGGACCCTCCAGCAGGTCATCACCGAGGTCCGCCGTTTCCGCAACGACCAGGGCCTCCAGCCCGGCCAGCGCGTCCCGGCCCGCCTCACGCTGGACGGCACGGCACTGGCGCCCCACGAGGCCGCCATCCGCCAGCTCCTCCGCCTCCAGCCCGAGGGCGACGCCTTCGCGGCCACGGCCACCCTCCCGGTCGGCGGCGCCACGGTCGCCCTCGACCTCTCCGGCACGATCGACATCGCGGCGGAACGGAAGCGCCTCGCGAAGGACCTGGCGGCGGCGGAGAAGGAGCGCCAGCAGGCCGAGGGCAAGCTCGGCAACGAGGCGTTCCTGGCGAATGCTCCGGACCAGGTGGTGGAGAAGATCCGCGCCCGCCTGGCCAAGGCCGACGAGGACATCACCCGCATCACGGCCCAGCTGGCCGGCTTGCCGGAGGCGTAGGCGTCAGTACGTCAGCGAAGGCACCCGAAGCTTTGTAGCTCCGGGTGCCTTCGCTTACCCAGGGGCGCGGGGAACTGCGCGACCAGCCCCCACCGGGCCCGCAGACGAAAGCCCCCCACCGGGCCCGCAGACGAAAGACCACCCCAACCTCCGTAGACTGGCCCACGTGACTGACAGCGACCCGTTCGACGAGATCATCGAGGCCGAGACCGACCGCGACCCCGACCTCGCGGTCATCGAGGCCGGCAGCCGCACCCTCCGCACCCAGGGCACCGGCGCCCCCCAGACAGACGTCCCCGGCCGCCCAGAAGACCCCGCGCTGGACAAGGCCCTGCGCGAGGTGGAGACCGAGCTGGCCTCCCGCTGGGGCGAGACCAAGCTGGAGCCGTCGGTCAGCCGCATCGCCGCGCTGATGGACGTCCTGGGCGACCCCCAGCGCTCGTACCCCTCGATCCACATCACCGGCACGAACGGCAAGACCTCCACGGCCCGCATGATCGAGGCCCTCCTCGGCGCCTTCGAACTGCGCACCGGCCGCTACACCTCCCCGCACGTCCAGTCGATCACCGAGCGCATCAGCCTCGACGGCGCCCCGATCTCCGCCGAGCGCTTCATCGAGACGTACGAGGACATCAAGCCGTACATCGAGATGGTGGACGCGCAGCAGGAGTTCCGGCTGTCGTTCTTCGAGGTGCTCACGGGCATGGCGTACGCCGCGTTCGCGGACGCGCCGGTCGACGTGGCCGTCGTAGAGGTCGGCATGGGCGGCAGCTGGGACGCGACGAACGTGATCGACGCGGCCGTGGCCGTGGTCACCCCCATCGACCTCGACCACACCGACCGCCTCGGCGGGACGACCGGCGAGATCGCCACCGAGAAGGCCGGCATCGTCAAGCAGGACGCGACCGTGATCCTGGCGCAGCAGCCGGTGGACGCGGCGCAGGTGCTGCTGAAGAAGGCCGTCGAGGTGGACGCGACCGTGGCCCGGGAAGGGCTCGAATTCGGTGTCGTGTCCCGGAGCGTCGCGGTCGGCGGGCAGCTGATCAACCTGCGCGGCCTCGGCGGCGAGTACGAGGAGATCTACCTCCCGCTGCACGGCCCGTATCAGGCGCACAACGCCGCCGTGGCGCTCGCCGCCGTAGAAGCGTTCTTCGGGGTGGGCGCCCAGCGGCCCGACCCCCTCGCGATCGACACGGTCCGGAAGGCGTTCGCGTCCGTGACCTCGCCGGGGCGGCTGGAGGTGGTGCGGCGGTCGCCGACCGTCGTGCTGGACGCGGCGCACAACCCGGCGGGCGCCCGTGCGACCGCCGAGGCCGTGGCCGAGGCGTTCGACTTCAGCCGGCTGATCGGCGTCGTCGGAGCCAGCGGGGACAAGGACGTCCGCGGGCTGCTCGAAGCGTTCGAGCCGATGTTCGCCGAGGTCGTCGTCACGCAGAACTCCAGTCATCGCGCGATGGACGTGGACGAGCTGGCCGGGATCGCCGTCGAGGTGTTCGGCGACGAGCGGGTGCAGGTCGAGCCACGGTTGCCGGACGCCCTGGAGGCCGCGATCACGCTGGCCGAGGAGGACGGCGAGTTCGCGGGCGGCGCCGTGCTCGTCACCGGTTCCGTCATCACCGTCGGTGAAGCCCGACTGCTCCTGGGGAGGGGCTGACTTTCCGTGCGTACGCTCTGTTCTTCCACGCTGATCGGCGAGTTCTTCGTGATCGGCTTCGCCGGTCTGGTCGCCATGAAGGACCCGGACCTGACCACCTCCACCGTGTGGACGGTGTGCGGGATCGCGATGTTCCTGTCCGTCGCGCTGTGCGGCGTGGTGACCCGGCCGGCCGGCATCGCGCTCGGCTGGGCGCTACAGATCGCGCTGATCGCGTCGGGCGTCGTCGTGCCGTCGATGTTCTTCCTCGGGGCGATCTTCGCGGCCCTGTGGTGGGCCTCGGTGCACTACGGCCGGAAGATCGACGAGGCGAAGGCACGGTTCGCGGCACAGGCCGCGCAGGCCGGCTCCACTACACCTGACGCTGCGTAATGGACGCGTGGACACGCCCTGTAACCTCGGGTTTGTCGTGAGACGACCGTGCCACGACCGTGAGCCGACCCGCACATCATGATCCGAAGGAGTCCCGTCGTGACCCAGCGCACCCTCGTCCTGCTCAAGCCCGACGCCGTACGTCGTGGCCTGACCGGCGAGATCATCAGCCGGATCGAGCGCAAGGCCGGCTGGCAGATCACCGCGCTGGAGCTGCGCACCCTGGACCAGGACACCCTGGAGCAGCACTACGGCGAGCACAAGGGCAAGGTCTTCTACGAGCCGCTGGTGGAGTTCATGGCCTCCGGTCCGGTCGTCGCCCTGATCGTCGAGGGCGAGCGGGTCATCGAGGGCGTACGCCAGCTGGCCGGTCCGACCGACCCGATCGCCGCCGCGCCGGGGTCGATCCGCGGGGACTTCGGAGTCATCGTGCGCGAGAACCTGATCCACGCCTCGGACTCGGAGGAGTCCGCCGAACGCGAGGTGAAGATCTTCTTCCCCGGGCGCGTCTGAATCTCCATCAGTAACCCACATGCCTGACCAGGGACGGCCGCGTTTTTCCGGCCGTCTCTTGGCATATGCGTGCCGATCGGGGGAACGAGTGCCCCCGTTGGGCCGTCTCCACAAGCGAGGCGGCGCCTCACATGCTGACAATGGCGAAGACCCTCGCGCAGTGTTCGTGATGGCGCGTCTACGATGGAAGCCATCACGTCACAGCACCCACTTCGCCGACCTGAAAAGCCCTCAAAAGCTCCCAGGAAGGCCAGACGAATCCTGATGGGGAACTCAATGTCGTTCATCGGCCGTGACATGGCTGTCGACCTCGGGACCGCCAACACGCTGGTGTACGTCAGGGGTCGCGGGATCGTACTCAACGAGCCGTCCGTCGTCGCGATCAACACCAACACCGGTGGCATTCTCGCGGTCGGCTCCGAAGCCAAGAAGATGATCGGGCGCACGCCCGGCAACATCGTTGCCGTACGTCCGCTGAAGGACGGTGTCATCGCCGACTTCGAGATCACCGAGCGCATGCTCCGCTACTTCATCCTGAAGATCCACAAGCGGCGCTATCTGGCCCGCCCCCGCGTCGTCGTCTGCGTGCCCTCGGGCATCACGGGCGTCGAGCGCCGTGCCGTCATCGAGGCGTCGTCCCAGGCCGGCGCCCGCCAGGTGCACATCATCGAGGAGCCCATGGCCGCGGCCATCGGTTCCGGCCTGCCGGTCCACGAGGCCACGGGCAACATGGTGGTGGACATCGGCGGCGGCACCACGGAGGTCGCGGTCATCTCGCTCGG
The DNA here is from genome assembly GCF_035982055.1 of Streptomyces sp. NBC_01288. Lineage (NCBI taxonomy): Bacteria > Bacillati > Actinomycetota > Actinomycetes > Kitasatosporales > Streptomycetaceae > Streptomyces > Streptomyces sp. NBC_01288. The sequence continues at coordinate 6,875,571 of NZ_CP108427.1, forward strand.
TGGCATCGTCACCGCCCAGTCCATCCGCGTCGCGGGCGACGAGTTGGACAACGCGATCATCCAGCACATCAAGAAGGAGTACTCGCTCCTTCTGGGTGAGCGGACGGCTGAGCAGATCAAGATCACGATCGGTTCCGCGTACGACCTCGACGACGACCAGCACACCGAAATCCGCGGCCGGGACCTGGTCTCCGGCCTGCCCAAGACCGTTGTCATCTCCGCCGGCGAAGTCCGCAAGGCGATCGAAGAGCCCGTCAACGCGATCGTCGACGCGGTGAAGACGACCCTCGACAAGTGCCCGCCGGAGCTGTCCGGCGACATCATGGACCGAGGAATCGTTCTGACCGGCGGCGGAGCCCTGCTGAAGGGTCTCGACGAGCGGCTGCGCCGGGAGACCGGCATGCCGATCCACATCGCCGAGGACCCGCTGGACAGCGTGGCGCTCGGCTCCGGCAAGTGCGTCGAGGAGTTCGAGGCGCTCCAGCAGGTTCTGGACGCCCAGCCGCGCAGATGACGTAACGCTTCGATTCCGCCGTACGGGATGATCTCCTCTCGTGCGGCGGATCGTTGATACGGAGGCATAGGCTCCGACATGAGCCTCCGTATCCATCCGCACGGACAACTCCCGCACACACCACACCTGCATACCTGTACCTCTGCACATTTCTATGAGGAAGGCACGGCCGCCGCACGTGAGGGACACACGAGAGAGCCGGCTGCTCCTGGTGCTGCTGATCGCCGTAGCGTTCGCGTTGATCACGGTGGATATCCGGGGAGGGCAGGACTCGCCGGTCGACGGGGCCCGCCGGGCCGCGGCCACCGTGTTCGGCCCGATCGAGAACGGCGTGTCGTCCGCCGTCGACCCGGTCGGTGACGCGGTCTCCGCGGTCCGCGACTCCGGTGAGCGGCACGACCGGCTCGCCGTCCTGGAGAAGGAGAACGCGGCCCTCAAGGCGAAGCTCGGTAGCGACGACCGCAACCGCAGCCGCCTGACCCAGCTCGACAAGATGCTGAAGGTGGCCGGCGAGGGCCAGTACGGCATCAAGGGCGCCCAGGTCATCGCGATAGGAGCCGCCCAGAGCTTCTCCTGGACGATCACCATCGACGTCGGCGCCAACGACGGCATCAAGCGCGACATGACCGTCCTGAACGGCAACGGACTGGTCGGGCGCGTGACGACCGTCGGCCCGGACGCCTCGACCGTCCTCCTCGCCAACGACCCCGACTTCACCGTCGGCACCCGCATGGAGGGCAGCGACGAACTCGGCTTCGCCTCCGGCGAGGGCGACGGCCCGCTGCGCGTCGAACTCCTCAACGGCAAGGCGGAGGTGCGGAAGGGCGACCGTCTGGTCACCTTCGGCTCGCAGGCCGACAAGCCGTTCGTGCCCGGCGTCCCGGTCGGTGTCGTCTCCCGCGTCGACCCCTCCGGCGGCGGCCTGACCCGCACGCTGTACGTCACGCCGTACGTCAACTTCACCAAGCTCGACATCGTCGGCGTGGTCGTGGAGGCCCCGAAGAAGGACCCGCGTGACACGGTCCTGCCGGCGAAGCCCAAGCCGACCCCGATCCCGACGGTGACCGTCACGGTCACCCCGTCCGCGAACGCGCCGGTCGACGGCCAGCAACAGCAGTAGGAGCCTTCCCCATGCGTGTCAACCGGATCCTGCTCTCCGTGCCGCTGGTCGTCGTCGCCCTCGTGATCCAGGTGAGCGTCCTCGCCCGCCTCCACCTCCCGGGCGCCGTCCCCGACCTGCTGCTCCTCACGGTCCTCGGCCTGGCCATGGTCTACGGCCATGTCACGGGCGCCCTCATCGGCTTCGGCGCGGGCCTCCTCGCCGACCTCGCCCCGCCCGCCGACCACGCGGCCGGCCGCTACGCCCTCGTGCTCTGCGTCATCGGCTACCTCGCCGGCTTGGCGAAACCGGAGAACGGCCGCCTGAAGTCGGCCACCGGCCCGATGGCCGTCGTGGTCGCCGCCGCGATCGGCGCCACCCTGCTCTACGCCGGTGTCGGCGCCCTCGTCGGCGACACCGCCGCCCGCCATGTCGGCCTGGGCAGCCTGCTGTTCACGGCCTCCCTGTACGACCTGCTGCTCGCCCCGTTCGTCGTCCCCGGGATCATGGCGCTGGCCCGGCGCGCCGACAACGACCCGCTCGCCGAGACCAACGCCGCCAAGTCGGCCGACATCTCCTCGGGTTGGCTCTCCTCCGGCACCGGCCTGAAGATCGGCGGCCAGCGCGGCGGCCTGCGGATGAAGACCGCCCGAGCGCGCGTGGCCCGGGCGGGACGTATCAAGGGGGTCAAGAGGCTTTGAACACCGGGGAGTTGACCCACGGACTCACAGGTCCGTCGTATATGACTCATACACGCATCGTGTACACGCACTGAGAGGGGGAGGCAGCACAAGTGACCAACGCCCACCCGTCTCCCACCACCACCCTCAAAGGGATGGGCTTCGCCCATGACTAACATTCCTGAGACCGGTCGGACTCCACGGGTTCAGATCAGGCTCGTCGTCATCCAGATCCTCGTCCTCTCCCTCCTCGGCACCCTCGGCGGGCGCCTCTGGTACCTCCAGATCCGTGAGGGCGCCGCGTACCAGAAGGAAGCGTCCGGCAACCACGTCCAGCAGGTCGTCGACCCCGCGGTGCGCGGTTCGATACTGGACGCGCGCGGTGTGCCCCTCGCCGACAACGAGACCCGGCTCGTGGTCTCCGCCTCCCGCACCGACCTGCTGAAGCAGGCGGACGACGGCAGGGCCGTCCTCACCAAGCTGGCCGGCGTGCTGGGCCTGAAGCCCGCGGACGTCATCCAGAAGGTCCGGCTGTGCGACGCGAAGACCCCGCAGCCCTGCTGGAACGGCTCGCCCTACCAGCCCATCCCGATCACCGACGAGGCCACCGCCAAGCAGGCCCTCCAGATCCGCGAGCGCGCCGAGGACTTCCCCGGCATCACCGCCGAGCCCGAGGCCGTCCGGCGTTACGCGGCCCCCGGCGACGCCAACGCGGCCCAGGTCCTTGGCTACCTCTCGCCGGTCACCGACGACGAGATCACCCAGGCCAAGGACTCCGACTCGCCGTATCTGCGCTCCGACCAGGTCGGCCGCTCGGGCCTGGAGCGCGAGTACGACAAGGCGCTGCGCGGCAAGGCCGGCGTCACCCGCTACGAGGTCGACAACCTCGGCCGCGTCATCGGCAAGGCCAAGTCCGATGCCCCGCAGCCCGGTTCGAACCTCGTCACCAGCATCGACGCCCGCGTGCAGCGCGTCGCCGAGTACCAGCTGGACAAGGCGATGAAGACCGCCCGCACGCAGTTCGACAAGATCACCGGCGAGAACTACAAGGCCGACTCCGGTGCCGTCGTCGTGATGGAGGCCAAGACCGGCCGGATCGTCGCGATGGCGTCCGCGCCGACGTACGACCCGAACGTCTGGGTCGGCGGCATCTCCGCCAAGGACTACAAGCAGCTCACCGGCAAGAACTCCGACTACCCGCTCCTCAACAGGGCCATACAGGGTCAGTCGGCGCCCGGTTCGACGTTCAAGGTGGTCTCCACGGCCGCCGCGGTCGAGGCCGGCTACACCTGGGACGGCGGCTACCCCTGCACGAGTTCGTACTCGGTGGGCGGCCAGGTCTTCAAGAACTTCGAGGGCGAGAACTTCGGCCCCATCTCGCTGGGCCGCGCGCTCGAAGTCTCGTGCGACACGGTCTTCTACGGTCTCGCCGACGCCCAGTGGAAGAAGGACGGCGGCATCAACCCGAAGAAGGGTGAGCCGAAGGACTACTTCTACAAGGCGGCCCACCAGTTCGGCCTCGGCAAGATCACCGGCGTCGACCTCCCGAACGAGGTCACCGGCCGCGTCCCGGACCGCAAGTGGAAGCAGCAGACCTACGAGGCCAACAAGGCCTACTGGTGCAAGACCGGCAAGAAGGGCGGCACGTACGTCCAGCAGATCGCGTACGAGAACTGCCTCGAAGGCAACAAGATGCGCGAGGGCGACTCGATCAACTACTCCATCGGCCAGGGCGACACCCTCGTCACGCCGATCCAGGAGGCCATGGTCTACGGCGCCCTCGCCAACGGCGGCACCGAGTACGTCCCGACCATCGGCAAGGCGATCGTCAGCGCCGACGGCAAGACGGTCCAGGAGATCAAGCCGCAGGTGAAGGCCAAGCTGCCGATCAGCGCGGCCACGCACAAGGGCATCGACAAGGCCCTCGCGGGCGTGGTCACCAGCGGTACCGCCGCCTGGAAGTTCCAGGGCTGGCCGCAGGACAAGATCACGCTGCACGCCAAGACGGGTACGGCGGAGGTCTACGGCAAGCAGACCACCTCCTGGTTCGCCACCTACACCAAGGACTACACGGTCGTCATGACGATCGCGCAGGCCGGTACGGGTTCCGGCGCCTCCGGTGAGGCCGTGCGCAACATCTACAACGCGATGTACGGCGTCCAGGCCGACGGCTCCATCGACAAGAAGAAGGCGATGCTGCCCTCGCCGCAGACGAGCCTGCCGAAGGTCCGCGCCGACGGCACGATCGCCTCCCCGAAGATCACCGCCGACCCGGCCAAGGAGCTGGAGAAGCAGCAGGAGAAGGCGACCGAGGGCGGCGTCACACCCGCGGACGACACCCAGCAGCCGGCCACCTCGCCCTCACCGTCCACCAACAGCAACACCCGCAGGCGTCCGCGCAGAAGGGGAAACCGGAGGATGCTCACGTGACCGGCAACAGCTTCTCCGTCTCCGGATACGGGCCCGACCGGGCCGGCTGGACGCGGGTGTTCGCCCGTGACTCGATGGCACGCCGACTGGACTGGCCGATACTGCTGTCGGCGGTCGGCCTGTCCCTGATCGGCTCGCTCCTCGTCTTCTCGGCGACCCGCAACCGCACCGAGATCAACCAGGGCGACCAGTACTACTTCCTGCTCCGGCACCTGATGAACACCGGCATCGGCATCGCCCTGATGATCGGCGTCATCTGGGTCGGCCACCGCACCCTGCGCGTCGTCGTCCCGTTCCTCTACGGCGCCTCGGTGTTCGGCATCCTGCTGGTGCTCACCCCGCTGGGCTCCACGGTCAACGGCGCGCACTCCTGGATCGTGCTCGGCGGCGGCTTCTCGCTCCAGCCGTCGGAGTTCGTGAAGATCACGATCATCCTGGGCATGGCGATGATCCTCGCCGCCCGGGTCGACGCGGGCGACAAGCCCCACCCCGACCACCGCACGGTCCTCCAGGCCCTGGGCCTCGCCTCGGTCCCGATGATGATCGTCATGCTGATGCCCGACCTCGGCTCGGTCATGGTCATGGTCATCATCGTGCTCGGCGTGCTGCTGGCCTCCGGCGCCTCCAACCGCTGGATCTTCGGCCTGCTCGGCGCGGGCACCCTGGGCGCGATCGCGGTGTGGCAGCTGCACTTCCTGGACGAGTACCAGATCGCCCGCTTCGCCGCCTTCGCCAACCCGAGCCTCGACCCGGCCGGCGTCGGCTACAACACCAACCAGGCCCGCATCGCGATCGGCTCCGGCGGCCTCACCGGCGAGGGCCTCTTCCACGGCTCCCAGACGACAGGCCAGTTCGTCCCCGAACAGCAGACGGACTTCGTCTTCACGGTCGCGGGCGAGGAGTTGGGCTTCGTCGGCGCGGGCCTGATCCTCGTCCTCCTCGGCGTGGTCCTGTGGCGCGCCTGCCGCATCGCCCGCGATTCGACCGAGCTCTACGGCACGATCGTCGCCGCCGGGATCGTCGCCTGGTTCGCCTTCCAGGCCTTCGAGAACGTCGGCATGACCCTCGGCATCATGCCGGTCACCGGCCTGCCACTGCCCTTCGTGTCGTACGGAGGTACGTCGATGTTCGCGGTGTGGCTAGCGGTGGGGTTGCTCCAGTCGATCCGGGTGCAGCGCCCGATGTCCGCGTAGACGCCGTCCTCGCGTGGCCGCCACCGTCCTGTCCACCAGGGTTTCCCCGGGGCCCATTTGGGACGCGCCCTGCCATCCTGGCCGGTCAGCAACTAGATTCAGGTCATGGCGGACACAAAGCGGGAGATCGAGCGTAAGTACGAGTCCGACGAGAGTGGTCTGCCCGACCTGACCGGCGTCGCCGGGGTGAAGGCCGTCATCGACAAGGGCGTCGTGAGTCTGGACGCCGTGTACTACGACACGGCCGACGAGCGCCTCGCCGCCGCCGCGCTGACCCTGCGCCGCCGCACCGGCGGTTCCGACGCGGGCTGGCATCTGAAGGTGCCGGTCGCGCCCGGTGTCCGCGACGAGATCCGGGAACCGCTCTCCGACACCGTGCCGGACACCCTCGCCGCACTGGTCCGCTCCCGCGTCCGCGAGGCCGAGTTGCTGCCCGCCGTCCGCCTGCGCTCCGACCGCGACGTACGCCACCTCATGGACGCCCAGGGCAAGCTCCTCGCCGAGGTCAGCGTGGACGCCGTGCACGCGGAACGCCTCACCGAGGGCGGCGGCACCGCCCAGTGGACCGAGATCGAGGTCGAACTCGCCGACGACGGCGACCCGGTGTTCCTCGACCAGGTGGAGAAACGGTTGCGCAAGGCGGGCGTACGGCCGTCGTCGTCCGCCTCCAAGCTGGCCAGGGCGCTGGAGGAGACGGCTCGCACGCCGGGGTCGGGAAAGTCGGGGTCGGGCAAGTCGGGGTCGGGCAAGTCGGGGTCGAAGAAGAAGAAGCGCAAGGCGGCGCCCGTGCCCGCGGAGCCCGCGGAACCGGTCAGCGCCGGCGACCACGTCCTCGCCTACGCCCGCGCCCAGCGTGACGCGATCCTCGAACTCGACCCGGCCGTACGGCAGGACGCGTACGACTCGGTCCACCGCATGCGCGTCGCCACCCGCCGGCTGCGCAGCACGTTCCGCTCGTACGGCAAGGTCCTCGACCGTACGGTCACCGACCCGATCGGCGAGGAACTGCGGTGGCTGGCAGGCGAGTTGGGTGTGGACCGTGATCGGGAAGTGGTGACCGAACGCCTGACGACGGTCCTCGGCGAGCTGCCCACCACCCTGGTCTCCGGCCCGATCCGCACCCGCCTGGACACCTGGGCGAACGCCCGGCACGGCGGATCACGCGGCCGGCTGATCGGCGTCCTGGACTCCCGTCGCTACCTCACGCTCCTCGACACCCTGGACGCGGTGATCGCCGGCCCGCCCCTCCTGGAGGCCGCCGCGGGCGATCCGTCCAAGGTGATCGGCAAGGCCGTACGCAAGGACTTCGGAAAGGTCTCCGCGCTCGTCGAGGAGGCGGTCGAGGCGCCGCCCGGCGCGGACCGCGACCTCGCGCTGCACGAGGCCCGCAAGAAGGCCAAGCGCACCCGGTACGCGGCGGAGGCGGCGACGCCGGCCCTCGGCACCTCGGCCCGCGCGCTCGCCAAGTCCATGAAGGCGCTGACCAGCCTGCTCGGTGAGCACCAGGACAGCGTGATGGTCCGGGTGACCCTGCGGGAGCTGTCCGCGGTGGCGCACGCGGCGGGGGAGAGCTCGTTCACGTACGGGGTGCTGTACGGGCGGGAGGAGCAGCGGGCGGCCGGGGTGGAGGCGGCGTTGCCGGAGGCGTGGGAGGGGATCGTGGCCGAGGGGTCCGTCCAGGTGTGACGGCTGGTGCGTACGGGTGAGGTCCGGGATCGCGTTAGTCTGGATGGTCACCCGTCCGTTCAGTCCCGCTCACGAAGGTTCGCGAGATGCCTGCCGAAGTCGCTGCGGCCGCAGAGTCCGTGTTTCCGCAGCTCGAAGCCCTGCTCCCGCAGGTGCAGAAGCCGATCCAGTACGTCGGCGGCGAGCTCAACTCCACGGTCAAGCCGTGGGAGTCGTGCGATGTCCGCTGGGCGCTGATGTACCCGGACGCGTACGAGGTCGGCCTGCCCAACCAGGGCGTCATGATCCTCTACGAGGTCCTGAACGAGCAGGAGGGCGTCCTCGCCGAGCGCACGTACAGCGTGTGGCCGGACCTGGAGGCGCTGATGCGGGAGCACAAGGTCCCGCAGTTCACGGTCGACAGCCACCGCCCGGTGGGCGCGTTCGACGTCTTCGGTCTCTCCTTCTCCACCGAACTCGGCTACACGAACATGCTCACCGCCCTGGACCTGGCGGGCATCCCGCTGGAGTCGAAGAACCGGACGCTCGACGACCCGATCGTGCTGGCGGGCGGCCACGCGGCCTTCAACCCCGAGCCGATCGCGGACTTCATCGACGCGGTGATCATCGGCGACGGCGAACAGGCCGTACTCGACATGACGAAGATCGTCCGAGCCTGGAAGGCGGAGGGCCGCCCCGGCGGCCGCGAGGAGGTCCTCTTCCGCCTGGCGAAGACGGGTTCGGTCTACATCCCGGCCTTCTACGACGTCGAGTACCTGCCGGACCACCGCATCGCGCGGGTCGTACCGAACAAGAGCGGTGTCCCGTGGCGGGTGAGCAAGCACACGGTGATGGACCTGGACGAATGGCCGTACCCGAAGCAGCCGTTGGTCCCGCTCGCCGAGACGGTCCATGAGCGCATGTCGGTCGAGATCTTCCGCGGCTGCACGCGCGGCTGCCGCTTCTGCCAGGCCGGCATGATCACGCGGCCGGTGCGCGAGCGGTCGATCACGGGCATCGGCGAGATGGTCGAGAAGGGCCTGAAGGCGACGGGCTTCGAGGAGGTAGGCCTGCTGTCGTTGTCGTCGGCGGACCACTCGGAGATCGGCGAGATCGCGAAGGGTCTGGCGGACCGCTACACGGAGGACAAGGTCGGCCTGTCCCTCCCGTCGACCCGCGTGGACGCGTTCAACGTGGACCTGGCGAACGAACTGACGAGGAACGGGCGTAGGTCCGGCCTGACGTTCGCGCCGGAGGGCGGCTCGGAACGCCTCCGCAAGGTCATCAACAAGATGGTCTCGGAAGAGGACCTGATCCGCACGGTCTCGACGGCGTACGGCAACGGCTGGCGCCAGGTGAAGCTGTACTTCATGTGCGGCCTCCCGACGGAGACCGACGAGGACGTCCTCCAGATCGCCGACATGGCGATGAAGGTGATCGCCGAGGGCCGCAAGGTCTCCGGCCAGAACGACATCCGCTGCACGGTCTCGATCGGCGGCTTCGTCCCCAAGCCGCACACGCCGTTCCAGTGGGCTCCGCAGCTCTCGGCGGCGGAGACGGACGCGCGTCTCGGGAAACTCCGCGACAAGATCCGCGCCGACAAGAAGTACGGCCGCTCGATCGGTTTCCGCTACCACGACGGCAAGCCGGGCATCGTAGAGGGCCTGCTGTCGCGCGGCGACCGCCGCATCGGCGCGGTCATCCGCGCGGTCTACGAGGACGGCGGCCGCTTCGACGGCTGGCGCGAGCACTTCTCCTACGACCGCTGGATGCGCTGCGCCGAGAAGACGCTGCCCGCCTTCGGCGTCGACGTCGACTGGTACACCACCCGTGAGAAGACCTACGAGGAGGTCCTCCCCTGGGACCACCTGGACTCGGGCCTGGACAAGGACTGGCTCTGGGAGGACTGGCAGGACGCCCTCGACGAGACCGAGGTCGAGGACTGCCGGTGGACCCCGTGCTTCGACTGCGGGGTGTGCCCGCAGATGGACACGTCCATCCAGATCGGGCCGACCGGTAAGAAGCTGCTGCCTCTTGCGGTCAAGAACGCTGCTCCGGCGCCTGGCGGGCACTCGCACTGAACTGAGATGGGCGAGGCACTGGATCGGGTGCTGCGAGCGCTGGCGGGCGCGAGCCAGGAGTAAGCGGCCGTTGTGGTGGCCGCAGTTGGCGTTTCGCGCCCTCGCCCGTCGGCGCCGCCGGTCTCTCGCCGGACGCCGTTGCCACGCCCTGGAGGTTCCCCGCAGATCGTCGCAGGTTGTCTCTGACGTGGAGTGGGCCTGAGGGCTCCGGCACCGTGGCGCAAGGCGCGGGCGGTGCGCGATCCGGGGAGATCCTGCGGGATGCGGCCCTGGCGCTGGATGTGGCCCTGGCGGTCGCACTCGGCGGGGACTGTCCGGCCGACGTGGGCATGCTGCGGGCCGAGCCGGGCGTGTTCGTCCCGCCAGGGCCCACGTCCGGAAGCCGGCCGGGGGATGGTGAACGTTCCACCCGGAGGCTCGTGAAAGCGGGCGAGCCCACCGGCCCGAGGGCTTGAACGCGGGAACTCAGGCTTCGGGGCCCTGGATGCGATCGAACCCCGCTCGATGGTCCTCGGACCACTCGGTGGGGCGCATCGTCTCCCCGCTCACATTCACGATGGTCCGCGTCCCATGTGCGTACGTGGTGCTGCCATCACGACTGCACACGCGGAAGCCGGTCGTCGCCGATGTACGGCCTACCCGCTCGGTCCAGAGGTGGACGGCGATCTCCCCGTTGCCCGTCACCGGGAGGTCGAAGACGATGGCGACCGCCTTCACGACGTAATGGGTCGGCGTGGTCTCTTCGGATGCGCCGAAGCCCAGGCTGATCGCGTACATGTTCCAAGCACGTTCGACCAGCACGGTGTAACGACCGTTGTGCAGCATCCCGTAGGGGTCAAGGTCGTCGAAATAAACGTCCAGAGGGATCAAGACGCCATGGTCGACCGACTCGGACACGAGAAGGGATGTAGTCCTGTCAACCATCAGGAGTCCTCTTTGTCTTGCTTGTGGGGTCTTGGCGCGCTGGCGCCAATGATCACCGGCAGGTTCGACTCCACCGTGCGGCCTGATCACCGGTCCTGTCCAAGACCTGTTTCGTGCTCTGTGATGCCCGCGGGGCATCCTCACCAAGGGCGATTCACGGTGAGGAGACCCTCACTCGGGTAGCTGGAATCGCTCCGTATCAGGAGCGCACCCTTCTTTAGGGCGGTACCCAGCGAGGCGTTTCCCCCTGAGGCGACCACCTGGACCGGAACGGGAGGCCTCAAAGACGGCGGCGCCCATGGAAACCTGTCGGCATGGATACGTTCACGGCCCGGCTGGAGGGCGCATGGGAGTGGTGTTCCGCAGCCATCGAGGAAGCACAGGAAGGGCGCTGGGTCCGTGATGGCGTCGAACGGCAGGTGACAGCGGACATCAGGGCTGCTACCAACGCCCTGCACGGCGGCCGACCGGCGCCGTTCACCGAGGATGCGTGGCACGTACGTATCGGGCGGGTCGCCAACTGGGCCGGGGTGATCCGGCTGGCCGCTCGGGCAGGCGGGTGGGAGCTCCAACCCGTCGTGGGGCAGAGCCCGACGCACCCTGCGGGCATGGCCGAGCTGCTGTCCGGAATCTATGCGGTCGGTGAGCAGGGCGAGATATGGGCGACCCAGCTCCGACAGCGCAGATTGCCACCACGGAACGAGATTGCCCAGGCAGAGGGTTTTCTGACCGGGCCGGGCTCCATCGAGGATCTTGAGCTGTTCTTCTACGACTGACGGCCGTCGAAGCAGCCGGCGGGGAGCGGGCACACGCACTGAGCGGGTGCGTCGGTCAACTGACGGGGTCCGAGGGGCCGTAGGCCGCGGCGATCTCCTTGGACCCCGCCCACCTGCTGTACGTGGGTGACTGGGGCCAGCCCTCGGGGGAGTCCTGCCATTCCTCCTGGCGGCCGTAGGGCAGGAGGTCGATCAGGGCGAAGCTGTGGCTGAGCTGCTCGGTGCCGCGGCCGTTGGTGTGCCAGGTGCGGTAGACGGTGTCGCCGTCGCGCAGGAAGACGTTGACCGCGAATCCTCCGTCCGGCGGGGCGCCGACATCGGCGCCGAAGGAACTGTTCGCGGTCGAGTACCACGGCATCCGGTTGCCGACCCGCTCCTTGTAGGCGAGCGCCTCGTCGATCGGGCCCTGGGTGACGATGACGAACCGGGCGTCGTAGCTGTCCAGGAACTCCAGGCGGGTGTACTGCGAGGTGAACCCGGTGCAGCCCGGGCACTGCCATTCCTTCCCGGCGAACCACATGTGGTTGTAGACGATCAACTGCCGCTTGCCGTCGAAGACTTCGGCCAGCCGGACGGGGCCGTCCGCGCCGTCGAGGGTGTAGTCCGGCATCTCGACCATCGGCAGGCGACGGCGCTCGGCGGCGATGGCGTCGAGCTCCCGGGTCGCGGCCTTTTCGCGGGCGCGGAGGGTGGCGAGCTGGTTCTCCCACGTCGTGGTGTCAACGACGGGCGGCAGTGCGTCGGCGGTCATGGTCCCTCACAGAACTTGTGGGCGTGGCTGTCCCTGGTACGGGGGTAGACCGCGCCGGGCTCCGGAACTCATCGGTCAGTCCGAGGCCAGCCACACGCCGACCCCCGCCAGCGTCCCCTCCCCGGAGTCCGATTCCACGTCGCGTGCCAGGTCGGCGATCGTGACGGAGCGCAGGGCGTCCCGGCGGGCCGACTCGGCCGCGGCCATCGTGCGGGCGATCGCGCACGGTGTGGTGCAGGCGTCGGGCGGGGTGGCCATGGGGCCGCGTTGGCGGATCTCCGTGCAGACGAAGGCCGGGTCGGGGCCGTCGATCGCCTCTACGACGTCGAGGACCGTGATCGACGCGGGGGAGCGGGTCAGGACGTAGCCGCCGGACTTTCCCTGCACCGAGCGGACCAGGCCGGAGCGGGAGAGGGCCTGGAGCTGTTTGGCCAGGTAGGTCGGGGACACGTCGTGGAACTCGGCCAGGCGGGCGGCCGGGACCGGGGCCTGGGTCGAGGTCAGGACAACGCAGCAGTGCAGGGCCCACTCGACTCCGCCGGACATCTTCACCCGCTCATTTTACTCAGACTCCGGTTGACTCGGATATGTTATGTCCGAGTATTATCTCGGATGGAAAGTGTCCGAGTTTGGTCTTGGGATGCCGTCGGGATCGCTCGGCGGTACATATCGGACATCGGACATCGGACATCGGGCATCGGGCATTCGGCATCGGTCATCTGGCGGCAGTCAGGTGACGTCAGTCATCCACGAAAGGCGTAGGCCATGAAGATCGCAGTCATCGGCGGAACCGGGCTGATCGGGTCGCAGGTCGTGCGGAACCTGAACGCGGCGGGGCACCAGGCCGTGCCGCACTCGCAGTCCACCGGCGTGGACATCATCAGTGGTGAGGGGCTGGAGGCGGCCGTCGCGGGGGCCGACGTCGTCGTCAACCTGACGAACTCACCGACCTTCGACGACGCATCGATCGGCTTCTTCCAGACGTCGATGGACAACCTGCTCGCCGCGAGCGAGAAGGGCGGGCTCGGGCACTTCGTCATCCTGTCCATCGTCGGCGTGGACCAGGTCTCCGGGCTGGACTACTACCGGGCGAAGGTCCTCCAGGAAGATCTCCTCAAGGGCGGGACGGTCCCGTACTCCATCGTCCGTGCCACGCAGTTCATGGAGTTCATGGACGCGACCCTCGCCATGACCACCGACGGCGACACCGTCCGGCTGCCGCGTACGCCGATCCAGCCGATCGCCGCCGCGGAGGTCGCCGCCGTCGTCGCCGAGGTCGCGGCGGGCGCCCCGCTGAACGGCGTCCTCAACATCGGCGGCCCGGACGTCTACCCCCTCGACGACCTCGGCCGGATCACCCTGACCGCCAGGGGCGGCGCGGGTTCCGTGGTCACCGACGACGACGCCGGCATGTTCGCCGTCGCCCCCGGTGACGTCCTCACCGCCCCGGACGGCGCCCGCATCACCGCCACCCACTACACGGACTGGCTCGCCGGGCGTTAACTCCCTTACGGCTGGGGCGCCTTCGGGGTTCCGGCCGCGTGCAGGGACCCCAACAGGGCCAGCGCCGCCGCGTCCTCCGTGTCCGGCTCCGCCGTGCCGACCAGCAGGCACTGGCCGGGGGCGCTCTGCACGTCGAACGTCTGGTAAGTGAGGGTGATGCGGCCCACGTCCGGGTGGTTGAAGGTCTTGGACCGGCGGCCGGGGCGGCTGACGCTGTGGTCCTGCCAGAACGTCGCGAACTCCTCGCTCCCGCCCAGGAGTTCGGTGATCAGGGAGCCGAGTTCGCGGTCGTCCCGGTCGTGCCCCGTGGCCAGGCGCAGCGCCTCGGCGGAGCAGCGGGCGACGTGCTCCCAGTCGGCGAACAGCTCCCGGGCCGCGGGGTCCAGGAACAGCGAGCGGACCATTCGGCGGCGGTCGCCCAGGGGCGCGAGAAGCGCGTCGGCCAGCGCGTTCGACGCGAGGACCTCCAGGCGCCGGTTGATGACGTACGCCGCCGCCGTCGGGAACGCGTGCATCAACTGGAGCAGCGCCGGGTCCACCTCGTCGGACGGCTCGGCGGGGGCGGGCCTCGGGACCAGGCCGGCCAGGCGGTACGCGTGCCAGCGGGCGTCCGTGTCGAGGCGCAGGGCGCGCGCGATGGCGTCGACCACCTGGCCGGAGGGGCTGCGCTCGCGGCCCTGCTCCAGCCGGGCGTAGTAGTCGGCGCTGACCCCGGCCAGCACGGCGACCTCCTCGCGCCGCAGCCCGGCCACCCGGCGCGCCCCGGAACTGGGAAAACCCACCTCCGCGGGCGTCAGCCGGGACCGCCGCGCACGCAGGAAGTCACCGAGCGCGTAACCGTCCGTACCGTCCATGCCGTCCATTCCAAAAGCCTACGGCGGTCCCGCTTCCCCGCTCCCGCTTCCTAGGAGTGGCACACCCCGGAAGCCTCGTCCTGCCTCATCGGGTCGATCCCGCCGATGCTCGGAGGGCGCGGTGGAACACCGTCGCGCGTTCGGGTTCATGCGAAAGGCTCCCCATGACCACCTCCACCCCCACGTCCCGTACCGGCAAGGTCGTCCTGATCACCGGCGCGAGCAGCGGTATCGGCGAGGCCACGGCCCGGCTGCTGGCCGCGGCGGGACACCGGGTGTTCCTCGGCGCCCGGCGCGCCGACCGCCTCGCGGCCGTGGTCAAGGAGATCCGGGCGGCCGGGGGCACGGCCGACCACCGCGAGCTGGACGTGACGGACCTGGAGAGCGTGCGGGACTTCGTCCGGGCCGCGCGGGAGTCGTACGGCCGTGTCGACGTGCTCGTCAACAACGCGGGCGTGATGCCCCTGGCGATGCTGGACGCCCTGAAGGTCGACGAGTGGAACCGCATGATCGACGTGAACATCCGCGGTGTCCTGCACGGCATCGCCGCGGTGCTGCCCGTCATGCGCGAGCAGGGTGCGGGGCACATCGTGAACGTCGCCTCGGTCGCCGGGCACCGCGTCGACCCCACCGCGGCCGTCTACTGCGCCACCAAGTACGCGGTCCGCGCTATCTCCGAAGGCCTGCGGCAGGAGAGCCGCGACCTGCGCGTCACCGTGATCAGCCCCGGCTTGACCCGTACCGAACTGACCGACGGCATCGGCGACTTGGGCATGCGCGCGGTCGCCGAGGACATGATGGGCATCGCGATCCCCGCGACGGCGATCGGCGAGGCGATCGTCTACGCCGTCAACCAGCCCGCGGAGATCGACGTCAACGAGATCGTCGTCAGGCCCACGGCACAGGGCTGAAGTCCCGGCGGGATGACGGGTGTTGGGGGAGGGGGTCAGCGCGCGGCGGCCACCCAGTCCGCCACCGTCGTCACCTCCGCCTGCCTCGGGAACACCTTCTCCGTGAGGACGTGGTGGACCTCGGGGTCGTTGTCGAGGCAGGCGCCGGACAGGACGGTGAGGGTGAAGTCCAGGTCGGCGGCCTGGCGGAGGGTGGACAGGACGACGCCGCTGGTGGCGATGCCCGTCAGGACCAGGTGGTCGATGTCGTTCGCCCGCAGGATCATGTCGAGGTCACTGCCCGCGAACGCACTCACCCGGCGCTTGGTGACGACGATGTCGCCGGGTTCGGGGGCCACGTCCGGGTGAATCTCGTTGGCCTCGGTCGCGGCCGACGCGGGGGCGCCCGCGAGCCTCCCGAACAGCTTGTTGCGGGGGCTGATCTCCGGGGCGCCGGGGCGGAACCCGACGATCACGTAGATCACGCGGACGCCGTTCGCGCGGGCCGTGTCGATCGCCTCGCGCAGGCGCGGCAGATAGGCCGGGTCGGGGTAACGGTCCACGATCATGCGCTGGACGTCCATGACGAGGAGGGCTTGCTCGGACACCGGGGTCCTTCCGCGAGCTGAGTGCTCGGTCACTAAGTCAACAGGTGATTACTTGCCTAACGTAACCATGCCCTGTAGTCATGTCAACGAGTGATTACTTGAGCTGGTCGAGGGAGGTCGCCGGTGGTGACGGGTGACGTGTATGAGGCCGACGAGCCCCGGCGGCGGGACGCTGCGGCGACCCGGCAGGCGCTCCTGGAGGCCGCCAGTAGCCGGTTCACCCGGCTCGGGTACGACCGCACGACGTTGCGGGACGTCGCCGCCGACGTCGGGGTCAACTTGGCGCTCATCAAGCGGTACTTCGACTCGAAGGAGGGGTTGTTCAAGGCGGCCCTCGCCTCAACTCCCCGATTTCTGGGCCGAGACGAGGAGTTCCCGCACGACCGGGCCGGTCTCGCCGAGGCGCTCAGTCGTCAACTGTCCGCCGGTGCCTGGCCGGAGTTCGGCGAACACCCCGTGCTGATGCTGCTGCGCGGCTCCGGCGACGAACGCGTGGACGCCCTGCGCCGCAAGGCCCTGGACGAGTTCAGCCGCCAGATCCTCGAAGCGTCCGGCGAGGGCCCGGCGGGGGAGGACGACGAACGCCTGCTGCGCGCGGAACTCCTCGTCGCGCTCGGCGTCGGCGTCGCCGTCGTACGGTCCGCCGTAGGCCTGCGCCCCCTGCGTGACGCGACCGCCGACCAACTGGCCGCGCCCCTGCGGGAGATCGTCGACGCGCTGCTGGCGCCCCCTGCCGACGACCGCTGAACCGCCGCACAATGCACGGGTGGACGACATCACGATCCGCCCCGCCGAACCCGCCGAGCTGGACGCCGTCGCGGGGCTCCGGTGGCGCTGGATTCTGGAGAACGGGGAGCAACCCGTCACCACCCGCGAGGAGTTCGTCCGGCACTTCGTCAACTGGGCCGCGGAGCACGGGAGTTCGCACCGGTGCATGGTCGTCGTACGGGACGGCGTGCTCATCGGGATGGCGTGGCTGGCCGTGGTCCAACGGGTGCCGAGTCCGCAGGCCTTGCGGCGGGCCAGCGGTGATCTGCAGTGCGTGTACGTGGTCCCCGGCGAACGCGACGGCGGTGTCGGCGGACGGCTGGTGGAAGCGGTGTTGGCCCGCGCCCAGGACCTCGGGCTCGAACGGGTCACCGTCCACTCCTCGCCCCGGGCGATCCCGGCTTACGCCCGCCGCGGCTTCGCCTCCTCGCCCCGACTCCTGCACGTCCCCGTCGGCCGTACCGACCCCTACCCTTGACCGATGCCTGAACTGATCCTGCCCGACGCCCGGTTCCGGGTCTCCTTCCTGGACGCCGTGTACGAGCACATCGTCGAGGACGACTTCTTCGGCGGCACGCTCGCGCGTGAACTGCGGGAGCACGGCAGCACCTGGCGGCAGCCGGCGGGGTTCACGCGGTACGTGGAGTCGGTGCGCGAGGAGGAGTCGGAGGACGGGCGCCGGCCCGAGGGCTTCGTGCCGAACACCTGGTACTGGTACGTCGACGGCGACACCTACCTCGGCCGGATCCAGATACGGCACCGCCTCACCCAGTGGCTCCTCGACTACGGCGGCCACATCGGCTACGGCGTCCGGCCGGGCGCCCGTCGCCGTGGGCACGCGACCGCGATGCTCCGTGACGTGCTGCCGTACGCTCGTGAACTCGGCCTGGATCCGGTCCTCGTGACCTGTGACGCCACCAACATCGCGTCCCGCAAGGTGATCGAGGCCGGTGGCGGGGAGTTCGAGGACGAGCGGGACGGGAAATTGCGGTACTGGATCCGGACCCGGACGGGGAGCTGAGGCGTCTTGCCCGGTATGGACGCCCCCAGGAAATTCGAGAAGCCGCCCGCGCGGCCGTCGCCGCGGCCGCCCGAGGGATGTCTCGCCGTCGCCATCCGCGTCCCGGTGCGGATCGTCGTGCTCGTGCTGGTCGTGCCGGTCCGGCTGGTGTGGGACGGGCTGGTGGCCGGCGGACGGTTCCTGTACCGGACGGTGCTGCGGCCACTGGCGCGCGCGGTGTTCGTGTGGCCCTGGGTGACGCTGTGGCGGTACGTCGTCGTGCCGCTCGCCAAGGCGCTCGGCTGGCTCGCCAACCTTCTTGTCCTTGTGCCGCTCGGCTGGCTGTACCGGCATGTGTTCACCCCGGTCGGGCACGGCCTCGCGCGGGTCGCCCGGCAGGTAGGGGGCGGGCTGGCGTGGGCGTACGCGCGCGTGCTCACTCCCGTCGGGCACGCGTGCGCGTGGGTGGTCAACGGGGTGGCCGCAGGCGTGGCCTGGCTCGGGCGGTATCTGCTCGTCGTGCCCGCCGGGTGGCTGTACGCCTGGATCCTCACGCCGGTCGGGCACGCGGTCGCCTGGTGCGGGCGGGGGCTGGTGTGGCTCGTGCGGGCTGTCGGTACCGGGGTCGGGTTCGTCCTCTACTGGGCTGCCCGGATTCTGCTCGTGCTGCCCGCGATCGGCCTCTGGCGCTGGGTGCTGACACCCGTCGGGCGCGTGCTCGCCGTCGTCGGGCGGGAGGTGTGGGACGCCCTCGGGCACGCCTGGCGGATCGCCGGGCACATCTCGCTCGCCGTGGGACGGGCCCTCGGGACCCTCTTCCGGTGGATCTTCGTCGCGCCCGTGAGCTGGGTGTACCGGACGGTCCTCACCCCGGTCGGACACGTCGTACGGGACCTGGTGCTGCGGCCCGCCGCCGAGGCCGCGCGCGCTGTGGGACGGGTCACCCGGCAGGTGCTGACGGCCGCGCGCGAGTCCGCCCGGCAGGCCCGTGCCGACTTCCGGCGGATGGTCTTCGGCGAGCCCCGGCAGCCCGAGCCGGTGGAGCTGCGGGAACCGATGAGCGACGACACACGTACTCTTGGTAGAAGTACGACCGTTCTCACGAAGGACTAGGACACTGGGCAAGCGACAGCCCGAAGGCCCGCCGCCCGCACCCGCGGTGCAGCGCATCCGACTGCGCTACACCAAGCGCGGCCGCCTCCGGTTCACCAGCCACCGAGACTTCCAGCGCGCCTTCGAGCGTGCGCTGCGCCGCGCCGAGGTGCCGATGGCGTACTCGGCGGGGTTCACGCCGCATCCGAAGGTGTCGTACGCCAATGCCGCACCCACCGGCACGGGCAGTGAGGCGGAATACCTGGAGATCGCGCTCACCGCCGAGCGCGACCCCGACAAGCTGCGCGAGCTGCTCGACGAGTCGATGCCTGTCGGGCTCGACATCATCGACGCGGTCGAGGCCCGGACCTCCGGGCTCGCCGACCGGCTCACGGCTTCCGTGTGGGAGCTGCGGCTGGACGGGGTGGCGCCCGAGGACGCCGAGCGCGCGGTGGCCGCGTTCAACGCGGCCGAGAGCGTAGAGGTCCAGCGCATGGCTAAGAACGGCATGCGGACGTTCGACGCCCGACCCGCTGTAGCGCATCTTGAGACGCTTCGTCCACAGGCTGATAGGCCTACCGACCAGGCCTGTGCGATACTCCGGTTGGTTGTTCGGCACGTGACGCCTGCCGTTCGACCCGACGACGTCCTGTCCGGTCTTCGCGCCGTGGCCGACCTGGCGCCGCCGGTCGCCGCAGCGGTGACCAGGCTGGCGCAGGGGCTGTTCGATGAAGAGACCGGCACGGTGACCGACCCGCTCGCGCCCGACCGCGAGGCAGTAGTGACCGGGAATCCACCGGTCGCCGAAGCTGCCGCCGCGAAGGCGCCGGTGTAGGGAAGGTTCCGCGCAGGGACCGATGTCGTAGCGCCGCCCTCTGACTCGGGAGCCACCTGGGTCGGGCAGCGTACCGACCACAAGACTTTCGCCAGGCCGTCCGCATCTGGGCGTACGGAACCGGCGAGACAGGACACAGAGAGCTCCCGTGCGGCGCCCGCGCCCCGGACGGCGGCACCGCGCAACGCGCGAGCCGCGGACGTCACCGGCATCCCTGCCGGACCAGGCGCGGCGCCCGGGAGCCTGACGGGAGAAACGCCCGCATGCTCGAACCGACCGAACCCACCGAGGGTTCCGAACCGAACACCCCGAGCGACACGCTGCCGCCGCGCCGTAGGCGCCGCGCCGCGTCTCGACCCGCGGGACCGCCGGCCGCCCCCGAGGGCGCCGTCGAAAGCAGCACTCCGGCCATACCGGCCGAGGTGAGCGACGAGAAGCAGGACGAGAGCGTCGAGGTCAGCGCGCCTGTTGAGGCCGCTGTGACTGCCGAGGCTCCTGCTGCCGCGGAGGAAGCCGCGCCTGCCGGGCGTACGCGTCGGCGTGCCACTCGACGGGTGTCCGCGCCCGCCGGTGCGCCCGAGGCGAGTGAGGTGCCCGAGGCGGCCGAGATCGTGGTGCCGGCCGTTGCCGCCGCCGCGCCCGTCGCCGTCGAGGAGACCGCGCCGGACGTCGTGTCCGACGAGGACGCCGCGCCGCGCCGTGGCCGCCGTCGTGCCACGCGCCGGGTGACCGCCCCCGAGACCGTTGCCCCGGCTGCCGTGGCCGAGCCGGTGGAGGAGCCCGAGGCCGCGCCTGTCGTCGCCGAGGCGCCCGCCGTCGTAGAGGCCGCCGTGGAGGAAGAGGCTGCGCCCGCTGGGCGTACGCGTCGGCGTGCCACCCGGAAGGTGTCGGCACCCGCCGGTGCGCCCGAGGCCGCCGAGAGCGTTGAAGCCACCGCGGAGACCTCAGTGACCGAAGAAGTGACCGAAGGTTCCGCGGCCGCCGCGTCCGATGAGGATGCGGGCCCGCGTCGGAGCCGTCGTCGCGCCACGCGCCGTGTGTCCGCGCCTGCCGGGACGCCCGTGGGCGAGGAGGCCCCTGTGAACGACGAGACCACCGCGGACGCCGCGGAGACGAACACCGCCGCCGAGGCGCCCGCCGAGGACTCCGGGCCGCGACGTCGGCGCCGGGCCGTGCGGACCCCCGCCGCTGGGTTCTCCGCGCCCGCGCCCAAGAACGGGAACAGCGCCGAGGAGGAGGACGGACCGCGTCGGCCGAGGCGGCCCGCTGTGGCCGTCTTCCAGGCGCCCGTCTTCACCGAGCCGATGTTCCAGACCCCGGAGCGTGCCGCGGCGGCCGCTGCCGCCGAGGCCGTGGAGGACGACGAGGAAGAGGTCGTCGTCGTAGCGGAGCCCGTCGCCGTGGAGGTTGTCGAGGAAGAGACCGGCGGGCGTCGCCGGCGTCGTCGCCGGGGTGCCGCCTTCGAGGCCGAGCCCGAGGCGCCCGCCGTCGTCGAGGCTGTCGTAGCCGAGGAGGAGCCCGAAGAGGCCGACGAGGCCGAGGACTCCGCCGACGGTGACGAGGCCGAGGAGACCGGGTCGCGCCGCCGCCGCCGTCGTGGTGGCCGCCGTCGTCGCCGTGGCGAGTCCGCCACCGGTGAGGACGACGGCGACGACAACGAGGAGTACGCCGCCGAGCAGGCCGCCCAGGACTCCGAGGACACCGCCGAGCAGGTCGAGGAGGACGCCGAGGAGGCGGACGACGACCAGGGCGGTTCCGGGTCCAGCAGCAGCCGTCGTAGGCGCCGTCGGCGTCGTCGCGCCGGTGACTCGGGCGGCGAGAGCGAGACGCCCGCGTCGGGCGACGATCCCGAGCGCACCGTCGTCAAGGTCCGCGAGCCGCGCGCCAAGAAGGACGACCACCCCAGCGACGAGGTGCAGTCCATCAAGGGCTCCACTCGCCTCGAAGCCAAGAAGCAGCGCCGCCGCGAAGGCCGCGAGCAGGGGCGCCGGCGCGTCCCGATCATCACCGAGGCGGAGTTCCTGGCCCGCCGCGAGGCCGTCGAGCGCGTGATGGTCGTCCGGCAGAGCGGTGAGCGCACGCAGATCGGCGTCCTGGAGGACGGCGTGCTCGTCGAGCACTACGTCAACAAGGAGCAGTCGACCTCGTACGTCGGCAACGTCTACCTGGGCAAGGTCCAGAACGTGCTGCCCTCCATGGAGGCCGCGTTCATCGACATCGGCAAGGGACGCAACGCCGTCCTGTACGCCGGTGAGGTCAACTTCGAGGCGCTCGGCATGGCCCACGGGCCGCGCCGTATCGAGTCCGCCCTGAAGTCCGGGCAGTCGGTCCTCGTGCAGGTCACCAAGGACCCGATCGGGCACAAGGGCGCGCGCCTGACCAGCCAGGTCTCCCTCCCAGGGCGCTACCTCGTGTACGTCCCCGAGGGCTCCATGACCGGCATCAGCCGCAAGCTGCCCGACACCGAGCGGGCCCGGCTGAAGACCATCCTCAAGAAGATCGTCCCCGAGGACGCGGGCGTCATCGTGCGCACCGCCGCCGAGGGTGCGAGCGAGGACGAGCTGAGCCGCGACGTCGAGCGCCTCCAGGCGCAGTGGGAGGACATCCAGAAGAAGGCGAAGAGCGGCGGCGGCTCGAACGCGCCGACTCTGCTGTACGGCGAGCCGGACATGACCGTCCGCGTCGTGCGCGACATCTTCAACGAGGACTTCACCAAGGTCGTCGTCAGCGGCGACGAGGCGTGGGACACCATCCACGGCTACGTCGCGCACGTCGCCCCCGACCTCGCCGACCGGCTGTCCCGCTGGACCTCCGAGGTCGACGTCTTCGCGACGTACCGCATCGACGAGCAGCTGATGAAGGCGCTGGACCGCAAGGTCTGGCTGCCCAGCGGCGGTTCGCTGGTCATCGACAAGACCGAAGCGATGATCGTGGTCGACGTCAACACCGGCAAGTTCACCGGTCAGGGCGGCAACCTCGAAGAGACCGTGACCAGGAACAACCTGGAGGCGGCCGAGGAGATCGTGCGCCAGTTGCGGCTGCGCGACCTGGGCGGCATCGTCGTCATCGACTTCATCGACATGGTCCTGGAGTCCAACCGGGACCTGGTCCTGCGGCGCCTGCTCGAATGCCTCGGGCGCGACCGTACGAAGCACCAGGTCGCCGAGGTCACCTCGCTGGGCCTGGTCCAGATGACCCGCAAGCGCGTCGGACAGGGCCTGCTGGAGTCCTTCTCCGAGACCTGCGTCCACTGCAACGGCCGCGGTGTCATCGTGCACATGGAGCAGCCGACCTCGGTCGGTGGCGGCGGCAAGCGCAAGCGGCGCGGGCGCGGTGGCGACGGCAACGGGCAGGACGTCCACGACACGCACGAGCACGACCACGAGCACGATGTGGCCGACGACGAGGTCGAGACCGAGGCGGAGGTCGCCGCCGAGGTCGCCACGCCGGTGCCGTTCGCCGAGTCCGAGTTCCGGCCCGACGAGGATCTGTACAGCAGCGCCGCCGAGGCGGAGGCCGCGGCCACCCGTGGTGGGCGTTCGCGGCGCCGGACGAGCCGGCGGGCGTCGGCTCCGGCCGGTGCGCCGAGGGGCGAGCGGCAGTCGCGCGAGGTGCGTGAGGAGGCCGAGCCGGCCGCCGTCGCGCAGGCCGAGCCCGTTGCCGTGGAAGACCCGGTCGTCGAGGCTCCCGCGGTTCAGGAGACCCCGGTGTCCGCGCCGGTCGTCGAGGCTCCGGTGGTCGACGACGCCGCGCCCAAGGGGCGTACGCGCCGTCGTGCGACCCGTAAGGCGACCGCGCCCGCCGGTTCGCCGGCCGGGTCCGAGGAGGCCGCCGTCGTGACGGTCACCGAGGCCGCCGCGCCGGTCGTCGTCGAGGCGCCCGCGCCCGTCGAGCAGCCCGAGGCGCCCGCGCCCGCCGAGAGCGCGGCTCCGGCCCGCCCGCGGCGTCGTGCCGTGCGCAAGGCGACCGCGCCCACCGCGTCCGAGGAGGCGGCCGTGACGGTCGTACCGTCGGCCGTGGTGGAGGAAGCGCCGGTCGCCGAGGCCGAGGTCGAGGCGGACGCTCCGGCCAAGAAGACGGCCGCTCGCAAGGCCGCCAAGAAGGCCCCGGCGAAGAAGGCGGTCGCCAAGAAGACGGCGGCCACCAAGACCGCGGCCAAGAAGACGGCCGCGAAGAAGACGACGGCCAAGAAGGCCGCCAAGACCACGTCGAAGAAGACCGCGGCGGCGGAGCAGACGAACCCGTCCTCCGTCACCGCCTCCACCGACGAGGGCTGAACCCCGGGCGGGTGCGGCTGGTCCATGTGACCAGTCGCACTCCCCACCGGGCCCGGTTTGACCCGTTCGGCTGCGGCCCCGTAACCTTGACTGTCGGCGTGTCCACTGGTGACACGCCACATCCCCGTAAACCTCTTCCTCCCGGGCGTGTTCCGCCGGGAGAGGCCGTCTGCTTCGCAGGGCGGCTGGACTGCGGGGGTGCCGTCCCTGAGCTAGAGAGTGAGATCAGCGTGTACGCCATCGTGCGCAGCGGTGGTCGCCAGCACAAGGTTGCTGTCGGCGACATCGTTGAGGTTGACAAGATTTCCACTGCCAAGGTTGGCGACACGGTCGAGCTCTCGACCCTGCTCGTTGTCGACGGCGACGCTGTGACCAGCGACCCGTGGGTGCTGGCCGGCATCAAGGTCCAGGCCGAGATCGTGGACCACCACAAGGGCGTCAAGATCGACATCCTTCGGTACAAGAACAAGACCGGTTACCGCCGTCGTCAGGGCCACCGCCAGCAGTACACGGCGATCAAGGTCACTGAGATCCCCGCGGCTGCGAAGTAAGGGACTGAGGAGAGATGGCACACAAGAAGGGCGCATCGTCCACCCGGAACGGTCGCGACTCCAATGCCCAGCGGCTCGGCGTGAAGCGCTTCGGCGGTCAGGTCGTCAACGCTGGTGAGATCCTGGTCCGCCAGCGCGGCACCCACTTCCACCCCGGTTCGGGCGTCGGCCGTGGCGGCGACGACACGCTGTTCGCGCTGAACGCCGGTGCGGTGGAGTTCGGTACGCACCGTGGCCGCAAGGTCGTGAACATCGTTCCGGTCGCCTGAGACATCAGGTAGCTGATTCAGGCAACTGATCGGAAGCTTTCGCGAGGCGGACCTCACTTCCCTTCCGGGAAGCGGGTCCGCCTTTCGCGTGTTTCTACTGGTAGCAGCACGTAGCTGCGCCGCTAAGACTTTCCTGTACGTAACTGGAGGCACATCCCATGACCACCTTCGTGGACCGCGTCGAGCTGCATGTCGCCGCGGGTAGCGGAGGCCACGGCTGTGCCTCCGTCCACCGTGAGAAGTTCAAGCCGCTCGGCGGCCCGGACGGCGGCAACGGTGGAAGGGGTGGCGATGTCACCCTCATCGTCGACCAGTCCGTGACCACGCTGCTCGACTACCACCACTCCCCGCACCGCAAGGCCACCAACGGCAAGCCCGGCGAGGGCGGCAACCGCTCCGGCAAGGACGGCACGGACCTGGTCCTGCCGGTGCCGGACGGCACGGTCGTGATGGACGGCGCGGGCAACGTGCTCGCCGACCTGGTCGGCCACGGCACGTCGTACGTCGCCGCGCAGGGCGGCCGGGGCGGCCTCGGCAACGCGGCGCTGGCCTCGGCCCGCCGCAAGGCGCCGGGCTTCGCACTCCTCGGCGTCCCCGGTGGCCTCCAGGACATCGTCCTGGAGCTGAAGACGGTCGCCGACGTGGCCCTGGTCGGCTACCCGAGCGCCGGCAAGTCCTCGCTGATCTCCGTGCTGAGCGCGGCCAAGCCGAAGATCGCCGACTACCCCTTCACCACCCTGATCCCGAACCTCGGCGTGGTGACGGCCGGCGAGACGGTCTACACGATCGCCGACGTGCCCGGTCTCATCCCCGGCGCCAGCCAGGGCAAGGGCCTCGGCCTGGAGTTCCTGCGCCACGTGGAGCGGTGCAGCGTGCTGGTGCACATCCTGGACACGGCGACGCTTGAGTCCGAGCGTGACCCGATCTCCGACCTCGACATGATCGAGGAGGAGCTGAAGCAGTACGGCGGCCTCGACCGGCGCCCGCGCATGGTCGTCCTGAACAAGATCGACGTACCGGACGGCAAGGACCTGGCCGAGATGGTGCGGCCGGACCTGGAGGCGCGCGGCTACCGCGTCTTCGAGGTGTCGGCGGTGGCGCACACGGGACTGCGTGAACTCTCCTTCGCGCTCGCGGAGTTGATCGCGGCGTCGCGTGCCGCGAAGCCGCAGGAGGAGGCGACCCGGATCGTCATCCGCCCGAAGGCGGTCGACGACAGCGGCTTCACCGTCGTACAGGAGGAGGACGGCCTCTTCCGCGTACGCGGCGAGAAGCCCGAACGCTGGGTCCGCCAGACCGACTTCAGCAACGACGAGGCCGTCGGCTACCTCGCCGATCG
The DNA here is from genome assembly GCF_035982055.1 of Streptomyces sp. NBC_01288. NCBI lineage: Bacteria > Bacillati > Actinomycetota > Actinomycetes > Kitasatosporales > Streptomycetaceae > Streptomyces > Streptomyces sp. NBC_01288. The sequence continues at coordinate 6,901,670 of NZ_CP108427.1, forward strand.
CCTCAACCGCCTCGGTGTCGAGCAGTCCCTGATGAAGGCGGGCGCCCGCTCCGGCGACGGCGTCGCGATCGGCCCCGAGGACAACGCGGTCGTCTTCGACTGGGAGCCGACGGTGATGGCCGGCGCGGAGATGCTCGGCCGCCGCGGCGAGGACCACCGCTTCGAGGCCCCGCGCCCGGCGGCACAACGCCGCCGCGACAGCCAGGCGGAGCGGGACGACGCGACCCAGGAGTTCAACGACTTCAAGCCGTTCTGAGGGGCGGGGCGGAGCGGGTTTCGGGTGGCTGGGGCTGGGCGGTGAGTGTTCGGCGGGCGGGGTGACTGTCCGGCCCGGTGTGACGACGGTTCACCCGGTGCCCTCGCCGCTCGCTCCGCGTGATGGTCGTCCGCCAGGTGGGGCCGAACTGCCCGCTCGGTTCGGCGAGTTGATCGTCTGTCAGGCTTGCTTGCCGTCCGGCTGGGTGTGAAGGCCGCTCGCCCCGTCCGACGGACGATCAACTCGCGCGACGGTCGCTCGCCTGGCGTGACGGCTTCCTGTCCGGTGCTGCGGCCGTCCGCCGCAGCGAGGTGACTGCCCGTCGGGCGCGGTGACCGGTCGACCGGCGGGATGCCCATGTGCCCGGCGCGATGGCCGCCTGTCCGGCGCGGCAGTCCTCCGCCCCGGCGAGCTGATCGCCCGTCAGGCGCGCTGGCTGTCCGGCCTGGCGTGACGGCTTCCTGTCCGGTGCTGCGGCCGTCCGCCGCAGCGAGGTGACTGCCCGTCGGGCGCGGTGACCGGTCGACGGGCGGGATGCCCGCTCGCCCGGCGCGATGGCTGTCTGTCCGGCGCGGCAGTCCTCCGCCCCGGCGAGCTGATCGCCCGTCAGGCGCGCTGGCTGTCCGGCCTGGCGTGACGGCCGCTACCCTCCGCCCGCCGCTCACCCCCCGCGTCACCCGCCCCCCGATCCCCCGTCCGGCGCCAAGATCATCCACCCCCGTAACGAATCTGGCCGAGACCCGTTGCTCCCGGAGTAACGGGTCTCTCGCTGTGCGCTTATTTGTCATGGACGCGATACTTACTGTTCAACGGGCGGGACTCCGCGCACTGTGAGGCTTCCAAGTGACCCAAGAGGCCAACGTCGCAAGGGAGTTCACCGATGACCGGAGCCGTATCACCCGATCGACGACGTTTTCTCGCGGCCGGTGCGGCGGTGCTGGGTGCCGCCGCTTCCGCTCAGCTCTGGCTGCCGACCTCCGCGCGGGCTGCCGAAACGCCGTTGCCCGACGGGGTGTTCAGTCTCGGTATCGCCTCCGGGGACCCGCTGCCCGACGGCATCGTGCTGTGGACGCGGCTCGCCCCGGACCCGCTCAACGGGGGCGGGATGCCGGATCGTGTCGTTCCCGTGGAGTGGGAACTCGCCGAGGACGCACGGTTCAGAAAGCACGTACGTCGTGGCATCGCGCCCGCGCGGCCCGAGTACGGGCACAGCGTTCACGTAGATGTACGGGGACTGCGCCCCGGCCGTGACTACTGGTACCGCTTCCGCGTCAGCGGGCAGCTCTCCGCCACCGGCCGCACCCGCACCGCGCCCCACACGAACAGCTCCGGCGGCCGGCTCCGCGTCGCGCTCGCCTCCTGCCAGAACTGGCAGAACGGCTACTTCACGCCGTACGCCGACATGCTGTCCCAGGACCCCGACTTCGTGCTCTTCGTCGGTGACTACATCTACGAGTCGGCGCCCTCGGGCGGGGGACCGCGTCGGCACGAGGGGACCGGGGAGCCGTACAGCCTCGTCCAATACCGCAATCGGTACGCGCAGTACCGGACCGACCCGGATCTGCTGGCCATCCATGCCAACACCCCCTGGGTCGTGACCTTCGACGACCACGAGGTCGACAACGACTGGGCGGGAGAGGTCCCGCAGGACCCCGACAAGCAGTCGCACGACGCGTTCGTCGCGCGGCTGACCGCGGCCTTCCAGGCGTACTACGAGCACATGCCGGTGCGCGCGAGCGCCGTGCCGAACGGGCCGCACATCCAGATGTACCGGCGGCTCGAATTCGGCCGCCTGATGCGGCTCAACGTGCTGGACACCCGGCAGTTCCGCAGCGACCAGGCCACCACGCAGGCCGGCGCCGAGGACCCGGCGATGACGATGATGGGCGCCGAGCAGAAGGCGTGGCTGCTGCACGGGCTGCGGCACTCGCCCGCCCGCTGGAACGTCATCGCCTCGCAGATCATGATGGCCGAGACGGACATCCTGCTCGGTGCGGGCAAGCAGTGGTTCTACGACGCCTGGGACGGCTACCAGGTCGAACGCAACGCCCTGCTGGAGGACTTCAAGTCCGTCCGCAACCCCGTGGTGCTCAGCGGAGACCGGCACCTCACGATGATCAGCGATCTGAAAGAGGACTTCGCCGATCCGGACTCCGACGTCGTCGGCGCCGAGTTCGTCGGCACGTCCATCTCCAGCAACGGTGACCAGGACCAGGTCGCCTTCCACGCCCAGTGGGACCCGCTGATGGCGGACAACCCGCACTGGAAGGTGATCGACGCCCACCGCGGCTACCACCTGTTCGACATCCGCAAGGACGGCATCGACGCGCAGGTGAGGGTCGTGGACACCGTGCTCAAGCCCACGGCGACGCCGAGCACGTACGCGGCGCTCCGGGTGGAGGCGGGCCGACCCGGGGTGGAAAAAGTGTGACACTTTTCGTGAAAGTGTCACACTTTCTGGACATGAACCCTGTGTGGCGGGAGCCTGGGACTCATCTGTGTCCCAGGCTCCTCTCAGGTCAAACTCAGGAACAACTCTTACCTTCCGTTAACCATGGAGACGGACTGTATTAAGGAACCGCTGCCCGCCGGCACCCGGCTGCTGCACATCGGCCCGCACAAGACCGGGACCACGGCCATCCAGGGCGCGCTGTTCGCCGCGAAGGACACGATGCCCGAGCACGGCGTCGACTTCCCCGCGCACAGCAGGCACCCGATGGAAGCGGCCCTCGCCGCCTGCGCCCGGCCCGCGATGATGGGCGACACCGTGCCCACCGACAAACACTGGACACGCCTCCTCGACGCCGTACGGGCCACCGGCGACCGCACCTCGGTGATCAGCAGCGAGTTCTTCGCCGACGCCCAGGACGACGAGACGCTGGCCAGGATCGTCGAGCAGCTCGGCGGCGAGCGCGTGCACATCCTCATCACCCTGCGCCCGCTGGCGCGGATCATGCCCTCGCAGTGGCAGCAGTACGTGCAGAACGGCCTGCGCATGGGCTACGGCGACTGGCTTGAGCACATGCTCCGCAAGGCGCCGTACGAGCAGCCCAATCCCAGCTTCTGGCGCCGGCACCGGCACGACCGGCTGGTCGAGCGCTGGGCCCGGGTGGTCGGGCCCGAGCGCGTGACCGTCGTCGTGGTCGACGACGGCGACCGGGACGGACTGCTGCGCACCTTCGAGGCGCTGCTCGGACTGCCCGCGCGTCTCCTGCGGCCGGTTCCGGACGCGGCGAACCGTTCTCTCACCCTCGCCGAGACCGAAATGCTGCGGAAGCTCAACGTGGAATTCCGCGGCAATGGACTCCCCGACGAGCTGTATTCCAAGCTGGTTCGCAACGGCGCCGTCATGCATATGAAGAATGCGTGCAGCCCGACTCCGCAGGACGTGAAGATCACCACGCCCCAGTGGGCGATCGAGGCGGCGGGGGCGATCGGCGCCGAGATGGCCGGGACCATTGCCGCCACGGGCGTACGGGTCGTAGGGGACACGGCACTGCTTTCGGCCGTACCGGAGGCCGGGTCGGAGGCCGGGTCGGAGGCCGTGCGGGAGGCCTCCGGGGTGCCGCGGATCGCTCCCGAAGTGGCCGCGCAGGCGCTCTACGGGGCGCTCGCGGCGGCCGCCTCGGCGCCCGTGCGGCACAGTGCGCCGGCGAAGGCGCGGACGGTCCACCAGACGTCGTCGAAGGAACTCGTACGGGTTCTCGGTCACCGTTGTCTGAAGAAGCTCCGCCGGCGCTGAGTTCCGTCAGCACCCGGTCACCAGCAGTGCAAGATGAATGACAGATGTCGCGCACCTATGCGGTGGAGGTCACTCGCCTTGCACTGCGGTAACCGCGAGTGGGACCATTTGCCAGTTCCCCCATTGTCCCGAGGTAGGTCAAGGTCACCTGTGTCGCACATAGCCAAGCCCCGCACCACCGCAGTGATCCTGGCCGGCGGTACCGGCCAGCGGGTGGGTCTCTCGATCCCCAAGCAGCTGCTGAAGATCGCCGGCAAGGCAGTCATCGAGCACACCCTGACCACCTTCGAGAACGCCGACTCGATCGACGACATCATCGTCCTGATGGCGCCGGGTTACGTCCCGGACATCGAGAAGATCGTCGCCAAGGCCGGCTTCCAGAAGGTCACCCGGATCATCGAGGGCGGCTCGACGCGGAACGAGACCACCGAGCGCGCCATCGCCGCGCTCGGCGAGGGCCTGGCCGAGGGCGAGGACCGCAACGTCCTCTTCCACGACGCCGTGCGCCCCCTGCTCTCGCGGCGCGTGATCGACGACTGTGTGATCGCCCTGGAGCGCTTCCAGGCCGTGGACGTGGCCATCCCGTCCGCCGACACCATCATCGTGACCCGCACCCACGGCGACGACGGCGAGTTCATCACCGAGATCCCCGACCGCGCCCGGCTGCGCCGCGGCCAGACGCCCCAGGCGTTCAAGCTGTCCACGATCCGCCGCGCCTACGAGGTCGCCGCCGGGGACCCCAACTTCCAGGCCACGGACGACTGTTCGGTCGTACTCAAGTACCTGCCCGACGTGCCGATCCACGTCGTCGCGGGCGACGAGTACAACATGAAGGTCACCCAGCCCGTCGACGTCTTCATCGCCGACAAGCTCTTCCAGCTCGCCTCCACGGCCGCCCCCGAGCAGGTCGACGAGGCCGCCTACCGCGAGCTGCTCACCGGCAAGACGCTGGTCGTCTTCGGCGGCTCGTACGGCATCGGCAAGGACATCGCCGAGGTCGCCGAGGGCTACGGCGCCACGGTGTACGCGCTGGGCCGCTCGACCACCGGCACGCACGTCGAGAACCCCGAGGAGGTCGACGACGCGCTGTCCAAGGCGTACGGCGAGACCGGGCGCATCGACTACGTCATCAACACCGCGGGCGTGCTGCGCATCGGCAAGCTGGCCGAGACGGACAACGCGACGATCGAGGAGGCGCTGAAGGTCAACTACCTGGCGCCCGTGCAGATCGCCCGTTCCGCGTACAAGTACCTGGCCGAGACCAAGGGCCAGCTGCTGCTCTACACCTCCAGCAGCTACACCCGCGGCCGCGCCGAGTACAGCCTGTACTCCTCCACCAAGGCCGCGATGGTGAACCTCACCCAGGCCCTGGCGGACGAGTGGGCCGGCGACGGCATCCGCGTGAACTGCATCAACCCGGAGCGCACCGCCACCCCGATGCGTACCAAGGCCTTCGGCCAGGAGCCGACCGGCACGCTGCTGTCCTCCGAGGCCGTGGCCCGTACCTCGCTCGACGTGCTGCTGTCCGAGCTGACCGGCCACGTCATCGACGTCCGCCAGCAGGACCCGACGGCCGGCGCGGCCAAGGCCTCCGGCTTCGAGGCCGCCCTCGCCTCGGTCCTGGACGTCCAGGACGGCGTTTAATTAAGCCTGCTTCTGAGATCCCGGTAAATTACTCGAAACCCCCAAGAGCAGGTTTATCAGTGATTTCCACCGCTATTCGCGTGGCCCGGGTGGGCAGCGCGGCTGAGCTGGCCGCCGCCGCCCTCATGATGCTGGGCTACCCGGCCCTCATGCTGGCCGCCCTCATCCCCAGCGTCCCCGCCTTCGCCGCCGCGGCCGTCGTGACGTACGTCGCGGACCACTACCTCCACCGCCAGGCCAGCTACCTGATCAACCGCCTCAGCAAGGTCAGAGCGGGCCTCTCCATCCGCTTCCTGATCCGCCAGCTCCTGCTGATCCTGCTGCTGGCCCGCATGGACCTCTCCGACAACCTCATCTTCTACGGCGCGATCGCCTGCTTCATCGCCTTCTACGGCCTCCAGGCCCCGCACGGCGCCGTCGTCACCCTGATCCGCAACCGCCGCCGGATGCCGGTCGCCACCCGCAACGTCGACCTCGGCTCCCGCATCCACATCCCGGACGCCCCGAAGTTCGGCCTGCTGGAGCGCTCCGCCGAGAAGATGCTCCACCTCGACCTGTTCGCCGTCATCGGCCTGCTGATCTCCGCGCAGCTCGACTCGGCCGTCGCGGGCTTCATCGGCATCGGCATCACCCTGTTCCTGGGCAGCCTCTACGTCGGTGCGCTCCTGCCGTACATAAGGGGCACGAAGATTCCGCCGACGCCCGAGGTCATCCTCGAAGCCGTCGACGACTGGCTGCACGAGTACAAGCCGCAGACGGTGCTCTGCTTCTCCGGCTCCAAGGACTCGGCGTACCAGGTCAACATGTGGCTGGAGACCATGGAGCAGCTGGACACCCGGCCGCTGGTCCTGCTCCGCGAGCGCGTCATACTGCAGAACCTCGCCCCCACCAAGGCCCCCGTCATCTGCGTGCCCGGCGGCGTGCACCTGATGAACATGGACCTGTCGAGCGTGCGCGTCGCGCTGTACGCGGCCAACGTCGGCAAGAACATCCACCTGCTGCGCGTCCCCACCATGAAGCACGTCTTCATCGGCCACGGCGACAGCGACAAGCTGGCCAGCGTCAACCCGTTCAGCAAGGTCTACGACGAGGTGTGGACCGCCGGCCGCGCGGGCCGCGACCGCTACGCCATCGCCGACGTCGGTGTCCGCGACGACGACATCGTCGAGGTCGGCCGCCCTCAACTCGCCCCGATCCAGACCCGGCAGGGCGTCCCCGAGGGCCGTATCCCCACGGTCCTCTACGCCCCCACGTGGGAGGGCTGGGACAACGACCCCGGCAACACCTCCCTCCTGCTGGCCGGCGAGAACATCGTGAAGAAGCTGCTCAAGGCCGACCCGCCGGTCCGTGTGCTGTACAAGCCGCACCCCTTCACCGGCACCGTCAGCGCCGCGGCCGGCTCCGCGCACCGCAAGGTCGTCGCCCTGGTCGAGAAGGCCGCGATCGAGCGCGCGAGCGACCCGCGCTTCCAGGCCGACGCGACCGCGCAGACCAAGGCCAAGGCCGACCTGGCCCGCATCGAGGCCCGGATCAGCGAACTGTCCGGCGGCCCCGCCGACAAGGGCGACGAGGCCGAGCTGACCCGCGACGGCGTGGTCGACCTGGCCAAGTACGAGGAGATCGCCCGGCTGCGCGCCGAGTGGAACGACGCGTACTGGACCTCCGTCGGCACCTTCGAGCACCGGGTCATCTCGGGTGCCGAGCCGCGCCTGTACGACTGCTTCAACGTGTCCGACGCGATGGTCTCCGACATCTCCAGCGTGGTCTCCGACTTCATCGCGAGCGGCAAGCCGTACGCGGTCACGGACTCGGCGAAGCTGGGCGTCGAGGAGTTCAAGCGGCAGAACACGGCGGTGCGCGCGGCCGTGATCCTCTCCAACAAGGCTGCGGAACTGGGTGAGTTGCTGGCCGCGGTCCGCACCCCGGACGCCGACCCGATGGCCGAGGACCGCAAGGAACTCAAGGAGTACCTGCTCGGTCCCGACGAGCCCACGTCCATCGAGCAGTTCAACACCGCGGTGGAGAACCTCGCGCTCAAGTCCGAGACGCGGAACGTCGGGCAGGAGCGGGCGGCGGCGAGCGGTGACCCGGTGAGTCCGCCGTCGGCCGAGGCACATCTGTCGGCGGACCCCACGGTCGGCTGACCGAAGGCGGCTTTCGGCCAGGATTTGGTCAAGAAGGGCCCGGTTTTCGAGGAGTGATCCTCAAAAACCGGGCTCTTTTGCGTACCCCCTGCTGACGGAGGACAACCGATCGACGCGGTCGGCCGTCTTGTAGATGGCGCTTCAGCAGATGCGGGGGAAACACTCCATGGACAAAGGGGAACGCGTGACCGTGACGCAGCCTGATGTGACCGTGGTCGTCGGGGCGTACGAGGCGATGCCGTACCTGGTCGAGTGCCTGCGCTCGGTCGAGGCGCAGACGCTGGACGCGGCCCGCATCGAGGTCATCGCTGTGGACGACGGTTCGACGGACGGCACGGGGGAGTACCTGGAGGAGTTCGCGGCCCGCGCCGCGACCCACGTCACGGTGATCCACCAGGAGAACTCCGGCGGCCCCAGCTCCCCGCGCAACGTCGGCCTCGGCAAGGCGAGCGGGCGCTACGTCTTCTTCCTCGACGCCGACGACCGGCTCGCCCCCGAGGCGCTGGAGCGCATGGTCGCGATGGCCGACCGCAACGGCACGGACGTGGTGCTCGGCAAGGTCGAGGGCATCAACCGGGTCCCGCCCAAGGCGGCGTGGGTCGAGACGCTGGAGCGCACCGACGTCTTCCACTCCAACATCAAGTTCACGCTGAGCGCCCAGAAGCTGTTCCGGCGGGCGCTGTTGGAGCGGCACAGCATGCGGTTCGACGAGTCGCTGTTCACCGGCGAGGACGCGCTGTTCACGATGGAGGCGTATCTCCGGGCCGACGGGGTCTCGGTCATCGCTGACCACACCTGCTACTACCTGGTGGGCCGGGACGACGGCAAACACGTGACGAAGAGCGGGAGTTACACCCTGCGCTTCGACTCCGCGCGGGCGTTGATGAACCTCATCGCGGAGATGGTCCCGCCGGGGGTGGAGCGCGACAAGCTCATGCTCCGCCCCTTCCTGGTCACCCTGCTCCCGCAGTTCGGCCCGAAGTACGTGGCGGACAGTGAGCAGGTCCGACGCCACAAGTTCGAGTTGGCCAAGCCGCTGATGGGCGCCCACTGGACGCCCGAGGTGGCCCTCCGCCTCAAGGTCGACGAGCGGCTGCGACTGCATCTGGTGGCTGAGGAACGCCCCGAACTCCTGCTGGACGTGGCCGAGTTCATCAAGTCGAAGAAGCGCCCCGATGCGGTGATGGAGAGGCGGGGGCGGCGGGTTTACCTGGCGTATCCGTACTTCCGCTCCGGGGACGCGGGGCTGCCTGACTCCCTCTACCTTGCGGAGCCGCGGGAGGCGCGTGCGGTGGAGGGGTACCGGGAGGGGGGAGCGAGTGTGTTCTTGCGTCGGGTGGCGCGGAAAGTACGTCGGGTGCGGGTGCGTCGTGGCTGGTCGCGCAGTTCCCCGCGCCCCTAAAAGACACGGGTCGGCCTGCGTTTTTTAAGGGGCGCGGGGAACTGCGCGACCAGCCCCCATCGGCCCGCACCCGGAACTCGACCCATCTGTCCGAGACCTGGACCAACGTGCACAGGGCAACCCGGTTCGCGTAGATTGCCAGCCCGATCTACCCGAGGGGACATCGCACGTGGCAGGGGCAAGGCAGGCCGTGACCGAGGCCCGCAGGATCGTCGTCAAGGTGGGTTCCTCCTCGCTGACCACCGCGGCCGGCGGCCTGGACGCCGACCGGGTCGACGCGCTCGTCGACGTCCTCGCCAAGAGCCGCAGCGGGGGAGAGAAAGAGGTCGTCCTCGTCTCCTCCGGTGCCATCGCCGCCGGACTCGCCCCGCTCGGACTGCGCCGCCGCCCCAAGGACCTGGCCCGGCAGCAGGCCGCCGCCAGCGTGGGACAGGGCCTCCTCGTGGCGCGCTACACCGCGTCCTTCGCCCGGTACAGCATCCGTGTCGGACAGGTGCTGCTCACCTCCGACGACATGAGCCGCCGCTCCCACCACCGCAACGCCTCCCGCACTCTCGACAAACTCCTGGCCATGGGTGCCCTCCCGATCGTCAACGAGAACGACACCGTCGCCACGGACGAGATCCGCTTCGGCGACAACGACCGGCTCGCCGCCCTCGTCGCCCACCTCGTCCACGCCGACCTGCTGGTCCTCCTCTCCGACATCGACGGCGTCTACGACGGCGACCCCAGCAAGCCGGGCACCTCGCGGATCGCGGAAATCCGGGGGCCCGCCGACCTCGCGCACGTCGACATCGGCAGCGCGGGCAAGGCCGGCGTCGGCACCGGCGGCATGGTCACCAAGGTCGAGGCCGCGCGGATCGCCGCCGCCGCCGGCATCCCCGTCGTGCTGACCAGCGCGGTCCACGCGACCGACGCGCTGAACGGTGGCGACACGGGGACGTACTTCCACGCCACCGGGAAGCGGTCCGCGGACCGGCTGCTCTGGCTCCAGCACGCGTCCACGCCCCAGGGCTCGTTGACGCTCGACGACGGTGCCGTGCGCGCGGTCGTCCAGCGCCGGATGTCGCTGCTGCCGGCCGGAATCGCCGCCGTCGAGGGCGAGTTCAGCGCGGGCGACCCCGTCGAACTCAGGGACGGCGAAGGGCACGCGGTCGCCCGGGGGCTCGTCAACTTCGACGCCAAGGAGATCCCCCAGCTGATCGGCCGCTCCACCAGGGAACTGGCGCGGGAGCTGGGGCCGTCGTACGAGAGGGAAGTCGTCCACAGGGACGACCTGGTGATCCTGCACCCGTAGAACCCGTAGAACCGGTAACCCGTAGAACAACCGAACCGTCCGCCACGGGCCCGCGGTCGAAAAGAGCGGGAACGCCCATCCCGGGTGCCAGCCGTGAGGTGGACCTTCCGCAAAAGCGCCACGCGGACGGCTTCGGCCTGCTCAACTTTGCTCAGGGACACATCTGCGCGAGCACAGCAGCTCGCCCCTTGCGTAAGGAGGCCGTCGTGAGACGAGTGCGCCCTGGGGCGGCGGCGTCCCGCGGTGGTGCCGGCTCCCGCGCGCCCGGCGAGGAACGCACGCTGACGAGCGTCGCGGCCGGCGCCCGGTACGAGGGCGGGGAACCCAAGGACCTGCCCCGGCTGTGGCATGTCACCCTCAGCGTCTCCGGCGGCGAGGCCCCGCTGAAGGAGGTACGGCGCGGTCTGGAACAACTCGCCCACGACCACCCCTTTCTGCTGACCAGCCGCTACGCCAACGACCACGCGGAGATCCGCTACTGGGAAGAGGCCCGCGACCTGCACGACGCGGCCGCCGTGGCGCTCCGCCTGTGGGGCGAGCACCGCCAGACCGCGAAGCTGCCGCCGTGGGAGATCGTCGGCCTGGAGGTCATCGACCGCGAGACCTACCACCAGCGCATCTCCGAGGGCTACGGCCCGCTGCCCGCGACCCCGGTGGGCGTACATCCGTACTAAGACCCTCAGGGACGCCTTCAGGGATGACCTTCCTGGATTCGTTTTGAGTCGACTGCGGGTCCTTCCGCGCTCGTCTCGCGGTGTGGGATAGCCGGTGGACGCCCTTGCCGGGCGCACTACCCTTCCCTCATGACCACGCTCTCGCCGTACGACTCCCTGTCCCCGGTCACGCAGGCCGCGTACCGCGCCAAGTCCGCCGCCGCCGACCTCGCGCCGCTGCCGCGCGCCGAGAAGGACGACGCGCTGCTCGCCATCGCGGACGCGCTGGAGGTCCGTACGAGCGAGATCGTCGAGGCCAACGCCAAGGACATCGCCAAGGCCCGCGCGGCCGGCACCAGCGAGACGGTCATCGACCGGCTGACGCTCACGCCCGAGCGCGTGCGCGCCATCGCCTCGGACGTGCGGGACGTCGTCGCGCTGCCCGACCCGGTCGGCGAGGTCGTCCGCGGCTCGACCCTCCCGAACGGCATCGACCTGCGCCAGGTCCGCGTCCCCCTCGGCGTCGTCGGCATCATCTACGAGGCCCGCCCGAACGTGACCGTGGACGCCGCCGCCCTGTGCCTGAAGTCCGGCAACGCGGTGCTGCTGCGCGGCTCGGCCTCCGCCTACGAGTCCAACACCGCCCTCGTGCGCGTCATCCGCGACGCCGTCGGCGGCGCCGGACTGCCCGCCGACGCCGTGCAGTTGGTGCCCGGCGAGAACCGCGAGAGCGTGCGCGAACTGATGCGCGCCCGGGGTCTCGTCGATGTCCTGATTCCCCGCGGCGGCGCCTCCCTGATCCAGACCGTCGTCAACGAGTCGACCGTCCCCGTGATCGAGACCGGCGTCGGCAACTGCCACGTCTACGTCGACGCGGACGCCGACCTCGACATGGCGATCGACATCCTGATCAACTCCAAGGCCCAGCGGCCCAGCGTCTGCAACGCCGCCGAGACCCTCCTCGTCCACCAGGACATCGCCCCCGAGTTCCTGCCGCGCGCCCTGGACGCCCTCGCCGAGGCGGGCGTCACCGTGCACGCCGACGAGCGCGTGCTCGCCTACGCCAAGGACTCCGAGGCCACGGTCGTCGAGGCCACCCCGGAGGACTGGGACACCGAGTACCTCTCCTACGACATCGCCGCCGCCGTCGTCGACTCGCTCGACAAGGCCGTCCAGCACATCCGGCTGTGGAGCTCCGGCCACACCGAGGCGATCGTCACCAGCTCGCAGCAGGCCGCCCGCCGCTTCACCCAGCTGGTCGACTCCACCACCGTCGCGGTCAACGCCTCGACGCGCTTCACGGACGGCAGCCAGTTCGGCTTCGGCGCGGAGATCGGCATCTCCACCCAGAAGCTGCACGCGCGGGGCCCGATGGGCCTGCCGGAGCTGACGAGCACCAAGTACATCGTCACGGGCGACGGGCACATCCGCCGCTGAGGCCCCGCTGTTCGGCATATGCGGTGGGCATAACGGCTCGTCGGGGGAGAGGCGTCTCACCCAACGGATGAATTTCCCTACCGCCTGCCCAAATTGACCCCCCAGGTCTACTCTGGAGAGGTGCCGGAGGACGTGGGGGGCAGGCCGTTTCCCGACGGCTGGGAGCCCGACGACGACCACGACCGCGGAATGTCGGACGAAGAGTTCGCATCCGTGGTCTTCGACGAGGCCTTCATACGGGCGGCCGTGGTACACGAGCCGACCGCTGTCGAGCGCCTCTTGGCCGCCGCGCAGGCAAGAGCCGAGGCCTCCGAGGCCGAAGCCCGCCGCGCGCAGCACGGCAGACGCGGACGAGGCGACGACGATCCGTTCGAGGACGCCTACGGACGCGAATTCGGCCATGATCCGGAACTCGACGACCTGGACGACCCTGATGTCGTCGAGGGCCGCTACGGCGCCCCGGGGACCTACGGCAAACAGGTCCGCTGGCACCGCCCCGTCGCCTGGCTCCTCGCCCTCGTGATGGGCATTGGCATGGTCGCCCTGGCTTTCTCGGCGGTCTACCGCGGCGCCTCCTCGGGCGGCAGGGACCGCGTACCGCCCCCGGCGTCCACCGGAGTGGAACAGGGCACGGCGGCGGCCCCCTCCGCTTCCGCCGACAACTCCCAGCCACCGCTGTCCGCCGTACCGCGCACGCCCTGAGCGAGTTGTGAGGGGCCCGGTGAGAACCTGTCAGAACTTGTCGTGTACCAGGGCGTTTACCTGAGGCTCCAGAGACCTACTCTGAAAGTATGGGCGGTCCAGGAGACCCACCTGAGGGCACGCCCGAGGGCGCTCCCGGTGGTGGTGAGGACGAGTACCGATCCGTCGTCTTCGACGAGTCGTTCGTCCGCGCTGCCCGTCTCCAGGAGTTCTCCGCGCAGGAGCGCCTCGCCGACCACGCCCCCGCCGTCCGCCGCCGCCCGGCCCTGCGCCGCGGTCTCTCCCGCCAGGCCCTGATCCTGGTCATGCTGATCGCCGTCGCCTTCGGCACCGCGATCTACATGGGCGTACGTCACCCTTACACGACCCCCACGGCCCAGCAGCCCGTCGAGCCGCTGCGGATGACCGTCATCCCGCTGTCCCCCCAGGGCAAGGTGCCGGGGGCGGCCGACGCCGAGGACCTCTACGCGCACAGCCCCGCCGCGCAGTTCAGCGTCGGCGCCGAGGGCGTACCGCTGCCGGCCGCGCGGCGCACCGCGCACTTCTCGGACAGCCAGGTCATCGCCGCCCTGAGCACCGCCAAGGACTACCTCGTGGAGTCCTCGCTCTACCCGGCGGTCCTCACCGGCGGACAGATCCGCCCAGCGCGCGTCCTCGTCGACCCGGACCAACTCGACCAGTTCGACCAGAGTTTCGAGCACCCGACCGCCGACGGCCGGCACGAGCCCACCGGATGGCTGGTTCGCTTCGACCCCTCACGCGTCCAGCTCGCCGACCGCAAGATCCGCGTCCAGGGCACCCTGGCGGCCACCGAGATCGACTCGTCCACCCTCGAAGTCACCGCCGACGGAATCTTCGTCTACGCGCTACGGCCCACCGGCACGACGGCCTCGGCCGGCTCCGGCGAGCAGGCCCAGGTGTCCCTGTTCACCGTCCGCCGCGAACTGCACTTCCGCTTCGACCGCGACGACCTGCGCATGCACCAGGCCCAGCTCGTCGTCTCCTACGTCCAGGCGGGGCCCCTGTCCTGCGCCGAGGACTCCGTGACCCACCTGCGCCCCCTGCTCGCCGGCCAGACCGCGAAGGCGGGCGGCCCGGCAGGCACGGACCCGTACGCGACGGGCAGCGCGACGGCACTGTGCGGATCACTGGCCACGGGCGCGCAGCCGAAGGTGTGAGTTTCGTTATTTTCGGCTCCGGGGACGGTGTCCCCGGAAATGGGCTTCCCGGGTGGGGCGGCTTCGCACGCGGGACGGCTTTCCGGGTGGGGTGGTGTCCCGGATGGGCGGCAAGGTTTGGGCGTGAGTTCGGGCAGGCCGCGTGGCCGTGGTTGCGGGTGAGCGCGATGCACCCGGACCGGCCGCGCGGTCGGCCGGGGTGCACCCGGACCGACCGCGCAGGCGTTCTCCGAGGTGGGGCTGTGCGGGTCAGTTCCCGTCGCGCGGCGGTGTGTCGTCCGTGGGCGGCTGCTCCGTGCCGTTGGCCGAGCCCGACGGCGGCTCGTTCTGCGGGGTCGAGCTCGCGAAGCCGCCGAAGCCGCGCCGCACCCGCCCGCCGAGGTCGCCCGCGCCGCCGGCGAAGTCGCTGACCAGCTTCATCAGCGGGTCCTTGGAGTTCTTGACGTTGCTGGCGTAGCTCGCCGCCGACTCGCGGAACGAGTCCGAGACCGAGGTGTCCTTGTCCTCGCTGCGCCGCGGGTAGTGGCCGTCCATGATCCGCTGGTAGTCGCGGGACTCGGCCCACTTGTTCAGCTCGGCCGCCCGCACGGTGGTGAACGGGTGGGAGCGGGGCAGCACGTTCAGGATCTTCAGCACCGAGTCGCGCAGGTCACCGCCCGACTCGAACTCCTCGGCCTGCTTGAGGAACGCGTCCACGTTCATCTCGTGCAGGTGGTTGCCGCCCGCGATCTTCATCAGGCCGCGCATCGAGGCCCGCAGGTCCTGGCCGACCAGCAGACCCGCGCGGTCGGCGGACAGCTCCGACTTGCGGAACCACTCGCGCAGCGCCGTCACGATCGCCAGGATCGCGAGGTTGCCCAGCGGGATCCAGGCGACCTTCAGGGCGAGGCTGGTCAGGAACAGCAGGATCGTGCGGTACACGGAGTGGCCGGACAGCGCGTGGCCCACCTCGTGGCCGACGACCGCCCGCATCTCCTCCTCGTCGAGCAGCTCGACCAGGCCGGTGGTGACGACGATGATCGGCTCGTCCAGGCCGATGCACATCGCGTTGGGCTGCGGGTCCTGGTTGACGTACATCGGCGGGACCTTCTCCAGGTCCAGGATGTAACAGGCGTCCCGCAGCATGTCGTTGAGGTGCGCGAACTGCTGGTCCGACACGCGCACCGAGTCGGACAGGAACAGCAGCCGCAGACTGCGCTCGGGCAGCAGCCCGCTGAGTGCCTTGAACACCGTGTCGAACCCGGTCAGCTTGCGCAGCGCCACCAGGGCGGAGCGATCGGCCGGGTGCTCGTAGGCACGCGAGGAGATCCCCTCGAAGCGCCTGCGCTGCCTGCTCGGTACGTTCTCGTGCCCGTTCTGCTCGTGGCCGTCTTCGGACATGTGGTCCCCCATGTGCGTGTGAGTGCCCTGAGTGCCCCCGAAGCAGAGCCCAGCCTAGGCGGAGATACCGTGGACGGGCAGTACAGCGAAGGAGTCAACGCATGGAGCCCCATTCCGCAGCCGCCTGGCTCGCAGAGGCCGCGAACGCCGCCCCCCGGCAAGGGTCGGGGGACCTGCTCAAGGTCGTACTGATCGTCATGTTCTTCGGCTGCATCCTGACCGCGTGGTTCCTGCTGCGCGGGTACAAACAGAAGGACGACTGAGACGCCCGTCGAGTTCCCTGTCGGACCCCAGATCGTGTTCCGGTCGGCTGCCCGTCGGCTTCCAATGGCGGAGTCGGCGTGATCGTCGCCGGGGTGCCCGATTACCATGGGCCGACATCTTTATCCCGCCCACACCGGATAGGTTCTGCTGAAGATGAGCTTCCACGGCACTGCTGCCCAGTTGGTCACTCTTGCCGCCGAGGGGGAGGGCGGGGGCAACCATGAGAGCCTCCAGCCGATCATCACCGGTGGCGGCGCTTTTCTGCTCCTGATGCTCCTGCTGTGGATCACCACCCGCTTCAACCGCGACCGCTAGGGTCTGTCCGTTTCTGTCCGCTGGACGGGTCTCGGGGCCTTCACACCGGGCCGGTAGGGTCTGCACGCATGGGAGAGCAGGACATGCCTACCGGTCCGGCGAACGACACGACGCGCGGCACGGAGATCCGAATGGCGAACGGCCCGCGCAACAACGGCCCGTCGAACCCCGGCAAGCGCCGTCTCGGCGTCATGGGCGGAACGTTCGACCCGATCCACCACGGGCACCTCGTGGCGGCCAGTGAGGTCGCCGCGCAGTTCCACCTGGACGAGGTGATCTTCGTCCCGACCGGTCAGCCGTGGCAGAAGACCGACCGCAAGGTGGCCCTGGCCGAGGACCGCTACCTGATGACGGTCATCGCGACCGCCGAGAACCCCCAGTTCTCGGTGAGCCGTATCGACATCGACCGCGGCGGCCCCACCTACACCACGGACACCCTGCGTGACCTGCGGGCGCTCAACCCCGACGCGGACCTCTTCTTCATCACCGGCGCCGACGCCCTCGGCGCGATCCTGACCTGGCGGGACGCGGAGGAGCTGTTCTCCCTCGCGCACTTCATCGGGGTCACCCGCCCCGGCCACACGCTGACCGACCCGGGTCTCCCGGAGGGCGGCGTCTCGCTGATCGAGGTTCCCGCGCTGGCCATCTCCTCAACAGACTGCCGTGCGAGAGTCGCGAAGGGAGATCCCGTCTGGTACCTGGTGCCCGACGGAGTCGTGCGCTATATCGACAAGCGCGAGCTGTACCGCGGCGAGTGAGCCGAGAGGGGCACCGGTGAACGACCGATACGACGCCGGGTACGGCGGCGACCAGTACGAACTCGTCGGCTACGACGAGTACAACCAGCCTGTCTACCGGCAGGTCCCGGCCCAGCAGACCCAACAGCCCCCGCAGCAGCAGCCGTACGACCCGTACGGGCAGCAGCAGCAACAGGGCTACGCCTACGACCCGTATGCGACCGGCACCCAGCAGCAGCCGTCCCAGTACGACACGGGCGCCCAGCAGCCCGGCACTCCTTACGACACGGGCCGGCAGGCACCCCAGTCCGGCTACGACCCCTACGCCACCGGGACGACGACGGCCTACGACCCCTACGGGCAGACCGCGAGCAGCGGACAGCAGCCCCGGGTCGCCGAGCAGACCGCCTACATCCCGCAGCAGTCCGGTCCGGCCGAGGACACGGAAGCCGAAGCCCCGAAGGCCCCGGACACGGGTGAACGGGACTACCGCACCGAGCAGTTCGCCTTCGTGGAGGAGCCGACCGACGACTCCGAGGACGTCATCGACTGGCTGAACTTCACCGAGAACCGCACCGAGCGCCGCGAGGAGGCCAAGCGCCGCGCCCGCGGCCGCATGGTCGCCCTCGTCGTGGCCCTCGCGCTGGTCGTGTCCGGCGGTGTCGGCTACCTCTGGTACGCCGGGAAGCTCCCCGGGGTGTCCTCCTCCGCCGCGAAGTCGGGCACCACGACGGCCACCGGTGCCCAGAACCGCGACGTGATCGTCGTCCACCTGCACAACACCGCGAAGGGCGGTACCTCTTCGGTGCTGCTCGTCGACAACACCACCCTGAAGCAGGGCACCACCGTGCTGCTGCCCAACTCCCTCGCCCTCACGGACGACGACGGCAACACGACGACGCTGGCCAAGTCGGTCGGCGACGACGGCACCTCCGGGACCGTCGACCAGCTCAACACGGTCCTCGGCACCGACATCGAGGGCACCTGGCGGCTGGACACCCCCTACCTCCAGAACCTGGTCGACCTCGTCGGCAACATCGACCTCGACACCAACGCCGACGTGCCCGACCCGGACGCGACGAAGAAGAACGCCGCGCCGCTCGTCCACAAGGGCAAGGACCAGACCCTCAGCGGCAAGATGGCCGTCGCCTACGCCACCTACCGCGCCTCCGGCGAGGCCCAGAACGCCCAGCTGGAGCGGTTCGGCCAGGTCATGCAGGGCGTGCTGCGCCAGCTGACCTCCGACCCGACGGCGGCGACCACCACCGTGCAGACCCTGGCCCAGATCCTGGACCCGCCGCTCACCGACAAGGACCTCGGCACCTTCCTCGCCAAGCTCGCCGACCTCGCCAAGAGCGGCGACTACAAGACGGCCCTGCTGCCCGTCCAGAACGACGGCACCCTGACCGCGCAGGCCTCCGCCAGCGTCGTCAAGGACATCCTGGGCGGCACCGCGAAGAGCCCCGACGAGGGTTCGGCGGTCCGGGTCGCCGTCCAGAACGCCACCGGCGTCAAGGACGACACCGAGAAGGCCCGTGTCGTGCTCCTCAACGGCGGCTTCACCTTCCTGGAGGCCGGCACGGCGTCCGGGACCTCGGCCACGTCCAAGATCACGTACTCCGACGCGGCCGACAAGGAGAACGCCACCGAGGTCGCCAAGACCCTGGGCCTGCCCACCAGCACCGTGACCAAGGGCACAGTCGCCGCGAACGCCGATGTCTCGGTGGTCCTCGGAGCGGACTACAAGCCGTCGTCGCCATCGTGACGGCGGCGTAGCGGTTGGGTGACGGAGCATGCCCCGGAGGCCGGAGCCGGTGTCCGGACCGGCGTCAGGGGCATGATCCGTTATTCACGTGGGGCGCCGTCCGCGGTCCGTGAGACCCTTGAGGTCTGTTGACCGCCGACCGAAAGCCGCGTAGTGACCGCCACTGACCGCTCCATCGAGCTCATCTCCGCCGCCGCCCAGGCGGCCGCCGACAAGCTCGCGCACGACATCATCGCCTACGACGTCAGCGATGTGCTGTCGATCACGGACGCCTTCCTGCTGGCCTCCGCTCCCAACGACCGTCAGGTCAAGTCGATCGTCGACGAGATCGAGGAGCGGCTGGGCAAGGAACTCGGCGCCAAGCCGGTGCGCCGTGAGGGCGACCGCGACGCCCGCTGGATCCTGCTCGACTACGTCGACATCGTCGTCCACGTCCAGCACAGCGAGGAGCGTGTCTTCTACGCCCTGGAGCGGCTGTGGAAGGACTGCCCCGAGCTGGATCTCCCCGCCGAGGCCAAGGCCACCCGCGGCAAGGCTGCCGAGCACGCCAAGCTGCGCGCCGAGGAGGACGCCTCCGAGTTCGGGGAGGTGCGGTGACCGCCGGGGCCGACGGCCGCAAGGCGGGCCGGGGCCGACGCGTCATCCTGTGGCGGCACGGCCAGACCGCGTGGAACGTGGAGCGCCGCTTCCAGGGCACCACGGACGTCGAGCTCACCGAGACGGGCATCGGCCAGGCCCGCCGCGCGGCCCGGCTGCTGGCCTCCCTCAAGCCGGACGCGATCGTCGCCTCCGACCTGAAGCGGGCGGCGAACACGGCCGCCGAACTGGCCGTCCTCACCGACCTCGACGTCACCCACGACGAGGGCCTGCGGGAGACCTACGCGGGCGTCTGGCAGGGGCTGACGCACGAGGAGATCATCGCCCGCCACGGCGACGAGTACGCCGCGTGGAAGCGCGGGGAGCCGGTGCGCCGCGGCGGCGGCGAGCTGGAGAGCGAGGTCGCCGACCGGGCCGCCCCCGTCGTGCTGCGGCACGCCGAGAAGCTGCCCGAGGACGGCACCCTCGTGGTGGTCAGCCACGGCGGCACGATCCGCACCACCATCGGGCGTCTCCTCGGTCTGGAGTCCCAGCACTGGGAGAGTCTCGGCGGCCTCTCCAACTGCTGCTGGTCCGTGCTCGGCGAGGGCGCCCGCGGCTGGCGCCTGCTGGAACACAACGCCGGCACGCTCCCGGAACCGGTGCTCGGCGACGACGACTGAGCGGCCCTCCAGGGCCCCGACCCCGGATTTCACTTTCCGGCAGGTCGCAGGCTAAAGTTCTTCTTGTTCGCCCGCCGAGCGGGAAGAACACACGGGGCTATAGCTCAGTTGGTAGAGCGCCTGCATGGCATGCAGGAGGTCAGGAGTTCAATTCTCCTTAGCTCCACAGATCGACACTCTTGAGTTGTCAAGGATCGAGAGTCGTCCACGATCGAATCGATGAGATCCCATCCCTTTCAGGGGTGGGATCTTTTCGTCGCTGTCAGCGCCTCCGCGCGGAGCCGAGTCTCCTCGTCGGCCGGGGTGTAGACCACGATCCGGCACTCCGGCATGCCGTTCACCGACAACGACACCGACGTCATCCGCATCTCGCCCACCTCCGCGTGCCGGAAGGTCTTCACCCGCCGCCCCGGCTCCGCCACGTCCCCGCTCCTCCACAGCCGCGCGAAGAGCGGACTGGCCGCCGACAGCCCGCGTATGAACTCCTCCCAGACGGGCTCGCCGGTATGCACCCCGTAGGCCGAGCGCAGCGTCGCCACCATCACCGGCAGCTCCGTCTCCCGGTACAGCAGCGGGCACTCCTCCTCCGGCACCGTGAACAGCTTCCACAGCGCGTTCGGCATCGGGCCCGGCGGCAGCGGCTCCAGCCAGAACACCGTCCGGTAGGGGGAGTTGGTGGCGAGGATGTCGTACCGCGAGTTGTAGACCACCGCCGGGCGCGGCTCCAGGGCGTCGAGGATGCCCTGGATCTCCGGCCCCACCGACTGCACCATCGCCTCCGGAGGATGCGCGTACGGCACCTCGGCCAGGTGGTACAGATGCTCCCGCTCCGGCGCGTCGAGCCGGAGCGTGCGCGCCACGGCGTCCAGCACCTGCGCGGAGGCGTTGATCGGGCGCCCCTGTTCGAGCCACGTGTACCAGGTGACGCCCACTCCGGAGAGCTGCGCGACCTCCTCGCGGCGCAGTCCCGGCGTACGGCGTCGGAAGCCCGGCGGCATGCCGACGTCGTGCGGTGTCACCCGGGCGCGCCTGCTGCGCAGAAACGCGGCCAGCTCGGGCCGGCGGCGCTGTGTCGTCCCCATCCCCATCGTCACATCCCCCATACTCGACGCCCGACCTGGTCCCTGCCAGGTGCTGCCGGTACCAGCATCAGCGGGCTCTCGGCACCCGTACCGGAATGCCCCCACGCTCGACCGCATGACGACATCACCCCGTACGGAACCGGATTCCGCACCCGTTCCAACTCCTGCCACCAGTAAAGACCCCGGCACTGACAATCGCCGTGGGCCGATGCTCGCGGTGCTGCTCGCGGCCCTGTTCATGGCGCTGCTCGACGTGTTCATCGTGAACGTCGCCGCCCCCACCATCGGCACCGAACTCCGGGCTTCCGGCGCCGACTTGCAGCTGGTGATCGCCGGCTACACCATCACGTACTCGGTGCTGCTGATCACCGGCGCCCGGCTCGGCGACCGGCTCGGTCACGCCCGGGTCCACCTCGCCGGGCTCGCCCTCTTCACCGCCGCCTCGCTCGCCTGCGGCCTGGCCCAGGGCTCGACCGAGCTGATCGTGTTCCGCCTGATCCAGGGTTCCGGCTCGGCGCTGATGATTCCTCAGGTGCTGAGCCTGATCCAGCGGCACTTCGTCGGCGAGGCCCGGATGCGGGCGCTCGGCGTCTACTCGGCGGTCATCGCCGTCGGCGCCGCGGCCGGGCAGATTCTGGGCGGGGTCCTCGTCAGCGCCGACCTGTTCGGCACGAGCTGGCGGCCGGTGTTCCTCGTCAACGTGCCCGTGGGCGTCGTACTCCTGTTCCTCGGCAGGCGCGTGCTGCCGAGGGACGCCGGGGCGGAGCCGGAGCGCGCGCGGGCCTTCGACGTGCCGGGTCTTGTGCTGCTCGCCTCGGCGGTCTCGCTGCTGACGGTGCCGCTGGTGCTGGGGCAGGAGGAGGGCTGGCCGCTGTGGTCCTGGCTCTCGCTGATCGCGGCGGCCGTCCTCTTCGCGTCGTTCTGCGTGTACGAGTCCCGGCTCGCCCGGCGCGGGGGAGCCCCGCTGATCGCACCACGTGTGTTGCGTCACCCGGGCATGGGTCTCGCCGTCTTCCGGATCCTGGCGGTCATGGCCATCAACGCCGGTTTCCTGTTCGCGCTCACCCTGCACGTCCAGGGCGGCCTCGGGTTCAGCGCGCTGCGCGCCGGTCTCACCTTCGCGCCGACGGCGGTCGTCTTCGGGGCGGTCGGGCTGACCTGGCGCAGGTGGCCGGCGGCCTGGCAGCGGGCGCTGACCCCGCTCGGATTCCTGATCACGATCCCGGCCGTCGCGGGAGTCGGCCTGGCGTTCGAAGGCGGCGACCGCGGCGGGGCCGTACTGTACGTGGCGTACGTCGGCGTGGGGGCCGGGCTCGCGCTCGCCTTCAGTCCGACGCTGACCCGGGCCCTCGCGACCGTGCGGCCCGAGGACGCGGCGGACGCCAGCGGTCTGCTGTCCACGGTCGCGCAGCTGGGTCAGCTGATCGGGGTCGCGGTTTTCGGCACACTGTTCTTGAACCGGCTTGAGTCACTTGGGGCCCCGGGGGCGTATACCTCTGCGGAGGCGCTTTTGGCGTGCATGTTCGCGCTGGCGGGGACGGCCGCGGTGGGTGCCGTGTCCGGACTGGTACTGAGGCGTCGCTGACCGTATTGGTCCGGCCGTGGCAGAATCAAACGGCCGGAGGGGGCGCGGCCCGACGGGAGGGAGTAGCGATGCCTGCGAACATCATCGAGGAGGTCGACCACCTCTTCGATGCGGCGTTGATACGGGATACGATCACCCGCCTGAGCTGCCCTTCCTGCGGTTCCGCCCACGTGGCCCAAGTCCTCGGTGACAACGGCGGAGTTTCCTACGTGTGCACGGCCTGCGGCCACAGCTGGAGCTGATCGATGGGTGCACACAGGCGAAAGTGCGACTGGTGCGGCAGTGGGACGCCGATCGTCCGTGACATGGAACCGGTGAATCCCGACTACCAGTACTGGTGCGAGGAGTGCGCGCGGGCGCTGATCATAAAAGGCGATCCGATCGAGACGTACCGCGAACTCGAGGGCGAGCCGATCTATGGTCGACTCCTGGAAGAGCACTGCACGTTGAAACGGTTCTATTCCTTCGTCACCGCTTGACCCCGGCCGGGACCCCGCGAGGAGGTCCCGGCGATGACGGTCACGATCACGGGGACGGAAACGATTTGGTGGTCCACCGGGTCCACCGGTAATGTTTGCGTCGCAGCCGGGGAGACCTGGCAGCACACCGCGCGGGGCTATAGCTCAGTTGGTAGAGCGCCTGCATGGCATGCAGGAGGTCAGGAGTTCAATTCTCCTTAGCTCCACAGAAATCGAAGGCGGGTCATCCCACAGGATGACCCGCCTTCGGTGTGTTCAGGGGGAGTTGGCGCCGTTCACGGAACAGCGGGCCGCCCTCTTCTTAAGAAGGCGGCCCGCTGTTCGTGTGCTCAGCGGCCCAGAGCCCGCCGGCCGCGGCCCTGGGAGAGGACCGGCAGGTTGCGGGACGGGCCCTTGTCCCGCGCGGTCTCCTCCTCCAGGCGCAGGGCGAGCGCCGGGCAACGGCGCACCGCGCGGAGCGCCTTCGCCTCCGCGTACCGCGGCACCTGGGCCTGCGCGACGGTGGGGAATCCGTCCGCGCCGAGTTCGAAGACCTCCGGGAGGATGTCCGCGCACAGACCGTGGCCCCGGCACAGCGTCCAGTCGACGTAGATCTTCTGACGGCTGGGACCGCTCTCCTCGGCCTCCGCGCCGCTCGTGATGCCCGCCGGGAGCTGGCCGCCCTCGAAGAGCGGCAGAACGCCCTCCACGGGCCTTCCGCAGCCGTTTCCGAGGACGTGGGCGGCGAGGTCGTCCGTGAACGCCTTGATGGTCGACTCCAGGAACATCGCGGAGCCGTCCGGGTGTGAGCACGCGCCGCGCCGCTTCACGGCCTTGGCGACCTGCTTGAGCGCCTCCAGGGCGGCAGGGCCGCCGCCGTTGAGGATGTCCTCCATGCCGCGCGCGGCGGCGGGCAGACCGAGGTAGCAGGGACCGCACTGTCCCGCGCTCTCGTCGGCCAGCCACTGGGCCACGCGCAGTGACTCGCCCAGCGGGCAGGTCTCCTGGGTGATCGGCATGATGGCGCCCGCGCCGAGCGCACCGCCCACCGCGTCCAGGGAGTTGCGGGAGACGATCGCCTCGTTGACCGTCGCCGCGTCGATCCACTTGCCGTGGTAACCGCCCGTCAGCACACCCTGGGGGACCGGCGGGGCACCGGCCAACTGAAGGACGTAGCGCAGCGGTACACCCGTGGGGACCTCGATCACCATCGGGCGCGCGACCGCCCCGGAGACCGTGAGCATGACGGTGCCGGGCTCGTCGTAGAGGCCGGTGTTGCCGTAGCGCTCGGGGCCGATGCGGGCGGCGATGGCGAGTTGGGCGAAGGTCTCGGCGTTCGAGAGCAGGGTGGGGACGCCGCCGACGCCGTTCTGGGAGGCGCTGACCTTGCGGCCGGGCGGGACCGCCGGGCCGCCGTCGATCGAGCGGATCAGCGACGCGGCGGCACCGGTGACCATGCGGACCGGGTTGCGCTGGACGAACGCCTTCAGCGCCGAACGGCGGGTGTTGCTCAGACCGCGTTCCGAGAGCGCGGCCTCCATGGAGCGTTGCGTCGACTCACGGGTGACCCCCACCACGAGCGTGCGGGCACCCAGGGCCTCGGCGACCAGGAGGGCGCCGTCCAGGATGAGGTGCGGGGCACGGTTGATGAGCACCGTGTCCTTGCGGCAGGCCGGCTCGTCCTCGCTGCCGTTGACGACGACGACCGGTCGTACACCGCGTTTGATCGCCGCTTCGGCGACCGACCGCAGCTTCTTGTGGAAGGGGAAGCCCGCGCCGCCGCGGCCCTTCAGGTTGATGGCCTCGGAGAGCTTCGCGAGCTGCTCCCCGCCCATCGGTTCGAGCGGTCCGTGCACCTTCAGGTGCATGGGCAGGTCGAGTCTCTCGACAAGGTCGAAGCCTGACGTGAGCTGCGGAAGCCCGACCACGCGGACTTCTGGGACGTCGGGCAGGGCCTCGTTCACCTATAGCCTCCGGAAGGCGTGTTCCAAGGTTCGCCCGAGCCGCCCTGCGCGTCGAAGTCGTACGAAGCGTTGGGCGTTTGATCAGTGGCGGGACCGCTGTTGTACGTGTCATTGGGGTTGTACGTACCGGAGGCGCCGTTCGACTCACCGGTGTCGTACACGTATCCCTCGCCGTAGCCGCCAGCGCCCGAATTGTTGTTGTACGTAGGGATGTTGTACCCGGTGTCCTGGAGCGGGTCGTACGCCGACGGGGGCGCCTCGCCGACTGGCGGCGGTGACGGGACCGGCCAGCTGCCGGAGGTGCTGCCGCCGTTGTCCGCGCGCGGGACCGCCTGCGTGTTCTGCATGTCCATCGGCATGTTCATGCGCGAGGTCTGGTCGGTGACGAACGGCATCTGACCGGTGGACGGGTCGGCGGTGCGGTAGGCGGCCGCGAAGTCGTTCTTGGCCGTCTCCGGGGTCATCGACCGCGTCTCGTACGCGGTGTTGGGGTCCACGCGCGGCATCGACCCGGTCTCGGTGAACGAGGGCTGCGCGGGGCGCCGGCTCTCGCGCTTCTCGTAGCCCGACAGCCCGGACTCGGACACCCGGCCGCGGCTCGCGTCGAGTTCGTCGAGACCCGGCCGCTCCTCGTTGCCCAGGAGCATGGCGACCTTGTTGGCGAACTTGCGCTTGAACGGGCGCGGCGCCGAGCGCAGGGCGAGGGCCGCGGCGACCCCGACCAGGCACAGCTCGTACGAGATCATGAAGAACGGCTTCGCCGCGCGGCCCGCGAACAGGCCGTGGACCAGGGCCGCGCACCAGGCCGGGTAGGCCAGCATGTGCATCGCGCGCCAGCGGGCGGCGACCGGCGCGGGGGACGCGAACTGGTTGCGCAGGGCGCCGGTGATGCCCACGAAGATCATCAGCAGGCCGCCGAGCGAGCCGAGGCCGATGAGCCCGGCGCTGCCCTTCACGCCGAGGCTGAAGGGGATCAGCGCGGCGATCAGGACGGTGTGGTCGAGCGCCAGCTTGACCGTGATGTGCACCACGAGGAACGCGATCGAGCCGACGGCGGTCACCCGGTGGATGCCCTGCGCCACGATCCGCTGGCGGATGTTGAGGATGACCCGGTCCTGGGCGACGAGCCCCCAGATCACCGAGCAGGAGAGGGAGACGAGCGAGAGAACACCCGCACCGAAGTTGAGGAAGTCCTGTACCTGGCTGCCTCCGGCCAGCACGAACACGGGTATGAAGATCAGGACGACGAGGCTCACCACGCCATAGGCCGAGCGGCCCGGCTTGGGGAGCGAACTGGTACTACGACGAGCGTTCATGGGGGCAACTCCGAGCAGTATCGGGAAAGCGGTCCCGCTGCCGAACTCTAAGTGGCTCCATACCGGTGGGTACGAGGTTTGAGTTATTGCGTTGTTATCAAACGACAATGCGCTTGCTGTGATGTCCCGTAGTGGGTGGTACGCGAAGGTAATCCTTGAACCGGGGTCAGTCCACGCCGGTGTGGACAGGGTGCCAAGGGTGATACGGAAGCGCGTCGCGTTGTGCTCAAGGGCTGCGGTACTCTGACGCCATGCGTGCCGTACGCCTTCTGCTTAGCGAGCCGCGCTGATCAGTCCCGACCACCGGTGACGGTGAGGTCGGAATCAGCGCGGCGTCCCCTCCTGTGCGAGGGGATTTTTCATTTGCTGGACGTCACATGGTGGATGTCACAGCCTGAAATGTCGCAGCCGCTGGCAGAGACGATCGATGGAGCTTTGAGGATCATGAGCGAGACGAACCCCGCTGCCGCCGCCGAGGTGGTCGCCCCGCACCGCTACACGGCCGCGATGGCCGCGGACATCGAAGCACGCTGGCAGGACTTCTGGGATGCCGAGGGCACCTACGAGGCGCCGAACCCGACCGGTGACCTGGCCGGCGACCCCGAACTGGCCGCCCGCCCCAAGAAGTTCATCATGGACATGTTCCCGTACCCCTCCGGTACGGGCCTGCACGTGGGCCACCCCCTGGGCTACATCGCCACCGACGTGTTCGCCCGGTTCCAGCGGATGACCGGCCACAACGTGCTGCACACGCTGGGCTTCGACGCCTTCGGCCTGCCCGCCGAGCAGCACGCCGTCCAGACCGGCGAGCACCCCAGGATCACCACCCTGGCCGCCATCACCAACATGAAGTCCCAGCTGCGCGCGCTGGGCCTGGGCCACGACAAGCGCCGGTCGTTCGCCACGATCGACCCCGAGTACTACAAGTGGACCCAGTGGATCTTCGTCCAGATCTTCAACTCCTGGTACGACGACGAGGCCGACAAGGCCCGCCCGATCGCCGAGCTGATCGCCCAGTTCGAGACCGGTGAGCGTGCCGTACCGGGGCACACGCGCGCGTGGCCCGACCTGAGCGCCACCGAACGTGCCGACGTCCTGGGCGAGTTCCGCCTGGCCTACGCCTCCGAAGCGCCCGTCAACTGGTGCCCCGGCCTGGGCACCGTCCTGGCCAACGAGGAGGTCACCGCCGACGGCCGCTCCGAGCGCGGCAACTTCCCCGTCTTCAAGGCCAAGCTGCGCCAGTGGAACATGCGCATCACCGCCTACGCCGACCGGTTGCTGGCGGACCTGGAGGAGCTGGACTGGCCCGAGGCCATCAAGCTGCAGCAGCGCAACTGGATCGGCCGTTCCGAGGGCGCCCGCGTCGACTTCCCCGTGGACGGCGAGAACATCACCGTCTTCACCACCCGCCCCGACACCCTGTTCGGCGCGACCTACATGGTGCTGGCGCCCGAACACCCGCTGGTCGACACGGTCACGCCGGTCGCCTGGCCCGAGGGCACGCGCGACGCGTGGACCGGGGGGCACGCCACCCCGGCGGAGGCCGTCGCCGCGTACCGCGCGCAGGCCGGCACCAAGTCCGACGTGGAGCGGCAGACCGAGGCCAAGGAGAAGACCGGCGTCTTCACCGGCGCGTTCGCGACCAACCCGGCCAACGGCGAGCGGCTGCCCGTCTTCATCGCCGACTACGTACTGATGGGCTACGGCACCGGCGCGATCATGGCCGTCCCGGCGGGCGACCAGCGCGACTTCGACTTCGCGCGCGCCTTCGAGCTGCCGATCACCTGCATCGTCGAGCCGACCGACGGCCGCGGGACGGACACGTCCACGTGGGAGGACGCCTTCGGGTCCTACGACGCGAAGATCATCAACTCCTCGAACGACGACATCTCCCTGGACGGCCTGCCCGTCGCCGAGGCCAAGGCCCGCATCACGGAGTGGCTGGCCCGCAAGGGCATCGGCGAGGGCACCGTCAACTTCCGCCTGCGCGACTGGCTGTTCAGCCGCCAGCGCTACTGGGGCGAGCCCTTCCCGATCGTCTACGACGAGGACGGCATCGCGCACTCGCTGCCCGAGTCGATGCTGCCCCTGGAGCTGCCGGAGGTCGAGGACTACTCGCCGCGCACCTTCGACCCGGACGACGCGGACACGTCTCCGGAGACGCCCCTGTCCCGCAACGAGGACTGGGTCGCCGTCACCCTGGACCTGGGCGACGGCCGAGGCCCCCAGAAGTACCGCCGCGAGACCAACACCATGCCGAACTGGGCCGGTTCCTGCTGGTACGAACTGCGCTACCTGGACCCGCACAACGACCAGAAGCTGGTCGACCCGGCCATCGAGCAGTACTGGATGGGCCCCCGCGCGGGCATGCCGCACGGCGGCGTCGACCTGTACGTCGGCGGCGCCGAGCACGCCGTACTGCACCTGCTGTACGCGCGCTTCTGGTCCAAGGTGCTGTTCGACCTGGGGCACATCTCGTCCCCGGAGCCGTTCCACAAGCTGTTCAACCAGGGCATGATCCAGGCCTACGTCTACCGGGACAGCCGGGGCTTCCCGGTGCCGGCCGCCGAGGTCGAGGAGCTGGGCGGCGAGTACTACCACCAGGGCGAGAAGGTCTCCCGGCTGCTGGGCAAGATGGGCAAGTCCCTGAAGAACGCGGTCACTCCGGACGAGATCTGCGACGAGTACGGCGCCGACACCCTGCGCCTGTACGAGATGGCCATGGGCCCGCTGGACGTGTCCCGGCCGTGGGACACGCGCGCGGTGGTGGGCCAGTACCGGCTGCTGCAGCGGCTGTGGCGCAACGTCGTCGACGAGACGACCGGTGAGGTCACGGTCGTCGACACCGAGGACGCCGACATCGACGTGGACACGCTGCGTGCCCTGCACAAGGCGATCGACGGGGTGCGCCAGGACCTGGCGGGCCTGCGGTTCAACACGGCGATCGCCAAGGTCACCGAGCTGAACAACTACCTGACCAAGGCGGGCGGCGCCCTGCCGCGCTCGGTCGCCGAGTCACTGGTACTGCTGATCGCGCCGCTGGCCCCGCACGTCGCCGAGGAACTGTGGCGCAAGCTGGGCCGCACCGACACGGTCGTCCACCAGGACTTCCCGGTCGCCGACCCGGCGTACGTCGTGGACGAGAGTGTGACCTGCGTCGTGCAGATCAAGGGCAAGGTCAAGGCGCGCCTGGAGGTGTCCCCGACGATCTCCGACGCCGAACTGGAGAAGGTCGCGCTGGCCGACGAGAAGGTCGTCGCCGCGCTGGGCGGCGCGGGCATCCGCAAGGTCATCGTGCGGGCGCCGAAGCTGGTGAACATCGTTCCGGCGTAGTTCTGTGCAGCTCTTCGACGGCGTCGGGGCGGCTGCCTCGGGGTAGTCCCCTACGGGCAGGTCCAGGGTTCCTGTGGAACTCCGGACCTGCCCGTTGCGTTTACCGTTGAAGGGCGGTGCGGCGTGTGCCGCCCGGAGCCGGTGGAGGAGCGTTGGAAGCCGTGATCACAGTCTTCGCCCTTCTCTTCCTGCTGTTCGTGGTCGTTGGCGGCTATGCGGCGGTCAAGGCGGTCGGTGCGGCCAAGCGCGGCGTCGACCGTACGGTCGCGCAGGCCCGGCGCTCGGTCGAGGACCACACCCTGCGCGCCAAGTCCTTCGCCCAGCCCGGCCCCCAGGGACAGGTGGCCCAACTCCGGCTCGCACTGCGCACATCGATGCGTGCGACCCAGGACGCGCTGCACGCGGGCGTGCCCCAGGACGAGTCGCTCAAGGAGTCCCTGGGCCTCTTCCAGCGGCTCAGCGCCCACGGCCGTGAACTCGACGGCGAGCTCAGGCGCCTGGAGTCCGAGCCGGACCGCAGGACACTCGCCGAGCGGCTGCCCGCCCTGCGCGAGCGCACCGAGCGCATCACGAAGTCGGCGGACTCCCTGCGCTGGGCGGCCCGCGACCGCGCCGGCCGCTTCGCGGAGGACGACCTGGACACGCTGAGCGCCCAGATAGACATGGAGGCAGGTGCCCTGCGGCACTGGACGAAGGTCGATCCCGCATCGTCCCCGTGGCCGGACGCCCCGCCCGCCGACGCCACGGCGGATCGGCAGACCTGGCCGGAGCCCCCGCGCTCCCGCCCGGCCGCCGAGGAACCGGCCCCGTCCGCCATCACCCCGCCAGGACGGCGTCCCACCTACCCCTGGCAGAAGAAACCCCGCCCGGAGAGCACGACTTGATCGGGCGGCACGGTGTGAGAGTTCGGCATGGTGTGATCCGGCCGGTTCCGGCCCAGGTGAAAGGGGTCGGGCTGCCGCCCGGCCGCTACGGCAGGTAACCTCCAGCTCATGTCCCGCCATGTCGCGATCGTCACCGATTCAACGGCCTACCTGCCGCCGCTGACGATGGAGCGCCACGGCATCACAGCGGTGCCATTGACCGTGGTCCTCGGCGACCGGGCGCTCGAAGAGGGCACCGAGATCTCCACCCGCTCCCTGGCCCAGGCCCTGCAGAAGCGCCGCCCGGTCACCACCTCGCGCCCCAGCCCGCAGCTCTTCGCGGAGACCTACCGCAAGGTCGCCGAGTCGGGCGCCACCGGCATCGTCTCCCTCCACCTCTCCGCCGAACTGTCGGGCACCTACGACGCGGCGGTCGTCGCCGCGCGTGAGGCACCGGTGCCGGTGCGGGTCGTGGACACCGGGATGGTCGCGATGGCGCTCGGCTTCTGCGCACTCGCCGCGGCCGAGACGGCGGAGGCGGGCGGCACGGTGGACGAGGCGGTCACCGCCGCGGAGAAACGGGCCGCCGGCACCTCCGCGTACTTCTACGTCGACACCCTCGACTATCTGCGCCGGGGCGGCCGAATCGGCGCGGCGCAGGCCCTGTTGGGCTCCGCGCTAGCCGTGAAGCCGCTGCTCCAGCTGGAGGGCGGGCGCATCGAACTCCTGGAGAAGGTACGGACGGCGTCGAAGGCGATCGCCCGTCTTGAGGAACTCGCGGCGGACCGGGCGGGCAGTGCGCAGGTCGACATCGCCGTTCACCATCTCTCCGCACCCGAGCGGGCGTCGGCGCTCGCGGATCGGTTGCGGGCGCGGGTGCCGGGGCTGGCCGATCTGCATGTGAGCGAGGTCGGGGCGGTGATCGGGGCGCATACCGGGCCTGGGTTGTTGGGGGCTGTGGTTTCGCCTCGGTGACGGGGTTCGGCGGGGGGTGGGGTTCGCCAGGGTGGCGGGGACGGGGTCGCGGGCTGGCGTTTTGGGTCGGTGTCCCGGGCCGGTGCCTTGGGTGGGTGACGCTCGTACGGGTGACGGAGTTATCCACAACTGGGCGGTCGTCCCCGGGAATTGACCAAGATCATCGCGAAGTCGCGGAATGCCCGATCCTCGGCGCATGGCACTTCGATCACGCTCACACACAGCGACTGCGACCAGCGGCCCGGGCCGAGCCCCGTCCTCCGACGGCCGAACTCGGCATCGCCGCGCGCCTGCACGGGGGCGGGCACAGCGTCAGGCTTCGGCGGAGGAACTTCGGCGGCGGGCGGAACTGCTCTTCGGCGAACGTGGTCAAGGTGGTGAACGTGCCGGGGAGCGGGGGGAGTTGGGGAATGGGCCGCCGGGTGGGTGCGGGAGCGGGGGTGAGGGCTCTGGGGCGCCGGTAGGGGAGAGGGCGGGGCGGTCTCTTCCGGTGGAGGGCGAGGGTGTGGGGCTTCCTGCTCCGCCGGGGGTCGAGGCTATGGGGGATTCTCGCCCGCCGGGGTCCGAGGCTATGGCGAGTTCCCCTGAGCTGGTGGGCGAGGTCATGGCGAGTTCTCCTGCGCGGGTGGGTGAAGTCGCGGGGGCTCTTGGTCCGCCCGCGAGTGAGGCGAGGGGGCGGGCTGTTCCGCCAGTGGTCAGGGCGGCGGGGCTTCGTTTCCCGGCGCCTGTCGATGCCGGGCCGTGGGCTGTTCGGGAGCGGGAGCCGGAGCCCAGGTCGGAGCGGGAGCTGAGGGCAGGGGCGGTGTTGGGCTCGGGGCAGCGGGTGGTCCGGGTGGGTTCGCCTGTGCGTGTTGCCCTGGAGCCTGATGTCTTCTCATACGCCGGAGTGGTCGGAGGAGCCGAAACGGCTGGAGGCGTTGGGGAGTTCAGCGGTTCCGGAGAGGCCGGTGCCGGGCGGGATCGTGCGGCCGGGGTCTGGCGGGAGCGGGTCGGGGTGGCTCTGCGGGAGCGGATGCCGGTGTGGGTGCAGACGCGGTGCGGGCTGGAGCGGCGGAACGTGGTCGCGCTCGGTGTCCTGCTCGTGGTGGCCGCGGTTTTCGCCGTGCAGCACTTCTGGGTGGGCCGGACCCAGCCCGTTCGCGCACCGGAGGTGGTGGCGGCTCCCTACGGGGAAGAGGGTGGCGGCAAGGACGGCGGCGGCGGTGCGGCCGGGGGGAAGGGGGCCGGGCCGCGTGCCTCGTCGGTCGGAGCTCGGGGTGCCGCGGGTGCCGCCGGTACCGAGATCGTCGTGGACGTCAGCGGCAAGGTCCGGGAGCCCGGGGTTCATCGGCTTCCGGCCGGTTCACGGGTGACCGATGCGTTGCGGGCGGCGGGTGGGGTGCGTCAGGGCACGAACACCGAGGGGCTCAACCGGGCTCGGTTCCTCGTGGACGGGGAGCAGATCGTCGTCGGCGGTACTGCTCCTGCGGCGGCGCCTGGTGCGGGCGGCGGTGCGAACATCACAGGGGTGGCGGGAGCCGCTCCGACGGCTCCGGTCTCCCTCAACACGGCCACCGCCGACCAGCTCAACACCCTGCCCGGCGTCGGCCCGGTGCTGGCGCAGCACATCATCGACTACCGCACCCAGCACGGCGGTTTCCGCTCGGTGGACGAGCTGCGCCAGGTCAACGGCATCGGCGACCGCCGCTTCGCCGATCTGCGGGACCTGGTACAGCCATGACCTGCGTCCACGACGATCCGCCCGAGCCCGCGACGCCTCGCCGCACGGCACAGGACGACGTCTCCTCGCCGGCCCGCCGAACCGTGCACGCCGACTCCGGAAGCCGGCGGGGTGCCGCACACCCCCAACAGGAAGGACCGACGGACCTACGACTCGTACCGCCCGCGCTCGCGGCCTGGGCGACGGCGGCACTGGCGCTGGACGCGTCGCCGGACTGGGTCACAGGAGTCGCCGTCTCCTCGCTGGCCGTGGCGCTCGTGCTGCTGCTGGTGACGCGGCGACGGGACAGGGCGGGGGCAGGGGCAGGGTCAGGCGGCAGCCACGCCCCGACACAGCTGGACGATCGCTCTGACCTCTCACCGGAGGGAGTTCGCCCCGCACCCTCATGGCGGCAGGCCGCATGGCCCAGGGTCTCGATCGCCGCCCTGCTCCTCTCCATCGCCGCGGCCGCCGCCTCCGCCGGGCTGCACGGGGCGGATCTGCGCCGTGGCCCGGTGCCCGAGCTGGCGCGGGAGTACGCGACCGTGACCGCGGAGGTGGAGGTCGGTTCCGATCCACGGTTGACCCGGCCCCGGGTCAGCGGGGATCACGCGGCTCCGGTCTCCGTGCTGGTCGACGCCGAGGTGCGGCGGGTCGAGGAGTTGGACGGGACGGTCGCGGAGACACGGGCGCCGGTGTTGTTGATCGTCGACCCGGGTTCGTCCTCCAAGGGTGTGGGCGGGGCACGGGGTTCCGGTGGTGGGCCGGAGCGTTCGCCCTGGCTCGGGCTGCTTCCGTCGACGCGGGTGAAGGTGACCGCGCGGTTGGCGCCCTCGCTGACGAGCGGGGATCGGGTCGCGGCCGTGCTGCGGGTGCGGAACCAGCCGGTGCCGGAGGTGGTGGAGGGGCCGTCCGGAGCGCAGCGGTTCGCGGGCCGGTTGCGGGCCGGGTTGCGCGAGGCCACCGACGGGTTGTCGGCGGACGCGCGGGCGTTGCTGCCGGGGCTGGTCGTCGGGGACACCGCGCGGATCACACCCGAGTTGGACCAGGCGTTCAAGGAGACGGACCTCGCGCACACCCTCGCCGTCTCCGGAAGCAACCTCACCATCCTGCTCGCCCTCCTCATCGGACCACCCGGTCTCGCCCAGCACATCGAACGCCGGGGTCTGGCACCCCGGTTGGGCATCTCCCTCCGGGCGACCGCACTGCTCGGCGGGATGCTCACACTCGGGTTCGTCGTCGTGTGCCGCCCCGACCCGAGCGTGCTGCGGGCCGCGGCCTGCGGTGCCGTCGCGCTGCTCGCCCTGGCGACCGGCCGCCGCAGATCACTGATCCCGGCCCTGGCGACGGCCGTACTGCTGCTGGTGCTCTACGACCCGTGGCTGGCCCGGAGTTACGGCTTCCTGCTCTCCGTGCTGGCCACCGGTGCCCTGCTCACGCTCGCGCCGCGCTGGTGCGAGACGCTGCGTCGGCACCGGGTTCCGCCGCGGCTGGCCGAGGCGCTGGCCGCCGCCGCTGCCGCGCAGGCGTTGTGCGCGCCGGTCGTGGCAGTGCTGTCGGCGCGGGTCAGTCTGGTGGCGGTGCCGTGCAATCTGCTCGCGGAGATCGCCGTCGCACCGGCCACGGTGCTGGGTTTCGCGGCACTGGCGGCTGCACCGGTGGCGATGCCGGTGGCCAA
Source organism: Streptomyces sp. NBC_01288 (assembly GCF_035982055.1). NCBI lineage: Bacteria > Bacillati > Actinomycetota > Actinomycetes > Kitasatosporales > Streptomycetaceae > Streptomyces > Streptomyces sp. NBC_01288. The sequence goes on from NZ_CP108427.1 coordinate 6,936,798, forward strand.
GGTCCTTGCCTGGGGCGCGAGTTGGCCCGCCGGGTGGATCGCGGACGTCGCCCGGACCGGCGCGGCGCTGCCCGGTGGGGGAGTGGACTGGCCGGGCAGTTGGACCGGGGCGCTGTTGCTCGCGCTGGCTGTCGCGGCCTTGGTGCTGGTCGGGCGGCGGCTGTTGAAGCGCCCCTGGCTGTGCGGAGTCTGCGGGTTGTTGCTGGTGCTGATCGTGGTGGCGCCGGCGCCGTTGACCCGGGTGATCACGGGGTGGCCGCCGCCGGGTTGGAGATTCGCCATGTGCGATGTCGGACAGGGTGACGCGACGGTCCTCGCGGCGGGCAAGGGCACCGGCGTGGTGGTGGACGCCGGGCCAGATCCGAAGCTGGTCGACCAGTGTCTGCGCACGCTCGGCATCACCAGGATTCCGCTCGTCGTACTGACCCATTTCCACGCCGACCACGTCGCGGGGCTGCCCGGGGTGCTGCGGGGCCGCTCGGTGGGCGCGATCGAGACGACGTCCTTCGAAGAGCCCGCGGAACAGGTCGAGTTCGTACGGAGGGAGGCGGCGGAACGGCACATCCCGATCACCCGGGCCGTAGCCGGGGAACAGCGACGCACCGGCCCGCTGTCCTGGCAGGTGCTGTGGCCCCCACCGCGCCCGGCGCCGGACCCGGACGGGCCGAACGACGCGAGCGTCGCCCTGCTGGTACGGGCGGCCGGGTTGCGACTGCTGCTGCTCGGGGACCTCGAACCCCCGGCCCAGCAGGAGCTGTTGAGGTCACCGGCGGCCGCGCTGGTGGGAGGCGTGGACGTATTGAAAGTCGCCCATCATGGATCAGCTTTTCAAGATCCGGACCTGATACGCAGGGTGGCCCCGCGGCTGGCGTTGATCTCCTGTGGAGAGAACAACACCTATGGGCACCCCGCCCCCAGCACGGTCGCGGCGCTGCGGGCCATGGGCGCGGTGGTCCTGCGGACGGATGTGGACGGGGCGTTGGCGGTGAGTGGGGAAGGAGACGGGCTGCGGGTGGCGCGAGACTGAAGGCATGAACCCCGCACAGGTTGATGCCTATCTCCGCCGGCTGGGAGTCCAGCACCCGGCGTCGCCCTCCGCCGATGTTCTGCGTGAGCTGCATCTGCGCCATCTACAGACCGTGCCGTTCGAGAATCTGTCGATCCATCTGGGAGAGGAGATCATGCTGGAGGAGAACCGGCTGCTGGACAAGGTGGTGGGTGCGGGCAGGGGCGGGTTCTGCTACGAACTGAACGGTCTGTTCGGCGCGTTGCTCACCGCGCTCGGCTTCGAGGTCGTGTTGCTCACGGCGCGGGTGTACGGGGACGAGGGGCGGACGGGGATTCCGTACGACCATCTCGCGCTGCGGGTGCGGACGGTGGACGGGGGCGTGTGGCTGGCCGATGTGGGGTTCGGGACGCACAGTCACTATCCGCTGGCCTTCGAGGAGCGGGGAGAGCAGAAGGATCCCGGCGGCATCTTCAGGGTCGTCGCGTCGGGACCGGATGTGGCCGGGGTGCGGGGCGGGGCGTCCGGAGCGGGGGCGGTTTCGGGGGAGGCGGCTGACCTGGACGTGGTGCGGAACGGAAGGCCCGAGTACCGCCTGGAGGTACGGCCCCGGGTGCTCGCCGACTTCGTGGCCGGGGCGTGGTGGCACAGCACGTCACCGGCCTCGCACTTCACCCGGTCACTGGTCTGCTCGCGGCTCCTGGAGGACGGCGGGAGGATCACGCTCGCCGGCCGGACCCTCACGACTACCAGTGGGGAGGGGACGCGGGACGTACGTGAACTGACCGCGGACGACGAGGTGTTGGGGGTGTACCGGGAGCGGTTCGGGATCGAGCTGGGGTCGGTTCCGGAGGTGCGGGGGCGTGGGGAGAAAATGTCTCCGTGAGCGATGTGAGACATGTGCTGGTGCTGCCCGACCGTGACGCGGCCCAGGAGGCGGCGGCGGCACTCGGGGAGCGGTTCGCGCTCGACGAGGAACCCCGGCTGGTGCGGGACGCGCTGGCCGGGGAGGACGACGCCGAGGACGCGCAGTGGCTGCTCGTCCTGCGGGACGAGGACGGGCGGCTCGACCCCGCGGAGTTGGACGCGTTCGCGGGGGAGTGGGACGGCTGGCGCGAGGAGCCGTAGCGGCGGCCGGTTCTGCGGCCGGACTCGCGCCCGAAGCCGTGCCGGACTCGCACCCGAACCCGCGCCGCACCCGAACCTGTACCCGGCCTCGCACCCGCCTCCGCACCCCCGTCCGACCCCCGCACGCGGGACGCGTTGTCAGTGGCGCGTGCGATGCTTTACGCGATGGCCAGGAAGACTGCGAACGACGACCCTCTCGCCCCGGTGACGCTTGCCGTGGGCCAGGAGGACCTCCTGCTCGACCGTGCCGTGCGGGAGGTGGTGGCCGCTGCTCGGGCCTCCGACGCCGACACGGACGTACGTGACCTGACTTCGGACCAGTTGCAGCCCGGCACGCTCGCCGAGTTGACCAGCCCGTCGCTCTTCGCGGAGCGCAAGGTCGTGGTCGTACGCAATGCGCAGGACCTGTCCGCGGACACGGTCAAGGACGTGAAGGCGTATCTCGGGGCGCCCGCCGAGGAGATCACGCTGGTGCTGTTGCACGCCGGCGGGGTCAAGGGCAAAGGGCTGCTCGATGCCGCGCGCAAGGCCGGGGCGCGGGAGGTGGCCTGCCCGAAGATGACGAAGCCGGCGGACCGGTTGGCGTTCGTGCGGAGTGAGTTCCGGGCGACCGGGAGATCGGCCACGCCGGAGGCCTGCCAGGCGCTGGTCGACTCCCTCGGCAGTGATCTGCGCGAACTGGCGTCCGCCGTCTCCCAGTTGGTCGCCGACATCGAGGGGACCATCGACGAGGCGGTCGTCGGGCGGTACTACACAGGTCGGGCCGAGGCGTCGAGCTTCACGGTCGCGGACCGGGCCGTGGAGGGGCGGACGGCGGAGGCGCTGGAGGCGCTGCGGTGGTCGTTGTCCACCGGGGTGGCGCCGGTGCTGATCACCAGCGCGTTGGCGCAGGGGGTGCGGGCGATCGGGAAGCTGTCGTCCGCGCGCGGAGGACGGCCGGCGGATCTGGCGCGTGAGCTGGGGATGCCGCCGTGGAAGATCGACCGGGTACGGCAGCAGATGCGGGGGTGGACACCGGACGCGGTCTCCGTCGCGCTGCGGGCGGTGGCCGAGGCGGACGCGGGAGTGAAGGGTGGTGGGGACGATCCGGAGTACGCGTTGGAGAAGGCGGTCGTCGCGATCGCCCGGGCGGCCCGGTCGCGGGGCCAGGCCTAGACGCGTTGCCCCGCAGGGTTGACGTATTGCCCCGCAGGGCTGTCGACACGGCGGACCATGCCGTGGACGCGGGGTGTTGCATGGCACGGCCATCCGCGGTGTTGCCGTCGGCCGTCGGCGCGCATCGGGCACCGCCGATCTCCTGCGACCTGCTCCGCCGGACCGGCCTCGGCGACTCTGCCCCAGTTACGGGACATCGCGGGGAGATACGGCGGGACGTGGATGCGGACGGGGACGTTGGATGGGGATGGGGAAACAGCAATGCCCCCGAAGTGGGTCCGGGGGCACTGTACGTGGCGTGGCGACCACGATGTCTGTCCGTGAATCGAGGTAGAGGGCTCGACGTTGTCCTCACGGTGGATTGCTACTGGTCCGGTCCGCGCGAGCGCGGGCCGAGGCAAGTGCGGAGGATCAGCCCTGGAGCGCGGTGACCTTGGAAGCAAGCGCCGACTTCTTGTTGGCGGCCTGGTTCTTGTGGATGACGCCCTTCGCGACGGCCTTGTCGAGCTGACGCGCGGCAGCGCGCTGGTACTCGGTGGCCTTCTCGACGTCACCCGCGGCAGCGGCTTCGCGGGCCTTGCGGATCGCGGTCTTCAGGGAGGACTTGACGGCCTTGTTGCGCAGTCGAGCCTTCTCGTTGGTCTTGATCCGCTTGATCTGGGACTTGATGTTCGCCACGAATGAGCCTTTGCAGGTTCTGGCACGGGGCCGCACGGGTCCCGGGCCGATGATTTTCCTTGGGTTGCGCCTCGCGCCGAGAGGGCATGAGACACAGCTACCCAGGCTACCAGCCGCCCACCGGCCCACCCAAACCGGTCGCCGAGGGGCCACCGGTCACCGTCCCGCACCGGCCTGAACCGGACCGCACCCTTCGTCTGTCACCCCAGGCCAGGCGCCTGCCACGACTCCCGAGCAGCCCCAGGCCTCCTCGAACCGCAGCCCGAGTCCCCGAGCGGCCCCAGACACACCCGACCACTCTTCCCGCTCCCCGAGAAGCTCCTGGGTCCCCGAACCCGCCACCGAACCGACCCGCGAAAACCCCCATGGTTACCCACCCGCACCGGCCCAAACCGGACCGCACCTCCCACGCGTGGGACGATGGAGGCTACGTATCGATCCGACCCGAGACCGCAGACACTGCGGACGCCTCAAGAATCAGGACCCTGCGTGCCCGCGATCCCCAGCCATGTGCCCGAGCCGAGCCGTACCGACCCGGCGTTGATCCGCAATTTCTGCATCATCGCGCACATCGACCATGGCAAGTCCACGCTCGCCGACCGGATGCTCCAGCTGACCGGAGTGGTCGACCAGCGGCAGATGCGTGCTCAGTACCTCGACCGCATGGACATCGAGCGCGAGCGTGGCATCACGATCAAGTCCCAGGCCGTGCGTCTGCCGTGGGCCCCCACCGAGGGGGCCGACAAGGGCAGTACCCACATCCTCAACATGATCGACACCCCGGGACACGTCGACTTCACGTACGAGGTCTCGCGGTCGCTCGCCGCCTGCGAGGGCACCGTGCTGCTCGTGGACGCAGCCCAGGGCATCGAGGCCCAGACCCTCGCCAACCTCTACCTGGCGATGGAGAACGAGCTCACGATCATCCCCGTACTGAACAAGATCGACCTGCCGGCCGCGCAGCCGGAGAAGTTCGCGGAGGAGCTGGCCAACCTCGTCGGGTGCGACCCCGACGACGTGCTGCGGGTGTCCGCCAAGACCGGTATCGGTGTCGACGTACTGCTGAACAAGGTCGTCAAGGAGGTCCCGGCACCGGTCGGGAACGCGGACGCGCCCGCCCGCGCCATGATCTTCGACTCGGTCTACGACTCCTACCGCGGCGTCGTGACGTACATCAGGGTCATCGACGGACTGCTCACCAAGCGCGAGAAGATCCGGATGATGTCCACGAACGCCACGCACGAGCTGCTGGAGATCGGGACGAACTCGCCGGAGATGCTCGGCGCGGACGGGCTCGGGGTCGGCGAGGTCGGCTATCTGATCACCGGTGTGAAGGACGTCCGCCAGTCCAAGGTCGGTGACACGATCACCACCCTGCACAAGGGCGCGACCGAGGCGCTCGGCGGTTACAAGGACCCCAGGCCGATGGTCTTCTCGGGCCTGTATCCGCTGGACGGGTCCGACTACCCGGAGCTGCGCGAGGCCCTCGACAAGCTCCAGCTCAACGACGCCGCGCTCGTCTACGAGCCGGAGACCTCGGCGGCGCTGGGCTTCGGCTTCCGCGTCGGTTTCCTCGGGCTGCTGCACCTGGACGTGATCCGGGAGCGGCTGGAGCGCGAGTTCGGGCTCGACCTCATCGCGACCGCGCCGAACGTGGTGTACCGGGTCGAGATGGAGGACGGCAGCGAGCACGTCGTCACCAACCCGAGCGAGTTCCCCGAGGGGAAGATCGACAGGGTCTACGAGCCCGTCGTACGCGCGACGATCCTCGCGCCGTCGGAGTTCATCGGCTCGATCATGGAGCTGTGCCAGACCCGGCGCGGCACCCTGCTCGGCATGGACTACCTCTCCGAGGACCGGGTCGAGATCCGCTACACGCTGCCCCTCGCGGAGATCGTCTTCGACTTCTTCGACCAGCTGAAGTCCAAGACCCGCGGCTACGCCTCGCTCGACTACGAGCCCACCGGCGAGGTGGACTCCAGCCTGGTCAAGGTCGACATCCTGCTGCATGGTGACAAGGTGGACGCCTTCTCGGCGATCACGCACAAGGACGCGGCGTACGCGTACGGCGTGCGGCTGGTCGCCAAGCTGCGGGAGCTCATCCCGCGGCAGGCCTTCGAGGTGCCCATCCAGGCCGCGATCGGCTCCCGGGTCATCGCCCGCGAGACCATCCGCGCCATCCGCAAGGACGTCCTCGCCAAGTGCTACGGCGGTGACATCTCCCGTAAGCGGAAGCTGCTGGAGAAGCAGAAGGAGGGCAAGAAGCGGATGAAGATGGTGGGTTCCGTGGAGGTTCCCCAGGAGGCCTTCATCGCGGTGCTGTCCAGCGACGACAGCGGTCCCGGAGCCAAGGGCAAGAAGTAGCGGCCCCGTACACTGAAATTCCGGACGATAGCCAGGCGATTCACAGGGCCCGTTGCGCTTCGGCGCCGCGGGCCCTATGTCTTGGCTCCGCGCGAAGTGGTCATGGCTCTGTTCGAAGTGACTGTCCACCGCCTCTTACGCACCGGCCGGTCGCGGCTTACTCTGATCACTGCTCGATAGTTACTCGTGAGTTAAACAACAGCCGTATGAGCCCCCAGCCGCATTGAGTCAACCGCCGCAGCAATGAGCCAGTAGCCGCACTGTCGCGGGCCCCGGAGGATGTCGTGAGCGACACACAGACCCTGATCGAGAACCGTCCGCCGTCCGTGGCGGGCCTCTTCCTGGAGCGCGTGGCGGCCACGCCGGACGCCGAGGCCTACCGCTACCCGGTACCGGCGGCCTCCGGTGAGGGCCCCGACGACTGGAAGTCGCTGACCTGGGCACAGGCCGCCGAGCAGGTCTTCGCGATCGCGGCCGGTCTGATCGAACTGGGCGTACAGCCCGAGGAGCGCGTCGCGCTCGCCTCCGCCACCCGCGTCGAGTGGATCCTCGCCGACCTGGGCATCCTGTGCGCCGGCGCCGCCACGACCACGGTGTACCCGCAGACCAACGCCGACGAGTCGACGTTCATCCTCGCCGACTCCGGCAGCAGGGTCCTCATCGCGGAGGACGCGGCGCAGCTCGCCAAGGCGCGGGAGAAGCGAGTCGACCTGCCCGAGCTGACGCACGTCGTGGTCATCGACCCGACCGGCGTCGAGACCGGAGCCGAAGAGGGCGACTGGGTGCTGACCCTCGCCGAGCTGGAGCAGCGCGGCGCCGCGTACCTGGAGAAGAACCCGGACCTGATCAAGGAGCGGGTCGGGGCCATCACCAAGGACCAGCTCGCGACGATCATCTACACCTCGGGAACGACCGGCCGCCCCAAGGGAGTTCGGCTCCCGCACGACAACTGGTCGTACCTCGCGAAGGCCATCGCCGCGACCGGACTGCTCGGCCCCGAGGACGTCCAGTACCTGTGGCTGCCGCTCGCCCACGTCTTCGGCAAGGTGCTCACGTCCGGCCACATCGAGATCGGGCATGTCACCGCAGTCGACGGCCGCGTAGACAAGATCATCGAGAATCTGCCGATCGTGCAGCCGACGTACATGGCGGCCGTCCCGCGCATCTTCGAGAAGGTCTACAACGGCGTCGCCGCCAAGGCACGCGCGGGCGGCGCCTCCAAGTACAAGATCTTCCAGTGGGCGGCCGAGGTCGCCCGCGAGTACGCCAAGGTCACCCAGGACAACTTCCGCCGCACCGGCACGGCCACCGCGCCCTTCGGCCTCGCCGCCAAGCACAAGGTCGCCGACGCGCTGGTCTACGCGAAGATCCGCGAGGCCTTCGGCGGCAAGCTGCGCGCCTGCGTCTCCGGATCGGCCGCGCTCGCACCCGACATCGGCTACTTCTTCGCCGGCGCCGGCATCCACATCCTTGAGGGCTACGGCCTGACCGAGTCCTCCGCGGCCTCCTTCGTGAACCCCGGCGAGGCCTACCGCACCGGCACGGTCGGCAAGCCGCTGCCCGGCACGGAGGTGCGCATCGCGGACGACGGCGAGATCCTGCTGCGCGGCCCCGGCATCATGGAGGGCTACCACGGGCTGCCCGAGAAGACCGCCGAAGTCCTGGAGTCGGACGGCTGGTTCCACACCGGCGACATCGGCGAACTGTCCCCCGACGGCTACCTCCGCATCACGGACCGCAAGAAGGACCTCATCAAGACCTCCGGCGGCAAGTACATCGCGCCCGCCGAGGTCGAGGGCCAGTTCAAGGCCGTCTGCCCGTACGTCTCCAACATCCTGGTCCACGGCGCCGACCGGAACTTCTGCACCGCCCTCATCTCCCTCGACGAACCGTCCATCCTGGAGTGGGCGAAGGACAACGACCTCGCCGGCAAGTCCTACGCCGAGGTCGTCGCCGCCCCCGCGACGGTCGCCATGATCGAGGCCTACGTCAAGGAACTCAACGCCGGCCTCCAGCGCTGGCAGACCATCAAGAAGTTCCGCCTCCTCCCGCGCGACCTGGACGTGGAACACGGCGAGATCACCCCGAGCCTCAAGCTCAAGCGCCCGGTGGTGGAACGCGAGTACAAGCACCTGATCGACGAGATGTACGCGGGCTCACGCGAGGCGTAGTTGTTCGGTGGGAGGCCGGGCCCAACCCTCCAGGGACGGGCCGGGCCCAATCCCCTAGGGGCGCGGGGAACTGCGCGCCCAGCCCCCACCGAACGCGCACGAACCCACTCGCCTAGGGCCTAACGCCGCCGCATATCCCGTACCAGCTGCCCCATCTCCCGCACCTGGTACCGAAGTTCCCGCACCTCATCCACCGAACTCGCAGCCACCCGCGCCTCAATCTCCTTGAGCCGCAACGCCAGTTCATCGAACTGCCCCTGCTCCCGCGCCAGCATCCGCTCCAACAACTGGTTCTTCCGGTGCAGTTCGAGAAAAACGCTCACCTTGGCCCGCAGCACCCAGGGATCAAAGGGCTTGGTCAGATAGTCCGCGGCACCCGTGGCGTACCCCCGGAACGCATACCCCGCATCCGAGTCCGTCCCGGTCAGGAAGATGATCGGCACGTCCTTGGTCTGGTCGAGCCGCTTGATGTTGGCGGCGGTCTCGAACCCGTCCATGCCCGGCATCCGGATGTCGAGGAGGACCACGGCGAAGCGTTGCCGCAGCAGCGCCTTCATCGCCTCCTCGCCCGAACGAGCCCGTATCAGCGGCTCGTTGAGGGACCCCAGGACGGCCTCCAGCGCGACCAGGTTGTCCTCCATGTCGTCGACCAGGAGGATGCTGGCGCGCTCGTCGGTCGTTGCCTCAGCGCTCATGATGACGGTGCCTCACTCAGTCGTCGGCGGAACCGCCGCTGCTCCTGAAGTACCCGGATCCGCCGCCGCGATGTCCTCGGACGCGGCCCCGGCTTCGGCCCCCGCCTCGGCCTCGGCCTCGGGATCCAGCAGCGCGCAGACGACGGTCAGCAGCTGATCGACATCCACCGGCTTGGGTACGTAGTCGTTGGCGCCCCGTGCGATGGACTTCTCCCGGTCGCCCGGCATCGCCTTCGCGGTGAGCGCGACGATGGGCAGCCCGGTCCAGCGCGGGGCGCGGCGGATGGCGGCGATGGTCTCGTACCCGTCCATCTCCGGCATCATGATGTCCATCAGCACGAGTTCGACGTCGGGATTGCGCTCCAGTGTCTCGATGCCCTCGCGCCCGTTCTCCGCGTAGAGCACCGGCATGCCGACCCGGCCCAGGACGTGGGTGAGCGCGAAGACGTTGCGGATGTCGTCGTCCACGATCAACACCCGCCGCCCGGGCAGCACTTGACCCGCCCGCCCGGCCTTCCACGCCTCCAGCTTGGTGGGCGTCGGCCACGAGTCGTCGACCTCGGTCGAGGTGAACGGCTCGCTGGACAACTGCTCGGGCAGCAGCGGCAGTTCGCGGTCCTCGGTGAGCGGCGCGCCGCCCGCCGCGTGCCCGGGGCTGACGACGGGGACGTAGAGAGTGAAGGTGGATCCCCGTCCCGGCTCGCTCTCGGCGACGATACGGCCGCCCAACAGGCCCGCGATCTCACGGCTGATGGACAATCCGAGCCCCGTGCCGCCGTACTTGCGGTTGGTCGTGCCGTCGGCCTGCTGGAACGCCTCGAAGATCACCGGGAGTTTCTCGGCGGCGATGCCGATCCCGGTGTCGGAGACGGCGAAGACGATGACCTCGTCGCTGACGTCGGAGTAGCGGTGCTCGGGGTCCTTGACCCGGTTGACGCGGAGTTCGACCCGGCCGGTCGCGGTGAACTTGATGGCGTTGGACAGCAGGTTGCGCAGGATCTGCTGGAGCCGCTGCTCGTCCGACCACAGTTCGCGCGGTACGTCCTCGCCGACCGACACCTCGAAGGAGAGCCCCCGGTCCAGGGTGAGTGGGCGGAACGTGGCGTGGACGTAGTCGAGGAGCTTGATGAGCGGGAGCCGCTTCGGGCGTACGTCCATCCGGCCGGCCTCGATCTTCGACAGGTCGAGGATGTCGTTGATGAGCTGGAGGAGATCCGAGCCGGAGCGGTGGATCGTGGTCGCGAACTGCACTTCCTGGCCGGAGAGATGACCGTCCGGGTTGTCGGAGAGCAGCCGCGCCAGGATCAGCAGTGAGTTCAGCGGGGTGCGCAGCTCGTGGCTCATGTTCGCCAGGAACTCCGACTTGTACTGCGAGGAGGTCGCCAACAGGGCTGCCTTCTCCTCCAGTTCGGCGTTGGACCGCTGCAACTCGGCCTGCTGCTTCTGGAGTTCGTCCGAACGTTCCTGCAACTGCGTGGCCAGCCGCTGGGACTGGCCGAGCAGGGACTCCGTGCGGGAGTTGGCGATGATGGTGTTGATCGCGACGCCGATGGTGTTCACGAACTGGTCGAAGAACGCGAGGTGGACGTCGGAGAAGCGGGAGAAGGAGGCCAGTTCGATCACGCCGAGGAGTTTGTCCTCGAAGATGATCGGGATGATGACCACGCTCGCCGGGGCGGCTTCCCCGAGCCCGCTGTTGATCTTGATGTAGTCCGGCGGCGCCTCCTCCACCAGGATCCGCTTCTTCTCCCGCGCCGCCTGCCGCACCAGCCCGTGCACCGGCATCCCGCCCGTGTCCACGGTCGCCCCCTGTGCCGCCCCGTACCCGGCGATGAAGGCAAGTCCCTTGGCGGGGATGGCCGTTCGCAGGCTGTCCTCGTCGGGATCGGCCAGGAAGAACGCCCCGTACTGCGCGTTCACCAGCGGGGTCAGCTCGCGCAGGATCAGGTCGGCGACCTCCATGAGGTCCCGGTGCCCCTGCATCAGCGCGGCGAGGCGGGCCAGGTTGGACTCCAGCCAGTCCTTCGCGCGGGTCGTCTCGCGGAGGTTGGCCACCATCAGGTTGATGTTGTCCTTGAGCTCGGTGACCTCGCCCTGGGTCTCCACCGTGATCGAGCGGGACATGTCGCCCTGGGCCACCGCCGAGGCCACCTCGGCGATCGCGCGGACCTGCGTGGTGAGGTTGAGCGCGAGTTCGTTCACGTTGGTCGTCAGGCGCTTCCAGGTGCCGTAGACGCCCTCCACCCGTGCCTGGCCGCCGAGTTGGCCCTCGGAGCCGACCTCGCGGGCGACACGCGTGACCTCGGAGGAGAAGGAGGAGAGGGTGTCGACCATCGTGTTGATGGTGGTCTTCAGCTCCAGGATCTCGCCGCGCGCGTCCACGTCGATCTTCTTCGACAGGTCGCCCTGCGCCACGGCCGTCGCGACCTGCGCGATGTTCCTGACCTGTGAAGTCAGGTTGTCCGCCATGTAGTTGACGTTGTCGGTCAGGTCGCGCCAGACCCCGGAGACGCCCAACACCTGAGCCCTGCCGCCGAGTCGGCCGTCGGTGCCGACCTCGCGGGCCACCCGGGTCACCTCGTCGGCGAAGGCGCGCAGCTGCTCCACCATCGTGTTGACGGTGTCCTTGAGTTCGAGGATCTCGCCGCGGGCGTCGACGGTGATCTTCTTCGACAGGTCGCCGTTGGCCACGGCGGTGGTGACCTGGGCGATGTTCCGCACCTGTGAAGTCAGGTTCAGGGCCATGAAGTTGACGTTGTCCGTGAGGTCCTTCCAGACCCCGCTGACGCCCCGCACCTGCGCCTGACCGCCGAGGTTGCCCTCGGTGCCGACCTCGCGGGCCACGCGCGTCACTTCGTCGGCGAAGGCGGAGAGCTGGTCGACCATGGTGTTGATCGTGGACTTCAGCTCCAGGATCTCGCCCTTGGCCTCCACCGTGATCTTCTTGCCGAGGTCGCCCTGCGCGACGGCGGTGGACACCAGGGCGATGTTCCTGACCTGTGAAGTCAGGTTGTCCGCCATGAAGTTGACGTTGTCGGTGAGGTCTTTCCAGACGCCGGAGACGCCTCGCACCTGGGCCCGCCCGCCCAAGTTGCCCTCGGTGCCGACCTCGCGGGCCACGCGCGTGACCTCGTCGGCGAAGGCGGAGAGCTGGTCGACCATCGTGTTGATGGTCGACTTCAGTTCGAGGATCTCGCCCTGCGCGTCGACCGTGATCTTCTGACTCAGGTCGCCGTTCGCCACGGCCGTCGTCACCTGGGCGATGTTGCGGACCTGCGACGTCAGGTTCGAGGCCATGAAGTTGACGTTGTCGGTGAGGTCCTTCCAGACCCCGGACACGCCCCGCACCTGCGCCCGGCCGCCCAACTGCCCCTCGGTGCCCACTTCTCGGGCGACGCGCGTCACCTCGTCCGCGAAGGCGGAGAGCTGGTCGACCATCGTGTTCACGGTGAGCTTCAGTTCGAGCAGTTCGCCGGTCGCCTCGACGGTGACCGTACGGGTCAGGTCGCCGCGCGCCACCGCCGTCGTCACCAGGGCGATGTCCCGTACCTGTGCGGTCAGCCGGGACGCCATGGTGTTGACCGCCTCGGTCACATCACGCCAACTGCCGGACAGACCGGTCACCTTGGCGCGGCCACCGAGTCTGCCCTCGGTGCCGACCTCGCGGGCGACCCGGGTCACCTCCCCGGTGAACAGGGAGAGTTGGTCCACCATCTTGTTCACGGCCCGGCCCAGGTGCCGTAGATCACCGCGCAACTGCCTGCTGCCGTCGTGCAGATCGACCCGCTGGGTCAGGTCGCCGCCCGCCACCGCGTCCAGCACGCGGGTCGCGTTGGCGGCCGGGGCGACGAGGGCGTCGAGGAGCTGGTTGACGTCGTTGACGCGGGAGGTCCAACTGCCCTGGCCGGGGCTGGCCGAGAGGCGTTCGTCGAGGCGGCCGTGGCGCACCAGTTCCCGTTTGACGCGCTGCGTCTCGGAGTTGAAGTGGGTGCTGCGGTCCATGATCTGGTTGAAGGCGGCGGTCAGTTCGGCCACCATGCCGTGGCCCGTCTCCGGCGCCTTCGTGAAGTCCCCGTCGCGGGCGGCCGTCATCACGGCGAGCAGCGGACGGAGATCGGATGCTCGAATCCAGTCGTCTTTGTGACCGTCTTCGAGCACACGCGTAGCACTGTTCTCACTCATGGCGGCCCACTTCGGTAACTCGGCGCTTATGGCCGCGGTCAGTCTGTCACTCTGTCCGCATCGATCGAGGCGTATTCGTCCGAACTGCTCGGGGAGCTGCGCATGGGGGCCATACCGACGCAACGGGAGACCACTTCGCGTGCTCCCGATGCGCCCGCGCACCACGGCGCGGACCGGCGTACGACGGTGCGCGCCACGCTCTCCGGCAGCCCTCTCGCGCCCGGTTCCGCCCGCGGTCTGGTGCGCTCCGCGCTCCGTGAATGGGCCGAACTCGGCCTGCCCGGCACCGAGAAGCTCACCGACCGGCTGGCCGACGACGCGATGGTCGTCGTCAGCGAACTCGTCACCAACGCCGTCGTGCACGCGGGCACGGACGTCGAGTTGGTGTGCCGGCTTGAGGACACCGACTCGATCGTCGTCGAGGTCGCCGACCACCACCCCTCCCGCGCCCCGCGCGACAACAGCGCCGAACAGGCGTACGAGACACCGGAGTTCGGCCGCGGCCTGCGTCTCGTCTCCACCCTCGCCGAGGCCTGGGGCGTCACCTACCGCACCGGCGTCAAGACCGTATGGGCCCGCCTGCCCGCCGAAGGCACCCCGGCCGCCGAGGAGTTGGAGACCTACGCCGGTGAGCGCGGCCTCCGCGTAGCCGAGATCCTCGCCCCCGAACCTCCCCCACTCTCGAACACACTCAAGCGGGGGGACCCCCATCGCGCCGAACGCGACCGGGACTGGCTCGGCCGCGGCGCCCTCTCCTTCCTCGCCGAGGCCTCCGACCTGCTCGCCGGACAGCTCGACGAGGACCTCGTCGCCGCGCTCGCCGGACAGCTGATCGTGCCGAGGCTCGCCGACTGGTGCGCCGTCTGGCTGGAGGACGAGGCGACGGGCCGCGGCGGCTGGGGCGAGGGCGCCGGCGCCGGGCCGCGCCTCGCCCGCGTCTGGCACGGCAGCGAGAACCGCATCGAGGAACTGCGCCGCGCCCTGGAGAAGGACCCGCCCCGCCCGCCGGACTCCCTGCGGCCCGTCTCCTACCCCTGGCCCGCCGACGCACTGGGCCCGCACGGCACCCACGGCGCGGCACTGTCGTACCGCCTCATCGCGGGCGGCCGCCCGCTCGGCACGCTCGTCATCGGGCGGTCCGGGCTGCCCCGCTTCCCCGACGAGGTCACCGGCCTGGTCGAGGACCTCAGCCGCCGCGTCGCGCTCGCGATCGGCGCGGCCCGCCAGTACGCCCGCCAGGCCACCATCAGCCGCGTCCTCCAGCGCGGCCTGCTGCCCGGCGCCGTCGCCGAGATCCCCGGCCTGCACAGCGCCCTCGTCTACGAACCCTGCGACAAGGGCGGCCCCAGCGGCGACTTCTACGACGTCTTCCCGGCCGGCGACGGCCGCTGGTGCTTCGCCCTCGGCGACGTCCAGGGCAAGGGCCCCGAGGCCGCCGTAGTGATCGGCCTGGCCCGCCCCTGGCTACGGCTCCTCGCCCGCGAGGGCTACGGCGTCGCCGACGTCCTCGACCGCCTCAACCAGCTCCTCCTCGACGACGCCACCGAGGCCGCCGACGCGGCCGCCCACGCGATGGTGGCGGCGGGCGGCATGCCGGGCCCGGTCGGCGACGGCCCCCGCTTCCTCTCCCTCCTCTACGGCGAGCTGGTCCCCTTCGACGGCGGCGTCCGCTGCACCCTCGCCTCCGCCGGACACCCGCTGCCCCTGCTCCTCGGCCCGGACGGCAGCGTCGGCACGGCAGCCCGCCCGCAGACCCTCCTCGGGGTCATCGAGGACGTGACATACACCAGCGAGACCTTCGAACTGCGGCCCGGCGACAGCCTGTTGTGCGTCACGGACGGGGTGACCGAGCGCCGCTCCGGGTCGGTCCAGTTCGACGACGGCGACGGCCTCGCGACCGCGCTCGCGGGGTGCGCGGGCCTGAACGCCGAGCTGATCGCGGAGCGCATCAAACGCCTGGTGCACGAGTTCGGCGGCCGTCCCCCGGAGGACGACATGGCGCTGCTGGTGCTCCAGGCGGAACAGGCGGAGTAGACAGTCGTACGGGTGCTGGACAATGGAAGGCATGCCTTCCGCACTCCCCGACGGCGATCCCGTCCCCGAAGACGGCTCACTGCCCGCACAGGCGCTCGCCGGGGCCGTAGACCGCCCCCTCGGGTTCTATCTGCACGTCCCGTACTGCGCGACCCGCTGCGGCTACTGCGACTTCAACACCTACACGGCGACCGAGCTGCGCGGCACGGGCGGAGTGCTGGCCTCCCGTGACAACTACGCGGACACCCTGATCGACGAGGTCCGCCTGGCCCGCAAGGTCCTCGGCGACGACCCGCGCCCGGTCCGCACGGTCTTCGTCGGCGGCGGCACGCCCACGCTGCTCGCGGCGGGCGATCTCGTACGGATGCTGGGCGCGATCCGGGACGAGTTCGGCCTGGCACCGGACGCGGAGATCACGACGGAGGCGAACCCGGAGTCGGTGGACCCCGCCTACCTCGCGGCCCTCCGCGACGGCGGCTTCAACCGCGTCTCCTTCGGCATGCAGAGCGCGAAACAGCACGTACTGAAAGTCCTCGACCGCACCCACACCCCCGGCCGCCCCGAGGCCTGCGTCGCGGAGGCCCGCGCGGCCGGCTTCGACCACGTCAACCTCGACCTGATCTACGGCACCCCCGGCGAGACGGACGACGACTGGCGCGCCTCCCTCGACTCCGCCCTCGGCGCGGGCCCCGACCACATCAGCGCCTACGCCCTGATCGTCGAGGAGGGCACCCAGCTCGCCCGCCGCATCCGCCGCGGCGAGGTC
Source organism: Streptomyces sp. NBC_01288 (assembly GCF_035982055.1). Taxonomy (NCBI): domain Bacteria; kingdom Bacillati; phylum Actinomycetota; class Actinomycetes; order Kitasatosporales; family Streptomycetaceae; genus Streptomyces; species Streptomyces sp. NBC_01288. The sequence goes on from NZ_CP108427.1 coordinate 6,952,977, forward strand.
CCCATGACGGACGACGACGTCCACGCCGACCGCTACCTCATCGCCGACGAGGTGATGTCGGCGGCGGGCTTCGACTGGTACGAGGTGTCCAACTGGGCAACGTCGAATTCCGGCCGTTGTCTCCACAACGAGCTGTACTGGCGCGGCGCCGACTGGTGGGGCGCGGGCCCCGGAGCGCACTCGCACGTGGGCGGGGTGCGGTGGTGGAACGTGAAGCACCCGGGCGCGTACGCGGGGGCGCTGGCGGCCGGCCGCTCCCCGGGCGCGGGCCGGGAGATCCTCTCGGCGGAGGACCGCCGGGTGGAACGCATCCTGCTGGAGCTACGGCTCCGCGAGGGTGCCCCGCTGGACCTGCTCCGGCCGGAGGGGCTCGCGGCCTCGCGCCGGGCGCTGCGGGACGGGCTGCTGGAGGCGGGGCCGTACGAGGAGGGGAGCGCCGTGCTCACGTTGCGGGGGCGGTTGCTGGCGGACGCGGTGGTGCGGGATCTGGTGGACTGATCACTCGGGGAGTGAACCGGGGCGGGAGGCCGAGCCGGTCGCTGATCCACTTTCCTGGGCTGCCGTTGTGAGCGACCGGCGAATCACCGAGTTCTTTGCGGAGTTCGAGCCCCCTGAGGGCTTGAGGGCTGAACTCCTCCGGGGGGAGATCGTGCTGACGGCCAGGCGTGACCTGGTACACAACGCGATCGTGGAGACGGTTCAGGACCAGATTCCCTGGAGCGGCTGGAGACGGCTTCAGACGCAGCGGGTGGCGATCCCCGAAGAGCCGAGTGAGCCGCAGCCGGACCTGGTGGTGATCGAGCGCGGTGCCGGCCCCGACGGGGGAAGACTGATGCCTGCCGAGGTCATCACGCTGCCGGTCGAGGTCGTCTCCACCAACAGCGTCCATCGCGACTACAGCGTGAAGCGCTCGATCTACGCGGCGGCAAAGGTACCCGGGTACCTGATCATCGATCCGGTCATGGCCCAGTGCGTCCTGTTCACCGAGCCGACGGGCACGGGCGAGAACGCGGACTACCGGTGCCGGCGGATCACCGAGTTCGGCGACCTCACACCGTTGGAGCCCATCGGTGTCGAACTGGACACCGGCGAATTCGCCGCCTACGAGAACGTCACGCCTCACCGCCGGCCGTGACGAAGTCGATCAACTCCTCGACCCTTCCCAGGAGTTCCGGCTCCAGATCCCGGTAAGACCCCACCTTGGCCAGAATCGCCTGCCACACCGCACCGGTGTTTTCCGGCCAACCCAGGGACCGGCACACGCCCGTCTTCCAGTCCTGCCCGTGCGGAACGCGGGGCCACGCGGCGATGCCCACGGAGGACGGTTTCACGGCCTCCCAGATGTCGATGTACGGGTGGCCCACGACGAGCGCGTGCTCACTCGTGACCGACCGGGCGATGCGCCACTCCTTGGTGCCGGGGAGCAGGTGGTCGACCAGGATGCCCAGCCGCGCGTCCGGGCCGGGATCGAATTCCGCGACGATCGACGGGAGGTCGTCGACGCCCTCCAGGTACTCGACCACCACGCCCTCGATGCGCAGGTCGTCGCCCCACACCCGCTCGACGAGTTCGGCGTCGTGCCGGCCCTCCACGTAGATCCGCCCGGCGCGAGCCACACGCGCGCGTGCACCCGGGACGGCCACCGAACCGGAAGCCGTACGCGTGGGCCGTAGGGGACTCGACACGGGCCTCACCAGGGTGACGACTCGGCCCTCCAGGAGGAAGCCGCGCGGCTCCATCGGGAACACCCGGTGCTTGCCGAAGCGGTCCTCCAGGGTGACCGTGCCGGCCTCGCAGCGGATCACCGCGCCGCAGAAACCGGTGCCCGGCTCCTCGACCACCAGGCCCGCCTCCGCGGGGACCTCGGGGGCCGGCTTGGGCTTCTTCCACGGCGGGGTCAGGTCGGCGGAGTACTGGCGCATTCGGATGACGATAGGAGAACCGGGCCGACCACCGTCACGACACGCCGAAACGCGTTGCCAACGCGTCCCGTTGGGCCCGCACGAACCCCGCGTCCACCACCGCTCCGTGACCGGGCACGTACACCGCGTCCGCCCCGCCCAGGGAGAGGAGCCGGTCGAGCGCCGCCGGCCAGAGCGCCGGAACCGCGTCCGGGCCCGCCTGCGGTTCGCCGGACTCCTCGACCAGGTCGCCGCAGAACACGACCGGCGGGTCGCCCGGCACCACGACCACGAGATCGTGGGCGGTGTGCCCCCGCATCGCCACCAGCCGGACCGCCGGGCCGTCGTCGAGTTCGAGCAGTGTGGGGTCCCGCACATGTTCGCGGGGGCGTACGAGGACGTCCGCCGCGTTCTCCGCGGCCTCCGGGTCCAGCCCGTTGCGCACCGCGTCGGCCCGCAACTCCTCCCCACCGCTCTCGAACACCTCGTCCGCGCCCGCGGCCACGAAAACCGTCGCCCCGGCAAAGGCCGCCGCCCCGAAGACATGGTCGAAATGCGGGTGGGTGAGCGCGAGAAATGGCACACGCCGCCCGGCGAGCGCCTGCGCCTGCCTACGCAACCGCGCGCCCTCCGCCAGGCTCGACCCCGCGTCGATCAACAGCGCCGAGTCCCCGCCGATCACCAGCCCGACCGTGCAGTCCCAGCCAGGCAGTCGGCACCGCCCCACCCCGGCGGCCAGCCGCTCCCACCCCGCCTCTTCCCAAGTCACCCTCATACGGCGACGCTAACGGTGACGGCACTCAGCGCGTGACATCGCAGGACCGGCCTTGCCCGGGGTGTACCTCACGGCCGTACACTGGGCCGGGGAACGCTGGCACTCACGCGCACAGAGTGCCAGGAAAGGGCAGCCCGGCACCAAAACGGCGACCAGAACTGGAGGTGTGCGCGATGCTCAGCGAACGCAGGCTTCAGGTGCTGCGCGCCATCGTCCAGGACTACGTCGGCACCGAGGAGCCGGTCGGGTCCAAGGCGCTCACCGAGCGGCACAGCCTCGGCGTCTCCCCGGCGACCGTGCGCAACGACATGGCGGCCCTGGAGGACGAGGGCTACATCGCCCAGCCGCACACCAGCGCCGGGCGGATCCCGACCGACAAGGGCTACCGGCTGTTCGTCGACAAGCTCGCCGGCGTCAAGCCGATGACCGGCCCCGAGCGCAAGGCGATCCAGAACTTCCTCGACGGCGCGGTCGACCTCGACGACGTCGTCGGCCGTACGGTACGGCTGCTCGCGCAGCTCACCCGGCAGGTCGCCGTCGTGCAGTACCCGTCCCTGACCCGCTCGACCGTCCGCCACGTGGAGCTGCTGTCGCTGGCCCCCGCGCGCGTGATGCTCGTGCTGATCACCGACACCGGACGGGTCGAGCAGCGCATGGTCGACTGCCCGGCGCCCTTCGGGGAGAGTTCGCTCGCGGATCTACGCGCGCGGCTCAACAGCCGGATCGCGGCCCGCCGCTTCGCGGACGTACCGCTGCTCGTGCAGGACCTGCCGGAGGCCTTCGAGGCCGAGGACCGCGGCACGGTCGCGACGGTGCTCTCCACCCTCCTGGAGACCCTCGTCGAGGAGACCGAGGAGCGGCTGATGATCGGCGGCACCGCCAATCTCACCCGCTTCGGACATGACTTTCCCCTCACCATCCGCCCCATCCTGGAAGCCCTTGAGGAGCAGGTCGTCCTCCTCAAGTTGCTTGGTGAGGCGGGGGATTCGGGCATGACCGTACGGATCGGTCACGAGAACGCCTACGAGGGACTCAACTCCACTTCCGTGGTGTCGGTCGGCTACGGTTCGGGCGGCGAGGCAGTCGCCAAGCTCGGCGTGGTCGGACCGACCCGCATGGATTACCCGGGAACGATGGGAGCGGTACGCGCAGTGGCACGGTACGTCGGACAGATCCTGGCGGAGTCCTAAGTGGCCACGGACTACTACGCCGTTCTCGGCGTGCGTCGCGACGCGTCGCAGGATGAGATCAAGAAGGCCTTCCGTAGGCTCGCGCGCGAGCTGCACCCGGACGTGAATCCGGATCCGAAGACCCAGGAGCGGTTCAAGGAGATCAACGCCGCTTACGAGGTGCTCTCGGATCCGCAGAAGAAGCAGGTCTACGACCTCGGTGGCGACCCCCTCTCGCAGGCGGGCGGCGCGGGCGCGGGCTTCGGGGCCGGTGGCTTCGGGAACTTCTCGGACATCATGGACGCGTTCTTCGGCACGGCGTCGCAGCGCGGACCGCGCTCGCGCACCCGCCGCGGCCAGGACGCCATGATCCGGCTGGAGATCGAGCTCGACGAGGCGGCCTTCGGCACCACGAAGGACATCCAGGTCGACACGGCCGTCGTCTGCAACACCTGCAACGGCGAGGGCGCGGCCCCCGGCACCTCCGCGCAGACCTGTGACATGTGTCGCGGTCGCGGTGAGGTCTCGCAGGTGACCCGGTCCTTCCTGGGCCAGGTCATGACGTCCCGCCCCTGCCCCCAGTGCCAGGGCTTCGGCACGGTCGTGCCGACGCCGTGCCCGGAGTGCGCCGGCGACGGCCGCGTCCGCTCGCGGCGCACGCTCACGGTCAAGATCCCGGCGGGCGTGGACAACGGCACGCGGATCCAGCTCGCGGGCGAGGGCGAGGTCGGCCCCGGCGGCGGCCCCGCCGGTGACCTGTACGTCGAGATCCACGAGCTGCCGCACGCGATGTTCCAGCGCCGCGGCGACGACCTGCACTGCACGGTCACCCTCCCCATGACAGCCGCGTCCCTCGGTACGAAGGTGCCGTTGGAGACGCTGGACGGCATGGAGGAGGTCGACATCCGCCCGGGCACCCAGTCCGGCCAGTCGATCCCGCTGCACACCCGGGGCATCACACATCTGCGCGGCGGCGGCCGGGGCGACCTCATCGTCCACGTCGAGGTCACCACCCCGACCAAGCTGGACGTGGAGCAGGAACGCCTGCTCCGCGAACTGGCGAAGCTGCGCGGCGAGGAGCGGCCCACGGGGACGTTCCAGCCGGGTCAGCAGGGGCTGTTCTCGCGCCTCAAGGACGCTTTCAACGGTCGCTGAGAGGGTCCGGGGGCAGCCGCCCCCGGACCCTCTCTTCATTCCGAACAGCCTCGTCCGCCATCGCCGAACCGGCTGAAAGCAATGGCATGTGCCAGGGCCAAGGCCGGATTCGGACTTGTTCAAAGGACGTGACAACATGCCGTCATGTCCTCCGCACTGACCGATCTCTTCCCTCATCCGATCGTGCAGGCCCCGATGGCGGGCGGTGTCTCCGTCCCGCGTCTCGCGGCCGCCGTGTCCGAGGCCGGCGGGCTGGGATTCCTCGCCGCCGGGTACAAAACGGCCGACGGCATGTACCAGGAGATCAAGCAGCTGCGGAGTCTGACCGGCCGCCCCTTCGGCGTGAACCTCTTCATGCCGCAGCCGGAGTACCCCGGTGCGAGCACCGGCTCCACTGGAGCGGCTGTCGCCGCGCTGCCCTATCGGGCCGCGGTCGACGTCTACGCCCACCAACTGGCCGGTGAGGCCCAGTGGTACGACACGGAACTCGGCGACCCGGACAGCGGCCGTGAGGACGGCTACGACGCCAAGCTGTCCGTCCTGCTCGACAACCCGGTGAAGGTCGCCTCTTTCCACTTCGGCATCCCGACCCCGGAGGTGTTGGACTCGCTGCGCCGGGCCGGCACCTTCACCCTCGTCACCGTCACCACCGTCGAGGAGGCCCTCGCCGTCGAGCGGGCCGGTGCCGACGCGGTGATCGCGCAGGGCGTCGAGGCCGGCGGCCACCAGGGCACCCACCGCGACCTCCCGGAGAACGACGGCGCGAGCCTCGGCCTGCTCTCCCTCGTCGCCCAGATCCGCGAGACCGTGAACCTCCCGATCGTCGCCGCCGGCGGTCTGATGCGCGGCAGCCAGATCGCCGCGGCCCTCGCGGCGGGCGCGAGCGCGGCCCAGCTCGGCACCGCGTTCCTCGCCGCCCCCGAGTCCGGTGCCAACGCGCTGCACAAGCAGGCGCTCACCAACCCCCTGTTCACGCGTACCGAGTTGACCCGCGCGTTCTCCGGCCGCCCGGCCCGCGGCCTGGTCAACCGCTTCATGCGCGAGCACGGCCCGTACGCCCCCGCCGCGTACCCGGAGATCCACCACCTCACCTCCCCGCTCCGCAAGAAGGCCGCCGCGTCCGGCGACCCGCAGGGCATGGCCCTGTGGGCCGGACAGGGCCACCGCATGGCACGCGAGCTGCCCGCCGGTCAACTGGTCGAGGTCCTGGTCGCCGAACTCGCCTCCGCCCGGACAGCGTTGTCGTCCGGGGGCGACCTCCGATGACCGCGCCGGTGTTCATCCTCGACCCCCTGAAGATCCCGGATCTCAGCGGCGGTGAGATCGTCCTCGACGGCCCCGAGGGGCGGCACGCGGTTTCCGTGCGGCGGATGCGGGCCGGTGAGGACATCGTCCTCACCGACGGACGCGGCCGGTGGACGGCGGGCGTCGTCAAGGCGGCCGAGGGCAAGGACCGGCTCGTCGTCATGGACCTGGAGTCCGTCAGCGAGGAGCCCGCGCCGCGGCCCCGCATCACCGTCGTCCAGGCCCTCCCCAAGGGCGACCGCGGCGAGCTGGCCGTGGAGACGATGACCGAGACCGGCGTCGACGCGATCGTCCCCTGGGCGGCCGCCCGTTGCATCACGCAGTGGAAGGGCGACCGGGGTCTCAAGGCCCTCGCCAAGTGGCGCGCCACCGCACGGGAGGCCGGCAAGCAGTCCCGTCGGCTGCGCTTCCCGGAGGTCGCGGACGCGGCAACGAGCAAACAGGTTGCGGCACTTCTGGCCAAAGCCGACTTCGCCGCCGTCCTCCACGAGGACCGCGACTACGCCGGCGAGCCCCTGGCCACCGCCGAACTCCCCGCCGAGGGCGAGATCGTGCTGGTCGTGGGCCCCGAAGGAGGCGTCTCCCCCGAGGAGTTGGCGCTCTTCGAGGAGGCGGGCGCGAAGGCCTGCCGCCTCGGGCGTAGCGTGCTGCGTACATCGACGGCCGGGACCGCGGCGACCGCCCTGCTCCTGGGCCGTACCGGACGCTGGTCCTGAACCAGGGGGGATCGCCGTGGAACTCGCCCAAGTACGGCTGCTCGTCACCGACTTCGCCGCCTGCTACCGCTTCTACGCCGAAGTCCTCGGCCTGAAGCCCCAGTCGGGGGCGGCCGAGGGACCGTACGAGAAGTTCAGCCCCGCGATCGGGTCCGCCGGGATCGCGCTCCAGGACCGCGCGATGATGGCCCAAACCCTTGGCGAACTGGGGGACTTGGCGACGGGTCACCGTTCGCTGGTGGTGCTGCGGGTGGACGGTCTCGACGGGTACTGCGAGCAGATCACCGCCCGGGGTGCGGAGCTGCTGCACGGGCCCGCGCCGATGACGGACCGGATGCGGGTCGCCCATCTCAAGGACCCCGAGGGCAATGTGGTGGAGCTTCAGGAGTGGCTGCTGTTGCGCGGCTGAGGCCGTCCGCCGGGGAATTGCGCCCCCGGCGTGCGGGTGGCCGTATGCGCTCTTCCGCGCGCGCTCCGACGGTGACAGGCTGCCGCCCATGAGGGTGTTGAGACGGAACCTGCTCCGGCCGCGCGGGCGGCGGGTGGCCGCCGTGGCGGGGCTGGCGGTGGTCGCTGTGGGCGGGGCCGTCGCGTGCCAGCCCGGGGATCTCAGCTCGGCGACCGTCGCGTACACCACCGACAAGACGGCGACCGCGGAGCTCAAGCGGGACCATGTGGGCGTGCGCTGGCTGACCTGCACGGGCAACTACGGCAACGACAACAAGGCCTACACGCCCGGGAAGACGCCCTCGCCGACCGAGACCACGGTCGTCAGCGTCGACTGCCAGGGGCAGACGACCGACAACCGGGACATCACCGTCACCGGCAAGGTCACCCGGGCCGTCGACGGCGCGTGTGTGCGCGGTGACCTGGTCGCCAAGGTGGCAGGGAAGCAGGTCTTCCACGTCACCGGGCTCGGCGACTGCAACGCGGCGACGCCGTCGTCCGTGAACAACCCGAACCCGACGCTGACCTACGGCCCGGGACCGACCGTCACGGTCACCAAGACGATCTGGTGCAAGGGCGACCCGACCTGCTGGCCTGTCGAGGGCAAGTGATCCAAAGGGCTGTCGGCGGATGGCACCGGTGCATAACCTGATCAGGTGACTCAGCCCTCAGCGTCCGCAGCCCAGGCCTATCTCCGCTTCCCGCACCTGCACGGCGAGTCGGTCGCCTTCACCGCCGAGGACGACGTGTGGCTGGCGTCCCTCGACAGCGGCGGCCGGGCCTGGCGGGTCAGCGCGGAGAACGTGCCGGTGACCCACCCCCGCATCTCGCCCGACGGCACCACCGTCGCCTGGACCTCCACCCGCGACGGCGCCCCCGAGGTGCACATCGCCCCGGTCGACGGCGGCCCCGCCAAACGCCTGACGTACTGGGGCAGTTCACGCACCCAGGTGCGCGGCTGGACCGCCGCCGGCGAGGTCCTCGTGACCAGCGCCCACGGCCAGGCCAACCTCCGCCGCAGCTGGGCCCGTTCGGTCCCGCTGGACGGCGGACCGGCGACGACCCTCCCGTACGGCTGGGTCGGCGACGTCGCCCAGGGCGAGACGGCGACGGTCCTCCTCTCCGCCCCCATGGGCCGCGAGGCCGCCTGGTGGAAACGCTACCGGGGCGGCACGGCGGGCAAGTTGTGGATCGACCGCGACGGCGACGGCGAATTCACGCGCCTGCACGAGGAGTTGGACGGCAACATCGAGTACCCGGTGTGGGCGGGGGAGCGGATCGCGTTCCTCTCCGACCACGAGGGCACCGGCGCCCTGTACTCCTCCCTCGCGGACGGCTCCGACCTCCGCCGCCACACCCCGCTCGACGGCTTCTACGCCCGGCACGCGTCCGGTGACGGCACCCGGATCGTCTACTCCTCCGCCGGTGAACTCTGGCTCCTCGACGACCTGGACGGCGCCGAACCGCGCCGCCTCGACATCCGGCTCGGCGGCCAGCGCATCGACCAGCAGCCGTTCCCGGTGCCCGCGGCCCGCTGGTTCGGGTCCGCGTCCCCCGACCACACCGCACGCGGCAGCGCGGTCGCCGTGCGCGGCGCCGTCCACTGGGTCACCCACCGCTCCGGCCCCGCCCGCGCGCTGGCCGCCACCCCCGGCGTCCGCGCCCGGCTGCCCCGCACCTTCCGCGCCGACGGCGAGGAGTGGGTGGTGTGGGTGACGGACGCCGAGGGCGACGACGCCCTGGAGTTCGCCCCCGCCACCGGCCTCGCCCCCGGCGCCACCCCGCGCAGAATCGCCGCCGGACAGCTCGGCCGCGTCCTCGCCCTCACCGTGGCCCCCGACGGCAGCCGGGTCGCCGTAGGCTCGCACGACGGCCGCGTCCTCCTCGTCGAACGGGAAACCGGCGAGGTCCGCGAGGTGGACCGCAGCGAGGACGGCGACGCCTCGGGCCTCGCCTTCTCCCCGGACTCGGCCTGGCTGGCCTGGTCCCACCCGGGCCCGCGCCCGCTACGCCAGTTGAAGCTGGCGAACACCACAGACCTGTCGGTCACCGAGGCGACCCCGCTCCGCTTCCAGGACTACGCCCCCGCCTTCACCCTCGACGGCAAGCACCTGGTGTTCCTCTCCACCCGCTCCTTCGACCCGGTCTACGACGAGCACGTCTTCGACCTGGCCTTCGTGGTCGGCGACCGCCCGCACCTGATCACCCTCGCCGCGACGACCCCGTCCCCCTTCGGACCGCAGCGGCACGGCCGCCCCTTCGAGGCCCCCGACAAGGAGGAGACCCCCGACAGCGAGGGCCGCCCCACCACCCGCGTCGACCTCGAAGGCCTGGCCGACCGCATCGTCGCGTTCCCGGTGGAGGCAGGCCGCTACTCCAACCTCCGCACGGCCAAGGACGGCGTCCTCTGGCTGCGCCACCCGGTCCAGGGAGTCCTCGGCGCCACCCGCGCGACCCCCGAAGACCCGGACCCCAAAACGGAGTTGGAGCGCTACGACCTCGCCCAGCAGCGCATCGAGCACCTGGCCGGGGACGCCGACCACTTCGAGGTGAGCGGCGACGGAAAACGCGTCCTGCTCTGGACCGACCACAAACTCCGCGTCGTCCCGAGCGACCGCCGGGCCTCCTCCGAGGACGACGACAACGACACCAACATCAACGTCGACCTGTCCCGCATCCGCCAGACCGTCGACCCGGCCGCCGAGTGGCGCCAGATGTTCGACGAGACCGGCCGCATCATGCGCGACAACTTCTGGCGCGAGGACATGAGCGGCGTCGACTGGACCGGCGTCCTGGACCGCTACCGCCCGATCCTCGACCGCGTCGCGACCCACGACGACCTCGTCGACCTCCTCTGGGAGGTGCACGGCGAACTGGGCACCTCGCACGCCTACGTCACCCCGCGCGGCGGCCACGGCCACGGCGAGCGCCAGGGTCTGCTCGGCGCCGACATCTCCCGTCACGAGGACGGCAGTTGGCGCATCGACCGGATCCTGCCCTCGGAAACCTCCGACCCGAACGCCCGCGCCCCGCTCGCCGCCCCCGGCGTAGCGGTCCGCACGGGAGACGCGATCCTCGCGGTGGCCGGACAGCCCGTCGACCCGGTCACGGGACCGGCCCCCCTCCTGGTCGGCACGGCGGGCAAACCGATCGAGCTGACGATCTCCCCGGCAGCCGGCGGAGACCCGAGGCACGCGGTGGTCGTCCCCCTGGCGGACGAGGAACCGTTGTACTACCACGCATGGGTGGCCGACCGCCGTGCCTACGTCCACGAGAAGTCCGGCGGCCGCCTCGGCTACCTCCACGTCCCCGACATGCAGGCCCCCGGCTGGGCCCAGATCCACCGCGACCTGCGCGTGGAGGTCGCCCGCGAGGGCCTGGTGGTCGACGTCCGCGAGAACCGCGGCGGCCACACCTCACAGCTGGTGGTCGAGAAGCTGGCCCGCCGCATCGTCGGCTGGGACCTCCCCCGAGGCATGCGCCCCTACAGCTACCCCGAGGACGCACCCCGCGGCCCCGTAGTGGCCGTGGCCAACGAGTTCTCCGGCTCGGACGGCGACATCGTCAACGCGGCGATCAAGGCGCTCGGCATCGGCCCGGTGGTCGGCACGCGCACATGGGGCGGCGTGATCGGCATCGACAGCAGGTACCGGTTGGTGGACGGCACGCTGATCACCCAGCCCAAGTACGCGTTCTGGCTTGAGGGTTACGGGTGGGGGGTCGAGAACCACGGGGTGGACCCGGATGTGGAGGTGGTCCAGCGCCCCCAGGACTATGCGGCGGGACGGGACACCCAGCTGGACGAGGCAATCCGCCTGGCGCTGGAGTCACTGGAGACCGCTCCGGCAAAAACACCCCCGACCCTGCCCACCTAGGGGCGCGGGGCTGTGCCGATTTGCGGCTCCGCCGCGGGGCGCGACCAGCCCCCACGCACCCGCACCAGACGACGATACGATGCCTCGCGTAAAGCACCCCCAGCCTCGGAGGAAACCCACATGTCAGGGGACCCGCAGGACGACTGCCTGTTCTGCAAGATCGTCGCAGGCCACATCCCCGCGACGATCATCCGAGAGACGTCCACCACCGTCGCGTTCCGGGACATCAACCCCCAGGCCCCGACCCACGTCCTGGTGATCCCCCGAGTCCACTACCCCGACGCCGCCTCCCTCGCCGCCGCCGAACCGGCAATCGCCGCAGACGTACTGCGGGAGGCAGGCGAGGTGGCGACCGACGAGAAGCTCGACAGCTACCGCGTCATCTTCAACACCGGCAGCGGCGTGGGCCAGACCGTGTTCCACGCCCACGCCCACGTCATGGGCGGCCGCGGCATGCAGTGGCCGCCCGGATAACTCGCCGTGTCCGTACGCGAGTTCGTGGTCCTCGGCACAGCCAGCCAGGTCCCCACCCGGCACCGCAACCACAACGGCTACCTCCTCCGCTGGGACGGCGAGGGCATCCTCTTCGACCCCGGCGAGGGCACCCAGCGCCAGATGCTGCGCGCCGGCGTCGCCGCGCACGACCTCAACCGCATCTGCGTCACCCACTTCCACGGCGACCACTCCCTCGGCCTCGCGGGAGTCATCCAGCGCATCAACCTGGACCGGGTCCCGCACGAGATCACCGCCCACTACCCACGCTCGGGCCGGCGCTTCTTCGACCGCCTGCGCTACGCCACGGCGTACCGCGAGACGGTGGGCATCACGGAGTCCCCGGTGTCCGAGGACGGCGTACTCGCCACCACCCCCGCGTACACCCTGGAAGCCCGCAAGCTCTCCCACCCCGTCGAGTCCTACGGCTACCGCCTCACCGAACCCGACGGCCGCCGCATGCTCCCCGACCGCCTCGCCGCGCACGGCATCAAGGGCCCGGACGTGGGTCGCATCCAACGCGAGGGGGCGATCGGCGACGTGACCCTCGACGACGTCAGTGAGGCACGGCACGGCCAGCGTTTCGCGTTCGTCATGGACACCCGGCTCTGCGACGGGGTGCACGCCCTCGCGGAGGGCTGCGACCTGCTGGTGATCGAGTCGACGTTCCTGGACGAGGACGAGCAACTGGCCGTAGACCACGGCCACTTGACCGCAGGGCAGGCGGCGGGGGTGGCGCAGGAGGCGGGCGTACGGCACCTGGTCCTCACGCACTTCAGTCAGCGGTACTCCGAGCCGGAGGAGTTCGAGCGGCAGGCGCGGGCGGCGGGGTTCGAGGGGGAGCTGACCGTGGCGCACGATCTACTCAGGGTGCCGGTTCCGAAACGGCGGTAAAACACCCGTACGATACTTCGATGCCCATTCCCAAAGCCGAACTGCACCTGCACATCGAAGGCACCCTGGAACCCGAGCTGGCCTTCGCGCTCGCGGCCCGCAACGGCGTCGAGCTGCCGTACACGGACACCGAGGAACTCCGCGAGGCGTACCTCTTCGAGGACCTCCAGACCTTCCTGAACCTCTACTACGAGCTGATGGCCGTCCTGCGCACCGAGCGGGACTTCGAGGACCTCGCCAACGCCTATCTCGCCCGCGCCGCCGCGCAGGGCGTACGGCACGCGGAGATCTTCTTCGACCCGCAGGCGCACATCGCGCGGGGTGTGGACATGGGCACGGTGGTGGAGGGCCTGTGGCGGGCCCTGGGCAGCAGCGAGACCAACCACGGCGTCTCGACCCGCCTGATCCTCTGCTTCCTGCGCGACGAGTCCGCCGACTCGGCCCTGGAAACGCTGGAGGCCGCGAAGCCGTACCTCGACCGGATCACCGGCATCGGCCTCGACTCGGCCGAGGTCGGCCACCCGCCGGTGAAGTTCCGCGAGGTCTACGAGGCCGCCGCCGCGCTGGGTCTACGACGCGTCGCACACGCCGGTGAGGAGGGTCCGCCGGCCTACATCACGGAGGCGCTGGACATCCTCGGCGTGGAGCGCGTCGACCACGGGCTGCGCTGCATGGAGGACGAGGAGCTGGTGGCGCGCCTGGTTCGCGACCGCATCCCCCTCACCCTCTGCCCCCTGTCGAACGTCCGGCTGCGCGCGGTGGACATCCTCGCCGAGCACCCCCTCCCCGCCATGCTGGACGCGGGCCTGCTCTGCACGGTCAACTCGGACGACCCGGCCTACTTCGGCGGGTACGCGGGCGACAACTTCGACGCGGTCCGCTCGGCGCTGGGCCTGACCGAGGACCGGTTGCGCGAGCTGGCCCGGAACTCCTTCGTCGCGTCCTTCCTGGAGGACGACGAGGAGCGGCGGGTTCGTTATCTGGCCGAGGTGGAGGCGTACGAGTTCTCGTAAGTCGGTGGTGACACCGCGGGCTGGTGGGGGCTGGTCGCGCCCCGCGGCGGAGCCGCACGTCGATACAGCCCCGCGCCCCTGGGGGGCTGGGCTTGGGCCTGTGTCGATGTGCTGCTCAGCCGCCGGTGGCCGTGGCCGCCTGCCGAGGGCCCGCCGTGTCGTAGGCGCCCTGCGCCGGGACGGCCGGGGTGTCCATCGGGATCTCGACGACCGGCTGTTCGGGGGCGCCGATCTGCGGGACCGCGCCGCAGGGCGAGCCGGTCGACGAGGCGACCACGGCGGCCGGGGTGCCCCCGCGTCGCCGGACCGTACCCGGCACCAGCAGCCGGCCGCCGGTGTGGAGAGCGACCCCGGTCATCGGTACCGCGATCACGACCAGCCCCACCGCGAGGATCGCGCCCATCGCCGGGAACCCGGCCCGCGCCGACAGCACGCTGCCCGCCAGGGGTCCCGCCGCCGTGCCGAGCGACGAGGCCGAGCCGACGAGGACGGCCCAACGCCCGCGCGGATCAAGGGAGGCGGCGAGGCCGAGGACGTAGGACAGGACGACCGGGTAGAGGGTGTTCCAGGCGATCTCGCCGGTCGCGAACGTCCTCAGGTCGTGCGCGGACGCGCTGAGCACGATGCAGCCCGCGATGAGCGCCGTCCCCGCGCCGATCGGTACCGCGCGCCCCAGCCGGGCCCCGAGTGTGCCCGCGCCGATCACGCCCACCAGCCCCGTGCCGAGCGCGATCGCGAAGACCGCGCCGACGGTGACCTCGGAGAGGTGCGCCTGGTCGATGCCGATGCGGCCGCTGACGCCCCAGAGGGAGTTCTGGGCGAGGGACCAGCACAGCAGGGTGCCGGCGAGGACCAGTCCGGCGCGGCGGTGGGGGAGTCCGGAGGTGTCCACGCGCGTGTGCTCTCTCGCCGTACGGACCGGGAGGCGGCCGGTCAGTGGCCATACGGCGAGTGCCGTGAGCGCGATCGCGGCGAGCGGTTGGCCGTGGCCCGCGCCGAGATGCGGGACCGTCAGATAGACGGCACCGGCGAGTGCCGACACGCACAACAGGCCGAGCGTGGACGCGCGATGGGGGTCCCGTTCGGCGGCGATCCCGGACGCGGCGACCGTGGTGGCCGTACCCGAGCCGAATCCGCCGACCACCGCGCCCGCGATGACCGCGGGGACGGCGTGGGTGAGGGCGGCCGAGCCGTACCCGAGAACGGCGAGGGCGAGACCGATCCGCGCGAGCGTGCGCGGCCCGACCCGGTCGACCCGGGAGGCGAGCAGAAACCCCGCCGCGGCCGAACTCAACAGCAGCGCACTGCCGACGGCACCGGCCTGCGTGGCGGAGAGCGGCAGCCCCGCGTCGAGCCTGCCGACGGTGGTGGGGAGGAGATAGGGGGCTAGATACCCGGCCGTGAAAAGGGCGACGAGGGGCCAGGGCGTGGTGGTGCTGCGGGCGAACACGGGCGTTCCCAGGGCATGCGAAAGAAGCGGCTCAAAAAAGGGGGATGGGGCGACGACCGTCGACGGACAGGGACGCGCGGCCAATTTGTATCAAGCACGCGGTTCACGAAAGAAGGGCGGGGGGTGTGATCTGGGGCACGTTCAGTTTGGGGTAGGGGGGACCGGGTAAACGAGCGCCCAATTTCCGGTGCCGGGGGCGTCATTCGGACTGCCCGCTGCGGGGGTCTGGGGGCGCAGCCCTCGGAAGGCGCGCCCACTACCGCCAGTGCACAGCCCCACCGGCCGCAGACGCCGCGCCCTCGATCTTCGCCCTGACCTCCCGCATCACCGCCACGATCTGCCCTTCGTGCTCCGGCGTCAGCCGAGCCACCGGCACCGAGCAACTGATCGCGTCCAGCGGCGGGTTGTCGTACCGCAGCGCGAACCCGATCCCGACGATCCCGACGACACCCTCCTCGCGATCGACCGAGTAACCCCGGGCGCGGATCGAAGCGAGGTCGGCGGCCAACGCGTACCGGGACGTGTGGGTGTTCGGCGTCGCGGCCTCGTACGGCCCGTCGGGCAGCTCGGCGTCCGGCCGTTCGGCGAGGAGTGCCTTGCCCAGGGCGCCGACGTGGGCCGGGAGTCGCCGTCCCACCCTGCTGATGGTTCGCAGGTACTCGTGCGACTCCCGCGTCGCCAGATACGCCACGTCCCGCCCGTCCAGCCGCCCCAGATGGATCGTCTCGCCGAGCGCCTGGGACGCCTCGTCGAGATACGGGCGTACGACCCGCACGCGCGGGTCGGAGTCCAGATAGGTCGTGCCGGTCAGCAGGGCGTGGATGCCGATGCCGTAGAGCGAGCCGGTGATGTCCGTGCGGACCCAGCCGTGCGCGATCAGGGTCTGGAGGAGGGCGTACATGGAGCTGCGCGGCACGCCCAGCTCGTCGGCGAGTTCCTGGAGGCGCGCGGGACGGTCGCCGCGCGCGGCGAGCAGTTCGAGCAGCTCGACCGTACGGGCGGCGGACTTCACCTCGCGGACGCCACCGGGCTCTGACATGGGGCGATGTTAGCGAGCGCGGGTGCCCCATTGACGGTCGCGGTTCGCGTATCTAATCTCTGTCTTCATACGTGGATGACGTCTACATAGGGAGATGGCACAGTGAACGGCGACACGGAGACCGTGGTGCGCAGGCTCCGGGACGGGATGACGGGCGGCGTGCTCTCCTTCCCGCTCACCTCCTTCCACGACGACGGCTCCCTCGACCCCGCCGGCTTCCGCATTCATGTCGCGGCCCGGATCGCCACCGCCCCCGGCGCCGTGTTCCCCGCCTGCGGCACCGGCGAGTTCTTCTCGCTGGACGAGGACGAGTACCGCACGGTCGTCACCATCGCCGTCGAGGAGGCGGCCGGCCGCGTCCCCGTCGTCGCCGGAGTCGGCTACGGCTGGGCGCAGGCCGCCCGCTTCGCGCGCATCGCGGAGGAGGCGGGCGCCGACGCGCTGCTCGTCCTGCCGCACTACCTCGTCGCCGCCCCACAGGACGGCCTGGTGGCCCAGCTGGAGCAGCTCGCCGCCCGCACCCGGCTCCCGCTCATCGCCTACCAACGCGGCCAAGTCGCCTTCACCGCAAGCTCGTTGAAGCGGATCGCGGCGATCCCCGGCGTCATCGGCCTCAAGGACGGCCACAGCGACCTCGACCGCCTGCAACGCCTCACGCTCGCCGCCCCCGAGGACTTCCTGTTCTTCAACGGCGCCTCGACCGCCGAGATCCAGGCCCGCGCCTACGCCACCGTCGGCGTCCCCGCGTACTCCTCGGCCGTCCACGCCTTCGCCCCCGAGATCGCGAACGCCTTCTTCACCGCGTTGACGGACGGAGACGACAAGACCGTCGAGCGGCTACTGCGCGACTTCTACGTCCCGCTCGTCGAACTCCGCGACCGGGTACCGGGATACGCCGTGTCGCTGGTCAAGGCGGCGGCCCGGCTGCGCGGCCAGCCGGTGGGACCCGTACGCGCCCCGCTCACCGATCCCTCGGCCGCCGACCTGGCCGAACTCACGACCCTGCTCGCCACCGGACTCGACCTCGTAGGAGCCGTGCTGTGAACCTCACCATCGCCGACGTCCGCCTCACCCCGATCCTGGTCGCGGACCCGCCGCTCCTGAACACCCAGGGCGTCCACCAGCCCTACACCCCGCGCCTGATCGTCGAGATCGAGACGGCCGACGGGATCACCGGCCTCGGCGAGACCTACGGCGACACCAAGTACCTGGAACTGGCCCGCCCCTTCGCCCAGAAGCTGATCGGCCGTCAAGTCAGCGACCTGAACGGCCTGTTCACGGTCGCCGACGAGCTGGCCGTCGACAGTTCGCGGGTCTCCGGACAGGTCGACGTCGGCGGCCTGCGCGGTGTCCAGACCGCCGACAAGCTGCGCCTGTCCGTCGTCTCCGCCTTCGAGGTCGCCTGCCTCGACGCGCTCGGCAAGACCCTCGGGCTGCCCGTGCACGCCCTGCTCGGGGGCAAGGTGAGGGACGCGGTCGAGTACAGCGCGTACCTGTTCTACAAGTGGGCCGACCACCCCGAGGGCATCGCGAGCGAGAAGGACGACTGGGGTGCCGCGACCGACCCCGCCGGAGTCGTCGAGCAGGCCCGGAAGTTCAAGGAGCGGTACGGCTTCACGTCCTTCAAGCTCAAGGGCGGGGTGTTCCCGCCGGACGAGGAGATCGCCGCCGTACGGGCGTTGGCGGCGGCCTTCCCCGACCACCCCCTGCGCCTCGACCCCAACGGGGCCTGGTCCGTGGAGACTTCGCTGAAGGTGGCGAAGGAGTTGGGGGACGTCCTCGAATACCTGGAGGACCCGGCGTTGGGCACCCCTGCCATGGCCGAGGTGTCCGCCGGGACCGATGTGCCGCTCGCCACCAACATGTGCGTGACGACGTTCGCGGAGATCAAGGAAGCCTTCACGAAGGACGCCGTGCAGGTGGTGCTCTCCGACCACCACTACTGGGGCGGACTGCGCAACACCCAGCAACTGGCCGCCATCTGCCGCACGTTCGGCGTCGGCATCTCCATGCACTCCAACACCCACCTCGGGATCAGCCTCGCCGCGATGACCCACGTCGCGTCGACCGTCCCGAACCTCCACCACGCCTGCGACTCCCACTACCCCTGGCAGTCGGAGGACGTCCTCACCGAACGCCTCACCTTCACCGACGCCAAGGTCACCGTCTCCGACGCGCCCGGCCTCGGCGTCGAACTCGACCACGCCAAGCTGGAGTTCCTGCACCGGCGGTGGCTCGACGACGACGGTGCGCTGCGCGAGCGCGACGACGCGGCCGCGATGCGGATCACCGACCCGGAGTGGGTCACGCCGTCGATGCCGCGCTGGTAGTTCCAGCTCCAACTCCCGTTTCTCTTAGGTGACTTACTCCTGCCCCGTCTGTTGATTTCCCTGCCCACGATCGGAGCCGCTCGTGAACGCAGTAGTCCCCGTACCCGCCCCCGAAGCCCACCCGCCGGCCGTCCGGTCCGCCATTCACAAGATCTTCCGCCGAGTGGTCCCGCTGTTCTTCGTGATGTTCGTCGCGAACTACATGGACCGCGTCAACCTGGGCTTCGCGCAAGACCAGTTGAGGGCCGACGTAGGCCTTTCGGCGGCGGCCTTCGGGCTCGGCGCCGGGATCTTCTTCATCGCGTACGCCATCTTCGAAGTCCCCTCCAACATGCTGATGGAGCGCTTCGGGGCGAAGATCTGGCTCACCCGGATCATGATCAGCTGGGGTGTCGTGGCGACGGCGATGGCCTTCGTCACCACCCCCGGCATGTTCTACGCCCTGCGCTTCCTGCTGGGCGTCGCCGAGGCCGGCTTCTTCCCGGCGGTGATCTACTACTTCAGCCGCTGGCTGCCCGACTCCCACCGGGGCCGCGCCACGTCGATCTTCCTGATGGGTTCGGGCACCGCGACGGTCATCGTCGGCCCGATCTCCGGCGCGCTCCTCGAAATGCACGGGGTCTGGGGCCACTCCGGCTGGCAGTGGATGTTCTTCATCGAGGGCGTCTTCTCGGTCGTCCTCGGCTTCGTGGTCTACCGCTACCTCGACAACGACATCGAGTCGGCGGGTTGGTTGACGGAGGAGGAGAAGACCGGCCTGGCCGAGGTGATCGACACCGAACAACAGGGCCGGGGTACCGCCGCCCAAGTACGCGTCTCCCGCTGGAAGTTGCTGGCCGACCCGCAGATGCTGCTCTTCCTCTGGATCTACTTCGCGATCAACGTCGCGCTGTACGCGGTGACGTTCTGGCTGCCGTCGATCGTGGACGACATCGGCGGCCTGAACGACTTCCAGGTGGGCCTGCTGACATCCGTGCCGTGGCTGTGCGCGATCGCGGCGGTGTACGTCAGCGGACGCGTCTCGGACCGCATCGGCAAACGCCGCCCGATCCTGATGGGCCTCCTGGTCCTGGGCGGCTGCGGCACATTGCTGGCGGTATTCGTGTCGCCCTGGGCGGGCCTCGGCGCCCTCTGCCTGGCCGCGATGGGCTTCAAGCCCGCCTCCCCGATCTTCTGGACGATCCCGCAGAGCTACCTCGACGCCCGCGCCGCCGCTCCCGGCATCGCGCTCATCAACTCCATAGGAAACCTGGGCGGGTTCGTCGCCCCGACCGCCTTCGGAATCATCGAGGACGCGACCGGCTCCACCAAGGCAGGCCTCGTCGGCCTGACGGTCATCGGCTTCCTGGCCGCCCTGAGCGTCCTCTTGGTACGCGGCGGCGGCCGCAACGACCGGCTCCGGACGCGCCCGGCGACGGTGCCTGGGGCTGCGGTGCGGAAGTCGGCTCCGGGTGCGGCGCGCGTCGTGGGGCCGGGGTCTGCGGCGGTGTGATGGGGGCGGGGCCGATCTGGTGGGCGTGAGGGTCGTCGGGTTTCTGGCGGTGTTCGGTGTCCTGTTGGTACGCGGTGGAGGGTGCCCTGATCGGGTTCGGCTGCGTTCGGTGACGGCGTCCGCGACCGGGGCGGCTCCGGGTGCGGCGTGCGTCGTAGGACCGGGTCTGCGGCGGTCCGACTGTGGTGGGTGCCGATCTGGTGGGCGTGAGGGCCGTCGGGTTTCTGGCCGCGTCCGGTGTCCTCTTGGTGGGCGGCGGTGGGCGCTGCGACCGGATCCGGACGTGGTCGGTGGTGTGCCCGCGACCGCGGTGGACAGGACTGCGACCGGTGCCGTGCGTGTCGTAGGGCCGGGACCTGCGACTGCCTGATACCCGTGCGACGGGCGGGCCCGGAGCGGGAGCCGCCCCCACGCGCGCGTGGTGGTGCAGACTGGCCTGATCCGTATCACGTCAGGGAGCGCACCGTGACCGCGTCCAACGCGTCCACCGGAAAAGGACCGTCGTCCCGCAGCGAAGGGCCGTCCTGCGGGGTCGATCCGCTGGCCGGGCTGCGCGCGGCGGACGATCCGCCCTGGGACGTGTATCTCACCGGCACCGTCTTCCTCGACATCATCTTCACCGGGCTCGAATCCGCCCCGGTGCGCGGCACCGAGTCCTGGGCGCGTGGGATGGGGTCCAGTCCGGGTGGCGTGGCGAACATGGCCACCGCGCTGGCCCGCCTCGGGCTGCGGACCTCCCTTGCCGCGGCCTTCGGTGACGACCACTACGGCGAGTACTGCTGGGACGCGTTGCAACAGGGCGAGGGCATCGACCTCTCCGCCTCCCGGACCGTGCCCGGTTGGCATTCGCCGGTCACCGTGTCGATGGCCTACGAGGGCGAGCGCACGATGGTGTCCCATGGTCACGAGCCGCCCCCGGAGGTCGTGTTCGGGCAAGGGGGCGCACCTGACTGCCCGCCACGCGCGCGTGCCGCCGTCGCCTCGCTCACCCCCGGCAAGCAGGCCCCCTGGGTCGCGCAGGCCGCGAGCGAGGGCACCCGGATCTTCGCCGACGTCGGCTGGGACGACACCGGCGCCTGGGACCTCGCCGGACTCGCCGACCTCGCGCACTGCGAGGCGTTCCTGCCGAACGCCGAGGAAGCCATGCGCTACACCGGCGCCGACTGCCCCCGCGCCGCCGCCCACGCGCTCACCGAACACGTACCCCTCGCCGTCGTCACCCTCGGCGCGGACGGCGCCTACGCGGTCGACCGCCGTACCGGAGAGTCCGCCGAGGTCCCGGCGATCGCCGTCGAGGCCCTCGACCCCACCGGCGCGGGCGATGTCTTCGTGGCCGGTTTCGTCACCGGCACCCTGGCCGGCTGGCCGCTGGCCGACCGGCTCGCCTTCGCCGGGCTCACCGCCGCCCTCTCCGTCCAGGAGTTCGGCGGCTCCCTCTCCGCGCCGGGCTGGTCAGAGCTCGGCGCCTGGTGGCGCAAGGTGCAGTCGGTCGAGGGCCAGGACCCGACGGCCCTGCGCCGGTACGCGTTCCTGGCGGGACTCGTACCGGAGGAGCAGGGCAGCGGCAGCCCGTGGCCGTTGCGGCGGGCGGTGCCGACGATCGGGTTCGGCCGGTCGGCCTAGGCACGGTGATGAGCGGCGATGAGGGTCAATGAGGGGCGTGGCGGCCGGGCACTCGTCGCCTGCCTCGCAGTCCCGCAGTCCCGCAGTCCCGTAGTCCCGGAGGCGAACCGTTCCGCTCAGCGGGCTCCCGCACGCTCCAGCACACCGGTGACCTCTTCCCGTACCGCCTCGAAGACCGCCTCGGGCAAGGTGCCGAGCGGTGTCAGCGCCAGGGCGCCGAGGACCCGGGCGGCGTCCGTGCCGTAGGGAACGGTCTCGCTGAGCACGTCGTAGCCGTCACGGACCGCGACCCGCAGGACGCGCGCTTCCGTGCCCTCCGCCGCTCCCACCGCCACCGCCACCACGAACGGGACCTCGCCCCTCAGCACACCGGTCAGCTTGCGATAGCCGCTGGCGACCGGCTCGGGCCAGCGCAGGCTCAACAGCACCGGCCGCTTCGCGAGCAGCTCGGCGAGGTCGGTCTCGACGGGACCGTCCGGTTCCAGGACCACCGGGCGGGCGTCCAGCACCAGTGCGGCGGGGAGGAGACAGCGCAGCGTGCTGCCGACGATGTTGCCGCCGACGGTCGCGGTCCGGCGTACGGCCCCGGTTCCGACGCCCGCCGCGGCCCGCCGCAGCACCTCGGGCACCCGCTCGTCTATCTCGTGCAGCAGTACCGCCGCGCCCAGCGTCCCGTCCCCGATCACCTTCGCCTCGGGCAGCTCCCGCAGGGACACCGCCTGCTCGGGGAACCCGTCCCGTTGCCAGGAGGCCCACACAAGCGTCGCCCCGCCGACGGGCACCGCCCCCTCGACCAGGCACTCCTGTGCTTCGGACACGGACGTGGGCAGACGCACGAACACAGCGGCCGACCTGCTTTCCCTGTACGGCCCGGCGGTGGGAGCCACGGCCCACCGGCCGGATCTCCTGCTGACACTTGGCTGACCCAGCACATTGTCCGTACAAGCGAGGGGGCGCGAACAGGGCTCACGGCGGCACCCCGCGCGCCTCCTCTGCGCCGGACACGCTCCCGGGGCAAGCCGGGACGGGTTCGGATTTCGTGGCCCGACGGTCACCGAAAAGCCCTACGGCGTTGTCAGTGGCCCGGCGTACCCTGGAATCACCAGGCCGCCCTTGTGGCGGGCGAGTCTTTTCGAGGAGGACGAGCAAGGCCTACAGAGCCGGCCCATGACTCAGACACCCACAGCTCACACCCCCGCGCAGGAGCAGGCGAAGGCACGGTTCACCGTCCCCGCCCAGCATCCGATGGTCACCGTCCTGGGGTCCGGAGACGCCCTCCTGCGCGTGATCGAGAAGGCCTTCCCGGCGGCCGACATCCACGTCCGGGGCAATGAGATCAGCGCGGTCGGCGACGCCCGCCAAGTCGCCCTCGTCCAGCGCCTGTTCGACGAGATGATGCTGGTGCTGCGCACCGGGCAGCCGATGACGGAGGACGCGGTGGAACGCTCGATCGCCATGCTGCGGGCGAGTGAGAACGGGGATGGTCCCGAGGAGACACCGGCCGAGGTGCTCACCCAGAACATCCTGTCCTCGCGAGGCCGCACGATCCGCCCCAAGACCCTCAACCAGAAGCGGTACGTCGACGCGATCGACAAGAACACGATCGTCTTCGGCATCGGCCCCGCCGGCACCGGCAAGACCTACCTCGCCATGGCCAAGGCGGTCCAGGCCCTCCAGGCCAAGCAGGTCAGCAGGATCATCCTGACCCGCCCCGCGGTCGAGGCGGGCGAGCGGCTGGGCTTCCTCCCGGGCACCCTCTACGAAAAGATCGACCCGTACCTGCGCCCCCTGTACGACGCGCTGCACGACATGCTCGACCCGGAGTCGATCCCGAAGCTGATGGCGGCGGGCACGATCGAGGTGGCACCGCTGGCCTACATGCGTGGGCGTGCGCAGCCTGTCTTCACGAACGTCCTCACGCCGGACGGTTGGCGTCCTATCGGCGACCTTGAGGTCGGTGACCTGGTCATCGGTTCGAACGGTGAGCCGACCCCAATCCTCGGCGTGTATCCGCAGGGCGAGAAGGACATCTACCGCGTCAGCGCCCAGGACGGTTCCTGGACCCTGTGCTGCGGCGAGCACCTGTGGACGGTCCGCACGGCTTCGGACAAGCGCCGCGACAAGCCGTGGCGGGTCCTGGAGACCCAGGAGATGATCGGCAACCTGCGGGCGGCCCACACTCGCCGGTACGAGCTGCCCATGCTCACGGCACCGGTCTGCTTCCCTGAGCGTGAGGTCCCGATGGATCCGTACGCACTGGGACTGCTGCTGGGTGACGGCTGCCTCACGGGCTCGACGACTCCATCCTTCTCGACGGAGGATCGCGAGCTGGCCGAGGCGCTGGAAGACGCGCTGCCCGGTGTCACCGTGCGGCACAGGGCCGGACCCGACTACGTCCTCAACCGGATCAAGACCCCTGGTGACGTGGTCACCTTGGAGAACCCGGTCACACGGGTTCTGCGCGAGCTGGATCTGCTGCGCACCCGCTCGCACACCAAGTTCGTCCCGGACGACTACCTGTACAACACCGCCGACGTACGACTGGCTGTTCTCCAAGGACTGCTGGATTCCGATGGCGGACCGGTCACCCAGGCCGACAGCACCTGCCGAATCCAGTACTCGACTGCGTCGATCCTTCTGCGCGACGACATCATCGCCCTGGTCCAGTCGCTGGGTGGCGTCGCCTACACGCGCCGTCGTCCTGCCGAAGGCCGCAAACAGGGCACGGTCCTGGCAGCCCACCGCTATGACACCCATGTCGTGGACATCCGCCTCCCCGAAGGCATCGAACCCTTCCGCCTCGCCCGCAAGCGCGACGAGTACCACGTGGCCGGAGGCGGCGGACGCCCGATGCGGTTCATCGACAGCATCGAGCCCGCGGGCACGGAGGAGACCGTCTGCATCCAGGTGGCGGCCGAGGACTCGCTGTACGTCACCCAGGACTACCTGCTGACGCACAACACGCTCAACGACGCCTTCATCATCCTGGACGAGGCCCAGAACACGAGCCCCGAGCAGATGAAGATGTTCCTCACCCGGCTCGGTTTCGAGTCGAAGATCGTGATCACCGGTGACGTGACGCAGGTCGACCTGCCGAGCGGCACGAAGTCGGGGCTGCGGCAGGTGCAGGACATCCTGGAGGGGCTCGACGAGGTGCACTTCTCCCGCCTGTCGTCGGCGGACGTCGTCCGGCACAAGCTGGTCGGCCGTATCGTCGACGCGTACGAGCAGTACGACAGCGAGAACGGTACGGAGAACGGCACCCACAAGGGTGCCCGTGACAAGCGGAAGTAGATCAGCACGACCATGTCGATCGACGTCAACAACGAGTCCGGAACCGAGGTCGACGAGCAGGCGATCCTCGACATCGCCCGCTACGCCCTCGCGCGGATGCGCATCCACCCGCTCTCCGAGCTCTCGGTGATCGTCGTGGACGAGGACGCCATGGAGCAGCTCCACATCCAGTGGATGGACCTGCCCGGGCCGACCGATGTCATGTCCTTCCCGATGGACGAGCTGCGTCCGCCGAGCAAGGACGACGAGGAGACTCCGCAGGGGCTCCTCGGTGACATCGTGCTGTGCCCGGAGGTCGCCACGAAGCAGGGGGCCGAGGCCGAGACGCAGCACACCATGGACGAGGAGCTCCAACTCCTCACCGTCCACGGTGTGTTGCACCTCCTCGGCTACGACCACGAGGAGCCGGACGAGAAGGCCGAGATGTTCGGCCTCCAGGCCGCCATCGTGGACGGCTGGCGCGCGGAGAAGGGCGTCGACGGCCCCTCTCCGGCTCCGACGGTCTCCTAGGGCACGGGTTAGGGCACAGGTACGTACGCCTCATGAGTCCTCAGATCGTCGTCGGGGCCATCGCCCTTGTCGTTGTCGCCTGGCTCGCCGCCTGCGCGGAGGCGGGCCTCGCGCGCGTCTCCAGCTTCCGCGCCGAGGAGGCCGTACGGTCCGGCCGGCGCGGCAGCGCCAAGCTCGCGCAGGTCGCCGCCGACCCGACCCGCTACCTCAATGTCGCGCTGCTGGTCAGGGTGGTCTGCGAGATGGCCGCCGCCGCGCTCGTCACCTACGAGTGCCTGCACGTGATCCACGGCACCGCGCCCGCGCTGCTCGCCGCGATCGGCGTCATGGTTCTCGTGTCGTACGTCGCGGTGGGGGTCTCCCCGCGCACGATCGGGCGCCAGCACCCGCTGAACACGGCCACGGCGGCGGCGTACGTGCTGCTGCCGCTCGCGCGGATCATGGGCCCGATCCCGTATCTGCTGATCCTCATCGGCAACGTGCTCACCCCCGGAAAGGGCTTCCGGCGCGGTCCGTTCGCGTCCGAGGCCGAGCTGCGGGCGCTGGTGGACCTCGCCGAGAAGGAGTCGCTGATCGAGGACGAGGAGCGCCGGATGGTGCACTCGGTCTTCGAACTCGGCGACACCCTGGTCCGGGAAGTGATGGTGCCGAGGACCGACCTCGTCGTCATCGAGCGGTACAAGACGATCCGTCAGGCCCTCACCCTCGCGCTCCGCTCCGGCTTCTCACGGATCCCGGTGTCCGGGGAGAGCGAGGACGACATCGTCGGCATCGTGTACCTCAAGGACCTCGTCCGCAAGACGCACATCAGCCGCGACGCCGAGTCCGAACTCGTCTCGACGGCCATGCGGCCCGCGAGTTTCGTGCCGGACACCAAGAACGCCGGTGATCTGCTGCGCGAGATGCAGCAGGAGCGCAACCACGTCGCCGTCGTCATCGACGAGTACGGCGGCACGGCCGGCATCGTCACCATCGAGGACATCCTGGAGGAGATCGTCGGCGAGATCACCGACGAGTACGACCGGGAACTGCCTCCGGTGGAGGAACTGGGCGACGACCGCTACCGGGTCACCGCCCGCCTCGACATCGGCGACCTCGGCGAGCTGTACGGCTTCGAGGCCTACGACGACGAGGACGTGGAGACGGTCGGGGGGCTGCTGGCGAAGGCCCTGGGCCGCGTCCCCATCGCCGGCGCCTCCTCGGTCGTGGAGCTGCCGGACGGGCGCGAACTGCGGCTGACGGCGGAGGCCTCGGCCGGCCGTAGGAACAAGATCGTGACGGTGCTGGTCGAGCCGGTGGTGCCGGGCGACCCGTCCGGGGAGGAGGCGAAGCCGGAGTGAGCCCCGAGGAACTGCGCGCGTTCTGCCTGTCGTTCAACGCGACGGTGGAGGACTTCCCGTTCAACCCGGACATGTCCGTCTTCAAGGTCCTGGGCAAGCTCTTCGCCCTGACCCGGCTGGACGCCCGCCCCCTCACGGTCAACCTCAAGTGCGACCCGGAGGACGCGATCCGGCTCCGGGAGAAGCACGAGGGGCTGATCATCCCCGGGTACCACATGAACAAGCGGCACTGGAACACGGTGACGGTGGACGGGGGACTCCCGGACCGGCTCCTCAAGGAACTGATCGAGGACTCGTACGACCTGGTCGTGGCCGGTCTGCCGAGGGCCGAGCGGCTGCGGCTCGACCGGCCGTAAAACCCGGTGAGCGACTGGTGAAGGCGTGTCAGAATCCGGCGTATGGCTGCTGCTGTGCGATATCCGCGTCCTCTGCGCCCCGGTGACCGTGTCGGTGTCACGTCTCCGTCCAGCGGGGTCCCGGACGCGCTGCGCAAGCGCCTCGATGTCGCGGTCCGTGATGTCGAGGCGCGCGGGTACGAGGTCGTCGTCGGCCGGTGCATGGACGGGACGGGCCATGTCAGCGCCCCGGCCGGTGAGCGGGCCGCCGAGCTGATGGACATGCTCACCGACCCCGGCATCAGGGCCGTGGTTCCTCCGTGGGGCGGGGAGACCGCGATCGACCTGATGCCGTTGCTCGACTTCGAGCGGATCGGGCGCGCCGAACCGACCTGGGTGGTCGGCTACTCGGACATCTCGACCTTGCTCGCGCCGCTGACCCTGCTCACCGGGACCGCGACCGTGCACGGCAACTCCCTTATGGAGACGCCCTATCGGGCGCCCGAGGGGCTGCTGTGCTGGCTCGACGTCGTCGCGGCGGCGCAGGGCGAGCCGTTCACCCAGACCCCGCCGGGCCGTCATCGGAGCCCGGGCCGGGACGACTTCGTGGGTCACCCGGAGGTCCGGGACCTCACCCTCGACACCCCGGGGAGCTGGACCCGTCTCGACGGTGACGGTGACGTCGACATCGAGGGCCGGCTGATCGGCGGCTGCGTCGAGACGCTGGCCAATCTCGCCGGGACGCCGTACCTGGACGTCGCCGCCTTCGCGCGGAGCGCGGCCCCCGAGGGGCTGCTCGTGTATGTCGAGGCCTGCGAGGACAACGCGTTCACCATCTGCCGGAACCTGCACGGCATGCGGCTGGCCGGGTTCTTCGACGCGGCGAACGCCGTGCTCGTCGGCCGGACCCACGCGCCCGACAGCCCCACGCTCACCCAGCACGAGGCCGTCATGGACGCGCTGGGACCGTTGGGCGTGCCGGTGGTCGCCGATGTCGAGTGCGGTCATGTCCCGCCGTATCTGCCGCTCGTGAACGGAGCGCGCGGCCGGGTCGTCCACACGGCCGCGCGCTCCGAACTCGTCCAGACCCTGGACTGACATCTCATACGGCGGCCGGGTGGGCCTTCCGGTTCCCGCCGAGTCCTACGGCCACCAGCACCGCCGCCCCCAGCGCGATCGTCGCGTCGATGCCCACGACCGTGTGGACCCCCGACATCAGATCGCCCGAAGTGGTGGCGAGGACGCCCAGGAGCGGGATGCCTACGGTGATGCCGACCTGCTGGGTGGAGGTCACCAGGCCGGTGGCCAGGCCCTGTTCCTCGTCGGGGACGCCCGAGGTGACCGTCAGGCCGTAGGAGATGATCGCGCCCAGGTGGCACATGCTCGCCAGGGAGACGGCGGCCGTCGCCACCCAGACCGACCAGGTGTGGGTGGTGAGGGTGAGGAGGGTGGCCGTGAAAGCCGCCTGGCCGGTGAGGGACGCGATCAGGGTGCGGCGGGCGCCGATGCGGCCGATGACCTTCGGGGCGTAGACGCCGGCCACCGCCGAGAGGATGCCCTGGACGCCGAAGACCAGGCCCGTCTCGAAGGACGACAGGTGCAGGATCTCCTGGAGGTACAGGGTCAGGACGAAGACCACCGTCGACATCATCGAGAAGGTGACCAGTCCGCCCAGGTTGCCCCACGCCACCGTGCGGCGGCGCAGCATCGGGAGCGAGACCAGGGGCTGGGGCGTGCGGGACTCGATGTACGCGAAGGTCGTGAGGAGCAGGACGCCCGCGATCAGGGTGGCGATGACGTCCGTGCGGGCGAAGCCGTGGTCGGCCGCCGTCGACAGGGCGTAGATCAAGGCCAGCAGGCCGCCGGTGACCGCGATCGCGCCGGGGACGTCCAGGCGCGGGCGGTCCGGGGTGCGGGACTCGGGGAGCAGGGCGGGGGCCAGGGGGAGGACCAGGACCGCGAACAGGGTCAGCAGGGCCATCGTCGAGCGCCAGCCGAACGCGTCGGTCAGGACACCGCCGGCCACCATGCCGACCGTGAAGCCGAGCGAGAGCAGGGTGCCGGAGATGCCGAGCGCGCGGTCGCGGGCCGGGCCCTCGGGGAACGTGGTGGTGAGGAGGCTCATGCCGGTCGGGACGATCGCCGCCGCGCCCAGGCCTTGCAGCGCCCTCCCCGTCAGGAACGATGCCGGGTCCCAGGCGAAGGTCGCCAGCAGTGAGGCCGCGCCGAACAGGGCCAGGCCGGTGAGGAACAGCCGGCGGCGGCCGTAGAGGTCTCCGATGCGGCCGAAGAGGAGCAGGAAGCCGCCGGACGGGAGCGCGAACGCGGTGACCGCCCACTGGAGTCCGGACCGGCTCATGCCGAGGTCGGCGCCGAGGGTGGGCAGGGCCACGTTCAGGACGGAGAAGTCCAGGGCGACCATGAACTGGGCCGCGCAGAGGACGAAGAGGACGAGTCTGTCGCGGGCCGAGAGGTGTGGGGTGCCGAGTGGTTCGTGGGTGGGAGTCGTGGTGTCGGTCGCCATGTGTCGAGCTTCCGGCCGTCGGAATAGCCGTGGGGAGCCGGAAGTTGTGCTGGTGGTGGCACCACCAGCCTTGTACGAGGGGGATCTGTACGTGTCCGAGGACGCGCTGAAGAGTGAACGGCTGCGTGAGCTGCGGGAGTTCCTGATGAGCCGCCGGGCGCGGGTGTCCCCGGCCGAGGCGGGGCTGCCGGACGGCGGGGCGCGGCGGCGGACGCCGGGGTTGCGGCGCGAGGAGGTCGCGGTGCTGGCCGGGGTGGGGGCGTCCTGGTACCAGTGGCTGGAGCAGGGGCGGGACATCTCGGTGTCGCCGCAGGTGCTCGACGCCGTCGCCCGGGTGCTGCGGCTGAGCAATGCCGAGCGGCGCCATCTGTATCTGCTGGCGGGGTTGAATCCGCCCGCGCCGGAGGTGGCGCCGGAGAAGCGGGACATGTGTGATGGGCTGCGGCGGCTGATCGATACGTGGATGCCGTATCCGGCGCACATCATGGACATGTACTACAACTGCGTGATGTACAACGCCGCGGCGGCGATCGTCCTCGGGATGCGTCCGGGGAACACGCAGAACTGTCTCGTGGACTTCTTCGTCGATCCGCTGTACCGGTCGCGGTCGAAGAGCTGGGAGCGGAACGCTCGGACCGTCGTCGCGCAGTTCCGGGCCGCGTCCTCGGCTCGGCCGGACGACGAGGGGTATCGGGCGGTGTTCGAACAGCTCGCGGAGTGCGCCGAGTTCGCGGTGCTGTGGGCGGAGCGGGACATCGAGGATGCCGGGCAGATCCGTAAGGAGCTCGATCATCCGTTGGCGGGGCTGCTGGTCGTGGAATCCACGGCGATGAAGGTGCCGGCCCGGCCGGATCTCACGATCGTGCTGCATACGCCGTTGGGCGAGGCGGACACGGCGGAGAAACTGGAGTGGCTGGCGTCGCCCGAGGGGCGGCGGGGGGCGATGTACCCCGTGGCCGGGTAGGCGTTCCGTGCCTCCGTATGCTCGGGGCATGACCGACAGCAGCGCGCTTGACCCCGAGGACCGCAAGATCGTCACCCTGGCCCGTTCGGCTCGGGCCCGCAATGGTGTGCCGGAGGGTGCGGCCGTGCGGGACGAGACGGGGCGGACGTATGTCGCCGGGACGGTTGCTCTTGAGTCGCTGAAGTTGAGCGCGTTGCAGACGGCTGTGGCGATGGCTGTGGCGTCGGGGGCGAAGTCCTTGGAAGCGGCGGCGGTGGTGACGGAGGCGGAGTCCGTGGCTGCGGAGGATCTGGCGGCTGTACGGGATCTGGGTGGGGCGGAGACGCCGGTGCACGTGGCTTCGCCGGACGGGGTTGTTCGTCTGACGGTGGCTGCTGGCTGAGGTGGTGCTGGGGGCTGCGCCCCCAGACCCCCATCGGCCCTGAAGGAGCCTCGTCCTCAAATGCTGGACGGGCTGATTTTGTGGGCCTGTGTGGAGAAGTGCCGGACGGGCTGAATGGTGCCGACCCGTGCCTGAAAGGCCCCCCTGTCCGGAAGTAACCCGTCCGGATTTCGCCCTTGCTCTCCCCCCGTCTCCCGCGCATCAATGGAACCGTAAGTTCCGACGGACCGTCAGATTCTCGCTCGCGTGGCGCACCGCACCGCGTCCGTGAGGGGTTTCTGGGGTTTTTCTTCCGTCCGTCCCCACATGGCATTCCCAGACACGGGAAGGGAACCAGACCCATGAAAGGCAAGCTGAGAAGCAAGCGAATCGGTACGGGTGCGGCACTGGTGACGGGGGTCCTCGCGGCCGCCTCGCTGGCGTTCGCGCCCAGCGCGCTCGCCGTCACTCCCCAGACGGCGACGATCACCGCGAGTTGCGGCATCTTCGGTGGCGGCGCCGCCACCATCACCGCCACACAGGACGGAACGGCGGCCACGGTCACCGTCACCTCGTCCATCACCGCTCCGCTGGCCCTGTCGGCCGACTCCATCGCCTCCACCTTCACGTTCGTGAACGCGAGCGGTGGCACGACCGTCTTCAGCGGTACGGAGAACCCGGCCATGGCGACCGGCGACGCCGTCACCGTCGGTCCGCTCAGTGGCACCGTCGCCTCCGGTGACAGCCTGGAGGCGTACGGCGGGTCGCTGCAGATGACCATCTTCGGTATCGCCGTGACGTGCACGGCCACCGGGGCCCAGTCGCCGGGTCCGTTCGTGTTCGACTGAGAAGTCGGCGGAGAAGTCGACTGAGTAGTCGCCTGAGAATTCCCCCCACGGGCTCAACTGGGCCGTCGGTTCCCGTCGTTGGCGGGAGCTGACGGCCCATCAGTTTATTTGTCTGTGTCCATTGACTTCTCACGCGATCCCCACATCAATGCCCCCTGTGGGCGCAGACGAGCCGCTGCGCCCATCGTCCTCAGGAGGGGGCACAGCCATGGCTACGACATTCCGAAGACGCCGTTGGGCGTCGTTGCTCGGGGTGACCGCGCTCGCGGTCGCCACGGGCGGTGCGCTGGCCTGTCCGGCCGGTGCGTCCACGAACGTGGACTTCGCGACGCACTGCATCCCGCCGGCGATCGCGGGCATCCCGCCGATCGACGGCACCACGACCGCCGCGATCACGGTCGACAACACCGCGCCGAAGGTCGGCGACACCGTCACCGTGACGTACACGGTGGTCAAGCCGGCCGCCAGCAACCCGACCGCGATCGCCCTGCCGGCCGACATCATGACGCCCACCGGGAAGGTCACCCTCGGCGGTGCCCAGACCGGCAGTCTCACGGTGGCCGGACCCAAGAAGAACGACCCGGTGCCGGGCAACGGCGCCTTCCCGTCGTTCTCCATGACCGGCACCTTCACGGTCACCACCCCGGGCGCGATCACCCTCTCGCCCGGCGACTACAACATCCACACCAGCTACATCCTGGAGCTGGACACCCCCTGCACGGTGACGAACCCGCCGGCGCCGGTCTCCGAGACCGTCACCGCGACCGCCACCGTTCCGGTCAACACCCGTGCGATCAGCCTGGGTTCGGCCTCCGGCAACGCCGGTGACAGCGTCACCGTGACCGGCGGCAACTTCACCCCGGGTGCCTCCGTGACCCTGGCCGGACGGTCCGGAACCGCCCAGACCGCGGACACGGCGACCGTCACGGCCAGCGCGAGTGGTGCCATCAGCGGTTCGCTCGTCGTCAATGACAAGACGACCACCGGGGTCGTGGCCTACGAGGGCAGTGCGTGGAGTGCCGACCTCGGTGCCGGTCCCGCCGCCTACGTCGTCAACGACACCACGCCCGTTCCGCCGGGGAGTCAGAAGCTGACGACCACCGTCAAGGCGGGCACGCTGTCGATGGCACAGGCCGGGGACGCGGTAGGTCTCTCCGCCGTCGACTTCGGCAAGGGCGGTGCCTCCACGGGCGCCCTGAACACGGTGACGGTCCAGGACTTCCGCGGCGGACCCGCGGGCTGGTCCCTGACCGGCAAGGTCACCGACTTCACCGGTCCCGGCGCCAAGATCGATGCCGGGGCGCTGAGTTGGACACCCGCCTGCGCCACCAAGGCGGGCAGCCCGAGCACCTGCGCGGCCGGTTCGGCGGGCACGGTGGGCAGTTCGGGAGCGACGCTCGCGTCCACGCCCGACGGCACGCTCACCGGCGGCCAGTTCACCGTCGACGCCGGACTCTCCCTGAACGTACCGGCGTTCACGCCTCCGGGCGCGTACTCCGGCGTGCTCACGCTGACGCTCACCTGACCGTCCCACTCATTTCCGGTGGCCGGGCGCTCGCACCCGCCCGACCGCCACACCTCGTCCGTGGGGGTCCGCACCCATGCGCAAGCTGTACGTCCTCCTCCTGAGCCTCTGCCTCGGCGTGCTCTGCGCGCCCGCCACCTACGCGGCGGACAACGGCAGTTGGTCCGTCTACCCGGCCGCCTCGCAGGTCGCCGCACGGCCGTACTTCTATCTCTCCGCCGATCCCGGCCAGACCATCCAGGACAAGGTGGTCGTCGCCAACAAGACGGCCAAGCCGCTCACCTTCCGGCTGTACGCGGCCGATGCCTACAACACCGCGCGTGACGGCGGGTTCGCCGTGCGGACCGTGACGGAGGCGATGCACGGGGTGGGGGCGTGGGCGAAGCCCGCGAAAACCCGGGTAACTGTGCCCGCCCACAAGACAGTTGCCGTGCCGTTCACGCTGCATGTGCCCGAAGGGGCCGAACCGGGCGACCACCCGGGCGCGTTGGTCGCCCTCGACGAACGCGTCGACAAGGGGGACGGGTCGCTCGCGCTCGGTGTGCAGCGGGCCGTCGGCGCCCGCGTATACCTGCGGGTGAGCGGCCCTACGCTGCCCGCACTCGCCGTCGAGCACGTCCACGTATCCCATCACCAGCCGCTGGTACCGGGGTTGGGGGACAGCGGCGCGACGATCTCCTACACGTTGCACAACACCGGGAACGTCACCCTCGATCCGAAGGTGACGCTGAAGGCGCAGGGGTTGTTCGGTCGTACGTTGCTGTCGCGCGGACTGACCCGTATCCCCGCCGAGTTGCTGCCCGGGCAGCGCGTGAAGCTGAGCGAGCCGTGGAAGGGGTCGCCCCAACTCGACTGGGGGGACATCACGTTGACCGCGAGCGCGCCGGGCACGAAGCAGTCGGCGAGCGCGTCGTTCTTCGCGCTGCCGTGGCTCGCGGCGGCGCTGCTGCTCGCGGTCGGGTTCGTCGGGGGAGTGCTCGCGGTCAGAGCGCGTCGGGGCCGCGTTCGCCCGTCCGAACCCGTACGACCGTCTCGACCGGGATCGACCACACCTTCCCGTCCCCGATCTTCCCCGTCTGCGCGGCCTTGACGATCGCGTCGATCACGGCGTCCGAGTCCGCGTCGTCGACGACGACCTCGATCCGCACCTTGGGGACGAGGTCGACGCGGTACTCGGCGCCGCGGTACACCTCGGTGTGGCCGCGCTGCCGGCCGTAGCCGCTGGCCTCGGTGACGGTCAGGCCGTGCACGCCGAGCTCCTGGAGCGCCGTCTTGACCTCGTCGAGGCGGTACGGCTTGACGATCGCGGTGATGAGCTTCATGCCTGGGACTTGACCTTCTGAGCGGAGGAGGCGGAGGTGAGGGACGCGCCGACCGGGGCTCCGTGGCCCAGGACGCCGTGATCGTATGCGGTCTCGGCGTGCACCGTAAGGTCCAGACCCGTCTGCTCCTGCTCCTCGCTCGCCCGCAGGCCCATCAGCCGGTCCAGCAGCTTGCCGATCCCGTACGTCACGAGGAACGCGTACGCCCCTACGGCGACCACGGCCACCAGCTGCCTGCCGAGCTGGGCGAGCCCGCCGCCGTAGAGGAGGCCGTCGGTCTTCCCGGTCAGTTCCGTGGTGGCGAAGACGCCGATCAGGAGGGTGCCGATGATGCCGCCGACCAGGTGGACGCCGACGACGTCGAGGGAGTCGTCGTAGTTCAGCTTGAACTTCCAGCCGACCGCGTACGAGCAGACGGCACCGGCGGCGAGGCCGACGACCAGCGCGCCGAGGAGCGAGACCGAGCCGCAGGACGGGGTGATCGCGACCAGGCCGGCGACCGCGCCCGAGGCGGCGCCCAGGGTCGTGGGGTGACCGTCGCGCTTCTGCTCGACGAAGAGCCAGCCGAGGAGGCCGGTGCAGCCGGCGGTGAGGGTGTTGAGGAAGGCCGCGGCGGCGAGGCCGTTGGCGCCGAGCGCGGAGCCCGCGTTGAAGCCGAACCAGCCGAACCAGAGCAGGCCCGCGCCCAGCATCACCATGGGGAGGTTGTGCGGCCGCATGGCGTCCTTCTTGAAGCCGAGGCGGGGGCCGACCACCAGGCACAGGGCCAGGCCCGAGGCGCCGGACGTGATCTCGACGGGGAGGCCGCCCGCGAAGTCGAGGGCACCGAGGTGCGCCGCGATCCAGCCGCCGGGGCCCCAGACCCAGTGCGCGACGGGAACGTATACGAGGAGTGCCCAGACGGGTACGAAGACCAGCCACGCCCCGAACCGCACCCGGTCGGCCACCGCGCCGCTGATCAGGGCGGCGGTGATGATCGCGAAGGTGAGCTGGAAGGTGGCGAAGAGGAGGGTGGGGACGGTGCCGTGGACGGAGTTCGGGCCGAGGCCCGCCATGCCGAGGTGTTTCACGCCGCCGATGAGTCCGCCGCCGATGTCGTCGCCGAACGCGAGGGAGTAGCCGGCGGTCAGCCAGACCACCGTGACCAGGGCGATCGACACGAAGCTCATCATCAGCATGTTGAGGACGCTCTTCGTGCGGACCATGCCGCCGTAGAAGAGGGCCAGGCCCGGGGTCATCAGCAGGACGAGGGCGGTGGCGGCGAGCAGCCAGGCGGTGTCGCCGGTGTCGATGCGTGAGGTGGCTTCCGCGGCTTCGGTGACGGAGAGGGGCACGGTTGTCTCCAACGGTGTGGGGGCTCGTCAGAGGGTCACCGGCGCTGGTTTCCGGTTGTGCACGAGGGTGTTTCCGTGGTGTTTCGTTGCGATGGGGTTTCCGAAAGCTCACCGTGATGGGCGCGGGTGGACTGTTGTGCGGCGGGAGCTTGTGGATCAGGGACAATGGGCGCCATGAGCGTTCGTACCCCGTCATCCAAGCCGTCTGCGTCGTCGGAAGCCCCCCACCGCGCCGGCTTCGCCTGCTTCGTGGGCCGCCCCAACGCGGGCAAGTCCACCCTTACGAATGCTCTGGTCGGCCAGAAGGTGGCGATCACCGCCAACCAGCCGCAGACCACGCGGCACACGGTGCGCGGCATCGTCCACCGGCCGGACGCGCAGCTGATCCTGGTGGACACACCTGGGCTGCACAAGCCGCGCACGTTGCTCGGGCAGCGCCTGAACGACATCGTCCGGACGACGTGGGCCGAGGTCGACGTCATCGGGTTCTGCCTGCCCGCGAACGAGAAGCTCGGCCCGGGTGACCGTTTCATCGCGAAGGAACTGGCGTCCATCAAGAAGACGCCGAAGATCGCGATCGTCACGAAGACCGACCTGGTGGACTCCAAGACGCTTGCCGAGCAACTCATCGCCATCGATCAGCTCGGTAAGGAGCTGGGGTTCGAGTGGGCGGAGATCGTGCCGGTGTCGGCCGTCGCGGACCAGCAGGTGGGTCTGCTGGCCGATCTGCTCATTCCGCTGCTGCCTGAAGGGCCGGCCCTTTACCCCGAGGGTGACCTCACCGATGAGCCCGAGCAGGTCATGATCGCGGAGTTGATCCGGGAGGCCGCGCTGGAGGGTGTGCGGGACGAGCTTCCGCACTCCATCGCCGTTGTGGTGGAGGAGATGCTCCCTCGCGAGGACCGGCCTGCCGACAAGCCGCTCCTTGATATCCACGCCTTTGTCTACATCGAGCGGCCCAGCCAGAAGGGCATCATCATCGGGCCGAAGGGTGCGCGGCTGAAGCAGGTCGGTATCAAGTCGCGTAAGCAGATCGAGGCGTTGCTCGGTACGCCGGTGTTTCTCGACCTGCATGTGAAGGTGGCGAAGGACTGGCAGCGGGATCCTCGGCAGTTGCGGAAGTTGGGGTTCTAGAGGGGGAGTTGGGGTTCTGGGGGGCTTTTTCCGCCCCCGCCGCCCTTACCCGTCCCATCCTTCTGGGGCTCCGCCCCAGGCCCCGCTCCTCAATCGCCGGAGGGGCTGATTTCTCAGCCCGTCAGGCGGTGGGGGTCATGTCCTGCACGCCTATCACCCGCAGCAGTTGGAGCCGTTCGTGCGACTCCGTGCCGGGGCGGGCCGTGTGGATGATCAGCAGGTGGTGCGCGTCCTGGTTCAGGAGGATCTCGCAGTCCAGTTCCAGGAGGCCGACCAGGGGGTGGCGGAAGCGCTTCGTGGACTGGCGGCGTACCGCCACCTCGTGTTCCTCCCACAGCCGTGCGAACTCCTCGCTGGACGACCGGAGTTCGGCCACCAGCGCGGCCGGCTCGGGGTCGTCGGGGCGGGCCGCGGCGACCGCCCGTAGGTTCGCGACGTGGGAGCGCGCGTGGTCCGGGACGTCCTCCGGGGGAAACATCTCCCGTGCCGTCGGGTTCAGGAAGAAACGCCGGAGCAGGTTGCGGTCCTGGGGCGGGCGGGCGAACACGTCACCCGTCAGAGCTCTCGACATCGCGTTCTGCGCGATCATCTCGCCGCAGTCGCTCGACACGTGCGCCGGGGTGTCGTGCAGCCGGTCCAGGACCAGGAGAAGGCCCGGGCGTAGGTGCGAGGAACCCCCTCCCCGCCGCGGTGGCTCCTCGCCGGTGAGGTGGAAGAGGTGGTCGCGCTCGTCTTCCGTGAGTCGTAGAGCCCGCGCCAGCGCCGTGAGCATCTGGCGGGACGGGTGCGGGCCGCGGGCCTGCTCCAGGCGCGTGTAGTAGTCCACGGACATGCCCGTCAGCTGGGCCACCTCCTCGCGGCGCAGCCCCGGCGTACGGCGCCGGGCGCCGGCCGTGAGGCCCACGTCGGCGGGGTCCAGGCGGGCCCGGCCGCGGCGCAGGAAGTCGGCGAGTTCGGCTCGGTTCACGCTTCCAGGGTGCGGCAGTCCGCCCGGCTTATCCAGGGACTGCTGATCCCCTGATCGGAAGGTCTCTCCCGGTACCGGCCCGCCCGCCCAAAGCTGGTCGGGACGAGAAGAGACGGGACGAGAGGAGCACATGATGCTGACACTGGTGACAGGCTCGACGGGCCAGGTCGGACGCCGCTTCGTGCCGAGGCTGCTGGCGCAGGCCAGGCCGGGGGAGCGGGTGCGCGTGCTGGTGCGGGACGCGGCCCGCGCCGAACGCTTCGCCGACCTGGGCGCGGAAGTCGTACTCGGAGATCTCCGCGACCCGGACGCCCTCGGCAAGGCGGTCGCCGGCGTGGACGCGGTCGTGAACGTCGCCGCGTCCTTCCGCGGCGTACCGGACGAGGAGGCCTGGGCCGTCAACCACGCGGCGGCGGTCGCCCTGGGACAGACGGCACTCGCCTCCGGCGTACGGCGCTTCGTCCAGGTCAGCACGGGGCTCGTGTACGGCACCGGGCGGGGCCGCCCCATGACCGAGGAGGACGAGAGCCGCCCCGGCGGCGAGATGTGGGGCGCCTACCCCGACGCGAAGGCGACGGCGGAACGGGAGTTGCTCGCCCTGGACGGCATGGACGTCCGCGTCGCCCGACTCCCCTTCGTCTACGGCGAGGGCGACCCCCACCTCGCCAACTCCCTGCACTGGGCCGCCCATTGGGCCTCGAACCAACGCCTCCACATGGGCCACCACGCGGACGTCGCCCAGGGCCTCCTCCGCATCCTGCACGCGCCGGGAATCGCCGGCCGGATCTACAACATCGCCGACGACGCCCCGGTCACCGCGGTCGAACTCCATCTGCTCAACGGCGTCGAGATCCCCGCGGAACTCCACGAACGCACCGACCCCGACCCGTGGTTGGGCATCATGTCCACGGAACGTATCCGCCGCGAACTGGGCTACCGCCCGCTGTTCCCGACGGCGTGGTCGGCACGGGACGCGGGCGTGCTCTGACGGCGACTCACAGGGCGACGATCCTGACCCGCTGCCCGCCGCACAGCTTCGTCAGGTCGTCGACGTCCGAGGTGAGGATGGCGGCGGGGCCGGGCTGGTTGAGCGCGGTGACTGCGACGGTGGCGTCGATCGCGTACTTGTGACCGTGCAGCCCGGTGTCCTTGAGGAGTTTCGCGGCGGCTTTGGCGGCCTGCGCGGTCACGGGCTCGATCTTCACCTGGGAGAGCAGCCCGTTCAGCCGGGGCATGTTCGTACCCGCATGGGTGACCTCGATGACGGTGTTGGCGCAGACGACGATGTCCGTCTTGCTCCGCTGAGCCGATTCGACGATCGAGGCGACCTTGCGGTACTCCTCGATCCAGGCGGACAGGCCTTCGGAATCCAGGACCAGGCTGGCGAGCTGTGTCACGCGGCGCGGTCCTTCGGCAGCGGCTCCCCGTGGAGCAGGGCGTCGGCCTCGGCCCGTTCTTCGTCGGTAAAGGCGCCGTGCTCCGTCTCGTAGCGGCGTACCTCCTCGGCCAGCAGGTCGTTGCGGATCTTGCGGGCGAACGCCTCCGCGACGTAGCCGGAGACGTTGTCGGTGAGCTCGCGCGCGGCCTCCACGAGCTCCTCGGGCACGGTGATGGTGATCTTCTTGCTCGCCATACGTCGACCATACCGAGATATGGCATACGGCGTCCCCCGCCTCAGTCCACCCCCCGAATCCGCCGCACCAACAACGCCCCCGCCATCCCGATCACGGCGGACACCAGATACAGCACCCGGTACCCGCCCAGATACGTCACGATCGGCGCGGCGAGGGCGGGCGCCGCCACCTGCGGAAGGGCGTTGGCGACGTTGATGACGCCGAGGTCCTTGCCGCGGTCCACGGCCTTCGGGAGTACGTCGGTCATCAGGGCGAAGTCGACCGACGTGAAGACGCCGAAGCCGATGCCCAGGACCGCCGCCGCGACGACCGCGCCCGGCCAGGTCTGCCAGCCCGCGAGGACCGCCGTCGCGACCGCCATCAGGACGCCGGACCAGAGCACGAACGGCTTGCGGCGGCCGACGCGGTCCGACCAGACCCCGCCGACCACGACCGTGGCCAGCAGCGTCAGGCCGTTCACCGCCGTGAGGATCAGGACGCCCTGGTCGGGGTCGTGGTAGTGCAGGCGGTCCCGCAGGTAGTAGAGGAGGTACAGCAACACCAGCGCGTTGCTCAGGTTGATCAGGAAGCGGGTCAGCCAGGCCCAGCCCAGGTCCGGGTAGCGGCGCGGGCTCAGCCAGAAGCCCTTGAAGAAGCCCTGCCAGGACCACACCGGCCGTTCCGTGGGCGGGAGTTGGAGGTCCTTGTACCGGAGTACGTACGGCAGCACGCCCACCGCCGTGAACACCGCGCACGCCACGTAGCCCGCCCCGATGCCCCCTGCCGCCGTCGCCAGCCCCGTACCGCCGACCACGCCCAGGATCTGCGCGGCGCC
Organism: Streptomyces sp. NBC_01288; assembly: GCF_035982055.1. Lineage (NCBI taxonomy): Bacteria > Bacillati > Actinomycetota > Actinomycetes > Kitasatosporales > Streptomycetaceae > Streptomyces > Streptomyces sp. NBC_01288. The sequence continues at coordinate 6,993,559 of NZ_CP108427.1, forward strand.
CAACCAGCCGCCCACAGAACCCCGTTGGAGCCTCGGCACCCGGTCAGGCACGGCCGCCGTGACCGCCGCGAAGGCGGCGTTCAAGGTGAGTTGGACCAGGCACCAGCCGGCCGCCATCGTCCACACCCCGCCCGCACCCGCGAGCAGCAGCAACGACAGCGCCCCGCCCGCGGCCCCGCCCACGATCCACGGCGTACGGCGGCCCCACCTCGCCGTCGTACGGTCGGACAGCGCGCCGAAGAGCGGATTGGCGACCAGCGACACCAGCGCGCCCGCGCCCGTCACCCACGCGAGCATCGACTCCTTGGACATGCCGGTGCCCGGCGCGAAGTCCTTCGCCTGCGAGGCCAGCAGGATCTGCAGCGGGCCGTACCAGCCCACCCAGATCGCCCCGTTGGCGAGCGACAGCGCGGACGTCCAGCCCCGGCCCACGCGTTCGACGGGCTCGGCCAAGGCATCCAGGGCAGCCACGGAAGAACGTCCCGTCGTCGTCATCTCTGAGCCCGGAGCATGCCCTGGAACCAGCCGTACGACGCCTTCGGAGTGCGCGCCTGTGTCTCGTAGTCCACGTGTACGAGGCCGAAGCGGCGCTCGTAGCCCTCCGCCCACTCGAAGTTGTCCAGCAGCGACCACACGAAGTACCCGCGCACGTCCACGCCCGCCTCCAACGCCCCGTGCAGCGCCCGGACATGGCCGTCGAGGTACGTGATCCGGTCTTGGTCGTCGATGCCGTCGTAGGAGCAACCGTTCTCCGTGATGACGACCGGTGGGAGGCGGTCGCCGTAGCGGTCGCGGAAGGTGGTGAGGAGTTCCGTGAGGCCCTCGGGGACCACCGGCCAGCCGAAGTCCGTCACCGGGACGTTCTCGATCTCCCTTACGGAGAAGGGGAGTTCGGCGGGGAGCGTCAGACCGCCGAACTCGATCTCCGCTCCCTGGGGTGCACCGACCCTGCTCGGCGCGTAGTAGTTGATCCCGTACCAGTCGATCGGCTCGGAGATCACCTTCAGGTCCGATTCCACGTCGCCCGGCATCAACTCGCCCAAGCCGGACGGGTATTCGCCGAGCAGGAGAGGATCGGCGAACAGGCGGTTCAGGAGGAGGTCGTAGAAGTTGGCCGCCTCCATGTCCTCCGGCTCCTGCGAGGCCGGCCAGGTCGGGCCGTGGGAGTTGGCGATCCCGATGTCGGTGGCACCGGCCGCGCGCAGCGCCCGTACCGCCAGGCCGTGGGCCAGGAGTTGGTGGTGGGCGACCGGGAGCGCGTCGAACAGGAGCGTCTTGCCGGGGGCGTGGGCGCCCAGCGCGTGGCCCAACAGGGTGTGTTCCGCGGGCTCGTTGAGGGTGATCCACTTCTTCACCCGGTCACCGAGGCGGTCGGCCACCACCGACACGTACTCCGCGAAGTGGGACGCCGTGTCCCTGTTCAACCAGTCCTGCGTGACCGGGAGATCCCAGTGGAACAGGGTCGGGACCGGACGGACGCCCGCCGTGCACAGGTCGTCGACGAGGCGGTCGTAGAAGTCGAGGCCGCCGGGGGAGTTCACGCGCGGCCAGGAGATCGAGAAGCGGTACGCGTCCACGCCCAGGTCGGTCAGGAGGGCCACGTCCTCGCGGTGGCGGTGGTAGTGGTCGCAGGCCACCGCCGCCGTCGAGCCGTCCTTGATCCGGCCCGGCTCGGCCTCGAACCTGTCCCAGACCGACGGTTCGCGTTCGTCCGCCGCGCCCTCGATCTGGTGGGCCGAAGTCGAGACGCCCCAGAGGAAGTCGGCCGGGAACCGAGGTATCGGATTGCCTGCATCAGTCGCCATGCGCCGGATCATGGGTACCGGCGGTAACGGGTGTCAACGGGCGGGCGTGAACAAGCAGTTACGCCCGCCCGGGGACATCAGCTCACGCGCCTTCCTTCAACACCCTTGAGATCAGCTCCCGTTGATCGTCGGTGAGCCGGGGGTCGGCCGTGTGCACCGTTTTTCCGTCCACCGTGATCTCGTAGTGGAAGCCGTCCGGTACCCCCGTCGTGGGAGCGCTGTGGCCGGAGGCGACCGCCCGTTCGGCCAGCGCGTGCCACTCATGGGCGTCGGGCCGCGTCGAGGTGTCGACCTCGCCGCGGCGCTGGATACCGCCGAAACCGCCCGTGCGCCGTACTTGAATACGCATGGTCCCTGTCTAGTACGGATCGGATGCGGTGACGAGGCGAGGAATCCCTGGGTGGAGGAATCCCTAGGTGGTGGGCACCCCGACCTGCTCCCACGCCTTCTCCACCGCCTGCAACTCCTCGCCGCCGTCCCCGAACCGCGTCTTCGCGGCGGCCACGGTGAGCGTCGCGAAGTCCGCGAACAGGGCGTCCTTCTTCAGCTCGCCGCCGGTCAGGACGTCGTACCAGATCTGGCCCGCCTTCTCCCAGGCGTGCCCGCCGAGGGCGTCGGCGAGCAGGTAGAAGGCGTGGTTGGGGATGCCGGAGTTGATGTGCACGCCGCCGTTGTCGCTGCCCGTGTTGACGAAGTCGTCCATCGTCGCGGGCTGCGGGTCCTTGCCGAGGGCGTCGTCGTCGTAGGCCGTGCCCGGGGCCTTCATGGAGCGCAGGGCGACGCCCGAGACGCGCGGGGCGAGGAGGCCCGCGCCGATCAGCCAGTCGGCGTCGGCGGCGGTCTGGCCGAGCGTGTACTGCTTGATGAGCGAGCCGAAGACGTCGGAGATCGACTCGTTCAGGGCGCCGGACTGGCCGAAGTAGGTCAGGTTCGCGGTGTACTGCGTGACGCCGTGGGTGAGTTCGTGGCCGATGACGTCGACCGGGATGGTGAAGTCGAGGAACAGCTCGCCGTCGCCGTCGCCGAACACCATCTGCTCGCCGTTCCAGAACGCGTTGTCGTACTTCACGTCGTAGTGGACGGACGCGTTGAGCGGCAGGCCCTGGCCGTCGATGGAGTGGCGGTTGAAGGCGTTGAGGTACAGCTCGAAGGTGGCGCCGAGCCCGGCGAAGGCGCGGTTGACGGTGGCGTCCTTGCCGGGGTCGGAGCCCTCGGCGCGCACCTTCTTCCCCGGCAGGTCCTGCTTGTGCTTCGCGTCGTAGATCGTGCGCTGCGGCTTGTCGGACACGACCGGCGCGGCGAGGGTCGGGGCGCCGATGACGGTGGTCAGCCGGCGGTGGGTGCGCTCGTAGGCGTCGCGCTCCAGGGTCTCGCGGGCGGGACCGGCGAGCGCGGGGTCCTCGTGCTGGGCGAGTCGGTCGAGGACGTGCGGCGGGATGATCGTGCAGAAGACGGGCTCGAAGCCCCCGTGAGTCGTCATGGTCGGCACCCTGGCACCGAGTGACGCGGATGTCACTACCGGCAACCATGATTGGTGGAAAACGCGGACATTCATCACAGTCTCGTAGCGGAGAGTGGTATACGACGGCGAATATCCCGCATAGTGATACGGCCCCCCGCACGGCGTACGGCTCGGCTAGCATGCTTCGCATCATGCGTTTCGGGCTGCTTCTCCTTAGCTGCCGCGGCGAGGGCCTGTAGTCGTAGGCCGACCCCCTCCCCGCGGAGTCTGGCGTTGCGCCGTCGGCCGTCCTTCAGGACACCACGAGGAGCCCCCGCATCATGGCAACCAGCCACAGCCGTGCCAATCGCCAGCAGCCCAGTTCCATGCCGATCCACAAGTACGGCCGGTACGAGCAGGTCGACATCCCCGACCGCACCTGGCCCTCGCAGCGGATCACCGTAGCCCCCCGCTGGCTCTCCACGGACCTGCGCGACGGCAACCAGGCCCTGATCGACCCCATGTCACCGGCGCGCAAGCGTGCGATGTTCGACCTGCTGGTCACGATGGGCTACAAGGAGATCGAGGTCGGCTTCCCGGCCTCGGGACAGACCGACTTCGACTTCGTGCGCTCGATCATCGAAGAAGAGGGCGCGATCCCGGACGACGTCACGATCTCCGTGCTGACGCAGGCCCGCGAGGACCTGATCGAGCGGACCGTGGAGTCCCTGAAGGGCGCCAAGCGCGCGACCCTGCACCTCTACAACGCGACCGCGCCCGTCTTCCGCCGCGTGGTCTTCCGCGGCTCCAAGGACGACATCAAGCAGATCGCCGTCGACGGCACCCGCCTGGTGATGGAGTACGCCGAGAAGCTGCTGGGCCCCGAGACCGTGTTCGGGTACCAGTACTCGCCGGAGATCTTCACGGACACCGAGCTGGACTTCGCGCTGGAGGTCTGCGAGGCGGTCATGGACGTCTGGCAGCCCGGCCCGGACCGCGAGATCATCCTCAACCTGCCTGCCACGGTTGAGCGTTCGACCCCTTCGACCCACGCGGACCGCTTCGAGTGGATGGGCCGTCACCTGTCCCGCCGCGAGCACGTGGTGCTGTCGATCCACCCGCACAACGACCGCGGTACGGCCGTCGCCGCCGCCGAGCTGGCGCTGATGGCCGGCGCCGACCGCGTCGAGGGCTGCCTGTTCGGCCAGGGCGAGCGCACCGGCAACGTCGACCTGGTCACCCTGGGCATGAACCTGTTCTCCCAGGGCGTCGACCCGCAGATCGACTTCTCGAACATCGACGAGATCCGTCGTACGTGGGAGTACTGCAACCAGATGGAGGTCCACCCGCGCCACCCGTACGTGGGCGACCTGGTCTACACGTCCTTCTCCGGCTCCCACCAGGACGCCATCAAGAAGGGCTTCGACGCCATGGAGGCCGACGCCAAGGCCAAGGGCGTCACCGTCGACGACATCGAGTGGGCGGTCCCGTACCTGCCGATCGACCCGAAGGACGTCGGGCGCTCCTACGAGGCCGTCATCCGGGTCAACTCGCAGTCGGGCAAGGGCGGTATCGCGTACGTCCTGAAGAACGACCACAAGCTGGACCTGCCGCGCCGGATGCAGATCGAGTTCTCCAAGCTGATTCAGGCCAAGACGGACGCCAAGGGCGGCGAGGTCACCCCGAAGCAGATCTGGGCGACCTTCGAGGACGAGTACCTGCCGAACCCGGACAACGCCTGGGGCCGTATCCAGGTGAAGACCGGCCAGTCGACCACCGACACCGACGGCGTGGACACGCTCAAGGTGGAGGCGAGCGTCGACGGCGTCGACACCGTCCTGACGGGCACCGGCAACGGCCCGATCTCCGCGTTCTTCGACGCCCTGGGGTCCGTCGGCATCGACGTACGGCTCCTGGACTACCAGGAGCACACGATGAGCGAGGGAGCCTCCTCGCAGGCCGCCTCGTACATCGAATGCGCGATCGACGACAAGATCCTGTGGGGAATCGGCATTGACGCGAATACGACACGTGCGTCCCTGAAGGCGGTCGTCTCGGCCGTCAACCGCGCTACCCGCTGAACCATCCTGACCGGCGGTTTACTCGTCGTCGAAGGGCCCCGTACGCCGGTCTCCGGCGGCCGGGGCCCCGTCGTTTCCCGGCCATTCCATGTGCAGGTCACGGAGAGGTCTCGTCCGGGGTACTGACTCCGGCTCGACAATGTGGCTAACATCACGCCAGCGCGGCGATGTTGCCGCGGCGTTACGGAGGTGCGACGTGCTGCCTGAACGGGGACGAGACGGCCGAGTGGTCCATGAGGGCCGAGCGGCGCGCGTGCTGGGCATCCGTACCGCGTGGACCAGCGTCGGAGACGGCGAGTTCTTCTGCCCCGGGTGCGGGGGCGACCGCAACTACCAGCGGCTCACCGGGCGCCGCCGCTTCACTCTGCTCGGCATGCCCGTGCTGCCGCGCGGCGACACCGGTCCCGTCGTCGAGTGCGCCGCCTGCCAGGGCCACTACGGCACCGACGTCCTCGACCACCCCACCACCACCCGCTTCTCCGCGATGCTCCGCGACGCCGTGCACACGGTCGCCCTCGCGGTCCTCGCGGCGGGCGGCAGCTGCGCCCGTACGTCCCTGGAGGCCGCCGCGGGCACCGTGCGGGCCGCCGGCTTCCAGGAGTGCACGGAGGAACAGCTCGGCGCGCTCGTCGAGGCCCTGGCCGCCGACACCGGCCGTGTCTACGGCGAACCCAGCGGCGCGGGCCTCGCCATAGAGCTGCACGAGGCCCTGGACCCGCTCGCTCCCCATCTCGCCCCCGCAGGACGCGAATCGATCCTGCTCCAGGGCGCCCGCATCGCCCTCGCCGACGGCCCCTACACACCGGCGGAACGCGACGCCCTCGCCACGGTGGGCGCCGCCCTCACCATCTGCGCGGACGACGTGACACGGCTGCTGGCGGCGGCGCGCACGCCCTCATGACCCCGGCCAGTACTCCCCAGGGAGTAATACGGCCGCACGGACACCCCCGGCAGTAGTCCCGAACTCGCCCTCCCGCGCGACGATTCGCCCCTCCCGCGCCGGAAGTCTGGAGAGCGCAACCAGACATCCGCGCCGGAGGGGGGCCCGTTCCATGGGGGCCGAACAGAGGAACAGCACACGCCGACGAGCCATCCCCTGGGTGATGCTCGCGCTCTGGATCGGGGTGCTCGCGCTCGCCTCGCCGTTCGCGTCGAAGCTCGGCGACGTCACGCACGACCGGGTGACCGACTACCTGCCCGCGAGCGCCGACTCCACCCAAGTCGCCAAGATCCAGCAGGAGTTGCCGGGCGGCCAGACCACCGAACTGGTCCTCGTCTACCACCGCGACACCGGACTCACGGCCACCGACAAAGCCACGGCGGCCCAACAGCTCACGCGGATAAGCACGTTGCACCCGCTCACCGCGACCCCGCGAGGCGTCCCCTCCGCCGACGGCACCACCCTCATGTACCCGGTCACCAGCAACTGGCCCGGCACCGACGAGAAGAAGCGCACCGCCCTCGTCGACGACATCCGCCAAGTCGCCCACGACGCCGGCGGGTTGACGGTCGACGTCGGCGGCCCCGGCGCCCTGGCCACCGACTCCGGCAAGGTCTTCGACTCGCTCGGCGGCCCCCTGCTCTACACGACCGTCGCCGTCGTCGCCGTCCTCCTGATCATCATCTACCGCAGCCCGGTCCTCTGGCTGGTCCCCCTCGCGGTCGCGGGAGTGGGCGACTTCCTCTCCATGGGCATCTCCTACGGCCTCAACCACGCCTTCGGGACGACCATTTCGGGCCAGAGCACGGGCGTGATGACGATCCTCGTCTTCGGCGCGGGCACCGACTACGCCCTCCTGCTCATCTCCCGCTACCGCGAGGAACTCCGCCGTATCGAGCGCCCCTACGACGCGATGCGCGCCGCCCTGCGCGGCTGCGGCCCCGCCGTGCTCGCCTCCTCCGGCACGGTCGCCGCCGGCCTGCTCTGCCTGCTCGCCGCCGACCTCAACTCCAGCCGCGGAATGGGCCCGTTGGGCACGGTCGGGGTCCTGTCCGCGCTCGCCGCGATGCTCACGCTCCTCCCCGCACTCCTCGTCCTCCTGGGCCGCCGCGTCTTCTGGCCACTCGTCCCGGCCCACGGCTCCACGCCCAAGGCCCGCCGGTCCCTGTTCACCGCGATGGGCAGTTCCGCCGGACGCCGCCCGCTGCTCGTCCTCGTGGCCGGCGCCGCCGTACTGGGCGCACTCGCCCTGGGCACCCTGAACCTCCCCGGCTCCCTCAAGCAGGACGACTCCTTCGTCGACCGCCCCGACTCCGTCACCGCGATGCGCACCCTCGCCGCGGCCTACCCCGAACGCTCCGCGCAGCCCATCGACGTCATCACCCCGGCCGCCCGCGCCGACGCGACCCTCGCCACGATCCGGGCCACGCACGGTGTCGCGGGCGCCCAGCGGGGCCGTAGCGGAAAGGGGTGGACGGAGATCTCCGTGACCGCCGTGGGCGCGCCGCAGTCGGCAGCCGAGACGCGCACCATTGAGGGCCTCCGTCACACGCTCAAGGGGTCCTACGTCGGTGGGCCGAGCGCTCAGCAGTTGGACCTGCGGGACACCAACGCGCGGGACCGGACGGTCGTCGTGCCGATCGTGCTCGTGTCCGTGCTGCTGATCCTGATCGTGCTGCTGCGCTCGCTGGTCGCGCCGTTGATGCTGGTGGCCGCCGTGATCGCGGTGTGGGGCGCGGCACTCGGCATCGGCGGGCTGGTGTTCGGGCCGGTGTTCGGCTTCGCCGGGACCGATCCGGGGACGGGGTTGCTGTCCTTCGTCTTCCTGGTCGCTCTCGGGGTCGACTACGGCATCTTCCTCATGCACCGGATGCGGGAGGAGGCGATCCGGGGCGCCGAACCGGTCGCCGCCGCGCTGACCGCCCTGCGGACGACGGGCGGGGTCATCGCCTCCGCCGGGCTGGTCCTCGCGGCGACCTTCGCGGTGCTGACGAACATGGGGCTCGTGCAACTCGTCGAGCTGGGCTTCGTGATCGCGGTGGGCGTGCTGCTGGACACCTTCCTCGTGCGGACGTACCTGGTGACCAGCGCGAGTGTGCTGCTGCGGCGGAAGGTGTGGTGGCCGGGGCGGCTGTCGAGGGAGCCCGAGGCCGTACGTCCGGAGCGGCAGCCGGAGCCGGTGTGAGGTGCTCGTACGGGACCGGTGGAGGATGACCCCGTGCAGGCGATGAGGCTGAGTGCCCGGCGGCAGGACGTGTTCCTCGCCGTCGGGCTCGCCGTGCTCGCGTCCGTCGTCGCCGTCAGCTTCGGCAGCGGACGGCGGCCGGACGCGCTCGGCTGGACGCTGCTGCTCGCGCTGCACGTCCCGCTGGCGTGGCGGCGGCGGGCCCCGCTGACGGTGCTGTGCGTGATGATCCCGCTGATCGCGTTCTACCACCAGCAGGAGTACGACCACTCGGCGCCGACCGCCGCCTCGATGGTTCTCCTCTACACGGTGGCCGTCACCGGCAGCACCCGGCGGACGGTGACCATCGGCTGTGCGGTGATCGCGCTGATGCTGGTGCTGAAGGCGGGCCACGGCATGGCGGGGGTCGCCGTGAGCTTCCAGATCACCGGCTGGATCGTGTCGATGCTCGTCCTCGGCGGGTACCTCCGCGTCCACCGTCAGCTGACGGAGGCGGCCCTGGAACGCGCCGAACGCGCCGAACGCACCCGCGAGGAGGAGGCCCGCCGCCGCGTCGCCGAGGAACGCCTGCGCATCGCCCGCGACCTGCACGACCTCCTCGCGCACAGCATCACCCTCATCGGCGTTCAGACGTCGGTGGCCGCGCACGTACTGGCCGAGGACCCAGGCCGCCTCGACCGCGCCGCCGTGGCCAAGGCCCTGGACGACATCGCCGACACCTGCCGCAGCGCACGCGGCGAACTGCGCACCACGCTGGAGGTGCTCCGCGAGCACGGCACGGCGGACACCCGGGGGCCCCTCCCGGGTCTCGACGCGCTGCCCGACCTCGCCGCGACGGCCAGGGCCGGGGGCGCGAAGGTCGACCTGTCGGTGGGGACCGGGGCGGGCATCCCGGCGGCGGTGGGCGCGGCCGCGTACCGGATAGTCCAGGAGGCACTCACCAATGCCGTACGACATGGCGGGCGCGCCGACCTCACGGTCCGGGTCGGTGTGCACGAGCGGGACGGCGCGCTCCGCGTGGACGTCACGGACGACGGCGCGGGGAGCGGTTCCGCTCCGCCCGGCTTCGGTCTGGTCGGCATGCGCGAACGGGTCCGCAGCGTCGGCGGCACGCTGGACGCCGGGCCGTTGGACGAGCTGGGCGAGCGGGCGGGCTTCACGGTGAGCGCCGTACTGCCGCTGCGGGCGCGCGGAGAGGAAGGGGAGTGGTGACCGCCATCCGGGTGCTGCTCGCCGACGACCAGACCCTCGTACGGGCCGCGTTCGCGATGCTCGTCGAGTCGGCGAAGGACATGGAGGTCGTAGGACAGGCCGCGACCGGACGCGAGGCGGTCGCGCTCGCCCGCACGACCCGCGCCGACCTCGTCCTGATGGACATCCGCATGCCGGACCTGGACGGCATCGAGGCGACCCGCCTGATCGCGGCCGACGAGGACCTCGCCGGGGTGCGGATCCTCGTCCTGACGACCTACGACACCGACGAGAACGTCGTGGACGCGCTGCGCGCCGGCGCCTCCGGATTCCTGGTCAAGGACACCCGTCCGGCCGAACTCCTCGACGCGATCCGCACGGTGGCGGCCGGAGAGGCGCTGCTGTCGCCGGGCCCCACGTCCCGGCTGATCGCCCGTTTCCTGCGCGGTCCCGCGACGCCCACCACCGGCGGCCCCGCGTGCCTCTCCGAACGCGAACGCGGAGTCCTCGCCCTGGTCGCGCGCGGCCTCAACAACACCGAGGTGGCCGAAGCGTTGGGCCTGAGTCCGCTCACCGCGAAGACGCACGTCAGCCGCATCATGGGGAAACTGGGGGCGCGCGACCGGGCGCAATTGGTGATCGTGGCGTACGAGTCCGGGATGGTGACACCGGGGAGGCTGTGACGGATGACGGACAGACAGGTCGGCGTCGTTCCGCGAGGGGCGACCTCCATGAGGGAGAGCGATGACCATCCTGAGCCGCACGCTTCTTGTCACGGCAGTACTGGTCGCCCCGATCACTTTCGCCGGGCACGCCTCCGCGCGCTCCGGCTGCACGTCCTCCGTGCCCTACGTCTCGGGAAGCGGCGGCTACGACACCTACCGCATCCCGGCGACCGTCGCCACTGACCGGGGCACGGTCCTCGCCTTCGCCGAAGGACGCCACAACAGCGCGGGCGACACCGGCAACATCGACGTCGTTCTACGGCGGTCCGGCGACGGCGGCTGCACCTGGGGTCCGTTGTCGGTGGTGGCCGCGGGGGACGGGGACACCCGGGGCAACCCGGCGCCCGTCGTCGACCCGCGCACCGGTGCGATCGTGCTGGTCACCTCCTACAACAGCGGGGCCGTCACCGAGGGCCAGATCATGCGGGGCGAGGTCACGCCGGACCAGAGCCGCCGGGTGTTCGTGCAGCGCAGCTGGGACGACGGGCGGAGCTTCACCGCTCCGCGGGACATCACGGGGGAGGTGAAGCTGCCGGATTGGCGGTGGTACGCGACGGGGCCGGGTCACGCCGTCGCGCTCACGCGGGGCGTGCATGCGGGGCGACTGGTGATCCCGGCCAACCACTCCGCCGCACCGGCCGCCGGGTCGACCGACACCGGGCAGGAGGCGAAGTACTACGGCGGGCACGACCTGTACAGCGACGACGGGGGCGAGACGTGGCGGTTGGGGTTCGTGGATGCCGCGTACGACGGGGTCGACAACGCGAACGAGTCGTCGGCGGCCGAACTCCCTGACGGCAGGCTGTACTTCAGCTCCCGCGATCAGCTGGGGACGAGCACGGGGAATCGGCTCGACACGTACTCCAGTGACGGGGGTGTGAGTCTGGATCGGCCCTACGCGGTGCAGCACACGTTGGACGATGTGCCTGTGGTTGAGGGGAGCGTGCTGCAACTGGCGGGTGAGGGCGCTCCGTTGCTCTTCTCGGCGCCGTCCGTGCCCAATGTCCGTCAGGGGATGGCGATTTGGCGGAGTGCGGATGGCGGGGGGAGCTTCGCGAAGGCGGTTACGTTGTCGGGGGAGTGGGCGGGCTACTCGGATCTGGTGGCGGTGGACGAGGACACCGTTGGGGTGCTTTATGAGACCGGGGGGACGAGTGCGTACGACACGATCGAGTTCCGGCGGGTGGGCGTGGACGGGCTGAGTGGGGGCTGAGGACCCCCCATTTCCCACCCACCCGCCCGTCTCGGGCGTTTTAGAGGTTCACCTTCGTTGTTGCCGTCACCTTGATCCACGAGCTCAACCGAGATATGGCCGATCGCGCTGCTCCAGGAAGTGGCGGATCCGGAGTCGCTGTGTGTGGTGCATCGGCAGTTGATCGATCTCCTGCGCCTGGACGAACCGCAGTTCTGTGGACTCGTCCGAGATCGCGAGTTCGCCGCCGACCGTGCGGGCGGTGAAGCAGACGTTGAACTGTCTGCGTACCTCACCGTCCGAGTAGGCGATGACGTGGCGGGGGTCGGTGTACGTGCCCACGAGCCCGGTGATCTCCACGTCCAGACCTGTTTCCTCCTTCACCTCGCGGACGGCCGTTCCCGGGAGCGAGTCGGTCATCTCCATGCCGCCACCGGGGAGCGCCCAGAGATCGTTGTCCCGGCGGCGCTGAAGGAGTACGCGCCCTTCGTCGTCGGTGACCACGGCGGATGCGGCGACCACCAGGCTGTTCGGCTCCGGTGCTGCCGGGTCGTCGTAGTACTCGGTCCGTGCCATGGTCACCCTTCTGTTGTCGGCGTGGCGGTCTCCCACACCGCGTCGAAACTGCCGGCGTAGGTGTCGAACATGCCGCCCTCTCCGCTGCGCCGAAGATGCCACACGGGAGCACCGTAGGCGTTCACGCCCCAGACGTGGGCGTTGACCAAGGCTTGGTCATCCGCGCGGTAGATCGAGTTGTAGAGGGTGGTGGCGTGGGTCCGCACCTCGATGCCGGATACCTCGGCAAGGGGGCGGTAGTGCATGAGGGCAAGTCGGCAACGGGACTCGATCCCGTGGCCGAACTTCTCTTCCGTGCCGCGCTGTTGGACATTCACGCTGTCCGGATCGCCGATCGCGATACGCACCGCACACCCGTCGGCGGCTCGTTCCCGCAACAGGTCGTTGAGCCGCGGGTACGCCTCGTGCAGGAAGACGGCGGCATACACCAACACATCGATGTGCTCATGGGCCTGGGCCAGCATGTCCACAAAGGTGGACATGGGGATGTCCGCCCGCTGGTCGTAGAGAGCCACGAGTTCCGGACTGACGGCGCGGGCAGGGCGTGCCTGCCGGAGCGCGGGCCATAGAGCGTGCACATCTTCTCCTAGCGTTTCCGCTGCCGACATGGCCGTGGCGCGGCGTACGCCCCAGGTTGACCCATCGTTCGACGGATTTGGGATCGACTTCGACTGTGTTCGCGAGGGCGCTGTACGTCCAGCCGCCGGCCGCCATGGCAGCACGCAGCCTCTCGTTCGGCATCTCAATCTCTCCCAACATTCGGGGACGGCACTAGGGACGTTCTACCCGACGTTGGACGTCCCGAAGTGGGGTTTGTGGGAGGTTCCAACGTCCTGATGAGCAGCAGGATCCTCGTGTGTATGGCGAGCAACCAGCAGACCAGACCAGGCATCGGCGAACTGGCGAAAGACACTTCCCGCGGACGAATCGGCATCGTCATGGGTGAGGTCGGCACCCGGGTGCAGATAAGGCCCGTCGGCGGCGGGGTCGAGTGGGACGCCCTGCCGGACAACGTGGTGGCGCCGACCGCGCGCGAGGAACTGAGCGTCCGCCTGGCCATCAAGAACGCCAACAGCAGGGACGGCCTGTGATGCCCCGTCCCCGTTCGGCGCCGGCCTCCCGCAACGACTCCTGAATTCGTTGTCCGTCCATCGCCTCCCGTGACGGACGGACGAGGCCCAAGTCCTGTCCCAACCGGGGCCAGCAGCCTGTCAGTTGAACTTCCGATCTTGGCAGGCCAGACCGCGCACGCTTCGCCTGGAACGAGGCGCAATACGCAACACCTCGAATCAGAAACGACAAACGAGAGGGAAGCGCATGACTGTCGTTGCAGAGGCGCCGATCACCCAGGGCACGGGCACCCCCGGCCTGGTGTGGCTGGACCTCACCCGGAAGTGTCAGCTCGCCTGCGGCCACTGCCACAACGAGTCCGGCCCGGACGGAACGCACGGCTCGATGACCACCGCCGACTGGACGCGCGTGCTCGACGAAGCCGCGGCGGCCGGCGTCCCCCGCGTGCAGTTCACCGGGGGTGAGGTCACCATGCACCCCGACGCGCCTACCCTGATCGCGCACGCACTGAAGCTCGGCCTGGCTGTCGAGGTGTACAGCAACATGGTCCACCTGAAAGAGAGTTGGTGGGGCTTACTCCGGCGGGAGCACGTCAGTCTGGCCACTTCGTACTACGGCCGGGAGGGAGCGCACAACGCGGTGACCGAGCGCAACAGTCACGCCCGCACCCGGGCGAACATCGTGAAGGCGGTGACGCACAACATCCCGATCCGTGTGTCTGTGATCGTCTCCGCCCCGTCTGACACCGGAGAGGAGGCGAAGCGGGAGCTGGCGGCCCTGGGCGTGCGTAACGTTCGTGTCGATCACGTCCGGCCCTTCGGGCGCGCGGCGAACGGGCAAGAGCCGTGCACGGACGGACTCTGCGGGCGATGCGGGGACGGGCGCGCGTCCGTCGGTCCGAACGGCTTGGTGTCGCCGTGCGTGTTCTCCACCTGGCTGAACGTGGGAAACGTCCAGGATGCGCCCCTGGGCGCTATCCTCAGCGGCCCCGAGATCGCACAGGCCAACGCGACCATCCGAGCGGGGCGCAACTTCGGCGGCTCTCGCAGCTGTGCCCCCGACAGCCCCTGCGGCCCGGACAATGACGACGCCCGATCCTGTACTCCCGACACCGACGACGAGTGCTCTCCGGGGACACCCGGAAGTGAGTGCACCCCGAGGAACTGAACGGACCATGGACACCGATCTCCCCGAATCCGCGATCCTCCCCCTGATCGAGGAGCACACGGGCCCCGTGGCTGGGATCCACCGGACCGAGCGCGGCTTCAGCTCGGACCTGACGGCCTTGGCCGACTGTGCCAGGGGTCCCTTCTTCGTCAAGGCCATGCGCAACCGGTCGGGTGGCCGGCGGGAGTCCCTCATCAGGGAAAGGCGGATCAACGCCTACCTCGGGCACATCTCCCCGCACCTGCTGTGGGACGTGGAAGTCGAAGACTGGTTGGTCCTGGGCTTCGAAGTAGTCGACGGCCGGTCGTCCGACTTCGCGCCGGACTCGACTGACCTGGCCCTGGTGATTGATGCGATCGGCGAGATCGGTCGGTTGTCCCTCCCCCGGATCGCCCAGGACTGGACCGAGACGCGGTGGGACCGGTTCGCCTCGGACAGCTCTGAGGCCGAGTTGTTCCGGGGCGACTCGCTTCTCCACACGGACATCAATCCAAGCAACTTCATCATGGTGAACCGGCGAGTGTGGGCCGTGGACTGGGCATGGCCGACCCGAGGCGCGGGGTTCATCGATCCTGCCCTCCTGGTCCTCCAGCTTGTTGCGGCCGGGCACACCCCGGGCAGTGCCGAGAAGTGGGCGGAGCGGTTGCCCGCATGGCGTGAGGCGGCCCCGCAGGCGGTCGATGCTTTCGCCGCCGCCAACCTGCGGATGTACCGGGCCGCTGCCGGCCGGAAGCCCGACGTGGACTGGTTGAAGGCCATGGCCGACGCATGCCAGACGTGGGTCGAACACAGAGGGGTCGCCACGGAGTAGCGCAGAAAACCGATCGGGCTCGGACTGTGCTGCGGCGACTGCTTGGGAACGGAGCCCCCGGCGGTCACAACAACCCCGCCCCCGCCAAGAACTTCCCCACCCGCTCCACCTCACCCGCCGACAACGACACCTGAGGCTCCGCAGTCGCCGCGCACTCGATCACGCCCCGCAGATGCAGCGCCGCCTTGAACGCCCCCAGCGCCGACGAACTGCCTCCCATCCGCGCCGGATCACCGACACCCACCAGCCCGAACAACGCGCACAGCCGTTCCTGCTCGGCCCGCGCGCGCGACCAGTCGCCGGCCCGGCACAGCGCGTCGAGACGGACGTACCCGTGCGGATCGACGTTGGCGAGACCGGGCACCGCCCCGTCCGCGCCCAGCGCCAACGCGGAGTCGACGAACAGTTCGGAACCGGTGAGGACACTGAACCCGGTGATGTCCGGATGGACACGCGCGCCGGTCACCACCGTACGAAAGCCCCCAAGATCTCCGCTGGAGTCCTTGAGCCCGGCCAGAACCCCCTCGGCGGCGAGTTCGAGGACGAGGTCGGACGGCAACTTCGTATGGACGGAGGCGGGAAGGTCGTAGGCGACCACAGGGACCGACGACGCGGCGGCGATGAGGCGGTAGTGGCGGGCGATCTCGGCGGGATGGGTGCGCGTGTAGAAGGGCGCGGTCACTACGACCGCGTCCGCACCCGCGTCCGTCACGGCGGCCACATGGTCCAGAACCCGAGGCGTGGTCATGTCGATCGCCCCTGCCAGCACCGGGAGTTGGCCGCCGACATGAGCCACCACCGACTCGACGACATACCTCCGCTGCCGGTCCGTCAGATACGCCGCCTCCGACGTCGACCCGAGCAGAAACAGCCCGTGCACCCCCGCCTCGACCAGATGATCGACAAGCCTGAGAAGCGAACGGACGTCCACCTCGCGGTCCGGTGTCAGGGGCGTGCAGACGGGCGGTACGACACCGGTGAGCGGGGCGGGGAAGGTCATGAAGGCTCCAGGGGGCGGCTTTGGCGAACGAGGTCTCGGGTCGACAGGTCCTCCTCCACAGGATGGTGGCAGCGGTAGCGATGTTCCGGCGTCGACGCGGGCGAAAAGTCCGGCATGGCGGATGCGCACACCTCGTCCGCCTTCCAGCAGCGGGTGCGGAACGGGCAGCCGCTCGGCGGTCGCGTCGCCGACGGAACCGGTCCGATCAGCGGGATCGGGTCGATGGGGTGGAGCAGCCCGGGTGTCGCCGAGAACAGGGCGCGGGTGTACGGGTGCCGCGCCCGGTCGGTCACCTGGTCGGCCGGGGTCTCCTCGACGATCCGGCCCAGGTACATGGTGATCACACGGTCGCTCATCCGCCGTACCGTCTGGATGTCGTGGGACACGAACACCAGGGCCAGGCCCAGCCGTTCCTTCAGGTCGAGGAGGAGGTTGAGGATCTGGGCCCGGACCGATACGTCCAGCGCGCTGGTCGGTTCGTCGGCCACCACCAGGTCGGGGTCCAGCGCCAACGCCCTTGCGATCGCGACTCGTTGGCGCTGGCCGCCCGAGAGCTGCCCGGGGAGGCCGTCCGCGAGCGCGCGCGGGAGGCCGACCAGTGACATCAACTCCCTTACCCGGTCATCCCGTTCGGCCCTCGTCCCGCGTCGATGCACGTCCAGCGGGTCCCGCAGTATCTGCCGAATCGTCAGACGTCGGTTCAGCGCGGTCGACGGGTCCTGGAAGATCATGCCGATGCCCGTGCCGACGGCCGCCCGGCGTTCGCCCTCCGGCATCGACCACAGGTCCCGGCCCCGGAAGGACACCGTGCCGGACGTCGGCCGCTGTACGCCCACCAACACTTTGGCCAGCGTGGACTTTCCGCAGCCCGACTCGCCGACCACGCCGACCGTCTCGCCGGCCGCGATGGTGAGATCGGCGCCGGTCAGGGCATAGACCCGATCGCGGCTGAACAGCCCACCGCTGCGCGCCTTGTGCACGACATGGGCATCCGCCAACTCGACCAGTGCACCGCTCACTTGACCACCCTCCGCTCGACACCCGCACTCTTCACCCCGCCCCACCCCAACCCCCTAAGGGGCGCGGGGAACTGCGCGACCAGCCCCAACCCACCCGCACCCCGCACACAACCCAAACCACCCACCCCCAACCCACCCGCACCCCGCACACAACCCAAACCACCCACCCCCAACCCACCCGCACCCCGCACACAACCCAAACCACCCACCCCCATCCCGCCCCACAACCCACCCGCACCGCTCACGTGACCGCCCCCCTCTCCGTCGAAACCAGGTCGACCGCGGGATGGTGGCACGCCGCCGCGTGCGTACGCGGGCCCACCAGCCCCGGCGCCGTCATACGGCACAGGTCGCTCGCCAGCGGGCAGCGGTCCGCGAAGCGGCAGCCGGCCGGGAAGTCGGCGGGGGAGGGGACGACGCCCTTGATCTGGGTCATCCGCTCGGCCGCCGACTCCAGGGACAGCACGCTGCCCAGCAGGCCGCGCGTGTAGTGGTGGGCCGGTGACTCCACCAGGTCGGCGGTCACGCCCGTCTCGACGATCTGGCCGCCGTACATCACCACCACCCGGTCGGTGACGTCGGCGATCAGCGCGAGGTCGTGCGAGACGAGGATCAGCGCGAAGCCCAACTCCTCGCGCAGGCGCAGCAGTAGCTCTATGACCTGCGCCTGCACGGTGACATCCAGGGCGGTCGTCGGTTCGTCGGCGACGATCAGTTTCGGGTCGCGGGACAACGCCATGGCGATCAGGACGCGTTGGCGCTGCCCGCCGGAGAGTTCGTGCGGGTAGCTGCGCAGGGTGCGGTCCGGGTCGAGGCCGACCATCGTCAGCAACTCGCCCGCCCCACGGTGCCCTCCACGCCGTATCACCTGCTTGAGCTGGGCGCGGATCGTCATCGCCGGGTTCAGGGACGACAGCGCGTCCTGGTACACCATCGCCATCTCGTGGCCCAGCAGTTTGCGGCGGGCTCTCATCGGCTCGCCCACCAACTGCCGCTGGTTGAAACGGACATGGCCCCGAACCCGCGCGCCCTTCGGCTCCAGGCCCATCACCGCGAGCGCCGTCAGCGACTTGCCGCAGCCCGACTCGCCCACCAGGCCCAGGACTTCACCCGCCCGCACCTCGAAACTGATGCCGTCGACGATGTCCACGCCGTGGTGCCGGCCCTCGAAGCCGATCGCCAAGTTCTCGACCGCCAGGACCGGTTGGCCGTCCGGGTCGGGCAACGGCCGTGCGCGGGACCGGAGTCGTAGCGCCGCCTCCGTCAGGCCGGGGAGCGGGAGCACCTCGCCGCAGCCGGGCTCGGGCGCGTCCAGCGGGTCCTCGTCGTGTCGTACGTCGACCTCGCGCGGGGCCGGGGCCGCCCACGCGTCGGAGACTCCCTCGGACAGTATGTTCAGCGAGAGGACCGTGACCAGCATCAGCAGGCCGGGGAAGACCGTCGCCCACCAACCCCCGGTCAGCACCATGTTCTTGCCGTCCGCGATGACACTGCCCCAGGACGGGTCCGGGGGCCTTACGCCCGCCCCGATGAAGGACAGCGACGCCTCGAAGACGATCGCCTCGGCGACCTGCACCGTGCAGAACACCAGGATCGGAGCAGCGCAGTTGACGGCCACGTGCCGGATCACGATGTGCGGGGTGCGGGCGCCGATCACCCGCTCGGCGGTCACGTAGTCCTCGCCGTACTGGTCAAGTACGTTGGCCCGTACGACCCTTGCCACCGGCGGGGTGAACAGGAACGCGATCGCGCAGATCAGCACGGTGATCCCGCCGCCGAACACCGCTACCAGTACGGCCGCCAGCGCGATGCCGGGGAACGCCATCACCACGTCCAGGCAGCGCATCAGCGTCTCGTCGACGCCCTTGCGGGAGGTCGCGGCGACCGCGCCGATCAGCGCGCCGACGACGAGGGCCAGCGCGGTCGCCCCGAGCCCGATCGCGAGGGACCAACGGGCGCCGTACATCAGCCTGCTGAGGATGTCCCGACCCAGGCTGTCCTGGCCCATCCAGTGGTCGGCGGACGGGTGCCCGGTGCCGTCGACGGGCAGTTGCTGGTCCAGCGGGTCGTGCGGGGCGATGAGCGGCGCGAGCAACGCCACCAGCACCACGACCGCCAGGAAGCACACCGCGACCTTCGACAGCAGCGGCAGCCGGTGCCGGCCGCGCAGCCGGATGCCGGGTCGGGACAGGGTCTCGGCGAGGCCCTTGCGGGAGAACCGGGGGAACTGGGGGAACTGAGCGAACATCAGGAGGCATCCCTCAGGCGCGGGTTGACCAGCAGATAGAGGATGTCGATGACGAGGTTCACGACGACGAACCCGGTCGCCGTCGTGAGCACCACGCCCTGGACGACGGCCGGGTCGCCGTTCTGCACGGCGTCGATCATCAACTTGCCCATCCCGGGGAGGGAGAAGATGGTCTCGATGACGACCGCACCGCCGAGCAGGTATCCAACGCGCAGGCCCAGCACGGTCAGTGGGTTCATGAGGGCGTTGCGGAGCACGTTCCGGCCGACCACGACCCGTGGTGGCAGACCGCTGCCGATCGCCGTCCGGACGTAGTCCTTGTCCAGCTCCTCGACCACCGACGTCCGTACGATGCGTGTGAGTTGGGCCGCCACCGGGAGTGAGAGCGCCAGCGCCGGGAGGGCCATCGTCTTGAGCCAACCGGTGAGGGAGTCCGCCGGGTTGATGTAGCCGCCGGTCGGGAACCAGCCCTGGTCGACGGCCAGGTACTGGATCATCAGCAGCGCCAGCCAGAAGCCGGGCGCGGCGACCCCGGTCAGCGACACGACCCGGATGATCTGGTCGGGCAGCCGGTCACGGTAGATGGCCGCCGTCACCCCGCCGAGCAGCGACAGCACCACCGCGATCACCAGTCCCAGGAAAGTGAGTTGGAGGGTGAGCGGCAGCGCGGTGGTGACCTGCTCGACGACCGGTGCCCGGGTCAGCGCGCTGGTGCCCAGGTCGCCGTGGAGGAGGGCGCCCACGAAATGGACGTAGCGGAGGGGCAGGGGATCGAGCAGGCCGTTCCGCTCGCGGAAGTCGTGCAGTTGTTGCGGGGTCGGGTTGGCGCCCTGGAAGAACGCGGACGCCGGGTCGACGTCCGAGAAGCGCATCACCACGAACACGAACAGCACGATGCCGAGCATCAGCGGCACGAGCAGGACGATACGGCGGGCCAGAATCCTGACGACGGTGACCATGGGCCAACTCCTGTACGGCTAGACCCACTTGGCCTGGAGGACGTTGATGCCGGGGTAGGGCTGTGCCCTTATCCCTGTCAGCTTCTGCGGGTCCCAGGCGGTCATCAGCTCGTTGTGGACGACCGGGTAGAGCACGGCCTGTTCGGCGACGGTGTCGATGTAGTCCTGGATCATCGTCTTCTTCTTCGCCGCGTCCGGTTCCCGCGTCGCCTGGTCCATGTCCTTGAAGAGCTGTTTGGCGACGGAGTTTCCGGCCCAACGGGCGTAGCCCATCCAGAGGTTCTGGGGGCCGTAGTTGTAGTGCATGATCAGGTCCGCGTCGATGCCGAACTGGTTGGGGTTGGAGGCTGCGGCGACGACCTGGTAGTCCTGCTTCTGGTCCATCTTGGTGAAGACGGCCGTGGTCTCCTGCGGGGAGAGGGTCGTCCTGACGCCGATCGCGTCCCAGGACGCCTTGATGGTCGGCAGGCAGTCGACGATCCAACTCACGTTCACCGCAAGGATGTTGATCTTCAGCCCGCTGACCCCGGCGGCCTTCAGCAGTGCCTTCGCCTTGTCGGGGTCGTAGTCGTAGACCGTCTTCGCGCGCCGGTAGGCGGGGTTGCCCGTGTCGAGGAACGACGAGGACGGCTTTCCGTGCCCCCGCAGGGCGACTTGGACCATCTTGCCGGTGTCGATCGCGTAGTGCAGCGCCTGGCGCACCCGTACGTCGTCGAAGGGCTTGTGCCGCGTGTTGAACATCAGGAACAGGTTGTTCATCCCGGCGCCGCCCGCGACCGTCATCCCGCCGCCGCGCAGCCGCTGGATGTTGGCGTAGGGGATGTTGTCGGCGATCTGCGCGCCCGCGCTCGACCCGGAGATCTTGGCGACGCGCGGTGCCGCGTCCACGATCGTCAGCCAGTTCATGGTCTTGAAGGCGGGCGGGCGCGGGCCGTTGTAGCCGGTGAACGCGGCGAAGGTCGTGTTCGACTTGGGGTGGTGCGCGGTCTGCCGGTACGGCCCCGAGCCGACCGCCTTGCCCTGGATCGCGTCGTCCCAGGCACCGGGCTTCGAGAAGATGTGCTTCGGCATGATCTTCGCGAGAGTGAGGCGTGAAATCCCGTCAGGGAAAGGGAACTTGAGGACCAGCTCGACGTTCCGCGCGTCGATCTTCCGGACCTCCTTCAGCCAACTGGCGAAGAAGCCCTGCGCGAGCGTCGTCGTCTTCGGGTCGAGGATGCGGTCGAAGACGAAGACGACGTCGTCGGCGGTGACCGGCTGCCCGTCGTGGAACGTGGCGCCCGCCCGCAGCGTGAACTTCCACGAGGTGCCGCCGGTGTCCTTCGGCACGGCGGTCGCCAGCGCCGGGTAGGGCGCGCGGGTGATCGGGTCGGTGTCGATCAGCCCCTCGTAGATGTGGTTGTTGCCGGCCATGGCGAACGCCGACGCCGTCTGCGTCGGATCCCAGCTGCCGTCGTTGCCGTAGCCGATCACCGCGGTCAGCGTCCGGTTCTTTCCGGTGCCCCCGCCGCCGGTGTCGTTCGTCGACTGCGGCCCCGACGAACAGGCCGTCAGGGACGAGGAGATCGCGGCGGCCGCGCCCAGCGCGCCGGAGTACTTCAGGAACGCCCGGCGGTGCAGCGCGGGCACGTTCTGGGTCACGTCTTCGCGCATGGTTACTCCAGGAGGTACGACGTCCTACGTCCTGCGGTCAGCGCGACCATAAGAGCGGCCGTGGGGGCGGTCAAGGCATCGCACACGAATGGCGTAGCCGTCAGAGGTCGGACCAATGGCAGTTTGAAGAGGCGTGCGAAAACGCCCGTGAATGGCGCAAGTTGACGCCCTCTCCGATCCGGCCGAGGTCAGACATGGGACGTGGGACTTCTGATGCGGCTACGATGCGCGCATGTCCGGGGAGCCGAGGAACAGTCGGATACAGCGCGAGGTCGTCCAGCTGATCCTCGACCGCAGACTCCCGCCCGGTGCGCCGCTGCCCACCGAGGCCGAGCTGATGGAAGCCCTCGGCATCAGCAGGAACTCCGTCCGCGAGGCCCTCAAGGCGCTCCAGGCCCTGGACATCGTCGAGATCAGACACGGCTACGGCACCTACGTCGGCCGCGCCTCGCTGACCCCGCTCGTCGACGGCCTCACCTTCCGCACCCTCGCCCGCCACGAGGACGACGCGGACGCGCTGGCCGAGATCCTCCAGGTGCGCGAGGTGCTGGAGGAAGGCCTGATTCATCGGGTCGCCGCCACCGTCACCGAACCAGAACTGGACAGACTGGAAGCGGTGGTGAACCGGATGGAGGAGGCGGGCCGCGCCGGCCGCCCCTTCCCCGAACTCGACCGCGAATTCCACGAGTTGCTCTACGCCTCACTCGGCAACGAACTCGTCCCCCAACTCCTCGGCGCCTTCTGGACGGTGTTCCGCCGCGTCGCCGGCGCCCGCGGCTGGACCGACGACCCGGCCCCCGGACTCACCGTCCGCCGCCACCGCGACATCGTCACCGCACTGCGCGCCCGCGATGTCGAGGGCGCGCAGCACGCGATGGCGGACCACTTCCACGGCATCGAGGCGCGCGCGGCCCAGGAGTCACGGGGAGTGGGCTGACCTTTGGGGGCGGCGAGCGTCCCGTCATCTCTACGCTGGCCGCATGACCGAGCCCTGGAACCCGACCGCCACCGGCGTCCTACGGCTGCCCTCCGGCCGCCTGGTCCGGGGCCGCGGCCTGCGCCGACCGCTTCCGGCCGACAGCTCGGTCCCGACGTACGGCGTGTATCTGCTCGGGAGGCGACCGCCCGAAGTCCCTTGGCCGGCACGGTGGTTGCGCTGGCCGGACTTCCGGCTGCCCGCCGACCGCGTCGAGGCGCGCGCCGTCCTGACGGAGGCCTGGCAGCGGTCGCTCACCGAGCGCGTCGAGCTCGCCTGCGGCGGCGGCCGGGGACGCACCGGCACGGCACTCGCCTGCCTCGCGGTCCTCGACGGGGTGCCGCCGGGGGAGGCGGTCGGCTACGTCCGCGCCCACTACGACCGGCACGCGGTGGAGACGCCGTGGCAGCGGCGGTACGTAGCGGGGTTCGGGCCGGTGTCAGGCGCGGCGGGCCCGGAAGCGTAGGCCGCCGCTCTCCGGGTGCAGGTCGACCGTCGCGTCCGTGAAACCGGCCCGCTCCAGCCGGGCCGGGAGCGTCGCCGGATCGAGGGTGTTCATCGTGTCCCGGAGGTGCAACACCCGGAAACGGAAGCTGGGTTGGCTGTCGCTGCCCGCGAATGTGCCGCCGGGCCGCAGCACGCGGAACGCCTCGGCGAAGATGCGGTCCTGGTGATCGGTCGTGGGCACGTGGTGCAGCATCGTGAAGCAGACGACGGAGTCGAACGACGCGTCGGGCAACGGTAGTTCGGCACCGTCCGCGTGGAGCACGGTGGCCCGGTTGCCCCACTGGGACTGGAGCAGCCGTGCGGTCTCGGTGTCGATCTCGGCGGCGGTGAGGTGCTCGACCTGCTCGACGAGGACACGGAGGTTGGCGCCGTAGCCGGGGCCGATCTCCAGTACGTCCGCGCCGAGTTCGACGTGTTCGAGGGCCCAGGGGAGGATGCGGTCCTTCGTCGTCTGCGCCCATCCCTCGGAGCTGCACAGCTTGCGGTGGGCTCGGTTCATCGGCATACGTCGACGCTAGGCGGGGCGGGTGGTTGTCCGCCACGGGCTAGGCTGCCGTGTCATGTCGCAGAACGGACAGCGCGGGCGGCACGGGGGTGGCGGGGGCCGCGTGTTCGACACGGCGATCTTCGTTGGCCAGTTCGCCATGCCGCGCGGGACGGCCTTCGGTACACACTGGCATCCAGTCCATCAACTCGCCTGTTCCGAGCGCGGGTTGCTGCGCATCCGGAGTGAACACGGGACGTGGCTGCTGCCGCCGTCGCTGGCCCTGTGGATTCCGGCGGACGTTCCGCACGCGACGGAGTCCGAGGGTGATGCCGTCATGCGGAGTGCGTACGTCGACCCGGTGAGCTGCCCGCACATCGACTGGCGGGACCCTACGGTCGTCGCGGTCACCCCGCTTCTCCGGGCGCTCGTCGAACACTTGGACCACACGGACCTGACACCGGACGCCCGCGCGCGTGCCGAACTGGTGCTCCTCGACGAGCTGCGTCCGGTACCGGTGACCAGCGTGTCCGTGCCCCAACTGCGCGATCCCCGGGCGCGGTCGGTGGCCGAGGTGCTCCGGGCCCACCCGGCGGACGGGCGGACCCTGGCGGAGCATGGCGGTCAAGTCGGCGCAAGCGCCCGGACGTTGGCCCGTCTCTTCGTCGCGGAGACGGGCCTCGGGTTCGGCCAGTGGCGGGAACGGCTGCGGATGCAGGCCGCGTTGCCGTTCCTCGCCGAGGGCCTGCCGGTGGAAGCCGTGGCACGGCGGGTGGGGTACGCCTCGGCGAGTTCCTTCACGGCGGCGTTCCACCGGGTGGTCGGGGTGACGCCGAGGCAGTACTTCCCGCGCCAGCGGTGGTATTGGCTCCGTACTAGCTGACCGCTTCCGCCACCAACTTGGCTGTTTCCGCGACCAGTTGGTTGTCGTACGGGGCGTCGGGCAGCGTCGGCTTGGTCGTCAGGACCGCGAGGACGACCGGGTCACCGGATTCCGTCCAGGCGATGCCGACGTCGTTGGCGGTGCCGTAGGCGCCGCTGCCCGTCTTGTCGGCGATCGTCCAGGTCGCGGGGAGTCCGGCGCGGAAGCGGGCGGCGCTCGTCGTGTTGTTGAGCAGCCAGGCGGTGAGCCGGTCGCGGTCGGGGCGGCGCAGGGCGTCGCCGAGGACGAGTTTGCCGTACAGGCCGGCGATCGCGCGCGGGCTGGTGGTGTCGGTGATCCGGTCCGGCTCGGCCGAGTTCAGCTCGGTCTCCCAGCGGTCGAGCCGGGTGACCCGATCGCCCAGGGAACGGGCGAAGCGGGTGACGGCGGTGGGGCCGCCGAGTTCGCGCAGGATCAGGTTGCCGGCGCCATTGTCGCTGTAGCGGATCGCCACGTCGGCGAGTTGCTCGACCGTCATGCCGTCGGCCAGATGCGCCCGGGTCTGGTTGGAACCGTCGACCAGATCGGCCTCCGTGTAGTGCACGACCTTGTAGAGAACCTCGCCGTGCCGGTCCAGGTCCCGCAGGACGGCCGCGGCGGCGAGTGTCTTGAACGCCGAGCACATCGGGAAGAGTTCGTCGGCACGGTGCACGACGGTCTTCTTCGTACCGAGGTGATGCGCGAACACGCCCACACGGGCGCTGTGTTGCTCCTCAAGGGCGCGCAGGCCCGTCGTGACGTCGGTGCCGGTGCCGTCTGTCGCCTGGGCCGAGGAGGCACCGGCGAGAAGAGTCGCGGCGGTGGCGGCACTTGCGGTGAGCAGGGTGCGGCGGGTGGTCGTAGGGGTCGTAGGGGACTGTTCGGAGCCTGAGATCGTGCTCTCCTTTGTTCGGTATCCGTCGACGATCGGTCGATCTCCGTCAACGATCTCTCCATTGACCGACGCAGTGCGTCATTCCTTGGTTGCGCCGCCTTAGACCATCGGCGGACACCGCGACGGGCCCGCGCTCGGCACAGTGGGCGCATGGCGAACTCACAGGGGATCACTCGGGGCCAGTTCCTGACGGGGGCGCTGGCCCTCGGAGCGGCGGGCGCGCTGCTGCCGTCAGGGCAGGCGACGGCGCGACCGCGGACGCGACCGCACCCGACACATGGCCGCCGCCCCGGCCTGCGCCACCACGGCGTCGTCTACACGGTCGGCGAGGGCGAGACCCCCGCCACCGCCTGGAACCCGCGCCGGATGCGCGCCGACCTCCGCGCGATCCGCGACGAGCTGCACGCCGACACGGTCGACGTCACCGGCGACGGTGTCGACCGCCTCAACGCGACGGCCGCCGAGGCCGCCGAACTGGGCCTGCACATCTGGCTCCAGCCCACCCTCGCCGACGTCCCGGAGCGGGACATCCTCGAACACCTCGCGGAGACGGGCCGGTTCGCGGAACGCCTCCGGCGTCAGGGCGCGAGCGTCGACCTCAGTGTGGGCTGCGAGTTCTGGCTGTTCGTACCCGGGATCGTGCCCGGCGCGACGGTCCTGGACCGCGTCCAGAACATCTTGAACGGCACGTTCGATCCGGCCAAGATGCAGCGCAGGCTGAACGCCTTCACCAAGAAGGCGGCGGCGACGGGCCGTTCGGTCTTCCACGGCAACCTCAGCTACGCCGCCGCCCAGGACGACGAGGTCGACTGGGACCTCTTCGACATCGTGGGCATCGACTACTACTCCTACTTCCGCCAACCAGACGAGTATGTACGGGAGTTGAGCGCCTATCAGCGCTGGGGCAAGCCCGTCACCATCACCGAGTTCGGCACCTGCGCGTACAAGGGCGCCGAGAAGACCGCCGGCATGGGCTGGAACGTCGTCGACTACGACAAGGACCCGGAGGAGATCAAGGGCCACCTGATCCGCAGCGAGCACACCCAAGCGGCGTACGTGGTCGACCTGTTGGAGGTCTTCGAGTCGATGAACCTCTACGGCGCGATGGCCTTCGAGTTCGTCACCCCGGACGCGCCGCACCGCGCCCACGACCCCCGCCACGACCTCGACATGGCGAGTTACTCCATCACCAGGACCGTCAAGGACCGCCCGTACGACCCGAGTTCACCCTGGCACTGGGAACCGAAGGAGGCGTTCCGCGCGCTGGCCCGGCACTACGGTCACAGGGCGAGTGTCATGAGGAGGCGGTGCTCGCCCGGCCCGAAGTAGTCCTTGAGCACTCCCCGCTCGGACGAGAACCCCAGCGAGCGGTACAGCATGATCGCGGCGGCGTTCGTCGGTTCCACGGTCAGGCGGACCTGGTGGACGCTCTCCGTGCGCAGCCGGCGCAGGGCCTCGACCATCAGGCGCCGGCCCAGCCCCTGGCCCTGCTGGTGGGGCGTGACGGCAAGGCTCATGATCCAACTCACGTAGCCGTCCGAGGTGTTGACGAAGAGGATGTAGCCGAGGATGCCTTCGCCGTCGTCAAGGACGAGGATGCGGTCGCCGAGGATGTCGCAGAACTGCCGGAGCACGAAGGCGGGGTACGGCTCCTCGGGGAAGGCCTCCCTGTCCACGCGCAGGAGCTCGGGCAGATCGGCCTCGGTGATGCCCCTCAGGGTCAGTGGCCGGTCGTCGCGGTCGGCGAAGAACGCCTGTTCAGTGCGGTGACCGCGAGAAGGGAAACGTTCCTCCGGAAAAACCGTCATACTGCCTCCTGCTGGAAGAGGGCCAAGTGCGTGTTGCCACTCGTACGGGTGGTACGGGTGAGACGCGAACGATCTTCCTTTTTGGTTTGTTCGACAGGGTTCCGAACATCTTGAGTGGGGCAATCCGGCAGTTCAAGGCCGAATCAGGTCGCATGAGCGAATTCGCGACGATGCGCCCCCTGTGCGCCCCGGCGGCAGCTGTGAGTTGGCGTAGATTGCCCTACGAAATTGACGTCGAGGTGTACGTCGCGCCCGGGATGATGTAATTTGGGCTGGTGAAAAACGCGGAAGTCGCCTGGAGCGCGTTCGATTCGATCGCATATGTGGATCACAACTACCGTGACCTGCAAGCGGAGGACGCCGAGATCCTGCCCATTCTCCGGGATCATTTCGCGGGCCATTTCCGGAATCCGGGCGTCGGCCCGGTGTACGGCATCGACGTGGGCGCCGGCGCCAATCTCTATCCCGCGCTGTCCATGCTGCCGTGGTGCGACGAGATCACCCTCTACGAGCGCTCGCCCGCGAACGTGGCCTACCTGGCGAGCCAGGTCGACTCGTACGCGAAGAACTGGGACCAGTTCTGGGACGCCCTGCGCGGGAACGAGGAGTACGACGCCCTCGACGCCGACCCCCGCGAGAGATTCCGCAGGGTCGTCAAGGTCCAGCAGGGCGATATCTTCGATCTTGAGCGGTTCGCCGGTCGGTGGTCCGTGGGGACGATGTTCTTCGTCGCCGAGTCGATGACCTCCTCCTATCAGGAGTTCACCCTGGGTGTGGAGCGTTTCATGCGCTCCCTGGCCCCCGGGGCCCCTTTTGCCGCCGCTTTTATGGAACACTCCAAGGGTTATCACACGGGTGAGCAGTTTTTCCCCGCGTGCGACGTGGGGGAGAACGAGGTGTGGGAGAGTCTTGAAGCATTCGCGGACGGGCTCAAGGTGCACCGCCTGGAAACCGAGGCCACGGTGCGGGACGGATATTCCGGAATGATCCTCTCCTATGGCTGGCGCGGAAATTCGGACGCACAGGTTCCGATGCGCTGACAGGGCGGTCCACCGGTGAGTCTTCACAACAGAAGAGGGATATTCCTCGGCTGAGGGCAGTGCGGTCTGTGTGAGGGGCATGGAATGGAGATCAAGCCGCGGCAGCACCTGCTGGACATCTGGCAGGCGATCGCCCGCCACTCCTTCGACGGAGGGGAGTGGGCGTGGGGAAAATGGGGCGGTGAGAGCAGCGTCGCCGACGCGGAGCGGCTGCTCTGCCTGCTGTATCCGGCGACCGAGCTGCCCTCGTTCCGGCTGGACGACCCCGACACCACGCTGACCGACGTACAGCAGACGCTGAAGCGGGCCGGCGGTCGGCTGGAGATCCCGGCCAACCTCGTCACGGCCGCGGTCGAGTTCATGCGCACCCACACCGACGACAAGCGGCCCACGTTCGCGGGCGGTTACTACTTCCAGTCCCGGGACAAGGAGCAGGACCTCACCGAGGAGCAGCGCCAACTCGGCGTCACCGACTCGTTCTCGATGTCGATCACCCTCTGTCTCGCCCTGCTCGGCTTCCTCAAGGTCTACGAGTCCAAGACCCGCCGCGGCGACATGCAGGAGACGATCAAAGAGCTGAAGGCCGCGACCAGCAACCGGCTCACCGCCGCCATGGTGAGTCTGCTGCGGTCGTTCACGGTCAACGTCTACGACACCGACTCCTCCCAGGGCCAGACGCTCTGCGAGCTCCTGGGCCAGGGGCAGTTGTCGACGCGGCAGGTGCTGGAGCAGTTCCAGCGGCGGTTCCGGCCGCTGCGTGCCGCTATCATCGAGAGCTTCATCCTCGGCCTCGATGTCCAGGAGGCACTCAAGGACGAGAGCCAGCTCTTCGAGTGCGGCTGGGCCTGGAGTCTGGTGCGGGACGCGCCCGAGGTGGAGACCGAGGAGACCATCGGGGCGCAGCCCGTCGGCGTCGCCAACCCGGTGCCGTACCTCTACTTCACGGTGGTCGCGCTCGACGGCATCCAGGACCTGTTCTCCGACCGCACCCTGACCCTGGGCCTGCTCAACGCCGAACAGCAGAAGCTCGCCGAGGCGTTACGACTGCGCTGGGAGATCACGCAGCAGTACTGGTCGCGCATCGCCCGCTTCGACGGCGACCGCTGGCCCCTGGAGGACATCCCCTGGCGTACGACGGGACAGCGGCTGGAGTCCGAGTACTTCTCGCTCTCGGTCGCCGCGATCCTCGTGCACGACCTGATGCGCCGCCGGGCCACCGACGACGACCTGACCCGCACCGTCCGCGTCATGGAGCGCCTCGCCGAACGCGGCCGTATCACCAGCCGGATGACGCGCGACGACCCGATGATCCAGCTGCACAACCCCGGCGTCACCCTGCCCCTCCAGGGCGGCGGCACCATCGGCCCGCCGATGGACTGGACGATGAGCGACTTCTCCGCCCAACTCCTCAAACGCACCGTCCAGTTGTGCACGCTCTCCCGCAACCTCTCCGCGCACGACCGGCTGCTCAGGCTGGCCGAGGACATCTTCGGCCATGTGTGGCGGCGCCGGATGGGCGACGGCGAGGGCGCCGGTCTGTGGGACAACGTGCACGCCATCTACCCGGAGACCGCCCTCACCGAGGGGCCGGTGTCCTGGAGCATCACCGAGCGGGTCACCGAGGTGATGGTCCAGGTCCACAACATGTACGCGCAGCCCCCGATCCGCAGCCTCGAACTCACCGAGCTGGCACGGGCGTTGCTCAGCGAGTCCACGCACCTCCTGGGCAACGAGCAGATGGCGCCGGCGCCCAACGCCGACGGAAAACGCGGCATGCAACTCAGGGGAATCGAGGTCAAGTTGCGCCGCGCCCGCACGCTCGTCGACGAACAGCCGGGCACCGCCTACTCGTTGACCCTCGACGTACTGGGCCAGCTCGACGCACTCGCCCGGGCCCGCGAAGCCGCCGCGGTCCAGGGAGTGTGACCCGTGCTGATCTTCGCGGCCTCCGACAAGGGAGGCACGGGCCGCTCCGTCACCAGCGCCAACCTCGCCTACCAGCGCGCCCTGACGGGGGACGACGTCTGCTACCTGGACTTCGACTTCGGCTCGCCCACCGCCTCGGCCGTCTTCGACGTGCCCGAGGCCCGCCAGGCGGCCGAGGACCGCGGACTGCACTCGTACCTGATAGGCGAGATCAGCGAGCCCGTCCGTATCGACGTCTGGGCGGACACCGAACACCGCGTCCTGCGCAACCAGCCGCCCGGAGCAGGCCGGTTGATCCTCATGCCGGGTGACCTCAGCGGCGGCGAGTTCGCCACCTCCGGCGACAACCTGCGCCGCTGCGTGGACCTTCTCCTGCGCCTCAACGGCGAGTTCGACCTGATCATCGTCGACCTCAGCGCCGGCCGCAGCTACGCCGTCGACATGGTCCTCGCGGCCACCTCGCAGCGCGCGATGAGCGGTGTCCTGGCCCGCTGGCTGGTCTTCCACCGCTGGACCCGGCAGCACGTGGAGGCCGCGGCCAGCCTCGTCTACGGCAAGCGCGGCATCATCGCCGGCGGCGTCGCCCGCGGCCACGACGAGGACGCGCTGCGCGGCGCGATCCGCTTCGTACGGGCCGCCGTACCCGATCCCGACTCGGCGCTGTGGTCGCAGGCCACGCCCACCCAGTCGGCGTGGATGGAGCAGTGCGACACCGAGTTGAAGCATCTCGCCTCGCACCACGGCATCGGCTACAGCCAGGTGCTGGGCTCGGTGCCGCTGGAGCCCGTGCTCCAGTGGCGGGAGCAACTCATCACCGACGAGGACGTGTTGGACAGCCAGATCGCCACCATGGAGACCTGGCAGGCGCTGAGCGACCTCGCCGCGCGGCTGACCGACGACAAGTACTGGGAGGAGGCATGACGGAGGCCGTCTTCCGGGAGACCGCCGCGGACCCGCGCACCCAGTCCGTGCCGCTGGCCCATCTCTCGCTGGAGCTGGGCCACCTCTACATGGAGGATTTCGAGGCGGGCCCCGAGCGGCTGCGCGAGCACTTCGCCGAGGTACGGATCTGGGTGGACGCGGCCCGCGCCTCCGCCGCCCGCCGCACCGGCGGCAAACGCCCCCGCATCAGCACCTGCTTCCTGATCGACGACTACTTCAGCCGCTTCTCCACCCCGGCCGAACTCGTCCCGCTGGTCCTCGAAGAGGCCGAGAAGGCCGGCCTCGTCATCGACTACCTCGCCCGCGAGTCGGGGTGCGCGGTCGCCGACCGGATCGAACTGGCCGAGTCCGTCATGCACCGCCTCGTCGAGTCGCCGCCGCCCGGCAGCCACGGTTCCCGCCCCCCGGTCAGCCAGACGGGCTGGCTCGCGAACGGCGAGCGTACTGCCCCAACTCGCAGCGCGCTTGCGGAGATTGTCACCTGGCAGCCGCCGCACGAGACCGCGGCCCGCAACCACTCGGTCTTCATGGACGTCGAGCTGTGGTCCGAGACGGACAAGGGCCGCCTGTGGTCCTGCCCGTTCCTGGCCGCCGTATGGCAGTTGGCCCGCCTGGGTCTGCTACGGCACCTCGGCGAACCGGTGCTGGTGCCGAAGCCGTGGACCGGCGGGGACTTCCCGCGCGACTGGGACCGGCTGCCGCCGCTGCTCCAACTCAGCGACACCCGGGTCCCGTTCAGCGCATACCGCACCTGCACACTGATGGCGAACCGCTTCGTCGCCGTAGAGGACGCCGTGCGGCTCATCCTCGACCAGGTGGACGTGGACTCCGTCGCGCTCGAACAGGTCGCCAAGAGGTCCGCGGGCGAGGGCGTCGCGGTACCGGAGGCGGTGGCCCAGCGCGCCACCTACGTCTTCTACGAGGAGCCCGCCAACTCCGCACTCCCCGACGGGACTTGACGTGGCGACCCCGGGAAGGACACCGCGTCCGGTCCTCGCCTGCGGCGAGGTGCGCACCGGCCTGCTGCCGTCCTTCCAGGCACTGGACGGCCGCACCGCCGCCCAACTCCTGCGGCTGCGCGCCGACGAACAGGTCCGGGTCTCCGAGCGGCCCAATCTCTACGCCCTCTCGCCCGAGGTCCTCACGGGCGTGGACTGCCGGCTGCCCACCTCGAACGGCGCCAAGGTCAGGGCCGTCGGTACGGTGGCCGCCCGCGCCGCGCTCACCGAAGGCCGGGTCCTCCAGTCCACCGCCTACTTCAGCACCCCGTCCGCCGGACCCGACGTACGCCAGCCGTGGGGGCACTACCTGGTCCGCCCCGGGGTGGTCGAGCCGTTCGGGAAACTGCCCGAACAGGCCACCGCCGAGGGCGTGTTGCGCGGCGGCGGACGCGGCGAACTGGACCTGGGGATGATCGCCGAGGGCCTACTGGCGCAGTTGGTGCGCCACCCCCTCCTCGACCACAAGGCACCCTTCAAGTCCCGCCGTACACAACTGCGTTGGGCCGCACGACGGGCGCCGGAGAGCGAGGGACCGTCACTGGACCGCTTCACGCTGGCCGAAGACGGCCTGCGGACAGTGGAGTTGAGAGTGCCGGAAGGCATCGAGGCGACCGCGGTCGCGGGGCTCTGCGAAGACCTCGCGTTGCACGACTGGCTTTTGACGACGGTGGTGCACATGCTGGAGAACAGCCGGCTCGGTGCGGCGGACGGGCCCGCGGCGGTCCTGGCGCTGCGACCGGCCGTGGATCACCTGCTGCATCTGTGGATGCCGCGCGCGCACGTGGACCGCACGCTGGGACACCTGTGGGACGTACTGGAGCGGGAACCGGGCTTCAGCCGCCAATGGGAGAACCTTCGCCAGCGTATCCGGGACCAACTGGCCATACAGGCCATCCCGTTGCTGCACCAGGCGCTGAGCACGCGCTGACGGGGCGGCACGAACCGCACATCCGACGGGGGAGAGGTTCACATGAACGGAGTGACGACAACAGGGTCGGGCGGACTGCGGTCCGTACCGCAACAGGACCAGGTGCAGCGCAGATCAAAGCTGTTCCTCAAGACGCTGTTCGCGATCTTAGCGGGAGGCGCCGCCTTCTTCGTGACCAACGTTCTGAACGAGAACAACGGGGACCTGTGGCAGTGGACGATGTCCATCGTCCTCGGCAGCGCGACCCTGATCGTGCAACTGCTCGTGGACTTCGGCGAGCGACTGGAGGCCGTCCAGGAGAGCCAGAAGCGGCGTATCCGGGACATGAAGGACAGCCTGTCCAGCCATCACACGGAGATGCGGGCAGCGGTCGACGAGAGCTTCGCCAAGATCAACGCCGCGACGGAGCTGTACAGCAAGGTCGACGGCTCGGTGCTGCGCTCCGACGAGGTGACCCGGCTGGTGCTGGGCTACACGAAAGTCGGCGAGCAGGGCGCGGACATCGTCAAGGCCTTCGCCGAGGAGGAGTTGGGCCGCCTCGCGCTGCTGATGGAGAACCTCGGCAACGGCACGGCGGACTGCCCCGGCGAGAATCACGAGTGGCTGATCGACCTCACCAAGTGCGTCAAGCGGACACTCTTCGCCACCAGCACGTCCGTGGACCGCGACTTCTGGTCGAGCGAGCCCGCACGCCGCTATCTCGCCGCCCAGGAGACGGCCATCAAGACCCGGCGGGTGCAGGTCCGGCGGGTGTTCCTCGTCGACGACGAGGCGGAGGTCACCGGCAGCCTCCGCCAACTCTGCGAGCGGCACCACAAGTTCGGGATCGAGGCGCGTATCGCGGTCCGGGCCCAGCTGGAACCGACGGCCCAGATGAACTCGTTGAACGACTTCATCGTCTTCGACGGCGAACTCTGTTACGAGACCGAGCCGGACATCCACGTCATGCCGGCCAAGACGACACTGAAGCTGACGCGCGAGCACGTGGAGGAGCGGATCAACCGGTTCAACGTGCTGTGGGAGGCGACGGAACCGGACCGCACCCCGGAACCGTCCCCGGAACCGGACGGAGGAAGGACGGTCACCCACCCCGCCGGTGTCGACCCAGGTCGTACATCTCCGGGCCGATGACCCCGTCCGCTGCCCGCTCCTACGATCGCGGCATGTCCGTCACTCAACAGTCACCCCTGCTCAAACGTGTACCGCCGGGCGTTTGGACGGGGGTGCTCTGGGTCTACGGCACGCTGTTCGCGATCCGCTCCTTCTTCCGGCTGCCCTTCATGCCCACCGACCCTTTTCCGCCTACGCCCGGTGGTTGGGCGCTCGTCGTCTCGGGGAGTGTGCTCGCGCTGGGCGGGTGTGGGGTGTTGGGGCGGCGTCCGTTGTGGGGGCTGGGGTTGTTGGTGGTGGGGACGTACGGGGTGACGGTCGGGTTGGACGGGCTGACCTTCGGGTTGGTCCACTTCGCCGCGATCGCTGTCGGCGTGGGCTGGGTCGCGGTGAGCGTCGGGGGGCGGCGGAGTCTGTGCGCTCTTGTTCTTGCGGTCGTTGTGCTGCCCGTGCACGAGTTCACCCGGATCGGCCTCGGGCGGCCTCTCGCCGCCGCTCACGACACCGGCCGGGGCGACTGGCAGAGCTGGTCGGCGCTCGCTCTCACGGCCGTCGTCGCGTGGCTGATCGGCAACTCCGTGCGGCAGAGCCGCGTGTACACCGAGCGGCTCACCACCCAGGCCGCGACGCAGGCCGTCGCCGTCGAACGGCTGCGTATCGCACGGGAGATGCACGACACCGTGGCGCACAGCATCGGCATCATCGCCCTCCAGGCGGGCGCGGCGGCCCGGGTCACCACGACGCAGCCGGAGGCCGCGCGGGAGGCGATGCGGGCGGTGGAGCACGAGGGGCGGGAGACGTTGGCCGGGCTGCGCCGCATGCTCGTCGCGCTGCGGGCGACCGACGAGGCTCCCGTCCTGCCCGCGGGTCTCGGTGACGTCGACCGGCTCGCCGCGACGACCACGGCGGCCGGGGTACGGGTCGACGTGCGGCGGTGCGGTGAGCCGCGTCAACTCCCGTACGACATCGACCTGTCGGCGTTCCGCATCATCCAGGAGTCCGTCACCAACGTCGTACGGCACGCGGGGACGAGTGCGTGCCGGGTCACTCTCGACTACCGCGACGACGAACTCGCGCTGGAGGTGACCGATGACGGGCGGGGGCACGGGACCGCCACCGACACGGGGTTCGGGTTGGCGGGTATGCGGGAGCGAGTGGCCCTGTTGCAGGGGGAGTTCACGGCGGCGCCGCGTCCCGAGGGTGGTTTCCGGGTCGCCGTCCGGCTTCCGGTACCGACGGCGGTGGCGGGCCGATGAGCAGCCCTGTCCGCGTTCTCCTCGCCGACGACCAGCAACTCATCCGTACGGCACTGCGGATGGTGATGGCCGACCTCGACGACGTGGAGGTCGTCGGGGAGGCGAGCGACGGCGCGGAGGCGGTGCGGCTGACGGCCCAACTCGCCCCGGACGTCGTGGTGATGGACATCCGCATGCCCGGGATGGACGGAATCGAGGCCACGCGCGGGATCACGGCCGGTTCGCCGGAGGGGGCGGTGGGGTCGGTGGGTTCGGTGTCGGCCCGGGTCGTCGTCCTCACCACCTTCGACGACGACGATCACGTCTACGGCGCGTTGCGCGCCGGCGCGTCCGGGTTCCTGGTCAAGGACATGGCCCTGGACGACATCATCGGCGCGGTACGGGTCGTGGCCGCCGGTGACGCTCTGATCGCCCCGAGCGTGACCCGGCGTCTGATCCGCGACTTCGCGTCGTCCCGCCCCGAACTTGCCCGCACACGCCGGGAGTTGACGCGGATCACGGAGCGGGAACGCGAAGTGCTGACGCTGGTCGGCTCGGGGCTGTCGAACACGGAGATCGCGGCCGAGCTGTGCATCAGCGTGGCCACGGCGAAGACCTACCTGACCCGCCTCTTCACCAAGCTGGACGCGAGGGACCGGGTTCAGCTGGTGATCCTGGCCTATGAGGCGGGGCTGGTCTCGGTGGGCCAGGAGTCACGCCCTGGGCAGCGGCCCTGAAAACGCTTCGCCCGTGCTCGTCCCGTCGGATACGGTCGCGAGGTTGTTTTCACAGCTGGAGGCCGTTGTGGCGTGTCGTATTGGTGAGCTGGTGCTCGGTTGTCGTGACCCTGAGCTGCTGGCGCGGTTCTGGTGCGAGGTCCTGGGGTTCGTCGTGCTCGAAAGCGAGGAAGGGCAATGGGCGGAGATCGGGACGCCTGAAGGGTTCGGTGGCCCGCACCCGACGATCTTCTTCAGCCGCCGGGACGAGCCCGAGCCGGGGAAGTCCCGGCTGCACATCGACGTCAACCCCACCGACCGTGACCAGGCCGCCGAGCTCGAACGCCTGCTGGCACTCGGTGCGCGCCGGGCCGACATCGGGCAGACGGGGGACGAGCAGTGGCATGTCCTGGAAGACCCCGAAGGCAATGAGTTCTGCCTGCTCAAGGCCCGCATCAACCCGCTCTGACGCGGGGACCTAGGAGAGCAGCGAGCCGATGAACTCCGTCCAGGCCCCGGCCCCGACCACGATCACCGGCCCACCAACAGACACCTTGCTGTCACGGACGGGGATGACGCCGGGGACTCCGTCGGCTACCTCGACGCAGGTACCGCCGTTGCCGTCGCTGTGGGTGCTCTTGCGCCAGCGGGCGGCGTCGAGGAAGTCGTAGGCGATCTCGACGCAGTCCCCGCCGTTGCCGTCACTGAAGGTGCTTCTGCGCCAACTGGCGTTGCTCAGGTCGTACTTGCGCATCGTCTGTGGTCCTCCGCCGCCGATTCGATCAGGGCCAGGGACGCCTCCGGCGACAGCGCGGCGGCCCTGAGCAGATCGTATGCCGCGTACGCGCGCTTCACCACAGCCGGATCGTCCAGCAGGTTCCCCGAATACACCGCCTCTGTATAGGCAGTTGGCGGGGCCTCGTCGAACTCCATGAGCGTCAGCGTTCCGTTCATGACGGCGAAGGCCCCCGCCGCACACGGCAGCACCTGCGCCAGCACAGTCCGCTCGCGCACGAGCGCCGCGATGTGATCCAACTGCCGGGCCATGCCCACAGGGCCGCCGACCGGAATCCGTACTACGTTCTCGTGCAGGATCACCCAATACACGGGCCTTGTTGCGTCCTTGAGGATGCGCGCCCGGTCCATCCGGCCGGACACTTTCTCCTCGATGTACTCCTCCGTCGCGAGCGGGTTCGTCGCGAGGGTGACCGCTCGGGCGTACTCGGCGGTCTGGAGTAGGCCCGGAACCACTGTCGGCGCGAAGTCACAGATCTTCGTCGCCAGCGCCTCCAACTCCGCCGCCTTGGCGAAGTAGTCGGCGTACCGCCTGTCATTGATCAGGCCCATGCACAGGCGCTCGAAAATACCGTCGGTTTTCAGGATCTCGTCAAACCGGATCGCCAGATCCATCTGCGGTTTGCGAATCGCCTGTTCGAATTGGCCGATGTAAGTGCCGGAGACGAAAGCGAGCGCCCCCAGCTGCGCCTGCGAGAGCCCCATATCCTCCCGGCGCCGTCTCAGCTCGGCTCCGAAAAACTCCCAAGCCGCCAGCCGTGAACCGTTGGCCATAGCCAACCCCCTTGGTCTGCACCGCAGTTGTTGTCGACAGACTCCTGCCGAGTGTAGGGGGAGGAGGGGCACTGTGGAGATGGGAAGCGTGAAAGTCCAAAAGGGAGGGGAGCCACGTGTGGGCACACTGCTTGGAGGTGAGGGAAACCTTGATGGAATTCCGGATTCGGGTGCGAGGAGCGCGATGAAACCGCCTGTCGGATCGGTCGCCGTGGATACCCGTAACGGGAGAGTGGGCATCGTCATGGGGCATGAGGGGCCTTATGTTCAGCTGCGCCCGTACGGCGGCGGGCGGGAGTGGGACGTCGAGCCGGCCGCCGTACGGGACGCGACCCCGGCCGAGCGGCTGAGCGCGGCGACCGCGTACGCGAACGCCCGCAGTCGCGGTGAGGTGCCTTGAAGCGCCGATGCCTGGATGCCTCCGATGCGTCGTGGCGCCACAGGGCCGTAGGGGACAATGGGCGGCATGAGTCTGTTCCGCGACGACGGCATCGTGCTGCGCACCCAGAAGCTGGGCGAGGCGGACCGGATCATCACGCTGCTCACCCGGGGTCACGGGCGGGTACGGGCCGTGGCGCGCGGGGTGCGGCGGACCAAGTCGAAGTTCGGGGCCCGGCTGGAACCCTTCTCCCATGTGGACGTGCAGTTCTTCGCGCGCGGCAGTGAACTGATCGGCCGCGGACTGCCGTTGTGCACCCAGAGTGAGACCATCGCTCCGTACGGTGGCGGGATCGTCGCCGACTACGCGCGGTACACCGCCGGTACGGCGATGCTGGAGACGGCCGAGCGGTTCACCGATCACGAGGGCGAGCCCGCGGTCCAGCAGTATCTGCTGCTCGTGGGCGGGCTGCGGACGCTGGCCGGCGGGGAGCATGCTCCGCATCTCATCCTCGACGCGTTCCTGCTGCGTTCGCTCGCCGTCAACGGATACGCGCCAAGCTTCGGTGACTGTGCGAAGTGCGGGATGCCGGGACCGAACCGGTTCTTCTCCGTGGCGTCGGGCGGGGTGGTCTGCGCGGACTGCCGAGTGGCCGGGAGCGTCGTACCCTCACCGCAGGCCCTGGAACTCCTCGGTGCGCTGCTTACGGGAGACTGGGCGACGGCGGACGCGTGCGAGGCGCGGCATGTGCGGGAGGGCAGCGGGCTGGTGTCCGCCTATCTGCACTGGCACCTTGAGCGCGGGCTCCGTTCACTGCGGTACGTGGAGAAGTCGTAGCAGGGCGTAGCGAGTTGTCGTAGTAGGTCGTAGAAAGAGGAGACGAGAAGCACATGGCCGTACGCGGGATCCTGGGGCGCCAGCGGCGCGAGTACAAGACGCCGGAGCCGCACCCGTCGGGGGCCACCGCACCGAAGCTGCCCGGTGAGCTGATCCCGAAGCACGTGGCGATCGTCATGGACGGGAACGGGCGGTGGGCGAAGCAGCGCGGGCTGCCGCGCACCGAGGGCCACAAGGTCGGCGCGGAGCGGGTGTTGGACGTGTTGCAGGGCGGCGTCGAGATGGGTGTCGGCGCGATCTCGCTGTACGCCTTCTCCACCGAGAACTGGAAGCGGTCGCCCGACGAGGTGCGCTTCCTCATGAACTTCAACCGCGACTTCATCCGCAAGTCCCGCGACACCCTCGACGAACTCGGCATCCGGGTGCGGTGGGTGGGCCGTATGCCCAAGCTGTGGCGGTCGGTCGCCAAGGAGCTCCAGATCGCGCAGGAGCAGACCAAGGACAACGACGCGCTCACGCTGTACTTCTGCATGAACTACGGCGGGCGGGCCGAAATCGCCGACGCGGCAAGGGCGTTGGCCGAGGACGTCAAGGCGGGCCGGCTCGACCCGGCCAAGGTCGACGAGAAGACCCTCGCCAAGTACATGTACTACCCGGACATGCCCGAGGTCGACCTCTTCCTGCGCCCCAGCGGCGAACAGCGCACCTCCAACTACCTGATCTGGCAGAGCGCTTACGCCGAGATGGTCTTCCAGGACGTGCTCTGGCCGGACTTCGACCGCCGTGACCTGTGGCGCGCCTGCGTCGAATTCGCCCAGCGGGACCGGCGGTTCGGCGGCGCGGTGCCGAACGAGAAGCTGCTCGCGATGGAGCAGGCGATGCGGGGAAACGAGTAACACCCCTGTCGGACTCCGGGGTTACTATCACGGCTCGTCACCGGGGGAACGGGGAGGGGCCGTGATGGAGCAGGGTGTCGAGCGACCCGCGAGCGATGTGGCGCTGGAGTACGCACTCCGGCAGGAGGAGATGACCGAGGCGGTCCGGATGCTGGTGCGCAAGCGCGGCCGGGCCGGGTTCATCCACCAGCCCGTCCTCCTCGCGGCCGTCATGGTGGTGGGTGTGCTTGTGCTGACCGCGGGCCTGGCGGGCGGCGACGGCATCGGCTTCGGCTTCGGCATGACGCTCATCGCCGGGCCGCTGCTGATGCTCGGGGTGCCCGGCATGATCGCCCGCCAGCTGCTGCGGGCCTACCAGCACCATGGCGTGATGCGGGTGACGGTCGCCGAGGAGGGGGTGCGGACGGTCAGCGCGCACATGGACTCGCGCATGTCCTGGACCAACTACGGCAGTTACGCCGAGACGGACCGCTGCTTCGTGCTGCGCAGCCCCGACCGCATCGGAGCCGACGCGATGGTCATCGTCAAGCGGGGAGCACCCACCCCGCAGGACGTGGACCGCCTACGAGCCCTGCTGAACACCAAACTGCCTCGCGTCTGAGCCCCTTAGGGGGTGCCCCCGAAGGGGCGCGGGGAACTGCGCGACCAGCCCCCACCGGCCCGCAGACATCCACCGGCCCGCACGGGACCTGCTCAACCCGCGGAGCACTCCGCACAGGTCCCGAAGATCTCCACCGTGTGCGCCACGTTCACATACCCGTGCTCCGCCGCGATCGCCTCCGCCCACTTCTCCACAGCGGGCCCTTCCACCTCTACCGCCTTGCCGCAAACCCGGCACACCAGGTGGTGATGGTGATCGCCCGTGGAGCAGCGGCGATACACGGACTCACCCTCGTCCGTGCGCAGGACGTCGACCTCGCCGGCGTCGGCGAGGTTCTGGAGGGTGCGGTAGACCGTGGTCAGGCCCACCGAGTCACCCTTGTGCTTGAGCATGTCGTGGAGTTCCTGGGCGCTGCGGAACTCGTCGACCTCGTTGAGCGCCGCCGACACGGCGGCACGCTGGCGGGTGGAGCGTCCCTTTACGGGCGGGCCGGCCGTCGTCACCGTTGCCTCCTCACGTCTGCACTTTGCCGAGCCATTGTGACAGCCCGGACTGTGCGTGGTCAGACGCCGACCTCGTCGGCGGCCCCCCGGGTGGCCGGAATCGCGCACTCCACCGGGTCCCCGGCGGGTCGCGCGGCGGCCGCGGCCCGGGCCCGGCGCCTCGCCAGCGGGGTCGCCAGCGCGGTCAGCGCGATGAACGCGGCGATCGTCAGGAGCACGATCGTCGCACCCGGCGGGACGTCCTGGTAGTACGAGGTGACGGTGCCGCTGACCGCCACGGTCACGCCGATCACGCCCGCGATCGCCAGGGTCGCTCCGAAGCTGCGGGTGAGCTGCTGCGCGGCGGCGACCGGCACCACCATCAGCGCGGACACCAGGATCAGGCCCACGACCCGCATCGCGACGGTGACCGTGACGGCCGCGGTGACCGCCGTCAGCAGGTTCAGGGCACGCACGGGCAGGCCCGTGACCCGCGCGAACTCCTCGTCGTGGTTCACGGCGAACAACTGCCGCCGCAGCCCCAGCGTGACCACGATCACGAAGCCGGCGAGGATGCCGATCGCCGTCACGTCGGACTGCGAGACCGTCGAGAGCGAGCCGAAGAGGTACGAGCTCAGGTTGGCGTTCGAGCCGCCCGGCGCGAGGTTGACGAACATCACGCCGCCCGCCATACCGCCGTAGAAAAGCATCGCGAGGGCGATGTCGCCGCGGGTCTTGCCGTACCAGCGGATCAGTTCCATCAGGACCGAGCCGAGGACGGAGACGGCGGTGGCCATCCAGACCGGGGAGGCGTTGAGGAGGAAGCCGAGGCCCACGCCGGTCATCGCGACGTGGCCGATGCCGTCGCCCATGAGGGGCTGGCGGCGCTGGACGAGGTAGATGCCGATGGCGGGGGCGGTGATGCCGACGAGGACGGCGGCGATGAGCGCCCGTTGCATGAAGGCGTAGTCGAGGATGTCCATCAGCTCAGCAGTCCCGTGCGGATCGGTTCGGCGTCCGCCGAGTGCGGGTGTACGTGGTCGTGGCCGGGCAGCGCGTGCTGGCCGAGCGCGCGCGGGGGCGGGCCGTCGTGCTGGACGCAGCCGTCGCGCAGGACGACCGCGCGGTCGATCAGCGGTTCCAGCGGGCCGAGTTCGTGCAGGACGAGCAACACCGTTGTGCCTTCGGCGACTTGACGGGTCAGGGTGTCCGCCAGCACCTTCTGGCTGGCCAGGTCCACGCCCGCCATCGGCTCGTCCATGATGAGGAGTTCGGGTTCGGCGGCGAGCGCGCGGGCGATCAGCACGCGCTGGTGCTGGCCGCCGGAGAGCGCGTCGACCGAGTCCTTGGCGCGGTCCGCCATGCCGACGAGGTCCAGGGCGTGCCGTACGGCCTCGTGGTCCGCCTTGCGCAGCAGGCCGAAGCGGGCGCGGGAGAGACGGCCGGACGCGACGATCTCGGTGACCGTCGCGGGGACGCCACCCCCGGCCGTCGTGCGCTGCGGTACGTAACCCACGCGCCGCCAGTCGCGGAACGCGCGGCGCGGGGTGCCGAACAGCTCGATCTCGCCCCCGCTGAGCGGGACTTGGCCGATGATCGCGCGGATCGCGGTCGACTTGCCGGAGCCGTTGGCGCCGAGCAGCGCGACGACCTCACCGCGCCGCACGGTGAGGTCGATGCCGCGCAGGACGGGGCGCGAGCCCAGCTCGGCGCGGACTCCGCGCAGCGATATGACGGGCTCGGCCACTGTGTCCTCCGTACTGCTGTAGATCACTTGTAGATCACTTGGTTCCCAGGGCCGTCTGCAACGCCTTGAGGTTGGCCTGCTGGACCGAGAAGTAGTCCTTGCCGCGGGACTTCTTGGTGATGCCCTCGATCGGGTCGAGGACGTCCGTCTTCAGGTTCGAGTCCGCGGCGATGGTCTTCGCGGTCTTGTCGCTGACGAGCGTCTCGTAGAACACGGTGGTGACGCCGTCGGCCTTCGCCATCTTCTCAAGGTCCTTCACGCGCTCGGCACTCGGCTCCGACTCGGGGTCGAGACCGTTGATGGCCTCCTCGGTGAGGCCGTAGCGCTCGGCGAGGTAGCCGAAGGCGGCGTGCGTGGTGATGAACACCTTGGTCCTGGTGTTCGCGAGGCCCGTCTTGAACTCGGTGTTGAGCGCGTCCAGCTTCTTGACCAGGGCCGCGGTGCGCGTCTTGTAGTCGGCCGCGTTCTTCGGGTCGGCCTTCTCGAAGGCCTTGCCGACGCCCTCGGCGACCTGGGCGTAGCGCACCGGGTCGAGCCAGATGTGGGGGTCGAGGCCGGCCAGCTCGTCGTTCTTCGAGGTGTCGTGCGTTGCCGCGTGGCCGCCGACCTCGTTGCCGTGCTTCTCCTCCGTGGTCAGGGAGGCCGCGTCGATCTTCGTCTTGACCTCGGACTGGCTCACCACGTCGTCGACGGAGGGCTGGAGGTTCTTGAGGTAGAGCACCGCGTCGGACTCCCCGAGCGCGGCGGTCTGCCGCGCGCTGATCTCCAGGTCGTGCGGCTCCTGGCCGGGCTTCGTCAGGCTGGTGACGTGGACGTGGCTGCCGCCGATCTGCTCGGCGAGGTACTGGAGTGGGTAGAACGCCGCGACGACGTCGAACTTGTCCGTGTTGGCCGCGGCCGCGGTGTCGGTGGAGCAGGCGGAGAGGGTCCCGAGACCGAGGGCGGTGGCCGCGGCGATGGCGAGCCCGGGTATTCCGGCGATGCTGTGTCGTCGTACGTTCATGACACTCATTTTCAACTGATATGGAAACCGTTGTCAACAAGCGCATGGTGAGGAACCGATTTGATAAGGGGGCGGGCAGCGCCGGTAACCTAAGTCATTCGCCCGCCCGTCTCCCGACCACCACCCCCCATCGAGGCGCTTCGCGCCGCCCCTCCTTACCGTCCATTCGTCATGAAGAGAGCATCGTGGCCGCCGACAAGATCGACACCATCGTCAGCCTGAGCAAGCGCCGTGGCTTCGTATTCCCCAGTAGTGAGATCTACGGCGGCCAGCGCGCCGCTTGGGACTACGGGCCCCTGGGTGTCGAGCTCAAGGAGAACCTGAAGCGCCAGTGGTGGCG
Source organism: Streptomyces sp. NBC_01288 (assembly GCF_035982055.1). Classification (NCBI taxonomy): domain Bacteria; kingdom Bacillati; phylum Actinomycetota; class Actinomycetes; order Kitasatosporales; family Streptomycetaceae; genus Streptomyces; species Streptomyces sp. NBC_01288. Next base: position 7,037,946 of record NZ_CP108427.1, read on the forward strand.
CTACATGGTGACGTCGCGCGAGGACGTGGTCGGTATCGACTCGTCCGTGATCCTGGCCCCCGAGGTCTGGGTCGCCTCCGGCCATGTCGCCACTTTCTCGGACCCGTTGACCGAGTGCACCGCGTGCCACAAGCGGTTCCGCGCGGACCACCTGGAGGAGGCGTACGAGGCCAAGCACGGCCGGCCCCCCGAGAAGGGTCTCGCCGACATCAACTGCCCCAACTGCGGCAACAAGGGCCAGTTCACCGAGCCCAAGGAGTTCTCCGGCCTGCTCTCCACCCACCTGGGCCCGACGCAGGACACCGGCTCCGTCGCCTATCTGCGCCCCGAGACCGCTCAGGGCATCTTCACCAACTTCGCCCAGGTGCAGACCACTTCGCGCCGCAAGCCGCCGTTCGGCATCGCGCAGATGGGCAAGTCCTTCCGCAACGAGATCACGCCCGGCAACTTCATCTTCCGGACCCGCGAGTTCGAGCAGATGGAGATGGAGTTCTTCGTCAAGCCGGGCGAGGACGAGAAGTGGCAGGAGTACTGGATGGAGCAGCGCTGGAACTGGTACACCGGCCTGGGCCTGCGCGAGGAGAACATGCGGTGGTACGACCACCCCAAGGAGAAGCTCTCCCACTACTCCAAGCGCACCGCTGACATCGAGTACCGCTTCCAGTTCGGCGGCAACGAGTGGGGCGAGCTGGAAGGCGTCGCCAACCGCACCGACTTCGACCTGAACGCCCACTCCAAGGCCTCCGGCCAGGACCTCTCCTTCTTCGACCAGGAGGCCCAGGAGCGCTGGACGCCGTACGTCATCGAGCCGGCCGCCGGTGTCGGCCGCGCGATGCTGGCGTTCCTGCTCGACGCGTACGTCGAGGACGAAGCGCCCAACGCCAAGGGCAAGTTGGAGAAGCGCACGGTGCTGCGCCTGGACCACCGGCTCGCCCCGGTGAAGGTCGCGGTGCTTCCGCTGTCCCGCAACCCCGAGCTGTCCCCGAAGGCCAAGGGCCTCGCCGCCGCGCTGCGTCAGAACTGGAACATCGAGTTCGACGACGCGGGTGCGATCGGCCGTCGTTACCGGCGTCAGGACGAGATCGGTACGCCGTACTGCGTGACGGTCGACTTCGACACGCTTGAGGACAACGCGGTGACGGTTCGCGAGCGCGACTCGATGAAGCAGGAGCGCGTCTCCCTGGACCAGATCGAGGGCTACCTCGCGGGTCGCCTGATCGGTGCCTAGGGGCTGAGTTCTGAACGGGACTGCGGGCGAGCTGAGTTGATCAGCCCGCCCGCAGTTTTTTGTGCGCTGCTCTCAACGCCCTTGCAGGGACTTCACGTTGTCGCCGAACGTCCAGTTCTTCGAGCCGTCCCAGTTGATCGACCAGGTCATCAGGCCCTTGAGGGACGTGCCGTAGTGGCGCCAGGCCTGGGAGACCAGCGACGGTGACATGTAGCCGCCGCCCGCGCCCGACTGGGCGGGCAGGCCCGGTACTTGCTTGTCGTACGGGACCTTGATCGTCGTACCCTGCACGACCAGGCCCTTGTTGAGGCAGTCGGTCTGGGCGGTGAAGCCCGCGACCGTGCCGGCCGAGTACGAGTCGCCGGAGCAGCCGTACATGCTGCCGTTGTAGTACTGCATGTTGAGCCACCACAGGCGGCCGTTGTCCGCGTACTTCTTCACGATCGGGAGATACGCGCCCCAGATCGAGCCGTACGTGATGCTGCCGCCGGTGACGTACGCGGTCTCCGGGGCCATCGTCAGGCCGAAGTTGGACGGCATCTGGGCGAGGATGCCGTCGATGATGCGGATCAAGTTGGCCTGGGACGTGGAGAGTTGGCCGATGTTTCCGCTGCCGACCAGGCCCGTCTCGATGTCGATGTCTATGCCGTCGAAGTTGTACTTCTTCAGGATCGGCACGATCGTCGAGACGAACTTGTTCGCCACAGTGGTCGAGCTGAGGTCGATGCCCGCGGCCGCGCCGCCGATGGACATCAGGATCGTCTGGCCGGAGGCCTTCGCCGCGCACATCTCGGCCGGCGTGGCCACCTTCACGCCCGCGTCCATGCCGTCCTCCCAGAGGGCGGTGCCGTCGGAACGGATCACCGGGAAGGCCGCGTTGATCACGTTGTAGCCGTGGGCGGCGATCGCGGAGTTGGTGATCGGGGTCCAACCGAAGGGCGGATGAACGCCGTTGGAGGAGCCGTCCCAGTTCTCCCAGTAACCCTGGAGGACCTTGCCGGCGGGGCGGGACTTCACGGCGCAGGTGTCGGCCGCGGATGCGGCCCCGGCGATGGGGAGTTGGGCGAGGCAGGCCGTCGTCAGGGCGGCGGCGAGCAGGCGCAGGGCACGACGGAGCATACGGGCCTCCCGGTGGGGGTGCGGTGAGGTGTCGTAGGCATGACAGTGCGCGTGGTCCAGACCTTTCGTCAAGAGGGTCTGTACCGGCCGACCGCGCTGACAAGTATGGAATGACAGATATTGAAATCTGTCAGCTGTCATGCCAAGGTGGCATGCATGACGATCCCCGCGCGCACTCTCGGAACCACCGGCCCCCAGGTCTCCGCCCTCGGCCTCGGCTGCATGGGCATGTCCGCGCTGTACGGCGACGCGGACAGGACCGAGTCCGTCGCCACCATCCACGCCGCCCTCGAAGCGGGCGTCACGCTCCTCGACACCGGCGACTTCTACGCCATGGGCCACAACGAGATGCTGATCGGCGAGGCCCTGCGCACCGCCCCGGCCGCCCGCCGCGAACAGGCGCTCACCAGCGTGAAGTTCGGGGCGCTGCGCGGTCCGGACGGCAGCTGGTTCGGCTACGACGGCAGGCCCGCCGCCGTGAAGAACTTCGCCGCGTACTCCCTCCAGCGCCTCGGCGTCGACCACATCGACGTGTACCGGATCGCCCGGGTCGATGCCGACGTACCGATCGAGGAGACGGTCGGCGCGATCGCCGAGCTGGTCGAGCAGGGCTACGTCCGGCACATCGGCCTCAGCGAGGTCGGCGCCGACACCATCCGCCGGGCCGCCGCGACCGCGCCGATCGCGGATGTGCAGCTGGAGTACGCGCTGATCACGCGCGGCATCGAGGACCGGATCCTGCCGGTCACCCGCGAGCTGGGCATCTCCGTCACGGCGTACGGCGTGCTGTCGCGCGGGCTGATCTCCGGGCACTTCACGACCGACCGGCAGCTCGGCGCGAGCGACTTCCGGGCGCACTCGCCGCGCTTCCAGGGCGAGAACCTCCAGCACAACCTGACCCTGGTCGAGCAGTTGCGGAAGCTCGCCGAGCAGAAGGGCGTCACCGTCGCCCAACTCGCCATCGCCTGGGTGCTGTCGCGGGGCGAGGACATCGTGCCGCTGGTCGGCGCGCGCACCAGGGAGCGGCTGACCGAGTCGCTGGGCGCGCTGGACGTCGTACTGGACGCGGCGGACCTGGCCGCGATCGAGGCGGCCGTACCGGCGGACTCGGCGTCGGGCGACCGCTACCCGTCGGCGATGATGACGCACCTCGACAGCGAGCGCTGATCCGGCCTGCGGGTACGGTCTTCGTCATGGCACCGAGCGAGACCCTGACCGCCGAGCGCATCCTCGAAGCGACCGAGGAGGTGCTGCGCCGCCACGGCCCGGCGAAGGCCACCGTGGTGGACGTGGCCCGCGCGCTCGGCGTCAGCCATGGCACCGTCTACCGGCACTTCCGCACGAAGGCCGCCCTGCGCGAGGCGGTCACCAAGCGCTGGCTGGACCGGACCTCGCGGATGCTGTCCCGTTTCGTGACGGAGGACAGCGACCCGGAGACCCGGCTGCGGCACTGGCTGGCGGGGTTGTTCGAGGCCAAGCGGAAGAAGGCGGGTGGCGATCCCGAACTCTTCGCCACGTACTCGGTCCTCGCCGAGGAGGCGGGCGACGCGGTCAGCGAGCACATCGCCGAACTCACCGGCCAGCTGACGGAGATCGTGCGGGCGGGCGTCGACAGCGGCGCCTTCACGGCCGCCGACCCGGCCGTCGCCGCCCGCGTCGTCTTCCAGGCCACCGGCCGTTTTCATGACCCGTCCTACGCACGGGAGTGGCTGAAGCCGGGCGTGGACGCGGAGTTCGAGGCACTGGTGGAACTGTTGGTGCGCGGGCTGCGGAGCTAGCCGCGCTGTTGGAACCGCTGCCCCGGGCCGACCGCGAACACATACGGCCGCCCGGCGCCGGGCTCTGCGCCCCGGATGCCGCCGAGGCGGAGGCGGTCGGTCGTCGGCGCGGCCAGGGACAGGGCGGTGAAGGCCCCGTCGGCCGGCGCCCCGGCGACGGGGCTCGCGACGAAGCCCACGAGTGCACCGGCGACGATCACGGCCGCGAGGCCGAGGTGCGGGTCACCATGACCGCCGGAGAAGAGGCCACGCAACACCCCGCGTGATGCCCGCAGTTCGGACTCGTGCCGGCTCATGTGCCGTCGTCGGTCCAGCCGTACGGCCCTCGGCCCACTCGTCCGTCGGTTGCCCTTTGCTTGGTCGCCCGGGGTCTAACCGATTGCCGCGCACCCCCAGAACTCCCGCATCAGCGGTGTCGGTGTCGGGCTGGTCATCGCCACCTGGGTCAGCAGGACCGTCACCGTGCCCGTGGGCGGGACCACGTGGGCCGCCGTGCCGGTGCCGCCGACCCAGCCGTAGCGGCCGGGGACGTTCCACGGGTCGACCGGAGCGACGTCGACCTGGCCGCCGTAGCCCCAGCCCTGGCCCTCCAGGAAGAGGGTGGCGGCCTCGCGCTGGGCCGCGGTGAGGTGGTTGGTGGTCATGCGGCTCACGGAGGTGGGGGAGAGGACCGGGGTGCCGTCCGGAGCCGCGCCGGCGTTCGCGAGCATCCGGCCGAAGGCCAGCAGGTCGTCGGCCGTCGAGACCAGGCCGCCGGCGCCCGAGGGGAAGGCCGGGGGCCGGCTGAAACCGCCGTCCGGGGTGTCGGCCCGTTCCAGGGCGCCCAGCTCGCCCGGGGTGTAGGCGGTGGTGAAGCGGGCCCGCTTCGACTCCGGCACCGCGAACCCGGTGTCCGGCATGCCCAGCGGCCCGAAGAACCGCTCCGCCAGGAAGTCGGGGAAGGACGTGCCCGAGGCGCGGGCGACCAGGACGCCCTGGATGTCCGAGCAGGTGTTGTAGAGCCACGCGGCGCCCGGCTGGCGCACCATCGGGATCCGGGACAGGGCGGTGAGCCACTCGTCGGGGCCCGGTTGGAGGTAGGGGGCGCGGCCGTCCTGCTGGAACGCGAGCAGCGCCTGGACGGCCGACAGGAAGAAGTCGTCCGGGAAGCCCCAGCCGGCCCGGAAACTCAGCAGGTCCTCGACGGTGATGGGGCGGTCCGCGGGCACGACGTCCTCGACCGGCGAGGAGGGCGTGCGGACCACCGTCGGCTTCGCCAGCTCCGGCAGCCACTCCGCCACCGGGGCGTCCAGCGCGAGCCGCCCGTCCTCCACCAGCGCCAGCACCGCCGCCGCCGTGACCGGCTTGCTGACCGAGGCGACCCGGAAGATCGAGTCGCGGGCCATCGGGGCGGTGCCCTCGACGTCGACGGAGCCGACGGCGACCACCTCGACGTCGTCGCCGCGGGCCACCAGGCCCACCGCCCCCGGCACGGTGCCGTCGTCGACGCGTCGCCGCAGGGTGTCGTGGAGAGAGCTCATCGGTCGGCCTTCCGGTCCGGGGAGTCGTATCGGATATCGGATACGACTCCCCTCGCCTCCCGAACTCATCGCTCCCCGGTCAGTCGGCGGTCGGGTCCACCGTCGCCTGGTGCTCCTCGGCCAGATGCTCCTCCGCCTTCAGCCAGGGCAGGAACTGCGCGTTCTTCTTCCAGCCGCAGGTGTCGCACACGATCGTGCGCTGCGCGCCCTTGCGCTGCACGCGGACGACATGTTCCCGCCCGTGCTGGTCCCAGCGGCTCACTTTGCTCGTGTTGATCTGCAACATGCGCCTCGCCTCCGTTCAGGAGTCTCCGGCAAGGAGTGTGCAGCAAGACCAACATCAACAGGGCTCAATTCACGCCGAGTTGTCCAAGCTGTGAACATGACATCCCGGGTGTCGTCCGGCATGTCATCCGATATGTCACCCGATGGTGCGCGGCAGGCGCAGGCTGAGCAGGCCGGTCAGGACGACCCCGGCCAACTGCACCACCAGGGTTATGGCCAGGGCGTCCCGCATGCCCATCCCCGGGACCAGGGAGAGGAAGAGGGTGCCGAGGGTGGCCACGCCCAGTGCCAGCGCGGACTGCTGGGTGGTGACCATGACACCGGCGCCCACACCGGCACGGGCGGCCGGGACCTCGGACAGGATGATCCGGAAGATGATGGGGAGTTGGAGCGCCTGACCGGCACCGGCGACGGCCGCGCCGGGGAGCAGTTCGACGAACCCGAGATGCGGCCACGAACGCAACACGGCCAGCACGATCAGCCCGAGGCCCACCGCCTGGATGACCGAACCGGCCGTCACGACGCGCGTGCCGTACCGGGTCACCAGGCGCGGCCCGGCGAGCGAGGCGAGGAAGAAGGTCACCGCCAGCGGGACGAGCGCCAGGCCCGCCGCGACCGGGCCGAGACCCGCGCCGCTCTGCAACGCCACCGCGATCACGAACATGAACCCGCTGAAGCCGATCGCGAACGGAAGGATCATCACAAGACCGCGCCGCAGCGAGGTCAGCGCCAGCAGACTCGGCGGCACCAGCGGCGTACGGCCCTGCCGGTCCGCCCTGCGCTCCACCGCGTAGAACGCCGACGCGAGCCCAGGGAACGCGGCCAGCGACAGCCACGTCCACAGCGGCCAGCCCGCCGCCCGGCCCTCGGTCAGCGGGACCAGCAGTGCCAGCAGGGACGCGCCGAGCAGGAAGGTGCCGGGCACGTCCACCGGCTCCGGGTGCTGGGAACGCGTCTCCGGTACGACCTTGGCGGCCAGGAACAGGCCGATGACGACGACCGGCACGTTCACCAGGAACACCGCGCGCCAGCCGGTACCGGCGATGTCCGCGGCGACCAGGATCCCGCCGAGGATCTGGCCGGCGACCATGGCGAGGCCGGCGGTCGCGCCGTACAGGCCCATCGCCTTGGCGCGGCGCGGGCCCTGGGTCGCGGACTGGATGGTGGCGAGGACCTGCGGGAGCATCGCCGCGGACGCCGCGCCCTGCGCGATCCGCGCCGCGACCAGCGTCCACGCGGTGGGCGCGAGCCCGCACGCGAGCGAGGTGACACCGAACGCGGCCATCCCGCCCAGGAACAGCCGCCTGCGCCCGAACAGGTCGCCGAGCCTTCCGCCGAGGACGAGCAGCACGGCGTACGAGACTCCGTAGCCGGCGACGACGAGTTCGAGGACGGCCTCGCTCGCCGAGAGGTCCTTGCCGATGGTCGGCAGGGCCACGTTCACGATGAAGAAGTCGATGAGGGGCAGCGCCGCGGCCAGCAGCACCGTGAACAGTCCGAGGCCGCTGAGCACGGGTGCCGCCGCCGGGGATCGGACGGAGCGGGAAGCGATGGTTTCGGTCACGCTGACGAGCGTGCGCCTCTTGCGAGACTGGTACCAGAGTGTCCTTATCCTGGTAGCAGGACTACCTGGAAACAGGCTCCGCGGAGCGGCAGACTGGAGCGATGACGACGATGGCACAGGAGACGGTGACGGGGGCGACGGTCGGCGCGGTGACCGAGGTGGCCGGTGCTCCGGGGGGCGCTCCGCAGACCGCGTCCACGGTCCGGCGGCATGAACTCGCCGCGTTCCTGCGCCACCGCCGCGAGCACATCGCCCCCGAGCAGGTCGGCCTGCCGCGCGGCACCCGGCGCCGCACACCCGGCCTGCGCCGCGAGGAGGTCGCGCAGCTCGCCGCGGTCGGGGTCACCTGGTACACGTGGCTCGAACAGGCCCGGGACATCCAGGTCTCGGTACAGGTCCTCGACGCCCTCGCCCGCACCCTGTTCCTGGACGGCAGCGAACGCTCCCACCTCTTCCAGCTGGCCGGTGCGATCGACCCCCAGCCGGCCACGAGCTGCGCGGTCGTCACGCCCGCCCTCCAGGCGATGCTGGACCAGTTGGACCCGATCCCGGCCTGCCTCCAGAACAGCCGGTACGACATCCTCGCCTACAACCGCACCTACGGAATGCTGCTCTGCGACCTGGACGCGGTACCGCCCGAGGACCGCAACTGCATGATCCTCTCCTACACGCACGAGGAGTGGCAGTCGTCGATCGTGCACCTGGAGAAGAGCCAGCGCCTCATGGCCGCCCGCTTCCGGGGCTCGATGGCCGACCACCTCGCCGACCCCACCTGGAAGACCCTCCTCAAGCGCCTGCGCACGTCCCCCGAGTTCTGCGAGGTCTGGGACCGCCACGAGGTCATGGGCGCCAGCCCCCGCCGCAAGGAGTTCCGCAACACCCACGTGGGCCGCATCACGGTCGACCACACCGACCTGTGGCTGGGCCCGGCAAGGGGACCGAGGATGGTGACCTACGCCCCGGCGAACGAGGAGTCGAGGGAGCGCTTGGAGCGCCTGCACGCACTGGCACAGGCGAGGTAGACGCCCTTTGTCTTTAGGGGCGCGGGGCCGTATCCGATGTGCGGCTACCGCCGCGCGGGCGCGACCAGCCCCACGCGCCTTCAGCCGCAAAACTAAGCGCTGATACGCGCAGCCTCGCGTACTTCAACAGACGACAACTTGTCAGCCGTACGCTCAGCGGTCCGCCGAGCCCAAGCCCCACTCGTCACCGCCCCCAACACCAGCACAGCCAACCCGCAGGCAACGAGGATCCACCACCCGGGCCGAGCCGCAGAAACAAACGTCTCCTTGTACGACGACGCCCCGATCCCGGAAGCCAACACCGCCCCGACCACGGCAACCCCCAGCGTCTGCCCCAACTGCCGACTCGTGGAAGCAACCGCCGCCGCGACCCCGGCCTGAGCCCGAGGCATCCCGGACACCGCCGTATTCGTGATCGGCGCGTTCACAAAACCGAACCCGATCCCGAACAACGCGTACCCGATGAACCGCGAGACCCCGGACGTCTCCGCCTCGAACCCCGCGAACATCACCGCACTCGCCGTCATCGCCGTCCCCGCGATCAGCAGGGATATCCGCGGCCCCCGACTACCGACCAGCCGCCCGGAGATCGGCGCGCAGAGGAACGTGGGAACAGCCATCGGCAGCATCCACAGACCGGCGTGCAGCGCGTCGAGACCGACCACGTTCTGCAGATACAGCGTGGACAGGAACAGGAAGCCACCCAGCGCCGAGAACGCGCTGACGGCGATCACCGTCGCCCCACTGAAGGGCGCCGAACGGAAGAAGCGCAGGTCGATGAGGGGTTCGTCGCGCCGCGGCTCATACCAGAGGAGCCCGGCGAGGGCGGCCAGCGCGAGGATCGCGAACGGCAGGATCGAGGTGAACCCGGCGCTCGGCGCCTCGATGATCGCGTACGTCAGGGAGCCGAACAGGGCGATCACCAGGAGCTGGCCGACCGGGTCGGCACGGCGGGCCTTGGGCGCGCGGGACTCGGGGATGAACTTCAGCGTGAGCAGCAGCGCGGCCAGGCCCACCGGCAGGTTGATCCAGAAGATCGAGCGCCAGCCGACCGAGTCCACGAGCAGCCCGCCGATCAGCGGACCGGCGGCCATCGATATGCCGACGACCGCGCCCCACACACCGATCGCCCGGGCACGCTCGCGCGGCTCGGTGAAGGTGTTGGTGATGATCGACATGGCGACCGGGTTGAGCATCGAGCCGCCGACCGCCTGGATCATGCGGAACCAGATCAGCGCGTCCAGATCCGGCGCGAGGGAGCAGAGCAGCGAGCCGAGGCTGAAGACCACCAGGCCGGCGATGAAGACCCGTTTGCGGCCGATCCGGTCGGCCGTGGAGCCCGCCAGCATCAGCAGGGAGGCCAGGACCAGGGTGTACGCGTCGATCGTCCACTGAAGACCGGAGGTCGAGGCGTGCAGATCGGTCTGCATCGCGGGCAGCGCGACGTTCAGGATGGTCACGTCCAGGCTCACGATCAGCAGACTCATGCAGCAGATCGCGAGCACCAGCTGTCGGCGGCGGTGGCTGAGCTCGGGCATGCGCACCATCGTACGCCAAACTCGATAGTGCGGCTAACTAATTACCGATACATGATCCCGCGGCCGAGCACCTGACGCGGTACGGGACAATGGAGCAATGTCCACGCCCGTCTCCGCGCCTGTCTCCCCGCCCGTGTCCCCGGCTGTGACCCCGACTGTGACTCCTTTGCAGGTCGGCCCGCACACCGTCTCGCCGCCCGTCGTCCTGGCCCCCATGGCCGGGATCACCAACGCGCCCTTCCGCACCCTGTGCAGGGAGTTCAGCGGGGGTAAGGGCCTGTTCGTCAGCGAGATGATCACGACTCGGGCGCTGGTCGAGCGCAACGACAAGACCATGCAGCTGATCCGTTTCGACGCGACCGAGACACCTCGCTCGATCCAGCTGTACGGCGTCGACCCGGCGACCGTCGGCAAGGCCGTCCGCATGATTGCGGAGGAGGGGCTCGCCGACCACATCGACCTCAACTTCGGCTGCCCCGTGCCGAAGGTCACCCGCAAGGGCGGCGGCTCGGCGCTGCCGTACAAGCGGAACCTGCTGCGGGCGATCCTGAAGGAGGCCGTCAGCGGGGCCGGCGACCTGCCCGTCACGATGAAGATGCGCAAGGGCATCGACGACGACCACATCACCTTCCTCGACGCCGGCCGCATCGCCGTCGAGGAGGGCGTCACGTCCATCGCGCTGCACGGCCGCACGGCCGCCCAGCACTACGGCGGTACGGCGGACTGGGACGCGATCGCGCGCCTGAAGGAGCATGTGCCAGAGATCCCCGTGCTCGGCAACGGCGACATCTGGTCGGCGCAGGACGCGCTGCGGATGGTGCGGGAGACCGGGTGCGACGGGGTCGTGGTCGGGCGCGGATGCCTCGGGCGTCCGTGGCTGTTCGCCGACCTCGTGGCAGCCTTCGAGGGACGTGAACAGGCCCGTGCCGGAGGCGCTGATGGACGCGGTCTGGAGCCGTCGTTGCGCGAGGTTGCCGATGTCATGGTGCGGCACGCGACACTGCTCGGTGAGTGGATCGGGGACGAGGCGCGGGGAGTCATCGACTTCCGCAAGCACGTCGCCTGGTATCTGAAGGGCTTCGCGGTCGGGAGCGAGATGCGCAAGCGCCTCGCGATCACGTCGTCGCTGGAGGAACTCCGGTCCGGGCTGGACGAGTTGGACCTCAACCAGCCCTGGCCCGTAGGCGCCGACGGGCCCCGCGGCCGTACGTCCGGCAACAACCGGGTGGTGTTGCCGGACGGTTGGCTGAAGGACCCGTACGACTGCGCGGGGATCAGCGAGGATGCCGAACTCGACACCTCGGGCGGCTAGTTCGTCTTCGGGTGGGGCGTCGAGCCGTACGCCGTGAGGAACTTGTCGCGGAAGTCGCTCATCTTCCACACCGGGGCCTTGTGCGCGGGGCGCAGGCCGTCGGTCCAGTTCCAACTGTCGATCTTCTCAAGGACCTTGGGGTCCTTGGCGACGATCGAGATCGGGACGTCACGGCTGGCGTGGTTGCCGCTGACGCGGGCGATCGGCTGGTGGTCGCCGAGGAAGACGAGCACGGTGTTGTCGTTGCCGTAGCGCTCCAGCCACTGGGTGAGGGAGTTCACCGAGTACTGGATCGACTTGCCGTACTCCTGGCGGGACTTGGTGGTGTCGGCGATGACGCCGGACGCCTTGTTGCCGGCCTTCTCGATCGAGTCGAAGATCGAACCGTTGCCCAGCTGGTCCCAGGGGACGAGCTTCGGGATCGGTGCCCAGGGCTGGTGGCTGGAGGTCAGGATCAGCAGGGACATCAGCGACTTGCCGTCGGTGCGGGGCTTGCTGTGCACCTGCTTCTGGAACTGCTCCAGCGCGTACTGGTCGGGCATCGTCGACCAGCTGAACTTCGGTCCCTGGTAGCCGAGTTGGAAGGCGTTGTAGACCTTGTCGAGGCCGTAGAAGCTCTGCTCGGGCCAGCCCTTCTGGATGCCCGGCATCACGCCGACGGTGTCGTAGTCGCCGGTCTTCTTGAAGGCGTCGGTCAGGCTCAGGTGGTCGCTGGCCATCACCGTGCGGTAGCGCTGCTGGTTACTGACCCACAGGCCCGACATGGTGGTGGAGTGGCCGAGCCAGCTGCTGCCGCCGTAGGTCGCCGAGGTCAGCCAGCCGCTCTTCGCGGCGAAGCCCGCCTTCGAGAGGGCCTTGGTGTCGGCGGCGAGCGTCGAGTCGACGCCGGGCGCCATGATCGGGTCCTCGATCGCGCTACGGCCGTAGCTCTCGATGAAGGTGAAGATCATGTCCTTGCCGCGGAGGTCCGGGACGAGTTGGCTGCCGGGGGTGTTGCCGAAGGCGTCGACCTTGGCGACCTTCTTGAACTCGGCCTCGTCGCGCAGGGTTTCCTGCACCGCGCGCACCTGGTACTTGATGACGCCGGCGGTGTGGTCGGCGGCGAGCGGGATGCCGTGGAACTCCAGCGCGAACGCGGTGAGGGTGATCCACACCGTGCCGGCGATCAGGGTGCCCTTGGTCGCGATGGGCTTGTAGGTCACCAGGACGTTGCTGAGCCGGACGGTCGCCAGCGCGACGAGGACGATCAGTACGACGATGAGGGCGATGAGGGCGACCGTGATGACCTGCGTGGCCGTCCCGCCGAAGGTGTCCTTCAGATACCCGCGGGCGTCCCCGAACAGGCTCCAGTCCAGGATGATGTTGAAGTGTCGGCCCAGGTATTCGTTGAACCCCATGTCGAACATGTTCAACACGGCGATGGTCCCGACGAGAGCGCCGAATCCCGCGGCCACGATGATCCGGGCCCGCCGCGGCAGACTCAGCAGAATCACCGCCGCCATGATCGCCTCGGCCGGAAGCCGCGCGAACTCCATCAGCCTCAACTGCCCCAGCGTGTTGGGCATTTCGAGGCAGACGTAGACGAGCACGGCGGCGAGGAAGGTGACGACCCAGGAGATCGTGACCGCGGCTACGGGGTGCCTTTCGCGCCATGCGTGCATACGGCGGCGGAGGCCTAGGCGGCTGCTCCAGGTGCGGGGGCCGGGGCGGTTGGGGCGGGGGGTGGTGGCTTCGGTGGGGTCGGGGGTGGCGGCTTCGTCGGGGGTTTCGGAGGCTTCGGGGGCGGTGCCGGGGGCCGTGACAGATTCGGTTGAGGTGTCCGCGTTCTCGTCCGCGTCCGCGTCGGTGGCTGGGGCGTCGGGTTCGGCTTCGGCTTCGGTGTCCGGGGTGGTCGCGGTGGCGTTCTCGGCGGCCTCGGGGGCGGGCGCTTCGGTGTCTGCGGCCTCGGGGGTGGTGGCGTCGGAGTCCCCGGTTGCCGGGGACTCCACGGTGCTGGACGCGGTGTCGGGCGTCGCGGCGGACACGGTTCCGGGAGCGGCTTCCGCCGTGGCTCCGAGCGGTGCTTCTACGGCCCGTTCGGGCGCGGGGGCTTCGGCGCGCTCGGTTCCGGAGGCGGGAGAAGTGCCGGCTTCGGTCTTGGCGGCGGCAGGGGAACCGGCCTCGGCTTTGGCGGTGGGAGAAGTGCGGGCTTCGGTCTTGGCGGCGACAGGGGAACCGGCCTCGGCTTTGGCGGTGGGAGAAGTGCGGGTTTCGGTCTTGGCTCCGGGAGTGGAACCGGCCTCGCTCTTGGCGGCGATAGAGGAACCGGCCTCGGTCTTGGCGGTGGGAGAAGTGCCGGCTTCGATCCTGGCGCCCGCAGTGGAAGTGGCCTCGGTCTCAGCGCCCGCAGCGGAAGTGGCCTTGGTCTCAGCGCCCGCAGGGGAAGCGGCCTCGGTCTCAGCGGCGGCAGGGGAACCGGCTTCGGTCTCGGCGGCCGTAGGGGAACCGGCCTCAGTCTCAGTGGCGGTAGAAGTGCCGCCTTCGGTCTTGGCGCTCATGGGCGAACCCGCCTTGGCCTTGGCGCCTGTGAGGGTGCGGGCCTTGGTCGCGGCGCCGGCGGAAGGCCTGGCCTTGCTCTTGACGCTCGCGAGGCGCTCGGCCTTCGTCTCGGCGACCGTGGAGGTTCTGGTTTTGGGCTTGCCAGCAGCGTCAGCCGGAAGGGCGGCCTCTGCCTCCGCGCCGGCGGAAAGGCCGGCCTCGGTGTCAGCAGCTGCGGAGGCGTCGGCCTTGGCCTTGCTGCCGGTGCTCGCCGAAGGGTTGGCCTGCGTTTTCGCCGTCCCGAGAAGCTCGGCCTTCGTCTCCGCGTCCGTAGCAGTGACGGCGTCGGCGCCTGCCGAGGTGTTGGCCTGTGTTTCTGCACCCCGGCGAAGCCCGGCTTCTGTCTCCGCGCCTGTGGAAGTGACGGCGTCGGTCTTGCTGCCGGTGCCGGCTGAAGCGCTGGCCCGCGTTTTCGCGCCCCCGCGAAGCCCGGCCTCTGTCTCCGCCTCCGGGCCGGTGGAAGTACCGGCCTTGGCCTCGCTCGCGGTGACTTCGGAAGTGTCGGCCTCGCCCTCGCCAACGGGGGAACCGCCCGCGTCGGCCTCACCCTCACCAACCGCGGAACTCCCCGCGCCCGCCTCGGAGTTGGGGCCGGTGTCGGAGGCCCCGGGTGCCGCCTCCGGCGTTGATATCGCGGCGCCCGGGTTCGGCGTCGGTTCGTCGTTCGTGTCCGGCGGCAGTACCTCGCCATCGGCTGCCCCGGCCGTATTCGGTGTCTGGCGTGTGCTCGTGTGCTGAGGCAACCCGAAGGTCCTTCCGTGCGAGGCCCGTGATCGGAGTGGAGGGGCGGTCCGACTGGGGAGGCAGGACCGCCGCTCTTCCGTACGAGTTGCCTCGGGCCCCTGTTCACGGAACTGGGCAAACACCCGGCAAACGGCTTATCACCGTTGTGTCACGCGCCCCCGACCGCCGTGAGCAGCGCCAATGGAGCCGCCGCCGAACGGGACTCCCGTACGCACGCGTGCGGGTACGGAACCGGCTCCGGATGGGTGTCGCGGCCGTAGCCCGCGAGGACCTCCGGGAGGCGGTGGCCGGTCGCCGTCGCCGCGTCGACCAGCGCGTGCGCGACCGTACGGGCCTCGTCGTGCAGGCCGTAGCGGGCCAGGCCCAGCGTGATCAGCGCGTTGTCGTGCGGCCAGACCGAACCCCGGTGGTACGACAACGGGTGGTACGCCGCTTGGCCCGACGCCAGGGTGCGGACTCCCCAGCCCGAGAAGAAGTCCGGGGCCAGGAGCCTGCGTCCGACCAGTTCGCCGTACTCCTTGTCCAGCAGGCCCGACCAGAGCAGATGCCCGGCGTCCGACGCCAGCGCGTCGACCTGCCGGCCCTCGCCGTCCAGCGCCAGCGCCGGGAAGGAGTGCTCCCGCATCCAGAAGTCCCGCTGGAAACGGTCCCGGAGGTCGGACGCGGCCTGTTCGAGCAGGGCCGCGTACGTCTCGTCCTCCCATACCGTGCGGGCGAGTTGGGCCGTGCGGCGCAGCGCGTCGTACGCGTACCCCTGCGCCCCCGCCGCCATCACCGGACCGCTCGCCCGCGTGCCGTCGGCACCGCAGATCGCGCCGGGGGAGTCCTTCCAGTTCTGGTTGGCCAGGCCGCCCTGGTCGGCGCGGTAGACCAGGTACCCGCGCGAGGTCAGGCCGCCGTGGTCGAGCATCCAACCGATCGCGGCACGGGCGTTGGGCTCCAGGCGGCGGGCCAGCGTCGTGTCGCCGGTCTGCTCCACGTACGCGCCGAGCAGCACCAGGAACAGCGGGGTCGCGTCCACCGAGCCGTAGTAACGCCCGTACGGCACCTGCCCGAAGTGCGCCAACTCGCCGTGCCGCACCTCGTGCACGATCTTGCCGGGCTGCGACACCGACTCCGCGCCGACGGCCGTCGCCTGCGTCGCGGCGAGGGCGGGGAGGGTGGCCGCGGCCAGTTGGGGGCGGTACGGGAGCGCGAACAGGGACGTGAGGAGCGCGTCCCTGCCCAGCAGGGTCAGGAACCACGGGGCTCCCGCCGCCGGTACGCGCAGCTCCTCGCCGTCCGGACCCGTCGCCGGGACCTGGAGCGAGGCCAGGTCCGACAGGCCTCGGGCGCAGGCGGCCGCCAACTCCGGCCAGCCGGTGGGGAAGGAGACGCCCTGGACGTACTCGCCCTCCAGGGCGATGAGTTGGTCGTTCAGGGCGGACGGTGAGCGCGGTACCCGCAGCGCGCGCTTGTCGCCGTGCGGGCGCGCCATCACGCGGAGCGCCAACTCGGCGGTGCCGTGCGGTTCGAGGTCCAGGGTCCACACCATGCGGCGGGCGCCGGTGCCGGTCTCCTCGACGCCGTCGGGAGCGGGCTCGGCCGTGACCGTCGTACAGGAACGCCATTCGCCGCGCTGGTAGGCGAACTCCACGCCGTCCTCCAGGACTTGGCGGGAGCGGGTGGCGCCGGTCTTCGCGTAGGTGCGGTAGTCGGAGCGGAGTTCGAACTGGTCCGTGAAGTCGGCGTCCGCGGTGACCGCGAGCCGGACCGTCGTCGGGACCGGGCGGTTGCTGGTCACCTTCAGCGATTCGACGAACGCGCCGTCGCCCACGGCCTGTTCACGGAAGAGCGTGTGTGCGGGCGGCTCCTGGCGGCCGCCGCGCGGGACGAGGACACAGCGCGCCATGTCCCCGTCGGCCACCGGCGTCAGTGCCTCCGGCACCGCGCCGTCGACCGTCAACTGCCAGCGGCTCAGATGCCTGGCGTCCCGCACGAATAACCCGTCCGGGGAACTGCCGCCCCGTACCCCGCTGATGTCCCCGCCGTCGCCCACGGCTGCGAACGTCCCGCCGTGCACGAGCAGATGATGCCGGTCCGTCATCCCCGGTCCCCTCCCTTGAGTCTCTTGGCGACCTTGACTTCTGTGTCACTGACGTCCGTGTCAGTCACGTGTGTCACTCATGTCGAACGTGCCGAGTCCCGTGGCGGACACGCCGTGTCCGGGGGGCTCGTGAAGCAGATCGAGGGTCAGCGCGGCGGTCCAGCTGAAGCCGGTCGCGCCGCACGCCTCGCCGTCGTACGGGTCGACGTACTCGGCGAAGTCGGTGGCGGCGGCGGTCTCCAGGACCGCCGTGCGGAGCGCGTCCGCGCGCGCCCGCTCGCCGTGCAGCCGCAGGCCGCGCTCCAGCAGCCAGCTCGTGTTGAACCAGGCCGGCCCGCGCCAGTACCGGTGCGGGTCGAACGCCTCGCCCAACAGGTCGTAGCTGGGCGGGAGTCGAGTGGTGTCGCCGAGCCCGAAGTGCTGGCCGGACGCCGTGCGGACGAGGGCGGTGGTGATGTCCCGGGGCAGGTCGGGGAGGAGGAGCGGGATCAGGCCGGAGACGCTGCGCTCGGGGATCAGCCCCTCGCCCCGTACGTCGCGGCAGAAGAACATGCCCTCCGCCGGGTCCCACAGCCGCTCGATCAGCACCCCGGTGAGTCGCTCCGCGCGTGCGTGCCGGGCCGTGCCCGTCGCGCCCAACTCCCGGGCGATACGGGCCAGTGCGTGCTCGGAGGCGATCAGCAGGGCGTTGAAGGACGGGTCCTCGACCGCGAACTCGCTTGCCCCGTCGGCGTATTCGCCGTCCCGGTAGTCCGTCGCGAGCCGCACGTAACGGCCGTAGTCGAGGTCCGTAGGCCGGTCCTCGGCGGCCCCGTGGTCGAGGTCGGCGCGGCGGAAGGAACGGGCCGGGGCCGGCGTGATCCGGCCCAACGGGGCGTCCCAGCAAGGGCTGTTGTCCATACCCTGTTCCCAGGGGTGCACGACCGACGCGAGGCCGCCTCCGCCCAGGTCCCGCCGGTGCAGCAGATAGCGGTGCCAGGCGGCCAGCCGGGGGTAGACACCGGCGAGGAAGCCACGTGCGCGGGAGAGGCCCGGATCGGCGCAGTGCACCAGCCACGCGGCCAGCGCGTGGACCGGTGGCTGCACGATGCCCGAGGTCTGTACGGTGCGCGGGGCGCCCGCGGTGCGTCCCGCGGTCGAGGAGCGCCAGAAGTCGGGGCTCGGGAAGTACGCGTCGAGCGGTACGGAGGGGTTGAAGACGATGTGCGGGATACGTCCGTCGCCCCACTGGGCGGCGAGCAGCGTCTCCAGCTCCGTCTGCGCCCGCAGCGGCGAGAGGTGCCGTAGACCGATGGCGATGAACGCGGAGTCCCAGGACCACTGGTGCGGATACAGACCGCGGGAGGGGACGGTTGAGGCACCCGTCCAGTTCCCTTCCAGTACGGCAGCCGCCCTGAGGTGCAGCGAACCTGACAAGGGTGGCGGATCGTATACGAAGGTGCGTTCCACGGGGAGGGCTGTGAGCTGGGCAGTGCGATCCACTCGGGACTCCACGAAACACATCGTGCCGACCGGTTCGGTCATGGCTACCGTAGGGTTACGTCTATTTAACACGCAAAACTCAATATGTAATGCAGGGTTGAGAAACACAAGGGGGTGCGCATGACTGGACGAGGTCAAGCGAGCGCCGGCGATCTGCTCGAACTGGTACGCACCGGGCGCGCCACGACCCGCGGCGCCCTCCAACAGGTGACCGGACTCTCACGCGCGACCGTCGGCCAGCGCCTGGACCGGCTCTTCCGCGCGGGCTGGCTGCGCGAGGGCGCGGGCGGCCCGGTGGACTCCCCGCTGGGCGGCAGACCCTCGATCACGCTGGAGTTCGACGACGCCCACGCCGTAGTCCTCGCGGCGGACCTGGACACCCGCCACGCGCGCGCGTGCGTCCTCACCCTCACCGGCGAGATCCTCGCCGAGCACGGCGGCACGCTGGTCATCGAGGACGGCCCGGACGCCGTACTCGGCGAACTCGGCCGCTGGTTCGCCGAGTTGCTGGAGAAGGCCGGGCATCGGGCGTCCGAGGTCTGCGGGATCGGTCTCGCCGTCCCGGGGCCCGTCGACAGCGAGACCGGCCGGGTCGTCCAGCCGCCGATGATGCCCGGCTGGGACGCCTACGACATAAGAGGCCGCCTGGCCCGCGCCTTCACCGAGCACACCGGCGCCCCCCGGGTCCCGGTCCTGGTCGACAACGACGCCAACCTCATGGCCTACGGCG
This sequence comes from Streptomyces sp. NBC_01288, assembly GCF_035982055.1. NCBI lineage: Bacteria > Bacillati > Actinomycetota > Actinomycetes > Kitasatosporales > Streptomycetaceae > Streptomyces > Streptomyces sp. NBC_01288. Next base: position 7,056,931 of record NZ_CP108427.1, read on the forward strand.
AACAGCGCACCGGCCACCCCGACTGCTCGGCCTTCGTCCTGGTCAAGGTGTCCACCGGTATCGGCGCGGGAGTGGTCGTCGGCGGTTCCATCTTCCGGGGGATCGACGGCGGCGCCGGCGACATCGGCCACATCCGCGTCCCGGCGGGCGCGCAGGCGCTGTGCCGTTGCGGGTCCTACGGCTGTCTCGCCGCCGTCGCCAGCGGTGGCGCCGTGGCGCGACGGCTGGCCGAGACCGGGGTGCCGGCGGCGTCCGGCTCGGATGTGCGGGACCTGCTCGCGTCCGGGCATCCGGGAGCCGCCGCCTTCGCCCGCGAGGCGGGACGGCAGGTCGGGGACGTCCTGGCGACCGTGGTGACGCTGCTCAACCCCGGGGTCCTGATGATCGCGGGAGACCTGGCCGGCACCTCCTTCCTCACGGGCGTACGCGAGCTGCTGTACCAGCGGGCGCTGCCGCGCTCCACCGCTCATCTGCACGTGCTGACCTCGCGGCTCGGCGAGCGGGCCGGGCTGGTGGGGGCGGGGGCGCTGGTCGTGGAGCACCTGTACGCGCCGGAGCGGGTCGAGGAACGGCTGCTCGCGCTGGGCATGTGACGCCCGGGTTTCCGTCCCGAGACGCGTCCGGATGGTGAAATCCGGTCGGGTGTGGAAGCGTGATTCTCGCCACCTTTGATAGGGGTGGCGCTCAGGTGAGCGGATCTTGCGCGGCTGCACTTCTCCAAGGGGTGGCACTGCGTGCCACCCCTTGATCGTTCATCGATCGAAAACAGGCGAGCCGCAACCCGCTCGTATGAGCGAATAATCCCGCGCCTGAAGAGCGTTGCCTTCAAGAAGTGAAAACATCCGGCGGTGTTCGCTTGCCGAGCTTTGACTTTCGATCCGCTGGCGGACTACCGGTTACAGACGCATGACGTGCAAGTGGACGTACCCAGACGCCTTCGATCTGGGTATGTTCCTGGCCGTCAGGGCAGCCACCCGCGTCCCGAGGAGTCGAGACCCGTGTCGGAAAACAAAGAACCCCACGTAGTGAAGTTCGTCTACGACTTCACCGAGGGAAACAAGGACCTCAAGGACCTCCTCGGCGGCAAGGGTGCCAACCTCGCCGAGATGACGAACCTGGGCCTTCCCGTCCCTCCCGGCTTCACCATCACCACCGAGGCGTGCAAGACCTACCTCGACAGCGGGGACGAGCCGGCGGCACTGCGTGACGAGGTGAGTGCACACCTCGACGCGCTGGAGTCGACGATGGGCAAGAAGCTCGGGCAGGCCGACGACCCCCTGCTCGTATCGGTCCGCTCCGGGGCGAAGTTCTCCATGCCCGGCATGATGGACACCGTCCTGAACATCGGCCTCTCCGACAAGTCCGTGCAGGGCCTGGCGAAGCAGGCAGGCGACGAGCGCTTCGCGTGGGACTCGTACCGCCGCCTGATCCAGATGTTCGGCAAGACCGTCCTCGGCGTCGAGGGCGACCTCTTCGAGGAGGCCCTCGACAAGGCCAAGGACGCCAAGAAGGTCGTCGTGGACACCGAGTTGGACGCGGCCGACCTGAAGAAGCTGGTCACCCGGTTCAAGCGGATCGTCAAGACCGAGGCCGGCCGCGACTTCCCGCAGGACCCGCGCGAGCAGATGGACCTCGCCATCCACGCGGTCTTCGACTCCTGGAACACCGACCGCGCCAAGCTCTACCGCCGCCAGGAACGCATCCCGCACGACCTCGGCACGGCGGTCAACGTCTGCTCGATGGTCTTCGGCAACCTCGGCCCCGACTCGGGCACGGGTGTCGCGTTCACCCGCGACCCGGCCAGCGGCCACCAGGGCGTCTACGGCGACTACTTGCAGAACGCGCAGGGCGAGGATGTCGTAGCCGGCATCCGAAACACCGTGCCCCTCGCGGAACTTGAGCAGATCGACAAGGCGTCGTACGACCAGCTCATGCAGATCATGAAGACCCTGGAGAACCACTACAAGGATCTCTGCGACATCGAATTCACCATCGAGCGCGGGCAGTTGTGGATGCTCCAGACGCGGGTGGGGAAGCGGACGGCGGGTGCGGCCTTCCGTATCGCGACCCAGCTCGTCGACCAGGGTCTGATCGACGAGGCCGAGGCCCTCCAGCGGGTCACCGGCGCGCAGTTGGCGCAGCTGATGTTCCCGCGCTTCGACGACGAGGCGAAGGTCCAGCAGGTCGGCCGGGGCATCGCGGCCTCGCCGGGTGCGGCGGTCGGCAAGGCGGTCTTCGACTCGTACACGGCGGTGAAGTGGTCGCGTTCGGGCGAGAAGGTGATCCTGGTCCGCCGCGAGACGAACCCGGACGACCTCGACGGCATGATCGCGGCGGAGGGCATCCTCACGTCGCGCGGCGGCAAGACGTCCCACGCGGCGGTCGTGGCGCGGGGCATGGGCAAGACGTGCGTGTGCGGCGCGGAGGAGTTGGAGGTCGACACCAAGCGGCGCCGGATGACGGTGCCGGGTGGTCACGTGGTCGAGGAGGGCGACGTGATCTCGATCGACGGCTCCAGCGGCAAGGTGTACCTGGGTGAGGTCCCGGTGGTCCCGTCCCCGGTCGTGGAGTACTTCGAGGGCCGGATGCACGCGGGCGCCGACGACGCCGACGAGTTGGTCGAGGCGGTCCACCGGATCATCGGATACGCGGACCGCGTACGCCGGTTGAGGGTGCGCGCCAACGCCGACAACGCCGAGGACGCGCTGCGCGCCCGCCGCTTCGGGGCCCAGGGCATCGGCCTCTGCCGTACGGAGCACATGTTCCTGGGCGACCGCCGCGAGTTGGTGGAACGCCTGATCCTGGCCGACACGGACACTGAACGCGAGGAGTCCCTCAAGGCTCTTCTCCCGCTCCAGAAGGCCGACTTCGTCGAGTTGTTCAAGGCGATGGACGGACTCCCGGTCACCGTCCGCCTGTTGGACCCGCCGCTGCACGAATTCCTGCCGGACATCACGGAGTTGTCCGTCCGGGTGGCCTTGGCGGAGTCCCGCCAGGAGTCCCACGAGAACGACCTCCGCCTCCTCCAGGCGGTCCACCGCCTGCACGAGCAGAACCCGATGCTGGGCCTGCGGGGCGTGCGGTTGGGTCTGGTGATTCCGGGCTTGTTCACGATGCAGGTGCGGGCGATCGCCGAAGCCGCCGCCGAACGCAAGGCGGCGAAGGGCGACCCGCGCGCGGAGATCATGATCCCGCTCGTCGGCACGGTCCAGGAGTTGGAGATCGTCCGCGAGGAGGCCGACCAGGTCGTAGCGGAGGTGGAGGCGGCGACGGGCACGTCCCTGAAGCTGTCCATCGGCACGATGATCGAACTCCCGCGTGCGGCCCTGACGGCGGGCCAGATCGCGGAGGCGGCGGAGTTCTTCTCGTTCGGCACGAACGACCTCACGCAGACGGTATGGGGCTTCAGCCGGGACGACGTAGAGGCCTCGTTCTTCACGGCCTACCTGGAGAAGGGCATCTTCGGAGTCAGCCCCTTCGAGACGATCGACCGCGACGGCGTCGGCTCCCTGGTGAAACTCGCGGCGAAGGCGGGCCGCGAAACCCGCCCGGACCTCAAGCTCGGCGTCTGCGGCGAACACGGCGGCGACCCGGAGTCGGTCCACTTCTTCCACGAGGTCGGACTGGACTACGTGTCGTGCTCGCCGTTCCGGATTCCGGTGGCCCGGCTTGAGGCGGGGCGGGCGGCTTCGGTGGCGCAGGGGAGCGACCACCGCTGACGGACCCCGGAACTGCCGTCGGTCATCCTGACCCTCACCGACGCGGCGGCGGTTCCGGATCACGAGGGGAGGGGCGGGACCCTGTGCGGGGGTGCCGCCCCTCTCCGTGGTCCACCGGTCGCGAGGAGGGCTCGGCGGACCGCCGCCGGACAGGCCCTAGGGGCGGATGTAGGGCCGGGTCATGATCTCCATGTTGTGGCCGGCCGGGTCCTCGAAGTACGCGCCGTGACCGCCGAACAGGCGGTTGATCCCGCCGGGTTCGGTGTGGTGGGGGTCGGCGTAGTAGGTGACCCCCACCGCCTCCAGACGGGCGATCATGGCGTCGAACTGCGCCTCGGGCACGAGAAACGCGTAGTGCTGCGACTGGATCGGCTCGTCCCGCTTCTCGTAGTAGTCGAGCGTCACGCCGTTGCCGAGGTCGACGGGGAGGAAGGGCCCGAACGGAGCACCGACCTTCAGCCCCAGGATCGCGGCGAGGAACTCGGCCGACAGGTGCCGGTCCCTGGCGTAGACGGCGGTGTGGTTCAACTGGACGGCGGTCGCCGACAGTTCGGATTCGTGCGGGTGCTGTTGGGCGTACGGCATCAGTGGAGTGTCTCCGGGTCTTTGGATCCGCTGGGAGGGGCGCCGTATGCGGGCGCCGGTTCAAAGACGCGGAGAAGGGGCGGGCCTCTGGCCCGCCTCGCGCTCACGCCGAGGCCGGGACCCCAACTCGTGAATGGCCCATGGCCGACCCGGCAGTCACCCGACCGACCCTAGTGGCCAACTGCGCGCTGGGGCAACGGCGTTGTCACCAGGCGGCTCCACCGAGGCCCGGCGGCAGCGTCACCTGCCACCCGACCTCGGCCACCGTCACTCGCAGGCGACCCCGTCCCCGTCCCGGTCGAGGTGGGAGTCGTAGCCGGGGTCGCCCCTGTGGAGGGGCGTGACGCCGGCGGCACGGGCGGCGGTGCAGTTCGTGTAATAGGTGCTGCCGCCGCCGGAGTTGGTGTCTTCGGAGCCGGAGCCGGAGCCGGAGCCGGAGCCAGAACCCGAGCCGGTGCCTGCGGCCGCCTCCGCGGTGACCGTCTTCGTGACCTTGACGGTCTTGGTCGTGGTGACCGTGGGGGCGGGGGCCGGGGTGGCGGTCTCCGTCGTCGTCGCCGTGACGGTCGTCGTCGGCTGAGGGCTGGCCGCCGCGGGCTTCGCGTCGGACGTCGTGTCGGTCTTCTTGTCCTGGCCGGAGCCGCCCGCGCCGATGCCGATGAGGAAGGCCAGGGCGAGGGCGGGGAGTACGTAGCGCTTGCGGGCCCAGCGGGGTGCCGGCCGGACGGGCTGGAACGGCGGCTGGGGCTGGGGCATGGGTGGTGTGGCGTACGGGTGGGTCATCTCGTCCCCCTGTGTCCGGTGAGACATGGACCGTATTGCCCCGGTGAGGGCGGTGAAGGAAGAGTGACCATCTCGTGATGGATATGTCGCTCGGTGTGAGCGGAGCGGTGGCGGGTCGGCTCTCGTACGCTGAGATCCCAACCGCTCGCCGACGCTTGTCCGCACTCACCGAGGGAGCCCGATCATGTCCGGCTGGAACGAGAAGGCCGTCCCCGACCAGCGCGGCCGGGTCGCCGTCGTCACCGGGGCCAACAGCGGGCTCGGCTACGTCACCGCGCGCGAGCTGGCCCGCAAGGGTGCCCGGGTGGTGCTCGCCTGCCGGAGTGAGGTGCGGGGGAGTGCGGCCGCCGACCGGATCGTGGCCGAAGTGCCGGGCGCCGAGGCGCAGTTCGGGCGGCTGGATCTCGGGGACCTCGCGTCCGTACGGGAGTTCGCGGACACCTTTCCCTACGAGCGGCTCGATCTGCTCGTCAACAACGCCGGCGTCATGGCGATGCCGTACGGCACCACGGTGGACGGGTTCGAGACGCAGTTCGGGGTCAACCACCTGGGGCACTTCGCGCTCACCGGGCTGCTGTTGCCGGCGCTGCTCGACGCGCCCGACGCGCGGATCGTCACGCTCTCCAGCTTCATGCACGTGCTCGCCAACATCGACATCGACGACCTCAACAGCGAGCGCCGGTACAGCCGTTGGACCGCGTACTCCCGTTCCAAGACCGCCAACCTGCTCTTCACGCACGAGCTGGCGCGGCGGCTCGCGGCGGCCGGTTCGGGAGTGGTCGCGACCGCCGCCCACCCCGGATACGCGGCCACCAACCTCCAGACCGCCGGGCCGCAGGCGGAGGGACGCAGGGGTGCCGAGCGGCTCATGGAGATCGGCAACCGGGTCTTCGCCCAGTCGGCGGAGGCGGGCGCGCTGCCCTCCCTCTACGCGGCCACCGCCCCCGACGTGCGACCTGATGCGTTCTTCGGCCCCCGTATCGCCATGTGGCGCGGGGCGCCCGCGCCGTCCTGGCGGGCACCCTGGACTCTCAACGACGCTATGGGGCAACGCCTTTGGGCCGCTTCGGAGGAGCTGACGGGGGTTGTGTACGACCAACTCAAGGCGTGAGTCGTCGGGTTACCGGAATTCAAGCCAGGCCCCTGAGCCTCAAGCCGTCGCGCCGCTGTCCACCACCAGGTCCGTGCCCACCACCGACGCCGCGTCGTCCGAGGCCAAGTAGAGGACGGCGGCGGCGACTTCGGACGTGGCGGAGATACGGCCCAGGGGGAGCGTGACCCGTACCCGTTCGGCGCGGTCGGCCTCCGTCTCGCCGGCGCGCAGGGACATGGGGGTGTCGGTGGCACCGGGGCTGACCACGTTGATGCGGACGCCCTCGCGGATGTGGTCCACGGCTGCGCCCTTGCTCAGTACGGCTACGGCGGCCTTGGACGCGGCGTAGGCGGCGGCACCGGGGCTGCTCGTGTGCACGCCGAAGGTCGACGCCACGTTCACGATCGCGCCGCCGGACGGCTGGACGCGCATCTGCGCGATCTCGGCACGCAGGGCCAGGAACACGCCGGTCACGTTGATGTCGAGTTGGGCGCGCCAGTCCTCCTCGGTGAGGTCGGCGAGGGGTTGCCCGCCCCGGAAGATCCCCGCGTTGTTGACGGCCACGTCGAGCGAGCCGTACCGGTCGACGGCTGCCTGTACCAGGGCGTGGGCGTCAACTGCCCTCGAGACATCGGCAGTTACCGCGAAGGCATTCCCGCCTCCGCCCTGAGCCCCGACCCCGGCCTCGATCAACGCGACGGTCTCGACGAGTGGTTCGCGTCGGCGTCCTGCTACGACGACGTTCGCCCCCTCCGCCGCGAACGCGAGGGCGATCGCCCGCCCGATACCCGACCCCGCCCCGGTGACGAGGGCTGTCCTGCCGGAGAAGCGGTTGCTCATGGGCGAGCCTCTTTCTTGACCGATCGGTTCAGTATGGGTTCATGAAAACGCGCCCTGGAGCAGCGTGGGGTCAGTCCAGCAACGTCAACGCCTGCTCCGCCGCGTCCCGCACCCGCGCCGGGTCCCCGGACGCCCGGCCGACCACCCGCAACCCCTGCATCAGCACCAGCAGCATGCGCGCGAGGGCGAGCGGATCGCGGTCGGCGGGCAACTCGCCCTGCGCCTGCGCGCGCACCAGCGCCGAGCGCAACACCGCTTCCAGCTGGTCCCAGTTGCGCTCGACCAGCCGGGTCGCGGCCGCGTCGTGCGGGGCGAGTTCGGCGGCCGTGTTGGTCACCATGCAGCCCAGCGGCCGTAGTTGTTCGTCCGCCGCCTCGGCCGCGTACCGCCGTACGATCGCTCGCACGGGCGGCAACGCGGGGCCCGGCTGGGACAACTCCCGCACCATCGGGGTGAGTCCGGACCGGTCGTAGCTCTCCAGGGCCTTCAGGTACAGATCGTGCTTGTTGCCGAAGGTCGCGTAGATGCTGGCCCGCCCGATGCCGAGGTGCTCGACGATGTCGGACATCGACGTCGCCTCGTAGCCGCGCCGCCAGAACAGCTCCAGGGCTGCCCGCAGCGCGGCCTCGGGATCGAACTCCTTGGTCCTGGCCACGCCCGACAGCCTAGGTTTATCGAGAACGGTCAGTCAAGAATTCCTGTCTACGCACCTAGGAGCGCGCCGGTCACGCGAACTCCGGGATCAGCTCGCCCACCCGCCGGATGCTGTCCATCACCCGCTCGTGCGGGATCGCCCCCACCTGCTGGAAACACATCAGTCGGTCGATGCCCGCGTCCGCGTACGCCCGCAGCTTCTTGCGGCAGGTGTCGGGGCTGCCGACGATCAGGGAGTCCTGCGCCATCAGCGCCTCGAACAGCTCGTCCTCGGGGACGGTTTCGCCCTGGAGGATGCGGCCGATGGCGAGTTGGGCCGCGTTGGGGGGCGTGTCGACCTCGTCGCGCAGGAACGCGCCGGTCAGGCCGCCGCCGGTCGGGTCGGCCAGGATGCCCCGCTGGATCGTCATCGTCTCGACGAACGCGTCCGCCGCCTCGAAGAAGGTCAGCGCCCGGGCCGTGTACCAGGCCGCCGCCGCTGCCGCCCCGGACCGCAGCGCCTCCTCGTCGGTCTCGGCGCAGTGCACGAACGTGAAGAACGCGATCTGGTCGTTGACGAAGGCACCGACCGGCTGTTCGCAGTCGGCTACGGCCTCCCGGTACAGCTCGACCAGTCGCGCCACCCGGGTCAGCGGCTCCCAGAGGGTCGTGCCCAGGACGCCCACCCCGCGTCGGCCCGCCTCCTCGAACGACGCCGGGCTGGAGGCCGCCTGCCACAGGGGCGGGTGCGGGTGCTGGAGGGGTGCGGGGACGAGCGGTTGGTCGCCGGCGCCCGTCCACAGCCGGGGGATCTCCTCGAAGGCCCGCTGGGTCTGGGCGCGGGCGCCCTCGGGGTCCACGCCGAACATGCGCCACTCCGGCGCCGTGGACCGGGTCAGGCCCAGCTCCACCCGGCCGCCGCTCAACTGGTCCAGCCAGGCGGCCCGTTCGGCGACCCGACGCGGGTGGTTGATCTCGGCGGGTGCCAACACCGCCGCGTGCCCGAGCCGTATCCGGGACGTGCGCTGCGACAGTGCCGCCAGCAGCAGCTCCGGCGCCGAGCTGAGGCTGAACTCCGCCGCGCCGTGGTGCTCCACCTGCCACCAGCAGTCGTACCCCAACTCGTCGGCGAGCACGGCCTGTTCGACCGCCTCCGTGATCCGCCGGTGTTCGTGGTCCTCGGTCGCCCACGGCCTGGGGTCCTGGATCTCGCTGAACATGTCGAGCTTCACGTGCCGAACTGCCCTTCTCTCCGGCCGACTTGTGTTGGGAAGCGCTCCCACGCGGCCGGATCAGATTGTCAGGGAAGTGTGTTACGGGCGTGACGTCCCGCTGTGAGGCTCATGTGTAGGTGCTAGTGGTTCAGGAGGATCGGTCCCGCCGCAGTGACACCACCAGCAGTTCGGTGAACTGTGTCGCCGACCACGACGGCCGCCGCCCCGTCGCCGTCTGCACCTGCGCCTCGCGCTGCCGGAACACCGGGTGGTCGACGGGGACGTACGTCACGCCCTCGGTCGCGGCGCTCTGCTCTATGTCGCCGAGGTCTCCGACGAGAGCGAGGCCGCCCCCGGCACGTACGAACTCGTACTGCGGAGCGAGGCTGTCGCAGACCAGCGCCGGACGGACCGTGATCCCCTCCAACTGCGCCCCGATGTCGAAGAGTTCACGCTGACTCGTGCCCGGTGACGCCAGCGCGAGCGGGTACGCGCACAGGTCGGCGAGGCCGATGCGGTCGCGTCCGGCGAGTTCGTGACCGAGGGGGACGATCGCCGCCACCGGGACCACGACCGCGCACTCGACGCGGACGTCGTGCTGCGGGCCCATCGTGTAGGTGACGGCGACGTCGGCGAGCCCCTCGACCACACGCCGGGTCGCCTCCTGGCGGGCGACCACGTCCACGCGGAAGGCCACGTCTGGGTTGGTGCGCCGGAAGTCGGCGATCGCTCGCGGCACCAGCCGTCGCGCGAACCCCTCGGAACAGGCGACGGCGACACTGCGCGCCTCCGCGCCCCGTCCCGTCCTCAACTCCTCGACCAGCGTGGTCGATTCGGTCTCGGTGCGGCGGGCGTGGGCCAGCAGCCGCGAGCCCGCCTCGGTCAGTGTCATCCCGCGCGGATGCCGGGCGAACAGCGGGACCCCGATGCCGGACTCCAGCTTGGCGACCTGCCTGCTGATCGCCGAGGGCGCGACGTTCAGCGCGTGCGCCGCCTCGGTCACCGATCCGGTGCGGGCGACCTCCAGGAAGTAGGCGAGGTTCACCGGCAGAAGCTGCATACGAGGTCCCCTGTGGTCACGCCGGTGGTCGCGAAGTGCGTTGCCGAAAGTAGAACGCATCACGTCACAAACGGCAATGGTTGCGGGCCCGGATCCGCCCTACTCTGCTGGAACGACGAGAGCGCACCGCCCGCCCGACCGCCGCCCTCCCTGGAGAAATCTTCCCGTGATCCCTGAGAAACTGGCCCGTAAAGCCGAGGAGTTCGTTGACTCGGGCGCCTTCTTCACCGAGCTGGCCACCATGGTCGCGTACGCCACGGAGAGTTCCCGGCCCGAGGGTCGCCTTGCCATTGAGGCATACCTCGACGAGTTCCTGACCCCCGCCCTGACCGCCCTCGGCTGCGAGGTCGCGCGCTACGACAACCCCGATCCGGCGGCCGGCCCCTTCCTGATCGGCACCCGCGTCGAGTCCCCCGACCTCCCGACCGTGCTCGTCTACGGCCACGCGGACGTCGTCGAGGGCCAGGCCGGCCGGTGGAGTGAGGGCCGCGACCCGTGGACGCTGACCGCCGAGGGTGATCGCTGGTACGGGCGCGGCGCCGCCGACAACAAGGGCCAGCACCTGGTCAATCTGGCTGCCCTGCGTCTACTCCTCGCCGAGCAGGGCAAGTTGGGCTTCAACCTGACCTTCCTGCTGGAGTCCGGCGAGGAGATCGGCTCACCCGGTTTCGCTGAATTCGCCGCAGCACACCGGGAGTTGCTGCACGCCGACGTCCTCGTCGCCTCGGACGGGCCACGCCTGGACGCCACGACCCCGACGCTGTTCCTCGGCGCGCGCGGCGGCCTCGGGCTTCAACTCACCGCCGATCTACGGCCGGACGCCTACCACTCCGGCAACTGGGGCGGCCTGCTGCGCAACCCCGCGACCACCCTCGCCGGCGCCGTCGCGACCCTGGTCGACGGCCACGGCCGTATCCGCGTACCGGAGTTGCTGCCGCCACCGATCCCGCAGGAGGTCCGCGAGGCACTCGCCGGTGTCACGGTCGCGGCCTCGCCCGGTGACCCGGTACCGGACGAGGGCTGGGGCGAGCCCCAACTGACCGCCGCCGAACGGCTCTACGCCTGGAACACCCTCGAAGTCCTCGCCCTCGGCGCCGCCGACGCCGAGCGGCCGGTCAACGCGATCCCGGGCAGCGCCCGCGCGATCCTCCAACTCCGGTACGTCGTCGGCACCGATGCCGATCAGGCAGCCGCGGCCGTCGCCCGGCACCTGGCCGAGCACGGGTACCCGATGGTCGACGTCCGCGTACTCGGCAGCTTCGCCGCGAGCCGCACTCCGCTCGACGACCCGTGGGTGCGCTGGACCCGGACCACGTTGGAGGAGATCACGGGCGGTCCGATCGCCGTACTGCCCAACATCGGCGGGTCCCTCCCCAACGCCGTCTTCACCGACGTCCTCGGCCTGCCGACCCTCTGGCTGCCCCACTCCTACCCCGGCTGCCTCCAACATGCCCCTGACGAACACCTGTTGGCGCAGATCGCCCGCGAGGGCCTCGTCCTGGCGGCCGGCCTGTTCCACACGCTGGGCCGTCCACCGGCGGACCGACCGCTCCCCGTACAACCCCGATAGCCCCGATAGCCCCCGAGTCTCGGCACCCGCGCCCCGTCCGGCACCCCCTCCCCAACTCCCGCCGGAAGGACCCCCGATGACCGCTCCGTCCCCCCAGCCCATCCAGTCCACCCACCCCGACGACAGCCCGGCGCCGAGCCGCCCCACCGCACGACGTGCCATCGCGGCGGCCACCATCGGCAACGCGCTCGAATTCTTCGACCTCGCCCTGTACGCGCTCATGGCCTCGTACATCGGCCGCACGTTCTTCCCCGGCGGCAACCCCGGCGTCCAACTCGTGCAGGCCTACGCCGTGTTCGGCGTGACCTACCTGATCCGGCCGCTCGGCGGACTGCTGCTCGGCGCGTACGCCGACCGCAACGGCCGTAAGAAAGCACTGGTGTTGTCGATCCGGCTCATGGTGCTCGGCACGCTGCTGCTCGCGGTGATGCCCGGGTACTCGACCCTCGGGATCGCGTCGACCTTGGGGATCGTGCTCGCGCGGTTGATCCAAGGGTTCGCCGCCGGGGGCGAGTTCGGAGCGGCAACCTCCTTCCTGGTCGAGCACGACGACCGGCGCAAGAGCTTCCTCGGCAGCTTCCAGTTCGCGAGTCAGGGACTGTCGACCCTCATGGCGGCCGGCTTCGCGGCGATTCTCACGGCTGTGCTGTCCGACGCGCAGATGACGTCGTGGGGCTGGCGCGTGCCGTTCGCGTTCGGCCTGCTGGTCGGCCCCGTGGGTTATTTCGTACGGCGCTACATGGATGAATCCCCGGCGCTGGCGACGGAGTTGGAGTCGGCCGCCCCGAAGCCCTCCCCGATCGTGTCGGTCTTCCGCGACCACTGGGGCGGGCTGCTGATCGCCGGCGGAGCGCTGATCGTCTCGACGGCGCTGAACTTCATGCTCCAGTACCTGCCGACGTACGGCATCGGCCAACTGGGCGTCGACGCCTCACTGTCGTTCACGGCGCTGCTCATCGCCGGGGCCGTGCTGACCTTCGTCACCCCGCTGATAGGGCTGTTGGGTGACCGCTACGGCCGGCTGCGCATCATGATCCCGGCCGCGGTGCTGATCGGCGTGAGCGTCGTCCCGCTCTTCCTCTGGCTCAACGCCGCGCCGTCCTTCCTCACCCTCGCGCTGTGCACCACCGTCCTCGCCCTGCTCAAGGCGGTGTACTTCGGCACGCTGCCGTCGGTGATGGCCGACGCCTTCCCGGCCCGGGCCCGTGCGACCGGCCTGTCCTTCAGCTACAACACCACGGTCGCGCTCTTCGGCGGCTTCACCCCGACGATCGCCGCGGCCCTGATCGAGGCGACCGGTTCGCCGGTGGCACCGGGCTACTACCTGCTGGCCACGGCCGTGTTGAGCACCGCGGCCCTGACGACCGCACTGCGCACGCATCGCATCCGGTGAGGAACGGTGGCGTACGTCCGGTGTGTCACCGCGCCCGCACCTCGTACGTCGCCACCCGCACCGACGCGTCGTCCAGACACTCCCCGGAGATCAGGTCGAACCGCTGCTTGAGCAGCGGCGACGCGACGAACGGGCGGCCCTGATGCGTACCGGTCAGGCCGCGGGAGAGAACCGCCGCGCCGCTGAACGGGTCGCGGTTGTCGATGCCGTAGAGGGTGCCGGAGCGGTCGCGGAACAGGGCGACCTGGCGGCCGTCGGGCAGCAGGGCCGCCACTCCGCGGCCTGGGGTGAGCCGGTTGAGATCGCAGACCGTGAACCAGCCCTCCGTCAGCTGGAGTTGGACCTTCAGGTCGGTCGTCTCGGGGGCCAGGGTCATCGCTGGGCGCTTCCTTCCAGGACGTCTGCGGGCTGCTGCGGCCGCATGCCGATCGTCAGCAACGGCAGGTCGGGCTTGATCTGTTCGCGCTCGGGGACGAAGCCGACGACCGGGTCCGGGGTGTCGGGCGCGTTCACGAAGGACACGAACCGGGCCAGTTTCTCCGGGTCGTTGATGGTCGTGGCCCACTCGTCGCGGTACCCGGCGACATGTGCGGCCATCAGCGACTCCAACTCCCCGCAGATACCGAGGGAGTCCGCCACGACCACGTCCCGTACGTGGTCGAGGCCGCCCGGAATCCGCTCCAGCCACACGCTCGTGCGCTCCAGCCGGTCGGCCGTACGGATGTAGAACATGAGGAACCGGTCGATCAGGCGCACCAGTTCGGCATCGGACAGGTCCTTGGCGAGCAGGTCCGCGTGACGCGGAGTCGCGCCGCCGTTGCCGCCGACGTAGAGGTTCCAGCCGGTGGCGGTAGCGATGATCCCGAAGTCCTTCGACTGGGCCTCGGCGCACTCGCGGGCGCAGCCGGAGACCGCCGACTTGAGCTTGTGCGGGGAGCGCAGACCCCGGTAGCGCAGCTCCAGGTCGATCGCCATCCGGACCGAGTCCTGGACGCCGTAACGGCACCAGGTCTGCCCCACACAGGACTTGACGGTGCGCAGCGCTTTTCCGTACGCGTGCCCGGACTCGAAACCGGCGTCCACCAACCGGGCCCAGATCAGCGGGAGTTGCTCCACCCGCGCGCCGAACAGATCGATGCGCTGGCCGCCGGTGATCTTCGTGTAGAGGCCGAAGTCGCGGGCCACCTCACCGATCACGATGAGTTTCGCGGGGGTGATCTCGCCGCCGGGGATGCGCGGCACGACCGAATACGAGCCGTTCTTCTGCAAGTTGGCGAGGAAGTGGTCGTTGCTGTCCTGGAGGGCCGCCTGTTCGCCGTCCAGGACATAGCCGCTCGCGCCGATCGTCGGGGCGAGGGACGCGATGACCGAGGCGACCGTCGGCTTGCAGATCTCGCAGCCGTCGCCACCGCGGGCGCTCTCACGGCCGTAGCGATCCAGCATCTCCTGGTAGGAGTTGATCCGCAGCGCGAGGGCGATCTCGTACAACTCCTCGCGGGTCTGCGCGAAGCAGCCGCACAGACCCTTGTCGACCTCGACGCCGTTCGCCTCCAGCTCGGCGGTGACCAGCTGGCCGAGCACCTTGACGCAACTCCCGCAGCCGGTACCGGCCTTGGTGCACTTCTTCACCTCGGACACGCTCGTGCAGGAGTGTTCGGTGACCGCCCCGCGGATCGCGCCCTTGCTGACGTTGTGGCACGAGCAGATGACGGCCGCGTCGGGCAGCGCGGACGGCCCGAGCTGGACGGCGCCCCCGGAACCGGCCGGCAGCACCAACTGCTCGGGGGAGACGGGCGGTACGGACCCGGTGAACGCGCGCAGCGTGCCGTACGCGTCCGCGTCGCCGACCAGGATGCCGCCCAGCAGCTCGCCGCCCCGCCCGATCACCAGCTTCTTGTACGTCCCCGCCCGCGCGTCGGAGTAGACGACGTCGAGGCAGTCCGCGGTGGCGCCGTGCGCGTCACCGAAGGACGCCACGTCCACGCCGAGCAGCTTCAGCTTGGTCGACAAGTCCGCGCCGGTGAAGGCGGATTCGTCCCGCGCGATGGTCGCGGCGGCCGTCTCCGCCTGCTCGTAACCGGGCGCCACCAGCCCGTACACCCGGCCGTCCGCCGCCAGCGCGCACTCGCCGATCGCGAACACCTGCGGGTCGGTGACCGTACGGCACTGCTCGTCGACCGCGATGCCGCCGCGCTCACCGACCGACAGGCCCGAGGTGCGGGCGAGTTGGTCGCGGGGGCGGACACCTGCGCTGAACACCACGATGTCCGTGGCGAGTTGGGAGCCGTCGGACAGCTTCATGCCGGTGACGGCGCCGTCCGCGTCGGCGAGGATCTCCTGCGTACCGGTCCCCGTGTGGACGGTCAGGCCCATGTCCTCGATGGTGCGCAGCAGGGCCGCGCCCCCGCCCTCGTCGACCTGCACCGGCATCAACCGCGGCGCGAACTCCACGATGTGCGTGGTCAGTCCGAGCCCCTTGAGCGCCCCGGCCGCCTCAAGACCGAGCAGCCCACCACCGACCACGGCACCCGTCGTGGCCCGCGACCTGGCGTACGCCTCGATCGCGAGCAGGTCCTCGATCGTGCGGTAGACGAAACAGCCGTCGGAGTCCTTGCCCGGAACGGGCGGCACGAACGGATACGAGCCGGTGGCGAGGACGAGCGTGTCGTACTCGACTGTCAGGCCGGAGCGGGCGGTTACGGTTCTCGCCGCGCGGTCGATCGTCTCCGCCGGGTCGCCGACGTGCAGCTCGATCCCGTGGTCCGCGATGAACTCCGGGTCCGTGAGCGAGAGTTCCTCGGGTGTGCGGCCCGAGAAGTACGAGGTGAGCTGGACGCGGTCGTAGGCCGGACGCGGTTCCTCGCACAGGACGACCACACGGTGCGTGGCGGTCAGGCCGCGCTCGGCGAGCGCTTCGAGGAAGCGCTGACCGACCATGCCGTGGCCGACGAGCACGATGGTGGGCACGGTGGGCACCACACGCGGATTCGAGGTCATGCCAGGAGCCTGCGACGCCGGTGTTACCCGACCGCATCCCATCTGTTTCCCGCGAGGAACGCTGCCCTCAGCGGGAGCGCGCGGGGGGTGTGAGGGTTCGGGGCGCGCGCCGGGGGAGGGGTGTGAGGTTCGGTTAACCGAACCCCCGGGTCCCGTGCAGGCACCATCGTGTACTGCGGGCGGCGGCGGAAAGCTGGAGACATCGGTTCACAGCAGTTCACACGGGCTGCGCCGACTCATGTACGCCAGCTCGCGTACGCCTACTCATGTGCAGGGGGATGCACCATGACCACCACCCGCGATCTGCCCACCCCGGACCCGACCTCCGTCCACGCCTGGAACCTCGTCCGCGCACCGTTCACCGCCACCACCTGGCGCCGCACCGCCTACGCACTCCTCGCCCTCCCGCTCGGCCTGGCCTGCATCCCGCTCGCCCTCCTCGGCGCCCCCACGGCCCGCTGGCAACGGGGGCTCGTCCACCGCTTCCTGGACACGGAGATTCCGGGCACCGCACGCGTCGGCGGCCTGCCCCACGCCCTCCTCGCCACCCCCCTCAACCTCCTCACGGCGTTCATCACGCTCTACGGCTGGGCGATCGTCCCCATGAACCTAGGCTGGCCGCTCCGCGCCGGCGACGACTACGCCAGCGCCTGGGGCGGACCCACCTTCGCCGGAGCCTGGGCCTTCCACGCGGTGCTCGGCGGTATCGGCTTCCTGCTGCTCATGCCGTGGGTGGTGCGCGGCCTGACCGCCGTGCAGGTCCGTGTCGCCAGGTCGCTCCTCTCCTAGGTTGATCCCCATGCCGAGCCTCCGCTCCCGTCCCCACTCCCGCCTCTGGTCCCGCCTCCGCACCCGCGCCGTCGCCACCTTCGGCCGTCGCGCCCTGGCCGCCGTCCTCTACGGCGTGATCGCCCTCCCGCTCGCCCTCGTCGGCTTCTTCCTCACGCTCGTCGGGCTGGCGTTCGGCGGCGCGCTGTCGGTGACCACGCTCGGCCTGTGGCTGCTGGCGGTCACCGTGCGCGGCGCGCTGGCGCTGGGCGCGCTGCAACGGGGCCTCGCCCGACGGCTGCTCGGCCTGGAGATCGAGCAGCCCAGCGCGGGGGACGGGGACGGGGGCAAGGGGGTGCTCGGCTGGCGTCGCGGCATCCTGCTCGACCGAACCGGCTGGCGGGCCGTCGGCTGCGCCCTGTTGACACCGTTCACAGCCGTTTTCGCATACGTCGCCGTCGTCATCGGCTACATCTACGGCGCCCTGTTCACACTGCACCCGCTGCTCAAGCGCTGGAACTACAACACGGTTCACAGCACCGACGGCACGACGCACCCCGTGTCACTGGAGTTCTTCGGTTACCAGCTCGACTCCTGGCCACGCTGGTTGATTCCGTTCACAGCCGGATTGCTGTTGCTGGCCGTCGCACCCCTTCTCCTCCGTTACGCCCTCGGCCCGCACCGCGCCCTGTTGACCGTGCTGCTCGGCCCCGACGCCGCGACCCGCCGTATCCGCACCCTGGAGGAGACCCGCGCCCGAGCCGTCGACGACGCCGCCGCCACCCTCCGCCGTATCGAACGCGACCTGCACGACGGAACCCAGGCCCGCCTGGTGGCCCTGGCCATGCACCTCACCCTGATCCGCGAACTGGTCACCGCCGGCGCCGACCCCGACCGCGTCCTCACCGCCGTCGAAACCGCCCAGGGCAACGCCACCCAGGCCATCACCGACCTGCGCCACCTGGTCAAGGGCATCCACCCGCCCGTGCTCGACGAGGGTCTGCACGCCGCCCTCACCACCCTCGCCGCCGACAGCGCCCTCCCCGTCACCCTCACCACCGACATCGGCACCCGCCCCACTCCGGCCGTCGAGACCATCGCCTACTTCTGCGCCGCCGAACTCCTCGCCAACGCCACGAAACACGCCCACGCCACGTCCGCCGCCGTCGACGTCACCGCCCGCGACGGCCTCCTGCGCCTGTGCGTCACCGACGACGGACAGGGCGGCGCGAAGATCGGCGCGGGCTCCGGCCTGACCGGCCTCCTCGCCCGCGCCCGCACGGTCGACGGCACACTGACCTGCGACAGCCCGCCCGGAGGCCCTACGGTGGTCACGGTCGAACTGCCCCACACGTGACCCCACAGCTGAGCGGACCGAACGGAGCGGCATGCGCGTCGTCATCGCCGAGGACTCGGCCCTCCTGCGCGACGGCCTGGTCCAACTGCTCCAGCTACGGGGCGTGGAAGTCGTCGCAGGGGTAGGCGACGCCGAAGCGCTCCTCACCGCGGTCGCCGAGCACGCCCCGGACGTAGCCGTCGTAGACATCCGCCTCCCACCCACCCAGACGGACGAGGGCGTACGAGCAGCCGTACAACTACGCGACCGGCACCCCGCGACCGGCGTGCTGCTGTTCTCGCAGTACGTAGAGACGACCCACGCGGCCCAACTCCTCGGCAACCCGGCCGGGTTCGGGTATCTCCTCAAGGAACGGGTCGTGGACATCGGGGAGTTCGTCGGCGCGCTGGAACGCGTCGCGGCCGGCGGCACCGCGCTCGACCCCGAGGTGGTGGCCCAACTCTTCGGCGCCGCCCGCCGATCCACCGCCCTCGACACCCTCACCCCGCGCGAACGCGAGGTCCTCGCCCTGATGGCGGAGGGCCGCACGAACCACGCGATCGCCACCGCGTTCACGGTCTCCGAACGAGCTGTGGAGAAGCACGTGGCGAACATCTTCGCGAAGCTGGACCTGCCACCCTCGGACACGGGAAACCGCCGGGTGCTGGCGGTACTTCGGTACCTGGAGAACGGCCGCTGAAGCTCATGCCCGACATCCTGCTGACGGTGGTCCTCGCACTGGTGACAAACCTGGCGTACCAGCAGTGGCTGGCCTGAAAACGCCCCCAACCACCCGTGCCCCAAAGGGGCGCGGGGAACTGCGCGACCAGCCACGACGGACCCGCAGACGAAGCACGACCCTTCCCCTGAGGCCCCTACCGGCTCCCACTCAGGTGCGCGAACACCACCACATTCCCCTGATACCCCGTCGCCCGCGAATACCCGCCCCCGCACGTGATCACCCTCAACTCCGGCCGCCGAGCCGCCCCGTACACCTTCTGATCCGGAAAGCGGCTCGCCTGATACACCTCGACCGCGTCCACCGTGAACAGCGCGACGCTCCCGTCCAACCGGTCCAGCTCGATCGTGTTGCCCTTCTTCAGGGCACCGAGGTCGTAGAAGACGGCAGGCCCGTCGGCGTTGTCGACATGCCCCGCGACGACCGCAGTTCCGGTCTCACCGGGGGTGGTCCCGGCCTCGTACCAGCCGGCGAGGTTCTTCTTCGCGGCCGGGGGCACGTCCAGGCTTCCGGTGCTGGTCAGCTTGAGGCCCATCAGCGGGGCGTTCACATGGATGGCCGGGATCCGGATGCGGTCGGGCGGCGACGGCGGCAGCGCACGGGCCGCGGTGCGCCCGACGGCCGGATCGGGCCGGGCCTCGGCGGCGGACGGCTGCGGCGGGGCGTTCGTATCGGAACCGCCGCTCAACAGCCACGCGCCCGCGCACAGGGAGACCACGGTGACGGCCCCTATCGCGGTAGTGCCGTATCCACGACGCATGCGGGATCAACCCCTCTCCAGTAACTGGCCCCGCGCCCCCTCCGGGTCACGAGGGGCGTCGGACCCGGAGGGGGAGGGGACGTGCGGTACCGGCGGACGGACAGCGGAGGGTGTCCGTCAGAACCTGTCGCCTCTCGCCCGGCGATGCAGGAGCCAGGTACCGCCCGCGGCGGCGACGGCGAGAGCCGCCACGCCGGCCGCGGTCTGCACGGGGTCGGGGCCCAAGGCGCCACCGACCCCCGTCTTCACACTTCCGCGCGGCTGCACCTGCTGCCGCATCGAAGCCAGCGTCACCATCAGATCGCCGCTGACCTCGCGGCCGTCCGTGCACTTCGCGACGATCTCGTAGGTCCCCGGCTGCGCACTCGGCGGCACCTTGAACTGCCCGATCGCATCGCCCTCGTGCGCGCTCGGCGCCAGCGTGAACGTGCCGGCGCCCACCGCGCTGGCATCACCGGCGGCCGTACCGTCGTCGCCGCACGCCGCCGTGTTGACCGTGACGTCGCCGCCCGGCACGGCGTTCGACGGGAACACCTCCAGACCGCCGGTCTCGCCGCCGTACGCCGGCGCGGTCGCGAGACCCGCGGCGGCTACGGCGAGCGCGGTGCCGGTCAGCAGACGGGCGGTACGTCGCATCGGTGCTCCTCCGAGCTGTGGTTGGCTGCCCTTCCGAGGTAAGTGGCACCGGGCCGAGCGCGCTTCCTGAGCGAGCGTCAGAATTGCGGTGAATGGGTGTCAGAAAGAGCCTCCGACACGCCTTCTCGTCGCTGTTTCAGCAGGTCATAGCGGTACGGCGGGCTACGGCGAAACCCGTCCCTGAGAAGAACCCGAAGAGCGCAAGCCGCGCGTGTGAACGGGTGATGACCTCACTTGACCTCAAGAATGGTTGAGGTACGAGGCTGCCCTTATGGACATCACCACCGCTCCCCTGGCCGTCACCGTCGTGATCGGCAGCAACCGGCACGGCCGCTTCGGCCCGGTCGTCGCCGACTGGCTCCTCGCCCACGTCCGCGACCACCCCGAGCTCACCCTCCAGGTCGTCGACGTGGCCGAGACCGGCCACCTGCCCACGACCCTCGCCCCGACCCCGGAGGCGACGGCCGCACTCGCCGACATCACCCCCAAGCTGGCCGGCGCGGACGCCTTCGTCGTCCTCACCCCCGAGTACAACCACTCCTACCCGGCCGGCCTCAAGAACCTGATCGACTGGCACTTCACCGAGTGGCGCGCCAAGGCCGTCGCCCTCGTCTCCTACGGCGGCCTCGCGGGCGGCCTGCGCGCGGTGGAACACCTGCGCCAGGTCTTCGCCGAACTCCACGCCGTGACGGTCCGCGACACCGTCTCCTTCCACAACGCGGGCACGTCCTTCGACGACGACGGCCGCCTCAAGGACCCCACGGCCCCGGACGCGGCGGCGAAGGCGATGCTCGACCAACTGGTGTGGTGGGGACGGGCGTTGAAGGAGGCGCGCCAGGTGCGGCCGTTGATCTGACGAACGAGATCCGACGAACGAGATCCGGCGCATGAGATCTGGTGAAAAAAAGGGGGCGGCCGACACAGGTCGGCCGCCCCTTCGCACCGTCACGGACGGCCCGGTGCGTCACCCGGTCCGGTAGGCCGGGTGGAGGTGTCAGAAACCGAAGACGCCCTCGAACGTGCCACGGTCCCAGTCGTGGTCCGTCTTGGTGGTCGAGGAGTAGACGGGGCCGACGTGGTCGATGACACCGGCGAACATCGTGTTGTCGACGTGCCCGGAGCCCTGCGAGCCGGTGCCCTGGACGAGCGCGCCGTCGTCGTGCGGGAACGGGCCGTTGTCGTGGGCGAGGGCGGCACCCGCGCCACCGAGCAGGATGCCGACGGCGAGGACGGACGTGGTCAGGGCGGAACGCATACGCATGACTACTCCCAAAGATCTCTGGATGACGCGCCGGAAACCGGTCACGTCGGGCCGATCAACGCCTAAACGATCACTGGAAAGGCCATGCGGGCTCCATGACGCCACGTGGATCACCCCCTGATTCACTCGAACGGGACCCCGAACCGCGCCATAAGAACCGCACCGCCGGAGCATGCATCCCGGCATGAGTGTGGACAGGGCGTACTTCACCGTCGGGGCCACCGTGTCCACGTACGACATCGACGCGGACGCGGCCGATCCGGCACAGAACCGGCAACTCGGCGTGGCCTGGGGCGGGTTGCCGGCCGGCTGGGAGGAGGGCATCGACGCGGCGGTCGACCTGGGCCAGTCCCACCTGTACGTCTTCCGGGGCGCGGAGTACGTCCGTATCCCGTTCGCCACCCAGACCGTGGACGACGGCTACCCGCTCACCACCCGCGACAACTGGACGGGCCTCTCCTTCGACACCGTCGACGCGGTCATGAACTGGTCCGACGGAAAGCTCTACTTCTTCAGCGGCCCGCGGTACGTCCGCTACGACATCGCCGCCGACCGCCAGGACCCCGGTTACCCCAAGCCGATCGCCGACGGCTGGACGGGCGTCACCGCCGACTGGATCGGTGACGGCATCGACGGAGCGCTCAACCCCGGCAACGGACGCGCGTACCTCTTCAAGGGCACCGAGTACGTGGCCGTCGACTGGCACACCAAGACCCAGGAGGACGGCTACCCGCTCACCATCACCGACCAGTGGCCCGGCCTGACCGGCCCCTACGAAGCGATCTGGTCGAACGCGGCCACGGTCCCACCGACCGGGGGCGGCGGCTCGTCCAAGGGGGCCCAATTCCGGCTGTCCTACGGCGAGTTCGCCACCGCCAGTGAAACCGCGACCGGTGTTCCCGCGCTGGTCACGCTCGGCCAGGCGGCGCTGGAATCCGGCTGGGGCACGGCAGCCCCCGGCAACAACTTCTTCGGCATCAAGGCGAAGGCGACCGACCCACCGGAGACCCGCCAACTCCTCAGGACCCAGGAGGTGTTGGACCGCCCCGACGTGCAGTTCCCGGAGGTCGTCTCGGTGACGCGGCGCCCCGACGGCAAGTACCTGTACGTCGTCCGCGACTGGTTCCGCGTGTACGCGACCCCCGAGGAGTCCTTCACGGCCCACGGCAACTACCTCCGGAGCAACGCCCGTTACGCGCCCGCGTTCGAGCACACCGACGACCCGTACGCCTTCGCGCGGGCGGTCGCGGACGCGGGCTACGCGACCGCGACGAACTACTACGACTCCCTCGCGTCGGTGATGCGGAACATCGAGGCCGCTGCCTGAGCCTCGTCGAAGTCGCCTCACTCGCGCGAGGTTCACTTATCCGGGTGAACAGGAACATGTAGCTGTATACGCGGCATATGACCCGGGCAGGACGGGGCCATGGGATACCAACTGGGGGATCTGGGGCGGACGTTCCGCGACCAGATGTACAACGTGCTCACCGGCGGCGACGGCAGCGTCCCGCCGGCCAAGTCCAGCTTCATCACCTGGTGCATGCCCGGACTGCCGTACCAGGAGGCGGACTTCGCGTTCGCCGCGCAGGGCATCGGCACCGGCGCCACGGCGGCGGAGGACAAGCTCCTGCTCCAGCAGGCGTACAACTTCTCCTCGCTCATCGACTTCATCCCGGACGTGACCTCGGCGTACTCGTCGGGGCGGCAGGACGGGGTGTGGCGCAACGCGACCGGTGCCCGGCTGAGCGAGATCTACGGCCAGATCCTCAGGTTCTCCAAGGTCGTCGACGACCAGCTCACCGACGACCAGAAGGCCAAACTGGACCGGTTCCGGGGCCTGTTGAGGGCGACGCGCACGGTGAAGGACATCGTCACCGAGCAGGAGAAACAGGTCACCGAGGACAGCCCCATGCTCAAGGCCTACAAGGCGTGCATGCAGGCGTACGTCACCGCGGCCCTGTCGTACAACAACAAGCGCATCGCCGCGCAGGCGGCCGTGGGGGAGTCGGGCAAGCAGGCGGTCGCGGACTGGGCGGCCAACGCGCAGCTGTACTCGATGCAGGCCGCGGCCGCGATGGACGACTGGACGTCGAGCGGGTACCGCAACGAGGTCGAGGAGATCAACGCCTACATCGACCAGACCACCGAGAAGTCGATGCTGCTGTGGAAGCGCAACCTGGAGCGCTTCTACGAGGAGGCGAACACCAACGCGCTGGGCCCTGGCCAGTCCTTCTACTACACGAGTGTCGTCCCCGGTGACTTCGCGACGTCGAACGGCTGGACCGGGTACTCGATGTACCACGAGATGGTGGACTCGCACAGCCACTACGAGACGTCGTCCTGGTCGGCGGGTGGCGGTCTCAACTTCGGCCTGTGGAGCACGAGTGCGGGCGTCACCTCCAACTCCCAGGACTACAACGAGAACTTCCAGGTCGACGACTTCTCGATGTCCTTCGAGATGGCGCAGGTGCAGATCGTACGGCCGTGGTTCTACCCGGAGTTCCTGGAGAACCGCGGCTGGGACCTGCGCCAGGGGCAGGGCTGGAACTACGACCAGATGCCGTCCGACGGCGGCAACCCGCCCCAGGGCCGCTTCATCGGCTATCCGCTCCAGGCCCTGTTCATCAGGAACCTCACCATCCACTCCTCCTCGCTGGCACGGGCGTTGCAGACCCACCAGAGCTCCGTGTCGGTCAACGCGAGTGTCGGCTGGGGCCCGTTCTCGGTGAAGGGCAGCTACAGCCACTCCGAGTCGGACCAGCACTTCCACTCCGAGAACGACGGCGCGACCATCACCGTCCCCGGCATGCAGATCATCGGCTTCGTCAACCACCTCCTGGACAAGACACCGAACCTGCTCGACGGCCTCGACCCCGACCAACTCGTCTAGGACGGCGGCCAGTCATGAGCGACACCGAGACGGTGTGGGCCGCGTCCCCCGTGGACACGGCGGCCATGTTCGGCCTGGGCGCGTACTTCCGCGGCCTGCTCGCCGACCCCGACCACCTGGTCGCCGTACCGGTGACCCCGGTGGTCTACCAGGACAGCATGTTCCGCTTCGGCGGCGCCCTGGACGCACCCCGGGCCACGGTCTGGTCCGAGTTCTGCGAACTGGTCAACAGGGTCCCGACCGAGCCCATTTGGGCACCCCCGTCGACCGCCCACCTGTGGGGAATCTACGGCGAGGTACTAGCCGCCGACCTCGCCCGCTCCACCCTCACCCCCGAGGAACACCAGCGCTACGACACGGCAGTCGCCTACCTCTACGACACCGGCCCCGACGGAGTCTTCGTCCCCTCACCCGCCCTGCGCGACTACCGCACGGCCCGCCAGTCCTGGCTCCAGGCCGACACGGACTACCACCAGGCGGATCAGACGGCGGCCATGTCGACCGACCCGACAGCCCGCGACCACTGGACCCACGTCGACGAGCCCCGGCTCCGCCAGGCCAGGGACGACGCCATGGACGCCTGGCAGACCGCCGGCCACAAGGCCGAGGTGGAGGACGCCCTGCGCGAGACCTCCGAACTGGCCTCGAAGGCCCCCTCCAGCATCTGGAAACGACACCGCGACACCTTCAACCCGAACCTCCCCGACCAGTACACGACCGCCCCCAACGGCACGCGTTTCGCGCCCACTTACTACTCACCGGACGGCGCGCTGGACGACCCCTGGTCGAGAGTCGTGCTCTCGGAGGACATGCTCCGCACCCTGGCCGCCCAGGCCCCCGCGGAACTGAAATCGGCGTTCGGCGACCGGGCCACCGACGACACGGTCTTCTCCCTGGCCTTCGAATACCGGGTCGTGTCGGTCGTCCGCCCCTGGCTGGACCCGCCGATGGAACTCTTCGCCTCCCGAGCCTGGCGCCTCTCGTCAGGCGTCGCCGCCCTCAGCGACGGCGCCACCCCACCCCACGGCCGCTGCCCGTCGTACGTCGAGTCGGTGGCCCTGGCCCGCAACGTCGAGCTGATCCGCCAGGCCGTCGGCTACACGGAGACCCCCGGCGAGACCACCCTCCACGGCACCTGGACCCTGGACCTCGACAACGGCATCGCGGGCGGCGACATGAACACCGCCGACCTCTGGTGGGAGTGGATGACGGAGACGACCGCCCAGTTGGTGCCCAGCTCCCACGCCGGAATCGTCAACCTCGGCCAGGTCGACTACGACGCCTTCGACGGCCACCGCCTCTCGACCCTCACCTACGGCAGCACCCCCCTCACCGGCAACCCGAACGCGAGCAGCCAACTGGTCACCGGGGACGTGTTCGCCGTACGCACGACGGAGGGCCGCTTCGCCAAGGTGCAGGTGGTCCAGTACGGCTACGACCTCCAACTCCGCTGGGTGGCCTACCAACAGACGACGTCCGCGATGCAGAGCAGCGTCACCGGCCCGGACGACGTGTTCCTCGCGGGGTTCGTGTGCCGCCAGCTCCCGAAGAGCCCGGACCCGGACCCGGCACTGTCATGGTGACCCCCGAAACGGACCCCGAACTCGCCGTCCACGGCCTGGTGTTGCTGGGCACGGACACGGTGTACGCCGTCCACATGCCCACGTTCACCGCCCCCTACGACTTCCAGGCCGTCCTCCGGGTCACCCTGGACACGGACACCTACCGCACGGCCCGCAAGCGCTACGGCACGTCGGCACTGTTCACGCTCAGCCCACGCACCCTCCTCCTCAAGGACCTTGAGGAGGGCGCGTCCTTCCCAGCCGCCCTCTACTTCGGCCACTTCGGGAGGGACGGCGAGTTACTGGGGGAGGTGAGGGTGGAGATCGAGGAGCGGCTGTACGTGGGCCACCCGACCGAGCCCACCATTGAACCGGCGCCCCTCCGTTACGTCCTCTTCGGCCGCGAACAGCTCTACTTGGCGCACGTGTTCACCCGCCCACCGGACTTCGACCAGGTGCTGACGGCTCAACTCGCCGGGGAATGGCTGACGTCGGCGGGTGAGCGGTCGGCCCGTACGGTGACGGTCCCGGGCCGCCCGGACGACCTGACGGGCCGCCTGCACCCGGGCGAGCAAGTCACCGCGGAGGGCACGGAGTTGCAGGTGCTGGCCGAGGTGTACTTGGAGACGGCGGACCTGGCGGGCGAGGCCTAACGCGCCAGCCGCAGCGACAGCCCATCCAGGACGACATCCAGGCCGTAGGCGAACTTGCCGTCGCGCAGGGCCACCGGATCGGTGCTCGTGACGGTCGACTCGGCGTAGGAACCGGCGAGATGGGCATGACCGGCGGCGGCCTGCTGCGCGGCCGGCATCAGACGGGCGATGAACCCGGCCTCGCTCTCGCCGGACTGCGCGACCGTGGTCAGCCAGGCGGCCTCGGTCGTGCTCATACCGATCGTGTACGACAGCACGGCGTCGATGGCGCCGCTCGGTTCGGGGAATCCGACAGTGGTGAACAGCGCGGCGAGCCGTTCGGTGAAGGACATGAGGTTCGGGCCGAGGTAGGCGAGCCCGGCCTGACCGAGGACCGAGGACAGCCAGCGGTGCCGTAGCGCGGTCGTACGGAACGACGCGGCGGCCTCGGCGACGGCGGCGCGCCAGTCGGTGGCGTCCGCGGCCGGGACGTGGATCTCGGCGGCGACCTCGTCGACGGCCAGTTCCATCAGCTCGTCCTTGGTCGCGACATGCCGATAGAGGGAGGTCGCGCCGGCGTTGAGGCGGGCGCCGAGCTTGCGCATGCTCAGCGCCTCGATGCCGTCGGCGTCCAGCATCGCGATCGCCTCGCGGACGATCGCGTCGCGGCTGAGCGCGGGCTGGTCGGCCGGGCGCTGCTCACGGGCCCACACGGAGGGGATGGGGTTCTGCTTGGTCCTGGGGGGCATGGGTGCTCCTTCGTGCGTACGTCGTTCGCATCCAGCGTACAGAGTTCAGGGATTGCGCACGCCGTTCTGCTGTGCGTACAGTGTGCGCATCGAAGGAACGGTGTACGCACAAAGCCGAACGGTGTCTCTGAAGGGAAGCCCCATGGAAACCCGAAACCCCCGGCGCTGGTGGATCCTCGTTGTGCTGTGCCTCAGCTCGTTGGTGCTGGTGGTCGACAGCATGGCGCTGACCGTGGCGGTCCCGTCGATGACCGCGAGCATCGGGGCGAGCGCCCAGGACACCCAGTGGATCCTCGACTCCTACATCCTGGTCTTCGCCGGCCTGCTGCTGACCTCCGGCAGCCTCGGCGACCGCTTCGGCCGCCGGAAGGTGATGCTGATCGGGCTGGTGCTGTTCGGAGCGGCGTCACTGGCGGCGACGTTCTGCACGAACCCCGGTGAGGTGATCGCCGTACGGGTGGCGATGGGGGTGGGCGGCGCGCTGATCATGCCGTCGACGCTCTCGATCCTCATCACGGTCTTCGACGCGGAGGAACGCGGCAGGGCGATGGCGGCCTGGGGGTCGGTGTCGATGCTCGCGCTGGTCGGCAGCCCGGTGCTCGGCGGCGTACTGATCGACCACTTCTCGTGGCACTCCATCTTCTTCCTCAACGTCCCGGTCGTAGCGCTCGCGTTGGTGGCCGGTGTGACGCTGATGCCCGAGTCCAAGGGCCCCTGGCAGAAGCCGGATCCGCTGGGCGCGGTGCTGTCGGCGGTCGGTATGACGGCGCTGATCTGGTGGATCATCGAGATCCCGCAGCACGGCGCGTTCACGGGCCGCGGCCTGGTCACCCTCGCGGTGGCGGTGGTGGGGCTGGCCGGATTCGTGATCTGGGAGAACGTCACACCGACCCCGATGGTCCCGCTGGTCCTCTTCAAGCACCGTGATTTCAGCGGCGGTTCGCTCTCCCTGACCCTGGTCCAGATAGGCAACGGCGGCCTGCTGCTGGTCCTCACCCAGTACCTTCAGTTCGTCCTCGGCTACTCACCGGTCAAGGCGGGCCTGGCCTTCGTCCCGCTGGCGGTCACCGCGCTGGTCGGCAACGCGGCCGGTGCCAAGTTCACGGCGAGGTACGGCCATCGGTACCTGATCCTGGCGGGCATGCTGGTGATGGCGTCGTCCTTCGTCCTGCTGACGACGGTCACGGCGGACACCGGCTTCACTATCCCTGCGGTGGCCCTCGGCCTCCTCGGCCTGGGCGCGGGCCTCGCGATGCCGGCGGCGGTGGGCGCCCTCATGGGCACGATCCCGGAGGACAAGGCGGGCGTCGGCTCCGCCCTCAACGACACGATCCAGCAAGCCGGTACGGCCCTCGGCATCGCGATCCTCGGCTCCCTCCTGTCGAGCGGCTTCGCCGACGAGATGCCCTCCGGTACGCCCGATGAGGCCCGCCACTCGATCGGCGGGGCGCTGGCCGCGGCACACGGGGACGCGGGGCTGGTCCGGGCGGCTCGGGAGGCGTTCACGCAGGCCATGTCAACGACCTTCATGGTGAGCGCGGTCGGGGTGGTGGCGGCCGGGGTGCTGGCGGCGGTGGTGATGCGGGACGGGAAGCCGGGGGAGCCGGCGACCGAGGCTCAAGAGGGGTCGGCTGAGCGGGAGTTGGCCGCCTGACCCGGGCAGACCTGCCTCAACTCGCCTGGCGGAAAAGGCCGTTGCCCACAGCGGGCGACGGCCTTACGTCCGCGACCGATGAACGTGGGGACGACCCACTGACGGTAGTCCTCGCGGCGGATCAGGAAAGCGGATCAGGAAACACGTGTCGTGGCCTCCT
The DNA here is from genome assembly GCF_035982055.1 of Streptomyces sp. NBC_01288. Taxonomy (NCBI): domain Bacteria; kingdom Bacillati; phylum Actinomycetota; class Actinomycetes; order Kitasatosporales; family Streptomycetaceae; genus Streptomyces; species Streptomyces sp. NBC_01288. The sequence continues at coordinate 7,085,965 of NZ_CP108427.1, forward strand.
GTTCGGGCAGCAGGGTGGTGGCCGCGTCGACGAACTCCTCGACCAGGCCGGTGGTTCGCCCGGTGGGCCAGGCGGCCGCGACATGGTTGGGGCCGAGGTCGTCGACCGGGATCGCCTCGACGCCGGGCCGGGTGTAGAAGTTCGCGGTGGACGCCGGGATCACGGCGATCCCCTGTCCGCCGGCGACGAGTTCGAGTTTCTCCTCGACGCTGTGGATCGCCGGCACCGGGCGGCGCTCACCGGTTCGCAGTTCCACCGCGATGTCGCGCCATTCGGGGACGGCGTCGGGGTCCTGGAGGAGGTGATCGGCCGCCAGGTCGGCGACCCGCACGGTCTCCTTGCCGGCGAGGGGATGGGACGAGGCCACCATGACGAGGCGCGGTTCGGTGTAGAGCGGCCTGATCTCCAGGCCCGCCGGGTCGATCGGCAGGCGGACGATGCCGACATCCGCGCGGGCGTCGTGGAGCACGTCCACCTGGTCGTGCCAGCCGGTGCGCAACATCCGTACGTCCAGCCCGGGGTGGCGCTCGCGCAGCAGGCGAACGACGGGGGTCAACGTGATGCCCGGCATGAACCCGATCGTGAGGCGGGTGACGCTCTCGCTCGCGGCGCGTACCCGCCGCAGCAGTGCGTCCGCGCTCGCCAGCAGAGGCCCGGCGTCGCGGACGAGTTGTTCGCCTGCCGGTGTGAGCACGGTGCTGCGGCGGTCGCGCATGAACACGTCCACGCCCAGCTCGCTTTCGAGCACCCGGATCTGGCGGGAGAGCACGGGCTGGGTGATGTGCAGGCGCTCCGCGGCGCGTCCGAAGTGGAGTTCCTCGGCCACCGCGAGGAAGTAGCGAAGCTTGCGCAGGTCGACGTCCATGCGGTTCCTCCGGGTGATCAGCCGCGCGCGAAGGTGGCGAGCGGGTCACCGTGCGTCGGTGCCCAGCCCAGCTCGCGGCGGGCCTTGGCCGAGGTGAGGCGCTGGTCCAGCGCGAACGCGTCCGCGACCGGGCCCATCTCGGCGCGGGCCTGCTCCAGGGTGATCGAGACCGTCCTGCCGTCGAGTCCGGCACCGCGCGAAGCCGCTTCGGCGACCTGCTTCATCGTCGGGTGGCCCTCGCCGACCCCGATGTAGACCGATCCCGCCTTCGCCGAGAGTGCGGCGGCGTAGAGCGTGGCCATGTCGTCGATGTGCACGAGACTCCACCGGTTGGCGCCGGTACCGATGTACGGGACAGCACCCCTCAATTTACCCGGCGCGATGAAGAAATGTTCGATCAGCCGGTTGTCGCCTCCGTAGAGCAGCCCGGGCTGCACGACGACGGGGCGACCGCCTTCGGCGGCGCGTGCCGAGACCGCGTCCTCGACCGACCTGCGCCATGCCACCACGCCGGGTGGATTCCACGGTGCGCTCTCGTCCTGTACGCCGTCGGTGTCGCCGTAGACCCAGGTCCCACCGGTGTGCACGTAGGGTCCGGCCCCGACGCCGTCCTGCATGGCCGTGGCCGCGGCGAGATCCATGCCCGCGGAGCTGGCCTGCGCGAGATGGATCACCGCCTCGGCGCGTGCGGCCGCGTGGTTGAGGACGTCCAGGTCGGCGAGTCCACCGCGCACCTCGACCGCCCCGGCGGCTGTCACGGTCCGTGCCGACTGCTCGCTGCGCGCCAGCGCCTCCACGGAGTGGCCTCGTCGTACCAGTTCGGCGATCGTGGCCCGGCCGATGTAGCCGGATCCGCCCGTCAGGAAGATCTTCACGCCATCCCTCGCTGTTCATCGTTCATCAGGTGTGACTCCACGGTGCGGCCTGGTCGCCGGTCCCGTCCAAGACCTGTTTCGCGCTCTGTGATGCCCGCGGGGCATGACGCGCGGGCATCACAGGCGACGCAAAGGGTCTTGGACAGGGCGCCCCCGGCAGATCGACAGTGGACAACCCGAGACACATCTCGGGCACCCTCAAGGAGGTGCGACGATGGCTCACGTCCTGATCACCGGATCCGCCGACGGCCTGGGCCTGATGGCCGCTCGCCTGCTGATCGGCCAAGGCCACACGGTGACGCCGCACGCTCGCGACACCGCGCGAGCCGCGCATGCGCGTGCGGTCCTGCCCGCTGCCGAGAAGGTGCTGGTGGGTGATCTGGGGTCCCTCGACGGGATCCGTTCGGTTGCCGCCCAGGCCGACGCGGCGGGCCGGTTCGACGCCGTCATCCACAACGCGGGCATCGGCTACCGCGAGCCGCGCCGTGTCGAGACGGTCGACGGCCTGTCCCAGCTGTTCACGGTCAATGTGCTCGCGCCCTACCTGCTGACCGCGTTGATGACGCGGCCCGACCGGCTGGTCTACCTCAGTTCGGGCATGGCCCGCGGCGGGGAAGCGGACCTGTCCGATCCGCAGTGGACCGACCGGCGCTGGAGCGGGGCGCAGGCGTACAGCGACAGCAAGCTGTTCGACGTCCTGCTCGCGCTCGGTGTCGCGCGGCGTTGGCCCGACGTGCTGTCGAACTCCGTGGAACCCGGCTGGGTCGCGACCAAAATGGGCGGCCCCGGCGCACCCGACGACCTGGACCTGGCCCCGGTGACCCAGGCATGGCTCGCCGTCAGCGACGACGAGGCCGCGCACGTCACCGGCCGGCACTTCTACCACCAGGAGCAGCGCTCCGTGCCCGCCAAGGCGTACGACGCGACGGTTCAGGACGCCCTGCTCGACTACTGCGCCCAGCTCACGGGCGCCTCGATCCGCACGTCGCGATGACCCGGCCAGGTTCCGAGACGGCCGGCCCGGCCACCCCCAAGTCGCGTCAACCGAAACGGAGTTCGACGATGTCCGAAGAAATCCTGATCACCGGTGGCCACGTCGTGACGCTCGACGACGCGCTCGGCGACGTACCCGGCGGTGACGTGCGGGTGCGGGACGGTGTCATCACGCAGATCGGTGTCGGCCTGCGCCCGGGACCGGACACCGAGGTCGTCGACGCGCGCGGCCGACTGGTGATCCCGGGCCTGATCGACACGCACCGACACGTCTGGCAGGGCGCGATCGCCGGTTTCACCCCGCAGATGACCGGATACGGCTACGGACCGGCCGTACTGACCGGGATCTCCCTCCGGCACACTCCGACCGACATCTACGCCGGCACGCTGTGGGGAGCGCTACAGGCGCTGGACGCGGGAATCACCACGATCGGCGACTGGGCCCACGCACTCCAGTCGGCCGACCACGCCGATGCCAACCTGCGCGGCCTGCGTGAATCCGGAATCCGCGGCCTGTTCTTCTACGGCGGCCCCGGCCCGGCCGACGACGACCCGAACCCGCCGCACCCGCTGGACGCCCGGCGCATGCGCGACGAGCATTTCCCCGGCAACGGCGGCAACGGCGGCGCCGGCGACAACGGGCGGCTGCGGATGGGCATGGCGCTGCGCGGGCCGTGCTTCACCTCCCCGGAGCGCAACCGCCAGGACTTCGCCTTCGCCCGCGAACTCGGCCTGCCGATCTCCGTCCACGTCGGGATGGCCGGCACCGCGGACGCGGTCACCGCGCTCCGCCGGGACGGGCTGCTCGGCCCGGACGTCAACTACATCCACGCCAACCAACTGACCGACGAGGAGATGGACTTGATCGCCGCCTCGGGCGGGACCGTGACCATCACCCCGAGCACGGACATGCTGATGCAGTTCGGCACCTACCCGGCCACCGGGCGAGCTCTGGAACGTGACATCGTCTCCGGATTCGGGGTCGACACCGTGTGCAGCGCCGGGACCGACCTGTTCTCCGAGATGCGCCTCGCGCTGGCCGCGGAACGCTCGCGCGCCAACGCCGGGTCCCTCGCCCGCAACGAGCTCGTGCACGAAGTCGCCCTGCACCAGCGGGACATGCTGCGGCTGGCCACGCTCGGCGGCGCCCAGGTACTCGGCCTCGCCGACCGGACCGGCTCGCTCACCCCCGGCAAGCAGGCCGACATCACCGTCGTCGACCTGCGTTCGCCCCACCTGGACGGCTTCGGCGACCCGGTAGCGATGCTCGTGCTGGGCGCCGGCCCGGCCGACGTCGAGACAGTCCTGGTCGGCGGGGAGTTCGCCAAGCGGGACGGCACGCTGGGCGGAGCCTGTGCGGCCACGGCACGGGACCTGATGCACGAGACACAGGACCGGCTCCGCGCCACGATCCGCTGAAGAGAAGCTCAGTGGGGCGCGGAGGTTGGGGGGAGGGAGGCTTGGAACGCGGTCCAGGTGGCGGGGTTGAGTTGGAGGGAGGGGCCGTTGGGGTTCTTGGAGTCGCGTACGGCGATGGTGGTGGGGATGTTGGTGGCTATCTCGACGCACTCGGCAGCCTGATCGCTGTAGCTGGACTTCCGGTACTCGAATGCGCGCACGACTCACAGTTCCTTGCGTAGCTTGTGGAGAAACGACACCGACTCCCGCTCACCGAGAGAGCGTTCGGCGATCATCCCGAACAACTCATCGTATGCGGATGCGGATTCACCGCCCTCCACCCAGCGCTGAGCAAACGGAGCCTCCACGTAGACGACGTCCATGGCTCCGGAAGCGGCGAACGAGAGGACGTTGAACGAGCCGTTCAGGCCTGGGTGTGTACCGGCGCCGAAGGGGAAGATCTGGAGGGTGACACTGGGGAGTTCGGCCATTTTCGCAAGGCTGTCGAGCTGACCGCTCGCCGTTGCCGCGCCGCTGGGGAAGTTGCGCAGCGCCGCTTCGTAGATCACCGCGTGAACGGAGAGGGGCGGAGTGTCGGACAGACGCCTTTGGCGGGCGAGTCGCGCAGCGATGAAGTCCTCGTCCGACTCGGGGCCCTTGACCACCTCTGCCTCGGGGCTCCCCCTCAACGCCCGGACGTAGTCCGGGGTTTGGAGGAGTCCGGGGATGAAAGCCGGTTGCCATGCCTTGATGGCCGTCGCGGCGCTCTCCAGTGCGACGTACTCCTGCATGACGCCTGGGATGACGAAGTCGTCCCACCAGCCTTTGGCCTTCCGGCGCTCCCGGTCGATCCTGGCCAGTTCGAGGAGCCCGCCGACAATGCTGGGATCGCGAACGCCGTACAACTCACACAGCGCCCGAAGGTCGGGGTCGCGCATCGGAACCCAACCGCCCTCCATCTTCGCGACCTTGGTCGTGGATGCGGTGAGCGCCTTGCCCGCCTGGGTCTGGTTGAGGCCGGCCGCTGTGCGCAACTTGGTGAGTTCACCGCCGAGTCGGCGTCCCAGGACGGTTGATGTGCTGTGGCCCTGCGTCGGCGATGTCACGTAGGTACCCCTTCAGACGTGTGCGTGTGATCAGTCTGGCGCGGTGCCACGAGGCATCGCAAACACCCTTCGGGGGAATTCCTCCGAGAGTTACTTGCGCCGCGCGCCGAACCACCTCTACCGTCGGTCACGAACCGATCGCAGAGCGGCGCCAGTTGATTCGCGGCGCGGCTCGCCCCTGCCCGGAGGTGAGCGACATGGTCGCCCCCGAAGTCCCCCTCCATCACGACCGCCTCGACTACACCCCGCTCCCCAAGAGCGTCACCCTCGCCCGCCGTCGAGCGCACCGGCTCCTCACCGAGTGGGGTCACCCTGAACTCGCCTCGGACACCGCCCTGTTGGTCTCCGAGCTGGGCGGAAACGCCGTACTGCACGGGTGTCTGCGCGACCGGCTCTTCCGGGTCGAACTCACCTTCACCGAACGTGCCGTACGCATCGCGGTGTCCGACCCGAAGGGTGAGTTACGGCCTAACCTCCGTGAGGCCACCGAGGACGACATGTTCGGGCGTGGCCTGCTGATCGTCGGTCAGATCGCGGACCGTTGGGGCGTGCGCGAGCTCACCGTGGGCAAGGCGGTGTGGTGCGAGGTGGACGTCGTACGACAGCAGTCACAAGGCCCGCTCCATGCAGACCAGTTGATCCCGCTCGTCCCATGACTCGGTGACGGCGAAGCCGAACCGTTCGTACAGGGCGATGGCCCCGGTCCGCCACTTCCACACCGACAACCGCACGGCGCCCGCGCCGCTTTCCGCCGCGTGCGCAATCGCCGCGTCGAGCAGGCCCGAGGCGACCCCCCGGCCCCGGAACGCCGGGTCCGTCCAGAGCCGTTTGATCTCCGACCGCCCGTCGGCGGGGGCGGTCACCACCACACAGCCCACCGCGGCGCTCCCGCTCACAGCCACCAGCACGACATCGTCGACGAACGCGGTCCGCGGGTCCGAGATCTCCGCCTGGTACCGGTCAGGCAGCGCGTCCGCATCGGCAACGGCCTGCCCCTTCTCGGCCTCCGTCCGCAGGTGGTAGGCCGTCAGCAACTCGCCCAGTCCGTCGTCGGCGGAGAGGGTCCGGCCTGGCCGGCGGACGATGGAAACCTCGCGTTGATCAGTCATGGCGCCATCATCTGCCGTATGGCGGAGACTCGATGGACGGGTGAACTACAGGCGGGCGAGCGGGAGTCCGGCCGGCGGGCGAGCATCGACTGGGGCAAGGCGGCCTCGGCCGAACGGGCCGACGACGACGCGGCGACAACTCGGCACTTGAGCAGGCTCGTTGAGGAAGAACGCGTCGAAGAGCTGCGGTCGGCGGCCTCGACCGGTGCGGGCCTGGCCCGCGCGGCTGGCGGAGGTCTACGCCGCGCAGGGCCGGATCGACGAGTTGCGCACGCGCGCCGCCACGGGCCACCCGGCATACGGCGTACGGCTGTCCGAGCACGCGCTGCCGCACCGCGAGCGGAACCTGGTGCGGTTCATGTTCCGCGACGAGGCAGCCCGCTCGCTGTACACGCACTGGGACATCCACGCCCACGACATCGTGGCCTCGCTCCGGCGCGACGCCGGACGCCACCCCCACGATCCGCTGCCGGCCGAACCCGTCGGCGAACTCTCCGTCGCGGACGAGGGCTTCCGCCGTTGGTGGGCCGACCGGAACGTGCACCGGCACACGCACGGCAGCAAACACTTCCACCACCCGATCGTCGGCCCGCTCACCCTCAACTACGAGTGCCTCACCCTGCCCGCGGACCCGGACCAGCGGCTGAGCGTCTACACCGCCGAGGCGGGCTCCAGCTCCGAGGAGGCCCTTCGGCTGCCGGCCGCGTGGATACGGCGGCCCGAGACCTCGCACGGGCAACACGCAGATCACCGGACGCCCGCTGGGCACCCCGGATCGGCCACCTCCTGATCGTCAGGACGCGGGCGAGCGCGAGCCGTACGCGGGTCCGAACACCACGAGCAGCACCAGGTCTTCGGTCACTTCCGTGAACCGGTGCTCTTCACCGGCCGGCACGAAGATCACCGCCCCGGGACCCACCTCGTCCGTCCGGCCCGGTGTCTCGATCCTGGCGCGTCCGGCCGTGACGACATAGATCTCGTCCTCGGTGTGCGGGCTCTGGGCATCCACCCCGCCTACCGGGACGCAGTATGTCCCCACCGACAGATCCGCCGTCCGTAACTGTTCGGTCCAGTCATTGCCCGCCTCGCCGGGGCGTTTCCACACGCCGGCGCCCTTGATGATCTCCATGACGGGACCCTAACGCCGGGCCCGGGGAGCACAACACCCTTGATCCCGCTCCCCCAACACTTCCCGCACAGCCCGATGACCCACCCCCGCCAACACCGGATTCCGCCCGCCCCGGTAGTAGTGCTCGGCCACCAACCCGAAGCACAACGCCCACCCCCGCCCCCGGCCCCACACCTCGTCCTCGAACTCGCCCGCCTCGCGGAAGAGTTCACGCGTCCCGGCGGAGAACAGGGCCCACGCGGGCAGCGCGTCCGCCGCCGGATCGCCGACCCCGAGGCAGCCGAAGTCGATGACCGCGGTGAGTCGGCCGGCCGTGGCGAGCAGGTTGCCGGGGAGGAGGTCGCCGTGGAGCCAGACGGGGGCGGCTTCCCACCGGGGGAGGGCAAGGGCGTGCTCCCAGGCCGCCGTCGCGAGGGCCGGGTCATGGGTGCCGTCCGCGCCGAGTTCCTCGATCGCCTTACGGACATCCGCGTCCTGCGCATTGAGCGGCCCGCCCCGGAAGGACACGGGCCCGCCCACCGCGTCCAGCCGCCGCAGCGCGGCGACGAAACGACCCAACTCGACCGCCGTGTCGGCGAGTTCGGTCGGCGGCGAGTCGTACGCGTTCTCCCCGTCCAGCCAGCCGTACACACCCCACCGCAGCCCGTACCCCCGCCCCGGCTCACCCATGGCCAACGGCACCGGAACAGCGAGCGGCAACCGCGGTGCCAGCCGCGGCAACCACCGCTGTTCCGTCTCGATCTGCCGTGCCCCGCCCGGCAGTCGAGGCAGCCGTACGACCATGTCCTCGCCCAACCGGAACATCGCGTTGTCGGTCCCGGCCGAGGCGACCCGGATGACGGTCAACTCCGCCCGCTCCGGGAACTGTTCGGCGACCAGCCGGCGCACCAGCTCCGTGTCGATGTCGAGTTCGGCGGGGTGCATCTTGGCCTTGGACGACATGGGGCTCCGGGTCTGCGAGGCGGCACCGGAGCCTAGCCAGCGCCGCCCCGCCATCGCCACGGCATTACTCCGCCGAACGGCAGGCTCCGAGCATCAACTCACCCCACACTCACCGCACTCCACGCCGCCGCCACCGCGCCGTACTCCGAACTCCCCACCCCATAGAGGTCCTTCGCCGCGCTGAGCGTCGCCGTCCGCGCCCCCGCGTAGTTCGTCGAGGACGTCATGTAGACCGTCAACGCCCGGTACCAGATCGCCCCGAGCTTGTCCCGGCCGATGCCGTTCACCGAAGAGCTGTTGCACGTGGGCGAGTTGTAGCTGACGCCGTTGATGGTCTTCGCGCCGCTGCCCTCCGCGAGGAGATACGCGAAGTGGTTGGCGACACCCGACGAGTAGTGCACGTCGAGATTCCCGACCGACGAACTCCAGCAGTCCGCCGAATTCCCGTCCTTGGACGGCTGGTCCATGAACCGCAGCGCCGCCTTGCCGAAGCCCGACCGCACGATCTTCTCGCCGATCAAGTAGTCCCCGAGATCGGAGGAGTTGTTGGCGTACCACTCCACCAGCGTGCCCATGATGTCCGAGGTCGCCTCGTTCAGCCCGCCGGACTCGCCCGAGTACGTCAGCGCCGCCGTCTTGGACGTCACGCCGTGCGTCATCTCGTGCCCGGCGACATCCAGCGCCACCAGCGGACCGAGCTGCGTACCGTCACCGTCGCCGTACGTCATGCAGAAGCAACTGTCGTCCCAGAACGCGTTGTTGTAGCTGTTGCCGTAGTGGACGCGGTTGTACGAGCCCTTGCCGTCGCCCGCGATGCCGTTCCGGCCGTGGACGTTCTTGTAGTAGTCCCACGTCTCGTCCGTGCCGTACTGCGCGTCCACCGCAGCCGACGAACGATCCGAACTCGCCCCCGTACCCCAGTGGTTGTCGGTGTCCGTGAACACCGTGGACGGGGCGCGGCTGATGCAGATGCCGAGGATGCACAGGTCGGTCTTGTTCGCCGCGTCACCGGTGTACGTCCCGCCGCGCGTCGCGTCCTTGAGCTGATACGTCGATCCCGACAGCGTCGTCTCCAACGGCACCGTCCCGCTGTACAGCGACTTCCCGTCGCCCGTCGCCGTCTCCACGCTGTCCCAGGCGTCGATCTGGGCGCCGCTGCGGGCGTCGGTCAGCACCGTGCGGGCGACCGGGTTGCCGAGCGAGTCCTTGGCGACCACGTTCGTCCGCCAGGCGAGCTTCGGGGCCCCGTGCAGGGCGTCGACTATCAGCTGGGGCTTGGCGGTCACCCCCTTCAGTACCTCACCGAGATTCGCCGCCCGCAACGCGTTCACCGCCAGGTCCGCCGCCTTCGGAGCGGCCACCTTCGGCGTCACGGACGACAGGGATATGGAGCTCCGGGTCGCGCGGTCGGCGCTCCGGTAACTGCCGTCGGGGGCGAGATGGACCACGAAGTCGCCGCCGAGTACGGGGAGTTGGTGGAACGTACGGTCGTAGCGGACATGCTGGGTGCCGTCCGCGTCGACGATCACGTCACGAACCGACGTGCCCTCCGCGGTCGTCAGCCCCAAGCCCGCCGCATGGGCCACCAACGCCGACGCGGCGTTCGCGATCGCGGTGGTCCGGGACGGCCGGTCGGCCGCGTGGGCGATGGGGGCGAGGGTGGCGGCCAACAGGGTCGCGGCGCCGGCCGCGACACCGGCCGTGGCGAGACGGGAACCTCGAATGTGCCGTGTCCGACTCATGGCTCTCCTCAAGAACGCAAGTGGGGGGCGTGGGGGCTGCGTTGATGTTGAATGAGATTTAAAGGGGCCATGACATGTCATGTCCATAGCGCGTGCAAAGACTTCAGGGATCAAAGACTTCCGGGATCAAGGAGAGCGATGACGACCCCCTCGACGCCCCTCCCCTTCTTCGTCTACGGCACGCTCCGCCCCGGCGAGCCCAACCACGACCTCTTCCTGCGCGGCCGCACGGAGTCGGAGGAGCCGGGACGCCTCCACGACGCCGCCCTCTACGACGGCCCCGGCTACCCGTACGCCGTCGAGGCCCCCGGCTCGGTGATCGTCGGCGAACTCGTCACCGCACGCCCCGAGGCCCACCCCCAACTCCTCAGGGAACTGGACCGACTTGAGGACTACGCCCCCGGCGACCCGGCCAACCTCTACGAACGCGTCGAACGCCGGGTGACCCGCGACACCGACGGCACGCCCGTGCGCGCCTGGGTGTACCTCGCCGCCCCCGCCATCACCGCCCGCCTCCGCACCCACGGCAAGCTGATCGAGGGCGGCGACTGGATCAACCGCCGCTGAGGGGGCCTCAGTTGCCGGAGGCCAACGCCCGCGTGATGCCCTTCTCCTTCGGTCCGAGGAAGTGCGGATCGGGATGGAACATCAGGTCCAGCGCCGCCTTGCCCGCCGCGAGCACCTCGCGGGTGCCGCCGTAGTACCAGGTCGCGTTGTGCGATTCGTCGACACCGACGCCGTACGAGTCGACCCCCGCCGCGTCGCACAGCGCGACCGCCCGCCGGATGTGGAAGTTCTGGCTGATGAGCACGGCCTTGTCGACGCCGAAGATCTTCTTGGCGCGGACGCAGGAGTCCCAGGTGTCGAAACCGGCGTAATCGGTCACCACGCGCGCGCGTGGCACCCCGTTTTTCGCCAGGTAGACGCGCATCGCGTCCGGCTCGTCGTAGTCCTTGCGGCTGTTGTCGCCGGTCACCAGGACGACCTTCACCCGGCCCTCCCGGTACAGCGTCGCCGCCGCGTCCAGCCGGTGCGCGAGATACGGCGACGGCTCGCCGTCCCACAGCCCGGCACCGAACACCACGGCGACATCGGTGCGCGGCGCGTCCTGAAGGGTCCGCAGCCGGTCGGCCGTGGACACCCACAGCCAGGTCGCCGGAAGCAGCGCGACGACACACCCGGCGGCCACCACCTGCACGAACTGCCGCCATCCCGCACGCGTGCGTGGCAGCCGCAGCCGAGGCCGGCGAAGTCTCAGGCGACGCACTGCACGCATCGAACGCATCAAGGGGCCCCTCCCGTACGGGTTCGACAGTCCAGACGCGCCGTGACCCGCTCCGGTTCGCCGCCCGCAGTGTGACCGGCTTCACTGTGAACCCGTAAGCCGCAGGTCACATCACCTCACACACCCCCCGAACCCCACCGTGAACCCCCGGAAAAGCCCCGTCATTCCCGTGCAACGGCGCGGCAACCTCCCACCGCCACCATCACTCCATGACGGCGTCGAACCACCCTCAGGACGAGTCCACGACCCTCGACAGTACGGCGCATCTCATGAACCGGATCAGCACCCAACTCGCCGACCAGCTCAGCCTCGTCTCCCTGAACGGCACCAAGCGCCCCGTCCCGCCCGCCCTGGTCCTGGTCGCTCACGGCAGCCGTGACCCGCGCGCCCTGAGCACCGTACGAGCCCTCGCGGCCCGCGTCCGCGAACTCCGCCCCGGCCTCCCCGTCCACCTGGGTCACATCGAACTCAACGAGCCCCGCCTCCCGGACACCCTCACCCAACTGGGCCCCGCCGAAGCCGTCCTGGTCCCCCTCCTCCTGTCCCGCGGCTACCACGTCAAGCAGGACATCCCCGAACTGGCCGCGAAGGCACACGCACAGGCACGCACGCGCGTGGCACCCCCTTTGGGCCCGCACCCCCTCCTCGTAGAGACCCTCTACGACCGCCTGGTGGAGGCGGGTTGGCGCACAAGGATGGACGACAGGACCCGCAGGGCGAGCGCCGTGGTCCTGGCAGCGGCAGGCTCCCGAGACCCGGACTCAAGGCTCGACACCACCCGCACAGCCCACCTCCTGGCCGCCCGCCTGGGCGTCCCCGTGATCCCGGCCTACGCCTCCGCAGCGACCCCCACAGTCCCCGAGGCGATCCACACCCTCACGGCCCGAGGCCACCACAGGGTGGCAGTCGCATCCTGCTTCACGGCCCCGGGCCGCTTCGCAACCCAGTGCGCCGAACAGGCCCCCTGGATCGCATCGGCCCCCCTGGGTGCCCACCCCGCGATGGCAAGACTGGTCCTCCACCGCTACGACCAGACACTGGAAACAAGGGCGACGATGGAGCCGGAGCTGGCCTCAGCTTGATACGCAGCTAGGGGCAGCCCACCTAGGGGCGCGGGGAACTGCGCGACCAGCCACAATGCACCCGCAGACGCAACCGATCCGCACCCGGCAAACGCATAGGCGCCCCGCAACTCCCGAATTGTCACTACCGCCGCTTACTGTCGAACCATGGAAGGCACCGCAGGCACCGCAGGTACACGCACAGCAGCCCCCCACCCCTACGACCCGACGTCAGTCGCCCGCTGGGCACCGGAGCCCGACAAACGCCCCGGCCGCACCGCCTTCCAACGCGACCGCGCCCGAATCCTCCACTCCGCCGCCCTACGCCGCCTCGCCGGCAAAACCCAGGTGGTCACCCCAGGAACCCGAAGCCAGGCCTGGGACGCCAGTCCCCGCACCCGCCTGACCCACTCCCTGGAGTGCGCCCAGGTGGGCCGAGAACTCGGCGCGGCCCTGGGTTGCGACCCGGACCTCGTGGAAGCGGCCTGCCTCTCCCACGACCTGGGGCACCCCCCCTTCGGCCACAACGGCGAACAGGCACTGAACGCATTCGCCGACGACTGCGGCGGCTTCGAGGGCAACGCGCAATCCCTCAGACTCCTCACCCGCATCGAACCGAAGCGCTTCGTAAGAAGTGACACGACAGGCGAGATGGTGAGCGTCGGCCTCAACCTCACCCGTGCCGCCCTCGACGCCGCCACCAAGTACCCCTGGCCGCGCGGAGCGCACCCCACCGACCCCAAGTCCCCGAAGTTCGGTGTCTACGAGGACGACAGACCCGTGTTCGACTGGGTCCGCAAGGGCGCCCCCGGCACCCGCACGTGCTTCGAGGCCCAGGTGATGGACTGGTCGGACGACGTGGCGTACTCCGTGCACGACGTCGAGGACGGCCTGCACGCGGGCCACATCGACCCCAACTGCCTGCACGCGGAACCGGAACGCCAGGAGATCTTCCAGGTGGCCATCGGCCGCTACGTCCCCGCGGACACGGCCCCCGACGAACTCGCCGAAGCACTGGACCGGCTCCAGAACGAGCCGTGGTGGCCGCACGGCTACGACGGTTCGGCCGTGGCGCAGGCCCGCCTGAAGGACGCCACCAGCCAGCTCATCGGCCGCTTCTGCCTGGCCGCCGAATCCGCCACGCGCGCGGCGTACGGCACCGGCCGCCTCACCCGCTACGACGCCGAACTCGTCGTACCCCACGAGGCACGGCTGGAATGCGCGGTCCTCAAGGCGGTCGCCGACCGGTACGTGATGCAGCGCGCGGAGCAGGAGCGCATCCGCGCCGACGAGCGCGTCGTGGTCGCCGAACTCGCCGAGGTGCTCACGACACGCGCGCCCGACGGTCTGGAGCCGCAGTTCCGCGCCCAGTTCGACGAGGCGCCCGACGACCGCGCCCGCAAGCGGGTGATCGTCGATCAGATCGCGTCACTCACCGACGCGTCGGCGCGGTCCCTTCACGCGCATCTCACATCGCTGGGGCACAGTGACGCGAAACAAGCCCGAATGTGACCCTCCGTGGCCTGATCGGGCCACACCCCCTTCCCGCATCACACTGCGTGCGGGACGCTCGCATATGGCGGCACCCTTACGAGGAGGCATCAAGTGGTCGACGCGGATCAGACGTTCGTCATCATCGGAGGAGGCCTGGCCGGCGCCAAGGCGGCCGAGACGCTCCGAGCGGAGGGCTTCACCGGCCGCGTGATACTGATCTGCGACGAACGCGACCACCCGTACGAGCGCCCGCCACTGTCCAAGGGCTACCTCCTCGGTAAGGAGGAGCGCGACAGCGTCTTCGTGCACGAACCCGCCTGGTACGCGCAGAACGACATCGAACTGCACCTCGGCCAGACCGTCGACGCCGTCGACCGTACGGCGAAGACGGTGCGCTTCGGGGACGACGGCACCCTGGTCCGCTACGACAAGTTGCTCATCGCCACCGGCTCCGAACCCCGCCGCCTCGACATCCCGGGCACGGACCTCGCGGGCGTTCACCACCTGCGCCGCCTCTCGCACGCCGAGCGCCTCAAGAACGTGCTGGCGTCCCTGGGCCGGGACAACGGCCATCTGGTGATCGCCGGCGGCGGCTGGATCGGCCTGGAGGTCGCGGCCGCGGCCCGGGAGTACGGCGCCGAGGTGACCGTCGTGGAACCGTCCCAGACGCCGCTGCACGGCGTCCTCGGCCCCGAACTGGGCCAGCTCTTCGCCGACCTGCACGCCGAGCACGGCGTGCGCTTCCACTTCGGCGCCCGGCTCACCGAGATCGTCGGCCAGGACGGCATGGTGCTCGCCGCCCGTACGGACGACGGCGAGGAACACCCCGCGCACGACGTCCTCGCGGCGATCGGCGCGGCTCCGCGCACCGGGCTCGCCGAGGCGGCGGGACTGGAGCTGGCCGACCGCGCGCACGGCGGCGGCATCGCCGTCGACGAACGGCTGCGCACCTCCGACCCCGACATCTACGCGGCCGGTGACGTGGCCGCCTTCCACCACGCCCTCTTCGACATCCGCCTCCGGGTGGAGCACTGGGCGAATGCCCTCAACGGCGGCCCGGCGGCGGCCCGCGCGATGCTCGGCAAGGACGTCACCTACGACCGCGTGCCCTATTTCTTCTCCGACCAGTACGACTTGGGTATGGAGTACTCCGGCTGGGCGCCCCCGGGCTCCTACGACGAAGTGGTGATCCGGGGAGACGCGGCCAAGCGGGAGTTCATCGCCTTCTGGCTGAAGGAGGGCCGCGTGCTGGCCGGGATGAATGTGAATGTGTGGGACGTCACAGAGCCCATCCAGCAGCTCATCCGCTCCCGGGCACAGGTGGACACCGAGGCCCTTGCGGACCCACACGTTCCACTGGACAGCCTGGGCGTCTGAACCATCTCGTCGTCACTGGTGTCAGTCCGGCCCCGTAGAATTCACGCGTGGCAGGACGGATCAACGACGAGGACGTGAAGGCGGTTCGGGACGCGGTCCCGATCGACGCCGTGGTGTCCGAGTACCTCCAGCTGCGGAACGCGGGCGGCGGCAACCTCAAGGGCCTCTGCCCCTTCCACGACGAGAAGTCGCCGTCCTTCCAGGTCAGCCCCAGCAAGGGTCTCTTCCACTGCTTCGGCTGCCAGGAGGGCGGCGACACCATCACGTTCGTGATGAAGGTCGACCACCTCACGTTCTCCGAGTCGGTCGAGCGGCTGGCCGCCCAGGCCGGCATCACGCTCCGGTACGAGGAGGGCGGGTACAACCCCGCCAACCAGCGCGGCGAGCGCATCCGCCTGGTCGAGGCCCACAAGGTCGCCGCCGACTACTACGTGGAGCAGCTCGCCGTCAGCCCCGAGGCGGACACCGGCCGCAAGTTCCTCGCCGAGCGCGGCTTCGACCAGTCCGCCGCCGAGCACTTCTCCGTCGGCTACAGCCCCCAGGGCTGGGACCACCTCACCCGCTTCCTCCGCGGCAAGGGCTTCACCGACAAGGAGATCCTCCTCTCCGGCCTCGCCCAGGAGGGCCGCCGCGGCCCCATCGACCGCTTCCGCGGCCGCCTGATGTGGCCGATCCGCGACATCGGCGGCGAGGTCGTCGGCTTCGGCGCGCGGAAGCTCTACGAGTCGGACAACGGCCCGAAGTACCTCAACACGCCCGACACCGCGATCTACAAGAAGTCACAGGTCCTCTACGGCATCGACCTCGCCAAGAAGGACATCGCCAAGTCGTCCCGCGCGGTCGTCGTCGAGGGCTACACGGACGTCATGGCCTGCCACCTCGCCGGAGTCACCACCGCCATCGCCACCTGCGGCACGGCCTTCGGCGGCGACCACATCAAGATCCTCCGCAGGCTGCTGATGGACAACGGCAGCGCGCGCGTGATCTTCACCTTCGACGGCGACGCGGCCGGCCAGAAGGCGGCCCTGCGCGCCTTCGAGGACGACCAGAAGTTCGCCGCCGAGACGTACATCGCGATCGCCCCGGACAACATGGACCCCTGCGAGCTGCGCCTCGCCAAGGGCGACGAGGCGGTCGCCGACCTGGTCCAACCCCGCACCCCGCTCTTCGAGTTCGCGCTCCGCCAGATCGTCGTCCGCTACGACCTCGACACCCCCGCGGGCCGCGCCTCCGCCCTGGACGAGGCCGCCCCGATCGTCGCCCGCATCAAGAACAGCGGCGCCCAGCACGAGGTCGCGGTCCAGCTCGCCGGCATGCTCGGCATCCTGGACACCCAGTTCGTCGTCAAGCGGGTTGCCCAGCTGGCCCGTTGGGCCCGCGACCGCGGCGGCAAGGGCCCGGCACCGACGAGGGGCGGCGCCGAGCAGCAGTACGACACCACCCCCCGCACTCCCACCGGCGGCCCCGCCCTCACCCTCCGCAACCCGGTCTTCGCCACCGAGCGCGAACTCCTCAAACTCGCCCTCCAGCGCCCGGACTTGGTCTCCCCGGCCTTCGACGCGTACGGCGTGGACGAGTTCACCGCCCCGCCCTACGCGGCCGTACGCGAGGCGATCATCGAGGCGGGCGGCGCCGAGTACGGCCTCCAGGACGCCCAGGACTACCTCGTCCGGGTCCGCGAGGCGGCACCGGACGACGCGGTCCGCGCGATGGTCACCGAGCTGGCCGTCGAGGCGATCATGCGCCGCACGGTCGACGAGAACTACGCGGGCGAGCAGCTCGTCACCGTCCGCCGAAGAGCCGTAGTACGCCGCATCGGCGACGTCCAGGGCTCGCTCACCCGCCTCGGCAGCCACGGCGACTCGGCGGAACTGGCCGCCGTACAGAACGAGTTGTGGGTGCTTCAGCAGTACGACCAGGCACTCCAGGTGCACGGCGCCACAGCGCTCTGAGCACGTAGTCACGGCACGGACTCAAAAAGTCACCGCACGCCCCTCGTGGCGGCGATGTGTCGTACTCCACACTGGGTTCCGGTGCCTGAGTCCTCGGAGCGCGGCCGATCCGTCCCCAGCGGGTCCTTCACCCCCGCGGTTCCGCTCATCGAGTACGGGACGGATTGCGGCGAGGCCGCCCACTCCGCCCCTGAAGTACCGCTGCCGTACCCCCTGGCAGCGATCATCCTGGAGGTCGCCCCCGTGCAGACCCAGACCCTCGACCAGACCGAGACCAGCACGACGGACGGCGCGGAACCGGAAGCGGAGACCGATGTCCTCGCGACCGTCCCTCCGCAGAGCCGTGCCGCGCACCACCCCGAAACCGCGGAAGCGGAGAGCCCGCCCGAGCTCGAAGAACCGACGGCCGAAGCGGTGGAGACCGCCGAGGCCCCCGAGCCCGCCGTACGGCCCCGCAGCCGGGTCGCCGCCGACAACGGCGCGCCCTCCTCGGACCTGTTCCGCCAGTACCTGCGCGAGATCGGCCGCATCCCGCTGCTCACCGCGGCCGAGGAGGTAGACCTCGCCCGCCGGGTCGAGGCCGGTCTGTTCGCCGAGGAGAAGCTCGGCGGCGCGTCCGATCTGGACAGCCAACTCGCCCTCGACCTGGACAAGTTGGTCGTCATGGGCCGGATGGCCAAGCGCCGCCTGATCGAGGCGAACCTGCGGCTCGTCGTCTCCGTCGCCAAGCGGTACGTCGGGCGCGGGCTGACCATGCTCGACCTCGTCCAGGAGGGAAACCTCGGGCTGATCAGGGCAGTTGAGAAATTCGACTACGCCCGCGGCTACAAGTTCTCGACGTACGCGACCTGGTGGATCCGCCAGGCCATGTCCCGGGCCCTCGCCGACCAGGCCCGCACGATTCGCGTCCCGGTGCATGTCGTCGAACTCATCAACCGGGTCGTCCGCGTCCAGCGCCGGATGCTCCAGGAGCGCGGCTACGAGCCGACGCCGGAGGAAGTCGCCGACCACCTCGACCTCGCGCCCGAACGCGTCAGCGAGGTGCTCCGGCTGGCTCAGGAGCCGGTGTCGTTGCACGCGCCGGTGGGGGAGGAGGACGACGTTGCCCTCGGCGACCTGATCGAGGACGGCGACGCCACCAGCCCCGTCGAATCGGCCGCGTTCATCCTCCTCAGGCAGCACCTGGAGGCTGTGCTGTCGACGCTGGGGGAGCGCGAGCGGAAGGTCGTACAGCTCAGGTACGGCTTGGCTGATGGCCGCCCACGCACGCTGGAGGAGATCGGCCGCATCTTCGGGGTGACCCGGGAGCGGATACGCCAGATCGAGTCCAAGACGCTCAACAAGCTCCGGGACCATGCATTCGCGGACCAGCTGAGGGGCTATCTGGACTGATGCCGGGTGCGGGCCCGGTGGGGGCTGGTCGCGCCCCGCGGCGGAGCCGCAAATGTACACAGCCCCGCGCCCCTGAAAAGGACCTCAGCCGAGGTGCCTTTAGGGGCGCGGGGAACTGCGCGACCAGCCACGACGGGCGGTCAGCCGAAGAACGACCGTTAGTCCACCTCGGCAACCGCCTGCGCGAACTGTGCCTTGTACAGCCGCGCATACGCCCCGTCCGCCGCCAACAGCTGCGCGTGCCCGCCCTGTTCGACGATCGAGCCGTTCTCCATGACCAGGATCGTGTCCGCGTCCCGGATCGTGGAGAGCCGGTGCGCGATCACGAACGACGTGCGGCCATGGGCGAGTTTGGCCATCGCCTTCTGGATCAACACCTCCGTACGGGTGTCGACCGAAGACGTCGCCTCGTCGAGGACAAGGATCGTCGGGTCGGACAGGAACGCCCGCGCGATGGTGATGAGCTGCTTCTCACCGGCGCTGACGCCCGTACCCTCGTCGTCGATGACCGTGTCGTAGCCGTCGGGCAGCGTACGGACGAACCGGTCGGCGTGCGCCGCCCGCGCCGCCTCCTCGATCTCGCCCCGGGTGACCTCGCGAGAGGACCCGTACGCGATGTTGTCCGCGATGGAGCCGCCGAACAGCCAGGTGTCCTGGAGCACCATGCCGATCCCGGACCGGAGTTCGTCCCGGGACATCCGCGCGATGTCGACGCCGTCGAGGGTGATGCGCCCGCCGGAGACCTCGTAGAACCGCATGAGGAGGTTGACGAGGGTGGTCTTGCCGGCGCCGGTCGGGCCGACGATCGCGACCGTGTGGCCCGGTTCCACCGTCAGCGAGAGGTCCTCGATGAGCGGCTTGTCGGGGTCGTAGCGGAAGGAGACGTGTTCCAGGGCGACCAGGCCGCGGAGTTCCTCGGGGCGTTCGCTCGGCATCGGGTCGGGCTTCTGCTCCTCGGCGTCGAGGAGTTCGAAGATCCGTTCCGCGGAGGCGACGCCGGACTGGACCAGGTTCGCCATCGACGCGACCTGCGTCAGCGGCATGGAGAACTGGCGCGAGTACTGGACGAACGCCTGCACATCACCGATCGAGAGCGAGCCGGACGCGACCCGCAGGCCGCCGACCACCGCCACCAGCACGTAGTTGAGGTTCGACACGAACATCATCAGCGGCTGCATGACACCGCTGTTGAACTGCGCCTTGAAGCCCGCCTCGTAGAGTGCGTCGTTCTGCTCGGCGAACAGCTGCGCCGACTCGTCCTGGCGGCCGAAGACCTTCACCAGGGTGTGCCCGGTGTACATCTCCTCGACGTGCGCGTTGAGCTTGCCGGTCGAGCGCCACTGCTGCACGAAGTGCGGCTGCGAGCGCTTGCCGATGCGCGTGGCGACGAGGAACGACAGCGGCACGGTCACCAGCGCCACCAGGGCGAGCAGCCACGACACCCAGAACATCATCGCGAGGACGCCGATGATCGTCAGTAGCGAGTTGATGAGCTGGCCCATCGACTGCTGGAGGGTCTGGCCGATGTTGTCGATGTCGTTGGTCGCGCGGGAGAGGACCTCACCGCGCTGGCGCTTGTCGAAGTACGACAGGGGGAGGCGCGACATCTTCGTCTGCACGCTCTCGCGCAGCCGGAACATGGTCCGGTTGACCGCCCGGTTGACCATCCGGGTCGCCACCGCCATCAGCAGCCCGGCCACCAGGAACGTGCCCAGCGCGAGCAGCAGCACATGACCCACCGAGGTGAAGTCGATGCCCTTGCCCGGCGTGAAGTCCGTGCTCTTGAGCATGTCCGCGACCGAACCCTGGCCCCGGTCGCGCATCGCCTGGAGGGCCTGCGCCTTGGTCGTCCCGGCCGGCATCTGCCGCCCGATGATGCCCGCGAAGACCAGGTCGGTGGCGTTGCCGAGGATCTTCGGCCCCACCACGTTCAGCCCGACACTGATCACCACACACACCAGCAGCAGGCCGATGGTCAGCCGCTCCGGCCTGAACTGGCCGATCAGCCGCTTGCCGGACTCCTTGAAGTCCATCGAACGGGCGTCGGGGCCCGTCCCGGCCATCATCCGCCCCATGGGCCCGGCCATCAGGCAGCCTCCGCTTCCGTCAACTGGGAGAGCACGATCTCCCGATACGTCTCGTTGTCCGCCATCAACTCGTGATGGCGCCCCACCCCCACGACCCGTCCCTCGTCGAGTACGACGATCCGGTCCGCGTCCCTGATCGTCGCCACCCGCTGCGCCACGATCACCACGGTCGCCTCGGCGGTCTCCTGCGAGAGCGCCGCCCGCAGCGCCGCGTCGGTCGCGTAGTCGAGGGCGGAGAAGGAGTCGTCGAAGAGGTAGATCTCCGGCCGCTGCACCAGTGTCCGCGCGATCGCGAGCCGCTGCCGCTGACCGCCGGAGACGTTCGTGCCGCCCTGCGCGATGGGGGAGTCCAGTCCGTTCTCCAGCCCCTCGACGAAGCCCTTGGCCTGCGCCACCTCCAGCGCGTGCCACAACTCCTCGTCGGTCGCGTCGGGATTGCCGTAGCGAAGGTTGGTCGCGACCGTGCCCGCGAAGAGGTACGGCTTCTGCGGGACCAGGCCGACCGTCTTGGCGAGCAGGACCGGGTCGATGGTCGAGACGTCGACCCCGTCGACGAGGACCTCGCCGTCGGTCGCGTCAACCAGGCGCGGGACCAGACTCAGAAGGGTGGACTTTCCGCTGCCGGTCGAGCCGATCACGGCCGTCGTCTCGCCCGGGCGGGCCACCAGGTCGATGGACTTCAGTACGGGTTCCTCGGCGCCCGGGTAACAGAAGCCGACCCCGCGGACCTCCAGATGCCCGTGCCGGCGCAGCTCGAAGACGGGGGCCACCGGGGGTACGACACTGCTCTCCGTGTCGAGGACCTCCTCGATGCGCTCGGCGCAGACCTCCGCGCGCGGCACCATCATGAACATGAAGGTGGCCATCATCACGGACATCACGATCTGCATCAGATAGGCGAGGAACGCGGTCAGATCACCGATCTGCATCCCGCCACTCGCGATCCGGTGCGCGCCGAACCACACGACGGCGATCGACGACAGGTTCACCGTGGTCATGACCACCGGGAACATCAGCGCGAGCAGGTTGCCGGTCTTCAGCTGCATCTCGGTGAGATCGCTGTTGGCCTTGCGGAACCGGTCCTTCTCGTACTCGTCCCGGACGAAGGCGCGGATCACGCGGTTGCCGGTGATCTGCTCGCGCAGCACCCGGTTCACCGCGTCGAGGCGCACCTGCATCGACCGGAACAGCGGCCGCAGCCGGCGCACGATCAGCGTCACGCAGATGGTGAGCGTCGGCACCACCGCGATCAGCACGCCGGACAGCGGCACGTCCAGACCGAGCGCCAGGATGATCCCGCCGACGCACATGATCGGCGCCGACACGAGCAGGGTGAACGTCATCAGGGTCAGCATCTGGACCTGCTGGACGTCATTGGTCGTCCGGGTGATCAGCGAGGGCGCGCCGAACTGGCCGACCTCGCGGGCCGAGAACGACTGCACCCGGTCGAAGATGGCACCCCGGATGTCCCGGCCGACGGCCGCCGCGGTGCGCGCGCCGTAGTAGACGGCACCCGTGTTGCACACGACCTGGACCAGCGAGATCCCGATCATCAGGGCGCCGAACGACAGGATGTAACCGGTGTCCCCCTTCACCACACCGTTGTCGATGATGTGCGCGTTCAGGGTGGGCAGGTAGAGGGTGGCGCAGGTCTGCAGGAACTGCAGCAGCACCAGCAGGGCGATGGGTTTCCTGTAGGGCCTGAGATAGGTCCGCAGAAGTCGTATGAGCACGCTGGGTCTCTCGGAGTCGGCGGGTGGAGGGCGGGCGGTGTGCCCCTCGCACCCATCGTCGGACACTCCACCCGCGTTACCTCAACCGATTAAGCCAACAGCAGTGCCCTACGGCCCCTTATGCACCCTTAAGTGCCTTATTCGCGCCGACGGCTGTACGTGCCTACGAGCGGAACGCGCCCGGATGGGTCTGCTCCCGTACGGACACGTACTGCTGCCGCACGGCCTGTCCTACGGCCAACTCGTCGCCGGGCTCGAAGACCTGGGCGACCGGTCCCTGCCAGGGCGGCGGGTTGCGCGGGTCCAGGGTGCCCTGGGAGACCCCGAGCGCCCAGGCGGCCTGCCGGGCGGCGCCGATCGCGGCGTAGTCGGCGGGCTGCGGTACGACGATCTGGGTCCCGAAGAGCGCGGGCGCCGCGGCCTGTACGGCGGGCAGCTCCGCCGCCGACCCGAGCAGGAAGAGCCGCCGTACGGCCACACCGCGTCCGCGCAGCACGTCGAGCGCGTCCGCGAGCCCGCACAGCATGCCCTCGAAGGCGGCCCGCGCCAGATGCTCCGCCTTCATCGACTCCCGCCGCAGCCCGGCCAACGTCCCCGCGGTGTGCGGCAGATTGGGCGTCCGCTCACCCTCCAGATACGGCAGGAACACCAGCCCGTGCGCCCCGGGCGTCGACTTCATCGCCAGCTCGGACAGACTCTCCAGATCGGGCAGCCCGAGCAGCTCGGCGGCCCCGCGCAGGGTCCGTACGGCATTCAGCGTGGTGACGACCGGCAGCTGCATCCCGGTCGCGTCGGCCAGCGAGGTGATCATCCCGCTCTGGTCGACGAGCGCCTCGTGGTGCACGGCCATCACGGACCCGGAGGCGCCGAGCGACACGACCGCGTCCCCGAACCCGATCCCGAGCCCGAAGGCGGCGGCCATGGTCTCGCCGGTGCCGGCGGAGATCAGCAGCCCCTCCGGGGTCGTACCGGCCGCGTCCGAGGGGCCGATCACCTCGGGGAGCATGGCCTGGTGGCCGAGGGCGAGTTCGACGAGATCGGGCCGGTAACCGCCGCTGGCGGCGGACCAGTAGCCGGTCCCGGAAGCCCCACCCCGGTCGGTCGTCCTCCGCGCCGGCCGCCCGAGCAACTGCCACACGAGCCAGTCATGGGCCTGGAGCAGCGCGGTCGTCCGCCGGGCGTTGTCGGGCTCGGTCCGGTTCAGCCAGCGGAGCTTGGTGACGGGCTGCGCGGCCTGCGGTACGGAACCCACCGCCTGCGCCCACGCCTCGCGCCCGCCGAGCGCGTCGATCAGATCGGCCGCCGCGACCTGCGCCCGCTTGTCACCGCCGACCATCGCGGGCCGCACGGTGTTGCCCTGCGAGTCCAACGGCACGAGCGCGTTCTGCTGCGCGGACACACCGATGGCCTGCACGCCTTCGAGCAGCCCCCCGCCGGCCGCCTCACCCAGCGACAGCAGCCAGGCCTGTGGATCGACATCGGAGGGCCGCCCGCCGCCCTCGGTCTCGGTTTCGACCGGATGCGGTGCATATCCCTGCCTGAGCACGGACCCCGTGTCCGTGTCGCAGACGACGATACGAGTGAAATCGGGCGAACTGTCCAACCCGGCGACTATCCCCATGGCGGAAATTCTGCCGTACGGCGGGAGGTGACGGCGCCGGGTCGGGACTCCCTATGTGTTGCTGGTGCCCCAGTCGTCCTCGCCCGTACCGTTCGCGTTGCGCTCACGCAGGGACCGTACGCGCTGCGCCACCGAGTCGGGGACCCGGTCGCCGACCTTGTCGCTGACCGCGTGGTACGCCTTGCCCGCGTACTGGCGGCCCTGCTGCGCCGCCGTCTCGGCGGTGTTGCGGACGGCGGGGTTCTGCGCGACCTGACGCGCCGACTTCTTCAGCTGCTCGTAGCGTTCGCGTCCGGCCCGCGTGCCCAGCACGTAACCCAGAGCCAGTCCGACGACGAACGTGAGCTTGTAGCGCATGACGGCCACCCTTCCCTTGCGTAGGTTCCCTTGCGTGGGCTCCGGGGCTCCGGCGCGGCATCGGTGCCGGGGGAACCGATTGGCGGAGCACCCCCCTGCTTGCGCTAATGTATGTGTCGCAGCGAGCACACGCCCCCTGGCGAATACCCAGGGAGGTACGTTCGATGCAACGAGGCATTCCCCTGTAGCTCAATTGGCAGAGCAGCCGGCTGTTAACCGGCAGGTTACTGGTTCGAGTCCAGTCGGGGGAGCTTCGGTCTTCCGTAGCTCAATTGGCAGAGCAGCCGGCTGTTAACCGGCAGGTTACTGGTTCGAGTCCAGTCGGGAGAGCGCAGTGAGGAAGCAGTGAAGAGGACCCCGATGGGGTCCTTTTTCATGTCCCCCGGAACCGCTCGTGACGTGCCGCAGTCCTCATGGTCGTGCGAAGTCGACCATCCGAGGCAGGAGATCGTATGAGCGGCTATGCTGCGGCAGACGGCGCGTACAAATGTGCGCGACGCGCCGTAATGGGGCGGTAGCTCAGCCGGTTAGAGCAGCGGACTCATAATCCGTCGGCCGTGGGTTCGAGTCCCACCCGCCCCACCACGCACGTCCAACACCTTGCGGAAACGTCTCATCCGCCCCGGCCGCGCGGACGCGTTGGCCCGGGAGAGCCCCCCTCCTTTACGCGGCGAGCAGAGTCCACGGATTCGGCTGAGCCAGTGCCAACCGCGGCTTGCGTGCGGCCCAGTGGCGTACCGCCGTCTCCATGACCGCCCCCGGATCGTGGACCGTCCGCGTGGGTTCGAAGGGGGACGACATGCTGGTGTAGCTCTGGAACATGGCCAGCAGCTGGACCGCTTGGTGCTGGAACGGTGACAGGTACTGGTCCGCGAGCGGCAGGAAGAAGCGGTTCCAGGTGGTGGGCGGGACGAACGGCGGCTGCTCGATGCCGGTGACGCCATGGTGCGCGCGGAACTCGTTGAGGGTGCGGCAGGCGATGCCGATCATCGCGGAGAGGCGCAGGCTGCCGGCGCCGCCCGCGATCACCTCGACGCGCGGAGCGGCCGGGGGAGCGGCGAGCACCGCCGCGGCGACGGCCTCCGCGACCTCGTCGACGGGGCTGATCTCCGCGTAGCCGTCCGGGTCGCCGACGACGACCGCGGCGAGGCCGGAGACCAGGGCGTGGATGATCGTGTACGGCCCCGAGAAACGGGCGATCCGCCCGTCGTCGCGCCGGCCCACGATCAGCGGCGGCCGCACGATCGTCAGCGGCCCGTCGTGCTCCTCGCGCACCAGGGACTCGCAGGCCGCCTTCGACCACTCGTAGCCGTTGCGGTACCCGTCGAACTCCGGGCCCCGCAGGTCCTCCGGGGCCCGCGTCCCGCCCACGTACGCCGTCGAGACGTGGACGACGTGGGTGTCCCGGTCGGCGAGGGCGAGCACCGCCCGCAGCGGGTCCACGTTGGCCGCCAGCGCCTCCGCCCTGCTCATCGTCCAGCGGGTGGAGGCCGCGGTGTGCACGATCACGTCCCAGTGGCCCGAGAGCTGCGGCGGTGGCGGCTCGCTTCCGATGTCCCAGGTCGTCACCTCCGCGTCCGGCGCCCGTCTGGCCACCCGGGTCAGGGGCCCGGGGCGGGAGGGGTCCGCGCGCAGCCGGTCGACGACTTCGGTGCCCACCACACCGGTGGCGCCGGTGACAAGGGTTCGCATGGTGTTGGCCGTTCCGTGAGGAGAGAGCGTCTGGTGGTGAAGAGTCACGCCGGTGGGGTCAGGACCAGGCACGCGTTCTGGCCGCCGAAACCGAAGGAGTTGGACAGCACGGGCCCGCGCGCGATCGTGCGGCGCCTGCCGATCACCACGTCCACCAGGTCGGCCTCCGGGCTGCCGAGCGTGTTCGCGATCGGCGGGACCACACCCCGGTCGGCACAGAGCAGGCCCAGCAGCGCCTCCAACGCGCCTGATCCGCCGATGAGATGACCGCTCACGCCCTTGACGGCGGTCAGCGGCGGCGACTGTCCCGCGAAGCACCGGTGGACCGCGGTCGCCTCCGACCTGTCGTTGAGCACCGTCGACGTGCCGTGCGCGCTGATGTGCCCGATGTCGGCCGGTGCGAGCCCGGCGTCCGCGACGGCCAGCCGCATGCACTCGGCCGCCGTGGCCGCCTCGGGGTCCGGCGCGGCGATGTGGAAGGCGTCGCAGTTGGCCGCGTAGCCCGCGATCTCGCCGTAGATCCGGGCTCCCCTGGCGAGCGCCAGGTCGCGTCGCTCCAGGACGAGTACGGCGGCGCCCTCGCCCATGACGAAGCCGTCGCGGTCGGTGTCGAAGGGGCGGCTGGCCCGGTCCGGTTCGTCGCAACGCCGGGACAGGGCCCGCATCTTGGCGAAGGCGCCCACGATGGTGGTCGTGACGGGCGCGTCGACGCCGCCCGCCACCGCTGCGTCCAACTCGCCGTATCGGATGCGGCGGGCCGCCTCGCCGATCGCGGTGGTGCCGCTCGCGCAGGCGGTGGCGTAGGTGGCGCAGTTGCCGCGGAAGCCGTAGCGCATCGCCACCCGGCAGGCCGCCGAGTTCGCCATGGTCCTGGGGACGGTGTGCACCGGCATCGCCATCGGGTTCGCGCCGTGGTCGAACGTCGTGCCCTCCATCGTCCCCAGACCGCCCATCCCCGTGCCGACCTGGACGCCCACCCGCGCGGACGGGAGGTCGGCGAGCGCCAACTCGCCCGCGTCGGAGACCGCGTCCACGGCCGCGCAGAGCAACAGCTCGGCCGCGCGGTCGAGTTGACGCCGCTCCCGCCGGGTGATGTAGGGCTCGATGTCGAACTCCGGTACCAGGCACGCCATTTCGACGGCGACCTCGGGCTCCGCCTCCACCAGATGCTTGGCTACGGCCGCGGTCGACTCGGCGGCGAGCAGCCGCGCGTACGCCGACTCGACGTCGTTGCCCGCGGGCGACCTGACCCCGAGGCCGGTGACGACGACCCGGGTCCGCCCGGAAGAGGAGGTGCCGTTCATACGGGCCTCTCCATGCGCCGCTCCAGCAGGTCGACGGCGTCGCCGACGGTCCTGGCCTCCAGGAGGTCGGAGACCTGGATCTTGACCCGCAGGGCGTTCTCCAGCCGGGCGCCGACATCCATCAACTCCAGGCTGTCGATGCCGAAGTCGTTCCCGAGGTCGGTCGTCTCGTCGATGTCGTCCACCTCGGTGCCGAGGACCTCCGACACGGCCGTCCTGACGGTGAGGGACAGCTCCGCCCGGCCGAGCGCAGGTGTGTCCTGGGCCTGGTCCTGGGCTTTGTCTTTCAGATCCGTGCGGTCCATGCGTGTCCCTTTTCTTTGCGCTGTGGGGGAGTTGGCGCTGTGAGGAGCGCTACGGCCGGTCACCCGGCGCGCCGCGTCGCGCCGCCACGGTGATCGCCGTGTCGAGGATGTCGGCCGCCTCCGCGATGTCCGCCTCGGTGCTGACCAGCGGCGGCAGCAGCCGTACGGTGCCCGGGCGGCCCAGGCACGGCGACACCAGCAGCCCGGCACCGGCGAGTTCGACCACCACCGAGCCGGCCACTCCGGAACTGGTGAAGTCGATACCGCGCAGCAGGCCCTCGCCGCGGATTCCGGCGATCAACTTGCCGTGCCTGCCGACGAGTTCGGCCAGGGCGCTGTCCAACGCGGCGGCGAGTCGCGCTCCGTGTTCGGCCGCCCCCTCGATCGCGGTGAGCGCGGCGGGCAGCGCCGCGCAGCTGAGCGGGTGGCCCCCGAAGGTTGCCGAGTGGAGGAAGGGGTCGGCGCTCAGCGGGGCGTACAACTCCTCGGAGCAGACCAGCGCCGACAGCGGTACGACACCTCCGCCCAGCGGCTTGCCGACCAGGACGGCGTCGACGGGCAGACCGGCCGCGAGGGCGACGGAACGCTCCCCGCAGCGGCGCAGCCCGCACTGGATCTCGTCGGCGATGGTGAACGTCCCGTAGCGCTGGGCGTCGGCGCACCACTGGCGCAGGACGTCGACGGACAGGACGGCCGCGCCGTTCTCGCCCTGGACCGGTTCGAAGACGACCGCGGCGACCTGCCCGCCCCGGACCTCCCGCAGCACGGCGCCGGGGTCGTCGGGCGAGACGTGGACGACATCGACGTCCGTGCCCAGCAGGCCCCGCCGGAACAGGGGACTGTGGGTGAGCGCGAGCGCGCCGAGCGACTTGCCGTGGAAGCCGCCCTCCACCGCCACGACCCGGCCGCGTCCGGTGGCGAGGCGCGCGAGTTTGACGGCGACCTCGACGGCGTCGGCGCCGTTGAGCCCGAAGTACACCTTGGGCAAGGCCTGTTGGAAGTACTCCGCGAGGTGGGCGGCGGCGCCGGCGGCCGTCGGGTTGGCGAGGCTGCGGGTCGAGGTGGGCATCGTGTCGAGCTGTGCGCGTACGGCGGCGAGCACGTCCGGGTGCCGGTGGCCGAGCAGCGTGACGGCGTACGAACCGAAGTCGAGTGCCGTACGCCCGTCGGACAGCGTCACCCGGCAGCCGTCTCCGGACACCTCGGTCGCGCCCCGGCCCGCGAACGAACCGGTCAGGGCGAGCCGGGGGGAGAGGTGACGCCGGATCAGGTCGAAGGTGTCGGAGGGGGCTCCGATGGTCGTGGTCATACGAGGTCGGGTTCCTCTTCGGCTGCACGGGTGGGCGGCGGGACACTCACCGGGGCGCTCAACTGGGTTTCGGTGGCCAGCAGTTGGCGTTCCAGCGCCGACAGCATCTGGGCGGCGTTCTCCCGCAGGGCGTCCGCCGCGACCGGGTTGAGCAGGTCGGCCAGGAGCGGGATGCCGATGTCGAAGGTGACGTCCAGGGAGACCGTGCTGTGCCCGCCCGGCGCGGGCCGTACGGCCCAGTGACCCTCGAACTCGCCCAGGTCGCCGGTGACTTGGCGGAAGTCGAAGCGCCGGGCGACCGGGTCGATGACCTCGTCCTCGGTCCACTGGAGCACGGATCCCTTCAGCCGCACCGCCCAGGCGCTCGTCCGGTGCCGGTCGTCGGTCTGCCGGGTGATCGTGACGGAGTCCACGCTGTCCATGCACGCGGGGAAGGCCTCCACGTCCACGACGGCGGCCCACGCGGTCTCCGGCGGTACGGCGATGGGGAGTTCGACCTCTACTCGGGGCATGGCGAGGGGGCACCTTCCTGGTCGGGGCGGTTCGGGGGACGCGTGGCCCGGGCGGGTACGTGCGGGCCGAGCGCCTGGGTCCGTGCCGCCGCGAGGGCGGCGGGCAGCAGCCGGCGCAGCACCGCGCGCGGTAGCGGACGTAGATGAGTGATCGCGTACGACTGCTGGATCAGGCGGCAGTCGAACTCGATCTTCGGGGTGTACGCGGTCTGCGCGAAGCGGATGTGGTGGCAGCCCGCGTCGAGGGCCAGGCGGATCGCCGCGTAGTGCACGTTGTGGTAGAGGCGGGACTCGTGCGCCAGCGCGTAGTCGAGGCCGATGCGCGCGCCGGTGGCGCCGGAGCCGCTGAACAGGCAGAGCAGGAAGGCGACGAGACGGTCGCCGTGGTCGCCGTCGAAGCAGGCCACGAGGCGTCGGTCCGGCCCGGGGGAGGCCGCGAGGGTGGTGAGGAAGTCGGCGTCGAGGACGTCGAGCCGCTGGTCCGCCCGGTCCATGACCTGTCGGTAGAGGCCGAGCATCTGCGGTACGAGCGGGCGGAAGTCCTCGACGGTCTCCATCCGCAGTCCCGGGTGGGCGGCGAATTTACGGAGGTTGCTGCGTGCGTTGCGCCGTGGTTTGGCCGGGAGTTGCTCGATGTACTCGTCGAACGACGCTGCGGACAGCGGGAGTTCGGTGTCGGGCATGCTCTGCGCGGGGAAGAAACCCGCCGAACCGAGGGCGGTGCGCAGTGGGTTGAGACCGGCCGGGGTGAAGTCCTTGAAGACCACGGTGCCGAGACCTTCGGTGCGCGCGAACCGGAGTACGCCGTCGACCAGCAACCGGCCGACCTCGTCGGTGAGCGGCCCGGCGGTGAGGACGTGGCCCTGGCCGAGGAAGTTCCCGCAGAAGAGCATCGGCACCCGCAGCAGACGGGGTGTCAATTTCCTTGCAGGGGCGAGGGATTGGCGCTCACGCGGGCCGACGATGTCGTCGAGGCGCAGGTTCCGGAAGAGTGCCAGGGGTAGTACGGCCTCGGTGTGCGGGCCTCTGCGGACGACCAAGTAGGCATAACTGTCCGGGCCGATGGAGCCGCCCTCCATGGCCTCGAAGACGGTGCGGGACCACATCGGGTCGTCCGGCGGGGCGAGTCGGTGCCAGACCGACTCCGGCAGGAAGTCGATCGAGCGCAGTACCTCGACGCGGCAGGCGGTGTCGGCGGCGGCGGGCTCCATGGGCAGCCCGCTCCTGTTCGTCGTCAGCACCGGGCTCAGCCGATCCGCAGGGGGGCGCCGTTCAGGAACTCCCGCAAAGGGGCGCCCATGCGGGCCCGCGACGGCGGGTGGAAGGTGAGACCGGTGGCGGCGGAGGCGAGGTACGTGCTGTCGGGCGCGGTGATGAACGCCATGCCGCCGAGCGCCGCCTGGCAGGCCGTGGTGGTGCGGGCGATGGCGTCCTGCGCCGCGTACCGGGCCGACAGGGCGTCGACGAGCAGCGCGTCGCTCCACGCCTCCGTGTCCATGGCCCGGGCGACCGACTCGACGCCCAGCATCGCGGCCTCGATGTCGACCAGGAAGGGCGTCGGGTCCTGCGGGCCGCCGGCCTTGTCGAGGACCCGCTCGACGAGGGCGCTGGCGATCCCGATGTACCCGGCGGTCAGCAGGAGTTCGAACCAGAGGAAGCCGGCGATGTTCAGTTCGTCGGGTACGGCGTCGGCGGTGACCTGGGTGAACACCACCATCGCGGGGTCGAGTTCGACATCGGTGAGCACGACCTGGTCGCTCTCGGCGCCCGCGAGCACGGGGGAGCTCCAGAAGGGGCGTACCTCAAGTCCCGGTGATCCGGCCGGGATCAGGGCGACGGCGAGCCGGTCGACCCCGTCGTCGTCCTTCATCATCACGGACGCGGTCAGGAGGTCCATGGAGCGGGACAGGCTGCACGGCATCTTGCTGCCGTTCAGCACGATGCTTCCGCTGTTCGTGCGGCGGGCGGTGATGTGTGGGCCCAGGATGTTCTGGCCGGTGTTGCCCTCTGCGAATCCGGAGGCGAGCAACAGCCCTTCCTTGGCGATGGCTTCGAGGAGTAGGGCTTCCGCGCCGCTGGCGTTGGCGCTGCGGTTGGCGTTGGCGTTGGCGGTGCCGTACGTGGCGGCCTGGACGAGTCCCGCGATCGAGAAGTGGTGCATGGTGGTTGCCACCGCGAGGGAGGGGCAGCGGGAGCCGACTGCACGCTGTACCCGTACGGCCTGGAGGGGGTTGGCGCCGATGCCCGCGTTCTCGGTCGGTACCAGGAGTGCGGGGCCGCCTGCCGCGCGGAACTCGGCGATGGCGGGGCTTGGCGCGGTCTCCAACTCGACCAGCGGGTGGCGGGCGAGGGCCGCGTCCAGGCCTGGCAACAGGGCTTCCACGGTGGTGCGTTCATGGTGCAGGAACTTCACGGGGGTGCCTCTCGTCCGGCTGTGGCGGGGCCGGTGGGGGTGGGGGTGAGGGGGCGGTGGGGTGCGTGTGCCGGGTTGGGGGTGGGTGGTTTGGGTTGTGTGCGGGGTGCGGGTGGGTGGGGGCTGGTCGCGCAGTTCCCCGCGCCCCTAGGGGGATTGGGGTGGGGGGAACTGGATGGCGGGGGCGCATCCGGATGGTGGGGGCGGAGCCAGGTGGTGGGGCGGAGCCAAGTGGTAGGCCGGATCCGCAAGGTCGGCCGGCTCTGGATGTTCGGCCGGACTCGGATGGTGGGGGTGGCCTGGATGGTGGGCCGGAGTCGGTTGGTGGGGGTGGCCTGGATGGTGGGCCGGAGTCGGTTGGTGGGGGTGGCCTGGATGGTGGGCCGGAGTCGGTTGGTGGGGGTGGCCTGGATGGTGGGCCGGAGTCGGTTGGTGGGGGTGGCCTGGATGGTGGGCCGGAGTCGGTTGGTTGGGGTGGCCTGGATGGTGGGCCGGAGTCGGTTGGTTGGGGTGGCCCGGATGGTGGGCCGGAGTCGGTTGGTGGGGGTGACCCGGATGGTGGGCCGGAGCCGGACGGTGGGCCGGAGTCGGTTGGTGGGGGTGGCCCGGATGGTCGGGCGGAGGCGGTTGGTGGGGGTGGCCCCGGTGGTGGTGGGTGGTGTCAGCCGTTCGCTGTCAGTGGGAGTTTCTCGAAGGACCGCAGGCTGATGGAGTCGCGGCGGCGGGGCGGGGCGGACGCGGTCAGGGACGGGAAGCGTCTCGGGAGTTGTTCGAGGAGTTCGGCGCCCTCCACGCGGGCGAGTGCCGCGCCCAGGCAGTAGTGGAGTCCCGCGCTGAAGCCGAGCACCTTGATGTCGTCGCGCCGGATGTCGAACGTGTCGGGGTCCGCGTGCCGTTCGGGGTCGCGGTTGGCGGCGGCGAGCACGGTGGTCACGTTGGCGCCCTCGGGGACGGTCACCCCGGCCACGTCGATCGGCCCGGCGGCGATGCGCTCGGTCATCTGCACCGGAGTGTCCCAGCGGAGGCTCTCCTCCACGGCCCGCGCGGCCAGTTCGGGTCTGCTCACGAGCAGGTCCCACTGATCCCGGTGGGTGAGCAGCGCGTGCACCGCGAGCCCGAGCAGGCCGGCGGTGGTCTCGAAACCGGCGATCAGGACGAGCACGAGGGTGTCGACGAGTTCGGTCTCGGTGAGCCGGCCGTCGTCGGCGTCGCGCACCGCCAGCAGGACCGAGGTGAGATCGTCGGCGGGCCGGGTCCTGCGCAGGGCGATGAGGTCGGTGAAGTACGCGCGCAGCGCGATCACGGCTCGGTCGGCGCGCTGCCAGTCCTCGGGGGAGCGCACGGGTTCGAGGAGCCGGCCGATGTCCTGGCCCAGCCGGTGGAACTGCCGCTGCTCCTCGACGGGGACCCCGATGAGATGGCCTACGACGGCGACGGGCAGCGGATATCCCACGAGTTCCTGGAAGTCGGCGCCGCCGCCGTCCGAGGTGGCGTCGGCGAAATCGTCGAGCAGCCGCGCGGTGATGTCCCGCACGGTGTGCCGCAGCGCGGCGACGCGGCGCGCGCTGAATCCGCCGCCGACGAGCCGCCGTAACCGGGCGTGGTCGGTGCCGTTGCTGCGCAGCAGCGAGGAGTAGAAGAATTCCGCGCTCGGCCGGTCACGCCGGTCGGGCACCTCGCGCGCGCACCAGTCGAGATCGGGCACCAGAAATTCGGGATCGGTGAGGACGGCTTGACAGTCCGCGAATCGCGTCAGGAAATACGTGTTGAATCCGGCGTTGTAATAGACGGGTTCGGTCCGCCGCAGCTCCGCGAGTGCGGGGTACGGGTTCACCCTGCCCTCCGGGGTGAACATCGAGAACAACAGCGTTTCCGGACCCACCTGATCCTCTCCGGTCCTCTTCTATCTCTTCCTTCTCATCTCTTCCCGGTACGGATCTTTCTTGTACGGAGAGAAAAGAAATGCATCGTTATGCAATCTATTTGCGTATTGCAGCTTAACTATCCCTTCAAGTGTGCTCTGGGTTTTATGTCGGGTTATGTGTGATTTGGGTGGTAATGCGTGCCCGTAACGAAGGAGGTGGGGAACGCCGGTACGAATGTCACGCCTGGGCGAGCAGCGGGTCGTACGGGGTCGAGCGCCGGCGGCCGGACATGAAGGTCAGGAAGTCCTTGACGAACGCGCTGCGGGTGTACGCGCCGCTTGTGCCTGTGCCTGTACCTGCGGTGTCGCGGTGGAACGCGGTCCGGAACAGGGCCCGGTACTCGTCCGCGTCGATGTGCTGGTTGCCGTCCTTGTCGGTGACGTCGAAGAGGACCTCGGCCACTCTGATCAGCGCGGGTCCGGCCAGGGACGGGGCGGCCGCGCCGTACTCCTGGGCGCTGACGCGGCCGTCGCCGTCGGTGTCCAGGGCGCTCTGGAGCTCCCGCCACCAGTCGGCGTAGGCGTTGTAGAGCCTGGTCTCCTCGGGCTCGTCGAGGTCGAGGCGGGTGGACAGCTCGCGGGCCATGGCGGCGAGGTCCGGCCAGTCCAGGTAGCCGTCGCCGGTCTGGTCCAGCACCTCGCGGAAGAACTCCTCGGCGTCGCGCCGCATCTCTCCAGGCGCAGCGGGCTCCGGTTCCGGTTCCGTGGCGAAGGGCGTGACGAGCCGGAGGAAGGCTCCGGCTCGCTTCATCTTCTCGTGCAGGGCGCGGACGGTCCGGGCGCGAGGGTCGTCGCTGTCGGGGGTGAGCGCCAGCAGGTCGGCGATGTTCTCGGCGCGGATCCAGCCGTCGGGCAGGAAACGGGCCAGGCCCACGGTCAGGTACGCGCTCTGCATCAGGGTCTGGGCGCCGAGCAGTTCGGGCAGCCCCGCCCGGCGGCGGAACGGCTCGGGCAGCGAGGCCACGGTGATGGCCCCGATGACCGGACCGGCGACCGCGCGGCCGAGCGCCCACAGGGTGGGCAGACCGTTCAGCAGCGGCGGAGCGGGAAGGTGGTCGAAGAGCTTGTAGAGGATGATGCGCATCGCTTCCGTGTTCTCCAGCTCCTCCTCCACCACACGGTCGTAGTACCGCCAGAACTCGTGCAGTGTGGGCGGCAGTTGACCGGCTTCGTCCCCCAAGGCGCCGAGGAACGCCTGGAATTCGGCGTACAGCCTCTCCATGGACCGCTGTTCCAGGGGCTGTCCGCTCAGTCGCAACATGGTGACGGTGCTCTCGAACAGCGTCGCCACCACCCAGGCGCGCGCCTCGGGGTCCATCGCGTCGTACGGCCGGTCGCGGGCGTCGGTCCCGTTCAGCCGCGCGTGCAGCCGGTTGAGCCGCGCCGCCTCCCGCTGCCGTACGTCGTCGTCGGCGCCGAACATGCGCCGCAGGCTCAGGAAGGTGTTCTGGAGCCTGCGCCAAGGGTGGGCGACGAACGTGGAGTTGTCGATCAGGGCGGCGCCGATCTGCGGATGCGCGGCCTCAAGTACGGTCGCCCGCACCACGGCCAGGGCCCAGCGCGCATCGCTGAAGAACTCGTCGAACTGCGAGCCGGGGCCGAACATGGGTGTCAAGTCGCCAGCCGGGCGCGGCTGTTGGGGGATGCCGGAACCTGCGTCGGTCACGATCGAAGTTCTCCGTTCGGGAGGGGCGGGAGGCCGTTCGGGACGGGCGGGACGCCGCCGAAACGGCGTTCGCGTTGCCGGTAGGCGTGCAGGCACTCCAGGAAGTGCGGCGCGCGGAAGTCGGGCCACAGCACCGGCGGGAAGACCCACTCGGCGTACGCGACCTGCCACAGCATGAAGTTGGAGATGCGCTGTTCGCCCGAGGTACGGATGACCAGGTCCACATCGGGGGTGTCGGGGAAGGGCAGATGGGCGGCGAAGGTCTGCTCGGTCACGCCGTCGGCCGGCACGCCGTCACGGATCAGCGACCGTGCGGCCTCGACGATGTCCCGGCGCCCGCCGTGGTCGAAGGCGACGGTCAGCGTCAGCCCGCGGTTGCCGTCGGTCAGCGTCATCAGGTCGGCGAAGTCCCGGGCCAGCGCCGGGGGAATGCGGGGATCGGAGACGCCGAGGAAACGGCAGCGGATCCCCCGCGCGTGCAGCAGCGGGGCGTGCTTGCGCACCACCCGGCGCACCAGCCGCATGAGGAAATCGACCTCGGCACTCGGGCGCCCCCAGTTCTCGGTGGAGAACGCGTACATGCTCAGCCACTCGACGCCGGCCGCCCGCGCCGCCTCGATGACGTCGATCGCGGTCGTCTCCGCGGCACGGTGACCGGACGTTCGCGGCAACGACCGCTGAGCCGCCCACCGCCCGTTCCCGTCCATCACACACGCGACATGCCGCGGCACCGCACGCGGCCCCTCGCCACCCGCCCGCCGAGCGCCGGAACCAGAACCAGAACCCCCGACGGCCTGCCGAACTGTCACGCCCGCCCCCCGACAGCGCGGCTCACCGAGCTGATCCGACCACCCCGGCCGGTGATCACCTCAACCAGCGTGTCAGCGACCGGGGTTGTGCCAGGCGGGAGTTCCGGGACTTCACTCTTGGTACCTCCGTCCGAATCGGGGATCCGGGCGGAGCCTCAGGTCACGGTGGTCAGTCGAGTTGGGTGACCTTCGGGGTGTCGCCGGCCGACGCGGCGTCCGCCGGGGGCAGGGCCGTGGGATAGACACGGATGCCGCTGATCGCTCCGTTGGTGTATTCGCCGTAGGCGCCCGAGGACTGTTTGCGGCCGATCTGGAAGGGGCCGGTGGCGTTCCAGGGGGTGTAGGTCCAGTCCCTGGTGCCCGTCAGCCTGCCGTTGACGTACAGGCGGATCTCCTTGGCGCCGGCGTCGTAGACGCCGAGCAGGTGGGTCCACCGGCCCGCGGTCGCCTGGCTGCCGTAGACCGCTCGCCAGGTGGCGGCGGTCGTGTCGGTGCTGTGTCGGCCGAAGGCCCAGGCCTGGGTACCCGCGGAGTAGTACAGCTGGAAGCCGTTGTTCACGGTGCCGTTCTGGGAGAGGAACGTGCTGTTGGTCGTGGTGGAGAGCGAGTTGAGCTTGACCCAGGCGGACACCGTGAAGCTCTTGGACGTGTCCACGGCGGGGCCGCTCGTGGCGCCGTAGCCCGTGGTACCGGTCAGGTCGAGGGACTTGCCGCGGGTGCTGTCGGTGGTCCAGGAGTAGGCGCCGGACAGGCTCGCGTTCAGGGTGCCTGTGCTGTCGGCGGTGGTGGTGCCGGTGCCTTCGGCGAGCTTCCACCAGTGGGTGGCGGTGTCCGTGACCGAGCCCAGGGAGACCGGGGCGGCGAAGTCGTAGGTGGGCGGGGAGGTGAGGACCGGGCTCTGCCGGTAGTTGTACTCGACGAGTTGGCCGAAGGCGTTCACGGTGTAGAGGTCGGGCTTGCCGTCCGGTGCGCCGAGGCTGGTGTCGCCGAAGGCGACGGGGCTGTTGACGTCGCCCGGCGAGGCGACCACCGGGTACGCCGTCGGCGGCAGCGTCAGCCGCAGGCTGGTGTGGACGGTGGGGTGGAGCAGCGCCGGGACGAGGGTCGTGGCGTCCACGGTGATCGGGTAGCTGTAGAGCTCGCCGGTCGCCTTGTCGCGTGACCACAGGACCGGCAGGCCCTTGAAGGTGCCCGCGGCGATCAGCGTCTGGCCGGTCCAGTCGCCGTCGCCGAGCAGGATCGGGTTCTTGAGGTGGTAGCCGCCGTCGGACTGGTAGATCCACAGCTCCTTGTTCTCGACGGTGATGACGGCGGGGTAGTCGGTGGTGTTGCCGAACACGTTGCCGGGCGTGATGAGTTGGCTGATGTTCCAGGTGTGGCTGTCGTAGTCGGTGCCGCGGCAGCGGGTGTCGTCCGCGACGATGTCGGCGGTCGCGCAGGCGTCCTTGGTGACGAGGTCGTACCGCTTGCCGATGAAACCGCCGAGCGCGGAGTACGGCGCCCTCGGGAAGGACGCGTCGTCCAGTGGGTCGAGGTCGTTCTTGACGACGTAGAACTGCTTGGTCGTCGTGTTGTACGCGAAGAGGTCGTCGCCGTTCGCCCCGTGCAGGTTGCCGCGGTGGGCGATCAGGAAGTTGTTCCAGCCGGTGCCGCCCGGTGACTCGTCCTTGGTGGACACGGTGACCGGGCCGTCGACCGGCGGCGCTGTGTCGACCGGACCGGTCTGGACCGGGGCGGCGGCCTGGGCGGGGTCGTGGTCGCCCGGGATCAGGTCGAGGTCGCCCGTCTTCGTGGTGGCGAGCAGGTCGGGCACGCCGTCGCCGGTGATGTCACCGGGCTTGACGGTGGTCGCCGGGTTCCAGGGGACGGTGAAGGTGTAGCCGTAGGGGCTGGTGGAGATGTTGCCCGCCTTGTCGACGCCGGCCACGTACAGCGTGTGCACGCCCCAGTCGCGGATCGGGACGGGGATCGTGGCGGTGGACCTGCCCTGGCTGTCGGTGCCGGTGACATCGACGCTCTGGCCGTCCGCCGCGGTGGGCGGGGAGTCGAGCTGCCACAGGAACGAGTCCATGCCGCTGGATTTGCAGGGGCCGGGGGCGCAGGTGTCGTCGCTCGCCGGGCTGTCGGCGCCGGCCACGGTGAAGTTCGTGGTCTTGCCCGGTCCCGCGTAGACCACCGGGTCGGCGGTTCCCGAACCGACCGGCGGGAAGGACGGGTTGCCGGTCACCTCCGGGGTCGGCGGGGCGGTGAAGTCGGTGGAGAACCAGCAGTGGTCGGACTTCGCGGAGGTCAGGTCGGAGGCCGAGTCGTCCTCGGCGTAGACGTCCCAGCCGTACTGGTGGCCGTCCTTCAGCGTGGCGCCGATCTTCATCGCCGCGTCGGTGCCGGAGTCCAGGAACGCGCTGTCCGGGGTGGACACGGCGGTGCCGTTGCCGTCGCCGTCGGGGTCGACCGTGCGGTCCCAGACGTAGTAGTGCGCCTTGACGTTCTCGCCGGACATCTGGGTCGTGACGGTCGAGTGCAGGGTGATGTTGCTGCCCGCGTCCGAGTAGGTGGTCGCGCCGATCCAGCCTACGCCGCTGGTGGTGCAGGCGGCCGAGGCGCCGGTGGCGGGCGGGGTCATGCGCAGGTCGGTCGGTACGGCGGGCGGGATGTCGAACTTGGTGGTGAGGGTGAGCGTGGTCGACATCCGCAGATAGTCGTCGTTGCCGGAGGTCTGCGACTCGTTGCCGTAGAGGCCGATGGTCCAGGTGTTGGAGGCCGCGCCGAAGGTGCCGTCCGCGTCGTAGCCGTCGCCGTCCTGGTCGGCGATTTTCTGGGCCCCGTCCTTGAGGTGGAAGGTGGCGGTGCTGTTGCTGCACGAACTGCCGGAGTTGGCGCCGCTGGGCACGGTCTCGTCCACCGGGGGGAAGGCGCTGTCGTGGGTGCCGGGCCGCGACAGCCAGTCGGTGCTCGCACTGATCGCGTTCACGGTGTGGAGCGTGAGCGGCTGGTTGTGGGTGCAGTCGTAGCTGGCCGCGAAGGTGGTGGCGATCTTCACGTAGGCGTCGGAGACGACGAACGACGGATGCAGTTTGCTGGTGTCGATCGCCCAGTACGACCGCTCCAGGCCGTTGCCGCAGGCGCCGCCCCACTGCTGGTAGCCCGCGCCCTGGCCGTTGGTCTGCGCCTTGTCGTACTGCGGCGCGTTGTCGCAGGTCGAGCTGGAGTAGACCTCGGTGTAGTGGCCGGCGGTGGAGGAGACCGGGTTGGTGTACGGGTCGATGTACACCGGGTACGTGGTGTCCGGGCCGGTGAGCAGGCCGGCGTCCGGGGTCAGCGTCACGGCCTTGCTCGTGGCGGTCATGGCGACCGGGACGGTGGTGGCACCGGGGCCCGGACCGTCCACGGAGGACTTCTGGCCCGGGGCCTGGCCGTCCGGCTGGCCGGCGGGCGCGGTGCTGCCGGAGTCCCACATCAGCGGCCGGGGACTGGTGTAGTCCAGGTCTCCGTCGGAGGCCGTGGCGCTCATGCTGTCCGAGTCGGTGGTGGCCAGCGTGAGGTCGTGGGTCGTGGCGGCCAGCGTGAGCTTCTTCAGCTCGGGGTCGGCCGCGGCGGCGGCGGAGTGCACGATCAGCACGTCGCTGAAGCCGCCCTGGTCGGTGACGGACACCGACAGGTCCACGCCGGGCAGCACCGACGGGTACAGCGCGGTGTCGCCGCCGACGCTCGGTGCGGGCAGGGTGAACGGCAGGGTCAGGGTCATGCCGGGACCGTCGGCGTGGGTGAGGGTGACCAGTGGTCCGGTACCGCCGCCGGAGAGGGTGACGCCGTTGGGGGTGGCCGTCGGGGTGTAGCCGCCGTGGCCGTCGGCGATCAGGGTGGCGTCCAGCGGGGTCCAGACACCGTCCTTGAGGACGCGGGTCGGCAGTGCGCTGGTGGTGTTGGTGAAGGAACCGTCCGGCAGGGCCTCGGTGGTGGAGTCCTCCGTGGTCAACGCGTCCACCGGGACGGACTTTCCGTCGGCCACGGCCCGGGTCTGCGCGGCCAGCAGCGGATCCGACGGGGCTGGTGCGTCGGCGGCGGCGGGCAGCACCGGCAGGGCCGTCAACAGGCCCAGGGCGGTGGCCAGGAGGGCAAGTCGGCGTGCGGGGACGGCGCGTCTGCGGCCGCCGGGTATCGGTGGTCTCACGGGCGGGCTTCCTTCGGGTCGGGTGGGCCTCAGGCGGCGATCAGGGCCTGCGGAAGCCCGGTTGTCGGACGGCACTGATCATTTCGGCACAGAAACTGCACAGGATCTGTCAAGCAAAGGCACGGATATTTCATGGAATAGGCAAAGAGTCTTGAGTCGCGATCATGGCCGTACTTAGCCTCCGCTCGATCACTCACCCGTGTGGTCAAACGATGTGACGGCCCATCAAGGCCGTGCTCCGGGGGGTTGCACGTGAGTGGCAGACGGCGCTGGTTCGTGGGCGTGTGGCACCGAAGACTCCTTGGCGGCCTCGGCCTGTGGGCCGTTCCCGTCGCCCTCTTCGCGCTGCTGCTGCCGGTGGCCGTCGCCGCGGGGTTCGGCACCCCCGGCTTCCTCCCCGGCCACTCCGACGACCCCGCCTTCGGCCATCACGGCGGCTTCGCGTTCGACGGCACCGTGTGGAAGCCGAAGAAGCTCCCGGCCACCCCGGCCGTGGGCGCACACCTCCTCCAGCCGAAGGCGTCCGCGCACCCCAAGGGATACAAGGCGCCGGGAACCTACCGGGCGCGGTCGGCGCGGTGGCCCGCGGCCGACACCGCCACCGTCGCCCTGGGCGGCCGTGCCACCGCGAAACCGGTCAAGGCCGGCGACCTGCCGGTCTGGGTCGCGCCCGCCGGGCAGGGGACCGGTGCCGGTGAGGTGCGCGTACAGACCGCGTCCCACGCCCAGACCCTCAAGGCCGGGGCCAACGGCATGCTGTTGGGCATCACCCCGTCCGGCGCGGCGTCCGCGCACGGCAAGGTGAAGGTGGTCGTCGACTACGCGTCGATCGCCAAGGCGTACGGCGGCGGCTACGGTTCGCGACTGCGGCTCGTCCAGCTGCCGGGCTGCGCGCTGACCACACCGGAACGGCCGGAGTGCCGCAAGCCCACCCCCGTCGACTTCACCAACCGGGCGGGCGCCGAGCAGTTGACGGCGACGCTCACTCTGGCCTCGGCGGCGACGGACGGGACGGTACCGGCGACTTCACCGTCGCCGTCCGCGTCCGCATCCGCGTCATCCTCTTCGTCCCCCTCGCCCTCCGCGTCACCTTCCTCGTCGCCGTCACCGGCGAGCGACACGACCGGCCCGCGGACCATGTCGGCCCGCACCGCCCCGCTGACGGCGGCCGCCGCCGCGGACACCACCGCGCTGGCCGTCACCTCCGGCACCTCCGGTTCCCAGGGCGACTACGGCGCCACCGCGCTCTCGGCCGCAGGCACCTGGCAGGCCTCCGCCACCGGCTCGTTCACCTACGCCTACCCCGTCTCCGTGCCCGCCGCGATCGGCGGCAACGCACCCTCCGTAGGCCTGAGTTACGACTCGCAGTCCGTCGACGGCGAGACCACCGCCCGCAACTCCCAGTCCTCCTGGGTCGGGGACGGCTGGAGCTACCAGGTCGGCTCCGTGGAGCGGAGCTACCGCAGTTGCGGCTCGCTCCTCGACTCCGACGGCAAGAAGATCCTCAAGGGCTCCGGTGACGAGTGCTGGGGCGGGGACAACGCCACGCTGTCCTTCGGCTCGCACTCCGGTGTGCTGGTGCCCGACGGGGTGGACACGGGAGTCGCCGGCGAGATCAAGCAGTGGCGCCTTCAGGGCGACGACGGCACCGTCGTACAGGAGCTGTCCGGAGCCGCCAACGGACTGCACGACGGCGTCTATTACCGGGTCCTGACCACCGACGGCACCGCGGCCTACTTCGGCGCCGACCACGCGCCCAGCGGCGCCGGCACCGACGCCACCATGGCCTCGACCCCCGCCGACGACTCCACACACTCCGCGTGGGGCGTGCCGGTGCTGCACCCGCGCTCCTCGGACCCCTGCAACACCAGCGCCAAGGGCAAGGCCTCGCAGTGCGACAAGCCCGAAGGCTGGCGCTGGAACCTCGACTTCGTGGTGTCGCCGACCGGATTCGTGCAGCGCTACGACTACACCACCGAGTCGAACTACTACGACCTCGGCGGCGGCCAGGCGGGCGAGACCGACGACCCGGACGACACCGGCACCCTCACCTCGTACACCCGGGGCGGCGCGCTCACGCTGATCTCGTACGGCTACACGCTCGCTGACGAGAAGGCCGGGCGGACCCCGGCGGCCGAGGTGGACTTCGGCCTGGCCCAGCGCTGCCAGACCACCGGCACGTTCACCGACTGCTCGGCCGGCAACCTCAAGGACAGCACCGCCACGCACTGGCCGGACGTGCCCTGGGACCTGCACTGCGACTCGACGGACAAGACCAAACTCCCGGACGGCGCCACCAAGGTGCCCGAGGACGTGTGCGTCACGGCGGGCCCCAGCTTCTGGACCACCACCCGCCTCGACTCCATCACGACCAAGGTCCATGTGAAGGCGACCGACCAGCTCACCGCGGTCGACTCCTACAAGCTGGGCCAGGTCTACTCGGACGCGGGCGGCACCGTCGACCCGGTCACCGGCACCACGGTGGACCCGAAGGACGCCGGGATGCTCCAGGCCGTGATGTGGCTACAGTCCGTCGGACACACCGGCAAGGGCACCTACGACAACGGCAACAGTGACATCGCGCTGAACCAGGTGTCGTTCACCGGCACCGAGATCGACAACCGGGTGAACGACGACAACCCGTCGGCCCCGCCGCTGTACCGGCCGCGCATATCCAGCATCCAGACCGAGACCGGCGAGTCGATCGCGGTCGAGTACAACTCCGCGCCCTGCGCGGGCAAGACGCTGTCGATCGCCCACGCGGACAGCAACACGAACTCCTGCTATCCCGTCTACTGGAGCGTCCCCGGCGCGTCCAAGCCGATCGCGGACTGGTTCAACAAGGTCACCGTCAACAGCGTGGCCGTGTCCGACCTCACCATCGCCGGCCAGTACAAGCCCGACGCCCAGAAAAATCCGGCGGGCTCGGAGACCCAGGTCTCCCGCTACAGCTACGCGGGCCCGGCCTGGCACCGCGACGACTCGGCGCTGACCGACGACCAGTACCGGACCTGGGACCAGTTCCGCGGCTTCCGTACGGTCACCGTGCAGACCGGGCAGACACCGGAGCCGGTCACCCAGCAGACCACCACCTATCTCCAGGGCATGGACGGCGACTACCGGGCCGACGGCACCCGTCGCTCCGTCACCGTCGACGCCAAGGCGGGCGGCAGCACCGTCCTGAGCGTCACCGACGCCGACCAACTCGCCGGCGCCACGCTTGAGGACGACACCTACACCGAGGCCGGCGGCACGGTCGACGCGGTCAGCGTCAACGGCCCGTTCACCTTCGCCACCAGCGCCTCAGCCGATCAGACGCCGTGGACGGACTGGACCCAGGAGGACAACCCCGGCGACACGAAGCCGGCCCTGTCCACGCTGCCCGACCTCACCGCGCACCGGATCTCCACCAGCAGCTCACGGGAGTACGAGCGCCTGGCGGACGGAAGTTGGCGGCACACGACGACCGACACCTCGTACGACGGCCAGGGCCGCCTCTCCACCGTCAACGGACATGGTGACGGCACCGATCCGAACCAGGAGAAGTGCGCCACCACGACCTATGCGAGCCCGCCGGCGTCGAACTCGATGATGCTGTCCTACGCGGACCGGGTCACCTCGGTCATCGGCTCCTGCGGAACCGCGGTCGGCGCGAGCAGCCTGCTGACGGACAAGAAGATGTACTACGCGGGCGACGGCACCCTCTCCGGCCTCGGCACCTTCGGCCAGGTCACCGCCGCCGGGCAGGTCACCGGCACCCAGACCGCCACCGGCTTCACCGGCTCCACGGAGAACTGGCAGACGACGTCCGCCATGGACTACGACGGCGGCGGCCGTGTCACCGACTCCTACGACGCCACCGGACAGAAGACCCACACCGACTTCGACCCGGCGTGGAGCAGCTCCGGCGGCAACACCGACGCCACCGGCAAGTCCTCCGTCAACAGCCAGGGCTGGAAGGTGAGTT
Source organism: Streptomyces sp. NBC_01288 (assembly GCF_035982055.1). Taxonomy (NCBI): domain Bacteria; kingdom Bacillati; phylum Actinomycetota; class Actinomycetes; order Kitasatosporales; family Streptomycetaceae; genus Streptomyces; species Streptomyces sp. NBC_01288. The sequence goes on from NZ_CP108427.1 coordinate 7,130,555, forward strand.
CGACCCTCGACGCACTGCGCGGACTGACCCTGGAGAGTGTCGACGCCAACGGCCGCAAGACCGACATGACGTACGACGCGCTCGGCCGGCGCACCGCCGTATGGCTGCCGGGCCGGGACAAGTCGTCCGGACAGAGCGCGGACGAGACCTTCGCGTACTCGATCGACCCCGGCGCCGTCCCCGCCCCCGGCGACACGGTCACCCAGCCGGGCGCCCCGACCTCGGTCACCTCGAAGACGCTGCGCGAGGACGGCACGTACGCCACCTCGATCACCATCTACGACGGGATGCTCCAGCCGCGCCAGACCCAGTCCACCGCGATGGGCGACTCCGACTCCGGCCGGATCGTCTCGGACACCTTCTACGACTCGCACGGCTGGCAGACCGCGTCGTACGCCGGTTACTCGGAGCCGGACAACCTCCCCTCCACCACGCTGTACGCGGCGAACGAGAACCAGATCCCCTCGGAGACCACCACCACGTACGACGGCCAGGGCCGGCCGCTGCGGCAGACCCTGTGGCACCAGGCCGTCGAGCAGTGGCACGGCTCCAGCAGCTACCCGGGCGCCGACGAGGCCGACACCACGGCTCCCGCGGGCGGCCGGTCCACGGCCACCTTCAGCAACGCCGTCGGCCAGACCACCAGCACGGTCGTGAAGAACACCGGCTCCACGGCCACCCTCACCGGCGGCTCGGTGATCCCCTCGGGCACCTCGCTGACCTCCGACAGCGTGCGGCTGTCGATGCAGGCCGACGGCAACCTCGTGCTCTCCGCGCTGGCGACCGGCAAGACCGTCTGGTCCTCCGGCACGAGCGGAAACGCGGGCGCCTGGGCGAAGTTCGGCACCGACGGCAACCTGGCCGTCTACAGCACGGCCGCCGCCCAGCTGTGGAGCACGGGTCTGACGGCGAGCACCGGCGCCACCTTCCAGGTGCGCGACGACTCCACCGCGGCCGTCGTCTCCTCCGCCGGTTCGGTGCTGTGGAAGCAGGGCACGGCAGGCGCCGTCCCGGCGGCCGACGCCACCACCCGCTACACCTACACCGCCGCCGGCCAGATCGACTCGATCAAGGACAGCGCCGGCAACGCCTGGTCGTACAAGTACAACTCGCTCGGCCAGAAGACCTCGCAGACCGACCCGAACGCCGGAAAGACCACGTACGACAAGTACGACCTGGCCGGCAACCTCCTCCAGACCACCGACCCGCGCGGCCAGGCGCTCTCCTTCACCTACGACTGGGACAACCGCCCCACCGCCGAGTACGCCGCCGCCTGGTCCGCGAGCCCCGACTCCACCAAGCTGCTCGCCTCCCGGGTCTACGACACCCTGGAGAAGGGGTACGAGACGTCCGCGACTCGCTATGTCGGTGGCGCCTCGGGCAAGGCCTACACGCAGGCGGTCACCGGCTACAACACCGCGTACGAGCCGCTGGGCACCACCATGACGATCCCGGCCGCCGAGGGATTCGCCGCCGCCGGCCAGTCCAGCGCCCCCACCAGCGGCACGGTCACCTACACCTCCACGTCCCGCTACACCCCGACCACCGGTCTGCTGTCCACCGCGCACTACCAGGCGGACGGCAACCTGCCCGCCGAGGACATCGACTACGGCTACACCCAGCAGGGCAACCTCGACGGCATCGGCGGCTTCATCAGCTCCGCCAACACGCCCGCCTATGTGGACACCACCGTCCACGACGCGTTCGGACGCGTCCTACAGACCAACTACGGGCCGACCGGCAAGGAGCTGGCGACCTTCGCCCAGTACGACGCCACGACCGGACGGGTCACCCAGACGTCGAGCATGCTCCAGACGTCCACGACCGCCCTGGACGTCGTCAACCTCCGCTACAACCAGGCCGGCGAAGTCACCTCGATCGACGACCTCCAGAACAACACCACGCACGACACCCAGTGCTTCACCTACGACTCCTTCCAGCGGCTGACCGCCGCCTGGACGGACACCGCGGGCATCACCGACCCGAACGCCGCGGCGGTCGGCGCGGTCGGCGGCTGCACCACGGCCAGGGTGCAGACCGGCACCACGTCCCCGATCAAGACGTCGACGGTCGGCGGTCCCGCCCCGTACTGGCAGACCTACACCTACGACCAACTCGGCGACCGCACCGGCACGGTCACCCACGACACCACCGGCAACGCCCTCAACGACACGACGCAGAGCATCAGTTACCCCGGCACCGACGGCACCGCGCCGGCCACCCTGCCCGACCAGGCGGGCACGGCCACCCTGGCCAACCCCGGCACCGGCACCGCGACCACCACCCCGACGTACACCGACCCCGCCTACGCCAACGTGAACGCGGGCGACACCATCAGCCGGAAGGTCACGTCCACCGGGCCGCTGTCCACCGCGTTCACGATCTCCGGCGGCGGGAAGCGGTGCGTCGAGGACGCGGGCGGATCGACCACGGCGGGCGCCAAGGTGCAGATCGCCACGTGCGGCGCGGCCACCAGCCAGAAGTGGACGATCGGCACCGACGGCACGGTCAAGGTCCTCGGCCTGTGCCTGGACACCACCGGCAACGCCACCACCGCGGGCACCCTCGTGGTGATCGACACCTGCAAGACGGACGCCACCCAGAAGTGGAAGGTCACCACCACCGGCACCCTGGTCCCGGCCGCCAACAGCGCGGTCTGCCTGACCGACCCGGCGGCCTCATCCACCGCCGGCACCCAGCTCACCATCGCCACCTGCGGCGGCAGCGGCCAGACCTGGACCGGCGCCGCCACCGGCGCCGTACCGGCGGGCCAGTCCCAGACCTTCACCTACGACGCCGAGGGCCGCACCGCCACCGTCGCCACGACCTCCGGCACCCACACCAACACCAGCAAGTACCTCTACGACGCGCAGGGCGACCTGCTGGAGCAGACCGCCGCCGTCGACGGCACCGACAAGACCCGCGTCCTCTATCTCTTCGGCGGCGCCGAGCAGATCACGCTCAACGTCTCCGCCAAGACCTGGACCGGACTGCGCAACGTCACAGGCCCGGACGGCACGACCGTCACCCGCTCCAGCAGTGGCTCGGTCAGCTACCAGATCGCCAACGGCCAGGCCACGTCCGTCACCGCCATCGACGCGTCCGCCCTGACCGTCACCCGCCGCGCCTACGACCCGTGGGGCAACCCGCGCGGCACAAAGCCGAGTTCATGGGTGGCACCGGACGAGAACCACGGCTTCCTGGGCCAGCCGGCGGACGCCACCACAGGGCTCAACCTCCTGGGCGCCCGTAACTACGACCCGGTCACCGGCCGCTTCCTCACCCCCGACCCCCTCTTCGAACCCGGCGACCCCAACCAGATGGGCGGCTACACCTACGCCGCCGACAACCCGGCGAGCGGGGCGGACCCGAGCGGTCTGATGCTGGTGAACGACGGCGGCGGGGGAGCCGGCTGCGACGCCAAGTGCGCCTCCGCCAACGACAGGGCGGCCGCCGACACCAGCACCTCCAGCGGTCAGAAGAAGCACCACAGCGGAGGCTGCCACGGCTTCTTCGGCTGCGCCGGGCACTACTTCAAGAAGGCCCTGCCCGTGGTCGCCACCGTGGTCACGGTGGTCGTCGTGGTGGTCGCCGTCGCGGTGGTCGTCTCGGCCTGCGCCGGAACCGTCGTCGCCGCACCGGCCTGCGTGCTCGGCGCGGCCGAGGGCGTCGGAATGCTCAGCGGCATGGTCGGCGGCGACTGCGCGGCCATGGGCTGTGGTGGCGGCGGATTCGCCGCGGAGGAAGGCGACTCACCACCCGCGGGAGGCGGCGGCGACGCGGCCCCCAAGGCCGCCGCGGAACCGGCCCCGCACGACGGCTCCGGCAGCTCCGGCGGCTCGGGCGACGCCGCGGGCGACGCGAGCGCGGGCAAGGACGCCGCGAGCGACGCGGCCGGCAAGAACGCGGCCGAGCCGAAGAAGTCCGACGTCCAGCAGGACGCGGCGGCCGCACGGAAGGCGTCGGCGTCCTCGGACGACCCGGGCACGGGCAACTCGGGGACGGAGGAGGGCGGCCAGTGCAGCTTCTCGCCGGATACGCCCGTCCTCATGGCGAGCGGCAGGACCAAGGCGATCGGCAAGATCAAGACCGGTGACAAGGTCGAGTCGGCCGACGCCAGGACCGGGAAACACTCGGGCACGCGTGACGTCGTCGCGACACTCGTCCACTACGACAAGGATCTGATCGACGTCACGGTGAGCCCGGGCCACGGCCGTAAGGCGACCCTGCACACGACATCGAAACATCCCTTCTGGGATGTCACCCTGCACACCTGGGTACCGGCGGGCAAGCTGACGCCGGGAGACTCGCTCACCACGGAGGACGGCCACCACGTTCTGATCGCCGGGGTACGGGCGACGCCGGGGGCGGCCTACCGGTACAACCTGACGGTCCGCGAGTTGCACACGTACTACGTGGTGGCGGGCGGGGTACCGGTGCTCGTGCACAACGCCTGTAAGGTCGCGGGTCATTCGAACATGTGCGACTGCCACAGCACCAAGGTGGTACGCGGGATCGAGGCCGGCCCCGGTGACACGGTCGTGCTCGGCGTCCTGAATCTGGGTGAGCCGCTCGCTCGGCAGGAGGGGGGCATGACCTTCAACGGCCCCAACTACCAGAATTACCTCAGCATCAGCACGCCGCAGTGGGTGGACGAGGTCAACGCGGCACTTCAGAACCCGGGCGTCGATATCGTGGTGGACCTGGGCACCCTCGACAAGGACATGAAGGGCTCGTTCACCCCCATCGAGATCTTCATGAACGCGGTCACGAACGGCAAGAACAACGGATGGAAGGTCGGTCGAGGCACGGAGTGGGAGATGTACAGAATCCACTACTACGCCGTGGTGGACTCTGACGGGCCGCGTGACTGGGGAGGAATCAGATGGTTCATGAACGGCAACCCCGTGCCGAAATCGCAGATGCCGAAACCTGCGGGATGACGAGCATGACGCCTTCTTCCGAGGCCCTGGCCGGTGTGACGCTGGCCGCCGAGCTGAACACCGGGATCGGCGTGGACGCACCCCATGTGTTCACGCCGCGGGAGGACCGGCCCGAGGCGGCCGTCGCGACGATGAGTGACGGCCGTTCGCTGGTGTCCGTGATCCCTGGGGTCGACACCTACATTCTTCGGTTCCGGCGGCAGGACTGGGAGTGGGCCCACGGCGCCTCGCCGGACACCGGCGCGGTGGCCGAGGCGGCCCTCGCCTGGCTCGCCGGGACCGGACTGGAGGAGATGGCCCGGCGCTGGCCCTTCGTGGAGTTCTCGGAACTGGAACTGGCCTACGAGCGCGGCGACGCCTTGGAGACGCAGTGGAGGATCGTCCGCCGTGACGCCTCGGAGCCGGACCGGGAACTGCTCGAACTGGCCGCGCGGAACCCGACGGTGAGCCGGTTCTTCCCGACCCTGGGGCACAACCTTCTCCTCATGCCGGACCCGTTCGACTCCAGGATCCTGGCATCCGTGCTCCTTCTGGCACCGGGCCGCTTCCAGCTCTGGGCGCCCGGCCGATCGGAACCCCTCGCAGAAGGCCCCCCGTCCACCGTGATCACCAAGCTCGCGGAACTGCTCGAAACCCCGGAGGACTGACGTCATGGCGTATCTGATCATCGGCCTGATGGCCGTGTTCGCCGGGATCCGGGCCCTCGGGCTGCGGCGCAGGCAGTTGAGCGCGGCCGCGGCGCCGTCGTCGTCGGTGATCCTGCGGCCGGCGGTGCTGGCCGGTCTCGCCGGGCTGGCCTTCGCGGGTGGGGTCTTTCTGCTGTTGGGCGGGATCGTGGTGCTGGCCCAGGGCTGACCGTTCCGGGGTGAACAGGGGGCGCGGCACACCCGTACCCCCTGTCGTGACCCACCAGACACTGCAGTCGTCATCCCGAGCCCACACCACCCGCCTGCGCCGCGGCGCCGCACTCGCCCTGCTCCCGCTGGCCGTCGCATGCGGCGGGGGCGAGGACGTCGCCGAGGAGAAACGCAAGTCGGCCGCGACCTCGGTGACCGCCGCCCCCGAAGCCGGAGTAGTCGCCCCCGCCAAGGTCGAGGTGATCGCCGGCCTGACCGGCTGCACCGCCGAGATCCGGGTCGAGGCGGAGGAGTTGCGCGAGGGGCTGTGCCGTACCGAGCAGGGCGAGTACCGGATCACCACCTTCCCCGAGGAGCGGTTCAAGGTGACCTGGCTCGACAGCGCCGCCATCTACGGCGGCAAGTACCTCGTCGGTACCCGGTGGGTCGTCAGCGCGGTGCCCGAGTTGCTGGAGGGGTTCCGGTCCCGGCTCGGGGGGACCGTGCGGGAGCTGCGGAGCATCGGACCCACGACGGCGCCCTGAGTCAGTCGTCAGCCCTCAGCCCTCCGTCCTGAGGTGGGCCAGTACCTCCTCCAGCGGCAGGTCGTAGTCGTCCTTGTCGTCCGCCCACCGGCCCAGCACCGCCGCCGCGCCCTCCGCCATGTCGGCCGGCAGTCCCGCCGTGCGCAGAGTCGCCGCGATCTCCTCCAACTCCGGTGCCCAGCGCCAGGCCCGGGCCGCGGCGCTGGGGAGCTGGTCGGTCTCGGCGAGGATGTTGGACGTCAACGAGCCTGCCTCGCAGGCGAGTTCGGCGGCCACGCCGTGGTGGGCGGCGAGGGCGTGCGACACGGCGGCCAGGACGCGGGCCGACTTCTGGTAAGAGGCGTACGCCATCTTCAGCGCCGACGCGGCACCGAGCGGGGCGTCCAGCGGGCGGGCCACGACCTGCGTGTCCTTGAACGACCGTGCCACCCGGGCGACTTGCTCCTCGTCGCCGCTCAGGTACAGGCGCGGGGCACTGGCCGGGCCCGGCGGGCCGCCGACGATCGAGCCGTCCAGCATCGGCACGCCGCGCTCCGCGCACGCCGCCGCGATACGCCGCGTACGGTCCGGGCTGATCGCGTTGGCCTCGACGTACACGCCCCGGAAGGGGTGGGTGAGGACCTCTCGTGCCACGTCCTCCGCCGCGTGCGGTGGGCAGACCGACAGCACGAAGTCGCTTGCGGCCAGGGCGGATTCGAGGGACTCGGCGGGCTCCAGGCCCGCCTCACGGGCCCGTTGGAGGCTGGCGGGGCTTCGGCCCGTGGGGACGTACAGCACTCGGGTGCTCGTACGGGTCGCCTCGCCGCCCACTTTCGCGCCCATGGCGCCGGGATGCAGCAGCGTGAAGGTGGTCGTCATGGGCCTCACCGTACGGACTTGATGTTGTTGGGAGTCGCGAGGACGAGTGTGGGGCATAGGAGAGGGGCATAGGAGATATGAGCCTCGGGAGGGCGCCATGAACCGACAGATCCGCGTTCGCGTCAGTCGCCGGCCCATCACGCCCCGCGACGACACCATCGACCGCAGGACGCCGTCGGGGCGGATCCTGCCCTACTGACACCCCGCTTCCTGCTCTACTGACATCCCGCCTCCGGCCCTGCTGCCCCCTCCGGCGCCGCTCTCACAGGGGCGACTGCCAACGGACCGTCGTGCCGCCACCGTCGCCGTCACCGGTCCCTCCGCCACCGGTCCCTCCATCTCCGGTCCCTCCGTCGTCGTGCACCCTCAGTCGTACGGCGTCCCGGCCGTCCGGCAGCGATGTCGTCACGTCGATCGTGATCTCCACGCGGGACACGGCGGCGCGGGCGGACGCGGCGGTGAGGGCGCGGCGGAGGACGGCGACGAGGTGGGCCGCCACCTGGTCGGGGACGACCGTGTCCACCGGGCCCTTGAAATGGGTGGAGGGCTGGAGGCCGAGCACGGCCGACGCGCCGGCCGCCTCCCGAAGTACCTTGCCCCGCAGGCCCGTTGGGGCCTCCGCCGGAGGTTGTTGCAGGGCGAAGATCGCCGTGCGGACCTCCTGGATCGTCGACTGGAGTTCGTCCACCGCACGCCCGAGGAGTTCATGGGCCTGGTCGGTGTCCTCGGTTCTGCGCTGCGTGGACTCCAGCAACATGCCCGTGGCGAACAGGCGTTGCACCACCAGGTCGTGCAGATCGCGGGCGATGCGGTCACGGTCCTCGTACACCGCGAGGCGTTCACGGCCGTGCTGCGCGTCGGCCAGCACCAGGGCGAGCGCGGCCTGGGACGCGAACTGCGTTGCCAGCAACCGTTCTACGGCCGTGTAGGGGCGGTCGCCCGGACGGCGCGGGAGAGCCAGGGTGCCGATGAGGCGGCCGTCCGCCTGGAGCGGGAGCATCATGCTCGGGCCGAACCGGTGCCGTACATGCGTCGTCATGCGCGGGTCGGTCGCCGAGTCGTCGATGAACACCGGTTCGCCGCCCAGGAGTTGGACGAGGACGGGGCTGCCGGGCTCGATGGTCGTACCGACGATGTCGCCCGGGTCCTCGTGGACGGACGCGATGACGATCTCCATGCCGCCCGCCGCCGTGCGCTGGAGGATCACGCCCGCGGCGGCGTCGGCGAGGGCCCGGGCGCCCTCCGCGACCGTCTTCAGGGCGTCGGCCGCGGTCTCGCCGGTGAGCAGCGCGGTGGTGACGGCCGCCGCGCCCTCGATCCAGCGTTCGCGCTGCCGGGCCGTCTCGTACAGGCGGGCGTTGCCGATCGCGATGCCGGCCTGGGCGGCGAGCACGTGCAGGAACTGCTCGTCCTCGGCGGTGAAGGGGGCGGAGTGCTGCTTGCCGGCCAGGTGGAGGTGGCCGAACACCTCGTCGTGGACGTGGATCGGCACGCTGAGCACCCCCGCGGGCGGCGGCTCGGCCCCGCCCGTACGGATCTCGGTGAGGCCGTCCTGCCCGGGGTCCGTGGTCCCGAGCGCCGCGTACCGCGCACCGGTCAGCTCGGCGGCGCCGTCCACGATGTGCTGGAGGGTGGTGCGCAGTTCGAGCTCGGAACCGACGCTCAGGACGGCTTCGAGGAGGCGGGAGAGGTCGGGGACGCCGTCAGGCGGATCGGCCCGGTCCCGGCTCAGGCCGTGGCCAGCGGGTCCAGGACCAGCGGCTCGATCTTGCCCTCCAGCATGTAGCCCAGGCCCTGTACGGCACACACGTCCGGCCGCTCGGCGATGTGCACCGGCATCCCGGTCGCCGCGCGTAGCATCTGGTCGAAGCCGGGGAGCAGCGCGCTGCCGCCGACCATCATGATCCCGCGGTCCGCGAGGTCGGCCACCAGGTCGGGCGGGCAGTTGCGCAGCACCCGGCCGATCCCGTCGAGCACGGCGGTCAGCGGGGTCTCGATCGCGTCCCGTACGGCCGCGGTGTCGACCCGTACGGAACGCGCGAGGCCGCTCGCCACGTCCCGCCCGTGGATCTCGGTGGTGGTCGGGCCGTGCGGGGTGAGACCGTTACCGGAGAGGGCGAGCTGCAACGGCCGTACGGACTGGCTCGGCAGCATCAACTCGTGCTCGTGGCGCAGGTGTTGAACGATCGCGTGGTCCACGGCCTCGCCGCCCACCGGAATGCGCTCGGCGGTCACGATCGAGCCGAGGGAGAGCACGGCGACCTGCGTCGCGGCGGCCCCGCACACCATGATCATGGTCGCCTCGGGCCGCTCGACGGGCAGCCCGCAGCCCACGGCGGCGGCGATCAGCGTGTCGACCAGCTCCACCCGGCGCGCCCCGAGCCCGACCAGCGTCTCGATCGCGGCCCGCTGCGCCAGCGGATCGGCGTCGTGCGGGGTGCAGGCGGCGGCCCGCAGCCGGGGCTTGCGGCGCAGCGCGCGGCGGACCTTGTCGCCGATCAGGTGCCGCAGCATGCGCTGCGCCATCTCGATGTCGACGACGGTCCCGCCGGACACCGGCCGGACCACCCGGATGTAGTCGGGCGTACGGCCCGTCATCTTCTCCGCGAACTCTCCTACGGCGATCAGCGCGCCGGTCCGCGTGTTCACGGCGGCGGCGGACGGCTGGTCGACGACGAGGCCGGCGCCCTTGACGTAGACACGGGTACGGGCGGCACCCAGGTCGACGGCGAAATGGCAGCGTCGCAACTGCTCCAGACTGACGGTCATGGCAGGTTCTCCCGAGAGCGCGGACCGGGGCTTCGCCGGGCGGCGGGCCTCTTTCGCATCGTGCGGGGGCGCTGGAGCGGGCGCGCCTTGTGGTGGGCCGGGCGGGGTGCCGCTAAATGGGGGTATTTGTCCGTAATGCCCGAGTTAAAGAGCACGTAAAGGGCAGTGGAGGGCGTCCTCGTGACGCCGCGTTGGCGGGAAACCGCCGGGGCGTCAATCCGCCAGCTCCATTCAACTCCCTTGCGCCACAAGGCACACGACACTCTTCACAGCACTCGACGGCTCGACAACTCGACGGTTCAACGAAGAGGGGCGTGCATGAGCAGAGGAAGCAGAGGACCGGTCAGACGCGGGGCGGTGCTGCTGTCGGCCGGGCTCGTGGCCGCGTTGTTGCCGGCCACCCAGGCATACGCGGCCCCGGGCACCCTGACCGCTGTCGCCCCCACCGCGAGCCCGACTCGCACCGTCACCCTCGTCACCGGCGACAAAGTCACCGTCACCGACCTCGCGGGCGGCCGGAAGACCGTGAGCGTCGAGCGCGCCCAGGGTGCCACCGGAGCCGTCCGCACCCAGATGGCCAACGCCGACATCACCGTCGTACCGGACGAGGCTCTCCCCTACCTGCGCGCGGGCACCCTCGACCGACGGCTCTTCGACGTGAGTGAGCTGCTACGGCAGGGGCTCGCCGACCGGACGACCGACGAGCTGCCGCTGATCGTGACGTACGACAAGGGGGCGTCGACGGCGACCCCGCGCGGCGCCGAGCGGACGCGGACCCTCGCGAGTGTGCGCGGGGCCGCCCTCGACGCGGACAAGGGGCGCGGGTTCTGGCGGGCGTTCACCCGGCAGGACGGGGTGCGGAAGGTCTGGCTGGACGGGCGGGTGACCGCCGACATGGCCGAGAGCAACGCGCAGATCGGCACGGCGCACGCCTGGGAGGCCGGGCTGACCGGCAAGGGGGTCACGGTCGCCGTACTGGACACGGGAGTGGACCTCTCCCACCCCGACCTCGACCGGCGGGTCTCCGTCACCAAGAGCTTCATCGACGGCGAGGACGTCGCCGACCGCAACGGACACGGCACCCACGTCACCTCCACCGTCGGCGGCAGCGGTGCCGCATCTGCCGGACAGGAGAAGGGAGTTGCCCCGGACGCCACCCTCGCCGTGGGCAAGGTGCTCAGCGACCAGGGCTCCGGGAGCGAGTCGCAGATCATCGCCGGGATGGAGTGGGCCGCGCGGGACGTGCACGCCAAAGTCGTGTCCATGAGCCTCGGTTCGACCGAACCCAGCGACGGCACCGACCCCATGGCGCAGGCCGTGAACTCGTTGAGCAGCGAGACCGGGGCGCTTTTCGTCATAGCCGCCGGCAACACCGGCACCCCCTCCTCCATCGGCTCACCCGGCGCCGCCGACTCCGCGCTCACCGTCGGCGCCGTCGACGCGAACGACCAGGCCGCCTACTTCACCAGCGCCGGGCCGCGTTACGGCGACAACGCCCTCAAGCCCGACCTCTCCGCACCCGGCGTCGACATCCTCGCCGCCCGCTCCCAACTCGTCGACGGCAGTGGGTACTACACCTCCATGAGCGGTACGTCGATGGCGACACCGCACGTGGCGGGGGTCGCCGCGCTGCTCGCCCAGGAGCATCCCGACTGGAGCGGTACGGAGATCAAGGACGCGTTGATGTCCACGTCCAAGCAACTGGACGCTTCCGTGTACGAGTTGGGGGCAGGTCGGGTGAACGTGCCCGATGCCGTCGACGCCCGTATCACCGCCACCGGCAGCGCCGACCTCGGCTTCTACAGCTGGCCGTACGACGGCGACAAGCCGGTCACCAAGACCCTCACCTACGCCAACTCCTCCGACGCCGATGTCCAGTTGAGCCTTGCCGCACAGGGTGCTCCGGCCGGTGTCGCCACCCTCGCCGACTCCACCCTCACCGTGCCCGCGCACGGCACCGCCTCCACCACGGTGACCGGCGACGGTGCGAAGGCCGAGGTCGGGAACACCAGCGGACGGATCGTCGCCTCCGTCGCCGGAACTCCCGTAGCCCACACGGCGTTCGGGCTGGTCAAGGAGGACGAGCGGTACACGCTCACCGTCCACGTGAAGGACCGGGACGGGGCCGCCACGGCCGCCGACCTGGTGGTGCAGCGACTGGCCCAGGGCCACGACCCCTACCCGGCGGCCGTCGGCGACTCCGGAACCCTCAAACTCCGGCTCCAGCCCGGGACTTACAGCCTGACCTCCTTCCTCGACGTGCGCGGCAGCCACGGTGCCGACTCGCTCGGGCTCGGTTTCCTCGCGGCGCCCCAGATCACCCTGGACCGGGACCGCGAGGTCACCCTGGACGGGCGGCGGCTCAGGGAGGTCAGCGCGAAGGTCCAACAGCGCACGGAGACACGGCAGTTGGTCATGGAGTACGACCGGGACGCGAACGGCTCCGATCTCTTCGACGCCGTCCAGGTGCCGGTGACGTACGACAGCGTCTTCGCCGCCCCGACGGAGAAGGTCACTCAGGGCCGCTTCGAGTACCGGACCGTGTGGCGGCTCGGGAAGCCGTTGTCGGAGGTCAAGGGGGTCGGTGAGGCCGTCGTGCAGTCGGGCGGAACGCTGATCGAGGGGCACAGTCGGCTGCCGTTGGTGGACGTCGGGGACGGTCCCATGACCCCTGCCGTCCGGGGTCGCGCGGTGCTCGCCCACCTCGCCGACGGCGATGGCGACGGTGCCGATCCGGTCGCGCTCGCGCAGGCCGCCCAGGACGCGGGCGCCAAGGCGTTGTTCGTGACGGACGACGTGGCCGGGCGGCTCAGCGCCTGGTGGGGAGCGGACGACGGCTCCGACCGCACGCTCCAGATCGCCTCGGTGAACGCCGCCGACGCGGCACGGCTGCGCGCGGCGAAGACGGTCGACATGACCGGGACGCGCAACACGCCCTACACATACGATCTTTCGGCCGGGCACCAGGGCGCGATCCCGAACGCCGATCTCGCCTACGCGCCCAGCCGCGGTCAACTCGCCGTCCTGGACACGAAGTTCCACGCGGTGAAGCCGGGGAAGCCGGTGAGCGGCGGGGAGTTCCGTTACTCGATCACCGATGCCTTCCCCATCGGCCTCGGCTTCCAGGAGCGCATCGACTACCCGGCCGAGCGGACCGACTACGTGTCGACCGGTCCCGGGCAGCGCTGGTCGGAGTCCGTGACGGTCGGGGACGGCACGCTGGAGGAGCGCAGCGGGCTGGTCCAGTACACGGGCGGGACGCACCGGACCCTCGACTGGTTCAAGCCCGTGTGGCATCCGTGGCTCGGCACCGGGCTCGGGTGGGGACAGCAACGGTCGGGAAACCAGCTTCAGTTCAACACCCCCGGGTGGGGCGACTCCGGACCCGACCACACCGGATTCGGCGACGCGTGGAGCGCCGACAGCGGCATGACCCAGACCACCGAGGTGTACCGGGACGGCACCCTGGTCGACCGGCGGACCAGTTCCGGCGCCTACGACTGGGACGCGCCCGCCGACGAACACACCTACAAGGTCGTCACCGACACCGCCCTCGACCCCGGCCGCTGGGAACTCTCCACCGAGGGCCATGCCGAGTGGACCTTCAACTCGGTCGCCACGCCTGCCGATCGGTGGACCTTCCTCCCTCTCCTCAACCTCGCCTTCGACGTCGACACCGACCTCGCGGGCGACGTGCGGGGCGGCGGCCGGGTACCGGTCGGGATCAGCGCCTCGTACGTGGTGGGCGCGCCGGACACCGGGACGATCGTCGGCGGCACGCTCCAAGTGTCGTACGACGACGGGAAGTCGTGGCGGACGGTGAAGCTCACCGGCGGTCACGCGTCATGGCGCGGCACCCTCACCGTGCCCCGGGATGCTCAGTACATCTCGCTACGGGCCTCCACGAGTGACGACCAGGGCGGTTCGGTCCGACAGGAGATAGTCCGGGCGGTAGGAGTCCGGTGATCCAGACGGGCGGCGCCGTCTCCTTGGGAGGGGAGACGGCGCCGCCGCTCATACAGATCCCGTCCGGATCACGCCCAACTCCGCCAAGTCCTGCGGACGGATGTGGAGTTGATCCGCGGTCGACTCCGTCTCCTCCGATGGCCGCTTCAGGATCGCGGCGGCCAGCTCGGGGGCGATCACCGAGAAGTAACTGTCCGGTGTGGCCCAGGTGTTGCCCGGCGCGGCCAGCGCCAGCGCACCGCCGGAGCCGCCCTCGCCGATCAGCAGCGTGGTGAGCGGAGTGCGGGCGGACGCCACCGCGCCGAACAGGTCGGCGATCGCCGCGCCCGCGCCCTGCCGTTCCGCCTCGGCGTCGTTCGCAGCACCCGGGGTGTCCACCAGCGTCAGCACCGGGATGCCGAGCCGGTCCGCGAGCCGGATCAGCCGGGCGGCGGTCCGATAACCGGCCGGCCGGGTCGCCGTCCCGGCCTGCGCGGCATACGCGACCGTCCGCCCCTCCCGCTCCCCGAACCCGCACAGCATCCCCGCGTCGATACCGCCGCACCGGTCACCGCTGATCGCCACCCGGTGAGTGAAGTAGGCATCCAAGTAGCGCTCGGCACGCGGCCGTTGAGGCGACCGAGCACGCTGCACGGCTTCCCAGCCGGTGCCCGGGAAGTCGGCCGCGACGCGCTGCACGGCTTCTTGCGCGGGTACTGGTGCGTCGGCCGATGTCTGCTGAGCGGCCCGGGCGCGCTGCTCTGCGCCCCGCCCGGTCCCTGGGAGGTCGGCTTGGGCGGGCTGGGCCGATCCGGAGTCCTGTGCCGCGTCCCGCCCGGTCCCTGGGAGGTCGGCCTCGGTGTGGCGGGCCGGTCGGGAGTCCTGCACCGCGTCTCGCGCGGTCGCCGCTGGGCCGACCGGGGTGTGCTGAGTCGGCCGGTCGAGCGCCGCGGGCACCGGCGCCTGCCCCGCCCACGGCGTGGTCAGCAGCCGCAGCCACCTCTCCAGGGTTTCCTTCAGCCGCTCCGGTTCTACGATCGCGTCGGCCGCGCCCGCCGCCACCTGGGCCTCCGCCGTGTAGGCAGTGGGGTCCGCGTCCGGCGGTCGGACGCGGGAGCCGGCGAAGCCGATCTGGGCGCCGGGCAGGGCCAGGATCACATCGGCGCCCGCGCCGAGGGTGGCCCAGCCGCCGCCCGTGGTGGGGTCGCGCAGTACCGCGATCTGGGGGAGGCCGGCCTCCCTCGTGAGCGCCGACTGGCGTGCCACACGCTGGAGTTGGGTGAGGGCGATCATGCCCTCCTGCAGCCGGCTGCCGCCGGTGGCGACCAACGGCACGACCGGCAACCGGTGTTCACGGGCGTACGTGTACGCCGCCTCCAGACGGTCCCCGGTGCGTTCGCCGAGCGAGCCGCCCAGGAAGCCGAACTCGAAGGCGATCAGCACCGCTTGCGTGCCCGACACCGTCGCCGTGCCGCACACCACCGACTCCGACTCGCCGGTGCGGTCGGCGGCGCGGGCGCGTGAGGCGTCGTAGCCCTGCCAGGCGAGGGGGCCGTCGGGCTTGGACTCCCTTGCCGGGTAGGGGAGTTCGGTGAAGGTGGTGTCGTCCGTGACGAGGGCCAGGGTCTCGCGCGCGGACAGGCGTTCACTCACAGGTCGCTCAGTCATGGGTCGTGGTCAGGGAGCGCTTCAGGATCTTCCCCATGTCGTTGCGGGGGAGTGCGGTGATGTGGTGGACGACGCGGGGGCGCTTGTGCGGGGCCAGGCGGCTCGCCACGTGGTCGGCCAACTCGGCCAGCTGTGGCGGGGATTGGGGGTCGCTCGGCACGATCCAGGCCACGACCCGCTCGCCCAGGTCGGGGTCCGGCTCGCCGGTGACGGCGGCCTCGCGCACCCCGGGGTGTTCCAGGAGCGCGTTCTCGATCTCGCCCGCGCCGATCTTGTAACCCCCGCTCTTGATCAGGTCGGTGGCCTTGCGGCCGACGATCCTGACATAGCCGTCGGGGTCGCGCACGGCCATGTCCCCGGTGCGGAACCAGCCGTCGGCGGTGAAGGCGGCGGCCGTGGCGTCGGGCCGGTTGAGGTACTCGGTGAAGAGGTTCGGGCCGCGCACCTGGATCTCGCCCACGCTCTCACCGTCGTGGGAGGGGAGGGGCGTGCCGTCCTCCTCGACCAGCCGCAACTCCACGCCGGGCAGCGGGACTCCGACCGTCCCGGCGCGCGGCTCGCCGTCCGCCCGGACGCTGGTGTTCATGAGGGTCTCCGTCATGCCGTAGCGCTCGATGACGCGGCGGCCGGTCGCCGACGTGATGCGTTCGTGGTCGTGGACCGGGAGCGCGGCCGAGCCGGAGACCAACAGGCGTGCGCGGCCGAGGGACTTGGCGAGTCCGGGGTCGTCGGGGAGGGTCTCGGCGATGCGGTGGTACATCGTCGGGACGCCGAACATCATGGTCGCGCCGTCGTTCAACTCCCGTGCCACGCCCTCCGTGCTGAACCTGCCCAGGTGCCGCACCGAGCCGCCGCGCCGCAGTGGGCCCAGGATACCCAGCACCAGCCCGTGCACATGGAACAGCGGCAGCCCGTGCACGAGGACGTCGTCGCCGGTCCACTGCCAGGCGTCCGCGAGCGCGTCCAGCGTCGTGGCGATCGCCCGGCGCGGGATGACCGCGCCCTTGGGCGGGCCGGTGGTGCCGGAGGTGTAGACGACGAGGGCGGGGTCCTCGTCGCCCGGGGAGACGGCCGGACCGGCGCCCCCGGCGCCCCGCACCTCGACGTCGACGCGCTCCAAGTGCCGTAGCGGAGAAGGGAGTTCGTCGCCCGGGGCGGCCAGGATCAGGGTCGGGGTGCTGTCGGCGAGGATGTGGCCGAGTTCCTTCTCGCCCGACTTCGGGTTGAGGGGGACGGCCGCGACTCCCGCCCGCAGTACGGCGATCACGGCGACGGCCGTCTCCAGCGAGGGGGTGGCCCAGACGGCGACCCGGCCGGTGCCCGCGCACCGGGCCGCGAGGGCGTCCGCCGCCGCGCCCAGCTCCGCGTAGGTCAGGGACCGGTCACCGAACCGGAGAGCGGGCTGCTCGCCCGGGTTCGTCAGGGCCGGGAAGAGGGTGGACACGCGGCGCACTCCTTGGTCGTCGGGGCAACGGTCCCCAGCTGCCGGGGACACCCCCGTTCCTACACCACGTCCGCCACCACACAGCTGACGTTGTCCGGACCCCCGGCCTCGTTCGCCGCGTCGACCAGGGACCGTACCGCCTCCTCCGGTTCCGGGTGCGCGGTGAGGAGTTCGCGGATCCGGTGCTCCGGGACGACCGCGGTCAGGCCGTCCGAGCACAGGAGGTAGCGGTCGCGGCGGCGGGTGTCGTGGAGTTTCAGATCGGGGGTGCCGATCGTCAACGCCTTGAGCAGCATGGAGCGTTGGGGGTGGGAGCCGGCCTCCTCCGGCGTCAGCCGGCCCTCGTCGACCAGCGACTGGACGACCGAGTGGTCGTGCGTGATCCGGAACAGCCCGCCGTCGCGCAGCAGATACGCGCGCGAGTCCCCGATGTGCACGAGCGCCAGCTGCGAGCCCGTCCACAGCAGCGCGGTCAGGGTCGTGCCGTTCTCGCCGGGATCGGCCACGTCACGGACCGCGTCGGTGGCACCCCGTACCGCCTCCTCCAGCAGGTTGAGCACATTGCCCGCCGGCACCTCCTCGGTGTCCAGGAAACGCAGCGCCTCCACCGCCGCGCCGCTCACGGGCGCGCCCGCCGGGCCGAATCCGTCGGCGACCGCGAGCAGCCGCGTGCCCGCGTACGCGGTGTCCTGGTTGGAGGGGCGGACCCGGCCGCGGTCCGAGTGGGCGGCGTAACGCAGTTCCAGCATGGTGGTGTCCTTTCCCGGTACGGCCGTAGCGGCCGCGAGATGGTCGACGAGGAACCCGGCGAGATCCCGCCGCACCGCCGTCTCCGCCTCGACCCGCGCCCAGAAGGCACGGATCTCGCGGGCGGCGGCGGCCGGTTCGAGGTCACACACCGCACGGATTTCGGCGAGCGGCATGCCCAGCCGCCGTAGCCACGCGACCAGCCGCGCCCGCTCCAGCTGTGCCACCGCGTAGTACCGGTATCCGCTGTCGGGATCCACCCGCGCCGGCCGCAGCAGCTCCAACTCGTCGTACAGCCGCAGCGCCTTCGGCGACAGCCTGCACGCCCGCGCGAAGGCCCCGATCGTCAGCATGTTCCCCGTACCGCCCATGTGCGCCTCGACCTCTTCTCGGTTCCGCCACCGATGCTGGGGCTTCACCGAAGGGGAAGGTCAATCCGGTTGCCGTGGTTGCGGGGCGGCCGGTTAACCTGCGGATCTGTCCGCAGTCCGTACGACGATGGAGGCTCCGTGCCCCGAATCGCGCTCGCCACCTACGACCCCGGACCCAAGCCCAGCAAGGACCGTGACCTCCCGGTGCTGGTGGATGCCTTGCGGGCGGCCGGTGCCGAGGCCGTCGGGGTGCCGTGGGACGACGCCGGGACCGACTGGGGCGCGTACGACCTCGTGCTCATCCGCTCCACCTGGGACTACAGCTGGCGCCCCGCCGAGTTCATGGCCTGGGCCGAGCGGACCGCGAAGGCGACACGGCTCGCGAACCCGGTGCGGGTCGTGCGCTGGAACACCGACAAGCGGTACCTCGGCGACCTCGCGGCGGCCGGCGTGCCCGTCGTGCCGACCCGCTATCTCGCCCCCGGCGACCCGGCCGACCTCCCCGACGACCACGAGTACGTCGTCAAGCCGACCTCCGGCGCGGGCGCCCGCTTCGCCGCCCGCTACACGCCCGACCAGCACGAGACAGCCGTACGACAGCTGGAGCGCATGCACGCGGAAGGGCTCACCGCGATGGTGCAGCCGTACCTCACGAACGTGGACGTCAGCGGGGAGCGGGCGCTGCTGTTCTTCGGGGGGCGGTTCGTGCACGCCTCGCGGAAGGGGGCCGTGCTGGCGCGCGGGACGGCGTACGACGCAGACAAGGTGTCCCACCCGGACCTGGAGCCGTGGACCGCGACCGAGGCCGAACTCTCCGTCGCCGAGCGGGCGTTGGCCGCCGTACCGGACGCACCGGAGCTGCTGTACGCGCGCGTGGACCTCGTCGACGGGCCCGACGGACAGCCGTGTGTGATGGAGCTGGAACTCGTCGAGCCGAACCTCTTCCTCGATCTGCATCCGGAGTCCTCGCTGGCCGCGGTGGTCGAGGCGATTCTGGGGGCGGCCGTCAGTCGCTGACCGTCAGTCGTTGACCGCCGTTCGCTGGAGCAGGCCCCAGGTGAACTCGGCGGCGCACTGGTGGCGTGCGCCCTGCGCGTCCGGGGCGGTGAAGGCGAGGCCCCAGCGGGTGGGGGCCGTGCCCTCCAGGGGGCGGGCGGGGGCGAAGGCGCGGGCCGCCTCGTCGACCGTGCAGGACCAGGGGGTCAGGTCGTCGAGGGTGTGGAGGGGTGGCGGTGTGGCGCCCGGGGCGCGGACCAACCATTCGTTCCACACGGCGCCGTTCGGGGCCGTGAGCACCTCGAAGCGGAGATCGGGCCAGAGGGGCACCGGCCACTGCCAGGCCTCGCAGTCCAGGTCGCCGATCCTGCGCTTGACGGTCGACTCGGGGGTGCCGAGGATCGAGCGGTACCGGGACGCGGCGGCCCGACCGCGCGGGGAGTGCAGCATCGCCTGCCAACGCTTGTTGGCCTCGCGCATGTCGGCGATCGAGACGCCCAGCTCATGACGGGCGTTCTCGACCAGGTCCGGGTTGTGGTCCGCCATGCGGCGCAGCAGGACGAGTTGGAAGTCGAGGGGGCTGAAGGGGCGGGCTGGGCGGTTCGCGTCGGGCATGCGATCCATCGTCGCGCACGGCACTGACATCGGGCCCGACACCGGGTCTGGCACCGGGGGTGCGGCCGTCGGCGAGGAAGAGCACCGAGTTGACGTAACGGGGCCCGCGCGCGAAGGGCAGGACCCGGCGCAGCAGCCCCTGCGAGACGACGTACGAGGTCCGGGCCTGATGCTCCTCCAAGGGGAAGGCAGCCAGCCGGACCCAGTCCCCGTTCCGGTCCGGGAGGACCCAGCCCTCGTAGCCGAGCAGCGACAGGTACGTCACCACCGGAGCGATCGGCTGGATACGGGACTCCAGTTCGACGAAGAGCGCGGGGCGGTCGCGGGTCAGCAGGCCGGTCGCGCCGTGCAGGACGGCCAGTTCGCTGCCGTCGACGTCGATCTTGATGAAACCGACCTCCCGCAGCCCCAGCCCGTCGAGCGTGACACAGCGCACGTGCACGGCACGGGCGTGGATGTCCCGGCGCACCAGCGACGACACCCCCCGGTCGCCCTCGTCGTCCGGCGGCAGCCACAGGCGGGCGGTGCCCGGACGGTCGGAGGCGGCGGCCGGGATCACCCGGGCGTGCGCGGGGGCGGCGGCTTCGAGGAGCCGCGCGAGGTGCGGGACCGGTTCTACGGTCACCACCTCGCGCGCGTGCCGCCAGAGCCGGTGCGTCCAGGGGCCGTACCAACCGCCGACGTCGACCGCCGTGCCGCAGTCCGGTGGCAACAGGTCGGCCAGGCGGGCCAGTTCGGGTTCGAAGCGGGGGTAGACGGCACGGGCGGTGGCGGCGACGAGGCGGGTGGGGAGAAGGGGCGCGAGGCGGGCGGTGAGGGTACGGGGTGTGGGAGGAGCGGGGTCCGGAGGGCCTTTGGGATGCCCGGGATCTGTGGGGGTCATGGCGCCATCCGTTTGAGGAGTTCCAAGTGCTCGGCGTCGTCGGTCACTTGCTCTCCGGACGACGGCAGCAGCTGCGGGATGCCGTCGACGATGGGGTAACGGCGGCGCAGGCGCGGGTTGTAGAGGGCGTCCGTGGGGAGCAGGTGCAGCGGGCCCTTGTCGAGCGGGCACGCCAGGATCTTCAGCAGTGGGTCGTCCGGGTTCATGGGGGTGTCAACTCCTTGGCCTCGACCGGTGGTTGGGGCGCGTTGTCGTGCTTCGGCATGGTCAGCAGGACGGTGACCGCCAGGAGGGTGCCCCCGATCCGCAGGGCCAGGCGCAGCGGGTCGTGCGGCAGGGCCTCGCCGAACGCGAGCGTGCCGAGCACCGCCGTGAACAGACTGGTCACCGTCGTGCAGACCGGCACGATCAGCGAGGCCCGGCAACGCTGGAGCGCCGCCTGGGACATGACCAGGCCGAACGCGCCCGTGAAGAGGAGCAGATACGGGTACGGAGAGCGGAGCAGCCCAACCACCGCCCCGCCCAGGTCACTTGTCGTGAGATAACTCGACACCCCCTTGATGGCGAGCGAGCTGACCCCGTACAACAGGCCCACCGCCACGCCGTATTCGACGCCCGTGGTGGGCCGTCGGTGCCGGTGGCCCGCGCCGCGTTCGGTGGAGCGGTACAGCCAGACACCGGCCGCGAGCGAGGGTACGCAGACCAGCAGGATCAGCGGGTAGGGCGCGTTGCGGCTGACGTGGTCCGAGCCTTCTTTGAGGGACAGCACGACCATCAGCAAGGCGACGAGGATCGCGGCGAGCGCGTACCGTTCGCGGCCACTGGTCTCCTCGCCGAGCATGCGGGCGGACAGCAGCACGAGCAGCACCAGGCCGGACACGAAGATGCCCTGCGCGGCGGCGATCGGCAGCGTCCGGTACACCGCGAGCTGCGCGCCGAACCCGGAGGCCAGCGCGAGGGACCCACCGATCCACAGCGGACTGCCCAGCACCAGCCGCAGCAGCCGTGCCGGTTGACGGACCGTCACCTCGGGCAGGGCCGCGAGCGCCCGTTTCTCCAGGACGAAACCGGTGCTGTACAGCACGTTCGCCAACAGGGCCGCGGCCACTCCCCACCACACGGCCGCGCCCCCTACGTCTTCCGCGCGTGCAGCAGCAGGATCGACGCCAACTGCGGTCTGGCACAGGCCAGTCGGTCGAGGGGGCGGAACGGTCGCGGTACGCCGTGGAAGGGCGCGCCCTTGAGTCCTACGACCTCGAAGCCGGCCGCCGTCACGAACTCCCGCAGCGCACGCGGGGTGTAGAGCCGCAGATGTCCTACGACCTCCTTGCCCGGACGGCCGTGGATCGCGCGCAGGCTCACCTCCGAGAACACGGGCTGGACGCCGGCGAGCAGCAGGGCGCGGTTGTACCAGGCGGCCAAGTTCGGTGTGGACAGCATGAGATGGCCTCCCGGGCGCAGGACGCGGCGGATCTCGGCGAGGGCGGTGTCCGGGTCGACGAGGTGCTCGATCACCTCGCTGAACAGGACGGCGTCGGCGGAGGCTGAGCGGAGGGGGAGTGCGGTGAGTTCGCCTCGGACCGTGTACGGGAGGTTTGTGCGGGCTCGGGTGAGGGCGTCCTGGGACCAGTCGACGCCGATGACGCGGTGGCCGGTGAGGAGAGGGGCGGCGGTGGCGGCCGCGGTGCCGTCGCCGCAGCCGATGTCGAGGACGGTGCGGGTCTGTTCGGTGGGCGGGCCCAGGGCGGTGGCGAGGATGCGGGCCTGGCGGAGCGTGCGGGAGGGGCCGGAGGCGACGGGGGTGGCCGGGTTCTCGTAGAAGTCGCGGAGGTCGGGGCGGTGCGGGGTGGTCGTCGTCATGCCGGGTGCTCCTCCGTCGGTTCCGTCGTGCGCAGGTAGTGCTCGAAGAGGTCGCGGAGGTGGGCGCCGTCGCCGGGACCGAGGAGGGTGCGGGACCAGCGGAGGGCCACGTGGAGTTTCCCCGCGGTGGACGCCGTCGTCACGGTGAGGCCTCGGGGCATGCGGGCAGGGGCGGAGAACCAGACCGCGTGCGCTCGGCCCGCCGGGGCGCCGAAGTCCAGGGTGTACGGGATGCGGCCGATGTTGCTGAGGAGGGTGGTCGAGGTCCAGGGGGCGGCGGCTCTGCGTAGGCCTCGGGTGAGGGTGGCCCGCCAGGCGACGGGGATCACCGGTGTCGTCAACAGGGTTGCTCCGTAGCCGAGTTGGGGGCGGGGGAGGGCTTTGAGGGCGCGGGTCCGGGTTGCCGTGCGGTGGAGCAGTTCGGCCATGGGGTGGGCGGGGGTGGTGGTCAACTCGGCCGGTGCAAAGGTGACTTCGACCAGTCGGGTGCCGTTGCCTATCGGCATGTCGGTGCCTCGGGGGCGGTCGTCCACGGGCATCGTGATGCGCATCGGGCGGGGGTGTGCGCCGTGTTCGCGGTTCCAGTGGGCGATCATCAGGGCCGTGGTGACCATGAGTTGGTCGTTCACCGTGTAGGGGGAGCCCTTGGGGCGGTGGGGGACGGGGAGTTCGGTGAGGAGGAGGCCGTTGCCGCCGGGGGTGGGTGCGGGGGTGCCGGGGGCTACTCGGGCGGGTGGGGTCCATACGGAGGGGGTGTCCGTGGGGGGGTCTGGGGGGTCCGGGGGGCGGGTCGGTGGGGCGGTGGGGGTGTTGTCCTTGCCTCCGTACCGCTCCGCTGCGGTGGCGAGGACGCGGAGGCAGGCGGGGCCGTCCAGCGCCGTGTGGTTGACCGTGAGGATCAGGGCGGTTCCGTGGGGGAGGTCGATTGCTTCCAGGCGGATGGGTGGGGATGCGGTGAGGGGTGGGGTGTGGGTGAGGGAGCGGGTGCGGGCCTGTTTCAGGGCGTCTTGGGTGGAGGGCGGGAAGGTCACCACCTCCAGGTCCGGGGTGTCGGTCAGCTCCCATTCGTAGCGGCGGCGGTACCAGGGGCCGGGGGCCTCGCGCATGAGGACGCGGGGGTGGTGGTGCAGGGCTTCTGCGAATGCGGTGCGGAGCCGGTCCGGGTTTACGGGGCCTGGGAGGTGGACCTCTATGTGGACGGTTTCCGGTTCGACGGATTGGTGGCAGTGGCGGGCGATTTCGTCGACTGTGGGGAAGGGGATGCGGGTGGGGGAGCGAGGTTGGTCGAGTGTGGTCATTGGGGGTCGTCCTCTTGGTGCGGGTCGGTGGGGGCTGGTCGCGCAGTTCCCCGCGCCCCTAGCGGGTACTCGCCGTAGGGCGTCTGGTTGGTGCCGTCATTCGGGTCGGTGGGGGTTGAGCGCGCCCGCGCGGCGGAGCCGCTGATGTCACGGCCCCGCGCCCCTGAAGGGGCGCTCCGCTCCCGGACGCCTACCAGGCCAGCGAACAAGCCGATCAGCGCGAGGAGTTGGGCTGTGTGGCTGAAGGCGCCCTCGCCTGCGCCCACCGGTTCGCCCGCTCCCGTGGCCGCCGCGATGCCCGCTCCTGCCAGTGCCGCGAAGGCGATCGGGACCAGGAGTGCGTGTCTGCGGTAGGCCAGCAGGGCCAGGGCTGGGACCAGTAGGGCGAACCAGCCTGCTATCACCACTCCGATCAGGGTCAGGGCCACCGTGCCCAGCCATAGGCCGGGGAGCGGTGGGGGCGGTTGTATCTCGTCGGGGTTGGGTTCGTCGCGGCGCCAGATCACCAGGGCCAGGAGGGCGACCAGGGCGACTCCGCTGCCTATGAGGCCGGCCTCGTATGTTGTCGCCGGTTCGTACGTCAGCTTGATCGTGCCGCCCGCGCCTGCCGGGACTCGCCAGCCCTGTTGCCAGCCGTCCAGGCGGAGGGGAGTCAACTCCTTGCCGTTCAGGGTGGCTTTCCAGCCCGTGTTGTAGTTCTCGTACGTGGTGAGGTACGACGCCGTGCCCGAACCGACCGCCACCTCTCGGCGGTCGCCCAGCCAGTCCTTGATCGTCAACTCCCGGGACTGTGACGTGGGTTCGGTGACCGTTCCCCGGGTCAGCGTCATGTCCGTCAGGGTCAACGGGCCCGCGTCTCCCGCCTCCACCCGGTGTGGGCCCGACGTCAGCCCCAACGCCCCGTCTGACTTGCCCTCCTGACAGAGCGTCACCTCAACCCCTCGGCGTTCCGTCAGGTCGGCTGCCGTCCCCTTCACGCTCGTCTCGTACAGCTCGCCGTCCACCGCCACCACCGGGCCCTTTCCGCAGGGCAGGGTGAAGGGGCGGGACGGGGTCGGTCGGGGGGTGCGGTACTGGTCCAGGGCCGGGATGTAGGCCTCTGTCAGGCCCACGGGGAGTTGGAGGTTCTCGTCGGCTATCGGGTTGTGGAGAGTGAGAGGGGCCGTCTTCGTGATCGTGATGGTCAGGCTGTCCGTCGTGATCGGGTCGAAGCGGGTTACGCCGTTCTCGTCCACGCCCGCGATCGTCGAACCGTCCGGTGACGTTATGTTCACCTCGGTCGGGCGGGTCGACAGGCCGCCCGCGGGTGCCAACACCACTTCGCCCACAGGCTGTTTGCCGGTCCAGGTGAGGTGGATCGTCGGGCGGTCGCCCGCGATCCAGCCCGTCGTGAGGTCGCCGTCCGTGAGGTTGCGGGCGGAGAGGCCCGTGCCAAGTGCCGCTGTGGAGTCGGCCGTTGCCGTGATGCGGTGCTGCTGGGCGGGGGCCACCTCGTAGAGGAGCTTGTCCAACTCCTCGCCGGGTGTCGCCACCGCGGTCGCCTTCATCTCGTACGTTCCCGCCGTCGACGTCGAGAACGTGCGGTGCAGGCCCGCCTCCGTGCCCGTCGGGGAGAGACCGGTCGGGTCGGCCGTGCGGTGCAGGGAGACGATCTCGGCGGAGGCGTCGGTCGTGTTCGCGTCGGTGGGGAGCTTGAGGAGCCGGGTGACCTGGATGTGGGGAAGGGCGATCTCGGAGAAGCCCGCGCCGGCCAGGCCGGTGTGGCGGGCCACCGAGGCGACGATCGTCAGCTTCATCCAACTCGTGGCGCCGGACGGGGATTTGATCGTCTGCGTCATGCCGTTCGGCTGGAGGTAGCTGGTCGCCGAGCCCCTCGCCGTCTCCACCCGCACCTCCGTCGCCGCCGCCCGCACGCTCTCCTGCGGGAGCGGCGTGACCTTGAACGAACCCGGCATGTCGTACGACCCGCCCGCGAAGGCGATGCGCAGCCACTGGCCGTTCGGTGAGCCCGCCGTGCCCTCCGCCCACGCGGTGTCCGGGTTGCCGTCGAAGGCGTTCACCGGGTCGAACTGGGGGAGCGAGAACAGCCAGTTGCCGCTCGAAGACGCCGTCACCGAACGGGCGCCGCGCAGCTGTGCCACCGTCTGGTGGGTGATGCCCTTCGTCGGCAGGATCTGCTTCGGTTTCTTGCCGGCGTCCTGGACCGCGTCGGGCGCGTTGCGTTCGGTGGGTGTGTATGTGTACGACGTGTTGGCGTCCACCAGGCCGAACCGGGTGTCGGCGCGGCGCAGTCCGTCGCCCACCACCTGGAGCGCGGGCGATCCCAGGCCCGGGTGGTTGTCGCCCGTCAACACCGTTGCCCTGCCACGGAGTTCGGTGGCGAGGGGGAGGAGGGACTCCGGGCCGCCGGAGACCACCGCCGTGTCGGACACCGGTGTCAGGCCCGCCTGGCCGGGTCGGATCACGTCCTTGCTCGTCGGCTCGTAGATCTCCACCGCCCGTTGGCGCGGGTAGAGGCCCTCCACCCGGAGCGGGGTGTCGTTGGCGATCCGGCCGCCGGTCATGACCGGGCCGAGGCCCGTGACCCGTTGGTAGCCGGACTGTTCGAGGGTGCGTTTGACGGTGGTGGTCGGGACGTAGCCGATCTGGTCGGGGTCCAGGTCGTTGCGGACGACGACGTAGTAGACGCCCGCCCGGCTCAAGTAGTCGGCCAGGCCGGGGACTTCACTCCCGCTCGCCAGTGCCTGCTCGACCGCGTCCATCGCGCGCCGGTTGCCGGGGGTGCCCATCGGGACGTAATCGCGTTCCGCCCAGCGGGAGTCGGCGAGGACGTCCAGGGGTTCGTCGATGGGGGAGCCCCAGGTGTAGATGCCGTGCGCGGTCGCCGGGACGACCAGGGCACGGGAGTCGGGCGAGTACTTGTGCAGCCAGTCCGCCGTGGACTGCCAGTACTTGGGGAGCTGCTGGAACGAACCCGGGTTCAGGATCGACCCGTTGAGATACGGCCACGCCAGACCGGGGAGCACGAGGATCACCGCGATCAGCGGAGCGAGTCGGCGGCCCGGCACCGGGCGGGCCCCGCGTGTCTCGGCGGCCACGCCCACCAGGTGGGCCAGGCCCAGGACGAGTGCGAGGGCCAGGCCCGCCTGGAACTTGTAGATGTTGCGGAACGGGACGAGCGGGCCGTTCAGCCAGTCCTGCACCAGCCCGTGGAAGGGCGCCCCGAACGCGCCGCCGTACCCGGCGAACAGGATCAGCGCGACCGTCACGGCGGTCAGCACCAGCCAGCGCCGCTCCGGCATGTCCCGGCGGGCCAGACCGGCCAGCCCCAGTCCTGCCGCGAGCGCCGAGCAGACGATCACGATCACCGAGGAGGCGACCGTCCAGCCGGCCGGTATCCAGGCCTCCCCGAGATGCAGATAGGCGACCCAGTCACCGGCTCCGCGCAGGCCCTCCGTCGCCGACATGGTGTCCGTCGTGGTCTGCGAAGTCTCCACGTAGGGAAGGAAGTTCTCGCCGTAGACGCCGAGCATGAGGAGCGGGATCCACCACCATGCCGTCGCCAGGATCACCCCCGGCACCCACCACGCGATCAGCTTGCGCTGCCGGGGTCCCCGTGGCCGCGAGAGCAGATACAGGCCGACGGGGAGGAGCGAGGCCAGGGTCGCGGCCGCGTTGACGCCGCCCATGAAGGGGACGAGCAGAGCCGAGCGGAGGGCCGCGATCCGGGCCGTATAACGCTCGTTGGTCAGCGGCAGCAGCACCCAGGGGAGGAAGGCCCCGGGGAGGGCGGCGGCGGAGGTCGACCCCACGACGATCGTGAACACCGGCCACAACGCGTACGTCACGGCGGCGAGGAGGCGGGACGCGGGGCTGCCGACGCGCAGCCGTTCCGCCAGCCGCAGAGCGCCCCAGAAGGCCACCGACACGACGAGCGACAGCCACAGCCGCTCCGCCAGCCAGACCGGCAACTGTACGGCGTGGGCCAGCCAGTAGAACGGGAGCATCGGCCAGAGGTAGCCCGCGTACTGGTCCTGGATACCGCCGAACGAACCCCGGTCGTGCCACAACTGCCCCAGGTCGGACAGGAATTGACCGGGGTCGACGGTGACCCCGAGCTTCGTGTCGAAGGTCTGGCGCCCTGGGTGCACGGCGAGGAACAGCACGAACACCACGGCCCAGAACCCCAGCAGCCAGCGCCATGACCTCGGGCCCTCCGGGGGGCCCGCGATGGTCGTGGTGGTGGGGTCGGCCGCCGGGGGCGGGGCCTGGACCGTGGTCGCCGTCATGGTGGACACCGCCGGAGGATGAGGAGGAGGTTCCAGGTGGCCAACTCCCTTATCCCGGGCACTTTTACGACGGCTCGGTCGAGGAAGGGCCAGTAGCGGGAACGCGCCGCGACGACCATGACGTCATCACGGGCACGGACCTGCCGCAGGGTGGCACCGATGTGCACGGCGAACAGGTTCTCGCCGAGCGTGTGCTTGGCCGGCTTTCCGGTACGGCGCCGGTAGCGGGCGCGGGCCCGTTCGGCACCGAGATAGTGCCAGGGCGCCCACTCGTGACCGCCCCACGGGGACAGCCAGTTGGTGAACGACACATAGATGAGCCCACCGGGCCGCGTCACCCGCGCCAGCTCACTGAGAAACGTCTCCGGATCGGCCACATGCTCAAGGACGTTGGAGGAGAACGTCACATCCGCGACCCCGTCGGACAACGGCAGCAAATACCCGTCCGCGATGACGGTCCCGTCGGGCGGTTTCCGCCCCAACTCCCGTACATCCGGCTCGAAAAGGTAGGCGTGAGCACCACGCCGCCGAAACTCCTCGGTGAAATACCCGCTGCCGCCGCCAACGTCCACGACTGTGCGGCCGGTGACAGCCCCGTCGTAGGCCTCGACCTGATCAACGGCGTCGCGGGCGAGCAGCGAGTAGCAGAACTCCGGTTCGTCCTGCTCATGCAGGAAGGCACGAAAGAGGGCGATGGAGCGCTGGAGAGAGGGATCTTTGAAACCCCGGCGAGGTGGAGCGCCCCTATAGGGGCGCGGGGAACGGCGCGACCAGCCCCCACCGGCCCGCAGCCACCTCACGGCCCCCAGCCCTTCACCGCCTCACCGGCCACCACACGAAACTGTCTGACCGTCCGATCCCAGCGATAACCCCCCGCAAGATCACACGCAGCCTTACCCATGGCCTCACGGCGACGCGTGGACAGCGCAAGCGCACACCACGCCGCCGCGAACGAGGACTCCCCACGAGCCAGAACACCCGTCTCCCCGTCAACAACCGAGTCCCGCAACCCGGGCACGTCAAACGCGATCGCCGGAGTCTCACGGGCGGCAGCCTCCGTCACCACCAACCCCCACCCCTCCAGCGCAGAGGGATGCAGCAACAACCAGGCCGCACACAGCAGTTCGTGTTTCCGAGCCTCCGAGACATGCCCGGTGAACTCCACACCAGGCCCGGCGAGTCGCTCCAGCCGCTCACGCTCAGGACCGTCCCCGACGATCAGCAGCCGCCCCCCGACCACGGGACGTACCCGCTCCCACAACCGCAGCAGCAGATCGATCCGCTTGTACTCGACGAGCCGCCCCACCGCCACGAACAGCGGCTCCGGCGAACGCTCGGCCCGAGGCCCCGGCTCCTCAACTCCGTTGTGGACAACCCGGATCCGGTCCCGCTCCACCCCGATCCCGCGCAGCGCGTGCGCGGTCGAGGGAGACACCGCGACCAACAGCCCACGATGCTGCGCCCCGGTCAACGCCCAGTGCTCAAGTCTTCGCCCGATCCGCGCGGCCGGTGCCATCGGCCCGCCGAACCGCATCTTCCACAGATCCGTGTGGACATGGTTGACCAGACACAGGGTCGGCCCGCGATGCCACACGGGAGCGAAGTACGGCATCCCGTTGCACACCTCGACCAACAGGTCGCAGTCACCGATCTGTTGGGCGAAGGCGGTACGGGCGCGCAGGAAATGACCGTACGCACCGCCCGCCGACACCACGCGGTAGTCGCGGTAGGCGGCCGGGCCGCCGCACAGCAGGGTGACCTGGTGGCCGAGTCGGGTGAGGCCGTCGGCGAGTCTGTCCACGAGGAGTTCGGAGCCGCCGGCCTGGGCATTGCCGAGGTCCCGGTGGGCGAGGAAGACGATCCGGCGCGGTACCGGCGCCGGGGGGTGCTGCGCGACCGGGGGAAACGGGGCGCGCAGGGAGTAGGGCACGTGCTGGGGCATGGGTGCTCCAACTCGTCTCAGGGTGCGGAACGTTGGCGGATCAGGATGCGGAACTCTGGCGGAACTCCCCGGGGTCGGTGCGGGACGGGATGGGGCGGGATGGGGCGCGGTGCGGAGTTCTGTGGGTGGGCTGTGCCGGGGTGGGTTGGACAGTTTTCGCCCCGGCGTTCCTGACGGCTACTCACCCGCATGACAATTTCCGGGGTTGTTAGAACTGACGTCACGTCACATCGTGGGTTGATACTAGGGTGAAGGGGGTGATTCGGGGCGCCTGCGGCCGCGTAGCACCAGAACGCCACCCGTCACGGCGAGGACGAATCCGGCCACAGCCGCACCGATCGGCAACGACTGCCCCACCAGGCGCAGTTGACCGCTCTCCCGCTTCGCCAGTTTCACCTGTTCCCGCTGCGTGGCGGTGGTGAACGCGAGCTTGTCGGCGTCGAGGAGGAGGACCGCGTCGTAGGCGTGACCAGGGGCGCGCAGGGTGCGCCGGGGGCCGGTCCGCGCGTAGATCACCCGGCCGGTGCGCTGGTCGACGATCAGCTCGATGCCGTGGTTGGAGTACCACTCCTCGGCCAGGATCTGGGGGGAGGTGGGCTGGTCGACGAGGCTGCCGGGGACCTGCCGGGTGCCGATCTTCGTGGGCGGGACCGTGCCCTTGAAGACGTAACCCGAGTAGCCCTGCACCTTCTTGGTCCCCGCATAACGCAAAGTCACCGTCGCGCCGAGGGAGTTGTCCCACCACTGGTACGGCTGTTTCCGCACGTCGAACGGGAACTTCAGGAAGGCGTCGCCCTCGAAGTACGGGTTCTCGTGGCAGCAGTGCACGGGCTTGTTGGTCTTACGGTCCGTGACCCAGCGGTTGGGGAAGAACTCCAGCGCGTCGTGCGGATCGGCGGCCGGCAGCGACTTGTCGGTGTCGACGGTCGTGGTGACGTCCCAGACCGCGTCCCCGCTCTTCTCGCTGTCCGCGACATCGCCGCGCACCTGCTGCGTCACGGTGATCCGCTGGTCGTCCACGGTCCGTAACTCGCCGGTGTCGAAGTAGCTTCCGGTGCCCCGGTAGACGGCGGTCGTGTCGATGTCGATCGGGGTCACGGCGGCCCGCGGCTCGACGTACCACGCCAGCAGTGGCGCCAGGACCAGCAGAAACGTGCCAAGTCCCAGCAGGATCAAGGAAAATGGAGAGGTCGTACGGCGCATCCGGACACTCCAGTGAAGGTTGGTGACGGAGTTCGGGCCGCTCTTGGGCCGGGAACCGTAGAGGGCCCTTGACGGAGTGTCAATGTCTGCCGACACTGGGCCGACGGGCAGGGGCAGGGCGCACGGACCTCAGGACAGAGAGGCTGACCCCGCGATGCCCAGACTGCTCGCCGCCGCACTCACCATGGTCCTGGCCGCCGCCCTCGCCGTCGGCGCCGCACTCGGTGTCGTCGCGCTGCTGGACGCGAGACCGGCCCAGCCGAACACGCCGCTGGTCACGTACGAGCAAGCGGGCCAGGGGAGTTGACCCCGTGTCCGCACCACCGGCGACCGTGATGCCGCGCTCCGCGTGGCACGACGTACCGCAGGTCCAGGTACGGGAGTTCGCGGCGATCGCCATGGCCGAGGCGCCCGCGCTCGCCGAGGAGATCCTGCGGGAGATCCGTCGCGAACACCCTCAACTGCCCCTGGTTCTCGACGACTCGGGTGAGCCGATGGCGCTGGTCGGCATCCGGCGTGCCATCGAGGTCTTCGTCCAGCACCTGGAGACCGCCGAGGGGCGTCCGACCGTACCGCCGGGTGTCTTCCAGGAGTTCGGGCGTGGGGAGGGTCTGCACGGACGCAGCCTCGACTCGCTCCAGGCGATCTACCGGATGGGCGTGCGGCTCGCCTGGCGGAGGCTGGCCGAGATCGGACAGCGGGTCGAGATCCCGCCGCCGGCGATGTACGCGCTCGTCGACGCGGGTTATGAGTATCTGGACGGGCTCGTCGACCAGTCCGTGCGCGGGTACGCGGAGGCCGCCGCGCGGCAGGCGGGGGAGCGGCTGCGGCTTCAGCGGCGGCTCATGGAACTCCTCCTCGCCGAGCACCACCGCGGCGACCCGACCGAGGCCCTCTCCGAACGCGCCGCCCGCATCGGCTGGCCGCTCCCCGACAAGGTCGCCGTGGGCGTCCTGCTGCGCCCGGCCCGCGAGGCGGTCGCCCCCGCCGTAGGGCAGGAGGTGCTGCTCGACATGGAGTACGAGCAGCCACGCATGGTCGTGCCCGAGCCCGATGCCGCCGGGCGGCCCGAGCTGCTGCACCGGGCGCTGACCGGCTGGGCCGGGGCGATCGGGCCGCCGGTGCCGCTGGCCGACGCGGTGAAGTCGGCGCGCTGGGCCGAGGCGGCCGTAGGACTGATGGAGCGGGGGCTGTTGCCGGGCGGGGGTGTTCTGTACTGCACCGAGCACACCGAGGCGCTGGTGCTGTTGCAGCCGGAGGAGCTGATCGACGATCTCGCGCTGCGGTGTCTCGCGCCGCTTGAGCACTCCGGGCCGACGCACCGGCGGCGGCTCGCGGAGACCCTGCTGGCCTGGCTGGAGACGCGCGGCGGGGCGCCGGAGGTGGCCGCGCGGCTCGGGGTGCATCCACAGACCGTGCGGTACCGGCTGCGGCAGATCCGCGAACTGTGGGGGGACGAGATCGACCACCCGGACCGCCGGTTCGAGCTCGAACTCGTGCTGCGCGCCCAGCGGTTGCGTGGTGAACTGGGCGATCCCAGGGCCGGTCGGTAGTCACATGGTCACGCGACCATTGCCCGTGCAACCCTCTATGGCTAGCCTGTGTTCGTCATGCCGATCGTCAGTTGAAATTTCGAACACGACGCTCGGTGCGGCACCCCATACAGCCACTCGCAGACACCTAGAAGGGGGCCGGTTGTGGGACGACTCGTACCTGCCGTGACCCGGGCTCTCGATATTCTCGAGCTCTTCCTCGACGGGGACGGGACGCTCTCCGCCCCCGACATCGTGCGCAAGCTGCAACTGCCGCGTACGACCGTGCACGAACTGGTCACCACCCTCGCCGCGCGGTCGTACATCGTGCCCGTGCCCGGACAACCGGGACGCTACCGGCTCGGGGTCCGTCCGTACCAGCTCGGGAGCCGATACGCCGAGCAGCTCGACCTCGCCGCCGAGGGGCAGCAGGTCGCCCGGTCCGTCGCCGAGACCTGCGACGAGACGGTGCACGTCGCGATCCTCGAAGGCACCGACGTCATCTACATCGCCAAGGTCGACTCCACGCACGCGGTGCGGATGGTGTCGGCGGCGGGGCGGCGGCTGCCCGCGCACTGCACGTCCGTGGGCAAGATGCTGCTCGCCTCGCTGCCCGAGCCGGAGCTGACCGCGCGCGTTCCGGCCGATGTGTCGTTGGTCGCGATGACGCCGAACAGCATTGTCGAGCCGGGGGCGCTGCGGGAGGCTCTCGCCGAGATCCGGTCGCGGGGGGTCGCCGTCGAGAGCCGTGAGTCGAATCCGGATGTGTCGTGCGTCGCGGCGCCGGTGCGGGACCGTACGGGGCAGGTTGTCGCCGCCCTTTCTATTTCCGTTCCCATGATCCGGTGGAGCGACGAGCGGCGGGTGGAGTTGGAGCAGCTCGCCGCGAAGGGTGCGGTCGAACTGTCGGAGCGGCTCGGGCACAGGAGTGTGGGATGACGTACGAGGTGGCTGTACGGGCCGAGGCGACGCTTGGTGAGGGGCCGACGTGGGACGCGGCGGCGGGGCGGCTGATCTGGATCGACATCCTTGGGTCCCGGGTGCATACGTACGACCCCGTGTCCGGCGTGCGTACGGTTCGGGTGACCGAGCAGCACGTCGGGGCTGCCAAGCCCCGTGTCGGTGGGGGGCTCGTTCTCAATCTGCGGGACGGGGTCGGGCTTGTCGATCCCGACGGGGAGTTCAGGTGGTTGCATCGGGAGCCGGTTGCCGGGCGGCGGGCCAATGACGCGGCCGTGGCGCCTGACGGGGCCTTGTGGGTGGGGACGATGCGGTACGACGAGGCGGCTTGTGGAGGCACGTTGTCGCGGGTTGCCGGGGACGGGTCCGTGCAGCTGATCCTTGATGACGTGGCCGTGAGCAACGGGACCGGGTGGAGTCCTGATGGGCGGTTGATGTACTACATCGACTCGCCCACCCGTCGGATCGATGTGTTCGAGTACGCGGACGGGCGGGTGTCGAAGCGGCGGCGGTTCGCGGAGGTCGAGGTCGGCGCGGGGTTTCCTGACGGGCTCACCGTTGATGCGGACGGGTGTGTGTGGGTGGCGTTGTGGGGTGGGGGTGCGGTGCGGAGGTATACGCCGGACGGGGAGTTGGAGCGGGTTGTTTCGTTGCCGGCCTCGCTGGTCACCGCGTGCGCGTTCGGGGGGGCGGATTTGACTGACCTCTACGTTACGACTGCTCGGGTGGGGCTTGAGGCGCCGGAACCTGTGGCCGGTTCGCTGTTGGTTGTGCCTGGGGCGGGGAAAGGGGTGGCGCAACCTGCCTTTGGGGGCTGAGGGTTGAGTTTTGGGTGCGGGCCGGTGGGGGCTGGTCGCGCAGTTCCCCGCGCCCCTGGGGTACTTCAGGCGCCCGTGTTGTCCAAGTCGGCCAGCGTCTTTGCTTCCGCCGGTGTTGCCGTCAGGCGGGACTGCGCCAGCGCTCGTGCCAGCTCTACCAGACCCCCCGTGTCGGAGACCTCCGTGGCGTAAAGGCGGTACGTGCTCGGGGTGTTGAAGGGTTGTTCCTGGGCTGCGGCTCGGCGGGCGGCGTCGGCGACCATGGCTGCTTCGGCGGTCACGCGGGCCTCGTGGGGGGAGTGGCCCTTGTGGAGGGCGGCGTGGCGGGTGCGTTCGCGGAGGTGGTCGTCGAAGTAGGGGGTGAGGGCCAACAGGCCGTCGTGGATGGAGACTTCGCGCCAGTGGAGGCGCATGCGGGGGAGTTGGCGCAGGGCGCTGGGGGGCTTGGGGGCGATGGACGCGAAGCGGACCTCCGACCACAACGGGCCAAGCCCGCGCAGGTCGTTGAGGTCGCGCCAGTGGGCTCGGGCCATGGGCAGGAGCCTCGGGAGGGCGAAGCCGGCCGAACAGGTCAGGGCGGCCAAGGAAGCCATCGGCGGGGCCACGCCGGTGGAGAGGAAGTCGAGGTTGTGCCCGGTCCAACGGGCCACCAGCGCCGCGTACTTGACGAGCTGGAAGCCCACCACGTCCAGCAGGGTGCCGAGGAGGATCAGCTGGAGACCGGTCCTGAGCAGGCCGGTCACCTCGCGGGCCCAGGTGACGCACACCGTGCACAGCGCCAGGGTGGCCGCGCTGTGCCCGAGCAGGTAGAGCACGATCATCTCGCTCATGTACGGCGTTCCCGCGTAGTACGTGTCGAGGTCGGTGAGCCGCTCGGTGCTCGGGTCGGCCAGCGTGAACAGCACGACGATGGCCACGATCAGCGCGCCGTAGGCGGCCATGCTGCGCAGGACCATGCGGCGGATCCGGGCGGGGGAACCGCCCCGCCAGTGGATCAGCAGGACGAGCAGGGAGCAGCTGTAGGCGGAGAGCATGCCGTAGGTCAGCGGGGCACCGAAGTTCGGGATGCCGGTGAGGCGGTTGACCGTGCCCAGGGTCAGCGGTGCCGAGCAGACCAGGGCCAGCGAGCCGAGGACGATCGCCGCGCAGGTGGACAGGGTCAACGGGTCGCGCGGGATCCGCCAGGGGCGGCGCAGCAGCACGGTGCAGGACAGCCCGAAGACGGCGGCGGCGAGATACACCATGAGGCTCATGCCCGGGTGCTCCCTTCCGTCGTGCCGGCGCGGACCCGGGCGGCGGCGACGAGCGGGGACCGGGTCAGCGCGTCCGCGATGGGCACGAGGAGGGCGGTGCCGGGGGCGCGGTCGGGGAGCCCGCCCGGTTCGTCGGCGGGCGCGGGGCGCGGGTCGCCGGCGCGTTCCTCCACGTCACGTTGCCGCTCCTCGGCCACGGCCGCCGCCACGACCGCCGCCCACGCCGTCGCCTCGGCCTGCTCCGGGTCGCCGGTGGTCCCTGCCGCCGCCTCCAACGTCCGTTCGTACAGGGCCCGGTCGAAGAACGCGTCCAGGTGGCCGAGCGCGTTGTGGATGCTCGTCTGCCGCCACACCAGCCGGGTCGCGGGGGAGGACCAGCGCGGCCGGGGCAGCCGTAGCGCGCGGCGGGTGAGGAGTTCGGCCAGCTCGTGCTCCAGCGGTTCGAGACCGGCGTACGTCCGCCGGGCCTGCCGCCACTGGGTCAGCCGGGGGCCGGTCAGCGGGATCAGGACGCCTACGACGGTCAGGACCGCGCCCAGTCCGGCGGCGACCGGCGAGACCGTCGTCCCGAGCCGCGTCCAGTCCCGGCCGCACCAACGGGCGATCACCGCCGCGAACTTGGTCAGGCTGTACCCGGCGCCGCACAGCGAGCCGACGCCCAGCGTGATCAGGCCCGCGCGGAGCCAGCCGTGCACCTGCCGCGCCCAGCGCAGCGCCGACACCGCGGTGACACTGACGGCGGCGAGGTGCCCGGCCAGGTACAGCACGATCATCTCGGCGATGAACGGCGTGGTCGCGTAGTAGGTGTCCAGGTCGGTGCGGCGCTCCACGGGGGTGCGGCCCAGCGCGAACGTCACGGCGATGCCGATGAGGATGAAGGTGTACGCCACGATCCAGCGGCGGGCGGTGCGGTGGACGTGCGGCCCGCCCCGCCAGTAGACGATCAGGACCTGCGAGGAGGCGCCGTACGCGGTGACCGACGCGTAGGTCAGCGGCGCGGCGAGGTTCGGGATGCCGCTGAGGTGGTTGATCGCGCCGACGGTGGGCGGCGCCCCGAGGAGGAAGCAGGCCCCGGCCAGGCCGAGGAACACGCAGATGACCCGGAGATAGGGGTCGTGCCAGTGGCGTATCAGGTCCGGGGTCTTCACCAGCACGCCCAGCCACAGCAGGCCGCAGCTGAGGTAGTCGATCAGGCTGCTCATTTTCTGGTCCCGCGGTAGTTGAGGGCGGCGCCGATCCGCCCGGCGACCCCCTGCGTGCCGTCGTCGGCCGCGGGATCGTGCGCGGGGTTCGCTGTGGCCGCCGCCTGGAGCCAGGGTCGCAGCCGGCCGCTCATCAACATGCCGAACCTGTCCGCCTCTTGTTCGTCGGCGAGGCTGAAGTCGGTACGGGCGGCGACGGGCCGGGGGCTGCCGTCGGCGGTCGGTTCCGGCGCGGGGGCGGCGGTGCGCTGGTGCATGTGCCACACCTCGTGGCAGAAGATCACGATCTGGTGCCAGGCGGCGGCCCGCTTGTCGATGACGATGACGTCGTAGGTGTCGCCCTCCAGCCACAGCCCGCTGGCGGTGTGCGGCGGGAACACCTCGCGGCGGACGACGATCTCACGCCCCCGCCAGCGCGTGACGGAGTCGACCAGCGCGTCGAACAGGGCCTCGGGGTCGGCCGGGACCGGGACGCGCATGGGATCGATGAGGGCACCGGCGAACCGGCGCATCTCCTTCTTCGTGCGCACCGCTGCAATATGCCAGGACATACGCCGACTCAGCCACCTCACCGTCGCCGCGGCAGCAGGAAGCGGGGCGCTTCCGCGGGATGGACGGGGGGAGTACGACGCACCGGGTCCGCCGAACTCGCCGCCGGGGGCCCGGAGTTGACCTGAGCCGCGGAATTGGCCTGAACGGCACCCACCGTCTCCGCCGCGCCGGCCCCCGTCCCCTCACTCCTCGCCGCCACCCGCACCGCGTCGATGGCGTCGCGGTGGCGCAGGGCGCGGGAGACGGGCCCGATCTCCTGGAGGAGGTCGGCGGTGTCGGGATGTCCGGTGCCGTCGTCGCGGCGGCCGGAGTCGATGGCGTCCAGGATCGCCACCGCCGCCGCGAGGGCCTTCGCACGGCGCGGGGTGCAGCCGAGGCGGAGGGCGGCGCGGTGGGCGCGGGTGCGGAGGTCCTCGTCGAGGTGGCGGGCGAGGGGCAGGAGGACGTCGCGGATGTACGTCTCCCGGCGGATCAGGCGCAGTTCGGGCGCCGCGCACAGCAGGAAGGGGACGCCGGCGCCGTCGACGGAGCGCATCAGGACGTACAGCGGCCGGAGCCGGTGGTGGGCGAGGCGTACGCGCAGGCGGCCGTGCAGGTACTGGCCGGTGTGCGGCAGGATGAAACCGACGGCGATCAGTACGGCGGCGAGGCAGGCCGAGCACGGAGCGACGTCCGTGCTGAGCGCGTCGAGGTCGTGCCCCGTCCAACGGGCCGTCACCGCCGTGAGTTTGGCGAGATCGAAGACCAGGCTCAGCGTGTAACCCGCGCCCAGGAACGTCAGTCCCCAGCGCAGCCAGCCGTGCAGGGCGTCCGCGCGGACCCAGTTCCAGATGAGCCGCACGGTGATCAGCGCGGCCACGGTGTGCGCGAGCAGATAGAGCAGGATCTCCTCGCGCATGAAGGGCGTGCCGGCGTAGTACGTGTCCAGGTCCCGCACCCGCTCCACCGGCACGTCGGCGAGGGCGAACAGCACCCACAGCGCCACGATCACGCCCGAGTAGACGGAGATGATCCAGCGTCTGGCGCGCCGGGTCGTGTTCGAACGGTCGGACAGCCCGAAGCGCCAGGCGACGATGAGCAGTAACCCCGCTCCGCTGAACGCGGTGAGCAGCGAATACGCCCACGGCGCCGCGAAGTTGGGCACACCGGTGACCCGGTTGATCCAGCCGATGACCGACGGCGTCACGGACACGAACAGCGCGCAGGCGAACAGCAGCAGCCCGCCGACCGCCCGCAGCAGCGGGTCCCGCCACATCCGGATGATGGTCGGCAGCTTCAGCGCGAGGGCGGCACCGAGGACCACCGTGGGGACCCATACGAAGGACGTGTACAGCTCACCGAGGAAGGTCGTCACCACGTCGTACGCTCCCCCTTCCCGCCGTCCGCTGCACAAGCCGGTCCGAGGTTACGCGCCCACAACTGTCAACGTCATGTCTTCCGGTGGCCGTTGTGGGACCGGGAACGACCGCTGTGTCCGGAAATCGCCCCCGAGAATGCACAGTGCAGAGTGGCCGACCCATTGACGCGGAGGCGGTGAGATTTTACGGTCCTGTTCGAGGTTACGAGCGATACACGGTATTTCGAACAGGTTTTTAGGGGCGCGGGGCTGTATCTATATGCGGCTCCGCCGCCTGGGCGCGACCAGCCACAGCGAACCCGCACTCGCCCACGAATCACAAGCCACCCCTCCCGAAAGGCCCGCATGCGCACCGCCCGCTTCACTCTCGACCCCGCCTTCACCGTCGGCGAAGTCAACCCCCGCCTCTTCGGCTCGTTCGTAGAACACCTCGGCCGCTGCGTATACACCGGCATCTTCGAACCGGACCACCCCACCGCGGACGACCAAGGCATCCGCCAGGACGTCCTAGACCTGGTCCGCGAACTCGGCGTCACCACCATCCGCTACCCCGGCGGCAACTTCGTCTCCGGCTACAAGTGGGAGGACTCGGTAGGCCCCGCAGAGACCCGTCCCCGCCGCCTCGACCTCGCCTGGCGCTCGACGGAGTCCAACCGGTTCGGCCTGTCCGAATACATCGCGTTCCTGAAGAAGCTCGGCCCCCAGGCAGAACCGATGATGGCGATCAACCTCGGCACGCGCGGAGTCGCCGAGGCCCTGGAACTCCAGGAGTACGCCAACCACCCCGCCGGCACGACCCTCGCCGAGCAGCGGATCGCCCACGGCGACAAGGACCCCTTCGGCATCAAGGTCTGGTGTCTCGGCAACGAGATGGACGGCCCCTGGCAGACGGGCCACAAGACCGCCGAGGAGTACGGCCGGATCGCCGCCGAGACGGCCCGCGCGATGCGCCAGATCGACGCCGGTGTCGAACTCGTCGCCTGCGGCTCCTCCTCCCAGGCCATGCCGACCTTCGCCGAGTGGGAGTCGACGGTCCTCCAGGAGACGTACGACCTGGTCGACTACATCTCGCTGCACGCCTACTACCAGCCGACCGACGGCGACCTCGACTCCTTCATCGCCTCGGCCGTCGACATGGAGTCGTTCATCGAGAACGTGGTCGCGACCGCCGACCACGTGGGCGCCCGCCTCAAGTCGAAGAAGAAGATCAACCTCTCCTTCGACGAGTGGAACGTCTGGTACACGTCGGACTGGGAGGAGCAGACGAAGAACGCGGACCCGGCCGAGTGGCCGGAGGCCCCGCGTCTCCTGGAGGACAACTACAGCGTCATGGACGCGGTGGTCTTCGGCTCGCTCATGATCGCCCTGCTCCGGCACGCCGACCGCGTCACCGTCGCCTGCCTCGCCCAGCTCGTCAACGTCATCGCGCCGATCATGACCGAGCCCGGCGGCCCGGCCTGGCGGCAGACGACGTTCTTCCCCTTCGCGCAGGCCTCGCGGTACGGCCGCGGCCAGGTCCTCGACGTCCGCGTCGACTCCCCGAAGCAGGAGACGCGGAAGTACGGCGAGGCCGACCTGCTGCACGCCACCGCGGTGCGCGGCGAGGACGGTTCGGTCACGGTGTTCGCCGTCAACCGCAGCCGCACCGAGTCCCTCCCGCTCGAAGTCGGCCTGAACGGCCTGGACTTGACGTCGGTCGTCGAGCACAGCGCCCTCGCG
Source organism: Streptomyces sp. NBC_01288 (assembly GCF_035982055.1). Taxonomy (NCBI): domain Bacteria; kingdom Bacillati; phylum Actinomycetota; class Actinomycetes; order Kitasatosporales; family Streptomycetaceae; genus Streptomyces; species Streptomyces sp. NBC_01288. The sequence continues at coordinate 7,171,160 of NZ_CP108427.1, forward strand.
GACGCCGACCCGGACGCCCGCAACACCCTGGCCGACCCGGAGCGGGTGGCCCCGCACGAGGTCGAGGGCACCACCCTCCAGGACGGCACCCTGACCGCCGTACTGGAGCCGCTGTCCTGGAACATGATCCGACTCGGCTGAGGTGGCTACCGGCCGGGGGAGGCCACCGGCGAGACCGGTACTCCTCCGGCCGCACTCCCCAACAGAGTCAGCCGTACGTCCTTCGGGCCGGCCGGTGTGGTGCCGTCGGACAGGACGGCCAGGGCGAGGGTGTTGGTGCCCCGGGTGCGGAGGATCCCGTTCGGCAGGGCGAAGGTGTGCTGCGGGCCCACGTCGTTGATGTACTGGCCCATGTTCCAGCCGTTGAGGAAGATCTGGACGCGGTAGGCGCGCGTCGGGTCGTCGTCGAGGACGAGGCCGATCGAGGCGTCGATGCCGCTGTCCACGGCGAGCTTGAAACTGGTCCGGTACCAGGCCACGCCCTGCCGCTTGTCGGCGCGGGGGAGGGTGACGGCCTCCCAGCCGGCGTCCGCGTACCCCGGCAGGTGCCAGCCCTCCCGCTCGCCGTACAGCCCGCCGTTGTTCTGCGGCCCGCGCACCGGGTCGGGTGAGGCCTCGCCCTGGAGTCGCCAACTCACCTTCGGCGAGGCGCCCTTGAAGGTCACCGCAGTCAGACCCCGGGCCACCTTGTGGGTGTCGAGGGCCTTGCCGTCCTGGTCGTGCTGCATCCGCCGCACCAGCACGGACAGGACGTGCGAGCCGGCCGCGCGCACCTTCTCCGGGACCGGCAGAGTCGCCTTCGCCGTCCAACTGCCCTGCCGCACACTGCTGTTCGTCGGCACCGGCATCCGGTGGGTGCCGAGCGGTTCGCCGTCGAGCCAGGCCATCAGCAGCCCCTGGGTGCCGGTGCTGTAGGCGAGGGTCACCGACTCCAGGTCGTCGGCCGTGGTCGTCGTGAAGCGGCCCCGGTACCAGACGTCGCCGTAGTGGAAGCCGTAGTCGTCGGCGAAGAGCAGCGGCTGCCCGGCGGGGACGGCCGTCGTGCTGAACGTCGAAGTCCTGTCCGCCGCCGTCCACTTGGAGTCGTCGAAGGCGACCGCGGCCTCCTGGTTCTCCACCTTCCGGCGCCAGCCGTCGAGTGCGGGGAGCGGTACCGCGGGCACCCCCGGCAGCAGCGCGTCCGGGTTCGAGCGCAGGCTGCCCGCGTTGGTGACGGTCGAGGGCACGGCCCGCCCGTTCCAGGTGACGTCGGCGATGCCGCGCGGCCCCCACACCTCCAGGCCGGTCTCGGCGATGGTGTCACCGGTGAGCTGGGCGGTCGTCCCGCTGACGGTGGCCTCACGGAGCAGTGCCGGGCCGTAGACCAGCGCGGTGCCCGAACCGGTCTCGTACGGCCACAGGCGTACGGAGCCGGCCTCGTCGGCGAAGACCAGCAGGAGGGGGTTGTCGACGCCGCCGCCCTCGACGAGGACGCGGGTCAGGCCGCCGATGCCGAGCGGGACGGTGACGTGCAGGAGACCGCGGTCCCAGACCCAGGCGGCCTGCGCGTCGAGCCGGGTCACCACGGGCTCGTCCGGGCACTCGACCACGATGTGGGCCATCTCGCCGCGTGTCCCGGCGAACACGGCGATGTCCTGCCGGCCGGCGGTGAGGGACATCATCGGCGTGATCGTCGAGTACCTCAGCTTGCGCCCGCCGAGGGCGAGTTGGGTGACGAGGAGGCGGGCGTCCTGGGCCGGGACGGTGACCTCGATGTCGTCGGTCGTGGTCGGCAGCGTCGAAGTGACCGCCTTCGTACCGTCGTTGCGCAGGACGTAGACGTGCGCGCCGGTGTCGGCGTTGGTGAGGTGGTAGACCTTCAGGCCGTCCGCCTTGACGTCCGCCGCCTTGTCCAGCTTCGCGAAGTCGGGCACGGTCCGCAGCAGATGGCCGAGTTGGTGCATCGGCACGAGCTTCGCGGTCGCGTTGCGGCCCTCGTCGAAGGCGGCGCCGTAGTCGTACGAGGTATAGACGACCGGCGCGGGCAGCCAGCCCCACGAGGTGCCGCCGAAAGTCATGTAGACGTTGTGCAGGGTGAGTCCGTTGGCGAGGTTGGTGAGATAGAAACGCCGTTCGTACGCCGCGTCACGCGTCCGGCGCGACTCCGCGTACCCCTTGCCGTCGAACCAGGACCCGCCCCACGGGTCGAACCAGCCGCCACCGAACTCCGGCACGAAACCAGGGGTCTTGGGGCTGGCGGTGGCCCCGCCCTTCGCCCCGCCGATCCCGTAGTGCCCCCAGTCCGGCGGGAGTTGGGACGGCGAGGGATACCCGTCGAAGCCGTACAGCCAACCGCCCTTGTCCGCGCCGGTGTCGAAGGACCCCGGGGTCCAATAGCCGTTGCGTCCCTTGTCGTTGTGGAACAGGGGGACGTCGATCCCGTCGGCGCGCACCTTCTTGTACAGGTGGGACATGTAGGCGATGTCGGACGGCTGGGTGGTCTGGGCGTCGTACTCGTTCTCGATCTGGTAGAGCAGGACCGTGCCCGTGCCCTGGGTGAACAGGTGCTTGGAGACGATGGAGTCGACGTGAGTCAGCCACTCGTCGACGTGCGAGAGATACGTCGGGTCGGCGGTGCGGGCCGTGCCCTTCGTGGCGGTGAGCCAGCCGGGGAAGCCGCCCGCGTCGATCTCCGCGTTGATGTACGGGCCGGGGCGCAGGATGACGTAGAGGCCGGTCTCGGCGGCCATGCGCAGGAACAGGTCGAGGTCCCGGATGCCCGTGAAGTCGTAGCTGCCCTGGGCGGGGGAGTGGTAGTTCCACGAGACGTAGATGCTGACCGCGTTGTAGCCGAAGGCGCGCATCTTCTGGAGGACGTCGCGCCACAGGGACGGGCTCGGCAGCCGGAAGGGGTGCATCTCGCCCGACCACAGGACCAGGCGTTTTCCGTCGACGATCAGGGAGTAGCGGTCGTACCCGATCGTGTGGGGCTGCCCGTCCGCGGCCGGAGGCGCGGGGGGCGGGCCGGTCGGCACGACATGCGCGGCGTACGCGTCCCCGCTACCGCCGCTGCCACCCCCCAGCGCGAATCCGAGCGCGGCCGTTCCCGCGAGGGTGCTGAAGGTACGCCTGCTCAGCTCCACTGGAAGCTCCTCCCGGGTCCGGTCCGTCGGCGGCACGTGCGAAGCCATTTTCCGTGGTCGTCCCAGGAGGCCGTCGTGCGGGGCCATTCTCTACGCCAGAACGGACCACAATGGACGCATGAGGATCTCGGCACGGGCGGATTACGCGGTACGGGCGGTACTGGAGCTCGCCGTACGGGGTGACGACGGCCCTGTGCCGGACGGTCCGGTGAAGGCCGAGACCATCGCCACCGCGCAGGACATCCCGCACAAATTCCTGGAGGGAATCCTCGGCGACCTCCGGCGCGCCGGGATCGTCGACAGCCGGCGCGGCGGGGGCGGCGGCTACCGGCTGGCCCGCGCGGCCGGCGCGATCACCGTGGCGGACGTCATACGCGCGGTGGACGGCCCGATCGTGTCCGTGCGCGGCGAACGCCCCACCGGCCTCGCCTACACGGGCACCGCCGAACCCCTCCTCCCCCTCTGGATCGCCCTGCGCGCCAACGTCCGCAAGATCCTTGAGGGCGTCACCGTCGCGGACATCGCGGCGGACGCGCTGCCGGAGCCGGTACGGGCGCTGGCGGCGGAGCCCGCGGCCTGGGAGAACCCGTAGGACCGGTGCCGGGCAGGGTACGGAACCGGTCACCCCGTCGCGACGCAGCTCGACGTCTGCCGGACGGGGGCGACGACCCGGGAGAGGTCGACCAGGGCCGCGTCGGTCTTGCCGCCGCCGTCGAAGACGACCTGCGTCGCGGGGACGCGGCCGTAGGTGACGATGACTTTTCTGCCGTGCGTGGACTGGGCCGTGTCGATGACCCAGTCCACGCCGTCGACCGCGAAACACGGGTCGCCGGTCGGCCCCGGGGGTGTGACCCCGCAGCGCAGCACGATGGCGCGGTCGCCCCACACGGCGATCCCGGGGAGGTCGCTGTCGCGGCGGGAGAGGCCGCCGAGGGATGCGGGGGCGGTGTCGGCGATACGACGGCAGTGCGGTGCGTCCGCGGATGCGGCGGGGCGTACGCCCGCGTCGGCGTCGGCGTCGGCGTGGACGAGGGCGTAGCCCGTCGCGGCGGCCCCGGCGACCAGGGCGCAGCCGGTCAGGGCCAGGACCGGGGCGAGGCGGGGTCGGCGTGTCGACGGCATGTGACACAACGTTAGGGCACCGGCCCCCGGGCCCGGTCGCCGGAGTGCCGGGAGGACAATGACCTTGGAACGGGGCGCTGTTGGGCGGCCCGTTGGCGAAGGGGGAGTGACGTGACGGTCACCGGGGGGATGTCGGTTCGACGGGTGGGCGCGGTCGTGGCGGCCGGTTGCGCGCTGCTCGCGGGGTGTTCGTCCCCGGCGCCGATCAGCGACGCCAGTCCCGGCGATCCGCTCACCCGGACTTTCAAGGTGGGGAAGCGTCCCGTCGTGGCGGATCTGGCCGGGACCTCGTTGGACGGGGACGCGATCCGGCTGTCGGACTACCGGGGGAAGGTCGTCCTGATCAACGCCTGGGCGTCCTGGTGCGGGCCCTGCCGGGCGGAGGCGCCCGAGCTGAAGAAGGTCCAGGCGGAGTGGGGCGGGCGCGGGCTACGGGTGCTGGGGCTCGACAACGACGGGGACCGTGCCGCCGGGCTCGCGTTCCAGAAGGACCACCACCTCGCGTATCCGTCCCTGCACGATCCCGCGGGCAAGCAGGCCCTGCGGCTGCCGCGCGGGCTGGTGAACACGCAGGCGCTGCCGTACACGATCGTCATCGACCCGACGGGCAAGGTGGCGGCGACGCGGATGGGCGCGGTGACCCGGGCGCAGCTCGCGAAGGTGCTGGAACCGCTGCTGCCCGCGTAGGTCCCCTGGCGGCCGGTGGCTGTGAGTGTCCTCAGCCGCGTCTCAGGCTCCGTTCAGATTGGCCGCCTAGCGTCGCCTCCCATGCGCACGCTGATACTGCTCGCCCTCGCGGGCCTCGGGGCCCAGCTCGTGGACGGCAGCCTCGGTATGGCCTACGGGGTCACCTCCACGACGCTGCTGCTGGCCATGGGCACGAACCCGGCCGCCGCGTCCGCCACGGTCCACCTGTCCGAGATCGGTACGACGCTGATGTCCGGCGCCTCGCACTGGCGGTTCGGGAACGTGGACTGGAAGGTCGTGGTGCGGATCGGCGTCCCGGGCGCGATCGGCTCGTTCCTCGGTGCCACCGTCCTCTCGAAGCTCTCCACCGAGGTCGCCGAACCGGTGATGTCGCTGATCCTCTTCGGGCTCGGCGTGTACGTCATGTCCCGGTTCACCTTCAAGGGGCTGCCGAAGGGGCAGCTGGGCAAGCCGTTGCGGAAGCGGTTCCTGGCGCCGCTCGGGCTGGTCGCCGGGTTCCTGGACGCGAGCGGCGGGGGTGGCTGGGGGCCCGTCGGTACGCCCGCGCTGCTGGCCAGCGGGCGGATGGAACCGCGCAAGGTGATCGGGTCGATCGACACGAGCGAGTTCCTGGTCGCGGTGGCCGCGAGTCTCGGCTTCCTGTTCTCCCTCGGGTCCCAGGGACTCAAGTGGACCTGGGTAATTGCCTTCCTTCTCGGGGGAGTTGTGGCCGCGCCGGTCGCCGCCTGGCTGGTGCGGCTGGTTCCGCCGCGGGTGCTGGGCTCCGCCGTCGGCGGGATCATCGTCGTGACCAACGTCCGTACGCTGCTGAGGAGTGACTGGATCGGTGCGTCGGGTGCGCTGAGCACTCCGGTGTACGTCGTGCTGTACGGGATGTGGGCTGCCGCCCTGGCGTACTCGGTCCGTGCCCATCGCCGGGAGAGGGCGCTGGAGACGCGGACCGAGTCCGAGTCCGCCGAAGGGCGGCAGCCGCTCGGGGTGTGATCGGCGATCCCCGATCAGTGCGTGCTGGTCATCCGCCTCCTGGTCAACTCGTGCTCACGCCCACGGTCAGGGTCGCCGTGTAGCCGTCGGACACGGCGGAGCCGAGCGCGGTCAGCGTGAGCAGACCGGACGCGGCGCCTCCGTCGTCGTAGATCGTGTCGTCACCGAGGGACGTCTCGGCGGTGGTGTTGTCCGCGTACGGGGAGGTGGCCTGCACTTCCTCGTTGAGGTCGGCGTCGAAGAAGAGCTGGCCGGTGTGGACGAGCGTGCCGCCGGTGTACGTGCCGTCGGCGAGCGTCACGTCCGTGTGCACCCGCATGTGGACGTGGACGGCGCGCGAGACGTAGTGCCCCGGCCAGATGGAGACGATGCTCGCCTCACCATTGGAGTCGGTGAGGACGCCGCCGCGCAGGAACGTGCCGTCGTCGTCCTCGGTGTGGCCGTTCTTGCCGACGAACCCGGAGTACTCGCCGAGCGCGTCGCAGTGCCAGAGCTCCACGAGGGCGTCGGCGAGCGGCGCGCAGTCGTTGTCCTGGTCGACGACGGTGAAGGTGTACTGGACCTCGACGCCCTCCTTCTCCTCCCTGATGTCCTCGCGGATCAGGGCGCCGTCGAGCGAGTACGGCCCCTCGGTGACCTCGGCGGTGAGCGTGCAGACGCCGCTCGTGGCCGAGGCGGACGCGTCGGTCGTCACGGTGGTCGTCGAGGTGGTCGTCGAGGTGTCGGCCGAGGCGAAGCCGGCGGCCGCGAGACCGCCCGCCAGGGCGACGGTGCCGCCGCCGATCAGAACGCGGCGGCGCTGGACGCTCTTGTCCCGGCGGTGCCGGTTGGGCTGTTGCTCGTACTGCTGGTCGTTCTGCGTGTTTCCCGTCATGGCAAGGAAGTTAGGGCCGTATCTGAAGGATTCCTTGATGTGCGGCTGTGAAGGGCCTGGGGACGGAACGGTCAACGGCCGCTTATTTCAACAGAGTTCACACACTGTGGAGGAAGTGTGAAAGACGCGTCTGTGAATGGCCTGAGTTCGCGCTGACCGCTCCCTGTGCGGCTCCCTACGATGCGAGCGCGCCGTCGGTCTTCACAGGAACTTCATTGGTTCTTCAAAGACTTGGGGCGCGGCCACCCCCCAACCCCAAGGAGAAACCATGCCTGGTGGGCTCCTCCTGAGCGGCGCCGTCGCCGCTCTCCTCACCACCGTGCTGCCCGCGCAGCACTCGTCATCGCCCGTGTTCGACGACCCGCCCCCGGACAAGATCGTCATCAACGTCGCCACGGTGAACGGCTCGGGCTGTCCGCAGGGCACGACGGCGGTCGCCGTCTCCGAGGACAACACCGCCTTCACGGTGACCTACAGCGCGTACCTCGCCCAGGTCGGCGGCAACTCCGACCCCACGGCGTTCCGCAAGAACTGCCAGCTCAACCTGGTCGTCCACGTCCCGCAGGGCTTCACGTACGCCATCGCGAGCGCCGACTACCGGGGCTTCGCCTCGCTCCAGCGCGGCGCGAGCGGGGCGCAGAAGGCCTCGTACTACTTCCAGGGTTCGTCGAACACCACGAGCAAGAACCATCCGTTCAACGGTCCCTACGACGACAACTGGCAGGCGAACGACAGCACGGACGTGGCCCAACTGGTCTGGGCGCCCTGCGGAGTTCAGCGCAACTTCAACATCAACACGGAGCTGCGGGTCGCCGCCGGTTCCTCGTCGTCCAGTGCGGTCAGCTTCATGACGATGGACTCGACGGACGGCGACATCAGCACGGTGTACCACATGGCGTGGGAGCACTGCCCGGGCTCCTGACGTGCGGTGCTGTGAGCTGACATGAGGAAGGGGTGGCCCGTGTCGCACCGCGGGCCACCCCTTTTCGTGGGGGGAGTTCGGAGCCGGGTCAGCTCTGGCTGACGCCCAGCGTCAAGGTGCCCGTGTAGCCGGACGAGGTCGAACTGCCCAGCGCCGTAAGGGTCATGAGGCCGGACGCGGCGCCTCCGTCGTCGTAGATCGAGTCCTGCGCGAGGGTGGTGCGGGTGACCGTGTTGGTCGAGTACGGGGAGGCCTTGGCGACGGCCGTGGTGATGGTCTCGTCGATGAAGAGCTGGCCCGTGTGGAGTTCGCTGCCGCCGGTGAACGAGCCGTCCGAGGTGAGCGTGACGCCGGTGTGCACCTTCACATGGATGTGCACGCAGCGCCCGCGGTACCAACCCGGGTAGATCGTCGTGATGTTGGCGAGCCCGGCGGAGTTGCTGAGGACACCGCCGCGCAGGAAGGTGCCGTCGTCCGGCTCGCTGTGGCCGTTGTTGCCGACGTAGCCGGAGTACTCGCCGAGCGCGTCGCAGTGCCAGATCTCCACGAGCGCGTTGGGGATGACGGCGCAGGTGCTGTCGTTCACGACGGTGAGCGCGAGTTTGAGCGGGATGCCGGCCTTGCCTTCGGTGACGTCGGCGCGGACCAGGGCGCCGTCGAGGTAGTAGGGGCCTTCGGTCATCTCCTTGGTGAGGGTGCAGACTGCCGCCGCCGCTGCGGGAGTCGCGTCCGCCGCGGTGGTGGTCGTGGGGGAGTGGGGAGCGGCGGCGCCCACGGCCAGTACGGCGGCCGTGGTGCCGGTGGCGATCAGGACGGTACGGCGTCCGACCGGGGTGGGGGTGGCTCCGTTGTTGTCTGTCATGGACACGGCACCGTAGGGGCGGAAGCTGTCGCCGGGCTGTGCGAACGGCAAAGTGACGGGTCGTCAAGTTGATTGCGGGACAGGTGTGTTACGGCGGCTGCGGTCGGGGGGGTTACGAGGGCTGGAACCGGTGGGTTTACGGGGGCTGGAGCCGGTTGGGTTACGGGGGTTGGAGTCGGTTGGGCTACGGCGACTGCCGGCGGCGTCCGCCCTCCGTGAGTTCGGCGAGTTCGGCGAGGGTCGCGGCGATGGTGGGCAGGAGGTCGGCCGGGATGTGGTCGAGGACCCGGCGCCGGGCGCTGGCGAGGTGGGCGGGCTGCGCCGCGTGCATGGCGCGCAGCCCGGCGTCGGTGAGAACGGCCTCGCTGCCGCGCGCGTCCTGGCCGTGACGTTCCTTGCGCACCAGGTCGTGGCGGGACAGCCCGTCGATGATCCGCGTGACCCGCGGCGGGGTGACGCCGGAGGCCGCCGCGAGCGCGGACATGCGCATACGGCGGTTCGGTGCCTCGCTGAGCAGCAGCAGGACGGCGAACTCGGTCATGGTCACGCCGGTGCGGGACATGTCCTGCTCCAGGGTGCGCGGCAGGGAGTGGACGAGGCGGCCCAGGCTCTGCCAGAGCAGGAGCTCGTCGGGGGTCAGCGGATCGACGGCGGGGGTGGTGCCGGGAGTGGGGTCAGGGGTGGTGTCGGTGTCGGTATCGGCGGCGGCAGCGGCGGGGGGCTCCATGCGACCACTGTATTTGACTAGTTAAGCAAGTGAGTGCAATGGTTGCTTAACTAATTAAGTAAGAGGTGATCGTATGCATCCCGGAGCACCCGCACCGGACGGATTCGAGCACGATGTCGTCGATGTCGCCGGGGTCCGACTCCACTACGTCGTGGGCGGATCCGGCCCGGCCGTGGTCCTGATCCACGGCTGGCCGTTCAGCTGGATCGAATGGCGGGCGCTGCTTCCCCTGCTCGCGGCGCACGGCTTCACGGTGATCGCGCCCGACCTGCGCGGGTCCGGCGACTCACAGATCCCGCCCGGCCACTGGACCAAGCGCGAGGAGGCGGAGGACCTCCACCGCTTGCTGAAGCACCTGGGCCACGACCGGGCCTTCGTGGTCGGCACCGACGTCGGCACGATGACCGCGCACGCCTGGGCCCAGGCCCATCCCGAGGACGTGGCCCGGCTGGTCCTCAGCGAGGCGTTCCTGCCCGGCTACGGCCTGGAGGAGCACATGAACCCCGCGACCGGCGGCTCCTGGCACTTCGGTTTCCACGCCCAGACCGACCTGGCCGCGATGCTCACCGCCGGCAAGGAGGAGCAGTACCTGTCCGCCTTCTGGTCGATGATGACCGCCGGCGGCATCACCACCTCCGACCGCGCCGACCTGCTGCGCGCCTACACCCGCCCCGACGCGATGCGCGGCGGTTTCGAGCACTACGCCACGCTTGTCGAGGACGGCCGGGCGGCGAGCGCCGGTGATCGCCTGACCATGCCCGTCCTCGTCCTGAACGGCGAACACGGCCTGCCCCAGGACGTGTTGCTGACCGGCACCCGAAAGGCCGCGACCGACGTCCACCACGACACGGTCCCGGACGCCGCGCACACGTTCGCGGCAGACAACCCGACTTGGACGGCGGACCGGCTGGCCCGGTTCTTCACGACGTCCCCTGCCACCTGGACCCCGTGACCCGAACTCGCGACCTGGGCCCATCTGTTGGCCCCGCCGCCTGGCGGGCGGCTGGGGGGAGCACGCACGTTCGCGGCCGACAGCTCGGCCTGGACGGCGGAGCGGCAGGGCGGCTTCTTCACGAACATCACAGCAGCCTGAACCCTTCACTTGACCTCGCTGCCCGGTGGTCGCCATGACTCCGTCGCCGGGGCCGCGTACACCTTTGCGGCCAGCAGCCTGGCTTGGACGGCGGACCGACCCGTCCACTTCTTCGCCACGACCCCCGCCACCTGAACCCCGTGACCAGAACTAGCCATCCGAGTCCGTCTGTTGGCCCCGCCGTCTGACGGGCGGCACGACATCGCCCCGGGGGCCGCGCACACCGTCGTGACCGACAAACCCGGCCCGGGCGGTAGACCGCCTCGCCCGCTTTTTCCCCACGCCCCCCTGAACTCCCCACCCGAACCCTCCACTTGCCCCCGCCGCCCGACGCGCGGCACGACACAGCACACGGAGCACTCTCATGCAGATCCTCGTCATCGGCGCCACCGGCTACGCCGGCCGCCGTGTCTCGGCCGCCCTCGCCCGCGCCGGACACACCGTCCTGGGCCTGGCCCGGGACACCTCCGCGCCCGCGGCCCACGCGCTCGCCGCAGACGAAGTCACCCCGGTCGAGGGCGACTTCGGCAAGCCGGAGACCTGGCGCGATCACCTCGACGGGACCGACGCGGTTGTCCACCTGCTGATGGACATGAGCGACCCGATCGGCGGCGACCAGCGCCTGTTCGCCGAACTGCTCGCCGCCCAGGAGCGAGACGGCCGCAGCCGTCACCTCGTCTACACCACCGGCATCTCGTCCTACGGCCGCACCGGCCTGCCCCTCATGGACGAGAACACCCCCGGCAACCCCGAGAGCCCGATCGGCTTCCGGTTCGCGCTGGAACGGGAGTTGGCCGCCTCCGGCCTCGCCCACACCGTGGTCCGCCCCGGCTTCATGTACGGCGGCCCCGCGACCACGTCCATGACGGCCCAGTGGTTCGCCGCCGCAGAGGCGGGCAACCCCGTCTTCTACGGCGACACCGCCAAGCGCTGGAGCTGGGTCCACGTCGACGACCTCGCCGACGCCTACGTCCGCATCCTCGACAACCCGGCCGCCGTGGACGGGGAGACCTTCGTCATAGCCGACGAGCAGCGCCTCACCGCCCTGGACACGCAGCGCACCGCCGTACGCGCCACGGGCCACACCGGCGAGATAGCCCTGGAGAGCGCGGAGGCGGGCGGCATGATGCAACTGGCCGCAGACCAGGACGAGTTGGTCACCAGCGCCAAGGCCCACCGCCTCCTGGGCTGGACCCCGCGCCACACCTCGTTCACGGACGACCCGGCCCGCCACTACCGCGCGTGGAAGGCGGCTCGGCCCGTCAGTACTCGGTAATTCGGACAGTGGTTTCCGGCCGGTGGGGGAAGATCACCCGATGGAGCCCTTCGACCCCCGACGCGCGGAACCCGGCCGCTACCCGCGACTTGAGGCCGCCCTCGCCACGGTCAACCGTGACCTCGCGGCCACCCTGCCCGACCAGCCGCCCCTCAGGCTGGTGGTCTGGGAGGAGCAGGTCTACGTGGCCGTGTCCGACGGCAGCTGGCACCACAACGGTCTCCAGGAACCGGACGACGACGCCCCCGACGACCTCGCCCTCGACCTCGCCCTGGGCGTCGTCGCGGACGCGGCGCAGGAGACGGTGGCCGAGCGGCTCTGGCAGGCGTGGCCGGTGTGTCCGTTCCACAAGCTCGGTACGCATCTTCGCCCCGAGGGGACGGCGGCCGACTGGGAGGGTTGGAACGACGGCGACAGCGGGCGTCTGGTGTGGTGGTGCCGGGGCGGCACGGCCGGCGGCGACTGGCATGACCTCGCGCCGGTGGGAGAGCTTGCCGGTGCCCTGCCCGGCAAGCAGCGGCGGGAGATCCGGCGCAGGGAGCGTAAGCGGGGCCTGGACTGACACGGCCGTAGTGCTGCTGCTCTATGTCGGGCTGCGGATTCCCAGCGCCGCCAAGCACATCGCGATCGCCGCCTCCACACACTCGGCCGGGGTGCGCCCCGCCGGTGGGTCGAGGATCGCGCCGTGGACCTGGGCCTCGGCCGCCTGGACCAGGAGCAGGGCGGTCAAGGTCGGGTAGGGGGCGTCCACGCCTCCGGCGACCCCCTGCTCGCCTCGCTCTGCTGGGGCGCGGCCCGTTTCCCGTGCCTCGCGACCGACGAACGGCGGGCCGCGCACGAGCACCAGCTCACCGCGTACCTCGAAGCCGCGCCCCGCTTCCCGGTCCGTTTCCAGCGCGCGGTACTGAACGTGCCCGAACCCGTCCCCGTGCACTTCTTCCAACGACGGCGACGACGGCGACGACGGCAACGACGACAGGCGACCCGCCCGGGCGTGATCGTCCTCCGCGGCGGCGTCGACACCTGGAAAATGGACCTGCACCGGCTGGCCGTGGCCACCGCCCGCGCCACCGGCCTCCTCGTCGCCGCCGTGGACATGCCCGGCACCGGCGAGTCCACGGTCCCGCTCGCACCCGACGCCGACCGCATCCTCGTCGGCCTCGTCTCCCGACTCCGGCGCGCCTACGGCCAACCCGTCGGGTTCTACGGCACCAGCTTCGGCGCGCACTGGGCGGCCAAGCTGGCACTCGCCGGCCACGTGGACGCGGCGGTCGACCTCGGCGGCCCGACCGGTCTGACCGACGAACCCATCGACCTGCTCAACCTCCCGCACGGCATGCCCGGGATCGTCGGCAACGCCCTCCACCTGGACGAGATGCCGGACCGGTCCGCGATCGCCGACCTGCTCGCCGGTTTCTCCCTGCGCGAGCAGGGGCTCCTCGACAAGGCCGGTGCCGGTGGCTCGCCGCTGCTGGCGGTCAACGGCGCCGACGACGTCTACGTCCCGCTCGGCGACACCGTAGGACTCGCCGGGCGGCCGGAGACGACCGTGTGGGTGATCAAGAACGCCAGCCACTGCGCCCCCGAACGGTCGCCCCAGGTCAACCTCGCCCTGTGGGGCTGGCTGGCCGCGCGCCTGGCGCCGCCGGGCCGCCCGCTGCCACGCCTCGCCGAGGTCGCAGCACGGCAGCCGCTACGGCCGTACATCGACGGGCGCGCCACGGGCTGACGGGTGTTCCCCGGGCTGGGCTAGGGAGCGAGCCGGCGTTCCGCCGAGACGGAGTACGCGTGGCGGCGGAAAGCCAGCATTTTGTCGTCGGAGGCTTCGACGCCGGGGGCGAGGCGGGTCGGGTCGAAGACCTGGTGCTGCCAGTGGTCCTCGCGGGGTGAGCGGGCCGCCACGTGGAGGTGGCCGGCCGGGATCAGCGGGCGGTGTTCCGGCCATGCCTGGGAGGGGTCGTGGGTCGGGTCGTTCGGCTCGGCGAGCTGGTACACGAGGGTGAAGGTGACGGGCCCGGATTCGAGGCGGGAGTCGAGGTCGCCGATGAGGAAGTCGGGGGCGAGGGTCGCGGCGTACGCGGGATCGATCTCGACCTCGCCGAGCTGCGGCACGAGCCGGTAGCGGAAGGGGCGCCGTACGCCCGATTCGTCGACGAGGACGAAGGCGTGCAGGCCGTCGTAGCGCGTGGTGGCGAAACTGGCGGGCGCCTGCTGCCCGGCGAAGGACTTCAACGCCCCCCGGCTTTCCGGGTGTTGGGCGAGCACGGTCGCGAACTTCCCGGCGGCGGCGAGCTTTCCCTTGGCCCGGTCGGCGAACCCGCCCTCCGTGCCCGCCATGCCCAACGCCTCGACGAGCTCGATGAACCCCTCGGGATTGTGGCTGGGGAAGACCCGGAAGTTCGCGGCGACGAGGTCCATCACGGCCTTGGCGTCATCGCTACTGCCGTCCCCCTCAAGGAACTTGACCGCCATCCCGCGTACGCCCCGTGCCCGGTCGTCGGCGGCGAAGTTGCCGGAGCCGTTCGAGAACCGGATCACTGTGTCGGCTTCGGAGGTGAGGCAGGCGGCGGTCGTCCACTGCGCGATCCGCCCGGTGGGCACGAACCGTGCGTCGTACACGGCCCCGCGGGCGTGCAGGCGGCGATCGTGCGGACGCGGATGCGCGGCGGCCTCGATCCGGTCGACGGCCTGGACCGCGGTCATTCCGTCCTCGGTGACCGAGGAGTCCTGGGGTTCCTGGGGTTCCTGCGGTGACTGTGCCATGGCCGCATCATCGCACTGGCGAGTGTCGCTTTCCCGGCGGTGGGCCGAACGCGCGGACTTACTGGAGGGACGGGTCTGACGTCGTGCGTTCGGTCCACAGTTCGTGGTCCACGGGCACCGAGTCCAGCGTCATCCCCGCGAAGATCCCCAGCGCCCCCGAGACCACGCCCAGCAGCAGACCGATTCCGTGCGGTACGACGTCCAGCAGGAACGGTACGGCGAAGAGGGCGCCGACCGCGGGATCGGTCTCCCACTGGGAGCGGCACCGTCGCGCAGAAAGTGCCCGTAATTCTCCTCCGGTGTCTGCCCCCCCAGACCACGTGACCGGAGTCGGAGACGAACGCGGCGGACACCGTGTGCTCCTTGTTCGTACCGGCGATGTCACGCCATCGGGTGGGCCAGCACAACCAGCCGCTGTGGTCCGCGAGTTGGGCGGCCGACTGGGAAAGGTGCTTGTCACCTACGGTGCTGCTGTGACCGGCGTTCATCGCCTGGAGCCGGACGGTCCGCTCCCCGTCGGTGTCGCCCTCGTGCACACCGCCCGCGGCGGCGTCCTCCTTGAGCAGGCGCTGCTCGCGGCCGAGGTAGCTCGGCAGCAGGGCGAGATTGCCCATCGAGGTCAGGACGGCACTTCGTCTGAGTCAGGGGGTACATCGACTTGGCTGAGGCCGATCATCGCCGTTTCGTAGTAGGCGGACATCCCTTGGAGCGCACGGTAGAGCGCGTCTCGCGGAGGCACGGGGACGCTCGATTCGCCAACAGAACCGACGGGCTCCACGGAGTAGCCGACCCGCTTTGCCTCGCCTGGCTGCGACTGGTCTTTTTCGCTATGCCGCAATGAACCCAGCATCCACCGGGAGAGGAAATCGAAGCGCCCTTCGTCTTCAGTATGATCTACAGAGTCTTCTCCTGGCTCTCCTTCCGTGGTATCGCTGTTCTCTTCCATAACATTTGCTCCTTGCTTCACATTCATAGTCCCCCCTTGGTCTGTGTAAAACGCGTCGCTCGGCTACTGTTCCCTTTCGGCAAGGAATTTAAACGTCGCCGTGTGCATCAGCCACTTGTAGATGATCCATGCGGCGTTGATGAGTGATATGGCCACCAGGACCATCCAGGGAAGGCGACTGACCCCCAGAAAACCGAACCTCCATGTGTCCAGGTGTACGGGAAACGTGACCTTTGAAACATTGATCATGTACAAGCCGCTGGCGGTCATTGATACCACTGTGGTGACGAAGAGGGAGACGCGCGCCGTCAGTGTTCCCTCGAAGAGACTATTGGGCTTCGAGTCGAATCCCAGCCAACTTGCCGCTACTCCGGGGAAAACCAACAAAAAGGCGGGCGCGTCTGTGCCGGGATCGCCCTTGATCGATATGACCAGGCCGATTGCCCAGACGAGCCAGAAGCAGGTGGCTGCCGCAATGGCTGCCCGGAATGAAGATCCCGGAGGGGTCTCGAAGAAATGGAACGTGAGGGTCGGCGCTTTGTCTGGATTTTTCGGTTCGGGGAAGAATCGGCCGTAGAAATGAGCATACGGTTGTCCGAGTCGTCGTCGAAATCTGTAATGCGGCGAGGTGGGGGCGTTGTATTGGAGTTTGGTGAGATACTCCTCCTTTTCCTCACCCAGTAAAAATTCCTGATGGGCGAGATAAAGCCCTTCCGGGCTCTGTACGCGGACATGGAAACTCTGGCAGGTGCTTGCATTGTCCAGCGGTACCTTCAGGCTGACCGGTCGTGTGCCGAGGAGGACGCGCAGCAACGCCTTGAAGCGCCTTTTGAGGTCTACTCCCCGTTCGCCGAATCTGCTCGTGATCTTCTCCGGTACGAGATCGAGCTTGGGGATGGTGGTTTCCTCGTACCGGATGACGAAGCGTCCGTCATGGGGGAGCGGGACGGACGCGATGAGTGCGTAGTTCTTGGCGAGTTTTTCCACGAGGAGCACGGCCAGATCGCGAGAGGCCGGATTGCGGATCCCTTGCATCTTCAGCAGCTCCTCACGCCCGCGTACGGCGGCCTCACTTTCGTTGGAGTTGGCAGCCCGTCGGATGTCCGGATTGTTGCGCTCGATGATCGCTGCGAGGGCGAGCCGCTCAGTCTCGGCTACTTTCTGGCTCAATTTCCCGTCTGTCGCCTGAAGTGCGCCGAGTATGAGAACCCGCAAGACGCCGGCGGAGAGGAGCAGGGATTCCCGGTAGGAGAGAACTCCGAGATTCTTGCCGGTTCCGTCGGAGACCTTGAGGTTGTCTAGATACTTTCCTTTGCGGGCGAAGACGAACGGTATGAAGACTCGCTGTTCCTCCGCAGAGTCTTCGCCGGGCGTGGGCAAAAGCTCGGATGGTATTTGAAACTCGACTGTCACCGACCGTTGAAGTGTACGCTTCTGCGGCACGTACACCTCATCCACTCTCTGCCTCAACTCGATCGGCTGGGTAACGGCCAGCGTGAAGATCTTGGCCTGAAAGGGGTCGAGGAGGCGGCCTGTCCCCGCCATCCGCTGGAGGGATTTTGCTCGGCTCTCAGGGACGGACGTGTAGGACTCTCGCGTCACGATCGTCTTCTTGATCTTCTTTACGTGATATCGCTGTCCTGCTCGGCATAAGGCGACGAAAATCACTCCCGCTGCGACGCTGCGCATTGCTGTCGCTTCCCAGTGTTGATCCAATGTGCCAAGGGGAACAACCGCGGTCAGAATGAGAAGGAGAAAAGTAAGCGTCAGCGTCTTCAAAACGTCCCCCCGGCAACGTTCAGGTATGGCGAGTGCCTCAGTATGAGGGTAGTCGTAGCGGGCGCGCCGGTACTTTGCCACCCCTTGGGAGATCACGTCTTGTTTTCTGTGGCTCGTGCCGTTAGAGCTCGTAACACGATCTTGCGGCTGGGATGATTGCGGGCATGACACTGGACTGGTCCCGTCTGAAACATGCCTATGGCTCCGCATCCGACTTACCACGGCTTTTTGATGAGATCGGTGATCCCGAGCTGGCTGACGAGACGTGGGAGGAGCTGTGGGCTTCTCTCTACCACCAAGGGTCGGTGTACACGGCCAGCTTTGCCGCCCTGCCTGTTCTGACAGACATCGCTGCCGGTCGTAAACCTGGCGGTCGCCGGCCCTTGGGTTGGCCGGCCGCATCGTCGTCGAGGAGCAACAGCTTCACGAGCCCGGTTACGTCCAGACGCGCTACCCGGCTGCGATCAACGAGCTGCACCAGCTGACCTAGAACGTCGTGGGGACAAGGCCCTTCGAAGGCGATGTAGACGACTTTCTGTACTGGCTGGAGCACCTCCTGGCATTTGAGGGGGTGACCGTATGGAGGCGCAGTTTGCGCCGTGAGGAGCATCCCGTGGTGTGCCCCTCCTGCGCACTGAGCTTGGAGATCGATCTTTCCTGCAAGGGGCCAAGCACTCGCCGTCGGGATCCGAACGCGCGCTTTCGGGTTGTTGGCCGTGAGGCACCCATGGTCCACGGGGTCCGCCCGGCGGCCCCCGTGGACCTGCCGCCACTGGCGTCTCGGCTGCATGGTGTGGCCGACAAGGCAGGCCAGCCGGCAACCGCAGAGCATCTGACCCACCTGTTTGGCTCCACGACGTGTCCCGACTGTGCTTCAGACTTCTCGATGCCGGACCAGGTCGCAGCCTTCCAGGCATAGCAGTCCAGGAGCGCGTAGAAGGATCACGCGTGGGCTTTCTTGAGTCGTCTCCAGCAGATGAGGCTGGAAGCCAACGAGACGAAGACGCCGTGGAGTTCGGTTCGGCGTGCCCAGCGGACGGCGAGGCGCTTGAACTGGTGGAGCAGAGTGAAGGTCTGCTCGACGACGTAGTGGAGTTTGCCCAGTCCCTTGATGTTCGGGGCGCCCTTGCGGGAGATGACCAGCAGGATCCGCTGGTGTTTACTGCCCGTCTTCCGCCGGTCGACCGGCGACAGCCTCGGGTCGGGGCCCCTCTTTTCGCGGATGCGGGAGCCGTCCATTCACGCGCGGGACCAGTCGAGTTCGCCGGCCGCGTTGAGTTCGGCGAGCAGGATGCAGTGCAGCTGCTCGAAGACACCGGCCTGCTGCCGGCGATCCAGGCGTCGCCAGCAAGTTCGTCCAGAGCCGAACCCCAGCTCCGGGGACAGGAGTTGCCAGGCTATGTCGTTGTTGAGCACGTAACAGGATGCCCTGCAGACACACCCGGTCCGCTACCGGCTGTTGGCCCGGCGTCTTCTCCAGCCAAGGCGGCAGCAGTGGCCCGATCAGTACCCCCAACTCGTCGTCCACGATCCACGGCCGAGTACTCACACCCTCCCGAACGGCCGAATCATCACATCGGTCACGCCGGACCAGGGCACTTGAACAAGATCGTGTTACGAGCTCTTATCGACCGGGCCATCGCAGGCTTTGCTCGATCTCCTGAAGCCCTCCGGAGAGGATCCACCGCCACGCCGGGCAGTGTTTCGGCGCCGACGGCACGCGGGCCATCGAAGATTCGCGGCAGCACGAGACTGCCCAGGTGTGAGTGGCGTGGCCCGCCTCGGCGTCGCCGGTCGGCACCTCAACCGGTACGTCGGTGCCGCACGCCTTCTCAAGCGAGAGTGGCCGGGCCGGATCCTCGACATTGATCGGCTCATCGGCCTCACGCATTCCGGACTCCTGGGCACCGCCTTCATCCCGTTTGACTTTGCCTTCTCTTTGCTATTGGCTGCGGGTTCGACCGACCTTCACGATCATGATCCGGGGGGATCCTCATGACCCGCGCCATCCGCGCCACCCGCACTGCCGTCTGCGCCGCCGCCGTCACCGGCCTTGCGCTGGGCCTGAGTTCGTGTTCCGAGGCGGTCGACCAGGTCGACAAGGCTGTGAACGAGACGTACGTCGTCACCTACGAGGTCACCGGCAAGAACGTCGACTCGATCGGCTTCCACGGCGGCGGTGGCAAGGCGATGGACCCCAAGGTCGAGACGGTGACCAACCCCAAGCTGCCCTGGACCAAGACGGTCACCCTGCGCGGCATCATGCCCGCGGCGGTCATGCCGGTCGCCGCGGACATCGAGGGCGCGGAGGTCGAGTGCCGGATCACCTACAAGGGCAAGGTGCTTGAGGAACAGAGCGCCGACGGGCTGGCGACCGCCGGCGGGTGCATCGCGGAGTCCCCGATTACAGGGTGACGAGGAACTTGGTCCAGGTGGCGGGGGAGAGGGCGAGCTGGGGACCTTCGGTGTTCTTGGAGTCGCGGATGTGGATGGTGGAGGGGCAAGTGGCCACCTCGACGCAGTCGCCCGAACTGCTGCTGCTGTAGCTGGACTTGTGCCAGGAGAGGGCGACTTCGACGCAGTCACCGGAGCCGCTGCTGCTGTAGCTGCTCTTGAACCAGGCCAGTTCGGACGTGCTCATAGGTCTCCTCGCATGCGCCGCAACAGGCTCAAGGAGTCCTGGATGGTGAGAGCCTGCGAACGCATTCTGGCATATCGCATCTGGAGCATGCTCACCACTTTTCGATCAGTGATGAGCAGCCCGCTCTCGTGTCCCTCGGAGTACGCGTACCACCGGTTGTTGGGCTCTTCGAGTAGCTGCATGGGGCCGTTCAACCCGGCGTGACGGTCCCGCAGTTGGGGCATGATCTGGACCTCTACGTTCCGCAGCTCGGCGATCCGCAGCACGTGGTCGATGAGTTCCCGCGTAACGTCTGGTCCACCTGTGCGGCGCAGGAACATGCTCTCTTCCAGGATGAAGCTGAACGCCGTGTTCGGCCGCTCCCACAACAGCCGTTGCCGCTTCTCTCGTTCCACCCACTGGGTCTCGATCTGCGCGTCGTCCATCGGTGGCAGATGCTCGTTGAATAGCGTCCGGGCGTACGCCTCCGTCTGCAACAGCCCCGGAATCATGCGGCATTCGTACGTATACAGCGTGATCGCCGTCTTCTCCTTCAGCGCCCACTGCCGGAACCAAGCCGCCAACCCCGGCCGCCGCTCCAGGTGTTCCGCACCCCGCCGCACCGCCCCGGTGTTCCCCAGTACCGGCTCCGACCGCTCCACGTACAGCGTGTCCGGCATCCGCCTCCCCAACTCCACCGACTCCACGGTGTGTTTGGAGTACCCGATCTGCCTGCCGAACGCCTCCCGGCTCAGCCCCGCATGCTCCCGCAAGGCCTGCAACATCGCCCCGAACGTCCGCAGGCTGTCGGATACTTCGGGCTCGCTGCTGCCCTCGACCATGGTCACCCACCTCCCGCGGACATGGTTACGGAACGTAGCGCGTACTGTCCAGCGTGTGACCCCGTACGCTGCGCCAGCGTACGGGCTCAGAACCTGGTGAACTGCCCTCTCCGAACGCCACATTGGGCCCATGACCACCCAACCCACCGTCACCGTACGTACGTTCACCCAGCGCCTCAGCCTCACCCCCCGAGGCGCCCGCCTCGCCCGTCACCTCGCCCTGCATCAACTCCACGCCTGGGGCATCCCGCACGGCAGCACCGCCTCCGACACCGCCGGCGCGATCGTCGCCGAACTCGCCGCCAACGCGGTGACCCACGGCCGCGTACCGGGGCGGGACTTCGAACTCCGGCTCTCCCTCGTCACGGGAAGCGTCCGCATCGAGGTCACCGACACCCGTACCGGACCACGTCCACCCGCACCCGGGGCCGTAGGACGACCGGAGCCGCTCGACGAGAACGGGCGGGGGCTCGTGATCGTGGAGGCGCTCGCGGATCGGTGGGAGGTGGTGGAGCGGGTGCCGCCGCCGGGCAAGACCGTGAGGGTGGAAATCGACCTGCCCAGGTGGTTGGCACTGGTCAGGGGGCTGGAGAGGCGGCTGGACCGGGATTCAGGCCCGGCTTCAGGTTCGGCTCAGGTTGGTGCGGGAGGTTGGCCCGTATGCACGGACACCGCCCCCGCACCCCCGAAGCCGACCGCAGCCGCCGCTGGTTCATGAACAAGGCGCTGCTCACCGGCGGAGTCGCCGCTGTCGCGACCATGACCGGCTGCTCGTCGAACTCCTCCGACACGGCCACCGCGTCCTCGTCCTCCGGCGCCCCGAACGGTGCCCCCTCGGGCGGCCCCGGCGGTGGCATGCCCACCGGCGCGATGCCTTCCGGCGGGCCCGGGGGAGGGGGCAGCGGAATGGGTCCCGGGCAGAGTGAGGTCAAGTACGCCGATTTCAAAGGCGTGACCACCAACGGCACGATCACCGACGGGCTCTACTCGATCCACTCCACCGACGTCTCGACCGACGGCATCGTCAAGGCCGCGCAGGCCTTCCTCGACGGGCTCACCGCCAAGGAACGCAAGTCCTGCACCTTCGACGTCGACAACGACGAGTGGCTGGCCTGGAGCAACGTCGACGGGTACCAGCGCAAGGGCGTGCGGATGGGCGACATCACCGCCACGAAGCGCAACCTCGGTTACGCGCTGCTCGGCGCCGCCCTGTCCGCCGACGGGCTCACCCAGACCCGCAACATCATGAAGCTCAACGCCTTCCTCGGCGACTACAGCGGCGGGAACAGGGACACGCTCACTGAAGGTGCGTACTTCTTCACCTTCATGGGGACGCCGTCCACCACCAAGCCGTGGGGCTTCCAGTACGAGGGCCACCACGTGGCCATCAACTTCTTCGTGCTCGGCGACCAGGTCGTGATGACCCCGACCTTTATGGGGTCCGAGCCGACCTCCGCCACCTACAAGGGCGAGAAGATCACCCTCTTCAAGCCCGAGACCAAGGCCGGTCTCACCCTCCTGCGCACCCTCACCGCCGCCCAGCGCGCCAAGGTGATCTCCAGCACCAAGAAGTCCGGCGACGACATGAAGGCCGGTGCCGGGCAGGACAACGCCAAGCTCGCCTACCAGGGCCTCGTCGCCAAGGACTTCACCAGCGCCCAGAAGCAGAACCTGCTCGACCTGGTGCGCGTCTACGTCGGCAACATGAACGACGGCCACGCCGAGGTGAAGATGACGGAGGTCGAGGCCCACCTCGACGCGACCTACTTCTACTGGATGGGCGAGACCAAGGACTCCTCCGCCTTCTACTACCGCGTGCACAGCCCCGTCGTCCTCATCGAGTACGACGCCCAGTCACCGCTCGCGTACGGAACCAAGGGGGGAATGGGCGGGCCCAACGGCACCCCCACCCAGCAGCACATCCACACCATCATCCGGACCCCCAACGGCGGTGACTACGGCGTTGACCTGCTCAAGCTGCACCTGGACAACGACCACTGACGACCGAGTCAACAGCCAGTGACATATGCCCAGTTGGCCCTTATGGGCTAAGAAGCCGCTTTCGATTCCTCATCACCATGATCTGGCTGATATGAAACCCTTTGGCCGAAAAAGCAAGATCAGGGGTGGATGTGGGGAAACGATTCGACTCCGGAGCGCGGACCGGAGTACGGACCGGGGTGGTGATCGTCGGGGCGGGCCCGGCGGGGCTCGTCCTGGGGAACCTGCTGCTGGACAGCGGTATCGACTGCGTGATCCTGGAACGGCGCGGACGCGAGGCGGTGGAGGGGCGGGCCAGAGCGGGATTCCTGGCCGCCCACTCCGTCCGCGTCCTCACCCGACACGGCCTCGCGGACGGGATGTTGGCCAAGGGCCACACCCACCGCACCTGCCTCTTCCGCAGCGAGCGGGGTGAATTCACCCTCGACTACGGCGAGTTGGGGCGCGGCGAGGTCCACACGGTCTACCCCCAGCAGGAGTTGGTACGGGACCTGCTCGCCGAGTACCTCCGACGCGGCGGCGAGATCCGCTTCGACACGGAGGTCGAGGAGATCTCCGAGGGCGCCCGGGTACGGACGTCCGACGGCACGGACGTCACCGGGCGCTACGTCGCCGGGTGCGACGGACACCGGGGAGTCGCCCGCGCGACCATGACCGCCCACGGGACGCGCACCGCCCGCTGGGACCACGGCGTGAGCTGGCTCGCGGTCCTGGTCGAGGCCCCGCCGAGCATGGAAGCCGTCGGATACGCCCTGCACGAACGGGGATTCGCCGGCCACATGGCCCGTACGGCGACCGTCACCCGCTACTACCTCCAGTGCCCGCGCGGGACCGATCCTGCCGACTGGAGCGAGGACCGGATCTGGGCCGAACTGGAAACCCGGTTCCGTGTCGACGAGTTCGGCGTGCTCAAGGACGGTCCGGTCCTGGAGAAGGCGGTCGTCGACCTGCGCTCCGACGTCCTCGACACCCCCGGCGAGGGCCGACTCTGGCTGGCGGGCGACGCCGCCGGCCTCATCAGCCCCTCCGCGGCGAAGGGCGCCAACCTCGCCGTACTCCAGGCCGAACGCCTCGCCCAGGCACTGACATCGGCGCTCAAGCACGCCGACGAGAGCGACCTCTCCCGCTACGCCGCCGACTGCCTGCCGCGCGTCTGGCGGGCCCACGAGTTCTCGCACTGGATGAGCGGCCTGCTGCACGGCCCGTCCGCCGAGGACACCGACAACACCGTCGAGGCCCACGCCCGCTACGGCCGCGCGCTCCAGTACGCCCGCCTGGACAGCCTGCGCACGTCCCGCACGCACCAGGACCTCTTCGCCGAGAACTACACGGGCATCTGACCCCGTCCCGCGCCTTCTCGTCTCCCGCCTCCCGCCTCCCGTCCCCACGATCCACCGGGAACCCCTTCATGAACCTCCCCGTCGTACAGGCACGCCTCGCCGCAGCCGACGTAGCACGCATCGAGCGCGCGGCGGCCTACGTCGAGACCCACGACACGGACAAGGTCCTGGCCGAACTCCTTCCGGCCCTCACGTCGGCCGAACGGGCGGACGTCTCACGCCACTTGGTCTTCGACCACACCGCCGTCCTGGTCTTCCCGGACTCCCTCGACGGCCTCTGCGAGGAACTCCGCCGTCTGGGCTTCGAACCGGGCCCGGTGACCCCGAGCGTCGTGGTCCGCGACCGCCTGACCCGCCGCTACGGCCCGGAGCTCGCCGAGATCCCGGTGGGCATCGTGCACGTGGCGGTGGGGGGACGCAGCGTGGAGATCTTCGCGCTCCCGGTGCCCCCGGAGTCCGCACTGGAGGCGGTGGCCGCGGACGAACGCGAGGCGGAACACGAGTCCCACCACGCCTTCGCGGTCACGGCCCCCGGCCCGGTGGTCCCCGCCGGCCTACGACTCCTCCTCCAGGAGCGGGGCGGCGCGGTCCCCGACGGCGGCGGCTACAACGGCCACGAGAACGTCACCGTCCTCTACCACCGCACCACCACCCACCGCCGCTTCGAACTCCGCCTCCCCGGCCGCCACTTGCCCCTCCCCGACCCGACGACAACCCTGCTCACCGTGATGACCGGAGCCTGGGCCACCCAAGCGGTGGCGACGATGGCCGAGTTGAACATCGCGGACCACCTGGCGGACCACCCCGGCATGTCGGCGGAGCGGCTGGCCACCCTCACCTCGACGCACCCGGACGCGCTACGCCGCCTGCTCCGCTACCTGACGACACTGGGCCTGCTGACCGCCGCCGACGACACCTACCACCTCACGGCGGCAGGCCAACCCCTGCGCACGGCAACGGAGTTCTCCCTGCACCCCCTGGCCAAGCTCTACGCGGGCCCGTTCTACGACTCCTTCGCCGGCCTGACCCACTCCGTACGCACCGGCGAGGAAGCCTTCGCCCACCGCAACGGTAAGCACCACTTCGCCTACTTCGCCGAACACCCCGAACTGGGAAGCCTGTTCCACCGCTCGATGGCGGCCAGCGCGGAGATGTTCACTCCGGTACCGACGCTGATCGACTTCTCGAAGGCCCGCCGAGTGGTGGACGTGGGCGGCGGAAACGGCGCGCTGCTCGGTCGGTTGCTCCGAGCCCACCCCCACCTGGAGGGCGTCCTCTACGAACGCCCCGGCGCCCTGGAAGCCGCCCGCACCCGACTCACCGAACGCTGCTCCTTCGTAGCCGGGGACTTCACCCGCTCCGTACCGGAGGGCGGAGACGTCTACCTCCTCTCCCGGGTCCTCCACGACTGGGACGACGACCGCTGCCTGACGATCCTCGGCAGGTGCGCGGACGCGATGCGCCCGGGCGCCCAACTCCTCGTGGTGGAGCGCCTGTTGCCCACCCCGACAGCGGTCGCCTGGGACGTCCACATGCTGTGCAACGTCGGCGGCCAGGAACGCGACGAGGACCACTACCGACGCCTGCTGGAGAAGACAGGCTTCGAGATGCGGGCGAGTCACGCCCTGCCGTTGGGAGCGTCACTCATCACTGCTGTGCGGGCAACTCCCTGATACTCCAGGCGTAGTTGTGGACCTTGGAGGGCGAGGCGGTGCCGACGGGCGCGGTCACTCCGGACGGCCCCTCATGTCGCCGTCAGCGCCGCCAGGGCGCGGTCCATCGCGGCGTTGAATTCTTCCGGCGTCAGCGGCAGGCGGGACTTGACATCCCGACTCCACTGGTCGGCGAGAACCTCGGCGGAGCCCTCCTCGACACCGTCGAGCGCCGCGTCGGCCAGGTCCGACGGCGCGATCTTGGCCACGGGCCAGCCCGCGGCCATGTCGGTGTCGGCCAGGCCGAGATGCACCGCTGTCACGAGCGTGCCCTGCTCGGCGAGTTCCAGGCGGACGCCGTTGGTCATGGCCCAGGCGGCGGCCTTGGTCAGGTGGTAGGCATTGGCGCCCTTGCCCCCGAACCATGACATGGCGGAGAGGACGTTGACGATCGCGCCCCCGCCGTTCCCGGCGAGCGTCGGCGCGAACTCCCGGATCATTCCCAGGTGGCCGAACACGTTGGTCTCCAGCTCGTGCCGTACCGCGTCCAGCGAACCGGTCACCAGGTCGGTCCCCGTCTGGATGCCCGCGTTGTTGATGAGCAGCGAGACGTCCGGGGCGGCCTCGGCCGCGGCCCTCACGGATGCGGGATCGGCGATGTCGAGGGGCAGCACGTCGACCCCGGGCAGGTCCACGGTCTCGGGCCGGCGAGCCGTCGCGTAGACCTTGCGGGCGCCCCGTTCGAGCAGACGCTTGGCGAAGGCGCGGCCCAGGCCGCGGTTGGCTCCGGTGACAAGGGCGACTGAGTTGTTGATGTCCATGCCCGGTACGCTAGAACCTGACGCTGACGTCAGAGGCAAGTGGTCCTCGGGGCCGGGGCGAGGGGAATCACCATGACCGTCACAGAGGCCGCGGCCGAGCGGCTGATCCGCATCGGCGAGGTGGCACGGGGCGCCGGCGTCTCGGTACGCGCCGTGCGCTACTACGAGCAGCAGGGGCTGCTCGTCGCGCGGCGCAGCCCATCAGGCCAGCGCCTCTACCGGCAGGACGCCGTCACCCTGATCCGGTTCTTCCAGCAGATGTTCGCCGCCGGCCTGACCAGCCGAAGGATCACGGAACTCCTTCCGTGCTGGGACTCCGGGCACACCGACGCTGACCAACGAGCCATGCTGCGCGCCGAGCGGGACCGCATCCAGGCCAAGATCGACGACATGCAGGCCGCCCTGGACCGCCTCGACGAGGTCATCGCGATCACGGACACGCACCCGTAGGCACGGTCGGCCGGACGACCCGGCCGAGTTGCTCACGCGGCCTGCTGTTTCCGACCCTCGGTGCGGGCGCCGGCGGAAGCCGCGACGCCCACGCACCCGGACGAACCCCTAACCCGCCTGACCCATCCCCGCGGCGTTGGGCCAACTCTGAGCCTGAGCCTGGGCATTGGGCCACCCAGTCGCAGGCGCCGGTGCAAGGTTCTGCATCCCGTTGGGACTGGTAGCCCCTCGAACCTGCGCCGCGGTAAGCCCGTTGCGCGCGGGCACACCGGTCGGGGTCGGCCCCTGCGGCATCGGAGCGGGGGCGGGCGCGGGTACGCCGTAGGGCTGTTGGGGCATCTGCTGGGGTACCTGTTGCGGCATCTGCATCGGCATGCCGACCCCGTTCGACTGCTGGTCCGCCATGCCGGTCATCGGCATCTGCTGAACCTGCGCGGCAGCCACCATCGGCTCGAACCGCGGCTCGAACTGCGGCTGTTGAGGCTGCGGCACAGGCTGCGGCTGGGGCACCTGCATGGGCACCGGCTGAGGCTGCATCGGCATCTGCGCCGCCGCGGGCATCGGCATCTGCGCCGGCATGCCGACCCCCGACGTCCCCGTGCCGAGGAGCGCCTGCGCGGCGAGGTTCTGCATGCCGGCCCCGTTGGTCGCCCCGACCAGGCGGTCCACGGCCGCCGTACCCGAGCTGTAGTTGGTCCCTGTACCCAGCTCGGGTACGGCGGCTCCCCTCCTGGTCCCGTAGAGCACCTGTTCCATGCCGGACACCAGGCGACGCACGTCCGTCTGGGGGCGCACCACGAGCCGCAGGAAGCGGCTGGACGAACCGATCTTGTTGCCGCACTCGCGGACGAGGATGCGGTGCTCGGTGAGCATCCGGTCCCGGACCACCGTGCCCTCGGCGCCGACGGGGAGGCGGACGAAGAGGAAGTTGCCCTGCGAGGGATAGACAGTCAGGCCGGGCAGCGCGGAGAGATGGCTCGCCATGTCGAGCCGGTCGCGGCGCACCTGCTGGAGGCTCTGCGCGTACTCCGCGCCGTGCTCCTTGAGGATGAACACCACATGCTCCGCGAAGGCGTTGAGGTTCCACTTGGGGAGCATCGAGCGGATGCGGCCGGCCAGGGCGGGGTTCGCGACGAGGTAGCCGAACCGTATGCCGTGCAGGCCGAAGTTCTTGCCGAGGCTGCGCAGCACGACGACGTTGGGGCGCAGCATCGCCTCTTGTACGACGCTGGGTTCGACCTCGGCGTCCGCGAACTCCAGGAAGGACTCGTCGATGATGATGAGGTCGAGGTCGGCCATCGCGTCCATGAACTGGACGAGGGCCTGCTTGTGGATGAAGCCACCGTCGGGGTCGTTCGGGTTGCAGATGACCGCGACCTTGGTGTTGCGCTTGCGGATGAACTCGGCGTACTGCGTGAGGTCGAGGGCGAAGCCGCTGGACTCCTGGAGCGGGAACATGTCGACCCGCTTGCCGGTCTCCATGGGCTGGTCGGTCCAGCGGCCGAAGGTGGGGACGGGGATGGCGAGTGACTCGCGGACCATCAAGTGGTCGATCCAGGTGATCAGTTCGGTGGAACCGTTGCCCATCGCCACGCAGCTCGGCGGGAGTTGGAGCAGGTTGCAGAGCTCGGCCGTGATGGTGTCGGCGCTGCTCGGGTAGTACGTGATGATCTCGCGCAACCGGGCCGCCATCTCGTCGAACATGGCGGGGGTGGGGAAGTACGGGTTGCACGGAATACAGAAGTCCACCGGGCCGGTGCCGTCGCTCTCACGCGCCAGCGCTGCCATCGACGGGCTGTGCGCCGCCGTACTGCGGAACAGCGAGGTGACGTTGGAGTCGACCAATGGAACCTCCGTATGAAGGCGGGCCCGGTGGGGACGACCGGGCCCGTCGTCTTGGGTGGCCCGCGCGGGGGAGCACGGGCCACCCATCAATACGGGGACGGGAGTGGCGCTGTTCAACCTGTGTGAAATTCGTGTGAGTTCGGAAACCCCGGCGAGAGGTCACGCCCCACAGGGGCGCGGGGAACTGCGCGCCCGGCCACGACGGACCCGCAGCTCCCCACGGCCTGGCCGGCGAAGCGCCTACGCGCCGAACGAGTGGATCGTGGTCGTGCGATACGTCTGACCCGGGCGCAGCACCGTCGTCGGCCACGACGGCTCGTTCGGGGAGTCCGGGAAGTGCTGGGTCTCCAGGGCCAGTCCGTCGCCCTGCCGGTAGGTGCGACCGGATGTGCCGATCAGCGTGCCGTCCAGGAAGTTGCCCGAGTAGAACTGCAACCCCGGCTGGTCGGTGGAGATCTTCAGGGTGCGGCCGGAGGCAGGGTCGCGCAGGGTCGCGATGTGTTCCGGCTTCGCCGTGACGCCCTTGTCCAGTACCCAGTTGTGGTCGAAGCCCTTGGCCGTGACCTGCTGCGGGTGCCCGGCCCGGATGTCCCGGCCGATCGGCTTGGCCTTGCGGAAGTCGAAGGGCGTGCCCGCGATCTTCGCCAGCTCACCGGTGGGGATCAGCCCCGAGTCCGTGGGCGTGTACCGGCTTGCCGCGATGGAGAGTTCGTGGTCGTAGATGCCGCCGTTGCCCTCGCCCGCGAGGTTGAAGTACGTGTGGTTGGTGAGGTTGACGACCGTCGGCTTGTCGGTGGTGGCCTCGTAGTCGATACGCCAGTCGCCGTGCTTGGTGAGGGTGAAGGTCACCTTCGTCTTGAGGGTGCCGGGGTAGCCCATCTCGCCGTCCACGCTGGTGTAGTGGAGGTGGAGGCCGACGTCGGAGCCCTTGGTGAAGGGCTCGATGTCCCAGACCTTCGTGTTGAAGCCCTTGGCACCGCCGTGCAGGCTGTTCACGCCGTCATTGACGGAGAGCTGGTACGCCTTGCCGTCGAGGGTGAACTGCCCCTTGGCGATGCGGTTTCCGTACCGGCCGATGGTCGCGCCGAAGAACGTGGTGCCTGCGACGTACGCGGCGAGGTTGTCGTAGCCGAGCGACACGTTGGCGTACTTGCCGTGCCGGTCCGGGAGTTCGAGCGACTGGACGATGCCGCCGTAGGAGAGGACCTTCAGGCGGGTGCCGCCGTTGGCCAGCGACCAGCGGTAGACCTTCGTCCCGTCGGCGAGAGTGCCGAAGAGTTCCTTCACGGGCTTGCCGCCGCCTCCCGGGCTCGCTGCCTGCGCCGTACCCGTACCGAGTGCGCTCGCGGCGATACCGGCTGCCGCGGCGCCTGCAATGACCGTGCGTCTGTTCAGTTCCATTGAGCGGCTCCTGCACATGGAAGGGGCCCCGCCGTGCTGTGCGAATGACAGACGTACGGGGCCCGGGCTGGACTTACGATCCGGACTTGCGTTTGTTCCACACATCGAAGCCGACCGCGGCCAGCAGGGCGAGGCCCTTGATGACCTGTTGCCAGTCGGTGCCGACGCTGAGGAGGTTCATGCCGTTGTTCAGCACGCCGAGGACCAGACCGCCGATGATGGCACCGAGAACCGTGCCGACACCGCCGCTCATGGACGCGCCACCGATGAACGAGGAGGCGATGGCCTCCAGTTCGAAGCCGTCGCCGGCCTTCGGCGAGGCCGCGTTGAGGCGGGAGGTGACCACCAGACCCGCCAGGGCCGCGAGCACGCCCATGTTCAGGAACACCTGGAAGCTGACGCGCTTGTCCTTGACGCCGGACAGCTTCGCGGCCGGCAGATTGCCGCCGATCGCGTAGATGTGGCGGCCGAAGACGGTGTTGCGCATCACGTAGCCGTAACCGACCACCAGGACACCGAGGATGATCAGGATGACCGGCGCGCCGTTGTAGCTGGCGAGCAGCATGGTCAGCCAGACGATCGCCGCGACGATCGCCACCAGCTTGAGCAGGAACAGCTTCACCGGCGGCACGTCGAGCGAGAACTCCAGCTGCCGGCGCCGGTCGCGGACCTCCTGCCACACCACCGCGGCGACCATCGCGAGCCCCAACAGCAGGGTGATGTTGTGGTAGTTGGTGTTCGGGCCGACCGCGGGCAGGAAGCCGTTGCCGATCTTCTGCAGACCGTTGGGGAAGGGGCCCAGCGTCTGGCCCTGGAGCAGGATCTCCGTGAGGCCGCGGAAGAGCAGCATGCCGGCGAGGGTGACGATGAAGGACGGTATGCCCGCGTAGGCGATCAACAGCCCCTGTACGGAGCCCGCGACGGCGCCCATCAGCAGGCACAGCACCAACGCGACGGGCCACGGCACCTGGTGATTGACCATCAGGACCGCCGCGAAGGCGCCCACGAACGCCGTCAGCGAACCGACCGACAGGTCGATGTGCCCGGCGATGATGACCATCATCATGCCGATCGCGAGGATCAGGATGTAGC
The DNA here is from genome assembly GCF_035982055.1 of Streptomyces sp. NBC_01288. Lineage (NCBI taxonomy): Bacteria > Bacillati > Actinomycetota > Actinomycetes > Kitasatosporales > Streptomycetaceae > Streptomyces > Streptomyces sp. NBC_01288. Next base: position 7,202,402 of record NZ_CP108427.1, read on the forward strand.
TGTTCTGGAGCACCAGGTTGGAGACGTTGCGCGGCAGCAGCAGGTCCCCGCCGGTCCACACCTCGAAGAGGATCACGATCAGACCCAGGGCGATCAGCATGCCGTACTGGCGCATGTTGCGCCGCAGGCCGTCCAGCATCAGCTGCAACAGGCCGCCGCCCGCGGCCGATCCGCTCCCGCCCGGCGGCGCGGGGGCCGGGCTCTTGGCGGTCACGTCCGTGCTCATCGCGTTACCTCTTTGTCCTTCGTCATCTGGCGCATCAGCACTTCCTGCGTGGCCTCGGCCCGGGGCACCTCACCGGTCAGCCGGCCCGCCGCCATCGTGTAGATGCGGTCGCACATGCCGAGCAGCTCCGGCAGTTCGGAGGAGATGAAGACCACCGCCTTGCCCTCGGCGGCGAGTTGGTCGATGACCGTGTAGATCTCGTACTTGGCGCCCACGTCGATACCGCGGGTGGGCTCGTCCAGGATCAGCACGTCGGGACCCGCGAAGATCCACTTGCTGAGGACGACCTTCTGCTGGTTGCCGCCGGACAGCTTGCCCACCGGCTCGAAGACCGTCGGCGCCTTGATGTTCATCGACTTGCGGTACCGCTCGGCGACCTGCCGCTCCTCCTGCTCGTCGACGACTCCGCGCCGGGAGACCTTGTTCAGGGCGGCCAGCGAGATGTTCCGGTTGATCGTGTCGATGAGGTTGAGGCCGTAGTGCTTGCGGTCCTCGGTGACGTACGCGATGCCGTGTCCGACCGCCTCCGCGACGGACTTGGTACGGATCTCCACGCCGTCCTTGAGGACCGTGCCGCCGGCGTACCGGCCGTAGGAGCGACCGAAGACGCTCATCGCGAGTTCGGTGCGGCCGGCGCCCATGAGTCCGGCGATGCCGACGATCTCGCCCCTGCGCACATTTATTGACACATCGTCAACTACCTTGCGCTGCTGGTCGATCGGATGGAACACGGTCCAACCGCGGACCTCCAGCGCGGGTGCCGCCTCGGGCTCGCCCTCGTGCGGGGTGCGCTCGGGGAAGCGGTGGTCGAGGTCGCGGCCGACCATGCCGGAGATGATCCGCTCCTCGGTCGTCTCCGGCGCCTTCACGTCGAGGGTCTCGATGGAGCGGCCGTCGCGCAGGATCGTCACCGAGTCGGCGACCTTGCGGATCTCGTTCAGCTTGTGCGAAATGATGATGCAGGTGATGCCCTGCGTCTTCAACTCCAGGATGAGATCGAGGAGTTTGCCGCTGTCCTCGTCGTTCAGCGCCGCCGTCGGCTCATCCAGGATGAGCAGTTTCACCTTCTTCGACAGCGCCTTCGCGATCTCCACCAACTGCTGCTTGCCCACGCCGATGTCGGCGACGCGGGTCTCCGGGTGGTCGCTCAGGCCCACCCGGCGCAGCAGTTCGGTGCCGTGCCGCAGCGTCTCGTTCCAGTTGATGAGCCCGCGCGTGGCGTGCTCGTTGCCGAGGAAGATGTTCTCCGCGATGGAGAGGAACGGCACCAGCGCCAGCTCCTGGTGGATGATCACGATGCCGCGCTGCTCGCTGGCCCGGATGTCGCGGAAGCGGCACTCCTCCCCTTCGAAGAGGATGTCGCCCTCGTAACTGCCGTGCGGATGGACGCCGGAGAGCACCTTCATCAAGGTGGACTTCCCGGCGCCGTTCTCACCGCAGATGGCGTGGACCTCGCCCTGACGGACCGTCAGTGTGACGTCCGACAGCGCCTTGACACCGGGAAAGGTCTTGACGATCGAGCGCATTTCCAGGACGGGTCCCGCCATGGTCGTGCCTACCAATCAAGTGTGGGGTCGGGTAACGGGCCGCGGGCTTACTTGAGTTGCGCGTCCGTGTAGTACCCGCCCTTGACCAGCACGTCCTCGTAGTTCGTCTTGTCGACGCTCACCGGCTGCAACAGGTAGGCGGGGACGACCTTGGTGCCGTTGTCGTAGGTCTTGGTGTCGTTGGTCTGCGGCGTCTTCTTGTTGAGGACGTCGTCGATCATGGTGTCCGCGACCTTGGCGAGCTGGCGGGTGTCCTTGTAGACGGTCTGCGTCTGCTCACCGGCGATGATCGACTTCACCGAGGCCAGCTCGGCGTCCTGGCCGGTGATGACCGGCAGCGGCTTGGCGGAGGTGCCGTAGCCGTCCGACTTCAGCGCGGACAGGATGCCGATGGAGATGCCGTCGTAGGGCGAGAGCACCGCGTCGACCCGGCCGGTCTTGTACGAGCCGGTGAGGATGTCCTCCATGCGGTTCTGCGCGGTGGTGCCGTCCCAGCGCAGGGTGGTGACCTTGTTGAGCGCGGTCTGCCCGGACTTGACGACCAGTTCCTTCTTGTCGATGTACGGCTGGAGCACCTTCATCGCGCCGTCGAAGAAGTACTTGGTGTTGTTGTCGTCGTTCGAGCCGGCGAACAGCTCGATGTTGAACGGGCCCTTCTTGCCGGTGGTCAGCCCCAACTTCTCGGCGATGTACGTGCCTTGGAGGGTGCCGACCTTCTCGTTGTCGAACGAGGCGTAGTAGTCGACGTTCTTGGTGCCGAGGATGAGGCGGTCGTAGGCGATGACCGGGATCTTCGCGGCGGCGGCTTCCTGGAGCACGTTGTTCAGGGACTTGTTGTCGATGGCCGCGATGATCAGGCCCTTGACGCCCTGGGTGATCATGTTCTCGATCTGCGAGACCTGGGTGTCCGGGTCGTCCTCGCCGTAGACCAGCTTGGTCTTGTAGCCCTTGGTCTTGAGGTCGCTGACCATGTTGTTGCCGTCGGAGATCCAGCGCGCGGAGGACTTCGTCGGCATCGCGATGCCGATGGTGCCGCCCTTGGCACTGCTCTCCTTCTCCTTGCTGCCGCCCGAGCCGCTCTGGCCGCAGGCGGACAGGGTCAGGGCGAGGGTGGCGGCGCCGGCTATCAGAGGGAGGGCGCTTCTGCGGATGCGCATGTGAACTGGCCTCATTCTTCTCGTCGTTGAGAGTGCAGCGAGCGTGGGGGGTGGTCCAGGATGCGGGGGCGTGCCTGTTGAGTTGTGTGGTGCGGGCCCGGTGGGGGCTGGTCGCGCAGTTCCTCGCGCCCCTTCGGGAGCGGGCCTGTGCTGAAGAGGTGCGGGCTTTGGTGGCGTGGGTTGTGTTGTGTGGTGCGGCCCGGTGGGGGCTGGTCGCGCAGTTCCTCGCGCCCCTGGGGGGGCGGGTGTGTGTTTGTGAGGTGCGGGTTCGTTGTGGCTGGTCGCGCAGTTCCTCGCGCCCCTTTGGGGCCGGCCCGGGGTTTTTTTAGGGGCGCGGGGAACTGCGCGACCAGCCCCCACCGGGCCCGCAGACCCCAGCGGTCAGTCGGTGGTGGTCTCGGTCGGGAAACGGTGGAGGGAGCCCGGCAACCTCGTACCGAGGGCCGCCATGTCGCCGTCCGCGCCGTGCCTCGCGAGGAGGTCCAGGGCCAGTCGGCCCCGGCGGACCCGCTCACGCGCCGTGTCGAGGGTGACGTCGCGCAGGTGGGTGCCCCACGGGTAGATACCGGGGGCCTTGGAGAGGCCGAACTTCAGGTACAGGGGGGCGCCTCGGCGGATCAGTTCCGCGACCTCGTACATCCGGATGTAGCCACCGAGGTCGTCCGGCGCCTCGATGTACATGTCCATGGGGGCGGCCGACACCCGCCGGATCTCGGTCAGGTGATCGAGCGTCAGATCGCTGGGCACGTTGAGCGAGTCCGCGCCCAGGCGTTCGTACACCGCGTACGCCGCCGGGTTGACGGGACCGATCAGCGCCGACACCTTGAGTGTCGTGTCGGCCGGGATGATCCCGGCCACCCGCGCCCGGTGCAACGTCCACAGCACGCCCTCGTCCGCGACGAGCAGGCACTTGACGCCCAACTCCGTTGCCCGCACGGCGTCTTCGATGCACCCGGCGACCGCGTCGTGGCCCCGGGCACGCAGACCTCCACCACGCGAGTCGGAACGGACCGAGCCGCCGATGTCCCACGTCCCGCGCGGCCCGGTGAACAGGCAGAGCTCGATGTCGCGTTCGGCGGTCGCCTCGACCATCTCGGTGATCTCGGCGTCGGTCAGCATCCACACCCCGCTGCCCTGGCTGATCCGGTGGATCGGCACGTCCAGGCGCGAGGACTCCTTGAGGATGACCGCCAGCGCCTCGGGCCCCTCGCACGAGGGGATCTCGGTGCGCCAGCGACCGCCGTCCGGGAAGGTGTGGGTGGAGGCGTCGGCGGGGTCGAGGGCGGGCGCGCCCAGACCGAGCGCGGAGAGGGCCTGCTCCCCGGGCCTGCGGGCTGCCGTGGCGGTGTCGGTCACTTGCTGTCCTTCGCGTTCGGTATTTCGGACGAGGTTCGCGGCTCGGGGTAGAAAAAAGCTCTGGTGGTACGCCGGCACGGGGTGGTCAGGTCACCCCGTGCCGGCGCACGGCTGGGGTTTCCTACGGCCGCAGCAGCACCTTGCCGACCTTGGGATCGCCGGACCCCACCAGCTCGATGGCCTGCGGGAACTCGGCGAGCGGCAGCTCATGGGTGACGAGGGGGAGTGGGTCGAGCAAGCCCGCCCCGAAGACCCGGACCGTGTGCGCCCAGGCGTCCGGCGGCGCCCCGAAGACGGTGTGCACCTCCAACTGCCGTACGACGAGATCGGTGGGGTCGAGACCCTCGGCGCCCGGCGCCGGGATACCGGTGAGAACCAGGCGTCCACCGCGCCGGAGCAGGGAGGCGGCCGTACGCGCGGCGGACGCGGACCCGGCGGTCTCGATCACGACGTCGAAATCGTCGGGCAACTCCTGGTCCCGGGTGAGGAATCGGCTCGCACCGAAGTCCTTCGACAGTTTCGCGCGGTCGGGCCGGGTGCCCACCACGAGCAACTCGGCGGGCGAGCCCGCCTTCAGGAACTGCACCGCGAACATCCCGAGCGTGCCGGTACCGACCACCGCGACCCGCTCACCCGGGCGGGCGTTCGCCTTCAGCGCGGCGGCCGCGATGCAGGCAGCGGGCTCAAGCAGCGCCGCCGCCGTCAAGTCGGCCTCGTCCGGGAGGACATGGAGGAGCCGGGCGGGCAGCGTGAGGGTGGCGGCCATCGCGCCGGGCTGGGTGAAGCCGGTCTCCTCGTAGCCCGCCGTGCACAACGTTGTCTCGCCCGCGTGACACCGGTCGCAGACCTGGCAGTTGCGGAAACCCTCGCCAACGACCTTGCGGCCCACGAGAGTTGCGGGCACACCCGCGCCGACCGCCTCCACCGTGCCGGACCACTCGTGGCCCGGCGTGAGGGGGTAACGGACGTATCCCTCGGGCCTGTTGCCCTGGTACACCTCGCGGTCGCTGCCGCAGATGCCGACCGCGTGGACGCGCACCAGCGCCTCGCCCGCGTCCGGCCGCCGCGGCTCGTGCGAGGCCAGCCGGTGCTCGCCCGGTGCCTCGATGACGACCGCGGTGCTCACTTCGAACCCTTCGGCTTGCGCTGCTCCCAGCCGTCCGCCCACAGGTCGAACCGGGCCTGCTGCTGCGGGAATTCGGCCGCCGCGTCGACGTCCAGCTCGACACCGAGACCGGGCGCGTCCGAGAGGTGGAAGTAGCCGTCGATCACCTGCGGGGCGCCCTTGACGACCTTCTTGATGTCCGCGTCCGCGAAGTCGTTGAAGTGCTCCAGGATCTTGAAGTTCGGCGAGGAGAAGCCGACTTGGAGCGAGGCGGCGGTCAGCACCGGTCCGCCGACGTTGTGCGGGGCGACGAGGACGTAGTGCGCCTCGGCGGTCGCGGCCAGCTTGCGCGTCTCCCAGATGCCGCCGATGTGACCGACGTCGGGCTGGATGATGTCGACGGCCTGGCTCTCGAACAGCTCCCGGAACTCGATCCGGTCGTGGATGCGCTCACCCGTCGCGATCGGGATGTCCACCTTCGCGGCGACCTTCTCCAGCGCCTTCAGGTTCTCCGGCGGAACCGGCTCCTCCAGCCACGCGGGCTTGAACGGGGCGAGTTCGTGCGCGAGCCGCACGGCGGTGGAGGGCGAGAACCGGCCGTGCATCTCCAGCATCAGCTCGGCGTCCGGACCGATCGCGTCCCGCACGGCCTCGATCAGGGAGACCGCGTACAGGGTCTGCTCGTGGTCGAGTTCGAAGTGCCCGGTGCCGAAGGGGTCGATCTTCAGCGCCTTGTACCCGCGCTCCACGACCCCCTGGGCGGCCTTGTGATAGGCCTCCGGGGTCCGCTCGGTGGTGTACCAGCCGTTCGCGTACGCCTTCACCTTGTCGGTGACCTTGCCGCCGAGCAGCTGCCACACGGGCACGCCGAGGGCCTTGCCCTTGATGTCCCAGCAGGCCATCTCGATCACGGCGATGCCGGACATGACGATTTCACCCGCGCGCCCGTAGTCGCCGTACTTCATCCGGCGTACGAGGTCTTCCACCGCGAACGGGTCGGAACCGAGAATGTGGTTTGCCTCGGCCTCGCGCAGGTAACCGATCAGCGCGTCGGTGTGGCCCAGCATCCGGGTCTCGCCGACGCCGGTGACGCCCTCGTCGGTGTGCACTTGGACGTACGTCAGATTGCGCCATGGCGTCCCGACCACGTGCGTACTGATTCCCGTGATGCGCACGGCAGATGCCCCCTGTGCTCTTCAGTGCTGTTCGAAATATCGGCTCACGTTCGAAATGCTGGGCAGACAGTAAGGACGGCGGGGCGGGGGTGTCAATGGGTCGAACGCGTAACGGTTTCGGCAAGAGACGCGATCGGCGTACCGCTCGGCCGCGTCGGTTCGTGTCGATTCTTGTCGTTTGCCGCCGCGTCCCCACACAACTTTCACAGGCGTGACTATGAACGTTACCTGTGAGGAACTTAGTCTTCCCGCGTCATGGACTACTGCCACCCCTGCGGCCGGCACCTGAACGGCGCCCTCGCGTGCCCGGGGTGCGGCGCATCAGCCGAAGTGCCCGCCGACTCAACTCAGGCCCACGCGCGCGGAGTTGACGCGCGCCCGCAAGCGGACGGCGCCCGGCACGAGGGCGGCGGCCCGCCCGACGGCGGCCACGAGGAGGACGCCGAGGGCACCGAACACCAGGGGCGCGCCGCGAGGCGGAGGAACCGCGGGCGCGGGCGGGGCGGCGGCGACTTCGACGGCGACACCGAGGGCCCGTACGACCAGAGCGCCGAACACCAGGGGCGCGCCGCGCGGCGGAAGAATCGCGGACGGGGCCGGGACGAGAGCGCCCTCGCCTCGGTCGGGGACGACGACGGCGACGCCGAGAGCCCGGACACGGCGAGCGCGAGCCGTCGCGATCGCAAGGCCGCGGCACACCGTCGGCGGCGGCGCCGGGTGCTTCTCGTAACGGCCGGTTTCGTACTGGCGGCGGGCGGCCTGAGTCTGGCAGAGCTGGGCACGGACGCGCCGTTCTCGACCCAGAGGTCCGCGGCGCCGGGTGCGTCGGCGGAGGGCGGGGCGGACGCGGAGGCCAGCCAGACGGCGGAGCCCCTGGACGTCACGAAGACCGTCGGAACCAGCGCGGGCACGGCGTCCCCGGACGCCTCGGCATCACCGTCCGCGTCGCCGTCGAAGTCCGCGAAGGAGACGAAGGACCCCAAGGAGACGGGGACCCCGACGACAGGCACCGGCGACGACTCCACGTCCCCCGCGTCGACGTCCTCGACGGACCCGGCCACCACCCCGTCCTCGGAACCGTCGTCCTCGGACCCGAGCCCGACACCGTCGCCCTCGGAGACCTGCAAGCAGATCCTGTGGTGGTGTTCCTGAGCCGCCCGGCTCAGACCTCCAACATCCGCCGCAGCAACCCCCGCAACGCCAGCCGCTCCTCGTCCGAGAGTCCGGCCAGCGGCTCGCGCGCGAACCGTAGGGATTCCCGCAGGCTACGGGCCACCCGGCGCCCCTCGTCCGTGGCCGCCGCCAGCTTCACGCGCCGGTCGGCGGGGTCGGGGCGGCGCTCCACCAGGCCACGCGTCTCCAGCCGGTCCACGATCCCCGTGACGTTCGACGGCTCGCACTTCAGCTTCAGCGCCAGCTTGCGCATCGGCAGCGGCTCCAGGGACAGCAGGCTGAGCAGCCTGGCCTGTGCGCCGGTCAGCCTGTGGTCGCCCGCCGCCTCCTCGTAGTCCGCGTAGAACCGCGCCACGACATCGCCGATCAGCTCGACGACCTCCACGGTCACGGGGTCGGAGCGGCGCGTCTTTTCGGGTGTGGCCATGGACTCACAGTACCCCGTTACTTGACATCATGAAATATTCAGGCGCATGGTTGTTTCAGGTACTGAAGTATTTGGCAGTAGGCGAGTCACCCCGCACGGCCCCCCGCACTACGAAAGGCGCTTGTGATGATCAACCGCGAATGGCACCTGCTCAGCCGCCCGGTCGGCTGGCCGAAGCCCGAGGACTTCGCCCTGGTGGAGACCGAGACCCGGGCCCCGGCCGAGGGTCAGGTGCTGGTGCGGAACAAGTACCTGTCGGTCGACCCGTACATGCGTGGCCGCATGAGCGCCCGCAAGTCGTACGCCGCCCCCTTCGAGCTCGGCAAGGTCATGCAGGGCGGCGCGGTCGGCGAGATCGTCGAGTCGAACGCCGAGGGCTTCGCGGCCGGCGACCACGTGCTGCACTTCGGCGGCTGGCGCGAGTACGCGACCATCGACGTCAAGGGCGCCGTCAAGGTCGACCCCGACCTCGCCCCGCTCTCCACCTACCTCGGCGTCCTCGGCATGACCGGCCTCACCGCCTACGCCGGCCTGCTGCGCACCGCGTCCTTCAAGGAGGGCGACTCGGTCTTCGTCTCCGGCGCCGCGGGTGCCGTGGGCAGCCAGGTCGGCCAGATCGCCAAGCTCAAGGGCGCCTCCCGGGTCATCGGCTCCGCCGGCTCGGACGAGAAGGTCAAGCTCCTCGTCGAGGAGTACGGCTTCGACGCGGCCTTCAACTACAAGAACGGCCCGGTCGGCCAGCAGCTCCGCGAGGCCGCCCCGGACGGCGTCGACGTGTACTTCGACAACGTCGGCGGCGACCACCTGGAAGCGGCGATCGGCTCCCTGAACGAGCGCGGCCGCATCGCGATCTGCGGCATGATCTCGGTCTACAACAACACCGAGCCCACCCCCGGCCCGAAGAACCTCGGCCGCCTCATCCAGACCCGCGGCCGCATCGAGGGCTTCCTCGTCGGCGACCACTACGACCTCCAGCCGCAGTTCGTCCGGGAGGTCGGCGCGTGGGTGGCCTCCGGCGAACTGAAGTACCGCGAGACGGTCGTCGAGGGCATCGAGAACAACCTGGAGGCGTTCCTCGGTCAGCTGCGGGGCGAGAACACCGGCAAGATGATCGTCAAGCTCTGACGCGGGACGTTTCCGCGACGAGGCCGCACCCCTGGACGTGGGGTGCGGCCTCCGTCCGTCACCGAGCGGATGTCACTGAGCCAGCGCCGCGCTGTGCACCGCCCGTACCAACCCCTCGTTCTCCAGGGCCGCCCCGCCCGGGAAGGCGAAGCGGCGCCGGGTGTAGCCGTAGGCCAGGCCGCTGCGGGGGTCGGCGAAGGCCTGGGAGCCGGCCGCGCCGCTGTGGCCGATCGTGCCGGCGCCCAGGAACGGGTACCAGGCGTCCGCGGTCGCCTGGAAACCCAGGCCGTACGCCCGGTGCGTGCCGGTCACCACGTCGTACCCGACGGAGTGCAGCTGCCCGAACTCCGCCGCCGTGTCCGGCTTCAACAGCGCGGCCCGGTCGTCGACCTCGCTGATCGCCGCCGCGTACAGCCCGGCGAGACCGCGCGCCGACGCCACCCCGCCGACCGAGGCGGGCCCCTTCGCCCGGATCACCCGTTCGTTCGGCAGCGACTCCAGGACGGTCGGCTGTGCCGCGTGCTCGTTGAACGCGATCGCGGCGAGACTGTGCGGCCCGGCCGGCTCCGCCGCACGCGCCTCCTCCTGCTCCGGGGTCAGCAACTGCGGCTGGACGGTGCGGAATCGGGGCTCGTGCACCGCCGGCAGCCCGAGGAAGAAATCCAGCCCGTACGGCGCCCGCACTCTCTCCTCGTGCACCTCCCGGAGCGAACGGCCCGTGGCCCGCCGTACGATCTCGCCGGTCAACGCGCCGATCACCAGGGCGTGATAGCCGAAGACCGTGCCCGGGCGCCAGAACGGCCGCTGGTCGGCGAGGCGTTCGGCCACCGCCCGGTCGTCGGCCAGCTCGTCGAGCGTGAACCCGGTGTCCGTGCCGACCAGACCCGCCCGGTGCGCGAGCAGCTCGCGCAGTGTCAGCGCGCCTTTCCCCTCGGACGCGAACTCCGGCCAGTAGTACGTCACTTTGCGGTCCAGCTCCAGCGTGCCGTCCTGCACGAGGAGCGCCACCACGAGGTGCGCGGCGCCCTTCGTGGACGAGAACACGCCATAGAGCGAGTCGCCGTCGGTACCAGGTGGCCCCGCCCACAGGTCGACGACCCGTCGGCCGTGTACGTATGCACACAACTGGCCCTCATAATCGGCGCGTTCGACCGCCACCATCGCGGCGAACTCCTCCCGCACCGTCTCGAAGCCGTCGGCTACGGTGCCGTGGATCTCCTGGGTCATCTGCTCTCCTCGACTGATCCGCTGCTCGCGTGTGCCCGTGCGCGTGTGCCGTCGCTCGTGTGTGCCATGGTGAACAACGCCCGTCCGACCTGCGGGAGTTCCCCCTTGGGATGATCCCGGAAGAGGGGCTCCGTACCGAACAGGACAGCTCGCGTGTCACTGACGACCGAGGGCCGCCCCGCCGCGTCCGCGGGACCGCCGGAGCCGTCGGCCCGCGTCCGCCAGTGCCCGGCGAGGAGCGGATTCCCGGTCGCGTACGACTGCTCGACGCGGACCGTGGGTCCGAGTCCGGTGAACCACACCGGTGCGTAGACGAAGCCGTAGGGCGGGGCGTCCGTCGTGACCGGGCCCGAATTCACCACCCGCACAACGCCGTTGGCCTCCTCGGTGCCCTCGACGGGCGTGGCCTTCAGCAGTCCGGTCGCGGAGGCGAACGCGGCGCCGGTGACGCCCCGGCCGACGAGTCCGTGCCCGGCGGAGAGGAAGGTGTCCAGTGCCGTGCGGGCGGTCGGGGTCAGGTCGCCGTACTCCAACTCCGTGGACACGAACAGCACATCGGCCTTCGACCAGTCGAAGCCGGCGTTCAGGACGTCCGTCGACACGGGTGTGACGTCGAAGCCCATCTCCCGCAGCGCGAACAGCTCACCCGGGGTGACGGCGGCGGCGACGCGGACGGGGTGAAGTGCCGTGACACCGGCGAGGGTTGTGGCCTCGAACGCCACGTCGTACGCCTGAGCGGCCGTGGTCGCCCCCGCCCGCGCCGAGGGCGTGTCCGGCACGATCGCGCTGCCGTCCACCGCCCGTCGTACCGGAATCCCCTGTCGGAGAAGGGAGTTGAGGGCCGCGAACTCGGCCGGGTCGGTGAGGCGCAGCCGGAGGCCGCCGTGCGGGGCGACATGGGCGACGGGAGAGGGGGCGGAGACGGTGGTGAGGGGCGTGGCGGGGAGGCCGGGGGCGGGTTCGACCGTGGCGCCCCACAGCCGGCCCAGGCTCCAGGCCGAGATGTCGTACATCGCCGTCACCTTGTCGCTGATGTCACGGCCGTCGGCCAACAGGGCGTTCGCCAGGCCGCGTTTGGACTGGTGCATGTCGACGACGTACGGGCCGTTCGCCGCGCGTAGCACGCGGACGTCGTCGGCGATGAGATGCGCGACGAGGCGGGCGCCCGCGGTGTCGGCCGCAATGGTGTAGGCGCGGGGGAATTCGGTCGTGTAGACGTCCTCGGGGCCGATGCCCGGGACCCCCGGGACGGTCCGCGCCGACACGGGTACTTGCTCGGCGCCCGCCGCGCCCCGCCGGAACATCTCGATCTGGTCGGCGATGAGGGAAGTCCGGTGGGACCGGGCGAAGTCGAGGGTCGCGCGCATGGCCGCGCCCGCGACGGCCACGTTGACCGCGGCGCGGCGGTGCAACTCGGCGGTGGGGAGGGTGTCGTAGGCCGAGTTGTCGACCTGGAGCGGGATCTCGACCGTGTGGGCGGCCACCGCGCCCTGGAAGGCCGCGTACTGCGGGGTGAAGACCGGGGGCCAGTCGTCCCAGCCCTCCGCCTGGTCCCGGAAGGGGATCTGGGCGGGCGAGACGCCGTCCTTGGCCGGTGTGTAGCCCAGGCCGTTGACCGCGGTCTCCATGCCGAGGGCGTTGGCGTAGGTGTTCTTGAGGAAGAGGTCGTACTCGTAGTTCTCGCCGTGCGGGGGAGTGGTCGGCTCGATGAGGGTGCCGTTGACGTAACCGTGCAGGTCGAGCAGGACGGCGGGCTGTTTGTCGATCGTGAGCGCGCGGATCGCGCGGGCCTCGGGCTGCGAGGCGGTGATCAAGTCCCGGTTCAGATCGAAGCCGTTGGCGTTCGCGCGGGTGCCCGCGATACGGCCGTCGGGGTTCGCCGTGATGTTGAAGTAGAGGCGGCTGTGCGCCAACAGGTCTTTGGTCTGCGCGTCGTTGGCGGTGGCGAGCTGCTGGATGAGGTCGAGGGAGGCGTCGGTGCCCTCGCGTTCGTCGCCGTGGATGTTGTTGTCGAAGAGCACCGGGGTCTTGTAACCGGCCTTGATCTCCGGGGACTTGGCGGCGGTGGCGGGCGCGTTCTCGATGAGCTCGCGCATCCGTTCCTGGGCGGTGGCCCGGTCGGCGGTCTCCGGGGTGGTGACCGTGACGAGGTAGAGCCGGTGCCCGCCGGCCGAGACGCCCGCGACCTCGACACTCACCCGGTCGCCCAGCCGCTGAAGGGAGTTCAGGCGTGGCGCGAGGGCGTGGTATGGGGTCAGGCCGAGCTTGAGGGAGGTGTCGGCGGGGTTCGTCGGATCGGGGGAGAGGACCTGGCGGCGGGGGTAGCCGAGGCGGGCGTCGGTACGCGGGACGGTGGCGGTGAGGGCGCGGCGGGCGGCGGCGGCCGGGGCGAGGCCGGCGTGACGGTCGGGGCCGGAGCCCTCACGGGTGGCGGGGCGGGGGTCGGCGCCCGCGACGCGAGGTTGGAGCAGGAGCGAACCGGCGGCGGTGGTCAGGGCGACGGCGGTGAGCAGAACGGGTCTCGGGGGGACGGCTCTGGCAATGGTGCGCACGCGTACCTCCTCTTTGGTTCCAGAGATCGGTACGGCGAGCCGCACCTGTTCGACTCAACGGTGAACAGGAAGTTGTCGGTGTCGTCGATGCCCCGTATGGCGCATTCACGGGGCCGGGGAGGGGGCATGCTGAGGAGAGGTCACCGGTACCGGGCAGCGGACGCGGCCGGTTGGGCATGGTCGTGTTCGTCCACGTACCGCTGCGCACGACTGCGTACGGCGAGGAGGTCCCAGGTCCCATGGCAACGATTCCTTCGCTCCCCAGCAGGGACGAGGTGCTGCGCATGGCCCGCAGCACCACCGACATCACCGGCCAACTCCTGGACACGGCCGGGAACATCACCAGGATCGCGATCAACACCCTTGATCCACGGGACGGTTCGGGCGCGGAGGCGCTACGGGTGCTGCGCGAGACCACCGCCGAACTGGCCGAGGCGAGCGCGTCGCCGCAGGCCCAGGAGGCGTTCTACCGCATCGTCGACACCCTGACCCAGCTCGGCACGACCGGCGCCCCGCTGGCCGTGCACCCGGTGAGCGCACCGGCGCAGGCGCTGCTGACCGTGCTCGGCGACAGCCTGCTGCCCGTCCTGGACGCGGTGGAACCGGCGGTCGAGGAGTTCGCCACGGCACTCGGAGACCTGGTCGAGGCGGCGTCCCCGCTGTTGCCCGCGGCGGCGGGCGTGGCCGCGGGCGTGCTGCTGGCCCTCACCCCGCTGATCCGCGCGCTGGCCGACACCCTGACCGACGCCTCGCCCGAACTCCGGCGCGTGGCCGAGGCGTTGACGGCGGCGCTGGCTCCGCTGCTGCCGTTCCAGGTCGCCCTCGCGCAACGGGCGGCGACCGCGGGCGCGAACGTGATCCGGGCCGCCCTCCCGCCCCTCGCCGACCTCACGGAGGCCGCGGCGGCGACCACGAAGGTGGCCGGCCCGGTCCTGGTCGCCGGCGAGGAACTCCTGGTCTCCGCCCTGGAACGCGTCCAGCCGGCCCTCCTCGCGGCGACCTCCCGCGCGGGCCGGGTGGCCCGGGCGACGGCGGTACGGGTGACGGCGGCGGTGTCGCCGGCGGCGGACCGGGGGGTTGTGGTGGCGGTGTCGACCACATAGCGCTGACGCTGAGTAAAGTTCACCCTATGCATGATCTTGGCGCGGGATTCGGCTATCTCCTGAAGGGCCAGCGCTGGATGGCGCGGCACGGGAGGCACTACGGTTTCGGGCTGATTCCCGGCCTGATCACGCTGGTCCTGTACGTGGCGGCGCTGGTCGCGCTGGCGCTCTGGGGCCAGGACTTCGTCTCCTGGTCGACGCCCTTCGCGGACGACTGGTCGAGCCCGTGGCAGGGCCTGTTCCGCGGGTTCCTCACGGCGGTGCTGTTCGTACTGGCCCTGCTGCTCTCGGTGTTGACGTTCACGGCCGTCACGCTCCTCATCGGTCAGCCGTTCTACGAGACGCTCTCCGAGAAGGTCGACCGGGACGTCTCCCCGGACGGCACGGCCCCCGAATCGGGCCTTCCGCTCTGGCGCGAACTGTGGATCTCGGCCCGCGACAGCCTCCGCATCCTGGTCCGCGCGGTGCTGTGGGGTGTCCTGCTCTTCGCCCTGGGCTTCGTCCCGTTCATCGGTCAGACGGTGATCCCGGTGATCGGCTTCTTCGTCACCGGTTTCTTCCTCACGGAGGAGCTGACGGCGGTCGCCCTCCAGCGCCGGGGCATCGACCTCCGCGCCCGCCTCACCCTCCTCCGCTCCCGCAAGACCCTGATCTGGGGCTTCGGCACCCCCCTCGGCCTCTCCTTCCTGGTCCCGTTCGTCGCGGTGTTCCTGATGCCGGGGGCGGTGGCGGGGGCGACGATGATGGCGCGGGAACTGTTGGGGGAGGAGACCGGGGAGGGGGACCAGGAAGGGGACGCGGACGTCGGGCCGGCGTCAGTCGGCGAGTGATGCCTCCAACGCCACCGTCACCATCGCCTTCACCTGCGCGATGATGTCCACCCGGTTCCGCACGAAGTCCGGATCGGTGATCGTGCCGGTCGCCGGGTCCGTGTTCCCCGCCCCGAACTGAAGCACCGGCGTGTGGATATGCCCGCCCGGCAGCGCATCGTGCAGCCCGAGCCGGTCCCGTAGCAGCGTGGCGCGGTAGGCGATCTCGTTGGAGAGATAGTTGCCGCCGCCCCCGGCGCGGGCCGTGGACCCCGCGGTGGGCCCGTCCGGCCGTACGACAGGAGCGGTCGCGCCCGCCGGGATCTCGGTCACCTCGGTGTGGTCGTAGACGGGGAACCGCCCCGTGTCCGCGGCCACAATCGCCTTGTACGGCAGGGTCGTTGACGTCCACTGCGGCTGTGAGGCCGGGTCGGTGACGGGTACGGTCTCGGTCTTCGACACGTTGTCGTTGTCCGGATACCCGCCCCGCCAGGCCCCGTTGGTCCGCTCGACGTCGAACCGGCCCACCCGTCCCTGACTCACGGTCGTGAACAGATCCACCTTCGGCAGATACGGCCGCAGGGCCCGCTCCACGCTCCCCTCCGCGAAGTCCGCCCACCGCACCGGGAACATGGCCGTCTCGATCCGCGCCGGCCCGTCCGCGGTCCGGATCACCGTGCCGTCGAGCGCGAGCGCGGTGGCCCCGGACGGATTGGAGATCCGGATGTCCGCGTCGAGCGTGAAGGGGTCGAACCCGGTCACGAGAATCCGCTTGACCCCCTTCTCGTGCGGATACCGAATGCTGCTCTGCCCGCGCGAGGACATCTCCAACTCGGAGAGCAGGGAAGCCCGTTGCCCCTCACTGATTCCGAACCCGGGCTCCCACCCCCGTACTTCCCGAGTCATCCCCAACCGGGCCCAGTACAACGGCCGGTCATCATCCCGACTCAGATCCCCACCGGCATCCCCCCGCCCCTGAGCCCGCGCCACGGCCCGCCGCCACAACGCGGTCCCCTCGTCCACGACGATGCGCCGCGCCTGCGCGTAACTGCGCGCCCCTTCGAGCGCGTGGGTGAACTCCGGCGCCACGGTGTCGAATCCGGAGTGTTCGAGGATCTCCTGGGGGACCGCCTTGTCGAGCCGTTGCTCCTCGACGGTCGGGGACAGGGTGGTGTCGGCCGCCGCCCCGGTACTGGGGGCGGAGAAACCGGCCAGCAGGGCCAGTCCGAGGATGCTGGTCCGAACTCGTATGGCGTTCAAGGTGGTTGAGGCCTTCCGTTCGCAGTGGGGTGCGGTGCCGGACGGCCGCAGTATCGCGTGACGGGAGTGGTCTACGCCACGGGTGCGAGGGATGATCCGAAGTCGTGGCCGTCGCACCCGCGACAGGTTGATCCTCTCCACGCCATACTGCCGCCCATGACGGCAGCGAAGGCAGTGAAGCCAGTGGACACGGCCAAGGCGGCGAACCTCGGTGTTCTCTTCGCCATCGAGGTCGGCGTCCTCGTGGCCGTCGGCTACTGGGGGTTCACGCGGGACCTCGCCACGCCGCTGACCTGGCTGCTCGGGGTCGGTGGGCCCGTCGTGCTTGCCGTGGTGTGGGGGCTGTGCGGGTCGCCCAAAGCCAAGTACAAGGTGCGGGGCGCCGGGCGGGTCGGGTTCGAGGTGGTGTGGTTCGGGGTCGGGGTTGCCGCGCTGGGTCTTGCGGGTGCTTACGACTGGGCCCTCGTCCTCGCCCTCGTGTGTGTGGTGAGCAAGACGCTGGCCGTCATCTGGCGTCAGTAGCAGGCGAGTTCACGACCTCGGGCGTCGGCCCTCGACTCACCCCTCGCCCAGCAGTGCCAGGAAGTCCCTGAACGCCCCCGGCATGTCCACCGACTCCGGGTCCAGCAGCCACTGGTACTGCAACCCGTCCATCACCGCGACCAGCAGCGGAGCCGCCCGCTCGGGCGTCAGGCCGTTCGGCAGGCGGTCGCCGTACTCGGCGCGCAGCACCCCCGCCATGTTCGCCCGGACGCGGACGTACCGCTCGGTGAAGTAGTCCCGCGCCGGATGACCCTCCGTCACGCTCTCGCCGAGGAGGGCCGAGAAGGTCTGGATGATCCCGGGCCGCATCGCGTTGTACTCGACCAGGGAGGCCAGCAGGTCGACCCGCCACCGGCTGTCGGGTACGGCGTCCCACTGGTCCCGCTCCTCCAGGACGGCGACGAGCAGCGTGTCCTTCGTGGGGAAGTAGTGCAGCAGCCCCTGCTGGGTCAGGCCGACCCGCTCCGCCACCGCCGCCAGGCTCGCGCCCCGGTAGCCGCGTTCGGCGATCACCTCCAGGGCCGCCCGCACGATCTCGGCGCGTCGTTCCTCGCGCCGGGTCCTGGAGTTCGTGGCGTTCATGGCGTCACCGTACGACACCCGGCGATCGTTCACGTAACAGCAAGATTACGAAACCTACCGCTCTACAGGTAACCGATGCACGATGGAGGCACGGCACCACACGGACTCAGCGAGGAGGCACCGGGATGGCGGGACCCCGTAAAGCGGTCGAAGCGGTCGAAGCGGTCGAAGCGGTCGAAGCGGTCGACGCGGTCGAAGCGGTCGACGCGGTCGTCGAGGCGGCCCTCGGCAAGCTCGACCTGGATGCCAAGGCGCGGCTGCTCGCCGGGCAGGACATGTGGTCGTTGCCCGCGCTCCCGGAGATCGGCCTGAAGTCGCTCGTCATGTCCGACGGCCCGATCGGCGTCCGGGGTGTGCGCTGGACCGCCGACGATCCGTCCGTCGCACTGCCGTCCCCCACCGCCCTCGCCGCCACCTGGGACCCCGAACTCGCCCACCGGGCAGGTGTGTTGCTCGCCCAGGAGGCCCGCCGCAAGGGTGT
Organism: Streptomyces sp. NBC_01288; assembly: GCF_035982055.1. Classification (NCBI taxonomy): domain Bacteria; kingdom Bacillati; phylum Actinomycetota; class Actinomycetes; order Kitasatosporales; family Streptomycetaceae; genus Streptomyces; species Streptomyces sp. NBC_01288. Next base: position 7,220,250 of record NZ_CP108427.1, read on the forward strand.
TCACGTCCTCCTCGCCCCTACCGTCAACCTCCACCGCTCCCCGCTCGGCGGACGGCACTTCGAGGCGTACAGCGAGGACCCGTACCTCACGGGGCGGATCGGCGTCGGGTACGTAACAGGCGTACAGGCAGGCGGAGTCGGCACCACCGTCAAGCACTTCGTCGCCAACGACGCCGAGACCGACCGCTTCACCGTCGACAACCTGATCTCCCGACGCGCCCTGCGCGAGCTGTACTTGGCCCCCTTCGAACTCATCGTCGAGAACGCCCACCCCTGGGGCATCATGACCGCCTACAACAGGGTCAACGGCACGACGATGACCGAGCACCGGTACCTGGTGAACGAGATCCTGCGCGGCGAATGGGGCTTCGACGGCTTCAACGTCTCCGACTGGACCGCCGCCCGCTCCACCGTCGGCGCCATCGAGGGCGGCCTCGACGTCGCCATGCCCGGCCCGAAGACCGTCTACGGCGAGGCCCTCGCCCGGGCCGTGCGCGACGGCGAGGTCGAGGAGGCCACCGTCGACACCGCCGTACGGAACGTGCTGCGGCTCGCCGCCCGCGTCGGCATCCTGGACGGCGCCGAACCCGTCGTCTCCGAAGCTCAACTCCCGTCCCCTGTCGACGGCGAGGCCCTCGCCCGCGAGATCGCCCGCCGCTCCTTCGTCCTCGCCCGGAACGAGAACGACGCCCTCCCGCTGAAGCCGAACGGCACCGTCGCGCTCCTCGGCGCCGCCGCCCGCGACGCCCGCGTCCTCGGCGGCGGCTCCGCCATCGTCTTCCCGCCCCACACCGTCTCCCCGCTCGACGGCCTCACCGCCGCCCTCCCCGAAGGCACCCTCAGCTACGCCGTCGGCGCCGACCCGAACACCGAACTCGCCGACGCCGACAAGGGGTTCGAGCTGCGCGCGATCTGCCGGGACGCGGCGGGCCAGGTCATCGGCACCGCCTCCGCGCCCAGCGGACAGCTCCGGTGGATGGGCGCCGACCTCCCCGAGGGCGTCACCCACGACACCCTCCACACCGTCGAACTCGCCGGCACCTTCACCCCGCGCGACAGCGGCCGACACACCTTCGGCATCAAGGGATTGGGCGCCTTCACTCTCACCGTCGACGGCACGACGTACTACGACGACGTCCAACGCCCGCTCAAGGACGACCCGTTCAGCTCCTTCTTCGGCGCCCCCGCACCCCGCGCCCGCGTCGACCTCACCGCCGGCACCCCGGTCGAGGTCTCCCTGACCTACGTCGTGAGCTTCTCCGAGAACCGCGACCTCAAGGTCATCGGCTTCTCGCTCGTCCACCAGGAACCGCAGCGCGACCCCGACGAACTCATCGCCGAGGCCGTCGAGTTGGCGCGCACCGCAGACACCGCCGTCGTCGTGGTCGCCACCACCGAACGCGTCGAGTCCGAGGGCTACGACCGCACGGACCTCCAACTCCCCGGGCGGCAGGACGACTTGGTGCACGCGGTCGCCGCCGCCAACCCGAACACCGTCGTGATCGTCAACTCCGGCTCCCCGGTCGAACTGCCCTGGCGCGACGAGGTCGCCGCCGTCCTGCTCGGCTGGTTCCCCGGCCAGGAGGGCGGCGCGGCCCTCGCCGACGTCCTCACCGGCAGCCACGAACCCGGCGGCCGGCTCCCCACCACCTGGGGCTCCCTCACCGACGCCCCCGTCACCCAGGTCGTCCCGGACAACGGCGAACTCCCGTACACCGAGGGCGTCTTCATCGGCTACCGCGCCTGGGAGAAGGAGGGCCGTACCCCGTCGTACCCCTTCGGGCACGGCCTCGGTTACACCGACTGGAGCTATGAATCGATCGAGGCGGAGGGCACGAGTGTGACCGTCCGGATCACCAACTCCGGTGTCCGGCACGGCCGTGAGGTCGTCCAGGTCTATCTCGCCCCCACCGACACCGACACGGTCACCGCTCCGGAGCGTCCCGCCCGCTGGCTGGCCGGATTCGCCGGGGTCGAGGCCGGGCCCGGCGAGAGCGTCGACGTGGTCGTCGAACTTCCGCGCCGATCTTTCGAGATCTGGGATGAGACGGCGAACGCGTGGGCATTTGTAAAGGGTTCGTACGAGATCCAGGCCGGGCGCTCGATCACCGACCGCAGGGTCGCGACGACGATTAACGTCTGACCCGGGACGCCGTCCCCCTCAGACAGCCCCGGTCCGGGACCTGACCCCTGGACCGGGGCTCATTCTTGCCCGGGCGACCGACTCAGCGGGCCGAGAAGCCGTACACCGTCTCCGAGCGGTAGATGTCGCCCGGGCGCAGTTCCGTGCTCGGGAACTCGGGCCGGTTGGGGGAGTCCGGGAAGTGCTGGGTCTCCAGGGCGATCCCGGCGCCCGGGGCGAACGGGTCGGTCAGGTGCTCACCGGTGTAGAGCTGGATGCCGGGCTCGGTCGTCGCCACCGTCAACACCCGCCCGGACGCCGGGTCGTACAGCTCGGCGATCTCGACGGCGGCCGGCGTCACACCCTTGTCCAGCACGAAGTTGTGGTCGTAGCCGGAGCCCACCTTCCGCGCCTCCCGGAAGTCGAAGCGCGTGCCCGCCACCTCGTCGAGCGCACCGGTCGGGATCAGATCGCCGTCGACCGGCGTGAACCGCGAGGCGGCGAGCCGGAGTTCATGACCACCCGGGCCGCCCGTGCTGCCCGCGCCGCTCAGATCGAAGTAGCTGTGATTCGTGAGGTTCACGACGGTCGGCGCGTCCGTCGTCGCCTCGTAGCCGAGGCGCAGCGCGCCCGACTCGTCCAGCGTGTACGTCGCCGAGACGACGAGCCGCCCCGGGAAGCCCTCCTCGCCGTGCGCGCTGACCCGGCTGAGCCGCAGCCCGTGCTCGATGGGTTCGACGTCCCACACCCGCTTGTCGAAGCCGCGCTCGCCGCCGTGCAGGGAGTTGGGCGCGTTGTTCTGCGCCAGCGAGTACGTGACGCCCTCCAGCGGGAAACGGCCGCCCGCGATGCGGTTCGCGTACCGCCCCACCAACGCGCCGAGATACGGCTCGGGATGGGCGAGACAGCCGTCCAGATCCGCGAACCCGAGCACCACGTCCGCCGCGTGCCCGTCCCGGTCCGGCACCTCCACCGACTGCACGATCCCGCCGTACGACAGCACCCGCACCCGCACACCGGCCCGCTCCAACGTCCAGCGGTGCACCGGCGTGCCGTCGGGCAGGGTGCCGAAAAGTTCGCTCATGAGGGAAACCCTAGGTCACGGGTGTGCGCGCGATGACGCGACGGTAGGCGATCTCGGCGAGCCGCGCCTGACCGTCCGTGCTCGGGTGGAACCAGTCCCAGTGGCTCAACTGGTCCGTGCCGAACCGGAAGTCGTAGACCGCGCCCCCGTCGAACCGGCACCGCTCGTCCGTCGCGCACACCTGCTCAAGCACCTTGTTGTACGACTCCACCCGGTCCAGCACGGTGTCGCGCCGCTCCGTCGCCGCCGAGTCCAGTGCGTCCGCGTCGGCCAGCATCGAAGGGCAGATGCCCAGCTTCCAGATCTCCTTGCCCAACGGGTTCGTCCGCCCCTGCGACCAGAGCCGCTTGAGATTCGGCACGCTCGCGACGTAGACCTGCGTCTTCGGCAGTGCCCGGCGCAGCGTCTTCAACGAGGTCTCGAACTCGGCGCGGAAGTCCGCGACGGAGGTCATCGCCGAGGTCGAGGCCCGGCAGGCGTCATTGGCCCCCACCATCACCGTGACCAACTGCGGCTCGCGTGCGACCGCCTGGCCGATCTGCGCGGGCAGGTCGGCCATCCGCGCCCCGGTCTCCGCGTAGTTCCAACTGCGCTCCGCCGCGCCCGTCTTCCCCAGCAGCCGTACGGCGAGACTGTCGACCGCGGCCGAACTGCCCGTCGCCCAGGACACCTCCGGGCAGTCCGACAGGACCGAACAGGCGTCGAAACCGCGGGTGATGGAGTCACCGACCGCCGCGACCGAGGACGGGCTGCTGTCCCACACCGGGGCGGGGGAGGGCTTCGCCTTGGCCGCCGTACCGCTCTTGCTGTGCGCGCCGGCCGAGTCGCCCCCGCCGGAGTCGCAGCCGGCGGCTCCCAGGACGGCCGCCGCCACGACGGCTAGCGCGGCCCGTGAACGGTGACGTCGGATTCGCATGCCCTGGCCCAGCCCCTTGGTGTCGTGTCACATCTCAACCCATAACAACGCGCGAGGGTTCCCGAACGTGTGCGATGCAACGGCTCACCCCCGTACAAGCGTCCCCATGGGTGAATGGCGGCGTTTCCTGGCACCGGGAGGGACGGTACGTCACACTCCGCGCGCCGCCGCACGGTAGCCTCGCCCTCAACGTGGCTGCCCTGCCGCCGCCGTTCGCCAGTCAGCAAGATGCCCCGCTCTGTCCGGAGGTCCCGGTGACGACACGTGGAGTTCTGTACGTGCACTCCGCGCCGCGCGCGCTGTGCCCGCACGTCGAGTGGGCCGTGGCCGGGGTGCTCGGCACACGCGTCAGCCTCGACTGGATCCGACAGCCCGCCGCCCCCGGAACCTGGCGCTCCGAATTTTCTTGGAAGGCCGAGGCGGGCACCGCCTCCAAACTCGCCTCAGCCCTGCGCGGCTGGCACCTCCTCCGCTTCGAGGTCACCGCCGAGCCCAACCCCACAGCCGAGGGCGAGCGCTACAGCTGCACCCCCGAACTGGGCATCTTCCACGCGGTAACCGGCATCCACGGCGACATCCTCATCCCGGAGGACCGCCTACGCGCGGCGCTTACGAGGTCTCAGCAGGGCGAGACAGACCTGGAAGCGGAGATCGCCAAGCTCCTCGGCAAGCCCTGGGACGACGAGCTGGAGCCGTTCAGATACGCGGGCGAAGGCGCCCCCGTGCGCTGGCTTCACCAGGTGGTCTGAAAAACACGGTCAGGGGCGATTCCCTCAGGGGCGCGGGGAACTGCGCGACCAGCCCCCACCGGCCGCAAGCCGACAAACGACATGTGGCCCGCTCCCCAAAACCCAGGGGGCGGGCCACACATCGTTCAGCAAACGCCTCAGACCGTCCGGAACGCCAACACCACGTTGTGCCCACCAAACCCGAACGAGTCGTTCAGGGCAGCGATCCGCCCCTCAACAGGAAGCTTCCGAGCCTCCCCGCGAACAACATCCGCGTTGGCCTCAGCCTCCGGGTCGAGGTTCTCGACATTGATGGTCGGCGGCGCGATCCGGTTGTACAGCGCGAGCACGGTGGCAACCGACTCAACGCCACCCGCACCACCCAGCAGATGCCCGGTCATGGACTTCGTGGCCGAGACAGCCATGTGGTCCGCGTCGTCACCGAACACCTTGCGCAACGCCTTGAGTTCGGCCACGTCACCCGCCGGCGTGGACGTCGCGTGCGCGTTCACGTGCACGATCTCCGCCGCGTCGAGGTCGGTGTTGTCCATCAGGTTCCGCAGGGCCTGCGAGATGCCACGCCCCTCCGGCTCCGGCTGCACGATGTCGTGGCCGTCGGCGGAGATACCCTGCCCGACCGCCTCGGCGTACACCCGGGCACCGCGCTTCGCGGCGTGCTCGGCGGACTCCAGGACGAGGACGCCCGCGCCCTCGCCGAGGACGAAGCCGTCGCGGCCGGTGTCGTAGGGACGCGAGGCGCCCTGCGGGTCGTCGTTGTTCTTGGACATCGCCATCATGTTGCCGAACGCGGCGATGGGCAGCGGGTGGATCGCCGCCTCCGTGCCACCCGCGACGACGACGTCGGCGCGGCCGGTGCGGATCATCTCGATGGCGTAGCCGATGGCCTCGGCGCCGGAGGCGCACGCGGAGACCGGCGTGTGCACGCCCGCGCGGGCGCCCACGAGCAGACCCACGTTGGCGGACGGGCCGTTCGGCATCAGCATGGGGACGGTGTGCGGGGAGACGCGGCGGACGCCCTTCTCCTTCAGCACGTCGTACTGGTCGAGCAGGGTCGTCACACCGCCGATGCCGGAGGCGATGACGGTGCCCAGCCGGTCGGGGTCGACCGCCGGGTCCTCACCGGCCTTGTCGGTGAAACCGGCGTCCGCCCACGCCTCCTTGGCCGCGATCAGCGCGAACTGCGCCGAGCGGTCCAGACGGCGGGCCTGCGGACGCGGGATGACCTCGGAGGGGTCCACGGCGGCCGGCGCGGCGATACGGACGGCCTGCTCGGCGGCCCACTCCTGCTCCAGGGGCTTCACGCCGGACTTGCCGGCGATCATGCCTTCCCAGGTCGAGGCTGCGTCGCCACCCAGCGGTGTGGTTGCGCCGATACCGGTGACGACCACGGTGCGATTGGTCGGGCTCACGGGAATTCTTTCTCCAACGGTACGAGGATTAAGCGGCGCCACCGCCGGGTGGCGGGGCCATGCAGCCGGGCCTGTGGGGCGGCTCGGCCAGGTGGGCCCGGGCCTATGAGGCGGCTCGGGCCAGCTGGACCGGGCCTAAGAGGTGGCTCAGGCCTGGTGCTTGAGGATGTAGTCGGTCGCGTCGCCGACCGTCTTGAGGTTCTTGACGTCCTCGTCGGGGATCTTGACGTCGAAGCGCTCTTCGGCGGCGACGACGACCTCGACCATGGACAGCGAGTCGACGTCCAGGTCGTCGGTGAAGGACTTGTCCAGCTGGACGTCCTCAACCGGGATGCCGGCGATCTCGTTCACGATGTCGGCGAGACCGGCGACGATCTCTTCCTGAGTGGCGGCCATGTCAGGCGCTCCTTCTTTGTGATCCAGAGGGTGTGGCGTTGCCCGCCGCGGCAGCGGCGGGTGAGTACAGCCGTACCGGATCCGATGATGATCCGGCACGGAGTGCCTAGGGGAGGGTAACGACCGTCGCGGCGTACACGAGACCCGCCCCGAAGCCGATGACGAGCGCGGTGTCGCCGCTCTTGGCCTCGCCGGTCGCCAGAAGCCGCTCCATAGCGAGCGGGATCGAGGCGGCCGAGGTGTTGCCGGTGGTGCGTACGTCACGCGCGACCGTGACGTGCTCCGGCAGTTTCAGCGTCTTCACCATCGAGTCGATGATCCGCTCGTTGGCCTGGTGGGGAATGAAGACATCCAGGTCGTCCGGGGTGATCCCGGCCGCGTCCAGCGCCTGCTGGGCGACCTTCGCCATCTCGAACACGGCCCAGCGGAACACCGCCTGGCCCTCCTGCGTGATCGCAGGGAACTTGCCCGTGCTGTCGTACTCGGTCCACGGCACGGTCTGCTTGATGGTGTCGGACTTGTCGCCCTCCGAGCCCCACACGGTCGGACCGATGTGCGGCTCCTTCGCGGGGCCCACCACGACCGCGCCCGCGCCGTCACCGAACAGGAAGGCCGTCGCGCGGTCCTCCAGGTCGGTCAGGTCGGACAGCCGCTCCACGCCGATGACCAGCACGTACTCGGCGCTGCCCTCGACGATCATGCCCTTGGCGAGGGTGAGGCCGTAGCCGAAGCCCGCGCAGCCCGCCGAGATGTCGAACGCGGCGGCCTTGTTCGTGCCCAGCTTGTCGGCGATCTCCGTCGCCACGGCCGGGGTCTGCTTGAAGTGCGAGACCGTGGAGACGATCACGCCGCCGATCTGCTCGGCGGTGATCCCCGCGTCCGCGATCGCCTTGCCGGACGCCTCGATGGACATCGCGGCGACGGTCTCCTCGTCGTTCGCCCAGTGCCGGGTCTCGATGCCCGAGCGCGAGCGGATCCACTCGTCGGACGAGTCGATCGTCTCCAGGATCACCTCGTTCGGGACGACACGGACCGGACGGTAGCCGCCCACGCCGAGGATGCGCGCGTACGGTGCGCCCTTGCTCGGCTTGATCTTCGTCGACATGTTCCTACGGCTCCTTCTTCAGGCGTTGGCGTGCTCGGCGATGAGCTCGCGGGCCGCGTCGAGGTCGTCCGGGGTCTTCAGGGCCAGCGTCTTCACGCCGGGCAGGGCGCGCTTGGCGAGGCCGGTCAGGGTGCCGCCGGGGGACAGCTCCAGGAGCGCGGTGACGCCGAGCTCCTTGAAGGTCTCCATGCACAGGTCCCAGCGGACCGGGTTGGCGACCTGGCCGACCAGCCGCTCCAGCACCTCGGCACCGGTGGCGACGGCCTGGCCGTCCTTGTTCGAGACGTACGTGATCGTCGGGTCGCCGGGCGTCAGTTCCTGCGCGGCCTTGGCGAGCGTGTCGACCGCCGGGCCCATGTGCCGCGTGTGGAACGCGCCGGCCACCTTCAGCGCCACGACCCGTCGCACGCCCTCGGGCTTGTCGGCCTCCAGGGCGGCGAGCTGCTCCAGCGTGCCGGCGGCCACGATCTGGCCCGCGCCGTTCACGTTCGCCGGGGTCAGGCCCAGCTTCTCCAGGTGCGCGACCGTGGTGTCCGGGTCGCCGCCGAGCAGCGCGGACATCCCGGTCGGGGTGATCGCGGCGGCCTCGGCCATCGCCAGACCGCGCTTGCGTACGAGGGTCAGGGCGGCGGTGTCGTCCAGGACGCCCGCGAGGACGGCGGCGGTGATCTCGCCGACGCTGTGACCGGCGACAGCACCCGGCGTCACGTCGCCGAGGGCGGCTGCGGAGACCAGTCCGGCGGCGACGAGCAGCGGCTGGGCGACGGCGGTGTCACGGATCTCGTCCGCGTCGGCGTCGGTGCCGTAGTGCACCAGGTCGAGGTCGGCGGCGGCCGAGAGGGCACGCAGACGGTCCTCGACACCGGGGAGGTCGAGCCAGGGGGTCAGGAAGCCGGGCGTCTGGGCGCCCTGGCCGGGAGCGACGAGTACGAGCACTCTCACACTCTCTCTTGGGGACGGGCACGGCCGCCCGTGGGGACAGGGACGAAGAACAGGAAGGGGTTTTGTGGAGCCCCGACAAAAGGCTAGTTCTGGGGATCTCCATCGGCCAGACGTCCCAGGATCAGCGCGATCCGCAGCGTGAACGCCGACCGTACATCCGACGGCGACCAGCCGGTGACGTCAGTCACACGTCGAAGCCGGTAGCGCACGGTGTTGGGATGGACGAACAGCATCCGCGCGGCACCTTCGAGGCTGCTCGCCTGTTCCAGATAGACACTGAGCGTCTCCAGGAGCGCGGACCCGGCCTCCTCCAGCGGTCTGTAGATCTCCTCCACCAACTGGTCCCGGGCGCCGGGGTCACCGGCCATCGCGCGTTCCGGAAGCAGGTCGTCCGCCAGTACCGGGCGCGGGGCGTCCTGCCAGGCGGAGCACGCCTTGAGCCCGGCGGCGGCGGCCTGCGCGGACCGGGTGGCGGCGAGCAGATCGGGCACGATGGGCCCGGCCACGACGGGGCCGGCCGCATAAGGCCCGATCAGCGACTTGGCCACGGCGAGCGGATTGTCGCTACCGCCGGCGATGACGACGAGCCGGTCCCCGAGCACCCCGGTGAGCACCTGGAGCTTGGCGTGCCGCGCGGCCCGCCGAATGGCTTCGACGGTCAGTTCACTGTCGCCGTCGGGCGCTGTCCCGAGGACGACACACACATGCTCGGGCGAGTTCCACCCGAGGGCGGCGGCCCGGCTGACGGCCCCCTCGTCGGCTTCCCCGCTCAGCACGGCGTTCACGACCAGCGACTCCAGCCGGGCGTCCCACGCGCCGCGCGCCTCGGCGGCCTGCGCGTACACCTGGGCGGTCGCGAAGGCGATCTCCCGGGCGTACACGAGAAGCGCCTCGCGCAGCACGGACTCGTCGCCGGGGGCGGCGACCTCGTCGATGGCGGACTCCATGACCTCGATGGTGGTGCGCACCATCTCGACGGTCTGCCGGAGGGTGATGGCCCGGGTCAGCTCACGCGGAGCGGTCCCGAACACATCGGTGGAGATGGCCTGCGGCGCGTCCGGGTGCCGGAACCACTCGGTGAACGCGGCGATACCGGCCTGCGCGACCAGCCCGATCCAGGAACGGTTCTCCGGTGGCATCGCCCGGTACCACGGCAGCGTCTCGTCCATGCGCGCGATGGCCTGGGCGGCAAGACTCCCGGACGACTGCTCCAGCCGCTTCAGAGTCGCCGGGTGCGAGTGGGCACGGGGCAGTGGGCCTGCGGGTCTGCTGGTTTCGGGTTCGGGCACGGGACAAGACTGCCTTATCCGGGCGGGGCTGTGCGGTGCGGGTGGCTGCCGCCGGGCTTTCGCGGGGGCTGGGCCCACGGTGCCGGGTACGTGGACCGGGGTCGCGGTCGCCGTCCCTGGGGGCTCCGCCCCCAGACCCCCAGGCCTAGGCCCACCCACCACGCGTCTCGGTGGGCTCAGAAGTGAGCTACGGGCTGACTCGGTGGGTCGGGATCGAGAGTGCACCAGCGCTCGATCCGGTAGAGCTGGACGCCGTTGGGATCGAGCCCTGCCCCGCAGGGCTACCGTGGACCCGTGATGGACGTACGGCGTTCCGCCGAGCGCTACCCAGGGGGTGACCCGCAGGCCGGGATCCAGTCCTGGCATGCCTTTTCCTTCGGGCCGCACTACGACCCGGACAACCTGCGGTTCGGCGCGGTCATCGCCTGCAACGAGGAACGGCTCGCGCCCGGCGCGGGGTTCGACGAACACCCGCACAGCCACACGGAGATCATCACCTGGGTCGTGGAGGGGGAGTTGAGCCACCGGGACTCCACGGGACACCTGACCCGGGTCCGGCCCGGTGACGTCCAGCGGCTCAGTACGGGGGACGGGGTCCGGCACGTCGAGCGCAACGACAGCGACTCGCCCCTGACCTTCGTGCAGATGTGGCTCGCCCCCATGGAACCCGGCGGCGAACCGTCGTACGGGATCGTCCACGGCATCGCCGACTCCACGCCGTACGCGGTGCCGGAGGCCGGCGCGATGCTGCACGTGCGACGGCTCACGCCGGGTGAGCGTACGGCCGTACCCGACGCGGTGCATGTGTACGTGCATGTCGTGCGCGGTGAAGTGAGCCTGGGCGGGGAGAAGTTGGGGCCGGGGGACGCGGCGCGGATCACGGACGCGCGGGATCTGGTGGTGGAGGCGGCCACCGGGGCCGAGTTGCTGATGTGGGAGATGACCTAGAGGTCCGCGAGTACCGCGTCCGTGAACGGCGGCCACGCCTCGACCGCCCACGGCCCGAACGCCCGGTCCGTCAGCGCCACGCACCCCACGCCCGCCGCCGGGTCGATCCACAGGAACGTACCGGCCTGCCCGAAGTGCCCGAACGTGCGCGGGGAGGACGAACTCCCCGTCCAGTGCGGGGACTTGGAGTCGCGGATCTCGAAGCCGAGGCCCCAGTCGTTGGGGTTCTGGTGGCCGTAGCCGGGCAACACGCCCTTGGTGCCGGGGTATTGAACCGTCATCGCCTCGGCGACCGTGCGGGGGTCGAGGAGCCGGGGGGACTGGACCTCGGCGGCGAAGCGGAGGAGGTCCTCGACCGTCGAAACACCGTCCTTCGCCGGGGAGTTGGCGCCTTCCAGGGTGGTCGACGTCATGCCCAGGGGGTCGAGGACCGCCTGGTGCAGATACTCCGCGAACGGGATCTCCGTCGCCTTCGCGAGGTGGTCGCCGAGTTGCTCGAAGCCCGCGTTCGAGTACAGGCGGCGCTGGCCGGGCGGGGCCGTCACGCGGTGTTCGTCGAAGGCCAACCCCGAGGTGTGGGCGAGGAGATGGCGGACCGTGGAGCCGGGCGGGCCCGCCGGTTCGTCCAGCTCGATCGCGCCCTCCTCGTACGCGACGAGGGCCGCGTACGCCGCGAGCGGCTTGGTGACCGAGGCGAGCGGGAAGCGGTGGTCGGTCGGGCCGTGGGTCCCGAGGACGGTCCCGTCGGCTCGTACGACGGCTGCCGCGGCGGTCGGTACCGGCCAGTTCTCGATCAGCGCGAGGCTCTGCAAGGACATGCCGTCGAGCCTAAGTGGTTCAGAGCATGAGCCCCATCATGGGGTCGGGCTTGCGGGTGAAGCCGAGGGAGGCGTAGAGCGGCTCGGCGTCGGGGGAGGCGGTGAGGAGGACCTGGCCGGCGCCGCGTTCGCGGAACCACTGGAGGAGTTCGTCCATGCACGCGCGCGCGTACCCGCGGCGTCGCGCGTCCGGGTCGGTGGCCACGCTGAAGACGAACCCGGCCTTCCCGTGCGGGTTCTCCGCCTTCCCGATCCGGTAGTCGACGGTCCCGACCACCAGCGCCGCCAGTGCCCCGGGCCGCTCCGGATGATCGACGACGAAGGCCGCGAAGTCGTCGTCCGAGGCGAGCCGGTCCCGTAGCGTCGGCAGGGACTCGGCGTGCCAGTCCGTGCCCGGGTCCGAACCCGGCATCGAGTCGATCATCACCTGGCGCAGTCGGAGCAGTTCGGCGGCGTCGTCGGGGGCGGCCCGTCGTACGAGACTCATGTCCCGCACGCTATCCACCGCACCCCTGGCCCGTCCTGCCGATTTCTTACCGGTACCGCTTGCTTCGAGTGCACTCCAAGGCCATAGCGTGGTGGTCATGACGGTGATGGAGACCACGGGTACCAGTACCGACAGCTGCGCGGGCCCGCCGCACGTCGAGCGGCGTCCGGACGGCGAGGACAGCTACACGATCAGCGAGGTCGTCGCCTTCACCGGCCTGACCGCGCACACCCTGCGCTGGTACGAGCGCATCGGCCTGATGCCGCACATCGACCGCTCGCACACCGGCCAGCGCCGCTACAGCAACCGCGACCTCGACTGGCTCGACCTCGTCGGCAAGCTCCGCCTGACCGGGATGCCGGTCGCCGACATGGTCCGCTACGCCGAGCTGATGCGCGAGGGCGAGCACACGTACGGCGACCGCTTCGAACTTCTGGAGGCGACCCGCAGGGACGTCATCGCCAGGATCGCCGAACTGCAGGACACCCTGGCCGTCCTGGACCGGAAGATCAACTTCTACGCCACGGCCGGCCGCGCCTACGAGAAGGAGAAGGCAGGATGACCGACACCACGATCCCGACCGCACGGCTCGGCGCGGCCGGCCCCGAGGTCGGCGTCCAGGGCCTCGGCTGCATGGGCATGAGCTTCGCCTACGGCCCCTCGGACGCGAAGCAGTCACAGGCGGCCCTCGACCGCGCGTTCGACCTGGGCGTGACCCTGTACGACACGGCGGACGCGTACGGCGTCGGCGAGAACGAGCGGTTCCTGTCGCCGTTCTTCAAGGCGCACCGCGACCGGCTCGTCATCGCCACCAAGTTCGCCCTGTCGTTCCCGCCCGGCGAGCCCACCCGGCGCGTCATCCGCAACGACCGCCCGTACATCCGCCAGGCGGTGGAGGCGAGCCTGCGGCGCCTCGACATCGACGTCATCGACCTCTACTACATGCACCGCCGTGACCCGGCCGTCCCCATCGAGGACACCGTCGGCGCGATGGCGGAGCTGGTGGCCGAGGGCAAGGTGAAGCACCTCGGCCTGAGCGAGATCACGGGCGCCGAACTGCGGGCCGCCCACGCCGTCCACCCCATCGCCGCCGTCCAGTCGGAGTGGTCGCTCTTCAGCCGGGACGTCGAGATCAGCCTGGTGGGCGCCGCCGCCGACCTGGGCGTGGCGGTCGTACCGTACTCACCCCTCGGCCGCGGCTTCCTCACCGGTTCCTTCTCGAACGCCGACCAGGACCTGACAGAGGGCGACTTCCGTCGCACGCAGCCCCGCTTCACCGGTGAGAACGCGGCCGCCAACGGCGTGCTCCTGGACCCGGTACGGACGGTCGCCGAGGCACACGGAGCCTCCCTGGGCCAGATCGCCCTCGCCTGGGTCCAACAGCGCGCCCAGGTCCACGGCCTCCCGGTCATCCCCATCCCGGGCACGACCAAGCCGGGCCGCGTGGAGGAGAACACGGCGGCAACCAGGATCATCCTGACGGATGACGAGCTGTCCCTCCTGGAGCCGATCGCGGGCAAGGTGGCGGGAGACCGCTACGCGGACATGTCGTTCGCCTCTTCCAGCAGGGAGTAGAGCAAGCTTTTCAGGGGCGCGGGGAACTGCGCGACCAGCCCCCACCGGCCCGCAGTCAAAAAACTACGAGCAGCCCCCGCTACAACTCCGCCAACAACTCGGCCTTCTTCACGGCAAATTCCTCATCCGTCACGAGCCCCGACTGATGAAGCTCCCCCAGGTGCCGGATCCGCTCGGCGATATCCCCAGGATCACGCCGAGCGACCGGCACCACAGCCACAGACCGCCCCGACCGCACCGCCGCAAGCACCGCCCCCGCGAACGGCAGAGACTCGTGCACAGGCCCATACCCCAGCCCGAACACCACAGCCGCCGGATCCTGATCAACGGGCAGAAGCGACTCGGCCCCGCGCAACAGCCGTAGATGCCCCTCGAAAACCTCGGGTGACCGCCACTCGACCCCGCTCAGGTCGGCGACCGCGAAACTCTGGTCGCCGGCCTTCCACTTCGCGGACGACGCCCCCGTCCAGAACCACCGGAACGACACGGTCTTGCCGTCGAAGGACGCCTTCCCGTCGTACGCCTTGAACCGCAACGGCACCTCGGGCGCGGCCACGAGAAACCGCTCCGCCGGCTCGTCGTCCGGCTTCAGCCGCGCACGCAACTCGTCGGCGTAGTACTCGGCGAGGGTCTCGCGCTCGGCGGGCAGCACCAGCCGATAGGGATCGCAGCTCTCCTTCAGCTGACCCGCGGCCGCCTCCATCAGCGGATCGGCGCCCGGCCGGGGCTCCGCGCGGAGCACGACCGTGCCGCGCCGGCCGGGGGCGAGCGTCACCGCCTGGATCGCCTCGTAGGGGATCCGGCGTTCACCGAGCGCCTGAAATAGCTTGGGTGTTCGAATGCCACGTTCGTAGCGGATGACCACGGAGTCGGACTCGAACTCCCAGGCGGCATGAAATCCGGCCAGTACGTCACCCATGCGGCTCATCGTAGGCGGCACACGCTCCTCCGTCCCATCCCCGCGCAGACCGCACTTCCTGCTGTTTCTACGCGCGTCCGGCGGCCGAGGCGCCGGACAAACCCTCTCGGCAGGTGTCACCTTCGTGCGCGCACGTCACCGAGCGGTACGCGCCAACTCCGATGTCGGCGAAGTTGGTGAGGCTGTCGGTGCCCGCGGCGAAGTAACCGGTGTGGCCCTCCGCGTCCTTCGCGGACAGCACGCGCGCGCCGAAGGCGTTCGACACCGGGTCCTCGCCGTGCCCGAGGCCGCCGAGTTCCATGTACGGCACGTCCTGGATCCAGTCGTCGGCGTCCCGCATCGCCCACACCCGCGCGAGCGTGTGCAGGTGGGAGGCGCTCGAAGTCCGCATGCCGGGGCTGCCGGCCACCGCGATGTCGGTCACCCGGGCCGGCAGCTCGTGCGCGGCGACCCCGCACACCACCGAGCCGTAGCTGTGGCAGAACAGGGCGACCTGCGAGGTCCCGGGCAACGCCCGTACCAGTGCGTTCAGTCGTACGGCGCCTGCCTCGGCGCGTCCCGCGGTGGCCGAGTCGATGCCGAGGCCGCCGGGGGAGGTGTAGTCGGCCCAGGCGATGACCGCCGTACGCGTGCCGGTCGTGTCCGTCGCGGACTTCGCCGTGTTCTCGGCCGCGTACAGGTTCTGCGCCATGCCGACCGGTGCCGAGTAGTCCTTGCTCGTCTTCTGGAAGGTGAGCAGGTCGGTGTCGACGCCGGGGACGATGACCGAGACGCGCTGCGCGGTGTCCAGGTCGCCGAAGACCTCGGCGATCCGGCCCGAACCCTCGGGGTCGAAGGCCAGGATGTGGCGGCCCTCGGCCGTCAGCGCCTCGAAGCGGTGCATGAGGCGGCCCGCCTCCTGCTGGCCCAGCGGCGTGAGGCGGTTGTCGTGCATGCGCTTCTTCTCGACCTCGCGCTGCTGGTCGAGGGCGATGTGGTTGGCGCGGTAGCGCAGCGTGACCGGGGCGCCGTTCATGTTGCCGACCGCGAGCGGGTAGCGGTGCGCCAGACGCGTCCGCTGCTGCGCGGTGAGCGAGGCGAAGAAGCGGGCCAGCCGGGTCGGGGACGCGTCCGGGTCGGGCAGCTCGCGCCCGTCGATCCGGCCGTGCTCCCACGCGGAGAGCGAGGTCTGGAGCGCCGTTTTCCCTGGGTGGCTGCGGACCGCGGTCCAACCGGTGGTCGCCAGCATCACGAACACCACGGCCAGCGCGGCCAGTGCGCGCCAGGCGTTCAGCGTGGGGGAGGAGTCGAAGGAAGTCACTGGGAGGACACACTAGGAGAACGAGAGGGTCTCGCGTTAACCGAGTGACGGGGATCACGTTTCAGCGGTACGTGACGAGAAACTCAGTACGACTCACCTTGCGTGACTCGTCCGCCAGTTCCCGGCGAGGGCCGGTCCCACCCCGTCGAGGTAGTCGGCGGTCAGCTCGCGCATCGCCTCGATGCTGAGGTCGTCGCCCGCGATCCACATCCGCTCCACCACCCGCATCACCCCACCGAACACGGCCACCACGAGGCGTGGCCGGGGGTCCGTGTCCACGCCGAGCCCCTCGCGTTCGGCGACGATCCGCGCCAGCTCCTCCTCCAGCTCCTGCTGGCGCCGCAGATGCGCGGCGAGCAGTGCGGGCGTCGACTCGATCGCGCGGTAGGTGCGCATGTGCAGGTCCAGCGGTACGACCTGCTGGATCGCCTCGTTGATGGTGTCCCAGCTCTCCAGCACGGCCCGGCGCAGCGCCTCCAGCGGGGCCTCGTGCGGCGGGCGGGCGCGGACGGCCGTCACGAAGTGCGTCTCCGTGAGCCGGGGCACGAAGAACGCGGCCTCCTCCTTGCTCGCGAAGTAGCGGAAGAAGGTGCGCTGCGAGACGTCGACGGCCTCGGTGATCTCGTCGACCGTGGTCTGTTCGTAGCCCTTGGTCGTGAACAGTTCGAGGGCGGCGTGCAGCAGCGCGTCCCGCGTACGGGCCTTCTTGCGCTCGCGCAACGTCTCCATGCCGTTCTCCTCGCCATTGTTGACAGTCGCCGACATCTGAACCTGTTTGTCAACTGTCAGCGGCTGACATTAGCCTCGAACGCATGACTAGTCAGACCACCATCAGCGCGACGGGGCCGGGGGACAAGGCACCAGCTGCCCCGTCCGAGCCGACGCCCTCCACGGGGCTGCGCGGCCACCCGTGGTTCACCCTCATAACCGTCGCCGTCGGCGTCATGATGGTGGCCCTCGACGGCACCATCGTCGCCATCGCCAACCCGGCCATCCAGAAGGACCTCGGCGCCAGTTTCGCCGACGTCCAGTGGATCACGAACGGCTACTTCCTCGCCCTCGCGGTCTCCCTCATCACCGCGGGCAAGCTCGGTGACCGCTTCGGCCACCGCCAGACCTTCCTGATCGGCGTGAGCGGCTTCGCCCTCGCGTCCGGCGCCATCGGCCTCTCGCACAGCATCGCGTTCGTCGTCACGTTCCGGGTGCTCCAGGGTCTGTTCGGCGCGCTGCTGATGCCGGCCGCGCTCGGTCTGCTGCGGGCCACCTTCCCGGCCGAGAAGCTCAACATGGCCATCGGCCTGTGGGGCATGGTCATCGGCGCCTCCACCGCGGGCGGCCCGATCCTCGGCGGTGTCCTCGTCGAGCACGTCAACTGGCAGTCGGTATTCTTCATCAACGTGCCGGTCGGCGCCATCGCGCTGGTCCTCGGCCTGCTGATCCTCCGCGACCACCGCGCCGAGAACGCGCCGCGCTCCTTCGACATCCTCGGCATCGTGCTGCTCTCCGGCGCGATGTTCTGCCTCGTCTGGGCCCTCATCAAGGCGCCGACCTGGGGCTGGGGCTCCGGCACGACCTGGGCGTTCCTCGCCGTGTCGGTGCTGGGCTTCGCGCTGTTCGCCTACTGGGAGCAGCGGGTGAAAGAACCCCTGATCCCGCTGGGCCTGTTCCGCTCGGTCCCGCTGTCCGCGGGCGTCGTCCTGATGGTCCTGATGGCGATCGCCTTCATGGGCGGCCTGTTCTTCGTCACGTTCTACCTCCAGAACGTGCACGGCATGAGCCCGATCGACGCCGGTCTCCACCTCCTCCCGCTCACCGGCATGATGATCGTCGGCTCCCCGCTCGCCGGCGCGGCGATCACCAAGCTCGGCCCGCGCATCCCGCTGGCGGGCGGCATGGCGGCCACCGCGATCGCCATGTTCGGCATGTCCACGCTGGACTCGAACACCGGCAGTGGCGTCATGTCGATCTGGTTCGCCCTGCTGGGCCTCGGCCTCGCCCCGGTGATGGTCGGCGCGACCGAGGTCATCGTGGGCAACGCGCCGATGGAGCTCTCCGGCGTCGCCGGCGGTCTCCAGCAGGCCGCGATGCAGATCGGCGGCAGCCTCGGTACGGCCGTCCTCGGCGCGGTGATGGCCTCCCGCGTCGACAACGACCTCGCCGGCAACTGGGCCGACGCGGGCCTGCCCAAGCTCACCCAGCCCCAACTCGACGCGGCCGCCGAGGCGGTCCAGGTCGGCGTGGCCCCGATCGCCCCGAACACCCCGGAGACGATCGCCGCGAAGATCACGCAGGTCGCCCACGACACGTTCATCTCCGGCATGAGCCTGGCCTGCCTCGTCGCGGCCGGTGTAGCGGTGGTGGCGGTCTTCGTGGCGCTCCTGACCAAGCGCGGCGAGAACGCGGAGGCGGGCGCGGGCGCGGCGCACATCTGACGGCACGCATCCAACGCGCATCCAACCCTGTTCCAGGCCGATTTCGCCTATCAGGGTGACTCCACTAAAGATTCCTGGCGCCCGGTACGCGCCGCAGGTCACAGTAAGTCAAGTCCTCCGCAGGGCAGGGGGGACGGGTTGGTCTGCGGCGCGCTGCCGGAGGGGGGCAGCGCGCAAGCAGGCTTTCTTTGTGTGTACGCGGGTATCCGGTCATCGTAGGGAACTGGCCGAACCGGCATGGACGCCCAGGGAGTTGACGATGACGGGCTCTGGAACGCGCAAAACCCCCCGCTCGCGTGGCCGCATGGGGTCAGGGAGCGGGCCGGACCGCGCGACGCTCGGCATCATCGGACTGGTCTGCGCGATCGCGGGCTTCTTCACCCTGGGAATCGTCCTGGGCCCGATCGCCGTGGTCTGCGGCTGGCTGGCCATGGGCCGCCGGTGGACGGGCTCACGCCGGGCGATGGCGCTGGTGGCCCTGGTCCTGGGAGCGATCGACACGTTGGCGGCGGTCATGTGGACGTTCTTCTGAACGGGAGTTGAGCTGGGCCACGCTTGAAAGGGCGTCCTTCCGGACCGGGGCTAACGGGACAGCCCGTCCCCGACCGGTAGTGGCTCCCCCCGCCGCCGACGTCCCCGGCAGGTCCGCGACCTCCGCCCCGGAGACGGCCGTAGCGCCCATCCCGGAGACACCTCCCACCCTCACCCCGGACAACGCCGCGACCTCCACCCGCAACGCCCGCACCTCCTCCGCCAGCGCCTCGATCGCCAGCGTCTGCCGCCGCTCCTCCACGTCGTCCTTCTCGAACCGGGCGATGAACCACGTGGCGATGTTGGCGGTGACGACACCGAGCAGCGCGATGCCGGAGAGCATCAGCCCGACGGCGATCATCCGGCCCAGCCCGGTGGTCGGGGCGTGGTCGCCGTACCCCACGGTCGTCATGGTGGTGAACGACCACCACACGGCGTCACCCAACGTCCGGATGTTCCCGTGGGGCGAGTCCCGTTCCACGGACAGCACCGCGAGCGAACCGAACATCAGCAGCCCGATCACCGCGCCGGCGACATACGTCGTCAACTGGATCTGCGAGGCCATCCGGGCCCGGCGCCCGACGAGTATCAGCGTCGACACCATGCGCAGCAGCCGCAGCGGCTGAAGTATCGGCAGCACCACCGCGCACAGGTCCATCCAGTGCGTCCGCACGAACCGCCGCCGGTCCCGGGACATCGCGAGCCGCATCAGATAGTCGGTGGCGAACGCCCCCCACACGACCCACTCGACCCCCGTGCACACCGTCGTCAGCCGATGCCCGGCGGTCGAGTCCACGATCGGCACGGCGTACGCCACGGCAAAACCCACCGCAAGGCCTAACAGGGGCCGCTGAGTCCGTTGCTCCCAACGAGCTTGTGCGGATGGTTCGTTCATGACGGCATGTTAGGTGGCGGGGGAGGCCTGATGGGCCGCCCCGAAGGGGCGCCCATCAGGGGCGCGGGGAACTGCGCGACCAGCCCCCACGCACCCGCAGACGAAAAACGACTACGCGTCCCCGCCCGCCGCACCCGGATCAGCCGAGGAGACATCCAGCAACTGATACCGATCGATCGCCTGCTTCAACACAGACCGATCAACCTTCCCCTCCCGAGCCAACTCCGTCAGCACAGCCACCACGATCGACTGCGCGTCGATGTGGAAGAACCGCCGAGCCGCCCCGCGCGTGTCCGCGAACCCGAACCCATCAGCCCCCAACGACTGATAAGTCCCCGGCACCCACCGAGAAATCTGGTCAGGAACCGACCGCATCCAGTCGGAAACAGCCACGAACGGCCCCTCCGCCCCGCTCAACTTCCGCGTGACATAAGGAACGCGTTGTTCCTCCTCGGGGTGAAGCAGATTGTGCCGCTCGACATCCACCGCCTCGCGCCGCAGTTCGTTCCAGGAGGTCGCGGACCACACATCGGCCCGGACATTCCATTCCTCGGCGAGAATCCGCTGAGCCTCAAGAGCCCACGGGACCGCGACACCGGACGCCATGATCTGCGCCGGCACCGTCCCCGAAGCCCCCTGACTGATCCGGTGGACGCCCTTGAGGATGCCCTCCACGTCCACATCCGCGGGCTCGGCCGGGTGCTGGATCGGCTCGTTGTAGACGGTGAGGTAGTAGAAGACGTCCTCGCCGTGCGGGTGTTCCGCGTCCGAGCCGTACATCCGCCGCAGCCCGTCCTGCACGATGTACGCGATCTCGTACGAATACGCCGGGTCGTAGGCGACACACCCCGGGTTGGTCGACGCCAGCAACTGCGAGTGGCCGTCCGCGTGTTGCAGACCCTCACCGGTCAGAGTCGTACGCCCCGCGGTCGCGCCCAGCACGAAACCGCGCGCCAACTGGTCGGCCATCTGCCAGAACTGGTCACCGGTGCGCTGGAAACCGAACATCGAGTAGAAGACGTAGACCGGGATGAGCGGCTCGCCGTGCGTCGCGTACGCCGAACCCGCCGCGATCAGTGAAGCCGTACAGCCCGCCTCGGAGATGCCGTCGTGCAGCATCTGCCCGGTCGGCGACTCCTTGTAGGCGAGCAGGAGTTCACGGTCCACCGACTCGTACTGCTGGCCCAGCGGGTTGTAGATCTTCGCGCTCGGGAAGAACGAGTCCATGCCGAACGTGCGGTACTCGTCCGGCGCGATCAGCACGAACCGCCGGCCGATCTCCTTGTCCCGCATGAGGTCCTTGAGCAGCCGTACGAACGCCATGGTGGTGGCGATCGACTGCTGGCCCGACCCCTTCTTCACACTCGCGTACGTCTTCTCCTCGGGCAGCGCCAGCGGCTTCGAGCGGACGACACGCGTCGGGACGTAGCCGCCCAGCGCGTTGCGCCGGTCGTGCATGTACTGGATCTCCTCCGAGTTCCGGCCCGGGTGGAAGTACGGCGGCGCGCCGGACTCCAGTTCCTGGTCGGTGATCGGCAGGTGCAGCCGGTCGCGGAAGCCCTTGAGGTCGGCGACCGTCAGCTTCTTCATCTGGTGCGTGGCGTTGCGGCCCTCGAAGTTGGGGCCCAGCGTCCAGCCCTTGACCGTCTGGGCGAGGACGACGGTCGGCTGGCCCTGGTGCTGCTTGGCCGCCTCGAAGGCCGCGTAGACCTTCTGGTGGTCGTGCCCGCCGCGCCCCAGGTGCAGGATCTGGTCGTCGGTCATGTTCTCGACCATCGCGCGCAGCCGGTGGTCGTGCCCGAAGAAGTGCTCGCGGATGTACGCGCCGGTCTCCGTGGCGTACGTCTGGAACTGGCCGTCCGGCGTGGTGTTGAGCTGGTTGACCAGCACGCCGTCGCGGTCCTGGGCGAGCAGCGGGTCCCAGGTGCGGTCCCAGACCAGCTTGATGACGTTCCAGCCGGCGCCCCGGAACTGCGACTCCAGCTCCTGGATGATCTTGCCGTTGCCGCGCACCGGGCCGTCGAGCCGCTGGAGGTTGCAGTTGACGACGAAGGTCAGGTTGTCGAGGCCCTCACGCGCCGCGATCGACAGCTGGCCGAGCGACTCCGGCTCGTCCATCTCGCCGTCGCCGAGGAACGCCCACACGTGCGACCGCGACGTGTCCGCGATCCCGCGCGCCTCCATGTAGCGGTTCATCCGCGCCTGGAAGATCGCGCCGAGCGGGCCCAGGCCCATCGACACGGTCGGGAACTCCCAGAAGTCCGGCATCGACCGCGGGTGCGGGTACGAGGACAGCCCGTACGGCGCCTTCGACTTCTCCTGGCGGAACGCGTCCAGCTGCCGCTCGCTGAGCCGGTCCAGGAGGAACGCGCGGGCGTAGATGCCCGGCGAGGCGTGCCCCTGGAAGAAGATCTGGTCGCCGCCGTCGCCCTGGTCCTTGCCCCGGAAGAAGTGGTTGAAGCCCACGTCGTAGAGCGAGGCGGAGGAGGCGAACGTGGCGATGTGGCCGCCGACGCCGATGCCGGGCCGCTGCGCCCGGGACACCATCACCGCGGCGTTCCAGCGGGTCGCGTTCAGGATCTTGCGCTCGATCTCCTCGTTGCCGGGGAAGAACGGCTCGTCCTTGGTGGCGATGGTGTTGACGTAGTCCGTGCTGCGCATCTCGGGCACGGCCACGCGCTTCTCGCGGGCCCGCTCGATCAGCCGGAGCATCAGATAGCGGGCCCGCTCGCGGCCGCGCTGGTCCACGGCGGCGTCGAGCGAGTCGAGCCACTCCTGGGTCTCTTCGGGATCGAAGTCAGGAACCTGACTCGGAAGGCCGCCAATGATGATCGGATTGCGATCGGATCCGGAAGCCACGCTGTTCCTTACCTGTCAGAGGGAGCTGTGTGAGGGGGCTGTCTGAGGCCGATGGAGGACTGATGGGGGCTTAATGAGGCTTATCGGCGCTGGATTTCCATGGTTCTGCACCGTTCCCCATGGTCTACCGCAGGACGGCAATCGTCATCTCTACCGTGAGGTAACCGTGACTCGTTTAGCAAAGTCATTCGAGTCGCGTACCCTCGGAGGGTTCTCAAACGTGCAAACCGGGCAGAACGCTGTGGTGTACGTCACCGGCGGTCGCGATAGCGTGCCTGGAGTTGCGGCGACACGGCCAGGAACGTCACCGTTTCGGCGTTCCGAATCGCCGGGTACTTGCGCGATCCGGCCCGTCCGTGTGGACTACGGCCAATGCTTCGCGCACGCGCGATGCTGGACATTCATCAAGACATGATCAGGAGGCAACCCGTGAGCGCGACCGCGGACCACGCGGAGGAGCGGACGAACCCTGCCGTCAGGCTGGGGTTCCAGCCCGAGCAGGTGGTCCAGGAGATCGGCTACGACGACGACGTAGACCAGGAACTCCGCGAGGCCATTGAAGAAGTCATCGGCAGCGACCTGGTGGACGAGGACTACGACGACGTCGCCGATGCCGTGGTGCTGTGGTTCCGCGACGAGGACGGCGACCTGACCGACGTGCTGGTGGACGCCATCTCGTACGTCGAGGAGGGCGGCTCGATCCTGCTGCTGACGCCGAAGACCGGCCGTGACGGCTACGTCGAGCCCAGCGACATCTCGGAAGCCGCCACGACCGCGGGCCTTTCGGCGGCCAAGAGCGTCAGCGTGGGCAAGGACTGGAGTGGCAGCCGGCTGGTGACGCCCAAGGCAGCCAAGTCCAAGAGGTAGTCCCCGGAGGTACCTCGATCGTTGAATCCCGGACGGGCTGGCCACGCCAGCCCGTCCGTCCGCATGCGGTGATCGCTGCGTAGGGTGGTCGCAGGGTGGACTCACCCGAACAGCCCCACCGAAGGGATGCAGGACGAGATGGCGATCCAGGTCGGCGACAAGGCCCCCGATTTCGAGCTCAAGGACAACCACGGCGCGACCGTGAAGCTGTCCGACTTCCGGGGCGAGAAGAACGTGGTGCTGCTCTTCTACCCCTTCGCCTTCACCGGCGTCTGCACCGGCGAGCTGTGCTCCCTGCGCGACAACCTGCCGCAGTTCACCGACCGCGACACCCAGCTCCTCGCGGTCTCGAACGACTCCATCCACACCCTGCGCGTCTTCGCCGAGCAGGAGGGCCTGGAGTACCCGCTGCTCTCCGACTTCTGGCCGCACGGCAACACTTCGCGTGCCTACGGCGTCTTCGACGAGGACAAGGGCTGCGCCGTGCGCGGCACCTTCGTCATCGACAAGGAGGGCGTCGTGCGCTGGACGGTCGTCAACGGCCTGCCGGACGCGCGCGACCTCAACGAGTACGTGAAGGCGCTCGACAGCCTGTGATTGTTAGGTTCCAGAGCCTGCGAGGGTCGGGAACCCGTCACTAGGATCGAGACGTTGATCCGATACCGACGCACTACGGGGCATCCCCGCCCCTGGACACCAATGGAGGACTCGTGGGAGTCAGCCTCAGCAAGGGCGGCAACGTATCACTGACCAAGGAGGCCCCGGGCCTGACCGCGGTCATCGTCGGTCTGGGGTGGGACGTCCGCACCACCACCGGCACCGACTTCGACCTCGACGCCAGCGCACTGCTGCTGAACAGCGCGGGCAAGGTCGCCAGTGACGCGAACTTCGTCTTCTTCAACAACCTCAAGAGCCCCGACGGTTCCGTCGAGCACACCGGTGACAACACCACCGGCGAGGGCGAGGGCGACGACGAGGCGATCAAGGTGAACCTCGCGGCGGTCCCGGCCGACGTCGACAAGATCACCTTCCCGGTCTCGATCTACGACGCCGAGAACCGCCAGCAGTCCTTCGGCCAGGTCCGCAACGCGTTCATCCGCGTGGTGAACCAGGCCGGCGGCGCCGAGATCGCCCGCTACGACCTCTCCGAGGACGCCTCGACCGAGACCGCGATGGTCTTCGGCGAGCTCTACCGCAACGGCGCGGAGTGGAAGTTCCGCGCCATCGGCCAGGGCTACGCCTCGGGCCTGCGCGGCATCGCCCAGGACTTCGGCGTCAACGTCTGACGTCCGAAGGCCTCGCCGTCCGGCGCCGCGCGGTTCGCGTGCGGCGCCGGGGGGTCTCCCCTCCGGGGGAGTGCAGGACAACCAAAGAAGCATCGCCTCGGGGAGGACCAGCACTATGGGCGTCACGCTCGCCAAGGGGGGCAATGTCTCCCTGTCCAAGGCCGCACCGAACCTCACGAACGTCCTGATCGGCCTCGGCTGGGACGCACGCTCCACCACCGGAGCCGACTTCGACCTCGACGCCAGCGCGCTGCTGTGCAACGGCGGCCGGGTGCTGGGCGACGAGTGGTTCATCTTCTACAACCAGCTCACCAGTCCGGACGGTTCGGTGGAGCACACCGGCGACAACCTCACCGGTGAGGGCGAGGGTGACGACGAGTCGATCCTGGTCGACCTCGCCAAGGTGCCGGCCAACGTCGACAAGATCGTCTTCCCGGTCTCCATCCATGACGCCGATGTCCGCGGCCAGACCTTCGGCCAGGTCAGCAACGCCTTCATCCGCGTCGTCAACCAGGCCGACGGCGTGGAGCTGGCCCGCTACGACCTCTCCGAGGACGCCTCCACCGAGACGGCCATGATCTTCGGCGAGCTCTACCGGTACCAGGGCGAGTGGAAGTTCAGGGCGGTCGGACAGGGGTATGCGTCGGGGCTGAGGGGCATCGCCATGGACTTCGGGGTCAACGTCTCGTAAAGGCGTTATCCACACCGGCTGTCCCGGACGGCGGAGTCTCCCTCTAGACTCAGTGCTCGACGTCAAATTTTAAGTAAAGCCGAGTGCGGCGCGGGGGGAGACCCTCCCCCAGACTCCGTCTGGGGGAACCCCCAACACACGATTGGGTAGCCAGTGCTTCTGAAAACCTTCGGCTGGTCGTTCGCGGTCACCGCGCTCGGCCTTGTCGCAGCGGCGTTCTACGGGGGGTGGGAAGCCTTCGGCATCGTGGCGATCCTGGCCGTCCTGGAGATCTCGCTGTCCTTCGACAACGCGGTGGTCAACGCCGGGATCCTGAAGAAGATGTCCGCCTTCTGGCAGAAGATCTTCCTCACCATCGGTGTCCTGATCGCCGTCTTCGGCATGCGGCTGGTGTTCCCCGTCGTCATCGTCGCGGTCACCGCCAAGATCGGTCCGATCGACGCGGTCGACCTCGCGCTCAACAACAAGGACCACTACCAGCAGCTGGTCACCGACGCCCACCCGGCGATCGCGGCCTTCGGCGGCATGTTCCTGCTGATGATCTTCCTCGACTTCATCTTCGAGGACCGGGACATCCAGTGGCTGCGCTGGATCGAGCGCCCGCTCGCCAAGCTCGGCAAGGTCGACATGCTGTCGGTCTGCATCGCGCTGATCGTCCTGCTGATCACCTCGTTCACCTTCGCGGCCCACGCCCACCAGCACGGTGGCGCCCACGCCGACAAGGCCCAGACGGTCCTGATCGCCGGCATCTCCGGCCTCATCACGTACATGATCGTCGGCGGACTCTCCGGCTACTTCGAGGACAAGCTCGAAGAAGAGGAGGAGCGGGAGCACGAGGAGGAGGAAGAGGCCGCGCGCACCGGCAAGCAGCGCTCGGCGGTAGTCCTCGCCGGCCAGGCAGCGTTCTTCATGTTCCTCTACCTGGAAGTCCTCGACGCGTCCTTCTCCTTCGACGGAGTGATCGGCGCCTTCGCGATCACCAACGACATCGTCCTCATGGCCCTGGGCCTGGGCATCGGCGCGATGTACGTCCGCTCGCTGACGGTCTACCTGGTCCGCCAGGGCACCCTGGACGACTACGTCTACCTGGAGCACGGCGCGCACTACGCGATCGGCGCCCTGGCCGTGATCCTCATGGTCACCATCCAGTACCAGATCAACGAGGTCATCACCGGCCTGGTCGGCGTCATCCTGATCGGCTGGTCCTTCTGGTCCTCGGTCCGCAGGAACAAGGCCCTCGCGGAAGCCGAGGGAAAAGCAGGCTCGGACGAGAAGACTGAGGTCCCGTCCGGGGTGTGACAAGCTCCCTGGTGAGGGAACGCTTCTGTTCGGGGCGGCCGTCGAGGACATGTCCTCTGTCAGGCCGCCCCGACGGCTTTGTCATACGCAGTGTGGATGCGAACGTGGGGGCGGGAATGGGCTTCTTCGACGGAATCTGGCGGCGCGAGGCCGACTTCGACTCGGGCAGCGCGGCCAGCAACGCGATCGAACTGACCAAACGGCACCACCAGGTCTCGCTCACCAAGCAGGGCGCGGCCACCGGCAACCTCCGCGTGAACCTCACCTGGCGGATGCGGACCTCCGACATAGGCGGCCTCCAGCGCGACAGCCTCCTGCGCCACCCCTTCAAGGCGTTGAAGCCCCCGGAGGTCATGGGCCACAGCCAGAGCATGGTCAACGTAGACCTCGACCTGGGCTGCCTCTACGAACTGATGGACGGCACCAAGGGCGTGGTCCAGCCCCTCGGCGGCCTCCTCGGCGACGTCAACTCACCCCCGTACGTGAAACTCAGCGGCGACGACCGCTTCGGCTCCGCGTCCGGCGAGACGATGTACATCAACCTCGACCACCGCGACCAGATCAAGCGCCTCCTGGTCTTCGTCTACATCTACGACCAGACCCCGGCCTTCGACCGCACCCACGCGATCGTCACCCTCTACCCCAGCAACGGCCCCCGCATCGAGATAGGCCTCGACGAACGCCACCCCCAGGCCCGCTCCTGCGCGGTCGTCATGATCGAGAACGTCAAGGGCGAGCTGGTCGTCCGCCGGGAAGTGAAGTTCGTCTACGGCTTCCAGGCAGAACTGGACCGGTTGTACGGGTGGGGCTTGCAGTGGGGCCGGGGCTACAAAACCAAGGTCGAGCGCTAGTTTTTAGGGGCGCGGGGAACTGCGCGACAAGCCCCCACCGGGCGCGCACCAAACGAACTACCGCCCCCACGTCAGATGAACTGCGGCCCCTGCGGCGGCAACCGGAAGTCAGGATCCGGTGCCATCGCCGAAGGCACCGGCTGCGGATACCCATACGTCCCCGCCGGAGCCGTCTGCGGATACCCGTACGCCGGCTGGGTCGCCGGCTCCTGCGGATACCCGTACCCGGACTGCACCGGAACCGCCGGAGGCAACGGCTGTGAAACCTCCGGAACGGCCCCCGCAGCGACCCCCTCCGACTCGTCCACCGTGATCCCGAAGTCCATCGCCAGCCCACGCAACCCGTTCGCGTATCCCTCGCCCAGCGCCCGGAACTTCCACCCGTCACCCCGCCGGTACAGCTCCCCGCAGATCAGCGCGGTCTCCTCGCCCGTCTCCGGCTTGATGTCGAAATACAGCAGCGGCTCACCCTCGGCGACAGCCGCGTCGTACAGCAGGATGCGCAGCCCCTGTACGCGGTCGAAGGTGTTGTCCTCCGCCGAAGCGACCACGAGAATCCGGCCGACTTCGGGCTCGACACCGGCGAGATCTGTCTGGATCGTGTCGGTGGGGCCCTCCGCGACACGCTTCTTGCCGAGCCACCAGACCTTCCCGGAGGGGTGCCGGGGCTGGTTGTAGAAGACGAAGTCCTCGTCGGAACGCACCTGACCGGCGGGGCCGAGGAGCAGCGCGGAGGCATCCACGTCCGGGACCCCCTGCCCGGGAGTCCAGCGCAGCACGGCACGTACCGTGGTGGCTTCCAGCGGGACGTTCGACCCCTTCAGCATCGCGTGCGTCATGCGGTCATCCTGCCCTCTCGGTCCTGGTCACGACAACGTGGGGGTTCGGACACCGACACGGCCGAGTTACCTGAAGTTCATGCCCGGCGGGAACCCCTGACATGGGTTTGTACGTACTATTACCGGCCACCTATCGAAAACAATCACGAACCACAACCGGACCACGGGGGAGCTTTATGCGTCATTTCGGGCACATTGCCCCTGAGGTACGGCAGCATCTCTTCTTCCAGGAGCCGTGCGAGTTCGACGCGGACTCCCCGGCCCGGCTGCTCGCCGCGG
This sequence comes from Streptomyces sp. NBC_01288, assembly GCF_035982055.1. Classification (NCBI taxonomy): domain Bacteria; kingdom Bacillati; phylum Actinomycetota; class Actinomycetes; order Kitasatosporales; family Streptomycetaceae; genus Streptomyces; species Streptomyces sp. NBC_01288. The sequence continues at coordinate 7,249,138 of NZ_CP108427.1, forward strand.
CCCTGGGCGCCACGCTCTACAGCCCGGCCACCCGCCCCCGCCTCGCCGACGACATCGTCAAGCTGGCGGGACGCGGCGTCGTGTCGATGGTGCTCTGCCTGGAGGACTCGATCGGCGACGAGGACGTACCGGCCGCCGAGGAGAACCTGGTCCAGCAGTTCACCGAGCTGGCCGCCCGCCCGGACGCCGAGCTTCCGCTGCTGTTCGTGCGGGTCCGCGTGCCCGAGCAGATCCCCGATCTCGTCCGCCGCATGGGACCGGCCGTAGAACTGCTCTCCGGATTCGTGATGCCGAAGTTCACCGAGGAGAGCGGAACGCCCTTCCTGGAGGCGCTGGCCGCCGCGGAGGCGGCGAGCGGGCACCGGCTGTTCGGCATGCCGGTCCTGGAGTCGCCGGAGCTGCTGTACCGCGAGTCGCGCGTCGAGACCCTGGAGGGCATCTCCAGGGCGGTCGACAAGTACCGCGACCGCGTTCTCGCCCTGCGCCTCGGCGTGACGGACTTCTGCTCGTCCTACGGCCTGCGCCGGGCCTCCGACATGACGGCCTACGACGTCCAGATCGTCGCCAACGTGATCGGTGACGTGGTGAACATGCTGGGCCGCGCCGACGGCACCGGCTTCACGGTGACCGGCCCGGTGTGGGAGTACTTCCGGGTCCAGGAGCGCATGTTCAAGCCGCAGCTGCGCCGCAGCCCCTTCCTGGAGGGCAAGGCGGAGGAGCTGCGCGAGGCGCTGATCGAGCACGCGATGGACGGCCTGCTGCGCGAGATCGCCCTCGACCAGGCCAACGGGCTGCTGGGCAAGACCTGCATCCACCCCACCCACGTGCTGCCCGTGCACGCGCTGTCCGTGGTCAGCCACGAGGAGTTCTGCGACGCGCAGGACATCCTGCGGCCGGAGAGGGGCGGCGGGGGCGTGCTGCGCTCGGCGTACACGAACAAGATGAACGAGGTGAAGCCGCACCGCGCCTGGGCCGAGCGGACGATGCTGCGCGCCGAGATCTTCGGGGTCGCACGCGAGGACGTCGGCTTCGTGGAGCTGCTCGCCGCCGGAATCCCCGGCTGAATCGCAAGGGACGTATGAACAAGGCAGTGAACGACGGTGTCCGGTCGGGCGGCAACGGGGTCTGGTCGGGCAGGTGGGTCGCGGAGCGGCTCGGGGTCGAACTGCTCGGCGACCCCGAGCTGACCGACCTCCTGGGCCTGGCCCTCCGCCGCAACCCCAAGCGGGCCCACCTGCTGGTGTCGAACGTGCTCGGCAAGCACGTCCCGCAGTCCCCGTCGATCGTGTACGGCTACGGCTTCACCCTGGGCCGTAGGGTCCGCGACCTCCTCGGCCCTGACGAGTCCGCCCGGGCGGTGGTCCTCGGCTACGCGGAGACGGCGACGGGCCTCGGCCACGCGGTGGCGGACGGCATCGCCGTCGCCCCCTACCTCCACTCGACCCGCCGCCCTGTCACCGGCGTGGCCACGGCAGGCGGCTTCGAGGAGTCCCACTCCCACGCGACGTCCCACCTCCTGCTCCCCGAGAACCCCGAACTCCTCGCGGGCGAGGGCCCGTTGATCCTGGTGGACGACGAGTTCTCCACGGGCAACACGGTCCTGAACACGATCCGCGACCTGCACGAGCGTTATCCGCGAGACCGGTACGTGGTGGTCGCCCTGGTCGACATGCGTTCCTCTGCCGACGCGGGCCGCCTGGACGAGTTCGCGGCGGAGATAGGCGCGAGGGTCGACCTGGTGGCTGCGGCCTCGGGCACGGTTCGCCTGCCGGCGGGGGTGCTGGAGAAGGGGCAGGAGTTGGTGGCGCGGTACGAGTCAGGGGGTACCGGGACAGGTGGTTCGTCGTCTGCGGCGCCGTCTGGGCTGGTCGCGCAGTTCCCCGCGCCCCTGAAAACTAACCTGGACGCCGACTCCGCAGGGGCGCGGGGAACTGCGCGACCGGCCCCCACCGGCGCGCACTCGACCCACAACCGAATCACCCGAGTCGAACTCCGCTGGCCCAGAAACCTTCCCGACGGCGGACGACACGGCTTCACTCCCCAACACCGAATACGCCTCGAACGCGCCCTCCCCGCAATGGCCGCCCGCCTGGCCGAGGCACTCCCGGAAGACGCTCGCCGCGTGCACATCCTCGGGTTCGAAGAGCTGATGTACGCCCCCCTCCGCCTCGCCCGCGAGCTGGAGCAGGTCGTGGATGCCGGAGTCACCTACTCCACCACCACCCGCTCACCCGTCCTCGCGGTGGACGACCCGGGCTACGCGATACGAACCCGCCTGACCTTCCCGGCCCACGACACTCCCGCCGACGGCCCGGGCGACCGCTACGCCTACAACATCGCCGGCGCCGGTTTCGACGCGGTCGTCGCCGTGCTCGACGACACCGCCGACACCCCCGAACTCCACGCCCCGGACGGCCTGTTGGCGAGGCTCGCCGAACACACCCCGCACGTCGTCCTCGCGGTGGTGCCCTCGTACGTCCCCGAAAGGCCCCCCATGCTCCCCGACCCCCTCCGCGGCCCCGCCTTCTCCTCGTACGCGTCGGAAGAGGTCGGCTGGCTGCTCCAGGACCTCTCGGACGTGACGCTGGAGGCGCCGACCGAGGAGCGCGAGGAGGCCATCCAGAGCGGCGGCGCGCACTACGCGGAGTCGCTGCCGGTGGAGTACCAGCCGAGCGAGCACTACCAACAGCTGTTCCACACCGCCCTGGACGAGGCTGCCGGACGACTCGCGCTGGCCGTGGGCGCCGTCACCGAACTCGTCCTCGCCGAACGCTCCCCCCACCCCGTCCTCGTCTCGCTCGCCCGCGCCGGCACCCCCGTAGGCGTCCTGATGCGCCGCTGGGCCCAGCACCGCCACGGTCTCGACCTCCCGCACTACGCCGTGTCGATCGTGCGCGGCCGGGGCATCGACGCCAACGCGCTCCGCTGGCTCGCCGCCCACCACGACCCCGCCGACGTCGTGTTCGTCGACGGCTGGACCGGCAAGGGCGCCATCACCCGTGAACTCGCCGACGCGGTCAGGGAGTTCGAGGAGTCCGACGGCATCACCGGCTTCGACCCGGAGATCGCGGTGCTCGCCGACCCCGGTTCCTGCGTGAAGACATACGGCACCCGCGAGGACTTCCTCATCCCCTCCGCCTGCCTCAACTCGACCGTGTCGGGCCTGATTTCGCGTACGGTGCTCCGCTCGGACCTGGTCGGCCCGCACGACTTCCACGGCGCCAAGTTCTACCGCGAACTCGCCGGCGCGGACGTCTCGGTGGACTTCCTGGACGCCGTGGCCGCCCGCTTCCCGGAGGTGTCGGACGCGGTGACCGTCCTCGCCAAGGAACTGCTCGCCGCCGACCGCACCCCAACCTGGGAGGGCTGGGCGGCAGTTGAGCGGATCAGTGAGGAGTACGGCATCCACGACGTGAACCTCGTCAAGCCCGGCGTCGGCGAGACCACCCGGGTGCTGCTGCGCCGGGTGCCCTGGAAGATCCTCGCGCGAGCCGGTGCGGGCGCCGACCTCGACCACGTCAGACTGCTCGCCGAGCAGCGGGGGGTGCCCGTCGAGGAGGTGGCCGAACTGCCGTACACCTGCGTGGGGTTGATCCACCCCAAGTACACGCGCGGTGCGACCGGCGCCGACGGCAAGGCGGTGGCGGTCTGATGCCGGTACTCGTCGCCAGTGACCTCGACCGTACGCTCATCTACTCCGCGGCGGCCCTCGCCCTGACGATGCCGGACGCGCGGGCGCCCCGGCTGCTCTGCGTCGAGGTGCACGAGAGCAAGCCGTTGTCCTTCATGACGGAGACGTCGGCCGCACTGCTCACTCAACTCGGCGAACTCGGTGACGCGGCCGTCTTCGTCCCGACCACCACCCGCACCCGCAAGCAGTACCAGCGCATCAACCTGCCCGGCCCGGAACCGAAGTTCGCGATCTGCGCCAACGGCGGCCACCTCCTCGTCGACGGCGTCACCGACGAGGACTGGCACGCCCAGGTCCAGGCGAAGCTGGCCGCCGAGTGCGCCCCGCTGGAGGAGGTCCGGCAGTACCTCGCCGACACCGCCGACCCGGCCTGGGTCCGCAAACACCGCATCGCCGAGGACCTCTTCGCCTACCTCGTAGTGGAGCGCGAGTTGCTCCCCGAGGAATGGGTCAAGGAGCTGGCGGTCTGGGCGGAGAACCGAGGCTGGACGGTGTCGTTGCAGGGCCGCAAGATCTACGCCGTCCCGAAGCCCCTCACCAAGAGCGCGGCCATGCGAGAGGTGGCCCACCGCACCAACGCCACCCTGACCCTGGCAGCCGGCGACTCCCTACTCGACGCCGACCTGCTCCTCGCCGCAGACAAGGGCTGGCGCCCGGGCCACGGTGAACTGGCAGACGAGGCGTGGACGGCCCCCAACATCACGGCGCTACCAGAGCGAGGCGTCCAGGCAGGCGAACGGATCCTCTACGAGTTCCTGAGGGCGATGCCGTAGGGGCGCGGGGAACTGCGCGCCCAGCCCCCACGCACCCGCACCCGACAACGCACAGGCTTCGCCTAGCCGCAGCACCCGCCCCCACAACAACCGCCGCCCCCGCCGCCCCCTCCGGCCGCGGGCGCAGAGGACGTACCCCCCACCGCCACAGCCGACAGCAGCTTCACGGTGTCGCCGTGCCCCGCAGGGCAATCCGCCGGCGCGGACGACTCCGCCATGGGCCGACTCAGTTCGAACGTAGATCCGCACGTGCGGCAGCGGTACTCGTAGCGAGGCATGGCCTCAGGCTAACCCCCACCTCACATGAGTACGGCACCTTCTTTTTTCATGAAGGTTTCGGCTGTGTCCTGTTCTGTCGTTTTCTTATATGGAGAACTTGCGAAGACCACTGGTAATTTGAGGGCGCCGCGTGATCTGTGAGGCCGGGGGGAACCGGGATTTGCAGTCGTGTTCATGGCAACCATTTCAGACCCTCGTACGTCAATGCGTCTGCCTGTGCGAGCAATAGGAGTGCGGAGGGGAGTCGCGTCGTGACCGACGAGGGGGAGGGGGAGGAGCGCCAGGCACCGGACGAGACCATGCAGTTGAAGCTCCCCGCCGGGTTCCGGCCGGACGAGACCATGCAGCTGCGGTTGTCCGACCTGGAGATACCGGAGGCGTCGGAGATACCCGAGGGGGAGACGAAACCGGTCCGGCACCGGGGCCGCAAGGCCTACCGCGCGTCCCTCCACAGCCGTCTCTCCCGCCTCGCCGCAGTCCTCCGCACCCGCTTCGCCCTTGTCGCCGCCCGCCTCGCCCCGGCCGTGATCTTCCTCACGCCGTACGTCCGCAAGTTGCGCCCGATGTACCCGCGCCCCGGCCGTACGGACTGGCGCCGCTGGATACCCTCCTGGCGGCAGTCGGTCGGGGGTGTCCTGGCCGCCGTAGGACTCAGCGGAATGTTCCTGGTCGTGGCCTACGCGACCACCGACATCCCCTCGAACCTCAACACGTACGCCACCCAGCAGGACAACGTGTACTTCTGGTCCGACGGGACGCCCATGGCGCGGACCGGCTGGGTGCAGCGGCAGGCGATGCCGCTGAAGGACATCCCGACCGACGTCCGCTGGGCCGTGCTCGCCGCGGAGAACGAGAGCTTCTACAGCGACCCCGGCATCTCCATGAAGGGCATCGCCCGTGCCCTCTACCGCACGGTCGGTGAGGGGGACACCGAGGGCGGCTCGACGATCACCCAGCAGTACGTGAAGAACGTCTACCTGACGCAGAACCAGACGGTGAGCCGCAAGTTCACCGAGGCGATGATCTCCCTCAAGCTCGACAACAAGATGAGCAAGGACAAGATCCTTGAGGGCTATCTCAACACCAGCTGGTTCGGCCGCGGCACCTACGGCCTCCAGCGCGCCTCGCAGGCGTACTACGGCAAGGACGTCAGCCAGCTCAACGCGAGCCAAGGCGCCTTCCTGGCCTCGCTGTTGAAGGGTGCGGGCCTCTACGACCCGACGCTCAGCAAGGCCAACCACGCCCGGGCGGTGGCCCGTTGGTCGTGGATCCTCGACCGTATGGTGAAGATCGGCAAGCTGTCGCCGGCCGAGCGCGCGAAGTACAAGACCTTCCCCGAGCCGCTCAATCAGTCGAAGACCTACGACACCGGCAAGCAGAGCGACTACCTGGTCGAACTGGCCACGCAGTACGTGAAGAAGACCGCGCACATCTCGGACAAGGACTTCGACCTCGGCGGCTACCAGATCTACACGACGTTCGACCGCAAGCGGGAGACCGAGCTGACGGACGCCGTGAACAAGGCCCGCAAGGACGCGCGGAAGAAGAACGCCGACACGGCGAAGACCGCGCACTACGGCGCCTCCTCGGTGGCCTCCGACGGCCGGATCCTCGCCGTCTACGGCGGCCCCGACCACCGTAAGCAGGGCTACAACGACTCCAACTCGACCACTGTGCCCGCGGGTTCGGCCTTCGAGCCGTTCGTCTACGCCGCCGCCCTGGAGCACGGGGTCACCAAGACCCGTGGCAGACCGCCGACTTCGGTCACCCCGGACACGCTGTACGACGGGGACGACGCCGTGCCGGTCACCACACCCGAGGGGCCGTACTGGGACCGCAGCGGCAAGAAGGTCGCCGCGCACAACGACGGCAACAAGTCCTACGGGCAGATCAGTCTGCGCCAGGCCCTCGCCCAGTCCGTGAACACCCCGTTCATGCAGCTCGGCATGGACACGGGCCTGACGACCGTACGGAAGACCGCCGAGGACGCGGGCCTGCTCTCCTCCAGCTTCGGGGCACAGGTGCCCGCGCTGTCGCTGGGGAACGCGACGCCCAGCGCCTTGCGGATGGCGAGCGCGTACGGCACGTTCGACGCCGGGGGCCTCCACACCGAGCCGTACTCGGTCCGCCGTATCACCCGTAACGGTGCCGCGGTCGCCGTGGAGCGGCCGGAGCCGGTCCGGGCGATGAGCAAGACCACCGCGAGCGAGGTGACGGACGCGCTCACGGACTCCTTCGGCTTCGCACACCCCAGCGCCGCCAAGGCCGCCAGAACCGAGGTGGCGGGCAAGACCGGCACCACGCAGGACGACACCGCGGCCTGGTACGTCGGGACGGCCGAGTCCGTGTCGACCGCCGTCGTCGTCTACCGCATCGACCTGAGCAAGAGCCTCGAACCTCTGCCGCTGAAGGGAGTTTCCGGCACGCCAGTCACCGACGTCCCCTACGGCATCTGGTCGAGAGCCATGACCCCGCTCGGCTGACCACCGCAGCGAAACCGCCACCTCCTCGCAGAATGAGCCGCCCATGAAGCCTCGGACGAAGGCACCGTCCGGCCGCCGCCGCCGAGCCCCTGAACCGCGCCGTCGTACCCCGAAGCCGGGGTTCCTCACCCTGGCCGTGTTCCTTGTCGTCGCCTCGCTGGTGACCGGGTATCTGGCGTTGAACCGGGACAACACGGCGCCCACCGCGTCGGCCGGCAAGACCGCCGAGCCCAAGTCGACCAAGGAACCTGCCTGGGACGGCAAGACGCAGGTGCTGGGGGACGGCTCGACCTCGTACACGGGGCCGCAGAAGGACCAGTTGAAGGCCGTGCCGCTCAAGCCCGGTGAGAAACCACCCCAGTTCGTGGTCTTCTCCTGGGACGGCGCGTTGCAGGGGGACGACAAACTCTTCTCGCACTACCGGGAGATGGCGAAGGAGTACAACGCGCACATGACCTTCTTCCTCACGGGCATCTATCTGCTGCCCAAGAGCAAGAGGGACCTGTACCACCCGCCGATGCACCCGGTGGGCTCGGCCGCGATCGACTTCCCCACCGACCAGCACATCCGGGACACCCTGGAGCAACTCCGCCTGGCCTACGAGCAGGGCAACGACATCGGCACCCACTTCAACGGCCACTTCTGCGAGGCCAAGGGCGGCGGTGACTGGAGCGTCGCGCAGTGGAAGAGCGAGATCGACCAGTTCTTCTCCTTCGTCGAGAACTGGAAGACGAACACCGGCTACACCGACATCCCGGCCCTGCCCTTCGACTTCAAGAAGGAGGTCGTCGGCGGCCGCGCCCCCTGCCTGGAGGGCCAGCCCAACCTCCTGAAGGCGCTGAAGGGTTACGGCTGGCGCTACGACGCCAGCTCCCCGGGCGACTTCCAGATATGGCCCACCAAGAAGGACGGCCTCTGGGACTTCCCGCTCGAACTCCTCCCCTACGGGGACAACATCCAGGCCCTGTCGATGGACTTCAACTTCCTCTACAACCAGTCGGGCGGCGCCACCCAGGGCGACCCCACGAAGTTCGCCGACTGGGAGAAGAAGACCGTCGACTCGTACATGGCCGGCTTCAACCGCGTCTACTACGGCAGTCGGGCGCCCCTGTTCATCGGGAACCACTTCGAGAACTGGAACGACAGCATCTACATGAAGGCCATCGACCAGATCATCCCGAGGATCTGCACGAAGAAGGGCGTCAAGTGCGTCTCCTTCAGGGAGCTTTCGGACTGGATGGACGTTCAGTCGCCCCAGACTTTGCAGCAGTTGCGCAGCTTGGACCCCGCTCAGTCGCCCGACTGGTCGACGGTGGTCAAGTGACCTCTCGGGACTGGTGAACTGACCAAGTGCAACCCCCTTCACAGGAGCCACACATGGCGTGCGAAGATGCCCTCGCCCGGTAGGCGTACCGGCGTAGAGGGGAACACCATTGAAATCCAGAAAACTGAGCCGTAAGCGGAGCCGTACGGCCATAATCTCGGCGGCCGCCGCCTCGGTCGTCGCCGGCGTCGCCCTCGTGCCCAACTGGAGCGCGGGCGCTGCCGTCGTCGACGACCCGACCGTGAACGCCGCGACCAAGGCGACCTTCCAGAAGCTGGCCGACGCGGTCTTCACCGACCGCACCCAGGCGCTCGTCCACGGGGCCACGACGAAGCAGAGCACCTCGCGCTTCTCCGGCGACGTCCGTCTCTCCAGCACCCAGTCGCGCGACGAGAAGTCGGCGCTGAGCCAGCTGCGCGGCCGCCAGAGCAGCATCGCGAAGCTCGGCGAGACGTACCGCACGGGCGCCACCAAGGTCACGCTGGACGCGACCCGGGTGACCGGCCGTACCGCGAAGGCCGACGTCACCGAGACGACGACGCTGACGTACGCGAAGGCCACGGGGAACGAGCCGAAGACCACCGGCTTCCAGGCCCACCACGAGCTGACCTTCAAGGCCGACCAGCAGGGCACCTGGCAGCTGTCGAACATCCAGGACACGGACACCGGCGGCCTCGCCGTCAACACGGTGGCCAAGCCCGCGGTCAAGGCGTCGCCCGCCCCGGCCGACGACGGCAACACCACGCCGGACGCGCCGCGCGCGGCCACCACCCGCAACCCGGTGGCGGTCCCGAAGACGAGCACGACGTACGACTACAAGGCGATGGCGACGTACGCCGAGAAGTACTGGAACGTCTACAACACCGCCTACCCGGACTTCAACGGCCACGCGGACGGCGGCGACTGCACCAACTTCGTCAGCCAGTCCCTGAAGGCCGGCGGCTGGAAGCACGTCCCGGGCTACGTGTACGACTACACGAAGTGGTTCGGCACCGCCGACATCCAGTCGGACTCCTTCGTCGGCGTCAACGAGTGGTCCTGGTTCGCGCAGAACTCCAAGCGCACCACCCCGCTCGCGAACGTCTACCAGCTGGAGGTCGGCGACGTCCTCCAGATGGACTTCGACCGCGACGGCGCCAAGGACCACACGATGATCGTGACGGCCAAGAGCAACGGCGTCCCGTACGTCACATACCACTCGAACAACACCCTGCGCAGGTCGGTGGCGAGCCTCATCGCGTCGTACCCGAACGCGTACTACTACGCCTACCGCACCTGAGGTCCGTAGTCCCGCACGGCTTCATCGGCCCCCCGTCGCCTCGGTACGCGACGGGGGGCCGATCTGTGTTCACGGCGTGCTGCGGGCGATCCGGTCGAGCCACTCCCGCAGCAGGCTCAGCTCGCCGTCGGTGAGGACGTCGGTCCGCTGGAGCACGGCGCGCAGGGCCACGGCGGCGGGGACCGGGCCGGGGGAGTCGCTCACCGGGGCCTCGGTGGTGATCGCGGCGATCACCGACTCCCTTGCCAGCGTGGACAGTTCGAGGTCACGCCGGTCCTCGGGCAGGCCGATGAGGCTGATCGCCGTACCGCTGCCGGCCGCGTGCACGAGCTGGGCGGCCCGCTCCTCGCCGACCCGGAGTCGGCCCGCCTCGGCGATGCGGTGGATGTGCCCGGCGAGGATCTCGGCGCCCGCGACGGCGGCTTTCGGCGGGGTCGCGCCGTGGCGGGGCTCGGCGTACATGAGCAGGTACAGCGCCGGGTTGGCGAGCCCGAAGCCGATGTGCAGGTCCCAGCCGGCGCGCAGGTCGGCGACCGGGTCGGTGGTGGGGGCGAGGTCGGTCTTGCTGTCGAGGTAGGCCGCGAAGCCTTCCGTGGCGACCGCGTCGAGCAGCCCCTGTTTGTCGCCGAAGAGCCGGTAGATGGTCGGCGCCTGGACCCCGGCCGCGCTCCCGACGGCCCGCGTCGACACGGCCTCGCGACCGCCCTCGGTGAGGAGTTGGGCGGTGGCGGCGAGGATGCGGTCGCGGGGGGCGCGGTGGTCGTCGTCGGCAGACATGAGTAGAACGCTAACAGAATCTCGTTAGCGCTTGTCTGATAGCGATGCTACCGTTGTTGGCGTTAGCGATTGATGTGCGCTGTTCTTCATGGAGGTAGTCGTCGTGATCGTCGTCACCGGAGCCAATGGGCAACTGGGCAGGGGAGTGGTGGACCGGCTGCTCGTCCGGGTCCCCGCCGAGCGGATCGCCGTGAGCGTCCGCGACCCGGAGCGGGCCGAGGAGCTGGGGAAGCGGGGCGTCCGGGTTCGCCGGGGCGACTTCGCCGACCCCGCGAGCCTGGCCGACGCCTTCGAGGGCGCCGAGCAGATCCTCCTCGTCTCCGCCGCGAGCACGGGCGACACGGCGCTACGGCAGCACCGTACGGCGATAGCGGCGGCCCGCGAGTCCGGTGCCCGCCGCATCCTCTACACCAGCCACATGGGCGCGAACCCGGCCTCGCCCTTCGCGCCGATGCCCGACCATGCCGAGACGGAGGGCGAGTTGAGGGACTCGGGCGTGCCGTTCACGTCGTTGCGCAACGGCTTCTATGCCGCTACGACCGTGATGCTGCTCGGCGCCGCGCTCAAGACGGGTGAGCTGTCCGCGCCGGAGGACGGACCGGTGTCCTGGACGGCGCACGCGGATCTGGCGGAGGCGGCGGCGGTGGTGCTGGCGGAGGAGGGGCGGTTCGACGGGGTGACGCCGCCGCTCACTGGTACGGAGGCGCTCGACCTGGCGGAGGTGGCGGCTCTGGCCTCGTCGATCACGGGCCGCGCGATCAAGCGGGTGACGGTGTCGGACGAGGAGTACCGGGCGGACCTGGTATCCCATGGCGTACCGGAGGAGCAGGCCGACATGCTCGTGGGCCTCTTCCGGGCAAGCAGGGAGGGGGAGTTCGCGGAGGTGGGGCCGGCGCTGGGGGAGTTGATCGGGAGGGCGCCGATGTCGTTGCGGAATGTGCTTGAAGCTGCGCTGGCTTGAGCGGCTCGGTTGTTTTGGATCGGCGGGCCCGGTGGGGGCTGGTCGCGCAGTTCCCCGCGCCCCTACGGGGCGCTCGTTTGGCCGGTGTCAGTGGCCGGGGGTTCCTCGTTCCTCGCGGATCTGGCTGACGACCCTTGTCACGGACTGGCGTACCGCCTCCGTCTCCGTCAGGAAGTGCCAGTAGTCGGGGTGGCGGCCCTCCAGCGTGGCGATCGCGCGGTCGAGGCGGGCTACGGCGTCGTCGAGCGGGCGGGCGTGGCGGGGTTCGGGGGTGGTGCGGCCGGACATCGCCAGGCGCTGGGCGTCGCGGATCGCGAAGCGGGTGCGGTCGATCTCCTGCTGGGGGTCCTTCTGCACGGCGTTCAGCCGGCGCAGCCGGTCACCGGCTGCCGACACGGCCTCGTCGGTGGTGTTCAGCAGTGCCCGTACGGTCGACAGCAGGGACGTGGCGTCCGGCCAGCGCTGCGCGTCCCGGGCGGCCTGTGCCTCCTTCAGCTTCAGCTCGGCCTGCCGTACGTTCTCGCCGGCCTGCTGCGGCACCTGCTGGAGGTCCTGCCAGCAGGCGGCGGAGAAGCGCCGCCGCAGCTCGCTGAGCACCGGATCGACCTGACCGGCGCGGGTGGTGAGCGCCTGGGCGCGGGTGCGCAGGGAGACGAGCCGGTGGTCGATCTCGGCGGCCCGCTCGGGCAGCCCGTCGGCCTCGGCCCGGATGGCCTCCGCCTCCCGGGCGACCTGGGTGGCCCGCTCCAGCGTCTGCGGTACGCCGTGCTGCCCGGCGCCCTGGTTCAGCTTGGTCAGCTCCGGCCCGAGCGCGGCGAGCCGGGCGGCGAGAGCGTCGGCGCGCAGCCCGGATGCCCGTACGGCGTCCAGGGCGTTGGAGGCGGCGAGCAGTGCCTGCCGGGCGCGCTCGACGGCGGGCGCCAGCCGGGCGAGCTGGGTCTCGGCCTTGCCGAGCAACGGCCCGAGCCCGCTCTCGAACCGGTCCAGTTCCTGCTTGACCTGCCCCAACTGGTCCTTGGCGGCGGTCAGTTCGGTGCGGGCACGGTTCGCGGCGGCGGCCTCCAGGTCGTCGCGGTCGAGGTCGTGCGCGTCGACGGCGTTGATGTACCGGCCGCTGGCCTCGTCGATGCGGCGGCCCAGCGCCTCGAAGTCGGTGACCGCCCGGCGGGCGGCCGGCGTGTCGTCGACCGCGGTGATGGTGTCTATCGAGATCCGCAGATCCCGCTGGGCGGTGTCCAGCTCGTAGAACGCGGCCGCCGCGGCATCCTTCGCCGCCTGCGCCTCGGCCCGCTGGCTCTCGGCCCGCCCGCCGAACCAGCGCCGGGTGCCGCCGCCGGCGAACGTGGCGGGGAGGGTGAGCGCGAGGGCGGCGAGCAGGGGGAGGCTGATCAGGGTGAGGGTGTCGAGGGCGGCGCGAGAGATACGGGCGGGGGGTTCGAGGTGCGGGGCACGAGCGGCGGAGGGACCGCGCCGGGGCCCTGTGAGCGGCGAATACGGCTGCGCTGGTGTCGCCGTCACATCCCTCTCCCGTGTTGTCCGTCCTGACCGTTGTCATTCTCCCACCGGTAGAGGACGAACACACGGGCCGGTCAGTTCGCGTTCCGCACCGTGACTTTCCCGTCGCCGGTGTGGGCGGTCACCACATGAGAACTCGACGAGTCCCGGGGCACGGACACATCCACCGATCCATCGCCGGTCTTGGTGGTCACGCGGTACTTCGCGGCGCCCGTGGGCAACGCGATCGTCACGGACCCGTCGCCGCTGCTGGACTCCACCAGGTCGGGTACGGCGCCGAGTTCGAGGTGCACCGATCCGTCACCGGTGGTCGTCCGCACCTGCCGGGACGACACCTCGGCGTGCACGGAACCGTCCCCGCTGTGCAGGGTCAGCGGTGCGGTGGAGTCGGTCACATGGATGGACCCGTCGTGCGTACGAATGTCGAGGGCGTCCGCGAACCCCTGCGCCCGCACACTCCCGTCCCCGTCCTCCACCTTCACGGCGACCCCGCGCGGCACCTCGATCCGGTGCTTGGCCGAACAGTCGGCGATCACCCCGGAACACTTCGTCCGCAGCACCAGCCGGTCGCCCTTCATCGCCCAGGTCACCTTGGGATCCGACCCGATCGCCACGCTCCCCTGCCACCACCGGGTGACCTCGATCTTCCCGGCCGGATTCGAGTCCGCGGCGACGACTTCCAGCGCGGAGTCGTCGGAGTCGATGGTGAGCGTACGACCGGCCAGGGCGAAGGCGCGGTGATCGGGGTGCTTGTCGTCCCCGGCGGATGCGGTACCGCAGGCGGTGGCGGTGAGGAGCAGCAGGGCGAGGGTGCTGGTGGCGGTGAGGGCGCGGGTGGTGCGGGTGCGGCCATGAGTGTGGCTGTGGGCGCCGGTGCGGGTCACGGTGATTTCCCCCTGGGACGGACGAGGAGTCCCGGTGACTCCTACGGCTCCCCTCGACCGTAGGGAGCGGCGCTCCGCGGGGGCATCCGGCGCACTCCCGGACCGGGGGTGGGGTAAACCCCCGAGAGTGCCCTGACCTCCCCCCTGACTTCCCTCCTGACATCCCCCGGGCCTTCTTCCATGGCGATACGGGTTTGCAGGACAGGCCCCCCGGCAATGTAGGCTGTCGACTCGTCCTGGGCGCGTAGCTCAGGGGTAGAGCGTCGCCCTTACAAGGCGAATGTCGGCGGTTCGAAACCGTCCGCGCCCACCAGGATAAGCAGCAGGTCAGAGGCCTTCCGGAGCGATCTCCGGGAGGCCTTTTTCCGTGGCCGGGGTCTACGGGGAATCCACATCCACATCCCCATCCACATCGCCGTTGAGAATGCGCCGCACAGCGGGTTGCAACCCACTCTCCGCCGGACTGACGAGGATCGCGGGGATCCCGAGGGCCTGGGCGCCGACGACATCGGCCACCGGATTGTCACCGACCATCCAGACCCGCTCGGGAGACCCGGCCCGTTCCAACGCCACCTCGAAGATCCGACGGTGCGGCTTCTCCCACCCGACGAGCGAGGAATTGACGACGGCCGCGAAGTGCCGACCGAGCCCGAGATCCCGAAGCAGACCATCCAACTCCGGCACATGATTACTGACGACGACGTGAAGCCAACCGGCGGCGGCGAGTTCCTCCAGCGCGGCGAGGCTGTCGGGGAAGACGGCCCAACGACTCGCATCGATGTAGTGAGCCCGCACCCTGCTCGCGGCAAGGGCAGCCGGCCCGGCCTCGACGCCCGCCCCGACATACGCCTTCACAAAGAGCGGCTGAAGATCGCCCCACCACGCGTCAGGGCTGCTCAGCTCGGGATGCCCGCTCTCGGACCGATGCCAGGGAAAACCGTCACGCAGCCCCGGCGCCACATCGGCAGCGACCACACCGTGCCCGGGCGCGACCTCGTCCAACGCCTCCACCAGACACCCACGCCACCTACCGCCCCGGAACGCCAAGGTCCCGTCGAAGTCCCACAGCACGACGCTCTTGGTCACGTACGGCATCCTACGGAGCGCGCCGCGCGGGGTGGACGCCTAACTCTTCCTGCCGCCGAGGAGGTCGGCGTAACTGCGGGCCTGTTCCGCGGCGTTGTGGTGCCGGATGGACCGGGTGTGGTGTTCGTCCGCCAAGGAGGGTTCCGCGGTGGTGAGTTCGTCGTAGACGGTGGATGTCTCGTCGTGGATCGCGGCGAACGCGAGCCTGTTGGCGCGTACCGCGTTCGCGTGGCCGCGGTGCGTCTCGATCAGGAGCGGGTCGTCTCCAACGGGGCGAAGGTCGGGCGTCGGGCGTGCAAGTCGCCGTATTCGTCGTTGAGTTGGGTGGCCCCGGCGTCCAGGTCCGTGCGGCGGAGGTGGAGGGCGGAGCCGCGGGCGCGCAGGCTGGCCTCGTAGGCGTGGGAGCCGGGGAAGCGGATCGTGTCGAGGCCCGGGTGACCGCGTGCGGTCGGTCGGGGCGCAGCCTGGCGTAGCGGGCGTCCGCCTCGGCCGCCACCTCCAGGGTCTTCAGCTCCGGCGGCAGGGCGCTGCGCCCGATGGCGGCCCAGCCGTGGACGTCGCTGTCCCCCTTCTCGTGGGCGGACTGCCGGGTGATGCCGGCGGCGTCACCGATCTGGTTCCACGTGGTGCCGCGTTCGCGCTCGGCGACCACCGCCTCCCGTACGACGTCGTCCATACGACGCTGAAGCCTCAGGGCGGTTCGGGGCAGGTCGCGCGGCGCGGGGTCCCGCTCGACCGGTACGGCATCCAGTATCGCGTCGGCCAATTGACGGAGCGTCAGGGTCAGGGCCACGCGGGACTCGTCGCGCGGCGACAGCCGATGCAGCTCGGGCGAGGCCGGTCCGGAGGACGCGTCGTAGGCATCGGTCGTGCCGTCAGGCTAGCCCTGACATTCCCTTGCGGGGTGGGGAGTTGATGCCCGTGGCGGAGTGGGCAGGCCCGCCTGGATCGTGTCCAGGAGGCGGTCCAGTACTGCCAGTTGCTCGTGGCCCAGCGGGCCGAAGACCTTCCGTAGAGTCTCTTCTCCGGCTGCCGTCCCCGCCTTCAGCGCTTTGGCGCCCTTCGGTGTGAGGTGGACCAGCTTCGACCGGCCGTCGTCGGGGTCCGGCGTCCGTTCGATCAGCCCCTCGCGCTCCAGCGCCTCGATGGACTGGGTGACCGAACGGGGGGCCTGGCCCAACTCCTCCGCCAGGATCGACTGCCGTACGGCGCCCCGGAGTTCGAGCACCTGGAGGACCTTCGTGCGGGCGAGGGAGAGGCCGGCGGCCGCCATCGTGTCGTCGACCGTCCTGCGCAGGTGGTGCCCGAGGGAGAGGTAGCGCAGTCCGACCTCGGTGGAGGTGGAGGTGGAGGTGGAGGTGGAGGCGGGGGTCGGGGTGCGGTCGCTCGCCGTCATTGTTCCTCGGTTCTCGTTTCCGTCGTTTCCTTCGGGGCCTCGGGGCCTCGGGGCCTCGGGGCCTCGGGGCCTCGGGGCCTCGGGGCCTTCAGGCTTCATTGGTGAGGTACCTCATCGAGTGTTACGTTGTTCGTGGACTTGATGAGGTACCTCAATAATACGGCCAGGAGGCGAATCGTATGGCTGACCAGCCGCCCGTGATCGTCATGACCGGTGCGACGAACGGTATGGGCCGGCTCGCCGCGTTCGAGCTGGCTCGGCGTGGTGTCCGGCTCGGTGTCGTCGCCCGGAGTCGGGCGAAGGCGGAGGCGTTGCGGGAGGAGATCGGGCGGCTGGTGCCGGGTGGCTCCGTGGATGTCTTCCTGGCGGATCTGTCCTTGCTCGCCGAGGTGCGGCGGGCGGGTGGGGAGATCGCCGCCCGGTATCCGCGGATCGATGCACTGATCAACAACGCGGGCCTGCACGCCTTCTCCCAGCGGGCCACCTCCGAGGGCTACGCCGAGATGACAGCCGTGAACTACCTCGCGCCCTGGGTCCTCACCGACGCCCTGCGCGACCGGCTCACGGCGTCCGCGCCCGCCCGGATCGTCACGGTCGCCTCCCGGGCCTCGTCGCGGGCCGGCGTCCTCGACCTGCCGGCCGACCTGACCGACACGGCGGAGTTCACGCGTCGCGGTTCGAGCCTGCTCTACGGCCGCTCCAAGTTGATGGACATCATGTTCACGCAGGAACTCGGGCGTCAGTTGAAGGGCTCGGGGGTGGCGGTCACCTGTTGCTGCCCCGGGTTCAACACCACCGGCCTGGGACGCGAACTGCCCCTCGCCGGAGCCTTGGAGAAGGTTCTCACCTCGCTGAACATCGGCGATCCCCAGCACGGTGCCGACATCATCGTGAAGCTCGCGACCGATCCCGATCCCGCGTTCGCCGAGAGTGCCGGTGGCTACTTCGCCGCCAAGGGTGCGAAGGCTCTGCGGTGCCCTGAGGCGGGGCGAGGCGAAGCCGTTCAGGGAGCGCTGTGGAAGGCCACGGCCGAACTCGTCCGGAGGTGTCGCGAATTCCGGGGGTGATGGGCAGGATGGGCGCATGAGCGAACCCGGCACGACCGCCTCGGGCTCCGTGTTGTCCCTCTGGTCGAAGGACTCGGTGTTGTCGATCGGCTCGGTGGGGTCGGTGCTGTCCATCGGGTCCGTCGGGTCGAGCCTGTCCGTGGGGTCGATCGGGAGCGCGCTGTCGGTCGGGTCGATCGGCTCGGCCCTGTCGTTGGTCTCGGCCGGGTCGTGGCTGAGTACGGGCTCCGTGCTGTCCGCGCAGTCGCGGTGGTCGGTGCTGTCGTGGCGGTCCACGCGCGGCTTCCGGGCCGTCGGTGTCGGTGCTGTGGGGGCCGTGGGGGCTGTGACCGTCCTGCTGGTGGCTCAACGGGCCCTGCGGAAGCCGTAGTTACGGGCGGCAGGGCTGCCCGCACCTGTGATCGCCGTCCCGTCCCGCGGTCGCTTCGACGATCCAGGGCTCACATCAACTGACCAAGGCTCACGTCAACTGACCAAGGCTCACGTCAACTGACCAAGGCTCACGTCAACTGACCAAGACGTACGTCAGCTCGCGTCGTCCCGGTCGCCCCAGGCGCCCTGTCCCCTCAGTCGCCCTTCTCCTCCGCCGGAGGCGCCTCGTGGGCGTGCTTCAGCCGCATCCGGCCCTCCACGCGGTCCGTCGCCGCCACCTCCGTCCAGAAACGGTGGCCGCTGACGAAGACCGCGAGTTCGTGCTCGCGCTGCCGGAGCTTCTCCACCTCGGCCTGTTCGTCGGGCGTCCAGCCCGGGGACGCGGGGCGCTCCACCTTGCGCCAGCCGCCCACGTCGCTGAACCCGTCCAGGGGCTCGACCGACCAGGGCAGCCGCTTCAGCAGGGCCGACAGCTCGCTCCGGACCTGATGCAGCTCCTCCTGACCGGCGAGGAGGTCACT
The DNA here is from genome assembly GCF_035982055.1 of Streptomyces sp. NBC_01288. Lineage (NCBI taxonomy): Bacteria > Bacillati > Actinomycetota > Actinomycetes > Kitasatosporales > Streptomycetaceae > Streptomyces > Streptomyces sp. NBC_01288. The sequence continues at coordinate 7,267,546 of NZ_CP108427.1, forward strand.
CGGGAAGTCATAGGTCGTAGCCACGCGGTAATGCTACGCCTGTTCGAATTTGGGTCGCGAGTTCCTTCAGAGACTTCATACGAACGGGTGGGGGCCGCCGAAGGGTGAGAGCCGGTCGACGTGGGCTCTGTCGCGCGCAGGCGCACGGGGTCGCACCCAGCCGCACGGGCGGGCTGCCGCGCAGATCGGACCGTGTTCCTCCGGCCGCCCCGCGCCTCGCGGAACCTCAGTCATTTGACACATTCCAGCGCGCGCCGTTCCGGGCACGGTGGACGGAGTGAACATCCACTCCGACATCGGCCAGGGAGAGATCATGCAGGCGCTTCAGTACGCGGAGTACGGCGGTCCCGAGGTGTTGCGGCTCGTCGACGTGCCGTTGGTCGAGCCCGGACCGGGGCAGGTGCGGGTCGCCGTACGGGCGGCCGGCGTCAATCCGAGGGACGCCAAGCTGCGCGGCGGGCGGTTCGCGTCCGAGCCGTTGGCGCACCCGGCCGGGCTGGGCATGGAACTGTCCGGTGTCGTCGACGCCGTAGGAGACGGGGTGGACGCCTGGCGCGTCGGGCAGCCCGTGTTCGGGCGCTCGGTGACCCGGGACGCCGTCGCCACCCACGCGCTCGCCCCGGCCGACGACCTGGTCGCCAAGCCGGACCGGCTCACCCACGCGCAGGCCGCCGCCCTCCCGATCGCCGTGGAGACCGCCTACCGGGGTCTCCGCCGGCTCGGCGTCGCCCCCGCGGCCCAGCTCAGCCCGCCCGGCCGCGTCCGCGGCGGCCGGCTCGCCGAGGCCGCCTACCTCGGGTCCCTCGTCACCGGCGATCTGCGGGACGCCCCGGGCCTGATCGAGCGGGCCCGCTCCGCCCACCCCGGCCCCGACGAACCCCTCGTCGCCACCGTCGCGACCGCCTATCGGCTCCTGCACGGCGACGGCGACGTGGACACCGCGCACCGCCTAAGGAGATCGCCGCGCGCCTCTTCCTCTCGCCGCCCACCTCTACCAGGTCTTCCCGAAACTGGGCATCACCTCCAGAGCGGCCCTCCGCGACGCCCTGGGCAGCACGGGCGAGAGCTGAGGGCCGAGGGTGTCAGTGGGTCCGCCTAGTGTGCTCGGCATGGACGTGGAACTCGTACGGCTTCAGCCCTGGAGTGAGGGTGACTTCTGGTTGCTGGAGCGGAACAACGGCCTTGAGATGACCGCTCACTTGGGGGGTCCTGAGAGCGGGGCGCAGCTTGAGGCTCGGCATCGGCGGTATCTCGGGCTGGGGCGCGGGTGCATGTACCGGGTCGAGTCGGCGGGGAGTGGGGAGACCGTCGGGTCGATCGGGTTCTGGGAGCGGGAGTGGCGGGGGGAGTTCGTGTGGGAGACCGGGTGGGGGGTCCTGCCCGAGTTCCAGGGGCGCGGGCTCGCTGCCAGGGCGGCCCGTGCCGTTGTCGATGTGGCGCGGGCCGATGGGCGGCACCGGTATCTGCATGCCTTTCCGAGCGTCGGCCATCCCGCGTCCAACTCGGTGTGCCGGAAAGCCGGGTTCGCTCTGCTCGGTGAGGTGGAGTTCGAGTACCCCAAAGGGCACTGGATCACCTCCAACGACTGGCGGGTCGACCTCCAAGGGTGACACCGCCGGCCGTCCGAGGGTGATCTGTCTGTCAGTTGGGGCTCGGTGTCCCCAACTCCCTTACCAGCCTTGCCGTTACCGGTACCGCGATTCCCTGTCGCTCCGCCGCCCGTAGCAACGCCCCGCCGATCGCGTCCAGTTCGAGCGGGCGGCCCGCCTCCGCGTCACGTTGCATCGACGACTTGGTCCCCGGAGGGAACGTGTCGTAGCGGGCCAGTGCGCCAGCCGCGTCCGAGGGGCCGCCGTACGAGCGGCTCACCGCCGCGGTCTCCTCCAGCAGGGCCGTCAACTCCTCGCGGTGGCGCGTGCGTACGTCGCCGAGGGGGAGGCCGTAGCGGGTGGTGAGGAGGGCGAGGGGGGCCAGGAAGGTCATCTTGGCCCAGAGTGCGGCTGTTTCGTCGGGCAGGACCTGGGTGGCGGGGCCGGCCGCGTTCAGTGCTGCTGCCAGTGTGTCGAGGCGGTCGCGGGGGACCTGGTCGCCTGTCAGGTCGATCTCCGCGAACGGGCTGCCGTGTTCAATCACCCCTGGGGCCAAGCGAGTTGACTCGACGCGGATGATCGCGGGGGCGACCTGGGTGGGGGTGTAGCGGGCGCGTAGGTGTGCCGGGTGTTCTACGCCGTTCAGGAACGGGACGAGGAGTCCGTCTCCCAGGGTCTTCGCCGGGACGCGGGTGAGGGCCGCGTCCAGGCTTGTCGCCTTGACCGTGATCAGGCAGGCGTCCACCGGTTCGCGCAGTTCCGTGTCCGCCTCCACCGGGGCGGTGAAGTCGCCGTAGCGGGTGCTGTGGACCTGGATTCCGTTCGTGCGGAGGGTGTGGGCCGTTTCTTCCCCGGCCAGGCAGATCACGCGGTGGCCGGCGCGGGAGAGCAGTGCCGCGAGCAGGCCGCCTACGCCGCCGGGGCCCAGTACCGCCACGGTGAGTTCGTTGTTCGCCATGTTGTCGTGTCCTCTCGTCGGTCGGCCCCGTGCGTGGTGACGGTGGCCGCCTCGGAGGGATCATCGCAGGTGTGTTCGGGAGAGGGGCGGCGGTATCGCTGTGGACGCGCGAGACTGGGGGTATGTGCCGCAGTATCAAGACGCTTCGACCGCCTGTCCTGCCCGACGAGGCCACGGAGGAGGAGGTTCGTGCCGCCGCGTTGCAGTTCGTGCGCAAGGTCTCGGGGTTCCGGGCGCCGGCCGCGCACAACCGTGAGGTCTTCGACCACGCGGTTGATGTGATTGCCGAGGCTACGGCCGAGTTGCTTGCGGGGCTTGAGGTGAGGGGGGCGGGCGCTCCGCGGGGAGCGTAGTGATCAAAGCGCGGGTCCGGTGGGGGCTGGTCGCGCCCACGCGGCGGAGCCGCACATTGATACAGCCCCGCGCCCCTGAAAAGCGGATGCGCGCCCCTTGTCCGTAGCGAAGGGGGGCTCTTGAAAAACGAACGGGCGGTCCGTAGTGAAGGTGCCGGCCGGTGGGGGCTGGTCGCGCAGTTCCCCGCGCCCCTAAAAGACGGACGCGCGCCCCTTGTCCGTAGCGAAGCGGGGCTCCTGAAAACGCACGTGCGGTCCGTAGCGAAGGTGCCGGCCGGTGGGGGCTGGTCGCGCAGTTCCCCGCGCCCCTAAAAGACGGACGCGCGCCCCTGATCCCTAGCGAAGCCGCGCCCCCGATCCGAACGAAGCCGCGCCCCCGATCCGTAGCGAAGCCGCGCACCCCTAAGGGGCGCTGACCTCCGCCGCCACCCCCGGCTGCCTCCGCATCACGAACGCCGCCCCAGCCCCCGCCCCGAACAGCGCCAGCAGCGAAACCCCCGTCGCCAGCCAGGTCGCCCCCAGCCACTGCGCCCCGTAGTACCCCAGAGCCACGCTGTAGGCCGCCCAGGACAGGCCCGCGAGGGCTGACCAGGGGAGGAAGTCTCGGGCTCGGCGGTGGGCGGCGCCTGCGCCCAGGGAGACCACCGAGCGGCCGGCGGGGGCGAAGCGGGCCAGGATGACCAGGGCGCCGCCGCCTCGGGCCAGGGCGAGGCCGAGACGTTCCTGCGCGGTGGTGAGGCGGCGGGAGCGGGAGATCGCGCGGTCCAGGCGGGCGCCGCCGCGCCAGGCCAGCCGGTACGCGACCAGGTCGCCCAGCAGGGACGCGGTCGCGGCGCACGCGATGAGCGCCAGGATGCTGGGGACCTCGTGCGGGACGGGAACGGCGTCCGCCGCCGCGCCGGTGCCCGCTGCCGCCGCCGTCGCGGCCGCGATGACCAGGACACCGCTCGGCAGAACCGGCAGGAACACATCAAGGAGTACGGACAGGGCGACCATGGCGTAGATCCATGGGCTGCCGGTCAGCGACCCCACACTCTCGAACAACGCTTCTCCCCGTGAACTCCCCCGTGGGCCGCGGCAAAGGCGGCCAGTGACAGCCATACAGCGTACGCCTGGGTGGGTACAGGAGATTCACGGGGGGCGCGTGTGATCCGCACAGCGTGTTCACCCGGCTGCCCTGTCCCGAGGGGCGGGGCGGGCCCGTATCCCGTAGCAACGTAAAGGGGATCCAAACGTATCCAACGCATCTAAATGCATCTGAACGTGAGGAACGGTACACATCATGGTGGCAGGCATATGTGCGGGCGCCGTCGTCGCGGCACTCCTGGCGAGCGGCGGCGGAGGAGGCAGTGGTGCTCCTGACGGGTACTGGATGCGGACGGACGCCCGGTTCGCTCCGGTCGGCGCCCTCGTGCCCTCGGCGGCGGTGACGTACGACAGCAAGTTGGTTCCGGCCGCCGCTTGGATCCAGGTCAGTCAGCACACCGCAGTTAGTGGTGCTACGACCGTGCGGCTGAAGGTCGACGGGATGGTGCCGGGGCACGCGTACGGCGTCCATGTGCACCAGAAGCCGTGCGGCGCCGACCCGGCCGCCGCTGGCGGGCACTTCCAGCACAAGCCGTCTACCGACCCGGCCGCCACCAACGCCGACAACGAGGTCTGGCTCGACTTCACCGCCGACGAGCACGGCGCCGCCGAGGCGAGCGCCCGGCACGACTGGGGGTTCCGGCAGGGCGAGGCGTCCTCCGTGGTCATCCATGACATGCCCGGCAGCCGCACCCGCGCCGCCTGCTTCACGGTGCCGTTCGGCTGGGCTCCCTGACTGGACTGGCCGGTGCCTCTGGGAGGGGGCACCGGCCAGTCGCTCAGCGGGTCAGGCGGCTACCGGCGTGTGGTCCGCCGACGTCCGCTCACCGGCCGCCGTGGCGGACCGCTTCGCGAACAGCCGGTCCACGCCCAGCGCGCCGGACCCGGTGAACACCAGCAGCAGGAACGCCCAGCAGAACATCGCCGAGGCCTCGCCGCCGTTCTGGATCGGCCACAGGGCCGCCTGCTGGTGGACGTCGAAGTACGCGTACGCCATCGAGCCCGAGGTGATCAGCGCGGCCACGCGGGTGCCGAGGCCGAGCAGGACGAACGTGCCGCCGACGAGCTGGATCACGGCCGCGTACCAGCCCGGCCAGGTGCCCGCGGCGAGGGTGCCGCCGTCGGTGCCGGCCGCGCCGCCGAGGATGCCGAAGATCGAGGCCGCTCCGTGGCAGGCGAAGAGCAGGCCGACGACGATCCGGAACAGGCCGACGGCGTACGGCTGGGCCCTGTTGAGGCGGCCGTTGATGTGAGGGGTCACGTGGGGGGTGCTCCTTCGGTCGGGCCGGTCCGGGTCGCGGACCGGTCTGGGGACGAGCCGAGTGAGCGATCAACGTTAGGTGAACCTAATCAATGCTTGCAAGTTCAACATTCGGCCACTGTTCAGCTTCCGTTTGCGGTTCCGGTTCGGCCGTCGCCGCACGTAGAACCGCTCTCGCCACCGCGTCGGCGTCCGAAAGCGTGACCGAATCCACCCCTGGACGAGCACCCGCCGCGGTCACCCAGTGCACGCCCTCCGTGGGCACCCCGAACGCGAACCGCCGTGCGTGGACGCCTCCTTGACGGTCGATCAGACGGTACGGACGTGGTGTTACGTCGAGTCCGCCCGTTTCGTAACCGTCCACCGTGTGCGGTCGGCACCGGCCCGTCCTCAGCAGCCGGCCGAGCAGTTCGTCGGCGGTACGGCGCAGGTCCGGTTCGGGGAGCCGCGCCTCTATGAGGGTTGTCACACGCACCGCCGAGCCCGGCACCTCCGGGGAGCGCGCGACCCAGGCGCCGTCCGCCTCCCGCACCTCAAGCCGCGGCCCGAGCACCTCCACCACGCCCGCCGCCACCAGCGCCGCCAACTCCTCGATACGGCGCCGGGGCGGGCCGATCGACAGGAACGCGTTGAGCGGCGTGTACCAACGGTCCAGGTGGTCACGGCGGGAGGTGCCCGCCAGACCGCCGTGGTCGACGACCAGCCGGAGTTCGTTGCGCAGATCGCGCAGCACGTCCAGGGCCGCCTTGAGCGGGCCGTCCACATTGCCGAGCGCCGCGTGCTCGGCGTCCTCGCGCAGATACGACAGCAGCCAGTCCCGCCAGGCCGCAGGTTCCGCGAGATCGCGTTCCGTATACGGCCGCGCCAGCCGTTCCCAGCACCAGCGGTCGGCGGTTACGACCCCGAACTCGTCCAGGATCAGGGCCTCTTGGGGGTCCCGGTGCGGGACGGCGAGGAAGCGCTCGGTGAATTCCGTCAACTCCGGGCGCCGGGAGGGCCGTAGCAGCGCGGTGTAGTAGGTCGTCTCCACCTCCTTCGCCACCAACGGCCATATCTCCGTGAGGAATTCGGGCGGCTCGGCGGAGTCGGCGCGTTTACGGAAGGCGGATATCGCCTCGGGGGTGAGGAGGAGGGGGGTGTGTCGGCCGTAGGGGCCCTTCGCGTTGTCGCCGCGGGCCTGGTACGGGATGCCTCGGCGTGAACCGGCGTACAGGCGGGGCTCGTTGCCGGAGGGGAGGTAGCGCAGGCCGCCGTTCTCCGTGCGGACGAAACGGCCGCCCCTGCCTGTCGTCAACAGGGCTGTGTGGTCGAAGAAGTTGAGGCCCAGGCCGCGCAACAGGACCGGTTCGCCGGGGCGTACGACGGTCAGGTCCACGTCGGCCGGGTTGGCGGGCGGGATGTGGCGCAGGCCGTGGCGGTCGGCGTAGGAGGTGAGGCGGCGGTGGGTGGTGTCCGGGGCCGTCGGGAGGTGGCCCTGGGCCAGGACCACGGCCGAAAGGGCGGACAGGGTACGGCCGTTGTCGAGGGTGAGGCACTGGTGGCCGTCGGGAGTGTCGTCGAGGCGTACGGCGCGGGCGGTGTGCGGTTCCACGTGAACGGACTCGGGGGCCTCGCGGACGGTGCGGGCGAACACCCACTCCAGGTAGCGGCCGTAGTGGGCGCGGGTGGGGTAGTCGTCCGGGCCCAGTTCGGCGGGCGCCCACTCGTGCAGGCTCGGGCCGGGGCGGACCGGGCCCGAGCAGTCGACGCTGGCGTCGGTGAAGAGGGTCACCTGGGAGGCCACGGTGTTCATCAGCAGCTCGGGGGACTGCGCGGAGCGCCAGACGCGGCCGGGGCCCGGGGGCGCCGGGTCGACGACGTGGACGGTGAGCCGGGTGCCGGGCGGGAGGAGGTCCGGCGCGGAGGCGCAGAGGCGTTCCAGGACGCTGGTGCCGCGCGGACCGGCGCCGACCACGGCGACCGAGACGGAGGCCGGGACGCGGGCCGGTTCGCCGTCGGACGCGTTCACTGAAGACAAAGGGGTGACTCCCGGGCGGGTGGGGGCGCAATGGAGCAGACCGCCCACTGGGAAAGCGGACGGCCCGCCTCATCATGCCCCGAGCGAGGTCACGGGGGTGTCAGTGGGGACTCGTCCACGGTCTTCAGCGTCCCGTCCGCCCGCGCCTGCTCCAGCCGCAGTCGGGCCGAACGGCCGTGCAGGGTAAGGGTCATGAGCTGGTTGCCGAACCAAGGGCCGCCCGTCTTGCGCCACTTGACCGAGGGGCGCGGACAACGGCCGTGCCGGGCCAGGCGGCGGCCCAGGCCGCGCGCGACCGCACTCCAGCCGAAGCGGAAGCCGACGCGTATGTAAGGGGGGATGGAGTTGTGGACGGGGGAGCAGGTGAGCTGGAGGACGCGGGAGTCCACGGGCTCGGTCGGTCCCGAACCACCCGGCCTCGTCCGCCACTTGGGCTCCGCCACATACGCGTGATGTACGTCCCCGGACAGCACGAGCACCGACGCCGGCGCCCCGTCTCCCGAGCCCACCTCGGCGATCAGGTCCGCCAGCTCCTCGAAGGACTCCGGGAAGGCCGCCCAGTGTTCCAGGTCGGCCGCGCGGCGCAGCTTCTCGCCGAAGTCGGCCCAGCGGGCGCCCCGTTCGCCCCGGCACAGGGCCGCGTCCCAGGACTCGGCGTCGTGGACGAGGTGCGGCAGCAGCCAGGGCAGGGAGGTGCCGATGAGGAGGTGGTCGTAGGAACCGGGGTCCTTCAGTGCCTCGGTGCGCAGCCAGTCGGCCTCGCCGGGGTCGAGCATCGCGCGGTGCTGCTCGTCGAGGACGCGGGCCGCCCTGCTGTCCACCATCAGCAGGCGGACGCGGCCGAAGTCGCGCCGGTAGCTCCAGCGGACGGTGGCCGGGTCGGCGTCGGCGCGGCAGGCGAAGGCGCGGAGTTCGTCGGTGCCGTCGGGGGTGTCGCGGACCGCCAAGTAGAGGGGATCGGCGGCGAGTTCGGTGGGGGAGAGGTTCCCCAGGTGCTGATGCACCCAGTACGACATCAGGCCGCTCAGCAGTCGCTCGCGCCACCACGGGGTGGCCCGCATGTCGGCCAGCCAGGCGGCGCTGGTGTTCCAGTCGTCGATGACGTCGTGGTCGTCGAAGATCATGCACGACGGCACGGTGGAGAGCAGCCAGCGGATCTCCGGGTCCAGCCAGGACTCGTAGTAGAGGCGCGTGTACTCCTCGTAGTCCGCGACCTCGCTGCCCGGCGGCTCGCGCAGGTCGCGGCGGGCGGAGAGCCAGCGGCGAGTCGCGTCGGAGACCTCGTCGGCGTAGACCTGGTCGCCCAACAGGAGGAGTACGTCCGGCCGTTCGGACTCCGGGTCGCGGGCGATGCGCGAGGCCAGGGTGTCCAGGGCGTCCGGGCCCACGGGGTCGTGGGCGTCGGCGGCCGGCGCGGCCCAGCGGCAGGAGCCGAACGCGACGCGGACCGTACCGTCGGCGTCCGGGGTGTGGATCACGGACGGCGGGAAGGGCGAGTCCGGCAGCGGCCAGACGCGCGCGCCGTCCAGGAACACGTCGTACGGCGTCGACGTCCCGGGCGTGAGGCCTTCCACCGGCACCAACGCGTAGTGGTGGCCCGCCACTTGGAAGGTCCGGGCGGTGCCGCCCGCGCCGTCCGCGCAGCGCACCTCGGCGGTGCACGGACGGCTCGCCTCGACCCACACGGTCGCGGACGAGCCGTCGGCGTAGCGAAGCAGTGGTCCAAGGCGCAATCCGGCCACGGTTGATCACCCGCCCCTTGTCTGGTCGGGCTCGCCTCCGGGGCGCCCAAGCCGGTGTCGAGAGCACGACCGTGCTCAGCGCTTCGCGCCTCCGCGCGCTCGCACTCTCGACACCGGCGCGCCCCTACGGCTCGCCCTCCTCCGTCGCCCCGTACGGTACGGAACGACGGAGGTCAGTGACCAGGTTCCGGGGCTGTCGAAAAGGATCAGCAGCCGCTGAGGACCGAGGTGAGCTTGGCCTTCTCGGCGGTGTCGACCGAGAGGTCGTAGTAGTACTTCACCTGGACCCAGGCACGCACGTAGGTGCAGGCGTACGAGGTGAGCGAGGGCATCCACTCGGCCGGGTCCTTGTCGCCCTTGGACTGGTTGACGTTGTCGGTGACCGCGAGGAGCTGCGGGCGGGTGACGTCGTTGGCGAAGGACTCGCGCTGGGCGGTGGTCCAGTTGCGGGCGCCGGAGTCCCAGGCCTCGGCCAGCGGGACGAGGTGGTCGATGTCGACGTCGGAGGCGGCGGTCCAGGTGGCACCGTCGTAGGGGGAGTACCAGCTGCCGCTGGTGGCGACGCAGGCGGAGGTGGTGACGACGTTCGTACCGTCGCGCTTGAGGATCCACTCACGGGTGTTGCAGGTGCCGCTGATGGTGTCCCAGGTCGGGAACAGGTCGCGCTCGTAGCCGGTCCTGACCTCGGTCGCCACGGTGAGGGAGGCGAGGTAGGTGCGGGCGGTGGCGGCGCTGACCGGGGTGGGGAGGGCGGCGGAGGCGGTCGGGCCGTTGAAGAGTCCGGCGAAGGCTATGAGTCCGGTGAGTGCCGCGAGTATGCTGAGCCGTCGTCGACGCGCGTAGAACTTCGGCATGCGAACTCCCTTGTGGTGTGGGGGTGTTGGAGTGCGAGCGGGGAAATGCTCGCGGTGCCGTGTTGCGGGGAGGTGTGCGTCCGGTAAGAAGCTAGTGACGTGCGCATGACACAACAAGGGGCGCGGCGAGACTTTCCTCACGGGTGGGCAGGGCCGGTCCTCGCGTACAGTGGATGGCGCAGAAGGGGAGTAGCTCTTCGCCGGACCGTCGACATACTGCTCAGCTCGTCTGAGCCGGCGCCCGGAGGCAGGTTCATCTCGCAGGTGGGATGGGTCGGCCAGCGAGACCTTCGGTAAAGCAGTGCACTAGTCGTTTTTCGTGTGCGCTGCCGTGCCGAGGTGTCCGCGGACAGCAAACACACTCTCGGTGGGGCAGCCCCGACCGATTGAGGAATCTTGATCAGCATCAGCGTGACGGCGCTCGTTTTCGGCGTCGTCTTTCTCGCCGAACTCCCCGACAAGACCGCGCTCGCCGGACTCGTCCTCGGCACCCGTTACCGCGCCTCGTACGTCTTCGCCGGCGTCGCCGCCGCGTTCCTTCTCCATGTCGTGCTCGCGGTGGCGGCGGGCAGTGTACTGACGCTGCTGCCGCAGCAGTTGGTGGCCGCGGTGACCGGTGTGCTCTTCCTGGGCGGGGCCGCGGTGCTCCTCTTCAAGAAGGGTGACGACGAGGAGGAGGTCCGCAAGCCGAAGGACCAGTCCTTCTGGCGGGTCTCCGGCGCCGGTTTCATGCTCATTCTGGTCGCCGAGTTCGGTGATCTGACCCAGATCATGACGGCCAACCTCGCGGCCCGTTACGACGATCCGTTCTCCGTCGGGCTCGGTGCGGTGCTGGCGTTGTGGGCGGTGGCCGGGCTGGGCATCGTGGGCGGAAAGGCGCTGATGAAGCGGGTGCCGTTGAAGTTGATCACGCAGGTCGCGGCGGTGCTGATGCTGGGGCTGGGGGCGTGGAGTCTGTGGGAGGCCGTCGCCGGGTGACGGGGGCCGATGGGGGCTTTGGCTCGGCGGGGTGAGCTGAACGGTGGGTGAACTGTTCCGGGGGGCGGTGGCGCGATGCCGGTTCGGTTTTGTACCGTAGGGAAACAAAGTGGTTCCCGTCCGTTCTCCCTGACCGGCGGGCGGGGCCACCTTGTCCCTCCGGGGGTTGACCCGCGTTTCTCTCTCCCGTTCCTTGGAGCCTGCCGATGACGGCCACCACCGTGCTCACCGCCCGCGCCCTCCTGCTGGACATGGACGGCACCCTCGTCGACTCGCACGCGGTCGTCGAGCGGATCTGGCGGAACTGGTCCGATCGGCACGGGCTGAACGCGGACGAGGTCATGAAGGTCGTGCACGGGCGGCAGGGGTACGCGTCGATGGCGCTGCTGTTGCCTGGCCGGCCCATGGAGCAGAACTACGCGGAGAATGCCCGCATGCTGGCCGAGGAGACCGCGGACGTCGACGGCGTGGTGCCGATCCCGGGTGCGCGGGAGTTTCTGGCGTCCTTGCGGGGGCTGCCGCACGCGCTTGTCACGTCGGCGGATGTCGCGCTGTCCACGGCGCGGATGGGGGCGGCGGGGTTGGAGCTGCCGGAGGTTCGGATCACCGCCGAGTCCGTCGGCGCGAGCAAGCCTGATCCGGAGGGCTTTCTGAAGGGTGCCGCCGAACTGGGCATCGCGCCCGCGGACTGCATTGTCTTCGAGGACTCCGGGGCGGGTATCGCAGCCGGGCGGGCGGCCGGGATGCGGGTGGTGGGGGTTGGGCCGCAGGCCGGGTTCCATCGGGCGGATGTGGTGGTGCGGGATCTGCGTGAGGTGCGGGTTGAGGATTTGGGGGGCGGGGGGATTCGGCTGCACGTGGGGTAGGGGCGGGTTGGGGGTGGCGCGTCGGTTGTGCCTCCTGGGGTTGTGTTTGCGGGTGCCGCGCCGTGGGGGCTGGTCGCGCAGTTCCCCGCGCCCCTTTGGGGCGCTGGCCCTCGGGTCGGCGCAGCGTCACGGCTCGGTCGTCTCCGACTCCAGTCGCGCCCGCGTAGCCGCCCCGTACACCCCCAGCGTGTCGGATGTGATGCCTCGGGCCACCTGGTAGGTGCGTACGGACGTCTGGACCTGTTTGTCGAAGATGCCGTTGTCGGGGCCGGTGTAGAGCCTCAACTGGGTCAGGCGGAGCTGGAGTTCGGTTACCTCGGGGCCTTCGTCGCCGCGTTGGAGGATCGTGGTGGGGGTGCTGTTGCCCTGGCGGTCGGTGGCGGAGGGTGTCGAGGTGGTGGCGGTGGGCGTCGGGGTGTGGCTGGGGGACGCCGATGTCGACGCCGTGGCGGACGGGGTCGATGACGCCGTCGGTGACGGGGGCTCGCTGAGGGAGGGGGTCGGGGACGCCGACGTCGGCTGTGCGGACGTGGAGCCGGTTGTGGACGGTGTTGCCGGTGACCCGCTCTTCGATGCCGTCGGGACGCTTGCCCGTACGCCCTGGGGGGCCGCCTCGTCCCGCGACGGGGGCTCGTACGAGAACATGCCGCTCGCGAAACCCGCCACCGCGGCCACCGCTACGACGGCTCCCGTGACGGCTAGGAGGACGGTGCGGCGGTTGCGGCGGCGCGGGGGGTCCTCGTCGTCCGTGGGGTGGTCCGGGGTGCCCTCGGCGCTACTGCCGTCCGCGAACAGGCTCAGGTCCGTCGGGGTCGGGAGGATCGACGTGTCCCCCTGAGGAGCCGGTGCGGCCGTTGAGGGGGACACCGCTCGCAGCAGCATCGTCTCCTCGACCGCCGGCAGCCGCTGGGTCTCACCCTCGGGTGCCGGCGGCGGCACCGGTGCGGGCGGCTGCTCCTGCGGGTTGCCGTCCAGTTCCACATACGGCCTGATCCGCAGCGGGTCGAAGTCCTCCGCCGCTGCCGCCTCCGCCGTGCGCGCGTCGCGCAGCGCGTCGGACGCCCGTTGGGTGCAGGCGCAGGACGGGGAGCCGTCGGATGCCCGGGGTGCCCCGCACTGCGGGCATATGTGGCCCTTCGCCTCGTTCACGTGTTCGTCCCTCCCCGTCGGACTCCAGAGGTTATGCGGATCTCCTTCACGCCGTCTCCTCCGACCCCCGGAATGACAGCTTCCAAACGGACTCAACAGGCCGTAACCCGCCATACCGATCACGATGGATGTGTAACGAGAGCCGCAGGAGGTCTTCATGGCCGGCGATGCGCACGGTATGACGGGGAATGTGCACGACGCGCAGCCACCGGAGAGGCCCCCGCAGCGGGGCAGTTCCGCTCAGGAACACGTGTCGGGCAACGTCCTCGTCTCGATCGGGGCGCTGCTCCTGGGGCTGCTGCTCGCCGCCCTCGACCAGACCATCGTGTCGACCGCGCTGCCGACGATCGTCAGCGATCTCGGCGGGCTGGAGCATCTGTCGTGGGTGGTCACCGCGTATCTGCTCGCCTCGACCGCCGCGACCCCGCTCTGGGGCAAGCTCGGCGACCAGTACGGCCGAAAAAGGCTGTTCCAGATCGCGATCGTGATCTTTCTCATCGGGTCCGCGCTCTGTGGCGCGGCGCAGAACATGCCCCAGCTGATCGGCTTCCGGGCGTTGCAGGGACTCGGCGGCGGCGGGCTGATCGTGCTGTCGATGGCGATCGTCGGTGACGTGGTCTCCCCGCGCGAACGCGGGCGCTACCAGGGGCTGTTCGGTGCCGTCTTCGGCGCGACGAGTGTCCTCGGGCCGCTCCTCGGTGGGCTGTTCACCGAGCATCTGAGCTGGCGCTGGGTCTTCTACATCAACCTCCCCGTCGGCGTCGTCGCCCTCGCCGTCATCGCGACCGCCCTGCACATCCCGCGCAAGTCGACCCGGCACGTCATCGACTACCTCGGCACCTTCCTGATCGCCGCGGTCGCGACCTGCCTGGTTCTCGTCGCCTCGCTCGGCGGCACCACCTGGGGCTGGGGTTCGCCGCAGATCATCGGGCTCGCGGTGCTGGGTGTGGTGCTGATCGGGGCGTTCGTCGCCGTGGAGCGCCGGGCCGCCGAACCCGTCCTCCCGCTCAAGCTCTTCCGCGTCCGCACCTTCACGCTCGCCGCCGTCATCAGTTTCATCGTCGGCTTCGCGATGTTCGGCGCGATGACCTATCTGCCGACCTTCCTCCAGGTCGTGCAGGGCATCACGCCGACCATGTCCGGCGTCCACATGCTGCCGATGGTGTTCGGCATGCTGATCTCGTCCACCGCCTCCGGCCAGATCGTCAGCCGCACCGGCCGCTGGAAGGTGTTCCCCATCGCGGGCACCGGCATCACCGCCCTCGGCCTGCTCCTGCTCCACCGCCTCGACGAGGGCAGTTCCACCGCCGAGATGAGCGCGTACTTCTTCGTCTTCGGGCTCGGACTCGGCCTGGTCATGCAGGTGTTGGTGCTGATCGTGCAGAACGCCGTCTCGTACGAGGATCTCGGCGTCGCCACCTCCGGCGCGACCTTCTTCCGGTCCATCGGGGCCTCGTTCGGCGTCGCCATCTTCGGCACGGTCTTCGCGAGCCGCCTGGGCGACAAGCTCACGGATGCTCTCCGGGGCACCTCGCTGCCGCCGGGCGTCACCCCGGACGGTCTGGAGTCCGACCCGCGCGGAATCTCCCAACTCCCGCCCGCCGTACGCCCCGAGGCCCTCCACGCCTACGCCTCGTCCATCACCGACGTCTTCCTCTACGCCGCCCCCGTCGCCCTCGTCGGCTTCGTCCTGGCGTGGTTCCTCAAGGAGGACAAGCTGCGCGGCTCGGTCACGGCGCCCGACGTCACCGAGACCCTCGCCAGCAACCCCGTCCAACGGTCCTCCTACGACGAGGTGTGCCGCGCGCTGTCCGTGCTCGGCACGAGGGAAGGGCGCCGCGAGATTTACAGGACGATCACTGAGAGAGCGGGCTACGACCTTCAGCCCGCGGCCAGTTGGCTGCTGCTGCGCATCAAGCGGGACGGCTGGGCGGAACCGGGAGTGCTGGCCGAGCGCAGCTCCGTGCCGCTGACCGTCATCCTTGCCGCCGTCCGTCAGATCGAGGGGCGCGGGCTGGCCGTACGCGAGGGTCTCGACCTCCGACTGACCGACCAGGGACGGGAAGTGGCCGAGAAGCTGTCCCAGGCCCGTGAGGAGTCCCTCGCGGAGACCCTGGGGGACTGGTGGGGACCGGACCGGCCCACCGATCTGATCCAGCTGGTGAAGGAACTCAACGGCGAGCTGTGCGGGTCGGACAGCGAGCAGCCGCACAACGGGACGGCCGCGAAGCTCAGTTGAGGTTCTTACGGAACCAGTGCTCCGCGTACGGGTCGTCGTTGTGCCGCCCGGTCTCCTCGTAGCCGAGCCGTGCGTACAGGGCGCGGGCCTCCACCAGGTCGTTCCGGGTGTCGAGGACCATCGCCTTGGCGCCCAGTTCGCGGGCGGCGTCCTCGGCGGCCGTGACGAGCCTCGGAGCGCCGCCCCGACCGCGCGTCCCCTCGTGGACGAAGACCCTCGTGAGTTCGGCGGTCGTCGCGTCGAGGAGTCGTACGCCCGCCGACCCGGCCGGCGCACCCTCGTACCACCCCACCAGCAACTGGCCGCCGGGCGGGGCGAGTTCGGCGCCGGTGCGGGCGGCGATCTCCCGCTCCAGTTCGGCGGGGTCCGTCCGACGGTTCTCGTGCAGCAGGTACCAGCGGTCGCTGACCTCGGTGTAGTACGCCCGCCAGAGCGCGGCGGCGACGGGGGAGTCGTAGGGTTCCGGGGCGATCGTCCAGGTCATGCCGCCATTGTCAGGAGCCGGTGGGGGCGCGGCGCAACCGGATATGGGTCACCTCGGGGGAGGTGTCCAGGACCTGGGTCTTCGTCCACTCGATGTGCGCGTCGCCCACGTTGTCGAACAGCCGGCGCCCGCCGCACGCGAGGACCGGCACGACGTGCAGGAGCAGTTCGTCCAACCACCCGGCGCGGATGAACTGTTGGACCAGATCGGCGCCGCCCGCGAGGGAGACGTCCTTGTCGCCGGCTGCCTCGCGGGCCAGCTCCAGCGCGCGGCCGGGGCCTTCGGTGACGAAGTGGTAGGTCGTGCCGCCCTTCTTCACCACCGACTCCCGCGGCTGGTGCGTGACGACGAACACCGGTGCGTGGAACGGCGGTTCGTCACCCCACGGGGTCTCCCCGCTGACGAACATCCCGTGCCCCATGACCACCGGCCCCAGCCGCTCGATCCACTCGGCGAGCAGCTCGTCGTCCGGGCCGCCCGCCCCGCCCTCCCATCCCTGCATCCGGCGAAAGCTCCGCAGCCCGAACACCCACGCGTGCAGCCGCTCCCCGCCGATGCCCAGCGGATGCTCCGGCCCCGACTCCCGCCCCGCGATGTACCCGTCCAGCGACACGGCCAGCCGTGCGACGACCTCACCCATGACTACCTCCTCGATCGGTTCTTACCCGTGCGTCGAACGGGGTGAGGCGGAATCGACACACCCGCACCACGAATTCCGCCGAGGTGTGGCCGTCGTTTGAAGAGGGCCTTTGAGGCAACCCGGTAGATGAACCGACCGACTACGAGAGCCGGTTGACCAAGAACCCGGAAGGCACTCATGTCCACAGGCGTGATCATCGTTTTGATCGTGATCGTGGTCGGCGTGGTCGCTGCCGCGGCCGCCCTGGCGCTGCGTGCCCGAGGCGCGACCGGCGGCTCGGGCCTGAAGCGCCGCTTCGGGCCGGAGTACGAGCGGACCGTGGCCCGGCACGACGGCGACACGAAGGCCGCCGAGCAGGAGCTCGGCGCCCGAGTCCAGGAGCACGGTTCGCTGGAGGAGCAGCCGCTGGAGCCCGCGGCCCGTGAGCAGTACCAGGCCCGTTGGGCCTCCGCCCAGGAGCTGTTCGTTGACTCGCCCCGCCAGGCCATGTCCGACGTCGACCAGCTGCTCGGTGAGGTGGCCGGGGCCCGCGGCTTCCCCGACGTAGACGAGTACGAGAAGCAGTTCGACGCGCTGTCCGTGCACCACGCCCACCACGTCCACGGCTACCGGCGCGTGCACCGCGTCGTCACCGCGCGGACGAACGGCACACCGGAGAGCCAGGCCGGCACCGAGGAGATGCGCGAGGCCATGCTCGAAGCCCGCGCCCTCTTCGACGACCTGGTGAGCGACGACAGCCGTAACGGCAACGCGCACGGGCGCGGCGGCCGCCACTCGATCGGCGCATCCAACAAGCAGGCACTGAAGGGGAGTTGAGCTATATGTCCGACGCGATACGGCCGACCGGCGACAACACGGACGCGAGCAGGAGCACGAACGCGGAGCGCGCCGACCGCAAGGAAGCCGACAGGACCATGGACAAGACCGCCGAGCAGCGGGATGCCGAGAAGGCGTCGCGTGAGTCCGGTACCGCGACCGGGTCCGGCACCAAGCCGTTCGGCAGCAGGACCGGCGACGACAAGTCCACCGACGGCAGGACCGGCGACAGCAGGACCACCGACGACAAGTCGGCACCGCGAGGCTCCGAGAAGGTGACGCCGCTCGGCTCGTCCGAGAGGACGCCGACCGCATCGACCCCGACGACGACATCGACGACCTCGTCGCGTGAGACCGACCGGGCGATCCCGAGCCCGCGCACCGGCGACACGACCGGCACCGAGCGCTCGGACCGTACCGACCGCTCCGAGCCGTCGGCCCGCCCCGTGCACGCCCCCGAGCCCGCCCCGGCCGTCGCCAGCGGTGCCGCCTCCGGCAACGGACGGCGTGTCCCGCAGGACGCCGAGAACGGCAGCCTGCTGGCGCACGACGAGAGCGACAAGTTCAGCCTGCGGCTCCAGCACGCGGTCACCGGGTTCGTCGACGAGCCCCGGTCCGCCGTGGAGGAGGCCGACCACGTACTGGAAGAGGTCGCCGCCCGCTTCACGGAGGCCGTCACCAAGCGCCGCGCCACCCTGCACGGCTCCTGGGAGTCCAAGGGCACCGACGGCTCGGACGACACCGAGCAACTCCGCCTGGCCCTGCGGGACTACCGCGAGCTGACCGAGCGGCTGCTACACATCTGACCCGTCAGATCCACCTGTTCCGTCAACCGCCCGGCGCTCCCGCCACTCCCGCGCGACCTCTTCGACGTCGTAGGGCTTCATTCCCAGCGGGGGGCCGGGCGGCGGCTTGAACATCATGTCGCGGATCTTCACGTTGACTTCGGTGATGATCTGCCGTGCGATCCGCTCCGAAGGGGCCGAGTACGCCGCAGCGAGGGCGTCCTCGGCCTCTTTGCGCAGGGCCAGCGTCGGCGGCAGCACGGAGATGCCCTCGCGGGCCATCTTCTGCTTGATCCACCACAGTTCGTCGTACGTCGTGTCGGCGCCGGACGGCAACGGCTTGCCCGCACCCGGTAGTCGGGCGAACTCTCCGGCCCGCTCGGCTTCCCGGATCTGCCTGTCGACCCAGGACTCGAAGGACACACCCGGTGGCTTTCGCTCGGTCATGACTTCAATTGTGCCGGACGCGGTGGCGCCGGGCGATTTATCATGCGCCCGCTGCTGTAAGGACACTTCATAGGGGAGCGCACGTGCTCGAACTCACCATGGCCTCGGTCTCCGGGACGGACGAGGGCGCCACGGCCGGCATGCTGATGGCCGACGCGCCCAGTGACCCGGGCGCGGTGCTGCGGGTGGGCCGCGACGAGACGGTGTGCCGGCTGGTGACACCGGACGACTGGCTGTTCATCTCGCGGGTCCATCTGGAGTTCCTGTGCGGACCCGAGGGCATCTGGCAGGTGAGCTGGCTGAGAGGCTCCCAACCCGACCCGTCCTCCGAAGTACGCCTGATCGTCGGCGAGTACGCCCAGACCGTCGGCTACGGCGGCAGCGTGCCGTTGCCGCGCGGCGGGAGCGGCGAGATCGTCATCCAGGACCGCACCGGGCCGCGCAGCGTCAACGTCGGCTTCTATCACGAGGGTTGAGACCCCGGGAGGGCCCGGAGAGCCGGGAGGGCCGGAAGGGTGCTAGGCCAGCACGCGCGCCAGCGCGAAACCGTCGTAGCCCTTCTTGCCCACCGTCTGGATCGCCGTCCCCGACAGGCGCGCGTGCGAGCCGATCAACTCGATCGCGGTGCGCGTGCCTTGGACGTCCGGTGACGTGTTGTCCGGGTCGGCCACCCGGCCGCCGCGGACCACGTTGTCGATGATGATCAGGCTGCCGGGGCGGGTGAGTTTGAGGGCCCACTCCACGTAGTGCGGGTTGTTGACCTTGTCGGCGTCGATGAAGACCAGGTCGAAGGGGGCTGGGTTCTCGGCGGTCTCGTCGGCGAGTTGGGCCAGGGACTCCAGGGCCGGGCCCACCCGTACCTCGACGATCTTGTCCAGGCCCGCGCGGGCGAGGTTGCGGGTGGCGACCTCCGCGTGCTTCGGGCTGTACTCCAGGGAGATCAGCCGGCCGTCGGCGGGCAGCGCGCGGGCCAGCCAGATCGTGCTGTAGCCGCCGAGCGTGCCGATCTCCAGGATGCGCGAGGCGCCCTGGATCTGGGCCAGGAGGTGCAGCAGCTTGCCCTCGGCGGCGGACACCGCGATCTGAGGGAGGCCGCCGGCCTCGCTGTCGCGCAGGGTCGCCTCCAACACCTCGTCGTCCGGGGCGAGTTGGCTGATGAAGTAGTCGTCGACGTCGTCCCACACCTGTGACTCGCTCATGTGCTCGTGCCTTTCGTCATGTCCAGCAGTGTGTCCAGCAGTGTGTTCAGTGACAGGGGCCGACCACCCGTGCCGGCTCCCCGAGTCAACTACCCGGCGCGCGCGTCGGCGGAGGTGGAAACGCCGGGGGCGGTGGGATCTCCGGCCGACGCGTCCGCCGGGATCGCCGTACGGCCAGCAGGACGCCGGTCGTCGTGAGGACCGCCAGGCCCCCGCCGATCGTCAGCAGCCATGCCGGGACGCCCGCGACCTTGCTCAGGTGGTCCTCGTAGATCACCTGCTGGAACGTCGCGTCCGTCGCCGTGCGGCGCAGCAGGTGGTCGCCGGTGATGCGGGACGGGTCGGGGAACTCCTGGTTCACGGCGGTCAGGAACGGGGTGCCCTTGGCGAGGGCGGCCAGTGGGCCGGAGGTGGTGGTGACGCGGCCGGCGTAGGCGACCTGCGGCTGCGAGCCGCCGATCGTGCTGCTGAGTTTCATGCGGTGCGCGGCGAAGATGTACAGGCCGAGCGACTGCGGGGTGCCGGCCAGGCGGGACAGGCGCATCGGGTAGACGGGGGACTCGGCGGCGAAGGTGAGGTGCAGGGGGTCGAGGGCGCCGTTCAGGGCCGTGCCGGCGGTCGCGGGGGCGAGGCGGATGGCCACGTACTCCCAGCGCTGGTCGACGTACGGCTGAAGGGCCTGGTCAAGGCGGGACGGCAGAACGAACCCGTTCGTGTGCAACCAGTCGCCGAGCGCGTCCGGGTCGGTGGCCGTCAGCCGGGCCACGTCGAAGGGGCCGAGCCGCTCACGGCCGACCACGCCCACTCCGGGAGCCGTCACGGCGCCGGGCGGGGGGCCGCCGCCGGCGCCGCCGGAGACGAGCGGCCAGTCGCCGTCCTGGGGCCAGAAGTGCGAGCGGGCGCGGTGCACGGGCGCGGTGAGCGTGTTCAGCGCGTCGAAGAGCTTGGGGTCGGCGAGCGTGGCCGTCGCCCGGTGCGGCACCGGCATGATCCACGCTGCCTGGCGCGCGTCCCCGGAGACAGTGAGCCGCATCACGATCTGCTCCTGGCGCCCGTCCCAGCGCACCACGGACGCCTCGCGTCCCACCGCCACCTGTTGCGAACCGCCCGGCACCAGGGCGCCGCAGCCGCATGCCCAGGCCGGGGACACCAGCGATCCGAGTTGCAGGGCGAACAGCGCCAGGACGACGGCCGTCACGCGCGCGCGTGCCCGCCCCCGCCCCTGCCTCCGCAAGGACTTCAGTAGTGACCCCCGCGGCGAAACGATCAGTAAACCGATCATGTCCACAAGCTATCGGGCCGTCGGGCCGGTCGGAAGCGCGTAGTTATTTGCCGTGTCCAGGCAACCGGGGGCCGACTATCGTCATCCGGACAAAAGGAGGGCGGACGTCAGGTGAAGGGGGGGTTGCCTGCGTCTCTCCCGCAGGGGGTGCGAACCTCATAGGGTTCCCAGAGGGAACAACCACGCGCGTGATCGCGTGGGACGAGCGGGGCGGAGGCCTACGAGGCGTGGCGAACGTGGAGCACAGCGGGGGACCGGCGGGAGCCGCGGGAGCATTCGGGTCGAGTGCCGCCCAGACGGCCAGGGCACGGCTGCGTGTGGCGCGCCTGGGTCTGTGGCTGGTCGCCGCGGTCCTCGCCGTACGGCAGGTGGCCGTGGTCCTCAGCACCCCGCAGGGGGACCGGCTGACCGACCTGGAGACCTGGGTCGGACCGAACGGCGTCCTTCATGTGAAGGGCTCGCTGTACGACTCGACGCAGTTCACCGGCACCCCCTTCGGCGGGCTCGTCCTCAAACCGCTCACCCGGGCCGCGGAACAGGCCCTCGGCTGGGGCTGGACCTTCGGCACGCTGCTGCTGGTCGTCGCGCTCGGCCTGGTCGTCTCCCGCGCCCTGCCCAAGCCCGTCACCCGCCGTGCCTCGCTGCTCGCCGCGCCCGTCGCGATCAGCCTGCTCATGCTGTCGCTGCCGGTGCGCAACACCCTCTGGCTCGGCCAGACCAGCATCATCCCGGTCCTGCTCGTCCTGCTCGGCTGCTTCACCGTGCGCGGCGAGCGGTCCAGCGGGGTGCTGATCGGCCTCGCCGCCGCGCTCCAGCCGACCGTGCTGCTGTTCGCGCCGCTGCTGTGGTTCACCGGCCGGCGCCGGGCCGCCGTCACCTCCATGCTGACGTTCGCCGCGAGCGTGGCGATCGCGTGGGCCGCGATGCCGCACGACTCGTACACCTACTGGGTGCACCACATGGCCGGTGCCGGCCTCGGCGGCGCGGCCGACGGCCTGGGCAACCAGTCGCTGCACGGCGCGCTGCTGCGCCTCGGCCTCACCGGCCCGCTGGAGATCGGCCTGTTCCTGGCCCTCGGCGCGGCCGTCACCTACCTGGGCCTGCGCCGGGCCGTGCGGTACGCGCGTGACGGACAGCTGCTGCTCGCGGTCGCGATCACGGGCTGCGCGGCGATCGCGGTGTCGCCGACGACCTGGCAGCACCAGCTGCTGTGGGTGCTGCTCGCGGTGGTCGGCCGGGTCGGCAAGCGGGCCTCGGACCGCTTCGTGTGGCCGATCGCGGTGATCCTCGTGGTCACCCTGCCCGCGAAGATGATGCTGCCGAACATGGCGGCCCTCTACCCGCTGCGTGACAACGTCGTCCTGCTCATGGCGCTCGCCGCCGCGACCATGGTCCCGTTCCTGTCCCGCACCTCCGAGTACTACCGCCGCCCGATCCCCACGGAGTACGCCGAGCCGGTCCCCACGCGCTGGAAGCACGTCCCGCTGCTCCCGTTCCTGCGCCGCGTCCTGACCCGCCCGAACCTCCTCCTCGAACTCCTCCTGATCCGCGTCACCTACGCCGCCTACCAGCAGGTCCGCCTCGCGGCGACCGGCGGCACCAACTCGGGCGGCCGGGCCACGGCGGAACACCACGGCCACGAGATCCTCTCGATCGAGCGCTTCCTGCACATCGACATCGAGCACGCGGTCAACCACTGGGTCGTGAAGGTCGACTTCCTCAAGGACTTCTTCAACTTCTACTACGAGTCCTTCCACTTCGTGGTCCCCCTGACGGTCATGGCCGTCCTGTACTGGCGCCGCCCGGTCGACTACCGCTGGGCCCGCTCGGCCCTGGGCTTCGCCACCCTCCTCGCCCTGGTCGGTTTCTGGCTCTACCCGCTGGCCCCGCCCCGCCTGCTCCCCGGCCTCGGCATCATCGACACGGTCCACGGCGTCCAGGACTTCTCCAAGCCGGACTACGGCACCCTCACCGCCCTCACCAACCAGTACGCGGCGATGCCCTCGCTGCACTTCGGCTGGTCCCTGTGGTGCGGCGTCGTCATCTTCGCCCTCGCCCCCAAGTGGTGGATGAAGGCCCTGGGCCTCCTGCACCCCTTCTTCACCGTCTCCGCGATCGTCGCGACCGGCAACCACTGGATCCTGGACGCGGCCGGCGGCGCGGCGGTAGTCGCCGCGGGCTTCGGCCTGGCGTACGTCTTCCAGGGCCCGAGGGCACGCTCGCTACGGCCCAAATCGCTTGAGATCAACACCGAGTCGGAGCCGGAGACGGGCGACCGTATTCGGAGCTGATGCGGTACGGGGCGGTTGCTCCGGTCAGCCGCCCCGGATCAGGGCTCCCACCTCCCGCTTGAGGAGTGTGTCCTGGCAGAACTCGAAATGATCCACGCGGCGCAGATCGAAGACCTGCCTGATGCCACGCTGCCGGGCCAGCGCGACGACGTTGTTGAACCGATGCTCGAAATGGATCGAGAAGAACACCTTGGTCCTGTCGCTGATGGACCTGATGCGTTCGACGCGCTGGAAGAAGAGCTCGTACTGGCCGTCCGGCTCCCAGTAGTCCCACAGGTCCGCCGCATGGCGCTGCACCTGCCCCAGGTCCTTGCCGCTGATCTTGTGGAGGTACTCGCAGAAGTTCTGGAACTCCACGAGTTCTTCCGGGATCTGCGCTATTCGCTTCAGTTCGGCCAGCGGCTGATCCGGATTGAGGTGGGCCACCTTTCCCGAAATGACCATCGTGGAATGGTTGATGTTCGGGTCGAGCAGCAGGACCGACTTGATCTTCGGCTGCCGCTCCGGATGGTCCCGCCACAACTCGGCCAGGCGGAAGAGCATGTCGCAGCCAACGGAGAATCCCACCAGGGTGATGCGCTTGTACGGATACTGCCGGTGCAGGTTGTTGATGGCTCCGCTGATGAGATCGGTGTGGGCGACTATCCCGATGGGGCGATATCGGCCGTCTCTTGCTTCTTCCGCGTTGTGCCCGAACAGCGTGATGGCGGCCGTGTGCTGCCGGGCGACATTCATGAACGGCCGGAAGTCGTCCGCGTCGAGGCCGAGTCCGTGCAAGAGGACGACGAGATCGGACGACTCGGTACGGCGCTCCAGATACCAGAGCTGTCGCCCTATGACCGCGTTGTCCGACGGGAGATCCTCCTCGAAGTCGTCCGCGTGGATGTCGAAGAAGCGCTTCACGACCTCGCGTCGCATTTCGCGCCGGCGCTCGGCGAGGCCGCGCGCCCACCAGGCGAGGGAGGCGATGCCGGTGACGGCCAGGATCACCAGCGTGCCGCCGGCGATCACGTGGCTCCAAGTCCATCCGATCACGGCACGCGCCTCGTCGCTGTAGATCCCGATGGCAGCCCCCAGGGCGCCTCCGACCAGGGTGACGGCCGCTTTGCGCCGGGCGGCGAAGGCGACCGCGCGCTCGACCAGCGGCCAGTGCTGGATCATCGCCTCCAGCCCTGTCCCGCGAGCTCGGTGAACCCGTCGCGCACCGTCACGGTGCCCACGAAATGTCCGTCGGAGACATCCGCGACATGCAGTGGCTTCGGGCTCCCGTCCGGATAGGCGTGCACGACGCATCCCATCCGGGTCAGCGCGTGGCTGGGTTCCATGCTCAACAGCAGGCTCGGGTTCTCCATCGCGCCCACCACGGTCTCGATGATCCGCCTTGTGACGTCCTCGGTGTACTGGTAGAACACGAAGTTGCAGGTCACCACGTTGATGCGATGGGCTTCCAGGAAACCGGCCAGCGCGGGCAGGTCGAGGATGTCGAGTGGCTCCAACACCCGCTCGGTGTCCGCCGGTTCGGCCTGTTCCAGTGACCAGCGAACCTCCTCGAACCGCTGCTCGTAGTAGTCGGAGGGGCCGTGACAGGCCCGGACCCAGTCGAGCGTGGGCAGCGGCGGCCGGTCGACGCCGGCGACGAAGGCCAGCGGAATCCTTCGGAATTCGGGCGCCGCGGGCTGCCAGCGCAGGTCTTTGGCGAAGCGGTCGAATATCCGTCGGTTGTTCAGCTGGCGCGGCAGCAGCCCGATGCTGGTGCCGAGGTCGAGGAGCCGGACCCGGCGAAGGCGCCGGAACTCGGCGAAGGCTCCGACGACGAGCTGCGGCACCAGGAACCTGCGTGCTCCGGTGTACGAGTTGGAGCGGCTTTCCATCAGGCGGGTGATGTCGTCCGCCCGTTCCGCAAGAGCGCGTGCGAGGACGGGAGTACGCCGTGGCGGGGACAGCTCCGCGCGGAACACATCCGCGAACGCCGTGTCCTGGAGGGCGAGTTGACGTACGGCGATGCCGATCAGGGTGATGGCGTGGGTGTCGCTGATGTCGGGCCGCCGCGACCAGAGCGCGGCCAGCAACTCGTCGAGCCCGCCGGTCCGTTCGGACGCGGCCACCTCGCTCAGACACTCGTGGAACAGGGACCAGCCGTGGTTCCCCTGTTGGTGCCGCCCCATGTCGGTCAGGGTCTTGAGCAGTGACTCCTTGCGTGTGGAGAGCACGGTCCTGTCACTCCTTCAGAGACGAGAGGCGCGGCTCACGCGACCGCCATGCGGTTCGGCAGCCGCGACTGAGCGGGAGAACGCCCCCTCAGCGTGTAGTTCTCCGCGAAACGCTCCACCGCGTCGGACACCTCCGGTGACACCCCCAGCCGCCGTACCCCGGCCAGGGCCATGGGGATCAGCGTCCGGGCGAGCGTACGCAGTTCGGGGTCGGCCAGGCCGTTCCGCGCGGCGTTGATCCAGTCGTGACGCGAGGGAACCAGGGACGCGGCCCGGATGAGCGAGGAGAGCGCGTCGGAGTTGGTCCTGTCGTCCATGAGCGCCGCCACCACGGCTACGGGCACCACCCAGTCGTCGGCCGCCTGAGCGTCGATCATGCGCAACTCCAGGTGCCCGCAGGCGCGGACGG
The DNA here is from genome assembly GCF_035982055.1 of Streptomyces sp. NBC_01288. NCBI lineage: Bacteria > Bacillati > Actinomycetota > Actinomycetes > Kitasatosporales > Streptomycetaceae > Streptomyces > Streptomyces sp. NBC_01288. Next base: position 7,293,201 of record NZ_CP108427.1, read on the forward strand.
GCGGCACCAGCGACTTGAGATGGTGGAAGACGTCCTCGGCGCGTACCGCGCGCGGGCCCATGCCGCGCAGCCAGTGCCCGAGGGACAGCCCGGCGGGCGCGGACTCCCAGGTCGCCGCGTAGTCGTCCAACTCCTGTGCCCCGTAAGGGGAGGACAGCACGTGAGCGGGGCCCGGCCGGCGTATGGACACCACTTGTGCGTCGAACGCGTACCGGGTCCACACGCTGCGCGGATCACTGCCCGGAGGCAGCGGTCCGCTGCGGAAGCGGTCGGCCCGGAACCGCAGCAACTGCCGCCCGGAGACGGCGGAGGTCTCCCGTGGGCCGCACACCTCCAGGACGGGGGAGTTGGCGAAGACCGCCATCAGCACGGGCCCCAGGGCGTTGGCGATCAACCAGCGTCGTGAGCGTCCCCGCCATCCGTCCGAGCCGTCCCCGGCGTCCACGTTGACCTGCACGGACGCGGTGTTGCACAGCAGGGCGTCGCCGACGCCGCCGCGCTGCGCGTAATAGTCCTTCAGCGCCCGATAGCGGGGCAGCGCGACGGTGAACCGAGGGGGACGGCGGTCGAGGCCGGCGCCCAGGAGCCGCATCCCCGACAACTGGGCCCGGCTCCGGAGTACGGCCAGATCAGCGGCTACGGCGTCGATACAGCTCTGCAGCGAATTGCGGGGCGGGCCGCTCAACTCCAGCTGTCCACCGGGCTCCCAGGAGATCCGGCTCCCTTCCGGGAGCGGTTTCCCGGCCAGCCGGGCGATACCGGTGAGTTCCGCCGCGCTCGCCCGCCGTCCAGGATCGTCCACCGGCAGGACGAACCATTCCAGCTCCACGCCTATACGACCCACGCGCTCTCGCGACAGCGAGTGATTGAAGATCAGCCTTCTGGCGTCCAACTCACTCAACGCACTTTCCAATGAAGCACGCTCCCCCCGGACCGTTGGATCATTCAGGTAAGTCACAGGAATGTATTGGGTGCGGGTGCTCTTTACCCACGTCCAGGGGTGCCTGAAGCATGCCGACACAGCCTGGCCTAAAAATCCCGATTCCCGCACGTGTGGGTCGGGTATTGGGCTAGGGTCTGGGGTCTCTGGCAGTGGATTCATCATCCAGACCTTCGAGAGAGTGACCGATTTCATGACGACCGTTCCGCTTCCCGACCGTCTGGCTCATGAAAAATTCGGGCAGCTGACCTATTTGGAACGTGTGGCCGATTCTCCTGCGATCAGTATGTTTTTTCACGGTCTGGGGCTTGATGCCACTGACTATCAGGAGTATCTGGAGACACACGACACCCATGGGATCGCCGTCAGCCTGGCCGGTTATGCGCCGGGGCATGCGGACCCTCTTCCTCCGGTGCCGGCCAGTAGGCATGTCGAGATGGTCGCGGACTTCGTCGAGTGGATCGGCCGCGAGAATCCGCACAAGCGGATCATCTTGATCGGGTTCTCCCTGGGCGCTGACCTGGTACTACAGCTCGCGGAACACTGGACGGCCGCCCCCGTTCGCAGGTGCCCCCCGGTCGCCGGTGTTCTCCTGCTCGACCCCAATGTGAACCAGTCGACCATGACGATCTCGCGGCTCTTCGCATCCGCCGACCGCCGTGATCCCACCTCCGCGCTGAAAGAACTCGTGGGCCTGGCGAATGATCAGGCGGTGTTCCGGTCGCTGTGCAGTTATGCGCTCAAGATTACGTCGAAAGATTTCGGTCAGGTGCATCAACTTGCCACGGACATGATCCATTACTGGGACCCCGCGGGATACGATCAGTTCGGCGCTCGCGTCACCAGGGTGGCTGAAGTCGCGGACGTGGTCAAAGTCGTACTCTCGGCCGACTACGAAGAACATCTGGACGGTATGCGGAACGCGGTGCGGCGCCATGGTCTGAATTTGGCCAATGTCGAGCTCGCTATTACCGGACTCGGCCATTTCGATCTCATCGAGAATGATTTCCTCTCGCGCGAGCTGAAATCCATCGGCTGAGAACCGGTCCGCTGATCAACACCGAGTCGGAGCCGGAGACGGGCGACCGTATTCGGAGCTGATGCGGTACTCGCCCGCCGCGGGCACCGTCAGCCGGGTGAAGTCGCCGGCCTTGGTGAGGCAGGCGCCGTCGGCACGCAGCCACGGCGAGTACGCGACGCGGACGGTGACCGGCCCCGGCCGGGAGACGCGGACGACGAGATCGGCACTGGTCGTCCGCACGACCGTCCCCGGCTCCGACACCAGGGGTACGGCGTCCCGCACCCGGTAGACCCGCCAGTGGGCGTCGTGCCACACCGGCTCCAGCCAGGCGGGGCGCCGGTAACGGACCAGAGCCGCCTCGTCCTTCGCATAGCCGTCCGGGGTCGCCTCGGGCAGGACGACGAACCCGACGGCCCAGTGGTCCAGCCAGGCCCGGTAGGTGGCCGCGGAGAAGGTCCCGTCGTAGAAGAGCCGGGCGCGTTCCATGTCGAGCTGCCGGTTCCAGCCCCGGGCGAGATTGATGTGCGGCGCGAGTTCGGAGGCCTCGCGATGGTCACGGGCCGGCACGGCCTCGACCCGCGTACGACCGGACCCGAGCCCTTCCAGTTCGTGCACGACGGGCTGCGTGTCACTGGCCCAGGCCGGCACGACGGTCGAGACCTGGAGATCGTCGACGGTCTTCTTCCCCACCCAGGAGACGGAGAAGACGAGGGCGAGGATCACCAGATTGCGCCCCGAGCAGGAGAGCGCCCCAAAGGGGCGCGGGGAACTGCGCGCCCAGCCCCCACCGGCCCGCGCCGAAGAAACCACCTCTCTCGCGGAACGCATACGCGGTGCACCCAAAAGCACCGCCAGCAACACGGCCGGCGCGAACAACTCCGCGAACCGTTCCACATTCGTACCGACCGGCGACGGCACGAGATACGTCACAACAGTCCCCGCCGCGTACACCGCACCGCTCCACCGAGCCACCCGCCAAGCCCGCGGAGCCAGCGCGGCCACCGCAAGCCCTAACACCACCGGCGGCCAGATCCGACCAGGCGGCATCAACTGCTCACCGGTGAACGGAAAGAAGACGGTCGTCACGCCGACGACAAGCGCGGGCGGCACCATCAACCCGCCCGCCCGCCGCCAGTCCCGCACAACAAGAAACGCGGCCCCTACGACGGCCAGGAACAGCCCCGCGACAGGGCTGGCCATGGTGGCAAGGGCGGCGTAAATCGCCGTGAGGACAAGCCGCCGCTCCCGCGTGAGCTGCACGCACGCGGCGAGCGCGAGGGCGATACCGAGCGCGAAGGTCGTGCGGCCGGAGGCGACGTTGCACCACAGGGCGAGTGAGCAGAGGAGAGCGGGACCGAGCGGCCGGCGGATACCGGTACGGGTGACGAGGACCGCCGCCAGCCAGGAGGCGGCGAGCCCCGAGAGGACGGTCACCGTCCGCACACCCACCGCGGCCATCAAGTACGGGGAGATCAGGCTGTAGTTGGCGGTGTGCATCCCGCCGTACCAGAACAGGTTGTACGCCGATCTCCCGTGCTGCGAAGCGAAGTCGGCCCACGCGTCCTGCGCGGCGAGATCGCCCCCGCCGGTGGCGAGGAACGCCCACCACACGGCATACAGGGGGAGCGTGGGGAGCGTGGCGAGGAGGGGTAAGCGGTGGCGGGCACGGAAGTTACGGAGGAGTTGGTTCCGCTGCGGGGCCGTGTTCACCGGCCGGACCAGGTTGTGGTGTTCGGCGGGGAGCATGTGAACGGAGACGCGAAACACCTGGGAAACGTTCATCGGGGGCGGCCGGAGTCACCGGGACGAGTGACTCCGCACGCCTGCCGGTAGACAAAGGTCTCGCCCGTGCCACTGGTAATCAGCTTGGCGTCGACGTGACGTCCCTGCGTAAGATCACGGCCTTGACCGAGGTGAACACACCTGATTCCGGGGGGACTTGTGGGGATTCTGATGCGTGACTCCGTGCCGCGCAGAGCTACGGGCGTGGCGTTCGCCGCCGTACTGCTCGGCGGGGGAGCGGTCGGCTGCGGAGATGACTCCGCGGAGGAGGACTCCGCCAAGTTGGCGCCTGCAGCGGCCGTGGCGAAGGTCGCGGAGAACTCCGAGGACATCACCTCGCTCCGCTACCGGGTCACCGGGACCGTGCCCGAGCGGGGGCGCCTGACGGCCGAGGCGTCCATGAAGACGGAGAAGACGAAAGCGACGGCCATGACCATGAAGATGACCGTGACCGGCGCGCGTGCGAAGGGCGGGCTGGACATCCGGTTCGTCGACAAGGCGATCTACCTCGGCGGCAGCGACCTCGACCCGGCGATGTCGGGCGGCAAGAACTGGGTCAGGGCCGAGCCGGCCGTGTGGGGGCGTGGCGCGTCGAACAACAACTCCTATCGCGTGCTGCCCCGTTCGATGGAGGTGAGCCCGGTCGTGCAGTCCACGTTCCTGGCCGGTTCCAAGGACGTGCGGAGGATCGGTACCGAGACCGTCGACGGCACCAAGGCCATGCACTACCGGGGCACGGTCACCAGCCGCGACCTGCGCGCGGCCCAGAGCGCCGCCAAGGACAAGGCGACCCGGGACCTCCGCATGGAGCGGGTCGACCAGTTCGTGAATCAGGGTGTCGACGGCGCCCTCACCATGGACCTGTGGGTCGACGGCGACGACCACGCCAAGCGCTTCCGGGTGCGGGGCAGGACCATCCCCGCGCGGTACGACACCGACGGCGGGACACTCGACCTGACTGTCACCTTCCTCGACCTCAATCCGTCCGTGAGCGTCAAGACCCCGCCCGCCGAGGACACCACGGACACCGCCGAACTCTCCGGCTGACGGCCCGAGTTCAGGAGCACTCGAACCACACCGTCTTCCCGCCTCCGGCCGCCCGGGTCACCCCCCACTTGTCCGTCACCGCGTCCAGGATCACGAGCCCGCGCCCGTTCTCCGACTCGGCGTCGAAGTCGGTGTGCAGGTCCGGGAGTTGGGAGGAGCTGTCGCTCACCTCGACGCGTACGCCGGCCGTCTGGCACAGCAACAGCAGTCCGCAGCGCCGGTCCGGAACATGCCGTACGACATTGGCGACCAGCTCCGTCATGGCGAGTTCGACGGTGTCGGACAGCTCCGGCATGCCCCACTCCAGGAGGAACGAGCGGACGATACGGCGGATGTGCCGGGCCGAGTGTTCACCCACGGTGAGGTGCATGACGTACTGCCGGCGGTGGGGAACGGCCAGCATGGCGGGGGGAATTGGTTCGTTCACACTACGAGACTGGCGCCCCGTCGCTACCCTCGGCAATGGCATGAATACAACCCGTTTACGGGTGCGCATTGTCGGGAGACGGAGACAGGGGGCTTCGCGTGCACATCGCTACGCTTGATCCAGGGGCGTCGCCGCTGGACTACTACGGCTACGAGTTGCGCCGCTATCGGGAAGCGGCCGGTCTCACCCAACGCCAGCTCGGCGTCATCATCAACTACACCGGGTCATTGATCGGCCAGATCGAGACGGCCAAGAAGCTCCCCACGCTGGAGTTCAGCAGGCAGATCGACGCCGCACTCAACACCGGTGGGCTGCTGACCCGGTTGCTCGATCTGGTGCTGCGCAGTCAACTCCCTTCCTGGTTCCGGCAGGTGGCCGAGTTGCAGGCGCGGGCTGTCGAGATCCTCAGCTTCGAGACGCACATGATCCACGGTCTCCTCCAGACCGAGGCGTACGCGCGTGCCGTGCTCGGTGCGCTGGACCAGGGCAACCTCGACGACCGCACCGCAGTGCGGCTGGCTCGGCAGAACATCTTCGAGAAGGAGGAGCCGCCCATCTTCTGGGCGATCCTCAGCGAGTCCGCTCTGTACCAACAGATCGGTGGACCCGAGGCGATGAGGGGGCAACTCGCGCGCCTGTTGGCATATGAGGACAACCCCCGAGTCAACATCCAGATCCTGCCGTTCGCGGTGGGAGCTCACGCGGGGCTGCAAGGTTCCTTCGACCTCTATCGGTTCGAGAGCGACCCGCCGATCGTCTACACGGAGGGCTATGGCGGCAGCGGGTATCCAACCGCCAACCCAGCCACCGTCAAGAAGTGCTCGCTCCGTTACGATCATCTCCAGGCTGCCGCTCTCTCCATCAAAGACTCGGCGAAGCTGATGCGGCGCGTAATGGAGGAACGTTATGGGGAACAACGCGATGCCGACGGGGACTCAGTGGCGGAAGTCCAGCTACAGCGGTGACGAGGGCGGCAACTGCATAGAGATCGCCGAAACCCCCTGCATCACCACCCTGAACACCACCACCCCCACCACTCTCGCCATCCGCGACTCCAAGACCCCGGCGGGACCGATCCTCACCCTCGGCCCCGCCGCGTTCACGAGCTTCGTCAACTGGTCGGCTACGACGGCTGGTTGACCTCGAAGTAGTAGTCGTGGTCGAGGTCGGCAAGCAGGCCGATCCGGGTCGGGGTCCAGCCGAACCGTTCCCGGGTGACCGTGCTCGTGCCCACCAGGTCGGACGCGTAGAAGTGGCCCAGCCAGCCGAAGTGGGCCCCGGCCTCCTCGACCGGCACGCTCTTCACCGGTAGGTCCAGCCGCTTGCCGATGACCTCGGCGATCTCCCGTACGGGGACGCCCTCGTCGTCGACCGCGTGCAGGACCGTGCCCGCCGAGGCGTTCTCCAGGGCCAGCCGGAACAGCACCGCGGCGTCGTCGCGATGGACGGCGGCCCAGCTGTTCGTGCCGTCTCCGGGGTACGCGGAGACGCCCTTGGCGCGGGCGATCTCGATCACGCCGGGGACGAAGGCGTGATCCCCCTCGCCGTGCACCTGCGGCAGCCGTATCACCGACGAACGGACGCCTCGTGCCGCCGCCGTCAGGGCCGTGACCTCGGCGGGGAGGCGGACCAGGTCGGGGCGGGCGGCGGGGTCGGGTACGTCGTCCTCGGTCCGGCCGTGGCTCATCACGGAGCTGACGACGAGGGGGCGGTCCGAACCCGCGAGGGTCTCCGTGAGCGCCCGCACCGCGCTCAGGTCGATCGCGACGCAGGCGGCGTAGTTCGAGAAGTCGTGGATGAAACCGGTGTGGATCACACCGTCGGACGCCGACGCGCCCGCGCGCAGGGCGTCGAGGTCCTCCAGCGAACCCCGGTGCACCTCCGCCCCGGTCGCCGCGAGACGTTCGGCCGACGCGTCGGAACGCGCCAGGCCCAGCACTTGGTGGCCGTTGTCGAGCAGTTCGCGGACGACCGCGCTGCCCACGAATCCGGTCGCTCCGGTGACGAAAACACGCATGACGAAATCACCCTGATCACAGTCGGGTCGGAACATTCGGTGTGCCTTCAGCCTGCGCCCGCCGCACCCCGCCCGTCCAAGACCGACTCCGGAAGACGTGATTCATTTCCGGTATCAGCGCAGCTCGCGCGGTTGCGGCGTCGTACAGTCGAGGTATGAGTGACCTGGATCTGCGCCTCGTGCGCTGCTTCACCGTCGTCGCCGAGGAACTGCACTTCGGGCGGGCGGCGGCCGTGCTCCACCTCGCGCAGCCGTCCCTCAGTCGTCATGTCCGGCGCCTGGAGAGCGAGTTGGGCGTGCGGCTCTTCGACCGGACCGCGCAGGGCACTCAACTCACCGAAGCGGGGCGGGCGTTCCTGCCCCGGGCCCAGGCGCTGTTGCGGTCGGCGGCGGAGGCGGTGGCCGTGGTGCGGGAGGTCGGGCAGCCCAGCCGGGGCGTCGTCGGGTTCATGACCGGGCTGATCATCACCCCGGCGGTGCGTGCCCTGCGCGCCGGGCACCCGGAGGCCGACGTGCACAGCCGCTTCCTCGGCTGGGGCGAGTTGCCGTCCGCCCTGCTGGAGCACCGGGTCGACGTGGTGGTGGGCCGACTCCCGTTCGCCACCGAGGGGTTGAGCGTCAGCGTCCTCTGCGAGGAGCCCCGGATGCTGCTGATGCCGGTCGGCCACCGGCTGGCCGGCAAGGAGCGCGTCAGCATCGACGACATCGCCGACGAGCCCGTACCCCGGTTCCCCGACGAGGAGTTCAACGCGTTCTGGCGCGTCGACCCCCGCCCGGACGGCCGCCCCGCGCCGGACGGGCCGTTCGTCCGGGAGCTGGAGGACAAGCTCGAAGTCATCGCGGCGGGCGAGGCGGTGGCGATCGTTCCGGCGGGCGCCGTCAGAAAGGGCCTGCGGCTCGATCTGACGACGGTCCCGATCGACGGCGTGGCCCCGGTCCCGGTCGTGCTGGCCGTCCGTGCGGGCGAGGAGCGCCGCCCACTCCTCGCGGCCTTCCGCGCCTGCGCCGAGGAGCACCTGCACCCCGACAACTGGCTTGCTACAGCCGCTGAATGATCGTTCCGGTCGCCAGCGCCCCGCCCGCGCACATCGTGATCAGCGCGAACTCCTTGTCGGAGCGCTCCAGTTCGTGAAGAGCCGTGGTGATCAGCCGCGCGCCCGTCGCCCCGACCGGATGACCGAGGGCGATCGCACCGCCGTTCACGTTGACCTTCTCCAGGTCCTGGCCGAAGACCTGCGCCCAGCTCAACACCACGGACGCGAACGCCTCGTTGATCTCGACGATGTCGATGTCCTTGAGCGTCATGCCCGCCTTGCCGAGCACGGCCCGCGTCGCGTCGATCGGCCCGTCGAGGTGGTAGTGCGGGTCCGATCCAACCAGCGCCTGAGCCACTATCCGCGCCCGGGGCCGCAGCTTCAGCGCCCGCGCCATCCGCTTCGACGCCCACATGATCGCGGACGCCCCGTCGCTGATCTGCGAGGAATTGCCCGCCGTGTGCACAGCAGTTGGCATGACCGGCTTCAGCCGCGCCAGCGCCTCCATCGAGGTGTCGCGCAGGCCCTCGTCGCGGTCGACGAGCCGCCACATGCCGTGCCCGGCGCGCTGCTCGTCCTCCGTCGTCGGCACCTGGACGGCGAACGTCTCCTTCTTGAAGCGTTCCTCGGACCAGGCGATGGCCGCCCGCTCCTGCGAGATCAGGCCGAGCGAGTCGACGTTCTCGCGGGTCAACTGCCGGTTGCGGGCGATGCGTTCGGCGGCCTCGAACTGGTTGGGCAGGTCCACGTTCCACTCGTCCGGGAACGGCTTCCCGGGTCCGTGCTTCGACCCCGACCCCAGCGGCACCCGTGACATCGCCTCGACGCCACAGCTGATCCCGACGTCGATGACGCCCGCCGCGATCATGTTGGCGGTCATGTGCGAGGCCTGCTGCGAGGAGCCGCACTGACAGTCGACCGTCGTGGCCGCCGTCTCGTACGGCAGCCCCATGGCCAGCCAGGCGTTGCGCGCGGGGTTCATGGACTGTTCGCCGGCATGGGTCACCGTGCCGCCGACGACCTGCTCGACGCAGTCGGCGTGAATGCCGGTGCGGCCGAGGAGTTCACGGTAGGTCTCGCCCAGGAGATAGGCGGGGTGCAGGTTGGCGAGCGCTCCGCCGCGCCTGCCGATGGGGGTGCGTACGGCTTCCACGATGACGGGTTCCGCGACCATGGGACACGTCCTCTCCTCGTACACCGCGCGGCGCGGGCGTCCCGGCCACCCGCCACGCAAACTAGTACGCGTTCTAGTTCTGTGTGCAGTCTGCTGACAGGCCGTCCACAACCGCAAGGGTCGTGCAGGGAATTCGACTTGCCGTGCCTCTTGCGACTTGTAGAACCCGTTATTACCTTCACGGGCGTCCTACGTTCCTGATGGACCGTCAGAAGCCATCGGTACTCAGCCGGAGTCACTCATGCCCTGTCCAGCTCTCCCCGACGGGTTCGACTTCACCGACCCGGACCTGCTCCACCACCGCGTCCCGCTACCGGAGTTCGCCGAACTGCGCGCGGCCGAGCCGGTGCGCTGGATACCGCAGCCCCTCAACATCGCCGGGTTCCAGGACGAGGGCTACTGGGCCGTGACCCGGCACGCCGACGTCCGGTACGTCTCCACCCACCCGGAGATCTACTCCTCGACCGTCAACACGGCGATCATCCGCTTCGGCGAGCACATGACGCGCGACGCGCTCGACGTCCAGCAGCTGATCCTGCTCAACATGGACCCGCCCGAGCACACCCGCGTCCGCCAGATCGTCCAACGCGGCTTCACACCAAGGGCGATCCGCGCGCTGGAGGAACGCCTGCGCGACCGGGCCCACTCGATCGTGGCGGGCGCCCGCGCCCACTCCGGCCCCTTCGACTTCGTCACCGAGGTCGCCTGCGAACTGCCCCTCCAGGCCATCGCCGAACTCATCGGCATCCCGCAGGAGGACCGCGTCAAGATCTTCGAGTGGTCCAACAAGATGATCGCGTACGACGATCCCGAGTACGCCATCACGGAAGAGGTCGGCGCCGAGTCCGCCGCCGAACTCATCGCCTACGCCATGGGAATGGCCGCCGAGCGCAAGCGGTGCCCGGCCCACGACATCGTCAGCACCCTGGTCGCCGCCGAGGACGAGGGCAACCTGAACTCCGACGAGTTCGGCTTCTTCGTGCTGATGCTCTCGGTCGCCGGGAACGAGACGACCCGCAACGCCATCACCCACGGCATGCACGCGTTCCTCACCCACCCCGAGCAGTGGGAGCTGTACAAGCGGGAGCGCCCGTCGACCGCCGCCGAGGAGATCGTCCGCTGGGCCACCCCGGTCAACGCCTTCCAGCGCACGGCGACCCAAGACACCGAACTCGGCGGCAAGTTGATCAAAAAAGGCGACCGCGTCGGCATCTTCTACGCCTCCGCCAACCACGACCCCGAGGTCTTCGAGAACCCGGACCAGTTCGACGTCATGCGCGACCCGAACCCGCACCTCGGCTTCGGCGGCGGGGGCCCGCACTACTGCCTCGGCAAGTCCCTCGCGGTCCTGGAGATCGACCTGATCTTCAACGCGATCGCGGACGCGATGCCCGACCTGACGCTGACGGGCGACCCGCGCCGGCTGCGCTCGGCATGGATCAACGGGGTCAAAGAGCTTCAGGTGACCGCCGGTTGAGGTGACCCCCGGTCGACCTCACAGCTCGGGCCGGCGGCATCCCGGCGCCGCCGGCCCGTCCCCTGCTCATGTCCGCAAGGCTGTCGCCTACTTCCGTACGGCGAACTTCATCAGCTCCCGCTCGTCACCCTGCTTGATCTTGCCGGTCTCGTTGATGACCTGGAGCTTCCAACTCCCGCCCTCCCGGACCGCCTTGGCGACCGCGCAGCTGTTGTGGTCGCTGAGCAGGTTGGGCCAGATCTCGGCGACCTGCTGGGTGCTGCCGCCCGTGGCGTCGTAGACCTTGAAGGCGATGTTGCGTGCCTTCTGGAAGGAACTGCCCTTCTTGTAGGCGGCGGCCACGAACACGATCGACGTGATGTTGCCGGGTATCCGCGCGAGGTCGACGGTCACCGTCTCGTCGTCGCCCTCGCCCTTGCCGGTCTGGTTGTCGCCGCTGTGCACCAACGAGCCGTTGCCCAGCGGGTCCACGGAGTCGAGCCCCGCGAGCCGCACCGGGTCCTGACCCTGCATCGCGATGGCGATGAGATCGAGGTCCGTACCTGCCTTCTGGCGCAGCTTCCCGATGAAGCCGCCGCTGCTGCCGACGGTCGGGTCCCAGGACGCCCCGATCTCCAGATGGGTCACTCCGTCCAGATCCGCCGGACCGTCTTCCTTCGTGAGCGTGATCATGCGTGATCGATCCTTTTGATCGTGGGACTCAGACGCACGAATTCTGCCTTCTTTACCGGGCTTTGGGCTACTCCCGTCCGGATGCGGTCATAGCGAACAACCCGGCGGCCAGGGCCGCGAGCAGGAGCGGGTAGCGCAGGCCGTGGTGCAGCGTGAGCCAGGCGCCGAGGACCGCGCCCGCGACCATGCCGACGACCGCCAGGCCGCGGCGGAGCGAACCGGGGCCCCAGCCGTTGCCCGCGACCGAGTCGGCGACCAGCGCGGTCAGGGTCGACGTCAGGACCGTGGTGGTCGAGATGTCGGCGACCTTGAGCGTGCGGACCGCCGCGTTGCGCAGTCCCATCGCGAAGGCGGTGAGGGCGATGAGGGGGTAGGTGGTGGCATGGTTCCCCGGCGCGGCGAAGGCGATGACGGCCGCCACACCCACCAGCACCGCCTCCGCGCCGAGACTCACCCGGGCCCAGGTGCGCCGCGACCCGGTGTCCATCCGCACCGAGATCCGGCCCCCGGCCACCACGCCCACGAGGAAGGCGCCGAGGGAGGTGAGGTTGTGGAGCACCGAGAACCCGGGCGCCCCGGCGGCGGCGAAGCCCAGGACCACCACATTGCCGGTCATGTTCGCGACGAAGACATGCCCGAGGCCCAGATAGCTGACGGCGTCGATGAGCCCGCTGACCACGGTCAGCCCCAGCAGCACGGCCACCAGCCGCACTCCGCGCGCTTCACGGTCGTAGGACTTGGATGGTGTGTTCTCGGCCATGAACGCAATGTAGCGGCGGCCCCCGGTGTGCCGGGGACCGCCGCTGTGTGGTGCGTGTGTGGAGCCGGTGATCAGTACCAGCCGTTGGACTGCCAGAAGCTCCAGGCGGCCGTGGGGCTGCCGTAGCGGGAGTTCATGTAGTCCAGGCCCCACTTGATCTGGGTGGCGGCGTTGGTCTTCCAGTCGGAGCCGGCCGAGGCCATCTTCGAGCCCGGGAGGGCCTGGACCAGGCCGTAGGCGCCGGAGGAGGAGTTCGTGGCGGTGACGTTCCAGCCGCTCTCGTGCTCGACGATCTTGCTGAACGCGTTGTACTGCGCGGCGCTCGGGATCATCTTGTGCGCGACCGACTGAGCGGAGGAGGCGGAGGTCGTCGCGGCCTGGGCGGGAGCCGAGGTCAGCACGAGACCGGTGGTGGCGGCGGCCAGAGCGGCGGCGGTCAGGGCCTTCTTCGGGGAGGCGATGCGAGCGACGATGCGGGAGACGGACACGGAGAACCTGTTTCTTCGGGGACAGAGGCGTCGTACGCCTGCCGGTGTCACGCGGTGCGCGGCGGGGGCAATGCGTCGGCGCCGAGGCCCGTGAGGACTCGTCGGCGCCGTGCGACTGCTCCAGAGAAACACTCTCGATCCGTGTCCGCAAAGACCCCTTTTACTAGTTGTGGTCGCATGTGGGTGAAAGGTGAACTGTGTGACCTGGCTCTCAAACCCCAGGTCAGAGGGTGTTTGGGACGCGTACATGACACCCCTAAACACTACTAATCCAAGTAGTTCGTGACATGGGTCATGTGGGCCGCTTCACCACCTCTGTCACGGCCGGTGCGCGCCGCCTCACGCAGGGGTTAGATTTCTGGCCATGCCGGCCAGGGGGAACGCGACGGGGAAGCTGATCGGCTCCGGCCGTACCGCGGACGTGTACGAGATAGACGAGGCGTGGGTGCTGCGCCGCAATCGGGAGGACTGGGGGGACGTGGCGGCCGAGGGCGCGGTGATGGAACACGTGCGGGCCCACGGCTATCCCGTGCCCCGGGTGCGCACGGAGGGCTCGGGCGCCTCACGCACCTCGCGTACCGATCTCGTGATGGAGCGGCTGACCGGGCCCACCATGGTGGAGGCACTCGTCACGGGCGCGATCGACGCGGTGGAGGCGGGGACCGTGCTCGCTTCCCTGCTGCGGCGGTTGCACGCGATCCCCGGTCGGCGGCCCGGAACCCGGGTGCTGCACCTCGACCTGCACCCGGAGAACGTGATCCTCACCCCGGACGGGCCCCGCGTCATCGACTGGGGTACGGCGGAGGACGGTGACCCCGGGCTGGACTGGGGGCTCTCCGCGATCATCCTCGCCCAGGTCGCCGTGGACGACGACCAGCCGGTCGCCGAACCGGCGCGCGCGTTGCTCGTCTCGCTGCTCGCGGATCCCTCCGGGCTCACGGGGGAGGGGTTGGCCGAGGCGCGGAGGAGGCGGGCGGTCAATCCGACGATGACTGCGCGTGAGGTCGAACTGCTGGGTGTCGCGGAGGAGTTGGTGCGGTCGGTCGCGCTTCTGCCGTAGCGATGGAGGAGGCCAGGAGGGCGAGCTTGTCCGCCGCGTCGGTGCCGGGGTCCGGGTGGTAGACGACGAGGGTCTGGCCCGGGGCGCCGTCGATGCTCAGGCGTTCGCGGTTGAGTTGGAGGCCGCCGACCTGGGGGTGGGCGAGGTGCTTGGGGGCGGCTTCGCAGGCCAGGACGTCGTGGCGGGCCCAGAGATGGCTGAACAGGGGGCTGGCCAGGGAGAGTTCACCGACCAACTCGATGAAACGGGGGTCGTCGGTGTCAGTACCGACGGACTCGCGGAAACCGGCGACCATGCCTCCGGCGGCGCTCTCCCAGTACGGGTACAGGGCCTGCTCGGCGGGGTCGAGGAACAGCGACCGTAGCCGATTGGCCCCTGCGGCGAAGCGCGGGGAGAGCGCGGTCGCGAGGGAGTTGGCGGCCAGGACGTCGAAGTAGCGGCCCTCCACGAGTGCGGGGAGGGGGAGCGTGGCGATGAGCTTGGTGATGCCCGGGGGGACGGTTTCCTTGCGGGGGCGGGGCCTGGTGCGGTGTCGGCGGGGCTTGGCGGCGCCGAGGCGCAGGAGGTGGGCTGTCGCGTCGTCGTCGAGTCGCAGCACGCGGGCTATGGACTCCAGGACCTGTACGGAGGGGTTGCGGTCGCGGCCCTGTTCCAGGCGCAGGTAGTAGTCGGCGCTGATGCCGGCGAGCATCGCGACCTCTTCGCGGCGCAGGCCGGGCACGCGGCGGACCCCGAAGGCGGGGATGCCCGCCTGTTCGGGGGTGACGAGTTCGCGGCGGGCGCGGACGTACTCGCCCAGCGGGTTCGGTTCGTCGGCCATCTCCTCACTGTAAAGCGGCAGGCGGGACGCGTGCCTGGTCCTGTCACCCCCAGGGTCGGCGGGGCACTGGTTGGGGGGTGGGGTGGGCGGCAGCGTTGGCGTCGGCCGGTCGGTGGCCGCTCGGTGGCCACGCCAATGGCCGCTGGATGGCCGGTCGGGTGCGTGCTGATCAGTGCGCAGTCGGCCGAGTGCGTGCCGATCGGCGCGCCGGCCGCCCCGGCTCGGTAACCCCCGTCACCTCACCAAGGAGCACAGTCATGTCTACCTATCTGCTGGTACACGGCGCCTGGCACAGCGGGCAGGCCTGGGACCGGGTGGTCCCGCTGCTGACGGCTGCCGGACACCGGGTGCTCGCCCCGTCCCTCACCGGGTACGGCGACAAGGCGCACCTGCTCGGCCCCGAGGTCGGCCTCGACACCCACGTCGACGACGTCGTCGGGCTGATCACCGAGGAGGACCTCACGGACGTGGTCCTCGTGGGGCACAGCTACGCCGGGCTGGTCGTCTCCGGCGTGGCCAACACGCTCCCGGACCGGATCGCCCAACTCGTCTACCTCGACGCGATGGTCCCGGTGGACGGCGAGCGCGCGACCGACCTGCTGCCCGTGACCCAGGTCCTGATCGACCTGGCCGCGCAGTCCGACACCCCCTGGCGGATTCCGCCGCTGCCCGAACTCCCGCCGCCCGGTGGCCTGTTCGGGGTCACCGATCCGGCGGACGTGGCCTGGCTGCGCACGATCATCTCGGACCAGCCGGCGCTGTGCCTCCAGCAACCCGTACGGCTGGACAACCCCGCCGCGAACGCGATCCCCCGCACCCACATCCACTGCGTGGGCAGCGAACCGGAAGGCTTCGAGCGGCGACCCGTCCCCGCGACCCAGCCCAACGGCACCCCGGCCCAGGTGTGGGAACTGGAGACCGGCCACGACTGCATGATCACCAAGCCGACCGAACTCGCCGAGCTGCTTCTCAAGTTGGGCTGAACCGGACGAGGGGGCGCTGCGCCAACCGGGAGTTGATCAGCCTTCGATCACCTCGCGTCCAAATGGGGCTGCAAGCGGTCATAAAGTACGGCCGTTTTGGCGGTGTTGCGCCTGTTTCGGGCAGCCGTGGACCGCGTTCCGGGACACGCGCGTGGAGTCGGTGGCGTACGGACACACTGGGCCTCGTGCCGGACACGACTCACCCGAACCCCGGGAACCTCGGGAATCTGCCGCCCGAGACCCATAGTTTCGTCGGGCGGCGCGACGAACTCGCCCTGCTTCAGGCCTTGTTGGACCCGGGCTCCGGGCAGGCGGGCCGGTTGGTGAGTGTGGTCGGGGTGGGCGGGGTCGGCAAGACCCGGCTCGCCCTGCGCGCGGCGGCGGGGGTCAAGGACGCCTACCCCGACGGTGTGTGGCTGACCGAGCTGTCCCCCCTGCACACCCCCGGACTCGTCGACCTCGCGGTCATGGAGACCCTCCGGCTCGCCGACCAGTCCACCCGTCCGGTGATCGACGTCATCGCCGAATGGGCGCACGGCAAAAGGCTGTTGCTCGTCCTCGACTCCTGCGAGCACCTCCTCGCCGACTGCGCCAAGGTCGCCGCCGCGCTGCTGGCCCGCGCGCCCGAGCTGCGCATCCTCGTCACCAGCCGCGAACGGCTCGCCCTGCCCGGCGAGGAGGTCCTCTACCTCGAACCGCTCCCCGTGGACGGCGGCATCGGTGACGGTACCGGCGAGAGTGCCGCCGCCGGTGACGCCGTGGCCCTGTTCGCCGAGCGCGCCGCCGACGCCGGGCGGCCGTTGAGCGAGGACGACGTGGCCGGCCGTGCCATCGCCGCCGCCGTCTGCCGTCGCCTCGACGGCATCCCCCTCGCCCTCGAACTCGCCGCCGCCCGCCTCGCCGACCTCACCCTCGACCAACTCCACGCCCGGCTCGGCGAACGCCTGCCCTCGCCCTCCGATCTGCCGTCGACCCTGGACCTGTTGACCTCCGCCCCCGGTGAACGCCCGCCCCGCCACCAGACGTTGCGCACCGCCATCGGCTGGAGCCACGAACTCTGCGCCCCGCTCGAACGCCTGCTGTGGGCCCGGCTCTCCGTCTTCACCGGCGGGTTCTGCGCGGAGACCGCCCAACAGGTGTGCGCGGGCGGGCCGTTGGCCCCGGAGCGGATTCCCGGGCTGCTCGCCCGGCTCGTCGCGCAGTCCATCGTGCTGCCCGACCCCGTCATCTCGGCCCGCTACCGGATGCTCGACACCGTCCGCGAGTACGGCACCGACTGGCTGTACGCGCTGGGTGAGGAACGTGCCGTACGGCGACGCCACCGCGAGCACTACGCCCGCCTCGCCCATCAGGGCTGCGCCGAGTGGAACACCGGGCGGCAGGTCGCCTGGTGCGAGCGGGTGCTGAGCGAACACGCCGACTTCCGGGCGGCGGTCGAGAGCGCGCTCGCCGAACCGGACCGTACGGCGGCCGTGGAGATGGCGGGCCATGTCGGGTTCCTGTGGCGACACTGCGGCTACCTCCGCGAGGCCCAGGCCTGCCTGGACCAGGCCCTCGCCGCCGACCCGCCGCCCGGCCACGGCCGCACCCTCGCCCTGTGGTCGCGCGGCGCCGTCGCCATCCTCCAGGGCGACCAGGAGGCGGCGGCCAACTGGGCGGTCCGCTGCGCCGACGCGGCCCGCGAACAGGGTTCCCGGGTCGCGATGGTCGCCGCCGTGTACGTGCGGGGCGGTCAACTGGCCCTCACCAGCCGCCTCGCCGAGGCGATCGACGTCCTCGCCGCCGCACCCCAACTCCCGATCCAGGACGACGCGTTCGGAGCCGCCCAGCTCCAGGTCCGGCTCGCGCTCTCCCTCGCGCTCGTCCTGCGCGGCGAGTACGGGCGGGGCCGCGAGGTCGCCGACGAGGTGCGCACGGCCAGCCGGAAGCAGGGCGAGTACTGGTGCGGGGCCTACGCCGACTACCTGATCGCCCAGGCGGACCTGGGGCGCGGTGACATACCGGCCGCGGTGCACGGCGCCCGCACCTCGATCGCGGGCCACGCCCTGCTGCACAACACGGCCGGCGCGGCCATGTCCCTCGACCTCCTGGCCGCCGCCGTCGTCGCGACCGGCGCCGCCCACCGCGCCGCCCGCCTCCTCGGCATCGGCACCCGGCTCTGGGAACTGACCGGCCGCGCCCAGATGGACTCCCCGGACCTCATCGCCACCCGCCGCACCTGCGAACTCCGCGTCCGCGAACACCTCGGCGACGACGCCTACGGGACGGGATACCGGGAGGGCCTGGCGATGTCGTACGACGAGGGGATCGCGTACGCGAGCAGTCGTTCAGCTGGTCAGTGACGTGGGGTGGGGCCGCCGAACGGCAGGAACAGGGTCCGGGTGTCGATCAGCCAAGTCCCGTCCACCTGGCGGAAGTTGTCCTCGTAGTGCCCGACCTGGACCGGGGGGCCGGCGGGGACCATGCCGCCGTGATGGCCGTCGACGCGGTACGTCGTGAAGTACGCGGTCGAGATCGCCGTGCCGGGGGAGGTGAGGGTGACCAGGACGTTCGACATCAGGCGGCGCGACAGCCGACCGGCGGGGCGTGCGCCGAAGTACTTCCGCAGCGCCTCCCGCCCCTCGACCGCTCTGTCCCCCTCCGGCCACTCCCAGCGGCCGTCCTCCGTGAACAGCCCGGCGACGGAGGCCGGGTCACCGAGATCGAGGCGGCGGACGAAGTCCAGGATGACGCGCTCACAGGCACGTTCGGCGAGAAGGCGTTGCAAAGGGTCAAGGTCCATGCGGTCGTTGGTACCAGCCGCACCCCTCGCCCCACGACCGATTTATGCCCGCGCCGGAATGGCGTCCGTGACCGGACTACACCGCCACGTACGTCACCGGTTCGCTCCCCGTCCGCTCCTCCGCCTGGCCCAGTTTGACCAGTCGGCGGAGGTGCGCCTCGGCCTCCGAGACCGCGATGTTCCGTGACTGGTACGGGATTTGGGCCCAGGGCCGGTTCCACTCCATCCGCTCGGCGACCTGCCAGGGCGTGAGCGGTTCGGAGAGGAGGGAGAGGAGGTCGGCCAGGCGGTCCTCGTGGTGGGCGAGCAACTCCCTTACGCGACCGGCCGCGTCGGTGAACGTGTGCTGGTGGGCCGGAAGCACCTCCGCCGGGGCCAGCCGGCCGATCCGCTCCAGCGAGTCGAGGTAGTCGCCGAGCGGATCGGGGAGTGTGTCGTCGTTCGGGTCCTCGTACAGGCCGATGTGCGGGGTGATCTCCGGGAGCAGATGATCGCCGGAGAACAGGCGTCCGTGGCCCGGGAGTTGGGCCGGGTGGTCCTCCTCCAGGTGCAGGCAGACGTGGCCTGGGGTGTGGCCCGGGGTCCAGATCGCGCGCAGCCGTCGCCCGGCCAGGTCGAGGAGTTCGCCGGGGACGATCTCCCGGTCGGGGAGGGCGGGCGCGAGTCCCGGCACACTGCGCGGGCGTGCGGCACGCAGGGGTGCGAGGTGCTCCTCGGGGGCACCGGCCGCCGTGAGCTTCGCCGTCATGTACGCCAGCCAGCGCCCCGGTTGGGTCGAACGGGCCCGCCGTACGATCGCCGTGTCCGCCGCGTGCATCGCGAGCCACGCCCCGGACGCCTCGCGCACCTGCCCGGACAGGCCGTGGTGGTCGGGGTGGTGGTGGGTGATGACCACGCCGTGGACCTCGTCGACGGACGTCCCGCAGGCCGCCAGGCCCGCGACCAGGGTGTCCCACGAGGCCGGGTCGTCCCAGCCCGTGTCGACCAGGACCGGTCCGCGGTCGGTGTCGACGACGTAGACGAGGGTGGTCCCCAACGGGTTGTCGGGGATGGGGACTTCGATGGAGCGAACGCCGCCGCCGTGGTCGTGGACCTGCCCCATGGACGTCATGGACTCCCCAATCGCCGCCTTCCGGCCACTATACGTGGACTCCATCGACCGGAACTGGTATTCAGTCTTCGTATCTGATGGATCGTCAGACAGCGGTACCGGGGAGGCGTTCGGCCATGACAGAGCTCGTGGAACACCGACAGCTGTTCATCGGCGGGGAGTTGACCGACCCCCTGGGCAAGGACGTCATCGAGGTGATCTCCCCGCACAGCGAGGAGGTCATCGGACGCGTCCCGCACGCGTCGAGGGAGGACGTGGACCGGGCGGTAGCCGTGGCCCGCAGGGCCTTCGACGAAGGGCCCTGGCCCCGCACGACCCTCGACGAACGGATCGCGGTCGTCACCCGCATCAAGGACGCGATCGCCGCCCGGTACGAGGAGATCGGCCGCGTCATCTCCTCAGAGAACGGGTCGCCGTACTCCTGGAGCATCCTCGGACAGGCCCTCGGCGCGATGATGGTCTGGGACGCGGCGATCACCGTCGCGAAGGGCTTCACCTACGAGGAGCTGCGCGACGGAGTCCTCGGCAAGATCCTCGTCCGCCGGGAGCCAGTTGGGGTGGTCGCGGCCGTAGTCCCGTGGAACGTCCCGCAGTTCGTGGCGGCCGCCAAACTCGCCCCGGCGCTGCTCACCGGCTGCACGGCGATCCTCAAGCCGTCGCCCGAATCGCCCCTGGACGCCTACCTGTTGGGTGAGATAGCGAAGGAGGCGGGCCTCCCGGACGGCGTCCTGTCCATCCTCCCGGCCGACCGCGAGGTCAGTGAGTACCTCGTCGGACACCCCGGCATCGACAAGGTCTCCTTCACCGGTTCGGTCCCGGCCGGCAAGCGCGTGATGGAGGTCGCGGCCCGCCATCTCACCCGCGTGACACTGGAGTTGGGCGGCAAGTCGGCGGCGATCGTCCTGCCCGACGCGGACATCACCACCGCCGTCCCCGGCATCGTCTCGTCCGCCTGGATGAACAACGGCCAGGCGTGCGTCGCCCAGACCCGCATCCTCGTACCGCGCTCGCGCTACGACGAGTTCGCGGACGCGTTCGCGGCGGCGGCGAGCACCCTCGTCGTCGGCGACCCGCTCGACCCGGCCACCCAGGTAGGCCCGCTGGTCACCAAGCGCCAACAACAACGGAACCTCGACTACATCCGCATAGGCCAGGAGGAAGGCGCCAAAATCCTTACGGGCGGCGGCCGTCCACCCGGCCTGGACCACGGCTGGTACGTCGAACCGACCCTCTTCGGAGACGTCGACAACTCCATGCGCATCGCCCGCGAGGAGATCTTCGGCCCGGTCATCTGCCTCCTCCCGTACGGCGACGAGACCGAGGCCGTGAAGATCGCGAACGACTCCGACTACGGCCTGAGCGGCAGCGTCTGGACGGGAGACGTGGCCCACGGCATCGACATCGCCCGCCAGGTCCGCACCGGCACCTACAACGTCAACACCTTCAGCCTCGACATGCTCGGCCCCTTCGGCGGCTACAAGAACAGCGGCCTGGGACGGGAGTTCGGACCCGAGGGCTTCTCCGAGTTCCTCGAACACAAGATGATCCACCTCCCGGCCGGCTGGGAGGGGTGACCGGGATGGGGGTACCTCCCGCGCGAGCGTATTCGAGCGTGGGGGCGGGCGACCGCTGGCAGGTAGAGGTCGACCGCTCCATCTGCATCGGCTCGGCCCAGTGCACCCACCAGGCCCCCGGCCGCTTCCACCTCGACGCGGCCATGCAGTCCCACCCCGCCGAACCGGAGACCGACGCCAACGAGAGGATCATCGCGGCGGCGGAGGGGTGCCCGGTGGAGGCCATCATGATCACGTTGCTGGGGAGCGGGGAGCCGGTGTTCCCGCCGGAGGAGTAACTCGCCCTGGTTCAGGGCTGGGCGGACTAGCCGGGCTGGAGCGTGGCGAACAGCGCTCGGACCCGGGTGCCGTCGGCCTGTGTCCAGGCGCCGGTGATCTGGCCGATCGTGTCCTCGGGGGGTGTGGAGCCGGGGGTCAGTACTCGGTGCAGCCGTAGGGTCGGGCCGTCCGGTACGGCGAACTCGGTGGTCTCGGCGGTGTCGGTCGGGGCGCCCAGGGCGGGGACGGGTGCCGTACCGGTCCAGGAGCGGGCGACCTCGCGGTCCAGGGTGTGGGAGACGCTCTGCGCCTGCGCCTCCACCCGGCCCTCGACGAACGCCGTCAACCCGGCGGTCAGCACCGGGTCGTGGCAGCCGTCGTAGACCCAGCGCGGACCGAGCACGCCGTGCTCCATCGTGCCGACGAGGGCGTGTTCGGCGCCGGGGAGCGGGGCGGCCCGGTAGGTGAGCGGTACGAGGTAGGCGCCCGGGCCGTCGGTGACGACCATGAACTCGATGCCGACCTCGCCTTCGGGGTCGTCGAGGCGGAAGCCGCCGGACTTCACCAACTCCGGTTCGGCGGGGCCGTGATACCAGGCGCGGGTGGGCAGCCAGGGGGTGAGGAGTTCGAGTTTGGTGGGCTTGACGTAGGTCTGGTGGATGACAGCCATGGGGGGATTATCGGTCCCCGGCCCCGTCCGGCTCAGTCAGATCGATCAATCGGCAGACCGTCTCGATGTCGATCTTCACCTGGGCGATGGACGCGCGGCCCGAGAGCCAGGTGATCAACGCCGAGTGCCAGGTGTGCTCGATGACCCGGACCGCCGACAGCTGCTCGGGCGTGGGGTGTTCGAGGCCCATCGCGTCCAGGATGATCACCGTGGTCTGGCGGGAGACCTGGTCGACCTCGGGGGAGACGCTGCGGTCCGCGAAGGTCAGCGCGCGGACCATCGCGTCGGCGAGGTGCGGCTCGCGCTGGAGCGCGCGGAAGGCCCGCATCAACGTCTCCGCGACCCGCTCGGCAGCCGTGTCACCGCCCGGCGGCTTCTTGCGGAGCGTGCCGTGCATGTGTTCCAACTGGTCCTGCATCGTGGCGACCAGCAGATGCACCTTGGACGGGAAGTACCGGTACAGCGTGCCGAGCGCGACCTGCGAGGACTCCGCGACCTCCCGCATCTGCACCGCGTCGAAACCGCCCCGGCTGGCCAGCTGGGCGCTCGCGTGCAGGATGCGGCGCCGACGGGCCTCCTGCCGCTCGGTGAGGGGCGGCGAGGTCCGCGCAGTGGCTTCGGGCTTGGCTTGCGCTGACATGGCTCCCGATCCGTGACTGTCGGTGAGGGCGGGTGATCACACCGATCATGGCAGGGCGTCGGCCGTGGTGTGAATCACCTGATCCACTTCTCACAGCGCCCGTACCGGCCGGTAGATTCAGAACCTCCTGGACGATCAAGTCTGAAACTTGTTCTAGATTAGCGTCCCGGCGTAATCTCGCGGGACAGTGCAGGCAGAAGGGGGCTCAGAGTGACCGCTGAGGCCAGTCAGGCGGGTCCCCAGGAGGACCTGGCAGCCGACGGCGAGCGACCGCTCCGTATCGCACTCCTCACCTATAAAGGGAACCCGTTCTGCGGGGGGCAGGGCGTCTACGTCCGCCACCTCTCCCGCGAACTGGCCCGCCTCGGGCACCGCGTCGAGGTCATCGGCTCGCAGCCGTACCCCGTCCTCGACGAGGGCTACGACGGCATCTCCCTGACCGAGCTGCCCTCGCTCGACCTCTACCGCTCCCCGGACCCCTTCCGCACCCCGAAGCGCGACGAGTACCGGGACTGGATCGACGCCCTCGAAGTCGCGACGATGTGGACCGGCGGCTTCCCCGAGCCCATCACGTTCTCGCTCCGCGCCCGCCGCCATCTCCGGGCCCGGCGCGGCGAGTTCGACATCGTGCACGACAACCAGACGCTGGGGTACGGGTTGTTGGGGGACGTCGGCGCCCCGCTCGTCACCACGATCCACCACCCCATCACCGTGGACCGGCAGTTGGAGCTGGACGCGGCCGAGAACTGGCGCCAGCGCATGTCCAAGCGCCGCTGGTACTCCTTCACACAGATGCAGAAGCGGGTCGCCCGCCGCCTGCCCTCCGTGCTCACCGTCTCCGGCACCTCGCGCCAGGAGATCATCGACCACCTCGGCGTCCGCGACGACCGCATCCACGTCGTCCACATCGGCGCCGACACCGACCTGTTCTCCCCGAACCCCGCCGTACCCCAGGTACCGGGCCGGATCGTCACCACGTCCAGCGCGGACGTCCCCCTCAAGGGCCTCGTCTTCCTCGTCGAGGCCCTCGCGAAGGTCCGCACCGAACACCCCGACGCCCACCTGATCGTCGTCGGCAAACGCCCCACCGAGGGCCCGGTCGCCCAGGCCGTCGAGCGCTACGGCCTCGACGGCGCCGTCGACTTCGTCAAGGGCATCTCCGACGCCGAACTCGTCGACCTGGTCCGCTCGGCGGAGGTCGCCTGCGTGCCCTCGCTGTACGAGGGCTTCTCGCTCCCGGCGGCGGAGGCGATGGCCACGGGTACGCCCCTCGTCGCCACGACGGGCGGAGCCATCCCGGAGGTCGCCGGACGCGACGGCGAGACCTGCCTGGCGGTACCGCCGGGGGACCCGGGCGCGCTGGCCTCTGGCTTGAGCCGACTCCTGGCCGACCCGGCACTCCGGGGCCGCCTCGGCGCGGCGGGCCGCGAACGCGTCCTGGCCCGCTTCACCTGGGCGAAGGCGGCGGAGGGCACGGCGGCCCGCTACCGCGCCGCGATCGCCGCCGGCCCGACGGGCAGCGCGGCCCCGGCATGGTTGTCGCCCTCGGCGGCTCCGTCCCCTTCCCCTTCTCCGACCAGTGTTACCGGCGTCTCTCCCGAAAGCAGGGCCACGTGCTGACCGTCGACTTCTCCCGGTTCCCGCTCGCCCCTGGCGACCGAGTCCTGGACCTCGGGTGCGGTGCCGGGCGGCACGCGTTCGAGTGTTATCGGCGAGGGGCACAGGTCGTCGCCCTCGACCAGAACGCCGAGGAGATCCGCGAGGTCGCCAAGTGGTTCGCGGCGATGAAGGAGGCCGGCGAGGCCCCCGCCGGAGCCACCGCCACCGCGATGGAGGGCGACGCGCTCCAACTCCCCTTCCCGGACGAGTCGTTCGACGTCGTGATCATCTCCGAGGTCATGGAGCACATCCCGGACGACAAGGGAGTGCTCGCCGAGATGGTCCGGGTCTTGAAGCCCGGCGGCCGCATCGCCATCACCGTCCCGCGCTACGGCCCCGAGAAGATCTGCTGGGCCCTGTCCGACGCCTACCACGAGGTCGAGGGCGGCCACATCCGCATCTACAAGGCGGACGAACTCCTCGCCAAGATCCGCGAGGCGGGCCTCAAGCCGTACGGCACCCACCACGCGCACGGGCTGCACTCGCCGTACTGGTGGCTGAAGTGCGCGTTCGGCGTGGACAACGACAAGGCGCTGCCGGTGCAGGCGTACCACAAGCTCCTGGTCTGGGACATCATGAAGAAACCACTCGCCACCCGGGTCGCCGAACAGGCGCTGAACCCGCTGATCGGCAAGAGCTTCGTGGCCTACGCGACCAAGCCGCATCTCCCCGGGCTCGCCGAGGCGGAAGCCAAGTGACCACTCCCCGGACAGAACACCTCGTCCTGCCCGGGGTCCTCACCGCGGAGCAGGCCGCCGCGACCGTCGCCGGCATCCTCGCCGTGCAGCGGGAGGACGGGGCGATCCCGTGGTTCCGGGGCCATGACCTCGACCCGTGGGACCACACCGAGGCCGCGATGGCGCTGGACGCGGCGGGCGAGCACGAGGCGGCGGAGCGGGCGTACAACTGGCTCGCCCGGCACCAGAACGAGGACGGGTCGTGGTTCGCGGCCTACGCCGACGGGGATCCGGGTGACGTCACCGACCGGGGGCGTGAGACCAACTTCGTCGCCTACATCGCCGTCGGCGTGTGGCATCACTACCTCGCCACCGGTGACGACACGTTCCTGGACCGGCTGTGGCCGAATGTCTTCGCTGCGGTCGAGTTCGTGCTGCGGCTTCAGCAGCCGGGTGGGCAGATCGGGTGGAAGCGGGAGGACGACGGTACGGACACGGCCGATGCGCTGCTGACCGGTTCGTCCTCGATCCACCAGGCGCTGCGGTGCGCCCTTGCGATCGCCGAGGAGCGGGAAGAGCCGCAGCCCGACTGGGAGTTGGCGGTCGGGGCGCTACGGCATGCGATTCGTCGGCATCCTGAACGGTTCCTGGACAAGGGCCGTTACTCGATGGACTGGTACTACCCGGTGCTGGGTGGTGCGTTGACCGGTGTGGAGGCCAAGTCCCGGGTGGAGGAGGGCTGGAGCCGGTTCGTCGTGCCGGGGCTCGGTGTGCGGTGCGTTGTTCCCAACCCGTGGGTCACGGGGGGTGAGTCCGCCGAACTCGCCCTCGCGCTCTGGGTGTTGGGCGAGTCCGACCGCGCGTTGGAGATTCTCCAGTCCATTCAGCATCTGCGTGATGCGGAGAGCGGGCTGTACTGGACCGGGTACGTCTTCGATGACGATGCGGTGTGGCCTCGGGAGCTGACCACGTGGACCGCGGGGTCGTTGCTGCTTGCGGTGGCGGCGTTGGGGGGCCATGACGCGACCTGTGCGGTCTTTGGCGCCGAGCATTTGCCGTTGGGGCTGGATCCGGATTGTTGTTGAGCGCGGGCCGGTGGGGACTGGTCGCGCAGTTCCCCGCGCCCCTAAAAACACCAGCGGGGCCAGGCTTTTAAGGGGCGCGGGGAACTGCGCGCTCAGCCCCCACGGGGGCGATGCTTAACGGTGAACCTTGTTGGCGATCGCGTGGCCGATGAACAGATACACCACCGCTGCCAGGCCGTAGCCGCAGATGACCCGCGCCCACGCCTCGTTGAAGGTGAACAGGTCGCGGGACCAGCCGGCGAGCCAGTTGGCCGAGCGGTGGACGAACTGCACGAGGTCGTTCGCGCGGTTGGCGTCCAACAGGTACATCAGAATCCAGAGGGCCAGGATGAGGGCCATGATGTCGGCGATGATCACGATGACATTGCCGACCGAATTCGAACCGCGTCGGTAGTAGGGGGACATGCCAAGCGGATTGCCGCTTCCGGCGGGATGAAACCCGTACGGTCCCGCCCGGGTGGCGCGAGTGGCCCGGCCGGGTGAGGCTGCCGGGGTAAGGACACCCACTCGGGGAGAACACCCCGGAGGACCCCGTGCCCGTACCGATACGGCGCCTCTTCGTGGCGCTCACCTTGTGCTGCGCCCTGCTCGCCGGTGCCACGGCCTGCGGCAGCGCCACCGATGACGCCACGCAGGACACCGCGGCCGTAGTGGCCGTCGCCGCCGCGACCCCGAGCCCCAGCACCTCCGCCGAACGGCAGAAGTTCGCCAAGACCCGCTTCGTCGCGAACGCGGGTCTCGCCGCCGGTGCCACCTACCAGTGGATCGTGAAGCCCTGGAAGGCGGGCAAGTTCAAGAAGGGCGCGAGCGGACGCAGGTTCGCGCTCGTCAAGGCGGGCCTCGCGGGCGCGTTCGCGTACAACCGGCTCAAGGCGGCCACCAAGAACGCCAAGGGCGACCCCACGCTCGCCAAGGCGGTCGCCCCCCTCAGCGCCGGCATCGACTCCCTCAAGGACCTGCCGTCCAAGCTCCGCAAGGGCGACTCGACGGACGCCACGGCGGGTTCCTTCGACGACATCATCAACAAGGTCAAGGACGCCGGTAAGAGCGCCGGCGCCGAGGTGACCGACAAGGTGCCGTCGGCAGGCCAACTGACAGGCGGCTGAAGGTGAGTTGAGCGGCTCCTAGGAGTTCAGCTCCGCCAGCACCCGCAGCGTGTGCGGGTCGGGCGCAAGGGCCAGCAGGTCCGTCACCGGGCCCTTGCGCCACAACTCCAGCCGCTCCGCGATCCGTTCACGCGGTCCGACCAGCGAGATCTCGTCGGCGAACGCGTCCGGCACCGCGAGCACGGCCTCCTCACGTCGGCCCGCGAGGAACAACTCCTGTATCCGGCGGGCCTCTTCCTCGTACCCCATGCGCGCCATCAGATCGGCGTGGAAGTTACGGGCCGCGTGCCCCATCCCGCCGATGTAGAAGCCGAGCATCATCTTCACGGGGAGGAGGCCTTCGGCGACGTCGTCGCAGACCTTCACCTGCGCCATGGGCGCGACGAGGAAGGTGTCACGGAAGGTCGTCGTTCCGTAGACCTCCGGTCGGCTCGGCGACCAGTACAGCGGCAGCCAGCCGTCCGCGATCGCCGCCGTCTGCGCCACGTTCTTCGGTCCCTCGGCGCCCAGCAGGATCGGCAGGTCCGAACGGAGCGGGTGCGTAATGGACTTGAGGGCCTTGCCGAGCCCTGTTCCGTCCGCGCCCCGGTACGGATGCGCGTGGAACCGCCCGTTCACCTCGACCGGCGCTTCCCGCCGCAGCACCTGCCGTACGACCTCGACATACTCCCGGGTCGCGGTCAGCGGCGACTTGGGGAAGGGGCGGCCGTACCACCCCTCCACCACCTGCGGCCCCGACAGCCCGAGCCCGAGCAGCACGCGCCCGCCGGAGAGATGGTCGAGGGTGAGCGCGTGCATCGCGGTGGTGGTCGGGGAGCGGGCCGCCATCTGCGCAACGGCCGTGCCCAGCTTGATCGTTGAGGTCTGCGCCGCGATCCAGGTGAGGGGAGTGAAGGCGTCGGACCCCCACGACTCGGCCGTCCACACGGAGTCGTACCCGAGCCGCTCGGCCTCCTGGGCCAGCGGCACATGGTCGGCGGAGGGCCCGCGCCCCCAGTACCCGAGTGCGAGACCGAGCCGCATATCGCCTCCGCAGCAACAGAACTGACGGCCTGTCAGTCGACCGATCGACGGCTGCGACTGTACGACAACGGCCCCCCACCCGGAAGGGCGAGGGGCCGCGGTCGAAGCGGGGAGGGGTATCAGCCGCGCTGGATCCCCGACGTGTCCTGAAGGACGCCACGGCGGCCGTCCTGGGTCTGCGCGACGAGCGCCGGACCACGCTGCTCCACGGCCAAGTACCAGGTACCCGGCGCCAGTTCGGCGATCGGCGACGGCGAACCGTCCTCCGCGAACAGCGGCCGGGCCACCGGCACCGCGAACCAGAACGGCGAGAAGTCCCCGGCCGGAGCCGGCGCGGGCTGCCCGAACGGCTGCGCGGCCTGCGCCTGTTGGGGCGGAGTGCCGTACGACGGCTGCGGCTGACCGGCGCCCGGGTAGCCGTAACCACCGGGCGGCTGGGCGCCGTAGGGCTGCGGGGCGGCCGGCTTGGGGGCCGGGACGAGGGCGGCCTGGAGGGGCGGGAGCAGGGGGGTGGCGATGGCGCCGCCGGCCAGGACGAGGGACGCGATGAAACCGAGGATGAGACCGGCACCGGCGCTGGCGCCGTCCGGGACATCCACGAGGGTCCAGAACAGGGACCAGACCACCAGGACCGAGAACGCGACGCCTGCCTGGCCCAGTTCGATTCCCGCGACCTTGCGCGGCTGCGGCAGGGCGCGACTGACGACGATCAGGGCAGCGCCGATGACCCCACCGATGTAGAGGCCCAGGGCGTCGCCGAGGTAGTCCCACGCGGTCGGGGCGTTGCTGAAACCGGCGGCGGTGTAGAAGCTGAGAAACGACGCGATGAAGAGCAATACCGCTGCTCCGATCACCACGCCGTCGCCTCGTGTGAGGGAGCGGATATTCACTTCAGGTCCTTCGTAGGTCGTCTCGTCGTCGCTTGACCCTATCGTCCACCCCGTCAGGGTGTCCGCCCGGATCAGCCCACTGATCGTTACCCGCGCAGGAAACTCACGATTCCCTCAGAGATCCCCTGCGCCGCCTTCTGTCGCCAGGCGCCGTTCGTCAGCAGTGCGGCATCATTGCTATCGCGCATGTTGCCGCATTCGATGAACACCTTCGGAACCGTTGACAGATTGAGACCGCCGAGGTCCTTACGGGTGTCGAGACCGGTGCCGTCGCCGACGTAATTGGAGAACGGTTCGCCCGTCACGCGACGGTAGTTGCTCGCGATGCCCCGCCCGAGGACGGCCGAAGGGCCGACGATGGCACGGGTGTCGGCGCCGCCCGCGTGCACGGAGGCGGGCAGGATCACATGGAAGCCGTGGTCGCCGGCCGGTGCGCCGTCCGCGTGGATGGAGAGCGCGGCGTCCGCGTGCGCGTCGTTGCCGAACCGGGCCCGCTGATCCACGCACGGCCCCCAGGACGGGGAGCCGGTGTCATGCGTCAACTTCACTGTGACGCCCTGCTTTTCGAGCAGCGCCTTCAGCCGGTGGGACACGTCCATCGTGAACTGGGCTTCCGAATAACCTGCGTTGGTCGACGTCCCCGTCGTGTCGCACTCCTTCCAGTTCGTGCCGATGTCCACCTTGCGGTTGATCTCGGCGGTGTGCTGGAAGTTGGTGACGTTGTGCCCCGGGTCGATGACGACGACCTTGCCCTTGAGGGGACTCGGCCCCGGCGGCTTGTCGTCGTTGGACGCGGTACCCGTAGGGGACGCGGGCGCGCCGGACGCCGTGGAGGAGGCGGAGGACGTGTTGCCCGCCGCACTGCCCGAGCTGTCACCCGGGCCGCCGACGGCCTCGTACACGAACCACCCGATCAACGCCCCCGGGACCAGCGCGGCCAGCGCCACGGTCAGGGGCCCTCGACGGAGACGGCGGGGCTGCGGAGGATCAAAGTCCGGACCTACGTACGACACGGGAGCCACCCTAGCCGCCTCGCGGGGCGCGTTTGCTGAACCGGCAACAGGAGTCGCGCGCCGTCACGTCCCCGACGGACGATCGAGGGACCAGCCCCCGTCACGGAGGACTCATGACCATGGTCAAGGACGTCACGCACCGGCTCGTCCCCGCCCCCGCGGGCCGTATCCACCTCGTGGAACAGGGCACCGGCCCCCTGGTCCTCCTGGTGCACGGCTTCCCGGAGTCCTGGTACTCGTGGCGCCACCAGCTCCCGGCACTGGCCGCGGCGGGCTTCCGCGCGGTAGCCGTCGACGTACGCGGCTACGGCCGCTCCTCGCGCCCCGAGGACGTGTCGGCGTACCGGATGCTCGACCTGGTCGAGGACGCCGTGGCGGTCGTGCACGCGCTCGGCGAGCGGTCGGCGGTGATCGTCGGCCACGACTGGGGCGCCGGCATCGCGGCGAACTCCGCCCTCCTCAGGCCGGACGTCTTCCGAGCCGTAGGACTGCTGAGCGTCCCCTACGCGCCCCGAGGCGGCCCGCGCCCCAGCGAGATCTTCGCGGAGATGGGCGGGGACGAGGAGTTCTACGTCTCCTACTTCCAGGAGCGCGGCCGGGCGGAGGCGGAGATCGAACCGGACGTACGCGGCTGGCTGGCGGGTTTCTACGGTGCGTTCTCCGCCGACACGATGCCCCAACCCGGCGCCCCCGACCCGCACTTCGTGAGCAGGGGAGTCGGCGGCACCCTGCGCGACCGCTTCCCGGCGGAGCCGCCCGCCTGGCTGAGCGAGGCCGAACTGGACGTCTACGCAGGCGAGTTCGAGCGCACCGGCCTGACCACCGCCCTGAACCGCTACCGCAACATGGACCGAGACTGGGAGGACCTGGCTCCCTACGACGGCGCTCTGATCACCCAGCCGTCCCTGTTCCTGGGCGGCTCCCTGGACGCCTCTACCACCTGGCTGTCCGACGCGATCGCCGCGTACCCGGTGACCCTGCCCGGCCTGCGCGGCTCGCACATCCTGGAGGGCTGCGGCCACTGGATCCAGCAGGAACGCCCGGCCGAGGTCAACCAGCACCTGCTCAACTGGCTGGCTGAGCTGCCCGGTTGACCTCAGATACCGGTACCGGTGCGCCGTAGGACACGCAGGGAGTCCGTCGCCGAGACCTCCGTGAACGCGCCGGACTCCAGCGCCCGGAGATACACCCGGTAGGGCGCCTGCCCGGTGAACTCGTCCTCCGGTTCCGGAAACACGTCATGGATCACGAGCAGCCCGCCCTCGGCGACATGGGGCGCCCACCCCTCGTAGTCCCCGTTCGCATGCTCGTCGGTGTGCCCACCGTCGATGAAGACGAGACCGAGGGGCGTGCCCCAGATGCGGGCCACCTGCGGCGAGCGCCCGACGAGGGCTACTACGTGCTCTTCCAGTCCGGCCCGGTGCAGAGTCCTGCGGAACGCGGGCAGCGTATCCATCAGCCCGATCTCCGGGTCGACGGTCTCCGGGTCGTGATAGTCCCACCCCGGCTGCTGCTCCTCACTGCCCCGGTGATGGTCCAGGGTGAGCGCGGTGACACCGGCCTCGCGGGCGGCATCGGCGAGGAGAAGCGTGGAACGCCCGCAGTACGTGCCGACTTCGAGGAGGGGGAGGCCGAGACTTCCGGCTTCTACGGCGGCTGCGTACAGGGCCAGTCCCTCACCGGCCGGCATGAATCCCTTCGCCGCTTCGAACGCGGCGAGGATCTCGGGCTTGGGCGCCGGTGGCATGGGAGTTCCTCTCAATGGGCTGCACCCACATGCTGCCGCACCCCCTGCTGAGCAATTCGACAGGGGGTGCCGGGTGTTTTTAGGGGCGCGGGGCTGTGTCGATTTGCGGCTCCGCCGCGTGGGCGCGACCAGCCCCCACGCGCCCGCAGACAACGAACTACCGACTACGCGCTAACGGTCTCGCCGGGCAACGACAGATCCAGGGCAACCGCGACGGAGTCCCCCGCGTGCGTCGCGGACGAGGCCAACGGACCGTGCCCCGAAGCCCGCGCCGCCAACACATACGCCCCCTGAGACGGCACAGCGAGCACGTAACTCCCGTCCTCCTCGGAGAGCGTCGCCCCCGCCTGCCGCCCACGACGGTCGATCAGCGTGACCTTGGCCCGGGCGACAGGCGACCCGTCCGCACCAAGAACCCGCCCCCGGAACCCCCGAAGAACCTCCTCGGCCCGCTCAAGATTCGCTTCCTCCTCGCTGCTGAAGTTCAACTGCGGCGCCCGATTCGGCTTGGGAAGGAACAACGCCATCAACAGGCCGACAGCAACCGCACCCGTAGCGATCAGGAACGAGACGTGGAACCCGTGCATGGTCGGAATCGCAACCCCGCCCACATGGTTCGCGGTGTTCGCCAGCACCATCCCGATCACCGCACTGGAGACGGACGTACCGATCGACCGCATAAGCGTGTTGAGCCCATTCGCCGCACCGGTCTCAGAGGCCGGGACGGCGCCGACGATCAACGCGGGCAACGATGAGTACGCAAGCCCGATCCCCGCACCGAGCACGACGGCGATGACCAGGGACTGCCAGGCCGCACTCATGAGCCCGAGCCCCGCGCCGTAGCCGATACCGATGATCAGCATGCCGAGGATCAGGGTGACCTTGGGGCCGTACTTCGCCGAGAGACGGGCGTAGACGGGGGCCGTGAACATCATCGTCAGGCCGAGCGGTGCCACCAGCAGACCGGCGGTGACCATCGACTGGCCGAGACCGTAGCCCGTGGACTTCGGCAGCTGGAGGAGCTGGGGCAGTACGAGGGAGACGACGTAGAAGGAGACGCCGACCATGATCGAGGCGAGGTTGGTGAAGAGGACCGCCGGGCGGGCGGTGGTGCGCAGGTCGACCAGCGGGGCCTTCAGGCGCAGCTCCATCACGCCCCACAGGAGCAGGACGGCGGCCGCCGCGGCGAACAGACCGAGCGTCGTACCGGAGGTCCAGCCCCAGTCGCTGCCCTTGGTGATGGGCAGGAGGAAGAGGACAAGGCCCGCGGAGAGACCGATCGCGCCGAGCACGTCGAAGGTGCCCTCCGCGCGCATCGGCGACTCCGGTACGACGAGGAGGGTGAGGCCGATCGCGAGGACGCCGAGGCCGGCGGCGCCGTAGAAGAGGGCGTGCCAGTCGGCGTGCTGGGCGACGAGCGCCGCGGCGGGCAGCGCGAGGCCGCCGCCGACGCCGATCGAGGAACTCATCAGCGCCATCGCCGAGCCGAGCTTCTCGCGGGGCAGCATGTCGCGCATCAGGCCGATGCCCAGCGGTATCGCGCCCATCGCGAAGCCCTGGAGCGCGCGGCCCGCGATCATCGTGAGCAGGTCGCTGGTGAGGGCGCTGACCAGCGCTCCCACGACCATGATGGCCAGGCTGAGGATCAGCATCCGGCGCTTGCCGTAGAGGTCGCCGAGGCGGCCCATGATCGGCGTGGCGACGGCTCCGGACAGGAGGGTCGAGGTCAGGACCCAGGTGGCGTTGCTGGGCTCGGTGCTCAGCAGCTGCGGCAGGTCCTTGATGACCGGGACGAGCAGGGTCTGCATCACCGCGACAACGATGCCCGCGAAGGCGAGCACCGGCACGACGGCGCCGGACGGCCTCCGTGCGGGCTGGTCGGTCGACGTGTGCGTCATGGAGTAGGGCCTCCGGGCCGTAGGTGTGGCGTGATCCGTGCGGGATAAGTGCACGGTAAACCTCGTATGCATGGGCAACTATTCCGATGCTTCGGCGTACTAACGAATCCTTGACCGTCCCATGAAGATCTGACCTGTCGTCAGCTCTGGTCATTCACTGGAACGTGTTCTAATCTCGCCCGCCATGAAGGCCTATGTCGCAGGCGTCGGGATGACGAGGTTCGAGAAGCCCGAGACCCGGGAGTGGCAGTACTGGGACATGGCCCGCGAGGCCGGGAACGCCGCCCTCGCGGACGCCGGGATCTCCTACGCCGACGTAGAACAGGTTCCCGTCGGCTACTGCTTCCAGCCCTCGACCGCCGGCCAGCGCGCCGCCTATGAACTAGGTCTCACCGGCATCCCCGTCTACAACGTCAACAACAACTGCGCCACCGGCTCGACCGCCCTGATGCTGGCCCGGCAGCTGGTGGAGGGCGGGGCGGCCGACTGCGTGCTGGCCCTCGGCTTCGAGAAGATGAAGCGGGGCGCGTTGGGCGGGGGAGCGGACAGTGGGGACTTTTCCACGTCCCCCGTCGCCCGGCACTACGGCGTCATGGCCGCCCGGCACGGCTTCGAGATGACCCCGCCCACCGCCCAGATCTTCGGCGACGCGGCCCGCGAACACATGGAGAAGTACGGCACCACCGAGGCCCAGCTCGCCGCCGTCGCCGCCAAGAACCACCGGCACTCCGCACACAACCCGTACGCCCAGTTCCAGGACGTGTACGACGTCGACGACATCCTCGCGGCGAGGGTCGTCCACCACCCGCTCACGAAACTCCAGTGCTCCCCGACCTCGGACGGCGCGGCGGCGGCGGTCGTGGTCTCCGAACGCTTCGTGGAGCAGCGGGAGTTGGGCACCGGCACGGGTACGGGCACGGGTGCGGGCTCCGGCTCGCTCGTCGAGATCGTCGCCCAGGCGATGACCACCGACACCGAGGACTCCTTCGCGTCCGGCTCGTGCATCGACGTCGTCGGACAGCCCATGTCCCGGGCCGCCGCCCGCCAGGTCTACGAACGGTCCGGACTCGGCATCGAGGACGTGGACGTCGTAGAACTCCACGACTGCTTCTCGATCAACGAACTCCTGACGTACGAGGCGCTCGGCATGTGCGAGCCGGGGGAGTCGGGGAAGCTCGTCAAGTCCGGGGGGACGACCTACGGCGGGCGCTGGGTCGTGAACCCGTCCGGCGGGCTGATCTCCAAGGGGCATCCGCTGGGGGCCACCGGGATCGCCCAAGTCGCCGAGCTGGTGTGGCAGTTGAGGGGGACGGCGGGGGAGCGGCAGGTGCCGGGGGCCGAGGTGGGGCTCGCGCACAACATCGGGTTGGGCGGGGCGGCCGTGGTGACCTTGCTGCGGGCGGTGTAGGTCCTGTGGTGCAGGTCCCGTGGGGTAGGTCCTGCGAGGTCCTGTGGGTCTAGGTCCTACGGCCGTCCCACGGCCCGGGCGAAATGCCGATGCAAGGGGCGCGGGCCGGTTGAGAGTATGACCACCATGCCCCGAGCCGCTGACGTCTCCCGAATATCCCGCCTGTTCCCCCGCGGTACGGCACCGCCCTCCTGGCTGGTCGTGGCGCTCGCGTGTGCCGGGCAGTTCCTCGTCGTGCTCGACGTGTCCGTCGTCAACGTGGCACTGCCGTCGATGCGGACCGACCTGGGGATGAGCGCGTCCGGGTTGCAGTGGGTGGTCAACGCGTACGCCATCGCCTTCGCCGGGTTCATGCTCCTCGGCGGCCGGGCCGGTGACCTCTACGGCCGCAAACGGATGTTCCTGGTCGGGCTCGCGCTGTTCACCCTGGCCTCGCTGTGCGGCGGACTGGCCCAGGACGGCTGGCAGTTGCTGCTCGCCCGGGCCGTCCAGGGACTGGGGGCCGCGGTACTGGCGCCCTCGACGCTGACCATCGTCACCTCGGCGGTGGCGGAGGGCGCGGCCCGCGCCCGGGCCATCGCCACCTGGACGGCGGTCGGCGCCGGCGGCGGGGCCGCGGGCGGACTCGTCGGCGGGGTCCTCGTGGACACCCTGTCCTGGCGGTGGGTGCTCCTCATCAACGTGCCCGTCGGAGCGGTGGTGCTGCTCAGCTCACTGCGCTGGCTCCCGGAGAGCCGGGCCGGAGACCGGCGGCGGCTCGACCTGCCCGGTGCCGTCCTGGTCACGGCGGGGCTCGGCGTCCTGGCCTACGGCATCTCGCAGACCGAGGCCGAGGGCTGGACGGCCGCCGCCACCCTGGTGCCGCTGGCCGCCGGACTCGCGCTGATCGCGCTCTTCCTCGTCGTCGAAGCGCGTACGGCGGCTCCGCTGATGCCGCTGGGGCTGTTCCGGGCGCGGGCGGTGTCGTCGGCGAACGCGGCGATGTTCCTGTCCGGCTCCGCGATGTTCTGCATGTGGTTCTTCATGACCCTGTACGCACAGAACGTGCTCGGGTACAGCCCGTTGGAGGCGGGGCTCGCGCTGGTGCCGAGTTCGCTGGCGGTCCTGCTCGGCTCCAAGTCGGCGCCCCGCTTCATGCCGGTGCTCGGCGCGCGCAACGTGGCGGTCATCGGGACGCTGATCGCGGCGGTGGGCTTCGGCTGGCAGTCCCTGATGACCGCGCGGGGCGACTACCTGACCGAGATCATGTTCCCCGGAATCCTGATGATGCTGGGCGCGGGCCTGACGGCCACCCCGCTCGCCGCGCTCGCCACGTCCGGGGCCGCGCCGGGGGAGGCCGGGCTGGTCTCCGGGTTGATCAACACCTCGCGCACGATGGGCGGTTCGCTGGGGCTCGCCGTCATGTCGACGATCGCCGCGGCGCGTACGGCGCGGGTGGCGGGCGGCGGTGGGGGGACGCCGGAGGCGCTGACAGAGGGGTATGCGCTGGCGTTCCGTACGGGGGCGGGGGTGCTGCTCGGCGGGGTGGCGCTGATGGTGGTGTGGCTGCCGTGGGGGAAGGGGGCGGGGCCTGCTGTGGCGGGGGTGAGCGGGGTGAGTGCGAGCGCGGACGGGGAGGTCGTGGTGGACGCGGAGGTCGTGATGGACGCGGAGGGCGCGGCTTCCACGAGTTTCGAGAAGTGAGGCAACGGTTCGGGCGGCTCATGGACTCCTTTAGACATCTAGGAGGTGCCCATGGGGGATCGCAAGCAGGCTCGGGAGGCTCGGGATGACGGGTTCCAGAGCTTTGTCATCGGCCGCTGGCCGCGGCTGATGCGGACGGCATTTCTTCTGACGGGGGAGCAGCACGCCGCGGAGGATCTGGTCCAGTCGACGCTCGAACAGACCTTTGTGGCCTGGCGCAAGGTCGGCGCGGCCGACGATCCGGAAGCGTACGTACGGCGCGTGATGATCAACGCGCACGCACGCAAACACCGCAGACGACTCAAGGAGTTCCTGGCGCTCAGGGACGACTCGGGCCTGGTGCGCGAGATCGCCGACACCGGTGACCGCATCGCCCAGGCCGAGGACCGCAGCGCCCTGTTGCAGGCGCTGGCCCAACTGCCGCCGAGGCAGCGGGAGGCGGTGGTGCTGCGGTACTGGGAGGACCTGACCGAGACACAGACGGCCCAGGCGATGGGCTGCTCGGTCGGCGCGGTGAAGAGCAACGCGGCCAAGGGGATCGCGAAACTCCGCGCCATACCGGGACTCGCCGAGACGGTGACGCAGGGAGGGCGGAAGTGATGAGCGCGGACCGGGAGACGAACCAGACCATGACGGACAGAGACATCGCCTTCCTGCTGGCCGAGGCCGCGGACGAGGTCGAGATCGGCATAGCCCCCTACCAGGCGGTGATCCGCGGCGGCCGCCGGCGCCGGACCCGCCGCTGGGCCCTCGCGACGGCCGCGGCACTGGTGATCGTCGGCGGGTCGGGCACGCTCGCCCTGGCCGGGCTGCGTGATGGGAACGGGGTGGAGGTGTCGCCGGCGGTGAAGCAGCAGTCGACCGAGCCGTTGACTCCCGAGGAGCGGCATGTGTACGAGCCGCAGGGGACCGAGATCGGCATCGGCGATCTCGGCGGCAAGGAGTGGCGGATCACCGTCGACGTGTGGGGCGCCCCGCGCACCGAGGGGGAGGCCTGGGCCCAGTTCCAGCGCATGAAGGCGTTCGGCGAGGTGCCGGTAGGCGTGCATGCGGGCAAGACGTCCCAACTGGTCGGCAAGTACTCGTTCTTCACGCGCCGGAGCATCGGGGACGGGGAGTCGGCCACCCTCGCGCAGAACTCGGTCGACACGAAGGACGTCATGGCGGGCACGGACCTCGATTCGGTCGCGCTCTCCCTGGACCCGAAGCACACCACCCCGCAGCGCCTGGTGTTCGGCCAGGTCGCCAAGACCGCCCAGGAGGTCACGTGCAGCTGGAAGGACGGTAGCTCGACCGTTGCCCACAGGGTCGCGGAGGGCGCCGACGTCAACACCGACGAAGCGGCGATCCGACCGGTGGCCGGTTCATCGTCCGACTGGTTCGTGTGCGTCGGGCCGGAGGGGACGACGTTCGACTCGGTGAAGGTGACGAAGTAGCGCCGCAGTAGGTGAACTGGCGCTGAAGCAGGGCATGTCGGCCCTGAGGGTGGCGTGACGCGCGGCGGTGGATGTCGGGGCCCCGGAAAACGGTTCGCCGACTTCGCGGGGCTCTGACACGGTGGCGCACTATGACGAACGTCGAGCTTGTCACCGCCGCGGACCTGCGGCTCATGCAGGGGCTGGCGCAACGCGTCACCGCCGTCCGCCCGGAGCTGGTGAACGCCGAGGCGATGTTCGGCGAGCTGGCCTGGAACTGGGGCAAGGGGCACGCCGCCGCTGACACGGGCCGGCCGCGTCGGCTGTGGTTCTCCGGCGGGGAGCTGGTGGCGTGGGGCTGGGCCCAACTTCCGCACCGGGTGCGGCGGAACGACGGCTCGGTCAAGGACAACACCGAGGCCTGCCTCACGTACCAGGTCCACCCCGACCACGCCGGCCTGATCGACGAGGTGATCGACTGGTACGACGGCACGGCGGCGGGCATCGAGCGGACGGTGATGCCCAGCGCCGCCGACGGGTTCGCCCTGAAGCGATGGGCGGCACACGGCTACGAGACCGACTCGGCCGCGCTCGGCGACACCGGTTCCTGGACCCAGCTCAACGAGCGGAACCTGACGGACCTGGAACAGCCGGTACTCCCAGAGGGATTCGGCTTCCGCACCGCCGACGAGGCCGGCCCCGAGGCCGCGGTCCAGGCCCACCTCGACGCCTGGGCTCCCTCGGCCTACACAGCCGAGAGCTACGAGAGCGTCCGGCGGACACCGGGCTACCGCGGCGACCTGCACATCCTGGTGGAGGCACCGGACGGCACGATGGCCTCCTCGACGATCATGTGGCTCGACGAGGCGAACAGGACGGCGGAGTTCGAGCCGGTCGGCACACATCCGGAGTACCGGCGCCTGGGGTTGGCAAGGGCGATGCTCCTGCACGCGATGCACCGGGCACGAGCGGCCGGGGCCACGCACATGACGGTCGCCTGCCTGGGCGCGCCGGGACATCCCCGGGCACGCGGCCTGTACTACGGCCTCGGTTTCCGGGAGCTGTCGCGGGACGCACCGCTGGTGAAGGGTGCGGGCGTGGGCTGAGGGCAGGTCGGTGCCGTAGCCGCCCCCGGCGCCGGACGCGGGGTGCTCGACGCCCTTCAGCGCGCCAGGGGGTCAGTCCTTCGAGTTCTCGGACGTTGGCAACGCGTCGTGCGTCAGCCATGGCCACGACGGCGGGGGCGGACCGAATGCGCGACGGCCGGCTCTCACGGCCAGGGCGGCGAGGGCAGCATTGGCTCCACCACCGATCACAGCGCCGATACCGAACGGCGCCACTCGGCCGAGGACGATGATTCCCTGCTTGGTCCCGTACTTCGTGACGAAGTTCCGTCCCAAGATCTTGTTGATCTGACGCAACGTCTCGACAGGCACCTTGGCGACAACCTGACGTCCCCAGTGCTGCCCCGTACGCTCGGCGACCGTGGCAATGGTGGCCGAGCCGGATCCGCCGAGCATGATTCCCATCACGATCGTTCGGCGGCGCTCGATCTCGTCGATGGGGACGCCGTGGACTTCGGCGACAGAGAGCGCGAAGAGGGCGCTCAGCTCAAGAGACGAGAGGGCCTCGCCCGCCGACAGTGCCAGTGCGACTCCCGTGCCGACGCCGGGCGCGGCTGCGGTCCCACCGACCGCGGCACCCGTCCCGGTCAAGGCGCTGACGTACATCCGCTCCAGACCGCGGATCACCTGTGCTGGTGTCGCCTCCGGATTCCGCTGACGGGCCCGTGCGATGTTCTTGCGAACGAGCGGGCTCTGGAGGTCGATTGCCTTGTCCAGGAGGTCGAGCGCTCGCTGCCCACGTGGGGCTGAGGCCGGATCCGGTCCGTCGTGGGCATCTGTTGCCATGCCTTGAACTCCTTAGGTCACTACGTCCCAACTGAGTCTCCCACTCGGCCAGTTGAGCGGACCATGCTTCAGATGAACCAGGCCGCCAACCGTAAGAAGAAGGGCCGTCGGCGTGGCCGGGAGAGCCGTCCTGGTGGCCTTTGGGCGGGGTGCCGGCAGGGTTTCACCGGACCGCTGGGGTGGTGCCCTTTCGGCGTCGACTCCCGCCTCGTACAGGGGAGTTGACGGGGTTCGTGCGAGTGTCCTGGACGCTGCTGACCTGGGTTTTCGGTCTGTCCGCTTCTACGATCGGCGCATCGGAGAGGGGGCCGGATGGACCGGGCGGATCGGAACCGGCGTGGGCGGGACATTCGTACGGTCGACGACGTACTCCGGCTCCTGGACGGGCTGTTCGCGCCGGAGGCCGACCGTTGGAGTTCACGGGGCGCCTCCTGGTGGGACGGGTTCTATGCCGACCGTGACAAGCCGGTGCCGTTCTTCGTGGCTAAGCCGGACGAGAACCTGGTCGGGTATTTCGACCTGGGGCTGATAGGCGGGGGTGGCCGTGCGCGTGCGCTGGACCTGGGGTGTGGTCCGGGGCGCAACGCGATTCAGTTGGCCGGGCGGGGCTTCGACGTGGACGGGGTGGATCTGTCGCCGACGGCTGTCGTGTGGGCGGAGGAGCGGGCAAGGGAGGCGGGGGTGGGGGGAGGGGAGGGGGAAGGCCCCCAGGTTCGCTTTCACTGCGGCGACGTGTTTGCCCTCGCCCCCACAGAACTCCCTGGCCCCTACGACCTGGTCTACGACTCCGGCTGCTTCCATCACCTGCCCCCGCACCGGCGCATCAGCTACCTCGCCCTGCTGGACCAAGTCCTCGCACCCGGTGGGTACTTCGCGCTCACCTGTTTCGCGGCGGGTGGGATGGGGTCCGAGGTGCCCGATGCCGAGCTCTACCGTGGCTCCGGGCTTCAGGGCGGGTTGGCCTACACGGCTGATGAACTGCGGTGGATATTCGGGGAGTTGGAAGTGGTCGAGCTGCGCCGGATGCGTGACGAACCTGACGACTCGCCGTGCTTCGGGGAGGGCTTCCTCTGGACGGCGTTGTTCCGCCGGGGGACCGGAGCGTAGGGCGGGGGCCTACAGCCACCCCTGCTGGCGGGCCTCCCGCATCGCCTCCATGCGGTTGCGGGTGCCCGTCTTGCCGATCGCTGACGAGAGGTAGTTGCGGACCGTGGACTCGGAGAGGTGGAGCTTCGTGGCGATGTCGGAGACCGTCGCGCCGTCCACCGAGGCCTTGAGGACGTCGCACTCGCGGGCGGTGAGTGGATTGGGGCCCGCGCTCAGCGCGGCGGCGGCCAGGGCCGGGTCGATGACCGTTTCGCCGGTCAGGACGCGGCGGATCGCTGCGGCGAGGTCCTCGACCGGGCCGTCCTTCACCAGGAAGCCCGCCGCGCCCGCCTCCATCGCCCGGCGCAGATAGCCGGGGCGGCCGAAGGTCGTGAGGATCAACACCCGGCAGTCCGGGGCCTGTTCGCGGAGTTCGGCGGCGGCGTCCAGGCCGCTCATGCCGGGGAGTTCGATGTCGAGGAGGGCGACGTCGGGGCGGTGGGTCAGGGCGGCGTCCACGATCGTGTCACCCCGTCCGACCTGGGCGACGACCTCCAGGTCCGCCTCCATGCCGAGCAGCAGGGCGAGCGCGCCGCGCATCATGCCCTGGTCCTCGGCGAGCAGCACTCTGACGGACTTGGCGGGCCGGTGGTCCCGGGGCATCTCATCCACGGGGCAAGAGTAAGGCCCAGGGTGACCCGGGGCGGTTGTCAAAAACTCTTCATTGTTCGCGTCCGCGAGTCTTGACGGTCCCCGGCTGCGGGCAAACAATCGCCTCGGCATTCCGCAATCACCTCGGAATTTCCGGATGCCGGGTCGATTTCGGAAACCTTTCGACAAACTCTCGACAGTTCGACATTTCGATCGCGAATGGGTTCGGTATATCGATCGAACGGCGTTCGGTATGTCGACCAGACGTCAATGTGACACCGCGTGCTCCGTCACACCTACCACCAACCACCAACCACCCGCACCGCCCTACCCGCAACAGAATGAGGTGCACCGTGTTCCTGAGATTCCTCCGCACCCGGCCGCGCCGGCTGAGAAACGCCACCCTCGCCGCACTGTCCGCGCTCGTGACCGTCCTCGCGCTGGCCGTCGGCGTGCCGCAGGCCTCGGCCGCCACCTCGCTGCCGTGCGACATCTACGCCACCGCCGGGACGCCCTGCGTCGCCGCGCACAGCCTCGTCAGGGCGCTCTACTCGTCGTACAACGGCTCGCTGTACCAGGTGCGGCGGGCCTCCGACAGTGCCACCGCGAACATCGGGCTGCTGGCGGCCGGCGGGTATGCCAACGCGGCGGCGCAGGACACGTTCTGTGCCGGTACGACGTGCATCATCACCAAGATCTACGACCAGTCCGCGCGCCACAACGACCTCACGATCGAGGGCGCGGGCGGAGCCGGTGTCGCCGATGTCGGGGCGCCCGCGGACGCGCTGCCGGTGACCGCCGGCGGGCATCAGGTCTACGGCCTGGAGATCTCGGCCGGCATGGGCTACCGCGACAACTCCACCTCGGGCGTGGCCACCAACGGTGCCGCCGAGGGGATGTACATGGTGACCTCGGGCACCCACGTCAACGGCAGCTGCTGCTTCGACTACGGCAACGCCGAGACCAACAACCAGGACACCGGCAACGGTCACATGGACGCGATCAACTTCGGTACCGAGTGCTGGTTCTCACCCTGCTACGGCGGAGGCCCCTGGGTGCAGGCCGACCTGGAGAACGGGCTGTTCCAGTCGGACTCCGGGTACAGCAAGAACACGGCGAACACCGGCACCGGAGCGATACCGTTCGTCACCGCTTTGCTGAAGAACAACGGTCAGGACCATTTCGCGCTGAAATCCGGAAACGCGCAGTCGGGGAGTCTCACGACCTCCTATTCCGGGGGTGAACCCACCACGAGCGGTTACTCGCCCATGCATCAGGAAGGCGCGATCGTCCTGGGCACCGGCGGGGACAACAGCAACGGCTCCATCGGCTCGTTCTTCGAGGGCGTCATGACCGCCGGCATCCCGACCGACGCCGCCGACAACTCCGTACAGGCGAACATCGTGTCCGTCGGCTACGGCGCCTCGACCGGCACCACCGGGACGCTGGCGGCCGGGTCGGAGATCTCGCTGCGCGCGACCACCTCGTGCTGCACCGGCGACTACATCCGCCACCAGAACAACGCGGCGGTCCTCTCGGCCATCACGTCCAGCAGCGCGGCGGTCGACAAGGGCGACGCCACCTGGATCGTCCGCAGGGGACTCGCCGACAGCTCCTGCTATTCGTTCGAGTCACGGAACTACCCCGGCGACTTCCTGCGCCATTACAACTACCAGCTCTACCGCCAACCCATGGTCGGGACAACGCAGTTCAGACAGGACGCCACGTTCTGCGCCTCGACCGGCAAGAGCGGCACGGGCACCTCGTTCGCGTCGTACAACTACCCGACCAGATATCTCCGGCACTACAACTACAACGTCTACATCGCGAGCGACGGCGGCTCGAACGCCTTCGACAGCGCCACCTCGTGGACGGACGACGTGAGTTGGGTGGTCACGGCTCCCTGGGCGCCGTAGACCCAGAAGTAGTCGCGACAGATGACGTCAACTCCGCTGACTCCACCGGGAGTTCGGCGGTGACCGTGAAGCCGCCGCGTGGTGACGGGCCGGCCCGCAAGGAGCCGCCCGCCACCGCGAGGCGTTCCGTCAGGCCCTTAAGACCGGTCCCGCCGATGCTCTCGGCGGGACCGGTCGCCGCCGCCCCTCCGTCCCCGGGGCCGTCGTCCGCGATCGTCAGGCGGACGCGGTCCATGACCCCGTCGAACGTGATCTCGCAGCGGGTCGCGCCGCTGTGCCGTACGACGTTGGTGACCGCCTCGCGGACCACCCAGCCCAGCAGGGCCTCGTTCTGCGGGGTCAGGAGCGGGCCCGACTGGCGGACCACCGGGGCGATGTCGGCGGCGGACAGGGCGGAGCGGGCACGGTCCAGTTCGGTGGCGAGGCTGCCCTCGCGGTAGCCGGTGA
The DNA here is from genome assembly GCF_035982055.1 of Streptomyces sp. NBC_01288. Taxonomy (NCBI): domain Bacteria; kingdom Bacillati; phylum Actinomycetota; class Actinomycetes; order Kitasatosporales; family Streptomycetaceae; genus Streptomyces; species Streptomyces sp. NBC_01288. The sequence goes on from NZ_CP108427.1 coordinate 7,337,552, forward strand.
CCGCCTCGCGGATCTCGGTGAGCGCCTGCCGGCCCACCGCCTCGATGTCGGTGATCTGGCCGAGCGCCGCCTCCATGTCACGGGGCGCGAGGCGCCGGGCCGCCTCCGACTTCACCACGATCACCGAGAGGGTGTGCCCGAGCAGGTCGTGCAGGTCGCGGGAGAACCGCATCCGTTCCTTCTCGACCGCCCGGCGGGCCAACTCCTCGCGGGCGGCGCGCAGTTCGCGTACGGCCTCGGAGAGGGAGAGGATCGCCGCGGTCACCATCGTCGACAGGAACGTGCCGTAGGCGATGTTGATCGCGTCCCAGCCGGACCGGTAGACGGAGACCGCGGCGGCGAGCGCGGTCAGGGCGAGGCCGACCTGGCCGAGGCGCGGGCCCCGGACGACGGCGCCCGTGGCGAGACCGAGCAGTGGGAAGAAGTAGAGCCAGCTGCCGCCGTAGCCGAGGGCGAGGCCGCAGGTGATCAGTCCCATCACGACCAGCGCGACCACGGTCGAGACCGCCTGGCGCTTCTCCTTCACGAAGGAGCGGAACACGACATAGATGTAGAGGGAGTTGAAGGCGAACAGGCCCAGGCCGCCGATCCAGGGGTTGGAGGTCTTGCCCTGGAGGAGGTTGGAGAAGGAGCCCATGCCCATCAGGAGCCACGGCAGCAGGGTGAAGCCGGTCGGCGGCGGGCCCGGGTTCTCGGGCCACTCGCCCTTGCGGCGGGCCTCCTTCTGCGCGGCCTTGAACTCCGCCATGTCGGCCTTCCAGCGGGCCCGCTCCGCCCGCCAGTGGCGTACCTGGCAGGTGATCCCTCGCATCCAGGACATCTCTCTCGCTCCCCCGGTCACACGGTCCGCCCGGTCCGGCGGTACGCCAGCACAGCGTACGAACCGAACGCGAGCAGCCAAGCGGTCAACACCACGATCGCGCCGAGTGCCGGGGCGTGCCCGTCGGCGACGGACGTGCCGAGTTCGGCGAAGCGGTTGGTCGGGGTGTAGTGGGAGATCGCGCGCAGCCAGCCGGGGAAGAGGCTGATCGGGAACCACAGGCCGCCGAGCACCGCGAGCCCCATGGTGCAGGCCATGTTCGCGACGCCGGTGGTCTGGGAGGTGAGCCCGTAGCCGTTGCCGAGGCCGAGCAGGGTGAAGGGGATCGAGCCGAGCCACAGCAGCAGCGCGATCGCCGCCCACTGCCAGGCGTCCATCCGTACGCCGTTGACCAGCCCGCCCGCCGCGAGCACCGCGACGATCGCGGGCAGCACGGTCACCGAACCGGTCAGCGCCCGGCCGACGACGACCTGGCGCGGGGTCATCGGGGTCACCCGTAGCTGCCGCAGCCAGCCGATCGCCCGGTCCTCGGCGACCCCGCCGCCGGTGTTGAGGGCGGAACCGACCGCGCCGTAGGCGGCCATGCCGACCATCGCGGTGGCCTTGTAGCCGCTGTCGTCACCGCCGAGGTTCGTGAACAGCAGGTACATCATCACGGGCATCGCGATCCCGCCGATCACGAAGCCGACGTCGCGCAGGGTCCGGCGTACTTCGAGGCGCAGGTAGTCGATCATCGGACGGTCTCCGTCTCGGGGGGAGGTGCGGGAAGGGGAGGTGCGTTTCGGGGGTGCGGGGGTGGCCTCGCGGCGGCGGCGGGTGATGTCCGTGCCGGACGCGGCGACGCGGTCGGCTGCGAGGTCCGCGTGGCGCAGGGGGCGGAGGTCTTCGAGCCGTGGACGGTCGAGCATCAGCGGGTCTCCGTCCCGGCGCCGGTGCCGGCGAGGAACGTGTCGTTCAGGGCCACCGGGTTCATGGCACCGGCTCCGGTGCGCGGGACGTCGGTCTCGGGGGACGTCAGCGCCAGGAACGCGTCGTCCAGGGACGCCGGCGTGACCTCCAGGCCGCGGATCGCGTCCAGGTCCGCCAGCGCGCGCACGGTCGCGTCCGAGTCGTCGGTGCGGAGCAGGGCGCGGTCGCCGCGTACTTCGACGGTCCGTACGCCGGGCAGCAGGCACAGTCCCTCGGTGGCGCGGCCCGCCAGGTCGAAGGCGACGAGGCTGCCGCCGGCCGCCCGCTTGAGCTGCTCGCCGGTGCCGTCCGCGACGATCCGGCCGCGGTCGATGACGACGATCCGGTCGGCGTGCGCGTCCGCCTCCTCCAGGTAGTGCGTGGAGAACAGGACGGTGTGCCCGCGCCGGGCGAAGGCCCGCATCGACTGCCAGAACGCGTGCCGCGCCTCCACGTCCAGCGCCGCGGTCGGCTCGTCCAGCACGATCAGCGACGGGTTCCCCGCCAGCGCCACGGCGAACCGCACGCGCTGTGTCTGCCCGCCCGACAGCCGGTCCACCCGCCGCCCGGCCAGGTCGCCGATCCCGGCCAGTTCCAGGGCCTGCGCGACGGGCATCGGCGCCGGATAGCGCCGGGCGACGAAAGAGACCAGCTCGCCGACGGTGACCCGGGGCACCGCCCGCGACTCCTGGAGCATGGCCCCGACCAGGCCGTTCCGTACGGCCAACTCGGGTGCGGCGCCGAAGAGTTCGACCGTGCCGGCGTCGGGCGTGTTCAGTCCGAGCAGCAGCGAGATCGTCGTCGACTTGCCCGCGCCGTTGCGGCCGAGCAGCGCGACCGTCTCGCCGCGCCCGATCTCCAGGTCCACACCGTCCACGGCACGCACCGCGCCGAAGGTCTTGACCGCCCCGGCGAAGGACACGGCACGCTCTGTCCGGTCCGCGGTTCCACTCGCCGCCCGGCCCGCCGAACCGCCGGCCACCGGGCCCGCAGCCCCGTTTGCCGCTCGTCCCGCAGTCCCGTCTGCCGCTCGTCCCGCCGAACCGCTTGCCGACCGCCCCGCCGTCCTACCCGGCACCCAACCCGCCGTCCGGCCCGCCGCCCCACCTGTCTGTGTCATGGCTACGACGCTACGGATTCGGGCCCCTCGCCCGGCAGATGCGCATGTACGGACTCGGGCGGGACAAATGTCACGGGTGCCGGTGCCGGTGCCGGTACGGTCGCCGGTACCGACACCGACCTGACGCACCGTCAGGAGCCTTCACAAGTGCGGGGCGCTCGGCTATACAGAAGGGCGCCGGACTGGAACGCGTTCTAGGTCGGCCCGTGACGACCTCGGTGCGGCCGACGGTGCGGACGGCCGCACCGGGGTCTCTCGCCACCACGACGCACGCCGCCGCCACCGACGTTCGCCGCCACCGAACAGGAGCCCCATGCCGATCGACGCCGCCAGGGCACTCGCCGCCGAACCCCGCTCGGGAGAGATCTCCTGGAACACCAAGGACGTCCAGCTCTACCACCTCGGCCTCGGCGCTGGCACCCCCGCGACCGACCCCGACGAGCTGCGCTACACCCTGGAGTCCCGGCTGCACGTCCTGCCGAGTTTCGCCACCGTCGCGGGCAACGGCTCGCCCGGCGTGATCAGCGGCCTGTCCATGCCCGGCGTCGAGGTCGACCTCGCCCGCGTCCTGCACGGCGGCCAGTCCCTGCGCCTGCACCGCCCGATCCCGGCCCAGGGCACCGCGACCGGCACCAGCCATATCGCCGCCGTGTACGACAAGGGCAAGGCGGCCGTCCTCGTCATGCGCGCCGAAGTCGCCGACGCCGACGGCCCGTTGTGGACCAACGACGCGCAGATCTTCGTACGGGGAGAGGGTGGCTGGGGCGGCGACCGCGGCCCCTCCACCCGCCTGGAGGCCCCAACGGGCGAGCCCTACAAGGTGGTTGAGCGGCACATCCGCGAGGACCAGGCCCTCCTCTACCGCCTCTCCGGCGACTGGAACCCGCTGCACGCCGACCCCGAGTTCGCCAAGCTCGCCGGGTTCGACCGGCCCATCCTGCACGGCCTGTGCACCTACGGCATGACGCTGAAGGCGGTCGTCGACACGCTGCTCGACGGCGATGTGAGCCGGGTGCGCGCCTACGACACACGGTTCGCCGGAGTGGTGTTCCCCGGCGAGACGCTGCGCATCCGCATGTGGCGGCAGGGCGACGCCGGAGCCGGCGTGGTGCGGGTCGCGGTGAGCGCCGTGGAACGGGACGACGCACCCGTCCTCGCCGACACGATCGTCGAACACGCCTGAGCCAGGCCAGAGTTGACCCGAGTTGAGGGGAGCCGCATCATGCTCGCAGCCGTACTGCACGAGATAGGCCAGGACAAACTGGAGGTCCTCGACGACGTCGAGGCGACGGGCTTCGGGCCCGGCCGGGTCAGGATCCGGGTGCGCGCCACGGGGCTGTGCCACTCGGACCTGTCCGCGATGGCCGGCGTACTGCCACAGCCGGCCCCCTTCGTACCCGGACACGAGGGTGCGGGCGAGATCCTCGAAGTCGGCGAGGGTGTAAGCCACTTGAAGCCCGGTGACCGGGTCGTCGTCTGCTGGCTGCCGGCCTGCGGCGTGTGTCCCGCCTGCAAGCGCGGCCAGACCCAGCTCTGCCTGGCCGGGTTCATGAACGCGGGCACCCCCAACTTCAAGCGCCCCAGCGGCGATGTGTTCGGCTTCGCGGGCACCGGCACCTTCGCCGAGGAGGTCGTCGTCGACGCGGGCTGCGCCGTACCGATCCCCGACGACGTGCCCTTCGACATCGCCGCCCTCATCGGCTGCGGGGTCACCACCGGGCTCGGCGCCGCCCTCAACACCGCTGACGTGGAAGCCGGTTCGTCGGTCGCCGTGATCGGCTGCGGGGGCGTCGGGATCTCCGCGATCCAGGGTGCCCGGCTCAAGGGCGCCGCCGAGATCATCGCCGTCGACCCGGTCGCCTCCCGCCGCGAGGCCGCCCTCAAGTTCGGTGCCACCAGGGCGATTTCACCTGACGAGCTGCCCGACGCCAAGCAACAGGTCACCGGCGGCGAGGGGTTCGACTACGTCTTCGAGGTCGTCGGCCGCTCCGCCACCGCCCGCACCGCCTACGAGAACACCCGGCGCGGCGGCACCCTCGTCGTCGTCGGCGCGGGCGCCCTGGACGACTATCTCCAACTCAGCATGTTCGAGCTGTTCTTCGACGAGAAGCGCATCCTGCCCTCGATGTACGGCGGGGGAGACGTGCTGCGTTCCTACGAGCGCACGATCGCCCTGTGGCGGGCGGGCCGCGTCGATCTGGAGAGCCTGATCACCCACCGGGTGCCGCTGGCCGACATCAACGAGGCCCTCGACCAGATGCGCCAGGGGACGGCCCTGCGCACGTGCATCGAGATCTGAGGGCCGGGTATGTCGTTGCCACTTGAGGGACTCGCGGCGATCGTCACCGGCGCCGGACGCGGCCTCGGCCGGGCCGAGGCGCTGGAGCTCGGCCGGCTCGGCGCGGCCGTCGTCGTCAACGACTACGGGCAGCCGGGTCGGGACGGTTCGGGGGAGGCGTCCGCCGGTCCCGCCGAAGAGGTCGCCGCCGAGATCCGCGCGGCGGGCGGCCGCGCCACCGCCCACACCGGGGACGTGGCCGACTTCCAACAGGCCGCCGAACTCGTCGAGTTGGCGATCGCCGAGTTCGGCAGGCTCGACATCCTCGTCAACAACGCGGGCATCCTGCGCGACCGCATGGTCTTCTCCATGACGGAGGGCGAGTGGGACGCGGTGATCCGGGTCCACCTCAAGGGCCACTTCAACACGACCCACTTCGCGGCCCGGCACTGGCGCGAGCGCTCCAAGGCGACCGGCGCACCGGTGTACGGCCGGATCGTGAACACCTCGTCCGAGGCATACCTCGCCGGCTCGGCCGGACAGCCCAACTACGCTGCCGCCAAAGGCGGAATCGTCGGCCTGACCACCTCCACCGCCCTCGCCCTCGCCAAGTACGGCGTCACCGCGAACGCCATCTGCCCCCGCGCCCGCACCCGGATGACCGAGGACGTCTTCGCCGGGTTCGGGGAGAGCGACGACGGCCTCGACCCGCTCGCCCCCGAGCATGTCGCCCCGCTCGTCGGCTACTTGGCCTCACCCGCCGCCGAACGGATCAACGGCCAGCTCCTCGTCGTCCACGGCGGCATGGTCGCGATCGTCGAACGCCCGCACGTCCAGGCCAAGTTCGACAGCAAGCAGGACGTCTTCAGCTACGACGAGCTGGACGCCGTACTCACTCCGCACTACGCGGAGCGACCGCCGGGGGAGACGTTCGCGGCGGCCGAGGTACTGGGACTCAAGCGGGAGCCGGGCACGGCATAGGGAACGCGGCGGCCCCGCCCGTCCGGAGACGAGCGGGGCCGTGTCGTGCGAGATGGTGCAAGGCGCCTGACGTGTCGTCAGACAGCCGCGTACTTCGACTGCGTGGACTGCTCGGACGGCTTGCGGTGCCGGCCGTGGGCGGCCGCATCGCCGTCCTGCGCCGAGACCGGACCCCGGTGCTTGCCGTGACCGGAGGCGTCGTGTGTGTCGGCAGACATGGTCTGCGCGGTGTTCGAGTCGTTCATCGGAAAGTTCACCCCGTAGCAACATGATCCTTCTTACAGCCCGGCGATCTTATCCAGCCGTGCACGGGGTGAAGCGAGGCGGACCGCCGTCCGGGACGAGTTCGTTACCGAGCCGCACCACTTTGTTACCCGACGGCCACCCGGCCGTTGAGCGGCGCTTCCCGCAAGGGCACCGGACGCGGCGCGACCGGCACCGGAGGATCCGGTCGTGACGGTGCCGACGGCGACGGCGCGGCCTCCCCAGGCGCGCCCCCCGTCCCGTCCCGAACCGGATCCTCCGGGCGTGTTTCCCCCGTACCCCCCACGCCCCCCGTTACCCCAGGGGACCCCGCGTCCCCTGCTTCCCCCGGGCCCCCCGTTCCCCCCGCCCCCCGAGGCACCGCGAACCGCGCCACACCGCACGGCACTTCCCGTGTGGCGTACGGCAGTTGCAGCACCCCGCTCTCGGTCCACAGCCCGGCACCCGTCAACCACCCCTCGGGCGCCGGGAGTTGGAGCAACTGCCGCTCGGCGGGCCGCCATACGGCGAACCAGGTGCCGGCCGGCCCGTCGACGCGCAGCGCGACCCCGCAGTTCTCCGGCATCAGCACCTGCCCCGGCTGGATCGCGAACGGCGTCACCGTGCAGTCCGGCAGCCGCAGGCACTCCGGGAACCGCACCGGCAGCGTGGAGCCGACGACCCCCCAGCCCAGCCGGTCCCCCCGGCCCGGCGACGGCGCGTCCGAGCGGATCAGCAGCAGCCCGCTGTCGGGGTCGGCCGCGAGCAGCCGGTCGTCGCTGTCCGCGGCGATCTGCAGCAGCGGCGACACCTCCCCGTCCCGCTCCAGGTCGACCACGATCGCCTTGGTCCGCCCGCCGACCTCCCGGTCCAGGGCCAGCATCCGCCCCGCCCGGTCCAGCCAGACCCCGCCCGAACACCGCCCCGGGACCATCGCGAGATGCTCAGGCCCGAACGCCCCGCCCGCCACCAGCCACACGGCGGTCGAGCGCCGGCCCACGGCGAGGGCGTACGCCTTCTCGCCCCCCGGCGCGGGCGGCAGCAGCCGTAGCCGGGTGTCCGGGTCCGGGCACTCGACCGCGCCGAGCGGCAGCTCACCGGTGCCCGGGCCGGTCGGGTAGAGCAGCGAGAACGCGTGCCGCCCGTCGACCAGTCGCCGGATGAGCACCCGCCCGTCGCTCATCGGCTGGACCTCGGTGCCGGGCTCCTCCGGCTGGTTGCCGGGCAGCGGCACGGCGTACGGCTCGGGGCCGTCCAGCGTCCACCGCTCCGGGAACAGACAGTCGCCGGCCGGCGCGAGGCGGGCGGCGTACGCCCCGTCCGCGGTGATCGCACACGTGGTGCCACCGTTCCGCGGGACCCCGCACTCGTCGCCGCACTCGTCCCCGTCTTCGTCCGCCGCCGTGGGCTCGATCGCACAGGCCGTCATGGTTCGGTCACCTCCGGCCACGAAACTAGTTTTCGCACGTACGGACGTGGGACCGATGAGCAGCCGCTTCACCAATAAGGGTGGCCAAGTAACGATTCGCCTGAGGAAACGGGGGCGGGTGTGCTGAACGGGGCCACGCACCTCCGTGCGGCCGGTTCAGCGGTTCAGCCGATCGGTCCAGCCAGGTAGCCTTTCCCCGTGCCCCGTCAGTCCGTACCCCGCCTGTCCGAAGTCATCGCCGCGCTGGAGAACCTGTGGCCCGCCGAGCGGGCCGAGTCCTGGGACGCGGTCGGCACCGTTGTGGGCGACCCGGACCAGGACGTCACCCGCGTGCTGTTCGCCGTCGACCCGGTCCAGGAGATCGTCGACGAGGCCGTGAAGCTGGGCGCCGACCTGCTGGTCACCCACCACCCCCTCTACCTGCGCGGTACGACCACGGTCGCGGCCTCCACGTTCAAGGGCCGCGTGGTGCACACCCTGATCAAGCACGACATCGCGCTGCACGTCGCCCACACCAACGCCGACCGCGCCGACCCGGGAGTCTCCGACGCCCTCGCGGGCGCGCTGGACCTCAGGGTCGTAGGACCGCTCGTACCGGACCCGACCGATCCGGAGGGCCGCAGGGGCCTGGGCCGGATCTGCGAGCTGGACCACCCCCTGACCGTCCGCGAGCTCGCGGCCCGAGCCGCCGAGCGCCTGCCCGCCACGGCGCAGGGCATCCGCGTCGCCGGCGACCCCGACGCCCTGGTCCACCGGGTCGCGGTGAGCGGCGGCTCCGGCGACAGCCTCTTCGACGACGTACGAGCGGCAGGCGTGGACGCCTTCCTGACAGCGGACCTCCGCCACCACCCGGTGTCCGAGGCCCGCGCACACAGTCCTCTCGCGCTGCTCGACGCGGCGCACTGGGCCACCGAGTGGCCCTGGTGCGAGCTGGCCGCCGCCCAGCTCGACGAGATCTCCGACCGCGAGGGATGGGACCTCAGGGTCCACGTCTCCAAGACGGTCACCGACCCCTGGACCGCCCACGCGGCGTCCGCCACCACACCTGACCCAATGGGAGCCCCCAACTGAACGCCGCGCCCGCCGACCAGATCCGACTTCTCGACGTCCAGGCCCTCGACGTACGCCTGTCGCAGCTCGCGCACAAGCGCAACTCCCTGCCCGAGCACGCCGAGATCGACTCGCTGACCAAGGACCTCACCCAGCTGCGCGACCTGCTCGTGGCCGTGCAGACCGAGGAGAGCGACTGCGCCCGCGAGCAGACCAAGGCCGAGCAGGACGTGGACCAGGTGCGCCAGCGCGCCACCCGCGACCAGCAGCGCCTCGACTCGGGTGCCGTCACCTCGCCCAAGGACCTGGAGAACCTCCAGCGCGAGATCGTCTCCCTCGCCAAGCGCCAGGGCGACCTGGAGGACATCGTCCTCGAAGTCATGGAGCGCCGTGAGTCCGCGCAGGAGCGCACCGCCGAACTGACCGAGCGGGTCGGTTCCGTGCAGGGCCGGATCGACGACGCGACCGCCCGCCGCGAGGCCGCCTACGAGACCCTCGACGCCGACGAGGCCACGGCCGAGAAGGAGCGCGAGGTCGTCTCGGCGACCATCCCCGCGGACCTCCTCAAGCTCTACGACAAGCTCCGCCAGCAGCAGGGCGGCATCGGCGCGGCCAAGCTGTACCAGCGCACCTGCCAGGGCTGCCGCCAGGAGCTCGCCATCACCGACTTCAACGAGGTCCGCGCGGCGGCCCCCGACACGGTCGTCCGCTGCGAGAACTGCCGCCGCATCCTGGTGCGCACGTCCGAGTCCGGCCTGTAAGGAGCGTTCGCCGTGCGGGAGTTCATCGTCGAGGCGGACGGCGGTTCCCGGGGAAACCCGGGCCCCGCGGGCTACGGTTCCGTCGTCATCGACGCGACGACGGGGGAGACCCTGGCGGAGGCGGCCGAGTACATCGGCATCGCCACGAACAACGTCGCCGAGTACCGGGGCCTGCTGGCCGGCCTCCGCACGGCCCACGCCCTGGACCCCACCGCCCACATCCACGTCCGCATGGACTCCAAGCTGGTCGTGGAACAGATGTCGGGCCGCTGGAAGATCAAACACCCCGACATGAAGCCCCTGGCGGCGGAGGCGGGCGGGGTGTATCCGGCGACGCAGGTGACGTACGAGTGGATCCCCCGGGCCCAGAACAAACACGCGGACCGCTTGGCCAACGAGGCGATGGACGCGGGAAAGCGGGGCGAGCAGTGGTCGGCGACAGAGTCAACGGCGGACCTCCGCAGCACAGGCTCGGCTGAGGCTTTTCAGGGGCGCGCCCAACTTTCCAGTGAGGGCTCAGCCGAGGCTTTTCAGGGCCGCGGCAGCGCCCAGCTTTCCGGTGCAGGCCCAGGTGACGCCCTCAAGGGGCGCGGGGAACTGCGCGACCAGCCCCCACCGGCCGCAACTGTGACCACTGCCAAAGCCATCGCAGACACCCGCGCAGCCCGCAACGTAGCGACCCCCAGCGCCGGTTGGGCCCCCGCAGACATGGGCGCCCCCGCAACCTTCGTCCTCCTACGCCACGGCGAAACCCCCCTCACCCCCCAGAAGCGTTTCTCAGGCAGCGGCGGCACCAACCCCTCCCTCTCACCCGTAGGCCAGGACCAAGCCACCCGAGCAGCAACGGCGTTGGCGGCCCGAGGCACGATCCAGCACATCATCGCCTCCCCCCTCACCCGCACCAGGGAAACCGCCGCAGCCGTAGCAGACCGCCTCGGCCTGGACGTGACGATCGAAGAGGGCCTGCGCGAAACGGACTTCGGCGCCTGGGAAGGCCTCACCTTCGGCGAGGTACGCGACCGCTACCCCGACGACCTGACCACCTGGTTGGCCGACCCCACGGCCCAACCCACCGGCGGCGGCGAGAGTTTCGCGGACACGGCAACCCGAATCGCCGCCACCCGCGACAAGCTGACGGCGGCCTACGCGGGCCGCACCGTCCTCCTCGTCACCCACGTCACCCCGATCAAGACGTTCGTCCAACTCGCCCTGGGCGCCCCACCGGAGTCCCTGTTCCGCATGGAACTCTCGGCCGCCTCGATCTCCGCCGTGGCCTACTACGCCGACGGCAACGCGAGCGTACGACTCTTCAACGACACGTCCCACCTACGCTGAGCGCAGCGCCGCCGCCTCCCGGGCCAGCGACTCGACCCGCCCCCAGTCACGCGCGGCCACCGCATCCGCCGGAATCATCCAACTCCCGCCCACACACCCGACGTTGGGCAACGCCAGGTATTCCGGCGCGGAGTTGACCCCTATCCCCCCGGTAGGACAGAACCGCGCCTGCGGCAACGGCCCCGCCAACGCCTTGAGATACGCCGTACCGCCCGAGGCCTGAGCCGGGAAGAACTTCATCTCCCGCACCCCGCGCTCCAACAGCGCGACCACCTCGGACGTGGTCGACACCCCCGGCAGAAACGGCACCCCGGACCCCTGCATGGCCTCCAGCAGAAGTTCGGTCCACCCGGGACTGACAAGGAACCGCGCCCCCGCCCCCACGCACTCCTTCACCTGCCCCGGAGTCAACACCGTCCCCGCCCCGACCACGGCCCCCGACACCTCACCCGCGATAGCCCGCAAGGCCTCCAGCGCGCCCGGCGTCCGCAAGGTCACCTCGATCGCCGGCAACCCACCCGCCACCAGCGCTCGCGCGAGCGGCACCGCGTCGGCGACGTCCTCGATGACGACGACGGGCAGCACGGGAGCGAGATCGAGCAGGGAGGAGGAAGTCATAGCCTCATCCTGCCGAGGGGATGCAGTGTGCGCAAAGCTCATTGCGCATACTGCAACGCACGCCTGATGGGTCGCTCAATGGGTCGCTCAGTGGATCTCGTCCACCAACACATCCAACGCCCAAGCCCGCCCCGCCTGCGAAGGCACCTCCGCCTCCACCACGTACCCCAACCCCCGCAACGCCTCCACCAACTCACCCGGCGTCCCCGGCACCCCCGCCGAGGTCAACAGACTCCGCACGATCCGCCCCTTCGTAGCCTTGTTGAAGTGGCTGACGACCTTCCGCGTCGGCGCATGCAACACCCGCACAGTCGCCGTCCGCCCCGCGACCTCCCCCTTCGGCTTCCACGCCCCCGCATACGCCGAGGACCGCAGGTCAAGGACGAGCCCGTCCCCGGCGACCTCCGGCAGCACCGCCGCCATCGGCCCCCGCCAGTGCGCGCCCAGCGCCCCGAGCCCGGGCAGCCGTACCCCCATCGAGCAGCGATACGACGGAATCCGGTCCGTCACCCGCACCGCGCCCCACAACCCGGAGAACACGAGCAGCGAGCGCGCGGCCCGCTTCTTCGCGGCGGGTTCGAGCGAGGCCAGGTCGAGGGCGTCGTAGAGAACCCCCGTATAGATCTCCCCGGCGGGCCGCGCACCCGCCGTCCGCAGGTCGACGTTCTTCGCGATCTCGCCGCGCAGTCCCTCACTCAGCCCGAGGACCTCGCGTGCCTTGTCCTCGTCGGCCGCGCACAGGTCGACGAGTTCGTCGAGTACGGCGGCGCGGGCGTCGGTCAGTCCCGGCAGCGACAGCGACTCCGGCTTGAGGGGGGCACCGCGGCCGGAGGAGGCCTTGCCTTCGGAAGGAGGCAGCAGGACGAGCACGGCGGGTTTCTCCTTAGGGGACTTCCGGGGGAGCTTCTGGCCTACGTGGGGGGCCTGCGCCAGCGTAAAGGGTGCGGGCCTGCGGATTGTGCCTACGCTCGTGACATGCCCAGCCGCCGTATCCGGGTGACCGGCACCCCCGAAGCCCCGCTCCGCGCCGCCCTCACCGCCCTGCGCACCGAACTCGGCGTACCCGAGAACTTCCCGCCGGAGGTACTGGCGGAGGCGGAACGGGCGGCGAAGTCCCCGCCACCGCCCGCCGAGGACGCGACCGACATCCCCTTCTTCACCATCGACCCGCCCACGTCCATGGACCTGGACCAGGCGATGCACCTGTCCCGTAGGGGGACCGGTTTCCGGGTCCGGTACGCCATCGCAGACGTCGCCGCCTTCGTGCTCCCCGGCGGCGCGTTGGACGCGGAGGCCCACCACCGCGTCACCACCCTGTACTTCCCCGACGAGAAGACCCCGCTGCACCCGCCGCTGCTGAGCGAGGGCGCCGCGAGCCTGCTGCCGGACGTGACCCGGCCGGCGGTGCTGTGGACGATCGACCTGGACGCGGACGGCCGTACGTCCGCCGTCGACGTCCGCCGTGCCCTCGTCCGCAGCCGCGCCAAACTCGACTACGCCACCGCGCAGCGGCAGATCGACGCGGGCACCGCCGAGGAGCCGCTCGCGCTGCTCAAGGACATCGGCGAGGCACGCGAACGCCTGGAGGTCGAGCGCGGCGGCATCTCCCTCAACGTGCCCGAGCAGGAGATCGTCGAGCGCGACCACACCTACGAACTCGCCTACCGCGCCCCGCTCCCCGCCGACGGCTGGAACGCCCAGATCTCCCTCCTCACCGGCATGGCCGCCGCCGACCTCATGCTCACGCACGGCACCGGCGTCCTGCGCACCCTGCCCATCGCCCCGGACGGTGCGGTCGGCCGCCTGCACCGCACCGCGCACGCGCTCCACATCGACTGGCCGCACCACATGCCGTACGCGCGGCTCATCCGCTCCCTCGACCCGCACCTCCCGCACCACGCGGCCTTCCTCCAGGAGTGCACGACCCTGCTGCGCGGCGCGGGCTACACGGTCTTCCGCGACGGCAACCTCCCGCCCGTCACCACCCACGCGGCCGTCGCCGCCCCCTACACCCACTGCACGGCACCCCTACGACGCCTGGTCGACCGCTACGCCTCCGAACTCTGCCTCGCCCCCGGCAACCCACCCGCCTGGGTCCTCGCCGGCCTCGACGCCCTCCCCAAACAGATGGCCGACGGCAACCGCCTCGCCGGCACCGTCGAGCGCGAGTGCGTCGACATCGTCGAGGCGGCGCTCCTGAAGGACCGCGTCGGCGACCTCTTCGACGGCTATGTGGTGGACGTGGACGAACGCCAACCCACCGTGGGAAAGGTGCAGTTGGACACCCCGGCCGTGGTCGCCCGCCTCGAAGGCGGCACGACTCCGCTGCCGCTGGGGGAGCGCCTGCGCGTCCGCCTCACCCAGGCGGACCCGGGGACGTCGAAGGTACGGTTCGCGCCCGCCTGACCGCTCGCAGATGAGCCTGAAGGGTCGCTACGACGCGGTCGGCGTCGTCGGCGTGGAAGTGGACGGTGTCGACCTCCCGCCGTCGGCCGAGGAGGGTGAAATGGGTGACGGGCTCGGTGAGTTGGAGGGTGACGGAGGTGCGGAAGGCGACGGGGAGGTCCAGTTCGCCGTCGGCCCGGCGTCGGGCCGCCACCCGCAACTCGCCCTCGGCGGAGGCGATATGACCCAGCGGGACGATCACGTCGGCGCGGGCGGCCCGCCGGAGCCGTAGCGCATGGGTGTCGGTGTCCAGCTGGTGCGGGCGGGTGACGGAGGCCGCGTGCAGGGCGGCGACGGACGTGACCGCCAAGAGGCCCAGGACCGGCACCACTTGGTGGAGCAGCGGCCAGTCCCGCAGCAGCACCGACATGGTGAGGGTCTCCAGGACGCACGCGAGCGCCGACCCGGCCACCAGGGCCCGTCGCGCCCGCGCATACCCGAACACCCGCCCGCCGCCTGCCCAGTTGGTCCTCATGGGGTCACTGCAGATGCTGACGTCGCGTGAGTGTCAAGCGCCAAGCGGCGCGCCGAACCACAGTCGCAGTGCCTCCGTCGGATCGTCCTCGGTGCTGTCCGTGTCGGCGGCCCATGCCGTGATCCCGTCCGGGCGGACCAACAGCCCGGCCAGTTCCGGGTGTTGGGGGCAGGTGGTGGTGAGGACGTCCACCAGGCCCTCGTAACCGGCCGCGCGGGCACGGAGTTTGGGGTCGTCGGCGAGGTCGAGGAGGAGGGCGCGGCCGGTGTGGAGGTGGTCGCCGAGGCGGGTGCCGTCGGCGAGTTCGAGGTCGGGGGCGCTGCGGCCGGTCAGCGGGTGGTCGCCGGGGAGGTCGTAGCGCTGCCAGGCGCCGGAGATCCGCTTGACGAAGTACGTCGTGCCGTCGGCCGTCCCCGCGAGGTCGCCGACGATCCCGCGCAGGGCACGGGCGTGTGCGTCGGGGCGCATGATCGCGATCTGGGCGCGCGTCCAGTCCAGCACCCAGGCGCCGATCGGATGCCGTTCCGCCGTGTAGGTGTCCAGCAGGTCGGCCGGGGCCCGGCCGCTCACCACCAGGGCGAGCTTCCAGCCGAGGTTCATCGCGTCCCCGACACCGAGGTTGAGTCCCTGTCCGCCGAACGGCGAGTGCACATGCGCCGCGTCGCCCGCGAGCAGCACCCGGCCCGCGCGATAGGTGTCCGCCTGACGGCAGTTGTCGGTGAACCGGGTCGCCGTGTGCAGTGCGTGCACGGTGACGTCGACGCCGGTCACGCGGCGCACGCCGGCCTGCAACTCCTCGGTGGTGACCGGGGATCGGCGGTCGGCGGGCGGCCCGTCGAACTCGATGGAGACCATCCGCCCCGGCATCGGGCCGTAGGTGTACATCCCGGTGCCGGTGGCGTTCCAGCCCTTGCTCAGACCCTCGGTGCCGGTCATGTCGGCGATGGCCTGGTAGCCGGTGATCTCCGGTGCGGTGCCCGGGAATTGGATCCCGGCGAGCTTGCGCACGAGGCTGCGGCCGCCGTCGCAGCCGACCAGCCAGCCGGTGCGGACGGACTGCGGCGCCGATCCGTCCGTAGCGGCGAGGTGGACGGTCACCCCCTCGTCGTCCGCGTCGTAGCCGGTCAACTCGACCTGCCTGCGCACCTCGACGCCGAGTTCATCGGCGCGCCGGCCGAGCAGCCGCTCCAGCGGGGCCTGCGGGACGAACCGGCCGACCTCGCCGGGCGGGCCGACCTCCGCGAAGGCGGGGTCCGACGCGTCGAGCAGATCGGCCCGCAGGGTGATCCCGGCGAAGTGCCCGGCGGACTTCGGCGGCGGGGCCGCCCCGTCTCCACTGCTCTGCGTCCGCAGGAACTCCTTCATGCCGTTCGCGGTCTCGACCTGCACCTCGGTCAACGCGGGCAGCAGCCCCCGCCGGTAGAGGGAAACGGCGGTGAGGGTGTTGATCCCGCCCGCCTTGATCGTCTCGTCCACCCCGGCCAGCCGCTCCGCGACCAGCACCCGGGCCCCGCCGAGCCGCAGCTCACAGGCGAGCAGCAGCCCGATGGGCCCGGCTCCGGCGATGACGACGTCGTAGTTCGTGTCGATGCTGACGTTCGTGTTCGTGTTCGTGTCAGTGCTCATGCCTTGAGTGTAGTCACTAAAAAATTATGTTGGCTACACTATTCTCGTGAGTGAGAGCAGGTACGAGAACGTGAACGAGAGCAGGAACGAGACCAAGGGCGCGGCCGAGCTGCCGCTGAGGGAGCGCAAGAAACGGGCGACCCGGCAGCGGATCTCGAACGTCGCCTCGGCGCTGTTCCGGGAGCGCGGCTTCGACCAGGTGTCGGTCGCGGAGGTCGCGCGCGCCGCCGAGGTGTCGACGATGACCGTCTTCAACTACTTCCCGCGCAAGGAGGACCTGTTCCTCGACCGCATCCCCGAGGCGGTCGAGATGTTCGGCGGGGCCGTACGCGACCGCGCCCCCGGCGAGACCCCGCTCGCCGCGCTCCGCCGCCTCGCCCTCGAACTCCTCGACCGGCGCCACCCGTTGGCCGGCCCCGACAGCGGATTCCCGGACTTCTGGGAGGTCGTGGCCGACTCGCCCGCCCTGCGCGCCCGGGGCCGCGAAGCCCTGGAGGAGATAGAGAACGCCCTGACCACCGCCCTCACCGAGACCGCCCCGGACACCCCCGACCCCGCCCTGACCGCGGCCCTGACCGTCGCCGCGTACCGCACGGTCTACGTCACCACCGCGCGCCGCGTCTTCGCGGGAGAGGGCGCGGAAGGACTCGTAGCGGACCATCGGGCACGGGTGTGCGCGGCCTTCGACGTGTTGGAACGGGCGCTCACCCCGGCATGACATACGGCCCCGGCGCGTTGCACCCTGTGGAGGAGAGGGGGTGCGGCCGGTGAGCGCACGTGAGCAGGCACTGTGGACGAGGGCGAGACTGGGCCACTGCGGCCCGCCGCTCGACCTCCTGACGGCCCGCTTCGACCGGCATGTCTACGCCCCGCACGCGCACGAGGAGTTCACGATCGGCGTCTGCGTCGGCGGCTCGGAACTCATCGACTACCGCGGCGGCCACATCCGCACGCAGCCGGGCTCCATCGTCGTACTCGCCCCCGGCGAGATGCACACGGGCGGCCCCGGCACCACCACCGACGGCTACGCCTACCGAGCCCTCTACGCCGACCCGGGACTGCTGACGGACGGCATCCTCGGCGCGGCCCTCCCGCACTTCCGCGAGCCGCTCCTCGACGACGCCGAACTGGCCGTGGCGCTGCGCTCGGCGCACACCCAACTCAGCCTCTGCCCGGACCCGTTGGAGGCGGAGTCCCGCCTCCCGTGGCTCCTCACGGCCCTCGTCCGCCGCCACTCCGCATCGCGCCCGGTGTCGGACGAGATCCCGGGCGCGGCCTGGGTGGCCCACGCGGTGCGGGACCGCCTGGCGGACGAACTACTGACCCCACCGTCCCTCTCGTCCCTGGCAGCGGACTTCGGCCTGTCCCGCTACCAGCTCCTCCGCGCCTTCCGTACGGCGATGGGGATACCGCCGTACGCGTGGCTGGCCCAGTACCGGGTGACCCGGGCGCGCGGTCTGCTGGACGCGGGCGGGCGGCCCGCCGAGGTGGCGGCGCAGGTGGGCTTCGCGGACCAGGCGCATCTGACGCGGTGGTTCCGGCGGGTGCTGGGGGTGACGCCGGCGGCGTACCGCAACAGCGTTCAAGACTCCCTCTGAGGGGCCGGCGCAGACTCGCCGTATGACTGCACGCGGCTGGTTCCTGTTCTCCCTGATGGGAGTGGTGTGGGGCGTCCCCTACCTGATGATCAAGGTGGCGGTGGACGCCCCGCTGTCCCCGTCCATGGTCGTCTTCACGCGCTGCGCCCTGGGCGCCGTACTCCTCCTGCCCTTCGCCCTGCGCCAGGGCGGCCTGACCCGCACGGTCCGGACGCACTGGCGCCCGATGCTGGCCTTCGCGTGCATCGAGATCATCGGCCCGTGGTTCACGCTGACAGACGCGGAACGGCACCTGTCCAGCTCTACGGCGGGCCTGCTGATCGCGGGTGTACCGATCGTGGGCGTGCTGATGGCGCGCTTCTTCGGCGAGACGGAGAGATTGGGCGCCCGGCGGGTGGCGGGCCTGGCACTGGGCCTGGCCGGGGTCACCGTCCTCACGGTCCCGCATCTGACGGGCGGCGACGCGCGCTCGCTGGTGGAGGTGCTGCTGACGGTGCTGGGCTATGCGACGGCACCGCTGATAGCGGCCCGCCACTTGAAGGACGTCCCGACACTCCAACTGACCGCCCCATGCCTGGCGTTGGCGGCGATCGTCTACGCCCCGGCGGCGGCTCTGACCTGGCCGTCCACGATGCCCTCGGCTCAGGTCCTGGCCTCTCTCGCCGGCCTGGGAGTGATCTGCACGGCGGTGGCGTTCGTGGCCTTCCTGGAGCTGATCAAGGAGGTCGGTCCGACGCGTTCGACGGTGATCACGTACGTCAATCCGGCGGTGGCGGTGGCGGCGGGGGCGCTGTTCCTGGGGGAGGCGTTGACGGTGGGTATCGCGGTGGCGTTCACGTTGATCCTGGCGGGGTCGGTGCTGGCGACGGCGGCCACCGGTCGGAGGGATGGTGCCCGCCCGGTAGCATGGTCGACACGGCAGACGAGCCGGGCGGACGGTCGCGTGGAGTGCCCCTAGGGGGACTTCCCGAGGAACGTCCGGGCTCCACAGGGCAGGGTGATGGCTAACGGCCACCCGGGGTGACCCGCGGGACAGTGCCACAGAAAACAGACCGCCGGGGACCTCGGTCCCCGGTAAGGGTGAAACGGTGGTGTAAGAGACCACCAGCGCCTGAGGTGACTCAGGCGGCTAGGTAAACCCCACCCGGAGCAAGGTCAAAAGGGAGTTCCTTCCTAGGAATGGAAAGGGGCTCCTGCGCGGACGTTCGAGGGCTGCCCGCCCGAGTCCGCGGGTAGACCGCACGAGGCCGGTGGCAACACCGGTCCTAGATGGATGGCCGTCGCCGGGGGGATCGTGAGGTCCTCCCGGACACAGAACCCGGCGTATAGCCTGACTCGTCTGCCGCTCTTTATTTTCGCAGGTCAGAGGACATGTGTTCTCGCTGAACAAGCTGTCCGGGTCGATTCGGGGGCGAATTCGGGCTGCAAGTATCGTCGTCCCTGTCCACTGCGCGTGCGACGTATTTGGCATTCCGGGCATCAAATGCGGTCCGATGTCGATCTGTAGTGGACATCCCGGCACCGGCTGCACGCTGAAGTACATGTACGCGGTGTCCTCTTGCTGACCTGCTCGGGCTGAACTTGAGCACCGATGGCGCCTCCTCTAGCGAGCCGTGCTCGGGCCAGGATGGGTGACGTCACTCGCGCAGCATGTCGAGACAGCTACCGATAGCGCTCTCTCGGGTGTCGTTGGACGCGGCGGATGGAACCCCCGCGTGCGGCGGTGAAATCTGTCGAGACTGGACATAGGCGCTTGTATGCCGCACAGACTTGGTGCGGCGGCGGCGGCGGTGGTGGTCGGGATCTCCTTGTTCGACTGCCGAGGCTTGCCCATCTCTGTGCTGCCTTGCGTGCGACTTGGGGGCGTTCCCGCGTTTGGAGAAGTAGTGCAAGGCATACCTGCGGAGGTGGCGTCCCGTCCGACGGTGTAGTCGATCAAGTGCGCGGAATGTGCAGGTCATTGCCCGCATCGAATCGGCTCGGGGCCGCCGATGGCGCTGACTGCAGATCAGCCGTGTGTGAGGTCGGCACCGTGTCCTCGCCGTCGTCCGACGCGAGGCATGCGAACGTGTCGAGCGGGGGCGCTTACTGTCGGCGTCGGCTTAACGATTCACCCGTCGCCGACAGGCGGCAGGTTCGAGTCCTTGGGGTGGCGCCGACAACATCTGTACGGTCCTGCAGCCGTCGTGAGCTGGTGCTTTCCGGAACGGGGGTTGTGCCGTAGGAGCTGATCCGGCTTCGTATGGGTGGTTCCCGGTGACTGCCTCCGGCGAAACGGTGCACGACGAGTCTGTTGACCCTCGTGCCGCTCCCACAGCGTCTGCAGGTGGTGCTGCTGGTCAGCAGGCGGGCGTTGGCAGTGGGAACCTGCGCTGACTGCGAGTTTGGGACCGGTCGGTGGCGATTCGGTGACTGAACGCGCTCCGTGGAGAATCTCAAATCCAGGTAAAGCTAAGCCGTACTTGTGCAGTCGACGTCGTGTGGTGGGTGTCCGGATCTCGACGTTGCGCATGCTGCCTATGTCGGGACATGAGCCTCGTGTGAAGTGGGCTAAAGATTCATTTAGCGCTTCAATCCGACGCTTCGGATATGTGGCTGGAGTGGCCCGGCTTGCCTCAAAAGGTGCGCTGGAGGCTTTGGTGGCCAGCCCTTGACGCGTGCGAGTAAGGGCTGGGTAAGGTCCCCTTACTTTTGAGGATCTTGTGACTTCCGGGTGGGGACTCTGTGAGGTCGGGGGCGGGGGAAAATGAGCGTGTTCCGAAGACGGCGCGGTGTGGGCCAATCGCTGATCACCGTGATTGCGGCTGCGGTTTTGGCGAGCGTCGTGCCGTCGACGGGCGTCGGCGCCCCGGCCCACGCCGAGGAGCGGTCGACCGGCACGGGCGGAACCAAGACTGCGGTGACGCTCTCCGCTGCTGAGGATGCGGCCGAGTCGGGCGGTACCAACGTCGAGGTCACCTCTCTGCGTACCGAGTCGGGTGAGGTGTACGCGACCCCCGACGGTCGGCTGGAGGCGGTGCAGCACCTTCGGCCGGTGCGTACCTGGACCGATGGACAGTGGAAGGCGATCGACAACACCCTGGCCAGTCGGTCCGACGGCACTGTGACGCCGAACGCCTCCGCGGTCGGGATCGTGTTCTCCGGCGGCGGCACAGGTCCGTTGGTGTCGTTGGAGCGCACGGGCAAGGAACTGTCGTTCTCGTGGCCGACAACGCTTCCTGCGCCGACCTTGGATGCAGACACTGCGACGTACGCGGACGTGCTTCCGGACGTCGATCTGAAGGTGAGGGCGACCGGCGAGGGCTTTTCGCAGTTGCTGGTCGTGAACAGCGTCGAGGCGGCGAAGAACCCGGCGCTCGCCGAACTGAAGCTGGGCGTCGGCTCCACGGGACTGGATCTGCAGAAGAGCACGTCCGGCGGTTTGGAAGCAGTGGACGAGGCGGCGGGCGGCGTCGTCTTCCAGGCGGCGCAGCCCGTCATGTGGGACTCGACGGAGGCGACGGGCCCGCAGACGCAGTTGGTTCGAGGTGCGGGGCAGACGGCCGTGGATGCCGCCGACTCCGCTGCTGAGGATGGGCCGGGGGATGCGGCGAACATCGCGCCGATCGGAGTGGAGGTGGCGTCGGCCGGCGATGAGCTGAGGCTGACGCCGGATCAGGATCTGCTGACGGATCCTGGCACGACGTTCCCGGTCTACATCGATCCGCAGACCTACACCCCGAAGGCGGGGGAGTGGACGATGGTCTCGCGTTACTGGGCGTCCTCGCCGCAGTGGCGGTTCAACGGGGACTCGGATGCAGGTGTGGGCTACTGCGGGTGGGACTACTGCGCTCCGTATGACCTGAAGCGGGTCCTCTTCCGGTTTCCGACCGGCAAGTTTGGCGGCAAGTCGGTTCTGAAAGCGACGTTCGTGGCGCACGAGACGTGGTCCGGCTCCTGCGAGGCGCGGTCGGTGCAGTTGTGGCGGACCAAGAATATCACCTCGTCGACGACGTGGAACGACCAGACCTCGGGGACCGGGTTCTGGATCGATCAGCTGGATGCCCGGTCGGTGGCCAAGGGCGGAGGCTCCGGTTGCCCGGCGGGCGATGTGGAGTTCGATGCGACCGCCGGGGTGAAGTACGCGGCCGCCAACGACTCCTCGTACACGACGTTCGGGCTCAAGGCGGCAAGCGAGGACGACAAGTACGGCTGGAAGCGGTTCTCGGACGACGCATATCTGCGGGTGAAGTACAACCAGACGCCGAAGCAGCTCGCGATGAAGCAGCTGACCATGTCACGCGGCGGTACGTGCCACACGCCGGACACCAAGGTGGCCATCAACTCACTTCCGACCATCACGGCGAGCGATGTGACGGACCCGGACAAGGACCAGGTCAGTGTGCAGTTCCAGGTTTGGTGGGACGCCGGCAGCGGCTTCGCCGCCCAGTGGACCTCGGCGAGAATGACACCGAAGTCATCCGGCTCCGACTTCTCCACCAGGTTGACCGAGACACTCTCCGGGAAGGCGATTCCGAAGAACAAGACGATCGCCTGGTTCGCGCGGGCCTGGGACTACGACGAAGACACCTACTACAGCGCGTCTCCATGGTCGGCCGCGGGCTCGGCCACGGGGTGCTACTTCGTCTGGGACACCTCCGTGCCGCCCGCGCCGACCGTCGCGTCGGGCGACTATCCGGCCGCCGACGACAGCGATCCGAACGATCCGGTGTACGACGGTGTAGGACGGAACGGCACTTTCACGATGTCCTCGTCGGACAACGGCGTGACCAAGTACTGGTACGGGATCAACGCTGATCCATCTGCGGACAACGAGGTGAGCACCTCCGGTGGGGCCGCCAAGTCGATTACCTTCCGGCCGACCAGGGCCGGCGCGAATTTCTTGTCCGTCAAGTCTTTCAACGCGGCGGGCACCGGCAGCGAGATCGCCCGCTACATGTACAGGGTGAAGGCGGGTCAGCCGACGCGCGCGCAGTGGAAGCTGGACGAGGCGTCCGGCGCCACCCAGGCCGAAGGCAGCGCCGGCACGCGCACCCTGGACCTGGAGGGAGGCCCCACTCTGGGGGCCTCGGGCGTGAAGGGCACCGCAGTCTCCCTGGACGGCGTGGACGACTACCTGGTGTCGGACATCCCGGCAGTGGACACGTCGATCAGTTTTTCCGTGGCTGCCTGGGTAAAGCTCGACAAGGTGCCGGACACGGCAGCGGTGATCGCGGCACAGCTGGGCAACAACGCCCCGGGTTTCGAGCTGTACTACTCCAAGTCCCGTGACCGGTGGGCGTTCGACCAGTACACGGCGGACACCGCCTCCGCGACGCCCGTGCAGGCGGAGCAGGCGGCCGCGGGCGGGGTCAAGGCTGGTCAATGGGTGCATCTCGTCGGCACTTACGGCGCGGGCGCCAACCAACTGTCGCTCTATGTCAACGGAGTGTTGGCCGGGACAGCGCCGTATTCCACCCCCTGGGACGCTCGACGGGGTCTGCAGATCGGCGCCGGCTCGCACAGCGGAACACCCGGATCCTTTTTCCCAGGCACGATCGACGAGGTTCGCGTCTTCGAGAAGCCTCTGTCGGCCACGGAGGTCAGCGACCTCTACAACAAGAACTCCATCGGCAGTGGTCGTCCGGCGCGGGCAGTGTTCCCGCTGGATGAGCCGGCCACCGACACCGACGGCAATCCGACGGCGCAGGTGACGGGCCGTGCGGATGTGAATCCGGCGGTTCTCAAGGGCGGGGCGAAGCTCGGCGATCCGGGCCGTGCGGGTACGGCGCTGAGCCTGGACGGCGTGGACGACTACGCCGCCACGCCCGGTCCGGACCTGAACAACCAGACCAGTTTCTCGGTGACGGCCTGGGCGAAACTGACCAAGACCAAGCCCACACACGGTGCGGTGATCGCGACTCAGGCCGGCACCGTGATGCCGGGGTTCGAGCTGTACTACTCGGCTTCCTACGGCTGGACGTTCAACCAGTATTCGAAGGACAGCACGGACGGTGTTGCCATCCGAGCCTCTCAGGGCGACGCAGCACTGGCGCCAGGGGGCGAGTGGACGTACGTCGTGGGTTCCTACGACGCTGTCACCGATGACTTGCGGCTGTATGTTCAGGGCAAATGGGTGGCGACGGCCAAGGTCGACGCGCCGTTCTATGCCGGCGGTCCGGTACTGATCGGGGCCAGCAGATTCAGCGGTACGGCATCCAGTTTCTTTCCCGGCCAGATCTCCGATGTGCAGCTGTACGACAGGGCCCTGTCCGCACCGGAGATCGCTGAGTCGTTCGAGAACCGACCTGCGGTGGAGGGCCGTTGGAAGCTGGACGCCCAGTCCGGAACGCTCTCCCCCGACGACCTGGTCCGCGAAGACCACACGGCACACCCACTGACACTGGGGAACGGGGCCTCCGTCTACCTGACGGACCCCAACGTGAAGATCGGCGTCGGCGAACTGACGTTGAACGGCACCACCGGTTACGCGGCCACCAGCACCTCGCCCATCGACACCAGCAGGAGTTTCACCGCGTCGGCCTGGGCGACGACAGCGGGTCGGCCGACGAAGCCGATGACGGTGATGAGTATGGCCGGGGCGAACACCAACGCGTTCGCGGTGCGGTACGTGCCCGACGCGACCACCCCGGCCACCGCCGGTCGCTGGCAACTCGTCACGCGCAACGCCGATTCCACGACGGCAACCGCCTCCACGGCTGAACACTCCCAGTTCCAGGAGAACGACTGGAACCACGTCGCGGTCGTCTACGACGCCTACGCCGGGCGGATCGCGCTGTATGTGAACGGCCAGGTGCAGGGCATGTCGTGCCTGGACGACACGACGTGCAGCGAGGAACAGGTGTCCTGGAACTACTCGGTCCTGCCGTTCGCGGCGGC
Organism: Streptomyces sp. NBC_01288; assembly: GCF_035982055.1. NCBI lineage: Bacteria > Bacillati > Actinomycetota > Actinomycetes > Kitasatosporales > Streptomycetaceae > Streptomyces > Streptomyces sp. NBC_01288. The sequence continues at coordinate 7,362,158 of NZ_CP108427.1, forward strand.
CAAGGGGCTGCAACTGGGCCGGCTCAAGACCGGCGCCAGTACCTGGGGCGATTACTGGAGCGGTGCGATCGACGACGTCTGGGTCCTCCAAGGCGCCGCCGCCGACACACAGATCCAAAGCCTCAACAGCGGTGTCGACCTGGGCACCACGACCGGCCCCTGACACGGCGGCCTGGTGCGGCTGCCGACAGACAGGCAGCCGCACCGGCAGCGAGCAGCAAGTACCCAAGCATCAAGGCCATTTCCGGTCGAAGCCCTGCCAGTCGGGGTGAGGCGGCACGGGACGACGGGCAGAGTGATGGAGCGAGCCATGACAGCGAGGGCACGGACGTGCATCCGGCGCAGAGTCGCCCTGACGGTTTCCGCCGTACTGGTCGGCACCCTGATCCAGGCGGCGGTGGCCGAGCCCGCCGCAGCAACCGACATCAAGGTTCCCGCCTCGGAGAAGCCGTTGACCGGGCACAGCGTCAAGCCACTGCCGCGAGTCTCGGACCATCAGCCACGCGCGCCGAAGTCCGCGCCCAAACGGGCCTGGGCGAAGGCCGGTTCTGCGACTGTCACACTGCGATCTCAAACAGGGATCACAGCCGTCCGGGCAGGTGACCTGCCGATCTCCCTGGCCGCCACTCCTCCGGCCAAGGGCAAGAAAGCCACGGCCCGTACATCCCTGACCGGTACGGCCACGGTGCGTGTGCTGGACCGTAAGAGCACCGAACGCGCCGGTGTGGACGGAGTGTTGTTCTCCGTGCGGCCCCAGACTGGGACGAAGGGAGACTCGGTCGGTGTCAGCGTGGACTACTCGAAGTTCGCGCAGGCGTACGGCGGCGCGTATGCGGCGCGGCTCAAGCTGATCCGGCTGCCCGCGTGCGCGGCGACCCACCCCGGCACCGCAAAGTGCTCCACCGCGCAGACGATCCCCACCCACAACGATGTGAAGGCGAAGACCCTCACGGCCGCCGCGGTGCCGTTGTCAGCAGCGGACAGCAGCGGCAGTGCGGCCACGACGCTGCTGGCGGCGACCACCGGTACGTCAAGCGACCAGGGTGACTACAAGGCCACCGAGCTCTCGGCCTCCTCCGCGTGGCAGACCAACCTGAACACCGGGGACTTCAGCTGGTCGTACGACATGCCCGTGCCCGAGGTACCGGGCTCCTTCACCCCGCAGGTGGGTCTGTCGTACGCCTCCGGGACCGTGGACGGCCGTACGGCGAACACCAACAACCAGGCCTCCTGGGCAGGCGACGGATTCAGCCTGTGGCCCGGCTTCATCGAGCGCAGCTACAAGTCGTGCGCCGACGACGGGGTGAAGAACGCTGACGGCACCAAACCGGGCGACCTGTGCTGGGCGTACGACAACGCGACGCTGTCGTTCAACGGGCACTCCGGTGAGCTGATCGCAACGGGCAAGAACACCTTCAGGATCAAGGGCGACGACGGCACCAAGGTCGATCGCGTCTACGGCGCGGACACCAACGACGTCCGGTCCAACAATGCTCGCAACGACGAGTACTGGCGGGTCACGACCACGGACGGCACCCAGTACTTCTTCGGCTACAACCGGCTTCCGGGCTGGACATCCGGCAAGTCGGAGACGAACTCGGCTTGGACCACGCCGGTCTTCGGCAACGACGAATCTGACCCGTGCCACGCTGCCACATTCGCCGGCTCGTGGTGTCAGCAGGGCTGGCGATGGAACCTGGACTACGCCGTCGACACCCACGGCAATGCGATCGCCTATTACTACAACAAGGAGGGAAACTACTACGCCCGGAACCGGACAGCGGCCGATGAGACCCCCTATGACCGCGGCGGGTCTCTGGACCACATCGACTACGGCCTGAAGTCCGCGTCCATGTACGGGGCGGCGCTGGCCAAGGTGGATTTCACCTCCCTTGAGCGCTGCCTGCCCGAAACAGGCGTCACCTGCGACGCCTCGACGATCGACGACAAAAAGTTCTACTGGTACGACACCCCGTGGGACCTGAACTGCAAATCCGGCGCCGACTGCTACACCGCCAGCCCCTCGTTCTGGACCCGCAAGCAGCTCAGCGCGGTTACGACCAAGGTCCTGCAGTCGGACGGCACGTACCAGGCAATCGACTCCTGGGCCCTCAACCACCGTTGGGGCATGTCGGACATCGACTACCAGTTGCTGTTGGAGTCCATCCAGCACACCGGCAAGGCGGCCACCCCAGAGATCACCCTGCCCAAGGTCGCCTTCGCCTACGACCAGCGCACCAACCGTCTCAAGACAGCCGGGGACGACACGTCCGCGTTCATCAAGGAGCGCCTGTCCGGGATCTCCGACGAATCCGGCGGCCAGGTGTCGGTGCAGTACTCCGCAGCGGCTTGTGACGCCTCCAGTTTGCCGAAGCCCGAGACGAACACGACCCGGTGCTTCCCCGCCTATTACACCAAGGAAGGCGATGCGGATCCGACCCTGCAATGGTTCAACAAGTACGTGGTCGACTCGGTCACCGAGACCGACCGCACCAAAGCCTCCCCGGAGATGGTCACTCGCTACAGCTATCTCGACGGAGCGGCCTGGCACTACGACGACGATGACGGTCTGACCAAGGAGAAGTACAAGACCTGGTCAACCTGGCGTGGCTATGCCCATGTGCGGGTTCAGACCGGCGGCCAGGACCCGGTCGGGATGAAGTCGCAGACCGACCACTACTTCTTGCGCGGTATGGACGGCGACAAGGCGGCTCCGGCCGGCGGCACCAAATCCGTCACCGTGTCCGACGACAACGGCGGGACCATCACCGACCACGAGTCCGCAGCCGGCTTCGAGTACAAGACGGAGCAGTACAGCGGCCCTGGTGGCAGGCTCCTGGGCAAGACCGTCAGCACTCCGTGGCACCACCAGACCGCGGTACGTCTCCGTATCTGGGGCAGCGCCACCGCCAACCTGACCGGCACCGCTTCCACCCGCACCTGGACCTCCCTGGACGATGGCGCAGGCAGCAAGTGGCGCACCACCTATCAGACGAATGCCTTCGAGGACACCGCCGGACGCATCACCCAGACCGACGACTTCGGCGACGAATCCATCTCAACGGACAACCAGTGCACGCGTACCACCTACGTCGACAACACCAGCGCCTGGATCCTCGACGGCCCCTCCCGGGTGGAATCCGTCGCGGTCAAATGCGCGGACACCCCGGACCGCTCCAAGGACGTCGTCGTCGACATCCGCAATGCCTACGACGGGCAGGCCTACGGAGCCGCCCCCACCAAGGGCGACGCCACCCGTACGGCGACGCTGAAGTCCCATGACGGGACCACCGCGACCTACACCGAGGCAGGCGCGACCTACGACAGTTACGGTCGCCAGAGTTCCGCGACGGACATCACCGGCACGGTCACCGCGACGGAGACCACCGCGCCGGTACGTGCCGACCGCACCGGGGGACTCACCACTACGACGGCCTACACGCCGACGGCAGGCTTCCCCACCGGCTCCACCATCACCATCACCCCGGCCTCCGTAACGGGAAACACAGCCACCGCACAGACCACCACGACCACGTACGACACCGTCAGGGGCCTCCCCCTCACTGTGGTGGACACCAACATCAAGCGCACCGACACCACGTACGACGCGCTCGGCCGCAAACTCAAGGTCTGGCTGCCCAACCGCTCCAAGGCCAACAGTGAGACCCCGAACTACGAGTTCTCCTACACCATCACCGACGGCAAGCCGTTCGCGGTGGGTACGACCACCCTGTACGGAACGGGCCGCAAAACCTCCTACACCCTCTACGACGGCTTCCTCCGCCCCCGCCAGACCCAGGCTCCGGGACCGGACGGCGGCCGACTGATCAGCGACACCTTCTACGACGAACGCGGCCTGACCACCAAGGCCTTCGCCCCGTACTACAACACCAGCGCCCCCTCCACGAGCCTGCTGACCCTGGATGAAGCGCTGGCGGTGGAGACACAGACCTGGAACGCCTACGACGGTCTCGGCCGCGTCACCAAATCGCAGCAGATCGCAGGCAACGGCGACAACGGCACGGTCCTGTCGACGACCGTCACCGCCTACGGGGGCGACCGGGTCACCGTGACCCCGCCCAAGGGCGCCACTCCGACTACGACCATCACGGATGCCCGCGGCAACACCACCGACCTGCTCCAATACCACGCCGCCACACCGACAGGCGCCTACGATCAGACGCACTACGAGTACAACCCGGCCGGCAAGCTGACCAAGCTCACCGACCCGGCAGGCAACGTCTGGAAGTACGAATACGACCAGCGCGGCAACCAGAAGCTGGCAGCCGACCCGGACAAGGGCACCGCGACGTCGGAGTACGACGACCGCAACCAACTGGTCTCCACCACCGACAGCCGCGGCAAGAAGATCACGCACATCTACGACGGTTTCGGTCGGGAGACCGAAACCCACGACGGCGACGCCTCCGGAACCCTGCTGACTATGCACGTCTGGGACCCGAGCGGCTTCAAGGGCCAGCTGTCCACCGCCACTCGCTACGTCGGCGGGGCGAGCGGTTACGCCTACACCACCACCTACAGCCAGTACGACGCCCTCTACAGGGCGCGCCGCACCACGGTCACGATTCCCGACTCCGAAGGCACCGGGCTCAAGGGCTCCTACCAGACAAACGTCGGCTACAACATCGACGGCACCGTGGCGTCGGTCGGCTACCCGGCCGCGGGCAGCCTGACCGCCGAGGCCGTGACTCCCGTCTACGACGACGTGCTGCGCCCCAAGACCCTCTCCGGCAGCGGCGGTCTCACCTACGTCACCAACACCGTCTACAGCTACACCGGCAAGGCGATGCAGTACACGTACAAGGCCGCCGGAGCTGCGAAGACGGACATCTACAACGCATACGAGTGGGGCACCCAGCGGCTCCACAGCTCCAGCGTGTACCGCGACGGAATGGCGGGCACCGACAAGTCGGCAACGTATGGCTACGACGAGGCCGGCAACATCACCTCCCTCTCGGACGTCTCCCGCGACGGCACCGACAACCAGTGCTACACCTACGACTATCTCGGCCGCCTCACTGATGCCTGGGCCCAGAACACCACCACCTGCGCCACGACCCCGTCGGCTTCGGTGCTCGGGGGCCCGGCCCCGTACTGGCAGTCGTACACCTACGACCTCAGCGGCAACCGGCTCACGGAAACCCAGCACGACGCCACCGGCGACACGGCCAAGGACGTCAAACGCGGTTACAAGTACCCGGCCGCAGGCGGCAAGCAGCCCCACATCCTGACCCAGGTCGACACCACAGGTCCCAACGGCGTCTCCCAGGACGGCTACACCTACGACAGCGCGGGCAACACACAGACGCGCACCCTCAGCGGTGACAAGCAGACCCTCACCTGGGACGCGGAAGGCCACCTCGCACAGGTGAGCAAGCCCGACGGTAGCGGCGGCACCAAGACCACCTCATACGTCTACGACGCCGACGGCAACCGCCTGATCACCCACACCGACACGGACACCACGCTCTACCTCGGCGGCACCCAGATCACCCTGGCCAAAAATGCCACCACACCGAAGGCGACCCGCTACTACGACCTCGGCGACGGCAACCAGGCCATCCGCACCGACGACAACAAGCTCAGCTTCCTCATCGGCGACCACCACGGCACATCCGAACTCGCCATCAACGCCACCGACCTGACCCTGCAGCAGCGCCGCTCCACCCCCTTCGGCGCCGCACGAGGCAAGGCACCGACAAACTGGCCGGGCGACAAGGGCTTCGTCGGCGGCACCCAGGACACCAGCACCGGCCTGACCCACCTCGGCGCCCGCGACTACGACCCCGCCACCGGCCGATTCCTGTCCGCCGACCCGGTGCTGGACGCGGCGGACCCGCAGCAGATCAACGGCTACAGCTACAGCAACAACAGCCCCGTCACCCGCTCCGACCCCACCGGGCTCGAAAGCTGCGGCCCGAGCAATCCCGGCTGCTCCCAGGACAACATCGCCAGCATCAACAAGACCGGTAGGTACAAGTCCTCCAACAAAGACACCAATACCAAAACAACCACCGGCAGTAAGTCCGGAGTGAAAACGGCCAAGGACGGCCAGCCGCTCATCCAGGGGATCAGACTCCCCACGAAAAAAGAACTCGTGGCCCGCTACGCCATCCTCGACCCGCGCCACACCACCTACAGCCAGTACCTGGCCCGCTTCGCCACGGATCTGTGCTACATCCGCGACGACAAGAACGGCGGCTTCTGCGACACGGCTGAACGAGCAGGCCTGCTGCCCGGCCCCCAGAACGACCCGTGGGGCGTCAAGGCCACCATCCACTGCATCACAGGACGCGGCGACTGCGCCGAAGCGGCCGTCGAAGACGTGATCACCGTGGCCACGCTGGCGTGGGGGTCCGTCAGCAGGGGGCTCCTGGCGCGTGGTGCGTCGAGAACGGTCGTAGCGGAGGCCGAGGAAAGCGCCACGGTGGCGATGCTGAGAGAGGCATGCAGCTTCACCCCGGCCACACCGGTCCTGCTGAAAAACGGCAAGACGAAACCCATAGGCAAAGTGAAACCCGGCGACCAGGTCGCAGCGGCCGACCCTCAGACCGGTAAGCGCAAGGGAGCGCGGACCGTTACGGCTCGCATCGTTCACCGCGACAACGACCTCGTCGACGTGACGATCCGCAGCGCCGATGGCCGGAGTGCCACCCTCCACGCCACGTCCAACCACCCCTTCTGGGACGACACCACGCACACCTGGGTCCTCGCCGGCAGCCTCCGGCCCGGCCACACCCTCAACACGGCCACCAACCAGCACATCCAGGTCATCGACGTCGAGACCCGGCCCGGTCAGGCCGATATGTACAACCTCACCGTTGAGCAACTGCACACGTACTATGTGGTTGCCGGGACGGCGCCGATCCTGGTGCACAATTCCACGTGTAGCGTGACGATGTCGTCTGCGATTGGCGATGACTCATTGCTGACGAAAGCCGCGCAGCAAGCCGGAAAGAATCAGGCGGTCCAGCGGGATCTGGACAATCTATTCAGTCAGCTTGCCAATGGAAACATGAATCCCGGCATCGGATCGAAGGCCCTCGCGGGGACTGACGTCACCTATGCGCGAGGAGCTAATGGTGGGCGTCTGTTCTTCCGAAATGCCGACGGTGGGGTGCAAATCGTAGGCAAGTCGGATAAGGGAAACGAGTCCAAAGTTATCGGAAGGTTGATGCAACTCTATGGCCAGTAGCCCTTTGCATGTCGTGGAGACTTCGCAGTTCAAGGCCTTGTTCATGCTCGGCGCTGACGATCGAGTAGAGACTGTCGAGAACGTGGATGCCGAAGTCACGCTCCCTGACGGAACGAGATGGAGTGCCACAATCATGACGCTCTTGGAGATTGAGCGCATCATGATGCATTGGGCTGATACCGGAGAAAATCTAGGCGGGGCATACTTCCAGTGCCCGGATTTGGTGATCGTTCGCACTGGAGGTATTCCCGGAATGATTAAGGCGCTTGAAGCGGTTTTGGAAAGTGGAGGGCCGCAGGGGATCTTGGGAAACCTTGATTAGCGGCCTTGATGGCAAGTGAAATGCGCGGGATGTAACCCCGGAAGCCCCGTCCGATGTGTTTCCGGCGGGGCCTCACGGGCCTCTGGAAGTAGCCGCCTTCGCGCTTGAGGAGGTCGGCCACCAGGTCGGCGGCTTCGCTGGTGAACTCGTTGCGCCTGGCGCCGAATAGCCGATGATCAGTGCGACGTCTGTGAAGCCCAATCGCGTGAGCCTTCTCTTAGGCGCGCAGGCGGCGCAGTTGGTCGAAAGAGTTGATGCTGTTGTACGCTTTACGGCGAAGTGAAGTGACCCCCTGAGGTCCGACACTTCCATTTTATGCCGCGAGGTCGAGGCGTTTCCGATAGCTGGTCCGTGCCTGATGCGGGGTGAGGTAGCCGATGGTCGAGTGGATCCGCTCTCGGTTGTAATACTGTGCGATCCATCCGAATACGTCCTGCCGGGCCTGCGTCCGGGTCGGCTAAGCGGTGGTGCCGATCTCGGACTTGAGTACGGCGAAGAAGCTCTCGGCGGCCGCATTGTCGAAGTATGAGCCGGTTCGGCCTGTACTCTGGCGGACGTTCAACTCCGCCAATGTTTCCCGGAATTGGGCAGACGTATATTGCGATCCGCGGTCGGTGTGGAAAATCGCGTTACCGGTCGTGTGACCGCCGGCGTGAGTCATGCGCATGGCGTCATCGACCAGCTGCGTGCGCATGTGGTTGGCCATCGACCAGCCCACGACTTCACGCGTGCACAGGTCGATTACCGTGGCCAGGTACAGCCATCCCTCGGCTGTGGGCAGGCACGTGATGTCGCCGACGAGCTTCAGGCCCGGCATCGGTGCGGTGAAGTCCCGCTGAATGAGGTCGGGGGTCGGTGGCGCCGTACGGTCCGGTTTCGTCAGCGACCGTGATTTCCGGCGTGTTATTCCGGAGATGTACCGTTCCCGCATGACCCGCGCGACGAGCTTTCGATTTACGACGTGCCCCTGCACCCGCAAACGCACGGGTGATACGCAGGGCTCCGTAGGCGCCCCGGGAATCGGTGTGGATCTCCCGGATCTGCCGCGCCAGTTCTTCTTCCTCATCCGCCCTCTGCTGTCGTGTCTCCTTGTTCTTGTGCCAGGTGTAGAGCTCGTAACACGATCATGCGACCCAGCCTCCGTAGTCGTGTCGTGGTGGAGCGTGGGAGCGTGGCCCTGGATCGTGGGCGATGGCCTGTGTGGGGAGGAGGGGCTGGACGAGCAGGACCTAATCGACCTGTCCCGTGCAGTCCTCGACTCAGCTCATGTCCGCGCTAAAAAAAGTGCCTCTATGGCTTTCGTCAAGCCGTAGCCGGTGTGGGCGGTTGGTAGAAGGTGCCGTCGCGGAGCATGGCGAAGAGGACGTCGATGCGGCGTCGGGCGAGCGCGATGAGAGCGGCGACGTGGTGTTTGCCTTCTCGTCGCTTGCGGTCGTAGTAGGCGCGTGACTCGGGCTGGGAGAGCGAGGCGAACGCGGCGAGGTAGAAGGCCCGTTTCAGCTGCTTGTTTCCGCGTCGTGAGGAGTGTTCGCCGCGGATGGAGGAGCCGGAGTTCCGGGTGACCGGTGCGAGGCCGGCGTAGGCGGCGAGGTGGCCGGCGGTGGCGAAGCCGCTGCCGTCGCCCACGTCGACGAGGATGCGGGCCGCGGTCCTGATCCCGATGCCGGGCATCGAGGTCAGGACGTGGGAGAGAGACATCCCACGCGGACAAGGAGTCAAGCTGCCTCGTTGGAGAGTTCTGTTGAGCGCTGGTTCGGGAAGGCCTTCGTCTCGTCGTAGGTCGCTCCAGCCTGGAGGCAGTGGAACAGCATTCCCATGAAGCGGTTGAAGAGGTTCCGCTGGGCGGCGACGTGGCGGTCTCCGGCTTCTTTGCGGCGGTCGTAGTGGGCTCGTGCCCCCGGTGACCTGGTGAGGGAGACGAAGGCCCACACATAGCCGACCGCGGCCAGCCGCTGGTTCTTGACCCTGCGGCTCATGACCACGCAGCTCTTGCCGCTGGCCCGGGTGACGGGTGCGCTTCCGGCGTAGGCCTTGAGCGAGCCGGCGTTTGCGAACCGGGTTCGGTCGTCGCCGATCTCCGCGAGGACCCGTGCTCCGGTCAGGGAGCCGAGGCCGGGAAAGCTGCGGATGATCGGCGCGTCCGGATGCTGCTCGAAGGCTTCGGCCGCGGCCTCTTCCAGGTGGTCGGCGTTGCGGCAGGCGGTGTCGAGCTGCCGTAGCAGGGCCGATGCCTGCTGGCCGAGGGCGGCTTCGACCTGTGGGAGCTGGTGGAGGTACTCGCGCTGGAAGACCTCGTGGAGCCGGTCGGTTTCTGCCTCGATCCCGCGGAGTCGACCGGCTTGCCGGAGAAGGGACTGGAGCTGCCGGCGCGTGAGCTTTGCTGCGGCGGTGGGTGTGGGAGCCGCCGCAAGGACGGTGCGGGCTTCGCGGGAACACAGCCTGTCACGCTTGTCTGCGAATGCGGCCAGGACGCTCGGATAGAACTCCCGCAGCTGCGAGCGGAGCTTGTTGTGGGCCTGGCCGCGGTCCCAGACCGCGTCTTGCTGGGCTCGGGCGAGCACCGCGACGGCCTGGGCCAGCTCGGAATCCGCAGGCAGCGGACGGTGGGCGGCCATGTCCACTCGCAGAATGTTCGCCAGGGCTGCGGCATCGACGGCGTCGGACTTCTTCCGTGCGACGGAATGACGATCGCGGTAACGGGCGACCGCGAGGGGGTTGATCGCGAACACCTGCCGGCCAGTGGCCCGCAGGCGGGCGACGAGCAGTCCGCGGGAGGTCTCGATCGCGACAGGAATCGGCGCTGTCTCGGTGTCTCCGTGTTCGGCCAGCAACCCGGTGAGCTGGGCGAACCCGGCAGCGTCGTCAGTGATCCGCAGTTTGGCCAGCTGCTTCCCGCCTGCGTCGACCAGGGCAATGTCGTGGTGGTCTTCGGCCCAGTCCACACCGCAGAACACGGGTGTCGGTAGCCCAACGATCTCCATCCAGCACTCCTTCCATCACGATGTTTCTGCAGGCCAGCGCCTGTGCAGGGTGCGCGTGCTCCCTAATGGAAGTGCTCAAGGCACGACATCCCACCAGCCGTTCACAACCCCAGCGAGCTGCACGGCCCTCGGTCTTCTCAAGGGCTGGCGGGCCCGCGATGGGATGAGAGGTGATCCGTGCAGATGGCTCAGGCCACGGACATCGAATCCGCCCAGGTCAGCAGCAGGGGAGCGGCGGCCGAAACTGGCCTCACCGGGACCACAGCAGGACATTTCTGCCGTCCGAAGAGGAAGTTCCGATCGGCCGCGTACGGCAGCCCGGGCGATACCGGCCAGGGACCGGATCCGTCTCAGTAGAGGGCTGAAGACCCGGGTGGCGGAGAGACCTTGATCCCTGACCGGAACCACCCTCGGGAGCGGTCCGACTCCCGCTCTATTGCTAGCGCTCGAGGCGCTGGGTGGAGCCAGGGCTATCAGCCCACTCCCAAGGTGAAGCGAGGCCCGCAGTCTCTTTCAAGGCCTCAATAGGGCCCGGGTGGGCCTGGCGGTGCTTCGCTTCGCTGCCCATTAGGGTGGGCCTCCGGGAGTTCCTCGATCCGGGCGGCGAGGAGTTTGCGCTGGTCAAGGACGGACTGGAGAGAGCTGGCGAGGCTGGGGACGATCAGCGCGGCAGCATCGGTGCCCGGAACGACGACAGTCTGTTCGTCGAGTGCGGTGAAGATGTCCTCGACCAGCCGTTCGGCCATCCGCGGTGCCTTCGGCCGAATCAGCGTGATCAGCCGTCGCCTTCCGGCTTTGCGGATCTGGGCCGGTGAGCCGAACTGGTCCAGCAGCCTGAGCACAGCCGGGTGCTGGATCCGTGGGCCCAGGACACGTTCGATCGACGGGTGGATCTGGGTGAGCAGGCCGCGGAGTCGGTTTGCGGTCCGGGTGGACTCGCCCGCCAGGTCGTCGTCGAACCCTGCGATCATCGCGAGCTCGGCGACGGTCTCATCGTCGGGATCGATCGTCCGCAGGGTGTGAGGCATCGTTCTGGCGGCGTCCGCGATGACGAAAGCGTCACGGGCGTCGGTCTTGGCCTCACCAGGGTAAAGATCGGCGATCCGCCGCATTGTCAGGCCGGGCAGATAGGCGACCTGGCAGCCCGCATCCCGGGCGACTGCCAGGGGCAGAGCCCCGATGGAAGCCGGCTGGTCAACGACGACCAGCACCGTTGCGTGCTTGGCCCGGAGTTTGTCGAAGAGCTCCCGCAGCTTCGGCTCGTTGTTGGGCAGCCGCTTGTCGAACACTTTCTTCCCCGCGAGGTTGACGGCGGTGGCGTGGTGTTCGCCCTTGCCGACATCCAGTCCCAGATAGACACCGACGCCAGTTTCGTCCGCCATGCCCTTCGCTCCCGTGCTCGTGCTCTGCCCGGCCCTCACCTGCGGCATCAGCGTGCCGGCATCCACGTTACGAAGAGACTGCCTTCCCCGGTCCGGGTTCGGCGCTCGAGCCTCTAATCAGCGGTCTGCCAATGCCTTCGATCCCGGTGACACCACTTTTTCGATCATCGTCGACGAGGGGGCGAAGTCATGCCGGGGCCGAAGGCCGGGAGCCTCATCGCGAGGCCACGAAGAAGGTAACGGGGGCGAACACACAGGTCCGAGCCCCGTGGACCGGGGTAAGCCCGGTTCCAAGATGCACGTCCTGTCGGACGCGAACGGACTGCCCCTACGCGTCGGAGTCTCCGCGGCCAACACCCACGACAGCCAGGCCCTGAAGCCGATGCTGTCCCATTTCCACACGGGACACGAATCCCACGCGGCCGATTCCAAGCCTCAACGCCTGCACGCCGACAAGGCGTACGACGTGCCTCACCTGCGCCGATGGTTATGGGGCAAGCGCATCGGCGTCCGGATCGCCCGCAAGGGCATCGAGTCCAGCGAACGACTCGGCCGGCGCAGGTGGGTCATCGAGCGCACCATGTCCTGGCTGACCGGCTACCGCCGCCTCAACCACCGCTACGAACGGAAACCAGGCAACTACCTGGCCTTTCTCGGCCTGGCATCCGCCCTCTGCTGCTACAAACGGTTCCTCAAACTGACCATGTAGGACACGGTCTAAGTCGCACAACCACCAGGCCGGGGTGAGAGCGCCTGATGGTCCCGCAAGTGCTTCTCCACCAAGTCTTGGTGTTCCGGTTGGAAGCCTCCTTGCTGGTGGTCTCTGGAGGAAGCCAGCCGGGGCCTGACCATGAAGGCGAAGCCGCCGAAGGTGGTGTCGATGACAGGCACGAACTGCTGAGCTTGAAGAGCACCACCGCACACGGCACGCCCTCTACGACATAGACCAAACCTGCTTGTTAATTCTTTGCGGCCCCTTAGGTGAATTTTTGCGTTCGCGCTATTCCAGCAGTCCATGGGCCCCGCGAAATGGCCAATATCCGTCCGTGCTTTGATGCCCGCTTGCTGCGAGGTTGCTCCATCCCTTGCCTCAGCTTCGACGACCCTGCACACGGTTTTCCCCAGCCTCATGGGGATGTAGTCCGTGGGATGCGGTAGCGGGACAGTGTGCTGCCCGGCTCTCTGCCTGGACCGTTGCGGCGCACAGTAATGCCGGGCGCTGAGGTGACGTGAGGCATGGCTAAATCGCCATGCTGCATCTGGCGGGAAATCCTTGTTTGACGCGTTTATTGCACACTGCACGTTGACGAACCGAGCGGCTGGCGCCATATGATGGTGACGCTGCCTGATATTGCCAATGCGATGAGTGTTGACTGTAGCAATCGATCGGCTCATTCCAGTGAGTGTGAATGCGAGGGGCTGCTAGTGCACGTGGAGACCATATCTTTTCGGGCCTTCGATACGACGTCTCTGTCCTCCTCGTTCAGACGGACAGGGGGCGCCGACATCTATAGCCTTGAGGAGCAGCGAGAGTTGCTTGGCGTCCTGGCCGAGCAGAGGGGTTTCGACGACTTTCGTAAGCAGGCTCGGGCCGCTGTGGATGAATCGGGAGTGCTCGTCGTGGATGGCGTGGACACAGACTCTGAACCTCTGCTCGTGGCGCTGGCAGCCATATTCGGTGAAGTCGACGCGGAAGGCAACGGATTCCCGGGCCGGACGATTTCGGAGATCCGGCACGATCCGGAGGAGGAGAACGGTCTCTTCTCTGCGGAGAACGAGCGGTTTGCGCCACACACTGACTCCTGTTTCATGGCGGAGCCGCACCGCTATCTCGTCATGGGCGTCGTCATACACGACCCGGACCGACACGGCGAGACCACGCTCGTTGACGGCTATGAGGTTTTGCGCGGCCTGACGGAGGACGAGGAGCGCCGTCTTCACCAGCTCCGAGTCCAGTTCTCGGTGAACGGCGATGCGGAATCGGCAGCTCTGGCGGCACCTGTCCTTGCCAACCACCGGGAGCGCACGATGATCCGGTACCGGTCGGACATGATCGTCCGTGATGTGTCCGGCGGGGAGGCGGATGAGGAGTCGCTGCGTGCCCTGCGGAAGTTCGAAGACCTCGCGGCGGAGCACCCAGAGATATCACGTACGTTTCTCGAGCGGGGATCGGTGATTATCGTTGACAACTGGCGGATGCTGCACGGCCGGGATCATTTTCCGAAGGGCTCTCCCCGGCTACTGAAGAGGCTCAAGGTTAAATTCACGGGGGGAGAGTAATCGTGACGACTCACAAGCCGGCGAGGCCTATTCCGTCACTGCGCGGAAAAGTATCTGAAGAGGAATGGAGGGTTCGCGTAGACCTGGCAGCCGCTTTCCGTCTGGCAGCTCTTCGGGGATGGGACGAGTTGCTTTCCAGCCACTTCTCCGCCAGGGTTCCCGGAGAAGAAGATCATTTCCTCGTCAACCCGTGGGGCGTCCTCTTCTCGCAAATCACCGCTTCGAGTCTCGTGAAGGTGGACATCGAAGGAAGGGTGTTCTCGGAAAGTACATACGACGTCAACGAAGCGGCGATTCTCATCCACGGAGCGATCCTTCAAGAGCGGCCGGACGTCAACAGCGCTGTGCATCTGCACACACCGGCTGGCGTCGGTGTCGCGACCCAGAAGCACGGCCTTCTTCCGATTACGCAGCGCTCGCTTTTCTTCCAGCCGGTGCTGGCTTACCACTCGTATCATGGTCTTGAAGTCGAACGAGAAAACATTCACCAGCTGGTGAATGCGCTGGGCGATAAATGGGCTGTCCTGCTCCGCAATCATGGCTCCCTCACCTGCGGTCGGTCGGTAGGGCAGGCCGTGGTCTACGCGTATTTGCTGGAGAGCGCCTGCCGCATGCAGATTGCCGCGCTGGCCGGCGGAGCCGAGGTGGTACCGATTCCGGAGGAGTTCCAGGAGAAGGTGCCACACCAAGCGGGCTACTTCGCGGCGGCCGGTCCGGTGGAGTGGGAGGCGCTGAGGAGCTACCTGGACGATGTGGATCCGGGCTATGCAACCTAACCCTCCGGTTCCCGTGAGGATGCCCCTCGTTCCTCGACGGGTGTGATGAGCCGGGCGACGGCGTCATAGTCGACCGGCGTGCGCAGAGCCCGTTGGCCCGGGTAGCGCAGCAACTCGCTTACCTCGGGACTGAGGAAGTACGCACCTGTGATCAGAAAAGTGAGGCGGTCGAAGGAGGTGCCGAGTGCGCGCAGCACGGCGAGAGGGTCACTCGGTGCCTCCGGGGGAAGCGAGTGCAGAGTTAGGAGTATCGGTTCAGCGATGTCAGCCCGAATCGCTAGGGCTTGTGCGAACCAGTTCTCACAGACACCCGCCTGAGTGGCGGAGGGCAACGTTCCGGACGGGTCGTCAGGGATGAGCGCTTCACAGATCCACCGGAGCTGAGCTTGCACGGTCGCAAGGTTCGGCGGCACGGTGTTTGCCACTGGCCGGGTCTCCCTCGGTAGGTGGGTCATGAGTCGGACAAGGTCGGTTGAAAGCGCGATGAAGACATGAGAGCTTCGGTGTTTCGCAGCGCCAGAGCCGCGATGGTGCCCGTCGGGTTGACGGGGCCAGAGGTGGGAAAGACGCTGCCGTCGAACACGTACAGGTTGGGCACATCGTGCGCCCGCCCCCAGGGATCGACTACCGATGTTGCCGGGTCGTCCCCCATACGTGCTGTTCCCAGCAGGTGCCAGCCGGTTTCGGGAGGCGCGGTGGATGTCGTCGTCTCGTACGCGCCCGCCGCGGTCAGCGACTCGGCCGCGCGTTGCTCGTTGAAGCGCAGCACCCGGCGGGTGTCGTCCGAGATCCGGTAGGTGATTTTCGGCGCTGCTAGGCCGTGCGCGTCGGTGAGTGAGGCGTCGAGGGTCACCCTGTTGTCCTCGTACGGCATGTCCTCCGAGATTACGGTCCAGAACGCGGAGCGGCCGAACCGTTTGACCACCTCGCGGTGGAAGGCCTCGCCCCAGGACGCCCTGCCACGCCAGTGCAGCAGGCGGGCCACCTCCAAAGGGCTGCCGGAGCCCATGAGTTGCCACTTGGCGCCACGTGCTCGGCCGCCGTTCGCCTCGTGAGCGTCGGCGAACTGCAGCGAGTACACACGCTGCCCGCTCGGCCCTTGCCAGGAGTCGAAGAAATCCTCGAAGACACCCTCCACCGAACTCATCGGATGCATCATCAGCCGCTTGCCCAGCAGCCCGGACGAGGAGTTGCCCAGGCCGTCAGGGTGATCCTTGCTCGCCGAAGCCAGTAGCAGCCGCGGCGTTCCGACTCCGTTGGCTGCCAGGACAACGACACTGGCACGCTGGAGATGCGGCGGCCCGCCGGCTCGGTCGACGTAGAGCACTCCGGTGGCGAGTCCCCGCTGGTCAGTCTCGACGCTCAAGGCCCGGGCGCCGCGGATCAGCCGCACTCCCAGCCGCTCCGCCCGCGGCCAGTGCGTCCGGTCTACCGAGCCCTTGGCACCGTCGGTGCAGCCGGTCATGCAGGTGCCTCGACGGACACAGGGTGCCAGGGTGCTCGTGCGGGCTGTCGCGATGGCGTTGGAGCCGGGCCACCAGTGCCACCCCAGGCGGTTGTGCGCCTCGGCCAGCCGTTGTTCCAGCGGGCCGAACACAGCCGGTGGCATCGGCAGGTCGAACCGGTCGGGGTACTGCGGGTCACCGCCCACGCCGGAGACCCCGAAGTCGGCCTCGACGCGCTGGTAGTAAGGGGCCAGGTCGGCGTAGGCCAGAGGCCAGTCGTCGCCGATCCCTTCTACGGTCCGGGTGCGGAAGTCGCTCGGTCGCATGCGATGCCACGCGGCGGCGTACAAGACCGTGCTACCCCCCACGCCGTTCCACATCTGGGGCACGATGTCGGCATCGGTAACTTCAATGGGATAGTCAGCGGGAGCGGCACGCCGGTTGGGATTCGCGGAGAAGTACCGGGTGCGGTTCAGTTCGTGCCCCGGCTGGTCAGGGCTGAGCCGGGAGTAGTTCGGGTCGTCGCCCTGCTCCAGACAGATCACGGAATATCCGGACTCTGCCAAACGCGTGGCGGTGACGGCGCCGCTCGCGCCACCGCCGACGATTACGACGTCGCAAGCCGTGCCGGCTCGACTCATTGCGCCCTTCCCTTCTCCGTCTCCTCGTTCTGTTCGACCATGGAGGGCCACCAGGCGTTCCAGGCGCGGGCGAGGGCCGCCAACTTGGCACGAATATCTGCCTCGCCCACTGTCCGCAGCTCCTTTGCCGGTGCGAGTGCGAGGCGCCGGTACTGGCGGGGATTGGCCGCGTAGTCCAGCAATATGTCCGCTCGGGGGCCGGAGGCCGAGCGCTTGGCTGCGATCATGCCCGCTGTGTGCCGCGCCGCGAGCTCGATGTCGGCTTGGGTCAGCGACAGCGGTGCGGTGTTGAGCACTTCGTCGAGGATGCCGACAGCGGCTGGGTATCCTTCGCGGGCCGCCTGGAAGTCGAGACTCAGGACGCTGCGCCCGCCGACCGACAGGATCTCGGTGTAAGGGCCGTAGCAGAGCCGGGCATTCTGACGCAACGCGATGTGGAGCTGACCGGTGTGGCAGCCGGCCAACAGGGCACTCGCGACATGCCAGTCCACGATGTCCTCCGTTGAGGGAAGACTCCACTCGCAGACCAGTCCGGCCACGGTTGCACTGCTCAGCCAGGAAGCCTCACTCATCACGGTGAGCTGAGGCCCCGCGGCTGTACCGGGCGTTTCAGATCGCGGTGGTAATGCCGTGCTGGCCCAGTCAGCCGGCTCGGAGCAAAGCGCTGATGGGTCCGATGGGCCGACGACGACGACCAGGCCCGAGCGGTCGGCATGGCGGGCCAGCGCGTCCACCACGGCGGGCGCGAGCTTGGGGGCACAGGTGGACTTGTAGCGCCGTCCGCGCTCTGTCTGCAGCCAGCTCAGGAGGACGGGATCTGTGTCGTTGCCGAGATCGAGGATTTCGAACGGCTCCGCATCCGGTTGCGTCCCGACGGGTGCGGCGGGGAACCAGCCGCGGATCTCGGTGATCGGCCAGTGCGATGGGGCTCGAAGGACTTTCAACTCACGGGTGGTCGGCTGTCGGGTCACGCTGTTGTGCCTTCCGCGCCGATCAGCCGACCGCAGGGTGTCTCGACCAAGCGGAGAGAGGCCTGCCGGATCGCTCGGGGAAGCGGCTTGCGCAGTGCGTCCAGCAGTTCCTGTGAGGGAGTGGGGCCATTGCCCAGAAGTGTCCGGGCGGCCAGGCGCTGGGCCAAGGCACGGGGGTTACTGGCAGTGCGTATCTCGTCCAGGAATTGGTGCTGGCCGCTACGCCCGCGTAGTGGCGCGATTCCCTCGGTGTCCGGCATGCCTGGTTTCTCCAGAACAGCCATTAGATCCGACTCCCTGAAGGCGGAGGCTGAGGGCCAACTGATGCTGAGATACAGAGGATCTGCGCTCTCCAGGGGGTCATCGAAGATGCCGAAGCGCACCTGGACGTCCCCCTCCAAGCGGTGGAGCCGGTCGGCCAGGAGACGCGACATGACGACGGTGTCCACGGGGGACAGCATGGAGCGGCCGCGACCGGGCACGGCCCAGACGAGAGCGTTCCGCGTACCGGGATACCGGACGGTTCGCGGCGCGAGTACGGCACACGGAGCGGCTGGATCTCTTTGCGCCGGGGGCTCGGACGTGAGTTCCGCCGGCAGCGCGTCATACACGTCCTCGAAACGGTGAGGGCCGACAACGGCGATCGCCGCTTGATCCAGCCGATAGGCGCGGGAATGGAAGGACCGGAGCGAGTCTGGTGTCGCGTTCAGGATGTCGACCACATCACCCCACCCGTCATGGGAGTGCGCGAAGTCCGTGAACAGCGCCCGCGGGGCGAAGGCCCAGTCCTCCGTGACGGGGGGCCAAGCCCGGGTCTTCTCGTGTATTTCGTTGCGGATGATCTGGAGCTGGTCGTGCAGGGCAGTGCCGTCGAAGAGAGGACGGAGGAATCGGTCGGCTTCTTGACGCAGCAGGGCGGGCAGCCGTTGCGGCTGGCAGCAGAGATTGAACACCGTGAAGTCCGGCCGCGTCTGCGCTCCTGAAGCTCCGCCCAGGCGGTGCACAGCCGAGTGGTAGTGCCCGCGCGGGATCATCTTTGATCCCTCGAAGAGCATGTGCTCGCACAGGTGCGCGTATCCCGCCTCACCTGGCTTCTCGGACCGGAAGCCGTTGCGCCAGGCCACGGACACAGCCGTGGACGGAACATCGACGGTGTGGACCACGAGCCGCAAGCCGCTCGGCGACTCCGCTGTCTCCGTCCGCACGTCTGCTCGCAGGGTGCGGGGGGCAGTCACCGTACTCCAACCGGGACATGGGCCACTTGGGCGACGTTCTCCAGGAGACGTTGCCAACTCCGCGGATCCATCCCCTCGAATGCCTTGAGCGAGCGGACGAACCGGCTTGCTCCTGCTGTGTCGCCGGACATGCAGAGCCGTGCTTTCCGCTCCATGTGGGACCAGCTGTTCTGCGGTGACGTCGCACCATAGACAAGGGGGTAGGGATGAGTGCCTGCGCTGGTGTGCACAGTGATCTCACCGTGGAGTTCGTCGCCGAACCTTTCCAGGTGTCCTGGTAGCAGCCGCAGATGGATGCTCTTGGCGCGGGCTTTTGCGGCTTCTGAGGCGATCCGCCCCACCGTCAGGTCGGCCAGTGTGATCTCGCCCGTGTGGAGCATGACGCCCGCGAGATGGGGAAGCGAGAAACGTACCTCGTCGGGTGTGCGCGGTTCGGCGTACTTGCTGGCGGACAGCACATATTCGGGTACGTCGACCGTGGCACCGCTCATCGTTCCCGGAGCGTGTCGTCGGGCGATCACAGAGAGCGCCTGAAGTGTCTGCGCGAAGTAGGCACAGACGGGCAGATCCTTGAAATATGTGCGGAGTTCCGTGAGCGCCCAGGGCTGGGCGTAGTCGTGCGGGCTGGTCAGTTCGGCAGACTCCACGCGCTCGGTCAGCGTCGTGTACCAGTGCCGGTCGGCCGGACCGTACTGCGTTGTGGTGGCGGTGTGCACGGCTTCGAAGGCCGAACGAGCTGCAGAGGCGACCTGGAAGGCCTTCCCCGAACCGCCGAAGGCCACCGCGCTGCCGTTCACGGACGTACCGACCAGGCTCAGGGCGGTCCGGGCTACGTTCGTGTCCTCCGCCCGTGCTTGACACAGGGCCAGTACTGCGCCGAAACCACCGAGTATGGCGGTGGGGTGCAGCCCTCGAAGGCGCAGCGGCTCGCCGTAGGCGTAGCCGAGTACGGCCATGGCCTCCAGGCCCGCCACGTAGCCGCGTAAGACGTCGGCGGCGTTGATGCGGCCGAGCTCGAATTCCGCTATGAGACCCGGGAGGAGAACCACTCCGGGATGCCCGGCCGTCATGTAGTGGACGCTGTCCCAGTCGTCTATGTGCCCGCCCAGAGCGTTGAGGAACACCGCGTCAGCGCCAGCCACCCGCTGGGTTGTGCCCCAGACGCTCGCGCCGTTCGGATGGGTCAGGACGCCCTCCGGGACGGGACTTCGACGGCGTCCGTTCAGTGCGCAGACAACAGTGTCGGCCAGCGTCATGGCGGCTTCGTCAAGAAGCGCGGACGGCACATCCAAGGGGGCGCAGGCTGCGTCGGGCAAGGACCGGATGTGCATCAGTGACCCCTCTGCTGTCCGGTCCGTGCCCGGGCCAGGAGTAGGGTTCCTGCCCCTGCGGCGAGGAGGAGTGCTGCCGGAACTGCGAAACTCCGCTGGAGGCCGGTGAAGGCGGCGGTGGACGTGACGAGGACGGGGCCGAGAGCCTGTCCTGCCTGGATAGACGTGTTGTTCAGCCCGAACGCCACTCCGGCGTTTCCGCTCCCGGCGGCTTCGCTGAGGGCCACGGCGAGGATCGTGCCGATCTCACAGATCGCGAGGCAGAAAAGGACATAGGCGACGACGGTCGGAGTCAGTCCGGAGACGAGAGCGAGGCTGCCAGCGAGTACTCCCCCGGCGGCCAGGGTGGGACCACTCAGCTTTCTCGCGCCTACCCGGTCGGTCAACTTGCCCCACGCGAGGGCGGTCAGAAGCGATGCGGCTCCGCCGGCTGTAAACGCGATGCCCGTCAGTGCCTTGCCTTGTGAACCGAGGTGGGTCAGCCACAGGGGGAGCACCGTCTGGATCGCGGCCACTGCGACCGCGACCATGAGAGATACTGTCAAAATCCACCAGACGTCGGGCAAGTTGACCGCGCCGTCCATGCGCCACCAACTGCGGGACGTGGGCTGCGCTGCGGCCTGCTCCTCGGTCTTGGGGGGCGCGGCTTTGAATCTTCTGGGGATCACCAAAATGGTGAGCAGGGTGACCATTCCCGCCGCGGCCGCCACCGCGTAGACCGTTCGGAAACCGTAGACCGACAAGAGGACCCCTCCCACAGAAGGGCCTATGAGCGAGCCTGAGTTCCGGGCGATGGACAGATAGCTCATGCTGGTGCCGGTGCGTCCCTCGGGCGCATGCACGGCGATCAGCGCGGTCGCGGCGGGGATGAACCCCGACGCTAGCCCGTTGAAGACGCGCAGTACGAGCAGTTCGTGAACCGACGTGCAGAAGATCGTGGCGACGTATACGAGCCCCACGGCGACCACTGACCGGATCATCATCGGGTACCGGCCGTACTTGTCTGCCAGTGAGCCCCAGATGGGGTTCACGATCGCCGCGACGGCGAACGTCACACCGATGACTGGTCCGACCCAAGCCACCCCGTTTCCCCGGGTGAGGTGCAGGATGAGCAGCGGAAGGACAGGGAGGTTCATGTAGAAGGCGACCGACGAGCAGAACGTGGCCACGCTGACGAGCATCAGCGTGCGCTGGAAGTCGGCCGTCTCCTTGATGCTGGTGACGCTTGTTCGGGTCACGGCACAACCACACTGTAGATCGCACGTTCGTCGGTGCGGCCGATGTCCAGCAGACGATTGAGCCGGTCGTCGGCGAACCCTCCCACCGGTGTAGCAGCGACCGCGAGATCTGCCGCCACCAGGAGGAGATTCTGCGCCAGATGGCCGGCCTCCAGCAGTGCGAACCGGTAGGCACGCTCGCCGTACTTCACCGCGGAGCGGGAGAACTCAGCGGTGAGGAGGACGACGGCCTGTGCGCGGCTGATCCACTCGTGCCCGAACACGGCCAGCAGATCTTCTTCCATCGGCCGGTCTGTCAGCTCTTCGAGGTGGTGATCGAGCGGACGGTAGTGATACAGGCCAGCCTTGAGGTCTGGATCGCCTCTCCAGACCAGATAGGCCTCGACCGGGAAACGTGCTCCTGCGGACGGGTAAGCGCGACGCGCCCCGGGGTTCTCGGGAGTGTGCCAGACCCGCAGCGCCTCCTTGAGCAGCACCGAGAGGCGGGCATGGTCCAACGGCGCCGTCGTCGCGCGCTCCGACCTACGATCACTGAAGGCCTGGCTCAGGTTGAGCCGAGGATTCCACGGCACGTCCGGTAGAGCCACGGCGGGGAACCGCGGATAGGTCTTGAACGCGACGTCGATCCATTCGCGCGGCCAGTCATCGCTCGACGTCCAGTGCTCGGACTGCATGAAGCGGCCGTCGATCGAGCTGGTTGAGTTGAAATCCAGGAAGCGGGAAACCACGATGCCTCTTCGTCAGCTGATGGTTACAGGGGGGCCGGTTCTCGTGGAGGGTTGGCCCGGCGCTGCGTCGTTGCACAGGCTGGCCTGCAGGAGGTGGGCGCGGAATTCGGCCACGTTGGCCGAGCTGCCGCACACCCACACCTCCTGGCCGCCTACCGACTGGAGTTGGACGCTGGTGCCGCCAGCCGACCGCACAAGGGCACGGCCGGCTGCGGTGTCCCACTCGTACAACCCCACGGAGATGTACACATCGAGGCCGCCGGTGACCAGCTTCAGCAGATCGCAGGCAGCTGAACCGGTGCGGTCCAGGACAGCGCGATACGGGGTTAAGCGGTGGATGATGTCCCACGCCTCCGCGTGTGTGGCGACTCCGTAGGGAACACCCACAGCGAGTCGGATCGCCGATGAGGGCCTGGGCCACCGCAGTTGGTCGGGGCGGACTGTTCGCGTGCTGACCGCGATGTCGTCGGCTGGCCGATGAATGGCGCCGAAGGCAGGCAGCTCGCCGACGAAACACCCCACGCTGACAGCGTAGTCGGGGTTGCCTGCGGTGAAGTTGGCGGTACCGTCCAGCGGGTCGACCGACCATCGGATGTTCCTCGCGCCCGTGACCAGTCCGCGTTCTTCGGAAGTGATCTCGTCCCAGGGCCGGTGCCGCCGGATCATGCTGATGACGGCGCTCTCCGCGTTCTCATCCGCCGTGGTGACTAAGTCTGTCGGATCTGTCTTCACCCGGACGTTGAGCCGGTCCGGGGCCGTTCGCCGGATGGCGTCCGCGCCCACGGCCGCCGCCATCCGGGCCACGGTCTCCAACTGCTCCAGGTCACCGAACTGTTCGGGGGCGTGAGCGCCGGACCGTGCGAGAGTCTGTGGGTCAGTGCTGTTCAAAGCAGGACCTCACTTCGTCCTGCACTTGGAGGAGGCGCTCCGCCACCTCATGCTCGTCCCGGCCAGAGACGGTGACGATGGCGGCGGCCTGCTCCCAGGCCCGTGGCGGGTCCATGGCGGATCCCGGGGTCGCGTAGACCTGCTGCTCCAGTACCCAGGGGTGGTCGAGATCCACGGCGCGGGTCATGTGCAGGCCGGGTACATAGACCAAGGTGTAGCCGCTGAGCTGCTCGCTCCAGCGAGTAGGCCGAGGGAGCGGGTCACCCACCTGGGCGGCGATCATGGCGGCCACCAGGTCGATGCCCGTACGGGCCCGAAGCCCAGCTCTGATACCGCCGCCTCCGAGCCGGGCAGCGATCTCACCGAAGACGATTTCGCCGTCGGCCGTTACGTACACCTCATGGTGGGTGACCCCGCTGAACCCCGGGTAGCATGCGATCACCCGGTCGTTGAACGCCCGCAGCCGGTCGAAGAGCGGGCCGGGCGCCACCTCAATGTCCCAGAAGTGGTCCTGGGTCAGGTAAGCCGTCGTGGAATGGATGCTGTGACCGGCGGTAGCCGTGATCACCCGTGAGCCCTCCACGACGCTGTCGATGTGGTGGAGCTCGCCGTCGATGAACTCCTCCACCTCGAAGTCGGTGAGCCGGTCTTCCAGCCGGGCTTCGACGTCCCTCAGATCGCTCTCACCAGACACGATGTTGATGTCCATGGAACCGGCTTCCGCCCGCGGCTTGACCACCACCTTGCCGTACTTCTTGAGCAGGGCCATGGCAGCGTCGTGGGAGTAGGGGGCGAACTCAGGAACCCTGATGCCCTGCCGGCTCAGATGCTCCTTCATCACCACCTTGTCCCGGAAGGGCCTGACCTCGTCCGGCTGAAGACCGCCGAGGCCGAGTTCGGCGCGGAGCTCGGCGACCGGCAGCTGCAACCTTTCGGTCAGCACCAGCAGCCGCTGCGACGGCAGAGCGCCGGAGCCGCTTACGAACCTGGCCGCGTCGAGCAATGCCTGCTGGTCCAGACGGTGCACGCCTACGACGCATTGGAGCGATTCGCCCACCGCGAGTGGCAATTTCTCCAGGCTGGTGACGAGGCGGACGTCGAAACGGTCGGCGGGAAAGAGGCTTTGCCCGTCCTCGTCGGTGTAGAAGGTGTAGCCGAGGCGGTCCAGTACCGTGATGGCCATCTTCATGCCGCCGCATCCACCTTCGCGTAGTCGAGGTAGCGCCGTCGCAGCTCGGACGCGCATTCGTCTACATCCGTGAGTGGCATGCGCTTGCAGTGGTATTGGAGCTCCGACCGCATGACGTCGACGGCTGTGTCGGTGAAAGTAACGGTTCCGTCGCTGTCGATCCGTTCGATGCCGTCGAAGACCTGCGCCTGGGTGTTGATCTCCTGGGCGGTCGCGAGGTCGATGTCGTGCGGCAGATCGACGTGGATCGCCCGGTTCGCCACGCGGACTGGATAACCCCCGACGCGGCCGTCGACGCCGGGGCTGTGGGCCAGGCGGGAGGTGCCGTCGAGAAGGGGTTGCAGGATGCTCATGGCCGACGCCGAAGTCATCGTCTGGCCGGTCATTCCGGACGGCCGTCCGTGGTGCCTGGCCAGTTCCGCGAAAAGATTCTCCGGGTCGCCTGCCGCACGCGTGACATCCTCGCCGTCCAGGAAGAACCGCAACGCACAGGGTGCCCCCCCGGAATTGCCGCTGCGTCCTATCCGGTGGCTGGTGTAGTGGTGCGCTATGAACCTGACGGTGAGGTCGTGCACGGAGCATCCGATGGCCGCCGCCGCCACGAGGCGCAGGCCGGCCGTGGGATTGGCTACGTTGCCGATACCGGCGTGCGGGCTGAGGTTTGCGGTCGCGAGTACCGGATGTACGGCGTCGGGGTAGGCCGCGTTGATCACGAGGGCGTCGCTGCCGCAGGCGCGGACCGCCCGCATGAGCTTGAGGACCGGAGCCAGGTGCATCGGTAGCCAGGGACCGAAGTGCGCCTTGGCGATCGCCTGGCGCCGCCGCTCGGACAGGCCAGTGACGACGTGCCACGACTGGATGCTGGCAGCGTTGAAGATGATGTCGGGAGCGAAGCTGCCAAGGGCGGTCGCGGTACGGGCCTCGTCACTGAGATCCGCATGGAAGGCGGAAACATCAACACGCCCTCCGTGCTGGATCGCAGTTTGGCGCACCAGGTTGGAGAGCCGCTGTACGGCGTCCGCGCGTCGTCCGAGGACGCCGACGACACGGGGGGTACTCGAATGCGCCAGCAAGGACAGTACACGCGCAGCCAAATCCCCGGAGCCGACCACCAGGATTCTCGGCGGCCTGGTGCCGCCCCAGTCGCGTTGCCAAGAGCCCGCTAACAGACGCGGTTCCTGAACCTTTTCGGCATTTTCATCGAAGGTCAACAGGAGGAACCAGCTCCAATCAGACACGAGGCCGAGAATAGTCCTACGCGAAATCTGATCTGAAATACCGAGCCATCATTGCACCTTACATAGGCTCGGCCGCAAAGTATTACCCCGTCACGAAGCGAAGGAAACGCGCAGGTCGGCGGCGTTGTGGATCATACACCGACAGTAATTGAAGTCGGTCGTGATCTACGTCACAACATAAAGCCGAGGCCATGCGGGAATGACCCGTGAGTCCAGCATGCAACTTCACGAACGAGGCGAGTGGCTAAAATCAGCCACAGTTCCACGAAGGTAAAGAAAGCCCTATCTATAATACAAAAAAGGTTCAAGATCTTTTAAAATCGACGGGAATCTCATGACTGAATTAGTCCTAAATCCGGACGGCGCCATCTCCGACGACGGCACGGATGTGACCTACTATCAGGCCTCCACACGCTCCGGGTTCGTCGCCCGCGGGCTCGCCGCCGTGGCACTGGTGAAGGTCTGGTCGCTGCTTGAAGGCGGGCGGCCAGCAACCGTGGAGACGCTGGCAGAGCACGTCGGAGGAGATCACGCCCCGGAGCTCGTGGACGGGTTCGTGTCCCGGGGGCTTCTCGTATCGGTGGACACGACCTCCCGCATCGGTTCGGAGCGACGGCTGGAGACCGTGATCGTGGGAGCCGCCACGCTCGCCAAACGCCTCGCCGAGGACCTCCGAGGGATCGTGGCGCCTGAGCACGGCTTGACCGTGATGGACGACGTGGATCCGGACACCGTCGAATCCGTCGACGTCCTCGTGGGAATCGAGGCGCTGAACGGAGTCCCGCGTCTGGAGTCATGGAACCGCATGGCCGCCGCAGCGGGCACCGTCTTCGTCCCAGCGGTCGTCTCCCCGGCCGATACGATCGTGGGCCCGGTCGTCCTGCCAGGCGGATCAGCATGCTTCAGCTGCTTCTGGACGCGCCTGACACTGGAAGACGAGCCTGGCGCAATGGCTCACTTCGGCCGACTGACCACGCAAGGCCTGCGGACCGCGATCTCCACCGAGGTACCCCCGGGCGCCAGCGTGGCGGCCGGCATCGTTGCTTCCGAGCTGACAAGACTCGCGGCCAGGCCGCTGGGCCCCGCCCTGATCGGACGAGCAGCCCTGTTCTCCCAGGCGGACTACCGCAACGAGATCCACCCGGTCTACCCGGTACCGGGATGCTCCGCGTGCTCCCTGGCTGACGGCCGCACCGGACGGAGCGGTGCCCGTGCTTGACACCACTTCCCCCCAGGAGCTGCGCCTTCGCGTTCTCAAGGGCGGCGAGACGGACGTCCGCCCGATCCTGGACCGGTTTCTGAGCGCAGTTAGCCCGAGAACGGGGATTATCCGTCTGCTGGCGGAGGAACGCGACTACTACAACGACGAGCCGAAGACGTTGTTGACCCGGGCGGACATCGCGCCGACCGTCGCTCTGTCCTCCGACGGTTACCCACGCCGGGCGGCGGAGGGCGGCCGCGGTTTCTCATACCGCGACACCCAAGTGGCGGGAGTGTTCGAGGGACTTGAGCGCTACTCCATGTCCGTCTTCCACCGCGATCTTCTCCCATACGGCAGCCACGCCTCCCTGACCGCCGCCGGCAAGACAGCTCTCCGTCCCGCCGACCTGGGGTGCCAGCTCACCCACACGACAGCGCTGGGCGACATTCTCGACACCATGGACATGCGCTGGGTCGAGGGCCTGTCGCTGGTGAGCGGAAGACCTGTCCTCGTCCCGGCTCAGCTGGTGTACGTCCCCTACCACGTGCAAGGGCCCGAGGTCTATCTGCGTGATCCGCTCACCACCGGCGGCGCGGCCGGCCTCAGCTGGGCCGGCGCTGTTCGCCGAGGCATCATGGAAGTCGTCGAGCGGGACGCGCTGATGATGATGCACTACCGGGACATCACACCCGACTTGCTCGATGCAAGCACGCTCCCGGGCGACCAGCTGCGGGAGCTCCTCGATGAAGCCGAGCGTTATCGGCTGACTGTTCGGCTGTTCCGCATCCCCACGGACGTTCCTGTGCACGCTGTCGTGGCTCAAGTGACTGACGACTCGGGTGTCGGGCCGGAGTTCACACTCGGCAGCAAGGCGTCGGGATCGCTGGCCGAGAGCGCGGTGGGCGCCCTCTTCGAAGCCGTTTGCTTCCGGCGAGGTCTGCGTGAACGCCTCGCCCATGCACGCGAGTTCACCGAGCACAACCTGGCTGAGCCCTCGGACATCATCTGCTTGGAGGACCGCACCTACTACTGGTGCCGGCGCGGTGCGGCCCTGGAGCTGGACTACCTCAACCGCGCACCGGCCGAAGCGGCACAGGACTGGAGCACCGCCGACTACGACCTGACTGACACTCTGGATCACCTCACGCAGCAGATGGGGGAGATCGTCGTCGTTGATGTCACGACGCCCGACGTCGCAGAGCTCGGGGTGAGTGTGATCAAGGCCGTCATTCCGGAGCTGCAGCCGATGCACCTGTCCGAGGCACACCGTTGTTTCACCCGCCGAATCGTGGAGGGGACCGGTGCCGGGCACTTTGACGTGGCACGTGCAGACAGGCTTCCTCACCCATATCTGTAGCCCAGCCGTGGTGCGGGAGTCGAGGTTGGACTTGCATTCATCCGAATCCCGCACCACGGCCACACCCGTGAACTACCGTCTGGCGTGAACGAGGAAACTGTCGAGAGCGTCCGATTCGCCTCGAACCGGTACCCGATAGGGCCACCGCCCGAATTCCCTGGCCACCACGGAGTGCTGCGCTACCTCGCATTCCCAACCGCGACTCTCGAAAAGCATTTCGGGATCGTCGGTGGCGAACTGCTGGCCCATTCCTTCCTGCTCCAGTGAGTCCAGCCAACTGCGTAGCCAGGGGCGCCGCCGGTCGAGCA
Organism: Streptomyces sp. NBC_01288; assembly: GCF_035982055.1. Lineage (NCBI taxonomy): Bacteria > Bacillati > Actinomycetota > Actinomycetes > Kitasatosporales > Streptomycetaceae > Streptomyces > Streptomyces sp. NBC_01288. Next base: position 7,390,885 of record NZ_CP108427.1, read on the forward strand.
TCATTTGGCCGAGAATATCAGCCACGAGATGGCTGCCAGGAGCGGAAAGTGAAGTGATGGAGTCGAGGAAACCGGCTACGGCCTCCGCCGTCAGATAGCAGACCAGGCCTTCGACGATCCAGAGTGTCGGGCGCTCGGGATCCATTCCGGCCTGCAGGAGCGGCGCCGCCCAGTCCGAGGTGAGGTCGACAGGGAGGACGTGACGCCGGCAGCGAGGGCGGGCCCTGATCTCTTCGAGTACCTGCTCCTTGACAACGAGCAGGTCAGGCTGATCGAGCTCGTACCAGTTGACGTTTTCGGCAAGGTCCAAACGGAAGCCGCGCGCGTCCATGCCAGCAGCCGGCATGACGACCTGCTCGATGTGGGAGGAGCGGAGCACTTCTTCGACGACATCGTCGAAGTAGCGGGTCCGCACAGCGACCGACGACGGGCGTCCCTCGGCCAGCGATGTCATGCGATCGGCCATTTCTTGGCCTGTTTCCCCCGCTAGATGGCCAGCGAAAGGATCGCTGAAGAGTGCATCACTGCGAACCGATTCGCGGGCACGTTCAGCCGCGACCCAACGGGCAGTTTCGGCTACGGAAGGTGAATGAGTGACCATGAGGCGAAGGTACCTCAGCCCGGGCGGCTAAAACTACTGCCGACGCCAGCAGGAAAGGTATTCAGCCAACTGTACGCCGAAATCAAGTCATCCTTCCTGCGGCTTTGCGGGCAATTCTTCGCGTGCGGGCCCGAGGGCTGGGCACTATTTGCATCCGGTTTACCAAAAGCCTTCTTGTCGAATGCAGATACATCATGCAAGCATCTCACCCGGCGCCAATTGGCGCCGACCGTCGTGGAAAGGTATTCAAAGTGTCATTCGAGTTCATCGAGTTCGGCACGCAGGGCGCCGGTTCCTCGGACAACGGGCGTGCGCTGATCAACGCGTCCTCGGACAACGGGCGTGCGCTGATCAACGCGTCCTCGGACAACGGGCGTGCGCTGATCAACGCGTCCTCGGACAACGGGCGTGCGCTGATCAACGCGTCCTCGGACAACGGGCGTGCGCTGATCAACGCGTCCTCGGACAACGGGCGTGCGCTGATCAACGGCTGCGACAACGGGCGCTCGCTGATCAACGCGTCCTCGGACAACGGCCGCACCACCGCCTAACGGATCCGGTCCGGGGGGAGTGGTCGCCTCGTTCGAGCATGGCGACCACTCCCCCCGGGAGTACATGTGAGGGATGGTATGGACATCAGGACACTGCCCGACATCGCCATGGGTGTACGGGACGTACCAGATCGGCTGCTCGTCGAAGCGCGCATGGTATTGCTCGACACAATCGCCTGTGCGTTCGATGCTGTGTCCCGAAGTGCCTTGCGACGCCCGAGCGGGACGGCAGAAGACCCGGTCGTCTGGGGTACCGGCAGCAGTGCCACCGCGTCGGATGCGGTGTTCTGCAACGCCTACCACTCGCATGCTGCTGACTGGGATTCTGTGCACTACGTGACAGCCGGGCATCCTGGTGTGGTCATTCTCCCGAGCCTGATGGCAGAGTACGAAACAGGTCGTATCGCTGCCGTCGACGTGCTGCGTTCCTACACAGTCGGCGTTGAGGCCATGGCTGTGCTCGGCAACGCCTACGGAGACGCATTGCGTGCTCGTCGCGTCCACCCGACACCCACCCTCGGCGCCGCCGCAGCGGTGATCGCACTGTGTCATGCCCACAGGCTGCGACCCTCCGCTGTTCGCATGGCGTTGCATCTCGTCGGCACCACGGTGGCGGGAAGCACCTCAGCCTTCGGCAGCGCGGCGAAGCCGTACCAAGTAGGAGCTGCCGCCAGGGCCGCATACGAGGCTGTGCGGTTCGCTGAATTCTCCCGGGCCGAACCTGAGGACGACTGGTACGCACCTCTACTGCAACCGCTCGGTGAACCCTCCTACGACAGCCCGCACTCGTTCGCCGAACCATGGGCGTCCGACTCCTATCCTGTTTTGATCAAGCCCTTCCCCGCCTGTGCGTCCTTCGTGCAGGTCATCCACCAGCTCAGAGAGCTGTTCGCTGAAGGCCGGCACCCGGGTATCGAGGCAGTCGCCGTGAAGATCGACGTCCCGCAGACTGTGCTCGACGCCAGCAGGTACCCCCTGCCGGTGACGGTCGACCAGGCCAGATTCTCGCTACCGTTCCTTGTGGCCTGCCTGTTGGCCTACGGCACCGTCGAGAGTAGGCATTTCACGGAGACCGAACTGAACACCTCACGGATCCAGGAGCTGATGCGCGGGGTGACTCTGGGGCTGCTCCCTGGGCGGCTGGAAAAGTTCGGCGACCACTTGTACGGGAGAATGCTGGTCAAACATCCCGGCGGCGCTCTGACGGGCCAGGTGGTTCACGGTGTCGATCCCCATGTGAACCGGTGGCAGGACGTGAAACAGAAAGTGCACACCTGCCTGCCCGGCGACGAAGTCCTAGCAGACAGTCTGATCCGGATCATCTCGGCCTTCGGTGAAGGGGGCGTCCCGCAGCGGCGGAAAACACTAAAGGATCTTGTATCCGGCAGCGCCCGTACGTAGAGCCGCTGAGCAGCGAATATCTCCCGCTGAGAGCAATGAGATGCTCGGGCGGACACGGGAGCTCCGGCACTGGGCGCGAGACCGCTGCAGGCCCCTACGCCTCCCCCTGATACCTCAGACGCGGCTTCCAGTGCATTTCACCAGCGTCACCGTCGCAGGGCGGATTCAACCGGTCGTCGCAACACCGGCTTCCTGGGCCGATAGTAGGTGCTCATTCAGGGCTTCATCGGGTGTCTTCCAACCGAGCGCGAGCGTTTTCCGGGATCTCCTGCTGAGGGCGTGAGCCACGGCCTGTAGCTCTTCCGGCGACCACCTGGCCAGGTCGGTGCCCTTGGGAAAGTACTGGCGGAGAAGCCCGTTCGTGTTCTCGTTCGTCCCGCGCTGCCAGGGGCTGTGCGGATCCGGGAAGTAGACCGCGACGCCAGTGTCGAGCTTGAACTGGGCGTACTGGGAGAGCTCCTTGCCGCGGTCCCAGGTCAGCGACCGCCGGAGCTGGTAGGGAAGCGTTGTGATGACCGGCGTGAGTGCCTTGTTCATCGACAGTGCGCCGCATCCTCACTGGTCAGGCCCTTGGCGATCTCGCCCCAGAACAGCCGCTCGATCTCGCGCCGAGTCGAGGGCTGTCCCGGCGACTTCATCGGTGACCGCCCCGTCAACTCCGCCATCCAACCCGCTGGTCGTCCCGCAACACACGTCTCTGATCAGAATTGTTGCTACGACTGGTTGAACTCGCCCAGTTCCGGTCACGGAAGTTCGTCCGGGCCCTCGACCACCACCGGATGGCCGGCTCGATAGGGAGGGTCGGGGCGGCAGGTGACAACGCGGCCATGGAGTCCTTCTTCAGCCTGCGGCAGAAGAACGTCCTCGACCGCCGATCCTGGGCCACCCGCGAGGAACTGCGCATCGCGATCGTGACCTGGATCGAGAGGACCTACCACCGACGCCGCAGACAAGCCGCACTTGGCCGGCTGACCCCCATCGAATTCGAGACAGTCATGACCACACCGGCCCTCCAGGCCGCGTGACCGAACCTGACCTGCACCAGACCCTGCTCTCGCGGTGCACCGCCCTGTTACAGCTGATGCGGATCCCGCTGCCACCTCCGCAGACGCCGAGGGTTCTGGGTGTGGACGACCTCGCCCTCTAGGACCGGCTTAGGGCGGCGAGGCCTGCGTGGAGTCGTGGCTCCACACGGTGAGCGTGTCGGGATGGTCGGGGCCGAGCACCCGCAATATGTCGGTCAGCAGGGTTCCGGGGGTGGTCTGGTTGCCCGGGTAGTCGGTCCAGTAGGCGATCTGATGGCGGTTGGTGCGGGTGTGCGGGTGGTCGGGGCCGAGCACTCGCAGTCGGTCGGTCAGGAGTGCCTCGAACGCCGTGACCGCACCGTCCGGGTCACCTGCCATCGCTGTCCAATAGGCGAGGCTGCCTCGGGTGATCATTGTGTGGGGGTGGTCGGGGCCTAGCACTCGAAGGCGGTCGGCGTAGACCTCCCGCAGGGCGGCCAGTGCACGGCGGGGATCCTCGGCTGCGCCCTGCCACCAGGCGAGATTGTTCCGGGTGGTCAGGGTGCGTGGGTGGTCGGGGCCCAGCACCCGTACGAGGTCGGGGAGGAGGGCCCTGAACGCGTCGACGGCGCCGCTGGGGTCACCGGCGAGCCCTTGCCACCAGGCCAGGTCGTTCCTGGTGATCATCGAGTGCAGGTGGTCGGGCCCCAGTACCCGCTGCCGGTCACCGAGCAACGTTCGCAGCGCCGCAGCCGCACCAGCCGGGTCACCCGCCTTTCCTCGCCACCAGGCCAGGTCGTTGCGGGTGGTGAGCGTGTCGGGGTGATCGGGGCCTAGCAGCCGCACCATGTCGGGCAGCAGGGCGCCGAACGCGGTCGCCGCCCCAGCGGGATCACCGGACTCGCCCTGCCAGTAGGCCAGGTTGTGCCGGGTGGTGAGGGTGTCGAGGTGGTCGGGCCCCAGCACTCGCAGCCGGTCCGCCAGCAGGGCTTCGGTGGCGGCGAAAGCGCCGGAGGCGTCCCCGGCCTCGCCTCGCCAGCGTGCGTGGCCGGCGCGGACGGCGAGGGTGTGGGAGTGCTCGGCGCCGAGCCGCTGCGCTGCCGTGGAGCCCAGGTCGTCGTAGTAGGCGGCGGCCGCCGAGACCAGACCAGACTCGCCCAGACTGTTGCCAGCGGTGAACAGGACGCGGTGGGCGCCTGTTTCGGTGTTCCACAGGGCTGGGCCTGCAGCAGCGTGCAGGGCCGCTGTGTTGGCCCGCAGTACCTGCCCGTGGGAAGGGTCGCACTCGACGTCCGGCCAGATCGACAGCAGGGCGTCGGCCACGGTCGTCGCCAGCGCGTTGGCGTGTTCCGGGTGCGTAGACTCGCGGACCGCACGCTGGATCAGGGCGTGCACTCGAATGGTCGGGTCGACCGGATTGAGCGTGAGCAGGCTGAGACGGTGCAGGCTGTGCAGGACGTCGCGCACATCGTCGGCTTCGACGGGCTCCTGGGAATTGCGGCGGCCGCGGAGGTAACCGGTGACCATGCTCGTGGTGAGTAGCTCGCCGGGGATCGCGTTGGGGTCGAGCAGTGCTGCCAGCTCCAGGACGGGGCGGCCCAACCCTCGCGGGGTCAAGGTGTCGGCGTGGTCGATGGACAGCGACCACGTGGCCGCGACGGTGGCTCGGTGCTCATCCGGCAGAGCTTCGGGCTCGGGGGTGAGGTCCGCCAGGCGCCTGCGGGCGTCGTTCAGGCGGCGCCGATACTCAGCGCAGGACAAACCCCGATCGAGGATGTAGGCACCTGCCTGGGCCAATGCCAGCGGGAGGTGTCCGAGATCCTCGGCGAGCCGGTCGTCATCGGTGAGCAGATCGCCATCGCCGCCCAGCCGGGCACTCAGGTAGGCCGTTGACTGCCCAGGCGTGAACAGGCCGACCTCCACGAGGTACCGCCCGCTCGACAAGGCAGCATCACGGCGGCGAGTGGTGACCACCGCCCGGCCGGAGTGGACAGTGGGAGGCCAGAGCCCGTTGAGGTCCGCAGGGTTCTGCAGGTCGTCCAGCACGATCAGCCACCGCCGGCGATGCGGTTCGGACAGCCAGGCCAGGAAGCGCGCCGCGCCCTGCTCAGGGTCGTCATCCTGAAGTCCAGTGATGTCGGCAGCGGCCTGCGCGTAGGCGATGACCACGGCGTCGCGGGACGCAGCGGTCACCCACATCAGCAGGTCGACTTGCCCCGCCCGCCACGTGCGGTGAGCGAGGGCTGCGGCGATCTGCGTCTTGCCGACGCCACCCATCCCCGACAACACCTGCCACACCACGGCGGTGCCACCGCCGGTAGCCATGAACGCATCGAGGTCGTGGTCGGCGGGGCGCTCCTGGCGGCAGTCGGCCAGCAAGGGCAGCACTCCCACCTGGTGTGGCCACGGCTGCGGCCGGTGCGGCAAGCCGGTGATGTCAACCCAGCGGGGTGCGGCCGAAGTACGGTGCGTGCCCCCGGAGCGGTGGCTGTCGGCGTAGCGGTCGCGCCATGTGCCGAGGCGGACTTCCTGGGAGTCGAGGGTGATGGGGGGACGGCGGGTGCGGGCATGCCGGGCGCAGGCCCGGACGAACACCTCCACCGTTTCGAGTCGTGTGGATCTGCCGTTCAGCAGGTTGCCGAAGGTGGCCTTCGATGTCGCTGATCCTTCGGCCTGAGCATGCCGGGCGAGGGCCTCCAGCGATGGGGATCCGGCCAGAGCGCGCAGCCGCTTCAGGTCGTCGAGCATCCGTCTCCCCCCAGGAGGCGGTCGCCCGATTGAGAGACGTCATTGAGCGTCCAGCGTCCAGATTTCCAGGTTAGTCGAAAGTGACCGCTCCGACACTCACCGTAAAGGCATCGGTTCCCTGAGCGAAGGAGCTCGCGATGTCGTTCACGACGATCACGTCCTGGGCAGAGTCAATCTGGATGGCGCTTCCGCAGGTCACGACGCTACTGGACTTCGTGACCGCGGCCGCCGGCTTTTACGTGTCGTGCTCGCTGGCGCACCGGCGGTTGCAGCGGCGGCCACGCCGCGACCGGCGAAGCCACTGATGCGGGTGAAGACCAGCGGCAGCACGGGCCAATGGATCGCCGGTAGGGGCCACCGCCTCGCTATGTCAATCCGCGAGGAGGCAAAGCGGGCCCGAGCAGTTACTCGGCGACCGCAGGTGGTTCAGCATCGAAGAGTCCTCCCAGAACCCGGAGCTCTGCCACTCTGGGGCCGCCAACGTTAAGGATCCGCGTGCCGAAACGGCGACCCAGCGACTCGGCATCTTGTCGCTGACGATGGTCAACACCGCGTCCAGGCCTTGCTCCAGCCGTGGCACCAGGGCGGCGCAGACCGTGACCGGCGAACTCGCGATTGTCAACTCAAGAGCGCTGTCTGGGCACTTGCTGCCACCCTGGCATCGTAAGGATCACACCCGGGGAGCACCGCGATGACCAGCCCGCCTCCGCCCACCTCCGCGCAGCAGCGACGCGTGCAGTGGAAGACCATCGACACGGCACTTGCCCCCTACTCGACCGAGTCGCTGCTGGTCTTGCTGGAAGCCGCGCTGATGGCACCGACCTGCTCGCGATTCCATGACCATCTCCTGCTGCTGTGGACGCGCGTCATTCGCAGCGGGCGCCGTTCTGGTGCGGTGGTCATGGCCGAGGTGCTGCCGGTCCTCGTCGAGGCCGCGGTGCAGGGTGCTCCCGGACGGGGCGTCCTCACTGAGGGAGAGCCGAACGACGTACGAGCTGGTGTGCGCTTCGCTGGAATGCTGCTGCACCCGGGGGACCTGGATCACCCCCTTCTGGTGCTCCGCAGCCTGCGGCTGACGGCATGTGCCGTCGACGAGCACCTGCTCGGCGCGGTCGGGTTCGGCCTCGGCGACGTCATCGAGCTCGCCGTGCGCTACACCGACCGCCGGATGAGAGAGGCCGTGCATGCCTGGCCGACCTCCGAAGAAGGCCCGGACGGCGAGACGATCTCATGCTGGCTCGCCCAGGCCAGCGTGGATGCCGTCGTGATAGCGGAGTACGACTGCCTCGACGACATCGCCTCTGCCTGCGACCAGCCGGAGCGCGCACGCCGGGCGCTGGCGTGGCTGACGGCAGACATTGGGAAGTTGAAGCTGAAGTACGACCCGAAGCGGCAGCTGCTCGGCCCCGTGTTGGCCGTACGGGCCCACGGCCGGAGGATCCCCGTACCGGCCAGCGAAGCGCTCCAAGCCGTCACGGCTGCCGCCGAACAGCTCCTGCGACACCTCGGATTCAACCAGGACCTGGCCCAGCGCGTTCAGGACCTAGCCGTGCTACGGGTTGCCGACGTACTGCAGTTGGACAGCGTTCCCCGCCCTGACGAAATGGCCCGGATCAGCGCGCCCCAGCTTCGCTTGGAGGTCGCGGTCGTCAGCGCGTTCCTCGACGGGCACCTCGGGCCGCGAGTCGAGGCCGCCCGAAGGGCCCTGCGGGAGGAGACCTCACCGGAGCAGGGACGGCTGGTGGTGTATGCGGGGCCGCGTTTCCTCGTACGCGAGGCGGTCACCGACACCCTCATGGTGCATGTCGAGGAGCTCGCCGAGATGGCAGCCGATGCCGCCGGGAACCGAGCCACGCTGGCCCTGTTCGTGTGGGAGATGACCCAGCATCCGGGAGTGGATGCGATCGCCTACCTCCACCTGCTTGATGCGTGGGGCGGCTGGCGCCGTAACGGCACACTCCTTGCGCCCGGCGAATCCGTGCCAGAGGTTGCCGTCGTCCCGCGGCAAGGCCGAGACCTGTCCTGGGACCGGGCCGCCACCTGGGCACCGATCGACAAGGTCCTCGCGGACGCGGGCCTGCCCGCCTCCGTGGAGTGGACAGCCACGAAGATCGTCGACCTCCCCGATGGAGCGGCGGGGCTGCATGCGGACCTTCACCACTACGCAACTCCAACCGCGGCTGCGGCCGTGAGTACCCACCCACCGCTCGCCGTGACTGTCCGCCCCGGCCAACCCGGTGAGGCGCCGCTGGACTTCCCGTGCCTGATCGGCCTGGCCGACGCGATCCGCACCACCATCACCGCCCATCCTGTGATCGCCCGGCACTTCACCCTCCCCGACCAGGTCCCGATCACCGTGGATCTGGCCCAGGCCCTGGCGGACCCGGCGCAGCTGCCCGACGACGGAACAGACACCGAGGCCCCTGCCGACGGCCTTCGCCTTCTTGTCTCCGTCGATCCGCCCAGCGCATCCATCCGACTCGTCATGGGGCCCGATTTCCTCGGGGCGTTCGCGGGTGACGGACGCGAAGGACACCGCGCCCTGGGTCACGCCCTCCACCACTGCGCCAGCCAGGTCCGCGAAGGGCGAGACGCAGGAAACGGCCCCGATGCCGGATCCTTCACCGAGGCGTGGAACCAGGCCGACCCAGTCCTAGCCCTCAACGTCTTGGAGAACCCGTGGCCCGCTCAGACCCCCGAGTACGCCGTGCCGGACGGCGAACACGTTCAGATCCGCGCCCTGCGTTCCGCGGCAGCGGCCGTCCGGGAAGCCGGGGTCCCAGCCGGCCTGTGGCGCGGGCGCGACGCCGTGCGCCCGGCCGAGCAGGTCCTCCACGCGCTGGAGGCGTTGCTCGACACGGAGATCCGCTCCTTCGAGCCCGCACTTACCACCGAACTGGCCCGTCACCTCAACGCCGCCTGGTGCGCCCGGACACACCGCCACCACGAGTTGCTGTTCAATCTGGCCGCGCCCTGGGCCGACAACTGGGTAGGGGAGGCTCAGCGGCGTACATCCGACGACTCGGTGGCTACCTCCGCGCTGAACCTGCTCCTGCAGGAGGCACTGGCCACGCCGCCCCAAGGAGATTGCGCCGTCGACCTACTGGCCGTGGCCGACCTGATCGCCCTCGCCGAACTGATTCTGTACAGCGGGATCACAGCCGTCGCAGGAGCCCGCGGACTGCACGGCCTGGAACTCCAGGTACACGCCACCGGCGTCTTTCACATCGACCAGCCCGACGCCGAGGACCCGACCGCCACCGCCACACACCTTGGACTGGACCAGAAAGCGTGGACTCGCGCGCGCCACCACCACTGGTTGGCCCAGAGTCGGCAGAGCACCCTTGCTGATCTGCCGGCCCCGCCTCACGTCGGGCCCCGGCCGCACAGGACGCCGGGGGCGTTCACCGCCCTCCGGCCGGCCCCCGGCTCTTCCCTCGCCCGCGCTGACCAGGAACTGTGCCGGGCGTGGGGCTTCGGATTCGACGCCCTCGGCGCAGTGCTCGGCACGGCAGTGGACTGGCCAACTGGTCCCGAGGGATACGGCATCACCACGCCCGATGAGCTGGCCCGCGAGGCGGCCGCCTGGTCAGGCGTGCCCATCTCGGAAACCCGTGCTGCGATCGACCCACTCGTCCTCGACCGCGGCAACGCCGCCGATGACCGCGAGCACCGGTACACGGAGGTCGAGCGGCGCCCACGGCTCACCACCCACCCGCTGATCTCCGCAGATCCCGGGCAACTGCTGCTTCTTCCGTGGGTGATCCACACTGCGCAGGAGATTTACGCAGCCGCTTTCCAGGATGGACGCCTGCCACATCGAGACCTGCCCGCGCCGGTCCGCGGCGCCCTCGCCAAGCACCGCCAAGCCATAGAACAGCAGTTGGAGAGGGACATCGCCGCCATCGCGAACCGTCTCGGACTGCCCCACGTCGCCAACTTCAGAGAGAAGGACGCCGAGCGTGCCGGCCTGCCCACCACAGGAGGGGAGATCGATCTGCTCATTGCTGACCCTGCGACCGCCCGCCTCTGGGTTGTAGAGGCCAAGCACCCCCACCCCGGGCACGCGCCGCACGCAGTAATCCAGCACATCAAACGCTTCACCGACCCGAAGGACGGCTACCTGACGAAGGTCCTGCGCAAGGTGGACGCGGTCGCCTCCAACCCTCAGGCCGTGGCGCTCGCCTGCGCTGCTCCCACAGACGGCACCTGGCGCGTCGTGCCGTTGATCGTCACCCAGGCCATCGACCCCACGGCATTCGTCGCCGACCCGAGAGTAGCCTTCACCATCACCGACTACCTCGACCAGGTTCTGACCACTCCAGCAGACCCCGGGCCGGGATGGTGGACGCCACCCGATGAGTACGCCGCCAGAAGTTGATCAGGATAGGCCGCTGCCAGACTCGCCGCCCATTCCTCCTCGCCGTGAGGACTGATCAGCCGACCGACAGTTCGGCGGATCCACCCGACCTCGCATACAGAGTGGTCGCCTGCAACGTCATCGCCCACCACGCTGCGTCTGCCGGGTGGTTGCACGTCCGCAACGGAAGTCCGCGGTTGTCGGGCCACACCACAGGTACGAGCCGTGTGGGTGGCGCCGGTTCACGGTGCGGCCGGCGGTGCGTCGATGTGCGAAAAAACGGTTCGGAATACGGCGACCGTGACTCCCTCCACGGCGAGGGGAGGGTGAGCGTAGGTGTCCCAGGTCTCAGAGAACTCCGCATGCCGAGAGAGTGCCTGCACCGTTTTGGGATCGTGCTTGCCGGAGGCGCCGAGGGTGGTCGTGTAGAAGTGTTTGAGGTCATGGAATCGGGTGCGTTCCGGAAGCCCGGCCAGCCTCACGGCCTTTCGCCACTTCTCATGGAAATCGCTGTCGAGGACGGGCCTACCGAACCTGTTCGTGACGAGCAGGCCCTCGTCCGGCGGTTCGATGTAGCCGCGGGCCCGGCGGCGGCGTTCGGCCTGCGGTGCAACGGGCGGCGGCTCGGAATGCAGCGCTGTGTGCTGGGCCAGCCGCTGGATCAGGAAGTGATCCACGGGCAGGGTTGCGTAGCTGGCTTTGGTCTTGAGGCGTACGGCGTTGCCTTGCTGACGTTGCTCTGCGACACGAAGCAGGTCCTGGTCCCAGACGACTTGGCTTCGTTTCAGTCCGAAGGCCTCGCCCTGGCGTAGTCCGGCGCAGGATCCCAGCCAGATCAGAGCCTCATAGCGTGGTGCCACCTTCCGCATCGCTGCGGCGACCGCAGAGACTTGCGAGGGTGACAGCGGGACCGTGACGCGTGGTGTGACGTTCGGGAGTTCGATGCGCGCCACGATGTTGGGCGGGAGCGGGACGTCCTCGTCGAGCATGTAGTGCACGAGGATGCGCCAGGTCTTGAAGATCTGGTGGACCGTGTGGGCGGAGTCGAGACCGGGTTTGCCGATCAGGTGATCGACGAAGGTCATGGAGTCCCGGCGGCGGAGGGTGCCCGCGAGGCGGTGGCCGGCGAACGGCAGGATGTGGTTGCGGAGGTGGCTCTCGTAGGTGTTGGTGGTACGGGGATTCCTGTTTTTGCTGCGTTTCCTTCTGATCATTTCCATGGCATGGAACGCAACTCTTACATTGCTGGCATCATTCCTTTCCGGTGTCGGCTCCTTGAATTCTGAACATGCTGCGTCCAGGCGCTTGCGGGCTTCCTCCCAAGTAATCAGGCAAACTCTCCTCTCCTTTCCGGTGGCGTCGGTGTAGCGCGCCTGCCAGCGCCGTCCCCGGCCGTGATCGGCGGACGGGTACAGAGGGCGTTTCGGGGTGCCGCAGCGGCACGGCGTGTCACCGCGTTCCGGCTTCGGATAGGTCTTGTGCCAGCGATCGAACGGCTCCGTTGGCCTGCTCATATGTCCCACCCAATGATCTGGCTGAGTGCTGTGTCGTCTGCCGGCCGCCGACTCCTGAAGCTGGCCCGGCTCGAAGGCGCGAAGGGGCTGAAGACTCATCAGGGCGACGGTCGCGTCGGCGCGACGAACCTCAGGCCGTCGCGTGCATCGGTCTGTTGCTGTCGGCCGAGGCAATGCTTTCCGCTACACCCGGTAGTTATGCACAGCTGTTCATGGTGCGCGCAAAAGTGTGACGGTCAAGTCGCTGTGTGCCTGAAAGTCACTCACTGCCTGATCCCCGGCTTCTGTCCATCGGCATGCAAATCCGACGCCTCAGGGAGGAGCAGGGATACAGCCTAGAGGAGCTGGCTGAACGCAGCGGGCTGAGTTTTCGTGGACTCATTTATATCGAGCACGGGCAACGCAACCCGAGCGTGTTGACTCTTCTTCGCATTGCGTCAGGGCTCAATGTCCTTCCGGGAAAGCTGCTTGAAGGCCTCTCGGCGCAGATGCTCGACGACCTGGTGTCCGATGGGTGAGGACCTGGTGTACGGAGCCGGTGTCGACCTGTTGGCGAGTGGCTGCTGACGCACTCAGGTTTCAGGCAGGTGGGTGATCCCGATTCTGCGTAGCTCCGCTGTGCGGCCGACGTTCGCATCCCGGGGCGATTCACAGTCCGGCTCCCAGGACTCAAGGAATGTGCGGTTCGCACTGGCGCTGTTTGAACCTGGCTGTGCAGGCCCTCGGGAAGACAGGCCGGCTGTTTGAGCAGCGGCTCGTGCCAAGCATCGCGGCACGGATCGCCTCGGCCTGGCCGCTGTCGGTCGTCGATGCGGTACCGGGCGCGGTATCCGCGAGGAACCGCTACTACCCACGAGGCTTGCTGAACGTGGACGTCTCTCGCAAGGTAGCGGCTGCACCTTGGAGGTCCGCCAGACGTGCGGCAAGCGTCGCTTCCGCAAGGCGAGGCGGCAGTGCGGCACTGAACTTGAGGCCGTTCAACGCGCGGGAGTCCACCGAGGGTAGACACAGCTGATCGGCGGCCTCGGAAGTGGCCTTCTTCCATTCCGAGGGCGTCACGTCCTCGCGGAGCCGGATGCAGGAGTCGGTGGGCCGCTGGAGCGGATCGGCGACCGTGGTGAGCGTGGCGGCGAGGGTGGCGTTCGCCCGGTAGCCGGCCCAGGTCCACCAGCGCACATTGGTGTCATGCCCGCCTCGCACGATCACTGTTCCGTCGGGGTGGACCAGTTCCGCGCTGTCCTCACGGGCCTGGGCGAGCGCAGCCTCCGCGCGTCGGGTAACGGAAACCGGCGGATCGGCGCCGAGCAGTACCTCCCGTGCAGCGCGGGTCAGCTCATACGAGGCGCTTCGGCCCGAGCCTGCTCCACCCCACCGCGCCTTGCCGCCGCTCTCGACCGGTTCGACGAAACATCGACGGCGGGACCAATCGATGTAGGTCACCTGCCAGCTCCGCCCGGCAAGGAGCAGGCGCCTTGGGCCCGGCACCTCTTCGGTGAGCAATGCGGGATTGGTCGTGCCGATTTCGGTACGGCCCGACAGGACCGCGAATTCCGGGGGAGCGGTGAAGACCGCGGTGAGATCCATGAAGTGCCGGTAGCCGAAGCGGCGTTCGGCCTCGGGACCGATGAACAACATGCCTCCGTCCCGGTCCAGGTACCCCTCGTCGAGCAGGTGACGCACGATGGGCTCGGCTGAGGGACCGAAGGGGCCGAGCCCGCCCCACCATTCCTGCCAGAGCCGGTCTCCCACGCGGTGTTCCTGCAGGCAGAGGGCCAGTACTTGCTGGGCGACGATGTGCCGGGGTTCAGGCGGGGCTACGACAGGTTCCACCCAGCCGCGCGACCACAGCAGGAGCAGGGCTGCCGCACTGAGCAGGCCGTCCTCGTCGACGGTGAGGAAGAGGCAGTTGCGGGTGGAGCCGGGCCGTCGGCCGGTGCGGCCGAGGCGCTGGAGGAAGGAGGCCACGGTGCCAGGCGCGTCGATCTGGATGACACGGTCCAAGTCGCCTACGTCGATGCCGAGCTCCAGTGTGCTGGTTGAGACGATCACGCAGTCCCGTGCGTCGGCGAATGCCTCTTCCGCCCGCCGCCGCTCATCCACCGACAATGAGGCGTGTGACAAGAACGTGGTCACACCCTTCGCCCGCAGGCCTTCGCCGAGTTTCTCGACCTGGCGGCGCGATTCGCAGAACACCAGTCGTTTTTCGCCGCGGTGCAGGGCGGCGATTACTGTGACTGCGTTCTCCAGCGACCCCACATAGTCGAGTTGGACGTCGCCGGGTGGCGGCAGTACGGGTTTTTCCTCGCGCAGATGCGGGGCGACGACTTGCGCCGTGCGCTGTCCGCTTCCCGAGCCTTGCAGCCAGGTGAGCAGTTGCTCCGGGTTGCCCACCGTCGCGGAGAGCCCGATCCGCTGCACCGGACGCCCGACAACCCGCTCCAGCCGTTCGAGTACGGCCAGCAGGTGCCAGCCCCGGTCGTCCCCTGCGAAGGCATGCACCTCGTCCACCACGATCGCCCTCAGCCCGGAGAAGAAGGCCCGATGGTCGACGTTCGTGCTGACCAGCATCGCTTCCAGAGACTCGGGTGTTGTCAGCAGTACGTCCGGGCGGTCGCGCAGGATCTTCTTACGACGTGGCTGTGAGACATCTCCGTGCCACAAGGCAGCGGTCCGTCCCAGCCAGGAGGTGTACGTCTCCAGACGTGGCAGAAGATTGTTCAGCAGCGCTTTGAGAGGACAGACGTACAGGACCGACGTTCCTGTCCAGTTCTCCGCCGCCATCTTCGACAACAGAGGAAACGACGCGGCCTCGGTCTTTCCGCCTGCGGTCGGAGCGAGGAGTACGGCATCTGAGCCGTCTAGCAGCGGTTCGATCGACTCTTCCTGAAGCGGGCGAAGCCCGGGCCATTCCAGGGTGTTGACGATGTGGTGGACCAGCCCGGGGTGCAATCGATCCAACGGCTCGGGGGCGCCCGTCACGGCAGCTCCAGCTCGATCTCGTCGGCGCTGTCCGTCGCCGCGTTGCGCTCGACCTCGCTCAGCTCGTCGGCGTTCAACGTCAGCGCGTAGTGCTTACGCGGGTCGAAATCCTCGAACTCGTCCACCCGGTCCAGTACGTCCGCGACGAGCTTGCGCAGGAACAGACGCGGCGCGATCCCAGCCCGCCCGCCGAGCCTTCCCGTCATCGCGGTGGCCAGCTCTGCCACGTACCCATCGTCGACGAGCGAGGCGACACGCTCAGGATTCCGGGCCGCTCCTGCATACAAGTCTCTTACAGAACGCCCGAGTTCACCCAGTCGTTGGAGGTCGAAACCGGTTAGGCGCAGCTGCACTGCACGCGGCGAGTCGAAGCGCGGGTCGGTGGAGAAGTCGGTGGCCAGTCGCTGGGCGAGCGGGGGCAACCGCTGAACGCCCTGCTGCCCGTCGTAGAAGGCAGGGGTGCCGGTGATCACCAGGAAGAGACCGGGGAAGCGGCCTGCGTCGATCTCGTCGAGTAGCTGCCGCAGGGCGTTCAGCCCCTTCTCCCGTACATCTCCCCGCACCCGCTGCAGGGTCTCGATCTCGTCGAGGACCACCAGAAGTCCGGGATGCCCGCAGTCCTTCAGCACGGTGAGCAACCCCTGGAGGAAGCCGAGCGCCGCGAAGTGGTCGAGGTCTCCGCGTACACCGGCTGTGCGCCGCGCGGAAGCGGCAACCGACTTCTGGCCGCCGAGCCAGGCGATGACAGCCTCCGCGGTCGCCGCGTCTCCGTCCAGCGTGGCCTTGCGGTAGCCGCGCAGAGCCGCGGAGAAGGCGGGGGTGGTCTGGGCGACGACACGTAGCCGCTCTTCCGTCAAAGCCTCGATAGCCGCCTCCAACGCCACGCTGTCTTCGGCGAGTTCGGGCTGCGCCTCGTTCACCTCCTCCTCAAGGGTGTAGAACCATCCGTCGATCACCGAGCGCAGCGCACTGGCAGGTTCGGTCGCGGTGGTCAGCCGTTCGGTGAGCCGCCGGTAGACCGTCTCCAGCTTGTGAAGGGGCGTCTCTGTCTCCGAGATCTGGATCTCGGAGACGGCGAGCCCCGCCCGCTTCGCTCGTTCGGCGAGCCAGCGCGCGAAGAAAGTCTTGCCGGACCCGTACTCGCCCCGGACCGCATGGAAGGCCGCGCCGCCTGTCGTGATCGTGGCGATCCGCTCGTCCAGCGCGGGCCTGAAGCGTTCCAGGCCGACTGCGAACAGGTCGAGGCCGGACCGGGGCACGGTCCCGCGCCGCAGCGCGTCAATGACCTCGCGGCGGCGGGCCGCGCTCACGGGTGCGGCGCTCATGCGCTCCCCTTGGGCAGTTCGAATTGCTCGCGCAATGTCTCGCGGTTGAGCCGGACCCGGGTCCGGGAGTCGATCAGGCTGACGACCTCGTAGCCTTCGATGTTTAGCAGCCGGGTCAGCACGGTGACGAAGCCCTCGGGGCGCGTGTGCGTGCGGCCGCCCGAAGCGACAGCGGCCGCGGCGACCGCCGCGAGCGAGAGCGTGCCACCCGAGGCTTCGAGTGCGTCGATGACGGCGGCCACCACCTTGCGGTCAGGGGTTTTGCGGACGAACTTGCCCTGCTGCTCGTAGATCTTGGTGTCGACGATCTGGCGGCCGAGCGTGTGCGGAGCCGGCACGGCGGGCGCTGCTTTGGCCACGGGAACCGGGACCGCGTCGTCGGTGAAGAGCTCACCCTCCTGCGGCCGGGCCTTCGGCTTGGCTGACGGCGTTTTCCTCACAGGCTTGGAGGACGGTGCGGGAGCGGGAGCCGTCACCGGCGCCAGTGCGGTACTCGCCTCCCACCACGACGGTTGCACGGACTCACGCGGCAACTCGGCCCACCCCACGGGCGCGAGGTCGGCAGACGGCGCCAGCACCAGCA
Source organism: Streptomyces sp. NBC_01288 (assembly GCF_035982055.1). Lineage (NCBI taxonomy): Bacteria > Bacillati > Actinomycetota > Actinomycetes > Kitasatosporales > Streptomycetaceae > Streptomyces > Streptomyces sp. NBC_01288. Next base: position 7,407,951 of record NZ_CP108427.1, read on the forward strand.
CCGGCACCGTCATCTCGGCGAGCGCCGCACCGCCGTAGTACCCGGCTCTGCGCGGGGTGTAGCAGATCTCCTCCGACCAGGGCACGGTGACGCGGCCGCCGTTCTCCAGCACCCGCGGTCCGTCCAGCACGACCTCGCCTTCACTGACCGTCGTCCCGGTACGCCAGCGGGCCGACTCAACACCCTCAGCATCCACCGGTCCCACCTCGGACCCTTGCCGGTCCAGCACATGGCCGTGATCGGACACCAGCACCACAGGACGCCCTTGCCCACGCGCGGAGTTGAGTAGCTCGGGGAGGTACTTAACACGGTTCACAGCCCAGTCCGCGAGTGAGCTCCGTTGGCCGTGGTCGAGGCTCTCTTCGACGGCGTCCAGAACGACACCCACCACGGCGTCCGAGGCGATCGCCGCGACCAGTCGCGGATCGAGCAGGTGCCCCGCAGGCCCGGGAATCTCGTTTTTGTGGAAGAGGGCTGCAGCATGCCCGTTCTCCTGCCAGAAAGCGGCGAATCCCTCCTTCTCCACGCTCTGCCCGCCCGACACCGGACGCCCACACAAGAGTGTGGCCCTGCTGAGCAACGTTACCGACGGAATCGTCGCGACCGCGGCCGCCCTCCGCCCCCCGCCGGACAGTTCGCGCCACCGCCCCACACCTGTCAGCTCTTCGCCGAGCTGAGCCGCGACCGCGCTACTCATCCCATCCAGGACGAGCACCAGCGGCGGCCGCTCGGCTGCCAGCGGCAAGGCGACCGTCCGCAGTACGTCCTCGATGAGCAGCACTCCACCGGGCTGCGCAGCACTTGCGTGCTGCGTCCACGGCCCGAGCTCGGCCGCGAAGGTCTCGTCGAGCACCGCTCGCCGCCGTCGCGCCGCGTCGTGCACGGTGCGGTACGCCTCGACCAGAGCGGCCTCGGCCTCGGCGTCGCCCACCCACAGCTGGGCCAGCGCCCGGTCCACCCACCCCCAGTCGGCGACGTGTGTGTGCACGGCCTGGTCGACCGAGGACACCACAGGCTCCTGCCCGTCCAGCCAGTGCCTCAGCCGTACCGCCATGCGCGCCAGCTCGACCCGCTTCGGATAGAAGTCGGCGGCGAGATGATGCTCCTGAACGTGATCCCAGGCTGCCTGTGCCTCCTCCGGTTCCTCAGTAAGCGCCTCGGCCAGCCGATGCAGTCGTGACTGGAAGCCGGAGGGAAGAAACGGGTTGTCGGCGAGCGCAGATGTCAGATGGGCGCTGCCCGCCAGCTCGTCGGCCTGGAGCAGTACGTCGAGCACCCGCTGCCGGGCATCGATGCTCTGCGGCCCCCGCCCCGCCGCCTCACCGATCCAGCGGGTCAGCGTGCCTTCCACCGCCCGTGCGTAGGCGCGGAGTTCGGAGGGCCGGGAACCGACCATGCCAAAGACCGTACCCAGTGCGACGGCCGCGTCGGCCGACGCGGCTTTTCCGGTCATGACGGACGCCAGCACACCGAGCGCGGTTGCCTCGGTCCCCCGGCCGCGGAGCGCGAGCCGCAGCAGTACAGGGGCGGCCTCGCCGGCGCTCTGTGCCAGCCAGTCGGTGATGCCCTGCTGTTCGGCTTCGGGCAGCGCGGCAAAGCGCTCCGGGCCGCCGGGCGTACGGGACCAGGTGAGCAGCGCATCGACGTCCACCGATGCCCCACCCTCGAAGACGCCCTCAAGCCCGAGCCGCACCCCGACGAGGGCTCGCATCGCCGCGTCCAGGGTGAGCACGGCCCCGTGCTGCGGCCAGCCGGCCACCGGTTCGGCGACGATCAGCGCGCCGGGCAGCCACAGCCACGGGTCCCGTCGCATCCGCGGGTCGAGGTCTGCGGCGCCGAAGAGCTGCTTGACGATGTCGGCCTCGTCGACGGCGATGATCTGCGAACGCACCATCTCGCCCAGCAGATCGAGGCCGATCCGGTCACCGTGCACATCAGTGGTGACCACCAGCAGGTCCGCGCCTTCGGTGGCCAGATGAGCCTGCCAGGCATCGGTGAGGCCGAGCACCGAAGTGGTGTGCGTGACCCGAACCCTGCGCCGTTCGCCGTCGCCGATCGGCACGGTGAACTCCGTGGGCCCGTCGGACGCGTACTTCCCGTGGACCAGCACAAGCCGCCGGCCTTTCGTGTGGGCAAGGCGCGTGGTGAGTAGCCCGGTAACGACCCGCTGGTCGAGTTCGGGCACTGTGGCTCCCATCAGTCCTCGCCGCCCGGCACGCTCGCGCTGTCGCCCTGAGTCGCGTGCAGCACCTGCCAGTTGATCTCGATCTCGACGCCCGGGTGCGCGGCCGCATAGTCCCGGATCTCGCCCTGTACGTCGGCCAGGGCCCTGCTGAGTGCGGCTTCCAGGACACTTTCGCTGTCCGTGGCCTTCACTCGCCGAGACCGCCGGGTGGTTGTCGGCGTGGTCGGCGTGGACGGCAATGGCGACTGACTGTGCGTGGTCGGCCTGTCGTCCTCGGCCCGGGCAGGGGGGACGATCGCCTCCGACTCGACAGGCGCGGGCGGCGGGGGCGCGACGGGCGCCACGGGTGTCACCGTGCTGAGCCGCGCTGCCTCGTTGATCAGAGCCACGGCCTGGCCGCGCGCGCTGCTCAGTACCGGGGCCAGATCCGTGTCGAACTCGTCGGCCCCTGCCGCGTCCGCGATCTCGGCGAGCAGCAGCCCGGACCGGTCGGCGAGACCGTCCCCGCGCCCGGTGTACTTGCGTACGCTGTCGATGAGATCCCAGTCGGTACGCTCCAGCGCCTCCAATACCCGCTGTGCCGAGGACATCGTCTTGGCCAGCACCACATCGGTGCTCAGATATGTCGCAGCCGCCAGATCCCGCGCGAGCGGTGTCGCCTCTAGGTTCTGTTTGATCCGCGCCAGCAGATCGGCAGCGTCCCGCACCGACTGCTCGCGGGCGCTCAGCGCCTCCCCGCTGATGCCGAGGGCACTTCGGTACCGGGTCAGTGCGCGCCGCAGCCCATTGACAGCAGCCTCGCGCTCCTCGGCCTTCGCACGAACATCCGACGCGAGCGCGTTGACATTCCTGGTGAACAGCACCTGCGGCACGCTCGTGCCGAACAGCGCGGCGGCCCGCGTGTGCGCCGCTGTGAACTCGTCCTCGCTGGGCCGCTCCTGCGCCCGCAGTGCCCAGCCGGGACCGAACTGATCGAGCGCAGGGGCCTGTTCGGCCTTGCCACGGTAGATCCAGGAGCGGTCGGAGAGCAGCGCGTACGTCGCGATCACCAGGTTCGAGACCAGCTTGTCAAGGCCCGTCCAGCCGAGCTCGGCGATCCAGGTGCGGATGTCCTCGACCGGAAAGTCGCCCTTCGCGCCGTGCTTGGCCGCCTGCTGGTCGATGTGACGGCGCCAGTCCGTGGAGACGTTCAGCGGCCCGTCGTGCACCTCACCCAACTCCAAGGGATGCACGATCCGCGCCACATCCGTCAGTTCGCGGCCGTCGACGACGACCCGGCGCGAGCCGTCGTCCATAGCCTTCGCGATCCACCCGTACGCCATCTTGAACTTCGCGGGAGTGACCGGTTTGCGGCTCTCCTGGCGGTCGAAGTTCGGATGTTTGGGATACATCGCGTCCAGCAGGCCATCGGCGAGCTTCAGCAGGTTGTACTTGAAGACGCCGCCGCCCTGGAGCTGCGGAACGTGTCCGGCATACAGCGAGTGGACGTGTTTCCCCTCGGTGACCTGGGCCCCAAGGTCGGTCTCGTTGGCCTTGGCGATCCCGTACGCCTGGTGCAGCACCTGACCCAGTTGCGAGACGAGGGTCTCGCGCTGCGCCTCCAACTGATGTTTGACACGTACCTGGTCGTCGGAGGACAGATGGGTTGCGAAGTCCTTCAACCGGTCGCGCTCCAGCAGGTAGTTGATCTTCAGGAGCCGGCCGAGCTGGGTCCCCCGCTGAGCGGAGAGGAAGGACGGCAGCCATACAACGGTCGGCGCATCCGGCTTCTCCCGCTGCAACCGGAAGACCCGGTTCTCGTCCGCGCTGGGCAAGCCCTTGTCGTCATCGTCGAAGGGATAGTCGATGACGAAACGGATCCGGTCCGGCGCGGACGGCTCGAACTGTGTGTCGGGGAGGATCTGCGTATCGCGCACGTTCTCGAAGACGAACTCGGCCGTCCGCCGGGTGCCGTGCCAGACGATTTCGCGGTCGGCGACGAGCGTGCCATTGTCGGCGATCACCAGCTCCCGCCACAGCCACTCCTGCACCCACCGCTTGCGTGCACCGAGAGTGTCCTTCTCGCCGACGCTGTCCAGGATCGGTTCCACATCCAGGTCGGACAGATGCAGCGTGAACACCGGGTCCACGTCGTTGCCGTCACTGCGCAGCTCGCCGGGGAACTGTGCTTGGAGCTCCTGCATCCGCTTGACCACGATCCGGTCCTCCTGCCCGGTGCGGGAGCGGATCGAGCCGTGGTTGAGCGCGGAAAGGCGCGGCCCGGTCAGCCGGGCGAGGGCCGGCACCTCAGGGGCGAGATAGGCGAGCAGCATCGTCTTGACGAACCGGTCGTCGGCCTTGAACTTGGTGTCGTCCGGGGAGCCGTATTTCTGCAGCAGATGCTCCGTCACCTTGCCGTGGAAGCGAGTTGCCGCCTCCGCCTCGCTGCGCAGCCGGTCCGTGAACGCCTCTCCCATCCCCTCGGCCAGTACGTCCCACAGGTCGCCCAGCGGGATCAACTCGCCGACCTTCATGTCTTCGCGCCTCTTGTAGAGCATCTGCTGGAGCAGCTTGAGGCCGGTGCGCTCGCGCTGGAGAGCGCCAGAGAGCGCGACCAGGACGTTGAGGAGGACGGGCGAGACCGGGTAAAGGGCCTTGAAGTCGGCCCAGTCGGCATGGGTGGCGCCGTTGGCGTCTAGGAGCACATCGCGTACTGACTGGTTGGATGTCTCGACCCGGGCGAAGGCCGCTTCAAGTACGGCCTTGGCGGCATCGTCCTTCGGCTTGAGGACCCGCTCCTTGATGATCTCCGGGAGGTTGCGGTCCTCCAGGCTGATTGGATCGATACGGCCCGCCAGGTATTTGACCTGCTGCTCCAGGTTCTTGGCCTCCGCGCCAACTGCGTCCGAGCCGATCAGCTCGGACAGGTCGCGCTGGCGGGATATGAAGGAGACGACCGGCAGCGCGCGGCCACCCGTACCGGACTCGATCAGCTTGACCAGTTTGTTGACCTCGTCATTGACGAAGGTCCGCTCACGCAGATGAGCCTGGAGCCAGAGGATTAGCTCGTCGAGGAACAGGATCAGGCCGTCGTATCCAAGGGACTTGGCGTGCCGGCTGATGGTGTCCAGCCCGTTTTCGAGGGGCAGAAAGGCGTTCTTCGCGCCGAGCGCGCCACGGGAGTACGAGGAGTACGGGCCGGAGAGCAGTGCGGACGCCAGCCAGTCGCGGACCTGCTCGCCGGGGGCGGATGTTAAGGCGAGGTCGAGGAGGGCCGGGGTCCAGACCTTCGGGGCCTCCTTGACGTCGAGGTCCTCTAGGTCGCTTTCGTCGTCGGCGGCTTGTGGTGGGGCGGTATTCGTTTCCTCCGGCAGCGCGGGGTTACCGAGCCAGCGTACGAACTGCGCGTCGTCCGCGAAGAACACCCGCTGGCGGCGGGCGTCGTCGAACATCGCGTCCGCCCGGTAGACCGGCGGCACAGGTGAGTCCGGGTGCAGCCGCCGAACCGTGGCGACATAGCCGCCGAGGATCGCTGAGTCGAGGTCCGTCGCGCCGACCAGGTGGAACGGCACCATCAGGAACTTCCGGTCCCGCAGCCATGTGTCGTGGTCCGCGATGATCGGCTGGAGTGTGGGTTTGGTGCGGGCGGCCGGGGCGTTGGAGAGGATGGCGTGCAACACGGTCATGAAGTGGCTCTTGCCGGAGCCGAACGAGCCGTGAAGATACGCGGCGTTGGACGACCCCGCACGCACGGACGCCTCAACGATCTTCAGCGCCCGACGGAGGGACTGTTCCAGCTGCGGGGTGACCACATACTCGCGCACTCGCTCGGCGGTCTGATCGAAGCCGCCGGACAGCTCGACCTTGAATGACCCGGCGAGCACGGACTCAGGCAGGTCCAGCACGTCCCGGAGGTAGAGGTCGCTGCCACTGTTACTCATCGTCTTCCGTCGCCTTCTTCATGGCCGTCGTTGCCGTTTTCTTCGTCTTGCGTGCACGGGTCGCATTCGCTGGACGCCAGTCGGTGAGTGCGGCTGGGGTGAGCTGTTCGCGTGCCAACTCCCCGTCCAGGAAGCTCTGGAACTCTTCGGCTGCCGACTCCTCGCCCCACTCGTCGTCCGCGTCTCCGAACCACTGCCGAAGCCACGGCATCAGTTCCGCGATTCCGGCGAGCAGCGGTGCGAGGCGCTCGGCGGGCCAGTCCTGCTGTTTGCGGCGCTCGGTGACGATGTTCAGCAAGGCAGTGGCCTGGTCGCGTTGGTCCCAGCCGGCCCAGCCGAGCAGGAGGGTCGGGTCGGAGTCCGGGTTCGCGTCCGGGTAGGACACGAAGCGCTCTTTGGGGACGTCCAGCTTTCCGCGGTTCGACCAGTAGGACTGCCTGGTGAAGTCCGCGGAGGCGTACTTGGGGGGTACGGCGATGTCGAGGTGCTCGCCGGTGCGGTCCTCCTTGCGCTGCTTGTCCCAGACGTCCTCCCACTGCGAGCGCTTGCGAAGTCCGGTGTCCTTGTAGCGGTACGCGGCGAGATAGGGCACGTGCTCCGCGTCGACCACATCTTGGAGGACTTGGGCGAGGGAGAGGTTCGGCTTGCCAAGATGGGCGGCGTAAAGCGAAGCAGTGTTGCGGATCGCGTCCGCGTACGGGAGCCTTTCGAGTTCGTCTGCGAGCTGGCCGATGGTGAGGGTGCGGGGTTGCTCGAAGTCATTGAGGATGTGGAACCAGAGGGACTTGTTCTCGCACCGGTCGAGTAGCCAGGTCCGCAGAGCGGCCTTCTCCTGCTTTTCCCAGGGGTCAGTGGCCCAGCGGCGCTTGCACTCGGGACGCTCGATGCGCGCGATGTCGTGGCGGGCGGAGATGGTGTCGATGCGGGCCTGCACGATATCCCGGTACCAGTCCGGCCAGTGGGCTGGGATCTCGGTGATGGGGGTGGAGCCGTGCCGCCCGAACCACACAGTCTCAGCCTCGCCAGCTGCTTGCTTCCGAGCCAATACGATCTCGAATGCCCGCTCTCCGAGGCTCACTTGGGGAATGGTGCTGAGCGAGGAGGCTGTAAGTCGGGCTACCTCGTCGTCAGCGAGGAGTCCGTAGGAGTGATACACCACCCAGTCGAGCTCCTCCTGGAGGGCGACCATGCGCTGGCGGGCGCGGGTCCAGGTGTCCCGGGCGGCATCGAGGCGGATGGGCGTGGGCGGCTCGTCCGCGGCGCATATGGCCGAGGGCTCGTGAATGGCGACGTCTTGAGCGAGAGAGTTGAGGATGCGGCCGAGGGATAGAGGAAGCCGGTCGGGCAGGGGGAAATCCTGAAGTTTAGCCCCGGCGAATTCGTAGAAGCGTTCCCATTCATCGTGCATGAAGCCACCGGTGCCGGACTGGCTACCCTTGTCGTGGCAGACGTGCTTGAGCCAGAAGCATGCTGCCGACGAATTGAGTACTCCCGACAGTGCCAAGTACTCGTCCTCGCTCGCACTATCCGGCAGTTTGATCACCGGCGCGGAACGATTAAATAAGCGCGACTGGGTGTCGAGAGTGAAGTGATTATGCGTGGCAACGAAGGCGAAAGATATTCCCTTCGGGGTTGTGAGCTTGCTCGAATAGTTCTCGAGATGGCAATACCAAGGGTAACCGTTCTCGATTATAGTTTTGCCGAAGATGACGCGCTTCGATAATTGAGTTCGGAAGGGCCATAAACTGTGTTTGATGAGATGGTGGTCCGAATTGATGGTCTGTCGGTTTTCTGGGCCTGAATAAGGGTTACGAACTGCGACCGAATCTGTGAATCTGAAATCTCGAACGACGTCACCCGTGATCAGCGTTCGAATTGCCGAATGGTCCCTGAGGCGTCGTGCGGTACTTACGTCCGGGAGGAAAAAGGCATCATCGGCGCCAGTTGCTGTGGTTCGCCCGATGCTGGTAGCCCTGGAGCCCAGCTTCTGCCGTCCTGATGCGATCTCCTCGGCGATTTCCCCAGCCACGCCACCGCTTAGGGACCATGGATACTCTGCGAGCTGATTACGTGCAGAATCGACTGACGAGACCCATTCGCTCTCGCTGCCAGGTTGATCGATCTGCTGATAAATGGCGGACCAGACGAGACCGCTTGATGCGTCATCCGGCTGCGAGGGTTCGCCGCGTATTCCCATGACAGTACGGACTAAATCTTCTTGGTAGGCCGTGCGATTTCGCCCAACCAAGATAACCGTTGGCGTCCCGTGCCCCGGAATGTAGGCGCCGGAAGTGTCGATGACATGTGTCAAGTCAACTTTTTGATGGAACCAGTCGATCAGTTTTCTTCCGAACTCGCGTTTCATGAAGGAGTTTGCCGTGATCTGGCCCGTAAATCCTGCCGCGCGCTCTGACCCGCTGGTGCGCACCGCTAACTCGAAGATCCGCTGCGCGAACGGTATCGACAACGCGTACGTTCCTGCGCACGTGTCGTACCGTTCCCTGTAGGCCAGGTTTTCCTGCTTATCCTTTACTGTGATGTAAGGCGGGTTGCCGACTACAACGTGGTACGAACCTCTCCCGAGTAGGTCGCAACTCTTCGTGAAGTCGTATATGTCTTCGGTGGTGTAGAAGAACTGCTCATGATCGGAATACAGCCCCTGGCGAACCCCTGGGGCTCCGCGTCCGTGAAGCAAAGAGTCCCCCACGGCCAGGTTGATCCGGAACCCGGGAGCCGTGTCCAGCCGCTTCGCGTCCGCCGCTTTGAGCGCGGCAATCATCAGCCGGAACCGCGCGATAGCCACTGCGAACGGGTTCTTGTCGCACCCGTGCACTGCATCCAGCGCCCGCCGGATCAGCGTCCAGTCATCCGCGCCCTTGTCGAAGTCGCGCCACTTCTCCAGCAGCCGCTCAAACATCCCCAGCAGGAAGTGCCCAGAGCCGCACGCCGGGTCGATCGTGCGCAGGCCTGCGGGGAGTTCCCGTACGATGCCGTGCCCGTCGACAAGGGAGACGACGGGCTCTAGGCCGAACTCCTTCACCGCCGGCTCCAATGTCAGATCGAGGATGAACTCCTCCACGAACACCGGGGTCTGGAGCAGCGCGTACGTCTTCCTCGCGTGCTCGCTCAGATCCTGATATAGGTCACCCAGGAATCGAGTGTCCAAGTCCTCGTTCACGAACGAGTGCACGATCTCGCCGCCCGAACCAACCCGCCGCCAGAACTTCAATAACGCCGTTGCTGCCTCATACGAAGGCGAGATCTCCCACAATGGGTTGTGCACGCGGTCGAAGAGCCCCGCCACCGTCGGGTTGGTGCCAGCAAGATGATCAAACGCCGCGATGATCCAGTCACGGTCATTCTTTTCCGGGTTCGCGGCGAAGAACGCCGTGTCGTGGTCCTCTGCGTCCTTGAGCCGCTCGCCGACACCTGCTAGCCACGGACGCGCGATTAGCCCGTTGTCCTCGCAGAATCGGACGAAGACGCATCCCAGCACCCACGCTGCCGCGACCTGCATGACCCGTTCGTCGCGCCATGCCTCGTACATGGCCGCTGTCCGCCCGGCGGCGCAGGCGCGCGCGTACTCGTCTGCGAGCCTGTCCCGGTACTCCTCCTCCGAGTCGCTGCGCGCCCGCAAGTCGTCCTCCAGGAGCGCGACCTGCTTGCGGAGGTCCTTCAGTAATCCATCCTGGCCGCTACCGCGTGCGCTCACTGTCCCAAACCCTCTCGATGTGCGGCCCAGATGGTGGCCAAGTCCTTCAGGAAGCCCTCGGTCAGTACCACGCGTTCCGCGTCGCCGCCGGTTATCTCTACCGTGCGACCGTCCAGCTCCGGTCCGCCCTGCGGATTGTGCGAAGGGGTGAGCAACCACAGTCCGTGCGGTCGCCCGCCTGGCTTGCGCGCACCGGCTTGCAAGCCGACCAGCAGGTCGTGCCCACCCGCCTCGTAGTAGTGCGCGAGCAGCCCAGATGTATGTACGAACAACACTGTCCCCGGCTCCCGCGAAGCCGTCTTCTCCAACTGCGCAGCGACGCGAGGCCAGACCCGGACCACGAACGACCGCAGCCCGCCGGGGAGTTCGCCGCTCCTTGTGTACCGGGTGTCCGCGCCCAGCACCTTGGACCAGTCCGTGCCGTGCTCTCCCGCCAGCGCCCGGAACTCCTCCAGGAAGACCCGTGCCAGGCTCACCGGTACGACCGGGAATGCCTCGGCCACCGCGTCCGCAACCGAACCCGTCTCACCCCGTAACCGCTTGACGTGCACGTTCAGTGCGAGGAAACCGCCCTCCCGTACTGCGGAGTCGAGCTTCGCGGCGAGCAGCAACGACGGCTCGCGCCCGGCGGCGGCTCCCGCCGCCAGCGCACGAGAGGCTCCGGTCACCGTGCCGGTGGAGGAGTACAGCCAGCTGCTGCCGGTCACCGCCGAGACCGGCACTGGAGGCTTGAAGCGCGCCTCGGCCGTCTCGTACGTCAGCGGGAAGCCAGCCTTCTTGAGCGCGTCCTCGACCTCGATGTACGTGGGCTTGCCCAGCACCATCTCGGGGAAGCGGGAACGCAACCGAGCCAGCAGCCCCTCCAGGCTGATGCCGACCTCGCGTCGTACACCCGCCGCGGCCTGTGAGATCTGAAGAGCCCGCCACAGCTCCAATGTCCGGGGGTACAGCTCAAGTCGGGGCGAGGCCGCGGCACCTACCGAAGTCGCTGCGGCCAGGGTGACGAGCCGGGCGTCCGGGAGCGGGTCCATGCCTTCCGGTGTGCGCACTGCACGCAGGTCACGGAGCGTCGCGGCGCGGTCCGGCAGCGGTGTAGCGGCGGCGATCTTCTCGGCGGCCTCGCCCAACTCTATGGCGTATGCGGCGAGTTCATCGGAAGTCGGATCGTCGGAGCCGTCCAGCGACTCCAGGGCTACGATCAGACGCCCTCGCCGCCGCATCTGCGCGAGCCGGGGCTCATGGTCCTCGTCGCGGCCGGTGAGGAGGGTCTCGGCGGCGACAGCGGCTCGTACGACGGCGAGCGCGGCGGCCTCCGTGCCCTCGGTGGATTCGCTCTCGGAGCCATGACCCGCGCTGAGCACCCGGGCCAGTTCGCGGGCGGTCATCACGCGTCCTGCATCCTGGACGGCTTCCACCAGCTCACCGCACAGGAGGGTCATCCAGTCCGCAGAGGCCCACTCGCCGATCGCCGATCCTAGGTGCCTGGAGACCGTGTACTCGGAGGCCTTGACCGATTCCGAAACCTGCCGGTTGGTCGGCCAGGCGCCCGGCTCCGCTTTTCCATCGAGCCCGAGCCAGGCCGCGACGACCTGCGGCCGCTTGTTGTCCTTGCGGCCGGCCAATACCGGGTTGAGGAGCGCGGCGAGCCTTTCCACGTTCTGCCGGGCCTCATGCTCGGCGCCGAGCATGTCGTCCGCCGCTGGCACCGTGGGCTGTACCGGCACGGCCACGGCCTTGGGCTTCCTCGGCCGCAGGGCAGACGTCCACTGACGGTGTCGTCGGTTGAGCTCCTTCTTGACGACCGCGCCGATCCCGCGCTTGCCCCGGAAGCGGGGCAACGGCACATCCAGTAGCTCGCGGACTGTCACCGCGCCGAGTTCCTCGGCCACAGCCGCCGCCCGCTCGGTCAGCCCTGCATCCCTGAGGGTCGTTCCGAGCTTCGCCCTCTCCGCGTACAGATCCCGGATGTCGTCCTCGGAGAGCCCCTCCGGCAGCCCGCCGGCCCCCAGTATCGAGACGGTGTCGGTGGTCGGCGGAGGCTGGGTGCGGTCGGCCTCGGTGAAGATCGCCCGCCAGGCGTCCCGCATTTGCCGCAGCGACTCGAACCTGCGGTTGACGTCCCGGTGCAGGGCCCGCTCGAAGAATGCTTCGAGACCGGGCCTCAAAACCCCCACGAAGGCGTCGGCGGCGAGCAGCGGAAGCTCGTCCTTCAGCGCTGTGAGCGGATCGTCCGCGCCGTTGCCCCACATGGGGCGCTCGGCGGCGGCCATCTCGTGCAGGACGACGGCGGCGGCGTACCGCTCCGCGTAGTCGTCGTAAATAGGACGCCGTGCATCGCCCAGAAACGGATCGAGATAGCCGCGGGTGCCCGCCTTGATGTCCCGATCGGAGACATTGGCCAGGGAGAAGTCGAACAGCACGAGCTGCTGCTCGTCGTCGTCCCGGACCTTGATCCCGAGATTGGAAGGCTTGAGGTCGCGGTGGCGCATACCTCTGGCCGCAAGGTCGTCCAGCGCGGTGAAAAGGTCCTCGCCGAAGGACGCCAGTTCCTCGTAGCCCAGCTGCCCATGGCTGGCCAGCCGCTGGCCGAGTGTTTCGGGGCCCGCGTACTCCAGAGCGAGGACGGTCCGGCCGCCAATGGTCCGCGGACCTTCGTACAGTTTGACGATGCGTCCGCTGCTGATCTGTTGAAGGGCTGCGGCCTCGGAGGCGAGACGCTCGTTCTTGTCTGCGTCCAGGGCGACCTTGAGGACCCGCTCTTCCGCCGCCCTTGTGCCGCGCTCGTCCTCGGTAACGCGTGTCACATACAGCGCACGTGCCGTGGCACCCGAGCCGAGGACTCGCTCGACGGTCCAATCGCCGTCGACGGCCTGACCGGGGGTGGCAGTGAGGGGGTCGGCCTCCACAGCGACGGCCTGGGCGGCGCTGGCCTGTTCGGCATTATCGAGTTGCTTGAGGAAGGCGTCGGCCGAGTCCAGCCGATCGTCGACGGAGGCTCGGGTGGCGGCGTACACCAGCTCGTCGAGTCCGGCGTCCATGGCGTCGCTGACCGCATACATGTGCAGTCCGCCGTCGGCCGTGAGTCGCTCCTTGAGCGCGGTACGGGTCTCTGCGGGAGGCATCCCGGTCAGAATGTGATGCGCCACCGCGCCGATGCCGAAGACATCGAGGTCCACCGGGTCCGGGTAGTCGGCGTCGGTCTCGGGTGCGAGGTAGCACTGGGCGGCGTCCTCGATGTGCTCCCCAGTGAAGGAACTCTCGCCCAGCGAGCGCAGTGAGGTGGTGTCGAAGTCGCGGGCGGACGCCTGCCAGTCGATGATTCGCAGAACGGGGTCGCTGCCGCTCTCGCGTGCGCTGACGTATACCGAACGGGCCGCCAGCGCACGGTGATAGAGCGAGCGGCGGTGGGCGTAGCGGACGGCCTCGGCGAGTTGGCGCACCATGTCACGGCGTACCGCTTCAGTCAGTTTCGCGCCGTACACGGCAAGGTAGTTGTCCAGCCGCAGATCGCTTTCCCGGTGGCGGAAGAGGATAGCGGGGCCGCCCTGATGCTGGCGCAGGGCCACGGCCTGGGCGATACCTCGGTGGGCGATGCCCTGCAGCACCTGATACTCGCGCTCGGCGGCACGGCTCGTAGAACGCCGCTTTTCCTCGCTCGCCTGCTGCTCGACGAGATAGACCCGGACCCGGCCTTCCTCGTGGATCATCTCCTTGCGCTCGGCGAGCCGGTCCTCCCACGTGGGGCCCGCGTCCAGAGGGCGGGAGGCGAGCTTCCAGCCGTCGCCGAAGTCGAGGTGAGCGGTCGATGCCCGCACCCCGATCTTCTTCATCAACTCGGGCAGGTTCCGGGTGAAGTCCTCCCTGACCCGCCAGTTCTCGCGCTCCGGCGGCAGGCTGAGGAACTCGTCCCAGATCCCCGGGAGTCCGCTCCGGACGCCGTCACGTCCGTAGACATGGGTGCGCTGAACTGTGTCCAATTCGCTCTGGAGTAGAGGGTCGGAGAGGAAGACGGCCGGGTCGATACGGGGGACGCGGAGGCTCGGGTAGAGCTCGCGGGCCGCTTCCTGGAGCCGGGATTTCAGCTCCTTGGACTTGAGGTCGGTGAGGTGCAGAGGGTTGCGGATCGTACGGATCCGGCCGTCGGGGGCGTGGAAGCTCCAGGTGTCGCCGCTGTTCGCGACCCGGCCGGGGTGCCCTTTCAGTTCGACCAGATATAGGCCCCGGGGTACTGCGATGAGCAGGTCGCACTCATTGATGCGGCCGCTCATGGCAGTGAAGGAGAAGGTCGACCACGAGTAGTTCGGGGCAGTGACCGGCATCCGCTGCTTGATGTGGTCAAGAGCCGCCTGCTCCCACGGAAAGGGGGATGGCCGAGTTTGGTACCAGCGCTTCGGCTGGTGCTGGCCGGGCTTGGGGGTCGCCGGGCCGCCTACTGCCGCCACCGCCGTTCACGCACCTTTCGCAGCCGGATCCGCTCGTCGGTACGACGTGTGCCGGTGCTACTGGCCTGAGGCGGAGAATCACGGCTTCTCGAAACTAATCCAATGATCGATCACCTTGCCAGATCGGAGGCCGCATACAAGGCCTGGGGCGTGAAACTCCCCTTGCGCGCACGGTAGTTGGCGCATCTCAGGCTGTAGCTTTCGGCCATCTGTGGACGGTGCTCGGTGATCCTCGGGAAATGTGCCTACGATCATGTGGGCCATGCCAGCAGTAGGGGGAGGCGAAATGGCCGGAACGATGCGCAAGCGCACAGTATTTTTCTTCGAGATCGTCGAGGCCAAGAACCACCAGCCACGCATGGAGCCTCAGGACTGGCGGGGCTTCCTCGGCCGCATCTCGGCCGCACCGCCTGACGAACGCAGTGTGCAGAGTGGTGAAGATCGGCTGATCGGGGCCGTCGATGCGGCCACCTCCGAGGATCATCTCCTCCTCGCTAAGATCACTGGAGAGGTGCCTCACCAACTCGATCACAGCAACGGCACCATTGAAGCGTTGCGGCTCGCGGCCGGCACCGATGTCGTGCACGTGACGACCCTCTGCTTCCTGCCATACGGGAACATCATCGGTACCCTCCATGGCGGCTTCTCCGCACCGCGGGTCAGCGCCATCACCAAGTGGCTGAACGGCGTTGGACTCCCGTGGGGTGAGGTCGTTTTGAAGCCGGTCATCCATGCGCGGGCTCGCGAAAAACTGAACCGCATAGAAGCAGTGTCGGAGCTGACCGTGCAGTTGGAGGGTGCCCCGGCGGACAGTGTCGGAGCTCTGAACGCGCAATCCGAGCTGGGGCATTCGCTCCGCAGCTTCGGGCAGCGGCACCCCGACACTGCCATCACTCTCAGTCTGCGAGTCCCCAGGCGCGGAGGGCGCCTCAGCCTGGTTCGCAGAAACCGGGCCGCGACCCAACTACGCAGTGATGTCCTGCAGTTCATCCCCGACCTCGACGAATGGATGGACGAGTCGGGTGTGGTGCGCTCCGTCAACGGGCAGGTCGCGATCCGCGACCCGCACCGGCAGTCCCTGGAGTATGAGCCGCTCGACTTTCTGGAGCACCGCATCACCGCCCAGTGCGATGTGCCGGTCGCATTCACCGATGGACGGTCGGTGGACCTGCAGTTCGCGGTCAACGCTGTCTTCGGAGCTGCGCGCACGCACGCGCAGGAGTTGCAAGAAGCCTGCCAGTACCGACCGCTAGCCTGAGCGGCAGCTCAGGGGGTGAGTAAGCGGTGCTGGACTGGCTGTGGGTCCGATGGGTGGGGCGGCCGCGCCTGGACTGGATTGTCGCGTTCGTGATCACCGGCGCGCATCTGGGCATTGTGCTGATCACCGGCAGAGGCGATGTACTGGGCTGGCCGGCGCGGGAGCAGCGCGTCAACGTCTACACGGCGACGGCGACAGTCGCAGCCATCATCGGCAGCTTCATCACTGCGGCGATCGCTCAATACGCCGCGTCCACCGGACAGCGGATGCGGACGCTGCGCACACATCCGATGCAGGGCCCGCAGTTCAGACGGAACTGGGTGAGCATCCTGGGGGCGACTCTGGTGGTCTCGGGGCTCTGCCTGTTGGCCACGGTTCTGGACATTACGGAGAGGGACACGCGCGGGGTGCACTGGCTCGCGGAGCTGGCCATGGCGCTCGGCACAGTGCGGGCAACACGTCTGGTGTGGCTGTTCGGCAAGGTCATCGTGGCAGGAGATGCGGACTTGGCGGATGCTCAGCCGTCGGCAGGTCCGGATGGGACGTAGAACCTGCCGGCATCCGCGCTGAGAAGTAGATCCTGCACGTCCCGCACCTGGTGTGGGGCGTCGTTCACAGGTGGTTGGTGCAGCCGTGGAGTCGAGTAAGAGGCACGACAGGATCTTCGGCGGCGGGCCAGTAGGAACGGGTTACTACACCGTGCTGAGCTGGTAGGCGAAGAGGCGTGCTGGGAGCGTGCCGCGGCGAGATGGGCCGGGCAGGCTTGCGCCTCGGCGTACTGGTGGAGATCACTTATCGACGGCACCAGGAGGCAGGATCTTCGAGGGGAATTGCTTGCACTCACCGGTCGTCTCGTCGACCCGCGGCGCCTTCCCCTCCACTGATCCGGCGGCCACGCGCGTTCCCGGGGGTAGCGTTGCGGACCATCAGCCGCTGACCTGCCGCGTCACGCTGATCGCCCAACTCGGTTATGTAGGCGTTGACTTCGGCCTCCCGAGCAGTGACCAGCAGCCGCCTCGCGCCCTCGCGGACGATGTCGTCCATCAGAGAGCCGGTTTCGGTGGAGCCGTCGGCATTCAATACGTTGAGCACGGGCGTGCCTTCCCGACCCGTGCTGCTATGCGGTCCTACTCGATGACCAGAAGTCGATCACTCCGAAAGGTATGTCCGTCGCGTTCCAATCCGAGGCCACTCCACAAGTCATGAGCATTGCTCGGAACGATATGGCCCCCTGGCCACACCATGGATGCGCGCATCGCTGCCAGACGCTGAGGCGCTGGGTGTAGGCCGCAGAGAAGGCCGAACGGCCGGAGGCTGCCTGGATCGCTGCACTGCGTGAGTAGGTCGAGCGCGCGGAGACGGAACGCGACATTGTCCGTTTAGATCGGGGCGGACCATCTACGCTCGTAGGCTGAGAGCTGCCGATCTGGGGGCGGGATGACGGGGGCGATTGAGCGGGCGGTTCGCGCTGCGGAGAAGCTCTTTGACATGGAGGGGTTGGCTGGCGCGGCGGATATACCTGAGCCTGAAGGAGCGGATGCGACGCATGCCGCGGTCGCTAAGTTGGGTGAACTCTTTGCCAGGTTGCCCGGGCAGATGCGGTACGGCCTGGAGCGTCAGCGTGAGAACGGTGGGGATCTGTCCACCGACCGTCTGCAGGGGTTGTCGGAAATCGTGCAGAACGCCGATGACCTCGGGGCCTCTCAGGTTCGGATTCTCGTACGTGACACAGAGCTGCTCGTCGCTCATGACGGGAGTCCGGTGCAGCTGCCGGACGTCATGGCGCTGGCCATGCCCTGGTTGACCAGCAAAGCCGAGGATCCCGACTCGACGGGCCGCTTCGGGATCGGGCTGATGACTCTGCGACGGCTCTCGCCCGTACTGGAGGTGTACTGCTGCGACTACCGGGTGCGGATCGGTGATCCGCACGTGGCTGTCCCGGAGCCCTACCCGATCCCCAAGGCTGTGGCCGACGACGGTTGGACCGTTCTGCGGATGCCTTTCGCAGAGCCTGGACTCATCGCCAGCGAGGATGTGGACGAGTGGCTCGACGACTGGGGAGACGGGGCGCTGCTGTTCCTCGACCGCGTCCGTACGGTAATCCACACGGATGAGGACTGCAGCGCCCGGCGCGAGCTGGCGTTGCAATGGGGTGAGGCACAGCACCACGAGGCAGCGGTGGGCGGTGTCGCGACCACGGTCACGACGAGGACGGCACGTGCTACGGATGGCGAGTCCTGGAGTGTGAGCCATGCAGTCATCCAGAGCCCCGAAGGAGTAAGCCGAACGCGCAAGGCCGTTGGCGACGAAACAACGCTCGCTGTCGCCCTGCCACAGCACGGCGTGGAGGCCGCCCTTCATGCGGCGCCTGGGCGCCTGCATGTAGGGCTTCCTGTCATGGAATTGGGCGTACCCGTCTGTGTGAGCGCGCAGTTCGACCCCAACCCCAGCCGTCAGCAGCTGAATGACACCGACTGGAACGTTGCCCTGTGCCCCTTGGTTGCAGATCTCTGGGCGGCGGCGGTGATTCGGCAGTTCCGGCAGGATCCGGCGGAGGCATGGCAGAGCGTGCCGCTACCTGGTGACGTTCAGCAGACCAAAAGCCCTGAATCCGCCCTGGAGAAACTCCTGCTGGACCGGGCCCGAGCGAAGGTGTCACACGAACTACGTCTGCTGATGCCTGGGGAAGGCCGCAGCCTTGGTCTCTCGCACCTCGCTGTGGCGGACGCGGCACTTATCGGCGTGCTCACCGAGGCTGAGATCGCCGGTGTGGTGGAACGCGAAGCAATCCTGCCGGAGCTGGCACGGGATGCCGGTGGCCGGTGGCGCGATGTTCTGGAGGACTGGGCGGAGAACGGCGGCGCGGCGCCAGCGAACGTCGGTGTCCAGGACGCGTTGAAACTGCTCAATGACACGTCCCGTACACCGGAGGCCACAGTCGCCCTCGCCGCGACGGCTATCGGGGTCGATGAGGCGATCCCGCTCTTGTGGCTGCGGTGGCTGGTTGACGTCGACGGGGAGCGATACTCCGTCCCGGGCGCCGACGCCCCGATCGTCTTCACGGACCAGGCTCGTGGTCTCTCCGCAGCTCTGGGATTCAGCCGGGTCCTGCACCAGGCCTATCTGGTGCCTACGGCCGAGTCGAGCAGGGTCCGTGATTGGCTAGGCGAGAGGGGTGTTTTTGTCACCGGCGAGGATCCGGTGCCGGCCGTTCGGCGGCTCGCGGCCCGTGGTGCCCGCCGTGACAACGGCCCATTGAGCCTGGATGACGGGCAATTGCTTGCCTTGCGTGACGGATTCCTGCGTGTGCCGGCGAAGGAACGCGTGGCGCTGGGCCGCGATGTGGGTAAGGCGATCCTCCTCAAGGCTCGGCGGTACGGATCTGACGGGCAGCGCGAGGATGTCGAGGTCGCCCCTGCCGACTCGTATCTGCCGGCTGGTCTGGACGGTGCGGACCGCGAGGGTACTTTCGAGCTAGCCGCTGGTCGGGTACGCGGACTTTCCTGGCTGCGTTCCCGCTATGTCCAGGTTCTGCGAGGCGCTGGCACCGGTCTGGGAGCACAGGCGTTCCTGCGGTTGCTCGGTGCCTCGACGACACCCCGGCTTCGCGCGCACCCGAAGGCCGAACACCGGTACAGCGGCTCGTACCCTAACGAGGGCGTGCGGGTGAGCCAAACTCCTCACCCCAAGGAGCGCAGCGACCATCTACGGGCCAAGGGCGCTACGTTCACCCTCCATGAATATGACAGCCCCGTCTTGGCGGCCGTTGCGCGGGACATTGCCCGGGAACAGGACGCGCTGGCGAGGCGACGCAGGGCTGCCGCTCTCCTGCGGGTACTCAGACGTACCTGGAGCACTCTCTCCGAGCACGCCACGGTCCGCGCAGTGAAGGACTCGTACGGCTGGGTGGACCTCGGTGAGACGGACGCCTTCTGGCTGTGGCAGCTCAAGTACACGCCTTGGCTGGACAACCGGGACGGGGTGCCCACCGCCCCAGCCGACTTGCGGGAGCGGACGACCGGCACTGTCGCCGTCTACGGGGACAACGGGGCCGGGTTCCTCCACCAGGATCTGCAAGAAGTGGTGGGTAAGCGGGGAGAGGTGCTGACCGCTCTCGGCGTCACCGGTGAGGCTGGCGTTGATGACCTGCTCAAGTGCCTGCGAGAACTGCGACAACAGAGCAGCCGGAGCGGCTTGCATGATCACCCGGCTGCCCGGATTCTCTACCAGGCCCTGGCGGAACGCCTCGCCGAGAACCGCGGGCGAATGGCTGGCATGCTCGCAAAAATCACCCGCGCCTTTAACAGCGGAACAGGGCTGGTCCTCACCACCTCTGGGTGGCGCAAGCCACGGGACTGTTTCCGCGGACTCGCGGTCTTCGGCTGCTGGGGCACCTTCGCCCCAGCCCTGGACGACGACGAGGCGTTCTGGAAGGCGCTTGGCGTTCCAGAGCCCGGTGTGGACGATGCCGTCGCTGTCATCAGAGAAATCGCCAAGGAGACCAAACGGCAAGAACTCTCCGAGGCAGATGCCAGCACGGTCGAGGCCGTCGTGCTTCAGACGCTACAGCTACTTGCCCGGCTGGCCACGGCACGACCTGAGGAAGCGAACGCCACCCGCCTCGGACGGCTGCCTTTGCGGACCAGCCACGGTTGGTTTAGCAAGCGGCCCGTCTACGCGGTCGACGCAGCGCTGGCCGATGCTCTAGGAGAGCAGGTCCCGGTCTGGCTGCCCGGAGCCGAACTCGAACAGTTCCGGGCGTTGCTCGGGCCACTCCGCGTGCATGAGGTGAAGCCGCAGGACATCACGCCCTGTTCTCCGGACAAGGCGCCCGTGGATCCGGAGGCCACTTCGTTGATACGAGCAGCCCTTGCTCTGCTGCGCGAGGATCTACAGCGCAACGCGTCCGCGATCGCGCGATCCCTCAACGGGTCTTGGGACGAACTCATCGCCGTAGAAGTGAGAGTCGCGCCGCGAGTGGAATGCCACGTTCACCTGCTCGACGCGGAACCGGTTCTGGTGCACATGGGCACGGCGCTCGACCTGCCGACCAGGAGCCTGTACGCGGTGGATAATCGCGCCTTGGGTCGGGCCTCCGAGATGGGCCGAACCGTAGCCGCCCTCTTCGCACAGGGACGAAGGGAGGTGGCCCACGCCTGGGCGGCCGCGTACGACGAGGCGGAGAAAGGGCGCGAGGCGGTCCGGCTGAGCCTGGCCGAGGAACAAGCGGAGAGGGACAGAGCCGCGGCCGATGCTGAGATCGCGCAAAGGCTGGTATCGCTCCAGGAGGAGCACACTGAACGCCGCGCGCAAGCCGGTGACAAGGGCAGATCCAGTGTGCGTCCTGCCACGGGAAGAAGCCAGGGAACTTCGGGCACCGTTCCAGCGGTCAACAGCCCTGCCACGGTGCGGCGACAGCTCGTCGATCCAGAGAGATTTCGCCTCGTGGACGACGGCCGCATCACGACAGGAACCCCTGGCGTCATCCACCCATCGGGGGAAGAGCGGGCCCAGTCCGGGGTCACCCTGCCACGCCCCCGGACGGAACCGGCGGTACCAAGTTCACAGTCGGTACCGCGTTCTTACACAACGGTCGAGCAAGAGGCTGTGGCCATCCAGTTCCTGGCCCAGGTATTGGGGGCCGAAGCGGAACCTCAGTGGCTTCGAGATCTCCGTGCACAGCACGGTCTGGGTGCGGATGCCGTGGACCGCCTGTCCCGTTTCTACGAACTCAAGACCATGTATGGGCCAGAGCAGGACACGGTGACCTTTACGCCTTCAGAATTCGAGCGTGCCGCCTCCGAGGAGAACTTCTTCCTTGTTGTCGTCTCCGGATTGGAGCAAGGCGCGGCAGGCGCACCGTGCGTACGCCTCATTCCATACCCGCTGCACCAACTCGTCGTTCGATCAAGCGGCAACGTAACCCTGAGTGGCATCAGAAAGACACAGAGCCTTGTCCACGACTTCACGCCACGGGAGTGAGATTCACGAAGCACTCGGAGGTGCCGCCCTGGCCATGCTCGGTGTCCGGGGCTCAAGCCTGATCGGTAAGGGCAGGGAGAGAAGGCCTGATCCAGATCGTCCTCGGCCCCGTGCTGTCCAAACATCGCGCGACGGGCGACGCGCGTTCGATCGCACCAGGCCTCCGCGAAGTATGGGTCTCTCGATGCTTTCCGGAGTGAGAACGCTGGTCAAACAACCCCTGTTCTTGGCGGTTCGAGGTCGGGCGAGTAGCCCTTTGCGCGGAGCCAAGTGTCGAGGGCCAGAGTCACGATGTCTCCGTGCGGTACATCGGTATCGGCGTTGTAGCGGCGGATCCGGTGCTGGAGCTGGAGAACTTCGGGGACGGCATAGTTGAGTTGACCGCGTTTGGTGTGCCGGTTACTGATGACGGCCATAGTGTCCGGGTGCGGCGTAAGAACGTCATCGGTTGGCTGGCGCTCGGCGTCGAGCGCATCTGCGATTTCTCGCAGTCTGCGGGCGTAGGGGAAGTGATCAGGCACGAGAGCGGCTCCGTTCGGTCCGGCTAGGCGGATAGCTATCCGCCTATTGGGCTATTGGAATGTCGGCGCGAGGGGCGGCCACCCCCTGGGCGTGGGGAGGCCAACCCGTTCACTGCGGTTGGGTTCAGAACCCGCGGGCGGTGAGCCACTCGTCCAGGGCGACCGAGACGATGTCGCCGATGGGCAGGTGGTCGAGTTCGTTGTCCAACGCGAAGCGTTTGATCCGCTTCTTCAGCTTCAGCGCGGCGGGGACCGACGAGTCGAGGCTCTCGCGAGCGATGATGCGCTGGTTGAGAACCACAGCGGCCTCGGGGATGTCCTTGGGGCGGCCGGGACCGTGGGTATACGGCCTTCCCTCGCCGGGCTCCTCATACGGTCCTGCGTCCTGCTCCTGGTGAGACCCCGGACCATCGCTTTTCACAGGGAACGCTGTACCGCCTGCCATCGGAGGAACGGTCGTACGTACCGCCACTTCGCGGGACGAGGGCGCGGCAGAAGGCGCCCATGCAACGTGGGGTGGACCGTGCTGCGCAACAGGCTCGGCCGGCTGAGTGGAGGCTGCTGGTTCGTCGGCCGAGACCCTCTGCGACGTCCTCAACTCCGCTGGCGCATCAGCTGGTTGGGGGGTGACAACGGCTGGGTGGGCGGGTCGGCTGGCGGCAGGCTCCTGCTCGGGGCGGCGAGGCTCGGCCTGGGCGGCGCTCTGTGTCAATCCGATTGTCGTTTCGGCCGAGCCCTCCGCTGCTGAGTCGCCGGGCGCGTGGGATGGAGAGAGATGCTGCGGCAGGTTGGCGGCGGGGCCGCCTTCGGGCTGGGCGGCGGCCTGTTCGGCGGCGAATTGCTCGGGTGTGAGTTCGGCGGCCGGGGGAGGGGGTGGCGGGGTCGCCCTGTTGGCTCCGCCCAGAGTGCGACCGCTCGTGCGGCGGGCCGGGGGCCTCATTCGGTCCGTCATGCCGTCAGCTCCTTCATCAGCTTGGTGTATTCGCTCAGTTCGGTGGGGATCTCGCCGAAGGCCTCCATGTAGTGGACCCAGGAGTGGATGGTGGTGTCGGCGAGCGGGAAGGGTTCGTCGCGGTCGGGTCCGATGCCCTCACCCTGGGCAGGCTCCAGGAGCTTGTCCCGGGCGTTTCGGGGGAGGCTGGTGCGGTCGTCGGCCTTGACCATGACCACGTGGGCGGTGACGTCCCGCTGGTTGCGGGCGGCGGCGCGTTCGGCCTCGTCGAAGGTGGCTACGAGCTTGCGGCGCTCGATCTTGGTGGGGGCCACGGGGACGAGCAGGAGGTTTGCCTCGGTGACGGCCTCGTGGAACAGCTTCGCGCTGCCGCCGCCGGCGTCGACCACGATCGCGCCGAACTCGGCGCGCTTGGTACGGATGTACTCGGCGATGTCGTCGAACGGGTACCGCTCGACCATCAGGTTGCCGGGGATCTCGAAGCCTGCGGCCTGGGCGACTTTGAACCAGTCGTAGGCGGACTGGCTGGACGCGTCGGCGTCGAGAAGCAGGGTGGGCAGGCCGAGCACGACGGCGTAGTAGCGAGCGATGAACCAGGCGGAGGTGGTCTTGGCAGTCCCGCCCTTGAGCATGCCGACCACGATGACGAACGCGTCCCAGACGCGTCCGGTGGCCGCGGCCACGGTCTTGTGACGGGTGTTCTCGTTCACGTGTCCTTGATCTCCTGTATCTGGAAGGGGTGTTGTTCCGCGCATATCGGGGGCCGGAGCTGACGTCGGGCTATGGCTGTCGTCCGACGGCGGGGGCGCCCGAGCACAAGTGCTGTGTTTGGGATGGTGGGTCGGGTTCTTGACCTGTCCGATATGTCGGCCGGCACCGGTGATGCCGGGGGTGCTCATGACGGCTTCCGTGGAGCGCGAGCCGGACCGTGGTCGTGCTGGGGACGCATACGGGTGTCTGCTTGGAGCAGAAGCCGGTAGACGGTGGCGACGGAGTAGCTGCACTCCTTGGCGAGTGCGGGCACGGTGGCGCCAGCTTCGTAGCGCGCCCGCAGAGACAGAGCGAGCTTCTGCTGCCTGGCGGCACGCGCCGCAGAACGGATCCGCACCGTCTGCTTCGTGGTGCGCACGGTGCCGCCGGCCTCGATGAGCAGGCGCCGGGCAACGATCCTCGACTCACCCGCCGCTGCGGCGAGTTCGGTGAGGGTCGCTCCGTGCTCCTCGTAGAGGTTCCGCAGACGGGCCGCGAGACGTCGGCGCGCTTCTGGGTCCGCTCGCATCCGGCGGGTCTGCCACGAGGTGCGCATCACGGTCCCGGCCTCACGCAGCCGGTTGAGAAGAGTGCCGTACGACAGGCCGCTGGCAGCCATGAGTTCCTCGACGGTGGAACCGGACTCGTACCGTTGACGCAGGGACTGCGGGGTCGGTGGTTCACCGTCCGGGGGTGTGTTCGGGGGGTGTGGGTTCATGCTGCGGACTCCCATTCGCTGAGGGCTTCGGCATGTGCGGCGGCCAGTTCGTCGTAACTGCGCTGGTCGGCGGGGGTGATGAGGATCAGCCGACCGTCGGTCGCGATCCGCCAGTCAGGAGTGGGCCGTCCGGTGACCGGATCCAGGACGCATCCGTCCCTGGCCTGCAAGGTGGATGTGACCTCATCGGGCCGGGGTGCCGGGACAAGGACCTGGCGCCCTTCGCGGACGATCACCACAGCCTTGCTGCGGTGCTCCGACAGCCGCTCCAGCACCTTGCGATACGCCGCGCGCTCCGTAGCGTGAAGCGCCTTACGCCGGGCCGCGACGCCCGTGGTTCCATGCCGCTGTGCAAGCGAATCCCACCCCTGCGCCGGCTCGGCACACTCGGCGTCCATGGACGCCGGAGTACTGCTCCCGAAGCCCTCCAAGGCGCCGGGTGCGAGGGTCCAGGTCTCACCGATGTGGTGGACGAGGCCGAGGTTGGCCAGGCGTCGCAAAGTGCGGTAGGCCGTGGCGCGGGAGACCGAGGACGATCCGACAAGTTCGCCGGCTGTCTGCGCCGGGCGGGCATGCAGCGCGCCGATGATCAAGAGTGCGGCGCTGCCCAGACCGTGGTGGGCGAAGGCGTCGTGGCCCATCAGACGGCCGATGACGGTGGAATCGATGTCGGCCGACACGCCTGTCTCAGGGGTGGGCCAGTCCTCAAGTGCCGGGTCGGGGGGGTACTGAGTGGTCCGGAAACGAGACCGCGGAGCGGGAATGCCGTCTCGGGCGGTCCTGCCGTCGTCGAGGTACCAGGTCGAGCCCTCGCGGCCATGTCCTACTCGCAGGCGTCGCAACCAGCCTCGCGGTTTGAGGACGGTCTCATAGACGACCCGGAGGGCCGTCCGCGAGATCCCGGCCTCCTCCGCGGTCTGCCGCTCGCTGGCCTGGTGCAGAGGGCCGCCCGCGATCTCGGCGAAGTCCAGATGGGCCCGCAGTACCCGCAGCGCGGTCCGCCCCCGTTCCCCGCGCCAGGGCGTTGTCTCGATCCTGTCGCGCAGCGCGGCGAGGACCTCGTGCGCATGGTGGCGCGACTCCAGCACTCTCGTGCCGCTGACGGCATCCGAGGCGCTGGCCCACACCCGGCGTATGTAGTCCAGAGCCCGCGACTGACCCGAGCGGACAGCGATGTGCCGTGCGTGCCGGCCACCCTCGTGCTCGGGATGCAGCAGCAACTGCGCCAGCTCGTCCACGCTTCCGCCGGCGCGAGCCACGTGGCAGGCAATGGCCGCGGTGATCCGGTGACCGTGCTCGGCCGCACCCTGGCGGTCCTCGCGCAGGACAAGGGTCCGGCGATCGGAGCTGAGCCTGCTGTAACTGCCTGCCGCGTAGCGGCCGGTGAGGTCGCCGAGCAGGATCAGATCAGCCGCAGATCGAGGCAGGTGGCGAAGGCCCAGCCGCTCGTGCGGGTGAGGAAGCCATCGGTGTGAGTCGGTCTGGTGGGTGCTGTGTGCCACTGTGGAGCCGTCCCGCAAGGACAGAGACGCCACCCAGGCCCGCTAAAACCACGGGTGGAGTCCGGAACCGACCTCCAATCGGTGCCAGCAAAGCCTCCAGGATTTCCGGTCCTGGAGGCTTTCGTACACCTGGCTCCGATGGAAGGCAGGCGTTCCCATCACGGCTCGACCGAAGACGAATCAGAGGTCTCGCCAGAGTCGCCACCCATGATCCGCACCCGTCAACTCGGGCCTCTGGAGGGCAAGTTGCGGAGGTCGCTGCCTCTGACTGCCTCTGAGCGGCCCGGGTCGAACCGGGGTCGAATCCGAGCGATTTCCTCTGACTGCCTTCGAACGCCTCTGCAACCCGACCTAGCAGGTCACAACCGATACGGCTCACAAAAGCACAGGTCAGGAAGGTGCGTCAGAGATACCCGGCGTACGGCCCGGCTCGTCTGTCGGCGGGGCTCTGAACCGGCTCTATTGGCCGGTCGGGGCCCTTTCCCATGTCTGAGGACTGGGCGGGGTGCCGGGTGGTGGGGGCGATGTCGAGGACACCGCGTGCGATGCCCAGGCCGAGACGGAACATCAGGAAGAACAGCATCAGGCGGCGGTGCACGCGGAAACCCTGTGGTCTCACGGGCAGTTGGTGCTGGAAGGGCCTCTGCGCCGCGATGGACTGTTCCACTGCGCACAACCTTCCGGAAAGCCGCCGGTCTGAACAGACACACACCTACGCGAGCTACCGGGGGTAGTCATGCGACGGATAGGTACTGCGCTGGCCGCGATGATGCTGGCGGGCGGCGGCCTGTTGGCCGGTACGGTTCCGGCGGTGGCCGCGCCGACGGCCGTGGACTGTGCCGTGACGTGGGGGAGCCTGGACAAGACCGGTGACGCCGTTGCCTCCAGGAGACTGACCGACGTGAGGGCCGGACAGCACGAGTGCTTCGACCGGCTGGTCTTCGACGCCCAGGGCACGGCGGCCGACCCGATCGGCTATACGGTCCGCTACGTCGACGTACTGCGTCAGGACCCGAGCGACATCGTGGTTCCGATCAAGGGCGGAGCCATTCTGGAGATCTCGCTGTTCTCCTCGCGCTACGACCCGGCGACCGGACAGCCCTACCCGCCGCTTCCGTCCGTCGACGTCACCGGGTACCGGACCTTCCGGGAGTTCAAGGTCACCGGCGGCTCCGAGGGATACACCCAGGCCGGACTGGGCGTCCGTGCCCGGCTGCCGTTCCAGGTCTTCCAGACGGCCAACCATCTCGTCGTGGACGTGGCTCACACCTGGTGACCCCGGACGGGTCGACTCGTATGCCGCTCCTCGTGTCCAACTGCCCGCCGCCGCACGTCCCTTGAGGCGTACGGCGGCCGGCGGTCTCGGACTCGGCTTCGCGTCAGCAGGTCGGGACGTCCAGCCAGGCCGCCCCCTTGATGTAGATGTTCGTCAGCCAGGAGCCGTCCGTCAGCTTGGACCAGGCGTCGTTCGTGTAGCCCTCGGCCGTGACCTCCTGGGCGTGGGCCTGGCAGACCACGTTGACCGTGGTGGGCTGGGCGAAGTAGTCGACCACGCCGGCGTTGACGTTCGGCTGGCTGTGGGTGCGGACGCCGGTGCCCCAGGTCTGGAAGGGCTTGCTGCCTCCGGAGGGTGGCGGGGTGCTGCTGCCGCCGCAGTCCGGGATGCCGGGCAGCGAGGCCGGGCCCTTGATGTAGATGTTGGTCAGCCAGGAGCCATCGGCCAGCTTGGACCAGATGTCGTTGGTGTAGCCCTCGGCGGTGACGGTCTCGGCGTGCTCCTGGCACTGGACGGACACCTGGGTCGGACCGGCGAAGGTGTCCACCACGGCACCGCGCACGCTCGGCGTGGAGCGGGTGCGCACCCCCGTGCCCCAGGTCTCGAAGACCGTGCCGCCGTTCGCGGGTGGGGGAGTCGGTGTGCCCGAGCCGTTGACCCGGATCGCGCCCGCGTAGTCGCCGCCGGTGCGTACGGGGGCGACCCGGATGTGGGTGCCCGACTCGTACGCCTCGACCATCTGCCCGTTGCCCAGATACATGGCGACGTGGTGGACGTGCCCGCTGCCCCAGAACATCAGGTCGCCCGGCAGCAGCGGGGCGGAGCCCTGCGAAGCGGAGAAGCGGGCCGAGGCCTGCGAGCTGTGGAACTGGTCGTCCGCCGTGCCGTTGAGCAGGTCACGGCCGGTGGCCTGGTAGTAGGCGAAGCGCGTCAGGCCGGAGCAGTCGAAGCCCTTGCGCTCGTTGTCGTGGAGGCTGTCGGGGTCCGAGCCGTCGTAGTAGCCGTAGCTGGCGCCCGGCGTGGCCGCGTGTCCGCCGCCCCAGCTGTACCAGACGCCGATCTGCGAACAGGCGGCGTTCACCGCGGCCTGCGCGATGGCCGAGGCGCCCGGTGCCAGGACACCGCAGGTGGCGTCCTGCGCGGCGGCGTGGGCCGGGGCGGAGACGAACGCGGACAGGGCGAGGACCGAGGCCCCCAGGAGCGCGCCGCTGGTCCGGCGGCGCGTGCTGCTGGTGTTCAAGGAAGTCTTCCTTCGTCGAGATGACGTCACCGGACGGGCCGGGGACGGCGGTTGGGGACGGCGGTTGGGGACGGCGGTGTGGACGTGCGTGCCGCTCCCCACCCCCGTGGGGGAGCGGCACGTGGGTGGGGCTAGTGGCCGAGCGCGTCGCGCATCTTGGCCAGGCCGCGCATCCGGTTGCGCTGGACCGTGCCGCGGTGGGCGCCGAGGCGTTCGCCCGCGGTGTCGTGGCTGAGGCCCTCCAGGTCGACGAGGATCACCGCCGCGGCCTCCTTCTCGGAGAGCACGCCCAGCAGCGCCAGCGTGGTCTGGGACGCCTCGTAGGAGGCCAGTCCGCCGTCCCAGCCCGACTCGGGCAGCCGGTCGGTGGACTGCTCGCGCCGGGAGGGGTGCTGCCACGCGTCGCGCAGCAGGTTCAGGGCGACGGTGCAGGTGTAGGCGTACGGGTGCTGCTGCCGCGTCAGGTTCTGGGCGCGGGCGCGCCGGGAGAGCCGTAGGTAGGTCTCCTGTAGCAGGTCGTCGGCGTCGTGCGGGTTGCCGGTCAAGGCCAGCAGCCGGCGGCGCAGGCGCGGCATGTCGGCGGCGAAGGACGCGTCGAAGTCCTTCGGGCTCATCCGGTCACCGTCCTCGCGCCGCGGTGGCGGGACGGCGCAGGTTCCGGTCTCCATGCTGTTTCCCCCTCGGTCGTGAACTCCGTCGTGAACTCGGCCGTGAACTCGGTCGTGCGTGAAGTCGGCCGTATGGTGCGGTCGTCGGGTGTCCCGGTCGGTGGCTGGTCAGGCCGTCGGGCCGGGGGCGGCGGCTTGGGGTGCTGGAGGCTGGGGTCTTTTCTAGCCAGTCAAAGTCCGCTACGGCGGTTAGATTTGCCCCCGGCTTCCAGCACCCCAGGCCGTCGGGCCGGGTGGGGCGGCGGGCCCGTAGCGCGCGGCCGGTGCCCGGCGCAGCAGCGCCCAGTACCGGTCGCCGTACGACCAGTGCCACCATTCGGTCGGGTAGTTGACGAAGCCGGTCGCGTCGAGGGCCCAGCTCATGAGGGCCCGGTTGGCGCGTGCCTCGGCGCTGATGTCGGGCGCCCCGGTGCGGCAGGCGCCCTCGCTCTCCTCGGGGGTCGCGTTGACCTCCGTGCCCAGCGGCAGCTCCCGGCCGTCCAGGTCGCACAGCGTCAGATCGACGGCCCCGCCGCTGACGTGCGGCGCGACCTCCGGCGGGGAGATGTACGCGCTCGCCAGTTCGCGGATCCGCTCCGGCGACGCGTCAGGGTGGGCCCGGCGCATGGTCTCCGCGTACTCCTCGAAGTACCGGCGTTGCAGGGCGGGCGGCCGGTACCCCTCCACCACCAGGAAGCGGACCCCGGCCGGCAGCAGCCGCTGGGCGCGCACCAGCCGCCGTAGCGCACCGGCCCTGAGGTGGGCGTAGCTTCCGTCGTCGTCGGCCTGCCGGTGGTCGATCCGCAGGTCGTCCGTGCCGCGCAGGTCGACCAGCGGTTCGCCGCAGTCGTCCTCCGCGACGGCGGCGACCCGGGCGTCCGAGAGGGTGATGATCTCTGTCACGTGCATCAGCATCGCGGACCCCGCTGCAACTGCTCTGCAAGTTGCCTGTAGGCGGCCCACCAGCACTTCTACAGGCGTGCGGATGGCTACGGCGGCGTCCTTCGGGAACCGGTGCGGACTACCCGGCGCCCGCCGTCGGCTCCTGTGCCTCGCGGCAGCCCAACTCCCGGAAGACGCCGAGTGCTTCGGCCCTGGCCGCCCGCGCAGCCGACGCGTCGCCGTGTGCCTCCCGCACCTCGGCCAGGTCCCGGAGCGTGCGGGCCCGCCACAGGGGGAGCCGCAGCGCCTCCCAGGTTGACAGCGCCCGCTCCAGCGGCTCCCGCGCGCCGTCCGGATCGCCGACCGCCAGATGCCACTCGCCCAGGGTGCGCAGGACGAGCGCCTCGCCGAAGCGGTCCTGGCGTTCACGGGCCACGGCCAGGCACCGGCTAAGCCGCGCCCGTGCCTCGTCGGGGCGGCCGAGCCTCAATTCCGTCTTGGCCAGCGACTGTTCGGTGTACATCACCCCGAAGGTGTCCCGCAGAGCCGCGAAGATCCGCAGTGCCTCGTGCAGTTGCCGCTCGGCGTCCGTGAGCGCGCCCTCGGCCCGGTCGCACAGGGCCAACGACCGCAGGGTCAACGCCTCCCCGTGCCGGTCGCCCGCCGCGCGGTACAGGTCCAGTGCCCGCGCGAGAGCTTCCCGCGCCTGTGCGCCGCGCCCCTGCTCCCGGTGCACATAGCCGATGCCGTACAGCACCCGGGCCCGGGCGCCCCGCCCGGCGGACTCCCCGTACCGCTCCAGCGCCGCGTCCAACAGCTCCGACGCCTCGGCGTACCCGGCCTGTTCGCGGCGGGCCGTCCCCATCCCGGCGAGCGCGAGCGCCGCACCCTCGGGCACGTCACCGCGCGCCTCGAACAGACGCAGGGCCTTGCCGAAGTAGGTGTACGAATCCTCGAACTCGTCCTGTTCGTAGCGCAGTTGGCCGAGTCCCGCGAGCAGCCACGCCTCTCCCTCGTCGTCCCCGCCGCGGTGGACGGCGGCCATGGCCGCGGCGTGCGAACGGGACCAGGCGTCGAACTGGTTGTACAGGGCGGCCGAACTCGCGATCAGCGCGCCGGCCAGATCGCGGGCGGCGCGGACCATGCCGTGGTCGGCGCAGTACTCAACTGCCGCCAGCAGACAGGCCTGTTCGGCGGCGAACCAGGACGTGGGCCGCTCCAGCAGCTCGTCCTCGGTCTCCGCGTCGAGAGGCCGTACGGCGGCCGGTTCGGGGAAGCGCCGGGCCGCTCCGCCCGGGCCGAGGGCGGCCGCCTTCTCGGCCAGATCCAGCCAGGAGGCCACCAGCCGCAGCACGGCCGCCGTACGCTCCTCGGCGCTCTCCTCGGACAGACAGCGCTCGCGGGCGTGTTCACGGGCCAGGTCATGGATGCGGTACCGGCTGCGTCCCGTCTCGTCGACGCCGATCACGTCGATGAAGTGGCAGTCCACCAGCCGCTCCACCGCTTCCTCGGCTTCCTCCGTGCCGATGTCCAGCAGTGGGGCGGCGATCCAGGCCGCGAAGTCCGGCAGGTCGAGCAGGGCCAGCCGGCGCAGCGCCCGGCGCTCCGGCAACTCCAGGTCGGCGTAACCGAGTTCGAGGCTGGTGCGCAACTCCAGGTCCCCGGCGCGCAGTTCGCTCAGCCGGCGGCGTTCGTCACGCAGCCGGTCGGCGAGCCGGCCGGGCGCCCAGTGCGGGCGGGCCGCCAGCCGGGCACCCGCGATGCGCACCGCCAGCGGCAGCCGTCCGCACAGCGAGACGATCTCCGCGGCCCGCTCCGGCTCGGCGCTCGTACGGTCCGGTCCGGCGACACGGCGCAGCAGTTCGAGCGCCTCCGCCTGACCGGGCACGGCCAGGTCCAGATGGGCGGAGCCCTCCAGTGCCACCAGTCGGCGCCGGCTGGTGACGAGGACGGCGCAGCCCGGGCCGGGAGGCAGCAGGGGTCGTACGTGCGCCTCGCCCGCCGCGTTGTCCAGGATCAGCAGGACGCGCCGGTGTCCGATGTGGGTGCGGTACAGCCCCGTCAGCTCCTCGACCGAGGTCGGCAGGGTCTCGGGGTCGGCGCCCATGGCGCGCAGCAGCCGGGCGAGCGCGTCGGCGGGTTGCAGCGGCGCGGTGTCGGCCGCCCGCAGGTCCACGAACAGGCGGCCGTCCGGGAAGAGTTCGGCCGTACGGTGGCCGACGTGCACGGCGAGCGCGGTCTTGCCCGTGCCGGACCGGCCGGAGATCACCCCGATCGGCGGAGCGGTACGGCCCGCCTCGTCGACCCCGCCCACCAGCGCGGCGGCCCAGGCGATCTGCTCGGAGCGGCCCACGAAGTCGGAGATGTCCGGCGGGAGATGGGACGGCGTGGGCCACGCCCGAGCACTGGACGTGCCGCGACTGTCGCCCGGCGGCGACTTCGGGGGCCGCGAAGGTTCCCGCCTGATCCTGTCCGGGCGTGCGGTGCCCGCCACCGGTGTGTCGTTGGTCAGTGCCGCCTGGTGCAGTGCCTGCAACTCCGGGCCGGGATCGATGCCCAGCTCCTCGCGCAGGACCGCGCGGCCCTCCCGGTAGGTGCGCAGGGCGTCGGAGACGCGGCCGGTGCGGACCAGCGCGGTCATCAGCTGGCCGCGCGGCCGTTCCCGCAGGGGGTGGGCGGCGACGTGCGCGAGCAGCGGAGCGATCGTCCGGTCCGCGCGGCCCAGATCGAGATGCAGTCCGAAGGACTCCTCCTGGGCGATGAGCCGCAGTTCGGCCAGCCGGGACGCCTCGATCCGGGCGAAGTTCTGGCCCAGTCCTTCCAGCGCTTCCTGGCCGCGCCACAGTGCCAGCGCCTCGGGCAGCAGATCGGCGGCTTCCTCCAGACGGCCCGCCGCGGCGGCGGCCCGGCCCGAGGTGAGCAGGTCCTCGAACCGGCGGGCGTCGATCTGGGACGGGTCGAGGTCGGCGACGTAGCCCGGTGGCCGCGTCCGGACCACCGTGTCCTGCGTGACCTGGGCCAGTGCCCGGCGTACGGCGGAGACATGGGTGGCCACCAGGGCGCCCGCGGTGGCCGGCGCCCGCTCGTCCCAGACACAGTCCACGAGCCGCTCGGTGGAGAGCACCTCGCCGAGGTGGACGACCAGTGCCGACAGGACCGCGAGGGGCCTGACCCCGCCGAGCGGGGCCCGCCGGCCGCCGGCCCACACCTCCACCGGACCGAGCAGCCGCACTTCGAACATCGTTCCCCGATCGCCGCACCATGCGCCCCATGGAGCACGGCAAAGATATCGGCGAACATGCCCACGACATAGCGAAGGCACAGCGAAGGCCGGACCGCCGTGACCGGATTCGATCGATTCGGCGGACCGGTGGCCCTCACCTGCGAGGTCAGGGCAGGTGATGTCTGTAGTGCGCGCCTCTGTCAGAGGGGCGGTGTTCCTTCCTCCTCCTGCCGGTTGGCTGGTTATCGACGGTCGGTGAGGCCTGTCGCGTGCAGGGAGGACGGTTCGCGCGCCGCCGTCGTATGAGCGCCGGAGAAAGAAAAAAACCCTGTGATCCAGGGGCATACGGACGGTGCCCCTGGGGCGTCAACGGCTCGAAAGCAACACGCCCGTTCGACCCGAGCCCCGGGAGCCGCCCCATGCACCGCTGGACCTTGGCCCTGCTGACCGCCGGTCTGCTGGCGACGACGGCCACCGGATGCGCGGGCACCACGACCACCCCCGGGGCGGCCGGGAGCAGCACGCCCCGGGCCGCGGGCAGCACGGCGGAGACGCTACGGCTCGCGGAGCAGCTCCTCATCAAGAAGTGCATGGAGAAGGAGGGACACGAGTACTGGGTCGAGCCGCCCGGCGGTGACGACGTCTCGGTCCGGTTCCCCTACGTCGTGGACGACCCGGCATGGGCCAGGACCCACGGCTACGGCACCGATCTGCGCCGGCAGCGGGAGGCCGAGGTCCGCAGCGACCCCAACCAGCGGTACTTCCACTCCGTACCGGCCGACACCAGGGCCGTCCTGGTGAGCGACCTCAACGGGGCCCGCCCACAAGGACTTTCGGCCCGCCTCCCGAACGGCATACGGGTCACCCACAGCGACCAGGGCTGCCAGGCCACCGCCCAACGGCAGCTCTACGGCGATCTCCAGGCCTGGTTCCGGGCCACCCGGGTCACCGACAGCCTGGCCGGCATGCGCGTCGGCCTCGTGACGGACGACAAGCGCTACAAGGCGGCCGTCAGAACCTGGGCGCGCTGCATGCGCGAGCGGACCTACACCTACGCGGACCCCGCCCGGGCCCGGGCCGCGGCCACCCTGCCGGGGACCCCGTGGCCGCACGACAAGGAGGTACGGCTGGCCTCGGCCGAGGCGGCCTGTGCCGTCTCCAGCGGCCTGTCGTCCGTGGCCGAGTCCCTGGACTCCGAATACCGGGACCGGCTCCGGCGGAGCCACCCCCGGGAGACGGCCGATCTGGCGCGCCTCAAGCGCGAGGCGCTGCCCCGGGCCCGCGAGATCGTCGCGCACGGCGCCTGAACCCGGCCCGCACCCGCTCCTTTCACCCCACACAGACCACCACGGCCGTCGAGCCGTGGGCGCATCACCCCACGTGGACCTGTCACCCCACCGTGGGCCTATCACCCCACTCGCATCACCACGAAACGAGGGAAACCATGTCCGTCAAGCGTCTTCTCACCGTCGCGGCCTCGGCCGCCGCCGTCGCCGCGCTCTTCTCCCCGGTCTCCAGCGCCAGCGCGCTGGACGCGGGTGCCCAGTCGACCGCGACCGCGCGGCTCGCCTCCGGGGACGGCTACCTCCACGTCTACACCCAGCCCTACGGCGGCGGCCGCGAGTGCAAGTGGTCCGGCAACTCCGACAACTGGGGCAGCTGCCGCAACCTGACCTCCGACATCTGGAACAACGGCTACGCGGGCGGCCTGGACGCCGTGGACCTGTACACCGCCCCCAACGCCGGCGGCGCGCACGCCTGCATCAGCCAGGGCGACAGCTGGCCCGACACCACGACCGGCAACTACACCTTCACCTACGGCGCGGGCCTGTCGCAGTTCGGCAAGAGCGTCAACAACAACATCTCGTCGCACCGCTGGGTGGACTACTGCAGCCAGGGCTGAGGACCTGACGGGCTCGCCCCGGTACGCCTGCGCAGGCGTACCGGGGCGAGCCCGCGCATGTGTGCCTCCCCGCCAAGTGATCGTCATCACGCCCACATCCCGGGCAACCGCGTGACGTCCGATCGGTCCAGAACATAAGTTGATCGCCGTTGATCGTGGCTTTCATCCGCTGTGCGGAGCTTGTGTGGAAGTGGGTGGGCATGTGGGGCGCCCTGAGATACCGGTGGACCCGGACGCGGGGCCGGTGCAGCGGCTCGCGTACGAGTTGCGGGAGCTGCGGAGGGCGGCCGGCGGTCCGTCGTACCGGAGCATGGCCGGTGCGGCGGGATGCACGGCGGCAACGTTGTCACGGGCGGCGGGTGGGGAACGGCTGCCCTCCCTCGCCGCGCTCCAGGGGTATGTGCGGGCCTGCGGCGGCGACCCGGCGGAGTGGGAGTCGCGCTGGAAGGATGCCGAGGCGGAGTTCGCCCGCGTGCCACGGGACGACGCTGCGGACGAGGTACCGCCGTACCGGGGCCTCGCGCGGTTCGAGCCGGGGGACCGGGACCTGTTCTTCGGCCGGGACCGGCTGATCGACGAACTCGGCGAGCTGGTGTGCGCGCATCGGTTCGCGGTGATGTTCGGGGCGTCCGGGAGCGGCAAGTCGTCGTTGCTGCGGGCCGGACTGATCCCCAGGCTCCAGCAGGAGATCGCGAGCCGAGGACGTCCGGCGGCGCTACGGGTGCTCACGCCGGGACCCCGCCCCGCCGAGACGTACGGACACCTGCTCACTCCGGCCGAGGGCGACCCGGACAGCTATGTGGTCGTGGACCAGTTCGAGGAGGTCTTCACTCTCTGCCGTGACACGGCGGAACGGACCCGTTTCATCGACCTGCTGCTCACCGCCCGCGAACCGGACAGCCGGCTGAGGGTACTCGTCGCCGTACGCGCCGACTTCTACCCGCGCTGCGCCGAACACCGCGAACTGGCAAGGGCGTTGTGCGGCGCCGGGATGCTGGTCGGACCGATGAGCGCGGAGGAGCTGCGGGATGTCGTAGTCAAGCCCGCCCAGGCCACCGGCCTCATCGTGGAACGGGAGCTGACCGCCCGGATCGTCGAGGACGTCCTGGGCGAACCCGGCGGCCTCCCGATGCTGTCGCACGCCTTGCTGGAGACGTGGCGCCGCCGCCGCAGCCGGATGCTGAGCCTCGCCGCGTACGAGGCGGCGGGCGGGGTACGCGGGGCGATCGCGGCGACCGCGGAGGAGGCGTACGGCCACCTCTCCGAGACCGAGGCGCGCGCCGCCCGGCAGCTGTTGCTGCGGATGGTCGAGCCGGGGCAGGGCACTTCCGATGTCCGGCGGCTGCTGGACCGTGCCGACGTCGATGACCGGGTGGGGGCGTCGGCGGGTGCCCCGGATGCCGGGCGTTCATCGGCCGAGGCTGAACTCGGCGGCGGGATGGCCTCGTTGGCGTGTACTTCCGGTCCAGAGCGCTCGCCGGGCCGTGCCGGAGTCGACGGCCGGGCGGCACCCTCTCCAGTCTCCGCCGACACCTGGCGCTCGCCGACCCGTGCCGGAGTCGACGGCCGGACGGCCCCCTCTCCAGCCGCTCCCGACACCCGGCGCTCGCCGACCCGTGCCGTAGCCGATGGTTGGGTGGGGCCATCGGAGGGTGTCCCGGATGCCGGGCATTCATCGGCCGGTGCCGAACTCGACGACGGGGTGGACCCGTTGGCGTGTGCCCCAGGGCCCCGGCGTTCGCCGGCTCGTGTCGAACTCGACGGCCGGGTGGCACCCTCTCCAGCCTCCGCCGACAACTGGCGCCCGCCGAGCCGTATCGAACCCGACGGCTGGACGACGAACCCCTCCCCAGCCACCCCCGACACCCGACGCCCACTCACCCGCTCCGAACTCGCCAACTGGCCCGACCCCTCAGTCCCGTTGGTCCTCGATGTGTTGACCCGGGCCCGGCTGCTCACCGGGGACGAGGGCGGGGTTCATCTTGCCCATGAGGCGCTGATCACCTGTTGGCCCAGGCTGCGGGGGTGGGTCGAGGAGGGGCGGGAGCGGATACGGGAGCAGCGGCGGTTGGCCGAGGCTGCTCGGGTTTGGGTGGAGCATGGTCGGGATCCTGGTGCGTTGTACCGGGGGGCCAGTCTGCGCCGGGCCGAGGACATGTTCCCTGCGTACGTCGACGATCCCGCGCTGACCACGCCCGAACGGGCCTTCCTGGTCGCCGCGTTCGAGGCGCGGGACGCCGAACGCCGGGCCGGTGCCAGAGCCGTGCGGCGGGGCCGGGCCCTGGTGTCGATGCTCTCCGCGGTTCTCGTCGTCGCGCTCGTCGCCGGTGTGGTCGCCTGGGAGCAGCACCGTGACAGTCGGCGCAAGAGCACGGACGACACGGCTCGCCGGGTCGCCGAGGTCGCCGATTCCCTGCGTACGACCGACCCGCGTACCGCACAGCTTCTCGGCCTCGCCGCCTGGCGCACCGCCCAACTGCCCGAGACGCGGCGGGCGTTGCTCGGCGCCCTCGCCCAGCCGGAGACGGACAGCTTCACCGATCCCGACCCCGGCACCGGGGACCCCGCCCGTTTCCTCGTCGACTCCGGGCGCACTCTCCTCAGCGTGGACGGCCGCACCTGGCGCACCTGGAACGTGGCCACCCGACGCCGTATCGCCTCGGGCCGGTTGCCCGCCGGGCGGGTCTCCTCCGCCTCGCCGGACGGACGGTTCCTCGCGGTCTACGCGGAGAGCGCCCCGAACGGAATCAGGTTGTGGGACACGGTTGGTGGGCGGTGGGTCGGTCGCACGTCCGGGGCGACGGTCGGCGCCGTGGACCTCGCGGCGGATGGTCGCGGTTATCTGGAGAGCTACACGGGCGACGACCAGGTGCGGCTGCGGTCTGTCGCGGACG
The DNA here is from genome assembly GCF_035982055.1 of Streptomyces sp. NBC_01288. Lineage (NCBI taxonomy): Bacteria > Bacillati > Actinomycetota > Actinomycetes > Kitasatosporales > Streptomycetaceae > Streptomyces > Streptomyces sp. NBC_01288. The sequence goes on from NZ_CP108427.1 coordinate 7,445,958, forward strand.
GACGGGTGCTCCTTGCTGTCCGGGCACCCAACTCGGCTGATCTCACGACGAGTTCGGACGGGCGGCTGGTCGCCGTCTGTCCCACCGGGCGCGCCCCGCAGGTCTGGGACCTCGCCCGCCATCGCATGCTCACCGGCGCCTGGGAGAAGGCCGGTGCGCTCTGCCACGACGGTGACAGTTCCCTGGTGGCGTTCGGCGGTGGCGGCCGGTTCGCTGTCGTCACCGCCGACGGGGTCCATGTCTGGGATGTGGAGACGGGACTCCAGGTCGCCGAATTCGCCGCCCCGGACATCGACTCCGCCGCCTTCAGCGCGGACGGCGCCTTCCTGGCCACCGTCGACAACGGCGAGATCAAGGTCTGGCGGCTGTCCGACACCGGCGCACCGGTCTTCCGCTACGCCCTCGACAACCAGGTCCCCGCCCCCGGCGGCCTCGCCTGGGACCCCGCCCACCCCCGCATCCGCTACCTCGAAGCCGGCACCGTGCACACCCTCGACATCGCCACGGCCGTCACACAGGCCTGGACCGACCACCCCGAGGACGAGGTCCTGCTCAGCCCGGACGGCCGTACCCTCGCCACCGCCCGACGCACCGGCGCCGCCTACCGCGTCCAGCTCCGCGACACCGCCACCGGCCGGGTCACCCGCACACTCCCCGCCCCACCCGCACCCGTCTCCGCCGACCCCGCCGAACCGGTCGACCCGTCCGGCACCTTGCCGCTCCTGGCGTTCGGCCCGGACGGCCACACCCTCGCCTACGGCGTCTCCGCCCCCGGCCGCGACACCACCACCCAGCCCGTCATGGTGTGGGACCTGGCCCGGAGGCGGGCACGAACCACTCTCGACCTGGCCGCACCGTCGTCCCCGGACGCCGTGGTCAACCTGGCCCTCGGCCCCAACTCCCGCACCCTGTACGCCGTTCGCGCCCCCGTCCTCGGCGAACTGAGGGTGGAGACGTGGGACATCGGGCGTCGGCGGCGGACGGGGTCGTTCGCGACGCCGGGCCAACATCTGGCCGTACGGCCCGACGGGCGGCTCCTCGTCGGCGACGACCGTACCGTCCATCTGCCCTCGGGATCCGGCACGGCAGACGCGTCCGATCTCGCCCAGGGCGGTGAGATCGGCGCCCTCGCCTTCGCGCCGGACGGTTCCCGGCTGGTGGTCGGTGACGACAGCGGCCGGGTCACGCTGTGGGACGGGACCGGCCGGCACCGGACCGGGGTGCTCCGCAACGTGTTCCCCGCGCCCCTAGGTGAGCACCCGGAGTCGGTCAGCGCCCTCGCGCTCAGCCCGGACGGCCGTACCCTCGCCGTCGGCGGCGACACCGGCACCCTCCAGCTCTGGGACATCGCCACCGGGCAACCCCTCGGCGATCCGTTGCCTACCCCGGGCGACCCCGTCGACTCCCTTGCCTTCAGCGCCGACAGCACCACCCTGTACGCGTCCGGCCTCCACGTCCCCCTCCAGCGCTACGTCGTCGACCCGGCCCGCGCGGTCCCGCTGATCTGCGCCCGCACCGGCGACGCCGAGTTGACGAGGACCCGGTGGCACACGTACCTGCCGGACGTGCCGTATCGGACGGTGTGCGGCGGGTGAAGTGCCGGATGCCGTACGACGGTTCAGACCGCCGCCGATGTCTTCCGGCCGGTGCGGACGCGGGCGGGGGTGGCACGCGTGGTCGCCGGGGCCGGGCGGCGCAGGGATTTCAGGGCGACCGTGACCCCGGCCGTGACGAGGACACCGGCCGCCACGGCGACGGCGAAGAGCAGCGGCTTGCCCATGTCGCCGACCGCGAGGACACCGCCGTAGGGGACGGAGATCGTGGGGTTCAGGGTCATGACCAGGGCGCCGCTGACCGCTCCGCCCGCCATGCTCGCCGGGATCACCCGTAGGGGGTCGGCCAGGGCGAAGGGGATCGCGCCCTCGGGGACGAAGGTCGCGCCGAAGAGCCAGGAGGCCTTGCCGTAGGCGCGTTCGGCGTCGGTGAAGAGGGTGCGGCGGACCAGGGTGGCGAGGGTCAGGGCGAGCGGCGGGACCATGCCTGCGGCGACCACCGCGGCCATGATGGTCATGTCGATCGGGCTGAGCTTCGAGGTGTCGTAGCCGCTCACGCCGACCGTGCCGAAGGCGACGGCGGTCTTGCTGATCATGCCGCCGAGGTCGGAGCAGACCATCAGGCCGAGGAACACGCCCAGCAGCGCGGTGTCGTGGAACTCCAGGTAGGCCATCTTGTCGTGCAGCCAGGTCGTCAGGGAGTTCAGGAGTACGTCCGCGAGTACGAAGACGGTGGACGAGGTGATCAGGGAGGCCAGGAGGGGGAGCAGGGTGGGTGGGGTCTTGGCGGGGACCGGGACGCGTTGCAGGGCCAGGGTGGTCGCGCCCGCGATCAGGCCCGCGGACAGGCCGACGAGGAGGCCGCCCTCCATGCCCATCGCGGCCATGCCGCCGAGGAGGCCGGGGACCAGTGCCGGTCGGCCCGCGATGCAGTGGGCGACGTACGCGGCGACGCCCACGGGCAGGAAACCCAGCCCGCTGATGCCGATCTTCAGCAACAGGGCTGCCCAGGTGTGGAGTTGGGTCCAGTCGCCGGTGCCGAGGATCTGGTCGGCGGTGTCGGTGATGCCCGTGCCGCCGAGGACGAGGGCGAGGATGTTCAGCGCCGCTGCGATCGCGACGTAGGGGCCGAAGTGCGGGACGTTGGCGGTCAGTCGGCGACCGAGGCCGGTGTCGGTGTCGGTGGTGTGGGGCATGGCAACTCCAGGGCGTGGTGGGGGAGTTGGAGACGGGTGCCGGCCGCCCGCATGGGCGGCCGGCACCTCAGCACTCCGGGGGTGTGCGCCGGACCGGGGTCAGGCGACCGGGTGGGGACGGTGGGCGGTCACCTGGTGACGACGTCCACGCCCATGTTGCTGACGATGGCGCCTATCTTCACGCCGACCATGTGCGGCTTCGAGCAGCCGCAGGCGTCCTCGCCCTGGTAGACGATGCCGGAGTGCGAGCCGACGATCCAGGCGGCCGACGAGGTGTAGTCCTCGGTGTAGATCGGCGCACCGGAGTCACCGCCCTGCGTGATCTGCCCGTTGTCGTAGCTCGGGTAGGACCCGCCCCGGTCGTAGAGGAAGCCCTGGCCGTTCTTGATGCAGTTCACGCCGCCCGTGTAGCAGATGCTGAAGGCGGTGTTGGAGATCGGGTGACCGCAGTGGTTGAACGACACGGAGCCGCTCACACACACCTTGTCGCCGAGAGCCGCCGCCTCCGTTCCGTGGACGAAGGAGTGGGTTCCACTGGCCGCCGAGCCGCCGGTCCAGATGTCGGTGCCGTAGGACACCGACGAACTGGCGTAGATCATCTCGGTGTCGATGTTCTGGTTGCGGCGGTTGATCTGCCCGACCCAGTTGCCGCTGCTGTCGTCCGTACGACGGTTGTAGACGTGCGTCAGGTTCGTATAGCAGTGGCCCGCGGTCGTCATGTACAGGTTGCCGGTGGCCCGCTCCTTGACCGTGAAACCGGCCGTGCACTTGTAGGCGTTGCTGTTCTCACTGGCGACCAGCGCGACCCCGCCCCAGAACGGCTGGGCGTCACCGAACCGGGTGTTCTGCGCCTCCAGACGCGACTGCTCGACGTCGAGGGCGCCCGGGTACGTCGTGCTCAGCGACTTCGTGACGGACGTCGGGGCGTTGGTGTAGACGACGACCTTGTCGGTGGCGGGGTCGTACGAGGTGGCCACGCCGTACTTGTCCGCGTCGCTGTTCCAGTCGCGCGCCGTGACCGTCTTCTGGATCCGGCTCAGTTTGCTCTGGCTGAACCGGCTGGTCCGTACGACGGTCTTCGCGCCGGCCGGGAGCTGCGCCGCGACCTTCGCCCGCTGCACGGCCGAGGTGCCGGCGGCCAGCCGCAGCACCGAGCCGGAGTCCGCGACGCCGAGCGCGGAGTGCGCGGCGGCGATCCTGTCGAGCTGCTTCCACTGACCCTGCGTGGGCTGTGCCGACACGGTGGTCGTCGTGGAGGTCGTGGTGGCCGCCCACGCGGGAGTGGACACCGAAAGCGGCGCCGTGACGGCGGCGACCGTTCCGATGAGCGCCAGTACGAGGCGCTGCGCATTCCTTGCTGAGTTCATTCTCTTCCTTCTGCTCAAGCCGCTCAGGGGCTGGCCCTGATGCTCAGGGAGTGGCCCTGACCAGCGACGTTGGCAGTCGGAAGGTTGTTGCAGTAGCCCCTGCCACCACATGAATCAATCGGGGTCGTCCGGATCCGGGGTCCGGAGCGCGCCCCCACGCGCCCCGGACCGTGGACCCCCCATTCCCCCGTCGTCGTTCGGCTCTTCGGCGCCCCCGTGGAACACAGGGGGGATTGGCGCCGGATGTGCTGCGGTCGGATGCCTCCGGCATATCGACCGCAGCACGCGCCTCGGGTTCGTCCGAAGGCATGATCAGTGCGCCCGTTCCCCCATAGGACGCGCCCCCGTGCCCGTAGGCTCCGGCACAGACAGCTTCCCCGGTCATCGGGCCGGTCCGGAGGGGTCGGGTGTTGCCAGCGGGTATTTGGCAACACCGTTCGGGCGGTGTGTTGTTGGGGGGATGGTCATCGAGTACGACGGGTTCGGCGCCGAGTTACGCAGGCGCCGCATCGAGGCAGGCATGTCGCTGAGCGAGCTGGCCGGCAAGGTGTACTGCAGCCGCAGCTTCCTGAGCCGCGTGGAGAACGGGCGCCGCAGGGCGTCCCTGGAGTTGGCCCAGCTGTGCGACGAGGTGCTGGGTGCGAAGGGCGCGCTGGTCGGGCTGGCGCCGCTGCCCGGCTCCGACGCCGTACCGAAGGCGGTCCGGGGCGGGGCGGGTGAGAAGGCGTCCGGGACGGTCAAGTCGCCGGAGAAGGACGGGCGTTCGGCCGGTGGGCCGGACCGCGCCGAGTTCCGCCGGCTGCTGCGGCGCGGTGACCTCAGCCATACCGCGGGCGGGATGCGGGAGGCTGAGCGGCTCTACACCGCCGCCTACCGCAGCGCCGAGGGCGACCCGCGCGCACAGGCTGAGGCCGTGATCAGGATGGCGCGCCGCTGGTCCGATCCCGGACAGGTCGACCGCGAACTGCTGCAATCGCTGAGGGGTTGCCTGGTCGCACTGGACGGCGACGGCAGCGCGGAGGCCGCGGGGCTACGGCTACGGCTCGAAGCGCATCTCGCGAAGAAGATGGCCCTGGCGGTCAGCCAGGACACCGCGGCGGGACTGGCGGGACCCGCCGAAGGAGCGCGGCTCGCCGAGGAGACCCTGCGCCGATTACCCGACGCCGGCGACGACGAGGTGCGCTGCGAGGTCCTCACCGAGTGCCGCTGGGCACGCTACGACTTCATGCCGGCCCCCGAGTCACTGACCCTCTCCGAGCAACTGCGCGAGGCCGCGGCACGGCACGACTCGACGTACTTCCGCGGTGAGGCCCTCATGGCCGTCGCCATCGACCAGCTCCGCAACGGCAGGATCTTCAGCGCCCTCGCCACCGCGAACCAGTACCGCAAACACGCCGCCGAGACCCAGAGCGCCCTCGCCCTGTGGCAGCGGCACACCCTCGACGCCCTGCTCGACCTGTGGCACGGCCGGTTCGACGCCGCCGCCGAGTGGATCTTCGTGGAGTCGCTGAAGTTCATCGAACTGCTCCGCGCCGACTACGCCGTCCCCGCGGACAACCTCACCCAGACCCGCCTCGGCCAGGCCTACTGGCTGCTGAGACAGCAGGGCCGGCTGACCGAACTGTTCACCTCCGACCTGGCCGGCGATGTCGAGCGGCACGCCTACTTCCCGATCTGGCGGGCGGGTCTGGCTCTCGCCCTGTGCGAGACCGGGCAGCATGCCGAGGGCGCGGACCTGTTCCTCGGCTGCGTCGCCGACGTCGACCGCTTCCCGCCGTCGGGCTGGGCCGTCCCCGTGCTCGTTCTGCTGGCGGAGGTCTGCGCGGCGCTGGACCTGGAGGGCGGATTCGAGGCCGAGTTGGCGCCGGTGCTGCCCACGCTCCGCGCGGGCCTGGCCCCGCACGACGGCCAGCAGATCGCCCTGGGCGGCTGGCCCAGCGTCCTCGTCGGCCCGACCGCCCGCGCCTGCGGTGTCCTCGCCCTCGCCGCGGGGGAACCGGAGACCGCCCTCGAACACTTCCGCCAGGCCGCCGTCCCGGCCCGCTCCTCCCAGCCCGAACTCGCCCGCCTCCGCCTGGCCCAGGCCCGCGCCGTGCGCCGTGTGGGCGGCCCGGGAAGCGAGCCGAACGCGGTACGGCTGCTGCGGGAGGCGTCCCGGGGGGCGGAGACGTACGGGATGACGTGGCTGAGGGCGCAGTGCGAGGGGTTGTTGGGGGCGCCGGGGCGGGGGTGAGCGGGGAAGTCGCGGGTGTTCCGTACGCGGCACTCGCCCAACGGCCCCCCGTGGCCGATGGAGTTGGTGTGCTTGGTCGGTGTTCATGCTGTGAACTAGGTCACAGCAGCCTCCGCTCCGGACCTCCCGCCCCTCCACTCAAGCCCTGTCCCCGGCACCCCTCGAACCACCCTCTCCCCTTCGCCTCACCCTGGGTAGTCAGCCAAAACGTCTTTGTGGCCGAGGGGTTGGGGGAGAGGGGGCCCGGATTGTCTACGCGCGTAGTGTCCTGAGTGGCCCAAACCTGTCCGCCTGGCGGGTTTGTGGCGTCCCTTGACCCGGGTGGGATGGCTCGGTTTCATACCTATCCAGCTGTGCGGGGGGCTCGGGCGCCCGTCGTGAGATCCGCAGGGTGTCCTTGGCGTTCCTGGTGTGCCGCGCCGTCAACTCCCCAGTGTGTGCAGGCGTGTTGACGTGTCTGCCGGCCCGTCTCGATACGTCGCGCGCCACCCCGGAAAGGAAAAAGCCGGTGTCGCAGTTCTTCACCGCAGCTCCTCTTCTCTGCCGTGCCGTCGGGTGCCGGTGGGCGAGGTGAGCCGACATCGGGGTACGTCCGCGCCGGAGGAAACGGGAGCGAAGGCCGGGCGGGGGCGCAGTATCCGGGCCTCGCTCATCACGCTCGCGGTCGTGCCGGCGACGGCGATGGTCCTGCTGTGGGTCAGTGGTTCGTACGCGCTCTTCGACCAGTGGAACAACTCCAACGACGTCGGGCAGGCCGCGAAGACCACCTACGCCCTACAGCCCGCGGTCGGAGAGTTCCAGAAGGAACGGCAGCTGACGGTCAGCCTGTTGGCCTCGCACGGCAGCCCCGCCGCCCTGACGGCGCAGCGGCGCCGGACGGACGCCGTACTCGCCGGGTTCCGCACGGCGGACGCCGCCTCCGCCGGGGCCGGATCGGCCGAGTACCAGGCCCAGTTGGCCACCGTACGGAAGCGGCTCACCGGGCTCACCACCGAACGGACCGCCGTCGACGACGGGAAGACCACCCGGCAGCAGGCCTACACCGTCTACTCCGACGCCGTGTCCTCGGCGCTGAACCTCTTCGGGATGCTCAGCACCGACAGCGGCGACGCGGCCACCGCAGCCGACGCCGGTCACGCGCTGGCGTTCCTGCGCGGGGCGGAGGCGCTCTCGCAGGAGGAGGCGATCCTCAACGGGGTCGCCGCGTCACGGAAGTTGAGCGTCCAGGAGCGGTCGGCGCTGGCGGCCGCCCAGGCCGTACGGGTCTCCGTGCTGTCCAACGAGGTCGAGCCCTACCTGCCCGCGGAGCTGAGCGCCGAGCTGGGCAAGACCATGGGCGGCCAGGACTGGACCGCCATGGCGGCCTTCGAGAAGACCGTCGCCGCGGCCTCCGCCGGGCACGACGGCACGATCTCCGTGCCCGCCGTCCCGGCCGCCCGCGCCGCCGCCCCCGGGCGGGTGTCCGGCGCGGTGCAGGCCGTGGAGGGCCAGTTCCTGGGCAAGGTCACCCAGGACTCCGCGGACCGGACCCACCAGGTGCTCGTCAAGGCGCTGCTCGGCAGCGCCCTCGCGTTCGTGGCCGTCCTCGCCGTGGGCCTGCTGTCCTGGCGCATCACCCGGTCCCTCATCGGCCGGATGTCCGGGCTGCGCGCGGCGACACTCGAACTGGCCGAGGAGAAGCTGCCCGAACTCATCACCCGGCTGCGCACCCAGGGCAAACGCGCCGAACTCGACGACCTGCCCGAACTCGACTACGGCACCGACGAGTTGGGCAAGGTCGCGGAGGCCTTCAACAGCGCCCAGCGCACCGCCGTGAGCGTCGCGCTGGAGCAGGCCGCGCTGCGCGAGGGAGCGCGGCTCGTGTTCCACAACATGTCGCGCCGTATCCAACTCCTCGTGCACCGGCAGCTCACGGTGATCGACTCCATGGAGCGCAAGGAGCAGGACCCTCAACTCCTCTCCGATCTCTACCGCGTCGACCACCTCGCCACCCGGATGCGGCGCAACGCGGAGAGCCTGACCGTGCTGTCCGGCGCGTCCCCCCGGCGCCGCTGGAAGCACGCGGTACCGCTCGCGGAACTGCTGCGGAGCGCGGTGTCCGAGATCGAGGGGTACACCCGGGTCGTCGTCGAACCCCTCCCGCCCATCGCGGTGTTGGGCCCCGCGGTCGGCGACACGATCCACCTCATGGCCGAACTCATCGAGAACGGCGTGACGTTCTCGCCCCCGCACACCGAAGTACGGGTACGGGCACTGCCGGTGGCGCAGGGCTACGCCGTCGAGGTCGAGGACCGGGGACTCGGTCTGACGGCGGACGAGTACGCGGCGGCCAACGAACTCCTGCACCACCCCAAGGACTTCAGCTTCACCACCCTCGGCGAGGACCCCCGCCTCGGCCTCTTCACCGTCGGCCACCTCGCCCAACGCCACGGCGTCACAGCAAGCCTTCAGGCCTCGTCGTACGGCGGCTCGCTCGCCGTCGTCGTCCTCCCGCACGCCCTCACGGAGTCGGCGGCGGACGCGGTGCCGCCGACGCTGGACGCGCGGGCGGAGCGGCATCTGGCCTCGGTCGCGGGGTTGGCGACGGGGTCGATCACAGAGACGGGAGCCGGATCGGGGACAGGGGCAGGGACAGGTTCAGTGCCGGGACTGGTGACTGGGTCGGGTTCGGGGACGGGCTCGGTGACCGGTCTGGCGACGGGTTCAGGGCAGCGCTCGGAGACGCGGTCGGACAGCGGCTCGGGCATGGGCTCGGCGGCCGGGACGACCACCGGGCCGGTCGCCCCTCCGGGACGGGGCAGGGTGACCACCGGCGGTATGCCGATGCGTGTCCGCACCCGCCCCGCCGCCCCGCACGCCCAGCCCGCTTCCGGCCCGGCGGCACCGCCGGCAACCGACTCCGCCGCCGCGCCGCCGCGCGCGGCCGGACCTTCGGCGGGCCCCGGCGACACGACACGCTTCCCGGACTCCCGCGAGGGCGGGACCGCGGCGGACTTCCGTGCGGCCGGGACCGCGGCGGACTTCCGCGAGGGCGGGCCGTCCGCGGACTTCCGGGCGGCTGATCCTGCCTCGGGTTCTCGTGCGGCCGAGCCTTTCTCGGAGTCCCGTCAGGCCGAGTCCTCGGCGGACTTCCGTTCGGCTGGCTCCTCTGGCGACCCGCGTACAGGGGGCCCCTTCGCAGGCAACCGCGGGGCCGGATCCGCCACCGGTTCCCGCGGGACCGTGCCCTTCCCGCATGCCCGAACCTCCGGTACGTCCGAATCCCCCTCGGCCGCCTCCCCTCCGGCGACGCCCCGCACCGGCGGCCCCGGTTCCAGTCGGCTCCCCCGGCGTGTACGGCAGGCGCATCTCGCGCCGCAGCTGCGGGGGCGGCCGGACGAGGCGGACGGCGAGCACGGGGCCGGGCGGGAGGCCGAACGGCGGCCCGAGCAGGCCCGGTCGATGCTGGCCGCGTTGCGGGACGGGACCCGCAGGGCCCGCGAGCAGGAGGAGGTACCCACGCCCGCCTGGCCCTCGTCGCTGCGCGGAGACACTCCCTGGCCGAAGTCACCGCGAGCGGACGCACCCCGGCAGGCGTCGCCGAGAGAAGAAGTTCCCGCGCCCACCTGGAACACGGACCCGCCCGAGCGGCGTCAGTTGCCCACCCGTCCCCGTCCGACAAGGAACACCCCATGACTGCGCCCAACACCACGCACGGCGGACTGGCCTGGCTGCTGGACAACCTGATCGAGCGGATCCCCGAGACCCTGCACGCCATCGTCCTGTCCGAGGACGGGCTCCTCGTCGGCTCCTCCGAACGGCTCGCGCAGGACGACGCCGAGCAACTCGCCGCGATTTCCTCGGGAGTCCACTCGCTCGCGCTGGGCACCAGCCGGCACTTCGGCGGCGGGCGCGTGCAGCAGACCGTCATCGAGATGGACGACCTCTTCCTCTTCGTCACCACCGCCGGCGGCGGCGCCCGCCTCGCCGTGCTCGCCACCTCGCAGGTGGACGTCGGCAACGTCGGCTACGAAATGACCATGGTCGTACGGCAGGTGGGGCAGTTCCTCACCGCGCCCCCGCGGTTCCCGGAGTACAGCGGCGCGCCCTTCGCGGGTGAGCATGAATGAGACATTGGTCCGAGGAAGACCCGTGGGAGGACGAAGACCCCGCGCTGCTCGTCCGCCCGTACACGGTCACCGGCGGCCGCACCCCGACCTTCCACTCCGGTATCGAACTGATCACCCTGATCAGCACCGTCCGGCCGCCGACCCGCGACCAGCGCCTCCAGCCGGAACAGAACCGGCTGCTCGCCCTGTGCCGTACGCCCACCGCGCTGGTGGAGGTCGCCGCCCGGCTCGATCAACCCGTCGCGGTCATAAGGGTGTTGCTCGATGACCTCCTGGACAACGAACTCGTCTCCGTCTCTCCGCCCGCCGCGGCCGGTACCCCCGACGCCCGTTTCCTCCAGGCAGTGATCGATGGCATACGCAGAATCTGACCGCCGCGCCACCACCGTCGCGCCCAACGCCGCCACCGCCAAGATCCTGGTCGCGGGCGGCTTCGGAGTCGGCAAGACCACGCTCGTCGGCGCGATCAGCGAGACCACGCCCCTGCGCACCGAGGAACTCATCACCGAGGCCAGCGTCGGCGTGGACAACCTCGCCGGGGTGGAGCAGAAGACCACGACGACGGTCGCCATGGACTTCGGCCGGATCACGCTCAGTTCGGCCCTCGTGGTCTACCTCTTCGGGGCGCCGGGGCAGGACCGGTTCTGGTTCATGTGGGACGACCTGTCCCGCGGCGCGCTCGGCGCGGTCGTCCTCGCCGACACCCGGCGTCTGGAGAACTGCTTCCCCTCCGTCGACTTCTTCGAGCACCGCGGCATCCCCTTCGCGGTGGGCGTCAACTGCTTCAACGGCGTCTGCGAGGAGGATCCCGAGGAGATCCGCGCCGCCCTCGACCTCGCCCCCGACATCCCCCTCGTCCTGTGCGACGCCCGCGACAAGGAGTCGGTGAAGTCGGTGCTGCTCGCGCTCCTCGAACACGTCATGCGGGGGCTGGCGGCGGAGGCGTCGGGCGACCGCCAGCCGGTGTAGCCGCCCGATCGGTCCGTCGTACGGTCAGGAGGGCTTCGTCGCCGATACGGCCGTCGCGGTCAGCGTGCCGTCGCACTCCGCGAACTGCCCGTCGTCCAGGGCGACTTGGTGCGCCCCGGCACCCGGCAGCCCGATCACCATCGTCGGGTAGACCACGGGCGCCGAACCGGACTTGCAGTAGCCGTCCCCCTCGCCCTGCACCTGTACGAACGTCAGCTTCAGCCAGGCCTGAGCGCCCGGGGCGAGCTTCACGGGGGAGGCGGAGCCGACGGGGGTGACCTGGAGCGGGACGTTGAGCTCCGGGGAACCGTTCGCGGCACCGGCGACGGTGGGGTGCCCCTGGAGGACGCAGGCCTTGGCACCGGTGTTGGTGAACTGGACGATCGCGGCGCCGGTTCCGGTACCGGCGGGGCGGTTGGCGGCTTGGTAGGCGGTGGCCTTCAGGGCGGTCGCCGCACAGGGCTTCGCCGCGGTTCCGGTGGACCCGGACGAGCCCGTGGATCCAGATGTTCCAGTGGCCCCGGAGGAGGTGGGGGAGGCGGGGGAGGAGGCCGTCGTGGTCGGTGCGTCCGGCGACCCGGCGGACCCGCTCTCCGCGTCACCCGGCTGGCACGCCGTCATCACCATCGCCGCCGACAGCGCGGCCAGCGCCATCGTGGCCCTGCGGATGCTGCTCTTCTGCATGACGTCCCCCGAGTTCCGTTCGTGCGACCGGCCGTGCCGGTATTTCGCCGGGGGAGACAGTTCAGGCCGTACGCGCGGTTTCTCCTGTGTGTCCGCTGTGTCCGTACGGTGACGGGTTCAGAGCCGGATCAGGACGGACGGTCAGGAGGGGTCGGCCCGCGCCATGACCGCGCGGGCCGCGTCGAGGAACGCCAGCCGGTTGTCCTCCAGGTAGTCGCGCACGCTCTCGCCCTCGGGCAGGCCGTCCCACACGGTGCGGTTGAGGTCGAGGAAGTACCGGCGGGCCGCGTCGTGCACCGGGAGCGGGAACTGGATGCGGATCAGTCGTTCCACGACCCAGAGCCGGTTCATGACGTCCTGGGTCGTGAGTTTCCACGGGGTCGTGTCGTCCCACTCCTCCGGCCGGCCGAAGGCCATGCGCTCTGCTTCCGCCGCGACCTCGACGAACCGCTCCAGCAGCGCGAGCCGCTCCGTGCGGCGGGTCTCCGCCAACTCCGTTCGATGCCGCTGCTGTTGGGCCCGCTCGGCCGACCGCTGGGTGGTGAACTGGACGAGGAAGGACAGCACGCCGCCGAGCGCCACGCCGCCGAACGAAGTGAGGGACACCCAGACTTGACCGGACACGGCGGCCATCGTGCCATGTCCGGTGCCTCCAACGCCCGCCCCCCACCGGTTCGTTGGGATGTCAGCCGGCCGACTTCCCGTCCGCGTCCGCCTCGAAGCTGGCGAAATAGGCCGCCGCCATGTCCTCGTCCCCGTGCCCCTGCGCCGCCGCCCGGGCGAACCGCTCCGCTCCCGCGGCCGCCACATCCAGCCGTACGCCGTTCGCCGCGCCCGCCTGCACGATCAGGCGGGCGTCCTTCTCCGCCGTGGTGACCGCGAAACTCGCCGGGGTCAGCTGGTCGTTGAGGATGGCGGCCGACTTGGCGTGCAGGTAGCCCATGTCGAGGGGGCCGCCGGCGATGAGGTCGAGGAAGCTCTGGGGGTTCACGTCCAGGGCCTTGGACAGGGCCAGGGCCTCGCCCGCCGCGTTCGTCACCGCCAGGACCCAGCTGTTGGCGACCAGCTTCAGCCGGGTCGCCGTGGCCGCCGCGCCCTCCTCGCCGACCCACATCGTGCGGGCACCGACCGCGTCGAAGACCGGGGTGACCGTCGCACGGCCGCTCTCCGGGCCCGCCGCCAGGACCGTCAGCTGACCGGCCTCGGCGGGCTGGCGGGTGCCGAGGACGGGGGCGTCGTAGAAGACGAGGTCGTGCCGGTTCGCGAACTCGGCCAGTTCGCCCACCGATTCGAGGCTCGACGTCGTCGACTGGATCCACGCGGCGCCGGGACGCAGCACGGGCGCGGCCTCACGCATCACGTCGAGGACGGCGTCGCCGTCGTAGAGCATCGTGAGGATGACGTCCGCGTCACGTACGGCGTCCGCCACCGTGTCGCGGACGTGCGCGCCGTCGGCGGAGAGGGGTTCGGCCTTGGCGCGGGTGCGGTTCCAGGCGTGCACGGTGTGACCGGCGCGGGCGAGGTTACGGGCCATCGCGGCGCCCATGATGCCGGTGCCCAGGACGCCTACGGTGAGCTTTTCGGTGGTCATGACTCGGCTTTCGTCCTCGACGGTGTTGTCGAGGACCAGCGTGCCAGGGCGGCACGCGCCCGGCCTCCCGGCGGGGCGCGCGCCGGTCCGTCGACCCGTGATCGCGGACCCGTCGGGCCTGAGGCTGAGGGCCCGCCCCCCTGTGACCCCCCCCGTGACAGTTCCCTCCCGTGACCGCCGACCCGACGGCCCGGACCACCTTCCGTCGGCCCGTGACCGCAGGCCCGTCAGCCGGTGAACGGGGGTCCGTCAGTCCGTGGCCGCAGGCCGCTCGGCCCGTGATCGCGGACCCGTCAGCCCGTGACCGTGAACCAGGTCGAGCGCGACTTCTGCCACTCCTCGTGGGAGAGGTCCTTCGCCTCGGTGCCGTCGCCGTACAGGTCGGCCGCGCCGTCGTCGGTGATCAGTTGGGCGCGGGCGCCCGAGGTCGTCAGGTCAGGGACGTCCACGACCGCCTCCCAGGCGCCGGGGTCGGTCGTCGGCAGGTCGCGCAGCTCGACCGGTCGGTCGGACGCGTTGCCGGTCCAGGAGTAGAGGGCGTACGGGTCGGAGTTGTCGTCGGCGGCCCAGGAACCGGCGACGATCAGGTACTGGTTCGCCGCGTTCTTGCGGATGTCGCGTACCGAGAGGCCGCCGAGGTCCAGCTCGATCGGGGAACCGAAGGTCGCGGCGGTGCCGTTGGCGATCACCTTGTCGATGTTGGTGACCGGCACGAGCAGCGCCTTGCCGCCTTCCACCGCCGGAGCGAGCGGCGCGCGGAAACCGAGGTACGCCGTGGTCGTGGAGCCCGGCGCGAACTCCAGGCCCTCCACGTTGAACCCGTCGATCTCCTTGGGTACTTGACCGTCCGCGGTACCCGCCGCGAAGCCGTACCGGTTGCCGTTCGCCTTGTCCCACGCCACCAGGTCGTCGCGCAGCTTGCCGTACGAACTGCCGTAGGAGAGCGTCGTGTTGGCGCCCGTGCCGGTCACCTTCGTGGTGAAGACCGTGTTGCGGGCCGACTTGTACTCGCCGTCCTTGTTGTTGCCGAGCGAGCCGGTCCAGTAGATCGTGTCGCCGACGCGGGCCGCGCCCTCGATGTCGATCTCCTTGGAGACGTCGATGTCGTCGCTGAAGTCCCAGGTCTTCACGGGCGCACCGGAGGCCGAACGGTCGTACAGGCGAAGGACGTTGGACTCGTCGTCCGCTACGACGACATAGCCGCCGCCCACGTCGACCGCGGCGGAGGCGTCGCTGGAGCCGGTGAAGTAGCGGGTGTCGGCGGGCTGTTGGACGGCTGCGGAGGCCGCGTAGTGCAGGGTCTTCGTGGCTGTTTTGCCGCCGAGGCCCGTCACCTTCACCGTCAGGTCCGTGTAGCCCTGCGCGGCTGCCGCGACGGCGAGTTGGCGGGTCGCGCCGGTGCCCGTCACGGTCACCGCGCTCGTCGGCGCCACGGACGTCTTGCTGCTCTTGTTGACCGCGACCGTCAACGCGCCGACGTCCGCGCCGCTCTGAGCGACCGTCACCTGGACCGTCGGATCGCCGACCGCGCCCACCGCGCCCGAAAGGTACGTGGCCGAGAGGGAGATGGTCGGGGTGCCGTAACTCGCCGCGTGCGCCTGGCTGTTGCCGAGGCTCAGGGCGGCGAGGGCGAGGCAGGTGCCCGCCACGGCGACCGTCCTGCGCCCGCTGGAGAAAACTCCGTTGGAGAAAACTCCGTTGGAGATTGCGTAGTCCTGCACGGGGACCCCTTCGTCGGCTCGGTGTCGACGAGAAGGTTCAGCGGACTTCACCAACTCCGCGGGGTGTGGGCAGGTCCTGGGGGTGAACAACTGCGGACGGGCCGAGGGAGCGTTCCATGACGCGGGCCAGGTGGCGGGTGAAGACCTCCTGCGTGTCGGGGGTCAGTGTGCGCAACGCCACCAGCGCGGTGATCACGACGTCGCACAACTCGCCCTGCACGTCGTCCCAGGTGTGGGTGACGCCCTTGCGCGGGTTCTGCCCGGTCGCCCCGATCACCGCCTCGGCGACCTCACCGACCTCCTCGGACAGCTTCAGCATGCGCAGGAGCATGCCCTCACGGCCGTCGAGGGGCTGTTCGGCCTCCAGCCAGGTCCACAAGTCGTCGATACCGGCCCAGAGGTCGGCGGACCGGTCGTTCTGCTCACTCATGAACCCAGCCTGCCATCACCGCCGCCCCCGTCCTCACCGGTGTCTGCTCGTACCCGCGCCTACTCGTCGAACAACGTCTCCTGCCCGAACTCCGCCGCCTCCCGCACCCGCCTGTTCCGCAGCCCCACCACCACGGCCGTCGCCGCCCCCGTCACCGCGAGCGCCGCCGGAACCATCCAGCCCCGGTTCACCGCGTGCCCGAGCGCGTGGTCCAGGGAGAGCCGGCCCGGGCCGGTGACCGCGAGGCCGGCCGCGGTCAGGGCGAGGGAGGCCGCGTACTCGTAGCCGCCGGCCGCCGCGAAGAAACCGTTGGGCGCGTGCACGGCGGCCGCTCCCGCCATCGCGCCGGCCGCCGCCGAGCCCGCGGCCGGGGTCGCCAGACCCAGCGCGAGCAGCGCGCCGCCGCCCGCCTCCGAGAGCCCCGCCAGCACGGCACTCTGCTTCCCCGGCGCGTACCCCATCGCCTCCATGGCCGCGCCGGTGCCCTCGATCCCGCCCCCGCCGAACCAGCCGAACAGCTTCTGCGCGCCGTGCGCGGCCAGCACGCCGCCGGTACCCAGCCGGAGCAGCAGCAGGCCCAGATCTTGTCGGTCGTAACAGGTCACGGTGACTCCCTGAACAGGCGACGGGGACGGTCCCTCCACCGTCGCACCCCGGGCGTCGGGCGGGCGGGTTCGCGCGGCCGTTCGGGTGGCGGCCCCCGGGGAACGGTGTGAGTCTGACCGGCATGACGATTCAGCCAGCCAAACTCAGCGATCCGGCCGTCCGGGCGTTCGTCAGCGCCGTCAACGCCCATGACCGGGACGCCTTCCTGGAGCTGCTCGCGCCGGGCGCGACGATGGCGGACGACGGTTCCGACCGCGATCTCGCCGAGTGGATCGACCGGGAGATCTTCTCCTCGCACGGCCACATGGAGGTCGACCGCGAGTCCGACGGCGGGCGCGCCCTCGTCGCCCGCTACTCCAACGACGCGTGGGGCGAGATGCGCACCCGGTGGAGTTTCACGGTCGGCGAGGACGGCAGGATCGCCCGCTTCGAGACGGGCCAGGCCTGACCGCCGTAGAAAGCCCCCGTAGAAGGCCTGCCGCAGAAAGCCGCCGTGGAAAGCCGAAAAGCCCTTGCCTTGGAGTGTGCTCCAACTCCTAGTGTCCGCAGGCATGGAGACGAAGTCGAACATCAGGACCCTCGGCCGCAGCGGTATCGACGTGAGCGCTCTCGGCTTCGGCTGCTGGGCGATCGGCGGGGAGTGGCAGGACGTGAGCGGGCAGCCGCTCGGCTGGGGCAAGGTCGACGACGAGGAGTCCGTACGGGCGGTCCGGCGCGCCCTCGATCTGGGCGTCACGTTCTTCGACACCGCCGACACCTACGGCGCGGGGCACAGCGAACGCGTCCTCGGCCGCGCGCTGGGCAAGCGCCGGGACGACGTGGTCCTCGCCACCAAGTGGGGCAACGTCTTCGACGAGGAGACCCGCACCCTCACCGGTTCCGACGACTCCCCGGAGTACGCCCGCCGCGCGCTCACCGCATCCCTGGAGCGCCTCGGCACCGACCACGTCGACCTGTACCAACTGCACCTGTCCGACGCGGACTTGGAGCACGCCGCCCAACTCCGGGACCAGTGCGAGGAGTTCGTGCGCGAGGGGCTGATCCGCGCCTACGCCTGGAGCACCGACGACCCCGCCCGTGCCGCCGTGTTCGCCGAGGGGGAGCACTGCGCGGCCGTACAGCACTCGGCGAACGTGTTGCAGGACGCGCCCGAAATGTTCGCCCTGTGCGAGGAGTTGGGCCTGGCCAGCATCAACCGCAGCCCCCTCGCGATGGGCCTGCTCACCGGAAAGCAGGCGTCGGGGCGGGCGTTGGAGGCGGGGGACATCCGCAACACGCCCCCGGCCTGGATGCAGGGCTTCAAGCAGGGGGACGGCGCCGACGAGAACTACGTCACCCGCGTCGAAGCCCTCCGCGAGATCCTCACCTCCGACGGCCGCACCCCGGCCCAGGGCGCCCTCGCCTGGCTCTGGGCCCGCAGCCCCCGCACCGTCCCGATCCCCGGCTTCCGCTCGGTCACCCAGGCCGAGCAGAACGCGGGCGCGATCGCCAAGGGGCCGCTTACTGCTGGGCAGTTGGCGGAGGTCGACCGGGTGCTCGGGAGGTGAGCGGCCCGACGGGACCGTGATGCTGTGGGCGGGTCCGGCGCGGCCGGGGCACCTCATCCGAAAAAGTGTGACACTTCTGGCGAAAGTGTCACACTTTTCGGAAGTACCCAGCCGCCTCGGCCCGCTGATGGGCACGACACCCCGGTTGCCGCGGGCCCGGCTCCCGGTTCGGCTCAGTGACCCTGATTGCCGTACTGCGCGTACTGCTCCTGGTCGCCGTAGGACTGGCCCTGGTGGGGTGCGAACTGGCCGCCGCCGCGGCCCTGTTCGGTGAGGGTGATCCGGCCGGCCTTGATGGTGGCCAGGCGGGGCGCGCGGCGGGCGATCGACGAGTCGTGGGTGACCATGATGAAGGTCAGCCCGTACTCGTGCCAGAGGCCTTCGAGCAGGCCCATGATGTCGTCGCGGGTGCCCTCGTCGAGGTTGCCGGTGGGCTCGTCGGCGAGGAGCACCTTCGGCTTCTTCACCAGCGCGCGGGCGATCGCGACGCGCTGCTGCTGGCCGCCGGAGAGTTCGGACGGGGCGTGCTTCAGTCGGTCGCCGAGAGCGACCGACGAGAGCGCCTCGGCGGCCCGCTCGCGGCGCTCGGCCGGCTTGACGCCGAGCGGCACCAGGGCAGTCTCGACGTTCTCCTGCGCGGTGAGCGTCGGGATGAGGTTGAAGGACTGGAAGATGATGCCGATCTTCTCGGCCCGCAGCCGGGTCAGCTTGGCCTCGCTGATGGTGGCGAGGTCGACGCCGTCCAGCTCGACACTGCCCTCGGAGGGGCGGTCCAGGCCGCCGATCATCTGGAGCAGCGTCGACTTGCCGCCGCCGGTGGGGCCCTGGATGACGAGCTGGTCGCCGTCATCGATCGTGAGGTCGACGCCGCGCAGCGCCTCGACCGTCTCCTTGCCCCGCGAGTAGCGCTTGGTGACGCCGGTGAGCTTGTACATGGGATCTCCGTCGTGAAGAACGTCTGTGAAGAAGAGGGGCGGGGCGCCGCCGCCCGGGGGGAACGGTGGCGGCGCCCCGGTTCAAGGGGGTACGGCCGCGCTACGACACGCTGCGCAGCGCGTCCGCCGGACGCATCCGGGACGCACGCCAGCCGCCCATCGCGCCGGCGATCAGGCCACCGGTGACGGCCAGGCCCACCGCGAGGGCGATCGTGGTCAGCGAGACCGGCGCGTTCAGGGCGATCTCCAGGGTGTTGGAGGCGGCCTGCTGGCCGGGTCCGCCCTGGCCGCCACCGCCGGGGCCGCCGCCCATACCGCCACCACCGGTGGAGGTGGAGCCGAGCTGCGCGGTCAGCTTGGGGCTGATCGCGGTGACCGTGTAGGCCGCCAGGAGGCCCAGCGCGATACCGAGACCGCCGCCGATCAGACCGTTGACCATGGACTCGCCGACGACCTGCCGGGTCACCTTGCGGCTCGGCCAGCCGAGCGCCTTCAGCGTGCCGAACTCACGCACCCGGCGGGAGACCGCCGAGGAGGTGAGCAGCGCGGCGACGAGGAACGCGGCGATGAGGACCGCGATGGACAGCCACTTGCCCACGCTGGTCGCGAGGTTGGAGGCGGTGGACAGCGAACCGGAGACCGTGGACGCGAGGTCCGCGGAGGTGGTGACCGTCGTACCCGAGATGTTCTTCTGGATGGTGGTCTTGACCGACGAGATCTGCTTGGAGTCGGTCGCCTTGACGTAGATCGTGGTGACCTTGTTCTTCGAGTCGCCCAGCGTCTGCGCCTGCTTCAGCGGCACGTACACGTCGATCGTGGACTCGCTGCTGTTGGGCGTCGCGATGCCGATGACCGTGAACTTGGTGCTGGAGATCTTGAAGGTCGAACCGACCTTGTACTTCTTCGTCTTGGCGTACGACTTGCTGACGACCGCGACCTTCGCGTCGGTCTGTGCGGTCGTGAACGTCTTGCCGGTGGTGATCTTCGACGTGGACAGCGGGCCCAGCGTCTGGTTGGTGACGTCGATGCCCGCGACCGAGTACGAGTTCACGTTGAAGTTGGCGCCGCCGCCCTGCACCTGGGGTGCACCGGTGCTGCTGGTTCCGCCACCGCCGCCGGGGCCGCCCTGCTGCGAGGAGCCCGAAGAGCCGGACGTGGTGGAGGACTTGGCCTTGCCCTGGGTGAAGGAGCCGTCGACCTTGGTGACGTTCAGGGTGAGCGCGCCGACCGCGCTGGACACGCCCTTCTGCGAGCCGACCTTCGTGACCAGTGAGGACGCGAGGGCCTGACCACCCTGCGTGTTCACCCGGTCCGAGCTCTGCGAGCTGCCGCTGGAGGAGGTGGCGCCGAACTTGAAGCTGGGACCCTGCGAGCTGCCGGCCTTGGGGGCCGATTGCGCTTTGGTCACGGTCATGTCAGTTCCGAGACCGTAAAGAGACTTGAGGACCTTGTCCTGAGCCTGATTCATGCCGGCCGACACCGAGTTGACGGTGATGACCAGCGCGATACCGAGCGCCAGACCCATGGCGATGACCAGGGCCGCTTTCTTGCGCCGGATCAGCTCGCGCTTGAGATAGATGCCAAACATCCCGTTCCCCAAAGGTTCTTGGCGCCCGCTGTGGGCGCGGCCACAAGCTATGGAGGAACCTTTGAGTCGACCTGAGTAAAGGATGTGTCTGGCCTGAGAAAAAGAGGCCCGAAATCAGAATTGCGTCAGACAGCTCATTCCTAAGCTGCCGAGGGCCTCCTGCCAGGAAACCCCTGTTCAATGGCCTGCTGACATGGACTGTCGATCACCCTTTCGACGCCCCGCGATGCACCCCGCCGTGTGCGTCGGCGCCCGCATTTTGTACGGTCCCGAGATGCGCGATTCTTCTCGGCTCACCCGGCGTGCCGCTCTCGGCCTGACCGCCGCCGCTCTTCCCCTGGCGGCGGCGACCCCCGCGTCCGCGGCGACCGCGATAGGCGGTGAGCGCCTGGCCCGGGACGGGATCCAGGTGGGCGATGCCTCCACCCTGCCCAAGAAACTCACCGCCCGCTCCTGGCTGATCGCCGACCACAAGACCGGCGAGGTGCTCGCCTCGTACCGCGCGCACCAGCGGCTCGCGCCCGCCTCCACGCTGAAGATGCTGTTCGCCGACACCGTGCTGGGGAAGTTCGAGCGGACCCGCACCTACCGGGTGACCGACGCCGACCTCGCCGACGTCCCCTCCGGCTCCAGCCTCGTCGGCGTGAAGCCCGGAATCCTGTACAGCGTCCACCAGTTGTGGCAGGGCGTCTTCCTGCGCTCCGGCAACGACGCCGTGCACGTGCTGGCCCACATGAACGGCGGGATCGCCGCGACGGTCGCCGAGATGCAGGCCAAGGCGAAGGACCTCCAGGCCCTGGACACCCACGTGGTGAGCCCGGACGGCTTCGACCACCCAGGGCAGGTCTCGTCGGCGTACGACCTCACGCTCTTCGCCCGGCACGGGCTGCACGACGACGACTTCAGCTCCTACTGCTCGACGCGGGTCGCGAACTTCCCGGCCGGCGGCAAGAAGACCTTCCAGATCCAGAACACCGACCGCCTGCTCAGCGGTGCCTACGGCCTGCGCCCGTACCCGGGCATCATCGGCGTGAAGAACGGCTACACCAGCCACGCGGGCAACACCTTCACCGGCGCCGCCACCCGCGGCGGCCGCACCCTCCTGGTCACCGTGATGCACCCAGCGAACGGCGGCAACGAGGTCTACAAGGAGACCGCCGCGCTCCTCGACTGGGGCTTCGGCAAAGGGAGTTCGGCCACGGCCGTGGGCGCGCTGGTCGAGCCGCTGAGCGAGGGCGGGGCGACCGCGAGTCCGACACCAGGGGGGAAGGGCGCCAAGGGGGCGCCCGGCGCCACCGGAGCCGCCGCGTCCTCGTCGGCCGGTGCCTCGCCCTGGCCCCTGCTGGGCGGCGCTGCGGGTGCGGTCGCGGTGCTCACGGGCGGCGCGTTCGCGCTGCGCAGGCGACGGGCGGCCGTAGCGTCGGCCAAGTCCCAGGAGCTCGACGGGAGTTGATGTGACGCGACAGCCGCTCCATGGCCCGGTGCGTACCTCGCGGTCCCACGCGAGATCCACCCCCACCCGGGCCGTGGAACGACTGTCGCCTCTCCCCCCTCGGTTTTGGTCTGCGGAACCCGGGACTCCGATATCGCGGAAGCCCCGTGCTCCAAGTGTGAAGCTTTGGTGGAGAAGAGTTGAGCATAAGTCAGCAACCGGGCGCAATGGTGCGGACGGTCAAATTCCGTTTGTGCCAATCGACTTAGCCGCGCCCCACGTACGGCATCGCGGTCGCCAGCACCGTCGCGAACTGCACATTCGCCCCCAACGGCAGCTCCGCCATGTGCCGCACGGTCCGCGCCACATCCGCGACATCCATCACCGGTTCCGGGGTTACCACCCCGTTGGCCTGCAACGCCCCGGTCTCCATCCGCGCCGTCATGTCGGTCGCCGCGTTCCCGATGTCGATCTGCCCCACCGCGATCGAGTACGCCCGCCCGTCCAGCGACAGCGACTTCGTCAGCCCCGTCAACGCGTGCTTGGTGGCCGTGTAGGCCACGGAGTGCGGCCGAGGCGTATGAGCGGAGATCGACCCGTTGTTGATGATCCGCCCGCCCTGCGGCACCTGCTCCTTCATCCGCCGGTACGCCGCCTGCGCACACAGGAAGGCCCCGTTGAGGTTGGTGTCCACCACATGCCGCCACGCGTCGTACGGCAAGTCCTCCACCGCCACCCCACCGGGCCCGAAGGTCCCCGCGTTGTTGAACAGCAGATCCACCCGCCCGAACCGCTCCACAGCGGCGTCGAACAGCCCGTCCACGTCCTCCGGCCGCGCCACATCCGTCGCTACGGCGATGGAGGCGCCCTCGGGCACCAGCGCCGCCGTCTCCTCCAGCGGCCCGGTGCGGCGGCCGGCCAGCGCCACCGACCAGCCCCCGCGCAGCAGTTCCACGGCGACCGCGCGCCCGATCCCGGAGCCCGCGCCGGTCACCACGGCGATCCTCGACGATTCCTCAGCGTTCATGGCCGCAGCCTACGAGTCACCCCTCCTGCGGGTACCGCACCCCGATCCGCTCCCGCACCGCGTCCAGCGTCCGCATCACCGCGAGCGTGCCCTCCAACGGCACCAGCGGCGACTCGGTCTCGCCGGCCCGCACCGCCCGCATCACCTCGGACGCCTCGTGCCGCAACGTGTTGCGCGGCCCGTCCGCCGGGTCGAGCACGAACTCCTCGGGGTCACGCCCGTCCCGGTGCAGCACGAACCGCTCCGGGTGGAAGAAGCCGTCCGGGATGTCGATCCGCCCCAGGGACCCGGTCACCGACGCCGAGGTCCCCGTACCGCCGACGATCGAGCAGTGCAGCGCGGCCAGCGCGCCGCTGTCCCAGGAGAAGAGCGCCGCCGTCTGGAGGTCGGCGCCCTCGGGCGAGAGCACGGCCGACGCCTTGATGTCCGCGGGCTCACCGAGCAGCAGATGCGCGAACGACACCGGGTACACCCCGAGGTCCAGCAGCGCGCCCCCGCCCTGTGCCGGGTCGCGCAACCGGTGTGAGGGCGGCAGTATCCCATTCCTCGCCTCCGGCAAGAGGTGCCCGGCGAGCCCGAAGTCGGCCTGGACGGTGCGGACTTCACCGATAGCGCCGTCGTCGACGAGAGCCTTCAGCCGCCGTACGAGCGGATTGCAGTACATCCACATGGCCTCCATCAGGAAGCTGCCGCGCTCGCCCGCCAACGCGACAAGTTCCGTCGCCTCGCGGGAGTTGAGGGTGAAGGCCTTCTCGACGAGCACGTTCCGCCCGGCCTCCAGACAGAGACCGGCCGCCGTGCGGTGCGCCGAGTGCGGGGTGGCGACGTAGACGACATCGACGTCCGCGTCGTGCGCCAGCGCGTCCCAGTCGCCGTAGGCCCGCTCGATCCCGAACCGTTCCGCGAAGGCCTTCGCCGAGGACTCCGTCCGCGAGGCCACCGCGACCACCTCGGCGTCCGGCAGATCCACCAGCGCCGCGGTGAACGCGGCGGCGATCCCGCCGGTCGCCAGGACTCCCCAGCGCACCCTCTGTTCCGTCATCGCGGCCCCACCCTCGCTCACCAGACCCTCGGCACCTTGTACGAGCTGAGAGCATAGGTGGCGGATCACCAGGAGACATCGGAGAGGGAGGGCCGCATGCCCGAGCAGAGAGCGAAGGCACCGGCGTCGGCTGTGCCCCAGTCCGCCGTACCGTCGCTCAAGGCGTCCCGCCGGACCGGCCTCCTCGTCATCCTCGTCCTCGGCGGCCTCACGGCGACCCCGCCGCTGTCGATGGACATGTACCTCCCCGCCCTCCCGGCGGTCACCCGCTCCCTGCACGCCCCCGCCGCGACCGTCCAACTCACGCTCACCGCCTGTCTGGCGGGCATGGCGCTGGGCCAGTTGGTGGTGGGCCCGATGAGCGACAAGTGGGGCCGCAGACGCCCGCTCCTGACCGGCCTCGCCGTCTACATCGTGGCGACCGCCCTGTGCGCGTTCGCGCCGAACGTCGAGTCCCTGGTCGCCTTCCGCCTGCTCCAGGGCCTCGCGGGCGCGGCCGGAATAGTGATCGCGAGGGCGGTGGTACGCGACCTGTACGACGGCGTGGCGATGGCCCGCTTCTTCTCCACCCTGATGCTGGTCTCCGGGGTGGCCCCGATCGTGGCGCCGCTGGTGGGCGGCCAGATCCTGCGGGTCACGGACTGGCGGGGCGTCTTCGTGATCCTGACCTTCGTCGGCACGGCACTCGCCGTCCTCGTCTGGACCCGCCTCCCCGAGACCCTGGCCCCGGCGGACCGCCACGCGGGCGGCACGGCGGAGGCCCTGCGCGGCATGCGCGCCCTCCTGGCGGACCTCCCCTTCACGGGCTACATGCTGACGGGCGGCTTCTCCTTCGCCGCGCTGTTCGCGTACATCTCGGCATCGCCTTTCGTCGTCCAGGAGATCTACGGCGCCTCCCCGCAGACCTTCAGCCTCCTCTTCGGCGTCAACTCGGTCGGCTTGGTGGCGGTGGGGCAGATCAACGGCAAGCTGCTGGTGGGCAGGGTCTCCATGGACAAGGTCCTGGGCACGGGCCTGGCGGTGGTGGTGCTGGCGGCGACGGCGTTGCTGCTGATGGCGACGGGTGCGTTCGGAGGGGTGGGCCTGGTCCCGGTGGCGGCCGGGCTCTTCGTCCTGATGTCGGCGATGGGCGTGACGCTTCCCAACGCCCAGACCCTGGCGTTGATGCGCACCCGCCACTCCGCAGGCTCGGCCTCCGCCCTGCTGGGCACGTCGTCCTTCTTGATAGGCGCGGTGGCGTCCCCGCTGGTCGGCATCGCGGGCGAGCACACGGCGGTCCCGATGGCGGTTGTCCAACTGGTGGCCGCACTGGTGGCGGTGGCCTGCTTCGTGGGAATGTGCCGTCCTTGGAACACACGTACGATCGCGGAGGGAGTGGGGAGCTGAGCGCCCCGAGACTGCGCCACGACACCCCGGAACGGGCCGGCCTCGACCCCGAGGAACTCCGGCACCTGGTCCGGCAGGTCCACGACCTCACCACCGGCGACCGTCCTTGGGCGGCGGGCACCGTCGTGGTCGCCGGCCGCGGCCCGGTGATCGCCGTGGAGGAGGCGGCGGGCTGTGCCGTGCGCTACTCCGCCTACGACCCCGAGACCGACCGGGGCGTCGAACTACCTCCCGCCTCCCGCGTCCCGACGACGGTGGACACCCCCTTCGACCTGGCCTCCCTCACCAAACTGTTCACGTCGGTGGCGGCGATGCAGCAGATCGAGCGGGGCACGCTGGGCATAGACGCGAGGGTGGGCGCGTACCTGCCCGACTTCCGCGCGGCAGCCCGCCACGGCATCACCGTCCGCCAACTCCTCACCCACACCTCGGGCCTACGCCCCGAACTCCCCCTCTACGACTGTGCCGACGACGCCGAACGCCTGTCGATGCTCCGAACGGAGGCGCCGGTGGGGGAGCCGGGCGAGTACGTCTACTCGGACCTGAACCTCCTCCTGCTCCAGTTCGTCCTGGAACGCATCAGCGGCCGCACGCTCGACGTCCTCATCCACGAGGGCATCACCCGCCCGCTCGGCATGACGTCCACGGACTTCGGCCCCTGCCCCGGCGCGGCGGCGACGGAGGACCAACGCCGCCCCTGGGCCAAGGCGGACCGGGGCATGCTGCGGGGCGTCGTCCACGACGAGAACGCGTGGGCGCTCGGTGGCGTGGCCGGCCACGCGGGCCTCTTCTCGACGGGCCGCGACCTGGCGATCTTCTGCCGCACGCTGCTGGCGGGCGGTTCCTACGGCCCCGCCCGCATCCTGGGATCCGACTTCGTGGAGTTGTTGCTAACCCCGCCCGGTCTGGGCTTCGGGGTCGATCAGGCGTGGTTCATGGGGGAGTTGGCGGGGCGGGGGGCGGTGGGGCACACCGGGTTCACGGGGACGTCGGTGGTGTTGGATCCGGCTACGGATACGTTTTTGGTGTTGCTGGCGAACACGGTGCATCCGCGGAGGCGGGGGGCGGACAGCGGGCCGCGGGCGGCTGCGGGGACGCGGGTGGCTCGGGCGGTTCGGGGCTGAGGGGGAGGCTGGGTTTTCGGGCGGCTGGGATGGGCTTCGGCTTGCTGAGTCGGCGGGTAGGGCGGGGCTTTTGAGCCGCGCCTTTCAAGTGCCCGAGACGGGTGGTGGGTGGGCATAGGCCTCGGGGGTCTGGGGGCGGAGCCCCCAGGGACCTCGGCTGCAACCCCGGGCCACTTAGAATCGGCGGGTGAACGACCCCGTGGCCCCGGCCGAAACCCTGCGTACCGCTCTAGCCCGCCTGCTCGACGGGCTTCCGCCGAGGCAGGCTGCCGGGGCGGTGGAGCGCCTGATCGGCAACTATCGCGGGGCCACCCCGACCGACGCCCCGATCCTCAGGGACCGTGCGGACGTCGCGGCCTACGCGGCCTATCGGATGCCGGCGACTTTCGAAGCCGTACGTTCCGCACTGGACGCCTTCGCGGACGCCGTACCCGACTGGGCCCCGCAGGGACACGTGGACGTCGGCGGCGGAACCGGTTCCGCGACCTGGGCCGTCGCCGCGACCTGGGGCGGTGATCGCCCGGTGACCGTCCTCGACTGGGCCGAGCCCGCGCTCGCCCTGGGGAAAGAGATCGCCGCCGCCAACCCGAGCCTGAGCAACACCAGTTGGCGCCGCGCACGCATCGGGTCCGCACTCACCCTCGACCCCACCGACCTCGTCACCGTCTCCTACGTCCTCAACGAACTCACCGCCCCCGACCGAACCGCCCTCGTGGACGCCGCCGCATCCGCAGCCCAAGCTGTGGTGATCGTCGAAGCCGGCACCCCGGCCGGTTACGCCCGCGTCATCGAGGCCCGGAACAGACTGATCGCCGCCGGTTTCCACATCGCCGCCCCCTGCCCGCACAGCGCCGCCTGCCCGATCGCCCCCGGCGAGGACTGGTGCCACTTCTCGGCGCGGGTCAGCCGTTCGTCCCTGCACCGGCAGGTCAAGGGCGGCTCCCTGCCGTACGAGGACGAGAAGTTCAGCTACGTGGCCGCCGCCCGCTTCCCCGTCGAACCCGCCCCCGCCCGCGTCGTACGCCGCCCGCAGATCCGCAAGGGCCAGGTACTCCTCGACCTCTGCGAGACCGACGAGCAGCTGCGCCGGACGACGGTCACCAAGCGCCACGGCGACCTGTACAAGGCGGCACGGGACACGGACTGGGGCGACCCCTGGCCGCCGTAGCCCTGAAGGTCGTAAATCCCGCCAAATCACGTGATAGCCGCTGATCCGGGTCTCGGTGTGTCTCGTCCCACTCACCCCGGATACGGGGTCCCGCCTCTCAAGGCGCAGGATGGTGGGACCATAGGGGAAGTTCTCCGCACAAGGGCAGGACTTCTCCGCACAAGGGCAGGGCGACAACAGCAGGGCGAGGAGATAGATGAGCGCGACGTTCGGTGGCCGGACCGGTCGGCAGGGCAAACTCTCCTCGTGGCTGCGCGGACGCCGCCCGCAGGAGGCCCCCGACGACGGCAGCGGACGCGAGGCGCTGCTGCTGGCCGCCGCCGAGGCGGGCCTGCCGCTCGCCCCCGCCGCGCACCCCGCCCCGGGCTACCGATGTTCGTGCGACCGTGTGGGCTGCCCCACACCGGCCCGCCACCCCGTGTCGTTCGCCTGGCAGACGCAGTCCACCACCGACCGCGCCCAGATCGAGCGCTGGGCCCGCCACCAGCCGCAGGCCAACTTCATCACCGCGACCGGCATGGTCAACGACGTCCTGGACGTACCCCTCGAAGCGGGCCACGAGGCACTGGAGCGGCTGCTCGCCGCCGGTGTCGAGGTCGGCCCGGTCGCCGCGAGTGACGACGGACGGCTGCTCTTCTTCACCCTCACCCGCGGCACCCCCGAGGACGAGGACGAATGGTGGCCCTGTGAACTGGACTGCCACCCCGAGACGATGGACGAACACCCCGGCCTGCGCTGGCACTGCCGAGGCTCCTACGTCCTGGTCCCCCCGGCCCAACTCCCCGGCGAGAACCAGTCCGTTCACTGGGTACGCGGCCCCGAGCACCCCCTGCCCGACCCGCTGACCCTCCTCGAAACCCTCACGGACGCCTGCGCCCGCCACGCCGGCGCGGAACCGGACCACGAGAACTCGGCCTGGCCACTGGGCCGTTGACCTTCCGAGGTCAGCCGCCCTGTGCCGAGGTCAGCCCCTCGATCCGCCCCAGCACCGACACCTTCCCACCCCGCTTCGGATCCAACGCCACCTGGTTGGACACGAGTTGGAGGGTGAGGGACTGCTCCACCTCACCCGTCGTCAGCGCCTGCACGTCCTTGTTCTGCGTCGGCACCGACGTGCCCTCCGCCGCGGTCTCCTTCTGGAAGTACCGCGTGGTGAAGAACACGAACGCCCCGCCGTCCGCCGTGCGCAGCGCCAGCGGCGCGTAGTCGCCGTTCGTCAGCGGCTGGTCGAGGAACTGGACGGCCAGACCGGGCTTGGTGGCCTTCTCCCGGGACGCACGCCACGCGCTGGTGTGCGTGCCGTCCGCGAAGGCCTTCCCGCCGCTCTTCAGATACGTCGCGTAGCTCTGGCTCAACTCGCCGGGCGCGACGGTCAGTTCGGCCGAGTTCGCCGGTACGGCCTCGGCCCAGCCGTCCTTGTCGGTCTTGAACTTCGGTACGGCGGTGGGCGCGAGCAACGTCAGATACGCCACCTGCCACGGCTCGGACAGGTCGTCGCGCGTGAAGGCCAGCAACCAACGGGCCCCGCCACCCTTGTTGGCGGCGGCGTCGGCGACGAACCAGCGCGGCCAGCCGGCCTTCTTCGGGATGGTGAACTTCGCGTCCGTCAGCTCCAGCGGCGAGTAATTCGGGTTCCCGGCCGGGGAGTTGGTGTGCCCCGCCTTCAGTCGCGCCGCGTCGATGTCGCCGAGCGCGCCGGTGACATGAACGGAGTCCAGGGAACTGTCGTACGCCTTGTCGGCCGCGTTGTACGCGGTCGTGAACTGCTGGAGGGCTGTGGCGGCCTCGGCGCGGGTGGTGGCGGGGAGCACCTCGCGCTCGCCGTGGACCACCACGCAACCGCTTGCCGTCAGCGACAAAGCGGTCACCGAGGCCGCTATCAGTACGCGCCGGTCAAGCCTGCGGAGCCTTCGAGGGCTGCGATCCCTGCTCATCAGGTGTCTTCACCTTCCCCTTCCCGGAGGCGAACCCTACCGGGGCGAAGAACAGGGCGAGCGTGGGGACCAGGTACAGCAGCCACACCGTGATCTGTAGGACGGTCGGGTCCGGCTGGAAGTTGAAGACACCCTTGAGGAGGGTGCCGTACCAGCTGTCCGGCGGGATCGTGTCGCTGATGTCGAAGGCCAGCTTCGTCAGCCCCGGGACCCAGTCGGCCTCCTGCAAGTCGTGGAAGCCGTACGCCAGTACACCGGCCGCGACGACGACCAGCATGGCGCCGGTCCAGGTGAAGAACTTCGCGAGGTTGATCTTCAATGCCCCGCGATAGAACAGCCAGCCCAGCAACACGGCCGTGGCCAGGCCCAGTCCTACGCCGACCAGCGGGCGCGGGGTGCCGTCGCTCGCGGCGTGCACCGACGCCCACACGAACAGCGCGGTCTCCAGGCCCTCGCGGCCGACGGCGAGGAACGCGGTGGCGACCAGCGCACCCGTGCCCATCGCGAGCGCCGCGTCCAACTTGCCGTGCAGTTCGGCCTTCAGGTGCCGGGCGGTGCGCCGCATCCAGAACACCATCCACGTCACCAGACCGACCGCGAGGATCGACAGCGAACCGCCGAGCGCCTCCTGCGCCTGGAACGTCATCTCCTGCGAGCCGAATTCGAGCGCGCAGCCGAAGCCCATCGCGATGAGCACCGCGACGACGATGCCGATCCAGATCGGCCGCAGCGCGTCCCGCCGGTCCGTCTTGACCAGATAGGCGATCAGGATGCAGACGACGAGACTGGCTTCGAGCCCCTCGCGCAGACCGATCAGATAGTTCGAGAACACGGTCTACGACTCCTTCGCGCCCTTGGAGAACAGCGTGCTGCCCCACCAGTCGTCCTTGTCGCGGACGCCCGGCGGGACGGCGAAGACCGCCGAACCCACATGCTGGATGTACTCGTTGAGCGCGTCGGACGCGGACAGCTTGCGCTGGAGCGGGATGAATCCCTTGCGTACGTCACGCTGGTAGGCCAGGAAGAACAGGCCCGCGTCGAGCCGGCCGAGGCCGTCGGTGCCGTCGGTGAAGGAGTAGCCCCGGCGCAGGATGGTGACCCCGCTGTTGGAGTCGGGGTGCGCGAGCCGGACGTGCGCGTCGGGCTTCATCGCCTTCAGGAACGGCGGGTCGTGCTCCTTCGCCTTGCCGACCGCCGCGCCCTCGCCCTTGTCCCGCCCGAAGACGTCCTCCTGCTCCTGGAGCGAGGTCCGGTCCCAGGTCTCGATGTTCATCCGGATCCGCCGAGCGACGAGATACGAACCCCCGGTCATCCAGGCCGAGTTGGTGGCGTTATCTCCCTCGCCGACCCACACGAACTTCTTCAGCCGGTCCGTCTCCGTCCCCGCGATGTTGCGGGTGCCGTCCTTGAACCCCATGAGATTGCGCGGGGTTTGGGCACCAGGGGTCGTCGACGAGGTCTTCCCGAAGCCGAGTTGGGACCAGCGGATGGCGACCTTTCCGAACCCGATCCGGGCCAGGTTGCGGATCGCGTGCACGGCGACCTGCGGATCGTCCGCACAGGCCTGCACACAAAGGTCCCCGCCCGTACGGGACTTGTCGAAGTTCTCGCCGGGGAACTGCGGCAGATCGACCAGGGCATCGGGACGACTGCCGCTCAGCCCGAAGTGGTCGAAGAACCCTGGCCCGAAGCCGATCGTCAGCGTCAGCCGCGAGGGTTTCAGCCCCAGCGCCTCACCGGTGTCGTCCGGCGGCGCCTCGGCGAGCCCGCCGTAGGCCCCGTCGCCGACCGCGTGCCCACCGGTCATCCGCCGCGCGGCGGCCGTCCAGTCCTTCAACAGCTGCACGAACTCGGCGCGGTCGTCCGTCTTCACGTCGAACGCGGCGAAGTGCAGCCGGTCCTGCACGGGCGTGGCGATACCGGCCTGGTTGGCGCCGTGGAAGGCGACCGCGGCACCGGTGTCGGCACCGGCCGGATCGACATCGTCGCCGACACGGGTCATCGCGACCGCGCCACCGGCCGCGACGGCACCGAGCGCGAGCCCGGCACCGCCCCAGCCGATGAGCGAACGGCGGGACGGCGAACCGCTCTCCTGGACTTCGCTCTCCTGAACGTCGGTCATCTCAGGCCTACTTCACGACGGCGGCGGCGAGCTTCGACAGCGGCTCCGCGAGCGCGTTGACCGCGTCCGACAGCTCCTTGCGCTGGTCCTTGGTGACCTTGTCGTACGACACGAAGCCGTCGGAGGTCGTGGTCGAGCGGTACTTGTCGAGCAGCGTGTTGAGCGCGGCGAACTGCTTGTCCAACTCGGTGGTGAGGGCCGCGTCGTTCTTCTGGGCGACCGGCTTCAGCAGCTCGTACGCCTTCTGGGCGCCGTCGACGTTGGCCTTGAAGTCGCTCAGGTCGGTGTGCGAGTAGCGGTCCTCCTCGCCGGTGATCTTGCCGGTGGCGACCTCGTCGAGGAGTTCCTTGGCGCCGTTTGCCATGGAGGTCGGGGTGATCTCGGCCTTGCCGACGCGCTTCTGCCAGTCCTTCAGATCGGTGACCAACTCGGCGGCGAGGACCTTCTGTTCGGCGCCGATCTTCTTGTCCTGCCACAGCGCCTTCTCCAGCGCGTGCCAGCCGGTCCACTTCTGGCCCTTCTCCAGGCCGTCGGCGCGGGTGTCGGTCTTGGGGTCGATGTCCCCGAACGACTCGGCGATCGGCTCGGTGGCCTCCCAGCCGACGCGCGAGGGGGCGTAGGCGTTCTTGGCGGCGGTGAGGTCGCCCGCCTTGATGGCGTTCGCGAACGTCTCCACCTTCGGGATCGTCGCGTCGGCCTGCTCCTGCGCGTACTCGCGGTAGGCGGCGACGGCCGCGTCCAGCTTCGGGTCACGCTTGGCGACGCTGCCCCCGGTGACGGTCAACTTCTGCCGCACACCGTGCCCCTTCATCCCAGGCCGGCAGGCGATCTCGTAGGACCCAGCCTTCACTTCAGCGGTGAGCGTGTACTTGGTCCCCGGCCCGATGTTCTCCTTCTCGGAGACGATCCGGTCGTCCGGGAAGAGGATCTCGACCTCGGTCGCCTTCGAGCCGGTGTTCTCGATCTTCAGCGTGACCTGACCGGCCGGGATCGACTTGCTGGAGGTCGTGCACTTGGAGTCGGCCGCGGTCACCTGGATCGCGTCGCCGTCCTTGGCGTCACTCTTCGCGGTGCACGCCGTGACGGCGGTCAGTGCGGCCGCGGCGGCGACGGCGGTGGCGACGGGAAGTCGGACGGCACGCATGCAGGCTCCAAGCGGGAGTGTGTGACGAGGCAGTGTGGTGAGGCTGCCCTAACTTACCTGAGGCTTACCTCAGTCATACCCGTCCCGTCCGGTATTCACTGCCCACAGAAAAATCACAGACACGGCTTGATCTCGGCGGCGGAAAACGAACGGCAAGGGACGGTCAAGGGCAGGTCAAGCAGGGCGTCTCGGCGTCACCACGACCGCCCCCGTGCGCGGATGCGGAAACACCTCAACTGCCTGGTCGTAGACGTCCGACAACAACTCCTCGGTGAATACGACCCCCGGTGGACCGTCGGCGGCGACACGACCGGCGCGCAGAATCGCGACCCGGTGCGCGTAGGCGGCGGCCAGCGCGAGATCGTGCAGCACCACGACCACCGCGTCCCCCGCGCGCGCCCTTTCCCGGCACAGCCGCAGGACCAGTTCCTGATGCCGCAGATCGAGCGCGGCGGTCGGCTCGTCGAGCAACAGCAGCGGCGCCCGCTGGGCCAGCACCCGCGCGAGCGCGACCCGGGCCCGCTCCCCACCACTGAGCGCCGAGAACGGCCGCAGCGCGAAGCCCGTCACCTCCGCCCGCGCCATCGCCTCCGCTACGGCGACCTCGTCCTCGGCGGGACTGGTGGCGTGCGGCGCCCGCCCCATCCGTACGACGTCCTCGACCGTGAACGGAAAGGAGAGCGCGGCCGATTGGGGAAGCACGGCACGCCGCAGGGCGAGTTCGGGGGCGGACCACTCGGCGGCGGGCCGACCGTAGATCCGGACAACTCCGGCGGCGGGCGGCAGATCTGCGGCGAGTGCGCCCAACAAGGTTGATTTCCCCGCCCCGTTGGGCCCGACAAGCGCGAGCACCTCACCGGCACGGACGGGCACGGAGACACCGTGAAGGACGACACGCCCGCCGAGCTGGACGCGAAGGTCCACGGCCTCGGCGAGGACGTCTCCCGGTTCGGCGGGGGCGGGGGGCGCGGGGCGGCTACGGAGGAGTCTCATGCGCGGGCTCCTTGCGGGGGAGGGGGCGAGGGTTGTTCGGCACCGCCGGGATGGTTCGCGGGGGCTGAACGCCGTTGCGGCGGAGAAGAGTTGGCGGGTGGGGAGAGGCGGCGGGCGGGGGAGAGGGGTCGGAGGTGGAACGGGGTCGGAGGTGGAACGGGGTGGTGGAGGAGAGTCGGCGCGCGGTGGAGAAGGGGCGGGGGAGGAGAAGGGGCGGGCGGCGGAGAAGGGGTGGTGAAGGAGAGTCGGCGCGCGGTGGAGAAGGGGCGGGGGAGGAGAAGGGGCGGGCGGCGGAGAAGGGGTGGTGGAGGAGAGTTGGCGGGCGGTGGAGAAGGGGCGGAGGCGGTACGGGGCGGCGGACAAAGGCACGGCGTACTTGATCCGCCGGGCAACCTGAGCGCCCCTTTTAGGGGCGCGGGGAACTGCGCGACCAGCCCCCCACGGCCCGCAGCCCCCAACCCACATCCAGTGGCACCCTCGGCGGGGAAGCGGTGGATGGTTCCCGGCAACCTCTGGACCTGGTTCATGCCCAACCCCCTTGCCTGCGCCGCGTCCTCCGCAGCAACCAGAAGAAGAACGGGCTCCCGAGCAACGCCGTCAGAACGCCGAGCGGCAGTTCCGCAGGGGCCGCGACCGTGCGGGCGGTGAGATCCGCGCCCAACAGCACCAGCGCGCCGAGAAGCGCGCTCGCCGGGATCAGGAAGCGATGGCCGGGCCCCGCCGCCATACGGAGGAGATGGGGGACGACAAGCCCCACGAAGCTGATGATCCCGGAGACGCTGACCGCCGCCGCCGTGAGCAGCGCGATGACCAGCACCAGGACGATCCGGAGCCGCTCGACGTCAACTCCCAAGTGCCGGGCGGGTCGTTCACCGAGGGCGAGGAGGTCCAGGCGGCCGGCGTGCAGCGGCGCGAGGGTCAGGCCGATCACCGCGCAGGGAAGGACCGCGAGGACCTTCGGCCAGGTCGCCTGGGAGAGCGAACCGAGCTGCCAGAAGGTGATCTGGTTGACGGCCGCCGTGTCCGCGAAGAACAGGAACAGCCCGATCAGCGCCCCCGCGAACGCGTTCAGCGCGATGCCGGTGAGGATCAGCGTCACGACCTCCGTACGGCCGCCGGAGCGCGACATCGCGTAGACCAGCAGAACCGTGGCGAGCCCGGAGACGAACGCCACCGCCGACACCGTCCACGTCCCGAGGAAGTCGAGCCCGAACGCGATCACCGCGACCGCGCCCACCGCGGCCCCCGAGGACACCCCGATGACCCCCGGCTCCGCGAGCGGATTCCCGAACACGCCCTGCATCAACGCCCCCGCGCACCCCAGCGACGCGCCGACAAGCAGCGCGAGCACGATCCGCGGGAACCGCACGTTCCACAGCACCGACTCCGGCACGCGGTCCAACGCCCCGCCCCCGAGCCCGAGTCGGTGCTGCACCGAGGCCAACACATCCCCGGTCGGGATCGGATACGCGCCCAGCCCCGCGGCCACCGGCACCAGGACGAGAAGGGCGATCACCAGCCCGAGGGTGAGCATCCAGCCCCTACCGCGCCGTCTTCGCGGGGGAGTTGAGGTGACGGTCGCCTCAACCCCCTTGTCCAGTACGGTCATTCGGCCCCGACTCCGTACAACTGGTCCACCAGCGACTTGAGTACCTGGTCGGTGCGCGGCCCGTAGTTGAGGAGCACCCCGTCCTCGATCGACACGACGCGCCGGTTCATCCCGGCCGGGGTCTGCGCGACACCGGGGATCTTCACCAGCCCGTCGACGCCGCCGACCGACTCAAGTCCCTTGGTCATGACGAGAATCGCGTCGGGCGCGGCCTGCGCGAGCGCCTCGGTGGTGATGGCGGTGAAGTCCTTCTTCAGGCCCGACTCCGCACCCGCGTCGACCGCCCCGGCCGCCTCCAGGAGCGAGGTCGCACCCGACCCCTTCCCCCCGATGAGATACACGGACGCGGACCCGCGCAGATACAGGAACGCGACCCGAGGCTTCTCCTTGTGCTGGGGAATCGCCTTACGGACAGCGGCGATTCGCTCCTCCGAACGCTTGGTCAGCTCCTTGCCCGCGCCCGGTACGCCGAGCGCGTCGGCCACGGCCTGGATACGCGGGCCCACATCCGCCAGCCCCTTCGCCGGGTCGACGACCAGGACCGGGATGCCGGCGGCGCGGATCTGCCCCATGGCCTCGGACGGTCCGGTGGTCGTCTCGGCGAGGACGAGGTCGGGCCTGAGGGACAGCACGCTCTCCGCCGAGACGTCGTGGTTGCGGGTCACCAGGGGGAGTTTCGCGGCCTGTTGGAAGGTCGCGGTGATGTCCCGGGCCACGACCCGGTCACCGAGCCCGAGCGTGAACACGATCTCGCTGAGGCTGCCGGAGAGCGGGACGATGCGGCGCGCGTTCTCGACGGTGACCTTCTTGCCGTCGGCGGAGCCTACGGTGACCGGGAGTTGGGGGACCGGGGTGTCGGTGAGCGGCTCCACGCGGTTGGCCGGGGCGGTGGCCTTCGAGGTTGCCGTGGCAGCCGGTGTGCCGGTGCCCCCGCATCCGGTGAGCGTGAGCGCGAGCACGGACAACAGTGCTCCCGCCAGTCGTGTGCGCAAGCGTGGCACGGTCCCGTCCGTCTCTCTCGGCATCTCTCGATATCTCTCGGGCACTGTCGTTTCAGGTGAGGAAAGCTTAGGTTAGCCTTACCTTTGTTCGCTACCGGCAGTCGTCATCCGGAGGACCCACCCATGCCCGCGCGCCCAAAAGCCCTGGCCACCGTGGTGTGCACGGCCGTCCTGACCGTCCTCGCCGCCCTGCTCCCGGCGGCCCTCGCCCACGCCGAGAGCCGTACAGTCCAGGGCGGCCGGCTCGACTGGGGCATCAAGTCCTCGTTCCAGAGCTATGTCACCGGCCCCATCGCGAACGGGAGTTACTCCCTCACGGGCGGCGCGGCGACCGTGGGCAGCAGCCAGTTCCGCTTCCCCTCGGCGACGGGTTCGTACGACGGTGCGACGGGCGCGTTCCGCTCGTCCTTCGCGGGCGGGGTGCACTTCGTCGGCCACAAGAAGACCGACGGCAACTACGAACTCGACCTCACCCTGAGCCGCCCCACGGTCCGCGTCTCGGGCTCGACCGGCACGCTCTACCTGGACGTCACCAGCAAGGCGAAGGGCACCGGGACGGTCACGACGTCCTCCCAAGTGCCCTTCGCCTCCCTCTCGTTGGGCGGCATCGACATGAAGGGCGGCGGCACGGCGGTCGTCCTCGACAACCTCCCCGCCACACTCACCGCACAGGGCGCGAAGTCCTTCGCCGGGTACTACACGGCCGGTACGGTCCTCGACCCGGTGAGCCTCTCGGCGGACGTGAAGGCGGCGGCCACCAGGGCCGCCACCTCCACGCCCTCCCCGACACCCACCAAGTCCGCCGCGAAGAAGGGGACTTCGAGCGGCGCGATCGCGGACGGCGCCGTCGACTGGGGCGTGCGCCGCACCTTCCGGGAGTACGTCACCGGGGACATCGCCAAGGGCAAGTGGACGTTGTCGGCCGGAGCCGAGGACGGCGGCGCGCTCTTCCGCTTCCCGAGCGGTGAAGGGACGTACAAGAACGGGCAGTTGACGGCCTCGTTCGAGGGCGCGGTGCGCTTCACCGGCGCCGAGGGCCTGGATCTGAAGCTGAGCGAGGTCCGGGCGACGGTCGAGGACGGCAAGGGCACGCTCTACGCCGACGTCACCGGCACCGCTGCGGCCAGCGCCGACTTCACCGGCAAGAAGGTCCCGCTGGTCACCTTCACCGCCAAGAACCTCAAGGCGACCAAGGGCCTGGCGAAGGTCACCGAGGCGCCCGCGCAACTCACCGCGCAGGGCGTGGAGGCCTTCGGCGGCATGTACCCGGCGGGCACCGACATGGACCCGGTGTCCCTGGCTGTCGCCCTCACCGACGACGCGAAACTGCCCGCGCTGCCCAACCTCGGCGCCACGCCCACGGCGAGCGAGACCCCGGAGGAACAGTCGGCCCACCCCTCGGTGTCCGCGGAGCCGGTCGCCGACAACTCCGGTGGCGGCGACGGCACTTCGGCAGCCCTGCCGATCAGCCTGGCGGCCGGCGCCCTCCTGGTGGTGGCCGCGGTGTCCGTGTTCCTGGTCCGCAGGCGCCGTACCGATCCGGCCACCGGGACCGCCGCCGGGCCGGAAGCCGACTGACTCCCTCACCCGGTCCGCGTGTCGGCGGACCATCCACTCACCTCAAGGAGAACCACGGCCATGCCCGTCAGACGCCCTCGACTTTCCTTCGCCCTCGCCGCGGCCGTCGCGACCGCCGCCGCGTTCGGCGCCACGGCGCTCGCCACGACCACCGCGTCGGCGGCCGAAGTCCCGCTCAGCGGCTACGAGTTGACCTGGGGCATCAAGCAGTCGTACCGCACCTACGTGAGCACCTACGCGCAGGGCTCCTTCACCGCCACCGACGGTGCCTCGCAGGCCGCGAACAACGGTGCCTTCACCTTCACGGACGGCACGGGCACCTACGACACCACCAGCCACGCCGTGCACCTCACCTTCAAGGGCACCGTCACCGCCAAGTCGACGCTGCACGGCTTTGTGCGGGAGATGTCCGACTTCCAGTACGACAGCGCGGCGGGCACCCTCACCGCCGACCTCGTCGCGGACGGCGGCACCAAGCAGCAGGACGTGACGCTCGCGACGGTCGCCGCACCGACCAGCCAGGACCTGAAGGACCTGGCCACCACCCTCACCGCGGCGGCGGGCACGTTCCTCGGCAGCGACTCGTACGCGAACGCGGCCGGCGACCCGCTGTCGGCGGTCAAGCCGGTGTCGACGACGTCCCCGACCCCGAGCACGCCCGTATCGCCGACGCCGTCGCAGCCGGCGTCCTCGCCCGCCACGACCACCCCGTCGGCCACGACCACCCCGTCCGTCACGCCCCCCGACAGCGCGAGCCCCTCGGACACCGCCTCCCAACCGGCCGCCACCAAGGGCGAGATAGCGGACGGCAAGCTCGACTGGGGCGTCAAGGAGTCCTTCCGCTCCTACGTCGTCGGCAGCGTCGCCAACGGCAAGATCACGACGTCGGCCGGCGCGGCCCAGGCGGCGGGCAACGGCGTCTTCACCTTCACCGGCGCGACCGGCGGCTACGACACGGACGCGGACACCCTCTCCGCCGCCTTCGAGGGCGCGGTGAACTTCAAGGGCCATGAGGACAACGGCACTTACGGCCTCGACCTCACCTTCACCGACCTGAAGGCGACCCTCGACAAGGGCTCCGGCAAACTGACGGCGGACGTGACGAGCCTGGGCGAGAAGTCCGAGGACGTGGTCCTGGCCGACCTCAAGGCGGACTCCACCGACCTCACCGCGAAGAACGACGTCATCACCCTCGACGACGTCACCGCCACCCTGACCGCGGCCGGCGCGAAGGCCTTCGGCGGCTTCTACCAGACCGGCGCCGAACTCGACCCGCTGGACCTGTCGGTGACCCTGACGACGGACGCCACCCTCCCCTCGGACGGCTCGTCGTCGACGTCCGGCACGGGCTCTTCCGGAAGTTCCGGAGGCACCGCCAACTCCGGTACGACAGGCTCGACTTCGGGCGGCGGCGTCACCGGCTCCACGACGGGCAACGTGAACGGCTCGCTGGCCTCGACCGGTTCCGACATCCCGGTGGCGGCCCTGGGCACGGCGGCCGCGGTGACCGTGGCGGCGGGCGCGGGCGTGGTCTTCGCGATGCGTAGGCGGCGTACCGAGGCGTAAGACTGTGCCCCATGGTGACCAGGGGGCACAGAGAACTACTGCCTGAGGGCGGACTGGTGCTGGCCGTGACAGGCCGGCCCGGTCCGCCCCCGCTGCGTTTCGAGACGGCGGCCGGCGGCCGGTTGCTGCTCCGACAGGGCGGGCGGCCCCTGCTGTTGGGCCGGGAGGAAGAGGGCGGCTGTTCGCACGAGGGTCTTTTCGTGCACCGGCTCGACGGCTTCCGCTCACCGTTGCCGAGGATCCGGTCGGACCTGATGAGGAACCCCGGTAACTGGGTTCACCAGTACGCGAGTTGGCTGGAGGAGGCGAAGGAGGGCCCGCTGCACGACGCACGCTGGCACCTCCGCGAGCGGCGCAAGTTCCCGGCGTACGTGTGGTGGGGCGACTTCATGCGGGACTGGCCCGCCTGCCACCTCGACTGGTGCGCGGGCGGCTGGGAGGGCGTCGTACCGCTACGACCGCTGTCGCCGACGGACGCGCCACGCGTGAAGGCGTACCGCAAGCACGTACGGGAGGACACGCTCGCCCCCGTCCTCCTGTGGCGGGTCACGCCGTTCGACGGCTGGGCGCTCCTCGACGGTCACGACCGTGCCGTGGCGGCGCTGGCGGAGGGCCTGACCCCGCCGTGCCTGGTCCTGTACCGCGTACCGGACGACGAGGACTGGCGCCGCACCGCCGCCGAACCGACCGAGGCACACGAACAGCGCGTACGACAGTTCGCGGAGCACCCGGAGACCCCTGAACGCCAACAGGCCCTCCTGGAAACGGCGTACGAGAACACCATGTCCTCGCTGCCGTACGACGAGGCCCCCACCCTCACCTGGCCCCTCCCCGGCGGAGCCCCGGCCTGGGATGACCTCGCCGCCCGCGCGGTGTTTGAATGCCCCCGTGACTGACTACGACGTACTGCGTGTCTTCTGCGGACCCAGCGGCGGATACGGCAACGAACTCGGCGTCGTCCGCGAGGGTTCCGTCATGCCGGACCCGGACGAGCGGCAGGTGTTCGCGGGGAAACTCGGCTTCAGCGAGACGGTGTTCGTCGACGACCCCGAGCGCGGAGTCATCGACATCTACACCCCGACCACCCGCCTGCCCTTCGCCGGCCACCCCTGCGTCGGCACGGCCTGGCTCCTGGACATACCCGAACTGGTCACCCCCGCAGGCATCGTGGGCACCCGCCTCGACGGCGAGTTCAGCTGGATCGAGGCACTCCCGGAGTGGGCCCCGCCCCGCACCCTCCGCCAGTACGCCACCGCCCGCGAGGTCGACGCCCTCCCCGTCCCCCCGCCCGGTGAGTGGATCTACGCCTGGGCCTGGGAGGACGAGGCAGCGGGCCGCATCCGCGCCCGAGCGTTCCCCGGCCGCGACGACGGCATCCAGGAGGACGAGGCGACGGGTGCGGCGGCGTTGCTGTTGACCGACCAGTTGGGCCGCGCCCTCAACATCACGCAGGGCGCGGGTTCCCAGATACTTACGGCTCCGCAGCCGGGGGGTTGGGTGGAGGTCGGGGGGCGGGTGTTCCTGGAGCGCTGACGGTTCAGTAGCGCTGCCTTTTTACGCGGGCGGGCGTCCCCCGGCAACGCTCCCGCAGACAACCAACCGCTCACGCGGACAGCGGGAACTCCTCACCCAGCGCCCGAAAGACCCCCGTGTTCAACGCGAACGCCCGCCTGCACTCGGCCACGACCCGCTGCTTCTCCAGATCATCGACCTGAACCCCGTCCAGCAACTCCCGATACCCCCGCTTGAACGCCGCCGGGTTCCCGATCCCCTCGAACACATAGAACCGCACCCCGTCCCCCTTCCGGGAGAACCCCCACGTCCGCTCCGCCTTGTCCCGGATGATCTGCCCGCCGGAGAGGTCCCCGAGGTAACGCGTGTAGTGATGGGCGATGTACCCGGCCGGCCACAACTCCGCGCACTCCCGCACCCGTTCGGCATAGGCCCGCGTCGCGGGAAGCGCGGTCAGCCCCGCCCGCCAGTCCGCACCCCGCAGATGCTCAAGGTCCCGCTCCAGCGCCGGCAGTCGGAACAACTCGGCCTGGATGAACGCCCCGGCCACCGGATCCGCCGCGAGGCGCTCCGCCCCGGTCTCCAACGCCTCGTAGACGAACCACAATTGCTCGGTGTACCGGGCGTACGCGTCCACGCCCAGCCGGCCGCCGAGCAGATCGCTCATGAAGGTGGAGGTCTCGGCCTCCACGTGCTGTTCGTGGGACGCGGTGCGGATGACTGTCGAGAAGGAGTCCATGAGCCCTATCCTCTAAGGCAAGGCTTACCTAAGTCAACAGGTTTGCCGACACCCTGTCGGTAAAAGGGTACAGAAAAACGGCCCGCCCCACGAGAGAGCGGACCGCTGTGACCAGGTGCGGGGCCCGACAGGACTTCTGCGGGAGCCCTACGGCAGCGTCAGGACCTCCGCCCCCGTCTCCGTCACCACCAACGTGTGCTCGAACTGCGCCGTCCGCTTCCGGTCCTTCGTGACGACCGTCCACCCGTCGTCCCACAGGTCGTACTCGTACGTCCCCAGCGTCAGCATCGGCTCGATGGTGAACGTCATCCCGGGCTGGATGACCGTCGTCGCGTGCGGGCTGTCGTAGTGCGGGACGATCAGGCCGGAGTGGAAGGACGAGTTGATGCCGTGGCCGGTGAAGTCCCGGACCACGCCGTAGCCGAAGCGCTTGGCGTACGACTCGATGACCCGGCCGATGATGTTGATCTGGCGGCCCGGCCTGACCGCCTTGATCGCGCGGTCCAGGGACTCGCGGGTGCGCTCGACCAGCAGCCGGGACTCCTCGTCGACGTCACCGACCAGGTAGGTCGCGTTGTTGTCGCCGTGCACGCCGCCGATGTACGCCGTCACGTCGAGGTTGATGATGTCGCCGTCGCGCAGCACTGTGGAGTCCGGAATGCCGTGGCAGATCACCTCGTTGAGCGAGGTGCACAGGGACTTGGGGAAGCCGCGGTAGCCGAGCGTCGACGGGTAGGCGCCGTGGTCGCACATGTACTCGTGCGCCACGCGGTCGAGTTCGTCCGTGGTCACCCCCGGCGAGATGATCTTCGCGGCCTCCGCCATCGCCCGCGCGGCGATCCGCCCGGCGACGCGCATCGCCTCGATCGTCTCGGGGGTCTGCACCTCCGGCCCGGTGTACGGGGTCGGCGCGGGCTTGCCGACGTACTCGGGGCGACGGATGTTTCCGGGCACGGGACGGGTGGGGGAGAGCTCCCCTGGTACGAGCAGCGACTGGCCAGACATGCCAGCGAGTCTAACCAGCGGACATGGGGGAACATGGCCGTAGGGAAAGGAGCCGTTGATGGCCCTGTTCAAGAAGCGCACGGTCGGGAAGCCCGGCGAGTGGTACTACTGCCTCGAACACAAGAAGGTCGAGGAGGGGCCGGAGTGCCCCGCCAAGGACCGGTTCGGGCCGTACACCACCCGCGCCGAGGCTGAACACGCGATGGAGACGGCCCGCGAGCGCAACCTGGAGTGGGAGAACGACCCCAAGTGGCACGACGCGACCAAGGGCACGGACGACGACTGACCGGCTCGCGCCACGACGGGCTCCGGCGGTGACCTGATCGGCTCGCGCCGCGACGGGCATCGGCGGCGGTGACCTGATCAGGCCGCGCTACGACGGGCTCCGGCGCCGACCGCTCAGGCGTCGGCCGGGGCTGCGGGGGGCGTAGGGGTCGTACGGGTCGTACGGGTCGTAGGAGTCGCCGCCGCCCGCTGCGCCTTCAGCCGTAGCGCGTGCTCGTCCGTCCGCGCGTCGTACGACATCAGCTTCGGCAGTCCCACGGCCAGCAGCCCCACCGCTCCCACGCACATCAGCCCGCCCGCCCACACCGAGGTCCGCACCCCGGACAGGGCGGCCATGCCACCGGACCTGACCTGGCCCAGCTGCGGGCCCACCGAGTAGGACAGCAGCTCGATCCCGGCGAGCCGGCCGCGCAGCTCGTCCGGGATCGTCTGGTTCCAGATGACCCCGCGGAAGATGCCGCTGACCATGTCGCAGCCGCCGGCGACGGTGAGGAACAGCAGCACCAGCCACACGTTGCCGACCGCGCCCGCGCAGGCGATCGCCGCGCCCCACAGCGCCGCCGCCAGCACCACCATCCGCCCGTGCCGCTGGATCCGCGAGGTCCAGCCACTGGTCACACTCACCAGCAGGGCACCGGCCGGAACGGTCGAGTACATCAGCCCCAGCGCCCACGGGGCGTGCAGATCATCGGCGAGGAACGGCAGCACGGCGAGCGGCATCGCGAAGAACATCGCCGCGAGGTCGATGGCGTAGGTCCCGAGCAGTTCCTTACGGCTCCACGCGTACCGGGCGCCCTCCGCGATCGCCTTCAACGACGGCTTCCGCGCCTCGTGGGCGCCGGGGGAGGCGGCGATACGGAAGATCAGGACGACGGATACCGCGAACGTCAGCGTGTCCGCCGCGAACGCGTAGGGCAGCCCCGCGAACGCCACCACCACACCCGCCAGCGCCGGGCCCGTGACCCCGCCGACCGTCCAGCGCAGGGAGTTGAGCGCGGACGCGGCCGTCATGTGCTCGTGGGCCACGATCCGCGGCCACAGCGAGTCCAGCGCGGGCCGCTGGATCGAACCGAGGACGGAGGTCAGGGCCGCGAAGACATACAGCGGCCATACGGCGGGGTGCGGCAACAGCGAGTTGAACAGCAGCGCCCCGCAGAGCACGCCCTGCCCGACCTCGGTCCAGACGATCAACTTCCGCTTGTCCCACGCGTCCGCGAGCGCACCGCCGTAGAGCCCGAACACGATCAACGGCACCAACTCCACGGCACCGACCGCACCCACCGCCGCGGCGGAGTCGGTTAGTTCCTTGATCTGCACCGGAAGCGCGACGAACGTCAGGAAGGTACCGAAGTTCGAGACCAGCCCCGCGATCCAAAGCCTGCGGAAGTCGACGGAGGCGTGCCAGGGGGCGAGGTCGGGGAGGAGGGCGCGGAGGCCCGTGGGGGGTTCGGCGGGGGGATCGGCGCTGTCGGTCACGAGGGGTAATGGTTGGGGTGGGGGGTGGGGGTGGCAAGCGGATTTCCGCGGGGCGGGTTGTGGGGGTGACCGGAATTCGTCGGGGGTCGGTGAGTAGGTGCGCAGGTGGTGGTCGGTGGGTGACTGGCGGTCGGTGTGGGGGAGTC
Source organism: Streptomyces sp. NBC_01288 (assembly GCF_035982055.1). Classification (NCBI taxonomy): domain Bacteria; kingdom Bacillati; phylum Actinomycetota; class Actinomycetes; order Kitasatosporales; family Streptomycetaceae; genus Streptomyces; species Streptomyces sp. NBC_01288. The sequence goes on from NZ_CP108427.1 coordinate 7,490,776, forward strand.
GGTGGTGGCGACCTGCCTCGGTCCTTTGGGGGCGCCGGCCTGGCACCGATTTCCTCGTCCGCTTTCGACCGACCAGTACGGGTGGTCGGCGGGCGGCGTGGGGGAGTTGGCGGTCGCGATGTGCCGGGGTCACTTGTAGGTGGGGGTCTGGCGCCGCTTTTCTCGCCCACTCTTCAGGCGACCTAGACGGGTGGGCGGGTGGGAAACCGACGGCGGTGGTGATGCGCCGGGTTCACTTGTAGGTGGGGGTCTGGCGCCGCTTTTCTCGCCCACTCTTCAGGCGACCTAGACGGGTGGGCGGGTGGGTAACCGACGGCGGTGGTGATGTGCCGGGGTCACTTGGAGGCGGCGGTCTGGTGCTGCTTTTCGCGTCCACTTCTCAACCGCCTAGACGGGCGGGTGGGTGGGCGACCGGCGGCGGTGGTGACGCGTAACGGTCACTTGTAGGCTGCGGTCTGGTGTCGCTCCTTTCGTCCACCTCTCAGCCGACCTAGACAGGTGGGTGGGTGGGTGGGAAACCTGTTACCAAGGCGCAGGCGGCGGTGCCGTCAGATGGTCCGTCAGGCGGGACAAACGGTCACGGAAGCGGCGCCGCCCCCGTGTCGCCGGGAGGACGTTCTCGCCGGCCGCCGCGCTCACCAGGTGCTGGACGGTGTCGAGGTCCAGGTCCGTGCCCTCGGGTACGGGGAGTGACTCGTGGGCCAGGGAGGCGAGTTCGCGGTCACCGGAGCCCAGCGAGAGGACGGTCGCCCCGGCCCGGCGGGCGTCGTGCACCCGTTCCAGGAGCGGGTCACCGGGGACCTCGGGGGACACCACCAGCAGCGTTTCCCCACGCCGGGCCGCCTCGATCCGGCCGAGCCCGACCGCCAGGTGCGCCGGATCCGAGGGACGCGCGTCATGTCGTACGAGAGTCGGTGCCAGCTCGGGCGTACCCGACCACGCGGCCTCGTCGACCAGGTGCGCCGCGAGATGCCACGGCTCGTACGCCGGCGTGCCCACCAGCAACAGCCCACCCCCGTGCGACACCACCGACCCGCGCAACACCCCCGCGAACCGTCGGGTCGCCCCCAACCACTCGGTCCCGGCGAGCACTTCACGCAACAGCGCGACCCGTACGGCGTCCATGTCCGCGCATCCTGCCTCAACCGGCCACTCGTGACGCGGAGTTCACCACGAATTCGCCCAACTTGGGGATGGTGCGGGCTCATCGGTCCCACAAGGAGTCACCTCATGACAGAAACCGCAGAGACCTCAGAGGCCGCAGAGACCGCGGATGTATCCGTCCCCTTCATCGCCGGCCAAGGCGGCTACGCGAGCTACCGCATCCCCGCCGTCGTGGTCACCGCCACCGGCACCCTCCTCGCGTTCTGCGAAGGCCGCGTCGACTCAGCGAGCGACCACGGCCACATCGAGATCGTCCTGCGGCGTTCCACGGACGGCGGCCGCACCTGGGGCCCGCTCACCCCCGCCGCCACCAACGGCCCCCACCTCGCGGGCAACCCCGCCCCCGTCGTCCTCGACACCGGCCGCGTCCTGCTCGTCTACGTCCGCGCGACCGCCACCGCCACCGAGGACGCCATCCTGCGCGGCCAGGTGAAGCCGGCCGACGGGCGCAGGATCTGGGTGCGGTACAGCGACGACGACGGTGTCACCTGGTCGAGTTCGACGGAGATCACCGACCGGGTGAAGAAGCCCGAGTGGCGCTGGTACGCCACCACGCCCGGGCACGCGATCCAGTTGAGCACCGGCCGTGTGGTCGTCGCCGCCAACCACACGATCCCGCCCACCGGCACGGACGTAGGCAATGAGGCGAAGTACAACAGCGGCCATTGCCTGCTCAGCGACGACAGGGGCGAGACGTGGTCCCTCGGTTACGTCGACGAGAACCCGGACGGCTACGTCAACTGCAACGAGACCACCGCTGCCGAACTCCCGGACGGGCGCGTCTACTTCAACACCCGCAACGACTCCCCGTCCCCCGGAAACCGCGCCGACGCGTACTCGACGGACGGCGGCACGACGCTCACGAAACCCTTCCGCCCGCAGGCCGGCCTCACCGCCCCGGTCTGTGAGGCCGGCGTCCTCCAACTCCGCGACCCGGACGTGCTGTTGTACTCCGGCCCCGCCGACCCGGCCGCCCGCGCCCTGATGACCCTGCGCGCCTCCACCGACGCCGGCACCACCTGGCGCCCCGTGCACACGGTCGACGGACTGCCCGCCGCCTACTCCGACCTCGTACGCGTCGACGACGACACGGTCGGACTCCTCTACGAGACCGGCGACTTCGGGCCGTACGAGACGATCACCTTCCGCCGGGTCCCCGTGACGGACCTCACCTGACCCGATACGGGTCCGGAGCCGGACGTAAAGTCGGCCCATGACCTCTACCGACAGTGCTGCACAGACCCCCGGGACGACCCCCGCGACGGACTCCGGGACCGCCCCCGCGAAGGCCCCCGCCAAGGACCCGTGGGACCTTCCCGACGTCTCCGGACTGGTCGTCGGCGTGCTCGGCGGGACCGGGCCGCAGGGCAAGGGCCTCGCCTACCGGCTCGCCAAGGCCGGCCAGAAGGTGATCATCGGCTCCCGCGCCGCCGACCGCGCGCAGGCCGCCGCCGACGAACTCGGCCACGGGGTCGAGGGCGCCGACAACGCCGAGACCGCGCGCCGCAGCGACGTCGTGATCGTCGCCGTGCCCTGGGACGGCCACGGCAAGACCCTGGAGTCGCTGCGCGAGGAACTGGCCGGCAAGCTCGTCGTCGACTGCGTCAACCCGCTCGGCTTCGACAAGAAGGGCGCCTACGCGCTGAAGCCGGAGGAGGGCAGCGCCGCCGAACAGGCCGCCGCCCTGCTGCCCGACTCGCGGGTCGCCGCCGCCTTCCACCACCTGTCGGCGGTGCTGCTCATGGACACGGAGATCGCCGAGATCGACACCGATGTGATGGTGCTGGGCGAGGAGCGCGCCGACGTCGAGATCGTGCAGGCGCTGGCCGGCCGTATCCCCGGCATGCGCGGCGTCTTCGCCGGCCGGCTGCGCAACGCCCACCAGGTGGAGTCCCTGGTCGCGAACCTGATCTCCGTCAACCGCCGCTACAAGGCACACGCGGGCCTGCGCGTCACGGACGTCTGAGCGGGTGGGGGACACTGGTGGCAACCGACCACCGGTGTCCCCTTTGTTCTGCCGACAGGAGCCGATCCCATGCCCCGCCTCGCCCTCTACGCCCTCGTCGTCTGCCTGCTCGCCGTGGCCGCGGCGGTCGTCTCCTTCGTACAGGGCAGCCTGCTCGGGATCGTGTGGGTGCTGATCGCGGGCCTCTCGTCCAACATGTGCTGGTACTACCTGAAGCGCGGTCGCTCGGTCACCCGTTGATCGAGCAGAACTCGTTGGTGCCCTGCCAGAAGCGGTACAGGTTCTGCCCGCAGTAGGTCTCGAAGTCGCTGATGCCGAGGCCGCGCAGGATCGCGTCGATCACATCGAAGAAGTACGTGTTGATCGACGGCACCCACAGCAGCGCGAACACGAACAGCAGGCCGAACGGCGCGAACGGCTCCACCTGCCGCTTGATGTTGTACGACAGCCAGGGCTCGATCACGCCGTAGCCGTCCAGGCCCGGCACCGGCAGGAAGTTCAGCAGCGCGGCCGTGACCTGGAGCAGCGCGAGGAACGCCAGCGCGAACCGGAAGTCCCGCGGCACCCCGTCGAGCGAGTGCAGCCAGAACGGCGCGGTGCAGACGGCCGCGAACAGCACGTTCGTCAGCGGACCGGCCGCCGAGATCAGGCTGTGCTTCCAGCGGCCCTGGATCCGGTTGCGCTCGATGAACACCGCGCCACCGGGCAGACCGATGCCGCCCATGATGACGAAGATCACCGGGAGCACGATGCTGAGCAGCGCGTGCGTGTACTTCAGCGGGTTGAGGGTGAGATAGCCCTTCGAGCCGACCGAGATGTCACCGCTGTGCAGGGCGGTGCGGGCGTGCGCGTACTCGTGCAGACACAGCGAGACGATCCAGGCCGCCGTCACGAACAGGAACACGGCGATGCCCGGCTTCTCGGCGAACCCGGTCCAGGTGGCCCAGCCGGTCACCGCCGTGACAGCCAGGATCCCGAGGAAGACGGGACTGATCCGCCGGTCGCTGGGGCGGGTGGTGGTGGCGGTCATGGGGGCGGGCTCCCTGCTGGGTCGGTGGACGCGAAGCCCGACGGTACCGGGCACGGGGGGAAAACGTCTCGCGAGCGGCCGTCGGTTCCGGGGAAGGTGGGGACATGGGACTCTGGCACGCGTTCTACGACCCCGTCACCCCTCGGGCGCTTCTTGGGGAGGCGTCGTAGCGCGCCCGGCGCCGCGCCGCCGCAACCCCGTGACCGCTTTCCACGCCACCGGAGACAATGGACCCCGTGCGCTATCGCATTCTCGGCACCACCCAGGCACTACGACCCGACGGTACGCCCGTCCCGGTCGGCGGGGCGCGGCTGCGCGCCCTGCTCACCGTGCTCGCCCTGCGGCCCGGTCGGACCGTGCCCGCGAGCCTCCTGGTGGACGAGGTGTGGGGCGTGGACACGCCGGCGGACGCCACGGGTGCGCTCCAGGCGCTGGTGGGCAGGCTGCGCCGGGCGCTCGGCGCCGACGCGATCACCTCGGCGGAGAGCGGCTACCGGCTCGCCGCCGCCCCCGACGACATCGACCTGCACCGTTTCGAGCGGCTGGCGGGGGAGGGGCTGCGGGCGCTGGCCGACGGCAACCCCGCGAAGGCGGCCGAGGTCCTGGACGACGCGCTCGCCCTGTGGAGCGGCCCGGCCCTGGCCGACCTCCCCGACCGCACGGCGGAGGCGGCCCGCTGGGAGACCCGCCACCTGGACGCCCGCCGCGCCCGCCTCACCGCGGCCGTCTCCCTCGGCGACGCGGACACCGCCCTCCCCGAACTGACCGCCCTCTGCGACACCCACCCCCTCGACGAACCCCTCCAGTCGCTACGCCTGCGTGCCCTCCGCGCGACGGGCCGCACGGCGGAGGCACTGGCCGCGTACGAGGACGTACGACAGCTCCTCGCGGACCGGCTGGGCTCCGACCCGGGTACCGAACTGCGGGCGCTGCACGGGGAGTTGCTCAGCCTCGCCCCCGCGCCCGCGCCCAGTACGTCCACCCCCACCCCCGTGGTCGTCTCTTCCCCCCGAGCCACCCCACCCCCCGGCAACCTCCGGGCCCGCCTCACCTCCTTCGTCGGCCGGGAGGCCGACATCGACGTCATCCGGGGTGATCTCGCCTCGGCCCGGCTCGTGACGCTGCTCGGACCCGGCGGGGCCGGGAAGACGCGGCTGTCGCAGGAGGCCGCCGAAGGGGTGCGGGACGCGGCGCGGGACGGGGTGTGGCTGGCCGAACTCGCCCCCGTGGACGACCCCGACGCCGTACCGACGGCCGTCCTCACCGCCGTCGGCGCGCGCGAGACCGTGATGTACGGCGCCGGCGCCGAGGCGATCCGGGCCGCCGGCGGCGAGCGGCACGACAAACCCGTCGACCGGCTCGCCGAACACTGCGGCAGCCGCCGGATGCTGATCGTCCTCGACAACTGCGAGCACGTCGTGGACGCCGCCGCCCGCCTCGTGGAGACCCTGCTGGAGCGCTGCCCCGCCCTCACCGTGCTCGCCACCAGCCGTGAACCCCTGGGCGTACCGGGCGAGTTGCTGCGCCCGGTGGAGCCACTGCCCGACCCCGTCGCGCTACGGCTGCTCGCCGACCGGGGTGCCGCCGCCCGGCCCGGGTTCAGCGTCGAGGACGACCCCGAGGCCTGCGCCGAGATCTGCCGGCGCCTCGACGGACTGCCCCTCGCCATCGAGCTGGCGGCAGCCAGGCTACGGATGTTGACGCCGCGTCAGATCGCCGACCGGCTCGACGACCGCTTCCGGCTGCTCACTTCGGGCAGTCGTACGCTGCGGCCCCGCCAGCAGACCCTGCGGGCGGTCGTCGACTGGTCCTGGGACCTGCTGGACGCGGACGAACGGGACGTGCTGAGCACCCTGTCCGTCTTCGCCGGCGGCTGCGACCTCGCCGCCGCCGAGGCCGTGTGCGGGCCGGTCGCGTTCGAGACGCTCGGCTCCCTCGTCGACAAGTCCCTTGTGGTGGCGGCCCCTTCGGGCGACGGGGAGATGCGCTACCGGCTCCTGGAGACCGTCGCCGAGTACGCGGGCGAACGGCTCGACGAGGCCGGCCGCCGCCCCCGCGCCGAGCGCGCCCACCTGACGTACTACCGCGAACTCGCCCGCACCACCGACCCGTTGCTGCGCGGCCCCGGCCAACTCGCCGCCGTAGGACGACTGGAGCTCGAATACGAGAACCTCCGCACCGCCCTGCGGCATGCCGTCGCCGAGCGCGACGAGCAGGAGGCGATCTGCCTCGTCCTGTCGCTGACCTGGTACTGGCACATGCGCGACGTCCGCATGGAGGCCCGCAACTGGTGCGTCGAGGTCATGGCCCTGGGGCCGGACCCCTTCGCCACCCCCGTCCAGCGCGCCGCCGCGGTCTGGCAGCGCTGCACCGACGTTCCGCCCCCGCTCACCGGAGAACTCCTCGCCGAGGCCCGGCGCGGACTCCATCTCGCGCATCTGGCCTGTATGGACACGGAGTTGGACGCCTGGGAGGCGCCGGCCGCGAAGGAGAAGCTGCGCCTCATCGCCGAGGTCTACGAACCGGGCCTGCCGCAGACCTGCCGTACGCCCGGCATGTTCTGGTTCTTCGCCGTGCTGCTCAGCGGCGGCGTGGAGCGGCTGCCCGTGATCCTCGACGCCGACATCCACACCTGCCGCACCAACCCCGGCATGGAGTGGGAGCTGGCCACCACCCTCCAGATGCGCGCCAACATGCTCGCCAACCGCACCGACTGGGCGGGCGACGCGGCCCGGGACGCCGACGAGTCGCTGGAGATTTTCCGCCGCCTCGGCGACGCCTGGGGCTCCGCCGAGGCGCTCTCCGCCCGCGCCGAGGCACGGGAACGCACCGGCGACTACCGACTGGCTGCCCTCGACTACGAGGCCGCGATCGAACAGGCCGAACGGCTCGGCGCCCACGGCCAGACGGCCGTACTCGGCGCCCGGCTGGGGAGCGCGCTCATCGAGGCCGGCGAGTTCGAGCGGGGCGAGCGCCTGCTGCGCGAGGTGATCGAGCAGCAGCACGGGCAGGGCAGCGAGGCGATGCCCGCCGCCCGGATGTTCCTCGCGAGCCGGCTCACCATGTCCGGCCGCGTCGAGGAGGCACGCGAGGAGATGCGGTTGCTGCGCGAGGAGTTCCCGATCTCCCACTTCGTCGTCTTCGACGCGTTCATCCTCGGCTCGGAGGCGTGGGTGGAGGCGGTCGACGGGAACTACGAGGAGTCCCTGGACAAGGTCCGCAAAGCGCTGGAGCGGGCCGGTGACCCCTTGTCCGAGGCCATCGCCCCGAACATGGTCTCCCTGTACCTGGGGGTCGCCGCGGTCGTCCTCGTCGAAGTCGACGGCGGCAGCCGGGCCAAGGTCGGTGTCCGCTGCCTCGTCGCGGCGCGGGCGCTGCTGCCGCAGGGGCATGTCGCGACCTCCGTCGAGCGCGAGGTGTACCGCCAGGCCGAGCTGCGAGCGCGCGCCGTGCTCGGCGACGCGGCCTATGAGTCGTACGAGACCGAGTACGCCGAAGGCGACAGCCTCTCCGCGAGGGAGGCTGCCGCCCTGGTGTGAGGCCGGCACGGACCCGGTGGGACGGGACGCACGGCCGGGTCAGGTCTTGGTGCGGAACTTGTAGATCGAGATCGGGGCCATCACCGCGGTGAGCCCCACCGACCAGGCCAGCGTCAGCAGCACGCCGTGGGCGACCGGGCCGCCGACCATCAGCCCGCGGGCCGCGTCGGCCAGGGCGGACAGCGGGTTGTAGTCGGTGAAGTTCTGGAGCCAGCCCGGCATCGACCCGGTCGGCGCGAAGATCGACGAGCCGAACTGCAACGGCATCAGCACCAGGAAGCCCATGGCCTGCACGGACTGCGCGCTCTTCATGGTCACGCCGAGGGTGAGGAACACCCACATCAGGGCCGAGCCGAACACGGCGGACAGTCCGATCGCGGCGAGCATGCCGAGCCAGTGGTGGATGTGGAAGCCGACGAGGACACCGACGACCATCAGCACGGCGGACGCGACCAGCATCCGCATCATCTCGACGGAGATCTTGGCGATCAGCACCGAGGCGCGCCCGATGGGCAGCGACCGGAACCGGTCCATGACCCCGGTGTGGAAGTCGGTGTTGAAGCCGGTGCCCACCCCCTGGGCCATGTTCATGCCCATCATGGCGAGCAGGCCGGGCACGACGTACTGCACGTACGCCTCCTGCCCGCCGCCGAGCGACTGCCCGATCGAGCCGCCGAAGACGTACACGAACAGCAGCGTGAAGATGACCGGGAACAGGATGGCGTCGAACATCGACTCCGGGTCCTGCCGGATCCACAGCAGGTTGCGGCGGATCAGCGCGCCGGTGTGGCGCAGATGGTTGCGCAGCGGGATACGGGGGTCCGCCGCCGATACGCCGGCGGGGCTCACGGTGACGGCGCTCATACGGCGACCTCCTCGCGGTCGTGGGTGGGCACGGAGTCCTGCGGGGCGCTGGCGCGGTGTCCGGTGAGGGACAGGAACACCTCGTCCAGGCTGGGGAGTTCGGTGGTGATGGAGGCGATGGTGATGCCGCGGGCGCTCACCGCGCCGACGACGGCGGTCAGTTGCTCGTCGCTGAGGATCGGCACCAGGACGGTTCCGCTCTCCACGTCGACGGTGACGGTGGCGAGTCCGGTGATGCCCAGCTCGTCCAACGCCCTTGCCAGCGGCCGCAGTTGCAACGGATCGGCAGGCCGAATGCGCAACGCCCGCCCCCCGACCCTCGCCTTCAGCTCATTGATGGCGCCACCCGCCACGACCTTGCCGTGGTCGACGACGGTCAGCTCGGAGGCGAGCGCCTCGGCCTCCTCCATGTACTGGGTGGTGAGCAGCACGGTCACGCCGCCGCCGACCATGGACTTCACCTCGGTCCACACCTCCATGCGGGTGCGGGGGTCGAGCCCGGTGGTCGGCTCGTCCAGGAACAGCACCTGCGGATGCCCGATCATCGAGGCCGCGAGGTCGAGCCGCCGCCGCATACCGCCGGAGTACGTACTCGCCGGCCGCTTGGCCGCGTCCGTCAGCGAGAACCGCTCCAGCAGTTCGTCGGCGCGGGCCCGGGAGTCCTTGCGGGACAGGTCGAGCAGCCGCCCGATCATGTACAGGTTCTCCCAGCCCGGGAGCTTCTCGTCCACGGAGGCGTACTGGCCGGTGAGGCCTATCACCCGGCGCAGCTGGCGGGGCTGGCGCAGGACGTCGTAGCCGGCGACGGTGGCCTCGCCGGAGGTCGGGGCGAGCAGCGTGGACAGGATCCGTACGAGGGTGGTCTTACCGGCACCGTTCGGCCCGAGCACACCCATCACGGTGCCCTCCCGGACGTCCAGGTCGACGCCGTCCAGCGCCTTGGTCTCGCCGTAATGCTTGACCAGCCCCCGCACGGACACGGCCGTGCCGCCGGAATTCATGTCGATTCGCGTCATGCGGATGACAGTGCCAGGGCCTGCCGACAGAACGCCTACATCCCACCGACAGCCACCGACAGCCGCCTACAAAACTCCGACCGGCAAAATCCAGCCCGTCCGGCGTTTGAGGACGAGGCCCCTTCAGGGCCGATGGGGGTCTGGGGGCGGAGCCCCCAGGGTCGGGCGGCAGGCGACAAAGGGGCAGCCCCGCCGACGGGGGAAGATCGGCGGGGCTGCGTGGTGCCGCAATGGCTCAGATGGGCCAGACCGGTCAGTGGACGGAGTGCTCCTCACCAGGGAACGTCCCGCCCACGACATCCTCCGCGAACGCCCTCGCCGCGTCCCCCATGACCCCTCGGAGATCCGCGTACTGCTTCACGAACTTCGGCATCTTCCCGCCGGTCAGTCCCAGCATGTCGGTCCACACCAAGACCTGGGCGTCGGTCTCCGCACCGGCCCCGATCCCGACCGTGGGAATGTGCAGCACCCGAGTCACCTCGGCCGCCAACTCCGCCGGAACCAGCTCCAGTACAACGGCGAACGCCCCCGCGTCCTGCACGGACTTCGCGTCCCGCAGCAACTGCTGAGCCGCCTCCTCGCCCCGCCCCTGCACCCGGTACCCCATCGAGTTCACGGACTGCGGGGTCAGACCGATGTGCGCCATGACCGGAATCCCGGACTCGACCAGCAACCGGATCTGCTCGTGCGACCGCTCGCCGCCCTCCAGCTTCACGGCGCCCACCCCGGCCTCCTTCACCAGCCGGGTCGCCGAGCGCAGCGCCTGCACCGGACCCTCCTGGTAGGAGCCGAAGGGCAGGTCGGCCACGATCAGGGCGCGGCTCGTGCCCCGTACGACGGCCGCGGACAGCATGGCCATCTCGTCGAGGGTGACCGGCACGGTCGACTCGTACCCGAGGTGGCAGTTGCCCGCCGAGTCACCGACGAGCATGACCGGGATCCCGGCCTCGTCGAAGACGGACGCGGTCATCGCGTCGTAGGCGGTGAGCATGGGCCACTTCTCGCCGCGTTCCTTGGCGAGGGCGATGTCCCGGACGGTGATGCGGCGTGTGCCCTTGCCTCCGTACAGCGCCTTGCTGCCGTCGGAGGAGCTGTTCTTCCCAGCCTGGGCAGCCGAAAGCTGCGTCATTGCAACGGCTCCTTCAGTCATCTTGAGGCACCCTTACGGCGTCCCCAGATCCCCTCCATGGTGGCACCTCGTGCCACAGAGGGCCAGAGGGACCCCAGTCGCCCGCGTCACGTACGAAGGCATGCTTAAGGAGGCCCATGCGTAAGAAGGCATACGTAAGGCCTGAGTAAAATATTTACGATACGGCACCGTCCCGTATCGTAATTGGCCCGGCGCTCCCTAGTCTGGACCGCATGACCACTCCACCCGTCCCCGGCACCCGGATACCCGAAGCGGTGCACCGCCGTCGCTGGGCCATCCTCGGCGTGCTGATGCTGAGCCTGCTCATCGTGGTGCTCGACAACTCGATCCTCAACGTCGCCATCAAGACCATCTCCACCCCGGCCCCGACCGGCCTGGGCGCCACCCAGAGCGAGCTGGAGTGGGCGATCAACGCCTACACCCTCGTCTTCGCCGGTCTGCTGTTCACCGCGGGCCTCCTGGGCGACCGGATCGGCCGCAAGAAGGTCCTGCTCGGCGGACTCGTCGTGTTCGGCATCGGCTCCGCGCTCGCCGCCGAGTCCGGCTCGCCGGACCAACTCATCGGCTACCGCGCCCTGATGGCCCTCGGCGCCGCGTTCGTGATGCCCGCCACCCTCGCCGTCCTCATGAACGTCTTCGAGCGCGACGAGCAGCCCAAGGCCATCGGCATCTGGGCCGGCGGCGTCGGCCTCGCCATCGCGATCGGCCCGATCACCGGCGGCGTGCTCCTCGACCACTTCTGGTGGGGCTCGGTCTTCCTGATCAACGTGCCCATCGTGCTGGTCGCCCTCGCCCTGATGATCTGGCTGGTCCCCGACTCCCGCGACCCGAAGCCCGGCCGCCTCGACCCGGTCGGCGTCGTCCTGTCCGTCGTGGGCCTCGTCCTGCTGGTCTACGGCATCATCGAGGGCGGCGAGCTGGCCGACTTCACGGCACCGAAGGTGCTGGCGACGATCATCGCCGGTGTCGTCGTGCTCGCCGGGTTCGTCTGGTTCGAGAAGCGCAGCGACCACCCGTCGATCGACGTCACGTACTTCAAGAACAAGGTGTTCTCGGCCGCGATCGCCGCCATCGCGCTGGTCTTCTTCGCGCTGATGGGCGTGACCTTCTTCTCGGTCTTCTACACCCAGAGCGTGCGCGGCTACTCGCCGCTCCAGACCGGCCTGCTGATGCTGCCGCTGGCCGCCGCACAGATGATCTTCGCGCCGCGGGCCCGGCTGGTCGTCAACCGGTTCGGCAACAGGATCACGACCGGCGTCGGCCTGCTGGTGCTCGCCGGGATGCTCGCCGCCTTCGCGACCCTCAAGGCGGACACGCCCATCTGGATCCTGGAGGTCATCTTCTTCTTCATGGGCGCCGGCATGGCCCACGTGATGACCCCGACCAGCGTCGTCATCATGCAGGCGCTGCCGCGCGAGAAGGCGGGTTCCGCGTCCGCGCTGAGCAACACCTTCCGCCAGGTCGGCGGCGCCCTCGGCATCGCCGTCCTCGGCTCGGTGCTGTCCACGGCGTACCGCAACGGCATCGAGGGCAAGCTCGGCTCGGTACCGGCCGCCCTGCGCGACACCGCCGGCGAGTCCATCGAGGCCACCCTCGGTGTCGCCGCGAAGCTCGGCCCGCAGGGCAGGGCCCTGGTCACCCCGGCCAACGACGCCTTCCTGCACGCCATGCACGTCACCGCCCTGTGCGGCACGGGCGTCGCGCTCATCGGCGCCGTAGTGGCGTTCCTCTTCCTGCCCGGCAGGCCTCCGGTCCCTCAGGAGGGCAAGGAGGAGTCGGAGTTGGTCGTCGTAGGGGAATAGCGACGACAATCACCTGAGACGGGAACGGGGGGAACAGCGGAAGGGACGGAGTGAAGTGAGCCTTGCCGACAACGGCACCGCCACCGGTACCGCCAATGGCAACGACGATGGCACCGACAGCGGGACTCGGCCGCCGTGCGCGCCCACCAGGGGGCGTCCGCGCAGCGAGGCCGTCGAACGGGCCATCACGGAGGGCGTGATGAAGCTCCTGGAGGAAGGCGTGCCGCTGGCCGAACTCTCCATCGAGCGCATCGCCCGTACCGCCGGAGTCGGCAAGGCCACCATCTACCGCCGCTGGCCGGGCAAGGAGGAGTTGTTCGTCGATGTCGTCCGCGAGGCGGAGCCGCAGGACCCCGAACTGCCCGGCACCTCCCTGCGCGACGACCTCGTCGCCATGATGGAACAGCTGCGCCAGCGCGGCCTGATGACCCGGTCCTCGGCGCTCCTGCACAACGTGTACGCGCAGATGAAGAGCACCCCGAAGGTGTGGACCGCCTACCACGCGACCGTCGTGGAACCCCGCCGCCGCAAGCAGGTCGACCTCCTGCGCCGGGCCCAGGAGAACGGCGAACTCCGCACCGACCTCGACCCCGAGCTGATGAACGACATGCTGGTCGGCCCGATGCTCCTGCGCACCGTCATGCGCTTCGACGCGGACCTCCCCGAGGGCCTGTCGGAACTCCTCGTCGACACGGTGCTGGTGGCCCTACGACCCGTCAGGCCTGCCAACTGAGTAACCGTCCGAATGTGCGCGTTCCGTCACAGAAGCCGCTCCCGCCGCGCGTGTTCGGAACTCCGGACACCGACTTGTTCGTCCTCGTGCCCGTACGGCCGTCATGGGACGGCGGATCGGAACCGATCATCCCCTAGGGTCGTAGGCGCGGGGACGATGGTGTGCACGGCAGGTAGTGAGGCGACGGTATGGCACAGCAGGCGTATGTGACGGAGACGGACGACGGCGGCTCGGGGGACGAGCCGCGCGGATCCCGGCTTCGGCGCCTGTGGAACAGACTGACGGGTGGCTGGCGCGACGATCCCAGGATCTGGCGCCGGGGCCTGGTCCTCGCCGCGCTCGCGATCCTCCTGTCCCTCGTCATGCTGCTGCACTCACGCATCCCGAACCGGATCGGCAACCTCGGCAGCCTCACGGAGACGTTCCTGCCGTGGTTCGGGCTCGCGATCCCGGTCCTCCTGGTCCTCGGCCTGGTCCGGAAGTCGGCGACCGCGCTCATCGCCGTCGTCCTCCCGACGGTCGTGTGGCTGAACCTCTTCGGCGGACTGCTGCTCAGCGACAAGACCGGCACCGGCGGCGACCTGACGGTGGCCACGCACAACGTCAACGCGGAGAACCCCGACCCGGCCGGTACGGCCCGTGACGTCGCCGCGTCCGGCGCGGACATCGTCGCCCTGGAGGAACTGACGGCCTCGGCGGTCCCGACGTACGAGAAGGCCCTCGCCTCGACGTACAAGTACCACGCGGTCGAGGGCACGGTCGGGCTGTGGAGCAAGTACCCGATGACCGGCGTCAAGGCCGTGGACATAAAGCTGGGCTGGACGCGCGCGATGCGCGCCACCGTCGCGACCCCCGAGGGACAGATCGCGGTCTACGTCGCCCACCTCCCCTCGGTGCGGGTGAAGATCCAGGCCGGCTTCACGGCCCGGCAGCGCGACACGAGCGCCGACGCGCTGGGTGAGGCCATCGCCGCCGAGCCGCTCAAGCGGAAGATCCTCCTCGGCGACCTGAACGGCACGATGAACGACCGCTCGCTGAACGCCGTCACCTCCCAGATGCGCTCCACGCAGGGCGCGGCGGGCAGCGGCTTCGGGTTCAGCTGGCCGGCGTCGTTCCCGATGGCGCGGATCGACCAGATCATGGTCCAGGGCGTGGAGCCGGTCACCTCGTGGACCCTGCCCAGGACGGGCAGCGACCACCTCCCGATCGCGGCCCGTGTGAACCTCGACACGAGCTCGTAGCGCGTGGAATAGCGGGCCCGGGAGCCTTTGTTCCGTAACTGAACTTAAGCTCAGCAGTACGGAACTCCGCTCTCCCCCGAAAGGCACAGGCTCTTCCATGCCCCTGGCCCTGCTCGCTCTGGCCGTCGGCGCTTTTGGTATCGGCACCACCGAATTCGTGATCATGGGCCTTCTGCCCGAGGTCGCGGACGACCTGAACGTCTCCATCCCCACGGCGGGCCACCTGGTCTCGGCGTACGCGCTGGGCGTCGTCATCGGCGCCCCGCTGCTCGCCGCGGTCACGGCCCGCCTGTCCCGCCGCACGGTCCTGATCGGCCTGATGGCACTGTTCGTGGCGGGCAACGTCCTCTCGGCCTTCGCCGCGAACTACGACTACCTCCTGGCGGCCCGCTTCCTGAGCGGCCTGCCGCACGGCGCCTTCTTCGGCGTAGGAGCGGTCGTCGCCACGACGATGGTCGCGCCCGAACGCAAGGCCCGCTCCGTCTCCCTGATGTTCCTGGGCCTCACGGTCGCCAACGTCGTGGGCGTACCGGCGGCCACGCTGATGGGCCAGCACCTGGGCTGGCGGGCCACGTTCCTCGGCGTGAGCGTGATCGGCGTCGCGGCGATAGCGTCCCTGGCGTTCCTGATCCCGCGCGACCACGCACACGCGCCCGCGGTGGGCCTGCGCCGCGAACTGGCGGCGCTTCGCTCCCTCCCGGTCTGGCTGGCCCTCGGCACCACAGTGGCCGGCTTCGGCGCCCTGTTCTCGGCCTACAGCTACATCACCCCGATGCTGACGGACGCGGCAGGCTTCGCGGAGGGCAGCGTGACGCTCCTCCTGGCCCTGTTCGGCGTAGGCGCGACGGCGGGCAACCTGGTGGGCGGCCGCCTGGCGGACCACTCCCTCCGCGGCACCCTCTTCGGCGGCCTGACATCCCTGGCCGTCGTCCTGGCCCTGTTCCCCCTCCTGATGACGACGGAGTGGACGGCAGCCCTGGCGGTGATCCTGCTGGGCATGGCGGCGTTCGTCACGGGCTCCCCGCTCCAGCTGATGGTCATGGAAAAGGCCTCGGCAGGCCCGTCGTTGGCCTCCTCCGCAAACCAGGCAGCCTTCAACTTGGCCAACGCGGGCGGCGCTTGGATCGGCGGCCTCGCCCTGGCGGCGGGCTTCGGCGCTACGTCGCCTGCGGTGGCCGGAGCGGTGTTGGCCGTGCTGGGGTTGGGAGTTGCGGCTACGGCGGCGACGGTGGACCGGCGGCGGGCGGTACCGGGACGCGAGCGCGTGGTCGCGACCCACGTCCCCGAACAGGCACCGGCGTTGCGCCCCTGACCCTGCCCACCCTCCCACCCGCCCCGGTCGGTGGGGAGGGGCACCGGCCGCTCGACGGGCGTCAGTTGAGGATGACGCCGTACGAAGGCACCTCGTGGGCGCGGCGACTGGCCTTCCGGTAGTCGATCGACAGCGGGTACCGCTTGATGTGCTTGAGCACGACCCCGCCCGTGTTCTTGCCGAGGATCCCGTTGACCGCCGACTGGGTCGTGTCCCAGTGGTAGTTGTTCACGAAGGACTGCGCACAGCCGACCGAATCGGGGTTGTTGGCGTGCCCGTAGCCGACGTCCGGGATTCCGGGGTCCGCATGGGCCGTCGTCGTCCCGAGCCCCATGGTGACGGCCGGGCCCCGGAACAGCTCTAGTCGAACCGCTCCAGATCCCGCAGCCAGGCAGTCGCCGACCCATCCGAAGGCGCCCGCCAATCCCCCCGAGGCGACAACGACCCCCCCGCCGAAACCTTCGGCCCATTGGGCATCGCCGACCGCTTGAACTGCGCGAACCCGAAGAACCGCCGGCAGAACACCTCCAGCCACGACCGGATCTCGGGAAGGTCGTACGCAACCCGTTTCGCCTCAGGGAACCCCGGAGGCCAAGCCCCCGCCCCCACCTCGTGCCACGCGTGCCACGCCAAGAACGCGATCTTCGACGGCCGGAACCCGTACCGCAGCACATGGAACAGCGTGAAGTCGTGCAGCGCGTACGGCCCGATCTTCGACTCCGTGGACTGCATCTCCTCGCCCGGTACCAGTTCCGGGCTGATCTCCGTGTCGAGGATCGCGGTGAGGATCTTGCCGGTCTCCTCGTCGAACTGGTCGCTGCTGACGACCCAGCGGATCAGGTGCTGGATGAGGGTCTTCGGCACGCCCGAGTTGACGTTGTAGTGGCTCATCTGGTCGCCGACGCCGTACGTGGACCAGCCGAGCGCCAGCTCCGAGAGGTCGCCCGTGCCGAGCACGATGCCGTTGTGCTGGTTGGCGAGGCGGAACAAGTAGTCCGTGCGCAGGCCCGCCTGGACGTTCTCGAAGGTGACGTCGTACACCGGCTCGCCGGAGGCGAAGGGGTGGTCCATCTCCTTCAGCATCAGCCGTGCCGTCGGCGTGATGTCCAGCTCGGCCGCCGTGACGCCGATCGCCCGCATCAACGCGTGCGCGTTGTCCTTCGTGTGGTCGCTGGTCGCGAAACCGGGCAGCGTCCACGCCAGGATGTCGCCGCGCGGACGCCCCGCGCGGTCCATCGCCCGCGCGGCGACGATCAGCGCGTGCGTCGAGTCGAGGCCGCCGGACACCCCGATGACCACCTTCGGGCCGCCGATCGCGGCGAGGCGTTGTTGCAACCCCTCGACCTGGATGTTGTACGCCTCGTAGCAGTCCTGTGCGAGGCGCTCCGCGTCGGCCGGCACGAACGGGAAGCGTTCCAGGCGCCGGCGGAGTCCCAAGTCGGTTAGCGGCGGGGCGAGTTCGAAGGAGACCGTGCGGAAGTCGGCCGTCCTCGCCCGGTGCGTACGGCGGTTGTCGTCGAACGTGCCCATCCGCTGCCGCTCCTGCCGCAGCAGGTCGAGGTCGATGTCGGCCACCGCGTACTCGTCGCCCAGCGGGAAGCGTTCCGTCTCGGCGAGCAGTGCGCCGTTCTCGTAGATCATCGCCTGGCCGTCCCAGGACAGGTCGGTGGTCGACTCGCCGAGGCCGGCCGCGGCGTAGACGTACGCGGCGAGGCAGCGCGCGGACGCCGAGCGGCAGAGGAGTTTGCGGTCCTCGGCGCGGCCTACCGTGATCGGGCTGCCGGAGAGGTTGACGAGGACCGTCGCGCCCGCCAGAGCGGCCTCGGCGCTCGGCGGCACCGGCACCCACATGTCCTCGCAGATCTCCGCGTGCAGCACGAGGGACGGTACGTCCTGCGCGGCGAACAGCAGATCCACCCCGAACGGCACGCTCTCGCCGCCCACTCGGATCGAACCGCCGCGCTCGTCCGCGCCGTCGGCGATCTGGCGGCGCTCGTAGAACTCGCGGTAGTTCGGGGGATACGACTTCGGTACGACACCCAGGACCCGGCCACGATGCACCAGCACCGCGCAGTTGTAGATCCGGTTGCGGTGGCGCAGCGGGGCCCCGACGACCAGCACCGGCAGCAGGTCCGCCGACCCCGTCACCACCTCCCGCAGCGCCTCCTCGACCTGGTCCAGGAGGACGTCCTGGAGGAGCAGGTCCTCGATGGAGTAGCCGCACAGGCCCATCTCCGCGAAGACGGCGACGGCGACGCCCTCCTCGTCGCACCGGCGAGCGTGGCGCAGGACGGCCTCGGCGTTGGCGTGCGGGTCCGCGATCACGGTGTGACCCGTGCAGGCGGCGACCCGGGCGAAGCCGTGCTGATAGATCGACCAGAAGTTCAGTGGAGGCACGGGCACCACTGTAATCGCCTGTAATCGTCAGGGCGACGCAATGGGGTGGCGTGAGGTGTGGTGCACCCCACGCCACCCCATTTACAGGTGACTACTCGCTACTTGTTGCCGCTACGAGGTCAGTGGTGACCCTGCGAGCGGCTGAACGACGAGACGTAGCCGTCCGCGGGCGTGCCCACGCCGGTCACGTCGTCATAGCCCTTCACCGCGGACAGCGAGCTGTCCTTGCCGAGGCTGCGGACCGAGGTCAGCAGGCCTTCGGAGGCGTCGAACGCGTTCGCGAAGTCCACGCGCGCCACCGCCAGGCCGGAGCCCGTCGGGTTGTCGGTCACGTCGTGGTAGGCCTTCGTGCCGTACTTGGAGTAGATCGACGGGTTGGCGAAACCGATCGCCTTGCCGCCGCGCGCCTCCTGGGCCAGGGCCTGGACCGCCGCGATCACCGGGGAGGCGAGCGAGGTGCCGCCGATCCGGTACTCGCTGTACTGCTCCGAACCGTCGGGGAAGGTCTGCGTCTGGCCGACCTTGAATCCGGTGTTCGGGTCGGCGATCGCCGAGATGTCCGGGACGACGCGGTTGCCGGTGGCGCTGTTGGCCTTGGCGAGCGCGTCCGGGACGACACCCTTCTGGTAGAAGGGCTCGGCCACCGTCTTGCTGGTGCCGCCGCCCGCGCCCGAGGTGAAGGCGCCGGGGAAGCTGGTCCAGCTCTTGCCGTCCGTGGACAGCGTGGCCTTCTCGGTGCCCCAGCCGGTCTCCCACAGGTACTTGTCGCCCTTGCCGACGGCGAGGGAAGTACCGCCGACCGCCGTCACCCACGCCGAGTTGGCCGGGGTGTCGACCTGCTTCACCTTGGTGTTGGCGACCTCGTCACCGTTGTCACCGGAGGAGAAGTAGAAGCCGATGCCCTCGACCGCGCCCAGCTGGAACACCTGGTCGTAGGCGGCCGCGAGGTCCGGGGTCTGGTTGGCCTCGATGTCGCCCCACGAGTTGGAGACGATGTCGGCCAGGTGGTTGTCGACGACCTTGCTGAGCGAGTCGAGCAGGTCGTCGTCCATGCAGGAGGCGGAGCCCACGTACGTGACGTCGGCGGCCGGAGCCACCGCGTGCACGGCCTCGACGTCGAGGGTCTCCTCGCCGTACCAGCCCGAGGCGTCGCACTCGTCGGCGCCGGTGTTCGTGTACTGCGAGGGCAGGACCTGGTGCAGCTGGCTGGTCTTCCAGGACGCGTCGCCGTGGTTCTTCGCGTACTTGGCCGCGTCGAAGGCGATCGTCGGGGAGGCGTACGCGTCGGTTATCGCGACCCGCACCCCCTTGCCCGTGTACTTGCCCGCGCCGTAGGCGGCACGCAGCTGCTTGCCGGTGTACCCCTCGACGGCGTACGGGATCTTCTTGCCGTACGCGCTGGGCAGCGTGGTCGCGGTGTTGGAGCCGTAGTACGAGGAGAACGGCCCCGCGTTCTTGAACACCGCGGTCGGACCCGGCAGCGCGTCGTCGTGGTTCGCCGTGTGCGGCGCGTTGTCGAGACCGGTGACGGTCAGGACGGCACCGTTGAGGCTGTCCGGCGCGGAGGCCGTCTTCGACGGGGCGCGGTAGGTCTTCGCGCCCTTCGAGTAGTTGTGCAGCGAGGTGCTGAACGCCTTCTCGACCGCGGCCACGTCACCGGAGACCGTGACGTAGTGCTGCGTGGTGCCGGTGACCTTCAGCCCGGCGGACTTCAGCCAGGACTTGACGGCGGTCACCTGGGCCGTCGTGGCGCCGAAGCGCTGCTGTACCTGAGCGGCGCTCAGGTACTTGCCGTACACGGCCGAACTCGGGTCCGAGACGGACTTGGCGTACGCCGCGAGACCGGAGGCGTTCCGGCCGGCGAGGTAGACCCGGGCGGAGACCTTGGAGCTGTCGGAGGTCGCTCCCTTGTCCGCCTTGGCCGTCGCCCACGCGGGCTTGGTGCCCGCGAGCGTGTCCCGGCCCGGGCTGTCCGCGGCGTGCGCCGCGGGTATGCCGAGCGCCAGCGCCCCGGCGATCATGGGCAGTGTCGCTGCCATGCTCACGCCGGCGCGCCTGGTGGCGCGATTGGATCTCATAAAACCCCCTGCTATGCGGTTCGACGCATGGAGTGGTTGGTCGTCGTCGATCCGTACGGAACCCGCGGCGGGAAGGCCCGTGGATGGATCACACGTGGGGGCCACTCTTTCGATGAACCGTTCATGCCAGGGGAACGCAAAAGTCAAGAGACACCCAAGGAACCGTCACCCAGGGCGAATTGGGGGCTTTTTTCCTTACGGGCGTGTAACGAACGACCGGGCATGCTTTACGAACGCGCTTTTGCGCCACGTTCCTTGAGCATGTCGGCCATCAACTGGATCTCCGACTGCTGCGCGTCGACCATCCCCTGCGCCAGCCGTTTCTCCACCCCCACCCGGCACTTGTCCACACACCCCTCGGCCATGTGGATACCGCCCTTGTGGTGGTCCGTCATGAGCTGAAGAAAGAGCACCTCGGCGGGCTTGCCGCTCAGCGTGTTCAACTTCTTCAGCTCGGTGTTGGTCGCCATCCCCGGCATCAGCGCGCCGTCCTTGCCGGACGCCATGTCACCCATGCCCATCCAGGTCATCGGCGGGTCCGCGGACACCTTCGGCAGCCCCCACAGGTCCAACCAGCCCAGCAGCATGCCCCGTTGGTTGGCCTGCGTCTGCGCGATGTCGTATGCAAGGCGCCGCACTTCCACGTTCTTCGTCCGGTCCCGCACGATGTACGACATCTCGACGGCCTGCTGGTGATGGACCGCCATGTCCCGCGCGAAGCCCGCGTCCGCCGAATCGGCCGTAGGAGTGGGGGAGTTGCCGGACCCGCTGCCGTCCTCGGCGACCGCGTACGTGATCGCGCCGGCCGCGATGAGCGCCGTCGCCGCGGCCCCCGCGATCAGAGCCGCGGACCTCACTGCGACAGCCCGCCCGTGCACGCGGCGCCCGGCTCCGGCGTCTGGCTGCCCTGCACGAACTTCTCGAAGAACGTGTTCACGGCCGGGTCGCTCGCGCTCTTCACGGTCCGCTGGTGCCCCCACGCCGACAGCGTGATCGGGTCCTTCTGGCTGTCGTACGGGCTCATCAGCGAGTACGGCGTCGACTTCACCTTGGTCGCGAGCGCCTTGATGTCGGCCGCCGAGGCCTTCTTGTTGTACGTCACCCACACCGCGCCGTGCTCCAGCGCGTGCACCGCGTTCTCGTCCTTGACGGCCTTGGTGTAGACGTCGCCGTTGCAGTTCAGCCAGACCGGGTTGTGGTTGCCGCCGACCGGCGGGTGCATCGGGTACTTCACCGTGCCCGTGACATGCGTGCGGCCCAGCGTGCCCTTCCACGTGTTCACGCCGTCCGCGCCCGCGACGAAGTGACCCGAAGCGGAGTTCTTGGAGTCGCTCGCCGAGCTGTCCTTCTTGCCGGACTGGGCGTGCACGACCGCGACACCGCCGACGACGAGACCGGCGACGACCACCGCGCTCGCCGCGATCTTCACGATCCGGGTGCGTCGCTCGCGCGACTGCTCGGCGCGCCGCATCTCCTCGATGCGGGCCTTGCGCGCCGCGGTACCGGTGTTCTTGGCGGAACCCATGAGGTATGTGTCCTTTTTGGGGGAAGGGACGGGGAGGGAAGGGGCGGGGGCAGGAAGGTCGGGCCCTGCTGATCGTAGTGGGCAGAAACACGTTCTCGTAGGGCGCCCACAGCAAAGTCAGGGGAACACCAGGGTCACCCCCGGACCAGGCATTACGAATGTCAGTCCGAGCAGGCAAGATGGTCGGAAGAGGGGCAACAGCGCAGGACACCCGCCGTACGCGAGCCGTTCAGTCCGAGGTCGGTCTGTCGATCAAGGTCGGCAACGCGCACGAAATGGTGTTGTGGTGGGATGCTCAGGTGCCCGACCGCCTCCTGCGGTACGAGGACAGGCGGCCTGACCAGCAAGGATGGGGAAGCGGAAGATGGACAAGCAGCAGGAGTTCGTGCTCCGGACGTTGGAGGAGCGCGACATCCGGTTCGTACGGCTGTGGTTCACGGACGTGCTGGGCTTCCTCAAGTCCGTCGCCGTGGCCCCCGCCGAGCTGGAACAGGCCTTCGACGAGGGCATCGGCTTCGACGGCTCCGCGATCGAGGGCTTCGCCCGGGTCTACGAGTCCGACATGATCGCCAAGCCGGACCCCTCCACCTTCCAGGTCCTGCCGTGGCGCGCGGAGGCCCCCGGCACGGCCCGCATGTTCTGCGACATCCTCATGCCGGACGGCTCCCCGTCCTTCGCGGACCCGCGCTACGTGCTGAAGCGCGCCCTCGCCAAGACCTCCGACCTGGGCTTCACCTTCTACACCCACCCGGAGATCGAGTTCTTCCTCCTGAAGGACCGCCCCCTGGACGGCTCCCGCCCCACCCCCGCCGACAACTCCGGCTACTTCGACCACACCCCGCAGAACGTGGGCATGGACTTCCGCCGCCAGGCGATCACCATGCTGGAGTCGATGGGCATCTCGGTCGAGTTCTCCCACCACGAGGGAGCCCCGGGCCAGCAGGAAATCGATCTCCGCTACGCCGACGCCCTCTCGACGGCGGACAACATCATGACGTTCCGCCTGGTCATGAAGCAGGTGGCACTGGAGCAGGGCGTGCAGGCCACGTTCATGCCGAAGCCGTTCTCGGAACACCCGGGCAGCGGAATGCACACCCACCTCTCCCTCTTCGAGGGAGACCGGAACGCGTTCTACGAGTCCGGCTCCGAGTACCAGCTCTCCAAGGTCGGCCGCTCCTTCATCGCGGGCCTGCTGAAGCACGCGGGCGAGATCTCCGCGATCACCAACCAGTGGGTCAACTCCTACAAGCGCATCTGGGGCGGCTCCGAGCGCACGGCCGGCGCCGGCGGCGAGGCCCCCTCGTACATCTGCTGGGGCCACAACAACCGCAGCGCCCTGGTCCGCGTCCCGATGTACAAGCCCGGCAAGACCGGCTCCGCGCGCGTGGAGGTCCGCTCCCTGGACTCGGGCGCGAACCCGTACCTGGCCTACGCCCTCCTCCTCGCCTCCGGCCTCAAGGGCATCGAAGAGGGCTACGAACTCCCCCCGGGCGCCGAGGACGACGTCTGGGCCCTCTCCGACGCGGAACGCCGCGCGATGGGCATCGAGCCGCTCCCGCAGAACCTGGGCGAGGCCCTGACCCTGATGGAGCGCAGCGACCTCGTCGCCGAAACCCTGGGCGAGCACGTCTTCGACTTCTTCCTGCGCAACAAGAAGGCGGAGTGGGAGGAGTACCGGAGCGAGGTCACCGCGTTCGAGCTGCGGAAGAACCTGCCGGTGCTGTAAGCGGGGGTTCGTCTGCGCAGGCTCACTTGCCGGTAGGCAGCTTCGCCGTGATCGATCGGGCGGCCCCGGTCACCTTGTCGTCCGACACGGTGGCCGGGGCCGACGGCGTGTTCGCGGCGGTCGCGTAGGTCAGGACCCAGTTACGGGATCCCGCCTTCCACACGACGAAGGTGAGCTGCTGTTTCGCCTGGGTCTGGTACGCGGTTTCGCGGAACGCCTGCCGGCCCAGGCCGCTCACCGCGTCGACCTGTACGTCGCGCATTCCGGCCGAGGACGGGTTCGCGGCCAGGTTGTGCGCGGCGGAGAGTTCCGCTGCGTAGGTGCGGGACGCCGGGGTGAGGGACAGGGTCGAGCGGCCGTCGGCGGAGGTGTAGTCGCAGACGTCCGGGGCGGCGCCCTTGTTCGGGCTGACCCGGGCCGCGAGCCGGGCGTCGGGGACGATCCGCCGGGCGACGCCCGCGGTCAGCACGGTGCACAGCTGCGACGGCGGCAGCGTCTTCACCGAGGGCGTGGGGCTCGGCGCGGCGATGGCAGCCGTAGCCGCGGCCGAAGGCGTGGCGTGGGCGGTGCTGTCGCACGCGGCCAGCAGACCGCAGGCGAGCACGGTGAGCGAACCGGCGGCAGCACGGAAGAGACGACGACGCACCGTCATGGAGATCAAGTCCTGTTGGTCTGGGCGGAGCGGGAGACGTTCGGGTCACTGGGGCACCTCGCCGACCGGCCAGGTGCCCCAGCGGAAGCGGGCTGATCACTTCCAGACGTTGTACGTCCCGTAGTCGCTGACCTTGAGGTTGGTCGTCCAGTTGCCCCAGCGTTCGTCGGGGGACCAGGTGTACTCGTACGCCTTGCCGTTCGGGTTGCTCGGGCTCGGCGTGCACTTCGCGCCGGTGGAGTGGTAGATGCCCTTGTAGACGCCCTGCGTCCAGCGGCGCTGCACGACCTGGATCGGCTGGGCGAACTGCCCCGGGCTCAGGTTGGTCGTGAAGGTGTACGACGTGGTGGTGGAGCCGCTTCGGTTGTACGACGGGGTAAGGCTGGCCAGGTCGTTCCCGATGACGGGAATCGGGACCTTGATGCTCAGGCCGGCCGAGTACTGCCAACCCGTCGTCTTCGACTGCTGCCAGGCGTAGGAGCAGCTCGGCACGTTCCACGGGCACTGGAATGTCGGGCCGCGCCACACCCAGTCCTGCCAGGTGTTGTTCGCCTGCTGCACGCCCACAGACTGCGTCTGGTGGTCGGTCGACGAGTTGCCGGCCATGTCGTGCGAAGAGTTCTCCGAGTTCTGCAGGCACTCCTGGCTGGCCGCCGAGGCGACCCCGGGGGACGCGAGCAGCACCATCGGTGCCAGCGCCAGCGTCGCCAGCCCCATCCACTTCTTCCCTGTCTTCTTCCGTGCGACCACGGAATCCCCACTACGGCGCGTGCCGGCGTTGACCGTCACCCTTGTCTCCTCTGAGTCGTGCGCCGGCAGCGTGCGCCGGGCGTCTGACACCGAGATTCGACGCCGGGGAGTTGTTCGGACAGCCGTCCCCCAGGGGCCAATCAATTGCCTGACCTGCGGCTGGGGCGTAGTTCACCTGCCCGTCACAGGGCCGTCGCACTTCCGCCGGTCCGGCGGGGTCGTTAGCCTCCGGCCAGGGGGTGGCATGGACGAGGACCTGATCGGCGACCGGCTTCTCAGGAGGATCCGGCGCGACTTTCCGGACGCCGATGTCCGGCGCGGGATTCTCGCCTCCAGTTCGACCGCCAGGATCCGCAGCGCGCCGGATCGCGGCCGGGGACGTCGAACGGTTTCGGTCGGCGGTCCGGCTCGCCCGTACCGACTGGCGCGACCTGCTCATGGCGGGTGGACTGGGCCACGGGGACCGGCCGCGGGTGCTGGACGAGACGCTGGGCCCCGCTCGATGACGGCCCGCGTCAGCGCACGTACGCGGGAGACACCGCCGCGCTGCTGATCCGCCGGGAGCTTCCCGTGCCGTCCGCCGGCACGCTGTACAGGTCGGCGCCGTAGTCGCCGGGCATGGCGTAGACGATCGTGTGGTCGTCGCGCCAGACGACCTGGTCGTCGACGCTCCTCGGCTCCGCCAGCGAAGTCTCGCGCAGCGTGCGGAGGTTGAGGACGTAGAGGTGCCAAGGGGCGTCCTTCGGGAGGCCCTTCACGCGTTTCTTGTACGCGATGCGCGTGCCGTCGGGGGAGAGGGACGGGCATTCGACGTTGGTGTGGAGCGTGGTGACCGTCCGCGTGCGCAGGTCGCCCCGCACCAGATAGGTGCTGCCCTTCGTCGCCAGCGTCGCGTAGAACGTGCGGTCGTCCGACGCGAAGGTCACGCCCCAGAAGTTGACGTCGGCGGAGTGGTAGACGTGGCCGTCCTTGACGATCCGGAACGACTCCAACGTCGGGATCAGCTTCCCCGTCCTCGTGTCCACGATCGCCGCCCGCGTCGAGAAGTTCGTCCCGGCGTACGAGTCGCCGCCCACGAACGCCGTCCACGCGGCGAAGTGGCCGGTGGGGGAGACGCGGGCGCGGGAGGGGATGCCGGGGACGTCGTAACGGGCCGTCTCCTTGAGGTGCGCGTCGAGGATCAGCGCGCGGTACGTGTCCGAGACCGTGCCGTGGACCGCCTGGAGGCAGACCCCGGTGCCCGAACTGGCGTAGAAACGCAGGCACTTGACGCCTGCGGCGGTGCGGGGGCCGGAGGGATCGGACGCCGGGACCGTGGTGAGTTCGTCGCGGTGCGGGCCCCAGGCCATGTTGCGGAACACCATGGTGCCGGGTGCGGTGAGCGTGATCCTGCCCGCGGTGATCTTCGGGCCGCCGGGTTGGGTCTCGTTCCGTCGCTCGGCGCGGGCCGACGCGTGCAGGATCGAGGCCACCGCCACTACGGCGAGTGCGGCTACGGCGGCCACGAGGACCAGGACGCGGTTGCGCAGGGTCATGAGGCGGGCTCCAGAACTGATCGGCCGGGGCGGAGTGTCAGGGCGAACGCCGCGCAGACCGCCAGCGCCGCCGCCGACGCCATGAGCGCCGTACGGTCGCCCCACAGCGTCCACGCCGCACCGAAGCCGAGCGAGCACACGAACCGTGCCGCCGCCTGGCCCGTCTGCACCAACGCGAGCCCCGACGACCGCAGTTCCTCCGGCACGCTGTTCGAGGCCGCCGCCATCAGCACGCCGTCGGTCGCCGCGTAGAAGGCGCCGTGCAGGAGGAGAACGGCGTAGGGGAGGGCCGTGCCGCGCCAGGAGGTCAGCAATATGGCGTACGCCGTGAGTAGGGCTCCGTGGCCTGCCAGGAACACCCGCCAGCGGCCGACACGGTCCGCGAACCGGCCCAGGGGTACGGCCAGGAGCAGGAACGCCGCCGCCGTGCCGAGCGGGAGCAGCGCGAACCAGCGGTCGGGGACACCGAGTCGCCGTTGCAGGAGTAGATACACGAAGGAGTCGCTGACCGTCGCGAGGCCGAGGAGGAGTGCGCAGACGGTGATACGGCGCAGGTCGCGACGGGCGAGGAGGGCGAAGGCGGCGCGGAGGGTCGGGCGTACGGCCTTCTCACCTAGGGCCTTCTCACCCACGGCCTGTTCCCCTACGACCCTTTCCCCTACGGCCTTTGCCCCTACGGTCCTTTCGCCTACGACCTGCTCCCGTACGGCTTTCTCCGTGCGGGGCGCGGCAGTTGGCGACGATCCCGGTACGAACAGCACCAGCACCAGGACGCCGACCACCGCCACGCAGAAGCTCACCGTGAACACCGCGTCGTAGCCGTCCACCGTCGCCCGGAGGATCAGGAACGCCACCAGCGGGCCGAGCAGCGCGCCCGCGGTGTCCATCGCGCGATGTACCCCGAAGGCACGACCCCGGTTTCCCGGGGTGGAGGAGAGGGAGATCAACGCGTCGCGCGGTGCCGTGCGCAGGCCCTTGCCCGTGCGGTCGGCGGCGAGGATCAGGCCGATCGGGGTGAGTGTGTGGGCGAGCAGGAGCAACGGTTTGCAGAGCGCCGAGATGCCGTAGCCGATGCCCGCGATCCACTTGTGGCGGCCGCCGCCCCGGTCGGCGAGGTGGCCGCCGGCCAGGCGGACGAGTGCCGAGAAGCCGTTGTAGACGCCGTCCAGGAGACCGAAGCCCAGCGGGGAGAGGCCGAGGCCTGTCACCAGGTACAGGGGGAGGACCGCGGTCACCATCTCGGACGACACGTCGGTGATGAGGCTGACCGCGCCGAGGGCGAAGACGGTGGGCGTCACGGCGGCGGACACCCGCGCCGTTCTACGGGCAATACCCGTAGTACTTCCGGCACTTGGGTCGGCGTTGGCGCGGCTGTCCGCCACGTACATCTCAGGACGCCCAGATGCCGGTGATGTCGGCGGCCGAGGCCGCGTTGCCCGCGTGGGTGGTCAGGCCCTGGGAGTCCTCCAGGGTGCGCAGCAGGTTGTAGTGGTTGTACGTGGTCGAGGACGTCGAACCCGCCTTCACCGGCTGGCCGTAGAAGACCGTGGGGATGCGGTTGCCGCTGAGCAGGTTGTCCTCGTCGAAGGTGACGACGAGCAGGCTGTTGTGGGTCTTGGCCCAAGTGGCGTACGCGCCGAGGTTGTTCTTCACCCAGGTGTCACCGGTCGCCACCGAGCAGTCGTGCATGTCGCTGCACAGGTTGGGGGTGACGAAGGAGATGTCGGGGAGGGTCGTGTAGTCCGTCGGGAACTGCGTGAACGTCTTCGCCGTGGACGTCGCGACGTTGGAGAAACCGAACCAAGGGTTGTGCTTGCGGGCGTAGTTGCCGCTGCTGCACGTTGTCGAACCCTGGCTCGGCAGCGTCTCGTTGTAGCTGGCCCAGGTGCCGCCCGCGGCGGTCACCTCGGAGGCGAGGTTCGCGGCCGAGGAGAAGCCCGCCGTGTAGCAACTGTCGCTGGTGATCCCCTGGGTGGAGCCGGAGAACAGCGCGAAGTAGTTCGGCTGGCTCGGGTGGGTGATCCCGTACGACTGGGTGAGGGCGGCACCGCCGGTCGCGAGCGAGTTGATGTAGGGGGCACTGGAGGAGCCGATGACCTGGCTGTAGGCGTGGTTCTCCATCACCACCACGACGACGTGGTCCGGGGTGGGCACCCCGGTCGCGGCGTGCGCGGCCGAGATGCCTCCGAACCCGGTCCAGACCCCGACGGCGGCTGCCGAGAAGGCGAGCGCGGACGCCACGGCGGCGCGGCTGCGGCGGTACACGGAGCTGCCGGGACTGGCGGGACCGCAGGAACTGCCGGGGCCACCGGAACTGCCGGGACCGCCGGACACTTCTTCATTGCCGGACACATCTACCTCCGGGTGGGGGGGGGAGGACGGGGGTGACGGTGCGAACCGAGCATGCACACGCCAAGATGCCCGCGCCCCACCGCTCCCAACCCGGCGGATGAAGAAGTGGTGAACTACTGCTGGTGGCGAACCACTACTGCTGAAGCCGGCGAACTACTCCTGGAGCGCCGCCAGTTGGGCCAGCACCTGGTGCAGCGGCTCGGCGGCACGCTTCCGGTACTCCTGGATCGCCCAGCCGTTGCCGTCCGGGTCCTTGAAGTACATGAACGTCGCCCCGTCCTGCGGCGCGAACTGCACCGGCTCGCTCACCTCAAGTCCGCGCGCGGTCAGTTCGTCGTAGGCCGCCTTCGCGTCCTGCACGCACAACTGCATGCCGTGGTACGTCCCCGGCTGCGGCACCCCGGTCGGGATCTGCAACCCGTCGATCAGCGCGATCGAACACCCGGACCCCGGCGGCGTCAGCTGCACGATCCGCACGCCCTCCATCACCTCGCCGTCCAGATCCACGTGGAAGCCGACCTTGTCCTGGTAGAACGCCTTGGCCCGGTCCACGTCCGAGACGGGCAGCACGATCACTTCGAGGGTCATGTCCATGGCTTGACTCCTTTGTCAGGCACGTCTTTGTCAGGCACGCACTCGAACCGCCACCGCGTCTGGCTGAACGGCTCCCCCTTACCGAAGCCGAAAACCGTGCGCGGCGCCACAGCGAAGACGTACGCGTACCCGGAACCGTGATGAAACGCCCCGTCCCGCACGTCGAAGCGCCAGAAGCTGCCGTACTTGGCCTCCCGGGCGGCGGCCAGTTCGCGCAGCCGGCGCTCGCCCGCGACCCGCGCCGCCGCACCCTCGACGACCAGGTCGTACCCCTTGTCCCAGGTGCTCGTGCCGGTGGTCAGCACGACGTGCGGGTTGCCGTCGAGGTTGCGGGCCTTGCGTTCCTCGGGCCCGGTGCAGAAGTGCAGCGCGCCGTCCGCCCACACCGCGGGCAGGGGCGTCACATGCGGCCGCCCGTCCGGCCCTACCGTCGAGATCCAGAACTGCTCGGCCGCCGCGAGCCGCGTCTCGGCCGCGGGCCAGTCCGTCGCCGTGGCCGCCGGGTCGCTGTAGCGGGGGTCGAGACGGGTGATCGGTTCCCTGTCGGTCATCGGCTGCCCCTGGTCCCTGAGTCGTAGATCATCGGCTTCTCCCTGTGTCCGTCCGTGTCGGTCCGTCCCGGGTCCTACGGGGCAGACCCCGTACCCCTCCAGAACTCATCGCCGCACGCCCCGGCGCCACCGCCCGCACCTGCGGTTAGGCTCGGGACGGTACGACCTAGATCCCGTACGGCCTCCGTACGAGCTAGATCCGTACGACCCTGATCCGCACGACCCAGATCCGAGGGAGGCCGAGGATGACGGCGCCGGGGCGCAGGAGCAGCACCTTCACGCGACTGCTGCGGCACGGTTTCACCGATCCCTCGGCCGCCGAGCGGCTCCTGGAGAGCGCGGAGCTGGCGCCGATAAGGAACGACCCGGTCCTGCTGGAGGCGCTGGGCGCCACCGCCGACCCCGACCTGGCCCTTCAGGGTCTGGTACGGCTGCTGGAGGCGCAGCCCGAGGACACCCCCCGTCGCGAGCTGCTGGACACCCTGATCGCGGCGAAGCCCTTGCGCGACCGGCTGCTCGGCGTGCTCGGCGCCTCCGCCGCCCTGGGGGATCACCTCGCCCGGCACCCGCGCGACTGGCACGCCCTCGTGATGTACGAGCCCCGCGACCTCCACCCCGGGGTGGAGGAGTTCGAGCGCGGACTCGCCGAGGCCACCGACCCCGTCGCCCTGCGCGTCGCCTACCGCCGCTGCCTGCTGTCCATCGCCGCCCGTGACGTGTGCGGCACCACCGACCTCGCGCAGACCGCCGCCGAACTCGCCGACCTCGCGACCGCCACCCTCCGCGCCGCCCTCGCCATCGCGAGCACCGCCGCGCCCGACGACGCCGCGCTGTGCCGGCTCGCGGTGATCGCGATGGGCAAGTGCGGTGGCCACGAGCTGAATTACATCTCCGACGTCGACGTCATCTTCGTCGGCGAGGCCGTCGAGGGCGCCGACGAGGGCAAGGCGGTCCGCGCGGCCACCAAGCTCGCCGCGCACATGATGCGGATCTGTTCCGAGACCACCGTCGAGGGATCCATCTGGCCCGTCGACGCGAATCTGCGCCCCGAGGGCCGCAACGGCCCGCTGGTCCGCACCCTCGCCAGCCACCTCGCCTACTACCAACGCTGGGCCAAGACATGGGAGTTCCAGGCCCTGCTCAAGGCCCGCCCGGTGGCCGGCGACCTCGGGCTCGGCCAGGAGTACGTCGACGCGCTCGAACCCCTCGTGTGGAAGGTGGCCGAGCGCGAGAACTTCGTCACCGACGTGCAGAAGATGCGCCGCCGGGTCGTCGAGAACATCCCCGCCGCCGAGATCGACCGCGAACTGAAGCTCGCCCCCGGTGGCCTCCGGGACGTCGAATTCGCCGTCCAGCTCCTCCAGTTGGTGCACGGCCGCGCCGACACCTCGCTGCGCAGCGGCACCACGCTCGTCGCCCTCGATGCCCTCGCCGCGGGCGGCTACGTCGGCCGCGAGGACGCCGCCCGCCTCGACGACGCCTACCGCTTCCTGCGCACGATGGAACACCGCATCCAGCTCTACCGGTTGCGCCGCACCCACCTCGTCCCCGTCGAGGAGGCCGACCAGCGCCGCCTCGGCCGCTCGATGGGCCTGCGCACCGACCCGGTCGCCGAGTTGAACCGCGAGTGGAAGCGGCACGCCACCGTCGTGCGACGTCTGCACGAGAAGCTCTTCTACCGCCCGCTGCTCGACGCGGTCGCCCAACTCGCCCCCGGCGAGACCAGGTTGAGCCCCCAGGCGGCCCGCGAACGGCTGGTCGCCCTCGGCTACATCGACCCCGCGGCGGCCCTCCGCCACATCGAGGCCCTCGCCTCCGGCGTCACCCGCAAGGCCGCCATCCAACGCACCCTGCTGCCCGTCCTGTTGGGCTGGTTCGCGGACTCCGCCGACCCGGACGCGGGCCTCCTCAACTTCCGCAAGGTGTCCGACGCGCTCGGCAAGACCCCTTGGTACCTACGGCTGTTGAGGGACGAGGGCGCCGCAGCCGAGAACCTCGCCCGCGTCCTCTCGGCCGGCCGCCTCGCCCCCGACCTCCTCAT
Source organism: Streptomyces sp. NBC_01288 (assembly GCF_035982055.1). Lineage (NCBI taxonomy): Bacteria > Bacillati > Actinomycetota > Actinomycetes > Kitasatosporales > Streptomycetaceae > Streptomyces > Streptomyces sp. NBC_01288. Next base: position 7,522,794 of record NZ_CP108427.1, read on the forward strand.
GCGCGCCCCCGAAGCGGTCGCCCTCCTCGGCGACGGCGACGGCGGGAGCGGCCTCGAACCCCGCGAACGCGCCCACCTGGACCAGGAGATACTGGCCGCGGTCGGCCGCGCCGACGACGCCGTCCAGGCCGTCACCTTCGCCCGAGGAGTCCGCCGCCGCGAACTCTTCCGTACGGCCGCCTTCGACATCGTCGGCTCCTACGGCACCGAGACCCAGCCCGCCGAGGCCGACCAGGGCGCCCTCGTCGACCGGGTCGGCAGCGCCGTCTCCGACCTCACCGCCGCGACCCTCGCCGGCACCCTGCGCGCGGTCGTCCGCGCGGGCTGGGGCGACACCCTCCCCACCCGCTTCGCCGTCATCGGCATGGGCCGCTTCGGCGGCCACGAACTGGGCTACGGCTCCGACGCGGACGTCCTGTTCGTGCACGAACCCCGCGAGGGCGTGCCCGAGCGCGAGGCCTCCGACGCGGCGAACAAGGTCGTCTCCGAGATGCGCCGACTGCTTCAGGTCGCCAGCTCGGACCCGCCGCTGCTGATCGACGCGGACCTGCGTCCCGAGGGCAAGTCGGGGCCGCTCGTACGGTCGTTGAACTCCTACGAGGCGTACTACCGCCGGTGGTCCCTGGTCTGGGAGTCGCAGGCGTTGTTGCGGGCCGAACCTGTCGCCGGGGACGGGGAGTTGGGGCGGCGGTTCATCGAGCTGATCGATCCTCTGCGGTATCCGGCGGAGGGTCTGGGCGATGACGCCGTACGGGAGATCCGGCGGTTGAAGGCCCGGATGGAGTCCGAGCGGCTGCCTCGCGGGGCCGACCCGACTCTGCATACCAAGTTGGGGCGTGGGGGGCTGTCCGACGTCGAGTGGACCGTGCAGCTCATGCAGTTGCGGCACGGGTGGGCGGAGCCGGGGTTGCGTACGACGCGTACCCGGGCGGGGCTTGCCGCGGCTTGTGCGGCCGAGCTGATCTCCGTCGAGGACGCTTCGATACTGGACGAGGCTTGGGTGTTGGCCACCCGGGTTCGTAACGCGGTGATGTTGGTGCGCGGGCGGGCCGGGGACACGTTTCCGTCCGACCCGCGTGAACTGGCTGCCGTGGGGCGGTACTTGGGGTACGGGCCGGGGCATGTGGGGGACATGTTGGATGACTATCGGCGTACTACCCGTCGGGCGCGTGGTGTGGTGGACGTGTTGTTCTACGGCGCCTGAGAGGGTTGTTTTTTGGCTGACCGCCGGTGGGGGCTGGTCGCCCAGTTCCCCGCGCCCCTAAAAGCAAAAGCCTTCACAGGGCCGGGTCTTGTCAGGGCTACGCCCGCCAGGACCACTGCCATGCCTGCGATCACGCGTAGGCCTACTGTCTCGTCGAGCAGCACCGCGCCCAGCGTCACCGACACAACTGGCAGTAGATATCCGACCGTTGCGGCGCTCGTGGCGCCCTCGTCCGCTATCAGGCGGTAGTTGAGGTAAAAGGTCACGCCCGTGCCGAGGACGCCGAGGGCCGTCACCGCGAGCAGGGCCGTGAGGTCGGGGTGTACGGGGCCAGAAGCCGGTACGGCGAGCGTGGTCCAAGCTGTTGCCGCCATCAGCTGCGCCGCCGATGTCGCCAACGGGGCCTGGCCGGCGGTGAGTTTGCGGGCCATGTACGCGAAGGCCACGGCGTAGCTCGCGGCGGCGCCCAGGAGGGCCAGGGCGCCCCAGGTGAGGAGGCCCGAGCGGCGCCAGGGGGCGAAGATCAGGATCGTGCCCGCGAAGCCGAGCAGGAGTCCGGTCAGGCGGGTGCGGCCGAGGCCGCGGTCTGTGCCCAGTGCGACGCCGATCAGCAGGGACCACAAGGGAGTTGTGGCGTTCAGGACGCCCGCGATGCCGGAGTCGACGGTCTGCTCGCCGATGCTGAACATGGCGAAGGGGATGGCGTTGCAGAACAGGGCGGCCACCGCCAGACGGCCCCAGGTCGTGCGGTCGCGGGGCAGACGCTGACCGGCCGAGCGGGCAAGCGCAAGAAGTATCAGCGTGCCGAGGGCGCAGCGGGTGATCGTGATCTGGGCGGGGGAGAGGCCGTGGTTCAGGGCGAGCTTGATCCAGAGGAAGCCCGACCCCCACAGGAGGGCGAGCACGGCCATGCGGACTGTCGAGGCGGGCTGCATGGGTCCACGGTCGGGCAGCTGGACCGTGCAGGACAAGCGAACGATTCTACAGTGACTGTTAACCTCTCCTACATGCTTGATGTGCGACGCATGCAGGTACTACGAGCCGTGGTCGGGTGTGGGTCGGTGACCGGGGCGGCGGCCCAGCTCGGGTACACGCCCTCTGCCGTCAGCCAGCAGGTCGGGGCGCTGGAGAAGGAGGCCGGGACCGCGCTGCTGGAGCGGGTCGGGCGCGGGGTGCGGCCCACGGCGGCCGGGTTGCTGCTCACCGGGTACGCGGACGTGATCGGGCGGCAGGTCGCCGAGGCGGAGACGGCGCTGGCGGACCTGGTGGCCGGGCGCACGGGACGCCTCACGGTCCGCTATTTCGCCACCGCCGGCGCCGCCCTGGTCGCCCCCGCCGTGGCCCGGCTCCGTGCCGAACACCCCGGAGTCCAGCTGGAGTTGAAGCTCACCGACCCCGTGGATCCGTTGCCCGAGGTGAAGGAGGGGCGGGCGGATGTCGCGCTCGTGGTCGGGGCGTCCGGAGTGTCCGGGGGCTACGAGGGCGTACGGCTCGTGAAGCTGCTCGACGATCCGTATCTCGCCGTCCTGCCCAAGGGGCACCGGCTGGCGGCACGGCGGAGCGTGAAACTGGGGGAACTGGCCGAGGAGCCCTGGGTCGGCAGCGAGTGGCCGGGACCGTGTCTCGACGCCCAACTCGACGCGTGCGAGGCGGCGGGGTTCCGGCCGCGGTTCGCGGTCCAGAGCGAGGACTACATGACAGCTCAGGGTTTCGTCGCGGCGGGCCTCGGGGTGACCCTGATTCCCCGCCTGGGCCTCGGCAGCCGCCATCCCGACGTGGTCGTACGGGTCGTACGGGACCCGGAGCCCGTACGGACCATCCACGCGGCCGTCCGGGAGACGGCACCACCACAGCCGGCCCTACGGGCGTTCCTACGTGCGCTGCGGGACGCGGCAGCGCCCTAAAGGGGGTACGGGGCTGTGTCGATCTACGGCTCCGCCACAGCCGGTCCTGCGGGGCGCGGCAGCGCCCTAAAGGGGCGCGGGGCTGTGTCGATCTGCGGCTCCGCCGCGTGGGCGCGACCAGCCACGACGGCGCGGCAGTGGAACGACGGCAGTGCGGCCGTGATCGTACGGATCATCCACGCGGCCGTCCGGGAGACGGCACCGCCACAGCCGGCCCTGCGGGACGCGGCAGCGCCCTATAGGGGCGCGGGGCTGTGTCGATCTGCGGCTCCGCCGCGTGGGCGCGATCAGCCACGACGGCGCGGCACTGGAACGACCGCAGATTCCGGCCCCGCGGCGAAGCCGCATATCCACGCAGCGCACGCATCCCACGCATCCCACGCAGCCCATGCAGGCCACGCAGCCCGACGCACCCAGCGGAGCGCTCACGCCTTCGTGGGCAACCAGGCCCCGCCCGCCCCCCGCACCGCCACCGTCCTCGGCAAGGCATACGGAAACGCTCCGTACCAGAGCCGGGAGACCAGGAAGCCGAAGGTCAGGCAGAGCATGCCGCCCACCGCGTCGAGCCAGAAGTGGTTGGCCGTGGAGACGATGACCAGGAGGGTCAGGGCCGGGTAGAGGAGGCCCAGGATGCGGACCCAGGGGAGTTTCGCCAGGGTGAAGATCGTCAGGCCGCACCACAGGGACCAGCCGATGTGCATGGACGGCATCGCGGCGTACTGGTTCGACACGTGTTTCAGGTCGCCCGACGCCATCGAACCCCAGGTCTGGTGGACCATGACGGTGTCGACGAAGTGGCCGCCGTTCATGAGGCGCGGCGGGGCCAGCGGGAAGAAGTAGTAGCCGACCAGGGCCACGGCCGTCGTCGCGAAGAGGACGAGGCGGGTCGCCGCGTACCGGCCCGGATGGCTGCGGAACAGCCACACCAGGACACCCAGCGTCACCACGAAGTGCAGTGTGGCGTAGTAGTAGTTCATGCCGACGATCAGCCAAGTCACCGAGTTCACGGCGTGGTTGACCGACTGCTCGACGGCGATGCCGAGATGGTGCTCGACGCGCCAGATCCAGTCGGCGTTCCGCAGCGCCTCGGTCTTCTGCTCCGGGACCGCGTTGCGGATCTGTGAGTACGTCCAGTAACTCACCGCGATCAGCAGGATCTCGAACCACAGCCGGGGCCGGCGCGGAGTCCGCAACCGGCGCAACCGCCGCAGAAAACCCTGCCCCGCGGCGTCCGCGACGGGGCTCGGAACGGCTTCTTCACGGCCTTCCAATGTCGTCACGGTGGTCTCACCCATAGACACGAAGTCTGCCAGAAAAGGCTTCCGCGACCGATCATCCCTTGGTCGGGTCCGGCTCGCATGTTCTACGACGAGAAGAGGCCTCGGACTACTACCAGCGCACTGGACGCAGCCGCGTTTCCTCCCCCTTAGGGACGATTCGGGGAGGAGTCAGGGACGGTTCCGGTCCCCGGGCGCCGAAGCCGTGGACCCGCGCACCACCAGTTCCGGCATGAACACGAACTCGCTGTGCGGGGCAGGCGTCCCGCCGATCTCCTCCAACAGCGTCCGCACGGCCGCCTGTCCCATCGCCGGCACCGGCTTGCGGATCGTCGTCAGCGGTGGATCGGTGAACGCGATCAGGGGGGAGTCGTCGAAACCGACCACGGAGACGTCCTTGGGGACATCGAGACCCCGCTGCCGCGCCGCCCGGATCGCACCGAGCGCCATCATGTCGCTCGCGCACACCACCGCCGTACAGTCGCGGTCGATCAGCGCGGCGGCCGCGGCCTGCCCGCCCTCCAGCGTGTACAGCGAGTGCTGCACGAGCCGGGTCTCCACGTCCTCGGCGGTCAGGGCCAGTTGGTCCTGCATCGTGCGGACGAAGCCCTCGATCTTGCGTTGTACGGGTACGAACCGCTTGGGGCCCAGCGCCAGCCCGATGCGGGTGTGCCCGAGCGAGACGAGGTGGGTGACGGCGAGGGTCATCGCCGCGCGGTCGTCGGGGGAGATGAACGGCGCCTGCACCTTCGGCGAGAACCCGTCCACGAGCACGAACGGCACGCCCTGCGCCCGGAGTTGCTCGTAGCGCTGCATGTCGGCGGAGGTGTCCGCGTGCAGTCCGGAGACGAAGATGATGCCCGCGACGCCGCGGTCGACGAGCATCTCGGTCAGCTCGTCCTCCGTGGAGCCGCCCGGGGTCTGGGTGGCGAGCACCGGTGTGTAGCCCTGCCGGGTCAGCGCCTGGCCGATGACCTGCGCCAGGGCGGGGAATATCGGGTTCTCCAACTCCGGTGTTATCAGGCCCACCAGGCCCTCGCTGCGCTGCCGCAGCCGTACCGGACGTTCGTAGCCGAGCACGTCGAGCGCGGCGAGGACGGACTGACGGGTGGTGGCGGCGACGCCAGGCTTGCCGTTGAGGACGCGGCTGACGGTCGCTTCGCTCACCCCCGCCTGGGCGGCGATGTCGGCAAGCCGTGTGGTCACGGGAGTGGACTGTACCGGCCGTCGGCGCGCTGCGGGTTGCTGCGTCATCGCGATCCCTCGTGTTCTGGTCGGCTGCTGGTCGACGTACGGCATGCGGCAAGAGCTTGCAGAGTCTTGCACAAGTGTCCCCCTGCCCGCTCAGCCGCACCAGTGCTGGGTTTCGCGGGGGTCGAGGAGAGGTCACGGACGAGTAACTCTCGGGCCGTCTTGCAGTTTTTTGCAGCAAGGACTTTCGCCGGGCTTGCATCGCTGTTACGTTCGGCGACGCCCGGCGGACGCAACGGCGCAGTCGGCAAGTCGACAGGGCGGCGGACGGGACCGCTGCCCTGCACCTCACGGGCTTTCACCCTCAAGGAGAACTCATGCGGCGTGGCATAGCGGCCACCGCGCTGGTGGCGTCCATCGCCCTCGCGGCGACGGCCTGCGGCGGCAGTGACAGTGGCAGCGGCAAGTCCGACGGGCCGGTCACCATCACCTGGTGGGACACCTCGAACGCCACCAATGAGGCACCCACGTACAAGGCCTTGGTCGCCAAGTTCGAGGCGGCCAACAAGAACGTCAAGGTCAAGTACGTCAACGTGCCCTTCGACCAGGCGCAGAACAAGTTCGACACCGCCGCCGGCTCCAAGGGCGCCCCGGACGTGCTGCGTTCGGAGGTCGGCTGGACCCCCGCCTTCGCGAAGAAGGGCTACTTCCTGCCGCTGGACGGCACCGAAGCCCTCGCGGACCAGGCCAAGTTCAAGTCGAACCTGATCACGCAGGCCCAGTACGACGGCAAGACGTACGGCGTGCCGCTGGTCACCGACACCCTCGCGCTCGTCTACAACAAGGCCCTCTTCAAGCAGGCCGGCATCACCCAGGCGCCCACCACCTGGGACGAGTTGAAGACCGACGCGGCGACGATCAAGGCCAAGGCGAAGGTCGACGGCTACTGGGGCTCCACCCAGGCCTACTACGCGCAGACCTTCCTCTACGGCGAGGGCACCGACACCGTCGACGCCTCCGCGAAGAAGATCACCGTGGACTCCGCCGCCGCGAAGAAGGCCTACGGCACCTGGCTGAGCCTCTTCTCCGGCACCGGCCTGCACAAGGCAGACACCACCGCGGACGCCTACGCCCACATCCAGGACGCGTTCGTCAACGGCAAGGTCGCCGCGATCATCCAGGGCCCCTGGGAGATCACGAACTTCTACAAGGGCTCGGCCTTCAAGGACAAGTCCAACCTCGGCATCGCCACGATCCCGGCCGGCTCCACCGGCAAGTCCGGCGCCCCGACCGGCGGTCACAACCTCTCGGTCTACGCCGGCTCGGACTCCGCGCACCAGAAGGCGGCCCTGAAGTTCGTCAACTTCATGACCTCCGCGGCCTCCCAGTCGACGATCGCGCTGAAGAACTCGACGCTGCCGACCCGCGACGACGCCTACACCGCCGCCGTCAAGTCCGACCCGGGCATCGCCGGCTACCAGAGCGTGCTCGGCGCCGCCCAGCCGCGCCCGGCGCTCGCCGAATACAGCTCCCTGTGGGGCCCGTTGGACACCGAACTGCCCAAGGTCGCCGGTGGCAAGGAGTCCCTCGACAAGGGCCTGAGCAACGCCGAGCTGGCGATCGCCAAGCTGGTCCCGGACTTCAGCAAGTAGCCCCGCACGGCCGTCGGATCCGCCGGATCAGGAACTGGGGGGACGGATCCGACGGCCATCGGCACGCGCCGCCGTAGCCCGCGAACTTGCCGTAGCCCTCGAACTCGCCGTACCCGCTTGAACTTCCAGAAGGTCCTCCAGAAGGTGTCGAACGAACCATGACAGTCGCCATCGACCGCGCGACCGGCAAGCGCCACGGTGACCGCGCCCCCCGACCCGGCCCCGGCAGCCGCCTCAAGTACGCCTACCAGAAGCACTGGTACGCGTACGCGATGATCATCCCCGTGGTCGTCGTGCTCGGCGTCCTCGTGCTCTACCCGCTGGTGTACGGCCTCTACTTGACGCTCACCGACGCCGACAGCCTCAACACCGCGCGCACGATCGGCGTCAACCACATCGACGCCACCTACAAGTTCATCGGGCTCGACAACTACAAGGACATCCTGTTCGGCCCGACGTCGTACGACCGCTTCTGGTCGCACTTCATCTGGACGATCGTCTGGACCGGGCTCTGCGTAGCCCTCCACTACACGGTGGGCCTCTCCCTGGCGCTCCTGCTCAACCAGAAGCTGCGCGCCCGCACCCTGTACCGCCTGATCCTGATCCTGCCGTGGGCCGTCCCCACCTTCGTCACGGTCTTCGGCTGGCGCTTCATGCTCGCCGACGGCGGCATCATCAACTCCGCGCTGCACAGCCTGCATCTGCCCCAACCCGACTGGCTGGAGAGCACGTTCTGGCAGCGGTTCGCCGCGATCATGGTCAACACCTGGTGCGGTGTGCCGTTCATGATGGTCTCGCTGCTCGGCGGCCTCCAGTCCATCGACGCCTCGCTCTACGAGGCCGCCGAGATGGACGGCGCGAGCCCCTGGCAGCGCTTCCGCTACGTCACTCTCCCGGGCCTGAGGTCGGTCAGTTCCACCGTCGTCCTGCTCGGTGTGATCTGGACCTTCAACCAATTCGCCGTGATCTTCCTGCTGTTCGGCAACACCGCGCCCGACGCCCAGATCCTGGTCACCTGGTCGTACTTCCTCGGCTTCGGCCAACAGCCGCGCGAATTCGCCCAGTCGGCCGCCTACGGCATCCTGCTGCTGGCCATCCTGATCGTCTTCACCTCCTTCTACCGCCGCTGGCTGAACCGCAATGACCAACAGCTCGCGATCTGAGGCAGGAGTCCCCATGAGCACCACGACACCCGAACGGACCCGCCGCCGGGGCGAGTTGAGCCGCGCCGGCACTCTCGGCTCGCACGGCATCCTGATCGTCGCGAGCCTGATCGCGCTGTTCCCGATCGCCTGGCTGGTCTTCCTCTCCCTCGGCCCGGACTCGGACGACTATCTCCACCCGGCCGGCATCTGGAAGAAGATGACGTTCGACAACTACTCGTTCGTCCTCCAACACACCGGATTCTTCGACTGGTTGAAGAGCTCGCTGATCGTCTCGCTCGGCACCACGGTCATCGGCGTGACCATCGCCGCGAGCACCGGCTACGCGGTTTCGCGCATGCGCTTCCCCGGCTACCGGAAGTTCATGTGGGTGCTGCTGGTCACCCAGATGTTCCCGATAGCGGTACTCATCGTGCCGATGTACCAGATTCTGGCCGACCTACAGCTCATCGACAGCTACCTTGGTCTCATCCTCGTCTACTGCTCGACCGCCGTGCCCTACTGCGCCTGGCTGCTCAAGGGCTACTTCGACACGATCCCGTTCGAGATCGACGAGGCCGGACGCGTCGACGGGCTGAACCCCTTCGGCACGTTCCTGCGACTGATCCTGCCGCTCGCCAAGCCGGGCCTGGCGGTCGCCGCGTTCTACAGCTTCCTCACGGCCTTCGGCGAGGTCGCGTTCGCCTCGACGTTCATGCTGTCCGACACGAAGTACACGTTCGCGGTCGGGTTGCAGACGTTCGTGAGCGAGCACGACGCGCAACGCAACCTGATGGCTGCGACGGCGGTGTTGATCGCGATACCGGTCGCCGCGTTCTTCTACCTAGTGCAGAAGAACCTGGTCACCGGGCTTACCGCGGGTGGCACGAAGGGCTAGAAAATCCGGTTTCGTTGTTGTCCGCGGGTGCGTGGGGGCTGGTCGCGCAGTTCCCCGCGCCCCTTTTGGGGGGCACTGCCCCCCAAGCCCCCCTGATACCCGGGGCGGCCGTGGTGGTCATCCGACCCCGCTATCACCGCGGTCGCCTCGTCACCAACTCCCCATGACCGAAAACCAGTTACGCATCAAGGACGCCATGAGCCAGCAGCAGTCCGCCGCACCGGCCCCCGCCACCGTCACCATCAACCGTCACCGCGACTGGTGGCGGGACGCGGTGATCTACCAGGTCTACCCCCGCAGCTTCGCCGACAGCAACGGCGACGGCATGGGCGACCTGGAGGGCGTCCGCGCCCGGCTTCCGTATCTGCGGGACCTCGGGATCGACGCCGTCTGGCTCAGCCCGTTCTACGCCTCCCCGCAGGCGGACGCCGGCTACGACGTCGCCGACTACCGTGCCGTGGACCCGATGTTCGGGAACCTGCTCGACGCCGACGCGCTGATCCGGGACGCCCACGGGCTCGGCCTGCGCATCATCGTCGACCTCGTCCCGAACCACTCCTCGGACCAACACGAGTGGTTCAAGCGGGCGTTGAGGGAAGGCCCCGGTTCGCCGCTGCGGGAGCGCTACCACTTCCGCCCCGGCAAGGGCGAGCACGGCGAACTCCCGCCCAACGACTGGGAGTCCATCTTCGGCGGCCCGGCCTGGACCCGGGTCACCGAACCCGACGGCTCGGCGGGGGAGTGGTACCTGCACCTCTTCGCCCCCGAGCAGCCCGACTTCAACTGGGAACACCCGGCGGTGGGCGACGAGTTCCGCTCGATCCTCCGCTTCTGGCTGGACATCGGAGTCGACGGCTTCCGCATCGACGTGGCCCACGGTCTCGTGAAGGCGGAGGGGCTGCCCGACCTCGGCTCGCACGAGCAACTCAAGCTGCTGGGCAACGATGTCATGCCGTTCTTCGACCAGGACGGCGTGCACGACGTCTACCGCCAGTGGCGCACGGTCCTCGACGAGTACGCGGGAAATATGTTGGGGCCCGAAGGGCCTTCCTTGGAAGGGCGGGGGCGGGAGACGGGCGGGCGCATCTTCGTGGCCGAGGCGTGGACCCCGACCGTCGAGCGGACGGCGAACTACGTCCGCCCGGACGAACTCCACCAGGCCTTCAACTTCCAGTACCTGTCGACGGATTGGGACGCGGCGGAACTCCGTACGGTCATCGACCGCACCCTGGAGGCCATGCGCCCGGTAGGCGCCCCCGCCACCTGGGTCCTCTCCAACCACGACGTCACCCGGCACGCCACCCGCTTCGCCAACCCGCCCGGCCTCGGCACCCAGATCCGCCTGGCGGGCGACCGGGAACTGGGCCTGCGCCGAGCCCGCGCGGCATCGCTCCTGATGCTGGCGCTGCCCGGCTCGGCGTACGTCTACCAGGGCGAGGAACTCGGCCTGCCCGACGTCGTCGACCTCCCGGACGAAGTCCGCCAGGACCCCGCGTACTTCAGGGGCGCGGGCCAGGACGGCTTCCGGGACGGGTGCCGGGTGCCGATCCCGTGGACGCGTGACGGATCGTCGTACGGCTTCGGAGACGGCGGGAGTTGGCTTCCGCAGCCGGACGGCTGGGGCGAGTTGAGCATCGAGGCGCAGACCGGGACGGCCGGTTCGACGCTGGAGCTGTACCGGGCCGCGCTCGCCGCCCGCCGCACCCAGCCCGACCTCGGCGCGGGTGACTCGGTGGACTGGCTGCGGGCGCCCGAGGGTGTACTCGCCTTCCGGCGTGGGGAGTTCGTGTGTGTCGCGAACACGAGCGGGGAGTCGGTGACGACATCGGCGTACGGTCGTCTCCTGCTGGCGAGCGGTGAGGTGACCGAGGTGGCAGGCGAGGCGAAGCTGCCGGCCGACACGACGGTCTGGTGGACCACCACTCCGTAACCACCACTCTGTAGCCCATAGCTCCGCAACTTCCGCTCCGCCACGGGAAGTTCTTGCAGCAACTTCACACGGCCCGCTGCCCTTTTGGGCGGCGGGCCTCTAACATCTGGGCGACTGCAAGGTTTCCACGGTGTTTCAGCAAGAACTGTCAAGAACCTTCAACGGAGAAGGAACCCCGCATGGTCAACAGCAGATCACTTGCAGGAGCTTGCGCCCTCGCCGCCGCGACGGCCCTCCTGGTGCCCGGCACCGCACACGCCTCCCCGCCCGGCACCAAGGACGTCACCGCCGTCCTCTTCGAGTGGAACTTCGCCTCGGTCGCCAAGGAGTGCACCAACACCCTCGGCCCCGCCGGTTACGGCTACGTCCAGGTATCCCCGCCCGCCGAGCACATACAGGGCTCGCAGTGGTGGACGTCGTACCAGCCGGTGAGTTACAAGATCGCGGGCCGGCTCGGCGACGCCACGGCCTTCCAGAACATGATCAACACGTGTCACGCGGCGGGCGTGAAGGTCGTCGTCGACACGGTCATCAACCACATGTCGGCGGGCAGCGGCACCGGCACCGGCGGTTCGTCGTACACGAAGTACAACTACCCCGGCCTGTACTCCTCGTACGACATGGACGACTGCACGTCGACGGTCAGCGACTACACCAACCGCGCCAACGTCCAGAACTGCGAACTCGTCGGCCTGGCCGACCTGGACACCGGCGAGGAGTACGTCCGCGCCACCATCGCCGGCTACATGAACACCCTCCTCGGCTACGGCGCCGACGGCTTCCGCATCGACGCGGCCAAGCACATCCCGGCGACCGACCTCGCGAACATCAAGTCCCGCCTGAGCAACCCCTCCGCGTACTGGAAGCAGGAGGTCATCTACGGTGCCGGCGAGGCCGTCCAGCCCACCGAGTACACCGGCAACGGCGACGTCCAGGAGTTCCGCTACGCCTACGACCTCAAGCGCGTCTTCAACAACGAGAACCTCGCCTACCTGAAGAACTACGGCGAGGGCTGGGGCTACCTGAGCAGCTCGGTCGCGGGAGTCTTCGTCGACAACCACGACACAGAGCGCAACGGCAGCACGTTGAACTACAAGGACGGCGCCAACTACACCCTGGCCAACGTCTTCATGCTCGCCTACCCCTACGGCGCCCCCGACATCAACTCCGGCTACGAGTGGACGGACGCGGACGCCGGCCCGCCCAACGGCGGCTCGGTGACGGCCTGTTGGCAGGACGGCTGGAAGTGCCAGCACGCCTGGCCGGAGATCAAGTCCATGGTCGCCTTCCGCAACGCGACGAGCGGCCAGTCCCTCACCAACTGGTGGGACGACGGCAACGACGCGATCGCGTTCGGCCGCGGCAGCAAGGGCTACGTCGCCATCAACCACGAGACGTCGTCGCTGACGCAGACGTACCAGACGTCTCTCGCCGCGGGCACGTACTGCAACGTCCAGAACAACACGTCGGTGACCGTGAACTCCAGCGGGCAGTTCACGGCGACGCTGGGTTCGAACACGGCGTTGGCGATCTACTCGGGCAAGTCGAGCTGCTGATCCCGGTGTTGGACGGCGGCGGCGCGAGGGGGCACGTCGCCGCCGTCCGGCCCGTGGGGGATCAGGAGTTGACGGTGATGTGCTTCGCCAGCGCGGTGACCGAGAGGTCGCCGTGGTCGACCCACTGGGGGAGGGCCAGGGTCTTGTGCTGGGTGGAGGCGGGCGGGGTGATCTCCAGGTAGCCGGCGTGGACCGCGCCCGACGTGCCGGTGTTGGCGTGGGTCCAGGCGACGACGGCCTCGGCGCTCTCGCCGTCCTTGAGGGTGAGGGTCTTCTTGCCGGGGTTGTGCGCGTACCAGGTGTTGCCCCAGGTGGTGTGGGTCGTGAGCTTCTTGTGGGCGGAGCTCTCCAGGCCCAGGCCGGGGTAACCGCGCAGCGCACAGGTCTTGCCGCTGAGGTTGCGCAGCCTGATGACGATGCCCGCGTGGTTCATGCCACCGCCGAGCTGCTGGCCGTAGGTCGCCTTGAGCGCGGCGGCGGAGCAGGTCGGGGTCGCCTTCGCGGTCGCCGTACCACTGGAGGTCGCGGCGTTCGCGGTACCCGCCCAGGCCGCGAGCCCCAGACCGACGACGGCGCCCAGGCCGATCATCGTGCGCCCGAAGCGTCGGTCCGCGCGGTGGCGGTGCTTGGCGGTGCCGGGCTGGTCGGTGGTGTTCAGGTGCTCGTTCACGGTGATGGTCCCCACTCCTGCTTCGCGGGCCGTGGTCTGCGGCCCGCACCGTCGTTCTGGTGCCGTACACAAGGTTCGATGCGTGGTGTCGCGGATTTGTTCGCGGGAGAAGGTAAGAGAATCCGCGTGCCGCCGTGGAGCGGTCCCTGTGATGGCGGTCCGTGTGATGTCAGGCCGTGTGAGGTCAGTGGACGCGCGGTCGGCACCGCCGTAGCTCGGGAGCCGGTCTGCCGGTCACGAGTTCGTCCGCGACGAGTCGTCCGACGGTGGGCGCCAGGGTGACGGCGGAGTGCATGACGGCGACGTAGACGGACCGGTCGTGTGTCGCGTACCCGATGACGGGTCCGTGCGCGGGCATGGGGCGGCTGCTGGTGCGGTGCCCCAGCAGGCGGCATCCGTCGCTTCCTCGGAAGGCCGTCTTGAGGTGCCGGAACGCGTCCTGCGCGGCCCGCTCACGGTTTCGCGCCGTGCCTTCGGCCTGCGGCACGACCAGCAGGAGGTGGCCGTCCCGTACCTCTCGGACCTCGAAATCAGGGCTCGCCACGATGGTCCTGACCAGGCCCGGGGGCGCTGCGACCCGCGCGAGGGTGGCCGGGGAGGCGGCGATGGCCAGGTCGGCCGGTAGCCGCTCGCACAGTCGGGGGACGGCGGTTCCGGCCGTGAGTACGACGGTGGTGGCGGGGTGGAGCCCGGTCGATGTCAGGACTCCCTCGACGCGCCCGTTGCTCACGCGCAAGGAGGTGACCTCGGTGTCATGGAGCACGGTCGCTCCGTGGGCACCGGCGGCTTCAACGAGTGCGCGGGACACGGCCGTTGGGTCGACGCCCGCGTCGCTCGGGGTGTGCACGGCCTGGTCGGGCGGGTGCCGGAGGTCGGGCTCCAGAGCGGCGATGTCGCTTCGCCCGATGCGGAACCGGCCCGGCCCCGACTGCCGTGAGCCCTCAGCCGGTACGTCGGCCCAGGACAGCGAGCCGGTCCTTCGGACGGTGACCTGGGGCAGCTCGTTCTCCAGGCGCCGGTAGTCCGCCAGGACGTACTCGCGGAGATCCCGCGCTCCGCCGGGCCAGTCGCCGCCCGAGCCGCCGATCCAGGCGAAGGAGTCTCCGGTCACCCCGGCGGCCGGTTCCGGCCCTTGCTCAAGCAGAGTGACCGGGACGCCTCGCCGGGCCAGGTGGTAGGCCACCGAGGAGCCGACGATTCCCGCACCTACGACAACAACGGCTGACATGAGATCTCTCCGGCAGGTCGACGACCGCTCAGGCTGGGGCTGTAAACGTAGAGACACCGTCGGGTCGATGCCGGGACGGTGCAACGGGACGTGCCGAGCCTCTCCTCGCCCACACCAGAGCACGGCAATCCAATACGGCCTGGCGCACTGGAAGTTCACGGCATGGGCAGGATGTCCGGCGTGACATCACACTCCGCGCAGGTGAGTCGGTCCCGACCGTTCTACGCCGATCATGCCGCGGCCTATGACCTGCTCATCACTGATCCGGTGGAACCCTGGGTCGACGCGGTCCACGACGTGCTCGTACGGACCGGCCACTACGCGGCGTCGGTGCTGGACGCAGGCTGCGGTACCGGTCGGCATGCCGCCGCCCTCGCGGCCAAAGGGCACCGTGTCGACCTCGCCGATGCGGCCGTCACTCTCCTGGACCAGGCGGCGAAGCGGTGTCCCGCAGCGCGGCGCTATCAGGCCGACCTGTGCTCTCTTGACGTCGGATCGCCCTACCAGGCGGTGATCTGCCGCGGCGTGCTGAACGACATGATCACCGATCTCGAACGTGACGCGGTGCTCGTCTCCCTCGAGAGCAGTCTGCGGCAGGGCGGTCTGCTGATACTCGACGTCCGCGACGAGCACGGGTCCCGGGCCCGCGCGGACGGGACGCCCCATGAACGGACAGTGGAACTCGGCCCGGGGAAACTGCTGATCTTCACCAGCACCGTCACATGGCAGGCGGGACTGCTGCGTGTTCACGAGCAGTACGACCTTCTCGCAAGGGACGAGCCTCGGCGCAGGTCGAGCTACGACTTCACGATGCGTCCGTGGAGCAGGGCGGAACTCCGTGAGCGTCTGTCCACGGCAGGTTTCCACGACATCGAGATCGGACCCGGAGTCGGCCGGAAGACCGCCGACCGGCTGTTCATCGTCGCCGTCCGGCGCTGACCGAGATGTGTTTACGCGGGGCGCCCTTCCGGCTCAGCAGGGTTCTCACCCGCTCGCGTCGCCGCTCGGCCGTCCCGTCGTGGCCGGACTGTTCCAGGAGTTCCGCTATGTCGCCGCGGGCGACAAGCCCATGACGGGGCATCAACTGCCGTGCCGCTTCGGTGAGACAGGCCCGCGCGACGGCGTGAGCGACACCCGGTTCCCAGGCGAGCCGTGTCGTGGTCAGGTCCTCCGGCCCGGCCAGTGCCGCCTCCAGTCGGGCGACGACTGCCGGGACGCGTCCGTACGCGCGCCGTGCCGAGTACCCCGGCCGCCCGGTGTCGTACCAGAGGAACCACTCGGCTACGGCCCCCGCGTCCCGCTTGCGCCCGACAGAGCGCGGCGACCGACAGGAGCTGCGCTGAAAGTTCTTTCTCCTCCTTTCATGACTCTTGCTGCAACCCTTGCGTCGGCGATACGGTCTCGCCGGGGTCGGACCCGAACTGAGCCGTAATCGCAAGGAGTTCACGCCTGTGATACCGAGATGGCCGGCGCCCCGCACGCGCCGTACCGAGCGACGGAGAAGGGCCACCGGCGTCATCGTCGCCGCACTCCTCGCGGCGTTCGTCCAACCCCTCGCCGCCCACGCCGCGACCCCGCCCGCACCCCCGTCGGACGCGAAGCTGGCGGCCACGCCCGCCCGGCACGACGACACCCGCGAGCAGTTCTACTTCGTGATGCCGGACCGGTTCGCCAACGGCGACACCGCCAACGACCAAGGCGGGCTTACCGGTTCACGTCTCAGCACCGGCTACGACCCCACCGACAAGGGCTTCTACCAGGGCGGCGACCTCAAGGGCCTGACAAAGAAGCTCGACTACATCAAGGGCCTCGGCACCACCGCCATCTGGATGGCCCCGATCTTCAAGAACCAGCCCGTGCAGGGCACGGGGAGCGATGCCTCCGCCGGCTACCACGGTTACTGGATAACCGACTTCACCCAGGTCGACCCGCACTTCGGCACCAACAAGGACCTCGCGACCCTCATCGCCAAGGCGCACGCCAAGGGCATGAAGGTCTTCTTCGACGTCATCACCAACCACACCGCCGACGTCGTCGACTACGAGGGCAAGTCCTACGACTACCTCTCCAAGGGCGCCTTCCCGTACCTGACCAAGGACGGGCAGCCCTTCGACGACGCCGACTACGCGGACGGCAGGAAGACCTTCCCCTCCGTCTCCACCTCCTCCTTCCCGAAGACCCCGACCGTCCCCGCCGACAAGGCGAACGTGAAGGTCCCGTCCTGGCTCAACGACCCGACGATGTACCACAATCGGGGCGACTCGACCTACGTCGGCGAGAACGCCACCTACGGCGACTTCTCCGGCCTCGACGACCTGTGGACCGAACGCCCCGAGGTCGTCAGCGGCATGGAGAAGATCTACGAGAAGTGGGTCCGCGACTTCGACGTCGACGGCTTCCGCATCGACACCGTGAAACACGTCGACATGGACTTCTGGACCCAGTGGGCCACCGCACTCGACAACTACGCGGCGCAGCACGGCCGGAAGAACTTCTTCATGTTCGGCGAGGTCTACTCCGCCGACACGTCGGTCACTTCGCCGTACGTCACCCAGGGCCGCCTGGACGCCACGCTCGACTTCCCCTTCCAGGACGCGGCCCGTGCCTACGCCTCCCAGGGCGGCAGCGCGCAGAAGCTCGCGAGTGTCTTCGGCGACGACTACAAGTACACGACCGACAAGGCGAACGCGTACGAGCAGGTCACCTTCCTCGGCAACCACGACATGGGCCGCATCGGCTACTTCCTCGACCAGGACAACCCGAAGGCCACCGACGCCCAACTCCTCGCCAAGGACAGGCTCGCCAACGAGCTGATGTTCCTCAGTCGCGGCAACCCCGTCGTCTACTACGGCGACGAACAGGGCTTCACCGGCTCCGGCGGCGACAAGGACGCCCGCCAGACGATGTTCGCGTCGAAGGTCGCCGACTATCTCGATGATGATGAGATCGGCACCGATCGGACTGCCGCCGGCGACGCCTACGACCCAACTGCCCCGCTGTACAAGGAGATCGCCGCTCTCTCCAAGCTGCGCAAGGACAACCCGGCCCTCACCGACGGCGTCCAGACCGAGCGCTACGCAGCCGACGGCGCCGGTGTCTATGCCTTCACGCGGACCGGCAAGAGTGCCGAGTACATCGTCGCCCTCAACAACGCCGACACCGCGAAGACGGTGACCTTCGCGACCGGTTCGCCGGACATGAAGTACCGGGGGATCTACGGTACTTCGGCCACCGCGACGAGCGGCGCCGACAACAAGGTCACCGTCACCGTCCCGGCCGGTGCCGCGATCGTCCTCAAGGCGGCCGGTGCCCTCGCCAAGCCCGTCACCAAGCCCACGATCACCCTCAAGACGCCGGACGCGGGCGCCACCGGCACCGTCGAGTTGAGCGCCGACGTCACCGGCGGTCAGCTCGACCGGGTCGTCTTCGCCGCCCAGACCGGCAACGGCAAGTGGCGGACCCTCGGCTCCGCCGACCACGCCCCGTACAAGGTCACGGAGGCGATCGGGAAGGACGTACCGGCCGGAACCGCCCTGCGCTACAAGGCCGTTGTGGTCGACTCGACCGGACGCACGGCGAGTGCGACGGCCGTTTCCACCACCGGCACCCCGCCCGCCGAGGAAACCCCCACCGCCTCCTCGCGCGACTACGCGATCGTCCACTACAAGCGCACCGACGGCGACTACGACAACTGGGGCCTCTACGCCTGGGGCGACCTCGCCGACGGCGAGGCCACGACCTGGCCGGCCAGTCACCCCTTCGCCGGCCGCGATGCCTACGGCGCCTTCGCCTACGTCAAGTTGAAGCCCGGCGCTACGAACGTCAGCTTCCTGGTGATCGACAAGGACGGCGACAAGGATGTCTCCGCCGACCGTTCGATCGACGTCTCGCAGACCGGCGAGGTGTGGATCGAGCAGGGCAAGGAGGCCGTACAGACACAGCGGCCCGACTATCCGGCGCAGGACACCACCAAGGCCGTCATCCACTACCACCGCGCGGACGGCGACTACACCGGCTGGGGGCTGCACGTCTGGACGGGTGCCGCGAGCCCCACGGACTGGTCGAGCCCGCTCCAGCCGGTGAAGACCGACGCGTATGGCGCTGTCTTCGAGGTGCCGCTCAACTCCGGTGCCACCAGCCTCAGTTACATCATCCACAAGGGTGACGAGAAGGACCTCTCCGCCGATCAGTCGCTCGACCTCAAGACCAACGGCAACGAGGTCTGGCTCTTGAACGGCCAGGAGAAGTACCTCCTGCCGCAGCCCGCCGGGAGCGCGGCCGCCCTCGACCTGACCACCTCCAAGGCGGTCTGGATCGACCGGAACACGGTCGCCTGGAACGGCTCGGATGCTGCCGCCTCTACCCAACTCCTCTACTCCCACGACGGCTCGATCGCCGTGAAGGACGGCACGCTGACGAGCGACGACGAGCGCTGGCTGCGCCTGTCGAAGACCACGCTCACCGACGCCCAGAAGGCCAAGTTCCCCTATCTGAAGGACTATTCGGCCTGGTCGGTCGATCCGCGTGACCGCGACCGCGTCAAGGAGGCCTTGAACGGGCAGCTCGTCGCCTCCCAACGGGCCGTGAACGGCGCGGTGTTGGCGGCCACCGGCGTGCAGATCGCCGGAGTGCTCGACGACGTGTACGACTCCGCGACCAAGGCCGACCTCGGCCCGACCTTCCACAACGGCCTTCCCACGCTGGCCGTTTGGGCGCCGACCGCGCAAAACGTGTCCCTCGACCTCGACGGCTCGCTGAAGAAAATGAGCCGGAACTCCACCACCGGCGTCTGGTCCGTCACCGGTCCCGCCTCCTGGAAGAACAAGCCGTACCGGTACGTCGTGAAGGTGTGGGCGCCGACCGTCCAGAAGCTCGTCACCAACGAGGTCACCGACCCCTACTCGGTCGCCCTCACCACCGACTCGAAGCAGAGCCTCGTCGTCGACCTCGGCGACAAGTCCCTTGCCCCGAGCGGCTGGTCGAGCCTGAAGAAGCCCAAGGCGGTGGCGTTGAAGGACGCCGAGATCCAGGAACTGCACATCCGGGACTACTCGGTCGACGACAAGACGGTCCCCGCGAAGGACCGAGGGACCTACCTCGCCTTCACGGACAAGAGCAGCGACGGCTCGAAGCATCTGCGGGAGCTGGCCAAGTCCGGGACGTCGTACGTGCATCTGCTGCCCGCCTTCGACATCGCCACCATCCCCGAGAAGAAGTCCGAGCAGGCGGTCACCGGCTGCGATCTCGCCTCCTATGCCGCCGACTCGGAGAAGCAGCAGGAGTGCGTGGCGGCCGTCGCCGCGAAGGACGCCTACAACTGGGGTTACGACCCTTACCACTTCACGGTTCCGGAGGGTTCGTACGCGACCGACCCGGACGGCACCGGCCGTACCGTCGAGTTCCGCAAGATGGTCAAGTCGCTGAACGAGGACGGCCTCAGGGTCGTCATGGACGTGGTCTACAACCACACGGCGGCCAGCGGGCAGGCGGACTACTCCGTGCTCGACAAGATCGTGCCCGGCTACTACCAGCGGCTCCTCGCCGACGGCAGCGTGGCCACCTCCACCTGCTGTGCCAACACGGCGACCGAGAACGCCATGATGGGCAAGCTCGTCGTCGACTCCGTGGTCACCTGGGCCAAGGAGTACAAGGTCGACGGCTTCCGCTTCGACCTCATGGGCCACCAGCCGAAGGCCAACATCCTCGCCGTACGCAAGGCACTTGACGCGCTGACCCTCGCGAAGGACGGCGTCGACGGCAAGAAGATCATCATGTACGGCGAGGGCTGGAACTTCGGCGAGGTCGCCGACGACGCCCGTTTCGTGCAGGCCACGCAGAAGAACATGGCCGGCACGGGCATCGCGACCTTCTCCGACCGGGCCCGGGACGCCGTACGCGGCGGCAGCCCCTTCGACGAGGACCCGGGTGTGCAGGGCTTCGCCTCCGGGCTCTACACGGACCCCAACTCCTCTACGGCGAACGGCACTTCGGCCGAGCAGAAGGCCCGCCTCCTGCACTACCAGGACCTCATCAAGGTCGGCCTGAGCGGCAACCTCGCCAAGTACCGGTTCACCGACACCGACGGGAAGGACGTCACCGGCGCCGAGATCGACTACAACGGCGCTCCCGCCGGGTACGCGGACGCGCCGGGCGACGCCCTCGCCTATGTCGACGCGCACGACAACGAGTCGCTGTTCGACGCGCTGACCTACAAGTTGCCGGCCACGACGAGTGCTTCCGACCGGGCCCGGATGCAGGTCCTCGCGATGGCCACCGCCACGCTCTCGCAGGGGCCGTCCCTGTCCCAGGCCGGGACCGACCTCTTGCGCTCCAAGTCACTGGACCGCAACTCGTTCGACAGCGGTGACTGGTTCAACGCGATCCACTGGAACTGCGCGGACGGCAACGGCTTCGGGCGGGGTCTGCCGTTGGCGGCCGACAACGCGTCCAAGTGGCCGTACGCGAAAGGCCTGTTGACGTCGGTCAAGGTGGGCTGCGGGCAGATCGACGGGGCCTCGGCCGCGTACCAGGATCTGCTGAAGATCCGTACGACCGAGCCCGTCTTCTCGCTCGGCACGGCCGGGCAGGTGCAGTCGGAGATGTCCTTCCCGCTGTCCGGGAAGGACGAGACGCCCGGGGTGATCACCATGGAACTCGGTGATCTGGTGGTCGTGTTCAACGCGACGCCGAGCGCGCGGGAGCAGAAAGTGGAAGCGCTGGCCGGTACCGGCTACCGGCTGCACCCGGTGCAGGCGGCGGGCGCGGACGCCACCGTGAAGTCGGCCTCGTACACGAAGGTTTCGGGCACCTTCGCCGTTCCGGGACGCACTGTGGCGGTATTCTCCCGGACACCCTGAAAGCGCATTACCGTAGTGGGGCAGGCTGTGGACACCGGCCTGCTCCACCGGTGTGTCAAAGGGCCAGGTCTGAGAAAAATGGACGTCAACGGCAAACTGACGCATGCGACCGTGTTGGTCGTGGACGACGAGCCGGCGAGCCGGTTCGCGGTCGAAAGTGTGCTGAGCCGCGCCGGGCACCGGGTCCTCGCGGTCGGCAGCGGCGCCGAGGCGCTCGACGAACTCGATGTGCGGCTGCGCAAGGGGAACCTGCCCGACGTGGCGCTGATCGACGTGCACCTGCCGGACATGAGCGGATTCGACCTGTGCCGGCTGCTCAAGGAGCGGCCGCGTATGGCGGGTCTGCCGGTCGTGCACGTCTCGGCGCTCGCCGCGCCCCCGAGCGACCGCTGCCAGGCGCTCGACGCGGGCGACGAGGCCTTTCTGACGGTGCCCGCGGAGCCCGAGGAGATCGAGGCGGCGGTCCGGTCCGCGGTCCGCGCCGCCCGGCTGCGCGCCGACGACCAGGCGCTCGTACGACGGCTGACGCTGCTCTCGGAGATGATCGTCACCATTCAGGCGGCGCGCTCCCTCCAGGAACTCGTCGACGTCGCCGCCGACGGCACCGCACGGCTCACCGGCACCCCCGCCGCCGTGTTCGTCCTCGACCGGGACGACCAGCTGTACCGCGGCCTGCCCCGGGACCGCACCGCGGTCGCGCTGCCGGGCGAGGACGCCGACCGGGCCGTGGCCCGACTGCTGCGGCGGCTCTCGCAGGGGCAGTCCGGGGTGCAGATCACCACGGTGCCCGCGCCGCTGTGGCCCACCGGGTTCTTCCGGCCCGGCGTGGAGCACGACGCCCGGCTGGCGCTGGTCCTCACCCAGGAGGGCCGGGCCCCGGTCTGTCTCGCCGCCCCCACCCGCGGGCTGCGCCGGGTGGGCCCCGAGGCCGGCGCACTGCTGGCGCAACTCGCGCAGGCCACCGCGCTCGCCGCCGAGCCGCTCCTCATGTACCAGGTCGAGCGGCATGTCGCCCTCACCCTCCAGCGCAGCTTCCTGCCCACGCCGGACCGGCTGCCCGAACTCCCGGGCGTCGACACGGTCGTACGGTACGTGCCGGCCTCCCAGGACACCGAGATCGGCGGCGATTTCTACGCCGTCCTGAAGGTCGCCGGGGGAGTGCTGTTCGCCGTCGGCGACGTCGTCGGGCACTCGCTGGAGGCGGCCACCGTCATGGTGGAGATGCGGCACGCCCTGCGCGCCTACTGCGTCGACGAGAGCGACCCGAGCGTCCTCGCCGAGCGGCTGGACCGGATGCTCCAGCACTACCACCAGGAGACCACGGTCACCGTGTGCCTGGCCCTCGTCGACCCGGACACCGGGCGCACGCTCATCGCCAACGCGGGTCACATCCCGCCGCTGATCATCCGGGACAACGGCAGCGCGGACTACGCGAAGGCGGCCGGCCCGCTGCTCGGCGTGGGCCTGCCCCATCCGCCGCCCACGGAGCTGTTCCTCGAACCCAGCGACCGGCTCCTCATGATCACCGACGGCCTCATCGAGACCAGGGGCACGGACATCTCCGTGTCGATGGAACACCTCCGCGCGGCCGCCTCCGGCGCGCTGCCCGGCCTGGACGCCCTGTGCGACACGCTGCTGGACTGCTTCGGTGTCGACCGGGACGACGACATCGCGATGCTGGCGCTCCGGCTAGGGTGAGCGCGTTGTTGGCCTAGAACAGGGGAAGCCCATGCCGCAGATCACCGTCGACCACTCCCACACGATCTCCTTCGACCAGGACGGTTTCTCCCGTGCGCTGCACGAGGCGGTCGTCGAGATCGCGGCCGCGAAGCCGGAGGCGTGCAAGACCCAGTTCCGCCCGAGCGAGTACACGGCCTTCGGGTACGAGGGTCTCGACGAGCTGGGACACACCGTCGTCCACATCACCCTCGGCCTGCTCGCCGGACGCACCGCGGAGACCAAGGCCAAGCTGACCGAGAAGGTCCTGGAACTCCTCCGCGAGTACATCGACGAGGACGGCTCGGTCCTGCACGCCTCCGCCGAGGTGCGCGAACTGGACGCGTCCTACCGGAAGTTCGAGCGCTAGAGCCTGTTCTACGGCAGCTAGGACGCCAGCGCGATCAGCCGGACGACGAGGTCGGTGAACGGCCCGTCGCCCGGCTCGTTCCGGAGGGACTCCCGCAGCAGCGCGGCCAGTTCGTCGTCGTACGCCGCGCTCACCGCCGCCAACGCCCCGAAGTCGTGCACGAGTTGGCGTTCCAGGTCGGCGCGCGGGATGCGTCGGCCGTCCAGCCAGATCAGGGCCGTCGACTCGACCAGCGAGATCCAGGAGCGAATCATCAACTCCAGCCGGGCGGGCGGCTGTTCGACCTTCATGTGGGACAGGATCTGGAGATACGCGGCGTGCCGCACCCCGTCGACCAACGCGTTGGTGGTGGACGAGCCGACCGCCGGACCGCCGCGCATCAGCGCCGCGAAACCGGGCCCGTGGTCGTCCACGAAGTCGAAGAACCGGCCCATCACCCGCAGCAGCCGTCCCCCGAGCGAGCCCTCCTCGGCGACCACGAACCGCTCGGCCAGATCGTCCGACGCACGCTGCAACGCGGCCTCGTACAGGCTGAGTTTGCCGGGAAAGTAGTGGTAGACCAGCGGCCGGGAAATGCCCGCGGCCGCGGCTATCTCGTCGATGGAGACCTCGTCGGGCGAGCGATGGCTGAACAGGTCGAGAGCGACGCCGATCAACTGCTGTCGCCGTTCCTCGACTCCCATCCTGCGGCGAACCCCGGTACTCATGCGAACACCTTACCGATCGGAACCGGCCCTCAACGGCCCGGTCCACCCAAGGTCGTTCACATGTCCAACACGATTCGCTCACCACGGGCCCGCGATACACAGATCAGCATCGAGTCATCACGCTCCGCGTCCGTCAGCAGCTCGTCCCGGTGCTCCACCTCCCCTTCCACCACCCGCTGCCGACAGGTTCCGCAGAACCCCTGTTCGCAGGAGTAGAGCGTGTCGGGCAGCTCGGCCCGTACGGCGGCCAGCACCGTGGAGTCGGCCGGCACGGTCAACGTCCGCCCGCTGCGCCGGAGTTCGACCTCGAAGGCCGCGTCACCGCGGCTGCCGTCCGGCGAGGTGCGGGGCGCGAAGCGTTCGAGGCGTACGTCCGGGAAGCACTCCGCCACGGACGCCATCAGCCCCTCCGGCCCGCAGCAGTAGACGGCGGCGCCCTCGGGCAACTCCCCGAGCAGCGCGTCGAGTTCGGGCCGCCGCCCGCTCACGACGGTGACCCGGTCCGCGCCGAACTCCGCCAACTCCCCGAGGAACGGCATGGAGTTCGGCGTACGGCCCACGTACAGCAGCCGCCAGTCGGCTCCTTCCGGCAGTGCCCGCAGCATCGGCAGCACCGGGGTGATCCCGATCCCGCCGACGACGAAGACATACGCGGGCGCCTCGACGAGCGGGAACCGATTGCGCGGCCCCCGCACCTCCAACTCCGCGCCCACCCGCACCTGTTCGTGCACCTCGCGCGACCCGCCCCGCCCGTCCTCGACCAGCCGCGTCGCGACCGTGTACGACGAGGTGTCCGCCGGGTCCCCGCACAGCGAGTACTGCCGCACCAGCCCCGACGGCAGCACCAGATCGATGTGCGCCCCGGGTTCCCACCGCGGCAAGTCCCTTCCTTCCAGCCGCAGTTGTACGACGCCCTCGGCCATCGTCTCCCGCGCCGCGACCCTCAGCCTCAGTGCCCGTGAGCGCGGCCGGCCGGAGATCGGCGGGTCCAGCGCGGGCAGCGGCCACAGGGGCGAGGCCCGCACCCGGCGCCGTAGCGCGCGGCGGGTCAGCAGGGCGGCGCCCGCCAGGACGGCGACGGTGAGAGGCTTCGGCACTACTCCGCCCTCTTCTCGGCGGCCACCGCGGCGGGTGAGGACGCGAGGTAGGCGACGGCCTGCTCGGTGCTGCCCTCCTGCGAGGGGTGGTAGGCGCGGCTCAGGTAGCGAGGTATGGACCTGAGCATGTCCCCGGTGGCGGGCAGGGTGCCGCGCTTTCCGGCGACGTAGAAGTCCTTGAAGCTCACGTGGGCGTCGACGAGGGTCGGGTCGTTCGCCATGAAGAAGCGGGACCCGCGCTGCCACAGGAACATCAGGGCGGCGAACGCGGTCGCCCAGGTGCGGGCGCGCCGCCGGTAGCTGCCGTCGACGTGCGTGAAGAGGTCGAAGGCGACGGACCGGTGCTCGACCTCCTCGGCGCCGTGCCAGCGCAGCAGGTCCAGCATGGTCGGATCGGCGCCGCGCCGGTCCAACTCCTCGGCGTTCAGCACCCAGTTGCCGAGGAACGCGGTGTAGTGCTCGATCGCCGCGATGATCGCGACCCGCTCCAGCAGCCACCACTTCCGGGCCTTGCCCGGGGGCAGCGTGCGGTCGCCGAGCAGCTTCTCGAAGAACCAGTCGACCTGCGCGGTGTACGGCGTCGGGTCGAGGCCCAACTCCTTCAGGTGCGGGAGGACCTCGTCGTGCGCCTGGGAGTGCATCGCCTCCTGGCCGATGAACCCGATCACGTCCGCGCGCAGCCGGTCGTCCCGGATCAGGGGCAGCACCTGCTTGTAGACGTGCACGAACCACCGCTCACCGGCGGGCAGCAGCAGGTGCAGCACGTTGATCGTGTGCGTGGTGAACGGATCGCCGGGCACCCAGTGCAGCGGGGTGCCCTCCCAGGAGAAGGACACCTTTCGGGCCTTGAGCGGCGTGTTAGACATGGCGTCAATGTACTGACGGGTAAGTCCCTGGGGAACCCTTGTGCGGAGACTTGTTGACGTGAATGTCAGCTAGGGGGCGAAGGAGCGCCGGCTGAGGTCAAGCACCCTGAACGGGCGCGGGGCTGTATCTATGTGCGGCTCTGCCGCGTGGGCGCGACCAGCCACGACGGCCCCGCACCCGACGACGCACCCACCCCGCGGAGCGCTAACGCAGGCCGCTGATCGTGGTGCCGTCGTCCAAAGTCCCCTTCAACTCGGCCTGAACACCCTGTTTGGTCTTCACGGCGAGCAGCGCACCCCGAGCCGAGCCACTGACCCCACCCGTCGCACTCACCGCCTCCGTGCCCTTGCTACCCGCCGCCAACAGGAACCAGTGCCCCGCCGCCGACTTCCACAGCACCCCGGCCAGCACGTGCGGATCACGCACCCCGCACGCCGCCACGCCAGAGGCCTTCGCGGCGACCGCGCCGTAGATCCCGCCCGGCGTACGGAACTGGGCCAGCACCCGCTCGCCGCCGCCCTGCCAGGTCTCGGCCCGGGTGCACACCCACTCCGCCGCCCCGCTCGCGTCGGGCAGCGGCTGCGCGGCGAACTGCCAGGCGTTCACGGTGCGTACGCCGAGCGAGCGCATCGCGCCGAGGGAGCAGGCGAAGGGCGCCCACGCGTGCTGGGCCGCCGCGCCGGACACCTCGTGGACCGCGCCGGGGCGGCCGGCGGTGAGGTGCGCCGGGACCAGTTCGCCGAGGTCGCTCATCAGGCGGGTGCCGGTGTCGTCGGTCAGCTGGAGCACGTTCCACGACGTGCACGCGCCGGTCGCCTGCGCGGGGCTGGCCAGCGGCGAGGTGATCCCCTCGGTGATGGTCATGGGCAGCGCGCCGGCGTTCGGCTTCTGGAGGTCGCGCTCGGCCGCCTTCTTGACCCAAGGGGCCGTCAGATAGCGGACGTTGCCGTCGGCGCGGTCCAGGACCACCGCGTTCGCCTCGGACCCGGTCGCGCCGTCGACGCGCGCGAAGTCCAGCGCCGCCCCCTTCGTGCCGTCCTTCGGTTCGGCGTAACGGGCGATGCGCAGACCGTCGTAGAGGATCACCACGCGGGCGTTGTCGACCGTGCCGGCGTAGAGGAGCTGGGGCGGGCCCGCCGGGCCGCCGGAGGGGGTGCCGGGGGTGGCCGAGACCTGGACGGACTCGCCGGGGCGGGCCCAGACGGCGAGGGCGCGGCGCAGCAGGGCGGTGTCCTCGGTGAGGTCGCCGCGGGCGGGCCAGACGGAGAAGTCCTCGCGCGCGGAGGACTCCCACGCGGTGGGCGCGATCCTGATCAACTTGCCCGGGTTCAGGGCTGCTTGGGACGCCGGGTTCTGCGCGTACGCGGGTGCGGCGGCGCCGTCCGGGCCCCAGCCGCCGCCGGGCATCGCGAGCAGCGCGCCGCACACCGCGACGGCCGCCGCCGCGGCGAGCGCGGCCTTGCCGTGCTGGCGGCGGCGCATCAGGTCGGTGGGCCGGGCGTGCAGCGAACAGGGGTCGAACTCCGGGGAGTCGAGGAGTTCGTACTGCGCGGGCGCCTCGTCGGCCTCGCTCAGCGCCTCGTCCACCTCGTCCGCGTCCACGCCGGCCGCCGCGAGCACCCTGCGTACGTCGCCGTCGGGCAGCTTCTCCAGGCCGCGCAGCACGTACACCGCGCGGGCCGGGCCGGACAGCGCCGACAGCCGCTGGTCCAGGGCGAGTTCGTCGGCGCCGCCCGAGCGCGGGAAGAGCCGCAGACCCCGCACCTGGGGGAGCAGCGGCGGGAGCTGGGACCGCTTGGGCCATGCCCGGAACGACAGCGGGAGGCCCGCCTCCAGTGCCGTACGGACGACGTTGAGGCGCACGAAGGCGTAGCCCGGGTCGACGTCGCGGCCGGTCGACTGGGCCGGGATCACGGACGCGGACGCGCGGCCTCTGGGCAGGGCGCGTTGGGTGAGGGCGTGCGCGGTCAGGACGCGCCGGTTGCGGCCGAGGCTCGGGGGGAGCACCAGATAGGCGAGCCGGACGAGCCGTGGATAGTGCTCGACGAGCGCGGCCTCGGCCTGTTCGACATCGACGACCGGGTCGGTGGGTGAAGCTGCGGGGCGCTTGGCGACATCCTGTGACTGCACGTTCAGCAAAACGAGCGAATGGTGAGTTGGTCACCGCCGCCCGGGGGACTCGGCCCTCCGGTCAGCCCTCGGGGTCGACCAGCGCCCGCGCGTAGTTCGCCATCGACCGCTGGTAGCGCGGCAGATGGGGCGCGAGGGCGCCCAGCACGAGGGACAGGCCCTCGCGGTCGCGGCCCAGGCTGGACAGACACAGGGCGAGGCACGCGCGGACCGCGTCGTCCAACTCGTCCGAGGGGGCGTCGAGTTCGGGAGTGAGCAGCTTGACGCCCTCCTCCGCCTGCCCGATGTTCCGTAGGGAGCTGGCGAGTTGGATCTTCGCCCGGCGCCCCTTGTAGCCGCTGTCCTCGCTCAGCCCGCGCGCGAGCGCCTCCCGGTACAGCGGAGCGGCCTTGTCGGAGTGCCCGGTGGAGTCCCAGGCACAGGCCTGTTCGAACGGCCGTAGCGGACTGCCGTCCGGCAGCTCGGCGACGAGCGCGTCGATCAGGGCACGGAACTCGGGCGCTCGCTCCTCGGGATAGTCGTCGAAGCTCGCCCAGGCGGCGGTCACACGGTCGTCCCAGCCCTCTTGATCCATGGGCGCCACCCTCGCACACGCGGCCGGCCGATGACCATGGATTTGAGCGCTGGGCGCTTCGGGGCCGTATCGGATGAGACGGCCCCTCGCCGGGGTGCGTCGCGGCATGCTTTTGTTGACCGGACGACCGGAGGAACGACAGATGAGGTTGACCCGACCGATGCTCGCGATGGCCGGCGCCGCGGCGGCGCTGGCGCTGGTGGGGTGCGGTGCCGACACCAAGGCCGCGACCGTGCCGACGGAGGCCACCGGCAGCCTGGAGAGCCTGGCCGCCAAGGTGAAGTGCACGCCCGACATCCAGACCGACGCCGACGAACTCCGCCAGGCCATCTGCAAGATGAGCTACGGCAAGTTCGTCCTCGCGACCTTCGCCACCGACCGCGGCCAGCGCGAGTGGATCAACGACGCGAAGGACTACGGCGGGTTCTACCTCGTCGGCCGCAAGTGGGTCGCCGTGGGCACCGACACGATCGTCAAGAAGTTGCAGACCACGCTCGGCGGCAACGAGGAGATCGGCGTCGACCACTCGAAGCACACCAGCTGAACTCCCGTACGGACACACGAAAGCGGGCGGTGGGAGAAACCCACCGCCCGCTTTCGCGTTACCGGGTCTTACCGGTTACTACTCGCGCTCACTGGCACTGCTTGCCGGCGTTGATGCAGTTGGCGATCTTCGCCGCCAGGTTGTTCTTGGTGACGCTGATGAAGTCGTCGTGGTCGGTCGACGGCTTGTGCAGCTGCTCCGGGAATCCGTCCACCGCGTAGGCGTTCTTCACGGTGCCGTCCGCCTGGAGGGTGGGGGGCGTGATCTTGTAGACCAGGCTCATCGTCAGCTGCGGGATGGCCTTGAAGCCGTTCCCGCAGACACCGCTCGCCGGGTCCGCGAAGGCCACGTGCGTACGGTGGTTGGCGCTGTCGATGTTCACGCCGTCCCAGCAGCTCTGGAACGCGAAGGTGCGGACCACGTTGCTGCCCTGCGGGCAGATCGGGTACTGCTCCGTCAGCTGGACCTTGCTCTCGAAGCCGGTGCAGCTCCAGTGCGCGTTGGCGTTCGCCAGACCGTTGGTGAGGGTCTTGGCGTCACCGGTGATGATGCGCAGGAACTGCGGCATCGCGACGACCTTGGCGGCCGGCGAACCGACGTACTTGATCGTCGCCGACTGCGCGGTCAGGATCTTGCCGACGTTGCCTTCCTTGCCACCGCCGTCCGCGTTGGCGTCGAACTCCTGCGAGCCGTCCTGCACACGCACGACCGGCCAGTAGTACGACGAGAGGTCACTCTGGTTCTGGCAGCTGGAGGGGGCGGCCAGCAGCGAGTCGTTCGTGGAGAACGCGTTGACCTTCTGGTTGCCGACGTAGTCGTGCTCGTGGTGCGCGCCGTTGGTCACGCCGGGCGCCACGATGACGTTGTCGGTGTTGTGGTTCTTGTTCGCGTTGACACCGCACTTGGTGGTGAACGTACCGGTCGAAGCCTGGCCGCTGTTCTGCGGCTTCGCCAGTACGTTGTTCGCCACCTTCGTGATGTCCACGAAGTCTGCCGCCACCGGGCCGTTGCCGGCCTGGCCGCCGTTGTTGGCGGGCGGCGCCGCGGAGGCACTCGCGCTCGCGCTCGGCGCGGCGGTGTTCTGCCCGCCGCCGTTGTTCTTGCCGCCGCCCTTGCCGCCGTTGCCCCGACCGCCGCCGCGACCTGCCGTGGTGGTGTTGGTGGCGTTCTGCGTGGTGCAGGCGGCGAGCTGCTTCAGCGCGGTGGCATTGACGGAGCCGCCCACTCGCTGGATGTCGATGCGAATGCGGTCGATCGTCGCGGCCCGCTTCTCCTTGAGGGGGCCGACGATCGCGTTCTGTACGAAGCTCGCGTCATTCGCCTGGGCCTGACGCGTCGACGCGAGTCGGGCGTAGGCCTCGGTGATCTGCTTGTCGAGGTTCGCCAGTTCGACGGCGACACCCTGACGAGCCTTCTGCGGCACGTTCGTCAGCTGCTGGCCGACGTCCGGGCAGGCGATCGTGGCGACCTGCGCCGAGGCGGCCGCGGCCTTGGTCTCGTTCTGGCCCGAGTTGGACTCGTGCGCCGAAGCGTTCATCTGTGCCCAGAGCAGCCCGCCCCCACCGAGCGCTAGGGCAGCCGATGCGGCAATGGCCTTGGTGGCCAGCGGCGTACGGCGTTTACGATCATTGCGTCCCATGGAACTCCTCTGACTTCCTTGCGGGGCAGCGAGGCGCCCGACAGGAGTGAAGCGGCGCCCTTTGATACGCAGGGGGTCCCAGGAGTGTTCAGCCGTCTCAGAAACTGATGAGAGATTCTTGGGTAAGTCCCCTCCCAACTGCCCTTTAAACACCGGCAGTTGTGATCGACTCACAGGTAGTGCTCAGCGTCCCTGGTCCAAATAGGCCAATACCGCCAGCACGCGGCGATTGTCATCGTCCGAGACTTCCAGCCCCAGTTTGGCGAAAATATTGGACGTGTGCTTCCCGATCGCCCGTTCCGTGACGACGAGTTGCCCCGCGATCGCCGCGTTCGACCGCCCCTGCGCCATCAGTTCCAGCACCTCGACCTCCCGGGGCGTCAACCGCCCCAGCGGCCGGTCGTCGGCTGCCCGCCGAGCCAGCAACTGCTGGATGACCTGCGGATCCATCACCGTCCCACCCCCTGCCACCCTCCGCACGGCATCCACGAACTGCTCGGCGTCGAACACCCGGTCCTTCAGCAGATACCCCACCCCGCCGGTCCCGTCGGCGAGCAACTCCCGCGCGTACAACTGCTCCACGTGCTGCGACAGCACGAGCACCGGCAGCCCCGGCCGGTCCCGTCGTGCCCGCAACGCGCACTGCAACCCCTCGTCGGTGTGCGTGGGCGGCAGCCGTACGTCGACCACGGCGACGTCGGGCGCCGACTCGGCCAGCGCCTTGGTGAGTTCGGGCCCGCTCTCCACCGCCGCGACGATCTCGAAGTCGTAGGCCTCCAACAGCCGCACCAGCCCGTCCCGCAGCAGGAACAGGTCTTCGGCTAGGACAACACGCACGGAATCTCCATGGTCACCATGGTGGGACCGCCCGCGGGACTGCTGACGGCCAGGACGCCGTCGAATGTACCCAGCCGCCGCCCGACCCCGGAGAGCCCCGACCCCGCCCCGACCACGGCCCCACCCCCACCGTTGTCGGTGACGGAGACCCTCAACGCCCCTTCCGCATACCGCATGTCGACCCAGATCCGATCGGCACCGGAATGCTTCACGGCGTTGGTGAGCACCTCACTGACGGCGAAATACGCGGCCGACTCGACCGGCGCGTCGGCCCGCCCGCCCCCCAGCTCCGCACTCACCTCGGTCGGCACCGGCATCCGCAGCGCCAACGCCCTTACGGCGTCCCCGAGTCCACGCTCCGCCAGCACCGGAGGATGAATACCCCGCACGAGATCACGCAGCTCGCCGAGGGCCTCGACGGAGGACTGCCGAGCCCGGGCGAGCAACTCCCGGGCCTTGGCCGGGTTCTTCTCCAACAGCGCCTCGATGGTCCCGAGATCCATCCCCATGGCCACCAGCCGGGCCTGCGCCCCATCATGCAGATCACGCTCGATCCGCCGCAGCTCAGCGGCGGAACCGTCCACCGCGTCCCGCCGGGTCTCGGTCAACACCCTTACCCGCTCGGCGAGTTCACCCTGCCCTGGGGAGAGAAGGGAACGCGTCAGCAGAAAGTGGACGCGGAGCAGGGCCGGGGTGAGGAAGTAGGAAGCGACGAGAATCCCGACGCCGAGCAGCCCCGCGAGCAGCGCACTGCCCTGCCCGCCCACCGGCACGAACCCGTACCACCACCCCACATACGTCCCGTCCGTGAACACCCGCCACAACCCGAACGCCAACGCGAAGCCCTCCAGCGGATAGAACACCAGAGCCGCGGGCACCAGCGCGGTGACGAACCCGGCGACCATGTCGACGGGCAGCCACCGCAGATCCCGCCAGGTCGCGGGGTCACGGAGGAGATGGAGGGTGCGCGTCCAGGGCCGCGCACCGGCGGGGACGGACCGGTACACCACCGGAATCCGCACCCCGCACCACCGCACGCCGAGCACCCGCCGCAGATTCGCCTGCGCTCGCACACCGGCCAACACCCAGGGGGTGGTGATCAGCCCGACGCCGGCCGGGATGAGCGCGAGGGAGACGAGGGTGAGGACGAAGAGGGTGAGTGAACCGCCTAGCGAGACAATCGCGAGGCCAAGCCCACGCACCCCGGCGACCAGGACAGTACGGGCCCGCTCACGGTTGGTTTCCATACGCTCAGTCTTACCGAGGGGCGAGCCCGGGTCACGGTGCTCAGGCCCCCATGAAGGGGGTGGTGCTATCCCCTCCTGCTTCTAGGGGCGCGGGGCTGTATCGATATGCGGCTCCGCCGCGTGGGCGCGACCAGCCCCAACGCGCCCGCAGACAACGAATCACCCCTCGACCGGAACCCCAAGCACCTTCGCCTCAACAGCAGGGTCAAGCCCAACCCCCGGCCGCCCCGCATACTCCGGCGTGCTCCGCAACCACTCCCACGTGTCAGCCACCGTCTCCTCGACAGACCGACACGTCAGCCCCGTGGCCACCGCCCGAGACACATCCGCACTGTGCAAGGCGTCGTACCCCTCACTCCCGCCCGGAATCCACACCGGCAACTGAGTCCACGGCTCGATCCCCGCCCCGAGCACCACCTCCGGCGAGGTCCACCGCAGCTCAGCCCCTCCACCGCTGACCCGCACACACGCGTCCAACAGCGACCCCATCGTCGCGTGCCCCTGCGCGGAGATCAGGTTGTACGCCCCGCTCAACTCCCGCTCCACAGAACCCAGCAACCACTCCGCCAGATCCCGCACATCCACATACTGAAGCGCCAGATCCCGAGGCCCGGGCGCCAACACCGGCCCACCCCGCGCAACCCGCCCCAACCACCACGGCAACCGCCCGATGTTCTCGTACGGCCCGAGAATGAGCCCGGCCCGGGCGAACACCGACCGCTCCGCCCCGAACGCCCCGAGCGCGGCCAGCTCCCCGCCCCGCTTGTCACGCGCGTAGTCGGTCTTGTCGGCGGAGGCCGAGGCCCCCTCGACGAGCGGCGCGTCCTCCCCGTACCCGGCGGGCGGAGCCCACGCGTACACGGAGCAACTCGACACATACACGTACCGGCCCACCCGGTCGGCGAGCAGCCGCGCCGCGTCGTCGACAGCCCGCGGCGCCGCCGACCAGGTGTCGACCACGGCATCCCACTCGCCCGAGGCCAACGCGGCGAGCCCACCGGGCGCGGTGCGGTCACCGAGCAACGCCCGTACCCCGGCCGGGGTTTCGTGCCGGCCCCGGTTGAGGACGGTCACCTCCCAGCCCCGACCGAGGGCAGCCTCCACGACGGCCCGCCCCGCGAACTCCGTACCGCCCAGCACCAGAAGTCTCATACCGACGACTCTGCCCGCGAGGCGCACGGAACGGAACGTCGATCTGCCGTCAGCAGATCACCGGGACCACCGGACCACCGAACCGCCGATGATCAACGAGCTGTCGGCGGCGTGTACTTGTACCCGACCCGCCGCACCGTCTGGATCGCCTTCCGGTGCTCGACACCGAGCTTGCGGCGCAGCCGGGCGATGTGGACGTCGACGGTACGACCGTCGCCCACATGCCCGTACCCCCACACCGTGGTGACGAGCTGGTCCCGCGTGTGGACCCGGTTCGGGTGCGCGACGAGATGCGCGAGGAGTTCGAACTCCAGGTACGTCAGGTCGAGTTCCGCGCCGTTCAGCTGCGCGGTGCGCTGCACGGTGTCGATGCGGACGAGGGGTTCGGCCTCGGCGGGGAGAGCCGGGACCGGCTCGGTCCGGGTGAGGTGCGGGCTGTCGGCCGGGATGAGGACGAGGTACCCGACCATCGGCGGCTGCCCCGGCAGCGTGGGCAGCGTGTGCGGAGGCGCGGGCAGCCAGGTGGCGCCCGGCGGCAGGAACTCCGCGACGTCGATCACCTCGTCCCGGTCCACGGCGCGCAGATGGTGCCGTGGAGCGTTCGGAGCGGGGGTGTCGAGCGTGGTGGAGGGAAGAGCGGGGAGAGAACGGATGATCGCCATGAGAAGTCAGCTCTTTCGCGCGAGAGGTTCGTCGAGGGGACGTACGTCGAGTCGCGCAGGCCGGAGGCCGAGGGTGTTTCGGCTTTAGAGGGCCGGCGCGTTCATCGCGCGACAACACACCCGGTCGAAGTCATGGTGCTGACGGGAAGGCCAGAAGGGCTCAAGGTCATGGCGACCCGTCGCTCCGCACTTCTGGTAGTTGCCCATGCGCCCATTGAAGCAGACACACGCCCGCAACAGGACCCTCCTCTCACAGCTTGGACGCTTCCTTGACACGAGAACGCGGCAGTCGGCAACGCGAAGAGGCGCCCACCACGACGGTGGACGCCTCTTCGGGGAAGCGGGGTGCGGATCAGACCTGGCCGGCCTTCTCCAGTGCGGAGCAGCAGGTGTCGACGATGAGGCGCGTCACGAGGTACGGGTCCACGTTGGCGTTCGGACGGCGGTCCTCGATGTAGCCCTTGCCGTCCTTCTCGACCTGCCACGGGATACGGACCGAGGCGCCGCGGTTGGAGACGCCGTAGGAGTACTCGTTCCACGGGGCGGTCTCGTGCAGGCCCGTCAGGCGGTCGTCGATGCCGGCGCCGTAGTACTTGACGTGGTCGAGGGGCTTGGAACCCTCGCCGAGGGACTCGCACGCGGTGATGATCGCGTCGTAGCCCTCGCGCATCGCCTTGGTGGAGAAGTTGGTGTGCGCGCCCGCGCCGTTCCAGTCGCCCTTGACCGGCTTGGGGTCGAGGGTCGCGGAGATGCCGAAGTCCTCGGCGGTGCGGTAGAGCAGCCAGCGGGCGATCCACAGGTGGTCGGAGACCTCCAGCGGGGAGACCGGGCCGACCTGGAACTCCCACTGGCCGGGCATGACCTCGGCGTTGATGCCGGAGATCGCGAGACCGGCCTTGAGGCAGTTGTCCAGGTGGGCCTCGACGATCTCGCGGCCGAAGATCTCGTCGGCGCCGACGCCGCAGTAGTAGCCGCCCTGGGGCGCCGGGAAGCCGCCCTCGGGGAAGCCCAGCGGACGGGCGCCGTCGAAGAAGGTGTACTCCTGCTCGATGCCGAAGATCGGCTCCTGAGCGGCGAACTTGGCCGAGACCTCGGCGAGCGCGGCACGCGTGTTGGACTCGTGCGGCGTCATGTCGATCTCAAGGACCTCGCACATGACGAGGATGTCGTCGCCGCCGCGGATCGGGTCCGGGAAGCTGGCGACCGGCTTGAGCACGCGGTCCGAGGAGTGCCCCTCGGCCTGGTTCGTGGACGACCCGTCGAAGCCCCAGATCGGCAGCTCCGCGCCCTTGGCGTCATCCGCCAGAATCTTCGTCTTGGAACGGAGCTTGGCCGTCGGCTGGGTGCCGTCGATCCAGATGTACTCAGCCTTGAAGGTCACGGGCCACATCCTTCGGGGTGGGTCTTTCGGTCGCACTCGCGGTGCTGCGGCGCAGCGGCACTGGGGCGCCACGATTCATGCCGGGCAGCCTG
The DNA here is from genome assembly GCF_035982055.1 of Streptomyces sp. NBC_01288. Lineage (NCBI taxonomy): Bacteria > Bacillati > Actinomycetota > Actinomycetes > Kitasatosporales > Streptomycetaceae > Streptomyces > Streptomyces sp. NBC_01288. The sequence continues at coordinate 7,559,318 of NZ_CP108427.1, forward strand.
TCAACATGCGATTTCCCGATCATTGCCCAAGTGTGAACCCCGTGTTACCTGGTGGCGCTGTGTCGCGGTTCACGTGCGCTGCGCACGGCACGCCGGGAGACCGCTGTGAACCCGCTGTTCGCAGTCGCAGACGGGGGGCGCCGTACGGCTCGTATGCGATGGGGTTAGCCCTCGGCGGCGGCCTCGCGGACCCGGTCCAGGAAGCTGCGGATCGCGGCCCGCTCCCGGTCGTCGTACCCGCGGAGCAGTTCTACGGCACTCCCGATGAGCGGACCGAAGAAGGCCTGCCCGAGTGCGACCGCCCGCTGGTCCACTTCGACGACGACCCTGCGCCGGTCCCCCTCGCTCCGCACCCGCCGCACGTGCCCGGCGCGTTCCAGTCGGTCGACCAGGGCGGTGGTCCCCGCCGAGTTGAGCCCGAGCGCGCCGCCGAGCCGCCCGGCCGTCATCTCCTCGCCGGCCCGGTCCGCGTCCATGAGGGCGATCAGGGCGCGCACGTCTGTCGGGTGCATACCGTTCTGGTTCGCGAACCGGGCGCTGTGCAGGCCGAGTTCGACCGCGACGGCCCGCAGGAGATGCACGATCTCCAGCTCCGGCCCGGGGTCCGCCTTCTGGTTCCGCACGGCCGCCTCCGGCTATCATCTCGCTCACCGAGTATCTCGCTCAGCGAGATAATAGGGGAGGTGGCCGACCGTGGGAACAGGAACACGGAGTACGTACGACCCCGAGCGCTTCGGGGCCGCCTACGACAAGGTCATGGCGAAGTGGCCCGAGGACCGGGAGGCGGTGACCGTCCCGACGCCGTTCGGGGAGACGTACGTCAATGTGTGCGGGCCCGCCGACGGGCGCCCGCTCGTGCTGCTGCCGGGCGGCGGGGGAGCGACCTCGGCGTCCTGGTACGCCCAGGCCGACCGACTCGCCCGCACCCACCGCCTCTACGCCATGGACCTGATCGGCGCCCCGGGCCGCAGCGTTCCGGTGGTCGGCCGGCGGCCGCGCACGGTGGCCGATCTGGCGGTCTGGCTGGACGCGGTGCTCGACGGGCTGGGGGCGCCGGTCGTGGACCTCGGCGGCCATTCGTACGGCGGCTGGATCGCGCTGCACTACGCACTGCGCGCGCCCGCCCGGGTACGCCGTCTGTTCCTCCTCGACCCGACCCAGTGCTTCGCCGGGTTCGAGACGGCGTACCTGCTGCACGCACTGCCGATGCTGCTACGGCCCACTCCGCGCCGAGTCCGCGCGTTCCTGGAGTGGGAGACCGGGGGAGTGCCGCTGGACCCCGACTGGCTCCGCCTCCAGGAGGCGGGCGCGGGGTTCCCGTCCGTGAGACCGGTGACCGGTCCCCGCCCGGCGCCCGAGGCGCTGCGCGGGCTGAACGCGTCGGTCCTGCTGCTTCTGGCCGGAAGCAGCAGGACCCATGACACTCACCTGGTGGCGGCCCGGGCGGGCGGTCTGCTGCCGCGCGTCGAGACGGACATCCTCCCGGACGTCTCGCATCACGCGCTGCCGCATGCCGCGCCGGAGCGACTGGGCCGTCACCTCACCGGTTTTCTCGGACCTTGAAGCGTCACCCCACCTTCTGGATCAGAGCGCGGCGGATGAGGAACTTGCCGGGCTCACGGACCTGTTCGAACGCGGCGTTGTTCAGCAGGACACAGCTGCCGGAGACCGAAGTCACCTTCACCGTCGTGGACTTGTTGTTGTCCAGGTTGGTGACCTTCAGCGTCGTACCCGCCGGGAACTGGTTGCTCGACGCGGCGGGCGCACCGGCCTCGCCGGAGAGCGTGACGGTCGAGCCGTTGCACACCTGGCTGCCCGCGGCGGCGTTGCCGCCACCGTTGTTGCCCGCCGCCGGCGGGGTCGCGGCCGGAGTGGTCTTGGAACCCGCGGGCGCCGACTGCGCCGGCTGCGCGACCTGGGAGTCCTGAGCCGACTCCCCAACCGCGCAACCCGACGCCTTCTGCTGCACCTTGATCTGCGCGATGACCGCCTCGCGGTTGGCGATCCGCGCGCTCGACTGGGCGTCGGGCGCGGCGCGTTGACCGTCGATGAACTTCTGGTTGTTGCCGAGCGCGGTGGCGAGCCCCTGGCAGACCGTCGAGTTCGCGGCCGACAGCGTCTTGGCGTTCTGCGCTGTCGACTGCGACGCGTTCGAGGTGGTGGCCAGGGCGAAGGCCCCGCCGCCCGCGACCGCGGCGGCGGTGACCAGCAGCGCCAGCTTCTTCTTCGTACTGGCAGTTCTCCTGCGCGACATGCGCGTCTCCTGTGGGGTAGGGGAGCGTACGCCGCTATGTACGGGATGCCGAACGATGTAACTCAGTGGACACAGGAGTCACATAAGTGACGTGCGTCACAAGGGGGTTGAGGCTCAGCGCACCCCGTCCCAGTCGGACAGGAACGACCCGAGGGTGCGCATGTACGCCTCCCGGTCCTCCCACATCGCCATGTGCGCGCTGTGCGGGAACTCGACCCGCTCGGTGAAGGGAAGCCCCTGCTCCAGCGTGTCCGTGCACTCCACGGCGAACTCGTCGTAGCGCCCGCGCGTCAGCAGTACGGGCTTCCTGATCCGGCGCAGCTTCGAAGTCCGGTCCCAGGAAGCGAGGTTGCCGGTCATCACGAACTCGTTCGGACCGTTCATCGTGGCGTACACCTGGTTGCCGTCGACGTTCGCGGCGCTGCGCAACAGGGCCTCGGGGTACGGGTCGAGACGGCAGAAGAAGTTCGCGTAGAAGACGTTCACCGCGTCGAGATACTCCGGTGCCGTGTAGTCGCCCTTCGCCTCGTACTCGTCGAGGACGCGCTGCACGTCGGCCGGCAGCTGCGTGCGCAACTCCCTTGTGCCGGTGACGAATTGGGGCGCGCTCGACCCCGTACTGGCCAGCACGACCGCGCTCACCTCGCGCGGCTGACGCAACAGGTACTCGATGGCGAGCCAGCCGCCCCACGAGTGCCCGTACAGGTGGAACCGCCGCAGCCCCAACGCCCGCCGGACCGCCTCCACTTCGGCGACGAACCGGTCGACCACCCAGAGCGCGGGGTTGTCCGGCTTCTCCGAACGCCCGCACCCCAGTTGGTCGTAGAACACGACCGACCGGTCCACGGCCAGGTCGCCCAGGGACTCCAGATAGTCGTGCCCGGCCCCCGGCCCGCCGTGCAGCACCAGCAGCGGCGGCCGCGACCCGTGCCCGACGACGTTCACCCAGACCCGGCCACCGGGCACGCCGACATACCGCTCACCGGGCCGGAGTCGGGACGCGCCACCGGGTCCGCCCCGCCCCGGGGCGAGGACGGGCACGAAGCCGCCGGCGGTGAGGGCGCCGGTCGACCTGAGAACGCTGCGACGGTTGATCATCGGGGGGAACTCTCCGCTCTCGTACGAGACTTGAAGATGCCGAGGCAACCCTCTATCACGCCGAAACGAACGGACATCGGCCACTTGACCTACGCGGAGTCCGACCCCGCCCCCGGTCCCGACCGCCGCGACAGCGCGTCCCGTACGGCCTCGTCACTGCGGGCCACCACCGCCGTACCGTCCTCCGCCGTGATGATCGGCCGCTGGATCAGCTTCGGATGCGCGGCCATCGCCGCCACCCACCGCTCCCGCGAACTCGCGTCCCGCGCCCACGACTTGAGCCCCAGCTCCTTCGCCACGGCCTCCTGCGTACGCGTGATGTCCCACGGTTCGAGCCCGAGCCGCTCCAGTACGTCCCTGATCTCGCCCTCGCTCGGCACGTCCTCCAGATAGCGCCGGACGGTGTACTCGGCCCCTTCGGCGTCGAGCAGACTCACGGCACTACGGCACTTGGAACAGGCCGGGTTGATCCAGATCTCCATGGCGTTCACGTTAGGCGAGAGACGCCCGGTCCGGCCCGGTGAGCGGCTTCGTGGCGCGGACGAGGGCGGAGTGCATGCCGTCCGCGACGGGGTGGGTGGGCGTGATCGAGACGTCCGTGAACCCGGCCGCTTCGAGGCCTTCCCGGTACTCCGCGAAGGACAGGGCCCCGGCGACGCAGCCGACGTGGTCGCCGCGTTCGGCGCGCTGCCCGGCGGTGAGGCTGTCGTCGGCGACGACGTCCGAGACGCCCAGACGCCCGCCGGACTTCAGGACCCGGAAGGTCTCGGCGAAGACGGCCGGCTTGTCGACGGACAGGTTGATCACGCAGTTGGAGATCACGACGTCGACGGTGTCCGCCGGGAGGGGGATCGCCTCGATGGTGCCCTTGAGGAACTCGACGTTGGCCGCACCCGCCTTCTCGGCGTTGGCCAGGGCGAGCCGGAGCATCTCGTCGGTCATGTCGAGGCCGTACGCCCGGCCGGTGGGGCCCACGCGGCGCGCGGAGAGCAGGACGTCGATGCCGCCGCCCGAGCCGAGGTCGAGGACGCGGTCGCCCTCCCGGAGCTCGGCGACGGCGGTGGGGTTCCCGCAGCCCAGGGAGGCGGCCACGGCCTCGGCGGGCAGGGTGCCGCGTTCGTCGGCGGAGTAGAGGGCGGAACCGAAGATGTCGTCGCCGCCGAAGCTGTCGTCGGTCTCGGCCGGCTGCGGCCCGCAACAGCCGGTGCCGCCCTCGGTGACCTGTACCGCTGCGGCGGCGTAGCGCCGGCGGACGGCTTCGCGCAGGTCGGTGGAGTGCTCGCTCATGTCTGCTCTGCCTCCTGTGTTGATGCTGCATTGATGTCCTGCATTGATGTTCTTCGATGCAACGTTGCGCCCTGGATTGAAGGATGTCAATATAGAAGGATGTCGAAACAAGAGCTTGAGGTGATCGGCCAGGGCGCGGCCGGGTCCTGCTGCGGCGGAGTGGCGTCCGCACCGCTGGACGACGCACGCGCGACAGAACTGGCCAAGGTCTTCAAGGCACTTGGGGACCCGGTCCGCCTACGGCTGCTGTCGATGATCGCCTCGCAGGGCCAGGGCGGCGAGGGCGGCCGGAGCGGTGAGGTGTGCGTGTGCGAGCTGACCCCCGCCTTCGACCTGGCCCAGCCGACGATCTCCCACCACCTCAAGCTGCTGCGCCAGGCCGGACTGATCGACTGCGAGCGCCGCGGTACGTGGGTGTACTACTGGGCGCTGCCCGAGGCACTGGACCGCCTGGCCGACTTCCTGGTCACCCCGCGGACCGCCGCGACGCCGGCGTGAGTACCTCCCTCGGCCGTCGTGCCGCCGCCGAGGCGCTCGGGACCGGTCTGCTGGTCGCCGTCGTGGTCGGCTCCGGCATCCAGGCCACCGAGTTGACCCACGACACCGGCCTACGGCTGCTCGCCAACTCCCTCGCCACCGTGTTCGGCCTGGCCGTGCTGATCACCCTGCTCGGTCCGGTCTCCGGCGCGCACCTCAACCCGGCCGTCACCCTGGCGGCCTGGTGCGCGGGCCGCCGTACCGGTACCGGACCGTCCCTGCGTGATGTCGCCGCGTACGTGCCCGCGCAGGTGGCCGGGGCGATCGGCGGCGCGGTCGTGGCCGACGCGATGTTCGCGAAGCCGCTGCTGAGGTTCTCCACGCACGACCGTTTCGCCGGGCACCTGTGGCTGGGCGAGGTCGTCGCCACGGCCGGGCTGATCCTCCTCGTCCTCGGACTGGAACGCACCGGCCGCTCCCATCTCGCACCGGCCGCCGTCGCCTCCTACATCGGCGCGGCCTACTGGTTCACGTCCTCCACCTCGTTCGCGAACCCCGCGGTGACCGTCGGCCGCGCCTTCTCCGACACCTTCGCCGGGATCGCCCCCGCGTCCGTCCTCCCGTTCATCGCGGCCCAACTGGTGGGCGCGGCGCTCGGATTGACCGTTGCGGTGCTGCTCTACGGCCGTGCCGCACCGGTCGGTGACACGGCCGCGGTTCCGATCCCGATCCCGATCCCGGTACCGGTACCGGTACCGGTACCGGGATCGGGATCGGGATCGGAACCGGTACCGGGATCGGAACCGCGTGGTGAGGCGGAGTCAGCCCTGACCTGACCTGACCTGACCTGACCTGGCCGCCCTCCGCCGACAAGGACTCTCCCTGTGTCTTCGACCGTCCCGCGCCCGTCCGTCCTGTTCGTCTGTGTCCACAACGCCGGCCGCTCGCAGATGGCCGCCGCCTTCCTCACCCACCTCGCGGGCGGCCGGGTCGAGGTCCGTTCCGCCGGATCGGCCCCCGCCGACCAGGTGAACCCCGCGGTCGTCGAGGCGATGGCCGAGGTCGGCATCGACATCGCGGCGGAGACCCCGAAGATCCTCACCGTCGAGGCCGTACAGGCGTCCGACGTGGTGATCACCATGGGGTGCGGTGACACCTGCCCGGTGTTTCCCGGCAGGACCTATCTCGACTGGCGGCTCGACGATCCCGCCGGGCAGGGCGTCGAGGCGGTACGGCCGATCCGGGACGCGATCGAAGGGTATGTGCGGGGGCTGATCTCGGACTCGGACGTACTGGCCGTCTGACGGCCGGATCGTACCCCTGGGGCGGAGCGCTCTGTTCGAATTTGGTGTCGCCTCACGGATACCTCCCGGAGCTTGCGTGACACGGTGGCAATATCCTTTCCCACCTGGGGATTTGGTGGGATGTCGGGGTTCGCCGGTTGTCAGTGGCGGGCAGTAAACTAGGAGCAGTGTTCGAGGGTGTCGCCGGGGGGTCCGGACGGCGCCCTGACCGCGACAGGAGGATGTCCGTGCCCGCTGCCGCACTGAAGCCGAAGCCGTTGCCGACCCAGTCCACCGCGAAGCGTTCCGTCCAACTCGACCTGCCCTACGTGCCGGTGGAGAAGCGCCCGCTGCCGCCCGGGCGCCCGCGGGACTGGTACGTCACGCACAACCGCCGCCTCAAGGCGATGCGGCTGGCCATCGCCCTGCTCGACTCGGGCGTGTACGTCCCGAACCAGGCCCGCAACGAGACGATCCGCAGCACCGCGGAACTGATCGGCGTCCACGCGCCGTCCGACACGACGTGTCACATGGTCCGGGCACTGATGCGGTACTCGCGCTGAGCGGGTGGCGCCGGGTGCCCTGCGTTTTTCGGGGCGCCCGGCGTCGGCGCTCGCGCCATCAGGGGCTGCCGCCCCCGAACCCCCGCTTCGGCCTGAACGGCCTCGTCCTCAAACGCCGGACGGGCTGGCTCAAGCGCCGGACGGGCTGGATCGTGCCGGCCTGCGCTGAAAGATGCGGCCTCTTCGAGCGTCGCCCTCAGGGGGTGGGCGGGCTCGGGCTGGCCCGGTCTTGTCCACAAACGCCGGACGGGCTCGATGACTCCGCCCGCCGCGCAAAAAGGCCTACTCCGGGCCGACTGAACATGAGCCCTTGCGCGACCAACTCCTGCTCTGCCGGGGCCTGTTCCCGTGTCACCGATTTCCGGCCCACCGGAACCTGCTCCTACGTCACCGATTTCCGGCTCACTGGGGCCTGTTCTTGCGCCGCCAACTTGCACTCCGCCGGGGCCTGTTCCTGCGCGACCGACTCCCGCGCCGCCGGGGCCTGCTCTCCTACGCCACTGACTCCCGGCCCGCCGAGACCCGTTCCTGCGCCGCCGATTCCCGCGCCGCCCCCCGAGACGCGCTCTTGCGTAACCGATTCCCGGGTCACCGAAGCCCGTTCCTACCTCGCCAACTCCCGCCCCACCGAGGCCCGTTCCGGCGCCACAGTTTCCCGGGTCACCGAAGCCCGTTCCAACCCCGCCAACTCCCGCCCCACCGAACCCCGTTCTTCCTACGCCACCACCCCCACCCCACCAAAGCCACCCCCTACCCCAACAACCCCCGCTCCACCGGCGTCCGAAACCGAGGCGTCACCCGAGTAACCCCCACCCACCCCCGCAAGCGCTCCGCCGCCACCCCGATCGCAGCCTCCCCCTCCCGGCCAACTCCCTCCCCGTCGAGGATCCGCCACGCGATCTCCCCGTCCGGCCGCTGTGCCCAACCCCCCACCACCCGCCCGTCCCACCACACCGTCGGCCCAACATTGCCGCTCCCGTCGAACAGTGCGGGGCGCAACTCCGGTGCCAGGTACCAGTCCCGCTGTTGCCAGCCCATCGCCGTCGGATCGAGTCCGGGGAGCAGGGCCGCCCACGGCTCGGAGGGACCCGCGAGCGGGGCCAGGTCGCCCGCGGCGACGTATCCCGTTCCCTCGTCCAGGGACACCGGCTCCGCGCCGATCGTCGTCAGGGCCCGGCGGACGTCCGTCACCCGCCAGCCCGTCCACCACTTCAGGTCGGCCTCGGTGGCGGGGCCGCAGGCCGTGAGCCAGCGGTCGAGGAGTGCGGCCTGGGCCTCGGCGACATCCAGCTCGGGGTGTTCCGGCGCCACCGCCCAGCGGAACTGGTTCGATGTCCACGAGCCCAACGGCCGTCCCCGTACGACCTTTCCCTCCACGCCCAGCACCCTCAGCAGGCGGGTCGAGACCGTGTGGACGCCCTCGTAGTTCTTCCCGGCCGCGTACACGAACTGTTCCCTCAACCTCGGTTCGTCCTGGGCGAGTTCGGCCGCCGTAGCCTGCCCGCGTTCGGCCAGCGCGGCCAGCAGCGCGGCCTCGACCTCCTTCAGCCAGGCCGCGTCCGGTGCCCCCGCCTTCGCCATGTCCTTGAGCAGGGAGGCCCGTTCACGCGCGGCGACGGCAAGTCCCGTCGAGGCGTGCACCACGGCGGTCAGGTCGGTGGGGAACACGAACACCGTGTGGCGCATGCCGTGCATACGGAGCAGGGTGCGGTCCTCGTACAGGGCGCGGGTGGTCTCCGGGACGGTGAGGGAGGGGTCGGCGAGGCGGGCGCCCACCGCCAGGTACACCGTCGCGGGGTCCGTGCCGTGCAGGGCGACGAGGGAGTCGGCGACGGCCTCGGGGGTCGCGGCGTGCGTGGACGCGGCGAGGCGGTGGCGGAGGGCGAGGCGGGCTCGGCGCTCGGGGGTGGTGATGTGACGGGGGGTGCGACTCATCTCGACCTCGCCTCGAAGACGTCCACTTCTCGACCGACAGTAAACGTTCACCCGATCGACGTCCCCGAAATGCACCCCCACCCCGACCCGGTTTCACTGCGTAGCAACAGGCGGTGCCATCCCAGAAGGCGGCGGCATGCAAAGACACGGCACATGACCACCCCGGCCGACCGAGCGGAGCGGGGCCGCGCCGCGCGCAAACGCGTTGCCCGTTCCGCCCACGCCGGCTGGATCCCCGCCGTGGACCGCCCGGACCCCGTCGCCGTACTCGAACGACAGGGCCGGGACAGACTCCCCGAACTCCTCCCGATCCGGTACGGCCGCATGGCCGCCTCCCCCTTCGCCTTCCTGCGCGGCTCCGCCGCCGTGATGGCGACGGACCTGGCGTCCCAACCGCACACCGGCCTCACCGTCCAGCTCTGCGGCGACGCCCACCTCCTCAACTTCGGCCTGTACGCCTCCCCGGAACGCGCCCTGCTCTTCGACCTCAACGACTTCGACGAGACGTTCCCGGGCCCCTTCGAGTGGGACGTCAAGCGTCTCGCCGCGAGCGTGGCCGTCGCCGCCCGCGAGAACGGCCACAGCGACACCAAGGCCCACCGCGCCGCGCTGGAGGCGACAGCCGCGTACCGTACGGCTCTTCGCGGTCTGGCCCGCAAGGGCGAACTGGCCGTCTGGTACGAGCGGATCGACGCCGACAGCCTGCTGCCGCTGGTCCGCGCCGGCCGCCACCGCCGCCAGGTGGAGTCCAGCCTCACCCGGGCCCGCCGCCGCACCAGCCTGCACGCCGTGGGCAAACTGACCGAGACCGTCGACGGCCGCCGCCGTATCGTCCACGACCCGCCCCTCCTGGAACCGGCCGGCGCCGCCGACATGGCCTCCCTGCGCAAGATCTTCAGCGACTACCGCTCCACGCTCTCCGAGGAACGCCGCCTGCTCCTGGACCGCTACCGCTTCGTCGACGCCGCCCGCAAGGTCGTCGGTGTCGGCAGCGTGGGCACCCGCTGCTTCGTCGTGCTGCTCGCCGGCCGCGACCAGGACGACCCGCTGTTCCTCCAGATCAAGGAGGCGCGGAAGTCCGTACTGGAGGAGCACCTGCCGAACGGCCCCTACGTCCACCCCGGCCACCGGGTCGTGGCGGGCCAGCGCCTCCTCCAGGCGGCCAGCGACATCTTCCTCGGCTGGATGACGGGCCCGCAGGGCCGCGCCTTCTACTGGCGCCAGCTCCGCGACATGAAGGGCTCCGCAGACGTCGTCGGCATGGGCCCGCGGGCCCTCACGGCCTACGCCCGCCTCTGCGGCAACGCCCTCGCCCGGGCCCACGCCCGCTCCGGCGATCGCATCGCCATCGCCGCCTACCTGGGCAGCACCGACACCTTCGAACGAGCCGTGGCGGACTTCGCCCTGTCCTACGCCGGCCAGACGACCGCCGACCACGCGAGCCTAGGCGCGGCCGTGGCGGCAGGCGTGATCACGGCGGCACCGGGCGTCTGACCGCCCGTAGAAAAAGAAGATGCACACCGAGTGACCGACTCCCTACGCTGGAGAGGTATTGCGGAGCAGGTCACCACCGTTTCACGCAGGGCAGGCGTCACCCTGCGGAGTCGGCGCTAGTCTCGTTCGCACCCAACCCACCGACGGTCGGCCGCCCACCCCAGCGCCCTGTCGGGACAGTGTTCGTACCGCTCGGACATCACCACACCCACGCCCACGGAGGCCCGTCATGGGCACCATCGTTCTTTCCGGGACCGTCGTCCTGGTCGTCCTAGGATTCGGAAACCACGTCTGGTGGCTCGCCGCCGTCGCCGTGCTCTTCCTCTACGTGCGGTACGGCAGGGACTCGACGTCGTCCACCTCATCGACCTCGTCCACGTCGTCCGCGTCGGGCGGCGGTTCCTCCTCGGGAAGCACCCCGTCGAGCTACCGCGCGTACCGCGACCGCCGTGACAAGCAGGCCAAGTGGGAGCGCCGTTATCAGCGCGAGCGCCCTCTGGAGTCCCGTCGGCAGGCCCGTCAGAAGAGCAAGTAGGAGACCGGGGCGCCCGTCACAACCCGGGGGCGCCCCACACCGGGAACCACCGGCTCAGGTCCTGCTCGATCCGCAGGTCGTTGCCGAGCATCGACTTGACCTGGAGTTCCAACGCGCTGTCGCGCCGCTGACCGTCACCGGCCAGCGGCGCGAACGGGAAGAACGTCCCGCGCTTGTACAGATAGACCAGCGCCAGTCGTCGGCCCCCGTCGGCCCCTCCGTCTTCGAACCCGGCGAGCGAGCACAGGAGTTGAGGCCCGAAGCCGTTGACCTCCATCGCGCTGTTCACCGCGTGCAGATCGTTCACCAGCGACGACAACTGATCGGGCGTCCGGCGCGAGACCAGCCACGAGTAGCCGTAGGCATCCTGGGTCAACTCCACGGGCGGCCCTGTGCGTTCGGCGTCCGCGTCGAGCAGCGCCTGGACCTCCCGGTGCGTCTGCTCGAACGCCCCGCCCTCCACCGTCGCGAAGCACACCGCACCGCGCCCGGTCGCCCGGAACCCGGCCGCCGCCTCCAGCGTCACCGCCGCCGAGGGCAGCGCGAACAGCTGGTCGAGATCGGGAGCGACCGGTTTCGTACGGCCGAGCAGGATGTCCAGCAACCCCATCCTCAGTCCGCCTTCCCGATACCGGGCACCGCCGCCTCACCCAACTCGGCGGAGATCCGCCCCAGTTGGTCGAGCCGCTGCTCCAGGCTCGGGTGGGTCGAGAAGAACCGCGAGATACCGGGCTCGGCGCCGTTCGCCGGGCTGAAGTAGAAGGCGTTGAAGGCCTGCGCGGTCCGCAGGTCCTTGGTCGGGATGCGGGCGATGTCGCCGTCGACCTTGGTGAGCGCGGACGCCAGCGCCGAGGGCTTGCCGGTGAGCAGGGCCGCCGCGCGGTCCGCCGCCAGCTCGCGGTACCGGGACAGCGCCCTGATCAGCAGGAAGCTGATCGCGTACACGGCCGCCGAGATCCCCATGATCCCCGCGAACACGGCCAGCGTGTTCTGGTCCTTGCGCCCCCGGAAGATCTGCGAGTAGAACGCGAACCGCACCATGAGCCCGGCGAGCACCCCGAGGAACGACGCCACCGTGATCACGGCCACGTCCTTGTGCGCCACGTGCGACAGCTCGTGCGCGAGCACACCCTCCAGCTCGGCCGGCTCCAGCCGCCGTAGCAGACCGGTGGTCACGCAGACGACGGCGTGGTCGGCGTTCCGCCCGGTGGCGAAGGCGTTGGGCATGTCGATGTCGGAAACGGCGACGACAGGTTTCGGCATATCGGCGACGGCACACAGCCGGTCGATCACACCGTGCAGCTCGGGATACTCCTCCCGCTCCACGATCCGCCCGTGCATCGCGTACAGCGCGATCCGGTCGGAGAACCAGTACTGCGCGACGAGCAGCCCGCCCGCCAGCACCACGACCAGCACCCAGGACTTCAGCAACACGATCAGCGCGGCCACGAACGCCACGTACAACAGCCCGAGCAGGAACAGCGTCAGACCCATACGTATGGTCAACCGCCGGTCGCTCCGGAAGCGGCTCTGCATCTGCCATCACCCCGCAGTCAGGCACTCGTCCCACCGCCCAGTGTGCACCCGCCCCTTCCCATGAAGTGGTCCCGATCGGCCCTAGGCGGAGCAAAAGGTCCCTGAGAATCCGATGAGCGCACGAGGACGCAGGTCGGCCGGGAAGCCCGGCCTCCCGTATCCGCCGCGTCAACACATACCGCCCGTCGTGATGACACAGGGCGATCGCGAACCGAGGCTCGGCGAGCCCTCCCTCCTGCGTCCAGCTCTAGTACGGCGCCCGGAAGTTGACGTACCCCAACAACACGATGACCCCGACGACACTCCCCGGCACAACGACCGTCGATGCCCGGAGAACAGTCTGCGTGAACCAGTCCGCGTACGACGGTGCCCCCGCCTCTCCGAAGAGAGACGGGGGCACCCGACGATCGGTTCGATCGGTTGGATCACACGTCGAAGTACAGCTCGAACTCGTGCGGGTGCGGGCGCAGCTGGAGCGGTGCGATCTCGTTCGTGCGCTTGAAGTCGATCCACGTCTCGATCAGGTCGGACGTGAAGACGTCGCCCGCGAGGAGGAACTCGTGGTCGGCCTCAAGGCGGTCGAGGACGGCCGGGAGGGAGGTCGGGACCTGGGCGACGCCCGCGTGCTCCTCGGGGGCCAGCTCGTAGAGGTCCTTGTCGATCGGCTCGGCCGGCTCGATCTTGTTCTTGATGCCGTCCAGGCCCGCCAGGAGGAGCGCGGAGAAGGCGAGGTACGGGTTGCCGGAGGAGTCGGGCGCGCGGAACTCGACGCGCTTGGCCTTCGGGTTGGAGCCCGTGATCGGGATGCGCATCGCGGCGGAGCGGTTGCGCTGCGAGTACACCAGGTTGACCGGCGCCTCGAAGCCCGGCACCAGGCGGTGGTACGAGTTCACCGTCGGGTTGGTGAACGCGAGCAGCGACGGGGCGTGCTTGAGGATGCCGCCGATGTAGTAGCGGGCCATGTCCGACAGACCCGCGTAGCCGGCCTCGTCGTAGAAGAGCGGGGTGCCGCCCGCCCACAGCGACGAGTGGACGTGCATGCCCGAGCCGTTGTCACCGAAGATCGGCTTCGGCATGAAGGTCGCGGTCTTGCCGTTGCGCCAGGCCACGTTCTTCACGATGTACTTGAAGAGCTGGAGGTCGTCGGCCGCGGCGAGCAGCGTGTTGAACTTGTAGTTGATCTCGGCCTGGCCGGCGGTGCCCACCTCGTGGTGCTGGCGCTCGACCTGGAGGCCGGACGCGGCCAGCTCCAGGGAGATCTCCGCACGCAGGTCGGCGAAGTGGTCGACCGGCGGGGTCGGGAAGTAGCCACCCTTGTAGCGGACCTTGTAACCGCGGTTGTCCTCGACCGCACCGGTGTTCCAGGCGCCCGCCTCGGAGTCGATGTGGTAGAAGGACTCGTTCGCCTTGGTGTCGAAGCGCACGCTGTCGAAGACGTAGAACTCGGCCTCGGGACCGAAGTACGCGGTGTCCGCGATACCGGTCGAGGCGAGGTACGCCTCCGCCTTCTTCGCCACGTTGCGCGGGTCACGGGAGTACTGCTCGCCCGTGATCGGGTCGTGGATGAAGAAGTTGATGTTGACCGTCTTGTCGCGGCGGAAGGGGTCCACGCGCGCGGTCGACAGGTCGGCGCGGAGCGCCATGTCGGACTCGTGGATGGCCTGGAAGCCGCGGATCGAGGAGCCGTCGAAGGCGAGTTCCTCGTCCGGGTCGAAGGCCGTCGCCGGCAGCGTGAAGTGCTGCATCACACCCGGCAGATCGCAGAATCGGACGTCGACGAACTTGACGTCCTCGTCCGCGATGAACTTCTTGGCCTCGTCGGCGTTCTGGAACATCCAGCTCCTCCTACTCCCGACCGTCCGTGCCGGGGTGGTAGTTCGTTCGTGCGGCCAGTGCGGTGGCACACGCTGGACCCGACCTTAGGGACGGGGGATTTCTCCAGCGTGACCCATTTGTTTCGCCCAAGTTAACCGGTCTTGGGCCCGCTGGCCCCTCCTGTCCGCATGGCAGAACGCGGGCAGTACCGTGGACGGGTGGACAACAGGGATGCAATCGGCTCATGGCTCTCCGGGCCCCGCGAGGCCGCGGAACGAGCAGGTGTCGACTTCGGCTACCGCGGCGAGCAGCTCGGTCTGCCCGAGCACGGCCCCGGCTCGATCGCCCGCCCGGGCCGCCGCCTCGGCGCCCTCGCCGTCGACTGGGCCCTGTGCCTGTTGATCGCATACGGCCTGCTCACCCACGGCTACAAGCCGGGCGCGACCGGCAACTGGGCCCTCCTCGTCTTCTTCGTCCTGAGCGCCCTCACGGTCGGCACGATCGGCTTCACCCCGGGCAAGCGCCTCTTCGGCCTCCGCGTGTACGCCCTCGACTCCGGCCGCCCCAACCCCCTCCGCATCCTGCTCCGCACCGCCCTCCTGTGCATCGCGATCCCGGCCCTGATCTGGGACCGGGACGGGCGCGGGCTGCACGACCGGTTCGCGCGCACGGTCGAGGTACGGATCTAGCGAGGTACGGATCTAGAAGGAAGCAGTAGCAGTAGCAGTAGTCGTACGACTGAGGAAGCAGTGGTCGTACGGCCAAGGGGGCGCCCGGAGCGATCTGGGCGCCCCCTTCTGCTGTGCCGGTGCCTCTTTTCCGTGCCGGTCGGGTGGTCTCGGCCCGGGGTGCGGTCGAGGGCGGGTCCGGCCGGGGACACTCCCTGTTCCCGACGGAGGTGGTGGCCAGGATGCCGCAAGGCGACAAGTCGACGATCGTGACCCGGGCGCCGGGGGTCGCCGAGATCGCGGCCCGGCACACGGACGAGGCGGAGACCGCGCGGCGACTCTCGCCGCAGGTGGTCCGGGCGGTGCTGGACGCCGGTTTCGCGCGGCACTTCGTACCGGTGGCCCATGGCGGCGAGGCCGGTGGTTTCTCCGAACTGACCGCTGCGGTCGGCCTGGTGGGCGAGGGCTGCACCTCCGCCTCCTGGGCCGCCTCGCTGGCCGCGTACGCCGGGCGGTACGCGGCGTTCCTCCCCGCCGAGGGTCAGGCGGAGATCTGGGCGGACGGCCCGGATGCCCTGCTGGCCGGCGCGCTCATGCCGTCCGGCAAGGCGGAGCCCGTGGCCGGCGGCTGGCGGCTGAGCGGTGAGTGGAAGTACATCAGCGGGGTGCACTTCGCCGACTGGGCACTGGCCTGCGCGGCGGTACCCGCGGAGGGACCGGTGGACCCCGAGGCGCGGCCCGAGGTGCGGTTCTTCGCCGTGCCGCGGGCGGACTTCTCGATCGAGGACAGCTGGTTCACCGTGGGAATGCGTGGAACCGGCAGCGACACCCTGCTCCTGTCCGACGTCTTCGTACCGGAACACCGCACCCTGGCCCGCTCGGTGGTGCACGCGGGCCAGGCTCCCGCCTCGGACGCCCGCTGCCACATCGTCCCGATGCACGCCGTGAACGCCCTGCCGTTCGCCGCCCCGCTGGTCGGCGCGGCCCGGGGCGCGTTGCGGGCCTGGATCGCGCGGACCGGTGCACGCGTCGACCGCCGCGGGCAGGCCGTGGGCGAGAAGCCCTCGACCCAGGTCGCGCTGGCCCGCTCGGCCGCCGAGGTGGACGCCGCCGAACTCCTGATCCTGCGTACGGCGGCGGTCGCGGACGGCACGCAGGAATGCCCACCGGGCGGCGAGGTCGCGGTCCGGGGCGCCCGTGACCTGGCGCTGGCGGTGGAGCTGTTGGTCTCGGCGGTGGACCGCGTCTTCCGCGCCGGCGGCACATCCGGCCAGTCGTCGTCCGACCCGGTCCAGCGTTTCTGGCGCGACGTGAACTGCGCCGCGTCGCATGTCGCCCTGTCCTTCGAGACGACCGGGGCGGCT
Organism: Streptomyces sp. NBC_01288; assembly: GCF_035982055.1. Taxonomy (NCBI): domain Bacteria; kingdom Bacillati; phylum Actinomycetota; class Actinomycetes; order Kitasatosporales; family Streptomycetaceae; genus Streptomyces; species Streptomyces sp. NBC_01288. The sequence continues at coordinate 7,575,627 of NZ_CP108427.1, forward strand.
TACGGGGCGTGGGCGATGTCGGGGGACGAGCGGGGGGTGGGCGCGGTGCGCTGATCGGGCTCTGGCACGGCTCTGGTTCGGGCTTGGCTTTGGCGTCGGGTTGGCTCCGTTCTCGGGCCGGCTCCGGCGTTGGCCTGGGCGTTGGCCTGGGCGTTGGCCTGGGCGTGGCTCCGATCCCGGGCTGTCTCTGCCCACGGGCTGGCTCCGGTCCCGGCAGGGCGCTGGCCCCGGCGCGACTCCGACCCCGGGCTGGCCCCGGCTGGTTGCCGGTGCGCCGGTCTCGGTCGGAATCCCGGCCTCGGCCGGGCTCCGATCTCGGCCCCTACCTAGGCTGCCGGTGCGCCGATCCGTTCCCCCGCCCCCGCCCCCGCCCCGGTTGCCGGTCCGAGGCCCTGCCCGCATAGTCGATCTGGACCCGGATGGCGGTCCCGATCACTGTCGGTGAGCCGCGTCCGAGGCTGGCCCGAGGCTGCTGAACCCGCGGTGGTCTCCGTGAGGCCCGACAGGTGGTGCACCGTCATGCCGGAGCGTCAGGAAGTACTCGAAGAAGTACGAGAACGAGCGGCTGTGGTGCCCGAGGAGTTCCGGGCCGCGATGGCCCGCTTCCCCTCCGGTGTCGTGGTCGTCACCACGTGCTGCGAGGACGGAACCCCGCGCGGCTTCACCGCCAGTTCCTTCTGCTCGGTCTCGCTGGAGCCGCCGATGGTTCTGGTCTGTCTGGCGAACTCCGCCGACTCGGCGCCGTCGTTCGGGCACTGCGACCGGTTCGCCGTGAGCGTGCTCGCCCCGGACCACCGGCCGCTCGCCGTGCGCTTCGCGACCAAGGGCAGCGACAAGTTCGCCTCCGGCGGCCTGCGCACCAGCCCCGACGGCCTGCCCACGGTCGACCGCGCGCTGTCCGAACTGGACTGCACCGCCCACGCACGTCACCCGGCCGGGGACCATACGGTCCTGATCGGCCGGGTGACGGGCGTGCGACTGGGGGAGGGGTCCCCGATGGTGTATTACGACCGGGGGTTCAGGACCTTGGCCTGACCGGGATCGGCTTACGACGGAGGGGGCGCCCGGATCAGATCCGGGCGCCCCCTCCGTCGTAGAAACCGTGTGTACGGGGGCTCAGCGGGCCTTGCCGCCGCCGCCCTTGGGCAGCTTCATGCCCTTCGGCATCGGGCCCTTTGGCAGTGGCATGTTGCTCATCAGGTCGCCCATCGCGCGCAGGCGGTCGTTGGTCGCCGTCACCTGCGGGCCGGTCAGGACGCGTGGGAGCTTCAGCATCGTCGTGCGGACCTTCTTCAGCGGGATCTGACCCTCGCCCGTGCCGACCATCACGTCGTGCACCGGGACGTCCGCGACGATGCGGTTCATCTTCTTCTTCTCGGCGGCCAGGAGGGACTTCACCCGGTTCGGGTTGCCCTCGGCGACCAGGACGATGCCGGCCTTGCCGACCGCGCGGTGCACCACGTCCTGGCTGCGGTTCATCGCCACCGCCGGAGTCGTCGTCCAGCCCCGGCCGATGTTGTCCAGTACCGCCGCGGCCGCGCCCGGCTGGCCCTCCATCTGCCCGAAGGCCGCCCGCTCGGCGCGTCGTCCGAAGACGATCGCCGCCGCGAGGAAGGCGAGCAGCAGGCCGAGAATGCCCAGATAGATGGGGTGACCGAGCAAGAAGCCGATCGCGAGGAAGACACCGAAGGTGGCAATTCCGACAGCCGCGAGTACAAGACCGATCGTCTTGTCGGCCTTGCGCGTCATCTTGTACGTCAGAGCGATCTGCTTGAGTCGCCCGGGGTTCGCAGCGTTTTCCGCTGTCGTGTCCTTCCTCGCCATGCGGGGAAGTCTACGTGCCCGCGGGAGCGCCGACGACGGTGGTGCCCGCAGGGTGGGGATTCAGGAGTGCGAGATCAGGGCCTGCTCGATGACGAGCTGTGCCTCGACCCGGTCCTTGGCGCGGCGGCGGTCCTCCAGGACGGAGGTCCAGGCGTTGCGGCGGGCGGTGCGCTGGCCGCTGCTCAGCAGCAGCGACTCGACCGCGCGCAGGGCGTCGGTGACGGACGGGATGGCGGTGGCACGGACGGGCGCGGCCTGCATCGTGGAGGTCCCCCCTCGGAACGGCTCTGGGTATGGGTCTACGTGCTGTAAACCCAGTGTCACTGTTTGGTGTTACCAGGGCGTGACCGACCGGTCAAACGCCAATGAAGCCTTGATGCGCGGGGCCCAAACGCTGACACGGCCCTGATGGACGCCCTCAACTGGGAGGACGGTCAGGACCGCGTCGTAGCGTGGTGCTACCCGCGAGTAGCCACTTGTGCGCGAATTCACACAGCCGTAGGCGGGCTGGGGTGAGGCGGGGTCACACCGCCTGCGAGGCCACGTACGCGCCGCGCTTCTCGATCGCCATCTGGTACAGGCGCCCGGCGCGGTACGAAGAGCGCACCAGCGGGCCGGACATGACACCGGAGAAGCCGATCTGGTCGGCCTCCTCCTTCAGCTCGACGAACTCGTGCGGCTTCACCCAGCGCTCCACGGGGTGGTGCCGTACGGACGGCCGCAGGTACTGCGTGATGGTGACCAACTCGCAGCCCGCCTCGTGCAGTTGGCGCAGCGCCTCGCTGACCTCCTCGCGAGTCTCGCCCATGCCGAGGATCAGGTTCGACTTGGTGACCAGGCCGTAGTCGCGGGCCTCGGTGATGACCTTGAGCGAGCGGTCGTAGCGGAAGCCGGGGCGGATGCGCTTGAAGATGCGGGGGACCGTCTCGACGTTGTGCGCGAAGACCTCGGGGCGGGACGAGAAGACCTCGGCGAGCTGCTCCGGGACCGCGTTGAAGTCCGGGGCGAGGAGTTCGACCTTGGTGCGGCCGGCCTCGCGGGACTCCGTCTGCTGGTGGATCTGGCGGACCGTCTCGGCGTACAGCCAGGCTCCGCCGTCCTCCAGGTCGTCGCGGGCGACGCCGGTGATCGTGGCGTAGTTCAGGTCCATGGTGACGACGGACTCGCCGACCCGGCGCGGTTCGTCGCGGTCCAGGGCCTCGGGCTTGCCGGTGTCGATCTGGCAGAAGTCGCAGCGCCGCGTGCACTGGTCGCCGCCGATGAGGAAGGTCGCCTCGCGGTCCTCCCAGCACTCGTAGATGTTGGGGCAGCCGGCTTCCTGGCAGACCGTGTGCAGACCCTCGCTCTTCACGAGCGCCTGCATCTTCGTGTACTCGGGACCCATTTTCGCCCGGGTCTTGATCCACTCGGGCTTGCGCTCGATGGGGGTCTGGGCGTTCCGGACCTCCAGGCGCAGCATCTTGCGTCCGTCGGGTGCGACTGCGGACACATCGGCTCCCTGTAGCTTCGATTCTTCGGCGTACACCAGGGTACGCCCGTGATTTCCGACCCCCGCCTTGAGGCCAACCTCAGAGCGGAAAGTCACATTCCCGGGTCAGGCGGTCGCCTTCTCGATCTCCCGGGGCTTCAGATCCGCGTGCTCCAGTACGTCCTTCAGATGCTGTTCCACCACCGGCAGCACCTCGCCGATCGTCACGTCCCGGCCCAGCTCGGCGGCCAGGGAGGCGACGCCCGCGTCGCGGATCCCGCACGGGATGATGCGGTCGAACCAGCGGTTGTCCGGGTTCACGTTCAGGGCGAAGCCGTGCATCGTCACGCCCTTGGCGACGCGGATGCCGATCGCGGCGATCTTGCGGTCCTCGCGGCGCTGGCCGGCGTTCGACGGGGCGTACTCCGGGCCGTTCATCCGCGGGTCGAACTCCTCGTCCTGCAGGCGGGGGTCGAAGTCGAGGGACAGGCCGCCGATCGACGGGCGTTGATCGACCGGGTCGCCGAGGATCCAGACCCCGCTGCGCCCCTCGACCCGGCTGGTCTCCACGCCGAACTCCGCGCACACCCGGATCAGCGCCTCCTCCAGCCGTCGTACGTGCGCGACGACGTCCACCGGGCGGGGCAGCTGCTGGATCGGGTAGCCGACGAGCTGGCCGGGGCCGTGCCAGGTGATCTTGCCGCCGCGGTCCACGTCGATCACCGGAGTGCCGTCCAGCGGGCGCTCGTTGTCCTGCGTGCGGCGGCCGGCCGTGTAGACCGGCGGGTGCTCCAGGAGCAGCACGGTGTCGGGGACCTCGTCCGCGAAGCGGGCCGCGTGCACCCGGCGCTGCTCGTCCCACGCCTCCTGGTACTCGACGGCCTCCGCGCCGAAGCCCATCCGGACGAACCGCAACTCACCCACGGCAAGCGCCTCCTCAGCAGCACCTATGAGTCGTAAGGCACGAAACATGCCTACGCCACTGTACGACCGACCGCTGACAGCCCACCGGGCGGCCGGGACCGTCAGCCCTACGACCAATCCTCACACGATCGGATGAATGCACGTCGGAATGTGCGACGGGATGCTTACGCTCCGCTACATTCGCGCCGTTCACGAGGCCAAAAGGGCTGCTCACAGGCAATCCGGGCAGGCAGTGGCCGCATCGGCCCCTGCTGGGGCCCGAAAGGCAGGAGACCGCACCGCAGATGACGGAACGACCCGCGCAGCGCACTCCCAACCGTCAGCTCGCCGCGCTCATCGCAGAAGCGGGGTTCTCCAACGCAGGTCTCGCCCGTCGCGTGGACCAGCTCGGTCTGGAGCACGGACTCGATCTCAGATACGACAAGACATCCGTCACCCGGTGGCTGCGCGGACAGCAGCCCAGAGGCACCACGCCCGCCCTCATCGCCGAGGTCTTCACCCGCCGGCTCGGCCGCCGGCTCACCGCCCAGGACCTCGGGCTCGATGCCTGCGCGCCGGTGTACGCCGGGCTCGAATTCGCCGCGACCCCCGAGGAGGCCGTCGACATCGTCAGCGGGCTGTGGCGCAAGGACTCCGGCAGCCACGCCGAGCTCCGCAAGATCGCCTTCACCCCGGCCGGGCTCGTGGTGCCCAGCCGGGACTGGCTCATCGGCCGCGCCGACGACCGTGTGGGCCGCGCCGAACCCGCCAACCGCGTGCCCCCGCAGGGCCGCCCCGCCGTACCCCGCCAGCGCGGCCAAGGCGAGCGCGGCCCCGGCCAGAAGGTCACCGGCGGCGACATCTCCGCCCTCCGCTCGGTCGGCGAACTCTTCCGCACCCTCGACAACGCCTACGGCGGCGGCCACGCCCGCCAGGCCCTCGTGCGCTACCTGGAGCACGAGACCGAGCCGATGCTGCGCGGCACCTACGGCGAGCAGACCGGCCGGCGCCTGTTCGCGGCGGCGGCCGACCTCACCCGGCTCGCGGGCTGGACGTCGTACGACATCGCGGCGCACGGGCTCGCGCAGCGGTACTTCGTGCAGGCGCTGCGGCTCTCGCAGGCCGCGGGGGACCGGGCCTACGGCTCCTACGTGCTCATGACCATGAGTCGGCAGGCCGTCTACCTCGGGCACGGGCGCGAGGCCGTACAGCTCGCGCGGGTCGCCCAGCAGGGGGTCGGGACCAGTGCGCCGCCTGTCGTGCAGGCGCTGTTGCACTCCGTGGAGGCGCGGGCGCACGGGGTGCTGGGGGAGGTGCGGGCGTGTACGTCTGCGCTGGTGCGGGCCGAGCGCGCCCTTGAGACGGCGCGGGCGGGGGACGAAGTGCCTTACTGGGCGCGGTTCTTCGACGAGGCGCAGCTTGCCGACGAGTTCGGGCACGCGCATCGGGATCTTCAGCAGTTCCGGGCGGCTGCCCAGCATGCGGAGCGGTCGTTGCAGTTGCGGGCGCCCGCGTTTGCCCGAAGTCGGTTGTTCTGCCGGGTCGTTCTTGCCTCCGCCCGGCTTGGGCTCGGGGAGCTTGATCAGGCGTGTGCGTTGGGGGCTGAGGCGGCGGGGCAGGCGGCGGAGATGCGGTCGGTTCGGGCTGTGGAGTATGTGCGGGACTTTGAGCGGCGGCTTGAGCCGTACAAGGATGCGGCGCCGGTTCGGGGGTATCGCGACAAGGTCGCCGCGTACGGGTGAGCTGGGGTGGGTGGGACTGCGCGGCGCCGTCGTGGCCGGCCGCGCAGTTCCCCGCGCCCCTGAGGGAATTCAGGCCGCCTGTGTTGTCGGGATCGGGTCTGCTCGGTGCATCGAGGCCGCCGCGCCCAGGTCCGCCAGGATCGCGGACGATGCCCGGTGGCCGGAGTGCAGAGCCCCCTGAACCGTGCTCGTGTCCCGGTGGTCGCCGCACACGTACAGGCCGGCCAACAGGCGTACGGGGCGCCGTAGATCGTGCGGTGGGCGCATGACGGGGACCGCCGTGGGGGTGTGGTGGACGGCGAGGGTCTCCCAACGGGTGGTCGAGGTGCCGTAGAGGCGCGACAGGTGCATGCGTACGGCGGTGTCGACGTCCGGTGGGGGAGGGCCCAGGACGGTCGAGGAGACGAGGGCGCGGCCGGCCGGGGCTCGGCTCGGGTCGACCTCGCTGACGATCGCGGTGTGGGCGACCGGGCCGCCGCGGTCGGAGTCCAGGAGGAGGGCGGCTCCGGTCGTGGGCGGGTCGTCGGTCGTGTGGTGGACCACCGTCACCGGGTGGAAGTCCGGTACGCGCAGGCCGGGCAGGAGTTCGGCCGCCGCGCGCGCGTCCGTCGCGACCAGGACCGCCCGGCAACGGATCTCGCCGTGCTCGGCCGTGGTCACCGATGTCGTCGATACGGCCGTCACGCGCACGCCGGTGTGCACGGTGCCCGGCGGCAGCGCGGCGGCGAGCACCTCGGGCAGCATCTCCGCGCCCCCCTCCGGCAGACACAGCCGCCCGCCCGCGAAGGCCCGCAGCGCGAGGTCCGCGCAGCGGCTGGAGGTCGTCAACTCCGGGTCGCAGAGCAGCGCGGCGAGCAGGGGGCGCAGGAACCCGTCGATGGTCCGCGCGGGTACTCCGCGTGCCGCGAGCGCCTGCCCGGCCGCCAACTCGGGCCGGGACAGCAGGCGTTCGACGGGCGTGCCCGCGAGCCGCGTCAGCGCGGTGCCGAGCCGGGCCTGGTCGACGGGGCCGCCGAGGGGGGCGGTGGAGCGGGGCCTGGGCACGGTCGGGGAACCCGGGGTGACCGCACCCCGATCCTTGACCGTGGGTCCGCCCCAGGAGGAGTCCGCCCGGTTCCGGGAGGCTCCCGCACGGTCCCTGAGCGGTGAGCCTGCCCGCGTTTTGAGCGCCTCCCAGGATGCGCCGGTCAGCCCGCCCAGGGGCGCGGTCCGACCCTTGGAGGCGACGGCGCCCATGGAACTTCCCGTGCGGTCCTCGGGCGCGGAGGCGCCGCCGGGGGATCCTGTCCCGTTCCCGGGGATGGGCTCTTGCGTGGGGGTGTTTGTTCGGTCCCGGGATGTCGCCCCGCCCTCGGAGACTCCCGCCGGGTTCCTGAGTGTCGCCCCGCTCCCGGCGGTGACCGCCCTGTCCCGGGTGGTGTTCGCGCCGCCCCCGGGTGCCGCCGCGGCCCAGGAGGCGCCCCCGCGGCCCCTTGCGACCGGGCCGCCCCACGAGAAGCCGGGCCGTCCCCGTGTCACCGGCCCGCCCCACAGAGGGCCCTTCCGTACCGCCCCCACCCGAGGGGCGCTCGCCAGGGCGCGTACGGCGTGGAATGCGCCCCGTGCGCTCCCTCCGGGCGCCGGGGTGCCCGCGTGGTGGTGGCGGCCGTCGCTGTGGAGGAGGACCCCCGGGGCGAAGGCGCGCAGCACCAGGGCGTCGAGGCCCGGGGTCAGGCGTAGTTCGGGGTACGAGGTGGACAGGAACTGTCCGATCCGGTCGAGCCGGAACCCGTCGACCTTCTCGGTCGACATACGGCCCCCCACGTAAGGGGCGGCCTCCAGGACTGCGGTCGTTACTCCTGCGCTGATCAGCCGATGCGCCGCGGCGAGTCCGGCGACCCCGGCTCCCACGACGACGACGTCCGCCTGGTACGCGGGCTCAAGCACGTGCCCCTCCTAGAGGTTGCGCGGCCGGTGGAGTCGTCATGCCCCCAACAGCCTCCAGGGATACCCGAGTTCGGGTCGAGGTTAGGGCCGTGATCGGTCAAGGGCAGTCGCGCATACGCAGGGCACGGTCGCACGGCGGTCGCATACGGGCGCCGAGCGTCACTATCGGGCGTCGTCGGGCGTCATCGGATGCCCCGGGGGTCTCGGACGCTCACAGCGCCGCCCGGATCGCTCCCTCGATCTCCGGGAACGCGAACGTGAACCCCGACTCCAACAGCCGCTTCGGCAGCACCCGTTGACTCCCCAGCACATCCCCCGACATCTCGCCGAGCACCAGCTTCAGCGCGGGCGCCGGCACCGTGAAGAGGGACGGGCGGCGCAGCACGCGGCCCATCGCCGCCGCGATCTCACCGTTCGTCACCGGGTTCGGCGCGGTGAGGTTGAAGGGGCCGGACAGCCCGTCGGTGTCGATGAGATGCCGGATCGCCGCCACCTCGTCGTGCAGCGCGACGAACGACCAGTACTGCCGCCCGTTCCCGAACCGTCCCCCAAGTCCCGCCTTGTAGAGGGGGAACAGCTTGGCCCACGCCCCGCCCTCGCGCGCCACGACCAGCCCGGTCCGCGCGAACACCGTCCGTACGCCCGCTTCCTGCACCGGCGCCGTCGCCTCCTCCCACTCCGTGCACAGCGAGGGCAGAAAGCCGTCCCCAGGAGGCGCCGATTCGTCCACGGCACGGTCGCCGGTCTCTCCGTAGAAGCCGATCGCGCTGCCGTTCACCCACACCCGCGGCGGCCGGTCCAGCGCGGCCACGGCCTCCGCGAGGGCCGCCGTGCCGAGGACGCGGCTGTCGCGGACGGTCTTCTTGTAGGCGTCCGTCCAGCGGTGGTCGCCGACCCCGGCACCGGCGAGGTTGACCACGGCGTCACAGCCGTCGAGTCCGGCCGCGTCGACGTACTGCCCCTCGGGGTCCCAGCACACCTCGTCCGCGCCCCGGGCGCCGTGCCGCACCAGGCGCACCACCTCGTGCCCGTCCGCGGTCAGGGACCGGACCAGTGCGCTGCCGATGAGACCGGAGGCGCCGGTCACCGCGATTCGCGAGCGTTCCATGGCGTCCATCCTGCCTCGTTGATCCATAAAACCCCCATGAGGACCGCGCCGACCCCGCCGTACCCTGGCCCACATGTCCGAGCCGAACATACGCACAGCCCTGCCCGACGACGACGAGGAACTGGGCGCACTGGACCGCGCCACCTGGTCCCACCTGCACGCGGTCATGCCCCGCCCGCAGCCGCCGTACGCCCCCTTCTTCGACGCCCGGCACGCGCCCGACGACCATCTGGTCGCCGAACTGGACCGCCGGATCGTCGGCTACATCAGGCTGGCCTTTCCCACCGAGCTGGCCTGCAACGCGCACGTCCGGCAGATCCAGGGGCTCGCCGTCGCCGACGAGGCGCGCGGGCACGGGGTCGGCCGGGCGCTGATCCGGGCCGCCGTCGAGGAGGCGCGGCGCAGGGGCGCACGCCGGCTCACCCTGCGCGTGCTCGGGCACAACACCCCGGCCCGGAAGCTCTACGAGGCCGAGGGCTTCGCCGTCGAGGGCGTACTGCCCGAGGAGTTCCTGCTCGACGGGAAGTACGTCGACGACGTCTTCATGGGCCGCGCGCTGTGACCTGTTGTGCCTACGACGTGACCAGGTCGCCCGTGTCCACCTGGGCCGTCGCGGTCGCCGCCCGTCGCGCGTCCCCGGAGACCTCGTCGGCCGTCAGGACGTACCCCGTCTCGTTGTCCGAGGTGGAGCGGGCGAAGACGACGCCGTAGACCTTGCCGCCAGTGGTGAGGAGGGGGCCGCCGGAGTTGCCGGGGCGGACCGTGGAGCGGATCGAGTAGATCTCGCGGGTGACCGTCCCGTTGTTGTAGATGTTCTGGCCGGTCGCGTTCACGCGGTTGGCGACGGTCGCGGCCTGGAGGTTCAGGTCGCCGTCCTGGGGATAGCCGGCGACCACGGCCGAGTCGCCGCGGGCCGCGCTGTCGTCGAAGCTCAGCACCGGCGCGGACAGCCCCGGCACGTACAGCACGGCGACGTCCTTCTGCGGGTCGAAGAGAACCACCCGTGCCTCGTACGACCGCCCGACCCCGCCGATGCGGACGGTCGGGTCGTCGATGCCGGCCACCACGTGCGCGTTGGTCATCACGTGCTGCGGGGCGTACACGAAGCCGCTGCCCTCGCGGCCCTGAGTGCCCGAGGAGCCCTCGATCTTGACCGTGCTCCGCTTGGAGGCGTTCGTCGCGGCGGCCGTCACGCTGTCGCCGGTGGGCTTGGCGACCTCGGCCGTCGACTCGTTCTCGAAGGGGTTGAAGACCTGCGGGAAGCCCGCCTCGGTGAGCGCGGAGGTGGCGTGCGAGAACCATGTCGGGGTCGTGTCCGGCATCAGCTTCTGCACGCTGCCCAGCAGCTTCGAGTCCTGGATCGCCGTCGTGACCGTCGCCGACGAGGACGCGCCCAGGACGCTCGCGGCCACCCACGCGACGATCATCACGGCCACCGAGTTCGCCGCGGCCCCGCCGATCCCGTCGGCCACCCGCAGCGGCCCCTGGTCCAGCTCCTTGCGCAGCTTCAGCGCGAGCCGCCCCGCCAGTTCGTGCCCGACCACCGCCGGGGTCAGCACCGTGAGCACGGCGGTCACCGTCGCCGTCGTCGTCCCCGGAGTCACCAGGTCCATCACCCACGGCAGCACCCACACGCCGATGACCGCACCGCCCACGAACCCGGCGAGCGACACACATCCGGCGACGAGGCCGCGCCGGTATCCGGACGCCGCGTAGGCGAGGATCACCAGCACCAACAGCAGGTCGAGCAGGTCCACGGAGCCGCCTTTCTCTCGGAACCCTTAGTACGCGAGGAACGGGCCCACTGATCAGTTACGCGCGCGTGGTCCCCGTGAACCCACCACGCGTGCGTGTACCCCCAGAAACGTGCTGGACCAGGACGATGGTTCCACCGGGTGGCACAGCACACATCGCGGACCGAGCGTTTCCGGCCGAGAGTGTCACCATGCGTGTCCTGAGAAGAACACCGGGTGCACGAAGACGACGGCCGCGGGTACGAATACCGCGCACGGCGGTCGTTCTGCTGGCCTGCCTGCCCGGTCTCGCCGCCGTCCTGGTACTGGCCCTGTGCGCGAACGGCATCGGGCGCAGGGCCACGACCGCCGCCGCACGGCCACCCGTCGCGGCCCGGCCCGCCGCCCTTGCGCACACCGCGCCCAAGCCGCACATCGTGCCGCGCTCGGCCTGGCTCGACGCCCTCTCCCGGCACGCGCAGCCGCCGCCGCGCTACGACGACAAGGTCGTCGCCGTCTTCGTCCACCACACGGACTCGCCGAACGGGTACGACTGCGCGGACGCGCCTCGCATCATCCGCTACCTGTACGCCGGCCAGACCGGGGTCCGGGACTGGGACGACATCGGGTACAACTTCCTCGTCGACCACTGCGGGACGATCTACGAGGGGCGGGCGGGGGGTGTCGACCGGGCCGTCACGGGGGCGCACACGCAGGGGTTCAATCACCGTACGGCGGGGATCGCGGCGATCGGGACGTTCACCGCGGGGATGGCTGTGCCGAAGGTGATGACCGATGCGATCGCCGCGCTGGCCGCGTGGAAGCTGGGGCTCGCGGATGTGGACCCGCGGGCGAAGGCGCGGCTGGTGTCCAGTAACAGCCTCAGTCGGTACGTCAGGGGGGCGACGGCGGTGCTGCCTGCGCTGGCGGGGCACAAGGACGGGTACATGACGAGTTGTCCGGGGGCGGCGTTGTTGGCTCGGCTTCCGGAGGTTCGGGGGGTGGCGGCGCGGTTGCAGGGGCGGTGAGGGTTGAGTGTCGGGTGCGGGTCCGGTGGGGGCTGGTCGCGCAGTTCCCCGCGCCCCTTGAAGGCGGCTGCGCCGCCATCCAAGCGTCAGCCCCCGCGCCCCTTTGGGGCGCTCTTATCTGCGGCCGAGATAGATGCTCAACGCCCGTTGCAGGACCTTGCCTTGGGTTCCTATCGGGCGTTCCCATTCGCCGAGGTACTCCACTGCTCGGCCGCCCGCGCCGGTCTTGAAGAGGAGGCGGCCGACTAGGCGGTCGTCGGCGATCAGGGACGGGGTGATGGAGCGGAGGTCGTACGTGTCCGCGCCGGAGTCCAGGGCCTCGCAGAGCATGCGCCACAACAGGAGGCTGCTGGGGCGGAGTTCGCGGCCCCGGCGGCCGGAGGCGGGGTAGGAGTGCCAGACGCGGGGGCCGGCGCTGATCATCAGGGCGGAGGACAGGACCTCGTCGTCGTACTCGGCGAGATAGATGCGCAGGCGATCGGGCTCCTCGGCGTTCAAGGCCTGCCACATGCGGCGGAAGTAGTCGAGGGGGCGGGGCTTGAAGCCGTCGCGCTCGGCTGTCGCCCGGTACAGGCGGTGGAACGCGGGCAGGTCGTCCGCCGAGCCCCAGAAGACCCCGACGCCGCCGGCTTCCGCTGTCTGGAGCGACTGCAACCAGTGGGGGGAGAGGGCGGCGCGCAGTTCGTTCACCGACCGGCCGGACAAGGGGATTTGGCAGCCGTAGCGCGGCTGTCCGAGGCCGAATCCGCTGCCGTCCTCCTCCTTGCACCGCCGCCACCCGAGGTGCCGGAGCCGCTCCGCCGCGTCCAGCGCGTAGCCGTCGATGCCGTCCGTCGGCAGGTCGCGCAGATGCCGTACGGAGGGGTCGGCGACGCCCGCCGCGACGGTGGCCGCGTCCCAGTGGCGTACGACGAGCGGCGGGCCTATACGGACCGAGAACGCGCCCTCCTTCTCCAAGTGCGCGATCAGGGGGTCCAGGTACCGTTCCGGGCGCTGGCTGTGCCAGTCGATCGCGGGGCCGTCGGGGAGGTAGGCGAGACAGCGCCCGGTGCCGGGGAACGCCCGGTACAGCACGAGCGCTACGGCGGTCAGCGCGTCCCCCTCGAACCAACCGACGCTCTCCGCCGTCCAGTCGGGCTTCACGTCGGCCCACTCGGGGATCTGGAGATGGCTCGCGTCCGGGTGCAGCCGGAGATGGCCGAGGTGTTCCTCGCGGGTGATCCCCTTCACGTACGGGCTGGTCATGGGCACGACGCTCCTGTTCGGCGGCGGCCACCGTAAGCCGGGGTTCACCGGGCGGGTCAAGACTTCACTGCTGTGAACTCCGTCCACACCTGTTTGCCGCGTCGGCCCTGCCTGGGCGTGACGCCCCACTGGCTCGCCACGGACGCGATCAGGAAGATGCCCCGTCCGCTCTCCGTATCCCAGTCGGGTTCGGTGTACCAGACGGGCAGTTCGGGCGAACGGTCGGCGACGGCCACCCGAACCCCGCCTTCCGGGAGTCTGCGGAGGCGCAGTTCGCACTCCGGGGAGTTCACGTGCCGGTGGACGTTGGCGAGCATCTCCGTCACGCAGAGCGCTGCGCCGTCGGCGAGTTCGGGATACCCCCAGGCGGTGAGCTGCTCCCGGACGGTCTGGCGCGCGGCGGCGAACCCCTCTGGTTCCGCGAGGAGTTGGAGCACCACTTCAGGGGGCGATTGCGTGTGCATGCCCTCACGGTGGGTTATATGTGGCTAGCCTGAACAGGACTTTCGGAGGCACACAAGGGAGTGTGCGGGCAAGGGGGTTGGCTGTGCAGGACGGTGTCGAGGGGTCTTCGAGCATGAAAATGTTCGGGGCGGTCTCGCGTGCGCTGCGGGAGGCGCAGGGGAGTACGCGGGAGCAGTTCGGGGCGCATGTGGGGTACTCGGCGTCGCAGGTGGCGATGGTGGAGCGGGGCGAGCGGATGCCGAGCCTGCAATTCATCGCACGGGCGGGGGAGTTCTTGCACGCTCGGGTTGCGATCGATGCGGCGGCGGAGCATCTGGAACGGCGCAGGTATCCGTCGTGGTTCGACGACTATGTGGAGCGGGAGGCGGAGGCGGTCAGTCTGTGGTCGTACGACACCCATGTCATCAAGGGGCTTGTGCAGACGGAGGATTACGCGCGGGCCGTGCTGAGCGCACGAGTGCCGGTGTTGGACGACGAGACGATCGAGCACCGCGTGCAGGCCCGGTTGGCACGCCAGTCGCTGCTCACACGCGTGCCGCCCGTGTCCCTGGCTCTGGTCATCGAGGAGTGGGTGTTGAGGCGGCCGATCGGCGGACGGGCGGTTCTCAAGGGGCAGTTGGAGCGGTTGCTGGAACTCGGCGAGAAGCGGAACATCTCGATTCAGGTGATGCCGACGGACGTTGAGGCGCACGCCGGGTTCAACGGTGGGTGGACGCTGCTGGAGACTCCCAAGCGGGAGTGGGTCGCGTACGTTGAAGGTCAGGCCGGGGGCCTGGTGGTCGAAGATCGTGAAGAAGTCAGCGCGATGTTCCAGCGGTTTGGCATGATCCGGTCTCAGGCGCTCCCGCCGGGGGAGTCCGCGAAGCTGATCGAGGGGTTGGTGGGCGAACTGTGAGCACCGCAGATCTGACGTGGTTCAAGTCCAGCTACAGCGGGGATGCCGGCGGGCAATGTCTTGAAGCCGCGCTGGAGTGGCGGAAGTCGTCGTACAGCGGTGACGCGGGCGGTGATTGCCTTGAAGTCGCCATGGAGTGGCGGAAGTCCTCGCACAGCGGTAGTCAGGGCGGTGAGTGCCTTGAAGCCGCGCTGGAATGGTGCAAGTCCTCCCACAGTGGCGACGCCGGAGGCGAGTGCCTCGAAGTCGCCCTGGAACCAGCCCGACCCACGGTCCACGTCCGTGACTCGAAGGCCAAGTCCGGTTCGACGCTGGCGTTTTCGTTGGACGAGTGGACGTCGTTCGTGGGTTTTGCCGTCGGGGCGTGACCCGGGTGGACCATGCCGCGACCAGGTCCGCTGGGCCGTAGGCCGCGTCGAGCCCCGTGCGGTCGGTTCCGCTGCGCGAGGCGGCCACTGGCTGTCGGCCGCTACCTCGTCCAACTCGCGGTCCGTCAGACCTGACATCAAAGTTACTGACATTGATGTTGGTAACGCCGATGTTCGCTTGATGGGGCGGGCGTTTTCGCTGGCTCGTCGAAGTTGGGTGGTGCGCGGAGACGCCCAGCCCCAGGGGGTGGGTCACAGAAGTGTGACACTCTGCCCCGAAGTGACACACTTTCGCGGGGAGGGTCCCTCCGGCAAGGTCCGGCAAGGGGTGTTTTCGCTGGACGAATGGATGATTTTCGTAAACTTGGCCGCACAGTCGGCGCTAAAGTAGTCATGTCCTCACCCTCCGTGCGTCAACACGGAGCGGCCCTCAGCGGTGCGCCAACACCAATCTGAGGGCCTACACCGACTAGTGGATCAGAGGTCCACCGCGATGCTCCAGCATGCTATCCCGCCTGCCCGTTTCTTCTCCCAGACCCCGAACGAGATCATCCGGCATCCCCGCCTGAACGGGACCGCCGTACGACTCCTCCAGTGGGCGCTGTCCCTCCCCGAGGGGTCGAGGGAGACCGTGCAGTCCATCGGCGAGAAGATGCCGGAAGGCCGCCTGGCCGTTCGCAAGGCCCGGCGGCAACTGGAAGAAGAGGGCTACCTCCACACCCGGCGCAGCCAGCACCCCGAGACCGGCCAGTGGTCCACCCAAGTGCTCGTCTCCAACGTGGCGTTGACGACACCGGAGGAGATCGCCGCCGCGTTCGGGACCGTACGCCCCTCTCCTGATCCGAGTGACCAGGGCCCGCCGGTCGGGGCAGGGGCGGACCAGGCCGTCGGCGCATACCCCTTGGGCGAGAACACCGAGGAGAACACCCCCAACCAGCCCGCGTCGCAAGGCGAGTTGGAGACCGGCGCCGCGAACTTCCTTGCCCGCCTGGGTGACCGCACCCCCGCCCTGCGTCTCGGCGCCGGTGAGATCGAACGGCTCACGCCTCTCGTCGCCCGCTGGCAGGCGCGCGGGGCGACCGAGGCCGACCTGTACCAGGCCCTCACCGCCGACCTGCCCCACCCCGTGCGCTCGCCGGCCGCTCTCGTCCAGTACCGCCTGGAAGCCCGGACTCCGACAACAACTACCGCTCCACGCAAGCCGGTTGAGACCCTGGCGGAGTGCGGGGAGTGCCGCGACCCGTTGCCGCGAGGTGTGCGTACGGGCATCTGCCGCCGCTGCGCGGGGCTGGTCCCGACGGCGCCTTCGACACCGGGTTCAACCCCCGTGTCGCTCAACGGCATCGCCCTCGTGCGGGCGGCGCTGCGCGCCTGACCAAGGCCGCCGTACGCTCACAGGTTTCTCGCAGGCAACTCACCGGGTTCACCGAAACAACCTCCCTATCGTCATGCACACGCACTGACTGGAGGTGGGGAAAATGAACAGCAGTCACACCAACACCACGGAGAAGTCGGCCGGTTGGGCCAGGTCCGCCCGCGGCCCCTGGGCGGTGGTCTGCGCGGTCGCGACCGTGATCCTCGGCCCGGCCGCCGTCACGGCCTCCGCACTCGACCAGGCCAACGCGGCCCCGATGCACCACGCGGTACGCGCCGACCAGACGCAGGCCTACATCTCGACGGACTCGACCCGTCGCCGGAGTGCCGCCTAGTGTTGTGATCGTGTGGGTTCAGCGGGTTGGGCCGAGGCCTCGCCTTCATGAGACCTGGCGTCGGGAGAGAGCCAACCTGCGCCGGGGCCGGTCGATTTCGGTGACGACGACCGTGACCTCATCGCCGACCTGGAGGACGTCCTCCGGAGTCTCCACAGGCGCCGGGGCGAGTTCTCGGAGATGAACCAGCCCCTCAACGTTGTCGGCGACCCGAACGAAGGCGCCGAACGGGACCAACTTGGTGACCTGTCCTTGCAGCCTCTGGCCCACCGCCAGTCCTTCGACGAACGCTGTGAAAGGGTCCGGCCACATCGCTTTCAAGGACAGTCTCGCCTCTCCGTTCCAGTCGTCGAACTGGAGGAACTCGCACGAGATGAGCTGCCCGACATGCACGACGTCCGACATCGCTTCGACATGCCGCCACGACAGTTCGGCGACCGTGATGAACCCGACGCCGGGGAAGACCGGATGGGCAGGGCCGTCGTCCAGCGACACGAACACGCCGAACGGCTCGATCGCCGCGACCGTTCCGGAGAGAATCTCACCGCGCCTACGCGATGTCAGGAACGCCCAGAGTTCCGGGTTCTCGGTGGCGGTCATCGCCAGCCGGACCCGGCCCTCGTCCGGGGCGACGGCCGTCACTTCAGCGGTGATCCGTCGGCCGACCTCCAGGGCCGTGGCGTCATTCCAAAGCCAGGAGACGTCTGGCTTCGGGACGATCCCCAGCGGGCGTGCGGGGAAGCCGTCCAGGGTCACCACCACCCCGTGCGACCGCGTGATCTCCGCGACCGTTCCGCTGCACAGGTCGCCGACGTGGATCCCGGCCAGGAAGTCCCGAGAAGCCTGATCGTCCGGCGCTGTCCCCATGCCGTCCAGCCTCTCACGGGGAGCCGTGCGCCGACCCTGCTCCAGCCCTGGCCGTCAGCGTGCGGCGACCAGTTCCTGGGTGCTGGTGACCGTGCCGTCCGGGTGTTGGGTGAGGCGGAGGACCAGGACGTGTCGGCGGTCGGCCGGCGCGGTCACATAGAGGGGGCGGCCCTTGTTCAGGCCGGGGGCCCTGAACTGCATCCGGGAGTTGAAGGCTCCGGCCGCGCTGTTGCAGCCCTTGGCCAGGGTGCGGCCGAAGGGGTCGTGGTCGTGGCGGGTGGCGTCCACGTCGTAGTCGACGAACTTGTCGTCCGGCTTGGCGACCGTCCCGACGTTCATCGTGACCCACGCGTGGACCTTCACGTCCGAGCAGACGGTGACCGTACTGACCGCCTGCGGATCAGGGTCGTTGAGTTCCTTGCCCTCGGCCTGCTCTCCGACCAGCAGCATGGCGCCGGCCGCCCCGCCGATCAGTACGACGATGAGGGCGGCACCGAGCAGAACCATCGAACGCGGGCGAACGATCGGGAACATGACCCCTCCGGGGGTGACTGTGGGCGGCACTTGTCCGTCAACTCGCCCAAGGCGAAAGGGCATTGTTGTCTCATAGGAGACCCACGGTCAGGAGGAAGTTGCGAGCGGGACCACATCAAGACGCCCTTGTGACACAGGAGTTGACGCGCCGTCACAGATGCGGGCGGGGCCCGGACAGTACCTAGCCGCGGCCCATGCCCAGGTACTTCTCGCCCACCGGATCGATGTCCACGCCCAGCCCGTTCAGGAGGCCGGCGAGCATCGTGTAGTACCCGACCGTCGTGATCAGCTCGACCACCTGACGGTCGGTCAGATGCTTGCGCAGGGTGCCCAACGTGGCGTCTGTGAGCGTGTGTCGGTCCATCAGCTCCTCCGTCGCCGTCAGCAGCGCCGACTCGACCTCGTCGAACTCGCCCTCCTCGCGCCGGAGTTCGACGACCGCCGCCAACTGGTCGGCGGTGACCCCCGCGTGGAGCGCGATCGGGCGGTGCTGGACGATCCCGTAGGCGCAGTCTGTGTGTGCCGCCACCGCCACCACCACCAGTTCGCGCAACCGCACCGGTATCGACGACCCGAGCACGCCCATGCCCAGGTCGATCGCCGGACCCGTCAGATCCGGGGCGTGGGAGAGCATGCGGAACGCGTTCAGCGGAGTGGGAAGCGCGTCCACGGCCTCGGCGGAACGCTCCGGGTACGGTATTCGAGCCACGGTGACCTCACTGGGATCGGGTTGATCGAGCCCATCGACTCGGTCGAGGGGTGGGCACCCATCGCCGTACCCCTCTCACTCCTGCCGGAACCTCTCCCGCAGCTTCGGGAAACGTTCCGCGAGCACGGCCTCGTTCTCCAGGTTGAGCGCCGCCCCGAGCGGCTCGGCCGGCGCCGGGGGAATCCCCAGGTCGGGGGCGACGGCTCCGGTGAGCTGTTCGTACGCCTCGTCCGCCGCGTACCCCAGTTCCTCACCGTCGCCGTCGATCTCGTAGTCGAAGTCGTCGATGAGCTCGGCCAGCGAGTCGGGGTCGTGCACGGCACCCTCGTACACCTCGCGGCCCTGACCGATCAGCCAGCACCGGAAGAAGTCGAACGCGTCGTCGCTCGCGCCGTCCAGCAGCACCCACGCGGCACCCCAGAGGTCCCACGTGTACGCGCGGTTGTAACGAGCCTCGAAATGCCGGGCGAAGTCCAGGACCAGCTCCGGGTCCAGCAGCAGAAGCCGGTCGACGAGCAGGTCGGCCTGCTCCTCGGGGTCGCCCTCGGCGGCCTCGCGGGTGGCGTCCACCAACTCCCAGAACTCCGTCTCGTCCATCACGGGTCAAGCATCGGGCCTGGAGGGGTGGTGCGCACGTGGAGTGCAGCGGATTGTCACCTGGAGCGGGGCAGATCGTTATGGGCGCTGGTACAGAGCGGCGAGCCGTAGCGCGTCGTCCGTGAAGCGTGCCCGCAGGCTCTCCGGGGCCAGCACCTCCACGTCCGGGCCGAGCCCCGCGAGCTGGCTGTGGGCGACCTCCTCGGACTCCACCGGCAGGGTCACCGTCACCCACCCGTCGTCGGCGTCCGGCTGGCCCACTGCGTCCAGCGCCTCCCGCGCGGCGACCGGATCGACGGCGTACGGCAGTCTCCGCGCGCCGTCCGGCGACAGCCGCACCACCACCTCCGCCCGCAGGATCGACCGCGCGAACTGTTCCGCCCGTTCCTCCCAGAACGCCGGAAGGTCGAAATCCGGGTCCCGTACGAAGCGTTCGGCGCTCGGCTCCACCGCTGTGAACCGGTCGATGCGGTACACCCGGTAGGAATCGGGGTCGGCGGTGATCCGCGCGCACAGGTACCAGACACCTGCCTTGAGGACGAGTCCGTACGGCTCCAGTTCGCGTTCGACGTCGGAGTCCGCGCGCCGGTACCGTGCGACCATCCTCCGGTCGTCCCACACGGCGTCCGCTACGGCGGGGAGCAGTTCGGGTGTCTTGGGCTCGGTGAACCAGCCGGGGGCGTCGAGGTGGAACCGCTGGGCCGCCGCGCGCGAGGCGTCCGACAGGGAGGGCATCAGCGCCGCGGACACCTTCAGCCGGGCTGCGGAGGCCGCGTCCTCCAACCCCATCTCGCGCAACGCGCCCGGGACCCCGCTCAGGAACAGCGCCTCGGCCTCGCTACGGCCCAGCCCGGTCAGCCGGGTCCGATACCCGCCTACCAGCCGATACCCGCCGGCCCGCCCTCGATCCGCGTAAACCGGCACGCCCGCCTCCGACAGGGCCTGCGCGTCCCGGGTGACGGTCCGCTCGGAAACCTCCAGCTCGCGGGCCAGTTCAGCGGCGGTCATCGAGGCCCGGGACTGAAGCAGCAGCACCATTTTGATGAGACGGGCAGCGCGCATGCGTCCCATGATGAGGGATCTCGCCCCCGCCGCCCCTACCCGTCCCATCCTCCAGGGGCTCCGCCCCAGACCCCGTCCCGGGGGCCAGCCCCCGGACCCCCGCTTCGGCCTGAACGGCCTCGTCCTCAAACGCCGGACGGGCTGAGTGGTGCGGACCCGCCATTGATAGCCGCAACGCCGGAGAGGCTGTTTTCAGCCTCTCCGGCGTTTGAGGAGCGGGGTCTGGGGCGGAGCCCCAGAAGGACGGGACGGGTAGGGGCGGCGGGGGCGAAGAAACAGCCCCTACAGGCCGTAGCGCTCCCGCGCCTCCTTGACCGCCGTCGCCTTCACTTCCCCACGCCGCGCCAGCTGCGCCAACGCCGCGACCACGATCGACTCCGCGTCCACCCCGAAGTACCGACGTGCCGCATCCCGCGTGTCCGACAGACCGAACCCGTCCGCACCCAGCGACGAGTAGTCCTGCTCGACCCACTGCGCGATCTGGTCGGGAACCTGGCGCATGTAGTCGGAGACCGCGAGCACCGGACCCTCGGCCCCCTGCAACGCCTGCCGGACGTACGGAATTCGCTCCTCGCCCCGCAGCAACGCCGCGTCCGCGTCCAACGCATCCCGCCGCAGCTCGGTCCAGGACGTGGCCGACCACACATCGGCAGCCACACCCCACTCCTCCGCGAGCAACCGCTGCGCCTTCAGCGTCCAGTGGATCGCCGTACCGGAGCCCAGAAGCTGGATCCGCGCCGCGTTGGCAACCGGCGAAAGTCCAGCAGACTCCGCCGTGTTGAAGCGGTACAGGCCCTTGACGATGCCCTCGTCGATGCCGAGGCCGGCCGGCTTGGCGGGCTGGGGGATCGGCTCGTTGTAGACCGTGAGGTAGTAGAAGACGTTCGAGTCCTCGCCCGGGGCGGCCTCGCCGTACATGCGGCGGATGCCGTCCTTGACGATCGCCGCGACCTCGTACGCGAACGCGGGGTCGTACGACAGCGCGGCCGGGTTCGTCGCCGCGATCACGGGGGAGTGACCGTCCGCGTGCTGAAGGCCCTCGCCCGTCAGCGTCGTACGGCCCGCCGTCGCACCGACGAGGAAGCCGCGGCCGAGCTGGTCGCCGAGCTGCCACATCTGGTCGGCAGTGCGCTGCCAGCCGAACATCGAGTAGAAGATGTAGAAGGGGATCATCGCTTCGCCGTGCGTCGCGTACGACGTCGACGCGGCGATGAAGTCCGCCATCGAACCGGCCTCGGTGATCCCCTCGTTGAGGATCTGGCCGTTCTTGGCTTCCTTGTAGTACATGAGCTGGTCGCGGTCGACGGGCTCGTACGTCTGGCCCTTGGGGGAGTAGATCCCGAGGGACGGGAAGAGCGACTCCATACCGAAGGTGCGCGCCTCGTCCGGGACGATCGGGACCCAGCGCTTGCCGGTCTCCTTGTCGCGGACCAGGTCCTTGACGAGCCGTACGAACGCCATCGTCGTAGCGACGTTCTGGGTGCCCGAGCCCTTGTCGAAGGACGCGAACGTCTTGTCGGCCGCGGCGGGCAGCGCGGCGAGGGGGTGCGTGCGGCGGGCCGGGGCGGGACCGCCCAGAGCGGCGCGGCGCTCCTGGAGGTAACGGACCTCGGGGGAGTCGGCGCCGGGGTGGCCGTACGGAACGACTCCGTCGATGAAGTCGCTGTCCTTGATGGGGAGTTCGAGCAGGTCACGCATCTGCTTGAACTCGTCCGTCGACAGCTTCTTCATCTGGTGGTTGGCGTTCTTCGACGCGAAGCCCTCGCCGAGCGTGTGACCCTTGACCGTCTGCGCCAGGATGACCGTCGGGCCACCCTTGTGCTCTACGGCCGCCTTGTACGCGGCGTAGACCTTGCTCGCCTCGTGACCACCGCGGGAGAGGTGGAAACACTCCAGGATCTTGTCGTCGCTCAGCAGCTTCGCCAGCTCGACGAGTGCCGGGTCCTTGCCGAAGAAGTCCTCGCGGATGTAGGCGGCGCCACGCGTCTGGTACGTCTGCACCTGGGCGTCCGGTACCTCGCGCAGGCGTCGTACGAGCGCGCCCGTGGTGTCGAGCCGGAACAGCTCGTCCCAGGCGTTGCCCCACAGGGACTTGATGACGTTCCAGCCGGCGCCGCGGAACTGGGCCTCCAGCTCCTGCACGATCTTGAAGTTCGCGCGGACCGGGCCGTCGAGGCGCTGGAGGTTGCAGTTGATGACGAAGGTCAGGTTGTCCAGACCCTCACGGGAAGCGAGTGCGAGGGCCGCCGTCGACTCGGGCTCGTCCATCTCGCCGTCGCCGAGGAACGCCCAGACGTGCGACTCGGAGACGTCCTTGATGCCGCGCGCGGTGAGGTAGCGGTTGAAGCGCGCCTGGTAGATCGCCGACAGCGGGCCGAGGCCCATCGACACCGTCGGGAACTCCCAGAGCCAGGGCAGCCGGCGCGGGTGCGGGTACGACGGGAGGCCGTTGCCGCCCGCCTCCTGGCGGAAGTTGTCGAGGTGCGCCTCGGTGAGGCGGCCGTCGAGGAAGGCGCGGGCGTAGATGCCGGGGGAGGCGTGGCCCTGGATGTAGAGCTGGTCGCCCGAACCGGGCGCCTCCTGGGATTCCTTGCCCTTGAAGAAGTGGTTGAAGCCGGTCTCGTACAGCCAGGCCGCGGACGCGAAGGTCGCGATGTGGCCGCCGACGCCGTGTTTCGCGCCCCGGGTCACCATGGCCGCCGCGTTCCAGCGGTTCCACGCGGTGATCCGGCGCTCCAGCGCCTCGTCGCCGGGCGCGGACGGCTCGGCGGCGGTCGGGATGGTGTTGACGTAGTCCGTCTCAAGCAGCTTGGGCAGCGCGAGGCCGTTGCCCTCCGCGCGCTCCAGCGTGCGGCGCATCAGGTACGCGGCACGGTGCGGGCCCGCAGCCTTCGTGACGGCGTCCAGGGAGGCCTGCCATTCGGCGGTCTCCTCGGGGTCGCGGTCCGGGAGCTGGTCGAGCTCGCTCGGCTGGATGGCGTAGGGGTCGGTCATAACGCCGCCTTCCTCGGTCGAAGGGGGGTTCCCTCATCGGCAAGGGGATTTCGGGGGTGCCCTTGGTCTTTGGCAGGACAGGGCGGCGGGCCCTTGTAAGGAGCCCGTCGGTGACTGTAACTCCCTGATCGATGATCGATCAAAGGTTCCCGGGCAAAATATCTTGATTACGAGAAAGTCGGCACGGGGTGCCTCCGGCGGCGGCACCGGGTGTCGTGGTTGCCCGGGGTTTTCGCAGGTCGGAGGGGGTCTTTTGGGAGGGGGAGCGCCCCTGTGGTCGGGCGTGGTCGGGGTGGGGGCTTGGGTTGTGTGCGGGGTGCGGGTGCGTGGGGGCTGGTCGCGCAGTTCCCCGCGCCCCTTAGGGGATTGGGGTGGGCTGGGTCAGGAGGTGCGGGTGTGGCATCGGCGGAGGCCGTGTCCTCGCTGGGTGTTCAGGGGCGCGGGGCGCAGCCCAGGACATGCGCCTTCACCAGCTCCGCGATCCGCGGATCCCGGCGTCGGAACGCGGCCACCAACTCCTCGTGCTCCTCCGCGTACGACTGCTGGACCGTGCCCAGCCAGCGGATCGACAGCGCCGTGAACACCTCGATGCCGAGGCCCTCCCAGGTGTGCAGCAGCACGGAGTTGCCCGCGGCGCGGACCAGTTCGCGGTGGAAGCCGACGGTGTGCCGGACCTGGCCGGTGCCGTCCGCGTCGCGGTCGGCCTCGTAGAGCGCGGCGACATGCGGTTCGAGCGCCGAGCAGTCCTCGGCCAGCTTCCCGGCCGCCAGCTCGGCCGCGATCGCCTCAAGACCGGCCCGCACCGGGTAGCTCTCCTCCAGGTCGGCCGCGGTCAGATTCCGGACGCGTACGCCCTTGTTCGGCGCGGACTCGATCAGCCGCAGCGACTCCAGCTCGCGCAACGCCTCCCGCACCGGCGTCTGGCTGACCTCCAGCTCGGTCGCGATCCGCCGCTCCACGATCCGCTCGCCCGGCTTCCAACGGCCGCTCACGATCCCCTCCACGATGTGCTCGCGGATCTGTTCGCGCAGCGAGTGGACGACGGGCGCGGTCATGAGAGCTCCTTAAGGGCGTTTGACGTTTAGACAATAAGGCCGCACGCCCGCTCGGGAGGGGCGCACGGGGGCGCTTTCATGCAGGTGAGACGAGACTTACACGCTGGTGGGCGGAGTGCGCGGGTGCCCTGCGGGGCGTCGGGGGGCGCGATGAACTGGGGAGTTCGAAGTGAGGCCCGGGGTCTCGGGTTGATGGCGGTGAGGGTGACCGGTTGTCGACCGGCGCTCACTCCGGCGTGCGGCCGGACGGGCACCGCGCGGCAGCGGATCATGGTCGGCACCCCGGCTTCGGCGGTGCCCGCGTCTTCGTGAGACCGGACGGCGCCCGGGAGTTGGGCCGAGTCGGCCGGGGTCGGCTGTGCGTCCCGTCCGGCGGCCACACCGGCGCCGGCACCCGACGGGATCGTACGCCGGGACGCTCGACCGCATGCCCCCGGGCGCGACCCGCTACCGCCGCGCAGGCTCCCCGACAAGCGACGTGGGCGCAGCCCGGGGCCGTGCTCCGGCAGGCGGCGCAGCGGGAACCCACCTCACCGGGCTGCCTGGACACGACGTACGCCCTGCCGCTGCCCGTGCGGGAAACGCGCGGTGCCCCCGCCCGGAAATTTCCGGAACGGGGGCACCGTACAAACAACAGGCCGGCTGGCCGGCGAGTCGGCTACAGGCCGAGCTCGACCTCGAACTCGCCTGCCTCCAGGATCGCCTTGACCGCCGTCAGGTAACGGGCGGCGTCCGCGCCGTCCACCAGGCGGTGGTCGTAGGAGAGGGTCAGGTACGTCATGTCGCGGACGCCGATGACCGTGCCCTCCTCGGTCTCGATGACCGCCGGGCGCTTGACCGTGGCACCGATGCCGAGGATCGCGACCTGGTTCGGGGGCACGATGATCGTGTCGAACAGGGCGCCGCGCGAACCGGTGTTGGAGATGGTGAAGGTCGCGCCGGACAGCTCGTCCGGGGTGATCTTGTTCGCCCGGACCTTGCCCGCGAGCTCGGCGGTGGCCTTGGCGATACCGGCGATGTTCAGGTCGCCCGCGTGCTTGATGACCGGGGTCATCAGGCCCTTCTCGGAGTCCACCGCGATACCGACGCTCTCGGTGTCGAAGTAGGTGATCGTGCCCTCTTCGACGTTGATCCGGGCGTTGATGGCCGGGTGGGCCTTCAGCGCCTGGGCCGCCGCCTTCACGAAGAACGGCATCGGGGAGAGCTTGACGCCCTCGCGGGCGGCGAAGGAGTCCTTCGCCTGGGCGCGGAGCTTCATCAGGCGCGTGATGTCGACCTCGACGACCGAGGACAGCTGCGCCTGCTCGTGCAGCGCCTTGACCATGTTGTCGCCGATGACCTTGCGGATGCGGGGCATCTTGACGGTCTGGCCGCGGAGCGGGGAGGCCTCCAGGACGGGGGCCTTCTTGGCGGAGGCGGTGGCGGCCGGAGCGGCGGCAGCGACCGGAGCCGGGGCCGCCGCGGCGGCCTTCGCCGCCTCGGCGGCGGCGATGACGTCCTGCTTGCGGATACGGCCGCCGACGCCGGTGCCCTTGACGGAGCCCAGGTCCACGCCGTTCTCGGAGGCGAGCTTGCGCACCAGCGGGGTGACGTACGCGCCGTCGTCCGTCGCCTGCGCGGCGGCGGGCGCCGGAGCGGCCGGGGCCGGAGCAGTGACCGGCGCGGGGGCCGGGGCGGCGGGGGCGGCCGGAGCCGGAGCCGCGGCGACCGGAGCGGGCGCCGGAGCCGGGGCGGGCGGTGCGACCGGAGCCGCGGGGGCCACCGGCGCGGGGGCCGGAGCCGGAGCGGCGGCCGCCGGAGCGGGCGCCGGGGCGGCGGGGGCCGGGGCAGCCGCCGGAGCGGCACCCGGGGCGCCGACGACGGCGAGCTTGGCGCCGACCTCGGCGGTCTCGTCCTCGCCGACCAGGATCTCCAGCAGGACGCCGGCGACCGGGGAGGGGATCTCGGTGTCGACCTTGTCGGTCGAGACCTCCAGGAGGGGCTCGTCCTCGGCGACCTCTTCGCCGACCGCCTTCAGCCAGCGGGTGACGGTGCCCTCGGTGACCGACTCGCCCAGTGCGGGCAGTACGACGTCGGTACCGGAGGCGCCGGCGGCCGGAGCGGCAGGGGCCTCGGCGGGGGCGGCCGGGGCGGGCGCCGGAGCCGCGGGGGCCTCGGCGACCGGGGCCGGAGCGGGCTCGGGGGCCGGAGCCGCCTCGGGCTCGGCGGCCGGGGCCGGGGCAGCGGCGGGAGCGCCGGTACCGTCGTCGATCACGGCCAGCTCGGCGCCGACCTCGACGGTCTCGTCCTCGGCCACCTTGATGGAGGCCAGCACACCGGCGACCGGCGAGGGGATCTCGGTGTCGACCTTGTCGGTCGACACTTCGAGCAGCGGCTCGTCGGCCTCTACTCGCTCGCCCTCGGCCTTCAGCCAGCGGGTGACAGTGCCCTCGGTGACGCTTTCACCGAGCGCCGGAAGGGTTACGGAAACCGCCATGGTTTCGGTTGCTCCTTACGAATTGCGGAAGTCTGTGTCGTCGTCCGACCGAGGGGGTCAGTCGTGGGAGTGGAGAGGCTTGCCCGCCAGTGCCAGGTGGGCCTCGCCGAGCGCTTCGTTCTGCGTCGGGTGGGCGTGGATCAGCTGGGCGACCTCGGCGGGCAGCGCTTCCCAGTTGTAGATCAGCTGGGCTTCGCCGACCTGCTCGCCCATGCGGTCGCCGACCATGTGGACGCCGACCACGGCACCGTCCTTCACCTGGACGAGCTTGATCTCGCCCGAGGTGTTGAGGATCTTGCTCTTGCCGTTGCCCGCGAGGTTGTACTTCAGAGCGACGACCTTGTCCGCGCCGTAGATCTCCTTGGCCTTGGCCTCGGTGATGCCCACGGAGGCGACCTCGGGGTGGCAGTACGTCACCCGGGGGACACCGTCGTAGTCGATCGGAACGGTCTTCAGACCGGCCAGACGCTCCGCCACCAGGATGCCCTCGGCGAAGCCGACGTGCGCGAGCTGGAGCGTCGGGACGAGGTCGCCGACGGCGGAGATGGTCGGGACGTTCGTCCGCATGTACTCGTCGACCGTGACATAGCCGCGGTCGATGGCGACGCCCTGCTCCTCGTAACCGAGACCGGCGGAGACCGGGCCGCGGCCCACCGCGACCAGCAGCAGCTCGGCCTCGAACTCCTTGCCGTCGGCGAGGGTGACCTTGACACCGTTCTCGGTGTACTCGGCCTTCGAGAAGAAGGTGCCCAGGTTGAACTTGATGCCGCGCTTGCGGAACGCGCGCTCAAGAAGCTTGGAGGAGTTCTCGTCCTCAAGAGGAGCGAGGTGCTTCAGGCCCTCGATGATCGTCACGTCGGCGCCGAAGGACTTCCACGCGGAGGCGAACTCCACGCCGATGACACCGCCGCCCAGGATGATCGCGGACTGCGGGACGCGGTCCAGGACGAGGGCGTGGTCCGAGGAGATGATCCGGTTGCCGTCGATCTCCAGGCCCGGCAGCGACTTCGGCACGGAGCCGGTCGCCAGCAGGACGTGGCGGCCCTGGACGCGCTGGCCGTTGACGTCGACGGAGGTGGGGGAGGAGAGCCGCCCCTCACCCTCGATGTAGTGCACCTTGCGGGATGCGATCAGACCCTGGAGTCCCTTGTACAGGCCCGAGACCACGCCGTCCTTGTACTTGTGGACGGCCGGTACGTCGATGCCCTCGAAGGTGGCCTTGACGCCGAACTGCTCGCTCTCGCGGGCCTGGTCGGCGATCTCGCCCGCGTGGAGCAGGGCCTTGGTGGGGATGCATCCTCGGTGCAGGCAGGTGCCGCCGACCTTGTCCTTCTCGATCAGGGCGACGTCCAGGCCCAGCTGGGCCCCGCGCAGCGCCGCGGCGTAACCGCCACTACCACCGCCGAGGATCACTAGGTCGAAAACGGTGCTGGCGTCGTTCGCCACGTCACGTCCTCCATGCATGTGCGCCACGCCGGTCGGCGACGACCGGTCGGCGGCTGGTGTCCGGCCGCTCTTTCTTCGGCCCTGTGGTGGGGGCCCTGTCCTGCCGAGCCCATCTTCGCACTTGTCGGGGCCCAACGAGACGCCGGGCCCGGGTGTGAGACACCACACGCTCACTTGAGAGACGCTGCGGCTTTTGCCATCCCTGGGTGCGACCCCCCAGGGGCGCGGGGAACTGCGCGACCGGCCACAGGCCGTCCCGCAGTCGCCCACGCACCTGAAGGCACCGAGCTACTGGGCGAACGTCAGCCCAGATCCCCGGCAGCGGTCAGCTCGGCCAGCCGCACGAGCGTCCGCACCGCGGACCCGGTCCCGCCCTTGGGCGTGTAGCCGAACGCCCCGCCCTCGTTGAACGCAGGCCCCGCGATGTCGACGTGCGCCCAGGTGATCCCCTCGCCCACGAACTCCCGCAGGAACAGCCCGGCGACGAGCCCGCCACCCATCCGCTCACCCATGTTCGCGATGTCGGCGGTGGGAGAGTCCATCCCCTTGCGCAGGTGCTCCGGCAGCGGCATCGGCCACGACGGCTCGCCGACTTCCTCCGCCGCGTCCACGATCGCCGCGCGGAACGCGTCGTCGTTCGCCATGACACCGAACGTCCGGCTCCCGAGAGCCAGAACCATCGCCCCGGTCAGCGTCGCCACGTCCACGATCGCGTCCGGCTTCTCCGCCGACGCCGCCCACAGCGCGTCCGCGAGGACCAGCCGGCCCTCCGCGTCCGTGTTGAGCACCTCGACGGTCTTGCCGCTGTACATCCGCAGCACGTCACCGGGACGGGTCGCGGAACCCGACGGCATGTTCTCGGCGAGCGCCAGCCAGCCGGTGACATTGACGGCGAGGCCCAGCCGCGCGGCCGCGACGACGGCGGCGAACACCGCTGCCGCACCGCTCATGTCGCACTTCATCGTCTCGTTGTGCCCGGCCGGCTTGAGCGAGATGCCGCCCGAGTCGTACGTGATGCCCTTGCCGACGAACGCGAGGTGCTTGGTCGCGTCGGCGTGCGTGTACGACAGCTTCACCAGGCGCGGACCGGCCGCGGAACCGGCGCCGACGCCGAGGATGCCGCCGTAGCCGCCCTTCTCCAGGGCCTTCTCGTCGAGCACCTGCACCTTGATGCCGTGCTCCTTCGCCGCGGTCTGCGCGACGGCCGCGAAGGCCTCGGGGTCGAGGTCGTTCGGCGGGGTGTTGATCAGGTCGCGGGCGCGGTTGAGCTCCTCGGTGACCGCGAGCGCACGCTCCACGGCCGCCTTGTACTCCTTGTCGCGCGGCTTGCCGCCGAGCAGGGCGACCTCGGCGAGGGGGGCCTTGCCGCCCGCCTTCGCGTCCTTGACGCTGCCCTTGTACGCGTCGAAGGAGTACGCGCCGAGCAGCGCGCCCTCGGCGATCGCGCCGGCGTCGGCGGCGTCGGCGAGGGGGAGCGCGAAGGCGGCCTTCTTGGCGCCGGTGAGCGCGCGGGCGGCAGCGCCGGCGGCCCGGCGCAGCGCCTCGGCGTCGTACGCCTCGCCCTCCTCGGGCTCCGCGCCGAGTCCCACCGCGAGCACGAGCGGGGCCTTGAAGCCGGCCGGTGCGGGCAGCTTCGTGATCTCGCCCTCGGCACCGGAGGCGCCCAGGGTCTCCAGGACGCCGGCGAGCCTGCCGTCGTACGCCTTGTCCACGGCGTCGGCGCCCGGTGCGACGACCGGGCCCTTGCCGCCCTTGCCGACACCGATCACGATCGCGTCGGCCCGCAGGCCGGGCGCCGCGGCGGTGCTGAGAGTGAGAGCAGTCACAGTGGTGAATTCTCGCTTCCGATGTGAAGTTCCTGTGGTCGATCGGGGTGGGTCGACCGGGCCCGACAGCCGACCCTATTTCCGACCTGCGGCGGTGGTGGGCATAGGGGGCTGGTGGAGCGCCCAGGACGAGCGTACGCGCGTGGGTGTCGTGGCTCATTCGCGCGGGGGGTTCACCTGTTCCCGCGAGGGGTTCACCTGTCGGAAGCGGAGTGGCCACTTCTCGATCCTCACCCTGGATGTCCTGCGCCACACTCGTGAGGTTCATGTGGGCGACATGCTCATCGATTCGCATGGTTTCCACGGATCCTCCGCGAGACGACCACAGGGAGGATCGCCTGGGGAGGGGCGGCATGGCACAGAGAACGCACAGGTGGAGAGCCGGAGCCGCGGTACTGGCGGCCGCGGGACTGCTGGTGCTGGGCCTGGAGGCGCCGGGCGCATCGGCCGCCGACGAGCCGCGCATCGATCTCAAGGTGCTGGTGGTGGACAACGGGGACAGCCCCGTCGAGGCCATCGCCGCCCAGCTGAAGAGCGAGGGCATTCCGTACACGACTGTGAACCTGAACGACCCGGGCCGCCCCACGATCGACGCGGCCTTCCTCGGCGACACGGTCGACGGCACACCCCGCGCGAAGTACCAGGGCGTCGTCCTGCCCAACGAGGCGCCGTTCGGGACGAGTTCGGCGGAACAGACCGCGCTGGACGCCTACGAGACGACGTACGGCATCCCGCAGGTCGACGCCTACACGTGGGCGCACCCGGAGGTCGGTCTCGACTACGCCGTCTACTCGGGGGCACTCGACGGGCATGAGGCAGATGTCACCGCCGACGGCAGGGCGGGCTCTTTCGGCTATCTCGACGGACCGCTCACGTTCGAGGACAACTCCTCGTCCGTGCAGGAGAGTTACGGCTTCGTGGCCACGCCCCGAACCGGTTTCACGAGCTACGTCGACACCGCCGTACCGGGCGGCACCGGGCGGGGCAGCCTGGTCGGCGAGTACGCGCACGACGGGCGCCGCGAACTGGTGCTGACCTTCGCGTACAACCAATACCAGGAGCAGTTCCGGGTGTTGGCGCGCGGCATCGTCGAATGGCTGACTCAGGGCGTGCACCTGGGCCAGGCGCGCAACTATTTTTCGGTGCATGTCGACGACGTCTTCGCGCCCGACGACCGCTGGGACACCGAGCTCAACTGCACGCCCGGCGACTACGACTGCGCGGCGGGCGAGGGCTCGACCGCCACACCGATCCGGATGACCGCGGCCGACGCGGCGTACGCGGCCCAGTGGGAGCAGGACCACGGCTTCACCCTGGACCTGGCCTTCAACGCGGGCCTGGGCGAGGACTGGAAGAGCGAGAACGGCGGCACGGACGCCCTCACCGACCAGCTCCTCGCCGACAAGGCCGACTTCCGCTGGATCAACCACACGTACACGCACGAATTCCTCGGCTGCGTCCAGGACTTGACGACCGTGCCCTGGAGCTGCGCGAAGAACGCGGACGGTACGACCCAGTACATGAGCCAGGCCGACATCTCCGCGGAGATCGCGAACAACTACAACTGGGCTTTGGCGAACGGCCTTCCGGTCGAGCGGGACGAGCTGGTCACCGGTGAGCACTCGGGCCTCAGGACGCTGCCCCAGCAGCCCGACGACAACCCGAACCTGGCCGGCGCCCTCGCCGCCAACGGCATCACCTGGACGGCCTCCGACCACTCTCGCGAGAGCGACCAGCGGGCCGTCGGCGACGCGCTCACCGTGCCCCGCTATCCGATGAACGTGTACTACAACGCGGGCACCAAGGCCGAGCTGGCCGACGAGTACAACTGGATCTACACCTCCACGGCAGACGGCGGCAGCGGAGTCTGCGAGAACAACCCCGACTCCACCTGCCTGGCAGCCCCGTTGGACACCGCCACCGGCTACGACGACTACATCGTCCCGCAGGAGGTGGCCACCGACCTCGGCCACGCCATCAGCAACGACCCGCTCCCGCACTACGCGCACCAGTCCAACCTGGCCGAGGACCGCGTCCTCTACCCGGTCCTGGACAAGGTGCTCGCCGGATACCAGGCGCTGTTCGCCGACAACACCCCGCTGGAGAACCTGCGGGAGAGCGCGATCGGCACCGAACTCCAGAACCGCACCGTCTGGCAGACCGCCGTCACGAACGGCGACGTCGAGGCGTACCGGATCGGCACCACCGTCACCGTCAACGCCCCCACCGGGATCCAGATCCCGTTGACCGCACCCGAAGGGACCACCAAGCAACTGCCGCTCGGCACAGCCGCGTTCGGGACGCCGTACGCGGGAGAGCGCTCGGCCTGGACCACGCCGGAGCTTACGCAGACCGCTCTCACTCTCAACCTGCCGTAGAGCAACGCCCCTTGAAGGGGCGCGGGGAACTGCGCGACCAGCCACGACGGACCCGCAGTCGGGGTCCGACCCGCAGTTCCCCACACACCATCCGCCAACTGGGGGGAGCCGCGCAGCGATGCGTACCGGCCGTCACGTCACCATGCTCACCGAAGGCACCTATCCGCACGTCCACGGCGGGGTCAGCACCTGGTGCGACCAGCTCGTCAAGGGCATGCCGGAGGTGGACTTCCACATCCTGTCGCTCACCGGCAGCGGCCGCGAACCCGTGACTTGGGAGCTGCCGCCCAACGCCTACCGGCACACGTCCGTGCCGACCTGGGGCCCACGCCCGGGCCGCCGCCGACACGGCCTGTACGGCGCCGCCCGCCGCCGCTTCGTCGACTCCTACGAGCGGTTCCTGCTCTCCTTCCTCGACCCCGAGGCCCACTGCGACTTCGGTGAGAGCCTCTACGACCTGGCCCGACTCGCCCGCCAAGGACGCCTGTCGGCGGCCCTGCGCACCGAGACGGCGCTGCGCTCGCTGATGTGGATATGGACGATGCCGCACCTGGCAACGGCCGCCGCCCGGCCCACAGTTCACGACGCGCTCACCGCAACGGACCTGCTGGAGCACGCACTTCGCCCGCTCGGCGTCCGCATCCCCGAGGACTGCGTCGCCCACGCCGTCAGCAGCGGCCTGGCGACCCTGCCCGCGCTCGCCGCGAAGAAGCTCGATGGAGTGCCGTTCCTCCTCACCGAGCACGGCATCTACCTGCGCGAGCGCTACCTCGGCTACCGCCGCGACGGCCAGCGCTGGCCCGTGAAGGCCTTCATGCTCGGCTTCTACCGCGAGTTGAACTCCCACGGGTACAAGGCCGCCGACCTGATCACCCCGTGCAACCAGTACAACCGCCGCTGGGAGGAGCGCGGCGGCGCCGACGCCGACAAGATCCGCACGGTCTACAACGGCGTCGACCCGGCCGCCTTCCCGCACGCGGGCCCCGAACCGGAGATCCCCACCCTCTCCTGGTGCGGCCGCGTGGACCCCATCAAGGATCTCGAAACACTTCTACGCGCGTATGCGGAGGTCCGTGCCGAACTCCCGGAAACCAGGCTGCGGTTGTTCGGCCCGGTCCCGGCCGGCGGCGAGGCCTACCGCACCAGACTCGAAAAGCTGGCAGCCGAGTTGGGCGTCACCGACGGGGTCACCTTCGAGGGCCGCATCAGCGAGGTCTGGCGTGCCTACGCGGCCGGACACGTCGTCATGCTCTCCTCGATCTCCGAAGGCTTCCCGTTCTCCATCATCGAGGCCATGTCCTGCGGCCGTACGACCGTCTCGACCGACGTCGGCGGAGTCAGCGAGGCCGTCGGCGACACCGGCCTCGTGGTCCCGCCGCGCGAGCCGGAGAAGATGGCCGCCGCCGTCCTCACCCTCCTCCGGGACGACGAACGCCGCCTGAAATTGGGGGAGTTGTCCCGGCAGAGGGTTATCGAGCGGTTCACGTTGCGTCGCTCGGTGGACAATTTCCGGACTATTTACCAAGAGCTGGCGGGCCGTCCCGAGGTGTACGAGCCCACCGTCGAGACCGTCGCCGACTGGACCGCCGAGCTGCGCGATCCGTGGTACAAGGCGGTCGCCACCGACGGGACGGACTGGTGACGGGTTCCATCTGGCTCCCGCCCGGGGCGAGTTCGGAAACTCTCCCCGGCGTCCCCAAACAACGCCCCACCCCGAGCTGGGCCGAACCCGACCCGATCGACGAACTCGCCGACCGTCTCGACGAGTTCGTCGCCGCGGCCGTGCACCCCGACGAGATAGCCGCCCTCCTCGAATCCGACGGCATGTCGGACGACCAGATACGCGAGCGCTACGGCGTCAAGAACTCCTTCGCCCTGGCGGAGGAGTTGTACGAACGCGTAACCCGCCGCTTCCCGGAACCCGACGGCCCGGTCCACGACCCCTGGCAAGTAGGCCTGCTCGGCTGCCTGTTGAGAGGCGTCGTCTTCGCATTGCCCGGCTTCGGCTACGTCCTGGGCGCCCCCCTCCTGGCAGGCCACCCCGAGTCCTTCGGCCTCCCGGCAGGCACCCTCCCCCTCCTGTCCGGCGCCCTGGTCGGCTGGACCTGGAACCAGGGCCTGGCCCACCGCGCCTACTCCTGGCTCGGCCTGGGCGACAAACCGGCCGCCCGCCACAGCCTCCTCACCGGCGCGCCCCTGGGCGCCCTCCTGGGCGCCGGGATCGCCCTGGCGGTCGCGGGCACAGCCCACCCGGTCGCCGTAGCCTTCGCCGCAGGCCAGTCCTGCTACTTGGGCGCGGCCACGGTGTTGCTGGTCATGGGCCGCGAACGAGCTTTGCTTGCAACCTTGTTGCCGATGACGGCGGTCGCGGTCGTGGCCATGGTTCAGCCGATTCCGGACGCGCTGAGACTGACCTTGCTGCTGGGCTCCCTGCTGGCGGTAGTGACACTGGCCCTGCTTGAAGTACAGCCCGACCGCGATGCCTTCAAGGGGCGCGGGGAACTGCGCGACCAGCCCCCACCGGCCCGCAGACAAAAAACAACGATGGCTCCCCGACTCACCGCATCCCTCCCCTACGCCCTGTTCGGCCTAGGCAGCGGCGCCCTCGTCCTCTACGCCGCCCTGAGCGGCAGCGCTGTCGCCGCAGTCCCCCTAACCCTGAGCATGGGCCCCGCCGAGTGGCTCCTGTACCGCTTCCGCAGCGACAGCCTCACCGGCCTACGCAACACCCGCACCCCCAAAGCCTTCTGGCGCACAACAGGCCAAACCCTCACCCTGTGCCTGACCGCCTACCTCGCAGCCCTCTCCCTCCTGACCCTCCTGGCCACCACCCTCTGGCCCAACACCCCAAGCCTCGACGGAGTAAGCCTCGCGGCCCTGCTCCTCCTCGGCATGGTCCTGTGGACAGGCCTGCTCCTACAGTCCTTCGGCGCGGTCCTCGCCGCGGCAACGACCTGCTGCGCGGCAGCCGTAGCCCAGACCCTGGCCCTCCTCACCCACACAGCCGGCCCACACTGGATCGCCCTGTATGTGTACGGCACGGCGGCGGCGGTCCAAGTGGCCCTGGTCTGCG
Source organism: Streptomyces sp. NBC_01288 (assembly GCF_035982055.1). Classification (NCBI taxonomy): domain Bacteria; kingdom Bacillati; phylum Actinomycetota; class Actinomycetes; order Kitasatosporales; family Streptomycetaceae; genus Streptomyces; species Streptomyces sp. NBC_01288. The sequence goes on from NZ_CP108427.1 coordinate 7,611,058, forward strand.
CCCTGTTGAGCAGGGTCACGGCACACCGATGAGCCAACTGCTGGTCCCGTACTACGAACACCCCACCGTCCGCCCCTCCGAGTGGGCCGCGATCGTGGCGGCAGCCCCCCGCCTCTATGCCGTGATCCTCAACCCGGCCAGCGGCCCCGGCGAAACCCCGGACCGGGCCTTCGCCGAGGTGGCGGCCCAACTCCGCGCCACGGACGTCCGGTTGCTCGGCTACACGGACACGGACTACGGCCGCCGCCCGCACGCGGACGTGGCAGCGGACCTGACCCGCTACCGCGACTGGTACGGCACGGACGGCGCGTTCCTGGACCAAGTCCCCTCCACCCAGGCCGAGTTCAGGCACTACCAACGCATCGCCACCGCCGCCTGGGCCACAGGCTGCGGCACGCTCGTGCTGAACCACGGCACGACCCCCCACCCGTCCTACGCCCGCATAGCCGACGTCCTGATCACCTTCGAGGGCCCCTGGACGACGTACCGCGACCTGACCCCCCACCCTTGGCACGGCACGAAGGGAACCCACCTCGGCCACCTCGTCCACGGCGTCCCGCCCGACGCCGACTTCGAGGCGGAGGCCCGTGCGCGAGGGGCCTCGGTGCACTGCGCGGTACCCGGCATGGGAGATCATCCGTGGGGTACCTTGCCCCACACCTTGGAGCCCGTTCCATGATCCGCCCGATCCACCCCGCCCCACTGCTCGCCCTCCTCGTCCTGCTCCTCGCGGGCTGCACCACCACCCCCGACGCCAAGCCGACCCCCACGCAGACCACCGGAAAGCGCTGGCAGCCCCGCCCGGGAGTGGCCTGGCAGTGGCAGCTGAGCGGCCGCCTGGACACATCCATCGACGTCCCGGTCTACGACATCGACGGCTTCGACCACTCCAAGGCGACGGTGACCTCACTCCACGACAAGGGCCGCAAGGTCATCTGCTACATCTCGACCGGCGCCTGGGAGGACTTCCGCCCGGACGCCAAGAAGTTCCCCAAGTCGGTGCTGGGCAAGGGCAACGGCTGGAAGGGCGAACGCTGGCTGGACATCCGCCGCACGGACGTCCTCGAACCCCTGATGGCGGCCCGCCTGGACATGTGCCGCGACAAGGGCTTCGACGCGGTGGAGCCCGACAACATGGACGGCTACCGGAACGACACCGGCTTCCCCCTCAAGGCAGCCGACCAACTCCGCTACAACCGCCTCATCGCCAAGCTGTCCCACGACCGGGGCATGGCGGTCGGCCTGAAGAACGACCTCGACCAAATCCCCGCCCTGGTAAGCGACTTCGACTTCGCGGTCAACGAACAGTGCGCCCAGTACGACGAGTGCGACACCCTGACCCCGTTCATCAAGGCCAACAAGGCGGTCTTCCACGTCGAGTACGACCTCCCGACCAGCCGCTTCTGCCCCGACTCCCGCCACCTGAAGCTGAGTTCCCTGGAGAAGAAGTACGAACTGGGCGCGTGGCGCAAGGCCTGCTGACTACGCCGGGTCCCGTCGAACACACCTCAAGGCAGCCCACCTAGGGGCGCGGGGAACTGCGCGACCAGTCACGACGAACCCGCACTCACCCACCCACCGAAAGCACCACAAGCACAGCCGTAGCCGCAGTCTCCGCAAGCCCCCCGAACACGTCCCCCGTAACCCCACCGAACCGCCGCCGACAGCGCCGCAGAAGAAGCTCAGCGACAACGAGCGCCACAACGACGGCGACAACCACGTGCACATACCCACGCCCCCCGAAGAACGGCCCGAACGCCACCGAAATCACCCCGTTGGACACGGTCACAGCCACCGCACCCCCCACCGGAACCACCCCCGCAACCGCCGCCCCCAACCCCTCCGGCCGAGCCGCAGGCACCCCCACCCGGGCAGCCCACGTCAGCGCCAGCCGAGCCACGATCCCGGAGACAATGGCCGCCGCCACACCCCGCCCCCACGAGTCGCCGTAGAGCTGAGCCAACGCAGCCACCTGAGCCAGCAGCACGAAGACAAGGGCGAGCACCCCGAACGGCCCGATGTCCGACTGCTTCATGATCCGCAGCGCATCCTCGGCGGGCTTCCCGCTGCCCAGTCCATCGGCGGTATCCGCAAGCCCATCCAGATGCAGCCCCCGAGTAAGAACCGCAGGCACGGCAACGCTCCCGACGGCGGCAAGCAGCGGCCCCGCCCCCAGAAACAGAAGCAGCAGCCCAAGCCCGCCCGCGCACCCACCGACAACCACTCCGACGGTCGGGGCCACCATCATTCCGCGGCGCGCGGCCTCCCGGTCCCAGCGGGTCACCCCGACCGGGAGAACAGTCAGCGTGCCGAACGCGAAGCGGAAGCCGTCGAAGGGCGAGGTCTTGGACACCGGCGCAGATTACCCGGCGGTCAGGAGGGCACCCCCGGCGGCCGTAGCTAAAGTGCACATATGGGACATTGGCTGCATCGCAACATCGTAGAGCCGGGCAAACTCCCCCTGCTCCTAGCGCTCACCGCCTTCGTCCTGACCTTCCTCATCACCCGGGTCATCACCCGCCTGATCCGCGCCGGCAAGGGCCCCTTCGGCAACATCAAGGCCGGCGACGTACACATCCACCACGTCGTCCCGGGCGTGGTCCTCACCGTGATCGGCGGCTTCGGCGCGGTGGCCAGCACGCGCTACGGCGTCGGATCGGCGATCTTCGCGATCGTCTTCGGCATGGGCGCGGGCCTGGTCCTGGACGAGTTCGCGCTGATCCTCTACCTCGACGACGTGTACTGGACCGAGGCGGGCCGCAAGAGCGTCGAGGCGGTGGTGCTCACGGCGGCCCTGGTCGGCTTCGTCCTCGCCGGTTTCTCGCCCTTCGGCGTCAACGACCTCACCGACACCGAACTGCACGACCGCGCGAGCGTGATCGTCAGCGTCGCGGTGAACTTCCTCTTCTCCCTCATCGCCCTGAGCAAGGGCAAGGCCCGCACGGCGGTCTTCGGCGTCCTCGTCCCGCTGGTCGCCGTCGTCGGCGCGATCCGGCTGGCCCGCCCGGGTTCCCCCTGGGCCAAGCGCTTCTACCGCAAGCGCCGCCACCGGGCCCGAGCCCGTTCCACCCTCCGCGCCTACCACCACGACCGCCGCTGGGCGGGCCCGCGCCGCGCTGTCCAGGACTGGCTCGGGGGGAAACCGGATCCGGAGCCGGTGCGGATTCCCGGTCGGCGGTGAGGAGGGGGATCGTCGCCAGGGACCCTTCCCGCGAAAGTGTGACACTTCCCGCGAAAGTGTGACACTTTTCGCTAAAGTGTCACACTTTCGCGGCAAGGGTCCCTGGCGCAGTCGGGCGACCTCACCGTGACCGCGGGCCCGCCCCCGCCCAAAACCCACTCCGCCGGTGCCGCAGCGCCGACGCCAGACACAGCACCCCCACCGCGATGATCGCCGCCAGATGCTCCTTGCCCGCGAGGTTGCCCTTCAGCATCACCTCGATCACTATCGCCGCGGTCACCGCGAGGGCCGTGGCGTACGCGCCGTAGCGCCACGCGACGAACACCGCGAGGCCGACCACGGCGGCCGAGGGACCCGTGTCCACGACCAGCCGGTCCGAGCCGGGCAGCCCGAACGGGTTGTCGAAGCCGAGCCGGATGCCGAGGCGGGCGTAGAGCGTGCCGGCGAGGGTCGCGGCGTAGGCGATGGCGAGCGTGCGCCAGCGGCCGAGGGCGATCTCCGCGATGCCGAACACGAAGAGGATCTGGGCGAGGGCGCCCCACACGGGCAGGTCCAGCGCGGGCACGAAGAGGGAGAGCGGGGTGCGGAGGAGGGCCAGCCACAGCGGATCCACGGCCCGTACCGCGCCCGTGTCCTGCACGAACTGGTAACCCCAAGACTGGTTCTGCACGAATTGCAGGACCGCCGTCAGCAGCACCGCGCCGATCGTCATCGGGATCGCCCGCCGGCGCCGCTTCAGCAGCGGCTCGCGCACGGTGACGTAGAGCAGTCCCCATTCGGCGCGGGCCCAGCGGGCGAGACGGTTCATCTGTGCGTCTCCAGGTGCTTGCGGTGCAGCCACTTCGGCAGGCCCGGAGCTTCCAGGAACCCTTCAGCACGCGCCGCCGCGAGGCCGATGCGCAGCAGGTCCGCGCTCTTCTCGAAGAGCAGGAACCGGGGTTCCCAGATGGGCCGGTACTTGGCGTTGGCGCGGTACAGCGACTCGATCTGCCACCAGCGCGAGAAGAAGCTGAGGAGCGACCTCCACAGCCGCAGCACCGGCCCGGCACCGATCCGCGCCCCCCGTTCGAAGACCGAACGGAACATGGCGAAGTTGAGCGAGACCTGGGTGATGCCGATCTCCTGGGCGCGGCGCAGGAGTTCGATCACCATGAACTCCATGAGCCCGTTGTCGGAGCCGCGGTCCCGGCGCATCAGGTCGAGCGACAGCCCGTGCGGCCCCCACGGCACGAAGGACAGCACCGCCCTCAACTCGCCCTCCCCGTCGGTGCATTCGAGCATCACGCACCGCCCGTCATCGGGGTCCCCGAGCCGCCCGAGCGCCATGCTGAACCCGCGTTCGGTGGCCCCGTCGCGCCAGTCGTCCGCGCGCTTCAGCAGATACGCCATCTCCTCGGCCGGAATGTCCTCGTGGCGGCGGATGCGTACGGTGTACCCGGCCCGCTTCACCCGGTTGAAGGCCTGCCGTACGGTCCGCATGGCGCGCCCCTCCAGCGTGAACTCGGCGACCTCGACGAGGGCTTCGTCCCCGAGTTCGAGGGCGTCGAGGCCGTGCCGTGCGTAGACGGTGCCCGCCTCCTCGCTCGCGCCCATCACGGCCGGAATCCATCCGTGAACCCGGGCCTCCGCCAGCCACGGCTCGATCGCGCCGGGCCATGCCTCCGGGTCGCCGATCGGGTCACCGGAAGCCAGCGACACCCCGCCCACGACCCGGTACGCGACGGCAGCCTTGCCGGTCGGCGACCACACCACGCTCTTCTCCCGGCGCAGCGCGAAGTACCCGAGCGAGTCGCGCTCGCCCTGCCGTTCGAGGAGCGCCCGGAGCTTCTTCTCGTCGTCCTCGGTGAGCGGGTCGACGGCGCGCCGGGAGCGGAACGCGGCGTAGAACACGGCGAGGACCAGGACCGTGCTGAGGACGTTGATGACGACGTTGACCCAGTTCGGGGTCCAGATGCCGGGGAAGCGATTCTCCGGCGCGGCGATGGACACCAGCCGGAACGCGCCGTAGCGCCAGCGCTCCACGAACGTCGAACGGGACGCGTCGTGCGCCTGGTTGGTGACCGTCACCAATAGCGCGGCGAGCAGTGAGGCGGCCAGCGTGCCGCCGACGGCGACGACCGCGGCGAGCCGGGGGTTGGACCGGTCGCCCTTGGCGTAGAACTCCCGCCGCCCCACCACCAGCGCGGCGACGAACGCGGCGGTCAGCACCAGGGAGATCCAGTTCTGCGGGTACTGGCGGATCTCCTGGAACGACATGGCGAACCCGAACAGCGCCAGGAACAGCCCGCTGACCACCAGGTTCAGGATCCACGCGGCGCGTTTGCGGCGCCGCATGGTGATGGCGAGGAACGCCGTGAACACCCCGGACGCGAAGCCTGCCGTCAGCAGATACGGCGTGAAGAAGTTCTCCTGGTTGTGCCGTCGTACGTCCTGCCCCAGCGAAACCCACGCCGCGCTGAGGAAGTTGATGAACGCGACGGCCCGCAAATACCAGACGGCGAAGGCCGCGGCCCGCCGCGAGGCGCCTGAGCTGTGACGTTCCTGAACGGGCCCGACCCGGACATCTCCCATGAAGGAGGATCATATGGGCGTTGTCGCGACGAACGGTTCTTATCCGCCGCCGCAACGATCACGACCAGGCCCAGGTCACTCCTCGGGCTCCGCGACCCGGGCCGACCGACTTACCGACCCCCGGTCGGCTGCCGTGCGTTGGCCGGGGCTCGTGCGTCGGACGGCTTCCGCGCGGGGGTCGGCCGCTGTGTGGTGGCCGGCCTGTTCGCCTCGGGCGGCGGCTTCCGGGCCCCGGCCGGGGCCGTCGGCCTTCACCGGGCACGCGTCCGCTTCCGGGTCCGAGTTCGCTCACTGGCCCGCGTCCGCTCCCGGCCTATTCCGGCTGCGCGGGCTTCTCCGGCTCCGCGGCCGTCACGGACTTTTCGGAAGGCGTCGTGTCCTGGGCTTTCTCGGGGCCCACGGCCGCTTCCGGAGCGTCGGCATCCTTCTCCGCCGTTTCGGGCGCCACGGAAGGCTCCGCCGACACCGCCGACACCGCCGACACCGCCAAGTCTTCCGGTTCGGCCGCCGACGCCGCCTCTGCCTCCACTGGCTGCTCCAACTCCTCCAACTCCTCCGGCCTGAGCGGGAGTTCGGCCGCCAGTGCCGCCGCGGCCTGCACCAGCGGCAGCGCGAGCAACGCGCCCGCGCCTTCTCCCACCGTCACTCCGTGGTCGAGGAGGGGCTCCAGGGCCATCCGGTCCAGCGCCTTCGCCTGGCCCGGCTCGCCGCTGTTCTGCCCGGCGAGCCACCAGTCAGGCGCCCGGAACGCGACCCGCTGGCCCACCAGCGCGCACGCGGCGGCCACGACGCCGTCCAGGATCACCGGCAGCTTCCGTACGGCACTCTGCAACAGGAACCCGGTCATCGCGGCGAGGTCGGCACCGCCCACCGTCGCGAGGAGCTGCAACTGGTCGCCCAGCACCGGCCGGGCCCGCCGCAGCGAATCCCGGATCGCCGCGCACTTGCGCATCCACGCGAGGTCATCGATCGCGAGGCCGCCCCGCCCGGTGACGACGGACGCGTCGGTCCCGCACAGCGCGGCGATCAGCACGGAGGCAGGCGTCGTACCGCCGACGCTCACATCGCCGAGGACCACCAGATCCGTACCGGAGTCGGCCTCCTCGTTCGCGACGGCGACCCCCGCCTCGAACGCGGCCGTCGCCTCCTCCGGCGTCAGCGCGTCCTCGATGTCGATACGCCCGCTGCCCCGCCGTACGCGGTGCTTCACGACCTCGTCCGGCAGGGAGCCGGGGTCGCAGTCCAGGGCCATGTCCACGATCCGCACCGGCACGCCGAGCCGCCGGGCGAGCACCGCCGCCGGGCTGCCGCCCTCCAGTACCGACCGCACCAACTCCCCGGCGCTGCCCGCCGGCCGGGCCGACACACCGAGTTCGGCGATGCCGTGGTCGCCCGCGAACAGCACCAGACGCGGCCGTTCGACCGGCCGCACCGGCACGACGCCCTGCGCCGCCGCCAGCCACTCACCCAGGTCGTCGAGTCGCCCCAGCGACCCGGGCGGCACGATCTGACGTTCGCGGCGCGCCTCCGCGTCACGGCGCACACCGCCGTCGGGGCGCTCGATCAGATCGGAGAAGTCGTCGAGATTAAGCGAGCTCATTCGCCGAACAGTACCGGCAGCGATCGAACGCGACAGCGCCACATGGCCACCACGCGCCCCGGACGTCCTTGCCCTCAAGATCTAGATCCCGTACGTATCGGTTTGCACCGTTTTGCCGTACGACTCCGGGAGCCGCCCATGAACAGCCTGCGCACCCGCGTCAGCACGCGCGTCAGCACCCTCGACGCGCGCCGCCGCCACCGCGCACTGGCCCGCGCGATCCTCCGGCTCCTCCCGGAACCGGAGAGCTGGCTCGACGTCGGCACCGGCGACGCCCACTTCCCCGAAACGGCGAAGACCCTCTTCCCGTACACCTCCTTCGACGGCCTCGACCCCACCCCCCGAGTCGTCCGCGCCCGCGCCGCCGAACGCATCGAGGAGGCCTACGCCGGCCACCTCACGGACCCGCACATCACCACGGCCCTCCAGTCCCGCTACGACGTCGTGACCCTCCTGCGCGACCGCTCACCGGCCCCCGACCCCGACGCCGAACTCCGCGCCGCCCTCACGGTCCTGCGCCCCGGCGGCCTCCTCCTCCTGGAAGGCCGCCCGGACGACCTGCGCGCCCAACTGGAGCCCCACGACTGCGAGTTCGTCCCCGAACACAGAGGCTTCCAGGACCGGCTCCCGCCCCCGCAGCGGATCATCGCCCGCAGGCGCTGAGCACGCCGAGAGGGCGCCGCCGATAGCGTCGGGGACCATGAGGAGCATGGAACCGACAAGCAGCGCCGAGGAGTTGGAGCGCGCGGTCGCCCTGGTCGAGGAGACCGGCGAACGCGTCAGCGTCACCGTGGACGGCGAGCCGGCGGGCGTACTCCTCCCGGCCGCCGAACTGGCCGAGCTGGAGCACTGGGCGCAGCGAGGAGCAAGGGCCTACGGCGCCGCCATGCCCCGTCCGGACGCCGCGCCGGAGCCGCCGCCAGGACCGGAGCGACATGGCCCGTACATCCGGTACGTGCACGCGGACGGGGTGCGCATGACATTCACGCGGGATCGCGCGGTCGTGGCCGAGCTGCGGTCCGCGGCCGAACTCGACTGGCTGGAGCTGTGGGCGCGCAACGGGCGCCAGGTGTACATGAGCCCGAAGCAGGCGGCGGCGTTCGCCGAGTTCCTCGCCCGACAGCCACCGATCGACGGGCGGGACGGGTCCTAGGCCGTGTCCGCGAAGTCCCTCCCCCACTGCTCAAAGGCGTGGGAGGTGCCCCCAGCCCCGCGACGCCCGGCACGCACTCGGCCCCGCACCGGACGCCGCGGGGCCCGCCCTTCGGGCGGACGACGGACCTCCCGGACACGGCCTAGCCGCGCAACGTCAGCGCCTGCCCCGCCACCACCAGCAACACGTGCTCGCACTCGCCGGCGAGCGCGGCGTTCAACCGCCCCAGCTCGTCGCGGTACCGGCGCCCGGACGCGGTCGCCGGCACGATCCCCGAGCCGACCTCGTTGGACACGGCGACCAGGGTCCGCCGCGTGGTGCGCACAGCGGCGGTCAACTCCCGTACCCGCTCCCGGAGTTTCTTCTCCCCGCCGTCCCCCCACTCCGTGTCGTCCCACGCCCCCACGGAGTCCATGGCGTCCGTCAGCCACAGCGACAGACAGTCGATGAGCAACGGCGGCCCGTCCTCCGCGAGCAACGGCACCAGGTCGCACGTCTCCGCCGTACGCCACGACCCCGGCCGCCGCTCCCGGTGCGCGGAGACGCGGGAGGTCCACTCGGTGTCCCCGTTGCGCGAGCCGCCGGTGGCGACGTACAGCACATCGGGAAAGGCCTCCAGCCGCCGTTCCGCCTCGACCGACTTCCCGGACCGCGCCCCACCCAGCACCAGCGTCCGCCGCGGCACATCGGGCACGTCCTCGTACACCCCCACGGTCAACGTCGTCCCGTCCGGCACGGCCCGCGCCCCCACGGCCGCCAGCCGCCGCGCCAACTCGGCCCCCGGCGCCACATCGTGGTCGAGATGGACGGCGATGACGTCGGTCGCGGGCCCCATCGCCCCGACGGCCCGCAGCTTGGCCAGGGCGTCCGGCCGCCCCACGACATCGGCGAGCACCATGTCGTACGACGGCACGGCCCCCTCCTCAAGCCCGGCCGGCGCGCCCCCCGGCGGCAGATACAGCACCCGCTGACCGTCGGGCCCGGTGACGGCGTACCCGGTACCGGGCGCGTCCATCGCCACCGCCCGCACCCGATGCCCCGTCAACAACGCCAGCTCCCGCCCGTCCGGCACCCGCCCCGGCTGCGGCAGCCCCGCAGGCACCTCCACCGCGGGCCCGTCATGCGGATGCGACAACAGCACCTGCCGCACCCCGCCGAGCGAGTGCCCGGCCCGAGCCGCGGCAAAGGCGGCCCCGGGCGTCAGGTCGAGCAACAACGTCCCGTCCACAAGCACGGCGGTAGCAGCCCGGGCATCCACCCCGAGCGACACGGCACAGGCCGCACAGGGGCAATCGAGGCGGGGCAGTCCCGCAGGGGCACCGGTACCGAGCAGAGTGAGTTCCACGGATCGATTTTCACCGCTCACTAGGAGACATGCGCGCCCTGGACCCCCCTAAGGGGCGCGGGGCTGTGACATTTGCGGCTCCGCCGCGGGGCGCGACCAGCCCCCACGCGCCCGCACCCGACCGAATATCCGCAGCTCACCCCCCACTAACCCAGCGGAGCGAATACGCTGCACACAGAAGCCGGACCAAGATCCGGCTTCTGTTCTGCACGCGCTCAGACCTTGGAGGCGTAGATGGCGGCATGGATCTGGCGGTTCGAGAAGTCCGACGGGACCGAGGTCGAACCCGCGGTCACGCCGGAGGAGTTCACCACGCAGGGCGACGCGGAGTCCTGGCTCGGCGAGATCTGGAAAGAACTCGTCGCGGGCGGCGCGGACCAGGTGTTCCTCTTCGAGGACGGCACGCAGATCTACGGTCCGATGAGCCTGCACGCCGAGGACGCGTAACCCGTCGTAGGCCAAAGAGGTGGGGGCGGCCGGAGAGACACCGGCCGCCCCCACCTCGTTCCTGAGCTGAAACGCGCTGGGCCGGGCTACTGCTCGCCCAGCGTCACGTCGACCTTCTTCGACGCCCCGTTCCGCGAGTACGTCACCGTCGTCCTCTGCCCCGGCCTGTCGGACGCCAGCGCCTCCGACAGCGAGGTGATCGTGGTGATACCCGTGTCACCGAGCTTCGTGATGATGTCGCCCGCCCGGATACCGGCCTTGTCGGCGGCCCCACCGCTCTTCACCTCGACCACGGCGACCCCGGCCGCCTGATATCTGTCGTCGACGACCGTACGTCCGGTGATGCCGAGGGCCGCCCGCCCCGAGTCGGTGACCTTGCCGTCCTTGACGATCTGGTCGGCGACGGTCTTGACCATCGACGAGGGAATCGCGAACCCGATCCCCGGCGCCGCACCGCCCCCGAGGTCGGGATCGGTGGCGGCAAGGGTCGGGATGCCGATGACCTGCCCGTTCAGATTCACCAGCGCGCCCCCGCTGTTGCCGGGGTTGATCGCGGCCGAGGTCTGCACCATGTTGGCGATGGTCGCGCCCGTACCGCCGCCGCTGCTGCCCTCGCTGACGGTCCGTCCGGTCGCCGACACGATGCCCTGCGTCACGCTGGACGACAGTCCGAGCGGCGAGCCCATGGCGAGGACGATCTGCCCCACTTCGACCTTGGAGGAGTCCGCGAAGGTCGCCGCCTTCAGCCCGTCCGGCACCTTGTCCAGCTTGACGACGGCCAGGTCCTGCTCGGGGTACGAGTAGACGAGCTTGGCGGTGAGCACGTCCTCGCTGTTCGCGGTGGTCACCTTGAACGTCTTCTCGTCCCCGACGACATGCGCGTTGGTGACGATGTGCCCCTGGTCGTCGTACACGATCCCCGACCCCAGATCACTGCTGGCCTGGATCTGCACGACCGACGGCAGGACCTCCTTGATCACCTTCAGGTAGTCGCTCTGAAGGTCGTCACTCGACATCGGTACGGCGGCCTCGGCGGCCTGCGTGGTCGAGCCGTCCTTCTTCGAGGAGGCCGAGGAGGCCGAGGAGGCCGACGAGGACCCGGAGTCGGAACCGGAACACCCGGCGACCAGCGCGAGCGAACAGACGAGGAGAGCTATGGGGCGGAGGGCGCGGATACGGGGAGAGTCCATACGCCGAGTGTCTCTTTGGGGTGAATATCCGGCTTGTACTGCTGACCCGAACGGGCCCCTAGGGGCTGGGGGGAGAGAGCCGCGCCCTCAGCCCCGCACGCCGCACAGATGCAGCAGCGCGGCCACCGCCCGGTACGGATCCGTCCGCCCGGCCCGCTCCTCGGCGGCCAGCAGCGGCTCGACGTCCGCCGGGATCTCGGCCCCTTCCGGAGCCGTGTCGGTGAAGACCCGCACGCCGTACCAGGACTGCAACGGCGCCCCGATCCCCGCCAGCGTCGCCGTCAGTGTGTCCAGCCGGTCCGCCCGCGCGTCGATGCCGAGCCGATTGCGGTACGCGGCCGAGTCGAAAGCGGCCGCCGTGGCCGCCCAGTCCCAGGACAGCCCGGGCCGCATGGCCAACGCGTCGGCGTTCCGCACGAGCAGCGACAGCAGCCCGCCCGGCGCCAGCATTCGGGCGAGACCCGCGAGCAGCGGATCGGGCTCGGACACGTACATCAGTACGCCATGACAGAGCACGACGTCGAAGCTGCCCGGCAGGAAGTGCACGCCGGTGTCCCGGCCGTCGCCCTCGATGATGCGGACCCGCTCCCGGATGCCCTCGGGCTCGCCGGACAGCGACTCACGGGCCGCGGCGACCATCTTCGGTTCCTGTTCGAGCCCGGTCACCTGATGCCCGGCCCGGGCCAGCCGCAGTGCCTGCGTGCCCTGGCCCATCCCGACGTCGAGCACCCGCAACCGCCGGCCGACCGGATACCGACCGGCTATCTGCTCGTCGAGCTGCCGGGCCACCAGCTCCTGTCGTACGACATTCCGCAACCCGCCCAGCCTGCTCAGCCAGGCATCCGCCGCGCCCCCGGAGAATGACTCCGCGCTCAGGGCCGCTCTCCGCGCTTGACCTGCGGCTTCGGCAGCCGGAGTCGACGCATCTGGAGGGAGCGCATGAGGGCGTACCAGACCGTGCCCTTGGTGTCCTGGCCCGGGAAGCGCTCGGCGAGCAGCTTGCGCAGCCGGAACACGCTCCAGAAGGAGTCGACCACGATCAGCACGATCACCACGAGCCACAGCAGCAGCGCGATGTTCTGGAGTGCGGGGATCTGCACCACGCTGAGCACGAGGATCACCACGGCCAGCGGCAGGAAGAACTCGGCGATGTTGATGCGCGAGTCGATGTAGTCACGCCCGAACTTGCGGATCGGACCCCTGTCACGGAGGGGCAGATCCCGCTCGTTGCCACGGCCGGAGAGCGCCTGGCGCTGCTTCTCCATCGCCGTGCGCCGCTCGTCGCGCTGGCGCTTGGAGGCGTCCTTGCGCGACATCGAGGTGTTGGCGACGCTGCGGCGCTGAGTCTGGGACTCACTGCGCTTGGGCGTGGGCCGACCCTTCGGGGCCTGAGGGTCTCGGGGCATTGTGGAGTCGGTCAGCGACACCTTGTCGGTGGACGCTGCCTTCTCTTCCTTGGCGCGGCTACGGAACACAAAACCCAAGGGTAAGGGGTGAATGGGGTTGGACCCCAGCCCTGTGGGGAACGATCCGGCAACACCGCTCGTCTGTAGGGGGACAGAGAAGGACGTCATGAGCGGGTCCTGCCAGGGGAGCACCTACTCCTCAGGCTGGATCAGGACCGCGGTCAGTCGTCCTTGGGGATGAGCGCATCCGTCCCCGAACAGTGCGGTAATGGATGCAGGGCCCGTACTGTTGGTCCTGTTGTAGTCGCTGTAGCTGGAGTCCGTCAGAAGGGGGCGCGCGAAGCCCATGAGCGGTGTCATGAAGCGTATGGGGATGATCTTCCGCGCGAAGGCGAACAAGGCCCTTGACCGGGCCGAGGACCCGCGCGAAACCCTCGATTACTCGTACCAGAAGCAGCTGGAGCTGCTTCAGAAGGTGCGCCGGGGAGTGGCCGACGTCGCCACCTCCCGCAAGCGTCTGGAGCTCCAGCTCAACCAGTTGCAGTCGCAGTCCTCGAAGCTGGAGGACCAGGGCCGCAAGGCGCTCGCCCTCGGCCGCGAGGACCTGGCCCGCGAGGCGCTCTCGCGCCGGGCCGCGCTCCAGCAGCAGGTGACCGACCTGGAGACGCAGCACACCACGCTCCAGGGCGAGGAGGAGAAGCTCACCCTCGCGGCCCAGCGCCTCCAGGCCAAGGTGGACGCCTTCCGTACGAAGAAGGAGACCATCAAGGCCACGTACACGGCGGCCCAGGCGCAGACCCGGATCGGCGAGGCCTTCAGCGGCATCTCCGAGGAGATGGGCGATGTCGGGCTTGCCATCCAGCGGGCCGAGGACAAGACCCAGCAGCTCCAGGCCCGCGCCGGCGCGATCGACGAACTGCTTGCCTCCGGCGCCCTGGACGACCCGACCGGCATGGCCAAGGACGACATCCAGGCCGAGCTGGAACGCCTGTCCGGTGGTACGGATGTGGAGCTGGAACTCCAGCGCATGAAGGCGGAGCTGGCCGGCGGTTCGTCCGCTTCACAGCAGGCGATCGAAGGCGGCAAGGACCAGTCCCAGTCGCAGTCGTCCTCGCAGCCGCAGGACACCCCGCGTTTCGACAAGCAGTAGGCCCACGCCTGAGGAGGGCGACATGATCGTACGGATCATGGGGGAGGGGCAGGTGAGGCTGGCCGACGGCCACCTCACCGAGCTGAACAAGTTGGACACCATCCTCCTCACGGAGGTCCAGAACGGCGACGGCCCAGCCTTCCGCCAAACCCTCCAGGCCCTCCTGGCAAAGGTCCGGGAACTGGGCGAGCCCTTGCCGGACGACTCCCTGGAGCCGTCGGAGCTGATCCTCCCGGCCGAGGACGCGACCCTGGAGGAGGTCCGGGACCTGCTGAGCGACGACGGCTTGATCCCGGGGTGATCCTTCAGTGCCGGTGACCGTATTCAGCCCGTCCGGCGTTTGAGGACGAGGCCGTTCAGGCCGAAGCGGGGGTGGGGGCGACAGCCCCCGGTACGGGGTCACCCCAGCACCGGTCACTCACAAGGAGACGTACCGTTGGCCCCCGTTCCGCCCCCGGCAGGGACCCGCACCCTCGACCGGGCCCGCTGCCAAGCGAAGGCGCACCCTTCCGCCCTGGACGCGGCGCTCGCCGCCGCGGTGCTCGTCTGCATGGTCGCCGGATCCTTCGTCGACCCCCACGGGGACAACGGTGTGAGCTGGGGCCTCCGCACCCCCGCCCCCCTCAGCCTGATCCTGATGGCGGTCGGCGCCGCCGCGCTGGTCAAACGCCGCCGCGCCCCCATGCTGGTGCTCGCCGTCACCGCCACCGCCTCCCTCATCGAGAGCGTCACCAGCGACCCCCGCGCCCCGGTCGCGATGTCCGCCGTGGTCGCCCTGTTCACCGTCGCCGTCACCACCGACCGCTCGACGACCTGGCGCGTCGCCCTGCTCACGATGACCGTGCTGACAGGCGCCGCGATGCTCGGCGGCCCCCTCCCTTGGTACGCCCAGGAGAACCTCGGCATCTTCGCCTGGACCGGCATGGCGGCCGCCGCCGGCGACGCCGTACGCAGCCGTAAGGAATTCGTGCACGCCATACGCGAGCGCGCCGAACGGGCCGAACGCACCCGCGAGGAGGAGGCCCGCCGCCGGGTCGCCGAGGAACGCCTCCGCATCGCCCGCGACCTGCACGACGTGGTCGCGCACCACATCGCCCTGGTCAACGTCCAGGCCGGAGTCGCCGCACACGTCATGGACAAGCGCCCCGACCAGGCCAAGGAAGCCCTCGCGCACGTACGCGAGGCCAGCCGCTCCGCGCTCAACGAACTCCGGGCCACCGTCGGCCTGTTGCGCCAGTCCGGCGACCCCGAGGCCCCCACCGAACCGGCCCCGGGCCTCGACCGCCTCGAAGAACTCGCCGGCACCTTCCGCAGCGCCGGCCTCCAGGTCGAGGTCGCCCGCGCGGACAACGGCACCACGCTCCCCGCAGCCGTGGACCTGGCCGCGTACCGCGTCATCCAGGAAGCCCTCACCAACGTGCAGAAACACGCCGGTACGGAGGCGAAGGCCGAGGTGAGTGTCGTCCGCGTGGGCCCGAACGTGGAGGTCACCGTCCTCGACAACGGCTCCGGCGAGGACCACGACCCCGACTCCGGCGGCGGGCACGGCCTGCTCGGCATGCGCGAGCGCGTCACCGCCCTGCGCGGCACCCTCACCACCGGTCCCCGGTACGGAGGCGGCTTCCGCGTGCATGCGATCCTGCCGGTCAAGACCCGCCCACGCGCCTCGGGGGACCCCGTATGACGACGATCCGTGTCCTGCTCGCCGACGACCAGGCCCTGCTGCGCAGCGCCTTCCGCGTACTCGTCGACTCCGAGCCCGACATGGAGGTCGTGGGAGAGGCTTCGGACGGCGCACAGGCCGTACGACTGGCGAAGGAGGAGCGGGTCGACGTCGTGCTGATGGACATCCGGATGCCCGGCACGGACGGCCTCGCCGCGACCCGCATGATCAGCGCCGACCCGTCGCTCGCCCACGTCCGCGTGGTCATACTGACGACCTTCGAGGTCGACGACTACGTGGTCCAGTCCCTGCGCGCGGGCGCGTCCGGCTTCCTCGGCAAGGGCTCGGAACCGGAGGAACTCCTCAGCGCGATCAGGGTCGCGGCGGCCGGAGAGGCACTGCTATCCCCGGTGGCGACCAAGGGCCTGATCGCCCGCTTCCTCGCCCAGGGCGGCGACCTGGACGATGACCGTGACCCGGCCCGAGCCGAACGCCTCGACGCCCTCACCGTCCGCGAACGCGAGGTCCTCGTCCAGGTGGCCGGCGGCCTCTCGAACGACGAGATCGCCGAGCGCCTGGAGGTCAGCCCCCTGACGGTGAAGACCCACGTCAACCGCGCCATGTCCAAACTGGGCGCCCGCGACCGGGCCCAACTCGTCGTCATCGCCTACGAGTCGGGCCTGGTCCGGCCGCGGGTGGAATAGCCCGGTACGGCTACGGCTACGGCAGCGCCAGCATCCGCTCCAGCGCCAGCTTGGCGAACGCCTCCGTCTCCTTGTCCACCTCGATGCGGTTGACCAGGTTGCCCTCGGCGAGGGACTCCAGGGTCCAGACCAGGTGGGGGAGGTCGATGCGGTTCATGGTCGAGCAGAAGCAGACCGTCTTGTCGAGGAAGACGATCTCCTTGCCCTCGGGGGCGAAACGGTTCGCGAGCCGTCGTACGAGATTCAGCTCGGTGCCGATGGCCCACTTGGAACCGGCCGGGGCCGCCTCAAGTGCCTTGATGATGTACTCGGTTGAGCCGACGTAGTCCGCCGCGCTCACGACCTCGTGCTTGCACTCGGGGTGCACGAGGACGTTGACACCCGGGATCCGGGCCCGCACGTCCTCCACCGACTCCAGCGAGAAGCGGCCGTGCACGGAGCAGTGGCCGCGCCACAGGATCATCTTCGCGGCCCTCAACTGCTCAACGGTGAGGCCCCCGTTGGGCTTGTGCGGGTTGTAGAGCACGCAGTCGTCGAGGCTCAGGCCGAGGTCGCGGACCGCCGTGTTGCGGCCCAGGTGCTGGTCCGGCAGGAACAGGACCTTCTCGCCCTGCTCGAAGGCCCACTCAAGGGCCCGCTCGGCGTTCGACGAGGTACAGATCGTGCCGCCGTGCTTGCCCGTGAACGCCTTGATGTCGGCGGACGAGTTCATGTACGACACGGGCACGACCTGCTCGGCTGTCCCGGCCTCGGTCAGCACGTCCCAGCACTCGGCGACCTGCTCGGCGGTGGCCATGTCGGCCATCGAGCAGCCGGCCGCGAGATCGGGGAGGACGACCTTCTGGTCGTCGCCGGTGAGGATGTCCGCGGACTCCGCCATGAAGTGCACACCGCAGAACACGATGTACTCGGCCTCCGGGCGCGCGGCCGCGTCCCGGGCCAGCTTGAAGGAGTCACCCGTGACGTCGGCGAACTGGATGACCTCGTCGCGCTGGTAGTGGTGGCCGAGCACGAAGACCTTGTCGCCGAGCTTCTCCTTGGCCGCGCGGGCCCGCTCGACCAGGTCCGGGTCGGACGGCGAGGGCAGGTCACCGGGGCACTCGACGCCGCGCTCGCTGCTCGGGTCGGCCTCACGGCCGAGGAGAAGCAGGGCGAGGGGCGTCGGCTGAACGTCGAGCTCCTGGGTCTGGGCGGTGGTCACGACACGCACCCTTTCTGTTCTGCGGGCCGGGCCGCCCTGATGGGAGGACGGCCCTTTTCGTCGAATTGACGTTATCTATCATAACCGCTTCACGTCAGTTTGACGATGGCCATAGCGTCGATGTGACATCAATCCCGGGACGCACTCGGCGAGGGACCTTGCGGGTGTGTGCGAGCATGGAAGAGAGAGCAGAAGAGGTACAGGCGAAAAGAACGCCGCCCGGCCCGGAATGAATCCGCGGCCACGCCGGTTGAAATGTCGGCAAGCAGTCTCCGTACAACCCGGGAGAGATGTAGATGTCCGTATCGGACGAGACCAGCACCGTCACCGACGGCATCCTTCTGTCCGACGCCGCCGCGGCGAAGGTCAAGGCCCTGCTCGACCAGGAAGGCCGTGAGGATCTGGCTCTGCGTGTCGCCGTCCAGCCCGGCGGCTGCTCCGGCCTGCGTTACCAGCTCTTCTTCGACGAGCGCTCCCTGGACGGCGATGTCGTCAAGGACTTCGGCGGTGTCAAGGTCGTCACCGACCGTATGAGCGCCCCGTACCTGGGCGGCGCCTCCATCGACTTCGTCGACACCATCGAGAAGCAGGGCTTCACGATCGACAACCCGAACGCGACGGGTTCCTGCGCCTGTGGCGACTCGTTCAGCTAAGCCCGGCTCAAGCCCCACTGGGGGCGACTGAGCAGAACGAAGGCGGCGGCCCCCTCCGACAGGGCCGCCGCCTTCGGGCTTTTCCGGAGCCCGTGGGGTCGTTACTGCTGCGGTTACTGCTGCGGTCGTCGCTACCGGGCGAGTGAGGGTCCTGCCCCCACCTCGACCTTCTTCTCCACGGGGATCTTCGTGCCGTCCGCCCCCACGACCGTCCGGTCACCGACCGGCGCCTTCAACTGCACGGTCTGGTGGTAGATCTTGGCGATCATGACGCAGATCTTGTTCGGCCAGGGCGTGTCCGTCACCGTGACCGTCACCTTGTCCGAACTCTCCACGGCCGACGCCTTGTAGTCCGCGCACACCCCGCCGGTGAAGGCCACGGTGAGGCTCTTCCCGTCGGCCGTGTAACCGTCCGCCTTGATGTCGTGCGGCGCCGCGGTGGACGTCGAACTCGCCGTAGGGGTGGGTGTGTTGGCCGAGGCCAGGTACTTCGGGTCGATCGCCGGATACGTCAGCGTGAAGCTGTCCTGCCCGCCCGGCTGCCGCGCCTCGAACAACCAGGACGGCACCAGCATCTGCTGCCCGTTCACGGAGTGCACGGCGAGCCCGAACACCGCGTGCTCGACGGTGGTCGACGCCTGCGTGGGCGTAGCGGCGGGGGAAGCGGTCGACGAGGTCGACGACCCGCAGGGCGCCTCCAGCCGGTCCTTCAGCGGTACGGGGCTGGCGCAACCGCCGATGCCCATGCGGTGGTCGGACTTCGGCGCCGCGTTCATCAGGTCGAGCGTCTTCTGGGCACTCAGCACGGGATAGACGTCACCCTTCATCGGCGCCGCCAAGTCCCCGCTC
This sequence comes from Streptomyces sp. NBC_01288, assembly GCF_035982055.1. Taxonomy (NCBI): domain Bacteria; kingdom Bacillati; phylum Actinomycetota; class Actinomycetes; order Kitasatosporales; family Streptomycetaceae; genus Streptomyces; species Streptomyces sp. NBC_01288. The sequence goes on from NZ_CP108427.1 coordinate 7,630,171, forward strand.
CCGCCGACCACTTCACCCTGGGCACTGACGGTCAGCCCGGTGGTCCACCCGTACGTCGGCAGCCCGCCGATCACCGGCTGGGCGTTCACCACCCGCTGCGCGCCCATGAGTTGGCTCGCGTCGACCTTCGCGTCGTCCTGGCCGACGGCCTTGAGGATCGGGGCGGCGGCCTTCTCGGCCACGGACGCGCTCACCGGGTCGGTGGCCGAAGTGCCGGGATCGTGCGTGCACTTGAGGGTGCCGCCGGTGCAGTCGTCGGTGCCGGGCGCGTAGCGGCTGAAGGTCCACATGCCCGGCGCCGCCTTGTTCACCTGAAGGCTGGGCCCGGTACCGTCCTGCCCGCCCACCTTCCAGAGCTGCCCCTCGGCGACCGGCGTCCCCACGACCCCGAGCGCCTTCGCGAGCCGGCTCACCGCGTCCTTGCCGACCTCGCCCTCCGGCGGGTACACGGCGGCGGAGTCCGGCCCGTCGGGCAGACTCCCCACGGCCCGATACGTCTCCCCGTACGGATTCGGCTCCCCGGACGCGATCCCACTCGTACCGCCGGAGGAGTACCCGTCGAGCGCGAGCGGCGGCGGGGTCCCGTCGGCGCCGGACGCCGCGGACCCCGTCCCTTCCGCCGAACCCCCGGACCCGGACGAGGACGACGCCAGATACGCCCCGCCCCCTCCGACGAGCAGCACGGCGGCGGCCACGGAGGCGATGACGAGGGGCGACCTGGATCGGGCGGGGCGCCGGTCGTCGTCGGTTTCGGGGGAGTGGTCGTGCAGGGAGAGTTCGGTGTCGGCGGCGGTTGCGACGGGCTGCTCCAGGTGGGCGGCCTCGGGGGGTGTGGGGTCGGCGGCTTCCGGTCGGTCGTCCGCCTCGGCGTCGGATGCCGCGAGGCTGACTTCTTCAGGTCGGTCCGCCTCGGCGTCGGATGCCGAGAGTTCGACATCTTCCGGCCGCTCGGCTTCCGTGTCCGACCCCGTCGGCTCGACTTCTTCCGCTGCTTCCGAGGGGTCGGCTTCTACGCCGGATGCCGTGGACCCCGTCTCGTCCGGCCGACCGGTACCGGCCTCCGCGTCGGGCGCCGTAGATCCAGTCTTTTCCCCACTGCCGGTCTCGGCACCGGTCACTTCCCCGCCGGCCCCGGTGTCGTCGACCTCGGGCCCCTTCGCGGAGCCCTTCGCGGCGTCCCCCACGCCCCGCACGTCACCGGACGTGCCGGTCGTGTCGTCGTTGTCGGGTCGCTCGGTGTTCACCGCATCGCTCCTTCGGCTGCGCAACTGTCCCATGACCCTGACCCGGCCCTGTCAAAGGGGCAGGCAGAAGGGTCGTATCCCGCATCCCCTTTACGGGGGACAGCGATGGGACGCAGCGGGGGAGCGCACGGTTCCCCCGAGCGCGCCGATCCTGCCGAACGACTCCGCTCAGTTGCCGTACTCCGACATACCGTCCAGCAGCCGGGCCGACGTCGACGGCACGGTCACCCCGTGGATGAGCGCCGGGGACACCGGGTGGGTGACGATCCGGTCGGGAACCGTCCAGTGGGGAGCCATCCGGGCGCAGTCGCCGCGCAGCGACGCGAGATCGGCCTCGCCCTCGCCTTCGAGATGGACCGGAACGTGAACGGGAAAGTGAACCGGAACGGGGCCGTCGACCTTGAGGTTCGTCATAGCGGCACCGTAGGCACGCTCGACCTCGCGAAGAAAGATCTACTATCGGGTAGTTTTGGCACCTTCAGAGCCGCCGTGCGGACCGGGTAGCGTGAAGTGTCAACGCAGCCTCCCTCAGGAGAGTCCTCGCCGTGCGCATCGCAGTCACCGGCTCCATCGCCACTGACCACCTCATGACCTTCCCCGGCCGCTTCGCCGACCAGCTGGTCGCGGACCAGCTGCACACGGTGTCGCTCTCCTTCCTGGTCGACAACCTCGACGTACGCCGGGGAGGTGTCGGCGCCAACATCGCCTTCGGCATGGGCCAGCTCGGCACCGCGCCGATCCTGGTCGGCGCCGCCGGCTCCGACTTCGCCGAGTACCGCGACTGGCTCGACCGGCACGGCGTCGACACCGGCTCGGTGCGTATCTCCGAGACGCTGCACACCGCCCGTTTCGTGTGCACCACCGACGCCGACCACAACCAGATCGGCTCCTTCTACACCGGTGCCATGAGCGAGGCCCGGCAGATCGAGCTGAAGACCGTCGCCGACCGCGTGGGCGGCCTCGACCTGGTCCTGATCGGCGCGGACGACCCCGAGGCGATGCTCCGCCACACGGAGGAGTGCCGTACCCGTTCCATCCCCTTCGCCGCGGACTTCTCCCAGCAGATCGCGCGCATGGAGGGCGACGACATCCGCATCCTGCTGGACGGGGCGGCGTACCTCTTCTCGAACGAGTACGAGAAGGGACTCATCGAGTCCAAGACCGGCTGGAGCGACGAGGAGATCCTGTCCAAGGTCGGCCACCGTGTCACCACGCTCGGCCCGCGCGGTGTCCGTATCGAGAGCGTCGGTATGGACCCGATCGAGGTCGGCTGCGCGGAGGAGGAGCGCAAGGCCGACCCCACGGGTGTCGGCGACGCGTTCCGGGCGGGGTTCCTCTCGGGGCTGGCGTGGGGGGTTTCGCTGGAGCGGGCGGCGCAGGTCGGTTGCATGCTGGCGACTCTCGTCATCGAGACGGTGGGTACGCAGGAGTATCAGCTGCGGCGGGTGCACTTCATGGACCGGTTCACCAAGGCGTATGGGCATGACGCGGCGGGTGAGGTTCGGGGTTACCTGGGCTGATTCGTCGGGTGCGGGTGCGGGTGCGTGGGGGCTGGTCGCGCAGTTCCCCGCGCCCCTTAAGGGCGCTCAACTTACCCGGCGGATCACGTACGCCGGGCCCTCCTCTTCCCCCACGTACTCCTGGCCCCGCATCTCGCACCAAGCCGGGATGTCCAGCCGTGCCGCCTCGTCGTCGGACAGGACCCTGACCGTGCCACCCACCGGCACATCTCCGATGACTTTCGCCAGCTCGATCACCGGGATCGGGCAGCGCTTGCCGAGGGCGTTCACGACGAGCGAGTCGTCTTCTACGAGGGTCACCGGCGCCTGCGCTCCCAGCTTCTCCCGTACTCCCGTCACCACCCCCGGGAGTACGGCGAGAAAGCGCTCGACGTCCTCCTCCACCGCCCCCCTCGGCAACGACACCCGCACATTTCCCTCACTCAGTACGCCCATCGCCTTCAGCACATGGCTGGGTGTCAGCGTGCTGCTCGTGCAGGACGAGCCGGAGGAGACGGAGAAACCGGCGCGGTCGAGTTCGTGGAGGAGGGTCTCGCCGTCGACGTAGAGACAGGAGAAGGTGACGATCCCGGGCAGCCGCCGCACCGGATCGCCGACCACATCCACCCCCGGCACCAGCTTCGGTACCCGGGCCCGGATCCGCTCCGTCAGTTCCCGCAGCCGTAGCGCCTCCTGGGCCGCTTCCGCGCGGACCGCGCGGAGGGAGGCGGCCGCGGCCACCACGGCGGGGATGTTCTCGAAGCCGGCGGCGCGGCCCGACTCCCGTTCGTCCACGGGGCGTTGGGGCGCGAAGCGCGCGCCCTTGCGTACCGCCAGCAGGCCGACGCCGGCCGGGCCGCCCCACTTGTGCGCGCTGGCCGCGAGCAGCGACCACGCGCCCTCGACCGGACCCCAGCCCAGCGACTGCGCCGCGTCGACCAGCAACGGCACCCCGACCGCCCGGCATGCCTCGGCCACCTCGGCGACCGGCTGCACGGTCCCCACCTCGTGGTTGGCCGACTGGAGGCAGGCCAGCGCGGTGTCCGAGCGGAGGGAGTCGGCGTAGGCCGCCACGCTCACCGCACCCGTACGGTCCACCGGCACCTCGGTCGACGAACCGCCCTCCGCGACCAGTGCCTCGGCCGAATGGAGCACGGAAGAGTGTTCAACCGCTGACACGATCAGGTGACGCCCGACGCGCCGCCGCCCCGCCAACGCCCCCGCGATCCCCGTGTGTACGGCCCGCGTCCCGGAGGACGTGAAGACGAGTTCATCGGCCCTGCACCCGACAGCCTCGGCGGCCGCCTCACGGGCAGCGTCCAGCAGCAATCGCGCCTTACGCCCTTCCCGATACAGCCGAGCAGGATCCGCCCACCCGTCGTCGAGAGACGCCAACAGCGCCTGCCGCGCGACGGGATGGAGAGGAGCGGAAGAGGCAGCATCAAAGTAGGACACACGCCAACGTTAGAACGAGGGGCACGTTACGAAGGGGCGCGGGACTGTGACATAGCGGCTCCGCCGCGGGGCGCGACAAGCCACAACGCATCCCGCACTCGCCCAAACCACCTCAACCCCCGAGCTATTAGGCGCCCGGAGTAAACCCCGGCGCGTATGCCACCCTCCCCGCGAACCCCCGGAGGGCGTCGGCTAGGGTTTGGTCCGCATAAACATCCAAACCCCTGCCCGACGCAGGGCGGCGACCGACCCGCGTGAAGGCAGGCCGCAGCCAATCCGCGCGGGCGAGACTCTCGGGAAGGCGCTACGTGAGTCCCAACGGCTCCGACCGCTCGCCGCGGCGCCCGATGCGGCGGAAGCTGCTGCAGGCAATGACTGCGGGCCTGGTCCTGGCGACCGCGACCGGTTGCACATCCAAGGACTTTCCTCGCCTTGGTTTCCCCACCCCGACCACGGAGGAGGGTCCGCGGATCCTCTCCCTGTGGCAGGGGTCCTGGGCCGCCGCGCTGGCCGTCGGCATCCTGGTGTGGGGCCTGATCATGTGGAGCGTCGTGTTCCACCGGCGCAGCCGCACCAAGGTCGAGATCCCCCCGCAGACCCGTTACAACATGCCTATTGAGGCGCTGTACACGGTTGTTCCGCTCATCATCGTCTCGGTGTTGTTCTACTTCACCGCCCGCGACGAGACGAAGCTCCTGAGCCTCGACAAGAAGCCCGACGTGACGGTCAACGTCGTGGGCTTCCAGTGGAGCTGGGGCTTCAACTACATCGAGAACGTCGACGGTGTCAGCGGCGACGCGACGACCGACAAGAACCTGGCGGCCATTCCGGACCGGTTCAAGAAGGAGTTCCCGGCGAACGCCGGCGGAGTCTACGACGTCGGTACGCCCGCCACGAAGAACCCGCAGACGGGCAACCCGGGCCCGACCCTCTGGCTCCCCAAGGGCGAGACGGTCCGCTTCGTCCTCACCTCACGGGACGTCATCCACGACTTCTGGGTGGTGCCGTTCCTGATGAAGATGGACGTCGTCCCGGGCCACACCAACTCCTTCCAGGTGACCCCCAACAAGGAGGGCACCTACCTCGGCAAGTGCGCCGAGCTCTGCGGCGTCGACCACTCCCGGATGCTGTTCAACGTGAAGGTCGTCTCGCCGGAGCGTTACCAGCAGCACCTCAAGGACCTCGCCAAGAAGGGGCAGACCGGTTACATCCCCGCTGGCATCGCGCAGACGAGCCACGAGAAGAACCGGGAGACGAACAACCTGTGAGCATCCTCAACGAACCTCAGGGTGCCGCGGCGGCGGAGTCCCATTACGCGGACGAGCTGCCGGTAAGGCGCAAGCAACCCGGTAACGTCGTGATCAAGTGGCTCACCACCACCGACCACAAGACGATCGGCACGCTGTATCTGGTCACGTCGTTCGCGTTCTTCCTGATCGGCGGCGTCATGGCGCTGCTGATGCGCGCCGAGCTGGCCCGGCCGGGTCTCCAGATCCTGTCGAACGAGCAGTTCAACCAGGCGTTCACGATGCACGGCACGATCATGCTGCTGATGTTCGCGACGCCGCTGTTCGCCGGTTTCACGAACTGGATCATGCCGCTCCAGATCGGCGCGCCCGACGTGGCGTTCCCGCGGCTGAACATGTTCGCCTACTGGCTCTACCTGTTCGGCTCGACCATCGCGGTCGGGGGCTTCCTCACCCCGCAGGGCGCGGCGGACTTCGGCTGGTTCGCGTACAGCCCGCTGTCGGACGCGGTCCGTTCGCCGGGTATCGGCGCCGACATGTGGATCATGGGTCTGGCCTTCTCCGGCTTCGGCACGATCCTCGGTGCGGTCAACTTCATCACCACGATCATCTGCATGCGTGCACCGGGCATGACGATGTTCCGCATGCCGATCTTCGTGTGGAACGTGCTGCTCACCGCCGTACTCGTTCTGCTGGCCTTCCCGGTCCTCGCCGCCGCGCTCTTCGCGCTGGAGGCGGATCGGAAATTCGGGGCACACGTCTTCGACGCCGCCAACGGCGGTGCGTTGCTGTGGCAGCACCTCTTCTGGTTCTTCGGCCATCCAGAGGTGTACATCATCGCCCTGCCGTTCTTCGGCATCATCTCCGAGGTCATCCCGGTCTTCTCCCGCAAGCCGATGTTCGGCTACATGGGACTGGTCGCGGCCACGATCTCCATCGCCGGCCTCTCCGTGACCGTGTGGGCCCACCACATGTACGTCACCGGCGGAGTCCTGCTGCCGTTCTTCTCCTTCATGACGTTCCTCATCGCCGTACCGACCGGCGTGAAGTTCTTCAACTGGATCGGAACGATGTGGAAGGGGTCCCTGAGTTTCGAGACCCCCATGCTCTGGGCCACCGGCTTCCTGATCACCTTCACCTTCGGTGGTCTGACCGGTGTCATCCTGGCCTCGCCGCCGATGGACTTCCACGTCTCGGACTCGTACTTCGTCGTCGCCCACTTCCACTACGTGGTGTTCGGCACGGTCGTGTTCGCGATGTTCTCCGGCTTCCACTTCTGGTGGCCGAAGATGACCGGCAAGATGCTCGACGAGCGCCTCGGCAAGATCACCTTCTGGACGCTGTTCATCGGCTTCCACGGCACCTTCCTGGTCCAGCACTGGCTGGGTGCCGAGGGCATGCCGCGTCGTTACGCCGACTATCTGGCGCAGGACGGCTTCACCGCCCTGAACACGATCTCGACGATCAGCTCCTTCCTGCTCGGCCTGTCGATCCTGCCGTTCCTCTACAACGTGTGGAAGACGGCCAAGTACGGCAAGAAGGTCGAGGTCGACGACCCGTGGGGCTACGGCCGTTCGCTCGAATGGGCGACGTCCTGCCCGCCACCGCGGCACAACTTCCTCACCCTGCCGCGGATCCGCAGCGAATCCCCGGCGTTCGACCTGCACCACCCGGAGATCGCCGCTCTCGACCAGCTTGAGAACGCGCATCACGGCGACAAGGCCCTCACTGGCGGCAAGGAGGCGGGCAAGTGAAGGTCCAGGGCAGGATGTTCATGTGGCTGGCCGTCTTCGTGCTCGCCACGGCGATCGTCTACGGCGTCTGGTCCAAGGAGGCGGCCGGTACCACGGCCCTCTTCATGGCCTTCGGCCTGTGCATCATGGTCGGCTTCTACCTGGGCTTCACCGCCCGGCGGATCGACACGCTCGCGCAGGACAACAAGGAGGCCGACGTCGCGGACGAGGCCGGCGAGGTGGGCTTCTTCAGCCCGCACAGCTGGCAGCCCCTCGCCCTCGGTGTCGGTGGCGCACTGGCCTTCCTGTCGATCGCGATCGGCTGGTGGCTGCTGTACTTCTCCGCCCCGATCATCATGATCGGCCTGTACGGCTGGGTCTTCGAGTACTACCGCGGTGAAGACCGCACCCAGTAGCACGCGCAGAGCCCTCACGAGCCCGGACACTCCGTCAGGAGGGTCCGGGCTCGTGCTTTTGCCGCAACGCCGGTCCCTCGTCCGAGTGACCCACCGCGCCGGGGCTGACGAAGCTTCATAACCTCGGCTCATGAGCCACTCTCCGCGCACCCGCACCGTCGTCAGCTGCACCCTGCTGGTGATCTCCCTCGGCGCGGGCGTCACCGCCTGCGGGTCCGACGGCGGCAACCCGCTGTCGGCCAAGCCGTACGACGCGGCGGGGCAGATCTCCTTCAACGGCCCGTCCGGCAAGGGCAAGAAGGTCGACCCCGACAAGCCCCTGGCCGTCACCGCCTCCGGTGACGACGGGCGCATCACGGACGTCACCGCCATGGACGCCACGGGACGCTACGTCACGGGCGAACTCGCCGCCGACGGCACTCGCTGGCACAGCACCTCCCCGCTGGCCGCCAACGCCCACTACACGGTCCGGGTGAGCACGGAGGACGAGGACGGCGCCCCCGGCCGCAAGGTCCTCACCTTCGACACCAGCAAGCCGACGGCCAAGAAGAGCCTGACGGTGAAGTTCGGGCCGGACGCGGGCCAGTACGGCGTCGGACAGCCGATCACCGCCGAACTGAACATGCCCGTCAAGGACAAGGCACAGCGGGCCATCGTGGAACGCGCCCTGAGGGTGGACTCCGTACCCGCCGTGGAGGGCGCCTGGCACTGGGTGGACGACAAGGAACTCCACTACCGCCCCAAGGACTACTGGCCCGCCCACGCCACCGTCCAGGTGCGCAGCAACCTCGACGGCGTGAAGATCAGCGACCGCCTGTGGGGCGGCAGTTCAAAGGGCCTCAAGCTCACCACGGGCGACAAGATCGTCGCCGTCACGGACGCCGCGTCCCACGAGATGACGGTCTACAGGAACGGCGAGGAGATCAACGAGATCCCCGTCACCACCGGCAAGCCCGGCTTCGAGACCCGAAACGGCGTCAAGGTCGTCCTGGGCAAGGAGTACTTCGTACGGATGCGCGGAACCACCGTCGGCATCTCCGAGGGCTCCTCGGACTCGTACGACCTCCCCGTCTACTACGCGACCCGCGTCACCTGGAGCGGCGAGTACGTCCACGCCGCCCCCTGGTCCGTGGGCTCCCAGGGCTCCGCGAACGTCAGCCACGGCTGCACCGGCATGAGCACCAGCAACGCCGAGTGGTTCTTCGACACCATCCACGAGGGCGACGTGGTCAAGGTCGTCAACTCCAACGGCGACGACATGGAACCCTTCGGCAACGGCTTCGGCGACTGGAACCTCGGCTGGAAGAACTGGCGAGGCGGCAGCGCACTGGTGGGCGGAACGCCGGATGGGCCTCGGCCGGAGGATGCGGCACGGCTCCGCCCTGAGTCCGTGTGAGACGCGCCCCAAAGGGGCGCGGGGCTGTGACATTTGCGGCTCCGCCGCGTGGGCGCGAGCAACCACAACCGGCCCGCAGCCGCGAAACTGCGGGCCGCCCCGAGCTACTAGGCGCTCAAGGCCCGCTTCTCACGCAACAGAGAGGCAAGAGTGGCCGCGAACTCAACGGGGTCCACAGGCAAGGTCACAGCAGCCTCCGCACGGCTCCACGTGGCGAGCCACGCATCCTGAGGCCGCCCGATCAACACCAGCACCGGCGGGCAGTTGAAGACCTCGTCCTTCACCTGGCGGCACAGTCCCATGCCCCCCATCGGCGAGGACTCCCCGTCGAACACACAGACGTCGATCCCACCCCGGTCCAGCTCCTTCAAAGCCGCCGCGGGCGTAGCGCACTCAAGGAACTCGACCAACGGCACATCGGACGCCGGCCGCTTGCCGGAGGCCAACCGCACCTGCTCGCGGGTGTTGGAGTCATCGCTGTAGACCAGCACCGTGGCGGTCGCCTGCATTCTTCCTCCCAAGGTCCGTTGCGCGGATGCTACTCCCTTGAACACCCCGTCAACACCTGTTGGAACACCCCTGCGATGGGCCATACGGGCAGTACACACGCTGCGAACACTCCGAACGGCACCCCCCGGAGTGAGGGCGGGATAAGCGACCGACATAATGTCGGTCGTGGCGACAGCAACGACAGTAGAAACCGGGCACGCGCACCCGTCGGTCAACCGACCGAACCTCACCAGCGTCGGAACCATCATCTGGCTGAGTTCCGAGCTGATGTTCTTCGCGGCCCTCTTCGCGATGTACTTCACCCTGCGATCGGTGACCGGTCCGGACCACTGGAAGGAGATGGCGAGCCATCTCAACATTCCATTCTCCGCGACCAACACCACGATCCTGGTGCTCTCCTCCCTCACCTGCCAGCTCGGCGTCTTCGCCGCCGAGCGCGGGGACGTGAAGAAGCTCCGGGGCTGGTTCATCATCACGTTCGTGATGGGTGCGATCTTCATCGGCGGTCAGATCTTCGAGTACACGGAGCTGGTGAAGAAGGACGGCATCTCGCTGTCCTCCGACCCGTACGGCTCGGTGTTCTACCTGACCACCGGGTTCCACGGCATGCACGTGACGGGCGGCCTCATCGCCTTCCTGTTCGTCCTCGGACGTACCTACGCGGCGAAGAGGTTCACTCACGAACAGGCGACCGCGGCCATCGTCGTGTCCTACTACTGGCACTTCGTCGATGTCGTCTGGATCGGCCTCTTCGCCACGATCTACTTGATCAAGTAGTCGGGCCCGATCCCGCGCGCAGCCAAGAAGCGCACATTCCAGAAGCATCGACGCAGAAGATCCTGACACCGGGGTAATCCGTGAAAAAGCTCTCCACACGACGACGCCATCCGCTGGCGGCGGTCGTCGTACTCCTCCTCGCGCTGGCGGTATCCGGGGGGGTGTTCAGCTTCCTCGCCCCCGCGGGCAAGGCGCAGGCCGACGAGTCCGCTCAGTCCCTCGCCATCGACGAGGGCAAGAAGCTGTTCGCCGTCGGCTGTGCAAGCTGCCACGGCACCGGCGGTCAGGGCAGTTCCGACGGTCCGAGCCTGGTGGGTGTCGGCGCCGCGGCGGTCGACTTCCAGGTCGGCACCGGCCGGATGCCGGCGCAGCAGCCGGGTGCTCAGATCCCGGCCAAGAAGGTCATCTACTCCCAGGCCGAGATCGACCAGCTCGCGGCGTACATCGCCTCGCTGGGCGCCGGTCCGGTCATCCCGACGAAGAACGAGTACGGGCCCGCCGGTTCGGACATCGCCAAGGGTGGCGAGCTGTTCCGCACCAACTGCGCCCAGTGCCACAACTTCACCGGGAAGGGCGGCGCGCTGACGCACGGCAAGTTCGCGCCGAGCCTCGAAGGCGTTGCCCCGAAGCACATCTACGAGGCCATGCAGACCGGCCCGCAGAACATGCCTTCCTTCCCCGACACCACGCTGTCGTCGAAGAACAAGAAGGACATCATCGCGTACCTCAACGCGGTCAACGGCGACAACACCGAGAGCCCCGGCGGGCTTGAGCTGGGTGGTCTCGGTCCGGTCAGTGAGGGTCTCTTCGCCTGGATCTTCGGTCTGGGCGTGCTGATCGCGGTAGCCGTCTGGGTCGCCGCTCGGACCGCAAAGGCCAAGAAGTCATGAGTAGCCAAGACATTCCAGAAGAGAACCTGCCCGCTGAGCAGGACGCGCACGGCGCGGTGTCGGTCGCGGACGAGCAGGACCCGTTCGCCGACCCGGGACTCCCGCCCCACGAGCACCGTGTCCAGGACATCGACGAGCGGGCCGCCAAGCGGTCCGAGCGCGTCGTCGCCTTCCTGTTCACGCTGTCGATGCTCCTCACGGTCGGCTTCATCGCCTCGTACGTGGCGATCCCGCACGACAAGGCGATCTTCGTCTTCCCGATCGGTCACATCAACGCGCTCAACTTCGCGCTGGGTCTGACCCTCGGCGGAGCGCTCTTCACCATCGGCGCGGGCGCGGTCCACTGGGCCCGCACCCTGATGTCCGACGTGGAGATCGCCGACGAGCGGCACGCGATCGAGGCACCCCCCGAGGTCAAGGCCAAGGTCATGGCCGACTTCAAGGACGGTGCCAAGGAGTCGGCGCTCGGCCGTCGCAAGCTGATCCGCAACACGATGTTCGGCGCGCTGGCCCTGTTCCCGCTCTCCGGCGTCATGCTGCTGCGCGACCTGGGCCCGCTGCCGGGGACGAAACTCCGCCACACCCTGTGGTCCAAGGGCAAGCTGCTCGTCAACATGAACACGAACCTGCCGCTGCGTCCCTCGGACGTGGCCGTCGGCTCGCTCACCTTCGCCAAGCCCGAGGGCCTGGAGGAGACCGACGAGGAGTTCCAGACCGAGATCGCCAAGTCGGCGCTGATGATCGTCCGGCTCCAGCCGGACAACATCAAGGACAAGCGCGAACTGGAGTGGGCGCACGAGGGCATCGTGGCCTTCTCGAAGATCTGCACCCACGTGGGCTGCCCGATCTCCCTGTACGAGCAGCAGACGCACCACGTGCTGTGCCCGTGCCACCAGTCCACCTTCGACCTCTCCGACGGTGCCCGAGTGATCTTCGGCCCGGCCGGTCACGCCCTGCCGCAGCTGCGCATCGGCGTGAGCGACGAGGGCTACCTCCAGGCGCTCGGCGACTTCGAGGAGCCCGTCGGTCCTGCATTCTGGGAGCGCGGATGAGCACCAACGAGAACAATGAGCGGCGCGACAAAGCACCGGCCGGCGAGAAGATCGCCGACTGGGCCGACGGACGGCTCGGGATCTACTCCCTCGCCAAGTCCAACATGCGCAAGATCTTCCCCGACCACTGGTCGTTCATGTTGGGTGAGGTCTGCCTCTACAGCTTCATCATCATCATCCTCACGGGTGTGTATCTGACGCTGTTCTTCCACCCGTCGATGAACGAGGTGACGTACCACGGCAGCTATGTCCCGCTCCAGGGGCAGCTGATGTCGGAGGCGTTCAACTCGACGATGCACATCTCCTTCGATGTGCGCGGCGGTCTGCTGATCCGTCAGATCCACCACTGGGCGGCGCTGATCTTCCTCGCCGCCATGTTCGTGCACATGATGCGCGTGTTCTTCACGGGTGCGTTCCGCAAGCCGCGTGAGGTCAACTGGCTGTTCGGCTTCCTGCTGTTCGTCCTGGGCATGTTCACCGGCTTCACCGGTTACTCGCTCCCGGACGACCTGCTCTCCGGCACCGGTGTCCGCTTCATGGAGGGCGCGGTCCTGTCCGTGCCGATCGTCGGCACGTACCTGTCGTTCTTCCTCTTCGGCGGCGAGTTCCCGGGCGGCGACTTCGTGTCCCGCTTCTACTCGATCCACATCCTGCTGCTGCCGGGCATCATGCTCGGCCTGGTGGTCGGCCACCTGATCCTGGTCTTCTACCACAAGCACACGCAGTTCGCGGGTCCCGGAAAGACGAACAACAACGTCGTCGGCATGCCGCTGCTGCCGGTCTACATGGCCAAGGCCGGAGGCTTCTTCTTCCTGGTCTTCGGTGTCATCGCGGCCGTCTCGGCGATCGCCTCGATCAACCCGATCTGGACCATGGGCCCGTACCGTCCGGACATGGTGTCCACGGGCGCCCAGCCCGACTGGTACATGGGCTTCTCCGAGGGCCTGATCCGTGTCATGCCTGGCTGGGAGATCAACTTCTGGGGTCACACGCTCGTCCTGGGCGTGTTCATCCCGCTGATCGTCTTCCCGCTGGTCCTGGTCGCGATCGCGGTCTACCCGTTCATCGAGTCCTGGGTCACCGGCGACAAGCGCGAGCACCACATCCTGGACCGCCCGCGCAACGTCCCGACCCGTACGGCCTTCGGCGTCGCGTGGATCTCCTGGTACTTCGTCCTGCTCATCGGTGGCGGCAACGACATCTGGGCCACGCACTTCCACCTGTCGATCAACTCGATCACCTGGTTCGTGCGCGTCGGCTTCTTCGTGGTGCCGGTGCTGGTCTTCATCGCCACCAAGCGGGTCTGCCTCGGCCTCCAGCGCCGCGACCGGGACAAGGTGCTGCACGGCCGCGAGTCGGGCATCATCAAGCGCCTGCCGCACGGTGAGTTCGTCGAGATCCACGAGCCGCTCAGTCAGGACGCGCTGCACACGCTCACCGCGCACGAGCAGTACGAGCCGGCCGCGATCGGTGCGACCGTCGACGACAACGGCGTCGAGCGCAAGGTGAAGGGCTCCCAGAAGCTGCGCGCCAAGCTGAGCGAGGCGTACTACGGCGAGGAGTCCCAGATCCCCAAGCCCACCGTCGAGGAGTACAAGGAGATCACGAGCGGCCACGGCCACCACTGATCGCTGAGGCGTCGCCACGCCACAGTCGAAGGGCCCCGTCCGAACACCGGACGGGGCCCTTCGCCGTGCCCCGCGCTGGATAGGGTGGGGACGCCTATTAAAACCAAGTTTCTACGACACTCAGGAGCGGCCGTATGAGCGCTGTGACCCCCGCTGGAGGCGACACCGCGGCGGCCCGTTCCTGGCCCGACGTACTGAGCGCGCTGCTGGCCGGACAGGACCTGAGCACCGCCGACACGGCGTGGGCGATGGACCGCATCATGAGCGGCGAGGCGGCGGACGCCCAGATCGCGGGCTTCCTGGTGGCGCTGCGGGCCAAGGGCGAGACCGTCGAGGAGATCAACGGCCTCGTCGAGACGATGTACGCCCACGCGAAGCCGCTGGACATCCCGGGGCCGGCCGTCGACATCGTCGGTACGGGCGGCGACCGGGCCAAGACGGTCAACATCTCGACGATGTCCGCCATCGTGATCGCCGGCACCGGCGCGAAGGTCGTCAAGCACGGCAACCGCGCCTCGTCCTCGGCGAGCGGTTCCTCCGACGTGCTGGAGCGGCTCGGCATCAACCTGGAGCTGTCGCCCGAGCGGGTCGCGCAGGTGGTGGAGGAGGCCGGGATCACGTTCTGCTTCGCGGCCAAGTTCCACCCCACGATGCGGTTCGCGGGCGCGGTCCGGCGGGACCTGGGGGTGCCGACCGCGTTCAACCTCCTCGGCCCGCTCACCAACCCGGCCAGGGTCACCTCGTCGGCGGTCGGCTGCTTCGACACCCGCATGGCCGGGCTCATCGCGGGCGTGCTGGCCGAACGCGGCTCCTCCGCGCTGGTGTTCCGCGGCGACGACGGCCTCGACGAGCTGACGACCACGGCCACCTCCCGGGTGTGGATCGTCCGCGACGGCAAGGTCACCGAGGAGTCCTTCGACCCGCGGGACGTCGGCCTCGAACTGGTCCCCGTGGAAGCCCTGCGCGGCGCCGACCCCGAGTACAACGCGGGCGTCGCCCGCCGTCTCCTGGACGGCGAGACGGGCCCCGTAAGGGACGCCGTACTCCTGAACTCGGCGGCGGCCCTGGTGGCGCTGGAGGCCGGGGACGGGCCGCTGGTGGACCGGATCCGGGCCGGGATGGAGAAGGCGCGGGAGTCGATCGACTCGGGGGCGGCCAAGCGCACGCTGGAGCGCTGGGCCGCCGCCAGCAACGCATAGCGGTACGGCGGTCGTCGTCCCGCGATCCGGACACGGGTTGCGGGACGACGATCACCTCGCGTAAGTTTTCCGACCAGGTCATGAGTGACAGTCATGAGGCCCCGGCCGACTGTCCGGCAACCCTCCGTCCGTGGCGGGGTGCCCCGGGTGAAGACCAGGCCGTAGGCAGCGAGGTCTGCGGCAAGCGCGGGCCCCTCGAAAGACACCAGGGGTCCTGGTCATCGAGGGAGCTCTCTGTGAGCAAGCGAATGCGATAGGGCGCGAAGCCCCCACTCCGCACATCCCCCTTCACCCTTTCCTGCGCCGAAGCCATGCCCCCTCGCGCAGTGAATTCGCCTGCCTCTCACGGGAGTTCGCCATGTCTGTCTCCACTGTTGCCGCCGCCCAGACCATTTGTGCCCAGCTGCCCGTTCTCGGCCGGGATGTCACCGTCCCGCTCGTCACGGGCGGCGAAGTCACCTACGCGGCGCTCGACTACGCGGCCAGCGCCCCCGCCCTCCAGCGCGTCTGGGACGACGTGGCGGCCTACGCCCCGTACTACGGCAGCGTGCACCGAGGCGCCGGTTACCTCTCGCAGCTCTCCACCGACCTGTTCGAGAACGCCCGCAGGACGGTCGAGGAGTTCCTGGACTGCCGCGCCGACGACCAGCTGATCTTCACCCGCTCCACCACGGACTCCCTGAACCTCCTCGCCGCCGCCCTCCCGGCCGACTGCCAGGTCTTCGTCTTCGAGACCGAGCACCACGCGTCCTTGCTCCCGTGGAAGGACGCCCGGGTCACCTACCTCAACGCCCCGCGCACCCCGGGCCAGGCGGTCGAGACCCTGGAGCAGGCACTCGCCGCCCGCGACCCTCAGGGCCCGGCCCTGGTCTGCGTCACCGGCGCCTCGAACGTCACCGGCGAACTGTGGCCCGTACGGGAGTTGGCGGCCGCGGCTCACGCCCACGGCGCCCGTATCGTCCTGGACGCCGCCCAACTCGCCCCGCACCACCCGGTGTCCGTCCAGGACCTCGACGTCGACTGGATCGCCTTCTCCGGCCACAAGCTCTACGCCCCCTTCGGCTCGGGCGTCCTGGCCGGCCGCGCGGACTGGCTCCAGGCGGCCGACCCCTACCTCGCGGGCGGCGGCGCCAGCCGCAAGGTCACCCGGCGCGAGGACGGGGGAGTGGACGTGGAGTGGCACGACAGCGCGGCCCGGCACGAGGCCGGTTCCCCGAACGTCATCGGCGCCTACTCCATCGCCTCGGCCTGCAAGGCACTGACGGAGGCGGGCTTCGACACGCTGGTCGCCCGAGAGCAGCACCTGATCGAGAAGGTGCGCGCGGGCCTGGCAGAGGTTCCGGAGGTGCGCGTCTTGTCGTTGTTCGGCGACGACGCCCCCCGGGTGGGCGTGATCTCCTTCGTGGTCGACGGCTGGAACAGCTCCCACTTCGCCGCCGCCCTCTCCGCGGAGTACGGCATCGGAGTCCGAGACGGCCTCTTCTGCGCCCACCCGCTGGTCCGCACCCTGCTGGGGTCCGACCCGCAGACCCAGGGCGAGTGCGGCGCCCCCGAGGCGGCCCCGGGTGAAAAGTCCCTCAACGCGATCCGGGTCAGCTTCGGCGCGGGCACCCCGGACGAGCACGTCGAGCGGTTCGTGACGGCGGTACGGGAGCTCGTGACCGACGGCGCGAAGTGGAACTACCGTACGCAGGACGGCCGTTGCGTACCGGCCGTGTGACCGTCCAGGGGCGGGGACACCACCTGGGGTGAGCTGAGCGGCGGCGGCCGAAGGCTTGGGCGAGCCGCTGGGCGAGGCGGTCGTACGGCGTGTGCCGCGTCTCCTCGGCGGCAGGTCCGTCCACTCGTACGAGGAGGGGTTCGTCCTCGTACCCGGTACGCGGATCCGTCGCTGGGCGGACGTGACGCACTGGCGTTCCATCAGGGACATGAGCTTCAGACGAGACGAGCAGCGTCGAGCACGGTTTCGCCGTCGACGAGTGGCAGACCACGGAGACGGACGAGGAGCGCCCCGGGAACCAGTGGACACGTCCGTCGCCGACCATGTTCGGCAGCGGGTGGCGGACGACCAGGTGCTCTCGATACTGGACCGGCTCAACGCGATCCGGGTGAGCCTCGGCGCGGGAACGCCGGACGAGCACGTCGAGCGTTTCGTAGACGCGGTACGCGAACTGGTGACTAAGGGCGCCGAGTGGACCTACCACACGGAGAACGGCCGCTGCGTCCCGGCGGTGTGATCTCGACTGACGTCAGGGGCGTGCCCTGAAGGGGCGCGAGGAACTGCGCGACCAGCCACGACGAACCGGTCACCCGCAAACGATCCGCGCCCCCACCCCACTAGGCGCTCATCTCAAGAGTCCAGCCCGATCGCGAACGCCGCCTCAAGGTCATGCTGCGAGTACGTCCGGAACGCCACGTGCGTATCCGTCCCCTCGACCCCGGGGATCTTGCTGATCCGCCCAGGGATCACCTCGGCCAGGTCCTCGTGCTGCCGCACCCGAACCATCGCGATCAAGTCATACGTACCGGTGACGGAGAAGACCTCGCTCACGGATTCGAGCGCGGCGATCGACTCGGCGATCTCCGGAATCCGGTCCACGCTGGTCTTGATGAGGACGATCGCGGTGATCACGGCTGGTTCTCTCCCTCGGGGACCGTTACTGGGGCGGGCCCAACTCTAGTCGTACGACCGAATCGCACCCACGCGTAACCGAAGCCCAGCGTGAAGCCCACCAAGTGGGCGAGGTACGCCACCCCGGGCCCCTGCGCCGCCTGGCCCGCCGCCAGCCACTGGAGGGCCGCCCAGAACGGCAGCACGACCCACGCGGGGAACCGCAGCGGCAGGAAGAAGAGGAAGGGGAGGAGACTCGTCACGCGGGCCCGGGGGAACAAGTACAGGAACGCCCCGAGGACCGCCGAGATCGCCCCGGACGCGCCGACCAGCGACTGCTCGGAGTCGGCGTTGGCCACCGCGTAGCCCAGCAGCGCCAGGTAGCCGCAGACGACGTAGAACAGGGTGAACTCGACCCGGCCAAGCCGTTCCTCGGTCATCGCTCCGAAGACGTAGAGGAAGAGCATGTTGCCGAGGAGATGGATCCAGCTGCCGTGGATGAAGAGGGCCGTGACCGGGGTCAGGGCCTCCCGGGCGGGGCTGCCGAACAGGTCGGCCGGGACCACGCCCCAGCGGCGGAAGTACGCCCGCTGCGCGGCGAGCAGCGCGTCCCCGGTGCCGTAGGACGGGACGAAGCCCGAGGCCGGGCCGAGGACGAAGATCAGGCAGCACAGGCCGATCAGGGTGTACGTCATGGGCGTCGAGGTGCCGCGGAACGGCCTGGTGAGTGCCGAGCCCCAGTTGCTGATCATGGTTACAGAGCATGACGTAACGGGATGCAACGGGACAGGGTGAATCGCCGCTGTGGACGGCCGAGCGGCGAGTACCCGCCAGGCCGTAGGGTTACGAGCCACACTCGCCGGGGAAACCGGCGATCACGGAAACTGGAACGAGAAGGAAGCGGACAGCCACGATGACGGTTCCCCTGCCGACTGCCTCCACGCGGTGGCGCTGCACCCTCTGCGGCAACCTCACGCGCTTCGACGTGACGCGTTCGTCGAAGGTCGTGGAGTACCTCCACCTGGACCTGGCGGGTGAGCCGAAGGTGGAGGAGCGCGAGGTGGTCAGTGAGACCATCGAGTCGGTGCGCTGCCGCTGGTGCAACGCCATGGACCAGGTGGAACTCGTGGACAGGCCGGGCGCCGCCTCCTGAGAGGGAGAGGCCCCGCACAGACATTGGGGTGTGAGGATGGTGGAGAACTCAGGCGGGGGGCCGGGCGACGGCGCCGCCGAGGTGCTCGACCGTCCGCTGCCCGACGGCGTGCGGAGAAGAGTCGTACAGATCGTCTCTGACGCCTTCGGCGGCCTCACCGTCGCCGAACTGCCCGCGCAGCTACGACAGTACGCCCGCTTCGCCCCCAACCGGCGCGCCAAGTTCGCCGGGAACGCGATGGCCGCCGCTCTGGAGACCGATCCGCTGTTCCGGCAGCGGATCGGGGAGAAGCTGAGAGAGGCCCAGTCGGAGCTCGCCGGAGCTCTCGACTCCGGCTCGCCGCCCCCGGCCGCGGATCCGCTCGACGTGGCGGCCGCGGCCTATGTTCTGCGCCCCGCCGGCTGGGTGAAACTCGTGACCGCCGCCGGCGAGGAGGCGCTGCGTGCCGACGCCGAGCGCGCCGACGAGGAGAGCCGGGCCGAACTGGAGCGGCTGCGCGAGGAGTTGGCGCAGGCGCGGGACGCGACCAGGGCCGACACCGAGCGGCTGCGCACCGAGCTGGACGCGGCGAAGAAGGAAGCGGACTCGCTGCACCGCAAGCTGCGCGCCGCCCACAGTGACGTCAAACGCGGCGAGGCCGCCCTGCGCAAGCTGCGTGCCGAGACGGACGCGGCGCGCGCCGAGAGCCAGGTCCAGGTGTCCGCCGCCGAGAGCGAGGGCCGCCGCCTCAAGGTGCGGCTGGGCGAGGCGGAGGCGGCCCTGGAGGCCACCCGCAAGGCCGCCCGCGAGGGCCGCAGCGTCGAGGACATGCGGGTACGGCTGCTGCTCGACACCGTGCTGGACGCGGCCCAGGGGCTGCGGAGGGAACTGGCTCTGCCGCCGGTCTCCGTACGGCCCGCCGAGACCGTCGACGCGGTCGAACCGGGACGAATGACCCCGAAGGACATCGCGGCGCGGGCGTTGTCGGACAACGACCCGGCGATCCTTGACCAGTTGCTCGCGCTGCCGCAGGCGCACCTGGTCGTCGACGGCTACAACGTCACCAAGACCGGCTATCCCCAAATGCCCCTGGAGAAGCAGCGGTTGAGGCTGCTGGGGCAGCTCTCGCAGCTCGCCGCGCAGACCGGCGCCGAGGTCACCTGTGTCTTCGACGGGGCCGAGCTGGCCGCGCCCGTGCTGCTCGCGCCGCCGCGCGGAGTGCGGGTGCTGTTCTCCAAACCCGGCGTCACCGCCGACGAGTTGATCCGCCGGCTGGTGCGCGCCGAGCCGCCGGGCCGGCCCGTCATCGTCGCGTCGACCGACCGCGAGGTGGCCGACGGCATCGCGAAGGCGGGCGCCCGGCCCGTCGCTTCTGCGGTACTCCTCAAGCGACTGTCGTGAAGGTCAACGTACAGGTTTAATGCCGGAATTGACCGAACCGTCACGCAACGTAGCGTCAATCGGCCATCACTGCACGTTGGTTATGTGCAAAGAATGCTTTGAGTGACAGCATTTTTTCGTGTGAGGATTTGAACTGATCACAGAAACATCACTAGGGTCAGGCCTCGAACCTCCGAACGGGTGATCACTCAATAGAAGGAGCTCGACTCCGTGGCGTCCCATCGTCGACCGAAGCAGCCGAGCCGCACGCGCGTCACTGTGCTGACCACCGCAGCCGCTGCCGCCGTTGTTCTCAGCTCCCAGGCCGCGAACGCCGCGCCGAGCGAGAAGCCCAACAAGGACGAGGTCAAGGCGAAGGTCGACGCCCTCTACGAGCAGGCCGAGCAGGCCACCGAGAAGCTCGACGGCGCCCAGGAGAAGCAGGAGAAGCTCCAGAAGGAGATCTCCACCATCCAGGACAACGTCGCCCGCGGCCAGGAGGAGCTCAACAAGCTCCGGGACGGCCTCGGCACGATGGCGAGCGCCCAGTACCGCACCGGTGGCATCGACCCCTCGATCCAGCTGTTCCTGTCCTCGGACCCGGACGACTACCTCGACAAGGCGTCCACGATGGACCAGTTGAGCGCCCAGCAGGTCGAGGCGCTCACGAAGATCCAGGGCAAGCAGCGCGAACTCGCCCAGGAGCGCGCGGAGGCGAGCAGCAAGCTCAAGGACCTCTCCGCCACCCGCACCGAGCTCAAGAAGAAGAAGGACGAGGTCAAGGCGAAGCTGGCCTCGGCCCAGAAGCTCCTCAACACCCTGACCGCCGCGGAGAAGGCGGCGCTGGACCAGGAGCAGGCGCAGGCCGCCAACCGTTCCAGCTCGCGCGTGAACCTCGGCAGCACCGGTTCCGCCTCCGGCCGCGCCGCCTCCGCCTTCGCCGCCGCCCAGTCCGTGATCGGCTCCCCGTACGTCTACGGCGCCTCCGGCCCGTCCTCCTTCGACTGCTCCGGCCTGACCTCCTGGGCCTACGCGCAGGCGGGCGTCTCCATACCCCGCACGTCCGAGGCGCAGGCGAACGCCGGCACCCGGATCTACAGCCAGAGCGACCTCAAGGTCGGCGACCTGGTCATCTTCTACGGCGACTTCCACCACGTCGGCCTCTACGCGGGCAACGGCCAGGTGCTGCACGCCCCGCACACCGGCGCCGTGGTCCGCTACGAGGCGATCGGCAATATGACCTTCGAGTTCGGCGTCCGGATCTGATCCGAGCCCGTCCGGTTCCTCTCCGGTCGTTCTCCGGCCCTTGCGCACCGCCCGAACGGGCGAATTACGACACACCGGGCTGACCCCACGCCCCGCCGATGACCTGCGTCATAGGCGGGGCGTCACGTTGTGTGCCTGCGGCGGTCTTTGGCCCGCACCCCTTCACAGAGCTACTGTCTGGCGCGTTTCCCCGCACCGGGGGAGCGGTCCGTGTCCGCCAGCGGAAGGAAGTGCGGCTTCCCGTGGGATCCCGTCGTCGCCTTGCACCGTCCGGGTTCGACCGAGGCGCCAGTGCCGCGGTCTGTGTCCTGTCCGCCGCCGCAGCAGCACTCGGCGCCCTGCCGGCCGGCTCCGCCGTGGCCGCGCCGCACGACGACTCCCGGGCCGAGGTGGACCGGCTCTACCACGAGGCCGAGCAGGCGACCGAGGCCTACGACAAGGCCGACGAGAGCGCCGGACAGCTGCACCGGCAGGTGAGCGACGCCCAGGACCGGATCGCCCGGCAGCAGCAGCGCATCAACACCATGCGGGACGCGCTGGGTTCACTCGCCGGCGCCCAGTACCGCTCCGGCGGCATCGACCCCACCGTCGCGCTGCTGTTCTCCGACGACCCGGCCGACTACCTCGACAAGGCCTCCGTCCTCGACCGCATCACCACCCAGCAGGCGGGCCAGCTCAAGGACCTCCAGGAGGCCATGCGCGAACTCGCCCAGGAACGCACCGAGGCCGCCGGGCACCTCGCCGAACTGGAGCGCAGCCGCAAGGCCGTCGCCACCCACAAGAAGACCGTCGAACGGAAACTCGCCAAGGCCCGGCAGCTCCTCAACCGGATGCCGCTCGCCGAACGCGCCTCCTTCGACCGGGCCTCCCGCTCCACCCGCGAGGACATCCCCGACCTCGGCGCCGGCGTCCCCTCCTCGGGCCGCGCCGCCGCAGCCGTGGCCGCCGCCCGCACGGCACTCGGCAAGCCGTACATCTGGGGCGCCAACGGCCCCGGCGGCTTCGACTGCTCCGGCCTGATGCAGTGGTCGTACGCCCACGCGGGCGTCCACCTCCCGCGCACCTCGCAGGAACAGCGCTACGCCGGCCATCGGATCCCGCTCTCCCAGGCCCAGCCCGGCGACCTGGTCGTCTACCGCTCCGACGCCAGCCATGTCGGCATGTACGTGGGCAACGGCCAGGTCATCCACGCCCCCTACCCCGGCGCGCCGGTGCGCTACGACCCGGTCGGCATGATGCCCATCTCGTCGGTCACGAGGGTCTGAACCCGCCCGAAAGGGTCGTACGATCGGGAAGTGACTGGTCGTAGGCGGGCGTCGCGCTCCGGAGTGCTCGCGCTGTGTCTGCTGCTCGGCTCGCTGGTGTCGTGCGGCGGGCAGCCGGCGGCGAACAGCGCGAAGGCGGAGGTCCAGAGCCTCCTCGACCGCCGGTCCACGGCGGTCCTGCACCACGACGAGACGGCGTACACGAGGACCGGCGCGCGCACCGCGTACGAGAACCTGAGCGCGGTCCCCTTCGCCTCCTGGTCCTACCGGCTGACCTCCCTCCACCCCAGCGGCGCCACCGCGACCGCCGACGCCGAACTGAGCTACAAGGTCAAGGGCTACGACACCTCACCCGTCACCGTCGGCCGCACGCTCGGGCTCCGCCTCACCGCCGACGGGCAGTGGTACGTCGACTCGGACAAGCCCGCGAAGAAGTCCGGCCAACAGTTGTGGGACCAGGGGAAGGTGAGCGTCGTCAAGGGCGCGCACAGCCTGGTCATGGGCGTCGGCCAGGACGCCGCCACCCTCCGCGACTACCGCTCCCTCGCGGACGACGCCGTACCGGCCGTGTCGGAGGCGTGGGGCACGGACTGGACCCGGCACGTCGTCGTGCTCGTCCCCGGCTCCCTGGACGGCATGGCGGGCCTCCTGGGCTCACCGGCGGCCTCCTACCGGGGTATCGCCGCGGTGACGACGGGCGAGGCGGGCGGCTCGGGCAGCGCGCCCGCGGACCGGATCATCGTGAACCCGGACGCGTACGCGCTCCTGGGCTCCATGGGCAAGCAGGTGGTCCTGACCCACGAGACGACCCACGTCGCGACCCGCGCCCACACCACCGCCGCCACCCCCCTCTGGCTCTCGGAGGGCTACGCCGACTGGATCGGCTACCGAGGCACCGGCCGCACCCCCGCCCAGGCCGCCCCGGAGCTCTACCGCGCCGTGGAGGACGGCGACCTCCCGACCGCCCTCCCCACCGACAAGGACTTCGGCTTCGACAGCGAGTCGACGAAGCTCGCGCAGGCGTACGAGGGCGGCTGGATGGCCTGCCGGATGATCGAGGACCGGTGGGGGGTCGATCAACTGGGCAAGTTCTACCGGGCTGTTGGCGCCCACAAGAAGCGGGCGGGGTCGGTGGAGGACGCGTTGAAGAGCGTGCTCGGGGTGACGTCGGGGGACTTCACGGCGGAGTGGCGGGAGTATCTGAAGGCTCAACTCGGCTGATCCGGGCGGGTCTTGGCTCAGACGGGTCTTGGCTCAGGAAGACGCCGAAGTCGCCTTCGAGCGCGTCGCCTGGGTCGGCAGCGGCGGCACGTCCGCCCACGTGACAGACGCGCGCCACAACTCCCGTGCGCCGGTGAGCGTCGCGGCCACCAGCAGGCCGTTGCGGACGATCAGCAGGGTCACGCCCAGTCCGTCGCTCGCGACCACGTCGGCGAACCAGATCGGGAACTCCAGGACCGTGACGAAGGCCGACGCCAGGACCAGGCCCACCGGGAGTCTCATGCGGCTGGCGCGGAAGCAGGAGCAGACGGCCGCGAGGCCGATCAGCCAGACGACGTACTGGGGGCTGATGACGCGGCTGGTGACCGTGAACATCAGGACCGCCACGAAGGCCGCGTCCGCGAGGGTGTGGGGGAGGAAGCGGGCCGCCATCAGGCGCCAGAGCATGAGCCAGCCGAAGGCCATCGCGGTGAGGCCCAGGGCGGCGGTGCTGACCCAGTTGACGTACGGGCCGACGAACTCGACCGAGCCGTAGTTCAGGAGGACCTGGCCCGGCCAGCCGAAGTGCCGGGCCACGTGGAAGACGAGGGAGCCCAGGGACTCGACCTCCGTGCCGCGGCTGCGCTGGAAGTTCAGGAAGGCGAACGCGCCCGGCATCGACACCGCGAAGAGGGACGCGATCACCACGACCGTCACCGCCGCCGCTCCCCACGCGCGGCGCTTGACCGCGCCCAGCAGGAGCAGCGCCGGCCAGACCTTCAGCAGCGCTCCGAAGCCGGCCAGCGCTCCCATCACGCGCGGGTGCCGGGAGCCCGCGAGCAGCGCGGCCACCGCGACCGCGGTCACCATCACGTCGTAGCGCGCGTACACGGTCGGGCCGAGGAGCGGGACGCCCGCGATCCAGACCCAGGCACCGCGGAGGGTGCGGCCGGGGCGCAGGCCCGTGTACAGGAGCAGGGCCAGGACGGTCAGGTCGGCGAGGAAGGCGAGGACGAAGAACGCCGACGCGTAGTCCAGGAAGCCGAGCAGGGCGGGGGAGAGGATCGGGAGGGCGGCGGCGGGCGGGTACTGCCAGGTGACGTCGTCCAGCGGGAAGCCGCCGTGGCGGAGTGTCTCGTACCAGCCGTGGTAGATCACCGAGACGTCGCTGGTGACGTCCGGGCCCGGGAACACGAGCACCTTGAAGACGAACAGCAGGAGGACGACTCTGGTCAGGCCCCAGGTTCCCAGCAGCGGCGCCAGCCGCCGTCCCGCGCCCGCGATCTCCACCTGAGCCCCTGTTCCTTGCCGTGCCGTGCAGTGCCTGCCGATGTGGGGCACATGTTCTCCCGATCCCCTGTGCGATGGCCATGAAGCGCGGCCGTGCGGGCCTGTGAGTCGTCGTCGGGTGGGGCCGGTAGGGTCTGCCGCGTGCGCAAGACCCTGATCGTGACCAATGACTTTCCGCCCCGGCCCGGTGGCATCCAGGCGTTTCTGCACAACATGGCGCTACGGCTGGAACCCGAGCGGTTCGTCGTCTACGCCTCGACCTGGAAGCGCGGGAGGGAGGGCGCGGAGGCGACGGCGGCGTTCGACGCCGAGCAGCCCTTCACCGTCGTACGGGACGCCACGACCATGCTGCTGCCGACGCCGGCCGCGACCCGCAGGGCCGTGGGGCTGCTGCGTGAACACGGGTGTACGGCGGTGTGGTTCGGGGCGGCTGCGCCGCTCGGGCTGATGGCGCCGGCGTTGCGGAAGGCGGGCGGGGAACGGCTCGTGGCCACGACCCACGGCCACGAGGCCGGGTGGGCCCAGCTCCCCGCCTCGCGTCAACTCCTGCACCGCATCGGGGAGTCCACCGACACGATCACCTACCTCGGTGAGTACACGCGCTCGCGTATCGCCGCCGCGCTGAGTCCGGCGGCGGCCTCGCGGATGGTCCAACTCCCGCCGGGCGTGGACGAGAAGGTCTTCCATCCCGGGTCGGGTGGGGCGGAGGTCCGAGCGCGCCTCGGGCTGACCGACCGTCCGGTGGTCGTCTGCGTCTCGCGACTCGTGCCGCGCAAGGGGCAGGACACGTTGATCCTGGCGATGCCGCGCATTCTGGTCCGTGAGCCGGAGGCCGTGCTGCTGATCGTGGGGGGCGGTCCGTACGAGAAGGACCTCCGCCGCCTCGCCCGCGAGACCGGCGTCACCGACTCCGTGCGCTTCACGGGCGCCGTTCCCTGGTCCGAACTGCCCGCGCACTACGGTGCCGGTGACGTCTTCGCGATGCCCTGCCGTACCCGGCGCGGGGGCCTCGACGTCGAAGGCCTCGGCATCGTCTACCTGGAGGCGTCCGCCACCGGCCTGCCCGTCGTGGCCGGCGACTCCGGCGGCGCGCCTGACGCCGTCCTCGACGGTGAGACCGGGTGGGTCGTACGCGGCGGTTCCCCGGAGGACGCGGCCGATCGCATCACCGCGCTGCTCGGGGATGCGGAGCTTCGCCGGAACATGGGTGAGCGGGGGCGGCAGTGGGTGGAGGAACGGTGGCGCTGGGACCTCCTGGCGGAGCGGCTCAAGGAGCAGCTGCTCTAGGGGCGCGATTCGGGGTGTGGGGTGAGGTGGTCGGGCGGCTGCGGGTGGAGGGTGGCTGGTCGCGCCGTTCCTCGCGCCCCTGAAAGGCAGGGGGTTGCGTCGAGAGGCCGTGCTGAACTCGGGGTGCCGCGCGGGCTAGTCGGCGGGTGCGGGTCGTGTGTGGCTGGTCGCGCCGTTCCTCGCACCCCTAAAGACGGCCGGCTGCGCCTGTTTGCGGGGCGCCGCGGGGTGGAGCCGAGCGTTCGCGGCTCGGCTTGCCCGTGCCCCTCGTTTTTAGGGGCGCGGGGAACTGCGCGCCAAGCCACACACAACCGGCACTCGCCCGACCACCTCCCCCGGCACCCCGGATGGCGCCACCAAGGCCTGCGCAACCCCCTGCCTTTCAGGGGCGCGAGGAACTGCGCGACCAGCCACCCCCCACCCGCACCCGCCCAACCACCTCACCCGGCACCCCAGTTGGCACCCCAGACGGCGCCCCAAAACCGGCGCAGCCCCTTGGCGGAACCCAATAATCCGCACATGCTGCGCGCATGACAGCAAAACTGACGCAGCATCAGCTGACGAGACGTCAAATCCTGGGCATGATCGCCCTCCAGACCGCCGCCACCGCCGGTCTCACCCGTATCGGTCTGCAGTCCGCGCAGGCCGTCGAACCCGCGGCCGTCCAGACCGCCCCCGCGATCGTCGTCGGGTCCGGTTACGGCGGTGCGGTCGCCGCCCTCCGGCTCGGCCAGGCCGGTATCACCACCCTCGTCCTGGAGATGGGCAAGCTCTGGAACACGGCCGGGTCCGACGGCAAGATCTTCTGCTCCACCTCCGCCCCGGACCAGCGGTCCATGTGGTTCAAGACCCGCACCGAGGCCCCGCTCGCCACCTTCCTGTGGCTCGACATCGTCAACAAGGACATCGGCCTGTACCCCGGCGTCCTGGACCGCGTGCACTACGACAACATGTCCGTGTACGTGGGACGTGGCGTCGGCGGGGGTTCGCTCGTCAACGGCGGCATGGCCGTCACCCCGCTCCAGTCGTACTTCACCGAGCAGTTCCCCACCGTCGACGCCACCGAGATGTACGCCACGTACTTCCCGCGCGCCCGCACCATGCTCGGCGTCAACACCGTCGACCCGGCCTGGTTCGAGTCGACGGAGTGGTACCAGTTCACCCGCACCTCACGGAAGGCCGCCACCACCGCCGGCCTGAAGACCACCTTCGTGCCCAACGTCTACGACTTCGGCTACATGCAGAAGGAGGCCGCAGGCACCGCCACCAAGTCCGCGCTCGCCGCCGAGGTCATCTACGGCAACAACTACGGCAAGAAGAGCCTCGACAAGACCTACCTCGCCTCCGCGCTGGGCACCGGCAAGGTCACCATCCACACCATGGAGAAGGTGAAGGGGGTCACGCGGGCGAGCGACGGGTCGTACGTCCTGACCGTCGACCGGATCGACGACACCGGCGCGGTCGTCGAGACCAAGCAGTACAGCTGCACCTATCTGTTCCTCGGCGGCGGCAGCCTCGGCACCACCGAACTCCTCGTCCGCGCCCGGGACACGGGCACCCTCCCGGCCCTCAACGCGAGCGTCGGCGCGGGCTGGGGGACCAACGGCAACACGATGGTCGGACGCGCCAACCACATCTGGGACACGGTCGGCGCCAACGAGTCGACGATGCCGGTCATGGGCATCGACGACTGGGCCAACACCGACAACCCCGTCTTCGCGGAGATCGCCCCGCTGCCGATGGGCATCGAGCACTGGATCAGCCTGTATCTGGCGATCACCAAGAACCCGCAGCGGGCGTCGTTCACCTACGACTCCGCCTCAGGAACGGTGAAACTCGGCTGGACCGCGGCGCAGAGCGCGGTCTCGGTCGCCATGGCGAAGAAGCTGTTCGACCGGATCAACGCGGCGAACGGGACGATCTACCGGTACGACCTGTTCGGCTCCACCAGCAAGGTCTTCGCCGACGACTTCTGCTACCACCCGCTCGGCGGCTGCGTGTTGGGCCAGGCGACCGACAACTACGGCCGGGTGAAGGGGTATTCGAAGCTGTACATCACCGACGGCTCACTGGTGCCCGGCTCGATCGGGGTCAACCCGTTCGTGACGATCACCGCACTCGCGGAAAGGACGATGACGCGGGTCCTTGCCGAGGACACCGCGTCATAGACCAACTCCCGTACCGGGCCCGCTACTTCTGGTAGATGGCCTCGATCTCGTCCGCGTAGTCCTTGGCCACCACATTGCGCTTGAGCTTCAGCGACGGCGTCAGGTGGCCCGACTCCTCCGTGAACTGGGAGGACAGAATGCGGAACTTCCGCACCGATTCCGCCTTCGACACCGCGGCGTTGCCGTCGTCGACCGCGTCCTGGACCGCCCGCACCAGGTCCGGATCGTCACGCAGCGACGCCGCGGTGGAACCCACCGGCTTGCCGTGCTCGGCGGCCCAGCGGCCCAGGAACTCGTCGTCGATGGTGACCAGCGCGCCCACGAAGGGCCGCCCGTCGCCGACGACCATGCACTCCGCGACCAGCGCGTGCGCGCGGATGCGGTCCTCGATCACGGCCGGGGCGACGTTCTTGCCGCCCGCGGTGACGATGATCTCCTTCTTGCGGCCCGTGATGCTGAGGTAGCCGTCCTCGTCGAGGGTGCCGATGTCCCCGGTGTGGAACCAGCCGTCGGCCAGCGCCTCGGCCGTGGCGGCCTCGTTGTTCCAGTAGCCCTTGAACAGGTGCTCGCCGTGCAGCAGCACCTCGCCGTCGTCCGCGATGCGCACGACCGAGCCGGGCAGCGGCTGGCCGACCGTACCGATCTTCGTCCGGTCCCAGGGGTTGAACGCGGTGGCCGCGCAGGACTCGGTCAGGCCGTAGCCCTCCAGGACCGTGAAGCCGATGCCGCGGAAGAAGTGACCCAGGCGCTCGCCCAGCGGGGCGCCGCCGGAGATCGCGTACTCGCCCTTGCCGCCGAGCACCGCGCGCAGCTTGCTGTAGACGAGCTTGTCGAACGTCTTGTACTTGATCTTCAGCCCGAGCGACGGACCCGCCGGGGTGTCCAGCGCGCGGCTGTACAGGATCGCGGTGTCGGCCGCCTTGTCGAAGATCTTGCCCTTGCCGTCCGCCTGCGCCTTGGCCCGCGCGGAGTTGTAGACCTTCTCGAAGACACGCGGCACGCCGAGGATCAACGTCGGCCGGAACGAGGCCAGTTCGTCGGTGAGGTTCTTGATGTCCGGGACCAGGCCCAGCTTGATCGGCGCCATCATCGGCGCGATCTGCACCAGCCGCCCGAAGACGTGCGCGAGCGGCAGGAACAGCAGCACCGAGCACTCGCCGGTGCGGAACAGCGGGCGCAGCCGCTCCACGATGTTGCCGCACTCCGCGAAGAAGCTGCGGTGGGTGAGCACACAGCCCTTGGGGCGACCCGTAGTACCGGAGGTGTACACGATGGTCGCCGGGTCGTCGGCCTTCGCCAGCGAGCTGCGCTCCTCGACGGTCGCGTCGGTGATGTCCTTGCCCGCGCGGTCCAGCTCGTCGATCGCGCCGGCGTCGATCTGCCACACGTGCTTGAGCGCGGGCAGCTGCGCCCGCACCGACTCGACGGTGGCCGCGTGCCCGTCCTGCTCGACGACGACGGCCGTGGCGCCCGAGTCGGAGAGGATCCACTGCACCTGCTCCGGCGAGCTGGTCTCGTACACCGGCACGGTGATCGCGCCCGCGCACCAGATCGCGAAGTCGAGCAGCGTCCACTCGTACCGCGTGCGGGACATCAGGCCGACCCGGTCGCCGGGCTGGACGCCGGAGGCGATGAGCCCCTTGGCGGCGGCGTGCACCTCGGCGAGGAAGACCGTGGCGGTCACGTCCTGCCAGCCGCCGTTCGCTTTGCGGGCGATCACGGCGACATCTGGGTGCTGCGCGGCGTTTCTGCGGACGATGTCGGTCAGATTGCCGTCCGCAGGGACCTCGTACAAAGCCGGAAGGCTGAACTCGCGCAAGACTGCTGCTCCTCATAGGGCGCCGGCGCCACGACGTTGTGTGATGCGACGGTCCGGTCCAAGACTCGGGCAGGTGCGTCAGGACCCGGTGGTTGAAATCCTGAGCACGACTGGACTGCCCGGACGTTACCCGTCGGTATGGGTCCTACGACAGGGGGGTCCGGCGAGATGTTCGCTGCGTCACACAGATTGGTGTTTCCTCGCGCACAGTAGTCCACGCCTTTCTTGACTGGCCAGTAACCGCAAGCTCCGCCGCCACTGTTCACGTTTGCCGCACACGCCTACGCTTGATCGTCATGGCACCCACACCGGCCGGTAACTCCGGGACGCGCATCCATGTGGTCAGCGACGTGCACGGCAACGCCCGTGACCTGGCCAGATCCGGCGAAGGTGCCGACGCCCTGATCTGCCTGGGCGACCTGGTCCTCTTCCTCGACTACGCCGACCACGCGCGCGGGATCTTCCCCGAACTCTTCGGTGAGGAGAACGCCGACCGCCTGGTCGAGCTGCGCACCGCCCGCCGCTTCGAGGAGGCCCGCGAACTGGGCGCCCGCCTCTGGTCCGGCGTCGGCGGCGACCGGGCGGCCCTGATCGAGAAGGCGGTCCGGAAACAGTACGCCGAGATGTTCGCCGCCTTCCCCTCCCCGACGTACGCCACCTACGGCAACGTCGACATGCCGACCCTGTGGTCCGAGTACGCCGGCCCCGGAACCACCGTGCTCGACGGCGAGCGCGTCGAGATCGGCGGCTGGACGTTCGGCTTCGTCGGCGGCGGCCTCCGCACCCCCATGCGCACCCCGTACGAGATCAGCGACGAGGAGTACGCGGCCAAGATCGAGGCGGTCGGCGAGGTCGACGTCCTCTGCACCCACATCCCGCCCGAGGTCCCCGAGCTGGTCTACGACACCGTCGCGCGCCGCTTCGAACGCGGCAGCCGCGCCCTCCTGGACGCCATCCGCCGCACCAGGCCCCGCTATTCACTGTTCGGCCACGTCCACCAGCCGCTCGTGCGCCGGATGCGGATCGGGGCGACCGAGTGCGTGAACGTGGGGCACTTCGCGGGGAGCGGCAAGCCGTGGGTGCTGGAGTGGTGACCTCCTCCTGACTTCGCCCTGACCTCCTCCTGATGTCCGCAGGTAGGGGGTGCGGTAAGGGGGTTGGCGGGGAGGTAGCCTTCACGCTGCACGCACATGCGCACGACGACGACGCCCTGCCGGTCCGCATCTGGAGGAGCCACAGCGATGGCGGAACACACCAGTTCGAGCATCACGATCGAGGCGGCACCGGCCGAAGTGATGGAAGTGATCGCCGACTTCGCCCGCTACCCGGACTGGACCGGCGAGGTGAAGGAGGCGGACGTCCTCAAGACCGACGAACGCGGCCGCGCCGAACAGGTCCGCCTCGTCATGGACGCCGGCGCGATCAAGGACGACCAGACCCTCGCGTACACCTGGACCGGCGACAACGAGGTCTCCTGGACCCTCGTCAAGTCCCAGATGCTGCGCTCCCTGGACGGCTCGTACCTCCTCAAGCCGTCGGGCGCGGGCGCCACCGAGGTCACGTACCTCCTCACCGTGGACGTCAAGATCCCGATGCTGGGCATGATCAAGCGCAAGGCCGAGAAGGTCATCATCGACCGGGCGTTGGCGGGGTTGAAGAAGCGGGTGGAGTCGGGCGAGCCGCCGGTGGAGACGGGCGAGAAGTAGGGCCTTTTCGGCGCCGGCGGGCGTTCCTGGCCCGTGCGGTGCCTTTCTGACGTGGGTCGGCGTATCCAGTCCGCGCGGCGCCTTCCTGACGCGGGCCCGTGCTGTCCGGTCCGTGCGGTGTCTTTCCGATGCGGGGCGGCGCTACGCAGTTCGTGCGGCGCCTCTCTGACGCCGGCCGGCTGTATCCAGTCTTGCGGTGCGTTGCTGAGACGGGCCGGCACCGTCCAACTCGTCCGGCGCCTTTCGAACGAGGGCCGGCATCACCCAGCCCGTCCGGCGTTTGAGGACGAGGCCCCTTCAGGGCCGACGGAGGTCCGGGGACGGAGCCTCCGGCAGCGGCGCTCAACCCCCACCGAGCGACTACCGTTCACTCATATGCGTACCATCCTGATCACCGGCCCAGGCGGCAGCGGCCGCAGCACCCTCGCCGCAGCCACCGCCCAAGCCGCCGCAGGCACCGGCACCCGGACCCTCCTCCTCGGTGCCGACCGCGGCGACACCCTAGGCGCCGCCCTGGGCGTGGTGACGGGAGCGGCCCCAGTGGAAGCCGCCGAGAACCTCACGGCATGGCGCCCCGACGCCACGGAGTCCTTCCGTGCGGACCTCACCGCCTTCCAGGACCGCGCCTCCACCGCCCTCGAACTCCTCGGCGCGGCCCGCCTGGACGCGGAAGAGGTGACCCCCCTCCCCGGCGCCGAGGAACTGGCCCTCCTCCGGGCCCTCAGGGACGCGGCCCTGTCCGAGGCCTACGACCTCCTCGTCGTGGACCTCCCGCCCACCCCCCACGCGCTCGCACTCCTCGCCCTCCCCGAAGAACTCCGCCGCTACCTACGCCGCCTCCTCCCGGCGGAGCGCCAGGCGGCCCGCGCCCTCCGCCCGGTCCTCGGCCGCCTCGCCGGCGTCCCGATGCCCTCGGAGTGGCTCTACGACACGGCCGGCCGCTGGGACGTCGAACTGGCCGCCGTGGAAGCGGTTCTCGCCGACCGGAACACGACCGTACGACTGGTCGCCGAGCCCGGACCGGCGGGCGCCGACGCCGTCCGCGAGGCCGGACTCGCGCTCGCCCTGCGCGGCCTGCGCCCCGACGTGCTGGTCGCCAACCGGGTGCTGCCCGAGTCCGTCGAGGACACCTGGCTCGCCGGCCTCAACGCGCAGCAGCGCAAGACCCTGGACGAGTGGCAGGGGACGTACGACGACGTCCGGCACGTCCCGCACCTCGGCCACGACCCGCGCGGCACCGACGACCTCACCGCGCTCGCCGTGCCCGGTGTCACCGAGGCCGGTTCCGCGGTCGAGTGGCCGGTCACCGACCGGCTGGCCGAGGACGGCGTGCTGGTCTGGGGCATTCCGCTGCCCGGCGCGATACGGGACGAGCTGGACCTGGTCCGGCGCGGCGACGAACTCGTCGTCACCGTCGGCCGGTTCCGCCGGATCGTGCCGCTGCCGTCGGCCCTGCGCCGCTGCACCGTGGCCGGCGCCGCCCTGCGCGAGGGCGAACTGCGCATCCGTTTCGCCCCCGACCCGGACCTGTGGCCGCAGGGAAGGTGAGGATCGGTGGGTGCGGAGCCGTGAAGCACGTACGCCCATTCGGGTAACGTCGTAGAGACGAACCGTAGTCAGGAGTCCGTCATGAGCGAAGAGCTCCCCCCGTCCGACGCCCGCAAGGACGAGGCGCTCGACGAGGTACGGGCGACCGACGCCGACGCCTGGGCGACGGCGGCCGCCGAAGACCTCGCGGCGGAGAAGGCCCGCCGCCGCACCCAGTACGGTCAGCCCCCGGGCTCGGCCGCCGAGGAACTGCGCAAGCTCGTCGACACCGTCGCGGACAAGCTGTCCGGCCTCCAGTCCCCGCTGCTCGGCCAGGTCGCGGGACCGGCCGCCCAGCAGGTGGTGAAGCAGGTCGTCCAGCAGGCCAAGGCCGCCGTCGAGCCCGTCATCGAACGCAACCCGGACGTCTTCGACCACCTCGCGGCGGCCGGCAGCGAACTCCTCGCCGCGTACCGCTCCGCGGTCCAGGCCCAGGAGCAGCGCTGGACGGCCCGCGACAGCGAGCTGAAGGACCTGAAGGACGACCGCCGCGACCGGGGAGACGACTCCGGTCCCGGGGAGCGCATCGACCTGGACTAGAAGTCCCTGAGGGCCCGCCGTCGGATTCGCGTCCGCCCGGCGGGCTCTGGTGCGCACCTCCCTCACCGCCACCAGAGCCCGCAGGGCCCGCCCAGCGGGCGAACGCCGCGATTCCGACGGCAGGCCCTCGGGTACGGTGGGCCGTAGCGGGGCTCGACCGAAACTGAGGGATTCATGGGACTCACCATCGGCGTCGATATCGGCGGCACCAAGATCGCGGCCGGGGTGGTCGACGAGGAAGGCAACATCCTCTCGACCCACAAGGTGCCGACCCCGGGTACGCCCGAGGGCATCGTGGACGCCATCGCCGCCGCGGTCGACGGAGCGCGCGCCGGGCACGAGATCGTCGGCGTGGGCATCGGTGCCGCCGGATACGTCAACCGTCAGCGCTCCACGGTCTACTTCGCGCCGAACATCGACTGGCGCCAGGAACCGCTGAAGGAGAAGGTCGAGGCCCGCGTGGGCCTCCCCGTCGTCGTGGAGAACGACGCGAACGCCGCGGCCTGGGGCGAGTACAAGTTCGGCGCCGGCAAGGGCCACCGCAACGTCATCTGCATCACGCTCGGCACCGGCCTCGGCGGCGGCATCATCATCGGCAACAAGCTGCGCCGCGGACACTTCGGGGTGGCCGCCGAGTTCGGCCACATCCGCATGGTGCCGGACGGCCTGCTGTGCGGCTGCGGCTCACAGGGCTGCTGGGAGCAGTACGCGTCGGGCCGCGCGCTCGTGCGCTACGCCAAGCAGCGCGCGAACGCCACCCCCGAGTCCGCGGAGGTGCTCCTCTCGCTCGGCGACGGCACCCCCGACGGCATCGAGGGCAAGCACATCTCCATGGCCGCCCGGCAGGGCGACCCGGTCGCCGTCGACTCCTACCGCGAACTGGCCCGCTGGGCCGGCGCCGGCCTCGCCGACCTCGCCTCCCTCTTCGACCCCTCCGCCTTCATCGTCGGCGGCGGCCTCTCCGACGAGGGCGAGCTGGTCCTCGACCCCATCCGCAAGTCCTACAAACGCTGGCTGGTGGGCGGCAACTGGCGCCCGGTCGCCGACGTGATCGCGGCCCAGCTGGGCAACAAGGCGGGCATGGTGGGCGCGGCGGACCTGGCGAGGGAGCCGGACCCGATTATGTAACCCACCCCGCCTTTTGCTTTTAGGGGCGCGGGGAACTGCGCGATCAGCCACGTACCACTGGCAGTCGCCCACGTACCTCGCGCCCCGAGCTGTTCGGCGTAGATTGATCCACATGGTGCCGCTCCCCAACTCCCGCACAGACCCCGACGGTTCGGCGATCATCCGCGTCCTGAGCTACAACATCCGCTCGATGCGCGACGACACAGACGCCCTGGCCCGCGTCATCAGGGCCTGCGCCCCCGACCTCGTCCTGATCCAAGAGGCCCCCCTCTTCTTCCGCTGGCGCAAGAAGCTGGCCCGCCTCGCCTCCGCCTCCGGCCTGGTGGTCCTCTCCGGCGGAGGCACCGCAGCCGGCCCGGCGCTGTTGTGCTCACTCCGGGCAACGGTCGAGCGCACGGAGGACGTACTCCTGCCACTGACCCCGGGCCAGTTCCGACGCGGCTTCGCCACCGCGGTCGTACGGTTCGGCGGCGCCCGCCTGGGAGTCCTCAGCTGTCACCTCAGCCTCCGCCAGGACGAACGCTACGAACAGGGCGGCATGCTGCTCGACCGGCTGGCCGGCATGGGCGTGGACCACGTGATCGCGGGCGGCGACCTCAACGACCGCCCCGACGGCCGGACTTTCGGCCGCCTGGCCAAGGAACTCCAGGACTGCTGGGCCACCGCCCCCTGGGGCGACGAGAACACCTGGACCCCCGGCAACCCCTTCCAGCGCATCGACGCGATCTTCGCGACGCAGGGCATCGAGGTGCTGGGCTGCGGGGTGCCCTCGGCCCAACCAGGAGTCACGGAGACGGACTTGAGGGCGGCCACGGACCACTTCCCGGTCCTGGCCGCCCTCAGGATCCCCGCGAGCTAGACGACGGCCCCGCGTCCGGGATCGTCCCCGTCCTCCTCGTCCGTCCGCATCCGCATCACCAACGTGCCGAATCCGCCCAGGAATCCACCGATCCCGATGGTCGCCAGCCACCAGGTCATCTCCCAGCCGAGCAGCACCGCGAGCAGCAGCAGGATCGGGCCGCCGATCACCCCGAGCCAGGCGAACTTGGCGGTCGTGTCGGCGTCCGGCAGTGGTGGCGGCTCCGGCGGTACGAAGTGGCCCTCGTCGTCCTCGTCGAAGTCCTCCTCGGAGGAGTCCGGCGAGGTGAAGTCACGGGGACCGCCGACACCGGGCGCGAAGGAGACCGAACTGCCCAACGGCTTCGCGGGCGCCGGCGGCTCCTCCGCGGCTTTGTCCTTGGCGGTGCCTTTGTCCTGCTCCTTGGCCTTCGGCTGCTCGTCGTTCTTCTCGGGATCGAGCAGCGCGAGATCCTCGATCGACTTGAACGGCTTGGCGCCCGGCGGATCCTTGGGCTCGTCGCCGTACCCGGCGACGATCGCGGCCCACGCGGCCTCCTCGTCGAACGGGACGCCCTGCTCGTCCGGTTCGAGGCCCTCGCGGTCGGAGTCGTGCTCAGCCACCTGTGGCCGTCCCTTCCTGCTCGCTCACCCGGCCCGTGTCGGACGCCTGCTTGCCGACACTGGGTGCGAGCCGGCCGATGAACGCGAAGCTCTCCTCGAAAATCCGGTCCGCGTCGTGGTCCAACGTCGCGACGTGGTAGCTCTGTTCCAGCAGGATCTCCGTCACGTCGGCCGAGGAAACCCGGCTGAGGACACGAGCCGAGTCGGCCGGCGGAACCACATGGTCCTGGGGGCTGTGCAGCAGCAGGAGCGGCTGGGTGACCTGCGGGAGTTCGCTGTCGACCAGCCGGAAGAAAATACGCAGGGAGTGCGCGGAGTGCAGCGGCACCTTGTCGTACCCGACCTCCTCGCTGCCCTCCTTCGCGATGTCGCTGGCGATGCCCGGCGCCGTACGCACCAGATGGCGGGCCACCGGAAGGGCGTACGCCGCGAGGCCGTGCACCTTGATACCGGGGTTGACGACCACGACACCGCTGATCTCGTCACCGTGCTTCGCGGCCAGCCGCAGGGCCAGCGCGCCGCCCATGGACAGGCCCGCGACGAAGACCTGCGAGCAGCGCTCGCGCAGGGCGCGCAGCTCGCGATCCACCTCCGCGTACCAGTCCTGCCAGCCGGTGAGCTGCATGTCCTCCCAGCGCGTGCCGTGCCCGGGCAGCAGCGGCAGCGACACGGTGAGGCCGCGCTCGGCCAGGTGCTCCGCCCAGGGGCGCAGCGACTGCGGGGAACCGGTGAAGCCGTGGCAGAGGAGCACTCCGACCTCCCCGCCCTCGTGGCGGTACGGCTCGGCTCCGGGGAGGACCGGCACCTTCGGTCTCCTGTTCATGAGAAGGGCGTGGTGGTGAGACGCGTGTTCATGAGAGGGGTCTGAACAAGTCCAGGTGCGGTTAACCGTACGCGACCGCACTGACACCGACCAGGGTCGTCGGGTCCTTTGACAGTGCTCCGGGTTAAGGTCTGATCGACGGAAACGGGAGGCACTCGGTTGTTGTACGGCACGATGAAGGTCGCCATCGGGGGACCGCTGAAGGTCGCCTTCCGACCCTGGGTGGAGGGCCTGGAGAACATTCCGGACGACGGCGCCGCCATTCTGGCGAGCAATCACCTCTCGTTCTCGGACTCGTTCTTCCTGCCCGCGGTCCTGGACCGCAAGGTGACCTTCATCGCGAAGGCCGAGTACTTCACGACCCCCGGGGTGAAGGGCAAGCTGACGGCCGCGTTCTTCAAGGGCGCCGGCCAGCTTCCGGTGGACCGCTCCGGTGCGCGCGGGGCGGGCGAGGCCGCGATCAAGGCCGGGATCGACGTCCTGGAGCGCGGTGAACTGTTCGGTATCTATCCGGAGGGCACGCGCTCCCCGGACGGCAGGCTCTACCGGGGCAAGCCCGGCGGCCTCGCGCGCGTGGCGCTCGCCAGCGGCGCCCCGGTGATCCCGGTCGCGATGATCGACACGGAGAAGATCCAGCCGCCTGGCAAGGTCATGCCGAAGCTGATGAGGCCCGGCATCCGGATCGGCAAGCCGCTCGACTTCAGCCGGTACAACGGCATGGAGCACGACCGTTTCGTCCTCCGCGCGGTGACCGACGAGGTCATGTACGAGATCATGAAGCTCTCCGGCCAGGAGTACGTCGACATCTACGCGACCGCCGCCAAGCGGCAGATCGCGGAGGCGGCGAAGGTCGACAAGGAAGCGGACAAGGCGGCCAAGGCCGCGCTCGCACAAGCGGAGAAGGAACAGACCAGCCCATAGGCGGGCCGGAGTCTGTGTCGGGGGTGGGGGAGATGGCCAAGCAGGTACGTGTCGTCAGGATGTCCGTGGAGCAGCCGCTCTGGCGCGCCCTGAGCGGCTACCGCGTGCTGACCATGCTGTACGCGATCGGGCTCTTCGCCTCCGCCTACGACGAGTTCGACCGACCCGGCATCGCCATCGCCTTCTACGTCGTCCTGTTCGTCTGGACGCTCGCCACCCTGCCCCGGGTGCAGAGCGCGGTCGCCTGCACCAAGCGCTTCCTCGCCGTCGACCTCGCGATCGCGCTGACCGGCATCGTCCTCACCCCGCTCGCGGCCGACGACCACCACATCTCCAGCGGCGGTCCCACCCTGCCGTCGATATGGACCGCCGGCTCGGTCCTCGCGTTCGCCATCAAGGGCGGCTGGCGCTGGGCCGCGTTCGCCTCCACCCCGGTCGCCGTCGCCAACCTGATCGAGCGCGGCTCCCCGGCCCGCGACACCGTCCACAACGTGGTCCTCGTCTGGGTCGCCTCCATCGCCATCGGCTACGTCGTGGAGGTCGCCCGCGCCTCCGAGCGCACCCTCGCCCGCGCCCTGGAGATCGAGGCCACCACCCGGGAACGGGAGCGCCTCGCCCGCGACATCCACGACGGTGTCCTCCAGGTGCTGGCGATGGTGCAGCGGCGCGGTGCCGTGCTCGGCGGCGAGGCGAGTGAGCTGGGCCGGATGGCGGGCGAGCAGGAGATCGCGCTGCGCACCCTGGTCTCCGGCGCGCTGGTGCCCGTGTCCCGGGTGTCGCTGGACGCGGCGGAGGGCGCGGTCGTGAGGGCCGTGGAAGTGGAAGTCGAGGAACCCGACGACGGGCCGGTCGATCTGCGGGGGCTGCTCGCGCCCTATGCCGCGGCCAAGGTGAGTTTCGCCGAGCCGGGGGCTCCGGTGCCGTTGCCCGCGCCCGCGGCGAAGGAGCTGGCCGCCGCTGTCGGGGCCGCCCTGGACAATGTGCGCCGGCATGCCGGGGAGGACGCGCGGGCGTGGATCCTGGTCGAGGACGAAACCCGGGAGGTCGTGGTGACCGTACGGGACGACGGGCCCGGGATTCCCGAGGGGCGGCTCGCGCAGGCCGAGGGGGAGGGGCGGCTCGGCGTCGCCCTGTCGATCCGGGGGCGGTTGCGGGACCTCGGGGGCAGTGCCGAACTGGTGTCGATTCCCGGGCAGGGCACGGAAGTTGAGTTGAAGGTACCGAAAGCACGGGGGAAGGCGGGGACACGATGAGTGAGCAGCAGGGCCCGATCAGGGTCATGGTGGTCGACGACCACCCGATGTGGCGCGACGCCGTCGCCCGCGACCTGGCCGAGTCCGGCTTCGACGTGGTCGCCACCGCCGGAGACGGCGAGCAGGCGGTGCGCCGGGCCAAGGCCGCCGCCCCCGACGTCCTCGTCCTCGACCTGAACCTGCCGGCGATGCCCGGCGTCCAGGTCTGCAAGGAACTGGTGGGCGCCAACCCGGCGTTGCGCGTCCTGGTCCTCTCCGCGAGCGGCGAGCACGCGGACGTCCTGGAGGCGGTGAAGTCCGGCGCGACCGGCTATCTGCTCAAGTCGGCTTCCACGGAAGAGCTGTTGGACGCGGTGCGGCGAACGGCGGTCGGCGACCCGGTGTTCACACCCGGGCTCGCCGGACTGGTCCTCGGCGAGTACCGCCGTCTGGCCTCCGACCCGGCACCGGCCACGGACGGCGACCGGCCCAAGGCACCCCAACTCACCGACCGCGAGACCGAAGTGCTCCGCCTGGTCGCCAAGGGCCTGAGCTACAAGCAGATCGCCGAACGCCTGGTCATCTCGCACCGCACGGTCCAGAACCATGTCCAGAACACCCTCGGCAAGCTCCAGTTGCACAACCGGGTGGAGCTGGTCCGGTACGCGATAGAGCGCGGTCTCGACGACGCGTAGCCGGCCCGGTTGATCAACTCCCCGACAATTCAGTGGAGTTGATCTCGGAACTGACATCGGAATTGACCTTCCCGCCCATCCCTCTGTGACCTGGATCACCATTAGCGTGGCTCTCACAGGAAACCGCGGCGAAGGGATATTTCCATGCGCGTCGGAGTACTGACCGGAGGCGGCGACTGCCCCGGACTCAACGCCGTCATCCGGGGCATCGTCCGCAAGGGCGTACAGGAGTACGGCTACAGCTTCGTCGGCTACCGGGACGGCTGGCGAGGCCCGCTCGAAGGCGACACCGTCCGGCTCGACATCCCCGCGGTGCGCGGCATCCTGCCCCGCGGCGGCACCATCCTCGGCTCCTCCCGCACCAACCCGCTGAAGCTGGAGAACGGCATCAGCCGCATCAAGGCCAACCTCGCCGCGCAGGAGGTCGACGCGCTCATCGTGATCGGCGGCGAGGACACGCTGGGGGTGGCCGCGCGGCTCTGGGACGAGAGCGGGGTGCCCTGTGTCGGCGTACCGAAGACCATCGACAACGACCTGTCCGCCACCGACTACACCTTCGGCTTCGACACCGCCGTCGGTATCGCCACCGAGGCGATCGACCGGCTGCACACCACCGCCGAGTCGCACATGCGCATCCTGGTCTGCGAGGTGATGGGCCGGCACACCGGCTGGATCGCCATCCACTCCGGCCTCGCGGGCGGCGCGAACGTCATCCTCATCCCCGAGCAGCGCTTCGACGTCGACCAGGTGTGCGCCTGGATCACGTCCCGCTTCAAGGCGTCGTACGCCCCGATCGTGGTCGTCGCGGAGGGGGCCATGCCGAAGGACGGCGACGTGGTCCTCAAGGACGGCACCCTCGACTCCTTCGGACACGTCCGGCTGTCCGGGGTGGGCGAGTGGCTGGCCAAGGAGTTGGAGAAGCGCACCGGCAAGGAGGCCCGCACCACTGTCCTCGGCCACGTCCAGCGCGGCGGCACACCCAGCGCCTTCGACCGCTGGCTCGCCACCCGTTTCGGCCTGCAC
The DNA here is from genome assembly GCF_035982055.1 of Streptomyces sp. NBC_01288. Lineage (NCBI taxonomy): Bacteria > Bacillati > Actinomycetota > Actinomycetes > Kitasatosporales > Streptomycetaceae > Streptomyces > Streptomyces sp. NBC_01288. Next base: position 7,671,751 of record NZ_CP108427.1, read on the forward strand.
GCCATCGAAGCCGTCCGCGACGGCGACTTCGGCAAGATGGTCGCCCTGCGCGGCACGGACATCGTCCGCGTACCGATCGCGGAGGCGACGGCCCAACTGAAGACGGTCGACCCGAAGCTGTACGAGGAGGTCGGGGTGTTCTTCGGCTGAGCCGATGGGACGGGCGGATCCGGCGAAAGACCAGCTCCGGCTGACCGGCTGATCCGACCGAACGGGCCGGACCGGCTGTTCTGGCGAAACGGGCCGGTCCGGCTGGTCCGGTGGAAGGGGCTGAGGGTCGGACCCGCCTGAACCGCTCGCGGCGCCCGGTGGAACGGCCGGAACCGGCTGCTCCGGTGGAAGGAGTTGAAGGGGCCGGATCCGGCTGAACCGCTCGCGGCGCCCGGCGGAACGGTCCGAACCCGCTGGTCCGGTGGAAGGGGCTGGAGGGTCGGATCCGGCTGGACCGCCCGCAGCGGCGGCGGCGCCCGCGGCGCCCGGTGGAACGGCCCGGTCTGGCTGCTCCGGTGGGACGTCTACGAGGCGGAGGCGGGCCTGTTCTTCCTCGACAAGTCCCTGGAGGCCGTCGACGACGACACCCTGGCCCGCCTGGTCACCTTCCCGAACGTCCTGGTCACCTCCCACCAGGCGTACTACACCGAGGACGCCGTCACCCAGATCATCGACGCCACCGTCCAAAACGTCCTCGACTACACGGCCGGCCGCCGCTCCGAGAACGTGCTCGTCCCGCGCAACTGACCCACCAACTCCCGTACGACAGCAGCCCCGTTGAGCGTCAGCACCGACTCCGGGTGGAACTGGACCCCGGCGAACCCGGGCCCGCGCAGCGCATGCACCTCGCCCGCCCCGCTCCGGCTCAACTCCACATCATGGGCGGCCAGTTCAGCGGCGGCCTCGTCGTCACACCGCGCCACGAAGCTGTTGTAGAAGCCGACGGTCTCCGCCCGCCCGAACAGATCGATCGCCGTCTGCGCCCCCTGGTACGGAACCTCCTTCCGTACGATCTCCAGGCCCAGCTCCGCCGCGATCAGCTCGTGTCCGAGGCACACGCCGAGGACGCCGTGCCGGTTCTCCCGGAGTACCTCGGCGGTCAGCGCCCGCAGGAACCGCATCTTCGGGTCGGCCGTGTCGGAGGGGTCGCCCGGACCGGGGCCCAGCACCACGGGCCCCTCGTGCGCGAGCACCGCCTCCCGCAGCCCCTCCTCGTCGTACCGCCGCACGGTCACATCGAGGCCGCTCGACCGCAGCACATGCGCGAGCATCGCCGTGAAGGTGTCCTCCCCGTCGACGACCAGCGCGTGCCCGGTCAGCTCCTCGGACCGCTCCTGCATCCGCAGCCAGAAGGGGGCCAACGAGGTGCGGCGGCCGTCGAGCGCGGCACGCACGCGTGGGTCGTCGGCCAGCCGGGGGCGGGTGTCCTCGTTCCGCGGCCGGGACGGTCGTACGCCGAGCGCCGCCAGGACCCCCGCCGCCTTCGCATGGGTCTCCGCGACCTCGCTCGCCGGGTCCGAACCGCGGACCAGGGTGGCGCCGACCGGCACCCGCAGCCGCCCGGCCTCGTCGATGTCGGCGGTGCGGATGAGGATGGGGGAGTCGAGGGTCTGGGCGCCGCCGGAGTCGCGGCCGAGCAGGGCCAGCGCACCGGCGTAGTAGCCGCGCCCGCCGACCTCGTGCCGCTCGATGACCCGGCAGGCGTTCTGCACCGGCGAGCCGGTGACCGTCGCCGCGAACATCGTCTCCTTCAGGACCTCGCGCACGTCCAGCGAGGACCGGCCCCTCAACTCGTACTCGGTGTGCGCGAGATGGGCCATCTCCTTCAGCCGCGGCCCGATCACGACCCCGCCCATGTCGCCGACGGTGCACATCATCTTGAGCTCCTCGTCGACGACCATCGACAGCTCCTCGATCTCCTTGCCGTCGGCGAGGAAGGAGAGCAGATGCTCGGGCGTCGGCCCCTCGGCCGGATAGCGGTACGTCCCGCTGATCGGGTTCATGACCACGGTCCCGCCGGACATCCGGACGTGGACCTCGGGGCTGGCCCCGACCAGCGTCCGCTCGCCCGTGTGCACGACGAACGTCCAGTACGCGCCCCGCTCCCCGACCAGCAGCCGCCGGAACAACGCCAGTGCGTCGGCCCTGCCGTACCCCGGGATCTCGCCCTCGTACGTCCGCCGGATGACGAAGTTGGCGCCCTCGCCCCGCCCGATCTCCTCCCGCAGCACCCGCCCGACGATCTCGCCGTAGGCCTCGTCGTCGACGTCGAAGCCGCCGCCCTCGACCCGTACGTCGTGCGCGGGCAGCTGTGCCAGCGCGTCGGCGAGCGGGATCTCGTACGACTCCTCGGGCGTGAGGAAGGACAGCGGCGTGCCGTCGTCGCGGACGTCGAAGCCGCGCTCGCGGATCTGGCGGAAGGGGATCAGGGCCAGGCCCTCGGCCGGGAGGTCGGCGAGGCGGTCGTAGGAGGCGACCGGGCCGAGCATGACCTCGATCACGTCGTGGTCGTGGCCCGGGGTGCGACGGCGCAGCAGGGCGAACGGGCGGGGATCGCGGAGCAGGTCGTCCAGATGCATGGGTCCTTGGTTCCTTCTCGTGGAGAGGAACGGACCCCGGACACACCGAAGGCCGCCCCTCGGGCGGCCTTCGCGGAGTACTGGGAGTACGCGCAGTCAGTGGGCCGCCGGATGAGCGGTCCACCACCAGTTACGGGTCGAATGCGCGAACATGGGCGGCACCCTACCCCACGCGCACCTGAGCGTGAGGGTGTCTCACCTGTCGAGCCGCGCGAAAATTGCTCGACACGACCCCGTAATGTTGAGGGCGTGACCGTGAACGCTAAGACCAGCGCCAGCGCTGGCAACACCTGGCGAGACCTGCCCGCGGCGCAGCAGCCCGAGTACCCCGACACCGAGGCTCTGCGCGCAGTGATCGCGGACCTCGAGTCGTATCCGCCGCTCGTCTTCGCGGGCGAGTGCGACCAGCTGCGCGCCCGGTTGGCGGCCGTCGCCAAGGGAGAGGCGTTCCTCCTCCAGGGCGGCGACTGCGCCGAGGCCTTCGACGCGGTGTCCGCCGACCAGATCCGCAACAAGCTGAAGACCCTGCTCCAGATGGGCGCCGTCCTCACGTACGCCGCCTCCGTGCCGGTCGTGAAGGTCGGCCGCATCGCCGGCCAGTACTCGAAGCCGCGCTCCAAGGGCACCGAGACCCGTGACGGCGTGACCCTGCCGACGTACCGCGGCGACTCGGTCAACGGCTTCAACTTCGACGAGAAGTCCCGCATCCCGGACCCCGAGCGCCTGAAGCGGATGTACAACGCGTCCGCCTCCACGCTCAACCTGGTCCGCGCCTTCACCACCGGCGGTTACGCCGACCTGCGCCAGGTGCACGCCTGGAACCAGGACTTCGTGAAGTCGTCCCCGTCGGGCCAGCGCTACGAGCAGCTCGCGCGCGAGATCGACAGCGCGCTGAACTTCATGCGGGCCTGCGGGACGGACCCGGAGGAGTTCAAGACCGTCGAGTTCTACTCCTCGCACGAGGCGCTCCTGCTGGACTACGAGTCGGCCCTGACCCGGGTCGACTCCCGCACCGGCCGGCTCTACGACGTCTCCGCGCACATGGTGTGGATCGGCGAGCGCACCCGTCAACTGGACGGCGCGCACATCGAGTTCGCCTCGCAGATCCGCAACCCGATCGGCATCAAGCTCGGCCCGACGACGACCGCCGAGGACGCGTTGCAGTACATCGAGCGCCTCGACCCGGACCGCGAGCCCGGCCGGCTCACCTTCATCGTGCGGATGGGCGCGGACAAGGTCCGCGACAAGCTGCCCGAGCTGGTCGAGAAGGTCACCGCGTCCGGCGCGACCGTGGCGTGGATCACCGACCCGATGCACGGCAACACGTACGAGGCGGCCTCCGGTCACAAGACCCGGCGCTTCGACGACGTGCTCGACGAGGTGAAGGGCTTCTTCGAGGTCCACAAGGGCCTCGGCACCCACCCGGGCGGCATCCACGTCGAGCTCACCGGTGACGATGTCACCGAGTGCGTGGGCGGCGGCGACGAGATCTTCGTCGACGACCTGCACCAGCGCTACGAGACGGCCTGCGACCCGCGCCTCAACCGCAGCCAGTCGCTCGACCTGGCCTTCCTCGTCGCCGAGATGTACAGGGACCAGTAGCCGTTTCACCTGTTACAGCAGTGTGCCGTGGGGCGGGGATCACATACGATCCCCGCCCCACGGCACTTTTGCGGCTCCTGCATGGCGGGTAAGGTTAGGTTAGCCTCACCGATTAACGGGATGGCACGACGACCTTCGATCCCGCCCGGGAGGTGACCCGCGTGTACGTCTGCAACTGCTTCGGTGTGACCGAGGCGCAGGTCGCGAAGCACGCGGAGGGCGGTGCCTGCACCCCCCGGCAGATAGCGTCGGCCTGCAAGGCGGGCACCGACTGCGGGTCGTGCGTACGCCGTATCCAGGCCCTGCTGGGCCGGGGCGCCTGCCCGCGCCGTGAGGCGGCCGACCAGGGCGAGTCGATACTCACCGGGCTGACCGGAGTGGCCGCGATGGCCGATCTGGAAGACGCTGCCTAGCGGGCTCCAGCGGCTCTGCCTGGCTCTAGCTGGGCTGCTCGATCTGCTGCGCGATGTACAGCGCCTCGCCGAGCTGCTCGATCAGCTGGAGCTGCGTGTCGAGGTAGTCGATGTGGTGCTCCTCGTCCTCAAGGATGTCCTCGAAGATGTTGGCCGACGTGATGTCGCCCTTCGTGCGCATCACCTCGATACCGCGCTTGAGGCGGTCGATCGCCTCGACCTCCACCTGCCGGTCCGCCTGGAACATCTCGGTGACCGTCTGGCCGACCCGGACGTGGAACAGCCGCTGGTAGTTCGGCAGGCCGTCGAGCATCAGGATGCGCTCGGTGATCTTGTCCGCGTGCTTCATCTCATCGATGGACTCTTCACGCGTGTACTTGGCGAGCTTGGTCCAGCCGTTGTTGTCCTGGATGCGGTAGTGCAGCCAGTACTGGTTGATCGCGGTCAGCTCGCCGGTGAGCTGCTCGTTCAGGAATTCGAGGACCTCGGGGTCGCCCTGCATCGCAGAGGCTCCTTCCAAAAACGGGGGAACTGGCGGGTTGCGCCGCATGATTGCACCGGCGCGAAGACGTCGTCCAGTAAGTGCATGCTTAGTAGGAGTTGCCCGAATCCGCCCAGAGCCGGTCATGTGCACCGCCCCCGGTCTGTCAGGATGGAGTCATGGGTCAGAGAGGGGTCGAACAGTCCGAGCTTCCACCGGGCCAGCGGCTCCAGCGCGGCTGGCCGGTCACGCACTACGGCCCGGTACCCAAGTTCCGCCCTGAGCGCTGGGAGTTCAGGGTCTTCGGCGCCACGGCGGACGGCGACAAGCACTGCTGGAACCACGACGAGTTCACGGCCCTGCCCTACGACTCGGTGGTGGCCGATCTGCACTGCGTCACGAAGTTCAGCATGCTCGGCGCCGAATGGGGCGGCATCCCCGCCCGCACGATCCTGGACACCGCCCCGCCGGCCCCGGCCGTCACCCACGTCATGGTCTGGGCCGAGTACGGCTTCAGCGCCAACCTCCGCCTGGCCGACTTCGCAGCCGACGGCACCATCTTCGCCACCCACAAGGACGGTGAACTCCTCACCGCGGAACACGGCTTCCCGCTCCGCCTGGTCGTCCCCCACCTGTACGCCTGGAAGGGCCCGAAGTGGGTCCGGGGCGTCGAGTACATGACGGCGGACCGGCGGGGGTTCTGGGAGGAGCGGGGCTACCACAACGTGGGGGACCCGTGGAAAGAGCAGCGGTACTCGTATCAGGAGGAGCCCGAGGACGGCCCGGAACTCTGATGCCTCTCACTCGCCGTGGTGCCAAGGTCGCATTCCGGTAACTGGGGGCGCATTCCGTGCCGAGAGCGCTACTCTGAGTGCCTCGCTTGGCGGGCGAGGCCACGGGCGGACGTAGTTCACCGGGCCATGCCGCATTCCGCTTGGCGACCATCGGGGGATATCGGTCGGGGGACTACGGTGGGGCTTTTCGGCGAGCGCCATACCTTCATGGGCGGACTGGCTGCCGCTGATCGCGCGGCCCTTGCCGCGCTCGGCACCCGACATCCGTACGCGTCGCAGGATCCCCTCATGAGCGAGGGGGAGCGCACCACGTTCGCCGTGGTGGTGCTCAGCGGCTGGTGCACCGTGTGGTCGACGACCGAGCGGGGCGGACGGCTGATCCTGGGGCTGCGTCAGGCCGGCGAGGTCGTCGGCGACATGGCGGCCCTCGACGGCAGGCCGCGCAGCGCCTCGGTGAGCGCGCTCGGCCCGGTCACGGGCCTGGTCGTCCCGGCGGAGCGGTTCCGCCGGTTCCTCGCCGAACGGCCGCACGCCAACGCCCTGTTGGTGGGACAGCTCAGCGAACGGCTGCGCAGTGCCGACCACGAGCGCCGGGCCCTGGCCTCCATGACCGTGCTACAGAGACTGTCGGAGCGACTGGTCGAACTCGCCGACCGCACCGGCCGGCCCGAGGGCACCGGAGTCACGATCAGACTGCCCCTCGCCCAGCACGAACTGGCCGCCTCCGTGGGATCCACCCGCGAGGCCGTGGCCAAGGCACTGCGACTGCTGCGCGAGCAGGGCCTGGTCCGCACCGGCCCCGGCACCCTGGCCGTCGCCGACCTGGAACCACTCCGGTTGCTGGCGAGCGGGGAGCACCGGGAGCAGGACACCTGACGACACGGAAGTGCCGCGCTGTGTAAACGGCTACAGCGGCGACCCGTCGGGCCCGGGAACATCGCAGGGGTCCGGGGTCGCCGGAACGGCAGGGAGGGGAAAGTGATGGAGGGGCAAGCCGAGTACGGCTTCATCGTGAATCTGGACGCTCAGGGGTCGGGGCTGCTGTCCGACTCGGAGAAACCGGACATGCGGGCCAGGCTCTACGAGGTCTCGGGCACGGCCTTCGAACAGGCGGGCATCCGGGCGCCGCGCCTGTACCAGGAGGATCGGGGGGACGGGATTCTCAGCATCCTCACGTCCACCGTGGCGCCCAAGCGGGTGGTCGGTGAATGGCTGGAATATCTCCACCAGAACCTGCGCGAGAACAACGACCGGGCCAGGGTCCCGCTCAGACTCCGCGCCGGCATGCACATCGGTCCGGTCACCGCCGACACCCACGGCCGCTCCGGCCGGGCCGTCGACCTGGCCTGCCGCCTCGGCAACTGCGACACGGCGAAGGCCGTCCTCGAACTGGCCCCGCAGGCGGGCCTGGTCGCGGTGGTCTCCGACCGGCTGTACGAGGAGGTCGTACGGCCCGGCGGGCGCTGGGTGGAGCCCGAGTACTACGCCGGCCGCGAGGTGAGGCTCAAGGAAGGCCCGCAGACCGCGTGGTTCATGGTCCCGGGGCTGCCGCAGCCGCCGTTGCCCGAACCCGGGAAGCCCTCGGCGGGCACCTCCGGCCTCGCGCCGGCCGCGTCGGCCCCGCCCGCGGCGGCTCCCGGGCGCGTGGTCAACAACCACAACAACGGCAGCGGGGAGTTCATCAACAGCGAACGGATCGAGACGATCAACATCGGCAGGTCCGCACACCCGGGCGGTGAGCGGTGAACGCGCAGAACCCGGCGCCCCCCGGACCCGGCCCGAAGCCGAACCCCGGAGGGCAGCCCGCGGGCGCCGGGCCCCAGAACCCCCAGCAGGACCAGCAGCCGAAGGCCGAGCCCGTCGGCGGATCCGAGTCGGCGCCGGACGTCATCGGGGGCGCGTCCGCCGACCCGCTGGCGGGGGAGGGGCTGGGCTCCGGCGCGGCGGCGTCCCGCGTCTACCGGTCGGCCGGACCCAGCTTCACCTCGCAGGGGTCGAGCACCCTGATCAGCGGCGGTTCCATCGGGGCCGTCAACCTGTTCGGGCAGCAGGGACCCCGGCTGCTCGCGGGCCCGGTCCCCGAGGAGGAACTGCGCACGCTGCGCCAGGTCTTCCAGGAGCCCGACGGATACGGCGGACTCAAGGAGCAACTCCGTTCCCGGCGGCTGCTGTTGCTGTGCGGACAGCCCGGGACCGGCCGGATGTACACCGCCCTGTCCCTGGTGGACGACCTGGCCCGGGGCAAGGTCTCCCGGCTCGACCCCGAGACCGACCTGGACGAGCTGGAGGCCGAACAGATCCACGAGGGGCACGGCTACGTCCTGGAGTCCTCGACCACCGGACTGCCGGGCGAGGCCGGCCTGGACCGGTGGTGCGCCCTCCTCGGTGACCGCAAGGCGTACGCCGTCCTGCTGGCCGTGCCCGAGGTCGGCGACCTGTACACCCAGGGCGGTCGCTACCACCACCTCCACACCCCGGCCGCCGCCGCCGACGTACTGGAGAAGCACCTCGCGAACGAACTGGAGGACGTGCCGCCGCCGACGCGGAGCACGGCACGGTCGGCCGCGACCGCCCCGGACGTGACCGCGGCGCTCGGCATCGGTGAGCTCCGGCCGCGGGAGGCGGCCCGGTTCGCGGTGCTGGTCGCCAAGTACGCGCGCGGATCCCGTACCCATGCCGAACTCCTCGACGAATGCCGGGAGTTCGCCAAGGCGCAGGCCGCGGAGTGGTTCGTGGGAGGCCCGCGGTCCGAGACTCCGCAGCGGCTGCGGGACGCGGCGTACCGGATCGCCGTGGCGGTGCTCGGCGGGGCGTCGCTGAGCGCGGTCGCCGAGGCCGCGGAGATCCTCGCCTGGGAGCTGGCCGTCACCGTGGACCCGGAGTCGACACCGGGCCGCCCGCTGTTCAGTGACGGTGTCGACGCCCGGCTCGTCTCCGCCCGGGCCGTGGCCGAACTCGGCGTGGAACAGGTCGGCGACGAGGACGTCCCGGTGCGCACGGTCCGGTTCCGGGGCGAGTCGCTCGCCGCCGCCGTCCTCATCCATCTCTGGGAGCACCGACACAATGTGCGCGGCCCGGTGCTGCGTTGGCTGTCCGGGCTGTGCGAGGACAGCCGTCCCCAGGTCTGGGTCCGGGCCGCGGTCGCGGCCGGACAGCTGTGCCGGCTCGACTGCTCGCACACCGTGCAGGAACTGGTGCAGCCCATGGGCCAGGCCGACCAGCTCCGCCGACGGGTCTTCGCCGCCAACGTGCTCGACGTGGCCGTGGCCTCCCCCGAGGTCGGCAGCGCGACCCGGGCCCTGGTCGGGGTCTGGGCGCGCGAGGGGGAGGAGAACCTGCGCTGGACGGCAGCCGCGGTCCTCGGCCGGGGCCGGGCCACCGTCACCGTCCGGGACTCGCTCGACCTCCTCGGCGGCATCGGCGTCTGGGAGGAGGGGAAGCTGAGGACGGTCGCCTCGGCCCAGGTCGCCCACTTCAGCGGCGCGAACTGCGACCCGGCGACCTTCCGGCGGATCCGCCTCTGGCTCTCCGACGAACGCCGGCCGCAGCAGGACCTCGGCCTCCAGAGCGCGATCTACCTGGCCGGCCTCTCCGTGGTCGACCTGTGGAACCAGCACCCGGACCTGGAGGGCTACGGCGACTGGCCGCTGATGCTGGCGCTGGCCGCCGTACGGCCCGAACTCGCCCCGGAACTCGCCGGGTTGCTGTGGACCGCGTTGCAGACCGGCCGGTCGTACGAGGCGGCCGTGGAGACCCTGGCGGACTGGCTGCGCGGCTGCGCGGGCCGGGTCTGGGCGGAGCCGCTGGAGCGGTTCCTGCCGCTGCTCGTACATGGGCCGGACGACCGGCACCGGTTGCTTTCACTGATCAAAGAACTGTCGGAAGACCCCGACAATCCGTTGGACGACCAGCAGGTCCGCCGCATGTGGGAGGCGGTCCAGGGAGCGGGAACACCATGAGCAACAACATGTGGGGCCAACAGGCCTGGCAGCCCCAGAACCCCCAGGGGGAGTTCGTCCTTCCGCACGACATCAGAGGCCCCTTCGTCACGGAGTTCACCCCGACGGGCCCCTACCGGCACCGCAGCAGCCAGGTCGCCTCCGTGCTCTTCTACCGCAACGGCGGACACAGCGTCGTCACGGTCCGCGGGGCCGAGCACCACAACAAACCCCTGATGGGCAAGCCGACTTCGGTCTGCTGGGTCGCCCGCGGCCAGCACCAGGTCTCCTTCCAGCTGGAACTTCCCAGCTACGGCGACAAGTCACGCTTCAAGGCGGGCGCCGACGTCAACTGGGAGGTGCACAACTTCCATCTGGCCGCCGAGAAGCGGGTGGTGGACGTGGAGCGGATGCTCCGACCGCCCCTTGAGGCACGGCTGCGCGGGATCAGCAGGCGGCACAACCTCGACTCCGCACAGCAGGCGGACGAGGCGATCCAGGACGAGCTGGCGAGCGGCCGCTGGAACGACTTCGGGGCCGAACTGGGCCTGGCCACCCAGGTGTTCATCCGCATCGACCTGGGCCAGGCCGCCTCCGACCACCACGCCAACATGGTGGCGGTGCAGTCGGACAGCGAGGTCCAGCGGGCCGTGGACGCCGCCAACAACGCGCGGATCGAGGCGAACATGGAGGTCGCCCGGGGGCTCATCTCCGCGGGCGAGGCCGAACAGTACGCCCACGTCCTGGCCCAGGACCCGTCCCGGGCGCAGGACATCCTGGGCGCGCTCCAGGTGCAGGCCAGGGAACAGCGGCAGGGAGCCCTGGACTACCTCACCAACCTGATCAACCAGGGGGTGGTGCAGCGGCACCAGATCGACGACCAGGTACAGGCGCTCATCGACTTCAGCCGCACGGCCGCCCACGGTGTCTTCCAGAACGGACTACCGCCCGCCCCGACCGCGCTGCCCGTTCCGCCGACACCCCTCGCGCCGCCGGTACCTCCGGCACCGCTCATGCCGCCGCCGGCCGTGGCTGGCGCCCTGCCGGTGCCGCCCGCCGCGCCGAAGCCGTACACCGACGAGCCGCAGGACGCCGCGCCGGACACCACGGACGAGTCGGGCGGCCGGACGTGAACTCCCCGGAGCCCGCGGTGCCGGACTCCGACACCGACGCCCGGTACGTCGCCGAGCGGCTGCTGCTCACCGTACGGGAGGACCTGGGCAGGGCGGACGTGAAGGCGTCCGTGCTGCTCTCCGGTGCCCTGGCGGTGCCCGCGCTGCTGATCGGCGGCGGCCGGGCGCCGGGCGGCGTCTCCGGCACCGGCCAGGTGCTGCTCGTGGGCGCCGCGGTGCTGTGGGCGGCCGGCACCGTCCTGCTGCTCGGGGTGATCCTGCCCCGCACCTGGACGGTACGCAGGACCCTGGGCCCGACGTTCTACGCCGACGCGGTCGAGGCCCGCGACGACCCCGAGGCACTGCTGCGCGGTGTCGCCGAGGCCGGCCGGGACCCGGTGCGCTGGCTGCTCACGCAGTTCCAGGACGTCAGCGTGATCCTCGCGGCGAAGTACCGCTTCCTGCGCGGGGCGTTGGCGCTGCTGGGCGCGGGGCTGGCGGTGGGGGCGTACGCGCTGGGTGCCGGCTGACTACGGCCCGGGCGTCAGCCGTCCCGCAGCTTCTTCAGCCGCTCCACATCCGCCGCGTGCCCCTCCTTGCCGCCGGGCGTCTCGATGACCAGCGGTACGCCCGCGGTCGCCGGGTGGGTCATCAGGGCGCGGAAGGGGTCCTCGCCGATGTGGCCGGAGCCGATGTTCTCGTGGCGGTCCTTGTGGGCGCCGACGACGTCCTTGGAGTCGTTGGCGTGGATCAGTTTCAGGCGGCCCTCGCCGACCGTGTCCACCAGCAGGTCGAGGGTCTGGTGCATGCCGCTCGGGCCGGTCAGGTCGTGCCCGGCGGCGAAGATGTGGCACGTGTCCAGGCAGACGCCCAGCTTCGGATGGGCGTCCAGCGCCTCGAAGTACGGCCCGAAGTCCCAGGTCCGGGAGCAGAGCGAGGAACCCTGGCCGGCCGTCGACTCCAGGAGCAGGAACGGGTCGTCGTCGTGGGTCAACTCGTCCAGCAGCGGCAGCAGATGCTCCCGCACCTGGGCCAGCGCCACCGACCGCTCCCGGCCGCCCGTCGCGCTCCCGGTGTGCACGACGACACCGAGGGCGCCGATCTCCCGCCCGCGCCGCAGCGAGTGCCGTAGCGAATCGACGGACTTCTCCACGGTTGCCTGGGTGTGAGAGCCGAAGTTGATCAGGTACGGAGCGTGCACGTACGCCGGGATCGACTCGGCCTCGCAGGCCGCGCGGAACTCCTCGTCCTGGCGCGGGTTCCCGACCGGTGTTGCCCAGCCGCGCGGGTTGGCGACGAAGACCTGCACGGTCTCGGCGGCCAGCTCACGGGCGTAGGACAGTCCTACGGAGTGGAGGCCGCCGGCGACCGGGACATGGCCGCCGACCGGGTTGCGGGAAGGGATGCGGGAGGGGAACCCGGGGGCGCTGGAAGGGGACTCGCTGCTCACCCGTCCAGGGTGTCACGCGCGCGTGCCGCCCCCGTCACCGGATGGTGATCGTGATCGTCGACCCCTTGGCGGCCTGTTCGCCCGCGTCCACGGACTGGCTCTTCACGGTGTCGCCGAACAGACCGAGCAGGCCCCGGTCCTCCTTGACCTCGAAGCCGGACTGCTCAAGGAGCTTCGTCGCGGCGTCGACGCTCGCGCCGACCACGCTCGGGACCTCGACCATCTCCGGGCCCTTGGACAGCGTCAGCGTCACCGTGTCGCCCTCGGCGGCCCGGCCGTCGCCGGCCGGGGTCTGCTGGGCGACCTGGCCCGCGTCGTACTCCGAGGTGATCTCGGTGTCCGACACCTTCACGGTGAGACCGGCCTCCTGGAGGTCCGACTTCGCGTCCTCCAGGTCCTCGCCGGTGACGTCGGGGACGTCGACCGCGCTGCCCTTGCTGACGGTCAGGGCTATCGCCGAACCCGCGTGGCGCTTGGTGCCCGCCTCCGGGTCCGTGCTGATCACGAAGCCCTTGGGGACGTCGTCGCTGAACTCCCTGGTGACCATGCCGGCCGCCAGCCCGTCCTGCTTCAGCAGGGTCTGCGCCTTGGCCAGGCGGGTGCCCGTCAGGTCGGGGACGTTCACGGTCTCCGGGCCGTCCGAGATGGTCAGGGCGACCGAGTCGTTGTTCCGGATGCGGGCGCCGGACTCCGGGTCGGTGCTGACGACCGTGCCGCGCTTCACGGTGTCGCTGTACGCGTGGTCGACCTTCTTGACGTCGAGACCGGCGTCCTTCAGCCGCTCCCGCGCCTGTGCCTCGGTCTTCGCCAGCAGCGGCGGGACCTTGGTGAACTGACCCGAGTTGATGTACCAGACGCCCGCCCCGACCCCGACGATCAGCAGCAGGGCGGCGACGATCGCCAGCAGCCCCCGCCGGGGCCGCCGCGCCTCGCGCCGCCGGGGCGGCAGCGGCGGACCGCTCTCGAACCGGCTGGTCCGGTCGAACCGGTCACCCGGCTCGTCGTCCTCGTTGACCGGCAGCGGACGTGGCACGGTCAGCGAGCGCGGGATCACACTCGTACGGTTCTCGGCGTCGGGATACTCCGAGGTCAGCGCCTGCGGCGGCACCGCGTCCAACTGCTCGGTGCTCAGCCCCGACCGCGCCTCGCGGACCAGACCGAACAGCGCGACCGCGTCGTACGGCCGCAGGTCCGGGGTGCGCGCGGTGGCGGTGGCGACCAGCTCGTCCAGCTCGTACGCCAGCCCCGGCACCTGCGCCGAGGGCGGCGGGACGTCCTCGTGCAGGTGCTTGTAGAGCACGATCGCGGCGGAGTCCCCGTCGTGCGGCTTCTGGCCGGTGAGCATCTCGTACAGGACGACACCGCACGCGTACACGTCGACCCGGGGGTCGGCGGTGGTTCCCTCGATCTGCTCCGGCGCGAGATACGACACCGTGCCGAGCACGGACCCCGTGGTGCTGGTCACCGTGTCCACGGACCTGACCAGCCCGAAGTCGGCGACCTTGACCCGGCCGTCGTCTCCTATGAGCACGTTCTCCGGCTTCATGTCCCGGTGCACGAACCCGGCCCGGTGCGCGGCACCGAGCGCGGCCAGCACCGGCTCCAGGATGTCGAGGGCGGCCCGCGGCTGGAGCGCCCCGCGCTCGCGCAGCACGTCCCGCAGGGTGCAGCCGGCGACGTACTCCATCGCCAGATAGACGTACGACCGGTCGGCGCCCTGGTCGAAGACCTGCACCACGTTCGGATGCGCCAGCCGCGCCACGGACTTCGCCTCACGGATGAACCGGTCCACGAAGTGGGCGTCGGCCGCCAGCGTCGGGTGCATCACCTTGAGCGCGAGAACCCGGTCCAGGCGGGTGTCCACGGCCCGGTAGACCGTGGCCATCCCGCCGACGGCGATCCGCGCGTCGACGCGATAGCGGCCGTCGAGCAACTGCCCGACGAGAGGGTCATGAAGGGTCGTATCCACGCAGGTGAGTGTACGAGCCATGGCTGAAAGGACAGCCCTTTCGCCCGGTTTCGAGGCGGTACTGAAGCGGACCTGTGACGGATACCACGAGCGGTCGGCCGCCAATGGCGGGGCAGTCCCGCAGGTTGGGTCACCTCTTGGCCGACTGGAAACGGGTGGTGCGCGGGTGGGAGACAAAACGGAAGTGCGGCGCAGGGTGCCTAGAAAGCGGGCCGCTCAGGATCCAGCACCGCCAGGCCCTCCGCAGGAGAGGACGCCTCGGCGAAATGCCTACGGGGGATACGCCCCGCTCGGAACGCCAACCTCCCCGCCTCCACCGCACTCCTCATGCCGGAGGCCATCAGCACCGGTTCCCGCGCCCGCGTCACCGCCGAGGCGAGCATCACACCGGCACACCCCAGCTCCATCGCGAACGCCGCGTCGGACGCCGTACCCGCCCCCGCGTCCAGAATCACCGGCACACGCGCGTGCTCGGTGATCAGCTGGAAGTTGTGCGGGTTGCGGATCCCGAGCCCGGAACCGATCGGCGACCCGAGCGGCATGATCGCCGCACACCCGACGTCCTCCAGCTTCCGCGCCAGCACGGGATCGTCGTTCGTGTACGGCAGCACGGTGAAGCCGTCGTCGACCAACGTCTCGGCGGCGTCGAGGAGTTCGATCGGGTCCGGCAGCAATGTGCGCTCGTCCGCGATCACTTCGAGTTTGATCAGCGCGGTCCCCAGCGCCTCCCGCGCCAGCCGGGCCGTCAACACCGCCTCGCCCGCCGTGAAGCAGCCCGCGGTGTTGGGCAGCACCCGGATGCCGAGCCGCTCCAGCACGGACAGCACCGAGCCGTGCACGGAGGCGTCGACGCGCCGCATCGCGACCGTCGTGAGTTCCGTGCCGGAGGCCACCAGCGCGCGCTCCAGGACATCGAGGCTGGGGGCACCCCCGGTGCCCATGATCAACCGGGACGTGAAGGACGTACCGGCGAGGACGAAGGGGTCGTCGGCCATGGGTCAGCCTCCTTGGACGGCGGTGAGGACCTCGACGCGGTCTCCCTCGGAGAGGGAGGTCGATGGCCACTCCGCGCGCGGGACGACGGTTTCGTTGAGGGCGGCGGCCACTCCGGAGGGGGCCGGGGTGAGGGACCGTACGAGCACGTCGAGGGGCGTGCCGGGAGCGATCTCCTGGTGCTCGCCGTTGACGGAGATGTTCATGCGGGCTGCTCCACGAGGTGCGTGCGGGCGAACCGCTTCGGGGTGAACGGGCGTGCCTCGTCCGGGAGTTCACCGGTACTGAGCGCGTGCGCCAGGGCGTCGCCGGTGACCGGGGTGAGCAGCACGCCGTTGCGGTAGTGCCCGGTGGCCAGCAGCAGTCCCGGCAGGGCGGTCGGGCCGAGCAGCGGCGCGTTGTCGGGGGAGCCGGGGCGCAGTCCGGCGCGGGTCTCGGTGAGCGGGAGTTCGGTGATCCCGGGGACCAACTCGTGGGCGTCGCGCAGCAGTTCGTAGACACCGCCGGCGGTCACGGTGGTGTCCCAGCCCAGTTCCTCGCTGGTCGCGCCGACGACCAGCTCGCCGTTCTCGCGCGGCACCAGGTACACCTGGCTGCCGCGCACCACGGCCCGCACGGTCCGGCTCAGGAAGGGCGCGTGCCGCTCCGGCACGGTCAGCCGCAGCACCTGGCCCTTCACGGGCCGTACGGGCGGCAGGACGTCGTCAGGGACCCCCTTCAGCTGCCCGCTGAGGCTGCCGCCCGCGAGCACCACTTGGTCTGCGGCGAGGGTGACGTCCTCGCGCGTGACGACCCCCGTGGCGCGGTCCCGCTCGACCGTGAGCCGCTCGACCCACGTCCGGTGGAGGACGACCCCGGCGCGCTCGCAGGCGGCCACCAGCGCGCG
Organism: Streptomyces sp. NBC_01288; assembly: GCF_035982055.1. Classification (NCBI taxonomy): domain Bacteria; kingdom Bacillati; phylum Actinomycetota; class Actinomycetes; order Kitasatosporales; family Streptomycetaceae; genus Streptomyces; species Streptomyces sp. NBC_01288. The sequence continues at coordinate 7,687,959 of NZ_CP108427.1, forward strand.
CGCCAGCCGCCGCGGGTCGACCTGGTGGTCGCCGTCGACCCTGAGCCCCCCGCGCACGCCCGGCGCGAGCATCGGCTCCAGGCGCCGGCACTCGCGCCCCGACAGCCACTCGGAGTCGAGCCCCGACTGGTGCTGCAAGGCGTGCAGTTCGCGCAGATGGGCCCGGTCGTCGGCGTCCAGGGCGACGGCGAGCGTGCCGCAGCGGCGGTAACCGAGGTCGAGGCCGGTGAGGTCGGTCAGCTCGGCTGCGAAGTCCGGGTAGCGGTCCGCCGAGGCCAGGTTGAGGGCGAGCAGGGTCTGTTCGCCGTAGTGGAGCTCGGTGACGGCGGCCAGCATCCCGGCGGCCACCTGGGCGGCCCCGCCGCCCGGCTCCGGGTCCACCACGGCCGTGGCGAAGCCGCGTTGGGCCGCGCGCCAGGCCGTGACCAGGCCGATGATCCCGCCCCCGACGACGAGGACGTCTGAGGTGTGTGCAGGCATGGGCGTCCAGCCCCTCCCTTCGCCGGCATGACCCGGATCAGGTTCGTACGGTCGGAGGCCGCCAGCCTCCCTCTCAGCCCGGTACGTCCGGACTCCCGCGAGTGCTTTACGTTTGCCACCCTAGCCCGTGCCCTGTGTGCCAGTAAGGGAGCCTCTGTCCATGGCCCGCTCGCTCGACGGTCTCGTCCTCGCCCCCGTCGCGGACCAGGCCCCAGGTCAGGTCGGTACGCGCACCCGGTTCGCGTACCACGAGAAGGACGGCGAGATCTGGGCCGAGTACGCGGGCGGCGACGTCGTACGGGGGCGTCTCGTCGGCACGCGCGCGGGGGACCGATTGGACTTCCGGTACGTGCAGTTGAAGACGGACGGGACGACGTCCTCAGGGCACTGCGTGTCCGAAGTGGTCGAGTTGCCCGACGGCCGCATTCGCCTCGACGAGACCTGGGAGTGGGAGTCTCAGCCGGGAAACGGGACCAGCACTGTGGAACAGGTCACCTGACGCGCCCGCTGACTGACAAATTGTCAGGTGTCTATGGTGATCGAGTGAGCGAGCAGACGCGGGACCAGGGCACGGTGGCAGGGCGGCGCGTGGTCGTCGTCGGCGCGGGCATGGCCGGGGTGCAGACCGCGGTCGCGCTACGGGACCAGGGCTTCACCGGCACCGTCACGCTGATCGGCGCGGAACCCCATCAGCCGTACGACCGGCCCCCGCTGTCCAAGGCCGTCCTGCTCGGCAAGGCCGAGGGCTCCGCCTTCGACGTCGACTTCGAGGCGCTCGGCATCGAGGTGCAGCTGGGGCGCGAGGTCGTGGGCGTGCGCCCCGCCGACCACGAACTGGACACCGCCGAGGGCCCGGTGCCCTACGACGTCCTCGTGCTCGCCACCGGTGCCGAACCGATCCGGCTGCCTGGCGCCGACGGCATCCCCGGAGTACATCTGCTGCGCACCCTGGACGACGCCGAGCGGCTGCGCCCGGTGCTCGCGCGGCAGCACGACATCGTGGTCGTCGGCGCGGGCTGGATCGGCGCCGAGTTCGCCACGGCCGCGCGTGAGGCGGGCTGCGCGGTGACCGTCGTAGAGGCCGCGGACCGGCCGCTCGCGGGCGCGCTGCCCGCCGAGGTGGCCGCGCCGATGGCCGCCTGGTACGCCGCAGCCGGGGCCTCGCTGCGGACGCACGCACGCGTGGCGCACGTCGAACCCGGCGAGGTGGTCCTCGACGACGGCTCACGGCTGCCCGCGGGCGCCGTCGTGGTCGGTATCGGCGCCCGCCCCGCCACCGCCTGGCTGGCGGGCTCCGGCATCGAACTGGGCGCGCACCGCGAGGTCCTGGCCGACGCCGGACTGCGCACCTCGGTGCCGGACGTGTACGCGGTCGGCGACTGCGCCTCCTTCCCTTCGGGGAGGTACGGCGAGCGACTTCTCGTCCACCACTGGGACAACGCCCTCCAGGGGCCGCGCACGGTCGCCGCGAACATCGTGGGGGAGACCCCGGCGGTCTACGACCCGGTGCCGTACTTCTGGTCGGAGCAGTTCGGCCGGTTCGTCCAGTACGCCGGCCACCACGCGTCCGCCGACACCACCCTGTGGCGCGGCGACCCGACCACCCCCGCCTGGAGCGTCTGCTGGCTGCGCGAGGACCGTCTGGTGGCCCTCCTGGCGGTCGGCCGCCCCCGTGACCTGGCCCAGGGCCGCCGCCTGATCGAGTCGGCCACGCCCATGGATCACGCACTGCTGGCCGATGCTTCTCTGCCGATGAAGGCGGCTATCGCCTAGTTCGTCCCCCGGGTCGGACCGGCCCGACTTCCGACTGTCAGTCCGGGATGGCACGCTGTTTACGTGACCGAGATTGACGCAAAGATCGATGCTCTCGTCCCCGCCTGGCTCACGCTGCCCGACATCGCAGAAATGTTCGATATCGAGGTGACACGCGTGCGGCAGCTGGTCAAGGACGGCCAAGTCATCGCCGTACGCCGTGGTGAGAACCGTGCGCTGCACGTCCCCGCCGCCTTCATCGACGGGGCCGAGCAGAAGGTCGTCAAGGGCCTCACGGGGACCCTGACGCTCCTGCGGGACGACGGCTTCTCCGACGAAGAGATGCTCGAATGGCTCTTCACCCCCGACCCCAGCCTGCCCGGTACCCCCGCGCAGGCCCTGAGTGAGAATCGCGGCACGGAGGTGAAGCGCCGCGCCCAGGCGCTCGCCGTCTGACCCGCACGACCGACCGGTGTACGGGCCGCGGTGACGCGAGGGCCTGCCTGGAAAGGCCCTGCCCGCGGCCCGTACGCGACACCACCACCCGACCAGCAGGACAACGGGGGACACACCCATGCCCGACACCGCCGCAGCCGCAGCCCGCGCGGAACTCGCCGACGCCCGGGTCTACCTCTGCACGGACGCCCGCCGACGCCAGGGCGACCTCGCGGAGTTCCTGGACGCGGTCCTGGCCGGCGGGGTCGACATCGTGCAGCTGCGCGACAAGGGCATGGAGGCCGCCGAGGAACTGGAGCACCTCCAGGTGTTCGCCGACGCCTGCGCCCGGCACGGGAGGCTCCTCGCGGTCAACGACCGCGCGGACGTCGCCCACGCCGCCGGCGCCGATGTCCTGCACCTGGGCCAGGGCGACCTCCCGGTCCCCGCGGCCCGCGCGATCCTCGGCGAGGACATCCTGATCGGCCGCTCCACGCACGCCGAGTCCGAAGCGGCGGCGGCCGCCGTCCAGGAGGGCGTGGACTACTTCTGCACGGGCCCGTGCTGGCCCACCCCCACCAAGCCCGGCCGGCACGCCCCCGGCCTCGACCTGGTCCGGTACACGGCCGCCCTGGGCACCGACCGTCCCTGGTTCGCCATCGGCGGCATCGACCTGGGCACCCTCGACGAGGTCCTCGAAGCGGGCGCCCGCCGCGTCGTCGTCGTACGGGCGATCACGGAGGCCGACGACCCGGGCGCGGCGGCGGCGGAGTTCGCGAAGCGGCTGCGGCAGCTCTGACAGGCGTCCAGCAGGCGTCCAGAAAGTCGCGCTGTTGTCCGATGGGTGGACAAGAGGGCGACAAACCAGGCAAATTCCCACTTCCGGTTGGGTGACCGCCGCCCCCTGACTAACCTGCGGGTATGGCCTTCGGAACCGCATCGACCAGGACTGATCGCGCACGCACCGTTCGGGACATGCTCGCGACCGGCAAAGCGACGTACTCGTTCGAGTTCTCCGCGCCGAAGACCCCCAAGGGCGAGCGGAACCTGTGGAGCGCGTTGCGGCGGGTCGAGGCGGTCGCCCCCGACTTCGTCTCGGTGACCTACGGCGCCGGCGGCTCCACGCGCGCGGGCACCGTCCGGGAGACCGAGCAGATCGTCGCCGACACCACGCTCACCCCGGTCGCCCACCTCACCGCGGTCAACCACTCCGTCGCCGAACTGCGCAACATCATCGGCCAGTACGCCGACGCGGGCATCCGCAACATCCTCGCCGTGCGCGGCGACCCGCCCGGCGACCCCATGGCCGACTGGGTGGCGCACCCGCAGGGGCTGACGTACGCGGCCGAACTGGTGCGGCTCATCAAGGAGTCGGGCGATTTCTGCGTCGGCGTCGCCGCCTTCCCGGAGATGCACCCGCGCTCCCCGGACTGGGACACGGACGTCGCGCACTTCGTCGACAAGTGCCGGGCCGGCGCCGACTACGCCGTCACGCAGATGTTCTTCGAACCCGAGTCGTATCTGCGGCTGCGCGACCGCGTCGAGGCCGCGGGCTGCGGGACCCCGGTCATCCCCGAGGTCATGCCGGTGACCAGCGTGCGGATGCTGGAGCGGTTGCCGCAGCTCAGCAACGCCGACATCCCGGCCGCTCTGAAAGAGCGAATCCTCACAGCCAAAGACGATCCGGCCGCTGTACGCTCGATCGGAATCGAGTTCGCCACCGAGTTCTGCGCCCGGCTGCTGGCCGAGGGAGTCCCCGGACTTCACTTCATCACGCTCAACAGCTCCACGGCGTCACTCGAAATCTACGAGAACTTGGGCCTGCACCACCCACCGCGGGCCTAGACCGGTCGCTCCGGAATACGACACACTGCGTAGCGGCCACTGGGAGAGGGGCGTACATGGGCTGGACGGTCCTCTACATCGCGTTCGGCGTCGTCGCACTGTGGTTGCTCGGTGAGGTGCTGCTGCAGTACAAGGCACGCCTGCGCTGGCGACTGCTCGCTTTCGTCGGCTTCCTGGGCGTCGTCCTCGGAGTGCTGATTCCCTCCGTCGTCGTGATCGGCCTGGGCGCCGTGGCGTTCGCCGTCGGCCAGACCTACGTCACGCTGTCGTTCCGCCGCGGCTTCGAAGCCGGCTGGGCGGTCTCCGGCCGACCGGGCGCGGGCGGCCTCAAGCGCCGCCGCGGCGAGCCCGACGAGCAGGACTTGGACGCCTCCGGCCTCGAAGGGGCGGAGAGCGGCTTCCAGGAGTACGGCCAGAACAAGCCCGCCTACGGCCAGGACGACGACTACGACCGCGACGACGTGTTCACCCCGAACCGCCCCGTCGCCCCCACGGCCGCCGAGACCACCTCGGTCTACGAGCCGCAGCCCCTCCCGGACGACACCGGTTCCTACGGCGTGTACAACGCCACCGCGTACGCGAACGCCACGGACCCCAACTACGAGGGCACCGACCAGGCGTACGCCGCGGCTGCCGCGGGCCAGACCCAGGACCAGGCCTACGCGGCGGCCGACCAGAACTACGGCTACGACAACACCTACACGGGCTACGACCAGCAGCAGTACGGCTACGACACGACCGGCCAGCAGCAGTACGCCGCCTACTCCGACCCGTACATCGGCACGCAGACCTACGGCGGCACCGGTTACGACACGGGCTACGACGGGCAGCAGCAGTATCCCCAACAGGGCTACACGCAGGACCAGTACGGCAACGCCGGCTACGGCGGCGAGACCCCGGCCGGCGGGGTGTGGGTCCCGCAGCAGCGCAACGACGAGACGTACGGCGGTGAAATGCCGCCGGAGCAGCAGTACCCCTACCAGGGCGACGGCCAGCAACAGCCGCAGCAGCAACCGCAGTCGGGCCCCGGCTACGACGAGCAGTACCGTTTCTGAAGCCTACTGAGACCCCTTGAACCGGGGTCCCTCCACGATCAGTCCGGCGACCAGCGCTCCCGACATCCCGGCGTGCGCAAGCCCGCCGCCGGGATGGGACCAGCCGCCGACCCGGTAGAGCCCGGGCACGCGCGTGGTGTTCGCCGGGTGCAGGAAACGGCCCCGCCCGGCGGCGAGCGAAGGCGCGGGCACGGCTCCGAAGCGGGCGCCCGTCTCACTCTCCGTGTGCTGCGGGGTACGCACCTCGTGCCACAACAGGCGCTCCCGCAGCCCCGGTACGGCCCGCCCGGCGGCTTCCAGGAGCAAGTCCGTGTACCGCCCGACCGTGCCCTCGTCGTCCCAGCCGGCCTCGCCCGACAGCACGGCGGACACGACCGCGGATTCGTGGTCGTCGTCCGGCCGGAGCGCGGGGTCGTCGGGCCGCAGCACCGTCACCGTGGGGCAGCGGGGCTCGTCGCCGCCGGGGGAGGCCAGGAGGTCCAACTCGGCCTCGCGGTCCGGGGCGTGGACCACCGTCCGGTGAACGGCCCCGTCCTCGCGCGGGCCACGCAGAGCCAGCAGGAGCGTGCACCGCACCGGCCGGGGTGAGTCCGCGTCGGCCCGCACATCACCGTCCTCGTCCAGCGGACGCTCCGTCAGGGCCCGCAGCCGCGCGGGGTCCACGTCCGCGACGACATGGTCCGCGTCGACCACCGTCCCGTCGGCCAGCTCCACCCCGGCCGCCCGCCCGTCCTTCTCCAGCACCCGGGTGACCTCGGCCCCGAAGACGAACTCGACCCTCCTCGCCACACACCGCTCGTACACCGCGCGGGCCAACTCCCTTATGCCGCCCCGCACATACCAGGTGCCGAAGGCGTGCTCCATGTACGGCAGCACGGCCGCGCTCGCCGGTGCGGTGCGGGGATCGAGGCCGTACGCGAGCGCGTGGCTCTCCAGAAGGGCCGTCAGGCGCTCGTCGCGTAGTTCCCAGGCGCCGATCTCGGCGAGGGTGCCCGCCCGCCGGGTGCGCAGCAGCTTCTTGTGCGGGACCGCCGGATACGGCTCCTGGTCGGCCAGCACCGACCAGTCGATCCACAGGGGCTCCTCCAGGAGGGGCCTGCGGGTGCGGTCCCAGGCCTCGCGGGCCCGGATCAGGAAGTCGCCCCAGCGCTGCCCCGCGCCGCCGCCCAGGGCCTCGTCCAGGGCCGTGACGACACCCGCGCGGGAGGCGTTCGGCAACGACACCTCCGTACCGTCCGCGAAGACGTGCCGGGACGACGGGTCGACCTGGACCAGCTCGACCAGGTCCTCCAGCGGCTCCTTGCCGGTCTTGATGAACAGGTCGCGGTAGACCGCGGGCACGGGCAGCAGACCGGGGCCGGCGTCGAAGGAGAACCCGTCCCGCTCGAAACGGCGCACCGCACCGCCGTACGTCTCCGTACGCTCGTACACCGCCACCCGGTGGCCCGCGACGGCCAGCCGGGCAGCGGCCGCCATCGCGCCCATGCCGGCGCCGATCACCGCAATCCGTGCCATGCCCGCGACTTTATCGGCCGCCACTGACAGTCCGGCCACGGGCTGTCACCACGGTGGCGGGTCCGGCGGCCGGCCGGGTGGGTGTCCCGCCTGCGAGGCGAGCCGTCTCTCCTCCCGGCGCTGGGCCCGGCGGCGCAGGAAGCGGCGGATCCGGGAGACCAGGAAGAACAGGACCGTGAGTCCGGCCACCAGCAGTACGGCCGCGATGATCGCCGCCGCCTGGGGATGGAACATCGCGAACGACACGATCCCGCCGACGCCGAGATCCTCCGCGAAGCTCATGATCACGTTGCTGAACGGCTCCGGCGAGGTGTTGATCGCCATCCGCGTCCCGGCCTTGACGGTATGGCTGGCCAGCGCCGACGAACCGCCGATCAGGCCCGCCACGACATCGTTCATCGAACCGCTGTGGCCCGCGAGCACCGCCCCGACCCACGCCCCGGCGGCCGGCCGGATCACCGTGTGCACGGAGTCCCACAGGGAGTCGACGTAGGGGATCTTGTCGGCGACGGCCTCGCACAGGAACAGGACGCCCGCTGTGACGAGGACCTCAGGGCGTTGCAGCGACTCGGGGACCGCGTCGGTCACTCCGGTCGCGCCGAAGATCCCGAGCAGCAGCACCACCGCGTACGCGTTGATGCCGCTGGCCCAGCCGCTGGTGAAGACCAGGGGGAGTACGGACACGGAGGCGATAGTAACCACTCGGCAACTTGGCGTCCTGGGCCTGAGTGCGTACGGCTGAGTATCCGTACCTAGGGAGTGAGTTGAGTACGCGCGCGGATGGGGTGCGACCTGCGCGAACGAGAGAGTAGGGGCACGGAAAGGGGCGCGGCTCCGGAACCGCCGACACGGGGCGGCGGAACGGGGCCCGCGCCCTTGGCCGCTCCTTCCGCCGAACCTTCGGCGGAAGCGAGGCACGGGGGAACCCTGGACCGACCGACGGGGGTTCCGACAGGGGGAACGTACGGGGGAGCGCAAGGGAGCGCCGGTTCGAGGTGGCCCGCGGGGGACGCGGCCACAGCGGACCGGCGCTTCTGTGTGCGCGTTGTCCGGGTGCCGCCGTCAGCGGCCGCCGCTGACCCGCCCCTGGAGCAGCCGGGACAGCGCCGCGTGGACGTCGTCCAGGGAGCGCTCCGGCTGGAACGACTGCCAGTCCAGGGCGGCCACCACGACCATGCCGATCAGCGCGGCCGCGGTCAGCCGGACATCGATCTCCGGACTGAACTCGCCGTTGGCCACGCCCGCGTGCAGCACGTCCTCGATCGCCGCGTTCACCTGCTGCCGCACCACCATGAGCGTGGACTGCCAGGCGCGGTTGGTGCGCCACAGCTCGGCCACGTACAGCTGCGTGAAGGACGGGTAGTGGGCGATGAAGACGAGGCCCGCGCGGACCATCGCGTCCAGGGCGTCGACCTTGCTGCCGCCGTCCCGCGCGGTCTGCTCGGCCGCCTCCCGCAGCGAGGCGGTGAGGAGGCCCACGCCGTGCCGCAGCAACTCCTCGAAGAGGACGGACTTGCTGGCGAAGTTGTAGTAGACGGTGCCCTTCGCGACCCCGGCACGCTCGGCGATCTCGTCCACCGTGGTGGCGGAGAAGCCCTGTTCGGCGATGAGCGTGACGGCCGCCTCGTAGAGCTTCTGCCGGGTGGCCTCGCGGCGCGTGCTGCCGCCCGACGGGGTGCTGCTGCTTTCCATGGGCCTGATTGTCACAGGCCCGGCTCCCGCGCCGGGCACGGGTGTCGAGGTCCCGCGCGCGGTCACAGGCTCAGCTCCGGGTGCAGCCGGTCCAGCGTCCACACCTGGCGGCGGCGCGCCGACAGCGCGGTCAGCGCGAGAGCCCCGGCGGTGAAGGCGACGAGCACCACGCACGCGTGCCACACGGGTCCCAGGCCACCGCCCGTGATGAGCCGCCGTAGAGCCTCGACGACGTAACTCATCGGCAGGAAGGGGTGGATCGCGTTGAAGAAACCGGGACTGGTCTGCACCGGATAGGTGCCGCCCGCCGACGTCAACTGGAGCATCAGCAGGGCGAGTACGAGGATCCGGCCCGCCGCTCCGAAGTGTGCGTTCAGCCACTGGACGATGGCCGCGAAGCACGCCGTCACCAGGAACAGGAAGCCGACCGTGCCGGCCGCGTGTGCCATCTCCAGGCCGATCGCCCAGTGCAGTACGGCCATCAGGGCCACCGTCTGGAGGACCCCGACCGCGACCACCGGCAGCCACCCCGCGAGCGCGATCCGCCAGGCCGAGGCACCGGCGGCGAGTGCGCGCCGGTTCATGGGCGCGATCAGCATGTAGGCCACCATCGCGCCCACCCACAGGGACAGCGGGATGAAGTACGGGGCGAATCCGGTGCCGTAGTTGGGCGCCTTGTGCAGGTCCTGGGTGACCAGTTGGACCGGGTCGGCCATGACGCCGGTGCGCTGGTCGCGGTCCTGCTTGTCGTAGTCCGGGATCTGCGCGGCGCCGTCGTGCAGACCGCCGGCGAGCTTCCCGGAGCCGTCGACGAGCTTGTACAGGCCGCCGTTGAGGTCCACGGCGCCCGTCCTGAGCCTGCCGACGCCGGTGTCCAGGTCGGCGGCGCCGGTCTTGGCCGTGCCGAGCCCGGTGTGCAGGGTCTTGGCGCCGGCGGCGACCTTCGAGGCGCCGTCGTTCAGCCTGTTGACCTTGGCCACCGCGTCGTCGAGGTCCTCGGAGAGGTGCGGGGCGTGGTCGGCGAGCGCCTGGGCCTGCGTCTGGAGCGTGGCCAGGTTCGCGTCGAGCTTCTTCAGGTCGCCGTTCTGGTCGACGACCAGGCTGTTGACGTCATCGGCGACCTTCGCCACATCGGAGGCGGCCGTGGCGGCCTTCTTCAGGTCGGGACAGGCGTCATCCTTCAGGACGATGCTTTCGCAGCGCGCCTTGTAGACCTCGTCCAGGGTGTCCGAGGCCGCGTGCGCGCCCTTGGCTGCGACCGGAGCCGTCTTCACGAGGGTGCCCAGGTTGGCGCGGATGGTCCTGGCCGAGTCGGCGACCAACTGAGCCGTGTCCCCGATGGTCTTCTCGTTGTCCTTCAGGAAGGGCCCCACTTTGTCGGCCACCCCGTTGACGGTGTCGGCGAGGGTCTGCGTCCCTGCCGCCACCTGCCGCGAACCGTCCGCCAGGTCGCCCGCGCCCGTGTCGAGCTTCTTCAGGCCCTTGGAGAGCTTGCCGCTGCCCTTCTTGGCGTCCTTCAGGCCGTCGGCGAGATCCTTGGAGCCCTCCTCGGCCGTACCGATGCCGCCCTTGAGCCTGTCGGCGCCGTCGGCCGCCTTCACGGTCTGGCCGTGGATGTCGGAGAACGAGACGAAGATCCGGTCCAGGAAGGTCCGCGAGGCCTTGGTGGACGCGGCCGACCGCACCTCGCTGAACACCGTCCGGGAGATCTGCCCGACGATGTAGTTGTTCGCGTCGTTCGTCCGCACCTGGAGCGCGCCCGTCTCCGGGGAGTCGCCCGCACTGGAGGTGACGCGTTCACTGAAGTCGGCCGGCATGGTCAGCGACAGGTAGTACGTGCCGTCCTCGACGCCCTTCCGCGCGGCGGCCGCACTCACCTCGTGCCAGTCGAACGTCCCGCTGTCGCGCAGCCCCCGGGTGATGTCGTCGCCCGCCGTGACCTTCTTCCCGTCGGCGCTCGCCCCCTTGTCGTCGTTGACGAGCGCCACGGGGATGCGGTCCAGACGGCCGTACGGGTCCCAGAAGGACCACAGATACAGGGCTCCGTAGAGCAGCGGCAGCAATAGCAGGGCGACGAGAGCCGCGCGCGGCAACTTCCCCCTGCCGAAGCGCTTCAACTCAAGCGCGGCCAGTCTGGGCGCGTGCATCGGCCTTCTCCGTCCCCTCGGTGGACACCGCTACGACAGTCGTTCCGGAATCCGCAAGGGACCTCAACAGGTCCCAGATCTCGGTCCGTTCGGCAACCGAGAGCTTGAGGTCGACGTCGTCCACCCCGAGCAGCACGGGCCGCCCGATGAGTGCCAACGCGATGGACAGCCGCACTTCTTGCGGCCGCTCCAGATCCCGTACTGCGGTTCGGGCGCCCTTGGGCAGCGTCCCGCGGTCGAGTCCGGCGGCGGTCAGGGCCCGCTCGATCCGCAGCCCGGCCTCGACGGCGCGCTCGGTGCGGGGCCGCAGCAGCCCGCGTACGGAGTCCCCGAACCGCCTTTGCAGCAGCGCCCGTTCACGCAGGTGCTCACCGACGGTCAGTGCCGGTTCGAGGTCGGTGACCCCGGTGACATTCGCCAGCGCGCTGATCCGCCGTACGGCCGCCGACTGCTTCGGGAGCGTGAACTCGCCCACGGTGGCGGTCCCTTCGGACGCCTTCATCCGCCCGGTGAGCGCGAGCAGCAGGCTCGTACGCCCGGACCCGGACGGCCCTTCCACGGCGATCAGCGACCCGGGCCCGGCGTCCAGGGAGATCCCCCGGAACGCCCAGCCGCGCGGCCCCTCGACCCCGAAGTCCTCGGCTGCGACACCGACCCCACCCACGGTTCCCCATCCCCTGTTGCCGAATTCTTTTGAACTGACTGGTCAGTGCAAAAAGTAACCCGAACCTTCGATCGAAGCAAAAGCGCAGGTCAGAACGGATTGTCAGTGCCATACCTCACGATGGGCACATACGGCACTACCTGACTGGGCGTGCCGTCACACGACGACAGGAGGTTCGTCATGGCCCATCCGTCCGCAGCCGCCGCCCGTCGGCGCCGCGCCGCCGGCCCTGCCCCCTCACTGACCGGCCCGGCGAGCGACGTGCACCCCGTGCTCCGCCGGGCCACGGCCCCGCCCGCCGCCCTCGACCTCCTCGCCCAGGCCCGTGCGGGACTGGACGAGGCAGCCGTCCTCGAAACGTCGAACGAGCGCTACGCCACAGCCCACTTGGCCGCCCTGCGCACCGCCGCCGCGGTACTCGCCGCGCGGGTCCAGCCCGAGCCCACGGCCCGGCGCCGCGGCCGTATCCGCAGCGCCTGGGAAGTGCTCCCCGAGATCGCGCCCGAACTCACCGAGTGGAGCGCCCTGTTCGCCTCCGGCGCCCGGCGCCGCGCGCGGGCCGAGGCGGGCATCCAGGGCGCGGCGACCCGCCGGGACGCCGACGACCTCATACGCGACGTGGCGATGTTCCTGCGCCTGGTCGAGCGCATGCTCGTCCTCCAGCCGGTCCTGCCCCAGCCACGCCAGGACCCGGAGCGGCCGGGGGACCGCGCGGGGTGAGCGGCGCCTGGGCGAACTCCGGCGAGGCGCGGCGAGGTGCGGCGCCCAAAGGGGCGCGGGGCTGTGTCGATATGCGGTTCCGCCGCGTGCGCGCGACCAGCCCCCACCGGCCGGCAGGTTCATCACCGCTCTACCAGCGGAGCGCTCAGGCGCGAGACGCATGACCAGGTACGGCATCGGAGGCAATAGGGTGGAAGGCGCCTGAAGCCTTCCACCCGCCCGCACCCGGGCCGGGGAGGCAGCCCGTTCGCTCCGCCGTGCACAGGCGGTGCCGCGCCGAGGAGTCAACTGCCGTGTCGGACCCGAGCCGCCCCCGCGCCTCCCTCCGTACCGCCGTGGTCTGGGACGTCCTGCAGGACGCCCTCGACCGCCGGGTCAAGGCCACGGGTCGGGACGCGCTGGACGTCCTCGACACCGGAGGCGGCAGCGGCAACTTCGCGGTGCCCGTCGCCCGCCTCGGGCACCGCGTCACCGTCGTCGACCCCAGCCCGAACGCGCTGTTCGCGCTGGAGCGCCGCGCCGCCGAGGCCGGTGTCGCCGACCGCGTGCGGGGCGTCCAGGGCGACGCGCACGGCCTCTTCGACGTGGTCGAGCGCGGCGGCTACGACGCGGTGCTGTGCCACGGCGTCCTGGAGTACGTGGACGATCCCGCCGAGGGCGTCCGCACGGTGGTGGCCGCGCTGCGCCCCGAGGGCGTCCTCAGCCTGCTCGCCGCCGGACTCGGCGGTGCCGTGCTCGCGCGCGCCCTCGCCGGCCACTTCAAGGAAGCGCGCCAGGCCCTCGACGACCCGAACGGCCGCTGGGGCGACGCCGACCCCGTCCCGCACCGTTTCACCGCCGAGCAACTCGCCGCGTACGTCGAGGGCGCGGGCCTGGACGTCGGCGCCGTGCACGGGGTGCGGGTCTTCGCCGATCTGGTTCCCGGAGTCCTCGTGGACACCGAGCCCGGCGCCCTGGACGCGCTGCTGAAGCTGGAGGCCGCGGCGGCCGAGCTCCCGGCGTACCACTCCGTGGCCACGCAGCTTCATGTGCTCGGCGAGACGCGGGGTGCGGTCGAGGCGTGAGTGGCCTCCCGCGCCGGACCCCTGATCAGGGGCTCGACAGCACATGGAGTACGCCACAGGCCCCCCGATCGCGGGCCCGGCGCCGTATGATCGAGGGAGACCGCCCGGCATGACGGGACGACTCCTGGGGAATGGAAGCTTCAGCGAGTCGGAACGGCTATGACGGATTCCGGTTGGCCAATTGGCGTAGAGGGGCGGGTTTCACGGGGGCGATTCCCTGCCTATCCTGAAGGGACCCCCCGGGTCGCCCCGGCGACTGCACGATGAGGAGGACTCCGTGCCGCTCTCGGAGCACGAGCAGCGAATGCTTGAGCAGATGGAGCGAGCGCTGTACGCCGAAGACCCCAAGTTCGCGACAGCGCTCGAAGGAAGCGGCCTGCGCACGTACACCCGGCGACGGGTCTACCAGGCAGTGGCCGGCTTTCTCGTAGGTATCGCGCTCCTCATCGCCGGCATGGTCACGCTGCAGATTTGGGTCAGCGTGGTGGGATTCCTCGTCATGCTGGGCTGCGCGGTACTCGCCGTGACCGGTTGGCGCAAGGCCCCCAAGCCTGGCGAACAGCCCGCCGCAGGCGCTCCGCACGCCCGCAGCCAGGGACGGCAGCGGCGCTCGGTGATGGATCGTATCGAGCAGCGCTGGCAGCGCCGCCGCGACGAGCAACAGGGCGGCCAGTAGCAGCACCGGCCCCGCAGCACACGCGGCGCTCCTCAGACACGAGCGAGGGGGTGACCACCGGACCGGTGGTCACCCCCTCCCGTGTGCCCTGCTCTCCTGCTCTGCCCTGCCCGCTAGCCCCGCTGTCCGGACGGCTTGCGCAGGGTCGGCCGTAGCGCTGCCGCCCGTGTCGTCACCGACGTCCACCAGGCCGACAGCATCCACACCACCCGGACGGTCGAGCGCGGGGCGACCAGTGCGCGCAGCCGTGTGGCGCGGCCGGACGTGTCCTGGAACCCGACGGCCACCTGGCGCACGTCCTTCGCGAGCCCCGCCGCGAGCTGCGGCCGAGGCGCGTACAGGACCTGCTCCACGGCGTCCGCCACGCGGTGCACCGAGGCGGCCGACGGCGGATCGAGATGCCCGAGTTCCACGATCCGCGCCGCCGCCCTGCGCGGAGTCAGCGACTCGTCGGGCGAGATCCCGAAGTCCCAGGCGGTATCGGTCAGTTCCTCCCACACCGCCAGCGTGTGGACCGCCGCGTCCGCCTCCGTACGACCGTGCGCTCCCAGCCGTACGGAGCGCATCCGGGTCCGCCACAGCATCGGCGAGAACGGGATCGTCAGCAGCAGGAGCGCGCCCAGGCCCAGCGCCACCAGCTGTACGTACGACCAGGGGCCGCGCGGGTCATCGCCCGTCGCGAGCGCCGGGGCCTGGCTCGTGCAGCCGTCCAGCTTCCGCAGCTGGGCCGTGCAGCTCTCGCTCGCCGAGGGGGCCGCGGAGGGCGCCGTGCTCGTCGAGGTCGAGGGGAGGGCCGGGTCCGGGACGTCGCTGCCGGGCGTGGTCGACTGGGTGTACGACGGCACCGAGCCCCGGTTCGGGGTCGGCTCGAAGCGGGTCCAGCCCACGCCCTCGAAGTACAGCTCGGGCCAGGCGTGCGCGTCCTTCAGGCCCACCGACACCGAGCCGTTGGCCTCCGGGGTGCCCGGCGCGAAGCCCACCGCGACCCGGGCCGGGATGCCCAGGGTGCGGGCCATCGCCGCCATCGCGAAGGAGAAGTGGACGCAGAAACCCTGCTTGTCCTTGAGGAACTTGGCGATCGCGTCGCGGCCGGTGCCGACGTCCACCTGGGTGTCGTACTGGAAGCCGCCGGTCACCGCGAAGTAGTCCTGGAGCTTGACCGCCTGCTCGTAGTGACTGGTCGAGCCCGCGGTGACCTTGCGGGCGGTGTCGGCCACGACCGCCGGGAGCGACTTCGGCACCTTCGTGTACTGGTTCCGCAGGGCCGCCGACGGCTCCGGCGCCGTGGCCAGTTGCTCCGCGGTCGGCTGTACGTCGAGGCTGGTGACCTGGTAGGTCACCCCGCGGGTGTTCTGTCCGTGATCGCCGACGACCGTCATGCCCACCGGCTCGTAGCGCCAACTGCCGTCGATGCTCACGCCGCTGGGCGGGTACGGCATCGGCAGCCAGTCCTGGGCGTACCAGTCCGCGGCCGAGATCCGGGTCTTGATCTCCGAGCGCTTGATGTCGGCGCCGAGACCGGTCGGGGTGGGGAACGTGTTCGGCACACCCTGGATGTGCCGTTGGGACGGCTTCCAGGTGGTGCCGTCGAAGTCGTCCAGGGACACGATCCGCAGATACATGTCCGAGATGTCGTTCGTGTTGGTGCGCACGGACAGGACCTGGCGGTTCTCGTCCACGTTCAGGCTGTCGCGCAGCGAGACCAGCGGGTTGACCGCCGAGATCGTGCCGCCGCTTCCGTTGCCCGCGCCCACGCCGGTCCCGGCGGCGTCCAGCAGGCCGCCCGAGATGGTGGGCAGCGGCAGCAGGGCGATGGCCATCGCGACCGCGCCGATCCGGCGCCCGGTGCGGACGGGGGCGAGCGGGCCAGAGGAGTCCGAGCCCGGGGTGGTGCGGGGCGCCCCGCCGAAGACGCGGCCCCACTGGGCGAGCCGGTCCCGGCCCTCGGCCAGCAGCAGCATCAGATAGCCGGCCGCGGCGAGCAGGAACCACAGCCAGCTGACGCTGCTTTCGGACAATCCGGCGGCGACCGAGTACAGCGCGAGCAGTGGCAGTCCGGCCGGGGCCGCGCTGCGGAAGGTGACCGCGAGGGTGTCCACCGCGAGGCCGATCACCAGGACACCGCCGATGAGCATCAGCCGGATGCCGTCGTGCAGCGGTGCCGGGATCGCGTACCGGGAGACGTCGTCGGAGCCCTGCTGGAGCAGGTCGGCGAAGTGCTGGAAGGCCTCGGGGCCCGGGACGAACCCGGCGAGGGCCTGCGCGTGCGCGAAGACCAGGGTCAGCATCAGCAGCGTGACCAGGGCCTGCGCCGCGACGGTCAGCGGCCGGGCCAGCGGCACCCGCCGGGTCGCCGCGCCCACGCCGGTCTGGATCGCCAGCATGAAGGCGGCCTGGATGATCCAGGTCGCCGGGGACACCAGGGGGAGCATGGCGCAGGACGCCATCAGTGTGGCCACCCAGGCGCAGATCGCCAGTCGTGCCCGCCCGCTCATGCCCATCCCTCCCCGAGGCCGGTCGCGGTGATGCCGTTGCGCTCCCGGTCGGCCTGTTGCCACAGATCGGTCAGCGAGGCGCCACGCGGCACACCCACGGCGGTCCAGCCCGCGTCGCGCAGCAGCCGCAGCCGCTCATCGGGCTCGTCCCCGGCACCGGGGACACCGGTCGACTCACGCACCCAGCCGTCGCTGTCCAGCACGAAGGCGAGGGCGCCCCCGCTGCGCTGGCGCATCCGCGCGACCACCGCCGCCTGTTCCTCGTCGAGGTCGCCGAAGAAGGCCACCAGCAGCCCTTCGTTCCCGCCGCGCAGAACGTCGTAGGCCCGGGACAGGCCCGAGCCGTCCGAGTGGTCGATCACCGCGAGGGTGTCCATCATCAGCCCGGCCGCGTCCGCCGACTCCTGGCTCGCGCCCGCGAACCCGTCGGCGTCCTGGCCCGGCACCGAGTTGCCGGTGTCGCTCAACAGCCGTACGGAGAAGCCCCGTTCCAGCATGTGCACCAGGACGGAGGCGGCGCCGGAGACGGCCCACTCGAAGGCCGAGTCCGGGCCCTGGCCCGCGAAGGCGATGCCCCGGGTGTCGAGCAGGACCGTGCAACGGGCGCGCTGCGGCTGCTCCTCGCGGCGCACCATCAGCTCGCCGTAGCGCGCGGTGGAGCGCCAGTGCACGCGGCGCAGGTCGTCGCCGTAGCGGTAACCGCGCGGGATCACGTCGTCCTCGCCCGCCAGGGCCAGCGAGCGGTTCCGGCCGTCGCCGTAGCCCTTGGCCTCGCCGCTGAGGCGGACCGGGGGGAGGGCCTCCACGCGCGGGATGACCGTGAGGGTGTCGAAGGTCGAGAAGGAGCGGGTCAGCTCGCACATCCCGAAGGGGTCCGTCAGACGGAGCTGGAGCGGGCCCAGGGGGTAGCGGCCGCGCAGGTCGGAGCGGACCCGGTAGGACACCTCGCGCCGGCCGCCCGCCTCGACCCGGTCCAGGACGAACCGGGGGCGCGGACCGAGCACGTACGGCACCCGGTCCTGGAGCATCAGCAGGCCCGTGGGCAGCCGGGAGACGTTGTCCATCCGCAGATGGACGCGGGCCTCGCTGCCGGCGGGCACGCGCGCGGGGGAGAGCCGGCGGCTGCCGGCCACCCGGTAGCGGGTGCGGTAGAGCACGGTCGCGCAGACCAGGGGCAGCACCGCGAGCAGCAGCCCGACCCGGAGCAGATCGCTCTGCCCCAGGACGTACGCGCACACCGCGGCGGCGATACCGGCGGCCAGGAAGGAACGTCCACGGGTCGTCAGCCCGGCCAGGGCCGTACGGACACCGCCCTTCTCGTCCCGGTCGGTCTCCGCCTCCCCGGTGGTCATCACAGCCTCCGGGGCTGCTGCTGCCCGTACGCCCCGAGACCCAGGCCGCTCTGCGGGGCCGGCGCCGCCGGCACGGGGGTGCGCTGGAGGATCTCCTGGACGACCTGCTCCGCCGTACGACGGTTCAGCTGGGCCTGCGCGGTGGGCAGCAGGCGGTGCGCCAGGACCGCGACCGCGAGCGCCTGGATGTCGTCCGGCAGCGCGTACTCACGGCCGCTCAGGGCGGCGGAGGCCTTCGCCGCGCGCAGCAGGTGCAGCGTCGCGCGCGGGGAGGCGCCGAGTCTGAGGTCGGGGTGGTTGCGGGTGGCGGAGACCAGGTCCACCGCGTACCTGCGCACCGGGTCGGCGACATGGACGCCGCGGACCGCCTCGACCAGCTTGACGATGTCGTGCGCGTGGGCCACGGGCTGGAGGTCGTCCAGCGGGCTCGCCCCGCCGTGGATGTCCAGCATCTGCAACTCGGCCTCCGCGCTGGGATAGCCGATGGAGACCCGGGCCATGAAGCGGTCGCGCTGCGCCTCGGGCAGCGGATAGGTGCCCTCCATCTCGACCGGGTTCTGCGTGGCGACCACCATGAAGGGGCTGGGCAGCGCGTAGGTCTGGCCGTCGATGGTGACCTGCCGCTCCTCCATGGACTCCAGGAGCGCGGACTGGGTCTTCGGCGAGGCGCGGTTGATCTCGTCGCCGATCACGATCTGCGCGAAGATCGCGCCCGGTTTGAACTCGAAGTCCCGCTGCTGCTGGTCCCAGATGGACACACCGGTGATGTCCGAGGGCAGCAGGTCGGGCGTGAACTGGATTCGCCGCACCGAACAGTCGATCGACCGCGCCAGCGCCTTGGCCAGCATTGTCTTGCCCACACCCGGAACGTCCTCGATCAGAAGATGTCCCTCGGCGAGCAGCACGGTCAGCGAAAGCCGTACGACCTCGGGCTTGCCCTCGATCACTCCTTCCACCGAACTGCGGACTTGCTCCACAGTGGCGGTCAGATCTGTAAGGCTCGCTCGATCGTCATAGGTCGTCACCCGGCCCTCCTCGGCCCGTTCTTTCCATGGGCCGGCGCACGCACTGCGGACCGGCCCACCCCGAAACACGGACGGCACGCGGGAAAAGTTCCGCGTGACGCCACACCCGCATTCTTGTTGCCGTTACCGGTTCGTGTCACTCGCCTGTGGACAACTGCCTTCGCTTTGTCGGGTCTTACGACCTTTTGGGCGGTCCGAGGGGCGAACTTTTCGAAGTTTCGGGGCGGGCGGGTGCGTCAGGCGGGGTCGATCTCGCGCAGCAGACCCGACTTCACGTCGAAGACGAAGCCGCGCACATCATCAGTGTGCAGCAGGAACGGCGAGGTACGCACACGCTGCATGGACTGCCGTACGTCCTGCTCGACGTCCCGGAAGGCCTCCACCGCCCAGGCGGGGCGCTGGCCGACCTCCATCTCCAGGTCGTGCCGGAACTCCTCGGTGAGGGACTCCAGGCCGCAGCCGGTGTGGTGGATGAGCACGACACTGCGGGTGCCGAGCGCCCGCTGGCTGATGGTGAGGGAGCGGATCGCGTCATCGGTGACCACACCGCCCGCGTTGCGGATCGTGTGGCAGTCGCCCAGTTCCAGACCGAGCGCGGCGTGCAGGTCGAGACGCGCGTCCATGCAGGCCACCACGGCCACCTGTAGGACGGGACGGGCGTCCATCCCGGGATCGGTGAAGGCGGCGGCGTATCGCGCGTTGGCCTCGACGAGGCGGTCCGTCACGGTCCCGCCGTCGGCTATGGCGCCTTCGGACTCTGTGGGTACGGATGCGGAGGTCGTCATACCTATGACGGTACTGGTCACCGGCGGTGCGGTCTTGGTGCGGGACGGGAAAAAGAGCGTCATTGCGTCCTCTTGTGAGGTAACCCACACGGGTGGCGGTGGTGCACCCGTCCGGGTGATTCTTCCCGTTTTGACGCATCGCACGCACCCGGGCCCGCGACGCGCAGGCCGGTTGATTGACCGTGAGACAGCGTGGACTAAAGTTGCGCGAAGCGGGAGGCGAGGCTCTCCCTGCTGGACATTTCCCGGAGACCCCGGCGACTTTCCGGATTCTCCCCCAGCTTGAACGACACGTGCGCGGCGCGTACGTACGGCTCGGCCTCCTCCCGCTCCCGGTCGGCTGACGCTTCCGGCGCCGGCAGGCCTCCTCTTCATTGGCGGGCGGGGACCCGGCGGTGCGTACGGCTCCGTGCCGGATCTGAGAGGGCCCCTTGAGCCAGAGTCGACACGTCCCGGTGATGCTCCAGCGGTGCCTGGACATGTTGGCCCCCGCGCTGGAGCGGCCGGGCGCGGTGGTCGTCGACTGCACGCTCGGCCTCGGTGGGCACAGCGAGGCCCTGCTGACCCGGTTCCCCGAGGCCCGCCTCGTCGCCCTCGACCGCGACAAGGAGGCCCTGCGCCTCTCCGGCGAGCGCCTCGCCCCCTTCGGGGACAGGGCGACCCTCGTGCACGCGGTCTACGACGAGTTGCCCGACGTACTGGAGCGGCTCGGCCTCGCGCGCGTGGAGGGCGTTCTGTTCGACCTCGGCGTCTCCTCCATGCAGCTCGACGAGGCCGACCGCGGCTTCGCCTACGCCCAGGACGCGCCCCTCGACATGCGCATGGACCAGACGACCGGCATCAGCGCGGCCGAGGTCCTCAACACCTACGCGCCCGGTGAACTCGTCCGGATCCTGCGGGCGTACGGCGAGGAGAAGCAGGCCAAGCGGATCGTCTCCGCGGTCGTCCGGGAGCGCGACAAGGAGCCGTTCAGCAACAGCGCGCGGCTCGTCGAGCTGATCCGCGACTCGCTGCCGCAGGCCGCCAAGCGCACCGGAGGCAACCCGGCCAAGCGCACCTTCCAGGCGCTGCGCATCGAGGTCAACGGCGAACTGTCCGTCCTGGAGGCCGCGATCCCCGCCGCCGTGAAGTCCCTTGCCGTGGGCGGCCGGATCGCCGTCCTGTCGTACCACTCGCTCGAAGACCGCCTGGTCAAGCAGGTGTTCGCGGCCGGCGCCGCCAACACCGCGCCTCCTGGGCTGCCTGTCGTGCCCGAGCAGTACCAGCCCCGGCTCAAGCTCCTGACGCGCGGTGCCGAACTTCCCACCGAGGAAGAGGTCGCCGAGAACCGGCGGGCGGCACCCGCGCGGCTGCGGGGGGCCGAGCGCATCAGGGAGGACATCGGGTGAGTACGTACCAAGTCGGTGCGGGGTGTTGGGGTGCGGGGTGCGTGAGTGAGTAGGAAACCCGAACTGAGGGGCAGGGCCGCCCGACTCGCGCGGCTCTTCCCCACCGGTCCCGCGCAGTCGGGCGGGATCCAGGCGGCCCGGACCCCGTTCGTCCTCCTTGTCGTGCTGCTTCTCGGCGGCGGCCTGATCGCGCTGCTCGTGCTGAACTCCGCGCTCAGCGAAGGGCAGTTCAAGCTGGACGACCTCCAGAAGCAGACGAAGAGCCTCACTGACGAGGAGCAGGCCCTCCAGCGGGACGTCGACGCCTACTCCGCCCCCGACGCCCTCCAGCGCCGCGCCCACGAGCTGGGCATGGTGCCCGGCGGGGACCCCGCCTTCCTCGACCCGAACGGCACCGTGAAGGGTGTCCCGGAGCAGGCCGCCGCGAAGACCGTGAGCACACCGGCGGTCCTCGCACCCGAAGCACTCGTCAGCAGGCCGAGCCCGAGCCCCAGTTCGAGCCCGGGCCCCACGTCCGTCGTACCGGCACCGGCCCCCGCGGCCACCCCCGTCGCGACCCGGCCCGCACAGACATCCACCGCGCGGTCCGCTACAACCCAGACCTCCACAGCACAGTCCTCCACCCCGACAACCCCCGGCAGGTGACGGAAGTGTCCGACAGGGAACCGCCGCGCCGCCGAGTGCCAGGACCGGCCAGGCCCGAACGGCCGGAAGGGGGCAACGCCCCACGGCGCCGCCCCGGGCCCGGTGCCCGTCCGGCCCGCCGCCCGGCCTCGCCCCCTCCCGCGGCCCGTCCGACCGGCTCCCGCTCCCTCCGGCTCGGCAGCCCCCGCCCCCGGCTGCGCATGATCAGCCTGGCGCTGACCCTCGTCCTGATCGCGTTCGTCGTACGGCTGCTCCAGGTGCAGGCCGTCGACGCGAGCGCGTATGCCGCCAAGGCCGCGCAGAACCGGTACGTCGACTACGTCCTGGCCGCCGAGCGCGGCGAGATCACCGACCGTTCCGGGGTGGCGCTGGCGACCAGCGTGGACGCGTACACGATCACCGCCGACCCGACGCTGTTCACCCGCAAGCAGCTGAAGATCGACGACGGGCCCGAACAGGCGGCCGCCCTCCTCGCCCCGATCCTCGGCGTGGACCAGGCATCCCTCGTCAAGAAGCTCAGGCCCGCGAACAAGAACCTGCGCTACGTAGTGCTCGCCAACCGGCAGACCCCGCAGGTCTGGAAGCAGATCAAGGACCTGAAGAGCGCGCTGAACACCAAGGCCTCGACGGACCCGACCACGGTCAACGTCATCGCCGGTGTCCTCGCCGTCCCCACCACCAAGCGCGTATACCCGAACGGCGATCTCGCCGCCGGGATACTGGGCTGGGTCAACGCCGACGGCAAGGGCGGCGGCGGGGTCGAGCAGCAGCTGAACAAGGACCTCACCGGCAAGGACGGCAAGGTCCGTTACGCCCAGTCAGGCGGTCTCCAGGTGCCCACCGCGGGCTCCACGGAGACGCCGGCGGTGCCTGGTGCCGACGTGGAGCTGACGATCGACCGCGACATCCAGTGGGCCGCGCAGAACGCCATCACCGAGCAGGTCAAGAAGTCCAAGGCGGACCGCGGGTACGTGATAGTGCAGGACACCCGCACCGGCGAGATCCTCGCCATGGCCAACGCGCCCGGCTTCGACCCGAACGACCTCTCGCAGGCCAGCGCCGCGTCCCTGGGCAACGCGGCCGTCCAGGACGCCTACGAGCCCGGTTCCACCGCCAAGGTCATGACGATGGCCGCCGTACTCCAGGAGAACGCGGCCACCCCGCTGACGCATGTCGTCGTGCCGAACCGGCTGCACCGCGGGGACCGGCTCTTCCAGGACGACGTGGACCACGCGACCTGGAACCTGACCCTCAACGGCGTGCTCGCCAAGTCCAGCAACATCGGCACCATCGAGGCGGCCGGCCAGCTCGGCAAGACCCAGCCCGAGGCCAACCAGGTCCTGTACTCGTATCTGCGCAAGTTCGGCATCGGCAGCTACAGCGGGCTCAATTTCCCCGGCGAGACCAAGGGCATCCTCGCGCCCGCCGACAAGTGGTCGACCTCGCAGCAGTACACGATTCCTTTCGGCCAGGGCATGTCCCTCAACGCGCTCCAGGCGGCCTCCGTCTACTCGACGGTCGCCAACGGCGGAGTCCGCGTCGAACCCACCCTGGTGCGCGGCACGAAGGGGCCCGACGGCCGCTTCACGCCCGCGGCGACGCCCAAGAAGACCCGGGTCATCAGTGCCAAGACGGCGAAGACCCTCGCCCAGATGCTGGAGTCCGTGGTGGACGACGAGCAGGGCACTGGTGGTAAGGCCGCGATTCCGGGGTACCGGGTCGCGGGCAAGACCGGCACCGCCAACCGCGTGGATCCGGCCACCGGCAAGTACAAGGGCTACACCTCGTCGTTCGCCGGGTTCGCGCCCGCCGACAACCCCCGCATCACCGTCTACTGCGCGATCCAGAACGCCACCAGCGGAAGCTACTTCGGCGGTCAGATCTGCGGACCGATCTACAAGCAGGTGATGGAGTTCGCCCTCAAGACCCTCCAGGTCCCGCCCACCGGGGCGAAGGCCGCGAATCTGCCCGTGACCTTCACGCCCTGATCAGCGCAACAGCCAGGAACCGATCCGTGACCATGATCACCTCCCAGTCCGGGAACCAGGGCCAGCAGGACAGCAGGCCCGGCCCCTCGCTTCGCCCCGGGGCGGGTGCGCCCGGTACGCTCACCGCCGTGCCACCCGCCGACCACTCCCAAACCCCCCAGAAGGGCGCATCCGTGACCTACCCGGGGCCGCCCAGGCCGGCGCAGATCTCCGCCACACCCCTCGCGGAACTCGCCGACGAACTGGGCGCCGCCGTGACCATGACGACAGCGCCGGTGCCGACCGCCGAGATCACGGGCATCACCCATGACTCGCGCGCCGTCCGCCCCGGCGACCTGTACGCCGCGCTGCCCGGCGCCCGTCTGCACGGCGCCGACTTCGTCACCCAGGCGGCCGGCCTCGGCGCCGTCGCCGTCCTGACGGACCCGGCCGGTGCCGACCGAGCGGCCGCAACGGGCCTGCCGGTACTGGTCGTTGACGACCCGCGCGGGCAGATGGGCGAGCTGGCGGCCACGATCTACGGCCACCCCGGCCGCGATCTGCTCCAGATCGGCATCACCGGAACATCCGGCAAGACGACGACCGCGTACCTCGTGGAGGGCGGCCTGAAAACGGTCCGGTCCACCGGTCTGATCGGCACGGTCGAGATGCGCATCGGCGACGAGCGCATCAAGTCGGAGCGCACGACCCCCGAAGCCACCGATCTCCAGGCCCTGTTCGCGGTCATGCTGGAGCGCGGGGTCGACGCGGTCGCCATGGAGGTCTCCAGCCACGCGCTGGTCCTCGGCCGGGTCGACGCCTGCATCTTCGACATCGCGGTCTTCACCAACCTCAGCCCGGAACACATGGAGTTCCACACGGGCATGGAGGACTACTTCCAGGCCAAGGCGCAGCTGTTCACCCCGCTGCGCAGCCGACAAGGGGTGGTCAACCTCGACGACGCGTACGGCCGCAGGCTCGCCGTCGAGGCCACGGTCCCCGTGGTCACCTACTCCGCCGAGGGCCACCCGGACGCCGACTGGCGCGCCCAGGACGTCGAAGTCGGCCCGATGGACTCGACGTTCACCGCGGTCGGCCCCAAGGGCGAGCTGATCACCGCTCGTTCACCGCTCGCCGGCTCCTTCAACGTGGCCAACACCCTCGCCGCGATCGCCGCCCTGGCCACCGCCGGCCTCGACCCGCAACTCGCCGCCGACGGCATCGCCGCGGTGCCGGGCGTGCCGGGCCGGCTGGAGCGCGTGGACGTCGGGCAGCCGTATCTCGCGGTCGTCGACTACGCCCACAAGACGGACGCCGTCGAATCGGTTCTGCGCGCGCTGCGCAAGGTCACCGAGGGCAAGGTGCACGTCGTGCTCGGCTGCGGCGGGGACCGCGACAAGACGAAACGTGAGCCCATGGGTGCCGCCGTCGCCCGGCTCGCCGACACCGCCGTACTGACATCGGACAACCCCCGCTCCGAGGACCCCCTCGCGATCCTCGCGACAATGCTCCAGGGCGCCGCGTCGGTGCCCGCGCACGAGCGCGGCGAGGTCCAGGTCTTCGAGGACCGGGCCGCCGCCATCGCCGCCGCCGTCGCCCGCGCACAGCCGGGCGACACCGTGCTGGTCGCGGGCAAGGGCCACGAGCAGGGCCAGGACATCGCCGGAGTGGTCCGTCCCTTCGACGACCGCCAGGTGCTTCGCGAAGCTATCCAGAAGACCCAGGGATGAACTTGTGATCGCCCTCTCCCTCGCCGAGATCGCTGAAGTCGTCGGCGGGCAGACGCACGACATACCGGATCCGTCCGTCCAGGTCACCGGCCCGGTGGTCCGCGACTCCCGGGAAGTGGAACCCGGCAGCCTCTTCGTCGCCTTCGTCGGCGAGCACGTCGACGGCCACGACTTCGCGGCCGCGGTCGTCGAGGCGGGCGCGGTGGCCCTCCTGGCGTCCCGCCCGGTCGGCGTGCCCGCGATCGTCGTGGACGACGTCCAGAGCGCCCTGGGCGCCCTCGCCCGTCATGTCGTACGACGGCTCGGCGCGACCCTCGTGGCCCTCACCGGCTCGGCGGGCAAGACCAGCACCAAGGACCTCATCGCCCAGGTGCTCGCGCGCAAGGCGCCCACGGTGTTCACACCGGGATCGTTGAACAATGAGATCGGGCTGCCGCTGACCGCGCTGAGCGCCACCGCCGAGACGAGGTTCCTCGTCCTGGAGATGGGCGCCCGCGGCATCGGTCACATCCGCTACCTCGCGGATCTGACGCCCCCGCAGATCGGCCTCGTCCTCAACGTCGGCACCGCCCACATCGGCGAGTTCGGTGGCCGGGAGCAGATCGCACAGGCAAAGGGCGAACTCGTAGAAGCGCTCCCTTCAGTTGAAGACGGCGGCGTCGCGGTCCTCAACGCGGACGATCCGCTCGTACGGGCCATGGCGTCCCGTACGAAGGCGAAGGTGATCCTTTTCGGAGAGTCCGGCGAAGCGGACGTACGGGCCGAGAACGTGAGACTCACGGACAGCGGACAGCCCGCCTTCAGCCTTCACACACCCTCCGGGTGCAGCGAAGTGACCATGCGCCTGTACGGTGAGCACCACGTGTCGAACGCGCTCGCCGCGGCCGCCGTCGCCCATGAGCTGGGCATGTCCGCAGACGAGATCGCCACCGCGCTCTCCGAGGCGGGCTCCCTCTCCCGCTGGCGGATGGAGGTCACCGAGCGACCGGACGGCGTGACCATCGTCAACGACGCCTACAACGCGAACCCCGAGTCCATGCGAGCCGCCTTGCGCGCGCTCGCGGCCATGGGCAAGGGGCGGCGGACCTGGGCGGTGCTCGGCAAGATGGCCGAGCTCGGGGACGAGGCGCTCGCCGAGCACGACGCGGTCGGACGGCTCGCTGTCCGGCTCAATGTCGGCAAGCTCGTCGCGGTCGGGGGCAGGGAAGCGTCCTGGCTGCAACTGGGCGCATATAACGAGGGTTCGTGGGGTGAGGAGTCGGTGCACGTGTCCGACGCACAGGCGGCGGTCGACCTGTTGCGCAGCGAGTTGCGCCCGGGAGACGTCGTTCTCGTGAAGGCGTCCCGGTCGGTCGGTCTGGAGAGCGTGGCGCAGGCGCTCGTCGAGGCCGGTACCGAGGGTGAGGTCGCTGTCCGATGATGAAGCAGATCCTGTTCTCAGGAGTCATCGGCCTGTTCCTGACCCTGCTGGGCACCCCGCTGCTGATCAAGCTGCTGGCCCGCAAGGGCTACGGCCAGTACATCCGCGACGACGGCCCGCGCGAGCACGCCAGCAAGCGCGGTACGCCGACGATGGGCGGTATCGCGTTCATCTTCGCGACGGTCGCCGCGTACTTCCTGTCCAAGGTCATCACCGGATACCCCCCGACCTACTCGGGGCTGCTGGTGCTCGGCCTGATGTGCGGCATGGGTGTGGTCGGCTTCCTCGACGACTACATCAAGATCGTCAAGCGGCGTTCGCTGGGCCTGCGGGCCAAGGCGAAGATGGCCGGCCAGCTGATCGTCGGCATCAGCTTCGCGGTGCTCGCGCTGATGTTCCCGGACTCCCGCGGCAACACCCCGGCCTCCACGAAGCTGTCGTTCATCACGGACTTCGGCTGGAAGATCGGCCCGATCCTGTTCGTGATCTGGGCGCTGTTCATGATCCTCGCGATGTCGAACGGCGTGAACCTGACGGACGGTCTGGACGGTCTCGCCACCGGCGCGTCGGTCCTGGTCTTCGGTGCCTACACATTCATCGGTGTCTGGCAGTTCCAGGAGTCCTGCGCCAACGCGACGACCCTGACCAACCCGAACGCCTGCTACGAAGTGCGCGATCCGCTCGACCTCGCGGTCATCGCCTCCGCGCTGATGGGTGCCTGCCTGGGCTTCCTGTGGTGGAACACCTCGCCGGCCAAGATCTTCATGGGCGACACGGGCTCACTCGCCCTCGGCGGTGTCCTCACCGGTCTGGCGATCCTCTCCCGCACGGAGCTGCTCGTCGCCATCATGGGTGGCCTCTTCGTCCTCATCACCATGTCGGTGGTCATCCAGGTCGGCTCGTTCAAGCTCACCGGCAAGCGGGTCTTCCGAATGGCCCCGCTCCAGCACCACTTCGAACTCAAGGGCTGGTCCGAAGTGCTCGTGGTGGTCCGCTTCTGGATCATCCAGGGCATCTGCGTGATCGTCGGCCTGGGCCTCTTCTACGCGGGATGGGCAGCGGAAAAGTGACCGACGGTCAGGGGCTCTCCTTCGAGGGCAAGCACGTCACCGTCGCCGGGCTCGGAGTCTCCGGCATCCCGGCGGCCAAGGTCCTGCACGGCCTCGGCGCGCTCGTCACGGTCGTCAACGACGGCGCCGACGAGCGCTCCCGGGCCCAGGCGGCCGACCTGGAGGCGCTCGGCATCACCGTGTGTCTCGGTGATGGTGCGACCCTGCCCGACGGCACCGAACTGATCGTCACCACCCCCGGCTGGCAGCCCGACAAGCCGCTGTTCACGGCGGCCCGGGCGGCCGGTGTCGAGATCTGGGGCGACGTGGAGCTGGCGTGGCGCCTGCGCGGCCCCGAGGCGGCCCCTTGGCTGGCCGTCACCGGCACCAACGGCAAGACCACCACCGTCCAGATGCTCGCCTCGATCCTGAAGGCGGGCGGCCTGCGTACGGCGGCGGTCGGCAACATCGGCGTCTCGGTCCTGGACGCCGTACTCGGGGACGAGCGGTACGACGTCCTCGCCGTGGAACTGTCGAGCTACCAGCTGCACTGGGCGCCCTCGGTGCGCGCCCACTCCGCCGCCGTTCTCAACCTGGCGCCCGATCACCTCGACTGGCACGGCTCGATGGAGGCGTACGCCGCCGACAAGGGCCGTATCTACGAAGGCAATCGGGTCGCCTGCGTCTACAACGTCGCCGACAAGGCCACCGAGGACCTGGTCCGCGAGGCCGACGTCGAGGAGGGGTGCCGGGCGATCGGCTTCACCCTCGGCAGCCCCGCGCCGTCCCAACTCGGCGTCGTGGACGGCGTCCTGGTGGACCGCGCCTTCGTCGAGGACCGGCAGAAGAACGCGCAGGAGCTGGCGGAGGTCTCCGACGTCGACCCGCCCGCCCCGCACAACATCGCCAACGCCCTTGCCGCCGCTGCCCTCGCGCGCGCCTTCGGGGTGCCCGCCAAGGCCGTACGGGACGGGCTGCGGGCCTTCACGCCCGACGCGCACCGCATCGCGCACGTGGCCGATGTGGACGGTGTCGCGTACATCGACGACTCCAAGGCCACCAACACCCATGCGGCGGAAGCCTCGTTGGCGGCCTACGAGTCGATCGTGTGGATCGCGGGCGGACTAGCCAAGGGAGCGACCTTCGACGAGTTGGTCGCCAAGTCGGCGAAGCACCTTCGGGGTGTGGTGCTGATCGGCGCCGATCGCGCGCTGATCCGCGAAGCCCTCGCGCGACACGCGCCGGAAGTACCCGTCGTCGACCTCGACCGGACCGACACTGGGGCGATGCTCGCGGCTGTCCAGGAGGCACAGCGGCTCGCCGCCGCCGGCGACACGGTGCTGCTCGCCCCGGCCTGCGCCTCCATGGACATGTTCGCCAACTACAACAAGCGCGGTGACGCGTTCGCCTCGGCGGTTCGCGAACTCGGCGCCTGACCGACGCAAGCGGAGGCGCTGATGCCCAGTAGCCGTACCGGCCGGCCGCCCGTGCAGCAGCGGACCCCCAGACGTCCCGCCGCCGCCAGGACCGTCCGCGACAACCCCGTACGACGGCTCTACACCAACGCGCGCCGGGCCTGGGACCGGCCGCTGACCGCCTACTACCTGATCGCCGGCGGCAGCGTGCTGATCACCGTGCTCGGTCTGGTGATGGTCTACTCGGCCTCCCAGATCACCGCACTCCAACTCTCGCTGCCCGGCTCCTATTTCTTCCGCAAACAGTTCCTCGCCGCCTGTATCGGCGGGGTCTTGGCGCTGGCCGCCTCGCGGATGCCGGTCAAGTTGCACCGGGCGCTGGCCTATCCGATCCTCGCGGGCGCCGTCTTCATGATGGCGCTGGTGCAGTTGCCGGGGATAGGGATGTCGGTCAACGGCAACCGCAACTGGATCTCGCTCGGCGGCTCCTTCCAGATCCAGCCCAGCGAGTTCGGCAAGCTGGCCCTGGTCCTGTGGGGCGCCGACCTGCTCGCCCGCAAGCAGGACAAGGCGATGCTGTCCCAGTGGAAGCACATGCTGGTGCCGCTGGTGCCGGTCGCGTTCATGCTGCTCGGACTGATCATGCTCGGCGGCGACATGGGTACGGCGATCATCCTCACCGCGATCCTGTTCGGCCTGCTCTGGCTGGCCGGCGCTCCGACTCGGCTCTTCGCCGGCGTGCTGTCGATCGCGGCCGTGATCGGTGTGATCCTCATCAAGACCAGCCCCAACCGCATGGCCCGGCTCGCCTGCATCGGCGCCACCGAGCCCAAGACCGGGGTCGCCGACTGCTGGCAGGCCGTGCACGGGATCTACGCGCTCGCATCCGGCGGGATCTTCGGCTCCGGGCTCGGCGCGAGTGTGGAGAAATGGGGTCAACTCCCCGAGGCCCACACCGACTTCATCTTCGCCGTCACCGGTGAGGAACTGGGTCTGGCGGGCACACTGTCGGTGCTCGCCCTCTTCGCGGCTCTAGGCTATGCGGGTAT
Organism: Streptomyces sp. NBC_01288; assembly: GCF_035982055.1. Lineage (NCBI taxonomy): Bacteria > Bacillati > Actinomycetota > Actinomycetes > Kitasatosporales > Streptomycetaceae > Streptomyces > Streptomyces sp. NBC_01288. Next base: position 7,718,324 of record NZ_CP108427.1, read on the forward strand.
CCGCGTGGCCGGACGCACGGAGGACCCCTTCGTGAGGTATGCCGCGGGAGGCGTGACCACCTGGATCATCGCTCAGGCGGTGATCAACATCGGTGCGGTGCTCGGCCTGCTGCCGATCGCCGGCGTCCCGCTCCCGCTGTTCTCCTACGGGGGTTCCGCCCTGCTGCCGACCATGTTCGCCATCGGGTTGCTGATCGCCTTCGCGCGCGACGACCCCGCTGCGCGGGCGGCGCTTGCGATGCGGCAACCCCGCTTTGGTAGAAAACGGGGAGGCAGGGGTACCGGTTCCGGCCAAAGGCCCCGGAGATGGAACACGATGCGACGGCGTGCCTCGGCGGCGCGTTCGTCCGGAGAGCGGTGAATTTCGGTGCATGTCGTACTCGCCGGTGGGGGGACCGCCGGCCACATCGAGCCGGCGCTCGCCCTCGCGGACGCCCTGCGCAGGCAGGACCCCACCGTGGGGATCACAGCCCTGGGCACGGAGCGCGGCCTTGAGACCCGTCTCGTACCCGAGCGGGGCTACGAACTCGCGCTGATCCCCGCCGTACCCCTGCCGCGCAGGCCCACCCCCGAACTGATCACCGTGCCGGGCCGGTTGCGCGGCACGATCAAGGCGGCCGAGCAGATCCTGGAGCGCACCAAGGCGGACTGTGTCGTCGGCTTCGGCGGCTATGTGGCGCTGCCCGGCTATCTCGCGGCCAAGCGCCTCGGGGTGCCGATCGTGATCCACGAGGCCAACGCCCGGCCCGGGTTGGCCAACAAGATCGGCTCGCGGTACGCGGCCCGGGTCGCCGTCTCGACCCCGGACAGCAAGCTGCGGGACGCCCGCTACATCGGCATCCCGCTGCGCCGCACGATCGCCACCCTGGACCGCGCGGCCGTACGGCCCGAGGCCCGGGCCGCGTTCGGGCTCGACCCGAACCTGCCGACCCTGCTGGTCTCCGGCGGCTCGCAGGGCGCCCGGCACCTGAACGAGGTGGTCGAGCGGGTCGCGCCGTACCTCCAACAGGCCGGAATCCAGATCCTGCACGCGGTCGGCCCGAAGAACGAACTGCCGCAGGTGCACCAGATGCCGGGGATGCCCCCCTACATCCCGGTACCGTACGTGGACCGGATGGACCTCGCGTACGCCGCGGCCGACATGATGCTCTGCCGCGCGGGCGCGATGACCGTCGCCGAACTCTCCGCCGTCGGACTCCCGGCCGCCTACGTCCCGCTGCCCATCGGCAACGGCGAACAGCGGCTGAACGCCCAGCCGGTGGTCAAGGCCGGCGGCGGACTCCTGGTCGACGACGCGGAACTGACGCCCGAGTGGGTCCAGGGCAACGTCCTGCCCGTGCTCGCCGACCCGCACCGGCTGTACGAGATGTCGCGCGCGGCAAGCGAGTTCGGCCGCCGGGACGCCGACGACCTGCTCGTCGGCATGGTGTACGAGGCGATCGCCTCGCGGCACCGTTAGCCATATGTGAGAGAGGCAGGGGAGCGTGGCCGGACCGAGCACCGCCGAGCGCGGTGAACGCCAACAGGAGTCGTCCGGCCCGCCCCTTGTCCGGCGTCTGGGACCAAGACGCCTTCGTCTGATTGTCGTACTCGCCCTCGCCGCAGCCCTGTTGGGCACCGCCGCGGTCTGGCTGCTCTACGGCTCGCAGTGGCTGCGGGTCGAGAAGGTGTCGGTCTCCGGGACAAAGGTTCTGACGCCGGAGCAGGTGCGCGAAGCCGCCGACGTTCCGGTCGGCGGACCGTTGATTTCCGTCGACACCGATGCGATCGAAGCCCGACTCCGCAGTAAATTGCCCCGAATTGGCACTGTTGACGTAGTCCGTTCCTGGCCTCATGGAATCGGGCTGAAAGTGACCGAACGCAGCCCGGTCCTGGTGGAGAAAAAGGGCGGAAACTTCATCGAAGTGGACGGCAAGGGCGTGCGGTTCGCCACCGTTTCCACGCCACCGAAGTCCGTCCCCACTCTCGAATTGGCGCTCTCCCCGTCGAGTTCGTCCGCGGCGGGCCTGCGCCGCTTCGGCGAGGACCGACTCGTGCGCGAGGCGGTGAAGGTCGCGGGTGACATTCCGGCCGCGGTCGCACGCGTCACCCAGGTCGTCAAGGTCCGTTCCTACGACGGCATCTCGCTGGAGTTGAGCGGCGGCCGGACGGTCTCTTGGGGAAGTGGTGACAAGGGCGCGGCGAAGGCGCGTACGCTCACCGCTCTCATGAAAGCAGCTTCCGGCGCCCGGCACTTCGACGTAAGTGTTCCCACCGCCCCTGCGTCAGCCGGGAGTTGACGCACATTCGCGCAGGCCAGCACCCTGGTTGGGCAGCGCTACGGCTGATCACATAGGGTGAAAAGAAAAACGGGAGGTTCGGCGTGTTCGTTGAACGTGCGCCACTTGTCGACTTAGTGTCCTGTTCAGAAGACTTCAAGGAACGGACACACTGGTAACCCTAAACTTCAACGTTAGGGTTCGGGTCGGCGCTACGGACCGTCCCATTCGGCATCCGTCGTCGGGTCGCGGAACACCGCGATCGACGACACGTAACTCGAGGCGAGAGGCCTTCGACGTGGCAGCACCGCAGAACTACCTCGCAGTCATCAAAGTCATCGGTGTCGGCGGCGGTGGTGTCAATGCCATCAACCGGATGATCGAGGTCGGTCTCAAGGGCGTCGAGTTCATCGCCATCAACACCGACGCGCAGGCGCTGTTGATGAGCGACGCCGACGTCAAACTCGACGTCGGCCGTGAACTCACCCGCGGACTCGGCGCCGGCGCCAACCCGGCCGTCGGCCGCAAGGCCGCCGAGGATCACCGCGAGGAGATCGAGGAGGTCCTCAAGGGGGCCGACATGGTCTTCGTGACGGCAGGCGAAGGCGGCGGCACCGGCACCGGCGGCGCGCCCGTCGTGGCCAACATCGCCCGCCAGCTCGGCGCCCTCACCATCGGCGTGGTCACCCGCCCGTTCACCTTCGAGGGACGGCGTCGCGCCAACCAGGCGGAGGACGGCATCGCCGAACTCCGCGAAGAGGTCGACACCCTCATCGTCATCCCGAACGACCGGCTGCTGTCCATCTCGGACCGCCAGGTCTCGGTCCTCGACGCCTTCAAGTCGGCGGACCAGGTCCTGCTCTCCGGTGTGCAGGGCATCACCGATCTCATCACCACCCCCGGCCTGATCAACCTCGACTTCGCCGACGTCAAGTCCGTGATGTCCGAGGCCGGTTCGGCCCTCATGGGTATCGGCTCGGCCCGCGGCGACGACCGCGCGGTGGCGGCGGCCGAGATGGCGATCTCCTCGCCGCTCCTGGAGGCCTCCATCGACGGCGCCCGCGGCGTCCTGCTCTCCATCTCCGGCGGCTCCGACCTCGGCCTGTTCGAGATCAACGAAGCGGCCCAACTGGTCAGCGAGGCCGCCCACCCCGAGGCCAACATCATCTTCGGCGCGGTCATCGACGACGCCCTCGGCGACGAGGTCCGGGTCACGGTCATCGCGGCCGGCTTCGACGGTGGCCAGCCGCCGACCCGCCGCGAGACGGGCGGAAGCTCCACTTCGGCCCGCCGCGACGAGCCGACTCCGGTACGGCAGGAGAGCCGTCCGTCCTTCGGCTCGCTCGGCAGCGTCAAGCCCAAGGAGGAGCCGGAGCACGCTCCGGAGCCGGTCGCCGACCACCCGGTCGCCCCGCCGGTCCCGCCGTCGCGGACCTACTCGGACAGCGCCGCCGAGGAGCTGGACGTACCGGACTTCCTGAAGTGATAGGACAGTTCGACACCGTGAGCGGCGCGCATTTCGCCTTCACCGACAGGTGGGGCGGGGTGAGCGCCGTTCCGTACGAGGAGCTCAACCTCGGCGGAGCGGTCGGCGACGACGCCGACGCGGTCCGTACCAATCGCGAACTGGCCGCCAAGTCACTGGGGTTGGACCCGGCGCTGGTGGTCTGGATGAGCCAGGTGCACGGCGCGGACGTGGCGGTCGTCGAGGAGCCCTGGGACGCCTCGGACATCCCCTCCGTCGACGCGGTCGTCACCGCCCGGCGCGGCCTCGCCCTCGCCGTGCTGACCGCCGACTGCACGCCGGTCCTGCTCGCCGACCCGGTCGCCGGGATCGCGGGCGCGGCCCACGCCGGACGCCCGGGCATGGTCGCCGGGGTCGTCCCCGCCGCCGTACGGGCCATGGTGGAACTCGGCGCCGATCCCGCCCGGATCCTCGCCCGCACCGGACCCGCCGTCTGCGGCCGGTGCTACGAAGTGCCCGCGGACATGCGCGCCGACGTCGCCGCCGTGGAACCGGCGGCGTACGCCGAGACGAGTTGGGGCACTCCCGCGGTCGACGTGACCGCCGGGGCGCACGCGCAGCTCGGCCGGCTCGGGGTGCGCGACCGGGAGCGGTCGTCGGTGTGCACCCGTGAATCGGACGACCACTTCTCGTACCGCCGCGACCGTACGACCGGGCGCCTGGCGAGCTATGTCTGGCTGGACTGATCGGACATGACGGACCGTGGGCAAGAAATCGCCGTGAATCTGGCGAGAGTCGAGGAACGTATCGCCGCCGCCTGTACGGCGGCCGGGCGCAAGCGTGAAGAAGTGACCCTGATCGTGGTCACCAAGACCTATCCGGCGAGCGACGTGCGGATGTTGGCGGAACTCGGTGTGCGTCATGTCGCCGAGAACCGGGACCAGGACGCCGCCCCGAAGGCCGCCGAATGCGCGGATCTGCCGCTGAGTTGGCACTTCGTCGGTCAGTTGCAGACCAACAAGGTGCGATCCGTGGTCGGTTACGCCGATGTCGTGCAGTCGGTCGACCGGTCCCGGCTCGTCACCGCGCTGTCGAAGGAGGCCGAGCGGTCCGGGCGCGAACTGGGCTGTCTCATCCAGGTCGCACTCGACGCGGGAGTGAGCGGGCGGGGCGAGCGGGGTGGCGTCGGACCGGGTGGGATCGGGGAGTTGGCCGATCTCGTCGCCGGGGCCCCGGGGTTGCGGCTCGACGGACTGATGACCGTCGCTCCGCTCACCGGTGAGTACGAGGGACGCCAACTGGAGGCGTTCGGGCGGTTGATGGATTTGTCGACTGACCTGCGCCGAGCCCATCCTGCTGCGAACATGGTGTCGGCAGGGATGAGTGCGGACCTCGAACAGGCCGTGGCAGCCGGAGCGACACATGTACGCGTCGGCACTGCGGTACTCGGCGTGCGCCCCAGGCTCGGGTAACGTCGCCAGGAAGTCGGACCACAGCAGAAAATATGGTCAATGCCGCCGAAGGTGGGCGCAACGACCTCGTGGATCGCGGGCACTTGGCAGTCGTCAGCCGATCCACCACAGAGCGGAGGACTCAGAGCATGGCCGGCGCGATGCGCAAGATGGCGGTCTACCTCGGCCTCGTGGAGGACGATGGGTACGACGGCCGGGGTTTCGACCCCGATGACGACTTCGAACCCGAACTGGACCCGGAGCCCGAGCGGGACCGTCGACGGCACGAGCCGTCGCACCAGTCACACACCCCACATCAGTCTCAAAGGGACGAACCGGTACGAGTGGTGCAGCCTCCGGCCCCTCGTGAACCGGTGTCCCATTCCGCTTCACTGGGTGCGGAATCAGGGCGTCCGGCGCGTATCGCGCCCGTGGCATCCATCACACAAGAACGCCAGTCCCTGGAGAAGAACGCACCGGTGATCATGCCCAAGGTCGTGTCGGAACGAGAGCCTTACCGGATCACCACACTTCACCCCCGGACCTACAACGAGGCCCGTACCATCGGGGAACACTTCCGTGAAGGCACCCCGGTGATCATGAATCTGACTGAGATGGATGACACAGACGCCAAGCGACTTGTCGACTTTGCGGCCGGTTTGGTGTTTGGTCTTCACGGCAGCATCGAGCGGGTGACGCAGAAGGTGTTCCTGTTGTCGCCTGCTAACGTCGATGTCACGGCGGAGGACAAGGCCCGCATCGCAGAGGGCGGGTTCTTCAATCAGAGCTGAGACAGACAGCCGCTAGAAAGCACGGAACAGGGGAGAGGGAAAGACAGACCATGAGCGTGTTCGCGCAGGTGATCTACATCGCGCTGATGGTGTTCCTCATCGTGCTCATCTTCCGGTTGGTCATGGACTACGTCTTCCAGTTCGCCCGCTCATGGCAACCCGGCAAGGCGATGGTGGTCGTTCTGGAGGCCGCCTACACTGTCACCGATCCACCGTTGAAGCTTCTGCGGCGGTTCATCCCGCCGTTGCGTCTCGGGGGCGTGGCGCTCGACCTGTCCTTCTTCGTCCTGATGATCATCGTCTACATCTTGATCTCTATCGTGGGCAATCTCGCGAGGTGACAGTGGACGATACGGTCTTGCCGACTGCCGATGACTACGTTGAGGTGAAGAGATGCCGTTGACCCCCGAGGACGTGCGGAACAAGCAGTTCACGACCGTCCGCCTCCGAGAAGGCTATGACGAGGACGAGGTCGATGCCTTCCTCGACGAGGTCGAAGCCGAACTGACGCGCCTGCTCCGCGAGAACGAGGACCTGCGCGCCAAGTTGGCCGCGGCCACGCGCGCCGCGGCCCAGAACCAACAGAACATGCGCAAGCCCCCCGAACAGGACCAGCAGCAGGGCGGCATGCAGCAAGGCGGCATGCAGCAGCAGGGGATGCCCCAGCAGGGCATGCCCCCGCAAGGCATGCGCGGTCCGGGCGGCCCGGTGCCCGCCGGCATATCGGGCCCGCCGCAGCAGCAGATGGGCGGCCCCATGGGAGGCCCGCCCCAGCTGCCGAGCGGTGCCCCGCAGTTGCCCGCAGGCCCCGGTGGCCAGGGTCAGGGCGGCCCGCAGGGTCAGGGTCCGATGGGACAGGGCCCCATGGGCGGTCCGATGGGCCAGGGCCCGATGCAGGGTCAGATGCAGCAGATGGGCCAGGGCCCGATGCAGGGTCAGATGGGCGGCCAGCCCCCCATGCAGCAGCAGATGGGCGGTCCCATGGGCGGTCCCATGGGTGGCGGCATGCCGCAGCAGGGCCCCGGTGGCGACAGCGCCGCCCGTGTCCTCTCGCTGGCCCAGCAGACCGCCGACCAGGCGATCGCCGAGGCCCGTTCCGAGGCCAACAAGATCGTCGGCGAGGCCCGTTCGCGCGCCGAGGGTCTTGAGCGTGACGCCCGTGCCAAGGCCGACGCCCTGGAGCGGGACGCGCAGGAGAAGCACCGCGTCGCGATGGGCTCCCTGGAGTCCGCCCGCGCCACGCTGGAGCGCAAGGTCGAGGACCTGCGCGGCTTCGAGCGCGAGTACCGCACGCGTCTGAAGTCCTACCTGGAGTCCCAGCTGCGTCAGTTGGAGACCCAGGCCGACGACTCGCTGGCTCCGCCGCGTGCTCCGGCCGCCGCGTCGCTTCCGCCGTCCCCGGCGCCTTCCATGGCCCCGGCAGGCGCGAGCGCCCCGTCGTACGGCGGCAACCAGGGCATGGGCGGCCCGCCGCCCGCCGGTCCGTCCTACGGCGGCCAGCAGCAGATGTCCCCGGCCATGACCCAGCCGATGGCGCCGGTACGGCCGCAGGGCCCGTCGCCGATGGGCCAGGCTCCCTCGCCGATGCGCGGGTTCCTGATCGACGAGGACGACAACTGACCGGCCTTTAGTACGCCTTCGGCGTCGGCAGCGTTCAGGGCGGGGCCCCGGATTTCGATCCGGGGCCCCGCCCTTTTTACGCGGGTTGAGTGCTGGATCACGTGAGTTGACCATTGGGGCAGGTGAGTTGGCCGTCGGGCGTGCGAAAAGGGCCCGGCCTCCTCGAAGGAGGCCGGGCCCTTTCCCGTGCCGGTGGTGCCTACGCCTTGTGCAGGCGGAACACCAGGGACAGGCCCTCGTCGGTGAACGGGGTGCCGTAGCTGTCGTCCGCCTCGCCCTGGGCGAAGTCCGTGGCGAGGACCTCGTCGGCGATCAGGGCCGCGTGCTCGGACAGGGCCGCGATGACCGCTGGGTCGGTCGACGTCCAGCGCAGGGCGATCCGGTCGGCGACGTCCAGGCCGCTGTTCTTGCGGGACTCCTGGATCAGGCGGATCGCGTCACGGGCCAGGCCCGCCTGCCGCAGCTCCTCGGTGATCTCCAGGTCGAGGGCGACCGTCGCACCCGAGTCGGAGGCCACGGACCAGCCCTCGCGCGGGGTCTCTGTGATGATCACCTCATCCGGGGCCAGCGTGATGGTCTCGCCGTCCACCTCGACGGACGCCGTGCCCTCGCGCAGCGCCAGGGACAGCGCGGCCGCGTCCGCGTTCGCCACGGCCTTGGCCACGTCCTGGACGCGCTTGCCGAACCGTTTGCCCAGGGCGCGGAAGTTGGCCTTCGCCGTGGTGTCCACCAGCGAGCCGCCGACCTCGCTCAGCGAAGCGAGCCCCTCGACGTTCAGCTCCTCCGTGATCTGCGCGTGCAGTTCGCGGTCCAGGGCGGCGAAGCCCGTGGCCGCGATCAGCGCGCGGGACAGCGGCTGGCGCGTCTTGACGCCCGACTCCGCGCGCGTGGCCCGGCCCAGCTCCACCAGGCGCCGTACGAGGACCATCTGCTTCGACAGCTCGGGGTCGATGACGGACAGGTCCGCCTCCGGCCACGCGGACAGGTGGACCGACTCGGGGGCGCCCGGGGTCACCGGGACGATCAGGTCCTGCCAGACCCGCTCGGTGATGAACGGGGTCAGCGGGGCCATCAGTTGGGTGACCGTCGCGACGACCTCGTGCAGGGTGCGCAGCGCGGCCTTGTCGCCCTGCCAGAAGCGGCGGCGGGAGCGGCGGACGTACCAGTTGGACAGGTCGTCGACGAACGCCGACAGGAGCTTGCCGGCGCGCTGGGTGTCGTAGGACTCCAGAGCCTGTGTCACCTGGTCGGTGAGCGCGTGGAGTTCGGACAGGAGCCAGCGGTCCAGGACCGGGCGGTCGGCCGGGGCCGGGTCCGCCGCGCTCGGCGCCCAGTCGGATGTGCGCGCGTACAGGGCCTGGAAGGCGACCGTGTTCCAGTACGTCAGGAGGGTCTTGCGGACGACCTCCTGGATCGTGCCGTGGCCCACGCGGCGTGCCGCCCACGGGGAGCCGCCCGCCGCCATGAACCACCGCACCGCGTCGGCGCCGTGACGGTCCATCAGCGGGATCGGGTCCAGGGTGTTGCCCAAGTGCTTGGACATCTTGCGGCCGTCCTCGGCGAGGATGTGGCCGAGGCAGACGACGTTCTCGTACGACGACTTGTCGAACACCAGGGTGCCGATCGCCATCAGCGTGTAGAACCAGCCGCGGGTCTGGTCGATGGCCTCGCTGATGAACTGCGCCGGGTAGTGGGACTCGAAGAGTTCCTTGTTCTTGTGCGGGTAGCCCCACTGCGCGAACGGCATCGACCCCGAGTCGTACCAGGCGTCGATGACCTCGGGCACGCGCGTGGCGCTCTCGCCGCACTGGGGGCAGGCGAAGGTGACGGCGTCGATGAACGGGCGGTGCGGGTCCAGGCCCGACTGGTCGGTGCCCGTCAGCTCGGTCAGCTCCGCGCGGGAGCCCACCACCGTGAGGTGGTTGTCCTCGCAGCGCCAGATCGGCAGCGGGGTGCCCCAGTAGCGGCTGCGGGACAGCGCCCAGTCGATGTTGTTGTTCAGCCAGTCGCCGTAGCGGCCGTGCTTGACCGTGTCCGGGAACCAGTTGGTGTTCTCGTTCTCCTGGAGGAGACGGTCCTTGACGGCCGTGGTGCGGATGTACCAGGAGGGCTGTGCGTAGTAGAGCAGCGCGGTGTGGCAGCGCCAGCAGTGCGGGTAACTGTGCTCGTACGGCACGTGCTTGAAGAGCAGGCCGCGGTCCTTGAGGTCCTCGGTGAGCTTTTCGTCGGCCTTCTTGAAGAAGACACCGCCTACGAGCGGGACGTCCTCGGCGAAGGTGCCGTTCGGGCGGACCGGGTTCACGACCGGCAGGCCGTACGCGCGGCAGACCTTGAGGTCCTCCTCGCCGAAGGCGGGGGACTGGTGGACCAGACCCGTACCGTCCTCGGTCGTCACGTACTCCGCGTTCACCACGTAGTGCGCCGGCTCCGGGAACTCCACGAGCTCGAACGGACGTTGATACGTCCAGCGCTCCATCTCGGCGCCGGTGAAGGTCTCACCGGTTGTCTCCCAGCCCTCGCCGAGCGCCTTGGTGAACAGCGGCTCGGCGACGACGAGTTGCTCTGCGCTGTCGGGGCCCTTCGTCGCGACGACGTAGGTGACCTCGGGGTGGGCGGCGACGGCCGTGTTGGACACCAGCGTCCAGGGGGTCGTCGTCCACACCAGGAGCGCGGCACGGCCGGCCAGCGGACCGGAGGTGAGCGGGAAACGGACGTACACGGAGGGGTCGACGACCGTCTCGTAGCCCTGCGCCAGCTCGTGGTCCGAGAGGCCCGTCTGGTCGCGCGGGCACCAGGGGGCGACGCGGTAGTCCTGGACCAGCAGGCCCTTGTCGAAGATCTCCTTGAGGGACCACCAGACCGACTCGATGTACTCGGGGTCCATCGTGCGGTACGGGTTCTCGAGGTCCGTCCAGTACCCCATGCGGGTCGTGAGCGCCTCGAAGGCGTCGGTGTGCCGGGTCACGGACTCGCGGCACCTGGCGTTGAACTCGGCGATGCCGTACGCCTCGATGTCCTGCTTGTCGGTGAAGCCCAGCTCCTTCTCGACCGCCAGCTCCACAGGGAGGCCGTGGCAGTCCCAGCCGGCCTTGCGGGCCACGTGGTAGCCGCGCATGGTCCGGAAGCGGGGGAAGACGTCCTTGAAGACGCGCGCCTCGATGTGGTGGGCGCCCGGCATGCCGTTGGCCGTGGGCGGGCCCTCGTAGAACACCCACTCGGGGCGCCCCTCGGACTGGTCCAGGGTCTTGGCGAAGATCTTCTGCTCGCGCCAGAAGTCGAGCACGGCGTGCTCCAGCGCGGGCAGGTCGACCTGGGCGGGCACCTGGCGATACGTCGGCGTTGTCATCAGCGAGCTTCCTCCGGCGGACTTTCTGCCTTCCGTCCGGAGGGACGAGAGCTACGACTTTCCGTACGCCGTGTGCGGCGCGCTCCCGCGGTACCACCCTCCTTGGCTCCCCGGTGCACCTTGCACACCGGTGAGCCCCCTCATTGGGGTCGCGATACCGGGTCTACCGGCCGCGGCTGGTGGGCTGCGGCTTTCTTCCGGCGGCTCCGGGGTGATCTTCACGTCGCGCCGGCCCCCGGGCTTCCACCGTCCCCGGGTCGCTCTGGGCTGCGTACGCCGCTACTCGTCCCCATCCACGCTTCTCGCTCCGGCCAGTGTACGGCGCCGCACGGACAGCGGCCGACCGGTTTTGCGGGGGCCGCGGCGGGAGGCTTGCGAACACGTTTCATGACTCGAATGGTGCTGAACGTGCGTTCGATGTTCGGGGTGTCGGACTCGGCGGATTACCCGGCGGAGAGCTGGGCACAACGCATGAAGGCTTGCCGCGCGGGGCCAGGGGGGTGGACGAATCGGGCGGCGTGCCCCGTTGCCGCGGGACTCAAGTCGATTTATCGTCCCAGCACGATTCGCGTGCGTGATCACACAATGTGAAGGGGCCGCGGCCATGGTGGCGAAGAAGACCGCAACGAAGAAGACCGCGGCGAAGAGGGCGGTCGCTACGAAGACGGCTTCTTCGAAGAAGGTGACCGGGGAAGGGGCCGAGAGACCGGGGGCCGTCAAGAAGACGGTGGCCAAGGAGACAGTGGCCGAGGAGGCGGTGGCCAAGAAGAGCGCCGCGAAATCCACGGCGACGGAAAAGGCGGCGGCTGCGAAGGCCACGGCTACGAAGACGGCCGCTACAAAGACGGCCGCTACGAAGACGGTGACCACCAGGAAGACGACCGCTACGAAGGCGACGGCCGTTCCGAAGGCTACGGACACGAAGAAGACGGCTGTGAAGAAAGCGGCCGTGAAGAAGACCGTCGCCCCTGAGAGCACGTCGACGAAGAGCAGTCCTACGAAGAGCACCGCCAGCGCGAAAAGCGGTTCTACGAAGAGCCCTACGGGCACGAATCGCACTGCGGGAACCAAGGGCACGACCGGCACGAAGAAGAGCGCGGCCAAGAAGGCAAAGGCGGGCGCGGCGCAGGCCGCGGAGCAGACGGGAGCCACGACGGTGGTTGCGAAGAAGACTCCTGGCACGGCCACGGCGGCGAAGAGGGCCGTTCCGAAGGCGCGGGTCGCGGCGGTGCCCGGCGAGCTCGCGGTGCGCCCCGGCGAGGACCCCTGGACGCCCGAGGAGGTCGAGGAGGCCCGTACCGAGTTGCAGTCCGAGGCCGCGCGGCTCAGCGAGGAGATCACGTCCACCGAGCAGGCCCTCGCCGGTCTGATGCGGGACTCCGGGGACGGCGCGGGCGACGACGACGCCGACACCGGCACCAAGAACATCACGCGCGAGAGCGAGATGGCGCTGGCCGCCAACGCGCGCGAGATGCTGATCCAGACCGAGCGCGCCCTGGGGAAGCTGGACGCCGGCACCTACGGCCTGTGCGAGAACTGCGGCAACCCGATCGGCAAGGCCCGCATGCAGGCCTTCCCCCGGGCCACCCTGTGCGTCGAGTGCAAGCAGAAGCAGGAACGACGGTACTGACGCCGGTACTGAAGCCCCCGACAGGTGTGCCGTACCCTCATCCAGAGTTAGGCACCTAGGTCGAGGGACTCACGTGGCAGAGGCGGAGCGCATCATCGGTACGCCGGATACCCCAGAGGCGGCGGGGGCAGAGCCGGAGCAGGGTGACACCGCGTCGCCCCCCAGGGGGAAGCGCCGGATCGCCGTGCTGTTCGTGGTGGCCGCCTTCGCGTACACCCTCGACCTGGTCAGCAAGCTGCTCGTGGTCGCCAAGCTGGAGCACCACGCGCCGATCGAGGTCTTCGGGGACTGGCTGGAGTTCCACGCGATCCGCAACCCCGGCGCGGCCTTCGGGTTCGGCGCGGCCTTCACGGTCATCTTCACGATGATCGCGGCCGCCGTGATCGTGGTGATCGCCCGGCTGGCCCGCAAGCTCTACAGCCTGCCGTGGGCCATCGCGCTCGGGCTGCTGCTGGGCGGTGCGCTCGGCAACCTCACCGACCGGATCTTCCGTTCGCCCGGCATCTTCCAGGGCGAGGTCGTCGACTTCATCGCGCCCAAGGGCTTCGCCGTCTTCAACCTCGCCGACTCGGCGATCGTGTGCGGCGGCATCCTGATCGTGCTGCTCTCCTTCCGCGGCCTGGACCCGGACGGCACCGTCCACAAGGACTGAGCGCGGATCCACGAGGGCTGAGGGCGAGTCCGCGAGGCCTGAGCGCCCCGGCTCGGGTAAGGCGGTGTCGGACCCGTCCGGCATACTCGACCGGGTGAGCACAGTTCCCGAGATCCGAAACCTGCCCGTGCCCGACGGCCTGGAGGGCGAGCGTGTCGACGCCGCCATCTCCCGCATGTTCGGCTTCTCCCGTACGAAGGCCGCCGAGCTGGCCGCGGCGGGGAAGGTCACGGTCGACGGCTCGGTGGTCGGGAAGTCCGAGCGGGTGCACGGCGGGGCCTGGCTGGAGGTCGAGATGCCGCAGGCGCCCGCGCCCGTGCAGATCGTCGCCGAGCCCGTCGAGGGCATGGAGATCGTCTACGACGACGATGACGTGATCGTGATCGTCAAGCCGGTCGGTGTCGCCGCCCACCCCAGCCCCGGCTGGACCGGGACCACGGTCATCGGCGGGCTGGCCGCCGCCGGGTACCGCATCTCGACGTCCGGTGCCGCTGAGCGCCAGGGCATCGTGCACCGCCTCGACGTCGGCACGTCCGGCCTGATGGTCGTCGCGAAGTCGGAGCGGGCGTACACCTCCCTGAAGCGCCAGTTCAAGGAGCGCACGGTCGACAAGCGCTACCACACGCTGGTCCAGGGCCACCCCGACCCGACCAGCGGCACCATCGACGCCCCCATCGGCCGCCACCCGAACCACGACTACAAGTGGGCGGTCACCGCCGAGGGCAAGCCGTCCGTCACGCACTACGACCTCATCGAGGCGTTCCGCGCGGCCTCCCTGCTCGACGTGAAGCTGGAGACCGGCCGCACCCACCAGATCCGCGTACACATGGCGGCCCACCGCCACCCGTGCGTCGGCGACCTCACGTACGGCGCCGACCCGACGCTCTCCAAGCGGTTGCGCCTGACCCGCCAGTGGCTGCACGCCGTCCGGCTCGGCTTCGAGCACCCCGCCGACGGGCAGTGGGTCGAGTTCGAGAGCGGCTACCCGGACGACCTCCAGCAGGCCCTGGACCTGGTGCGCGAGGAGACGTACGCATGACTCCGGCGCCCTACGTGGTGCGCGTCGCCGAGGACCCGGCCGACCGTGAGGCCTGCTTCGCGGTGCGCAAGGAGGTCTTCGTCGTCGAGCAGGGCGTGCCCCAGGAGATCGAGTACGACGACCACGACGCCGTAGCGACGCATGTGCTCGCCGTGCGTGAGGACGGGGTGCCGCTCGGGACCGGGCGGCTGTTGTACGGCGAGGCGGCCGCGGCGAAGACCGGCGGGGATCCGACCGTGGGGTCCCTGGGGCGGCTGGCCGTCACCAAGGAGGCGCGGGGGCTCGGGGTCGGGGTCGAGCTGGTGCGGGCGATCGAGGACGCGGCACGCGCGCGTGGGCTGGCCGCCGTGGATCTGCATGCGCAGACGCATGCGCTGGGGTTCTACGAACGGCTCGGTTACGAGGCGTACGGGCCGGAATTTCCGGACGCTGGTATTTCTCATCGGGCGATGCGGCGCGCTCTGTAATTGGCTCCGCAACCGGCTCTATAACCAAGGGGCGTCGAAAGAGCTGGTCGGGCAGGTGGCGTGGCAGGCTGGGGCGTCCGCTGTGTGAACGTCGAGATCCCGCCGGAGCCCTGACCGTGGATCAATTGGCCCTGCTTTTCGTCCTGTTGCTCGGGGCCGTGGTGAGCGTCCCACTGGGGGACCGGTTCGGTCTGCCGGCGCCGGTGCTCATGACCCTCCTCGGGATAGTCCTCGCGGTGGCCGACTTCGTGCCGAACGTGAACGTCCCGCCCGACCTGATCCTGCCCCTGCTGCTGCCACCCCTGCTGTACGCGGCCGTACGGCGCACCTCCTGGCGGCAGTTCACGGCCAACATCCGGCCCATCTTCCTGCTGGCCGTGGCGCTGGTCTTCGTCACCACCCTCGCCGTGGCGGTCGTCGCCAGCGCGATCGTGCCGGGGCTGCCGATCGCGGCCGCCGTCGCGCTCGGTGCGCTGGTGGCGCCGCCCGACCCGGTCGCCGCGACCGCGGTCGCGGGGCAGCTCGGGCTGCCGCGGCGGCTGGTGTCG
The DNA here is from genome assembly GCF_035982055.1 of Streptomyces sp. NBC_01288. Lineage (NCBI taxonomy): Bacteria > Bacillati > Actinomycetota > Actinomycetes > Kitasatosporales > Streptomycetaceae > Streptomyces > Streptomyces sp. NBC_01288. Next base: position 7,733,591 of record NZ_CP108427.1, read on the forward strand.
ATCCTGGAGGGCGAGGGCCTCTTCAACGACGTGACGGCCATCGTGCTGTACCACGTCGCGATTGCCGCCGCTGTCAGCGGGAGCTTCGAGTTCTGGCGCGCCGGGCTCGACTTCGTGCTGTCCGCCGTCGTCGCCGTAGCGGTCGGAGTGGCCCTGGGATGGGCCACGAACAAGCTGATGTCCGCCCTCGACGACGCCACCCTCCAGATCGGGCTGACCCTCCTGGTGCCGTACGCCTCGTACGTCCTGGCCGACGAACTGCACGGCTCCGGGGTGCTCGCCGTGCTCACCACCGCGCTGTTCCTGGCGGAGTACTCCCTGGGCGCCGATGACGTGTTGACCCGGCTCGCAGGGGCGACCGTGTGGGATGTCGTGGACACGCTGGTCACCGGGGTCGCGTTCGGGCTCATCGGGCTCGAACTGCACAACGCGATCCGTACGGCGTCCGGGCGGTGGGGCGAGATGCTCGGCTGGGCCGGGGCGATCGTCGGGGTCGTGGTGGTCGTACGGCTGGCGTGGTTGCTGCCGGCGACCTGGCTGACGAAACGGCTGCACGCCAAGCGGGACTACGACGAGGAGATCCCGACGTCCTGGCGGGAGACCGTGATCATGTGGTGGGCTGGGATGCGCGGGGTGGCGTCCGTGGCGCTGGCGCTGGCGATTCCGCTGACCATGGACGACGGGTCGGCGTTCCCGGACCGGGACGAGATCGTGTTCATCGCGTTCGGGGTGATCATGGCGACGCTGGTGCTTCAGGGGCTCACCTTGCCGTGGCTGGTGAAGCGGCTCGGGGTGCGGGCCGACACCGACAGCGAGAAGGCGTTCGAGAAGGAACTGGCGGTGCGGGCGGCGAAGGCCGCGAAGCGGCGGCTGCGGGAGATCGAGGATGTCGAGGAACTGCCGGAGGAGGTGTCCGAGCAGTTGTTGCGGCGGGCGTTCGACATCGGGGTGCGGATCTCTCCCGAGGTGGGGGACGGGGAGCGGCGGGAGGCGTACGAGAAGCGGGTGAAGCGGGTGAAGCGGATGCGGCGGATCCAGGGGGAGATGATGAGCGCGGCTCGGCATGAGGTGTTGGCGGCGCGGAGCGAACCCGGGGCGGATCCGGAGATCGTGGACCGGGTGCTTCGGCATTTGGATGTGCGTAGCTTGAGGTGAGCCGTGTTGCCCACCCGCGTACCGCCCGTTCACCATGGGCTGGAAGGTGGACGTTTGTGGTGGGGGTGCTGCGCCGTTGGCGGCTGCGGGTTGAGATGTTTGCCCACCCGCGCACCGCCCGTTCACCGTGGGCTGGAGGGTGGGCGTTTGTCGCGGGGGCCGAGCGCCGTTGGCGGCTGCGGGTCGACATGCTTGCCCACCCGCGCGCCGCCCGTTTACGGGCGATTGAGGGGTGGACGTCTCCCGTGAGGGCTCGGCGCCGTTGGCGGCCACCGGACAAATTGGCTCGTGTTTGTCCTCGCCCTCTTTGTAGGCTCGTCCCATGGCTCGCAACGTTGTAATCAGTGGTGGTGGTACGGGAATTGGGCTCGCCGCGGCGCATGCCTTCGCGGGTGACGGGGATCGGGTGTTGCTCCTCGGCCGTCGGCGCGAGGTGTTGGAGAAGACCGGAGTGCCGGGGGCGCTGACGTACGCCGGGGATCTGAGTGAGCCCGAAGTCGTTCGCGGGGTCGGGCGGTTCGTCGCCGAGGAGTTCGGGACCGTGGATGTGCTGGTGCACGGCGCGGGCGGTACCGGGGCGTTGGAACCGGGGAGCGCGAGCGATGATCCGCTGGACCGCGTCGCGCACGACTGGACCGTCAACTTCCGCATCAACACCCTCAGCGCCGCGCTGCTCACCGAGGCGCTGAAGCCGCGGCTCGCGGAGCCGGGCGGGCGGGTGCTGTTCGTCAGTTCCATCGCCGCGTACCGGGGTTCGGGGAGCGGGGCGTACGGCGGGGCCAAGGCCGCGTTGCATCCGTACGCCTATGACCTGGCCCGGGATCTCGGCCCGCGCGGCATCACTGTGAACGTGGTCGCGCCCGGGTACATCGAGGACACCGAGTTCTTCGGGCCGCAGATCGATCCCGCCCGGCGTGAACGGCTCATCAACGACACGTCGACCGGGCGGGCCGGTACGCCAGGGGATGTCGCCGCGACCTTGCACTGGCTCGCGTCCCCGGCTGCCGGGCATGTGACTTCGCAGGTGATTCAGGTCAATGGCGGGGCTGAACGGGGGCGTTGAGGGGCGCGGACTTGCTCAGTCGTGGTCGGGTTCCGGTCGGTTTGTCGGTCGTCCGGTAACGGCTGCGGTGGGCGCGGGCGTTGGGGTGCTTGGTGTTGCCTGGCTGTGGCTGTGGCTGTAGCCGGGTCTCGGCCGTTTCGCAGGTTGTGCAGACCAATGGCGTTGTCCAGCGGGGGTGTTGAGGCGTCCGGACTCGCCGGCCCTGGTTCGGTCCGTGTCGTTCACGGGCGAGGGAGGGATTCTCGCCCGGCATGGGTGCTGCGGCCTTGGGCCGGCTGGTCTCGCCGACGGCTGGGCCCTGGTTGCCTCGCTGGTCGGCTGGGTTAACGGCGTTGCCAGGCGCGGGGATTGAGGCGCCGGGCACTGGCCTCGGCTCGGGATTGGGGGTTCGGGTCGGGGGAGGGTTCTCGCCGGGCATGGGCGTTGCGAGCTCGGTCCGGCTGGTCTCTCTGGCTGCCGGGGGCCGGTTGCTCGCTGGGTGTCCGGGGCAATGGTGGTGCTGGGCACGGGTGTTGGGGTACCCGGAGTTGCTCAGCCGTAGCCGGGTTCCGGTGCTCGGTAGTAACCAGTTCCAGGTCGCTTCACGGGTAGCCCAGTCCAACGGCGTTGCCCAACACGGGTGTTGGGGTGTTGAACCGGCCACCCACCAGCCGCGCCACGCCCCAACGGCAAACGCCCACCCCTCAACCGACGGTGAACAGGTGGGCGTGGGTGGGTAATTCAGCCGTGGCCGTCAGCCGACCGGCACGCCCCGCCCCGCCCAACCCCTCAGCCGACCGGCAGGCCCCGCCCCGCCCACCCCTCACCCCCGATTACCCCCCGGAGGCTCATGCGCCGCACGCCCGATGCCCCCACCCCCACCATTCGGTGACGGATCCTCCCCCGGGATCGGTGCCGCGTCCGCCGTGTTGACGCGGGGGAGCGCGTATGGGTGCTCCACGTACAGCCAGCGGATCATCTGTTCGCGGACGGTGACCCGTACCGTCCAGATGTCGTCCGCGTCCTTTGCCGTGACCAGGGCCCGGACTTCCATCGTGTTCGGGGTCGTGTCGGTGACGACGAGGCCGTAGCTGCGGCCGTCCCAAGCCGGGCAGGCGCGGAGGATTTCGCGGAGCTGGGTGCGCATCGCGTCCACCGGGGCCGAGTGGTCGACCTGGAAATAGACGATGCCGGTCATTTGGGGGGTGCCGCGGGACCAGTTCTCGAAGGGCTTGGACGTGAAGTACGACACCGGCATGGTGATCCGGCGTTCGTCCCAGGTGCGGACCGTGAGGAAGGTGAGGGTGATCTCCTCGATCGTGCCCCACTCGCCGTCCACCACCACCGTGTCCCCGATGCGGACCATGTCGCCGAAGGCGATCTGGAGTCCCGCGAAGAGGTTGGCGAGCGTGGACTGGGCAGCGACACCGGCGACGATGCCCAGGACGCCCGCCGAGGCCAGCAGGGACGCGCCGGCCGCCCGCATCGCGGGGAACGTCAGCAGCATCGCGGCGACCGCAACCACGCCGACGATCGCGGCCACCACCCGCGTGATCAGCGTCACCTGGGTCCGGACCCGGCGGACCCGGGCCGCGTCGCGGGAGGCGCGGGCGTAGCGCGCGTACGACGACTCCACGATCGCCGCCGCAACCCGGATCATCAGCCACGCGGTGGCGCCGATCAGCACCAGGGTCAGGGTCTGGCCGATGCCGATCCGGTGTTCCTCCAGCAGTTGTGCCTGGTCGTAGGAGGCTCTGAGGAAGGCCGCGCAGAGGACGAGCTGGTACGGGACCCGGCCTCGGCGCAGCAGGCCCCACAGCGTGGTGTCGTCGTGCCGGGCGTCCGCCTTGCGCAGCAGCAGGTCGGTGACCCAGCCGATGAGCAGCGTGAGGACGACGGAGCCGCCGATGACGATCAGCGGGCGCAGTACGTTCTCCATGTGTCCGACCGTACTGGCACGATGGCTTCATGAACATCATGCTCTTCCACTCCACGTACGGTCTCCGGCCGGCGGTGCGTGACGCCGCCGAGCGGCTGCGCGCGGCGGGCCACGAGGTGTGGACCCCGGACCTCTTCGAGGGGCGTACGTTCGAGACGGTCGAGGAGGGCATGACCTTCAACGACGGGATCGGCAAGGACGAGCTGCTGAAGCGGGCCGTGCTGGCCGCCGCCCCCTACTCCGAGCGCGGGCTCGTCTACGCCGGGTTCTCGCTCGGCGCCTCCGTCGCGCAGACCCTCGCCCTCGGCGACGAGAAGGCGCTGGGGCTGCTCCTCCTGCACGGCACCTCGGACATCGCGGCCAACGCCTCCGTCGACGACCTGCCGGTGCAACTGCACGTCGCCGAGCCCGACCAGTTCGAGACCGACGACTGGCTCAGCTCCTGGTATCTCCAGATGGGCAGGGCGGGCGCCGACGTCGAGATCTACCGGTACGCCGGGGCCGGCCACCTGTACACCGACCCCGACCTCCCGGACTACGACGAGGAGGCCGCCGAGGCCACCTGGCGGGTGGCCCTCGGTTTCCTGGAGACCCTCTAAAAGCCTTGCCTGTGCCGGTAAAAGGCCTTACCTACACCGGGTCGTACGTCCGCTCCACCTTCTGCGTGCCGCTCCGCGTCCGGTACGACCGCTCCCAGGACGAGGTCGCGGTCGCCGACGTGCGGTCGGACAGGACGTAGTAGTCCATCTGTGCCCGGTCGGCCGTGATGTCCAGGACGCCGTAGCCGTGGCGGTCCGTGTCGACCCAGTGGACGTGCCGGTTGGCGAGCTGGATGACCGGTGCGGCGAGCGCGGAGACCGTGCCCTCGGGGACCTTCACGATGTCGTCGAGGTTGTCGGAGGTGACGGACGTGATCACGAACTCCGTTGCCGCAGAGGGCGAGAGCGGGTAAGTGCCTGCGTCCACCGGTACGTCGTTGGCCCAGGACATGTGGATGTCGCCGGTGAGGAAGACCGTGTTGCCGATGGCGTTCGAGCGCAGGTGGGCGAGGAGTTCACGGCGGTCGTCGGTGTAGCCGTCCCACTGGTCGGTGTTGACGGCGAGCCCCTCCTGCGGCAGGTCCAGCAGCTTGGCGAGCGGTTTCAACAGGTCGGCGGAGAGCGCGCCGACGACGAACGGCGCGATCATCACCGAGTTGCCGACCAGCCGCCACTTGGTGTCCGACGCCTTCAACCCGGCCTTCAGCCAGTCGAGTTGGGCGCGGCCCGTGATCGTACGGTCCGGGTCGTCGACCGAACCGCTGCCCGAACTCGCCTGCTGCGAACGGAAGGAGCGCAGGTCGAGGAGCGAGAGGTCCGCCAGCTTGCCGAAGCGCAGGCGGCGGTAGGTGGTGCCCGCGATCGCCGGGCGTACCGGCATCCACTCGAAGTACGCCTGTTTCGCGGCCGCTTGACGGGCCGTCCAAGTGCCTTCGGCGCCCTCGGTGTGGTTGACCGCGCCGCCGGACCAGGCGTTGTCCGCGAACTCGTGGTCGTCCCAGATCGCGATGACCGGTGCTTTGGTGTGCAGCGCCTGGAGGTCCGGGTCGGTCTTGTACTTGCCGTGCCGGGTGCGGTAGTCGGCGAGCGTGATGATCTCGTTCAGGGGCGCGTGCGGCCGTACGACCGTGCCTCGCGCCGCGTACTCGCCCGACTTGTACTCGTAGATGTAGTCGCCGAGATGGAGCCAGGCGTCCAGGTCGTTGCGGGCCGCGAGGTGGCGGTACGACGAGAAGTAGCCCGCCTCCCAGTTGGCGCAGGTGACGACGCCGAAGCGCAGGCCGGTCACGGTCGCGTCCGCCGCCGGCGCGGTGCGGGTGCGCGCCGCCGGGGAGTCGGTGCCGTCGGCCGAGAAGCGGAACCAGTAGTCGGTGGCCGGGGCCAGGCCGCGGATGTCGGCCTTGACGGTGTGGTCGGAGGCGGTCGTCGCGGTGAGGGAGCCCCTGGAGACGACGTTCGTGAACGCCTTGTCGGTGGCCACGGTCCAGCTCACCTCGGTGTCCGGGCCGAGCCCCGAGCCGGGGACCGCCTCGGCGGTGGGCGTCACCCGGGTCCACAGCAGGACGCCGTCCGGGAGCGGGTCTCCGGAGGCGACGCCGTGCAGGAAGGAGGGGGTGTCGGTGGCGGCCTTGGCGGGCAGCGCTGCGAGCAGCGGGCCGGTCAGGACGGCGGTGGCGGCCGCGGCCTTGACGACCGTACGGCGGCGCGGGGAGGGCGAGTTGACGCTCTCGGGTGCTCTGTATCGACTGGTCACGAGCGAATAGGTTACTGACCGGTATTAACGAGAGCGGGCGAACTCGTAAAAGTTCGCCCGCTCTTCGGCTGCGCGTCTTACAACAGCGTCTTACAAGGCTCAGGCCTTGAGGGCCGCCGTGATCGCCGTGGTGAAGTCGGCCACCGACATCGGCGCGTTCGTGCCGTCCGAGCCGGTCAGCGTCTTGCCGTCCATCTTCAGGGTCGGCGTGCCGGTCACCCCGCTCTTGTCGAACGTCGCCGACATGTCCAGCGCCCACTTGTCGTAGGTGCCGGCCTTCACGGCCTTCTGGAAGGCCGCGTTGTTCTTCAGGGCGGAGACCGTGTTCGCGACCTTGATCAGGTACGCGTCGTCCTTGAACTTGTCGGTCGTCTCGTCCGGGTGGTACTTCGTCGAGTACAGCGCGGTCTTGTACTCAAGGAACGCCTCGGGGCTGACGTTCAGCGCGGCGCCCATGGCGCTCAGCGCGTTCTTGGAGCCCTCGCCGTTGTCCTTGTTGTCGATGAACGTGGCACCGACGTACTGGATCTTGAACTTGCCGGCGTCGAAGTCGCTCTTCACGGTCGAGCCGACGGTCTGCTCGAACTGGGCGCAGATCGGGCAGCGCGGGTCCTCGTACATGACCAGGGTCTTCTTGGCGGTGCTCTTGCCGAGGACGACCGTCGTGCCGTTGGTGCCGGTGGTGTTGGCCGGCTTGACGAGCTTGTCGTCCTTCGCCGACTCCCAGTAGCCGGGCTTGTTGTTCTGTACGACCGCGTAGCCGATGCCGCCGGCTATCGCGAGGACCGCGACGACCGAACCGGCGACTATGAGTTGCCGCCTGACCTTGGCGCGCTTGGCCTGCTTCTCGCGCTCGGCGCGCAGCCGCTCACGGGCCTGCGTCTTGGCCGCCGCGCTGTTCCGCTTGCTCATGTTGGTGATCTCCATATGGGACGCGTACACGTCGTACGCGGAATACGTGTGGGGGACTGATGTGTGCTCAGGTACCTGTGGGGTGTTTCAGACCGCGGGCAGGACCGAGCACGGCGGTCCACGCCGTCCCAGGGAGTGCACCAGCAGCCGCTCACGGGCGGTGGCCGTGCGGTGCGCGGTGCGCGGCAGCCGGCGGACCGGCGCGGTGCGTCGGGCCGACACCGCGGCGACGGCCAGCAGCAGCGGGCGGAAGCCCACCGCCGTTGCCGCGCGCAGCAGTTCGGCCACGGCGCGCTCGCCGCGGCGCAGATAGGCGGCGGCCAGCAGGCCCACGCCGATGTGCGCGCCGAGCAGCAGCCAGGCGGCGGTGGCGTCGGTGTGCGCGAGCAGCGCCGCCGCCTGATGGGGATCGTCGGTCATCCGGGCCAGCGAGGTGCCCACACCGCCGCCGCTGCACAGCACGTCCAGGCCGACCGCGCGCAGCGGTCCGGCGACCGGGCCGCCCGCCCTGCCGTAGCAGGCGTGCTGGCCGGTGGTGAAGACCGTGTCGGCGGCCAGCTCCAGCGGGATCAGCAGTGCGGCGATCCGGCCGAAGCCGCGCTCTCGGCCCGCGAGCGCGTAGGCGATCACGAACACGGTGGCGGCGATCGCCGCCACCGTGCCGAGCGGCAGCGGGACCCGGGACAGCAGCACGTGCGACGCGGTGCTGAGCGTCACGACCAGTGCCGTGAACAGCGCCGCGCGTACGGCCCTGAGCTGGATCCCGGATATGTCCATAGCGGAGGAGAGTCTGTCATGTGCTCCGGTAAGGGACCCCTAAAGGGTTCCTGTGAGCGTACGGATGGTTACAGACCCGGAATCCGGCCGTTGCGGAACAGGTCGACGAAGGTCTGGTGGTCGGCACGCGCGCGTGCGCCGTAGCTGTGCGCGAAGTCGACGAGCACGCCCGCGAAGCCGTCCTCGTCGGCCGCGATCGCCGCGTCGATGGCCCGCTCCGTGGAGAACGGCACCAGGGACTCGCCGGACTGGTCGTCGGCCGCCGCGTGCATCGTGGCCGTGGCCCGCCCGAGGTCGGCGACGACGGCGGCGATCTCCTCCGGGTCGTCGATGTCGCTCCAGTCCAGGTCCACCGCGTACGGCGAGACCTCGGCGACCAACTGCCCGGTCCCGCCCAGCTCGGTCCAGCCCAGCCACGGGTCCGCGTGCGCCTGGAGGGCGCGCTGGGAGATCACCGTGCGGTGGCCCTCGTGCTGGAAGTAGTCCCGGATCGCCGAGTCCGTGATGTGCCGCGAGACGGCCGGTGTCTGGGCCTGCTTGATGTAGATCACCACATCGTTCTCCAGGGCGTCGCTGTTGCCCTCCAGAAGGATGTTGTACGACGGCAGTCCGGCCGAGCCGATGCCGATGCCCCGGCGGCCGACGACGTCCTTGACGCGGTAGGAGTCGGGGTGGTCCAGGGAGGACTCGGGAAGCGTCTCCAGGTAGCCGTCGAAGGCCGCGAGGACCTTGTAGCGGGTCGCCGCGTCCAGTTCGATGGAGCCGCCGCCCGGCGCGAACCGGCGCTCGAAGTCGCGGATCTCGGTCATCGAGTCCAGCAGCTCGAAGCGGGTCAGCGAGCGGGCGGTGCGCAGTGCGCCCAGGAGCGGGCCGTCGGCCGTGTCCAGCGTGAACGGCGGCACCTCGTCGCTCTTCGCGCCGGTCGCCAGCGCGTGCACCCGCTCGCGGTACGCGCCCGCGTAGACCTGCACCAGCTCGGTGATCTGCTCGTCACTGAGCGCCTTCGCGTACCCGATCAGCGCGACGGAGGCGGCGAAGCGCTTGAGGTCCCAGGTGAACGGGCCGACGTAGGCCTCGTCGAAGTCGTTGACGTTGAAGACCAGCCGGCCGTTCGAGTCCATGTAGGTGCCGAAGTTCTCTGCGTGCAGGTCGCCGTGGATCCACACGCGCGAGGTGCGGTCGTCCAGGTACGGGCCGCCCCGCTTCTCCGCGTCGAGGTCGTGGTAGAAGAGGCACGCCGTGCCCCGGTAGAACGCGAACGCCGAAGCTGCCATCTTCCGGAACTTCACGCGGAACGCGGCCGGGTCGGCGGCCAGGAGCTCGCCGAAGGCGGTGTCGAAGACGGCAAGGATCTCCTCGCCGCGGTGCTCGTCGTTGAGCTGCGGAACCGACATCGCTCTGTGCCTCCTGGTACGGGTGGTGCGTGACATGTGACGGGTCTGTCGTCACTTTCCAACGCTTGAAGGTACGTGGGAGTGCCCGCCGTGTGTCAGTGGCGAGGCATAGGATTCGGTCTCGTCCCCCCAGACCGCCCGCTGTCTGTTGTCGACTGTTTCCCCTGGAGGCCAAGCCGTGTCAAAGCCGCCGTTCACGCACCTGCACGTCCACACCCAGTACTCGCTCCTGGACGGTGCCGCGCGGCTGAAGGACATGTTCGACGCGTGCAACGAGATGGGCATGAGCCATATCGCCATGTCCGACCACGGCAACCTGCACGGGGCCTACGACTTCTTCCACACGGCGAAGAAGGCGGGCGTCACACCGATCATCGGCATCGAGGCGTACGTCGCCCCCGAGTCGCGGCGCAACAAGCGCAAGATCCAGTGGGGCCAGCCGCACCAGAAGCGCGACGACGTCTCCGGCTCCGGTGGTTACACCCACAAGACGATCTGGGCGGCCAACAGGACGGGCCTGCACAACCTCTTCAAGCTGTCCTCGGACGCGTACGCCGAGGGCTGGCTGCAGAAGTGGCCGCGCATGGACAAGGAGACCATCTCCCAGTGGTCCGAGGGTCTCATCGCCTCCACCGGCTGCCCCTCGGGCGAGCTCCAGACCCGGCTGCGCCTGGGCCAGCCCGAAGAGGCGCTGAAAGCCGCCGCCGAGTACCAGGACATCTTCGGCAAGGACCGGTACTTCCTGGAGCTGATGGACCACGGCATCGAGATCGAACGCCGGGTCCGTGACGGCCTGTTGGACATCGGCAAGAAGCTCGGCATCCCGCCCCTGGTGACGAACGACTCGCACTACACGTACGCGCACGAGTCGGTCGCGCACGACGCCCTGCTCTGCATCCAGACCGGCAAGAACCTCTCCGACCCGGACCGCTTCCGGTTCGACGGCACCGGCTACTACCTGAAGTCCACCGACGAGATGTACGCCGTGGACTCCTCGGACGCCTGGCAGGAGGGCTGCCGCAACACCCTCCTGGTCGCCGAACAGATCGACACCTCCGGCATGTTCGAGGCGAAGAACCTCATGCCGAAGTTCGATATTCCGGACGGCTACACGGAGATCACCTGGTTCAAGGAGGAGGTCCGGCGCGGTATGGAGCGCCGCTTCCCGGGCGGCATCCCCGACGACCGCCAGAAGCAGGCGGACTACGAGATGGACGTCATCATCCAGATGGGGTTCCCGGGCTACTTCCTTGTCGTCGCCGACTTCATCATGTGGGCGAAGAACAACGGCATCGCGGTCGGCCCCGGCCGTGGTTCCGCGGCCGGTTCGATCGTCGCGTACGCCATGGGCATCACCGACCTCGACCCGATCCCGCACGGCCTGATCTTCGAGCGGTTCCTCAACCCCGAGCGCGTCTCCATGCCCGATGTCGACATCGACTTCGACGAGCGTCGGCGCGTCGAGGTGATCCGGTACGTGACGGAGAAGTACGGCGCCGACAAGGTCGCCATGATCGGCACCTACGGCAAGATCAAGGCCAAGAACGCCATCAAGGACTCCGCGCGCGTGCTGGGCTACCCGTACGCGATGGGCGACCGGCTCACCAAGGCGATGCCCGCCGACGTCCTCGGCAAGGGCATCGACCTCTCCGGCATCACCGATCCCAAGCACCCCCGCTACGGCGAGGCGGGCGAGATCCGCGGGATGTACGAGAACGAACCGGACGTCAAGAAGGTCATCGACACCGCCAAGGGCGTCGAGGGCCTGGTCCGGCAGATGGGCGTGCACGCGGCCGGCGTCATCATGTCCAGCGAGCCCATCGTCGACCACGCACCGGTGTGGGTGCGCCACACCGACGGCGTGACCATCACGCAGTGGGACTACCCGCAGTGCGAGTCGCTCGGCCTGCTGAAGATGGACTTCCTCGGCCTGCGCAACCTCACGATCATGGACGACGCCATCAAGATGGTGAAGTCCAACAAGGGCATCGACCTGGAGATGCTCGCCCTCCCGCTGGACGACCCCAAGACCTTCGAACTCCTCTGCCGTGGCGACACGTTGGGCGTCTTCCAGTTCGACGGCGGCCCGATGCGCTCCCTGCTGCGCCAGATGCAGCCCGACAACTTCGAGGACATCTCCGCCGTCTCGGCCCTGTACCGGCCCGGCCCGATGGGCATGAACTCGCACATCAACTACGCCGAGCGCAAGAACAAGCGCCAGGAGATCACCCCGATCCACAAGGAGCTGGAGGAGCCCCTTGAGGAGGTCCTCGCGGTGACCTACGGCCTGATCGTGTACCAGGAGCAGGTGCAGAAGGCCGCCCAGATCGTCGCCGGGTACTCGCTCGGCGAGGCCGACATCCTGCGCCGCGTGATGGGCAAGAAGAAGGCCGACGAGCTGGCGAAGAACTTCACCATCTTCCAGGCCGGCGCCCAGAAGAACGGCTACAGCGACGCGGCGATCCAGGGCCTGTGGGACGTCCTGGTCCCCTTCGCCGGCTACGCCTTCAACAAGGCGCACTCCGCCGCGTACGGCCTGGTCTCGTACTGGACCGCCTACCTGAAGGCCAACTACCCGGCCGAGTACATGGCGGCGCTGCTCACCTCGGTCAAGGACGACAAGGACAAGTCCGCGATCTACCTCAACGAGTGCCGCCGCATGAAGATCAAGGTGCTCCCGCCGAACGTCAACGAGTCGGTGCACAACTTCGCCGCCCAGGGCGACGACGTGATCCTCTTCGGCCTGGAGGCCGTGCGCAACGTCGGCACGAACGTGGTCGACTCGATCATCAGGTCCCGCAAGGCGAAGGGGAAGTACGGCTCCTTCCCCGACTACCTGGACAAGGTCGAGGCCACCGCCTGCAACAAGCGGACCACCGAATCCCTCATCAAGGCCGGTGCGTTCGACACCCTGGGGCACACCCGCAAGGGCCTCACCGCGCACTTCGAGCCGATGATCGACAACGTGGTGGCGGTCAAGCGCAAGGAGGCCGAGGGGCAGTTCGACCTCTTCGGGGGCATGGGCGAGGAGGACACCAGCGAGCCCGGCTTCGGACTCGACGTGGAGTTCACCACCGATGAGTGGGAGAAGACGTATCTCCTCGCGCAGGAGCGGGAGATGCTCGGTCTGTACGTCTCCGACCACCCGCTCTTCGGCCTGGAGCACGTGCTGTCCGACAAGGCCGACGCGGGCATCGCCCAGCTCACCGGAGGTGAGCACGGGGACGGCGCGGTCGTCACCATCGGCGGCATCATCTCGGGCCTCCAGCGCAAGATGACCAAGCAGGGCAACGCCTGGGCGATCGCCACCGTCGAGGACCTCGCCGGCTCCATCGAGTGCATGTTCTTCCCGGCGTCCTACCAGCTGGTGTCGACCCAACTCGTCGAGGACACCATCGTGTTCGTCAAGGGCCGCCTCGACAAGCGCGAGGACGTGCCGCGCCTGGTCGCGATGGAGATGCAGGTCCCGGACGTGTCGAACGTGGGCACCAACGCGCCCGTGATCCTCACCATCCCGGCCACCAGGGTCACTCCGCCCATGATCAGCAGGCTCGGTGAGATCCTCAGCCATCACCGGGGCGACAGCGAGGTCCGCATCAGGCTCCAGGGCCCGACCAAGACCACGATCCTGCGCCTGGACAAGCACCGGGTGAAGCCCGACCCGGCACTGTTCGGCGACTTGAAGGTGCTGCTCGGCGCGGCCTGCCTGGCGGGCTGAGCAACAGACACGCAGAGAAGCGACTGAGGGGCGCATCCGCCAACGGATGCGCCCCTCAGTCGTTCAACAACCCTTGAAGCAGGCCTCAGTTGTGGCCGAAGCGCTTCTGCTTGCCCTTGCGGGCCATGTCGCCGGGTGTCACCTGGGATATGCGCTGCTCGGCCTGTGCCTCCATCGAGGACGACGTGGCCTGTTCCTGGGCGCGCTCCGACTGCGGCTGCTTACGGTCACGGTTCTTGTTCTTGGCCATGGTTCTCTGCCTCCTGAGGGGGATCTAGGGGCCAGGGCCGCGACCAGATTCACATAGGCTGACGAAGAACGCATTTCGGATAATTACCGTGTGTGACATGGTTGGTACGAGAGAGAAGCCCCGAAACGCCACGCCGAAGATCGAGTTCGGGCCGTTAACCCCTGCGCGGTCGGGCAGACTCGAAGCAAGCCCGAAGCAAACCGACCGGGAAGAGGGTGAGTCGCGTGGACCGCTGCATCGTCCTGGTGGACGCCGGGTATCTGCTGGGGGCGGCGGCAAGTCTCCTCGCCGGAGAGCCCTCGCGTTCCCGTATCACCGTCGATCACGCCGCCCTCATCCAGGGTTTGCGCGAGCGAGCCGAGTCCGACACGGAACGCCCCCTGCTGCGCATCTACTGGTTCGACGGCGCCCCCGACCGCGTCCCGCAGCCCGAGCACCGCAGGCTGCGCGTGATGCCCCGCGTCACCGTCCGCCTCGGCGCCCTGACCCGCAGCGACGGCCGCTGGGCGCAGAAGGGCGTCGACGCCGCCATGCACGCCGAGCTGACCGAGCTGGCCCGCAACCGCGCCTGCTCCGACGTCGTGCTCGTCACCGGTGACGGCGATCTGCTGCCGGGCATGATGGCCGCCAAGGAGCACGGCGTCGCCGTACACCTGTGGGCCGTGCAGGCCGCGGACGGGGACTACAACCAGTCCGAGGACCTGGTCGCCGAGGCCGACGAGCGGCGGGTGCTGGACCGGACCTGGATCACCAAGGCCGTACGGGCGAAGGATCTCGGCGGGGTGTGCGCGCCGCCGCCCGTGCCGCGGCCGGAGATCGCCGCGATCCTGTCCGCGCCGCTGCCCGAGTCCGCGCCGGCCGCGCGCGAGCGGTCGGCCGAGGAGAGCGAGCACGCGGCGGCCGAGGCGGGTTCGGAGAACGGTTCGCAGGAGCGGGTGCCCGCGCACAAGGGCGTGCCCACCCCGAAGGACCTGGCGAGCCTGAAGGCCCCGGGTGCCGCCGCCCCCGCGCAGCAGCCCGCGAGCGCGACCCTGCGCTGGTCCTCCGACAAAGGGTGGGTCGACCGGCCGGGCGGCGCCGCCGAGCCGCCCGAGGTCGCCTCGATGCCGACGCTGGCGCAGCTGACCACCGCCGAGCAGCGCTGGGCCGACCGCGAGGAGGACATCACCACGGTCGGCGGCGACCCGTACGAGGTGGGCCAGGTCTTCGCCCGCCGCTGGATGGGCCGCCTCGGCGACCACGGCAGCCACCTGCAGAAACTGTCCGGGATGTACCCGCGCGTCCCGCACCGCATCGACGGCGAACTGCTGCGCTACGCCGCCCGGTTCGGCCTCCTCGCGCACAAGGACGACCAGATCGACGAGCACGACCGGTACGCGATCCGGGCCGGTTTCTGGCGCGAGATCGACGTACGGACGGCGGCCGAGCACGCCCCTGCCGGAGAGTGAGCGGAGCCGGCCGGTCCGGTTGCCGGGCGGCCTCGCGGCGGGACGGCTTTACCGACGAATGTGCCGTTCTCGACCGACCCGCGAACGGGCGGGGCTTCCGGACCCCGTAGTCTCGTCCCGTGAGTACGCGCGCGGGACAGGCACTTCGACACGGTGGGGATGTCGTGTGTGCGGTGCGCGGGCTCAGCAAGACCTATCCGGCGGTGCGCGGCCGACGCGGTGCGCCGGGAAGCCCCGAGGTGCGGGCCACCGACGACGTCACCCTCGACATCCGCCGGGGCGAGATCTTCGGACTGCTCGGCCCGAACGGCGCCGGCAAGTCCACCCTCGTACGCCAGCTGACCGGGCTCATGCGGCCCGACGCCGGCAGCGTCGAGATCCTCGGCCACGACATCGTCCGCCACCCGGAGCGGGCCGCGCGCATCCTCGCCTACCTCGGCCAGGAGTCCTCCGCGCTCGACGAACTCACCGTGTCGCTGGCCGCCGAGACCACCGCCCGGCTGCGCGGCCTGGACCTGCGCGACGCACGGGCCGAACGGGACGCCGTACTGGACGAGTTGGGGCTTACGGCCATTGCCGGGCGGCCGCTCAAGAAGCTGTCCGGTGGGCAGCGGCGGCTGGCGTGTGTCGCGGCCGCGCTGGTCGGGGAACGGCCGCTGCTGGTGCTCGACGAGCCGACCACCGGGATGGATCCGGTCGCGCGCAGGGCCGTGTGGTCCGCCGTCGACCGGCGCCGGGCCGAGCGCGGGTCCACCGTGCTGCTCGTCACCCACAACGTCATCGAGGCCGAGACCGTCCTCGACCGGGTCGCCGTCCTCGACCAGGGCAAGGTCATCGCCTGCGACACCCCCGCCGGGCTCAAGGAACAGGTCGCGGGCGAGGTGCGGGTCGAGCTGGTGTGGCGGGAGAAGCCGCCGCTGGACGTCCCGGAGGTCGCCGCGCTGCGGGACCGGGCCGTCGAGTCCGGCCGCCGCTGGACGCTCAGGCTCGCCCCCGAGGAGGCCCGGGTGGCCGTCGCCACGGTGACCGGCGGGGCCGCGTTCGCCGCCCTGGACGACTTCACCCTGGCCACGCCCAGCCTGGAGGACGTGTATCTGACGCTGGGCGGAAACGCGCAGGGGCTGGTGAAGGCATGAGTACACGGGCCGTCGTATCCGTATGGGACAGGGCGACCGCCGTTGTACCCGTAGGGGACAGGACGGCTTCCGGCGTCGAGAGGAGCAGCGCGACGTGAGTGTCGTATCCGCCGATGTTCTGCCGAGTGGCCCCCTGGCCGTGCCGGAGGCCACCGCCTCGGGCGCGGCCGAGCTGGGGCCCAAGGCCAGGCTGTGGCCTTCCATGGCCGCCGTGTACCGGGCGCAGCTGTCCCGGGCGCGGGTCGCGCGGATCCCGCTGCTGTTCGTGGCGACCTTCCAGTCGGTCGGCATCCTGATCATGATGCGCGGGGTCGTCGACGGCGGGAGCCACGACGCCCGGTTCGTCGTCGCCGGTTCGTCCGTGCTGGTCGTCGCCTACGTCGGGCTCAACCTCCTCGCCCAGTACTTCGGGCAGCTGCGCGGGAGCGGCGGGCTCGACCACTACGCCACCCTGCCGGTGCCGCCCGCTGCCGTGGTGCTGGGCGCCGCGGGCGCGTACGCCTCCTTCACCGTGCCGGGGACCGTGCTCACCGCCGTCTTCGGGTGTGTGCTGTTCGGGCTGCCGATGGGGAACATCTGGATCCTGGCGGCGGTGATCCCGCTCGCCGGGGCCGCGCTCGCCGGGCTCGGGGCGGCCCTCGGGCTGCTTGCGCCTCGGCCCGAACTTGCCACGCTGCTCGGGCAGTTGGGCATGTCCGCGGCCCTGTTGCTGGGTGTGCTGCCTGCTGATCGGATGCCGGACGCGGTGCGGTTCCTGCGGGATCTGGTGCCCTCGACGTACGGCGTGGAGGCGTTCGCGCAGACCTTCGCGGCGCATCCGGACTGGGCGCTCGTCCTCGGTGACCTCGCCGTATGCGCCGGGGTCGGGGTCGTTTCGCTGGCCGTCGCCGCCTGGGCGTACCGTCGGGCCGCCGTCCGGTGACGCGCCGCACAGCCGGGCCTGGCACGATGGCAGTGTGACCGCACCGCTGACTCCGCCTCCGCCGCCGCGTGACCAGTCCCCGCACGATGCGTGGCAGCCGCCGGGTGACCCGGGTACCTCGGGTGACCCCGGCGCCCCGGCCGACCCGGGTGCCTCCGGTGCCGGGTATCCGGCGTACCCCCCGCAGGAAGCGTCCTACGGCCAGGACGGGCCCGGGATCAGGACGGAGCTGATCGAGGCCGTCGTCGTCACGGTCGCCTCGGCGGTCGGTGGGCTGTTGCTCGGGGTGTTGTGGTGGTGGCTGGCGCCGCATGTTCCGCTCGTCGGGGACGTGGTCGACAAGAGCTGGGTCGTCTATCTCAAGGACTCCGAGGGTGAGCAGGCCGTGGGGGTGGACGGAACGTTCACTCTGCTCGCGGCGGCTTTCGGGGTCGTGAGCGCCCTTGTCGTCTTTTTGCTGCGGCGGCGTGGGGGAGTGCCGCTGGTCGCCGCACTGGCCTTGGGCGGGCTGCTCGCTTCGTTCATCGCCTGGCGGCTGGGGATGTGGTTCGGGCCCACCAAGGATGTGCTCGCGCACGCCAAGGCCGTGGGTAAGGGGGTTACGTTTTCTGCGCCGCTGAAGTTGGGGGCGAAGGGGGCGTTGCTGGCCTGGCCGGTTGCCGGGCTGGTCGTTCATCTGGGGCTGACTGCGTTGTTCGGGCCTCGGGATCCTGAGCCGGGGTATGTGCAGCAGGGGGTTGGGCCTACGGATGGGTACGGGGCTCCGCTGGCCTAGGGGATTTTCGCCCCCGCCTCCCCTACCCGTCCCATCTCCAGGGGCTGCTGCCCCTTCCGCCCCGCCTGGGGGCTGCGCCCCCAGACCCCCGCTTCGGCCTGGACGGCCTCGTCCTCAAGCGCCGGACGGGCTGGAGGTAGCCGGCCCTGTGTTGAAGAGGTGCTGCCCCCTACGCCGGCCTGCGCCCGTGATTAGCCCTGTGCTTCCGTACGCGCCACTTTCGTTTCCGTGTTTTCTTCGACATGCCTCTCGTGCTTAACCGAGGACAGGCGCGGCGTCGAGAGGCTACGCACGGCCGATGGGGGCCAGTACCGCGGACGTGAGGGATTTCAGGTCCTCGGGGGAGAGTTCCACCTCCAGGCCGCGGCGGCCGGCCGAGACGCAGATCGTGGGGTGGGTGGTGGCCGAGGTGTCCAGGACCGTGCGGAGTTTTTTGCGTTGGCCCAGGGGGGAGATGCCGCCCCGGACGTAGCCGGTGGTGCGTTCGGCGAGGGTCGGGTCGGCCATGGTCGCGCGTTTGCCGCCTACCGCCGAGGCGAGTGCCTTCAGGTCCAGTTGGCCTGCCACCGGGACCACGGCCACTGTCAGTGTGCCGTCCACGTCCGCCAGCAAGGTCTTGAAGACCCGGTCCGGGGAGACGCCCATCGCCTCGGCCGCCTCCTCGCCGTAGGAGGGGTGGGACGGGTCGTGGTCGTAGGCGTGGAGTTCGTACGGCACCCCGGCCGCTGTCAGAGCGACTGTCGCCGGGGTGCCGCCCGACTGTTGTTGTTTTGGCTTCTTGGCCATCAGATTGTCCGGTTTCCGGGGTCAGTTCAGGCTGGTCGGGCCGCGGGTCAGGTCCGATGCCGGGAGGGACGGCAGGTTGCGGATGATGGCCGTCTCGGAGCGGAGGAGTTTCAGTTCGTCGCGTAGGCGGGAGGCGGTGTCGGGGGCCTGGAGGAGGCGTTGTTTCGTCGCCGTGTCGAGCATCATCGCGGCGGCCACCAGGTAGGAGACGACGGCCGGCTCGTCGGGGAGTTCGGCCTCGCCCGTCGACAGGGTGCGTTCGCGGGCGCCGGCCAGGCGCTTCTGGTACTGGCGGAACGCGCGTAGCACGCCCTCCGCAAGCGCGCCCGCCTCGTCGCCCTTCTCCTCGGGCAGCTCCTCCAGTTCGGCCGTCAGGAACGGGCCCGAGGCGTCCACGGAGAGCAGTCGCATGCGGGTCGTGCCCGTCGCCAGCACCTCGAAGGAGCCGTCGGCGCGCTCGCGGATCGTGGCCGCGTCGGCCAGGCAGCCCACCGAGTGGAAGGACTTGAGCGGGTCGGGGCCGAAGCCGGCGGCGGGGCCGCGTTCGGGCACGGCCGTCTGGTCGGGCATGCCCGGGGCGGTCGATGCCACCTCGTGGCCGTCGCGGATGGCCACGACGGCGAATCGGCGCGAATCCTCCTCAGGGGTCTTGAGCAGATCGCGCATCATGGCGCGATAGCGCTCCTCGAAAATGTTCAGAGGAAGCACGAGCCCCGGGAACAGAACCGAGTTCAGGGGGAAGAGGGGCAGCCGGACGGTGGTCACGGCGCAAAAGCCTAATGGTCGCCGGAGCGGGCACGTCCGTCGTGCTCACTCCGTGGATACCCGGGTGCGTCCTCGAAGGCCCACGGCTGCGTCGGAATCGCTTGCAGGGCCGGAGGAATCGGGCCGCCCAGGGGGACGTCCGCGGCCACCGCGATGCGTACGCCGTCCCGGATTTCCAGGAACTGGCCCAGCGGGTCGTCCGAGATCCGGTCCCAGGGGAACGACGTGGCGTACGGGCCGATCAGGCGGAGCTGGTCCAGCGCGTCCGTCCAGCGTTCGAGGCGGATGAGGACGTAGGTCAGGAGGTTGCGGACCTCGGCGGGCCACGGGTCCGCCGCCGCGTACGTGGCCGAGAGGGCGATCGCCAGGTCGGCCGCCGCGTCGAGGCGGGCGCGGGGGACCGTAGGAGCGCAGCCGTCGGTCAGGCACGCGAAGGCCGCGCGGACCGGCAGCGCCTGGACGAGTGAGCCCGGCAGGGCGTCCTGGGCGGCCGGCTCGGCGAAGTCGAAGCACTCGCGGTGGGAGCAGCGGGCGGTGTGGGGTGTGTCGCCCCACTGCGCGCAGCAGGCCGCCGACAGGTACTGAAGGGCCGCCACATGGCAGCCGTAGTGGTGCGGGGAGCGGCGGACCGCCTCGCCCCACAGCCGTTCGAACTCGGCGTGCCCGGCGTTCGTGCCCCGCGCCCGGTCCAGCGCGATGCGCCACGGCACCGGGTCGCGTGGTTCGGCCTCGGCCGCCGCCGTGATCAGCGGGTTCAGCTCGCGGAGCAGTTCGGCGCGGGCCGGGGACTCCCAGCCGCGGTCCATCGCCAGCTGGGCCGTGAGGAGGAGCGCGTCCGGGTCCTGCGGGGCGGCCGCGTACCAGTCGTCCAGCCACTCGGGACGGCAGCGGGCGAACGCGGCGAGCCGGCGCGTGTGGCGGTCGCGGTCCTCCCACATCGCGGCGGCGCGGGTGGCGGACAGCAGATCGGAGGCCGGCCCGTACTCGCCGCGCCCGGCCGCGACCAGCGCGGGGCCGAGCCGGTCGTCGGGCGCGTCGAGGAGGACCTCGTCGTCGGCCGGCAGCCCGGCGGCGAGCCGCGAGGTGTTCCTTGCCATCCGGGCGGTGCGGATGAACGCGCGCAGCAGAGCCATGGTGTCGACCATTGAAGGACCGCCGATCCGGAGTGCGCCAGACCGATTGGGTACCCGGCTGAAAGTTGTACGCGCTTCGGTCAAGCCCAGGCAAAAGGTGACTGTTGCTCAACTGTTCGAGTGCTGTGCGCGCGGGCTTCCGAGGGGCTCCTAGCCGCGCCTGAGCAGCCTTGTGGCGCCCGCCGCGACCGCCGTGGCAAGGATCCACCCCAGCAGGATCAGCGCCACCGACAGCCACTGCCAGCCGCCGTGCAGCTGCCACTGGCCCGCCTGCCCCAGGTCGATCACCGGCAGCAGCAGGTCCAGCGCGAACAGGGCGGGGCTCCACGGCGGATGCCCGTTCGCGTTCACCGGCGCGTGGTCGGCGTGCGCGAAGGCCAGCGAGCCGGCCGCCCACAGCACCGCCATCCATACGGCGGCCCGGCCCGGCCGGTACCCGTAGGCGACCGTCCAGTCCTGCGCGACCCCCCACACCTTGGCCGCGATCGGCAGGCTCTCCCGGCGCCGCCGCTGCTTGGCGAGCAGCACCTCGCGCGCGTCCTCGTCCTCACCGGCGTTGCGCAGCACGGTCGCGAGCCGCTCGTACGGCTCCGGGGCGTACTCGGCGGTCGCCGCCGCCACCCAGTCGAGGCGGGCGTCCAGCGGGAACGGGCCCTGCGGTACGAGGTTCTCGTACACGAAGCCGCCCATGTGCAGGTTGCCCGGGCTCGGCCAACTGGTCGCCGAATCGATCAGGTTGACCACCCGCGCCCCCGACAGCACCACCTTCCCGCGCTGCGGCCGCTCCCCGAGGAAACGCAGCTCGGGCGCCTGTATGCGCAGCAGCGACAGTTCCTGGTCGTCCGTGAACGTGAACCGGGCCCGCTCCAGGTCCACCGCGTCCCCGAACCGCCCGTCGTCCAGCCGCACCCCGCCCTGGCAGGAGAAACGCTGAATGCGGGTCCCGCGCGCGGGAGTTGTGCCGCTCAGCCAGGGGCCGCCGACGCCGGCGGGGGTGAGGTACAGGGTGCGGCCCACGGTCAACTGGGGTGCGTTCAGGGCGAGTCGGCTGTACGGGTTCGCCAGCCGGGCGCCGCGCAGGCTCAGCGAGACGCCCACCTTGGCGCTGCGCAGACTCAACTCGCCGTGCGATTCGAGGAGTTCGGCCTGTAGATCCTGTCCTACGGTCATGCCGTCGGCGGCGATCGAACGGCCCGTGCGGTCCCGGTAGACGATCGCCTGGTTCAGCAGCAGATCGGTGCCGATGTGCGCGTCGGTCAGCCGGACGCCGTTGTGGAAGCGGCAGCGCGGCAGATGCAGGTCACCCTCCGTGTGCACCCGCGCCGCCTCCAACCGCGGCACCGAGCAGTTCACCAGCCGTACGGTCTGGAAGCGCGCCTCCGGCAGCAGCACCTCCCGCTCGAAACGGCAGCCCTTCAGCTCGACGTACGGCGTGACGGTGCCGCCCGCCAGGTCCAGCACGCCGCTGATCTGCACGCCGGTGAGTTTCAGGGAGGCCACCCGGCCCGACAGCGCGGGCGGGCCGTCGAGGAGCAGCCAGCACACGAACCGCGCCCGCACGGTCCGCTCCGGGCCCCACGGATGTCCGCCGTGCGGATCGTCGACGACACTGTCGCCGCTGCTCAGGTCGTACACGCTGCCGTTGCGGAAGGCCTGCCACATACCGGCCTCGGCGGCGGTCGCATCGTCCGGCACATCCCCCGCGCGGAGGCCGACACCCTCGGTCACTGCTCTTTCATCCCTCTCGACCACTCACGGGTTTCGCACAGCTGTTCATGCCCGCTGAGTAACCCCCGGAACACTAGACGTGAAGGGGATCTTCCGGGTTCCGGCCACGTTCTGTATCAGCCATTGATATGCGTGAGCGGCCCTCGATCGCCGTCTGCGAGAATTGCTCCCGTGATCTCCCGAATCGATCTGCGCGGCGACGCCCTCCCCGAGGGACCCGCCCTGCGCGACCTGCTGCCCCGAGCCGACTTCGACGTCTCGGCCGCCCTGGAGAAGGTGCGGCCGATCTGCGAGGCCGTGCATCATCGGGGCGACGCGGCGCTGATCGACTTCGCCGAGAAGTTCGACGGCGTGCGGCTGGAATCGGTACGGGTCCCGGCGCAGGCGCTCAGCGACGCGCTGGAGCAGCTCGACCCGGCGGTGCGCGCGGCCCTGGAGGAGTCCATCCGGCGCGCCCGGCTCGTCCACCGTGAGCAGCGCCGCACGACGCACACCACGCAGGTCGTGCCCGGCGGCACGGTCACCGAGAAGTGGGTGCCGGTGGATCGGGTGGGGCTGTACGCGCCCGGCGGGCGGTCCGTCTACCCGTCGTCCGTGATCATGAACGTGGTGCCCGCGCAGGAGGCAGGCGTCGAGTCCGTCGCGCTCGCCTCCCCGCCGCAGGCCGAGTTCGACGGGCTTCCGCACCCGACGATCCTCGCCGCCTGCGCGCTGCTCGGCGTCGACGAGGTCTACGCCGTAGGCGGCGCCCAGGCCGTCGCGATGTTCGCCCACGGCACCGAGTCCTGCGCCCCGGCCAACATGGTCACCGGGCCCGGCAACATCTGGGTCGCCGCCGCCAAGCGCTACTTCACCGGCAAGATCGGCATCGACACCGAGGCCGGCCCGACCGAGATCGCGGTCCTCGCCGACGACACCGCCGATCCGGTGCACGTCGCCGCCGACCTGATCAGCCAGGCCGAGCACGACCCGCTCGCCGCCGCCGTCCTGGTCACGGACTCCGTGACGCTCGCGGACGCCGTCGAGAAGGAACTCGAACCACAGGTCGCGGCCACCAAGCACATCGAGGACCGGATCGCCCCGGCGCTGGCCGGCCGGCAGTCCGCGATCGTCCTCGTCGACGGCATCGACGAGGGACTCAGGGTCGTCAACGCCTACGGCGCCGAGCACCTGGAGATCCAGACCGCGGATGCCGCCGCGGTCGCCGACCGGGTGCGGAACGCGGGCGCGATCTTCGTCGGACCCTGGTCGCCCGTCTCGCTGGGCGACTACGCGGCCGGCTCCAACCACGTGCTGCCGACCGGGGGTTGCGCCTGCCACTCCTCCGGGCTCTCCGTGCAGTCCTTCCTGCGCGGCATCCACATCGTCGACTACACGAAGGACGCGCTGGCGGACGTAGCGCATCACGTGGTGACGCTGGCGGAGGCGGAGGACCTGCCCGCGCACGGCGCGGCGGTCAAGGCGAGGTTTGTCGGAGACGAACAAATGTCGCGTGGTTGGAAGGTGCCCGGCAAGTGAGCTTCGGAATCGACGATCTTCCCGTACGGGACGAGCTGCGCGGCAAGTCCCCTTACGGCGCGCCCCAGTTGGACGTCCCCGTACGGCTGAACACCAACGAGAACCCCTACCCGCTGCCCGAGGCACTGGTCGACCGGATCGCCGAGCGGGTTCGTGAAGCCGCCCGCGATCTCAACCGCTACCCGGACCGGGACGCGGTCGAGTTGCGCACCGAGCTGGCCGACTACCTCACGAAGACCGGGGGTCACCGGGTCGGCGTCGAGAACGTGTGGGCGGCCAACGGTTCCAACGAGGTCATCCAGCAACTGCTCCAGACCTTCGGCGGGCCCGGCCGTACCGCGATCGGCTTCGAGCCGTCGTACTCGATGCACGCGCTCATCGCGCGCGGCACGGGGACCGGCTGGATCTCCGGCCCGCGCAACGAGGACTTCACGATCGATCTCGCCGCCGCCGAGCGCTGGATCGCCGAGAACAAGCCCGACGTCGTGTTCGTCACGACCCCCAACAACCCCACGGGCAACGCCGTTCCGCCCGAGACGGTCCTCGCGCTGTACGAGGCCGCGCAGGCCGCCAAGCCGTCGATGGTGATCGTCGACGAGGCGTACATCGAGTTCAGCCACGGCGACTCGCTGCTGCCGCTGCTCGAAGGGCGGCCGAATCTCGTCGTCTCGCGGACGATGTCGAAGGCGTTCGGCGCGGCGGGCCTCCGCCTCGGCTATCTCGCCGCACACCCGGCCGTCGTCGACGCCGTCCAACTCGTACGGCTGCCCTACCACTTGTCGGCCGTGACCCAGGCGACCGCGCTGGCCGCACTGGAGCACACCGACACACTGCTGGGATACGTCGAGCAGCTGAAGTCCGAACGGGACCGGCTGGTGGGCGAGTTGAGGGCCATCGGCTGTGAAGTCGTCGAGTCCGACGCGAACTTCGTGCAGTTCGGGCGGTTCGCGGACTCGCACACCGCCTGGCAGAAGATCCTCGACCAGGGCGTCCTGGTCCGGGACAACGGCATCCCGGGGTGGCTGCGGGTCTCCGCCGGAACCCCCGAAGAGAACGACGCGTTCCTCGACGCGGTCCGTGAGTTGATGAGTTCTATGGGGGACACCCCCACACCCCCGAAGGAGCAGAGCACATGAACCGCGTAGGACGTGTGGAGCGGGCGACCAAGGAGACGTCGGTCCTCGTCGAGATCGATCTCGACGGGCACGGCAAGGTCGACGTGTCGACAGGAGTCGGCTTCTACGACCACATGCTCGACCAGCTCGGCCGGCACGGTCTGTTCGACCTCACGGTGAAGACCGAGGGCGATCTGCACATCGACTCGCACCACACCATCGAGGACACCGCCCTCGCCCTCGGCGCCGCCTTCAAGCAGGCGCTCGGCGACAAGGTCGGCATCTACCGCTTCGGCAACTGCACGGTTCCGCTGGACGAGTCCCTCGCGCAGGTGACCGTCGACCTCTCCGGCCGCCCGTACCTCGTGCACACCGAGCCCGAGAACATGGCGCCGATGATCGGCGAGTACGACACCACGATGACCCGGCACATCCTGGAGTCCTTCGTCGCCCAGGCCCAGATCGCGCTGCACGTGCACGTGCCGTACGGGCGCAACGCGCACCACATCGTGGAGTGCCAGTTCAAGGCCCTCGCCCGTGCCCTGCGGTACGCCTCCGAGCGCGACCCGCGCGCGGCCGGCATCCTCCCCTCCACGAAGGGCGCGCTGTGACCGGCCTCTCCAGCCTCCTGATCGTCGTCGGACTCTTCCTCCTCGGCGGGGTCTACTCCTTCGTCAAGCAGAAGATGCCGCGCCAGCTCATCGTGCTGGTCTCCATCGGCGCGGCGATGTGTCTGGTCGCGGGGGTCATGCGGCTGGCGGTGTGGAGTTGAGCGCGGCGAAGAACGCGTCCAAGAAGGTCGTCGTCTTCGACTACGGCTTCGGGAACGTCCGTTCCGCCGAGCGTGCCCTCGCGCGCACGGGTGCCGAGGTCGAGATAACGCGTGACTACGACAAGGCGATGAACGCGGACGGGCTGCTCGTGCCCGGTGTCGGCGCCTTCGCCGCCTGCATGCAGGGCCTCAAGGAGGCGCGCGGCGACTGGATCGTCGGCCGTCGGCTGGCCGGCGGGCGCCCGGTGATGGGCATCTGCGTCGGCATGCAGATCCTGTTCGCGCGGGGCATCGAGCACGGCGTGGAGACCGAGGGCCTGGACGAGTGGCCCGGCTCCGTCGAGCCGCTCCAGGCCGAGATCGTGCCCCACATGGGCTGGAACACCGTGGACACCCCGGCGGGCTCACAGCTCTTCGCCGGCCTCGACACGGACGCGCGCTTCTACTTCGTGCACTCCTACGCCGTCCACGACTGGTCCCTCGACGTCGTGAACCCGGCGATGCGCGCCCCCCTGGTGACCTGGTCGACGCACGGCAAGCCCTTCGTGGCCGCCGTGGAGAACGGCGCCCTGTGGGCCACGCAGTTCCACCCCGAGAAGTCCGGCGACGCCGGAGCGCAGTTGTTGAACAATTGGATCGGAACCCTCTGATGCCTTCGAAGCTCGAACTCCTCCCCGCCGTGGACGTCCGCGACGGCCAGGCCGTCCGCCTGGTGCACGGCGAGTCCGGGACCGAGACCTCCTACGGCTCCCCCCTGGAGGCCGCCCTCGCCTGGCAGAGCTCCGGCGCCGAGTGGCTGCACCTCGTCGACCTGGACGCCGCGTTCGGCACCGGCGACAACCGCAAGCTCATCGCCGAGGTCGCCGGCGCCATGGACATCAAGGTCGAGCTGTCCGGCGGCATCCGCGACGACGACACCCTCGCCGCCGCCCTCGCCACCGGCTGCACCCGGGTGAACCTCGGCACCGCCGCGCTGGAGACCCCGGAGTGGGTCGCCAAGGTCATCGCCGAGCACGGCGACAAGATCGCGGTCGGCCTCGACGTACGCGGCACGACCCTGCGCGGACGCGGCTGGACCCGTGACGGCGGCGACCTCTACGAGACGCTGGGCCGCCTCAACTCCGAGGGCTGCGCCCGCTACGTGGTCACCGACATCGCCAAGGACGGCACCCTCCAGGGCCCCAACCTGGAGCTGCTGCGCAACGTCTGCGCGGCCACCGACCGCCCGGTCGTGGCCTCCGGCGGCGTGTCCTCGCTCGACGACCTCCGCGCCATCTCCGAGCTGGTCCCCCTCGGTGTCGAGGGCTCCATCGTCGGAAAGGCCCTGTACGCGAAGGCGTTCACCCTGGAAGAGGCTCTGGAGGCGGTGGCCCGGTGACCGAACTACGACGCGTGTCGACCGGCGCCCCCTGGGAGGACGCCTTCGGCTACTCCCGCGCGGTGGAGCTGCCGAACGGCCTGGTGCTGGTCTCCGGGTGCACGTCGATAGTGGACGGCGAGATCGCCGGGGGCGGTCCCTACGAGCAGACGGTCAACGCGTTCAACGTCGCGTTCTCGGCGCTGGACCAGCTGGGTCTCGGCCCCGCCGATGTGGTGCGCACCCGTATGTACATCACCCACGCCCGGGACGTCGAGGACGTGGGCCGCGCACACAAGGAACTCTTCGACGCGATCCGGCCCGCCGCGTCCATGATCATCGTCTCCGGCTTCGTCGACCCGAGCCTGGTCGTCGAGGTCGAGGTGGAGGCGTACCGCTCCGGTACCGAGGGCGGAGGTTCGGCATGACGCTCGCCGTACGAGTCATTCCCTGCCTGGACGTGGACAACGGCCGGGTCGTCAAGGGCGTCAACTTCCAGAACCTGCGCGACGCGGGCGACCCCGTCGAGATGGCCAAGGTCTACGACGCCGAGGGCGCCGACGAGTTGACCTTCCTGGACATCACCGCGTCCTCCGGCAACCGCGAGACGACGTACGACGTGGTCCGCCGCACCGCCGAGCAGGTCTTCATCCCGCTCACGGTCGGCGGCGGCGTCCGCACGGCCGAGGACGTGGACAAGCTGCTGCGGGCGGGCGCGGACAAGGTCGGCGTCAACACGGCGGCGATCGCGCGCCCCGAGCTGATCCGGGAGATCGCGGAGCGGTTCGGGCGACAGGTGCTGGTGCTGTCGGTGGACGCGCGGCGTACGGAGTCCGGTTCCTTCGAGGTCACCACCCACGGCGGCCGCAAGGGCACCGGCATCGACGCGGTCGAATGGGCGCACCGGGCGGCCGAGTTGGGGGCGGGGGAGATCCTGCTCAACTCGATGGACGCGGACGGCACGAAGGACGGCTACGACCTGGAGATGATCGCGGCGGTCCGCAAGCACGTGACCGTGCCGGTCATCGCCTCCGGGGGCGCGGGCAAGCTCGCGGACTTTCCGCCGGCGGTGGCGGCGGGGGCGGACGCGGTGCTCGCGGCTTCCGTCTTCCACTTCGGGGATCTGCGGATCGGCGAGGTCAAGCAGGCGTTGCGGGAGGCGGGTCACCCGGTGAGGTGACCTTCTTGGACACGTTGTAAGCCCCGGCTGCCTGGCGGTCGGGGCTTACTCGTGGCGAGATACGAAAGATAAGTTGCGCAAAATATGTTGCGCAACTTATCTTTCGTATCTAGCGTGGGGTGCATGACCTCGAAAGAGACCCGTGCCATCACCGATCTGGGCACGCTCAAGGCGTTCGCGCACCCGCTGCGCATCAAGCTGTACCGGGCGCTGCACGTGGCCCGTACCGCGACCGCCTCGCAGCTCTCCGACCAGGTCGACGAGGCCGTGTCGCTGGTCAGTTACCACCTGCGCAAGCTCGCCGAGCACGGGCTCATCGAGGAGGCCGAGCGGCAGGGCGAGGACGGCCGGGAGCGCTGGTGGCAGCCGGCCTCGGAGGGCCTGACCGTTCGGCACGAGGACGTCAAGGACGCCCCCGAGAAGCTCGCGGCCCAGGGAGCGCTCACCCGGATCCTGCTGGAGCAGCGCGTCGACCTCTACCGGCGCCACCTCGACGAGTCCGAGTCCTGGAGCGACGAGTGGCGCTCGGCCGGCTTCGAGGGCGAGTACCTCCCGCGTCTGAACGCGTCCGAACTCGCCGAAATGCAGGGCGAGTTGGACACCCTGATCAACAAGTACCAGGCCAGGGGACGAGCCGCCGAGACGGCGGGCGACACCCAGGGCCGCGAGAACGTCGCCATCCACCTGTACGGCTTCCCGTTCCGCGCCTGAGAGGACGACCTCCCGTGACCGGCACCCTCATAGCCCCCGCCGACGCCCCCGGCCGCGCCGCCCACCGCGACCCCAACGTCCTGCGCTGGCTCGCGGCCTACACGTCCTCGATGGTCGGCGACAGCGTGTACTACATCGCCCTGTCCTGGGCGGCCGTACAGCAGGGCTCGCCCGCACAGGCCGGTGCCGTGATGGCGGTGAGTGCCGTGCCGCGGGCCCTGTTGATGCTGGGCGGGGGAGTGATCGCCGACCGGTTCGGGCCGCGCAGGGTGGTCATCGGGAGCGACGCGGTGCGCTGCGCGGCGGTGCTGGCGGTGGCCGCGCTGCTGTTCCTG
The DNA here is from genome assembly GCF_035982055.1 of Streptomyces sp. NBC_01288. Classification (NCBI taxonomy): domain Bacteria; kingdom Bacillati; phylum Actinomycetota; class Actinomycetes; order Kitasatosporales; family Streptomycetaceae; genus Streptomyces; species Streptomyces sp. NBC_01288. The sequence goes on from NZ_CP108427.1 coordinate 7,762,751, forward strand.
ACGAGCCCGGGACTGTGGCCGCTGGCGCTGCTCGCCGTGATGTTCGGAACGGTCGACGCCGTGTTCATGCCGGCCGTGGGCGCACTCCCCGCGCGCGTGACGAGCCGCGACCAACTCGCGCGCGTGCAGGGCATGCGGGGGCTCGCCATCCGGTTCGCCAACGTCGTCGGCGGTCCGCTCGGCGGCCTGGGTGTCGCGATCGGCGGCGCGGCGACGGCGTTCGCGTTCGCCGGACTGCTGATCGCCGTGTCGGTGCCGTTGCTGATCTCCGTACGGATGCGGGAACTGCCCGCCGACGACAAGGCCGACGCGCTCGGCGGCACCGCCGATACGGGTGCTGCCGCGGGCGGTCGTGGCACGGCGCCCGGTGCGGGTGTCGTAAGCGCGGCCGACTCCGAAGCGCGTGGCACCACCGCCCCCGCCAAAACCGACGCCCGCCCGGCATCCCCTGTCGACGACCTCAGGGCCGGACTGCGCTACATCCGGGGCCACCGTGTCCTCGCCCCGCTGATGCTGGCCATCGCGCTCGGGGACCTCGGTTTCGTGGGCCCGCTCAACGTGGGCCTGACCCTGCTGGCGGACGAGCGCGGGTGGGGCGCGTCGGGCATGGGCTGGGTGCTCTCAGGCTTCGGGGTCGGCGCGGGGGCGGCGGCCCTGCTGCTGACCGTGCGGGGCCGGCTTCCGTACGCGGGGTGGCTGGCCGGCTGCTCGATCGTCGCCGGCTCCGTCGCCATCGGCGCCCTCGCCTTCGTCCCGAGCGTCCTCGCGGCCGTCGGCGTCGCCCTGCTCATCGGGCTGCTCGCCGGTCTCAGCGGAGCCCTGTGCGGCGCCCTGCTCCAGACCCAGGCCGACCCCGCCTACCTCGGCCGGGTCACCGCCGTCTCCGGCCTGGTCAGCCTCGGGTTCGCCCCGCTGAGCATGCCGCTGTCGGCCGCGGCGATCGGCGTGTGGGGCACGGGCCCGGTGTTCGTGGTCAGCGCGGTGGTCTGCGGTCTCGGCGGGGCCATCGCACTGTGCGTCCGCGACCTGCGGCGGGCCGAACTGCCCGGATGACCCGGCCTGTTGGCAACCGCGGGCTCAGATCCCCAGCTGCTTGGCCTCCTGGAGCTTGGCGATCGCGTTCTCGTCGCCGTCCAGCTCCACCTTGGCCACGCTCTGCCGCCCGTGCGCGAACAGCAGCAGCTCCGAGGGCTCACCGGTCACCGTCACGACCGGCGCCCCCTTGTGGGCGACCGCCGTCTGCCCGTCCGGGCGGCGCAGCACCAGCCCGGTCGGCGCGCTACGGCCCATCAGCCGGGCCATACGCTCCAGCCGCGACCACAGGGCGTCCTGGAACACCGGGTCCAGCTCGCGCGGCGTCCACTCCGGCTGTGCCCGCCGTACGTCCTCCGTGTGGACGTAGAACTCGACCGTGTTGGACGCCTCGTCGAGCTGCTTGAGCTGGAACGGCGAGAAGCGCGGCGGGCCTGTACGGATGAGCTGGATCAGCTCCTCGTACGGCTTCGCCGCGAACTCCGTCATCACCCGCTCCAGTCGCGGCGCGAGCTGCTTGATCATGATGCCGCCGGCGGCATCGGCGCGGCGCTCGCGCACCACGACGTGCGCGGCGAGGTCGCGGGTCCGCCACCCCTCGCAGAGAGTCGGGGCGTCCGGGCCCGCGGTCTCCAGGAGATCGGCGAGAAGAAGTCGTTCACGCTTGGCGAAGGTCGACATACCGTCAGCCTACGACCGCGGGGAGGGTCCGCCCACCCGTCTCCCGGCCACCGCCCCTCAACGAGGCGCTTCGCGCCACTGCTTCCCATCAGATGGACGCCGGGCCGGGACTGTCAGTGGAGCGCGGCACAATGGCCTCATGACCAGCACGCCCCAGCCCAGCAGCCTCGATCCCGATATCGCCGCCCGCCTCAAGCGCAGCGCCGACGGGCTCGTCCCCGCGATCGCCCAGCAGTACGACACCGGTGAGGTGCTCATGCTCGGCTGGATGGACGACGAGGCGCTGCATCGCACCCTGACGACGGGCCGCTGCACGTACTGGTCCCGCAGCCGCCAGGAGTACTGGGTGAAGGGCGACACCTCCGGCCACTTCCAGCACGTGAAGTCCGTCGCCCTGGACTGCGACGCCGACACGGTCCTCGTGAAGGTCGACCAGGTCGGCGCGGCCTGCCACACCGGCGCCCGCACCTGCTTCGACGCGGACGTGCTCCTCAAGGACGGCGCTGATTCCAGTGCCGCCCCCGTGGAAAAGTAGGGTCAGCCGCCATGGACCTTGAGACGTTCCGCAAGCTGGCCACCGACCGTCGCGTCATCCCGGTCACCCGCAAGCTCCTCGCCGACGGCGACACCCCGGTCGCGCTCTACCGCAAACTCGCCGCGGAGCGCCCCGGCACCTTCCTCCTGGAGTCCGCGGAGAACGGCCGCTCCTGGTCCCGGTACTCGTTCGTCGGCGTCCGCAGCGCCGCCACCCTCACCGCCCGCGACGGGCAGGCCCACTGGCTCGGCACCCCGCCCGTGGGCGTCCCGGCCGACGGCGACCCGCTCGCCGCCCTGCGCGCGACCATCGAGACCCTGCACACGCCCCACCAGGAGGGCCTGCCGCCCTTCACCGGCGGCATGGTCGGCTATCTCGGCTACGACATCGTCCGCCGCCTGGAGAAGATCGGCCCCGGCGAGCGCGACGACCTCAAACTCCCCGAGCTGACCATGCTCCTCACCAGCGACCTCGCCGTGATGGACCACTGGGAGGGCTCGGTCCTGCTGATCGCCAACGCGATCAACCACAACGACCTCGACACCGGCGTCGACGAGGCCTACGCGGACGCGATCGCCCGCCTCGACACCATGGAGGCGGACCTCTCCCGCGCGGTGGCCCAGCCGCCCGCCCAGCTCCCGCCCTCCGAGCTCCCGGAGTACACCGCGCTGTGGGGCGGCCCCGACTTCAAGGAGGCCGTCGAGGACATCAAGGAGCGCATCCGCGCGGGCGAGGCCTTCCAGGTCGTCCCCTCGCAGCGCTTCGAAACACCGTGCACGGCAAGCGCGTTGGACGTGTACCGGGTGCTGCGGGCGACCAACCCGTCGCCGTACATGTACCTGTTCCGCTTCGACGGCTTCGACGTCGTCGGCTCCTCCCCGGAGGCCCTCGTCAAGGTCGAGGACGGCCGTGCGATGGTCCACCCGATCGCCGGCACCCGGCACCGCGGCGCGACCCCGCAGGAGGACCAGGCCCTCGCCGACGAACTCCTCGCCGACCCCAAGGAGCGCGCCGAACACCTCATGCTGGTCGACCTCGGGCGTAACGATTTGGGCAGGGTCTGCGAGCCCGGCTCGGTCGAGGTCGTCGACTTCATGTCCGTCGAGCGGTACTCCCACGTGATGCACATCGTCTCGACGGTGACCGGCCGCGTGGCACCCGGCCGTACCGCCTTCGACGTCCTCACGGCCTGCTTCCCGGCCGGCACCCTCTCGGGCGCGCCCAAGCCCCGCGCGATGCAGATCATCGACGAACTGGAGCCGTCCAGAAGGGGGTTGTACGGCGGCTGTGTCGGCTACCTCGACTTCGCGGGCGACTCCGACACCGCCATCGCCATCCGTACGGCCCTGCTCCGCGACGGCACCGCCTACGTCCAGGCGGGCGCCGGCATCGTCGCCGACTCGGACCCCGAGATGGAGGACCAGGAGTGCCGCAACAAGGCGGCGGCGGTCCTCCGCGCCGTGCACACGGCGAACCGGCTCGGGCAATAGGACGAGGGTCATATGAACCCCGGGTGACGGTTCGCCCGGGGTTCGAGCGATAGTGGAGCACGTGACTGCTGCTGTTCCTCACCCCCGTTCCGAAGGCGAAGGCCCCGCCGCGCGCGCCGGCCGCCGCAGCCTTGCCGTGGCCCTGCTGAGCGGTGCGCTCGGCGCGGCCGTGGCGCTGCTGGCCACCCGTCAGCGTTGGTCGATGGGGACCGCGACGGTGGCCGGCGACGCGTTCCCGCTGTCCGTCAAGGGCAGCGACGTCACGGGCGTGCCCGCGGCGCTCGCCATAGTGGGCCTCGCCGCACTCGTCGCCGTCTTCGCCGTCCGCAGGGCGGGCCGCTTCGCGGTCTCCGCCCTCCTCGCGCTCTCCGGCGCGGGCATCGTCGCCGCGGCGCTCCTCGGCGCCACCGACAGCTCCGCGCTCGACGACAAGGCCGCGCAGGCCTCCGGCGACACCTCGTCCGTCGTCCACGCCTTCGACCACACCGCCTGGCCCTACGTCGCCGCGGTGGGCGGCGGCCTGATCCTGCTGGCCGGCCTGCTCGCCCTCCTCTACGGCCGCCGTTGGCCCGCGATGTCGGGCCGCTACGAACGCAACGGCACGCCTCGCCCCCGGCGGGCTCCTGTGGTGGACCCCGATCGTCCTGAGGACATCTGGAAGGCTCTGGACCGGGGTGAGGACCCCACCGGCGCGTAGCGCTCCGCTGGGTGAGGGAGGAAGCGTCCGTTGTCCGTCGGGTGCGGCGTCGTCGTGGCTGGTCGCGCCCACGCGGCGGAGCCGCAGATCGGCACAGCCCCGCGCCCCTTCGGGGGCGCTCCTGCACCGCAGCAGACACGGGGCCACCCCGAAGCATCGCTTCCGCGCGCGTGCGGAACAATGAGGCGTGAGCGTCTGCTCACACACGTACACGGCAACGAGGAGCACGTCATGGCGGGCAACAGCCACGGTCACACTTTGGCCGCCTGGACCGGTACCACCATCATCTTCATCGGTTTCCTGGTCGGCGGCGCGTTCATGGTCATGGCGCAGCCGATCGGCTTCTGGGCCGGAATGGGGCTCGCGGTCGTCGGCGGCATCGTCGGCTGGGTCATGAGCGCGATGGGAATGGGCATGCCCAAGGACCGTCCCCAGGACCTGACCGAGTTGCTCGGCAAGACGGCGCACGCCGACAGCTGAGCCGTAGGCAGTAGCTGTCAGCCACCACTTCGTGGAGGGGCGGTCCCGGGAGCACCGGGAACCGCCCCTCACGCGCGCGTGCCGCACGAAAGGGCCAGGGGGCACAATGCGAGACGTGAACGCCGACAGCCAGAGCATGCCGAAGACGCACACCCCCGGTACCGCCCCAGGTACCGCCTCCGTGCTGAACCGCGTCGCCGTGCCCGCCGCCGTCCTCGCGACCGTCGCCGGGGCCTTCGCCTACGTAGGCACCGTCGACCCGAACCAGCCCGGCCACTACCCCGTCTGCCCCCTGTACCGCTTCACCGGCCTGTACTGCCCCGGCTGCGGCGGCCTGCGCAGCGCGCACGAGTTCATCCACGGGGACTTCCTGGCCGCGCTCCAGGACAACGCGATCGCCGTAGTGGGCTATCTGGCCTTCATGGTCGTATGGACCGTCTGGGTGGTCCGTGCGGCGCGCGGCCGGCCCGCGCGGATCGAACTCGGCAGGGTCCAGCTGTGGGGTCTGGGCGCGTTGGTGCTGGTCTTCACGGTTGTCCGGAACCTGCCGTTCGGTGGCTGGCTACACCCTTGATCAACCGACACATGTCCAGGTAGTGGGACCGGCGTCAACCGGATGCGAGGGCTACGCCTTCCTCCGGATACCATCGAGGTCAGATGTGACCATGGCTTTTCCACCGTCCGGAAGGGGGCCGCTCGCGTGAGTGTGCTCGACGAGATCATCGACGGAGTCCGTGCCGACCTGGCGGAACGGCAGGCGCGCGTCAGCCTCGACGAGCTCAAGGAGCGCGCGGCGAAGGCTCCCGCGGCCAAGGACGGTGTCGCCGCCCTGCGCGGCGACGGCGTCAAGGTCATCTGCGAGGTCAAGCGCTCCAGCCCCTCCAAGGGCGCGCTGGCCGCGATCGCCGACCCGGCGGGCCTCGCCGCCGACTACGAGGCGGGCGGCGCCGCCGTCATCTCCGTCCTCACCGAACAGCGCCGCTTCGGCGGTTCGCTGGCCGACCTGGAGGCCGTCCGCGCGCGGGTGGACATCCCGGTCCTCCGCAAGGACTTCATCGTCACGTCGTACCAGCTCTGGGAGGCCCGGGCCTACGGCGCCGACCTCGCCCTGCTGATCGTCGCGGCCCTGGACCAGCCGGCCCTGGAGTCCCTCATCGAGCGCGCCGAGTCGATCGGTCTCACGCCGATCGTCGAGGTCCACGACGAGGACGAGGTCGACCGCGCGGTCGACGCCGGCGCCAAGATCATCGGCGTCAACGCCCGCAACCTCAAGAATCTTGAGGTCGACCGCGGCACCTTCGAGCGCGTCGCCCCCGAGATCCCGGCCCACATCGTCAAGATCGCCGAGTCCGGCGTCCGCGGCCCCCACGACCTCATCGCCTACGCCAACGCGGGCGCCGACGCGGTCCTGGTGGGCGAGTCCCTGGTCACCGGCCGCGACCCGAAGTCGGCGGTCTCGGATCTGGTGGCGGCGGGCGAGCACCCCGCACTCCGCCACGGCCGTAGCTGATCACCCGCTAGGCTGCCCCCGATGACACTCACCCTGACACCCATGGACCGGCACGCCCGCCTCGCGCGCGGCTGCCGTCCGAGGGGTTGCCGTGCCCCGGCCCGCAGGGTGCACGGCCGCAGGGTGCGTTACGTCATCGGAGACGAACCTGGGCAGGTAAACGGCCGTCGATGGCAGCGCGCCCTTTAGGGGCGCGGGGAACTGCGCGACCAGCCACATCCGGCCGGTACTCAACAATGGTCCCTGCCCCCACGGCGATTAGGTATTTCCCAAACTCACCGTGAGGTTTCCGCATGCCCAGCGAGTTCTTCATCCCAGACCCCGACGGTCAAATCCCCAGCGCCGAGGGCTACTTCGGCGCCTTCGGCGGCAAATTCATCCCGGAGGCCCTCGTCGCCGCCGTGGACGAGGTGGCCGTCGAGTACGACAAGGCCAAGCACGACCCCGAGTTCGCCCGAGAGCTGGACGACCTTCTCCTCAACTACACCGGCAGGCCGAGCGCGTTCACCGAGGTACCCCGCTTCGCGGAGCACGCGGGTGGCGCGAGGATCTTCCTCAAGCGCGAGGACCTGAACCACACCGGTTCGCACAAGATCAACAACGTCCTCGGCCAGGCCCTGCTCACCAAGCGCATGGGCAAGACCAGGGTCATCGCGGAGACCGGCGCCGGCCAGCACGGCGTCGCGACCGCCACCGCCTGCGCGCTGTTCGGCCTCGAATGCACCATCTACATGGGCGAGATCGACACCCAGCGCCAGGCGCTGAACGTGGCCCGGATGCGCATGCTCGGCGCCGAGGTCATCGCCGTGAAGTCCGGCAGCCGCACCCTCAAGGACGCGATCAACGAGGCGTTCCGCGACTGGGTCGCCAACGTCGACCGCACGCACTACCTCTTCGGTACGGTCGCCGGCCCGCACCCCTTCCCGGCCATGGTCCGCGACTTCCACCGCGTGATCGGCGTCGAGGCCCGCCGCCAGATCCTGGAGCGCGCCGGACGCCTCCCCGACGCGGCGATCGCGTGCGTCGGCGGCGGTTCGAACGCCATCGGCCTCTTCCACGCCTTCATCCCCGACGCGGACGTACGCCTCATCGGCTGCGAGCCCGCCGGACACGGCGTGGAGACGGGCGAGCACGCGGCGACGCTGACCGCGGGCGAGCCCGGCATCCTGCACGGTTCGCGGTCCTACGTCCTCCAGGACGAGGAGGGCCAGATCACCGAGCCGTACTCGATCTCGGCCGGACTGGACTACCCGGGCATCGGCCCCGAGCACTCCTACCTCAAGGACAGCGGACGCGGCGAGTACCGCGCTATCACCGACGACGCGGCGATGCAGGCCCTGCGCCTGCTGTCGCGTACGGAGGGCATCATCCCGGCGATTGAGAGCGCCCACGCCTTGGCGGGTGCGCTGGAGGTCGGCAAGGAGCTGGGCAAGGACGGGCTGATCGTCGTCAACCTGTCCGGGCGCGGCGACAAGGACATGGACACGGCCGCGCGGTACTTCGGCCTGTACGACACCAGTGCCGATGCCGAAGTCGCGGCGAACGCGGCCGACGTCGCGGAGATCGAGGGGGACGCCAAGTGAGCGGGAACATTCAGCTGCTGTCCGACACCCTCGCCGCCGCCAAGGCCGAAGGGCGCGCCGCGCTCATCGCCTATCTCCCGGCCGGGTTCCCGACCGTGGACGGCGGTATCGAGGCGATCAAGGCGGCCTTCGACGGCGGCGCGGACATCGTCGAGGTGGGCCTGCCGCACAGCGACCCCGTCCTCGACGGTCCCGTCATCCAGACCGCCGACGACATCGCCCTGCGCGGCGGCGTCAAGATCGCCGACGTCATGCGCACGGTCCGCGAGACTCACGCGGCGACCGGCAAGCCCGTACTCGTCATGACGTACTGGAATCCGATCGACCGCTACGGAGTCGAGCGCTTCACCGCCGAGCTGGCCGAGGCTGGCGGCGCCGGGTGCATCCTGCCCGACCTGCCCGTGCAGGAAGCGGGGCTCTGGAGGGAGCACGCCGAGAAGCACGGGCTCGCCACGGTCTTCGTGGTCGCGCCCAGCAGCAAGGACGCCCGCCTCGCCGAGATCACCAAGGTCGGCACCGGCTTCGTCTACGCCGCTTCCCTGATGGGCGTCACCGGCACCCGCGCGTCCGTGGGCGCGCAGGCGCAGGACCTCGTCGAACGCACCCGGGCCACCACCGACACGCCCGTGTGCGTCGGACTCGGTGTCTCGAACGCCCAGCAGGCCGCCGAGGTGGCCCGCTTCGCGGACGGCGTGATCGTCGGCTCGGCCTTCGTCAAGGGGATGCTGGACGCGCCGGACGACGCGGCCGGCGTAGAGGCGGTCCGCGTGCTCGCGGGCGACCTCGCGAAGGGCGTGCGCGGACAGGCGTAGCAGAGCGCCGGGCGTCACGGAGCAACCGGAATAACAGAACAACTGGTCCCTCGTATGAGTGGACCTGGGACCGGGGAGGCGCGCTGCGCCTCCCCGGTTCGTTCTGCGGGTGTGAGCGAGAAGAACCGTGACGGAAAGCGCACCGCCCGCGAGCGGCTGGCGGTCGAGCGTGAGAAGCAGAAGACCGCGGAGAGGCGGCGGCGCACGCTGATCGTGGCCGCCAGCGTCGTCTGCGTGCTGGGTCTGGCGACGGTGGGCGGCGTCCTCGCCGCGAACCACGGCAAGGACGACAGCGGCAGCAGCAAGGCGGGCCCGGTCGTGGCGCCCTCCGGGGCGACCGGCAAGGACAGCCTGGCGATCCAGGTCGGCAAGGACAGCGCCAAACAGACGCTCACGGTGTGGGAGGACTTCCGCTGCCCGGCCTGCCAGGCCTTCGAGACGGCGTACCGCTCCACACTCCACGAGCTGACGGACTCCGGGCAGCTCAAGGTGCAGTACCACCTGGTCACGATCATCGACGGCAACCTCGGCGGCACCGGCTCCAAGCGCGCGGCCAACGCGGCGGCCTGCGCCCAGGACGCCGGAATGTTCCGCGACTTCCACGACGTGCTGTACGAGAACCAGCCCAAGGAGACGGACGACGCCTACGCGAGCAACGCCAAGCTGATCGAGCTGGCGGGCAAGGTGAAGGGTCTCGACACGCCCGCCTTCCAGAAGTGCGTCAACAGCGGTACGCACGACAGCTGGGTCACGAAGTCGGCCGCCGCGTTCCAGGCCGGCGGATTCACCGGCACCCCGACCGTCCTCTTCGGCGGCAAGAACATCTACGCGGACCAGACGATGACCCCGGCGAAGCTGAAGCAGCTGGTCCAGGCGGCGAACAAGGGGTAGCGAGGGGTAAGCGGGCGGGCCGGTTTTCATACCGGCCCGTTATGGAGCCGTAGCCGGGCCGCTTGCCGTGGTCGCGGTCCGGCACGGTAGCGTCGACCCTGCCATGGAACTTGCCTACATTCCCAGCCCGTCGCGCGGGGTCATCCACCTCGGCCCCATTCCGCTGCGCGGTTACGCGTTCTGCATCATCATCGGCGTCTTCGTCGCCGTCTGGCTCGGCAACAAACGCTGGGTCGCCCGCGGCGGCAAGGTCGGGACGGTGGCCGACATCGCTGTCTGGGCCGTGCCGTTCGGCCTCGTCGGCGGTCGCCTCTACCACGTGATCACGGACTACGAGCTGTACTTCAGCGAGGGCCGTGACTGGGTGGACGCCTTCAAGGTGTGGCAGGGCGGCCTCGGCATCTGGGGCGCGATCGCGCTCGGCGCCGTGGGCGCGTGGATCGGCTGCCGCCGCCGTGGCATCCCGCTGCCCGCCTGGGCCGACGCCCTCGCCCCCGGCATCGCCTTCGCCCAGGCCATCGGCCGCTGGGGCAACTGGTTCAACCAGGAGCTGTACGGCCGCGAGACGCACCTCCCCTGGGCGCTGCACATCACGTCCTCGACGGACGGCCGCGTCCCCGGCTACTACCACCCGACCTTCCTGTACGAGTCGTTGTGGTGCGTCGGTGTCGGCTTCCTCGTCATCTGGGCCGACCGCCGCTTCAAGCTGGGCCACGGCCGGGCGTTCGCGCTGTACGTCGCCTCGTACTGCGTGGGCCGCGGCTGGATCGAGTACATGCGCGTCGACGACGCCCACCACTTCCTGGGCCTGCGGTTGAACGACTGGACCGCGATGATCGTCTTCCTGCTCGCGGTGACGTACTTCGTGATCTCGGCGAAGAAGCGCCCGGGCCGCGAGGAGATTGTCGAACCGGACACGGAGACGGACGCGGACGCCTCCGGCGGCGACACCGACGGTGACGACAGCGCGGCGACCGCGGAAGACGAGCCGAAGGAAGACGCGGACGCCAAGGAAGCGGACGTGGAGAACGAAGTGGACATGAAGAAAGACGAGGCCGAGTCGGCGAAGAAGGGCTGACGGCCGGTTCTACGACGATGAGGGCGCCCTGTCGCTGACGGGGCGCCCTCATCGTGTTCAGGTGCGGCGCGCCAACGTGAGCGTTCGCTGCGCCGCCGCCACCACCGCCGCGTCGATGAACCGGCCGTCGGGCAGTGCCTGGGCACCCTCCTCCTGCATGGCGGCCTTGATGATCGTCTCGGCCTGTTCGATCTCCTCGTCCGTCGGGAGGAACGCGCTCTCGATGACCGGGAGTTGACGGGGGTGGATCGCCGCGCGACCCAGGAAACCCAGGGCGCGGCCGTGCGCGCAGGAGGCCGCCAGGCCCTCCAGGTCGCGGATGTCCGGGTGGACGGACTGGGGCGGCGGGGCCAGGCCAGCGGCCCGGGCGGCGACGATCACCCGCGAGCGGGACCAGTCCAGGCCGGCGTCGTCGCGTACGCCCAGGTCGGCCCGTAGATCCGCCTCGCCGAGCGCGATGCCGTGCACGGAGGAGTGCGCGGCGGCGATCGCGAAGGCGCGCTCGATCCCGAGGGCCGTCTCCAGGAGGGCGTACAGGGGGAGGTCGCGGGCCCTTTCCGCTACGGCTACGACGTCCTCCGCGGACGTCACCTTCGGGAGCCGTAGGCCGGACACGCCCGGGAGGGGTGTGAGCGTGCGGAGATCGTCGGCGGCCCAGGGGGTGTCGAGGGCGTTCACGCGTACGTGGACGTTGAGTTGGGGCTCCGAGAGAAGCTCCGCCGTGGCCGCGCGGGCGTAGTCCTTGCGGTCCGGGGCCACCGCGTCCTCCAGGTCCACGACGACCACGTCCGCGCCGGCGGTGAGGGCCTTGGCGACGATCGGAGGGCGGTCGCCGGGGACGTAGAGCCAGGTCAGGGGGTGCGGGGTCACAGGGCGCCCTCCTGGCGGAGGGTGGTCAACTCGGTTTCGGTCAGGCCGAGTTCGGTGAGGACAGGGTCCGTGTCGGCGCCGTGGGGGCGGCCGGTCCAGCGGATCGCGCCGGGGGTCGCGGAGAGGCGGAAGAGGACGTTCTGCATGCGGAGGGGGCCGAGTTCGGGGTCGTCGACGGTGGTGATCGTGTCGAGGGCCTGGTACTGCGGGTCCGTCATGACATCCCGTACGTCCTGGATGGGGGCGACCGCCGCCTCCGCCTTCTCGAACGCGGCCAGCACCTCGGTGCGGGTGCGCTGCGCGATCCAGTCGCCGACCGCCGCGTCCAGGACGTCGGCGTGCCGGGCCCGTTCGGCGCCCGTCGCGAACCACGGTTCGTCGATCAGTTCCGGGCGGCCGACCAGGCGCATCACGCGCTCGGCGATCGACTGGGCCGAGGTGGAGACGGCGACCCAACTGCCGTCCGCCGTACGGTAGGTGTTGCGCGGGGCGTTGTTCTGCGAGCGGTTGCCGGTGCGTGGCTGGACGTGGCCGAGCTGGTCGTACCAGAGGGGCTGCGGGCCCAGTGCGGTGAGGATCGGTTCGATGATCGCCATGTCGACGACCTGGCCCTCGCCGGTGCGGTCGCGGGCGGCCAGCGCTGTCATCACGGCGTACGCCGTCGCCAGGCCCGCGATCGAGTCCGCGAGGCCGAACGGCGGGAGGGTCGGGGGCGCGTCCGGTTCGCCGGTGATCGCGGCGAAACCGCTCATCGCCTCGGCGAGGGTGCCGAAACCGGGGCGGTGCGCGTAGGGCCCGAACTGGCCGAACGCGGTGACCCGGGCGAGCACCAACTGCGGGTTGGCCGCGGAGAGTTCGGCCCAGCCGAGGTCCCATTTCTCCAGGGTGCCGGGGCGGAAGTTCTCGATGATCACGTCGGCGGTCGCGGCGAGCCGGAGCAGGGTGGCGCGCCCGCCCGGTTTCGACAGGTCGAGGGTGATCGCCCGCTTGTTGCGGCCGAGGAGTTTCCACCACAGGCCGATGCCGTCCTTCGAGGGGCCGTGGCCCCGGGACGGGTCGGGCCTGGTCGGGTGCTCGACCTTGATGACCTCGGCACCGAAGTCGCCGAGCATGGTGGCGGCGAGGGGGCCGGCGAAGAGCGTCGCGAGATCGAGAACGCGCAGGCCTGACAGGGGAGTTGTGGTCGGCGTCTCGGTCATGAGGCGTACTGCTTCTCGATCTCCGCGCGGAACGGCATCGACGCCGTCGCCCCCGGCCGCTGCACGGACAGCGCCGCAGCCGCTGCCGCCCAGGCCAGCGCGTCCCGCATCGGGCGGTCCTCGGCGAGCGCCACCGCCAGCGCGCCGACGAAGGTGTCGCCCGCGCCGGTCGAGTCCACGGCGGTCACCTGAGGCGCGGACACGGTGAACGGCTCGGCGCCCCGGGCCGCGTACAGGCTGCCCGCCGCACCGAGAGTGACGATCACCTCGGGCACCTGGTCGAGCAGGGCCGCCGCCGCCTCGCGCGGGTCGGTGCGGCCGGTGAGGGCGGTGGCCTCGTGCTCGTTGGGGACCAACAGGTCTACGGCGGCCAGGAGTTCGGCGGGTAGGGGTTGGGCGGGCGAGGGCGTGAGGATCGTCCGGACGCCGTGGCGGCGGGCCGCCTCCGCGCCCGCGATCACCGCGGCGAGCGGGATCTCCAACTGGAGGAGCAGGGCGTCGGCCGTGGCGATGGTGGCCTCGTCGCCGGGGGCGAGGTGGTCGACGGTGCCGTTGGCGGCGGGGATCACGACGATCGCGTTGCCGCCCTCGTCGTCCACGACGATGTGCGCGGTGCCGGACGGGCCCTCGACGGTGCGCAGATGGTCGGTGTCGACACCGGAGTGTTCGAAGGTGGCGCGGAGTTGGGCGCCGTAGGCGTCGTTGCCGACCGCGCCGACGATCGTGACGTCCGTCGCGCCCGCGTGGGCCGCGGCGATGGCCTGGTTGGCGCCCTTGCCGCCGGGGATCGTGCGGAACTCCCGTCCCGTCACGGTCTCTCCGCGCTGCGGGGCCTTCGCGACGTAGGCGACGAGATCCATGTTCGTGCTGCCGAGCACGGCGATGTGGGTCATGGGCGGGCGGTCTCCTGATGGGTGAGCCGGGCGAGAGTGTCGAAGCCGATGCCGTTGAAGTCGCCTACGGAGGTGGCGAGTCGGTTCTTGAGCGGGGTCGTCCAGCGGTCGGGGAGCGCGGAGTCCGAGAGAAGGGCGGCGATGCTGCCGACCGTCGCGCCGTTGGAGTCGGTGTCCCAACCCCCGGACACCGCACGGCAGATGGAGCCGGTGAAGTCGCCGTCAGCGTGGGTGAGGGCGGCGGCGATCAGGGCGGTGTTGGGGATCGCGTGGACCCAGTGGTGGGTGGGGGAGTAGGTGGCGTGGAGTTCGTCCACGATCGTGTCGAAGTCCCGCTGTTTTCGGGCCAGTTGGAGGGCGTGGTGAATCGCTTTGGCGAGGCGGGAGTCGGGCGGGACGACCGTGAGTCCGGTGCGCAGGCAGGTGTGGACGTCGTGGGTGCCGGTGGTCGCGGTGGCGATGACGGCCGCCGTGAACATCGCCGCGTAGACGCCGTTCGCGGTGTGGGTCAACGTGGCGTCGCGGTGGGCCTGTTCGGCTGCCGCGCCGGGGTTTCCGGGGTTGGTCCAGCCGTGCACGTCGGCGCGGATCAGGGCGCCGATCCATTCGCGGAACGGGTTGCGGTGGCGGGCCGTTCGCGGGGGTTCCAGGCCGGTGAGGAGGTTGCGGTAGGCGATGCGTTCGGCGGTGAAGGTGCGGCCTGCGGGGAGTTCGTCGAGCCAGAGCTTCGCCACGTCGGCGGTGGTGAAGTCCTTGCCGTGGCGCTGTAGCAACAGGAGGTTCAACAGGGGGTAGTTGAGGTCGTCGTCCTCGGGCATGCCGTCGATGTTCTCGGCCAGGGAGGTGGGGGCGGAGCGGCGGTTCCAGGGGTGGGTGGCGAGGAGTTCGGCGGGGACGCCACGGGCGGTGAAGTAGGAGTTGAGGGGCCAGTTGCCGGTGGCTCGGGCGAGTTGGCGGATGCCGTCGAGGCTGATCTTCTCGACGGGTTTGCCGAGGAGGCAGCCGACGGCGCGGCCCAGCCAGGCGGCCTGGAGGCGGGCCGGACGGGGTGGGAGATGCGGTGAAGTGGCTTGTGGGGTGGGCCAGTTGGGGCAGAGGGATTTGATGCGTGCCAGGTCGGTGGGTTCATGGTCCGCCAACCTGCTCGGTAGGTCGGCCAGTTCGTCGAGCAGGTCCTCGGCGAGCAACCGGAGGTAGCGGGTGGGGGGTCGGTCCGACGCGCCTGCCCGTTCCGGGGCTTCCGTACCGCCCGCCGCTCGCCAGCGTGCCGCGATCGCGGACGGTTCGCGTCCGTCCTGGGCGGCCTGGCGCAGTTCGTGGCCGAGCAGGTCCTCCGGCTGGACCCAGGTCAGTCGGAGCACCGCAGTCCTCCGATCTCGGTGAACGCGGCCTCGTGGGCCCGGCGTCGGAGGACGTCGCGTTCGAAGAGCTCGCGGGTGACGGCGGTGAGGGTCGCGGCCGGTTCCCAGAGGTCCAGGCGGCTGGCTTCCGCGACCGTCTTCGACCAGTCCTGCGGGACCGTGGAGCCGAGGGCGCCGGCCACCGCGCCGGCCATCGTCGCGATCGAGTCGCAGTCCCGGCCGTAGTTCACCGAACCCAGCACCGCGTGGCGGTAGTCGCCGCCGGAGACCACCAACATGCCCAGGGCGACCGGGAGTTCCTCGATCGCCTTGGTGCGGGAAGGGCGGCGGGCGTCGAGGGAGGGGGCGCGGTAGTCGGGGCCGACCGTGTCGTACGGCGCGATCGCCTCCCGCAGGGGGACCAGGGCCGACTCGAAGTCCGAGTAGCGGGCGGCCACTTCGCAGACCCGCTCGATGGCGGTGCGGGTGCCGTCTTTTGCCAGGGCGAGGCAGGCGGCCACGACCGAGTCTGGGGTGGCGCCCGGGACGCAGGCTGCCGATACGGCTGCGGCGAAGACGCCGGCCGCCTCTCGGCCGTACGACGACTGGTGGGCGCCCGCGATGTCGAGAGCCTCGGCGTAAGCGGCCGCCGGATGGGCCGCGTTGACCAGGCCGACCGGGGCCATGTACATCGCGGCACCGCAGTTGACGATGTTGCCGACGCCGGCTTCGCGGGGGTCGATGTGGCCGTAGTGCAGGCGGGTCGCGAGCCATTTCTCGGCGAGGAAGATGCGGTGGAGGGGGATGGCTTCCGCCTCCAACTCCGGGATCCAGCGCGGGGTTCGCATCAGGTCCGGGACGAGGTGGTCGGCGACGGAGTAGGCGTCGAGGTGGTCGCGGACCTGGGCGTAGACCCGTACGAGAGCGTGGGTCATCAAGGTGTCGTCGGTGACGTGGCCGTCGCCCTTGTGGTACGGGGCGATGGGGCGGGCGGTGCGCCAGGCTTCGCCGTTCCAGGGGCCGACGATGCCGTGGACGCGGCCGGCGTGGCGTTCGAGGATCTGCTCGGGGGAGTAGCCCTCCACGGGGCCGCCGAGGGCGTCGCCGACGGCGGCGCCCACCAGGGCTCCGGTGATCCTTTCGTCGAGGCTGGTTTCCAGCTCTTTAGGTTCTTTGAGTTCTTTGGGTGGCATGCACCGAATCATCCTCCTGGTGGGGGCGGTTGTGTGGCTTCCAGGAGTTCGGCGAGTTCTACGAGGTCCGTGCCGGTGAGGCGGGGGAGTGCGCAGCCGGAGAGGGTGCGGCAGGCGTCCCGCCAGGTCGACGGGATCGCCTGGCCGCCGCTGAGTGCTCCGGTTAGGGCGCCTGCGAGTGCCGGGGCCGAGTCGGCGACCCGGGAGAGGCAGGCCGCGGCGGGGACCGCTTCCGCGATGCGGCCGCGGGCTGCTGTTGCCAGGGCCAGGGCTACGGGGACTGTTTCGGCGGCTGCGATGCCGTAGCTGTAGACGTGGTCGACGATCTGGTGTTCCAGGAGGGGGATCAGCGCGAAGGCGTTGTCGCTGTCCTGGGCCAACTTCAGGGCGTGGCGGGCGTTGCGGCCGATCTCCGTGGCCTCGGGGAGTTCGGCGAGGGCCGCTGCCACGCACTCGTCCACGTCCGCGCCGACCAGGGCGAGGGAGAGGGCCGCCGCCATGGCTCTGGCGCCGTGGACTCCGTCGCCGTCCTGGGTGTAGTGGGCGTCGAACTCGGCGAGGGCGGCGGCGCGTTGGGGGTCGCCGGGGTGCGCTACCGCTAGTACGCAGGCTCTTACGCAGGCCGCGTCGTCGAAGTAGTGGGGGTTGTCGTGGCCGGTGGCGGGTGGGCGGAGGCCGGCCGCGAGGTTTCCCAGGCCTGCCCTTACCGAGATGCGGGCGCGGAGGGGGAGCACGGCGGACTCGACCTCCGGGGCGCGGTCCGCTGCGGCGGCGACCTCGCTGGCGATGGCGTTCCAGGTGAGGTCGATCGCGGCGCGGGTGCGGCGCTCGCGGCTCAGGTCGCCCAGGACTGTGTCGTCGCCGGCTCTCAGTACGGCTTCTGCGGCGAACGCCGCCCATTCGGCGTCGTCGGAGGGCCCGAGGCGTAGGGGTTCGGGGGGTTGGTTCAGGGCGATGGGGACGGGGAGGGTGGTGGTCGCGTTCTGTTCGGCGAAGGTGTCCAGCTCGCGGGTGAGGCGGCGGGTCCACTCGGGCATGCGAGCAGCGCGGTGCCTTGCGGCGGGCCAGCCGGCGGCATCACCTGCGGCCAGCCCGAGGAGCAGCCCCTCGATACGGCGAGCCTTGCGAACAGCCTCGGCTCCGCCATCGGCCTTGGTGTTCCCACCCGCACCGCCCGTACAACTTTCGTCGTCGGGTGCGGGTGGCCCCTGTGGGGCGAAATCGCCGTCGGCGGCTGTGCGGTTGAGGTGGGTGGGGTGGGGTGCGTTGAGGTGGGAAGCGGATGCGGGCGGGTCGTGCGGGGCGGATTCGCCTTCGGCGGCCGTGGGGTGGAACAGGTTGGGGTGGAGACGAGGGCTGGAGGTGGGTGGCCAGGTGCGTTCGCCGTTGGCGGCTGCGGGGTGGAGCGGCCTGGGGCGGGAGTCGGAGGTGTGTGGTTCCTGCGGGGTGCGTTCACCGTTGGCGGGCGCGGGTTGCTCCCGCGGGGCGAACTCGCTGTCGGCGGCCGTCGGTTGGAGAGGCTTGGGGCGGAGTGGGCGACTGGAGGCGGGTGGTCCTTGTGGGGCGGACTTGCCTTCGGCGGCTGCGGGTTGGAGCGGCCTGGGGCGGGAGTCGGAGGTGGGTGGCCCTTGCGGGGTGCATTCGCTGTCGGCGGCCGTGGGTGGTTCCTGCGGGGTGAACTCGCCGTGTGCGGCTGCGGGTTGGAGCGGTTTGGGGTAGAGATGGGGGCCGGGTGCGGGTGGCCCCTGCGGAGTGCGTTCGTCATCCGCGGCCGCAGGTGGCTGCCGCAGGGCGGATTCGCCGTCAGGCGCTGCGGGTTGGAGCCGCTTCCGGTGGAGCGGGACACCGGGTGCGGGTTGTTGCCCCTGTCGCGTGAACTCGCCCTCAGGGAACGCGGGTTCAATCCGTTGCGCGTCCGGTGCCACCCCGTCGCCCCCGCTCTCCTCACGCCTCACAGCTGCACCTCGTCCTCATCCGCAGCCAGCACGTACTCCCGTTGATCCCGTTGGTTGCGTCGCTCACGCTGGTCTCGTCGGACAAAGCCCCCCGTGCCCCACTTCCCGCCCTCCCCCGGAACCAGCAACTCCGCGATGTCCAGCACATGGTGACCGGCCATCGCCGGTAGGCAGCTCCCCCGTGCCGGGCCGATCGCCGACGCCCAGTCGGGTGGGATCGATGACGCGCCCCGGGTCGCGCCTGCCAGCGCCCCCGCCACCGCGGCCGTCGTATCCGCGTCCCGCCCCATGTTCACCGCGGTGAGGACCGACTCCACGAAGTCGCCGTCCGCTGCCGCGTATGCGCCGAAGGCGAGGGCCACCGCCTCGGGGGCCAGGTCGGTCCAGGGGTAGCCGCCGATGACCACCGCGGAGCGGACCGCTCGTTCGCCTCGGTGGGCCACCGCCACCGCTCGGCGTAGGGAGCGGGCCGTCCAGGAGTCGTCGGGGACCACCGCCAGGGCGGAGGCGACCACCGCGATCGTCGGGGCTCCCGCCATCGCCGCCGCCACGCCCGCCGCGACCGCCTGGCCGCCGTAGATGCCCTCGCCGTCGTGACTCACCGAACCGTCGATCGCGACGAGACGGGCCGCCTCCGCCGGGCGGCCCGCCGCGAAGACGCCGAAGGGGGCCGCGCGCATGGCCAGGCCGTCGCTCCAGGCGTGGCGGTGTTGGGCCGAGATGGGGGCGGCCAGGCCTCGGCGGAGGTTCTCCAGGGTGCCGCGTTCGCTGAAGCCCGCTCCGCGGAACGGGCCCTCGTCCCGGTCCGCGATCCACTCGTGCCAGGCCGCCTCTACGTGGGTCGGCGTGAGGGCCGAGCCGTGGCGGGCGAGGAGGAGGCCGGAGAAGATCGCGTACTCCGTGTCGTCCGTGCCGGCCGGGTTCTCCGCGACGTAGCCCGTGATGCGGCCCCAACGGGCGCGGATCTCCGAAGGCTTCATGTTTTCTGCTGGTGCCCCGAGGGCGTCCCCTACCGCGAGGCCGAGCAGCGCGCCGCGCGCTCGTTCGCGGAGTTCGGTGGCGTTCTTGGGCGCCGGGACCGGGGGAATGCAGGCGATCGATGCCATACGCGGCCTCTCCTACGGGGTTCCCTCAGGGCGCCTCAGGGCGCGGAACCCTTTGCGGATGTCTCCCACGGGAGGCCTTCGGCAGAGCCTGACGGAGTGCAGCGTCACCCGGTCGACATCTGATCAGTCACTGTCACGTATGAGCGTTCGAGGGTAAAGGTGCAGGTTAGCGCAGCCTTTCCTTGCTGGAGGGCGGGAAATGAAAAGCGTATGTTGAGTGTTGTCAAAGAGTGGAACTTGTCTAAAGTTAGCCTCGCCTTAGCTGCTTGTCGGCTATTCGTCAGCTGACTCTCAGCCTCCAGGGGGATCACCGCATGGCCATCATCGAGACCGAAGCGACGCTCCACGAGGCGCACCGCGACAACCACACCCACCGGGATGTGAGCGGCGGTTGGCTGCGCCCCGCGGTGTTCGGCGCCATGGACGGTCTCGTCTCCAACCTCGCCCTGATGACCGGTGTCGTCGGTGGTGCCGTCAGTCATCAGACCGTGGTCATCACCGGGCTGGCCGGGCTCGCCGCCGGCGCCTTCTCCATGGCGGCCGGCGAGTACACCTCCGTCGCCTCCCAATGCGAGCTGGTCGAGGCCGAGTTGGAGGTCGAGCGGCGCGAGCTGCGCAGGCACCCGGAGGATGAGGAAGGGGAGCTCGCCTCTCTGTACGTGTCCCGTGGGGTCGAGCCCGCGCTCGCCCGTGAAGTCGCCCGGCAGCTCTCGCGCGATCCCGAGCAGGCCCTTGAGATACACGCTCGGGAGGAGCTGGGGATCGATCCCGGCGATCTGCCCTCCCCGCTCGTCGCCGCAGTCTCGTCCTTCGGGGCGTTCGCGCTGGGGGCGCTGCTTCCCCTGCTGCCGTTCCTGCTCGGGGCGACCGCGCTCTGGCCGGCGCTGCTGCTCGCGCTCGTCGGGTTGTTCGGGTGCGGTGCGGTGGTGGCCCGGGTGACCGCGCGGACCTGGTGGTTCAGCGGGCTGCGGCAGCTCGTGCTGGGGGGTGCGGCGGCCGGTGTGACGTACGCCCTGGGCACCCTGTTCGGAACGGTCGTAGGATAGCTCGACGCGCACTTATGCGCTGGGTCGCATAAGTAGCCGTTACTCGCTGGTTTCGAACGCTTAACCACTGGGCATGAGCCGTAAGCGCTGTGGGCAATGACGCTCGCGGCGCACCCGCGGGATGGGCTACGACGCTCCCTCTGCCCTGGACCGACGGACATCGATCTGTCCGCTTTGGTCCCCTTCACCTTCACCGCTTGTGCGGTGCTACGCCGCGACCCCGTGGCGTCCGCATGTTGGAACGGAGTATCCGGTTCCCGAGAACCGCTCCATCATGTAACCTGCACGAAATTTTGCGCTAACTCGCAGAGGGCCAACGTCGTCCCTATGCCCACGCATATGCCACGACGACGACGGGAGAGCCGATGCGTACGCCGCGCCAGCCGTCCCAGCACACCGCGAATGGCCAGAACTGGTCCTTCATGGATGCTCGCCCTGCCGCGCAGGGTATGTACGACCCCCGCAACGAGCACGACGCCTGTGGCGTCGGCTTCGTGGCCACCCTCACCGGCGAGGCGAGCCACGCGCTGGTCGAGCAGGCGCTCACCGTGCTGCGCAACCTGGAGCACCGCGGTGCGACGGGTGCCGAGCCCGACTCCGGCGACGGCGCGGGCATCCTGTCCCAGGTGCCGGACGCCTTCCTCCGCGAGGTGGCCGGATTCGACCTCCCCGCCGCCGGTGGATACGCGGTCGGCATCGCCTTCCTGCCCGAGGACGGCGCCGACGCGATCGTCTCGCAGGTTGAGACGATCGCCGTAGAAGAAGGCCTCACGGTTCTCGGGTGGCGTGAGGTTCCGACCGCGCCCGAACTCCTCGGCGCCACGGCCCGCTCCACCATGCCGCTGTTCCGTCAGCTCTTCGTGAGCGACGGGCAGAGCCAGGGCATCGACCTCGACCGCAAGGCCTTCGCGCTGCGCAAGCGCGCCGAGCGCGAGGCCGGCGTCTACTTCCCGTCGCTGTCCGCGCGGACCATCGTCTACAAGGGCATGCTCACCACAGGTCAGCTGGAGCCCTTCTTCCCGGACCTGTCCGACCGGCGCTTCGCCTCCGCGATCTCGCTCGTGCACTCCCGGTTCTCCACGAACACCTTCCCGTCGTGGCCGCTCGCCCACCCGTACCGCTTCGTCGCGCACAACGGCGAGATCAACACGGTCAAGGGCAACCGCAACTGGATGGCGGCCCGCGAGTC
Organism: Streptomyces sp. NBC_01288; assembly: GCF_035982055.1. Taxonomy (NCBI): domain Bacteria; kingdom Bacillati; phylum Actinomycetota; class Actinomycetes; order Kitasatosporales; family Streptomycetaceae; genus Streptomyces; species Streptomyces sp. NBC_01288. The sequence continues at coordinate 7,784,331 of NZ_CP108427.1, forward strand.
CCAGATCGCCTCCGACCTCTTCGGCGACCAGGAGAAGATCGACCGGATCTTCCCGATCTGCACGCCCGAGGCCTCCGACTCCGCGTCCTTCGACGAGGTGCTGGAACTTCTCCACCTCGGTGGGCGGTCGCTGCCGCACTCCGTGCTGATGATGATCCCGGAGGCGTGGGAGAACCACGACTCCATGGACCCGGCCCGCCGCGCCTTCTACCAGTTCCACGCCACGATGATGGAGCCCTGGGACGGCCCGGCCTGCGTGACCTTCACCGACGGCACCCAGGTCGGCGCGGTCCTCGACCGCAACGGCCTGCGCCCCGGCCGCTACTGGGTCACCGACGAGGGTCTCGTCGTCCTCGGCTCCGAGGTCGGCGTCCTCGACATCGACCCCGCGAAGGTCGTCCGCAAGGGCCGCCTCCAGCCCGGCCGCATGTTCCTCGTGGACACCGCCGAGCACCGCATCATCGAGGACGACGAGATCAAGGCCGGCCTCGCCGCCGAGAAGCCGTACGCCGACTGGCTCGAAGCCGGTGAGATCGAGCTGTCCGACCTGCCCGAGCGTGAGCACATCGTGCACACCCACGCCTCGGTCACCCGCCGCCAGCAGACCTTCGGCTACACCGAGGAGGAGCTGCGCGTCATCCTCGCGCCGATGGCCAAGGCCGGTGCCGAGCCCATCGGTTCGATGGGCACCGACTCGCCGATCGCCGCGCTCTCCGCCCGCCCGCGGCTGCTCTTCGACTACTTCACCCAGCTGTTCGCGCAGGTCACCAACCCGCCGCTGGACGCGATCCGCGAAGAGCTCGTGACTTCGTTGCGCTCGTCCCTCGGACCCGCGAGCAACCTGCTGGAGCCGACGGCCGCTTCCTGTCGTAGCGTCACCCTGCCCTTCCCGGTGATCGACAACGACGAGCTGGCCAAGCTCATCCACATCAACGCCGACGGCGACATGCCCGGCATGAAGGCCGCGACCCTCTCCGGCCTGTACCGGGTCTCCGGCGGCGGCGACTCCCTCGCCGCCCGCCTCGCCGAGATCTGCACCGAGGCCGACGCCGCGATCGAGAACGGCGCCCGCCTGATCGTCCTCTCGGACCGGCACTCCGACGCCGAGCACGCGCCGATCCCCTCGCTGCTGCTCACCGCCGCCGTTCACCACCACCTCATCCGCACCAAGCAGCGCACCCAGGTGGGTCTGCTGGTGGAGGCCGGTGACGTTCGCGAGGTCCACCACGTCGCCCTGCTCATCGGCTTCGGTGCCGCGGCCGTCAACCCGTACCTCGCGATGGAGTCCGTCGAGGACCTCGTCCGCGCGGGCACCTTCCTCACCGACATCGAGGCCGAGCAGGCCATCCGCAACCTGATCTACGCGCTCGGCAAGGGCGTCCTCAAGGTCATGTCCAAGATGGGCATCTCGACCGTCGCCTCCTACCGGGGCGCCCAGGTCTTCGAAGCGGTCGGCCTGGACGAGCGGTTCGTCAACAGCTACTTCAGCGGTACGGCCACCAAGATCGGCGGCGTCGGCATCGACGTCATCGCCAAGGAGGTCTCCGCCCGGCACGCGAAGGCGTACCCCGCGAGCGGCATCGCGCCCGCGCACCGCGCCCTCGACATAGGCGGCGAGTACCAGTGGCGCCGCGAGGGCGAGCCGCACCTGTTCGACCCGGAGACGGTCTTCCGCCTCCAGCACTCGACGCGCACCAACCGCTACGACATCTTCAAGAAGTACACGGACCGCGTGAACGAGCAGTCCGAGCGGCTGATGACCCTGCGCGGGCTTTTCGGCTTCAAGAGCGGCCGTGAACCGATCTCCATCGACGAGGTCGAGCCCGTCTCCGAGATCGTCAAGCGCTTCTCCACCGGCGCCATGTCGTACGGCTCCATCTCCCTGGAGGCGCACGAGACCCTCGCCATCGCCATGAACCAGCTGGGCGGCAAGTCCAACACCGGTGAGGGCGGCGAGGACGCGGACCGGCTCTACGACCCGGCCCGGCGCAGCGCCATCAAGCAGGTCGCCTCCGGCCGCTTCGGCGTCACCTCCGAGTACCTGGTCAACGCGGAGGACATCCAGATCAAGATGGCCCAGGGCGCCAAGCCCGGCGAGGGCGGCCAGCTGCCCGGCCACAAGGTCTATCCCTGGGTCGCCAAGACCCGGCACAGCACCCCCGGTGTCGGTCTCATCTCGCCGCCGCCGCACCACGACATCTACTCCATCGAGGACCTCGCCCAGCTGATCCACGACCTGAAGAACGCGAACCCGCAGGCGCGGATCCACGTGAAGCTGGTCTCCGAGGTCGGTGTCGGCACGGTCGCCGCGGGTGTCTCCAAGGCGCACGCGGACGTCGTCCTCATCTCCGGCCACGACGGCGGTACGGGTGCTTCCCCTCTTACTTCTTTGAAGCACGCGGGTGGACCTTGGGAGTTGGGCCTCGCCGAGACCCAACAGACCTTGCTTCTCAACGGACTTCGCGACCGCATCGTCGTCCAGACCGACGGCCAGCTCAAGACCGGCCGTGACGTCGTCATCGCCGCGCTGCTCGGCGCCGAGGAGTTCGGTTTCGCGACCGCGCCGCTCGTCGTCTCCGGCTGCGTCATGATGCGCGTCTGCCACCTCGACACCTGCCCGGTCGGCATCGCCACGCAGAACCCGGTGCTGCGCGACCGGTTCGCCGGCAAGGCCGAATACGTCGTGAACTTCTTCCAGTTCATCGCCGAAGAGGTCCGCGAGATCCTCGCCGAGCTGGGCTTCCGCACCATCGAGGAAGCCGTCGGCAAGGCCGGAACGCTCGACGTCGAGCGGGCCGTGGACCACTGGAAGGCGCAGGGCCTCGACCTGGCCCCCCTCTTCTACGTCCCCGAACTCCCGGACGGCGCAGCCCTCCACCAGGTCATCAAGCAGGACCACGGCCTGGAGAAGGCGCTCGACAACGAGCTGATCAAGCTCGCCGCCGACGCCCTCGCCGCGTCCAGCGCCACCGACGCCCAGCCGGTCCGCGCACAGGTCGCGATCCGCAACATCAACCGCACGGTCGGCACCATGCTCGGCCACGAGGTGACGAAGAAGTTCGGCGGCGCGGGCCTGCCCGACGACACCATCGACATCACCTTCACCGGCTCGGCGGGCCAGTCCTTCGGCGCCTTCCTCCCGCGCGGTGTCACGCTGCGCCTGGAGGGCGACGCCAACGACTATGTGGGCAAGGGCCTTTCGGGCGGCCGGGTCATCGTCCGCCCCGACCGGGGCGCCGACCACCTCGCCGAGTTCTCCACCATCGCGGGCAACACCATCGCCTACGGCGCGACCGGCGGCGAGCTGTTCCTGCGCGGGCGTACCGGTGAGCGGTTCTGTGTCCGCAACTCCGGTGCCACCGTGGTCTCCGAGGGCGTGGGCGACCACGGCTGCGAGTACATGACCGGCGGCCGGGCGGTCGTCCTGGGTGAGACCGGCCGCAACTTCGCGGCGGGCATGTCCGGCGGCATCGCCTACGTCATCGACCTGAACCCCGACAACGTCAACGTCGGAAACGCGGGTGCCGTCCACGAGTTGGACGAGGACGACAAGCAGTGGCTGCACGACGTGGTGCGCCGGCACGCCGAGGAGACCGCTTCCACGGTCGCCGAGAAGCTGCTCGCCGAGTGGACCGTGTCCGTGGAGCGCTTCAGCAAGATCATCCCCAGTGCGTACAAGGCAGTGCTCGCCGCCAAGGACGCCGCCGAGCGAGCGGGTCTCTCCGAGACTGAGATCACCGAGAAGATGATGGAGGCGGCGATCAATGGCTGACCCGAAGGGCTTTCTGAACCACGGGCGCGAGGTCGCCAAGTCCCGCCCCGTGGACGTCCGTCTCAAGGACTGGAACGAGGTCTACGTCCCCGGTTCGCTGCTGCCGATCATCGGCAAGCAGGCCGGCCGGTGCATGGACTGCGGCATCCCGTTCTGCCACAACGGCTGTCCGCTGGGGAACCTCATCCCCGAGTGGAACGACTACGCCTACCGCGAGGACTGGACGGCCGCGTCGGAGCGTCTGCACGCCACGAACAACTTCCCTGAGTTCACCGGGCGGTTGTGCCCCGCGCCGTGCGAGGCGGCCTGTGTGCTGGGCATCAACCAGCCGCCGGTCACCATCAAGAACGTCGAGGTCTCCATCATCGACAAGGCGTGGGAGACGGGCGACGTCGCCCCGCAGGCTCCCGAGCGCCTCTCCGGCAAGACCGTCGCGGTCATCGGCTCGGGCCCGGCCGGCCTCGCCGCCGCCCAGCAGCTCACGCGGGCGGGCCACACCGTCGCCGTCTACGAGCGCGCGGACCGCATCGGGGGCCTACTCCGGTACGGCATCCCCGAGTTCAAGATGGAGAAGCGGCACATCAACCGCCGTATCGAGCAGATGCGCGCGGAGGGCACCCGCTTCCGCACCGGCATCGAGATCGGCCGCGACCTCAAGGCCACCGACCTGCGCAAGCGCTACGACGCCGTCGTCATCGCCGCAGGCTCCACCACCGCGCGTGATCTCCCCGTCCCCGGACGGGAGTTGACCGGCGTCTACCAGGCGATGGAGTACCTGCCCCTCTCGAACAAGGTCCAGGAAGGCGACTACGTCACCGCCCCGATCTCGGCCGAGGGCAAGCACGTCGTCGTCATCGGCGGCGGCGACACCGGCGCGGACTGCGTCGGTACGGCACACCGCCAAGGGGCCGCGTCCGTCACGCAGTTGGAGATCATGCCCCGCCCGGGCGACGAGCGGAACGCGGTCGCGCAGCCCTGGCCGACCTTCCCGATGCTCTACAAGGTGACCTCCGCGCACGAGGAGGGCGGTGAGCGGGTCTACTCCGTCAACACCACCCACTTCGAGGGCGACGAGGACGGCAACGTCCAGTGGCTGCACCTCGTCGAGGTCGAGTTCGTCGAGGGCAAGCTGACCCAGAAGCCGGGCACCGAGCGCAAGATCCCCGCCCAACTGGTCACGCTGGCCATGGGGTTCACCGGCCCCGACCGCGAGAACGGCCTGGTCGACCAGTTCGCCCTGGGCCTCGACGAGCGCGGCAACATCGCCCGCGACGCCGACTTCCAGACCAACGTCCCCGGCGTCTTCGTCGCCGGTGACGCGGGCCGCGGCCAGTCCCTCATCGTCTGGGCGATCGCGGAGGGCCGCTCGGCCGCACGCGGAGTCGACCGCTTCCTGACCGGCGCCAGCGAACTGCCTGCGCCGATCCGGCCGACGGACCGGGCATTGATGGTCTGACGGTTCACGGTCCGACGGTTCGCCGTCTGACGGTTCATCAAAAGACGTCCGCACAAAGGCGTGCGGAGCACGAGACGGCGCCTGCCTTGTCCCCGACCGGACCCGGCAGGCGTCGCCATATGTCCGGGCCCAACTCCCGCCTTCCTACGGCACCTTGTACGTCTCCCCGTACACCTTCCACACCAACGGCGTCCGCAGCTCCAGGTTCCCCTCCTCCAGGAACTTCCGCTGGGCCGTGTCGATGCGGGTGGTGTCGATGCCGGGATGCTTGGCCCGCATGGTGGCGCGGCGGACGTCGAGGAAGGCGCTCAAGTAGGCCTTCTCGGAGCCGCCTTCGGCCGGGGTCTTGGCCTGCCGCATCGCACGTTCCCGGATGCCGTAGAAGCCGTCCGTGCCGGGGCCGTGGAAGACGATCGCGTCGTAGTAGATGAACTGGCCGAGCGGGCCCAGGCCGTCGCGCTTGGCGGTGCTGACCGCCGGGTCGAAGTAGATGCGGTCGCGCTCCGTGTCCTGCGCCGCCTGGAAGGCGGGGACCTTCGCCTCGGCGCGCCAGGCGGCCTGGAAGCCGGGGTCCAGGCCCTCGTGGGAGGCCGTGCCGTCGACCTTGCGCAGGGCGGGGAGGTAGCGGGCGAGGCCGTTGTCGAGGTGGGCCGCGGTGTAGCGCTCGACCAGGACGAGCAGGTCGTGGGTGCCGGTGCAGAAGCCGATGATGCCCGCGGTGTAGCCTTGTCCGTCGCCGATGTCCTGTACATAGCCGTACGCGCTGCGCCAGTTGAGGGTGGAGTTCTCGGCGCTGGCCACCAGCTTCTGCGCGAGGTTCTTCATGGCCGGCGCGGCCAGGCCCTCGGGCGCTCTGCGTTCGGTCGCGGCGGACGGCTGCGTGGGCCGCGGGTCGGTGTGGGTACTGGGTGAGAGGCCGTAGGCCGTCGCGGCTATGGCGACGGGCACGGCGGCGAGCATCAGGACGCCGGCGCGTTTCATGGGGCCCAGCGTAAGTGCGGTTACGTCCCTTATTCCGGGGGTTGGGGGGACATTGCGAATGCCTGACCTCCGTGCCGTAACCTCGATCCTTTCGCCGTGATCCGAAGGGAGCCCCCGTGGCCGCGATCTCGCTCAGCAAGGTCGAGGAGACCGCGCCCGCGCTGGTCAGCCTGTACAAGAGCGCCGGAGTCTCGCTGCGCAAGCACGGCCTGGACGGGCAGCGGGCCGCCGTATATCTCGTGGTCGACTACTCGGGCTCCATGAAGCCGTACTACAAGGACGGCAGCGTGCAGGCGCTCGCCGACCGGGTGTTGGGCCTGTCGGCACACCTCGACGACGACGGGACCGTGCCGGTCATATTCTTCTCGACCGACGTCGACGCCGTCACGGACATCGCCCTCGCCGACCACCAGGGCCGGATCGAACGGATCGTCGCCGGGCTCGGGCACATGGGCAAGACCAGCTACCACCTCGCCATGGACGCCGTCATCGACCACTACCTCGACAGCGGCGCCAAGGACCCCGCCCTCGTCGTCTTCCAGACCGACGGCGGCCCGATCAACAAGCTCGCCGCGGAACGGTACTTGTGCAAGGCGGCGAAGCTCCCGATGTTCTGGCAGTTCGTCGGGTTCGGCGACGCGAAGAGCAAGCAGTTCGAATTCCTGCGCAAACTGGACGAGTTGGCGGTGCCGCAGAAGCGGGAGATCGACAACGCGGGCTTCTTCCACGCCGGTTCGGACCCGCTGAAGATGTCCGACGCGGAACTCTACGACCGGCTCGTGGGCGAGTTCCCGCAGTGGCTGGCGGCGGCACGGGAGCGGCGGTTCGTCCAGTGATCCGCACCCTGCCCGCCTCGGCCCGAACTGCCGTGCCCTGGAAGAACGGTGGCGGTGTGACGAGGGAGATCGCCGCGTGGCCCGAAGGCTCGGGCATGGACGCCTTCGCGTGGCGGGTGAGCCTGGCCGAGGTCGCGGCGGACGGACCGTTCTCGGCCTTTCCCGACGTCGATCGCACCCTGACCGTCGTCGAGGGCGCGGGCATGGATCTGACGGTGGGCGGCGAACGGTGGCTGGTCAACACCCGTTACGTACCAAGGGACTTCAGAGGCGACGTACCGACCGACTGCCGACTGCTGGACGGGCCGGTCGTCAACCTCAACGTGATGTGGCGCCGGGGCTGCGCGGGTTCTACGACTGCTGTTCCTACGGTGGCTGTCGTCCGAGGGCGGCTGCCCCTGCGCGCGGGCGCTCTGGTCGTGGCGCTCGACGGGACCGCAGAGGTGGCCGGGCTGGCCCTCGGGCCTTACGACGCCGTGCAGTTGGGCGATGAGGAGGCGGTGCTCCACGCCCGGGGACGTACCGCCGTGATCGGGCTGCCATTGCCCGCTGACGCACCGTTGGCTTAGCCGGGACCTCGTGGCACCCTGTGGGGTGATCCGACGGGGAGGGCGGCCAACGTATGGACGGCGCACGATCGGTGAAGGGAGCGGTGGGTGCCGGACGGCCCGACGCGGCCGGAAAAGGGGAGAAGCTCGCCGACTGGGCCGACGGGCGGCTCGGGCTGTACGCGATCGCCAAGTCCAATATGCGCAAGGTCTTCCCGGACCACTGGTCCTTCATGCTGGGCGAGATCTGCCTCTACAGCTTCATCATCCTGATCCTGACCGGCGTCTACCTCACCCTGTTCTTCGAGCCGAGCGGCGTCGAGGTCATCTACCACGGTTCCTACGCGCCGTTGAACGGCATCCCGATGACCCGGGCTTTCGAGTCCACGCTCGACATCAGCTTCGACGTGCGCGGCGGGCTGCTGATCCGGCAGATCCACCACTGGGCGGCCGTCGTCTTCATCGCCGGCATGCTCATCCACATGATGCGGGTGTTCTTCACCGGCGCGTACCGCAAGCCGCGCGAGATCAACTGGGTGTTCGGCTGGACCCTGTTGTTCCTCGGCATCATCACCGGCCTGACCGGCTACTCGCTCCCCGACGACCTGCTGTCCGGCACCGGCATCCGCTTCGCGGACGGCGCGATCCTGTCCGTGCCGATCGTCGGTACGTACATGTCGATGTTCCTGTTCGGCGGGGAGTTCCCGGGGCACGACATCATCTCGCGGCTCTTCCCGGTCCATGTCCTGCTGCTGCCGGGGATCATGCTGGGCCTGGTGGTCGCGCACCTGATCCTGGTCTTCTACCACAAGCACACCATGTACCCCGGGCCCGGACACAACCAGAAGTCCGTGGTCGGCATGCCGTTCCTGCCGGTCTACATGGCCAAGGCCGGCGGCTTCTTCTTCCTCGTCTTCGGTGTCCTCGCGATCATGGGCGGGATCGCCAGCATCAACCCCGTGTGGGCGTTCGGGCCGTACCGGCCGGACCTGGTGACGACCGGCGCACAGCCCGACTGGTACCTCGGCTTCTCCGAGGGGCTGATCCGGGTCATGCCCGGGTGGGAGCTCAACGCCTGGGGCCACACACTGGAGTTGGGCGTCTTCATCCCCTTCACGCTCTTCCCGCTGATCCTCGCCGCCATCGGCGCCTACCCCTTCATCGAGGCCTGGATCACCGGCGACAGACGCGAACACCACATCCTGGACCGGCCGCGCAACATGCCCGTGCGCACCGGGCTCGGGGTCGCCTGGCTCAGCCTCTACGCGGTGTTGCTGATCGGCGGCGGCAACGACGTAGTGGCCACGCATTTGAATCTCTCCATCAACGCGATCACCTGGTTCGTGCGGGTCTCCTTCTTCGTCATGCCGGTGGCCGCGTTCCTGATCACCAAGCGGGTCTGCCTCGGGCTCCAACGCCGGGACCGCGACAAGGTGTTGCACGGCCGCGAGTCCGGCCTCATCAAGATGCTGCCGCACGGCGAGTACGTCGAGGTCCACGAACCCCTCACCCCGGACGAGCGGTTCAGGCTCACCCAGCACGAACAGGAACCGCCGTACGCGATCGGCCCGCTCGTCGACGCGAACGGCGTCGAGCGACAGGTCAAGGGCGGTCAGCGGGTACGCGCCCGGCTGGCCAAGGCGATGTTCGGCCCCGAGGCCCGCATCCCGAAGCCGACGGCGGAGGAGTACAAGGAACTCACGAGCGGCGACCATCACCACTGAGGCTGTTGAGCACCGCGGCCCGGCACTCGCCCGGGCTGCCCCAACTCGTGCGCAGGGCACGTGCCTTGGTCAGCCACAGCGACAGGTCGTACTCGGCGGTGTAACCGATCGCGCCGTGCAGCTGAAGCGCCGTACGCGCGGTCCTGTACGCCGCCTCGCACGCCGTGACCTTGGCCGCGGCCACGTCCGACTCCGTCATGGTGAGCGCGGCGCCGAAGAGCAGCGGGCGCGCGAACTCCAACGCGATCTTCGCATCGGCCAGTTGATGCTTGACCGCCTGGAACGAGCCGATGGGGACCCCGAATTGGGTGCGCTGCTTGACGTAGGCCACGGTCCTGTCGAGCAACGCGAGCCCGACGCCGAGGGCTTGGGCGGCGGTGGCCAGGCGGGCCCAGGTGAGGGCGTGGGCGACGGCGGCGGCCACGTGCGGGCCGACAGCGAGGAGTTCACCGCCGGTGGGGGTGGGGAAGAGACGGCGGGCGGGGTCGAGAGACGCGTGCGGCCCGGCCGTCGAGGGCGCGCGGCCGGGCGGGGGAGCGAGCCGCAACTCGGCCGCCGGGGGTGCGTCACCGGGCGGGAGTGCGTCACCGGGCGGGCAGGCGAGCCGCGACTCCGCCGCCGACGCGCCTGCCTCGGACGTCGACGCGCCTGCCCCGGACGTCGACGTGTTTTCTCTGGACGCCGATCGGTCCGCCGCCTCAGCTTCTACGACCGTCTCTGCCGCGGCCTGTCCCATCGGGCCCCGCGCCGCCCAGGCCGTCAGCCGTACGTCCGCGATGTCCGCGTCCAGCGCGTACCGCCCCGTCGCCAGCGTCGCCGTCGACTCGCCGGAGGCCAGCGCGGGCAACAGCCGCTTGGCCGGGGCCGAGTCGTCCAGGGCGGTCAGCAGCGCCGCCGCCGCGACCGTCTCCACCAACGGTCCCGGAACCGCGTGCCGCCCCAACTCCACGAACGCCACGGCGAGTTCGACGGGCCGGGGACCCAGGCCCTCGTAGGCCTCGGGCACCGCGAGGGCGAACACCCCCGCCCCCGCGATACGGCGCCACAGCGCCCGCCCGCTCGCATGCTCGCCGCGGCTCCAGGACCGTACGACCGACGGAGTGTCCGCCGCCGTCAGCATCGCGTTCAACGAGTCGGCGAACGCCCGCTGTTCGGGGTCGAGGAGGAAGCGCATCAGCGGCGGCCCTTCGGCAGGCCGAGCAGGCGCTCGGCGATGATGTCGCGCTGGATCTCGTTCGTACCGGCGTAGATGGGGCCCGCGAGGGAGAAGACATAGCCCTCGGACCAGTCCGTGTCCGTCAACTCGCCCTCTTCACCCAGCAGTTCGAGAGCCGTCTCGTGCAGCGCGATGTCGTACTCGGACCAGAAGACCTTGTTGATGCTGGACTCGGGGCCGATGGACTCGCCGTCGAGGAAGCGGGAGGCGTTGGCGTAGGTGAAGAGCTGGTAGGCGCGGGCGCCGATCACCGCGTCGGCCACCTGGTCCCGTGCGGCCTGCGAACTCCCTTGCGCACGCCAGAGGTTGAGGAGGCGGTCGGCGGCGGCGAGGAAGCGGCCGGGGGAGCGGAGGGTGAGCCCGCGTTCGTTTCCCGCGGTCGACATGGCGACCCGCCACCCCTGGCCCGGCTCGCCGATCACGTCCTCGTCGGGGACGAACACCTCGTCCAGGAACAGCTCCGCGAACGCCGGTCTGCCGTCGAGGCGGCCGATCGGGCGGACCGTGACGCCGGGTGCGCGCAGGTCGAACATCAGGTAGGTCAGGCCCTGGTGGGGCTTCGGGGCGTTCTGCTCGCTGCGGAACAGGCCGAAGGCGCGGTCCGCGAAGGCCGCCCGCGATGACCAGGTCTTCTGGCCGCTCAGCAGCCAGCCCCCGCCTGTGCGCACCGCCCGCGAGGTGAGGGACGCGAGGTCAGAACCCGCCTCCGGCTCCGACCACGCCTGTGCCCACACCACCTCGCCGGTGGCCATCGGCGGTAGTACGCGCGCGCGTTGCTCGTGTGTGCCGTGGTCGAAGAGGGTCGGGGCGAGCAGGTTGATGCCGTTCTGGCCGACGCGGCCCGGTGCGCCCGCCGCGTAGTACTCCTCCTCGAAGACCAGCCACCGCACGATGTCCACGCCCCGGCCGCCGTACTCCTCCGGCCAGGACACCACCGACCAACGGTCCGCGGCGAGTTGGGCCTCCCAGACGCGGTGCGCGGCGAAGCCCTCGGCCGTTTCCAGGGAGGGGAGCGGGACGGCCGGCACGTGTGCGTCCAGCCAGGCGCGGGCCTCGGCGCGGAACGCCTCCTGGTCGGGCGTGAAGTCCAGGTCCATTGACCGCCCATCCTTCCCTAACAAGTGTTTGGTAGGTTAGCGTGGCGGTATGACAGGCGTCGAGAGTCCGGCATACGTCCCCGGGCACGGGCTGCTGAAGGGGCGCACCGCCGTTGTCACCGCCGCCGCCGGCGCGGGCATCGGCGGGGCCACCGCGCGCCGCTTCCTTCAGGAGGGTGCGCGGGTGCTGATCAGCGACGCGCACACGCGACGGCTGAAGGAGTACGAGGCCGAGCTGGCCGGGGAGTTCGGGTCGGAGTCGGTCGCCGCGCTGCCGTGCGATGTGACTGACGAGGCCCAGGTGCAGGGGTTGTTCGACGCGGCCGTCGCTGTGCACGGGAGGCTGGACGTCGTCGTCAACAACGCTGGCCTGGGCGGCACTTCGGACCTCGTCGACATGACCGACGAGCAGTGGTCGAGGGTGCTGGACGTGACCTTGAACGGCACGTTCCGGTGCACCCGGGCGGCCCTGCGCGCGATGCGCGAGAGCGGTGGCGGGGTGATCGTCAACAACGCCTCCGTCGTCGGCTGGCGTGCCCAGGCCGGGCAGGCGCACTACGCGGCGGCCAAGGCGGGCGTGATGGCGCTGACCCGGTGCGCGGCGATCGAGGCCGCCGGGTACGGGGTGCGGATCAACGCGGTCTCGCCGAGCCTCGCCATGCACCCGCACCTGGTGAAGGTGACGACGCCCGAGCTGCTGACCGAACTCACCGCGCGCGAGGCCTTCGGGCGGTACGCGGAGCCCTGGGAGGTGGCCAACGTGATCGTGTTCCTGGCCTCGGACTACTCCTCGTACATGACCGGCGAGGTCGTCTCCGTGAGCAGTCAGCATGCGTAACGGCGCGAGGGACCAAGGCTCTGGCACGACAATGGTGGCGTGCCGACCAAGAAGAAACCCCCGGTGACCGCCGCTCCGGCCCGCCGTCGTGAACTCCTCGACACGGCGGCCGAGGTCTTCGCCGAACAGGGGTACAACGCCACCACCGTACGGAAGATCGCCGACCACGCGGGCATGCTCGCGGGCAGCCTCTACTACCACTTCGACTCCAAGGAATCGATGCTGGAGGAGATCCTGCGGACCTTCCTCGACGAACTCTGGGGCGGCTACGACACCGTCCTGGACGCCGAGTTGAGCCCGCGGGAGACGCTTGAGGCCCTGGTCACCGAGTCGTTCCGGGAGATCGACCGGCACCGCGCCGCCGTTGCGATCTACCAGAAGGAGAGCAAGCACCTGGTCGCGCAGGAGCGGTTCGCGTTCCTCGCCGAGTCGCAGCGCAAGTTCGAGAAGGCGTGGCTGTCCACGCTGGAACGCGGGGTCGCCGCCCAGGTCTTCCGGGCCGACCTCGACGTCCGGCTCACCTACCGGTTCGTCCGGGACACGGTGTGGGTCGCCGCGTCCTGGTACCGGCCGGGCGGCCAGCACAGCGCCGAGGAGATCGCCCGGCAGTACCTGTCGATGGTGCTGGACGGGATCGCCGTACGCACGTAACTCACGGGTCTGTATGGGGAGTTGACATGGCCGAGGCCTATATCGTCGAAGCGGTCCGTACGCCCGTCGGGCGGCGCCGGGGCGGGCTGAGCGGGGTGCATCCGGCCGACCTCGGGGCGCATGTGCTCAAGGAACTGGTCGCGCGCTCGGGGATCGATCCCGCCGCCGTCGAGGACGTCGTCTTCGGGTGCCTGGACGCGGTGGGGCCGCAGGCCGGGGACATCGCGCGGACCGCCTGGCTGGCGGCCGGGCTGCCCGAGGAGGTGCCGGGCGTGACGGTGGACCGGCAGTGCGGGTCCTCGCAGCAGGCCGTGCACTTCGCCGCACAGGGCGTGCTGTCCGGCACGCAGGACCTGGTCGTCGCGGGCGGCGTCCAGAACATGTCCCTCATCCCCATCGCCTTCGCCTCCCGCCAGGCCGCCGAACCGCTCGGCCTCACCGACGGCCCCTTCGCGGGCAGCGAGGGCTGGCGCGCGCGGTACGGGACGCGGCCCGTCAACCAGTTCGCCGGGGCCGAGATGATCGCCGCGAAGTGGGGCATCAGCAGGCAGGACCAGGAGGAGTTCGCCCTCCGCTCGCACCGGCGTGCCCTGCGCGCGATCGACGAGGGCCGCTTCGAACGCGAGACGGTCGCCTACGGCTCGGTCGCGGTCGACGAGGGCCCGCGCCGCGACACCTCGCTGGAGAAGATGGCCGGCCTGAAACCGGTCGTCGACGGCGGCACCATCACGGCCGCGTGCTCCTCCCAGGTGTCCGACGGCGCGGCGGCGATGCTGCTCGCCTCGGAACGGGCGGTACGCGAACACGGGTTGACGCCCCGCGCCCGCGTCCACCACCTCTCCGTCCGGGGCGAGGACCCCATCCGCATGCTCTCGGCCCCCATCCCGGCCACCGCCCACGCCCTGAAGAAGACCGGCCTCTCCATCGACGCCATCGACCTCGTCGAGATCAACGAGGCCTTCGCACCCGTCGTCCTCGCCTGGCTGAAGGAGACGGGCGCGGATCCGGAGAAGGTCAACGTCAACGGCGGCGCGATCGCCCTCGGCCACCCCCTCGGCGCGACCGGCGTCAAGCTCATGACCACCCTCCTGCACGAACTGGAGCGCACCGGCGGCCGCTTCGGCCTCCAGACCATGTGCGAGGGAGGCGGCCAGGCCAACGTGACGATCATCGAACGGCTGTGAGGTGCGGGGCGCGTCGTGGGCCCGAGTGATCAGAGCGAGCGGTAAACGTCGCGACGGTTGCCGACTTTGACGACGAGAATGATCAGCTGTCCGTCGTCGATGCGGTAGGCCACGCGGAAGTCGCCGACTTGGAGCCGATACAAGCCGTCGTGGCCGGAGAGCTTCTTCACGTCGGCGTCGTCGCGGTACGGATCGTCGCCAAGCTGTGTGAGCGCGGTCAGGATTCGCATGGCGCTGGTGCGGTCGACGGTTCGGAGCTGCCGTTGAGCTGTGGCTGTGAAACGGAACGCGTACTTCACGCGGTGCCCTGCCCCGAATCCTCGCTGAACAGGTCGGCGAGGACCTCCGCCATGCTCACCGTCGGCTCGTCCAGATGCTGGCGTGCCTCCCGGGCCAGCAGTTCGTCTGCGGCTTCCTCAAGCGCGTCGTATTCGGACATGGGCACCAGCGCCGCGACCGGCGTGCCGTTGCGTGTGATGACGGTGGCTTCGCCTGCCTCCGCCTTGCTGAGGATTCCGGAGAGTCCGGCGCGGGCTTCTCGGATGTTCATGGCCTCTGACATGCTTCGAGTGTACACAGAGGTGTGTACACTCGGTCAGGCGTCAGCCCGCACCAGCGCCCACAGCACCTCGTCGGCCTGCTTCATCACCCGCGCCACCAGCTCCGCGCACGACGGCAGATCCTCGATCACCCCGGCGACCTGCCCGGACGCCATCACCCCGAGGTCCGTCCGGCCGTCCACCATCGACGCCTTGAGCAGCATCGGTGTGTTCGCGGCGAGCAGCACCTGGCTCCAGGTCAGCTCCTTTCCGTGCTTCATGGCCAGGCCGTCGCGGATCATCCGGCGCCAGGTCAGTCCGGACAGTCGGCGGAAGCCCGCTGCCCGGTGTATCGCCTGGAACAGGGTTCTCGTGCGGCCGGAGTTCTCCAGGGTGTCGACCAGTTCGGTGCGGAGCATGCGGTGCGGGAGGCCGTCGACCGCCCTCGTGACCGTGACGTCCTTGACCGTCGCCGCCAGATAGGCCGCCTTCACCGCGTCCGGGACCGTCGAGTCCGAGGTGAGGAGGAAGCGGGTGCCCATGGCGACGCCCGCCGCCCCGTAGGCGAGGGCCGCGACCAGGCCCCGCCCGTCGAAGAAGCCGCCGGCCGCGATGACCGGTATGTCCACCGCGTCCACGACCTGCGGCAACAACACCGTCGTCGCCACCTCCCCGGTGTGCCCGCCGCCCTCCCCGCCCTGCACGATCACCGCGTCCGCGCCCCACGCCGCGACCTTCTCCGCGTGCCGCCGCGCCCCGATCGACGGGATCACGACGACCCCCGCCTCCTTCAACTCGGCGATCAGCTCGGCGGACGGCGCGAGCGCGAAGGACGCGACCCGTACACCCTCCTCGATGATGATCCGCACCCGGTCGCCGGCGTCGGTCGCGTCCGCGCGCAGATTGACCCCGAACGGCTCCCGCGTACGGGACTTGACCTCGCGGACCGCGTCCCGGAGCCGGTCGGTGGTCATGGTCGCGGAGGCGAGGATGCCCAGCGCGCCCGCGTTCGCCGTGGCCGACACCAGGCGGGGTCCCGCCACCCAGCCCATGCCCGTCTGCACGATCGGATGCCGGACCCCGACCAGCCGGGTCAACGCGGTCTCCATCACGAACCCACTTCTCTGAACCGGGTGTCGGCCGGGTCGATCACTTCACGGATCAGCCGCAACTCGTCCGGAGTGGGTTCGCGGGTCGACGGCACATCGTCCGGGATGACGAGTTCGAAGCCCGTCGCCTCCCGCACCTGCTCCACACTCACCCCCGGATGCAGCGAGGCCAGCCGCATCGAGTGGTCGGGGGTCGCGAAGTCGAAGACACCGAGGTCGGAGACGACCCGGGGGATGCGGTGGAAGCGGGCCGTCCCCGGGTGCTCGGCGACCCGGTCGTACCCCACCCCGCACACCATGTCGACCTTCTCCACGAACACCCGGGGTGAGTGTCGAGGTATCCAGTAACTGGTCGGATTGTTCAGCGTGTTGATCGGCGCCCCGCGCACCCCGAGCAACTGCCGCTTCGGCCGCGCCCAGTCGCCGACGCACGAGATGTTCTGGTTGCCGTACCGGTCGATCTGACTCGCGCCCATCATCACGTGCCGCCGCCCCCCGGACACCAGGGCCAGATGCTGCCGGTACGGCAACCAGCCCTCCGGTGTCCCGTCCGGACGGATCAGCATCGCCTCGCCGTCGGTCAGCAGGAGATCCGGCGCGAAGGTGAGCCGGGCCAGCCGCGCGCCGACGGAGGGGATGAACCCCATCGGGCTGGCCAGGATCTCCCCGGAGTCACGCCACGCCTCCGCACAGGCGATCACGCAGTACTCGGCACGCCGTACGTCCGTACGCGGTACGTCGCTACGCGATACGTCCATCACCCTTGCTCCTCCTGCCAGTTCCGCACCGCCGACTCATAGGCCTGTTCGTCACCGGCCAGGAAGCGCTCGGAGAACTCCGCCCAGGGTGTCGTCGCGTACATCCGCTGGAAGGCCTCGTCCCTGCCGTGGTCGGGAGCGGATGAGGTGAAGTGGGCGCCGCCCGGGGCCTCGACGACTCCGGTCACGCTCAGCCGCTTGACGAGCAGGGACTGCGGAGGTGCCTCCTTCGTCAACTCGGCCGTGTCAACGATCCGTTCGCAGGAGACATAGGCCGCGTCCGCCGCCTCGCAGAACAGGTCGTCGAAGTACGGGTCCGGGCCCAGGTACTGCCCGTTGCCCAGCCGGTCGGCGCGGTTGACGTGGACCAGGGCCGCGTCCAGCCGCAGCGCGGGCATCGCGACGAACGTCTCCCCGTCGTCGTACGGCGAAGTGACCGTCCGCAGGCCGGGGTTGACCCGCATCACGTCCGAACCGATCCCCGCGCGCACCGGCAGGAACGGCAGCCGGTTCGCGGCGGCGCGCAGGCCCCACATGAACATGCCCTCGTCGACCTCCATCAGCTCGAAGGCTCCGTTCTCGCGTGACGCGCGGTAATGCGGTTCGAGGGGGATCGAGTCGAGGGTGACGAAGGCGGCCACCAGCTTGCGGATGCGGCCGGCCGCCGCGAGCATGCCGACGTCCGGGCCGCCGTAGGAGACGACGGTGAGGTCGGTGAGGTCCGAGCGGAGCAACGCCCGTACCAGGGCCATGGGTTTGCGGCGCGAGCCCCAGCCGCCGATGCCGAGGGTCATGCCGCTGTGCAGCCGGGCGACGACCTCGTCGGCCGTCATCGTCTTGTCGGTCACCTACGCCTCCTTCCTCTCCGATGAGCCGAACGTGTCGCGGACCCGGTCGGCCACCCCGCTGACGTTGGCCTCGTAGGTGAAGCCCTGTTCGTAGCGGTAGCTGCGGCGGACGTCGACGGGGTCGATGCCGTTGATCGCGGACTTGGCGAGGCGGATCAGCTCGCCGTCCTTGGCGGCTATCTCGGCCGCCAACTCCAGCGCTGCGGGCAGGAGTTCGGCGCACGGTACGACCCGCCACACCGAGCCGTGCGCGTGCAGCTCGGCCGCCGTCGCCGTGCGCGAGGTGTAGTACAGGGCACGCATCAGGTGCTGGGGGACCAGCCGGGCCAGGTGCGTGGCGGCGCCCAGTGCGCCCCGGTCCAGCTCGGGCAGGCCGAAGGTGGCGTCCTCGCTCGCCACGATCACGTCCGCGTTGCCGACCAGCCCGATGCCCCCGCCCAGACAGAAACCCTGCACCGCCGCGACGACCGGCACCTCGCACTCGTACACCGCCGCGAACGCCTCGAAACAGCCCCGGTTCACCCCGACCAGGGCCGACCGCCCCCGCGCCTGTATCTCCTTGATGTCCACGCCCGCGTTGAAACCCCGTCCCTCGGCCGCCAGCACCACACAGCGCACATCGGGGTCGCGCCCGGCCGTGCGCACGGCGTCGGCCAGGGCGAACCAGCCGTCCACCGGCAACGCGTTCACCGGTGGGTAGTCGACCGTGACGACGGCGATGCCTTTTTTATCGGGCCCCTTTGTCGAGGTCGAGGTGGAGACACCCATGGATGCATCAGCTACCTTTCCACCAAACATTTGTTAGGTGCGAGGCTTCGAAGCTAGCAGCCGGAGAATCCGAGCGGGAGGCCCTGTGGACAACCACCCTGCCGACGATCGCCCTGTGGACAACTCGCGCGACGCCCCGCTCGCCGGCAGAACCGTCCTTGTCACCGGCGGCACCCGAGGCGTCGGCGCCGGTATCGCACGGGCTTTCGCCGAGGCCGGTGCCGAGGTGCTGACCTGCGCGCGCAGACCGCCCGAAAACCCCGTCAAGGGAACGGAGTTCAGGCCCCTCGACCTCCGCGACCCGGACGCCGTACGGGAGTTCTTCGCCGCGCTGCCCCGACTCGACGTCCTCGTCAACAACGCGGGCGGCGCACCGTACCGCCCACTCGTCGACGCGGAGGCCGAACGCCACGCGCGGATCATCGAGTTGAACCTCCTCGCCCCGCTCACCGCGTCCCTCGCCGCGTACGAACACCTCAAGCGGGCCAAGGGCTCGGTCGTGATGATCGGCAGCGTCAGCGGCAGCCGGCCCTCGCCCGGTTCGGCGGCGTACGGGGCGGCCAAGGCCGGTCTGGAGAACCTGGCCCGTTCGATGGCGGTGGAGTGGGCGCCGGACATCCGGGTCAACACGCTCGTCGTCGGCATGGTCCGCACGGAGCTGGCCCACCTCCACTACGGCGACGAGGACGCCATCGAGGCCGTCTCCCGAACCGTTCCGCTAGGCCGGCTCGCTGCCCCCTCCGACATCGGCGCGGCGGCGGTCTTCCTGGCCTCCCCCTCCGCCGCCTACATCAGCGGGGCGAGCCTTCTGGTCCACGGGGGCGGGGAACGACCGGCGTTCCTCGACGCGGCAACTGCCAACAAGGGGAAGCGAGTTGAAGGGTGATCGAGATGAGCGGAATCTGTGACGGGCGGGTCGTCGTCGTCACCGGCGCGGGGCGGGGGCTCGGCCGCGCCCACGCCCTCGCGTTCGCGGCGGAGGGTGCCCGGGTGGTCGTGAACGACCTCGGCGTCGGCCTGGACGGCGCCCCGGACCCGGACAGCCCGGCCGCGCAGGTCGTCGCCGAGATCCGCGCGGCGGGCGGCGAGGCGGTGGCCCACGGCGGCGACATCGCCACGGACGCCGGTGCCGCGTCCCTGGTCGCGACCGCGCTGGAGACCTACGGCCGGCTCGACACCCTTGTGAACAACGCGGGTTACCTGCGCGACCGGATGCTCGTCAACCTCGACGAGGACGACTGGGACGCGGTGATGCGGGTCCACTTGAAGGGCCACTTCCTGCCCCTGAAACACGCGGCGGCGCACTGGCGGGCGGAGGCGAAAGCCGGCCGTACTCCGGTCGCCCGGATCGTCAACACCAGTAGCGGGGCAGGGTTGTTGGGCTCGGTCGGGCAGGGCAACTACAGCGCCGCCAAGGCCGGCATCATCGGCCTGACCCTGGTCGCGGCGGCCGAACTCGCCCGCTACGGAGTCCAGGTCAACGCGATCGCCCCCGCCGCGCGGACCCGCATGACGGAACACGCCTTCGCGGAGACCATGGCCGCGCCCGGCTCCGGGTTCGATGCGATGGCGCCGGAGAATGTGTCGCCCTTGGTGGTGTGGTTGGGGTCCGGGGCCAGTGCTGGGGTTACCGGGCGGGTTTTTGAGGCTGAGGGTGGGCGGATCACCGTTATGGAGGGGTGGCGGGCGGGGCCGAGCGTGGACAAGGGGGAGCGGTGGGGGGTGGGGGAGGTGGGGGAGACGGTGGTGAAACTCCTTGCGGAGACGGGGGTTCCGGGGGCGGTCTACGGGGCGTAGGTGGAGACGTTCTACGTCAACTTCTCAGCCAACTGCCACGGGTGGTGGGTGGGCATAGGCCTGGGGGTCTGGGGGCGGAGCCCCCAGGGACGCCCGCGTCAACACCAGTCACCTGAAAGGGACTTACGTGTCGCACTCCAACACCGTCCGGCACAGAGAACACCTCGCCCGTACCCGCCCCCGCACCGGCACCCGGATGCGCTGATGACACGTAGGGCACGGGAAGGACACCCGAAGGCTGCCACCCCGGTCCCCGCTGAAGGCGTACGGCACGCCTGGCTGAGAACCCGGCCCGGGGGCATGCCGGCGGTCATGGGCGTACCGGCGCCGCCCCGCCCACCCCGCCGCGGTCAAGGGTGGTTGCTGCTCGTCACGCCGGGCCTGGGCCATGCCCTTGACGTACGCCGTGTAGGCCTGGGGACTGGTGAACCACACGGAGGGATCCTCGCCGAAGACCAGGGCCCGCTTCGCGAGGACGTACCCGAACTCCTCCGGCGTGAGATAGCCCAGCTTCTGCGAGGACGCCGAGTCCTCCCGGTACGCGTCCAGCAGCAGCCACCCCGCGCCCAGATACGTCGCCGCCGTGTCCGTGAGGATCTCGTTCTCACGGGTGCCGGGGAAGGACAGGTCGAGGCGGTGCAGATAGACGTGCATCACCTCGTGCGCGAGAGCCGCGCCGATGTCCCGCCGATGCGTGCGGAACCGGTCGTTCAACTCGATGAAGTACTCGGGCCCCGCGGTGAGTTCGACGTTCGCCGCATGCGTCATCTCACGGAAGCTGATGATCGGCCGGGCGTCCGGGAGCCGGTAGTGCCGGACCATCTCGCGCGCCACCCGCTGCGCGCCCAGGTGCAGGTCGTCCGTGTCGCAGAACGCCACGTCGACGGGGGCCACGCTGGTCGCGAACGTCTGGACGGTGTCGTAGGACAACCGCTTGTAGAGCGCGGTGATGGCGTCCCGCACCGTATCGAGGTGCGGGTAGCCGTGCTCGACCGGTCCGTCGTCCGCCACGTCCACAACCCCCAGAGACGCCCTGAACCCGCATCCACTGTATGCCGGTGCGCACGAATGCACGCCCCTGAAATCCCCCTGACAGATCGCGGACGGGGAGGTTATGCTCCCCGCGATGACGACGATGACTGTTCACTTCGTACAGAGATCGGGGGTCCCGTCCGCGCAAGGTGAGAGCTGATGCTCCCTCACACCGCGAACGGGGATTCCCGACTTTCCTTCTGGCCGCGCGTGCGCGAGTTCGCCGTGCCGCCCTCCATGATCGAGACCGCTACGGTCCGTCGGCACGCCGGGGACTGGGCGGGCGCCTGCGCCGCCGCGGGCGTGGACATCGATCTCGACCTACGGTCCGTAGCGCGCACCCACGGCCGGGAACTGGCCGCCAAGGTCCGCGCCGATCTCCGCCGACTCGCCCCTGACCTGCTCCGTTGGCATCTGCCGAGGATCGCGCCGGACGGCCTGCTGCGCCCGGGACTGACCCTCACCCTGGCCCGCTACGGCGACGAGGGCGATGGCGTTGGCGATGCCACGGGCCCGCCGTATCTGGTGGTCCGGACTCCGCCCGCCTGGGCGGACGGCGGTCAGCGGATCAGCCTCGCGCTGTGGGACGGCACCCGCCGTGCCGCCGACGCCCGTCGGCATCCGCATCCCCGGCCCAGCCGTTGGTTCCGCCTCGACCTGCACCGGCATCTGTGGGACGCGGGGAGGAGCGGTGAGCTGCGGGCCCGGTCGGGAGCGGACCGGCCGGAGATGCCGGACCCTCCGGAGGTGTCGGGGACGGTGCCGGAGGGACGCCACTGCGCCGTCGACCGATGGGCGGCGGAGGCGGCGATCCTGCTCCACGCCGAGGGACGTACGACCGGTCCCGTCACGGTACGGCTCGGCTCCCGGCACCGGCTCGCGCTGACCCTGGACCCGGTCGAGGACACCCTGCACATCGCACCCGCACCGACGGACCGCGGCGCCACCGCACCACCGGTCCTCCCGGACGCGGCGACCTGGGTCCTGCCCGACCTGGAACTGCTCCGCACCGGTTCCATCGACGCCGACCAACTGCATCCACTGGTCGCCGCCGCACTTGTCCCGGATCGGCCTCGGCCCCAACCGCACGCTTCCACGCGGATGTTGGACCGGGCGGCGGTGGCAGGCCAACCGCACCTGATCGACTGCCGGGGCGCCCAGCACCGTATCGGCCTGGTCGACGGCGTACTGGCACCCCTGGACCACGATCCGGCCGAGATCCGCCGCGAGGAACTGCTGGTCGCGCTGACCGGCACCCCGCTGCCCTGCCTCCAGGCCATCGACGAGGCCCACCGTCACCCGGACTGTCTCACCGGCGTGCGCGAACGTCTCGTCCACGGGGACACCGCCGGCGCGCTGGCCGTCGTAGAAGGACTGCTCGGTCCGGACGCGGTGCTGCGCGGTGGCGCGTTGCGGGACGAACTCCGGGCGGCTGCGGAACGGCGGCTCGTGTACGGGCTGTTCAGGGCGGGCCTGGCCGAACCGGGCCCACGGTCCGGCCACTTCTTCCCGGGACTTCCGCACCCCCAAAAGCTCCGCCCCCGCCGCACCACCGGCCACTGACCGCACGGGACTTCGCCCCCGCCGTCACCCACGCACGCCTCACCTCACCCCAACTCGACCCCAAAGGTGACCACATATGCCCACACGCACCCTGTACGCCGCCCTCAACCCCGCCGACCCCATCCCCTCACCCGCCCAACTCGACGTCGCCGAGGACTTGTTGACCCTCCTGCGCGACACCACCACCGAACCCCGCCCCGACACCCAACTGGAGGCCCTCACCCTCGCCGTCGCCGCCGACCTTCCCGTCCTGCTGTGGGGCGAGCCGGGTATCGGCAAGACGGCCGCGCTCACGCAGCTCGCCGCCGCTCTGGACCTGCCGTTGACCACGGTGATCGCCAGCGTGCACGAGCCGTCCGACTTCTCCGGGCTGCCCGTCGTGGGCGACGATCCGGCCGAGCAGGGCGTCCCCATGGCGCCGCCGGACTGGGCCGTACGGCTCGTGCGGGCGGGGCGGGGGCTGTTGTTCCTGGACGAGTTGTCGACCGCGCCGCCGGCCGTGCAGGCCGCGCTGCTGCGGCTGGTGCTGGAGCGGCGGATCGGGGCGCTGCGGTTGCCGCCGGGGGTGCGGATCGTGGCCGCCGCCAACCCGCGGTCCTCGGCGGCCGACGGCTGGGAGCTGAGCCCGCCGCTCGCGAACCGGTTCGTGCACCTTCAGTGGACCCACGACCACGAGGTCGTCGTACGCGGACTCGGTGGCACCTGGCCCCGGGCGACCCTGCCGCGGCTCGACCCGGAGAAGCTGCCCGAGGCCGTGGACTTCGCGCGCCGCGCGGTGTGCGGGTTGCTCACCGGCCGCCCCAAGCTCGTCCACCAACTGCCCAGCAGTGAGACGCGGCGCGGTGGCGCCTGGCCGTCGCCCCGGAGCTGGGAGATGGCGATGAGCCTGATCGCGTTCGCGACCGCGGCCGGTTCCTCCCGGGAGGTGCTGTCCCTGCTGGTCAGGGGCACGGTGGGGGACGGTCCCGGCCTGGAGTTGCTGGCCTGCGTGGACCGGATGGACCTTCCCGACCCCGAGATCTTCCTCACCGACCCGACGGCCGGTGAGCTGCCTGCGCGCGGGGATCTGCGCCAGGCCGTGCTCGACGGTGTGGTGGCCGCGGTCCGCAACCGTCCCGACCGGGCCCGCTGGGACGCGGCCTGGGCGCTGCTGGTCCGGGCGTTGGAGACCGGCGCCCCGGACCTGGTCGTCGTCCCCGCGACCACCCTCGCCTCGCTGCGCCGCGAGGACTGGGACGTACCCCCGGCCATCGAGCGACTCGCCGGAGTCGTCACCCTGTCGCAGCGGGCGGACCGCGCCGCCGAGGCGGCGAAGGCCCGCCGATGACCGCGCAATCAGCGACCGGCCTCGACCTCGACAAGCTCTTCGCCGCCCGCCTCTACGCCGCCCGCGCCCGCCCCTACCTCGCCACGGCCCTGTTCGCCCTCCACACGGTCGAGTCGCGTCAGGTCCCGACGATGGCCGTCGACCGGCACTGGCGCTGCTACGTCTCGCCGGGTTTCGTGGACCGGATGTCCGTCGAGGACCTGGCCGGCGTCTGGGTCCACGAGGTCTCGCACCTCCTTCGCGACCACCACGGGCGCAGCGACCGTGTCGCCCGCGAGCGCGAACTGACCGGTCCGGGGGAGCGGTTGCGGATGAACATCGCCGCCGACATGGAGATCAACGACGACGCGTACGGCGACGGCCTGGTCACCCCCGAAGGTGCGGTCCAGCCGGGGAAGTTGGGGCTGCCCGCCGGGAACCTGATGGAGGACTACCTGCGCTGGTTCCAACTCGGCCCGCGCACCCAGGAGTTGGCGTGGCTGGACTGCGGCAGCGGCGCCGACGGCCTTGACCGGGGCTGGGAGTTGGGGCCCGACGGCGCGCACGGACTCAGCGAGCAACAGCGCGACGCGGTCCGCTTCCGGGTGGCACAGGGCATCACCGGCCACCCCGGCAGCGCCCCCAGCGGGTGGCGACGGTGGGCGGAGGACGCGTTCCATCCGCCGCAGCCGTGGCGGGAGTTGCTGGGCGCGGCGGTCCGCTCGGCGGTCTCCGCTCCGGGCGTGGGCGAGGACTACACCTACGGAAGGCCCTCGCGCCGCTCGGTGTCACTGCCCGGCATCGTGCTGCCGAGCCTGCGCCGCCGGCCGCCCCGGGTGTGCGTGGTGATCGACACCTCCGGGTCGGTCAGCGACGCCGAGCTGGGCAGCGCGCTCCTCGAAGTCGCCGCGATCTCCCGGGCCGTGGGCGGGCGCCGCGACCTGGTCTCCGTGGTGTCCTGCGACGCGGCCGCCCAGGTCGCGCAACCGCTGTGCCGCGCCGAGGGCATCGAGCTGCTGGGCGGCGGCGGCACGGATCTGCGCACCGGCTTCGCCAAGGCGCTGCGCGGGCAGCCCGACGCCGTCGTCGTCCTCACCGACGGCCAGACACCCTGGCCGGAGTCACGACCGCCGTGCCGGACGGTGGTCGGCCTGTTCCCGCGCCGGCACGAGGACGGGGCGTCGTACGACGAGGACGACCCCGACTACGTGCCGGACACACCGCCCGACTGGGCGCGGGTGGTCGAGATCGGGTCCGTGCCCGTCGGCCGATGATCCCTCGGCCCTCTCCAGACCCTCCAGAGCCCTAGAGACCCCTCAGAGCCCGCTACAGACCCTTCAGCGTGAGGGCGAACTCCGAAGGGCCCGGCGCCTCTTGAAGCTCCAGGACCCACACGTCGTTCACGCCCTCCCGCAGCACGGCACCGGGGACGTACAACTCCCGTTGCGGCCCGGCCGACCAGTACCGCCCCAGATTGAACCCGTTGACCCACACGAACCCCCGTGTCCAGCCCGGCAGTTCGAGCAGGGCGTCCCCGGCGCCGCGCACCTCGACGGTGCCCCGGTACAGCCCGGGGGAGCCGTCCGCGGGCAGCTCCCGCAGCGGCACCCCCTCGACGTCGTCCAGAGAGTCCAGCGAGTCGAGCGCGTCCAACCGCAGCCCACGCGCGCGTACGTCGTGCAGATACTGCCGCTCGTGCAACAGCCCCCCGGTGATCCCCTTCGCCTCCCCGAGCCGCGGCCCGTAATTGACCCTCCCCAGGGACTCCACCCACAACTGCACACGCGCGTGCCCGGCGACGGGCTCCTTGAGCTGTTCGTCGCCCTCCGTGAGGACCCCGGCCTGCTCCCCGTCGACATACACCACCGCGAGGTCCCGCAGCCCGCGCGCGGTGAGCGGATACGGTACGCGCGGTCCCGGAACGGTCACTTCGTAGCGGACGATTCCGCGGTCCACGTCCAGTTCCTCGAAGGTCGGCGGCACCGGACCCTCGGTCTCCGGACCGCCGCGCGCCTCCAGTACGGCGGCCAGGGGCGTCCAGCCGGTCAGGCTCACCCCGGCCGGGGCGCCCAACACTGCCGGGGCGGGCGGGAGTTCGGGCAGCGGGCCGTCCGCGTACGCGGCCAGCACCTCGCGGAAGCGCCAGAACTTGTCCGTGGGGCGCCCGTACTCGTCGATCGGGGCGTCGTAGTCGTACGACGTCACATCGGGCTCCAGCGGGCCCTCGTGCAGCGCGCCGCCGCCCCGGTTGGCGCCCGCCCAGCCGGCGAAGTTGGTGCCGCCGTGCGCCATGTAGAGGTTGACCGACGCGCCGCACTCCAGGATCTCGCGCAGCGCGTCCGCCGCGTCCCCGGCATCGCGGACGACGTGCTCGCCGCCCCAGTGGTCGAACCAGCCGCACCAGAACTCCATGCACATCAACGGCCCTTCGGGCTGATGCCCGCGCAGCGTCTCGAAGGCCACGCGCGCGTGGGACCCGAAATTCACCGTCGCGAGGACACCGGGGACCGAACCGCCGTTCAGCATGAAGTCCTCGGGACCGTCCGAGGTGAACAGCGGAACCGTGACCCCCTGGTCCCGCAACAACTCCTCCACGCGCCGCAGATACACCGAGTCCGAGCCGTAACTGCCGTACTCGTTCTCGATCTGCACCATGATCACCGGGCCGCCGCGGTCGAGCTGCCGGGACACGACCTCGGGCAGCAACTCCCGGAACCAGCGCTCCAGGTGGTCCAGGAAGCGGGCGTCACGCGTACGCGCGCGTGCCCCCAGTTCGCCGGTCAGCCAGTGCGGCAGCCCGCCGTTCTCCCACTCCGCGCAGATGTACGGCCCCGGGCGCACGATCGCCCACAGGCCCGCCTCCCGCGCGGCGTCCAGGAACCGGCCCAGCGCCCGGACGTCCCGGAAGTCGCCCGGCGCCGGCTCGTGCAGGTTCCACGGGACGTACGTCTCCACGCAGTTGAGGCCCATCGCCCGCAGCATCGCCAGCCGGTGTCCCCAGCTCGCCTCGTGCACCCGGAAGTAGTGCAGTGCCCCGGACAGCAGCCGCACCGGCCGCCCGTCCAGCAGAAAGTCCCTGTCGCCCACCGTGAACTCACTCATGCCGACGACTCTCTCCCCTTGGCGCCGATCACGTCCATGGACAAAGATCGCCGCTACTTGGACCGAGCGGACCGAACACCGTGTGAGGGGGCGCCGATGTACCACACCTGGATGCGTTTCTTCACGCCCACACCCGCCCACCACCGCCTCGGTCTCGCCTGCCTCGGCGTGGGCCTCCAGCACGGCGCCCTGCCCACCGTCGGACCCCGCACCCTCGACCACCACGTCGCCGTCGTGATCAGCGCGGGCGGCGGCTGGTACCTGGGCCCCGACGGCCGCCGTACGACCGTCACCGCGCCCGCGCTGCTGTGGCTCACCCCCGGAGTGCCGCACCACTACGCGCCCGACCCCGGCGGCGGCTGGGACGAGGGGTTCGTCGACTTCACCGGGCCCGCGACCACGACGTACACCGAACTCGGCTACATCGAGCCGGAACGGCCCGTGGTGGCCCTCTCGGACGCTGCCGGACCCCGTGCGGTCATCGGGCGCATGGCCCGCGCCGCACGCCGTGGCAACCCCCTTCTGGAGGTGGAGACCGGCGCCGCCGTCCACGAACTCCTGGTCGCCCTGCGCCGCGCCCGCGCCGACCTCGCCCCCGACGGCGACCCGGTCCTCCAGGCCCTCGCCCGCGACGCCTGCCTGCCGCTCACCGTCGCCGACCACGCGGCCCGGCACGGCATGAGCCCCGCCGCCCTGCGCACCGCCGTCCGCCAGGGCGCCGGATGCAGCCCCAAGGACTACCTCCTCGGCATCCGCCTGGGCCGCGCCAAGGAACTGCTCGCCGCCACCGAACTCCCGGTCGCCGCCGTCGCCCGCCGCGTCGGCTACGACGACCCCGCCTATTTCAGCCGCCTGTTCACCCGCCGCGTCGGCATGCCACCCGTCCGCTTCCGCGCCCAGCAGGGCCGTACCGTCCCCGGCGGCTGGAGCGACCAAGTGCCCGACCCGGCCGATCCACCGATCATCGAGTGGCCGCACGCCACATAGGCGCACACCACACAGGGGCCGATCATCGAGTGGTCGCACGCCACGTAGGGTGGTCGCCCATGACCACCAGCACCAACGGAACCGGTGACGTCGACCCCGCCGTGCGCGAGGAGCTCGCCCGGCTGCGCGACAGCATCGACAACATCGACGCGGCCGTCGTCCACATGCTCGCCGAACGCTTCAAGGCCACCCAGCAGGTCGGTGTCCTCAAGGCCACCCACCGGCTGCCGCCCGCCGACCCGGCCCGCGAGGCCCGCCAGATCGAACGCCTCCGCGCGCTGGCCGAAAGCGCCAAGCTGGACCCGGCGTTCGCTGAGAAGTTCCTGAATTTCATTATTGGTGAGGTGATCCGCCACCACGAGCGCATCGCGGAGGACGCCGTGAACGGCGGTTCACCCACGGCGAACTGACCTCGCGCGTCCGGTAAGGGGCGTGACAGCGGGGCGAGTTCGGGGCCATGCTGCGCTGTGCACTCCTTGTGCACTCCATGTCAGTCGACGGGCACACCCCGTCAACGCCTGCGTCATAAGCTGGTTGTCCCACGCGGGAGGGACGTCGGGCCATGCCGTCGGATGCCGAGATCCTCATCGTCGACGACCATGAGGACACGCTGTACGCGCTGGAGAGCGCCCTGGCCCCGCTGGGCTACCGGCTCGCCCGCGCCACCAGCGGCGACGAGGCGCTCAAGCAGGTGCTCCGCGGCCGGGTCGGCCTGCTCCTGCTCGACGTGCGCATGCCCGGCGTCGGCGGCCTGGACGTCGTCCGCTACCTGCGCCGCCTGGAGCAGACCCAGCACATCCCGGTCCTCCTCCTCACCGGCTTCGGCCCCGACCCCGAGACGACCGCCGCCGCCTTCACCCTCGGCGTCGCCGACCTCGTCATGAAACCCGTGGACCCCTGGGCCCTGCGCACCAAGGTCCGCTACCTCTACGACGCCCACCAGCGCCACCAGGCCCTCGAACGCGAGGTCCGCGAACTCCGCGCCCTCCTCAAGGACCCGCACGAACCCCGCCCCGCCCTGCCCCACCCGGACGCGCACGTGCCCTACCAGCGCGACGCCCGGAACCCCGCCCCCACGCCCACACCCACGCCCGCCTCCGACCGGACATAAGCCGCGTACGGAACCACCCCTGTGCCATGTCAGTGCCATCAGGCAGCATGTCCTGCATGTCCGTACTGACGCGCGACGAAGCGCAGACCCGTGCCAGGCTCCTCGACGTCCACCGCTACACGATCGAACTCGATCTGACGACGGGCGACGACACCTTCGACTCCCGCACCGTCATCGCGTTCACCGCTCGTGCCGACGCGGACACCTTCGTCGAACTCAAGCCCGCCGAGCTGCGCTCCGTCACCCTCGACGGCCGCCCCCTCGACCCGGAGCACCTCGTCGAGAACCGGCTCCCGCTGCCCGGCCTCACCGCCGGTGAGCACGAACTGCGCGTCGACGCGAGCATGCGCTACTCCCGCACCGGCGAGGGCATGCACCGCTTCACCGACCCCACCGACAGCGAGACCTACGTCTACACCCAGCTCTTCATGGAGGACGTCCAGCGCGTCTTCGCCGCCTTCGACCAGCCCGACCTCAAGTCCGTCTTCGACCTCTCCATCAAGGCCCCCGAAGGCTGGACCGTCCTCGCCAACGGCATCACCGAACACCTCGGCGAAGGCCGCTGGCAGGCCGCCCCCACCCCCCTCATCTCCACCTACCTCGTCGCCGTCGCCGCCGGTCCCTGGCACTCGGTGCGCACCGAACACCGCGGCCTGCCCTTCGGCATCCACTGCCGCCGCTCGCTGGCCCCCCACCTCGACGCGGACGCCGACGAGATCCTCGACATCACCCGCCAGTGCTACGACCGCTACCACGAGAAGTTCGAGGAGCCCTACCCCTTCGACTCCTACGACCAGGCCTTCGTCCCCGAGTTCAACGCGGGCGCCATGGAGAACCCCGGCCTGGTCACCTTCCGCGACGAGTTCATCTACCGCTCCGCCGTCACCGACACCGAGCGGCAGACCCGCGGCATGGTCATCGCCCACGAGATGGCCCACATGTGGTTCGGCGACCTCGTCACCCTCCAGTGGTGGGACGACATCTGGCTGAACGAGTCCTTCGCCGAGTACATGGGCTACCAGACCCTCACCGAGGCCACCCGCTTCACCGACACCTGGACCGACTTCGGAGTCGTCCGCAAGGCCTGGGGCTACGACGCCGACCAGCGCCCCTCCACGCACCCCGTGGCTCCGGAGAACGTCGACGACACGGCCTCCGCCCTCCTCAACTTCGACGGCATCTCGTACGCCAAGGGGGCTTCCGCGCTACGGCAGTTGGTGGCCTGGCTCGGCGAGAAGGACTTCCTCGCCGGCATCAACACCCACTTCGCCCGCCACAAGTTCGGCAACGCCACCCTCGCCGACTTCATCGACTCCCTCGCCTCCGGCACGGAACGGGACGTTCACGCGTGGGCGGACGTATGGCTGCGCACGACGGGCGTGGACACCCTCACGCCCGAAGTCCGCGCCGAGGACGGAAACTGGCACCTCGACATCGGGCACCGAGGCAGCCCCGGAGTCTGGTCCAAGCCCGACCCCAGCCAGGACCGGGACGGACTCACCCACCTCACCACCCTCACCTCGTCCCCCGACATCCGCCCGCACCACATCACCATCGGCGTCTACGACCACGACCTCCACGACGCGAACCGCCTGACCCTGCGCACCCGCCTGGAAGCGGACCTCCCTCGCACCGGCAACATGGGCATCAGCGCTTCGGGCCCGCGCCCCGCCCTCGTCCTCCTCAACGACGGCGACTTCACCTACGCCAAGATCCGCTTCGACGCCGAGTCCCTCGAAACCGTCCGCACCAGCCTCTCCGGCCTCCCCGAACCCCTCACCCGCGCGGTCGTCTGGAACGCCCTGCGCGACGCGGTCCGCGACGGCGAACTCCCCGCCTCCGCCTACCTGGACGCCGCCCGCGCCCACCTCCCGCACGAGACGGACCTCGCCCTCGTCCAGGGCGTCCTCGCCTTCGCCTCCACGCAGGTCACCGACCGCTACCTCACCCCCGAGGCCCGCCCGGTCGCCCTCGCCACCCTCACCGCCCTGTGCCGCGACCTCATCCGCCGCACCGAGGACGGCTCCAACCCCGGCCTGCGCCTCATCGCCGTACGCCACTTCATCGACGTCGCCGCGCACCCCGACACCATCGCCGCCTGGCTCACCGAAGGCACCGTCCCCGGCGGCCCCGAGCTGGACCCCGAGCTGCGCTGGCGCGTCCTGTCCCGCCTCGCCGTCCTCGGCGCCACCGACGAGCCCGCGATCGCGGCCGAGTTGGAGCGCGACCCGTCCGCCACCGGCCAGGAGGGCGCGGCCCGCTGCCGCGCCGCCCTCCCCGACCCCGAGGCCAAGCGCACGGCCTGGGAGGCGATGTTCATCTCGGACGACCTCTCCAACTACCTCTTCACCGCGACGGCCCAGGGTTTCTGGCAGCCCGAACAGGCCGACCTGGTACGGGAGTACATGCCCCGCTTCTTCACGGACGCGGTGGCCCTCGCCACCCGCCGGGGCCCCGCCATGGCGGACGCGGCCGGCCGCTGGGCCTTCCCCGCCTACGCCATCGACCCCGAAACCGTCCGCCTCGGCGAGGAATGCCTCCGCGACGCCGACCTCATCCCGTCCCTGCGCCGCAAGCTCGTCGACCAACTCGACGACCTGGGGCGCGCTTTGAAGGTACAGGGGGTGCAGTCCAGCCCGTCCGGCGTCTGAGGACGAGGCCCCTTCAGGGCCGAAGGGGGTCTGGGGGCGCAGCCCCCAGCAACGCCAGCCCCAACACCGGCACCCGTACCAACACCAACACCTCGCACTGAACAACACCCTTTCGGGTTCCGATCGTTGTTCTCCCCGGGCGCGTCGACTCATCCGGGTCCAAGCTGGATTTCCCCGCTGGAACCCCCTGCCCGCGCCCCGGAGGACAGCATGAGCAGCGCACCCCTCGCCTCAGGCCCCGAAGGACCCGACGCCCTGCGGCCGTTGCTCGACACCGTCCTCGACGCACTCGGCACCGGACGCAGGGCCCGCGGCGGCCCGTTCCCCGCGGGCGGCCCCGACGCGGTCGCCGCCCGTATGCGGGACGCCGTAGGGGACGTACTCCCCGATGACGGCGATCCCGACGCCCTGCGCACCCTCGTGCACGCGCTCGCGGAAGGCGCCGCCGACCCCGCCGACCCGCTGTGTGCGGCGCACCTGCACTGTCCGCCGCTCGCGGTCGCCGCCGCGGCCGACCTCGCCGTCAGCGCGCTGAACCCGTCGCTGGACTCCTGGGACCAGGCCCCCGCCGCCTCCGCCCTCGAAGCCCTCGTCACCCGCACCCTCGCCCACGAGATCGGTCTGGCCGATGCCCTCGTCACCACCGGCGGCACCGAAGCCAACCAACTCGCCCTGCTGCTCGCCCGTGAGGCCAACGGCGGCAGCGTGCGGTTGGTCTGCGGAAGCAACGCCCACCACTCCCTGCCCCGTGCCGCCTGGCTCCTCGGCCTGCCCGACCCCGTCGTCGTCCCGGCCCCCACCGGCACCCTCGACCCCGCCGCCCTCGACGAGGCCCTCACCGCACTGCCGGGTCCTCGTGGTTCCGTCCTGGTCGCCGCCACCGCCGGTACCACCGACGCGGGACTCATCGACCCGCTGCCCGAGATCGCCGGCCTGTGCGCCGCCCACGGCGCCCGCCTCCACATCGACGCCGCCTACGGCGGAGGCCTCACCT
Source organism: Streptomyces sp. NBC_01288 (assembly GCF_035982055.1). Classification (NCBI taxonomy): domain Bacteria; kingdom Bacillati; phylum Actinomycetota; class Actinomycetes; order Kitasatosporales; family Streptomycetaceae; genus Streptomyces; species Streptomyces sp. NBC_01288. The sequence continues at coordinate 7,817,199 of NZ_CP108427.1, forward strand.
TCAGCGACCGCCACCGCGACAAACTCGCCGGCCTCGACCGCGCCCACACCGTCACCCTCGACCTGCACAAACTCGGCTGGCAGCCCGTCGCCGCCGGCCTCCTCGCCGTACGCCACCCCCGCGACCTCGCCGCCCTCACCCAGCGCGCCGACTACCTCAACGCCGACGACGACACCGAAGCGGGCCTGCCCGACCTCCTCGGCCGCTCGATGCGCACCACCCGCAGACCCGACGTCCTCAAGCTCGCCGTCACCCTGAAGACCCTCGGCCGCACCGGACTCGGCACCCTCGTCGACCAAGTCTGCGCCCGCGCACGGGAGTTCGCCGCGCTGATCCGCGACCACCCCGGCTTCGAGCTGTACGCCCCGCCCGTCATCAGCACCGTCCTGTTCCGGCCCGCCGACGCCACCGACGACGCCGTGGCCGCCGTACGCCGCCGACTCCTCACCGACGGCCGGGCCGTCCTCGGCCGGGCCGCACTCGACGGCCGGCTCTGGCTCAAGGTCACCCTCCTCAACCCCCACACCCGGCCCGACGACCTGGCCGCCCTCCTGAAACTGGTGGAAGGAAACACCCCCCGATGAGCCACCCCCCGACGGGTCACCCCCAGACCCCCAACCCCCCACGCCCGGAACCCGAAGCACCCCGCGACCTGGTCGGCATCGGCATCGGACCGTCCAACCTCTCGCTGGCAGCCCTCGCCCACCCCCTCACCGAACTCGACACCGTCTTCTACGAACAGCGCCCCGGCTTCGACTGGCACCCCGGCCTGCTCATCGACGGCGCGACCGTCCAAGTCCCGTTCCTGGCCGACCTGGTGACCCTCGCCGACCCCGCCAGCCCCTGGTCCTTCCTCAACTACCTCAAGGACCGCGACCGCCTCTTCCCCTTCTACTTCGCCGAGCGCTTCCACATCCAGCGCGCCGAGTACGACGCCTACTGCCGCTGGGTCGCGGGCAGCCTCCCCGGACTCCACTTCGGCCACCAGGTCGACGCCGTCCGCTTCAACCCCGAACGCGACGTGTTCGAGGTCGACTTCACCCAGCTCGACAGTGACGGAGAAGCGGAAGCCCTCGGGCGGACGTACACCAAGAACATCGTCCTCGGCGTCGGCACCGCCCCCTACGTTCCCGACCCGCTCAAGCCCCTCGTCGAAGCACCCGGCGTCCCCGTCATCCACGCCGCCGACTACCTCGCCCACCGCGAAACGTTTCTCGCCGCCGACCACATCACCGTCATCGGATCGGGACAGACCGGCGCCGAGGTCTTCCTCGACCTGCTCCGCCACCGCCCCGCGGGACACGAGAAACTCCACTGGATCGGCCGCAGCGAGGCCTTCGCCCCCATGGAGTACTCCAAGCTCGGCCTGGAGCACTTCACCCCCGACTACACCCGCTACTTCCACGCCCTCGCCGAAGGAGTCCGCGACCGCCTCGTCACCTCGCAGTGGCAACTCCACAAGGGCATCGACGCGGGCACCATCGCCGCCATCCACGACGAGCTCTACCGCCGTACCCTGCAAGGCGGTTGGCCCGACGCCGTGCTCACCCCCGGCGTCCGCGTCCGTACCGCGGGACGCATCGCGACCACCAAGGTCGAGCTCCACCTGGAACACCTCCAGCAGAACACCCGCTCGCGCCTCACCACCGACGCCGTCGTCCTCGCCACCGGCTACCGCGAACGCCCCCTCGACCGCATCCTCGCCGGACTCGACCCCTACCTGCGCCGCGACAGCGCCGAACGCCCGCGCATCGACGACCAGTTCAGGCTCGTGCTCGATCCGTCCGTCACCGGCTCGGGCTGCCAGGTCTACGTCCAGAACGCCGAACTCCACACCCACGGCGTCGGCGCCCCCGACCTCGGCCTCGCCGCCTGGCGCAGCGCCACCATCCTCAACTCCCTCACGGGGAAGGAGCCTTACTCCCTCCCCGGCCGAACGGCCTTCACCACCTTCGGACTCGACCCCCAGGTCCAGATCCCCCCGGCCCGCCAGGCGGCCCGCACCCTCACCCCGCTCGTGGAAGGACGCTAGAAAGGGGCCCGGCGGCAACCAGAACCGCCGGACCCCTCAGAGAACCGAACGCCCTAGAAAACCGGCGTTCCGTTCCGCGTCAACTTCCAGTCCACCGAGGCGAAGTCGGCCGGATCCAGCACACCCTTCGCGGTCGCCCACTCCGCGATCCGCGTCCGGATCTCCGTCGACTCCGACCACACCTCGGTCGCCGACGCCACATGCGGGAACGCACCGCCGCCGTTCGCCCGGTAGTTGTTCACCGCCAGCACGAACTGCTGCGTGTCGTCCAGCGCCGCACCGTTGTAGGTGAGGTTCTTGATCCGCGAACCGGCCGCCTGCGCGACGTCGATGTCGTACGAGAACCCGGACACGTAGTCGTAGTTGTAGTCCGGGCGGCCGTTCGCGTTCGTCAGCTTCTCCGTGTCGATCACCGCGTCAGCCGCCGTCTGTACGAAGTACTCCGCCGAGTACTCCAGGTACGCCCGCACCTGAGCACCCGTCAGCAACTTCGCGACCAGCGTGTTGTCGTACACGTACAGACCCGACAGATCCCGGATCGTCACGTTGCCCGCCGGGATCTCCGACGTCCGCGAGAACGGCGACGCCTGCGCGATCACCGGCAGCGACGCGTACGCCGTCCCCACCAACGCCGCCTTCACCACGTCCTCCTGGACCTTGGTGATCAGGTCGATGATCGGCGCGTCCTTGTACCGCGCGTCGACCGTCGTCAGCGTCGCCGTCGCCGTACCGACGACCTGGTTGACGTACTCCACGACCAGCGCGTGCTCGTCCTTCAGCAACCCCGTGATCTTCGGGTCGTCCGCGACGGTCTTGGCGTCCCGCAGCGACGCCGCCACCGACTCGACGGTCCAACGCCCCTTCTCGAAGACCAACTCGACGTCGAACACGCTCAACCGCTCGGCGTAGCACAGCGGTTCGGACAGCACGACCGTCTTGCCCGTCGCCGTGTTGGTGACCTTCAACTCCGGGATCTCCACATGCGCGTGGCCCACGAGAATCGCGTCGATCCCCGGCACCTGCTGCGCGACGAGCGCCGCCGAGTTCTCCACGTACGGCAGCTGGTCACCGTACGACGACGTCCCCGACGACCCCGAGTGCGCCGACACGACGACGACGTCCGCCCCCATCGACCGCAGCTTCGGCACCCACTTAGCCGCCTGCTCCTCCAGCCCCGGGAACGTCAACTTTCCCTGCACATACGCCTTGTCCCAGATCGCGATACCCGGGTTCGTCAGCCCGAGCACCGCCACCTTCACCGGCGGAGCGCCCGGCACCTGGAACGTCTTGATGAAGTACGGCGGGAACGCGGGCTTCAGCGTCTTCGCGTCCAGCGCGTTCGCCCCGAGCAGCGGGAATCGGCACTGGTCCTCGAACTTCCGCAGCGTCTCGATGCCGTAGTTGAACTCGTGGTTGCCCAGCGCCGCAGCGTCGTACCCGATCGCGTTCATCGCCTGCGCCATCGGATGCACCGGCCCGCCCTTGGCGGTGATCGGGTCCACCTTCGCGAAGTAGTACGTCAGCGGGGTGCCCTGGATCGTGTCGCCGGCGTCCAGCAGCAGCGTGTTCCGCCGCCCCTTCTCCTGGCGGATCTGGTTCACCAGGGTCGAGACCCGCGCCAGACCCATCGCGTTGCCCTTGGCGTCCGCGTACTCCGCGTCCTTGAAGTAGTCCCAGTTGAAGACATGCCCGTGCAGATCCGTCGTGCCCATGACGGTCAGCGAGTACCGCTTCGGGTGCCGACCCGGCTTCTTCTTCTCCGCGGCCTGCGCCGCCGGAGCCGCCGCCGCACCGGCCAGCGCCACCCCCGCGCCCGTCACGGCGGACTTCTTCAGGAACTTCCGGCGGTTCAAGGGCATGTCTCGATCTCCTCGGGAAACGGTCAACAACGCGCGTAGATTCTGACCTGTTTCTTACCTGGCGCAACAGCCCCCGCAGGTTTCGATCTGGTGACCACCACAAGCTGTGACCCACCGGTGAATGACACAGTGGGACGCATGACCACGCCCACAGACGAACCCCAAACCCCCGTCCCCTACGGCACCCCCGACGCCCCCCGCATCGCCGTCCGCGGCGAGGCCCGCCTCGAAGTCGACCCCGAGATCGCCCGCATCGGCATCACCGTCGCCGCCCGCGGCACCGACCGCCGCACCGCCCTCGACGACCTCACCCGCCGCAACGCCACCGTCCTCGACCTGGTCAAGAGCTACGGCGAAGCGGTCGAACGCCTGGAGACCGGCGGCTTCTCCATCACCCCGGAACTCACCAAACACGGTCGCGGCGAACGCGTCCACCGCTACCACGGCAGAGTCAACATCACCGCCGAACTCGTCGACTTCACCGCCCTCGGCGAACTCACCACCCGCCTCGCCGACCTCGACCTCACCCGCGTCGACGGCCCCTGGTGGGCCCTGCGCCCCGACTCGCCCGTCCACCGCCAGGCCCGCCAGCAAGCCGTACGCGAAGCCGTCCAACGCGCCCGCGAATACGCCGAAGCACTGGGTACGACGCTGGCCGCACTCGTGGAACTGGCCGACATCGGTGCCGAGAACGCCCAGACCTACGGCGCCCCCCAGGGCCGTATGCGCTCCATGTCCTTCGCCGGCGGCGGAGGCGAGGACACGGCCGCCGCACCCCTCGACCTCGAACCCCAACGGCAACACGTCTACGCCCAGGTCAACGCGCGCTTCACGATGGCACCCCCGCGCCTGTAAGCCCACCCTTCAATTCGACCATTCGAACGCTCATTGGAGCAGCCCGCCGCACATTCAAGCCTTGTCAATAACCCTTCACCCAAAGGTTGTTGAGTAGTCATGCACAGCCAATTCCCTACCCATGGGTAAGGCCTAGGCTCTCACCATGCGCCGAGCAAAAATCGTCTGTACATTGGGCCCCGCCACCGACTCGTACGACCAGATCAAAGCCCTGGTCGAAGCCGGAATGGACGTAGCCCGCTTCAACCTCAGCCACGGCACCCACGCCGAACACGAGGAGCGCTACCAGCGCGTCCGAAAGGCCTCCGAGGAGACCGGCCGCAGCGTCGGAATGCTCGCCGACCTTCAAGGCCCGAAGATCCGACTCGGCCGCTTCACCGAAGGACCCGTACTCCTTGAACGCGGAGACACCTTCACCATCACCGTCGAAGAAGGCGCGGAGGGCGACCGCCAGTCCTGCGGAACGACCTACGCCGGCCTCGCCACCGACGTCACCCCCGGCGAACGCGTCCTCGTCGACGACGGCAAGGTCTGCCTCGAAGTCACCGCCGTCGACGGCCCCCGCGTCCACACCAAGGTCGTCGAAGGCGGCATGGTCTCCGACCACAAGGGCCTGAACCTCCCCGGAGTCGCCGTGTCCGTCCCGGCCCTCTCCGACAAGGACGAGGCCGACCTCCGCTGGGCCCTGCGCGCGGGCTTCGACGTCATCGCGTTGTCCTTCGTCCGCAGCGGCAAGGACATCGACGAGGTCCACCGCATCATGGACGAGGAGGGCCACCGCCTCCCCGTCATCGCCAAGGTCGAGAAACCCCAGGCGGTCGAGGCCATCGACGACATCGTCGCCGCCTTCGACGGCATCATGGTGGCCCGCGGCGACCTCGGCGTGGAGATGCCCCTCGAACAGGTCCCGATCGTCCAGAAGCGCGCCGTCAAACTGGCCAAGCGCAACGCCAAACCGGTCATCGTCGCCACCCAGATGCTCGACTCGATGATCGAGAACTCCCGCCCCACGCGCGCGGAGGCCTCGGACGTCGCCAACGCGGTCATCGACGGCACGGACGCGGTGATGCTGTCCGGCGAGACCAGCGTCGGCAAGTACCCCATCGCGACCGTCACCACCATGGCCCGCATCATCGAGGCCGCCGAGGAGGACATCCTCGCCAAGGGCCTGCCCCCACTGACCGAACGCAACAAGCCCCGCACCCAGGGCGGCGCGGTGGCCCGAGCCGCCGCCGAGATGGGCGACTTCCTCGGCGCGAAGTTCCTCGTCGCCTTCACCCAGTCCGGCGACACGGTCCGCCGCCTCTCCCGCTACCGCTCGCCGATCCCGGTCATGGCCTTCACCCCGGACCCGGCCACCCGCGCCCAACTCACCCTCACCTGGGGCGTGGAGACCATCCTCGGCCCCCACGTCGACTCCACCGACGCGATGGTCGACCAGGTCGACGAACTCCTCCTCAAGTACGGCCGCTGCCAGAAGGGCGACATCGTCGTCATCACGGCGGGCTCACCCCCCGGAGTGGCCGGCTCGACGAACCTCGTCCGCGTCCACCACGTCGGCGAGGACGACAGCCCCAAGTAGCGCCCACGGCCTGAGAGTCACGGTCTGACAGTCATGGCGTGACAATCGCGAAGTCCGCCGTAGGAGTCACGATCACCGAGAACAACGTGGTCAGCAACGTGACGTCCCCGGACACCTGAATCGCCCCCAACCCCTTCCCGGCCAACAGCCCCAGCAACTGCACCTTGTTCATGGTGAGCGTCAGCCCGGCGGAGGGGTTGGGCGAGGCACCCGACGTACGCGTCAACACACCGTGCCTCAACCGCAGATGCCAGTACGTGCCCTGCCCCGGCAGACACCAGTCGATGGCGAGATCGAGATCCCACGCCTTCGGCCCGTCGACCCGCACCGACATGGCATCGATGAGCTGATCGACGGAGAGAGCCGCTTTCACGTCCGAACTGTCGGAGGTGGACGAAGGCGCCTTCACCCCCTCCCGCAACTCCATCGCACCCGTGAGATAGAAGTTCCGCCAGACCGCGTTCTCCGTCGCGTACGCCAGCCTTTCGTAGACCTGGGCGAGGAGTTGCTTGGGTTTCTTCTCGTCGGGGTCGGCGAATACACAATGGTTGAGGAGAGTGGCGGCGAACCGGAGATCTCCGTCGCGGACGAATGCCCGGGCTTTCGACAGGGCGGATTCCGGACCTCCCAACGCTTTGACATACCGCTTCGCCTCAGCGACCGGCGGATGCTCCCAGAGATGAGCCGGATTGGCGTCGAACCACCCCATGTACCGCTGGTAAATACCCTTCACGTTATGGCTGATGGACCCGTAATAACCCCGGTTCGCCCACACCTCCGCGAGCGCGGGCGGCAGTTGGAAATCCTCCGCGATCTCCCGGGCCGTGAGACCGGAGTTGAGCATCCGCAGGGTCTGGTCGTGCATGTACGCGTACAGGTCCCGCTGCGCTTCGAGCAGCCCGACGATCTCGTCGTTGCCCCAAGTCGGCCAGTGGTGCGACGCGAACGCGACGTCGACCTGACCGCCGTAGCGCCCGATCGACTCCGTCAGATACGCCGCCCACTCCTTCGCGTCCCGGACCTGGGCTCCGCGCAGCGTGATGATGTTGTGCATCGTGTGCGTGGCGTTCTCGGCCATGCACACGGCACGGAGACCGGGGAACAGGAAGTTCATCTCGGCGGGCGCCTCCGTCCCCGGCGTCATCTGGAACTCCATGACGACGCCGTCGACGGTGAGGCGTTGCCCGGTGGTCGAGACGTACTGGGTGGGTTCGAGGAGCCCGATCGTCCCCGTGGAGATGTTCTGCCCGAGCCCACAACCGACGTGCGCGGCAGGGCCCTTGGGGAGTTGGGCGCCGTACATGTAGATGGACCGGCGGGTCATCGCCGTGCCCGCGTATACGTTCTCGGAGACCGCGTGCTCCATGAAACCCTCGGGCGCGATGATCGGCACGTCACCGGCACCGTCCGGGAGGACGCCTCGGCAGCCGCCGTAGTGGTCGACGTGCGGGTGCGTGTAGACGAGGCCGGTCACTTCTCTGTCGGCGACGTGGTCCCGGTACAACTTCAGCGCTGCGGCGGCGGTTTCGGCGGAGATCAGCGGGTCGATGACTATGACGCCGGTGTCGCCCTCGACGATCGTCATGTTGGAGAGGTCGAGTCCGCGGACCTGATAGATCCGGTCGGTGACCTTGAACAGCCCCTGTTTCCGGGTGAGTTGAGACATGCGCCAGAGACTGGCGTTGGCGGTCTTCGGGGCGTTGCCTTTGAGGAAGGCGTAGGCGTCGTTGTCCCAGACGATGTCTCCGGCTGCGTTCTTGACGACGCCGGGATTCAGGGCGGCGATGAATCCCTTGTCGGCGGCGGTGAAGTCGGCTTTGTTGGAGAAGTTGATTTCGTCCATGCTTGAGGGACTTTGTTCCTGACTCAGGGCTGCGGCGGATTCCGGGCTCATGGCTACGGCTGCCGCGGCGGCACCGGCGGCGGCCGCGACGAAACCTCGTCTGTTCAGGGGTGTCATGCGGCGAACATCGCGGGTGGGGTTTGGGCTGGTCAACGGTCGTGCGGGGAATTGGGGCAGGTCACAAAGGGGGGTGAGCTCCGTCGTGACGCGTCACGTTGCGGGGTCAGTGTTTGGGGCCTACGTGGGTGTCCATGAGGGCGACTGAGGCTTTGCGGGCGACGGAGATGTTGAACGGGTCGCTGCCGCGGGCCAGCGTGGTCCATCCGACGCCGACCTTGTCGAGGGTGTCGGTGAAGAGCTTCCGGATGTCGTCGGACTTGTTGGTGAAGAAGTACCGGGGGTATTCGTACCGCTTGCGCTCACCGGCGACCATGCGGGTCGTCCAGTTGGTGATGCGGCAGCCGTCGGAGTGGATGAGGCCTCTGACGAACTCCCAGGGGTGGGCGTCGACGACGTCCTGCTGCCAGGGTTCGAGGGCTATGCGGCGCTCGTGCTTCCTGCCGGGGCCGTGTTGGGGGAAGAGGCAGTGCAGGTGCTTCGAGTAGACCTTCACGTTGCGGCAGCCGACCTTGCGGACTCGGCAGACGGAGTTGTCGGGGAAGACGGTGCGCATGGCTTCTTCGCACTTGTCCATGAGCCCGGGCCATGACTCGTCGCACGTGATCATGAGGCTGGGCACACGGTGCTCCGAGAGTTGGCTGATATGGCCGTCGCCGAGGTAGAGGCCCAGCAGGTAGCTGTACGCCGCGTGATCGAGGTCTCGGTCGTCGCAGCGCGGGCACTTCGGGTCGTGCTTTCCCGGGCACTCGCCGCGTTTCGCGCGGTCCAGGTGCTTCCAGTAGCCGACTGTGCCGAGCGGGACGGCGAGCTGTCGTGCTACGTCCGCGTTCTTCGCGCCGTTTCGCAGCAGAATGAGTGCCTTGTGTCGAACCTCAGTGCCGTGAAAGTTCATGCGAACACTCTGCGTGACTGATCGACATCGAGTGCAGCAAAAAGCGGAGGTTCACGCGAACGTGAGCCTCCGCTTCAGAGGTGCCGGGTACGGGATTCGAACCCGTATGTCCTCTCGGACAGATGTGTTTGAGACATCCGCGTAAGCCTGTTCCGCCAACCCGGCCAGGACACCTCCGTGAGTGTACCGGGTCACCGTATGGACTTGCAGCTAGGTACGCTCTTGTCAGCACTACCCCCGTGCCCTGAACGAGGAGCCCCCGTGACCGCCCCCGAGTCGCCCCAGCCCGTAGACGCGCCCGACGACGACAAGTCGCACGTGCCTCCGCTGACGACCCGTGTCGTCATCGCCGAGGACGAGGCCCTGATCCGGCTCGATCTCAAAGAGATGCTGGAGGAGGAGGGGTACACCGTCGTCGGTGAGGCCGGTGACGGTGAGCAGGCCGTCGAGCTGGCCCGTGAGCACAAGCCCGACCTGGTGATCCTCGACGTGAAGATGCCCAAGCTGGACGGTATCTCCGCCGCCGAGAAGATCGCCGAAGAGGGCATCGCGCCGGTGCTGATGCTCACCGCCTTCTCGCAGCGCGACCTCGTCGAGCGGGCGAGGGACGCCGGTGCGATGGCGTACCTGGTGAAGCCCTTCAGCAAGAGTGACGTCGTGCCGGCGATCGAGATGGCGGTGTCCCGCTTCACGGAGTTGAAGCAGTTGGAGCAGGAGGTCGCCGACCTCACGCTGCGTCTGGAGACCCGCAAGCTGGTCGACCGTGCGAAGTCGATCCTTCAGACCGAGTACGGGCTGTCCGAGCCGGCCGCGTTCCGGTGGATCCAGAAGACGTCGATGGACCGCCGGATGTCCATGCAGCAGGTCGCCGAGGCGGTCATCCAGGACGCCGACGAGAAGAAGTCCTCCAAGGGCTGACACCGACCCACGGCGGTACGTACGACGAGGCCCGCGCCCCCAGCTTCGGGGGCGCGGGCCTCGTCGTAGAAGACCAACCGGTAGCGACCGGCAGGTGATGACTCAGTCTTCGCCGAGGTACGCCTTCCGTACCGACTCGTCGTGCAGGAGGTCCTCGCCCGTGCCGGAGAGGACGATGTTGCCGACCTCCATGACGTGGCCCTGGTCGGCCAAGGACAACGCTGCTTGGGCGTTCTGCTCGACCAGGAGGATCGTCGTGCCCGATGCCTTGAGCTCGACGATCGTCGCCAGGATCTTCTGCATCATGATGGGCGAGAGGCCCATGGACGGTTCGTCCAGCATGAGGAGCTTCGGCTGGGACATGAGCGCGCGGCCCATCGCCAGCATCTGCTGCTCGCCGCCGGACAGCGTGCCGGCTGCCTGCTTCTGACGTTCTCCGAGGATGGGGAAGAGGTCGTAGGCGCGCTGGATGTCCTTCTCGATGCCTTCTTTGTCCTTGCGGAGGAAGGCGCCGAGCTGGAGGTTCTCCGCGATGGTGAGGCGGGGGAAGATGTGCCGGCCTTCGGGGGAGTGGGCCAGGCCGAGGGCGACGATCTTGTGGGCGGGGACGCTGTTGAGCGGTTTGCCGTCGAAGGTGATCTTGCCGCCCGAGGGCTGGAGCAGGCCCGAGAGGGTGCGCAGGGTCGTGGTCTTGCCGGCGCCGTTGGTGCCGATGAGGGTGACGACCTGGCCGGCTTCGACGCTGAAGGAGATGCCCTTGACGGCTTCGATCTTGCCGTAGGAGACCCTGAGGTCCTCGACCTCTAGCAGTGCGGTCACTGGGCTTCTCCCTTGGTGCTGGTGGTGCTCTCCGCTTCTGGTTCCGCCGTTGCCGCCGCTGCCGGAGTCTCCGCCGGGGTTTCCTCGGGGGCGCCTTCGAAGGGTTCGCCGAGGTAGGCGGCCACGACGCGTTCGTCGGCCTGGACTACGTCGGAGGTGCCTTCGACGAGTTTTTCGCCCTGGACGAGGACGGCGACGCGGTCGCAGAGGTTGAAGATGAAGCGCATGTCGTGCTCGATGACGAGGACGGCGATGCCCTTGTCGCGGATGGCGAAGACCAACTCCTCGGTCGCCCGCGTCTCTTGGGGGTTCATGCCGGCGGTCGGCTCGTCCAGGAGGAGCAGGCCCGGCTCGGAGGCCAGGGCGCGTGCGATCTCCAGCTTGCGCTGCTCGCCGTAGGGGAGGTTCCTCGCCAGGTGGTCCCGCTTGTGGGCGAGGCCGATGAACTCCAGGAGTTCCATGGCGCGTTCCTCGCTCGCCTTTTCGGCCTTCTTGAAGCCGGGGCCGCGCAGGAGGGCCGACCAGAGGCCTTCCTTGGTGCGGGTGTGGCGGCCTACGAGGACGTTTTCCAGGACCGTCATGTTCGCGAACAGACGGATGTTCTGGAAGGTGCGGGCGATGCCGGCCTTGGTGACCAGGTGGGGCTTCGGCGGGAGGACCGTGCCCTTGTAGGAGACCGTGCCCTCGGTGGGGACGTAGAGGCCGGTGAGGCAGTTGAAGAAGGTGGTCTTGCCGGCGCCGTTGGGGCCGATGAGGCCTACGATCTCGCCGGCGTTGACGGTGAAGTCGACGGAACGGACGGCGGTGAGGCCGCCGAAGCGCATGGTGACGTCACGGGCTTCGAGTACAGGTGTCGTCATGGCTCTCTACGCCCCTGCCTTGGTGATGGCCGGTTCGTCGGTCAGGGTCGTGGTGTCCGGTACGTCGAGTTGGCCGGTCTCGTGGAATTCGAGCTGGCGTCGGCGGTTGGGGATGATTCCTTCGGGGCGGAAGCGCATCAGGAGGATGAGCGCGATGCCGAAGGCGAGGAGCGACTTGTCCTGGAGGGCGACGAGCTTCTCCGGGAGCAGGTAGAGCAGGGCGGCGCCGAGGAAGGGTCCGGAGACGGTGCCCATGCCGCCGAGGACGACGGCGGCCAGCAGGAACGCGGAGTTGGGCGGGGCCGCTCCGGCGAACTGGTACGGGTTCGGCACCACGCTGTAGGTGACGTGGGCGCTGACCGTGCCGGCGAGGCCGGCGAGGGTGGCGCCGAGGGCGAAGGCGATGAGCTTGACGCGGAAGCCGTTGATGCCCATGGCGGTGGCGGCGGTCTCGTCCTCGCGGATGGCGATCCAGGACCGGCCGATGCGGGAGTCCGAGGCGCGGCGGTAGATCGTGACGACGAGGGCGCTGATGAGGACCATGAGCAGGTAGTAGTTGGCGAACCGGCCGATGGTGAATCCGGCGATGTCGTGGTTCTGGCCGAAGTTGAAGCCGAAGAACGACAGGTCGGGGATGGACGGGATGCCGTTGGGGCCGTTGGTGATGTCGGGGCCGGAGACGCCGTCCATGTTGTTGACGGAGATACGGAAGATCTCTCCGAAGCCGAGGGTCACGATGGCGAGGTAGTCGCCGCGCAGCCGCAGGGTGGGGGCGCCGATGAGGACGCCGAAGATCAGGCTGGCGGCTGCGCCGGTGAGGGCGGCGGCCCAGAAGGGGAACTGGACGCCGGAGAACTTGGAGAACTCGGAGCCGGAGACCAGGGCGGCGGTGTAGGCGCCGACGCCGAGGAAGGCGACGTAGCCGAGGTCGAGGAGTCCGGCGAGGCCGACGACGATGTTGAGGCCGAGGGCGACGGTGCCGAAGATCAGGATGTTGACGCCGAGGTTGGCGTAGTGGTCATTGGTCTGGGTGAAGGGGAAGCCGATCGCGGCGACGAAGCCCATGGCGAGGGCGAAGCTGCGGTTGGCGGCCGTGAGGTGGCTGAAGCGGTCGAAGAGGCCGGCGCTGTGCAGGGCCCAGGTGGTGAAGACGACCACGATGAGGAAGCCGACGAAGAGTTGGTCCTCGGCGTCGATGCCGTAGGCGAAGACGGTGAGGGCGAGGGCGGCGACGATCGTGATGACGAGTCGCTGGATCCAGGGGGCGGTCGGCGCGGCGGCGGGGATGGTGGCGGGCTTGCCGATGTAGGCGTTGAGGAACTTGACGCCTGCGAGGACGAGCCGCCACCGGGAGCGGCCGTGGATGGCGAGGTAGGAGCCGGACGCTTCCTTCGCCCTCTGGGTCGCGCCTTCGCCGGCGGGCAGGCCGAAGGCGCCGATGACCGTGGCGAGGGAGGCGACCGCGGCGATGAACGCGCCGGGTTCGAGGTTGACGAATCCGCCGAGCTGTACGGCGATCGCGATGACCGTGTACCAGGTGGTGGCGAAGGCGCCGAGTGCGGTGAGGAGGGTGGGTCCGGTGGCGCCGACGGGGGTGAGCCAGCCGAGGCCGCGGATGCCGTATCCGGCGAGGGAGAAGAGGGCCACGAGGAGGCCGCCCACGACGGTGAGCCATTGGAGGCCGCCGGGGTAGCCGTAGACCGTGAGGTCGCCGGGGAAGTCCGAGGTCCACGTCCAGGCGAGGAACGCGGAGACGACGGTGGCGATGCCGCCGCCGAGGGTGAGGCCGCGGGCCGCTGCGGCGGGCATCGGGATGAGGCCCTTGTGCGCGGGCGCGGGGGTGGCGTCGTCGGCGGGCGGGGTGGCCGGGGTCTTGGTCGTCTCGGTCATGTGATCACGCCCTGTCCGCGACGCGTTCGCCGAGCAGGCCCTGTGGCCTGAACAGCAGTACGAGGATGAGGAGACAGAAGGCCCAGACGTTGGCCCAGCTGGACCCGCCGAGCTGTTCCATGCCGGGGATGTGGCTGATGTAGGCGGAGGCGAGGGTCTCGGCGACGCCGAGGACGACTCCGCCGAGCATGGCGCCGTAGATGTTGCCGATGCCGCCCATGACGGCCGCGGTGAAGGCCTTGAGGCCCATCAGGAAGCCCATGCGGTAGTCGATGTTGCCGTACTTCAGGCCGTAGGAGACGGCTGCTACGGCGGCGAAGAAGCCGCCGATGGCGAAGGCTATGACGATGATGCGGTTGGTGTCGATGCCCATGAGCTGGGCGGTGTCCGGGTCCTGCGCGGTGGCCTGCATGGCGCGGCCGGTGCGGCTCTTGCGGACGAACCAGGCGAGGCCGGACATGCACACGATGGCGGCGATGACCAGGAAGATGTCGGCGTCCGAGATGGTGACGGAGCCGATGTCGTGGTTGCCGTCGAGGCTGGGGAAGGAACGGGCCTTGTCGGCGCCCGGGTAGAAGTTCCGGACGAGTTCCTGGAGTGACAGGGAGAGGCCGATGGCGGTGATGAGGGGCGCCAGCCGTGGTGCTTGCCGCAGGGGGCGGTAGGCGAACCGTTCTGCCCCCACCGCGACGAGGACGGAGACGATTCCGCCGCCGATCAGCATGAGTGGTACGGCGACCACCATCGCGGTGCCGTCGGGCAGGATGTAGGCGTAGACCGTGAGGGCGCCGAAGGCCCCGGTCATGAAGATCTCGCCGTGCGCGAAGTTGATGAGCTGGACGATGCCGTACACCATCGTGTAGCCGATGGCGATCAGCCCGTACATCGAGCCTAGGAGCAGCCCGTTGGCCAGCTGCTGCGGCAGGGTGTTCACCGCGTGGCCTCCATTGTCGCTGGTGGTCGTGTGCACAGATCGCGTGCCTGGGGGTGGGGGGGTGTGACAACGGGCCGCGCGGTCGGGATCCTCCTTCCGCGCGGCCCGTGGTGCGGTGGTGCTGGAGCTGGTGTGGTCAGCTGCCGTTGAACGTGCCGGTCTTCACGGCCTTCCAGGCGCCGTTGGTGACCTGGTAGACGGTGAGCTGCTTGTTCGTGGTGTCGCCGTACTGGTCGAAGGCGACCTTGCCGGAGATGCCCTCGAAGTCGGACTTCTGTACGGCGTCGACGACCTTGGAACGGAGGTCGTTGCTGGCGGGCAGCTTGTCGCTGTTGGCGTCCTTGACGGCCTTCACTGCCTTGATGATGGCGGTGGCGGCGTCGTAGGCGTAGGCACCGTAGGCGCCGTAGTCACCCTTGTAGCCCTTGGCCTTGTAGGTCGCGATGAACTGCTTGGCGGCGGGCAGGGTGTCGGCGGGGACACCGACGGAGGTGGCGAGGTCGCCCTCGGCCGCCTTGCCCGCGGTCTGGATGTAGGTGGTGGCGAACATGCCGTCACCGCCGAACAGCGGGATCTTGACCCCGGCGCCCTTGAGCTGCTTGGTGATCTTCTCCGACTCGTCGTACTGGCCGCCGTAGTAGAGCAGGTCGGCGCCGGAGTTCTTGATCTTGGTGACGAGCGAGCTGAAGTCGGTGTCGCCGGTGTTGACGTGGTCGGTGCCCGCGATGGAGCCGCCCAGCTTCTTGAAGGCACCGTTGAAGATCCCGGCCAGGCCGGCGCCGTAGGTCTGCTTGTCGTCGACTACGAAGGCCTTCTTCTTCTTGAGGCCGTTGTACGCGTAGTCGGCGGCGAAGGCACCCTGGAGGGCGTCGGTGGTGGCGGTGCGGAAGTACGTCTTGTACGGCCGCGTCTTGGTGGTCGTCCAGTCCTTGCCCTGGGTCAGGGCGGGGTTGGTGTTCGACGGGGAGATCTCGACCATGTTGGCCGAGGCGAACACCTGCTGCATCGACTGGGCCACGCCGGAGTTCAGCGGGCCGACGGCGCCGACCACGTTGCTGTCGCCGGTGAAGGCGGTGGCGTTGGACTGGCCGGTGGCGGGCTGCGCCTTGTCGTCCAGGGCCTTGACCTTGAACTTGACGCCGGGGACCCAGTTGTTCTTGTTGGCGTCGTCGACGGCGATCTGGACGCCGTACTGGATGCCGAGACCGGTGGTGGAGTTCTCGCCGGACAGGGGGGCGTCGACACCGATGGTCAGGGTGGTCGACCCGCTGTCGCTCTTGCTGCCGCTGTCCCGGGAGCCGCACGCGGTGAGGGTCAGAGCTCCGGTCGTGAGAACGGAGGTCAGTATCACCAAAGAACGCTGTCGCACAATCAGTCCTTTCCGCAGGCACAGTCGCCCCGGTGTGGAGCGGCAAGGTGCTGCGCTGGTACCCAACTCCCGATGGAGCGGTGACTGGCCGTGACTCTAAGCCCGGTCTGTGGGCATGGGCATCGTCGTGCGCTGGCTTGTGACTTTCTTGTTATGACGTGCAGGTTGGCGGGGATCGTGGAGGGTGGGTCTCGGCCGGTTTGGCGGAATTCAGCCGCGGTCCACATTTTGAGAACCTGCACTTCCGCTTGGCCGCGGGCCTGGCCTGGCCTTTGTCGTGCCGCAGGCCCTGTGGAGGAGCTGGGAAAGGTCCTTGGAGTAGGCGCTGCCGAAGATGAAACTGTGGTGTTGTATTGCGCGCGTGTTACGCAGCGTTACGTCCAGAAAGGCGAGGTCCGCATTCAGGGGCAGTCCCGAACAGTCGGAAACCGATATCTCCACCGTGACGCGGCGGGTCGCCCCGGTGCGGACGGTGAAGGAGGGGGCCGGGACGGCCTGGGCGGTGAGGCCGTCGAAGGCGGCGCCGATGACCCGTATGGCGACGGGGGGCCCGCTGTCCACGGTGACCGCGAAGCGGAAGAAGCCGGTCGTGGTGGGGGTGTCGGTGGTCTGGGCGAGCCCGGTGTAGCGCCATTCGGTGATGTTCGCGGGCCACGGGACGGGCGGGGTCGGGTCGTCCTGCCGCCCGTCGTGGAAGGGCGGCAGGAGGACGGCTCCGACGGCCACGGCGGCGACCGTGCCCGCCGTGAGCACGGTCCTGCGGGTGCGCTGCGGCAGGGTGTGCCAACGGTCGCCCAGGCGGGGCGAGTCACCCCCGATGACTTCGTAACTCCCGTCTCTCTCCGGTGAGTCGACGGATTCGACGGGCCCGATACCGCTCATGCCGGCAGCCTCATGGGGAAACGGTAGGGGAGCGGACGGGGGTGCGGAAGACGAGGTCGAGATCCTCCGGTCCTGGGCTGGTTCGCGGCGTGCGCGTGGACCCGGCCGCGAACGGCTCGCGCCGGGCTGTCAGTTCGCGGTGCGCGCGGGGATCGGGTCGCCCGGCTTGATGTCCCGCAGCATGCAGGTAAGCCGCGCGGTGCACACCCGTCGCCCGTCCTCGTCACTGATCACGATCTCGTACGTCGCCGTCGAGCGGCCCCGGTGCACGGGGGTGGCGACGCCGGTGACGAGGCCGGAGCGGGCGCCGCGGTGGTGGGTGCAGTTGAGGTCGACGCCGACGGCGAGCTTCGTGCTGCCGCCGTGCAGCATCGACCCGAGCGAGCCGAGGGTCTCGGCCAGGACGGCGGACGCGCCCCCGTGCAGCAGTCCGTACGGCTGGGTGTTCCCCTCGACCGGCATGGTGCCGACGACGCGCTCGGCGGACGCCTCGACGATCTCCACGCCCATCCGGGTGCCGAGGTGCCCCGCGGAGAAGAGGGCGACCAGGTCGATGCCGAGTGCCGAGTACTCGTCGATGACGTCCTGCGGGAACTTCCCGTGCTGCTGCTCGCCCATGGAGCCGACTCCGTTCGTCCTACGCCTGGCCGGTGCACCTGACCGACGACTGAGCGAACGCTCAGTCGGTCGTTGATTGTTCCAGACGTACGACGACGGACTTGCTGGCCGGGGTGTTACTTGTGTCGGCGGTGGCGTCCAGGGGGACCAGGACGTTGGTCTCGGGGTAGTAGGCGGCGGCGCAGCCCCGGGCCGTCGGATAGTGCACGACCCGGAAACCGGGCGCCCGCCGCTCCACGCCGTCCTTCCACTCGCCGACCAGATCGACGTACGACCCGTCGGCGATCCCGAGCCGGTCGGCGTCGTCGGGGTGGACCATGACGACCCGGCGGCCGTTCTTGATGCCCCGGTAGCGGTCGTCGAGGCCGTAGATCGTGGTGTTGTACTGGTCGTGCGAGCGCAGCGTCTGCAACAGCAGGCGCCCTTCGGGGAGTTCGGGGTACTCGACGGGCGCGGCGGTGAAGTTGGCCTTGCCGGTCGCGGTGGGGAAGCGGCGCTCGTCGCGCGGGGCGTGCGGGAGGGCGAAGCCCCCGGGGTGGGCCACGCGCGCGTTGAAGTCGGTGAAGCCGGGGATCACGCGGGCGATGCGGTCGCGGATCGTCGCGTAGTCCTTCTCGAACTCCTCCCAGGGCGTGCGGGATTCATCGCCGAGGACGCGGCGGGCGAGGCGGCACACGATGGCCGGCTCCGACAACAGGTCGGCGCTCGCGGGCTCCAGGCGGCCACGGGAGGCGTGCACCATGCCCATGGAGTCCTCGACGGTCACGAACTGCTCGCCGCCGCCCTGGAGATCGCGCTCGGTGCGTCCCAGGCAGGGCAGGATGAGGGCACGCGCGCCCGTGACGGCGTGCGAGCGGTTGAGCTTCGTCGACACGTGCACGGTGAGGCTGGCGCGCCGCATGGCGGCTTCGGTGACCTCGGTGTCGGGGGACGCGGACACGAAGTTGCCGCCCATGGCGAAGAAGACCTTCGCGTCGCCGTCGCGCAGGGCGCGGATCGCGGCGACGACGTCGTAGCCGTGCTCGCGCGGCGGGGCGAAGCCGAACTCCTTCTCCAGGGCGTCCAGGAAGGCGGGTGCGGGCCGCTCGAAGATGCCCATCGTGCGGTCGCCCTGGACGTTGCTGTGGCCGCGTACAGGGCACACGCCGGCGCCGGGGCGGCCGATGTCGCCGCGCAGCAGAAGGAAGTTGACGACCTCGCGGATGGTCGGGACGGCGTGCTTGTGCTGGGTGAGGCCCATCGCCCAGCACACGATGGTGCGCTCGGAGGCGAGGACCATCTCCAGGGCCTTCTCGATCTCCGGGCGGGTCAGCCCGGTGGCGAGGAGCGTCTCGTCCCAGTCGGCGTCCCGCGCGGCGGCGGCGAACTCCTCGTAGCCGTGGGTGTGTTCGTCGATGAAGGGCTGGTCGACCGCACCCTCCGTCTCAAGGATGAGCTTGTTCAGGAGACGGAAGAGGGCCTGGTCGCCGCCGATGCGGATCTGCAGGAACAGGTCGGTGAGGGCGGCGCCCTTGAGCATGCCCTGGGGGGTCTGCGGGTTCTTGAACTTCTCCAGGCCCGCCTCGGGCAGTGGGTTGACGCTGATGATCTTCGCGCCGTTGGCCTTGGCCTTCTCCAGGGCGGAGAGCATGCGCGGGTGGTTGGTGCCCGGGTTCTGGCCGGCGACGACGATCAGGTCGGCCTGGTAGAGGTCCTCCAGGAGGACGCTGCCCTTGCCGATGCCGATCGTCTCGTTCAGGGCCGAACCGCTCGACTCGTGGCACATGTTGGAGCAGTCGGGCAGGTTGTTGGTGCCCAGCTCCCGCGCGAACAACTGGTACAGGAACGCGGCCTCGTTGCTGGTCCGCCCCGAGGTGTAGAACAGCGCCTCGTCGGGGGAGCCGAGGACGGCGATCTCCTCCGCGACGATGTCGAAGGCACGCTCCCAGGAGACCGGTTCGTAGTGCTCGGCCCCTTCGGGGAGATACATGGGATGCGTCAGGCGCCCCTGCTGGCCCAGCCAGTACCCGCTGCGGGTCGCGAGATCGGCCACCGGGTGGGCCGCGAAGAACTCCGGGGTGACCCGGCGCAGGGTGGCCTCCTCGGCGACCGCCTTCGCGCCGTTCTCACAGAACTCCGCCGCGTGCCGGTGGTCCGGCTCCGGCCAGGCGCAGCCCGGGCAGTCGAAGCCGTCCTTCTGATTGACCCGCAGCAGCGTCAACGCGGTGCGCTTGACCCCCATCTGCTGCTGGGCGATGCGCAACGTGTGCCCGATCGCCGGAAGTCCGGCCGCGGCGTGCTTGGGCTCGGTGACCTGCGGGGCGTCCTGGACCGGATCACCCTTGGGCGGCTTCGTGGCCATCGCGGGCCCTCCTTCACTGGCACATGTGCGCTACGTCTCCGATCCTCGCACGGGGTAGTGACAGCGCCGAGGTCGGTTCGTGGGATCTATGGGTTCGGGGGGTGGGGTGGGGGTGGGGGGTGTGTGAGGTGGGGGGAGGAGGAGCGGGGTGGGGCCGGGGTGGTGCGGGGGAGGAGTGGGGCGGGACGGGGGTGGTGAGGGGGAGGAATGGTGCAGGGCGGGGGTGGTGCGGGGGAGGAGTAGGGCGGGGCAGGACGAGGAGTGGTGCGGGGAGGGGTGGGGCGGGCTTGTCCGGCTCCTCGCCACTGCGGGTGCCGCTGGTCAGGCGGTCTTCGCCGCCGCGGGTGCTGCCGTCCGGCCGGCCTGTGCTGCGGCGGGCGGTGCCGGTCCGGCCGATCTTCATGGCGGCGGGGCGGGGCGGGACGCGTCCGGCCGGGTCCGCCGCGGCGACGGGGACCCCTTCACGCGCGGCGACGGTGACCTCTGCGACCTCATGCACGCGCGCGTGGCCGATCGCCTCCGTATCTCGCATAGGCAGGACCTCTTTTCTCACGTTTCACGCGCGCGTGGCCGCGCGGTCACGGGGACCGGTTTTCCTACGACCGTTGCCGCGAGGCGACCGGGCTCACCGCCTTCGTCTTCCGTGGACTCGCCTCCGCGGACTGCCTCCACCCCCGCCTCCGCATGCGCCTCCACGCTGCGGGCCGCGACGATTTCGGCCGCCGCTCGCGCCGCCGCGGCGGCGACTTCCGCCACCCCCGGCGCGAGCCCGCCGTCGCGACCGGGACCTCCGACGCGGCGACCGTGACTCAGACTGTCAGTGGGGCGTGGCAGGATCGGGGTCGTGGCAGAGACAGCATCGAAGAAGACCGACAAGACCTCCGGGAACACCTCCGGCGGAGACCGTCCACGGCTGATGCTGATGGACGGGCACTCGCTGGCCTACCGCGCGTTCTTCGCGCTGCCCGCGGAGAACTTCACGACCGCGACGGGCCAGCCGACGAACGCGATCTACGGCTTCGCGTCGATGCTGGCCAACACCCTGCGCGACGAGGCGCCCACGCACTTCGCGGTGGCCTTCGACGTGTCCCGCAAGACCTGGCGCTCCGAGGAGTTCACCGAGTACAAGGCGAACCGCTCCAAGACCCCGGACGAGTTCAAGGGCCAGGTCGAGCTGATCGGCGAGGTGCTCGACACGATGCACGTGCCGCGGTTCGCGGTCGACGGCTTCGAGGCCGACGACGTCATCGCCACGCTCGCCACCCAGGCCGAGGCCGAGGGCTTCGACGTGCTGATCGTCACCGGCGACCGCGACTCCTTCCAGCTGGTGTCCGACCACACCACGGTCCTGTACCCGACGAAGGGCGTCTCCGAGCTGACCCGGTTCACTCCGGAGAAGGTCGTCGAGAAGTACGGGTTGACGCCCGCCCAGTACCCGGACTTCGCGGCGCTGCGCGGCGACCCGTCCGACAACCTCCCGGGCATCCCCGGCGTCGGCGAGAAGACCGCCGCGAAGTGGATCAACCAGTTCGGTTCGTTCAACGAGTTGGTGGAGCGCGTCGACGAGGTCAAGGGCAAGGCCGGGCAGAACCTCCGCGACCACCTGGACGCGGTCAAGCTCAACCGCCGCCTCACCGAGATGGTCAAGGACGTCGAGCTGCCCAAGACGGTCCTCGACCTGGAGCGCGCTCCGTACGACCGCACGGCCCTCGCGATGGTTCTCGACACCCTGGAGATCCGCAACCCGTCGCTGCGCGAGCGCCTGCTGGCCGTCGACCCGGGCAACGAGGAGGCCGACGCGACCCCGCCCGCCGAGAGCGGTGTGGCGGTCGACGGCTCGGTCCTCTCCACCGGCGAACTGACCGGCTGGCTGGCCGACTACGGCACCGAGCCGCTCGGCGTCGCCACCGTCGACACCTGGGCGCTCGGCTCCGGTTCGGTGACCGAGGTCGCGCTCGCCACCGCCGGGGGAGCGGCCGCCTGGTTCGACCCCGCCGAGCTGGACGAGAGCGACGAGAACGCGTTCTCGGCCTGGCTGTCCGACGCCGACCGCCCCAAGGTGTTCCACAACGCCAAGGGCGCGATGCGGGTCTTCGCCGAGCACGGCTGGACGATCGCCGGCATCTCCATGGACACCGCGCTCGCCGCCTACCTGGTCAAGCCCGGCCGCCGCTCCTTCGACCTGGACGCGCTGTCCCTGGAGTACCTCGGCCGCGAACTGGCCCCCGCCGCAACGGCCGACGGCCAGCTCGCCTTCGGCGCGGACGACGGTGCCGAGGCGGACGCCCTGATGGTGCAGGCCCGAGCGATCCTCGACCTCGGGGACGCCTTCGGCGAACGCCTCCAGGAGGTCGGCGCGGCCGACCTGCTGCGTGACATGGAGCTGCCCACCTCGATCCTGCTGGCCCGCCTGGAGCGGTCCGGCATCGCGGCCGACAAGGCACACCTCGAAGCCATGGAGCAGATGTTCGCCGGCGCCGTCCAGCAGGCGGTGAAGGAGGCGCACGCGGCGGCCGGGCACGAGTTCAACCTCGGCTCGCCCAAGCAGCTCCAGGAAGTCCTCTTCGGCGAACTCGGCCTGCCCAAGACCAAGAAGACGAAGACCGGCTACACGACGGACGCGGACGCCCTGGCCTGGCTGGCCAACCAGACCGAGAACGAACTGCCGGTCATCATGCTCCGCCACCGCGAACAGGCGAAGCTGCGCGTCACCGTAGAAGGCCTGATCAAGACCGTCGCGACGGACGGCCGCATCCACACCACCTTCAACCAGACGGTCGCTGCGACAGGCCGCCTCTCCTCCACGGACCCGAACCTCCAGAACATCCCGGTCCGCACGGACGAGGGCAGGGCGATCCGCCGGGGCTTCGTGGTGGGTGAGGGCTACGAGTCCCTGATGACCGCGGACTACAGCCAGATCGAGCTCCGCGTGATGGCCCATCTCTCCGAGGACGAGGGCCTGTTGGAGGCGTTCACCTCGGGCGAGGACCTGCACACCACGGTCGCGTCCCAGGTGTTCTCGGTCGAGGGTTCCGCGGTCGACGCGGAGATGCGCCGCAAGATCAAGGCCATGTCGTACGGCCTCGCCTACGGCCTGTCCGCCTTCGGCCTCTCCCAGCAGCTGAACATCGACGCGGGCGAGGCACGGGTCCTGATGGACACGTACTTCGAGCGCTTCGGCGGCGTACGGGACTATCTGCGCCGCGCGGTCGACGAGGCGAGGGCGACGGGCTACACGGCGACCCTCTTCGGCCGCCGCCGTTACCTCCCGGACCTCAACAGCGACAACCGCCAGCGCCGTGAGGCCGCCGAGCGCATGGCGCTCAACGCCCCGATCCAGGGCACCGCGGCGGACATCGTCAAGATGGCCATGCTCAAGGTCGACACCGCCCTGCGCGAGGCCGACCTCAAGTCCCGCATGCTCCTCCAGGTCCACGATGAAATCGTCCTGGAGATCGCCCCCGGCGAACGAACGGCCACAGAGGAACTCGTCCGCCACGCGATGGCCGGCGCGGTCCATCTCCGGGCACCGCTGGACGTCTCGGTGGGCGTGGGCCCGGACTGGGAGTCGGCCGCGCACTAGCCTCCGGCGGTTGGGCGGGGGTTGTGCGGGGGGTTTCTCCGGCCGGTGGGTGGGAGTGAGCTGGCCGGGGTGGGGTGGCGGGGGCTGGTCGTCTCCCGTCCATGTGCCGGCCCGGGTGGCGTGGTGGGCGCAGGTCGTGTCTCGCGCCTCCCTCCCTCACGACGGGCCCACCGACGCTGCCCCGCCCTCGGTTCTCCGACCCGGCCCGCACGAACACTCCGGCGCGATGCCGCGAACATCCGCTGGCGCGGCCCGCCCTCTCTGTTCGCTGACCCGACCCGCACGAAAGCCCCGCCGCGATGCCGCGAACACCCACTGCGGCAGAGCAGGCGGTACCGCACTGCCCCCCCGCTACGTCACCCCCGGGCACTTCGATCCGACCCGCAGGACAACCCCCCCCGAGGACCAGCACCCCAAAGGGGCGCGGGGAACTGCGCGACCAGCCCCCACGCCGCAGCACCTGCAAAACAACCTAACCCCCCACGGCGCCACACCCGCGAAACACCCCCTCCTGGGCGGCCCGCAGGGCACCGCACCGCACCCCATCCCAGTCGGCACATGCCCCGTCCCCTCCCGGGCCGTCCGCAGGGCAACGAAACGATCCCGGCACCAAGACCAACCCCCGGCCCACACAAGCCCCCGCCCAACCCCCGGAGGGCCCGTCACCCGCGTGGCCCCGCCGGAAGCGCCCCGCGCCCCCCACGGCCGTAAGGATGCGGGCATGGGTATACGCATGCTCCATCGCCGGACGGGTCGGGCGCGGACCCGAATACAGGCAGCGAACGCCGCTGCCGCCCAGGTGACGCCCCGCCCGCCGGTCCCGGCCCTCGCGGTCGGCGCAAGCACCGCCCGCATTCCCGCCGACCTCGCGATGGCCGTCCAGCACACGGCCGCAGGCCTTCGGCGCCGCCTGACGCGTCGGGACGACACGGACGTAGACCCCCGGGAACAAGCCAGACACCCCCAGGGACCCGCCATCACCCCCACCGGCACCCCCGTCCTGCGGCTCTGGGCCGACCTGGGGCGCAGCTACCTGGACCTCGTCCTCAGCCGCCTCCCGAGGTCACCCGCCGCGCACACCATGACGGTGTTCATCGCGACCCCGCCGGACGGCTCCGCGTGACCGTGTCGCCTCGCGCCGCCCCTCGGCCCTCCGCGTGATCTCCGGGTTACCGTGCTCAGCGTGAGCCGGCCCGGCGGCTCCGCCCCGCGCTGACCCCGTCCGGGTCGCCAGGCACCCCGGTCGTCGCCGGACGCCACACGCGGACACCGGCCGCGTACAGCAGCACGCCCAGCACCAGTCCCGCCCCCGCGCCGAAGCACACGGTCGGGATCAGGTCCCAGGGGGTTGCCGTCGAACCCCAGTAGGCCCACCAGGTCGATGCCCGTTCCGTTGCCGCGATCAGGGCGCAGGCGGCCAGGACGATCCCGGCCACCCACCGGTCCCGTACCGACAGCACGGGTACCCCCACCGGCTCGGCGGCCGGAACCCGTCGTAGCGCACGCACCACGAACGCGGTGATCAGCAGCGCGCCGAGCGCCGAACTACCGTACTGGAGGGCCGAGAACAGAGGCCGGCCGCCCAACTCCCGGTCGAGGACGGGGAACAGCCGTACGCCCCACCGGTCGTGGTGCGTGAACGCGTCCCACACGACGTGGGTCAGGCCGCCGAGGACCGCGGAGACGTACCACCACGCGGCCAGTGACGGGGTCGCACGCGCGCGTGGAGCGCCGCAGCGCGACAGGGTCGCCGTCCGGGGCTGACGGGCGCGCGGGAGCAGGGCCACCAGGGGTTCGCGCAGGAGCAGCCACAGCCCGACCGTCGCCCAGGTGATCGCGACGTCGACCGTGAAGACGCCCCGGAAGGAGTGCGTGACCTCCCCGAACTCCATCGCCCCGGGGACCGCGCTCGCCGCGTAGTACGTCATGTCGGGAGCGAAGGAACCCGCCACCAGCACCGCCGGTACGAGACGGCCGCGCCCCCTCCCGTCGCCGCGCACGGCGGGCAGTACGGCGGCGGCATGACTCAAAGTGAACGGCAACAGGGCTCCCCGTAGGAGACATCGGCATATGGCCAGGCGGTGAATAACGGTCACGAACGGGTGCCCGTGCAAAGCAAGTTGTCGTAGGGTCGCCTGGGTCCCCGCGCAGGGGAGCACGGGCGGGCGGAGGCACCGGAACAGAAGTACACACCATCCGAAAAGCACCACGAGGGCAACCTGCGAGGCGGGTCGACCGTCACAACAGGCGCAGAGGCAACAGACAAGGACGGGCGCTCGGGCGTCCCTGGGAGGGGTTCACTCCATGACGGCGCATTTCGGCAGGCGGCTGCGCAAGGGTGCGGCGACGACGGCGGTGGCCGCGGCAGCGGTCGCGGCACTGTCCGCGTCCCAGGCTCCGGCGGTGACCGGCGGCCACAGAACGCTCGCCACCGGCCAGGCGACGCCCGACGGGAGCACCGACCACAGCGCCACCGGAGACTCGCCGTACTACACGGACCTCCCGCCCCTGAGCAGCCCCAACCCGAGCCCGAGCGACAGCCAGTCGCCCTCCATAGGGACCCCGGTCTCGGTCGGCGAGGCCGAGGCCGGCATCCCGGCGACCATCCTCGACGCCTACAAGAAGGCCGAGACCGAACTCGCCTCCTCCAAGCCCGGCTGCAACCTGCCCTGGCAACTCCTCGCCGCCATCGGCAAGGTGGAGTCCGGCCAGGCCCGCGGCGGCCAGGTCGACGCCGACGGCACCACGACCTCCAAGATCCTCGGCCCTGCGCTCGACGGCAACGGCTTCGCGCTCATCAAGGACACCGACCACGGCCTGTACGACGGCAACAGCACGTACGACCAGGCCGTCGGACCCATGCAGTTCATCCCGTCCACCTGGGCCTGGGCGGGACGCGACGGCAACGGTGACGGGGTCAAGGACCCCAACAACGTCTACGACGCCGCGCTCGCCGCCGGCCACTACCTCTGCCGCAACGACTGGAACCTGTCGACCGACGCGGGCCTGCGCAGCGCGATCCTCAGCTACAACAACTCGACGGACTACCTGAACACGGTCCTGTCCTGGCTGGAGTACTACCGCAAGGGCACCCACTCGGTCCCGGACGGCACGGGCACCGTGCCGTCGGGCCGCAGCGACGACAACTCCCCGTCCAGTCCTACGACTCCGCCCTCGTCGTCGACTCCGAGCACCCCGACGAGCCCCTCCACGCCGAGCACTCCGACGACCCCGACGACCCCCTCCACGCCGGGCACCCCGACGCCCACGCCGACCCCCACCGACACGGTGGCCAAGCTGGCGGACGCGGGCACGGCGAAGCTCACCGCGATGGCGGGCGACCAGTTCAGCAAGAAGATCAGCACCAGCGCCGAGACCTCGGCCGGCAAGGCTGTCGGCAAGGTCAGGATCCGGTTCACGATCGTCGGGACCACCGACGCCACGTTCGTCGGCGGCGAGAAGGTAGCCGCGGTCACCACCAACGCCTCCGGTGTGGCCGTCGCCCCCGCCCTCCAAGCCGGCGAGACCACCGGTGACTTCACCGTCCGCGCGACCGTCGTCGGCCGTACGATCGCCGGTCTCGACTACACGGCCAGCGTCACGCCCCGCGTCGCCGACACCCTGGTCCGCACCAGCACCACGGCGCTGACCTGCACCCCGGGCGGGGAGTTCGCCGACCAGGTCGAGGTGAAGGCCACGAACGACGGCGCGGTCGCCGACAAGGTCGCCGCCACCGCGACCCTCATCAAGGCCGCCGACGACGCCACCGAGAACGACAAGGGCCCCTACTTCAAGGACGCGGACGGCAAGACCGTACGCACCCTCACGGGCCTGGCCACGGACGCCGACGGCCTGCTCAAGCTGCCGAAGCTGTACGCCGACGACACCACCGGCACCTTCCTGCTCCGGATCACCACGACGGGCGGCGCGACCCTCACGGTCGAACTGACCGTGGCGGCGGCCGACACCTCGTCGTCCAGCCCGAGCGCGAGCCCGAGCCCGTCCGCGTCGCCGAGCGCGTAGTCCGGCTGCGCGACCGTAGGACGAGGGCGCCCCTCCGCTTCGGCGGGCGGGCGCTTTTGTCGTGTGTGCAACGTGTTCTCATCTCGCCCGTGCGTTGCTACGGTGCCGGACCTGACGACCTATCAGTTCCTGAATCCATTCGGTTTCTGTCTGTCGGGAGGCCCGGCATGCGCGCCCTGATCGCCGCCGCGACCGGACTCGTGCTCGCGTTCGCGCTGGTCCTGACCGTCACCGCGATGGGCTCACCGATGGGCAAGACCTCCCCGAAACCGCTGCTGACGACGGTGCCCGCGCACCCGTAAACGATTGCGCAAGCGTTTAACTCCCTGGGAAGGAGGCCGAGATGCGCCGCAAGGCCAGCCTGATCCTGCTCGCCCTCGCCGTGTTCTTCACGGCGCTGTCCCCGCTGCTGCGCTGGTACGCCTTCCCGCGCCTGGCCAAGATCCCGGCGAACCAGTACCAGGACATGGTCCTGGAGGCGAAGAACGCCACCCTCCTCGACTACGGCACCATGCAGGCCAAGACGGTCCCCAAGGTCACCATCGTGCAGACCCTCAAGGGCGACGTGGAGGCCGCCAAGAAGATCGACAAGACGGCCGGCCGCGACGTCGTCGTCTGGGACGGCCTGTCCTACGTCCAGGGCCCCGACGGCAAGATGGTCTCCTCCATCCCCGAGCGCTACATCTTCGACGCGCACACCCAGGACCCCGTCCACGCCACCGGCGAGATGGTCGACGGCGACCCGGTGAAACGGGACGGCATCGAGTTCAAGTGGCCGTTCCTGACCCAGAAGCGGGACTACGAGTACTTCGACGCGCAGACCCGCACCACCAACCCCATCCACTACAAGGGCACCCAGAACTTCCGAGGCGTCAAGGTCTACTACTTCGAGCAGACCATCCCCTGGACCAAGGTCCCCTTCCCCAGGACCATGCCCGTGAAGGGCATCACCCCGGAGTCCGTCGCCAAGACGGGAACCACCCGCTGGTACACCACGGTCCGCAAGTTCTGGGTCGAACCCGTCACCGGAGCACCGGTCTACGGCGAGGAGATCCACAAGGAGGAGCTGCGGGGCGGCACTCTCCTGGGGGGCCGGGACAAGGTGACGGCGTTCGCCGGTGACGTGAAGATGCGCGAGGACTACATCAAGCACACCGTCGCCCTGGTGAAGTCCAACCGCACCCTCGTCCTGCTGATGGTCTCCTACCTCCCCTGGGGCTTCCTGACCCTCGGCCTCCTCCTGCTGGCGCTCTCCCTCTACCTGGAGGCCCGCAGCAGGCGCCCAGGAGACCCCGCCCCCACGGAGGTCCACGAACCGGAGCCGGTCAACGCCTGAGCCGTGCGTTCGTGAACCGCGTGGCCTCGGCGGCAGCCGGATCCTCGGGCCACGGATGCTTCGGATAACGCCCCCGCAACTCGGCCCGCACGCCCTTGTAGCCGTCCTTCCAGAAGGACGCGAGATCGGCCGTGACGGCGGCGGGGTGCCCGGCGGGGGACAGCAGATGCACGAGCACGGGCACCCCGGCGACGGTCGGCGACTCGTGAAGCCCGAACATCTCCTGCAACTTGACGGCGAGCACGGGCTGTTCGGGATTCCCGTAGTCGATCCGAACTCTGGACCCGCTCGGCACGAGGAACCGCTCCGGAGCCAACTCGTCCAACCGCCCCGCGTCCCCCGAGGCCCACGGCAACAACCGCCGCAACCCCTGCCCCGCCTCGATCCGCCCCAGATCCCCCCGCCGCCGCGCCCGCCCCAACTCCGGCTCCAACCACTCGTCCACGCGCGCGTGCAGCGCCTCGTCGGACACATCGGGCCAGGGCTCCCCGACATTCAGGTGCAGGAACGCCAGCCGCTGCCGCAACACTTGAGCATCGGCGGACCACCGCAACAGCCCGAACCCCTCCTGCCGCAGCCCTTCAACAAGCGCATCCCGTACGGCAACGGGGTCGGCGTTCTTCAGAGGCCGCACCGCCAACTCGACGGCCCCGAGCCGCTCGACGCGCCGGGCCACGACATCTCCGCCGGCCCAGTGGACCTCGTCCACCTCGCTGAGCAGCGCCCCGGCCGCGAACCGGGCGGCGTCCTCGTCGACCACGGCCCCGAGCTGCACGCGTGCGTGCCCTTTGCCGATCGGTCGGTCCGCCACGGCGACGGCGATCCAGGGCGCCCCGCGCAAGGCGCTGGCGTCACCGACTTCGGCACGGGTGCCGGAGACGAGGAGGTAGGAACCGCCGTCGGCCTTGGCGACACGTTCGGGGTAGGCGAGGGCGGCGACGAGTCCGACGAGCGCGTCGTCACTTACGACACCTGGCGAAGCCTCGACGTTCACCTTCATCGGTGCGGGGTTTCGGGTGGGTTGGTGGGAAATCTCCCCTCCCACGGACCGTAGCCGCCGAACCTCCGCACGCCACCGTCCGGCATAGGCGTCCCCTCCACGCCGGGCACTCCGCAAAGCCCCTGCAAGATCATCCCCGTAAGCCCGCGGCGCCTCCTCACTGAGCAGCGCGACAACCTCGGCGCCGGCCGGACCCGAGTCCAACAAGGCCCGCCCCAGCCGAGGATGCAGACCCAGCCGAGCCAGCTGCACACCCCGTGAGGTAGCCCGCCCACCCGAGTCGACGGCACCCACGGCCGCCAGAACACCCCGAGCCGCCGCCATCGCCCCGGAGGGAGGCGCATCCAGCAACGCCAGCCCCGACGCCCCAGGATCCCCCCAGCACGCCGCTTGAAGCGCGAACGCCGTCAGGTCGGCCACCTTGATCTCCGGCGCCGGAAAACGCGGCAGGCGGGAATCCTCGGCCTCGGCCCAACACCGGTACACGGCCCCGGGTGCCTCACGCCCGGCACGCCCCGCCCGCTGCCGTCCGGCCGCCTGCGACGCCCGTACCGTCGCCAACGCGCTCAGCCCGCGCGCGTGATCCACTCGCGGCTCCCGAGCCAAGCCCGAGTCGACGACCACCCGTACACCGGGAATCGTCAGCGAGGACTCCGCCACGGACGTCGCGAGCACGACCCGCCGCCGCGCCCCCGGGGACAACACCGCGTCCTGTACGGCGGCCGGTGCCCGCCCGTGCACCTGGAGCACCTCGGCCCCGCCCAGATCGCCCAACTGCCCGGCCACGCGCGCGATCTCCCCGACCCCGGGCAGAAAACACAGCACGTCCCCGTCCCGCTCGCCCAGCGCCCGCCGCACCGTCGCCGCCACATGCGTGAGCAGCGCCGGGTCCACCCGCATCCCGTGCGGCGGTCGTACGGGACGTACCGGAGGCGTCCACACCACCTCCACCGGGTACGCGACACCCTCCGCCTCGACCACCGGCGCACCGCCCAACAGCCGGGCCCAGCCCTGCGCGTCGGTGGTCGCGGACGCCGCGACCAGACGCAACTCGGGCCGCAGGGCCTCCCGTACGTCGACCAGGAAGGCGGCCACCGTGTCCGCGTCGAGGTGCCGTTCGTGGCACTCGTCCAGGATCACGGCGTCGACGCCGGTCAACTCCTGGTCGCGTTGCAGCCGTTGGAGCAGCACGCCGGTCGTGACGACCTCCACGCGTGCGTGCCGTCCGACGACCCGCTCGCCGCGCACGGTGTAGCCGACGCTCTCGCCGACCTTCTCGCCCAGCAGCCACGCCATGCGCCGGGCCGCCGCCCGCGCCGCGATCCGCCGCGGCTCGGCGACGACCACCCGCCGCGCGGGCCCTTCGCCGAGCAGCCCGGCCAGCGCGAGTGGCGCCAGCGTCGTCTTGCCGGTGCCGGGCGGCGCGACGAGCACGGCCGCACCGCCCGCCTCCAGGGCGGCGTCGAGTCCGGGCAGGGCACTGCGGACGGGCAGCGCGTCGAGGGCGTCGTAGCGGATCACGACCCCAGTGTCGTACGCCGTGCGGAACGACCTCTACGCGCGCGTGCCCGCCGTTCCCTTCAGCTGTTCTCGCGGTCGCGTTCGCACACGAAGATCGTCGTCCCGGGGATGAGGTTGCCGCGCAGGGGCGACCAGCCGCCCCACTCGGCCGTGTTCCAGGACGGCCACTCCGGCTCGACCAGGTCCACCAGGCGAAGGTCCGCCGCCACGATGTCCCGGACGCGGTCACCGATCGTCCGGTGGTGCTCCACGTAGACCGCGCTGCCGTTGTCGGCCTGCTCGACGTACGGCGTGCGGTCGAAGTACGAGGCGGAGACCGTGAGGCCCTCGGGGCCCGGCTCGTCGGGGAAGGCCCAGCGGATCGGGTGCGTGGTCGAGAAGACGAACCGGCCGCCGGGCCGCAGCACCCGGCGCACCTCGCGCAGCACCAGCACCGGGTCGGCGACGAACGGCAGCGCCCCGTACGCCGAGCAGGCCAGGTCGAAGGAGTTGTCCGCGAAGGGCAGCGCGCCCGCGTCGGCGCACACCAGAGGGAACGATCCGCCGATCCGCAGCGCGTGCTGGAGCTGGCGGTGGGAGAGGTCCAGGGCGACCGGGCGGGCTCCCTGGGCGGTCAGCCAGCGCGAGCACTGGGCCGCGCCGGCGCCGATCTCCAGGACGTCCTTGCCCTTCAGTTCCTCGGGCGGGCCGAGCAGTTCGGCCTCCACCTCGTCGAGGCCCTCGGGGCCCCACACGAAGCGGTCGTCGCCGAGGAACGTGCCGTGTTCGACCTGGTAGTCGTCCGCGTTCCGGTCCCACCAGCCCCGGTTGGCCCGGGAACTCTCGGTGACGTCCGCGTCACGTCGGGTGGCTTCCGGCTCGAACGCATCGGGCTCTTGGATGATCGGCTCCCTCGTCGTACTCTTCCGTCACCTCTACGGTGCGGCTGTCCCCGGCGGCGTCACTGAAGGGGTGGTTCAGGCCTGCGTGGCCTCGCGGGACACGTTTTGTGCCGGGTATGCGGCGATCCGCCCCGGGTGTGCGCCTTCGCGCATTGACCCTGCCTGGCTGCCCCCGTATGCTACAAGTTGCGCTGCGGGCCTGCGCACCTCAGACGTAGCAGGTTGCGCTCGCATCTGTATGTATGACCCCTCGGTTTTCGAGGCGCCAACCGGACACCCTGGTGTTCCGGACTGGCGCTTCCTTGGCTGTCCGGCCTTCTGCAGAGCGAAGCGAAAACGGCTCTCGGCGTGAGCAGTACCTACGACTTCAATGTCCGTACCGGAGCCCTTTCCCACATGACGAGCAGCACCGAGACCACCGCCACCACCCCGCAGGTTGCGGTCAACGACATCGGTGACGAGGAAGCATTCCTCGCCGCGATCGACGAGACGATCAAGTACTTCAACGATGGTGACATCGTCGATGGCGTCATCGTCAAGGTTGACCGGGACGAGGTTCTCCTCGACATCGGTTACAAGACCGAAGGTGTCATCCCGAGCCGCGAGCTCTCGATCAAGCACGACGTCGACCCGAACGAGGTCGTCAAGGTCGGCGACGAGATCGAAGCCCTTGTTCTCCAGAAGGAGGACAAGGAAGGCCGCCTGATCCTCTCGAAGAAGCGCGCACAGTACGAGCGCGCGTGGGGCACCATCGAGAAGATCAAGGAAGAGGACGGCATCGTCACCGGTACCGTCATTGAGGTCGTCAAGGGTGGTCTCATCCTCGACATCGGCCTCCGTGGCTTCCTGCCGGCTTCTCTCGTCGAGATGCGCCGTGTCCGCGACCTCCAGCCCTACGTGGGCAAGGAGCTCGAGGCCAAGATCATCGAGCTGGACAAGAACCGCAACAACGTGGTCCTGTCCCGCCGTGCCTGGCTGGAGCAGACCCAGTCCGAGGTCCGCCAGACGTTCCTCACGACCCTCCAGAAGGGTCAGGTCCGTTCCGGTGTGGTCTCCTCGATCGTCAACTTCGGTGCCTTCGTGGACCTGGGTGGCGTCGACGGTCTGGTCCACGTCTCCGAGCTGTCCTGGAAGCACATCGACCACCCCTCCGAGGTTGTCGAGGTCGGCCAGGAAGTCACCGTCGAGGTCCTCGACGTCGACATGGACCGCGAGCGCGTCTCCCTGTCGCTGAAGGCGACCCAGGAAGACCCGTGGCAGCAGTTCGCCCGCACCCACCAGATCGGCCAGGTCGTGCCCGGAAAGGTCACGAAGCTGGTTCCGTTCGGTGCGTTCGTCCGCGTGGACGAGGGCATCGAGGGTCTGGTGCACATCTCCGAGCTGGCCGAGCGCCACGTGGAGATCCCGGAGCAGGTCGTCCAGGTCAACGACGAGATCTTCGTCAAGGTCATCGACATCGACCTTGAGCGTCGTCGCATCAGCCTCTCGCTGAAGCAGGCCAACGAGGCCTTCGGTGCCGACCCGGCCTCGGTCGACTTCGACCCGACGCTGTACGGCATGGCCGCGTCGTACGACGACCAGGGCAACTACATCTACCCCGAGGGCTTCGACCCCGAGACCAACGACTGGCTCGAAGGTTTCGAATCCCAGCGCGAGGTGTGGGAGACCCAGTACGCCGAGGCGCAGCAGCGCTTCGAGCAGCACCAGGCGCAGGTCATCAAGTCCCGCGAGGCCGACGCCCAGGCGGCGGCCGAGGGTGTCGACACGGCGGGTGCGGCTCCGGCCGCGGCCAGCGGTGGCGGCGGCGGTGGCGGTTCGTACTCCTCCGAGGGTGCGGACACCTCTGGCGCCCTGGCGTCCGACGAGGCGCTTGCCGCCCTGCGTGAGAAGCTGGCCGGCGGCCAGAGCTGATCACTGAGCAGTAGCTCTTGACTGAGGGGTCGTACCTTTCGAGGTGCGGCCCCTCAGTCGTGTGCGCGGACGGTCGTCATACGGCTGCCGGTCCGTTGTGGCTGGTCGCGCAGTTCCCCGCGCCCCTTCGGCACGCGTCCCTGAAGGGGCGCGTTTCCTCGGGCTTGCAGAAACTTGTGGGATACATCAGTAACTGCCGTGCCGTAACCGGCTGTTGGGACCCTGCCTCGGTCATTCATGATCGGAGAAGGGGAGCCGGACCATGGCAAGGAACCAGAGCCGACGTGCATTTCTGCGGAACGTGGGCCTCACCGGTGGCGCGGGCACGATGTTCGCCACCATGGGGGCCCTCGGACTCGCCCCCACCGCGCAGGCCGCCCAGCGGGAACAGCCCTTCCGTGCTCTGAGCGCCGGCGACTTCCATCTCACCGGACGCGGCGCGGCCAAGGTCGTCATCGTCGGCGGTGGCATCGCCGGACTGACCACGGCGTACGAACTGGGCAAGGCCGGCTACGACTGTACGATCCTGGAGGCCAGGGACCGTACCGGCGGCCGCAACTTCACCGTCCGCGGCGGCGACACCACGACCGACCTCTACGGCAACCGGCAGACCGCCCGCTTCGCCGACGGCCACTACATGAACTGCGGCCCCGCGCGGATCCCGCAGTGGATGGTCACCCTTGACTACTGCCGTGAACTCGGTGTCCCCATCCAGGTGTTCACCAACGTCAACGCGGACGCGTACATCTACAACGAGTCCAGCGGCATGACCAAGCCCGAGCGCTACCGCACCGCCAAGGCCGATGTCTACGGCTACGTCTCGGAGTTGCTCGCCAAGGCCACGGACAAGGGCGCCCTGGACAAGGAGTTGACCGCCACCGACCAGGAGCGGCTCGTCGAGTTCCTCAAGGGTTGGGGAGGGCTCGGGGACAAACTCACCTATGAGGGCGGTGACTTCCGCGGGTACTCGACCATTCCGGCCGCCGCGGGCACTCCTGGTGTGCTGCTCGGGGACGTGCCCACCGCCTCCGAGGTCCTCGCCAGCGGTGTCGGCCGCTACTTCTCCTTCGAATTCGGCTTCGACCAGGCCATGTTGATGTTCCAGCCGGTCGGCGGCATGGACCAGATACCGAAGGCCCTGACCCGGGCGATCGGCGCGCATCGCATCCGTACGGGAGCGGCCGTCTCGAAAATCACGGACAAGGGGAGTGGTGTTTCCGTCACTTACACCCAGGGCGGCCGTACGAAGGTGATCGAGGCCGACTACTGCGTCGGCGCCCTGCCGCCCAACATCCTCGCCCAGATCCCGCACAACCTCGGCACCGGCGTCCAGACCGCGCTGGAGGCGATCACCCCGTCGTCCGCCGCGAAGATCGGCCTGGAGTACAAGTCCCGTTGGTGGGAGCTGGATCACCGGATCTACGGCGGTATCACCGAGACCGACCAGGACGTCACCCACATCTGGCACCCTTCATACGGATTCCACGGTGAGCGGGGCGTCCTGATCGGGTACTACAACTACGACGACAACGCGGACTCCTACGCGAAGCTCAGCCCCAAGGGGCGGGAAGAGCGGGCGGTGGCCGCGGGCGTGAAGATCTACGGGGAGAAGTACCGCAGCGAACTGGCATCGTCCTTCTCCCACCACTGGCGTCAGACGCCCCACCTGGAGGCCGCGTGGCACGACACCCCGGGCGGCCCCGACGACGTCCGCTACAAGCCGCTCAACGACCCCACCGGACGCGTCTACTTCGCCGGCGACTGGCTCAGCTACACCGACGCCTGGCAGCACGGCGCGTTCTCCTCCGCCCGCAAGGCCGTGACCGCACTCCACGCGCGCGTGCTGTCCTCGTGACGTGGACACTCTCCCGGTGACACAGGGGAGCGGTGCATGAAAAGCCCGTAAGAGGTGCCTGATCAGGGGCATGGGCGGGAATGCCCATGCCCTGGAGGGCGTTGTGCAGTACGAACACGAGGAGGAGCGGTCACTGTGCTTGATCCGCAGGGTTTGTACGCATGGGAGCCGAAGGGCCTGGCAGTCGTCGACATGGCGCTCGCACAGGAGTCGGCCGGTCTTGTCATGCTCTACCACTTCGACGGATACATCGACGCGGGCGAGACAGGCGACCAGATCGTCGAACGTCTGCTCGATACGTTGCCCCACCAGCTCGTGGCCAGCTTCGACCACGACCGGCTCGTCGACTACCGGGCCCGCCGTCCGCTGCTCACCTTCAAGCGGGACCGCTGGACCGACTACGAAGAGCCCACCCTGGACGTACGACTGGTCCAGGACGCCACCGGAGCCCCCTTCCTGCTCCTCTCCGGCCCCGAGCCGGACGTGGAGTGGGAGCGCTTCGCCGCGGCCGTCCAGCAGATCGTGGAGCGGCTCGGCGTCCGGCTGTCCGTGAACTTCCACGGCATCCCCATGGGCGTCCCGCACACCCGCCCCGTGGGCGTCACCCCGCACGGCAACCGCAACGACCTCGTCCCGGGGCACCGCAGCCCCTTCGACGAGGCGCAGGTCCCCGGCAGCGCCGAGGCGCTCGTCGAGTACCGCCTCATGGAGGCCGGTCACGACGTCCTGGGCGTCGCCGCGCACGTCCCGCACTACATCGCCCGCTCCCCGTACCCGGACGCGGCCCTGACCGTCCTGGAGGCCATCACGGCGGGCACCGGACTGGTCCTCCCGGGCATCGCGCACGCCCTGCGCACCGAGGCCCACCGCACCCAGACCGAGATCGACCGCCAGATCCAGGAGGGCGACGAGGAACTCGTGGCGCTCGTCCAGGGCCTGGAGCACCAGTACGACGCCGCCGCGGGCGCCGAGAGCCGCGGAAACATGCTCGCCGAGCCGGTCGAGATCCCGTCGGCGGACGAGATCGGGCAGGAGTTCGAGCGCTTCCTGGCGGAGCGCGAGGGCGACAGCTAGGGCCTGTCCCCGGGCCCGGTCCCGGGTGGTGGCCGACGATCACCGGGTCACCGCCGGTCACCGCGTGCCCTGTCAGTAACAGGCCGTAGGCTTCGGTCCATGCTGAAGGTCGGCCTCACCGGGGGCATCGGTGCCGGTAAGAGTGAAGTGTCGCGGCTGCTCGTGGGGTACGGCGCCGTGCTGATCGACGCCGACCGCATCGCGCGCGAGGTCGTCGCGCCCGGAACTCCCGGGCTCGCGGCGGTCGTCGAGGCCTTCGGGGAGGACGTGCTCGGCGAGGACGGCGGCCTGGACCGGCCGAAACTGGGCTCCATCGTCTTCGCCGACCCCGAGAAGCTGGCCGTGCTCAACGAGATCGTCCACCCCCTGGTCGGCAGGCGCTCCCGCGAACTGGAAACCGCCGCGGCCGACGACTCCGTAGTGATCCACG
Organism: Streptomyces sp. NBC_01288; assembly: GCF_035982055.1. NCBI lineage: Bacteria > Bacillati > Actinomycetota > Actinomycetes > Kitasatosporales > Streptomycetaceae > Streptomyces > Streptomyces sp. NBC_01288. Next base: position 7,854,627 of record NZ_CP108427.1, read on the forward strand.
ACGTCCCCCTCCTCGCCGAGAACGCCCTCGCCGCGCTGTACGACCTGGTGATCGTTGTTGACGCGAGCCCCGAGACACAGCTCGACCGGCTGGTCCGGCTGCGGGGGATGACCGAGGACGACGCACGCGCGCGTATGGCCGCCCAGGCGACGCGCGAGAAGCGGCTCGCCATCGCGGACATGGTCATCGACAACGACGTACCCCTGGAGGCGCTGGAGCGGCGCGTACAGGACGTATGGGCCGAACTCGTGCGCAGGGCGCACGCGCCCCAACAGCCACCCCAGGAATAGCGGCCCTTTCTCCGGGCGTTGAAACGTCCTAGTGAGGGAAGGACTTTGCCGTGCCCGAGAACAGCGGAACGACCGGACGTACTCCGGAGACGCATGTCATCGACTTCCGCGCCGCCGAGCAACTGCTCGACGCGCGGGACCCACGGGGCGCGGTGAAGCTGCTCGACCGCGTCATCGGCGCGCACCCGGAGAACACGGCCGCGCGTCTGCTGCGCGCGCGTGCCTTCTTCGCGGCCGCGCAACTGCGCCCAGCCGAGCTGGAGTTCACCATCGTCCTGGAGCGCGAGCCGGACAACGCCTTCGCGCACTTCGCGCTCGCCCGCACCTACGAGCGACAGGGCCGCGCCGACCAGGCCAAGCGCCACTTCCGGCTGGCCGCCGCGCTCGACCCGAAGCCGCAGTACCTGAAGGCGGCCCGCTTCGACGGGTAGGCACACACCCGTAGGCGTGCACCTGTGAGGGCACGCCTACGGGGCACGCTTCTGCCGGTCAGGGGTGGCGGTGCTCCGGGGGCCGGTACGGCGGGACGTCCGGGCCCGGCTGGTAGTGCGGACCCTGGCGCATGTGCCTGAGGATCATGGCCATGTCGATCGTGACGATCAGCCACAGCACCGCGCACGCCGCCGCCCACCCCGGCCGCCCGGCGAGCGCGAACGCGATCGTGCCGAAGACCGTCCAGACCAGCCCCCACACGCTCAGCCAGAACCGCGTCCGCAGCGGACTGCGCGCCGTCGTCGGCTCACTGCCTGTACGCATCGGGATCACCTGCTCCTCGTTCCAACGTACTCTTCGGCTCGGACGTTCTCCACAGGGCTCCACAGGGCTCCACAGGGCTCCACAGGGAGGGGAAGCGCACCGTGCTGCCGGACGCCGACGAACTGCCCGAGGTCCTGCTCGACCTCGCCGTACCCCATGAGGACATCAACGAACTGGTGCGACTGCGCCGGGTGTTGACGCGGGACACCGACGCGACGCGGCTCCTGGAGGAGTGCGTCGGCGAGCTGGTGAAGGACATCGGGGAGCACGGCCACTGGACCCGCCTCACCGAACTGCTCCTGGCCCGGCTGCCCGAGGCCCCGCCCGAGATCGGCGCCTGCTTCCCCGTGTACGTGTTCGTCGCCGCGCTGCCCTACACGCGCGCGTACCACCGCGAACGCGGCATCCCCGCCGGCGTCTCCCGGCACACCCTCGCCGACCTGGGGCGCAACATCGCGGTGCACCACAGACGGTTCGGCGAGGCAGGGCTGCCGTTCCCGCAGTGGCTCGTCCCGCACTTCCGCGGCGAGTTGTACCAGCTGGGGCGGCTCCAGTTCGAGCGGGCGCGGCTCGGTGAACGCAGTGCGCAGGCGCTCACGGAGGCGGGGCTCGATGCGGAGCCGGGGACGCCCTGCCTGAACCTGCACATCCCCGACTACTCCGGGCCGCTCACCCCGGCCGCCTGCGACCGCTCGCTGGAGTCGGCCCGCGCGTTCTTCGCCCGGTACTTCCCCGAGGAGCGTCACGAGGTCGCGACCTGCCATTCCTGGCTGCTCGACCCGCAGTTGAAGCGGTACCTCTCCGCCGACTCCAACATCGTCCGCTTCCAGGAACGGTTCCGAGTGATCCGCGAGGACACGGAGCCCGCCGACACCGAGCCCGTCCAGTTCGTCTTCGGCCATCCCGATCAGGCGGCGGAGAGTCTGCCGCGGCGGACGTCCGTGGAGCGCGCTGTCGGGGATCATCTGCGGGCGGGCGGGCACTGGTACCTCGGGCACGGGTGGTTCCCGCTCTGATCCCGGCGCGGCTCCGACCTCTCACAGGCGCCAACAGTTGCCTGCCCGAAGGGAATTGACTCGTACGGGTGAACCAGTGCGAGTCGGGAACGGGCGTGCGGACGCGATCCGTTGGACGGGCATGCGAATCGAAATGCGTGAAGGGTACGAGGGGACAGGACCCGGGGCGATCACCCCGGACGGCTGCGCGGTCGAGCTGTACTCGCGGCTGTCGATCGACCAGGAGCCGGACATCATCGCCGCGGCCGTGCCGGCGGGTGCGCGCATCCTGGAGCTGGGCAGCGGGGTGGGGCGGATGACCCACCCCCTCCTGGAGCGCGGGTTCACGGTCACGGCGGTCGACGAATCCGCCGAGATGCTGGAACGCGTCCATGGGGCGCGCACGATATGCAGCCCGGTCGAACACCTCGATCTGGGCGAGACGTTCGACGTGGTGATGCTCGCTTCGTTCCTGGTGCACGCCGGGGACGTCGAGGTGCGGCGCGGACTGCTGCGGACCTGCGTACGGCATGTCGCGCCGGGCGGCTGCGTGCTGATCCAACGGGAGGGCGAGGACTACCACACGAACCTGCCGCGCGAGCGGGTTGACCCCGGTGGCTTCACCGTGCGGATGGTGTCGGCGGAGCCGGTCGGGGACGGGGTCGACTCGGTGCACGCGGAGTATGTGTTCCCGGACGCGGTCTGGACCCAGACGTTCCTGTCCCGGCCGTTGACGAAGGACCAGTTCGAGGAGGCGCTGGCGGAGGCGGGACTGAAGGTGGACAGCTATCTGACACCGGACCGGATATGGGTGAGGGCGGTGGCGGCGACAGCCGAAGAAGAGGGAGCGGCAGCGGACTAGCGGAGGAAATCCCGTGCGGCGGCGATGAGTTCGAGGGCGAGGGCCGGTCTACCCCTGTGACAGCAACACGGACCGCTTACCGGCGCTCCCACCGCTTCCCACAGGAGAACCTCATGTCCGAGACCACCGCTTCCGTAGCCTCCGCCGCGTCCGCCACCTCCCGCACCGTCGTCGCCGAGTCCGCGACCACCCGCGGTCGCCGTGCCCGGATCGCGCTGCGCGCCCTCCAGGTGCTGCTCGCTCTGTTCTACGGCGTCGCGAGTGCGCTGCCCAAGCTGATCGCGAACTCGTCGGCCGTGGAGTCCTTCGACAAGATCGGCTGGGGGAGCGGGGCCATGTACACCATCGGCGCGCTCGAACTGGCCGGTGCGGTCGGGCTGTTGGTCCCGATGTTGCAGTCGGTGGCGGCGACGGCGCTCAGTGCGCTGATGGTGGGTGCGTTCGTCGTGCAGATGACCGTGTTCCACGGAGAGAACGCGGCGACACCGCTGATCCTGATCATCCCGCTCGCCCTGATCGCCTGGGCACGGCGGGGGCAGAACACGGAGTTGCTGCGAGTGGTACGACGACGGGCGTGATCAGTGCGGTACGGCTGACAGCGACGGCCTGGGCTGCCGCTGAGCACGGGGTGACGGTGGCGTCCGGTGGGCCGAGGGGCCCGGGCCGGATGTCACCGTTGCGGGTCGCGGTGTGTATCGCGGTGGCGGGGGATGTCGGGAACGGTGGTAGCGGGCCTGGGGCCGGTTGTCACCGTTGTGGGTCGCGGCGGGTACCGCGGCGTGCGTCGCGGCGGGTGTCCCGGTCCCGGTGGGTGTCGGGAGCGGCGGCGGGGTCGAGGCCGGCGCCGGGGGTGCCGCGCAGGCGTTCCATGTCGCGGCGGTCGCGTTTGGTGGGACGGCCGGTGCCGCGGTCGCGGATGCCGGCCGGGGCGACGGCCTCGCGGGGCGGGGGCGGCGGGGAGTTGTCCATGTAGCACTGGGCGGCGACCGGAGGGCCGACGCGTTTGCGGATGACCTGCTTCACGATGACGACGCGCTCGCGGCCCTCGTGCCGGAGGCGCACCTCGTCGCCGACGTGGACGGAGTGGGCGGGCTTCACCCGCTCACCGTTGACACGGACGTGGCCGCCCTTGCAGGCGGCGGCACCCATGGAACGGGTCTTGACCAGGCGGACGGACCAGATCCAACTGTCGACGCGGACGCCCGCACCGTTGGCGGGACCGGCCGCCCTAGCGGCGGCCACGGCGTCGCTCTGTGGCTCAGTCGCGGGGCTCTGGGGCGCGTCGGTGTTCCGGCTCGTCGTGGTCGCGCCGGTTCCGTTGTCGCCGTCGGTCTCGTCCGCACCCTCGGAAGCCATGCCTCGACTTTAGTACCCCGGGGTGGGCGGCTCCGGCGGGTTTCGGCCGCGGACCTGAACACGGAGGCTCCTTGCTACGCCGGGCTTGCGGGCTCTGGCCCTGACTCCGGCGTGGGGGCACGGCTGCGGCTGCGACTCCGGTTCCGGCGTGTGGCCACGGTTCCGGTTCCGGCTCGGGTTCCAGTCTCATCTCCGGCCCGGGTTCCAGCTCCGGTTTCAGCCTTGGCTCGGGCCCGGGTTTCGGCCCGGGTTCCAGGTTCGGTTCGGGCCCGGGTTCCAGGTTCGGTTCGGGCCCGGGTTCCAGGCTCGGGTTCTGGCCCGGGTTCCAGGCTCGGGTTCTGGCCCTGGCTCCAGGTTCGGTTCCGGCCCGGGTTCCAGCCTCGGCTCCGGCCCGGTTCAAGCCCTGGCCTGCGGCCCGGCGCGTGGCCTCGTCCCCGACACTGGGCTCCCGCTCCGGTTCCGGCCTCGCTCCGGACCCGGACCCGGACCCGGACCCGGACCCGGACCCGGACCCGGACCCGGACCCGGACCCGGACCCGGACCCGGACCTGTGCCCCCCGCCCCCAGCCTGCGGCTTCCCGCCCTTGACCTGCGTCTTCATCCCTCGACTCGCGGACTCTCCCGCCCGGCGCTCATCTCCCCGGCGCTGCTCCTCAGACGAGGCCCGCGGCCTGCGGCACCGGACCCGCAGCCCTGGCCCCGCGGCCTTGAACCCGCAGTCCCACCCCCGGTCCGCCCGGTGATCCGACGGGGCTATGGCCTGGCGATCTCCTGCCGGAGCTGATGGGTGAAGCGGCGCAGGAGGTCCAGCGTCTCGCGGAACTCGGCCCGGCGGTCGTCCCTGTCGTCGGTGGGCCGGGTGCTCCAGACCCGGCGCGCGAGAGCGTCGGCGAGATCGACGGTGTCGTCGGCACAGAGCAGGTAGAGGGCCGAGCGTGCTTCCTGCATCTGGTTCGCCAACTCGTTGGCTCCGGGACCGTCGTCACTCAGCCGGGTGTCCTTCAGGTGGTCCAGCAGCTGAACTACCGCCGTGTTGAAGCCGATCCCGGCTTTGAGCTTCTGCTCGCGGAGCCACATGCGGTCCTGTCGGCGCGCGGTGAACCACGAACCGAACACCGCCCCCATGAGCCCGATGACGGCCCCGATGGCCACGGCCAGGATGTTCTCCACGGTCAGCTCCCCCCGACATACAGCGCCGCCAGGCTACAGAGCCCCCCTGATCCCCACCTCCCGTCCAGCACCCCCCTGGCCCACCCCGGATGCACCCCTACCCCGTACCGCAGAGGCTGTTTCCCGAGGTCGTAGAGGTCGTAGCGGCCGCAGTCGGCGTAGAGACGAGGGGTCGGTCGTGCACGACATGGCAGCGAAGGTCGACGCGTTGATGGACGGGCTCCAGGCCGACCTCGTGCGGCTCGCCGCGATTCCCTCCGTGGCATTTCCCGGGTTTCCGCCCGAGCCGGTGCAGGAAGCGCACGATCTGCTCGTCGGCTTGTTGCGCGGGGCCGGTGTCGAGCGCGTCGAGCGGATCGATCTGCCCGACACCGCGCCGGTGATCTTCGCGGAGATTCCGCCGCCGGACCCCGACGCCCCGACCGTTCTCCTCTACTCGCACTACGACGTCCAGCCGCCCGGCGACGAGGAGTTGTGGCACTCGCCGCCCTTTGAACCGACGCCCGTGGAAGGCGGGTTGAGGGCGCGCGGGATCGCGGACGACAAGTCGAACGTGATCGCGCACCTCGGGATGCTGCGGACGTACGAGGGGCGGCCGCCGGTCGGGGTGAAGATCGTGTTCGAGGGGCAGGAGGAGTACGGCAGCCCCTTCGACACCTACCCGCCGACCGACGCCGAGCGCTTCGCCTGCGATGCCATGGTCATCGCCGACCTCGGCAATCTGCGCCCCGGCACCCCGACCCTGACCACCGGACTGCGCGGGGCGGCCGAGGTGGTCGTAGAGGTTCGGACTCTTCAAGAGCCGCGGCACAGTGGGGAGTTCGGCGGTGCTGCCCCCGACGCGCTGCTTGTGCTGCTCAAGGCTCTTGCCACTCTGCATGACGTGCGTGGTGATGTCGCCGTGGAGGGGTTGCGGCGGGAGGAGTGGGGCGGGGCGTCGTACACGGAGGAGGAGTTCCGCGAGTTGGCGGGCGTGTGCGACGGGGTTCCGCTCATCGGTGGCGGGAGTCTCGGTGAGCGGCTCTGGAGCGGGCCGGCGATCACCGTCGTCGGGCTGGACGCGCCCGGTGTCGATCACGCGGCCTCGGCGGTCGTGCCGTATGCGCGTGCCAAGCTGAACCTCCGTTTTCACCCGCTCCAGGATCCCCACGAGGCACAGGCGCGGCTTGTCGATCACCTCAACTCGCTTACGCCCTTTGGTGTTTCGCTCACTGTCACCCCGGGCGACACCGGCCCCGGTTACGAGGCCTCGACCGGCGGGCCCGCCTACCGTGCCGCGCGCGCCGCGCTCAAGGAGGCGTGGGGTGCCGAGCCGTCGTATGTCGCGACGGGAGGTTCGATCCCGCTGGTCAACGGGCTCGCGCGGGCCGCGCCCGACGCCGAGGTGCTGCTGTTCGGCGCGCAGGACAGCATGTGCAATCTGCATGCGCCCGACGAGCGGGTGTTGTTCTCGGAGTTGCGGAACACGGTCGTCGCGATGTGCGCGTTCGTCGAGCGATACGCGGCCGACTTCCGGAGCCGGAGCCGGAGTCAGGGTGGGGCGGCGGGCGTATGAGTACCACCGACAGTCGGCAGACCACCGAACAGCCGCCGCACAAGCCGAAGTTCACCTTCCCCAGCGCGCTGACCGTCCTCGCGGTCGTCACGATCGCCGTGTGGCTGCTCGCGTTCCTCGTCCCGTCCGGGCAGTACGACCGCAACGCCTCCGGCGCCCCGATCCAAGGCACTTACCACCGCGTCGACTCCGGCCAGAGCTTCGTCGACCGGCTCAACGACCTGTTCCTCGCGCCCGTCAACGGCCTCTACGGCGTCCAGGACGAGAAGACCGGCCAGGTCGGACCCGATCTGGCCGGTGAACTGTACGGCAGCGCGGGCGTGTTCCTGTTCGTGCTCGCCATCGGGGCGTTCATCACCGTGGTGTTCGCGACCGGCGCCCTCGACCGGGGCATCGGCCGGCTCGCCCACCGGCTGCGCGAGCGCGGCGCGTTGCTCATCGCCGGGATCATGGTCGTCTTCTCGATCCTCGGCACCGTCGAGGGCTTCGCCGAGGAGACCCTCGGTTTCTACGGCCTGATCGTGCCGCTGATGCTGGCCCTCGGCTACGACCGGATGGTCGCCGTCGGCACGATCATCCTCGGCGCCGGGATCGGCGTGCTCTGCTCGACGGTGAACCCCTTCGCGACCGGCGTCGCCTCCTCCGCCGCGGACATCTCGCTCGGCGACGGCATCGTGCTGCGGTTCGTGATGTGGGTGGTGCTGACGGCGGTGACGGTGGCGTACGTCACCCGGTACGCGCGCCGTGTGCGGCGGAACCCCGAGCGGTCGATCACCGGGTTCCTGCCCGGCGACCGGGACAACAACCAGGAGGACGTCCCGGAATCCGCCGAGGAACCCCAACTCACCGGGCTCCACAAGGCGGTTCTGGTCACCATGGGCCTGGTCTTCGCCTTCATGATCTTCTCGGTGGTGCCCTGGGCGAGCGCGCTCACCGGCGACGCGGACGCGAAACCGTACGGCTTCGAACTCGGCTGGTCCTTCCCGCAGTTGGCGGCGCTGTTCCTGTGCGCGGCCGTGCTGATCGGGCTGGTGGCGCGGATGGGCGAGCAGAAGCTCAGCTCGATGATCATCCAGGGTGCCGCCGACTTCATCTCGCCGGCCCTGGTGATCGTGCTGGCCCGCGGGGTCACCGTCATCATGAACAACTCGAAGATCACGGACACGGTGCTGCACTCCATCGAGGGCATCGTGAAGGGCACCTCGTCCGGCGTCTTCGCGATCATCGTCTTCGTCGTGAACCTGCCGCTCGCCTTCCTGATCCCGTCCACCTCCGGCCACGCGACCCTCGCCATGCCGATCCTCGCCCCGCTCGCCGACTTCGCCGGCGTCTCCCGCGCGGTCGTCGTCACCGCCTGGCAGGCAGCCAGCGGCTGGATGAACCTGTGGGTACCGACGACCGCCGTCACCATCGGCGGGGTGGCGCTGGCGAAGGTCGGCTACGACAAGTACCTGCGGTTCGTATGGCCGTTGCTGGCGCTGCTGTTCCTGATGATCTGCGGGTTCGTGGCGTTCGGCGCGGTCTTCACGTGAGCCGTCGTGATCCTCACCTGGACCGTACGGTGAGGGGATGAACCTGTCCGACCTCGACCACCGGATCACCGGTTGCCGGGCCTGCCCCCGCCTGGTCGCCTGGCGCGAGGAGGTCGCTCGCACCAAACGCGCCGCCTTCGCCGACTGGACGTACTGGGGTCGCCCGGTACCCGGCTTCGGCCCCGCCGACGCGTCGCTTCTGATCATCGGCCTCGCCCCGGCCGCGCACGGCGCCAACCGCACCGGCCGCATGTTCACCGGCGACCGCTCCGGGGACGTCCTGTACGAGGCCCTGTACGACATCGGCCTCGCCTCGCAGCCGACCGCCGTGAGCGCCGACGACGGCCTGGAACTGTACGGCGTGCGCATCACCTCGCCGGTGCGCTGCGCCCCGCCCGCCAACAAGCCCACTCCCGAGGAACGCGACACCTGCCGTTCCTGGCTGGTCGAGGAACTCACCCTGCTGCGACCGACGTTGAGGACCGTCGTCGTCCTCGGCGCCTTCGGCTGGCAGGCGGCGCTGCCCGCGTTCGCGGCGGCGGGCTGGCAAGTCCCGCGCCCACGGCCCGCGTTCGGGCACGGCGCCCGGGTCTCCCTCGACGGCCTCGACCTCTTCGGCTGCTTCCACGTCAGCCAGCGCAACACCTTCACCGGCAAACTCACCCCCGCGATGCTGCGGGACGTCCTGCGCACGGCGGCCGGGGCGGCGGGGCTGCCGACCACGCCGTAGCGAGTCGGAGTCGCCGCAACCGTAGCGAGGTTAGGGTCGCGGGATGGGCCTGTATCCGGAGATCGAACCGTACGACCACGGCATGCTGGATGTCGGCGACGGCAACCACGTCTATTGGGAGACCTGCGGAAACCCGCGCGGCAAGCCCGCGGTCGTGCTGCACGGCGGCCCGGGGTCGGGCTGTTCCCCTTACCCCCGGCGGTACTTCGACCCCGCCGCCTACCGGATCGTGCTGCTCGACCAGCGCGGGTGCGGACGCTCCACACCGCACGCGAGCGCGTACGACACCGACATGAGCGTGAACACGACGGCCCACCTCATCGCCGATCTGGAGCTGCTGCGGCGGGAGTTGGGGATCGAACGGTGGCTGGTGTGGGGTGCGTCGTGGGGGTCGGTGCTCGGGCTGCGGTACGCGCAGACGCATCCAAGTGCGGTGTCGGAGCTGGTGCTTACCTGTGTCGCCACCGGGTCGAATCCTGAAGTGGCCTTGCTGACCAGGGGACTTGGCAAGCTCTTCCCGGAGGCGTTCGAGGCGTTCGTCGGTGAACTCCCCGTCGCGGAACGGGAAGGGAACCTCGCCGCGGCCTACCACCGGCTCATCGAATCGCCTGACCGGGCGGTGCGGGAGCGGGCCGCACGTGCCTGGACGGACTGGGAGACGGCGATCGTCCCGGCTCCTCCGCGCTCCGAAAAGCGGTACGAGCACCCGGAGTTCAGGATGTGCTTCGCCCGGACCGTCACGCACTACTTCGGCAAGGACCACTTCCTGGGAGAGGGAAACGAGGAGGGCGTCGTGCTGCGGGACGCGCCCCTCCTCAAGGACATCCCCGGCACCCTCGTCCAGGGCAGCCTCGACCTCGGCAATCTCCTCGGTGTCGTCTGGCGACTCCATCACGCCTGGCCCGGCAGCGAGTTGGTGGTCGTGGACGAGGCCGGGCACAACGCGAGCGCGCCGGGCGTCGCGGAGGCGCTGGTGGCGGCGACGGACAAGTACGCCCGCCGCCAGCGCCATTGACCCCCTTGGCCCTGTTGCTCAGCCGATGCGCGCCGCCGCCACCGGTCGTGCCGACACGTCGTAAGTCCCGCTGCTCTTCGACGAGTTGACGCTCCACCGGTACCGCGAGAACTCACCCGTGGCATCGGAGGCGTAGAACATCATGTGGCCGATGCCGACGCCCTGGAGGTTCTCGCCGGGGACATCGCCGACCATGCGGGTGTCCGGGTACTTGGGGTAGTTGGTCAGGGCGTAGACGCCGTGCGGGTCGGAGGTGCAGTCGACGATCTCGACGGCGTACTGCGTCTCGCCGGTGAAGTCGGCGGTGCCGCTGAAGACGCCCTTGACCTCGCGGACCATGACGATGTGGCCGGTGTTGTCGGGGTCGCTGCCGTTGTGGTCGACGGCGATGATGTCGCCGGGCCGGAGGTCGGCGACCTTGCGGACGCGCTGGAAGCGGGGGCCGGCGGTGGCGTTCAGGAAGGCCGCGCAGTAGTCGGCGGCCTCCGGGACCTTCTCCTGGAAGTACTGGAGGAAGTAGGCGTCGTCCGCCCAGCCGTAGGTGTGCTTGAGGACACCGGTGACGAAGGACGCGCAGCGGGCGCGGGCCACCCAGCTCGCCGGGTCGTCGGGCGTGCCCCAGGCGAGGGTGGCGGGCGAGCCCGACTGGTAGACGTTGTTCTCGCGGGCCGTACGGCCGCTGACCAGGGCGATCTCGTCGGCGGTCAGGGCGCGGGCGTACGTCCGTACGTCGTCGATCGCGCCCTTGAACCGGTTGACGGGCGCGCCGTCGAAACGGGCCCGGCCGATGGAGAAACCGGAGGTCGCGGCCCAGGACAGGGCGGTCGCGGCGCTGCCCTGCGGCTGCCCGTCGACGTACAGCCGGATCTGCGTGCCGTCCCAGACGCCGGTCAGATGGGTCCAGCTGCCGAGACCGGCCGGTGAGGTGGCGACGGCGGACACCTTGGTCGCCTGGTCCTCGCCGCGGACCTTGAAGGCCCAGGTGGAGACGGTGTTGTCGTACTGGAGGAGGAAGCGGCTGGTGGTGGCGGAGTCCTGGCTCACCGCCGTGTACATGGTCGCCGGGTCGGCGTCGCTCGCCAGGCGCACCCACGCCGAGACGGTGAAGGGGAGTGTCGTGTCCAGGACGGAATCGGCGGCTGCGTACGCCCCGGACGTCCCGTCGAGGCTCAGCTCGCCGCCCGCGCGCAACGCCGTCCAGGTCGCGCCGGAGCCGAGCGTGAGGGGATGCTCCCGGCCGGAACGGTCCGCGCCCGAACCGTCCAGCGCCCAGTGCCCCACCAGCCCGTCGACCAGATACCCGGCCGCCAACAGCCGCTGATATCCCACCAGTTGCTCGGCCTGCGCCAGATGCGGCGTGCCGACCGGCGTGAACGGAGTGTCCAGCGCCACGTCCGCCACGGCCACCCCCGCTCCCTGCGCGACGCCCGCCATCGCCCCGACCCCGACCAGCGCGGCCCCGCTCAACAGGCCACGTCTGCTGACCATGTTCGCTCCCTCTGCTTACCGCTCCGCGTCGTCCCCGAACAGATGCCGGACCGTGGAACGGTAGTTGGTCCGTACGTGGGCCAGTGCGTGCGCGCGGGCGCGGTCCGGGTCGCCGGATGCGATCGCCTCGTACAACTCACGGTGTTCCACGAGGAGTTGGGGCCACTCCTCGTTCCGGCGGGTCATCCAGCGCAGTCGGCCGGCGACCGGCTCCAGGGCGGCGGTCAGTAGCGTGTTGCCCGCGATCGCCACGATGCTGTCGTGCAGGCGGCTGTTGATGTCCGTGATCACCTCGGCGTCCCCCGCCTCGGTCGCGGCGGCCGCACGGTCGAGGAGTTCCGCCACCTCGGCCAGTTCCTCCGGTGTCGCGCGGGACGCGGCGAGCCCGGCGGCGTAGACCTCCAGGGCCTCGCGCAGTTCGAAGAGCTCCCGGACGTCGTTCGGGGTGAGACGGCGTACGACCGTGCGCCGCGGGGTCTCGAAGTGGACGAACCCCTCGGCGACCAGCGCGCGGATCGCCTCGCGGACCGGCACCCGGGAGATGCCGAAGCGCTCGGCCAGCTCGCGCTCCACCAGCCGGTCACCGGGACGGAGGCGACCGGCGATGACGTCCTGCCGCAGGGTGGCCAGGACGCGCTCGCGCACCGCTCCGAGGGGTTCGATCTTCGCTGTCGTGGAGCTCATGGGTTTATCTTCGCCGACTCCGAGGGTCTTTTACGGAGCGTTAACAACGGAGACATCGGTCGGAACCGTTGACGGGAGGACCATGACGGCAGTTTGGTATACCAAACGACACCGGAAGCCGTCCTGCCCATCCCTTCCATCCCTCCCGTCCCCTCGCCCTGGAGGCCCCGTGTCCCTCGCCGACCGCGCCGAAGCCACCGGCACACCAGCGTTCGTCCCCGACCCACGGCTCACCAACGAAGACCTCGCCCCCGCCGACAAGCGGAACTGGAAGGTCTTCGACCTCTTCGCCATGTGGATGTCCGACGTCCACAACCTCGGCAACTACACGTTCGCCGCAGGCCTGTTGGTCCTCGGCATGAACGTCTGGCAGGTCTTCACCGCCCTGCTCGTCGGCTTCGTGCTCATCTACGTCGGCATGAACTGGATGGGGAGGATCGGGCAGGCGCACGGCGTTCCGTTCCCGGTCGTCAGCCGCGTCAGCTTCGGCGTGTGGGGCGCCAACATCCCGGCCCTCATCCGGGCCGTGATCGCCATCATGTGGTACGGCATCCAGACCTACCTCGCCTCCGTCGCCGTCAACGTGATGCTGCTGGCCGCGTGGCCGGGCCTGGAGTCCTGGACTCACCACTCCTTTCTGGGACTTGACGCCCTGGGCTGGGTCTCCTTCGTGTCCCTCTGGCTGATCCAGGCGGTGATCATCAGTCAGGGCATGGAATCCGTACGGAAGTTCCAGGACTTCTGCGGCCCCGCGATCTGGCTGGTGATGATCGCGCTGGCCATCTGGGTACTGGCGAAGGCGGGTTGGTCGATCTCCCTCACCTCCACCCCGCACCCGGTCTCGTTCGGCGAGCAGTGGCGCCAGTGGTTCGGCGCGATCGGCCTGATCCTCGCGACGTACGGCACGCTGATGCTCAATTTCTGCGACTTCTCCCGCTTCGCGCCGGACTACAAGACCGTCCGCCGCGGCAACTTCTGGGGCCTGCCCATCAACTCCACGGCGTTCGTCGTCGTTTCGGTGATCGTCACGGCCGGCTCGCTGGAGGTCTGGGGTCAAGCCATCACGGATCCGGCCGAGTTGGTCGCCAAGGTCGGCAACACCTGGGTGATGGTGCTGGGCGCGCTGACGTTCGCCGTCGCCACCATGGGCGTCAACATCGTCGCCAACTTCGTCTCGCCGGCGTACGACCTGGCCAACGTCTGGCCGCAGAAGATCACCTTCAGGATCGGCGGCATGATCAGCACCGTCGCCGCGCTGGTGGTGACCCCGTGGAACCTCTTCTCCAACCCCACGGTCGTCAACTACTTCCTCGGTGGCCTCGGCGCCTTCCTGGGCCCGCTGTTCGGCGTGATCATGGTCGACTACTACTGGGTGAAGCGCGGCCGGGTCGATGTGCAGGCGTTGTTCGACGCGACCCCGGGCTCTCGCTACTACTACCGGGGCGGCGTGAACCCCAAGGCCCTCGCGGCGTTCCTGCCTGCGGCGGCGGTAGCGGCGGTGCTCGCGCTGGTGAAGACGTTCAGCGACGTGGCCCCGTACTCGTGGTTCATCGGTACGGCACTGGGCGCGGGCCTGTACGTACTGATCTGCCGCACCGATCGAGCCGCCGCCGAGCCCGCGCCCGCTCCCGAGCCGCTGGAGGTCTGACCCGCGTGCGCATCGTCGTCACCAACTGCAACACCACGCAGGCGATGACCGAGGAGATCGTACGAGGTGCCCGGGCCGCGGCAGGCCCGGGCACCACCGTGACCGGCCTGACCCCGGCGTGGGGCCCCGAGTCGGCGGAGGGCTGGCTGGACAGTTATCTGTCGGCGGCGGCCGTAATGGATCTGCTCCGTACGTACGAGGGCCCTGCGTACGACGCCGTCGTCATGGCCGGCTTCGGGGAGCACGGGCGGGAAGGTGTCCGGGAGTTGGTGGACGTACCGGTCGTCGACATCACCGAGGCGGCCGCCCACCTGGCCTGCCTGCTCGGCCGACGCTACGGCGTCGTCACCACGCTGGAACGGTCCTGCGGACAGATCGAGGACAGCCTGGAGCTGGCGGGGGTCGGCCGGAACTGCGCGGGGGTGGTGGGGACGGGGTTGAGCGTCCTCGACCTGGGCGGCGACGAGGCCCGTACGGAGGCGGCGTTCCTCGCGGCGGCGGAACGGGTGTGCGCGGCGGGGGCGGAGGTCCTGGTGCTGGGGTGTGCCGGGATGACGGGGTTGCAGCGGGCGGTGGGGGAGAAGTTGGGGTTGCCGGTGGTGGACGGGGTGGGGGCGGGGGTGAAGTTGGCCGAGTCGTTGGTGGGGTTGGGGTTGAGGACGAGCAGGGTGGGGAGTTTTGGCCGGCCGGTGGTGAAGAGGAGGGGGTGGGGGCGCTGAAGGGGTGGGGGTGGTCGGGGCTGCTGGGTTGAGTTCAGAGTGCGGGTGCGTGGGGGTTGCTCGCGCAGTTCCCCGCGCCCCTTAAAAGCGCCTTGGCTGGTCCGGCGTTCAGGGGTGCGAGGTCGTGGCTTTTAGGGGCGCGGGGAACTGCGCGACCAGCCACGACGGCGCTGTAGCCGCTCAACGACAGACCGTGGCACCCCCTACCGCGGCGCATCCCCCGTCACAGCGCACCCGTCGAGGCACACCCCCGTCGGGGTGATCTTCCCCCGCCCTGCCAGGTCACGCACCGGACCAACCCCGGGCGCCCCGCAGACTCCGGGAAGGACAAGTCGCCGCCCAGTCACCCCGCGCGGCAGAACGGAGCCACCTTGCCCACCCCGGTACGCCGAGCCCTCCTCGCCACCCTCCTCGCAGGACTGTGCTGCGCCGGGGCGACACGCGACGTACCGGAACCGTTCTGGGCCGCCCCCGACTCCCGAGCCGCACAGCAGGCAGCCGCCTGGCGCGAGGCCGGCCGGACAGCCGACGCCACGCTGATGGACCGCATCGCCGCCAGACCCGAAGCCGAGTGGCTCAACGGCCCCGACCCCGGCCCGGTCGTCCGCGCCCGCACCACCGCCGCCGCCCAGGCGGGCCGCACCGCCGTACTCGTCGCGTACTACATCCCGAACCGGGACTGCGGCCAGTACTCCCAGGGCGGCGCCCCCACCGCAGCCGCCTACCGCACCTGGATCGACGAGTTCGCGACCGCCCTCGGCGACCGGGGCGCCTACGTCATCGTCGAACCGGACGCGGTCGCCCAAGTGGTCGCCGGCTGCACCCGGGTCACCGCGAGCGAACGCTACGCACTGCTCGCCCACGCGGTCGACCGTCTCAAGGGCCAACCGCACACCCACGTCTACGTCGACGCGGGCAACTCCAGCTGGATCCCCGAGGCTTGGCGACTGGTCGCCGCGCTCAAGGCGTCCGGCGTCGCCCGAGCCGACGGCATCGCCCTGAACGTCTCCAACTACCAGACGAACGAGGCGAGTTCGACGTACGGTGACCAACTCTCCAAAGACCTCGCCGGCAAGCACTACGTCGTCGACACCAGCCGCAACGGCAACGGCCCCTACACCGGCACCGACGCGTGGTGCAATCCACCCGGCCGCGCCCTCGGCACCCCGCCGACGACTCGCACGGACAACCCCCTCCTCGACGCCTACCTGTGGATCAAACGCCCCGGCGAGTCCGACGGCACCTGCCGAGGCGGCCCGACGGCAGGCCAGTGGTGGCCGTCGAACGCCCTCGAACTGGCCCGCAACGCCCGCCCCTGACCCATGACTTGGTCACCTGGTGGCCTGCCTACGGCTTGGGCTCCCAGACGTACCGCACATCCGGCTCCCGCTCCTCGTTGCCGCTCCCGTCCGTGAACTCGACGGCGACGAAGCCGTGCCGCTCGTAGAACCGGTGGGCGGGCTTGTTCACCTGGAAGGTCCACAGCTCCAGGCCCCCCGGACTCCGCTCCTTCGCGAGCTCGACGAACCGGTCCCCGAGCCCCCGCCCGCGCCAGTCCGGTTCGAGATACAGCTGCGACAACTCATCCCCGTTGATCACCATCAGCCCCACGACCCCACCGCCGTCCCCCGCGTCGGCCAACCAGATCTCCCGCAACGGCACGACCACGTCCCGGAAGTGGTCCCGCACGTCATCGGCGGACCGCGGACTGACGACGGTCGGCAGCGCGGCGGCGAACGAACGCAGCCACACATCGGCTGCGGGGCGCGCATCGGGTGCGGTGGCCCGCCGCAGCGTGACGACGACCTCGGAGTCGGGGTTCACGGCTGAGACACCTCTTCCTCTGCCGGCCCTTCTTCCGGTACGACGGCTGTCGCCGTGATCTCCACGAGCTGCCCGGTGTACCCGAGGCAGGCCACGCCGACGAGCGTGGACGAATGCGGTCCCGCGCTGAGCCCGGACGCCTCGACCACCTCCCACACGGCGGACAGCACCGAGGGTTCGCTACTCACGACATACACGTCCGTCGCGACGACATGCCCCAAGTCGCTCCCGACCGCCCGCAGTTGCTCCCCGAGATTCACCATCACCTGCTCGGCCTGCCGCACCGCGTCCCCGACACCGACCACCTTGCCGTCGACGTCGAGCGGAACCGCCCCGGCGAGAAAGGCGAGCTTCGTACCGGCTTCGACGACGGTCGCGTGGGAGTAGGTGGGCGGCGGGAAGAGGGTGGGGACGGTGACGCGTTCGAGCACGGGGTCTCCCAGAAATCGGTCGATCGGTCACCGGTGGCCGGCAGTTGGCGGTCGGCGGCCTACGGTCGGCGCGGGTGCGGGCGTCAGCCGATCACATGGACGAAGCGCCCGCATCCGAATTTCCGGTAGACAGTCGGCGTTGGCACTCCCGTGCAAGGAGCGGGTACGCCTCGGTGATGGCCGCATAGATCCGCCGCCGGAGCAGCTCCTCCGCGGTGGCCCGCCCCGCACCTCCATGCAGCCCGTGCAACAACTCGTCGTAACGAGCCAGCCGGTGCATCAGATAGTCGACCTTCCACCGGTCGGGCACGACAGCACCCTCTGGCGGCAGCACCAGCCGCTCGTACGCCCGCTCCCCGTCCCGCCGATCGCGATGCTCGACCGCCAGCGTCGCCAACGTGCGCGGAGCCAGCAGAGGCACGTCGATCGGTTCGGCCGCGATCCGTGCCAGCACCTCCCGCCGCCTGCGCCGAGCGGCGATCCGCGCCGTGGCCGACCTCCGTGCGGCAGCCGCCGAAACGGCCCGGAACTCCTCACTCCGTTCAGCGGCCTCGACCCGCTCGACGCAGTACAGCCGGATTCGCGGAGCCGCCCGGACCTGCGGATTGACTCGCAACAGGTCGGGTTCACCGAGCAGTTGACGCACCATCCCGGCTGTCCATCCCCGCGCGCGCAACCTGGCGGCCGAGAGATGCGTACGAGCGGCCTGCGCGCCGCCGCTGCCCTCCGCGTCCCGCCCCTGCTCCTGCTCCTGTCCCTGCCCACTCTCATTCGTCTCGTGCGCTGCCATCGACCGCTCCCCGTGGTGACTCTCAGTGACCACTCCAGTGAAGCGCGCACCACTGACAATCGGCCCGACGGCCTCACGCGGCGAGAGTGACCTCAGACTCCGGAAGCGTCAGGAGCGTTCGGAGCGTCAGAACCTGTCTGAACCTCCGGGGGGGGGTGCCCCGATTCGCCCTTGTCGTCGCGTCCTCGGGAGTGCGCGGTGCGGGCAGGTCGATGAGGTCGCCGACCCCGGCCACCTCCTGCAATGTCCGCGCCAATGACCTCAGCACGCCCCGCACCTCCGCGATCGCACCGCGCAGCGCGTCCGCGTGTTCCCACTCCCGCTCCCACGCCACCGGATCGCGTCCTTCGGGCCGCTGGGACTCGTAGGCGGCGAGCCGGGGATGCCACGTCGCGAGGAGGGGGCGCAGGACGCGGTTGAGGACGGTGACCGCGAGGACGGCGAAGCTGACGTGACCGGGGGGTACGGGCGGGGCGATCTGGGGCCCGTGGCGGTGGAGGATGTCACGGGTGGTGCCGAAGAACGTGTAGAAGGAGGACAGTGCCTCGCGCAGGAAGCCCTCGTCGGCGGCGAGTTCCTCGACCGACACGCGGGTGACCAGTTGCAGGTACAGCTCCCAGGCCGCGCTGCGCTCCGCGTCGGCCGGTTCCCAGGTGCCGGAGATCTCGCCGACGAACGGGATCGTCAGTCTGGCCGTGATCTGTGACGGACCGCCCGGACCCCGCCGCCTGCGCTGCCTGTGTCTCATGATCGCCCTCCCCGGTACCCACAGTAGGGTAAGCCGTCGTGTGGGATGTCTTCCTCAGCTACAGCCGCGGTGACGTGGAGCGGGTCCGACCGCTCGCGCAGGTGCTGCGCGACGGCGGGCTGAAGGTGTTCACCGACGAGACCGGGGTCGCCTCCTTCGCCGGCATCAGCGACACCATCCGACGCGAACTGGCCCGCTCCAAGGCGCTGCTCGCCTACTACTCCACCGGCTACCCCGAACGCGAGGCCTGTCAGTGGGAGTTGACCACGGCCTATCTGGCGGGCCTGGGGGAGGGCGATCCGCGCGGCCGCGTCATGGTCGTCAACCCGGAGCCGACCTCCGACCACATCCACCCCGTCGAACTCCGCGACGCCCGGCACGCCTCGGCCGACGATCCCGCCGCCCTGGTGGCCGACGTACGCGAGCACGTCGCCCGCCTCGACGGCCCGATGGCCATCCGGGAACGTGCCGTACGACGCTGGCTGTTGGGCTCCCCGGAGCCGCGCCTCGACTTCCTGGGCCGCCTCTCCGAGCTCTGGCAGGTGCACTCCGCCCTGCACGCCCACTCCGCGCCCCTCGTCACCGGCCGCGACGCCCCGCGCGCCGTACAGATCCGCGGCATGGCAGGCATCGGCAAGTCCGCGCTCGCCCAGGAGTACGCCCTCCGCTTCGAGGCGGCCTACCCGGGCGGTGTCTTCTGGGTGAACGGGCAGGCCTACGACGACTCCGTGCGGGCCCTTTCCGACTCCGCCGGCACCTCCTTCGGTGCCGACGGGCCGTTCCTGTGGATCGTCGACTCCGTCCCCGCCGACCGGCTCACCGCCCGCGACATCGCCGCGATGGCGGCACCCCATCCACTCGGCCGCACCGTCTTCACCCTGCGCAGCCGCGCCTATGCCGGAATCGGCACCCCCGTAGACCTCGAACCGCTCGACGCCCTCCACGCGCGCGTGCTCGTCGGCGGTGACGACGCGCTGGCCGAGGCGGTCGAGGGACATCCGCTCGCCCTGGGACTCCTGGGGCGCGCGATCCGGGCCGGGCATCATCCGCGCGAACTGTACGACCGGCTGCACGCGCGCGGGGGATCGCTTCTCGACACGCTCGCCGGGACGGACGTCACCGGCGCTCTCGTACGGGACGTGGACACGGCGGAGGCCGCCGACGTCCTGCGCTGCGCCGCCGTACTGCACCCGTTGCCGCTGACGGTGGAGGACGCGGAGCGTGTGCTCGCCGCCGTCGACCGGGTGCCCAGGGCCGTCGCCGCCCGGCGGGCCGGGAACGGCGTCGCCGAACTGCGTGTGCGCGGCCTGCTCGCCCCGGTGGCCGACGGTGGCTGGCGGCTCCACCCGGTAACCCTGCACGCGTGGCACCATCACGACCCGGCGCCCGCCCGCACCGAGTCCCTGCGGCACGCGGCCCTGCGGACCCTGTGCGGCCGCCGCGACCCGGTTACGCTGACCTTCCCCGGCAGCCGGAGGGAGGCACCCATGGCAGCACCCAGTGAGTCGGAGCGGATGGCCGCCTTCGACATCCAGGTCGAACTGGTCACCCGCATCGGGGTGCAGGAACTGGCACCGGGCACGGGCAGTCTGCGCGAGGCGCTGGCCTCTCTGAAGTCACTGATCGACTTCACGCGCGGGACGCTGCACACGTACAGCATCGGCCTCGAACGCGGCTCCGGCGCACCGACCGTCCAGAGCCTCGCCTACGCCCTCATCAACGACACCATCCGCCCCTTCACCAGCACCTGGCACCCCCGCCTCGCCGCCTACGAAGCGCGCTGCCCGGCGGATGCGGCCCCCCTCGACCACGAGGCCGCCTGGCCGCAGGCGGAAGCGATGCGCACCGAACTGACCACCCTGCGCGAGCCGTTGCTGCGCATCGCCGAGGCACTGGGCGGTATCTCGGGAGCGGACTTCGGGATGGCGGCGACGGGCTGATCGGTTGCGCGGAAACGCGTGACGCCGGGTCGGAGGGTCACGCATTAACGCGTGGCGCCCGACACACGCCCCTGCGTACGCTCCCGCCAATCCTCGCCACCGGCCGACCAGTTGGAGCCCCAGCCGTGCCCACGCCCACGCCCGCCGACGACGCGGACTTCCTCGACACCACCGCCGACCGCCTCGCCACCCTCCCCACCGTCCAAGCCGTAGCCCTCGGCGGTTCCCGTGCTCAAGGCACTCACCGCCCCGACAGCGACTGGGACTTGGCGGTCTACTACCGCGGGCCCTTCGACCCCGCCGACCTCCGTGCACTCGGGTGGGACGGCGAGGTCTCCGAGGTCGGCGGGTGGGGCGGCGGAGTCTTCAACGGTGGTGCCTGGTTGACCGTTGAGGGGCGGCGAGTTGACGTGCACTATCGCGATCTCGACGTGGTGGAACGGGAGTTGGCGGAGGCGGAGGAGGGGCGTTTCCGGGTGGAGCCGCTGCTGTTCCATCTCGCCGGGATTCCCAGCTACCTGGTCGTTGCCGAGCTGGCGATCAACCGCGTGCTGCGAGGCGAACTACCCCGCCCGGACGGCTATCCCAACAAGCTACGGCTCTCCGCCGCCGAGCGTTGGCACGGCACCGCCGACGCCACTCTCGCGTATGCGCGGGCCAACCACGTGCCGGAGGGGCGGCTCACCGAGGTCGCCGGTGCGATCGCCGTGGCCGCCGTGCAGGCCGGGCACGGGGTGCTGGCGGGGCGGGGGGAGTGGGTGACGAACGAGAAGCGGCTGCTGGAGCGGGCCGGGCTGCGGGCGGTCGACGGCATTGTGGCGGGGTTGAGGGCGGAGCCTGAGGTGCTTGATCGTGCGGTTTCCGACGTGGGAGTGCTCTTCTCGGCGTTGCGTTCATAAAGAAAGCGGGCTTCCGGTCAACCTTCACATCCCCGAAATGCGTGCGCCCCGTTCCGCACAAGGTCGGGAACTACCGTGGATACCACGGCTACCACCCCAGCCGCCCGCATCAGCTTCAGCACCCGCTCCAGCTACCGCCCCGGCCACCGTCGCCCGAAGGCACACCCCGCCCTCGTCAAGACAGGAGCCCTGTGTCCCGTCGTACCGACGCGTTCTCGCTTCCGCCCTGGCTCGCCCACACGCTCCGTGCCCAGCGCGGGCCGGTTCCCTGGAGCGCGGTCACGCGCGGGGCGCTGGCCGCCGGGCCGCTGCTGACGGTGGCCGTGCTCGTCGGGCGTACGTCCCTCGGGGTGCTGGCCGCGCTCGGGGCGATGCTCGCCGGGATCAACGACCGGCCCGGGAGCCGGCGGGCCTCCGTCAAGCGACTCGGGGGCCCCGCGCTCGCCGGAGCCGCCGGGCTGCTGATCGGGACGTACGCCGGGGCGCATGTCGGGGCTGTCGTGCTGACGCTTCTCTTCACCGGGATC
This sequence comes from Streptomyces sp. NBC_01288, assembly GCF_035982055.1. Taxonomy (NCBI): domain Bacteria; kingdom Bacillati; phylum Actinomycetota; class Actinomycetes; order Kitasatosporales; family Streptomycetaceae; genus Streptomyces; species Streptomyces sp. NBC_01288. The sequence continues at coordinate 7,876,586 of NZ_CP108427.1, forward strand.
GGGCTGGTCGCCGGCGGGTTCAGTGCCATCGGGCCCGTCGCTTCCGGTGCCGGTACGCAATTGCTTGTCGCCTCCGCCATCGGCGCCGGGATGCCCCTGCCCGAACCGGGGTGGGAGCGGGCCCTCGCCTTCCTCGCCGGGGCCGCCTGGCTGGTTCTGCTGCGGCTGGCGCTGCCCACGCCCGGGGCCATCGCCGGTGACTACCGGTTCGACGGCGAGCGGCACGCCGTAGCCGCCGTGTACGACGCGATCGCCGCGCTGCTCGACGCCAGCGGTGGGGCGGAGGCGACGGGGCGGCGCGCCGCGCTGACCGCCGCGCTCGATCACGCGCAGGACGCGCTGGCCGGGCCGCGGCTGCGGCGGTACGCCAGTTCGTCGGCCGAGCGGCGGCTGCACGGGCAGTACGCCGCCGCGCTGCCGCTCGCCGAGGCCGCGACCGCGATCGCCTGGGCCGGGGAGGCGGTGTCGGCACGGGCCGGTGAAGGGCCGCGTCGGCTCGCCGCCGCCGTGCGTGACAACGCGGCCACCGGGCCGCTGCCCGCGCCCGACCGTTCCGCGCCCGCGCTGCGCGCCCTCGACGACGCGCTGCTGCACGCCGCCGACGCCTTCGACCAGGCGGAGGGGAGCGAATCGAGTCTGCACACGCGTCGGCGTACGCCAACCGATGTGCTCCGTAAGGCGTTTGGGGCCGGGGGGCGGGAGTACGGCCTGCGGGTCGCGCTCTGTTTCGGGGCCAGTGTCGCCGTCGCTCAGGCGTTGCACCAGGCCCGCTGGTACGGGCAGCACGAGCACTGGTACTGGCTGCCCGCCACCGCCGTCTTCCTCGTCAAGCCCGACCTCGGACCGCTCGCCTCGCGGGCGTTGAGCCGGGCGGCGGGGACCGTGTTGGGGGCGCTTCTCTTTGCCGGGTTCGCCGCCGTGCTGCCCCGGCCCGAAGGGCTTGTCGCGCTCGTGGCGCTCAGCGGTGCGCTCATTCCCGTCGCCACCCGGCACTTCGCCGCGCAGACCGCCGTCGTCACCGTTCTCGTGCTCTCCCTCGTGATGGTGGGCGGGGAGCCGCAGGCCTCCGCCGGCCGGATCGGGGAGACGCTGCTGGCCTGCGCGATCGTGCTGATCGTCGGGCATCTGCCGATGCCGGGGAAGCGCGGCGGGGGCGTACGCTCCCGGCTCGCGGCCGCGGGCGCCGCCGCACACGCCTACCTCGTGCACGTCCTCAGCGAGTCCGACGACCGCGCCGAACGCTGGACCCTCCGCCGCGAGGCCTACCGCACCCTCGCCGAGGCCCGCGGCGCCATCGCCGTCTCGGCCGCCGAACTCCCCGCCCTCGCCCGGCACACGGAGGGCACGGACGAGGTCGCGGCCGTCCTCGAACGGCTCGTGGACACGACCACCGCCTGCGCCGTCCATCTCGACGACGCGGGGCGGCTCACGTCCCGCCACATCGAGCAACTCACCGAGCTGCTGGAGGAGTTCGAGCGGGGTCGGGGGCGGGTCGGGCTGCGTGCCATCGAACTGACCATCGCCGTCTAGGTACTTGGACCGGCCCCGTCAGTTCATCCGCACCCACACCGGTGCGTGATCCGACCCCGGCGCCTCCCGCCGCGCCGCCGGGTCCGGGCCCACCGACGGCAGCCGCAACGTTCCCTCACCCGGCAGGCCCGTCCCCGCCGCCGTCACCCGGTGGACCAGGTGATGGCTGAGCAGGATGTGGTCGATCAACTCGCGGCGCCCGGAGTTGATCCGGGAGTAGCGCTGGTCGGCGGGGATGAGCGGGGCCACGTCCCACAGGCGGACCGCGTCGCCCTGGTCGGCCCGGTCGTAGCCCGACGTGCCGATCTCCGAACCGGGCGGGCCGAGCAGGATCTGGGTGGTCGCGGCCTGCACCTCGTCGTTCATGTCGCCGAGCACCGCCACGTCCCGGGTACGGCCCTCACCGGCGAGCAGTTCGTCGGCCAGCGCGCGCAGGGTCGTCGCCTCGGCGGCCCGGCGGTAGAGGGCGTAGGCGCCGTAGCGGGCCCGTTCGCCCTCGTCGTGCGGGAAGAAACGCTCGCCCGGGTAGGTCAGCAGTTTCGACTTGAGATGGGCGACGGCCACCGTCAGCGGGCCGGTCGCCGTCGTGACCTCCACGGCCAGGAAACCCCGGCCCGCGTTCGGTTCCGCGGCGCCCGAGTCGTCCGACTGCACCGGGCGCAGGTGAGCCGGGAACGTGTTCGTGTCGGCGACGACCCGCGGCTCCGTACGGCTGAGGAAGCCGACCCGGATGCCCCGGACGTCCGGATGCGCGGAGGTGGCGGTGTGCCATTCGCCGTCCAGCATCCCGGCCAGGTCGTCGAGCGCCGCAGGGTCGCCGACCTCCTGGACGCCGAGCAGCACCGGGTCCAGTTCCGTGATCACGGCGGCGAGGGAGGCGAGCTTCGTCTCGTAGGTGGCCTTGTCCTTGGGTCCGGACGGGCCGCCGGGACGGAACAGGTTCTCCAGATTCTAGGTGCCGAGGAGCATGCGGGCCCCTTCCAGAAGCCTTGGTCGTGAAGCATTGGTTGTGCAGCCTTGGTTGTGTGCCAGAAGCCTTGATGGTGAGGCAAGCGTGCTGGTCCGGGGCGGCGAGCGACAGCGCAACACCGGGATGCGCGGTTCGGCTCACGCGGGGCGAGGACGGCGTCGTACGTTGGGAGAGTGAGTGACTCTCCTGTCGATCTCCTCATTACCGGCTGCACCGTCCTCGTCCACGACGACCAGGAGCGCATCCGCTTCGAGCGGGACGCCGCGATCGTCGTACGGGACGGGCGCGTCGAGTCGGTGACGAGCGCGGCGGACGTGACGGACGTGGTCGGCCTCGCCGCCGTCGAGCGCATCGACGCGCGCGGCCAGGTCGCCCTGCCGGGGCTGATCAACTGCCACACCCACGCCCCGATGGTCGCGCTGCGCGGGCTCGCCGAGGATCTGCCCACGGAGGAGTGGTTCAACGACGTCGTGTGGCCCGTCGAGTCCAACCTCACCGAAAAAGACGTGGAGTTGGGGGCACGGCTCGCCTGCGCCGAGATGATCCGCGCCGGGGTCACCTGCTTCGCCGACCACTACTTCTCCATGGACACCGTCGCCGCCGTGGTCGCCGAGTGCGGGATCCGCGCGCACCTCGGCGAGGCCTACTTCTCCTCCCAGGGTCCTCAAGGCCGGGAGAAATCCCTGGAGTTCGCGCTACGGCACCGGGGCACCGCCGACGGCCGCATCACCACCGCCCTCGCCCCGCACGCCCCCTACACGGTGACCGACGCCGACCTCGCCGCCACCGCCGAACTCGCCCTGGAACACGGCCTCCCCGTCCACCTCCACGCCGCCGAGAACCGCGACCAGACCGACACCGGCCTCGCCCGCCACGGCCTCACCCCCATCGAAGTCCTCGACCGTGCGGGCCTGTTGGCCACCGACCTGCTCATCGCCCACGGCACCGGCGTCATCGACCGCGACCTCCCCGTCCTGGAGCGCGCGAGCGGCCGTACGGCGGTCGCCACCGCGCCCCGGGGATACCTCAAGTTCGCCTGGCCGGACACCACTCCGATCCGCGCCCTGCGCGCCATCGGCATCCCGGTCGGGCTCGCCACGGACGGCGCCGCCTCCAACAACTCCCTCGACGTGTGGGAGTCGATGGCGCTCACGTCCTTGGTGCAGAAGCACGCCGAAGGTGACCCGCGATGGCTGACGTCCCGTCAAGCACTGCACCACGCAACGCTCCAGAGTGCGCAGGCCGTCGGATCGGGTGACTCGATCGGGTCCATCGCGCCGGGGCGGCGGGCCGACATCATCCTCGTCGACCTCACCGGGCCGCACACCCAGCCCGTCCACGATCTCGCCGCCACCCTCGTGCACAGCGCCCGTTCCGCCGACGTCCGGACCACGATCGTCGACGGCCGGGTTCTCATGCGCGACCGCGAGCTGCTCACGCTCGATGTGCCCGCTGCCGTACGGGAGTTGGGGGAGCGGCTGCCCGCCCTCGTGGACCGGAGCCACGGTCGGCGCATCCAGGAATACGACACCTGAGCCGCGCCTCTAGGCTGTTCCCATGGATCTCGCGGACGGCCTTCTCGACCACCCGTACGACGTGTACCGGCGCCTGCGCGACAGCGCCCCCGTGCACCGCATCGCCGGCCCCGACGGCACCCCCGCCTGGCTCGTCACCCGGTACGACGACGTGCGGGCGGCGCTGGCCGATCCGCGGCTCTCGCTGGACAAGAGGCATGCCACGGCCGGGACTTACAAGGGGTTCTCGCTGCCGCCCGCGCTCGACGCGAACCTCCTCAACATGGATCCGCCGGACCACACCCGCATCCGGCGCCTGGTCGGCCGCGCGTTCACCCCGCGACGGACGGAGCGGCTCCGTAAGCCGATTCGGCGCACCGCCGACCAACTCCTCGACGCTCTGGGGGAGGAGGGCGACACCGACCTCATCGCCTCCTACGCGGCGCCCCTGCCCATCACCGTCATCTGCGACCTGCTCGGCGTGCCCGCGGGTCACCGCCGGGACTTCCGGGTGTGGACCGACGCCCTCGTCGCGCCAGCCCCCGGGACACCGCCCGAGGCCGGCAAACACGCGGTCGTCGCGATGCTCGGCTTCTTCACCCAACTCCTCACAGACAAACGGGAAGAGCCCGGCGACGATCTTCTGTCCGACCTGATCGCCGTGCGCGACGAGGGCGACCGGCTCAGCGAGGACGAGCTGATGTCCCTCGCCTTCCTCATCCTCTTCGCCGGGTACGAGAACACCGTCCAGCTCATCGGCAACGCCGTGCTCGCCCTGCTGCAACACCCCGAGCAGCTGGCCGCGTTGCGTGCTGACCCGGCTCAACTCCCGGCCGCCGTAGAGGAGTTCCTGCGGTACGAAGGGCCCGCGCTGCTCGCCATCCGGCGCTTCCCCGTCGAGGACGTCACCATTGGCGGGGTCACCATCCCCGCCGGCGAGACGGTGTGGGTGTCCGCGTCCGCCGCGAACCGTGACCCGGGCCGCTTCCCCGAGCCCGATCGGCTCGACCTCTCCCGCGACACCTCCGGGCATCTCGCGCTCGGGCACGGCATCCACTACTGCCTGGGCGCGCCGCTCGCCCGTGCCGAGACGGAGATCGCGCTGGCCGCGCTGCTGGAGCGGTTCCCGCGGCTGGAGTTGGGGGTGGGGGAGGGCGAGGTGCGGTGGCGGCCGTCGCTGCGCGCCCGGGGACTGCTCGCGCTTCCGGTGACGTACGCGAAGAAGTCCCTCTGAAGATCCCCAGCCCTCTGAAGAACCCCCAACTCTCTGAACATCCGCCGACCTTCTGAAGATCTCTCCGAGAAACTTTCCGACGCGGCGATGAGTTCCGGTCCTCCCTCCGGTCCACCCCTCAACGGACCGTTGTCACAGGAGGGCCCCCATGTCGCTTCCGGAGATCGTCTCGCGTGCGCAGTGGCGCGCGGCGCGCGAGGAACTGCTGGTCAAGGAGAAGGCGGCCACGCGCGCGCGGGACGCGCTCAACGCCGAGCGGCGCGGGCTGCCCATGGTGGAGATCGACAAGGAGTACCTCTTCGAGGGCGGCGACGGGAAGGCCACCCTGCTCGACCTCTTCGAGGGGCGCGGCCAACTCGTCGTCTACCACTTCATGTTCGCGCCCGAGTGGGACGCGGGCTGCCGTAGCTGCTCGGCGTTCCTCGACCAGATCGGGCATCTCGCCCATCTGAAGGCGCGCGGCACGACGTTCGCCGCCGTGTCGAGGGCGCCGTACACGAAGATCCTGCCGTTCAAGGCGCGGATGGGGTGGACGCTGCCCTGGTACTCGTCCTTCGGCGGGGACTTCAACTGGGACTTCGAGGTCACGTTCGTCGGGGACGGGGAACCCGTCGAGCGGCCGGGCGTCAGCTGCTTCCTGCGGGACCGCGACCGGGTGTTCCACACCTACTCCACCTATGAGCGCGGGCTCGACGGGCTCGGCTCGACCACCACCTTCCTGGATCTGACCGCGCTGGGGCGGCAGGAGGAGTGGGAGGAGCCCAAGGGGCGCGCATCGGCGCTCGGGGCGCCTGCGGGAAGTGAGCGCGTCCGCTATCACGACGAATACGAGGACTGACACGGGAAACTTGTTTCGAGAACCTGTGCCGAAGATGTGTGGCCAGGTGTCGACTATGTCTCAGTACCGTCACTTCGCGAGCCGTTCACCGTACTGTCGGCGTTTAACTCTATGAGGCTTCACGAAGCTCTCCGAGTTTCAGCACGACAGGGAGGTACAGGGTGAACGGGCGAACGGTGCTTGAGCGTTTTCCCGCCGGCGGGCCGCGTGGCTCGTGGCCGGCGGAGGAGTTCGCGCAGGCGCGCCGTCTGGAGGGCCTGCACGCTGAGGTCGTCATGGACATCGCGACCGACGCGTTCCTCGTGGTCGTGCGCAGCGGCGACGTCGTGGACGCCGCCGCCTGAGAGGTCAGCCCGCCTTCGGGGCGGGCACCTTCGCCGTGAACTGGTCAGCCTGGAGCGCGTACAGCTCCGCGTACACCCCGCCGCTCGCGAGCAGCTCGTCCGGCGTCCCGGACTCCACCAGCCGCCCCTGATCCAGGACGTGCACCAGATCCGCGTGGCGTACGGACGCCAGCCGGTGCGTGATCAGCACGACCGTCTGCCCGGTGCCGGCCAGCGCGCGGATCTTCTCGAAGACCTCCAGCTCGGCCCGGGCGTCGAGGGCCGCCGTCGGCTCGTCCACGATCAGGATGCGGCCCCTCCGGTACGCGGCCCGCGCGATCCCGAGCCGCTGCCACTGACCGCCCGACAGCTCGTGCCCGCCGCTGAAGTTGCGGGCCAGCAGCGTGTCCAGACCGCGCGGCAGATCCGCGACCACGTCCTGCGCACCGGCCTCGGCGACGGCATCCGTCAGCCGCTCCTCGGTGAGGGGCGCCGCGGACCGCCCGACGGCCACGTTGACGCGGGCGGTGAACGGCCAGCGCTTGAAGTTCTGCGCCACCATCGCGATCCGGTCGGACAGTTGCTGCCGGTCGGCGCCCGCCGCGTCGACGCCGTCCCACAGGATCCGGCCCCGGTCCGGCCGGTACAGCCCGGCCAGCAGCTTGACCAGGGTCGTCTTGCCGGAGCCGTTCTCACCGACCAGGGCGATGATCCGACCCAGCGGGAGGGTGAGCGTGACGTCGTCGAGCGCGGGGTGGGTGGCCTCGCCCGGGTAGCTGAACGTGACGTTCTCGAAGCGGATCTCCCGCGGCTCCTCGGGCAGCGCCGTCCCGCCGACCGGGATCGCCCACTCGGTCGCCTCCTCGTACAGCTTCTGCAGATCGCCCACGAACAGGGCCTCCTCGTGCAGCTGGTTCACCGCCAGGACGAGCGTGTCGAGGCTCGTGGAACCGGTGCGGATCGCGATCACCGCAGTACCCGCCACCGAGAGCGCCATGGCCCCGGACAGCAGCAGCCCGCCCAGCGTCGCGTACGTAGCCGCCGTCGCGAGGCCCGTCCAGGTCGCCGCGATCAGCCCGGTGCGGGCGGTGAGCCGGGCCAGCCGGGCCTGTTCCGCCTCCGCGCTCTCCGACATCTCGTGGAAGTGGTGCAGCAGGAACGGTCCGACACCGTGGACGCGGATCTCGGGGGCCGCCTCCGGCTCGGTGAGCAGCGAACCGATGAGGCGGCCGGCCCGGACGTGCTGCACCCAGGTGTGGAACGACTCGTAGTGGCGCCGCGCGTTCGTCAGCGCGCCCCAGGCGCTCGGCAGCGTCATCGTCGCCAGCAGCGGGAGCAGCGCCGGGTGCAGCACGGTCAGCACGCCCGCCGCCGCGATCAGCGAGATCAGCGCGTTCATGACGTTCGTCGCGTACGAGATCATGCGGCGGGCCGACATGGCGCCGTACTGCGCGGTGTCCAGCAGCTTGTGGAACGCGTGGTCCTCGATCGCGGCCAGCTCCACGGCCGCCGCCCGCTCCAGATACAGCTCGGTGGCGACCCGCTCCACCTTCGGTTCGAGCCGCCCGGTCGCGTACGTCGACGCCGCCCGCAGCAGCGCGCCCACCAGCATCACCGCGGCCATCGTCACCAGCGCGGGGACGGCACCGCGCAGCCGGTCCGCGATGGCACCGCCGGTGATCAGCCGCCCCAGCACGCTGTTGACCGCGAGCAGACTCACCGCCTGCGTGGCACCCCGGCACGCCTCGGCCGCCAGCACGACCCGCGCGGCCCGCGGATCGGCCTGCCAGGCCAGCCGGAAACTCGACCGCAGCATCGCCGGCAACCGCGTCACCATGGACCGGAAACTCAGCTCCAGAAACGCGTCATTGTGCTGACTCCACCCCGTGTCGTACCGCAAGGGCCCACCAAAGAGCAGCCGCTCCGAAGCGGACGCCTCCCCCGGCCCCGAGCCCCCCTTGCCCTTGCTCCCCACCGCCGACCTCCCCCGATCGTGGACGAACGAACGGCCACTATCGCGGGGCGGGAGGGGTGCGGGGGAGAGCGCGGGGAGGTGAGGCGGGGACGCGCGGGCGTACGCCGGGAAGGCGGAGGGGTGGGGCCGTTCGATATGCGGCTCCGCCGAGTGGGCGGGTGCGGGGAGGGGGTGGCGCTCGTCGAGAGTGGGGCGGGACTCTGTCGATGCGCGGCGCAGCCGGGTGAGCGCCGGGCGGGCGCACCGCGCCCGAAAGGGGCGCGGGGAACTGCGCGACCAGCCCCCACCGGCCCGCAGATGAAATCCGCCCACCCCGGGAACTGCGCGACCAGCCCCCACCGACCCGCAGACGAAAACCGCTCACCCCGGGCCCCGCCCCTACCGACCCCGCAGAAAAATCCGCTCAACCCGCGGAGCGCTACGCGCTGATGGGCCGCGACCAAGAAGGCGTAGTCCCCGTAACCCGACACACCGCCAGGTACAACGGAATCGGCGGCGTATACGGCAGCTTCCCGTCCGGCTTGTGAATGAGACCCGGCGCGCGAGGCGAGTCCGGAACCAGCGCCCCCGTCGTGTACCGCGCCGGCGCAGGCCAGTCCAGCGCGTAATCCGAGTCGGACGGAACGATCCACCACCAGTGCGCTTCGTCGGCGTAGACACAACCGACACGCGGCAGCCGGGGCAGAACCAGCGGTCCGAAACGTGCGGGCACCGCCACGGCGTCGCAGCCGAGCGGAGCCGTCATGCCCTCGGGGACGGCCAGCCGGCGCGGCGCGCCCGGCCCGTGCAGCGCACGCCCCAGACGGACCAGCGTGTCGAGACTGAGCACCTGGCCGGGACGAGACCCGCCGCTCACACCCATTCGACCCCCGTACCGAAGTCCCCGAGTCCACCGGATTCCCTGAACCCGCCGGTACTCCTGAACCCGCCGGAATCCGCGAACCCGCCGGATTCCCCGGTCTCCGCGGAGTCCGGGAGGTCGCCGGCGTCCTGGTGTCCCCGGCCCCTGAAGAGACCTGTGGTCTCCTGACCGAGGCCCCCGAAGTGGCCCGCGCCCTCCCGGCCCCGCGTACCGGAGCCGGCCCCACCACGAGCAGGGCCGCCTCCGGTTTCGTGCTCCCGGCCCCCGAAGCCGCCGAGATCCGGATTTCCGAAGTCGCCGGCACCCCCATGCCCGCTGCCGGAGGCACCCCCATGCCCCCGCCCCGGAAATACGCCCAGATCCTCGAAGGCCCCGAAGTGTGCCGTCGCCTCGTCCTCGTCGCCCGAACCGCCCGACGGACCCGGCTTGGGTCGTGCGCCCCAACCCAGGTCGTTGAGCGGTACGGAACTGTCGTGGACGGGGGCCGGGTGGTGGCCGTGTGTCGGGTCCGCCTGCCGCGGCAGGTCGGCCCAGACCAGCAGGCCGGGTCCGTGTTCCTGGGCGCCCCAGGCCCGGCAGAGTCCATCGATGAGGAGCAGTCCCCTCCCGTGCTCCTCATCCGGCCGCCGCGGCGACGGGCGGGGCTCACCGGGAGCACAGCCCTCGTCACGGACGGCTATCCGCACCAGGTCGTCGCCATCGTGCAGCTCGCAGACTATGTGGCTGCTCGCGGTGTGCACGATCGCGTTGGTGACCAGCTCGGAGACGACCAGTACCGCCGTGTCGCAGGTGTCCTCGCAGACGGACCAGCCGGACAGCCGGGCCCGCGTCAGGCGTCTCGCCTGGGCCGGGGAACCCGGATGTGCGGCCAGCTCGAACCGGAACCGGCGCTCGGCAGCGGCCCCACCAGGGACGGCTCCCGCGGCGGCACCGAGACCGAGGCGGCCTGCGGCGGCGTCTGTTCCTAAGGGCGCGGACGGAATCACGCTTGCCACTATCGCCCCGCCGTGAACACTTGGCAAGTGTCACTATGAAAAATGCAGAGTGCCGTATGACGGTCTGGACGGTCGTGGCACACTGCTCGCAACAGAAAGTCGCGCGGCGCCAGTTGGGATCTCCGGAGGTCTGTCCCGATCTTCGAATGAGTCTTCGAATGGCGCCGCAGGCCTGTCAGGATTCGGTTCGCCGGGATCGGTACGTCGGGCCGGGATCGGTTCGTAGGTCCGTGAGAACCCTCTCGACGGACTGTACGGACGCATGCGCTGTCAGTACTCAACGCATTGCCCAGCGCTCAAGACCCATTGCTCAGCACTCAAGATCCACTGCCCAGCACTCAAGTCAGTACCCGGTACCCAGCTGTCAGGACTCATCACTCATTCGTGGAGGTGGAGCGTGAGCGAGCCGCGGTCCGCACCGACGGTCGGCCAGGTCGTCCTCGGCCGGCGCCTGCTGGACCTGCGGGAACGCGCGGGGCTCAAGCGCGAGGAGGCCGCCCGCGTCCTCCGCGTCGCCCCCGCCACGGTCCGCCGCATGGAGATGGCGGAGGTCTCCCTCAAGATCCCCTACCTCCAGCTCCTCCTGAAGTCCTACGGCGTCTCCGACGAGGAGGCCGAGGCCTTCGTCCAGCTCGCCGAGGAGGCCAACCGGCCCGGCTGGTGGCAGCGCTTCCACGACATCCTGCCCGGCTGGTTCTCGATGCACGTCAGCCTGGAGGGCGCGGCCGCGCTCATCAGGTCGTACGAACCGCATTTCGTGCCCGGGCTGCTGCAGACCGAGGACTACGCGCGCGGGGTGCTGAAGTCCGGTGCCATCGGCCAGACCGAGCCCGACGACATCGAGCGCCACGTCGATCTGCGCATGCAGCGCCAGGGCCTGCTCACCCGTCCCGACGCGCCCCGCTTCTGGGTCGTCATGGACGAGACCGCCCTGCGCCGCCCGGTCGGCGGCCCCGAGGTGATGCGTGCCCAGATCGACAAACTGCTCGACGCCACGAAGCTGCCCAACGTGACCCTTCAGGTCGCCCCGTTCTCCTCGGGGCCGCACCCGGGCACGTACGGGCCCTTCGTGCTGTTCCGATTTGCCATGTCAGAACTGCCGGACATGGTCTACAGCGAGTACCTGACCGGCGCCGTCTATCTGGACTCGCGCGAAGAGGTGGGAACCCACCTTGAGGTCATGGACCGCATGGCGGCGCAGGCCGCTACGGCACATCGCACGAAGGAGATCCTCAAGGATCTCCGCAAGGAGCTGTGAATGGATCGCATCAAGCCGCGTATGAGCGTCTACAACGGTATGCCCGCGCGGGACTTGGGAAGCGAAGGCTGGCACAAGCCGTGGAGCGGCGGCAACGGCGGCAACTGCCTGGAGGCGATGAAGCTCGCCGACGGCCGGATCGCCGTCCGTCAGTCCACCGACCCGGACGGGCCGGCCCTGATCTACACGACCGACGAGATGACGGCCTTCATCGAGGGGGCGAAAGCGGGCGAGGCGGATTTCTTGCTGTCCTGAGTCGGCGACCTGTGCTGAATGCTTTTTCCTTACCGAACCTCCTTATTTTGGTACTGACTTGATCACATATTGCTTTAAGAGCTTATGGAGCACGCCATGACCGTGCGGCCCACCGACAGGATCGACAAGACCGACGAGATCGACACCAGCAGGCCCCACCCCGCCCGCATGTACGACTGGTACCTCGGCGGCAGGGACAACTACCCCGTCGACGCCGAGATGGGCCGCCAGATGCTCGCCCTCGACCCGAGGGTGCCGGTCATGGCACGTGTCAACCGCGCGTTCACACACCGGGCCACCCGCTGGCTCACCGGGCACGGCGTACGGCAGTTCCTGGACATCGGCACCGGTATCCCGACCGAGCCGAACCTGCACCGGGTCGCGCAGGCCGTCGCGCCCGAGGCACGTGTCGTCTACTGCGACAACGACCCGGTCGTGCTGGCCCATTCGGCGGCCCTGCTGCGCGGCACACCCCAGGGTGCGACCGCGTATGTGCGGGCCGATGTGCGCGATCCCGACGCCGTCATCGAGGGCGCTCGACAGGTCCTCGATCTCACCCGACCCGTCGCCCTGTCCCTCGTCGCCCTGCTGCACTTCGTCCCCGACGAGGACGGCGCGCACGAGCTGGTCGACGGCCTGCTGTCCCGACTTCCCACCGGCAGCTACCTGATGATGACCCACGCCACCACCGACTTCACCCCGGAGGAGTCGACGGCGGCGGTCGAGAAGCTCACGGCGGCGGGCAGCACCGTGGCCCTCCGCTCCCGCACCGGCTTCGCCCGCTTCTTCACCGGCCTCGACCTGGTCGAGCCGGGGGTGACGGTGGTCGACCGCTGGCATCCGGAACTGGGCGAACCGGTACCGGGTCAGGACGACGGCACGATTCCCGGCTACGGGGCGGTGGGCCGCAAGCCCTGAGGTCCTTGATGTGCTGTTTCAGAGCCACGACAGCATGCGTCGCGGCGCGTCCACCAGCCGGCTGACGGCGACCACCGGCAACGGCGGTTGCTCCAGCCGGCCCGGGCCGCGCGGGCGAGGTTCGCCGCCTTGGAACCGGCGAACAGGGTCTGTATCGCCGTGAGTTGGCCGAGGGAGACGGCGGCGTCCGGGCGGTACGCCCCCGCCGCCTCCCGCGCGTCCTCGCCACGGCGTTCGTCGAGCGTCGTCATCAACACCCTCCAGAACCGACCGCCAACAGGGGGGACGCGCGGGGGTGGCCCTGCGTCTGACGACGGAACGAAGGATGGGGGCGCCGCCGCGCCCGACCCCACTCCGGGCCGACCACGACTCGCCTCCTGCGCCGATGATCCCACCGCCGTTGGCCTACAGGTCGGCCGGAAGTCACTTTCCCGTCCGCCACCGAACGATTTCGTGAGCCGGGAGGAGGACCGGCCCGGCGCCTCGTACCGGCGCAGTACACCCCGCCTCATCCGCAGGACCGAGGACGGACGTACGCGTGCTCATCCGGCAGCAGAGATGTCTCTACCTCCGGCTCCTCCGCCTCCGCTGTCTCACACGGTCATCGGGCGGTCGTACGGCCCGATGGGCGCCGGGAGTTGGGAACTTCCCGTCAGATAGCGGTCGACGGCCGCCGCCACCGCCCGTCCCTCCGCGATCGCCCACACGATCAACGACTGCCCGCGCGCCGCGTCCCCCGCGACGAACACGCCCCGCGTACTCGTCGCGAAGTCCGCGTCCCGGGTGATCGTGCCGCGCGGCGCCATCGCCAACCTCAGTTGATCGACGAGCCCGTCCTCCCGGTCGGGCCCGGAGAACCCGAGGGCGAGCAGCACGAGATCGGCGGGCAGGCTGCGTCCGGAACCGTCCAACGGGCGCCGCTGCGCGTCGACTTCGACCAGGTGCAGGGACCGCACGTGCCCGTCCCCGGCCCCCTCGAAGTGGAGCGTCGACGCCGCGAACAGCCGCGCGTCCGCGTCCGCAGCCGGAGCCGTCTCCAGATCCCGAGCCTCCTCGTGCGCGGCCGAGAGCCGGTAGATCTTCGGATACGTCGGCCACGGCTCCGCGTTCTCGTCGCGCTCGGCGTCCGGCTGGGCGTAGATGTCCAACTGGGTTACGGACGCGGCCCCTTCACGCACCGCGGTGCCGAGACAGTCGGCCCCGGTGTCGCCGCCGCCCACGATCACGACATGCTTCCCGGCGGCGGACAGGGGAGAGGCCGCCAAGTCGCCCTCGCACACCCGGTTGGCCAGCGGCAGGTACTCCATCGCCTGGTGGATGCCGGTCAACTCACGCCCCGGTACGGCCAGTTCACGCCACGCCGTGGCTCCGGTGGCGATCACCACGGCGTCGTAGCGCGCCCGGAGTTCGGCCGCCCCGATGTCGCGCCCGACCGTCGTCGACGTACGGAACTTGGTGCCCTCGGCGCGCATCTGCTCAAGGCGCCGTTCCAGATGCCGTTTCTCCATCTTGAACTCGGGGATGCCGTACCGCATCAGGCCGCCGAGCCGGTCGTCTCGCTCGTACACGGCGACCGTGTGCCCGGCTCGCGTCAACTGCTGTGCCGCGGCGAGGCCGGTGGGCCCGGAGCCGATCACCGCGACGGTCCGCCCCGACAGTCGGTCCGGTGGCCGAGGTGGCGCGAAACCGTCGGTCCAGGCGTGGTCGGCGATGGCGACCTCGACGTTCTTGATGGTGACGGCGGGCTGGTTGATGGCGAGCACGCACCCCGCCTCGCAGGGTGCCGGGCACAACCGCCCGGTGAACTCGGGGAAGTTGTTGGTGGCGTGCAGCCGGTCGGCCGCCGCGCGCCAGTCGTCCCGGCTGACCAGATCGTTCCACTCGGGGATCAGATTGCCGAGCGGGCACGCGTCGTGGCAGAACGGGACACCGCAGTCCATGCACCGGTCGGCCTGCTTGTTGACGATCGGCAGCAGCGCGCCCGGGACGTACACCTCGTCCCAGTCACGCACCCGCTCCTCGACAGGCCTGCGGGGCCACTCCTCGCGCGGAGTGGTCATGAAACCCTTGGGATCGGCCATGGCCGTCTTCCTCGCGTCCGCGTACGACAGGCCGTGCGTCATCGGGCGGCACTCTTTCAGCCACGATAAGGCCCCTGGGCCGGGCGCGCAGAGTGGGGCGAGACGGCTTTCTCACCTGGTCCCGCGGGCCCCACCAGCGTTCGCTCAGGTGATCATGCGGTTTCTCTCAGGTGAGAGCCAGCATGTACACCAGCGCGGCGGCGGCCGAGGCGACCGCGCGGACGTGATTCCACATCGTCCACTCGCGCACGTACGACGGCCAGTAGGCGGCGGCCTCCGGCGTCCCCGGGTCCAGCTTCAGCAGCGCTTCGTTCCGGGGCACGTTCGCGACGAGGGTCAGCCCGAACGCGCCGAACAGATACAGCGCGCTGCCCAGGAGCAACTCCACGGTCCCTTGGTCCGGCCACAGTACGAACGTCACCACCGCGATCACCGCGCACACCACCGCGGAACCGGCGAA
This sequence comes from Streptomyces sp. NBC_01288, assembly GCF_035982055.1. NCBI lineage: Bacteria > Bacillati > Actinomycetota > Actinomycetes > Kitasatosporales > Streptomycetaceae > Streptomyces > Streptomyces sp. NBC_01288. The sequence goes on from NZ_CP108427.1 coordinate 7,891,799, forward strand.
CAGCAGCATGAAGGCCGGCGTCATCGCCGCCGTGTTGATCGCGTTCATCGCGGCGACCCCCTGCGCGGGCGGCAACTGGGCCAGCCCTCGCATGACCAGCACGGAGAAGGCACAGAACACCCCGGCCATCACGCCGGTCACGAGCACCCCCAGAACCGTCAGCGTCACATACGGTTCACCGATCATGCCGACATCAACTCCCGCCCGTAGACCCGAGATCCTGCCCACCACCGACCACCGGGACAAGTCAACCCCGCCCTTGACCGGGTCACCATGGCCGAGAATCGCCGGGGCATACGCGGACGTCCACGAGGCCCTCCGGGGCGACGACGGCACACTCCGGGCCGGTGACGGCCCCTTTCGGGCCGCTGGCGACGGCGCACTCCGGGTCGGTGACGGCGCCGTCCGGGGTGACGACGGCGTGCTGGGCAACCGGGTTCCCTGCCACCCTCCTCACCCGGCCTCCGCGTTCGCTGGGACATCCGCCTCCGCCTCCTCCCTCTTCTCCGTTTGAACCCCGCCCTCCCGCCACCCCCGTAGAACCCCCTCCACCCCCACCGAGATCCGCCGCCGTGCCTCATGTCGAGGCACCCCACTCATCAGCAACTGGTCGTAGGGCGTGTCCACATGCCTTACGGAAGCCACCACCGCCGAGACCACCGCGCCCTCGGACAACGCCCGCCCCGCCGCACTCCGCCCCACCCGCCCGCTGCCCCGCGCCGAGGCATGCGCGGCGACGGCCCGGGCCCGCGCCTCGGGGCAGCCGGGGAACAGCCGTCGTATCTCCGCCGCGAACGCCTCCGTGAACCGCACGTCCTGCGCGGCCCGCCGCACCGCGTCCCGCACCCGGCGCCGCCGCCGCGCCTCCGCGTCCGCGAGGCACCGCTCCTCGGCCCGCGCCAGCCCCGCCTCCTCGACGAGGACACCCTGCCGCTCGTACCGGCCCCGCCGCCGGTCGAACCGCACCACCACCGCCGACAGCCCACTCTCCTCCCGCGCCCTGCGCGTCAACGCCGTGTCGCCGCGCGGCAGGAACACCAGATGCCCGAGATCCACACAGTCGAGACACCGCGGCACCCCACCCTCGACGACCAGCAACGCCAACGGCCCCCGACGACACCCGGCACAGTGCCGCTTCCTGAGCGGTTGAACAACGAGCGGTCCACTACGGGTCGGTGGAGTCGCGAGCGATGCCGTACGAGCTGTGCCAGCCATGCGAGCCATGCGAGCCATATGAGGAGCATTCCCTCCTGCTGTGCGCCTCTCTCCTGTTCCTCCCGCCGCCCGCGCCCGGAGCGAGACCCGCCTCCCGCAACTCCTCGCAGCCATCAGCCGCCCGTCGCACCCTGATCGCCGCCTGCCGCATCATGGTCCCTGTGCGACTGGAAGCGATCACCTGGGACCGGCTCGGCGACCTCCTGGCCGAGCGTCTGCTCGACCTGAAGCCGGCCGACGGCAGCCCCTGGCCGCGGGTCGCCTTCGACGGTGCCCCGGCGGGTCACCCCGGCGACCTCGCCGAGCGCGTCTCGGAGGCGCTGCGCGTACGCGGCCGGTCTTCGCTCGTCGTCGCCACCGAGGGGTTTCTGCGCCCCGCCTCGCTGCGTCTGGAGTACGGGCGCCAGGACGTCGAGGCGTACTACGACGGCTGGTTCGACACCCGTGCCCTGTGGCGCGAGGTCTTCGGCCCGCTCGAACCGGACGGCGACGGCCGCGTCCTGCCCGACCTGTGGGACCCGGTCGCCGACCGCGCCACCCGCAGCCCCTACGTCCAACTCCCGCCCGGCGCCGTCCTGTTGCTGCACGGCCCCCTCCTCCTTCGGCACTGGTTCCCCTTCGACCTGACCGTCCACGTCCTCCTCTCACCGGGCGCCCTGCGCCGCCGAACCCCCGAGCCCGAGCACTGGACCCTCCCCGTCTTCGAGCGTTACGAGGACGAGACCGACCCGGCCGGCACGGCGGACGTCCTGGTACGCGCCGACGATCCGCGTCACCCGGCGTGGAACGGCTGAGCCACGGACTCGGTGAGTCCCGTGGGACCCGGGGTGTCGTGGGATTCACCGAGTCCGGCACACCGGAAGTCGTGACCGTCCGGGTGCGTTCCCCCGGCCGCGCGGCGAGAATGTAGGGCGCCGGGACTAGCGGAACGTTCTGTGCCGCGCCGGCCGTCCGGCACCGGGAGGTACTTCATGACCACCGCCGGAGACATCATGCACCGGGGCGCCCAGTGGATCCCCGCCCATGAAACCCTGGACCGCGCCGCCCAGCTGATGCGCGAACTGGGCGTCGGGGCTCTGCCCATCAGCGACGAGAACGAACGGCTCTGCGGCATCCTCACCGACCGGGACATCGTCGTCGGCTGTGTGGCCATGGGCCACGACCCGGCCAAGATCACCGCGGGCGAGATGGCCCAGGGCACCCCCCGCTGGATCGACTCCGGCGCCGATGTCGGCGAGGTGCTCCAGGAGATGCAGGGACACCAGATCCGCCGGCTCCCCGTCATCGAGAACAAACGCCTCGTCGGCATGATCAGCGAGGCCGACCTGGCCCAGCATCTGACGGAGGAACAGCTCGCCGGCTGGGTCGAGAGCGTCTACGCCCGGAGCGGCATGCGCTGAACCGCCGGGCGGTGCCGGGCGCTGAACCGCCGGACCCTTTCCCGGTACTGCGTGCCGGACCGCTTCCGGTTCAGCGGCTGCCGTTCACAGCCAGCCGTTGCGCCGGAAGCCCCGGTACAGCGCCAGACACGCCACGGTTATCACGCCGATGACCAGGGGATAGCCGAACCGCCAGTGCAGCTCCGGCATGTGGTCGAAGTTCATGCCGTACACACCGCACACCATCGTCGGTACGGCGATCACCGCGGCCCAGGCCGTGATCTTCCGCATGTCCTCGTTCTGCGCGACCGTCACCTGGGCGAGGTGCGCCTGCAGAATCGAGTTGAGCAGTTCGTCGAAGGACGCGATCTGCTCCTTCGCGCGCAGCAGATGGTCGGAGACGTCCCGGAAGTAGGCCTGTATCTCCGGTCCGATCACCCGCATCGGCCGGGTGGCGAGCTCCTCCAGCGGGCGGCTGAGGGGGACGACCGCCCGCTTCAACTCCAGGAGTTCACGCTTGAGTTGGTAGATACGGCCCGGGTCCGCCCGCGCGCCGTTCTCCGCGAACACGTCCGTCTCCACCTGGTCGATGTCCGCCTGTACCGAGTCCGTGACGCTCAGATAGTCGTCGACCACATGGTCCGCGATCGCGTGCAGCACCGCGGCCGGTCCCTTGGCGAGCTGCCGCGGGTTCGACTCCAACTCCTCGCGCAGCGGCCCCAGGGAGCCGTGCCGTCCGTGCCGCACCGTGATGACGAACTCGGCGCCGACGAACACCATGATCTCGCCGGTGTCCACGACCTCGCTCGTCGCCGTCAGCTTCTCGTGCTCGACGTAGCAGACCGTCTTGAACACCGCGAACAGTGTCTCGCCGTAGCGCTCCACCTTGGGGCGCTGATGGGCCTCGATCGCGTCCTCGACCGCCAGCGGGTGCAGGTCGAAGAGCTCGGCGATGCCCGCGAACTCGTCGTTCGTCGGCTCGTGCAGGCCGAGCCAGACGAAGCCGTCCTCCTTCTTGCGCACCCGCTCGACGGTGTCCACCAGATCGCCGGCGACGGGGATGCGGACGCCGTCCTGATACGTGACGCACTTCACCACCGAGGAGCCCAGCGGTGACCGGGCATGGTGGCTCAGGTCGACCCGGGGGCGTCGCCGGGCCAGCCGTGCCACCTTGCGGAGGCCGCCGACCCTGCCGAGGCCCGTGACCTTCCGAAGATTCCCTGCCATGGACATCCGGCTCTCCTTGCGTGGATCCCCTCGCATCGCATTTCTGCGCCTTGGCGTGCCAGTTTGCCAGGCCGACGTGAGCCGCGGGTAAGCCTGTGGGAACGGAATCCTCCGCTTTGTTCCCGGCTGTGGACGAAGCCGTGGACGAACCGGTGCACGGTCGCGACAAGGGTGTGGTCGGCCGGAGCTCCGCCCGCGCCGAACCGGAGTTTCGCCCCGCCCGACAACCGGAGCGTCGCCCCCTGTCGACAAGCGGGGCAACTGGGATGATCGCGGCATGACGCGATCCGACGGGTATCTCCTCGACAACCGGCAGTCCGAGGCGGGACAGCGCTTCGACGCCTTCGCCACGCTCTTCGACCCCACGACGTTCCGGCACCTGGAGGGGTTCGGCGTCGGACCCGGCTGGCGCGTCTGGGAAGTCGGCGTCGGCGGCACCTCGGTGGTGTCCTGGCTGGCCAAGAAGGTCGGGCCGACGGGGAAGGTCGTGGCGACCGACATCGACACGTCCCAGGTCGCCTCGGCAGCCCGCCCGCCGGTCGAGGTGCGCGTCCACGACGTCGGCGCCGAGGAACCGCCGGGGGAGGGCTTCGACCTCGTGCACGCCCGGCTCGTCCTCGTCCATGTCCCGGACCGGGAGCGGGCGTTGCGTTCGATGATCAAGTCCCTGCGTTCCGGCGGCCGCCTGCTGATCGAGGACGCCGACCCGGCCCTCCAGCCCCTGCTCTGCCCCGACGAGCACGGCCCCGAGCAACAACTCGCGAACCGCCTCCGCCACGGCTTCCGCAAGCTCCTCGCCGACCGCGGCGCCGACCTCTCCTACGGCCGCCGACTCCCGCGCCTGCTCCGCGAGGCCGGCCTGCGCCGGGTCGAGGCCGACGCGTACTTCCCGGTCACCTCACCGGCCTGCGCCGCGCTGGAGTCCGCCACGGTCCGCCAGATCCGCGGCCAACTCGTCACCGCGGGCCTGGCCACGGACGAGGACATCGACCGCCACCTGGCCAATGTCGCCTCCGGCACGATGGATCTGGCTACGGCTCCGATGATCTCGGCTTGGGGGCGGAAGGCCTAGGCGGGGGGCGGGAGTTGAAGGTGGGTGCCGGTGCCGGTGCCGGTGCCGGTGCCGGTGCCGGTGGGCAGTGGGCTTTCGGGCTGGGGTGGGCGTTTGTCTGACGTGGGTGGACGGACGTCGCGGGCTCGGGCACGCGCCGGGGGCGCGGTTCCTCCGGGCAGATGACGTCGGCCGGACGCATCTGTCACTCACTCCCGCCAAGTGCCGCCGTCGGCCGCGCTGTTGTCCGGCAGCGGGTTGCCGCCGGCAGCCTGACACCGACCGTCAGTGGGTCCGGTGGCGATCACCGTGGACCCGACATCCGCTGCTGGTAGGCCTGTCGCTGTCGCCGTCTGCCCAGCCCGCGCGGCCTCTGCCCAACACCGGCGACCGTCGGCCGCGTACACAAGAGCACCCCGCTCCGCACCGGCGGCCGCCAACCGGGTACCAGCAACCGTCTCCAGCGACTGTCACCCCCGCCCAGGCGGTCGCCCTCCCACCAGTTCCACCGCCCGAGCCCCCGCCCGGCACCCCTCCCGTGCGGCCTTCTCCGGATCGGCGCCGGTCAGCAGCGTTGCGAGGAACGCCCCCGTGAAGGCGTCCCCCGCTCCCGTGGTGTCCAGGGGAACAGCCGGCTCGGCCGGTACGCGTGCGTGGACTGTGCCCGAGTGGGCGACCAGGGCTCCCTCGGCGCCCTGCTTGGTAATCACCAGGGGGACATGACGGCTCAGCTTGGCCGCCGCGTCCGCCGGGTCGGGCAACCCCGTGAGCAGGCACGCCTCGTCACGGTTCGGCAGCAGGACGTCCACCCCCTCGACGAGCGCCAGGAAGCGGTCGACGCCCAGCTCCACCAGGAACCCCGCCGACGCCGGATCCAGACTCACCGGCACCCCACGCGCGCGTGCCGACTCCACCGCCACGTACGCCAACGCCCGGCCCGGCTCGGAGAACAGCAGATAGCCCGACAGATGCAGCCGTACGACGCCGTCCAGCAGCGAGTCCGACCAGTCCTCGGGGCCGAGCCGTAGGGCCGCTCCACTGTCGGTGACGAGCGTCCGCTCGGCCGAAGCGCCCGTGTCGACCAGACAGATCACCGTCGCGGTCGCGGCCTCCGGATCGACCACGAGCCGGGGCCGCACCCCGGAGGCGACCAACTCCCGCTCGTGCCACGCCGCCGAGTCCGCACCCACACGACCGAGCAGCCGCACGTCCGTGCAGCCCCAATGGGCCGCCCAGCACGCCACGTTGGCGCCCGCGCCGCCCGGCACCGTGCGGATCGCGGCGGCGGTGTCGGTACCCGGGGCGAGCGGCCCCCGGTGTCGGGCGACGACGTCCGTGACGACGTCCCCGACGACCAGGAGGGCGCCGTTCGCCTCGGTCGTCATGCCTCCTCGGCCCACGCCGCCGCGATCCGTCCAGCCAGCCGTACGTTGCCGCGCACGGCCGCCAGGTTGGCGCTCAGCGAGGCACCGTCGGTGTGCTCCACCAGGTAGCCGAGCAGGAACGGGGTGACCGCCTGCCCGGTGACGCCCTCCGCCTCGCACGCGTGCAGCGCGTCGGCGAGCACACGCGCGTGCAGCCCGGGATCCAACTGCTCTTCCTCGGGCACCGGATTGGCGACGATCAGCGTCGACTCCGGGGCGTCCAGCGCGTCCTGCGCCCGCATCACGGCCGCGACCTGCTCCGGGGTCTCCAGCGTCCAGTCCACCGGATAGCCGGAGTCGGAGAGGTAGAAGCCGGGGAAGCGGTCCGTGCCGTAGCCGGCGACCGCAACTCCCAGTGTCTCCAGGCGTTGCAGGGTCGCCGGCACGTCCAGGATCGACTTCACGCCGGCGCACACGACCGTGATCCGGGTGGACGCCAGCAGCCCCAGGTCGGCGGACTCGTCCTGGGTCACCGTCCACTCCCGGTGCACCCCGCCGAGCCCCCCGGTCGCGAACACCCGGATGCCCGCCCGCGCCGCCAGCAGCGCCGTGGCCGACACCGTGGTCGCCCCGCTGGCCCCGGCCGCCACCGCGAGCGGCAGGTCACGGTGGCCCAGCTTGCGGATCCCGTCCTCGTTGGCGACGCGCTCCAACTGCTCCTTGTCCAGGCCGACATGGGGCCGCCCGTCCAGCACGGCGATCGTCGCGGGTACGGCCCCCTCCTGCCGTACCGCCGCCTCCAGCTCCAGCGCGACCCTCAGGTTGCGCGGGCGGGGCAGCCCGTGCGCGATGATCGTCGACTCCAGGGCCACCACGGGTCGACGCGCGTCGATCGCCTCGCGTACTTCCTCGGACACCACCAGCACCACGCGCCTCCTGTCGTTCGGTCTTCCCTCATCCCTGGCGGGTGCCGGGCCTGGTCAAACCCTCGCGGACTGTGGGGGACACCACCAGCGGTCGACGTGGAAAAAGGGGGCCACGCGTGCGTGGCCCCCGCTTTCCGTGCGTCAGACCGGGCTCACGCCCGCCAGCGTCCCGTGCGGATCGAGCACGTACTTGCGGCTGGCGCCCTGGTCGAACTCGGCGTAGCCGCGCGGTGCGTCCTCCAGCGCGATCGGGGTCGCGTTGACCGCCCTGGCGATGTGCACGCGCCCGTGCAGGATCGCCATCATCAGACTCCGGTGGTACGTCATCACCGGGCACTGACCGGTCGTGAACCCGTGGCTCTTGGCCCACCCGAGGCCGAGCCGCACCTTCAGGGTGCCGCTCTTCGCGTCCTCGTCGACCCCGCCGGGGTCGGCGGTGACGTACAGCCCGGGGATGCCCAGGGCACCGCCCGCGCGCGTGACGCCCATCAGCGAGTTGAGGACCGTCGCCGGCGCCTCCGGGGCGTCCGGGCCGTGCGCCCGCGCCTCGAAGCCGACCGCGTCGACCGCGGCGTCCACCTCGGGTTCGCCGAGGATCTCGGCGATCTGCTCCCCGATGTCGCCGCGTGAGACGTCGACGGTCTCGCAGCCGAAACTCCTCGCCTGGCCCAGGCGTTCGGCGTTCAGGTCGCCGACGATGACGACCGCGGCGCCCAGGAGCTGCGCCGACGCTGCCGCCGCCAGACCGACCGGACCCGCCCCGGCGACGTACACCGTGGACCCGACCCCGGCGCCCGCTGTGACCGCGCCGTGGAAACCGGTCGGGAAGATGTCGGACAGCATGGTCAGGTCGAGCAGCTTCTCGCGTGCCTCGTCCCGGTCCGGGAACCTCAACAGGTTGAAGTCCGCGTACGGGACCATGGCGTACTCGGCCTGACCGCCGACCCAGCCGCCCATGTCGACATAGCCGTAAGCCGCCCCGGGGCGGGCCGGGTTGACGTTCAGGCAGATGCCGGTCTTGCGTTCCTTGCAGTTGCGGCACCGCCCGCAGGCGATGTTGAACGGTACGGAGACGATGTCGCCCACGTCGATGAACTCGACGTCCGGACCCCGTTCGACGACCTCTCCGGTGATCTCGTGTCCGAGGACCAGCCCCTCGGGCGCGGTCGTCCGACCGCGCACCATGTGCTGGTCGCTGCCACAGATGTTGCTGGCGAGCACCTTCAGGATCACCCCGTGCCGGACCTTGCGGCCGACGTTGGCGGGGGCGACTCCCGGCCCGTCCTGCAGTTCAAGCGTCGGGTAGTCGATGGTCCTGACGTCGACCGCTCCCGGCTTGAGATACGCGACTGCCCTGTTTCCGCTTCCACTCATGCGTGTTCGCCGTCCCTTCGGCTCCGGTCCCCCGGATGCCAGTGGCTGTGCGCGCGCACGGCGGAGTCTGCTACCGGCTCGGCCTCCCGGCCACCCTTCGCGGGGCATCGGAAACCGGGATCTTCCGGGAGCGGGTGAACAGGGCCAGCGCGGCCAGGGGTATCAGCAGGCAGGCGGCGGTGAGGTTCAGCCATCCGTAACTCGCCTCGGCGACCACCAGCCCGGCCACCGCCCCGCCGATGCCCGCCGAGGTGTTCATGGCGAGGTCGGACAGGCCCTGCGCGGCGGCACGCGCGGACTGCGGCACCGAGTCCGTGAGCAGCGCCGAGCCGGAGACGAGCCCCGCCGACCAGCCCAGGCCCAGCACGAACAGCCCCAGCGCGATCCGCCCGTGGATCCCGCCCGCCGTACCGGCGATGAACGCGGCACAGGCCAGCAGCCCCACCGCGAGCCCTATCCCCGACAATCGCCCGACCCGGTCGGACAGTCTCCCCATGAGCGGCGAGAACGCGTACATCCCCGCGATGTGCCCACTGATCACCAGCCCGACCAGATCGATGCTCGCCCCGTGGTGCCCCAACTCGACCGGGGTCATCGCCATCACCGACACCATCGCCGTGTGCGACACGGCCACCGTCACCAGCGCCAGCCGCGCCCGCGGCGAGGCCGCCACCGCCGCGAACCCGGCCCGCAGCGACCGCGCGGCGGGCGACCGGTCCTCGTCCGGCGCGAGCGCCCGCGCCGTCAACAACGGATCGGGCCGCAGCAGTACGGCGACCACGACCGCGGCGATGAGGAAGATCCCGCCCGCCCACAGAAAGGGCCCGGCCGCCGCGGGTATCCCGATCCCGGAGACGCTACGGCCCGCCGGCGCGGCGATGTTGGGTCCGAGGACCGCCCCTATGGTCGTCGCCCACACGACATGGGAGATGGCCCGGGCCCGCTGCTCCGGCTCGGCCAGATCGGCGGCCGCGAACCGGGACTGCAGATTCGCCGACGAGGCCGCCCCGAACGCGGCCATGCCGCACAGCAGCAGTGGAAAACTCCCGATGCTCGCCGCGAGCACCACGATCCCGGCTCCCAGCGCCCCGACCAGATACCCGAGGACCAGCCCCGGACGCCGGCCGCGCGCCGTCATCAGCGCCGCGAACGGCATCGACAGCACCGCGGTCCCCGTGACCGTCGCCGTGGGCGCCAGCCCGGACAGCGACTCGGTCCCACTGACCTGCTTGGCCAGCACGGCGGCCAGCGCGATCCCGGTGGCGACGCCGAGCCCGCCCAGGATCTGGGTCGTGATCAGCACACCGGACACCCGGCGCCGCAGCGCGGGCAGCCGGTCGGCCGCGACGGGCACCGCGCCCTGCCCCTCGACGGCGGTCACAGCACACACCCGGTACCGCCGTCGCCGCACGCGCACGTGAAGCCGGTCCTCACCAGCACAGCATTCCCCCGAATTCCCGGTCCGCCCGAGCCCTCAGAACAACGGCTCGGGCAGCACCCCCTCCAGCGCCAGCAGCTTCCTCTTCGTCTCCAGGCCGCCCCCGAACCCGCCGATCCCACCGTCGCTCTCGACGACCCGATGGCACGGCACCACGACCGGCAGCGGATTGGACCCCATCGCCACCCCGACCGCCTGGGCCGCGAACGGCTGCCCGACCCGCCCGGCCAGATCGCCGTACCCGACCACCGAGCCGTACCGCACGCCGGAGGCCAGCTCGCGCAGCACCTGCCGGTTGAAGCCGGAGCTCAGGGACCAGTCGAGCGGCAGCTCGAAGTCGCGCCGGTCACCGGCGAAGTAGGCCTCGATCTGACGTATCGCCTCGGCCAGCAAGGGGGAGTCGGGCGCCTCGACCGGCTCGGTGCCCAGCCGGGTCGCCAGTCGGTCGAGGGTCTTGTCGCGCACCGCGTCCGTGGCGTGGAAGACGACGTTGACCAGGCCGTCCCGCGTCGCGGCCAGCAGCAGGGGACCGATGTCGGTGCCGACGACGGTCCACACGACCCGCTGCTCGTTCTGCCCATGGCTGTCCATGCGCCCACCGTACGACCCGGCACTGACAACGCCCCGCGAGCGGCCTCAGAACCCGTTCAGCGCGGACCGCACCACGTCCGGCTTGTTCGTGATGAGCCCGTCCACGCCGTACCCGGCGACCTTCCACGCCGTGGGCGCGTCGTCGACGGTCCAGGCGTACACCTCCATCGGACGGCCGTGCGGGCCCGTGTGCCCGTGCACGGCGGAGACGTAGCCGAGGGAGATCGAGCCGTACGACGGGTTGATCAGGTCGGTGTAGGCGGCGTAGCCCTGAAGGGCGGACAAGGGGGGCGTGCCGAGGAAGGCGGTCCTGATGGCGGGCTTCAGGTCGTGCACGATGCGGATGCTGTCCGCGCTGAAGCTCTGCACGATCAGCCGGCCGTCGAGGTGCCCCTGGTCCAGCCACCCCTCGTTGCCCAGGAGCTTGAGGGTCTGCTGCTCGATGCCGGGGTACAGCTCCGGGTTCTTGATCTCCAGGAGCAGACTCTCGTGGTTGTGCTCCACTTCGCGCATGTATTGCGTGAGCGTGGGCACGCGCGTGCCTGTGAACGCGGGACCGAACCAGCTTCCCGCGTCGAGGCGCGCGATCTCGGCGGCGGTGAAGTCCTTCACCTTCCAGGGAGCCCGATCTGGGAACACCTTCTGGACATCGGTGGTGCGCTTCAGGCTGTCGTCGTGGATGACGACGAGCTCGCCGTCCTTGGTGCGCTGGACGTCGTTCTCGACCCACTGGAAGCCGAGCTGGGCCGCCTTGTCGATGGAGGCCAGGGTGTTTTCGGGCGCATAGGAGGACGCGCCCCGGTGGGCCACGACCGTCGGCCACTGGGTGGCGTCGCCGGCCCGGGCGGCGGGGGAGGGGAGCAGAAGGGCGGCGGCCCCCAGGAGCGCGGTGGTCGAGGCGGCAACTGCGCGCAGGTGCATGCGTACTCCTCGCATCGAGCGATCACATACAGCTCAAGGATGACAGCGGAACGTCACTACCCGTGGGGTACAGGATGGACACAGAATGAATGGTGTTGCCCAAGTCCGCTCACCGGTGCCGCACAACTGGGGCAGGGCCGTGTTTCTTTGCCGGAAAATCGTTCGACCATTCCGGTGGGGGTCATACTCTCTGCGTCGACCCTGACCGTTCCGGCGGTCCTGGGGCTGGGCGCGTTTCAGGAATTCCGGAATGGAACAGGACGGAAGGGCAACTGCGCATGCAGGGCACGGTCGACGGATTCAGCTACGGACTCGTCACACCGCTGGTGGCCTACCTCATGGCGTGCCTCGGCGGCGCCCTCGGCCTGCGCTGCACCACCAGATCGATGCTCGTCGCCCAGTCCTGGCGCCCCGGATGGCTCGCCCTCGGATCGGCGGCGATCGGTTCCGGCATATGGACGATGCACTTCATCGCGATGATGGGGTTCTCGGTCCGCCAGACACCGGTCCACTACGACAAACCCATGACCTTCGCGAGCCTCGCCGTCGCCATCGTCATGGTGGGTGTCGGGATCTTCATCGTCGGCTACAGGGGAGCGAAGGGGACGGCGCTCTTCACCGGCGGCACTCTCACCGGCCTGGGCATCGCCTCGATGCACTACCTGGGCATGGCCAGCATGCGCCTCAACGGAAAGCTCGAATACAACACGTTCACCGTCTCCGTGTCCGTCGTCATAGCGGTCGTGGCCGCGATCACCGCCCTCTGGGCCGCCGGCCAGGTCCGCGGGTTCCTGTGGAGCGTGGGCGCGAGCCTCGTCATGGGGCTCGCCGTCGCCGGCATGCACTACACCGGCATGGCCGCCCTCAGCGTCCACGTCCACGGCACGGCACCGACCACCGACGGCGTGTCGGCCGCGTCCCTGCTCGCGCCCATGATGATCGGCCCCCTCGCCTTCCTCCTCCTGGCCGGCGTCGTCGTGATGTTCGACCCGCTGATGGTCATGGGGAAGCCCGCCCAGGCCCCCGTCGAGCACAAACCAGGAGTCCCGGCCGGCGCCCTCGTGCCGCACCCCCGGCGCGCCCCCGTCCGCGCCGCCCGCGAGCTCGGGCACCGCCGCTCCCGCACCCCGCAGAACCGCTGATCCGACCCCGTTGTCAGTGGTGGGTCGTACGGTTGGTTCCATGCGGCCCGTTTCCCACATCGAACGCACGGTGGCGCCCTTCGAGGTCGTCAGCTCCTACCAGCCCAGCGGCGACCAGCCGGCGGCCATCGCCGAGCTGGCCCGACGCGTCGAGGCAGGTGAGAAGGATGTCGTCCTGCTGGGCGCGACCGGCACCGGCAAGTCCGCCACCACCGCGTGGATGATCGAGAAGCTCCAGCGCCCCACCCTGGTGATGGCGCCGAACAAGACCCTGGCCGCCCAGCTGGCCAACGAGTTCCGCGAGCTCCTGCCGAACAACGCCGTCGAGTACTTCGTCTCGTACTACGACTACTACCAGCCCGAGGCCTACGTCCCGCAGTCGGACACCTACATCGAGAAGGACTCCTCGGTCAACGAGGAGGTCGAGCGACTGCGCCACTCCGCGACCAACTCGCTGCTCACCCGTCGCGACGTCATCGTGGTCGCCTCCGTCTCCTGCATCTACGGCCTCGGTACTCCGCAGGAGTACGTGGACCGCATGGTCCCCCTCAAGGTCGGCGACGAGATCGACCGCGACCAGCTGCTGCGCCGCTTCGTGGACATCCAGTACACGCGCAACGACGTGGCCTTCAGCCGCGGCACCTTCCGCGTCCGCGGCGACACCATCGAGATCTTCCCGGTCTACGAAGAGCTGGCCGTCCGCATCGAGATGTTCGGCGACGAGATCGAGGCCCTCTCCACCCTCCACCCGCTCACCGGCGAGATCATCAGCGAGGACGAGCACCTCTACGTCTTCCCGGCCTCCCACTACATCGCCGGCCCCGAGCGCATGGAGCGGGCCGTCAACGACATCGAGAAGGAACTCGCCGAGCGGCTGGCCGAGATGGAGAAGCAGGGCAAGCTCCTGGAGGCCCAGCGCCTGCGCATGCGGACCACGTACGACCTGGAGATGCTCCGCCAGATCGGTTCCTGCTCCGGTGTCGAGAACTACTCGATGCACTTCGACGGCCGCGAGCCCGGCTCCGCGCCGAACACCCTGATCGACTACTTTCCGGAAGACTTCCTGCTCGTCATCGACGAGTCGCACAACACCGTCCCGCAGATCGGCGCCATGTACGAGGGCGACGCCTCCCGCAAGCGCACCCTCGTCGACCACGGCTTCCGGCTGCCCTCCGCCCTGGACAACCGGCCCCTGAAGTGGGAGGAGTTCCAGAAGCGCATCGGACAGACGGTCTACCTGTCGGCGACCCCCGGCAAGTACGAGCTCTCGCGCGCGGACGGCGCCGTCGAGCAGATCATCCGCCCCACCGGCCTCATCGACCCCGAGGTCGTCGTCAAGCCCACCGAGGGCCAGATCGACGACCTGGTGCACGAGATCCGCAAGCGCACCGAGAAGGACGAGCGGGTCCTGGTCACCACGCTCACCAAGAAGATGGCCGAGGACCTCACGGACTACTTCCTGGAGCTCGGCATCCAGGTCCGCTACCTGCACAGCGACGTCGACACCCTGCGCCGCATCGAGCTGCTGCGCGAGCTGCGCTCCGGCGAGTTCGACGTCCTGGTGGGCATCAACCTCCTCCGGGAGGGCCTCGACCTGCCCGAGGTGTCCCTGGTCGCCATCCTGGACGCCGACAAGGAGGGCTTCCTGCGCTCCGGCACCTCCCTGATCCAGACCATCGGCCGCGCGGCGCGCAACGTCTCCGGTCAGGTCCACATGTACGCCGACAGGATCACCCCGGCGATGGAGAAGGCCATCGAGGAGACCAACCGCCGCCGGGAGAAGCAGGTCGCGTACAACACGGAGCGCGGCATCGACCCCCAGCCGCTCCGCAAGAAGATCAACGACATCGTCGCGCAGATCGCCCGCGAGGACGTCGACACGGAGCAGCTGCTCGGCTCGGGCTACCGCAAGGCCAAGGACGGCAAGGGCGCCAAGACCCCCGTGCCCGCGCTCGGCGGCAAGGCCGCGAAGGGCGCCAGGTCCGCCAAGGGCAAGGCCCAGGACACGGTGCCGACCGACCGTCCCGCGGCCGAACTCGCCGAGCAGATCGAGGAGATGACGGCACGCATGCGTGCCGCCGCCGCGGACCTGCAGTTCGAGGTCGCGGCCCGGCTGCGCGACGAGGTGCACGAGATGAAGAAGGAACTGCGGCAGATGAAGGAGGGCGGCCTGGCCTGACCGCCCGGGTGGACCGCCGGACCTCGGGGTATGCGCTCTGTGTTGCAAGACCGACACAAAGTCCGATGCGGGGTTCGGCACCGTCAGTGGCGCTGCGTAGGGTTCTGGACATCCGCGGATTCCGCGGCAACAGGGGACAGTTCGAGAGGGGAACAGCCGTGACGGTCAACATGACCAAGGGTCAGGCCATCAGTCTGCAGAAGAACGACGGATCCGGCCTGACCGCGGTGCGCATGGGTCTCGGCTGGCAGGCGGCTCCCCGGCGCGGCCTGTTCGGCTCGCGCACCCGGGAGATCGACCTCGACGCGTCCGCCGTGCTCTTCGCGGACAAGCAGCCCGTCGACGTCGTGTTCTTCCGCCACCTGGTCAGCGACGACGGCTCCGTGCGCCACACCGGTGACAACCTCGTCGGCGGGGTCGGCCAGGGCGGGGACGACGAGGCGATCCTCGTCGACCTCGCGCGCGTGCCGGTCCACATCGACCAGATCGTCTTCACCGTGAACTCCTTCACGGGCCAGACCTTCCAGGAGGTGCAGAACGCGTTCTGCCGCCTGGTCGACGAGACCAACGGCCAGGAGCTGGCCCGCTACACGCTGGCGGGCGGCGGCCAGTACACCGCCCAGATCATGGCGAAGGTGCACCGCACCGGCTCGGGCTGGACACTGACGGCCCTCGGCACACCGACCAACGGCCGCACCTTCCAGGACCTGATGCCGGCGATCCTGCCGCACCTGTAGGACGGCCCGGCGCACACGACAGGACACGGCTGAGCAGGGGGACGAGAGCGATGGCAGCCGAGCTGGCGCGAGGGCAGAACCACCCGCTCTCCCAACTGCGCCTGGAGATCCGGGTCGCGGCCGGCCAGTCGGTCGTGGCCGCCGCCACGCTCGGCGACGAGCGGGGCAGGATCCACGGCGTCGAGTGGGTGGCCCACCCGGGCACACCCACCCTGCCCGGCCTGGAGGTCTCCAAGCAGGCGGCCGCCGACCACCGCCTCGCGGTGGACCTGGGCGCCATGCCGGAGGCCGTGCACCGCGTCAGCGTGCTCCTCGCCCTGCCCCTCGGCGGCGACGGCCCCGCCCGCTTCGGCGCCGTCGCCGCACCCTTCGTAGCCGTCACCGGCCTCGACGGCACCGAGGTCGCCAGCTACACGATCACCGGCCTGGACGCCGAATCCGCCGTCGTGGCCCTGGAGTTGTACCGCAGGCAGGGCGCCTGGAAGGTACGCGCCGTCGGCCAGGGCTACGCGGGCGGCCTCGCCGAACTCCTCACCGACCAGGGCCTGCCCCACGCCCCGCACCTCGCGGGCACCATCAACGAAGCGGTGGCCCACGGCCTCGCCCGCTCCGTGGCAGCACCCCCACCCCGTACCCCGGACGGCGACCGCACCCGCCAGACGGCCACACCGGCCCTCGGCCCCGAGGGGAGCGGCCCTACGACACAGGGCGCCTCCGGAGCCGTAGCACCGCAGCCGACGTCTCCGTACACGACGCAGGGCACCCCGGGGACCGTAGCGCCGCAGTCCGGATTCCCCGGTTCCGCCGCTCCTGCGGATCCGGCCGCCACTCAGCCGGCCGCCCCCGCCACGGATGGCCCGATCGACTACAGCCACCCGCGTCGGCACCAGACCGGGGCGCCCCCGTCGCCCGCGCCGACCGCGGCGCCGGCTCCGCCCGGGCAGGCCGCGCGACCCGTCGCCGGGGACGCGACCGGTTGGTCGATGGAGGAGCGGCTGTACAACCAGGTGTGGGGGATGTTCGAGGATCTGGCGCGCACCATGGCCGCGTACCGCAGCGCGGTCGACTTCGCGGACTCGCGCATGGAGAAGGAGCTGGACCAGGCGCTGTCCGATCCGCGGAGCCGGATCGGTGGTCAGGGGGAC
Organism: Streptomyces sp. NBC_01288; assembly: GCF_035982055.1. Lineage (NCBI taxonomy): Bacteria > Bacillati > Actinomycetota > Actinomycetes > Kitasatosporales > Streptomycetaceae > Streptomyces > Streptomyces sp. NBC_01288. The sequence continues at coordinate 7,908,488 of NZ_CP108427.1, forward strand.
ACGGCCCGGGAGGCGGCGCAGGCCAAGCACGCCCAACTAGTCGACCAGGCTCGGGCGGCCCTCGACCGGGACCTCGCCCAGCTGGCCGCCGAGTCCGACGTGGTCGAACCCGCGCTCCCTCCGGCGTTCGCGGGCTGGGACAACCCCGTCTGGCACGGCTACCGCGTCCCCATGGAGATCCCGATGGCCGTGCGCCTCGGCGATCTGCACCTCCCGGAGAGCCCTGAGCTGCGCATCCCGATGCTGGTCCGGCTGCCGTTGGAGCGCGGTCTGTGGATCGACAGCGGTGGCGCGGAGTCCCTGGACGGCTCGTTCACCGACTCGCACGAGCTGCGGCGCCTCGCGCTGGACACGGCCGTGGCGCACGCGGCCCGGCTGCTCGCCGTCTATCCGGCGGGCGAGTTCGCCGTGCAGGTCATCGACCCGGCCGGTTCGGCGGCGCAGGCGCTGGTCCCGCTGGTACACACCGGCGTGCTCGCGGCGCCGCCCGCCGTGGGTGCCGCTGGGGTGACGGACGTGCTGACCCGGCTCACCCAGCGGGTGGACCTGGTGCAGATGGCGGTGCGCGGCGGCGCCGCCGACTCGCTGCCGCCCGGCCTCGACACGGCCGAGCAACTGCTGATCGTCAACGACTTCCCGCACGGCTTCGACGACCGGGCCGTGACCCAGCTGCGCTACCTCGCCGACGAGGGACCGAGTGTCGGCGTCCATCTGATGATGGTCGCGGACCGTGAGGACGCCGCGGGCTACGGCCCGTTGCTCGACCCCCTCTGGCGTTCGCTGATGCGACTCACCCCGCTGCCCGACGACCACCTCGCCGACCCCTGGGTCGGACACGCCTGGACGTACGAGCCTTCGCTGGCGCCGTCCGGCAGTCAGGTGCTGCGGCAGGTGCTGACGGAGGTCGCGACGGCCCGCACCAAGCTCAGGTAAAGAGCTTCCACCTGCGCTTTTATCCTTTCTTTGGCAATAGCTTTACCTTTCCTTGGTGGTTGGGGTAGGCTTTTCCGTACGGAGGGGAGTACTCCCTATCTGCTGCGGCGTACCCGTCAATACGGATCAGGCCAGATCCCGGGGCGTCGGCCCTGGGCACCCGTCCAAGGTGGAAGAGACCTCCGGTAGCGACGACGCTGACCATTTGCCGTTAATACCGCCGGAGGAGCAGTAGTGGATGTTTCCGTGACCCTGTGGGTCCTGACCATCGTGGGGCTGGCGGCCCTCATCGCGGTCGACTTCTTCATCGGCCGCAAGCCGCATGACGTGTCGATCAAGGAAGCCGGAATCTGGACGATCGTCTGGATCGCCCTCGCCGGACTCTTCGGACTCGGCCTGCTCGTCTTCGGGGACGGCCAGGCCGGCGGCGAGTTCTTCGCCGGCTTCATCACCGAGAAGTCGCTGAGCGTCGACAACCTCTTCGTCTTCGTCCTGATCATGGCGAAGTTCGCCGTGCCCTCGCAGTACCAGCAGCGCGTGCTGCTCGTCGGTGTCCTCATAGCCCTGGTCCTGCGGGCCATCTTCATCGCGGCCGGCGCGGCCATCCTCGCCAGCTTCGCGTGGGTCTTCTACATCTTCGGCGCCTTCCTCATCTGGACCGCCTGGAAGCTCATCCAGGAGGCCCGCGCCGACGAGGAGGAAGAGGAGTTCGAGGAGAACAAGCTGCTCAAGGCCGCCGAGCGCCGCTTCGGCGTGGCCGACCGGTACCACGGCACCAAGCTGTGGATCCGGGAGAACGGCAAGCGGATCATGACCCCGATGCTGGTCGTGATGCTCGCGATCGGTACGACGGACGTGCTGTTCGCCCTCGACTCCATCCCGGCGATCTTCGGCCTGACCCAGGACCCGTACATCGTGTTCACGGCCAACGCCTTCGCGCTGATGGGCCTGAGGCAGCTGTACTTCCTCATCGGCGGCCTGCTGAAGAAGCTGGTCCACCTCAGCTACGGCCTGTCGGTCATCCTCGGCTTCATCGGGGTCAAGCTCGTGCTGCACGCCCTGCACGAGTCCGGCGTCCATGTCCCGGAGATCTCCATCCCCGTCTCGCTGGGCGTGATCTGCGCGGTCCTGATCGTCACCACGATCACCAGTCTGATGGCCAACAAGAAGACGGCGTCGGCCGAGGCGGCGCGGACGGGGACCGAAGGCGCTCCGAAGGACAGCATCGACGCCTGACCACGTCGGACGTAGGAACAACGATCACCGGGAGCACCGCACGATGAATTGCCGACCACCGCTCCCGGTGCTTCGTTGGATACCGAGCGCGACCGGTCCGGGAGCGCCACGGCCGGGTGGAGGTATCCATGGACGTATCGAAGAAGTTCGTGCAGATCGTCGACTTCGAGACCGACCGCTTCGGCGAGATGCAGGCGGTCGCCGAGGAAGCGGACAAGCGGATGGCCGGCCGGGCCGGCGGGCCGACGCACCGCCTCGTCCTGCGGGACCGGAACAATCCCGGCCATGTCCTCGTCGTGATCGAGTTCGACTCGTACGAGGACGCCATGCGCAACAGCCAGGATCCCGAGACCGGCGAAATGGCCGAGCGGATGGCCGCGTTGTGTACCAGGCCGCCGTCGTTCACCGACTGCGACGTACTGGACATGACCGAGTTCAAGTAGCGCCGTACGGGCCCCGCGGCGCCGGAGTGCGGGGCCCGTACGCCTCTGCGAGGATCGCTTCATGATCACTCGGCTCAGGTCGCTCACCAACCGGTGGACGACCCTCGTACCGGTGCTCGCCGCCGTCCTGTTGATCTTCACCTGGGGGCGCAAGGACCTGCCCGTCGTGGTCGTCGCCCTGGTGACCCTGGTCCTCGCCGGCGCCGTGCTGGCCGCGGTGCACCACGCCGAGGTGATCGCCCACCGTGTCGGAGAACCCTTCGGCTCCCTCGTCCTCGCCGTCGCCGTCACGATCATCGAGGTGGCCCTGATCGTCACCCTGATGGCCGACGGCGGCGACAAGAGCTCGACCCTCGCCAGGGACACCGTCTTCGCGGCCGTCATGATCACCTGCAACGGCATCGTCGGCCTGGTCCTCATCGTCGCCTCGCTGCGCCACGGCACGGCGGTCTTCAACCCCGAGGGCACCGGCGCCGCCCTCGCCACCGTGGCGACCCTGGCCACGCTCAGCCTGGTCCTGCCGACCTTCACCACCAGCAAGCCGGGCCCGGAGTTCTCCGGCGCCCAGCTCACCTTCGCCGCGCTCTCCTCACTCGCCCTGTACGGCCTCTTCGTGGCCACGCAGACCGTGCGGCACCGCGACTACTTCCTGCCCGTCTCCCACCAGGGCGAGACGATCACCAAGGACCTCCACGCGGACGCGCCCTCCGCCAGCACCGCCCTGATCAGCCTGGGCCTGCTGGGTCTCGCCCTGATCGGCGTGGTCGGACTGGCCAAGGGCGTCTCGCCGACCATCGAGTCCGGCGTCGAGGCGGCCGGGCTGCACCACGCCGTCGTCGGCGTGATCATCGCGCTGCTCGTGCTGCTCCCCGAGACCATCGCCGCCCTGCGCTCCGCCCGCCGCGACCGGGTGCAGACCAGCCTCAACCTCGCGCTTGGCTCCGCGATGGCCAGCATCGGCCTCACCATCCCGGCCGTCGCCCTCGCGTCCATCTGGCTCTCGGGCCCGCTCGTCCTCGGCCTCGGCTCCACGCACATGGTGCTGCTCGCCCTGACGATCGTGGTGAGTTCGCTGACGGTCGTGCCGGGCCGGGCGACACCGCTCCAGGGCGGAGTCCATCTGGTGCTGTTCGCGGCGTACTTGGAGCTGGCGATCAATCCGTGACGTGCGGAGTTCCGTACGCGAGGCGTTCCGTAGTGAGTGCGGGGTGTTCCGGACGGTACGTAAACGCTTGCGCAAGCCTTTACGTCCCTGCCGCTTTACGTCACCCGCCGCGCGAGCCCTCACCCGGCGACCGGCTCCACCACCGCCATCTCCACCGGCCGGGTCTCCGGCAGCAGCGCGAAGCAGCCCAGGCTGAACAGGGCGATCCCCGTCAAATAGGCACCCACACCCCAGGGGACGCGCCCGCTGTGCTCGGCGAGCGCCGTCGCCACGATCGGGGTGAGCGCGCCGCCGATGACCCCGCCGAGGTTGTAGCCGACGGCGGCGCCCGTGCAGCGCACCCGGGGCTCGTACAGCTCCGGCAGATACGCGCCGAGCACGGCGAACATGGTCACGAACGCGAGCAGCGCCCCCAGGAACCCGAGGAACATCAGCAGCGGCGCGCCCGTGGCGAGCAGCGCGACCATCGGGAACATCCACAGCGCGGCGGCCGCGCACCCCAGCAGACACAGCGGACGGCGCCCATAGCGGTCGCTCAGCAGCGCCACCAGCGGGGTGAGCGAGCCCTTCACCACCACGGCGGCCATGATGCACGCCAGCATGACCGTACGGCCGACCCCGAGCCGCTCCGTGCCGTAGGCGAGGGACCACGTCGTCACCGCGTAGAAGATGGCGTACCCCACCGACAGCGCGCCGGCGGTCAGCAGGACCAACCGCCAGTGCTCGCGCACGACTTCGGCGAGCGGCACACGCGCGTGGTCGTCGATTTCGAGGAAGCGGGGGCTCTCGGCGAGCGACGAACGCAGCCACAGCCCGCCGAGGGCCAGCACCCCGGCCACCCAGAACGGCACCCGCCAGCCCCACTGCGCGAACTGCGCGTCCGTCAGGGTCGCCGACAGCGCCAGCATCACGCCGTTGGCCAGCAGGAACCCCACCGCGGGCCCGGCCTGCGGAAAGCTCGACCACAGCCCGCGCCGTCCGGCCGGCGCGTGCTCGGCGGTCAGCAGCACCGCACCGCCCCACTCCCCGCCGAGTCCGAGGCCCTGCAGAAAACGCAGCACCAGGAGGAGCACGGGAGCGGCCACCCCGATCGAGCCGTACGACGGTACGCAGCCGACCGCGACCGTCGAGGCACCGGTCAGCAGTAGCGAGGCGACGAGCACCGGTCGGCGTCCGCGCCGGTCCCCGAAGTGCCCGAACAGGATCGAGCCCAGCGGTCGCGCCACGAAACCCACCCCGAACGTCCCGAAGGCGGCCAGGGTCCCCGCCACCGGCGAGAACGTCGGGAAGAACAGGGGGCCGAGAACCAGGGCCGCCGCCGTGCCGTAGACGAAGAAGTCGTAGAACTCGATCGCGGTCCCGGCGAGCGAGGCGGCCGCGAGGCGCAGCATGGAAGGGGGCCTTACGGTGCGTACATCGTGCATGCCGCGTCAACTACCCACAGTGAGCAACGGTTACGGGGGCGCGCGGAGGTGCGGAGGGGTCGTGATAGACCGGATCCGAGCAGCGGCCGTCGACCGGCGGCCCCGTCTCGAACGACATGTCCGAACGGACCGGAGGAACCGTGCCCCGCACCCTGGCCAACGCCCCGATCATGATCCTCAACGGCCCCAACCTGAACCTCCTGGGCCAGCGCCAGCCGGAGATCTACGGCTCCGGCACACTCGCCGACGTCGAGGCCCTGTGCGTCGACGCGGCGGCCGGGCACGGTGGCACGGTGGACTTCCGGCAGTCCAACCACGAGGGCGAACTGGTCGACTGGATCCACGAGGCACGCCTCAACCACTGCGGCATCGTGATCAACCCGGCCGCCTACTCGCACACCTCGGTCGCGATCCTGGACGCCCTCAACACCTGTGACGGACTACCGGTGGTGGAGGTCCACATCTCCAACATCCACCAGCGCGAGACGTTCCGGCACCACTCGTACGTCTCGCTGCGCGCCGACGGTGTCATCGCGGGGTGCGGTGTGCAGGGGTACGTGTTCGGCGTGGAGCGGGTCGCCGCGCTGGCGGGCGCGGGGAAGGCCGACGCGTAGGGTGTAGGGCGGTAAGGATCGGCCTCCTGGCGCACGCCTCTTACAGACCAACAGTTACAGACGCCCCGTCACAGGCGGCCCGCCTCCACGATCCGTCGCAGGAAGCGCTGTGTGCGCTCCTGCTGCGGGTCGCCGAAGATCTGCTGGGCCGTGCCGCGCTCCAGGACGACGCCTCCGTCCAGGAAACACACCTGGTCGGCGACGTCCCGGGCGAAGCCCATCTCGTGCGTGGCCAGCACCATGGTCATGCCCTCGTCCTTCAAGTCCCGCACCACGGCGAGCACTTCACCGACCAACTCGGGGTCGAGCGCGGCGGTGATCTCGTCGAAGAGCAACAGCCGGGGACGTACGGCCAGGGCGCGCACGATCGCCACCCGCTGCTGCTGACCACCGCTCAGCCGGTCCGGGTAGGCGCCAGCCTTGTCGCCGAGCCCGAGCCGCTCCAGCAGCTCACGCGCGTGTGTCTCGGCCTCCGCGCGGGACACGCCGTGCACCCGGCGCGGGGCGAGGGTGATGTTCTCCAGGACGGTCATGTGCGGGAACAGGTTGTACGCCTGGAACACCACGCCGATACGGCGCCGTATCGCGTCCGGGTCGACGCGCGGGTCGGTGATCTCCTCGCCGTCCAGCCAGATCGCGCCGTCGTCGATGTCCTCCAGGAGGTTCGCGCACCGCAGCAGCGTCGACTTGCCGGAGCCGGAGGCGCCGATCAGCGCCGTCACGGTGTGCGGAGGGACCTCCAGATCGACGTCCCGCAGGACGACCGACGTACCGAAGGTCTTGCGGACGGACTCCATGCGCAGCACGGGAGAGGTGTTGTCGTCGCTCATGTCGTGCCTCCCTGGGCGCGCTGCCGGTCCATCCGCGCGGTCACCCAGTCCGTGAAGCGGGTCATCGGGATGGTCAGCGCCACGAAGACGAGCCCGGCGACGATGTACGGCGTGTAGTTCAGGGCGCGTTGCGCGATGATGTCGGACGCCCTTACGGCGTCGATCGCGCCGCCGATCGACACGAGCCCGGTGTCCTTCTGGAGGGACACCAGATCGTTCAACAAGGGCGGCACCTGCCGGCGTACGGCCTGGGGGAGCACCACGTGCCGCAGCGCCTGCCGGTTGCTCAGGCCCAGCGAGCGGGCCGCGGCCCGCTGCGAGGGGTGCACGGACTCGATGCCGGCGCGGAACACCTCGGCGACGTACGCCGAGTAGGTCAGCGTCAGCGCCGCACCGCCCAGCCACACGGGGTCGACGGTCACGCCTTGGAGGCGCAGAGCGGGCACTCCGAAGACCACGATCATCAGGTTGATGATCAGCGGCAGCCCGCGGAAGAAGTCCGTGTACGCGGCCGCCAGCACCCGCAGGGGGAAGAACACCGGTCCGCGCAGGGTGCGCGCGATGGCTATCAGCATGCCCAGGACGAGCACCAGCACGCCGCAGATCAGCAGCAGCCGGATGTTCAGCCACAGGCCATCGAGGACCTTGGGGAACGCCTCGCGCGCGTAGTGCCCGTCGAAGAACGTCTCCTTGGTGCGCTCCCAGCCCGGCGCGCTGACCACGACCACGTACAGGACGACGGCCGTCACCAGGGTCGACACCGCGGCGATCGCGGTCGCGCGACGGGCACGCGCGCGTTTGTGCCGCTCGCGGTCCACGCGCCGCTGCGAGGGGACGTACGCGTCGCCCCCGCCGGGCATGTCGCCCTTGTCGTCCGCGGCCTCCCGGCCGGAGTCGTCCTTCACCACGGTCACTTGAGGACCGGGGCGTCGACGGCGTCGGAGAGCCACTGCTTCTCCAGCGCGGCCAGCGTGCCGTCCTTGCGGAGCGCGTCCACGGCCGACGACACGCACGACGTGAGGTCGCTGCCCTTGTCGAGGACGAGTCCGAACTGCTCGGGCGTGCCGCCCTGGTTCTCGAACTGGCCGACGATCTTGGCGTTGGTCACCTCCGCCGAGGTGATGTAGAAGGCGGTCGGCAGGTCGACGACGATCGCGTCGACCTGGCCGTTCTTGAGCGCGGAGACGGCCTGGTCGTTCTTGGAGAACGCGGCCTCCTGCTGCGTCGGCTTCACCACGTCGCTGATGTAGTTCAGGCTCGTGGTGCCGACCTGGGCGCCCAGCTTGAGGCCTTTGAGGCCCGCGATGCTCGTCGCCTTGGCGGCCTTGCTGCCCTTGAGCGCGATGACGGCCTGACGCACGTCGTAGTAGCCGGACGAGAAGTCGACGGCCTTCTTGCGCTCGGTGCTGATCGACACCTGGTTGATGTCGAAGTCGAAGGTCTTCACGCCGGGCGCGAAGGCCTTGTTGAAGGGGACGCTCTGCCAGACGACGGCGCTCTTGGCGTAGCCGAGCTGCTTCGCCACGGCGTACGCGACCGCCGACTCGAAGCCCTTGCCGTTGGCCGGCTTGTCGTCCTCGAACCACGGCTCGTACGCCGGCTCGTCCGTGGCGATCGTCAGCTTGCCGGAGGTCTGGGTGGCCAACTTGCCCTTGGCGCAGGTGGTCGCGGTCGAACCGGAGGCCTGGTCCGAGGCCTTGTCCTCCGGCTGCGGAGCACAGCCGACGGCGGTGGCGAGCAGGGCTACGGTTGCGGCGGATATCGCGCGGCGCAGTACGCGAGGGGCAAGGTGCATGGCGGGAGAGTGGCAGCCAGACGTCCTGATTGTCCAGGTCACAGCCTCAATTGTCCGCATAGTGGGAACACATGTTGCGCTCCTGTGAACAGCACCTGTGCTGTGCCGATTCCGCGACGCGCGCCGGGGCCGCCGGTCTGGGGCGGGGTCGGTCGACCGGCGGCCCGTCCGCGCAGGAGCCGTCGTCCTGAGCGGTGCTGCTTCCAGTCGACCGCGCAACCACGTATGACGGGAGCGCGCGCGGGACACCGGCGTGTGCGAAGGATTCACACGGGGCGCGCACGCACCGACTCACGCCGGACGCTCACCACTCCGGCCGATCCTCACCACCCGCGCGCGTGCCACTCCGGCAGGTGCGGGCGCTCCGCGCCCAGCGTCGTGTCGTTGCCGTGTCCCGGGTAGACCCAGGTCTCGTCCGGGAGCGTGCCGAAGATCTTCGTCTCGACGTCGTGGAGCAGGCTCGCGAACGCCTCCGGATCCTCGGCAGGCGCAGGGCCGCCAGACCGTGACCTTGGTGCGCAAGCCGGACGTCGCCTGCATCAGCGCGGATGACCTCGCACAAGCGGCGGTGGAGTCTTTTGAGAAGCACCCGAACGCCGAGATCATCACCAGCTTCCCAGGGCTCGGCTCACTCACCGGCGCCCGGGTGCCCGCCGAGATCGGCGACGACCGATCCCGCTTCGCCGGCGCCAAGGGCCTGAAGGCTTTCGCCGGAGCCGCACCGGTCACCCGGGCGTCTGGCAAGAGCGTTGCGGTCATGACCCGCCGGGTCAAGAACCAGCGCCTGGCCGCAGCCGGTTACGTAGGGGCGTTCGCCGCCCTGACCGCCTCACCCGGCGCCCACTACGACCGCCGCCGCGAGGCGGGCGACCGCCACACCGCCGCCCAACGCAGCCTCTTCAACCGCCTGCTCGGCTGCCTCCACCACTGCCTCACCACCGGCACCGACTACGGCGAGACCACCGCGTTCCCACCATCCGAGACGGCCGAACTCGCCACTCCTGCCGTAAGCACTGGGTTCGTAGCTCGATGGGCGGGTCGGATCGAGCTACGACAGTGCACTTGCCGAGTCATTCGGCGCCGGCATCAAGCGGGAACTGCTTTATGGAGAGCGATGGTTGAGGAATTCCGAGGCTCGCATGGCCGTTTTCACGTGGCTGGCCCGGTACAACAACCGGCGCCGTCACTCCGCACTCGGTCATATCAGTTCGGTCGAATTCGAACGACGCTCGATCAACTCGGGTGGCCTGAACTTGGCTGCACAGTTCGCAGGTGTCCACATAACAGGGCGAAGCTCACTCCGCTGCAGCACCAACCGCATCACCGTGATGTTGGAAAACCCTCACTGCGGTCCGCACATCGCCATAGGGCCGAACAGCTTCGACAGCTTGGACCGGCCGCTTATCCTCAACTTGCGGTAGACCCGGGTGAGATGCTGTTCCACGGTGGACACGGTGATCCACAGTTCGCGGCTGATGTCGCGGTTCGAGCGTCCCATCGCGGCAAGCCTCGCTACCCGCAGTTCAGCCTCGCTGAGCTCCTCAAGATCGCCGACAGAATTGCTGCCGGCCGGATCGGGCACCCTTTCGGGCCGGCCCGGACGCATGCCATCCCGTTGTTCAAAGCGCTGGCCGCCGCCGTCGTAGGTGTGCTGCAGTTCCCTTTCCGCCCGGAGCAGTTCGACGGAATCGTCGGCGGCCCTGAGCCGGTCCACCGCGCGCAGCAGCAGCCGCACCCGCTCGTCCTGCTCCGCGGTGGCGGCCAGTAGGCGCAGTGCCATGCCCGCTGTCCTGCCGTCCCGGCACGCAGGCTGCTCCAGCCAGTCCTGGAGCACCTCGCGCGCGCCGGTCCTGTCGCCCCTGATCAGTAGGGCCTCGGCCGTGCTGGCGGGCAGCGGGACGGGCACGCCCATCTGCACGTTCCACACATCCAGCCGGTGGCGGCAGGCGTGGAAGTAGTCCAGAGCCTCGGTGATCCTGCCACTGGCCATCGCCAGTCGTCCGAGGGCGTGCGCGTAGCGGACACCGACGGCCGTCTCCAGCATCGCCTCCGGTACGGGCCGCGCGGCGTTGTCCACAGCCTCCCGCACTCGGCCCAGTGCGAGGTTGGCCTCGATGAGAACCGACAGCGGGTACCCGACGAGCAGGCCCCAGCCCTCGTTCCGAAGCAGCGTGACCGCGTTCTGCGCCAGCTCGATCGCGGCGTCGGAATCGCCACTGCGCAAGCACACATCGGCCCGTACAGCCTGCATTTCAGCCAGGCAGGCCGTGGCACCCCGGTCGCCGAAATGCTCGATCAGTTCGTCGCACCAGGACAGCGCCCTGTCGCACCGGCCTCCGTAGGCCAAGGCAAGAATTGCCGCGCTCATCGTCTCCAGCGGCCTGACGCCCAGTCTGCTCTGCCGGAGCACCTGCTCGGCCGCCTCCGCGCTCTCCTCGTCGCCACCCCTGACCCACACCCGGGCGAAGATCTGGCCCGTGTCAAGGCGCGGTGCCCCGGTACCGGAGGCCTTGGTGTACCAGGCTCGCAGACTGTCCGAGGTGAGGAACGGCGGGCACGCGGCGCCGTACCAGCGCCGGAACGTCAACTCAAGTTCCAAGCGGGCCTCTTGACCGAGGGCGATGCCGCTCGTCATGGCGTCTTCCATGACACTCACCGCGCCGTCGGCGTCCCCGCGGGACACCAGGAGTCGTACGAGGGAAACTACGTCCCGGTCGACGAGCCTGCCCGCGCGCAGCGCCTCCCGGAGCAGCGACAGGAACGAGAGCGCGGCGGTGGGATTGGTCTGCAGTGTGAGTTTGAACAGCCGCCGCAGGACCACACGACGCTGGTCGGTGTCGTCGGCCGCGTCCAGCGCCAGGCCCAGACAGCTGAGCGCGGTCGTGGAGTCCCCCTTGCCCAGGGCCCGTTCGGCCGCTTCGGACAGCACTCGCGGAGCCCAGTCGCCGTCCGCGCGGGCTGCGGCGAGCAGATGCGCGGCAATATCGGCAGCGTCTTCTCCGGCGTCGTACAACAGGCCGGCAGCGCCCAAGTGCATCGCCGACCGTTCCTCGGCCGACATGCCGGCCAGGATTACGGAAGCGACCTCGCGGGAGCCCAGGCGGTCGGCGCCGATGAGGCCGGCCCGGGTGAGGACCTCGATCGAATGCCCGACCTGTGCCGCATCGAGATCCAGCAGCCGACTGAGCCGAGAAGGGGAGGCGTGCTCGCCGAGCACCGCAAGGCCGCAGGCTACGTCGAACATCTGGGGTTCCCAGCGGTGCAGACAGGTCACGACGGCCCGGCCGAACCGTTTACCCAGACCGGGGCCAGGCGCCCCCTCGTGTTCCGTTGCGAGCTGTAAGTCCTCGACCAGGGCGTTGACGAGGGTCGGGTTGCCGCCGCTGAGGTGGTGGAGCCTGCGCGCGAGCCAGGCGGTGGTAGACGGATCAGTGATCGTTGCGAGCAACGAGCAGATCTTTTCCTCGGTCATCAGTTTCAGCTGGATCCGCAGGTGTGGCTGCCGGGTGACCTCGGCCCGGCACGGCGGCTGGGCAACCCACGGATACTCCCATTCGCTGAGGATCACCAACAGGCGCCGAGACCTCATCCTGTGCTGCAGGTAGAGCAGAACCTGCAGAGAGGCAGGGTCCACGAACTGCAGATCGTCGACGCAAATCACGACGTGCCTCTCGGTGCACAGCTCTAACAGCAGCTGGCAGATTTCCCGCAGCGCCGGTAACTCGGCCGGTGAGTCGAACGCAGGAGCGCTGAACTCCTGAAAGGACCGGCCGATGAGCCGGGATATACCGTCGGTGAGGTCATTCGGAAGATCCGCGTGATGAATCAGCTGATCGACCACCCCCATCGGCAGTCCCTGCTCGGCGCGTGAGCCGGTAGCCCAGAGCACGAGTGCGTCATGTCCTGATGCCGATTTCCAGAATTCATGAAGAAGGCGCGTTTTGCCGCCTCCTAATGCGCCGCTCACAAGAACGAGCTGACCATTTCCGGCGGCAGCCAGCGACATTGAATCCTGCAGAATGCGGAACGCCTCACGGTATTCGACGAAAAACATGCAGCAAACCCCCGTGTGAAGTGGTTGCCATGTCCGATCGAGGCCAAGTGAGGCTCGCCGGACAGGATCCCCGATTAACACAAAGGACACATGCGTGTCCCGTGTACCTCACTAGTCGCAGTTTAGCAACCCACGTAGAACAGAACGAAACAAAACATCAAGGGATGGCAAAGGATGGAGATTCGTCACTCTGTGTGATTCGTCATGAACGAAGCGTGACGACTCTGTCGAGTCGGGCGGGTCCGGAAGGAGAGGGGTGAGGTAGGAGGCCGTAGGGGTTGCCGTCCAGCGGGACCCGGCTGAAGGCTGAAAGCAGGGCTGGAGGCTGTCGCTCTTCACCAAACACCGAATCCAAGGACCTTGGCTGATGTCGGTAATCCCCCAAAACCACGTGTCGGCATGGGCGCGCAGCTTTCAGCCTGCGGACGAGCGGGCGCCGAGAATGGTCTGTTTCCCTCACGCGGGCGGGGCAGCCAGCTACTACTTCCCGGTTTCTCGTGCGCTGGCAGGAAAGGTGGAGGTCCTGGCCGTGCAGTACCCGGGGCGTCAGGACCGGCACAGGGAACCCGCAATCAGCAACATCCACACCCTGGCCGCTCAAGTGTTCCGCGCCCTGCCCAAGGACAAGGTGGGCCGCACCTGGCTCTTCGGTCACAGCATGGGAGCCGCGCTCGCGTTCGAGGTGGCGAGGCTGATGGAAGCAGAGCTGAACGAGACGCCCACCGGGCTCATCGTCTCCGGCAGGCGCGCGCCCTCCCGCATCCGGGAGGAGGCCGTGCACCGTCAGGACGACGCCGGGCTCATCGCCACCGTCGCTGCGCTCGGCGGCACAGATCCCGCCACATTCGCCGATCCGGAAACTCGCCGCCTCTTCCTGCCGGCTCTGCGTGCCGACTACACCGCCATCGAGACCTACCGACCCGTCGGCATCCCTCGCGTCACCTGTCCGATCCACGCCTTCGTCGGAGACGCCGACCCGCTGACCACATTGGAGGAGGCCAAGGCCTGGCGCGAGCACACCAGCGGCACTTTCTCGATGCGCGTCTTCAAGGGCGACCACTTCTATCTGACGGCGCGCGCGGACAAGGTCGTCGCCGAGGTGTCCCAGCTCATCCTGTCCACTCCGTCACATCCATGATCGAAGCGATCCTGCCGGTGCAGGCGGCTGCCGCAGAGGCTTTCGGCGACGAGTTCAGCGAAGCTCCGCTCTACGATGCCGAAGAAGCGGTGGTCGCTCGCGGTTCCCGGTCGGCGTCGTGAATTCGCTGCGGTCAGGGCTTGCGCCCGGCGAGCTCTGGCGTCACTCTCTGCCCCGTCGGCTGCCATCCTTCCCGACGAGCGCGGCGCCCCTGTCTGGCCTTACGGGTTCACGGATTCCCTCACCCATTGCGCCGGATACAGAACGGCCGCAGTGGCAGGAGTCACCGATCTGATGTCCATGGGCATCGACGCCGAGCCGCACGCTCCCTTACCCCAGGGCGTTCTGCCGCATATCGCGTCGCATACGGAGCGAAGGCATTTCGCCACGCTGTCTTCGATATCGACTCACTGCCACTGGGGTCGGCTCCTGTTCTGCGCGAAGGAATCCCTTTACAAGGCAGGGGTAATTCGAGGCCCGGCTGCTGATCCCGGCTCCGTCGTCCTTTCCCGTGTCCACGACCGGGCGCTGGCAAGTCGCCGATGCGTGCGTCATGACACCCGGTTGTTGACGCGGCTGACGGGTGGGGGCGGGGAGCGCCAGTAGACGAAGAAACTGCTGGTGGGGCAGGTGTCGCACCGCGTGGCCTTGATGGCACCCGGCGGAGAGGCCGCCCGCGCTCGCTCCTGGGCAGCCGCGCGCTGTCGGCGTCATCGTCTCGATCGCTATGCGTACAGACCCCCGCACACGTTCCGGTCGGCCGCTCTGATCGGCATTCATGATTCCGAGATCGCATGGCCTGTGACGATTCCTGTATTCGCTGCGGTGATTTGGGGGTTCTTAAGGGTGGGTGGTTAGGGTTGCCGTATTGTCCAGGCGGCGGGGAGGCATGGTGGGATCGATTGTCCGGATGCTGGGCGGAATGGTGCTGGATTCCGCCGGGCAATGCCAGGGCTGTGTGTTCGCCGTGGCCGATGTCCCTTTCCTCGTCCCTCAGCCGGAACGCGCCGGGCCGCCTCCGTCGCATCCCGAGGTCAGCGGGGCCGGAGCCCTGACCTCGGGGGAGCGGGACGCCTGGCGGAAGTTCGTTGACGGCCTGTCCGGGCGCGATGACGAGGGGGCGGGATGGCAGAGCGACGGCCGCGACTGCGTGCGGTGACCGACGAGCGGGATCTGCGGACGGTACTGGGCGGCTTCCCGAGCGGCGTCGTCGCCGTGTGCGCGCTCCGCGACGGCGCACCGGCCGGAATGGCGGTGAGCTCGTTCACGTCGGTGTCGCTGGAGCCCGCCCTGGTGTCGGTGTGCGTATCGGTCACCTCACGGACGTGGGCGGAGCTGCGGGAGAGCCCGGCGGTCGGGATCAGTGTCCTGGCCGAGGGAGACGGCGGGATCTGCCGCGACCTCGCGGGGCCCGCCGCCGAGCGGTTCGGGCGGGTCGAGTGGGCCCCGGTCGACAGCGGCGCGGTGCTGCTGCCGGGCGGGGTCGCGTGGCTGGAGTGCGTGGTCGCGGACGAGATCCTCGCCGGGGATCACCTCGTCGTCCTGCTGGAGGTTCGGGCCGTCGCCGACTATCAGGGCGAGCGCCCGCTGGTCTTCCACCGCAGCAGGTTCCGGGCGCTCGCCGGATAGGTCAGGTGAGGCCGTCCAGAGCCTTGGCCAGGTGCGGGCGCCGGCTCACCTTCAGCTTGCGGTAGACCCGGGTGAGGTGCTGCTCGATGGTGCTGACGGTGATGCAGAGCTCGGTCGCGATCTCCCGGTTGGAGTAGCCCGCCGCCGCCAGCGAGGCGACCCGCTGCTCGGCGTCGCTCAGCTCCATCGTGCCCGCCCGGTCGTCATCGGTGGACCGCGCCTGCGACGGAGCATCGGACGGGGTCTTCATCCCCGTACGGGCGATCAGCGCGCCCGCCCGGCGCCAGGTGGCCTCGGCGCCGACCAGGTCGTTCTGCGCCCGCTGGGCCCGGCCCAGGTCGATGAGGACGGTCGCCAGGCCGACGAGGTCGGAGGTCTGCTCGGCAGCCGCGACCGCCTGGCACAGCATCGCCACCCGATCGGCTCCGTGCGACAGCATGGCGTGGATCCGCAGGGTCGCGCCGCGCGTGCGCAGATCCCACGGTTCGGTCAACGCCAGCTGCTCGGCCAGCAGGGCGCGGGCGTAGGTGGTGCGGCCGAGCCGCAGACCGGCCAGGGCCGCGCCGTTCCGCCACGGGATCAGCGCGGGCTGGTCGATCTCCCAGGAGCGCATGAGCTCGCCGCACGAGTCGTAGTCGGCCAGCGCCGTCAGATGGTGGCCGATGGCGGCGTGGTGCCGGGCCCGCGCGTACATGTAGTAGAGGCCGGGGAGGGTCTCGAACATGCCGTCGGGGAGCGGCACCGCCAGCAGGGCCGCGGCCTCGTCATGGCGGCCCCGGTCGGTCGAGGCGTTCACCGCGCTCGACAGCGGCAGGCTGATCGCCATCCCCCAGCTGCGATTCGACAGCAGCGACAGGGCGCGCTGGGCGTGCGCGTCCGCGGCGGTGAGGTCGCCGCGGCGCAGATCGATGATCGAGAGCGCGGTCGACAGCAGCGCCCGCCACGTCACCGAGCCGCGGCGTTCGGCCGCCTGCAACAGGATGTCGATCCAGGTTCCGGCACGGTCCAGGCGATCGGTGTAGACGAGCATCGACAGGGCCGACAGCGCGGGGACCAGCGCCGAGTCGTCGAGCCGGGTGTTCAGCAGCGACTGCTCGGCCGCGATGAGCATGTCGTCGTCGATCTCCATGCCGGGGATGGCCGCGGTCCCGGCCGTCCGGACGTCGTCGGGCGGGCCGGCCCGCTCGGGGACGAGGGACGGGTACAGCCAGGAGCGGAACCCCTCCGCCCAGTCCGGCGGGGCGCCGAGGTCGACTCCGCTGGCCAGCAGCGCGAGGGCGTTCTCGCGCTGACCGTGCCAGAGCAGACAGGTGACGAGGTTCTCGGTCTGCGAGGAGGTGAGCCTGCCGCCTCTCGCCGCCTCGTCGAGGTCGGGCAGCAGCCGGACGACCGAGAGCGGGTCGATCTGCCATTCGGCGGCGGCCAGATCGGAGGTGATCTGGGCGTGCTCCGGCCCGCCCCGCGCGGAGGCCTGCCGGGCCAGCCGCAGGTAGCGGACGGCGCGCGGAAAGTTGCCGCGCTCCTCCTGGCCGGCGGCGTCCCGGAGGACGTCCACCATCCACGGCTCGTCGATGTCGCCGGCCTTCGACAGCAGCGCGGCCAGGCGGGTCGGCGGCGCGCCGTCGTCCCGCAGTACGGCCGCCGCGCGCAGCAGCAGCTCGGTCTGCCGCTTGGCCGGGATCTTGGACAGGACGGCGTCGCGGGCGGCGTCGGCGCGGAACCCGCCGCCGAGCAGCAGTCCCGACGCCTCAAGGGACTGGAGCCCCTGGACGGCGACGGTAGGGTCGATGGTGAGGATCTCGGCGAGCAGTCCGGGGGTGGCCACGTCGCCGAGGACGGCGACGGCCCGCGCGAGCTCGGCGACGGTCGGATGCCCCCGGTGGAGGAGCCGCCACACGGCCGTCGCGAAGTGGCCTCCCGGCACCGCGGTCCCCGCCGGGGGCCGGTAGGCGCGGGCGTCGGCGACGAGCGCCGACAGCAACAGCGGGTTGCCGGCGCTGAGCCGGACGAACCCGGACGGCTTGACGTCCTGCGTGATCGGCCGCAGCGCGCGCCGAACGGCGTCGGCGGCGGCCGGCGGCGGCAGCGGTTCCAGCCGTATGTGGCTGCAGTGCGGCTGGCTGCTCATCTCGGCGGAGAACTGGGGACGCTCGTCGAGCGGGCAGGATGACAGCGTCATCGCGATGAGGATCGGCGCGGTGTCCAGTCGCCGGGTGAGGTAGAGCAGGCTCCGCAGTACCTCGGCGCCCGCGTGGTGGGTGTCGTCGATGCCGATCACCACCGGGGTGCGGTCGGCGAGCTCCTGGACGGGCCGCCAGAACCGGTGCAGCTGCGCCGCCGAGGGCGGGCGGCCCCCCTCCACCCAGATTTCGGACAGGTACTCGGCTGCCGATGCCGGGATACGTGGATGCAGCAGGAGCTGACCGAAGAGTTCGGCGGGATCGTCATCGGCGCGCGTCGCGGAGGCGCCGAGGAAAACGGCGCCCCGTGCCGTCGCCTCCTCGCCGAAGGTGCGAAGCAGACTGGTCCGGCCGTAGCCGCCGAGCCCCGTGATCAGAGCGGCGCCGCCCTTACCGTGCAGGACGTCGGACAGAAGCGAAGAGAGGACTTCGAACTCAGCTTGGCGTTGCAACGTGACACGCACCCCCCGATGGCGCCGGGCACAGAATGAGATATGCGATGTTTCCCGGGACCTGAACGCGATCAGTCTTGCTGCCGACGGACCTCGTCGAGACGGCTCAGGCCCTCCAGCGCGACGCCGGTGTCGAGACCGAAGTCGATGAGGCAGGCGAGATCGTCGACATCGATGTCCTTCAGCGCCTTCACCGTCTTCAGCGCGTCCTGCACCGTGCCGAACAGGCCGCCGGTGTCGAAGTAGCGGTCGAAGGAGCGGGAGATGATGAAGTCGATATCGGCGGGCGTCAGCCGGTTCAGGTCGACGCCCGGCATGTCGGCGCTGATGGCCCGCGCGAACAGGCCGATGGAGCTGCGGAGGTAGGCGCTGAAAGGGTCGTGTACCAGCTTCCTGACCTCGTCGCGGTCGGTCCCGATGTAGGTGTGCAGCATGAGGGCCACATGGCCGCGGGTGCCGTGGTGCTCGGCGTGGGTGTCCCGGTAGGCGCGGATCTTCCCGGCGAGGCCGTCGAGGTCCTGCCCGAGCAGGTGGGTGAGCACCCCGACGCCCAGCTCGCCGGCCTGCCGGAAGGTCTCGATCGACCCTGCGCTGGTGAGCCAGATCGGCAGTTCGGGCTGGATCGGCGGCGGGAAGATCCGCACGGAGGAGGCGGCACCGGTGCCGTCGGTGAACTCCAGCTCCTCCTGCCGCCACAGGCGCCGCACCGTTTCGACGGTCTCGACGAGGACGCGCTTGCTGTCGGCGAAGTTCTCCGGCCGCAGGGCGAAGTCCACGGCGTTCCATCCGGACGCGAACGAGACTCCGGCGCGGCCCCCGGAGAGGTTGTCCACGACCGACCATTCCTCGGCGATCCGGACGGGGTGGTGCAAGGGGGCGACCACGCTGCCGGCGCGAATGGAGACGCGCTCGGTGATCGCCGCTACGGCGGCCGAGGTCACCGCGGGATTGGGGTAGAGACCGCCGAAGGAATGGAAATGACGCTCAGGTGTCCACACGGCGGCGAATCCATGGACATCGGCGAATCGCGCACCTTCGAGAAGGAGCTCATATCTGTTCTGCGTAGCGTTTCCTGTGTCGGCGAAGTAGAACAGACTGAAATCCACGGTGAACCCCGTCCCCATCCGAACCATCGGCCAATGGAACGATAATCAGAGGAGCGCGGATGCTGACCCCTAAACCTCCCCCTATCCTCCGGAGGGGCGGGCGCGTAGGGGTTTTCGGGCGGTGACTCCCTGGCTGAAAAGGCTTCGGCCGGACCGCACGGGGGAGCGGTCCGGCCGAAGCCGATGAGGGGATGGTCCGGTCAGTCGGCGAGGCCTGCGGTCTGTTCCGCCGGTTCCGTCTGTTCGGCCTGGACGGCGTGCGGCTTGGCGGGCTGCTTGAGTCCGCGCGGCATGAGGAACGCCGTGACGGCGGCGCCCACCACCGCGACGATCCCGCTGGTGATCGCCGCGGCGTGGAGGCCGGAACCGAAGGCGTCGACGGCCTTGGCCGCGAGGCCGGTGTCGCCGATCCTGGCGGTGGTGGCCAGTGCGCTGCCGAGCGAGTCGTGGACGTTCGACCGGTCGGCCGGGCTCAGCGCGTCGAGGGACGGCAGCGCTCCCTGGTAGGCCGAGGTCATCGCCGTGCCGAGGATCGCGACGCCGACCGCGCCGCCGACCTGGAGCGCGGTGTCGTTGACCGCCGAGGCGGTCCCGGCCTGGTTCTCGGGGGCGTTGGCGAGGATGCCGTCGACCGACGGCGGGATGGACAGGCCGATGCCGAAGCCCATGACGCCGAGGCTGATGAGGACGGTCGTCTCGGCGTCGACGGCGGCGGTCGACAGGGCGAACGCGCCCGCCGCGATGAGCAGCATCCCCAGGATGATGGTGGCCTTGTCACCGATCATCTTTACGACGTTCGGAGCCAGCGGCGACGAGATGATCAGCGTGATGATCGCCAGCATGCGAACGCCGGAGGCGAGCGGGTCGTGGGCCCGGGCGATCTGGAAGTACTGGGTGAGCACGAAGAGGCTGCCGAACAGCGCGAACGCCTGGCAGAACAGGGCGGCGGCGGAGCCGCTGAACCGCCGGTTGGCGAAGAGCGACAGCGGCAGCATCGGGTGGGCGGTGCGGGCCTCCCAGGCGATGAACCCGCACAGGAGCACCGCCCCGCCGATCAGCGAGGCGAGGGTGGTGCCGCTGCCCCAGCCGTCCGCCGGAGCCTCGATGAGCCCGTAGACGAGCAGCACCAGGCCGCCGACCGCCAGGAACGCGCCGATGAGGTCGAGCGTGATGGCCTTCGGCGCACGCCAGGACGGGATGAGCACGAAGCCGCCGATCAGGGCGAGCCCGACGACCGGGACGTTGATCAGGAAGATCGAGCCCCACCAGTAGTGGTTGAGCAGCAGGCCGCCGATGACGGGGCCGAGCGGGATGCCGATCCCGGCGGCGCCGGACCACACGCCGATCGCCTTGGCCTGCTCCTCGGGCGGGAAGACCTGCTTGATGATGGCGAGGGTGGCGGGCATGACCATCGCCGAGCCGAGCCCCATGCCGGCCCGGAAGGTGATGAGGGTGCCGGGGCCGCTCGCGAAGGCGGCGGCGACGGAGAAGCCGAGGATGAGGACGAGCCCCCCCAGCAGCATGATCTTGTGGCCGAAGCGGTCCCCGAGGGTTCCCGCGAGCAGCAGCAGCCCGCCGAAGGTCAGGGTGTAGGCGTCGACCGACCACTGCATCTCGCCGACGGTGGCACCGAGATCCTCTTGGATCTTCGGCACCGCCATCGCGATGACCAGGGCGTCGAGTCCGCTGATCACTAAGCAGAGGCTCAGTACGGCGAGGATCGCCCAGCGCCGTTTGTGAACGGTAGCGGCATCCATGAGGGGTGTCTCCTTGAGAGAGGAAGCGCCGGTCAGTGGACCGGCGTTGCCACCGGGGGCAGCCCGAGCCCGAGCCCGAGCACGGTCAGCTCCACCATCTGGTGGAGCCTGCGGTGCAGTGATTCGGCCGGGGCGTCGGCCTGGCTGATGCCGACGACGGTGTCGAGAAGGAGGTCGGCGCAGTCGCGCGCCGAGATGACCGTGCCGAGTTGAGCGAGCTCGGCGGACGACGCCGCGAGCTGCTCCTCGACCAGGTCGGCGAAGCGGATCTTGAAGGAGGCCATCAGGTCGGCCGCGACGAGCCCGGCCTCGGTGAGCAGCTCGGTCCGGAACTCGGCGTTGACCGAGCCCACGACGAGTTCGAGCTTGACCGACAGGGCCGCGTACACCCTGTCGACCAGGGTGGTCTGCGTAGCCGCGGCGTCCCGGGCGGTGTCCAGCACGCCGTCGAGCATGCGGGCCCCCATCGCGCGGAAAATGTCCTCCCGCCCGCTGAAGTGCTGATAGAGCGCCGGTCGCGAGATGTCCGCGGCCTGCGCGATCAGTTCCATGGAGGCCCTGCGGTAGCCGTAGTGGCCGAAGACCTTCAAGGCGGCGGTGAGGATCTCGTCACGCCGATCCTCAGGCGTCTTCCTTGGTGTCATGCTGACACTATGACGTCATGGTGTCAGAGTGTCAACCGCCTGGATGGGCTACGGCACCCGGAGGCTCCGCAGCCCGCCGTCGATGACGTGGGCGGTCCCCGTCGTGGCCGCTGAGAGCGGCCCCGCCAGGTGGCAGATCGCCTCGGCGACCTCGTCCGCGGTGATGAGCCGACCGTTGGGCTGCCGCGCGTGGACGGCTTTCAGCGCGGCCTCCGGGTCGGGCGCGACGGCGAGTTCCCGCCGCACCCACGGGGTGTCGACCGGGCCCGGCGCGACGCAGTTGACGCGCACGCCCTCGCCGAGCAGGTCGGCCGCCATCGACAGGGTCAGCGAGTACAGCGCGCCCTTGGACGAGCCGTAGACCGCCCCGCCCGGCATCCCCACCAGCGCCGTGATCGAGCAGGTGTTGACGATCGCCGGATTCCGCCCGGCCCTCGCCGATTCGCGCAGCCACGGCATGGCCGCCCTGCTGACCCGGACCGTTCCGAGGACGTTCACCTCGAACACCCGCCGCCACTCGTCCAGCCCGTTGTCCTCGAACGAGCCGCGAGCCAGCAGCCCGGCATGGTTGACCAGTACGTCGATGCCGCCGAGCCGCTCGGCCGCCGCCGAGACCACCTCGGCGATCCCGTCATCGGAGATGTCGCCCCGCAGGCCGGTCAGCGGGCCGTCGACGGCGGACGGGTCCAGGTCGACGCAGACCACGGACGCGCCGCGGGCGGCGAGCATCCGGGCCGTCGCCAGGCCGATCCCCGAGCCCCCGCCGGTCACCACGGCGGACAGGCCGGTGAACGGTGCGACGGGGTCCACCGGCCTCGTCGCCGTCATGAGGTCCGCCGGCCCTTCACCGGGAAGCTGCCGAATATCCCCGCCTTGGTCTTGCCGTTCATCTCGTCGCCCTCGACCTCGACGGTGAACGTGAGGGTGATCTTCATCGGCTTCAGGACCTTTACCTTCCAGGAGGCGGTCGCGCCGTCCATCGCGCCCCCGATGATCTCGGGGGCGATCTCACGGCCTTCCGCGGTCCCGGTGCCGGTCAGCTCCGATCCCGCGGCTTTCAGATCGAAGTCGAACTCCTGCTTTCCCATCGCGCTGTCGAGACTCAGATGCCACGTTCCGTCGACGCCCATATTCGCTCCCTGGTCGTGTGAATTACTGCGCTCCGACCAGGAGCGTAGATCGGCGAATTGACGTCCCAGAAGCCCCTACCGCCCCCTAGACGGGCTGGCCACCCTGCGGAAATGGGGTCGGTAGGGGTTTCTACCCCCGCAGCGGGATGCGAGCGTGGTCCGCGTTCGAACCTTGGTGTCTATGAAGATCAAGAGGCGAAATGGAACAGCCGGCAGCGTTCAACGTTCTTCGCGGTTCCTCGACCGCGGATCTGATTCTCGCTTCGGATTTCGCCGCCACGACGGGGCGGACCGTGGGCTCTTTCAGCGACCTCGTCCCGAGGCTCAAGACGGGCTACGCGGTCTGGGAGACCCGGCCGCCCGCGCCCGGCGACAGGTCCGCCGACGACCATCTGGACCGGTGGGCCGCCGACGTCCGCGCGTCCGGCCTGACGGTCCGGGCGGTCCTGGGGTACTGCGTCGGCAGCGTGTTCGGCGCCGGGCTGGTCGAGCGGGTGTCGGCCTGGCAGGAGCCGCCGACGCTGATCGTTTTCGACCCTGAGGTGCCGCACCCCGCGCTGCTGCACCGCCACTACCTGGACGCCGTCACCGCGCTCGCGGGGTTCATGACCGCCGCGCAGGTCCAGGCGGCCCGCCGCGAGGGCGACGTCGCGCTCGCGGAGAAGCTCGCGATGACGGAACTGGCCAAAGTGCTCAGCGATCTCGTCGTGGCGTACGGAGAGCCGGCCCTCGCCGGGATCGGCCTGGCCGCCGACCGGTCGGCCGAACTGCTCGGCGGGTTCCGCGCCTTCCTGTCCTACCTGGTGTCGGCGGCCGAACTCGACCCGAGCCGCGGCTGGGCCGCGGCGACCGCGATCACCTCGGCCTCCGAGCACAACGGCCTGAACACCCTGCCCGCCGACCGGCGCGAGGGCGCCGTCGGCCGGGAGATCCTGTTCGACCTGCCGCACCCCGAACTGCTGCGCGCCCCCGATGTCGCCGCCGCCGTCGAGGGCCTGCTGACCGAAAGGGAGCGATGACCGGCACCGCGCAGGCCGAGGCCAGGGCCTCGGTCAAGCAAGAGGCGCTCTGGCTGCTGGACCGCATGGTCCCGGACGGAGTGCCGAACAATCTCGCGTTCGCGTTCCGCACCGATGGCCGGCTGCTGTCCGCCGCCGTCGGTGACGCGCTGACCACCCTGATCCAGCGGCACGAGTCCCTGCGGACCGTGTACCGGGCGGAGGGGGCGGCCCTCGTCCGGACGGTCCTGTCCCGCGCGGTGCGGGCCCCGGAGGTCACCCGGATCGCCTCGGCGGGCGGCGTCCCCGAGGAGGAGCTGGCGCCGTTCGTCGCCGAGCCGTTCGCGTTCGCGGGCGAGCCGCTGATCCGCGCCGCCGTCCTCTCCGGCGAGCACGCCGACGTCCTGTGCTTCGTCGTCCACCACCTCGTCTTCGACGCCACGTCGATCCCGGTGTTCGTCGAGGAGTTCGCCGCCGCCTACACCGCGCTCGCCGCGGGCAGGCCGGTCCCGTCCGACCTGGCCGCGGTGGTCCCCGCACTTCAGGACCCGCCCGTCACCGCGGAGAGCGAGCGGTACTGGGACGAGCGCCTCGCCGGGCTGGTGGCCCGCCCCGCCGACCTGTGGTGCGGCCGCTCGGACGTGTCCGCGCCGACCCTGGCGGGCGACCGTCTCCTGCGCGCCCTGCCGGAACCGGTCATCGCGGCCGTCCGGCGGATCCAGCGCACGGTCCGCGCCCCGCAGACGGCCGTCCTCCTCGCCGCCTACCTGCTGCTGCTCGACGCGCACGGCGCCGGTCCCGACCTGGTGGTCGGCGTCCCGGCGAGCACCCGACCGAGGACCGACCCCCAGGCGATCGGCTACCACGTCAACGTGCTGCCGCTGCGGACCCGTGTCGACCGCGACGAGACCGTACGGGACTTCGTCCGCCGTGTCCGCGACCTCTACTTCGACGCCCTCGTGCACGCCGACGTCCCGGTGGACGAGCTGACCCGCCGTGCCGGGCGCTCCGGCGACTCCTGGCGGACCATGCTGTTCCAGCACGCCTTCAACCACGTGGAGGGCCTCGGCATCCCGGCGTTCGCCCTCGACGGGCTCAAGGCCGAGCCGCTGCACCTGGAGAACGGCTCCGCCAAGTTCGACCTTGAGATGTTCGTGATGTCGGCGCCCGACGCCGTCCGGATCCGGGCGGTCTACCGGACGGAGCTGTTCGACCGGGACGACGTCGACCTGATGCTGGACCGCTACGAACGGCTCCTGACCGCCCTCGACGCCGATCCCGGCGCGACCGTCGGCTCGCTGAGGGCGTGGAGCGACCGCGACCACACCGTGATCGGCGCCGCGAACGCCACCGAGGCCGCCCCCGCGGACGGCGTGCTGGGCGCGATCCACGCCCGCGCCGTCCAGGATCCCGCCGCCCCCGCCGTCCTGGACGGTGACCGCACCGTCACCAGGGGCGGCCTCTGGGCGGGGGCGCTGGTCGTCCGCGACCTCCTGGAAGGGACGGGCCCCGGCGACGTCGTCGCGGTCGCCGCTCCCCGCGGGCCGGAACTGGCCGCCGCCGTCCTCGGCGTCTGGCTGACCGGCGCCGCGTACCTTCCGATCGACCCCGACCATCCGGCGGCCCGGATCGCCCACCAGATGGCCGACTCCGGAGCGGGAACGCTCCTGTGGCACGGGCGCAAGCCCGCTGTCGAGGCCCCGGACGTCCGGGAGATCCCTGAGGTGCCCGGCGAGGGCGGCGTCCCCGTGGGCCCGGCCCCGGACGACGACCAGGCCGCGCTCGCCTACCTCATGTACACCTCGGGCTCCACCGGCAGGCCGAAGGGCACCCTGGTCGGACGGGCCGCGCTGGCGAATCTCGTCACCCACTTCGCCGAGGAGCTCGGCGCGGACTCCGGGCACGCGATGGTGTGGCTGACCACGTTCGCGTTCGACATCTCGGGCCTGGAGCTGTTCGTCCCGCTGGCTTCGGGCGGCCGCGTCATCGTCGCCCCCGACCGGGCCAGGGTCGACGGCGGAGTCCTCGCCGGGGTGATCGAGCGGCACGGCGCCCACGCCGTCCAGGCGACCCCCACGACCTGGCGGGCGGTCTTGGACGAGGCGGGCCCGGCACTGGGCGGCAGGCAGGTGCTGAGCGGCGGCGAGCCGCTGGCGCCCGAGCTGGCCAGGCGCCTGCTGGAGACCGGCTGCGAGCTGCACCACGTCTACGGCCCGACCGAGACGACGATCTGGTCGACGTCGGCGGTCGTGCCGGGGCCGATCGACGCCAGGATGGACATCGGGCGGCCGATCCGCGACACCCGCGTGCTGGTCCTCGACCCGCACGGCAGGCCGCTGCCGATCGGCGTGCGCGGCGAGCTGTGCATCGCCGGAGGCGGTCTCGCCGACGGCTACCACGGCCGCCCCGACCTGACCGCCGAGCGGTTCCCCGACGTTCCCGGGCTCGGCCGCCTCTACCGGACCGGGGACACCGCCTGCTGGCAGGCCGACGGGAGCCTCGTCCTGCTGGGCCGCGGCGACCGGCAGATCAAGCTGCGCGGCAACCGGATCGAGCTGGGTGAGATCGAGTCGGTCCTGGCCGAGCATCCCGATCTGCGGTCGGTGGCCGTCGTTCTCGACGGCGATCCGACCGGCGACGGCCGGCTGGTCGCGTTCGTGACCGCCGCCGGGACGGCCCCGTCGCCCGACGAGCTGTGGCGCTGGGCCGGTGAGCGGTTGCCCCGCTCGATGGTCCCGGCCGAGTTCGCGGAGCTGGCGGAGTTTCCCAAGACCGCCAACGACAAGATCGACTATCCGGCGCTGACCCGCCTCCTGGCCGGCCGCGCCGTGCCCGCCGCCCGCTCGGGCGGCGGGCCCGCCGACGGCGACGAACTCGTGACAGCCCTGCTGGGCATCTGGAGTGAGCTGCTCGACCTCCCCGACCCCGACGGCCACACCAACTTCTTCCTCAGCGGCGGGAACTCGCTGCAGGGCGCGCTGCTGGGACAGCGGGTCGAGGAGCTGACCGCTGTGACGCTGCCGCTCGCGGAGATCTTCGAACATCCGACGCCGCTGGCGCTCGCCGCCAGGATCCGTGGAGGAGGCAGCCTGTGAAATACCAGGTCCTTGGTCCCATCAAGCTGGTCGACGCCGACACCGTGCACCTGGTCCAGGCCCAGAAGATGGGGACGGCGCTCGCGGCGCTGCTGGCGCAGGTGAACCAGGTCGTCTCGACCAAGCAGCTCATCGAGGAGATATGGGACGGGGACCCGCCGCTGCGTGCCGTTCCCGCCTTGCACGTCTACATCTCGCAGCTGCGCAAGCTCCTGTCCAGGCCTGGCGGGGAGAGCCCGATCGTCACGCAGGCGCCCGGCTACGTGCTGCGGGCCGCCCCTGAGGACATCGACTACCTGCTGTTCCAGGACCTCGTCCGGGTGGGCCGCGGCGAGCTGCGGCGGGACCACTGCGAGGCCGCGCTCGTGGTGTTCGAGCAGGCCCTCGCGCTGTGGCGCGGCCCGATGCTCAGCGGGCTGCCGCTCGGGCCGATGGGCCGCGGCCTCGTGACCCGGGTCGAGGAGATCCGGGTGGAGTGCCTGGAGCGGCTCGTCGAGGCCAAGCTGATCCTGGGCGGCCATCGGGAGCTGGTCAGCTTCCTCTACGGCCTGATCAACGAGTATCCGCTGAACGAGGTCTTCTACGAGCAGCTGATGCGGGCGCTGTTCAGCTCTGGGCGGCGCGCCGACGCGCTGCGCGTCTACCGGAGCGCGTGGGACACCCTCGACCGGGAGATCGGCCTCGAACCGGGGTCGGGGCTCCGCGAGGCGCAGCGGACGATCCTGGCCCGTGACTCGGGGCGGGTCCGCGTCGCCGGCTGAACTTTCTCGAAAGGCCGCGGGCCCGGGGAGTGATCCCCGGGCCCGCGGCCTTTCGACATGCCGGTCCGGACCCGGCGACCGCCGGGCCCGGACGGGCGGTCAGTCGGCCGGGCCGTCGAGGAAGGCGAACAGCTCCTCGTCGTCGGCCCCGCTGAACCGGTCGGCCGGGCCGGTCCCGGGACGTTCGCCGAGCCGGTCCACCAGATCCCGCAGCCGCCGGGCCGCGGCGGACCGCAGCTCGGGGTCGTCGGGCAGGTCGGCGAAAGCGGCCTCCAGCTCGGCGAGCGCCGTCAGCGGCGAGGCCCCGTCCGGACGTCCGGAGTCCAGGCCGTCCCGGAGATGGCCCGCCAGCTGGAGCAGGGTCGGATAGTCGAAGACCAGCGTGGACGGGAGCTTCAGCCCGGTCGCCCGGGACAGCCGGCCGTGCAGGTCCATCGCCGTCAGCGAGTCCAGGCCCAGGTCGAACAGGCCACGGTCGGGGGAGACCGACGCGGTGCCGTCGAGGCCGAGGACCTCGGCGACCTCCCCGCCGATGAGGCCGACCAGCAGGCCCTCCCGCTCGTCGGTGGGGCGGCCGGTGAGCCGGTCGGTCCAGAGTGCCGCGGGCGCTCGCCGGACGGCGCGGCTCCGCACCAGGCCCCGTAGCACGGCGGGGAGGGTTTCGGTGTCGGAGCGCCGCAGCGCCGCCGTGTCGAGGCCGATCGGCACCGGTACGGGACAGCCCGCCGCGAGGGCGGCGTCGAACAGGGCGAGGCCCCGCTCGGGCGGGAGCGGGACGATGCCGGAGCGGGCGAGCCGCGCCAGCGCCGCCGCCGACAGAGCGCCGCCCATGCCGCCCTGGTCCCAGAGCCCCCACGCGATGGAGGCGGCGGGGAGGCCCTGGGCGTGGCGGTGGTGGGCGAGGGCGTCGAGGTAGGTGTTGGCTGCCGCGTAGTTGGCCTGCCCCGGCGTGCCGAGGTGTCCCGCGGCAGACGAGAACAGGATGAAGGCGTCGAGGTCGCGGGTCTGCCGGTGGAGGTTCCAGGCGGCGTCGATCTTGGGCCGGAACACGTCGGCGAGGTGGTCGCCGGTCTGGGCGTGCAGCGGGGCGTCGCGGAGCACTCCGGCCGCGTGGATCACGGCGGTGAGCGGGTGCTCGGCAGGGATCGACGCGAGGAGCGCGGCGAGGTCGCCGGGATCGGCGGCGTCGCAGGCGGCGATCGTCACGTGCGCGCCGTGCTCCTCCAGGCGGGCGGCGAGGTCCGCCGCGCCGGGGGCGTCGGGGCCGCGCCGCCCGGTGAGCAGGAGGCGCCGGACGCCGTACCGGACGGCCAGGTGCTCGGCGATGAGCCCGCCGAGCGCCCCGGTGCCGCCGGTGATCAGGACGGTGCCCGGCCGGGTGAACGGCGGCGGGGCGTCCGGGGCGGCGGTCAGGGGCGTCAGCCGGGGGACCAGGGCACGGCCGTCCCGCAGTGCGAGCTGCGGCTCGCCCGACGCGATCGCCGAGGCGAGGGCGGCGGCGGACGCCGCGGTTCCGTCGGAGTCGATCAGCACGATCCGTCCGGGATGCTCGGACTGGGCAGTCCTGACCAGGCCCCAGAGCACCGCGTGGTCCAGGCGCGGGTCCTCACCCGGCCCGGCCACGACGCCCCCCGAGGTGACCACGACGATGCGGGCGTCTTTGTCGAGCAGGTCACGCAGCCCCAGGAGCGCGGCCGACGCCACGGCGAGCGGCTCGCGCGGCTCGTCGGGGACGGGCAGGAGGACGTACGGGGATTCCTGCGGGTCGGCCGAGGCCGACGCCGGGATCCAGGCGGTCTCGTAGAGGGGGTCGCGGTGCCGTCCGGCGAGGGCCCCGTCGGGCAGGGCGCGGACGGACAGGGATCCGACGGTCAGGACGGGCCGGCCGTCGGCGCCCGCGAGGACGATCCGGTGGGCGTCGCCGCCGGCCGGTTCGATGACGGCCCGCGCCTCGGTCGCGTCCGCCGCGTGCAGGACGACCCCCGACCAGGAGTACGGCAGCAGCAACCGTCCCCCGTTCGACGCCTCGCGCAGCGCCAGTGGATGCAGCGCCGCGTCGAACAGCGCCGGATGGACGCCGAATCCGGCGGTGGGGGTGTCCTCGCCGAGCCGGACGGTCGCGTGCAGCGCGTCGCCGGACTCGCTCAGCCCGGCCAGGTTCTGGAAGGCGGGCCCGTAGTCGTAGCCGTGGGCGGCGAGCGTCTCGTACAGCCCGCTGACGTCCACGGGGCTCGCGTCGTCCGGGACGTCCGGGACGGGCACGGGGGCGGGCTCGACCGAGGTGAGCGTGCCGGTGGCGTGCGCCGTCCAGGGGGTGTCCGAGCCGCTGGGACGGCAGCGCACGGTGAGCGGGCGCGTCCCGGCCGGGTCCGGTGGCCCGGCGATCAGTTGCAGGTCGAGCGGTGTCTCCGGGGCGACGAACACGGCTTCGAGGAGCGTCAGCTCGTCGACGACCGGGCATCCGACGGCCCGCCCGGCGTGCAGCGCCAGGTCGAGGAGGGCGGCGGCGGGCAGCAGCGGCGTCCCGTGGACGGCGTGGTCGAGCAGCCAAGGATGGGTTCCCGTCGAGAGCCGCCCGGTGAGAACGACGGTCTCGTCGGGCAGTTCGACGGCCGCGCCGAGCAACGGATGCCCGGCGGCGGCCAGTCCGAGACCGGTCGCGGTCGCGGGGGCGGCGTCGCCGGTCACCCAATAGCGGTGGTGCTGGAACGGGTAGGTCGGCAGCGGCACCGTGGGCCGGACAGCCGGAGCCTTCCACGGCGCCCCGGTGTGCGCGAGCGCCGTCAGGAACGCGGTGACGTCGTCCTTGCGATGATCGAGGACTGCCCGCGCCACCGCCCCGTCCAGGCTCTGCTGGGCCAGGGTGGTGAGCGTCGGGCGCGGTCCGAGTTCGAGGTAGAGGGCGGGTGAGTGTTCGGTGTGGAGGTGGGTGAGGCCGTCGTGGAAGCGGACGGCACTGCGGATCTGGGACGTCCAGTAGGCGGGGTCGGTGAGCTGCTCTTCGGTGGCGGTCTGCCCGGTGACGTTGGAGATGACGGGAAGCCGGGTCGGGTGGTAGGTGACGGTCTCGGCGATCTTCTGGAAGTCGGCGAGCATCGGTTCCATGAGGGCCGAGTGGAAGGCGTGGCTGACCACCAGGCTCTGATGCTTGATTCCTTCCCCGTCCAGGACGGCCGCGTACGCGGCCAAGGCGTTGAGCGGCCCCGACACGACGGTCGAACGCGGCGAGTTCACTCCCGCGACCTCGACGCCGTCCGGACAACGCGCCAGCTCCGCGTTGCCCGCCTGGACGGTCATCATGCCTCCGCCGGCGGGGAGCGCGCTCATGAGCCGCCCTCGCGCCGCGATGAGCCGGGCGGCGTCGTCGAGGGTCCAGAGTCCGGCGAGGTGGGCGGCGGTGAGTTCGCCGATGGAGTGCCCGAGCAGCTGGTCGGGGCGGACGCCGTGGTCTTCGAGGAGCCGGAAGAGGGCGGCCTGGAGGGCGAACAGTGCGGGCTGCGCGTAGGCGGTGTCGTTGATCGCGTCGTCGTCGCCGAACACGACGTCCTTGAGCGGCCGTTCGAGATGCGGCCCGAACGCCTCGCAAGCCTCGTCGAAGGCGGCGGCGTAGACCGGGAACGCGGCATGCAGGTCGCGTCCCATGCCGGAGAACTGGCTGCCCTGTCCGCTGAGCAGGAACGCGACACCGCCGCCGCGCGGCTCGCCGACCACCAGATCCGGATGCGGCTCACCGGCCGCGAGCGCGGAGAGGGCCCCGGCGAGGCCCCCCCGATCGCCGGTGACCACCGACGCCTGGTGGGGGAAGAGCGGCCGGGCCGCGAGCCCCGCCGCCAGCTCGCGCGCCGTCACCTCGGGATGCTCCGCGAGATGCCCGGCGAACCGCGCCCCTGCCTCCCGCAGCGCCGCTGGATCCTTGGCCGACAGGCGCACCAGCACCGGCCCGGCCTCCGGCTCGACGGCGGCCGGGGCCCCGGGAGCCTGTTCGAGGATCACGTGCGCGTTGGTGCCGCTGATCCCGAACGACGACACCGCCGCGCGGCGCGGCCGTCCGGTCTCCGGCCACGGCGTCGTCTCCGACAGCAGGGCCACGTGCCCGGCGGACCAGTCGACGTGCGGCGAGGGCCCGTCCAGATGCAGGGTCTTCGGCAGGCTGCCGTGCCGCATCGCCTGCACCATCTTGATCATTCCGGCGACTCCGGCGGCGGCCTGCGTGTGCCCGAGGTTCGACTTGATCGCGCCCAGGTAGACCGGCAGGTCGGCGGAGTGTGCGCGCCCGTAGGTGTTGAGCAGAGCCCCCGCCTCGATCGGGTCGCCGAGCGTGGTGCCGGTGCCGTGCGCCTCGACCGCGTCGACCTCGCCGGCTGTGAGCCGCGCGCCGGCCAGGGCCTGGCCGATCACCCGCTCCTGCGACGGGCCGTTCGGGGCGGTGAGCCCGTTGCTCGCGCCGTCCTGGTTGACGGCGGTGCCGCGGATCACGCCAAGGATCTCGTGGCCGTTACGGCGGGCGTCGCTGAGCCGCTCCAACAGGAGCACGCCCGCGCCCTCGCCCCAGCCGGTCCCGTCGGCGGACGCCGAGAACGGCTTGCAGCGGCCGTCGGGCGCCAGGCCCCGCTGGCGGCTGAACTCCAGGAAGACCGACGGGGTCGCCATGACCGTCACACCGCCCGCGAGCGCCAGTTCACATTCGCCGGACCGCAGGGCCTGCGCAGCGAGATGGGTCGCGACCAGCGAGGAGGAACAGGCGGTGTCGATGGTGATGGCGGGTCCTTCGAACCCGAAGGTGTAGGCGACCCGGCCGGACGCGATGCTCCCGGCGCTGCCGCTGACGAGATAGCCCTCCAACGACCCCGACGACCCCGACGACCGCGCGACCCGCTGGCCGTAGTCGTCGTACATGACGCCGGTGAACACCCCGACGGAACGTCCCCGCAGCGTGCCGGGGTCGATCCCGGCGCTTTCGAGGGACTCCCAGGAGATCTCCAGCAGCAGCCGGTGCTGCGGGTCCATGGCGAGCGCCTCACGCGGGCTGATCCCGAAGAACGCCGCGTCGAAGTCGCCCGCCCCGTACAGGAAGCCGCCGTGCCTGACGTAGGACTTTCCGGTCCGCTCCGGGTCGGGGTCGAACAGGTCGTCGTCCCAGCCCCGGTCGGCGGGGAACGGGCCGATGGCGTCGCCGCCGGACTCCACCAGACGCCACAGGTCAAGCGGCGACCTGACCCCGCCGGGGTAGCGGCAGCCCATCCCGACGATCGCGATCGACTCGCCGGGATCGGCCGTCCGGGACCTGACCACCGCGCCCGCTCCGGCGGCCCCCGTGAGCTCAGCCCGCAGATGCCGGGCGAGGGCGCCCGCCGTCGGATGGTCGAACACCAGCGTGGACGGCAGCTTGAGGCCTGTCGCCTTGGCCAGCCGGTTGCGGAGCTCGACGGCGGCCAGGGAGTCGAATCCCAGATCGCGGAAGGGCAGGTCCGGGTCGAGGACGGCGTCGCGGCCGAGCCCGAGGACGGTGCCGATCTCGGTGCGGAGCACCTCGGCGAGGATCTCGGCCTGCTCGGCCTCGGCGCATCCGCCGAGCCGTGCGGCGAGGCCGCCGCCCCGCGTGCGCGGCGGCGCGGCCTTCTTCGACGGCGGTGCGGCGATCACATACGGTTCGGCGGTGGCCAGGGCGGCGTCGAACAGGGCGAGACCCTGCTCGGCCGTCAGCGGGACGATCCCCGCCCGCCGCAGCCTGGCCAGGTCGGAGTCGGTGAGCCGCGACGTCATGCCGCCCACCTCCTGCCACAGCCCCCACGCGATCGAGGTGGCGGGAAGGCCTTCGGCGTGGCGGTGGTGGGCGAGGGCGTCGAGGCAGGTGTTGGCCGCCGCGTAGTTGGCCTGCCCCGGCGTGCCGAGGAACCCGGCCGCGGACGAGAACAGGACGAAGTGGTCGAGGCCGCGGGTCTGCCGGTGCAGGTTCCAGGCGGCGTCGATCTTGGGCCGGAACACGTCGGCGAGATGCTCCGGTGTCTGCCGCTCCAGGGGCGCGTCGCGCAGCGTCCCCGCCGCGTGGATCACGGCCGTGAGCGGGTGCTCGGCCGGGACCGACGCGAGGAGCGCGGCGAGGTCGCCAGGGTCGGCGGCGTCGCAGGCGGCGATCACGACTTCGGCACCGTGGCCTTCCAGGCGGGCCTTGAGGTCGGCAGCGCCCGGCGTCGCGGGGCCGCGCCGCCCGGTGAGCAGCAGCCGCCGGACGCCGTGCCGGACGGCCAGGTGCTCGGCGACGAGCCCGCCGAGCGCCCCGATCCCGCCGGTGATCAGCACGGTTCCGTCGGTGCGGAACCGCCCGGTCCCGGGCGCGGCGTCGGCCTGCCGGGGCGCGCGGAACCCGCCGTCGCGGAGCAGCAGATCGGGACGGCCGGTCCCGATCGCGGCCGCCGCGAGCTCGGCGGTGACGTCCGTGTCCGCGTCCAGCAGCACGATCCGACCGGGATGCTCCGACTGCGCGGACCTGACCAGCCCGGGGACGCTCGCCTGCCCCAGATCGGCGCCGTCCGCCGGTCGGGTGACGACCAGCAGCGGCCCGTCGTGGTCCGCGCCGAGCCAGGACCTGACCGCGTCCAGGACGTGCCCGGCCGTCGCGAGGGGCTCCAGCCCGGACGGGACCTCCAGCACCCCGCCGACCGTCCCGCCGGCGTCGCCGGAGCCGACCGGCTCCCACACGACCGTCGTCAGCGGCACCGGCTTCCGGCCGGAGAAGACCCGCCGCAGTTCCTCCGCCGAGACGGGGCGGGTCGACAACTCCCCGGCGGACAGGATCGGCAGGCCGGCAGGATCGGTGATCGTGACCTCGACGGCGCCCGGCCCTGCCGGGGCGATCCGCACCCGCAGCTCGGCCGCGTCCGACGGGACGGCGCGCACGTCACGCCAGGTGAACGGCAGCGGGTGCGCGCCGTCCGCCATGCCCTGGACGGCCAGGGGATGCAGCGCGGCGTCCAGCAATGCCGGATGCACCGTGAACCCGGCGGTGTCGTGGTCGGGCCCGAGCCTGACCGTCCCGTGGAACACCGCGCCGTCGCGCTCCAGGTCGTGGAGGTTCTGGAACGCCGGGCCGTAGTCGTAGCCGTGGTCGGCGAGCCGCTCGTACAGGTCCGTCAGGTCGACGGCCTCGGCATGGCCGGACGGCGGGTCCGCCGCTTCGGGAAGGTCTCCGGAGGGGGCGAGGAGGCCTGAGGCGTGCTCGGTCCACTCCTCGTCGTCGCCCGTCCGGGCGTGCAGGGTCAGCGCGCGGTGGCCCAGCTCGTCGGGGGCCGCCACGGTGACGTTCACGTCGCGGGGACGGCCGGGTTCGAGGAACAGCGGGCTGCGCAGGGTGAGTTCCTCGACGGCGGGGCAGCCGGTGGCCCGCCCGGCGTACAGCGCCAGGTCGAGGAAGGCCGTGCCGGGCAGCAGCGGCGCACCGTGGACGGCGTGGTCGGCGAGCCACGGCAGGCCTTCCCGGGAGAGCCTGCCGGTCGCCTGCCAGCGGCCGTCGGGCAGCGTCGTCTCGGTGGCGAGCAGCGGATGCCCCGCCGCGCCGAGCCCGAGCCCGGTGACGTCTCCGGCGTCGTTCGCCGCGGTCAGCCAGTACCGGGTCCGCTGGAACGGGTAGGCGGGCGGCGGCACGTCGAGCACCGGGCCGCCTACGGGCAGCACGGCCCTGCCCCGAACGTACAGGCCCGCCAAGGCCGTCAGATATGCGGTGACGTCCGGCTTCCGGTGATGCAGCACCGGCAACACGGCGGCCGTGCCGTCCAGGGACTGTTCGGTGAGTGTCGCGAGCGTCGGGCGCGGTCCGAGTTCGAGGTAGAGGGCGGGGGAGTGTTCCGCGTGGAGGTGGGTGAGGCCGTCGTGGAAGCGGACGGCACTGCGGATCTGGGAGGCCCAGTAGGCGGGGTCGGTGAGCTGCTCTTCGGTGGCGGTCAAACCGGTGACGTTCGAGATCACCGGCAGCCGGGTCGGGTGGCAGGTGACGGTCTCGGCGATCGCCTGGAAGTCGGCGAGCATCGGTTCCATGAGGGCCGAGTGGAAGGCGTGGCTGACCACCAGGCCGCGCGCGTCGATGCCGTCCTCGGCCAGCCGCGCCGCCACCCGGTCGAGGGCGTCGAGCGGCCCGGACAGCACCGTCGAACGCGGCGAGTTCACTCCCGCGACCTCGACGCCGTCCAGATATCGCGCCAGCTCCGCCTCGCCCGCCTGGACGGTCAGCATGCCACCGCCGGCGGGGAGCGCGCTCATGAGCCGTCCCCGCGCCGCGACCAGCCGGGCGGCGTCGTCGAGCGTCCACAGCCCGGCGAGGTGGGCGGCCGTGAGCTCGCCGATGGAATGCCCGAGCAACTGGTCGGGCGCGACGCCGTCCCCTTCGAGCAGCCGGAAGAGGGCGACCTGGAGCGCGAACAGCGCGGGCTGCGCGTAGGCGGTGTCGTTGATCGCGTCGTCGTCGCCGAACACGACGTCCTTGAGCGGCCGTTCGAGATGCGCCCCGAACGCCGCACAGACCTCGTCGAAGGCGGCCGCGAACACCGGGAACGCGGCATGCAGGTCGCGTCCCATGCCGGAGAACTGACTGCCCTGCCCGCTGAACAGGAACACGAGCCCGCCCGCCCCCGGAACCCCGGTGACGGCGGCCGGATGCTCCTCACCGGCGGCGAGCGCCGCGAGGGCCTCGCCGAGCCCGGCCCGGTCGTCGCGCCCGGCGATCACCACGGCGCGGTGCTGGAGCGGCCGCCGCCGCGCCAGCACCGCCGCCAGCCCGCCGGGCGCCGCCTCAGGCCGTACGGCGAGATGGGCCGCGAGCCTCCCGGCCGCGTCCCGCAGCGCCTGCGGAGTCCGCGCCGACAGCGGGACCGTCACGACCTCGGTGCCACCGGCGTCCACCGGCACGGGCTCCGGAGCCTGCTCCAGCACGAGATGCGCGTTGGTGCCGCTGATCCCGAACGACGACACCGCCGCCCGGCGCGGACGTCCCGTGTCGGGCCACGGAGTCGTCTCGGTCAGCAGCTCCACCGCGCCGGACTCCCAGTCGACGTGGTGGGAGGGCGCGTCCACGTGCAGCGACTTCGGCAGCGTGCCGTGCCGCATCGCCTGCACCATCTTGATCACGCCCGCGACGCCGGCGGCGGCCTGGCTGTGCCCGATGTTCGACTTGATCGACCCCAGCCGCAGCGGAGCGTCGTCACGGCCGCGGCCATAGGTGTTGAGCAGCGCCTGCGCCTCGATCGGGTCGCCGAGCGTGGTGCCGGTGCCGTGCGCCTCGACGGCGTCCACCTGCCCGGCGGTCAGCCCGGCGTCGCGCAGCGCCTGCTCGATCACCCGCTCCTGCGACGGCCCGTTCGGCGCCGCCAGCCCGTTGCTCGCGCCGTCCTGGTTCATCGCCGACCCCTTCAGGACCGCGAGGACGGTGTGCCCGTGGCGTTCGGCGTCCGACAGCCGCTCCAGGACGACCAGTCCCGCGCCCTCCGCGAAACTCGTCCCGTCGGCGGCGGACGAGAACGGCTTGCACCGGCCGTCGGGGGCGAGGCCCCGCTGGCGGCTGAACTCCAGGAATATGCCCGGCGAGCTCATCACCGTGACGCCGCCCGCCAGCGCCATCTCGCACTCGCCCGACCGCAGCGAACGTGCCGCCAGGTGCAGCGCCACCAGCGACGACGAGCAGGCGGTGTCGACCGTCATGGCGGGACCCTCGAACCCGAACGTGTAGGAGACCCGGCCTGAGATCGCGCTGGTGATCGAACCGGTCAGCAGGTAGCCGCCGACGTCGCGCGGGCCGTGGTGCATGCGCGGCCCGTAGTCCTGGGCGATGGCGCCCGCGAACACGCCGACCGGACGGCCGCGCAGCTCCGCCGGGTCGATCCCGGCGTTCTCCAGCGCCTCCCAGGCGGTTTCCAGGAAGAGCCGCTGTTGCGGGTCCATGGTGAGCGCCTCACGCGGACTGATCCCGAAGAACTCGGCGTCGAACCCGCCCGCGTCGTAGAGGAATCCGCCGTCCCGGACGTACGACGTCCCCGGACGGTCGGGGTCGGGGTCGAACAGCTCGGTGCTCCAGCCCCGGTCGGCGGGGAACGCCCCGATGGCGTCGATGCCGTCCAGGGCGAGCCGCCACAGGGCTTCGGGGGTGTCCGCCCCGCCGGGATAACGGCAGCTCATCGAGATGATCGCGATCGGATCGTCGTCGGCCGCCACCGCGACGGTGGCCGTGGGCGCGGCCGGGACGCTCCCGGACAGCTCCTCCAGCACGAACCGCGTGAGGGAGTCGATGGTGGGCCGGTCGAACACGACCGTCGTCGGCAGCCGCAGCCCGGTCAGCGCGTTGAGCCGGTTGCGGAGCTCCACCGCTGTCAGCGAGTCGAATCCGATCTCCCGGAATGCCTGCCCGGTGTCGAGACTCTCCGGCGACGGATGCCCCAGCACGATCCCGACCTGGTCGCGGACCTCTCCGAGCACCCGTGTGTACCGTTCGTCCTCCGGCAGGGAGGCGATCAGGCCCGCCCAGCCCGTCGCGTCGGGGGCGCTGCCCGCCGCCGCGACCCGCCGGGCCGCGGGTGCCAGGCCGCGCACCAGCGGCGACGGATGCGCGGCCGCGGTCTCTGGCGGCAGCGGCGTCGCCACCACGTGTGGGCTGCCGAGCCGCAGCGCCGTGTCCAGCAGCGCGAGGGCATGATCGTCGGCCAGCGGGGTCAGGCCCGCCCGGCGCAGCCGGGCACGGTCGGCGTCGGTCAGCTCGCCGGTCATCCCGCTGCCGCGCTCCCACAGGCCCCACGACACCGACAGGGCCGCCAGCCGGTGCCCGCGGCGCAGATGGGCGAGCGCGTCGAGATAGGTGTTGGCAGCGGCGTAGTTGCCCTGCCCGGGGTTGCCCAGCACCCCGGTCGCGGACGAGAACAGCACGAACGCGGCCAGATCGAGGTCCCAGGTCTGCTGGTGCAGGTTCCAGGCGGCGTGGATCTTCGGCCGCATCACCTCCTCCAGGGCCTCCTCGGTCAGGCCGGTGATCGGCGCGTCTCTGAGCAGGCCCGCCGCGTGGACGACCGCCGTCAGTGGATGTTCGGCGGAGAGCCCCGACAGGAGCGTGTCCAGGGCGACGGCGTCGGCCACGTCACAGGCCGCGACGGTCACCCGCGCCCCCAGGCCCTCCAGCTCCTCGACCAGCTCGGCCGCGCCGGGAGCGTCCGGGCCGCGCCTGCCGACGAGCAGCAGCCGCCGGGCGTGGTGGACGGTCACCAGATGCCGGGCCACGAGGCCGCCGAGCGTGCCCGTGCCGCCGGTGATGAGGACGGTGCCGTCCGGGTCGAGGGCCCGCGGCGGGGTCAACACGACCTTGCCGACGTTCGCGCCCTCCTGCAGGTGGCGGAGGGCTGTCCGCGCCTCCGCCAGTTCCCAGGCGCGGACCGGCAGCGGCCGCAGCATCCCGGAGGCGAACAGCCGCGACAGCTCACCCATCATCGCCTGGACCCGGTCCGGGTCCACCACGAGCAGGTCGAACGCGGTGTAGGCGACGCCCGGATGGTCGGCGGCGACGGCCCCGGCGTCCCGGATGTCGGTCTTGCCGATCTCGACGAACGCGCCGCCCCGGGGGAGGAGCCGCAGCGAGGCGTCGACGTATTCCCCGGCCAGCGAGTTCAGCACGATGTCGACGCCGCGGCCGCCGGTCGACTCGCGGACTGTGTCCTCGAACGTCAGGCTCCGCGAGTCCGCCCGGTGCGCCTCGTCCAGGCCGAGGGCGTCGAGAGCGTCCCGCTTGCCGGCGCTCGACGTCCCGAACACCTCGGCGCCGAGATGCCGGGCCAGCTGGACGGCCGCCATCCCGACGCCGCCCGCCGCCGCGTGCACCAGCACCCGCTGCCCGCGCCTGATCTGCGCGAGATCCACGAGGCCGTGGTAGGCGGTGAGGAACACGATCGGGGCCGACGCGCCCTGCTCGAACGTCCAGTCCTCCGGCAGCGGCGCCAGATGCCGGGCGTCGGCGACCGCGAACGGCGCGAACGCGTGGGAGAACAGCCCGAACACCCGGTCGCCGGGCGCCAGGCCGGTCACCTCCGACCCCGTCTCCAGGACGACGCCCGCACCCTCCAGGCCGAGCCCGGTCTCGCCCTCGCGCATGGCGAGCGACACGAACACGTCACGGAAGTTGACGCCCGCCGCCCGCACCGCGACCCGAACCTCGCCGGGGCCGAGCGGGACGTCCGGCGCGTCGGACGGGACCACTTCGAGATCATCGAACGTTCCGGTCAGGCCGGTGATGTCCAGCCGCCACGACGGCCCGGCGGGCGGCAGGAGCCGTCCGGCGGCGGCCTTGGCGAGGCGGGGCACGTGGACGGCCCCGCCGCGCAGCGCCAGCTGGTTCTCGTCAAGGGCGTGGGCGGCCGAGACGGCGGCCGCGATCTCCCCGGGCACGTCGGCGACGACGTCCAGCAGCTGGAAGTGGCCGGGGTTCTCGTTCTGCGCGGACCGGACCAGACCCCACACCGCGCTGTGCGGCAGGTGGATCGGATGGTCGTCGCCGGGCAGCCGGTGCGCACGGACGGTGCAGAGGGTGAGGGTGCCGCCGTGCAGGGCGGGCGAGGCCAGCCACTCCTGGAGGAGGGCCAGTGCGGCCGTGGTGGCGGTGGCGACCGAGTCGGGGCAGTCGCAGTCGTCCAGTTCGCGGCCACAGGTCGCGGCGATCATCGCGGGCGGCACGACGACGTCCAGGGGGGCTTCGACCGTCCCGCTTTCGACGGCCGCCGCCAGCTCGGCGAGCGGCCCGTCGAGCCGGAGCGGCGCCGGACGGTCCGCGCCGGGGAGCCCGGCGGGCAGCCAGCCGAGGTCGAACAGGTCGTCCGCGGTCCGGGCGGGGGCCGGGCCGCCGGCCTGCTCGCGCAGCGTCAGCTCGGCGACGGTCAGCACCGGCCGTCCCGACGGGTCGGCGGCGTGCAGGGAGACCGCGCCGGGCCGCAGCGGTGTCAGCACGACGTGCAGGGTCTCCGCGCCGGTCGCCCACAGCCGGACTCCGGACCAGGAGAACGGCAGGCTGACGGGGCCGTCGCCGTCGAGGACGGTCGTCCGCAGCAGGGCGTGGAGCGCGGCGTCCAGCAGTGCC
Organism: Streptomyces sp. NBC_01288; assembly: GCF_035982055.1. Lineage (NCBI taxonomy): Bacteria > Bacillati > Actinomycetota > Actinomycetes > Kitasatosporales > Streptomycetaceae > Streptomyces > Streptomyces sp. NBC_01288. The sequence continues at coordinate 7,948,965 of NZ_CP108427.1, forward strand.
GGGTGGAGCCCGTGCCGTCCGGCGGGCAGGTCGGACGGGAGCCGCACCAGGGCGTGCAGCTCAGCGCCGCGCGTGCGGAACTCGCGCAGGTTCTGGAAGGCGGGGCCGTAACCGTAGCCACGGTCGGCGAGCGCCGGATAGAGGCCGGTGACGTCGGCGGCGGCTGAGCCGTCCGGCGGCCAGGACGTGGGGGCGGGCAGAGCCCGCGGAGGGGTGGGCACGAGGGTCCCGGACGCGTGCTCGGTCCAGCCGCCGCCCGAACGCGGACGGGAGTGAACGGTGATCCTGCGGCGCTCCCGGTCGTCCGGGGCGGTGACCGAGACGTGCAGGTCGCACGGCTCGGTCAGGGTGAGCGGTGCCTGGAGGGTCAGCTCCTCCACGTCAGGGCAGCCGGTGACGTCGCCCGCGTACAGCGCCAGGTCGAGGAACGCGGTCGCGGGCAGCAGCGGGACGCCGTGCACGGCGTGGTCGGGCGTCCACGCGGGCGTTTCGGGCGACAGCACGCCGGTCGCCTGCCAGCGGCCGTCGGGGAGCACGGCGGCCGTGGCGAGCAGCGGATGGTCGGACCGGTCGAGGCCGGTGCCCGCGGCGTTGCCGTCGCCGGCCGGGTCCAGCCAGTAGCGGACCGGCTGGAACGGGTAGGACGGCAGGGGGATCTCCGGGCGGCGTGGCGCAGGCCAGTCGGGCTTGGCCGAGTGCAGGCGGACACCGGCGAGCGAGGCGAGGAACCTGCGGTGGCCGCCGGCGTCGCGGCGGAGTGTCGGATGCGCGGAGACCGGCGCGTCGGCGGTCTCCCGGATCGCGGGCGCCAGCACCGGATGCGGGCTCGTCTCGACGAACAGCGTGTGGTCTTCGGCGAGTGCGGTGAGCGTCGGCAGGAACAGGACGGGGTTGGCGAGGTTGTCGTACCAGTAGGCCGCGTCCAGGACGGTCGTGTCGGGCAGGAGGCCGCCGGTGAGGGTCGAGTGGAACGGGATCCGCGCGGGCATCGCGGTCACGTCGCCCAGCTCGGCCAGGAGATCGGCGCGCAGCGGGCGCATGAGCGGGGTGTGCGAGGCGTAGTCGACGGGGATCGTGCGGGCGTCGACGTGCTCGGCGGCGCAGTGGGCGAGCAGCGTCCCGGCGGCGGCGGTCGTCCCGGCCACCACGGTCAGGGCGGGCCCGTTGACGGCCGCGACGTGCAGCTCCCCGGTGAGGCCGAGCCGGCCGATGAGGGCCTCGGCGGAGCCGGCATCGAGCGGGACGGAGACCATCCGTCCGGTGTCGGCGAGGTCGAGCAGCGCCCGCGCCCGGACGGCGACGACCCGCGCGGCGTCGTCCAGACTGAGCGCGCCGGCGATGTGCGCGGCGGCGATCTCTCCCTGGCTGTGCCCGATCACGGCGTCGGGCTCGACCCCGTGATGCTGCCAGAGCCGGGCGAGCGCCACCATCATGGCGAACAGCGCGGGCTGCACCACGTCGGTTCCCCCCGGCAGTTCGGGCAGCGCCAGGACATCGAGCAGCCGCCACCCGGTATGCGGTTCGAGCGCCTGCGCACAGTCGTCGAGCGCGGCCGCGAACGCCGCCGACTCCTCCCGCAGCCGCAACCCCATCCCGGCCCACTGCGACCCCTGCCCGGGAAACACGAACACGGTCCCGCTCCCCGCGGGCTGCGTCTCGGGCCCGAGCACCACCGCCGGATGCGGCCGCCCGGCCGCCAACGCCTCGAACGCCTCGATCGCACCTTCCCTGTCGTCTCTCCCGACGACGACCGCTGCCCTCCGCGCCAACTGCGCCCTCCCGGCGAGTCCCCCCACCAGATCCCCGGGCACCAGCCCGTCCCGCCCACCGAGATGACCGGCCAGCAACCCGGCCGAAGCCCGCAGCGCCGTCGTCTCCTTCGCCGACACCGGCAACACGACGTCCGTCCCCTGCCCGGAAGCGGCCTCCCCACTGGAGGCGGCCACCCCGGTGGGGGACTGTTCGAGGATGAGGTGGGCGTTGGTGCCGCTGATGCCGAAGGAGGAGACGGCGGCGCGGCGCGGGCGGCCGGTGTCGGGCCAGGTGGCCGGTTCGGCGAGGAGGGTGACGGCGCCGGTGGTCCAGTCGACGTGCGGCGTGGGCTCGTCCAGGTGGAGGGTCTTCGGGAGGGTGCCGTGGCGCATCGCCTGGACCATTTTGATGACGCCTGCGACGCCGGCGGCGGCCTGGGTGTGGCCGATGTTCGACTTGATCGAGCCGAGGCGGGCGGGGTGCCCGCCGGCGCGGTCGCGGCCGTAGGTGGCGAGGAGCGCCTGCGCCTCGACGGGGTCGCCGAGGGTCGTGCCGGTGCCGTGGGCCTCGACCGCGTCGACCTCGTCGGCGGTCAGGCCCGCGCCGGCCAGCGCACGCTCGATCACCCGCTGCTGGGACGGACCGTTCGGCGCGGACAGCCCGTTGCTCGCACCGTCCTGGTTGATCGCCGAACCCTTGATGACCGCGAGGACCGTGTGGCCGAGGCGCTCCGCGTCCGACAGGCGCTCCAGCAGGACCAGGCCGACACCCTCGGCCCAGCCGGTGCCGTCGGCGGCGGCCGCGAACGGCTTGCAGCGGCCGTCGGGGGCGAGGCCGTTCTGGCGGCTGAACTCCAGGAACATGCCGGGCGAACTCATCACCGTCACCCCGCCGGCCAGCGCCATCGTGCAGTCGCCCGCCAGCAGCGCGCGCCCCGCGAGATGCAGCGCCACCAGCGAGGACGAACAGGCCGTGTCGATCGTGACGGCGGGGCCCTCGAAGCCGAAGGTGTAGGCGATCCGCCCGGACGCGACGCTGACGGTGCTGCCCGTCAGCCGGAACCCGTCGTAGCCCTCGACGGGTTCGCGCAGCTCGGGGCCGTAGCCGTGCGCCGTCGCGCCGACGAACACGCCGACCGGACGGCGGGCGAGGCCCGTCGGGTCGATTCCGGCGTGCTCGAAGGTCTCCCACGCGGTCTCCAGCAGCAGCCGCTGCTGCGGGTCCATCGCGGTGGCCTCGCGCGGGCTGAGCCCGAAGAACGCCGCATCGAAGGCGGCGGCATCGTGCAGGAACCCGCCGTGCCGGGTGGTGGAGCCACCGGGCGCGGCGGCGTCGCCGAGCAGGGATCGCAGGTCCCAGCTGCGGTTGCCGGGGAACTCGGTGATGGCGTCCCGGCCCTCGTCGACGAGCCGCCACAGGTCGTCGGCGGACCGGACGCCTCCCGGGTAACGACAGCCGATCCCGACGATCGCGATCGGCTCGTCGGCGCGCGCCGCCGTCAGGGTCGGGGCGTCGTCGCCGGGCGCCGCGAGCAGCTCCTCGACGAGATGGCCGACGAGGGTCTCCGGAGTCGGCCAGTCGAAGATCATGGTGGCGGGCAGCCGCAGGCCGCTCATCGCCTGGAGCCTGCCGCGCAGATCGACCCCGGTCACGGAGTCGAACCCCAGCTCCTTGAAGGTCAGCCCGGTGTCGAGGGCGTCCTCGGGCCCGTATCCGAGCGCCGTTTCCACGCAGACCCTGACCAGGTCGGCGAGCCTCCGCCGGGCCGCGGCCCCGCTGAGCGCTCCCAGAGCGTCCCGCCCGTACGGCCCGTCCTCGGACGGCTCCTCCCCGGCATCCTCGGACGCTTCCTGCGATACGACCGGCACATGGCTGTTCGTCCGCAGGTTCGCCTGGTCGGGCCAGACCCGCCTGCGCTGGAAGGCGTACGTGGGAAGGTCGGTCGTCCCGGAGCCGAGCAGGGACCGCCAGTCGATCTCGGCGCCGTGGACGTGCAGGCCCGCGAGTGCCGTCACGAACGCGTGCTCCTCCGCCCCGTCGCGGAGCGTGGGCAGGAACACCGACGCGCCGTCGTCGAGGTTCTCCTCGGCGAGGACGGTCAGCACCCGTCCGGGCCCGAGTTCGAGGAACGTCCGGGCCCCGGCCTCCCGCAGCCAGGACACGCAGTCGGCGAACCGCACCGGCTCCCGGATCTGCCGCACCCAGTACGCGGGGTCCCGCAGTTCGTGGTCCACGGGCCGTCCGGTGAGCATCGACACCACCGGCAGCCGGGACGGCCGGAACTCCACCGAGGCCGCGACCTCGGCGAACCGCTCCAGCATCGGCTCCATGAGTGCCGAATGGAAGGCGCGGCCGACCCGCAGCCGCCGGGTCCGGTGGCCGCGCTCCTCCAGCGCGGCCGCCGCCCGGACGGTCTCGTCCTCGGGCCCCGACAGCACCACCGAGCGCGGCCCGTTGACGGCCGCCAGCCCCACCCCGCCCGTCAGCACCCCGGCGGCCTCCTCGGCCGAGGCACGGACCGCGATCATGGCGCCGCCCTCGGACAGCTCCTCCATGAGCGCCCCGCGCGCCGCCACCAGCCGCGCCGCATCCGCCAGGCTCAGCACGCCCGCGACGTGCGCGGCGGCGAACTCGCCGATCGAGTGCCCCGCGACGTACTCGGGACGCACCCCGAACGACTCCACCAGCCGATACAGCGCGACCTCGACGGCGAACAGCGCCGCCTGCGTGTACAGCGTGTGATCCAGCAGCGCCGCGTCGGCTCCGCCCGGCTCCGCCCACATGATCTCCCGCAGCCCGCGCGGCAGATGCCGGTCGAGCTCACCGGCGGCGGCGTCCAGTGCCTCGGCGAACGCGGGAAACGCCGCGGCCAGCTCACGCCCCATGCCGACGCGCTGCGCCCCCTGCCCGGTGAACAGGAACGCCGTCGCCCCGCCATCGACCCGACCCGTCAGCCCCTCGTCAGAGACGGCGAGGGCACGGAGGCCCGCGGTGAGGGTGTCGCGGTCGGATCCGAGCACCGCGGCCCGGTGCTCGAAAGCGGTGCGGGTGGTCGCCAGAGCGGCGGCGACCGCGACGACGGACGGCCTCGGCCGCTCATCCAGAAGGTCGGCGGGCTCCTCGGTCTGCGTCTGGGCGGTCGGGGTGGGCTGTTCGTCCAGGTAGGCGGCGAGCTTCGCGGCCTGTGAGCGGACGGCCGCGGGCGTCCGTCCCGACAGCAGCCAGGGGACGGTCGCGGGGCCGGGCCGCTCTACGGGCAGGGCGGGTACGGGGGGCGCGCCGAGGACGAGATGGCAGTTGGTGCCGCCCATGCCGAAGGAGGACACACCGGCGAGGGCGTCGCCGTGCGCGCCGGGCCACGCCGACGGCTCGGTCTGGACGGTCAGGCGCAGTTCGTCCAGCGGGATGGCGGGGTTCGGGGTCTCGTAGCCGAGGCTCGCGGGGATTTCGCGGTGCAGGAGGCTCAGGGCGGTCTTGACCAGGCCGGCGATGCCCGCGGCGCCCTCCAGGTGGCCGATGTTCGTCTTGGCGGAGCCGACGAGCAGCCGGCCCTCCCTGTCCGGGCCGAGGACGGCGCCGAGCGCGGCGGCCTCGATCGGGTCGCCGGCCTTCGTGCCGGTGCCGTGCAGCTCGACGTACTGGACGTCGGCGGGCGCGACCCCGGCGTCCCGGTAGGCGTCGTGCAGGACCTGTGCCTGGCCCTCGGCGCTCGGAGTGGTCAGCCCGTCGGTGGCGCCGTCGTTGTTGACCGCGCCGCCCAGGACCGTGCAGTAGATCCGGTCGCCGTCCGCGATCGCCCGCGCGAGGGGCTTCAGCACGACCACCGCACCGCCCTCGCCGCGCACGTAGCCGTTGGCGTCCGCGTCGAACGCGCGGCTCCGGCCGTCGGGGGACAGGGCGCCGAAACGGAGCGCGGCCAGCGTCCCCTCACCGAGGATGTTCAGGTTGACGCCGCCCGCCAGCGCGAACTCCGACTCGCCGCGCAGCAGGCTCTCGCAGGCCAGCCGGACCGCGACCAGCGACGAGCTCTGCCCGGTGTCGACGGTCATGCTCGGTCCGTGCAGGCCGAGCACGTACGACAGCCGGTTGGCGATGATCCCGCGGTTGGTGCCGGTCAGCGAGTGCGGGGTCGGCCCGCCCAGATCACGCAGCAGGGCGGCGTAGTCGTCCCAGATGGCCCCGACGTAGACGCCCGTCCGGGAGCCGCGCAGCTCGTCGGGGAGGACCCGAGCGTCCTCCAGGGCCTCCCAGCCGAGCTCCAGCATGAGCCGCTGCCGCGGGTCCATGACCGAGGCCTCGCGCGGCGAGATGCCGAAGAAGCCCAGGTCCATGCCGTCGATCCGGTCGAGGAACCCGCCCGTGCGCATCGGGAGCTCGACGTCGTCCCAGCGGCCCTCCGGAGCCTGCCCTATCGCGCTGCGGCCGTCGCGCAGCAGCCGCCAGAATTGCTCGGGGCCGTCACCCCCGGGAAACCGGCAAGAAATTCCAACAATGGCGATGGGCTCATTCATCTCTTGGTCCCTACGGTCGGACGACGTGATATCCGGTGCCTTTCTCGATATCAAACCGACCAGGCACCGGCAAGATCGTTTTAGGGCGCTCAAAGGGTGCGTTTAGTGGCTTGTTGTTCGATGTGTCCATGAATCACAACAGAGACCTGACGCCCCGTGAAATCTTCATGCTCAAGCAGGAACGCATTTCCCGGCTGGATGCCGACGGGCAGGCCGACCTGTTCGCCGAGGACGGCGTGCTGGAGGTGCCGTTCTCGCCGAACGGCCTGCCGCGCCGGTTCGAAGGCAGGGAGACGATCCGGGCCGTCATCTCGGCGGCCCTGCAGAACGCCACCCGCGGGACCCGGCGCCTGCTCGACCATCTCGACGAGACCGTCTACGAGACCGACGACCCCGAGGTCGTCATCGCGGAGTTCACGTCCAGGACCGAGGACACCGTCACCGGCGAGCACTTCCAGGCGCGCTACATCCAGGTCCTCCGGATCCGCGACGGCCAGATCGTGCTGTTCCGCGACTACTGCACGCTCGAAGCCATCACGCATCTGTGGGGCGACCACGGCGGGGAGTCCTTCGCCGAGCTCGGGCAGACCTTCCCCGAGGCCTGAGGCCCCGGGGAAGGGCACGGACTACAGGGCCACTTCGAGCAGGTAGATCTTCGGCGTGATCGCGAAGGACGCCTGGATCTGGAACTGGCTGACCACCTCGTGCTGCTTCAGCACTCGCAGGCCGGCCTCCTCGATCTCCGCACGGAGCGGGGCGGCCGGCAGCACGCCGGACAGCGCAGTGAAGATCTTGGAGTCTATGACCCTGCCGCCCTCGATGCGGTGGGCGAGGAAGTTGCTGGACCGGAGCATCTCCACCGGGTCCACGTAGTCGAGCAGGGTCAGCAACATCGGGATGTCGGCGTCGGCGCCGGTCGCGACGATCGCCTGGGTCTCGAACGGCTCCGAGCGCTCCTCGATGCCGGGGAACTCGATGAGCGTCATCAGGAAGCGGCCGTCCTCGGCGAGGTGGGTGCGCACGGAGGCGAACAGCGAAGCGCGCTGTTCCTTCTCCAGGTAGCTGATCGCGTTCGCGCCGAGGGTGATGAAGTCGAAGGTCCGGTCGAGGGAGAACGACGTCATGTCGCCCTCGATGGTGGCGACTCGGCCGGTGTAGTCGGAGCCGTCCTCCTTCTCCTCTTCGAGGCGCTCGGCGAACAGGCTCAGCATGTGCGGCGACATGTCGAGGCCGACTGCGTCGAACCCCTGCTCCAGGAACGGGAAGGTGAGCCGTCCCGAGCCGCACGCCAGCTCAAGCAGCGTCCCCTTGCGGCCCTGGGCGACCGCCAGCATCGCCTCGGCGTCGGCCTCGTCGTAGCGGGTGAGGAAGTGGTAGACCGGCGATCCCTCGGGGCCGTACAGGCTGTGGACGCTGGAGTCGCCGCCGAGAAGGTTGGCGACGTGCGAGGCTGTTCCGAGAATGCGGAGGCCATCGGACATGTGGGTACCCCTTTTTCGCATGGGCAGGATTTGGCCGTGGCAATTCTGGAATTGCCACGGCCATTCTCTCGAAAGCCCGTAAAAGACCCCTCAAAGCCCGCTTAAGCGGGCTCAGCCGAACCAGGTGCGGAGCGTCCGGGCCAACCCGGGGTCGCCGTCCTCGCCGCGGTCGGCCCAGGCGATGAAGCCGTCGGGGCGGACGACCACGACCCGCGCGTCGAGGTCGGCGACCGGCTCGACCGTCACCACCTCGACGAGGTCGGCGAGGTGCTCGGGGACGGCGGGCAGGGCCTCCGGCTTGCCCGTCAGGTTGAGGACGAGGCCCCGGCCGCCCGCCAGCGGCTCGTAGGTCGTGAGCTCGGTACCGTCCGGACGGGTCGTCCGCACGTCCGGGAAGCGCCGGCCGATCAGCTCGTGCGGCTCGCCGGGCACGCCGGTCAGGTCGAAGGCGTAGGACACCTCGGTGACGTACTGGACGAGGTACCGCTGCACCGCCTTCATCTCGACGAGCCCCGCCAGGATCTCCCGCAGCGGCCCGACCTTCTCCAGCGGATGCTGGATCGCGATCTGCGCCGCCGCCCGCACGCAGGCCCGGCGGCCCACCGGACGGCGCTCGGCGTCGTAGCTGTCGAGCAGGCCCTCCGGCGCCCGTCCCAGCACCTCGGCGGCGAGCTTCCAGCCGAGGTTCACGGCGTCGTGCAGGGTGGTGACCATGCCGTTGCCGGAGGACGGCGGGTGCGAGTGAGCGGCGTCGCCGACGAGCAGCACGCGGCCGTCCCGGTAGGAGCGGACCAGCCGGGTCGCGTGGCCGTTCCGCTCCATCCAGGTCGGTTCCTCGACGTCGGGCGCCGTGCCGACGAGCCTGCGGACGCTGCCGAGGACCTCGTCCCTGGTCACCGGGGTGCCCGGCGGGACGTCACGGTCCTCCCACTCGACCGTCATGATCCTGATGCGGCCCGGCTGGAGCGGCAGGATGCCGAGCTGGCCGCCCGGGTACAGGCCGTTGACGAACTTGTCGCGGTTGCCGGCGAAGTCGCCGACGTCGGCCGTCACGCCGTAGTAGGCCGGCGCGAACTCCTCATAGTCGAACCCGCAGAGCCTGGCGACGGTGCTGTGCACGCCGTCCGCGCCGACCAGGTAGGCGCCGCGGACGGTCCGCTCGCCGTCCTGTGCCGCCACCGTCACGGTGACGCCGCCGGCGTCCTGCTCGACCCCGGTCACCTCCTGGCCGTGCAGGACCTGGACGCCGAGTTCGAGGGCCCGCTCCTCCAGGATCTCCTCGGTGCGGACCTGCGGGACGAGCCAGTCGAACTCGGTCTCGCCCAGCTCCTCGTCGAACTCGATGTACAGCAGGCCGAAATGGGTCCGGTTCCAGCGCGGGGTGGACGCGTCGCCGAACCGGTCGGCGATGCCGCGCTGCTTGAGCGTCTCGACGCAGCGGGCGTGCAGCAGCGCGCCGCCCGACTCGTGCGAGCGCTCCGTCCGGCGGTCCAACACGGTGACGGGGACTCCGGCGAGGGCCAGCTCGCAGGCGAGCATGAGGCCGCCAGGGCCGGCTCCGACGATCACGACAGGTTCGTTCACGATGTGCTCCGTTGGCTGGTGCCGTCCAGCTCCGCGCCGAGGTACTCGGCCAGCGCGGACGGGGTCGGCAGGTCGTAGACCGCGCTGGGCGGCAGGGACAGGCCGGTCGCCCGGGCGAGCCGGTCGCGCATGGTGAGGGCGCCGAGCGAGGTGATGCCGAGGTCGAGGAAGTCGGCCTCGGGCGCGACGGCGTGGCCGCCCTCGTGGCCGAGGGCGTCGGCGGTCGTCGCGAGCACGAACTCCAGCAGCAACCGGTCGCGCTCCCCGGGGGAGCGGCCTTCGAGCCGGAGCAGGAGGCCGCCGGGGTCGGCGGCAGGGGCGTCGTCCCTGGACGTGCGCGGGGCCGCGCCGGGGAACGCCGCGGTGACGTCGGCGACGACCACGCAGGGCGGCCCGGCGAGGATCCGCGGCAGGTCCCGCAGGGCGGCCGACGCGCGCATCGGGCGCAGGCCGGGCTGCTCGTCGCCGCCGCCTTCGACCGTCCCCCACAGCAGCGACGTCGCCGGGAGCCCGGCGGCGCGACGCCGGCGTGCGAGGGCGTCGTGGAAGGCCCCGACCGCCAGATCCTCGGGACGGGCGGAGCTGGCTCCGGCCGACGCCGTCAGCGGAGCGAAGAGGACGAAGGCGGACAGTTCCAGATCCTTGGTGGATTCGTGCAGCTGCCGGGCGGCGTCCATGGCCGCCTCGCCGCCGGCCATCGCCGCGGTGTGGAAGACCGCGGCGAGCGGCTCGCCGTCCGGGAGGAGTTCGAGGAGAGCGGGAATCGCCGCCGGATCGGCGGGGTCGAACACGACCGAGGTGATCGCGCCGTCCAGCCCGTCGGGTGCGGGCTCGGCCGGGCCGACGGCCAGGAGGACGCTGGACGCTCCCGCGCCCGCCAGCCACTTCGCCGTCTCGACCCCGAGTCCGCCGCCGGTGACCAGGACCGTCCCGGCGGGCGTCCAGCCGCGGTCGCCGCCCGGCGCCCGGGTCAGCCGCGGCACCAGCAGCGCCCCGTCCCGGACGGCCACGAGCTCGTCCCCGCCGGTCAACGCGGCCGCGAACGCCCGCCCTACCCGTCCAGAGACTTCGAGCGGCAGATCGACGGCCCGCAGCCGCCGAGGCGACCCGCTCCGCACCGCCGTCTCCACGACTCCCCACAGCAGACCCTGCGAGACATCGCCGACCGGTGCGGCCGCCCCGTCGCCGACGGCTCCCCGCGTGACGAACCACAACGGCGCGTCGACCCCGGCTCGCGCCAGCGCTTCGGGCAGCTCGGCCGTCCACCGCACCGCCTCCCGGTCCACGTCCGCCGCGAGGTACAGCACCCCTTCGACCGCTGCCCCCTCCACGGCCTCACCCAGCACCCGGGCGAGCCGATCGAGACCGCTCCCCGCGCCGCCGACCGGACCGGAGCCCGTGCCGGAGGCGACTGCGCCGTCGGCGGTCGTGGAGAGGCCGAGGTGGAGGGGCTGGGCGCCGCGTTCGGTGAGGAGGGGGATCAAGGCGGTGGGGAGGGTGGAGGAGGGGTCGTCGGTGAGGAGGAGCCAGGTGCCGGGAAGGGGCATGTCGGCGGCGACGGGGACGCGCTGCCAGGTCTGCTCGTGCCACCAGCCGTTGCTGCGCCTGCTGGCCGAGAGGGCCGGGAGGAGCTCGGCGAGGAGGAGCCGCTTGGCGGGGTCGTCCAGGTCCAGGTCCAGGGTGGTGGACAGGGCGCTCAGGTCCTGGCGGTCGATCGCCTCCCACAGGGCCGTCTCGGACTCCGCCGCGGGGGCGGGGGCCGCGACCGGCTCGTACCAGTAGGCGCGGTGCTGGAACGGGTAGGTGGGCGGCGGAGCGGACGCCGTCGCGGTTCCGGCCCGCCAGCCGACGGGGATCCGGGTGGCGGTGTGCAGGTGGGCGAGCGCGGTCAGCACCGCGGCCGGTTCCGGGAGGGCCGTGTCGAGGACGGACCGTGCGGTGACGCCGTCCAGGGACTGGCGGGCGAGGGTCGCGAGCGCGGGACGCGCGCCGAGCTCCAGATAGCAGGCGGGAGCGTGGTCGGCGTCCAGCCGGGCGAGGCCGTCGTGGAACCGTACGGCACCGCGGATCTGACCGGCCCAGTAGGCGGGGTCGGCGAGCTGCTCGTCCGTCGCGGGCAGCCCGGTGACGTTCGAGATCAGCGGGATCCGTGCCGGGCGTGCGGTGACGCCCGCGGCGACCTCCCGGAACTCGTCGAGCATCGGCTCCATCAGCGGCGAGTGGAAGGCGTGGCTGACGACCAGCCGCCGGTGCCGCAGCCGCAGCCCGTCGAGCCGCTCGGCGATCCGGTCGAGCGCCGTGAGCTCGCCGGACAGGACTGTCGACGCGGGCCCGTTGAGCGCCGCGACGGCGACGCCGTCCTCGGCGTCCACCAGCGGCCGCAGCTCGGCCTCGGGCGCCTGGACGCTCAGCATCCCGCCCCCGGACGGCAGCGCGCTCATCAGCCGTCCGCGCGCCGCGACGAGCCGGGCGGCGTCGTCGAGGGTCCATACTCCGGCCAGGTGGGCGGCGGTGAGCTCGCCGATCGAGTGGCCGAGCAGCCGGTCGGGCGTGATGCCGTAGTGGCCGAGCAGGGCGTGCAGCGCGACCTGGAGCGTGAAGATCGCCGGCTGGGCGTAGGCGGTGTCGTTGACGAGGTCGCCGCCGTCGAACATGACGTCCTTGAGCGGCTGTTCGAGGTGCGGGTCGAACGCGGCGCACACGGTGTCGAAGGCCTCGGCGAACGTGGGGGACGCCGCGTGCAGTTCCCGTCCCATGCCGGGATGCTGGCTGCCCTGGCCGCTGAGCAGGAAGACCACGCCGTCGCCGCGTCCGGAGGGTGATCCCGTGACCAGCGCGGGATGCTCCCGTTCGGATGCGAGGGCGGTGAGCGCCGCGCCGAGCCCGGCGCGGTCTCCGCCCGCCGTGACGATCACCGCCCGGTGGTCGAACAGGGTCCGGGCGGCGAGCCTCCCGGCGAGTCCGGCCGGGACGGCGGCGGGCTGCGCGTCGAGGTGGTCACGGAGCCGGGACGCCGCGGCGCGGAGCGCGGCCGGGTCCTTGGCCGACAGCGTGACCGCGACGGCCGGCGCCTCCTCGTCCGGGACCTCCGTCGGGGTGGACTGGGGTGCTTGTTCGAGGATGAGGTGGGCGTTGGTGCCGCTGATGCCGAAGGAGGAGATGGCGGCGCGGCGTGGTTGTCCGGTGTCGGGCCAGGGGCGGGTGTGGTTGAGGAGGGTGATGTTTCCGGTTGTCCAGTCGACGTGTGGGGTGGGGTTGTCGTTGTGGAGGCTTCGTGGGAGGACTGCGTTCTGGAGGGCGTAGATGCTTTTGATGACGCCTGCGACTCCGGCGGCGGCCTGGGTGTGGCCGATGTTGGTTTTGATGGATCCGAGGTAGGCGGGTTGTTCGGTGGTGTGGTGTCGGCCGTAGGTGTGGAGGAGGGCTTGGGCTTCGATGGGGTCGCCGAGGGTGGTGCCGGTGCCGTGTGCCTCGATGAGGTCGATTTGGTCGGGGGTGAGTCGGGCGTTGGTGAGGGCTTGTTCGATGACGCGTTCTTGTGAGGGTCCGTTGGGGGCGGAGAGGCCGTTGCTGGCGCCGTCCTGGTTGACGGCTGATCCGCGGAGGAGGGCGAGGATTTCGTGGCCGTTGCGTTGGGCGTCGGAGAGTCGTTCGAGGAGGACGAGGCCGACGCCTTCGGAGAAGCCGGTTCCGTCGGCGGTCGCGGAGAATGCTTTGCAGCGGCCGTCCGGGGCGAGGCCGCGCTGGCGGCTGAACTCGACGAGCAGGGACGGCGTCGCCATGACGGTCGCGCCGCCCGCGAGGGCGAGTTCGCATTCGCCGGACCGCAGGGCCTGTGCCGCCAGGTGCATCGCGACCAGTGAGGACGAGCAGGCGGTGTCGATGGTGACGGCCGGACCTTCGAAGCCGAAGGTGTAGGAGATCCGGCCGGACGCGACGCTGCCGCCGTTGGAGGTCAGCAGGTACCCCTCGTACTCCTCAGGTACGTCGTTCAGCATCCGCAGCCCGTAGTCGGCGCTGATGACGCCTGCGTAGACGCCGACCTGCCGCATCCGCAGCCCGGACGGGTCGAGTCCCGCGTTCTCCAGGGTTTCCCACGCGGTTTCGAGGAGAAGCCGTTGCTGCGGGTCCATGGCGAGCGCCTCGCGCGGACTGATCCCGAAGAACGCCGCGTCGAAGTCCCCGGCGTCGTGCAGGAATCCGCCCCGGTCGGTCGAGGTGGTGCCGGGATGGGCGGGGTCGGGGTGGTAGAGCCCGGCGGGCCAGCCGCGGTCGGCGGGGAACGCTGACATGGCGTCGACCTCGCCCTCGACGAGCCGCCACAGGTCGTGCGGGGTCTTGACGTCGCCCGGGTAGCGGCAGCCCATCCCGACGATCGCGATCGGCTCGTCGGCCGCGGCGGCCGTCCGCCGGGCCGGGCGGCTCCTGGACGGCGCCTCGGTGAGCGCGGCCAGCAGATGCTCGGCGACCGCCCGGGGACTCGGATGGTCGAAGACCAGCGTCGGCGGCAGCCGCAGCCCGGTCGCGTTGGCGAGCCGGTTGCGGAGTTCGACGGCGGTGAGGGAGTCGAAGCCGAGGTCCTTGAACGGCCGGTCGTCGGCGATCCCGTCCGGGTCCTGGTGCCCGAGTACGGCGGCGGAGTGCGCCCGGACGACGCCCAGGAGGTGCTTGAGCCGCTGCTCGGGCTCCAGTTCGGCGAGCCGTCCGGCCAGCGAGCCGCTCCCGCCGGCCGCCGCCGGGCGGGACCGCGGCGCGAGGCCGCGCATCAGCGGCGACGGATGCGCCGCCGCGGCGGACGTGTCGAGCGTCGCGGCCAGCAGCGACGCACGGTCGAGGCCGAGGGCGGCGTCGAACAGGGCGAGCCCGTGGTCGTCGGTGAGGGGGACGAGCCCGGATCGGCGGAGCCTGGCGAGGTCGGTGTCGGTGAGGGTCCCGGTCATGCCGCTGGCCCGTTCCCAGAGCCCCCATGCGATTGAGACGGCGGGGAGGCCTTGGGCGTGCCGGTGGTGGGCGAGGGCGTCGAGGTAGGTGTTGGCGGCGGCGTAGTTGGCCTGTCCGGGGTTGCCGAGGGTGCCGGCTGCCGACGAGAACAGGACGAACGCCTCCAGGTCCAGGTCCCTGGTCTGCCGGTGCAGGTTCCAGGCGGCGTCGACCTTCGGCCGGAACACGGTCTCCAGATGGGCGGCGGTCTGGCCGAGCAGCGGCGCGTCCTGGAGCGCGCCCGCCGCGTGGACCACGGCCGTCAGCGGATGCTCGGCCGGGACGGTGGCGAGGAGTGCGGCGAGCGCGTCGGGGTCGGCGCTGTCGCAGGCGGCGATCGTCACCTGTGCGCCGAGCGCTTCCAGACGGGCCGTCAGGTCGTCCGCGCCGGGGGCGTCCGGGCCACTGCGGCTGACGAGCAGCAGCCGCCGCACCCCGTGCGCCGAGACGAGATGCCCGGCGACGAGCCCGCCGAGCGTCCCGGTGCCGCCGGTGACCAGGACGGTCCCCGTCCCCGACAGCGGCGACGGGGCCGAGCCCGGGAGCGCGACCTTGGCGAGCGCGGGGGCGAGAACCCGGCCGTCGCGCAGCGCCAGCTGCGGCTGCCCGGACGCGATCGCCGCAGGGAGCAGTGCGTCCGACGCGGGAAGGCCGTCGGTGTCGACGAGCACGAACTGGCCGGGGTTCTCCGACTGGGCGGCGCGTACCAGACCCCACACCGGCGCGAGTTCGGGGACGGCGTCCGTCCCGGAGACGGGCAAGGCGTTCGTGGTCCGGACGATCAGTCGCGACCCGGCGCACCGCGCGTCGGCGGCCCATTCGCGTACGGCCTCCAGGACCTCCGCGGCCAGGCCGCGGACCGCGTCCGGGCCGTCGGGCTCTCCGGAGACGTCGAGCAGGACGGCGGCGGGCGGCGTCTCAAGGGCCGACGCGTCGGCGAACGGCACGGGAGGCTCGCCCGCCTCGCCGACCGCGACCGGGTTCCAGACAACCTCGAAAAGGGAGCGGTCGGCGGCGGCCGCGAAGGACCGCAGGAACTCCTCGCCGCTCACCGTCCGCAGGGTCAGCGCACCGACCGTCAGAACGTGAGTCCCGGACATGTCCCACGCCTCGACACGGAGGGTCTTCTCCCCGATCTCGGTCAGCCTGACCCGCAGCTCGGTCGCGCCGGTCGCGGTCAGCCGGACGTCCCGCCACGAGAACGGCAGCGCCAGGCCGGCCCCGTCGTCGCCGGTCAGGGCGAGTGGGTGGAGCGCCGCGTCCAGCAGCGCCGGGTGGATGCCGTGCGCGCCCGCCGCCAGGTCACGGTCGAGGACGACCCGGACGTCCAGGACGGTGCCGTCCCGGTGGAGTTCCCGGACGTTCCGGAACGCGGGACCGTAGTGGTAGCCGTGCTCGGCGAGCCGGTCGTACAGCCCGTCGATCGCGACGGGGCCGCCGGCGGGGGCGTCGGGCGCGTCCTGCGGCCCTTCGGCCTCGTCGGGGGAGAGGCGTCCCGTCGCGTGCTCGACCCACGGAGAGTCGGCCCCGGTCCGGGAGTGGAAGGTGATCTGCCGGTGGCCGTCGTCGTCGGGCGCGGAGACCGCCACATGCAGGTCGCGGGGCGTGTCCGAGGTGAGGACGAGCGGCGTCTGGAGGGTCAGCTCCGCGACGGTGGGGCAGCCTGACGCCTGCCCGGCGTGGAGCGCGAGGTCGAGGAACGCGGTGCCGGGCAGCAGCGGGGTCGCGTGGACGGCGTGGTCGGCGAGCCACGGCAGGGTGTCGGCCGACAGCCGGGACGTCGCCTGCCAGCGGCCGTCCGGGAGCGGGATGGCGGTGGCGAGCAGCGGGTGGTCGGCCGCGACCAGGCCGAGCCCCGACGCGTTGCCCGCGCCGGTCGAGCCCAGCCAGAACCTGCTGTGCTGGAACGGGTAGGTCGGCGGATGCCCGGCCCTGCCCGTCGTCGGCGGCCGCCAGAGGGTGCCGGGCTCGGCGGCCCGCACGTGGCGGCCGGCGAGCGAGACGTGGAACCTGCCGAGGCCGCCGTCGTCGCGGCGGAGCGTCGGATGGGCCGCGCCGGGTGCTCCTGATGCGTGCAGCACGGCGTCGATCGCCGGGACGAGCACCGGATGCGGGCTGGCCTCGACGAACGCGGTGTGCCGCGGGCTCAGCGCGGCCAGTACCGGATGGAACAGGACGGGATTGGCGAGGTTGTCGTACCAGTAGGCGGCGTCCAGGACGGTGGTGTCCTCGACGACGGCACCGGTGAGCGTGGAGTGGAACGGAATCCGGGCCTTGCGGGGCGAGATCCCGGCCAGCTCGGCCAGGAGGGTGCCGCGCAGGGCGTGCATGTGCGGCGTGTGCGAGGCGTAGTCGACCGGGACCATGCGGGCGTTGAGCCCGGCGGCCCGGCCGTGCGCGACGATCGCCTCGGCGGCCGCCGTCGCGCCTGCCACGACGGTGTGGGCGGGGCCGTTCAACGCCGCGACGTGCAGCTCACCGGTGAGGCCGAGGTCGCCGATGAGCGCCTCCGCGGAGATCGCGTCGAGGGGCAGCGACACCATCCGGCCGGTGTCGGCGAGACCGAGGAGCGCCTTGGCGCGGGTGGCGACGATCCGTGCGGCGTCGTCGAGGCTGAGTGCGCCCGCGATGTGGGCGGCGGCGATCTCGCCCTGGCTGTGGCCGATGACCGCGTCGGGCTCGACGCCGTGGTGCTGCCAGAGCCGGGCGAGAGAGACCATCATCGCGAACAGCGCGGGCTGCACCACGTCGGTTCCGACGGGCAGCTCCGGCCGGGACAGGACATCCAGGAGGTTCCAGCCGGTGTGCGGTTCGAGGGCCTGCGCACAGTCGTCGAGGGCGGCGGCGAACGCGGACGACTCGGCGGCGAGCAAGGTGCCCATGCCCGCCCACTGGGAGCCCTGGCCGGGGAAGACGAACACGGTTCCGCCCGCCGTGGGCGGTCCCTCGGAGGTGACGAGGCCGCCGTGCGGGTCGCCCGAGGCGAGGGCGGCGAGCGCCGAGGCGAGCCCGGCCCGGTCGGCGGGTCCGGTGACGGCGACCGCGCGATGGTCGAAGACCGACCGTGCCGACAGCGGAGCCGCGAGATCGTCCGGCCGGAGCCCGGGGTCGTTCGCCAGCCGGTCGGACAGCCGCAGCGCGGCGGCGCGCAGCGCCTCAGGGGTCTTGGCCGACAGCGGCACGGCCACCGACGGCGGCACGTCCGCAGCGCCTGCCGTCGGGGTGGATTCGGGTGCTTGTTCGAGGATGAGGTGGGCGTTGGTGCCGCTGATGCCGAAGGAGGAGATGGCGGCGCGGCGTGGTTGTCCGGTGTCGGGCCAGGGGCGGGTGTGGTTGAGGAGGGTGATGTTTCCGGTTGTCCAGTCGACGTGTGGGGTGGGGTTGTCGTTGTGGAGGCTTCGTGGGAGGACTGCGTTCTGGAGGGCGTAGATGCTTTTGATGACGCCTGCGACTCCGGCGGCGGCCTGGGTGTGGCCGATGTTGGTTTTGATGGATCCGAGGTAGGCGGGTTGTTCGGTGGTGTGGTGTCGGCCGTAGGTGTGGAGGAGGGCTTGGGCTTCGATGGGGTCGCCGAGGGTGGTGCCGGTGCCGTGTGCCTCGATGAGGTCGATTTGGTCGGGGGTGAGTCGGGCGTTGGTGAGGGCTTGTTCGATGACGCGTTCTTGTGAGGGTCCGTTGGGGGCGGAGAGGCCGTTGCTGGCGCCGTCCTGGTTGACGGCTGATCCGCGGAGGAGGGCGAGGATTTCGTGGCCGTTGCGTTGGGCGTCGGAGAGTCGTTCGAGGAGGACGAGGCCGACGCCTTCGGAGAAGCCGGTTCCGTCGGCGGTCGCGGAGAATGCTTTGCAGCGGCCGTCCGGGGCGAGGCCGCGCTGGCGGCTGAACTCCAGGAACGGGGTTGGCGCGGCCATCACGGTGACGCCGCCCGCGAGGGCGAGTTCGCATTCGCCGGACCGCAGGGCCTGTGCCGCCAGGTGCATCGCGACCAGTGAGGACGAGCAGGCGGTGTCGATGGTGACGGCCGGACCTTCGAAGCCGAAGGTGTAGGAGATCCGGCCGGACGCGACGCTGTTGCTGATGCCCGTCGACAGGTAGCCCTGCACATCCTCGGGCGCCTCGTGCAGCAGATGCGCGCCGTAGTTGCTGGCCAGGACCCCGGTGTAGACGCCGACGGCCCGCGGCCGCAGCCGTTCGGGGGCGAGTCCCGCGTTCTCCAGGGTTTCCCACGCGGTTTCGAGGAGAAGCCGTTGCTGCGGGTCCATGGCGAGCGCCTCGCGCGGGCTGATCCCGAAGAACGCCGGGTCGAAGTCCCCGGCGTCGTGCAGGAATCCGCCCCGGTCGGTGTAGCTGGAGTTCGGGCGGGACGGGTCGGGGTCGTAGAGGCCCGCAGGCCAGCCGCGGTCGGCGGGGAACGCGGTCAGCGCGTCGACCTCGCCCTCGACGAGCTGCCACAGGTCCTCCGGCGTCCGGACGTCACCGGGGTAGCGGCAGCCCATCCCGACGATCGCGATCGGCTCGTCGTCGGCCGCAACCGACCTGACCGGCGCGGCCGGTGCGGCGGGCGCGGCGTCGGGGGCGAGCCGGGTGAGGAGGTGGGCGGCGAGCTCGGACGGGTTCGGATGGTCGAAGATCAGGGTCGGCGGCAGCCGCAGCCCGGTCGCGTGGGCGAGCCGGTTGCGGAGTTCGACGGCGGTGAGGGAGTCGAAGCCGAGGTCCTTGAAGGCCAGGCGGGGGGAGACGAGGTCGGGGTCCGGGTGGCCGAGGACGGCGGCGGCCTGCGCCAGGACGACCCCGAGGACTCGCTCCCGCCGCCGGTCGTCGTCGAGCGGCGCCAGCTCCGCGCCGAGACCGCCGCCGCCCGTGGGCGCGCCGGCCGCGGCCGTCCGGCGGCGGGCGGGCGCCAGGCCGCGCAGCAGCGGCGACGGGTGGTGCTCGGTGGTCGAGGCAGTGATCGGCGCGGCGACGACCTGCGGTTCGCCGAGCCGGAGCGCGGCGTCCAGGAGGTCCAGGCCGTGGTCGTCGGAGAGCGGGTTCACGCCGGAGCGGCGCAGTCGCGCCCACTCCGCCTCCGACAGCGCGCTTGTCATGCCGCTGGCCCGTTCCCAGAGTCCCCATGCGATCGAGACGGCCGGGAGGCCTTGGGCGCGGCGGTGGTGGGCGAGGGCGTCGAGGTAGGTGTTGGCGGCGGCGTAGTTGGCCTGTCCTGGGTTGCCGAGGGTGCCGGCTGCCGAGGAGAACAGGACGAATGTTTTCAGGTCGAGGTTCTTGGTCTGCTGATGCAGGTTCCAGGCGGCGTCCGCCTTCGGCCGCAGGACCGCGTCGAGATGGTCGGCGGTCTGCGCCTCCACGGGTGCGTCCCGTAGTACGCCCGCCGCGTGCACGACCCCGGTGAGGGGGTGTTCGGCGGGGACGGTGGCGAGGAGTGCGGCGAGCGCGTCGGGGTCGGCGGTGTCGCAGGCGGCGATCGTCACGCTTGCGCCGAGCGCTTCCAGGCGGGACTTGAGGTCGTCCGCGCCGGGAGCGTCCGGGCCACTGCGGCTGACGAGCAGCAGCCGCCGCACCCCGTGCGCCGAGACGAGATGCCCGGCGACGAGCCCGCCGAGCGTCCCGGTGCCGCCGGTGACCAGGACGGTCCGGTGGACGGGCGGCGGATCCAGCGTGAGGGTGACCTTCCCGATGTGCTCGGCCCGCGTGAGAACCCGGATGGCGGCATGGGCGTGCGTGATCGGATGGGAGGTGCACGGCAGCGGGACGAGCGCCCCGGACGCGAGATGCCCGCGGACGGCCTCGGTGAGGACGCCGAGGTGCTCGGGGCCCGTGCTGATCAGGTCGAAGGCCTGGTAGTCGACGCCGGGATGGCCCGCGAGCTGCTCGGCCGTCCGGATGTCGGTCTTGCCCATCTCCAGGAAGTGCCCGCCCGGCTTGAGCAGCCGCAGCCCGAGGTCGACGTGCTCCCCGGCGAGGCTGTTCAGCACGATGTCGAAGCCGCCGGGGGCCGTCCGCCGGAAAGGGTCCTCATAGTCGGCGACGCGGCTGTTGGCGATGTGGTCGTCGTCGAGGCCGTGCGAGCGCAGGACGTGGTGCTTGGCCGGACTCGCCGTCGCGTACACCTCGGCCTCGAACAGCCGGGCGATCTGGAGGGCGGCCTGCCCGACGCCGCCGGTCGCGGTGTGGATGAGGACCTTCTGGCCCTTTCCGAGGCCGCCGAGGACGACCAGCCCGTGCCAGGCGGTGAGGAACGCGACCGGGATCGTCGCGGCCTGCGGCCACGTCCACGCGTCGGGGATCTTCATGACGAGCCGGTGGTCGGTGGTGGCGACCGGGCCGATGCCGCCATGGGTGAACAGGCCCGTCACCCGGTCACCCGGCTGGAACCCGGTGACGTCCGCGCCGACGCCGACGACCTCGCCCGCCTCCTCGCCGCCGATCGGCGAGTCGGTGGCGACCATGCCGAGCGAGACGAGGACGTCCCGGAAGTTCAGGCCGGCCGCACGGGTGCTGATCCGGATCTCGTGCGGCTCCAGCGGACGGTCGTGCAGGTCGGTCGGCGCGAGCACGACGTCCTCCAGGGTGCCCGTCCGGGTGATCTTCTCCAGCTGCCAGCCGTCGTGGTCCGGCGGGATCAGGAACTCCTTGCGGCTGTCGACCAGCCAGAGCCGGTGCAGGACACCGCCGCGCAACAGGAGCTGAGGCTCGTCCAGGGACCGCCCCGCGGCGACCGCCCGCAGGAGCGTGGCCGTGTCGTCGGTGTCGGCGTCGAGGAGCCGGAAGCGCCCCGGATGCTCGCTCTGCGCCCCGCGCACCAGCCCCCACACCGCCGCCGCCGTGAGCGACGGACCCCGGTCGTCGTGGGCCTCCCGGGTCACGAACGTCAGGGTGCCGCCGTCCGCGTCGAGCCAGCCCTGGACCAGGGAGAGCGCCGCCCGCGTCGCAGAGGCGACCGCCTCGGGGCAGCCGCAGACCCCGTGCGCGCAGGAGGACGCCGTCAGCGACGGCAGCGCGATCGCCTCGCCGGGGGCCCCGATGAGCTCCGCGAGCCCGCCGCACGCCGCGCCCTCGGCGGGGGACCCGAGCAATACGGGATCGCCGTCGACGCGGGTGGGGGCGGTGTCGGGCAGGGCGTGCCAGACCGGATGGAACAGGTCGTGCGCGGCCGGACCGGCCGAGACCGACAGGCCCGCGCCCAGGGGGCGCAGGGTCAGTTCGTCGACGGTCAGCACCGGGAGGCCCTGCGGGTCGGCGGCATACAGCGCCACCGCGCCGTCTCGCAGCCGGGTCACCGCGACCCGCAGGGTGTCGGCGCCGGTCGCGTGCAGGCGCACCCCGGTCCAGGAGAACGGAAGGCTGACGCCGCCGGGCTCCCCGCCGTCGGGCGTCCGGTCGTCCCGGTCGGCGATGAGGGCGTGCAGGGCGGCGTCGAGCAGCGCCGGGTGGAGGCCGTACCCGCCGGTGGCGGCGTCCTCGCCGAGGCTGACCTCCGCGTGGAGGACGTCGCCGTCGCGGCGCAGGCCGCGTAGACCGCGGAAGGACGGCCCGTAGCCGTAGCCGTCCTCGGCGATCCGGTCGTACAGCCCCGAGACGTCGACGGGCGTGCCGCCGGGCGGAGGGCCCGCCGGGACCGCGGCCGAGAGCTCCGGTGTCAGGGTCCCGGTCGCGTTGACCGTCCACTCGGCCTGGTCGCCGTGCGGTCGGGAGTGCACGGCGAACGACCGGCGTCCGCCGTCTCCGGCGGCGCTGACCGTGACGTGCAGATCCTGTGGCCCCGCGGACAGCACGAGCGGAGCCTGCAACGTCAGCTCTTCGACGGTCTCGCAACCCCAGCGGTGCCCTGCGTGCAGGGCGAGCTCGACGAACGCCGTGCCCGGCAGCAGGACCGTCCCGTTCACTGTGTGGTCGGCGAGCCATGGCTCGGTGTCGAGCGCGAGACGCGCGGTGCACGCGATCGTCCCGTCGGGATGCTCGACGACCGCGCCGAGCAGCGGATGCTCCGGCGACGCCAGCCCGAGCCCGGTCGCCTTCGTGACGGGCGCGGCCCCGTCGAGCCAGAACCGGCGGCCCTGGAACGGGTAGGACGGCACCCGCTCCCGCGAGGCCGGGGCGTGCCAGTCCGTGCCGGGCGCGTCGGCGTGCACATGGTAGGAGGCCAGCGACGTCAGGAACCGGCCGAGGCCGCCCTGGTCGCGGCGGAGCGTCGGATGCGCCGACCCGGCCGTCCCGCCGCCGTGCAGCAGGTCGAGGATCGCGGGGACGAGCACCGGGTGCGGGCTCACTTCCACGAACTCCGTGTGCTGCGGGACGAGCGTGGCGAGCACCGGGTGGAACAGCACCGGGGCGGCCAGGTTGTCGTACCAGTAGCCGGCGCCGAGCAGCCCGGTGTCCTCGACGAGCCCGCCGGTGAGCGTCGAGTGGAACGGGATCGCCGCCGGGCCGGTCGCGACCGTGCCGAGGTCGGCCAGGAGCCGGTCGCGCAGCCCCCGCACGAGCGGGGTGTGCGAGGCGTAGTCGACCGGGATCATCCGGGCGTCGAGGCCGGTGGTCGCGGCGTGGGCGGTCAGCGCCTCGGCCGCGGCGGTGGCGCCCGCGACGATCGTGTGGTTCGGCCCGTTGAACGCCGCCACCCGCAGCTCGCCGCTGAGGCCGAGGTCGCCGACAAGCGTCTCGGCGGCGGTGGCGTCCAGCGGCACCGACACCATCCGGCCGGTTCCGGCGAGGTCCAGCAGCGCCCGCGACCGGACGCTGACGACCCGTGCGGCATCGTCCAAGCTGAGCGCGCCCGCGATGTGAGCGGCGGCGATCTCGCCCTGGCTGTGACCGACGACCGCGTCGGGACTGACGCCGTGGTGCTGCCAGAGCCTGGTCAGCGCCACCATCATCGCGAACAGCGCGGGCTGCACCACGTCGGTTCCGGCGGGCAGCTCGGGCCGGGACAGGACGTCCCTGAGGTTCCAGCCGGTGTGCGGTTCGAGCGCCTGCGCGCAGTCGTCCAGAGCGCGGGCGAACACCGGCGACTCGGCGGCGAGCAGCGTGCCCATTCCCGCCCACTGGGAGCCCTGGCCGGGGTAGACGAACACGGTCCCGCCCGAAGTGGGAGGCTCGTCGCCGACGATCAGCGACGGATGGGGCGACCCGCCGGCGAGCGCGTCGAGGGCCGCGGCGGTCCCGGCGCGGTCGTCCGGCGGGGTGACGACGACCGCCCGGTGGCCGAGCAGCGACCGTCCGGCGAGCGGCGCGGTCAGGGCGGCGGGCTCCAGCTCCGGACGTGCGTCGAGGCGCTCCCCGAGCAGCCGGGCGGTCTCGCGCAGCGCCTCGGGGTCCTTCGCCGACAGCGGCAGCGCGACGGCGGGTGCGTCCGGCGCGGGGGCCGGGGCCTCGGCGTCGTCGGGCTCCGGCGCCTGCTCCAGGATGAGGTGGGCGTTGGTGCCGCTGATCCCGAACGACGACACCGCCGCGCGGCGCGGCCGTCCCGTCTCGGGCCACGGCGTGGTCTCGGTCAGCAGCGTCACATGCCCGGCGGACCAGTCGACGTGCGGCGATGGCTCGTCCACGTGCAGCGACTTCGGCAGCGCGCCGTGCCGGATTGCCTGCACCGTCTTGATCACACCGGCGACGCCGGCGGCGGCCTGGCTGTGCCCGATGTTCGACTTGATCGACCCCAGCCGCAGCGGCAGCGCGCTGGTGTGGTGCCGTCCGTAGGTGGCGAGCAGCGCCTGCGCCTCGATCGGGTCGCCCAGCCGGGTGCCGGTGCCGTGCGCCTCGACGGCGTCGACCTCGTCGGCCGACAGCCGCGCGTTGGCCAGGGCCTGCTCGATGACCCGCTGCTGCGACGGCCCGTTGGGGGCGGCGAGCCCGTTGCTGGCGCCGTCCTGGTTGACCGACGAGCCCTTGATGACCGCGAGGATCCGGTGGCCGTTGCGCTGGGCGTCCGACAGCTTCTCCAGCAGGACGAGGCCGACGCCCTCGCCCCAGCCGGTGCCGTCGGCGGCGGCCGCGAACGGCTTGCAGCGCCCGTCGGCGGACAGGCCCCGCTGACGGCTGAAGTCCACGAACGGTGTGGGCGCCGCCATGACCGTCACACCGCCGGCCAGTGCCATGGAGCACTCGCCGGACCGCAGCGCGTGCGCCGCCAGGTGCATCGCGACGAGTGAGGACGAGCAGGCGGTGTCGATGGTGACGGCCGGACCCTGGAAGCCGAAGGTGTAGGAGATCCGGCCGGACGCGACGCTGTTGCTGATGCCCGTCGACAGGTAGCCCTGGATCTCCTCGGGCGTCTCTATCAGCAGGTGCGAGCCGTAGTGGCTCGACAGGACGCCCGCGAACACCCCGATGCCGTGTCCCCGCAGCCCGGACGGGTCGAGCCCGGCGTCCTCGAACGTCTCCCACGTGGTTTCGAGGAGGAGCCGCTGCTGCGGGTCCATGGCGAGCGCCTCACGCGGGCTGATCCCGAAGAACGCCGCGTCGAAGATGTCGGCGTCGTGCAGGAACCCGCCGTGCCGGGTGTAGGTGGTGCCGGCCCGGTCGGGGTCGGGGTCGTACAGGTCGGCGGGCCAGCCGCGGTTGACGGGGAAGTCCGAGATGCCGTCCCGGCCCTCGGCGACCAGGTCCCACAGGTCGTCGGGGGAGCGGACTCCGCCCGGGTACCGGCACGCCATCCCGACGATCGCGATCGGCTCGAACCGCTCCGACTCCACCTCGTGAACGCGCTGCCTGGACCTGCGCAGGTCGGCCGTGACGCGCTTCAGATAGTCCCTGAGCTTCTCTTCGTTGGACATCTGGTTCCTCACGTGAAGGGGTCAGGAGATTCCGAGCTCGTGGTCGATGACGCTGAAGATCTCGTCGTCCGTCGCGGCGGACAGGTCGTCGCCGTCGGCGTCCGTCCGCGCTCCGGCCCATCGGGCCAGCAGGGTCTCCAGCCGGGCGGTGACCGCGGGACGGCCCTTGTCGTCGGACGGCACCTCGGCGAGGACCGTCTCCAGAGCGTCCAGGTCGGTGAGGATCGCGCGCACCGGTTCGGCCGCCGCGGGTGCGAGCCGGCCGAGCAGCCACGCGGCCAGTTCGGCGGGGCTGGGCTGGTCGAAGATCAGGGTCGGCGGCAGCCGCAGCCCGGTCGCGCTGGCGAGCCGGTTGCGGAGTTCGACGGCGGTGAGGGAGTCGAAGCCGAGGTTCTTGAACGGCTGGTCCGCGACGATCGTGTGCGCGGCGGGATGCCCGAGGACGGCGGCGGCCTGCGCCTGTACGAGGGTGAGCATCCGCCGGCGCTGCTGATCGGCGGTCAGCCCCGCCAGGGTCGAGGCGAGGTCGCCGCCCGCGCCGGGACCGTCAGTGCCGCGGGTGGCGGCCGTCCTGCGGGATCGCGGGGCGAGGTCGCGCAGCAGCGGCGATGGGTGCGTGTCCGCCGCGGGGGCGATCGGCAGGGCGACGACGTGCGGTTCGTCGAGCCGGAGCGCGGCGTCGAACAGGGCGAGCCCGTGGTCGTCGGTGAGGGGGACGAGCCCGGATCGGCGGAGCCTGGCGAGGTCGGTGTCGGTGAGGGTCCCGGTCATGCCGCTGGCCCGTTCCCAGAGCCCCCATGAGATCGAGACGGCGGGGAGGCCTTGGGCGCGGCGGTGGTGGGCGAGGGCGTCGAGGTAGGTGTTGGCGGCGGCGTAGTTGGCCTGTCCGGGGTTGCCGAGGGTGCCGGCTGCCGAGGAGAACAGGACGAACGTGTTCAGGTCGAGGTTCTTGGTCTGCTGATGCAGGTTCCAGGCGGCGTCCGCCTTCGGGCCGAACACCGCGGCGAGGTGCTCTGGGCTCTGCTCGTGGAGCGGCGCGTCCCGTAGCACGCCCGCCGCGTGCACGACCCCGGTGAGGGGGTGTTCGGCGGGGACGGTGGCGAGGAGTGCGGCGAGCGCGTCGGGGTCGGCGCTGTCGCAGGCGGCGATCGTCACCTGCGCGCCGAGCGCTTCCAGACGGGACTTGAGGTCGTCCGCGCCGGGAGCGTCCGGGCCGCGCCTGCTGACAAGCAGGAGATGCTCGGCCCCCCGCTCGGCGAGATGCTCCGCGACGAGCCCGCCGAGCGTCCCGGTGCCGCCGGTGATCAGGACGGTCCGGTGGACGGGCGGCGGATCCAGCGTGAGGGTGATCTTCCCGATGTGGGTGGCGTGGGCGAGGGTGCGGATGGCGGTGCGGGCGTGCGCGATCGGGTGGGACGTGTGCGGGAGCGGCGTGAGGCTCCCGGCGGCGAGATGGCCGTGCACGATCCGGTTGAGGCCCTCGATGTGCTCGGGCCCCGTGGTGACCAGGTCGAACGCCTGGTAGTCGATGCCGGGGTGGTCGGTCAGCTCCTCGGGCGTTCGGATGTCGGTCTTGCCCATCTCGATGAAGCGGCCGTCCGGCTTGAGCAGCCGGAGGCTCGCGTCGATGTGCTCGCCCGCCAGGCTGTTGAGGACGATGTCGACGCCGTGCGGATCGGTCTTCCTGAAGTGGTGCTCGTAGTCGGTGGTGCGGCTGTTGGCGATGTGGTCGTGTTCGAGGCCGTGGCCGTGCAGGACGGGCCACTTGCGTGGGCTGGCCGTCGCGTACACCTCGGCCTCGAACAGCCGGGCGATCTGGAGGGCGGCCTGCCCGACGCCGCCGGTGGCGGTGTGGATGAGGACCTTCTGGCCCTTCCTGAGGCCGCCGAGGACGACCAATCCGTGCCAGGCGGTCAGGAATGCGACGGGGATGGTCGCGGCCTCGGCCCAGGTCCAGTCGTCGGGGATCTTCATGACGAGCCGGCGGTCGGTGGTGGCGACCGGGCCGATGCCGCCACGTGAGAACAGCCCCGTCACCCGGTCGCCCGGACGGAGCGTCGTCACGTTCGAGCCGACCTCGATGACCTCACCGGCCTCCTCGCCGCCGATCGGGGCCAGCGCCTTCACCATGCCGAGCGAGACCAGGACGTCACGGAAGTTCAGACCGGCCGCGCGGGTGCGGATCCGGACCTCGTCCGGCCCCAGCGGGCCGTCGTGCAGATCGGTCGCTGCCAGGACGATGTCGTCGAGCGACCCCGTCCGGCTCGTCGACATCAGCTGCCAGCCCGTGTCCGACGGCGGCACCAGGAACGACTCGTGGGCGTCGGCCAGCCGCGGCCGGAACAGCGTCCCGGCCCGCACCGCCAGCTGCGGCTCGTCCAGGGCCTCGGCGGCCGCGATCGCCGACAGCAGCGGGCCCGGCTCCGGCGACGCGACGTCCACCAGCCGGAAACGGCCGGGGTGCTCGCTCTGCGCGCTGCGGACCAGGCCCCACAGCGCCGCCTGCGCCGGGGACGGGGCCTCCTCGTCGTCCGGGAGGGCCTGCGCGAGGAGCGTGACGACGGTCAGGACCGAACCGGCGAACCGGTCGTCGGCCGCCCACTCGCGCAGCAGCCCCAGCATGGTTCCGGCCGCCGCGGTCGCCGAGGCGGGGCAGTCGCAGCCGCCGGACGCGTGCGGGCAGGCCGCCGTCACCGGCAGCGCGACGACCTCCGATGGCGGGACGTCGTCGCCGAGCGCCGCCGACCAGGCCGCGAAGTCCGCGTGAAAGGGGACGTCAGCGTCGTCCGGCGGGGAGCCGAGGAAGACCGCGTCCGCCGGGCTCAGCCGGTCCGGCTCCTCGACCGGGATCCACACCGGGTGGAACAGGCCGGGCACACCGGACTTCGCAGGGGCCGCCGCGGTGAGATCACCGGTCAGCGGACGGACGACCAGCTCCTCGACCGTCAGGACGGGACGGCCCGCCGGGTCGGTCGCGTGGAGGGCGACCGCGTCGGGGCGAAGCGGCGTCAAGGTGACCTGGAGGGTGTCGGCGCCGGTCGCGTGCAGCCGGACGCCGCGCCACGAGAACGGCAGACCGGTGCCCTGCTCGCCGAGGCCGTCGACGGCGAGGGCGTGCAGCGCCGCGTCGAGCAGGGCCGGGTGAAGGCCGTGGCCGTCGACGGGTGTCGTCGCGTCCAGCCGGACCTCGGCGCGTAGCGCGTCACCGGCCCGGCGCAGGCCGCGCAGGTTGCGGAACGCGGGGCCGTAGCCGTAGCCGTCGCTCTCCAGACGTTCGTACAGGCCGGACAGGTCGGCCGGGTCGCCGTCCGGGACGTCTGGGACGTCCGGGACCGGTATCGCGGGGAGTTCGGGGGCGAGGATCCCGGTCGCGTGCGTCACCCAGCCGGACGGGTCGTCGGCGGGCCGCGAGTGGACGGCGAACGGGCGGCGGCCGTCGTCACCGGCCCGTTCGGCCACGATGTGGAGGACGCGCGGGGCCGACAGCGTCAGCGGTGCCTGGAGGATCAGCTCGTCGACGTCCGGGCAGCCGGTGGCCTCCCCGGCGTGCAGGGCCAGGTCGAGGAGGGCCGTGCCGGGCAGCAGCGGCATGCCGTGGACGGCGTGGTCGGCCAGCCACGGACGGGATGTGAGACCGATCCGGCCGGTCGCCTGCCAACTGCCGTCCGGGAGCGCGGACTCGGCCGCGAGCAGCGGATGCCCGGCCGGTACGAGGCCGAGCCCAGCGGCGTCACCGGCGGGGGCCTCCAGCCAGAACCGGGTCCGCTGGAACGGGTAGGCGGGCGGCGGGTCCAGCAGCGGGGAGGAGGCGAGCCGCCAGGAGACCTTGGCGTGGGTGCCGGTGTGGGCGTGGGCGAGCGCGGTCAGGAACGCGGTGGCGTCGGGGTCGCGGTGATCGAGGACGGCCTGGGTCACCGCCCCGTCCAGGCTCTGCTGGGCCAGGGTGGTGAGCGTCGGGCGCGGTCCGAGTTCGAGGTAGAGGGCGGGGGAGTGTTCGGTGTGGAGGTGGGTGAGGCCGTCGTGGAAGCGGACGGCACTGCGGATCTGGGACGTCCAGTAGGCGGGGTCGGTGAGCTGGTCTTCGGTGGCGGTGCGTCCGGTGACGTTGGAGATGACGGGAAGCCGGGTCGGGTGGTAGGTGACGGTCTCGGCGATCTTCTGGAAGTCGGCGAGCATGGGTTCCATGAGGGCCGAGTGGAAGGCGTGGCTGACCACCAGGCGGCGTGCCGTGATGCCCTGGGCGGCGAGCCGGTCCGCGAGCGCGTCGAGGGCGTCGAGGGGGCCGCTGACGGACGTCGCGTGCGGCGAGTTGACGCCCGCGACATCGATGCCGGTGCCGTCGAGGTGGGGGAGCAGCTCGGCCTCGCCCGCCTGGACGGTGAGCATGCCTCCGCCGGCGGGGAGTGCGCTCATGAGCCGTCCGCGCGCCGCGATGAGCCGGGCGGCGTCGTCCAGGGTCCAGAGTCCGGCGAGGTGGGCGGCGGTGAGTTCGCCGATGGAGTGCCCGAGCAGCTGGTCGGGGCGGACGCCGTGGTCTTCGAGGAGCCGGAAGAGGGCGACCTGGAGGGCGAACAGGGCGGGTTGCGCGTAGGCGGTGTCGTGGATGATCTCGTCGCCGCCGAGGATCACCTCGTCGAGCGGCCGGTCGAGATACGGGGTGAACGCGGCGCAGACCTCATGGAAGGCGGCGGCGTAGACCGGGAACGCGGCATGCAGGCCCCGGCCCATGCCGGGGGACTGGCTGCCCTGTCCGCTGAGCAGGAACACGGTCCCGCCGTCGCCGGGCTCACCCGTCACCAGGCGCGGGTCGGGCGCACCGGAGGCGAGCGCCGACAGGGCTCCGGCGAGCGACTCCCGGTCGGAGCCGTCCACGATGACGGCCGCCCGCCGCGTGAACAGGGCACGGGCCGTCAGGGACGCCGCGAGCCCGTCGGGGGACGCCTTCGGGCCGGCGGCCAGATGACCGGCCAGCCGGGCGGCCGCGGTGCGCAGCGCCTGAGGGGTCCGCGCCGACAGCGTCACCACGACAGGGCCGACGGGCGGCTCGGCGGTCTCCCGCTCGGGTGCCTGTTCGAGGATGACGTGGGCGTTGGTGCCGCTGATCCCGAACGACGACACCGCCGCGCGGCGCGGACGTCCCGTGTCCGGCCAGGACGTGGCCTCGGTGAGCAGCGCGACATGACCGTCCGCCCAGTCGACGTGCGGCGACGGCGCGTCCACGTGCAGCGTCTTCGGCAGGACGCCGTGCTGCATCGCCTGCACCATCTTGATGACGCCCGCGACGCCCGCCGCGGCCTGCGTGTGCCCGAGGTTCGACTTGACCGCGCCCAGGTGGACGGGCCGGTCGGCGGAGTGCGCGCGCCCGTAGGTGGTGAGCAGCGCCTGTGCCTCGATGGGGTCGCCGAGGGTGGTGCCGGTGCCGTGCGCCTCGACCGCGTCGACCTCGTCGGGGGAGAGCCCCGCGTTCGCCAGCGCCAGCTCGATGACCCGCCGCTGGGCCGGTCCGTTCGGCGCGGACAGCTGCGTGGTCGTCCCGTCCTGGTTGATCGCCGAACCCTTCAGCACCGCGTGCACCGGATGCCCGAGCCGGACGGCGTCCGACAGCCGCTCCAGCAGGACGAGCCCGATGCCCTCGCCCCAGCCGGTGCCGTCGGCGGCGGCCGCGAACGATTTGCACCGGCCGTCGGGGGACAGGCCGCGCTGCCGGCTGAACTCCAGGAACACCGACGGCGTCGACATCACGGTGACGCCGCCCGCCAGCGCCATCGAGCACTCGCCGGACCGGAGCGCCCGCGCCGCCAGATGGATCGCGACCAGCGACGACGAGCAGGCGGTGTCGATCGTCACGGCGGGCCCCTGGAACCCGAACGCGTGCGAGACCCGCCCCGAGGCGACGCTGCCCGCGCTGCCCTGCCCGAGATATCCCTCGACCTCGGCGGGCGCCCGGACGATCCGCCCCCCGTAGTCGTGGTACATCACCCCGGCGAACACGCCGACGTCGGTCCCGCGCAGTTCCGCCGCGGCGATTCCCGCGTTCTCGACGGTCTCCCACGTCGTTTCCAGAAGAAGCCGCTGCTGCGGATCCATCGAAAGCGCCTCACGCGGATTGATCCCGAAGAATTCGGCGTCGAATTCCCCGGCGTCATGCAGAAATCCCCCGTACCGCGTATAACTCGTGTGCGCCTTCCCGGGATCGGGGTCGTACAGCGAGGCGACGTCCCACCCCCGATCGGACGGAAACTCCGAAACGGCGTCCCGCCCGTCGGCGACCAGCTCCCACAGTTCCCGAGCCGACCCCACCCCGCCGGGATACCTGCACCCCATCCCGACGATCGCGATCGCCTCACCCTGCCGCTCTTCGAGCTCCCGCACCCGCTCCCGCGTGCGATAAAGGTCATTCGTCGCCCGCCGAAGATATTCGCGAATTTTCTCCTCGCCGGACATCCAACCTCCCACACAGCGCGACAAAAGCTCCTCCGCGCAGCGTAGGTCCGCCCCCTAACACCCCCCTTCAACTCCCCTTAAGCGGCACCGAAACCCCACCTCACCTCGGTGACACGGCGCCCCGGACGTACGCCGGCGAGTGCCGAACTGGTCCGTCCCGCCGACCGGGCTTCGCCCCGCTGTGTGGACATCTGCGAACTGTGCAGCCAAGTTCAGGCCACCCGAGTTGATCGAGCGTCGTTCGAATTCGACCGAACTGATATGACCGAGTGCGGAGTGACGGCGCCGGTTGTTGTACCGG
This sequence comes from Streptomyces sp. NBC_01288, assembly GCF_035982055.1. NCBI lineage: Bacteria > Bacillati > Actinomycetota > Actinomycetes > Kitasatosporales > Streptomycetaceae > Streptomyces > Streptomyces sp. NBC_01288. The sequence continues at coordinate 7,980,784 of NZ_CP108427.1, forward strand.
GCCAGCCACGTGAAAACGGCCATGCGAGCCTCGGAATTCCTCAACCATCGCTCTCCGTAAAGCAGTTCCCGCTTGATGCCGGCGAAGAATGACTCGGCAAGTGCATTGTCGTAGCTCGATCCGACCCTGCCCTTGCCGAATACCTCATCCACGCAGGTGAGATCGGGTTTGGGCGTTGGCCGAGGCCGATCGAGTCGCCGGTATCGCGCGGCGCCGGTTGGCGCGGCATGATGATCGGTCGTGCTGCTGAGACTGGCGTACCTGGGTGTGACGAGCGCGTTCGCGAGGCTGCGACTGCTGCCGATGAGCGACCGGGAGAAAGATGTCGAGATCCTCGCTCTGCGCCACCGGATCGGCGTTCTGGAACGGCAGCTGAACGGGCAGCAGGTCCGGTTCCACGCGAGCGACCGGGCGTTTTTGGCGTCGCTCCTCCATGGCCTGCCACGGGAAGTGCTGCGCGGATGCGGCTGCTGGTGCGGCCGGACTCGGTACTGCGCCGGCACCGCGACGTCATCGCCCGCCGACACGCTTCCCAGTCCCGGCCGAAGCGCGGAGGCCGGCCCCGCACCGTGCACTCGACCCGGGCGCTGGTGCTGCGCCTGGCCAGGGAAATCCAAGTTGGGCTATCGGCGCCTGCACGGTGAGCTGCTCGTACTCGGGGTGAAGGTGGCAGCATCAACGGTCTGGGAAATCTTGAAGGAGGCCGACGCCGACCCGGCGCCCGGGCGGGCCTCCAGCACGTGGGCGGACTTCCTGCGCTCCCAGGCCGACGCGCTCCTGGCGTGCGATTTCTTCGAGGCCGTCACCCCGTCCGGGGCCCGCTTGTACGTGTTCGCCGTGATCGAGCACGCGAGCCGCCGGATCCGGATCCTGGGCACGACCGCGCACCCGACCGCGTCCTGGGTGGTCCAGGCTGCGGAGAATCTCGTCATGGACCTCAAGGACGCCGACTGCCGGGCTCGCTGTCTGATCAGGGATCGGGACGGGAAGTTCCCACGGCCGTTCGACGAGGTGCTCAAGGACGCGGGTATCGAGGTGGTGCTCAGCGGCGTCCGGATGCCGCGCATGAACTCGATCATGGAGCGGTGGGTGCAGACGTGCAGGCGAGAGCTGCCAGATCGTACGTTGATCCGGAACCAGCGCCATCTCCTGCGCGCCCTGCGCGAGTTCGAGACGTTCTATAACGAGCACCGGCCGCACCAGGGTCTTGCGAATGCCCGCCCCCTCCACTCGCTGCCCGCTCCGATCGAGGACCCGGACCGGATCGCCCACCTGGACATACGACGGCGAGCGCGACTCGGCGGCACCCTCCACGAGTGTCAACATGCCGCCTGACCAGCATGGAGGAGGTATTCGGCAAGCGCAGCGTTCTGTCACTGGCGCGGCGCCGGTGAACAGGTGGCGACGCGGTGTTTTGCCTGGTCACAGAGAGACCGTAGGTGAAGTGCCACCAGTTGTTTGCGCTGTCCACCCGGTGACCGCAGAAACTCCGGCAGTCGACCGGCGGCCGGCCAACCCGAAGGAGAAGTGCCTCGTGATGTTGACCAGCGACGAGAAGAAGACCATCCGTGTCCAACTGCGCGAGCTGCGCGGCTACGTGAAGATGTGGACGCTCAAGGCACCCGGCCTCCACATCGACCAGGCCCTCGTCTGCCCGGAGCCGACGCATCGCCTACGTGGCTTGCAGGGTCCTCCGAGGCGAAACCGGCGCGGCCTCTCTGCGGAAGTTCTCCGCCGTCGCCTGGGTCACCCTCGAACAGATCCCTGAGTATGGGCCGCGTCTGCCCTACGCGCCCGCCCTGGCCTATGTAGCAGAGGGCGCAGCGCCGGGCGTCTGAAAACTGTCGAGGTGATTGCCGACCCCGTCCAGATTCAATGCCGCAGACGCCATCACCGAGAACAGCGTCAGCTCCCGGACGAGATTGACACGAATGTCGACGGCCGCCTGCAACGCCTGCTGCCTGCCGTCGTCGTCCAAGGACTCGTCGTAGATCGCCGACACGGCACTCGCCAGTCTGTACGGGATACGGCACAGCTCCGCGGCCTGGCCGGCGACTGCCTGCGGCCCGTCGATCATCACCGTGTTGCGGGCCGTATCGATCTCGCCAGCGGCTTCGGCCATCTCCGCGAGGTGTTGGACGATTTGGCCGGTCAACCGAGCTCCGTCAACTCTGTCGTCTCGCGTCGCCTGGACCAGTGTCGACACCGCCTGCATGAAGGCGATGTACGTCGCTCGACGGTTTTCCAGGCGCCTGCCCACGTGATCGACGTACAACTGCGTGCGGGCTTGTTCCTTCGACTGATCCAGCTCCTGGCGCTTGCTGCGCGCTGCTGTTCGGGCTTGCCAGGTCGTACCTATCAGCGTCAAGGAGGCGCCGAGGCCAGTGCCAACGACGCCTACTACGGCCGTGACGATCTGAGTTCTCATTGCCTGCGACTACCAGCCCCGAGCCCACCACTCCTGAATGTGCGGGCGTTCCGCCCCGAGGGTGCTGTCGTTGCCGTGCCCGGGGTAGATCCAGGTCTCATCTGGCAGGGTGAACACCTTCTCCTCAAGCCCACTCATCAGGCTTTGAAAGTCCTCCGGTTGTGTTGTCCGGCCAGGCCCACCCGGGAACAGGCAGTCCCCGGTGAACACATGAGGGTGCCCGTGCGGGTCGTCGTAGACGAGCGCGATCGAACCCGGCGTATGGCCCACGAGGTGACGCGCGGTCAGCTCGACCTGGCCCACCCGGATGGTGTCGCCGTCGTCGACCAGGACGTCGGTCGGCACCGGGATACCGTCGGCGTCCTCGCGGCCCGCGTGCGTACGCGGGCGCGTGGCCGTCACGACCTCGGCGAGCGCCTGCCAGTGGTCGCCGTGCTGGTGGGTGGTGACGACGGACGCGATGCCGTCGTCACCGATCGTGCCGAGCAGGGTCTCCGCGTCGTTGGCCGCGTCGATCAGCAACTGCTCGTCCGTGGCCCGGCAGCGCAGCAGATAGGCGTTGTTGTTCATGGGCCCGACCGCGATCTTCGTGATCATCAGGTCCGTGAGCTCGTGCACATCCGCCGGTCCACCGACCGTGACCTCGCCGCTGTACGTCATGGCGGTCAGCCTAGTGCGTCTTTAAGGGCGTTCCGGAGGGACTGGCGTCCTCCGGGCGTTCGGGTGCGGGACCGGGATCCTTTGCTCGCCGTGGCGACGGAAGCCGATCATCCACCCATGAGACCCGAAGTGCGCACGTTCGTCGCAGACGGCCCGCTACCCGACTGGGACGCGAGCGAAGAGGAGATCGACAGACGGGTCCAACAGCTCCACGCGATCTCGAAGCCGGTCACCGGAGAGGAAGCCCTGGCACTCGTCTCCTGCTTCGGCCCGGACGACTGCTACGGCGTCGCCTGGACGCTCCTCCACCTCATCGAGACCGGCCCGAACCCCGTGCTCGCCGTCGAACCCGCACCCGACGCCAACGAGTGGCACCGGAGGCTCTACGGCCGGGCCGTGGGCCTATAGCGGCGGCAGCGTCGGCAAGGAGCCCCCGTCGACCGTCAGGCCGGATCCGTCACGGCGCCCGCTGAGCCAGCCGAGGAGATCCGCCGGGCTTCCGGTGACGGTGACTTCGGGCTTCTCGGAGGCCCGGCCCGTGCTCCACGCGTGCGTGCCGTCGGTGAGGTGGGTCGACGGTACGTCCGGGTGCCCGTCGAACCGCTCGACCAGGAAGGAGATCTCCCGCTGGGTGAACTCCTCCGGGAGGTCCTCCAGCTCGTACCCGATGCCCAGGTCCACGTGGTGCAGCTCGACCTCGGCCCAGCGCCGGAACGGGATCTGGGACGCGGAGTCGACGACCCCGTTGCGCAGCTCCACGGTGCGCGACCAGTCCGCGGGAGCGGCACCCGCGTCCTGGAAACGGGCCCCGCTCTCGCGCACGTCGGTGAGCTGGACGTCCAGGGGGCGAGGGGCGTCGTGCTCGATGTCGGCGTCGCGCACGCTCGCCGTCGCGTACATGGGGCGCCCCTCCAGGACGTTCACGAGGGCGTCCGCGTTCCGGGCGAGGTGGGCGAGGACGTGGCCGCGGCTCCAGCCGGGAAGCCGTGACGGCTCGGCCACGGAAGCGTTGTCCAGTCCGGCGGCAGCGGTGAGCACTCGCTCGGTCGCATCACGTACAGAGGCCAGGTCATGAGCGTGATCAATCATGCTGCTGACCCTAGTCCCGCCACACCTTTGGGTGAAGGTGGTGAAGCAGTGCCGTAAATCGAATGCACGTGCTATATCGTCGGGTGCGGCGTCGGGCATGCTGGAAGGCCGGAGGTTGTTATGCCTCGGCCGGGATTCCGACCGGCGTTGTCAGTGGCTCCCCCTAGTCTGAGAACGACGGGGGCCCCGCCCCTGTCACTTCTCTCAAGAAAGGTGCGGACCGGCGTGGCCGACCGTCTCATCGTCCGTGGCGCGCGCGAGCACAATCTGAAGAATGTCTCGCTCGACCTTCCACGCGACTCGCTCATCGTTTTCACGGGCCTGTCCGGGTCGGGCAAGTCCTCCCTGGCCTTCGACACGATCTTCGCCGAGGGCCAGCGGCGCTACGTGGAATCGCTCTCCTCGTACGCCCGCCAGTTCCTCGGCCAGATGGACAAGCCGGACGTCGACTTCATCGAAGGTCTCTCCCCGGCCGTCTCCATCGACCAGAAGTCGACCTCGCGCAACCCGCGCTCGACGGTCGGCACCATCACCGAGGTCTACGACTACCTGCGCCTGCTCTTCGCGCGCATCGGCAAGCCGCACTGCCCCGAGTGCGGCCGGCCCATCTCGCGCCAGTCGCCGCAGGCCGTCGTCGACAAGGTCCTGGCGCTGCCCGAGGGAAGCCGCTTCCAGGTCCTGTCGCCGCTGGTGCGCGAGCGCAAGGGCGAGTTCGTCGACCTGTTCGCCGACCTCCAGACCAAGGGCTACAGCCGCGCGCGCGTGGACGGCGAGACCATCCAGCTCTCCGAGCCGCCCGTCCTGAAGAAGCAGGAGAAGCACACCATCGAGGTGGTCATCGACCGCCTCACGGTGAAGGACTCCGCCAAGCGTCGCCTCACCGACTCCGTGGAGACCGCCCTCGGGCTGTCCGGCGGCATGATCGTGCTCGACTTCGTCGACCTCCCCGAGGACGACCCCGAGCGCGAGCGCATGTTCTCGGAGCACCTGTACTGCCCGTACGACGACCTGTCCTTCGAGGAGCTGGAGCCCCGCTCCTTCTCCTTCAACTCGCCCTTCGGCGCCTGCCCCGAGTGCTCCGGCATCGGCACGCGCATGGAGGTCGACGCCGAGCTGATCGTCCCGGACGAGGACAAGTCCCTGGACGAGGGCGCCATCCACCCGTGGTCGCACGGCCACACCAAGGACTACTTCAGCCGCCTCATCGGCGCCCTCGCGGACGCGCTGGGCTTCCGCACCGACATTCCCTTCGCGGGCCTCCCGCAGCGCGCCAAGAAGGCCCTGCTCTACGGCCACAAGACGCAGATCGAGGTCCGGTACCGGAACAGGTACGGACGCGAGCGCGTCTACACGACGCCCTTCGAAGGCGCCGTCCCCTTCGTGAAGCGGCGGCACGGCGAGGCCGAGAGCGACGCCAGCAGGGAGCGCTTCGAGGGCTACATGCGCGAGGTGCCCTGCCCCACCTGCCACGGCACGCGCCTGAAGCCCGTCGTCCTCGCGGTCACGATCATGGACAAGTCGATCGCCGAGATCTCCGGCATGTCCATCAGCGACTGCGCGGAGTTCCTGGGCGGCATGAAGCTCGACGCCCGCGACAAGAAGATCGCCGAGCGCGTGCTGAAGGAGTGCAACGAGAGGCTGCGCTTCCTGGTCGACGTCGGCCTCGACTACCTCTCGCTGAACCGCGCGGCCGGCACCCTCTCCGGCGGCGAGGCCCAGCGCATCCGCCTGGCCACCCAGATCGGCTCCGGACTCGTCGGCGTCCTGTACGTCCTCGACGAGCCGTCCATCGGCCTGCACCAGCGCGACAACCACCGGCTGATCGAGACCCTGGTCCGGCTGCGCGACATGGGCAACACGCTCATCGTCGTCGAGCACGACGAGGACACCATCAAGGTCGCCGACTGGATCGTCGACATCGGCCCCGGCGCGGGCGAGCACGGCGGCAACGTCGTGCACAGCGGCTCCCTGAAGGAGCTGCTCGCCAACGAGGAGTCGATGACCGGGCAGTACCTGTCCGGCAAGAAGGCCATCCCGCTGCCCGACGTCCGGCGCCCGCTCGACCCCTCCCGCCGGCTCACGGTGCACGGCGCCCGGGAGAACAACCTCCAGGACATCGACGTCTCGTTCCCCCTGGGCGTGTTCACCGCGGTCACCGGCGTCTCCGGCTCCGGCAAGTCGACCCTGGTCAACGACATCCTCTACACACACCTGGCCCGGGAGTTGAACGGCGCGAGGAGCGTGCCGGGGCGGCACACGCGCGTGGACGGCGACGACCTCGTCGACAAGGTCGTGCACGTCGACCAGTCGCCCATCGGCCGCACCCCCCGGTCCAACCCGGCGACGTACACCGGAGTCTTCGACCACGTCCGCAAGCTGTTCGCGGAGACGACCGAGGCGAAGGTGCGGGGCTATCTGCCCGGCCGCTTCTCCTTCAACGTCAAGGGCGGCCGCTGCGAGAACTGCGCGGGCGACGGCACCATCAAGATCGAGATGAACTTCCTGCCGGACGTCTACGTCCCCTGCGAGGTGTGCCACGGCGCCCGCTACAACCGGGAGACGCTGGACGTCCACTACAAGGGCAAGTCCATCGCCGACGTCCTGAACATGCCGATCGAGGAGGCCACGGAGTTCTTCGAGGCGGTCCCCGGGATCGCCCGCCACCTCAACACCCTCAAGGACGTCGGCCTCGGCTACGTCCGGCTCGGCCAGTCCGCGACCACCCTGTCCGGCGGTGAGGCCCAGCGCGTCAAGCTCGCCAGCGAGCTCCAGCGCCGCTCCACCGGCCGTACGGTCTACGTCCTGGACGAGCCGACCACCGGCCTGCACTTCGAGGACATCAGCAAGCTCCTCACGGTGCTCGGCGGACTGGTCGACAAGGGCAACACGGTCATCGTCATCGAGCACAACCTCGACGTGATCAAGGTCGCCGACTGGGTCGTCGACATGGGCCCCGAAGGCGGCGCGGGAGGCGGTCTCGTCATCGCCGAGGGCACCCCGGAGCAGGTCGCCGCCGTAGGAGCCAGCCACACCGGCAAGTTCCTGCGCGAGATCCTCGACGCCGACCGGATCAGCGACGGCGCCCCGGTGAAGGCCCCGCGCAAGACGGCCGCCAAGAAGACCGCGGCGGTCGCGGCGAAGAAGTCCGTGCCCGCCAAGAAGGCCACGCCCGCGAAGAAGACCACGCGGGCCCGCAAGGCCTGACCGGCACACGGCAGGAACATGAATGCGGCGCCCCGCGGGAACTCCCCCGCGGGGCGCCGCACTTGGCGGCGCGCACAGCCCGCCACCGCTCAACACCCGCTACAGATCGCCCAGTTCGGAGGCGTACGGCGGTTCCGCGCCCGCCCGTGAGCACGTGATCGCCGCCGCCCGCGCCGCGAGCCGCAGCAACTGGGTCCAGCCGTCGCGGCCCAGGACGGCCATCCCCTCCGCGGACAGCGCGTTGCGCGTGGACAGGCCGTGCAGCAGGGCCGCGTTGACGGTGTCGCCGGCGCCGATCGTGTCCACGACGTCGACCTTCTCGCCCGGAATCGGGTACACCGTGCCGTCCTGGGTGTACGCGGCGAGGCCGTCGCCACCATGGGTGATCACGACCGCCGAGGGGCCGGCGTCCAGCCACTCGCGCGGGGTGCCGCCCAGCCACAGCGCGTCCTCCTCGGAGAGCTTGAGGAGCGACACGTACGGCAGCCAGCTCTTGAAGCGCGCCCGGTAGGCGTCCGCGTCGGGGATCAGACCCGCCCGGATGTTCGGGTCGAGCAGAGTGAACACGCCCTGCGCGAACGCGGTCCGCATCAGCTCCTCGTAGGCACTCGCGCCCGGTTCCAGGACGAGCGAACAGGTGCCGAAGGACACCGCCTCGGTCTCGGCGGGCAGCGCCGCGGGCACCTCGAAGAGCCGGTCGGCGGTGCCGTCGACGTAGAAGGAGTACGTGGCCGAGCCGTGCGCGTCGAGCGTGGCGACCGCGAGGGTGGTCGGCTCGTGGCCGCGCTGTACGTCCAGGACGTCCACGTCGGCCTGCCGCAGCCCGGCGAGGAGGGCCTCGCCGAACGCGTCGTCGGAGACGCGGGAGCAGAAGGCGGTGGGGGAGCCGAGGCGGCCGAGGGCGACGGCGGTGTTGTACGGGCCGCCGCCGAGCGCCGGCTTCAGGGCGGCGAGGGCTCCCGTGCCCTGCGGCACCAGGTCGATCAGGGCCTCACCGGCTACGACGATCACGAGATGTTTCCCTTCTGGGACTGTTCGGACGGGGCGGGCTGGTTGGGACAGCCGCAGGACGTGCGGTGGACGAAGGCGCAGGGGAGCCGCAGGACTTGGGCCGGTCGGTCCGGCGCGGCGAGCCGGTCCAGCAGCAGCCGTACGGCCTGGGCGCCGATCTCCTTGCTGGGCTGGGCGATCGCGGTGAGCCGGGGCTCGAACAGGTCGGCCCAGGTGAAGTCGTCGAAGCAGCACAGTGCGAGGTCGCCGGGGACGGACAGACCGCGTGCGCGCAGGGCGCGCAGGGCGCCGATGGTCATCGCGTTGTTGGCGGTGACCAGGGCCGTGGGCGGGGCGGTGAGGGACAGCAGCTTCTCGGTGGCCCGCGCGGCGGCGGCCGACTCGGAGTCGCCGTGCGTCAACAGCCGCTCGTCGTAAGGGAGTCCGGCGGCGGCGAGGCCGTGGCGGTATCCGGTGATCCGCTCACGGGTGGTGCTCAGCCCGGGCAGGCCCGCGACGAGACCGATACGGCGGTGGCCGAGTCCGGCGAGGTGGGTGACGAGGTGGGCCGTCGGTTCGACGTTCTCGGCGCACACCTGGTCGACGGGCGGCGCGTCGGCCGAGGGCGCCTCGACCACCCGGTCCAGGAACACCGTCGGTACGGAGTGCCGGCCGAGGTAGGCGACCAGGGCGTCCGGGGCCGCCGACGGCGCGACGATCATGCCGTCCACCCGGCGCTCGTGCAGGAGTTGGACGACCGTGCGCTCGTGCTCCGGGTCGTCGTGCGGGTCGGCGATGAGCAGGCTGTAGCCCTGTTCCAGGGCTCCGGCCTCGACGCCCTGGAGGATCTCCGTGAAGTACGGGTTGCTGATCGCCGACACCGCGAGGCCGATGGAGCGGGTGCGGGACGTGACCAGGGAACGGGCGAGGGTGTTGGGGGTGTAGCCCAGTTCCTCGATCGCGGTCAGTACGGCCTGCCGGGTGCCGGGCAGCACCGGACGGGTGTCGTTCAGGACGTGCGAGACGGTCGCGACGGACACACCGGCGCTCCGCGCGACGTCGGCCATGGTGGCCATCCCGGATCCCCCTCCCCGAGGTGCGGCGGGCCCTGAAATGGTGCGGGCCTTCTGGGCGGGAACGTATCCCATCCGCCGCCAGACGTAAACGCTTGCGCAAACGTTTACGTACCGTGAGCGCCCGTCCGGTGAACCCACCTCAAAGCGGGCGGAACCGCGCGGGTATCGTCGCCGTGCAGTGCCCCTTGAGCAGCCCGAACAACAGCTGGAGACCCCCATGCCCGGCCGCCCCGCCCCGAGCCGTCGTACCGTCCTGCGCGGAGCGGCCCTCACGCCTGTCGCCGGGCTCGGACTCGCCGCCTGCTCGGGCGGTGGCTCAGGGGCCGCGGCGACCCCGACCGCGCCCGTGGAGCTGGGCGCGGAGAGCGAGGTCGCCAAGGGGAGCGCCAAGCTGTACCGCGATCAGAACGTGGTCGTCAGCCGGGCGGCGAACGGCACCCTCAAGGCGTACAGCACGATCTGCACGCACGCGCAGTGCCCCATCAACAAGTTGGACGGCACGACCCTCGTCTGCCCGTGTCATGGCAGCCAGTTCGACGCGATGACCGGCAGGGTGGTGCAGGCGCCGGCCACCGAGCCCTTGCAGGAGCTGAAGGTGACGGCCGAGAACGGGAAGATCGTCGCGGGGCCGGCCGCCTGAGCCTCAGGGCGTCCGGACCGGGGCGGCTCACTCCCAGTCCCAGCCGATCCCCACGATCCCCGACCGCATCCGCGGCTCCACGAGGTGCACCGAGTGGTGCCCTCCGGCCAGCCGCAGCTCCTGGCGGCCGCTGCGCGGCGCTGCCGCCGAGTGCTGGGTGAAGCGGTGGCACCGCACCGGCAGCGCGTTCTCGTCGAAGCGCACCTGGAGCGCGTACTGGCCGCCCGCGATACCGAAGTCTCGGACGTACTCGCGGGAGACGCCGGCGGTGCCGTCCTCGACGCCGTAGCGGAAGAGGAACGTATCTCCGGAGCGCAACCGGGTGCCGAAGAGGAGCTCGGCGACCAGGATGCCGGTCTCGTGGTGGCGGCGGACGCGGCCCGTGCGGCAGTTCTCCAGGGCGTGCACGGTCATGCGGTCCGGGGCGCAGCCCGGGTCTCCGTAGTGCACGGCTATGAAGCGGTCGATGCCGTCCCGGTGGGCGCGGACGATGTGGTGCGACTCGCGGCCGACCAGCTCGCGGTGCGGCCCGATGCGCACGCGCTCGTGGTGCCCCAGGGTGTGCAGGCCGCTGTCGAGCGAGGCCTCCAGCTCGGCCAGCAGCTGTTCCAGGACGCCGGAGGCCTCGACGAAGGAGCGGTACGAGCGGGCCGCCGGGCGCTGCGCCACGGCGCGTTCCTCGGCCTCGGCGAGCAGCCGGATCAGGGACTCCTCCGGGAGCTGGAGGATCTCCTCCAACGCGCGTACGGCGCGCAGCGACTCGGGGCGCTGCGGGCGGCGGGCGCCCTGCTGCCAGTAACTCAGGCTGGTGACACCGACCTTGACCCCGTAGCGCGTCAGGTGGTGCTGGACGCGTTGCAGCGGCAGTCCGCGCGCGGCGATGGCGGCGCGCAGTGCGACATGGAAGGGGCCGCCGCGCAGGGCCGAGTCCAGTTCCGCGGTGGCGACGTCCGCCTGCTGTGTGGCGTGCGGCATGCAGGGGCCCTTTCTGTGAATGTTCACAACGGCTGGTCAGGCCGTTCACGCGAGTTGCTTCGGGGCCCCCGTCGGCGCCGGAGAAAGGTCCTTCACATCCGTACGCCCTCGTTCACGCCCCGAGTTCCCCCGCATTGAAGCGTGTTGACCAAGTCCCGACAACACCTGTCGCCCATCAGGCATATGTGACTTGGCCCGGTCGCGGTGGGTGGTCTCACGGCGGTGCGGGCGGCCCGTCGGTGCCCAGCACGTCCCTGATCGCCCGCGCGGACACGGCCGACTTGTGCAGGAAGCCGTGTGCGGGACTGGCGGCGATGAGTTCCTGGAAGTCCTCCCTGGAGTGGGTCGAGATGAGGATCACCGCCGGTACGTCGCCCACCAGCCGGCGCGCGACGTCGAAGCCGTTCTCGCCGTCGAGGTCGAGATCGACCAGGACGACGTCGGGGGCCTTTTCCCGGGCCTGGGAGAGGGCGTCCGCGCCCGTCGAGGCGATGCCGACGACTTCCACGCCGCCACGTTCCAGCAGCGCGCGAGCCGCCTCCAGGAACCGGGCGCTGTCATCGACGAGGAGACAGCGCAGCGACATGTGCCCAGCTTGCCAACCGGTGGTCGGTCGCGCCTTCCAGCTAGCCGGAAAGTGCTGAACTCCCGTGCCGCGACCGAAGGTTCTCGTGCACGCAGGGCGAGGGGGATGCGACGGGCGGTAGCATGACGGCGCCCTGGGGAGACCATGCCGTCCGGTCGGGTGGGGGTGTGCTATGAACGGAACGAGTGCCACGCGCGCGTGGCCCGACGCTCGTCAGGTTCGCAGGGTCCGTCGGATCCGGAGAACCCTGGTTCCCTGGGTGGTGTGCGCGGCCCTGCTGCTGGCCGCGTGCGACGGCGGCGCGAGCGACGCCAAGAGCGCGAGCGCGTCCCCGAAGGACACCACCTGCGACGGGAAGATCCACGGCACCGCGCACATCACGGTGTGGTTCCACGCGGGTCCGAGCGGCGAACTCACCACGTTGCGGGACCAGGTGAAGGACTTCAACAAGGCGCAGAAGCAGGTGCGCGTCGAGCTGGTCACCCTCCCGGAGAACCGCGCCTACACCGACCTGGTGCTCTCCGCCGCGGCCAGCGGCGACCTGCCCGACCTCCTCGACTTCGACGGGCCCAACCTCTACAGCTACGCCTGGTCGGGCAAGCTCCGGCCGATCGACTCCTGTGTGCCCGCGAGCGTCCGTGCCGACCTGTTGCCGACGATCCGTCAACAGGGCACCTACGCGGGCAGGTTGTGGGGCATCGGCACCTTCGACTCGGGCATGGGCCTGTATGTGCGCAAGTCCGTCATGAAGAAGGCCGGGATACGCATCCCGACCGGCCCCGAGGACGCCTGGACGGCCACCGAACTGACGGGCATCCTGCGCGAGTTGCGCACCCAGGGCTACAAGGCACCCCTCGACCTGCGGCTCGTCTACTCGCAGCCGGGCCAGGAGTGGAACACCTACGGCTTCGCGCCCGCCGTGTGGTCGGCGGGCGGCGACCTGATCGAGCCCAAGAACTTCCGTACTGCCGACGGCTATGTGAACGGCCCCGGTTCGGTCAAGGCGCTCACCGACATGCAGAACTGGGCCAAGGCAGGGCTCATCGACATGGTCAAGGACGACAAGGCGTTCGTCAGCGGCCGCAGCGCGATCTCCTGGTGCGGGCACTGGACCTATCCGGAATTCAACAAGGCCTTCCCCGGGGACGTCGCGATCGTCCCGCTGCCCGACTTCGGCCAGGGGACCGTCACCGGCATGGGCTCCTTCCAGTGGGGCGTCCCGGCGGGCAACGCGGACGGTGACGCCGTCTGGCGCTTCCTGTCCTTCCTGCTCCGGCCCGCCCAGGTGCACCGGATGACCGTGGCCAACGGGGCGATCCCGGCCACCGAGAGCGCCATCAAGCTCTCGCCGCAGTACGCGCCCGGCGGCCCCGAGCACCTCTTCATCGAGCAACTCCGGGACGGAGTCGCCCGCCCCAGGCCGCAGACGCCCGCCTACCCGGCGATCACCGACGCCTTCTCCCGGGCCTTCGCGAAGATCATCTTCAACCGGGCGCCGGTCCAGGCCACCCTCGACGAGGCCGCCAGGAAGATCGACGAGGACCTCGCGGCGCACGACGGCTATCCACCGAGCAAGTAGCGAAAGCGGGCGCCACGCGCGTGTGCCCGACGGGGTTCTACGGGCGGGTGCCGGATGGGGTCGTACGCGCGCCTGCTCGACAAGGGTTCCACGGGCGCGTGCCTGGCGGGGCCGCCTTCACGCGCGTGCTCGACATGGGTCCTACACGCGCGTGTGCTCGACAGGGGTCCTACGCGCGCGTGCCCGACGTGGGTCCTAGGTGCACGTGCCCGATTCCGAGGGGCCCGTCCTCCCCAAGGCCCTGACGATCATGGCCGATTGGGGGCAGGCTGGGCACGTGACCGACCATCATCGATACTCCCCACCCGCCGGCCGCTGAGAGCCCGCCATGCGTCGCCCCCTGTCCCCGGGCCCGCTCAGTAGGGTGCTCGCAGGGCTCCGCCCCGAGCCCGACCTCGCCACGCCCACCGCGCTCGCCGAGCTGCGCAGTCCGCGCTCGGACCGCCCCGGCCCGCGCGGCCCCCGTCGTCGGCGCCCGCGGCCCGGTGCCGCCCTCCGGATCCCCTTCCTCGCCCGGCTGCGCGTCGGGCGCAAGCTGATGCTCCTGGTGCTGCTCCCGGTGACCGGCATGCTGGCGTTCACCGTGTTCGGCGCCGTCTCGCAGTGGCACGACGCACAGACGATGCGGGACTTCCGTGCTGCGACCGCGCTGTCGTTCAGGACCACCGCGCTGACCGACGCCATCGCCGGGGAACGCATCGCCGCCGTTAAGGCCCGGCTGCGTCCCGGAGCGGCGACCCTGAAGGAACGCTCCGGTGCGCAACGCGCCACCGATCACGCCCTGGACGCGGCGCTCCTGGGTGCCGCCGGCTGGACCGGCCCACCCGATGTCCCGGGCCGGCTCGACGCGCGGAACCGCCAACTGCACGCCCTGCGGCTCCAGTCGGGGACCGGCTCGCTCACCGCGCCCCAACTCGCCGCCCAGTACGACACGATCGAGGACGACCTCCTGGAACTGGCCGCCACTCTGGAGTCCGGGCGCCCGACCCGCACCTCAGGGCAGGCGGCCGACACCCACATCGCGCTCCTGAACGCCATCGAGGCCGCCGAACGCGAACGCGCCGAACTGGCCGTGCTCTTCGACACCCCCGACGCCCCGCACGCCACCGCCACGGACCGCTGGTCGGCCCTGGAGAAGGCGCTCCTGGACGACGTCGACCGGACCGCGCCCGCCGCCCTCAAGAGCAGGCTCTACGTGGTCCTCCTCCAGCACCCCGGCCTCGTCGTACGCCAGACCCGCGAGACCCTCGCCGACTCGCACGCCCAGCGCAACTCCTCGCCCACGTACGCCAGTTGGCTGACCGCGTCGACCCGGCGCATCGAGGCGCTGCGCGTCATCCAGCACCAGGCCGCCGCCGAGCTGGGCGATGACGCCGCGCACGATCTCGACGCCGCACGCACGCGTGAGGCACGCGACCTCAGCGTGTCGCTGGCCGTCCTGGCCGCCGTCACCGTCCTCGCGCTGACCCTGCGGCTGTCGATCACCCGCCCTCTCAGCGAGGTCTCGGCGGGCGCCCGCGCGCTCTCCGAGGGGGACCTGTCGTACGACATCCGGTACGCGGGCCGGGACGAACTCGGCGCCGTCGCCGACACGTTCCGCGAACTTCGGGTCACCACCGAACGGCTCGCCGGCGAGATCAACACCATGAACACGGCCATCGACGACAACCGGCTCGGTCACCGCGCGGACGTCGCCGCCTTCGAGGGGACCTGGGCGCAACTGCTCGGCGGCATGAACGGCACCATGGCGTCCTTCGCCGCCGCGCACGGGCGGCGCGACAAGGCCGAGCAGGAACTGGCGAGCATCTTCCACCTCTCCCTCGACCTGCTGTGCATCGCGGGACTCGACGGCTACTTCAAGCGCGTGAACCCCGCCTTCGAGCGCACCCTCGGCCACTCCGCCGACGCACTCCTGGGCAGACCCTGGCTGGAGTTCGTGCACCCGGAGGACCGGGCACGCACGCGTGCCGTCCTCGACCGGCTCGCGAGCGGCCTCGAACTGGCCGAGTTCGAGAACCGCTTCGTCCGGGACGACGGCACCGAACGCTGGCTCCAGTGGAGCGCCCGCCCGGTCACCGCGGACGGTCTGATCTACGCCGCCGCGCGCGACGTCACCGAGAGCCGCCGCGCCGCCCGCGAACAGACCGCGCTGCGCCGGGTCGCCACCCTCGTCGCGCGCGGGGTGCCACCGCACGAGGTGTTCTCCGAAGTCGCCGACCAGGTGGGCAAGGTCCTGAGCAGCGGCTCCGCAGCGGTCCTGCGCTACGGCGCCGACGGGGCCGCCACCGTCCTCGGTTCCGCGCGCGGGCCCGCGGCCGAGGCCGAGACGGCCGCCGCGGCGGAGGTGGCGCGCACCGCCCGCCCCGCGCGCGTGGGCCGCTCGGTGGGCGCCCCCATCGTCGTGGACGACCGGCTGTGGGGTGCCGTCGTAGCGGCCGCCGGAACCGAACCGCTGCCCCCGGGCACCGAGTCCCGGCTCGCCGACTTCACCGAACTCGTCGCCACCGCCCTCGCCAACGCCGACAGCCGCGACCAGCTCACCGCGTCACGCGCACGCGTGGTGGCCGCCGGGGACGCCTCCCGACGCCGTATCGAACGCGATCTGCACGACGGCGTCCAACAGCGCCTCGTCTCGCTCCAACTCGACCTCAGAATGGCCCAGTCGATGCTGGACGAGCAGCCGGAGGAACTCGCCGAGCAGCTGGACCACATCGCCAAGGGCCTGGACGACACCTTCGCCGACCTGTTGCAGGTCGCGCGCGGCATCCACCCCGCGATCCTCTCCAAGGGCGGCCTGGGCCCGGCCCTGCGCGCACTCGCCCGCCGCTCCGCCGTCCCCGTGGAACTCGACCTGCGCCTGCCCGCGGGCCGGCTCCCGGAGCGGATCGAGGTCGCCGTCTACTACGTGACCTCCGAGTGCCTCACCAACGCCGTCAAGCACGCGCGCGCGAGCTTCGTGGCGGTGTCGGCGCGGGTCGAGGACGACGTCCTGGAGGTGACGATCGCCGACGACGGAGTGGGCGGCGCCGATCCAGGGCACGGCTCCGGGCTCATCGGACTCGTCGACCGCGTCGAGGCGATCGGCGGCAAGCTGCACGTCGGCAGCCCACCCGGGGAGGGCACGACCCTGACCGTACGACTGCCGCTTCCCCGGACGGAGGGGTGACCGCCCGATGCGTACGCGATGGGGTCCAGGTCGGGGGAGCCGTGGACTCGGTGACGTCGCGTACGCGTCGGGCGGTCTTCTCGGACGGAGAGGCAGCCGTCCGGTTCTAGGTGTGCTCCGAAGCTCTGGCTTGTAGGCGCTTGGCGCGGATGATGTCGGGGTCGCGCGGGTCCAGGAGGTCCTTCAAGGACCGTGTGCCGTCCTCGTACGGGCGGACACGGACCGACCGCCGTCGTCTGTCCGCCCGTGTCCGCCGCATCTCCCGCAGCCCTTCCGACCTTCCGACCCGGGGCCCGTCGCCTCTCGCCCGGGTGACCGGTCCGCCTGCATTCGCACTGCTTCGAGAATCCCCCGGACGCGGCGCCGTGTCTTCACGGTCACCCCCCAATTCCCTTACCGGCTAGCCGTACCCGACCCGGTCCGGCAGTCTGTGCGTGGCGCACCGCACCGGTCGGGCAAGGGGAGCCGTGACGATGGACGCATCGCAGCAGACCGCGCGGGGACGGATGGTCCTCGCCGACGACGACGTCCTGCTCAGGGAGGGTCTCGCGAGCCTGTGCGAACGCCTGGGCTACGAGGTGGCGGGCCAGGCCGGCGACGCCGTACGGCTCCTGGAACTGGTCGACACCGAGCGGCCCGACCTCGCGATCGTCGACATCAGGATGCCGCCCGACCACTCCACCGAGGGCCTGAAGGCGGCCCGCACGATCCGGGAGCGCCACCCCGACACCGGCATCCTTGTGCTGTCGGCGTTCGTCGAGGTCGAGGAGGCGCTGGAGCTGCTGGCCGGCGGGCACAAGGTCGGGTATCTCCTCAAGAGCCGGATCACGGTCGTCGACGAGTTCGTCGAGGCCCTCGACCGCATCCACAAGGGCGGCTCGGTCGTCGACCCCTCCCTCGTGCACGAGCTGTTCTCGGCACAGCGCCGCGACGACCCGCTGTCCTTCCTCAGCACCCGCGAGCGCGAGGTCCTGGCGCTGATGGCGGAGGGCCGCTCCAACGCCGGCATCGGCCGCCGGCTGTGGGTCACCGAGGGCACCGTCGAGAAACACGTCCGCAGCATCCTGGGCAAACTCCGCCTCCCGGAAGCCGCCGACGACCACCGCCGCGTCCTGGCCGTTCTCACGTTCCTGGAGTCCCGCTAGGAGGACCGGCCGGACATCCGACAATCGTTCCGGCAGGAGTTCCGCCGGGCGTGTCCGGCGTTGTCCACAGCCCCGCCGCGCTGTCACTCCGCGCCAGTAGGGTGGGAAACATGGCCGATCCCTCCAGCTACCGCCCCAGGCCGGGAGAGATCCCGGACTCGCCCGGGGTCTACAGATTCCGCGACGAGCACCGCCGGGTGATCTACGTCGGAAAGGCGAAGAGCCTGCGCCAGCGCCTGGCGAACTACTTCCAGGACCTGGCCGGACTCCACCCGCGCACGCGCACGATGGTCACCACGGCCGCGTCGGTGGAGTGGACGGTGGTGTCCACGGAGGTCGAGGCCCTCCAGCTGGAGTACTCCTGGATCAAGGAGTACGACCCCCGGTTCAACGTCAAGTACCGCGACGACAAGAGCTACCCGTACCTCGCGGTGACGATGAACGAGGAGTACCCGCGCGTGCAGGTGATGCGCGGTCACAAGAAGAAGGGCGTCCGCTACTTCGGGCCCTACGGCCACGCCTGGGCGATCCGCGACACCGTGGACCTCCTGCTGCGCGTGTTCCCCGTCCGTACCTGCTCGGCCGGCGTCTTCAAGAACGCCGCGCGCACCGGCCGCCCCTGTCTGCTCGGCTACATCGGCAAGTGCTCCGCCCCTTGCGTCGGCCGCGTCTCCGAGGAGGAGCACCGCGAACTGGCCGAGGAGTTCAGCGACTTCATGGCCGGCCGCACGGGCACGTACATCCGCCGTCTGGAGAAGCAGATGACGGACGCGGCCGAGGAGATGGAGTACGAGCGGGCCGCCCGCCTGCGCGACGACATCGACGCCCTCAAGAAGGCCATGGAGAAGAGCGCGGTCGTCCTCGCCGACGCCACCGACGCCGACCTGATCGCCGTGGCCGAGGACGAGTTGGAGGCGGCCGTCCAGATCTTCCACGTCCGCGGCGGACGCGTGCGCGGCCAGCGCGGCTGGGTCACCGACAAGGTCGAGGACGTCACCACCGCGGCCCTCGTCGAGCACGCCCTCCAGCAGCTCTACGGCGAGGAGACCGGGGACTCCGTCCCCAAGGAGGTCCTCGTCCCGGCCCTGCCCGACCCCGTGGAGCCGGTCCAGCAGTGGCTGACCGACCGGCGCGGGGCGAACGTGTCGCTGCGCATCCCGCAGCGCGGCGACAAGAAGTCCCTCATGGAGACCGTCGCGCGCAACGCCCAGCAGTCGCTGATCCTCCACAAGACCAAGCGCGCCTCCGACCTCACCACCCGCTCACGCGCCCTGGAGGAGATCTCAGACGCCCTCGACCTGGACAGCGCCCCCCTCAGAATCGAGTGCTACGACATCTCGCACCTCCAGGGCGACGACGTCGTGGCCTCCATGGTCGTCTTCGAGGACGGGCTGTCGCGCAAGAGCGAGTACCGCCGCTTCCAGATCAAGGGCTTCGAGGGCCAGGACGACGTCCGCTCGATGCACGAGGTGATCACCCGCCGCTTCCGGCGCTATCTCGCCGAGAAGGAGAAGACGGGGGAGTGGGCGGACGGCGACGAGCTGAGCGACCTGAAGGACGACGAGGGCCGCCCCAAGCGGTTCGCCTACCCGCCGCAGCTCGTCGTGGTCGACGGCGGCCAGCCGCAGGTCGCCGCCGCCAAGCGGGCCCTGGACGAGCTGGGCATCGACGACATCGCCGTGTGCGGCCTCGCCAAGCGCCTGGAGGAGGTCTGGCTCCCGGACGACGACGACCCGGTGGTCCTGCCCCGCACCAGCGAGGGCCTCTACCTCCTCCAGCGCGTCCGCGACGAGGCCCACCGCTTCGCGATCACCTACCAGCGCGCCAAGCGTGCCAAGCGGTTCCGGGCGAGCCCCCTGGACGACGTGCCCGGCCTCGGCGAGACACGCAAACAGGCACTGATCAAGCACTTCGGTTCGGTGAAGAAGCTGCGGTCCGCGACAATCGACCAGATCTGCGAGGTTCCGGGCATAGGTCGCAAGACCGCCGAGACCATCGCGGTGGCCCTCGCCCAGGCGGCCCCGGCCGCACCCGCCGTGAACACGGCGACTGGAGAGATCATGGAAGACATGGAAGACGGGACACCCGGGACCACGGCGGGTGCCCCAGGGGAGCCCGTACCCGCGGGAGCCCCGGACGAGCGACGGGGGCAGGAGACATGAGCGAACAAGAGAAGCAGCCCACAGCGGACCGAGATCGGACGCACAAGGAAACCGGCGACGATCAAGCTCCACAGCAAGAGGTCCAGGACGACGGAGCACAGGTGAGTACGGACAGCACGACACCCGGGGTGCCCGAAGCGGCCATCCCCGAACTGGTGATCATCTCCGGCATGTCCGGAGCCGGGCGGTCCACCGCCGCCAAGTGCCTGGAGGACCTCGGCTGGTTCGTCGTCGACAACCTCCCGCCCGCCCTGATCCCCACCATGGTGGAGCTCGGCGCCCGCTCCCAGGGCAACGTGGCACGGATCGCGGTCGTCGTCGACGTCCGCGGACGGCGCTTCTTCGACAACCTCCGCGAGTCCCTCGCCGACCTGGCCTCCAAGCAGGTCACCCGGCGGATCGTCTTCCTGGAGTCCTCCGACGACGCCCTGGTGCGCCGCTTCGAGTCGGTGCGCCGCCCCCACCCCCTCCAGGGCGACGGCCGCATCGTCGACGGCATCGACGCCGAACGCGAACTGCTGCGCGAACTGCGCGGCGACGCCGACCTCGTCATCGACACCTCCAGCCTCAACGTCCACGAACTGCGCGCCAAGATGGACGCCCAGTTCGCCGGCGAGGAGGAGCCCGAACTGCGGGCCACCGTCATGTCCTTCGGCTTCAAGTACGGCCTCCCGGTCGACGCCGACCTCGTCGCCGACATGCGCTTCCTGCCCAACCCGCACTGGATCCCGGAGCTGCGCCCCTTCAACGGCCTCAACGAAGAGGTCTCGGCGTACGTCTTCAACCAGCCCGGCGCCAAGGAGTTCCTCGACCGCTACGCCGAGCTGCTGCGGCTCATCGCGGCCGGCTACCGGCGCGAGGGCAAGCGGTACGTGACGATCGCGATCGGCTGCACCGGCGGCAAGCACCGCTCGGTCGCCACGGCGGAGAAGCTCGCCGCGCGGCTCGTGGCCGAGGGCGTGGAGACGGTGGTCGTACACCGGGACATGGGACGGGAATGACAGGACGTAGCCCACGGCTGGGCAGGCTGCGCCGCGTGGTGCCCGAAGGACGGACGACCAGGCCCGTGGAGGCCCGTGGCGGCAAGCCGCGCCGGCGCGGCACCCAGCCCAAGGTGGTCGCCCTCGGCGGCGGCATGGGCCTGTCCGCCTCGCTCACCGCACTGCGCCGCATCACCGGCGACCTCACCGCCGTCGTCACCGTGGCCGACGACGGCGGCTCCAGCGGACGCCTGCGCGACGAACTGGGCGTGCTGCCCCCCGGCGACCTGCGCAAGGCCCTCGCCGCGCTGTGCGGCGACGACGACTGGGGCCAGACCTGGGCCCGCGTCATCCAGCACCGCTTCCAGTCCAAGGGCGACCTGCACGAACACGCGGTCGGCAATCTGCTGATCGTCGCCCTGTGGGAGCAGCTCGGCGACCACGTCCAGGCCCTCGACCTGGTCGGCAAGCTGCTCGGCGCGCACGGGCGCGTGCTGCCCATGTCCGCCGTACCGCTGGAGCTCCAGGCCCTGGTCAAGGGGCACGATCCGGCGCGGCCCGACGACGTCGACACCGTCCGGGGACAGGCGACCGTCGCCCTCACCCCCGGTGAGGTGATGTCCGTGCACGTCGTGCCGCACGACCCGCCGGCCGTGCCCGAGGCCGTCGCCGCCGTGCTCGACGCGGACTGGGTGGTGCTCGGTCCCGGCTCCTGGTTCTCGTCCGTCATCCCGCACCTGCTGGTGCCGGAACTGCTCGACGCGCTCACCGAGACGAAGGCGCGCCGGGTACTCTCCCTGAACCTCGCGCCGCAGCCCGGAGAAACCGATGGCTTCTCCCCGCAGCGTCATTTGGAGGTTTTGGGACGACACGCCCCTAAACTCGCCCTGGACGTGGTGCTGGCCGACGAGGCCGCCGTGCCCGATCGTGCGTCGCTCACCGAAGCCGCCAAGCGGCTGGACGCCGCGGTCGAGCTGGCGCCGGTGGCCCGGACCGACGGAACTCCAAGGCACGACCCGGAGCTGTTGGCCGCCGCGTACGACCGTATTTTTCGGATGCATGGAAGGATCGGCCCATGGCGATGACGGCAGCGGTGAAGGATGAGATCTCCCGGCTCCCCGTCACCCGGACCTGCTGCAGGAAGGCGGAGGTCTCCGCCATTCTGCGGTTCGCCGGAGGCCTCCACCTGGTGAGCGGGCGCATCGTGATCGAGGCGGAGCTGGACACCGCGATGGCGGCGCGCCGGCTCAAGCGGGACATCCTGGAGATCTTCGGCCACAGCTCCGAACTGATCGTGATGGCGCCCGGCGGACTCCGCCGCGGTTCCCGTTACGTCGTCCGGGTGGTTGCGGGCGGCGATCAGCTGGCCCGGCAGACGGGCCTCGTGGACGGCCGCGGACGCCCCATCCGGGGCCTGCCGCCGCAGGTCGTCTCGGGGGCCACCTGTGACGCGGAGGCGGCCTGGAGAGGCGCGTTCCTGGCGCACGGCTCGCTGACCGAGCCCGGCCGGTCCTCCTCCCTGGAGGTGACCTGCCCGGGTCCGGAGGCCGCGCTCGCACTGGTCGGCGCCGCGCGCCGGCTGTCGATCGCGGCGAAGGCGCGCGAGGTGCGCGGGGTCGACCGGGTGGTCGTCCGTGACGGCGACGCGATCGGCGCCCTGCTCACCCGGCTCGGCGCGCACGAGTCGGTGCTGGCCTGGGAGGAGCGCCGGATGCGCCGCGAGGTGCGCGCCACGGCGAACCGGCTCGCCAACTTCGACGACGCCAACCTCCGCCGCTCGGCCCGCGCGGCCGTGGCCGCCGGCGCCCGCGTACAGCGTGCCCTGGAGATCCTCGCCGACGAGGTCCCCGAGCACCTCGCGGCGGCAGGCCGCCTGCGCATGGACCACAAGCAGGCCTCCCTGGAGGAACTGGGCGCCCTCGCCGACCCGCCGCTCACCAAGGACGCGGTGGCCGGCCGAATCCGCCGACTGCTGGCGATGGCAGACAAGCGGGCCCAGGACCTCGGCATCCCGGGCACGGAGTCCAGCATCACCGAGGAGATGGCCGACAACATGGTCGGCTGACGATCACTCGTCACGGATCGACTGACGATCCGTCAATACGCCGGTGTCGATGCCCAGTCAGGGCGTCGGCACCGGCGTTCGTCTGTCGTGGGGTGCCTTGGCTGCGATGCCGACGGGCCGTCAACGCACCGGTGCGGGCCGCCTGTGCGGGCGCGCCTGGTGGATCGGGCCGGAGGTGGCGGACCGTGAGGGTTTTCCGCTGGGCGAGCGGAAGCCGGCCCTTGCGTCCCCGGGAGGATGTACGGGCTCGTCCGAGGGCGTCGGCGTGTTTTCTGCCCGGGTGCAATTGCCTCGATGTCGACGGGTCGTCAATTCGCCGGTGCGGGCCCCGTCCGGGCGTGTCCGGTGGATCGGCCCGGAGGAAAACGACGCCGACCGGTCGGCGCGAGGGAGCCGACGGCTGAGAGCAGGGCTGCGAGGGCTCCCGCCGGGCGAATGTGTGCCGGCCCGTGTGGTTTTGGGGAAGACCCGAGGGCCTCCTCGGAAGCCCCTGACACCGGCGCTTCTCTGTTGCGGGCGCTCTCGTCTCGATCCCGGCGAGTTGTCGATACACCGGTGCGGGCGCCCCATCAGCCTGCCGGCTGATCAGGCCCGGGAGAATCAACGACCCGCGCCCCTCAAGGAGAAACGAACCGCGCCCGACCCGCGCCCCTCAAGGGGAAGCGACCTCCGCCCGGCCCACACCCCCCAGGGAGATCGGCCGGGCTTGCCCGTGGACCCCCGCGTCGCCCTGCATCGGCCTTGCGCGCCGCCGAACTCGATACAGCTCGGCCCCGCGCGGCCCACGAGCAACGCCGCCTGAGCCCCCGCGAGGGACACGCGTCGCCCCTCGCCTCCCCGGCACGATCCGCCGCCCCCGCCGAAGTCCCGCACCCATCCCGCCATTTGACTGTCCTTGAGGCCCCCTTGACTCGATCATGAAGTGTCATGAGCCTGGCAACTGTTCGCCGCTGTGGCGAACGATTGCTAGGGGGATTCATGAGACACAGAGCGAGATCGATCCTCGCTGTCGGCGCCCTCCTGATCGCCGGGGCGAGCATCGCACCCATCGCCCAGGCGCAGGGCGGGAATTCCACGAAGTCGGACCCCGCCGAGGTCAAGGTCTTCCACGCCGACGTCACCCAGAAGCAGATACCCCTGCTCCTGAAGGCAGGACAGGACGCCCACGAACTCGGCGACAACCAGTTCTCCGCGTCCGGCAAGACCGCCGTAGAGGTCTACCTCACCGACCAGCAGGCTCAGAAGCTGGAGAAGCAGGGCGTCGACCTCACCGAGCACACCCTGTCTGCCAAAGCCGAGACGCGGGTCGAGGACGCGGCGCAGGGCGTGTTCCGCCCGTACAGCGGAAGCGGCGGCCTCGAAGAGGAGATCGTCAAGACCGGGCAGGCCAACCCCGGTCTCACGAAGGTCGAGTCCATCGGCAAGACGATCGACGGCCAGGACATCCTCGCGCTCAAACTGACCAAGAACGCGAAGAAGACCAAGGACGGCTCCAAGCCCTCCGTGCTGTACGTGTCCAACCAGCACGCGCGCGAGTGGATCACGCCGGAGATGACCCGCCGGCTGATGCACTACTACCTGGACAACTACAAGACCGACAAGCGCATCAAGAAGATCGTCGACTCGACCGAGCTGTGGTTCGTCCTGTCCGCCAACCCGGACGGTTACGACTACACCTTCCAGAACAGCGACACGCGCCTGTGGCGCAAGAACCTGCGGGACGTCAACGGCGACGGCACCATCTCCACCGGCGACGGCGTCGACCTCAACCGCAACTTCGCCTACAAGTGGGGCTACGACGACGAGGGTTCGTCCCCGAACCCGACCAGCGAGACCTACCGGGGCGCGGCCCCCAACTCCGAGCCGGAGACCGCCGCACTCGACGCCTTCGAGAAGCGCATCGGCTTCACCTACGGCATCAACTACCATTCCGCCGCCGAACTGCTCCTCTACGGAGTCGGCTGGCAGGTCGCGACCCCGACCCCGGACGACGTCCTCTACAAGGCCCTCGCGGGTACGCCTGACAACCCGGCGATCCCCGGCTACCACTCCCAGGTCTCCTCAGAGCTGTACACGACCAACGGCGAGGCGGACGGCCACGCGTCGAACGTCAACAGCATGTCGATGTTCACCCCGGAGATGTCGACCTGCCAGACCGCGTCGAACATCGACCCGAACGACGCCTGGAACGCGGCCGACTGCCAGTCCGTCTTCAACTTCCCCGACGACGAGAAGCTGATCCAGGACGAGTTCGCGAAGAACATCCCCTTCGCGCTCTCCGTCGCCGAGACCGCGGCCCACCCCGACCGGCCCACGTCGTCGGTCGGCCTCAGCGCCGCCGACTTCACCCCGGCCACCTTCTCCACGTCGTACTCGCGCGGCGCCGACCAGGAGGTCTCCGTCGTCGTACGGAAGTCCGTGCGCGACAAGGAGCTCAAGTACCGCGTCAACGGCGGCCGTACGGAGGACATGGCACTGAAGCCCTGGAAGGGCGGCCGGACCTACGGCGGGGACGACAACCTGTACTTCGACGAGTACCGCGCCAAGGTCAAGGACGGCGACCCGGGCGACAAGGTCGAGGTCTGGTTCACCGGCGAGACGAAGGCCGGGAAGCCCACCTCCAGCGCGCACTTCACCTACACGGTGGCCAAGCGGCCCGCGGCCGACACCCTCGTCGTCGCCGAGGAAGGCGCTGCCGCGACTCAGGCGCAGACCTACGTGGACGCGCTGAAGGCGAACGGCCGTAAGGCGGTCGTCTGGGACGTCGCCACCCAGGGCGCGCCCGACGCGCTCGGCGTGCTCGACCACTTCAAGACCGTCGTCCACTACTCGGGCACGGCGGGACCGGGCAACGACACCCAGCTCCAGCTGCGCGCCTTCCTCAACGAGGGCGGCAAGCTGATCGAGGCCGGCGAACAGGCCGGCGGCTCCGTCGCCCTCGCCGACGGCACCCCCTCGAACGACTTCAGCCAGTACTACCTGGGCGCCTATTCGCGTACATCCACCCCCGGAGCCACCGGTTTCACCGGCTCCGGCAAGCTCGCCGGCTTCACCGCGCCGCTCAGCGGCGCGCCCGGCAACCCGCTGGACCGGGCCGGCACCTACAGCGTCACCTCCGACTCGCTGTCGCCCACCACGTACCCGCAGTTCGCGAGTGCGGGGGCGGGCCAGTTCGCCGGGACCGTCAACCCGTACGGGCCCTACGCGGGCTCCTACATGGCGGCCGCCGTCCACACCGACGACGCCTACAAGCGCCTCACCCGCACCATCGACCTCACCGGGGTGAGCGCGGCCGACAAGCCCACGCTGCGCAGTGAGCTGCTGTGGGACACCGAGCCCGGCTACGACCACGCCGTCGTCGAGATCCACACCACCGGGGCCGACGACTGGACCACGCTCCCGGAGGTCGGCGGCGCCACCAGCACCGCCCTGCCCTCGGAGTGCGAGGCCGGGTTCCTGGTCGCCGAGCACCCGTGGCTCAAGCACTACCTGACCTTCTCCACCAGCGGCTGCACCGCGACCGGCTCCACCGGTTCGTGGAACAGCTTCACCGGCGCCTCCAACGGCTGGCAGCAGGTCGGCTTCGACCTGAGCGCCTACGCGGGCAAGTCGGTGGAGGTCTCGCTCAGTTACATCACCGACCCGGGCACCGGCGGCCACGGCGTCCTCGCCGACGACACCTCGCTCGTCGTCGGCGGTACGGCGACCCAGACCGAGGGCTTCGAGACCTCCCTGGGCGCCTGGAGCGTGACGGGACCGCCCCCGGGCAGCCCCGCGGTCCTGAAGGACTGGACCCGCACCGGAGCCCTGTTCCAGACGTACGGCGCGGTCACCACCGACCGCACCGTGCTGCTCGGCTTCGGCCTGGAACAGGTCACCTCGGCGACCGACCGGGCAGCCCTCCTCAAGAAGGCGTTGACCGCTCTGACCAGCTGACCCCGTGTGACCATGTCATGAACATCAAGGGCGGTCCGTACCCCTACTGGCGGGTACGGACCGCCCTGCCGTGTATGGGGCATCTCGATGTCACCACGGCGGGCTCAGGAGGGTAGGGTCGTAGGCGGTCGGGGACATCCCATACAACTCGCCGGCACTGAGCCGGCGTACCAACGAGGAGATCGGTTCGTGACGATCCGCGTAGGCATCAACGGCTTTGGCCGCATCGGTCGTAACTACTTCCGCGCGCTGCTGAAGCAGGGTGCTGACATCGAGATCGTGGCTGTCAACGACCTGGGTGACACCGCGACCACCGCTCACCTGCTCAAGTACGACACCATCCTGGGCCGCCTCCAGGCCGAGGTGTCGCACACCGCCGACACGATCACCGTCGACGGGCACACGATCAAGGTGCTTTCCGAGCGCAACCCCGCCGACATCCCGTGGGGTGAACTGGGCGTCGACATCGTCATCGAGTCGACCGGCATCTTCACGAAGAAGGCCGACGCCGAGAAGCACATCGCCGGCGGCGCCAAGAAGGTCCTCATCTCGGCTCCGGCCAAGGACGAGGACATCACGATCGTGATGGGCGTCAACCAGGACAAGTACGACGCGGCCAACCACCACGTCATCTCGAACGCCTCCTGCACCACCAACTGTGTGGCGCCGATGGCCAAGGTTCTCGACGAGAACTTCGGCATCGTCAAGGGCCTGATGACGACGGTCCACGCGTACACGAACGACCAGCGCATCCTGGACTTCCCGCACTCGGACCTGCGCCGCGCGCGTGCCGCCGCCGAGAACATCATCCCGACCACGACCGGTGCCGCCAAGGCCACCGCCCTGGTCCTCCCGCAGCTCAAGGGCAAGCTGGACGGCATCGCGATGCGCGTCCCGGTCCCGACCGGATCGGCCACCGACCTGGTCGTGACGCTCCAGCGCGAGACCACCAAGGACGAGGTCAACGCCGCGTTCAAGAAGGCCTCCGAGGACGGCGACCTCAAGGGGTACCTGTCCTACACCGAGGACCCGATCGTCTCCTCGGACATCGTCGGCGACCAGGCCTCCTGCACCTTCGACTCCCTCCTGACCATGGTTCAGGAAGGCAACACGGTGAAGATCCTCGGCTGGTACGACAACGAGTGGGGCTACTCCAACCGCCTCGTCGACCTCACGGTCTTCGTCGGCGGCCAGCTCTAACTCCCAGAGCAGGCAACTCGATGTGAGTCAGGGCTCGGGCAGCGCACGCCGCGCTGTCCGAGCCCTTGCTACGTAGTGTCCGAGCCTTTGCTACGTAGTGATCGATCAGCCCTCTCGGATCTGAAGAGCCCTCCCTAGGAGTCCCTTTATGAAGACGATCGACGAACTTCTCGCCGAAGGCGTGGACGGCAAGCGGGTCTTCGTCCGCGCCGACCTCAACGTCCCGCTGGCCGACGGCCTCATCACCGA
Organism: Streptomyces sp. NBC_01288; assembly: GCF_035982055.1. NCBI lineage: Bacteria > Bacillati > Actinomycetota > Actinomycetes > Kitasatosporales > Streptomycetaceae > Streptomyces > Streptomyces sp. NBC_01288. The sequence continues at coordinate 8,008,914 of NZ_CP108427.1, forward strand.
CGACGGCCGTATCCGCGCCGTGCTGCCCACGGTCAAGGCCCTCGTCGAGGCGGGCGCCAAGGTGATCGTGGCCTCGCACCTGGGCCGCCCCAAGGGCGCCCCGGACCCGGCCTTCTCCCTCCTCCAGCCCGCCGAGCGCCTCGCTGAACTCCTGGGCGCGCCGGTCGCGTTCGCCCAGGACACCGTCGGCCCCGCCGCCCACGACGCGGTGCGCGGCCTCGAACCCGGCCAGGTCGCGGTCATCGAGAACCTGCGCTTCAACGCGGGCGAGACCGCCAAGGACGACGTCGAGCGCGGCGAGTTCGCCGACCAGCTCGCCGCCCTGGCCGATGTCTACGTAGGCGACGGTTTCGGCGCCGTGCACCGCAAGCACGCCTCCGTGTACGACCTCCCGGCCCGCCTGCCGCACTACGCCGGCTACCTCATCGCCACCGAGGTCGGCGTCCTGAAGAAGCTCACCGAGGACGTCAAGCGGCCCTACGTGGTAGCCCTCGGCGGCTCCAAGGTCTCCGACAAGCTCGCCGTCATCGACCAGCTGCTCGGAAAGGCCGACCGCATCCTCATCGGCGGCGGCATGGCCTTCACCTTCCTCAAGGCCAAGGGCTACGAGATCGGCGCCTCCCTGGTCCAGGACGACCAGCTGCCCGCCGTCACCGAGTACGTCGAGCGCGCCGAGAAGAACGGCGTCGAACTCGTCGTCCCGGTCGACGTCGTGACCTCGGCCGGGTTCCCGGACCTGAAGACCAAGGCCCCGTCCAACCCCACCGTCGTCGCCGCGGACGCCATCCCCGCCGACCAGATGGGCCTCGACATCGGTCCCGAGACCGGTGCCCTGTACGCCTCGAAGCTCGCCGACGCGGCCACCATCTTCTGGAACGGTCCGATGGGCGTCTTCGAGCACCCCGACTACGCCGAGGGCACCAAGGCGGTCGCCCAGGCCCTTCTCGACTCCCCGGCCTTCACGGTCGTCGGCGGTGGCGACTCCGCCGCGGCCGTCCGCATCCTGGGCTTCGACGAGAACGCATTCGGCCACATCTCGACCGGCGGCGGCGCCTCCCTCGAATACCTAGAGGGCAAGACGCTCCCCGGCCTCGCCGCACTGGAGGACTGACCTCACATGGCTCCATCTATTTCCTCTGGACGCACGCCGATCATGGCGGGCAACTGGAAGATGAACCTCAACCACCTTGAGGCCATCGCCCACGTCCAGAAGCTCGCCTTCGCCCTCGCGGACAAGGACTACGAGGCCGTCGAGGTCGCTGTCCTGCCGCCCTTCACCGACCTGCGCTCCGTGCAGACCCTGGTCGACGGCGACAAGCTCAAGATCAAGTACGGCGCCCAGGACATCTCGGCGCACGACTCCGGCGCCTACACCGGCGAGATCTCCGGTGCGATGCTGGCCAAGCTGAAGTGCACGTACGTGGCCATCGGCCACTCCGAGCGCCGCCAGTACCACGCGGAGACCGACGAGATCGTCAACGCCAAGGTCAAGGCCGCCTACAAGCACGGCCTGACCCCGATCCTCTGCGTCGGCGAGGAACTCGACATCCGCGAGGCGGGCAACCACGTCGCGCACACCCTCTCCCAGGTCGAGGGCGGCCTCAAGGACGTCCCGGCCGAGCAGGCCGAGTCCGTCGTCATCGCGTATGAGCCCGTCTGGGCCATCGGCACCGGCAAGGTCTGCGGCGCCGGCGACGCGCAGGAGGTCTGCCAGGCCATCCGCGGCAAGCTCGCCGAGCTGTACTCGCAGGAGCTGGCCGACCAGGTCCGCATCCAGTACGGCGGCTCCGTCAAGTCCGGCAACGTCGCCGAGATCATGGCCCAGCCCGACGTCGACGGCGCCCTGGTCGGCGGTGCCTCGCTGGACGCGGACGAGTTCGTCAAGATCGCGCGCTTCCGCGACCAGTGAGTCCGGCCGCGTGTAGGCGGTAGCCGCGATCCGTCGTACCCTTGCGGGGGCATAGCGCCAGCCGCTATGCCCCTGTCGTCCATCCGAATCCGAGGAAGTTGGTCCAGCCGTGGTTTTGGGGTTCTCGATCGCCCTGATCGTCTTCAGCCTGCTGCTGATGCTGCTGGTGCTGATGCACAAGGGGAAGGGCGGCGGTCTCTCCGACATGTTCGGTGGCGGCATGGCGTCGTCCGTCGGCGGCTCTTCGGTCGCCGAGCGCAACCTGGACCGCATCACCGTGGTGCTCGGTCTGCTCTGGTTCGCCTGCATCGTCGTGCTCGGCCTGCTGCTGAAGACGAGCTGACCGCACGTTCCTTCGCACATTCCGTACGTAAGGCCCCATGTTCGGTACGCGCAGCTGAGCGCGGCCTATCATGGGGCTTGCGTCTAGGTGTAGGGGCTGTAACTCCAACCACTGGACGCGCGTTGGGCCTTACGTAGACTGAGGCGCTCGCAACGGAGCGAAAACGCCGACTCGCTTCGCGGCACCATCACGCAGGGAGTTACGACCGTGGCAAGTGGCAACGCGATCCGAGGAAGCCGGGTCGGGGCGGGGCCGATGGGCGAGGCCGAGCGCGGCGAGTCCGCGCCCCGGCTGCGCATCGTCTTCTGGTGCTCCAACGGACACGAGACACAGCCCAGCTTCGCCAGCGACGCGCAGGTTCCCGAAACCTGGGACTGCCCCCGCTGTGGCTTCCCGGCCGGACAGGACCGGGACAATCCGCCGGCCCCGCCGCGCACCGAGCCCTACAAGACGCACCTCGCGTATGTACGGGAGCGGCGCAGCGACGCGGACGGCGAGGCGATCCTCGCCGAGGCGCTCGCCAAACTGCGGGGAGAAATCTAGGAGTTGAACCGGCCGGACGCCCACAAGGTGTCTGGCCGGAGCTGTTTCGCAGGCCGGTGGCCGACTGCCTCCGGACCGATTGTCAGTGGTGCCCTCTACGGTTTGTGAAGTGACGAATCGTGAGGGGGAGCGGTGACGGCGGTCGAGGTGACGGGCAGTCATGTGCCCGCGTGGCGCGGGGGGTTCGGGCGGCTGTGGAGCGCCGCTGTGATCTCGCGGTTCGGGGACGCGCTGCGGGGTGCGGCACTGCCACTGCTCGCCGTCTCGCTGACGGACCGGCCCCTCCTCATCGCCTCCGTGACCGCCTGCGGCTATCTGCCCTGGATCGTCTTCGGGCTGCTCGGCGGCGCGGTCGCGGACCGGGTGGACCAGCGGCGCGCGATGTGGACGGTGGACGCGGCCCGCGGACTGCTCGTCGCCGCCTTCGCCGTGGCCGTCGCCCTCGGTCACGCCTCGATCCCGCTGCTCATCGCGCTGGCCTTCGCACTGACCACGCTCCAGACCCTCTTCGACAACGCCTCTACGGCCCTGCTGCCGGCCCTGGTGGACCGGGCGGCGCTCGGCAGCGCCAACGCCCGGCTGATGACCGGGCAGAAGATCGCGGGTGGCCTGATGGGAGCGCCCGTGGTGCCCCTGCTGATCGCCGCGGGGGCGGCGGTTCCCTTCGTGGCCGACGCGGGCACCTTCCTCCTCGCCGCCGCACTGGTCGCCTTGCTGCGCACCGCGGCGCCCGACCGCGGGCCGGGACCGGTGGGCAGCACCCTGCGCGGGGAGATCGCGGACGGGCTGCGCACGCTGTGGCGCGACCGGCCCCTGCGCGGACTGTGTGCCGCGACAGCCCTGTGCAACGTCGGTATGGGCGCCCTGATCGCCACCCTGGTCATCCTGGTGACCGGCTGGCTGGACGCCGGAACCGCCGGGTACGCGGCGGCGACCACCGCGTTCACCGTCGGCGGTCTGGCCGGGGGACTGGTGAACCGGCGGATCACCACCCGCCTCGGCCCGATGCGGAGCGTGCTGCTCGCGGGCCTGGTGCAGACCGGCGCCCTCGTCGTCATGGGCTCCGTGCGCAGCCTGATCGCGGTCGTGGCGGCCCTCGGCGTCTTCGGCTGCATGAGCATGCTGTGGAACGTCAACACGACCACGCTGATGCAGCAGCGTGCCCCCGCCGACATGCTGGGCCGGGTCAGCTCCGCCTTCCGCACCCTGGCCGCCGCCGGGGCCCCGCTGGGCGCCCTCCTCGGTGGGGCCGTCGCCACCGCCTGGGGGTTGAACACGCCCGCCCTGCTCACCGCCGCCTTCTTCGTCCTGTCGGTCATCGCGCTGATACCTGCGGTCAAGCCGGACGTACCTGTTGTTGCCCCGCAGGACGACGCGACGACCGCTCATGCCACGGGCTGATCAATTAGGTTGGAACCGGCCCCCAGGTCGGTAGGAAAGAAGGCTGAAGTCGCAATGAACGCAGACGGCCGTACCAGGCTCAACCAGACGCCCGAGTGGACCGCCTTGGCCAAGCACCGTGAGGAGCTCGGCGAGGTGCGGCTGAGGGAGCTGTTCGCCGCAGATCCCGGGCGCGGCACCGGCTACACGCTCAAGGTCGGTGACCTGCACCTCGACTACTCGAAGCACCTCGTCACCGGCGAGACCCTGCGGCTGCTGCACGCGCTGGCCGCCGCCACGGACGTGTTCGGCCTGCGGGACGCGATGTTCCGCGGCGAGAAGATCAATGTCACCGAGGACCGCGCGGTCCTGCACACCGCGCTGCGCGCCCCGCGTGACGCGGTGGTCGAGGTCGACGGCGAGAACGTGGTGCCGCAGGTGCACGCCGTGCTCGACAAGATGGCCGGCTTCGCGAACCGTGTCCGCTCCGGCGAGTGGACCGGTCACACGGGCCGTCGTATCCGCAACGTCGTCAACATCGGCATCGGCGGCTCCGACCTCGGTCCGGCGATGGCCTACGAGGCGCTGCGCGGCTTCACCGACCGCGGTCTGACGGTCCGGTTCGTGTCGAACGTGGACGGCGCCGACCTGCACGAGGCGACCCACGACCTCGACCCGGCGGAGACGCTGTTCATCATCGCGTCCAAGACCTTCACCACGATCGAGACGATCACCAACGCGACCTCCGCCCGCGACTGGCTGCTCACCGAGCTGAAGGCCGGTCAGGACGCCGTCGCCAAGCACTTCGTGGCGCTGTCGACGAACGCCGGGAAGGTCAGCGAGTTCGGCATCGACACGGCCAATATGTTCGAGTTCTGGGACTGGGTCGGCGGACGGTACTCGTACGACTCCGCGATCGGGCTGTCGCTGATGATCGCCATCGGCCCGGACCGTTTCCGCGAGATGCTCGACGGCTTCCACCTCGTCGACGAGCACTTCCGCACCGCGCCCGCCGAGTCCAACGTGCCTTTGCTCCTTGGCCTGTTGGGTGTCTGGTACGGCAACTTCCATGACGCCCAGTCGCACGCGGTGCTGCCGTACAGCCACTACCTCTCCAAGTTCACCGCGTATCTCCAGCAGCTGGACATGGAGTCGAACGGCAAGTACGTGGGCCGGGACGGCCAGGAGGTCGACTGGCAGACGGGGCCGGTGGTGTGGGGCACCCCGGGGACGAACGGGCAGCACGCTTACTACCAACTCATCCACCAGGGCACGAAGTTGATCCCGGCGGACTTCATCGGCTTCGCCGAGCCGGTGGCCGAGTTGAGCGACGGGCTCAAGGCGCAGCACGATCTGCTGATGGCCAACTTCTTCGCGCAGACACAGGCGTTGGCGTTCGGCAAGACACCGGACGAGGTGCGCGCGGAGGGTGTGCCCGAGGAGCTGGTGCCGCACAAGACGTTCAAGGGCAACCACCCCACGACGACGATCCTGGCCCGTGAGCTGACCCCGTCCGTCCTCGGGCAGTTGATCGCGCTCTACGAGCACAAGGTGTTCGTGCAGGGCGCGGTCTGGAACATCGACTCCTTCGACCAGTGGGGCGTCGAGCTGGGCAAGGTCCTCGCCAAGCGCGTCGAACCCGCCCTGAGCGAGGGCGCGGACGTGCCCGGTCTGGACGCGTCGACGACGGCCCTGGTCGCCAAGTACCGCGAGCTGCGCGGGCGTTGAGACACGGAAGAGCCCGTACGACCGAGGTCGTACGGGCTCTTCAACAGGTTGCCCGCCCCGCCGGTGTAGCAGCCGGTGTCAGGCCGAAGCCGGCGGGTACAGCGCGCGTGGCAGCTGGGAAGCCGCCGCCGCGTCCAGCAGCCACAGGGTGCGGGCGCGGCCCTGCGCGCCGGCCGCCGGTGCCTGGATCTCACCCGCGCCGGACAGGGCGATGGCCGCGGCCTCCGCCTTGTCCTCGCCGGCCGCGAGCAGCCACACCTCGCGGGCCGACCGGATCGCCGGAAGGGTCAACGTGACCCGGATCGGCGGCGGCTTGGGCGCGCCATGGACGCCGACGACCGTGCGCTCGGTCTCCCGTACGGCGGGCAACTCCGGGAAGAGCGACGCCACATGGGTGTCCGGGCCGACGCCCAGCATCAGGACGTCGAAGGTCGGGACCGAACCGTGGTTCTCGGGACCGGCGGACCGGGCGAGTTCCTCGGCGTAGCCTGCCGCCGCCGCCTCCACGTCGTTGCCGTAGAGGCCGTCGGACGCGGGCATGGCGTGCACGCGCTTCGGGTCCAGCGGCACCGCGTCGAGCAGTGCCTCACGGGCCTGGGTGACATTGCGCTCCGGGTCGCCCTCGGGCAGGAACCGCTCGTCGCCCCACCACAGGTCGAGGCGGCCCCAGTCGACGGCGTCCCGGGCGGGCTGACCCGCCAGAGCTGCCAGCAGACCGTTGCCGTTGCGACCGCCGGTGAGCACGATCGAGGCGTAGCCGCGCGAGGCCTGCGCGTCCACGATCTTCGTGATCAGCCGGGCCGCGGCGGCCTGGGCCATCAGTTCCTTGTCGCGGTGGACGACGAGTTGGGGAGTGCTCACTGCGGATCAGCCTTCTTGACCGGGGGCATCTTCGCGGGGGTGGGCCGGTCGGCGTCCCCGCTCTCCGAGGCGGCCGGCCGCACGCCGGTCGCCGCCGGCTCCGTCACCGCGCGCACCGGCAGCGCCGGCACCGGCTGAGCCGCTGCCTCCGCCCGCTCCGCCGCCGACTGGATGCCGCCCAGCCGGTCCACGCCGAACCGCAGCGCGGACGCGTAGGTGTCGTCCGGGTCGAGCCGGCGCAGCTCCTCCGCGAGCAGCTCGGACGTCTCGCGGCGCTTGAGCGCCACCGCGCGGTCCGGCTGGCCGGGCAGCGCCAGGGTGGCCATCGCCCCGTCGGAGCGATGCAGCGTGATGGGACCGCCGGTCGTCTCCAGGCGCACCTGGGTCAGACCGGGACCCGCGGAGACCGCCCGCCGGACGTGCACGTGGAGGCGGTCGGCGAGCCACATCGCGAGCAGTTCGACGCTCGGGTTGGACTCCTCGCCCGCCACCTCGACGGAGACGATCTCCGAGTCGACCTGGTCGAGCGCGGCGGCCAGCATCGAACGCCACGGGGTGACCCGGGCCCAGGCCAGGTCGGTGTCGCCCGGCTCGTAGCTCTCGGCGCGGGACCGCAGTTCGTCGACGGGCTTCTCGGCCGCGTAGCTGTCGGTGACCCGGCGCTGGCTCAGGGCGCCCAGCGGGTCGTTGGCCGGGTCGCGCGGCGCGTCCACCGACCACCAGACCACCACCGGCGCGTCCGGCAGCAGCAGCGGCAGCACCACGGACTGGGCGTGGTCGGAGACCTCGCCGTAGAGCCGCAGGACGACCGTCTCGCCGCTGCCCGCGTCCGTGCCCACCCGGACCTCGGCGTCGAGGCGGGACTGGGTGCGGTCCCGAGGTGAGCGCGAGACGCGCTTGATGACCACGAGTGTGCGCGAGGGGTGCTCACGCGACGCGTCGTTGGCGGCCTTCAGGGCGTCGTAGGCGTTCTCCTCGTCCGTGACGACGACGAGGGTGAGCACCATGCCGACGGCCGGGGTGCCGATGGCACGGCGGGCTTTCACCAGCCCCTTGTTGATCTTGCTGGCAGTGGTGTCGGTGAGGTCTATTTTCATGGCCGACGCCAGCTCCGTCCCTCTCGTGCGAGCATTTCGTCCGCCTCGACCGGACCCCAGGTCCCGGACTGGTACTGCGCGGGCTTGCCGTGCTTGTCCCAGTACTGCTCGATCGGGTCGAGGATCTTCCAGGAGAGCTCGACCTCCTCGGTGCGCGGGAAGAGGTTCGAGTCGCCGAGCAGGACGTCGAGGATCAGGCGCTCGTACGCCTCGGGGCTGGACTCCGTGAACGACTCGCCGTAGGCGAAGTCCATGGAGACGTCCCGGATCTCCATCGAGGTGCCGGGCACCTTGGAGCCGAAGCGGACCGTGACGCCCTCGTCGGGCTGGACGCGGAAGACGATCGCGTTCTGGCCCAGCTCCTCCGTCGCCGTCTGGTCGAAGGGGGAGTGCGGGGCGCGCTGGAAGACCACCGCGATCTCGGTGACGCGGCGGCCCAGACGCTTGCCGGTGCGCAGGTAGAAGGGGACGCCCGCCCAGCGGCGGTTGTCGACCTCGACCTTGATGGCGGCGTAGGTGTCGGTCTTCGACTTGGGGTCGATACCGTCCTCCTGGAGGTAGCCGACGGCCTTCTCGCCGCCCTGCCAGCCCTCCGCGTACTGCCCGCGGACCGTGTTCCTGCCCAGGTCCTTCGGCAGCCGTACCGCGCCGAGCACCTTCTCCTTCTCGGCGGCCAGCGCGTCGGCGGAGAAGGAGGACGGCTCCTCCATCGCGGTCAGCGCCATCAGCTGGAGCAGGTGGTTCTGGATGACGTCACGGGCTGCGCCGATGCCGTCGTAGTAGCCGGCCCGGCCGCCGATGCCGATGTCCTCGGCCATGGTGATCTGCACGTGGTCCACGAAGGACCGGTTCCAGATCGGCTCGAACATCGTATTGGCGAAGCGGAGCGCCAGGATGTTCTGGACGGTCTCCTTGCCGAGGTAGTGGTCGATGCGGAAGACCTGGTCCGCGGCGAACACCTCGTGCACGACCTTGTTGAGGTCCTCGGCCGACTTGAGGTCGTGGCCGAAGGGCTTCTCGATGACCGCGCGGCGCCAGGAACCCTTCTCCTGGTCGGCGAGACCGTGCTTCTTCAGCTGCTGGATGACGACCGGGAACGAGCGCGGGGGCACCGACAGATAGAAGGCGAAGTTGCCGCCCGTGCCCTGCGCCTTGTCCAGTTCGTCGATCGTGTCGCGCAGCCGCTCGAACGCGTCGTCGTCGTCGAAGGTGCCCTGGACGAAGCGCATCCCCTGGACGAGCTGCTGCCAGACCTCCTCACGGAACGGCGTGCGGGAGTGCTCCTTGACCGCGTCGTGGACCTCCTGTGCGAAGTCCTCGTGGGCCCACTCGCGCCGGGCGAAGCCGACGAGCGAGAAACCCGGCGGCAGCAGACCCCGGTTGGCGAGGTCGTACACGGCGGGCATCAGCTTTTTGCGTGACAAATCGCCTGTGACGCCGAAGATGACCAGGCCCGACGGCCCCGCGATACGCGGGAGCCGTCGGTCGGCGGGGTCACGCAGCGGGTTGCTGCTCGACAAGGTTTCAGCCCTCCGAAGGGGCGAGGCGCGCAAGCTCCGCCTCGGTCGACTTGAGCAGGTCGGTCCAGGCCGCCTCGAACTTCTCGACGCCCTCGTCCTCCAGCAGCTGTACGACCTCGTCGTACGAGATGCCGAGCGCTTCCACGGCGGCGATCTCGGCGCGGGACTGCTCGTACGTGCCGGAGATGGTGTTGCCGGTGATCTGTCCGTGGTCGTCGGTGGCCTCAAGGGTGGCCTCCGGCATGGTGTTCACCGTGTTCGGCGCCACCAGGTCGTCCACGTACAGCGTGTCCTTGTACGCCTTGTCCTTGACGCCGGTCGAGGCCCACAGCGGACGCTGCTTGTTGGCCTGCGCCTTGTCGAGAGCGGCCCAGCGGTCCGAGGAGAAGACCTCCTCGTACGCCTCGTAGGCGAGCCGCGCGTTGGCGAGACCGGCCTTGCCGCGGGCGGCCTTGGCCTCGTCGGTGCCCAGCGCGTCGATCCGCTTGTCGATCTCGGTGTCCACGCGGGACACGAAGAAGGACGCCACGGAGTGGATCTTGGAGAGGTCCAGGCCGCGCTCCTTGGCCTTCTCCAGGCCGGTGACGAACGCGTCCATGACCTCGCGGTAGCGCGCCAGCGAGAAGATCAGCGTGACGTTGACGCTGATGCCGAGGCCGATGGTCTCGGCGATCGCCGGCAGACCCGCCCGGGTGGCCGGGATCTTGATCAGGGTGTTCGGCCGGTCCACCAGCCAGGCCAGCTGCTTGGCCTCGGCGATGGTCGCCGCCGTGTTGTGCGCCAGGCGCGGGTCGACCTCGATGGAGACCCGGCCGTCCTGGCCGCCGCTCGTGTCGTAGACCGGACGCAGGATGTCGGCGGCGTCACGGACGTCCGCCGTCGTGATCATGCGGATGGCTTCCTCGACGGTCACCTTGCGGGCGGCGAGGTCGGTGAGCTGCTGCTCGTATCCGTCGCCCGACGAGATGGCCTTCTGGAAGATCGACGGGTTGGTGGTGACGCCCACGACGTGCTGCTGGTCGATCAGTTCGGCGAGGTTGCCGGACGTGATCCGCTTGCGCGACAGGTCGTCCAGCCAGATCGCGACGCCTTCCTCGGAGAGGCGCTTGAGTGCGTCTGTCATGGAAAATGCATCTCCTACGTGTCGTTTGTCAGCGTCAGCTCTGGGCGGCGGCGATGGATTCCCGGGCCTTCTCGGCCACGTTCTCGGCAGTGAAGCCGAACTCCTGGAAGAGCACCTTGCCGTCGGCGGAAGCCCCGAAGTGCTCCAGGGAAACGATGCGACCGGCGTCCCCGACGAACCGGTACCAGGTCAGACCGATCCCGGCCTCGACCGCGACCCGCGCCTTGACGGACGGCGGCAGCACGCTGTCCCGGTACCCCTGGTCCTGCGCGTCGAACCACTCCACACAGGGCATGGACACGACCCGCGTCGGAACCCCGGAGGCCTCCAACTGCTCACGCGCCTCGACGGCCACGTGCACCTCGGAACCCGTACCGATGAGGATCACCTCGGGCGTACCCGTGGACGCCTCGAACAGCACATAGCCGCCCTTGGCGGTGTCCTCGTTGGCGTCGTACGTGGGCACACCCTGGCGCGTCAGCGCGAAACCGTGCGGAGCGCCCTCGCCGTAGACCTTCGTGTAGCGGCGCAGGACCTCGCGCCAGGCGATGGCCGTCTCGTTGGCGTCGGCCGGGCGGACCACGTTCAGGCCCGGGATGGCGCGCAGCGAGGCCAGGTGCTCGACCGGCTGGTGGGTCGGGCCGTCCTCGCCGAGACCGACGGAGTCGTGCGTCCACACGTACGTCACCGGCAGGTGCATCAGCGCCGACAGTCGTACGGCGTTGCGCATGTAGTCGGAGAAGACGAGGAACGTACCGCCGTAGGCGCGCGTGTTGCCGTGCAGCGTGATGCCGTTCAGCTCCGCGCCCATGGAGTGCTCGCGGATGCCGAAGTGGATCGTGCGGCCGTACGGGTTCGCCTCCGGCAGCGGGTTGTCCGCCGGGAGGAACGACGACGTCTTGTCGATCGTCGTGTTGTTCGAGCCCGCGAGGTCGGCCGAGCCGCCCCACAGTTCCGGGATGACCGCGCCGAGCGCCTGGAGCACCTTGCCGGACGCGGCACGGGTGGCGACGGACTTGCCCGTCTCGAAGGCGGGAAGCTGCTCTTCCCAGCCGGCCGGCAGCTCGCCCGCGCGGATGCGGTCGTACTCGGCCGCCCGCTCCGGGTTGGCGGTGCGCCATTCCTGGTACGACGGGTCCCACGCGGCCTTCGCCTCGCGGCCCCGGTCCAGCGCCTGGCGGGTGTGCTTGAGGACCTCGTCGGAGACGTCGAAGGACTTCTCCGGGTCGAAGCCGAGGACCCGCTTGGTGGCCGCGACCTCGTCCGCGCCGAGCGCCGAGCCGTGCGCGGCCTCGGTGTTCTGCGCGTGCGGCGCGGGCCAGGCGATGATCGAGCGCATCGCGATGAACGACGGCTTGTTCGTCACCTTCTTCGCGGCCTCGATGGCGTTGTAGATGGCGTGCGGGTCGAGGTCGCCGTCCGGCTTCGGGGCGACGCGCTGGACGTGCCAGCCGTAGGCCTCGTAGCGCTTGACCGTGTCCTCGGAGACCGCGGTCTCGGTGTCGCCCTCGATGGAGATGTGGTTGTCGTCCCACAGGAGGACGAGGTTGCCGAGCTCCTGGTGGCCCGCCATGGAGGACGCCTCCGCGGAGATGCCCTCCTGGAGGCAGCCGTCACCGGCGATCGCGAAGATGAAGTGGTCGAACGGGGACTCGCCCTGCGGGGCGTCCGGGTCGAACAGGCCGCGCTCGTAGCGGGCGGCCATGGCCATGCCCACCGCGTTGGCGACACCCTGGCCCAGCGGGCCCGTCGTCGTCTCCACGCCGGTGGTGTGGCCGTACTCGGGGTGCCCCGGAGTCTTGGAGCCCCATGTGCGGAACGCTTCGAGGTCGGCCAGCTCCAGGCCGAACCCGGCCAGGTAGAGCTGCGTGTAGAGGGTCAGGGACGAGTGACCGGCGGACAGTACGAACCGGTCGCGCCCCACCCAGTCGGCGTCGGCGGGGTCGTGGCGCATCACCTTCTGGAAGAGGGTGTACGCGGCCGGGGCCAGGCTCATCGCCGTACCGGGATGGCCGTTACCGACCTTCTGTACGGCATCGGCTGCCAGGACGCGCGCGGTGTCCACCGCGCGCTGGTCCAACTCGGTCCAGTCGAGGTCTGTTGTGGTCGGCTTGGTGCTCACCCTGGGTCAGGGCTCCTCTCCACATGTCACGCATGTCGAATGCCGGTGCACGCGGCGCCCACCGGCCGTTGTCGAGCCTACCCCCGTAAGAACGTGCATTTTTTCGAGTCATTCCAGACTGCCGGGAGTCTCGCGGATCCGCCTCCCGACTGGTCCGTTTCGCATTCGGCAACTGAATACGGAGGTGCTCGTTCGAGTGCTCAACAGAGTGGCGATCAGCTCTTCCGGGGGTGCCGTCCAACACGACCCCACCCCCGCGAATGTCCGGGTCTGGGCAACGTCTACAGTGGCGTGGTACGCGTGAGCCTTTACGGGGAGTTCACACCCGAAGGCTTGCTGGGATGTCTCTGTCAGGGGTGTGCGTGACGGCCGTTGAATCCCGTCCAGCGGGGATTGTCGGGGCGAGCCAGAGCCCGAGCCGGCGGCCGATCGGGGCCCGGGTCATGGCGTTCGTGGCGTTGACCAAGCCGCGGATCATCGAGCTGCTGCTGATCACCACCGTTCCGGTGATGTTCCTGGCCCAGCAGGGTGTGCCGGACCTCAAGCTGGTCCTCCTCACCTGCGTCGGCGGCTATCTGTCCGCCGGTGGCGCCAACGCGCTCAACATGTACATCGACCGCGACATCGACGCGCTCATGGACCGCACCTCGCAGCGCCCCCTGGTCACCGGCATGGTCAGCCCCCGCGAGTGCCTCGCCTTCGGCATCTCGCTCGGCGTCATCTCGACGCTGATGTTCGGCCTGACCGTCAACTGGCTGTCCGCCTGGCTCGCGCTCGGAGCACTCCTCTTCTACGTCGTCGTCTACACGATGATCCTCAAGCGCCGTACCTCGCAGAACATCGTGTGGGGCGGCATCGCCGGCTGCCTCCCGGTGCTCATCGGCTGGTCGGCCGTCACGGACTCCATGTCGTGGGCGCCGATCATCCTCTTCGGGGTGATGTTCCTCTGGACGCCGCCGCACTACTGGCCGCTGTCCATGAAGGTCCGCGACGACTACGCGCGCGTGGGCGTTCCGATGCTCCCGGTCGTCGCCTCGAACAAGGTCGTCGCCCGCCAGATCGTCCTCTACAGCTGGGCGATGGTCGGCATCTCGCTGCTCCTGCCCCTGCTCGGCTACACGGGCTGGTTCTACACGACGGTCGCGCTCCTGGCCGGCGGCTTCTGGCTCTGGGAGGCCCACGGCCTCCAGAACCGCGCCAAGGGCGAGGTGACCGGCGGCAAGCTCAAGGAGATGCGGCTGTTCCACTGGTCGATCACCTATGTGTCGATCCTGTTCGTGTCGATCGCGGTGGACCCTTTCCTGAGGTAGGAGTCACTCACCCCGCCCGTCGCCGTTCGATCTACCCATCGGTAGCATCCTGGCCATGGCAGACACGCAGCAGGTTGACGCGAAGGCCGAGCGCCAGGTGGCCCGCCTCGCCCAGCAGATCGGCACCTTCTCCAAGGCACACGGCGGGGCCGAGGCCCAGGTCGCGTACATCGGCGAACGCGGCGCCCGCATCGTCCTCGTCGGCGAGGACGGCGGCTGGGGCGACCTGGTCGCCACGACCTACGAGATCGCCCGGCAGGCCGTCGAGAAGTCCGGGATCACCGTCCATGAGAACTTCGACGGCGAGTTCGCGGCCAAGGTGAAGACGGGCCCGTACGAGTGGAAGCGCATGGCAGGCATCCAGGTGGGCGGGTAGCGCCCCAAAGGGGCGCGAGGCTGTATCGATCTGCGGCTCCGCCGCGTGGGCGCGACCAGCCACAACGAACCGTAGATCGCTGACGAACCCGCACCCCTCCCTCCTGGCGTCCCCTCACACGGGGTGTGTCCCAGCAACACCTCACACCCGATTCACCCGTTAGGACCTCAGGAACACACGGTCCAGCCACGGGGAGTCCGGATGATCGAAACGACGTCCCTCGTGGACCAGTACTGCCACGGCGTCCTGAGAACGGAGCTGGGCCTCGGCACCTTCGAGGCCCAACTCGCCCGCACCGAGGGCCCACCCGCAGCCGGCACCACCCTCTTCGACACCCAGACGGGCTTCGCCGTACGACGATGGTGCCCACCCCTGCTCGGCCTGGAGCCGCACTGCCCACCCGCCCGCTATCTCGCCCGGCGCCGTGAACTCGGCGTACTCGAAGCGGGCCGCAGGCTGCTGCGCGGCAGTGGCATCACGACGTATCTGATCGACACCGGCCTGCCCGGCGACCTCACAGGACCCGCCGAGATGGCGACCGCGGGCCAGGCGGACGCCCGGGAGATCGTCCGCCTGGAACTCCTCGCCGAACAGGTCGCCGACACCTCCGGCACCGTCGAGTCCTTCCTCGCCAACCTCGCCGAGTCGGTCCACGGCGCGGCGGGCAGCGCGGTCGCCTTCACCTCCGTGGCGGGCGTACGGCACGGCCTCGCCCTCGCACCCGAACCGCCCGGGTCCGGTGAGGTGCGGGGCGCGGCGGCCCGCTGGCTGGCCGGGCGCAGGGTGGGCGGAACGCTCAGCGACCCGGTGCTGCTACGGCATCTGCTGTGGATCGCCGTGGCGTCCGGTCTGCCGCTCCAACTGCACGCCGGATTGGGCGAACCGGGCGTCCGCATCGACCGCACCGACCCCGTCCTGCTCACCGACTTCGTGCGGGCGACGGCCGGCCTCGGCACGGACCTGGTGCTGCTGCACAGCTATCCGTACCACCGGCACGCGGCTCACCTCGCCGGCGTCTTCCCGCATGTCTACGCCGACTCCGGCGCCGCGCTCGTCCGCACCGGCGCCCGCGCCGCGACCGTGCTCGCCGAGATCCTGGAACTGGCCCCCTTCGGCAAGATCCTCTTCTCCAGCGGGGCCCACGGACTGCCCGAACTGCACGTCGTGGGAGCGCGGCTGTTCCGTGAGGCGCTCGCGCGGGTGCTCGGTACCTGGGTCGCCGAGGGGGCCTGGTCACCGGCCGACGCGCAACGGGTCGCGGGACTGATCGCGGTCGGCAACGCAAAGAGGGTGTACGGGCTGGAGTGAGCTGTACAGACTGGGCCCATGCCGACCGACGCGTTGCTCGACCGCTTCCTGAACGAACTGGCCCCCCTGGAGCCTGTCGCCGTGTGGGCCCACGGTTCGCTCGGCGGGGGCGACTACCAGGAGGGCCGCAGCGACCTGGACCTGATAGCCATCCTCGACCATCCCCTCAAGCCGAGCACCGCCCGACAACTCGTCGCCCTGCACCGCGGGCTGCGCACCGATCCCCTCGCCGTCCGGCTGCACTGCAGCTACCTCGCCCCGGGAACGCAGGACGCCCCGAACCAGCGCCATCTCACCTGGGCCCACGACCACGTCACCCGCCGGCCCGTCACGCCGGTCACACGACGTGAACTGCACGAATTCGGGCGGGTGTTGCACGGCGGATCACCGAAGGACCTGCTGCCGGCCGTGACGGACCAGGAACTGGCCGAGTTCGTCGTACGGGACCAGCGGGAGTTCTGGCGGCCGGCCGTCGACAAGCCGCAGATCTGGCTTGAGAACGGCTGGGTCGACGTGGGCCTGACCACCTTCGCCCGCGCGACCGTCACCAGACGGGACGGCCGCCTGATCACCAAGCGCGAGGCCCTCGACCTGCTGCCCGCGCTCGGCGCTCCGGTGGAGGTCGTGGAGGACGTCGTACGGCGGCGTTACGACGACACGGTCCCGTCCGCCGCCTCCGTAGAGGGCGATTGGCTCCACCGCAGGGCGGAGCTGACCCGGGCCTATCTGGGCCCGGCGATCGACGACTTGGTGACGCGCTACGGGTGAGCCATTTATTACGGGTGACGCTTCACGCGCGCGTGGGCAGTGACTGTTCCACCGACGGGCCCGGCAGGTCGGCCACGACCTCCGGCCGCTCGCGCAGCGACAGCAGCACCCGCAGCACCCCGATCCACACCAGGCAGGCGCCGAACATGTGCAGGCCGACCAGGGCCTCGGGGAGGTTCGTGAAGTATTGGACGTAACCGATGACGCCCTGGGCGAGCAGGATCAGGAACAGGTCGCGGGTGCGGTCCAGGGGGCCCTTGGGGGCGTCGACCGCCTTGAGGACGAACCACAGGGCGAACGTCAGCGTGACCACGATCCAGGCGAGCACCGCGTGCAGCTTGGCGACCGTCTCCCAGTCGATCGGGATCCGTTCGACCTCCTTGGAGTCGCCCGCGTGCGGGCCCGCGCCGGTGACCACCGTGCCGACCGCGATCAGCAGCACGGAGGCGGTGACCAGGAACCACACCAGCTGCTGCACGGCCTTGCCGACCAGCGGCTTGGGTTCCCCGTCGCCCTCCCGGCTGCGCTGCCACATCAGCGCGGCGACCGCGATGAGCGCCGTGGTGAGCAGGAAGTGGGCCGCGACCGTGTACGGGTTGAGGCCGACCAGCACCACGATGCCGCCGAGGATCGCGTTGCTCATCACGATCCAGAACTGCGCCCAGCCCAGCCGGGTGAGGGTGCGGCGGTACGGCTTCTCCGAGCGCGCGGCGATGATCGCCCAGCCGACGGCGGCGCACAGGACGTACGTCAGCATCCGGTTGCCGAACTCGATGGCACCGTGGAAGCCCATCGCGCTGGTGGTGGTCAGCGAGTCGTCCGTGCACTTGGGCCAGGTCGGGCAGCCGAGCCCGGAACCCGTCAGCCGCACGGCACCGCCGGTGACCACGATGACCACCGACATGACGAGCGCGGCGAGAGCGGCCCGTCGGACCGTCCGGGGATCCGGGGTCCAACGTGCGGCGATGAAGGCGAGGGGGTTGCGCGCGGCGGCTACGACGTCGGCGGGGGTCACGTTTGGCACGGGGACCATCGTAGGGGGGTGCTTGTGCACGCGTTCACGAGGGTCCCCGGCGTCGGAGTACGGCGCTCACTCCCAGCGGAAGAACGTCCCGGCCGCCGCCAGCCCCACGACCGCCCACACGCCCAGGATCCCCAGGTCGCCCCACGGCATCCCGGCCCCGTGCTGCAACACGTCCCGCAAGCCGTCCGACAGTGCCGAGATCGGCAGCAGCCCCAGCGCGTCCTGAACCCCCGACGGGTACTTGTCCATCGGCACGATGACCCCGCCGCCGACGAGCAGCAGCAGGAACACCAGGTTCGCGGCGGCCAGCGTCGCCTCCGCCTTCAGGGTGCCCGCCATCAGCAGGCCCAGGCCCGAGAAGGCCGCCGTCCCCAGGATCAGCAGGAGGAAGACCGCGAAGGGGTTGCCGTGCGGGGACCAGCCGAGCGCGAAGGCGATCGCCGTCAGCAGGATGATCTGGAGGATCTCCGTGACCAGCACCGCCGCCGTCTTCGCGGTCATCAGGCCCCAGCGGGGGAGCGGCGAGGACGCGAGGCGCTTCAGGACGCCGTAGCGGCGCTCGAAGCCCGTCGCGATGGCCTGGCCCGTGAACGCCGTCGACATCACGGCGAGGGCCAGGATGCCGGGGGTGAGGAAGTCGACGGACTTGCCCTTGCCGGTGTCGACGATGTCCACCGAGCTGAACAGGACCAGCAGGAGGGTCGGGATGACCACCGTGAGGAGGAGCTGCTCGCCGTTCCGTAGGAGCATCTTCGTTTCGAGGGCCGCCTGTGCCGCGATCATGCGGGGGAGCGGGGCCGCCCCGGGCCGCGGGGTGTAGGTCCCCGGAACAGTCGTCGTCATGAGCGCAGCTCCTTGCCGGTCAGCTCCAGGAAAACGTCCTCCAGGGTGTGCCGTTCGACCGAGATCTTCTCCGGCATCACCCCGTGCTGCGCACACCAGGAGGTGACCGTGGCGAGCAGTTGCGGGTCGACCTTGCCGCCGACGCGGTAGGAGCCCGGGGTCAGTTCGACGGCCGTGGAGTCGGCCGGGAGAGCCTTCAGGAGGGAGCCGACGTCGAGGCCGGGACGACCGCCGAAGCGGAGCGTGTTCTCGGCGCCGCCCCGGCACAGGTCCTCGGGGGAGCCGTGCGCGATGACCTTGCCCGCGTCGATGATCGCCACGTCGTCGGCGAGCTGCTCGGCCTCGTCCATGTGGTGGGTCGTGAGGATGACCGAGACGCCGTCCGTGCGCAGGTCTCTGACCAGGTCCCAGGTCGCGCGGCGGGCCTGTGGGTCGAGGCCCGCCGTCGGCTCGTCCAGGAAGACCAACTCCGGGCGGCCTACGACGGCCATCGCGAGTGCGAGGCGCTGCTGCTGGCCGCCGGACAGTCGGCGGTACGTCGTGCGGCCGCAACTGCCGAGCCCCAGGCGTTCGATGAGCGCGTCCACGTCCAGCGGGTGCGCGTGCAGCTCGGCGATGTGGCGGAGCATCTCGTCGGCGCGGGCGCCCGAGTAGACGCCGCCGGACTGGAGCATCACGCCGATCCTGGGGCGCAGTGCGGCGGACTCGCGGACCGGGTCGAGGCCCAGGACGCGCACCGTGCCGGAATCCGGCTTCCGGTACCCCTCGCAGGTCTCGACCGTGGTCGTCTTGCCCGCCCCGTTGGGACCGAGCACGGCGGTGACACCCGCATCGGCCACCAGGTCGAGGCCGTTCACCGCGGTCTTCGTGCCGTACCGCTTCACCAGGGCCTGGACCTGGACCACGGGCTCACTTCGCATGGGCCCGAGTCTAGGTACGCGGCCCGCGCCTCAGGCGGGCGGGTGCGGGATCTCCCCCGGACGGGATCTCCTCCTCACGGGGGCGGTGCAGCGGCAGCCACCGTTCCGCGTACGCCACGGCGTCCGCCACCGGGAACAGGCGTACGTCGGCCGCGCCCACCTTCCCCCGGAGGACCGGACGGTCCCGTTCGAAGTCGTGGCCCAGTTCGTCGAAGTGGTCGGAGGTGATCGACACCTCGGTCACCGTCTCCCAGCCGTCCGCACCGGGGCGGCCGACCTGGACCAGCGGGGAGGCTATGCGGTACTCGGCGAGATGGAAGCTCGTGCAGGCGTCGTAGCCCGCGCCGAGCAGCAGCACGCGCGCGTCGAGGCCCTCCAGGCGGGCCAGCGGGCTGCGCTCGCCGAGCCGGCAGTCGGTCGCGTGGCCGTCGAGGATCTCGCCCGCGCGGGGACCGATCGCCGCGAAGGAGGTCTGCGGGTGCGCGGAGCGCTCGGCGCCGGGCCAGGTGCGCACGGTCTCCGGGACGATGCCGACGCCTCGTGAGGGCGTGACGAGGGGGTCGTAGGACGGCATGGACGTGCGGATGGTGTCCCACCACTCGCGGGGGACCGGCGGGTTTCCCCACTGGGCCGGGTCCGAGAGGTCGCCGGTCTGGGTGGGGACGACCAGGGTGCCGTCCGGGGCGATGGCGTCGAGGAGTCCCTGGACGAGCGACACGGCGCCTCCGCAGACCCATCCGAGGGAGCTGAGGGAGGTGTGCGCGAGGAGGGTCTCGCCGGGGCGCACGCCCAGTTCGCGCAGTTGTGCGGCGACTGTGTCCCGGGTGACAAGTGGGCCGGTGGGAGGGGGTGTCGGCATGGTCGTGGAGTGTCCTCGAAGGGGGTCGGTGACGCCAGTGAATTGATCGATCAAAGATCGTTCCCGCAGGTCAGATTAGGTATGCCTAAGTGATGCAGCGCACCGTCCGTCCGCCGGACGCGGGTTGCCTGCCTCTGAGGAATTACGCAACAATGGCGTTGTGAAAAACGTTGGCGAGGCTCCGCAGGAGGAACTCGCGACCGGTGAGCGGTCCACCCGCAACCGCGTCGCGCGCTCCATCCTGGACCACGGCCCGTCGACCGTGACCGACCTCGCCGGTCGGCTGGGGCTGACCCAGGCCGCCGTACGCCGTCATCTCGACGCACTCGTCGCCGACGACGTCGTGGAAGCACGTGAGCAGCGGGTCTACGGAGCGCGTACGCGCGGCCGCCCCGCGAAGGTGTTCGCCCTGACCGACTGCGGCCGTGACGCCTTCGACCAGTCCTACGACAAGCTCGCCGCGGACGCGCTGCGCTGGATCGCCCAGCGTGAGGGCGGGGACGAGGCCGTCGTCGCCTTCGCCCGCGACCGCATGGCGGCCCAGGCCATCGCCTACCGCAAGGTCGTCGAGGCCGCCGCGCCCGAGAACCGCGCGGAAGCCCTGGCCAAGGCCCTGAGCGTGGACGGGTACGCTGCTACGGCGCGTAGCGCACCGGTCGGTGAGCAGCTCTGCCAGCACCACTGCCCGGTCGCCCATGTCGCCGAGCAGTTTCCGCAACTGTGCGAGGCGGAGACCGAGCTCTTTTCCCAACTGCTCGGCACCCATGTCCAGCGACTGGCCACCATCGCCCATGGCGACGGCGTGTGCACCACGTTTATCCCGAAGAATTCCAAGACCGTTTCCGATCCATCTGACTCATCTGCACGTACCGCCGGGAGGAACCCCGCATGACGCTCCCCATCGAGGAGACCGCCCACCCCGAGCTTGAAGGTCTGGGCACGTACGAATACGGCTGGGCCGACTCCGACGTGGCCGGTGCCTCCGCCAAGCGCGGCATCAACGAGGACGTCGTCCGGGACATCTCCGGCAAGAAGAACGAGCCGGAGTGGATGACCAAGCTCCGTCTCAAGGGCCTGCGCCTGTTCGAGAAGAAGCCCATGCCGAACTGGGGCTCCGACCTCTCCGGCATCGACTTCGACAACATCAAGTACTTCGTGCGCTCCACGGAGAAGCAGGCGGAGTCCTGGGAGGACCTGCCCGAGGACATCAAGAACACGTACGACAAGCTCGGCATCCCGGAGGCGGAGAAGCAGCGCCTCGTCGCCGGTGTCGCCGCGCAGTACGAGTCCGAGGTCGTCTACCACCAGATCAACGAAGAGCTTGAGGCGCAGGGTGTCATCTTCATGGACACCGACACCGCGCTGAAGGAGCACCCGGAGCTCTTCAAGGAGTACTTCGGGACCGTCATCCCGGTCGGTGACAACAAGTTCGCGTCGCTGAACAGCGCCGTGTGGTCCGGCGGCTCCTTCATCTACGTGCCGAAGGGCGTGCACGTCGAGATCCCGCTCCAGGCCTACTTCCGTATCAACACGGAGAACATGGGCCAGTTCGAGCGGACGCTGATCATCGTCGACGAGGGCGCCTACGTGCACTACGTCGAGGGTTGTACGGCGCCGATCTACTCCTCGGACTCCCTGCACTCCGCGGTGGTCGAGATCATCGTGAAGAAGGGCGGCCGCTGCCGCTACACGACCATCCAGAACTGGTCGAACAACGTCTACAACCTGGTCACCAAGCGCGCCGTGGCGTACGAGGGCGCGACCATGGAGTGGATCGACGGCAACATCGGTTCCAAGGTCACCATGAAGTACCCGGCCGTCTACCTGATGGGCGAGCACGCCAAGGGCGAGACCCTCTCCATCGCCTTCGCGGGCGAGGGCCAGCACCAGGACGCCGGCTCCAAGATGGTCCACATGGCGCCGAACACGTCCTCCAACATCGTCTCCAAGTCGGTGGCGCGCGGCGGCGGTCGTACGTCCTACCGCGGTCTCGTCGAGATCGGCGAGGGCGCGCACGGCTCCAAGTCGAACGTGCTGTGCGACGCGCTGCTCGTCGACACGATCTCCCGCTCGGACACGTACCCGTACGTGGACGTCCGCGAGGACGACGTGTCCATGGGCCACGAGGCGACCGTCTCCAAGGTCAGCGACGACCAGCTCTTCTACCTGATGAGCCGGGGCATGACCGAGTTCGAGGCGATGGCGATGATCGTGCGCGGCTTCGTCGAGCCGATCGCCAAGGAGCTGCCGATGGAGTACGCGCTCGAACTCAACCGGCTGATCGAGCTCCAGATGGAAGGCTCGGTCGGCTGACCGCGACCGTCTGCCGGCACACTTCTTGATCACAGAAAGCGAGCACTACGACAGCCATGGCTGAGGCTCAGAACTCCACGGTGGGATCTTCCACCACCGCCGGATCGATCGCGGTGGCCGCCGAGTCGACCGTCGCCACGCGCATGAGCGCGCCCCCCTCCTTCGACGTGGCGGACTTCCCGGTCCCCCACGGCCGCGAGGAGGAGTGGCGGTTCACCCCGCTGGAGCGCCTGCGCGGGCTGCACGACGGCACCGCGGTCGCCACCGGCGACGGCGTGAAGGTCGCCATCGGGACCCCCGAGGGGGTCACCGTGGAGACCGTCGGCCGTGACGACGCGCGACTCGGCAAGGCCGGCACCCCGGTGGACCGCGTGGCCGCGCAGGCCTACTCGTCCTTCGAGAAGGCCTCGGTCGTCACCGTCCCCACGGAGACGGTCCTGACCGAGCCGATCCGCATCGTCGTGCATGGCGAGGGCGGCGTCGCCTACGGCCACCAGGTCATCGAGCTGGGAGCCTTCGCCGAGGCCGTCGTCGTCATCGACCACACCGGTGACGCGGTCCTCGCCGCCAACGTCGACTACATCGTCGGCGACGGCGCCAAGCTCACCGTCGTCTCCGTCCAGGACTGGGACGACAAGGCCGTGCACGTCGGCCAGCACAACGCCCTGATCGGCCGGGACGCCACGTTCAAGTCGTTCGTCGTCACCTTCGGCGGCGACCTCGTACGACTGCACCCGCGCGTGGCCTACGCCGGACCCGGCGGCGAGGCCGAGCTGTTCGGCCTGTACTTCACGGACGCCGGCCAGCACCAGGAGCACCGCCTCCTGGTCGACCACAACGTCCCGCACTGCAAGTCCAACGCCGTCTACAAGGGCGCGCTCCAGGGCGAGGGCGCCCACGCGGTGTGGATCGGCGACGTCCTCATCGAGGCCACCGCCGAGGGCACCGACACGTACGAGATGAACCGCAACCTCGTGCTGACCGACGGCGCCCGCGTCGACTCCGTGCCGAACCTGGAGATCGAGACCGGCGAGATCGTCGGCGCCGGACACGCCTCCGCGACCGGCCGCTTCGACGACGAGCAGCTCTTCTACCTGATGGCCCGCGGCATCCCCGCCGACGACGCCCGACGCCTGGTGGTCCGCGGCTTCTTCGCCGAGCTGGTCCAGCAGATCGGTGTCGCCGACATCCAGGAGCGGCTGCTGGAGAAGATCGACGCGGAGCTGGAGGCGTCGGTCTGATGACCTTCGTACGCGCCTGTGGCCTCGACGAGCTGGAGGAGGACACCCCGAAGCGGGTGGAACTCGACGGCACGCCGGTCTCGGTCGTGAAGACCGGAGGGGAGGTGTTCGCGATCAACGACATCTGCTCGCACGCGAACGTCTCGCTCTCCGAGGGCGACGTGGAGGACTGCCAGATCGAGTGCTGGCTGCACGGCTCCGCGTTCGACCTGCGCACCGGCAAGCCGTCCGGCCTTCCCGCCACGCGCCCCGTACCCGTTTACCCCGTACAGATCGAAGGGGGCAGCGTCCTCGTTGACGTACGCGCCTCCCTCACCCAGGAGTCCTGAGGAACCCATGGCAACGCTTGAAATCCACGACCTGCACGTCACCGTCGAGGCCGACAACGCCACGAAGGAGATCCTCAAGGGCGTCGACCTCACCGTGAAGCAGGGCGAGACCCACGCCATCATGGGCCCGAACGGCTCCGGCAAGTCGACCCTCGCCTACTCGCTCGCGGGCCACCCGAAGTACACGATCACCGGCGGCACCGTCACCCTCGACGGCGAGGACGTCCTGGAGATGTCCGTCGACGAGCGCGCCCGCGCCGGCCTGTTCCTCGCGATGCAGTACCCGGTCGAGGTCCCCGGTGTGTCCGTCTCCAACTTCCTCCGTACGTCCGCCACCGCCATCCGCGGTGAGGCCCCCAAGCTGCGTACGTGGGTGAAGGAGGTCAAGGAGACCATGGAGCGCCTCTCCATGGACCCGGCCTTCGCCGAGCGCAACGTCAACGAGGGCTTCTCCGGCGGTGAGAAGAAGCGCCACGAGATCCTTCAGCTGGAGCTGCTCAAGCCGAAGATCGCGATCCTCGACGAGACCGACTCCGGCCTGGACGTCGACGCCCTGCGCGTCGTCTCCGAGGGCGTCAACCGAGTCCGCGAGACCGGTGAGGTCGGCACCCTGCTGATCACGCACTACACGCGCATCCTGCGCTACATCAAGCCCGACTTCGTGCACGTCTTCTCCGGCGGCAGGATCGTCGAGTCCGGCGGCGCCGAACTCGCCGACAAGCTGGAGAACGAGGGCTACGAGGCCTACACGAAGGGTGGCGTATCAGCGTGACAGTGGCCCGCCAGGGGCTTTCCGGCCTCCTCGACACCGAGGCGCTCCGCAAGGACTTCCCCATCCTGGACCGCACGGTTCACGACGGTAAGAAGCTTGTGTACCTGGACAACGCGGCGACCTCGCAGAAGCCGCGCCAGGTGCTCGACGCCCTGAACGAGTACTACGAGCGCTACAACGCCAACGTCCACCGCGGTGTGCATGTGCTCGCCGAGGAGGCCACGGCGCTGTACGAGGGCGCGCGCGACAAGGTCGCGACGTTCATCAACGCGCCCAGCCGCGACGAGGTGATCTTCACCAAGAACGCCTCCGAGTCGCTCAACCTCGTTGCGAACATGCTGGGTTGGGCCGACGAGCCCTACCGCGTGGACCACGAGACCGAGATCGTCATCACCGAGATGGAGCACCACTCCAACATCGTGCCGTGGCAGCTGCTCTCGCAGCGCACGCGCGCGAAGCTGAAGTGGTTCGGCCTCACGGACGACGGCCGCCTCGACCTCTCGAACATCGACGAGATCATCACGGAGAAGACGAAGATCGTCTCCTTCGTCCTGGTGTCGAACATCCTCGGCACGGTCAACCCGGTCGAGAAGATCGTGCGCCGCGCGCAGGAGGTCGGGGCCCTGGTCCTGATCGACGCCTCGCAGGCCGCGCCGCACATGCCGCTGGACGTGCAGGCCCTCCAGGCCGACTTCGTGGCCTTCACCGGCCACAAGATGTGCGGTCCGACCGGCATCGGCGTCCTCTGGGGCCGCCAGGAGCTGCTCGAAGACCTCCCCCCGTTCCTGGGTGGCGGCGAGATGATCGAGACCGTGTCGATGCACTCGTCGACGTACGCTCCCGCCCCGCACAAGTTCGAGGCGGGCACCCCGCCGATCGCCCAGGCGGTCGGTCTCGGTGCGGCCATCGACTACCTGTCGGCGATCGGCATGGACAAGATCCTCGCCCATGAGCACGCGCTGACCGAGTACGCGGTGAAGCGCTTGCTGGACGTCCCCGACCTGCGGATCATCGGCCCCACCACGGCCGAGGACCGGGGCGCGGCGATCTCGTTCACGCTCGGTGACATCCACCCGCACGACGTGGGCCAGGTGCTGGACGAGGAAGGCATCGCGGTCCGGGTCGGACACCACTGCGCCCGACCGGTCTGCCTGCGCTACGGAATTCCTGCGACCACGCGAGCGTCGTTCTATCTGTACTCCACGCCGGCCGAGATCGACGCACTGGTCGACGGCTTGGAGCACGTACGGAACTTCTTCGGCTGAGGGACGTGAACTGAGACCGTGAAGCTGGATTCGATGTACCAGGAAGTCATCCTGGACCACTACAAGCACCCGCACGGCCGGGGCTTGCGGGATGGCGACGCCGAGGTGCACCACGTCAACCCGACGTGCGGCGACGAGATCACGCTGCGCGTGAAGTACGACGGCGAGCAGATCACGGACATCTCCTACGAGGGCCAGGGCTGCTCGATCAGTCAGGCATCGGCCTCCGTGCTGAACGACCTCCTCGTCGGCAAGGAGTTGTCCGAGGCGCAGAAGATCCAGGAGACCTTCCTGGAGCTGATGCAGTCCAAGGGCAGGATCGAGCCCGACGACGCGATGGAGGAGGTACTGGAGGACGCGATCGCGTTCGCCGGTGTCTCCAAGTACCCGGCACGGGTGAAGTGCGCCCTCCTCAGCTGGATGGCGTGGAAGGACGCGACGGCCCAGGCCCTGGGCGGAGCCGACTCCGACGCGGAAAGGAAGACGGCATGAGTGACACCGAGACCATGGAGATCAAGCCCGCCTCCGAGGAGGAGGTCCGCGAGGCCCTCCTCGACGTCGTCGACCCCGAACTGGGCATCGACGTCGTCAACCTCGGCCTGATCTACGGCGTGCACATCGACGACGCCAACATCGCCACCATCGACATGACCCTCACCTCGGCGGCCTGCCCGCTGACGGACGTCATCGAGGACCAGGCCAAGTCCGCGACGGACGGCCTCGTCAACGAACTCCGCATCAACTGGGTGTGGATGCCGCCGTGGGGCCCGGACAAGATCACGGACGACGGCCGCGATCAGCTTCGGGCGTTGGGGTTCAACGTCTGAGAACGTGTGAGCCTGCCTGAGCAGCTCTGAGCCTTCGGGCTCACCGGGAACGGCCATACCTTTGGGGTATGGCCGTTTCTTTGCATCACGTCGTTGTCGACGCGTACGACCTTCCCGGGCTCGCCCGTTTCTGGTGCGGGGTGTTGGACTGGCGGGTGCTGTCCGAGAAACCGCGCGAAGTGGTCATCGGGCCAGGGGAGTTCGCGGAGACCGGCATCTGCTTCATGCCGGTGAGCGATCCGAAGACCGTCAAGAACCGGCTGCACTTCGACCTCGCGCCGGATGACCAGGAGACCGAGGTCGAGCGGATCCTGGCGCTGGGGGCGCGGCGGGCCGATGTCGGGCAGGGCGAGGCCGTGGGCTGGGTGGTGCTCGCCGACCCGGAGGGAAACGAGTTCTGCGTCCTGCGGCCCAAGGCCTCGCTGATCGCCTTTCGTGACGCGCCCCCTAGTTGAGCGCGCCTAGTTGAGCCCGCCTAGTTGAGCCCCGCCACCAATCGGAACGCCGAGTCCGACCGGTACAGGGTGCTGTCCTGGTAGCGGTCCAGCCTGAGTTGGAAGTTCTGGTGGCGGAGGAAGCGGCCCGGGTAGTTGACCGACTCCAGCATCACCGCGCCGGAGTAGGGCGACGGGCGGGGGCAGAAGGTGGCGTCCTGTTTGAAGAGGGGGGAGCCGTCGTTGCGTTCCGCGCGGAGGATGAAGTTGCGGTGGCGGAGATAGGTGCCGCCGGCCGTCGTGAAGGAGTAACAGGAGCTGTTCGCAAGGCCCTTGACCACTTTGAAGGTGGCGGCGCGGCGGGCCGCGGTGGAGGTGGCCGGGTTGAGTTTGACGAAGTCGCCGCTCACCTGCCAGTAGCGGTCCGGGTAGTTGACCGAGCGGACCGACTTCCAGGCCGTGGAGGACGAGGAGCCCGACGAGCCCGACGATCCGTGCGAGCCGGATGAACTCCCGTGGGAGGACGTCGACTTGGACGGGGACGGTGACTTCGCGGCGGGCTTCGAGCTGTGTCCCGAGGTGGCGGTCGACGTGGTGCTGCCCGGCGTCTTCGCCGAGCCCGAGTTCGACTTGTGCTCGTCGGGCGTCGGCGTGCGCTGCTTCGACGGGGACGCGTACGAGAGCAGACCGGGGCCGTCCGCACCCGCCGGTGTCGTCGAATCCGCCTTCTTCGTGCGTGACGTGTCGTCAGTTTGCTTGTCCGTCACGACGATTGCCGTGACGCACACGACGATCGTGGTGACGGCGAGCACCCCGGCCAGATAGAGCCGGCGGGTTCCGGGGGCCCGGGAGGTGTCGGGGTTCCAGCCGTTCTCCCAGGGGGAGTTGGGGGAAGACGGGGGTGAACTGTCTGGCATGCGCTGTTCCTCCAGCGGCGCCCATGGCGACGGCAGTGACCGTGAAAGCCAGGTGTGTGAACGGTGAAACAGTAGTGGAGCGAGAGGCGTCCGAGCAGCCGTTTCAGTGAGCGGTTTCTACGAGATTCCGTTATGTACACTCGTACACATGGGATTCCTGATGCTCCTCACGGCGATCGCCGCGGAGGTGGGCGGCACCACCGCCATGAAGTTCAGCCACGGCTTCAGCCGGCTGTGGCCGTCGGTCCTCACGGTCCTCGGATACGTGCTCTCCTTCGCGCTGCTCGCGCAGACGCTGAAGTCCATGTCGGTGGGTACGGCCTACGCGATCTGGGCGGGCCTCGGCACCGCCGCCATCGTGGGGATCGGGACGGTGTTCCTCGGCGAGGGGATGACCCTCGCGAAGGCCGCCGGCATCGCCCTGATCATCGTCGGGGTCGTGGTCCTCAACCTCGGCGGTGCGCACTGATGATGGTCGAGGGACGCACGCACTGATGGCCCGGCGCTACGACCCCGAGCGGCGGCAGCGGATCATCGACGCGGCGATCCGGGTGGTCGGGGCCAAGGGCATCGCCGGACTGAGCCACCGTTCCGTCGCCGCCGAGGCCGATGTTCCGCTCGGCTCGACGACGTACCACTTCACGACCCTCGACGAACTGATGGTCGCCGCCCTGCGTCAGGCCAACGAGGCCTTCGCCAAGGTGATCGCCTCGCGGGGTGGTCTTGAGGACCCGCGGACGGACCTGGCCGGGGAGTTGGCCGGCTGGATGGGGGAGTGGCTCGCGGGTGACCGCACCGGCGTCGAGCTGGAGTACGAGCTGTACCTCGCCGCCCTGCGTCGCCCGGCCCTGCGCCCCGTCGCCGACGAGTGGGGTCGCGACCTCGCCGACCAACTGGCCCGGCGCACCGACCCGGTGACCGCGCGGGCGCTCGTCGCGCTGATCGACGGGATCTGTCTACAGGTGCTGTTGACGGGCGCGGTGTACGACGAGGCGTATGCGCGGGAGGTGCTGGGGCGGGTGATTCCGCGGCCTGCGGAGGACTGAAGTACTTTCCCGCAGCCCCCTCGGGAACTCTTCGGCTCCGTGAACTCTTCGACCCCCACCGGGTAACAGGGGCCGACACGACGGCAGTTCGACGCCGTCGACGCTACTGACGAATCGGGGGAGACCTGGTGAGCGGACCACCGCCGGGCACGGCGCGGGACGGCGACGACGCGGAGGTCGTCGCCCGGTCGTTGGAGCAGCCGGAGTCGTTCGCCCTGCTCTACGACCGGTACGCGGCGGACATCCACCGGTACGCGGCACGGCGGTTGGGCGACGGCGCGGCCGATGACTCCCCCACGCGCGAATGCGCTCGCGCGGGGGGACCCTCATCGCCGACACGTTCCTCACGGCGTTCCGCATCCGCTCGCGCTACGACCTCACTCGGGCCAACGCCCGCCCCTGGCTGTACGGCATAGCGGGCAACCTCATCGGCAAGCAGCGCCGTACCGAGGTGCGGGCGCTCAAGGCGCTGGCCCGCACCGGGCGCGACCCCGTCGCCGCGTCCTGGGGGGACTCCTGGGTCGAGGACGCCGACAGCCGGATCGCCGCGCAGGGTCCGCTCGCCGGTGCCCTCGCCGCGCTCTCGGCGGGCGACCGGAACGTGCTGCTGCTCGTCGCCTGGGCCGATCTCACCTATCAGGAGGTCGCCGAGGCGCTGGGCATCCCGGTCGGCACCGTCCGTTCCCGGCTCAACAGGGCGCGGCGCAAGGTGCGTTCGGCACTGGGCGCCGATCCCGCATTCGTGAACGACGCGCCGGAGGTGGCGTAGCGATGGACGAGATGACGCAGGTGCGCGAGCCGCGCGCCGGAGCGCCGGTGCCCGACCGCGGACGGCTCGTGGCGGGACGTACGCGGCTGACCGAGTCGGCACGGGCCGGCGGGCGGCACCAAGTGCTGTGGCGGCGCCGGGAGTTCGTGATCGTCGCGGTGGTGGCGGCGGTCACCGCCGTGGCCGTCACCGTCACCGTGCTGCTGAGCGGGACCGCCCCCGGCAGCCGGAAGGTGGAGCCCGCCGGCACGCCGAACGTGAGCCTGAAGGGGCTGAGCGCGGCCCAACTCCTGGAGCGGGCGGCCGACTTGGTCGAGAAGGAGCCGGACTCCGCCGTACCGAGGGCCGATCAGTGGATCTATACCCTCCAGATGTCGGAGGCCCCCGTGGCGGCGGTGACCGAGATGCCGAGCTGGATCCGCTACGACGGCACCGCGACGGCGTCCGAGGACATCGCCCGCAAGGGACAGCGCCCCCAACTCATCGTCACCCCCATGCACTTGGAGAACGGCGGGGAGGGCGACGACCGTTCGCCGCGCGAGATGTGCCGGGTCCTGACGGCGCTGCCCGCCGGCGGTGAGCAGACCGTGAAGTTCCTCCGGCACAAGAACGCCATCGCCGACCAGAAGGGGCGGACCCAGGCCCAGTCGGACTACACCGGGATCAGCGTCCTCCTGGGCGCCCATCTGATGACGTCCAAGGGGCTGGCCTCGCTCTACCGCGCGCTCGCGACCCTGCCCGGCGGCGAGGTCACCGACCAGTTGGTGAAGGACGCCGCCGGGCGCCGGGTGATCGTCCTGACCTATGTCAGGAGCGGCGCCCTGAAGTCCGGGGAGGCGGATCAGTGGCTGTTCGACCCGCAGACGTACCGGATCACGGGGACGCGGATGCTCCTGGACGGCACGGTCGTCGGCGGTAGTTCGACTGCGGCGTGGGCGGTGGTGGACAAGGCCGGCGAACGCGGCTGAGTCGGACCCTGCCGCCGTACTACGAGCCCGTGCGTGTCGTTCTCTGAGACGCCCCGCGCACGAGTTGGTCCCCGCCGCCCCCGCCAGGTTAGGTTTCCCTCATGACCGACACGACCGCACCCCGCACCACCGGCGCCGTTGCCGCCGGGCTCGCCACCGTCGCCGCCGACGGGACCGTACTCGACACCTGGTTCCCCGCGCCCGAACTGTCCGCCCGACCCGGGCCCGCCGGTACGGAGAGCCTGTCCGCCGAGCGTGCCGTGGAGCTGCTCGGTGAGGGTGCGGCCAAGGCGATCGGCCCTGACGTCCGCCGGGGCGTCGAGGTCATCGCGGTCCGCACGGTCATCGCCTCCCTCGACGACAAGCCGCTCGACGCGCACGACGTCTACCTGCGCCTGCACCTCCTCTCGCACCGCCTGGTCAAGCCGCACGGCCAGAGCCTGGACGGCATGTTCGGCTTCCTCGCCAACGTCGCCTGGACCTCGCTCGGCCCGGTCGCCGTGGACGACGTCGAGAAGGTGCGGCTGAACGCGCGCGCCGAGGGCCTGCACCTCCAGGTGACGTCGATCGACAAGTTCCCGCGCATGACGGACTACGTCGCCCCCAAGGGCGTCCGCATCGCCGACGCCGACCGGGTCCGCCTCGGCGCGCACCTGGCCGAGGGCACGACCGTCATGCACGAGGGCTTCGTCAACTTCAACGCCGGCACGCTCGGCACGTCGATGGTCGAGGGCCGGATCTCCGCCGGTGTCGTGGTCGGCGACGGTTCGGACATCGGCGGCGGCGCGTCCACGATGGGCACGCTGTCGGGCGGCGGCAACGTCCGCATCACCATCGGCGAGCGCTGCCTGGTCGGCGCCGAGGCGGGTGTCGGGATCGCGCTGGGCGACGAGTGCGTCGTCGAGGCCGGTCTCTACGTCACCGCCGGCACCCGCGTCACGATGCCCGACGGCCAGATCGTCAAGGCCCGCGAACTCTCCGGCGCCTCCAACATCCTCTTCCGCCGCAACTCCGTCACCGGCACGGTCGAGGCGCGCCCGAACAACGCGGTCTGGGGCGGCCTGAACGAGATCCTGCACAGCCACAACTAGCAGCGCCGTCAGGTGAGTCGAGCGCCCTTCCGTTCACCGGGAGGGCGCTCACTCATGTCCGCACGGCCACCGCGAACTCCGCCAGCGCCGCGAAGTCGCCCTCGCGCAGCCCGAGTCGGGGGTTCACGTGGTGCAGCAGCGCGGGGCCGGGATGGTGGGCGGTCACGAACTCGCCGTCCGGCGCGCTCTGTTCGTCGTCCACCCAGGCGAACGGGCCGCCCTCGGCGTACGCCACGATCGCCTCCGTCTTCCAGTGGACCCCGTCGGGCCGCTCGGCGAACAGACGGTCGCCGAAGTCGACGTACGGCAGCTCGGGCAGGCCGACGACCGGGGCGATCCAGCGGTTCGCGGCGGCCATCCAGGTGGTCGCCCAGCAGAGGTCGTAGCCGAGCCCGAGGAGTGCCGGGCCGTGCGCGGGGTTCAGCCAGACCCGTAGGGGGCGGCGGCGGTCGGGCACGGTGACGCGGATCGTGCTGTAGCCCTCGGGGCGGCGTTCCGGCTGGGCGGCGTACGGGTTGAGGGGGCCGTCGACGTCGAGGAAGAGCAGGGGGCGGCGGCTCATGTGGCCACCGTAGGGGAGTGGTCGTGTGGGGCGGGTGGAAATTTCTCGCGGCGGCAGGCATAGCCAGGCACCCCCGCGAGCGTCACAACGAACACAGGGGTGGGGCACGGGCTCCGCCGGGGGAAGAGAAGGTGACGATGAATGCCGAAGGGCTGGAGAGTTTCCGGGACTTCGTGGACAACAGGTCGTCGGCCCTGCTGAAGACGGCCGTGCTGCTCTGCGGGGGAGACCTGCACGCCGGTGAGGACCTGCTGCAGAACGCCCTGGCCAAAGCGGCCGGACGGTGGCAGCGGATCGACGAACCCGAGGCCTACGTACGGCGGATCCTCTACCGCCAGCAGGTCAGCCGCTGGCGCCTGAAATGGCGCAGGCGCGAGGTCAGCGTGGCCGAGCCGCCCGAGGCGGGCGCGGGTGTCGACGCGGCCGCCGCGGCCGAACTGCGCCTGGTCATGCGCCAGGCGCTGTCCCGGCTCACCGCCCGCCAGCGCACCGTGCTCGTGCTGCGCTACTTCGAGGACCTGCCCGAGGCCGACGTGGCCCGCCTCCTCGGCTGCTCCGTGGGCACCGTACGGTCCACCACCCACCGCTCCCTGGCCCGACTGCGCGTCCTCGCACCGGAGTTGGCCGCTCTGGGCCTCGCCGACGTCGAGCTCCAGCCGTCCCGCGACTACTCACCCGTGGAGGTGCGTCCGTGAACGTCGAGGAACTCCTCCGCGACGCGCTGCGCGAGCAGGCCGCCGAACAGCCCCCGGCGGGACCGGGGTTCGCCGACTGGGTACTGGCCGTCCGCCGGCGCCGCCGCAACCGCAGGCTCGCGAGCGTCGCCGCCGCCACGGCCGCCGTGGTCGCCATCGCCGTGGCCGTGCCGCTGCTGGACTCGGGGAAGGACGACGTCCGTCCGTCGGGTGTCGTGGAGCAGAAGGGAGTCAAAGCCCACCCGAGCCAGTCGCCGCCGCGCGACCTGATCGCGGCCGGGAACACGGCAGTTGCCGCCTACTACGTTCCGACCACCGTCAAGCGGTCGGCCACGGAGGCCGTCTCGGAGCGCGCCTACCGGCTGCTCGACCCGAAGACCGGCAAGTACGTGAAGGCCCCCCGGTGGTCCGTCGTCGCCGTCGCCCCCGGCATGAAGACCGCCGCCGTCCTGGAGAAGACCCTGCCCGCCTCCCGGATCGGCCTGCTCGACCTGGCCACCGGCAAGGTCGAGAGGTGGATCCAGGTCGACCACGGGGTCGCGGGGCTAGAGTTCTCGCGCGACGGACGGAAGCTCGTCGCGACGACCTACGGCGAGAACCCCGACCAAATGGTCAAGCCGAAGGGCTCCAACGCCTGGAGCGGGAAGGAGCCGTCGAGCCGCACCGGCTTCTACGTCCTCGACGTGGGCTCCGGCAACGGTTCCTGGAGCGAGGTCAAGCTCGGTGGCGACGCGAGCGACCCCATGGGCGCCGGCTTCATCAACTCCCGCCAGGACTTCGCCCTCACCCGGGACGGCAGGTACATCTGGGCCGGGAACCCCATGGGCAACATCGGCAAGCAGTTCTGGGACCTCACGGGTGCCGCCGAGCCCGTACCGGAGAACGCGAAGTACCTGGTCTGGTACGTCGACGCGTGGAACTCGCCCAGCGGCAACCTCGTCGCCGGTGACTTCGCGGGCAAGAAGTGGCACACCTCGTCCTACGTCGTCGACGCGACCACCGGCAGGAAGACCGAGATCCACGGGCAGCAACTGCTCGCCTGGGCCGACGACAGGTCCCTCATCGCCTGGGACATCGGGAAGGGGGCGAAGGAGAGCGAGTACCACCAGCGGCTGGTGCTGGTCACCATCGGCAGCGACAAGGAGGTACCGCTGAGCGGCTTCCGCAAGGACAGCGGCACCGATCCAGACAACAGCTCCGGACGGTGGGAGCCCGTGTTCGCGGAGCGCTGACCGACCGCGTGCCGGTCAGGCGGCCACGAACTCCTCGTACGCCGCCAGCAGTTCACGGGCCGCGTCCCGGCCGGCGGGCCGCAGCGGGGCCCGGACCGAACCTCCGGGCAGGCCCAGCGAGTTGAGCAGGGCCTTGACCGTCACGGTGCCGGGGAGCCCCGCCGACATCATCAACTCGATGAGCGGCGTGGCACGTTGTTGGAGGCGGGCGGACACGGGGGTGTCGCCCGCCTCGAACGCGTCCAGGATCGCCCGGAGTTGAGCCGGGACGACGTTCGCGACGGTACTCACATAGCCCGCCCCGCCCACCGCGTACAGCGCGAGGATGTGCTCGTCGCAGCCCGCGTAGTACGCCAACTCCGTGCGGTCCAGCACCTTTTGGGTGCCGAGGAAGTCGTAGGAACAGTCCTTGACCGCGACGATCCTGGGGTGCTCGGAGAGCCGGATCATGGTCTCCGGTTCGATACGGGTGCCGGTGCGGCCCGGGATGTCGTAGAGCACGAGGGGCAGTCCCGAGGCGTCGGCGACCTCGCGGAAGTGCGCCTCCAGGGCGTCCTGCGGGGGCCTGCTGTAGTACGGCGAGACCACCAACACCCCGTCCGCGCCCGCCTTTTCGGCCTGGAGGGCGAGTTCCACGGTGTGCCGGGTGTCGAAGGTGCCGACGCCCGAGACGAGGGGGACCTGATCACCGACGGCCTCGCGGACGGCGGTGACGAGCGCCGCCTTCTCCGCGTCCGTCGTGGTCGGCGACTCCCCGGTCGTCCCGGACAGCACGAGCCCGTCACAGCCCTCCGACACCAGCCGCCCGGCGAGGAGTTGGGCACCGGGGAGGTCGAGTTCCCCGGCCTCGGTGAAGGGGGTGATCATCGCGCACAGGGCGCGGCCGAAGGGAGGAGGGGCGGGTCGGGCTGCGGTCGTCATGGGAGTAGTCTCGGCAGAGCGACAGTGAAGCACCACTTAATTCTTCTACCGGATATCGATAAGTGATGCTGCGGAATGGGTGGCGTGGCGTGGTGTGGCGATGAAAGATGGGGGCGGTGTGACGGGGAGGGGCGGCACGGGGGATCCCGCACGGCGGCCCGACGAGGAAGGGGACGCCGAAGACTCCGTACGCCACCGCGACCACGGCGTCCCGCTGGCCCGTTTCACCGACCGCGTGCTGGTGGTCTGTCCCCGCTGCGGCGGCCGCGCGCTCGTCGTCCCGCGACCTGGTCTGCCCGCGCCCCGGTACGCCACGGAACTCCTGTACCAGCCACGCCGGTTGGCGTGCGCCGGGTGCGGGGCCGTCGCCGACTGGGCGGCCGCGACGCGGGACAACGCCCTGATCGGCGTGGCGCCGGGCGGCACCGAGGACCCCTTCTTCGGGCGCCCCCTCTGGTTGCAGACCCGCTGCGTCGGTCACATCCTGTGGGCCTACAGCGAGGTGCACGTCGACGCCCTCTCGGCCTATGTGGGCGCGCGGTTGCGCGAGCGGGGCGGACTGTCGCCGACGAGGGCGATGTTCGCGCGGCTGCCTGCCTGGATGAAGACCTCCGAGCACCGCGCCGAGCTCCTGGCCGGTCTGGAGACGCTGCGAGGCCTGGCCGGGCGCACGGCCCCCGCCGACCGCTCCGACGCCGCCCACGAACACGGCGACCGCCCTCGGCCGTACAGGAGTCTCTACTTCCGGGGCGGCCCCTACTAGCCCCCCGAGCATCAAGGCCCTATGTCCAATTGACCCCCTCATGGGTCACCATGGCCAGGAAGGTCACGGACGTGGGAAGTTGATCCACCCCTGGTCACGGGAGGCGTCATGAAGCTCGGCAAGGCACTGGCCACCGGAGTCGCCGAAGAGCGGCAGCGGATCCACGAGGAGGAGCTCGAACTCCCCGAGAGGATCGCGGAGTTCACGGAGGAGAAGGCGCCCGAAGAGGTCCCGGCCGCCCGATGAGGCTGCGGCTCCCCGAGGAACGCCCGACGGAGCCGCCGACCGGATTCAAGATCGCCCACCCGGTGCTGTCCCAGGACGGCACCCGGGCCGGGTTCACCGGTGTGTCGCTGGGCGGCGCGCTGCCGTACGGAGTCGTGGCCGACGCGTCCTGCGTCTACGGCCGCCGCCACCGTTCGCCCGCGCGACTCTGCGACTGCGGCTTCCACTGCGTGCACGAACGGGCAGCGGCGGAAGCCCTGTTGTGCACCGCCGAGCACCGCGCGGCGGTCCTCCTCGACATCACCGTGCTCGGCGCCTACATCCGCTTCGAACTCGGCTTCCGCTACGCCCGCCAACGCGTCCGCGCCGCCACCGTCGGCCCCTGCGCCTGCGGCGCCCGAGCCGTCGCCCTCGCCGACGCCGGTTGGGGCAGGCCCGGTTGGCGCGCCCTGGCCGCCGCCTGCGCGGGCTGCGTCCGCAGTCGTACGTCCGTCTCGCTCGCCGAGTTCGCCCGGCGGGCCGGGGACGGGCTACGGGTGGCGGCGGGAAGCGACGGGGAGACGGCGACCGTGGACCCCGGACTTCCCGAAGGACTCGGCGTGCCCGAACTCGTCGCGGAGGCCGCCCTGTTGCAGGCCCGCCTCGACTGGTTCCAGAGCCGGTTGGCGCGTCTGGAAGGGAGCGGGGGACAGCAACAAGGCGGGCCTTGACCTCAACTCCGGTCGAGGTTGAAGGCTGGTCGGTACACACCCGTACCGATCACCGGAGGCCCGCATGACCCGCCGAACCGACTCCCACCCCGACCTCGCCGACCCCCGCGTCGGCGCCCCCTTCTTCAGCACCTGGCGCGTTGGCACACCCCTGCGCCAACGGCAGTCCGTCGAGGCGATCGCGGGCGCCTGGGAACGCCGGCCCTGGCCCGCCGACGACCTCCTCGGCTACCACGTCTACACCGGCCACGACGCCTCCACCCTGCTGCACTACTCGCAGTGGACGAGCGAGCCGGCGTACGAGACCTTCGTCAAGACCCACCGCCAGGAGCGCGTCGACGAGATCGACACCGCCGTACCGGGCATCGAACGCCTCGGCCTCGGCCGCTATCGCCACTACCGCAGCGGCGGCACCCTGACAGACCGGGATGGGCGCATCCCCAGGCGCGTCCCCGGTTGCGTCGTGATCGTCGACGTGGTGTTCGAGGGCCCCCACCCCGACCGCCAACGCGCCTGGGTGGACGCCGTGTTCGAGGCCCTGGAGAACGAGCCCGCGCCGCACCCCGGCGGTATCTCCGCCCACTTCCACCTCTCCACCGACGGCGCCCGCGTCCTCAACTACGCCGAGTGGGACAGCGCCCAGGCCCACATCGAGGCCCTCGCCGCCCCCGGCGACGGCATCGGCTCCGCCACCGCACTCTGGGAACGCGTCCAGACCTGGCCGGGACTGAAGAGCACCACGGTCAGCCGTTACGACCACGCGCTCGGCCTCGTCCCTGACTGACCGGCGCCCCGGCTTCCGCCGACAATCCCACCCACCTGGACAAAAAAAGTGTTCGGTGAGACGGTGGACGCATGCTGGACGTCACCGTGATCGAGGACCCCGAGGCCGCAGCCGTCTCGCTGGACCCCATAAGGGCCCGGCTGCTCGCCGAACTGGCGGCCGGACCCGCGTCGGCCACCATGCTGGCCGGCAAGGTCGGACTGCCCCGGCAGAAGGTGAACTACCACCTCAAGGCGCTGGAGCGGCACGGCCTGGTCGAGCTGGACGGCGAGCGGCGCAAGGGCAATGTCACCGAGCGGGTGATGCGGGCGACCGCCGCGTCGTACGTCATCTCGCCGCTCGCGCTCGCCGCCGTGCAGCCGGACCCGGACCGGTTCCGCGACCAGCTCTCCGCACGGTGGCTGCTGGCGCTCGGCGCCAGGCTGGTGCGGGACGTCGGTTCGCTGATCACCGGGGCGACCAAGGCCCATCAGCGGCTGGCGACCTACGCGCTGGACGGCGAGGTGCGCTTCGCGTCCGCCGCCGACCGGGCCGCGTTCATCCAGGAGTTGACCGCCGGGGTGAGCGCCCTCATCCGCAAGTACGACGCGGGTGACGCGGAGGAGGGACGCGACCACCGGATCGTCGTGGCCGTCCACCCCACGCTGAAGGAACAGCCGCTGCCCGTACCGGAATTGGACCAGTAGGACTCAGGAGCCAGTCATGTCCAAGGAATTCGAGATCGTCTACGAGTTTGAGGTCGACGCCACGCCGGGGGAGGTGTGGGACGCCATCACGTCCGGTACGGGCGGGTGGCTGTGGCCGATGGAGTTCGACGGGGAGAAGCGGGTCGGGCCCTTCGGATCCACGCTCACCAACTTCGACCCGCCGCACCGGCTCACCGCCCTCAGCGAGGACGTCGGCTTCCCCACCCAGAGTCTCAACCAGATCGACGAGACCATCGAGCCCCGCGACGGCGGCCGGCGGGCCTGGGTGCGGTACGTGCACAGCGGGATCTTCACCGACGACTGGGACAACCAGTACGACGGCGCGAGCAAGCACAACGCGTTCTACCTGCACACCCTGCGGGAGTACGTCACCCACTTCGCGGGCCGCCCGGTCGCGTTCGCGACATTCGACGGTCCCGAAGCCTCAACCGCCGCCGACGCCTTCGGAGTTGTCGGCCGGGCGCTCGGCCTCGCGGACGACACCAATGAGGGAGCACGGGTCCGGGCGCGCGGGCCCGAGGGCCAACTCCTGGACGCCGTACTCGACTTCCGCAGCCCGTACTTCATCGGACTGCGCACCGACAGCGCGTTGATCCGCTTCTTCGGGCGCAACCACTGGGGCGCCCCGGTCGGCATCAGCGTCCACGACTTCGCCCCGGACGCCGACGCCAAGACGAACGAACTCGCCTGGCGGAACTGGCTGGACGGGGCCTTCGTCTGACCTGGTGCAAGTCGGCGAGACCCCGTCCAACCACCCCCCCCGTGAGCCCCCGTGGCCCACCCCGTAGGTGCTACGGCTGGAAGCGCAGCACCTGCGGGTCGTGGTCGCTGATCTGGTCGTTGAACTCCGAGTTGATGTGGACGCTGTCGTACTCGAAGCAGTCCTTGCGGATCGACGGGCTGATCAGGATCTGGTCCAGGACCTGCGCGTTGCCCTGGTAGTCGTACGTGTAACGCTCGTTCTTCGGCAGGGACTTGATCGCCGAGTACAGCTCGCCCTTGCCTTCGAGGATCTTCGCGGTGTCGGAGAACTCGAAGTCGTTCATGTCGCCGAGCGTGATGACGTCCGCGTCCTTCTGCGCGGCGAGGATCTCCTTGACGAAGGCGTTGACCGCCGTCGCCTGCGCGTGGCGCTGGGTCTCCGAGCTGCGGGTGACCGGCTGGTACTGCGCGGTCAGGGGCTGGTCGCCGCCCTTGGAGATC
The DNA here is from genome assembly GCF_035982055.1 of Streptomyces sp. NBC_01288. Lineage (NCBI taxonomy): Bacteria > Bacillati > Actinomycetota > Actinomycetes > Kitasatosporales > Streptomycetaceae > Streptomyces > Streptomyces sp. NBC_01288. The sequence goes on from NZ_CP108427.1 coordinate 8,048,722, forward strand.
AGGTGGTTGGCGATCACGAAGACCGTCCTGCCCTTGAAGACGAACTCGCCCGCGAGCGGCTTGCGGCTCGCGCTCCAGGCCGCGTTGGCCGGGTCGATCCGGCCCGGGGACGCGGTCAGTTGGGCCTTGCCGTGCACCTTGGTGACACCGACGGCGGTCGTCGAGTCGCCGCCCGCGCGGTCGGTGAAGGAGACCCGCTCCGGGTTGAACAGGAACACCTGGCGGATGTTGCCGCCGGGCTCGCCGCCGTCCTGGTCGTTGACCGGGTTGATCGAGCGCCAGTCGTACTTCGGGCCGCCCGCCGCGACGATCGCATCGATCAGCTTGTTGACCGTGACGCTCGCGTCGACCGTGCCGTCGTCCGTCGCACCGTTGTTGTCCTGGATCTCCTCCAGGGACACGATGTCGGGGGACTGGAGGTTGTTCACGATCGCGGCGGCGTGCGCGGCGAAGGTGCCGTCCGACGGGTCGAGGTTCTCGACGTTGTACGTCGCCACCGCGAGCTGGCTGCGCGACTGCTTCTTCGTCGTCTCGCGCTTGAGGCCGGCGCTCTTCACGGCGCCGATCTCGTTCGCGACGAGGGTGTAGCCGCCGTACTGGTTGAAGTCCAGCGGGCCGGCCGTGGTGCCGGTGAGCTTGTCGCCGACGTTGACGACCGGGAAGTCCGCCGTCGCGCCCAGGGACTGGATCTGGAGGCGGCCGCCGTTCTGCGAGTCGTAGGAGCCGTAGACCGTGCCGCCGCGCTGGGTGGCGTTCTCGTGCGGCTTCACCGTGACCCACAGCTCCGCGTACGGGTCGGTCGCGGTGACCACACGGGCGTTCGAGACCTGGACGTTCATGCCCTCAAGGGACTCGTAGTAGTCCAGGGCGTACTTCTTGGGCTGGAGCGCGAGCGCGTTGATCGAATCGCTCGCGGCGGTGTCGCCGGCCTGCGTGTACCTGCTCGGCGCGGACCGGTCGCTGATCACCGTGGCGGCCGGTACGGCGTTGCCGCTGGAGACGACGGTGACCGTCGGCTTGGTGATCTCGGTCAGCGACTGGTTGCCCGTGGAGGCACCGCCCGGCACGTACTCGGAGACCGTGCCGGAGACGGTGACCGAGTCGCCGACGGCGACCTTCGGCGTGGAGCTGGTGAAGACGAAGACGCCCTCGCTGGTGGCCGGGTTGTCGTCCGGGGTCGCGTCCTGGAACCAGAACCCCTTCGACGAGCCGTACGTACGGACGCCCGTGACGATGCCCGGTACGTCCGCGACCTTCTGGCCGGCGTACGGGGACACCCGGGTCGTGCCCTGGATGTCATGGATGCGCACGCTGTCGGCGTGCGCGGGCGAGGTGAGAACGATCGTGGACGCCACGGAACAGACGGCGGCGACGGTCAGCGCGGCGAGGCGCGCGGAGGACTTGCTCGGCAACGGGATCCCTCCGGGGACATGCATGAGTGCCGGGACGAGGGTGATGGAACAACAGGAACAGGTGAGAACAGGTGATACGGCGGTGGGAGCCGCGAACCGGTGGGGCGGTGGCGACGCGCGTAGAACTTACCTGGAATGGGTGTCCATGACATTTCTACGCGCGTCAATCTCATTGCGGCGCCGCCCAGTTGTCAAGGTTTCAGCCATGTACTCCTCGTGGCCGGAACATGAACCGGGCGGCATGGGTCGAAATCCGTCTAGGCTGAGCGGCTGAGTCGTGTGTCGTGTAAGGCGGTCGTACAGCCGTCGTACGGCCTTCGAGGCGCCTAGGAGAACCCACCGATGTCAGACAGCTCCCCCTTGCCGCCGGTGCGGCTGCACTCCGAAGCGGAGCTGGCGCGCGACGCGCTGTCCACACCCCTGCTCGCCCGGGCCGCACGGCTCGCCCGCTGGGCGGGCCCCGACACCCGCATCGACGCCGGTGGCAGCCTTGTCGACGAGCAGCTGCCCGCCGCGGCCGAGCTGCTCGGGCTCACCGGCGAGGATGCCGCGGCCGACGCGAGCGAGGCCTGGCGGGTCGCCGTGGACACCGGGCTCGTCGAGGTCGTCGACGAGGAGGAGGGCACCGTGGCGACCGGCGAGGAGCTGGCGCTGCTCACCTCCGGCTCGCCCGGCGACGTCCTCACGGTGTGGCTCGGCGCCCTCGACACCCTCCTCGCGGACGCGAGCGTGCCCGATCTGGACGGTCTTGTCGACGCCATGGACGAGGGCGGCGAGGTCGATTTCTCGTCACTCGACTGGGATCCCGAGGCGGAGGCCGAGTTCCTCGACGGCGTCCTCGGCAACCTCTACCTCCTCACCGTCAACGAGGACGGCCCCGGCGACGGCCCCGTCCCGCTGCCCGCGCTCGCCGCGTCGATGATCGTGCCCAGCGACATGGGCGAGCCCACCAACGACGTCCTGGAACAGGTCTCCGACGCGATGATGCGCCTCGACGACCAGTTCCGGCTCCTCGAACCGATCGGCATCGTCGAGTACCAGCCCGTCGACGAGGCACTCATGGCCGACCCCGACGAACTGACGGACGGACCCTCCGCACCCGTCGACGAGACCGACGTCACCCGCTACGGCATGGTCCGCCTCACCCCCCTCGGCCTCTACGGCCTCCGCGCCCGCCTCCTGGAGGCCGGCTTCGCCGCCCCCGCCGTAGGAGATCTCGCGGACAAGGGCGCGGACGCGCTGCTCGACGGGACGTCGACGTTCCCGCAGGCGGCCGCGCGGGCCGAGACCGAGCAGTGGCTGGCCGGCCGTGAACCCCTCGCCGCGGCACGGGAGTTGCTCGCCGCCGCCCGCGGCGCCGACACCGGCGCGCCGCTACGACGGCTGCTCTGCCAGCAGGCGCTCTCCCTCGTCGGCGACGAGGCCGAGCCGGCGCTGCGCGAGGTGCTCGAAGACCCCGAGCTGGGCGGTCTCGCCCGGGTCTGGCTGAGCGAGCACGGTGCGAGCGACGTCCCCGCGCCCTCCGAGGACCTGGTCTTCTGGCTCACCGTCGACACGGTCGCCGCGCAGCTCGCCGCCGAGGGCAACTCCGAGGAGTTGCAGGCCCTGGTGGAGGGGCTGGCCCAGCAGCACAACGGGTTCTTCGCGGCTGCCTGGCGGGTCGACCACCCGGCGACCGCGGACGTCCTGGAGGCGATGGGACGCCTGCACCCGGACAAGCGGATCGCGAAGGAAGCGCGGAAGGCGGCGTTCAAGGCGCGTTCCCAGCAAGGAAGTTGACCGGATCCACCCTGCGGGACTTTTGAGTTCCATGGTTGAGTGCATACGGCTTCGTGGGTCGGCTCTTACGGATTCATGGAAGAGGGCCCGGCGAAGTCGGCCGGTGTTCAACTCGTGTTCAGACATGGGCGGAAGCGTGGCGCCGACCGAGGTCCGCCACCCTCCACGGCACACCCACCGTCACAGGAGACACGTATGTCGCTCACCCGCAGGGATTTCACCGCCAAGTCCGCGATGACCGGTGCCGGGGTCGCGCTGGCGGGCAGCGTCGGCGCCCTCGCCACCGCGCCCAACGCCCTCGCGTCCACCGACACCTACGACGAGAAGTCGGCGGCCGATCACGGACACGGACACGGGCACACCGGCGTCGGCTACGGCACGCTGATCCCCGACCCGGACGGCATCCTCGCCCTGCCCGCCGGCTTCAAATACCGCGTCATCACCTACAGCGGCAAAACCAAGCTGGAATCGGGCGAGTTCACCCCCTCCAACCACGACGGCACGTCCACCTTCGACGGCCCGCGCGGCGCCACCCTCCTGGTCAACAACCACGAGCTGGCCGGCCCCCGCGCCCAATGGCCCCACCCCGTCCCGCTCACCGAGGGCCTCGTCTACGACCCCGCCGGGGCCGGCGGCTGCACGGTCGTCGAGGTCCGCCGCGACCACGTCGCCGAGTGGGTCGGCATCGCCGGCACCGTCACCAACTGCGCGGGCGGCAACACCCCTTGGGACACCTGGCTCACCTGCGAGGAGACCGAGGACAAGGCCGGCACCAACGGCTTCACCAAGGACCACGGTTACGTCTTCGAGGTCGACCCGGTGGACCGCCGCGCCAACCGGAACCCCAAGCCGATCAAGGCACTTGGCCGCTACGCCCACGAGGCGGTGGTCGTCGACCCGAAGCGCGGCCACCTCTACCTGACCGAGGACGCGTCGGGCCCGAACGGCCTCCTCTACCGCTGGACCCCGCCCGAGCACTTCCACCACGGCCGCGGCAAGCTCCGCACCCTCGCCGACGACGCGGGCGTCCTCCAGGCCTTCAAGTGCTTCGACTCCGGCGGCAAGTTCGTCGACGACCTCTCCCGCGCCACGAAGATCGGCACGGTCTACGGCGTCGACTGGGTCGACGTCCCCGACCGCGACGCGAAGACGACCTCCGTCCGCAAGCAGTTCGCCACCGGCGAGATCACCCGCGCCCGCAAGCTGGAGGGCATGTGGTGGGGCGACGGCGGCACGTACATCGTCTCCTCGTTCGCCCGCACGGAGAGCCCCGTCCAGCACGACGGCGCCGTCTGGTTCTACGACCCCAAGCGCCGCACCCTCACCCTCAAGGTCCTGATCGGCGTCAACCCCGACCCGTCCGTGGACGGCGCGTTCGACGGCCCCGACAACATCACCGTCTCTCCCTACGGCGGCCTCGTCATCGCCGAGGACGGCGAGGGCGTCCAGCACCTGTTCGGCGCGACGGACAGCGGGCGCACGTACCCGATCGCCCGCAACGAACTCAACATCGGCACCGAAGAGAAGCCGGAGTACAGCGAGTTCACGGGTGTGACGTTCTCCCCGGACGGCAAGACCCTGTACGCGAACATCCAGACTCCGGGGATCATGCTCGCGATCACGGGGCCTTGGAAGCGGCAGAAGCGCTGACCGGTTCCACCACGATCTGACGGGCCGACGGGCGAAAGCGCTTGTCGGCCCGATCTGTGTGGCATCTCATGTTCTGTCCGGAACGCCCTCCTCCGGCATTCCGAAGCAGGACAATGCCCACACCGCGACGGTGTCGGTGAGGGAGGCCCAGTGGAGCGGATCGACGCGCAGAACCTGACCGGCCTGCTACGCCGGCACCGTAGAACCTGGGGCGGGGGAACCTTTCTGGCCCGACTGAACGACGACGAGTTGTGGGCTGTCCTCGACGCTGGCGCACCGGTCGAGTTTGGCAGGGGAGAGGTACTGGTCACCGAAGGCGGACCGGACACCGATGTCTTCCTCCTGCTGTCCTCGACGGTGAAGGTCACCACGCGCACCAGAACGAAGAAGCGAACCCTGATCGCGGTCCGGGCCGGAGGCGATGTCATCGGTGAACTCGCCACACTGGAGGGCTTCCGGCGCACGGCCACCGTCGAGGTACGGGGCCGCGAACCAGTGTTGGCCGTGAAGGTCGAAGGCCGTCGTTTCCTTGATGTGATCCGGATCTTGCCGGACGCGCACATGCTGCTGACCGCCTCCGTGGCCCGCAAACTCATTGCGGCGACCCGCCGGCGCGCCGGTTTCGCGGGATTCACCGCGGAGATCCGGCTCGCGCGGGTGATCGCGGACATGGCGGAGGACTACGGGGTTCGTACGCCCACCTTTCGTGACGGCCTGGAGATCGGCGTGGACCTCACCCAGACCGAGTGGGGAGCACTGATAGGGGCGAGTGAATCCACCGCGTTCCGCGCCTTGAAAGAGCTCAAGCACCGGGAACTCGTTACTGTCCGCTACCGCAGGATCGTGGTGCGGGACCTGCCGAGGCTGCGCGCCTTCGCCGACGTTTAGTCATCTGTTACGGGAACGCCGTCACGTGACGGCGTGCTTTGGCATGAGATGAGCGGATCGACATACTGCTGTCCCGCGGTGCCCTCCTTGCTCGCTGCACCGCGAACACCACGACTCGTCACTCCTCCAGGGGGTAACGGCAGATGACGCCGGAGCACGCCGAAGGACCCGTTCAGCGCGTCCACACCGACGACGATCTGAGGCGGTGGAGCGACAACGTGCCATACGCCCAGGAAGACCAACTGTCGACCGTACGGAGCGCCCGCTCCCGCGCCGTGCACAACGCCCGACTGGACTCGGACGGGGCCTTTGTCCAGAACCACGGCGACGGCGACTTGGTCCGTTGGCCCTACACCGTCAGCGGGTTGGACCTGCTGGACCGCTATGTCCCGACGCTCGCCGTCGAACTCGGCAGGGCCAACGAGCGCCGCACCGAGGAGGCCCGCTCCCGGATGCGGATGGCTGCGGTAGAGGGCGTCAGTCGGCGGGTCGGTGATGGTCTCGTCGGGGCCGCGCCGATCACCGCCAAACGCTTCCTGGACTGCCGGCAGAGCCGTGCCGCCCTTGAACTCCTCCCGCACCGACCGCTCGTTGTAGTCATCGACGACCGGCTCCACAGCCTGGTCGAGCAGCGCCTGGGCAGTCTTGAAGAGCGCAACTTCATCCCCATTCAGGTCGAGATCCCGGACAAGGGATTCTCTGAGTCTGCCTGGCTCACCATGCCCGGCTGCGATGCGGCCGAACTCGAACTGCTGCGCAAGGAACTCGCCGCGGGGCAGCCCGAACCGACGCCGGAAAGCAGCGGAGTTGTCCCTGCCCGTCGCCCGCGCGATGCGGAAGAACCCGGAGACGACGATTCAAGCCCTACGCCGGGCGATACCCCGGAAGACCGCCAGCGACGGCGGATGACTCCGGCGCTCGCGACCATCATCGGGGCGGCGATTGCCGCCCTCGCCGCGGTCGCTGTCGCGATGGTGCCCTTCCTCCCCTGGAACACCGACAAGTCCGACAGCACTACGCCCTGGGTCGACATCACCGGCACCTGCACCGCCCCAGGCGACCAACTCGCCGTCTCCTCCGGCGGATTCACACCGAACAAGCAGTACACGGTGACGGTGACGGAACCTGGTGGCCGACCCTACGACCTGTCATACGGCAGCAGCGGCACGGCGACCGCGCAAGGCGCCCTGCACACCGGCTGGACCTGCGAGGCGAAGGACGCATCGGGCGTTTACAGCATCGCCGTCACCGACACGACCACGGGGAAGACCGCTCACGACACGTTCCAGGTGGACAAGGTCGACTGACATCCGGCCTCGCCCACATCCGAAGGAGACGCGCATGCGAATGAACCGACGCCTGACGGCGATTGCCGCCACCGTGGCACTGATCGGCGGCACCGGCACCGTCCTCCGGTTCGCCTCCGCCGCGCCGGGATCCCCGGCCGAGCCCTCCAGCGCACCTGCACCTGCACCTGCACCCGCACGGGCCTCGGACGCGGGCGTTTCGGCCGCCCGAACACCGTACGTGCACACGCGTCTGGAGGACGACAAGAACGGCGCGAACGGCAAGGTGACCCTGCGCAGTTGCCCGCAGGCCGGTGCCGACAAGCCGCTCGGGCAGAACCCCTGGAGTCTCGACTGCATGGCCCTGGAGGGGCTGGACAACGGCACCACCGTGACCATGCAGTGCTGGGTGAGCACCACGCCCCCACCAGACGAGGAACCCAGGAAGGACGAGCAAGGCAACACGGTCGAGCCGTCCGCGAAATGGTTCAAGGTCACTGTTACGAGCGGAGCCGCGCATGGGCGGGAGGGCTGGGTGTGGTCGGACCTGGTCAAGGACCAGACGTACGGCACCTCTGAGTGCCCCAGCATCGGCTACGAGAAGGACCCGCCGGCACCACCCCCGAAGCCACTCGTTTTCGACGTGACAGGAACCTGCACCAGCCAGGGCGGTGAACTGTCCAACCGCAGCGCGGAGTTCACGCCGGGCGGCCAGTACGCGATCTCCGCCACTCGTCCCGACGGGTCGCTCTATCCGCTCGACAGCGACTCCGGCACTGTGGCCGCCGACGGCTCCGTCGGTTGGAAGTGGCCGTGCAAGGGCGACCCCGCCGGGATGTACACCACGGAACTCGTCGACGGATCGACTGGGCGCACGGTGGAGGGCTCGTTCACGATCAAGGAGGTGGAGGCCCCTCCGCCCTCTCCGACGTCTTCCCCCTCGGAGGCCCCCGTAAGTCGGCAGCTCACCGTCTACAACAAGGTCACCAACGGCCCGACCCAGATGCGCGACGACGACCACCCGGCCTACCTCTCCACGGTGACCAAGAACTTCTGCGCGGACAACGGCTGCGCCCTCCCAGACACCCAGCTCACTACAGACGACGTGATCACCGCCACCTGCCGCACCGACGGCGACCGCACGACCAACGGCGAGGACGGGAACGCGCGCGACGACAACAACCCCGGGCTCGACAAGACCCACCTCTGGTACGGCATTCGTTGGGGCGACGGCAGGTTCGGCTTCATCTCCGCCGTCTGGATCGACCCGGGCCAACGCGACGGTCTCGACCTGCCCGCCTGCTGAGCGAGCCGAGAGGCCCACCCTTTAATTCGTTCGCGACCTCCTGCTGCGTCTCCTACATTGAGATCAGAAAGGCAACGCACCTCCCGGTGCGAAGGACGCGGTTACTTCTTCTCGAAAAAGAATCCAACACCGTGGCCGGCTTGATCTCGGGAGGCGCAGCTCATGGTGGGTGCCCGGTGCGCAGGCAACGGTTACTTCATTGGGCCAGACGGTTGCGGGTTCGAGTCCCGTCATCGACTTCGGGTCGGTGTAGCTCAATTGGGTAGAGCATCTGATAAGTCCGTCGCCGCTTTCTGATCTCGGGCATCCACCTTCCGCTGCGTCCTCCTCCGAAACACCAAGGAATTCGGGGGAATTCACCATGACGCGTTTCAACACCAAGGCGGCGAAGATCCAGCCCACTTCGCGCGTCACCTCCACGGGCCGAGTGCTCCGCACCTACCAGGGCGGCCGTGGCAGTGAGCGCGACGCGCGCTCCGAGCTTTTCCTGCTCGCGGTGGCCAACTTCGTTTCCCAGCAGACCTTTTACGAGTCCGGCGCCGACCGGGACGACCGCTTCGCGACCCTCGTGCGCGAGCTCGCCGTCACCGACCCGGCCTGGACGGCCGGCCTCCTCGGCTGGCTGCGCGGCGAGGGCAACCTCCGTACGGCCGCCGTCGTGGGCGCCGCCGAGTACGTGAAGGCCCGCCTCGACGCCGGAGCCACCGACGGCCCCTCGAACCGACAGGTCGTCGACTCCGTGCTCCGCCGCCCGGACGAGCCCGGCGAACTGCTCGCGTACTGGACCGCGCGCTACGGCCGCGCCGTCCCGAAGCCCGTCAAGCGCGGTGTCGCCGACGCCGTACGACGTCTCTACGGCGGCAAGTCGCTGCTCAAGTACGACACCGCGTCCAAGGGTTACCGCTTCGGCGACATCCTCAACCTGGTGCACGCGGCGCCGGACCCGGACAAGGCGTGGCAGGGCGAGCTGTTCCAGTACGCGCTGGACCGCCGGCACCACCCGGACACCGCCGTACCGCCCGCGTCGAACCAAGTCCTCACCGCGCACCGCGAGTTGATGGCGCTGCCGGTCGAGCGGCGACGCGCTGTCGTCACGGCGGCCGACGGTGCCGAGCGGCTCGCGGCGGCCGGGATGACGTGGGAGGCGCTGGCCGGGTGGCTCCAGGGGCCGATGGACAAGGCGGCCTGGGAGGCGGTCATCCCGTCCATGGGTTCGATGGCGCTCGTCCGAAATCTCCGGAACTTCGACGAGGCCGGGGTCTCCGACGAGGTCGCGGCCCGGGTCGCGGCGAAGATCAGCGACCCGGCGGAGGTCGCGCGCTCGCGGCAGTTCCCGTTCCGGTACCTCGCCGCGTACCGGCACGCGCCCTCGCTGCGCTGGTCGTACCCGCTGGAGCAGGCACTCGGCCACTCGCTGGCCAACGTTCCCGCGCTGCCGGGCCGCACGCTCGTGCTCGTGGACCGCTCGGGTTCGATGTTCTACTCGCGGCTGTCCGACCGTTCGGAGCTGAACCGGGCCGACGCGGCGGCGATCTTCGGCACGGCGCTCGCGCTGCGGGCGGCGGACGCGGACCTCGTCGAGTTCGGCACCACGAGCAGGCGTCTGGACTTCGGCGCGGGCGAGTCGGTGCTCAAGATCCTGGGCCGCTTCGGCGACCTGGGCGGTACCGACACCACCTCGGCGGTCCGCTCGCACTACCGGGGCCAGGACCGGGTGCTGATCGTCACCGACGAGCAGTACGCGTACAGCCGGCACGGTGACCCGACCGAGCAGGTACCGGCCGGGGTGCCGGTCTACACCTGGAACCTCGCCGGATACCGGGCAGGCCACGGCCCGTCCGGCACGGCGAACCGGCACACCTTCGGCGGCCTCTCGGACGCGGCCTTCCGGATGGTGCCGCTGCTGGAGGCGGCCCGGGACGCGGACTGGCCCTGGGCGGCCTGAGAGCGGAGGCGTGGCCCGCACTTCCACGGGGGGTGCGGGCCACACCCATGTCCGGACAAGGGTGCGGGTGAGCCATTGACATCTAACATTTCAGTTCTACTATTCGATGCATGGAAGCCCTACGGCCCGTCCCGCGCACCCTCCTCCGCGACCGCGCCTACGAAGCCATCCGCGACGCCATCGTGGCCGGTGACATCGAGCCCGGCGCGGTGGTGCGGGATGCCGATCTCGCCGAGCGGCTCGGGTTGTCGCGCGCACCGGTACGGGAGGCGTTCTCGCGGCTGGTGGAGGAGGGGCTGCTGGAGAGCAAGCCGCAGAGCTACACCCGGGTGACGCCGGTCGTGGCCGCCGAGGTGCGGGACGCCGCCGCCGTGGTCGGGGCCATGCACGAGTTGGTGACCCGGGTCGCCGTACCCCTCCTGCGGGACACCGACGTTGATGTGATGCGTGCGGCCAACGACCGGTTCGCCGCCGCCGTGGCCGCCGGTGACGTGGACGCGGCCCTGCGCGCCGACGACGAACTCCACGACGTACCGGTGCGGGTGAGCGGCAATCGCGCCGCCGCCGCCACCATCTCCCGTTACACCCCGCTCATCCGCCGACTGGAGCGACGACGCTTCGGCGAGGGCGGCTCATGCCGCTCGGCCGGACTGCACGAGCGGCTGATCGAGGCCTGCGCCGAAGGTGACACGGACGGTGCGGTCCGCGTCACGGCCGACATCTGGCACACCCTCGCGGACCTGGCCGACGCCGACTGACCCTGGAGAACTCATGTCCCTTTCCTCGTACGACCGTTACCCCCTCCTCTTCGGCCCCTCGCCCGTCCACCCGCTGGAGCGCCTCACCGCGCACCTCGGCGGCGCCGCCCTGTGGGCCAAGCGCGAGGACTGCAACTCCGGTGTCGCGTACGGCGGCAACAAGACCCGCAAGCTGGAGTACCTCGTCGCCGACGCCCTCGCGAAGGGCTGCGACACCCTCGTCTCGATCGGCGGCGTGCAGTCCAACCACACCCGCCAGGTCGCGGCCTGCGCCGCCCGCGCCGGGCTCAAGTGCGTGCTGATCCAGGAGAGTTGGGTGGAGTGGCCCGACTCCGTCTACGACAAGGTCGGCAACATCCTGATCAGCCGCCTCGCCGGAGCGGACGTACGCCTGGTGAAGGCCGGGTTCGGCATCGGCTTCAAGGAGAGCTGGGAGCAGGCGCTGAGGGAGGTCGAGGAGGGCGGCGGAAAGCCGTACGCCATCCCGGCCGGCGCCTCCGACCACCCGCTCGGCGGCCTCGGCTTCGCCAACTGGGCCCACGAAGTCGCCCAACAGGAACAGGAGTTGGGCGTCTTCTTCGACACCGTGGTGGTGTGCTCGGTGACCGGCTCCACCCAGGCCGGCATGGTCGCCGGGTTCCGGTCGATCGAGGAGGCGGGCGGCCGCGAGCGCCGGGTGCTCGGCATCGATGCCTCGGCGAAGCCCGCCGAGACCCGCGAGCAGGTGGCCCGCATCGCCCAGAGCACCGCCCAACTGATCGGCGTCAAGCGTGAGTTGACCCTCGACGACGTCGAACTCGACGACCGCTACCACGCCGGCATCTACGGCATCCCGGACGAGACCACCCTGGAGGCGATGCGCCTCGCCGCCCGCACCGAGGGAATGGTCACCGACCCTGTCTATGAGGGCAAGTCCATGGCCGGGATGATCGACCTGGTCGCCCGCGGTGAGATCGCCGCCGACTCCACCGTGCTCTACGCCCACCTCGGCGGCCAGCCCGCGCTGAACGCGTACAGCGCGCTGTTCTAGGGAGCCTTCGCGGCAGCCCTCCCGGCCCCCTCGGTCTTCCTCCCGGTGATCACGAACGCCGACACCAGCAGCGCGGTCAGGGCGATCAGCGCGCCGACGCCGAACGCCCTGGCCGATCCGTGGACGAGGATCTCGGACGGTGACCCGGTCGCGTGCCGGGTCGCCGTGCCGAACACCGTGACCAGGATGGACAGTCCGAGGGTGCCGCCGAGCCACTGGAGGGTCTGAAGGAGACCGGACGCGGCGCCCGCCTCGCGGGGTGCGATGCCCGCGAGGATCGTCGCGTTGAGTGGCATGAAGCTGAGGCCGACGCCCAGGCCCATGAGGACGAGCGGGCCGAGCAGTCCGGTCAAGTAGTCGTCGCCCGGGCGGAGTTGCCACAGCCACCCGGCCGAGGTGACGAGCAGGGCCATGCCCGTGAGCAGCACCGGCTTGGCGCCGAAGCGGGCCAGCAGGCGCGGTACGAGACGCACGACCGTGAACAGCGCCAGCGTCATCGGCAGGAACGCGAAGCCCGCGCGCAACGGGCTGTAGTCCAGGACCCGTTGGCTGATCAGGGTGAGGAAGTAGAACGCGCCGAACATGCCGGCCGGCAGCAGCAGGACGCCCGCGTAGCCGCCCGCGCGGTTGCGGCTCGCGAACAGGCGCAGCGGCATGATGGGTTGGGCGGCGCGGGACTCGACCAGGGTGAAGCCCGCCAGCAGGGCCGCCGCGAAACTGAACCCCAACTGCGCCTGCGCGTCGCCCCATCCGTCCGACGAGACCCGGATGAACGCGTACACCAGCGAGGTCATCCCGGCGGTGCCGGTGAGCGCGCCCGCCGCGTCGAACTGCCCTGCGTGGCGCGGGGTTTCGCCGACGAAGCGGGGGAGGGCGAGAGCGACCGCGACACCGATCGGCACATTGATCAGCAGGGACCAGCGCCAGGATGCCCAGGAGGTCAGCATGCCGCCGATGACCAGGCCTATCGAGGCGCCGATGCCGGCCATGGAGGTGTAGATGCCGAGCGCGTGGTGACGGCGCGGGCCCTCCGGGAAGTTGGTGGTGATCAGGGCGAGCGTGTTGGGCGCGATGAGCGCGGCGCCCACACCCTGTAGTGAGCGGGCCGCGAGCAGCCAGGCGCTGTCGGTGGCGAGTCCGCCGAGCAGGGAGGACGTGGCGAAGAGCAGGACACCGATCGTGAGCGTACGGCGGCGGCCCGCGATGTCTCCGACCCGGCCGCCCAGCAGAAGCAGCCCGCCGAAGGCGAGCGTGTAGGAGTTGAGGACCCAGGACAGCCCGGTGGGGCTGAAGCCGAGATCCTTCTGGATGGCGGGCAGTGCGACGTTGACGACGGTGGAGTCGACGCCGACCATCAAGTAGGCGGCGACGACGACGAAGAGGACGGTGCCGAGCCTGGCGGGTCGGGGTGGTGCGGAGAGAGCATCGGTGGTGGACGGTGCGGACGGGGTGGACATGGAGTTCTCCCGGTCTGGCGTCCCCGTGTGAAAGGCGTGCGGGCAGCACGGACTGCCCGCAAAGTTAAGCGGGGACTGTCTCCGTTTAGTACTCGGTAAGATACGGAGACAGTCCCCGGTTCGCAAGGAGTATCTGGATGGCGCAGGTCAGACCCATGCGCGCGGACGCCCGGCGCAACTATGAGCGGCTGCTGAAGGTGGCGGCGGAGGCTTTCGCCGAGCACGGGGAGAACGCGTCCCTCGACGACATCGCCAAGCGCGCGGGCGTCGGGTCAGGGACGCTGTACCGGCATTTCCCCACCCGGCAGGCGCTGTTGGAGGCGGCCTACGTCGACCGGATCGAGGCGCTCGGGACCCGCGCCGACGAGCTGGCGAAGGAACTGCCGCCGGGCGAGGCGCTGGCCGAGTGGCTGTACGAGGTGTGCGTCGGCACAAACCAAGTGCGCGGTATGAAGGCCCTGTTGGGCTCGGCCGTGACGGACGGCGGCAATCTCGCGCTCACGGCCTGCGGTACGCATATGAAGAGCGCGGCACAGCGGCTGGTCGAGGCGGCGCAGCGGGAGGGGACCCTGCGTCAGGACATCGAGCCGATCGAGGTCCTGCGGCTCGCCCACGGGGTGTCCACGGCCTCGGAGTTGGCGAACGGGCAGGGCAAGTACATCCGCCGTTATCTGTCCCTGCTGACGGACGGGCTGCGGCCCGCTGCCCGGTCGGAGTGAACGCCGGGCGCCCCTCGGAAGGGGCGCCCGCAGCGGTCGTAGGACTGTGTGTGGTGGTTACAGCGCCTGGGCCGCCGGCTTCACCATGCCTCTCACCGTGCGGGACTTCACGAAGTCGCCCATCGCGGTCATGTCCCACTCGCCGGTGAACTGCTTGACCAGCTTGGCCATCATGACGCCGGTCTGGGACTCGGCGTTGGTGAGGTCGAAGCGGACCAGTTCCTCGCCGGTCGCGGCGTCCAGGAGGCGGCAGTAGGCCTTGGCGACCTCGGTGAACTTCTGGCCGGAGAAGGAGTTGACCGTGAAGACCAGGCCGGTGACCTCCTGGGGGATGCGGCCGAGGTCGACCACGATCACCTCGTCGTCACCGCCGCCCTCGCCCGTGAGGTTGTCGCCGGAGTGCTTGATCGCGCCGTTCAGGATCGAGAGCTTGCCGAAGTAGCAGCTGTCGACGTGGTTGCGCTGCGGGCCGTAGGCGATGACCGACGCGTCCAGGTCGATGTCCTTCCCGCGGTACGCGGGCTCCCAGCCGAGGCCCATCTTGACCTGGGAGAGGAGCGGGCGGCCGCCCTTGACCAGGGAGACCGTCTGGTTCTTCTGGAGGCTGACGCGGCCCTTGTCGAGGTTGATCTTTCCGGCGCCGAGCGGCGGTGCGGCGGGCGGCGGCGGGGGAGCCGGGGCAGCCTGCGGTACCGGAGGTGCCACCGGGGTCTGCACCGTCGGAGTGGGCGGGGCCACCGGAGCCGGTGTCGGAGCCGGTTCCTCCACCGAGACGCCGAAGTCCGTGGCGATGCCCGCCAGGCCGTTCGCGTAGCCCTGGCCTACCGCGCGGGCCTTCCAGACGCCGTTGCGGAGGTAGATCTCGACGACCACCAAGGCCGTCTCGGCGCCGAGCTGCGGGGGTGTGAAGGTGCCCAGGACGCTGTTGTCGTCCGCGTTGCGGATCGTGGCCGTGGGTTCGACGCCCTGGAAGCTCTGGCCGGCCGCGTCCGGGCTGGCGGTGACGACGATCTTCTCGATGCCCGGCGGGACGGCGCCGGTGTCGACGGTGATCGCGTCGGGTGCCGTACCGCCGCCGGAGCGGTAGGTCACGCCGGGGCCCGTCGGCTGGTTGTAGAAGATGAAGTCGTCGTCGGAGCGCACCTTGCCGTCGCCCGTGAGCAGCAGGCCCGATACGTCGAGCCGCACCGGGGCGGCGACGTCCACCGTCACGCGCGCGGCGGAGAGAGGGATGTTCGAGCCGGGGGTCATAGCTGTCATGACTCGTGAACGACCGAGACCATTTTGCCGTTCCCTTACCAAGCGACCAATTGGCCAACCCTTGGAACCACCGGCTCGAAACCGCCCCTGATCCCGCCCGCGGGCTAGGGAATCACCACGATCTTCCGGCCCACTCCCGCCGCGAACTGCTCCAGCGCCTGCGGATACCGCTCCAGCTCGATCCGGTCGCTGATGAAGATCTCCGGGTCGAGGACCCCGTTCGCGAACAGCTCCGCAGCCCGCTCGAAGCTGTGCAGCACCGCCATGGAGCCGGTGATGGTGATCTCCTGGTTGTAGATGCGGTACGGGTCGATCGACACCCGGGTCGCGTAGTCGGCCACCCCGAACTGGAGGAACGTGCCCGCCTTCGCCACCCGGTCCAGGCCGTCCTGGATCGCCGCCGCGTTGCCGGTCGCGTCGACCACGAGGTCCCAGCCCTGCGGCCGGTCCAGCTCGTCCGCGTTCGCCGCGGAGCCGGAGACACCGAGCGTGCGGGCGGTCTCCAGGCGGGCCGGGTTCAGGTCCACGATGTCGACGCTCGCCGCGCCGGTGCGCTTGGCCAGCTCCAGCATCATCAGGCCCATGGTCCCGGAGCCGTAGATCAGGACGTGCGCGCCGAGGCGGGACTTGAGGACGTCGTAGCCGCGCACCGCGCACGACAGCGGCTCCACGAGGGCCGCGTCCTGGGTGCGGACGTGCTCGGGGAGCTTCACGCAGTTCGCCACCGGGGCGAGTGCGTACTGGGCCGCGCCGCCCGCCGTGGTGACGCCGATCGCGGCCCAGCGTTCGCAGAGGTTGTTGTGTCCGTTGCGGCACTGCCGGCACTCGTAGCAGTAGAGGGACGGGTCTACGGCTACTTGGTCGCCGACCGAGACCTCGGTGACCTGGGTGCCGACCGCGACGATCTCGCCGGCGAACTCGTGGCCCGGCACGATCGGCAGCTTGGGCGCGAACTCGCCCTGGAGGATGTGCAGATCGGTGCCGCACAGCCCGCAGGCGGCGACCTCGACGACGACCTCGCGGGGACCCGGCGTCGGGTCCGGGACCTCGGTGACGACGGCGCGGCCCACGGACTCGATGACGGCGGCCTTCATTTGACGGCTCCCAAGGAGAGGCCCTGGACCAGCTTGTCCTGGGCGGCGAACCCCGCGGCGAGCACCGGCAGGGAGATGACGAGCGACGCGGCGCACACCTTCGCCAGGAACAGGCCCTGGCTGGTGATGAAGCCGGTCAGGAACACCGGGGCGGTCTCGGCGACCACACCCGTGAGGACCCGGGCGAACAGCAGCTCGTTCCAGCTGAAGATGAAGCAGATGAGAGCTGTCGCGGCAATACCCGGGAGGGAGATCGGGGCCACCACGCGCGCGAGGATGGTCGGCAGCCGGGCGCCGTCGATCTGCGCCGCCTCGATGACGGCGACCGGGACCTCGGCGAGGAAGGACTGCATCATCCACACCGCGATCGGCAGGTTCATGGAGGTGTAGAGGATGACCAGGAGCCAGATGTTGTCCAGCATCCCCGCGTTCTTCGCGAACAGGTAGATCGGCAGCAGGCCCGCCACCACGGGGAGCATCTTCGTGGAGAGGAAGAAGAACAGGACGTTGGTCCACTTCCTCACTGGGCGGATCGACAGCGCGTAGGCCGCCGGGAACGCCAGCAACAGTACGAAGGCCGTCGAAGCCACGGACGCGACAAGCGAGTTGACCAGCGCGGGCCAGGGGCTCGCGCCGCCTCCGGTGCCGAAGAAGTCCCGGTAGCCGTCCAGGGTGAGGGCGGCCCCGAAGGACGGCGGGTTGGTCGCCGCGTCCGTCTCCGAGTGGAAGGACGTCAGCGCCATCCAGGCGATGGGCAGGAAGAACACGATACCGAGGAGCCAGGCCACCAGGCCGAGGCCCGCTCCTTTGCGGCGGGCACGCACGCGTACGGCGACACTGCTCATGCGTGGGACGCCTCCTCACGGAACAGGGACGACACGACGCGCAGGGCGAAGGTCGCGATGATGATCGAGCCGATGACGACCAGGACACCGGCCGCCGAGGCGAGACCGTTCTCGTGGGCCTGGTAGAAGCTCTGGTAGACGGTGTAGGGCAGATTGGCGGTGCCCAGGCCGCCCGACGTGATCGTGAAGACCGCGTCGAAGTTCTGCACGATGTAGATCGAGCCCAGCAGACCGCCGAGTTCGAGGTAGCGGCGCAGGTGCGGGAGGGTCAGATAGCGGAAGACCTGCCAGTCGTTCGCGCCGTCCACCTTCGCGGCCTCGATCTGCTGCTGGTCGCGGCTCTGTAGCCCGGCCAGCAGGATCAGCATCATGAACGGCGTCCACTGCCACACCAGTGATGCCTCGACCGCGAGCAGCGGAGTGTTGGAGATCCAGTCCGGCTGTGGGCCGCCCACATAGTGCAACAGCCCATTGAGCAGGCCGTATTCAGGGTTGTAGAGCACATGCTTCCAGAGCAGGGCCGCGGCCACCGGCACCACCAGGAACGGGGCGATCAGCAGCGTGCGGACGAAGCCCCGGCCGCGGAACTTCCGGTCCAGGAGCAGCGCGAGCAGCAGGCCCAGGACCAGGCTGGCCAGCACCACCGCCACGGTGAGCAGGATGGTCGTCCACACCGAGTGGCGCAGGTCCGCGTCGGTCAGGACCTGGTGGTAGTTGTCGAGACCGGTGAAGTGCCGGGCCTTCGGGTAGAGGGCGTTCCAGTCGAAGAACGAGATCACCAGCGTGGCCACGAACGGGAGTTGGGTCACGACGATCATGAAGATCAGGGCGGGGAGCAGCGGGGCGCGGGTGGCCCAGGCGCGCAGCTTGTCCGATGGCTGTCGCGCGGTACGGGTCGGACTGGCGGCCAGAGGGGCCGTTGTCGTGGCGGTCATCGTCCCTCGTACTCCTTGGAGATCTGTTCGGCGAGTTTCTGGGACTTCTTCAGGGCCGACTCGACGGACTGCCGTCCGGCGATGGCCGAACTGATCTCCTGCGAGACCTTCGTACCGAGGTCGGTGAACTCGGGGATGTCGACGAACTGGATGCCGGGCGCGGGCCGCGGCTGCACGCCGGGGTCATTGGGCTTGGCGCCCTCGATGGCGGCCTTCGTCATCTCCTGGAAGGCCGCGGCCTCCTTGACGTAGTCCGGGTTCGTGTACGTCGAGGCGCGCTTGCCGGCCGGCACGTTCGACCAGCCGTCCGTGTCGCCGACCAACTGCTCGTACTGCTTGCTGGACGCCCAGGACACGAACTTCCAGGCCTTGTCGGAGTTGTGGGACGCCTTCTGGATGCCCCAGGCCCACGTGTACAGCCAGCCGGAGGACTTGGTCTTCTCGACGGGCGCGGGGACGTAGCCGATCTTGCCCTTCACCGGGGAGCCCTTGGCCTCCAGCGAGCCCGCCGCCGACGTGGCGTCGTACCACATGGCGACCTTGCTCTGGGTGAGGTTGTTGAGGCACTCGGCGAAGCCGGACTGGGCCGCGCCGGACTCACCGTGCTTGCGGACCAGGTCGACGTAGAACTTCGTCGCCTGCTCGAAGCCGGGGGAGTCGAGCTGCGCCTTCCAGTCCTTGGTGAACCAGGTCCCCCCGAAGGTGTTCACCACGGTGGTCAGCGGCGCCATCAACTCGCCCCAACCGGGCAGCCCGCGTAGGCAGATGCCCTTCATGCCCGGCTTCGCGCCGTCGACCTTGGCGGCTATGTCGGCCACCTGGGTCCAGGTCGGGTGCGCGGGCATCGTGATGTTCTTCTCGGCGAGCACGTCCTTGCGGTACATCAGGAAGGACGACTCGCCGTAGAACGGCTGCCCGTAGAGCTTGCCGTCGTCCGCGGTCAGGGACTCGCGCATCGGCTTGAGGATGTCCTGCTCGTCGTAGGCCGGGTCCTTCGCCACGTACGAGTCCATCTCGTGCAGCCAACCGTTGCGGGCGTAGATCGGGATCTCGTAGTTGGAGAGGGTCGCTACGTCGTACTGGCCGGCCTGGTTGGCGAAGTCCTGGCTGATCTTGTCGCGGACGTCGTTCTCGGGCAGCACCGTGAAGTTGACCTTGATGCCGGTCTCCTTCGTGAAGTGCGGGGCCAGCTTCTGGAGTTCGGTCATCTGGGGGTTGTTGACCATGAGGACGTTGATCGAGTTGCCGCCGGATCCGGCGCCGCCCGCTCCGACCCAGCAGCCGGAGAGCAGCGGGGCGAGCAGCGTCCCTACGGCGGCCAGGGCGAGCGTGGCTCGCGGCGGCCGTCGTCGGCTCTGGGTTCGCATGGATCGCTCCTGCAAGTAAGGGGAGTTGGACTTATGGGGTGACAAAGGCGTCGCCGGGCATGGCTGCGCCCTACGTAGAGAGTGAGTTGGAATTCCAAACGGCGTTCTAGGCGCTCGTGACGCTCTAGACGCGTATGACCTGTGGCCCCAGCAACGAGTAGCGGTGGGCTTCGGCCGACGGGAGCAGCGTGCTCGTGACGATCGTCTCCAGGGCGCCGATCTCGGCGAACCGGCAGAAACTCACCGCCCCGAACTTGGTGTGCACGCCCGCGAACACGGTGCGCCGGGCGGCGCGGATGGCCTGTGCCTTGACCTCGCTGACAGCGGGGTCGGGCGTGGTCAGGCCGTGTTCGCGGGAGATGCCGTTGGCGCCGATGAAGGCGAGGTCGAGGACGAAGCCGGCGAGCATCTTCGTCGTCCAGTGGTCCACGGTGGCGAGGGTGCCGTGCCGGACCCGGCCGCCCAGCAGCAGCACCGAGGTGTTCTCCGACTCGGCGAGCACGCCCGCCACGGGCAGGGACGCGGTGACCACGGTCAGCGGCCGGTCCCTGGGCAGCGCCTCGGCGATGAGCTGTGGGGTGAAGCCCTCGTCGACGAAGACGGTCTCGGCGTCCCCGAGCAGCTCGGCCGCGGCGACCGCGATCCGGCGCTTCTCCGGGACATGGCTGGTGGCGCGGAAGGCGAGCGTCGTCTCGAAACCGGCGCTCTCCACGGGGTAGGCGCCGCCATGGGTCCTGCGGACCAGCCCGTGGTCCTCCAGGGCGCGCAGATCGCGCCGTACGGTCTCCTTGGCCACGCCCAGCTCGGCGGCGAGCGCGGTGACGTCGACCGAGCCGGTGCGGCGCGCGGCCCGCACGATCTCCCGCTGACGCTCCTCCGCCGAACTCGTGCCCATGGCCGACACCGCCTTCCCGCTCATCTGGAGTACTGCCCGTTCGGGCCCGGTGCGACCCTTGGGGGAAGTTCTACAGCGGGTGCGCGGCACTGACCAGGCCTGTTGCACGCCCGATGCTGCCCGTGTGTGACCGTTTACCGGGCGCTGTGCCCGTCGCGGACCTGCGCGGCTGTGCGCCGGGGCGTGAGATCGGGCAGCGTCCGTGCCCGAACATGCCTGCGGGCGGGCCCGTTCGGTGCCCGCCCGTGTCTCCGGAGTGCCTTTTCCCGTCGGTACGACCGGATGTACGGCCCGTGTCAGTGCCGCCCATATCGGTACCGCCCGTGTCAGTACGGCCAGATCGGCGGGTCGTTCACGAAGTGGCCGCCGAGATAGGCGTGCGCCTCGACGTCCGGCTGGAGCTCGCCCTGCTCGGCGACGATCTTCTCGGCGTACGGCTCGGAGTCGTCCTGCGGCTCGTAACCGAGCGCCCGCGCGGTCGACAGGTCCCACCACAGGCGGGTGTTGGCGGAGGAGCCGTAGACGACCGTGTGCCGGACGTTCTCGGCGGTCAGGGCCGCGTGGAAGAGGCGGGCGCCGTCGGCGGGGCTCATCCAGACGGACAGCATGCGCACGCTGCTGGGCTCGGCGAAGCAGGAGCCGATGCGTACGGAGACGGTCTCCAGGCCGTGCTTGTCCCAGTAGAGCTGAGCCAGATCCTCGCCGAAGGACTTCGACAGGCCGTAGAAGGTGTCGGGGCGGTGCGGGGTGTCGATCGGGATCAGGGGGTCGTCACCTTGAGGCCTCGGGGTGTAGCCCACCGCGTGGTTGGAGGAGGCGAAGACGATACGGGGGACGCCCTCCTCGCGGGCGGCCTCGTAGAGGTTGTACGTGCCCTCGATGTTCGACTTGAGGATCTTGTCGAAGGAGGCTTCCAGGGAGATGCCCGCGAGATGGATGATCGCGTCGACGCCCCGCACGGCCTCGCGCAGCGCCGCCCGGTCGGAGAGGTCGGCGGTGATCGCGTCCGGCTCGCCCTCGATCGGGCGGAGGTCGAGCAGCCGCAGCTCGTATCCGTAGGAGGGAAGCAGCTCCCGCATCAGGGTGCCGAGCCCGCCTGCGGCGCCGGTGAGCAGAACGGTGCGGGGAGCGGGCATCCTCGGTCTCCTTGGGATCGACGGTGGATGGCTGGCCTCATCCATGAATGATATTCACATGCATGGACAAGCTAAGGATCGTCCGCCATACCCGTCAAGTGTGGCGTGGACCTGGGAAATCCGCTTCCTTCTTGCTCATTTGCCTGCTTGACCCACCCTGAGGCAGATCCTTAGGGTGGGGCTGTTCAGAAATGTAGACGTTGATCAGAAGAACGTACGCGCCTGTTTCAAGGGAGAGCCCGTGACGCCAGCCCCTCTCGCCGACCGGCTCAGTATCCCCAGCGGGCCGCTCTTCTTCCCCGTCACCGCGTACGGCCCCGACGGCGCCGTCGAACTCGACGTCTACCGCGCGCATGTCCGCCGAGGCGTCGAGGCCGGGGCCGCCGCCGTGTTCGCGTGCTGCGGCACCGGGGAGTTCCACGCCCTGCTGCCCGAGGAGTTCGAGGCGTGCGTACGGGCCGCCGTGGAGGCGACCGAGGGTCGGGTACCGGTGATCGCGGGTGCGGGCTACGGCACCGCGCTCGCCGTACGGTACGCACGGCTCGCGGAGGCCGCCGGGGCGGACGGGCTGCTCGCCATGCCGCCATACCTCGTGGTCGCCGGGCAGGAGGGGCTCCTGCGGCACTACCGCGAGGTGGCCGCGGCGACCGCGCTGCCCGTCATCGTCTACCAGCGCGACAACGCCGTCTTCACCCCCGCCACGGTGGTCGAACTCGCCCGCACCGAGGGCATCATCGGCTTCAAGGACGGCCTCGGCGACCTCGACCTCATGCAGCGGATCGTGAGCACCGTACGCGCCGAAGTTCCCGGCGAATTCCTCTACTTCAACGGACTCCCGACCGCCGAACAGACCCAGCTCGCCTACCGGGGCATCGGCATCACCCTCTACTCCTCCGCCGTGTTCTGCTTCGTCCCCGAGATCGCGCTCGCCTTCCACCGCGCGCTGGCCACCGGCGACGACACCACGGCCAACCGCCTCCTCGACGGCTTCTACCTGCCGTTCGTCGAACTGCGCGCCCAGGGACGCGGTTACGCCGTCTCGCTCGTCAAGGCGGGGGTGCGGATGCGGGGGCTGGACGTCGGCGAGGTCCGCCCGCCGCTGACGGAACCGACCGAGGACCACGTGAAGCAACTGGCCCAACTCATCGAGCGCGGCTATACGTTGATCGAGTCGGAGATCGAGTCACAGGTCGAGTCAGAGGTCGAGTCACAGGTCGCATCGCGGATCGAGGAGGGCGCGTGAAGGCGTCGGCGTTCGTCTACCCCTGGGATGTCAACGGCGACCCGGAGGCGGGCGCCAGGATCGCCCAACTAGGCGTCCAGCAGGTGACCTTGGCCTCCGCGTACCACTCCACGCGCGCGCTGACCCCCCGCCACCCGAGCCACCGCATCGTCACCGCCGAGCACGCGGCCGTCCTGTACCCCACGGACAACCGTTGGCAGGGACGGGAGTTGAAGCCGTACGCGGCCGGCGACTGGGCGCCGGGCGACGCCTACGGCGAGGCCGCCGCGGCTCTCGCGGACGCGGGCCTGGAGGTGCACACCTGGGTCGTCCTCGCCCACAACTCCCGCCTGGGCGCGGACCATCCGAGCATCTCCGTCGCCAACGCCTACGGCGACCGCTACCCCTGGGCCCCCTGCATCGCGCAGCCCGCCACGCGCGCGTACCTCGTCGACCTCGCCGCCGAGGCAGCCGTACGCCCCGGCGCGCGCGGCACCGAACTGGAGTCCCTCGGCTGGTACGGCCTCACCCATCTCCACGCCCACGACAAGACGGCGGGAATCCCCCTCGGGGACGCCGGCCAGTACCTGATGGCCCTGTGCTTCTGCCCGACCTGCCAGGGGGGCTACGGCGAACAGGGCCTCGACGCCGAGGAGTTGGCGGCGACGGTACGCGCCGCGCTGGAACCGGTGTGGCAGGGCGCGCCCTCCGACGGCGGCTGGGCGGGGGTCGAGAAACTCCTCGGCGACACGAACGCGACGGCCACACGCGCGTGGCGCGACGACCGCGCACGCACCCTCCAGGAGACGGCGGTCGCGGCGGTCCGCGCGGCCGCACCCGCAGACTTCCAGGTACTCCTCCACGCGGACCCGGTGTCGTACCACTGCGGCGCCAACGCGGGCGTGGACCCCCGACACATCCTCTCCGTGGCCGACGGCGTGGTCGTCCCCTGCGCGGGCGGCACGGGCCTCCTGACCCCGTTCGCCGAACAGGGCGCGGACCGGGCCGTGTTGGCCGCCAACTTCACGGTGGTCTCCGGGATGGGGGGCCGACCGGGGGCGCTGGCGGCGGACGCGGAACGGGCCCGGAGTCTCGGGGCGACCGAACTTCGGCTGTATCACGCGGGGTTGGCGTCGGAGGCGGACCTGGTGGAGGTGCGGGAGGCGCTCGCCGGGCTCTGAGGCGGGGACGCGCCCGTCCCCAGCAGCGCCAGTGAAGCGCCCGTTGCGAGCAACGCTAGGCCGATCAGGATCAACAGCAGCCGGAAGTCGGCCAGTTCGACCAGCGCCGCTCCCGCCCCCAGCCCGATCACGTTCGGTGTGAAGATCAGCGTGTTGGCGGTCGCGCTCGCCCGGCCCAGCAGCGGGCCCGGCACCTCACGCTGTACGGCGGTGAACGCGGCGATCAGCGCGCACGGCAGCCCCAGGCCGATCGCCACGCTGCTCGCCAGCACCACCGGGTCGGACGGCACCGCCCGCGCGGCCACCGCGACCGCGGTGAGCGCGATCCCGGCCGCCCCGAACCGGCGCTCGCCGAGCCGTCGTAGCGCGGGCCCGGAGACCAGTCCGACCGCCACCGAGCCGATGCCCTGGGCCGTGTACAGCACGCCGGTGTAGGTCGGGGCGTGCCCGAGGGCGTCGACGAGGGCGTAGGTCGTGGAACTGCTCAGGGAGGCGAGGAACATCATGGCGCCGCCCGCCAGGACCAGCGGGCGCAGCAGGGGATGCCCCCACAACTCGCGGACGCCCTCGGCGGTTTGCGTCCGCCAGGTGCCGGCGGGGCGCTCCGGCCGTTCCTCGTGCACGCGGACGAGCAGCCACAGGCCCGCTGCCAGCGCGAACGTGACCGCGTCCAGGAAGCCCACCGCGGACCCGCCGAACGCGGCGTACAGGCCCGCGCCCGTCAGCGGCGCGACCAGCTTCATGCCCTCTACGGCCGTCATCCGCAGCCCGTTGAAGTCACCGAGGAGGTCCCGGTCGACGGCGGCGGTGAGGAGGGCCGACTCGGCGGGGTCCTGGACGACGACGGTGGTGCCGTAGAGGAACAGGACCGCGAAGAGGAGCCACAGGTCGGCCCGCGAGTGGACGGCGAAGAGGGTGAGGAGGAGGGCGGCCAGGCCGAGGTTCGTCCGGATCAGCAGGGGCTTGCGGCGGACGCGGTCGGCGATCGTGCCGAGGGCCGGGCCGAACAGGGTCGGCGCCCAGATCGCGAACACGCAGAGCGCGGCCAGGCCGTTCGAGCCGGTCAGGTCCTTCACCCACACGCCGGCCGCCAGGTTCATCGCGGACGAGCCGAAAGCGGACACCACCAGGCCCACGAAATACAGCCCCGCGTTGCGGTCCCGCAGGATGCGCGGCACGGTCCAGTTTGTCGTCATGCCTGGTCATCGTGGGTCTAAGGCGGGGGCGGTGGCATCGGGCAGGTGCCGTAGAAACGCGGGGTGAAGGGGGCGTGGCGGGGGTGCGCGATGAGTTTCGGGGCCGCTGTCGGTCTACCTCATGAGCGGAGCCCAATCCCTGAGGAGATTCGCATGACCGACGACACGATCCTCGACCTCGGCCCCCAGACCCGGGTCATCGCGCGGCTCGCCGAGGGGGTGACCGACGAACAACTGACGGACGGGACGCCGTGTCCCGAACTCGCCGTACGCAACATGCTGGGGCACGTGCTCGGCCTCTCCGTCGCCTTCCGCGACGCCGCGCGCAAGGACCTGGGCGCCACGACCGACACCGACCCGGGCGCCGCCGCCCCCGACATCGGCCCCGACTGGCGCGAGCAACTCCCCAAAGTCCTCGACGACTTGGCCGAGGCCTGGCGCGACCCGGCCGCCTGGACCGGCATGACCCGCGCGGGCGGCATCGACCTCCCCGGCGCGGTCGCCGCGGCCGTCGTAGCCGACGAACTGGTCATCCACGGCTGGGACTTGGCAGTGGCCACCGGCCGCCCCTACGACCCCGACCCGGCCGCACTCCAGACGTCATACGGCTTCCTCCTCGCAGCCACACAGGACCCGACCCGCGGGGGCGGCATCTTCGGCCCGGTGGTGCCGGTACCGGGGGAAGCGCCGTTGCTGGAACGGACGTTGGGGCTCAGCGGACGCGACCCGGGGTGGAAGGCGTAGCGGGAGGCGGGGGAGGTCGCGGGGTGTAGCGGGCCGGGGTGGTGTGCTTCGGCGGGAAGAGCGGCGCGCCGTGGGCTGTCGGCGGTGTGACGCGGGTCGCAGCTGCTGACCTGCACCCAAAGCCTGGCGTCGGCACGCCCGCGAGCTGAAACGCCGTAGGCCACCCAGCCCCGAGCCACGCCCCCCCGAAGCCGAACCCCGCCAAACGTCGGCCGCCCCGAATCCAACCCCCATAGCCCACCTCACCCCCAGCCCCCACACACCACCCCGAAACATGAGCGCCGTGGGTCCCGGAACCGTACTCTTCCCCACCATGCCTCTCAGTCTGACCGTCCTCGGCACAGCCTCCCCGCATCCGCGCCCCGGCCGCCCCTGCTCCGGGTATCTGCTGCGCGGCGGCGGGGCCGAGGTGTGGCTGGACGCGGGGACGGGGACGTTCGCTGAGTTGCAGCGGCACACGGATCCGGCGCGGCTCACCGCGATCTGGATCTCGCATCTGCACGCCGACCACAGCGCAGATCTCCTCGCCGCCGCCTACGCGTTCGCCTACGGCGGGATGACCCCGACCTCCCCGATCCCGCTCTACGCCCCGCAGGACTGCGCCCGCCGGCTCGCCGGCTTCTTCGGGCAGCCGGACGTCCGGTTCCTGAGCGGCGTCTTCGACTTCCGCTCGCTCTACGACGGCCACGCCGTCCGGCACTGGAACCTTCGACTCACCGCACGCGCCGTCGTCCACGACACCGAGGCGTACGGGCTGCGCGCCGAGTGCCAGGGGAGTGTCCTGGGGTACTCCGGGGACAGCGGACCCTGCGAGGCGCTGTCCGAACTCGCGGGCGGCGCCGACGTGTTCCTGTGCGAGGCCGACATCGACCGGCATCGCGAAGGCGAACGCCAGGTCCACCTCACGCCCGAGGACGCGGGCGCCTGCGCCAAGGGCGCGCGCGAACTCCTCATCACCCACGTGGGACCCACCCTCACCCGCGAAGCCGCCCTGGAACGCGCCGCCGCGATCTTCCCCGGCCGGACCTCCGCCGCGCTGGAAGGCGTCACCAAGACCATGTGACGCCCCGCCGGGGCCGGTTGCCGGTTCTTCTGTCAGAAGCATTGACGAAACAAAAGCGCGCTCCTACCTTCAACCCGTCGTACTTCGTACGTCATATATGAGACGCGATACGCGAGATCGGATACACGAGGGCCGGACAAGCGAGCCGGACGTGTGTCATCTGCTCCGCGCCCCGCGGCCACGTCACATCCGAGAGGCGCGCATGACCTCTGTGCCCACGCCGATCCCGTCCCGCACGCAGTACGTGCAGGAGGAGATCAAACGCCGCATCCTCACCGGTCAGTTGACGCCGGGTCAGCCCCTGGTCGAGACCGACCTCGCCGCACAGTTCGGGGTGTCCAAGACCCCGGTGCGCGAGGCGCTCAAGACCCTGGCCGGTACCGGGCTCGTCGTGATGAACCAGTACAAGGGCGTCACGGTGCGCATGGTGGACGCGGACATGGCGCGCGAGGTGTACGACGTACGGCTGCTCCTCGAACCCGAGGCGCTACGGCGGGCCGTACATCGCCACGCCTCCCTGGACGCCGCGCGCGACGCCCTGACCCGCGCCGACGAGGCCACCGACACCGCCGAACGCTCCCTCGCCAACCGGGAGTTCCACCGCGCCCTGTACCTGCCGTGCGGCAACCCGCTGCTCGGCCGGATGCTCGACGAGGTCCGCGACCAGGCCGCCCTCGTCTCCGCCGTCGCCTGGGCCGCCTCACCCTCCTGGGAACGGGAGGCCGGCGAACACCGGGAGATCCTGCGGCTCGCCCTCGACGGTGACGCGGACGGCGCGGCCACCGCACTGCACGCCCACATCGCGTCGTTTGTCCAACGGGCCTTCCCCGGGACCGAGTTGGAGACCCAAGGGCGGGGTGCCCACGGGCAGGACACCCACGGACAGGACACCCACGCACAGGACTCCCACGGAGAGGACAGTCGGGTATGACGGCGACGTTCGAGGCCCAACGCACCGCCCTGGCCAACGTGGTGGCGATCCCCGTGACCCCGTTCGCCGAGGACGGCACCGTCGACCAGGACACCCACCGGACCCTGCTCCGCCGCCTGCTCGACGGCGGCGTCGGCGTCCTCACGCCGAACGGCAACACCGGCGAGTTCTACGCCCTCACCCCTCAAGAGCGGCAACTCGTAACGGAGTTGACCATCGACGAGGCGGGCGGACGCGCCGCGATCCTCGTCGGCGTCGGACACGACGTCCCCACCGCCATCGCCTCCGCCCGGCACGCCCGCGCCCTCGGCGCCCAGATGGTGATGGTCCATCAGCCCGTCCACCCCTACGTCTCGCAGGACGGCTGGGTCGACTACCACCGCGCCATCGCCGAGGCCGTGCCCGACCTGGGCGTCGTCCCGTACATCCGCAACGCCCAACTCCTCGGCGCCCGCCTCGCCGAACTCGCCGACGACTGCCCGAACGTGATCGGCGTCAAGTACGCCGTCCCGGACGCGGCCCGCTTCGCCGCCTTCGCCCGGGACGCGGGGCTCGAACGCTTCGTGTGGGTGGCCGGGCTGGCCGAACCGTACGCGCCCTCCTACTTCTCGGCGGGCGCCACCGGTTTCACCTCAGGGCTCGTGAACGTCGCTCCGTCCGTCTCGCTGAACATGATCGAAGCGCTTCGATCAGGGGACTACCCGGGGGCGATGAAGGTGTGGGAGCAGATCCGCCGTTTTGAGGAGCTAAGGGCCGCGAACGGCTCCGCGAACAACGTCACGATCGTCAAGGAAGCGCTTGCGTCCCTCGGCCTGTGCCGTCGTGACGTACGTCCGCCCAGCAGGCCCCTGCCCGAGAGCGAGCGCGCCGAGGTCGCCGCGATAGCCGCCGGATGGTCCGTATGAAGGCACCGGAAGAGCTCAGAAGCCACCAGTGGTACGGCACCGACGGGCTGCGCTCCTTCAGCCACCGGGCCCGCACCCGCCAGCTCGGCTACCTCCCCGAGGAACACCTCGGCAAGCCCGTCATCGCGATCCTCAACACCTGGTCGGACATCAATCCCTGCCATGTGCACCTCCGCGAGCGCGCCCAGGCCGTGAAGCGCGGGGTGTGGCAGGCGGGCGGCTTCCCGCTGGAATTCCCGGTCTCCACGCTCAGCGAGACCTTCCAGAAGCCGACCCCGATGCTCTACCGCAACCTCCTCGCGATGGAGACCGAGGAGCTGCTGCGGTCGTACCCCGTGGACGGCGCCGTACTGATGGGCGGCTGCGACAAGTCCACGCCCGCGCTCCTGATGGGTGCCGCCTCCGTCGACCTGCCCACCGTCTTCGTCCCCGCCGGACCGATGCTGCCGGGCCACTGGCGCAACGAGATCCTCGGCTCCGGCACCGACATGTGGAAGTACTGGGACGACAAGCGCGCCGGCCTCATCGGCGAGTGCGAGATGACCGAACTGGAGAGCGGCCTCGCGCGGTCGCCCGGGCACTGCATGACCATGGGGACGGCGTCCACGCTGACGGCCGCGGCGGAGGCGCTGGGCGTGACCGTGCCGGGCGCGTCGAGCATCCCCGCCGTGGACTCGGGGCACGATCGGATGGCCGCGCAATCCGGCATGAAGATCGTTGAACAAGTCCACAAGGGGCGTGTTCTCTCGTCGATCCTCACCCCGGAAGCCTTCGAGGACGCGGTCACCACCGTCCTCGGCCTCGGCGGCTCCACCAACGCCGTGATCCACCTCATCGCCATGGCCGGCCGCGCGGGCGTCCACCTCACACTCGACGACTTCGACCGCATCGCCCGCACGGTCCCGGTCCTCGCGAACGTACGGCCCGGCGGACAGACCTACCTCATGGAGGACTTCCACTTCGCCGGCGGCCTCCCCGGCTTCCTCTCCCGCATCACCGACCTGCTCCACCTGGACCGCCCGACGGTCTCGTACGACACCCTGCGCGAGCAGCTCGACGGCGCGCGGGTGCACAACGACGACGTCATACGTCCGCGCGACAACCCGGTCGCGAGCGAGGGCGGGGTCGCCGTCCTGCGCGGCAACCTCTGCCCGGACGGCGCCGTCATCAAGCACATCGCCGCCGAACCGCACCTGCTCAAGCACACCGGCCCCGCGGTCGTCTTCGACGACTACCGGACCATGCAACGCACCATCAACGACCCGGAGTTGGGCATCACCGCCGACAGCGTGCTGGTGCTGCGCAACGCGGGCCCCAAGGGCGGCCCCGGCATGCCCGAGTACGGCATGCTCCCGCTCCCCGACCACCTCCTCAAGCAGGGCGTCCGGGACATGGTCCGGATCTCCGACGCCCGGATGAGCGGGACGAGTTACGGCACGTGCGTGCTGCACATCGCGCCCGAGTCGTACGTCGGCGGACCACTGGCGCTCGTCCGGACCGGGGACACCATCACCCTGGACGTCGAGGCGCGCACCCTCCAACTCAACGTGGACGACGAGGAGTTGGAGCGACGCGGGGCGGAGTGGACACCGCCGCCCGCACGGTACGAGCGCGGCTACGGCGCGCTCTACAACGACCAGATCACCCAGGCGGACACCGGCTGCGACTTCGAGTTCCTCGCGCGACCGGGCAAGGTGCCTGACCCGTACGCCGGTTGAGCACCCCCGTCATTCGCATGTCTGTCGAGCAAGCGCTTCCTGTACCTGAACCGCACCCGCACCCGCACCCGCACCCGCACCTTCTGCACCCGCCCCACTGGAACGGAGAACAGTCATGGCCCAAGCCGCAGCCGTGGCGAAACCGCCCGCGCCACCCCGGCGGCGCCGTGCCTCCGCGACCCCGCGCAGGCTCCCGTACCTGCTGATCGCCCCGGCCGCCCTGCTCATGCTGGGCTTCATCGCCTACCCGGTCATCAGCGTCTTCTACTACAGCCTGCAGAACTACAACCCCACCAAGCCATGGCGCAATGGCTTCGCGGGCCTCGACAACTTCACCCACGCCTTCACCAACGACCCCCAGTTCTGGGACACGTTGACCTTCAGCGCCAAGTGGGTCGTCGTAGAGGTGGGCCTCCAACTCCTCTTCGGACTGGCCCTCGCGTTGATCGTCAACCAGACCTTCGTGGGCCGGTCCATCGGCCGCGCGCTGGTGTTCTCCCCGTGGGCCGTGTCGGGCGTCCTGACCTCCGCGATCTGGGTGCTGCTCTACAACTCCCAGACGGGCGTGACCCGTTACCTCGCCGACATGGGAATCGGCCAGTACGGCACGAGTTGGCTCTCCGACCCCTCAACCGTCTTCTCCGCAGCCGTAGTCGCGGACCTCTGGCGAGGCGTCCCCTTCTTCGCGATCCTCATCCTCGCCGACCTCCAGTCCGTCTCGAAGGACCTCTACGAGGCCGCCGAGGTCGACGGCGCCAGCCGCTTCAAGCAGTTCCTGCACATCACACTGCCGCACCTCAAGGACGCGATCGTGCTCTCCACACTGCTGCGCGCGGTCTGGGAGTTCAACAACGTCGACCTCCTCTACACCCTCACGGGCGGCGGCCCGGCCGGCGAGACGACCACGCTCCCGCTCTACGTCGCCAACACCAGCGTCGAGGCACACAACTTCGGCTACGCGTCCGCCCTCACCACGGTCGCCTTCGTCATCCTGCTCTTCTTCTCGATCATCTATCTGCGCCTGAGCAAGTTCGGAGGCGGCGACAAGTGATCACCGAGATCGCTCCGGCCCGCGAGCGGGAGTCCGCCGCACCGCAGCAGCCGCGCAAGGTCCGCCGCGCCTGGGACGAGGTCCCGCGCTGGCAGATCTACCTCCCTCTGGGGATCTACCTCGTCTTCACCCTGA
This sequence comes from Streptomyces sp. NBC_01288, assembly GCF_035982055.1. NCBI lineage: Bacteria > Bacillati > Actinomycetota > Actinomycetes > Kitasatosporales > Streptomycetaceae > Streptomyces > Streptomyces sp. NBC_01288. The sequence goes on from NZ_CP108427.1 coordinate 8,080,630, forward strand.
TCCCCTTCTACTGGATCCTGCTCTTCGCGTTCCGCCCGGCCGGCTCGACCTCCCTGGTCCCCTGGCCGATGACCCTCGACCACTTCCAGAAGGTGTGGACGGAACGCAGCTTCGGCGTCTACTTCCAGAACAGCGTCTACGTCGGCGTCGCCACCCTGATTCTCACCACCGTGGTCGCCCTCGCCGGCGGCTACGCGCTCGCCCGCTTCGAGTTCAAGGTCAAGCGCGCCTTCATGCTGGCCCTGCTCTGCTCCCAATTCGTGCCGGGCGCCCTGCTGTTGGTCCCGCTGTTCCAGATCTTCGCCAAGCTCCAGATGATCAACTCGCTCGGCAGCGTCATCCTCGCGGAGACCGTCTTCCAGCTCCCGCTCTCGATGATCCTGATCAGTGGCTTCATCCGGAACGTCCCGCAGTCCCTCGAAGAGGCCGCCTGGGTCGACGGCTGCAACCGCTTCGCCGCGTTCCGCATCGTCGTCCTCCCGCTGCTGCGGCCCGGATTGATCGCCGTCGGTTCCTTCGCCTTCGTGCACGCCTGGAACCACTTCCTCTTCGCCCTGATGTTCCTCTCCGACCAGAGCAAGCAGACGATCCCGGTCGGCCTCAACACCCTGATGAGCGCGGACAGCGTCGACCTCGGCGCACTCGCCGCCGGCGGCATCGTCGCGGCGATACCGGTGGTGATCGTGTTCGCCTTCATCCAGAAGTGGCTGATCACCGGCTTCAGCGCGGGGGCGGTGAAGGGATGAGGCAACCGCTTACCCTGCTGGCGAAGATCGTCGACGCAGGGAGAATCCCATGACACCCGCCACCGGTCCTACGACCGTCACCGCCACCGGTCCTACGACCGTCACCGCCACCGGTCCTACGACCGTCACCGCACCCGCGGCCACGGCAGTCACCACACCCCTCGTCCCGCCCGTCCCCATCGTCCTCGCGGGCGCCCGGGGTCACGGCCGCTGGCACGTCGAGAACATCCGCCGGCTCCAGGACAAGGGGCTCGTACAGCTCGCCGGAATCTGCGAGCTGACCCCGCTGACCGAGGAGGAGTTCGGGGGCGAACTCCCCGCGCAGTCACCGGACTTCGGTGCCCTCCTCGACTCCACCGGCGCCCAGGTGGCCGTGATCTGCACCCCGATCCCGACCCACACGGACCTCGCCCTGGCCGCCGCGAAGCGAGGCGTGCACCTGCTGCTGGAGAAGCCGCCCGCGCCCTCGTACGCCGAGTTCCGCCGGATGGCCGACGGGGTCGCCGCGGCCGGGGTGGTCTGCCAGATCGGGTTCCAGTCGCTCGGCTCGCACGCCGTGCCCGCGGTCCGCGAGCTGATCGAGAAGGGCGCGATCGGCACGCTCACCGGGGTCGGCGGAGCCGGTGCCTGGGCGCGCGACGAGGCGTACTACCGGCGTGCCCCTTGGGCCGGCAAGCGGCGCCTGAACGGCGTCGACGTGATCGACGGCGCGCTCACCAACCCCCTCGCGCACGCCGTGGCCACCGCCCTCGCCCTCAACGACACGGCCCGCGCCGAGGACGTCGTCCGCATCGAGACGGAACTCGTGCGCGCCAACGACATCGAGTCCGACGACACCTCCTGCGTCCGCGTCACCACCGTCCAGGGCCGCCCGGTCACCGTCGCCGTGACCCTGTGCGCCGAACACCCCGGCGAGCCCTACGTGTTGGTGCACGGCACCGAGGGCCGGATCACCTACTGGTACAAGCAGGACCGCGTCCTGCTCCAGCGCGCGGGCCACGGCCCGGAGGAGTTCGAGTACGGCAGCACGGACCTGCTGGAGAACCTGGTCGCCCATCTCACCGACGGCGCCGAGCTGTTGGTCGAACCGGACGCGACAGGCGCCTTCATGAAGGTCGTCGAAGCGATCCGCGAGGCTCCCGACCCGGCCCAACTCCCCACCGATGCCTGGCACCTGCTGACCGCCGAGAACCGCCGGGTCGTCCCCGGCATCGACGCCCTGGTCACGGCGGCGGCCGACACCCTCGCCCTCTACTCCGAGCTGGGCGCCTCCTGGGCCCCACCGAAAGAGGTGAGCACCTGATGATCACCCATGACACGCCGGTGCTGCGCGTCGCGGGCCGCCCGGTCGCCCGGTACGTCACCCGGCCCGAGCTGCCCGACCGGCTCTCCCCGCGCCCCTACCTGCACCCCGTGACCACCCTGGCGGGCACCGCGGTCACCGAACTCAGCCCCGTCGACCACACCCACCACCTCGGCGTCGGTGTAGCCGTTCCCGACGTCGAGGGGCACAACTTCTGGGGCGGCCGCACCTACGTCCGTGACCAGGGCCCCACGGAACTGGACAACCACGGCGCCCAACGCCACTCCGCCTTCCAACTCCGCGACCCCGACGGCTTCGTGGAGGAGCTGCGCTGGGTGGCCTCCGGTGCCGAGCTGCTCCGCGAACGCCGTACGGTCGCGGCCACCGAACTCACCGACACCGCCTGGGCGTTGGACTTCACCTTCTCCCTCACCAACGTGACGCCGGACGCCCTCTCGATCGGCAGCCCCGCCACCAACGGCCGCCCCGGAGCCGCGTACGGCGGCTTCTTCTGGCGGGCCCGCAAGGAGGCGGAGACCCCGCGCGTCTTCACCGCCGACCACGAGGGCGAACCGGAGATCCACGGCACCCGCGCCGACTGGCTCGCCCTCGCCGGCACCGGCTGGACGCTGGTCTTCGCCGGCGCCACGGACCGCTCCCGCCAGGACCCGTGGTTCGTCCGCACCGCCGAATACCCGGGCGTGGGCGCGTCGTTGGCGTCAGAGGAGCGGCTGCCGATGGCGCCCGGCGACACGGTCGTACGACGGATCGTCACCGTCGTCGCGGACGGCCTCCTCGGCCGGACCGAGGCAGCGGCACTCGTGCGGAAGGCGGTCAACCAGTGACTCGGCCAGTGGCGCACGAGACGTACACGAACCCCGTCCTGAACGCCGACTGGTCCGACCCGGACGCCATCCGCGTCGGCGACGACTTCTACCTCACCGCGTCCAGCTTCGGCCGCGTACCGGGCCTGCCCCTGTTGCACTCCCGTGACCTGGTCAACTGGACCCTGATCGGCCACGCCCTCCAACGCCTCGAACCGGCAAGGGAGTTCAGGGTCCCGCGGCACGACTGCGGCGTGTGGGCACCGGCGTTGAGATACCACGACGAACGCTTCTGGATCTTCTGGGGCGACCCCGACCAGGGCATCTTCCAGGTCAACGCCCCCGAGATACGCGGCCCTTGGACCCGCCCGCACCTCCTCAAGGAGGGCAAGGGCCTGATCGACCCGTGCCCCCTGTGGGACGACGACACCGACGAGGCCTACCTCGTCCACGCCTGGGCCAAGTCCCGCGCGGGCATCAAGAACCGCCTCACCGGCCACCGCATGCACCCCGACGGCACGACCCTGCTCGACGACGGCAAGGTCATCGTCGACGCGGACCGCATCCCCGGCTGGTTCACCCTGGAGGGCCCCAAACTCCACCAGCACGACGGCTGGTTCTGGATCCTCGCCCCCGCAGGGGGAGTCGAGACCGGCTGGCAGGGCGCGCTCCGCTCACGCGGCTTCTTCGGCCCGTACGAGGAGAAGGTCGTCCTGGAACAAGGGGACACCGACATCAACGGCCCCCACCAGGGCGCATGGGTGAGCACGTCATCCGGCGAGGACTGGTTCCTGCACTTCCAACAGCGGGGCGCCTACGGCCGGTTGGTCCACCTCCAGCCGATGCGCTGGGACGACGAGGGCTGGCCGGTCATCGGCGACAACGGCGCCCCCGTAGCCCTACACCGGAAACCGGACCTCCCGCCGCAGCAGCCCGCCGCGCCCGCCACCGACGACGACTTCCCCGGCGGACGGTACGGCCGCCAGTGGCAGTGGACGGCGAACCCGCAGGACGGCTGGGCCACCCACCACTCCGGCGACGGCCTACGCCTGACCTGCGCCCGCACGTCCGACACGCACGACCTGTGCAGGCTCCCGAACCTCCTCACCCAACGCCTGCCCGGTACCCCCGTCGCCGTCGAGGTCGAACTACACCTGCAGAGCGAGGAGTTGGGTGCACGCGCCGGACTCGCCGTGCTCGGCGACGCGTACAGCTGGATCGGGCTGGAGCGGGGCACGGACGGCAGCGCGATGTTCGTCCACCGCTTCGCCGAGCCCGTCGCCGAGCGCGAACGCGACGCGGGGGAGCCGTGCCCCGCCCCCGAGGGCCGCGTCCGGCTCCGCATCGAGATCGGCGCGGGCGCGCGGTGCCGTTTCTTCTACGACGTCGGGGACGGGCCGCGGCCGAGCGGCCAGGTCTTCGCCGCCACCCCCTGGCGCTGGGTCGGCGCCCTGCTCGGGCTCTTCGCGCTCGCGCCCGTCGGCACGGGACATTCCGGCGCGGCCGGTTTCACGCGGTTCCGGATCAGTTCTCTCCAGTAACTCGTCCTGCTCAGTCGCTCCGTTAACTCGCCCTGCCCGTACGCCTGTTGGGAGTCGCAATGACGCACCTCCGTGGCAAGCGCTTGCCCACCGCCCGCGAGGCCACCACACCGTCGTATCCACAAGAAGAGAGCCGCTCTATGAAGACCAGCATCCGCAGAAGCAGGCGTGCCGCCGTGGCCGTCGCCCTGGGCTCCGTGCTCGCGCTGACCGCCACCGCGTGCGGCGACGACGGCAGCGGTGCCGCGGGGGACAAGGGCGACGAGGGGTCCGGCAAGGGCACGATCACCTTCTGGGACAACAACGGCGGTGTCCGCACCGACATCTGGAAGCAGATCATCGCGGACTTCGAGAAGAAGAACCCCGACATCAAGGTCAAGTACGTCGGGATACCGGCCGCGAGCGCCCAGTCCAAGTACGACACCGCGATCCAGGGCGGGGGCCTGCCCGACGTCGGCGGTGTGGGGACCGCGGTGCTCGCGGAGGTCGCGGTGCAGGGGGCGTTGGAGCCGTTGGACAGCCGGCTCAAGTCGAGTTCTCTGAACGGGAAGTTGAGCCAGAACCTGCTTGATGTGAGCAAGAGCGCGGGGGGCCGGGACACGCTCTATCAGATTCCTACCTCCGCGAACAACGGGACCTTGTGGTATCGCACCGATCTGTTCAAGGCGGCGGGGTTGGACGCGCCGACGACCTGGTCGAAGTTCTACGCCGCCGCGGACAAACTCACCGACAAGGCGAAGAACAAGTTCGGGTTCACCATTCGGGGTGGTGAGGGGTCCATCGCGCCGGCCTTGGACGCGGTGTACGGACAGACCGGGATCACCTCGTTCTGGAACGGGGACAAGACGACGGTCAACGACCCCAAGAATGTTGCCGCATTGGCGAAATACGTCGGGCTGTTCAAGAAGGACACTCCGTCCGCCGACCTCAACAACGACTTCACGAAGATGGTCGCGCAGTGGGACAGCGGGACGATCGGGATGCTGAGTCATAACCTCGGGTCGTACCAGGACCATCTGAAGGCTCTGGGCGCGGACAAGTTCAAGGGCATTCCCAATCCGACGCTGGACGACGGTACGCGGGTGCAGATATCCAACCCCGTTGACGGGCTGAGTCTGTTCAAGTCCAGCAAGAACAAGGACGCGGCGTGGAAGTTCATCGAGTTCGCGGTGTCCGCGGCGGAGAACTCCAAGTACAACGAGTCTGCCGGGCAGGTGCCGGCCAACACGGATGCGGCGAGCGCGACTTGGATTCAGAAGTCCGAGCCCACGGAGTTGGCTGCGGCGGCGTTGAACGGGGCCTCCACGAAGATTGTGCAGCTGCCGTATTACCTGCCGGACTGGAACACGATCTCCAAGGCGGACAACGAGCCGAACTTCCAGAAGTTGTTGCTGGGGAAGGTGACGGCGAAGGAGTTTCTGGACACGTTGGCTGACCAGTTGAACAAGGCTCAGGCTGATTGGAAGCAGAACCACTGAGCCCTGAGCTCGGGTGGTTTCGGTTGTGGGGGACTGCCGGCCCGTTGTGGCTGGTCGCGCAGTTCCCCGCGCCCCTAAAAGGCATGCACCTCAGCTGCGTTGAAAGGCACCCCTGTGTCCTTAAGTCGTAGGCAGGTCACTCTTGCGGCGCTTGCCGCTGTTCCTCTTCGCCCTGGTAGGCGAAAGGACCGTACGCTCTACATCGCCGGTGATTCCACCGCCGCCCAGAAGTACTCCACCGAAACTCCGGAAACCGGGTGGGGAATGGCGCTCCCCTTCTTCCTGCGGAGGGAAGTAGAGGTCGCCAACCAGGCCGTAAACGGCCGGAGTTCGAAGAGTTTCGTCGATGAGGGGCGGCTGGACGCAATCCTCGCCGCCATCAGGCCCGGCGACCTCCTCCTCGTCCAGTTCGCGCACAACGACGAGAAGACCGCCGATCCCACCCGCTACACCGAGCCCTGGACGACTTACCAGGACTATCTGCGGATGTACATCGACGGGGCCCGAAGCCGTGGCGCCCGGCCGCTGCTCGCCACCCCCGTCGAGCGCCGCCGGTTCGACGTGGACGGCAACGCGCTGCCGACGCACGGGGATTACCCGGCGGCGATGCGTGCGCTCGCGCAGGAGGAGCGGGTCGCGCTGCTCGACATCGAGGCGTTGTCGCTCGCGTTGTGGCAGCGGCTCGGGGTGGAGGAGACGAAGGTCTACTTCAACTGGACCGACACCGAGCAGGACAACACGCACTTCAATCCGCCCGGTGCGATCGCCGTGGCGCGGCTCGTGGCGCGGGAGTTGCCGCGCACCCGGGTGCTCGCGCCGCGTGACGTCGTCCGGCTGCACGAGGACATTCCGACGTCCTGGATCACCTGGCCCGAGGCGAGCGACGCCTCGGACGTGTAGGCAAGGAGACCCGCACGATGCGCACACAGAAATGTCATGGACGTGTCATAGCAACGCTGGTGGGCTGCACCGCCCTGGCCCTCGCCGTCACCACGACCACGGCCCAGGCCCATCCGCGCCCCCTCGACCGGCAGACCCTCGGCGCCGGTGACGGCTGGGCCTCCTACGGCACCGGCACCAGCGGTGGCGCGGCCGCCACCCCCGATCAGGTCTACACCGTCTCCAACTGGGCTGATTTCAAGGCCGCGTTGGCCGCCGGCGGCACCGCGCCGAAGATCATCAGAGTGCAGGGTGTGATCGACGCGAACGCCGAGGGCTGCGACTCCTTCGCCGCGCCCGGCTACGACTTCGCCCAGTACCTCGCCACCTACGACCCCGCCGTCTGGGGCTACGACCAGAACCTCGACAACGAACCCGCCGACAGCCCCGAGGGCCTGCGCCGCGTTTCCGCCGCCAACCAGGACACCGCCATCAAGGCGTTCATCCCCGCGAACACCACCATCGTCGGTATCGGCCGGAACGCCGGCTTCAAGGGCGCCAGCCTCCAGATCAAGGCCGTCGACAACGTCATCGTCCGGAACCTCGCCTTCGAGAGCCCGCTGGACTGCTTCCCGCAGTGGGACCCGACCGACGGCGACACCGGCAACTGGAACTCCGAGTACGACAGCGCCGTCATCTACGGCTCCACGCATGTGTGGTTGGACCACAACACGTTCACCGACGGCGCCCATCCGGACAGTTCGCTGCCCACCTACTACGGGCGGATCTTCGAGCAGCACGACGGCGAACTCGACGTCGTCAAGGGCGCCGACTACGTCACCGCCTCCTGGAACGTCTTCACCGATCACGACAAGACGATCCTCATCGGCAACAGCGACAGCGCCTCGACGGCCGCCGTCGACCGGGGCCACCTGAAGGTGACGCTCCATCACAACCTGTTCTCCGACCTGGTCGAGCGCGCACCCCGCGTCCGCTTCGGCCAAGTCGACTCGTACAACAACCACTTCGTCGCCGAGCCGGGCTACGGCTACAGCTACGGCATCGGCCTGGAGTCCCAACTCGTCGCGGAACACAACGCGTTCACGGTCCCCGCCGGCATCTCCGAGGCGACCGTCCTCAAGAAGTGGTCCGAGGCGCCGCTCACCGCCGACGACAACTACGTCAACGGCAGCCTCACCGACCTGATCGCCGTCCACAACGCGGGAGTTCCGACCGAGATCCTTCAGTCCGGCGCGGGCTGGACACCGACCCTGCGCACGAAGATCGACCCCGCGAAGGCCGTGCCGTTCATCGTCGATCGAGGCGCGGGCGCGGGCCGCCTGCGCTGACCAACTCCCGTACACACCGGGCCGGTTCCGTCCGACCGGCCCGGCACCGGGGCCCACCTCACGAGCCACACCGCGAAGGAGCACCCGCATGCTCTCGCACCACCACTCCCTCCAACTGCCCCTGTCCAGACGGGGATTCCTCATGGCGAGCGCCGGCGCGGGCGCCGCGCTGGGCCTCACCGCAGTGCCCGCCGTACCCGCCTTCGCCGTCGGCAGGGCGCGCCCGTTCGGCCGCTACGGCTCTCCCGCCGCGCGCCTCACCCCGCTCACCCTTTACGTCGACCCGCGCGGCCGGGGCGACTTCACCACCGTCCAGGCCGCCGTCACCGCCGCGACCGGCGCCGGATACACCCTGGTCATCGCGCCCGGCGTCTACCGTGAGACGGTCACCGCCGGAGTCACCGACCCGGCGACCGGCCAACTCTCCACCGCCGCCTCGGAGATGACCTGGATCGGCGCGAGCGAGAACCCGCGCGACGTCGTCATCGTCTACGACAACGCCAACGGGACGCGGAAACCCGATGGTTCGGGCACCTACGGCACCTCCGGCTCGGCCACCACGACCATCCGCACCGACGGTTTCACGGCCCGCCGGATCACCTTCGCCAACGACTGGCTGCGCGCCGACCACCCCGACATCACCGGCACACAGGCGGTCGCGATCAAGGTGCAGGGCGACCGTTCGGCGTTCTTCGACTGCCGCTTCCTGGGGCATCAAGACACGCTGTACGCCGACTCGTTGGCGCTCGGCGTCTTCGCCCGCCAGTACTACGCGCGCTGCTACGTCGAAGGAGACGTCGACTTCGTCTTCGGGCGGGCGACCGCCGTCTACGACCACTGCGACTTCCGGACGCTCAACCGCACCGACCTGGCGGCGGCACCGTACGGCTTCGTCTTCGCGCCCTCCACGGCGGTCGCGAACCCGCGCGGATACCTGGTGACCCGCAGCCGCGTGAGCAGTGAAGCCCCGCGCGGTTACTACAAGTTGGCCCGTCCCTGGGTGCCCGGCTCCGACACCACCGCCCACCCGATGCTCACCGTGCGGAACACGGTGCTCGATGCGGGGATCGACGCGGTGGCGCCGTACACCAACATGTCGGACACCTATCCCTGGCAGAGCCAGCGGTTCGCCGAGTACCGGAACACGGGTCCGGGTGCCGTGATCAGCGTTCCGGAGAACCGGCCCCAACTCACCGCCGCGCAGGCCGAGTCGGCGACCCGCGAGGCGTATCTGGGCGACTGGACACCGGGGCGGAGGCGCTGAGATGACCCTGCGCAGACGCACAGTCCTGACCGGATTGGCGGGCTTGACGGGGATCGCCGGTGGTCTGGTGGCCGCCGGTGCCGGGCCCGCCGCAGCGCTCGACCGTCGTCGTGTCCTGCACGTCCGGCCGGGTGACTCGGTGCAGGCGGCCGTGGACGCGGTGGACGGCGGCGGCTGGACGATCGTCGTGCACCCGGGGACGTACCGCGAGGTCGTCAACGTGCCCGTAGGGGCGGGTGAGTTGACGCTGCGCGGTGCCACGCGCGATCCGCGGGACGTCGTCATCGTCTACGACAACGCCAACGGGACGCGGAAACCGGACGGTTCGGGCACGTACGGAACGGCGGGCTCCGCGACCTTCACGTCGGCGGCGCCCGGACTGACCGTACGGGACCTCACCCTCGCCAACGACTGGCTGCGCGCGGACCACCCGGAGATCACGGGGACGCAGGCAGTAGCCGCGTATGTCACGGGTGACCGCTCGCAGTTCGCGCACGTCCGTCTCCTGGCCCACCAGGACACGCTGTTCGTGGACACGTCGGCGCTGGAGGTCTTCAACCGGCAGTACTTCTCCCGCTGTTACATCGAGGGGGACGTCGACTTCGTCTTCGGGCGGGCCACGGCGGTCTTCGCGGACTGCCACTTCCACACCCTCCAGCGGGACGTGGCCTTCACGCCCAAGGGCATGGTCTTCGCGCCCTCCACCGCCCGTGCCAACCCGCACGGCATCCTCGCGGTCCGTTCGCGGATCACCTCCGGCGCCGAGGACGCCGCGTACAAGCTGGCCCGGCCGTGGGTCCCGTCGTACGAGACGACGGCCTGGCCGTCCCTCGTCGTGCGGGACACCCGGATCGGGCCCGGCATCGACCCGGTCGCGCCCTACACGAACATGCGCGACGCCTATCCCTGGCAGTCGATGCGTTTCCACGAGTACCGCAACACGGGTCCGGGTGCCGTGATCACCGTCGCGGAGAACCGGCCCCAACTCGCGGCCATCGAGGCCAAGTTGCACACCCCTGCGGCCTACCTCGGTGACTGGCGTCCCTGAAATCCCCCCGTCCGCAACAGAACAGATCCCCCATCAGCGACAGAACGACGAAAGGACCGCACTCCTATGTCTCGTCGTACCGCTCTCACCCTCGGCACAGTCCTGGCGTTCGGCGCCGGGCTGGCCGTCCTCCCCACCCAGGCGCAGGCCGCCACGGTCGTCGTCGACACGACCGCCGAACTGACCAGCGCCATCTCAAGTGCCACCGCCGGCACGGTCATTCAGGTGCGCGCCGGCACGTACTACCCGACGGCCACCCTCCAGTCCACGACGAACGGCACGTCGTCCTCGCCGGTCACGCTCACCGCGTACGGCTCGGAGACGGTCAAGATCGACGGTTCGTCACTGCCGTCTGGGTCCTGGATCTTCAAGCTGACCGCGGACTACTGGAACGTCTCCAACCTCACCTTCCAGAACTCCCCGGACAGCGCGGTCGTCTGCCAGTCCTGCACCGGCACCAACTGGAACAACGTCAAGACCATCAACGGCGGCGACTCCGGCTTCACGCTCACCGGCGACGGCACCGTCAACAACACGGTCAAGAACCTTGACTCGTACGGCAATTACGACGCCGCGACGCACGGCGAGAACGCGGACGGGGTCGCCATCAAGTTCGGCTCCGGCAGCGGCAACCTCGTCACCGGCGCACGCCTGTACAACAACTCCGATGACGGGATCGACTTCTGGTCCTTCTCCACACCGGTCACCGTCGAGCACACCTGGTCCTTCGGCAACGGCGTCAACCGGTGGTCGGACTCGTCCTTCGCGGGGGACGGCAACGGCTTCAAGCTGGGCGGTGACGGCGAGGTCGTCGCCCACGTCATCAACAACTCGGCGGCCTGGGGCAACGCGGGCAACGGCTTCACCGAGAACTCCAACACCGGCGCCCTCGTCATCAACCGCACCACCGCGTACGCCAACAGCAAGTGGGGCTACTACTTCGCCACCAGCTCCGCCAAACTCGGCAAGAACCTCGCGGTCGGCAACGGCAGCGGCTCGGTCACCAAGGGCTCCGCGGTCACCTCGTCCGGCAACAACTGGGACTCCGGCATCTCCACCCCGTCCTTCATCTCCACGGACGCGTCGACGACGTACAACGCCCGCTCGTCGAGCGGCACGCTCCCGTCCACGACGTTCCTCACGACGGGGAGCACGACGATCGGCGCGACGATGAACTGACCTGTGCGGTGGGCCCGGTTCGGGTGTCATGGGACCGGGCCCACCGTCCTCGCCGTCAGCCCGACCTGTCCGTGCTCTCCCACACCGCCTCCAGATCCTGGCACCGCACGGTGATGCTCGCGTCGGTGAGCGCGATCTCGTGCACGCACCCGCCGTCCTCGTCCGGCAGGATCTCGTCGAGGAGCACGGTGTCGACCAGCATCCAGTCGATGGAGTGCTCATAGTCGATGGAGAAGCGCGTCACCCCTGAATAGCTGATGCGCAGGCCGGAGTCGTGCTTGAACTTGTTGGGCGCGAACTCCAGGACCAGCCCGCCGCTCTTGTCGGTGGCGAGATGGACGCCGGCCAGTTCCAGATCCTTCACACAGCGGATGGCGCCCGCGATGTCGTAGTGCCCGGGGTCGGTGGCGAAGGACAGGGCGCCCGGGGGCAGTTGGGCGCGCAGGCGCGGCAGCTCCGCCAGGTAGGGGTGCGCATCCAAACGGAAACCGGGCGTCTCGGGATCCCAGTCCGCCTCGACGAATTTCATGGACAACCTTCCTGGCCTCGTCCTCAACGCTCACCGGCACTGTCCGATTTCGCGCCCTTCACTTCGGTGAACGTCCAGGCGATCGGCCAACGGCTCGCAGGAGGCGCCGAACTCCTTGCCCCGTTTGTCGTTCGTTCCCTCGTTCGCAGTCGCGTCCACGACGGTAGGGGAAGCCCGTCAAGGGAAGGTCAAGTGTGGCCCATGGGCGGGTAATTGCCCGCCCTATGGATTGCGTATCGATCGGATAACGCTCCTCGCGTCGAGCGCGTGATGCGCGTAGACAGTCCCTGACCTGGTGCATCACCCATCGGAACCAGATCCGGAGATTCCATGCGGAAGTCCCTTAGAGCGGCCGCCCTCGGCGCCGCCTGTGTCGTCGCCGGTGCCGCCCTGTACGGCAGTGGCGTCGCCACCGCCGGCCAGTCGACGGCGAACTCGACGCACGAGCCGTACAACATCGGCCTGTTGACGAAGGACATCGACACCTACTACGGCACCACGCTCGACAGCAGCGGCGTGTACCAGGCCTCGGCGACCAGCCCGTACGCCAAGGACCTGGCGCGCATCGACGCGTCGGCCAAGAAGTACATCGACGAGGCCGTCCACAAGCACCACAAGGGCGCCAAGCCGGCGGTCGTCTTCGACATCGACGACACGCTGCTGCTCAGCCTCGACTACGAGAAGAAGAACAACTACGGCTACAGCTCGGCCACTTGGGCCGCCTACGTCGCCCAGGCCAACCGCCCGGAGGTCTTCGGCACCCCCGAGCTGGTCAAGTACGCCGCGTCCAAGGGCGTCACGGTGTTCTACAACTCGGGTCTCGGCGAGGCGCAGCGCACCTACGCGGTCGACAACCTGAAGAAGGTCGGCGCCGACGTCAACCTCGACGCCGACCACATGTTCCTCAAGAACACGGCCAACCCGCCGTCGTACCTGAGCGGTTGCGCGACCGCCGGGACCTGGACCTGCACCACCGTGCAGTACAAGTCCGGTACCCGGAAGCACATCGAGGACCTCGGGTACAACATCATCGCCAACTTCGGCGACCAGTACTCGGACCTCGACGGGGGCTACGCCGACAAGACGTACAAGATCCCGAACCCGACCTACTTCGTCAGCTGATCCTCACCGGCTGATCTGCACGGGTCCGACCGACCCGAGGGTGGGCACCACCGGCCGGATCGTCCCGTCCGCCGCGAACCGCAGGCGGTCGATCGTGGTCTCCCGGTGCGTGCCGTCCCCACCAGGTTTTCCTGGCCCGTTCAGGGCGAACCGGTGATAGACGATGTACCAGTCGTCGGTCCCCGGCGCGTTCACCACGGAGTGGTGGCCGGTGCCCAGGATGCCGTACTCGGGGCTCTTGGACAGAATTGTGCCCCGCTCGGTCCACGGACCGAGCGGGGACGGTCCCGTCGCGTAGGCCACGTGGTAGTTCTCGCTGCGGGTGTCGTCCTCGGACCACATGAAGTAGTAAGTCCCTTTGCGTTTCACCACGAAGGACCCCTCACGGAAGTCGCCCGCCGTGATGTCCTCCACCTTCGTCGCGTCGTACGACGTCATGTCGTCGTTCAACGGCACCACGTACGCGTGCCCGTTGCCCCAGTAGAGATACGACTGCCCGTCGTCGTCCGTGAAGACGGCCGGGTCGATCATCTGCCCGCTCAGTGAACCCCCCTTCGCCACAAGGGGTTTGCCGAGCGCGTCCTTGAACGGGCCCGCGGGCGAGTCCGCCACCGCGACCCCGATCTGCTGCTCGGCGCAGAAGTAGAAGTAGTACTTCCCGTCGCGTTCCGCGATCGCCGGCGCCCATGCGTTCTTGTCGGCCCAGGAGACGTCCGGCCCCAGATCGAGGACGACTCCGTGGTCCCGCCAGTGGACCAAGTCCCTTGAGGAGTACGCCTTGAAGCTCGTCCCGCCCCAGCCCGCGTAGCCGTCGCTCGTCGGGTAGATCCAGTACTGGCCGTCGAGATAGTGCACGTCCGGGTCGGCGGTCAGCCCCGGCAGCACGGGACTTCGCGTCGGCACCGCCTCCACCGTCCAGGTCCGGCTCGTCCCGTCCGCCGCCGTCACCGTGTACGACCGCGGCTCACGGAAGTCGCGTCGCGCACCGGAGGGCGGGCTGACCTTCGCGCCCGCGCCGATCGCGAGGGCCGGCGCCAAGTGCCGCAGATCCGCGCGAGGTTGCATCGGCAGCACGACCTTCGCCGAGGCCTCCGTGACGACCGCGTACCCCTCCTGCCCGTGCGCCGTCGCGTCAACGACCGACGTCGGCGTCGCCGGATACGCGGCAAGCAGCCGGTCGTACTCCGCCTGCGTCACCGGAAGTACCGTGCCGTGCCGGGGACTCGCGGGGAGTTGGTAGTCGGTGGACGGGGTCCAGTCGCCGGAGTCGAGGTCGGTGGTCTCGAAGGGGACGTAGCCGCGCAGCCCGTACTCGTCGACGAACAGGTACCACTTCTTCTCGGTGTTGGACTTGAACACCGTCGGGCCCTCGCCGCGCTCGATCGCACCGCTGCCGATGCACTCCGAGACGAAGTCGTACGACGTGGAGGTCAGCGAGGTCGACTTCTCGCCGGTGATGAACTTCGAGCAGGGGGAGCTGGAGGACGGGTCGCGTTCGTCCTTGGTGTAGCGGTAGTAAGTGCCCTTGTCCTTCACGACAGTCGAGTCGATGACGGAGTAACCCGGGTCGTTCCAGACCTTCGGGTCGCTGAAGGTGCGGAAGTCCTTCGTCGTCGCGTACATCATGCGGTTGTACGTCGAGCCGGTGTGGCCGGGGTCGTCGTCGGCGTACAGCTTCGACGCCCAGAAGACGACGTACTCACCGAGCGAGTCGTCCCAATAGGCCTCCGGCGCCCAGGTGTTGCCCGCGGTGTCCGGGGCCACCTTCACCAGCCGCTGGTCGGTCCAGTGGACCAGGTCGGTCGACTCCCAGATCATCACGGACCTGCTGCCGTGCCGCTGGACGTCGTCCCAACTCCCGCTGCTGTTCCGGTACATGCGCAGGTCGGTGGCGACCAGATAGAACTTGTCGCCCTTGGGGGAGCGGATCACGAACGGGTCGCGCAGCCCCTTCTCCCCGATCGTCGACGTCAGTACCGGCTTGCCCTGGTTCAACTCCCGCCAGTGCAAAGGGTCGTTGCCCCGGCTGAGGGCGTAGCGGATCTGTTCGCCGTCGGCGGTGCCCTCGCCGGTGAAGTAGGCGAAGAGGTAGCCGGCGTACCGGGGATGGGTCACGGGCGGTGCTCCAGATTGCGGCCTGAACGGAACTGGTTGACGCCGGTGAGGCGCAGTGCCCTTGAGGGGCGCGGGGAACTGCGCGACCAGCCACGATGGTGCCGCAGACGATCGACGGCATATCGCGGCTCTTCCAGCGGAGCTGTGCCTTCGGAGTGTCACCAGCGAGGTCGCGGTGCGTCAATCGGTGCGGGTGGGACCAGGCGAATCGAAAGTTTCGCCCCTTGCCCCGTGCTTTTCCCGTGCCCGCGGCAACCCTTCCCGGCCACGGCGGCGACCAGTGATCAGAAACGGGCCGGGGCGGCCCCTCCGGCCCGTTTCGTCCTCGTCATCCAGGAAAGGAACCAACGCCGTGCGTACGAGCACCGGACGCCACCGCAGGACCCGCACCTTCTCGATCGCCGCCGCGGTGGCCGTCGCCGCGGGGGCGGGCGGCGTCTACCTCGGCCTCAACAGCGGTGGCGCGCAAGCCGCTTCGTCGACGGTCACCGTGTCCACCACCGCCCAGCTGGAGTCGGCCGTCGCCAACGCCACGGCGGGCACGGTCATCCAGGTCAGGGCAGGCACCTACACCCCGGCCGCGACCCTCAAGTCCACGGCGAACGGCACCGGTTCGGCCCGCATCACCTTGCAGGCGTACGGCACGGAGAAGGTGAAGATCGACGGCTCCAAGCTGCCCGCGGGCCAGTGGCTGGCCGGTATCTACGGCGACTACTGGACGGTCCAGAACCTCACCTTCCAGAACTCCCCCGCACAGGGCTTCGTAGCCACCTCCTCGATCGGCGGCATCTTCAAAAACCTGGTGACCGCGAACAACGGCGACTCAGGCTTCACCCTGCGCGGCGACGGCACCACCAACAACCTCGTCCAGAACCTGGACAGTTACGGCAACTACGACGCCGCCGGGCACGGCCAGAACGCCGACGGCATCGCCATCAAGTTCGGCTCCGGCACCGGCAACAAGGTCACCGGCGCCCGCCTCTACAACAACTCGGACGACGGCCTCGACCTCTGGCAGTTCTCCTCACCGGTCACCATCGAACACTCCTGGGCCTTCGGCAACGGCAAGAACCGCTGGAACGACTCCGCCTTCGAAGGCAACGGCAACGGCTTCAAGCTCGGCGGCGGAGGCGTCTCGGTCGCCCACGTCGTCAACGACAACGCGGCTTGGGACAACACCCTCAACGGCTTCACCGAGAACTCCAACACGGGCGCGATCATCCTCAACCGCAACACCGCCTACGCCAACACTGAGGCAGGCTTCTTCTTCGCCACGAGCAAGTCCCGCCTGGCTCGGAACCTCTCCGTCGGCAACAAGGGCGGCCTGGACAAGCTCGGTTCGTCGGCGGTGTCCGCGGCGAACAACTGGGACAGCGGGGTGGCTACTCCGTCTTTCAAGTCGACGGACGCGACTACGGCGTACGGGGCGCGGTCGTCGAGCGGGACGCTGCCGTCGACGACGTTTCTCACGACGGGGTCCTCGACTGTCGGGGCGACGATGGACTGACGTGCCTTGCCCCGAACCCCCACCCCGTACTGACGATCCAATACGTCACCAGGGGGAGGGGCCACGGCACAGGACGTCGCGCCGAAGCGTCTGACGATCCGGCGCGACTTCGACCTCTGGGGAGCTTTGAGCGCTGGGGTTACGCCGGTCCGAAGTCGAGTCCGGTCTTGGCCACGAGCCCCTCGCTGAAGCCTGGGCGATATTGCATGCCGAACCCCCCGCTGCACTGGCAGCGGGGGGTTCGGCATCATGCGTACGTGGTGGCGCGCGGATACTGGGCGGCGGCGAAGGCCGCGGGCGGCTGAATCGCGCAGCGACGGCAACCTTGCCGCCCTGTCGATGGTCCATTGTGTGTATTTGGCATCGTCGACGTGCGAGGGGACCTATGAAGCGGGTGCTGCGGAAGGCGGAGATATTGCTGCTGACGGCGATCCTGAAAGTCGATCGGTCTCTCGGCATGGGCAAGAGGCACGGGCCTCCGGCGCGCATCGCGGTTCGCGTCGCCAGCCGCCCGCTGCGCTCCGCGGCTGTCCTGGCTGTGCCACTCGCGGCGCTGGGCGGCATGACCTTCGGGGCATTCACCGACTGGACGCGTTTCTTGCAGGCGGTCTTGGTGGGCGCTGGGATGACGCTGTTCTTCGCACTGTTCCTGCGGTTGGAGCGCCTGGCTCAACTGCACTACGAGCGCGTCGGCTACGACCCCGTCGCCCCTCCGCCCGTCGCCCCTCTGCCCGCGCACCGTCCGCGTCCCGGCGGGCTCGGGCGGGGCCTCGCAATCCTGTGTGCGAGCTGGGGCGTGATGTCGGTGGTCTTCTGGAGTCTGGAAAGAGCCAAAGGCACTCCGGTCAGTTGGCTCTTCACCGGGGTCTTCATAGGGCTGGTGCTACTGGGCTCAGTCGGGGCCCACTACTTGGTGGAGCGGAAAAGGCAGCGGGCGCGCCCGCCGACCAGCTAGGTGTCGTTACTGACTTCGGCTCGTCAGGGTGAACTCATGCGCTGGTCCTGCTGACCCAGCCTTTCCCGCACTCCCCGGTCTTCGCCGTGATGCCGGCCGAACTGCCCCTGGCGTAGGCCCAGAACACAGAGGAACGCCCTCCTTGGACCGGGGTCGGACACAGCCGCCGCCAGATCCGCATCGGGAAACGGTCGTACGCGGGGACGCCCCGATAGAACGGACGCGGCTTGTGCCACTCCACGCTCGGCATCGTGGGGGACTGCGCGAGCAGTTGGCTCCGCCGTGACAGGAGCCGGCGTTCCGTTGGCGCGGATTCGCTCACGCCGTGGACCGCCGCCGCGCCGGCGACATCAAGTCGTCCGGCAGGACCCGGGACACATACGTTCCCGTGCCCTGCCACCCTTCGATGCAGCCCTCGGCGAAAAGCTGTGTAGAGGGCGTTGAGCACCGTGTTCCGGGCGACGCCGAGCTGCTCCTGGAGGGCGCGGGAGGCCGGCAGGCGGGTCCCCGGCGGCAGTCGGCCGTCGAGGACGGCCCCACGGAGCCGCCGGTACAACTGGATGTGGAGTGGCTGTTCGGAGCTCCGGTCAAGGTCGCCGTGGAGCGAGGTGATGTCCATGAGTGGCTCCCATCGACTCACTGAACCCGTTCCTGCCCCCGGGACCACCCCAAGACAAGGTCACGTCCCGCGGCTGCCCACCGTGCCCACACGATGGCTCGGTGACCGGCTCATCTCCCGGGGGTCCCCTCAACACGTTGCGGCGGTCAGGAACCATGCGGGGCTCTTGGGCACGCCCGATCGACCGTCAGGCCGTATCGGCGCGCGCGGCCAGAGCCTCCTTGTGGAGTGCGCGAGCGGACTCTATGAGCTTCGTGGCGTCGGGTCCCCACATCAGGCGGATGACGTAGCGCTCGAACGGCGGCTGCTGCATCAGGTGCGCGATCGGCAGGAACGCCTTGCTCGCCAGCACGGACAGCGCCCCCTTGACCCGGCCGACGCCCATCGACCGGCGGGCCTTGGCCGACACCGCACCCGTCATCGGGAACGAAGGAAGGGCATTGATCAGGAGCAGCGGCGGGATCAGCCTCAGATGCGAGATGTGGAAGTTTGTCATGCTGACCCGCATGACCTCCTTGAGGTAGTCCTTTCCGACGTCAGGCATGATCTTCGTGGTCGTGCTGGGAGCGAACAGGTCCGCGTACTTCTCGTACAGCGCGTTCATCTCGGTCATGGTCGTCGGGATGTCTTCCTCGGGCGCCCCGACGAGGCGCGCGTAGGCGCCGACCTCTTTGATGTACTGGTCCCGCTTGGCGGGGCTCAGCCGGTGAGGCAGCCTGCCGTCGTGGAAGGCGAAGGCCTCGTACGCCCACAGCAACGGGTGCATCTCGGTGAGCGCGGCCCACATGGCGTCGCGGCCCTCGCTTGCCGCGTACCCGCCCAGCTCGGGCTTGCCGATGTCGATGACATCGCCGGTGACCTTCTTGTGGATGTTGTGCAGGTGCTTCCACATGCGCTCGGCGGTCTCGGTGTCGCCTAGCCACATGGGCGCGTGCATACCGGAGTTGCGAGCCCCGCGGTCGTAGAGGTCGTAGAGGGTGACGGTGCCGTTGCGTGCCTTGACCGAGAGTGGATCGCGGTCGCGCAGCCCGGCAATGATGGGCTTGTACGCGTTGGTCTGGATGAGAGCCTGCGCGGAGATCTCGAAGACGATCGACGCTGGGTGCAGCAGCACTTCCCACACCATGCTCCCGGGCCCGAAGAGCCCGTAGTCGGGCGTGCCGTCCTCCTTGAGGGACTGGCCGGCGGGAACGGGTTCGCCGAAGCGCCGCCACCGCATGGCGGTCCCGAGCATCTTCTCCTTGCTGACCCGATTGTCCTGGGTCTCCGTCGTCGCGCTCATGGCAGTCCCTTCACTCGCGGCTTTATTCCCGCGCGGGAATTACGTACTCGGACCGTACGCTCGCTGGAACGGGACAGTCAAGGTGCCTCGGGCAACCGTCGAGGTGGGGGCAAGCGTGAGGGGACAGGCCGCGCCCGGATCGGCACGTCCGCGCCCTGATGGGGCCCCGGCGGTGTCTATGCAGGCGGTGGCCGGCGGCCTCGGGGTCAACCGAAAGGCCGTCAATCATCGTGCACGGGTCCTCGGCGCACTTCTGCAGAGCGGGCGCATTGCCGACTCGGGCCGATCACTGCACAGGCGTCCACGACACGGCGAATGGTCAACGACCTTGAGACGTCCGGCGCGACACCACTGAAAGCCCAGCTTCGCGATGGGGCCGGCGTGCGGCGAGCGCGTCGCCCCCGCCAACGTCACCCCCGCCTCATGGCCTGCGTGCTGGACGCCATCATCGAGGCCGCGGGCAACGGATCCGCTGGATGCCTACTGCCGGCGCAAATCCCCGAAGGCACCGGTGAGCCGGGACGGGCACCCCCTGAGAAGCCGTCGCGACGTGACAGGCGGCAACACCGCGGCCCAGTGGCGGCCGCCGGCGAAGCCAAAGGGTTCGTATCACGATCATGTTGCTGACGCGGACTCGGCAGCGCGACCGACCAGCTCCAGATGTAGGAACCAGCTTGCACGGGGTGTTGTCAGAGGTGTCGGGCACACTGCGCCTATGAACTTGGTGACTGCGCACGACTATGCCTGGATCCGCACCTCGCCGGTCTTCCGCCACATGACGGGGAGCGGATACACCCTGACACTGATACGGGGGCGGGCCCCGCGCGAGGTGCTGCGCGTGATGGAGGCGGAACCGCGCGGCACCGCGGTGGGAACGGCCGGGCTGATCGAGGCGGGCGACGCTCACCGCGCCGAGGTGGATGACGACTACTGGGACGAGTCCTACGTCGTGGGGGCCTTCAGCGTTCCGGGCGAGAACGGTGACTGGACACTCGTCCTCGGGTTCGACGGTGGCCTGGGGATCGCGGCGCGGTGCGTGGAGACGCTGTCGAAGGGCGGCCGGGTCGTGGCGCACTCGACCAACGGCGGCAAGCCCATTCACCTTTTCCACTGGTTCGAGGATGGTGAGCTCCGTACGACGTTCGAGGGCCCCTCAGCGCGCGACGGCAGCACCCCTGATGAACTGGTCCCCCCGCTGCGGGAAGTCGGCTTCCCTCTGACCTTCGAGGGAGAGCACGACGAGAGCGCTCCGGATGTCGACCGGAAGGCGGCGGTCCTCGCTCTGGCCGAGAGACTCACCGGCGTACGCGTCACCGAATCCCTCCTCCAGGACGCTACGTACGAGCTGGGGCTCGTCCCCGAACAGCCCGCCGAGGAGTGGACCGGCGTGGTCATCGACATCACCGATGCCCATGGGGAGCGCCTGTACAGGGAATGGACCTACGAGGAGATCGCGACGGCGTCGGACCGGGCACGGGCGGAGGCAGACGCGCCGGTGGTGATCACCTACAACGGGCCGCCGGCCTTGGATCATTCGGAGCACGGGACAGGTGAGTAGCGAGCGAGCGCGTGGAGGGTGCCCCGGCGTACTCGCCGCCCTCTACAAGGGAACGTGCCGCCACGGGGCTTCTGCGATCATGGTCTGGCAGCCTTCTTGAGCCGTCGCCGGCAGATGAGGCCGCAGCCCAGCGAGACGAAGGCATTGTGGAGGTCGAGGCGTCGCTCCCACCGCACGGCCAGGCGCTTGAACTGGTGCAGCAGGGCAAAGGTTTGCTCGACTACGTAGCGGAGCTTGCCCAGCCCCTTGATGTTCGGCACGCCCCTGCGGGAGATCACCGGCAGGATCCGGCGGCGCCGAAGTTCACGGCGCACAGCGCATGAGTCGTACGCCTTGTCGCCCAGGACGGACTCGGGTCGCCTTCGTGGGCGGCCGGGCCGTCCGGCGACGGGCGGGGTGCCGTCGACCAGGTTGAGGGTCTGGGTGATGTCATTGACGTTGGCGGCAGTTGTGACGACCCGCAGCGGGGTGCCGCGCCCGTCGCAGATCAAGTGGTGTTTGCTGCCTGTCTTGCGCCGGTCGACCGGCGACGGACCGGTTGCGGGGCCCCCTTTTTCGCGCGTACGTGAGAGCCGTCCACGCACGCGCGCGACCAGTCGAGTTCGCCGGCCGCGTGCAGTTCGGCGAGCAGGACGCGGTGCGGCTGATCGAAGACTCCGGCCTTCTGTCAGCGGCCCAGGCGTCGCCAACAGGTCTGTCCGGAGCCGAACCCGAGCTCTAGAGACAGGAGTTGCCAGGCGATGTCCTGACACAAAACGCACAAGATGCCCTGCAGGCACAACCGGTCTGGTATCGGTTTCAGTCCTGGTGACCGCTCGGGTCAGGGCGGTAGCAGCGGTTCGATCCGCGCTCAGAAGTCGTCGTCCACCATCCACGGCCGAGTCGTCACACGACGCAAGCGGCCGGATCATCACATCGGTTACGCCCGACCAGGCCACTTCAACAAGATCGTGTTACGAGCTCAAAGGGCCGTCACGGTCCCTCCGAAAGCGGACCCGGTCAGATATTTCGGCCGACGCGCCCCTTGGCGCGAACTTCCCGCGCCCGCCACCGCCAGGTGGTCAACCAGGCAGGCAGCGCCCAGCAGCCCTGCGAGGTCCGCGATCCGGCTGTGCGCGATCCGAAGCCGCCCGGGGGGATGCTCTCCGACTGCGTATTCAATCTCGACCGGACGTCAACAGCAGCCGGCCACCGGGCGGGACGGCGCCCATGAGGGTCGCCCAGGTGATCTACGGGTAATCAATCATGCTCCGGGCATAGCAGCGCCGATCTGGGCGGGCAGTCCGTTCAACGAGACTCCTCGTCCCGCAGGTCACCCGTCGATCGTGCGGGACGAAGGGCCTGCGTGCCTGCGATGAACGTCTCGATGCTCAGATCGAGTTGGGCGCGGTCATATGTGTCGATGGCTGCTGCGGCAAGCCGCGCGAGGTTGGGGTGTGTCTCGGGCGGGAAGGCAGCCAGCCCCTCCCTCAGCATCGCGGGACGCGGAGGCGCGCCTCCTCCCGTGACGTACACAACGTCTCGGCCGTGAGCAACGCACAGGTTCGACAACATCGCCAACGTGCGAACGGTCTCCTCGTCGGTGAAACCGGCGTCGTACAGTCGACCGACCAGACCTTCGGTCGGTCCCACGAACTTCGTGATCAGAGCGGCGTCGGGGCGTAGGTGTTCCGAGAAATCCGCCGCGGCGATCATGCCCTCGACCAGAGCGTGTGCGTAGGCACGCACCGCGTCCTGCCACGTCGCGTCCGCCCTGATCGAGTAACCGTCGGACCCTTCGGCGAAAGCGTCCAGTGCAGCCAACTGCAGGAGCGTGGCGAGGTCTCGCACGTGGTGGTTGATGGCTTTCCGGTCGACCCCGAGGTCGTCGGCCACCGCCTGCATCGTTACCGCCCGGGCACCCATCGCGCGTGCGGACGTGACTATCTGGGCGAGGCTGATCCCCGCACGCTTGCCTCGACCCCTGCGGCCGCCAGAGGCCACTTGACTGTCCATATCCGCAAGCATACGGTTGAATCGCTTAATTCCCGGGCGGGAATTCGGCAGGCGGGGCAGGGCGGTGTCATGAACGCGAACGCGGCCGATCGGGCAAGCAGGTTCTCTCACGACAGAGAAGGAACGGCAGGCATGGCGAACAGCGCACTTCTGGTGATGGACGTCCAACGGGATATCGTGGCCATGGCCGACGACGGTTCCGGATATGTGCCGCGCCTGAGCAGGGCGATCGACGGTGCCCGGGCTGCCGGTATCCCCGTGATCTACGTCATGATCGCGCTACGGCCGGGCGATCTGGAAGTCAACCCTCGCAACAGGGCGATGGCGAACGTCGTGCGGGCCGGCCTGTTCACCGAGGGGGCTCCTGGCACCGAGATCCATCACGACGTCGCGCCCCGGCAAGGCGACGTCGTGGTCACCAAGAGGCGGGGTAGCGCGTTCTCGGGCAGCGACCTCGACCTGGTACTCAGGGCTCGCGATATCGACAGCCTTGTTCTCACCGGCATCGCCACCAGCGCCGTAGTGCTGTCCACCCTGTGGCACGCCATCGACCTGGACTTCGGCCTCACCGTTCTGGCGGACGCCTGCCTCGACACCGACCCCGAGGTGCACCAGTTCCTCACCGAGAAGCTGTTCCCCCGGTGGGCAGATGTCGTCGCCGTCGAGGACTGGCTCACAGCCATCGCACCGCAATAGCGGGAGACCGTCCGGACCCCTCGCAAGCCGGCCAGGACGGCATCGCCTCCCGGCCGGCCGGGTGAGGTCGGTCGGCGGCGTTCTGCGCTGCTGCCCGGGCCTGGGTGAGGGCCAGGCGGTAGGAGTCGCTGCCGGTCTGGATCGGGTTGCCGCCGAAGGTGAGCCGGTCGACGACGGCCGCGCAAAGCCGAGGATCGGTGAAGGTCTTGGTCCAGCCGCTGAAACTTCTCGTTCGAGGCGAGTCTGGCTCCAGTGCTCGACGGGCCCGTCCAGGTTCTGAGCGTCCGGACACCACGATGACGGGGTGGTCGCGAGGCGGCATGGGCCGGACGCGGCCGACGTCGGGTGAAACCTGAGGCGCAACCCGGGCCGGTTCACGGACAGTTGGTGGGCGACGTGGTCCTCAACGACGCCACCTCGGGCAAACCGGCGGCCGAGGTGGGCTACTGGACCGCAGCGCACGCACGCGGGCGGGGAGTGGCCCCGCGTGCCCTGAACGCACTCACCAACTGGGCCTTCGACACCTTCGCCGCGGACGGGCTGGAGCGCCGCCCTTTTTCCCCCGCGACGGCCACCTGCGGATACGGCGCACGAGTCCCTGAGGCCCGAGGGACAACGCCCCCGCCGGTCGTCACCGGCAGGGGCGTCGCTCTGCTGACCGAGGGGGGCTCAGGTCAGCAGGTCAATGCAGTCGAACGACGTGCCAGGGCTGAGGAACCCCGACCCCGTCGAACCACTGACGACGTTGATCTTCAACACGTTGTACTTCGTCGCGTCCGAACTCCACGCACTGGAAGGGACGTTGAAAACGAACGTGTGGTTGTTTCCGCGGTAGGAACCCGTGGTGAGATCGCGCGTGGAGGGCTGTGTGGGAGGCGTGGGGATGGCCGAGACCCAGTCGTTCACGGTCACTTGGGGACGGGCGTTGATGTACGCCGTCGTGACACCGACGCGCAGCGTGTGCGCGGCGGCGGCCTGTGCCGCGGTGAGCTTGAAGTAGACGAGGATGCCGTCGTTGACACCCTTCCACAGGTACGCCGGGAAGGATGCGGCCTCGCTGCCACTGCCGATCGTGACGTTCCCGGTCCACTTCGCCGCACGGGCGTCGGAGGGATGCGCGTACGTCATCAACTCGGCGTTCTTGAACTCTCCTGGCGTACCGTCCCAGTTGCCGAGCCGCCACACCGGCGACGCGGTGGACGGGTCACCGGTGATGCTCAGGGTGTGCAGAGATGTCGTACTGCCCGCCGTCACCGCCACCGACTCGCTGTGCACGGCGAGTTCACCCTTGAAGACGGTCAGCGTGTACGTCCCCGGGAGCATCCCCTTGCAGGAGAAGGCACCGGTGCCGGCCGCGGCCTTCGCCCAGTACTGCGCGTCCGCGTTGGAAAAGCCCACGGTGTAGGGGTACTTGGCGTCCATCCCCTTCAGACCGACGCCAGCCGCCTTCCCCCGCCCCGCCTTGCCGACCCAGCCGGTGATGCCGAACGAGTCCGCCCAGGAGGTGTCGAGGTTCGCCGCGAAGAGGGAGGACGAGGGGGTCCCGCCGTCCGTGAACGCCACCACGAACGGGCCCTGAAGACCGAAGCGTTCGGGCTCCGTCTGGGCCTCGTTGTAGTGCAGGATCTCGTACAGCCCCGCCCCGCCCTCGTTCGAGTGGCGCAGCAGCGAGCGGTAGAACGGGCCGCCGGACGCCTTCTCGTGGTTGGAGCGCACCAGGTACAGGCCGACCGAGCCCGTCGTGAAGCCGACGTGGTCGTAGTCGATGGTCCGCTTGCCCGAGTAGTGCTTGGAGCGGGTCGTGCCGTCCGGGTGCTTCCAGACGTCACCGGCCTCGATGATCGTGTCGGTGGTCGAATCCCACGCGTCCGAACCGGAGTTGGGGAACACCCCCGGCTTCACGCGCACGATGTAACGCGTCGCGGTGAAGGAGGCGTCCGCCTTGTTCGTCCACAGGTAGACGTTGTTCTCGCCGCTGCGGGCCGCGTACCACTGGGTGATCGCCCCGTGCACGACCTTCACCAGGATCGTCGACCCCGACTGCTTGATGCTGACGGTGGAGGTGCCGAGCCCGGACTCGACATGCGAGTGCATGCCGCCATAGCCCTCGTACTCCTTGCCCTTGTAGGCCAGGGACGTGAGGTCACCGGTCGACTTGGAGACCTTGAGGACGAGCGAACCACCCGTATTGATCACGTAGTTGGAGCCGACGTCGGTGTACCCGAACGCGGCGGCGGAGGCGGACGAGAGGAGACCGGTGCCGCCCGCGACGGCCGCGCCGGTGGCGGCGACACCGATCGCGGAGGCCCCGAGCATGCGCCGACGGGTGAGGTGCTTCTTGTGCGTGCTCAAGCGACTTGCTCCGTGTGACTCCGTGCGAGAGGAACCTTGCGCTTCCTTGTCGCCACCGGCACCGAAAGGGTTGCCGCCCGCCCAAAAATCTCTACCTAGGATTTCTGCGCCGCGAAGTCGCCCTTCACAGCCAGCTGTTGGCCGCCCGCCGTGCCCGCCGCCGAGTAGCTGTCGTCCTTGGCGTCCCGGCCGCCGCGCGCGTGGTTGTACTGCCCGGCGAAGACCCAGTCCCCGACCGCGACCGTACGGCCCTGCTTGAGTACCCACGTGTAGGTCAGGAAGCCGTCCTGCTCCGTCACCGTCTGCGTGAAGTCCTGCTCGGGCAGCGAGCGCCAAGCGCCTGCGGAAGTCACTCCGGCGGTCAGTTTGACCTTCAACTGGACCGTGAGCGCGGTGAGTTGCTTGGTCGTCTTGAGGGTGACGTCGCTCTGTGCCCAGAAGTCGTTGCTGCCCGGGTCGATCGAACCGTCCGACCAGAGGGGGCCGTCCTGGGTGCCGGAGGCGGCCGGCAGCACGGGGGGCGCGGAGGGTGAGGCGGTCGAGGGGGTGGTCGGGGAGGTGCTCGCCTTGGGGGTGCCGTGCGTGGTGTCGGAGCCGGAACTCGGTTTTGGGGCAACCGGGTTGACCGATGTACGGCTCGTCGCGTCCGGTGACGGAGTGGGCGTCGGGGTCGGTGAGACGGACACCGTCTGCTCGGCGGGGGTGTTGTTCTTCACCGCGGACGCCACCGCGTAGCCGCCGATCGCGAGGACGCTCGCCACTGCGGCCGTGGCGCTGACCACCCGCACCCAGCCGAACACGGGCGGCCGGGTGGCCCGGTGGTGGGGGCGGGACTGTGCGGCCATGCCGCGTTCGAGCCGGGCCAGGATGCGGGAGCGGTCGGGTTCGTGTGCCTCGGCCGCCTCGTGCAGCCGGGCGATCAACTCGTCGTCGTGCACGTCCTGGTGTCTCATCGGGTCCTCCCTCCGGTCTCGCCGCCGCGTGCCAGCGCCGCGTGCATCCGCAGCGGAGGGCTCTGCGGGCCGAGCAGACGTTGCAACTCGGCCATGCCCTTCGACGTCTGGCTCTTAACCGTACCGACGGAGACACCGAGGGCGAGCGCGGTGTCCTTCTCCGACAGGTCGAACGCGTGCCGCAGCACGACACAGGCCCGCTTGCGGAACGGCAGCCTGCGCAGGGCCTCTTGGACGTCGACCACGCCGGCCACGTCCGGGTTCTCGGTCGTCTCCTCGCGCTGCGACCAGAACAGGGCGACCCGTCGCCGCTCGCGCACCGCGCTGCGGATCCGGGTTCGGGCCAGATTGGCGACGACCCCTCGGGCGTAGGCCGCGGGATGGTCGGCGGCGCGCACCCGGTCCCAGCGGTGCCAGAGCGCGAGCAGCGCGTCGGCCGCGAGATCGTCGGCGGCGTCCGCCTCACCCGTCAACAGGTGGGCGAGCCGGGACAGTTCGGCGTAGTGGCGTTCGAAGAAGGCGTGGAACTCCTCGGAGGCGGCGTCGTCGACGACTGTGCCCACGGCGGACCTCTCCTCGCTGCGGTTTGTGAGTGTCATGTAGATGACACGTGTTTGTTCGGGGATGATCCCCGCGAGATCCGGAAGCGTAGCAGTGATCAACTGGCCGATCTGGTACGGACCTTCGAACGGTGTCTGACAGGTCGACCACCGACTGGCAGGCCGACCTCGATTCCGTAACACGGGGAAAACCTGAAACAGGTTCAACGCGGGAACAATCCAGCCAGCATCCGCGCACCGATCATTGAAGCCACGAGGAGTACCCGCATGTCCGAGTCAGAGAAGGTGCCCGACCGGCCAAGTGCCGGACCACCGGCGGCGAACGGTGTCGACCGGTTCTTCAAGATCTCCGAACGGGGATCCACCTTCGGCCGTGAGATACGCGGTGGCTTCGCCACGTTCTTCACGATGGCCTACATCCTCGTCCTGAACCCGATCATCCTGGGCAGCGCCAAGGACAAGTTCGGGCACACGCTCGACACCGGCCAACTGGTCACCGCCACCGCCCTGGTGGCCTGTGTGATGACGGTCATCATGGGCGTCGGCGGCAACCTGCCCCTCGCGATCGCCGCGGGCCTCGGCCTCAACGCCGTCGTCGCCTTCCAGTTGGCGCCGCTGATGAGCTGGCCCGACGCGATGGGCCTCGTCGTCATCGAGGGCGTCCTGATCTGCGTCCTGGTCCTCACCGGGCTGCGCGAGGCGATCATGAACGCCATCCCGCAACAGCTCAAGCAGGCCATCGGCGTCGGTATCGGCCTGTTCATCGCGTTCATCGGCTTCGTCGACGCGGGCTTCGTCAGTCGTATACCGGACGCCGCCGAGACCACGGTCCCCGTGCAGCTCGGCGCCGTCGGCCATCTCACCGGCTGGCCCGTTCTGGTCTTCTGTCTCGGTGTCCTGCTCACCATCGCGCTGTTCGCCCGCAAGGTGAAGGGCGCGATCCTGATCAGCATCGTCACGATGACCGTCCTCGCGATCATCATCAACTCCGTTGCCGACATCAAGAGTTGGGGCCTGATGACCCCCAAGGTGCCGGACAAGATCGTGGCCGCGCCCGACTTCGGACTCATCGGCCACTTCAGCCTGTTCGGCGCGTTCGGCCAGACCAGCGCGATCACCGTCATTCTGCTGATCTTCACGCTGATCCTGTCGGACTTCTTCGACGCGATGGGCACGATCGTCGGTATCAGCGCGGAGGCCGGTCTCCTGGACGAGGAGGGACAGGTGCCGAACATCGGGCGCGTCCTGTTCATCGACGGGGCGGCCGCCGTCGCCGGCGGGCTCGGGTCCGCGTCCTCCAACACCGCCTATATCGAGTCGGCTTCGGGGGTCGGTGAGGGGTCGCGTACCGGGTTCTCGAATCTGATCACCGGGGGGTTGTTCGGGCTGGCGTTGTTCCTTACGCCGTTGCTCACGATCGTGCCGCTTCAGGCCGCCGCGCCTGCGCTGATCGCCGTCGGGTTCCTGATGATGACTCACGTCAAGCACATCGACTGGGACAAGTACGAGATCGCGATTCCGGCGTTCCTGACCATCGCCGCGATGCCGTTCACGTACTCGATCACCGATGGGATCGGCGCCGGGTTCATCTCCTACGTCGTGATCAAGGCGGTGCTCGGTAAGGCGAAGGAGGTCAACTGGTTGCTGTGGGGGGTGTCCGCGCTGTTCCTGGTGTACTTCGCGATCGACCCTGTGGAGCAGATTCTGGGTGTGAAGTAGAAGTAGAGGTCGCTGCGCGGTCGGCTGGCGGTTCGTCGTGGCTGGTCGCGCAGTTCCCCGCGCCCCTAAAAGCAACAACAGGGCGCTACAGCAGCGCCGCTTTCATCATGGCCTTGGCCACGGGGGCCGCCAAGCCGTTGCCGCTGATCTCCGACCTTGCCGCGTCCGACTGTTCCACCAGTACCGCCACCGCGACCTGCTTGCCCGTCGAGTCGGACTTGCCGTAGGCGGTGAACCAGGCGTACGGCGACTGGTCGTTGTTCTCGCCGTGCTGGGCCGTACCCGTCTTGCCGCCGACCGTCACGCCCGCGATCTCGGCGTTCGTGCCGGTGCCGTCCGTGATGACCGTCTGCATCGCCGACTGGAGTTGCCGGGCTGTGCGCGAGCTGACGATCTGCTTCGTCGTCGTGCTGTCGTCGTAGTTGTGGACCACATCGCCGCCGCTGTCGGTGGTCTCGGAGACCATGTGCGGGGAGACCAGCTTGCCGTCGTTGGCTATGGCTGCGGACACCATGGCCATCTGGAGCGGGGTGGCGGTCACGTCGTACTGGCCGATGCCCGTCAGGGCCGTGGACGACTTGTTCATGTTCGACGGGTACACGCTCGGGTACGCCCGTACCGGGATGTCCAGCGTGTCGTCGTTGAAGCCGAACTTCTCGGCCATCGCCTTGACCTTGTCCTGGCCCAGGTCGACGGCCATCTTCGCGAACACGGTGTTGCACGAGTACTGGAGCGCGCCCCGGATCGAGGCGTTCTCGCAGGGCGCGGAGGAGCTCTCGTTCGTCAGCTTCGTGACCGTGCCGGGCAGGGTGTACGGCGAGGGGCTCGTCGTCTTCTCGTCCACCGAGGAGTACAGCCCGTCCTCCAACGCGGCTGCCGCGACGACCAGTTTGAACGTCGAACCCGGTGGCAGGGGCTGGCGCAGCGCACGGTTGACCAGCGGCTTGTCGGAGTCCGCGGTGAGCTGCTTCCAGGCCGACGCCGCCGTGTTGGCGTCGGTCAGCGCGGACGGGTCGTAGGACGGGGTCGAGACGACGGCGAGGATCTTGCCGGTCGTCGGATCGATCGCGACGGCGGCGCCCTTCTTGTCGCCGAGCGCGTCGTAAGCGGCCTTCTGCACATCCGGGTCGATCGTCGTGACCACGCTGCCCGGGGCGGCCCGCTCGCCGGTGACCGTGTCCATGGCCGTCTTCAGGCTGCTGTCCGTGCCGTCGAGGAGATCGGCGTAGATCCCCTCCAACTGCGTCGGCGCATAGCTCTGCGAGGCGTAGCCCGTCACCGCCGCGTAGAGCTTGCCGTCCGTGTACGTGCGCTTGTAGGCGAGGTCGCTGCTGCTCTTCGTCCGCGCCGAGCCGGTGATCGCGTTCCCGGCCACGATGATGTTCCCGAGCGGGGCCGCGTACGTCTTGATCGCGTTGCGCCGGTTGTCCTTGTCGTCCGCGAGTGCCTGGCCGTCGTAGAACTGCACCCAGGTCGCCCGCACCAGCAGAGCGAACACGAGCAGCAGTACGAAGACGGAGGTGCGCCTGATCGTCTTGTTCATCCCGCTCTGAAGACGATCGGACGGGAACGAATCGTTCCCTTACGGCGCTTTTCTCATCGAGTGCTCATGAAGCCGGCTCGACGAGTGTTCACGAACTCAGCGTCAGTAGCAGCTCGTCGATGTCCTCGCCCCGCGCGTTCGCGAACCCCCGGTCGTTTCCGGTGACGCGGAACCCGCACTTCTCCAGCACACGCCGCGAGCCCTCGTTGTCGGCCGCCACGCGCGCGTACACCGGGCGTTCGGGCGCCTCGGCCAGGAGGTCGCGCAGTGCGGCCGTCGCGATGCCCTTGCCCCAGTAGGCGCGGTCGATCCAGTACGTCACCTCGCGCTCGTCCGGCTCGCCGTAGACCGCCATGTTGCCCACCACGTCGCCGTCCGCGAGGACCGTGCGGTTCAGCACGCCGGGCAGGGCGCGGATGCGCTTCCAGTGGGCGTCGAAGGCGTCCCGGTCGGTCGGGTCCTTCGCGGTGAAGGCGGCCATCCGGACGGACTCGGGGTCGTTCGTCAGCCGGAAGAAGACCGGCAGATCACTGTCGTGCACGGGACGGAGCGCGACCTGCATGAGTTCAGAGCCTCCGGGTGGCGAGGGTCAGTCGGTCACGGGCGTCGAACAGGGCGTCCTTCACCATCTGCTCGTGCGCGGGAGTCAGCCGGGCCACCGGCACCGAGCAGCTGATCGCGTCCCGCGCGGGGGTGCGGTACGGGATCGCGACGCCGAAGCAGCGCAGGCCCAGCGTGTTCTCCTCGCGGTCCACGGCGAAGCCCTGGTCGCGGATCTGGTGGAGTTCCTCGATGAGCTTCTCGCGGTCGGTGATCGTGTGCTCGGTGAGCGCGGGCAGCGTCTCCGGGAGCATCTTGCGGACCTGCTCGTCGGAGTACGTGCTCAGCAGCGCCTTGCCCAGCGAGGTCGAGTGCGCCGGGAGGCGGCGGCCGACGCGGGTGAAGGGCCGCAGATAGTGCTGGGACTGGCGGGTGGCCAGATAGACCACGTTCGTGCCGTCGAGGCGGGCCAGGTGGATGGTCTCCGTGGTGTCGTCGGAGAGGCGGTCCAGCGTCGGTCGGGCCGCCGCCACGACCTCGTCGCCGTCGATGTAGGAGGTGCCGACGAGCAGTGCCCGTACGCCGATGCCGTATCGCGTGCCCGTCGCGTCCGTCTCCACCCAGCCCAGTTCGACCAGCGTGCGCAGCAGCATGTAGAGGCTGGACTTGGGATATCCGACGGCCTCCTGGACCGACGCGAGGGAGTGCATACCGGGCCGGCCCGCGAAGTATTCGAGCAGCTCCACCGTCCGCACCGCGGACTTGACCTGTGCCCCGCCGCCTGTCTCGCCTGCCGACATCGCCCTTGACCCCTTCGTTCGACGGGAAATAGTCTCCGAGAGCATATTCATCATCAGAGACAGCGTTCAGCATATCGAACGACCCTGGTGAATGACCCAGAACTGCGGCATTACATGTGTGGAGGGACCCGCGGTGGCAGCAGCACCAGTCTGGAGTGTCGACCCCCGAACCGGGAAGCAGCGTGAACAGGTTGCGGTGGAGGCCACAGCCCAGGAGGTGGACACCGCCGTCCGCGCCGCGCACGCGGCACGGGGTTCGCTCGCCGACCGTACCGTCCGCGCCGCCTTCCTGCGCGGTGCCGCCGACCAGCTCGAAGCGGCCAAGAACCAGTTGGTGGAGGTCGCCGACGCGGAGACCGCGCTGGGCCCGGTCCGGCTGAACGGCGAACTCGCCCGCACCTGCTACCAGTTGAGGGCCTTCGCGGACATCGTCGACGAGGGCGCCTTCCTCGACGTGGTCATCAACCACCCCGACGACACGGCGACCCCGCCGATCCCGGACCTGCGCCGCTACAAGGTGCCGCTGGGCGTCGTCGCCGTCTACTCGGCCTCCAACTTCCCCTTCGCCTTCTCGGTCCCCGGCGGCGACACCGCGAGCGCGCTGGCCGCCGGCTGCCCGGTCGTCGTCAAGGCGCACCCCGACCACCCCGGCCTGTCCGAGCTGGTCGCGAGCGTGCTGCGCCGGGCCGCCGCCGAGCAGGGCATCCCGGCCGGCGTCCTCGGCCTGGTGCACGGCTTCGAGGCGGGCGTCGAGCTGGTCAAGCACCCGCTGGTCTCGGCGGCCGGGTTCACCGGGTCCGTACGGGGCGGTCGCGCGCTGTTCGACGCGGCGGCGGCGCGACCGGTTCCGATCCCGTTCCATGGCGAACTGGGCTCCCTGAACCCGGTAGTTGTCACCGAGGCGGCCGCGGCCGAGCGGGCCGAGGCGATCGGCACGGGGCTCGCCGGTTCGATGACGTTGGGCGTCGGGCAGTTCTGCGTGAAGCCCGGGCTTGTGCTGGTGCCGTCCGGTTCTGCCGGGGATGGGCTGGTCAAGTCCCTTACGGATGCGGTGAGTGATACGGACTCCGGGGTGCTGCTGGATCACCGGATGCGTGACAACTTCCTCGCGGGGGTCACCGAGCGGGCCGGGTTGCCCGAGGTGGAGTCGCCGGTGACGCCGGGGGCGGGGAGTGAGCACACGGTGAGTCCTGGGTTCCTGACGGTGCCGGCGGAGAAGCTGGTGTCCGAGGGGGCGTACGACCTGCTTCTTGAGGAGTGCTTCGGGCCGGTCACTGTCGTGGCGCGCTACGACGATGACGCGCAGGCTCATGCCGTGTTGTCGCGACTGCCCGGGAATCTCACGGCGACGGTTCATCTGTCGGCGGGGGAGGCGGCCGGGGAGGGGCGTGGGGTGGAGATCCTGGCGGAGCTGACGCCGTTGGCCGGGCGGGTGTTGGTCAATGCGTGGCCTACGGGGGTTGCGGTGGCGCCCGCGCAGCATCACGGGGGGCCTTACCCGGCTACGACGTCTACCTCAACTTCTGTTGGTGGTACGGCTATTGAGCGGTGGCTGCGGCCTGTGGCTTACCAGAACACGCCTGAGGCTCTGCTGCCGTTGGAGTTGCGGGACGGTAATCCGCTGGGGCTGCCTCGGCGTTATGACGGGCATCTGGAGCGGTAGCGTCGTTGGGGTGCGGTGGTTTTCGGTCTGACCGTCCGTTGTGGCTGGTCGCGCCCACGCGGCGGAGCCGCAAATCGATACAGCCCCGCGCCCCTAAAGGACATCCCCTTGGCCTGAGATGATGAGTGGATGGAATTGGAGATCTCCCAACTGCCCTTTCCCCTCCGGACTTACGGGCCTGACGGGCATTGGTCGTACGACGATGGTGTGCTCAGCGGGTGGGCCGGGCCCCGGCAGGATCGGTTCGTGCCGCCCACCGGGGAGGGGTTGGACCCTGCCTCCGATGCGCCCCGTCTTCTCGGGGCGCCGCACGGGGACTTTCAGCTGATAGCCCGGGTCACCGTCGGGTTCGCGGGGTCCTTTGATGCCGGGGTGCTCTACGTCCACGTGGGGGAGCGGGCCTGGGCCAAGCTCTGTCTGGAGTACTCGCCCGATGTGCCTACCGTGTGCACGGTGGTCACCCGAGGGCATTCGGACGACGCCAACTCCTTCTCGGTGGACGGTAGTTCGGTGTGGCTGCGGGTCAGTCGGACCGGGCGGGCGTTTGCCTTTCATGCCTCTCGGGACGGGAAGCGGTGGATATTCGTCCGGCTCTTCACCCTCGGTGACGAGAAGGAGACGGGCGATGCGCTCGTCGGGTTCATGACGCAGTCGCCGATGGGGGAGGGGTGTGTCGTGACGTACGACCACCTTGAGTTCAGGCCGAGTTGGCCGGACGATCTGCGAGACGGAAGCTGAGGAAGGCCGTCACCGTGAAGAGGGTCGCGCTGATCGCGAGGCTCTCTCGCAGGCCGGCCGTGAAGTCGGCGGAGACCAGCGCTCCGAACACGGCGATGCCCAGGCCGCCGGCCACCTGACGTGCGGAGTTGAGGACACCGGCCGCCAGGCCCGCACGCTCCGCCGCCACCGCGTCCATCATCACGGCGGTCAGTGGTGGGACCGTGAGGGCGCAGCCCAGGGCCATCGGTACGAGGAGTACGGCCACCAGGAGCGGGGGCGTGCCCGCGTCGACGTACAGCAGGACGAGTGCGCCCAGTGCGGCCAGCAACTGCCCTGCCAGCATGGGGAGTCGGGCGCCGTACCGGGCCGCCAGTCTGCCCGCCACGATGTTCGTCGGCGGGATCAGGCCGGTCATCGGCAGGAACATCAGCCCGGCGTACAAGGCCGAACGGCCCTGCACCTGCTGGAAGAAGAGCGCGAAGACGAAGGTCAGGCCGAAGAAGGCGACGCTGCACGCCGCACCCGTCGCGACCGCCACCGACACCGTACGGCTGCGGAACAGGGCGAACGGCACCACCGGATGCGACTGGCGCCGTTCGATGCGGATGAAGGCCGCGGCCGCGAGGATCGCGACGAGTGCGGCCACAAGTCCTGTGCCCCCGCGCTCGATCACCGCGAACGTCGCCGCTGTGAGGGCGATCACCGCTGTCAGCTGGCCGGGGAGGTCCAGGGGTGCGGGGCGGCGTTCCGAGCGGGGGGCCCGGAGCAGTAGTGCCAGTGCCGTCGCGCCCAGTGGCAGGTTGATGAAGAAGATGCCCCGCCAGTCCCAGACCGTGGTCAGCACACCTCCGGCCACCGGGCCGAGGGCCACCGGCACCGCGCCGCCCGCGGCCCAGGTCGCCACCGCCCGCGCCCTCTTGACCGGTTCGGCGTAGGCCTGTCGTACGAGGGACAGGGAGGCCGGGAGGACCACGGCCGCCGCCATGCCCTGGAGTGCGCGGGCGCCGATCAGCGCGGGCAGGTTCGGGGCCAGGCCGCAGGCCGCCGAGGCGAGGGTGAAGACCGTGATGCCGATCGCGTACGCGCGGCTCGCCCCGGCCCGGTCCGCGAAGGCGCCGGTGGACAGCATCAGCGCGGCGAAGGACAGCGTGTACGCGTCGACCACCCACTGGAGCCCCGACATCCCGCCGCCCAGCGCGGTCCCGATCGACGGCAGCGCCACGTTCACCACGGACGCGTCGAGGGTGATGAGCGCGAAGCCGAGAAGGGCGGCGGTGAGGGTGAGTGTGGGGGAGGGATTCTTCAAATCGCCGGTGCGGGGCGTGAGTTGGGTGGCGGACGGCGACGCGGGTGTTGTCATGCATCCATGCTGCGCATGTGCGAGGCCGTACAGTAGTGGCCGGAACGCCATACACCCGGAGGTTCTGGTCATGACCCAGTCCGGCCGCCCCGGCCGTCCCCGTCGGGTCGCCGTCGTCGCGGCGACCCCCGTCTCGATGTTCAACCTGGCCATCCCGGAGCTGCTGTTCGAACGGGTCGAGGTCGATGGGGAACGGGGCTACGAGACGGTCATCTGTGCTCCGGAACCGGGTCCCGTGCCCACGACGGGCGGCCTCGACCTGTACGTACGGCAGGGGCTCGGCGTCGTGCGGGACGCGGACCTGGTGCTCGTCGTCGGCACGGGCCACCGGTACACGCCTGATCCGCGCACGGTGAGCGCGCTGCGCGAGGCCGCCGCCGCGGGCAAGCGCATCGCTTCCATCTGCAGCGGCGCGTTCGCCCTGGCCGAGGCCGGTCTCCTGGACGGACGCCGGGCCACGACCTACTGGAACCAGGCCGAGGAGATGCGCAGGCGCTATCCGGAGGTCGACCTCACCGGCGACGTCCTCTACGTCCAGGACGGCCAGTTCCTGACCGCGTCCGGATACGCCGCCGGCATCGACCTCTGCCTGCACATCATCCGCACCGACTACGGCGCCGCCGTCGCC
Organism: Streptomyces sp. NBC_01288; assembly: GCF_035982055.1. Lineage (NCBI taxonomy): Bacteria > Bacillati > Actinomycetota > Actinomycetes > Kitasatosporales > Streptomycetaceae > Streptomyces > Streptomyces sp. NBC_01288. Next base: position 8,117,457 of record NZ_CP108427.1, read on the forward strand.
AACGAGGTCGCCCGCCTCGCCCTCGTCGCACCCGTACGGCCGGGCGGGCAGACCCAGTTCACGCAGACTCCGCTGCCGCCCGAGCGCGGTGTCGCCTGCGCGGACACCCGGGGCTGGGCCATGCGCAACCTCGACAAGCCGCTCACCCTCACCGACCTGGCCCGGCACGCGGGTGTCAGTGTGCGGACCCTCACCCGCCGCTTCCACGCGGAGAGCGGGGTGAGCCCCTTGCAGTGGCTGCTCCACCAGCGCGTCGAGCGGGCCAGGGAACTCCTGGAGACCACCGCCCTCCCCATGGACCAGGTGGCCCGCGCCTGCGGTCTGGGCACGGCGGACTCCCTGCGCGGCCACCTCGTCCGCCGCACCGGGTTGACGCCGAGCGCCTACCGGGCCCAGTTCAGCCGCCTGGGAACCGGCGGGGCCGAGGTCACGTCATCGGTTGCGTGATCAGTGACCGTGCCATCGAGAACCGGGTGATCAGAACCGCTCTGCCCGCCGAGGCGGAGAGCGTCGCCGCGCTGCACGCGCGCGCCCGGGCGACGTACTACCCCGACGGCGTCCCGGAGGACGGGCGGGACTGGCTCGCCGCCTGGCGGGGCGTCATCGAGCGGCCCGACGCCCATGTCCTGTGCGTGGTCGAGAACGGCCGTATCGTCGCCATCGCCTCCTTCCGCACCCAGGAGGGCGACCCGGCGGACACGGTCGCGCTGTTCCAGTTCCACGTCGACCCCGACCAGTGGCGCTCCGGCCTCGGCACGGCCCTGCACGCGGCCTGCCTCGAACAGTGGCGGGCCGACGGCCGGCGGACCGCCGTACTCGACGTACATGTCGACAACGAACGCGCGCAGGCCTTCTACGTCCGCCAGGGGTGGGTCGCCGAGCCGGCCGACGGCAGTCACCACCTGAGGATGCGCCTGGTCGTGACGGGGGAATGAAGCGAGCTGCTTGAACGTTCACGGGGGAGACAGAGAGCCTCTGTCTCTCACCCGTACGTCCTGAAGAGAGCCGAAGAATGCGCGTCGAGATCTGGTCCGACATCGCCTGCCCCTGGTGCTACGTGGGCAAGGCCCGCTTCGAGAAGGCGCTCGACGCGTTCCCGCACCGTGACGGCGTCGAGGTCGTGCACCGGTCCTTCGAACTGGACCCGGGGCGCGCCAGGGACGACACCCAGCCCGTGCTCAAGATGCTCACCAAGAAGTACGGCATGAGCGAGGCGCAGGCGCAGGCCGGTGAGGACAACCTGGGCACGCAGGCCGCCGCCGAGGGGCTCGACTACCGCACCCGCGACCGCGACCACGGCAACACCTTCGACATGCACCGCCTCCTCCACTTCGCCAAGGCGCAGGGCCGCCAGGACGAGCTGATCCAGGCGCTGTACAAGGCGAACTTCGCCGAGGAGCGGTCCGTGTTCGGCGACGACGAGCGGCTCGTCGAGCTGGCCGCCGGTGTCGGACTGGACGCCGAGGACGCCCGCAAGGTGCTGGCCGACCCGACCGCGTACGCCGACGACGTCCGCGCCGACGAGCGCGAGGCCGCCGAGCTGGGCGCGAACGGCGTCCCCTTCTTCGTCCTCGACCGCAAGTACGGCGTCTCCGGCGCCCAGCCCGCCGAGGTCTTCGCCCAGGCGCTGACCCAGGCGTGGGGCGAGCACGCGCCGCTGAAGCTGATCGACAGCGCTGCCGGAAGTGCTGCCGACGGCGGCGCGGAGGCGTGCGGGCCCGACGGGTGCGCGGTACCGCAGTCCTGAAAAGGCGCTGGTCAGGGCCGATCGCTCGTCGATCATGCCGTGACCTATAAGCGTTCCTTAGCGGATCCACGTAAAAAATCGCAATGGACGAGGGCTTCGCGGCACCGCAGAGTGGTGGCATGGAGACCTTCGAGAGCCTCGTCCGCGCCGAGTTCGCCCCGAAGAACACCTACCTCAACACCGCGAGCACCGGCCTCCTCCCGACCCGCACGGTCACGGCGATGCACACCGCCATCGAGGCCGCCGCGGTCGGCACACCGACCGACATGTTCGACGACGTCGAGGCGTCCCGTGCCGCGTTCGCCCGCCTGACCCGCGTACCGGTGGGCCGGGTGGCGGCCGGGGCCTCGGTCGCGGTCTACAGCGGACTGATCGCCTCGTCGCTGCCCGCCGGCGCCGAAGTCCTCACCGCCGAGGCCGACTTCAGCTCCGTCGTGAACCCCTTCCACATGCGCCCCGACCTCAAGGTGCGCGCCGTCCCGCTGGAGCGGATCGCCGAGTCGGTACGCCCCGGCACCGCACTCGTCGCGGTCAGCGCCGCCCAGTCCGCCGACGGCCGCATCGCCGACCTGCCCGCGCTCCGGGCGGCGGCACGCGAACACGGGGCGCGTACGTACCTCGACGCGTCGCAGGCCGCCGGCTGGTTCGACCTCGACGCGGACGCCTACGACTATGTCGCCGCCGTCGGCTTCAAGTGGCTCTTCTGCCCGCGCGGGGTCGCCTTCCTGGTCACCCCGGAGGACCTCGGCGGCCTCAACCCGGTCTTCGCCGGCTGGGTCGCGGGCGAGGCGCCCTGGGACAGCTGCTACGGCCCGGTCGAGGAACTCGCCCACTCCGCCCGCCGGTTCGACGAGAGCCCGGCCCTCTTCTCCTACGCCGGTGCCCGCCACTCCCTCGCGCTGCTGGAGGAGTTGGGGGTCGACGCCGTACGCGCGCATGACCTGGCTCTCGCCGACCGCTTCCGCGCGGGCCTCGACACCCTCGGGCACGAACCGGTGGCGTCACCCGGTTCACCGATCGTCTCCGTGCCCGGACTCGGCCACCGGCAGGGCGAGTTGAGCGCGGCCGGGGTCGAAGTCTCCGACCGGGCGGGGAACTTGAGGGCGGCCTTCCATCTCTACAACACCGCCGAGGACGTGGACCGTCTGCTGGAGGTGCTGGCCGGCTGACGCGGGCAGAAGAGGCTGATGCCGTACGGGAGTTGAAGTGCGGAAGGGCACCCCGGTCGTCGTGACCGAGGTGCCCTGATGCGCTTGCGGCGAACCGCCTGGCCGTCACTTCACCGGCGTGAAGTCCCGTGCCCCGATGAACTCGGGCCGTCGTACCGGCGCGGCGAACGGCTCAACTGCCTTGTTCTCCACGCTGTTGAACACGATGAAGACGTTGCTGCGCGGGAACGGCGTGATGTTGTCGCCGGAGCCGTGCATGCAGTTGCAGTCGAACCAGGTCGCCGAACCCGCCCTGCCCGTGAACAACTTGATGCCGTACTCGGAGGCCATGCCGGTCAGCGCCTCGTCGGACGGGGTGCCCGCGTCCTGCATCTGGAGCGACTGGCGGTAGTTGTCCTCGGGGGTCGCGCCCGCGCAGCCGAGGAACGTCCGGTGCGAGCCCGGCATGATCATGAGGCCGCCGTTGGTGTCGTGGTTCTCGGTGAGCGCGATCGACACGGACACGGTGCGCATGTTCGGCAGCCCGTCCTCGGCGTGCCAGGTCTCGAAGTCCGAGTGCCAGTAGAAGCCACTCGCGCCGAAGCCGGGCTTCACGTTGATCCGGGACTGGTGGACGTACACGTCCGAGCCGAGGATCTGGCGCGCCCGCCCGACGACCCGTTCGTCGCGCACGAGGCGCGCGAACACCTCGCTGATCCGGTGCACCTCGAAGACGGACCGGATCTCCTTGGACTTCGACTCGATGATCGACCGCTCGTCGGCCCGGATCGCCGGGTCCGTGACGAGACGCTCCAACTCCCGCCGGTAGACGTCGACTTCGTCGTCCCGCAGGAGTTCCTGCATGGAGAGGAAGCCGTCGCGCTCGAACGCCTGGAGGTCGGCCGTCGGGATCGGCCCCGGGGTGTCGGGGGAGCCCCAGACGACGGGGTCCTTGCGCGGGGCGGACACCTCGGTGGTGCCGCGGCTGGGGTACAGGTCGGTGACGCTGGTGACGGTGGTCATGCTCGTCACACCTCCTCGGGTTCGGTCAGCAGCGGGTAGACGCCGTTCTCGTCGTGGTCCTCCCGTCCGGTGACGGGCGGATTGAAGACACAGACGCAGCGGAAGTCCTCCTTGATCCGCATCGTGTGCCGCTCGTGGCCGTCGAGGAGGTACATGGTCCCGGGCGTGATCGTGTACGTCTGCCCGGTCTCGTCGTCGGTGAGTTCGGCGTGGCCCTCGACGCAGACGACGGCCTCGATGTGGTTCGCGTACCACATCGACGTCTCGGTACCCGCGTAGAGGACGGTCTCGTGCACCGAGAAACCGACCCGCTCCTTGGCGAGGACGATGCGCTTGCTCTCCCAGGTGCCGGACGCGGCCTTGATGTGCCGGTCGGTGCCTTCGAGTTCCTTGAACGAACGAACAATCACGGTGTGGTGACGCCTCCTTGACGCAGTATCAGATAGGAATGTCGGGTCAGGCGGTCTCGCGTACGGCGCGGGCGAGGATGCTCAGCCCCTCGTCCAGTTCTTCGGGGGTGATGGTCAGCGCGGGGAGGAGTTTCACGACCTCGCTCTGCGGGCCCGACGTCTCGACGAGCAGGCCGAGTTCGAAGGCGCGGGCGCTGATCCGGCCGGCGCGCTCGGGGTCCTTGAACTCGATGCCCCAGACCAGGCCGCGGCCCCGGTACTCCTTGATGTCGGCGAGGTTCTCCTCGGTGATGGAGATCAGTCCCTGCTCGACCCGCTCACCGCGGGCCCGGGTCTGCTTCTCCATCGCGGAACCGTCCGCCCAGTACGTCTCCAGGGCGGCGGTGGCGGTGACGAACGCCGGGTTGTTGCCGCGGAAGGTGCCGTTGTGCTCGCCCGGCTCCCAGATGTCCAGCTCCGGCTTGAACAGGCACAGCGACATCGGAAGGCCGTAGCCGCTGATGGACTTGGACACGGTGACGATGTCCGGGACGACGCCCGACTCCTCGAAGGAGAAGAACGCGCCGGTGCGGCCGCAGCCCATCTGGATGTCGTCGACGATCAGCAGCATGTCCTGGCGCTCGCACAACTCGGCCAGCGCGCGCAGCCATTCGGGGCGGGCGACGTTGATGCCGCCCTCGCCCTGCACGGACTCGACGATCACGGCGGCGGGCTTGTTGAGGCCGGAGCCCTGGTCCTCCAACAGCCGCTCGAACCACAGGAAGTCGGGGACCTTGCCGTCGAAGTAGTTGTCGAACGGCATCGGCGTCCCGTGCACCAGCGGGATGCCGGCGCCGGCCCGCTTGAAGGCGTTGCCGGTCACGGCGAGCGAGCCGAGCGACATGCCGTGGAAGGCGTTGGTGAACGACACGATCGACTCGCGGCCCTTCACCTTCCGCGCCAACTTCAGTGCGGACTCAACGGCGTTGGTGCCGGTCGGGCCCGGGAACATGACCTTGTACGGCAGGTCGCGCGGCCGTAGCACCAGGTCCTGGAAGGTCTCCAGGAACGCGCGCTTCGCACTGGTCGACATGTCGAGCCCGTGCGTGACGCCGTCCCGCTCCAGGTAGTCGATCAACGCCCGTTTCAGGACAGGGTTGTTGTGCCCGTAGTTCAGCGAGCCGGCGCCCGCGAAGAAGTCGAGGTAGGCGTGGCCGTCCTCGTCGTACATACGGCTGCCCCGGGCCCGGTCGAAGACGGTGGGCCAGGCGCGGCAGTAGCTGCGGACCTCGGACTCCAGGGTCTCGAAGACGCTGAGATCGGGCTGGGTGATGGTCACGCGAATCGCTCCTCGGGGTGGGGGGTGAGGGGGTGCGGGGTGTGGCGGGAAGTCTGGGGAACCGGCCGGGAGCCGTCAGAGACTCCACCGGCGGAGGGCCGTCAGAGGCTCAACGGGCCGATGCGGTACAGCACTTCGGGGTCGTGCGGTCCGTCCGGGAAGTCACCGGCCTCGAAGAGGACCGTGCGTTCGACGGTGGCGCCGTGGCGTTCGGCGTACGACGTGAAGAGGCGCTCGGAGGCGGTGTTGCCGGGCGTGATCGTGGTCTCGATCGCGGTCACCCCGTAGTCGCCGGAGACCCGCTCGGTGAGTCCGTCGAGCAGCCGTGCCGCCAGCCCGCGACCGCGCTGCGCGGCGTCGACGGCCACCTGCCACACGAGCAGGGTGCCCGGCCGGTCCGGCGGCACGTACCCGGTGACGAAGCCGACCGGCTCCCCGCGCTCGTCCCGCACGACGGCGGAGGTACCGGCGAAGTCCCGGCACCACAGCAGATAGCTGTACGACGAGTTCAGGTCGAGGGCGTTCGAGTCCTTGGCAATACGCCACAACGCGGCGCCGTCGGCCACCGTGGGGCGGTCGATGTGCAGGTCTGCTTGGGTGGCAGTCATGCGAATTGAATTTACCGAGGGAAATTCTAAATTGCATGGAGGGATGGGGTTACGTCTGAGGCGGTGCTGTGTTATCACGCGTGCGAGGGAGCATGCTATGTACTGCTTTGACCCGCAGATAAAGGGCAAAACGGGTGACCTGTGTAACGGGTCACAAGGGTGTAACCCTCACGAGATCTACGCGAATTATTTGCGTTTGGGTGCGCTGAAATCGGGCAGAAGAATATGGGAAGCTGCCCGTAAAGACGGCGATAAAATTCCCGGGAATTATATCGAAATTAGGCTCCGGTGACGCCGTCGATGCTTTCCCGAAGGATGTCGGCGTGACCGTTGTGCCGCGCGTACTCCTCGACCAGATGAATCAGCACCCACCGCAGACTGACCTCGCCCCCGGCCATCGGCCCGTCCGGGATCCGCCCGAGATCGTCCAGTGCGAGCCCCACACAGTGCTCCTGCCCGCGCGCGACCTCCCGCCGCCACACGGCCAGCGCCTCGTCCATCCCGCGCCCGGGTTCGAGGGCATACCCGTCCTCGCTGCCGTACACCGTCGGCACGTCGAGCCCGAACACCCGCTGGAACCAGTTCCGTTCGACCTCGGCGAGATGCTGGACCAGGCCGAGTAACGTCAACGAGGAGGGCGCGGCCGCCGCGAGCCGCACCTGTGCGTCGTCCAGACCGGCGCACTTCAATTCCAGCGTGGCGCGATGAAACCCGAGCCAGCTTTCGAGCATGGGGCGTTCGGCGCCCGTCATGGCGGGGAAGGGGCGGCCGTCGGGGAGCGTCTGGGGCGTGTCAGTGGTCATGCGGGGGAGCATGGCATGAGGGTTCGGTTCCGCGTGGGTGCCCGTTGCGTCAGGTCCGGCGCCTTCCAACGCAGGCCGGCATGACTCAGCCCGTCCGGCGTTTGAGGACGAGGCCCCTTCAGGGCCGATCGGGGGTCTGGGGGCGGAACCCCCAGCACCACCTCAGCCCACGACTACCGCCACGTGCTTTCGACGGCGGACCGCGCGCTCTCCGGGTCCACCGACACCCCCTGCTCCGCCAGCGCCGCGCCCAGCGCTGCCAAGGAGCTCTGTACCGCCCCCACCGTCGCGTCCACCCCGTAGTGGTTGACCCGGATCATCTCCTTCGCCAGGGCACCCCCACCGGCGGCCAGCGGCAGGGCCGGGTCCGAGGACAGGGCCCTTGCCACCAGCTCCGAGGCCACGACACCCGGAGGTGTCCTGAGCGTCGTAGCGACCGGTGCGGCCTCAGCGGCAGCGTGGACGTACGGTTCGAGGCCGCCGCCCAGGGCGAGCGCGCCCGCGCGCGTCGCCGCCGCCGCGGTCGCGTGGCGGCGCATCAGCACATCCAGGCCCTCCGACTCGATGCGCTCCACGCACGCCTCCAGCGCGAGCATCTCCAACTGGGCCGGTGCGTGCGGCAGCGTCGTGCGGCCGGCGTCGGTCCAGCGGTCCCTCCAGTCGAGGAGGGAGAGGTACGAGCGGCGCGGGGCCCCGGGGTTGGCCGTCATACGGGCCCACGCCCGCGCGCTCACCGACACCGCCGACACACCCGCCGGGCCGCCCATCGCCTTCTGCGCGCCGATCACACACAGGTCGACACCCCACGCGTCCGGCAGCACCGGCTCCGCGCCGATGGACGCCACCGCGTCGAGGTAGAAGATCGCGCCGTGCGCGCGCACGATCTCGCCGATCTCCGCGACCGGGTTGGTGTTGCCGGTCGCGGCCTCGGCGTGGACGAGGGACACGAAGTCGATCTCGGGGTGCTCGGCGAAGGCCTCCCGGATCTGGTCGGCGGTCACCGCCGTGTGGAACGGCACCGCGAGATCGATCACCTCGGCACCGCAGTCCCGCAGCCAGTTCCCGAAGGTCTGCCCGTAGGGGCCGGTGACGACGTTCAGCGCGAGCGTGCCCGGCCCCGCCGTCGAACGGATCGCGCCCTCCAGCGGCAGCAGCGCCTCGCCCTGCATGATCACGACATCCTGCTCGGTGCCGAGCAGCCGGGCCACCCGGTCCTCGATCGAGGCGAAGTGCGCGGCGCTCAGCGGGGCCAGGTCGAGGAAGGGGTGGGTCATGGCGGTGCTCTTTCGCTCGCGGGGAGGGACGGGGAGAGGGGCCGGGAGGGACTGGGGGAGGGGTCGGGCCGGACGGTCCTGATCGACGGAGATGAGCGTAACCGGCGACTTCTTAGCCCGGACGGCCCCCTGGTCACCGTTCCGGGTGAGCGGCCCGCCCAACCCCTCCGAATAATCGGAACCCATAGTTCCGTCACAGGAGGCCTCCGTGAACACGCTCCTCGGCCGCCGGTCCCGCACCCTGGCCGCCACCACCGCGACGGCCGCACTCGCCCTCGTCCTCGCGGCCGGCTGCACGTCGAGCGACAGCGGCTCGAAGACCGCCGCCGGTGGCGTCGAACTCGTCAAGGCCGGCCAACTCACCACCTGCACCCACCTGCCCTACCCGCCCTTCCAGTCCGAGATCGACGGCAAAGTACAGGGCTTCGACGTCTCCCTCATCGACCTGGTCGCCAAGAACCTCGGCGTGAAGCAGACGATCCTCGACACCCCCTTCGAGAACTTCAAGACCGGCGCCTTCCTCAACGCCGACGAGTGCGACCTGGCCGCCGCAGGCATGACCATCACCGCCGAGCGCAAGAAGAACGTCGACTTCTCCGACCCGTACTTCGACGCCACCCAGGCCGTCCTCGTCGACAGGAAGAGCGGGATCACCTCCCTCGCCGACGTGAAGACCAAGGGCAAGAAGCTCGGCGCCCAGGCGCAGACCACCGGCGAGGACTACGCCAAGAGCAAGGGCTTCGACCCCGTCTCCTTCGAGTCCTCCGACGCCGTCCTCAACGGCCTGCGCACCGGCCAGGTCCAGGCCGTCATCATCGACTACCCGGTCGTCCAGGGCTGGCTCAAGACCAAGGCCAACGCCGACGCCTTCAAGGTCGTCGACAACCTCAACACCGGTGAGCAGTACGGCTTCACGGTCAAGAAGGGCAACACGAAACTCCTCGCCGCCATCAACAAGGCCATCAAGGACGCGAAGGCCGACGGCACGTACAAGAAGCTCTACGAGAAGTGGATCGGCCCCTACGACGCCTCGGCCACCGCCTCTCCGTCGGCCTCATGACCGGCGACACCGCGGACCCCCGACTCCAGCCCAGGAGACAGGGGTTGAGCAGACGTCAGCGGCGCAGGCTGTCCCAAGGCGTGCAGTACGCCGTCTTCGCCGCCGTCGTGATCGTCTTCGCGGTCACCGCCGACTGGGGCCGCCTGAAGAACCAGTTCGCACAGTGGAGCATCGCCAAGCAGATGTTCCCCGACGTCATCACCCTGGCGTTGAAGAACACCGTGCTCTACACCCTGTCGGGCTTCGTCTTCGGACTCGTCCTCGGCATGGTCGTCGCGCTGATGCGACTGTCGTCGGTAGGCCCCTACCGCTGGCTCGCCGGGATCTACATCGAGATCTTCCGCGGCCTGCCCGCCCTGCTGATCTTCATCTTCGTCGGCGTCGCCGTGCCCCTCGCCTTCCCCGGCACGGAGATCGTCGGCGGCACGTACGGCAAGGTCGCCCTCGCGCTCGGCCTGGTGTCGGCCGCGTACATGGCGGAGACGATCCGCGCGGGCATCCAGGCGGTGCCCAAAGGGCAGTTGGAGGCGGCCCGTTCGCTCGGGTTCTCCCAGGCGCGGGCCATGGTGTCGATCATCGTCCCGCAGGCGTTCCGGATCATCCTCCCGCCGCTGACCAACGAACTCGTCCTCCTCTTCAAGGACTCCTCCCTGGTCCTGTTCCTCGGCGTCACCCTGGAGGAACGCGAACTCTCCAAATACGGTCGGGACTTGGCGAGTACGACAGCCAACTCCACCCCGATCCTGGTGGCCGGCCTGTGCTACCTCCTGGTCACGATCCCGCTGAGCTTCGTGGTCCGCCGCATGGAGACGAAGACGGGGGAGGCGGTCCGGTGAACCGCGGTCCGGTCACGGGCACTCCGGAGATCCAAGTCCGCGGCCTGCACAAGTCGTTCGGCACCAACGAGGTGCTGCGCGGCATCGACCTGGAGATCGGCCAGGGCGAGGTCGTGTGCGTCATCGGCCCCTCCGGCTCCGGCAAGTCGACCCTCCTACGCTGCGTGAACCTCCTCGAAGAACCCACCCAGGGACGGGTGTTCGTCGGCGGCACCGAGATCACCGACCCCGATGTCGACATCGACGCCGTACGCCGCCGTATCGGCATGGTCTTCCAGCAGTTCAACCTCTTCCCGCACCTCACCGTCACCGAGAACCTCACCCTGCCCCAACGGAGGGTCCTGCGCCGCGACAAGACGGAGGCGGCGAAGGTCGCCGCCGAGAACCTCCGCCGCGTAGGTCTGTCGGAGAAGGCCGCCGCCTACCCCGCCTCCCTCTCCGGCGGCCAGCAGCAACGCGTGGCGATCGCAAGGGCGTTGGCGATGGGCCCCGAGGTGATGTTGTTCGACGAACCGACGTCGGCACTCGACCCCGAGCTGGTCGGAGACGTGCTCGCGGTCATGCGGATGCTCGCGAACGAGGGCATGACGATGATGGTCGTCACCCACGAGATGACGTTCGCGCGTGAGGTGGCCGACAGGGTGGTGTTCATGGACGCGGGGTTGATCGTCGAGGAGGGCACTCCGGACCGGGTGATCGGCGACCCGCAGCACGACCGCACCCGCCACTTCTTGTCGAGGCTCCTGGAGCCCGCGATGGCTGAAGTACAGGACGAGGAAAGCACCCCCTAAAGGGGCGCGGGGCTGTGTCGATGTGCGGCTCCGCCGCGTGGGCGCGACCAGCCACAACGGACCCGCACTCGACGAACTATCGTGCGTCCCATGAGCGATCAAGCCGTGCTGCACGTAAAGGGCCGGGTCCTTGTGGGGCCGGAGGACATCCGCGACGAACTCTGGGTCATCGACGGCCGCATCTCCTACGACCGTCCCGTCGACGCCGATGACATCCGGACGATTGACGGCTGGGCCCTCCCAGGCCTCGTCGACGCCCACTGCCACGTAGGCCTCGGCACCCACGGCCCCGTAGACGCCGACACCGCCGAGCAACAGGCCCGAACCGACCGCGACGCCGGCACCCTCCTGCTCCGCGACGCCGGCTCCCCCTCGGACACCCGCTGGATCGACGACCGCGAAGACCTCCCGAAGATCATCCGCGCGGGCAGACACATCGCCCGCACCCGCCGCTACATCCGCAACTTCGCCCACGAGATCGAACCCGACGAACTCGTCTCCTACGTCGCCCAGGAGGCCCAACGCGGCGACGGCTGGGTCAAGTTGGTCGGCGACTGGATCGACCGCGACCTCGGTGACCTGTCGGCCTGCTGGCCGCGCGAAGCGGTGGACGCGGCCATCGCCGAGGCCCACCGGCTCGGCGCGCGCGTCACCGCGCACTGCTTCGGGGAGGACGCGCTGCGCGACCTGGTCGAGGCGGGCATCGACTGCATCGAGCACGCGACCGGCCTCACCGAGGACCTCGTCCCGCTGTTCGCCTCACGGGGCGTCGCGATCGTCCCGACCCTCGTGAACATCGCGACCTTCCCGCAGCTCGCCGAGGGCGGCGACGCCAGGTTCCCGCGCTGGTCGGCCCATATGCGGCGACTGTACGAGCGGCGCTACGACACCGTCCGCGCCGCCTACGACGCCGGCGTCCCGGTCTACGTCGGCACGGACGCCGGGGGTTCCCTCGCCCACGGCCTGGTGGCCGCCGAGGTCGCCGAACTCGTCACCGCCGGCATCCCCGCCGTAGAGGCGCTGTCGGCGACCGCGTGGGGTGCGCGGCGGTGGCTCGGGCGGCCGGGGCTCGATGAGGGTGCGCCGGCGGACTTCGTCGTCTATGAGGCCGACCCGCGCGCCGATGTGCGCGTGCTGGCGTCGCCGCGGCGGGTGGTGCTGAACGGGCTGGTGGTCGAATAGTCGCCAGGCGATTCGAATACGTTCACGGAAAACCCACGATGGGGTGAAGTGACGCAGGATTGCTGACGGTTCACTCGTCGTGGGTAATTCTTACCGGGTCCCAAGCATGTCTCTTCTGGGGGTCCCACACCTTGAACGGCACCAACTTCCGCATGCCCGCACGCCGTTGGGCCACCGTGGCCACGGCGACCGCCCTCGCCGCCGGTCCCGTGGCGCTGGCCGGCGCGGGGTCCGCCCACGCGACCGTTGACCAGGGTCGCGCGAGCGCCGTCGTGCTCCGCACCGGGCTCGACGTGTCCCTGCTCAACAAGACCGTGGACGTCCCGCTCGCGGTCTCCCTCAACGAGGTCCAGGCGCCGCAGAGTGCCGAAAAGACCGCGCTCACCGCCCAGTTGGACGGGGTGAACGGCGGTCAGGCGTTCAGTGTGCTCAGCGCGGACGTCGCCACGGCGAAGGCGACGGTGTCCGCGACCAAGGCCGAGGGCTACACGAACCTCGCCCACGCGCGGCTCCATGTTCCCGGCCTGCCGCTGCTCTCGCTCATCGAGATCGACGCGGTCACCTCGAAGGCGACGTGCGAGGCGGGGAAGGCGCCCGTGGCCACGTCGCATCTGCCGGGGGCGGTGACGGTGCTCGGCAAGCGGATCACAGTGACCGCCAGTGGTCCTACGGATGTTGAGGTGCCGGGGGTCGGTTCGGTCCGCCTCGACCTGTCCAAGAGGTCGACCACGTCCCGTACGGCCGCCGCGACCGCGCTCGAACTCAAGGTCTCCGTCAACCCGTTGAAGCTGAACGTCGCCGACGTCGAGGGGACGGTGACCTTGGCGCAGGCGACGTGCGAGGCGCCGAAGGTCGCCGCCGTGACCCCGCCCTCGTCGAAGCCGGCACCGGATGTGAAGCCCCAAGGGGCGCCTGCGGAGGCGGGGTTGGCCGAGACGGGGGGTAGTTCCACGACGCCGTACATCGCGGGTGGGGCGGTGTTGCTGCTGGCGATGGGTAGCGGAGCGGTGCTGATGACGCGCCGGCGCCGAGGCTGAGGAAACTGCCTTGCCCACCCACCCACCCGTCTCGGGCGTTTTAGAGGCTCAGCTTGAAAAGAGAGCAAACGGGAGGGCGGCGGGCGGCGGGTGGGCGGGAGGGCTTGGAGGCTGACCTCTTGGCCGACTGAGTCGGGCGGGTGGGCGGGTACGAGGGAAGGGCTTGGAGGCTGGCCTCTCGACCGACCGAGTCGGGCGGGCAGGGTTTTGACGGTGACCTCTCAGCCCACCGAGACGGGTGGGTGGGTGCGAAAGGTTTGGTGGGTGGGTGCAGGGCGGAGCCACCCTCACCGCCCCGCCAACGTCACCGCCTGGTCCAGCGCCTGCAAGAACCGGTTCACTGTCGCCCGGTCGCGCACAGCGAGCCGTAGCCACTCCTCGTCCAACCCCGGGAACGTGTCCCCACGGCGAACGGCGAAGCCCAGGTCGCGGAGATGACGGCGTACGGCCACCGCGTTCGGGACGCGGAGGAGGACGAACGGCCCCTCGGCGGGTTCCATGACCCGGAGTCCGTCGGGGGCGAACTCGGCCAGCCCGGCGACGAGATGGGCACGGTCGGCGGTGACGCGGTGCGCGGCGTGGGCGGCCTCGGCGAGGGCCCGCGACTCCATGCAGGCCTCCGCCGCGGCGAGCGCCGGCGTGGACACCGGCCAGAGCGGCTGGGCCCGCTCCAGTTCCGCGATGGTCTCGGGGGCGGCCAGGACGTAGCCGATCCGCAGCCCCGCCAGCCCCCAGGTCTTGGTGAGGCTGCGGAGCACCACCAGGCCGGGAATGTCGGTCCGGCCCGCCAGCGACTCCCGTTCACCCGGCACCGCGTCCATGAACGCCTCGTCGACCACCAACGTCCGCCCGGGGCGCGCGAGTTGGGCGATCACCGCAGCGGTGTGCAGGACGGACGTAGGGTTCGTCGGGTTGCCGATCAGCACCAGGTCCGCGTCCTCGGGCACCGCCCGCACCGCTCCCGGGCCCAGCCGGAAGCCGTCCGCCTCCCGCAACAGCACCCGCCCCACCGAGTGCCCCGCGTCCCGCAGAGCCGCCTCCGGCTCCGTGAACTGCGGGTGCACGACGACCGGCTGACGGACCTTCAGGGCGCGAGCGAGCAGCACGAAGGCCTCGGCGGCACCCGCCGTGAGCAGCACACGCTCCACCGGCAGCCCGTGCCGCGCCGCGACCGCGGCCCGCGCCGCCCGCCCGTCCGGGTAGGCGGCGAGCCCGGTCAGCGAACCGGCTATCCGTTCCCGCAGCCAGGCCGGTGGCGTGTCCGCGCGGACGTTCACGGCGAGGTCGATCAACTGGGCGCCGTCGTCCCGGACTTCGACGTCACCGTGATGGCGCAGATCGTGCGCTCTGTCCGTCGGATCGTGGCCGTGGGCTCTGTCAGTGTGCATGGGCGTGCCCACCGTGATGGTGATGCCCGTGGTGGTGACCGTCGTGGTCGTGGCCGTCGTCGTCCGGGTGGAAGTGCGGCTGCTGCGGTTGCCCCACCTTGTCCTCGAAGCCGGGCAGTGCGATGCGGTACACGCACGAGTCGCAGTTCATCCGCAGATCACCCTTGACCGCCTCCCGGTACCGCTCCATCACCAGGTCCAGCAACTCCGGCTCCGGGCCTATGACTTCGGCGGACAGGACATTGATCTCCGGGTGCGCCGCCGCCCAGCCCTCCGTCTGCTGCCGCACCCGCTCCGGCAGGATGCCGGTGAAGAGGAAGTACGGCAGGACGACGATCCGCCGGGCGCCCAGCTTCACGCACCGGTCCAGGCCGCTCGGCACGTCCGGCGCCGCGAGCGACACGAACGCCGGCTCCACGCCAGCGTATCCGCGCCCCTCCCACAACAGCCGCGCCGCCTTGTGCACTTCGGCGTTGGCGTCCGGGTCCGTCGAACCGCGGCCCACCAGCAGCACGGTCACGTCGGCCCGGTCGGCGGGCGTGCGCACCGACTCGCCGAGCGCCTCGTCGAGCCGCCGCTCCAGCACCTTCAGCAGCGAGGGATGCGGGCCCAGCGGACGGCCGTACGTGTACGAGATCCCCTCGTGCCGCTCCTTCTCCCGGGCCAGCGCCGCCGGGATGTCCCCCTTGGCGTGCCCGGCGGACACCAGCATCAGCGGTACGGCGGCGAACCGGCGCGCCCCCCGCTCCACCAGCTCGGTCACCGCGTCGCCCAGCGGCGGCGGCGACAGCTCGATGAACCCGCCCGCGACAGGCAGTTCGGGGTGACGGCGGCCCAACTCCCGTACGAAGGACCGGAACGCCTCGGCTCCGGCCTCGTCCCGGGTGCCGTGTCCGGCGATGAGCAGGGCGGGCGGCGGGGTGGTCACGATTTCTCCTCGATAGGTGAAACAGGTTGATACAGCAGGGCGTTGAGGGCAGCCGCGGCCACCGCCGAACCGCCCTTCTCGGACACGTTGCTCACCGCGGGCAGCCCGCTCGCGCGCAACGCGGCCTTGGACTCGACCGCGCCGACGAAACCGACGGGCAGCCCGATGACGAGCGCGGGGGAGGCGTCCAGCGTCAGCAACTCCTCCAGGGCGGTGGGCGCATTGCCGATCACCCAGAGGGCACCGGGCCCGACCTCCTCGTAGGCGAGCCGGATCGCATGTGCCGAACGGGTCGTCCCCGGACCGGACTTGGCGTCCTTGAGTCGGCAGACGGTCTCGCGCCGGGTGATTCCGGCCGCGACCATCCGCACGTCCACGACGACCGGCGCCCCGGCGTGCAGCGCGCGGTGCGCCTTCGCCAACTCGCCCTCGTCCAGGACGAGATCGGACGCGTACTCCAGATCGGCGGCGGAGTGGACGACCCGCTCCACGACCGCACGGGTCAGCGGCGGGAGGTGCGAGGTGTCCAGCCGGGCGCGCATCCGCCGGTAGGACTCCACCTCGATCGGATGGATCACACGGTCCGCACGGTCCACAGAACTCACTTCGCCACCTCCTGCGCTGTCTGCCCTGTCTGCCCTGCCTGTGACGCCTGCCAGCGATACCCGCGCGGCGTCACCATGCGCCCCGCGATGTCCCGGGTGGCCGTGTTGCCCACGGTCACCACCGTCATCATGTCGACCCACGCCGGATCCAGCGCGGCCAATGTCGTCAGCCGGCTGGACTCGTCGGGCCGCGAGGCGTTCCGTACGACACCGACCGGAGTCGTGGGCTCCCGGTGCTCGGCGAGGATCGCGAGGGCCTTCGGGAGCTGCCAATCCCGGCCCCGGCTACGGGGGTTGTAGAACGTCACCACGATGTCCGCCTCGGCCGCCGCCCGGACCCGCCGCTCGATGACCTCCCACGGCGTGTGCAGATCGGAGAGGCTGATGGACACGTGGTCGTGGCCGAGCGGCGCCCCGAGGATCGCCGAGGCGGCCAACGCGGCGGTCACGCCCGGGACTCCGACCACGTCGATGTCGTCGGACGCCTCCGCGAGCGCGGGCGAGGCCATCGCGTACACCCCGGCGTCACCGCTGCCGATCAGCGCGACGGCCTGCCCCTTGCGCGCCTCGGCCACGGCGGTACGCGCCCGTTCCTCCTCGGCACCGAGCCCCGACTCCAGGACGACGGTCCCGGGCCGCAGCAGATCCCGGATCTGGTCGACGTACTGGTCGAGCCCCACCAGCACGGCGGCGCGCCGGAGTTCGGCCTTCGCACGCGGCGTGAGCAGATCCCGGGCGCCGGGCCCGAGCCCGACCACCGCGAGCCGCCCGCGCGCGAGCCGTCGTACGACAGCACAGGTCGCCATCGCCGCCTGCCCGTCGGCGCGCTCCGACTTCCGCTTGGGGACGAGGAGTTCACCCCCGCCGACGAGCGCGGCGGCCTCCGCCACGGACGGCGTGCCCACGGCGGCGAGCGGCGCGTCCGACGGGTTGGGCACCTCCACGGCGGCCAACTCCTCGGCGGAGTAGGTCACCAGTGGCACCCCGAGCCGCTGAGCCGCCTGGACGATGCCGGGCTCGTCCGCCTTGGCGTCCACGGTGGCGAGTTCGGCGATGTTGCCGACGGACAACTCCGCCTCGCGCAGAGCGTCGTAGACCAGTCCGAGCACCTCGTTCACGGGTGCGCCCTTGGAAGCGCCGACCCCGACGACGAGGGACGGCGGTCGCAGTACGACCTCCCGCTCGCCGGGTTCGACGGCGTGATCGGTGACGCGGATGACGTAGGCCCCCTGGGGCGACACCTTCAACGGCGGCAGCGGCCACGCCAACTCGGCG
Organism: Streptomyces sp. NBC_01288; assembly: GCF_035982055.1. NCBI lineage: Bacteria > Bacillati > Actinomycetota > Actinomycetes > Kitasatosporales > Streptomycetaceae > Streptomyces > Streptomyces sp. NBC_01288. Next base: position 8,134,890 of record NZ_CP108427.1, read on the forward strand.
TCCAGGGCGACCGGTTCGCCGTCCAGGAGGGCCCGAGTGACCCCGGCGACATCCCCCTCCACGGGGAACCCGAGCGTGTCGAGACCGGGCACACCGACCGCGTCCGTAGCCGTCGTCACCACCGGCTGCGCGGCGAGCAACTCGCCCACCTCCACGGCGAGTTCATTGGCCCCGCCGCCGTGTCCGCCCACCAGCGAGACGGCGTACCGCCCGCCCTCGTCGACGGTCACGACCCCAGGATCGGTCCGCTTGTCGCCCAGCAGCGGGGCGATCAGCCGTACGACGGCTCCCGTGGCGAGGAAACACACGAGCTGCTCGCACTCCGCGAACGCGGTCCGGACGGCGTCGCCGACGGGACCCTCGTACACGCGCGTACGGTCCGGCCACGCGGCGGCCAGCCGGTCCCGCGCCGTCGCTCCCGCCGCGGTGGCGGAGATGAGGCCGATCACTGAGCAACTCCTTCAACAGATGCCGGAGGCCGGACGCCCCACAACAGGAAAACAGGATTGGTGGCCGCGAGCCGGGTCACGTCACCCGGGAGCGGCGCCAGCCGGGACGACTGCAACAGCACCCCGTCGACCGCGAGTCCGGCCGCCGAGAGAGCCTCCCGCACGGCCGGTACCCGGTCCAGGGCGGCCATCGCGACGACCACGGTCCGCCGGGCCCGCCGCGCGCACGCGGTGACGATGGCGGGCAACTCACGCCCGCCCCCGCCGACGAACACGGCGTCGGGGTCGTCGAGGTCGGACAGCACGGTCGGCGCCGCCCCGTGCACGGTGTGGACGTCGACGCCGTGCGCCTCGGCGTTGGCGCGGATCCGCTCGACACCGTCCCGGGTCTTCTCGACGGCGGTGACGGCGGCGCCGAGCCGCGCGCACTCGACGGCCACGGACCCGGAGCCCGAGCCGACGTCCCAGACCAGGTCGCCGAGCCGGGGCCCGAGCCGGGCCAGCGCCAGCGCCCGTACCTCGAACTTGGTGATCATCGAGTCCCGGTGCTCGAACTCCCGCTCGTCCAGCGCCCATTGGGCAGGCCCGACGCCAGCCCCGGCGACCGTCCGCACGGCACCCAGGACCCGCGACTCGTCCAGACACAGCACCACACTCACCGCCGTACCCCAGTCCCGGGCGGCGGCCTCGGCGGGCGTGACCCGCTCCACCTGCTCCTCCGCGGAGCCCAGCGCGGACGCGACGACGAGGACACGCCCGCCGGTCCGGTGGGTGAGCGCGGCGCCCAGCTCGGCGGGTCCGGCGCCCGGTCCGGTCAGCACGGCGACCTTGGGATGCGCGCGGCACGCGTTGACCGCCGTACGCAGGTCACGTCCGTGCGCGCTGACGACGACGGCGTCGTCCCAGGTCAGCCCGGCGTGGGCGAAGGCGGTGGCGACGGAGGAGACGCCGGGGCGGACGTCGAGGGCGTCGCCGGTGAACCGTTCCGCCAGCGCCCGGACGATCCCGAAGAACCCGGGGTCCCCCGAGGCCAGCACGACGACGGGCTCGCCCTTCTCGACGTAGGCCTGGATGGTGTCGAGGGCGGGCGCGAGCGGACCGAGGACGACCTGCTCGGCGTCCTCGGGGACGGTGATGGCGGCGAGATGCCGCCGGCCGCCGACGACGAGCCGGGCGCCGTAGAGCACGTCCTCCGCGACTACCTCCCCCGTCCCCATCCCCACGACCGTGATCACGTGCTGGCACCCCGCGAGCGCAGGGCCCGGCGAGCCTCCGGGTCGGCCTTGCGGTAGCCGTGGAAATGGCCCGGGTGGTAGAGGTGCGAGCGGGTGCCGTGGGCGTCGAGGGCCGGGCCGACCAGGAACAGGGTGTGCTTCCAGAGCTTGTGCTCCTTGACCGTCTCCTCCAGCGTGGCGATCGTGCACTTCACGATCAGTTCCTCGGGCCAGGTCGCCTGGTAGGCGACGACGACGGGCGTCTCCGTCGGATAGCCGCCCTCCAGCAGCTCCCGCACCAACTGCCCGCTGCGGGCGGCCGACAGGAAGATCGCCATGGTCGTGCCGTGGCGCGCGAACTCCCGTACCTCCTCCCCGGGCGGCATCGGCGTCTTGCCCCCGCCGAGCCGGGTGAGGACGACGGACTGCGCGACCTCGGGGATCGTCAGCTCGCGCTGCGCGAGGGCGGCGACGGCGGAGAACGCCGAGACACCCGGGACGATCTCGGTCGCGATCCCGATCGCGGCACACCGGTCGACCTGCTCCTGAGTACCGCCCCAGAGGGCGGGATCGCCGGAGTGAATACGCGCGACGCGCAGCCCTTCGCTCCGGGCCCGCTCGTAGACGGCGACGACGTCCTCCAGGGACATCGTCGCCGAGTCCAGGATCTCGGCGCCCTCGCGCGCGTGGTCGAGGACCTCGGCCTGCACCAGGCTGGCCGCCCAGATCACGACGTCTGCCTCGGCGATGGCGCGCGCGGCTCGGAACGTCAGCAGGTCGGCGGCGCCGGGGCCGGCACCGACGAAGGTCACCTTGCCGACGGGGGTATCGGCGTCGGCAGCGGCATCGGCCATGGGGTCGGATCCTCTCAAACACAACATGCGGAACACGCGGAACATACGGAACGTGGGAGACGTGGGGAACGTCAATACGAATGGGGGCGGAGTGGGCCAGGATGTGCGCGAACAGGGGTTGATCGGATAGCAAGGGGACTATGGCGGTCTTCGTCGCGCTCGGCGCGTTCCTGATGACGCTGGCCGGCGGTTGGACGGCACAGCGTGTGACCGACCGCCGTCATCTCGTCCTGGGCCTGGCCGGCGGCCTGATGCTGGGCGTGGTCGGCCTCGACCTGCTGCCGGAGGCGCTGCACGCGGCGGGCCGCGAGGTCTTCGGCGTACCGGCCGCCCTGCTGCTCTTCGTGGCCGGCTTCCTCGTGGCCCATCTGGTCGAACGCCTGCTCGCCGCCCGCCAGGCCTCGCACGGAGCCGAGGAGAACAACGGCCGCGCGCCCGAGGTGGGTCTCACGGCGGCGTCCGCGATGGTCGGCCACAGCTTCATGGACGGGGTCGCCATCGGCGCGGCCTTCCAGGTGGGCGGCGGCATGGGCACGGCGGTCGCGCTCGCGGTCATCGCTCACGATTTCGCGGACGGCTTCAACACGTACACGATCACGAGTCTGTACGGCAACGCCCGCCGCAAGGCGATCGCGATGCTGGTCGCGGACGCGGCGGCCCCGGTGGCGGGCGCCGCCTCGACGGCCTTCCTCACCATCCCGGAGGCCCTGCTCGGCGGCTATCTCGGCTTCTTCGGCGGCGTGCTCCTCTACCTCGCCGCCGCCGAGATCCTCCCCGAGGCCCACCACGAACACCCCGCACCCGCGACCCTGCTGTGCACGGTCGCGGGAGCGGCGTTCATCTGGCTGGTGGTAGGCCTCGCGGCCTGATCCACGACGTCTACGACATCTACGACCGGTCACAATTTCCCGCCCCGCCCGCCTTCGCGCCGCGCGGGCGCGATGAGCGTGGAGAGGTACGGCAACGGCTCCCCGTCCAGCTCGGCGGCGGGCCGGATCGACTCCTCGGGCAGCCCGAGCGCCGACCCCCACACCGCGTCCCCGATCCGCCCGGTCACCCGCAGCGCCTCGGCGACCTCCGCGGCCTGCCGCCCGAACTTGTACGCCACGACCGTCCCCGGCCCGGCCAGCGCGTCCTTGAGCACGGCGGCCCCCGCGGTCACGGGCACGAGCGTGAGCGGCTCGGTCCCCTCGGTGAGTACGGCCCCGGACCGCGCGGCGAGATCCTGCATGGCGGTGATCCCGGGCACGGTCTCGACTACGGTCCCCGGCACCAACTCCCCGATGGTCAGGGCGAGGTAGGTGAAGGTGGAGTAGACGTTGGGGTCCCCGATGGTGGCGAACGCGACGACGCGATGCGCGCCGAGCAGCTCGGCGACCTTCGCCCCCGCGGCATCCCAGGCGGCCTCGCGCCGGGCCCGGTCGGTCCGCTCGTTCAGCGCGAACACGACCCGCAGCACCTTCTCCTCAGGCACGTAATGCAGAACGGTGGCCTCGGCCCGCCCCCGCTCCCCGCTGTCCATGACCGGCACGACCACGACATCGGCGGCCCGCAGAGCGTTGACGCCCTTGACGGTCACCAGCTCCGGATCGCCGGGACCCACCCCGACTCCGATCAACCTGCTGCTGCTCATGACGTCCGGCACCTCTCCACGAACCGACGGGCCACACCGGGCTCGGCCGCCCAGTGCGTGTGCAGATAACTCGCGTGCACACCCTGTTGTACGAAACCTTCGACCCGCCGCTCAGGGGCGCGAACCCCCCAGGCGGGAGCCGCCCCCGAGCCGGGCTCGACGACGGTCCGATGAAACTCGTGCCCCCGCATCCGCGTCCCGGCCACGGCCAGCACACTGTCGCTCAACGCGACGGCATCCCGATACCCCAGAGTCAGCCGCTCGCTCATCCGCGCGGACGCATCGAGCACCCCGCACATGGGCATCCCGTCCAACTCCCTGGACAGGTAGAGGAGTCCGGCACACTCGGCGGCGACCGGCGCGCCAGTGTGGGCGAGCGCGCCAACGGCCTTGCGCAACGGCTCGTTCGCCGACAACTCCGCGGCGTACACCTCGGGAAACCCGCCCCCGATCACCAACCCGCGTGTCCCGTCAGGAAGTTGCTCATCCCGCAGCGGATCGAACACGACGACCTCGGCACCGGCCGCGCTGAGAAGTTCGGTGTGCTCGGCGTAGGAGAAGGTGAAGGCGGGACCACCGGCGACGGCAACCCTCACTTTCGAGTTGGCGGCAACATCGGCCTGCCCATTCACTTTTGGACGCGGGCCGCCACTTTCAGCCCGTCCGGCGTTTGAGGACGAGGCCCTTTCAGGGCCGAAGCGGGGGTCTGGGGGCGCAGCCCCCAGTGATGGGACGGGTCGGGGCGGCGGGGGCGAGGAAACCAAAGCCTCAGCCGCATCCCAAGCCGCACACGACAACGCCCCCGCACTACGCGCCAGCGCGAACAACCCCTCAAGATCACACCCGGCGACCACCTGCGCCCCCATCGCCGCAACAGCCTCCACCGCCGCAGCCCGCCGCTCGGCGACCGGCACCAACCCCAGATGCCGAGAAGGCGTATCCACCTGAGGAGCCCGCCGCAACACACCCAGCACCGGCACCCCCGCCGAGTCCAACGCCTCCCGCAACAAGGCCTCGTGCCGATCGGACGCGACCTTGTTCAGGATCACGCCCCCGACCCGAACCTCCGGATCCCAGGAAGCGAACCCATGCACCAACGCGGCAACAGACCGAGACTGCGAAGAAGCGTCGACGACAAGAACGACCGGCGCCCGCAGCAACTTCGCCACATGCGCCGTGGACGCCAACTCCCCTTCCCCCGCAGCCCCGTCGTACATCCCCATCACACCCTCGACAACAGCGAGATCACACCCGCGAGCACCGTGCGCGAAGAGCGGCCCGACCAACTCCGGCCCACACAGATACGCGTCGAGATTCCGCCCCACCCGCCCGGTCGCGAGCGCGTGATACCCGGGATCGATGTAGTCCGGCCCGACCTTGTGCGGAGACACGGCAAGCCCCCGTGAGGCGAACGCGGCCATCAACCCCGTGGCAACGGTGGTCTTGCCACTGCCGGAGGACGGCGCGGCGATGACCAACCGAGGAACGGAGAACAGGGAGGACGAGGAAGTCACGACGGCTTCACCACTCGATACCCCGCTGACCCTTCTGCCCGGCGTCCATGGGGTGCTTGACCTTGGACATGTCGGTGACGAGGTCGGCGTACTCGACGAGCTTCTCGGGCGCGTTCCGCCCGGTGATCACGACGTGCTGGTTCCCGGGCCGATCCCGCAGCACGGAGACGACCTCATCGACATCGACCCACCCCCAGTGCATCGGATAGGCGAACTCGTCCAGCACGTACAGCTTGTAGGTCTCGGCGGCGAGATCCCGCTTGACCTGCTCCCACCCCTCGCGCGCCTTCTCCTCGTTGTCCATCTGGGAGTCGCGCTGAACCCACGACCACCCCTCGCCCATCTTGTGCCAGTCGACGGACCCGCCCTCGCCGGAAGCCCCCAGCACCCGAAGCGCGTTCTCCTCCCCGACCTTCCACTTCGCCGACTTGACGAACTGGAACACCCCGATCGGCCACCCCTGATTCCAGGCACGCAACGCGAGCCCGAAAGCAGCAGTGGACTTGCCCTTCCCAACTCCCGTATGCACGACGACAAGTGGCCGATTACGACGCTGACGGGTCGTCAGTCCGTCGTCCGGTACGACACTCGGCTGCCCCTGCGGCATTACGCGGCCCTCCTCTGCACGTCCTTGACCAGCCCGACGATCGAGTCCGCCCGCAACTCGTCCAGCGTCACCGCCGTACCCTCCAGTTCACCGGCCAACTGCCCGGCCAGCCCCAGCCGTACGGGCCCCGACTCGCAGTCGACGACCACGGAAGCGACCCCGTCGGCGGCGAACAACCGCGCCGCCCGCCCGGCGAGCGCGACCGGTTCAGGACCACCGGTCGCCCGCCCATCGGTCACCAGGACAACCAACGCCCGCCGAGCCGGATCCCGCAACCGTTCCACCCGCAGCACGTCATGCGCCTTGAGCAGCCCGGCCGCGAGCGGCGTACGCCCCCCGGTCGGCAACGACTCCAGCCGTACGGCGGCGGCGTCCACGGAAGAGGTCGGCGGCAGGGCGACATCAGCGGCGGACCCCCGGAAGGTCACCAGCCCCACCTTGTCCCGCCGTTGATACGCGTCCAGCAGCAACGACAGCACGGCCCCCTTCACCGCACTCATCCGCTGCCGCGCCGCCATCGACCCGGAGGCGTCCACGACGAACAGCACGAGGTTGCCCTCGCGCCCTTCCCGCGTCGCCTGCCGCAGATCGTCCCGCCGTACGACCAGTCCACGCCCGGCCCGTCCACGCGCCAGCTGATGCGGAGCGGCCGCCTGGATGGTCGCCGCCAAGTGCAGCTTGGTGAGCGCCCCTTGGGGCCGTCGGGCCCCGGTGGTCCGCCCGTGCTCGGTGCGTGCCCGCGACCGCCGCCCGGCGGCGCCCTCACCGAGACCCGGCACGCTCAACACCTTGGTACGGAAGGGCTCGGAGGCCCGCACGGGCTGCTGCTCACCCGAGCCCGTACCCGAAGGCTGCGGTTCCCCGCCCTCCCCGGCCTCGGGCGGCGCCCCGGCGTCCCCGTCCTGAGGCCCGTCGGAATCCGACTCGGGCGGCTGCCCGCCACCTCCGCCGGATCCGTCAGGACCGCCGTCCGGATCCGGATCGTCGTCGGGCTCGGGCTCCGCGAACTCCTCCAAGGTCTCGTCGAGCTTGTTCTCGTCAAGTCCCGGAGCGTCAAAGGGATTTCGCCGCCGCCGGTGCGGCAGCGCGAGCAGCGCGGCCTGCCGTACGTCCTCGGCGAGCACGTCGGTCCGCCCGGCCCAGGCGGCCAGCGCGGTCGCCGTACGGGCCATCACGATGTCGGCCCGCATGCCGTCCACCTCGAAGGCGGCGCAGGTCGCCGCGATCTGCCGCAACGACCCGTCGCCCAGCCGCACGGACGGCAACAGCGCACGCGCGGCGATGATCCGCGCCCGCACGGAGGACTCCTCGTCCGCCCAGCGCGTGGCGAACCCTTCCGGATCGTCGTCGTAGGCGAGCCTGCGCCGCACCACCTCGACCCGCTGGTCGGGCTCCCGTGAGGCCGCGACCTCCACGGTCAGGCCGAACCGGTCGAGCAACTGCGGTCGCAGTTCGCCCTCTTCGGGGTTCATGGTGCCGACGAGCAGGAAGCGGGCGGCGTGCCGGACGGAGACGCCCTCGCGTTCGACGTACGACGCGCCCATCGCCGCCGCGTCCAACAGCAGGTCGACCAGGTGGTCGTGGAGGAGGTTGACCTCGTCGACGTAGAGGATGCCCCGGTGCGCGTCGGCCAGCAGGCCGGGCTCGAAGGCCTTGACGCCCTCGGCGAGCGCCCGCTCGATGTCGAGCGCGCCGACCAGCCGGTCCTCGGAGGCGCCGACCGGCAACTCGACCATGCGCGCGGGGCGTTGGGCCCCGGGCCCGGTCTCGTGCGGGCCGTCCGGGCAGGCCGGGTCGGGCGAGGCGGGGTCGCAGGAGAAGCGGCAGCCGGGAACGACGGCGACCTCCGGCAGCAGCGCCGAAAGCGCGCGCACGGCCGTCGACTTGGCGGTGCCCTTCTCGCCGCGCACCAGCACACCGCCGACCGCCGGCGACACGGCGTTCAGCAGCAGCGCGAGCCGCAGATCGTCCTGGCCGACAACGGCCGTGAACGGAAAGGGAGTTGTCACTGGTCGTCGCCCTCCAGGTCGCCTTCGAGCTCCAGGTAGGTGGCCCGCAGTCGTTCCAGCGTGTCCGCGTCCGGCTCGGCCCACAGTCCGCGCTCGGCCGCTTCGAGCAGCCGCTCGGTGATGCCGCGCAGCGCCCACGGGTTGGACTTCTTCATGAAGTCCCGGTTCTCCGGGTCGAAGACGTACTCCGCGCTGAGCTTCTCGTACATCCAGTCGTCGACGACCCCGGCCGTCGCGTCGTACCCGAAGAGGTAGTCGACGGTCGCCGCCATCTCGAAGGCGCCCTTGTAGCCGTGCCGCCGCATCGCCGCCATCCAGCGGGGGTTGACGACGCGGGCGCGGAAGACGCGGTGCGTCTCCTCGCCCAGCGTGCGGGTCTTCACCTGGTCCGGGGTGGCGGAGTCGCCGACGTACGCCTCGGGGGAGGTGCCGGTCAGGTGGCGGACCATGGCGACCATGCCGCCGTGGTACTGGAAGTAGTCGTCGGCGTCGACGAGGTCGTGCTCGCGGGTGTCGACATTCTTGGCCGCTACGGCGATGCGCTTGAACGCGGTCTCCATGTCCCCGCGCGCCTGCCGCCCGTCGAGGCCGCGCCCGTAGGCGTAGCCACCCCACACGGCGTACACCTCGGCGAGGTCCGCGTCGCTGCGCCAGTTCCGCGCGTCGATCAGCGGCAGCAACCCCGCCCCGTACGCCCCCGGCTTGGAGCCGAAGATGCGGGCCGTGGCCCGGCGTCGGTCGCCGTGCTCGGCGGTGTCCTCGTCGGCGTGCTTGCGGACGTAGTTGGACTCCGGCGGCTCCTCCAGCTCGGCCACCGCCCGTACCGCGTCGTCGATCAGCCCGACGACGTGCGGGAACGCGTCCCGGAAGAAGCCGGAGATCCGCACCGTGACGTCGATGCGCGGTCGGCCCAGCTCCGTGACGGGCACGATCTCGAAGCCGGTCACCCGGCGCGAGGCGTCGTCCCAGACGGGACGGCAGCCCAGCAGCGCGAGGATCTCGGCGATGTCGTCACCCTGGGTGCGCATCGCCGACGTACCCCAGACCGTGAGGCCGACGGACGTGGGGAACTCGCCGTTGTCCTGGAGGTACCGCTGCACGAGCGAGTCGGCCAGCGCCTGCCCGACCTCCCAACTCAGCCTGGACGGAATGGCCTTGGGGTCGACCGAGTAGAAGTTCCGGCCGGTCGGCAGGACGTTGACCAGACCGCGGGTCGGGGAGCCCGACGGACCCGCCGGGACGTAACCCCCGTTCAGCGCCAGCAGGATGTGGTCGATCTCGTCGGTGGTGCGGGCGAGCCGGGGCACGACCTCGTCGCAGGCGAACTCCAACACCGCGACCGCGTCCGGGAGTTCGGTGCCGATGACGGCACGGACGAGCGCCGGGACCGCCGTGACCTCCCACTCCTGCGACTCCATGCCCTCCGCGAACCGGCGGCACAGCTGCTCCAGCAGATCGATCGCGTCGGCGGCTGAACGGGCGGGCCCGTCGACCAGCTCGCTCAGCTCCACCGGCACCTTCACCGGCGCACCCGGCTCGGCCAGCAACTCCTTCTCGACCAGGCCGAAGTGGAGCGCCAGCGCGGCTCGCAGACCCGGCAGCGCGTTCGCCTGCCCGCCCCACACCTGCGAGGCGCGCAGCACAGCCAGCACGAGGTTCACGCGGGCCTCGCCGACCGGCCCGCCGCCGAGGATGTGCAGCCCGTCGCGGATCTGCACGTCCTTGATCTCGCACAGATAGCCGTCGATGTGCATCACGAACTCGTCGAACGCCGCGTCGTCCGGCTGGTCGTCCACATGCAGGTCGTGGTGCAGCTCGGCCGCCTTCACCAGCGTCCAGATCTGCGCGCGCACGGCCGGCGCCTTCGTCGGGTCCAGGTCGGACACGAGGGCGTACTCGTCGAGGAGTTGCTCCAGCTTCGCCAGGTCGCCGTAGGTGTCGGCACGCGCCATCGGCGGCACGAGGTGGTCGACGACCGTGGCGTGCCCGCGCCGCTTGGCCTGCGTCCCCTCGCCGGGGTCGTTGACGATGAACGGGTAGATCAGCGGGAGTTCACCGAGTACGGCGTCGGGCGCGCAGCCGCTGCTGAGCCCAAGTCCCTTGCCCGGCAGCCATTCCATGGTGCCGTGCTTGCCCATGTGGATGATCGCGTCGGCGCCGAAGCTGTTGTCCAGCCACCGGTATGCGGCCATGTAGTGGTGCGACGGCGGCATGTCGGGGTCGTGGTAGATCGCGATCGGGTTCTCCCCGAAGCCGCGCGGCGGCTGGATCATCACGACGACGTTCCCGAACTGGAGCGAGGCGAGCACGATGTCGTCGCCGTCGACGTAGAGGTTGCCGGGCGGCTCACCCCACGCGTCCAACATGCCCTGCCTGAGCTCCGGTTCGAGCTTGTCGAACCACGCCTGGTAGTCGGCGAGCGGCACCCGCGCGGGCGCGGCGGCCAACTGCTCCTCCGTCAGCCACTCCACGTCGTGGCCACCGGCGTTGATGAGCCGGTGGATCAACTCGTCCCCGTTGTCCGGGTGTTCGTCGACCCCGTACCCGGCGTCCCGCAGGGCATCGAGCACCCGGATCGCCGAGGCGGGCGTGTCCAGGCCGACCGCGTTGCCGACCCGCGAATGCTTCGTCGGATAGGCGGTGAAGACGACCGCGAGCTTCTTCTCGGCGTTCGGCTTGTGCTTCAACTTCGCGTGCCGTACGGCGATCCCGGCGACGCGGGCGGCGCGCTCGGGGTCGGCGACGTAGACCGGGACGCCGTCCGGGCCCTCCTCCTTGAAGGAGAACGGGACGGTGATGAGCCGTCCGTCGAACTCCGGGATCGCGACCTGCATCGCCGCGTCCATGGGGGAGAGGGCGGCGGAGGACTCGTCCCAGGTCGCCCTGGACGACGTAAGGCAAAGGCCTTGCAGCACAGGGACGTCGAGGTCGGCGAGCGCGCCGATGTCCCACGCCTCCTCGTCACCGCCGGCCGACGCCTGCGAGGCGTGCGTACCGCCCGCGGCCAGGACGGTGGCGATCAACGCGTCCGCCGTGCCGAGGATCTCGTACAGCCCGGAGTCGGCGCCGCGCAGTGAACCGCAGTACACGGCAAGGGCGTTGGCGCCCTTCGCCTCGATCTGGTCGCACAGGGTGTCCACGAAGGCGGTGTTGCCGCTCAAGTGGTGCGCCCGGTAGAAGAGGACACCGACCATCGGTCGGCCCTCGACGAAGGCACGCTCGCCGTGGACGCCGAACTCGGCCATCTTCTGCGGCTCTTCGAAACCCTCGCCCGTCAGCAGCACCGTGTCCGAGAGGAACCGGGCGAGTTCGGCGAGGTTCTCCGGCCCGCCCTCGACGAGATACCGCAGCGCCTCGGCCACCACACCGGCCGGTACCGACGACTCGGCCATCAACTCCGCGTCGGGGACGGTCTCCCCGCCCAGCAGCACGGTCGGAATCCCGGACGACTTCAGCGCGGCGAGTCCGTCCTCCCAGGCGCGCTTGCCACCGAGCAGTCGTACGACGGCGATGTCCGCGCCCGCGACGAGCGCGGGCAACTCGGCTGCCACGTCCACCCGGTTCGGGTTGCCGATCCGGTACCCGGCGCCGGAGGCCCGGGCCGCCAGCAGATCCGTGTCGGCGGTCGACAACAACAACACTGTGCTCATGCGGGCGCTCCCGGTGGAATGAAAGGCAGTCCTTGCGGCGCGCCGGACTCGATGAGTCGCCAGAGCGCGTCCGTGTCCGCGTGCTGTTCGATGAGGTCGCCGAGCCGGTCGAGCTGCTCCTCGCGCAGCGCGGCGAACGAGGTGTCGGGCGCCGGTACGAACCGGCGGCCCGCGGCGGTCGCCACCTCGCGCAGAAACGCCCGCCGGAACCCGTCCGACTCCAGCGAGCCGTGCCAGTGCGTGCCCCAGGTCTGACCGACCCGGCACCCGTCCAAGAAGGTTTCGCCGCCCGTCAGTTGGGCGATTCCGTGGTGGATCTCGTAGCCCTCGACCGGTTCGCCGAGGGCTTCGCCCACCGGCCGGGTGAGGGTCTTCTCGCGCGCGAACCGCACGCGCAGCGGCAGCACTCCGAGCCCGTCGACCGACCCCTGCCGGCTCTCGACCTCGTCGTCGATGTGCTCGCCGAGGATCTGAAAGCCACCGCAGATACCGAGAGTTGGCCGCTGCTCGGCCGCCCTGCGCACGAGGGCGTCCGCAAGTCCCCGCTCGCGCAGCCACTCCAGCGCCTTCACCGTCCCCCGGGTGCCGGGGATGACGACGAGGTCCGCGTCGGCCAACTCCTCCGGCCGGTCCACGAACCGCACCACGACGCCCGGTTCGGCGGCCAGCGCGTCCACGTCGGTGAAGTTGGACATGAGCGGGATCGCGCAGACGGCGACCCGCAGCACGTCCTCGCCGACCGGCGGCGCGGTGTTCGACTCGCGCACGGTCCCGCGCAGCGAGATGCGCAGGCCGTCCTCCTCGTCGATCCCGAGCCCGTGCCGGAACGGCAGCACGCCGTACGTCCGCCGCCCGGTGAGGCCGAGCAGCATCTCCAACCCCGGTTCCAGCAGCGACACATCGCCCCGGAACTTGTTGACGAGGAACCCGGCGACGAACGCCTGGTCCTCGGGGCTGAGCAGCGCGACGGTCCCGAAGAAGGAGGCGAAGACGCCCCCGCGGTCGATGTCGCCCACCACGAGCACGGGCAGGCGGGCATTGCGCGCGATGCCCATGTTCACGATGTCGGTCCGCCGCAGATTGATCTCGGCGGGCGAACCGGCCCCCTCACAGATCACCGCGTCATACGTGCCCCGCAACTCGGCGAGACAGTCCAACACCGTGCCGAGCAGGGCCTCTTGGCGCCCGCCGTGATAGCCGCGGGCACTCATCTCGCCAACAGGGCTGCCCATGAGGACGACTTGGCTGGTCCGGTCACTGCCCGGCTTCAGCAGCACGGGATTCATCAGCGCGGTCGGCTCGATCCGGCACGCCTGCGCCTGCATGGCCTGTGCCCGACCGATCTCGGCGCCCTCGCGCGTCACGAACGAGTTCAGGGACATGTTCTGCGCCTTGAACGGCGCGACCTTCACGCCCTGCCGCACCAGCCACCGGCAGATCCCGGCGGTCACGACACTCTTGCCGGCGTCCGAGGTGGTGCCGGCCACCAACAGCCCGCCGCCGCTCATGACTTCCGTCCCTTCACCAGCAGCCGCCCGGCGACACTGACCCCGAGCGCGAGCAGACCGACGCGCCGGGACAGTCGTACGGCACGCGCGATGTCCGGTACGGCGACGGGGCGTCCGTCGCCGTTGAGCACGGGCCGGTGCTCGACCCGGCCGCCGTAGGAGAGCGTCCCGCCGAGGCGTACGCCGAGGGCTCCCGCGAAGGAGGCCTCGACGGGGCCGGCGTTGGGGCTGGGATGTTTGCGGGCGTCGGTGCGCCAGGCGCGGGCGGCGCCGCGCGGGTCGTCGCCCGCGACGGTCGCGAGGGCGGCGGTGAGGCGGGCGCCCGGCCAGCCGGCGACGTCGTCGAGGCGGGCCGAAGCCCAGCCGTAGCGGCGGTACTTGGCCGACCTGTGGCCGACCATCGCGTCGAGCGTGTTCACGGCCCGGAACCCGAGCAGGCCCGGGACACCCGCGATGCCGCCCCAGACCAGGGCGCCGACGACCGCGTCGGAGGTGTTCTCGGCGACGGACTCGACGACGGCCCGGGCGATCCCGTCGGCGTCGAGGGACTGCGGGTCCCGCCCGCAGAGGTGGGGGAGCCGGGCCCGCGCACCGTCGATGTCACCGGCCTCCAGCGCCCGCCCGATGACCCCGGCCTCGCGCGCGAGGGAGGTCCCGCCGACGACGGCCCAGGTGGCGGCGGCGGTGAGGGCGGCAGAGGCCGTACGGGACGGCCGTAGGGCCGAAGTGGCCGCGGCGGCGAGGGTGATGGTGCCACCGACGCACACGGCGGTGTGCAGGGCGCCCCAGCCCCGGTGGTCGCGCCACAGCACCTGTTCCACGGCGCCCGCGGCACGGCCGAAGGCGGCGACCGGATGCCCGCGGCGGGGATCGCCGAGCAGGTGGTCGCCGAGGAGGCCGGCGGCGGCGCCGTACGCGAAGACGCGATCGGCACGCATCGGGTCAGCCGATCACTGAGTCGGACACGGGGATGGTGCGGGACCTCGAACGGCAGCCGAGCATGGCGATATGTCCTCACTCAGGGTGTCCACGCCCTGGTTCGACGAGACCGGCGGTGAGAGTTCCTGGCTCCCGGGGGTGTCTACCCCGGTGACAGTGGCGGGACCGCGCCGGATTCGCACCGGCTTCCTCTCCTGCCGCCGTATATGGCTCCGGCAGTCCACCATGCTGTTGGAAGGGCCGTCAACTTGCTGTTGACCTGCGGGGACGGAGTGTGCTGATGCCCACACGCGAGGGGTCGGAGGGGTCACGCGGACGTGGGGTGCGGGACGGCGATCCGTCCCGCACCCCACGCTCGGTCCAACTGGCGGCCGGTCAGGCCACGATGAGATAGATCCCGTACGCCACCGCCGCCGCGCAGGCCGCGAAGCAGGCGTACGCGCCGGTCAGGGCGAGGGGCGCGGAGTCGCCCTGGGCGGTGGCGCGTTCGCGGCGGGAGAGGCCGACGATGCCGAGGGTGAAAACAGCCACCAGGGAGACGGTGGCGACGAGGCTGACGCCGAAGACGGAGCCGAGGGCTGCCCAGTCGATGTGCATGCTGATTCGTTCCTTCGTGTCCGGGGCGCGGGGCTCAGACGGCGGCGGCCGGCGGTGTCGCCGGGTCGGACTGCACGATGGGGGCCGGGTTCACGGGCGGCGAGGGGATCGTCGCCGTGAGGCCTTCGGAGAGGGCGACCGACGGGGGCGGCGGGGTCACGGCGGCGATCGCGGTGGTGATCACGCCGGCCGGTTCGTCGACCTCGTTGACGTTCGAGGCGTCGACGACCTGGCGGCGGGAGAGCAGCCAGATGCCGGCGCTGGAGGCGACCAGGAAGACGGCCACCAGTGCGGTGCCCCAGTCGCCGAGGTCGGTCACGGACTCGGCGAGCGCACCGACCAGTGCGGCGGCCGGCAGGGTCAGACCCCAGGCGACGAACATCCGGGTCGCGGTCGACCAGCGGACGACCCCGCCCTTGCGGCCGAGGCCCGCGCCCATCACCGAGCCGGAGACGGCGTGCGTGGTGGAGAGGGAGAAGCCGATGTGCGAGGAGGCCAGGATGACCGCGGCGGCGCTGGTCTGGGCGGCGAAGCCCTGCTGCGGCTGGAGGTCGGTCAGGCCCTTGCCCATGGTGCGGATGATGCGCCAGCCGCCGATGTAGGTGCCCATCGCGATGGCGAGGCCCGCGGAGAGGATGACCCAGGTGGGCGGGTCCGAGTCGGGGGCGATGGAGCCGCCGGCGATCAGGGCGAGGGTGATGATGCCCATCGTCTTCTGCGCGTCGTTCGTGCCGTGGGCCAGCGAGACCAGTCCGGCGGAGGCGATCTGGCCGACGCGGAAGCCCTTGTCGGCGGCCTTGCCCCCGGCGTTGCGGCTCAGGGCGTACGAGAAGCGGGTGGCGAGCATCGCCGCGATGCCCGCGACGATCGGGGCGGCGATCGCCGGCAGCAGGACCTTGGTGACCAGGACGTCGCCGTGGACCGCGCCGGTGCCGGCCGAGGCGATGGTGGCGCCGATCAGACCGCCCATCAGGGCGTGCGAGGAACTGGACGGCAGACCGACGAGCCAGGTCACCAGGTTCCAGAGGATCGCGCCGACCAGGGCGGCGAAGATGACCTCGGGACGGATGCCGCTCTCGTCGACGAGACCCTTGGAGATCGTGTTGGCGACCTCCACGGAGAGAAAAGCGCCCACCAGGTTGAGGGTGGCCGACATGGCCACCGCGACCTTGGGCTTGAGCGCACCGGTCGAGATGGTGGTGGCCATCGCGTTGGCGGTGTCGTGGAAACCGTTCGTAAAATCGAACGCGAGTGCGGTGATTACCACAATCGCGAGGATCAGCGAGAAGTTTTCCATTTACCCAGGCAATCGTTCGAGGTCATCGGCGCGTTGACCGTAGGCAATCCGGATGAACGGAAGATGAACTGAGGGGGTCCCTGTGGTGGCCGGATTGCCCAGCAAATCGACTAGTAGCCCCGGGCGAACTTCCTCAGTTGGCTCACCGTCCCGTTGAAGAGATTCTGGTCACCCGGCAGGCTCCCGCTGTTGTCGTACTGCCAGAAGGTCCAGTACGACCATCCGGCGGGCAGCGAGCCCGCGTCCGCCGCGTTGTGGCGGGCGATCCACAGCGCGTGTGTCGAGGCCAGGGAGCTGTTGTCGCCCGTGCAGGTCTTCCACCACAGGGTGGTGGTGTAGATCACCGGGCGGCGGCCGGTCTCCCGGTTCACCTCGGCGCTGAAGGCCTTGATCCAGCTGACCATCTTGGCCTTGCTCAGGCCGTAGCAGCCGTGCTTCTTGTCGTACGGGTTGTATTCGATGTCCAGCGCGGGCGGCAGCGTCCAGCCGTCCGCCTTCCAGTCGCCGCCGTGCGCCACGAAGTACGCGGCCTGGCTCGCGCCCGACGACCTGTCCGGCAGGGCGAAGTGGTACGCGCCGCGGATGACGCCGGCCTTGCGGGCGCCGTCGTACTGCCGGCCGAAGTACGGGTTGCGGTAGGTCGTCGACTCGGTCGCCTTGACGTAGACGAACGTGGCGCCCTTCGCCTTCGCGCTCGGCCAGTCGACGTTCTTCTGGTGCGAGGAGACGTCGTGGCCCTTCGGTGAACTCGCGACGATGTCTGCGGCGACGGCCGGGATCTCGGCGAGCGCGAGGGTGGTCGCGCCGACGGTGAGCGCGGCGACGGCGGCTACGGCGAGGCGGGCGCGGGGGTCGGTGCGGAGGCGAAGGCGGATGCCGGTGCGGACGCGGGTCAGGGACGGTGTGCGATCACGGGCCATGTTTCCCCCGGGGAATGGCGGCGTGCACGACAAATCACCCAGAGGTTGTTGGACGATCCGTCGATGCCGGTCGGTCTCCAGTCGGGCGACTGGAGTGGGCGGTTCACGCCCATATGTCATCTTTCGGACGCGCGGCTTCCGGCCTAAAGTGCCTTCGCCCGAACGTGCGTTGGGGCACCGGCTGACAGGATCGCGACATGGCTGAGCAACGGCGGGACCAGCGGGGCGGGCGGGACGCCCGGGAGAGTGCGGGAACTGCGGGTGAGACGCGGAGGCGGAGTGTCCTCCCCGAGGAGGCGCACGCCTGGGGCGCGCTCGTCGCGACCGCGCGCCGGACGGTCTCCGACGGCCTGGTCGTCGGCACCTCCGGAAACGTCTCGGTCCGCGTCGGCGACACCGTCCTGGTCACACCGTCGGGCGTCCCCTACGACCGCCTCGCACCCGCCGACACGGTGGGTGTCGACCTCGACGGCAGGCAGGTCCTCGGCACCCTGCTCCCGACGAGCGAACTCCCCATGCACCTCGCCGTCTACCGCACCACCGACGCCCACGCCGTCGTCCACACCCACGCCGTCCACGCGACAGCCGTCTCGACCCTCGTCCCCGAACTCCCCTCGGTCCACTACATGTCCGGCGCCCTCGGCGGCCCGGTCCGGGTCGCCCCGTACGCGACCTACGGCACGGAGGAGTTGGCCGAGAACATGCTCCACGCCCTGACGGACCGCTCCGCCTGCCTGCTCCAGAACCACGGCACGATCGCCTACGGCACCTCCCTGGACCAGGCTTTCGACCGCACGGCCCAACTGGAGTGGATGTGCCGACTGTGGCTGACGGCGTCGTCCGTGCCGGGGCTGTCGCCTACGTTGCTGACGGGGGAACAGGTGGCGGCGGCGGGGGAGCGGTTGCGGGGGTATGGGCAGGGGGAGCGCGCGGCGGGGTGAGGGGGTGGAAGCGGGGGTGAGGGTGAGGGGGTGAGGTCCGCTGGGGTGAGGGCGGCCGGAGTTGAGGGTGGCCGGGTTGAAGGCGGCCCGGGTGAAGCAGCGGGTGTGACGGCAGCCGGGGTGGACGGTGACGGGGCTTGGGAGCAACTCGGGTGAGGGCAGCGGGTGTGACGGCAGCTGGGGTGGATGGTGACGGGGCTTGGGAGCAACCCGGGTGAGGGCAGCGTGTGTGACGGCAACCGGGGCGGACAGCGCCGGGGATGAGGGCAACAGGTGTGACGGTCGCTGTCTGCGGTGGGCTTCTTGCCGGTGCCGACGCCTTTCCCGGCGGTCGCCCTGCCGTCGCCGACATCTCTCGCGGCCCCCGTCGATGAGGCGTTCCGCCCGCCGCGTCGGTGCTCGGCCGCGGTGAGCTTTTCCGGTGCTGCCGTGCCGCCGTGCCGCCCCCGTCGCCGACGCCTTCCGCCCATCGCGACGCTGCTCGGCCGCGGTGAACCTTTCCGGTGACCCCGAGCCGCCCCGCATCACCCGACCCTCGCCGCTGAAACCGCCCCGCCCGTCACCCCAGGCCCGCTCCGGCTGGCCGCTCGCCCGGTCCCCCGCGACACTGGACCCGTGCGCACAGTCAAAGCGACGGCCGCGGCCGTCTCCGTGGCCCTCGCGGCCGGTGTCGCCGGTGTCGCCGCCGGCCGGTACGCCAGCGACGCCGCGCTGAAGGCGCCGCCCGGCCGCCCGCTGCCGGGCGAACCCCGGCTCACGGTGCACTCCACCGCCGCCGGGCAGATCACGCTCACCCGGGACCTGGCCTCCCTGCGCCCCGGGACCTACGGTCTGGCCGGTGACGGCTCCCACGCGGTCGTCGGCCCGGTTGTCGAAACGGCGTCCGTCCCCGCCGACGCCGTCGTACGCCGCCTCGAACGCGTCACCCACGGCACCCTGGACCCCGGCGACAAGGTGTGGCTCACCCCGAACGTCCACGTCGGCAATCCGAGCGCCGCCCTCGGCCTGGACCACGCCGACATCGACATCCCCGGCGAACTCGGCTCCCTGCCCGCGTGGTTCGTACCCGGAGCGCGGAGCACCTGGGTGATCGCGGTGCACGGACTGGCGGCGACCCGCGAACTCTCCCTGAACGTCATGGAGTTCCTGCACCGCAACAGCTTCCCGGTGCTCGCCCTCGCCTACCGGGGCGACCTGGGCGCACCCCGCAACCCCGACGGCCTGGGCCACCTCGGCGAGACCGAGTGGCGGGACCTGGACGCGGCGATCCGCTACGCCGTGCGCTACGGCGCCGAGCACGTCGTCCTGTACGGCTGGTCCACCGGCGCCACCATGGCCCTGCGCGCCGCCGCCCACTCCGCGATGCGCGACCGCGTCTCCGGCCTCGTGCTGGACTCGCCGGTGCTCGACTGGGAGACCACGCTGCGCGCCCTCGCCACCGCCCGGCACACCCCGGGCGCGCTGCTGCCGCTGGCGGTCCGCGCCGCCCAGGGCCGCACCGGTCTGCACGGTGACCGCATCGCCGAGGCCGCCGACCCGGCCCGGCTCCGGGTCCCGACCCTGATCTTCCACGGCCCGGACGACACGGTGGCCCCCTGGACCCTCTCCCGCCGCTTCGCCGCCCAGCGCCCCGACCTGATCACCCTCCAGCCGGTCGCCCACGCCCCGCACAGCGCGATGTGGAACGCCGACCCGGCCGGATACGAGGAGATCCTGCGCCGCTTCCTGACCCCGCTGATGTGAGCAGCACCCCGTTGACGTGATCCGCGCACCGCTGATGTGATCCACCGGCCGTACCGGACGCCCTCCTTCACCACCCCGGACTCCCACCCCCACCACACCCCACCGACCTTCCGTTTAGCCCTGTACCACTGGCCTGATCCCGGTCCCCAGCCGCCCGCGGGACCCCGTGCCTTGGCCCTCCCCGTCGCCCGCCGTGACATTCCGTTTGGGTTTTCGGACCGTCAACCGGAAGACTGCACCCGTGACGTCCCGTATCCCGCGCGACTCCAGGCTTCGACTCGTCCGCCCGCGACCCCTGGCCGCCGCCCCCCGAGCGATGAACCAGCGGCGCTCGCGCCGCCCCGCACCCCGCCCTCCGGAGGGCACACCGGCCCCCGCGGAACTGGCCAGAATGGCTCGCTCCGGCCTGGCCGGAGCCGCCCGAGTCGCCCACTGGGCCGACGCCGCACTACGCCCCGGCCGTGACAGCGCGAGCCCCGACGGCAAAGGCACCCTCTCCGACGCGACCGCCGAACTCGCGGCCGAGGATCTTGGCCTGACCCCGGCTCAGGTCCGCGCCGACTGGGACACCGCCCGCCTCGCCGGCCTCGTCGAGGTGCACGGCGACGAGGCCCGCCCCGGCTGGCGGTTGCGCGCCTGGGACCGCGACGACAGCGCCGTCCTGCGCGGCTGGGTCGCCCTCTTCGACGCCTGGTCGCTCGCCCACCCGGAACCCCGGGAGCACGAGCCCTCAGCCGTCGCCGAGGTCGTCTCGGCCATGCCTCAGGTGCTCTCCTTCCTCCAACTGTCCGCCGGCCCCGTCCCCGTCGAACAGCTCCTCGACCTCCTCGGCCAACGGGTCACCGAACTGCGCACCGAGCGCTGCGAGATCCCCTACGGCCCCCAGCCCGAACCCGTCCAGCAGCCCCCGGCCGCCGACGCCTCCATCGACACCCCCCTCGACCCCCTCCTCGACTGGGCCCTGCACGCCCTTGCCTCCGTCGGCGCCCTCACCTACGGCGACGCCCAGGCCACCCTCACCCCGCTCGGCAGCTGGGCGGTCTGGGTCAAGCTGGAACAGATCTGCGTGGCCGCCCAGAGCCCCGCCGGGAACATCGAGCAGCCCGCCGAGGACATGCTCCGCGGTTGCTCCCAGCTCCGCCCGAACGCCGCCCGCGCCGAGTACCGCGCCTGGCTCGCCGCCCGCACCGTGGGCACCGCCGTCGGCCAGCTGATCGACGCCGCCCGCGGTGAGGACGCCCTGCTGCGCGGCCTCGCCTTCGAGGCGCTGCGCGTCGTCGGCGCCCCCGCCGAACCCGACGTCCGCGCCGTCGCCGACGAGGCGACCCTGCGGCCGTACGCCCTGCTGTGGCTCGCCGAGCACGACGGGATCGACCCGGAGGACGCCCACGAGGTCCTCACCCGCGAAGAGGCCACCTGGTTGTGGGTCGACAGCGCCGCCGCCGTCGCCGACCACGGGGAGGCCCCGCTGCTGGTGCGCCACCTGGAGTCCGCGATCCAGCCGACCGTCCCGATGCTCCTCGACGAGGTGCGCGCCGTAGGGCATCCCCGCACCGTGCAGGTCCTCGTCGCGCTCGCCGCGGCCCACCCCGACCCGGCCCTCGCCAAGGCCGTACGTCGGGCCGCCTTCCAGGTGCACACGGGGGGAAGCTAGGCGCGGTCAGGCCCCTGTCTTCGGTATCTCCGGCAGCTCCGGAGCGTACGTACCGAAGCTCCAGATGTTGCCCTCGGCGTCCCGGGCCATGTAGTCCCGCGAGCCGTACTCCTGGTCCGCCGGGGGCATCAGGATCTCCGCGCCGTGCTCCACGGCCCGCCGGTGATGGGCGTCGACGTCGTCCACGACGATGTACACCCCGGCGGGACCCGCGCTCTTCATCGCCTCGTCGAAACGGCCGCCGCGGCCCTTGGAGCCGAGCATCACGCCACCGTTGCCCTGCACCAGTTCCGCGTGCATCACCGAGCCGTCCTCGCCCTCGTACACCGCCAGCTCGGTGAAGCCGAAGGCCTCCGTGAGCTGCCGGATCGCCGCCTTCGCGTCCGCGTACAGCAAGGACGGGTAGATGCTCGGACGCCCGCTGTTCTCGCCTGCCATGCCGATCACTTCCTTGTGTGCCTGGGGTTCTCAGCCGTTCTTGGTTGCTGTCGGGTTCCTCAGTGTTTCCGCTGCTTCGATCGCTTTCGACGAGTCTCGCACCCGCCACTGACAACGCCCCGCGAGAACGCCCCCGAGGCTGTCAGCGGAAGGTGTTGCACTGCGCCATGTCCCCGGTCCGGTAGCCCGTGTAGAACCACTGCTGCCGCTGCGCCGCCGACCCGTGCGTCCAGCTCTCCGGCGTCACCCGGCCCTGGAACCGCTCCTGGATCCGGTCGTCGCCGACGGCCGCCGCCGCGTCCAGGCCGTCCCGGATGTCGGCGTCCGTGAGGCTGGTGATCAACGGCCGCCCGGTCGACTCGTCCTTCGTGGTGGTCGCGTGATGCGCCCAGACGCCGGCGTAGCAGTCGGCCTGCAGTTCCACCTTCACGGCGTTGCTGTTCGCGCCGGTCCGCCCGTCCTGCGACCTGTCGAGCGTGCCCATCAGGTCCTGCACGTGGTGCCCGTACTCGTGCGCCACGACATAGGCCTGCGCGAACGGCCCGCCACTGGAGCCGAACTTCGTCCGCAGCTCGTCGAAGAACCCCAGGTCCAGATAGACCTTCCGGTCGCCGGGGCAGTAGAACGGCCCCACCGCCGAGGTCGCCGTCCCGCACGCGGTGGCGACCTGCCCGCTGAAGAAGACCGTCGGCGACCGTGTGTACGTACCGCTGCGCCGCCGGAACTCCTGCGTCCAGAAGTCCTGCACGCTGTTGACCACCGCCACGATGCGGCAGTCCTCCTTGGTGTTCGCGTCGGCCCCCGTACGGCAGGTCGACTGCACCTGGGCCAGCGAGGACGCGGTCGCCACCGGTGAGTCGCTGCCCGACGACAACCCCAGGTTGTCCGGACCGACGCCGAAGAAGAGCCCGAGCAGCAGCGCGATCAGCGCCGCGAGGCCACCGCCCACGGTCGCCCGGCCACCGGGAATCCGGCTGCCGCGCACGTCCTGCACCTCGGAGGTGTCCAGATTCGCGTCGTCGTCGAACTGCATGGCGTCATCCTCGCCCGCCGTTCCCGCCGCGGCGCCGGACGAGAGCCGAACGGGGGACACGCACCCGGTCCCGCCCACCGGGCCCGCACGCACGCGCGTGCCGTACGTCACGCGCGTGGGGTGCCCATCTCCCGGCACCGGCCCGGACCGCCCAGCTCATAGCTGCGGACGCCCTGTACCGGACCATCCCGGGCCGTCCGCCCCGGGGCGATGACCCACCGCGCACAGGAAAAGCGCTTGCACGGCCCCGTTAGACTTGGCCCATGGCCATTCTCCTCGCGCATTAGACGGCGGGAACGTCCTCAGCCGCCCCTTCCGCCTACGACCCCGCTCTGGAGTCTGACCGTGATCTCCGCCTCCGGTATCGAGCTGCGCGCCGGTGCCCGCGTCCTCATCGAGTCCGCCACCTTCCGTGTCGCCAAGGGCGACCGCATCGGTCTGGTCGGGCGCAACGGCGCCGGCAAGACCACCCTGACCAAGGTCCTGGCCGGCGAGGGCCAGCCCGCCGGCGGCACCGTCACCCGCTCCGGCGAGGTCGGCTACCTCCCGCAGGACCCCCGCACCGGCGACCTGGACGTGCTCGCCAGCGACCGCGTCCTCTCCGCGCGCGGACTGGACACCCTGATCCGCAAGATGCGCGAGAACGAACAGCGCATCGCCAACGGCAGCGGCGCCACCCGCGACAAGGCCATGCGCCAGTACGAGCGCCAGGAGACGGAGTTCCTCACCAAGGGCGGCTACTCCGCCGAGGCCGAGGCGGCCACCATCGCCGCCGCGCTGAACCTCCCGGACCGAGTGCTCGGCCAGCCGCTGCATACGCTCTCCGGCGGTCAGCGCCGCCGTATCGAGCTGGCCCGCATCCTGTTCTCCGACGCGGACACGCTGCTCCTCGACGAGCCCACGAACCACCTCGACGCCGACTCGATCGTCTGGCTGCGCGACTACCTGAAGACGTACCGCGGCGGCTTCATCGTGATCTCCCACGACACCGATCTCGTCGAGACCGTCGTCAACAAGGTGTTCTATCTGGACGCCAACCGCTCCCAGATCGACTACTACAACATGGGCTGGAAGCTCTACCAGCAGCAGCGCGAGGCCGACGAGAAGCGCCGCAAGCGCGAGCGGCAGAACGCCGAGAAGAAGGCCGCCGCCCTGCACTCGCAGGCCGACAAGATGCGTGCCAAGGCCACCAAGACGGTCGCCGCGCAGAACATGGCCAAGCGCGCCGACCGACTGCTCGCCGGGCTCGACGCGGTGCGTGTCTCCGACAAGGTCGCCAAGCTGCGCTTCCCGGAGCCCTCGCCCTGTGGCAAGACCCCGCTCATGGCGGAGGGCCTGTCGAAGTCGTACGGCTCTCTGGAGATCTTCACCGATGTCGACCTGGCTATCGACAAGGGTTCGCGCGTCGTCATCCTCGGCCTGAACGGCGCGGGCAAGACGACCCTCCTGAAGCTCCTCGGCGGTGCCGAGAAGCCGGACACCGGCGAGGTCATCGAGGGCCACGGTCTCAAGCTCGGCTACTACGCGCAGGAGCACGAGACCCTCGATCCCGAGCGCACGGTCCTGGAGAACATGCGCTCCGCCGCTCCCGACCTGGACCTGGTCGAGGTCCGCAAGACGCTGGGCTCGTTCCTGTTCTCCGGAGACGACGTCGACAAGCCGGCCGGGGTCCTCTCCGGCGGCGAGAAGACCCGTCTCGCGCTCGCCACCCTCGTGGTGTCGTCCGCGAACGTCCTCCTCCTGGATGAGCCGACGAACAACCTGGACCCCGCCAGCCGCGAGGAGATCCTCGGCGCACTGCGCACCTACAAGGGCGCCGTCGTCCTCGTCACCCACGATGAGGGTGCCGTGGAAGCTCTCCAGCCGGAGCGCATCATCCTGCTGCCGGACGGCGTCGAGGACCTGTGGGGCGCGGACTACGCGGATCTCGTCGCGCTCGCCTGACGGCCGGCCGCCTGACGGTCAGTGCCGCCCGACGGTCAGTGCCGCTTGACCGAATGCTTGATCCACGGCGTATGGATCATTCGGCCTACCGGTGATCCACCATCTGTGTGAGATCTCCTCGTACCGAGGTGTGTCGTACACCGATTTCCCGGCCGAGTCCTTTATCGACAAGGGCTCGGCCGTCCTGCGTCTCTGACCAGGTACTTCACGGAACAACTCGTTCGGCCGTACGGACAAGACCCTCAGGAATTCCACATTCCACTTGTGGGGACGCGCTCCTGTCGTCAAAACCTTGTCTTACGGACCTTGCCGAATGGGTGGCCATGAACGCTTGGAGGGGTGATCATGAGGAGACCAAGAGCGCACTTCCCATGAGGAGGCACGGGTGGCCGAGACTCTGAAGAAGGGCAGCCGGGTAACCGGCGCCGCGCGCGACAAGCTCGCGGCAGACCTGAAGAAGAAGTACGACTCCGGTGCGAGCATCCGAGCGCTGGCCGAGGAGACCGGCCGCTCGTATGGCTTCGTCCACCGGATGCTCAGTGAGTCGGGCGTCACGCTTCGTGGGCGTGGCGGGGCGACCCGGGGCAAGAAGGCTTCGGCCTGACCCCGGGTGGCTCATCGGCTTCGATGGTGGCCACCCGGTCGGACGACTGACCGACCGGGTGGTTACTGTGCAGTCACTTAGCTCTGCTCTGCTGACCGCACACATCGGAGGCGCCCCATGGCTTCGCCCGAACAGGACGACAAGGACCTCGGTCCCGTACTCGACAAGGACGGCGTACGGCTCACCGTCGACGACGCGATCGCCACGGTGACGCTGACCAACCCGGCCAAGCGCAACGCTCAAAGTCCTGCTCTCTGGCGGGCGTTGGCGGAGGCCGGGCGGTTGCTGCCGGGCACCGTCCGTGTCGTGGTGCTGCGCGCCGAGGGCAAGTCCTTCTCGGCCGGACTCGACCGCCAGGCGTTCACGCCCGAGGGCTTCGACGGCGAACCGTCGTTCATCGACCTCGCGCACAGCGATGACGCCGTGCTGGACGGGACCATCGCCGAGTACCAGGCGGGCTTCACCTGGTGGCGACGCAGCGACATCGTGTCCATCGCCGCCGTCCAGGGGCATGCCATCGGGGCCGGGTTCCAACTCGCCCTCGCCTGTGACCTGCGCGTCGTCGCCGACGATGTGCAGTTCGCCATGCGCGAGACCAGCCTCGGACTGGTGCCCGACCTGACCGGCACACATCCCCTGGTGGGCCTCGTCGGCTACGCCCGCGCGCTGGAGATCTGCGCGACCGGGCGCTCCGTCCTGGCCGAGGAAGCCGTCAGCACCGGCCTCGCGAACATCGCCGTTCCCGCCGACCAGGTCGAGGACGCCGTACGCGACCTCGCGACCGCACTGCTGGCCGCCCCGCGCGACGCCCTCATCGAGACCAAGGCGCTGCTCCAGGGCGTCCAGGGCCGTGCGTACGACGACCAGCGCGCCGCCGAGCGTGCCGCCCAGGCCCGACGCCTGCGGGACCTGGCCGGCGTCGGCGAATAAGGCCGTCAACCCACCTTGCCGTCAGTGCACCTTGGTGACCAGTACGGCCACGGTCGGGTGATCCGGCAGCGCCTCGCCGACCCCCGCGCGGACCTCCCGGGCCACATCCAGGGCCCGGCGGTCCGCGCGCACCGCGAGCTCCACACGCGCGTGGCGACGCGGCAGCGTCCCCTCACCCGCGACCTCCTCGATGTGCACAGCGCGGCCGAGCCCGCCCAGCGCGCCGGTCAGCCGGACCACGCCCGGGACGGCGAGCGCGGCGGCGGCGACCAGGGACTCGTCGTCGCCGTCAACACGATCAACATCGTCCACACGATCAATGTCATCAACATGGTCAATGTCGGCAGCGGGATCGTGATCCGCATCGTCCACACGGTCGACGTCGTCCATGCCGTCAACGTCGTCCATATGGTCCAGCAGGACCGTCACCTGTAGATCAACCTCGTCCACCACCAGACCGAGCCGCTCCGCAGCGGCCGTAGCCAGGGCCGTGCGCAGCCGGGACGCCGCGGCCGGCAGGGGTTCGGTCGCCACGGCGGCGCAGTCGGCCGTGATCCGCAGCGGCCCGGGCGGCAGCGCACCCGGCGGAGGCGGTACGGCGGGCTCGTGCGCGTCCGCCGGGTCGGCGAGCCCGATCCGCAGCGCGCCCAGCCGCACGCCCCGCACCTGCTCCGCCGCGCCCCGCAGTACGGCCTCGGCCGCCCGCTCGGCGATCCACGCGCCGTCGCGCCGATCACCCAGGGGCAGCAACCTGCCGAGCCGCAATTGATGCCGTACTGCCCGCCCGTCGCCCACCACCGCCCTGTTCGAAGGCGCTTCGCGCCGCCCCTGATTCCCAGTCCACGCGTCCGCCGTCATTCCTCCAGCCTGCCGCATGTCCAGCGCGGGACCGAGCAACCGCACTTACGGTGGTCGAAGGACGACGACCGAAAGGGATGTACGGCGATGACCGACATGACGGAGCGGAACCGGACACAGGACCCCGACGGTGAGCGGGAGTCCGTACAGACCCGCAAACCCCCCACCAAACGCGGCGGCGGCGACCCCGCGTCCCGGGGGCGGACCACCATCGCCGACGGCGTGGTGGAGAAGATCGCCGGGCTGGCCGCCCGGGACGTCCTGGGCGTCCACGCCATGGGCAGCGGGCTGTCCCGCACCTTCGGGGCCGTGCGCGACCGGGTGCCCGGCGGTACGAAGTCGGTGTCCCGGGGTGTGAAGGCCGAGGTCGGCGAGGTGCAGACCGCGCTCGACCTGGAGATCGTCGTCGACTACGGGGTGTCGATCGCGGACGTGGCCCGTGCCGTACGGGAGAACGTCATCGCCGCCGTGGAACGGATGACCGGCCTCGAAGTCGTCGAGGTCAACATCGCGGTCAGCGACGTGAAGCTGCCGGACGAAGAGGACGACGAACCGGAGCCCAGGCTCCAGTGACCGAGCCGACGAACGAGTCAACGAGCGGGCCGACGAACGAGCTGAGGAGCGCAGGATGAGCAGGGCCATGGTCGGCATGATCGCCGGAATGGCACTGGGCTTCGCCGGATACTTCGGCGGGTTCGGGGCCTTCCTGCTGGTGGCGGCCCTGGGCGCCATCGGGTTCGTCGTCGGCCGGTTCCTGGAGGGGGACCTGGAACTCGGCGACTTCTTCCGCTCGCGTGACGACCGGCGGCGATGACGCCCGTGAGCGGCCGGGACGGCTCGGTCGACGAGCGCGGCAGACCCCTGGCGGTCGTCGCACCCGGTGAGCGGGGCGCCACCCGGATCGCCGACCGGGTCGTGGCGAAGATCGCCGCGCAGGCCGCGCGCGAGGCGCTCGGACCACTGCACCCGGACGCCGCGTCGCCGCATGCCACCGTCGTCGTACACCACGAAACGGTACGCGTACGCGTGCACCTCGAA
The DNA here is from genome assembly GCF_035982055.1 of Streptomyces sp. NBC_01288. Classification (NCBI taxonomy): domain Bacteria; kingdom Bacillati; phylum Actinomycetota; class Actinomycetes; order Kitasatosporales; family Streptomycetaceae; genus Streptomyces; species Streptomyces sp. NBC_01288. The sequence goes on from NZ_CP108427.1 coordinate 8,163,264, forward strand.
CTCGACTATCCCTGCGACATCGGCGCCCGCTGTTTTCAGGTGCGTCGACAGGTGGTTCAGCGGGTACGCGCGTTGGTGGGCATGGAAGTGCCCGAGGTCGCCGTCCAAGTGGAACGGCTCCATCCGGCACATGGCGCGGCACAGGGGAGGACGCGATGAGCGAGCCCCAGGGCTCCGACGGCACGACCCAACGACTACCGGTCATCGAGAAGGAGACCGATCCCGGCCACGGCGGGTACACCGCCGCGTCCGACTACGACCCCGTTCCCGTCGTCCATGACGGGGACGGCAAGGGCGGCCGCTTCTGGTCGGCGCGCCGCGTCCCCGCGGCCATCGTCGCCGTCCTGCTGCTCGCCGGCGCCGGCGCCCTGCTCTACGACGTCACCGCCGTGCGCGCGGAGCGGCCCGCCGCGCACTGGCGCCGGGAACTGGCCCGGCAGCTCGCCCAACGCCCCCTGGACGACACCTGGGTGCTCATCGGCGCCGGCATCGCCGCCGCCCTCGGCCTCTGGCTGATCGTGCTCGCGGTGACACCCGGCCTGCGCCAGGTGCTGCCGATGCGCCGCACCCACGCCGACGTCCGGGCCGGCCTGCAACGCGCCGCCGCCGCGATGGTGCTGCGCGACCGGGCCATGGAGGTCTCGGGCGTGCAGTCGGTCCGCGTACGGACCAGCCGGACCAGAGCCGACGTCCGCGCGGTGTCGCATTTCCGTGAACTCGACGACGTACGGGCCGACTTGGACGCCGTGCTCGGCGACGCGATCACCGGGCTAGGACTCGCCCGGCCACCCGCGCTGTCGGTGCACGTCGGCCGTTCCGGCCGGAAGGGATGAGGCCGATGCTCAGGATCGTCAACCGCGCGGTGATCGGTGTCGTGGGCCTCGTACTGCTCGTGCTCGGCGGCTCGGTACTCGCCGTAGGCCTCGGTGTGAAGCCGCCCTCCTGGTGGATCTACGACGGGCGCCACGACGTCCTGCTGAGCGACGCCCGGCGCACGCGCTGGCGGGGCGACGGCTGGTGGTGGCCGACGGTCCTCGCCGTGCTCGCCGTCCTCGTCCTGCTGGCTCTGTGGTGGCTCGTCGCGGTGCTACGGCGCCGTCGGCTCACCGAGGTCGCCGTCAGCACCGGTGACGGCGAGGGTGCGCTACTGCGGGGCCGCGCCCTGGAGGGCGTCCTCGCCACCGACGCGGGCGCCCTGGACGGCGTGGCCCACGCGCACGTGCGGCTCGCCGGCACCCGCACCGCACCCGAGGCCCGCGTCCAGCTCAGCCTGGAACCGCACGTGGACCCCGGAGTCGCCCTCGACCACCTGACGGCCAACGCCCTTGCCCACGCCCGCGATTCGGCCGGCCTGGAGACGCTGCCGACGGAGGTCCGTCTGACGGGCGTCAAGCACCGCGCGGAGCGGGTGAGTTGACAGGTTGACTGATGGGTTGGCTGAGCGGGGATTGAGTTGACGGAGCGTCAGAACCCGTGCCGCATCCCACCGTCGACAGGCACCATGATCCCCGTCAGATAGGACGCGGCCGGCGACAGCAGAAACGCCGCCACCCGCCCGAACTCGTCCGAAGTCCCGTACCGCCGCAGCGGAATCCGCGACTCGTTGGCCGCACGCGTGGCCACCGGGTCCGCGGACAGCCCGTCCAGCTCGCGCACGCGGTCCGTGTCGATACGGGCCGGCAGCAGCCCCAGGACACGGATGTCGCGCGGGCCCAGCTCGTCCGCGAGGGACTTGGCGAAACCGGCGAGGCCGGGCCGCAAGGCGTTCGAGATCGTCAGCCCGGGGATCGGCTCGTGCACCGACCCGGAGAGCACGAAGCCGATGACACCGCCCGCCCCCAACTCCTCGGCCGCCGCGCGGGCGAGTCGCACCGCGCCCAGGAACACCGACTCGAACGACGACTGCCACTGCTCGTCGGTGGTGTCGGCGACGAACCCGGGCGGTGGTCCGCCGACGCTCACGAGGATGCCGTCGAAGCCCCCGAAGTGCTCGCGCGCGGCGGCGATCAGCCGGGCCGGTGCCTCCGCGTCGGCGTTGTCGACGGACACGCCGACCGCGTTCGGCCCCAGCTCGGCCGCCGCGTCGGCGGCCCGCTTCTCGTCGCGCCCGGTGACGACCACCTTCGCGCCGTCGGCCACCAGCTCGCGCGCGGCGGCGTTGCCCAGCCCACGGGTGGCCCCGGTGACGACGTACACCCGGTCCTTCAGTCCAAGATCCATGACCCCTATCCTGCCTCCTCGTCCCCGAACAGGGTGAGGGCGGTGTTCACCAGGCCGATGTGGCTGAACGCCTGCGGGAAGTTGCCCAGCAGACGGCCGGCCACCGGGTCGTACTCCTCCGCGAGCAGCCCCACGTCGTTCGCGAGCCCCACCAGCCGCTCGAAAAGCACCCGGGCCTCCTTCCGGCGGCCCGTCATCTGGAGTGCGTCCACGAGCCAGAAGGAGCACGCCAGGAAGGCGCCCTCGTCGCCGGGCAGCCCGTCCACCTGGGTGTCGGCGGCGGTGTCGTAGCGGCGAACGAAGCCGTCATGGCCCAGGGCCTCGCGGACCGCGTCGACCGTGCCGACGACCCGCGGATCATCGGGCGGCAGGAAGCCGAAGCGGGGGATGAGCAGCAGGGCGGCGTCGAGTTCCTGCGAGCCGTAGTACTGCGTGAACGTGTTGCGTTCCGGGTCGTAGCCCTTCTCGCACACGTCCCGGTGCACCGCGTCCCGCAGCTCGCGCCAGCCCTCCAGGTCGCCGGGCAGGTCGGCGTACTCTTCCAGGGTGCGGACGGCGCGGTCGGCGGCCACCCACACCATGACCTTGGAGTGCACGAAGTGCCGGCGTCCGCCGCGCACCTCCCACAGGCCCTCGTCCGGCTGCTGCCACTGCGCGCGCAGCCACTCCAGGAGGACGGCCTGGAGCGACCACATGTGCGGCTTGGGGGACAGACCCGCGCGGCGGGCCAGCCACAGGGAGTCCAGGACCTCTCCGTAGACGTCGAGTTGGAGCTGGTTGACGGCGCCGTTGCCGATCCGGACGGGGGCCGAACCGGCGAAGCCGGAGAGGTGCGGCAGTTCGAACTCGGGGAGCCGTCGTTCGCCCGCCACGCCGTACATGATCTGGAGGTCCGCGGGATCGCCGGCGACCGCGCGGAGCAGCCAGTCGCGCCAGGCCTCGGCCTCCTTGTGGTAGCCCGCGGCGACCAGGGCGCCCAGGGTGAGGCTCGAATCGCGCAGCCAGCAGTAGCGGTAGTCCCAGTTGCGGACGCCGCCCATCTCCTCGGGGAGTGACGTGGTGGCCGCGGCGACGATGCCACCGGTCGGGCGGTAGGTGAGCGCCTTGAGCGTGATCAGGGACCGCACGACCGCGTCCCTGTACGGGCCGTCGTAGCGGCAGCGGGCCACCCAGCGCCTCCAGTCCGCGACGCTGGTGCGCAGCGACTTGTAGGGGTCGACGAGCGGCGGACGGGGCTCGTGCGAGGGGTGCCAGGTGAGGACGAAGGCGACCCTCTGGCCGGCCTCGACGGTGAACTCCGAGAGGGTGCTGAAGTCCTCGCCCCAGGTGCGCACCTCGGGCTCGCTGCGCAGCCACACCGAGTCGGGGCCCGCGACGGCCACATGGTGCCCGTCGGACCGGCGCATCCACGGCACGACCGCGCCGTAGTCGAAGCGGAGACGGAGCCTGCTGTGGACGGTGACCTTGCCGCTGACGCCTTCCACGATGCGTACGACGTCGGGGGCGCGGTGGCGCTGGGGCATCAGGTCGGTGACACGGATCGTGCCTTCGTCGGTCTCCCACTCCGTGTCCAGGACCAGGGTGTCGGGGCGGTAGGCGCGGCGGGTGCAGCGGTCCGCGCCCTTGGGGGCGATGCGCCAGTGGCCGTTGTCCTCGTCGCCGAGCATTCTGGCGAAGCAGGCGGCCGAGTCGAAGCGTGGCAGGCACAGCCAGTCGACCGAGCCGTCCATGCCGACCAGGGCCGCGGTCTGTTCGTCGCCGATGAGGGCGTAGTCCTCGATACGTGGGTGCACGGGGTGCGGGTTCCCTGCCTGTCGGTGAGGCAATCAAGGTTCGGGGCCGGGCGGGTGAAGAGAAGCCCGGGTCACACGGTCGCGGGAGCCCGGCTCACACGGTCGCGGGCTCGGCCTCCGCTGCCTGCTCTTCCTTCGCCGCCGCCTCCCGGCGGTCGCGGGCCTCGCGGCGGGCGAGGACCACGTAGCCGACGGGTACGGCCGCGGCGAACAGCCACCACTGGATCATGTACGCGTAGTTCAGCGGGGCGTCTTCCTTGCCCGGGTCGGAGATCTGCTCCGGCGTGTCACCCTTCGGCTCCGGCGCGGTCTGCTCGACGTAACCGCCGAGCACCTGGGCGTCGAGCCGCTTCGCCTGCTCCTCGCTGTTGATCAACATGATCTGGCGATCGGGCAGGCCCTTGATGTCCTTGATGCCGCTGGCCGCGGTCGTCTCGTCGGCCATCAGGCGTCCGGTGATCGTGGTCTTGCCGCTCGGGGGCGCGGGGATCTTCGGGAAGGCCGTCTGCACCCCCGTCGCCGGGATCCATCCACGGTTGATCAACACGACCTTGCCGTCCGTCAACACGAACGGGGTGAGGACATGGAAGCCGACCTCGTCGTCGTCATTGGTACGACGCCGGACGACGACTTCTTTAGAAGTCTCGAAGGTGCCGGTCGCGGTGACGGTGCGGTACTTCTCCGTACGGGTGACCGCGTGCCCCGGGGTGCTGATCGTCTCCACGGGGACCGGCTTGGCGTGCAGCGCGTTCGTGACCAACTGGTTCCGGGCGCTGCGCATCTCGTAGCGGTGCATCTGCCAGATGCCCAGCCTGATCATCGTCGGGATCAGGAGAAGGGTGATCAACGCGAGGATCACCCACTGCCGGGACATCAGGAAGCGGTACACCCCACGACCGTACAACTCGGTCGTGGGGCGCATTCAGGGGGGTACCGGAAGGGATACGGGGTCCGGCTCCCGGAAGGCCGGTGGCTCACACCTTGTCGATGATCCCCACCATCCCCTCCGCCCGCGCACAGTGGCCCCCGCAGAACCAGCGGCCCTCGACCTCCACGCCCTGGCCGATGATCTGCACCCGGCAGTGCTCGCAGATCGGGGCCATGCGGTGGATCGCGCAGGAGAAGCAGTCGAAGACGTGCACCGCGCCCTGCGCGTGCACCTCGAAGCTCATGCCGTAGTCATTGCCGCATACTTCACATCTCGCCATGCGCCACAGGGTGGGCCGTCCGCCGGGCACGGGCGAGCGGGCGCGGGGCGAGTCGTACGACAATCACCCGTCCGTACGGTCCGTGCGGCGCGCTCGGTCCGTGCGACCGAGGTGATCGGCCGCAGGGCGTACGGCCCCGCGCGGCGCGCTCAGCCCGCCGCCTCGACGTCCCGCAGCAGCTGCCCGAACGCCGCCTCGTCCACCACCGGCGTGCCGAACTGCTTGGCCTTGACCACCTTCGAGGTGCCCGAGTCCGGGTCGTTCGTAACGAGGAGGCTGGTCAGCCGGGACAGGCTCGTCGCGACATGCAGGCCGGCCTCCACGGCCCGGTCCTCCAGCAGCTCGCGCTCGACGGACGTGTCCCCGGAGAACGCGATCCGCATCCCCTGCTTGAGCGGCCTGCCGTCCTCGAAGCGCCCCGGGTTGGGGTACGGGCACGCGGGCCGCTTGCGCGCGGGACGCCAACCGCCCGCCCCGAAGCCGCCGTAGCCCCCCGCCTGCTGCCCGATCCGGGGTGCGGGCTGGGCCCATTCCGTCAGCGGCCGGCACTCGTGCAGCGGCAGCCGTACGCCGCCCTGAGCCGCCGCCCGGAGGCTCGGGCGGAAGGCTTCCGCGAGCACGCGCGCGTCGTCGAGCGCGTGGTGCGCGCGCTGCTGGACGACGCCGAAGTGCGCTGCCAGGGACTCCAGTTTGTGGTTGGGCAGCGGCAGGCTCAGCTCCTTGGAAAGCGCGATGGTGCACAGCCGCTGGCGGACCGGGGGCTCGATCTGCACGCGCGCGTACTCCCGCGCGATCATCTGCCAGTCGAAGACCGCGTTGTGCGCGACCAACACCCGGCCCTCCAGGCGGGTCGCGAACTCCTCGGCGATGTCCTTGAAGAGGGGCGCGCCCTCCAGGACGTCACTCGTCAGACCGTGGATCCACACGGGGCCGGGATCGCGCTCCGGGTTGACCATCGTGTACCAGTGGTCCTCGACCTCGCCGAGCGCGTCCAGACGGTAGACGGCCGCGGAGATTATCCGGTCGTCCCGGGCCAGGCCGGTGGTCTCCACGTCAACTACCGCATACCCCTGGGGATATGCGGCCGGCCACGGAGTGGCTGCGGACACTGTCGGCGAGTGGTCTTCGAGCATGGTCACTGAGGATACGGGCCGCCACTGACAGTCCTGTCCCTCAGGTCGCCCGCCCCGCCCGCCCGTTCGGGCCCGCCGAATGCGCGTGCGCGTGGCTATGGACCTTTTGCCCGCCCGGTGCAAGCGTGCTGCCCGCCTGACGGATGACGGCCTACGAAGGGCGGTACGGCGTATGGCACGCGTACGGTACGGCGCACGGACCGAGGCGGAGATCGCCGCCGCACGCACGGCGAGCTCCAAGCTCCCCGACATCTGGTCCACCGGTGTGGTGGCCGTCTGGGAGAGCGACCCGGACGCGGTCGCGGCGGTCCTGCCGCCGCCCCTCAAGCCCACCGGGCGGCCCCTGGTCCGGGTGAACATCAGCAAGGTGGAGCTGACCGGATACCCCCTGGGCGCGGGCTCGTTCGCGGTCGCCGCCGCGCACGACGGCGTCGAGGGCTGGTACCCCCTGGTGATGCCGATGACCCACGAACGGGCCCTCACCGGCGGCCGCGAGGTCTTCGGAGAGCCCAAGAAACTCGGCGAGGTGACCGTCGAGCGCGTGGGCCTCGTCGTGCACGCGTCCCTCGCCCGGCACGGCATCGCGTTCGTGGAGGTCCGCGGCGCGATCAGCGAGGAACTGCCCCTCCCCGGGCCGACCCAGAAGACCGACTTCTACTTCAAGTTCCTTCCCGCGGTGGACGGTTCGGGCTTCGACGCCGACCCCGTGCTCGTGCACTGCCTGCGCAACGAGAAGGTCCGCCGCCTCGAACGCGTCACCGGAGACGTCGTTCTACGGGAGTCCATGTACGACCCGGTCGCCGACCTCCCGGTACGCACTCTCGTCGACATCACCATCGGCGAGAAGACCAGCGACCAGCGCGGCAGGGTCGTCGAACGGGTCGACGCGCGGGCCCTGTTGCCGTACATCCACCAGCGCTACGACGACCCGCAGCAGATCCACGACGGACCGCCCGAGGGGAGTGCGTAATGGAGTTGGGGGAGGGTCAGGTCGCCGTCGTCACCGGGGCCGCGAGCGGGATCGGGCTCGCGATGGCACGGCGGTTCGCCGCCGACGGGCTCAAGGTGGTCCTCGCCGACGTCGAGCAGGGGGCCCTCGACAAGGCCGCCGCCGATCTGCGCGCCGACGGTGCCGACGTGCACGCGCGCGTGGTCGACGTCGGCGTACGCCAACAGGTCCTGGATCTCGCCGAGTCGGCCTACGAGACGTACGGCGCCGTCCACGTCCTGTGCAACAACGCCGGGGTCGGCTCGGGTGCCGAGGGCCGGATGTGGGAGCACGAACCGAACGACTGGCAGTGGGCGTTCGCCGTCAACGTGTGGGGTGTCTTCCACGGCATCCAGGCGTTCGTGCCGAGGATGATCAAGTCCGGTCAACCCGGTCATGTCGTCAACACGTCCTCCGGGGACGGCGGTATCGCCCCGCTGCCCACCGCCTCGGTGTACGCCGTCACCAAGGCCGCCGTCGTGACGATGACCGAATCCCTGTACGCCCACTTGAAGGCGGAGCACGCGCGCGTGGGCGCCTCGGTGCTCTTCCCGGGGCCGCACATGCTGCGCACGGGCCTGTGGGAGTCGCACCGCAACCGGCCCGACCGGTACGCCAAAGAGCGCCCCCGTAGGACCCCTTATCGCAGCCTCGACCAGTGGGAGACCGCGATGAAGGAGGCGGGCAAGGAGGTCGCCTTCACGCCCGTCGAGGAGGTCGCCGACCTCGTCGTGGACGGCGTCCGCGCGGACCGCTTCTGGCTGCTGCCCGAGAGCGAGCACAGCGACGCCCAGATCCGGGCGAGGGCGGGCTCGATGCTCGACCGCGCGAACCCGTCGTACCTAGAGAGCTTCATCCTGGACTGAGGGGGCTGTTGTGACCGACCAGGAGCCGTACCTGATCATCTCCTCCGACTGCCATGCCGGACTGCCCACCGAGGAGTACCGGCCCTATCTGGACGCCCGGTTCCACCGGGACTTCGACGAGTTCCTCGCCGGACGCGACCGCCGCCGCGAGGAGATGACCCGGCTCGGCATCCGCAACGAGGCGTTCGCGGCCAAGTGGTTCCAGGACAACGAGGAAGGCCTGCGCGGGGGTTGGGACACCGCACAGCGCCTCAAGGAGCTGGACGGGGACGGGGTGGCCGCCGAGGTGGTCTTCCCGGACGCCGATGCCGTGGACAGCCAGACGGCCGCACCCTTCGGGGTCGGTCTCGGCCTTTCCGGGGACCAGGACCCGGAGTTGGGCATGGCGGGCGCGCAGGCGCACAACCGCTGGCTCGCCGACTTCGTCTCCGAGAACCCCCAACGGCACTGCGGAGTCGCCCTGTTGCCCGTGACGGCTCCTACGGGAAAGGTTGTCGCGGAGATCCACCGCGCCAAGGAGTCGGGCCTCGGCGCCCTGATGATCCCCTCCATGTGGGTCGACAAGGAGCCCTACCACGACCGCCGTTACGACCCCGTGTGGGCGGCGGCGGCCGAGTGCGGGATGCCCGTTCTCACGCACTCCGGGGCGGCGCCCCGCCACGAGTACGGCGACCATCTGGGCATCTATGTGAGCGAGGTGACCTGGTGGCCGGCCCGGCCGCTCTGGTTCCTGCTCTGGTCCGGGGTCTTCGAACGTCACCCGGGCCTCAAGTTCGGTGTGGCGGAGTCGGGTTGCTGGTGGCTGCCGAACCAGCTGTGGTTCATGGACCGCCTCTACCTGGGCGCCCACGGCGGCAAGAAGCTCTCGCCGTTCGCGGAGCTGAAACGGCCGCCGAGCGAGTACCTCGACCGGCAGATCTTCATCTGCGCCACCAACACCAAGCGCCGAGAACTGGCCCAGCGCTATGAGATCGGCGTCGACAACATCCTCTGGGGCAGCGACTTCCCGCACCCCGAGGGCACCTGGCCCGACACGCGCGCGTGGCTGAAGCGCACCTTCCACGACATCCCGGTGGACGAGACCCGCCGCATGCTGGGCCTCGCGGCGGCGGACGCCTTCGGCTTCGATACGGCGGCGCTGACCCCGCTGGCCCACCGGATCGGCCCGACCCCCACCGAACTCGGCCAGCAGGACGACCAGGCGGCCGTGACGGCGTCCTGGTCGCGCTCGCGCGAGGTGGGGCGGCACTGGCTGACCGACCACGACTTCCCGGTCCTGGGGGCGACGCCATGACCTCCACGGGCTCCACGGGGTCTGTCGGTTCCGACGGCGCGGACCGGTACACGGTCATCTCCGCGGACTGCCACGCGGGCGCCGATCTCCTGGACTACCGGCCCTACTTGGAGAAGCGGTACCACGACGAGTTCGACGCGTGGGCGGCCGAGTATGTCAACCCGTACCAGGACCTGCTCGCCGACACGGCCGACAAGAACTGGAACTCCGGGCGGCGGATCACGGAGTTGGAGGAGGACGGGATCGTCGCGGAGGTCGTCTTCCCGAACACCATCCCGCCGTTCTTCCCGTCCGGCTCCCTGATGGCACCCGCGCCCACGGCCGAGGAGTTCCGGCGCCGTTGGGCCGGCCTGCGGGCCCACAACCGCTGGCTGGCGGACTTCTGCGCGGCCGCGCCGGGCCGACGGGCGGGTGTCTTCCAGATTCTCCTCAACGACGTCCAGGAGGCCGTCCAGGAGATCCGGTGGGCGGTCGAGGCAGGTCTCAGGGGCGGGTTGCTGCTGCCCGGCACTCCACCCGGCTCAGGACTGCCGGAGCTGTACTCGTCGACGTACGACCCGATCTGGGCCGTCTGCGCGGAACTCGGCGTCCCCGTCAACCACCACGCGGGCTCGGCCTCCCCGCCCCTGGGCGACGAACCGGCCGCCCGCGCGGTGTACATGGTCGAGACGACCTGGTTCTCGCACCGCGCCCTGTGGCACCTGATCTTCGGCGGCGCCTTCCGCCGTCACCCGAACCTGAAGCTGGTCCTGACCGAGCAGGGTTCCGGCTGGATACCCGGGGTGCTCGACATGCTGGACTACTACCACGGGCGCCTGGTCGCGGCGGCGTCGAAGGCGTCGACCGCGGAGTCCAAGTTCGGCGCGGGGCTCGCCACTTCGATGGGCAAGGGTCCCTCGGAGGTATGGCGCGACAACTGCTTCGTGGGCGCCAGTTTCATGCGCCCCCATGAGGTGCCCCTGCGCGACCGCATCGGCATCGAGAAGATCATGTGGGGCAGCGACTATCCGCACGACGAGGGCACCTACCCGTACTCCAGGGAGGGCCTCCGCTTCGCCTACGCGCGCGTGCCGCGCGAGGAAGTCGCCGCCATGGTGGGCGGCAACGCGGCCCGCGTCTACGGCTTCGACCTCGACGCCCTGGACCCGATCGCGGCGAAGGTCGGCCCCACGGTGACCGAGATCGCGGAGCCGCTCGCCGAACCGCCGGCGGGCGCGACGAGCCCGGTGTTCGCGAGAGGGGCGTCGGTACGGGTGTGGTGAGGCCCGGGGTGGAATCCTCCGGGGGTGACTGAAACCAACGGCGAGTCCCACTCCGAGGCCCACGGCGGCAGCCTCGGTTCCCGGCTGAACTGGCTGCGGGCCGCGGTCCTCGGCGCGAACGACGGCATCCTGTCGACCGCCGGTCTCGTCGTCGGCGTGGCCGGTGCCACGTCCGACCGCTCGGCGCTGCTGACGGCCGGCCTTGCGGGTCTCCTCGCCGGCTCCATGTCGATGGCGGCGGGGGAGTACGTGTCCGTATCGACGCAGCGCGACTCCGAGAAGGCCGCGCTGGCCATGGAGAAGCGCGAGCTGAAGGAGCAACCCGAGGCCGAACTGGAGGAGTTGACCGAACTCCTCCAGGACCGCGGCCTGACCCGCGACGTGGCCAGGGAAGCGGCCGTCCAGCTCACGGAACGCGACGCCCTGCGCGCCCACGCCAGCGTGGAGCTCGGCATCGACCCCGACGACCTCACCAACCCCTGGCACGCGGCCTGGGCGAGCTTCCTGTCCTTCACGGCCGGCGCCCTGCTGCCCCTCCTGGCGATCGTCCTGCCCCCGGCCGACTGGCGCCTCGGCGTCACCGTCGTCTCGTCCCTGGCCGCTCTCGTCTTCACCGGCTGGACCAGCGCCCGCCTCGGCGCGGCCGACCCGAAGCTCGCGATCGTACGGAACGTGGCCGGGGGAGCGCTGGCGATGGCGGTGACGTATGTGGCGGGGACACTGTTGGGGGCTGCGGGAGCGTGACCGGTTGGGTGACCTGTTGGCGGAGATCGCCAACAAGCAAGCGCGTACCCCAGGTAATACTTGTGGGTAACAACGTCTAGGCGTGGCCGATTCGCGGTTTTACGGTTCATCCATGCCGAACCTGCCCGATGCCGTGCTCTGGTCGATACCCGCCTTCGTGCTGCTCACCGTGATCGAGATGATCAGCGTGCGCGTCCATCCCGACGAGGACGCGGCGGGCTACGAGACGAAGGACGCCGTCACGAGCGTCGGCATGGGGCTCGGGAGCCTCGTCTTCGACTTCCTCTGGAAGATCCCGATCGTCGCGGTCTACACGGCGATCTACGAACTCACCCCGCTGCGCGTGCCCGTCCTGTGGTGGACGATCCCGCTGATGCTGCTCGGACAGGACTTCTTCTACTACTGGTCCCACCGCGGCCACCACGTCATCCGCATCCTGTGGGCCTGCCACGTCGTCCACCACTCCAGCCGCAGGTTCAACCTCACCACGGCCCTGCGCCAGCCCTGGACGACCCTCACGGTATGGCCGTTCTACGTCCCGCTCATCGCTCTGGGCGTGCATCCCGCGGCACTGGCGTTCTGCTCCTCGGCGAACCTCGTCTACCAGTTCTGGATCCACACCGAGCGGATCGACCGCATGCCCCGCTGGTTTGAATTCGTCTTCAATACCCCGTCCCACCACCGGGTCCACCACGCCTCCCAGGGCGGCTACCTGGACCGCAACTTCGGCGGCATCCTCATCGTCTGGGACCGGCTCTTCGGGTCCTTCGTGCCGGAGGTTGAGCGGCCCGTCTACGGGTTGACCAAGAACATCAACACGTTCAACCCGATCAAGGTGGCCACCCATGAGTACGCCGCCATCGCCAAGGACCTGAAGGCGGCGACCAGTTGGCGCGAGCGCGTGGGGCGCGTGTTCCGGGGACCGGGCTGGCAGCCGGTGCCCGCCCCGGAGCAGGGCGTCCCGGCCGCCGAGGAGACCGCGGCCGCGTGAACCCACGTACCGCACGCCCGGCCGTCTCCCGCGCGCTCCTGACCGTCTTCGCCCTGGCCGCCTTCCTGGACCTGCTGTCGCTCGCCGTCGGCTACGACCCCGGCCACACCGTCACCAAGCCCCTCCTGATGCCGCTCCTCGCCGGGTACGCGGCCCTGCGCGGCGCACCCCGGCTCCTCGTCGCCGCGCTCCTCCTCGGCTGGGGCGGCGACACCCTGCTGCTCTCCGACGCCGACCCCGCCTTCCTCGCGGGCATGGCCTGCTTCGCGGCCGGCCACCTCTGCTACCTCGCGCTCTTCGGGACGTACGGCGGCCCGAAACGTGTTCCACGCGTGCGTGCCGGTCTGCTCGTCGCCGGGTACGCCGTCGCCCTTGCCCTCACCGTCACGCTGCTGTGGCCCGACCTCCCGGCGGACCTGCGCGTGCCCGTGGCCGGCTACAGCGCCCTCCTGACGGCCATGGCGTGCGCCGCGGCTGCCCGGCTCGGCCTCGTCGCCGGGCTCGGCGGGGCGCTCTTCATGGTCTCCGACACCCTCATCGCGACCGGGGTCGCCGACTGGCCGCAGCCACCCAGGCCCGACGTCTGGATCATGCTGACGTACGTCGCCGCACAGTTCCTGCTGGTCCAGGGCATGCTCGGCACCCTCGCCGAGCGCCGCGCACCGGCGGCGGCGTACCGTGAAGTGCGCTCGACCACCCCCTGAGCGCACCGCACCCGCACACCCGCGACGAGAAGGACCCTCGCCATGCGCGCCACCACCATCCACGCCCCGTTCGACATGCGCGTGGAGGACGTCCCTGAGCCTCTGGTGCAGCTGCCCACCGACGCGGTGGTCCGGGTGCTGCGGGCCTGCATCTGCGGCAGCGACCTGTGGGCGTACCGCGGTGAGTCGGCCCGGCAGCCGGGGCAGCGCATCGGGCACGAGTTCCTCGGGATCGTGGAGGAGACCGGCTCCGAGGTGAACGGCGTCAGGACCGGTGACCTCGTGGTCGCGCCCTTCATGTGGTCCGACGGCGTCTGCGACTACTGCCGCGAGGGCCTCACCACCTCCTGCGTGCACGGCGGCTTCTGGGGCGCCGTGGGCTACGACGGCGGCCAGGGCGAGGCGGTACGCGTGCCCTTCGCCGACGGCACCCTCGTACGGCTGCCGAAGGAGGCGGCCTCCGACGACCACCTGCTGTCCGCGCTGCTGACCCTGTCCGACGTCATGGGCACCGGCCACCACGCCGCCCTCGGTGCGGGCGTCCGCAAGGGCGCCACTGTCGCCGTCGTGGGCGACGGAGCGGTCGGCCTGTGCGCCGTGCTCGCCGCCAAGCGCCTCGGCGCCGAGCGGATCATCGCGCTCGGCCGCCACGAGGTGCGCACGGACATCGCCCGCCGCTTCGGCGCCACCGACGTCGTCGCCGCACGCGGTGAGGACGCCGTCGCGGCCGTCCGCGAACTCACCCGCGGCCAGGGCGCACACGCCGTCGTCGAGGCCGTCGGCACCGAGCAGTCCATGCGGACGGCCGTCGGCATCGCGCGCGACGGCGGCGCGATCGGCTTCGTCGGCGTACCGCACGGCAGCGGCACGGGCCTCGACCTCGGGGTCATGTTCGACCGGAACATCGCGCTGCGCGGCGGGGTCGCACCGGTCCGCACGTACATCCCGGAGCTGCTGCCGGACATCCTGGACGGCACGATCGACCCCTCGCCCGTCTTCGACCTGACGGTCAGCCTGGAGGGCGTGCCCGACGGCTACAAGGCGATGGACGAGCGCACGGCCCTGAAGGTCCTGGTCACGAACAGTTGATCAACTATTGATCGATGGATTGATCGCCTGATCGGTCAATGCCAGCGGATCGGCACCGGCAATGCCGTCAACAGTCCGGAGATCCCGACCACCACCCCCAGGGCGACGACCTCCGCCCGCGCGGGTGAGCACGCGGTCAGCGGATCGGTGGCCCGCCGCAGCCTGGAGCGCGCCCACAGCGCCATTACGGCGACGGCGGCGACGAGGATCACCTTCGCGAGCAGGGTGCGCCCGTACGCCGTCGTCGTCAGCTGGTCCAGGATCGTGCCGGCCGGCATCCGGCGCAGCGAACTCCACACGCCTGTGGCGGTGATCGCGGCGAGCAGTACGGCCGCCACGCGCGCGTAGAGCCCCAACAACGCGGCCCCCGCCTCGGTACCCCGCCACTGCCGCAACGTCCGCAGCACGTGCAGCAGACCGCCCACCCACAGCGCCGCGCACGTCAGGTGCACCAGGGTCAGTTCGGAGCCGACCAGGGGGCTGTGCTCGCTCGCCGGGTGCACCCGCAGCGCCTCCGCGAGGACCACGGCGGCCAGGGGCCACACCAGGAGGCCGGGTCTGCGCGACCGGGCGCACAGGGCCGCCACGGCGAACGCGTTGACCTCCAGGAGCGCCAACTCGCCGTCCCGGGACCGGTAGAGCCCGCCGACGTCGATCTGGGCGAGGCTGTGCGGCACGAGGTTGCCGGTCGCCACGACCGACGCGAGCCCCAGCGCGGCGACGAAACCGGCACCGGCCGCGTACAGGGCCCAGCTGCGGGGGCCGTTCGGGGGAGCGCCGGGCACGGTACGCGCCAGCCGGTTCACGAACAGCTCGCCCAGGGGGACGCACAGCGCGCCGAACAGCACCGCCCGCAGCAGCGCGATGCCGCCCACGCCGGGCGCGGCCGCCTCCCCGGTGTCGTGTAGCGCGGCGGCCGGGCCGAGCAGGGATATCAGCGCGGCGAGCACCACCAGGGCCAGTACGGCGACAGCCCGACGCGGACCGGGGCGCCGCCCGGAGCCGCTCGTGTCGTCCACTTCGACAGTCGGTCGTATCAAGGTCACCCCAAGATCTTCACCAGCCGCCACATAACCGGGCAAGTGCAACAAAACGACCGACGGAACGGCATTCCGCTCATAGGTACGTTTCCGCCCGACCCCCGCATCAAGCCCAACGAGCCGGGTCCGTGCCCCAACGCCCCGGCGGCCGCGCCCAGTTCGTGGGCCCACCGACGAACGACACCGGCGACAGGGCGTGCCGCAGCCGCCCGATATCGCTGTCCGTCTCGACGAGCCAGGCATCGGGCTGGTTGTACGCCGTCCCGTGCTGGCCGTCTGCGGTTCCGCCGCGTTCGTGTGCCGCCGGGCCTTGCTCGTCCGCGGTCCCGTCCCGCCCGTGTGCCGCCGGGCCGCTCGCGTACGCGGCCCCACGGCGCTGGTCCGCCGCCCCGTCCTGCTCGTCGGTCGCCCGGAGCTGCCCCTGTGCCGCCGCGTCGCTGGCAAACACCGCCCCGCCGTGTTCTTCCGCCGCCCGGCCCTGCCCGTTCCCGCGCGCCGTTCCCGTCACCGTCCCGTCGGCCACCGCCTCTCCCCGCTCACCCCCGTCCGCCGTCAGCCACGCCGCGGTCCGTGCGAGCGCCAGCCGCAGGGCGATGCCGCGACCGTGCTCCGACTGTTCCGTCACCGCTCGCAGCACCGCCCCCGCCAGCAGATACCCGGTCCCGTGATCGAGGGCCTGTGCGGGCAGCGCGCCGGGCTGCCCCGGCGCCCCCTCGATCGCCGCGATGCCGGTGGCGACCTGCACCAGGCTGTCGAACCCCCGCCGGTCACCCCAGGGCCCGTACGCGCCCCACGCCGACAACTGGGCCACGATCCCCCCGGGCCGACGGTCGGCCAGCGCCTCGGGGGAGAGCCCGAACCGGTCCAGAGCGCCCGGCCGATACCCGGTGACGACCACGTCCGCCCGCGCGAGCAACTCCTCGAAGGCCCGTCGGTCGGAGGACAGTCCGAGGTCCAGCCGGGTCGACCGCTTCCCGAAACCGGTGTCCCCGTGCGCGTCCGGATCCTCGGGCAGCTGCGGGGCGTCCACGCGCAGCACGTCCGCGCCCAGCAGGGCCAGCGTCCGCGTGGCGATCGGCCCCGCGATGACCCGGGTCAGGTCGAGCACGCGCAGCCCGGCGGCAGGCAGCAACGGGTCGCCGTCGAGCGCCGGGAGCACACGCGCGCGTGCGGTGCCGAGCCGCTCACGCTCGACGAGCGGACGCCGGGCCACCGCGACCCCCTGTGCGTGCGCGGCCCACTCCTCCGCCGTCCGCAGCGTGACCGCGAGGCCCCCGGCGCCGTAGACGGTCTCCTCCACCTCCGGTGCGGACCGCTCGGCGAGCGTCTTGGCCACGTCCTCCACCGACGCGCCGCCCGGCAGCTTCAACGCGTCCAGCAGCCGCGCCCGGTGGTGCGGATAGTTCGCGTGGGTGCGGACCCAGCCGTCGGCCGTCCGCCAGAACCGCGACAGCGGCGCGAAACCGACCGGCGCCCGCCCGTCGATCAACAGATGCCGCTCACTGACGAACGCCGTCGCTACGGCCCCGTCGTCCACCCGCACCCCGGGCACCTCCGTCAGCCCGGCCCGCCGCGCCCCCAACTCGGCGGCGGCCAGCGCGCACGCCCCCACACAGGCCCGCGCCAACTCCCGTACGGGAAGCCGCGCTTCGAGCGCCCCCTGACGCGTGACGGTCGAGACGTGCGGGACCAGAGCGGGATCGCCGCCCAGGGCGGCCCATGCCATCTTGATGTCGGTCATGATTTAACTATGCAGTATTGATTCAATCAATGTAGGCAATGCGGATATGGATGGCTGTACAGACACGAACGGACCGGGCGGAGATCCGCCCGGCCCGTGAACAGGTGCCTCGTGAACTGGTGAGGTGTCGGCTACTTCACCGCCCGCAGCGCGTTGACGATGCCGAACCCGTAGAAGCCGTTGACGCGCTTGCCGCCCACGCAGGTCGCGTCCGCGACGCCGTCGCCGTTGGTGTCGTACGGGGCGGTCGGGCAGCCAGGGTTGTCCGCCTCGGCCTTCAGCAGCGCCTGCAACTGGGCCGGAGAGGCGTGCGGGTGCGTCGACTTGAGCAGCGCGGCCACCGCGGCGACATGCGGGGTCGCCATCGAGGTGCCCTGGAGGTAGCCGTAGGAGTTGTTCGGCAAGGTAGAGAGGATGCGGCCGTTCTTCGACGGGGTGTCCGGGATCTGCAGGGCGTCACCGCCGGGCGCCGACACGTCGATCACGCCCTGGCCGTAGCTGGAGAAGTACGACTTGGCCTTCTTGGCGCCGACCGAGCTCACCGTGACGACACCCGGCAACTGGGTCGGTACGTCGAAGCACTTGTGCGGGTCGACCGTCCGGGGCGTCGCGGTCGAGTCGTCGGGGCTGGAGTCGTCGACGAGGGCGTCCGAGTCGAGGTCGTCGTTGGAGTTGCCGGCCGCGGCGACATTGAGCGTGCCCTTGCTCTGGGCGTACAGCTGGGCCCTGTTGACCGCGTCGACGATGGCACGTTGATCGGGGTCGTCCATGCAGTTGTACAGCCAAGGATCAACGTAGTAGCTGTTGTTGGTGATCTCCACGCCGTGATCCGCGGCGAACACGAACGCGCAGACCACGCTCTCCGGATAGAACAACTGGGTCGAGTCCGGCTCGGCCACCGTGATCCCGGAGACCTTCACGCCCGGCGCGACACCCGCCACACCGATGCCGTTGCGGGCGGCGGCGATCTCACCCGCGACATGCGTGCCGTGGTAGTGGGCGGAGTCCACGGGACGCCAGGAGCCGTACGTCGTGTCCGCCTTGCCGCCGACACAGTTCGCGGACTGCGAGGCGGAGAAGTTCGGGGCGATGTCCGGGTGGGTGTCGTCGACGCCGACATCGATGACGGCGACCGTCACGCTCTTGCTGCCCGGGTTGATCTTCGCGGCCTTGTCGGCACCGATCGCGGGCAGGTCCCACTGGTCGGCTTCGAGCGGCTCGCTGTCACCGGCGGCGGCGGAGGCCTTCGCCGTCTTCGCGGCCTGGTCCTTGGAGAGGTACTGCACCGCGCCCTCGTCGGTCGTCGAGGCGAGGCTCAGCGGCGCCGTACGCGTGGCGCCGGCCGACTGGACCCCGCGCACCGCACGGATCCGCGCGCCGAAGTCGGGGTTCGCCGAGTGGACGACGATCACACCGATCTTCTCGTACGTCACCACGATGGTGCCGCCGGCCGCATTGATCGCCTTCTTGACCGAGTTGATCGTGTGGTGGTCGAGCCGGGTGTTGACCACATACGCAAGGTTCGGTGCGTCAGCGGCCTGCGCGGTGGTCTCCGCGATCGGGACCGCCGAGGCCGCCGACGGGAGGAAACCGAGCGAGGCGGTCAGCGACAGGACGACCGGTACGGCAAGGGCGAGCCGGCGTCTGGGGCGCAGATGAGCCATGGGATCTCCACATCATCCGGAAACGAAACGGCCCGAGACGTGGTGGCGCGCTCGGGCAGGTACATCAGGTACATGACGAGTGGTGCAGACCTGAAGTTATCTCCCGCGGCGGCTGGCCAGCAATGATTTCCCAAAGACGACTACCGAAAGAAGTCAAAGGAGTTGAACCGGTCGACGTGTCGCGCCGTGCCCTTGGGCAGGAAGCACCGAGCCAGACCAGAACCCGCAGGTCCGTAACGCGAGGAGACACCGTGGCCACCGAGACACCACCCCCCTCGAAAGCCGAACACCAACTCCCCAGTACCGAGGAGTTCGAACAGGTCCAGGAGAGCGCGGAGTTCGCCGAACTGCGCCGCGCCCACCGCTCCTTCGCCATCCCGGTGACCGTCGCGTTCATCGTCTGGTACCTGCTGTACGTGCTGCTGTGCAACTACGCGGACGACTTCATGGACACCAAGGTCGTCGGCCACATCAACGTCGCCCTGGTCCTGGGCCTCGCCCAGTTCCTGACCACCTTCCTCATCGCCTGGTGGTACGCGCGGTACTCCGCCGCGAAGCTCGACCCCAAGGCCGAAGCCATCAAGTCCCGGATGGAGGGCGGCGCATGAGCCCCACGATCACCCTGGCCGCAGGCGAGGCGAGCCAGCACCGGCCGCTGATCATCACCCTGTTCGCGATCTTCGTCGCCGCCACGCTCGTCATCACCGTCTGGGCGGGCCGCCAGACGAAGAGCGCCGCCGACTTCTACGCGGGCGGCCGCCAGTTCACCGCCTTCCAGAACGGCCTCGCCGTCTCCGGCGACTACATGTCCGCCGCGTCCTTCCTCGGCATCGCCGGCGCCATCGCCCTCTTCGGCTACGACGGCTTCCTGTACTCCATCGGCTTTTTGGTCGCCTGGCTGGTCGCCCTGCTCCTGGTGGCCGAACCGCTGCGCAACTCGGGCCGCTACACCATGGGCGACGTCCTCGCGTACCGCATGCGCCAGCGCCCGGTCCGCACCGCGGCCGGCACCTCCACCATCGTGGTGTCGATCTTCTACCTGCTGGCCCAGATGGCCGGCGCGGGCGTCCTTGTCTCGCTGCTCCTCGGCATCACCACCGACGCGGGCAAGATCGGCATCGTCGCCCTGGTCGGTGTCCTGATGATCGTGTACGTCACCATCGGCGGCATGAAGGGCACCACCTGGGTCCAGATGGTCAAGGCCTGCCTACTCATCGCCGGCGCCCTGCTGCTGACCTTCCTGGTGCTGCTGAAGTTCAACTTCAACATCTCCGACCTGCTCGGCAAGGCCGCCTCCAACAGCGGCAAGGGCTCCGCCTTCCTGAACCCCGGCCTCAAGTACGGCGCCACCGGCACCACCAAGCTGGACTTCATCTCCCTGGGCCTCGCCCTGGTCCTCGGCACCGCCGGCCTGCCGCACATCCTGATCCGCTTCTACACGGTGCCCACCGCCAAAGCCGCCCGTAAGTCGGTCATCTGGGCCATCGGCCTGATCGGCGCCTTCTACCTGATGACCCTGGCCCTCGGTTTCGGCGCCGCCGCACTGATCAAACCCGACGAGATCATCGCCTCCAACAAGGCGGGCAACACGGCCGCCCCCCTCCTGGCACTGCATCTGGGCGGAGTCGACTCCAACTGGGGTGCCATCCTCCTGGCCACCATCTCGGCGGTCGCCTTCGCCACGATCCTCGCGGTCGTCGCCGGCCTGACCCTGGCCTCGTCCTCCTCGTTCGCCCACGACATCTACGCGAACGTCATCAAGCGCGGCCAGGCGACGGAGAAGCAGGAGATGGCCGCCGCCCGCTACGCCACGGTCGGCATCGGCGCCGTCTCCATCCTCCTGGGCGCCCTCGCCCGCGACCTGAACGTCGCCGGCCTGGTCGCCCTCGCCTTCGCGGTCGCCGCCTCCGCCAACCTCCCGACGATCCTCTACAGCCTCTTCTGGAAGCGCTTCACCACCTCCGGGGCCCTCTGGTCGATCTACGGCGGCCTGGTCACCGCGGTCGGCCTCGTCCTGTTCTCGCCGGTCGTCTCGGGCAAGCCCGCGTCGATGTTCCCGGACGTCGACTTCCACTGGTTCCCCCTGGAGAACCCCGGCATCATCTCCATCCCCGTCGGCTTCCTGCTGGGCTGGCTCGGCACGATCCTCTCCAAGGAGGAGCCGGACACCGGCAAGTTCGCGGAGTTGGAGGTACGGTCCCTGACCGGCACCGGAGCCCACTGAGCCGCCCCGCCCGGTCCACCTGAGTCCCCCCACCAGGTCCCCCCACGTCGACGGCCGCGTCGTAGATCCCTACGACGCGGCCGTGTCGTACCTCGTGGGATCGGGCCGCCCTCGTTGTCAGAGGTGTCGCGTACGCTCGCAGGTGTCGGAAAACATGCGATCCGAAACGAGGGAGGGGGGCACACGTGCTCATCGACACCTATGGCCGAGTAGCCACCGACCTGCGGGTTTCGCTGACCGACCGGTGCAATCTCCGGTGCACCTACTGCATGCCCGAGGAGGGCCTGCAGTGGCTGGCGAAGCCCGACCTCCTCACGGACGACGAGATCGTCCGCCTGATAGACATCGCGGTCACCTCCCTCGGCATCGAGGAGGTCCGCTTCACCGGCGGCGAGCCCCTGCTGCGCCCCGGCCTGGTCGGCATCGTCGAGCGGGTCGCGGCCCTGGAGCCCCGCCCCCAGATGTCCCTGACGACCAACGGCATCGGCCTCAAGCGCACGGCGACCGCCTTGAAGCAGGCGGGCCTGGACCGGGTCAACGTCTCCCTGGACACCCTGCGCCCCGACGTCTTCAAGACCCTCACCCGCCGCGACCGCCTCAAGGACGTCCTCGCCGGCCTGGAAGCCGCCCACGCCGCGGGCCTGACCCCGGTGAAGATCAACTCGGTGCTGATGCCGGGACTCAACGCCGACGAGGCCCCCGACTTGCTGGCCTGGGCCGTGGAGCACGCGTACGAACTGCGCTTCATCGAGCAGATGCCCCTGGACGCCCAGCACGGCTGGACGCGCGAGGGCATGGTCACCGCGGGCGACATCCTCACCTCCCTCCGCACCCGCTTCGAGCTGACCCCCGAAGGCTCCGACGAGCGCGGCTCGGCCCCCGCCGAGCGCTGGATCGTGGACGGCGGCCCGCACCGCGTGGGCGTCATCGCCTCGGTCACCCGCCCGTTCTGCGCGGCCTGCGACCGCACCCGCCTCACCGCCGACGGCCAGATACGCAACTGCCTGTTCGCCCGCGAGGAGACCAGCCTCCGCGGCGCGCTCCGCTCCGACACCCCGGACGAGGAGATCGCCCGGATCTGGCGCCAGGCGATGTGGGGCAAGAAGGCGGGCTCGGGCCTGGACGACCCGTCGTTCCTCCAGCCGGACCGGCCGATGTCGGCGATCGGCGGCTGAGCAGCCGTCGTAGGCGAACGGGCTCTACGGGATCTCGGGCTCTTCCCAGTCCTCGAACTTGACGACGTCCTTCAGGAAACCCCGCACACCGAGGAACTGGGACAGGTGCTCGCGGTGCTCCTCGCACGCGAGCCACGTCTTGCGTCGCTCCGGCGTATGGATCTTCGGGTTGTTCCACGCGAGGACCCACACGGCGTCGGCGCGGCAGCCCTTCGCGGAGCAGATCGGGGTCTCGTCACTCACGGGAACTCACGGAATTCGTCTCACAGATGCGCTGATAAAGGCGACGCCGAGCAGCCACGGGGGGAGCTGCCCGGCGTCGGTCCGTCGCTCCGACGGGGGATGCGGAGCGCGTACGAAGTATGTCACGGGTGACCGCTAGCCCGGCACCGGAACAACATGATTGATCTGAGCTTTTCTTGAGCTTGGTGCGGAGCCGACGTCCGGTTCTGGCGCGTTCGCCATGGTCACGACCGGTCGTACGGTTCGCCTCCCACACGGGGTGCCGACTCGGGCACGACCTCTTCCGGGACGGGTTCCGCGAACGTCCCGTCCGGCCTCGGCGGCGCGATCATCGGCCGCAGCGGCGCGGTGACGAACGTGGACGGAAGCCCCGGCGCGTTCTCCCGCCCGGCGTTCGCGATCACGACGGCGACATAGGGGAGCAGTACGCCGAGCACCAACGCGACGATCGCGACGTGCCGTTCGACGTTCCACAGCGCGCAGGCGAGGATCACCGACACCGTACGGACCGACATCGAGATGATGTACCGGCGCTGGCGGCCGCGGATGTCCTCCGCGAGTCCCGTCCGGGCTCCGGTGATCCGGAACACCTGGGCCTTGCCTTCGCCGTGCAGCTTCCGCATCACATTCCACCGTCCGCCCGCATCGGACTCTCCCCGGCCCGCGACCCCGGTTCGCACCCGATCCGGGAACCGGGCCCCGACACGTTCCACGTTACGCCGCGCCTCCGTCGCCTTCGAGACCGGGGGACCTCCGGCCTGGGCGAACGAACTGCGCCGTAGCGCGTATGGCCGTACCCGACATGCGCCGTACGGCGACCGGACCCACACTTGGCGTAATGCTCACGTCGAACGTCGAGCCGTACAAGGAGGCAGCCATGGGCTGGTTGTGGGCGATCATCGTGGGATTCGTGCTCGGCCTGATCGCGAAGGCGATCATCCCGGGCAAGCAGCACAGTCCGCTCTGGCTGACCACCATCTGCGGCATTCTCGGCGCCATCGTCGGCAACGCGATCGCCCGAGCGGCCGGCGTCGACGCGACCAGCGGCATCGACTGGAGCCGCCACGCGTTCCAGCTCATCGCCGCGATCATCATCGTCTTCGTCGTCGACATGGCGTACATGGCGACGATCGGCAAGAACAAACAGAGAGCCTGAGGACAGCGCCCCAAAGGGGCGCGGGGAACTGCGCGACCAGCCACGACGAAAGCCGCGGCCCGCAGTTAACCCGCGCCCCTTTGGCGCTTACGCTCCGGTCACCTCGACCGCCGCCAGGTTCTTCTTGCCCCGCCGCAGCACCAGCCACCGCCCGTGCAGCAGATCTTCCTTCGCCGGCACGGCATCCTCCGCCGCGACCTTCACGTTGTTCACGTAGGCCCCGCCCTCCTTCACGGTCCGCCGCGCGGCCGACTTGCTCGCCACGAGGCCGACCTCGGCGAACAGGTCGACGACCGGGCCGAGTTCGGCGACCTGGACGTGCGGCACCTCGGAGAGCGACGCGGCCAGTGTCTTCTCGTCCAGCTCCGCCAGCTCGCCCTGTCCGAAGAGGGCCTTGGACGCGGCGGTCACGGCGGCGGTCTGCTCGGCGCCGTGCACCAGCGTCGTCAGCTCCTCGGCCAGCGCGCGCTGCGCGGCACGGGCCTGGGGGCGCTCCTCGGTCTGCCGCTCCAACTCCTCAAGCTCCTCACGGGACTTGAAGGACAGCATGCGCGCGTACGTGGAGATGTCCCGGTCGTCCGTGTTCAGCCAGAACTGGTAGAACGCGTACGGCGTGGTCATCTCCGGGTCGAGCCAGATGGCGGTGCCCTCGGACTTGCTGAACTTCGTGCCGTCGGCCTTGGTCATCAGCGGTGTGCCGTAGGCGTGCACCGTGGCGTCCGGCTCCAGGCGGTGGATCAGGTCCAGGCCCGCCGTGAGGTTGCCCCACTGGTCGCTGCCGCCCTGCTGGAGCGTGCAGCCGTACCTCCGGTAGAGCTGGAGGAAGTCCATGCCCTGGAGAATCTGGTAGCTGAACTCCGTGTAGCTGATGCCCTGTTCGGAGTCCAGACGCTTGGCGACCGAGTCCTTCGCCAGCATCTTGTTGACGCGGAAATGCTTGCCGATGTCGCGGAGGAACTCGATCGCGGAGAGGTTCGCCGTCCAGTCGAGGTTGTTCACCATGACCGCGCCGTTCTCGCCCTCGAAGGACAGGAACGGCTCGATCTGGCGGCGCAGCTTCTGGACCCAGCCGGCGACCGTCTCCGGGTCGTTCAGCGTGCGCTCCGCCGTCGGGCGGGGGTCGCCGATCTGGCCCGTGGCCCCGCCGACCAGCGCCAGCGGCCGGTGTCCCGCCTGCTGGAGCCGACGCACGGTGAGCACCTGCACCAGGTGACCCAGGTGCAGCGACGGCGCGGTCGGGTCGAAGCCGCAATAGAACGTGACGGGACCGTCCGCGAGCGCCTTGCGCAAAGCATCTTCGTCAGTGGACAGGGCGAACAGGCCCCGCCACTTCAGCTCGTCGACGATGTCCGTCACGGTTCTCGTATCTCCTTGAGTGGTCTCGCGAATCAATCAGGTACGAGGTTATACGCCCTGACTGACAGAGCTCATATTGAAGTCCGGCACCCGCAGCGCGGGCATCGCGGCCCTGGTGAACCAGTCGCTCCACTCCCTCGGCAGCGTCTTCTCCGTCCGCCCCGCCTCGGTGGCCCGGCCCAGCAGATCCACCGGCGACTCGTTGAACCGGAAGTTGTTCACCTCGCCCGCCACCTCGCCGTTCTCGACGAGGTAGACGCCGTCCCGGGTCAGCCCGGTGAGCAGCAGCGTCGCCGGGTCGACCTCGCGGATGTACCAGAGGCAGGTCAGCAGCAGCCCGCGCGTGGTGTTCGCGACCATCTCCTCCAGGGAGCGGTCCTCGCCCCCGCTCAGGATCAGGTTGTCGATCGACGGCGCGACCGGCAGCCCGGTCAGACCCGCGCTGTGCCGGCTGGTCAGCAGGTGCTGCAACTCGCCCTCGCGCACCCAGTCGGTGGAGTTCAGCGGCAGCCCGTTGTCGAACACCGACTGGTCGCCCCCGGAGGTGTGCGCGAGCACGAACGGGGCGGATTCCAGGCCCGGTTCGTTCGGGTCGCTGCGCAGCGTCAGCGGCAGTTCGGTGAGCTTCTCGCCGACGCGGGTGCCGCCGCCGGGCTTGGAGAACACCGTGCGGCCCTCGACCGCGTCCCGGCCCGACGCCGACCACATCTGGTAGATCAGCAGGTCCGCGACCGCGGTCGGCGGCAGCAGCGTCTCGTACCGGCCCGCGGGCAGCGGGATCCTCCGCTCCGCCCAGCCCAGCCGTACGGCCAACTCCGCGTCCAGCGCGGCCGGGTCGACGTCCTTGAAGTCCCGGGTCGAGCGGCCGGCCCAGGCCGAGCGCGTACGGTCCGGGGACTTGGCGTTCAGCTCCAGCGTGCCGTTGGGCTGGTCGTGGCGCAGGCGCAGGCCCGTCGACGTACCGAGGTAGCTGGTGACCAGCTCGTGGTTGGCGAAGCCGTACAGCTCGCGACCGCCCGCACGCGCGCGTGCGAACGATTCGCCGAGCGCCGGGGCGAAGTCGGCGAACACGGAGGACGAGGTCTCGGCGGGCGCGTCCGTGAAGTCGGGCGACTGAGGTACGCCCGTGACCAGCGGCTGAGCGTCCTCGGCGGGCGCGGCACCGCGCGCGGCGGCCTCGGCGGCCCGCACCAGCGGCTCCAGTTCCTCCGGGGTGACGGCCGACCGGGACACGACCCCCGAGGCGCTGCCCTCCTTGCCGTCGACGGTCGCGATGACGGTGAGCGTGCGCCCGCGCGTGACGCCGTTCGTGGTCAGCGCGTTGCCCGCCCAGCGGAGGTTGGCGGTCGACTGCTCGTCGGCGATGACGACACAGCCGTCGGCCCGGGACAGTTCGAGGGCACGCTCGACGATCTCGTGCGGCTTGTTCGTCCGAGGACTCATCGACCGGCCTCCTGGGTGGTGTTGAGGATGTTGACGCCCGTGAAGAGGGCCGACGGGCAGCCGTGCGAGACCGCGGCGACCTGGCCCGGCTGGGCCTTGCCGCAGTTGAAGGCGCCGCCCAGGACGTACGTCTGCGGACCGCCGACGGCCGCCATGGACCCCCAGAAGTCGGTGGTCGTCGCCTGGTACGCGACGTCCCGCAGCTGCCCGGTGATCCGCCCGTTCTCGATCTTGAAGAACCGCTGCCCGGTGAACTGGAAGTTGTAGCGCTGCATGTCGATCGACCACGACCGGTCGCCCACCACGTAGATCCCGCGGTCGACCCCGCCGATCAGATCCTCCGTGGACAGCCCCGCCGGGTCCGGCTGGAGCGACACGTTGGCCATCCGCTGCACCGGCACATGGCCGGGGGAGTCGGCGTACGCGCAGCCGTTGGAACGCTCGAAGCCGGTCAACTTGGCGATACGGCGGTCGAGTTGGTAGCCGACCAGGGTGCCGTCCTTGACGAGGTCCCAGGACTGGCCCTCGACGCCCTCGTCGTCGTAGCCGATGGTCGCGAGGCCGTGCTCGGCGGTGCGGTCGCCGGTGACGTTCATCCGCTCCGAGCCGTACTTCAGTTTGTTGAGCTTGTCGAAGGTGGCGAAGGAGGTGCCGGCGTAGGCGGCCTCGTAGCCGAGCGCGCGGTCCAGTTCGGTGGCGTGGCCGATGGACTCGTGGATCGTCAGCCAGAGGTTGGACGGGTCGACGACGAGGTCGTACAGGCCCGCCTCGACGCTCGGCGCCCGCATCTTCTCGGCGAGCAGCTCGGGGATGCGCGCCAGTTCCTCGTCCCAGTCCCAGCCGGTCCCGGTGAGGTACTCCCAGCCGCGGCCCACGGGCGGCGCGATGGTGCGCATGGAGTCGAACTCACCGCTCGACTCGTCGACCGACACCGCGTTCAACTGCGGGTGCAGCCGGACCCGTTGCTGGGTGGTCACCGTCCCGGCGGTGTCGGCGTAGAACTTGTTCTCGTGCACGGTGAGCAGCGACGCGTCCACGTGGTTGACGCCGTCCGCCGCGAGCAGCCGGGAGCTCCAGTCCGCCAGCAGCCCCGCCTTCTCCTCGTCGGGCACCGAGAACGGATCGATCTCGTACGACGAGATCCACGTCCGCTCCTCGTGCACGGGCTCGGCGGCCAGCTCGACCCGCTCGTCCGACCCGGCCGCCTTGATCACCTGGGCGGAGAGCTTCGCCATCGCCACCGCCTGCGAGGCGACCTTGGCGGCAGCGTCCAGGCTCAGGTCCACGCCCGAGGCGAACCCCCAGGTGCCGCCGTGCACGACCCGCACCGCGTACCCGAGGTCGGTGGTGTCCGACGTACCGGCGGGCCGGGCGTCCCGCAACCGCCAGGACGCGCTGCGCACCCGCTCGAACCGGAAGTCCGCGTGCTCCGCCCCGAGCGCACGCGCGCGTGCCAGCGCGGCGTCGGCCAGGGCGCGTAGCGGAAGTGCCGTGAAGGCTTCGTCGATGGAATGGGGCACGGAGGTCTCCCTGCTGTCGTGGCCTGTCGGGTCCGATCATGTCGCGCGAGCGGGTGCGGGGACCACACGTTTCCGCGCTGCGTCGGCACTTTCTGTAGGGACCCGACAGCGAGTCCCGTAAGCCACTGTCGGTGCCCGATTGTCCGCCGGACGGGGCGGACCGATAGGTTTTCGATAAAGCCGCCTGTCGACCAGGTGTACCGGGCAGGCGTGCAGGACCGCTATCGAAAGGGTGATCCGTTGAGCCGCTCGGTTCTCGTCACCGGAGGCAACCGGGGCATCGGCCTCGCCATCGCCCGTGCGTTCGCCGACGCCGGCGACAAGGTCGCCTTCACCTACCGCTCGGGAGAGCCGCCGGCCGCCTTGCTGGAATTGGGCTGCCTGGCCGTGAAGTGCGACATCACCGACTCCGAGCAGGTGGAGCAGGCCTACAAGGAGATCGAGGCCGAGCACGGCCCGGTCGAGGTCCTGATCGCCAACGCCGGCGTCACCAAGGACCAGCTCCTGATGCGCATGTCCGAGGAGGACTTCACCTCGGTCATCGACACGAACCTCACCGGCACCTTCCGCGTCGTCAAGCGCGCCAACCGCGCGATGCTGCGCGCCAAGAAGGGCCGCGTCGTGCTGATCTCGTCGGTCGTCGGCCTGATGGGCGGCCCCGGCCAGTCGAACTACGCCGCCTCCAAGGCCGCCCTCGTCGGCTTCGCGCGTTCCCTCGCCCGTGAGCTGGGCTCGCGGAACATCACCTTCAACGTCGTCGCGCCCGGCTTCGTCGACACCGACATGACCAAGGTGCTCACCGACGAGCAGCGTGAGGGCATCGTCAAGCAGGTGCCGCTCGGCCGTTACGCGCAGCCCGAGGAGGTCGCCGCGACGGTGCGGTTCCTCGCCTCGGACGACGCCTCGTACATCACTGGAGCCGTCATCCCCGTAGACGGCGGACTGGGAATGGGTCACTGATCACCATGAGCGGAATTCTCGAGGGCAAGCGCGTCCTGATCTCCGGTGTGCTGCTGGAGTCCTCCATCGCCTTCCACGCCGCCAAGCAGGCCCAGGAGCAGGGCGCCGAGATCATCCTGACCGCGTTCCCGCGGCCCACGCTGACCGAGCGCATCGCCAAGAAGCTCCCCAAGCCCACCAAGGTCATCGAGCTCGACGTCACCAACGCCGAGCACCTGGCGCGCGTCGCCGACGTCGTGGGCGAGGAGCTGGGCGGCCTCGACGGTGTCGTGCACTCCATCGGGTTCGCGCCGCCGGACGCGCTCGGCGGCAACTTCCTGAACACGCCGTTCGAGTCGGTCGCCACGGCGATGCACGTCTCGGCGTTCTCCCTGAAGTCGCTGACCATGGCCTGCCTGCCGCTGATGCAGAACGGCGGCTCGGTCGTCGGCCTCACCTTCGACGCGTCCTTCGCGTGGCCGCAGTACGACTGGATGGGCCCGGCCAAGGCCGCCCTGGAGGCCACCAGCCGCTACCTCGCCCGCGACCTGGGCAAGCAGAACATCCGCTGCAACCTCGTCTCCGCGGGCCCGCTCGGCTCGATGGCCGCCAAGTCCATCCCGGGCTTCAGCGAGCTGGCCTCCGTGTGGGACGACCGCTCCCCCCTGGAGTGGGACCTCAACGACCCGGAGCCGGCCGGCAAGGCCATCGTGGCCCTGCTGAGCGACTGGTTCCCGAAGACCACCGGCGAGATCGTCCACGTGGACGGCGGCCTGCACGCCATCGGAGCCTGACCTCCCGGCCCGGCCCCTCCTACGGCGTCGACGCCCCGTTTCCCGCACCGCGCGGGGAGCGGGGCGTCACCCGTTCGGCCCCTCCGGCCGGGCGGGGGCAGGGCACAACCGCGCACTCTGGACTACGCGTTCACCACGCGATTCCCTCCCCAGCACTGCCGAGGAGGTTTCCCTTGTGCGCCTGTCCCGCAGCCTGGCCTCAGTGACCGTCGCCGTCGCGCTCGTCATCTCGCTGGCGTACGAGGCGATGCCCCACGCACGCGTGGAGGCCCGAAAACCGGCCGCACCCCAGCTGTTCGGCGCCGACTGCCGCACCGCCGTCCACGGCTCGCACGTGATCGCGTACTGCCACAACCCGTACCCCCGGACCGACCGCGTCAGCCTGCACATCGAGTGCGACCGCTGGTGGGACATCGACAGCGACGGCATCGCGACCGACGCCGGCCCGGCGCAGACCGTACGGCTCACCGGCCGCTGCTGGGAGGACGTCCGCGCGGTGTGGGTCAGCCACCAGAAGCGGGCGAGCTGAGCCTCCCCGGGCGGCACACGAACGGATAGCCCGCGGCCTCCTTGGCGGCCGCCTGCGCGTCACCCGCGCGGATCGCGTCCACCAGTCGCGTGTGGTCCATGTACGTCTCCGGAGTGAGCGCCTCGCCGACGTCCGCGCGCAGCCACTCCCGCAGCACCTCGCCCAGGTCGGCGTACATCGCCGTCATGACGTCGTTGTGGGAGGCCGCCACCACGGCCATGTGCAGGGTCGCGTCGGCCGTCACGAAGGCCTCCGTGTCGCCCGATGCCCAGGCCTCCTCCCGTCGTACGAGGAGGGCGTCCAGCTGCTTGAGGTCCTTCTCGGTGCGCCGCTCGGCCGCCAGCTGCGCCGCCGACGACTCCAGCGTGGAGCGCAGTTCGGCGATGTGCCGGGGGTCGGCGTCCGCGAAGCGGCGGTGCATCACGCCGGCCAGCTCGCTCGTCGCCACGACGTACGTGCCGGAGCCCTGGCGGATGTCCAGCAGGCCGTTGTGCGCGAGCGCGCGGACGGCCTCGCGGACCGTGTTGCGGGCGACCCCGAGCTGCTCGACCAGCTCCGGCTCGGTCGGGATCCGGGAGCCGACCGGCCACTCGCCCGAGGTGATCTGGTTCCGCAGCGAGGCGATGACCTGCTCGGACAGCGCCGAACGACGGGGATGGCTCAGGGGCATGGCACACCTTCGCATGGGTGGGGCGGGAGCGGGCCACCCGGGGATGGACAACCAATCATCCCATCATTCTATGATGGGCGGCATGGCAAGCGAGGAAACCCGGACACTGAAGTCCACGACGAACGTCAGCGGCAACGTCGGCAGCTCCGCCGCGAGCGACTCCCCGGCTCCGACAGGGAAGCGGACCGGGAAGCAGCCCGAGAAAGCGTCCACGCACGCGTGGACGACGCGTCTGCTCGTCCTCGGCATCGTGCTCGCCGCGCTGAACCTCCGCCCCGCCATCACCAGCCTCGGCGCCCTCCTCGAAGAGGTCCGCGACGGCCTCGGCATGAGCGGCAGCGTCGCCGGACTGCTCACCTCCGTACCCCCGCTGTGCTTCGCCGCCTTCGGCGTCATGGCCCCGCGCCTCGCCCGCCGCTTCGGCCCCGCCACGGTGGTCTGCGCGGGCATGGTCCTCATCACCGCGGGCCTGCTCATACGGCCCTACATAGGCGGCACGACCGGCTTCCTGATCGGCAGCGCGCTCGCGCTCATGGGCATCGCGGTCAGCAACGTCCTGATGCCGGTGATCGTCAAGCGCTGGTTCCCGGACCGGGTCGGCTCGATGACCGGCCTGTACTCGATGGCCCTGGCCCTCGGCACGGCCTCCGCCGCCGCGGTCACCGTGCCCGTCACCGATGCCCTGGGCGGCAGTTGGCGCTCCGGCCTCGCCGTGTGGGCAGCACTGGCCGCCGCTGCCGTACTGCCGTGGATCGCCCTCGTACGCCACCGGGAGGCGTCCTCAGGACCGGAGGCGGCCGGGGAACAGCGCTCCCGCGCGCGGGACGGCGCCGACGGGACACCCGCGCCCGGGACTCCGACGCGAGCCCGCGCGCGGGAGGCCGAGCAGGCGCGGCCGGTGCTGCGGATCACCCGCAGCCGTACCGCGTGGGCGCTCGCCGTGTTCTTCGGGCTCCAGGCCACCGCCGCGTACATCACGATGGGGTGGATGGCGCAGATCTTCCGGGACGCGGGGGTCTCCGCGGGCACCGCAGGGCTGCTGCTCGCCGTCACCATGGTGATGGGCGTGCCGCTGGCGTTCGTCATCCCGCGCGTGGCCACCCGGCTGCCCCGGCAGGGCCCGATCGTGATCGCCCTCGGCGTCTGCGGCCTCGCCGGATACGCGGGCCTGTACCTCGCGCCGGCCGGCGGCGCCTGGGTCTGGGCGGTGCTGCTCGGCATCGCCAACTGCTCCTTCCCGCTGGCCCTGACGATGGTCGGGATGCGGGCCAGGACGGGTGCGGGCGTCGCCCAGCTGTCGGCCTTCGCGCAGAGCACCGGATATCTGATCTCCATCCCGGGGCCGCTCCTGGTCGGCGTGCTCTACCAGCACAGCGGCGGCTGGGGACTGCCGATCGCCCTCATGGCCGGCCTGATGATCCCGCAGATGGCCGTGGGCGTCCTCGCGGGCCGCGACCGCACGGTGGAGGACGAGGCGGCCCGCTGACCCGGCCCCGGGGGACGCGGCGTGGGCGGCGGGTGCGAGACTGGCCGTATGCCAGTGCTCGACCCGAACCCCCAGAACGGTCAGAAGAAGATGCTGCTCGTCTTCGGCTCGTTCTTCGCCATCTTCATCGTGATCGCCATCATCGCGACGATCGCGTCGCCCTGACGGTCGCGTTTCCGTGACCGTGTGAGTGCCTCCGCGGGCCGATGGTGGGGTTGTCCCCACCATCCCCTAGGGGGTGAGGCTCAGGGTCAAGTGGGTGGATCTCCGGATGGGTTGGGGGCCGCGCGTTCCGTAACTTCGATGGTGTGACCGCGAGAAGCGGATCGCGGACCACTCGGAGACCAGCGGAGGCATCCATGTCGGCCCCTACGTACACCCGGCCCCACCCGGCGACCACGGGCGGCGTCGACATCAGGCTGCCGTGGTGGGCCCTCGCCCTGCCGGCGCTCGCGTTCGTCGTGCTGCTCGTGATGATGCTCAACCCGACGGACGCGCAAGCGGCGGCCTCGGACCCGGTGATCACCCATTTGTTCGAGCGCGCGCAGCAGCTCATAGCCCGCTGAGTGCCTGCTGAGCACCTGCGGAGCCACCCCGTCAACTCCCTGCGCCCCATGGCCTGTTTCATGCGAAGCTGGATCCCATGAGCGTCGCAGAATCCCGCAGGATCGTCCTCTTCCGGCATGCGAAAGCCGACTGGCCCCAGGTGACCGATCACGAGCGGCCGCTCGCTGAGCGGGGCCGCCTGGACGCGGCCACCGCCGGAAGCAGGCTGGCCGACACCGGCATCCCCTTCGATCTGGCCCTCTGCTCCACCGCGGTCCGGACCCGGGAGACCTGGAAGCTCGCCGTCCACGAACTCGCGCACCGGCCGAAAACCGTCTACGAGGAGCGGCTCTACGAGGCCTCTCCCGGCGAGTTGATCGCGGTGCTGAACGAGACGCCGGACGACGCGCGGAACGTGATCCTCGTGGGCCACAACCCGAGCGTGCAGGGGCTGGCCGAGATCCTCCCCGGTGCGGAGACCGGTACGGGCAGTGGAGCGGACGCCGAAGCGGACGCCGGTACGGGCAACGCCGAGGCTCGCGAATGGCTGAAGCAGCGCGGGTTCGCGGCCGCCGGTTTCGCCGTGCTGTCCTTCACCGGTTCCTGGAAGGCGCTGGAGCCGGGTGTGGCCACGCTGGACGACTACTGGGCGCCGTCGGAGTAGTCCGCGTTCCACGTGTCCAAGTAGTCGAACCGACCGCGCACGACAACCGGAATTGACCGCGCACGACAAGGGCCCGGCACCGCGCGGTGCCGGGCCCCCGAAGGTATGGAGAGTCGTCCGGGATCAGTCCTCGTCGTGCGTGTCCGCGGCCTCGACCTCTTCGCGGGTGACGCCCAGCAGATACAGCACGGTGTCGAGGAACGGAACGTTCACCGCGGTGTGCGCGGCCTGCCGTACGACCGGCTTCGCGTTGAAGGCGACACCGAGACCGGCCGCGTTGAGCATGTCCAGGTCGTTGGCGCCGTCGCCGATCGCCACGGTCTGCGCGAGCGGTACGCCCGCCTCGGCGGCGAACCGGCGCAGCAGCCGTGCCTTGCCCGCGCGGTCGACGATCTCGCCGGTGACCCTGCCGGTCAGCTTGCCGTCGACGATCTCCAGGGTGTTGGCCTGGGCGAAGTCGAGCCCGAGCCGGTCCTTGAGGTCGTCGGTGACCTGGGTGAACCCGCCTGATACGACGCCGACTTGGTAGCCGAGCCGCTTGAGCGTACGGATGAGGGTGCGGGCCCCCGGTGTCAGGCGCACCTCGCTGCGCACCTTGTCGACGACCGAGGCGTCCAGCCCTTCCAGCAGCGCCACGCGTGCGTGCAGCGACTGCTCGAAGTCCAGTTCGCCGCGCATCGCGGCGGCGGTGACCTCGGCGACCTCGGCCTCGCAGCCGGCGTGCGCGGCGAAGAGTTCGATGACCTCGTCCTGGATGAGCGTGGAGTCGACGTCCATGACGACGAGCCGCTGGGCCCGCCGGTGCAGCCCCGCCGCCACGACGGCGATGTCGACGCCGAACGTCGCCGCGTGGGTGACGAGGGCGGTGCGCAGGGGCTCGGTCTCCACGCCGGACACCGCGAACTCCACTGCTGTCACGGGGTACTTGGCGAGCCGGAAGATACGGTCGATGTTGCCGCCGGCCTTGGTGATGCGGGCGGCGATCGCGGCGGTGGACTCCGCGGTGAGGGGGTGACCGAGCACGGTCACCAGCGAACGCCCGAGCCCACGTGGCCGGTTGTCGCCGAGGCCGGAGATGATCTCGGCCTGCATCTTCATCGACTCGGCCCAGCTGTGCACGGTGGCCCGCAGATCCCCTTCGAGCCCGGCGGGCGGCGGTGTCACCAGCGCGCACAGCACCATCCGGCCACGCGTGACGACCTGCTCGATGTCGACCACGTCGACGGAGTAGGCGGCGAGGGTGTCGAAGAGTCCGGCCGTGATACCCGGCCTGTCCTTGCCGAAGATCTTGACGAGGAGAGTGGGGACGTCAGAGGTCTGCGAAGCGCTCATGATGCACCCACCGTATCCGGCACGGAGTGCCTTATGCCGCAGAGGTCCGCCTAGCGGACACGGAACAGTGGGTGTCGGGTCGGTGGCGCGAACCTTACGGGGCGATCACGGAGGAGCGGGGCGGCGGTCAGGAGTGGGCTCGGGTCGGTCGCGAGTGGCCTGATGGGCGGTCAGAGGGTGTGTTGATGTGATCGTGGTGAGTGCGGGCGCCGATCGGGAATTGGCTGGTCATTGAGTGAGGGGGCTGGTGCGGGGCCGGATGGGAGGGACACGTCCGGATGGGTGGGACGCCGGGTACGGGGCCGTTGGCCCATGCAGATGTCGGCCCCCGCACTCCGGTCGGCGGTGCCCCCGGCTCATCCGGTGCGGGCAAGGTCCCCCGGGCACCGAAGAGGGCTCACCCGAAGCAGACGCGGAGCTCACCCGACGTGGACATGGCTCACCGGCGACCCTTGGGCTTCCCCGGAGGGGGCGGCGCTGGTGGCGGGGGCGGAGGAGGAGGTCGCTGCCCACCGTCCGAGTCGTCGTCCGGCCAGTCCCGCGAACGTGACCCGGGCCGACGCCGAGGCGACCGGGACGGCGGCTCGTAGGACTCGGCCATCGTCGGAGCGCCGTACATGTCGGCGGGCGGCAAAGGGATGCCGGGCGACTGCGGGTCGTCGTAGGGGCGAGTCCCGTCGTCCGGCGGAACGGCTCCGGGCGGCCGCGAGCCTCCGGAGTACGGACCGACTCCACCGGTCCCTACGGCTCCGGGTGCCGGACCGGCCCCGAACTGCCCCGCGTTTCCCGGAAGTTGAGGGGAACTGCCGTGCCGTGAGCCTCCACCGGGCGGCCGACCACCTTCCTGCGGCGACCGCGCACCGGGCGGCCACGTAGTCTCCGTTGGTGATCCGGCGTCTGGTGGCCGAGCTGGTCCGCGAGGCCGGGGCGTGCCGCCGGGGCCCGCGCCTTGCGGCGGCCACCCAGGTCCACCGGACCGAGCCCCACCATCCGCCCCTGCACCGCCAGTCCCCGAACCACCAGACCCCGCCCCCGGCCGCCACACACCCTCCTGAGGCGATCCCGAACCCCGAGGACCCGCCCCACCCTCCTGCCCCGGCGACTTCCCACCAGGCCAAGCTCCACCAGGCGGCGCCGGCCGACCGTCCTCCGGTTGCCGTAGCTCATCGGGCAGTTGCAGATATGGGTTGGTCGCAGGGTTCGGCGCGCGGTAAGGCGAACCCGGCACGTAGGGTCCCGGGTCTCCGGCGTTCTCCGGGTGCCCTGCCTGTTCCGCGCCTCCCGCGGGCTGCGCATGTTCCGGATACCCCGGCTGCCCCGGCATCCAGGCATCCGACCCCGACCCCGACCCTGAACCCGTCCCCGGAGCCCCCACCTCCAAGTCACCCCGTGCCAACCGCGAAGCCTGCCGCCCCGCGGCCCCGGTCGCGTACGCGAGGAGCCCCCCGACACCCCCCGCCCCCGCACCCCACACCGCGCCCAGCACCAACGCCATGCCCAGCTGCCCGTGCAACTCGATCCCCGCGCCGAACGCGTCGAACCCCAGCACCGACAGCGACGCATCCACCGACACGTCCGTCAGCCAGGCCAGCAACGGCAACGTCAGCGCGGTGACGACCCCCAGCCGTACGGCACACCGCCCGGCAAAACCGAGAGCACTCCCGCGACCCCCCGCACCATTACGATCGGAGCCACTCCCCGCCCCCAAGGGCGTCCGCACCGCCGTCAACACCCCCGCCAGCAGCATCATCAACGCCGCCGCGACCCCCAACAACCAAACCCGACCGTCCAGTTCGGCCAGTTGCCCCAACGTCACCGGCTGATCGGACTTCACGCTCAGGAGTTGGTCCAGGGGGTGGGGGAGGAGCTTCGCGAGTTCGCCCGTCGCCCTGCCGTCCCAGGGGACGAAGAGGCCGATCGGGATGCCGAGCCAGACCCCGTTGGGAGCGCCCAGCAGGGCCGCGCCCGCGATGCGTTTCGGGTGGTCGTCGCCGATCGCCGCGTACGCCGCCGCCGCGAGGCCCGCCGCCACCGCGACCAGCAGTACCGCCACGAGCGCGGACGCGGCCGGGCGTACGACGCGGTGGACGGCCTCCCAGCCGCGGGGGAGGGGGGTACGGCGGGATGCCAGCAGGGCGATGAGGAGGATGCCGGCCGACCAGCCCAGGCCGCCCAGCAACGTCGGTGCCGTGTCGACCGTGAAGCCGATCGCCGCCTTCGCCTTGACCAGGTCACTGATCTTGCCCGGCAGCAGCCCGCCGATGTCACCGATGTCGCCGAGGCCGGGGATGTTCACCCCGCCGCCGCTACCGCCGCCACCCGTCAGTTTGTCCAGGCCCAGTTTGCTGCCGTCGATCGTGATGACGTCGTGGCCCGCCCAGGCCAGCCCGCCGAGCATCGCCACGAAGAGCGCGATCACCGAGCCCGCGCGCGCGAGGAGTTCGGCCGGGGCGATCACAACTCCGGCCGCCCGCAAGGATCGTAGGAAGAAGTACGACAGCAGGAGCGCGCCCACGAGGCTCACGCCCAGCGGGGTGATCGTGACGGCCGTCGTCGCTTGTGCGCCGGTCAGGCCGAAGGCCGATACATCGCCGGTCGGGGTGACCGAGCCGCCCGCTCCGAGGGCCACCACCGCCGCGGTCATCGGGCCGAGCGAGCCCGTCGCGTCGGCGCCCAGCAGGTGCAGGCCGAGCGCCGCCGTGCCCGCCATGCCGATCAGGGCCCAACTGACCGCCGCGACCGCGGACAGCAGGACGTCGATCCAGGGCACCCTCGTGTCGTAGTTCGCCGTCCTGACACTCGTCGCTGAGTTCATGGCAGACCCCCCGATCCGCGGCGCGGTGCGGACACCACGCATGTCCCCCTCGCGTGGATTACCACTCTCCGGGCCGGTTTCAACCCCGTCAACGGAACCGACGGAAGCGTATGGACGTGGTCTTCACAAGGCCCGACTTTCGGTCAGGGGGTGCAGCCTGAAATAGTTCCCGACGATGTTCGCCATCCCTAGACTCCCTGTGATGGGGGTAACTCGGGGGACTACTCAGTGGGGCATGGAGTGCCGGAACTCGTACTGGAATTGAATGGACGGACCTGGACGCTCGACGCGTCCAGGCCCTACTCCCTCGGACGTGATCCGCAGGGGGACGTCGTGGTCGACGACGCCAGGGTCTCCTGGCGGCACGCCACGATCAGCTGGGGCGGCCGGAGTTGGGTCATCGACGACCACGGCAGCACCAACGGCACGTTCGTGCAGGGCCAGCGCATCCATCAGATGGAGATCGGCCCTGGCTCGTCCGTGTACCTGGGCAACGCGACCGACGGCCCGCGCCTGAACCTCTCAGGTGCCGCGGCCGCCGTGGCGACGCCGCAGGCCCAGCCGCAGCAACAGCCCTACGCCGCACAGGGCGCGGGCCCCGGTTGGGCGCAGCAGGCACCGTCGCAGCAGGCCCCGGCCCCGGCGCAGACGCCCGAGCAGCAGCGT
The DNA here is from genome assembly GCF_035982055.1 of Streptomyces sp. NBC_01288. Classification (NCBI taxonomy): domain Bacteria; kingdom Bacillati; phylum Actinomycetota; class Actinomycetes; order Kitasatosporales; family Streptomycetaceae; genus Streptomyces; species Streptomyces sp. NBC_01288. Next base: position 8,201,559 of record NZ_CP108427.1, read on the forward strand.
TACCAGCCGCCGCCGGCCGCCGCGAACATTCCGCCGCAGCAGGGATCCGGCGTCGGCGCGGGGGCGCCGTCGGTCTACGGCGACCGAAGCCCGACCACGTTCCACCAGTTCTCGCTGGGGCGCGTGATGCGCATCGGCCGTGCGCTGGAGAACGAGTTGGTGGTCTCCGACCTCCAGGTCTCGCGCCACCACGCCGAGTTCCACGCGACGCCCGACGGCCGCTTCGAGATCCGTGACCTGGGCTCGCACAACGGCACGTACGTCAACGGCCAGCCGATCACCAAGGGCGGCTCCGCGCTGCTCGGCCCGAACGACATCGTCGGCGTCGGCCACTCCACGTTCCGCCTGGTCGGCGACCGGCTCGAAGAGTTCGTCGACACCGGTGAAATCTCCTTCTCCGCACGGCACTTGACCGTCGAGGTCGACGGCGGCAAGCAGATCCTCAAGGACGTCTCCTTCGGCGTACCGGAGAAGTCGCTGATCGCGGTCATCGGCCCGTCCGGGTCCGGAAAGTCGACCCTGCTCAAGGCGCTCACCGGCTACCGGCCCGCCAACCAGGGCGACGTCCTCTACGACAACCGGAACCTCTACAAGCAGTTCGCCGAGCTGCGCCAGCGCATCGGTCTGGTCCCGCAGGACGACATTCTGCACAAGGAACTGACCGTCAAGAAGGCCCTCAAGTACGCGGCCAAGCTGCGCTTCCCCGCCGACACCACGGGCGCCGAGCGCGAGGCCCGTATCGACGAGGTGCTGCGCGAGCTGAAGCTCGACATCCACAAAGAGAAGAAGATCACCTCCCTCTCCGGCGGCCAGCGCAAGCGCGTCTCGGTGGCCCTGGAACTCCTCACCAAGCCCTCGCTGATCTTCCTGGACGAGCCCACCTCGGGCCTCGACCCGGGCATGGACCGCGATGTCATGCAGCTGCTGCGCGGCCTCGCCGACGACGGCCGCACGGTTCTCGTCGTCACCCACTCCGTGGCCGAACTGGCGATCTGCGACAAGCTGTTGGTGATGGCACCGGGCGGCTCCGTCGCCTACTTCGGCCCGCCCGAGGAGGCGCTGAACTTCTTCGGCTACGACACCTGGGCCGACGTCTTCTCCGCCTTCGAGAACTACCGCGACTACGACTGGGCCGGGCGCTGGAAGGGCTCGCAGCACTACCAGATGTACGCCGCGGACATCGACGCGATTGCTCCGCAGTCCGTACAGATGCCGCCGATGCAGGCGATGAAGCCGCCGAAGCCGCAGGGCTGGATGTCCCAGTTCGTCACGCTGGTGCGCCGCTATGTCGGGGTGATCGCCTCCGACAAGGGCTTCCTGGCCCTGATGGTGATCCTGCCGGGCGTCCTGGGCGCGGTGAGCCTGCTCATCGACTCGGGCAACAGCCTGCTGCCCAACCCGCCCAGGGCGAACGGTCAGATCATCCCGAACGGCACGGCCACCACGGTCCTGCTGATCCTCGCGGTCGGCGCGTGCTTCGCCGGCGCGGCCAACTCCGTCCGCGAGCTGATCAAGGAACGGGTCATCTACGAACGGGAGCGCGCGACCGGCCTGTCCCGTTCCGCGTACCTGATGTCCAAGGTGTTCGTGCTCGGTGTGATCACCGCGCTCCAGGGCCTGATGGTCGGCGTCATCGGCTTCGCCAGCCGCGAGATCCCGAAGCAGGGCCTGGTCCTCGGCACCCAGACCATGTTCGAACTCTGCATCCCGATCATGGGCCTCGGCTTCACCGCGATGATGTTCGGCCTGATCATCTCCTCGCTGGTGAAGACGGCCGAGAAGACCATGCCGCTGCTGGTCATGTTCGCGATCATCCAGGTCGTGTTCACCGGCTGCCTGTTCACCCTGAACGGCGCGGTCGGCGTCAACCAGTTCTCGTTCCTGATGCCCTCGCGCTGGGCGGTCGGCGCCGCGGGCGCCACGCTGGACTTCAACAAGATCAGCCCGCCCAAGCCCGGCGACAGCACCGACCCGCTGTGGGAGCACACCGTCGGCGCCTGGGGCATGGACATGGCCGCCCTGATCGTCCTCGGCGTGATCTGCGGCTTCTTCGTGGCCCGCTTCCTGCGCCGCCACGAGCCCGAGGTCATGCGCAAGTAGCCGTTCCGCAACGGCTGTTCAGCTACGACGCCGAAGGGCGGCGCCCCTGGTGGGGGTGCCGCCCTTCGGCGTCGATACCGAGACCCAGAGGTCCGCCGGAGGCCTCGGTACGCGTCTCAGTACGCGCTGTTGACGTTGTCGATCGAGCCGTACCGGTCGGCCGCGTAGTTGGCGGCGGCGGTGATGTTGGCGACCGGGTCGTAGATGTTCGACGAGGTACCGGAGACGTGGTACGCGTTGAACGTCGGCTGGATGACCTGGAGCAGACCGATCGACGGGGTGCCGTTGACCGCGTTGACGTCCCAGCCGTTGATGGCGCTCGGGTTGCCCGAGGACTCCCGCATGATGTTCTTGTACAGGCCGTTGTACGAGCCCGGGATGCCCTTCTGCTTCATGATCGCCAGGGCGTGGTTGATCCAGCCGTTGAGGTTGTTGGAGTACGTCGTCGCGGCGACGGGCTGGATCTTGACGCGCTCGGTGGAGCGGCTCGCGGCCTTCTTGGCCTTGCGCGCGGCCTCCGCCTTCTTCTTGGCGGCGGCTTCGGCGGCGGCCTTCTTCTTCGCGGCGGCGTCGACCTTGGCCTTCGCCGCCTTCGCCTTGGCGTCGGCCTTCGCCTGGATCGCCTCGGTCTTCACACTGGCACCGGCGAGCTGGTCGGTGACGCTGGCCTTGACGCCCTTGATGGGCTCCGAGCTGTACGCGATCTTCGTCGAGGTCGCGGCGTCGCTCGTGGTCGTCCCCGCGTCGCCGGGCACCGCGGAGAAGGCGAGGGCGGCGGCGCCGAGCGTGGCGACACCGGCGAGCGCGATCTTGTGCCGCTTCGTCAGCTTGTTCAGCTTGGTCAGGCGACTATGACCAGGAGTGTTCGAGTTCTTGGGCATGGCGGATGGACCTCTTCGAATTGCGCGGAGGTCGCTCACCGTCCGGCGGGGGACGCGGGTGCTTCCGGCACAAACGCCGCGGACGGGATCCGCGGCGCTGAGCGACGGCTGCAATTCTTAGCGGCCGCAAAAACCCCTGGCAAAGGTGTGACGTACGATCCCGGGTAGTTGACCGGTCCAGGGCAAAACGGGACAGACGGGACCGTACGTCCCGCTCAGGCGGGGCGCCCATATCTCCTATGTCCGCTAGTACGTGATCTGCGCCCTATGTGCGGGCTCACATCGACCGCACATCAACCTCACCCGCAGTTGCGGGAGCAATGCACCGTGTGAGGACCCTCCTCCGGGAGGATGAGATGCACGTCCCCGAACTCGTGCCACAGGTAGAGCCCGCGCAGCGCCTCCTCATAACTCCGGCCTACGGCAGTCCGCCCGGCGACCGCCTCCAGCATCAGCAGATGCGAGGCCTCCGGCTCGTGCAGCCCCGTCAGCAGCCCGTCCACGACCCGCACACCTCGCTCCGGCGTCACGACGAGATCCGTCCAGCCCGCACGCGCGCGTACGACCCCGTCGACCCCGGCGGCGGACTCGACGGCCCGCACGGCGGTGGTCCCGACCGCGATCACCCGCCCGTCCCCGGCCCGGGCCGCGTTGATCAACCGGGCCGACACCTCCGACACCGCGAACCGCTCCGGATACGGCGGCTCATGCACCTCGGCCGACGCCACCCCGGTGTGCAGCGTGATCGGCGCGAACTGCACCCCCCGACTCACCAGCTCCGCCACCAGCCGCGCGGTGAAGGGCCGCGCCGCACTGGGCATCTCCGCACTGCCCGACCCGTCCTCCGTGGGCAGCGAGAACACCGTCTGGTAGACGGAGAGCGGCTGATCGCGCTCCGTATAGGAGTAACGAATGGGCCGCCCGTGCTCCCGGAGCAGTGCGGCCACGCTCGACACCGGCCCTCCAGGCCCGGGCGTCCCGAAGCCCGGCGACTCCGCCCCGGGCACGTCCGGGCCCACCGCCTCCGGCTCCGCGGCACTCGTCCCGGGCACGGCCGGCCCCGGGGCTGCCGTCCTCGGCGTCCCGGGCTCGGGTGCTCCCAGGTCCGGCACCAGCGCCCGCGCCCACCACAACCGCTCACCCCGCCCGCTCAGCGGCTCCTCCAGGACCAGCCGCACCCCTCCAGGCAGCCGCACCTCCACACCGGCCGGGCCGCCCGCACGCGCGCGTGTGGTGCCCTTTCCGTCCGGCTCCCGCAGCTCGACCGCCCACCGCCCGTCATCGCCCCGCGTGGAGAAATGCACCACCACGCGTGCGTGCCCGATCCACCCGTCCACCGCCGCGGCGAGCGTCGGCGACGTGTTCACGACCAGCAGATCCCCGGCCCGCAGCAGCCGAGGCAGTTCCACGAACGCGTGATGCGACACCTCGGTACCCCGCGACACGAGCAGTCGTACGGCGTCCCGGTCGAGCCCGGGCCCGCGCTGCTCGGCGGGCACGCGCGCGGACAGTTCCTCCGGGACCCGCACGGCCACGGTCATCGCTCCTCCAGGAGGGCCGGTGCGCCGTAGCGCCCGCTCGCCGGACGCTCGTCCAGCAGTCGTAGGAAGGCCGGTACCACGGAGGTCGGCGACGGCCGGGGATCGTCGTCGTCCGGTACGGCCGCCGCGTACAGGTCCGTGCCCATGTCTCCGGGGTCGACCGCCCACACCCGCAGTCCGGGTTCCTCGGCGCCGAGCACGGCCGCGAGATGGTCGAGGGCAGCCTTGGACGCCCCGTAGCCGCCCCACGTCTCGTACGCCTCCGCCGCCGCGTCCGAGCTGACCGCGATCACCGCACCCGCCCGCGAGGCCCGCAGCGGCGGCAGCGCCTCCTGGACCAGCCCCAGCGCGGCCACCACGTTCACCTCCAGCGCCCGCCGCAACCCGTCCAGGGGCAGCTCCTCCAGGCGTACGAGCGGCTCGGCGCCCAGCGCGCTCGCGTTGCTGACGACCAGGTCGACGCCGCCCAGCTTCCCCGCCGCGGCCACCAGCTCGGCCCGGTGAACGGCGTCCGTGACATCCCCGGGAACGGCCTCCACGCGCGTGCCGTACGCGGCGACGGCAACCGCGGCTTCTGTGAGCACCCCCTCGGTCCTGGCGTCGAGCACCAGGTCCCAGCCCCGCTCGGCCAGGGCCTCGGCGAGTGCCCGCCCCAGTCCCTTGGACGCTCCCGTGATGATCGCTACCGACATGACACACACGTCCCCTCGTCCACTACGCCTCCGTCGGCGTGCCCCCAACGTAGGAACGGGACCGCCCCCGCCGCGTCGGGCCCGGGCCGCATCCACAGGGGCCCTTCGCCCTAGGTCCACCGGACCAGACGACGGCCGTCACCGGCCCGATCCGCGTTGTCAGACCCCGCCGGTACCGTGAGGACATGAGTCAAGGTCCACGGTCCGGCCTCGCGGCGGTGAGTTCCGCGCTGCTGGCCATGAGCAGGCATCTGGAGGTGCGCGACGTCCTCAAGACGATCGTCGCCTCGGCCCGCGAGCTGCTCGACGCGCAGTACGCCGCCCTCGGCGTCCCCGACGACCACGGCGGCTTCGCCCAGTTCGTGGTCGACGGTGTCAGCGACGCCCAGTGGAAGGCCATCGGCCCGCTCCCGCGCCAGCACGGCATCCTCGCCGCGATGCTGCACGAGGCCAAGGCCGAGCGCCTCGCGGACGTGCGCAAGGACCCGCGCTTCGAAGGCTGGCCCTCGGCCCACCCCGACATGTCCGACTTCCTGGGCCTGCCCATCCGCGACGACGACGAGGTCATCGGCGCGCTCTTCCTCGCCAACAAGAACTGCCCCAAGCGGGACGGCAGTTGCGGCTTCACCGAGGAGGACGAGGAACTCCTCTCCATCCTCGCCCAGCACGCGGCCATCGCCCTCACCAACGCCCGCCTGTACGAGCGCAGCCGCGAGTTGACCATCGCCGAGGAACGCTCCCGCCTGGCCCACGAACTGCACGACGCGGTGGCCCAGAAGCTGTTCTCGCTCCGCCTCACCGCACAGGCCGCCGCCACCCTCGTGGACCGCGACCCCTCCCGCGCCAAGGGCGAACTCCAGCAGGTGGCCGCGCTCGCCGCCGAGGCCGCGGACGAACTGCGCGCCGCAGTGGTCGAGTTGCGCCCCGCCGCCCTCGACGAGGACGGACTGATCGCCACCCTGCGCACCCAGATCCAGGTCCTCGACCGCGCCCACACCGCGCGCGTGACCTTCACCGGCCGCGGCTTCCGCGCCGTTCCCGCCGCCCAGGAGGAGGCCCTGCTCCGCGTCGCCCAGGAGGCCCTGCACAACGCGCTGCGCCACTCCGGCGCGGAGCACGTCGCCGTGACCCTGGAGCGGCACGGCTGCGGAGCGGTCCTCCGGATCACCGACGACGGCAGCGGCTTCGAGCCCCAGTCGATCCGCCGCGCCGGACGCCACCTGGGGCTGGTCTCCATGCGGGACCGGACGAACGGCGTCGGCGGCACGCTGACCGTGGAATCGGCGCCCGGAAAGGGCACCACGATCGAGATGGAGGTCCCCGGTGGCTGAACCGATCAAGGTGCTCATCGTCGACGACCACCAGGTGGTCCGCCGGGGCCTGCGCACCTTCCTGGAGGTGCAGGACGACATCGAGGTCGTCGGCGAGGCGGCCGACGGTGCCGAAGGAGTCGCCCGCACCGAGGAGTTGAAGCCCGACGTCGTCCTCATGGACGTCAAGATGCCGGGCATGGACGGCATCGACGCGCTGCGCAGACTCCGCGAACTCGACCTCCCCGCGCGCGTGTTGATCGTCACCAGCTTCACCGAACAGCGCACGGTGATCCCGGCCCTGCGCGCGGGCGCCGCCGGATACGTCTACAAGGACGTGGACCCGGGCGCCCTGGCCGGCGCCATCCGCTCCGTCCACGCGGGCCACATCCTGCTCCAACCCGAGGTCGCAGGCGTCCTGTTGTCCCAGGAGGAGTCCAACTCGGGACAGGGCAGGGGCGGTTCGCTCACCGAGCGGGAGCGTGAGGTGCTCGGCCTGATCGCCGACGGCCGCTCCAACCGCGAGATAGCCCGCGCCCTCGTGCTCTCCGAGAAGACGGTCAAGACCCACGTCTCGAACATCCTGATGAAACTCGACCTGGCGGACCGCACCCAGGCCGCCCTGTTCGCCGTACGCCACGGTCTGACCAGGTGAGCGGTGTCGCAGTGGTGGCGTGACGGCAACACGGAGCGTCCCGTTCCGGGCTGAGATTCATACCGTCGTGGGAATGTCCCTCGAATGGCGCATCCTTCGTGGATCTCCACCGTTCTCCAGTGCATGCTGCGGCGCCTGCCGCGGTGATCGCTAGGAGGGCTCAGAAGTGAAGAACCTGAAGAAGGCAGCGGCCGTGACGATGGTGGCCGGCGGGCTGGTGGCCGCCGGTGCCGGGCTGGCCTCCGCCGACGGCCTGGCGAACGGCCAGGCCGCCGGTTCGCCCGGCGTCGGCTCGGGCAACGTCATCCAGGTCCCGGTGCACGTCCCGGTGAACGCGGTCGGCAACAGCGTGAACGTCATCGGCGTCCTGAACCCCGCCTTCGGCAACCTGGGCGTCAACAGCTGACGCACGTCGCTCCGCGACAGTGACCTCCGGCCTCCCAGGGCGCTCCCTGGGAGGCCGGTCCGCTCGTCACCTGGTCACCTGGTCGGCTTGTCGCGCCAATGATCCGAACGGGCAGTCAAACGCGGATGTCCGTGCCGTTTCCGCCGTTCCGTGCGTTGATCAGCGCACGACCCGCGGCCGGGTCGGTCACGCAATCGCAGGAGGAACGCTTCCCATGAACATCGCCAAGAAGGCCGCTGTGGCCCTCACCGTCGCCGGTATCGCCGCCGGCGCCTCCGCCGGTGCCGCTTTCGCCGACGCCGGTGCCGACGGCGCGGCCGTGAAGTCCCCGGGTGTCGGTTCGGGCAACACCGTCCAGGTCCCGGTCCACGTCCCGGTCAACGTCGTCGGCGACAGCGTCAACGTCATCGGCCTGCTGAACCCCGCGTTCGGCAACAAGGGCATCAACGACTGACGCCCACACCACAAAAGAGGGGCCCCGCGAGTCAACGACGACTCGCGGGGCCCCTCTTCTTGCATACAGGCCCGGCATTGTTCAGCCCGTCCGGCGTTTGAGGACGAGGCCCCTTCAGGGCCGATCGGGGGTCTGGGGGCGGAGCCCCCAGCGGCGCCCACCCCAGCGGCGCCCACCCCAGCGGCGCCCACCCCAACACAGGGCACCCCAACACAGGGCACCCCAACACAGGGCACCCCAACACAGGGCACCCACGCAACGGAACATTCAGCGGACCCCCTTCTCCCGCTCCTCCACAACGGAGTTGTACGCCGCGACCTGCGCCCGCCGAGCCGTCCGCTCCACCGGCCGCAACGCTTCGGCCCGCGCCCCCATCTCGGACGCGCTCACCGCACCCCCGGGCCCGTTCTCGTACGCCACGGACACCAGCAACCCCACCCGCTGCGCCAGTTCCAGCACCCGCACCGCCCGCGGCGGATACCCCGGCGCCAACACCTCCCGCCCCCGCTCCGCCCGCGCCCGATACGCGTCGACCGCGGCCTCGGCCACCGGCCCCGACCCGGCGACATCGAGCCGCGACAACACCGCCGTAGCGTCCCGCAGCGCCTCCGCCAGCTCCCGCTCGGCCTCCCCGAGCGAGGGCACGTCGGCGGGCGGCGCCTCCCGCACCGGCAGGCAGTGCCACACGACCTCGACATGGACGTCACCGGTGGGACCGGCCTCGTAGACCTCGGGAACGAGGCCGAGCGCGACGCCGTAGCAGATCACCGCCTCCTCGGCCTCAAGGGCCCGGGCGTTGAAGTCGGGCGGGCCGCTGAGCCCCAGTGGGTGTCCCGAGGTGGGCAGGGCCACCCGCAGGCCGGTCGCCCCGAGGGTGCGCAGGCGCCCCAGGGCGAGGGTCAGTCCGACGGGTGCCGACTCGCCCGGCAGTCCCTCCACCCGGTGCACGGCGTCCTCGCCCACGATGGCGAGCACGGCGTCGTCCGGCGAGACAAGTCCGGCCAACAGGGCATTTCCCCAGGCGGCGAGGCGCCCTGAGCGTGGTTCCGAAAGCATGGCGTCCACCCTAAGGACAGGACCGATGGAATGGACCGCCCGGCCGGTGGCGTAGATTTCTTCGAGGGCTGCGCCTACCGGCGCACGCGACAGCCGAGACAGGCCGACGATGCAATGGGAGACAGCGCGCTCATGAGCGATGTTCTGGAGCTGGAGGACGTAACCGTGGTCCGGGAGGGCCGGGCTCTGGTGGACCAGGTCTCCTGGTCGGTCAAGGAGGGCGAGCGCTGGGTCATCCTCGGCCCGAACGGCGCCGGCAAGACCACGCTCCTGAACGTCGCGTCCAGCTACCTGTTCCCCAGCAGCGGCACCGCCACCATCCTCGGCGAGACCCTCGGCAAGGTCGACGTCTTCGAACTGCGCCCCCGCATCGGCGTCGCCGGCATCGCCATGGCCGAGAAGCTCCCCAAGCGCCAGACCGTCCTCCAGACCGTCCTGACCGCCGCCTACGGCATGACCGCCGGGTGGAACGAGGACTACGAGGACATCGACGAGCAGCGCGCCCGCGCCTTCCTCGACCGCCTCGGCATGAGCGACTACCTGGACCGCAGGTTCGGCACGCTGTCCGAGGGCGAGCGCAAGCGCACCCTCATCGCCCGCGCCCTGATGACCGACCCCGAGCTGCTCCTCCTCGACGAGCCCGCCGCCGGCCTCGACCTCGGCGGCCGCGAGGACCTCGTACGCCGCCTCGGCCGCCTCGCCCGCGACCCGATCGCCCCCTCCATGATCATGGTCACGCACCACGTCGAGGAGATCGCCCCCGGCTTCACCCACGTCCTGCTGATCCGTCAGGGCAAGGTCCTCGCCGCGGGCCCGCTGGAGCTCGAACTCACCGCCCGGAACCTGTCGTTGTGCTTCGGTCTCCCCCTCATCGTGGAGCAGGTCGGCGACCGCTGGACCGCACACGGTCTCCCCATGGCCTGAACTGCCTTGTAAGAAGCGGGTGTAGGGACATATGCGCCCTGTCCGTGACGGGACCCGCAGCCCTACCATTGACCATGTGAACGACATCGGCGCATGGGTGTGGTGGCTCGTCGGCGCGGCAGCACTCGGGATTCCTCTCGTGGTGACCACGATGCCGGAGTTCGGCATGTTCGCCGTCGGCGCCGTAGCGGCCGCCGGAACCGCGGGAATCGGCGGGGACCTCGTCGTCCAGGTCCTCGTCTTCGTCGTCGTCTCGGTCGCTCTCATCGCGGTCGTACGACCCATCGCTACCCGGCACCGCGCGACGCTGCCCCAACTCGCCACGGGCATCGATGCCTTGAAGGGCAAACAGGCCGTCGTCCTGGAGCGCGTCGACGGCTCAGGCGGCGGCCGGATCAAGCTGGCCGGAGAGATCTGGTCGGCCCGCTCGCTCGACACCGACCGTGCCTACGAACCGGGCCAGGAGGTGGACGTCGTGGAGATCGAGGGAGCCACCGCGATCGTCATCTGACCTCGCGGGACTCGACCGATGACCTCGCAGGACACGACTGGTGACCTCGCAGGTCTCAACTGAACCGAACAGCACACGAGTTGCGTGACGGTCTGACAGACTCGACCAGCAAGATCTTCAACAACCATAAGATCTTCCGAAAGCGCCGAGGCGGAGAAGGGTACGGGGAGCACGATGGAACCGGTCATCATCGTCTTGATCATCCTGGTGGTGTTGGTCTTCATCGCTTTGATCAAGACGATCCAGGTCATCCCGCAGGCAAGTGCCGCGATCGTGGAGCGGTTCGGCCGCTACACACGGACACTCAACGCGGGACTCAACATCGTCGTCCCGTTCATCGACACGATCCGCAACCGCATCGACCTGCGCGAACAGGTCGTACCGTTCCCGCCGCAGCCGGTGATCACCCAGGACAACCTGGTCGTCAACATCGACACGGTCATCTACTACCAGGTGACGGACGCGCGGGCCGCGACCTACGAAGTGGCCAGCTACATCCAGGCAATTGAGCAGCTCACGGTCACCACGCTCCGCAACATCATCGGCGGCATGGACCTGGAGCGGACCCTGACCTCCCGCGAGGAGATCAACGCGGCCCTGCGCGGAGTCCTCGACGAGGCGACGGGCAAGTGGGGCATCCGCGTGAACCGCGTCGAACTCAAGGCAATCGAGCCCCCCACCTCCATCCAGGACTCGATGGAGAAGCAGATGCGCGCCGACCGTGACAAGCGCGCCGCGATCCTCACCGCGGAAGGCACGCGCCAGGCCGCCATCCTCACCGCCGAAGGTGAGAAGCAGTCCCAGATCCTGCGCGCCGAAGGTGAGGCCAAGGCCGCGGCCCTGCGCGCAGAGGGTGAAGCGCAGGCCGTCCGTACGGTGTTCGAGGCGATCCACGCCGGCGACGCCGACCAGAAGCTCCTCTCCTACCAGTACCTCCAGATGCTCCCGAAGATCGCCGAAGGCGACGCCAACAAGCTCTGGATCGTCCCCAGCGAGATCGGCGACGCCCTCAAGGGTCTCTCCGGCGCGATGGGCAACATGGGCCCGTTCGGCGGCGGTTCGGGAGGCGGCGGAGGCAACTCCGGCAACTCGGACGGCAATTCGGAACGCCAACGCCGCGAGAAGCCGTCCATCGACTGACGGTCACTTCTGGACCTACGCCAATCCCCGCGCCCCTAAGGGGCGCGGGGATTGCGCGATCAGCCACACACGACGCGCACCCGACGACCAACCACGCCCCTACGGCGCTCAGTTCAGGCAGCGTCCCGAGCCAACCAACCCGGCAGCGCTTCAAAATCCTCGGCCGCCAGCGCGAGCAGCATCGCGTCGGCGGGCGTCGGCTCGAACGGATGCCGCAGCAACGGCATCCCCGCCTGCTCCGGAGTCCGCGCCGCCTTGCGGTGGTTGTCCTCCGCGCACGACGCCACCGTGTTCAGCCAGGAGTCCTGACCCCCCTGCGCCCTCGGCACCACATGGTCGACCGTCGTCGCCCGCCTGCCGCAGTACGCGCACCGGTGCCGGTCCCGGACCAGCACACCGCGCCTCGACCACGGAGCTTGTCTTCGGAACGGCACCCTCACGTACCTGCACAACCGGATCACCCGGGGGGCCGGTATATCGACCTCGGCTCCGCGCATACGCAGTTCGGGGTGGGCCTGCTCGACGACAGCCTTGTCCTGGAGCACCAGAACGACGGCTCGATTCAACGACACCGTCGACAGCGGCTCGAAGCTCGCGTTCAGCACCAGCGTGTCCCGCATCCAGCCCACCTCCCATGTGCAACCGGCCCACCGCGCGGCGGGCTTGGATCAACTCTGGCCGGGCACGCCGAGATGGACAACGCAATAAAAAATGCCCGCCCCTGATCAATTCCATGACCAGAGGCGGGCAAACGTTCCATGAACGTCAGTCTTCGGCGGGAACCTCGTACTCACCGATCAGCTGGGCACGCGCCAGCGTGTGGAACCGCAGGTTGAAACCGACGACCGCGGGAGAAACGTCCGAGTCCGGACCGAGCTTCTCCGCGTCCACGGCGTACACCGTGAACACATAACGGTGCGGCCCGTCCCCGGGCGGCGGCGCGGCACCACCGAAGTCCTTCGACCCGTAGTCGTTCCGCACCTGTACCGCGCCCTCCGGCAGCCCCTCGAACTTGCCGCTGCCCGCCCCCTCCGGCAGCTCGGTCACCGAGGCCGGGATGTCGAACACCGTCCAGTGCCAGAACCCGCTCCCCGTAGGGGCGTCCGGGTCGTAACAGGTCACGGCGAAACTCTTGGTCTCGGGCGGGAAGCCCTCCCACCGCAGCTGCGGCGAGGTGTTGCCGGCCGCGTAGACCTGAGCGTCCTTGAGCGCGGCCCCCGGCTCGACGTCCTCGCTCGTCACCGTGAACGACGGCACGGGCGGGTGGAAGTCATGGGGGAGCGGCCGCCGATTGAGCTCGGTCACCTCGGTACCTCCTGATCGGATTCTTCAGTGGACACCGAGCCTAGAACCAGTTGCGCTTGCTGCCGACCTCGGACAGCCACTGGTTGAGGTACGCCGCCCAGTCCGTCCCCTGGAAGTCGTGCAGACCCACCTGGAAGGAGCGGAAGGTGTCACTGCCCTCACTGAACAGGCCGGGCTTCTTGTCCATCTCCAGGATGACGTCCATCGCGTTCTCGTCGGCCACGAAGCTCAACTCGACCTGGTTCAGCCCGCGGTACTGCGACGGCGGCTGGAACTCGATCTCCTGGTAGAACGGCAGCTTCTGCCGCGTCCCCCGGATGTGACCGCGCTCCATGTCCGCGTTCTTGAAGCGGAAGCCCAGCCGGATGAAGGCGTCCAGGAGAGCCTTCTGCGCCGGCAGCGGATGCACGTTGACCGGGTCGAGGTCACTGGAGTCCACGGCACGTGCGATCGCCAGCTCGGTGCTCACCCCGATGTGCATGCCCCGCAGCGACTGACCGTCGATCATCGTGATCGGCGTCTCCCACGGGATCTCCAGCCCGAACGGCACGTTGTGCGCGGTCCCCGCCTGTAGCTCGAAGGCACCGCCCAGCCGCACCTTCGTGAACTCGATGTCCTGCTTGTACTCCTGGTCACCGCTCTCGACCTCGACCTTGGCCTGTAGCCCGACCGAGAGCCCCTGGATCTCCTGGGCGACGGAACCACCCTGGATCCGCACCTCGCCCTGGACGACCCCGCCCGGAACGACGTTGACCTCGGTCAGCACCGTCTCCACCGAAGCCCCGCCGGCCCCCAGGCTCGCGAGCAGCTTCTTGAACGCCATGACTCTCCCTTTACGTATGGACCCTTGATCCCTACAAACGCGAACCGACCGCGCCCGGTTCCGCGCCACACCCTGGCAAGCGGACGGAACCTTGACCACCCCTTGGCACAAGCGCGCCTGGACTAGGCTCGGACGCCATGATCGCGCCCCCGGACCGTAAGCCACTCCCCAGAGAGTTCTTCGACCGCGCTGTACTGGAGGTCGCCCCCGACCTCCTGGGCCGCCTCGTCGTCCGTACGACCCCCGACGGCCCGATCGTCCTGCGCATCACAGAGGTCGAGGCCTACGACGGCGGTAACGACCCCGCGTCCCACGCATACAGAGGTCCTACGGCCCGCAATGGCGTGATGTTCGGTCCGCCCGGGCATGTGTACGTCTACTTCACCTACGGCATGTGGCACTGCATGAACCTGGTGTGCGGCCCGGAGGGCACGGCGAGGGGGGTCCTGCTCCGCGCCGGCGAGATCGTCGAGGGCGCCGAGCTGGCCCGCAAACGTCGACTCTCGGCCCGAAATGACAAAGAACTGGCCAAAGGCCCCGCCCGCCTGGCCACCGCCCTGGACGTCGACCGCTCCCTGGACGGCACGGACGCGTGCACTACGGGCGAGACACCCTTGAGGATGCTGGCCGGTACACCCGTCCCCTCTCATCAGGTAAGCAACGGTCCCCGCACCGGAGTGTCCGGCGAGGGCGCCGTCCAGCCGTGGCGGTTCTGGATCACCAACGACCCTACGGTTAGCCCGTATCGGGCTCATACGCCGAGACGTCGGCCAAGTTGACGCGTCTTGGCAGGGTGCGTAATGTAGCCCGAGCCGCTTGACCCGGGTACGGCAATCGCCTGCAGCCGGAAGCGACCAACCCACTACTAACGACTCTCCCTCGCTGAGGGCGCATTCGGCGTGCCTGCATGCCTGAATTCGAACTCGCGGAACTCGATTATGAGTTGCAGAGGGGATCGGCTAACGTAGTGAATGTCGAAAGGCCGACAGGCGAAAGTCCAAAGCCCTTGACAATCCCCGCCGACAGGGAATCGGGACCGGAAACGGTCTGATAGAGTCGGAAACGCAAGACCGAAGGGAAAAGCCCGGAGGAAAGCCCGAGAGGGTGAGTACAAAGGAAGCGTCCGTTCCTTGAGAACTCAACAGCGTGCCAAAAATCAACGCCAGATATGTTGATACCCCGTCTCCAGCTCATCATCACGATGGTTGGGGCGAGGTTCCTTTGAAGAAAACATACAGCGAGGACGCTGTGAACGGTCGGGCTTATTCCGCCTGACTGTTCCGCTCTCGTGTGTGTCATTCCCGATTACGGGAAAACATTCACGGAGAGTTTGATCCTGGCTCAGGACGAACGCTGGCGGCGTGCTTAACACATGCAAGTCGAACGATGAACCACTTCGGTGGGGATTAGTGGCGAACGGGTGAGTAACACGTGGGCAATCTGCCCTGCACTCTGGGACAAGCCCTGGAAACGGGGTCTAATACCGGATAATACTCCCGCACTCATGTGTGGGGGTTAAAAGCTCCGGCGGTGCAGGATGAGCCCGCGGCCTATCAGCTTGTTGGTGAGGTAATGGCTCACCAAGGCGACGACGGGTAGCCGGCCTGAGAGGGCGACCGGCCACACTGGGACTGAGACACGGCCCAGACTCCTACGGGAGGCAGCAGTGGGGAATATTGCACAATGGGCGAAAGCCTGATGCAGCGACGCCGCGTGAGGGATGACGGCCTTCGGGTTGTAAACCTCTTTCAGCAGGGAAGAAGCGCAAGTGACGGTACCTG
Source organism: Streptomyces sp. NBC_01288 (assembly GCF_035982055.1). Lineage (NCBI taxonomy): Bacteria > Bacillati > Actinomycetota > Actinomycetes > Kitasatosporales > Streptomycetaceae > Streptomyces > Streptomyces sp. NBC_01288. The sequence goes on from NZ_CP108427.1 coordinate 8,217,138, forward strand.
CAGAAGAAGCGCCGGCTAACTACGTGCCAGCAGCCGCGGTAATACGTAGGGCGCAAGCGTTGTCCGGAATTATTGGGCGTAAAGAGCTCGTAGGCGGCTTGTCACGTCGGGTGTGAAAGCCCGGGGCTTAACCCCGGGTCTGCATTCGATACGGGCTAGCTAGAGTGTGGTAGGGGAGATCGGAATTCCTGGTGTAGCGGTGAAATGCGCAGATATCAGGAGGAACACCGGTGGCGAAGGCGGATCTCTGGGCCATTACTGACGCTGAGGAGCGAAAGCGTGGGGAGCGAACAGGATTAGATACCCTGGTAGTCCACGCCGTAAACGGTGGGAACTAGGTGTTGGCGACATTCCACGTCGTCGGTGCCGCAGCTAACGCATTAAGTTCCCCGCCTGGGGAGTACGGCCGCAAGGCTAAAACTCAAAGGAATTGACGGGGGCCCGCACAAGCAGCGGAGCATGTGGCTTAATTCGACGCAACGCGAAGAACCTTACCAAGGCTTGACATACACCGGAAAGCATTAGAGATAGTGCCCCCCTTGTGGTCGGTGTACAGGTGGTGCATGGCTGTCGTCAGCTCGTGTCGTGAGATGTTGGGTTAAGTCCCGCAACGAGCGCAACCCTTGTCCTGTGTTGCCAGCGTGCCCTTCGGGGTGACGGGGACTCACAGGAGACCGCCGGGGTCAACTCGGAGGAAGGTGGGGACGACGTCAAGTCATCATGCCCCTTATGTCTTGGGCTGCACACGTGCTACAATGGCCGGTACAATGAGCTGCGATACCGTGAGGTGGAGCGAATCTCAAAAAGCCGGTCTCAGTTCGGATTGGGGTCTGCAACTCGACCCCATGAAGTCGGAGTTGCTAGTAATCGCAGATCAGCATTGCTGCGGTGAATACGTTCCCGGGCCTTGTACACACCGCCCGTCACGTCACGAAAGTCGGTAACACCCGAAGCCGGTGGCCCAACCCCCTTGTGGGGAGGGAGCTGTCGAAGGTGGGACTGGCGATTGGGACGAAGTCGTAACAAGGTAGCCGTACCGGAAGGTGCGGCTGGATCACCTCCTTTCTAAGGAGCACTTCTAACCGAGTTCGCTCGGTCAGAGGCCAGTTCATCGGCGAATGTCCGGTGCTGGTTGCTCAAGGGTGGAACGTTGATTATTCGGCACTGTCGGTCATCTCATGGCTGCGAGTACTGCTCTTCGGGGCGTGGAAAGCTGATCACGAGTGGCGATGGTGCCGGGCACGCTGTTGGGTGTCTGAGGGCACGGCCGTGAGGCTGCCTTCAGTGCCGACCCCGGTAAAGCATCGTGTAAGCGGTGTGTGACGGGTGGTTGGTCGTTGTTTGAGAACTGCACAGTGGACGCGAGCATCTGTGGCCAAGTTTTTAAGGGCGCACGGTGGATGCCTTGGCACCAGGAACCGATGAAGGACGTGGGAGGCCACGATAGTCCCCGGGGAGTCGTCAACCAGGCTTTGATCCGGGGGTTTCCGAATGGGGAAACCCGGCAGTCGTCATGGGCTGTCACCCTTGCCTGAACACATAGGGCAAGTGGAGGGAACGCGGGGAAGTGAAACATCTCAGTACCCGCAGGAAGAGAAAACAACCGTGATTCCGGGAGTAGTGGCGAGCGAAACCGGATGAGGCCAAACCGTATACGTGTGAGACCCGGCAGGGGTTGCGTGTACGGGGTTGTGGGATCTCTCTTTCACAGTCTGCCGGCTGTGAGACGAGTCAGAAACCGTTGATGTAGGCGAAGGACATGCGAAAGGTCCGGCGTAGAGGGTAAGACCCCCGTAGTCGAAACATCAACGGCTCGTTTGAGAGACACCCAAGTAGCACGGGGCCCGAGAAATCCCGTGTGAATCTGGCGGGACCACCCGCTAAGCCTAAATATTCCCTGGTGACCGATAGCGGATAGTACCGTGAGGGAATGGTGAAAAGTACCGCGGGAGCGGAGTGAAATAGTACCTGAAACCGTGTGCCTACAAGCCGTGGGAGCGTCGCGCATCAAGTTTACTTGATGCGTCGTGACTGCGTGCCTTTTGAAGAATGAGCCTGCGAGTTTGCGGTGTGTTGCGAGGTTAACCCGTGTGGGGAAGCCGTAGCGAAAGCGAGTCCGAATAGGGCGATATAGTAGCGCGCTCAAGACCCGAAGCGGAGTGATCTAGCCATGGGCAGGTTGAAGCGGAGGTAAGACTTCGTGGAGGACCGAACCCACCAGGGTTGAAAACCTGGGGGATGACCTGTGGTTAGGGGTGAAAGGCCAATCAAACTCCGTGATAGCTGGTTCTCCCCGAAATGCATTTAGGTGCAGCGTCGTGTGTTTCTTGCCGGAGGTAGAGCACTGGATAGGCGATGGGCCCTACCGGGTTACTGACCTTAGCCAAACTCCGAATGCCGGTAAGTGAGAGCACGGCAGTGAGACTGTGGGGGATAAGCTCCATGGTCGAGAGGGAAACAGCCCAGAGCATCGACTAAGGCCCCTAAGCGTACGCTAAGTGGGAAAGGATGTGGAGTCGCAGAGACAACCAGGAGGTTGGCTTAGAAGCAGCCACCCTTGAAAGAGTGCGTAATAGCTCACTGGTCTAGTGATTCCGCGCCGACAATGTAGCGGGGCTCAAGCGTACCGCCGAAGTCGTGTCATTTCAGCAATTAAGCCCCAACGGGTGCTGGGATGGGTAGGGGAGCGTCGTGTGCCGGGTGAAGCCGCAGCGGAAGCTAGTGGTGGACGGTTCACGAGTGAGAATGCAGGCATGAGTAGCGATACACACGTGAGAAACGTGTGCGCCGATTGACTAAGGGTTCCTGGGTCAAGCTGATCTGCCCAGGGTAAGTCGGGACCTAAGGCGAGGCCGACAGGCGTAGTCGATGGATAACCGGTTGATATTCCGGTACCCGCTGTGAAGCGTCAAACATCGAGCATCGTGATGCTAAGGCCGTGAAGCCGTTCCGGACCCTTCGGGGAATGGAAAGTGGTGGAGCCGCCGGCCCAAGCGGTTAGTAGGTGAGTGATGGGGTGACGCAGGAAGGTAGTCCATCCCGGGCGGTGGTTGTCCCGGGGTAAGGGTGTAGCCCGTCATCTAGGCAAATCCGGATGACACAAGGGTGAGACCTGATGCCGAGCCGATTGTGGTGAAGTGGATGATCCTATGCTGTCGAGAAAAGCCTCTAGCGAGTTTCATGGCGGCCCGTACCCTAAACCGACTCAGGTGGTCAGGTAGAGAATACCGAGGCGTTCGGGTGAACTATGGTTAAGGAACTCGGCAAAATGCCCCCGTAACTTCGGGAGAAGGGGGGCCATCACTGGTGAGAGGATTTACTCCTTGAGCTGGGGGTGGCCGCAGAGACCAGCGAGAAGCGACTGTTTACTAAAAACACAGGTCCGTGCGAAGCCGTAAGGCGATGTATACGGACTGACGCCTGCCCGGTGCTGGAACGTTAAGGGGACCGGTTAGTGCACTTTCGGGTGTGCGAAGCTGAGAACTTAAGCGCCAGTAAACGGCGGTGGTAACTATAACCATCCTAAGGTAGCGAAATTCCTTGTCGGGTAAGTTCCGACCTGCACGAATGGCGTAACGACTTCTCGACTGTCTCAACCATAGGCCCGGTGAAATTGCACTACGAGTAAAGATGCTCGTTTCGCGCAGCAGGACGGAAAGACCCCGGGACCTTTACTACAGTTTGATATTGGTGTTCGGTTCGGCTTGTGTAGGATAGCTGGGAGACTGTGAACTCTGGACGCCAGTTCAGGGGGAGTCGTCGTTGAAATACCAGTCTGGTCGTGCTGGATGTCTAACCTGGGTCCGTGATCCGGATCAGGGACAGTGTCTGATGGGTAGTTTAACTGGGGCGGTTGCCTCCTAAAGAGTAACGGAGGCGCCCAAAGGTTCCCTCAGCCTGGTTGGCAATCAGGTGTTGAGTGTAAGTGCACAAGGGAGCTTGACTGTGAGACCGACGGGTCGAGCAGGGACGAAAGTCGGGACTAGTGATCCGGCGGTGGCTTGTGGAAGCGCCGTCGCTCAACGGATAAAAGGTACCCCGGGGATAACAGGCTGATCTTCCCCAAGAGTCCATATCGACGGGATGGTTTGGCACCTCGATGTCGGCTCGTCGCATCCTGGGGCTGGAGTCGGTCCCAAGGGTTGGGCTGTTCGCCCATTAAAGCGGTACGCGAGCTGGGTTTAGAACGTCGTGAGACAGTTCGGTCCCTATCCGCTGCGCGCGCAGGAACATTGAGAAGGGCTGTCCCTAGTACGAGAGGACCGGGACGGACGAACCTCTGGTGTGCCAGTTGTTCTGCCAAGGGCATGGCTGGTTGGCTACGTTCGGGAGGGATAACCGCTGAAAGCATCTAAGCGGGAAGCCTGCTTCGAGATGAGTGTTCCCACCCCCTTGAGGGGTTAAGGCTCCCAGTAGACGACTGGGTTGATAGGCCGGATCTGGAAGGCGGGTAACCGCTGGAGGTGACCGGTACTAATAGGCCGAGGGCTTGTCCTCAGTTGCTCGCGTCCACTGTGTTAGTTCTGAGACAACGAACAGTTGTCGGCTAGAGCTTGAACCACACAACAGAAAAGTGTGCTTGTTCGCTCGAAACCATTAGGGTTTCGGTGGTCATAGCGTGAGGGAAACGCCCGGTTACATTTCGAACCCGGAAGCTAAGCCTTACAGCGCCGATGGTACTGCAGGGGGGACCCTGTGGGAGAGTAGGACGCCGCCGAACAATATTTGGAGGACCCCTGGTCCCAGCGTTCACGCTGGGACCAGGGGTCCTTTTGTTTTTCCAGAAACTCTCAGAAACACAGTCCGGAGCGCGCCGAGTAGCCGGCTGCGCGAGAATGACTTGCGGTACCGAAGACAGGAGTCACCGATGTCCACCAACTCTCCCGAGGACCGACCCGAGCGCGAGGAGCGGCGACGGGACAGTGGTGACCGCGGCGACCGTGGCGGGTACCGCGGAGGCCCGAGCCGTAGCAACGACCGAGGAAACGACCGCGGCGGCAGCAGCGGTGATCGCGGTGGCTACGGCCGTCGCGATGACAACCGTGGTGGTGCCCCTCGCCGCGACGACCGTGGCAGCGGCGGTCCCGGCAGCGGTGGCGGTGGCGATCGCGGCGGTTTCCGTGGCCGTGACGACCGTTCCGCCGGCCCGCGTCGGGATGACCGTCCTGCGGGTCCGCGCCGTGACGACCGTCCGGCCGGTCCCCGTCGCGATGACCGTGGCGGCGAGCGCGGAGGACGTCCCGGTGGTTTCCGTCGGGACGACAACCGTGGTGAGCGGCCCGCGTTCCGCCGTGACGACCGCAGCGACAACCGTGGTGGCGAGCGTCGCGACGACAACCGTGGTGGTGGTGATCGCGGTGGTTTCCGTCGCGATGACAGCCGTGGCGAGCGTCCGCCGTTCCGGCGTGACGACAACCGCGGTGGCGGTGGCGGTTTCCGGCGCGACGACAATCGCGGTGAGCGGCCTCCGTTCCGGCGTGACGACCGCAGCGACAACCGGGGCGAGCGTCCTGCCTTCCGGCGTGACGACGACCGTGGTGACCGTGGCAGCTACCCCCGCCGTGACGACCGTCGCGATGACCGCCGTAGCGACAGCCGTGGCAGTGACGATCGCGGTGGCTACCGCGGCCGTGACGACCGTTCCGCGGCTCCGCGTCGTGACGACCGGCCCGCCGGCCCCCGTCGCGATGACCGCGGCGGCGAGCGTCCGGCCTTCCGTCGGGATGACAGCCGTGGTGAGCGTCCGCCGTTCCGGCGTGATGACCGTAGGGATGACCGCCGTGACGGTGACCGTCCCGCTTTCAGGCGTGATGACGACCGTGGTGACCGTGGCAGCTACCCCCGCCGTGACGACCGTCCGTCCGGGCCGCGTCGTGATGACCGGGGTGGGGATCGTCCGGCCTTCCGTCGGGATGACAGCCGTGGTGAGCGGCCTCCGTTCCGGCGTGACGACCGCAGCGACAACCGGGGCGAGCGTCCTGCCTTCCGGCGTGACGACGACCGCGGTGACCGTGGCGGTTTCCGTGGGCGTGACGACCGTTCGGCGGCGCCTCGTCGTGATGACCGGCCCTCCGGTCCCCGTCGGGATGACCGTCCCGCCGGTCCGCGCCGTGACGACCGTCCGTCCGGTCCCCGTCGCGATGACCGCGGTGGAGACCGCGGAGGGTTCCGTCGGGACGACAGCCGTGGTGAGCGACCGGCGTTCCGGCGGGACGACCGCCGCGATGACCGGCGTGACGACCGTCGGGGCGATGACCGCCGCGGTGGCGGCAGCCGGTTCCGTGACGAGCGGGAGCGTGACCGTGAGCCGATCAAGCGGCTGCCGATCCCCGAGGACGTCACGGGCGAGGAGATCGACAAGGACGTACGGCAGGAGCTGATGAGTCTGCCGAAGGGGCTCGCGGAGGACGTCTCGAAGAACCTGGTGATGGTCGCCCGGCTCATCGACGAGGACCCCGAGGGTGCCTATGCCTACTCGAAGATCGCCCTGCGTCTGGCGTCGCGTGTCGCCGCCGTACGTGAGGCGGCCGGGTTCGCCGCGTACGCGAACCAGAAGTACAGCGAGGCGCTGGCCGAGTTCCGGGCCGCGCGGCGGATGACCGGCAGCGTGGACCTGTGGCCCGTGATGGCCGACTGTGAGCGTGGGCTCGGGCGGCCCGAGAAGGCGCTGGAGATGGCCGGCGCCGCCGAGGTGCACAAGCTCGACAAGGCCGGGCAGGTCGAGATGCGGCTCGTCGCGGCCGGCGCCCGGCGTGACATGGACCAGCTCGACGCGGCCATCGTCACGTTGCAGAGCCCGGAGCTGGCCTCGAACACCGTGCAGCCGTGGACCGCGCGCCTGCGGTACGCCTACGCCGACGCCCTGCTCGCCGCCGGGCGTGAGGGCGAGGCGCGTGAGTGGTTCGCCAAGGCCGTGGAGTCCGACAAGGACGGCAGCACGGACGCGTCGGACCGGCTCGCCGAGATGGACGGTGTCGAGTTCGTCGACGCGTTCGTCGAGGACGAAGACGAGGACGAGAGCGACACCGAGATCGACGCTGAGACTGAGGTCGACGACGAGGTCGAGCCCCAGGACGACGTCTCCGTAGTCGACGAGTTGGACGACGAGGACGAGGACGACGACATCGAGGACGAGGACGACGACGAGGTCGAAGCCGCGGCCGAGACCGAGAAGGACGTCGTCAAGGAAGATGTCCTTCTTAAAGAAGAAGACGACGACAAGAACTGACCTGCGTCAGTGAAGTGAAAAGGGCGGGACCCCGGCACCTGGGGTTCCGCCCTTTCGCGGTTCCGGTGTCGACGGCCGCGTCTCAGACGTCCAGCGCGCGCAGCACCAGCCCCGAGGCCGGTTTCGGGCCGAAGGACGTCGACTTGCGGGGCATCGTGACGCCCTGGCGGGCCAGGTCGCGTACGACCTCCTCGCGGACGGGGTGCATCAACACGGCCGTACCGCCGTCGCGTTCGGCCTTGCGGACCGTGGCGGCGGTGTCGTGGATGTAGGCGATGCGGGTCGGGTCGTCCTCGGGGATGAGCCAGACGTGGTCCAGGAGAGTGGCGTGCAGGACCGTCGCGTCCAGGGTGCGCCAGGCCGTGGGGCGGTCGGCCGGGATCGTACGGGCCAGGAGGTCCGGGTCCGGGTGGTCGACCAGGTGGAAGGCGCCGTCGCCGGCGAGGAGGAAGGCGTTGCCCGCGCAGGCCGCGTCGGCGAGGACCTCCAGGGCCTCCGGGAGGGGCACGTCAAGGTGTTGTACGCGGAACAGGCCGTCCAGGGCGGCGAGGGCGTCGGACACCGGGACGCCGTGCAGGAGGCGGTGGATCGCGCGGACGCGGAGCGGGTAGCGAGCCGTGTCGACGAGGAGGACCAGGCCGAAGTCCCAGGGACTGGGGGAGGGATGCTCCGCGCGTAGACGTCGATAGGTCGCCCAGCGGTGATGGCCGTCGGCGATCAGGGCCTGGTGGTGGGCGAGGTCCGTCTGGATGCGGGCCAGGTCCGTGGGGTCGGTGACCGACCACAGGCGGTGGCTGTAGCCGTCCTCTGTAGTCGTCGACAGGAGGGCGGGGGCCTCGGCGATGCGCTCGACCACCGTCGTCGTGTCGGCCGGTGAGCCGTTGCCGCGGTACGTCAGGAGCAGGGGTTCGAGGTTCGCGGAGGTGGCGCGCATGAGGGCCGCGCGGTCCGCGACCACATGCGGCATGACGTCCTCGTGGGGCAGGACCACACCCTCCGACGGGTCCGACAGGCGCAGGGCGCCGATGACGCCGCGCTGCAACAGGCCGCTGCCGTCGCGCTGTTCGTAGACGTACAGGCCGGGCTCGGGGTCGGTGGTGAGGACTCCCTCGGAGAGCCAGCGGCGCAGGGTGTCGGCGGCCTGCTCGTTGCGGGCGCTCGGGGTGACGGCCTGCGGGAGGATCAGCCGGACGATGTTGTGCGGGTCGGCGTCCTGGAGGTGGTGCAGGCCGTCGGGGCGTACGACCACGTCGTACGGTGGGGACGTCACGGCGGCCAGGCTGCCGACCAGGTCGGGATCGTAGCGAAGGCCTCGGAACGGGGTGAGTTCCAGGCCTCGGCGCTCCGTTGCTTCCGAGTGACCTGCGGTGTTCATCCCGGCATCGTACGTGTGTCAGTGGCATGCGGGATGATCGGGTGAAAGCGATCGAACGAGGAGCGATGTGGAATGAGCCAGAGCGTCAGGACGAGCCCCGACGGCAGTGCCCGGGCCCTGAGCGAGGCGTACGACACGGCGCTGCTCGACCTCGACGGGGTGGTGTACGCGGGGGGCAACGCGATCGCCCACGCGGTCGACTCGCTCGCCACCGCCCGCGCGGGCGGCATGCGGCTCGCCTATGTCACCAACAACGCGCTGCGGACGCCGGACGCGGTGGCCGAGCATCTCACCGAGTTGGGGATACCGACCGGGGCCGACGACGTCATCACCTCCGCGCAGGCCGTCGCCCGGCTGATCAGCGAGCAGGTGCCGGCGGGTTCGCGCGTGCTGGTGATCGGCGGGGAGGGGCTGCGGGTCGCGCTGCGCGAGCGCGGTCTTGAGCCCGTCGACTCGGCGGACGACGAGCCGGTCGCGGTCGTGCAGGGTTACGGCGGCCCCGACCTGGCCTGGGGGCGCTTCGCGGAGGCCTGTTACGCCATCGCGCGCGGGGTGCCGTGGTTCGCGTCCAACACCGACCTGACGATCCCGAGCGCGCGCGGCATCGCGCCGGGCAATGGCGCGGCGGTGGAGGTCGTACGGATAGCGACCGGGGCCGAGCCGCAGGTGGCGGGCAAGCCGTTGCCGCCGATGCACAAGGAGACGATCCTGCGCACGGGCGCCGAGCGGCCGTTGGTCGTAGGGGACCGGCTGGACACGGACATCGAGGGGGCGTTCAACGGGGATGTCGACTCGCTGCTCGTCCTGACCGGCGTGACCGACGGCGCGCAGCTCCTCGCCGCGCCGCCGCAGCACCGGCCGACGTACGTCGACGCCGATCTGCGGGGCATGCTCACCGCGCAGCCCGAGGTCACCGGGGCGGGAGACGGCTTCCGGTGCGGTGGCTGGACGGCGACGGCGGGCCGCGACCGACTGGAACTCGACGGTGAGGGCGAGCCCTTGGACGGGCTCCGGGCGCTCTGCGCGGCGGCCTGGACGGCGGCGGGCGACGGCTCCTGCGCGCTGGACGGGGAGAAGGCGCTGGCGCGACTGGGGTTGTGAGGCGCCGCTCATCGCAAGGGGGTGGCGGGACTCGGCCTTCGGCTCGGGTGCGAGGGTAGGCTAACCTAACCACGTGTTGGTCGACAGTCCCCCAGAACAGCGCGCGGAGACCGCCCCCGCGCCCCCAACCCGCCGGGCGATACGTGTCCTTGGGCTCTTCGCCTCCGTGGCGCTCCTGGTCCTCGTGGCCCTGGCGAGCATCGCGATCGGCGCGAAATCGCTGCCGTTGGGGGATGTGTGGCACGGCCTGTTCCATGACTCGGGGACGTACGCGGACGTCGTGGTCGGCGACCGGATATCCCGTACGGTCCTCGGGCTGCTCGCCGGTGCCGCGCTCGGCCTCTCCGGCGCCGTCCTCCAGGCGCTCACCCGCAACCCCCTCGCGGACCCCGGTCTGCTCGGTATCAACGCCGGCGCCTCGGCCGCGGTCGTCACCGCGATCACCTACTTCGGTGTCACCTCGCTGAGCGGCTACGTCTGGTTCGCCTTCGCGGGCGCGGCCGTGGTCGGCGCGCTGGTCTGGTTCCTGGGCGGCAGCCGGGGTGCCACACCCGTGCGCCTCGCCCTCGCCGGCACCGCGATCAGTGCCGCGCTCTACGGCTATCTCCAGGCCGTCATGATCATGGACGACGCGGCGCTCTCCAAGATGCGCTTCTGGACGGTCGGTTCACTGGCCTCGGCCAGCGGCTCGACGATCACGCAGGTCGCCCCGTTCTTCGCGGTCGGCACGGTGACCTCCCTGCTGCTCGCCCGGCCGCTCAACGCGGTCGCGATGGGCGACGACACCGCCCGCGCCCTCGGCGCCAACCTCAACCGGACCCGCGCGCTCGCCATGCTCTCCGCGACCGTGCTGTGCGGCGCGGCGACGGCCGCCTGCGGCCCGATCGTGTTCGTCGGCCTGATGGTGCCGCACGTGGTGCGCTCCTTCACCGGCCCCGACCTGCGCTGGATCCTGCCGTACGCCACGATCCTGTCGCCCGTGCTGCTGCTCGGCGCGGATGTCCTGGGCCGGTTGATCGCGCGGCCCGCGGAGCTTCAGGTCGGCATCGTCACCGCGGTCATCGGCGGTCCGGTCTTCATCTATCTCGTGCGGCGCCGAAGGACGACTCAGCTGTGAATCCCTCTTCTACGACGGCGCAGGACGGCCCGGCCGTGGAGGTGACGCCGACCCGGGCGCTCCGTACGCGGGCTGTCCGGACCGGTGGCCTCTCCGTCCGCCTCGACCTCCGCGCCTTCACGGTCGTCCTCCTTCTCCTGGCCTGCGCGCTCGCCGCGAGTGTGGTGCTGATCGGCACCGGGGACTTCCCGATCTCGGCCGGTGACGTGCTCAAGACGCTGTTCGGGGGCGGTGACGCGGGTCAGGAGTTCATCGTCAACGAACTGCGGCTGCCGCGCGTGCTCGTCGGCCTCCTTGTCGGTGCCTCGCTCGGGCTCGGCGGTGCGCTGTTCCAGTCCATCTCCCGTAATCCGCTGGGGAGTCCGGACGTGCTCGGCCTCTCGCAGGGGTCGACGGCCGGGGCGCTCGTCGTCATCGTGCTGTTCTCCGGCAGCGCGACCGCCGTCACCCTCGGGGCGCTCGTCGGCGGTCTGGTCACCGGGGTCGCGATCTATCTGCTCGCCTGGAAGCAGGGGGTGCACGGCTACCGGCTCGTCCTGGTCGGCATCGGCGTCTCCGCCGTCGTCACCGCGGTCAACGGCTATCTGCTCACCAAGGCCGACCTCGTCGACGCGGCCCGCGCGGTCGTGTGGATGACCGGTTCCCTCAACGGCCGTGACTGGACCCAGGTCTGGCCGCTCCTCGCGCTGTGCGCCGTACTCCTGCCGCTCGTCCTCGCCAATGCGCGCGGGCTGCGGATGATGGAGATGGGCGACGACGTGTCGTACGCCCTCGGGGTGCGCGTCGAGCGCGTACGGCTGCTGCTGATGGTGGCCGCCGTGCTGCTCACCTCGGCCGCGACCGCCGCCGCCGGACCCGTCGGCTTCGTGGCGCTTACGGCGCCGCAGCTCGCCCGGCGCCTGACCCGCTCGCCGGGGCCGAACCTGATGCCCTCGCTGTGCATGGGCGCCACCCTGCTGGTCACCGCCGACTGGGCGTCCCAACGGGCGTTCGGCGCCGACCAGTTGCCCGTGGGCGTGGTCACCGGAGTCCTCGGCGGGGTCTACCTGCTCTGGCTCCTGGTCACCGAGCGCAAGGCGGGCCGGATATGAGCGACCAGAGCAACCAGAGCGGCCTCAGCAGCGGGCTGAACAATCGAAGGAGCACCGTGAACCGCCTGTCCGCCGAGAACGTCACCCTCGCCTACGATCAGCGCGTCATCGCACGCGAGTTGTCGGTGGAGATACCCGACAACTCCTTCACGGTGATCGTCGGCCCGAACGCGTGCGGCAAGTCCACGCTGCTCCGGGCGCTGTCGCGGATGCTGAAGCCGACCGACGGCCGGGTGCTGCTCGACGGGCAGGTCATCCAGTCGATGCCGGCGAAGAAGGTCGCACGCACGCTCGGTCTGCTCCCGCAGTCGTCCATCGCGCCCGACGGGATCACCGTCGGCGACCTCGTGGGCCGCGGCCGGTACCCGCACCAGGGCATCCTGCGCCAGTGGTCCACCGAGGACGAGCGGGTCGTACAGGAGTCGATGGCGCAGACCGGAGTCGCCGAGCTGGCCGATCGCTATGTCGACGAACTCTCCGGCGGGCAGCGGCAGCGCGTGTGGATCGCGATGGCGCTGGCCCAGCAGACGCCCCTGCTGCTGCTCGACGAGCCGACCACCTACCTGGACATCCAGCATCAGATCGACGTCCTCGACCTGTGCGCCGAGCTGCACGAGGAGCAGGGCCGCACGCTGGTCGCGGTGCTGCACGACCTCAACCACGCGGCCCGGTACGCCACCCACCTCATCGCGCTGCGGGAGGGCGCGGTGATCGCACAGGGTGCCCCGGGCGACATCGTCACGGCCGAGCTGGTCGAGGAGGTCTTCGGGCTGCGCTGCCAGGTCATCGACGACCCGGAGACGGGGACGCCGCTGGTGGTGCCGGCGGCGCGGAAGGCACGCGCGCGTACTCACCTCGACAAAGTCGCCGCTACAGAAGCTTCCTGAAGTTACAGAAGCTTCCTGAGGCGGAACAGGTCGAACACGTTGGCCTCCAGCTTCACCCGGCCCGAGCCCCAGGCCTTCGCGAAGTTCAGGCCGCCGTCGACCATGGCGACCAGGTCGTCGCCCGCCATGGTCAGCCTGATCTGGGCCTTCTCCGCCGGAAGGCCCTGCACGGTCTCGTCCACCACGATGCGGCCGCCGGTGAGCCGGCCCACGAACGTGACGTCGAGGTCGGTGATCCGACAGCTGACCGAACGGTCCATGGCCGCGGCGGCGCGGACATTCCCATCGGCCTTCTGCATGTTGTCCGAGAGCTTTTCGAGTGCGACGCGGCACTCCTCGATCGTTGCCATCGTGATCGACGGTACCCCAGGCCTTCGGGGTAGCGTCTGGGCATGAGCGACTCATTGCCCGAGGCCGAGGTCGGGGCCGTAGCGGAGGGCCTTCCGCAGGCCGTTCCGGAGGCGGAGCCCACGTACGACCCCGCCGCCCCCGCGCCCCTGAACGTGGACCGCACGCCGAGCGGCAACGCCGACGTCGACGCCCAGCTCGGGCGGCTGGCCGACACCGACCACCTCGCCACGGACGGGCATGTCGAGGTGTACGAGGATGTACACCGGGGGCTGCGCGACGCGCTCACCGCGCTCGACGCCCGCCCGGGACCTCCGGCGCCCCCTTCACCGTACGACCGCAGGAGCTGAACCGAACGTGGCAGGAGTGGCACGCCGACGTCTCGACGCCGAGCTGGTCCGACGGAAGCTCGCGCGGTCGCGGGAGCACGCGAGCCAGTTGATCGCGGCCGGCCGGGTCACCGTGGGCAAGACCGTCGCGACCAAGCCCGCCACCCAGGTGGAGACGGCGGCCGCCATCGTCGTCGTAGCGGATGACGGCGACCCCGACTACGTCTCGCGGGGCGGCCACAAGCTCGCGGGCGCGCTGGAGGTCTTCGTGCCGCGGGGGCTCGTGGTGGAGGGACGGCGGGCGCTGGACGCCGGCGCGTCCACCGGAGGTTTCACCGATGTGCTGCTGCGCGCGGGTGCCACGCAGGTCGTGGCGGTCGACGTCGGGTACGGACAACTCGCGTGGTCTCTTCAGAGCGATGAACGCGTCACCGTCAAGGACCGTACGAACGTACGCGAGTTGACGCTTGAAGCGATCGATGGGGAGCCTGTGGATCTAGTCGTGGGGGATCTGTCCTTCATCCCGCTCGGGCTGGTGCTGCCCGCCCTGGCGCGGTGCACGAAGCCGGACGCGGACCTGGTGATGATGGTCAAGCCGCAGTTCGAGGTGGGGAAGGAACGGCTGGGGAGCGGCGGTGTCGTACGCAGCCCGGAACTGCGGGCCGAGGCCGTGCGCGGTGTTGCCCGGCGGGCCGCGGAACTGGGGCTCGGGGTGGAGGGCGTCACCGCCAGCCCGCTGCCCGGGCCCTCCGGGAATGTCGAGTACTTTCTGTGGCTGCGGGCCGGCGCACCCGAACTGGACCCGGCCGATGTTGACCGTGCAGTGGCGGAGGGGCCGCGTTGACACAGAACCGAGCTCGTACTGTTTTCCTGCTCGCGCACACGGGTCGGCCTGCGGCCATCCGGAGCGCGGAGCTGGTCGTCAAGGGGCTGCTCCAGTCCGGTATCGGAGTGCGCGTCCTGGAGTACGAGGCACGCGACCTGCCGCTGCCCGACGAGGTGGAGACGGTCACCGAGGCGACCCCGCAGTGCCTTGAGGGCTGCGAGCTGCTCATCGTCCTCGGCGGCGACGGCACGCTGCTGCGCGGCGCGGAGTTCGCACGGGCGTCCGGGGTGCCGATGCTCGGCGTCAACCTCGGCAGCGTGGGGTTCCTCGCGGAGGCGGAACGGGACGATCTCGACAAGGTCGTGGACCGGGTGGTCACCCGGGCGTACGAGGTCGAGGAGCGGATGACCGTCGATGTCGTCGTGCACAAGAACGGCAACATCGTGCACACGGACTGGGCGCTGAACGAGGCGGCGGTGCAGAAGGCCGGCGCGGAGAAGTTGCTCGAAGTCGTGCTGGAGATCGACGGGCGGCCGGTCACGGGGTTCGGGTGTGACGGGATCGTTTGTGCGACTCCTACGGGGTCCACGGCGTATGCGTTCTCGGCCGGTGGGCCTGTGGTGTGGCCTGAGGTCGAGGCGTTGTTGATGGTGCCGATCAGTGCGCACGCGTTGTTCGCCAAGCCGTTGGTCACGTCGCCGGATTCTGTGCTTGCCGTTGAGGTGTTGCCGCACATCCCCCCGGGGGTTTTGTGGTGTGACGGGCGGCGGACTGTTGAGTTGCCTGCCGGGGCTCGGGTTGAGGTTCGGCGGGGGGCTGTGCCTGTGCGGTTGGCTCGGCTGCACCATGCGTCGTTCACGGATCGGCTTGTTGCGAAGTTCGCGTTGCCTGTTTCTGGGTGGCGTGGGGCTCCTCACTAGTGCGGGTGCGTGGGGGCTGGTCGCGCAGTTCCCCGCGCCCCTGAAAACAGGTGGGGACACTCCCCCGGGTGACAGGGCGCCTCGCGCTTCTCCCGCCCTACCTCGTAAGGTCTTCACCGTGCTGGAAGAGATGCGGATACGGTCGCTCGGAGTCATCGACGATGCTGTCGTCGAACTGTCACCGGGGTTCACCGCTGTCACGGGTGAGACCGGTGCGGGCAAGACCATGGTCGTCACCAGCCTCGGGCTGTTGCTCGGGGGGCGGGCGGACCCGGCGCTGGTGCGGATCGGGGCGAAGAACGCGGTCGTGGAGGGGCGGATCTCCGTTCCTCCCGGCGGCTCCGCCGTGCTGCGCGCCGAGGAGGCCGGTGCCGAGCTGGAGGACGGGACGCTGCTCATCAGCCGTACCGTTTCCGCCGAAGGGCGCTCCCGGGCGCACCTGGGCGGGCGGTCCGTGCCGGTGGGGGTGCTCGCGGAGCTGGCCGACGAGCTGGTCGCCGTGCACGGGCAGACCGACCAGCAGGGGCTGCTGAAGCAGTCCCGGCAGCGGCAGGCGCTCGACCGGTACGCCGGGGACGCCGTCACCGGGCCGCTCGCCAAGTACGCGGAGGCGTATCGGCGGCTGCGGGCCGTCGCCGTCGAGCTGGACGAGATCACCACCCGCGCGCGTGAACGGGCCCAGGAAGCCGACATGTTGCGCTACGGCCTCGACGAGATCGCGGGTGTGGAGCCGCGTCCCGGTGAGGACGTCGAGCTCGCCGCCGAGGCCGAACGGCTCGGTCACGCCGAGGCGTTGGCGTCCGCCGCCACGGCCGCTCACGCCGCGCTCGCCGGTAATCCCGAGGACCCCGAGGGCATCGACGCGGCGACCCTCGTCGCGGGCGCGCAGCGGGCCCTGGAGGCCGTACGGTCGCACGACTCCGAACTCGCCTCACTCACCGACCGGATCGGTGAGATCGCGATCCTTCTGGGCGATGTGGCGGGGGAGTTGGCGGGGTACGCCGACGACCTGGACGCCGATCCGCTGCGGCTGGCCGCGGTTGAGGAACGCCGGGCCGCCCTGAACGCGCTCACCCGGAAGTACGGCGCGGACATCACCGCCGTGCTCGCGTACGCCGAGCAGGGTGCCTCACGGCTCACCGAACTCGACGGCGACGACGAACGCATCGACGAACTGACCGACGAGCGGGACGCGCTGCGGGGTGAACTGGGCGGCCTTGCACAGGCGTTGACCGACGCGCGCACGGAGGCCGCCGAGCGCTTCGCGGCGGCGGTGACCGCCGAGCTGGCTTCCCTCGCGATGCCGCACGCGCGTGTGTCGTTCGAGATCCGCCAGACCGAGGACCCGGAGGGCGTCGAGGTCGGGGGCCGTACGGTCGCCTACGGCCCGTCGGGCGTCGACGAGGTCGAACTGCTCCTCGCCCCGCACCCGGGCGCACCGCCCCGGCCCATCGCCAAGGGCGCGTCCGGCGGTGAGCTGTCACGCGTGATGCTCGCCGTGGAGGTCGTGTTCGCGGGGACCGACCCCGTGCCGACCTACCTCTTCGACGAGGTCGACGCGGGTGTCGGCGGCAAGGCGGCGGTCGAGATCGGCCGGCGCCTCGCGAAGCTCGCGAAGACCGCACAGGTCGTCGTCGTCACGCACCTGCCCCAGGTGGCGGCCTTCGCCGACCGGCAGCTCCTGGTCGAGAAGACCAACGACGGGTCCGTCACCCGCTCCGGCGTGAAGGTCCTCGAAGGCGAGGACCGCGTACGGGAGTTGTCCCGGATGCTGGCCGGCCAGGAGGACTCGGAGACGGCGCGGGCGCATGCGGAGGAGTTGTTGGCGACGGCACGGGCGGACGGCTGACGAGCGTTCCGTGGAGGTGCCGGCCGTCACGTGCTCCGGTGTGAAGGTCCTTGAAGGTGCGGACCGAGTGCGGGAGTTGTCCCGGATGGTGGCCCGGTCAGGCGGGTTCGGGTATGGCCGGGGCCAGCGGAGGGGTCTTGGCGACGGCGCGAGCGGACGGCTGACGGGTCGTTTCGTGGGGGTGTCGGACCCGCTCCGGCATGAGGTCCTGAAAGCGAGGGCCGGGTACGGGGATTGTCCTGGATGTTGGCCCGGCCAGGCAGACTTGGCCACGGCGGGGGCGGATGGCTGATGGGCCATTTCGTGGGGGTGCCGGGCCCGCTCCCGTATGAGGGCCCTTGAAGGTGCGGACCGCGTACGGGAGTTGTCCCGCGCTGCTGGTCGGCCAGGAGGACTCGGAGAAGGACCGGGCGCTCGCGGAGGAGCCGTTGGCGACGGCACAGGCCTGACGGCCGGCAGGCCGCTCCGTACGGTGCCGGGTGCTCCGTAGAGTGGCCCGATGACCGCACGCATGCCTCGCACGGCCTCCTTCGCCCTCGCCGCAGCCGTCACCCGTACGACCCTGGTCGCCTTGCGCGCAAAGGGACTTGGTGACGGCTGGGAGCGGAAGAACCACGCCGGCCGGACCGTCGACCTGTACGCGGCCCCGGCCACCGTCGCCGGAACCGCGCTGGCCGCCGCGCGGGTCCGCCCGGCCGCCGGGTTCGCGGTCCTCGCGGCCGGCGCGTGTGGTGGTTACGACGATGTCGTCGGCGCGGGGGATCCCCGACGCGGTTTCCGGGCGCATCTCTCTGCCCTCCGGGACGGTGAAGTCACCAGCGGGGCCGTCAAGTTGTTCGGGATCTCCGCTGCCGGGCTCGTCGCCGGGGCGCTGCTCAAGGAACGGCCTCTCGACAAGGTGCTCGCGGGGGTCGTGATCGCCGGGGCGGCCCACTTCGTGAACCTTGTGGACGTACGACCTGGTCGTGCCGCCGGTGCCGTACTCGCCCTCGCCGCACCGGGGTTGTTGCGCCGGGGCCCCGGCGCGGAACTGGCCGCCGCCACGATCGGTGCCGCCGGTGCGATGTTGCCGGACGACCTCGGTGAGCGGACGATGCTCGGCGACGCGGGGGCGCACGCCCTGGGCGCGACACTCGGCGCGGCCGTCGTCGCCGGGAACGGGCGGGCGGGGCTCGTGGCGCATGCCGCTGCGGTGGTGGCTACGGCGGTCTACGGAGACCGGGTGAGCGCGCTGGCGCGGGCGTTGTGAGTGGGGCGGTGAGTTGAGCTGGGGTGGGTGAGTGGGTGGGTCGGCGGCGGGCTTGCGCGGTTTGTGGGCGTGCCGTCTCGGACAGGGTGGCGAGCTTGGGTGGCTTGTGAGGATGCGGGCTCAGACAGGGCGGGCTTGGTTGGGTGGCTTGTGAGGGTGCCCTCGCGGGCACGGCCGCTCCGCCTCCGGCGTGGCCGAGCGGCGGCGCCCCCTCCGACCTGAGCGAGACACCTACCTCCGGAGCGAGTCCCGGCCTGCCCAAGCCTCAGCCCCGACCTCACCAACCCTGCCCCGGCTTGCCCAGCATCGGACTCTCGCCTCCGGAGCGAGTCCCCGGCCCGTCGACGCTCCTGCCCCGCCCAGCACCGGACCACCGCCCCGGAGCGAGCCCCGGTCCACCCAAGCCCCAACCCCCGACCTCACCAACCCCGCCCCGCCTCACCCACCACAGAACCCCCTCCCCCTCACTCGTACGGGTGATCCCCGCGCCCCTGTTGCCCTTCCGCACAGCCCCCACACCTTCCGGCGTTGCCGGAACACCCGTACGTGCTGGCATCCTTGAGACGGAACGCGTAGGAAGCGTGCGGTACACCCCCTCCGCCCGATCCTTCTGTACTTTCTTCGTGACCGCCCGTCGCCGAACCAGGAGCCCCGGCCACGTGACCCCCGTGAGCAGCCACTCACCGCACGGCCAGTCGCCGCTGCGCACCGTGCAGGTGCTCGGCGGAGGCAATGCCGCCAGTAGCGCGCACGTACGCTCCCTGGCCTCCGGGCTCGTCGCGCGGGGCGTGCGGGTCACGGTGTGCGCCCCCGTCGAGGCCGATCACACCTACGACTTCACGGGCGCCGGTGCCGAACACGTGCACGTGCCCCGCAGCAGCGACCCGGCGTCCGTCGCCGCGCTGCGAGCGGCCTGCGCGGACGCCGACCTGGTGCACGCGCACGGCCTGCACGCCTCCTTCCGCGCCGCCCTCGCGCTCAGCGGCCGCCGCACCCCGCTCGTCGTGACGTGGCACAACCGCGCCCACGCCGAAGGAGCCCGGGCGCACCTGCTGCGGCTGCTGGAGCGGCGGGTCGTGAAGGCCGCCGTGGTCGTTCTCGGCACCACGTCCGATCTGGTCGACCGGGCCCGGCGCACCGGCGCCCGGGACGCCCGCCTCGCCGCCGTCGCACTCCCGGGACCGCGCAGGGCCGCCGTGGACCACGAAGACCCCGATCGGCTGAGCCCCAAGCTCCGGGCCGAACTCGGCGCCACCGACCGCCCGTTGCTCGTCGCCGTCGGTTCCCTCGACCGGCAACGGGGCTACGACACTCTCCTGGACGCCTCGCGCGGCTGGTGCCGCCTCGATCCGACGCCGTTGCTCGTGATCGCGGGGGAGGGGCCGCTGCGGGGCGAGTTGCAGCGGCGGATCGAGGACGAGGAGCTGCCGGTGCGGCTCATCGGGCGACGCGACGACGTGAGCGAACTCCTCGCCGCCGCCGACGTCGCACTCCTGGCCAGCAGTTGGGAGTCCCGCTCGGTGATCGCCCAGGAGGCCCTCCACGCCCGCGTGCCGCTCGTCGCCACCGCCGTCGGCGGCATCCCCGAACTCGTCGGCGACGCCGCCGAACTCGTCCCCCACGGCGACGCGAAGGCCCTCGCCGACGCGGTCACCGGCCTGCTGCGCGACCCCGAACGCCGGGAACTGCTCCGGGAGAAGGGCGCCCGACAGGCGGCCACTTGGCCGACCGAGGACGAGACCGTCGCCCAAGTGCTGAGTGTCTACGACGAGTTGACCCAGCCCCTCCCGTTGACCTGAGTGCGGACCCTTGTGGGGCGAGCCTGCGTGTGCGCAGCCCCGGAATCGACGCCGATACCGTCTGCGGGGCAAGGGTGCGCGGCAGGCGGCCAGTTGGCCGACCGAGGACGAGACCGTCGCCCAAGTGCTGAGTGTCTACGACGAGTTGACCCAGCCTCTGCCGTTGACCTGAGTGCGGACCCTTGTCGGGCGAGTCTGCGGGCGCCCTCAGTGCCAGACTCGACGCCGGTACCGTCTGCGGGGCAAGGGTGCGCGGCAGGCGGCCAGTTGGTCGACCGAGGATCAGACCGTCGCCCAAGTGGTGAGCGTCTACCGCGAGTTGCCCCTGCCCCTGCCTCTTACCCGAGACGGACTTCTACGGCACCAGCCTGCGGGCCCGCAGCGCCAGGCTCAACGCCAATACCGTCTGCGGGTCTTCGAGGTCCGTGCCGAGCAACTCCCCGATGCGGGCCAGGCGGTTGTAGAGGGTCTGCCGGTTGAGGTGGAGCTCGCGCGCCGTCTCCGCCTTGCGGCCCGCGTGGGCCAAGTACGTTTCCAGGGTGGGCAGTAGGGGCGGCTTGGAGCGGTTGTCGTGGTCGCGGAGCGGGCCGATCGCGCGGTCCACGAAGGCCGCCAGGTCCGGGTGGTCGCGGAGGCGCCACAGGAGCAGCTCGATGTCCAGGCGCCGGGCGTCGTACCAGGGCTGGTCGGTCAGGCCCTGTGCCGCCGTCGCCGTCTCGGCCGCGTGCCGTAGACCCGCCGATGCCGCCGCCCAGCCGCCCGCGACACCGACCACCACGATCGGCGGCTGCGCGCCAGGGCGTTGCATGCCGGCCCGTTCGACTCCCGCGCGCAGCGCCGCCGCCACCCGGTCCGCGACCGCCGATCGTTCCGACTCCGAGCGTAGGCCGAGGAGCAGCGGGACGCGGCCCTCCACCGGTCGTACGCCCAGCAGGACCGGGACGCCCACCGAGGCCAGTTCCTCGGCGACCGCGCGGGCCAGGACCGCCCAGCCGCCGCCGGGGGCGGCCAGGGCGTCGCCCAGCCGCATGACCACGGGCAGCAGCGGGCTGGTGCCGGGCTTGAACCCCAGTACGCGGGCCTGTGCCGGGGCGTCCTCGGCGGCGATGCGGCCCTCGGCGAGGTCTGTGAGGAAGTCGCCGCGTCCACGTGCCGCAAGTTCCTCCTCCTGGCGGGCCTGCATCAGGACCACGGCGAGGATGTCCGCGGCCCGTTCCGCGGCGATGCGGTGCACTGGGGCCAGGGGGGCGCGGACCGGGAGAAGGACGATCCGTGCCCGCACCGAACCCGTACCGGGACCACCGCCCGGCACGTCCACCACCACCGAACCGGCGGGCGGCGACGCGTCCTTGTGCTGGCCGCGCAGCCCCTCCCACACCTGGAGCGGGTCGGCGCCCTCGGGTCCTGACCCTGCCGCGTAGAGGAGTTGGCCGTCCGGGGTCTCCAGGAAGACCGGGTTGGCGCTGAAGTCGGCCAGGATGCCCAGGACTTGGGGGATTCCGCCGCCGCCGAGCAGGGCCTCCGTGCAGCGGCGGTGGACCTCCTCGGCCTGCTGGAGCAGCGCGTAGTGGCCGTTGACGATCTCGGTGTGGATCTCCTCGGTGACCGCCACGAACGGCACCTCGCGGTGCAGCTGGACGAGCGGGAGGCCGGTCGCGCGGGCCGTCTCGACCAGGGTGGCGGGGAGGCGGTCGAAGCGCGGGCCGAGTTCGACGACCAGGGCCGCGATGCCCCGCTCGGCGAGGGTGCGGACGAACGCGCGTTGCTCCGCCGGGCGCGTGCCGAGGCCGTAGCCCGTGGTCAGGAGGAGTTCGCCGCCCTTGAGGAGGGAGGCGATGTTCGGGACCTCGCCCGCGTGCACCCACCGCACGGTCCGCTGGAGCCGGTCGGCGCCCGCCAGGATCTCCGGCAGCCCGCTGCGCAGCCCGGGCAGCTCCAGCGCCCGCTGAACGGTGATGCCGGCGCCCTGGCTGTCGAATGTGCTGTCCGTACGGCTGTCCATGCAGCGGACGGTACCTGCGGAAACGCCCCGGGCACATCTCGGGCCCGGGGCGTGCGCTCGGCGGCGGTGTCCAGTTCCCTGCCGCGGCGGTGTGTCAGCTCTGTGCGGTGTCGTCGCCCGCCTGCTCGGCGCCCTCGGCCGCGCGTGCCTTCTCGCGCATCTTGCGCACCAGCTCCGCCTTCTGGTCGGCCGCGCCCTGGCGGTCGAGGTTGCGGTGCGGACCGTGGTTCTGCCGCTCGGCGCGGGACAGCTTCTTGCGCTTGCCGCCGCCCATGCCCACGGGGTTGTTGATGTTCTTGCTCACGGTCACGGGTTCTCCCGGTAGTGATGTGGAGTGATCTACGGATTCATCGGAAGAACACGACAAGGACGTTACCCGGTTCCGTCGGCCCCGCGCACCAACCTGTTCGCCGCCGCGGGCGTCGGATCCGGCCAGGTGCCCCGCTCCGCCAGGTGGAGAACGAGGGCGGCGATGTTCCAGGCGTCGTCCTCGCCGCGGTGGTGACGGCCTTCGAGCCGCAGTCCGGCGATCTCCAGGGCCTGCGCCATGCCGGGGCGTTTGCGCAGGCCGTGCGCCTCGGTGAAGGCCGCTTTGGCGTTGGTGTGGTGCCGGCCGAAGGGATAGGGCGTCCGGGTGCTCCGACACTGCCGGGTGAACTGGTTGCGGTCGTAGTCGCCCCAACTGGCCCACGGGCGGGACCCGGCGTGGTGCTCGGCCGCCAGCAGCCGGCACGCCTCGGCGAAGCCGACCCCTCCGTCCACCTCGTGCTGCGTGAGGCCGGTCAGCTCCGTGCAGAACTCGCTGACCGCGGACCGGACGGGACGCACCAGGATCCGATGCCGGGCGAGCCGCTCCGCGGTGGCCAGGTCGACGACGGTCAGCCCGATCTCGATGATCTCGCTGACCGCGCCCGGCGGTTGGCCGCGGTCCCAGCAGGTGGCTTCCACGTCCACGACGTTCAGGAGCCGCCCGGCCCCGGTGCTGTCCATGGCGGGAAGGGTAGGGACGAGCGGCGGCCGGGGCACCTGGATTTTCCCGCCGCGGTACGGATGCGGCGGTGCCTCCGTCCCCGGGCACCTTCTCGGGCCCGGGGCATGCGCTCAGCGGACGTCAGCCGCCGTAGGCCCCCGAAGCCGTCAGGCGCAGGGCCGTGTCGATCAGGGGGACGTGGCTGAAGGCCTGCGGGAAGTTGCCGACCTGGCGTTGCAGGCGCGGGTCCCACTCCTCGGCGAGGAGGCCCAGGTCGTTGCGGAGCGACAGGAGCTTCTCGAAGAGCTTGCGGGCCTCGTCCACGCGGCCGATCATCGCGAGGTCGTCCGCCATCCAGAACGAGCAGGCCAGGAACGCGCCCTCGTCGCCGGGGAGGCCGTCGACGCCCTCGTCCGTGCCCGAGGTCGGGTAGCGCAGGATGAAGCCGTCCGGGGTGGACAGCTCGCGCTGGATCGCCTCGATCGTGCCGATCACGCGCTTGTCGTCCGGGGGCAGGAAGCCCATCTGCGGGATGAGCAGCAGCGAGGCGTCCAGCTCCTTCGAGCCGTACGACTGCGTGAAGGTGTTGCGCTCCTTGTCGTAGCCGCGCTCGCACACGTCCCGGTGGATGTCGTCGCGCAGCTCGCGCCACTTCTCCAGCGGGCCGTCCGCGTCGCCCGACTCGATCAGCTTGATCGTGCGGTCGACCGCGACCCAGGCCATCACCTTCGAGTGCACGAAGTGACGGCGCGGGCCGCGCACCTCCCAGATGCCCTCGTCCGGCTCGTCCCAGTGCTTCTCCAGGTAGCGGATCAGCTTCAGCTGGAGCAGGGAGGCGTAGTCGTTGCGGGCCAGGCCCGTCATGTGGGCCAGGTGCAGGGCCTCGGTGACCTCGCCGTAGACGTCCAGCTGGAGCTGGTGCGCCGCGCCGTTGCCCACCCGGACCGGGCCCGAGTTCTCGTAGCCCGGCAGCCAGTCCAGCTCCGCCTCGCCGAGCTCGCGCTCGCCGGCGATGCCGTACATGATCTGGAGGTTCTCCGGGTCGCCGGCGACGGCCCGCAGGAGCCACTCGCGCCAGGCGCGGGCCTCCTCGCGGTAGCCGGTGCGCAGGAGCGAGGAGAGGGTGATGGCCGCGTCGCGGAGCCAGGTGTAGCGGTAGTCCCAGTTGCGGACGCCGCCGATCTCCTCCGGGAGGGAGGTGGTCGGCGCGGCGACGATGCCGCCCGTCGGGGCGTACGTCAGCGCCTTCAGCGTGATCAGGGAGCGGACCACCGCCTCGCGGTACGGGCCGTGGTACGTGCACTGCTCGACCCAGTCGCGCCAGAAGTCCTCCGTGGCCTCCAGCGACTGCTCCGGCTCGGGGAGTGCCGGCGGCGGCTTGTGCGAGGGCTCCCACGAGATCGTGAACGCGATGCGGTCACCCGGCGCGACGGTGAAGTCGGCGTACGTCGTGAGCTGCTTGCCGTAGGTCTCCGCCGATGTGTCGAACCACACGGAGTCGGGGCCCGCGACGGCGACCGTGCGGCCCTCGTGCTTGTGCACCCAGGGGACGACCCGGCCGTAGGAGAAACGCATCCGGAGGGCCGAGCGCATCGGGACGCGGCCGGAGATGCCCTCCACGATGCGGATCAGCTGGGGGGCGCCGTCGCGAGGGGGCATGAAATCGGTCACGCGGACCGTGCCTCGCGGGGTGTCCCACTCGGACTCCAGGATGAGCGAGTCGCCGCGGTAGCCGCGCCGGGCCGCCATGGGCGGCGGCGTGTCGGAGGCGTGGGCCGGGCCCAGCCGCCAGAAGCCGTGTTCCTCGGTTCCCAGTAGACCGGCGAAGATGGCATGGGAGTCGAATCGGGGCAGGCAGAGCCAGTCCACCGTGCCGTCCCGGCAGACCAGGGCAGCGGTCTGCATGTCTCCGATGAGTGCGTAATCTTCGATGCGCCCGGCCACGTGCAACTCCAGTCGAACGGCCACGTCGCCCCATGGAAAAGGGGCGGTCGCTGTGTGCGGTCAAGGGATCGTTTGTAGTGCGTCGTTGAGCCATGAAGCAAATGGGGGTCGTTGCCCAACGGACTGACGAGCTCTCGTTGTTCCGGGTAATACGGGCGGGGGTGGTGCCGTGTTCCGGACCGGCTCGGCAGCGAGTGTCCGAGCAGGATACGACGCACGTAGATGATCTGTGTGCCGCTCTCGCCAACGGACCTGGGCCGAACGGGTGAGCACCCGGTGAGAAGCAGGTAACCAGGGCGCGTCTGTGTCGACGGGAGGCGTGTTCATGTCGATGCAGGTCGCGTCCGTGTCGAGGCGGGCGCGGAGCGTGGCCGGAAGCCATCCCCTCCGGGCGCTGATACCCTGGTAGCCCGTGGACCGGTGGGCAAGAAACCCCCGAACCGCAGCGACGGCGCCTCCAGAAAAACCCGGGATCTCCGGGCGGGCAGCCGCACCGCACCCCAGACCGCGACCACGGGAGCCCCCTCTTGGCCATGCCGCCCGCTGCTTTCCGAAACAGCAACACCACGACGACCAAGCACATCTTCGTCACCGGGGGTGTCGCCTCCTCACTCGGCAAGGGCCTCACCGCCTCCAGCCTCGGCATGCTCCTCAAGGCGCGGGGCCTGCGCGTCGTGATGCAGAAGCTCGACCCGTACCTGAACGTCGACCCCGGCACGATGAACCCCTTCCAGCACGGTGAGGTGTTCGTCACCAACGACGGTGCCGAGACCGACCTCGACATCGGCCACTACGAGCGCTTCCTCGACCGCGACCTGGACGGCAGCGCCAACGTCACCACCGGCCAGGTCTACTCGACGGTGATCGCCAAGGAGCGGCGCGGCGAGTACCTGGGCGACACCGTGCAGGTCATCCCGCACATCACCAACGAGATCAAGCACCGCATCCGGCGCATGGCGACCGACGAGGTCGACGTCGTCATCACCGAGGTCGGCGGCACGGTCGGCGACATCGAGTCGCTGCCCTTCCTGGAGACGGTCCGCCAGGTCCGCCACGAGGTCGGCCGCGACAACGTGTTCGTCGTCCACATCTCGCTCCTGCCGTACATCGGCCCCTCGGGCGAGCTGAAGACCAAGCCGACCCAGCACTCGGTCGCGGCCCTGCGCAACATCGGCATCCAGCCCGACGCCATCGTGCTGCGCTCCGACCGCGAGGTACCGACCGCGATCAAGCGCAAGATCTCGCTGATGTGCGACGTCGACGAGGCCGCCGTGGTGGCCTGCCCCGACGCCCGCTCGATCTACGACATCCCGAAGACCGTGCACAGCGAGGGCCTGGACGCCTATGTCGTCCGCAAGTTGGACCTCCCGTTCCGCGATGTGGACTGGACGACCTGGGACGACCTGCTCGACCGCGTCCACAACCCGCTGCACGAGATCAACCTCGCACTGGTCGGCAAGTACATCGACCTGCCCGACGCCTACCTCTCGGTCACCGAGGCGCTGCGCGCCGGCGGGTTCGCCAACAAGGCCCGCGTGAAGATCAAGTGGGTCACCTCGGACGACTGCAGGACCCCGGCGGGCGCCGCCAAGCAGCTCGGTGACGTGGACGCGATCTGCATCCCCGGCGGCTTCGGCGACCGCGGTGTCTCCGGCAAGGTCGGCGCCATCCAGTACGCCCGCGAGCACAAGATCCCGCTGCTCGGCCTCTGCCTGGGCCTCCAGTGCATCGTGATCGAGGCCGCGCGCAACCTCGCCGGCATCGCGGACGCCAACTCCACCGAGTTCGACCCGGCCACCGGCCACCCGGTCATCTCCACCATGGCCGAGCAGCTCGACATCGTCGCCGGCGAGGGCGACATGGGCGGCACCATGCGCCTGGGCATGTACCCGGCCAAGCTCGCCGAGGGCTCCATCGTGCGCGAGGTCTACGACGGCAAGGAGTACGTCGAGGAGCGCCACCGCCACCGCTACGAGGTCAACAACGCCTACCGCGCCGAGCTGGAGAAGAAGGCCGGCCTTCAGTTCTCCGGCACGTCCCCGGACGGCAAGCTCGTGGAGTACGTCGAGTACCCGCGCGAGGCGCACCCCTACCTCGTCGCGACCCAGGCCCACCCCGAGCTGCGCTCCCGACCGACCCGGCCGCACCCGCTCTTCGCGGGCCTGGTCAAGGCGGCTGTGGAACGCAAGACGGGCAAGTAGTACGAAGGTTGTACGGTGACCGGGGTGCGCGCCTTCAAAAGGTGTGCACCCCGGCCGTTTTTACGTGACGTCCGTGAACTGTGTTTCGGGTACGTGATTCGTGTACGTGTGGAGGGACAGCGCATGACGATCAAGGACACCCCGGAGGAGTGGGAGATCCGGGCGACGGTGACCCCGTTCGTGGGCAACAAGACCTCCGTGCGCACCGACGACGTGGTCATGCCCGACGGCACGGTCGTGCACCGCGACTACCAGGTCCACCCCGGCTCCGTGGCGATCCTCGCGCTCGACGAGGAGGACCGGGTCCTGGTCATCAAGCAGTACCGCCACCCCGTACGGCAGAAGCTGTGGGAGATCCCGGCCGGACTGCTCGACATCCCGGGTGAGAACCCGCTGCACGCCGCCCAGCGCGAGCTGTACGAGGAGGCGCACGTCAAGGCCGAGGACTGGCGGGTGCTGACCGACGTCTACACCACGCCCGGCGGCTGCTCCGAGGCCATCCGCGTCTTCCTGGCCCGGGACCTGTCCGAGGCCGAGGGGCAGCGCTTCGAGGTCGAGGACGAGGAGGCCGACATGGAGCACGCGCGTGTGCCCCTCGACGACCTGGTCCGCGGGGTCCTCGCCGGCGAGCTGCACAACAACTGCCTCGCCGTCGGCGCCCTCGCGCTGGTCGCCGCCCGGCACGGCGACGGCGTCGACGCGCTGCGCCCCGCCGAGGCGCCGTGGCCCGCGCGTCCCTTCGAGTCCTGAACCCACCCCTTGGTCACCGATCCCCGGTGTGACGATCGGCTGATCCGATCGGGGGACGTGCCCGCCGCGCTCCGCACGGTTCGTCGCAGAGCGTGAACTAGGCTCTGGAATCACCCGATCCGGAGTCCCGGCGGGCTATGCGCGTGCAGTGGGACGGGAGTGTGGCCCGTGACGGATCAGGCGGTGGACACCGGCGGCGTGAGGCTGTCCGAGGACACTACTCCCGAGGGCCAATTCCTGGGCCGCGCAAGAGAGTTGAAGGAGCTGCGCGCCGACATCGAGCGCGCCGGACTGGACACCATCGCGGGCCGCAAGGCCCCCCGCGCACGCGTCCTCCTCATCGCGGGCAAGCCCGGCTCCGGCCGCAGCGCGCTGGCCGAGGAACTCGTCCGACAGGTCGCCGACCGTTACGACGCCGGTGTGTTCCGCGCGCGGCTCAGCGAGCCCGACGGCACTCCCGTCCCCACCGAGCGCACCGCCCGCGAACTCCTCACCGCCCTGGAGCTGCCGACCCCGGCCGGCGCCTCCGAGGACGACCTCTCGGACATCCTGCGCGAAGCCCTCTCCGACCGCCGGGCGCTGCTCCTGCTGGACGACGCGGCCGACGCCGAGCAGGTCGACGCGCTGCTGCCGGACTCCCCGGACTGCCTCGTCGTCGCCGTCTCCGGCGGCCCGCTCACCGGCATCGCCGACGTCCGCCCCTGCACCCTGGGCGGACTCGACACCAAGTCCGCGCTGGAACTCCTCACCCGCTACACCGGCGCGGTCCGCATCACCGTCGACCCGGTCGCCGCCGAGGGCCTCGTCGAGGTGTGCCGGACCCAGCCCGCCGCGCTGACCCTGGCCGGCGGCTGGCTCGCCGCCCGCCCGCAGGCCGCCGTCGCCGACCTCGCCAAGCACCTGCACGCCGAGAGCGACGAGGGCTCGCCCCTGAGCCGCGTCTTCCGGCTCGTCTACGGCTCGCTGCCCAGCCCCGCCGCCCGGATACTGCGACTGCTCTCCCTCGCCCCGGCCGGCCTGGTCGACCCGCAGACCGCCTCCGCGCTCGCCGGCTGCTCCGTCAACGGCGCCCGCACCACGCTGGACGACTTCGTCGCCGCCGGCCTGCTGCGGGCCTTGGACTCCCCGCTGCCGCAGTACGAGGTCCCCGGCTGTCTCCAGCCCCTCCTGCACGGCCTCGCCGAGACCCAGGACCGCCCGGCCGAACTCCAGCTCGCCCGCGCCCGCATGCTGGAGCGCACCGTACGGCTGCTCCAGTCCTGCCGCGCCATCACCGAGACCGACAGCCCCCAGGCCCGCGAGAAACTCCTCGGCACGCCCAGCGCGCTGCGCTTCCCGACCCCCCGCGCCGCCGCCGACTGGCTCCGCGTCCGCCAGCCCGCCCTGCTCGCCTCCGCCCGCCTCGCGGTCGCCGACGGCGAACTCGACACGCTGGCCCGCCGGTTGATGTCCCAGCTGGTGCGCGCGATGGTCGCCCACTTCGGCACCCAGGCCGCCGCCCCCGAGCTCTACGGCATCCACCGCCTCGTCCTCGACGTGGCCGAGCGGCGCGACCTGCCCCGCGAGAAGGCCGCCGCGCTGCTCAACCTCGCCGATCTGGACGCGCAGACCGGCCGGACGACCGAGGCGCTGGCCCGCTACCGGGCCGCGCTGGACGCCGGACGCGAAGCGAACGACCCGTACGCGACCGGCCGCGCGATGGAATCCGTAGGCGGCGCGCACCAGGAGCTGGGGGACCACGACCGGGCCGCCGACTGGTTCGGCCGCGCGCTCGCCCAGCGGCAGGCCCGGGCCGAGCACGTGGACGCCGCCCGGCTCTACGGCCGGATCGGCGCGGCGCACACCTACGCGGGTCGTTACGGCGAGGCGCTCAGGAACTGGCGGGCCGCCGTGGCCGGGCACCGCAAGAACGGTGATGTGGCCGCCCAGGCAAGGGCGTTGAGCGAGTTGGCACGGGTCCAGGAGTACGCGGGCCGCCCCGAGGAATCGCTCGCCACCTGCCACGAGGGCGTCGAGTGGGCGCGCCGCGCCGAGGACGTACGGCTCCAGGCGGCACTCCAGCTGCGGCTGGCCGACACCCTCGACCGGCTCGGCGACCCGGCGTCCGCCGCGCTGCACCGCGGGACGGCCGAGCGGATGCTGGGCGAGGAGCTTCTGGAGGCCGATTGCGCCCCCGAATCCCCGGAATCCGCCTCCGAACCCCTGGAACAAGACGCTAACGCCTGCGAAATCCGTAGTACATCCGCAGAAGATTGATGCATTGAAAGGCTAGACACGGAGAACGCCTTCATTAGACTGGCTCTGCCGCACCTTCTCCTGCGGTCTCCCGGTGCGCTCGTGCATGTCCGGGTATGAGATGTATTGCCCCACACCCTCTGAGCCAAGGACCGTGATCGACGTGAAGGTCGGCATCCCCCGCGAGGTCAAGAACAACGAGTTCCGGGTGGCCATCACCCCCGCCGGCGTGCACGAGCTGGTGCGCCACGGCCACCAGGTCTTCATCGAGCAGAACGCCGGCGTCGGCTCCTCGATCACGGACGACGAGTACGTCTCGGCCGGTGCGCGGATCCTGGCCACCGCCGACGAGGTCTGGGCCACCACCGACCTGCTGCTCAAGGTCAAGGAGCCCATCGCCGAGGAGTACCACCGCCTCCGCAAGGACCAGACGCTCTTCACCTACCTGCACCTGGCCGCCTCCAAGGAGTGCACCGACGCGCTCGTCGAGTCCGGCACCACGGCCATCGCCTACGAGACCGTCGAACTCCCGGGCCGCGCCCTGCCGTTGCTCGCCCCGATGTCCGAGGTCGCGGGCCGGCTGGCCCCGCAGGTCGGCGCCTACCACCTGATGCGCTCGGTCGGCGGCCGCGGTGTCCTCCCCGGCGGTGTCCCCGGCACCCAGCCCGCGCGCGCCGTCGTCATCGGCGGCGGTGTCTCCGGCTGGAACGCCACACAGATCGCCGTCGGCATGGGCTTCCACGTCACGCTGCTCGACCGCGACATCAACAAGCTCCGCGAGGCCGACAAGGTCTTCGGCACCAAGGTCCGGGCGATCATGTCCAACGCCTTCGAGCTGGAGAAGGCCGTCCTGGACGCCGACCTCGTCATCGGCGCGGTGCTCATCCCGGGCGCCAAGGCACCGAAGCTGGTCACCAACGAACTCGTGTCGCGGATGAAGCCCGGAAGTGTTCTTGTCGACATCGCGATCGACCAGGGCGGCTGCTTCGAGGACTCGCGTCCCACGACCCACGCCGAGCCGACCTTCCCGGTCCACAACTCGGTCTTCTACTGCGTCGCCAACATGCCCGGCGCGGTGCCGAACACGTCCACCTACGCGCTCACCAACGCGACGCTCCCGTACATCGTGGAGCTCGCCAACCGCGGCTGGGCCGAGGCGCTGCGACGTGATCCTGCTCTCGCCAAGGGTCTCAACACCCATGACGGCAAGGTGATTTACCGCGAGGTCGCCGAGGCGCACGGACTGGAGCACGTCGAGCTGGAATCGCTGCTCGGCTGACTCTGTCGACTAAGTCACCGTTCAGTAAAAGGCGATACGTCAACACAGGTCGTCAACACCGCACGCCCGGCCGGACCTTGCCCGACAAGGTCCGGCCGGGTGTGTGTATGGTCACTTTGCGGCACTCGGCCAACTCGCCCCGAACGTAACCCTTGAACCGATTCGTGCACCGGTGAAACCTGCCGTGCGACTGCCGTACGCCCTTGACAGAGGGATGTTTCATTGCCGACACATCGGGCCGGGTCCGGCGGATTGTGTTGCTGCGAACACCCGACACGCCATAGAGTCGCCGAACGTCGGCATGGTGCCACGCTGACCTATCGAGAAATTCCCTGGTCACCAAGGAGGTAAGACGACTTGTGAATGAGTCGACATTTACTCCCGGGGGTGGTCAACCAGGAATGCCTGCAAAGGGCCAGGAGCCCGCGGGGTTCGAGGCTGTCGGCTCCGTCGCGGTGCGTACCTTCGCAGCCCACCGGGGTCACCACAAGCCAGGGGCGACCCAGCCAGCACACCAGAGCATGGATGGCCATCACGTGAACGCCATGGCCGGCGACGGAAGGGGCGCGCCCCGCAACCAGTTCGCCGACTTCGACGAACTGCCCGACGGGCACTTCTACGACCCCGACGCCGAGTACGAGCCCGATCCCGAGTACGCGGCCACACTCGCGCCCGACGCCGCCCGCCAACGCCGTGAGCGCGTGGGCCCTACCGGACGCCCGCTGCCCTACTTCCCGATCCCGGGTCCGCTGACCAGTCACGGCCCCGCGACGATCGTCGCGATGTGCAACCAGAAGGGCGGCGTCGGCAAGACCACGTCGACCATCAACCTGGGTGCCGCACTCGCGGAGTACGGCCGACGCGTACTGCTCGTCGACTTCGACCCGCAGGGCGCGCTGTCGGTCGGACTGGGCGTCAATCCCATGGAGTTGGACCTCACCGTCTACAACCTGCTCATGGAGCGGGGCATGTCGGCCGACGAGGTGCTTCTCAAGACAGCTGTCCCGAACATGGACTTGCTGCCCAGCAACATCGACTTGTCGGCCGCCGAAGTGCAGTTGGTGAGCGAGGTCGCGCGCGAGTCCACCCTCCAGCGGGCGTTGAAGCCGCTGATGGCCGACTACGACTACATCGTGATCGACTGTCAGCCCTCCCTCGGCCTGCTCACCGTGAACGCCCTGACGGCGGCTCACAAGGTGATCGTGCCGCTGGAGTGCGAGTTCTTCGCGCTGCGCGGAGTCGCGCTGCTGACGGAGACCATCGAGAAGGTCCAGGAGCGCCTCAACCCCGAGTTGGAGCTCGACGGGATCCTCGCCACGATGTACGACTCCCGCACCGTGCACAGCCGTGAGGTCCTCGCCCGCGTGGTCGAGGCGTTCGACGAGCACGTCTACCACACGGTCATCGGGCGCACGGTGCGCTTCCCGGAGACCACGGTCGCCGGTGAGCCGATCACCACGTACGCCTCCAACTCCGTCGGTGCCGCCGCCTATCGCCAGCTCGCCAGGGAGGTGCTCGCCCGGTGTCACGCCGAGTGAGTCTGCCGGGGGCCGACGAACTGTTCCGTACGACAGGGGGGATGGCGCTTCAGTCGTCCACCCCCAGGAGCCGGGCCAACGGCGAGGCCCGGGTACCGGCTCCGGCGGGGGAGAGCGACGGTGCCGCCGCCGGGGACGACGCCCCGCAGTCCGTACCCGCCCAGGGCGGTGACGGAGAGGGCGCCGAGCACGTAGCGGCGGACTCCGACGGCGGCGAGTCCCGCAGCCGGTCCGCGGACGGCTCAGGACGACGTCAGGAGGCGCAGGAAGGTTCTGCCCAGCCTCGGAAGCAGCGACAGCGGGCGCAGGCCAACCGTCGGCCCAGCGGGCGGGAGCGGCACGACGAGAAGATCACCGTGTACGTCTCCGCCGAGGAACTCATCGACCTGGAGCACGCGCGCCTGATGCTCCGGGGCGAGCACGGCCTCGCGGTCGACCGCGGGCGGATCGTCCGCGAGGCGGTCGCCGTCGTCCTGGCCGATCTGGAGTCCCGCGGGGACGCGAGCATTCTCGTCCGCCGGCTTCGCGGGCGGTAGCGGTAGCCTGCGGGGGCCATGACCTCGAACGACGCTCCCGCATCCGGCGCACCCGCCGGCCGTCGGCGTGCGCTGGGCAAAGGGCCGGGTACGGCTCCGGAGCCTGAGGCCGAGGTCGCGGTCGTCGTGGCGGTGCCGGAGCCCGAAGCTGTCGTAGAAGAGCCTGAGGCGGCTGTTGAGGAGCCCTCGGCCGAAGAACCCGATGACGGGGTCTTCAAGGTGCGGCTCGCCAACTTCGAGGGGCCCTTCGATCTTCTCCTTCAGTTGATCTCGAAGCACAAGCTCGATGTCACCGAGGTGGCGCTGTCCAAGGTCACCGATGAGTTCATGGTGTACATCAGGTCGATGGGTCCTGACTGGGATCTGGATGAGACGACCGAGTTCCTCGTCGTCGCGGCGACCCTGCTGGATCTGAAGGCGGCCAGGCTGCTGCCCGCCGCCGAGGTCGAGGACGAGGCCGATCTCGCGTTGCTGGAGGCGCGGGACCTGTTGTTCGCGCGGTTGTTGCAGTACCGGGCTTACAAGCAGATCGCCGACATCTTCAACCGGCGTCTCGACGACGAGGCCCGGCGCTATCCCCGTACCGTCGGGCTCGAACCGCACCACGCCGAGCTGCTGCCCGAGGTCGTCATCCGGATCGGGCCCGAGGGCTTCGCCAGGCTCGCCGTGAAGGCGATGCAGCCCAGGCCCAGGCCGCAGGTCTACGTCGATCACATCCACGCGCCGCTCGTCAGCGTGCAGGAGCAGGCCGGGATCATGGTCGCGCGGCTGCGGGAGCTCGGCGAGGCCAGCTTCAGCGTGCTCGTGGACGACACCCACGACACCCTGACCGTCGTAGCGAGGTTCCTGGCCCTTCTGGAGCTCTACCGGGAGAAGGCCGTCGCGCTGGACCAGGAGACCGCGCTCGGGGATCTGATCGTGCGCTGGACCGGTGGGGAGGGGGAGGGCGAGCCGGTGGTGACGGACGAGTTCGACCGGCCGCCCGAGCCGCCCAAGGAGATCAAGGAGGAGTCGGCGTGAGCGAGGAGACCACGGGCGTACCGGCGAGCCCGTCCGCCGTCGCGGATCTCGCCCTCAAGCCCGCTCTGGAGGCCGTCCTGATGGTCGTGGACGAGCCCGCGACCGTGGAACACCTCGCGAAAATACTCCAGCGGCCCAAACGGCGGATCGCGGACGCGTTGCGCGAGCTGGCCGACGAGTACACCGTGCAGGGGCGCGGTTTCGAGCTGCGGCTGATCGCCGGCGGATGGCGGTTCTACTCCCGGCCGGAGTACGCGCCGGCCGTCGAGGGCTTCGTCCTGGACGGGCAGCAGGCCCGGCTCACACAGGCGGCGCTGGAGACCCTGGCGGTCGTCGCGTACCGCCAGCCGGTCAGCCGCAGCAGGGTCTCGATGGTCCGCGGAGTCAACTGCGACGGTGTGATGCGCACCCTCTTGCAGCGGGGTCTGGTCGAGGAGGCGGGCACGGAACCCGAAACAGGTGCGATCCTGTACGTGACGACGAACTACTTTCTGGAGCGGATGGGCCTGCGCGGCCTGGACGAGCTCCCGGAGCTCGCGCCCTTCCTCCCTGAGGCTGAGGCGATCGAGGCGGAGACGCTGGAAGGGGTCCCGTCGTTCGATCCGGATGCACCGGATGCAGATGCAGACGAAACGACGACGACGGAACTTTGATGCGAAGCAGTGGCAGTGGCAGCAGTGGTGGCGGCAGCGGTAGGAGCGGCGGGCGCGGCAACCCCCGCGGGACCGGCGGGGGCGGCAGTCCCCGGGGTTCCGGTGGGGGCGGCGGCGGCCGTGGCTCCGGCGCGGGCAACTCCCGGGGTGCCGGCGGGGGCGGCTCCCAGCCGAGGGGCGCGAGCGGCGCGGGAGGGCGCGACGACAAGCCGAAGCGCGCCGGAAAGCCGCGTCCCGAGGAGCGGCGCTACGACGTAGGCCCCACGGGATCCCACGAAGGTCCCAAGTCGGGGCGGGGTGCGGCCGCGCGCGGTGGTGCCAAGGGCGGCCCCAAGCAGGGCCAGGGCACCGGACGCGGGCGCTGGGCGCCGGCGACCTCGCGTGAGTACGACGCGCGGGCCGAGGAGCGCAACCGGGAGCGGTACGCGGGCAAGAAGGACATCAAGCCGCCCAAGACCTTCCCGGGCGCCGAGCAGGAGGGCGAGCGGCTGCAGAAGGTCCTCGCACGCGCGGGCTACGGCTCCCGGCGGTCCTGCGAGGAGCTGATCGAGCAGTCCCGGGTCGAGGTCAACGGCGAGATCGTCGTCGAGCAGGGGCTGCGCGTCGACCCCGAGCACGACGAGATCAAGGTCGACGGGCTGACGGTGGCGACGCAGTCGTACCAGTTCTTCTCGCTGAACAAGCCCGCCGGTGTCGTCGCGACGATGGAGGACCCCGAGGGCCGGCAGTGCCTCGGCGACTACGTCACCAACCGTGAGACGCGTCTTTTCCACGTCGGGCGGCTCGACACCGAGACCGAGGGTGTGATCCTGCTCACCAACCACGGCGAGCTGGCGCACCGGCTGACCCACCCCAAGTACGGCGTGAAGAAGACCTACCTCGCGCACATCGTGGGCCCGATCCCGCGTGATCTGGGCAAGCAGCTCAAGGACGGCATCCAGCTGGAGGACGGGTACGCGCGTGCGGACCACTTCCGTGTCGTCGAGCAGACCGGCAAGAACTACCTGGTCGAGGTGACCCTCCACGAGGGCCGCAAGCACATCGTGCGGCGCATGCTCGCGGAGGCCGGTTTCCCGGTCGACAAGCTGGTGCGTGTGTCGTTCGGCCCGATCACCCTGGGCGACCAGAAGTCGGGCTGGCTGCGGCGGCTGTCGAACACCGAGGTCGGGATGTTGATGCAGGAAGTCGATCTCTAGGTCTGAGTTCTGTTCGTGGCGGCCGGTTCCGGGTTCTCCGGGGCCGGCCGTTTCGTTGCGGGGGGTTGTGCGGGAGCGCGGCCACTCTTTATGGTCTAACTGACCATTAAGGGAGTGGGTGCACGTGACCACATCACCGGGATACGACAAGTACGCCTTCGAACCTTTCGCCGTCACCGCCGACCTCGCCGTCCTCACGATCCGCGCGGGCGCCCTGCACGTGCTGCTCGTCGAGCGCGGTCAGGAACCGTACGCCGGGCACTGGGCGTTGCCCGGCGGCTTCGTGGCGCCGGACGAGTCCGCGGAGACGGCCGCCCGGCGTGAACTCGCCGAGGAGACCGGCCTGTCGGACGTCTCCGGGCTGCATCTGGAGCAGCTGCGCACCTACAGCGAGCCCGACCGCGACCCCCGGATGCGGGTCGTCACCGTCGCCTTCGCCGCGCTGCTGCCCGATCCGCCCGAGCCGCGTGCGGGCAGTGACGCGGCGCAGGCGCGCTGGCTGCCGTACGACTCGCTCGGCCCGCTCGCCTTCGACCACGACCGGATCCTGGCCGACGCGCACGAACGGGTGGGCGCCAAGCTGGAGTACAGCTCCCTCGCCACCGCGTTCTGCTCGCCCGAGTTCACGCTCGGGGAGCTGCAACAGGTCTACGAGACCGTGTGGGGTTCGGAGTTGGACCGGCCCAACTTCCGCCGCAAGGTGCTCGCCACGCCGGGTTTCGTCGAACCGGTGCTGGGCGGGGCCAAGTTGACGGGCGGTCGGGGGAAGCCGGCCGCGCTGTACCGCGCCGGGGACGCGACTGCCCTGTATCCGCCGCTGCTTCGGCCTACCCGGGAAGGACGTTCCGCATGACTGCGTCGACTGTCCGTAAGCGTGCCGCCACGGGAGCCCTGGTGGGACTCGCCCTCGGGGACGCGCTCGGTTTCCCGACCGAGTTCAACGCCGTGACCGACATCCTTGCCAAGTGCGGTCCTTGGCGGGAGATGGAGCTGCCGAGGCCCGCGATCGTCACCGACGACACGCAGATGACGCTTGCGTTGGGACGCGGGCTGCGAACTGCCATGGAACGGGGGCTGCTTGGGCCCAAGCGGATGGAACGGCCGGTGCGCGAGGAGTTCGTGGACTGGTACCAGTCGCCGGACAACAACCGTGCCCCCGGCCGGACTTGCCTCGTCGCCTGCAACCTGCTGAAGAGCGAGGGGCGGGCGTGGCAGGACGCCAGCCAGATCGGTTCGAAGGGCTGCGGGGCCAACATGCGCGTCGCGCCGATCGGGCTCGTTCCCGGTCTGGACGACGAACAGCGCTCCGGCGCCGCCCAGTTGCAGTCCGCGCTGACCCACGGCCACCCGACCGCCCTCGCCGCGTCCGACCTCACCGCGCATGCCGTACGGCTGCTCGCGCAGGGTGCGGAACCGACCGGGCTGGTCGGGCTGCTGCGGTCGTACGCCGTCGAGAACCGCACCCGGTACAACCACCGTTGGCTCGGTGACCTGTGGACGCGGAGCCAGGACCCCTCGCCCGAGCACTTCATCGCGCGGGGCTGGGACGAGTGTCTGGAGGTACTCGGCCGGCTTGAGGAAGCAGTGCGGACCGTGTCCCCGGAGACCGACCCGTGCCTGGCCACCGGCGCGGGCTGGATCGCCGAAGAGGCCCTGGCCACTGGGCTGTTGTGCTTCCTGCTCTTCGTGGAGGAGCCGGTGACCGCGTTGCGGCGCGCGGCCTGTACGTCCGGTGACTCGGACTCGATCGCTTGTCTTGCGGGGGCGTTCGCGGGGGCACACCTCGGCGCGGACGCCTGGCCCGAGGAGTGGGCGGGGCGGATCGAGTACCGGGGGGAGCTGTTGGGGCTGGGGGCGCTCTGGGATGCCTGACGTTTCGTGGCTGTGTCCGACATAGATGGACGGTGTCATGCGGTGGGCGTATTGTGGCAGGCATGAGTAAGACGAAGCGCAGGCGCGTGCCGGTCCGGGAACTGTCCCGGCACACCGCGGCTCTGTTGGACGCCGTGGCGGCGGGGGAGTCGATCGAGGTCACTCGGGACGGGGTGCCGGTCGCCATACTGTCTCCGCTGGAGCCTGCCGAACGGGACATCCGTGCCGCGATCGCCGTCGGCCTGCTCGACGCCTCGGTCATGGACGAGGGGCGCGGCGGCGAGGCCGTGGATGCGCTGGAGCGGCTGCGTGCGGTCAGGCGGGACGCGGAGGGGCGCGGCCCCACCGCCGAACTGCTCGCTCAGCGCGAGGAGGAGACGCGGTGACGCTGCTCTACCTCGACGCGTCGGCCATCGCCAAGCTGCTGCGGGTCGAAGCGGAGACGGCCGCGCTGGAGCAGTGGATCGGGCAGCACGGCGGAATGCGTCGTGTCGTCACCTGCGACCTGGCGCAGACCGAGGTGCGGCTGCTGCTGCACCGGCTCGGCGCGGACGAGGTCGAGAGGGTCGCCGCCGACGCGCTGCTGAACGCCATCGCGCGGATTCGTCTCACGCCCGAACTGATGCAGGAGGCAGGGGAGTTGGCGCCGAATACCTCGCTGCGCAGCCTCGACGCGATCCACACCGTGGCGGCGCTGAAGGTCGGTCACGGGGTCAGCTGGTTCGTGACGTACGACAAGCGCCAGGGCGAGGCCGCCGCCGACGTGGGGCTTGCCGTGGCGTCACCCCGCTAGGACGTCGGTGGACGCGCGGCGGACCCCGATCAGGAAGTCCTCCACTCGGCGTCGGTCCGGCTCCGCCGGGAGTCGGGTGCGGGTGGCTGCCTCGTCCGTCTCCGTTGCCAGGCGGGTCATCCAGGACTCGACCTCCGGCCAGGGGACTTCGCCGCGCTTCACCGCGAGGAGCGGGGCGCGTTGGTCGCCGACGTCGATCCTCAGGGTGCCCGTGCGGAGCAGGTCGCGGGCGCTGGTGAGGAGGCGGAGGAGGTGCATCGCGTGTTTCCAGCGCGGGGCGCCGTGTGTGCGGATGTCGACCTCCAGCTTTTTCCGCTGGCTGAACGCGTAGCGCGTGAACGTCTCGTGGACCTGGCGGGAGAGGAACGCGTCGCGCAGGGCGAGGAGTTCGCGGCCGGTGGCGTCGACGTGCTCGACGAGGGGGGAGTGGAGGCACTCCAGGATGTTCGGGTTCGCGCGCAGGGCCAGTTCGCAGAAGCGCTCCAGCTCCCAGCTGAACTGCTCCTCCGCCGGGCCCTCGATGTGCGTCGGCGGCTTGTCGAAGCGCCAGAACAGGGGAGTGGGGGCCACGAACACGCCCCGGCGATCCGTGTCGCTGCCGTCCGTCGCCAGGCCGAAGGCGCGTGAACCCATCACGCAGGCGTAGATCGTGTGGTCGCGGACCAGGTTCTCGAACGGCATTCCCGGAGCGTACGTGGCATCTCACGCCAGGCGGATCGAATTTCCCTCCACCTTGATCTGCTCGGCGGGCAGCGGCTTCGGCGCCGGTCCCGCCTCCACGGAACCGTCCGCGATGCGGTACTTGCTGCCGTGGCACGGGCAGTCGATGGTGCCGTTCGCGACGGTGCCGACCGTGCAGCCCTGATGGGTGCAGATCGCCGAGAAGGCCTTGAACTCGTCCTTCTTCGGCTGGGTCACCACGATCTTCTGGTCCTTGAAGATCTTGCCGCCGCCCACGGGGATGTCGGAGGTCTTCGCCAACTCCTGGCCGCCGGTGGCCTTCACGGACGACGAGCCCGAGGAGTCGTTGCTGTCGCCGTACTTGCTACAGCCGGCGGTGAGCGCGGCGGCCGCACCCGTCGCGAGGACCGTGCGGCGCGTCGAGCTGTCGGTCATGTAGTCACTCCGAAGGGGGTCGTCGTGTCGTTGCCACGACGATGGATGGTCACGTCGTCACTCCGACGGTGCGGAAGAACCAGAGGGCGGATGTCAGCCAGAGCAGCGTGAGGACGGTGAAGACCAAGCCGCCGATGACCGGTAGCAGCCAGCCGGGCAGGCGTTCCGAGCGGAGCAGCAGCATCTTGGCACTGAAGGCGCCGAAGAACGCGCACCCCAGGAGGGAATGCCACATCACGCGTGTCGAGTACGTCTGGTACCCGAACGCGTAGAGACAGTGCACCGCGACCGGCACCGCCACCAGGAACGCGATCCGCCCCGACCAGCGGTGCAGCGTCGCCGACCAACTCGGGCCCGGCAGCCTGCCGTAGACCATGAAGGCCGAGACGACCTGGACGAGGGCGAAGAAGAACGCGGTCGTCGCGAGCCAGGACTTCACCGCGCCCGTGCTGCTGAAGCCGGCGAGGTTGAAGGCGGTGCCCGCCGGGTCGTGGACCTTGCCGTAGACGCCGAGGCCGACCGCTACGGCCGCGGCCACGAGGGCCGGGATCAGGTAGCGGGCGGGGCTGTCGTGGGGGCGTGCGGGCGGGCGTGGGGGGTAGGCCTGGGTGGCGGCGTTCG
This sequence comes from Streptomyces sp. NBC_01288, assembly GCF_035982055.1. Lineage (NCBI taxonomy): Bacteria > Bacillati > Actinomycetota > Actinomycetes > Kitasatosporales > Streptomycetaceae > Streptomyces > Streptomyces sp. NBC_01288. The sequence goes on from NZ_CP108427.1 coordinate 8,257,983, forward strand.
GGTCGGCGGTCATGATCGGCTCCCTGAGGCGGTTGGTGGGTCAGGGGGGTCAGGGGGTGACGGGTCGTGCCGTTAGTTGCCGGCCGTCGACCGTGACCGTGCCGGTCTCCGGGTCGATGCGGGGCGCGGCGGCGGTCTTGCCGTCGCGGGTGACGATGCCGGTCTGGCGGCCGTTCGGCAGCACGATCCAGCCGCCGTCGATCTTGGCGCCGCGCACCTTCGCGGTCGCGCGCCACAGGCCGGACGGCTTGACCGCCTTGTCGGCGGTGAACGTGTACGGCCGGCCCTCGTCCTTGACGGTGCCGTGGATCTTCCTGCCCTGCTCGATCCTGCCGTCGAGTACGGCGCCGTTCGGGGCGGTGAGCTTCATGCTGCCGTCGTTGTTGACGCGGCCCCTGAGCCAGGCCTCCTTGTAGCGGCCGTCGCAGAAGTAGGCGACCGCCTTGCCGTCACGGACGGAGACCGCGACCGAGGCGGCGTCGTCGTCGGTGCGGCCGGCGTAGTTGGCGTTCGCGACGGGCGGCTTCGACGGCGACGGCGTCGGGCTGGGCGTGGCGGACGGTGTCGGTGACGTCTTCGCCGGCGTCTTCGGTGACGCGGACGGCGATTGCTCGCGGTACGAGGACGACGCGGTCTTCGTCCCCGATGTCGAGTTGAGCGTCAGCATGAACAGGCCCAGTACCAGGCCCGCCAGAAGAGTGAGCAGTGGTCCAGGACGCTTCAATGTGGGCCTCCCCCGAGGCGGGCTACCCGCCTATGAGAGCGGACTCGGGGCCGTGGGTAAAGAGGCATACCGGGATGATCTCACCCCAAGTAGCGGAACGGGATGGTTCGGGTGACATTGGCAGGGTTCGAGGCCGGGCCCCGACCAGCGGCCGGCCGCTCTCGAAAGGTGCGAGCCATGGCGGGCAACGATCTCGGTGGCCTTCTCGGTGGTCTTCTGGGGGGAGCGGGCGGAGGGGGCCGGAGCGGTTCCGGCAGCGGCAACATCCTGGGCGCGCTGCTCGGGGCTCTCGGTGGCGGCTCGGGTGCCGGTAGCGGAAGCAATCCGTTGGGCGGGCTTCTGGAGATGCTCACCAAGTCCGGGCTCGCCGAACAGAAGGACTCCTGGGTCGGTACCGGGCAGAACCAGGCCGTCACCGGTGAGCAGATCCAGCAGGCGCTGCCCGACGAGACCCTTCAGAAGGTCGCCGAGCAGGCCGGTGTCACCCCGGAGCAGGCCGCGAGCGACCTCGCGCGGACGCTGCCCCAGGCCGTCGACAAGCTCACCCCGGAGGGGCAGGTGCCGCAGGCCGCCTCGCTGGAGGAACTGGTCCGGCGACAGTCCCTGTGACCGTCTCGGTGGGCGGGCGCCGCGCACCCGTAGCGGACGGGCTGATTAGGCTGGAAGTACCAAGAGCCGTACATCAGCGAGGAGCTAAGCCGTGGCGGTACGAGCGGTCCGGGGCGCCGTCCAACTGGACAAGGACGAGGCCGGGCACATGGACGAGCAGGTCGGAGCGCTGCTCACCGCCGTCCTTGAGCGGAACGGCCTCACCGCCGAGGATCTGATCAGCGTCTGGTTCACGGCCACGCCCGACCTGCACAGCGACTTCCCGGCGGCCGCCGCGCGCAAGCTCGGCAGCGGGTTCGCCGACGTGCCGCTGATCTGCGCGCAGGAACTCGACATCGAGGGCGCGATGCCCCGCGTGGTCCGCGTCCTCGCGCACATCGAGTCCGACCGGCCCCGTGCCGACATCGCGCACGTGTACCTCGGTGCGGCGGCCGCCCTGCGCAAGGACATCGCGCAGTGAGGACCGCGCTCGTCATCGGTACCGGGCTCATCGGTACGTCCGCCGCGCTCGCCCTCGCCTCCCGGGGCGTCGTCGTCCACCTCACCGACCACGACCCCGAGCAGGCCCGTACGGCGGCCGCGCTCGGCGCCGGTACCGACGAGGCGCCGGACGGGCCCGTCGACCTCGCGATCGTCGCCGCGCCGCCCGCGCTGGTGGCCGGGGTGCTGGCCGACGCGATGCGGCGGGGGGTGGCCCGGGGTTACCTCGACGTGGCCAGCGTGAAGGGCGGTCCGCGGCGGGAGTTGGAGTCGCTGGGCCTCGACCCGGCGGTGATGTCCCGGTACATCGGCTCGCATCCCATGTCCGGGCGCGAGAAGTCGGGTCCGCTGGCGGCGACCGGTGACCTCTTCGAGGGGCGCCCGTGGGTGTTGACGCCCACCCGTGACACCGACACCGAGGTGTTGAACCTCGCCCTGGAACTGGTCTCGCACTGCCGTGCCGTGCCGGTCGTCATGGACGCCGATGCCCATGACCGGGCCGTCGCGCTCGTCTCCCACATGCCTCATCTGGTGTCCAGCATGGTCGCCGCGCGGTTGGAGAACGCCGAGGAGGCCGCCGTACGGCTGTGTGGGCAGGGGATTCGGGACGTGACCCGGATCGCCGCGTCCGACCCCCGGATGTGGATCGACATCCTCTCCGCGAACCCGGGGCCCGTCGCCGATCTGCTCACCGATGTCGCCGGGGATCTGGAGGAGACGGTTCGGGCCTTGCGGGCTCTCCAGTCCGCCGATGACGACAAGCGGCGGGAGGGCGCGGGCGGGATCGAGGACGTGCTGCGGCGGGGAAACGCGGGGCAGGTCCGCGTCCCCGGCAAGCACGGGTCCGCTCCGCGGGTGTACGAGGTCGTGGCTGTGCTGATCGACGACCAGCCGGGGCAGTTGGCCCGGATCTTCGCGGATGCGGGGATGGCGGGGGTCAACATCGAGGACGTGCGGATCGAGCACGCGACCGGGCAGCAGGCGGGACTCGTGCAGTTGTGGGTGGAGCCGAAGGCCGCGCCGGTGCTGACCGCGGCGTTGCGGGAACGGGGCTGGGCGATCCGGCAGTAGCGCGCGGCGTGGGGGCGGGCGTCCCTGGGGGCTGCGCCCCCAGACCCCGCTTCGGCCCTGAAGGGGCCTCGTCCTCAAACGCCGGACGGGCTGGGTGTGCGCGGCCTGTGTTGAAAGGGTGCCGGACGGCCTGGATCATGCGCACCGGCGTCCAAGAAGAGCAGGGGCCGGACGAGTGACGCGCACCCAGTAACCTTGTCCGGGGCGCACTCGCGACCCCGCCCCGCTCACCACCCCGCACCAGGAAGGTGTCCTCCCGTGGAAAACGGCGCCGCCCGGACCGCCCCGGCAGTGATTGTCGCCATCGACGGCCCCTCCGGCACGGGCAAGTCGAGCACGTCGAAGGCCGTTGCCGCGCAGCTCGGGCTGAGCTATCTGGACACCGGGGCCCAGTACCGGGCGATCACCTGGTGGATGGTGAACAACGGGATCGACATCACCGACCCCACCGCGATCGCGGACTTGGCAGGTAAGGCGGAGATCGTCTCGGGCACCGACCCGGCGAACCCGACCATCAGCGTCGACGGCGTGGACGTGGCCGGTCCGATCCGTACGCAGGAGGTCACCTCCAAGGTCAGCGCGGTCAGTGCGGTGCCCGAGGTGCGGGCCAGGATCACCGAGCTGCAGCGGTCGTTGGCCGCCGAGGCGGAGCGGGGGATCGTGGTGGAGGGGCGGGACATCGGTACGACCGTGCTGCCCGACGCCGATCTGAAGATCTTCCTCACCGCGTCCCCCGAGGCGCGTGCCGCCCGGCGGAGCGGTGAGCTGAAGGGCGCCGATGTGCAGGCCACGCGTGAGGCGCTGCTGAAGCGGGACGCGGCCGACTCCTCGCGCAAGACCTCGCCGCTCGCGAAGGCGGACGACGCGGTCGAGGTGGACACCTCCGACCTCACGCTCCAGCAGGTCATCGAGTGCGTCGTCACCCTCGTCGGGGAGAAGCGGGCCGCGAAGTGACTGCACCTACGGAGCGCGGGGCCGAGATCGGGCGGCGCATCGGCGTCGGCCTGATGTACGGGCTGTGGAAGCCGCGTGTGCTGGGTTCCTGGAAGGTTCCCGCCACCGGCCCGGTGATCTTCGCCGTCAACCACTCGCACAACATCGACGGCCCGATGGTCATCGGTGTGGCGCCTCGCGCTTCGCACTTCCTGGTCAAGAAAGAGGCGTTCGTGGGGCCGCTCGGGCCCTTCATGCGTGCCGTCGGGCAAGTGGAGGTCGACCGTTCGACCGCCGACCGTACGGCCGTCACCCGCGCGCTCGACATCCTGAAGGGCGGCGGGGTCCTCGGGATCTTCCCCGAGGGCAGCCGCGGCGAGGGCGACTTCGCCGCACTGCGCGCCGGGCTCGCGTACTTCGCGGTCCGCGGCGGCGCCCCGATCGTGCCGGTGGCCGTGCTGGGCAGCTCGGAGAAGAGCGGACGGCTGATAAAGGCGCTGCCCCCGCTGCGCTCCCGCGTCGACGTCGTCTTCGGCGACCCGTTCGACGCGGGCGACGGCTCCGGCCGCCGTACCCGCAAGGCCTTGGACGAGGCCACCGAGCGCATCCAGAAGCAGCTGGCCGCCCACCTGGACGACGCCAGGCGCCTCACCGGGCGCTAAGAGACACTTGAGTAGTGGATCACCCGAAATCCGGGGGTTCCACCGATCACCACGATGAACGAGGTACCGATCTTCATGAACGACCAGATCCAGCCCGACGGCTCCGGCGAGGAGCACGAGCACGGGGCGCTCGGCGACGCCGAGTACGCGGAGTTCATGGAGCTCGCCGCCGTAGAGGGCTTCGACATCGAGGACGTCGAGGGCGCCATCGGCGAGGCGGGACACGGGCCGCTGCCCGTCCTCGCCGTCGTCGGCCGGCCGAACGTCGGCAAGTCGACTCTCGTCAACCGCATCATCGGGCGGCGGGAAGCCGTCGTAGAGGACAAGCCGGGTGTCACGCGTGACCGTGTGACGTACGAGGCCGAATGGGCCGGGCGGCGGTTCAAGGTCGTCGACACCGGTGGGTGGGAGCAGGACGTCCTCGGCATCGATGCCTCCGTGGCCGCCCAGGCCGAGTACGCGATCGAGGCCGCCGACGCGGTCGTCTTCGTCGTCGACGCCAAGGTCGGCGCCACCGACACCGACGAGGCGGTCGTACGACTGCTGCGCAAGGCCGGGAAGCCCGTCGTGCTGGCCGCCAACAAGGTCGACGGTCTGAGCGGTGAGTCCGACGCCTCCTATCTGTGGTCCCTGGGGCTCGGCGAGCCGCACCCCGTCTCCGCGCTGCACGGCCGCGGCACCGGCGACATGCTGGACGCCGTCCTGGAGGCCCTCCCGGAGGCGCCCGAGCAGACCTTCGGCACCGCCGTGGGCGGGCCCCGCCGTATCGCCCTGATCGGTCGGCCGAACGTCGGCAAGTCCTCGCTGCTGAACAAGGTGGCCGGCGAGGAGCGCGTCGTCGTCAACGAGATCGCGGGTACGACGCGCGACCCGGTCGACGAGCTGATCGAACTGGGCGGAATCACCTGGAAGTTCGTCGACACGGCGGGCATCCGCAAGCGCGTCCACCTCCAGCAGGGCGCCGACTACTACGCCTCGCTGCGCACCGCCGCCGCCGTCGAGAAGGCGGAGGTCGCGGTCATCCTGATCGACGCCTCCGAGTCCATCTCGGTGCAGGACCAGCGCATCGTCACCATGGCCGTCGAGGCGGGCCGCGCGATCGTCCTCGCCTTCAACAAGTGGGACACCCTCGACGAGGAGCGCCGCTACTACCTGGAGCGCGAGATCGAGACCGAGCTCGCCCAGGTCGCGTGGGCACCCCGGGTGAACGTCTCGGCGCGCACCGGCCGCCACATGGAGAAGCTGGTCCCGGGCATCGAGACCGCCCTCGCCGGCTGGGAGACGCGCGTCCCGACGGGCCGACTGAACGCCTTCCTCGGCGAGTTGGTCGCCGCCCACCCGCACCCGGTCCGCGGCGGCAAGCAGCCCCGCATCCTCTTCGGTACCCAGGCCGGCACCAAGCCCCCGCGCTTCGTGCTCTTCGCCTCCGGCTTCATCGAGGCCGGCTACCGCCGCTTCATCGAGCGCCGCCTCCGCGAGGAGTTCGCCTTCGAGGGCACCCCGATCCACATCTCGGTCCGGGTCCGCGAGAAGCGCGGCAAGAAGAAGTAGCCGCAGCCGGAAGAAGTAGCCGTAGCCGTACGGCTGTTCTCACGGCTGGCTGTTCTACGACGAAGAGGGCGGCCCCTGTCGATACAGGGGCCGCCCTCTTCGTGTGCGTGCCGTGCCGTTCAGATGCCTCGGCGCGGGCCGGGAGGCAGGGCCGCCGGGATGTGGTGCATCCCGGTGTGGGCGTGCTGCTGTTGTTGCTGCTGCCCGGAGTGGCCGAGCTGCCCGACGCGCTGCCACTGCGACTGCTGCCGGGCGCTGTAGGCCCCCGCGCTGTACGCGCTGTACGAACCCCCGCCGATCGAACCCCCGCCGATCGAACCCCCGTTGAACGAACCGCCGCTGAACGAGCCCGTGCCGTGCGGGCTGTGCCCGAAGGCGGTGAAGCCCAGCTCCTCCTCGCCGCTGCGGTCACCCGGCAGCGAGCGGAAGGTCTTGACCCACTCCGAGTAGAGCCGGTCGTAGATCGGCGTGGACGATGGACCGCCGGGGCTGTCCCGGTCCGATCGCGAGGACGGGATCGACTGGTAGGGCCGGCTGCGGGGAACGTCGTATGCGTGCACGTATGTCCAAACGACGTGTGACCTGAAGGGATGCGGCTCAGGTGCCCGCGAGCGGCAGTGCGGAGCCGACCAGCTGGCCGTTCGCCGCGGCCTTGTCGAGCGCGCTGCGCAGCAGGTCCTCGCGGGGCTGGCGGCCGATCGAGCCGACCGGTGCCGCGAACATCAGCACCTGCTGGTGCTTGTTGGCGGCGGCCCGCCAGCTGTCGGTGACCTGGAGCGGCTGGTGCGCCTGCCACCAGGCCACCGGGGAACCGCCGTTGCTGCTCGGCTGGAGCACCGCGTGCAGCTGGCCCGCCGCGAGCAGCACCGACCAGCCGTGCAGCACGGGCGGGACGGTGGTGATCTCGCTGAGCGGCATGAAGCCCTGCTCGATCAGCAGCGGCAGGAAGTCGTCCCCGGTGTCGGTCGAACCGGGCCGCACGATGGGCGCGGTCGGCTCGACGACCAGGGCGGGGTGCAACTCCCCCGAGATCAGGACGAGTCCGCTGGTCACCCCGAGCACGGCCTGTTCGGGTACGGCCTTCTCCGCCGCGCCGGCCGGGGCGTGCGTGTTGCCGCTGATGGAGCGGACGGCGCCCTGCAACTGCTCCTCGGTGACCTGGACGATCTGGGAGGGCAGGCAGGTGGCGTGGGCGAAGGCGAGGACGGCGGTCTCGTCGCCGATGAACAGGACGGTGCTGGTGCGCTCCTGATCGGAGTCGCCCTGGGTGCGGCACGACGTGCAGTCGTAACTGCCCGGGGCGTTGTCTCCGGCGAGCAGCCGGTCGGCTTCTTCGTCGCCGATCTCGGCGCGTACGTCGTCGCTGACGTCGAGCATGCGCGGCACGGGTGGCTCCCTCGGAATGCGGTGCCCGGTGGGTCCCGGGCTCATGAAGAAGACAACGGAGGATCTGTGGCGGGAGTCACGCTCCAGAGCGAACCGAATCGAACCAACCGAAGCAGACGGTCACGGTCGGTACGGAATTGGACACTCCACGTCAACTCTGTGAAAGGTCAAGGGAGTTGGTTGCGTGAACCGGGTCACAGCGTTTGTCGGCAACTGGTCGAGAAATCGTGAAATAGGTGAATTTAACGAGTGGCCGAAAAATGCCGATACCCTCGGTAACAGTGAACTGGCCTGCGGCGAAGGGCAGTTGGTCGACACGGGCTCGCCCGCCTCCGTACATTCCTCGGCTGTGTGCAACGAGCACCGCTCGGGTACGTCCGCCGGCCGAACAAGCCGGCAAGCAGCACCACTTCCGGCGGACGGGGAGGAGCGCGAGGACCGCGTGGATGCGTGGAAGCCGCGAACCGCCTTGGGGGAACCGGGTTGTTGGAGAGGGAACTACATGTCCGAATGTGCCGATACCACTCGCGAGAACGCTCCTAAGGCCCAGCACAAGGGTCAAGCGCGTACGACGGCGGTCCTCGCCGGGGCGGCCCTGCTCGCCCCCCTCGGACTGCTGGCCGCAAGCGGCAACGCCGCGGCGGCCGACAGCGGAGTGTGGGACCGCATCGCCCAGTGCGAGAGCGGCGGCAACTGGCACATCAACACCGGCAACGGCTACTACGGAGGACTCCAGTTCTCCGCCGGCACCTGGCGCGCCTACGGCGGTTCGGCCTACGCGGCCACCGCGGACCAGGCCTCCAGGTCCGCGCAGATCACCGTCGCCGGCAAGGTCCAGCGGGCCCAGGGCTGGGGCGCCTGGCCGGTCTGCTCGGTACGGGCCGGAGCGAGCGGCAGCGCACCCGCGGCCTCCTCCGGAACGGTGAGCGAGAAGTCGACGAAGAAGTCGACCACCGAGTCGACCTCCGAGTCGACGAAGAAGAAGTCGACCAAGAAGGCGACCCCGTCGAAGCCCGCGCAGGCGCCGGCTCGCGGGACGAACAACGCCTCGCGCGGCACGTCCCGCGGCGACTACACCGTCCGCGAGGGCGACACACTGAGCGCCATCGCCGCCCAGCACGGGACCACGTGGCGGAAGGTCTACGCCGCCAACAAGTCCGTCATCGGCGCCGACCCCGATCTGATCGTCCCCGGCCAGCAGCTCGACCTCTGAGCCGAACGAACCCTGAGCCGAACGGCCTTTGAGGTGGACGACCTCTGAGCCGAGCCGCTCCCGAGCCGCCCCCGCCAGGTCCTCCGACCGGGCGGGGGCGCGCCCGTCACTCCAGCTCGGCCGCGTCACCGCCGAACACGACCGTCCCGCGCCGCAGTTCGTACACGATCGCCGCCCGGCCGCGCAGCACCGGCGGCAGCCGCTGCTCGGCCACCACCACACACGCGTCCAGCCCGCCCAGCAGTTCGTACGTGTGTGCCGCGACCGCGGGCGACATGCCCTGCGCCGGTTCGTCGACGAGCACCACGCGCGCGCGTGCCAGAAGGGCCCGGGAGAGGGCGAGCATCCGCTGCTCGCCTCCGGAGAGGGTGCCGGCCCGGCGGGGGAGCAGCGGACTCAGTTGCGGATACGCGTCGAGGGCAACGGCATAGTCGTGTGCGGCGAGTTCGAGGTTCTCGCGCACGGTGAGCGACCCGAACACGGCCTGCCGTTCCGGCACGAGACACAGTCCCCGGCGAGCCCGTTCGTACGCGGGCATACGGGTCACATCGGCGCCGTCCCACACCACCGCACCGCCCGACAGCGCGACCGTACCGGCCAGGGCGCGCAGGGCAGTTGTACGTCCCGAGCCGTTGCGGCCGAGCAGGACGGTGAGCCCGTGGGTGGGAGCGCCGAGGGTGATGCCGTGCAGGGCTTCGAGGGGGCCGTAACGCACGCGTGCGTGGCGTAGGGAGATGGTCATGCGGGGGCCTCGCGGGTGCCGGGTGTGTCGAGGACGTGGCCGGGCGGGCCGGAGGAGACGATGCGACCCGCGGCCATCACATGGACCACGTCGGCAAGGCCGGCGACCAGATCGAGGTCGTGCTCCACGACGAGCAGGGCGGTGCCCTCGGCGGCCAGGGCCCTCAACACCAGCGCCAGCGCGGCCACTTCGGCGGTGTCGAGGCCGGCGGAGGGCTCGTCGAGCAGCAGCACGCGGGGGCCGCCGGCGAACGCCCGCGCCAGTTCCACCCGGCGCAGCGTCCCGGTGGGCAGGTCGGCGGCCGGCAGCGACCGTACGTCCCCGTCGAGCCCGAACAGCCGCAACGCCCGCTCCACGGCGCCCGGTTCGGCGACCCGGCCCTGCTCGGCACCGACGCGGACGTTCTCGGCGACGGTCAACGAGGGGAACACGGCGAGCTGTTGAAAGGTCCGGGCGATCCCGAGCCGGGTGCGGGCGTGCGCGGCCAGCCTCGTGATGTCCCGCCCCCCGAACCTGACCTGCCCCCGTGCGGGCCGCACGGTCCCGGCCAGACAGTGGAACAGGGTACTTTTTCCGGCTCCGTTGGGCCCGACGACAGCGGTGACCTGCCCGGCCCGCACGACGAGATCGACCCCGTCGAGCGCGGTGAAGCCGCCGTAGCGGGCGTGGAGAGTATGGGCGGTGAGGACGGGTGGGGTGGGTGTCCGCCCGGGGGCGGGGGCGTGTTTCCAGCCGGTGTCGTGCCGGGCTGGGCGCGCAACGTGCTTGTGATTACCCGGCGTTGCGCTCGCCTGGCCCCGCTGCCCGGGTTCGGTGGCGTGTCCCGACCCGGTGTCGGGCTGGGCTGGATGTGCAACACCCTCAGGGGCAGGTGTAGTTGCGCCCGTTCCTCCCCGCTGCCCGGCCCCGGCAGCGTGCCCGTGCGGACTCCGCGCCCCAGACGCTCGCCCCGCGTCGCTCTCCGCTCGGCGCACAACACCCGGCCCGGCAGCCTCCGTTGACCCTGCGCGCACATACGCGGGCCGTAGCTTTCTCCGCACTCCCAGCCCCAACGCCGTGAGCCGCACCCTCCGTTGAGCCCGCAGCCGCCCCGCCGCCACCCGCAAGGCCTCGTACGGCCCCCCGGTGAACCGTCCCACGCACACCGCCAACACCCCGATCAGCGCCGCCGCCACCCCGCCACGCGCCCCCGCGTCCAGCCCGACCAGCAGGGCCGCGGCCGCCAGCGCGCCCAGTGTGCTGTCGGCGCCGAGGACGACCACCGCGGCGAACCACAACAGCCCCCGGCCGGGGTCGTAGGCCGAGGGGTCGAAGGCGCGTACGCCCATGCCGAGCATGCCGCCGCCGAGGGCGGCCAGGGCTGCGCCGGCGACGAAGGCCAGGAGTTTCAGGGACGGGACCTGGACGCCCGCCGCGGACGCGCCCTGTTCGTGGTCGCGCAGGGCGGCGAGGGCGCGGCCCGTGCGGCCCCGGCGCAGGGCGTGGGTGGCCAGCAACGCGGTTGCGAGGAGGGCGAGTTCGAGGACGTAGTAGGCGCGGTCGCCGTCGAAGCCGGACGGGCGGGCCAGTGACAGGCCCGACGTGGCGTACGGCTGGGCGAAGACGAAGCGGCTGACCGCGACGCCGACCGCGAAGGTCGCGAGGGCGAGGGACAGGCCGTGGCGGCTGATGGCGGGCCAGCCGGTCAGCAGGCCCAGGGGAGCGGCCAGGAGCACCGCCACCGCCAGCGCGGCCAGTTCCGGGAGGCGGGGGAGGAGCGGGAAGCGGCCCGCCGCCAGCAGCGCCGTGAACAGGGCACCCAGGCCCGCGTACGCCGCCTGCCCCAGCGAGAGTTGGCCGCCGCGCCCGGTGACCACCACCAGGGACAGCAACACCACGCCCAACGCCGGGACTTGGACCGAGGTGTGCAGGTCCGAGCCCGCGAAACCGAGGGGGAGGAGGAACAGCACCCCGGCCACGATCCAGGCACCGGGAGGTGTCGCGACGCGCGCCGTCGCCGTACGCGGAAGGGCGTCCTTCGCACCAAGACCCGGCAGTACCAGCGCCGCCACCAACAGGGCGACCACGAACAGGTTCGCGCCCGCCGCCTGCACCAACTGCCCACGCCAGCCCGGCAGATGAAGCCGTGTCAACTGGCTCTGCCCGACTCCGATCCCCAGCGCCACCACCATGGCGACCGGCAGACTCCGCATCCGCGCGGCCACCGCGACCGCCACCACCTCCATGACGAGCAGCGGCAGGCCGTACGGGTCCAGGCGCACGTACGGCGCGAGGAGCACGCCCGTCAGGCCCGCCGTGAACGACCCGAACGCCCAGCCCGCCGCGGCCACCCGGTCCGCGTCCACGCCACCCAGGACCGCGAGTTGACGGTCGTCCACGACGGCGCGCAGCTCCCGCCCGAACCGCGTCCACCGGATCACCGCCCCAACTCCGGTGGCCAGTACGAGCACCACCGCCAACTGTCCCCAGGGATCGGCCGACACCAGTTCCGGCGCGTCGTCCCGCGCCCCCTGGCCCCACACCAGCGAGGCCCCGCCGACCAGCAGCACGAACACCCCGATCGACGCGACCAGCGTCTGCGTCGGATCGCCACCCAGGACCGCCAACGGCCGGAAGACGAACCGCTCCAGAACCACCCCGACACCCGGCGCGAGGAACAGCAGCGTCACCACCGCACCGAGCCACAGCGGCCAGCCCCACCCGACCACGCACTGCCGCAGCGCGTACGCGCACACCATCGCGATCGCGCCGTGCGCGAAGTTGAGGACGCCGGTCGCCCGGTACGTCACGATCAGGCCGATCCCGGTGAGCGCGGCGGCGCTGCCGACGGAGAGGCCGGCGAGGGTGAGGTCGTAGGTGAAGGAGGACATCCGGGGCTTCAGTCGTCGGCTTCGGCGGGTTCGCAGATCGGGCAGGGGCTCAACTCGCCGTTCGCCACCAACTTCGCGTCCACCGGCACCGCTTCGGGCTTCCCGGCGACCAACGGGCAGTCCGCGCGGTGCCACAGCGTGCCGCCCGGCATCATCAGCAGGTCCCCGCTGACCGCCACCGGCGTCGCGGCGGCCCGCGCGGACTCCTCGGCGTCGGCGGGTTCGGCGGCCACGAGAAGGCCGTACAGCTCCTCCACGCGCGCGGCGGCGAGGGCGGAGCGGCCGTGGGTGAGCAGGACCGCGGCGGCGACGATCAGCGCGGCGCCGGGGATCGTGCAGGAGGCCAGGTAGGGGAGTTGGCGTTCCGCGTAGCGCTCGCCCGAGATGCCGTACCAGCCGAGCACGCACAGGACCGCGCCGGTGGCGAGCGCGGCCCAGCCGGCCCACAGGGCGGGGTGCACGGTCCGCAGTCGGGCTGTCCGCATTACGGCCCCCACACGTCGTGTGTCTGTCCATGCCGGCCAATGGCTTGCACTATGCCTTCTGACACCTGACCTGAAAACACCGGGCGAGCACGGCCCGGAACGACACCCGGCGGTGAGCCAGATGGTTCTCGGGAGCGACCTCAGGCGAAGGAACACAAGGCACGTGCGGGGCACGGTGGTTGTGGCCGCCATGGTCCTGGTGCTCGGGCCGACTCTGGCGGCCTGTAGCGACGACAGCGGGGATGGCGGCAGCGCGCCGCCGCCCACACCGTCCGTCGAGCAGCCGACGAGCGCACCGGCGACCGCGCCCGCGGACCCGGCCGCCGCGACGACCCAGATCAAGGCCAACTGGAAGAAGTTCTTCGACCCGGCCGGCTCCAGCGCGGACAAACAGGCCGTCCTGGAGAACGGCGACAAGATGGGCCCGGTCCTCAAGGCATTCAGCGGCGACAAGCGCGGCGGGCAGGTCCAAGCGGCCGTCCAGAAGGTCGCGTTCACGTCGGCGACCCAGGCGACCGTGACCTACAGCCTCACCCTGAACGGCGCCACCGCCCTGCCGAACGCCTCCGGGACGTCCGTCGAGCAGGACGGCACCTGGAAGGTGTCCGTCAACACCCTGTGCGCGCTGGTGGCGTTGAGCGGCGATGCCTCGCAGTCGCCCGGGGCGGGCTGCTAGTCCCTGCCATCAGACTCCCGTCGTTCGCCCGGAGGGCGGGCCCGGCGGCATCCGGTGCGTGCAGCTGCAAGGCGGAGGAGGGAGTCGACGCGGAGCGTCGGCGACCGACGACAACGCCGCAGGTGTGCGTGCCAGACGCCGCCGGGCAGGCGGGAGTCTGATGGCAGGGACTAGGGCCGCTGTCGTGGTGCTGCTGCTCCTGGGGAGCGCGGCCTGCGGCAGCCGCCTCCCGGAGAGCGACTTCGAGCACGGCAACTCCCGTACGCCCGCGCTCAGTAGCGGCGCGCCGATCCGGGTCGGCATCATCACCAGCGCGACCAGCCCGGTCGGCGGCGACACCTTCACCGGCCCCCGTGACGGCGCCAAGGCGTACTTCGACCGCCTCGACGCGCGCGGGGGCATCGACGGGCACCCGGTCGAGGTGCGCCTGTGCGACGACGGCGGCAGCGGTGTCGGCAACAACGCGTGCGTGCACCAACTCATCGATGAGGACAAGGTCGTCGCCCTGGTCGCCACCACCGCCCTCGACTACGCGGGCGCCTCCCGCGTCTCCCACGCGCGCGTGCCCGACATCGGCGGCCAGCCCATCGGCGCCGCCTACGACACCTGGCCGCACCTGTACGGCATCTACGGCAGCCTCGCGCCCCGCGCCGGGACACCGGGCTGGGGCGGGCGGTTGTACGGCGGCACGGAGGTCTACCGGTACTTCAAGCGCGAGCGGGGCGCCCGTACCGCCGCCGTCGTGTCGTACAACCAGGCCGCGTCCGCCGCCTACGCCCGGCTCGTCGAGCAGGGGCTGAAGGCGGAGGGCTACAAGGTCGTCACCGAGCAGGTCGACTTCGCGCTGCCCAACTTCCGTGCCGCGGCAGCCGACTTGAAGCAGCAGGGCGCCGACCTCGTCTTCGACGCCATCGACACGCACGGGAACGCCCAGTTGTGCGAGGCGATGGACCAGGTCGGCGCGAAGGTCATCGCCAAGGTGACGAACGTACAGAACTGGACATCCACCGTCCCGGAGGACTACAAAAACGCCCCGCGCTGCCGCAACGCCCTGTGGGCGACCGGATCGAGCCGGGACTTCGACGACACCTCCCAGGCGGCCGTACAGGACTTCAGGGACGCGACCAAGGGGCTGAAGACGCACTCCCAGTGGCAGCTGGAGGGGTGGGCGGCGGCGATGTGGTTCACGGACGCGGCGAAGTCGTGTGCGAGGACGAGGGCGGGCGTCACGCGCGCGTGCGTCGACGGGTTCATGAACCGGAGCGAGGACTACACCGCCGACGGGCTGTTGGTTCCCGTCTCCTTCGAGCGGCTCGCCGAACCGCCGAAGACGCGCAGGACGTGTCTGTCCGTGGCCCGCTGGCAGGACGGTAGAGGGTGGGTCCCGCAAGGGGACATGAACAGCACCTGCTTCGATGTGCCACAACTGCCGTACCGCCCTTGATAGAGACTTCGACCATGTTGGAGACCTCGGCACGACTCCTCCGCCTGCTCTCGCTGCTCCAGGCCCACCGCGAGTGGTCCGGCGCCGACCTGGCCGACCGGCTCGGGGTCACCCCGCGGACCGTGCGCCGGGACGTGGACCGGCTGCGGGAGCTGGGGTATCCCGTCAACGCCAGTCCCGGCACGGGCGGCGGCTACCAGCTGGGCGCGGGCGCCGAGTTGCCGCCGCTGCTGCTGGACGACGACGAGGCGGTCGCCGTGGCGGTCGGGCTGCGCACCGCCGCCGGGCAGGGCATCGAAGGCATCGGCGAGACCTCCGTACGCGCCCTCACCAAGCTCGAACAGGTGCTGCCGAGCCGGTTGCGCCGCCGGGTGGGTGCCCTCAACGCGTTCACCGTGCCGATGCTGCACAACACGCTGCCGTCCGCCGTCGACCCGGCCGTGCTGACCGAGCTGGCCGCCCTTTGCCGGGACGCCGAGCGGCTGCGCTTCGACTACGAGAGCCACGACGGCACGCCCACCAGACGCACCGTCGAACCGCACCGACTGGTCTGCACCGAGCGGCGCTGGTACCTGGTCGCCTGGGACCTGGACCGGGAGGACTGGCGGACCTTCCGCGTCGACCGCGTCACGCCCAGGCCGCCGCACGGGCCGCGCTTCACCCCGCGCGAGCCACCGGCCGAGGACCTCGCCGCGCACGTCTCGAAAGGGGTCTCCACGCGCGCGTACGCCTCGCACGCCGTCGTACGGCTGCTCGTGCCCCTCCAGGAGGCGGCCGAGCGGATCTCACCGTCCGGCGGGACGCTGGAGGCCGACGGGCCGGACGCCTGTCTGCTGCGGACCGGGGCCCCGAACCTCGACCTGATGGTGGTCCACGTGATGATGATGGGCTTCGACTTCGAGGTCCTGGAGCCCGTCGAGCTGACCGAGACGATCAGGACGGCCCGGGACCTGCTGACCCGCGCGCTGGACCGGCACGGCCCGGGAGCCTACGGCGATTCTGTGCCGGAACGGTGAAACCCTTATGCGGCGTCAGCTCCCGCCGTACCGCACGGAATCGGAATGGAAAGGGGCGCCCGGCCGGTTCTCGCGGCACTTTCCACGGGGCTATTCGGGGAGCCGGACCGACATGCGGGAATTACGTTCGAATGCCTGCGGAAGGCGTACGGAACCGCTCATACGTGTGAGGGATGCAGAACAAAACACACGTCCTGATCCTGTGACAGAAGTGTGACCGGAGAGGGACGGAGAGAGCGGAAGAGGGGCTAGCGTGGCGGGCATGGCATCCATTCCGACTCCACCGGCAGAGCCCCAGGACAGCCCGAACAGCTATGTGGGCCTCGATGCGACAGAGGCCGAGCGGCTCGCGCGGGAGCGCGGCTGGACGACCGTGCGATCGCTGCCGCCGGGGGCGGTCATCACCATGGAGTTCCGCGTGGGACGGCTCAACTTCGAGGTCGAGGACGGCACGGTGAAGCGCGCCTGGAAGGGCTGAGCGCGGACGTGACGAAGGCCCCTGTTCCGCTGGCGGAACGGGGGCCTTCTTGATGCGCGGGGATGGTTGTGCGTACCGGCCCCGCGGTCTTGGGCGGGGGTCAGCCGCCCGTCGCCGGACGGGCGGTGGCCGTGGCCGGGGTGGTGCCGCGCGCCACGCGGTCCGGGTGCGGCGGGCGGCGGCTGCCGATCGGGGTGACCGGGGTGCGCTCCGAGCGGGTCGTGTGCGGGCCCGGGGCGAGATGGGCCGGTGGCCGGGCCGAACGGCTCGCGGTGACCGTCTCACGGGCCGCCGGGACCTCGTCGCCCGAGGAGGAGGCGCGCGGCTTGAGCAGCACCGGCGCGGTGACCGGGGAGGCGGGTACGGGTGCGGGCGCCGTGCCGCCGCGGCGGGCCCGCCAGCGGTCGCGCAGGTCGAAGATCCGGGTCTCGGCCAGGGCGATCAGCGGCTCGCACCACGGGAGGGCGAGCAGGACCAGCAGACCGGCGGCCCAGCCCAGCAGCACATCGCTCAGCCAGTGCGTGCCGAGGTAGACCGTGGCGAGACCGACGCCGAGCGAGGTCACCGCGGACGCGGCGGACAGCCAGCGGCGGGCGGCCGGCGTGGAGGCCAGATACGCCAGGATTCCCCAGGTCACGACCGCGTTGGCGGTGTGGCCGCTGGGAAATATATCGCCGCCGAGACCCATCTCGTTCGAGCCGATGACGGTGGCGTAGTGCGGGCCGAGGCGGCCCATGCCGAGCTTGGCCGCGCCGACCGTGATGTTCAGCAGCAGCAGCAAGGTGCCCAGGGTCAGCAGCGGGCGCAGCGTGTGCTGCCGCCAGGAGCGCCAGCCCAGCCAGGCCGCGACCATCACCGCGGTGGGGCCGCGCTGGCCCAGGACCACGTAGTAGTCGACGAACCAGTGGATGCCGGCCCACTGCTGGTACGGCCGGAAGAACATGACCTGCCAGTCGAACCGGACCAGCCAGGACGTGGTCACGACGAGCCACACGATGGCGAGATAGAAGGCCAGGGTCGCCGCGAAGAGCACGACCCTGTGCCGGCTCATCTTCGGCACATCGATGTTGGCCGGCCGTTCGGGTTCACGGTCCAGCCTCGCGAACACCCGGTCCAGACGGGTGAGGTTTCGTTCGGTACGCACTCAATCGACGTTACAGCGAGTGAGTGTGGATCCCCGTCGAATCAGCGGCTTTGTGATGACGATGTGATGTGGGAAAGCTCTCAGGCGCAGGTTTATTTCCGAGGATTCCGCAATCCCGGAGGGCTCCGTCCTTCAATTCCTTTGATCATGCCGGGGTGGAGTTTTAAGGCCCTTATGAATTAGTTCACCAAATGCTGGGGTGAAATTGGCCGGGCGCTCATGGAGTGTGACGAGTGGATCATGGGGTGTGATGAGTGGATCATGGCGGACCGGAACCGTTCAGCCAGAACGCCCCGTACACGGCCGACGCCACCGCGACACCACCCACCACCCACGCTGACCTGGACGTACGCAACCGGGCCAACGCGAGCGCGAGGGGGAGCAACAGAGGGAAGGCGGGCATCAGCAGGCGCGGTTTCGAGCCGAAGTAGCTCGACGCGCACAGCGCGAGCGCGGTGACGACGCCGGTGTACACCAGGAGCGGCAGCGGCTGGCCCTGCCGGACGCCCACGACGTACAGCCAGAGCACCAGCCCGACCCCGACGATCAGCCCCACCCCGGCCAGGGCCGAGGGGAACGACGTGAACTTGTCGCCGACGAAACGGGCGAAGGCGGCACCCCCGTCGAAACCGTTGCGCCAGCCCGCCTGCACGTCGAGATAGCCCAGCGGGCCCTTGCCGGTGCGATGGCCGACCCACAGGACGTACCCGGCGGCGCCCAGGGGCGCGAGCGCCATCCCGAGGGCGCGCGGCCAGATTCGCGCGCCGGGCGTGGGCGCCGTGCTGCGGTCCTGCACGAAAGGGGGCTCCGCGCGCGGGGCGAATCCGCTGAACCGCGAGGCCCATGCGGTGAACGAGGTGATGCCCGCGACCCACACCGCCGCGACCACCGCGAGCCCCACGGGCCGCGTCAGCCCGGCCAGCAGCGCGAGCGCGCCCGCCGTCACCCAGCGGCCGGTCAGGACGGCGTACAGGGACCACGCGGCGAGCGCCGTGAAGAGCGACTCGCTGTACGCCATCGACTGCACGATCCCGACCGGGAGCACGGCCCACAGCAGCACGGCGCACACGCCCACGCGACGGCCGTAGACAAGCTCCACGACCACGAAGATCCCCCAGGCCGCAGCCAGCGAGGCGAGCACGCTCACCACGAGACCGCCGTCGGCGTACGACAGCGGGGACACCGCGTGCATGAACCTTTCCAGCCAGGGCAACAGCGGGAAGAAGGCGAGGTTCGAGTGGACGTCGCCGTTCGGGAGGCGGACCTCGTAGCCGTAACCGAGGTCGGCGACCCGCGTGTACCAGAGGGCGTCCCACCGCGCCGTCAGCAAGGTGTGGGCGCTCTTGCCGCGCGCCGCGCTCCACACCGCGAGCACCACCAGACCCAGGGTGCGGACGGCGGCGTACCCGAGAAGGGCCGGGGCCGCCCGGCGCAGAGGTGCTGCGAGATCGTTCACGGACCCGATTATCGAGGGGGCGCGGAACCGGCAGGCCCGGCGGGGGCGTGGTCCACGGAAGGGTGAGTGGTGTACGCCACACGTGTTCTCCGGGGAGTGTGAGAGGTCCGCCACGTGGCATTGGCGTGAACTCGCGTACTCTGACGGCTCACTCGCCTTCGTTGCGCGGGTCGGAGACACCGCTCCTCTCCGGCCGCAGTCACGGGGAGTCCCCACCCCGTGAGCCCCGCCGAACGCGAGGGAACATCTGGGAGGTAGTACATGTCCGGGACGACCACGGCTGCCGCAGCGCTGCGCCGTCGGGCGGCCGGGGCCGGTGCCAACCGCTGGGTCGTCCTCGTCGTCCTCTGCGTCAGCCTGCTCCTCGTCGCGCTCGACGCCACCGTGCTCCATGTCGCGGTGCCCGCCGTCACCGAGGACCTCAAACCCGGCGCGATAGAGCTGCTCTGGATCGTCGACGTCTATCCGCTGGTCTGCGCCTCGCTCCTCATCCTCTTCGGCACCCTCGGCGACCGCGTCGGCCGCAGGCGCATCCTGCTCCTCGGCTACGGCCTCTTCGGCGTCGCCTCCGGCCTCGCCGCCCTCGCCCATGACGCCCAGGTGCTGATCCTCGCGCGGGCGCTGCTCGGTGTCGGCGGCGCGATGATCATGCCCGCCACGCTCTCGATCCTCCGCCAGGTCTTCCCCGACCGGCGTGAGCGGGCGGTGGCGATCGGTGTGTGGAGCGCGGTGGCCGCGGTCGGCGCGGCGGTGGGCCCGCTGCTCGGCGGGTTCCTGCTGGAGCACTTCTGGTGGGGCTCGGTCTTCCTCGTCAACATCCCCCTGATGCTGATCAGCCTCCCGATCGGCCGGCTCCTCCTCCCCGAGTCCCGCGGTGATCGCAACGGCCCGTGGGACATCGTCGGCGCGCTCATGGCCGCGGGCGGTCTCTTCGGTGCCGTCTTCGGCGTGAAGCGGCTCGGTGGCGGGGAGCCGGTGGCGAGCGGATGGACCATTGCCCCGCTCCTCGTGGGCGCGGTGCTGCTGGTTCTTTTCGTACGACGGCAACGGCGCCGTACGCATCCGCTGGTGGACCTGAAGATGTTCCGCAAGCCGGCGTTCAGCACGTCCGTCGGCTGCATCGTGCTGGCGATGCTGGCACTGGTGGGCCTGGAGCTGATCGCGGCGCAGTACCTGCAACTGGTCCTCGGCCTGTCGCCCCTCCAGACGGGTCTACGGCTGCTGCCGCTGACGTTCGCGGCGATGGCGGCGGGGTTGTTCGGGGCGCGGATGCTCCGGCGGTTCGGGCCGCGCCGGATGGTGTGCTTCGGGTTCTGTCTGACCGCGTTCTCGGTGCTGACGCTGACCGCGATGGGCGAGCGGGACAACACCGGGCTGCTGCTCTTCGGGTTCCTGTTGCTCGGGTTCGGGCTTGAGATGACGCTCTTCGGGGCGTACGAGTCGATGCTGAGCGAGGCGCCGCCGGCGCAGGCGGGTGGCGCGGCGGCGATCGGTGAGACCTCGTACCAACTCGGCGCGGGTATCGGCATCGCGCTCCTCGGCAGCGTGATGAACGCGGCGTACGCGCCCGGGCTGTCGTCCGTTCCCGGTGTACCGGCGTCCGCGTCGGCCTCGGCGGGGCATTCGCTGGGCGAGGCGTATGACGTCGCCGGGCGTCTGGGCGGGGTGCGTGGCGCCGCCCTGCGCGACGCGGCCCGGCACGCTTTCGTGCACGGCCTGCACGTCACGTTGCTCGTCAGCGCGGGGTTGCTGCTGCTGGGCGCGGTGATGGCGCTGCGACTGCCCCGGATCATGCACTGCGAGGCGACTCTGGCCACGGTCCCCGCCCCCAGGGAAGTAGCGGAGTCCCGCATCTCAGCCTGACCAAAGACGTTCTCCCACCCACGCACCACCCGTGCAAGGTGCCAACAAGTGACCGTGTCCTGTGGGGCCCATTCACCGTTGGCGGCTGCGGGCTGGCGGCGGCTGAGCTTTGAGGTTGGGGCGGACGTCGGTGCACCCGCCCGCGGCGCTCAGCCCCCGCGGTAGACGCTCACTGCTTGGCGCCCCGCACAGGCGGGCGGGTGGGAAAGGTTTTGGGGTGAGGAGACACGCTGGACGCACGACATCCGCCGTCGTAACGTCGACCCGTCCCTCTAACTAGCGCTGATAGTTTTAAATGCCGGAGGCCCTGTCATGGCTGCGTCCCCGAAGTTGCCCCCCTTCGACCCCGCCGACCCCCTCGGCATCGACGACCTGCTCGACCCCGAGGACCTCGCGATCCGGGACACCGTCCGGGCGTGGGCTGCCGACCGGGTGCTGCCGTACGTGGCGGAGTGGTACGAGAAGGGGGAGTTGCCCGGGATCCGGGAGCTCGCCCGGGAGCTCGGTGGCATCGGGGCGCTCGGGATGTCGCTCGACGGGTACGGCTGTGCCGGGGCTTCCGCCGTCCAATACGGGCT
Source organism: Streptomyces sp. NBC_01288 (assembly GCF_035982055.1). Lineage (NCBI taxonomy): Bacteria > Bacillati > Actinomycetota > Actinomycetes > Kitasatosporales > Streptomycetaceae > Streptomyces > Streptomyces sp. NBC_01288. The sequence continues at coordinate 8,279,364 of NZ_CP108427.1, forward strand.
CGCCTGCCTGGAGTTGGAGGCGGCCGACTCCGGGATCAGGTCGCTCGTGTCCGTGCAGGGGTCCCTCGCGATGTACGCCGTCCATCGCTTCGGGAGCGAGGAGCAGCGGCAGGAATGGCTGCCCCGCATGGCCTCCGGTGACGTCATCGGCTGCTTCGGGCTCACCGAACCCGACCACGGTTCCGACCCCGGCGCCATGCGCACCTACGCCAAGCGCGACGGCGGTGACTGGGTCCTCAACGGCCGCAAGATGTGGATCACCAACGGGTCCGTGGCCGGCGTCGCCGTCGTATGGGCGCAGACCGACGACGGGATCCGTGGGTTCGTCGTACCCACCGACGCGGCTGGCTTCTCCGCGCCCGAGATCAAGCACAAATGGTCACTCCGCGCATCCGTCACCAGCGAACTCGTCCTCGACGACGTCCGGTTGCCCGCCGACGCCGTGCTGCCGGAGGTCGTAGGACTGAAGGGGCCGCTCGGCTGTTTGTCGCACGCTCGTTACGGAATCGTGTGGGGTGCGATGGGCGCGGCGCGCGCTTCCTTCGAGTCCGCGGTCGCGTACGCGAAGACGCGGGAGCAGTTCGGGCGGCCCATCGGCGGCTTCCAGCTCACCCAGGCCAAGCTCGCCGACATGGCGGTCGAACTGCACAAGGGGATTCTGCTCGCCCATCACCTGGGGCGGCGCATGGACGCCGGGCGCCTGCGTCCCGAACAGGTCAGCTTCGGCAAGCTGAACAACGTACGAGAGGCCATCGAGATCTGTCGTACGGCGCGGACGATCCTCGGTGCCAACGGGATCTCACTGGAGTACCCGGTGATGCGGCACGCGACGAACCTGGAGTCGGTGCTCACGTACGAGGGCACCGTCGAGATGCACCAGCTCGTGCTGGGCAAGGCGCTCACCGGACTCGACGCCTTCCGCTAGGAAGACCCGAAGTCCTGTTCAACCCTGCGGGAGGCAGGGCCGGTAAGCGGCCCTGCCTCAGCTCTGGTTGAAGAACCCGTCCTCACGGCGCACGGCGGGGTCGCCGCTGACGATCTCCGTGTTGGCGGGGGTCAGCAGGAAGACACGGTTCGCGACCCGCTCGATCGTGCCGCGCAGGCCGAAGGTGAGGCCCGCCGCGAAGTCGACCACGCGCTTGGCGTCGGTCGCCTCCATCGCCGTGAGGTTCACGATCACCGGGACCCCTTCCCGGAACAGCTCGCCGATCGCGCGGGCGTCGCGGAAGCTGTCCGGGGTGACCGTGCCGATGCGCCGGCCCTTCACCTCGGCGACGTCCTCCGCCACCTTCACCCGCGGATCCGTGACCCAGGCATCCCCGGGCTGCTCGGTCCCTTCGGAGTAGTCGTCGTCGTAGTAGCGCTCGTCGTCGTTGTCGTCAACGAGTCCAAGCCAAGCACTCGCCTTGCGTACCGATCCCATGGACGCCTCCTCTCACAGCGGTCTTACTTGCTTTCCGCATCCCTATGGTCATCCATGATGCGGATCGCGCGCCAAGTGGATAGACGCCGCGCGGGGGGTTTGTGACGCTACTGGTGCACAGCCAATACGTCGAGGGCCCCCGTGTATCAAGGGTGTTGCTGGACAAGGCTGCTGACTGAGAGTGAAATATGATTCTTCCCGGCGTCCGGGTGACGGCTGGTGCGTACGGGTGAACGAGGTGGTCGATACGAAGCGGCTGCTCAACGCCCGGTCAGTTGCCATATCGATCTCCGGATGCCCAGTCAGATGTCGTTCACGCCACGGGGGGTTGTCGTGTTCGGAATGGTCCGGCCTTGCAGTCACAGACTCGGTGAGAACCTCAAGACCCAGTGGATGGCGCATTTGTGCGGGCTGTGTCTCGCGCTGCGCGGGGATCACGGGCAGTTCGCGAGGGTTGTCACCAACTACGACGGTTTGCTCCTCTCGGTTCTGACGGAGGCTCAGGTCGAGCGCGCGGGCGGCGGATGGCGTCGTACGGCCGGACCCTGCCCGTTGCGCGGGATGCGGACCGCGTCCGTCGCGCGGGGCGAGGGGGCGCGGCTCGCGGCGGCCGTCTCGCTGGTGCTGGCCTCCGCCAAGGTGCGTGACCATGTCGCCGACGGGGACGGGCTGCTGGCCCGCAGGCCGGTGGCGCTGGCCGCGCGGCGGGTCGCCGGGAGCTGGGGGCGGGCCGGGGCGCGGACGGGTTCCGCGGTCGGGTTCGACGCCGCCGTGCTCGTCGACGCCGTGGAGCGGCAGTTCGGCATCGAGTCCCTGGCCGGACTCGGCACGCCGATCCTGACCGTCACCGAACCGACCGAGACCGCCACCGCGGCCGCCTTCGCGCACACCGCGATCCTGGCCGGACGGCCCGGCAACGCCGTACCCCTCGCCGAGGCCGGACGCCTCTTCGGACGGCTCGCGCATCTCCTGGACGCCGTGGAGGACCAGGAAGCCGATGCCGCGTCGGACGCCTGGAACCCCCTCACGGCGACCGGCACCCCGCTCACCGAGGCCCGCCGGCTCGCCGACGACGCGCTGCACGGGATACGGCTCGTGCTGCGGGAGACGGAGTTCACGGACGGCAAGCTGGCGCATCTGCTGCTCGCGCACGAACTGGGGCGCTCGGTGGACCGGGCCTTCGGGACGCGGTCGTGCGGGCACGGGGCCGGGAGCGGGGTCGAGCATGGGCATGGTCGCGTGCCGGAGCCGCAGGGTGCCTTCGGGCCGCCGCGGACTCCGTATCTGCCGGGTGATCCGCGGCACGCCGGCAATCCCTACGGCGGTGAGCCCCCGCGGCCCGACGGGCGCGGGTTCTGGGCCGGGTGCGCCGTAGCCCTCGGGCTGTGCTGTACCTGCAAGGTGTGCTGCGCCGACGAGTTCGAGGGGCCGTGGTCCGGGCGGCGGCGCGAGGGGTGCTGCTCCGACTGTGATTGCTCGTGCTGCGACGCGTGCGAATGCTGCGAATGTTGTGAATGTCTGTCGTGCTGCGACTGCTGAATATGCCGGGCGCCGTGATCTGTTGACCGTGACGGGTCGTCACCGCCGTTGTATACGCGGCACTTGGGGATCACGGCCGACCTGCGAGGTCGGACCGTCCCTGTTTCGGCGCGGTAAAACAAAAACATGATCCGGTGACCGGTGTGCCGTGTGTGTCGTTGGGCGGGAGCAGAACCATTTCTGCCCCGGATTCGATCCCCGATCGAGCCTGATCGAACCCGATCAACTCGCCACCCACTTAAGGCACTTCAGTGGACGTCACAACAAAAGCGACCACCAGCATCCGCACCAGACTGCTGAGGATTCTGATCCTCGCCCTCGCGGTGCTGCTCGCCCTGCTCGGTATCGCGGCCGCCGACCAGATCTCCGCCTATCGCAACGCCTCCGCGACCGCCGACAACGCCCGCCTGGAAATCACCCTCCAGGGACTCGTGCACGAACTGCAGAAGGAGCGCGGGCTCACCACCGGATACGTCGGCGGCGTCCAGCAGTTCAGCGCCAAGCTGCCCGCGCAGCGCAAGGCGACCGACGCCGCGCGCGAACAGCTGGACGTGGCCCTGAAGGGGCGTGAGGACTCCGCCGCCGGTTCCGTGCGCGAGTCCCTCGGCCGGCTCGACGGCCTCACCGGCATCCGCAAGGACGCCGACGACGCCACCGGCGTGGTGAAGGACACCTTCGACTACTTCACCAACACCATCACCGTCCTCGACCGGCTCGACCTCGGCCTCGAAGACGTCCACGACGGCAATCTGCGCGACGCCTACCAGGCACTCCAAGTCCTCGGCAACGCCAAGGAGTTCACCGGCGAGGAGCGCGCCATCGTGCTCGGCTCCGTGCGCGCCGGGAAGTTCCGCGGCGACGACTACAGCCGCTTCATGGAGATCCGCGCCGGACGCCTCGCCGCCCTCGACGCCTTCCCCCGGTCGGCCACCGCCGTACAGGAACGGCGTCTGAACACCGCCCTGACCACGCCCGACGCCGAGCGCGCGCTGGCGTACGAGAGCAAGGCGGTGCACGGCACCGGGAAGCTGAAGGCGAGCGCGATCCCGCCCATGGCCTGGTGGGACTCGATGACCTCCACCATCAACGGGATGCGGAACGTCCAGATCGCCCTCGGCACCGATGTCGAGAACCGCGCCGCCCAGTTGGAGAGTTCGGCCCAGCGCGACCTGCTGCTGTTCCTGCTGCTCGCCCTCGCCACGGTCGTCGCGCTCGGCGCGCTGGCCCTCGACTGCGTACGGTCCGTCTCCACACCGCTCGTCGAACTCGCCCGGCAGGCACGGGAGGTGGCCGGCAGCCGGCTGCCGCAGGCGGTGGCCGCCGTACAGGACGGGTCGTCCGGGGAGGCGCCGAAGCCGCCCGCTCCGCTGGCCCTCGCTGACCGGGCCGGGGCCGAAGTACGGGAGGTGGCCGACGCGTTCGACCGGGTGCAGCGGTCCGCCTTCGAACTCGCCACCGAGCAGGCCGTGTTGCGACGCAACGCCACCGACTCGCTGGTGAGCCTGGGGCGTCGCAACCAGAACCTGGTGCGCCGTCAGATCAGCTTCATCAACAAGCTGGAGCACGAGGACGCCGACCCCGCGACCCTCGCCAACCTCTTCGAACTCGACCACCTGGCCACCCGTATGCGCCGCAACGCCGAAAGCCTCCTGGTGCTCGCCGGGGAGTCCAGCCCCCGACCCTGGTCCACGCCGCTGGCCGTCAACGACGTGCTGCGCGCCGCGCTGTCCGAGGTCGAGGAGTACCGCCGGGTCACCCTGCGCCGGATCGAGCCCGCGTTCGTCACCGGCTCCGTCGTCGTCGAGATCGCCCACCTGCTCGCCGAGTTGGTGGAGAACGCGCTGAGCTTCTCGCCGCCGGACTCCGACGTGGAGATCGAGGGGCGGCGCACCAGCGCCGGCTATCTGGTCGCGATCGTCGACCACGGCTTCGGCATGGACAACCAGGCGCTCGCCGAGGCCAACGTACGACTGTCCGGCACCGCCAGCTTCATGGCCGAACCCACCCGGTTCCTGGGCCACTTCGTGGTCGGCGCGCTCGCCCGCAAGTGCGGCATCGAGGTACGGCTCGGCGAGGCACCGGCGGCCGGTGTGGTCGCCCGGGTGCTGATCCCCGCGGGGCTGCTGACGGAGAAGGAGGTCGAGGAGGGGCCGGCGGTGCCCGCCCCGAGGAAGGCGGAGGCGGAGAAGATGGAGAGCCCGGAGCCCGAAGCGGTGGTCGCCCCGGTCGCCGCCAAGGGCGGTTCGTCCGCCGCGCGCACCCGCAACGGCCTGGTCAAGCGGCCGCAGCGCAGCGGTATCGCGGCGGCGGTGAGCGAGACCGACCGGACCGGCAGGCCCGCACCCACCACACCGCCCAACCCGGAACGGACCCCCGAGCAGGTCTCCGGGATGCTCTCCACCCTGCGCAGCGCCCACATGCGGGGCGGGATCAGCGTCGAGAAGGAGAAGCAGCAGAAGAGCGAGAAGAGTGCCGCGAAGAACGTCGAGACGAACGAGGGTGCCGCCAAGTGACCACTGTCGACACCCCGCACGACTCGCAGACCTTCAACTGGCTGCTCGCCAACTTCGTCAAGAGCACCGACGGCGTGCGGGACGCGGTCGCCGTCTCCTCCGACGGGCTGCTGATCGCCGTGTCGGACGGGCTCGGACGGACCGAGGCCGACCATCTCGCCGCGATCGTCTCGGGGTTGAGCAGTCTGGCGCGCAGCGCGTCCAAGCGGTACAGCTTCGACGGGGTCAAGCTCATCATGATCGAGATGGGCCGGGGTTTCCTGCTCGTCTCGGCGATCCAGGACGGCAGCTGTCTCGGTGTCCTCGCCGACAGCAGCGGTGAACTGGGCCTCGTCGGCTACGAGATGGCGGTGCTCGCGGAACGGGCGGGTGATCTGCTCACCCCGACGCTCATCGCCGATCTGCGGCAGGCGTTGCCACGGTGAACGGTGAACACTCCAGGGACGTAGAACCTGACGAGGACGCGACGTTCGTCCGGCCGTTCATCATCACCGGCGGCCGGTCCGAGCCTCTCCAGGCCGGTCTGCGGCTGGAGACGCTGGTCGTCGCCGTCGGCGTGCCGGATCCGTCGCTCACGTTCGAGCGGCGCCACATCGTCGCGGTGTGCGAACAGCCGACGACCGTCGCCGAGGTGGCGCACCGGGTCGGCGTACCCCTCGGAGTGGCCAAGGTGCTCATCTCCGACCTCGTCGTCGCCGGGCAACTCGCCTGCCGGCAACCCGCGGAGCTGCCGCTCCCGATGCTCGAAAGGATCAGGGACCATGTCCGGGCGCTCTGACAAGATCGTGCCGCTGGCCGTGAAGATCGTGGTCAGCGGCGGCCTCGGGGTCGGCAAGACCACGTTCATCGGGGCCATTTCGGAGATCGAACCCCTCGACACGGAGGCGGCGATCACCGAAGTCTCCGTAGGCGTCGACTCGTTGGTGGGGGTCGAGGCGAAGACCACCACGACCGTCGCCCTCGACTTCGGGCGGATCACGCTCGACCCGACGATCGCGCTGTATCTGTTCGGGACGCCCGGGCAGGACCGGTTCTCCTTCCTCTGGGACGACCTGGTGGAGGGCGCGCTCGGCACGGTGGTCCTCGTGGACACCCGGCGGATCGAGGACTGTTTCCCGGCGGTCGACTACTTCGAGTCGCAGGGCGCGCCGTTCGTCCTCGCGGTGAACCGGTTCGACGGCGCGGAGCGGTTCGATGTGGACGAGGTCCGGGAGGCGTTGGGGCTGGGTGCGGATGTGCCTGTGCTGGACTGCGACGCGCGTGAACGGGGCTCTGTACGGGACGTGTTGGGCGCGTTGATGGACCGGGTGATCGGGGTTCGGGCCGCGCCACGACGTCGTACGGCTGCCCTGTCGCGATAGGGGAGGGGAGGGGGCCGATCCGTGAACTCGGCCCCCTGTACGCCTAGTTCTTCAGTTCCGGCGGCGAGATCTGCGACTTCGCGATCGCCGAGCCCGTCGTTCCCCACTTCTTGAGGATCTTGTCGTACGTGCCGTCCGCGATGAGCTTGTTCACCGCGGCCCGGAAGGCCGGGGCCAGCTTCGTGCCCTTCTTGAAGGCGAAGCCGACGTCCAGGCGGTGGAACTCGTTGAGGAACTTGACGCCGGTCTGCTGGGCGACGGCGTAGCGGAGGCCGTTGATCGTGGACATCACGATGTCGCTGCGGCCCTGTTGGAGGGACGACCAGATCGCGCCGGACTCGCCGTAGGTCTGCACGCTGTACGCCTTCTTGCCGGCGTCCGTGCAGACCTTCTTGTTCTCCTCAAGGGTGGCCTCGAAGGTGGTGCCCGCGCCGGTCGCGACGTTCAGGCCGCACAGCTGCCCGATGTCGGTGATCTTGGCGAGCTTGCTGTCCTTGCGGGTGGCGAAGCCCTGGCCGTCGTTGATGTAGGTGACGAAGTCGATCGTCCTGCGGCGTTCGTCGGTCACGCCGAAGTTGCTGGCGCCGAAGTCGTACTTGCCGCTGTCGAGGGCCGGCAGGATCGCCTCGAAGCTGGCCTGTTCCGTCTTGAGCTTGATGCCGAGGACCTTCGCCACGGCGTCCGCGAAGTCGACGTCCTGGCCGGTCAGCGTCTTGCCGTCGTCCAGGTACGTGGTGCCGGGTGGCGTGCCGCCGACGGCCACCGCCACGGTCAGGCTCGTGGTGCCTGAGGGCAGCAATCCGGCCGCCGCCGCGTCCTTCGGGATGGCCGAGACGACGTCCGTGGTGGGGATCTTGTCGGCCTTGGCCGCCGCCGCGTTCGCCGTGGTGCCGCTCGCGTCGTCCGAGCCGGAACCGCAGGCCGTGAGGAGCAGGGCCGCCGAGGTGATCAGGGCAAAGGGTGCGAAATGCCGATAACGGGTGCGCGTGGGCGTACGCATCGTGTGCGGTCTCCTGAGAGCAAGAGTGAGCAGAACCCGAGGGGAGGGTGAGGGGTGCGCGTGTGAAGGCGAAGAAGAGTGCGGGGGAGAACGCGAGAAACGCCCGATCAGGCGGGAGAACCGGGGATCAGGGCGTGCAGTGGGTCAGCTCAACAGGAGGAAGACCACACTCGACCGAAGTCGATGTGGGAGCGCTTGACCAGCCACTGCTGTGGATGCATGGGGTAAGTGGAACAGGCATCCGGTTGGGCGTCAACCGACTTGAGACGTACCGCTCACAGTATGGACAGCCTTGACAGCGAGGGGAAACGGCGCCGTACCCTCGGTGCACGGCCCTGCTGAGGGGCTCGGCCGTACGTCGCCACGCGGCGTTCCGTGTGAAGGCATTACCCGTGTTCGACCGACGTCACGGAGTCTTCGCATGTCTTCCCACACCCTTGCCAAAGCGTCCGCCGCACCGGACATACCGGAGCCGGCCGACTCCCCGCGGATCGTCCCGCAGCGCCGGCTCGGCCAGTGGACGGCCGCCGTCGCCGTACTGATCCTGCTCGGGCTGGCCGTCAGCTCCGTCGTCCGCAACAAGGCGTTCCAGTGGGGCGTGGTAGGCGACTACTTCACCTCGGACTCCGTACTGCGCGGCCTGTGGCTCACCCTGTGGCTGACGGCCGTGGTGATGGTGCTCGGCTTCGTCCTCGGCGCACTGCTCGCGGCGGCCCGGCTGTCCGCCAACCCCGTGCTGCGCGGCGTCAGTTGGGGCTACGTCTGGCTGTTCCGGTCGATCCCGATCCTGGTGCAGCTGCTGCTCTGGTTCAACATCGGGGCGTTGTACCCGCAGTTGCTCGGTGTGAAGACGGTCGATCTGTTCACTCCGATCGCGGTCGCGATCATCGGACTCACCCTGCACGAGGCGGCCTACGCCGCCGAGGTCGTCCGGGGCGGCATCCTCTCCGTCGACCGCGGCCAGGTCGAGGCCGCGCAGGCACTCGGGCTGAGCCGGTGGCGCCGCTGGTGGCGGATCGTGCTGCCGCAGGCGATGCGCTCCATCGTGCCGCCCGCGGGGAACATGCTGATCGGCACCCTCAAGGGCACCTCGATCGTCAGCGTCATCGCCGTCCAGGACCTGCTGTTCTCGGCCCAGTTGATCTATCACCGCACCTACCAGGTGATCCCGCTGCTGATGGTCGCCACCATCTGGTACACCGTCGTCACCTCGGTGCTCAGCGTCGGTCAGTACTACGTCGAGAAGCACTACGCGCGCGGTTCGGAGCGCAGCCGATGAGCGCGGACAGGCGGACCCTTGTGATCGTCGGGGCCGGGCCGCGGGGGACCGGTCTCATCGAACGCATCGCCGCCAACGCGGCCGAGCTGTACGGCGGTTCGGACTCCGACGGCGGTCTCGACATCCATCTCGTCGACCCCCATCCGCCGGGCGCCGGACGCATCTGGCGCGCGGCCCAGTCCCCGCTGCTGTGGATGAACTCGCACGCCGAGGACGTCACCATGTTCACCGACGAGACGGTGGTCATGGACGGTCCGGTACGCCCCGGCCCCACCCTGCACGAATGGGCAGCCATCGAGGGCACCACCTTCGCCGACCGCCAACTCCAGGGCTCCTACCTGCGCTGGGTGCACAAGGAGTCCGTGGCCGCGCTCCCGCCGGGCGTCACCGTCCACCACCACCCGCGACGGGCCCTCAGGATCGGCGGCCCGCGCGACGGACGCCAGCAGGTGTGGCTGGAGGGCGGCCCGAGCCCGCTCCCCGCCGACCTCGTCGTCCTCGCCCTCGGCCACCTCGACGCCGAACTCGACGAGGACCAGCGTGAGTTGGCGGCGTACGCGCGCGCCCACGACCTGGTCCACCTGCCGCCCGACTTCACCGCCGACAGCGATCTCTCCGCCCTCGCCCCCGGCGAACCCGTCCTCGTCCGCGGCTTCGGCCTCGCCTTCGTCGACCTGATGGTGCTGCTCACGGAGGGGAGGGGCGGGCGCTACGACGGCGACACCTACGTCCCCTCGGGCAAGGAGCCGGTGCTGTACGTCGGGTCGCGGCGCGGAGTGCCGTACCACTCGAAGATCGGTTACGAGTGGAGCGGCGAACGGCCGCCGCTGCCACGGTTCTTCGGGCCCGCCGAGGTCGACGCGGTACTCGCGCTGCCGGGCGGATTCGACTTCCGGCGGGACGTATGGCCCCTGATCGAGAAGGAGTTGGGGTTCGCGCACTACCACCGGCTGTTCGGTGTGCACCCCGAGCGGACGAGCATCGCCTGGACCGACTTCGAGGAGAAGTACGCGGCCGGGGAGGCGGCGGACCGCGAGGCCCTCGTGGCGTCCGCGGTGCCCGACCCCGCCGACCGGCTCGACCTCGCGGCACTCGACCACCCGCTGGACGGGGTGCGGTACGCGTCGCACGAGGAGTTCCAGGACGGGCTACGGGCCTATGTGGAAGGCGATCTGAGTCGCCGTCATGATCCCTCCAACAGCCCCGACCTGTCCGTCTTCCTCGGACTGCTCTCCGTCTACGGGCAGTTGATCCGGCTCGGGGACGTCGGGCCCTGGTGGCACGGCTTCTTCAGCTATCTCGCCTCCGGGCCGCCCGGACCCCGGCTGCGCCAACTGCTCGCGCTGTCCCGGGCCGGCGTCGTGCGGTTCGTCGGCGCGGACATGGCAGTGGCCGCCGAGGACGGGGTGTTCCGGGCGTCGAGCGCGACCGTGCCGGGTGTGACGATCGAGGCGCGGGCGCTGGTCGAGGCGCGGCTGCCGGAGCCCACGGTCGGGCGGTCCGTCGACCCGCTGCTGCGTCAACTGCACGACGACGGGGCCGTGGTGGAGAGTCCCGAAGGGCTGCTGCGGGTGGACCGGACCGACGGGCGGATCCTCGGCCGGGACGGGCAGCCGCATCCCCGGCGGTTCGCGCTCGGGCCCTACACCGACGTACGGACGCCCGGCGCCTTCACCCGGCCGCGCACCGGCGGCCCCGCCTTCCGGCAGAACGACGCCACCGCCCGGGCCGTACTGGAGTTCCTGCGGGACCTCGCGTGTCGGGCCACCTCGTAGCCCTCGACCGCCAACTCCGCTGCCAGTACAAGGGATTCACACCATGACCGTCATGGTCGACATCAGGTCCGTCCACAAGAGTTTCGGGTCGCTCGACGTGCTCAAGGGCATCGACCTCGCCGTGCGCGCGGGCGAAGTCACCGTGATCCTGGGCCCGTCCGGGTCCGGCAAGTCGACGCTGCTGCGCACCATCAACCACCTGGAGAAGGTCGACCAGGGCACGATCAGCGTCGACGGCACACTCGTCGGCTACCGGCGCTCCGGCGACAAGCTGTACGAACTGCGCGAGCGCGAGGTACTGAAGCAGCGCACCCGGATCGGGTTCGTGTTCCAGAACTTCAACCTCTTCCCGCACCTCACCGTGCTGGACAACATCATCGAGGCACCGGTCTCCGCGCTGAAACGCCCCCGCAAGGCGGCAGTCGAGAGCGCGCGCCGACTCCTCGACCGGGTGGGGCTCGCCGACAAGGCCGACGCCTACCCGAAACAGCTCTCCGGCGGTCAGCAGCAGCGGGTCGCGATCGCCCGCGCGCTCGCCCTGGAGCCGAGACTGCTGCTCTTCGACGAACCGACCTCCGCGCTCGACCCCGAGCTGGTCGGTGAAGTCCTCGACGTCATCAAGGACTTGGCCCACCAGGGCACCACGATGATCGTCGTCACCCACGAGATCGGCTTCGCCCGCGAGGTCGCCGACACCGTCGTCTTCATGGACGACGGGCGGATCGTCGAGCAGGGCACCCCGACCGACGTACTCGACCGACCCCGGCACGAACGCACCCGGACCTTCCTGTCCAAGGTGCTGTGACGTGCGCAGAAAGGGACTCCCCACATGACCTCCTCGCACGGCCGGGGCCTGCATCTGGCCGCCGCCGTCGACCAGCGGTCGGCCTACGACGCCGACTCCTACGTCGAGTTGGCGCGGCTCGCCGAGAGCGGCGGCCTCGACTTCGTGACGCTCGACGACACCTTCGCTCGCCCCGGACCCGACGCCCTCGCCGTCCTGTCCCGTGTCGCCCCGGCGACCGGCCGGATCGGTCTGGTGCCCACCGTGACCGTCACACACACCGAGCCCTTCCAGGTGCAGGCCGCGGTCGCGACCCTCGACTGGGTCAGCCGGGGCCGGGCCGGCTGGCGGCTCGACGTGTCGACCACCGAGGGCGAGGCCCGCCTCTTCGGCCGCCGGCACGCCGCGCCCGCCGACGCGTTGTGGGCGGAGGTCGGTGAAGTCGCCGAGGTGGCCGCCCAGTTGTGGGACAGCTGGGAGGACGACGCCGAGATACGGGACACGGCCACCGGCCGCTTCGTCGACCGCGACAGGCTGCACCACGTCGACTTCCAGGGCTCCGAGTTCTCGGTCAAGGGCCCCTCGATCGTGCCCAGACCACCGCAGGGCCACCCGGTCCGCGTGGTCGACGCCACCGAGGGCCAGGCCCGGCGGACGGCCGCCCGGTACGCCGATGTGGCCCTCGTCCGCGCGGCGAGTTCCGCGCAGGCCGGGTCCGTACGGGCCGAACTGCGGGCGTCCGCCGAGAAGTTCGGCCGCGATCCCGACACCCTGCGAGTCCTGGCGAGCCTCGTCGTCGACCTCGGCGACGGCGAGCACGCGGCCGAGCCGGGCCACGGCGGGGGCGGCCCCCGGCAGACCGCGCACGGCCCGTTGTACCGGGGTGGTCCCGTCGACCTCGCGGAGCTGATCGCCGGCTGGCACGGCGACCGTACCGTCGACGGCTTCCACCTCACCCCCGTCGAACCCCGCCGCGACCTGGAGCGGCTCGTCAACGGTACGGTCGCGCTGCTCCAACACCGGGGCCTGTTCCGCACGTTCTACCCGGGCAGCACGCTCAGGGAGCACCTGGGCCTGGCCCGGCCCGCCAACCGGTACGCCGTGACCGGGGGAGCGTCATGACCGTACGGAGGCCTTCTCGCAAGCAGATCCATCTGGCCGCGCACTTCCCCGGCGTCAACAGCACCACCGTGTGGGCCGATCCGCGGTCGAAGTCCCAGATCGCCTTCTCCTCCTTCGAGCATCTCGCCCGCACCGCCGAACGCGGCCGTTTCGACTTCTTCTTCCTCGCCGAGGGGCTGCGACTGCGCGAACACAAGGGCCGTATCCACGACTTGGACGTCGTCGGCCGCCCCGAGTCCCTCACGGTCCTGAACGCGCTCGCCGCCGTCACCGAGCGGATCGGGCTGGCCGCCACGGTCAACGCGACCTTCAACGAGCCGTACGAACTCGCCCGCAGACTCGCCACGTTGGACCACCTCAGCGCGGGCCGCGCCGCCTGGAACGTGGTGACCTCCTCCGACGCCTTCACCGGCGAGAACTTCCGGCGCGGGGGATACCTCGACCGCGCGGACCGCTACTCCCGAGCGGCCGAATTCGTCGACGTGGCAAGGGAGTTGTGGGACTCCTGGACCCCCGACGGACTGTCCCGCCCCTTCGCCCACCGGGGTCAACACTTCGACATCGCGGGCGAGTTCACCGTGCCGCGCTCACCGCAGGGGCACCCGGTCGTCATCCAGGCCGGGGACTCGGGGGAGGGCCGGGAGTTCGCGGCCCGGACCGCCGACGTCATCTTCACCAGGCACGGCACGCTGGAGGACGGCCGCGCCTTCTACGCCGACGTGAAGGGACGCCTCGCGAAGTACGGCCGTAGCGAGGACGATCTCAAGATCATGCCCGGTGTCGGCGTCGTCCTCGGCGACACCGCCGCCGAGGCGGAGGAGCGGGCAGCCGAGATCCGGCGGCAGCAGGTCTCCCCGCAGAACGCGGTCCTCGCCCTGGAACAGATCTGGGGCACGGACCTCTCCTCCTACGACCCCGACGGCCCGTTCCCCGACTTCGACCCGGTGCCGGATTCGTCGCTCACCCAGGGGCGGACCCGGCGCGGCGACACCGTCGCGATGGCCGAGAAGTGGCGGGCACTGTCCCGCGAGAAGGGGCTGTCCATCCGGCAGACCGTGATCGAGACGAGCGGCCGGCAGTCCTTCATCGGCACCCCGGAGGCGGTCGCCGCCGAACTGGAGACCTTCGTACGACAGGACGCAGCCGACGGCTTCATCCTCGTCCCGCATCTCACCCCCGGCGGCCTCGACGAGTTCGTGGACCGGGTGGTGCCGCTGCTCCAGGAACGTGGCGCGTTCCGCACGGAATACCGGGGCACGACCCTGCGCTCACATCTCGGGCTCCCCGACCCGGCCGGGAAGGGGTGACACGAGCGGCGGATGGAGACCGTGTCTGCTCCCTATGGCCCCCTCGCCCTCACCGGCACGCACTGGCTGGAGGACTACCCGGACGGTCACCTTCCGGATATCCCCGGCGTATGGGTCCTAGACGGCGACGCGGGCGCTCTCACCGTGCCGGCGGACGAACGGACGGGACCGACCCGCGACGGGGAACCCTTCACCGGCTCGGTCCGCCTCGGCGCGGACACCGGCCCGGTGAGCACGGCCCGCGTCGGGCTCGGCGGGCGCCGGCCGGTCGTCCTGGTCGGCGAGGGCGTCTGGGGCGTGCGCGACTACGACCCCGGCACGGCGGACGGTGTCGAACGCGGGCTCGGGGTCGCGGGTGAACTCGCCTTCCGGCTCGACGGGTTGGAGGTGACCTCGCAGGTGGCGGTGCAGGACGACGGCACGTTGTGGGCGGTGTTCGCCGACTCCACGGGCGGGGACGGCAGTTACCGGTTCCCGTTCCTGTACCCGGCGGCGCCCGACGCGGAGGGGCGCACGACGGTCGACTTCAACCGGGCCGTGCTCCCGCCGTGCGCGTTCGCCGACCATTTCATCTGCCCTTTCCCGCCGCCCGGGAATACGCTGGGCCTCGCGATCGAGGCGGGGGAGCGCGTCCTTCGGCAGACGGTGCGTTGACCTGCGGCGGGCCGCATTTCGGTCCACTGCGTTCGGGTGATCAACTCGCGTAGATCGTGGGCCAGTTGAAGGTCGTACGGCCGAAAGGCGCCCTTGCGCCCATCGGCCGGGCGGCCGAATACTCCCCCACAGCGCTTGTCAGGGGCACGGCGTGTTCGGAAACCGGACGCCCGACCCTGACTGCGCCTCACGGGCCCCGACCCCACGCGGGCCCCCGAATTCCCCTAGGAGGGAACGAAACGTGAGGATCAAGCGCACCACCCCGCGCAGCGGAATCGCGAGACGGACCAGGCTGATCGCCGTGGCCACCGGATTCGCCGCCGCTGCCGCGTTCGCCGTCCCCACCGCGAGCGCCAGTGACGCCCGGACGTTCAGCGCGACCCAGCTCTCCGCGGCCAACTCGTCCGTGCTCAAGGCCGATGTCCCGGGCACCGCCTGGGCGGTCGACAGCACGACGAACCGTGTCGTCGTCACCGTCGACAGCACGGTCTCCCAGGCCGAGATCGCGAAGATCAAGTCGCAGGCGGGCAGTACCGCCGACGCGATCACGATCAAGCACACGGCCGGTCAGTTCAAGAAGCTGATCACCGGTGGCGACGCCATCTACGGCGGTGCGTACCGCTGTTCGCTCGGCTTCAACGTGCACAGCGGGAGCACGTACTACTTCCTGACCGCGGGCCACTGCGGTGAGGTCGCCTCCACCTGGTACTCCAACTCGGGGCACACCACGACGCTGGGCACGAACGTCGGCTACAGCTTCCCGACCAACGACTTCGCGCTGGTCAAGTACACCAACACCTCGATCGCGCACCCGAGCGCGGTCGGCAGCCAGACCATCTCCAGCGCGGCCACGCCGAGCGTGGGCACGACCGTCTACCGTCGTGGCTCCACCACGGGCACGCACAGCGGCCGGGTCACCGCCCTGAACGCCACCGTCAACTACGGCAGCGGCGACATCGTGTACCAGATGATCCAGACCACCGTCTGCGCCGAAGGCGGCGACAGCGGCGGTCCTCTGTACGGCGGCACCGTGGCCTACGGTCTGACCTCGGGCGGCAGCGGCGACTGCACCTCCGGCGGCACGACCTTCTTCCAGCCGGTCACCGAGGCGCTGAGCTACTACGGCGTGAGCGTCGGCTGACGCCCGCCTGAATCACTTCCGCTCCGGACTGCAGCCGGTAGCGGGTGAGCCCCCGTACGCAACTCGCGTGCGGGGGCTCGCTCTTGTGCGGCACACGGAGTTACCGTCGTGGTATCGGAGCAAGCACCTGATGCGCCACGTCGGACCCTGGGGGGCCGTGATGGTCGAGGAGCTGGTGACGGCGGGAGTGACACTCGCGTCCGTCGGAGTGGTGTACACGATGGCGGCCGCGCGGGTCGTCAAACAGTACGAGCGGGGCGTGGTGTTCCGGCTCGGCAGACTGCGGCCCGAAGTGCGCGGGGCCGGCTTCACGATGGTCGTCCCGTTCGTGGACAAGCTCCGCAAGGTCAACATGCAGATCGTGACGATGCCCGTGCCCGCGCAGGAGGGCATCACCCGCGACAACGTGACGGTCCGGGTGGACGCGGTCGTCTATTTCAAGGTCATCGACGCGGCGGACGCGTTGGTGCAGGTCGAGGACTACCGGTTCGCCGTCTCGCAGATGGCGCAGACCTCGCTGCGGTCGATCATCGGCAAGAGCGACCTCGACGATCTGCTCTCCAACCGCGAAAAGCTCAACCAGGGCCTGGAGTTGATGATCGACAGCCCGTCCGTCGGCTGGGGCGTGCAGATCGACCGGGTCGAGATCAAGGACGTGTCGTTGCCGGAGACGATGAAGCGCTCGATGGCCCGGCAGGCCGAGGCCGACCGTGAGCGGCGGGCCCGGATCATCAACGCGGACGCCGAGTTGCAGGCCTCGAAGAAGCTGGCGGAGGCCGCCGGGGTGATGTCCGAACAGCCTGCCGCACTCCAACTCCGGCTGCTGCAAACGGTGGTGGCGGTCGCGGCCGAGAAGAACTCGACGCTCGTGCTGCCGTTCCCGGTCGAGCTGCTGCGGTTCCTGGAGCGAGCGGCACCGGCTCCGGCCGCACCTGCCGCGCCCGCAGCGCCCGTTGCTCCCGCGGCGCCGGTTGCCGCTGTGGCGCCGCAACCGGTGCAGGAGCAACTTCCGCCCGCCGAGCCCCAGTCGGATCCGGACTCCGGTGGAGCGATTTCAAGACAGGACTAGACCTCACTGGCTGATGAGCGGTGCTCGCACCCAGTGTTTGCAGTGCGAACGGCCTGGGATGACCGTGAACATTCAAAGCGAGGGGGCGTGCAACCGCTTTACGCGCACGACCTGAAGTCGACCTTGTGCGCTCCCTGTGCGATTAGGAAGAGTAGGCGCTCGTCAACCTACCTTTCGGCCGGTCGGGTCCCCATAACCTGGCGGGCCGACCCCCCACAGGAGGACACGAGTTGAAGCACCGACGCATACCCAGGCGACGGGTGGCCGTGGCAGGCGCGGGCATAGCCGCACTTGTCGTCGCGGGAGTCACCTTGCAGAGTGCGAACGCCAGCGAGACCACGCGGGCGGCCGCACCCCACACCCTCTCGGCCCTCGCGGCCGGAAAGCTCGCCTCGACGCTCGGCGAGAACCTCGGCACCGACGCGGCCGGCACGTTCTACGACGCGAAGACCAAGAGCCTCGTGGTCAACGTGCTCGACCGGACGGCCGCCGACACCGTCGAGGCGGCCGGCGCCAAGGCGAGAATCGTCGAGAACTCCCTCGCCGAGCTGACGAGCGCCCGTACGACCCTCAAGCAGGACGCGACCATCCCCGGCACCTCGTGGGCGACCGACCCGACCACCAACAAGGTCGTCGTCACCGCGGACCGCACGGTCTCCGACGCCGAGTGGACCAAGCTCGGCAAGGTCGTCGACGGGCTCGGCGGCAAGGCCGAACTCCAGCGCACCAAGGGGGAGTTCAAGCCCTTCATCGCAGGTGGCGACGCCATCTCCGGCTCGGGCGGGCGGTGTTCGCTCGGCTTCAACGTGGTCAAGGGCGGCGCGCCGTACTTCATCACCGCCGGGCACTGCACCGAGGCCATCTCCACCTGGTCCGACTCCAGCGGCAACCAGATCGGCACGAACGAGCAGTCCAGCTTCCCGGACAACGACTTCGGCCTGGTCAAGTACACCTCGGACGTCGCCCACCCGAGCGCGGTCGACCTCTACAACGGCTCCTCGCAGACCATCACCCACGCCGCCGACGCCACCGTCGGCGAGAAGGTGACCCGCAGCGGCTCGACGACCCAGGTGCACACCGGCACGGTCACCGGCCTGGACGCCACCGTGAACTACGGCAACGGCGACATCGTCAACGGCCTGATCCAGACCGACGTCTGCGCCGAGCCCGGTGACAGCGGCGGCTCGCTGTTCGACGGCGACGCGGCGATCGGCCTCACCTCCGGCGGCAGCGGCGACTGCACCTCGGGCGGCGAGACCTTCTTCCAGCCGGTCACCGAGGCACTGTCGACGTTCGGGGCGCAGATCGGCTGACCTGCCCGTACGGCACCGTGAAGTCCCGTCCCCGCGCGTGAGGGGGCGGGACTTTCGCGCACGGACCGGGGGTTGGGCTCAGCGCGTGGGCCAGTACCACAGCGGTTCGTCGAGCGGGCCCTCGCGGCCCGCCACCGTCGTCTGCCCGAACTCCTTCACCAGCTCTATGGAGTTGACGTCGAGACGGTGCCGTATCGCGCCCTTCTGGAGGGCGTCCGCGAGCGGTCGGGCGTGGGTGACCACGACGATCTGGGTGTCCTTGGTGGCGGTGAGGATCAGATCGGCGAGCGGCGGGATCAGGTCCGGGTGGAGGCTCGTCTCCGGCTCGTTCAGCACGAGCAGCGACGGGGGCCGGGGCGTCAACAGGGCCGCCGCCCACAGGAGATAGCGCAGGGTGCCGTCCGACAGCTCGGCGGCGGTGAGCGCGCGCAGCAACCCGTGCTGGCGCAGGGCGAGTTGGAAACGGCCGCCGAGGTCGGCGATGTGGACCTGGCTGCCGGGGAAGGCCGCGTCCACGGCCGTGTCCAGCGCCTCGGCGTCGCCGACCTCGCGGATCGTCTGCAGGGCGGCGGCCAGATCGGAGCCGTCACCGCTGAGCACGGGTGTGCGCGTGCCGATCTGGGCAGCGCGGGCCGGCGCGTCCGCGTCGGTGCGGACATGGTCGTAGAACCGCCAGGACCTGATGAACTCCCGTACCGCCAGGACGTCGGGTGCGTGCTGGGGGTCGGCCAGTTCGCCGAGCATGCTGTCGTACGGGCGCAGGGTGCCGTGGGCGCGGGACCAGCCGCCGCCCGCGCCGCGCAGCTTGACGGCGGCTCCCGCGCGGTCGGAGAGCACCGAGGCCGGGCGCAGGACGGGGCCGCTCCAGATGGACTCGCGTTTGATCTCCGGGTCGAGGTTGAACATGGACGCCACGCGGTCGGTCCCCGGGGACGGGCTGGGGTGCCCGAAGTCGATCGCGTACCCGAACTCGTCGCCCGCGAAGCCCAGTTGCAGACTGACCGGGCCCGAGCGGACCGTGCCCTGCACGGGATGTCTGCCCTCGCGCACCGCGCGGCCGATCTTCTCCGGGCCCGCCCACAGGACCGACGGCAGCCCGCCCTCCTGGGCGAGCGCGGCGACGGCGCCGCCGCGCGCGGACGCGGCGAGCAGGCGCAGCGAGCGGTAGAGGCTCGACTTGCCCGTGCCGTTCGCCCCCGTGATCACGTTCAGTCGCGTCAGCGGGACGATCAGGCGGCGCAGGGAGCGGTAGTTCTCGACGGCGAGGGTGCTGATCATGCGTCCAGGGTTGCAGACGGGTCTGACAGTCCCGGTCGGTCCAGGAGGTCCTCGTGCTTCCGGCGCAGCGTCGCCGCCAGCAGGGTGACCACGATCCCGGCGAGTGCCCAGGCCGACAGGACGAGCAGCGGGCCGGTGACGGCGCTGCCCTTGAAGTAGGCGATCGAGCGCGCCACCCAGGTGCCGGCGCCCGGTGGCAGGGCGGGCCCGATCGCGTTCCAGAACGGCGGCAGCAGCGGCAGCGGGAAGGCACCGCCCGCGCTCGGGTTGCCCGCGATCACCACCAGCAGGATCGCGAGACCGATGCCCACGACCCCGAAGACCCCCTGGAGGGCCAGGGTCGCCGCTCCCACGGCGAACGTGATCAGCGCGCCGAGCCCCCAGAACGCCATGACACTGCCCGGCAGCGCGCCCAGGACCGGCCCGACGATCACCGCGCCGCCGAGACCACCGACGATCGCGACCAGCGCCATGGTGACCAGCCGGATCACCGCGCGGCGCGGGTTGGCGGGCCGGGCGCCGGTGCTGATCGCCAGGATCGAGGCGCACAGATAGCCGCCGACACACCAGCCGACGACCAGGTAGAACGACGACAGCCCGTCGAAGTCCTGGGACGAGGCCGGCGCCACGTCCACCGTCCGGACCGTGCGCTGCTCGGTCCTCTCCAGGGTGGCGGTGATGGTCTCCAGGGTGGTCGCGAGGACGGTGCCGCCGCCGGTGGCGACCAGGAGCGTGTCCGTGGTGCCGCGCGGGTCGATGACGAGGGCGCCGTCGATGTCACGGTCCAGGATCTGCCTCCGCGCGGTCGCCGCGTCGGACACCGCGCGCGGGTCGAGCGGTGAGCCGGGCAGCCGCTTCAGCCGGGCCACCGTCTGCTCGGCCGTGACCTGCGGGGCGACGACCCCGAAAGACACATCCCGGGGCTTCGGATTGTGCAGCGCCCCTACGTAGGAGGCGATGAAGAGCAGCTGAAGCGCGACCACACCGACGACGAGCAGGCCGGCCCGCAGGGTGACCGCGTCCTTCACCTCACCGAAGAAGGACGTACGGGACGTACCGGCACCCGGGGTCTCTGTCATGTCCCCACGGTCTCGGCGGCGGGGTCTTCACGCAGGCGGGAAGGGGCCGAACGGATGTCGTACGTGTGTTCGGAAAGTATTTCTCCGCCAACTGCCCGGCCTGGGCGGGGAGCTGACGGAGTGGTGTCTGTTTCGGCCACCGCACACCTCCCCAAGGAATCGTTTGCATGTTCGAATGAGGTCGCTGACCGGGGCTGATGGGGCTAGAGTAATCGAACGGGCGTGCGATGAACATATCGGACGGATGGCCGAAAAGGGGTGGAGCGATGGAGGTGCGGCATGGCGGGCTTCGCCCATCTGCACGTCGCGTCCGGTTACTCCGCCCGCTACGGCGCCTCCCACCCCGAACAGCTCGTCCGGCGGGCGGTCGGGCAGGGCATGACGGCGCTCACGCTCACCGACCGGGACACGGTCACCGGCGCCGTTCGCTTCGCGCAGGCGTGCGCCGGAACAGCGGTCCGGCCGATCTTCGGCATCGACCTGGCGGTGGAGGCCCTCGCACCCCCGCCGCCCGTACAGCGCCCGCGCACCCCCGCCCGCGGTGGCGCGCACGTGGTCGAGCCGCCCCTGCGGTTCGTGCTGCTCGCCCAGGACCGGGCGGGCTGGGCGCGGCTGTGCCGCATCACGTCGGCGGCGCACGAGGGTGCCCTGTCCGGTGCGGCGCCGGTGGTGCCGTGGGAGGCGCTGCGCGCGTACGGCGGCCCCGGACTGACCGTGCTGCTCGGGCCACTCTCGGAGCCCGTGCGGGCGCTGTCGGTGGGCCGGGAGGACGTCGCGATGAAGCTGCTGGCGCCCTGGCGGGAGATCTTCGGGAAGGGGGTCCGCTTGGAGGCCGTAGCGCAGAATCGTTTCGGCACGGCTCCGGGCTCCCTGCGGCTGGCCGCCCGCACCCTCGCCCTGGCCGACCGCACCCGCACCACCGCCGTGCTCTCCAACGCCGTCCGCTACGCCGACCCCGCCCAGCACCGCCTCGCCGACGTCCTGGACGCGGCACGCCTGCTGCGCCCGATCGATCGGCGCCGGCTGGACAGCGGGCAGCGCTGGCTCAAGGACGAGAGGGAGATGACGGTCGTGGCCCGGATGATCGCCGAGTGCGCGGGAGCGGACGTCCGCCGGGCCCGCCGGCTGCTGGCGGACACCGCGAACACCGCGGCCGGGTGTGCCGTCGACCCGGCCGCCGACCTCGGCCTCGGCACCCCGCACTTCCCGGAACCGTCGCTCTTCGGCGCCGGACCGGAGACGGGCGGCGCGGCCGGGCTGCTGCGCCTGAGGTCGGAGGAGGGCCTGGCGCGACGCGGCCTCGACCGTGACCGGGCGGCACGCGACCGGCTGGAGGAGGAACTCGCCGTCATCTCCCACTGGAACTACGACGCGTACTTCCTCGCCGTCGGCCAGGTCGTCGCCGACATCCGGGCCAAGGGCATCCGGGTCGCCGCGCGCGGCTCCGGCGCCGGCTCGCTGGTCTGCCACGCGCTGGACATCGCCACCGCCAACCCGCTCGACCACAGCCTGCTGTTCGAACGCTTCCTGAGCACCCGCCGCGAATCGCTGCCCGACATCGACATCGACGTGGAGTCCGCCCGCCGCCTGGAGTGCTACGACACGATCTTCGAACGGTTCGGGAAGGAGCGGGTGGCGGTCACCGCGATGCCCGAGACCTACCGCGCGCGCAGGGCACTGCGCGACACCGGCCTCGCGCTCGGCATCGCCCCGGCCGACGTCGACCGGATCGCCAAGAGCTTCCCGCACCTGCGTGCCTCCGACATCACGAGCGCGCTCGCCGAACTGCCCGAACTACGCCAACTGGCAGGCGAGGCAGGTCGGTTCGGGCCGCTGTGGGAACTGGCCGAGGGCCTCGACTCCCTGGTCCACGGCATGGCCATGCACCCCTGCGGCGTGGTCATCAGCGACGCCACTCTCCTGGACCGGCTGCCGGTGCAGCCCACCCCGCAGGGCGACTACCCCATGGCGATGGCCGCGAAGGAGGAGATCGAAGCGCTCGGCAACATCAAACTCGACGTCCTCGGCGTACGCATGCAGTCCGCGATGGCCCACGCCGTCACCGAGATCGAACGCGCCACCGGCAATCGCATCGACCTCGACGACCCCCAACAGGTGCCGCTCGACGACGTGTTCGCCTTCAAGCTCATCCAGGAGAGCCAGACGCTGGGCCTGTTCCAACTGGAATCCCCCGGCCAGCAGGACCTGTTGTCCCGGCTCCAACCCCGCGACGTGCAGGACGTCATCGCCGACATCAGCCTCTTCCGCCCCGGCCCGGTCGCCGGCGGGATGCCCGAGCGCTATATCGCCGCGCGTCATGGCGGTACGCCGGTGTATGCGCACCGGGACCTCGAACCCGTGCTCGCCGACACCTACGGCGTGACTATCTGGCACGAGCAGATCATCGACACCCTGCATGTGCTGACCGGCTGCGAACGGGCCTTCGCGGAGATCACCCGGCGGGCGCTGGGCGACAAGGAGCAACTGCCCCGGATCAAGGACTGGTTCCACGAGAAGGCACGCGCGCGTGGCTACAGCGCGGCCGTCCGGGACGAGGTCTGGAAGACCGTCGAGGCCTTCGGGGCGTACGGCTTCTGCCGCGCCCACGCGGTCGCCTTCGCCGTACCGGCCTTGCAGAGTGCCTGGTTGAAGGCGCACCACCCGGCGTTCCTGCTGGCCGGGTTGCTCGAACACGACCCCGGGATGTGGCCCAAGCGCGTCCTGGTCTCCGACGCCCGCCGGCGCGGTGTGCCGATCCTGTCCGTCGACATCAACCGCTCCCGGGTGAAGCACACCGTGGAGATGACCGAGAAGGAGGAGTGGGGCGTGCGACTCGCGCTGTCCGGGGTGCGCGGTATCAGCGAGGAGGAGTGCGCGCGGATCGAGGAGGGGCAGCCGTACGGATCGCTGTCGGACTTCTGGCAGCGGGGCCGTCCCAGCAGACCGGTCGCCGAACGCCTCGCGGAGATCGGCGCGTTGGCCTGTCTGCACGACGGTCGCCTCACCCGGCGTGATCTGCTGCTCCAGATCGCCGAGTTGCACCGGCAGTCCCGCAACCGGACCGCGGGGGCCGGCCAACTGCCCATGGACACGGGGGCCGTTGGGGGAGTGGAGCCGAGCGGGTTGCCGGAGATGACCGGACGCGAGGCGCTGAGCGCCGAGTTGGGCACCCTCGGTATCGACGTCTCCCGGCATCTGATGGAGCATCACCACCGGCTGCTGCGCGAGATCGGCGCGACGGACGCGGCGCACCTGGCCGAACTGCGCGCGGGGCAGCAGGTGTTGGTCGCCGGGGTGCGGGCCTCGACGCAGACCCCGCCGATCGCGAGCGGCAAGCGGATCATCTTCGTCACCCTGGAGGACGGCTCGGGCCTGGTCGACCTCGCCTTCTTCGAGGACTCCCATCCGGCCTGCGCGTACACCGTCTTCCACAGCGGGCTGCTGCTGGTGCGCGGCACGGTCCAGGTGCGCGGCACCCGTCGTACCGTCGTCGGTTCCATGGCCTGGGACCTGGACGAGATCGCGGGCGCCCGCCGGGACGACGGTCCCGAGGCGGCGCTCGCTCTCCTGGGCGCCGACCGCCCGCATCCGACGCCCGCCCAGCCCCAACGCACCCTCGCCAACGGCACCACAGGCGCCCGCCTCCACCCCTACGCCGACCTCCAGCCCGCGGGCACCCGCTCGGCCGACCTGAAGAAGTTCGGCCACCGCAGCCCGGGGAGTGCGGGATGAGCGGGATGACCACGCGTCGGCGGCACATCGCCCACTTCCATCTGCATGCCGCGCTGAGCGAGGCTCGGTACGACGACATAATCGAACTGGTGTCCGGGATCACGCCCCACGTCCAGGCCATCCCGCCCAACGCCCTTCAGGTGGACCTGACTTCGGCGCTCCGGTACTTCGACATGTCTGCCTACGACGCGGTCCAGACGGTGAAGATGAGACTGAAGGCCCTCTACGACATCGACAGCAGCGCCGGCCTCGCGGGCAACCGCATGCTGGCGGCGATGGCGGCCGACGCGTCCGCCCCGGGGGACACCACCTGGGTGCCCACCGGGGAAGCGGCCGACTGGCTGTACCCCCGGCCGGTCACCGCGCTGCCCGGGATCGGCCGTGCCACGGCGGACACGCTGCACCGATACGGCCTGCACACCATCGGCCAGATCGGCGACCTGCCTCCGGCGACCCTGCAACGACTCCTCGGCGCGGGCCAGGCACGGCTGTTGACCGAGCGCGCCCGCGGCCACGACCCCCGCCCGGTCGTCCCCGCGGAACCGGCGGCGCAGCTTGCCGCTGACCTGGTCCTGAGCCGGGACTGCCTGGACCCGGCCCAACACCACCGGGCCGTCCTGGGACTTGCCGACCGGATCGGCCAACGCCTGCGCGGAGAAAGGAAGTTCGCGGGCCGACTCACCCTCACGGTGAGATACGCCGACCGCAGCTCCACCACGCGTACGCGGGTGCTGCCGGAACCCACCGACCACTCACCCGCCGTCGCCGCCACCGCCCTGGGCCTGTTGACCTCTCTGGGATTGCAGCGGGCGCGGGTCCGGGCCTTTGCGCTCCGCGCCGACGACCTGCGGCCGGCGAGCTGTGCCTACCGTCAACTCTCCATGGATCCCGGGGACGCCCGCGCCCGCGCGGTCGAAGCCGCCGCGGACCGGGCCCGGCGGCGTTTCGGGCAGGAGGCGGTACGCCCGGCGGCGCTGGCGGACTGACCTCTGTCGCCCGGAACTGTCCCCGCGCTCAAGGGCGTTGGCGGGGGGTGTTCCGCACCCGCCAGGCCCGCAGCAGCAGGAAGAGCCCGATCAGCGCGACCACCACACCCAGCACCGCGTACTGACCGTGGCCGGACATGGCCGAGCCGTTCATCGCGCCGACGCCCTGCGCGATCCAGACCGCGCCGAGCACGACGAGGATGATCCCGCCGACACCACGGACCACCATGGTCACTCCATTCCCCGCACCGTTACGTCGCGTGGACGGTAGCCGCCCACGTTCACCGCTCAGCTTCGTCCCGTTCGATGCGCTTGGGGTGGTCGAAAACCTTACGGAACGAGAACGTCGTATCGACCGGGGTGTTGAGGCGCGGGGGCGTCAACTGTTCGCCGCGGCGCGCAGGATGAGCCTGGTGATCACTTCCGGGTGTGTCACGAGCGACAGGTGGCCGGAGTCGACCTCGATGGTCGTGGCGTTCATGCGCCGGGCCATGAAGCGTTCGAGTTCGGGGTCGATGGTGCGGTCGTCCTTCGAGACCGCGTACCAGGACGGCTTCCGGTGCCAGGCGGCGACGCTCGTGGTGGGTGCGGCGGTCGAGAGCAGCCCTTGGGCCGCGTAGAGCACGAGGGCTTCCTTCCTGGGCACGCCGTTGGCGAAGTCCTTGAGGAACGCCGACCGGCCGATCCACTTGAATCCGCCCGAGGTGACGATCCCGGCGGTGACCGGCGGGGTGGGGAAGTTCGCGGAGAGCGCGGCGTAGTCCTCACCGGCCTCCGGGGCACGGGCGGCGACGTAGACGAGCCCGGCGACGTTCGGTGCGAGCCCGGTCTCGGAGATGACGGTGCCGCCGTAGGAGTGCGCGACCAGGATCGTGGGGCCGTCCTGCCGGGCCAGCGCGAAGTTCGTGGCGGCGACGTCGGCGGCGAGGGACGTCAGCGGATTCTGTACGGCGGTGACGTTCATGCCCGCCGCCTGTAGCAGCGGGATGACCTTCGCCCAGGAGGAGCCGTCCGCGTAGGCGCCGTGCACGAGTACGACGTTGCGCACCGCGGGCCCGGAGCCACGGGTCGTCGCCCCGGCTGCCGGGACGCCGGAAAGCGTGGCTGCTGCGACTCCCGCGCCGAGCGCGGAGAACTGACGGCGGCTGAATGTCATGATCGTCTGCTTTCTCTTCTATCGGGGATGTCAGGGATGCCGGGGGCTCGGACGGCGGAGGGCTTGGTATCCGGGTCTCGGGCGTCCGGGTCCCGCCTCGACTGTACTGGCTCTTGCTGCCGTATGGCGGTGTGCGCCATATGGCAGTATGTGACAGGCAAGGGCAGTGGACCGGTGTGTGGAGGGTGTGGAGTGGGACTTCGAGAGATCAAGATGGAGCGGACCCGTCAGCTCATCGCGGACACGGCCATCGCGCTCTTCAGCGAGCAGGGGTTCGACGCCACGACGGTCGATCAGATCGCCGCCGCGGCGGAGGTCGGCCCCCGGACGGTGTACCGCTACTACCCGACCAAGGAAGCGCTCGTCGTCCGCTTCACCGAGGACACCCTGAACACCGCGCTTGAGGAACTGCGCGCTCTGCCCGAGGAAGTCCCGCTGCCGCAGGCCCTGTTCGAGGTGGTCGACAGTGTCCGGCGGACCATCGAGGGCGACTCGGAGCGGCGCAAGGTCGTCTACCAGATCATCGTCCGGACCCGGTCCCTCCACGCCGAGCTGCGTGCCGTGAACTGGCTGTGGCGCGAGAGCCTCGCGGAGGAGATCGGCCGGCGCACCGGAGGCCGTACCACCGACATGGTCGCGGCCCTCGCCGCCGCGAACATCGCGGCCGTCGTCGAGATCGCGGTCGCGGAGTGGGCGGGCGGTGAGGATCCCGCCGCCCTGGGCCTGGCCATCGAGCACGCTCTCGAACTTCTCCGTACCGGCGATGTCCCCCTTCCGGCGCCCGGCCCGGGTGGGCCGGACGCGGTATGACCCGTTCGCCGAGGCGGGATACGGCACCGATCCCAGGAATTCGGCAGTCACTGCCTCGCGGCAGATAAAGCTTGGTGGCAGTTACTGCCACTATGTGGGTACACTGGCGTACCGAAACGGCTTCGTTTCGCTTGCCTTTTTCGCCCCGGAGAGCCCCATGTCCACATCGCCCAAGCCCCTGACCGACGAAGAGGAAACGGCGGCACCCCCGCCGCCGGTCCCCGTCGCGGCCGAAGACGCGTCCGACCGTCGTCGCTGGTGGGTGCTGATCGTGATCGCGATCGCCCAGCTGATGGTCGTGCTGGACGTCACGATCGTGAACATCGCGATGCCGTCCGCGCAGCGCGACCTGGGTTTCAGCGACGGAAGCCGGCAGTGGATCGTCACCGCCTACGCCCTGGCGTTCGGCAGTCTGCTGCTCCTCGGCGGCAGGCTCGCCGACCTCTTCGGCCGGAAGATCGCCTTCCTGGTCGGCATCGCGGGCTTCGCCGGCTCCTCGGCCCTGGCCGGCGCGGCGCCGAACTTCGAAGTGCTGGTGACCGGGCGTGTCATGCAGGGACTCTTCGGCGCCCTGCTCGCACCGGCCGCTCTCGCCGTCCTCAATGTCACCTTCACCACGGCAAAGGACAGGGCCCGCGCCTTCGGCGTCTTCGGGGCCATCGGCGGTGCGGGAGGCGCCTTCGGACTGCTGCTGGGCGGACTGCTCACCGAGCACCTGAACTGGCGCTGGACCCTCTACGTCAACCTGGTCTTCGCCGTCATCGCGTTCACCGGCGGACTCGCCCTGATGCGCAAGGGCGCCCCGGCCGTACGGCCCAAGCTCGACCTCCCCGGCACCGTCCTGGGCTCGGCCGGTCTCTTCGGCCTGGTCTACGGCTTCGCGAACGCCGAGACGTACGACTGGTCCTCGCCGATGACCTGGGCGCCCCTGGCCGCCGCCGTGCTACTGCTGGCCGCCTTCGCCTGGTGGCAGACCCGCGCCACGCATCCGCTGCTGCCCCTGCGGGTCCTGGCCGATCGCACCCGGGGCGCGTCCTTCCTGGTGATGGCCATCGCCAGCGCCGGACTCTTCGGGGTCTCCCTCTTCCTGACCTACTACCTACAGTCCTCGCGCGGCTTCAGCCCCGTCAGGACGGGCCTCGCGTTCCTGCCGATGATGGGCAGCCTGATGGTCGTCGCCCAGCTGTCCATCAGCGTGCTGCTGCCGAAGATCGGCCCCAAGATCCTCGTGCCCCTGGGTCTGCTGACGTCGGCCACCGGCCTGGCCCTGCTGACCGCGCTCGACCTGAACAGCGGCTACGCGACCGGTGTGCTGCCCGGACTGCTCCTGATCGGTTCCGGTATCGGCCTGTCGCTGCCGCCCGCGATGAGCCTCTCCATTCACGGGATCAGGGTCGAGGACGCGGGCGTCGGCTCCGCGGCGGTCAATACGATGCAGCAGGTCGGGGGTGCCATCGGCACCGCTCTGCTCAACACCCTCGCCGCGAGCGCCGCGACCGCCTACCTCGTCGGTAGGACACCCACCCGGGCCACCGTGGCGCAGGCCCGGCTGCACAGCTACTCGACCGCTTACTGGTGGTCGGCCGGCCTCTTCGTCGCCGGCGCCGTGATCGCGGCGCTCATGTTCCGCAAGGGCCGCCCTGAGAGCGGTGAGCCGAGCGCTCCGATCGTCCACATGTGACCAAGGCCCCCTGTTCGTACGTCAGTTGGCCCACGGCGCGACAATGCGCGTGCCGTCCGCCAGCTCCGCCTCCAGGCCGATGGTCGTGGTGACCCAGGTGATCACGGTCCGGTCGGTGGGGTTCTCGACGCCGAAGGTCGCCCCCGGGTTGACGATCAACGTGTCACCCGCGCCGACCCGTTCGGTACGGCCGTCGAGCGTGATCACCAGCTCGCCTTCGAGGATGTGCAGGATCTCCTCGTGGTTGACGGTGTGCAGGGGAGCCTTGGTGCCGGCGGGGATCTCGCCCCGCCATGCGCACAACTCCTTGCTGCCGGTGCCGGGATGGGCGTACGAGACGAAGCGGGCGCCGTGGATCTCGTGGACGACGGCGTCGGACGGATGGATGACGGGCACGACTGCCTCCAGAAGTAGATAGTCAAGCTGCTTGACCATGTCCTCAACATGGTCAAGCAGCTTGACCAATCCGTCAAGGGTGTTTCAATGCCGTCGTGGAGAACTCCGAGGCCATCGCCCTGACCGCCGCTCTGCTCGCCGCCGCGGGCGATCTGACGAAGCGCATCAATGACGGGGTCATCGCCCGCGGCTTCGAGGTGCGCCCGGCGCACGGCTTCGCCTTCGCGCGGCTCGCGCCGGACGGGGCGACGGCCACCGACCTCGCCGCCCATCTCGGAATCACCAAGCAGGCCGCGAGTCAGCTCGTCGACGACATCGTCCGCAAGGGGTACGCCGAACGGCGTCCGCACCCCGGTGACGCGCGCGCCCGGCTGGTCGTGCTCACCGAGCTGGGGTGGGCCTGCACGCGAGCCGCGGAGGAGGCGGCCCTGGAGGCCGTGCAGCCGTGGGTCGAACTGCTGGGGGAGAGTGAAGTGCGCGTGTTGTGTGACCGTTTGCGGCGTATTGCGCCCTACGGTCCCCTCAGGCCGGCCTGGTGACTGGTTATCACTGGAAGTTTTTACTGACGCGTAACTTCACACTTCACCTACTCGCTCGTAACTTGACGAGTGAACAGCATTCTTGTGATCCGGATCACAGGGCGTAAGGCCGTCGCAACTCCCTTGAGCCGCAAGGAGATCACACGATGCTGCCCTGGAAACGACTGCTCAGACCCCTGACCGCGCTGCTCCTGACCGCCGCGGTCGCCGCCGTTCCCGCCACCGCCGCGCACGCGGCGAGCGCCCCCAGCAGTGGTTGGAACGACTACAGCTGTCGGCCCTCCGCCGCCCACCCCGACCCCGTCGTCCTCGTGCACGGCACCTTCGCCAACGCCACCGACAACTGGCTGGCCCTCGCGCCGTACCTGGAAGTCCGCGGCTACTGCGTCTTCTCCCTCGACTACGGCCAGCTCCCCGGCGTCCCCCTCGTATACGGCCTCGGCCCCATCGACCAGTCGGCGGCCCAACTCCAGGTCTACGTCGACAAGGTGCTCGCCGCGACCGGCGCCGCCAAGGTCGACCTGGTCGGACACTCGCAGGGCGGCATGATGCCCCGCTACTACCTCAAGTTCCTCGGTGGCGCCGCCAAGGTGGACACCTTCGTCGGCATCGCGCCCGACAACCACGGCACCACCCTGGACGGCCTCACCAAACTCCTGCCGTACTTCCCGGGCGCCGAGGACGTGATCGCCGCGGCCGCTCCCGGCCTCGCCGACCAGGTCGCCGGCTCGGCGTTCCTCGCCAAGCTGAACGCGGGCGGCGACACCGTCCCCGGCGTCCACTACACGGTCATCGCCACCAAGTACGACGAGGTCGTCACGCCCTACACGAGTCAGTTCCTGAGCGGGTCCGACGTGCACAACGTGCTGATCCAGAACCTGTGTTCAGTGGATCTGTCCGAGCACGCCCTGCTCGGGCTCACCGACCGGATCGCCTTCCACGAGGTCGCCAACGCCCTCGACCCCGCGCACGCCACCACCACCAACTGCCTGTCGGCGCTCAGTTGACCGTAGGCACGCCGCGGGGCCTGTCCGACCTGAGCCGCCGGACAGGCCCCGCCCCCTGCACGGGCCGTACTAACGGCCGTGCCGTCCACCGCCGTTGGTCGCGCGGCGGCGGACCGAGGCGAACAGGGCCGCGGCGCCGAGCGCCAAGGAGGCCGCGCCGCCCACGATGAGATACGGCGAACTGTCGTTGGCGCCTGTCTCGGCGAGGTTCTTCGAACTCCCCTCCGCCTGCGGCTCGTTGCCCTCGGTGGTCGCCTGGTCCGTCGCGGCGGCCGGCTCCGCCGACGTGCTCGCGTCCGCGTCCCCGTGGCCGTTGTGCTCGACCGTCGACTTGTCGGCACCGGCCGCGATCTGCTGGCTGGAAGGGGCGGAGGCGGTGGGCGCGGGAGTCGTGGGAGCGACCGGGGTGGGCTTCGAACTGCCCGCCGTGCCACCGCCGTTGGCGCCCGTGCCGCTTCCGCTGCCGCCGAAGCTGACGTCCGAGCAGGAGTAGAACGCCTCCGGGCTGTCCGAGCGCTGCCAGATCGCGTACAGGAGCTGCTTGCCGGAGCGCTGCGGAAGGGCGCCGGAGAAGGTGTAGAAGCCGCCCGTCGCGACCGGGTCGGTGGAGGTCGCGACGGGGTGCTCCAGGTCCAGGTCCGCCCAGGCGAGCGGCTGCGCGGGGTCGTAGCCGGACTTGGTGATGTAGACCTTGAAGGTGCCTTTGTGCGGGGCGGTCACGCGGTACTTGAAGGTGTACGAGCCGCTGCTCACGCTGGTCGCCGGCCAGTCGGCGCGGGCCAGGTCGAGGCCCTTGAACTCCTCGCTGTTCGCGCTGCACAGCTTGCCGTCCGGGATCAGCGTCTGGTGCTGCCCGTTCGCGTCGCCGATCCGGATGCCGTTCCAGTCGTAGAGCGCCTGCGTGCCACCGGCCGCGACCGCCGCCTTGCACGCGTCCGACTTCGGGCTCTCCGGCCCCTCCGCGTAGCACTGCGCGACCCTGCTGACGGGGTCGCCCATCGAACCGTGCGCCACCGCGGGCGCCGCGCTGAGTGCGGTCAGCGCGAGGGGGGTCAGACCGAGGACGGCGACAGCGGCGGCCTTACGGCGTGCGGGCATGGCGGAACTCCAACTCCTCGGACGGTGCTCGGCGCGGGGGACGGATCCCGTGGGGGTGATCAGAAGCTAGCCCCTGGAAACCGCGAAATCGCCTGCTGGAGACGGGAGAGGGAGATCCTTATGGTCGTGTTAAGGCAGGGCTAACTGAGGGCTCAGGGAGGGACGGTCCCGTGCGTCCGGAGAGGTGGTGCGGATGAGCGGAGCGGACGGGGTTCGCGTCGCGGCCGTCGCCGATGTGCCCGTGGTGAAGGCTGTGACCGATGTGGCGTACCGCCACTACATTCCGCGCATCGGTGTGGTGCCGCAGCCCATGGAGGCGGACCACACGTAGGCGGACCACATGGCGAAAGTGCCGCTGGGCGGCTGCTCCTGGAGTTCGTGGACGCACGCGCGCGTGAACTCGGGCCGGCCGAGGTCAGGCTCTGCACCAACGCGCTGATGTGGGAGAACCAGGAGATCTACCCGAGGTTCGGGTACGAGGTCGTGGAGCGGCGCACGGACGGGCCGTACGACCGCGTCCACTATCGGAAGCGGCCGGGCTGACCGGGGGCGGGCAGGCGGCGGACCGGGGTCAGCCGTCCGGCCACCATGTGCGGGCGATGTCCTTTCGGACCTCGGGGCGCTCGACAGGGCGCTCGTCGGTCTCGTCCCGTACCCGACGGGTGTCCGACTTCTTCAGGGGCTTCTGCACGGTCACGCGGCGCATGGCTGCCTCCTTGTGTCCACCCGGGTCGTGTTCTCACGGGGTAGACCGTTCCGGGGAGAGTGACTCATCGGCGCCGGTCTGTCTGTGGCGGCTGTCACGCTGGGACTGTCAGTGGCGGGTGTCACGCTGGGCGCATGAGTGAACCTGTAGCGAACGTCGACTGGGACGCGGAGGCCGCGACCTTCGACGAAGAGGCCGATCACGGGCTGCGCGACCCGGAGATCCGCCGGGCCTGGGCCGACCGGTTGCACGGCTGGCTGCCCGACCGCGCCGCCGACATCCTCGACCTCGGCTGCGGCACCGGCAGCCTGTCGCTCCTCGCGGCCGAGCAGGGGCACCACGTCACCGGCGTCGACCTCTCCCCGGCGATGGTGGACCTCGCCCGCGCCAAGCTGGCCGGCCGTGACGCGGCGTTCCTGATCGGTGACGCGGCGGCACCGCCGGTGGGCGAGCAGCTCTTCGACGTCGTCCTCGTACGGCATGTGCTGTGGGCGCTGCCCGACCCCGGCCGGGTCCTGCGGCACTGGCGCGGGCTGCTGCGCCCCGGCGGGCGGCTCGTGCTGATCGAGGGCCGCTGGGGGACGGTCAGCCCGGTCGGCATACCCGCCGACCGCCTCACCGAACTCCTGGCGCCCCTGGCCGGGTACGTGCACGTGGAGCGGCTGTCGGACGACCCGCAGCTGTGGGGGAAGGGCGTGGACGACGAGCGGTACGCGGTGGTGGCCATCCCCGCCATCCCCTGAGCGAGTCCGCCCGACGTCTGACCGAGCCCGCCCGCCGTCACGCCACCAGCGCGTCGAACCCGCCCTCACGGGCCAGCCTCTCCAGCTCGTCGAGCGCGGCCACGGCAGCCGCCGCGGCCGCGGGGTCCGACCCGGCCAGTCCGCTCTCCTCGAACTCGTCCTCGTCCAGCCGTCGTACGTCCGTCCCGTCGGCGGAGATCCACAGGTCCAGATCGAGGTCCTCTACGACGAGTTCGGTGCCGGAGAGTGTGGCGGGGCGGGTGATGTCGCAGTACCAGCCCTTCAACTCCCCGGCGTGGTCCCGGACTTCCTTCAGGGAGTACCAGCGGTCCCGCCAGTAGTACTCGGTGAAGATGTCGCCGTGCTCGAAGCGGACGAAGCCGAAGTCGCGGACGCCGTCACCGGCCCACGGGGCGCGGACGGCGAGGCGGGTGCCGTCGTCGAAGAGCAGCTCGGCCGCGTAACGGATCTTCGTGCGGCCGGCCTTGACGAGGATGACGTCCAACCGGCGAATGGGTTCAGGTGAGTTCGCGGACATAGCGCACCTCCGTGGCGCAGGTTTCGTAGCCGAACCAGGTGTTGATCGCGAGCATCGGGCCGTTGCCGGTGTCGTTGCCCGTGAACGCCTCCGTGTAACCCGCGGCGCGGGCGCGGTGCAGGGAGTCGTTCTTGGCGAGGCCTCGGCCGCGGTGGGCGCGGGCGGTGCCGGTCATCACCGTGCCGTAGCGGGTGCCGTCGTCCGTGCGGGCGGCACTGAAGGCCGCGGGGCGTCCGTCGACGAGGGCCACGGACGTCAACTCCTGGCTGAACAAGGGGTGTTGCCAGGTCCCGTCCAGCCAGGCCCGGTAGTCCGTGAACTCGACGCCGATGTCGCTGGGTTCGTCGGCCGTCGTCTCCGCGTCCAGCTCGAACAGGGGGCGCGGGTCGTCGGAGAAGTCGGAGCCCGGGCGGATCTCGACATCCGGCGGCGGGTCCTGGAGCGGGGGGGGTGCGCCCTGCGCCAGGTCCAGGCGCAGGAAGTACGCGGAACGGCTCGCCGTATAGCCGAACCGTTCGGCGAAGGCGTGGTTGGCCGGCTCGTCCAGAACCCAGGCGTAGAGCGTGGTCGCGCCCACGGCGGCCAGGTGCTCCTCGGCGGCGCGGGCCAGGAGTGAGCCCGCGCCCCGGCGCGTCCGCTCCGGGTGCACGTACACGTTGACGAAGCCGCGGTCGGGTTCCGGGCTGTCGTAGGCGATGCCGACCTGGGCCGTGCCGATGATCTCGCCGTCCTCCTCCGCGACCAGCCTGCGCAGCGCGGCCTCCGGCTGGGCGTGGGCGATGTCGTGGGCGACGGACTCCGGGGTGAACAGCACGTAGGGGAGGGCGAGTCGGCGGACCTCGACGAAACCGTCCAGGTCCGCCCGGACATCGGGGCGCAGGTCGCGTGCGATCACGGTCATGGGGTCGCACGCTACGGCGGGGGCGCGCGGGAGTGCCTCTTATTTTCCGGAGGGTGTCTTCGCCGGATTTCCGGAGGGTGCGTTCCGTGGTGGGTGCGGGACAATCGGGCCGTGACCTTGAAGATCCACATCGATGACAGTGCCGCGCCCTACGAGCAGGTGCGGGCGCAGATCTCCGAGCAGGCGCGGGCGGGGGTGCTGCCGGTGGGGTACCGGTTGCCCACCGTCCGGGGGCTGGCCGAGTCGCTCGGCCTCGCCGCGAACACGGTCGCCAAGGCGTACCGGGCGCTGGAGGCGGACGGGGTGATCGAGACGCGTGGGCGCAACGGGACGTTCGTCGCTGCGGCGGGCTCGGCGGCGGAGCGTGAGGCGTCGTTGGCCGCGCAGGCCTATGCGGAGAAGGTTCGGCGGCTGGGGCTCACGGAGGGGGATGCGGTGGCGGCCGTGCGGGATGCCCTGCGGGCGGCTTATGGGGAGGGGTGAGGGGAGTTCGGCACCGCCGTTGTGCGCCGCTGTTGCTGAGCGCCGTTGCGGCGGAAATGAATGGCGGCCGTATGGGATGGGCTGCCGACGGACTACGAGGCGTAGCGCAGCCGGTGTTGTCGGAAGGGCGGCTCGGTCGGCGTGGCTACCGGAGTGGCGGAGCCGGTGTCGCTACAGGTACAACCCCGCGTCCGCGCCCTCCCGTTGGTCCGGTACCGATGTCGGTTGCGTGCCTCGGCGCAACGCGTACAGCTCGGCCAGGGTCGCGCCCTCGCGGCCCACGCCCTCCTCCGTGCCGAGCCAGTTCACCGACTCATTGCGGGTGAGGGGGCCGACCTCGATGCGGGCGAGGCAGCGGCCCGGGCGGACGACGGCGGGGTGGAGGCGCTCCAGGTCCTCGTTGGTGGTGACGCCGACCAGGACGTTGCGGCCCTGGCCGAGGAGGCCGTCCGTGAGGTTGAGGAGCCGGGACAGGGCCTGGCCCGCCGTGTGCTTCGCCTCGCCGCGGATCAACTCGTCGCAGTCCTCAAGGAGGAGGAGCCGCCAGCGGCCCTTGCCCGTCGTGTCGTCCTCGCCGATCGCGATGTCCATCAGATAGCCGACGTCGCTGAACAGCCGCTCCGGGTCCAGCACGCAGTCCACCTGACACCAGTCCCGCCAGGAACGGGCCAGCGTGCGCAGCGCCGAGGTCTTGCCGGTGCCGGGCGGGCCGTGCAGCAACAGCAGCCGACCCGCGATGTCCTCCGGGGTCGTCTTCATCAGGGTGTTCATCGCGTCGGCCACCGGACGCGTGTAGTTGGCGCGCACCTCGTCCCACGTGCCCGCCGAGATCTGCCGGGTCGTCCGGTGCGGGCCGCGCCTGGGGGAGACGTACCAGAACCCCATCGTCACGTTCTCCGGCTGCGGTTCGGGTTCGTCCGCCGCGCCGTCGGTCGCCTGGTCGAGAACCTTCTCGGCGAGCTCTTCGCTGGTCGCCGTGACCGTGACGTCGGCGCCGCGGTTCCAGCGGGAGATCAGCAGGGTCCAGCCGTCGCCCTCGGCGAGGGTCGCGCTGCGGTCGTCGTCGCGGGCGGCGCGCAGCACGCGGGCGCCCGGCGGGAGCAGGGTCGCCCCGGTCCGGACACGGTCGATGTTCGCCGCGTGCGAGTACGGCTGCTCGCCCGTCGCGAAGCGGCCGAGGAACAGCGCGTCGACGACGTCGGACGGGGAGTCGGAGTCGTCGACGTTGAGCCGGATCGGCAGAGCGTCGTGTGGGTTAGCGGACATGGGGCCATGATCCGGCACACGGACGCCGTGTGCACCCGCTTTCCGCAGTGCGCCCCCGAGTGTCGGTTCCGTCCGGGGCATCCGATGTGTCCTGACTGTGTCCGCTGTGTATCCCCTCCGCCCTGTTACAAGGCTGTGCACGCGGAGACCTGCCCCACCGCCCGGCACCGACGTTACTGTTGCCCTTGATGGGACGTCATGGGTGGAATTCGGGGGCACTGCGGTGGCGGCTCACCGCGCTGCTCGGCGTCGGTGTGGCCGCACTGGCGCTGATCGTGACCCTGATCAACACGCTGCCCGGCGGCGGCAGCACCACGGGCACCTCACGCGACGGCGACAAGGTGCACGGCACCCCGGCGAGCCCGCCCGACGAGGACCGGCCCGAGGTCGGCTGGGGCTTCACCCACACCCAGTACAGCGCCGACGAGGGCAGCGACACCGCCACCGAGCGCGTCGAGGGGCTGCTGGCCAAGTCCCAACTCCCGCAGGACCAGGCCATCATGGGCTGGGGCGCCGACAACCCCGAGCCGGTGAAGGGGCGTTACGACTTCGGCGCCCTGGACCGCCGTGTCGACTTCATGCGCAAGTCGGGCGGCACCCCGGTCATCACGCTGTGCTGCTCCCCGGACTGGATGAAGGGCGGCAAGTCCGGTGTCGACAACACCAATTGGAGCCAGGCCTCGTTGGAGACGGCGCCGAAGCCCGACCACTACGCGGACTACGCGGCGCTCGCCGCGACCGTCGCCAAGCGGTACCCGGACGTCACCCACTTCATCGTGTGGAACGAGTTCAAGGGCTTCTGGAACGACGCCAAACAGCGCTGGGACTACGAGGGTTACACCCGGCTCTACAACCTGGTCTACAAGGCGCTGAAGAAGGTCAACCCGAAGATCATGGTCGGCGGTCCCTATCTGGTGATGGACAGCGTGGACCCGCGCGACGCGAACGCCTCCAGTACTTTCAAGGGCAGTTGGGGCGCGATGGACCAGCGGATCATCGACGCCTTCGACTACTGGAACAAGAACAAGGTCGGCGCGGACTTCGTGGTCGTCGACGGCTCCAGCTACACCAACGACGACGACCTGCTGCCGAACGAGTTCGGGGCCACCGACAAACTCACCGCCGTCAGCGAGTGGGTCCGTGAGCAGACGCACGACCTGCCGCTGTGGTGGGCCGAGTACTACGTCGAGCCCGCCGACGGCAACGACGACCGCAAGGGCTGGTCCGAGACCCACCGCGTCGCCGTCCAGGCCACCGGCATGATCGCCCTGGCCAAGGGCGGTACCACCTCCGGCTTCTACTGGAACCCGGAGGAGGAGAAGGGCACGGACTGCGCGGGCTGCCTGTGGACGCCGACCGACAGCTCCGACGGCGGGCGGCAACTCCCCATGTACGACCTGGTCTCCCGCTTCGACGCGGCCTTCGGGCCGGGCGCGAAGTACGAGACCGTGTCGGTCGCCGCCGACGACGTGCCCAACGTACGGGTCCTCGCCACCGACAAGACCATCCTGGTCGTGAACACCCTGGACCGGCAGATCAGCGCGGAGGTCGACGGCAAGCAGTTCGACATGGTGGCCTACGGGGTCAAGTGGCTGACCCGATAAGCCACTTGACCCCGTAGAGCCCCGGAACTCCGCTCCTTCACGGTCACTTCATCGTCAGGAACCGCTGCACCAGCGAGGCCAGCACCACCGCCAGCAGGGGCAGCGAGAACCAGAAACTGCTCTGCATCCACCGGAGTTGACGCACACTCGGCCGGACCGCGACCCGGACGACCTCTCGGGCCGTCAGCATCAGGATCAGGGCGAGGGCGGCGAGCGCGCCGACCACCGACCACGGCGTCCAGGTGATCTGCGGTCCGATCGGCCCGGGATCGGGCTTCGGGACCGCACCCGCCGGCTGCTCGCGCAGGGAGTACATGGTCACGTCGGCGTTGACGAGGACCTTCTTCAACTCCTGCCGGTTGTCCAGGTTCTGGATGAGCCGGGACTCCCAGGTCGCCGAGTAGCCCGCGTCCAGCTGGAGCGAGACGACCTGGCTCTTGTTGAGCATCAGATACGAGTTCGGGCCCGCGTCCTTGAGCGCCTTGACCAGACCGGACACCAGCACCGGGTCCGAAGGGGCCAGCGTCGGGACGTAGTTGACCCGCTCCATGTCCTTCGCGCCCCACGGCATCGCCGGCGTCACGTCGTTGACCGTGTCGTCGCTCAGCCACAGCAGCCGTACCGTCGGCTTGTCGTGGGCGTACACGTAGTTCATCGCCGCGACCTCGCCGGGCCGCACCCGCTCGAAGCCCTCGTTGCCCCAACGGGCCACCAGGAAGCCGCCCATGAGCAGCAGACCCGCGAGCAGCGCGGCCAGCGGGGCGAGGCTCACGCGGTCCTTCTCGCGTTCCTTGGCGGTGGCGCCGGTGCGCGGGAAGAGGGCGAGGCCCGCGAGCAGGGCCGCGCCCGGCACCGCGAACATGAAGACGCGCAGCGCCATCTCGCCGCCGTAGGACTGCATGCCGAAGCCCAGGAACGGGACGAAGGTGAGGACGAGGAGGGAGCGTTCGCGGTATTTGTGGTCGCGGCGGCGCCACCAGCCCCAGCAGGCGAAGGCCATGACGCCGCCGGCCAGCAGGACGCGGGTGTAGAGGACCAGTTTGTGGGTCGAACTGCCGCCCTGGATACGGCCGGAGACGGACGTCGACACATTGCTGCCGACGCCGCCGACCCCGCCGAAGAGGTCGTTGAAGTGCCCGGACCAGTACGGCTCGGCCATGAAACCGAGCCAGACCGCGACCAGTACCCCGAACAGGATGGGCAGGCCGCGGAGTTCGGAGCGGCCGAGCAGGACGAGGACCGTGAGCACGCCCAGCATCACGAACGGCGTGAGCTGGTGGGCCGGGACGCTCGCCGCGAACAGACCGATCAACACCAGGAGCAGGACGGCCTGTTGGCGCCGGTCGGTGGGTTCGACCTCCGCCTCGCCGGGACGCATCCTCGTCCACAGGACGTGGGGTGCCCGGAACCAGACCAGGAGGATCGCGACGAAGGCCAGGTAGAGCAGGAAGGTGAAGCCCTGCGGGGAGAAGTAGTCCTGCCCGACCCAGCCGCTGAGCACGAAGATCCAGATGCCGGTCCACTTCGCCCGCCAGCTCGCCCGCAGCGAGCGCACCAGCAGGAACATCGGTGCCAGATAGGCGAGTTGGATGGCCGTGGGCCACCAGCGGATCACCTCGGTCCAGTCGGTGATCCCGCATGCCTTGCCGATGAACGCGGCCACCGCGAAGAAGCCCGGCCAGCTCCAGCGGGCGTCCAGGTCGGGTACGGCCGACCCGGTGCGGTCGATGTAGTCGATGAACCCGAGGTGCTGCCAGGCTGTCGGGAAACGCGGCTCGGTCTCGATCACCGCGGGCAGCGCGTGCAGGGAGATCACCGTCGCGAGCAGGGTGATCAGCAGGAGTGCCTTGTGTTCGCGGCCCAGCCACAGCAGCGCGGCGAACACCACGATCAGCAGCGCGGCGCCGACCAGCGTGGGCAGCGGCAGCACCGAGATCAGGCCCAGCCCGCCCATGCGGTCCAGGTCGGACTCGCCCAGCCGTGCCGCGGGCACCCAGTACAGGAGCAGCGCGGCGACCAGCAGACAGCCGAGCACGACACCGGGGCGGGTGGGCACCAGGCGCTCGCGCAGGGACAACGGGCGTGCGGGCGGCGGTACTTCGGACTCCTGTGCCTCCCGCTCCTTCTCCGCCGCGTCCTCCCGGGCCTGTTCCCGTACGAGCGATTCCTCCGGTACGACCACCCGGTCGGAGCCGCCCGCGGCCTCGAACGGCGCGTCCACCTCCGGCTCGGCGGACGGGCTCACCGAGGACTCCGAACCGGGTTCCCGCTCCTCCACGGGCAGTCCCACGATCTCGGACCGCTTGATGCCGAGCGCCCAGGTCGGCCGCTGCTCGCCGGACACGATGGGCGTGCCGGTGGGCGGGGTGCCGGGGCCCGGGCGTACGTCCGGCCGGCGTTCCAGGTGGTCGAAGTCGACGTGGATGCCGAGCGCGAGGGTGTCGGAGTCGAGCGCCCAGGCCGGGCCGCGACGGCGCGGTGCGGCGACCGGCACCTCGCGCGCGCCCAGGTCGGCGAGGTCGCCGTCCGGTGCCGCGTCCTCGGGCAACTCCGCGGCCGGTGCGGCCCGTAGCGTCTTGAAGAGTTTGGGCGCGGCGATCGCCACGATCACCGCGAGGCTGGAGATCTCGGCGACGCCCGCGCCGGTCAGGCCCATGCGGGGGAGCAGCAGCAGCGTCAGACTGAGCACCAGGGCGCACAACAGGCCCTGTAGCCAGGCGAGTCCGGCGGTGCGGCTCTGCGCGCGCAGCACCGCGAAGTACGTCTCCATGAGGACCCGCAGCAGCGCGCCCACCGCGAACCAGCGCAGCAGCGGCGTCGCCGCGTCCGCGTAGCCCGCGCCGAACACGCCCAGGATGTACGGGGCGCCGATGAACAGCAGTCCGCAGATCGGCAGCATGATCCGGGCCATCCGCTTGAGCGCGGCCCGGGTGTTGGCGGCGATGCGCGCCGGGTCGTGGGAGCCCTCGACGGTCAGCGAGGCGCCCATGTTGATGGCGAGCAGGTTGATCGTGCCGCCTATCGTCGTGGTGATGTAGAAGTACGCGTTGTCCTCGGAGCTGACCTGCGAGGCGATGATCACCGGCACCAGATAGACCACGGCGAGTGAGAACAGCGAGCCGGTGTAGTCCCCGGCGAGGAACCTGCCGATCTCCCGCAGCGTCGGCGGCCTCGCGTGCTCCGCGGTCGCCTTGATGTGCCGGGGCACCAACCGCCGGAACACCAGCCAGCCGAGCGGCACCACGGAGAACGCGATCGCGGCGACCCAGGACACGAAGACACCGCTCGCGGCGAACACCGACGCCAGCCCGACGAGCAGCGCCAACTTCACCGCCGAGAACACGGTGTTGCCCACCGGCACCCAGGGCGCGCTGCGCAGCCCGGTCAGTACCCCGTCCTGGAGCGTGAGCAGGTTCCAGGCGATGACCGCGACGACGAAGCCGAGCGCGGGGATCGGCCCGTGCAGGAAGCGGTACGAGGGTCCCCAGTCGTTCAGCGTCAGCAGGAAGATCCCGGCCCCGAACGCGACGACGATCGAACTGCCCGCGTACGTACGGAAGATGAGGCGCCCGGTGGCACGTCCGGCGACCGGGATGAAGCGGGCCAGGGCGCCGGTCAGCGTGACCGCCGTGAGCCCGGCCAGCAGCTTCATCGCGGCGATGGCCGCCGAACCCTGGCCGACCGCGGTGGGCGAGTAGTAGTGGGCGGCGATCAGCCAGTAGCCCAGCCCCAGCACCGCGGAGATCCCGGTGTTGAGCATCAGGGCGTAGGCGTTGCGGAACAGCGGGCTGCCGCCGGGGGACTTGTTCCTTCCCGGCAGGCGCAGTCGGCGCCCCGTCTGCTGGGGCGCCTCGGTCTCGGGCACCGCGTCCTGGGTGGTGGTCGTCGTGTCAGACACGGGAACGGCTGGCCTTCCGGCGGACCTGTCGAACTCTGCGGACCATGGCGTAGCCCTGGGTGAGGGCACGGTCCCTGGCGAAGTTGCGGGCGATCGCACGGCCCTCGACGAGCCGCTCGAACTCCTCGACTCCCGTACTGCGGCGCACAGTTACCCGCCGCAGCGCGTACGGTCCCTGGCGGCGCCGGGCGAGGTCGTTGCCGACGGCGAGCGCCTGCGCGAACCCGGTATCCCGCACCGCCTGGCGCACCCGGCGGCTGGAGTAGCCGTAGGGATACGCGAACGAGACGGGTACGGACCCGAGTTCGTCGGCGACGATCTCCTTGCAGCGGACCAGTTCCGTGCGCAGGGTGTCGTCGTCGAGCTGGTCGAGCTGCGGGTGGGTGTGGCTGTGACCGCCGATCTCGACGTCCGCGCCCGCGAGTTCGCGCACCTGGTCCCAGTCGAGCATGGTGTCCAGGCCGCCCCCGGTGTCGTGGGCGCCCCGGATCCAGCCGGTGGAGACGAACAGGGTCGACGCGAAGCCGTGTTGGGCCAGCGCGGGCAGCGCGTGCCGGTGCACACCCTCGTATCCGTCGTCGAAGGTGATCAGGACCGGACGCTCGGGCAGCGGTTTGCCGGAGCGCCAACTCGCCGCGAGATCAGCGGTGTTGATGGGCGTGAAGCGCAGATCGCCGAGGAGCGCCAACTGCTCGGCGAACGCCTCCGGCGCGACGGAGAGGGCGCGGGTGGCGTCGTTCGGGGCGGTGGCGACCGAGTGGTACATCAGGATCGGCACCGGTGCGTCACTCATGGCTGCCCCCCGCGCTCGTCGCCGCCACCGCGTTCGGGTGCGTCCCCGTGCCCGGGTGCGTCCCCGCGTCGGGGTACCTCCCCGCGTCGGGGTACCTCCCTGAGTTCGGGTGTGTCCTCGCGTCCGTGTCCGCTCTCGCGTTCGGCTGCGTTCCCATGCCCGGGTGTCTCCCCGTGTCGGGGTGCCTCCCTGTGCCCGGGTGCGTGCCCGCGCCTGTGTCCGCTCCCGCGTTCGGGTGCGGCCCCGTGCTCATGTCCGACCCCGTGCTCATTACTGCCGCCGCGCCCGGGTGCGTCCGCGCGTCCGTGTCCGCTCCCGCGTTCCGGTTCGTCCCCATGACCGGGTGCCTCCCCGTGTCCGGGTGCCTTCCTGAGTTCGGGTGCCTCCCCGCGCCCGTGTCCGCTCCCGCGCCCGGGTGCGTCCCCATGCCCGGGTGCCTCCCCGCGTCCAGGTGTCTCCCCGCGCCCGTGTGCGTCCCCGTTCTCATGTCCGCCCCCCGCGCTCATTACCGCCTCCACGCCCACGCCCGCGCCCGCGCCCGCCCCCGCGCTCGCGTGCGTCCCCCTGGATCTCGACCACCGCGTAAGTGACCCCGCCGCGTCGGGCCCGGACGCTTCCGACGACGTACCCGGCCGCCGCCGTGAACACCCCGGCGATGATCGCGCCCGCTCGGCCCGCGCCGCCCGGGCGGGCGAGTGCGGTGTCGCGCAGGCCGCGTGCCACTCCGGCCGGCAGGACCCGGGTCGTGTACCGGCGCTCCGACTCAAGTCCCTTGTCGGCGCCGACACTTCGGGCCACCAGGGCCTTGGAGAGACCCTCGGCGTACGTGCGCGTGCGGAAGTATCCGAAGTGCTCGCGGACTGCGGGGACCCGGTGGTGGATCACCGCCCGGTCGTCGATCAGCAGCACCGCGTCCGGCCTGGCCCGGGTGAGCCGGATGCAGAGTTCCGTCTCCTCGCCGCCCAGCGGACGCTTGTCGCCGTCGCGCCCGATGCCGGTCGCGAAGCCGCCGGCCGCGTCGAACGCCGTACGCCGGAACGAGGCGTTGCCGCCCAGCACGTTGCGCACCCGGACCCGGCCCGGCGGCAGGCCCTTGTACGTGCAGCCCACCACCCAGTCGAACTCCTCGGGGAACCAGGCCGGCCTGCGCCCCGACGCCCAGATCGGCATCGTGCGGCCGCCGACGGCCATCACCTTCGGGTCGGCGTACGCCTCGGCGAAGTACCGCAGCCATTCCCGCTCGGCCACGGCGTCGTCGTCGAGGAAGGCGATGACCTCGCCGCGCGAGGCGGCGATGCCGGTGTTGCGGCCCGCGGACAGACCGCGCGGACCCGCGTTCGCCAGCACGCGGACCTCACCGGTTTCCCCAACGTCCTTGTACTCCCTGGTGAGTCGGTCCAGGAGAGCGGGGTTGTGGTCGACGACCAGCAACGTCTCCAGCGCGGGCCGTGACTGCGCCCGCACCGAGGAGACCGCCGCGAGAATGTCCTCCCAGCGGTCCTCGGTGTAGACGCAGATCACGACGGAGATGTCGTG
The DNA here is from genome assembly GCF_035982055.1 of Streptomyces sp. NBC_01288. Classification (NCBI taxonomy): domain Bacteria; kingdom Bacillati; phylum Actinomycetota; class Actinomycetes; order Kitasatosporales; family Streptomycetaceae; genus Streptomyces; species Streptomyces sp. NBC_01288. Next base: position 8,323,874 of record NZ_CP108427.1, read on the forward strand.
ACTGCTCAAGACACCTCTCCCCGGACCGAGTTGAGCTGCGGGTCGAGCTGCTGGTCGAGCTGAGGATCGCGTTGCGGGTCCAGCGTGTCGATCATCGTGGAGTGCGAACGGCGGCGCAGCGCACGCCGGTTGGAGCGCTCCTTGAGGATCACCTTGAGCACCCGGATCCCATCCCGCACGGCGCGCAGATTGCTCGTGCCGTGGATACGGAGGTACTCGTGACTGGGGATCTCCTGCACCTTGAGACCGGCCTTGACCACCCGGATGTTGATGAGCGTCTCGATCTCGAAGCCGGTGCAGTCGAGGTCGATCTTGTCGAGGCAGTGCCGCCAGAACGCGTTGTACCCGTAACAGAGATCGGTGTAGCGGGCGCCGAACTTGCGGTTGACGATCGTGCACAGCGCCCAGTTGCCGAGCTTGCGGATGAACGTCATGTCGTCCGTGCCGCCGCCGTTGGCGAAGCGTGAGCCCTTGGCGAAGTCCGCGCCCGAGACGAGAGCGGAGACATAGCTGACGATCTCGTGACCGTCGGCCGAGCCGTCCGCGTCGACCATCACGATGATGTCGCCGCTGCACGCCTCGAACCCGGTGATCAGGGCATCCCCCTTGCCCTTGCCCTGCTGTTCGACGACCTTGACCCCGGGCCACAGCTCGCGGGCCACCTCGACGGTGTTGTCGGTGGAATTGCCGTCCACAAGAACCACTTCGTGTATCCACGCCGGAAGTGTCTTGAAGACGTAGGGAAGATTCTCCGCCTCATTCATGGCGGGAATCACCACACTCACCGGCGGTGTGATCGCCAGGTGAGAGGAGATCGGCCGGTATGTGGCCGACATTAACGGATCTTGGCCCGATGTCGCTGGGCGCAGAACAGAACTCACGAGTCTGGTCCCTCTCGTCCGGCGGACCGCCCGCCCCTGGGCGGCCCGGCTTCGTGCTCCGGTTCGAAAGGGGGGTTCTCACGGGCGCCACGGAGAATACGGATCTCCGTGCACGCATGGTGAGCTGGCAAAACTGGTCGACCCCCGGAAAACATGAAAGCCGGCCGCGCGGACGACTCGGTCACAAAAGCGGTCACCGAGCACGGCACCCCCCTACCGCGCCCCGCCCCGGATTCATCGCGGTCCTTGAGCCCTCCCCTAGAGCCGCTCGATGATGGTCCAGTGCGGGTGAGATGTACGACGGTATTGATGATTGAACCTGTATGGCAAGACCTGGAAGGAGGTCTCACGTTTTTGTTGGTTTGACCGTTACACAACTTTGTCAGCCGTTGTACGGCCCGGCATATGCCGTATGAATACCGATAGCGAAATCAGGCCACTGATCACCGCCACCGCGACGATTCCACCGTCGACCGACCACCGGTGCACGGCCAGCATTCCCTGGGCCACCAGCATGTCGATGACCACCGCACCCGCCACCGAGGTGAGAACACGGCCGAAGGGATCAATTCCGCGCAGCACCGCGGCAATTGCCGAAGCCGGCGCCGCGAAGAGGAAGAACAGTGCGAACGGACCGCGCAACGGCGATCCCGAGTCGACGAGCGCGAGCAGCGCCCCGACCCCTCCCACGGCGACTGCCGCACCCGCGAGCAGTGGTGCCAGGTCCCTCCCCGGTCCTGGCCGTGCCCGCTCGGTGTCGGCGATGGATGGTCTCTTGATATGGAAGGTCTGCATTGGCGACTTTGCCCCCCAGCACGCCGGATGCCGGACTTCAATGTCGCGCAGCCCGACCGGGCACGTCAAGGTGGGGAAGCCGCTTCCACCGGTTCTCGCGCATCCTCGAATGGATGTTCCCCGGAGGCGTGTGCTGCCCCCGGGGAACCGTTGTTCGGGTGGAGCGGCAGGGTGTTACGGGACGAGCTTCAGCAGCAGGTTCGGCGAACCCGTGCCCGGGCTGGTCACCACACCCGAAGTGGCCCCGTTCACCAGCGCCGTGGCGACCTGGGCCGGCGTGGACGAGGTGTGGCCCGAGAGGTATACGGCCGCCGCGCCCGCCACGTGCGGGGTCGCCATCGAGGTGCCCGACAGGGTGGCGGTGGCGGTGTCGCTGGTGTTGTAGCCCGCCAGGATCGACGAGCCGGGCGCGAAGATGTCCAGTGTCGAACCGTAGTTGGAGTAACTCGCCCTGGCGTCCGCGCTGGTGGTGGCGCCGACCGTGATCGCGGTGGCGACCCGGGCGGGGGAGTACGAGGAGGCGTTGGCGCTGCTGTTGCCCGCCGCGACCGCGTAAGTCACGCCACTCGATATGGAGTTGGCGACCGCCGTGTCGAGCGAGGTGGAGGCGGAACCGCCGAGCGACATGTTGGCGACCGCCGGCGTGGTGTGGTTCGAGGTCACCCAGTCGATGCCCGCGATCACCCCGGCCGTCGTACCCGAGCCGCTGTTGTCCAGCACCCGGACCGCCACGATGTTCGCCTTCTTGGCGACGCCGTACGTCGAGCCCGCGATCGTCGTGGCCACGTGCGTGCCGTGGCCGTTGCCGTCGGAGGCGGTGGTGTCGCCGTCGACCGCGTCATAGCCGTAGACGGCGCGGCCGCTGATCTGGGTGTGGGTGATCCGGACGCCGGTGTCGATGACGTACACGGTCACACCGCCGCCCGCGCTGTCCGGGTAGGTGTACGTCCCCGACAGCGGCAGCGCGGCCTGGTCGATGCGGTCCAGGCCCCAGGGCGCGCTGGACTGGGTGGTGTCGGTCAGGTGGACGCGCTGGTTCTGCTCCACCGCGGCGACGGCCGGGTCGGCGGCGAGTCTCTTCGCCTCGGTCGCGGAGAGGCTCGCCGTGTAGCCGTTCAGCACCGTGCCGAACGTCTTGGTGACCGTGCCGCCGTACTCCTTGACCAGGCCCTTGCCCGCGGTCGAGGACGCCGTGAGGCCGGCGCTCTTCTTGAGGGTGACGATGTAGCTGCCGTCGACGGCTGTGGGGGAGCCGGCGGCCAGTACCGTGCCCGTGGCCTGGGCGGCCTGGGCGGGGAGTGCGGTGAGCCCGCCGACGAGAGCGGCGGTGGCGGCGCCGGTGATCGCGGCGAGCCGGAGCTTGTTGCTACGCAGGAGTGCCATTACGAGGGAGTCCTCCTCCAGGCGGCGCGCGCCCGGGTCGGCGCGCGACTGTGGGGATGCGCGCGTTGACGCGCGCACGGCCGTGGAGCGTTGCGTTCCGCACCAAGGCTGAGCAAAGCCTGGGTCATGAACCGGTCTGGTTCAAGGGAGTTGACGGCCTGTCACAGAGCTGTCATGAGCACGCAATCAAGCGCCCCGTCGACCTCTCCGTCGGGCTCTCCATTGGCATGCACACTTCCCGTCAACGCGCGTCACTGCTACGACAGTTGTGGCAGAGATCCTGCTAAGGGAGGTTCCATGAGACGTTCCCGATTTACGGCATACGTGACCTCGCTCCTCCTCGCCGCCGGACTCGCCCTCACCGGGGCGATGACGGCGCAGGCGTCCCAACTGGCCGCCACCGGCGGCTATGTGGCCCTCGGCGACTCCTACTCCTCCGGGGTCGGCGCGGGCGGCAAGATCAGCTCCAGCGGGTCCTGCGACCGCAGCACCAAGGCCTACCCCTACCTCTGGGCGGCCGCGCATTCACCCTCGACGTTCGACTTCAAGGCCTGCTCGGGCGCTCGTACGGGTGATGTTCTCGCCAACCAGCTCGGCACCCTCAGCACCTCGACCGGCCTCGTCTCGATCAGCGTCGGCGGCAACGACGCCGGCTTCAGCGACGTCATGACGACCTGCGTCCTGCAGTCCGACAGCTCCTGCCTCTCCCGGATCGCCACCGCGAAGACGTACGTCGACTCGACGCTCCCCGGTCTCCTCGACAAGGTCTACTCGACGATCAGCGCCAAAGCCCCCTCCGCGCACGTGGTCGTGCTCGGCTACCCGCGCTTCTACAAACTCGGCACCACCTGCCTCGGCCTCTCCGCGACCAAGCGCTCCGCCATCAACGGCGCGGCCGACTACCTCGACGCCGCCCTCGCCAAGCGCGCCGCCGACCACGGCTTCACCTTCGGCGACGTACGCACCACGTTCAGCGGCCACGAGATCTGCTCCGGCAGCTCCTGGCTGCACAGCCTCAACCTGCTGAGCATCACCGAGTCGTACCACCCGACCGCGGCCGGCCAGTCCGGCGGCTATCTGCCGGTACTGGCCGGAGCGGTCTGACCCCTCACTCCGAGGGCGTCGCCGAGTCCGACGCGGAGGCCCCGTCCGACGGGGTCTCCGCCACGCATGTCACCGAGAACGGCACGGAGTTGGACTCCGCCTTCACCGGGCTGCGGATCTCGACGCTGATCTCGTTCTTGAACGTCCCGGTGTTCGAGTACGTCGTGAGGAACACCCGGTCCTGCTTGGTCTTCCCGCCGCCCGACGGGAACGACAGCGTCTTCCAGCCCGGGTTGGAGACCGAACCGGTCTTCGTCACCCACCGGTAGGACACCTCCGCGGGCAGCTTCCCCACCGTGATGCTGGCCGTGAAGGTCGGCGCCTTCGCGTTCGGTGGCGGACAACTGCCGGAGTACTCGGTGTTGGCGCCCTCCACCGTCGCCTTCACCGACTGCGGCGTCGACGAGGACTTGCTGCTGCTCGGGCTCGGAGTGTCGCTCGGAGCCGTGGTCGTGCTGCTGGCGCTGGGTGAAGTCTTGTCCGAGGGCTGGCTCTTGGGGGTGCTCGTGCCCTGGCCCGCGTTCGAGTCCTTGTCGTTGTTCCGGTTGATCAGCGTGTACGTCAGTCCGCCGATCGCCAGGGCCAGCGCGATCAGCCCCGCGACCAGCGCGACGGCCGCCCCCCGGTTGCGGTGCGGTTCGTCCGCGGCCGTCGGCGTCGAGTACGAGTCGGGCGGCGGCCCGAAGCCCTGCACCGGCTGCGGTGGCGTCCGCGAGTCCTGCTGGGAGTAGCCGTCCTGCGGATACCCCGCCATCGTCGGCGAGTACGGCGTCGTCGGCGCCGTGGACGCGCGCGGCGTACCGCCCGCCGCGACCAGCCGCAGATCCTGCTCCGCCTGCTCCGCGGACATCCGCTCGGCCGGGTCCTTGCGCAGCAGTCCCTCGATGACCGGGGTGAGCGGCCCCGCCAACCGCGGGGTCGGCAACTCCTCGTCGACGATGGCCCGCAGGGTGCTCAGCGGGGTGTTCTGACGGAACGGCGACTGTCCTTCGACCGCCGCGTACAGCAGCACGCCGAGCGCCCACAGATCGGACTCGGGTCCCGGCGTACGGCCCAACGCCCGCTCCGGGGCGAGGAATTCGGGCGAACCGATGACCTCACCGGTCATGGTGAGCGCCGAACTCCCCTCGACCATCGCGATACCGAAGTCGGTCAGCACGACCCGACCGTCGTTCGACATCAGCACGTTCGCCGGTTTCACGTCCCGGTGCAGCACCCCGGCGTCGTGCGCGGCCCGCAGCGCGGCCAGCACCTCGGCACCGATGTGCGCGGTCCGCTGCGGCGTCAACGGCCCCTCGGCGTCCAGGAGATCGGCCAGGGACACGCCCCGCACCAGCTCCATGACGATCCACGGGCGACCGTCCTCCGTCGCCACGTCGTACACCGTCACGACGTTGCGGTTGGCGACCCGCGCCGCCGCCCACGCCTCGCGCTCAAGCCGGGCGTACATCCGCTCCACGTCGTCGGATGCCAGTCCGCCCGGCGCGCGCACCTCCTTGACGGCGACCTCGCGTTGCAGCACCTCGTCGCGGGCCCGCCACACCGTGCCCATCCCACCCTCACCGAGGGGGGACAGGAGCCGGTAGCGGCCCGCGATCACACGTTCAGTGCCCGGATCTTCGGACATGGGCTCCCCCCATTCGCAGCCGGGCGAATTCTCGCCAAACGTAACTCAGCCGAGCGCTGATGCCGCCCCCTTGAGCACCAGTCCGACCCCGAGGGCCACGACGACGAGCGCCGATCCCAGCGGCAGGGTCCGGCGGACCAGCACTGCCATGGGGCTGGTGGTCCAGCGGGGGCGCCGGTCCAGCACTCGGTTCATCCCTGTACCCAGCTTGACGACGGCGAATCCGGCGGCGGTGAGGGTGAGGGCGAGACCGACGCCGTACGCGACGACGAGCAGCAGCCCGAACCACGCCTGACCCAGCGCCGCGGCCCCCACGAGAACGACCACGGCGGACGGACTCGGCACGAGCCCACCGGCGAAGCCGAGCAGGATCGTGCCGCGCACGGTGGGGGCGGTCTCGTGGGTGTGGGTGAAACCGCCGTGCGTGTGTTCTACGGCGTGGTCGTGGTCGTGCGTGTGGCCATGGTCGTGGGGATGGGGGTGGTCGTGGCCGTGATCGTGAGTGTCGCCGTGATCGTGACTGTGGGGGTGCGGGTGGGTCTCGGTGTGGGTGGACCCGGCTTCGGCGTGCGCGGAGACCAGGACCAGGGCGCGCTCGGGGGCCTTGGCGGGCTCGTGCTGGTGGTGATCGTGGGGATGGGGATGCGGGTGGGGGTGTGAACTGGCTTGCGGGCGTGGGCGGTTGCGCCAGGCACGGCGTACGAGGTTGGCGCCGGCGAAGAGGACCAGGACGCCGCTCGCGATGCCCAGCCAGGCGATCACCGAGGGCGTCGCGGCCGAGCCGGCCGTGACCAGGAGGCCCAGGGCGACCACGCCGAGGGTGTGGGTGACGGTGACCGAGGCGGCGAGCGGGAGGACGTCCTTGAGGCGGGCGCGACCGCCCCGCGCCGCCGCCGTGGCCGCCATCAGGGTCTTGCCGTGACCGGGCGCGAGCGCGTGCATCGCGCCCAGGGCGATCGCGATGAGCAGGGCGAGGGCGGCGAAGCCGACGGTGAGGTGGTGGCGGGCCACCAGGTTGTTCAGGGCCTCCGTCCAGCGGTCGGCGCCGCGCGGCAGCACGGAGGCGGCGGGCGGTTCCGACGTCGACTGGTCGGCGTCGGTGAGCGCCGGGCCGCCGGGACGCGCGTGCAGGGACACGGTCGTGGTGTCGTCGGGGGAGGAGAGCAAGTCCTTGGGATAGCTGGTGAGTTCGTGCGAGTTCGACTTCGTCGCCACGTCCGACTTGGTGAGCGTCATCCGGTCGGCGCGCGCGGTGATCTCCCGCCAGCCCGGGCCGGTGGTCAGCCCCGCGCTGTGGAAGCCGAGGGCGACCTTGCTCCCCTTGGGCAGCGCGGCGGTCGAACCGCACTCCACCCGCAGGGTGTTGAGCCCGGCCTGCCCCGGACGCAGGCGCGCGGTACTGCTGCCGGGCGTGAGGGCGACCGTACGGCCGTCGACGGTGACCTTGCTGCCCTCGGCTGCCTTGTCGCAGCGCTGCCGGGCCCACTCGGTCATGCCCAACCGCTTGATCTCCGGCTTGACCTGGGTCGCCGGGATCTCGGCGAGGTCCTCGATGTGCGTGACGCGCAGTTGGCCGGGGGCGACGACGAGGCCGTCGTAGCGGTTGACGGTGAAGTTGCCGAGGGGGTGCGCGCTCGCGGTGGCCGTGGGGACCAGGAGGAGCGCGCTCGCGGCCGTGAGGACGGTCGCCGCGGAAGCCAACAGGCGTCGGACCGGCGTCACTTGGTCGCCTCCAACGCCTTACGGGCCTTGCTCGCGCCGAGCGGTGAGAACCCCGGGTTGAGCTTCAGGGCCTTGGTCAGGTGGGCGCGGCCGTCCGCCTTGTGGCCCGTGGCGAGTTCGATCATGCCGAGGTGGTAGATGAACGAGGCGTTGTGGTAGTTGGTGGCCGTGGCCCGGCGGGCGTAGGGGAGGGCCTCCTTGTCGAGGCCGTTGACGTGCAGGGCCCAGGCGAGGGCGTCCGCGGTGTGCACGGTGTGGCGGCGGGCCCATTCGGCGCGGGCGGCCTTCAGGGCGGACTTGATGTTGCCGTGGTCGGCGGCGGCGAGCGCGGTGTCCAGGTCGGCGTTGACGCCGTTGGCGCGGGCCAGCGCGATCCAGGCGTCGACGAGGGCGTACTGGTCGTCGGCCTTCGCCCTGTCGCCCGCGGCGCCCCGGCTCTCGTACAACTCGCCGAGTTCTACGAGGGGTTGGGGCAGCGGGTAGCGGGAGACGACCAGCTCCATGCCCTTGATGGCCTCGGCGCGGTCGCCCAGGGCGGCCTGGGAACGGGCGCGGCCCTCCAGGGCGGGGAGGTAGTTCTCGTCGGCGGCGAGGGCGCGGCCGTAATCGTTCAGCGCGGTCTTGTAGTCGCCCTGGTTCCAGGCGAGTTGGCCGAGCGTGCCGGCCACGTACGAGATGTCGCCGGGGGAGGTGGCGGCGGCGAGGGCCTGCTCCAGGACCTTGCGGGCCGTGGTCACGTCACCGCGCAGCTCGTGCACGTACGCGTAGCGGGTGAAGACCGGGACGCCGGGCTTGCGGGCGTCGGCGAGGTCGGCGGCCTTCGACGCGTCGGCGTAGCGGCCGAGTTCGACGAGCGCGTCGATCCGCGAGCACAGGGCGCGCTCGCTGTACGGGTTCTCCTTCAGGACCTGGTCCGCGTAGGTCAGCGCCTCCGCGAACTCGTGCCGGGCGGCGGCGAGCGCGGCGCGACCCTCCAGGGCGTTCTCGTTGCCGGGCGAGATCTTCAACGACCGCTGCAACGCGGCCTGCGCCTGCGGGTACCGGGACGGATCACCCTTCGTCCGCGCCTGCTCCACATACGCCAGCCCGAGCGTCGCCCACCCGTCGAAGTCCTTGGGCTGCGTCCTGAGATGAGCCTGCAACGAGGCGATACTCGCGTCCAGACTCCCACTGGCGAGCAACTCCGGCGACACGGCACTCGACGCGGCGACCCCGGTGGCACCGCTGTCCTTCGCCGCGCCGATGGCGATGGCCCCGGCGGTCATCGCCACGGCCAACAGGGCGGCGCACCCGGCGAGTTGGACGGTACGCCAGCGGCGGCTCGCGGCGGCCACCCGGCGGACGGCGGCGATGCGGTCCGCGTCACCGGGATGGGGGTGAGTGTGGGCTTCATCGGAGGCCGCGTGGCTGTGGGGGGCGGTTGACCCGTCGTGGGTGTGGGTGGTGGCCGGTCCGTCGGTGTGGTCGTGGGTGTGGGGGGCGCCCAGTTCGTCGGCGGTGGCGTGGTTGTGGGAGGGCGCCGGTTCATCGGCGTTTCCGTGCGCGGGAGTTGGGGGCGTTTCGTCGCCGGTGGGGGTCGGCTCGGGGGACTCTGCGGCGGTGGGGCTCGGAGCTTCACGAGTCTCGGTGGAGGCATCGGGAGTCTGGGTGTGGGTGGCGTCCGCGGTCTCGGAGGCCTCGGCGCCCGGGGCTTGCGGCTCCTGGCCGTGAACCGAGTTGTCGGTCGGCGCTGATTCCGCTCCGGCCCCTGCCGCCGCTTCTGCGTCCCGCTCACGCGCCGGCCCTGCGGCCGTCTTCGTACCGCGCGCGCCGTCCGGTCCGGTGACGGAGTCGACGCTCCGTGCGTCGGTCGGCTCGGTGTCAGACTCCGCGCCGCGCCGACTGTCGGCCTGGGCTCCGGAGTTCGCGCTCCGCTCGGTTTCCGGTCCGGTGTCCGCCTTCGTGCTACGACCACCCTCCGGCCCGGCGCCCACCTCTCCGCCCCCGTCCCCCGAATCATCCCCTTGTTCCCACAGTCGCTCCCACTCCCGCTGTGTCGCCGCCGGCTGCTCGTCCTTCGGCGGCTTGTGGTCGTTCTCGCGCGGGGCCATGCCGTTCCTCCATCGCCTGGGTGGATCAGTGGTTCCGTGGATCTGCGGATCGGTGGGTACGTGGGGATACGTGGGGCAAGTGCCGTACTGCTCAAAGAAGTCGGGTGCCCGTGCCGTACTGCTCAAGGAAGTCGCAACACGGGGTGGCGCGGCCCGCACCGTGGGGGAAGGTGAAGTGCGGGCCGCGCCAGTCGGGGGGTTTAGTACGGGCGGTGGGTCATCCGGCGGCGCCACCACGCGACGGCCGCGCCGATCAGCAGGACGCCGGCGACACCCGAGGCCGCCGACGCGACCATCAGCATCATGTTGTTGCTGTCGGAGGACGAACCCGCCGGCTGCAACGCGTCGCCCAGCTGGTTCTTGACGTCGCTGCCGCTGGTCGTGCCCTTGGCGAGCGGGCCGCGCGAACCCGAGGTGGGCTCGGCGACGTACGGGAAGTACTTCTCGAAGCCCTTGTCGTTCTTGTCGACCGCGTCGCCCAAGTCGTTCTTGGAACCGACCAGTTCACCCTCCATGACCTGGAGCGCGGAGTCGATCACGTCGTCGGTGAGCCGACGCCCGTTCGGGAAGCCCGCGTTGTCGCCGTCCAGGACACCGAGGCGCTTGGGGTGCGCGGCCGGTGCGATCGACGTGTTCAGGCGCAGCATCTCCGACGGCTTCGCGTACGGCTGCTCGGTGTTGAGGCCCTTGACGCCCGTGAGGAACACGCTGACGAGGTCGTTGCGCGGCTCGCTCGGCGCCTTGATCTTGTAGATCGACTCGATGAGCTTCGGGATCTCGGGCTCGGTCACGTTCTTCAGGAACTGCGCGTCGTCCTTGGGCTCGGACGCGTTGAACTTGTCCTTGTCCTTCTGCGGGTTGACGACCTCGTTGACCAACGGGTTGCCCAGGCGCGAGACCTGCGTGTAGTAGCCCTTGGCGTTCTTGCGCTGGGTCGTGGAGTAAATACCCACGGTCGGGCGGGACTTGGACTGCCGGATCAGGTCGTTCGGCACCTGGAGGGCGATCGTGTTGACGTTGTAGCCCTTGAGGGTGTCGTTGCCGACCTCGCTCAGGTTGCCGCCGTAGAGCAGGTCGAAGACGCGCAGGTCCGCGAAGAACGGGTCGTCGGCCTGACCGGCGAAGGTCGCGCCGCCGTTGGTCGTCTTGTAGATCGCCTGCGACCGCAGCTTGGCGTAGTCCGGCATCGACGCGTCGCCGACGTCCGAGGGCGCCGCCGGGATGTCGTCGGCGATCTTCGTCTTGTAGACCGCCTTGCCCTTCTTCAGCTTGATCAGCTCGACGTCGTACGACTGCGTGATGTTGAGGTCCGGGTCGGTGAGACTGGTCACCGGACCCGTGTTGTACAGGAACGTCTTCTTGTTCTTGATCTGCGTGCTGAAGGTGTAGCGGAAGATGAAGTCGTCCAGCGCGTCACCGTTGTTGTCGATGTGCACGTCGTACTGGGCGTCGTCCGCGAACTGGTAGAAGTTCGGGCCGCCGGCGGGCTCCTCGAACGGTATCCAGTTCGCCACGATCGTCGTGGTGTCCGGCTTGTCCGGACTGACGAACGCGTACAGGTCCGTGTTGTCGTACTGCGGGGTCCCCGAGATGAGGGGAGCCTCCCGGTGGGAGGAGGCCGCGGCCACTCCCGGTTCCAGCGCGGCCGTACCGGCGGCTGCGAGCCCCCCGGCGGCCAGCGCGCCACATACGAGGGCCGCGAGCTTCCTGCGTCCCGCACCGCTCCTGGAGATAGGTGTCATGCCGTCCGTCCTCAGTGCCAACTTGCCTGACGCACGAGGATTCGGAGCAGGTGCCGGGGCGGATTGGTCAAACCTGAAAAGTTTTTTTGGCGCCTTCCAATCCGTCCCTTGACCCGCGTTTTGGGCTCCCTGATCCGTAACCCATCCGTAGAGGTGTTCGCTACGAACGCCTCGTGTGACGGGATGTGATGAGGGGATGGGCCGCGTGCGGTCGAAGAGTGGGGGACGGGTGGAGGCCGACGAGCTCCTGGTGCAGGTCGCGGCAGGTGATCAGCGGGCCTTCGAGGAGCTGTACGGACTGGTGTCCGGGCCGGTGTTCGGACTGGTGCGCCGCGTGGTGCGCGACCCCGCGCAGTCCGAGGAGGTGTCCCAGGAGGTGCTGTTGGAGATGTGGCGGTCCGCCGCCCGCTTCGACCCCGGCCGGGGCAGCGCGCTGTCCTGGGTCCTCACCCTCGCCCACCGCCGGGCCGTCGACCGGGTGCGCAGCGCCCGCGCGGCCGGCGAACGCGAGCAGCGCGAGGCCCGCCGCTCCCACCACCCCGCCTTCGACCAGGTGACCGAGGAGGTCGAGGCAGGCCTGGAACGGCAGTTGGTGCGCCGCTGCCTGGACCGCCTCACGGCGCTGCAACGGCAGTCCGTCACCCTCGCCTATTACGACGGCTATACGTACCGTGAAGTGGCCGAGCGGCTCTCGCTGCCGCTGGGCACGGTCAAGACCCGCATGCGTGACGGACTCACCCGGCTGCGCGACTGCCTGGGAGGTGTCGCATGAGCGTTCTCGCCCGACTGTTCGGCCGGGGGGATGTCCACTCGCTCGCGGCTCCCTACGCCCTGGACGCCCTGGAACCCGACGAGCGCCGCCAGTTCGAGAAACACCTCAGGGGCTGCGACCGCTGCGCCGAGGAGGTGCGGGCCATGAGCGAGGACGCGGTACGCCTCGCCTGGTCCACCGTGGCCCAGCCGCCGCTCGCCATGCGCGACCGCGTGCTGGCCGCCGTACGGCAGACCCCGCAGGAGCCCGGACCGCTGCGGGAACATGTGCGGGAGCCACAGGCGCGGGAGTACACACCCCGGCTGCCGGCCCATGTGTGGGGCACACAGCCGCAGGCCTCGCGCGCCCGCGTGCCCCAACGGCGCCCGTTCTTCGTGCCGTTCGCCACCGCGACGGCCACTGCCGCCCTCGTCGTGGCCTCGCTGTTCGCCGTGCAGGCGAACAAGACACAGGACAAGCTGGACGCCGCGCAGGCGCAGTCACGTGACATCGCCCACGTTCTCGCAGCTCCCGACGCCCGCGCGACCACCGGTGCGGACACCGCGGGCCGGAGCATCGGCGTGATCGCCTCCGCCTCGGAGGGGCGCGCGGTCGTCACCCTGAGCGGATACGGCGCGCTGCCGAGCGGGCGCGTGCATCAACTGTGGCTGATGCGCCCCGATGTGCAACCGCGCTCCCTCGGGCTCTTCAAGGACGACACGCCCTTGGTCGCCACCGGACTCGACAAAACCGCAACATCACTCGCAGTGACCGTCGAGCCCGACGGGGGCTCTGCGCAGCCCACAACTCAGCCAGTTGTCCAACTCGCCCTGAAATCGGTTGGATTCGGAGAGTAATCAAGGAGGGGTCGTCAACACCCTTACGGGGAAGGTGAATCCTGAGACCTCGATACACGAGTGCTCGGTTGGGGCGATAGGGTTACCCTGCCCGGGCCGGGTGGACTCGTACGGGTGGGGAGTGACATGGAACAGATAGTGCGCAGCAGGGCAAGGGTCCCTGCGATCACGTGCGGGAGCAGCGCGACGAGTTCGCGCCTCGACCGCCATCTCTCGGTGCTGGGCGGCCCTGCCGTCCCGCAGCGCGAGACGGCAGAGGCGACCTCGCTGATGCGTGAGCTGACGTCGCGTGACACCACGCAGGAACGCAGCGCCACAGGTACCCGAGTGAGCCGCGTCAAGCTCTTCGCGCCACTGCGCAGGCTGCGCCGCTCGCTGTTCGGCGGGCGCTGAGCAACTCCTCGGCGCCCCCGGGGAGTTCCCGGGGGCCCGCGCTCAGGCCGCGACACCGTCCCGGCGCAGTGCTGCGATCTCTGTGTCCGCCATCCCCACGGCACGCAGCAGCGCCACGGTGTGCTCCCCGAGCGCGGGCACGTCGCCCATCCGCGCCTCGCCTCCGCCCGGCAAGGTGATGGGCGGCAGCAGCGCCCGCAGCGGCCCGACCGGCGAACCCACCTCCCGCCACCGCTCCCTGGCCACCAACTGCGGGTGCTCCGCCAGCTGTTGTACGTCTCTCAGCCGCGCGCAGGCCACACCCGCGCGCTCCAGCAACCCCACGGCCTCGTCGGCGCCGAGCCCACCCAGCGCCGCACCGACGAGGGCGTCGGTGCGCTCCCGGTTCACGACCCGCGCGGCGTTCGTCGCGAAGTCGGGATCACTCCCCAACTCCGGCCTCCTGATGACCTGTTCGGCCAGCCGCCGCCACTCCCGGTCGTTCTGCACCGACAACAACACCCTCCCGCCGTCCGCCGTGGGATAGGCGTCGTACGGCGCGATGACGGCGTGCGCAAGTCCCGTGCGCGCCGGGGGAGTTCCACCGTGCATCGCGTGATGCAACGGGTGCCCCATCCACTCCGCGAGCGCGTCCAGCATCGACACCTCCACGGGCCCACCACGCCCGCTCACACCCCGGCGCACGAGCGCCGCGAGCACACCCGAGAAGGCGTACATCGCCGCCGCGATGTCGGCGGCCGGAATCCCCGCCTTCACGGGCTGCTCCGGCGTCCCGGTCACCGACACCAGCCCCGCCTCGCACTGCACGAGCATGTCGTAGGCCCGCTTGTCGGCGTACGGGCCCGACGCCCCGTACCCGGAGATGTCCACGGCGACCAGCCGAGGATGCGCCGCGCACAGCGTCGCCGCGTCCAGCCCCAGCCGGGCCGCGGCCCCGTGCGCGAGGTTCTGCACGAACACGTCGGCGCCGGCGATCAGTTGTCGTACGACGTGGACACCGCGCGGATCTTTGAGATCGAGCGCGATGGACTCCTTGCCCCGGTTGCACCACACGAAATGCGAGGCCAGACCACCGGCCGCGCTGTCGTAACCGCGTGCGAAGTCACCCCCGTCGATCCGCTCGACCTTGATCACCCGGGCGCCGAGATCGGCGAGTTGGCGGGTGGCGAAGGGCGCGGCGACGGCCTGCTCGACGGCGACGACGGTGATGCCCTCCAGAGGGAGAGGCTGGGGCGGGGGCGCGGGCAAGGGCTCCATGCCGGGGATCATGTCCCGTGCCTGACACCTTTGTCATGTGGGGAGCATGATGCGTATGGCTGATGCACCGATCCTCGCCGCTCCCGGAGGCGCACGTGTGTGACCCCCATGACCAGCACGAACACCAGACGACGACCGCCGCCGACCCGGTGATGGCGGCCTCCGCCCACATCGCGGCACCCACCTACGTCCCGCCCACGGGCCTGGCCCGGGACAGCCCCGCCAAGACGGCCGCGCTGGACTGGATCGCCGAGCACACGGACCGGATCACCGCCCTCAACTCCGAGATCTGGGAGCACGCCGAACTCAGCCTCCGTGAGTGGAAGTCGTCGCTCGCCGAGGCTGCGTTCCTCGAACAGGCCGGATTCCAGGTCGAGTTCGGCACGGCCGGCTTCCCCACGGCTTTCACCGCGACCTTCTCCCACGGCACCGGCGGCCCCGTCCTCGGCTTCAGCGGCGAGTACGACGCGCTGCCCGGCCTCTCCCAGCACAGCGGCGTCGGCCACCACGACCCGCGCGAGTACGTCCACGACCCCTTCGCACCGGGCTACGGTCCCGGCCACGGCTGCGGCCACTGCGCCCTCGGCACGGCGGCGGCAGCGGCAGCGGCGGCCGTGGCGCAGGCCGCGCAGCGACACCAACTCCCCGTCACCGTCAGGTTCTTCGGCTCCACCGCCGAGGAGAACCTGATCGGCAAGACCTACGCGGTCAGCCAGGGCGTCTACGACGGCCTCGACGCCTTCCTCGACTGGCACCCCTCGACCTCCAACGCCACCGGCTGGGGCACCAGCACCGCGATGACGGCGGTGACCTTCACCTTCCTGGGCGTGGCCGGGCACGGCGGCCACGCGCTCGGCAACAAGAGCGCGTTGGACGCGGCCGTGATGATGGCGACCCTCTCCGAGTTCCTGCGCGAGGAGAGCGTGGCGCCGAGCGGACGCCTCCACTGGGTGATCAACAACGGGGGTGACATCCCGAACGTCACCCCGGAGATCGCGGAGATCAGTTACTACGTCCGCGAGGGCAGCCCCGCCCGCGTCCAGGTCCTCCTCGACAAGGTGATCGCCGTCTCCGAAGCGGCGGCGAAGGCCTCGCAGACATCGGTTCGGCACCGCATCACCGCCGCCTGCTGGAACCAACTCCCCTCCCGGGCCTTCGCGGAGCTGATGTACGACAACATGCGGCAACTCGGGCCGCCCGAATTCACCGAGGAGGCGCAGCAGTTGGCGCGGGACCTCCAGGAGTCGCTCGGGCTGCCGCAGCAGGGCCTGCACACCGAGATCGCCGAACTCGCCCCGCCCAACCCTGTGTTCCTCGGCGGCGGCTCGACGGATGTCGCCGACATCAGCTGGAACGTCCCGACCGTCTCCATGGGCGCCGCCCTCGCCCCCATCGGCAGCAAGCTGCACACCTGGGCCCTCACGTCCTGCGCGGCGTCGGCACCCGGCCGGGCGACCGTCATCGCCGCCGCCCGCTATCTCACGGCGACGGCGATCGACCTGCTCACCCAGCCGGAGCAACTCAGGGCGATCAAGGACGAGTTCAAGCAGCGCACGGAGGGCGTCGTATGGCGGACGGCCCTGCCCGACGGCTACGAACCACCCATGTACGAACCCCCGGAGTGGTTCCTGGAGCGGACCGGCCAGACCTGGCCACCGGACAACATCACCTGGCCGCCTCAACAGGTGGTGTCCCAGGAGAAGTTCTCGTCACTGGGCCCCGAACTGCCGCCTCAGCGGTAGCGGTTCACCGCTCGCCGTGCGCGTACCGGCGTACGGCGAGCGGCGCGAACACGGCGATCAGCGCGGCGCACCAGGCCAGCGACCCGGCGATCGGATGGGCCACCGGCCAGGCGGCGCCCTCGGGCACGGGGGAGTTGCCGAACAGGTGGCGCAGGGCCGTTGTCACCGCGCTGATCGGGTTCCACTCGGCCAGGGTGCGCAGCCAGTCCGGCAGCCGGTCCGTCGGGATGTACGCGTTGGACAGCAGCGGCAGCATGAAGGTCGCGCTGCCGAGTTGACCGGCCGCCTCCTCGCTGCGGGAGGCCAGCCCGAGCAGGATGCCGACCCAGGCGCAGGCGAACCGGAACAGCAGCAACAGGCCCACGGCAGCGGCGGCTTGGAGCGCCGAGCCCTCGATCCGCCAGCCCACCGCGAGACCGACCAGCAGGAACGGCACCGTACCGGCCGCCGTGACGACCAGGTCGGCGGTCGCCTGCCCGAGGGGTACGGCCGCCCTGCTCATCGGCAGGGTGCGGAAGCGGTCCGTCACGCCCCGGTGCGAGTCCTGGGCGGCCTGGAACATGCCCGTCATGATGCCGTTGGCGGCGGTCGCGACGAGCAGGCCGGGGACGAGGTAGGAGCGGTACGCGTCGCCCGGCATCGCGAGCGCGCTGCCGAAGACGTACCCGAAGAACAGCAGCATCGTGATCGGCATGGTCTGGGTGAGGATCACCAGCGCCGGGCTGTTCCGCACCCGTCGCAACTGCCGGCCGAGCATCGCGGTGCCGTCGTACGCCAGCATGCTCATGCCGCCAACTCCTTGCTCTCCGTCAGGCGCAGGAACACGTCGTCCAGGGTCGGCGGCCGCATGCTCGCGTCGAGCAACGGCACGCCGGCCGCGTCGAGTTCGCGGACCAGCCGGGGGAGGGTGAGTGTCGGGTCGCCGGTGACCGCGCCGACGGCGTTCCGCTCGTGGTCGAACGACGGCTCGGCGCCGGTGAGTCGGTCGAGGACACCGGCCGCCTTCGCAAGGGCGTCCGCGTGCGCGACGACTACCTCGGCGTACGTGCCGATGAGCGCCTTCAGTTGGGCCGGTGAACCGCTGTGCGCGACCCGCCCCTTGTCCACCAGGGCGATGTCGTCGGCCAGTTGGTCGGCCTCCTCCAGGTACTGCGTGGTCAGCAGCACGGTCGTACCCTCCCTCTTCAGGTCCCGAACGGCGTCCCAGACCCGGTTCCGGCTGGCCGGGTCGAGCCCGGTCGTCGGTTCGTCGAGGAACAGCACGTCCGGGCGTCGTATGAGACTCGCCGCGAGGTCGAGGCGGCGGCGCATCCCGCCGGAGTAGGTGGACGCGGGCCGGTCGGCGGACTCGGTCAGGCCGAAGCGGTCCAGCAGCTCGGCGGCCCGCTCCGCCGGACCCCGCACCCGGTGCAGCCGCGCGAACAGGCGCAGGTTCTGCCGGCCCGTGAGGTCGCCGTCGACCGACGCGTACTGCCCGGTGACGCCGATCCGACGCCGTACGGCCGAAGCCTCCCGGACCAGATCGTGCCCGGCGATGCGCGCGGAGCCCGCGTCGGGCCGCAGCAGTGTGGTGAGCAGTCGTACGGCCGTGGTCTTGCCCGCGCCGTTGGGCCCGAGGACTCCGCAGACCGTGCCCTCGGCCACCGCCAGGTCCAGCCCGCGCACGGCGTGCACAGCGCCGAAGCGCTTCTCCAGACCTTCACTAAGTACAGCGTACGTAGTAGTCATGGGTCGACCATAGCGCACTACGTACGGTGTACGTAACTAGGATGGTGGTCGAGGTGATGATCAATGGCGGACCGAGCGGCCGTACCCGAAGTGATCTGGGCGCGCCCCGAGCGTGCGGGGCGGGGGCCGAAGCCGGCGTTCCGCCGCGCGGACATCGCGGCGGCGGCCGTGCGGATCGCCGACGCTGGAGGGCTGGACGCGGTGTCCATGCGGCATGTCGCGGCCGAGTTGGGGTGCGGGACGATGTCGCTGTACAACTACGTCCCCCGCAAGGAGGACCTGTACGAGCTGATGGTCGACGCGGTCAGCGGCGAGCACGAGGAGTGGGAGCCGTCGGGGGACTGGCGGGCGGACATGATCCGGGTGGCCCATCAGACGCGGACGCTGATGCACCGGCATCCCTGGCTGCCGCGGTTGATGTCACCTGTGTATGGCTTCAGCCCCAATGCGCTGCGGTATCTGGAGCACTGTCTCGCCTGTCTCGATGCGGTCGAGGCGTCGTACGGCACGAAGATGCAGCTTGTCGGGATGCTCAACGGGGTCGTGACGATGTACGTGACCAATGAGTTGGCGACTGCTGAGCGGTCTCGGGCGTTGCCGTGGTCGGAGGATCAGGAGAACGCGGTGCGGATCGCGTACCTGGGGAGTCAGATCGCGGGTGGGGCTTATCCGCGGATGGCTGCGGCGTTCATGGAGGATCCGGGGCCTATTGATCTGGATGCCGTTTTTGATATGGCGCTTGGGAAGGTTCTGGATGCGTTTGCGCCGCAGGGGGACGAGTTGTAGGCGGCTGCGGGCGCGTGGGGGCTGGTCGCGCCCACGCGGCGGAGCCGCATATCAAATACAGCCCCGCGCCCCTAGGTGTCTCAGATGAGTGCGAATTGACCCTCTGGGCCCTCCTCGTGGTGGTCCAAGACCGATGCGGGGCGGCGTGCCGACTCTGGCACCGGTAGAACGCCCGCCTTGCGTAGCTCCGTTGCCGTGATCTGGTCCGTCACCTCCAACTCCTCCTGCTGCGGCCGGAGTTCCGCCAGTAGCGCCAATACCGTGATCAGCTCCAGCAGTTCAGATGTCCACGTCTGTTGCCAGGTCGGGGGGCGGATCGCCGCCAGGGTGCCTGGATCGGCCTCCGCTGTGCGGGAGTTGAACCACTGCTCCAGTACCCGTACTCCGCTCACCTCGAAGTCCCAGGACTCGGGGGGTACCGGGGAGATGCGGCCCTCGTCGAGGTGGAGGGTCTCCTCGTCGCGGTCGTAGTGGAGGGTGAGGGGGAGGGGTGGCAGCGGGGCGCGGACGTAGGGGCGTCGGCCGCCGGGGAGTTTGGGGCGGTCGCCGTTGCGGCGCATCAGCCAGAGCAGGCGGTGGCCCAACTCGACGCCGCGTGCCCAGAGTTCGGGGTTCCGGGTCAGGGGGACGGTCGGGCCGGGGCGGGCCGTCGTCACCGTCCAGGCGAGGACGTCCGCCGGGGTGGGGGAGTGGCCGAGGTGGGTGGCGAGGTGGGGCAGCAGGCCCGGGGCCAGGTTCGGTTCCTCGGCTGCGGGGCGGCGGTAGAGGGGGCGGACGCGGCCCGGGCGGAGCAGGGGGAGGATCGAGGACGCGAGCAGGAACGGGCCGGAGGTGCCGGGGACGACCGGGGTCTCCACCACGAAGATCTGGCGTTCGTCCGCCACCCGCCACAACTCCGGGCGGGCCACGTCGATCAGGCGGTGGTCGGGGATCAGCCACTGCTCGTCGAAGGGGGCGTGCAGGACGCGGATCGGTTCCGGGCAGGGGCCCGTGGCGCGGATCAGCTTCTCCGTGCCGCTGGGCTGGCCCGGGAGCTGGGACACCGCCGAGTGCAGGGTGCGTGAGCGCGTCGGCTCGAACAGCACTTCCCGGTCGGGGACTTCGGCCTTCACCAGGGTGTCCCAGCGCGCTTTCAGGGTTGCCGCGTCAGGTGCCGTCGGCCACCCCCGGCCGAGCCGGATCGGTGCGACGGACCACGGCATCAGGTCCGCGAGCAGCGGAGCGTCGTCGTGCGTCACGCCTGGCATCGTACGACCTGCTTACGGCAGCCGGGTTGGGGGTCGCGCCCCTCAAGGGGCGCGAGGAACTGCGCGACCAGCCCCCACCGAGCCCGCAGATGAGGAACCGGCCGGCCAGCGGAGCGTCTACGCGTCGAGGGTGACCGAGAAGGAGAACCGGTCGCCTCGGTAATGGATGACAGCCACGTCCAGGACCCTGCCCTGTGTGTCGTAGGTGATGCCCGTGTAGTGCAGGATCGGGCTGAGGAGCGGGACCTGGAGGAGGCGGGCGGTCTCCGGGTCGGCGAGGCGGGCCTCGACCGTGTCCGTGATGCGGCTGATGTCCGCGCCGACGACGTCCCGCAGGACCTTGGTCATCGGCCGGCGGATGAGGTCGTCCAGGTCGAGGCGGTCGGCCAGTTCGGGGCGGATGTGGTTGCGGGCGTGGTTCGTCGGCTCGCCGGTCTTCTCGTCGCTGCGGAGGCGGTGGTACGTCGCCACCTCGGTCAAGTCCGGGAAGTGGTCGGTGAGTTCGGGCGGCACCGGTGCCTTGCCGTGGTCCAGGAGTTCCGTCGTCATGCCGGACTGCTGGGCGACGATCGCGTCCACCGAGCCCAACAGCTTTACCGGGGTGGCCCGCTGGACGTCCGGCTCGATGAACGTGCCCCGGCGGCGGTGCCGGGTGATCAGGCCCTCGTCCTCCAGCTCCTTCAGCGCCTGCCGCATGGTGAGCACGCTGACGCCGTAGTGCCCCGCGAGTTGCTCCTCCGTGGGCAGCCGCAGCGGGTCCCGGGGCGAGCGGCCGAGTATCGAGGCGCGCAGGGACTGCGACACCTGGTACCAGAGCGGCAGCTTGCGGTTCAGGACGATCGAGTCCGGGGCGAAGGAGGTCACGGGGCCATCCGTACCGGTAGGGAGGCATCGGTGCAAGGGACGTGAACCGGTGGGGAGTTGTCGGTGCGAGGTGTGCGGGGTGTCGGTCGGCGGCGAGGGGTCAGTGCGAGGGGCGGAAGTGGCGTTGCAGGCCCTGCCACACCTCGTCGTAGCCCTGCTGGAGGTGATCGGCGTGCGCCGCCTGGGCCGTCGCCGTCACCGGCCACCGGGTCTCGAACATGAACGCCAGCCCGTCGTCGATCTTCTGCGGTCGCAGTTCGGCGGCGCTCGCGCGGTCGAAGGTCTCACGGTCCGGGCCGTGCGCCGACATCATGTTGTGCAGCGAGCCGCCGCCCGGCACGAAGCCCTCGGCCTTGGCGTCGTAGGCACCCTCGATGAGCCCCATGTACTCGCTCATCACGTTCCGGTGGAAGTACGGCGGCCGGAACGTGTCCTCGCCCACCAGCCAGCGCGGCGCGAAGACCACGAAGTCCACACCGGCCAGACCCGGGGTGTCCGACGGGGACGTCAGGACGGTGAAGATCGACGGGTCGGGGTGGTCGTACGAGATGGAGCCGAGCACATTGAACCGGCGCAGGTCATAGGCGTACGGCACATGGTTGCCGTGCCAGGCGACGACGTCGAGGGGGGAGTGGTCGTAGGTCGCCGTCCAGAGGTTGCCGCAGAACTTGTTCACCACCTCGACCGGGCCCTCGACGTCCTCGTACGCGGCGACCGGGGCGCGGAAGTCCCGGGCGTTGGCGAGGCCGTTGGCGCCGATCGGGCCGAGGTCGGGGAGGTGGAAGGGCGCCCCATAGTTCTCGCACACATATCCGCGGGCTGAAGCATCCAGCAGCTCCACACGGAAGCGCACCCCACGAGGGATCAGCGCCACATGTCCCGGCTCCACATGGAGGAGCCCGAACTCCGTGCGCAGCAGCAGCCCGCCGTGCTCCGGGACGATCAGCAGCTCGCCGTCCGCGTCGCTGAAGACACGGTCCATGGAGGCGTCGGCGTGGTAGAGGTGCACGGCCATGCCGGTGCGCTGGGTCGCGTCGCCGTTGCCGCCCAGGGTCCACAGGCCGGCCAGGAAGTCGGTGCCGGGCGTGGGGTCGGGCAAGGGATTCCAGCGCAGGCGGTTCGGGTCGGGCACCGTCTCCGTGAAGGGCGCCGTACGGATCGAGCCGTTGTCGGCGCGGGTGAACGCGGGATGCGCGGCCGAGGGGCGGACGCGGTACAGCCACGAGCGCCGGTTGTGCGCCCTCGGCTCGGTGAACGCCGTACCGCTGAGCTGCTCGGCGTAGAGGCCGAGCGGTGCGCGCTGCGGGGCGTTGCGGCCCTCGGGGAGGGCGCCCGGCACCGCCTCCGAGCTGTGTTCGTTGCCGAAACCGGTGAGGTAGGCCAGTCCCTCGGCGGTCTTGCGTGCGTCCCCGCTCATGCCTGCTCCCTGCCGTCTGATTCCTATGCATCACCGTAGGATTGCGGATTCGCGGGCGCAAGGGGACGGGGAGGGGGCGGCCGGAAAGAAGAGGGGCGCGGCCGGAAAATCCGACTCACGGAGACGAAGAACCAGCCTCCAGGGGGATCCGGCTGTCGGACCGGTGTTCTAGTCTCCCCCGCATGTCGTGGTCGCGCGCTGTTCTCACCGCGCTCGCGGTCTGTGCCCTGCTGCTGGCCGGATCGGCGGGCTGTTACTCCGGTGATGCCCATGCGCGTAAGGGCGAGCGGGTGTCGCCGTCACCGGTGGGCAAGGTGCTCGACGAGACGGACGGGCAGGGCCGGCACTACCGCGAAGTGGACAAGAAGGGCGCGCCGGAGGTCGGTATCGAGGTGGAGCCCGATGCCGCGGACGACAGCTGGGACGTCACGCTGACCGTGCACGACTTCCGCTTCTCGCCCGCCGGCGCGAAGCCGGTCGCGGTCGCGGGCCGGGGCACCGTCCGCCTCCTCGTCGACGGCCGCACCGTCGCGCGGCTCCGCCTCCCCGAGTACCACCTCGCGGCCGACCTCGTCCCGCACGGCACCCACCACGTCACCGCGCGCCTCTACGCCGACGACGGCACGGTGTGGGCCGTGCACGGCAAACCGGTGCAGAGTACGGCGGACATCACGGAGTCGGCACCCCAGGCCACGCCAGACGGCAGCAAGGCCACCGGCTCCGGCTCCACACCGGCGCAGGGGTCGAAATGAGTGCTACGGACACCCAATTCCGTACTCGGGTACGCGCTTCACCTGGCCGCGGCGGAAAGGCATCATGAAGCCCGTGCCCCACACGACATCGCTCCGGCGTGCGCCCGTGCAGCGGCGGAGCGCCGAACGGCTGACCAGGATTCTCGACGCCTGCGCCGACCTGCTCGACGAGGTCGGCTACGACGCGCTGAGCACCCGGGCGGTGGCCCTGCGCGCCGGCGTTCCCATCGGCTCGGTCTACCGCTTCTTCGGGAACAAGCGTGCGATGGCCGACGCGCTGGCCCAGCGCAACCTGGAGCGGTACACGGAGCGGGTCACCGAGCGCCTCAAGGAGTCGGGCGCGGAGGGCTGGCGGACGGCCGTGGACGCGGTCCTGGACGAGTACCTCGCGATGAAGCGCACCGCGCCCGGCTTCTCCCTCGTCGACTTCGGCAACCAGATCCCCATCGGCTCGGGCCACGCGGAACCCAACATCCGCGTCGCCGACCGCCTCACCGACCTCCTCTCCGGCTACCTCGCCCGCGAGCCCGACGAGGATCTCCGCCGCACCTTCCTCATCGCCGTGGAAACCGCCGACGCCCTCGTCCACCTGGCGTTCCGGGTCGCGCCGGAGGGCGACGAGAAGGTCATCGGGGAGACGAGAGAGATGCTGCGGGCGTATCTGGCACGGGTGTTGGACTGACCTGCGGTCCGGGGGCGGCGTGGCGCTCTGCGGGTACCGGGCGGGTCTCGGGCAGCGCGCCTGCCCCGCGCGGCCGGTGTGGGCTTGACCTTCGGTCCGGGTGCCGCCTGGCTCGTCGCAGCTACCGGACGGGCCTCCGGCCGCGCGCCCGAAGGCTCGCCCGCCTCGCGGCCGCCCCCGGGCCAAGCACCCATCCGCCCCTCCAACAGACCCCGCCCCACCCCCGCAGGTTTCCGACCCAACCCCCTGTACCCCTCGCCACCCCCCATACCGCTCGGTATGCTCGCCGCCAAGAGGCAACGAAGCCCCCTGGAGGCCCCGTGTCCCGCACCGCCCCGCGTATCTGCCCCCTGTGCGAAGCCACCTGTGGGCTGACCCTCACCATCGAGGGCACCCGGGTGACCGGTGCCCGAGGGGATCGCGACGACGTGTTCAGCCGGGGGTTCATCTGCCCCAAGGGCGCCTCCTTCGGGGCCGTCGACAATGACCCCGACCGGCTGCGCGGCCCCCTCGTGCGCCGGGACGGGGAATTGCGCGAGGCCACCTGGGAGGAGGCGTTCGACGCGGTCGCGGCGGGTCTGCGCCCGGTCGTCGAGCGGTACGGCCCGAACTCCGTCGGCGTCGTCCTCGGCAACCCCAACGTTCACACGATGGCCGGTGCCCTCTACCCGACGGTCCTGCTCGGCGCCCTCGGCACCCGCAGCGTCTTCACCGCGTCCACGGTCGACCAGATGCCCAAACACGTCTCCTGCGGTCTGCTCTACGGCGACGCCAACGCGATCCCGGTACCGGACCTCGACCACACCGACCACCTGCTCCTCATCGGCGCCAACCCCCTTGAGTCCAACGGGAGTCTGTGCACCGCCCCCGACTTCCCCGGCAAGCTCAAGGCACTCAAGGCCCGCGGCGGCACCCTCACCGTGATCGACCCGCGCCGCACCCGCACCGCCAAACTCGCCGACCGCCACATCGCGGTCCGCCCCGGCACCGACGCCCTGCTGCTCGCGGCGATGACCTACGTCCTCTTCGACGAACACCTTGTGGAGATGGGGGAGTTGGCTGTGCACGTGGAGGGGGTTGAGGAACTCCGTTCCGCCGTAAAGGACTTCACCCCCGAGGCTGTCGCCGGTGCCTGTGACGTGGGCGCCGACGAGATCCGCGCCCTCGCCCGCGAACTCGCCGCCGCCCCAACCGCCGCCGTCTACGGCCGTATCGGCAGCTGCACCGTCCCGCACGGCACCCTCGCCAGCTGGCTCGTCGACGTCCTCAACATCCTCACCGGCAACCTCGACCGGCCCGGCGGTGCCCTCTTCCCGCAGGCCGCCACCGACCGGACACCCCGGCCCGCCGGACCAGGCCGAGGGTTCGCGCTCGGGCGCTGGCGTTCGCGGGTGAGTCAATACCCGGAGGCGAAGGGCGAGTTGCCGCTGTCCGCGCTCGCCGAGGAGATCGACACCGCGACCGCCGAGGGCGAACCGATCCGCGCCCTCATCGCCGTCGCCGCCAACCCCGTGCTCTCCGCACCGGACGGCACCCGCCTCGACAAGGCCCTCGACTCGCTGGACTTCATGGTGAGCGTCGACCCGTACCTCAACGAGACCGCGCGCCACGCCGACGTGGTGCTGCCGCCGCCCCCGCCCTCCCAAAGCCCGCACCACGACTTCGCGTTCAACACCCTCGCCGTCCGCAACCAGGTCCGCTACACCCGCCCCGCGATCCCGCTGGAGCCCGGCCGGATGGCCGAGACGGAGATCCTGGCCCGGTTGATCCTCGCCGCGAGCGGCATGCACGGCACCGACCCCGCCGCCGTGGACGCGATGGTCATCGACCAGACCCTCGGCAAGGCCGTCAAGGACCCCGACTCGCCCGTCCACGGCCGCGATCCGCGTGAGGTCGCCGATCAACTCACCGGCGACACCGGTCCCGAGCGACGGCTGGACATGATGCTGCGCCTGGGTCCGTACGGCGACGGTTTCGGCGTACGACCCGACGGGCTCACCCTCCAGCAACTCCTCGCCCACCCGCACGGCATCGACCTCGGCCCGCTCGCCTCCCGCCTGCCGCAGCCGCTCAAGACCCGCAGCGGCAAGGTCGAACTGCTCCCGCAACCGATCGTCGACGACCTGCCCCGGCTCCGGCAAGCGATGAGCGACCGTGCCGACGGGCTCGTCCTCGTCGGCCGCCGCCATCTGCGGTCCAACAACAGCTGGATGCACAACGTGCCCGCCCTCACCGGCGGCACCAACCGCTGCACCCTGCACATCCACCCCGACGACGCGGAGCGGCTGGGTGTCGTCGATGGAGCGTCGGTCCGGGTGAAGGGCGCCGGGGGAGAGGTGACCGCCCCCGCGGAGATCACGGACGCCCTGCGCCGGGGCGTCGTGAGCCTTCCGCACGGCTGGGGGCACGACCGTCCCGGCACCCGGCTCAGCCACGCCGCCACCGATCCGGGCGTCAACGTGAACCAGCTGCTCGACGGCAGTCAGCTCGACCCGCTGTCGGGCAACGCGGTGCTCAATGGAGTGCCCGTGGAGGTCGCCGCGCTGACCGCACCTCTGTGACCTGGAGTTTTGCGCTTATTGCTCGCGCGTCAACATCTTGTTAACGCGGCTTTGCGCGACCTAACGTCGTCGGACCGCCGTCCCTGGTGGGAGTTCAAAGGCGAACGTTAGGTGTTCCACTCATGCTGACCATCCTCGGGTTCACCATGATCGCGACCTTCCTGGTCCTGATCATGCTGAAGAAGATGTCGCCGATCGCGGCGCTCGTGCTGATACCGGCGCTGTTCTGCGTCTTCGTCGGAAAGGGCGGCAAGCTCGGCGACTACGTCATCGACGGCGTCACCAGCCTCGCGCCCACCGCGGCGATGCTCATGTTCGCGATCGTCTACTTCGGCGTGATGATCGACGTGGGTCTCTTCGACCCGATCGTGCGAGGGATCCTCAAGTTCTGCAAGGCGGATCCGCTGCGCATCGTCGTCGGTACGGCGGTCCTCGCCGCGATCGTCTCCCTGGACGGCGACGGCTCGACCACCTTCATGATCACGGTCTCGGCGATGTACCCCTTGTACAAACGCCTGAAGATGAGCCTCGTCGTGATGACCGGCGTCGCCGCGATGGCCAACGGCGTGATGAACACGCTCCCTTGGGGCGGCCCCACCGCCCGCGCCGCGACCGCCCTCAAGGTCAGCGCCAGCGACATCTTCGTCCCGATGATCCCGGCGCTCGCCGTGGGCATGCTGGCGGTCCTCGTCCTCTCCTACGTCCTCGGCCGCCGCGAGCGCAAGCGCCTCGGCGTGCTCACGCTGGACGACGTGCTCGTGGAGGAGCCGGAGACCGAGACGGTGCTCGTGGCGGCGGGCGGCGACGACAACAAGCGCGCCCGCAGCGGTGGTTCGGGCTCCGGCGCCGACGCGGACGCCGAACTCCCCGACGAGGACGACGGTTTCCAGGGCCTCGACCCCAACAGGGCCACCCTGCGCCCCAAGCTGTACTGGTTCAACGCGCTGCTCACGGTCACCCTGCTCACCGCCATGATCATGGAGTGGCTGCCGATCCCGGTCCTCTTCCTGCTCGGCGCCGCCCTCGCCCTGACCGTCAACTTCCCCCACATGCCCGACCAGAAGGCCCGCCTCGGCGCCCACGCGGAGAACGTCCTCAACGTCTCCGGCATGGTCTTCGCCGCCGCCGTCTTCACCGGTGTGCTCCAAGGCACGGGAATGGTCGACCACATGGCGACCTGGCTGGTCGGCAACATCCCCGACGGCATGGGCCCGCACATGGCCTTCGTCACCGGCGTGCTCAGCATCCCGCTCACGTACTTCATGTCGAACGACGGCTTCTACTTCGGCATCGTCCCGGTGCTCGCCGAGGCCGGCAACGCCCACGGCGTCTCGACCCTGGAGATCGCCCGCGCCTCGCTCGTCGGCCAACCGCTGCACATGTCCAGCCCGTTGGTGCCGGCCGTGTACGTCCTGGTCGGCATGGCCAAGGTCGAGTTCGGCGACCACACCAGGTTCGTCGTCAAGTGGGCGGCCCTGACATCGCTCGTCGTCCTCGGGGCAGGAATCCTCTTCGGCATCATCTGACCCGGCAGCATCCGCCCCGGCATCATCCGCCCCACGGGACAAGGGACTTCGCCATGGCGCCCGGCAGGAACCGCGGCTGGCTGCTCCGCCTCGTCATCGCCTTCAGCTTCACGCAGGGGGCGGTGTCGATGGCCCGCCCCGCCGTCTCCTACCGGGCCCTCGCGCTCGGCGCCGACGAGCGGGCGATCGGCGTCATCGCCGGCGTGTACGCGCTGCTCCCGCTGTTCGCCGCCGTACCGCTGGGCCGCCGCACCGACCACGGCCGCTGCGCACCCCTGCTGCCCGTCGGCGTGGTCCTGATCTCCGGCGGCTGCGCACTGAGCGGACTGGCCAACTCCCTCTGGGCGATGGCGATGTGGAGCGGCGTGATGGGCCTGGGCCATCTCTGCTTCGTGATCGGCGCCCAGTCGCTCGTCGCCCGCCAGTCCGCCCCGCACGAACAGGACCGCAACTTCGGCCACTTCACGATCGGCGCCTCCCTCGGCCAGCTCATCGGCCCCATCGCCGCGGGCGCCCTGATCGGCGGCTCCGACATGGCCGGCACCAGCGCACTCGCCCTGCTCGTCGCGGGCGCGGGCGCCGCCGTGTCGTTCACGTCCCTGTGGCGCATCGAGGACCGTACGACGGTCAAGTCCCGTACGGAGCAGGGCGACCGCGTGCCCATGCGCAGCATCCTGGGCGCCCGGGGCGTACCCGCGGGCATCTTCATCAGCCTCTCCGTACTCTCCGCGACGGACATCCTCACCGCCTACCTCCCGGTGGTCGGCGAGCACCGGGGCATCGCGCCCTCCGTGATCGGCGTCCTGCTGAGCATCCGTGCGGCGGCCACCATCGCGTGCCGCCTGGTCCTGACCCCACTGCTGCAACTCCTCGGCAGGGCAGCCCTGTTGACGGCGACCTGCCTCCTGGCGGGCGTCCTGTGCGCGGGCATCGCCCTGCCGGTCCCGGTCTGGGTCATCGGCCTGATGCTGGCGGTCCTGGGTTTCTGCCTGGGAGTCGGCCAGCCCCTCTCCATGACGACGGTCGTCCAGGCCGCCCCCGACGACGCCCGCTCCACCGCCCTCGCCCTACGACTCACCGGCAACCGCCTCGGCCAGGTCGCCGCGCCCGCCGGCGCCGGTCTCGTCGCCGGAGTCGCGGGCGTGGCCGCGCCGTTCGTGATGCTCGGCGCGCTGCTGGTGCTGTCGGCGGGGGTCGCGCTGCGCTCACCGGCACGAACGCCCCGCGAAGGGGCCGTAGCCGGCGAAACCTCGAAGGCGCGCAACCGGGTTCGGTGAAGCGGTACTTGGCCTGAATGCGATCGTCCGTTTTCTCACCACCCGGACCGACACGCCCGATCCCGTCCGGTCTCTTCCCCCCGGTGCGCACATTCCGTTAGCTTCCGTGACTCACAAGCCTCGTACGACCCGTACGAGGTGTCCGGATCGCGGAGCACCGTCGCCCAAGTGAGCCCCCGGGGGCACTCGTCATGACACGCGCCATCTCCCTGCACGACGTGAGCAAGGCCTACGCGCGGGGCCCCCGCGTGGTGGACCGGCTGTCGCTGGACATCGCGCCGGGGGAGTTCCTCGTCCTGCTCGGGCCGTCCGGGTGCGGCAAGTCGACCGTGCTGAGGATGATCGCCGGCTTGGAGCAGATCACCGAGGGGGAGTTGAGGCTCGACGGCGAGTACTCCAACGAACTCGCCCCGTCCGAACGGGACATGGCGATGGTGTTCCAGAACTTCGCCCTCTACCCGAGCATGACCAGCCGCGACAACATCGGCTTCCCGCTGCGCATCGAGACGCCCGGCGAGGACCCGCGAGCCCGCGTCGACGCCACCGCCCGCATGCTGGGCATCGAGGACCTCCTGGAACGCTTTCCCGGCCAGCTCTCCGGCGGCGAACGCCAGCGCGTCGCGATGGGCCGCGCGATCGCCCGCCACCCCTCCGCGTTCCTCATGGACGAGCCGCTCTCCAACCTCGACGCCAAACTCCGCAACCACCTCCGCGCCGAAATCTCCTCCCTCACCCGCAAGTTGGGCGTCACCACGGTCTACGTCACCCACGACCAGGCCGAGGCCATGTCGCTCGGCGACCGGGTCGCCGTGCTGCGCGGCGGAGTCCTCCAGCAGGTCGGCACCCCGCGCTCGGTGTACGCCCTGCCCCGCAACGTCTTCGTCGCCGCGTTCATCGGCACCCCCCGCATCAACCTCCTGCGCGGCCTGGTCCGGGCCCCGTTGGACGGCGCGATGACCATCAGCCTCGGCAAGCAGTACCTCCGGCTGCCCGAACCCCTGTGCCTGGACCACCAGTTGCTCCGTGTCCAGCAGGGCCGCGAGGTGATCGTCGGTCTGCGCTCCGAGGCCATCCGCATCGCCAAGCCCGCCGCCGCCCGCCCCGGCGAGGTGGTGATCAGCGGCCTGGTCGAGCACGTGGAGTTCCAGGGCCACGAGGTCCTCGTCCACTTCAACACCGGCTCCCGGCCCGCCGTCGTACCGGAGTTGGAGGCCCCGCGCCCCGCCCGCCCGGTCCGCCGCCGCAGACGCGAGGGCGGTGTCCTGAACCGGCTGCGGGGACGCGCGGGCGCACTGCGCGCCGGACGGGTGGTGGTCCTGGACCCCTCGGCGGCCCCGGAATCCGACCCCGTACCGCCCGAGGGCCGCCTCCCCGGCGACCTCGTCGTCCGCACCACCCCCGACATCGAACTCCGGCACGGCATGCAGGTCCCGCTCCTCGTCGACATCGCCCACCTGTTCGTCTTCGACCAGCACGGCGAACGGATCTCCCCGGCCCCGGCGCGGCTGCCCGACCTGGAGGAGTGACCCCCGGTACGGATAGGTGCATGACCCTGCACTTCACCCGAAACCGGGCAGCCCTCGCGACCGCCGGCCTCCTCCTCGCCGCCGCGGCCCCCACCGCCTACGCGAGCCTCGACGCGGAAACCGCTCCCGCGCCGACGCGCGGAACGCCGTACGTCGAGACGCGGCTCTTCTTCGGAACCGAGCGGCCGGACGGCGGACCGGCCGTCAGCGACCGGCAGTTCATGGCCTTCGTCGACAAGGAGGTCACGCCCGACTTCCCGAACGGGCTCACCGTGCAGAACGGGCGCGGGCAGTGGCGGGACGCGAACGGGAGGATCGAGAAGGAGCGGTCGTACGAGCTGATCCTGCTGTATCCGGTGACGGCGGCCGGTGCGAACGACCGGAAGATCGAGGAGGTCCGGCGGGCCTACGAGAAGGCCTTCCGGCAGGAGGCGGTGGCCCGGGTGGACGACCGGACCCGGGCCGATTTCTGAGGTGTCCGCACCCTGGCCGCCACGGTCTCCGCGTGTCTGTGACCCGGGTCTCTGGCGCCGGAAAACTAACATCGCTAGTTTGTGGGGCGGACGACGACGTCACGCCCGGGAGGCAGCACGATGAAGGCACACGACGGCATGTACATCGACGGCGCCTGGCGCCCCGCCGCGAGCGGGGAGACCATCGACGTGGTGAACCCGGTCGACGAGCAGGTGATCGACCGCGTCCCGGCCGGCACCGCCGCCGACGTCGACGCCGCCGTACGCGCCGCCCGTGCCGCCCTCCCGGGCTGGGCCGCGACCCCGCCCGCCGAACGCGCCGCCCAACTCGCCTCGCTGCGGGACGTGTTGGCGGCCCGCAAGGACGAGATCGCCGAGACGGTCACCGCCGAACTGGGCTCACCGCTCGCCTTCTCGCAGGCCGTCCACGCGAGCGTGCCGATCGCGGTCGCGGGTTCGTACGCCGAACTCGCCGCGACCCACGCCTTCGAGGAGAAGGTCGGCAACTCGACGGTCTACCAGGAGCCCATCGGCGTGGTCGGCGCGATCACCCCCTGGAACTACCCCCTCCACCAGATCGTCGCCAAGGTCGCCCCCGCCCTCGCGGCAGGCTGCACGGTGGTGCTCAAGCCCGCCGAGGACACCCCGCTCACCGCCCAGTTGTTCGCCGAGGCGGTCGACGAGGCGGGCATCCCGGCCGGTGTCTTCAACCTCGTCACCGGCCTCGGCCCGATCGCCGGCCAGGCCCTCGCCGAACACCCCGGCGTCGACCTGGTCTCCTTCACCGGCTCCACCGCTGTGGGCCGCCAGATCGGCGCGACGGCGGGTGCCGCGGTGAAGAAGGTCGCCCTCGAACTCGGCGGCAAGTCCGCCAACGTCATCCTCCCGAGCGCCGACCTCGCCAAGGCCGTCAACGTCGGCGTCGCCAACGTGATGTCCAACTCCGGCCAGACATGCAGCGCTTGGACCCGCATGCTCGTCCACCGCGACCAGTACGAAGAGGCGGTGGAACTGGCCGCGACGGCCGTCACCAAGTACGGCTCCCGCATCGGCCCGGTCGTGAACGCCAAGCAACAGGCCAGGGTGCGGAGTTACATCGAGAAGGGGGTCGCGGAGGGCGCCCGACTGGTGGCCGGCGGCCCCGAATCCCCTTCCGGGCAGGGCTACTTCATCAGCCCGACCGTCTTCGCCGACGTCACCCCCGACATGACGATCGCGCAGGAGGAGATCTTCGGCCCGGTCCTCTCGATCCTCCGCTACGACGACGAGGACGACGCCGTGCGCATCGCCAACGGCACGGTCTACGGCCTCGCGGGCGCGGTGTGGGCCGGTGACGAGGCGGAAGCGGTCGCGTTCGCGCGGAGGTTGGAGACCGGGCAGGTGGACATCAACGGCGGGCGGTTCAACCCCCGTGCCCCGTTCGGGGGTTACAAGCAGTCGGGCGTGGGCCGGGAACTGGGCGCGCACGGCCTGTCCGAGTACCTCCAGACCAAGTCCCTTCAGTTCTAGCAAGTTCCAGCACCGTCAGGAGGCCTCACATGGTTCGCGCCGCCGTACTGCCCGCCGTGGGCGCTCCGTTGGAGATCGCGGAGATCGATCTCCCGGACCCCGGTCCCGGCCAGGTCCGCATCCGCCTCGCCGCCGCCGGGGTCTGCCACTCCGACCTGTCCCTCTCCGACGGCACCATGCGGGTGCCGGTCCCGGCGGTCCTGGGCCACGAGGGCGCGGGCACGGTCGTAGCCGTAGGGGAAGGCGTCACCCACGTCTCACCCGGCGACCCCGTCATCCTCAACTGGGCCCCGTCCTGCGGCACGTGCCACGCCTGCACCCTCGGCGAGGTCTGGCTCTGCGCCAACGCCCTCAACGGCGCCGCCGACGTCTACGCCCACCGCACCTCCGACGGCAGCGACCTCCACCCCGGCCTGAACGTGGCCGCGTTCGCCGAGGAGACGGTCGTATCGGCGTCCTGCGTCCTGCCGCTCCCGGAGGGCATCCCCCTCACCGACGCGGCCCTCCTCGGCTGCGCGGTCCTCACCGGCTACGGCGCGATCCACCACTCGGCGCGGGTCCGGGAGGGTGAGACGGTCGCGGTCTTCGGCGTCGGCGGAGTAGGACTGTCGACCCTCCAGTCGGCCCGGATCGCGGGTGCCACGACGATCGTCGCCGTCGATGTCTCCCCGGAGAAGGAGGAGTTGGCGCGCGCGGCCGGGGCGACGGACTACGTGGTCGCCTCCGAGAACACGGCCCGGGAGATCCGCGCCCTCACCGGAAAACAGGGCGTCGACGTCGCGGTGGAGTGCGTGGGCCGCGCGGTCACCATCCGCACGGCCTGGGAGTCCACCCGCAGAGGCGGACGTACGACAGTCGTAGGCATCGGCGGCAAGGACCAGCAGGTCACCTTCAACGCCCTCGAACTCTTCCACTGGGGACGGACGTTGAGCGGCTGCGTCTACGGCAACTCCGACCCGGCCAAGGACGTCCCGGTGCTCGCCGAACACGTCCGCGCCGGACGCCTGGACCTGGGAGCGCTGGTGACGGAACGGATTGCCCTGGAGGGGATCCCGGCGGCGTTCGAGAACATGGTGGCGGGGAAGGGCGGACGGGCCCTGGTCATCTTCTGAGGGCTGCCGGGAGCGCCGGTCACTTTCCGACGGGCGCTTCCTCGGGCGGCGGCTCGACCGCGATCACCGGAGCCGCCGCCGCATCCGTACTGCTTCCGGCTCCCGCCTTCCGCGCCCGGGACCGCGACACCGCCACGCCCGCCAGACACAGCACGCCACCCCCCAGCGTGAGCAGCCCCGGCACCTCGCCGAGCGCCAGCCACGACATCAGGACGACCAGCGCGGGCACCGCGTACGTGGTCGCGCCCATCTTGCTGGCGGTCGTCCGGGCGAGGGCGTACGCCCAGGTGGTGAAGGCGACGGCGGTCGGGAAGACGCCCAGGTAGACCATGTTGAGGGTGGCGGAGAGGGGCGCGTCGCCGGCCTGCCCGACAAGCTGCCCGGCGAACGGCAGACACATCACGGCGCCGACGAGACACCCGAACGTAGTCACCTGGAGCGCGCTCGCCCTCGCCAGGGCCGGCTTCTGGGCGACGACCCCGCCGGCGTACGCGACCGCAGCGAGCAGACACAGCACCACACCGAGCACGGACGACCCGCCGCCGCCCGACATCGAAAGACCCACGGTCACCGCACCGGCGAACGACACCGCCATCCCCGCCAGCAGCCGCGGCGGCATCGCGTCACCGAGCAGCCGCGAGCCGAGCAGGGCGATGAGGATCGGCCCGATGTTCACGACGAGGGCGGCGGTACCGGCGTCGACCTGCTGCTCGCCCCAGTTCAGGACGACCATGTAGAACCCGAACCACAGCACGCCGGAGATCGCGATCCCCCGCCACGCGGACCGCGGCGGCACCCCTTCCCGCCGTACGAGAGAGATCACCCCCAGCGCCAACGCCCCGCTCGCCAGCCGCCCCAGCGCCAGCGCGCCCGGCGAGTAGGCGGACCCCGCGCTCCGGATGGACACGAACGCGGAGGCCCACAGCACGACGGTGACGACAGCGGCTGTGGCGGCTGCCCGTTCGGTACGGCGCGGGGATGTGGTCATGCGTCCGAGAGTAGGCGGCGACAGGACCGCACCGCTGGCGGAAATCGGACGCGGTCGTCGGGGGAGGCGGACGCGGTCGTCGGGGAAAGTCCGTGCTGCCTATGGGGTCAGTTTTATTGCCTGTGAGGCTTGACGGCGGGCCCGGCCGACGGGCAGAGTCCGAAACGCGCGCCGCCACGCGCCGCCACGCACCGCCACGCGCCGCCACGCACCGCCACGCGTCGCCAGGCACCGCCACGTACCGACAGGTGAGGACGGGTCCGATGAGCCACCACTCCGTACCGAAGCAAGTGCACCGCCTGTGGTCGCCGGACCACGAGCCCGTGCTGGAGGTCGAGGACGGCGACACCGTGTCGTTCGACCTCACCGAGGCCACGGACGGACAGTTCGACCCGACGTCGACCGTCGACGCGGTCGCGGGATTCGACTGGGACCGCGTCTACCCGCTCGCCGGCCCGATCATGGTCAAGGGCGCGGAACCGGGGGACGTCCTGGAGGTGGAGTTCCTGGAACTGCGGTCGGTCGACTGGGGTTGGACGGCCGTACTCCCCGGACTCGGCCTGCTCACCGAGGACTTCCCCGACGCCCACCTCCACCTGTGGGACCTGACCACCGGAGACACGGCCAACTTCCTCGACGTGGCCGACATTCCAATACGCCCCTTCTGCGGGGTAGTTGGAGTCTGCCCCGACGTCACCGAACCCCAAAGCGTCCTCCCCCCGGGCCACTTCGGCGGCAACGTCGACTGCAAGGACCTCGTCGTCGGCACCAAGCTCTACCTCCCGGTCCAGGTCCCCGGCGCCCGCCTCAGCCTCGGCGATCCCCACGCGGCCCAGGGCGACGGCGAGTTGTGCGTCAGCGCGATCGAGGCGTCCCTGTCCGGCGCGGCCCGCATCCGCCTGCACAAGGGCCGCCGCATCCCGGCCCCCCAATTCGAAACGACGGGCCCTCTCCGCGCGGACACCGCCCGAGCCGGCCACTACGCCACGATGGGCGTAGCCCCCGACCTCATGCACGCGGCCCAGGACGCGACCCGAGCCATGATCGACCACCTGGCCACCCACTACGGCCTCGCCCCGATCGACGCCTACGTCCTGTGCAGCGTCGCCGTAGACCTGAGAATCACAGAGGTGGTGGACGCCCCCAACTGGATAGTCACGGCCCACCTACCAAAGGCGATCCTCCGGGCACGATGAAGACTAGGGGCGCGTTACTTTTTAGGGGCGCGGGGAACTGCGCGACCAGCCACGACGTGCCGGCACGAGACAGACGACGGAACCTAACCGTCCCGCCGCATCCCCTCGAACTGCCCGGCCAACCCATCCAGCAGCGCAGCCAGCCCCACCTCAAACGCCCGCTCATCCACCTTCTCCTGCTGCTCGGCAAGAAGATGAGCCTGCCCAAGATGCGGATAGTCGGCAGGGTCGTACGCACTCTGGTCGTCCACAAACCCCCCAGCGAACGACCCCAACGCCGACCCCATGATGAAGTACCGCATCAACGCCCCGATAGACGTGGCCTGCGCCGCAGGCCACCCCGCATCGACCATGGCGCCATAGACCGCATCCGCAAGCCGCAACCCAGCCGGCCGCCGCCCCGGCCCGGTAGCCAGCACCGGCACGATGTTCGGATGATCCCGCAGCGCGGACCGATACGACACGGCCCAGTCACGCAGCGCCGTACGCCAGTCCCGCCCGTCCTCGAACATCGACAGATCGACCTGCGCGCTCACCGAGTCGGCGACCGCTTCCAGGATCTGGTCCTTCGTGCGGAAGTGGTTGTACAGCGAGGGCCCGCTCACCCCCAACTCGGCAGCGAGCCGACGCGTGGACACGGCCGCGAGGCCCTCCGCGTCCACCAGCACACGCGCCGTCTCGACGATCCGGTCGGTGCTGAGGAGGGGCTTGCGCGGTCGGGCCATGGCGCACATAGTAGGGCTGCGAGAGTCAAACTAGCAGTGCTAATTTAAATGTGCAGCAGTCGATGTACGGCCTTCCACTTGCCTTCTACTTGGGGTGACGCGCAATGAACCTGGAGCTCAGCGAGGAGCAGGAGGCCGTACGGCGGCTCGCCAAGGACTTCGTGGACCGCGAGATCGCCCCGCACGTGATCGCCTGGGACCGCGCGGAGGAGGTCGACCGCTCGATCGTCAAGAAGCTCGGCGGAGTCGGCTTCCTGGGACTGACGATCGACGAGGAGTACGGCGGCTCGGGCGGCGACCATCTCGCGTACTGCCTCGTCACCGAGGAACTCGGCCGCGGGGACTCCTCCGTGCGCGGCATCGTGTCCGTGTCGCTGGGGTTGGTGGCCAAATCGATCGCGGCCTGGGGGAACGAGGAGCAGAAGCGGCGCTGGCTGCCGGGGCTCACCTCCGGCGAGTACGTCGGCTGCTTCGGCCTCACGGAACCCGGCACCGGTTCCGACGCCGGCAACCTCATCACCCGCGCGGTCCGCGACGGCGACGACTACGTCATCAACGGCACCAAGATGTTCATCACGAACGGCAGTTGGGCCGACGTAGTACTCCTCTTCGCACGCTCGACCGACGCCCCCGGCCACAAGGGCGTCTCCGCCTTCCTCGTGCCGACCGGCACCCCCGGTCTGACCCGCCGCACGATCCACGGCAAGCTCGGCCTGCGCGGCCAGGCCACCGCCGAACTCGTCCTCGAAGACGTCCGTGTCCCCGCCTCCACGATGATCGCCCCCGAGGGCAAGGGCTTCTCGGTCGCCATGTCGGCGCTGGCGAAGGGCCGGATGTCGGTCGCGGCGGGCTGCGTCGGCATCGCCCAGGCCGCGCTTGACGTGGCGGTCCGCTACGCCGGTGAGCGCGAGCAGTTCGGCAAGTCCATCGCCCAGCACCAGCTCGTCCAGGAACTGATCAGCGACATCGCCGTCGACGTGGACGCGGCCCGCCTGCTGACCTGGCGGGTCGCCGACCTGATCGACCGGGGCCTGCCCTTCGCCACCGAGTCCTCCAAGGCCAAGCTCTTCGCCTCGGAGGCGGCCGTCCGCGCCGCCAACAACGCGCTCCAGGTCTTCGGCGGCTACGGCTACATCGACGAGTACCCCGCGGGCAAGCTGCTGCGCGACGCCCGCGTGATGACCCTCTACGAGGGCACCAGCCAGATCCAGAAACTGCTCATCGGGCGCGCGCTGACGGGCGTTTCGGCGTTCTGAGTACGTGAGTTGAGTATCTGTGCGGATGTCGTACGGGTCGTGGTCGCCGACGCTCGACCCATGAGCGAAGCATCGGGCAAACCGCAGAACACGGCCGCCTTCTACGGCCAGGCAGTCGCCTCCTTCTCCGTCGCCATCGCGGCGACCGCCATCGGCATCTTCAAGCTGCACGCCGACGCCTGGGTACGGGCCTTCCTCGCGATCGCCGTCCTGTACCTGGTCACCTCCTCCTTCACCCTCGCCAAGGTGATCCGGGACCGGCAGGACGCGGCGCGTACCCCCTACAACCCCTTCGAAAAGCTCTGAGCGGGCAGACTAAGCGCTCGCTCAGGTTCGGCGGTATGGTGGAGCCCTTGTCACCGAGAGGGGTTCACGAGCGATGAGTACGGCGGAGGAGACCGGCGCGGGCGACCCGCAGGCCTGGGCAGAGGTCACGCCCGACGCGGCCAGGCGGCTGCTGATCGCCGCCGTGGAGGCCTTCGCCGAGCGCGGCTACCACGCGACGACCACCCGGGACATCGCGGGCCGCGCCGGGATGAGCCCGGCCGCGCTCTACATCCACTACAAGACCAAGGAAGAGCTGCTCCACCGGATCAGCAGGATCGGCCACGAGAAGGCCCTCGACATCCTGCGTACGGCCGCGGGGCGCGAGGGCGGCGCCGCCGAGCGGCTCGCCGACGCCGTCAGCTCCTTCGTGCGCTGGCACGCGGGCGGCCGTACGACCGCGCGGGTCGTGCAGTACGAATTGGACTCGCTCGGCCCGGACGCCCGCGCCGAGATCCTCGCGCTGCGCCGCCAGGTCGACGCGGAGGTGCGCGGGATCGTCGAGGACGGGGTGGCGGACGGCTCCTTCGACGTGGCGGACGTGAAGGGCACGACCCTCGCGATCCTGTCGCTGTGCATCGACGTGGCCCGCTGGTTCAGCCTCGACGGCCCCCGGACGCCCGACGAGGTCGGCGCGCTCTACGCCGACCTCGTGCTGCGGATGGTGGGGTCCAAGTAGCAGCCCTGCCAAGGGTGTTGGTCAGAGGTAGTAGCGGGACACCGACTCGGCCACGCACACCGGCTTGTCGCCGCCCTCGCGCTCCACGGTGAACGCGACGGTCACCTGGACGCCGCCCGGTACGTCGTCGACGCCGGTGATCTTCGCGGTGGCGCGCAGCCGGGAGTCGACCGGGACCGGGGCGGGGAAACGGACCTTGTTCGTCCCGTAGTTGACGCCCATCTTCACGCCCTCGACCTTGATCAGCTGCGGTCCGAAGAGCGGGAGCAGCGACAGGGTGAGGTAGCCGTGCGCGATGGTCGTCTTGAAGGGGCCTGCCGCCGCCTTCTCCGGGTCGATGTGGATCCACTGGTGGTCGCCCGTCGCGTCCGCGAAGAGATCGATCCGCTTCTGGTCGATCTCCAGCCAGTCGGTGTGCCCCAACTGCTCACCGACCGCCGCCCGCAGGTCGTCGACGGAGGTGAAGATCCTCGGCTCTGCCATGTCCTGTCCCGGCCTCTCACGTCATCCAGCGTCATCACATACCTAAGCAACTGCTTAGCATGGTCGGATGCGGGGCCGCTGTCAACGGACCGCGGGTGTGACGCGATGGGTAGGCTCTGACAGGTGCCTCAGATCCCCGAGAAGATCCACGAGCTGACCGTCGGCCAACTCTCCGCACGCAGCGGAGCCGCCGTCTCCGCCCTGCACTTCTACGAGGCCAAGGGCCTGATCAGCAGCAGCCGCACCACGGGCAACCAGCGCCGGTACACCCGTGACACCCTGCGCCGGGTCGCCTTTGTGCGGGCCGCCCAGCGCGTCGGCATCCCGCTGGCCACCATCCGCGAGGCGCTCGCCGAACTCCCCGAGGAGCGCACCCCGACCCGCGAGGACTGGGCCCGGCTCTCCGAGGCCTGGCGCTCCGAACTCGACGAGCGCATCAAGCAGCTCAACCGCCTCCGCGACCACCTCACCGACTGCATCGGCTGCGGCTGTCTCTCCCTGTCGGCCTGTGTCCTGTCCAACCCGGACGACGTGGTCGGCGAACGGGGCGCGGGTTCACGCCTGATGACGGAACCGGGGGAACGCGGACCTCGGGGCAGGCGGACGGACACCGGCCCCGAGGCGCGCGACTGAGGGCGACGCGGTGGGGCGTCACTCGTACTCGGTGCCGCCCTTCCGCGTCAGATACGCCGGGCTGACGGCTTTCGCGATCGCCCGACCACCGGTCACCGCGCTGTACCGCTCCGCCGCCGGACGGATCACGACCCCCTCCCGCAGATGCATCCCCCGCCCGGACACGGTCTCCCGCCCGCTCGCGACCTCCAGCACCCGCTCGATGTCGTACGGCCCCTCGTACAGCCGGGGCACCAACGGCAGCTCGCCGCCCAGCAGTTCGGCCGCGTCCAGCCAGCGCACCGCCCCGTCGATCTCGGCGGACACGTCGAACACGGCGTACCCGAGCGTCTCGCGCCGCCCGTCGGCGCCGTACGTCAGGTCCTGCACACCCGCGCCGTACACCTCGCCGAAGATCCCGACCCGGCGCGCGCCCAGTCGCTCGGCGAGTCGGGCGGCGGCCTCGGGGACGCCGTGGCCGCGGACGGCCCGCCAGTACAGATTGCGCGGATCCTCTTTCAGGGCAAGGGACTTGGCGCCGAAGCCTTTGGAGGAGACCTGTACGCGACCGCCCTCCTCCCCGTCCTCGCCCTCGGCGAAGTAGGTCAACAGGCAGGCGGAGCCGTGCAGTTTCTCGGTCAGGACCACAGCCTCGCCCGGTTCGAATATCCCGGGAAACCGCTGGATGTTCTCGATGTCGACCCAGGGCAGCAGATCCGGCGCGTGCTCGACATCACCGTCCATCGTGGGCGGGATCGGCGGCACCCACTTGACGATGCCGAGCCGCTCCGCGAAGTCGGTACCGTCCAGGGCGGCTTGAGCCAGATCGACGTCGGCAAGGGCCTTGGGCCGGCACACGATTCCCTGCGACAGCTCCCCGCGCAGCCGCACCGCCCTGACCCGGTCCGCGTCGCTTCCCGCGAGGCGCCCGGTGAGCCCCAACTCCTCGATGAGCCCGGCCGGAAGCACGGACTGCTCGGGGATGTAGACGGCGGTCTCACCGGTGCGGTACTCGCCCTTGGCGACAACGGCTCGATACAGGCCGACCTGGGCCAGTTCGAGGGCGTCGGCGTTCGGGTGTTCATGGACGGTCAGCACTTCGGCGGTGACGCGCAGCGTCGACATCGGGACTCCTCGGGTTCCTCAGTTGGGTTTCATCGCCCTCAACTGTCCTGATCGGAAAGAGGTGGAGCGACCGATTATGCGGCTGCTAGCTTCGGGATCCATGCCCCTGTCGCCAGCGCTCACCGTCGCCCTCTCGGACATCGACACGGTCTTCAACGGCTTCGCGAGTCCGGGGGAGACCGGCTGTGGTCACTGCCACGGGCCCGAGGAGACCGCGTATCTGCGCACGCCGTACACCCGCGTGCCGCTGGACGTGGTGCAGTACTACCTCTTCGAGGTGCCCGATCACTTCGACGACCACCCGGCTGCGATGCGACGCCTGCTGCCGCAGGCCGCACGGGCGATGGCGGAGGGCACCCTGGGAACGGTCGGCTACGGCGCCCATGGGCTGAGCCGGGTGGACTGGCGTTCCTGGCCGGCCGAGCAGGCCACCGCGATCGAGGCCTTCCTGCACGCCTGGTGGCAGGACACCCTCACCCTGCCCGAGCCGCCCTACGGCATCGACGACACCTTTGAGACCTGCGCCACGATCGCTCGAACCGTGACCCTCTTCCTGGACGGATGGGTCCAGGGTCCGATCGCCGACACGCACCTCGCCGCCTGCACCGACACCTGGCTCGACGACCTGCTGTCCGACGCCTCTCCGTTCAACTGGTGGTACGACGACAGCAAGGACACCGGCGTGGCAGACCTGCGCGCGTGGCTGGTCGGTCCCGGCGCCGCACGCCTCCGCACCCACGGCCATCCCGACCTCGCCACCCGCGCCGAACTCCTCGCCCTGCCCTACGACGAGCGCTGGGCCCACCCGTACTGGACCAACCCCTCCGCCACCAACTGAGCGTTGGACAAGGCCCGTTCACCGTCCGGCAGGAGCAACGTGTCCTCCAGGCCGATGCGGGTCGCCAGCCCCAGCCGCCCCGCGAGCCGGAGCACCGGCCAGGCGCCGCCGTCCTCGCCGTGGAGCAGTACAGGGCGCCCGTGGGCGTTGCCGAGATCGGAGAGCAGCGCCCGCGCCGACGCCTCCGCCGTGTCCGCATCCGGGTCCGTCACCTCCGCCAGGACCCGCAGCACCCTGGCGCGGAGCGGTGACACGGCGAACCGGGCGGCGCCCTCCGTGCCCGACCAGATGCCCGCCTCCACGCCGACACCCCGGTCGAGCAACGCCGTCGCGACCTCCTCCGCACCCGGCTCGTGCCAGTTGACCGAGGCGTGGTCGGGCAGGATCGTCCAGCCGCGCACCCGCTCGACCCGTGCCGCCGGGTCCGGTTCCGCCCAGGCACCCGTGGTCACGCCGACCGGCACGGGCACCCGCGTCCGTATCGCGTCCAGCGTCACCGCGAGGACGCGCGGTGACAACGTGTCGTGTCCGCAAGGGGACTTGGGATGAAGGTGGATGTCCGTGGCCCCCGCCGCGACCGCCTCCACCGCGGAGTCGGCCAACGCCCCGGGCGAGACCGGCACCATCCAGCCGTCGGCGGCCTCACGGGCCCCGTTGAGACAGACCTGCACCATGCCTCGATGGTGTCACCCGCCACTGACAACCGCCCCTGATCCCAGCCCCCTCATCCCCAC
This sequence comes from Streptomyces sp. NBC_01288, assembly GCF_035982055.1. Taxonomy (NCBI): domain Bacteria; kingdom Bacillati; phylum Actinomycetota; class Actinomycetes; order Kitasatosporales; family Streptomycetaceae; genus Streptomyces; species Streptomyces sp. NBC_01288. The sequence continues at coordinate 8,366,638 of NZ_CP108427.1, forward strand.
ACCCACCTGATCCCCACCCGGCAGGGCCCCGCCCCCAACGCCACCGCGTGCACCGACCCCGACGCGTCCACCCGGAGCCGTTGTTCGCGGGGGCGCCCGGCACGGGGACGGGGATCGAGGCCGTTCGTGCGGAAGGAGTAACACGTGCGCGGCAGGCACTCCTTCGCGAAACGGACCTCCAGGAGGTGTTCGCGCATCGGGACGTGGATCGTGGTCTCGGCGCGCTGGGAGTAGGGGTGGGGGTCCCGGTGCTCGACCGTGTAGTCGACGATCACGGTCTCGCCGCGCGCCAGGCGTCTGTCGAAGAGCAACTCCGCCGCCACCAGGCCCTCTTCGGGGAGTTCGAGAACCGTGCCGAGCCGCGCCGGTACGGCCACGCGGAAGTACGGCAACGGGCCGGGGGCGTCCAGGCGGTACAGGGCGATCCAGCGGTCCGCGCCGTCCGCCTCGGCGCGCAGCAGGCGCCGGCTGGTCATCGACCGGACGCGGCGGTCGGCGTCCACGTCCACCCGGTTGTGGCAGCTGAGCCGGGTCAGGCTGTCGTCCCAGCGGGTGTCCAGCGTGGCGAGGGCGGCGGTGAGGTCGTGGTGGTCCGACCAGGCCCGGGCGAGGTCGGGGTGGTCGCCGTCCGGCGGCAGCCAGCGGCCGCGGGGCCGGGGCGGGCCCAGCAGGCCGGCCAGCGCTCCGGGCGGCAGCCGTAGGACATCTTCCAGTACGGCGAGTGCCGCCAACGACCGTTGCCGTTCCGGCTGGTAGCGGCCGGACTGCCAGGAGCTGAGCGTGGCCGACGCCACCGGGGTGCCGCGGCGCAGCAGCCGGTCCTGGATCCGGTCCAGACTGAGACCGCTGGCCGCGATGGCCGCCCGCAACGCCTCGTGGAACGGCATCGCCCCGGTGCCGGACGCCGGTTCGTCCGGTCTGGACGCTGCGTTCTCCGGTCTGGGCGCCATATTCTCCGGCCGGGACGCCGTGCTCTCCGCTCTGGACGGTGCGCTCTCGGGTCCGGAGGGCGCGAGCCCCGGTCTGGGATGCGGTGCGCCCTCCGGTCTGGAGCGCGCGTATCCCGGTCTGGAAGGCGGCGTGCTCTCCGGTCTGGGCGCCATATTCTCCGGCCCGGACGCCGCGTTCTCCGCTCCGGACGGTGCGAGCCCCGGTCCGGGATGCGGCGCGTACTCCGGTCCGGAGGGCGCGAGCCCCGGTCTGGAAGGCGGCCCGTACTCCGGGCTGAGTGGCGGCACGTACCCCGGTCTGGAAGTCACGTACTCCAGCTCAAGTCAGGGGCCTCGCGGGGCGGAAGGGCGTTGGCCTGAAGTTTGGTCAGTCTTGCCCGGCGATGGATCAACTTTGAACGAACCTGTCAGATTTCCCGGGTGTTGCGCCGCCAATTCCCGCAAGACTGAAGGAACTTGTCCGTCTTGCCATGCCCATGCAGCCTCGCGGAAGCTGCTGTGCACTGCCGTCACGGCAGCCCCCCACCCCTCGAATGACGGAGAGTCATGTCCGCGAGATCTTCCGCCGGGTTCGTTCTCGTCACCGCCGCCGCCCTCACCGCCGCCCTCGCGACGCCCGCGCTCGCGGCCGCCCCGGGCGCCGCCGCGCACACCCCGGCCCAGCTCACCCAGGCCATAGCGAGCCACGAGAGTCACACACTGCACGGGCTCGCGAAGCCCGGCAAGGTCAACGCCACCGTCTCGTCCACCAACTGGTCCGGCTACGCCGCCACCGGCTCGACCGGCGCGTACACCTCGGTCACCTCGTCCTGGACCCAGCCGAGCGTCAGCTGCTCCTCGGCCACCACGTACTCCTCCTTCTGGGTCGGCCTCGACGGGTACAGCAACTCCGCGCTGGAGCAGACCGGTACGGAAGCCGACTGCATCGGCGGCAAGGCGACCTACGGCGCCTGGTGGGAGGTGCTGCCCGCCTCCGAGAGCGCGTACTCCGGCGTCACCGTCAAGGGTGGCGACAAGTTCACCGCGACCGTGACCTACACCGGCTCCACCTTCACCATGACCCTCGCCGACTCCACCGAGGGCTGGACGAAGACGACCACGCACGCCGGCTCGTCCGGCTTCAAGAACGCCTCCGCCGAGGTCGTCGCCGAGGCCCCCGAGGTCGGCGGCTCGGTCGCGAGCCTCGCCAACTTCGGCACCGTGAACTTCACCGGCGCCAAGGCCGACGGCAGCAACCTGGACACCTACTCGCCGAACGAGATCGTCATGACGAAGAGCAGCAGCTCGACCGTACGGGCCCAGCCGGGCTCCATCTCCGGCGGCAGCTTCTCCGACGTCTGGAAGGCCAACTGACGCCTGCGGCACACCTGTCGCGCATCGTTTCGGGGCTGTCGACGGAACGCCGTCGGCAGCCCTGGCCGTTGCACCGGCAAGCGCAAACCGGCCGGGTCAAAAGGGGGTGCGGCATCCCCGGCGCACCCCTGGCGCCCTTCTTCGGTTCGCCCGGTTCAGGCCGACATGAGCAGCCGTCCCCGCCTGGCGTACGCCAGGGCCTCGGGCGTGAGCACCGGACGCGGTACGACGATGCCGCAGTCCGTGCAGACCGGGCCCGAGGAGGGTTCGTGGGCCAGGTCGTACTTCCACAGGAGGCGTTCCCCGGCGCACACCGGGCACACGGAACCCGGTTCGCGCTCCAGGGCGGCGATCAGCCGTCGCAGCACCTCGGCCAGTGGTTCATGGGGGTGGAGTCGCGGGTCGTCGCACCAGGCGACACCGAAGCCGCCCCAGGTCAGCCGGTGCCAGTCGTCCACGGTGCCCGGGCGGCGGAGCCCGTCGTGCTTCTCCTTCTTGCGGCGTTCGGCGAACCCGACCTCATAGGCGAGCCAGACCTTGCGCGCTTCCTCCAGCTCGTCCAGTGCGGCCACGAGCCGCGCCGGGTCGGGGGAGCGGTCCTCGGGTCCGAACCCGGCCCGGGAGCTCAAGTGGTCCCAGGTCGCCCTGTGCCCATAAGGGGCGAACCGCTCAAGGCACTTGCGCAGCGAGTAGCGCCGTAGCGCCAGATCGCACCGAGGGTCTCGCACCTGTCTCGCCAGACTCCGGAAACCGGCCATCGCCCTGCACCTCCGTCACACCTGCACCTGTACTTCGGTCACCTCGGCGTCGTCGAACGGACGTCGCCGAATAGACGTATCGACAAGCGATTTGGCTCCATCCGATTTCCGATGGCCTCCATAAGCCACTTGCCCGGATCCAAAACTTGACGCATGTTCATCTTCAATCTCGGGGATACCGGCGGTAACGTCCCGCACCACCCACGGTCGGTAGGAGCTGCGATGCCACGGCGCACCCCGCGTAACTTGCTCGACAGACTGAGAACTCCCGGCGGATTCCCCGGGTTCCTGAAGGCCGCATCCGTATGCGCCCTCATTGCCGCCCTTTTGTCCCCCCTTGCCCAGGGGGCGGCCGCGGCGGCGACCGCCTCGAACGACTACTGCGGCGGCCAGTGCTCGGACATCCTCCCGGCCGGCGAGAACGGCAACGCCACCCTCGCCCAGATCCTTCTCAACCAGGTCTTCGGTACCCAGCCCAGCCATGCGGAGGACCAGCTCGGCCCCTATGCCAACCTGGCCACGGGCGCCTCCACGCTGACCGACGCGAAGATCAACACCTTCTTCAACGACGCGTCGTTCGGGGTCCCCGCCGCCAACGTCGCCTCGACCGAGAACCCCAGCGGCCGCACCGACGTGACGATCGTCCGCGACAAGGCGACCGGTGTGCCGCACATCACAGGCACCACGCGCTACGGCACCGAGTACGGCGCCGGATACGCCGCCGGCGAGGACCGGCTCTGGCTGATGGACGTCTTCCGGCACGTGGGACGCGGTCAGTTGACCACCTTCGCCGGCGGCGCGGCCTCCAACCAGGGACTTGAGCAGGAGTTCTACCGCAACGCCCCGTACACCGAGGCCGAGTTGCAGTCCCAGATCGACAACGCCGTCAACAACAACGGCGCCCGCGGCCAGCAGGCCCTCGCCGACGCCAACGCCTATCTGGCCGGCATCAACGCCTACATCGACGCCTCGGACAGCGGTCGTTACTTCCCCGGCGAGTACGTCCTCACCGGCCACAAGGACTCGATCACCAACGCCGGCACGATCGACCACTTCAAGATCACCGACCTGGTCGCGCTGGCCTCCGTCATCGGCACGCTCTTCGGCTCCGGCGGCGGCGGCGAGGTCAACAACGCCCTCTCCCTGCTGGCCGCCCAGGAGAAGTACGGCGTGGAACAGGGCACCAAGGTCTGGGAGTCCTTCCGCGAACGCAACGACCCCGAGGCCGTGCTCACCGTCCACAACGGCGAGAGCTTCCCGTACGGCACCAAGCCCACCACCGCCCAGGGCGAGGCACTCCCTGACGCCGGTTCGGTCTCGACCGAGCCGCTCGTCTACGACGCCACGGGCACCGGCGCGAACCAGAGCGCATCCGCCGCCTCCGCAGCGGCGACCGCGACCGCCCTCAGCTCCGCCAAGCGCGGGATGTCCAACGCCCTTGTGGTGAGCGGCAAATACACCGCGAGCGGCCACCCGATCGCCGTCTTCGGACCCCAAACCGGTTACTTCGCACCGCAGTTGCTCATGCTCCAGGAGATCCAGGGCCCGGGCATCAGCGCCCGCGGCGCCTCCTTCGCGGGACTGAGCATGTACGTCGAACTCGGCCGCGGCCAGGACTACTCGTGGTCCGCCACGACCTCCGGCCAGGACATCATCGACACCTACGCCGTCGAACTCTGCCAGGACGACTACCACTACCTCTTCCACGGCACCTGCACGCCGATGGAGGAGATCGAGCAGAAGAACTCCTGGACGCCCACCACGGCCGACGGCACCGCCGCGGGCTCGTACACGATGAGAGTGTGGAAGACCGAGTACGGACCCGTCGAGTACCGGGCGACCGTCGGCGGGAAGAAGGTCGCCTACACCACCCTGCGCTCGTCCTACATGCACGAGGCCGACTCGATCATCGGCTTCCAGATGCTCAACGACCCGGACTACGTGAAGAGTCCGCAGACCTTCCAGACCGCCGCCCAGCACATCAACTTCACGTTCAACTGGTTCTACGCCGACTCCTCGCACACCGCGTACTACAACAGCGGCAACAACCCGGTGCGGGCCAGCGGTGTCGACCCCGAGTTCCCGATCTGGGGCCAGGCCGCCTACGAATGGCAGAACTGGGACCCGACCACCAACACCTCCGACTACACCCCGGCCTCCGCGCACCCCAACTCCATCGACCAGGACTACTACATCTCCTGGAACAACAAACAGGCGCTCAACTACACGACGGCCAGTTGGGGTGACGGGTCCGTCCATCGCGGCAATCTCCTCGACGACCGGGTGAAGAAACTCGTCGCGGCCGGCGGGATCACCAGATCCTCGCTGGTGAAGGCGATGTCCGACGCCTCGCTCACCGACCTGCGCGCCGAGGACGTCCTGCCCGACATGCTGAAGGTGATCAACAGCAGTGCGGTCACCGACACCACGGCCGCCGCGGCCGTCACCAAGCTCCAGACCTGGCTGACCGCCGGCGGCAAACGCACCGAGACCTCGGCAGGCTCCAAGACCTACGCCAACGCCGACGCCATCCGGATCCTGGACGCCTGGTGGCCCGCACTGGTGAAGGCCGAGTTCCAACCCGGCCTCGGTGACACCCTGTACACCGCGCTCACCAACAACCTGTACATCGACGAGACCCCGTCGGCCGCCCACGGCCCGACCGGGTCGCATGCCGGAAGCTCCTTCCAGTACGGCTGGTGGAGCTACGTCGACAAGGACCTCCGGTCGGTGCTCGGGCAGACCGTGTCCGGTCCGCTGGCCCAGCAGTACTGCGGCGGCGGCAGCCTCAGCGCCTGCCGGGACATCCTGATCAGCACACTGAAGACGGCGGCCGGCGCGACCGCGGCCACGGTCTACCCCGGGGACACCCTGTGCTCGGCGGGCGACCAGTGGTGTGCCGACTCGATCGTCCAGCGGACGCTCGGCGGCATCAAGCACTACAACATCAGTTGGCAGAACCGGCCCACCTTCCAGCAAGTGGTGGAGTACACGTCACACCGGTGACGCCTGAGCGGCGGCGGGCCGGTCGATCCGGCCCGCCGCCAGCACCACCCGGGCGAGTTCGGGGTGCACGATGTCGCTGTGCGCCCCCGTCGGAGGCTCGCCGTGACACACCACCGCACAGGTGTCGACGTTCACGCAACCCGACGCGGGAAGCGGTGAGTCGAGAGCCTCGGCGAGGGTCAGCGAACGGGTGCCCGGCACCCCCTGCACCCCGTCGTGGCCCATCGCACCCCACTTGTCGCCCAGCACCCGGACGATGTCCACGGCGGCGAACGAGCAGTCGTCGTCCGCCATCCGGGAGGCCAGCGGATAGATCGTGCCGAGCGCCGAGTCGCAGTGCGAGTAGCAGCACACGAGGGGTCCGTCGACGCGGTTCTGCTGGCCCTGAAGGACACCTCCGGTCCGCGGGTCGTCCGGCAGCCGGGCCGCGAACGCGTAGTGGGAGAAGGCCCCTTGAAGGAGCGTCACCGACTTGACCGAGTGCACTCCCTCGGGCAGACCCCGTAGCGCGAACGACACCAGACGCCCGCCGAAACTGTGCCCCACGAGATGCACCCGCACCTCCGGCGCCACCGCCGCCAGCCGCCCGATCGCCGGGCCGAGCCCGCGCTCACCGACCGTGCCCGCGCGTCTCTTCATCGCGAAGTACGCCGCCTGCCGCAGCAGCTCCCGCGCACCATTCCACGGGTTCGGCAGCGCGAACTCCGTTACCGGGCCCGGGGATCGAGGGGCCGCGAGGTGGGCCAGCGCCTGCGCGAACTGCCCGCACACCTCGGCCGTACACCCGACCGCGAACATCCGCGGCTCGCACTGCGGCACCCCCTCCGCCAGCGTGTCCGCGCCGAACAACGCCTGCGGCCCCGGCGGCACCATCTCCACCAGCGTCCGCACCAGCCGCCCGAACTCCTCCAACTCGGCGTCCTGCGGCGGCTGTTGGTCCAGCATCCGGGCGATCTGGTCGATCACCGGCGCCTTGCCCGGGAAGGCGTCGAGGAGTGCGTGCCGGGTGTCGGCGTCGAGGGTGGGCCGCGCCAACTCGGCTACGGCTGCCGGTGATTGCGGAAAATCCGGAATCGGCTGGTCCGGGAACTCCATGGATGGCCAGATCACGCCCACGTACCCGATCGCGGCCCTCGGTGCGAGGCGCGGAATCGGGGCGAAGAAGCGGCTGTAGAGCCGGGTCGCGCCGGCGCGTTGGTTGTTCCACCCGTGCGCGAAGACGATCAGGTCACCGACCCCGCGCTGCCGCACCTCGCTCAGCAGCCGGTCGCGTTCTCCCTGGTCGACGTCGCCGTCGGCGTCGAAGGTCAACTCCCAGTAGGGGCTCACACTCATCGCCGGATCCGCCATGACCGGCCTCCTTGTTCCCCGAAGTGGTGCGATGTGGGCGCATCGTCCCGCTACCGGTGAAGATTGGCCATACGTCACGACTCACTTGTAGAGGAGGTATTCAGTTCGAACCCGTCGGAAGGTCCTCAACTCCTCCTGCCAGCCCGCCACCACCTCGTCTGTGCCGGCCCCCGCGTCGATCGCTGTACGCACCCGCGCGGACCCGGTGAGCTTGTCGATCCAGTTGTCCGAGCGCCAACCGAAGCCGCTCCAGACCTTCTTGGCGGTCACCAACAGCGCGATGCCGGTGCGGACAGGGTCGTAGGCGGCCCGGTCGTGGATGTGGATCTCGACCCCGCCGACGGTCCTGCCCTCGAACTTGGAGAAGGTGGGCGCGAAGTACGCCTCCCTGAAGTGCACACCGGGCAGCCCGAGTTGATTCACCGCGGCCGCCCATCGCCCGTCGATCCCTTCCGCGCCGAGCAGTTCGAAGGGGCGGGTGGTGCCGCGGCCCTCGGACAGGTTCGTGCCCTCGAAGAGACATGTCCCCGAGTACACGAGCGCGGTGTCCGGCGTCGGCATGTTGGGACTCGGCGGCACCCACGGAAGCGACCAGGCGTCGTAGAACTCCGAACGCTTCCAGCCCGTCATCAGTACGGTCTCCAGGGGGACGGGCTTTGTCAGGAACTCCCCGTTGAACAAGCGGGCCAGCTCGGCGACCGTCATGCCGTGTGCCTGTGCGATGGGTTGCCGGCCGACGAAGGTCGCGAACTCCTTGTGCAGGACCGGGCCTTGGGCCGATCTTCCGGTTACCGGGTTGGGGCGGTCGAGGACGACGAAGCGTTTGCCGGCGAGTCGGGCCGCCTCCATGCAGTCGTAGAGGGTCCAGATGTAGGTGTAGAAGCGGGCGCCCACGTCCTGGATGTCGAAGACGACGGTGTCGACGGCGGCGGTCCTGAAGATGTCGGCGAGGGGTCGGCCGCTCTTCAAGTACGTGTCGTAGACCGGGAGTTTGGTTGCCGGGTCGGTGTAGTGGCCCTCGGAGCCGCCGGCTTGAGCTGTTCCTCGGAAGCCGTGTTCTGGGCCGAAGACTGCGGTGAGGTTCACATGGGGGCTGGTGTGCATCACGTCGACGATGTGGTGGGCGTCTCTGGTGATGCCGGTGGGGTTGGTGACGATTCCGATGCGTTGGCCGTTGAGCTGGGTGTAGTCGTTTGCGGTTAGTTGTTCGAAGCCGGTGCGTAGGTTCTGGGGTTTGGTGGGTGCGGGGGTGAGGGTTGCCGCCGGTGCCGATGCCAGGAGGGTTCGTCTTGTGAGGGGCATGCGGGCACGGTATGAGCTTCCGCGTGTAGTTCGTAGAGTGCGCGCCGTATGTGGCTGGTCGCGCAGTTCCCCGCGCCCCTAAGGGAAACTGCTCTTCCGGTGTTACATACCGACCGGTTAGTCTGGCTGGGCAGTGGAGCCGCAGTCGAAGGAGACCGATGGTGGAAGCCGTTCAGGGTGCCGGGGTAGTCGTCACGGGGGCTGGGGGTGGCATCGGGGCTGCGCTTGCGCGGCGGTTCGCTGCCGAAGGGGCCCGGGTCGTGGTGAACGACCTGGATGCCGACCGTGTGAAAGCCGTCGCCGATGAGATCGGGGCGATCGCTGTGCCCGGGGATGCCTCCGCTGTTGTGGGGGAAGCCCGGGACGCCCTCGGTGGGACCGTCGACATCTACTGTGCCAACGCCGGGGTCGGCTCCGGTGGGTCTGAGGCGGCCGGGGAGGGCGTCTGGGCGCTGGCCTGGGACGTCAACGTCATGGCTCATGTGCGGGCCGCCGAGGCGTTGATCCCGGGGTGGCTGGAGCGGGGCGACGGGCGGTTCGTGTCCACCGTGTCGGCGGCCGGGCTGCTCACCATGATCGGGGCCGCGCCCTACAGCGTCACCAAGCACGGGGCGTACGCCTTCGCCGAGTGGCTGTCCCTGACGTACCGGCACCGGGGGATCAAGGTCCACGCGATCTGTCCGCAGGGTGTGCGTACCGACATGCTGGCCGCCACCGGTAGCGCGGGTGACCTGGTGCTTCAGCCGACGGCCATTGAGCCCGATGCCGTTGCCGATGCTCTGATGAAGGGGATCGAGGAGGAGCGGTTCCTGATCCTGCCGCATCCTGAGGTCGCGGGTTATTACCAGGCCCGGGCCGCCGAACCGGATCGTTGGCTGACCACCATGAACCACATTCAGCAGAAGTGGGAGGCCGGAGAGTGACCGACTCCCTGTATGCCGCCAAGCCGTGGGTGGGGCTGCTCAACGAGGCCCAGCGTGGGCCGGTCAGTCCGGACGACTCCCTGGTGCACGCCCTGCGCCGGGTGGTCGGTGAGACTCCTGACCGGACCTACCTCACCTATTTCGACGGGCGGCTCAGTTATCGCGAGGTCGACGAGCTGAGTGACTCCGTCGCCGGGTATCTGGCCGCGCGGGGGCTTGAGCAGGGTGACCGGGTCGCCGTGCTGCTGCAGAACTCGCCGCACTTCGTGATCGCGCTGCTCGGTGCCTGGAAGGCGGGCGCGATCGTCGTGCCGGTCAACCCGATGTACAAGTCGGGGGAGGTCACCCATGTCCTGCGGGACGGTGAGGTGGCCGCGCTGATCTGTACCGACCGGGCCTGGGAGTCGTATCTGCGCGAGACGGCCACGGCGGCCGAGCAGAGCGGGTCTCCCGTGCGGATCGTGCTCACCGCGTGCGAGTTGGATTTCCAGACCCGCAACGACGCGCGCGTGCTCACCTTCGAGCGGCTCCCGCAGGCCGCCGACGCCGAGGACCTGGTGGCCGTGGCCGAGGCGGGGCACAAGGCGCCCGACGGGCGTGAACCGGCGCCTGCCGACATCGCGTTGATCAGCTACACCTCGGGGACGAGCGGTGCCCCGAAGGGTGCCACCAACACCCACGCCAACATCCTGTACAACGCCGAACGGCAGCGCACCGGGCTCGGACTGCCGGACGCGCCCGTCTACTTCGCGATGGCGCCGCTGTTCCACATCACCGGGATGGTCTGCCAGTTGGGCGCCTCGCTCGTCAGCGGGGGCTCGCTGGTGCTGGTGTACCGGTTCGAGGGCGGGGTCGTGCTCGACGCGTTCGCCGAGCACAAGCCGCACTACACGGTCGGCCCGTCCACCGCCTTCATGGCGCTCGCCGCGCACCCGGCCGTCACCCCGGACCACTTCGCGTCCTTCCGGAACATCTCCTCCGGCGGTGCCCCGGTGCCGCCCGCCCTGGTGGAGAAGTTCCGGGCCGGCTTCGGGCCGTACATCCGCAACGGCTACGGCCTCACCGAGTGCACCGCGCCCTGCGCCTCCGTACCGCCCGACCTGGAGGCGCCCGTCGACCAGGCGTCCGGGACGCTGGCCGTGGGCGTGCCGGGGCCCGACACCGTCGTACGGATCGTCGACGACCTGGGTGCCGAGGTGCCCTTCGGCGAGCAGGGCGAGATCGTGGTGCGTGGGCCGCAGGTCGTGCCCGGGTACTGGCGGCGGCCCGAGGCCACCGCCGAGACCTTCCCGGACGGCGAACTGCGCACCGGCGACATCGGGTTCATGGACCCGCAGGGCTGGCTGTACGTCGTCGACCGCAAGAAGGACATGATCAACGCGTCCGGCTTCAAGGTGTGGCCGCGCGAGGTCGAGGACGTGCTGTACACCCACCCGGCGGTGCGCGAGGCCGCCGTCGTCGGCGTACCTGACGGGTATCGCGGCGAGACCGTGAAGGCGTACATCAGTCTCCGTCCGGGCGCCGAAACCGACCCCGATGAATTCGCCGTGTACTGCAAGGAGAGACTGGCCGCCTACAAGTACCCCCGCCAGGTGGAGATCCTGCCCGACCTGCCGAAGACGGCAAGTGGGAAGATCCTCCGGCGGGAACTGCGTTCCCGGTCGCACGACAGCGAGTGAACAGCCAGAAAAGGCAGGTGGCGGCAGTGCCCAGGACGACCGACGGAGACGGGGCCCCCGTCCCGCAGCGGCTCCTCGCCGCCGCCACCAGGCTTTTCGCCGAGCAGGGCTACGACCGCACCTCGGTGCAGGAGATCGTCGAGGCCGCGGGCGTCACCAAGGGGGCGCTGTACCACTACTTCGGCTCCAAGGACGACCTCCTGCACGAGGTGTACGCGCGCGTGCTGCGCGTCCAGCAGGAGCGCCTTGAGGTGTTCGCGAACGCCGACGAGCCGATCGAGAAACGGCTGCGGGCCGCCGCCGCCGACGTCGTCGTGACGACGATCGACAACCTCGACGACGCGTCGATCTTCTTCCGGTCCATGCACCACCTCAGCCCGGAGAAGAACAAGCAGGTGCGTGCCGAGCGCCGGCGCTACCACGAGCGCTTCCGCGGGCTCGTCGAGGAGGGCCAGCGCGCGGGCGTCTTCTCCACGGCGACCCCGGCCGACCTCGTCGTCGACTACCACTTCGGCTCGGTCCACCACCTGTCGACCTGGTACCGCCCCGGCGGCCCCCTGACGCCCCAGGAGGTCGCCGACCACCTGGCGGACCTGCTGATGCGGGCGCTGCGGCCGTAGTACGCCCTCACGCGTCCGGTGGGTGGGTGAGCCCCGCCTCCCGGGCCCAGGCCGCCGCCTGCGCGCGGTCGGTGACGCCCAGCTTGGCCAGCACCGCCGACATGTGGTTGCTGACCGTCTTCGGGGACAGGCCCAGGCGCGTGGCCACCGCCGAGTTCGGCCTGCCGTCGGCGATCAGGGCGAGGACGTCCCGTTCGCGCGGGGTGAGTGTCGGGCACGGGTCGGGCCGGTCCGGGGGCCGGCTGAGCTGGCCCAGCACCCGCCTCGCGACACCGGGACCGAAGATGGCCTCACCGGCGGCCACCGCCCGGATCGCCCGGACGATCTCGTCCTGACCCGCGCCCTTGAGCACATAGCCCAGGGCGCCCGCCCGCATCGCGGCGAACACCGAGTCGTCCTCCTCGACCATGGTGAGCATCAGCACGGCCACCCGGGGCGCCACCCGGCCGATCTCCCGGGTCGCCTCGATGCCGTTCAGATCGGGCATCCGGATGTCCATCACCACCACGTGCGGGCGCAGGGTCACCGCCGCCCGCACCGCCTCCCGCCCGCTCGCGGCGACCCCGACGACCCGCACGCGCGGGGTGCCGTCCCGCACCGACTCCAGGAGCGCGGCCAGCCCGGTACGGACCACGGGATGGTCGTCGGCGAGCACGACCCGCAGCGCGTCCCCGTCGTCCGCACTCCCAGGTTCTCCTGCCATCACATCGCCTCCCCCAACGGCAGCGTCGCCACCACCCGCCCCTGCCCCGCCACACACCGGCCGCCCAGCTCCGCCGCGCGCTCCTGCATCGACGTGATGCCCACGCCCGGCGTCCACGCGGTCTCCTCGTCCACCGGCGAACCGTCGTCGCACACCTCCAGACGCAGCCCCTCGCCGATCTCGATGTGCAGGTCCACATGGGAGGCCCGGGCGTGCCGGGCCGCGTTGGTCAGCGCCTCGATCGCGATGCGGTACGCGGCCACCTCTACGGCGGCGGGCAGTGCGGGCAGCCGCTCCGGCGCCCGGACCCGCACCTCGATCGGGGTGCCGTCCGCCCGCCAGGACAACCGCACCGCACGCTCCCGCAACGCGCCCAGCAGCCCCAACTGGTCCAGATCCGGCGGCCGTAGACCATCCACCAGCCGGCGCACCTCCGCGACCGCGCCCCCGACCTCGGACCGCAGCTCGGTGAGCAGCGCCGCCGCCCGGTCGGGATCGAAGGTCAGCAGATTGCGTACGGCGTCCGCCTGGAAGGCGGCTCCGGCGAGGGTGGGTCCGAGCCCGTCGTGCAGATCACGGCGGAGCCGGCGGCGTTCCTCCTCGCGTGCGGCGACGATCCGTTCGCGGGAGTGCTGGAGCTGGCGGGTGAGGTCGGTGGCGTGCAGTGCGGCGGCCAGCGGTACGGCGAGCAGCTCCAGGACCGCCAAGTCCGGGGTGGCGGGCTGCTGTTCGCCGGGGCGCAGGCCGATCACCAGCGCGCCGACCGTGCGGCCGTCGTAGTCGAGCGGTATGGCGTGGATGCGTTCGCCCGGCTCGCCCCAACTCCCGTCCGTCACCCCGGACTTCGACTCCACGCACACGTACGGCAGCCGCAGCGCCTCGCCCACCGCCTCCGGGACCGCGCCGACGCCGGTACCGGCCAGCCGTTCGCCGATGCGGGAGACCGCGCGCACCGGGTCGTGCCGGTCGCCGTACAGGGCGTGGTCGACGGTGCGTTGGAGGAGGCGGCGGGCGGGTTCGAAGGCGGCGGCGAGGGTGACCGCGATCAGCGCCGGGCCGAGCAGCGCGGGGTCGGGGTTGAGGAGGGCCTGGACCGAGGTGACGAGGCCGACGTAGGTGATGGCCACGCCGACCGTGAGCGCGCCGTAGAGCAGGCTGCGGGAGACGACGAGGCGGATGTCGAGCAACTCCTCGCGGACCACGGCGATCATGATGGCGGTCGGCAGGAACAGGGTGCAGCACGAGGTGTAGACCGCCGGGAAGCCCGTGATCTGGAGGGCCACGCTCAGTGCCAGCGGCAGCATTCCCGCGAACAGCCACAGGAGTCGGCGGCGGTCCTGTTCGTTGCCGCGCCGGTAGCGGACGAACATGACCGCGAACACGGCTGCCAGCACCAGACAGGCCTTGGCGGTCTCGATGTCGCGCAACGCGGGCATCCAGCCGTCCGGCACCGGGAGGTAGGACGGTTGGGCCGGCGTCCCCCGGTACAGCCCCCAGTCGTCCCGTGCCCAGATGGCGAAGTCGAGCGGGGAGGACAGGAGTTGGGCGACCAGGGCCCAGCGCCAGCGGCGGTCGGGCAGCCGTCCGTCGGGGAACAGGAAGAACACGAGGACGAACGCCGTGGAGCTGCCGGCGATCCAGGTGTGGCGGCCGATGGTGGTGAGCGCGTGCAGCAACTCGGGGGACCAGCCCAGCCGTAGCCCCTGCACGGCCAGCCCGATCGACAGACCCGTGAACGCGTGGCCAAGACCGTACGCGATCAGCAGCCAGCCGATGGGATTGCGCGGCCGGTGCAGCGCGATCACCGTGCCGCACACCGGGTAGGCGAGACCGACCGCCAGGTCGACGACCATGTCGTAGCGGATCACGTCCGCCGTGGAGACCCCGGCAGCCGCCAACGCGACCGCCCCGACGGCCACTTGGAGTGCCGCCAGCCCCAGCAGCGCGTACGCCGCCGCCGTGCGTAGCGGTGTGCGCCCGTCGCGGTCGTCCATGCGTCCCATCGTGGGGGCGCGGCGCCCGGGTGTCCCGGGAACGCTTCCCGGTCCACCCGGGAGAGGTCCCCGGCGCCGCCCGAGGGCGTCCCCTCAACTCCCGGCCCCAGTCGCCGTGATGCTCGTAGCAGCGGAACGGCGGGTACACCGCCGGACCGACCGACAGGAACCAACGGGGGAAACACCATGCTGTCAACGAAGCGGCGCCTGGCGGGCGTTGTCCTGGGCTCCCTGCTCGCGCTCGGCGGGACGGCGGCGGTGCCGGCCGCCGCGCAGACACCGGCACGGGCCGCGTGCTCCGTCCCGGTCAACGAGTCCCACATCAACCAGCGTTGGAACGTGCTCGGCGGAGCCTCCGGCTGGCTGGGCTGCCCGACCAGCGGCACCCGGGACGTCTACCTGAACAACGTGTACGCCGGGAAGCGCCAGTACTTCACCTACGGCACCGCCACCTGGTCACCGCGCCAGGGCTCGAACATGGTCGTCGCAGCGTGGGAGGACCGCGGCTACGCCTACTTCAACTGGAGCACGACGGCCCCGGAGCACAGCTACGACAGGTTCCTGGTCCGCTGGACGAGCGCCTCCGACCCCGGGGGCACCCAGCGCGAGTTCGGCGGCGGGACGTCCGGCCGGATCCGCGTGCTGGAGCGGAACACCGGCGCCTACGTCTTCACCGTCGAGGGCTGCGACGTCGGCACCTTCGGCCACACCTGCCGGCAGGGCTGGACGCTGAAGGCGAGCACGCCCAACTGACCATCCATCTCGGGGGAACGGGGGCTGGAGGGGTGCGACCACCCTTCCAGCCCCTCGTGGTGCTACAGGTACTTCTTCAACTCCCGGCGCGCCAGCGACCGTTGGTGCACCTCGTCCGGGCCGTCGGCCAGCATCAGGGTGCGGGCGCTCGCGTACAGCTCGGCCAGCGGGAAGTCCTGGCTCACACCGCCGGCGCCGTGCAGCTGGATCGCGCGGTCGAGGATGCCGACGACCGTGCGCGGGGTGGCGATCTTGATGGCCTGGATCTCCGTGTGGGCACCCTTGTTGCCGACCGTGTCCATCATCCAGGCCGTCTTCAGGACCAGCAGCCGCAGTTGCTCCACGGCGACCCGCGCGTCCGCGATCCAGTTGTGGACGACGCCCTGTTGGGCCAGCGCCTTGCCGAACGCGACGCGGGAGACGGCGCGTTGGCACATCAGCTCGATGGCCCGCTCGGCCATGCCGATCAGCCGCATGCAGTGGTGGATGCGGCCCGGGCCGAGCCGCGCCTGGGCGATGGCGAAGCCGCCGCCCTCCTCGCCGATCAGGTTCGTCGCCGGCACGCGCGCGTGGTCGAAGACGACCTCGGCGTGGCCGCCGTGGGAGTGGTCCTCGTAGCCGAAGACCTGCATCGCGCGCTTGACCGTGACGCCCGGGGTGTCGCGGGGGACCAGGATCATGGACTGCTGGCGGCGGATGTCCGCGCCGTCCGGGTCCGTCTTGCCCATCACGATGAAGATCTTGCAATCGGGGTTCATCGCCCCGGAGATGTACCACTTGCGGCCCGTGATGACGTAGTCGTCGCCGTCGCGTTCGATGAGTGTGGTGATGTTCGTGGCGTCCGAGGAGGCGACCTCCGGCTCGGTCATCGCGAACGCCGAGCGGATCTCACCGGCCAGCAGCGGCTCCAGCCACTGCTTCTTCTGCTGCTCGTCGGCGAACTGGTACAGCACCTCCATGTTGCCGGTGTCCGGCGCCGCGCAGTTCAGCGCGGTGGGCGCCAGGTGCGGGGAACGGCCGGTGATTTCGGCGAGGGGGGCGTACTGGAGGTTGGTGAGCCCGGCGCCGTACTCGGCATCGGGGAGGAAGAGGTTCCACAGGCCCTGCCTGCGTGCCTCGGCCTTCAACTCCCCTACGACGGCCGGGGTGTCCCAGGGGGACGCGAGCTGGGCGCGCTGCTCCTCGGCTACGGGCTCGGCCGGGTAGACGTACTCGTCCATGAAGGCCAGGAGCTTGGCGCGCAGTTCCTCGGTGTGTGCGTCGAACGCGAAGTCCATGGTGGATCAGCCCTCCTGAAGGGTGGTCAGGCCGTGCTCGATGAAGACGGGAACCAGCTCGCCGATGCGGTCGAAGCCGCGGCCCACCGTCTGGCCCAGGGTGTAGCGGTAGTGGATGCCCTCCAGGATCACGGCGAGCTTGAACCACGCGAACGCCGTGTACCAGGCGACCGACGACACGTCGCGCCCCGAGCGCGCGGCGTACCGCTCGATCAGCTCGGCCGGAGTGGGGTGGCCGGGGGCCGAAGCGGTCGTGGAAATGGGGGAGTTGGGGAGGTCCAACGGGATGCTGTACATGACGAGGAGGCCCAGGTCGGTGAGCGGGTCGCCGAGCGTGGACATCTCCCAGTCGAGGATCGCCTTGATCTTGTCGTCCTCGCCGATCAGGACGTTGTCCAGGCGGTAGTCGCCGTGCACGACCGCCGGCGCGGGGGAGGTGGGAAGGCGGTGGCCGAGGGCCGCGTGCAACTCCTCGACGCCTGCCAGGTCACGGTTGCGGGAGGCGTCCAACTGCTTGCCCCAGCGCCGCAGTTGGCGGTCCAGGAAACCCTCGGGGCGGCCGAAGTCCGCGAGGCCCACTTCCGCGGGGTCCACCGCGTGCAACTCGACCAGGGTGTCGACCAGTTCGAGCACCGCGCCCCGGGTGCGCTCGGGGCCGAGCGGGACGAGGTCGTCCGCCGTGCGGTACGGGGTGCCCTCGACGAACTCCATGACGTAGAACGGCGCTCCGAGCACCTCGTCGTCCTCGCACAGCAGGATGGGTCTCGGCACCGGCACGTTCGTCGGGTGCAGGGCGCTGATCACGCGGTGCTCGCGCTTCATGTCGTGCGCGGTGGCCAGTACATGGCCGAGCGGGGGACGTCGTACGACCCACTTCGTGGTGGAGTCCGTGACCGCGTAGGTGAGGTTCGACCGTCCGCCCTCGATCAGCCGGCCGGACAGGGCGCCGGTCACCAGACCGGGCCGCTCGCGGTCGAGCAGACCGCGCAGCCGGTCGAGATCGAGTCCGGGCGGGTGGTCGGGGCTCATACATCACTCCTACGAACGGAGGAACAGGTCTCCACCTATCATGCCGACCGGTCGGTATGTCGTCCAGTAGGGGAGCGAAACGTGATCGGGGCCACGATAAGCCGACAGCTCCCCGCGCCGGGCGACGGGGAGCTGTGCGTCGGTGGTTCCAGGCCGTTCCCGGCCGTGGGTCTGGGCTCAGTGGTCGTCCCAGTGACCCTCGTGCAGGGCGTGCCGGTGGCCATCGTGCACATAGTCGACGTGGTCGCCGTGCAGCACGCTCTCGTGGCCGCAGTCCTGGCCGTGCTGGTGCGCGTGCTCCTGGTGGGGGACGTGGCCGCCCGGCTCGCACTCGTCCCAGTGGCCGCCGTGCTCGCGGTGCAGATGGCCGTCGTGCGCGTAGTCGACGTGGTCGCCGTGCGGCACCGGGGCGTGGCCGCAGTCCTGGCCGTGCGTGTGGGCGTGGGAGGAGTGCTCCAGGTGAAGGGTGGTCATGGTGCTCACCTTCGGAAGTGCGGGCTGTGACGTCGGACAGGGTGCCACGCGTACCGCCTGTATCGGGTGATTCCGGGCGCGTGGCGCCGGGGGTGGGTTGAGGTGGAGGTGGGTTGAGGTGGGTTCGCCCGCGGTTGGTGGGTGGGGTCGGGGTCGTGGCGGTACGGCGAGCCCGCCGCTTGTGGGGCCCCTCTGGTGTTGTCGCAGTTGGGCGGGTTGGTGCCGGGTACGCGGCGGGCTGCGCCGCACCGCCACGACCCGCTCCCGGTTCGTCGGCGGCTGCGGGCGAGTGGGGCGCTCCACACCCGAGTACCGCCCGCCTGCCACCCGCCCCGGCGCCCCAGCATGCGAGTCCCGTCCGCCCTCACCCCCACCTCTCAATACACAAGCACCGCCGCACACACCGCCAGCGCCACCGTGCACAGCACCGCCGCGCTGGCGTGGCGCGGGGCCAGGGGCGGGGGAGTGCCGGCTGCCGCGAGGGTGCGGATGCGGTGGTGGGCCACGGCCAGGAAGGCGAGCCACAGGGTGCAGCACAGGGCGCAGACGATGACGCCCTCGACGTGTACGCCGTTGTGCAGCGAGGCTTTCGCGGCGAGTACGGCGGCTACCGTGCTGGACAGGGTCGTGCGGCGCCAGGCCAGGCGGGTGCGTTCGGGCTGGAGGCCCGGGTCGCGGTCCGGGGTCGGGGGGCGGGTCATCCGGCCCAGCCGGCCAGGACCACGACGACCATCGCCAGGGCCACGATCGCCACGGCGATGCTCAGCAGTGCCGGGAAACGGGACACCGGCAGATCCTCGCCCCGGCGCATCGCCCGCTCGCAGCGCACCCAGTGGTTGACCGCGCGGAGGGAGCACAGGACGCCCGCCGCGAGCAGCGCCAGGGCGAGACCGGCTCGCCAGGCCCAGCGCAGGTGCGGCAGGAACTGGTCCACCGCGAAGCCCCCGCCGATCAGCGCGAGGGCGGTGCGCAGCCAGGCCAGGAAGGTGCGTTCGTTGGCCAGCGAGAAACGGTAGTCGGGTGTCGCGCCCTCCTCGCTGATCTGCCGGGGCTCGAACCACAGCCGGACGTTCCGTGCAAAATCGATCACGGGACGGACCCTATCCGGCCGTTTCTCTCCGGTCTTCCCGGTGCGCCTTGAGCCGGGCGTAGGCCGCCACGCCGTCCGGCACCCACTCCCAGTCGTTCAGCCGCCGCTCGATCTCCCCCTCCTCCAGGAAGTCGTGCCAGGCGACCTCCTCGACCTGCGGGCTGACCGGGAGTTCGCAGCGCACCTCGTACACCGCCGACCACCAGGTCTGCCCCGCGCCGTCGTCGTACAGGAACTTGAAGAGGAACGTGGGGCGGGGCAAGCCCGATACCCCTAGTTCCTCCTCGGCCTCGCGGAGTGCCGCGTCGTCGTAGGACTCGCCCGCGCCCACCACTCCGCCGACGAACATGTCGTAGAGGGAGGGGAAGACGAGTTTGGTCGGGGTGCGGCGGTGGACGAAGACGCGGCCCGCCGCGTCGCGGGTCTGGATGAAGACCGCGCGGTGGCGGAGACCCTGTGCGTATGCCTCGCCGCGGGGGGACTGGCCGGTGACCTGGTCGTTCTCGTCGACGATGTCGAGGATCTCGTCAGCTGGGTTCATGCCCCCATCAAACAGGGGCCGGCGATCGGTGCCGCTGACGGCCTCAGTGCGGCTGGAGGGCCGGTGCGGGCTTCGGCCTCGTCGTGCCGCGTGGCATCGCCGGGTGCATGCCGAGGAGCAGGATGCCTACGACGATTCCGGCGAGGCCCACCGCCTCCCAGGCCAGCGCGCCCGTGTCGGCGCGCAGTCGGTCGCCCAGGAAGCCCACCCCGCAGATGATCCCGGCGAGGGGCTGGGCCGCGGTGAGGGCGGGCAGGGACATGCGCAGGGGAGCGGTCTCGAACGCGCTCTGTACGAGGACCAGGCCGGTCACGCCGAGCGCGAGCACGCCGTACGGCTGCCAGCCCGTGAGGAGTTCGGTGAGGCCGCCCTCGGTGAAGCGCTGGCCGCTGACCCGGGTGAGCGCGTCCTGGACGCCGTAGAGGAGGCCGGCCGCCAGGGCCAGGAGGACCGGGCCCGAGCTGAGGCGGGAGCGTTTGGCGTACGTCGTGAGGAGGAGGGCCAGGCCCACCATCGCGCCGATGATCAGCCAGTGGCGGAAGGGGTCGGTGACCGGGGTTCCGCTGCGTGGTTCGCCCGCGACGATGAAGGTCGTGACGCCGCCCGCGAGGAGCGCCAGGCCCGCCCAGCCCTGACGGCCCAGGGGCTGCCTGGTCTGCTTGCGGGAGAGGGCGAGCGCGAAGAGGAGGTTCGTCGCGAGGAGGGGTTCCACGAGGGAGACCTCGCCCTTGCCGAGCGCGATCGCGCCGAGCACCATGCCCGCGATCATCAGGCCGATGCCGCCGAGCCAGCGCGGCACCCGCATCAGGTCGAGGAGCAGTCTCGGGGAGAGGAAGTCGCTCAGGGGTGCCTGCTGGGCCACGTTCTGCTGGAGCACGAACCCGAAGCCGAGGCAACAGGCCGCACTCACGGCGAGCATCAGAACCAGAAGGGACACGCTGCGTACCTCGATCGTCAGGCCGGGCTACGGGATGCGTTTGGGCGACTGTAGCGCCCCAGGGCCCGGCTTGCCCCTGGGAGTACCCGGAAGCGGGCGGTTGCTCCGGTCACGATGCTCTGACGACCGTGGGCACGATCGGAGGCTGCGGCGGGACCGTGCTGCCATCGTCCGCCGCCGCGCGCCCGAGCGCCATGGCCTACGCCACACCGGTGACCCGCGAACGGTTGGCAGCGTACCGTCCCGGGTAGGGGATAGCGCCACAAGTGCCGCACCCGTAACGGAAGTTGACAGGTGTAACAAGGGTCAGGCCCTTGACGTGAAGTATTGGTGGAGGGTTTGCTGTGCGTGATCGGTCGATGGCAGGCCGATGTCCCGCAGCGTCGCGTGAGGATCGTGAGGAATTCCCGGGTGTCCCCACCCCCGCCACCCCTCGGACGCCGCCACAAGCGCGCCTCCCAGGCCTTCGACGCCGCGCTCGACGACGCTGAACTCGTCGCCGCGCGGGCCGCGTTGGCCCAGGGCCGCTGGCAGGCGGCGCGTGGTCTGCTCGCCCAGACGGGCGACGAGTGGGACGCCCGCGCCCACCGGGTCACCGTCCTCGCCCGGGAGTCCTACACCGCCGCCTGGGCCCGCGACTGGCTGCTCGCCGAACCAGAGTCCGGCGACGCCTCCGTCCTGCTCGCCCTCGCCCTGGTGCAGCGCACGCTGGCGGGCAAGGAGAAGCCGGTCCGCGCCCGTGAGGCCTGCCGTGCGGCCTCGGCCCGGCTGCCCGCCGATCCGACGCCCTGGCTCGGACTGCTCCTCCTGGAGCACACCCTCGGCACCGACGAGGGCGTGGTCCAGCTCTTCGATGAGGTCCGCCACCGGTACCCCGACCACCACCACGCCCACCACCTGATGGTGGCCCGGCTCGCGGAGCGCCGTGCCGAGGCGGGCGTCGACCCCCTGCACGAGGTCTACGACTTCGCCTACTGGGCCGCCGAACAGGCCCCCGCCGACTCCCCGCTCGCGATCCTGCCGGTCATCGCGCACGCCGAGCGCTACCGCGTACTGGCCGCCGCCGGCCTGGAACCCGCCGACCCGGCCGCCTCCGGGCACTGGACCGGACGCCGGGCCCGGCAGGTCATGAAGGCCGCCTTCGACTGGTGGCTGGAGTGGGAGCACGAAGGCCACCCGCGCCGCCTGGTCGACCTCAACTTCCTCGCCCACGCCAAGTCCTGCGAGGGGCGCGGCGCCGAGGCCGCCGCGCTGTTCCACCGCATCGGGGAGCACCCGACCCCGGCCCCGTGGTCCTACCCGGACCGCGACCCGCTCACCGCCTTCCGTGCCGCACGCGACTGCGCGCTCGGGACGTCGTAACGCCCCCGTACCAACGATTCGGCAGCGATGAGACGCACCCGTAGCAACGCTGCCGTAGCGAAGCAACGCGACCGTAGCAACGCCCCCGTAGCGACACCGAAAGGACGTTCCCCGCCATGACGACGGGCAGTTCCAGTACGAGCAGCGCCACCTCGGACAGCGGCGGCATCAGCACGTTCAGGGGGCAGGAGCGCGCCCTGCGCGCCGACCGCCTCGGCACCGGAGGGCTGCTGCTCTCCGTGCTCGCCGCGACCGCGCCCCTCATGGTGGTCGCGGGTGTCATGCCCACCACATTCGCGGTGATGGGCATCGAGGGGCAGCCGCTGCTCTTCGTCCTCCTCGGTGTCGTCCTCGTCCTCTTCAGCGTCGGCTACGCCGAGATGAGCCGGCACGTCCACAACGCGGGCGCCTTCTACGCCTACATCTCCCGCGGCCTCGGCGGCACCGCCGGCGCGGCCGCGGCCCTGGTGGCGCTCGTCGCGTACAACGCCCTCCAGGTCGGCATCTACGGCATCTTCGGCTTCGAGGTCTCCGGACTGTTCTCCACCTACGCCGACCTCCAAATCGCCTGGTGGATACCGGCGTTGGTGGCCGTGCTCGCCGTCGGCGCGCTCGGCTGGCTGAAGATCGACGTCAACGCGCGCGTGCTCGGCGTCCTGCTGATCATCGAGGTCGCGCTCGTCGTCATCTTCGACATCGCGGCCGTCGCCGACCCGGCCAAGGAGGGCCTGTCCCTGCACGCCTTCAACCCGGACACCCTCAGCGGCGCCGGTGTCGGCACCGCCCTGTGCTTCTGCATCGCCGCCTTCCTCGGCTTCGAACAGGCCCCGGTGTACGCAGAGGAGACCAGCCGCCCGCACATCCTGGTGCCGCGCGTGATGTTCCTCGCCGTGGGTGGCGTCGCCGTGTTCTTCGCGCTCAGCTGCTGGGCGCTCACCGTCGCGACCGGGCCCTCCCAGGTCGTCGGCGTCTCCCAGAAGCAGAGCGCCGGACTGCTCTTCTACCTCACCGAATCCCGGCTCGGCGGCACCTTCACCGACGTGCTCCACGTCCTGTTCGTCACCGGCATGTTCGCGGCCATGCTCAGCTTCCACAACGTCGTCGCCCGCTACGCCTTCGCCATGGGCCGCGAGGGCCTGCTGCCGTCCGCGTTCGGCCGTACGACGGGCTCCAGCGGCGCTCCCGGCACCGGCTCGCTGCTCCAGACCGCCGTCTCCGCGGTGATCGTGATCGCCTTCGCGGTCGCCGACGACAAGCCCACCGGCGATCCCACCGCACCCGTCCTGCACCTGTTCACCTGGTTCGGCAACATCGGCGCGCTCGGCGTGATCCTGCTGATGGCCGCCGCCTCCCTCTCGGTGATCGTCTTCTTCGCCCGCCGCGGCTCCGCCGGCGCGCAGGCCTGGCGGCTGGTCACCTCCGCGATCTCCGGCATCGCGCTCGTCGTCATCGCCGTCTACACGGTCAAGGACTTCGACGTCCTGGTCGGCGCGGGCCCCGGCTCGTCCCTGAGCTGGCTCCTGCCCGGCATCATCGGCCTCGCG
This sequence comes from Streptomyces sp. NBC_01288, assembly GCF_035982055.1. NCBI lineage: Bacteria > Bacillati > Actinomycetota > Actinomycetes > Kitasatosporales > Streptomycetaceae > Streptomyces > Streptomyces sp. NBC_01288. The sequence goes on from NZ_CP108427.1 coordinate 8,390,283, forward strand.
CTGCTCGTCGGCCTGGCCCAGGGCCTGTTCCTGCGCTCCCGCAACCCCGAGGCGCACGCCCGCATCGGGCTCGGCAACGAGGCGTTCCAGCTGGAGAAGGCGGCGGGGGAGGCGTCGTAGCGAATCGACGTTCTTCGGGCGGCTCTCTGAGAAGCACGTAAGAAGTGGTTACGGAAGTCTGACGGGCACCCGCTATCCCTGGCCGCACCGGGGTCGCGGGTGTTCGAATGACTGCGTGAAATCTGAACAACCCGAGTCCGAGGGTGCGGAGAAGGCGGAGGGCCGGCCGCTCGGCCGCCGGGTCCTCCTGGGCACCCTCGGCCTGGGCGCCCTCGGCGTCGTCACCGCGCCCGCGCTCCAGAACGCCATGGAGGGCTTCCTCGGTGCCGTGTCCGGCAAGGACCCCACCGGGCTGACCGGACTGCTCCCGAACGGCGGCGGCTTCCGCTACTACTCGGTCACCGCGTCCGTGCCGGACAAGAACGCCGAGAACTACCGGCTGACCATCGACGGCCTGGTCGACAAGCCGACGTCCTACACCCTCGCCGACCTGCGCGCCCTGCCGCAGACCCGGCTGGTCAAGGACGTCCAGTGCGTCACCGGCTGGCGGGTCCCCGGGACCCCCTTCGAGGGGGTGCGCCTGTCCCGGCTCCTGGACGCGGCGGGAGTGCGTGCAACGGCCGGGGCGGTGCGCTTCACCTGCTTCGACGGCGCCTACACGGAGAGCCTCACCATCGAGCAGGCCCGGCGCTCGGACATCCTGGTCGCGCTGCGCATGCAGGACAAGCCCCTGAGCCACGACCACGGCGGCCCGGTCCGCCTCTATGTGGCCCCCATGTACTTCTACAAGTCCGCCAAGTGGCTCTCCGGCATCACGGTCACGGAGCATGTGAAGCCCGGCTACTGGGAGGACCGGGGCTACGACGTCGACGCCTGGGTCGGCAAGTCGAACGGACGCGACGATGACCCTACGACCTGAAACCCACGCCCCCCGGACGGAACCGTCGGCCCGCGTCCGCCGCTTCGGCCGCACCGAGCGCTGGGTGCACCGGACCACGGCGTTGCTGATGGGCATCTGCGTGGCCACGGCGGCCTGCCTGTACATCCCGACGTTCGCCGAGTTGGTCGGCCGCCGTGAACTCGTGGTCCGCATCCACGAGTTGGCCGGAGTGGCGCTCCCCGTCCCTGTCCTCTTCGGTCTGTTCTCCCGCGGCTTCCGCGTCAACCTCGGCTTCCTCAACCGCTTCGGCCCGCACGACCGCGTCTGGCTGCGCGGTGTCCTGATGCGCGACAAACGCCGATCGGCGCGCCCGGCGGGCAAGTTCAACGCCGGCCAGAAGGTGTACGCCAACTGGATCGCCGGCGCCACCCTGGTGATGCTCGGCACGGGCCTGATGATGTGGTTCACCCACCTCACCCCGATCATGTGGCGCACCAGCGCGACCTTCGTCCACGACTGGCTCGCCCTGACGATCGGCATCGTCCTCGGCGGCCACATCGGCATGGCGCTGGGCGACCCGGAGGCCAGGGCGGGCCTGCGCACGGGCTCGGTGAGCAGGGAGTGGGCGAAGCGGGAGCATCCGCTGTGGAAGCCGTAGGGGGTATGGGGGCTTGTCACTTCGGGGGCTTCGGGCCGCCTTGGCTTGCCCGTGCCGGGTCCGGCGGCCGACAGGGGTAGTTGTCGTGGGTTGGTCGTGCGGCGACGGACCGCCACTGCTGCGTGCCGAGGGCGGCAGCGAGGGCCGGTGCTCCGGGGCAGAGCCCCTGGCAGAGAAGCGGGGAACTCCGGCAGACAAGCCTTCGCCGGGCCCGGTGGCGACCTTCGCCGCCCAGCCCGGTGAATGACCCCGCTCAGCCCCCGAAGTCCAGCAGCACCTTGCACGACCGGCTTCGGTCGGCCGCCAGCGCGAACGCCGACTCCGCCTCCCGCACCGGCACCACCGCACTGACCAGAGCGTCGAACGCGGGCTCCACGGCGAGGAGTTGGAGCGCGTCGTTGAACTCCTCGTCGAAGCGGAACGCACCCCGCAGCTCGATCTCCCGGCTGACGACCAGGTTCCCCGCGAAGGGACTCTGCCCGGGCGGCAGCATCCCGAGCTGCACGACGACCCCGCCCCGCCGCACGAGCCGCAGACAGGTGTCGAGTCCGGCCGCCACTCCGGACGCCTCGATGGCGACGTCCACCTCGGACGGCCACCCGGAGTCGTCCAGGTCATCGGCCCGTACGACGGTGTCGGCGCCGGCCGCCGTGGCGTACCGAAGTGCCGCCGGAAGCAGGTCGGTCACCGTCACCTGTGCCGCGCCGGCCGCCTTCGCCGCCGCGACGACCAGGCAGCCGATCGGGCCCGCGCCGGTGACCAGCACATGGCGTCCCCGCACGTCCCCGGCCCGTCGTACGGCGTGCAGGGCGACGGAGAGCGGTTCGGCGAGGGCGGCCCGGCGCAGCTCAAGGCCCGCTGGGATCGCCCTCAACTGGTCGGCGGGGACGGTGACTTGGGCCGCGAAGCCGCCCTGTACGTGCGGGAAGCGGGCCGCGCTGCCCAAGTACGCGGTGTCCCGGCACACGTTGCGCCGACCGTCCACGCACTCGGGGCACACCCCGCACGGAGTCGCCGGGTGCACGGCAACCGGCGTACCGGGGACGGGACCTGTGGCCCCGGGGCCGTAGGACACGACCGTGCCGACCACCTCGTGACCGAGCAGCATCGGTTCCTTGAGGCGGAAGTCGCCGACGCCGCCGTGGCGCCAGTAGTGGAGGTCGGAGCCGCAGACGCCGCCGTAGCGTACGGCGACCAGGGCCTGGCCGGGGCCGGGCTCCGGGACCGTCAACTCCTCGACGCGCAGGTCGTCCTGACCGTGGATCACACAGCCCAGCATGTCCGGCACGATGATGTCCCCTTTCACAGCACGCTCGTCATGCCGCCGTCGACGTACAGGATCTGTCCGCTCACGAAGTCCGCGGCGGGCGACGCCAGGAACAGCACCCCGCCCACCAGGTCCTGCGTACGGCCCCAGCGGCCGGCCGGGGTCCGCTTGCGCACCCAGGCGCTGAACTCCTCGTCCTGGACGAGGGGTTGGGTGAGTTCCGTCTCGATGTAGCCGGGGCCCAGGCCGTTGACCTGGACGCCGGAGGGGCCCCAGTCGGCGCACATGCCCTTGGTGAGCATCTTCAGGGCGCCCTTGGTGGCCGCGTAGGGCGCGATGCCGGGGCGGACCACCTCGCTCTGGAGCGAGCAGATGTTGATGATCTTCCCGTGGCCGCGTTCCGTCATCCGGCGGGCCGCCTCACGGCCGACCAGGAACGCGCTGGTGAGGTTGGTGTCGATGATGCGGTGCCAGTCGGAGTCGGTGAACTCCAGGAGCGGGGCCCGCAGTTGCATGCCCGCGTTGTTGACGAGGATGTCGAGTGGGCCGACTCGCTCCTCGACATCCTTGATTCCGGCGGCTACTGACGGACCGTCGGTCACGTCGAAGGCGGCCGTGTGGACATCGCCGGACAGTTCGGCGGCGGCCTTGGTGAGGCGTTCGCCGTCCCGGCCGTTCAGGACGACCGTGCAGCCGGCCTCCAACAGGCCCTGGGCGAGGGCGAGTCCGATGCCCCGGCTGGAACCGGTGACCAGGGCCGTGCGGCCACTGATGTCGAAAAGTGGATGACTCATTCCCGTACCCCTAGATGATCAGCGAGAGGAGGAGGACCAGTCCGCCGGCGACGACCGAGATGATCGTCTCCATGACGGACCAGGTCTTGAAGGTCTGGCCGACGCTCAGGCCGAAGTACTCCTTCACCAGCCAGAAACCGGCGTCGTTGACATGGCTGAAGAAGACCGAGCCCGCACCGATCGCCAGCACGAGCAGGGCGGTGTGGGCGCTCGACATGTCGGCGGCCAGCGGGGCGACCAGACCGGCCGCCGAGATCGTGGCCACCGTCGCCGAACCGGTCGCGAGCCGGATCGCCACCGCGATCAGCCAGGCCAGCAGCAGCGCCGGGATCGACCAGTCCTTGGAGATGTCCAGGATCATCTGACCGACACCGGAGTCGATCAGCGTCTGCTTGAAGCCGCCGCCCGCGCCGACGATGAGCAGGATGCCCGCGATCGGCATCAGGCCCTTCTCGACGGTCGTGGACAGCCGCTCCTTGGTGAAGCCCGCCGGGCGGCCCAGCGTGAACATGCCGACGATGACGGCCGCGAGGAGCGCGATCAGCGGCGAGCCGATCACGTCGAAGACGCGCTGCACGGTGTGTGCGGGGTCGTCGACGATGATGTCGACCAGCGCTTTGGAGAGCATCAGCACGACCGGCAGCAGGATCGTGGCGAGGGTCGCGCCGAAGCCGGGACGGTTCTTCAGGTCCTCGGACGGGCGGGCCGGGAGCATCCGCTCGGGGGCCTGGACGTCCACCCAGCGGGCGGCGACCTTCGAGAACAGCGGCCCCGCGATGATGACGGTCGGGATGGCGACGAGGACACCCAGCGCCAGCGTCAGACCGAGGTTGGCCTTGACCGCGTCCACGGCGACCAGCGGGCCGGGGTGCGGCGGGATCAGCGCGTGCATGACCGACAGGCCGGCGAGGGCCGGGACGCCGATCCGCATGAGCGAGTAGTTGCCGCGCTTGGCGACCATCAGCACGACCGGGATCAGCAGCACGATGCCGACCTCGAAGAACAGCGGCAGCCCGATCACCGAGGCGATCAGCACCATCGCCCACGGCATCGACCGGGGACTCGCCTTCGCGAGGATCGTGTCGACGATCTGGTCCGCGCCCCCCGAGTCGGCGAGCAGCTTGCCGAGGATCGCGCCCAGCGCGATCAGCACGCCCACACCGGCGACGGTGGAGCCGAGGCCGGTGCTGAAGCTGGTGATGGCCTTGTCCAGCGGCGCCCCGGCGAACGCGCCGAGCGCGAGCGAGCCGATGGTCAGCGCCAGGAAGGCGTGCATCTTGAACCGGGTGATGAGCAGGACGATGACGGCGATGCCCGCCAGTACGGCGATGCCCAGCTGAGCGTGGCCGGCCGAGGTGATGGGCTCGACGGGGTCCGCTGCCAGCATCTCGACGCTGAGTCTGGTCACGGTGGATTCCTTGCGGATACGGGGAGTTGGGGGGGAGGGGTGGTACCAGGAGGTACTCGGCGGTACTAGGAGGTCGGCTCGGGAACCCGCGCGAGCGCGGTCATGGCCCGTTCGGTGATCTGCTCCGGGCTGCCGGTGACGTCCACGGCGACGCCCGCCTCGTCCGCCTCCAGCGGCTGGAGCGTGGCGAACTGCGAGTCGAGCAGTGCGGTCGGCATGAAGTGCCCGTGGCGGTGCGTCATCCGGTCCTCGATGAGGGCGCGGTCACCGGTGAGGTGCACGAAGACGACCCCGGGAGCGGCGGCCCGCAGCCGGTCGCGGTACGACCGCTTCAGCGCCGAGCTGCTGACGACCCCGCCGAGCCCCGCACGCCCGTGGGCCCAGTCGCCGATGGCGTCCAGCCAGGGCCACCGGTCGTCGTCGGTCAGCGGGACACCGGCCGACATCTTGGCGATGTTGGCCTGCGGGTGGAAGTCGTCGCCCTCGGCGTACGGCACGCCGAGCCGGGCCGCGAGCAGGGGACCGATGGTGGTCTTCCCGGTGCCCGCTACGCCCATCACCACGACGACATGGGGGGTACGCATCGCTGCCTCACTGTCTCCGTCGACACCTGATGTCGATCCCACTGAAACCGATTAGGTACGACGAATTCAAGAGTCTGTGACATATAAGTCTGACTTTTTGATTCCGTGATGTGCCCCGTACGCTGAGTGCATGACCACTCCGGGCCGCGGCCTGCACGGCCGCGTACTCGACTCCCTCGGCCCCGCCATCACCGCGGGCGAGTACCCGCCGGGCAGTGTCCTGCGCACGGACGAGCTCGCCAAGGACTTCGAGGTCTCCCGCTCCGTGATGCGCGAGGCGGTCCGCGTCCTCGAATCCATGCACCTGGTCGAGTCCCGCCGCCGGGTCGGCGTCACGGTCCGGCCCAAGGCCGAGTGGAACGTCTACGACCCGCAGGTCATCCGCTGGCGCCTGGCCGGCGCCGACCGCCCCCAGCAACTGCGCTCACTCACGGTGCTGCGCTCCGCGGTGGAGCCGATCGCGGCCGGCCTGGCCGCCACATTCGCCACGGCGGAGCAGTGCGCGGAACTCACCGAGTGCGCGATCGGCATGGTCGCCAACTCCCGCGGCCACAAACTGGAGGCCTACCTCGTCCACGACGTGGCCTTCCACCGGGTGATCCTCGCCGCCTCGGGCAACGAGATGTTCGCCCGCCTCGGCGACGTCGTCACCGAGGTCCTCGCCGGCCGCACCCACCACGAGGTCATGTTCGAGGACCCCGACCCGGCCGCCGTCACCCTGCACGTCCAGGTCGCGGAGGCGGTCCGCGAGGGCGACGCCCTCCGCGCGGAGACCCTGACCCGCGAGATCACGGTGGGCGCGCTTCAGGAACTGGACATCCTGGCCCCGTAGTTGCCCTCGTCGCGCTAGTCCAGGAACTCCCCGTCGAGGTACACCCAGGCCTCGTCGACCCGCTCGAACCGGCTGCGCTCATGGATCGCGCCGCCGTTGTAGGACGCCCGAAACGTCACGGTCCCCGCGGAGTGGAACGCCGACCCGCCCCCCGTCTCCAGGATCTCCAGCCCGGTCCAGCGCATCCCCGGGTCGAGGTCGAGGGGGTCGGCGGGGCGCGTCCGTGGGTGCCAGGTGCGCAGGAGGTAGGGCGCGTCCAGCCGTACGAAGGCGGTGTAGCGGGAGCGCATCAGGGCCTCGGCGGTGGGGGCGGGGGTGGGGCCTGAGTGGTAGCGGCCGCAGCACTCTTCGTAGGGCTGGGGGAGGCCGCAGGGGCAGGTGGTGCGTGGGGTCATGGGCATATTGTGCCGGGGCTAGGCGAGCGGTTCCTCGGGGGTGACCCGGAGCGGCAACTCGACGTAGGTGTCCGCCCCGGGGCCGGGCAGCTTGGTGCTCTCTTTTCCGTGCGTGAGGACGGCGCGGGCCAGGAGGGGCGGTGTCGGGAGTTCGGCGGGAGTTGTGTGCGCGGGCGCGGCGCCGATGAACTGTACGAGCAGGGCGCCGGTGATCCGGGTGCCGATCTGGTTCACGAAGCTCGGCGGGAGGATCCACTCGACTCCCTGGTACAGGGTCTCGTCGACGGTGTCGTGGACCCTCCTGACGTACCACTCGTCGTTCTGTATCTGGGGCGCGCTGCGCGCGTTCAAGTGGGCGACCGCGGATGCCACCGCGTTGAGTTCGGGAAAGCCGGTCAGGCCGGCCGTGACCGTGCCGACGGCCTGTAGCAGGGGTCCGGCCACCTGTAAGTCCTTGGCCAGCGTGTCCCGCCACGCCCGCTCCTCCTGCACCGGCGGCAGGTGGTACACGACGGCCTGGAGATCCTTCACCCGCCAGTCGCCCTCGGCCGGGAACAGCAGGGTGACCTCCGTGCGCCGGGCGTCCCCCGAGTACCCGAGCGTCCAGACGTACAGATAGGCCGTGAAGGGGTGTGCCTCATCCGCGTCCGTGGTGAGGATCCGCTCCAGCGGGATGGACCGCGGCCGGGTCTCCCCGTAGACCTCCAGCCACTCACCCGTCTCCGCGCGCCCTCGCCCCCATGCGGCTGCCATGACCTCACCCCCGTGAAGTCACTTGATACTCCGTCAGTTCCCCACCCGCAACAGGCCCGACAACTCAGACCGCGATCCCCGTCTCAGCCGAAGGCATCGGCGGCAACGCCCCCCGATACACCCACGCGTCGAAAAGCTGGTCCAACGGCTCCGACGTGAACCGGGACGCGTGCGACGTGAACGTAGCCGTGGTCACCGTGCCGTTCCGGTGCAGGTTCGCCCACCCCCGCAGCATCCGGAAGAACGCGATGTCGCCCAGCGCGCAGCGCACCGCGTGGACGGTGACGCCGCCGCGTTCGTAGAGGCGGTCGTCGAACATGGACTTGCGGCCGGGGTCGGCGAGCCGTAGGTCCTGCGGCAGGGTGGAGAGCAACCGGTGCGCGGCGGCGGCGTGTTGATGGGCCGTGCGGCCGCCCGAGCGCTCGGACCAGAGCCACTCCGCGTACTTGGCGAAGCCCTCGTTCAGCCAGATGTGGCGCCAGTCGGCGATGGAGACGCTGTTGCCGAACCACTGGTGGGCCAGCTCGTGGGCGACTAGCCGTTCCGAACCCCGGGCCCCGTCAACGTGGTTGGCGCCGAACAGCGACAACCCCTGTGCCTCGACGGGGACATCGAGTTCCTCTTCCGTCACCACGACCGCGTACTCGTCGAACGGGTACGGCCCGAACAGGTCCTGGAACAGTTCCATCATCGCGGGTTGTCGCGCGAAGTCCCTTGAGAACTCCGGGAGTAGGTCCGACGGGATGTGCCCGTGCTGCGGCACACCACCCAGACCCGGGTCGCCCAGCAGCACCGTCTGGTACTTCCCGATCGACAGCCCGACCAGGTAACTCGACGTCGGCGCCGACTGCTCGTACACCCAAGTGGTCGTAGAAGCCTTGGTGGTTCGGGTGAGGAGTCGGCCGCCCGCCACCACCGCGTACGCCGACGGTGTCGTGATCGAGATCTGGTACGACGCCTTGTCCGCGGGGCGGTCGTTGCACGGGTACCAGGACGGCGCCCCGATCGGCTGGCTCGCCACCAGCGCGCCGTCGGTCAGCTCCTCCCAGCCGAGGCCGCCCCAGGGGCTGGCGACCGGCTTGGGGTTGCCCGACCAGTGGATCTCCACGGTGAACGCGGCACCCGCCCGCAGCGGCTTCGCCGGTCGGACGCGGAGTCGGCCGCCGCGGTGCGTGTAGTGCGGCTGGCGGCCGTCCACCCGGATCCGGCCGATCTTGAAGTCGCCCAGGTTCAGCTGGAATTCGGGCAGCGGCGCACGGCCCGCTATGGCGTTGATGCGCGCCGTGCCGGAGAGACGGTTGGGGCCGGGACGGTAGTCCAGCGCGAGTTCATAGCGGTGCACCCGGTAGCGGGCATCGCCGTTTGCCGGGAAATACGGGTCCGGACCCGCCGCCTGCTGAACGGTCACTGCTGCGTCTGCTCCCTGCGCTGTGCTCGTATCTCGTACCCGTGCACCGCCCTCCGAAGCCGACGCCGCGTGACCTGTGTTCAGGGGCGCCATGACTCGATCGGATTGCCCAGCCAGCGGGTGTCGTCCGGGACGGACTCCGCCGCCATCACGAGCGACGCGGGACCCAGAGTGGTACGGGCCCCGACCACGCTGCCGGGCAGGACGATTCCGCCAGGACCGAGCGTCGCGCCCTCACGGAGGACCACAGTATCCGTCCGCAAGATCCGGTCGTGGAAGAGGTGGGTCTGGAGCACACAACCACGGTTCACTGTGGACGCGTCCTCCAGGGTCACCAGGTCGGTCTCCGGCAGCCAGTAGCTCTCCACCCAGACACCCTTGCCGATGTGCGCCCCGAGCCCGCGCAGCCAGGCCGTCAGCACCGGAGTACCCGGCACGGAACCGGCCAGCCACGGCACCGCCACGACCTCGACGAAGGTGTCCGCCAGCTCGTTGCGCCACACGTAACCGCTCCACAGCGGGTGCTCGGCACCGCGGTGCCGTCCCACGAGGGTCCACTTGGCGACGATCGAGATCAGTCCGGCCAGCGCCCCCACCGCCAGCAGCACGAGCCCCGACAACAGCGGCGCCCACACCCCCAGCGCGCACAGCGCGGCCACCGTCAGCACGGCAAGCCCGGCCGAGCAGAACACCGGCACGATCCGGCACAGCTCCACCAGCCCGCGCGCCCACAGCAGCTTGGCCGGCGGGTCGTACGTCAGGCTCTGGTCGCCGCCGCTCGTGCTGCGCGGCAGCTTCACCGGCGGCAGCCCCAGGTACGACGTGCCCTTCTTCGCCTTCTTCGGCGTCGCCGACAGCACCCCGACGAGCCCGCCGTCCGGCACGCTCCGCCCGGGCGCGGTCATCCCGGAGTTCCCGAGGAACGCCCGCCGCCCGATCTCGGCCCGCCCGATGTGTATCCAGCCACCACCGAGTTCGTACGGCGCGGTCAACGTGTCGTCGGCCAGGAACGCACCCTCGCCGACGGTCGTCAGGCTCGGCAGCGCGAGCACGGTCGACACCTCGGCGCCGCGCCCGATCCGCATCCCGAGCATCCGCAGCCACACCGGCGTGACGAGCCCGGCGTACAGCGGGAACAGGGTCTCGCGGGAGAGGTCCATCAGCTGGGTGACCGTCCACGCCTGCCAGCCGATCCGGCTGTGCGTCGGGTGCGTGCCCTCGCGCAGTCGCACACTGAGCAGCCGTACACCGATCAGGATCAGCAGCGCGTACGTCAGCCCGAAGGCGAGCGTCGCCGGGACCAGCGCGATCCCCGCGCCCCGCAGGGCCTCGCCCAGCCCGTCACCGGGCGCCATGAACGCACTCGCCACCAGCAGTGCCACGGCACCGGAGACCACGGGGAGCATGGTGAGCGCGAAGCCCGTCACGCCGTACATCACACGCCAGTACGTGCCCCGCTGCGGGCGGTCCTTGGGCCAGTTGCGCTTGGCCTTGCCGAGCTTGACCGCGGGCGCGCCCGCCCAGCGCTGGCCGGTCGGGACGGTGCCGGTGACGGCCGAACCCGGCGCCACCTCGGCCCGCTTGCCCACCCGGGCGCCGGGGAACAGCATGCTGCGCGTGCCGACGACGGCGTGCGCGCCGACCTTGACCGGGCCGATCTCCAGGCGGTCGCCGTCCAGCCAGTAGCCGGACAGGTCCACCTCGGACTCGACCGCGGCACCGCGACCCAGCTTGAGCATGCCGGTGACCGGCGGGAGGGAGTGCAGATCGACGTCCGGGCCGATCTTGGCGCCGAGGGCACGCGCGTACCGCTCCAGCCAGGACCCCGTCAGCGAGGTCGCCCCGCTGAACTCGGCCAGCCGCTCCGCCGCCCACAGCCGCAGGTGCACGCTGCCGCCACGGTCGTAGCGACCCGGCTTCACACCGCGCAGCAGCAGGCGCGCACCGCCGGCGGCGATCGCGAGCCGGCCGGGCGGGCTGAAGAGCAGCAGTGCACCGGCGCCGACCAGCCACCACGAGGCGGTCGGCAGCCACGCGTAGCCGCTGAGTACGTTGCCGAGCGCGGCCAGTGCCACCGTCCAGCGCAGGCCGACCAGGGTGAACAGGGGGATCAGCGCGAGGAGTTGGATCACCTTGGCACGGGTCGGCACCGGGGCGATCACCCGCGCGGTGCCGTCGCCCTGCGCCGAGTCCTCCAGGTGCCGGGCCAACTTGCGCAGCGTCGGCTGCTGGTAGATGTCGAGGACGGCCGCGCTCGGGTAACGGGTGCGCAGCCGCGTCGTCAACTGCGCGGCGGCCAGGCTGCTTCCGCCGATCGCGAAGAAGTCGTCGGCCGCGCTGCTCACGGGGATGCCGAGCACCTCGGCCCACTGCTCCGCGAGCCAGGCCTCCGTGCCGTAGAGCTGTTCCTTGGCGCCGGCGGTCTCCATGCCTTCGAGCGGCCAGGGCAGCGCGTTGCGGTCGACCTTGCCCGATGTGCGCGTCGGCAGATCCTCGACCGGCGCGATCAACGGCACGAGGGCGGCGGGCAGTTCGGCCCGCAGCTTCTCGACGGCGGCGGCCTGGTCCCAGCCCTCCTGGGTGACGACATAGCCGACGAGGAGCTGGTTGCCGCTGCGCGCGGTGCGTACGGCGGCGGCCGCACCGGCGACTCCGGGGAGTGCCTGGAGGGCCGCGTCGACCTCGCCGAGTTCGATCCGGCGTCCGCCGAGCTTGATCTGCTCGTCGGCCCGGCCCAGGAAGATCAGGCCCTCGGGCTCGGCCTTGACCAAGTCACCACTGCGGTACGCCCGTTCCCAGCCGAGCGATTCGAGGGGCGCGTACTTCTCCGCGTCCTTCTCTGGGTCGAGGTAGCGGGCGAGACCGACCCCGCCGATGACCAACTGCCCACTGCCGCCCATCGGTACGGGCACTCCGGCCTCGTCGACGACGGCCAACTCCCAGCCGTTCAGGGGCAGTCCGATGCGGATCGGCTCGTCGCCGGTCATCAGGGAGGCGCAGGCGACGACGGTCGCCTCGGTCGGCCCGTACGTGTTCCAGACCTCGCGGCCCTCGGTGACCAGCCGCTGCACCAGCTCGGGCGGGCAGGCCTCACCGCCGAAGATCAGCAGGCGTACGTCGTTCAGTGCCTCGGGCTCCCAGAGGGAGGCCAGCGTCGGCACGGTCGAGACGACGCTGATGTCCTGCTCGACCAGCCAGGGGCCGAGGTCGGCACCGCTGCGCACCTGGGAGCGCGGCACCGGCACCAGACAGGCGCCGTAGCGCCAGGCCAGCCACATCTCCTCGCAGGACGCGTCGAACGCGACGGACAGCCCCGCCATGACCCTGTCACCCGGACCGATGGGGTCGTCGGTGAGGAACAGCGCCGCCTCGGCGTCCACGAAGGCCGCCGCGCTGCGGTGCGTGACGGCGACGCCCTTGGGCTTGCCGGTGGAGCCGGAGGTGAAGATGATCCACGCGTCCTGCTCGACACCGGGTCGGGCGGCCGGGGCGTCGCTGTGCCCGAGGACGGTCAGCGCGTGCTCGGCGCCGATGACGGCCCGCACATCGGCCTCGCCGAAGACCAGCTCGGCGCGCTCGTCGGGGTCCTCGGCGTCCACGGGGACGTAGGCGGCACCGGCGGCCAGCACGGCGAGGATCGCGATGTAGAGGTCGTTGGTCCCGGACGGGACGCGCACGCCGACCCGGTCGCCGAGGCCGACACCGGCCGCGGCCAGGGTGCGGCGCAGGGTCTCCACCTCGACGGCCAGCGCACGGTAGGTGAGGCGGACGGTGCCGTCGTCCAGGGCGAGTTCGTCGGGATACGACCGCACCGACGCGTCGAGGATGTCGACAAGGGTGCGGGCCGAGGCGGCGGGCGCCGCGGAGAAACGTGCCGTATCGCCGAACTGGGTGCGGATCTCATCGTCGAGCGAGCCGAGAGCACTGCTCTCGTGTATGGCTGCCATCGGTCCTCGCGTCTCAAGCCCGGTAACTTCCGGGGCGCCGGCGGGCCCGCAGGTGCGCCGCGGGTTGTCCAGCTCCAGCTCCGTTCCGTAACAAGCCGGAAATTTTAGTACGACGCTAGGCTCCTGGCCTGCCGACGACCACTCGGGGGAGCCGAACGGGGGCGCTCCGTGAGCGTCCGGCAACGCTCTGACCTGGTGATCTTCGAAGCGAAGGAGACATCCCCCACAAATGCGGCGAGGGCCGCGACCTTGGTGGTCGCGGCCCTCGCCTGCGATGTGTCCGAGGGGGGACTTGAACCCCCACGCCCGATAAAGGGCACTAGCACCTCAAGCTAGCGCGTCTGCCATTCCGCCACCCGGACAAGGTGTTTGTCGCGCGAAGTTTCCCCGCGGCGACGAAGGAAACATTACCAGGCTTCCAGGGGTGGCCGATCACCCCCTGTTCCCGCTCGCGTCCCGCGTGAACGGCGTGTGACGGGCCGGGACCGCCCTTGGGGTGCGGCGCGATGGGGAGAGAGGATGGGGGAGGACCACCAGCAGTGACAGTGGGAGGAAGCAGCGTGAGCGACACGGACACGGCCAAGGGCGTCACCGGCGAGGACGAGGTCGTGGACCTCTGCCGCGAGCTGATCCGGATCGACACCAGCAACTACGGCGACCACTCGGGACCCGGTGAGCGCAAGGCGGCCGAGTACGTCGCCGAGCAGCTCGCCGAGGTGGGCCTCGAACCCGAGATCTTCGAGTCGCACCCGGGACGCGCGTCCACGGTGGCCAGGATCGAGGGCACGGACCCCTCCCGGCCCGCGCTCCTCATCCACGGCCACCTGGACGTCGTACCGGCGAACGCGGCGGACTGGACCCACCACCCCTTCTCCGGCGAGGTCGCGGACGGGTGCGTGTGGGGGCGCGGCGCGGTCGACATGAAGGACATGGACGCGATGACCCTGGCGGTCGTCCGCGACCGGTTGCGCAGCGGGCGCCGGCCTCCGCGCGACATCGTGGTCGCCTTCCTCGCGGACGAGGAGGCGGGCGGTACGTACGGTGCGCGGCACCTCGTCGACAACCACCCCGAACTGTTCGAGGGCGTCACCGAGGGCATCAGCGAGGTCGGCGGGTTCTCGTTCACGGTGAGCGAGGAGCGGCGGCTCTATCTGATCCAGACGGCCGAGAAGGGCATGCACTGGATGAAGCTGACCGTGGCGGGCACCGCCGGGCACGGGTCGATGATCCACCGGGACAACGCGATCACCGAGCTGTCGGAGGCGGTCGCCCGTATCGGCCGGCACAAGTTCCCGGTACGGGTCACCAAGACGACGCGCGCCTTCCTCGACGAACTCGGCGACGCGCTCGGCACCCAGCTCGACCCCGAGGACATGGAGGCCACCCTCAAGCGGCTCGGCGGCATCGCCAAGCTCATCGGCGCGACCCTCAGCAACACCGCCAACCCGACGCAGCTGAACGCCGGTTACAAGGTCAACGTCATCCCCGGCGAGGCCACCGCGAACGTCGACGGGCGGTTCCTGCCCGGGTACAAGGAGGAGTTCTTCGCCGACCTCGACCGGATTCTCGGGCCGAACGTGAAGCGTGAGGGCGTCCACTCCGACAAGGCCCTGGAGACCACCTTCGACGGGCCACTGGTCGAGGCCATGCAGTCCTCGCTGCTGGCAGAGGACCCGACCGCGAAGGCCATCCCCTACATGCTCTCCGGCGGCACGGACGCCAAGTCCTTCGACGACCTGGGCATCCGGGGCTTCGGCTTCGCCCCGCTCAAGCTGCCGCCGGAGCTGGACTTCGCGGGCATGTTCCACGGGGTCGACGAGCGGGTGCCGGTGGAGGGGCTGAAGTTCGGGGTGCGGGTGCTGGACCGGTTCATCGACGCGTCCTGAAGGCGTGTCCTGAAACCGTGTCCTGAAACACCGGTCGACGTCGGTTGACGCCGGAATTCGACCGCGCGTACGGAAGCCACTGGGACGGGTGAATGTGCTCATAAGCTCGTAGCTCCATTACTCCCTCCTCGTTACAGGTGATGCGATCGGCAACACGAGATCGCTTTTGCCAACAAGGAGGAATAATGATCAAGAAGGTCGTCGCCGCTGCGGCTGCCACCGGTGGCCTGGTTCTCGCGGGTGCGGGTCTGGCCGTCGCCGACTCCGGCGCTCAGGGTGCCGCTGTGCACTCCCCGGGTGTCGTTTCCGGCAACGTCATCCAGGTTCCCGTGCACGTCCCGGTGAACGTGTGCGGCAACACGATCTCGGTGATCGGTCTGCTGAACCCCGCCTTCGGCAACACCTGCGTCAACAAGTGACGTCGTCCCTCTGAGGGGTGACCACATCCTCGGCCCCGGAGCGCGCGCCATGCGCTCCGGGGCCGATGGTCTTTGTGCGAGAAATCGCGCGAGAAATTCAGTCAGGAATGAAGGCAGGGGGGAATTCAGAAATGCGACAGGTTACCCGCAAGAGCTTGATGACCGTGGCGGCCGCGACCGGGGTGATCGCCGCCGCGGGCGGTGTCGCCCACGCCGACTCGGGCGCGCGCGGCTCCAGTTCGGACTCGGCAGGCGTACTGTCCGGCAACACCGTGCAGGCACCGGTGCATGTGCCGGTCAACGTCTGCGGCAACACCGTGAACGTGGTGGGGATCCTCAACCCGGCGGTCGGCAACAAGTGCGCCAATCCGGGTGGGGGCGGCGGAAGCGGTCACGGGAGCGGCGGCCACGGCTCGTCGGGTGGGTACGGGGACTCCGGTGGGTACGGCGACTCCGGGGGCTACGGCTCGTCGGGCGGCCACACCGGCTCCGGCGGACACGGCGCGCACGGCGGCTCGGGGGGCTCGCACGCCGGCGGACACGCCTCGAACTCGCCCGGCGTCGGCTCCGGCAACCACGTCCAGGTACCCATCGACGTACCGGTGAACGTCTGCGGCAACAGCATCGACGTCATCGGCATCGGCAACGCCGTCACCGGCAACGACTGTGCCAACGGCGGGAGTTGGAACGGCGGCGGCCATGACCACGGGACGCCTCCGGGGAGCGGCGGTCACCATGGAGGTGGTCACCACGGTGGCGGCCACGACCACGGGACTCCGCCCGACGGTGGCGGTCACCACGGCGGCGGTCACCACGGGACCCCTCCGGGCGAGGGCCATCACGGTCACCACCCGGGCGGCGGTCATCACCACGGCACGCCTCCCGGCCACGGCGGTCACGGGACCACCCCGCCGGGAACGCCGGGTCACCCCGGCACGCCCAGCCACCCGGGAACTCCCGGCACGCCCACCCACCCCACCTCGCCGGGCACCTCGCCGATCAAGGGCGTTCACGCGCCGACCGGTTCCGCGCACGTGACGCAGCCCGGTGCGCAGTCCGCCGTCCAGACCCCGGGCGGCGCGCATCTCGCGCACACCGGCAGCGAACTGCCGCTCGGCCTCGCCCTGCCGGTCGGCGCGGGCGCGCTGCTCGCGGGCGCGGTGCTGTACCGCAAGGCGCGCGCCTCGGTGTGACTCCCGGGCACATGTGACCCGAGGCAGGTGGATCGGAACATGTGAACCGGGACATGTGATCCGCGCGACGGAGGGGCCCCGCACCGTCGGGGCCCGCTCCGTCGCGTCCGGCTCAGCTCACCACGTGGCGCGCACCTGGCGGATGATCCGCCGGCGCAGCCGCACCCTGCGACTGCCGTCGCGCAGCAGGCTCAGTCGGTCCAATTCCCAGTGTCCGTACTCGGCATGGTCCGTCAGCAGACGTGTGGCGTCCTTGCGGGAGACCCCGCGCGGTACGTACACGTCGACAAATTCGTATTCCGGCATCGCATCTATTGTGCGGGCAGAGCCCCGGTACGGATAGCGTCTGCACTATGTCTGATGCTGCGCAGCCCACCGCTGCCGAGGTACGCGCCGCCGCCGAGGCGGTCAAGACCGCGCTCGACCGCCACCTGGCCGCGGTCGAAGGCCGGTCGGGGGAGGACGACCCGGCCGTCTACGAGGCGTTCAACCAGCTCGCCGCGGCCGCCGAGGTCTACGACGAGCTGCTCTACGACCGTTATGACGAGGTCACGCCTTTCGAGATCCCCGGTACGGACGACTCCCTGCCGCCGTACACCGGCCCCGAGGAGCCGAACGCGGTGAGCGTGCTGATCCGCCGTGACTACGCCGTGGCGGAGCCGCAGCGGCTGCTGGCCCAGGCGCAGCGGGTCGAGGCGGCGGTCGGCGACGGCACGGGCACGGAGGCCTCCGGCACGATCCACGGTGCGCTCGGCATCCTCTTCGACGAGTTCGAGGCGGACGAGATCGCCTCCCGGCCCAAGGAGTTCGGGCTGGAGGAGGGCGACTCCACGCTGTGGGTGACCGCAGCCGACGAGACGGCCGAACCCGGCGCCTGGCTGGAGGCCCCCTTCGAGGGCGTCGATCCGCAGCGGGTGGTGTGCCGCTTCGACGTCAGCGCGGTCTTCGATGACGAGATCAACGACGAGATCGACGACATCGACGAGGTGGACGAGGCCGAGGACGAACTCGATCCCGACCTGGACGCCGATCTCGACGAGGACGAGGACCTGGAGGCGCTGGAAGCGGACCGCTGATCCGCGCCGCGCCCGGCTGTTGGGACCACGACGGCGGCGGTCACCGAGGGACTGACTTCCTCGGTGACCGCCGCCGTCCGTCGTCCGTGTCGTCCGGGCTCAGACCCCCGCCGGGACCTGCGGTCGCAGCAGCACAGGCAACCGGGTCGTACGCGGCTTGGCCGGGACCTCGGCGACGGCCCGGGGCAGCGCCTGGTCCACGCCGTGCACCACGGACAGATGCCGGTCGGCCCGGCTGAACGCCGTGTACACCCACGGCCGGCTGAGCGCCTGCGCCGCGTCCCCGGGCAGCACCACGACCACCGCGGGCCACCGCACCCCCACGGCCTGGTGCGCGGTCAACGCCCACCCGTGCCGCACGGACTGCTCGACCCGCTCCTTCGGTACGACGACGGGGCCGCCGGCGCACGCCAGGTGCAGCCCCTCGGCGTCGGCGTTCACCACCCGGCCGGGAACCGTACGACCCGGGGCGGGGGAGTACGCGATCCGGTCACCGGGGTCGAAGCCGCCGAAGCGGCCGGGCCCGGGGTTGAGCCGTTCCTTCAGCGCCACGTTGAGGGCACGGGTGCCGGCCGCGCCGCCGTGGCCCGGGGTGATCACCACCGTCTGCTCGGATGGGACGCCGATCACCCGGGGCACCGAGTCGGCGACGAGCTGCACGGTCCGGTGCACGGCCTCGCCGGCGTCCCGCACCGGCACGATCACGACTTCCTTGCCGGGAGCCTCCACCTGGTTCAGCTCACCGATACCGATGCCCGAGACCAGCTCGCCCACGGGACCGAGATCCGGCCGCCGCGACACGACCTGGGGGCAGGCCTTCGACGCGAGCAGATCGGCGAACACCCGCCCGGGCCCGGCCGACCACAACACCCCGGGGTCACCGGCCAGCACCAGCCGAGCCCCGTCCGGCAACGACTCACTGACCAACGCCGCCGTCTCGACGTCCAGTTGAGGCGCGTCCAGCACGACGAGCAGATCCAGATCGAGGGCACCGTCCGCGTCCCGCCCGGGGCCCTCGGCACCGGACAGGAGCCCGGCGACGGTGGCGGCGCGGGGGCCGTCGGTCGACACGGCACCTTCCGACTCCGCGGACGCGGGACCCTCCGACTCCGCGGACCGCGTCAGCAACGCGGCGAACCGGTCCCGCCCGACCGGACTGTGGGCGGCGGCCCAGACACGCAACCCGAACCCCGCCGCCGCGCGGAGCAGCGCCGCCGGTTCCTCCAGGGACGCCTCACCGCCGGTGTGGAGGACCAGCCCATGACCCGCGACCGCGCGGATCAGCTCGCCGGTGGAACCCTTGGCGGCACCGGCCTGCTCCCAGTCCGCCGCCGAACCGTCCTCCTTCGGCACCGAGTTGATCAGCTTGGCGAGTCCGTCGGCGAGGCTCTCCTCGGCGAGCGCGTACCGCTCCAGGCCGATCAGCACGCGGACCGGACGCTCCTCGGCCTCCTCGTCGGACGCGTCGTCCGTGCGCTGCACCGGGACCGCGGGCTCGTCCAACGCGTCCTGGAAGACCAGCACTTCACCCTCGGCGATGGCGCTCTGCGTCGCCGCGTCCGGGTCGGGCACCCCTTGCTTGGCCATCGCGGCCGTCAACGCCGCCGCCTCCAGGGCCGTGTGACCGGCCAGGGCCGCCTGCTCCAGGAGCCAGCCGATGACCGCGCGACCCCGCCGCTCGTCGTCCGGCGCGCACTCGGCGCCGAGCAGCGCCCGCGCGAACCCGTCGGCCTGCTCGGGCCGTACCCCCGGGACGCGCAGCAACTGCCAGGGGTCCTCGCGGAGTTGATCGTCCCCGCCCTCGCCGAGCGCCGCCGCGACCTGCGCCGCGAGTGTCTCGGGCGCGCCGCCCTCGGCCAGCACACGGCGTACGGACTCGACGGTCTCGGTCGCGGGGGCGCCGGGCTCGGTCGGGACGGGCTGTGGCTGTCGCACCGTTTCGGGGGCGGCCGATCGGCGCGGGGCGGCGGGTTCCGGCTTGGCGAAGGGGGTGGTCACGGGCTTCTCGCCGCTCTCCACGGCCCGTACCGCCGCGAGCAGATCGGCGGCCGTGCCGGTGAGCTTGGTCCCGGCCGCGATGGGCCCGGCCTTCTCCGCTTTCCGCCGCTCGATGCGCTCCCGCTCCGCCTGCTGCGCCAGCAACTCGGCGGCGGCCTCGGACAGTTCGGGGGCGGCGGCCTCGGCCTTGGCCTCACCGGTGCCGTCGGTGCCTTCCGCGGCCGGGTCCTCCCCGGTGCTCTCAGGAGCCGTGCCTTCGGTGCCCGAGGCTACGTCCGCCCCCGCGCCCTCGGCGTCCTCCACGGCGTCCGTGCCCGTGTCCTCGGACGGCGAGGTCTCCGTGGTCTCCGGGTCCGTGCTCACAGCGTGCTCCAGTCGTGATCGGGATAGCGGTGCAGAGGCGCCGACACATCGTCGAGCGCTCGGCAGATCTCGTCAGGAAGACTAAGGGCCTCCACTGACAATGCGGCCGTGAGCTGGTGCGCGTTGCGCGCGCCGACGATCGGGGCGGCCACCCCGGGCCGGTCGCGGACCCAGGCGAGGGCGACCTGGAGGGGCGTCACGGCGAGCCCGTCCGCGGCGATGGTCACCGCGTCGACGATGCGGGCCGCCGTGTCGTCGAGATACGGCGCGACGAAGGGCGCCATGTGCTCCGAGGCGCCGCGCGAGTCGGCCGGGGTCGCGTGCCGGTACTTGCCGGTGAGGACCCCGCGCCCGAGCGGCGAGGAGGGCAGCAGCCCGATGCCCAGGTCGAGCGCGGCCGGCAGCACCTCGCGCTCCACGCCCCGCTGAAGCAGCGAGTATTCCAGCTGCGTGCTCGCCAGCCGCGTCCGCGTGCCCGGCGCCGACAGCTGCCAGGTCGCCGCCTTGGCCAGCTGCCAGCCGCAGTAGTTCGAGACACCCGCGTAGCGCGCCCGCCCGCTGCTGACCGCCAGGTCGAGGGCCTGGAGGGTCTCCTCCAGCGGCGTGAACGGGTCGAAGCCGTGGATGTGCCACACGTCGACGTAGTCCGTGCCGAGGCGGGCCAGCGAGGCGTCCAGCGCGGCGAGCAGATGGCCGCGCGAGCCGTCGAAGCGGCGGTCGGGGTCGGGCACGCTCCCCGCCTTCGTCGAGATGACCAGGTCCCGGCGCGGCACGAGCCCTTCTATGAGCTGCCCGAGCAGATACTCGGCCTCCCCGTCGCCGTACACGTCCGCCGTGTCGACGAGGGTGCCGCCGGCCTCCCAGAACGCCTTCAAGAGGTCCGCGGCGTCATGCTCGTCGGTGTCGCGCCCCCACGTGAGGGTGCCGAGTCCGATCCGGGACACACGAAGGCCGGTACGGCCGAGATGCCTCTGCTCCATGAACGCCGAGATTACTGGCCTGAACCTGCGGTGTGGTGGCCTGTGGATAACCGATTTCCACGATGATCCACAGTCGGTCGCACGGCACGCTCCGTGATCACTCACCGGCACCCGTCCTGTCCGCCCGGACCACCTCGCGCTAGGGTCGGCACAACAGCGACGTTACTGATCGGTAAGGGGTCTGCCATGCAGCTCGGGATCAACCTCGGCTACTGGGGTGCCGGAATGGACGGCGACAATCTCGCCGTGGCGCAGGAGGCCGACCGGCTCGGCTACTCGGTGTGCTGGGCCGCCGAGGCCTACGGCTCCGACGCGGCCACCGTGCTCACCTGGGTCGCCGCGCAGACCGAGCGCATCGACGTCGGCTCGGCCATCTTCCAGATCCCGGCCCGCCAGCCCGCGATGACCGCGATGACCGCGGCGACCCTCGACTCGCTCTCCGGCGGCCGCTTCCGCCTCGGCCTCGGCGTCTCCGGCCCGCAGGTCTCCGAGGGCTGGTACGGCGTCAAGTTCGACAAGCCGCTGGCACGCACGCGTGAGTACGTCGAGATCGTCCGCAAGGCGATGACCCGCGAGCGCCTGTCCTACGACGGCGAGCACTGGACGCTGCCGCTGCCCGGCGGCCCGGGCAAGCCCCTCAAGCTGACCGTGCACCCGGAGCGCGAGCACATCCCGCTCTACATCGCGGCGATCGGCCCGAAGAACCTGGAGCAGACCGGCGAGATCGCCGACGGCGCGCTGCTGATCTTCCCCTCGGCCGAGCATCTTGAGGACACCGCCATCAGACACCTGCGGGCCGGGCGCGAGAAGGCCGGCAAGACCCTGGAGGGCTTCGACATCGTCCCGACGGTCCCGCTCGCCTTCGGCGAGGACAAGGACGTCGAGAAGCTCGCCGACACCTTCCGCCCGTACACCGCGCTGTACGTCGGCGGCATGGGCAGCCGGCAGCAGAACTTCTACAACAAGCTGGCCCAGCGCATGGGCTTCGAGGCGGCCGCCGCCGAGATCCAGGACAAGTACCTGGCCGGCGACAAGGAGGGCGCCGCCGCCGCCATCCCGCACGATCTGATCGACAAGACGGCCCTGCTGGGCTCCGTGGACCGCATCGCGGACCGGATGAAGGAGTACGCGGCGGCCGGCGTCACCACCCTGACGCTCTCCCCGGCGGGCTGGACCCTGGAGGAGCGGATCGCCGCGCTCCGCGCCGGAACCGAAGCACTGGAGCGCGCGGGTCTCGCGTGACGCGACTCTGCCGTACGGAAGTTTTCTACGGCCGTGGTGGGGGCTCGGGGGGTCTTCCCCGCCACGGCCGTCACGGGGAACAACGCGCGGCGGCCCGTGCGGTTACGCCCCTGACGG
Organism: Streptomyces sp. NBC_01288; assembly: GCF_035982055.1. Classification (NCBI taxonomy): domain Bacteria; kingdom Bacillati; phylum Actinomycetota; class Actinomycetes; order Kitasatosporales; family Streptomycetaceae; genus Streptomyces; species Streptomyces sp. NBC_01288. The sequence continues at coordinate 8,412,543 of NZ_CP108427.1, forward strand.
GACATCCGTAGTCCTCCTTTTGGCGGAGTTGTCCGACAGTGCTGTTGCGGCACCTCTGACGTCGCATTTGACTCGTTCTTTGCGGAATGCGGCGGAATCCTGCATGGAGGTGCGTCCAGATGCTGTCGGCCAAGAGTCTGTTCCAGGAGATCCTCGACAACGACGAGTCCTTCCGGCTGTTCTGCTCCATCGCGGCCGGCGGCGAGTCCCAGGGCGGCTGGGAGAACGGGCGCATCGCCGTGCTCGTCCCGCCGACCGAACGCGACCTCGCCCCCAAGATCAGCCGGCACGGCGCCGACGAGGACAAGCACGGGCGCATTTTCAACGCCCTTCTGAAGAAGCGCGGCCTCGAACCCGTCCGGGTGCCCGCCGAGACCGACTACACGATGCTCCTGGAGCGGCACGGCATCGGTCTCGCGCACGAGAAGCTCAAGGGCGAGTCGGCGCTGACCGTCCAGGACGTCGTCACCTACCTCGCGCACAGCCGGGTCACCGAACAGCGTGCCTCCGAGCAGATGGACCTGCTGCGCAGGCACTTCGCCGACCACCCCGACCTCGGCCGCGCGGTACGCGTGATCTCGAACGACGAGGACAACCATCTCGCCTACTGCCACGAGGAGTTGCTGCGCTTCGCCGCCGCCGGACACGGCCGCGCCATCCAACGGACGCTCCGCGCGTGCGCGTTGGCGGAGATCCGCGTTTACCGGGACGTCAGCCTCGCGGTGATGGCCCACATGGGACGCGTCCTCGGCTGGCCGCGCGCCAAGTCGGCCGTGCTCGCCGCGGGCATCCACGCCGTGTACGCGTACGAACGGCTCGGCGGCTGGCGGCGGATGGTGTCCCTGAGGATGCCGGAACGACGCGACGCCCTCGGCGGACCGGCCACCGCGGCACCCGAGTTCGCATGAGGGTCACAGCCAGCCGCGCCGTTTGAACGTCCTGTACAGCAGCACCTCCAGGGCGGCCATCAGCAGGATCACCGCCGGATACCCCCACAGCCAGTGCAGCTCCGGCATGTGGTCGAAGTTCATGCCGTAGATCCCCGCGATCATCGTGGGGACGGCGGCCATGGCGGCCCAGCCGGAGATCTTCCGCATGTCGTCGTTCTGCCGGACGCTGGTCTGCGCGAGGTGCGCCGACAGGACGTCCGAGACCAGCCGGTCCAGGCCCTCCACGGACTCGTTGACCTTCATCAGGTGGTCGTTCACGTCACGGAAGAACGGCCGCGACCTGTCGTTCACGAACGGCACCCGGTCCCCGGCGAGGCCGACGCCCGCGAGCCGGGCCAGCGGCTGCGCCAGCGGTCCCGTGGCCCGGCGGAACTCCAGGATCTGCCGCTTGAAGGCGTAGATGCGCGACGCCGTGGTCCGCGAGCCGCCGCCGGTCGGCGAGAACACCGCCGCCTCCAGCTCCTCCAGGTCGGTCTGCAACTCGCCCGCCACGTCCACGTAGTGGTCGACCACCGCGTCCGCGATCGAGTACAGCACCGCCGTCGGCCCGTGCCGCAGCATCTCCGGCTCCTCCTCAAGACGGTGCCGTACGGCCGCCAGAGGGGCCTCCATGCCGTGCCGGACGGTCACTACGAAGGAGTCGCCCACGAAGACCATGACCTCGCCGGAGGTGACCACGTCACTGTCCGCCTCGTAGCCCACCGGCTTGAGGACCACGAACAGTGAGTCGTCGTAGACCTCCAGTTTCGGGCGCTGATGCGCGGTGAGGGCGTCCTCGACGGCCAGGGGGTGCAGGGCGAACTCCTGGGTGACGCGGTCGAACTCCTTCTCCGTGGGCTCGTAGAGGCCGATCCAGACGAAGGCGTCGCCCACCCGACGGCAGTGGTCCAGGCCGTCGGAGAAGTCGCCGGGTCCCTCCGTCCGGCGTCCGTCACGGTAGATGGCGTAGTCGACGATCACGGTGCGCATTCTCCCGCCGTCCGCCCGAACCCGCACCCTGGCGTGCGCCTACCCTTGTCGGCATGCCCACGTTGATCCTTGTCCGGCACGGACGTTCGACCGCCAACACCGGGGGAGTGCTCGCCGGCTGGACGCCCGGTGTCGCCCTCGACGAGCGCGGCAACGCCCAGGCCGCCGCGCTCCCCGGACGGCTCGCCGCGCTGCCGATCGCCGAGGTCGTCGCCAGCCCGTTGCAGCGCTGCCAGGAGACCCTCCAGCCCCTCCTCGACGCCCGCCCGGAACTGCGGCCGCACACCGAGGAGCGGATCGGGGAGTGCCACTACGGCGACTGGTCCGGCCGCAAGCTCGCCGAGCTCAGCGGCGAGCCCCTGATGGAGGTCGTCCAGTCGCACCCCTCGGCCGCCGCGTTCCCCGGCGGCGAGTCGATGCGCGCGATGCAGACCCGCGCGGCCGAGGCCGTACGCGAGTGGAACGCGCGCGTGGAGCGCGATCACGGCGCGGACGCCGTCTACCTCATGTGCTCGCACGGCGACATCATCAAGTCCCTTGTCGCGGACGCACTCGGACTTCATCTGGACCTCTTTCAGCGGATCTCTGTAGAACCGTGTTCCATCACAGCGATCCGTTACACCCGTCTCAGGCCCTATCTCGTACGGCTCGGGGACACCGGTGATCTCGCCTCCCTGGCGCCGCGCGAGGAGCCCCCGGGCGACGAGGCCACGGTCGGGGGCGGCGCGGGCGCACCGTGATCGTCGGCCGCAGTAGGGTGAAGCGGTCGCAGTAGCGCCGCACTTGTCAGCAGTCGATTCCAATGGAGACAGGACGTGTCCCGTCAGGTGTTCCTCTACGACCCACCGGACCGCTTCGTAGCCGGCACGGTCGGACTCCCCGGGCGCCGTACGTTCTTCCTCCAGGCCGCCACCGGTCCTCGGGTGACCAGCGTGGCCCTGGAGAAGACGCAGGTCGCCGCGCTCGCCGAGCGCATGGACGAGCTTCTGGACGAGGTCGTACGGCGCAGTGGCGGCAGCGCGGCCGTCCCGGCCGTCACCCCCACCGAGATCTCCGACACCCGCCCCCTGGAGACGCCGGTCGAGGAGGAGTTCCGCGTCGGCACCATGGCGCTCGCCTGGGACGGCGAGGAGCAGCGCATGATCGTCGAGGCGCAGGCCCTCGTCGAGCTCGACGCCGACACCGACGAGGACCTCGCCGAGGCCGAGGAGCGCCTCCTCCAGGACGAGGAGAACGGACCCCCGATGCTGCGGGTCCGCCTCACCGGAGCCCAGGCCCGCGCCTTCGCCAAGCGGGCCCTGGACGTCGTCAACGCCGGCCGGCCGCCCTGCCCGCTGTGCAGCCTCCCGCTCGACCCGGAAGGACACGTATGTCCGCGCCAGAACGGATACCGCCGCGGAGCGTGACCACGGCCGAGCTGCTCGCCAAGGGTGAGCTGACGGTACGCGGACGCATCCGCGAGGCCTCGAACGCGGTGCTGTTCTGCTCCGTGACCCACGAGGGCCGCGAGGCGTCCTGCGTGTACAAACCCGTCGCCGGGGAGCGCCCCCTGTGGGACTTCCCCGACGGGAACCTCGCCCGGCGCGAGGTCGCCGCCTACGAGGTCTCCGAGGCGACCGGCTGGGGCCTCGTGCCGACCACCGTGCTGCGCGACGGGCCGCACGGCGAGGGCATGTGCCAGCTGTGGATCGAGACGGCGCCCGAGTCCGAACTGCTCGCCCTGGTCGACGCCGAGGAGCCCGAGCCGGGCTGGAAGGCCATCGGCTTCGCCGAGGTCGGCGAGGGGAAAACCGCCCTCCTGGTGCACGCCGACGACGAGCGGCTGCGGCGCCTCGCCGTCCTGGACGCCGTCATCAACAACGCCGACCGCAAGGGCGGCCATCTACTGCCCGCCGACGAGGGCCGCCTCTACGGCATCGACCACGGTGTCACCTTCAACGCCGAGAACAAGCTGCGCACCCTCCTGTGGGGCTGGGCGGGCGAGCCGCTCACTCCGGAGGCGGTCGACGTCCTCCAGGCGCTCAGGGAGGCGCTGAAGGACGGCGGCGGACTCGCCGCGAAGCTCGCCGAGCTGATCACCACCGTGGAACTCGACGCCACGCGCGCGCGGGTCGACGCGTTGCTCGCGGCAGGCAAGCATCCCGAGCCGAGCGGGGAGTGGCCGGCGATTCCGTGGCCGCCGGTGTGACTGCATACGAGCGGGGAGCGCGCAAGAGCGCCCAACCGGTCATCCGGCCTGGTCCGGTTCGTAAACGGATCATCCGTCCGGTTACGCTCATGACATGTATGCCTGGCCCGCTTCTGAGGTCCCCGCCCTTCCCGGCAAGGGCCGCGACCTCCGGATCCACGACACCGCGACCGGCGGTCTGGTAACCCCTGACACCGGTCCCGTCGCCCGTATCTACGTCTGCGGCATCACGCCGTACGACGCCACCCACATGGGGCACGCGGCGACCTACAACGCGTTCGACCTCGTGCAGCGCGTGTGGCTCGACACCAAGCGGCAGGTCCACTACGTCCAGAACGTGACCGACGTCGACGACCCGCTCCTGGAGCGCGCCGAGCGCGACGGCGTCGACTGGGTCGCCCTCGCCGAGAAGGAGACCGCGCTCTTCCGCGAGGACATGACCGCCCTGCGCATGCTGCCCCCGAAGCAGTACATCGGCGCGGTCGAGGCGATACCCGGCATCGTGCCACTCGTCGAGCGCCTCAGGGACGCCGGTGCCGCCTACGAACTCGAAGGCGACACCTACTTCTCCGTCGGGTCCGACCCCCACTTCGGCAAGGTCTCCAACCTCGACGCGGCCGCGATGCGGCTCCTGTCCGCCGAGCGCGGCGGCGACCCGGACCGCCCGGGCAAGAAGAACCCGCTCGACCCGATGCTCTGGATGGCCGCCCGCGAGGGCGAACCGAGCTGGGACGGCGGCTCGCTGGGGCAGGGACGGCCCGGCTGGCACATCGAGTGCGTGGCCATCGCCCTGGACCACCTCGGCATGGGCTTCGACGTGCAGGGCGGTGGCTCCGACCTCGCCTTCCCGCACCACGAGATGGGCGCCTCGCACGCCCAGGTGCTGACCGGCGAGTTCCCCATGGCCAAGGCCTACGTCCACGCCGGCATGGTCGGCCTCGACGGCGAGAAGATGTCGAAGTCCCGGGGCAACCTCGTCTTCGTCTCCGCGCTGCGCCGCGAGGGCGTCGACCCGGCCGCCATCCGGCTCGCCCTGCTCGCCCACCACTACCGCTCCGACTGGGAGTGGACCGACCAGGTGCTCGCGGACGCGGTCGCCCGGCTCGGCCGCTGGCGTGCCGCCGTCTCCCGGCCCGACGGCCCCTCCGCCGTGACACTCGTCGAGGAGATGCGCGAAGCCCTCGCGAACGACCTGGACGCCCCGGCCGCACTCGCCGCCGTCGACCGCTGGGCGGCGCTCCAGCGGGACCGGGGCGGCAGCGACGAGGGCGCCCCCGGCGTCGTCTCGCGCGCGGTGGACGCCCTGTTGGGCGTGGCCCTCTAGCAACAGCAACAGCGCACAGAACAGGGGCGGTTCCTCCCACCCGGGAGGAACCGCCCCTGTCTCACACCCCGCCGACCGGCGGACTCACTCCTCGGAGGAGTCCTCGTCGTCCGCGTCGGCCTCCGGTTCCGTGTCCGGCTTCGCCGGCCGCTGCGGCTTCGTACGGCCGCCGCCCGGGTTGTCCCGGAGATACGACGCACTGTCGCTGCCGTCCGCCGTGGCATGGCCCCCGGGCTGCGGGCCACCGCCGTCCCGTCTGCGCAGATACCGCTCGAACTCACGCGCGATGGCCTCGCCCGACGCCTCCGGCAGCTCCGCGGTGTCGCGGGCCTCCTCCAGCGTCTGGACGTACTCGGCGACCTCGCTGTCCTCGGCGGCCAGCTGGTCCACGCCGACCTGCCAGGCGCGCGCGTCCTCGGGCAGCTCGCCCAGCGGGACGCGCACGTCGATCAGGTCCTCCAGGCGGTTGAGCAGCGCCAGAGTGGCCTTCGGGTTGGGCGGCTGCGACACGTAGTGCGGCACCGCGGCCCACAGCGACACGGCCGGTACGCCCGCGTGCGTGCACGCCTCCTGGAGGATGCCGACGATCCCGGTGGGACCCTCGTACTTGGTCTCCTCCAGGTCCATCCGCTGCGCCAGGTCCGAGTCCGACGTGGTGCCGCTGATCGGCACCGGACGCGTGTGCGGGGTGTCACCGAGCAGCGCGCCCAGGATCACCACCAGCTCCACGCCCAACTCGTGCGCGAAGCCCAGCAGTTCGTTGCAGAACGAGCGCCAGCGCATCGACGGTTCGATACCCCGGACGAGGACGAGATCGCGCGGCTTCTCGCCGCCGACCCGGACCACCGAGAGGCGCGTCGTGGGCCATGTGATCTTTCGCACCCCGGCGTCCATCCACACCGTGGGCCGGTTGACCTGGAAGTCGTAGTAGTCCTCGGCGTCCAGCGCCGCGAACACCTCGCCCTTCCACTCCCTGTCCAAGTGCGCGACCGCGGTGGAAGCGGCGTCGCCGGCGTCGTTCCAGCCCTCGAACGCGGCCACCATCACTGGGTCGATCAGCTCGGGAACCCCCTCCAGCTCGATCACCCAGCGCCTCCTTCCGATCTGCCCTCGCGTACGCCCCAACCTTACGGCGTCCGACGGGGGCGCCCGCAGCCCCCTTGCACGGGGGAGTGAACCCATGCCTGCCCCGTCCGGGACGGTCGAACACACAAGATCGCCATCCTGTGCGGTCCCGTCCGGGCCGGTCACTCCTCCGATGGATCATCGGGGCGCGTCACTCGATCACAGGGTCGAACGCAGCCACTGCTCCACGCTCGCGATGTGCACCGTCGCCCACGACCGCGCCGCCTCCGCGTCCCGGTCGCGCAGCGCGCCCAGGATCGCCCGGTGCTCGTGCAGGGTGCGGCTGACCGCGTCCTCCTGGGTCAGACCTCGCCAGATCCGGGCCCGCGTGGTCGGCCCGGACAGACCGTCGAGGAGCGAGCAGAGCACCGAGTTGCCGGAACTCTGCACGATGCCCCGGTGGAACTCCAGGTCGCACGCGACCAGTTCCTCCACCGAGGGAGCACCGCCCAGCGCGTCCAACTGCGCGGAGAGCGCGTCCAGTTGCTGCTCGCTGATCCGCAGCGCCGCCATCCCGGTGGCCGCCGGCTCCAGAATCCGCCGTACGGCCAGGAATTCGAGGACCGTGTCGTCGCGGTGGAAGTCGACGACGAAACTCAGCGCCTCCAGCAGGAGTTGGGGATCGAGGCTGGTGACGTACGTGCCGTCGCCCTGCCGTACGTCCAGGATGCGGATCAGTGACAGGGCGCGCACGGCCTCCCGCAGGGAGTTGCGGGACAGGCCCAGTTCGGCGGCGAGTTCGCTCTCCTTGGGCAGCCGGTCCCCGGGACGCAGCGCGCCGGAGACGATCATTCCCTTGATTTTCTCGATCGCCTCATCGGTGACTGCCATGGCCGGCCTTCCTGTTGCTCAGACGTCCGATGTATCAGGTGCATTATGCGGGTTCAGCAGGCTGAACGGGAGGGAAATCCACAGCTCAGGCAAGTGATTCGAGCTCCGCGAGCACGGCTTCCTCGTCCAGCGTGCCCAGTGTCCGGTTCCGCATCAGCACCCGGCCGTCCACCACCGTGTCCCGTACGTCCGCCGAGTGCGCGGCGTAGGCGAGCGTCGACCACGGGTCGTGCAGGGGCCGCAGATGTGGCGCGTTCAGGTCGAGCACGACGAGATCGGCCCGCTTCCCGGCCTCCAGCGAACCCAGGTGATCACCCAGGCCCAGCGCCCGCGCGCCCTCGATCGTCGCCATCCGTACGGCCTGTTCGGCGCCGACCGCCGTGGGGTCGCCGCCCGCCTTGTGCACGAGAGCCGCCTGCCGTACGGCGCCCAGCACGTCCAGCGTGTTGGAGCTGACGGCGCCGTCCGTGCCCAGTCCGACGGTGACGCCCGCGCTCAACAGCCGTGGTACCGGCGCGATTCCGCAGCCCAACTTCAGGTTCGACACCGGACAGTGGGCGACCGACGTGCCCGTGCGGGCCAGCGCCGCGATCTCCAGGGCGGTCAGGTCCACGGCGTGCGCGAGCAGCAGATCGGGACCGAGCAGCCCGAGCGAGTCGAGCAACTCCACAGGCCGCTTGCCGTACTTGACCTCGACGGTGGCGACCTCGGTCGGGTTCTCCGCCGCGTGGATGTGCAACAGCGCCCCGAACTCCCGTGCCAGGGCGGCGATTTCGACGAGCTGGTCGGGGGCGAGGGTGTAGGTCGAGTGGGCGAACAGGATCGGGCGCAGGCCGGGACGTGCTGGGCCCCGGGCCGCCAAGTCCCTTCGCGCCCAGTCCAGTCGGTCCTCGTAGGCGATACCGTCCGGCGGCTCCGGTACGTCCATGAAGGTGGGCCCGGTGTGCAGCCGCCAGCCCGTCTCGCGGGCCGCCTGCTCGGCCGCCTCGTGGAACCAGTACATGTCGAGCGCCGAGGTCACCCCGGCCCGCACGCTCTCGGCCACCGCGAGCCGCACCGCCGCCGCCACGTTCTTCGGCGTCAGCAGCTCGGCCTCCCACTTCAACACCCGCTCCAGGAAGCCCTGGAGAGTCACGTCGTCGGCGCGACCGCGCAGCAGCGTCATCGCGAGATGGGTGTGCGTGTTGATCAGCCCGGGCAGGACGAGACAGCCCGACGCGTCAATGGACTCCGTCGCCGTGAACCGAGTTGTCAGCTCCGCGGTCGGCCCTACGGCGACGATCTCGCCCTCGTGGACGGCAACTGCCCCGTCCCGTACGACAGTTCCGGCCTCGTCGACGGTGAGGACGTCACCGCCGTGCACCAACAGGTCGATGTTCAAGGTGCTCATCCCGTGAACTCCTGGGCCTCCGCGAGCAGTCGGAGCGCCTCCAGCGAGACCACCGCGCCCCGCTCGGCACCGGCCGCGACGACACCCCGGTGCGGGTCGTACCCGCCGGTGGTCTCCGCGTCGACGAGTTCATCGGCGTTGGCGCCGTCGATGACCAGCACCCCGCCCGCGACCAGACCCCGCAGCGACGCCGTCACCAGCAGCGCCGACAGCTCCATCTCGATCGCCGCGAGCCCGGCGCCGTCGTAGGAGAAGAGGGGGAGGAGGCCGGGCTGGAAGGCCGCGCGGGTCCAGACGATGCCGCGGTGGTGCGGGGCGTCGGCCTCGCGGGCCGCGCGCTGGAGGGCGAGGACGGCCTCGGGGGAGGAGACGGCCGGGTACTCCGGCGGGAGGAGTTGCTGCGTGACGCCGTCGTCGCGTACGGCCGCCTCCGCGATGACGAGGTCGCCGTCGCCGATGCCGGGCTTCATCGCGCCCGCCGTGCCGAAGCGCAGGAAGGTACGGACCCCCGCGTCCGCCAGTTCCTGGAACAGCAGGATCGCGCCAGGGCCGCCCACCCCGTGCGAGGCGACGGTGACCGGCAGGCCCTTCCAACTCCCGCTGAACACACGGTATTCGCGGTGGTACGACACCTCCTCGGCGCCGTCCAGCAGCGCGGCCACGGCGGCTGCGCGCGCCGGGTCGCCGACGACGACCGCGTGCGCCGGAAGTCCGATGCGCGGTATGCGGGTGATGGGCAGCAGGTCCTGCGTCATGTGGTGGCTCCGGAAGGGGAGTTGGCGGTACGGCGACGGCGGCGGGCCGTCGAGAGGAAGAGGGCGACGAGCGTCACGACGTAGGGCGCGGCATCGGTGGCCTGTTGGGGCAGGCCGACGCCCTGGAGGCGGAAGCCGGCGGCCTCGGCGAGACCGAAGAGCAGCGCCGCGAGCAGCACGCCGACGGGTGCCGCGCGGCCGAGCATGACCGCGACGACGGCGATCCAGCCCCGGCCCGCCGTCATGTTCTCGGAGAACAACGTGACGTTGCCGAGCGCGAGTTGGGCCCCCGCGAGCCCGCACAGGACACCGGAGATCAGCACCGCCGCGTACTTGTACTTCGCCGGGCTCACCCCGAGCGTGGCCGCCGCGTCCGGTGCCTCGCCGACCCCGCGCAGCCGCAGCCCCCACACATGCCGGGACAGCATCAGCGCGGCCACCGCGACCGCGACGAACGCCAGATACGCGAGCGGGGTGAAGCCACCGACCAACGGCAGCCCGGCGAGTGACGGATCGTCGAAAGTGCCCTGCACACCGAAGACCGTACGCAGCAGGAAGCTGGTCAGGCCAACTGCCAGGAGATTCATGGCGATTCCGAGAACCACCGCGTCCCCGCGCAGAGTTACCGTGCCCACCGCGAGGATCAACGAATACGCGGCTGCCGCGAGGGCGGCGGCGAGCACGCCGAGCCAGGCGCTGCCCGTGAACCAACTCGTGGCCACCGACGTGAAGCAGCCCATCAGCATCATGCCTTCGAGGCCGATGTTGAAGACGCCCGCACGCTCGCACAGGGCACCGCCGAGTGCGGCCAGCAGGATCGGGGTCAGCGCGCGCAGCGCCGACATCAGCAGATCGGAGTCGAAGAACATCAGACGGCCCCGCTTTCCTGAGTACGCCTGCCGAATCTCAACCACTTCGTCGGGAAGCGCAGTCGGGCCGCCAGGAACACGATCACAATGGCCTGGAGCACCTGCGTCAGCTCGCGCGGCACCTCGGTCGTCCGCTCCATCGCCAGCCCGCCGACCGCGAGGACGGCGAAGAAGAAGGAAGCGACGACCGTGCCGAACGGGGCCGCAGCGGCGAGCAGGGCGGCCGTAAGTCCCGTCCAGGTGTAGCCGGGTGCGGTCAGCGAGCCGTCGACGAAGCGGTACGGGAAGCTCAACACCCCGATGGCGCCCACGAGTCCGGCCAGCGCACCCGAGACGGACATCAACTTGAGGGTCAGGCCCCGGCGTTCGACGCCCGCGTAGGCGGCGAAGCGGGAGTTGAGGCCGGTCATGCGGATCTCGTAGCCGAACGCCGTGCGCTTGTCGGTGAACCAGTACGCGGCTGCCGCGAGGACCACCAGGACGAGTCCGATGGTGACCGTCGAGTCGCCGAACGCGGGCAGCGCCACACCGTCCGGCATCGCCCGGGTCTGGGGGAGGCTGGAGCCAGGTTCCTTGAGCGGGTAGCGCGCCAGGTAGGAGGCGAGCGAGACCGCCGGGTAGCTCAGCAACAGGCTGCTGACCAGGAGCGGAACGCCGAGGCTGTTCTCGCACAGGGCGGCCAGGGCAGCGTAGGCGGCGCCCGCCGCCATGCCCGCGAGCAGCGCGAGTGCGACGGTGAGGGGTGCGGGCAGCGGCGAGTACAGGCCGGTCACGGCCGCCGTGATGCCGCCGAGGACCATCTGTCCGTCGCCGCCGAGGTTGATCAGCCCGGCCCGCAACGGGATCGCCAGCGCGAGCGCCATGCCGAGCACGCTGGTGCCGGTGCTCAGCGTGGAGCCGATGCCGTCCGCGCCGAGCGAGCCGGTGAGGACGGCGCCGTACGCCGTGAAGGGGTCCGCGCCGGTGCCGACGAGGAACAGGGCGCCGATGACCAGGCCCGCGAGCACGGAGAAGGTGATGGGGGAGCGCAACACCCCTGATATGCGCGGTATCTGCGTGTGCGTCATGTCAGTCGACGGCCTCCGTCGGCGCTACGGCTCCGCCCGCCATGGCGAGTCCGAGCGACCGTTCGTCCGCCTCGTCCTTCGTGTACGTCGCCGTGACCCGGCCCTCGTACATGACCAGGACCCGGTCCGCGAGGCCCCGGATCTCGCTCAGTTCGGCGGAGACGAGGAGGACGGCGTGACCGGCGTCGCGGTAGGCGACGATCTGGTCGTGGATGTTCTGGATGGCGCCGATGTCGACCCCGCGCGTGGGCTGCTCGACGAGCAACAGCGGTGCCTCGTGGGCGAGTTCACGGCCGATCAGCAGCTTCTGGAGGTTGCCGCCGGACAGCGCGGAGGCGGGCACCTCGGGGGTGGCCGCCTTGATGCCGAAGCGGTCGATCAGCCGCCCGGCGTGGGCGCGTACGGACGCGGGCGGCAGAAGTCCCTTGGTGGACAGGGACGTTCGGTGGTGGCCCATCGCGAGGTTGTCCGCGACGGACGCCGCCGGTGCCGTACCGACCGCGTGCCGGTCCTCGGGGACGTAGGCGAGGCCCTGCGCGCGGCGCTCGGTGGCGGAGACGTGGGTGATGTCCCGGCCCTTGAGCGTGACCCGGCCGGAGACGACCGGCCGTAGCCCGGCCAGGGCCTCGATCAGCTCGCTCTGGCCGTTGCCGGCGACGCCCGCGATGCCGACGATCTCCCCGGCGTGGACGGTGAGTCCCACATCGTGGACGGCGTCCGTGGTGAGGTCTCTCACGTCCAGGACCACGTCACCGGGTGTCCCGGGCGCGTGCACGCGGTCCAGTTCGACCGCGCGGCCGGTCATCGCGGCCGCGATCTCGTCGGCGGAGGTGTCCGCGGTGACCAGGCGGGCGACCACCCGGCCGTCCCGCAGCACGGTCACGTTGTCGCTGCCTTCGAGCACCTCGCGCAGCTTGTGGGTGACAAGGATCACCGTACGACCCTGCGCGGCCAGCGACTTGAGGACCGCGAACAGGGCGTCCGCCTCGGCCGGCGTGAGCACGGCGGTCGGCTCGTCCAGGATCAGCGTGCGGGCGCCACGGTGCAGCAGCTTCAGGATCTCCACGCGCTGCCGCAGCCCGACCGGCAGCTCGCCGACCCGGGCGTCCGGATCGACCGCGAGCCCGTGCTCCTCCGCCAGCTCCCGCACCCGGCGGCGGGCCGCGGCCCGGTCCACCAGGCCGAAACGGCGCGGCTTGGCGGCGTAGACGACGTTCTCGGCGACCGTCAGCGAGTCGAACAGCTTGAAGCTCTGGTGGACCATGCCGAGTCCGGCGGCCATCGCCGCGCTCGGGTCGCCGAAGGTCACCTCGCGGCCATCGATCCGGATCGACCCGGCATCGGCGCGCTCCATGCCGTAGAGGATCGACATGAGGGTGGACTTGCCGGCGCCGTTCTCGCCCATGAGGGCGTGGATCTCGCCGCGGTGGACGGTCAGGTCGACGGCGTCGTTGGCGAGCGTGCCGGGGAACCGCTTGGTGATTCCCCGGAGCTCGACCGCTGGGTCAACTGGCGGCCGGGTCATCGACCTTGAGCTTTCCGGAGACGATCTGGTCGCGCAGCGCCTTCACCTTCGTGAGGACGTCCTTGTGCTGGGCGATCACGCACTTCGACGAGTCGACGCCCGCCTCAAGCCCGGTGAGGCTGATGCCGCCCTCCTTCAGGCCGTACGACACCGAGGTGCCCGTCCTGCCCGCGAGGACCTGCTCGACGCCCTTCTCCACGGCGACGTCCGTCTTCTTGATCACGTTGTCGACGACCGTGCCGGGGGAGGAGACGCACTGGTTGACGTCGACGCCATACGCGAACGCGCCCTTGGCCTTCGCAGCCTCGAAGACGCCGTAGTTGCCGGCCGCGGCGGCCGCCATGATCTGGTCGGTGCCCTTGGAGAGAAGGGAGTTGGCCTGCTCCTTGGCGCGCGCCGAGTCGTCGAACGGGGACTGGCCGCCGACGAAGCGCGTCGACGCGGACGTCTTCGCGGCGACCTTCTTCGCACCGGCCGCGAACGGGTCGCTGTAGCGCCGGAACTGGGGAGTGTCGAGCACGTCCACCGCGCCGACCTTGCCGCTCTTGCTCAGCAACCCGGCCTCGGCGCCCGCGAGATAGACACCCTCGTGCTCACGGAAGACAGCGCACGTGACGTTCTGATACGTCTTCGTCGTGCACGCGTCGATCATCAGGAACTGCTGCTTCGGGTGCGCCTTCGCCTGCTGCGCCACGAGATCCGCGAACTCGAAGCCGACCAGCACGATCACGCTCGGGCTCGCGTCCACGGCGGCCTGCACGTTCTGCTGCTGGGACGCGGTGTCCGTCGACTCGTAGACCTTCTCGGTCCCGTCGTGCGTCTTCGCGGCGGCCTTCACGCCCGTGACGGCGAGCTTCAGGAACTCGTTCTGCCCGACCGCGTCCGGCGTGACCAGCGTGAACGACTTCCCGCTGCCCCCGCTCGCGCTGTCCGAGGCGTCGGTCTTCGCGGCGGCGTTGCAGGCGGTGGCGGCGGTGACCATGAGCGTGGCCACGGCGGCCAGACGCAGGGTACGGCGGGATCTGCTGGGCATGGAGACCTTCCGGGGTACGGCAAGGCACGCTCCGGCGGGAGCGCGTGCGACCAGATGGTGAGACGGGGTGAGACGAGGAGCGGACGCGAGAGGGACAGGTCAGCGTCGACAGCAGTCACTCGCGCAGCGGCCGTGATCGAGGAAACGGCGCATGGTCAGCAGCACACGTCCTCCTTCGTCTCGGCCTTCGGGCTGCGGGTGCTGGACTTTAACATTCGTTTTGAGACACCCGCTCGACTGTCTCGAACTGTGGTTCTTCCAGGTCATGTACGGTGTCCGACACCATCGGACCAGCAGGAGTGTCCCGTTATGCCCCAGGAATTGCGCGCGGTCGACTGGACCGGAACCGGTCTCGCGCTGATCGACCAGACCCTGCTCCCGCATCGCAACGAGACGGTGGCTGTCCACGATGTGGACACTCTGGTCGACGCGATCCAGCGCCTAGTGGTGCGCGGCGCACCCGCGATCGGAGCGGCCGGCGCGTACGGCGTCGCGATCGCGCTCATCGAGGGCGAGCGCAAGGGCTGGACCGAGGCCGAGACCCGCGCGGCCGTCGCCCGCGTCCGCGAGGCCCGCCCCACCGCGGTCAACCTCATGGTGTGCGTGGACCGGGTCATGACCCGCTTCGACGAGGGCCTCGAAGCGGTGCTGGAGGAGGCCGCCGCCGTCCAGCGCGAGGACGTCGCCGCCAACCGCGCGATGGGCGCCTTCGGCGCTGACTGGTTGCTCGAAAGGCTCCAACAGGCGGGCGTGGAGCGGCCGTTGCGCATCCTCACGCACTGCAACACCGGCGCGCTGGCCACGGCCGGCTGGGGCACCGCGCTCGGCGTCATCCGCGAACTCCACGCGCGGGGACGGCTGGAGGTCGTCTACGCCGACGAGACCCGCCCCCTGCTCCAGGGATCACGCCTGACCGCCTGGGAGTTGGTCCAGGAAGGCATCCCGCACTACGTCCAGGCCGACGGCGCCGCCGCCGGCACGATCCTGCGCGGCGAGGTCGACGCGGCCATCGTCGGCGCCGACCGCATCGCGGCCAACGGCGACACGGCGAACAAGGTCGGCACGGTGGGCGTCGCCCTCGCTTGCGCGGACGCGGGCATCCCGTTCCTGGTGGCGGCCCCAACGACCACGGTCGACCTCTCGACCGAGACCGGCGACGCCATCCACATCGAACTCCGGGGCGAGGCCGAGGTGTTGGAGTGGTCGGGAGTACGGACGGCTCCGGCGGAGTCGCGGGGCCACAACCCCGCCTTCGACGTAACCCCGGGCCGCCTGGTGACCGGACTGGTCACGGAACGGGGCGTGTTGGAAGTGTCGTCAGGCGAACTCCCGGCCGACTACTTGAAGTAGCCAAGCCCCCGCGCCCCTGCTTTGGCTTTTAGGGGCGCGGGGCTGTGTCGATTTGCGGCTCCGCCGCGGGGCGCGCCCAGCCCCCACCGGCCGGCGCTGTGACTACAACGCTCAACGCTGCGTCAGTTCCAACTCCAGCAACCACTCCACCACTTCAGTGTGATGCCGAGCCTGCCGAGCATCCGCACCCCACACATAAAGCCCATGCCCGGCGACGACAACGGCCGGCATCCGAGGATCCCGAGCCGCCTCCAGCCGATCCCCAAGCACCTTCATGTCCTGGCTGTTGACGATGACAGGCAAGGTCACCTCGACATCATGCGCAGGCTGCCCAACACCCTTGAGCATCTCGACATCCTTGAACACGATCCCGCCCGGTTCACGCCGCCCCATGGCAACGGACGCCACGGTGTGCACATGAACGACGGCACCCGCACCGGTCAACGCGGCAACACGAGCGTGGAGTTCGGCCTCGGCAGACGGCTTACCACCCCGGACAGCCGCACCATCGGCGTCCACCAACACCACATCGTCGGCCGTCAGTTCACCCTTGTCATGCCCGCTAGCCGTCACAGCCAGCCGCAGCGGATCCCGGCCCAGAACCACGGACAAATTACCGGAGGTCCCCCGCATCCAGCCGAAAGAGGCGAACCGAGCGGATTCGGCGGCGAGTTGAGCCCCCGCCTCCTTCAGGTCGAGGTCACTGATCTCGCTGGTCACGTGGTGCTCCTTGAACTGGTGATGCCGATCTCGTCGAACGCCCCCGCCTGCGCGTGGTCGCCGACGCCCTGCTCGAAATACGGTTCGCCCGGCCGCAGTACACCGACCGCGTGCCAGCCCGCGGCCACGGCCGCGTCCAGCTCGCCGGGCCGGTCGGAGAGGAAGAGCAGCCGGGACGGCTCGACGCCGGTCGCGTCCGCGATACGGCGGTACGACTCCGGCTCCTGCTTGGGGCCGGCGTTCTCCGTGTCGTAGAGACCGGAGACCAGCGGCAGGAGGTCGCCCTCCGGGCTGGACGTGAACCACGCGCGCTGCGCGGCCACCGAGCCGGACGAGTAGACGTACAGCCGCAGACCCGCCGAGTGCCAGGCGCGCAGGGCCGGTACGACGTCGTCGTAGAAGTGCGAGACGAGGTCGCCGCGGGCGAAGCCCTCGGACCAGATGATGCCCTGGAGGGTCTTGAGGGGCGTGGCCTTGCGGTCCTCGTCCAACCAGGTGTTGAGCGTTTTCTCGATCTGTACGGCGTCGGCGTGCGGGTCGCCGGTCAGCTCGCGGACCTGCGCGACCGCCCGGGCCACCGCCGGATCGTCGCTCCGCTCGGCGAGCAGCGCGGCGAAGCGTGAGCGGGAGTACGGGTAGAGCACGTCGACGACGAAACCCGTGGCGCTCGTGGTGCCCTCGATGTCGAGCACCACGGCGTCCACGGTGTACCGCAAGGTCACGCGGCGGCCTTGTCCTGCTGGAAGCCCGCGTGGATCGTGTCGTAGTCGGGGAAGCGCGAGGCGATGGTCGAACCGGTGAAGTTGCCGACCCAGCCGTCCTCCTCGTGGAAGAAGCGGATCGCGGTGAAGGCGGGCTCGGTGCCCATGTCGAACCAGTGGGTGGTGCCGCGCGGGACGCCGATCAGGTCGCCCTTCTCGCAGTAGACGGCGTTCACTTCGCCGTTGACGTGCAGGTAGAAGATGCCCGAGCCGGAGACGAAGAAGCGGACCTCGTCATCGTCGTCGTGCGTGTGCTCCTGGAGGAACTTCGCGCGGGCGCCCGCCGCCTTCGCCGGGTACTCCGGGTCGTCGCTGGGGTGCAGGCCGAGGACGTCGACGGTGGTGAAGCCCTCTTCGGCGTTGAGTTTGTCGATCTCCGGGCCGTACGCGGCGAAGACGGTGTCGCTGTCGGCGTCGGCCGGGACGTCCTCGCGGATCGGCCACTGCTCGAAGCGCACGCCGATCGGGGCGAGCGCGGCGGCGATCTCGACGGGGTCGGCGGTACGGCGCACGAGGGTCTCGGGGCCGGACTCGGCCCAGGTGGTGAGCAGCGTCATGGGAACAACTCCGAAAGGTGGGAGGGATGTCCGGATGCTGGGACGAGCACCGGACGGGTGGGGGAGGAGAAGAAGGGGCGGCGGGGCGACGGCGGCGGACAGTCGGTCAGCCCGGACAGCGTGCGTCGGGACAGCGCCACATGCAGCTCATGGGGGGTGTCGTCGCGCGCGGTGTCTTCATCGGGGCCTCACTGTGCCGGGTCGGGAGCCGGTTCCGTGATGGTAACCGCCGTCGGTGAACGGACCGGGTGTGACGTAGTCGTTGTCTCACTCTTTGAGAAACCGCTTCCATCCCTTTGACCAATGGCCGAAAACATTCTCATGATCTCCTTATGAAGACGCTGCTGCTCGTGCGGCGGCTGTACGTGGACTTGCTCCGGTCGACCACAGCCCGCTGTCGCTGACCACACCCGGAGCCCCCGGCGCGCCCCGCATCGCGGGCCGTCCCGCCGCCTGTCCCACCGTTCGTGACGGTGGCGCACCCTTCGTGCGATGGCGCGTTTTCGCCCCCTGCTCCGGGTGAGCACTCCGTCCTTCTCTCATCGCGCCTTCTCTCATCTCGGCAGCACCCCGCACCAGGAGCCCCTCATGTCCCGTACCCGCGTCCCCCTCGCCGCGCTCTCGCTGGCCTCCGTCTCCGCCCTCCTCCTGGCGGGCTGCTCGCAGTCCACGGACGCCTCGAAGAGCAGCGACGACACCTCGGCCTCGGCCTCGGCCGCCACGGGCAAGAAGCCGGCCCCCTTCAGCAAGGGCACGGTCAAGGTGGCGCTGGTGCGGCAGAGCGGCGCCGGCGACTACTTCGAGCAGTGGGGCAACGGCGCGAAGGCGCAGGCCAAGGCCCTCGGCATCGACCTGACGGTGTACGACGCCCAGGCCGACAACGCCAAGCAGGCCACCGACCTGTCCTCGGCGATCAACTCCGGCGCGCAGGCGATCATCGTCGACCACGGCTTCCCCTCGACGATCCAGCCCGAGATCGACCAGGCCGTGAAGAAGGGCATCAAGGTCGTCGTCTACGACGTCGACCAGACCAACAAGTCCGTGATCAGCACCGAGCAGGACGACGCCAGCATGGCGAAGGCCGTCCTCGATGTGATGGCCAAGACGGTCGGCAAGAACGCGAAGGTCGGCTACGTCAACGTGGCCGGCTACGCGGCTCTCGACAAGCGCAACTCCGTCTGGAAGACCGCGGTCGACGCCAACGGCTGGAAGCAGCAGTTCAAGGTCGGCAAGGTCACCGACTCCACGGCCACGGACAACGTTCCGCTGGTCTCCGCCGCGCTGACCCAACACTCCGACGTGGCGGGCGTGTTCGCCCCCTACGACGAGCTGGCCAAGGGCACCGTCCTCGCCGTGCAGAACAAGAAGCTCCAGAGCAAGGTGAAGGTCTTCGGCGCGGACGTCTCCAACGCCGACATCCAGAACATGACCGCCGCGGGCAGCCCCTGGGTCGCCACCGCCGGCACCGACCCGTCGGCGGTCGGCGCGGCCGTCGTCCGTACGGCGGCCCTTGAGCTGGCGGGCCAGTTGAACAAGACCTCCGTCGACTTCCCGGCCGTCGCCATCACCCAGGACTTCCTGCGCAAGAACAAGATCGCGAACATGGACCAGCTGCGCGCGGCCCTGCCCGCCCTGAACCTCTCCAAGGTGAGCACCGCGGACTGGATCCCCAATGTCGCCCACTGACAAGGCGGTTGACGTGGCGGCCGTCGGCGTCGCGGTCTCGCTCCGCGACGTCAGCATGGCCTTCGGCGGCAAGACGGTGCTGGAGTCCGTCTCGCTGGACATCGCACCGGGCAGCGTGGTCGCGCTGCTCGGCGCGAACGGCGCGGGCAAGTCCACGCTGATCAAGATCCTGTCGGGCGTGCACACGGACCACGGCGGGGAGGTGCGGGTCGCAGGGGAGCCCGCAGCTCTCCAATCGCCGCTTGCCGCCCGACAGTTGGGCATCCAGACGGTCCACCAGCGGATCGGCGAGGGCATCGTGCCCGGCCTCACGGTCGCCGAGAACCTGGTCTTCGAGGAGCTGGCCCAGAAACGCGGCAACCCGTTCCTGAACGGCCGCCGCGTGCTGGCCCGCGCCCGCGAGATCCAGGCCGGTCTCGAACTGGACTGGAGCGACGCCCTGTTGCGCCGGGACGTCACCGAACTGGGCATCTCCGACCGCCAGTTGCTCATCCTGGCCCGCGCCCTCGCCACCCGCCCCCGGCTGCTCATCCTCGACGAACCGACCTCGGCACTCTCCGCCACCGAGGCCGAGCGGCTGTTCGCGCTCGTCGAGAAGATGCGCGACGACGGCATCGCGGTCCTCTACGTCTCCCACCGCCTCGGCGAGATCGACGCGCTCGCCGACCGCTTGGTCGTCCTGCGGGACGGCGGTCTCACCGACGACCAGGTCAAGCCCTTCGACTGGGACAGCGCCCTGCGCGCGATGCTCGCCCAGGCCCACGAGGCGACGAGCGCCCGCCCGCAGCGCAGCGGCGAACACGGCGACATCGTCCTCGGCCTGCACGGCGTCCACCTCTTCGAGGGCCGCGCCCCCCTCGACCTCGACCTGCGCGCCGGTGAAGTCACCGGCGTCGTAGGCCTGTTGGGCGCGGGCAAGACGGAACTGGCCCGCGGCCTCTTCGGCGCCGAGCCCTTCCCCACCGGCAAGGTCGACCTCGACGGCAAGCCCTACGCCCCCCGCCGCCCGTCCGATGCCATCCGCGCCGGCGTCCACCTCGTCCCCGAGGACCGGCACGCCGACGCGCTCGTCCCCGGCTGGTCGGTGGCCCAGAACATCTCGCTGCCGTTCCTCAAGTCCCTGTCCCGGGCGGGGTTGGTGAACACGGCGAGGGAGGACGCCCTGGGCCGCGGGACCATCGACGCCCTCGGCGTCGTCGCCCGCGACGAACACAGCACGGTGGAGGAACTCTCCGGCGGCAACCAGCAGAAGGTCGTCGTCGGCCGCTGGCTCGCCGAGACCCCCCGCGTCCTCATCCTGGACGAACCGTTCCGAGGCGTGGACATCGGCGCACGGCGTGACATCGGCCGCAGGGCGCGTGCGCTGGCCGCGGAGGGTGCGGCTGTGCTTGTCCTCTCCGCGGACGTGGACGAGGTGCTGGAGATCGCCGACCGGGTCGTCGTACTGGCGGCAGGCGAGATCCACCTCGACGCGTACGGCGAAGACGCGGAACGCGACCGCGTGATCCAGACCATCTCGGCGTCCGTGTGATGCCGGCCCCTTCAGGAAGCACCCGATGACCACCACCCAGAGCTCCGAGGCCGCGCCGAAGGCACTGGCCCCGCCTTCCGTCTCCACCGCCGTGCGCGTCCAGAACGCCGTCATCAAGTACGGGTTCATCTTCGTCACGGTCGCGCTCTTCCTGTACTTCGCGCTGAGCGAGGGCTCCTTCCGCGAGTCGGCGACCATGCTCGACACCCTCCGGTACGTGTCCGTCGCCGCGATCCTCGGCCTCGGTGTCACCGTCACCATGGCCGTCGGCGGGATGGACATGTCCGTCGGTGCGGTCGCCGGGCTCGGGGTCACCGTCGCCGCGAAGACGATGGTGACGTACAACCAGGTAGGCACAGTCGCGATCCTCGCCGTGATCGCGGCAGGCGCGCTCGCCGGACTCCTCAACGCCCTGCTGATCGTGGTCATGAAGATCCCCGACATGCTGGCCACCCTCGGCACCATGTTCGTCATCCAGGGCACCAAACTCATCCTGGTCGACGGCCAGTCCATCTCCGCCGGCATGACCCAGTCCGACGGCAGCACCGCGCCCGGCAAGTTCACCGACGGTTTCCTGCGTATCGACCGCGGCACGATGCTCGGCATCCCCATCTCCGTGCTGATCTTCGGCGCGCTGACGGTCATCGCCTGGGTGTTCCTCGCCCGCACCCGCTGGGGCCGCGTCCTGTACGCCATCGGCGCCAACCCCGAGGCCTCCCGCCTGGCGGGCATCCGCGTCGGCGCGTACCGGGCCCTCGCCTACGTCCTCTCCGGCGTCCTCGCCTCGATCGGCGGCCTGATCCTGGCGTCCCGGATCGGCCAGGGTGACGTGTCCGCCGGTACTTCGCAGCTGCTGGAGGCGGTCGCGGTAGCCCTCGTAGGCACCTCGGTCCTCGGCCGGGGCCGCCCGAACGTCTGGGGCACGGCCCTCGGCGCCGTCCTCATCGGCATCATCACCACCGGTCTCACCATCAAGGGCCTGCCGTACTACACCCAGGACGTCGTCGAGGGCGCGGTCCTCATCCTCGCCCTGGTCTTCAGCTTCACCCTGTCCAAGCGCCGCACCGCATAAGGAAGTTCGAGGAGTTCGCACGATGGGCTACCGCATCCTGGAGACCGACGACATCCCGGCCTACCTGCACGAGCGCGGCCACTGGGACGACGTGACCGACATTCACGTCCGCGAGGTGTCCGACGGCAACATGAACCGGGTGTTCCTCGCCTCCAGCGCCGACGGCACCCGCAGCCTCGCCCTCAAGCAGGCGCTGCCCTGGGTGCGGGTCGCCGGACCCTCCTGGCCGATGAGCCCCGAGCGCGCCGACGCCGAGGCCCGGGCCTACGAGCAGGTCGCGCGGGTCGCCCCCGACAAGATCCCGGCGATCCACGGCTACGACGCCGACAACTACGCCCTCGTCATGGAGGACATGTCCGACCTGGAAGTCCTGCGCACGGTCCTCAACGAGGGCGCGTCCTACGGCCCGGACACCTCGGTCCGTATCGGCGAGTTCGTCGCCCAACTCGCCTTCGCGACCAGCGACTTCGGCATGGAATCCGCCGAGCGCAAGGCGCTGATCGCGACCTCGGTGAGCCCCGAGCTGTGCAAGATCACCGAGGACGTGGTGCTCTCCGAGCCGTACATCGAGCACGAACACAACCACTGGCTCCCGGAGTTGGCCGACCTCGCCCTCTCCTTCCGGGCCGACAGCCGCCTGCGCACGGAGGTCGCCGACCTCCGGTACACCTTCATGACCAGCGCGCAGGCCCTCCTCCACGGCGACCTGCACACCGGCAGCGTCATGGTCGGCGAACGCGAAGGCGCCCCCGTGGTACGGGTCTTCGACCCCGAGTTCTCCTTCGTCGGCCCGATCGGCTACGACCTCGGCCTGTACTGGGCCAATGTCCTGGTGTCGGAGCAACGCGCCCGCGAGCTGGGCACGTCGACCGACCACGCCGACCAACTCGCCCTCTCCTGGAAGGCGTTCGAGACCGAGTTCCGCCGCCTCTGGCCGACCCGCGTCGACACCTTCTTCGACAACACCTACCTCGACCGCTTCCTCTCCCGCGTCTGGACCGACTCGGTCGGCTACGCCGGCACGGAGATCGTCCGCCGCATCATCGGCTTCGCCCACCTGACCGACCTGACGACACTGCCAGATCCGGTTCCGGCGTCGAGGCGGACGTTGCTGCTGGGGCGTGAACTGATCGTGCGGCGCGAGGAGTTGACGTCACCGGAGCACATCAGGGCGCTCGTCTGAGGGACGTCACTCCGCTGAGAGGCCTCACTCCGCGTCGAACCACTCCTTGTCGGCCGCCCAGTGCGCCACCCAGCCGGCGAACCCCGGCGCGGAGGTCGTGAACCCGAACTCCGCGCCGAACGGCATGGCGCCCACATCGGTGACATGCCAGACGTGCCCCCGCTGGGGGCCGGTGACGACCAGGTGCCAGTTCATCGCGCAGCCGTCGGTCCCGAGCACGATCGAGCCGTGGTTGAGAACCTGCTCGACGACCGCGGCGGGGTCCTCGTAGGGCCCGTCGTCCTCCTCCCACAACCACCCCGCCGCGAGCGGGAAGGGCTTGCCCGGGTCCCGGTCCGCCTCGCCGTCGCCCCAGTCGTCCGGCAACTCGGCCAGCCCCAACAGGCCGTACTCCGGCGGCCCTTGGAACGACCCGTCGGATATCTCGGCCACGCACGTCCGGTACGGCTCCGGCAGCACCACCCCGTGCTCCGCCTCGAACGCGCGCACCGCGTCCCAGCCGAGCGCCGACTCCCCGCCGTCGTCCACGCCGAACGCCGCCCGCAGCGCGGCGAGTTCATCGGCGGAGGCTTGATCGTTGTTCATACGCCCATGAAAACATCCGGCACTGACAACCGGGCACGCCAAAGGGGCGGCTCCCTCCGTAAGGAACCGCCCCTGTCACGCCGTAGCAAAAGCCGCCGTAGCGACCGGCGCCGTAGCGACTACTTCTTGTCGAGCAGGTCCTGGACCTTCGCGCGGACCTCGTCCGTCGCCAGACCCCGGATCGTCAGGGTCGTGCGGCGGCGCAGGACGTCGTCCTGGGTCTCGGCCCACTCGTGGTCGCGGGCGTAGACGACCTGGGCCCAGATCTCGGGGGCGTCGGGGTGGACGCGCCGGCCCAACTCCGGGTTCTCGTTGGCGAGTCGGGCGATGTCGAAGGCAAGGGAGCCGTAGTGCGTGGCCAGGTGCTTCGCCGTGTCGGCCGCCATGCGCGGGCCCGGTGCCGGGTTGTCGATCAGGAGGCGGTGGGCGACCGCGCGCGGGTTGGCGACGCCCGGGAGCGGGAGCTTCTTCGGGAGGGAGGAGATCGGCTCGAAGTCCTCGCCGAGCGGGTGGCCGGGGAGGGCCTCCAGCTTCTGCATGACCGTACGGCCGATGTGCCGGAAGGTCGTCCACTTGCCGCCCGCGACGGACAGCATGCCGCCCTTGCCCTCGGTCACCACTGTCTCGCGCTTGGCCTTCGCCGTGCTTCCGGGGCCGCCCGGCAGCACGCGGAGGCCCGCGAACGAGTACGTGATCAGGTCACGGGAGAGCTGCTGGTCGCGGACCGAGAACGCGGCCTCGTCCAGGATCTGGGATATGTCCTTCTCGGTGACCGAGACGTCCGCCGGGTCGCCCTCGAACTCCTCGTCGGTCGTGCCGAGCAGCAGCATGTCCTCCCAGGGGAGGGCGAAGGTGATGCGGTACTTGTCGATGGGGGTGGCGAGAGCGGCCTTCCATGGGGACGTGCGCTTCAGGACCAGGTGCGCGCCCTTGGACAGGCGGATGGACGGCGCCGCGTTCGGGTCCTCCATCTTGCGCAGGTGGTCGACCCACGGGCCGGTCGCGTTGAGCACCAGGCGGGCACTCACGCCGAACTCGTCGCCGGAGGTGGTGTCGCGCAGCTCCGCGCCGGTCACCCGGCCCTGGGTGAAGCGCAGGCCGGTGACCTCGGCGTGGTTGAGGACGACCGCGCCCGCCTCGACGGCCGCGCGGACCGTCATCAGCGCCATGCGCGCGTCGTTCATCTGGTCGTCGCCGTAGACGGCCACGGCCTTGAGGTTCTGGGTGCGCAGCTCCGGCACGTCCTGCGCCGCCTTGGCGGGGGACAGGAGGTGGCCGACGCCGTCGCCGAACGCGGAGAGCGCGGAGTAGGCGAAGACGCCCGCCCCGAGCTTCGCCGCACCGTGCGGACCGCCCTTGTACACGGGCAGGTAGAACGTGAGCGGGTTCGCCAGGTGAGGAGCCACCTGGCGGGACACCGCACGGCGTTCGAAGTGGTTCTCCGCCACCAGCTTCACCGCGCCGGTCTGCAGGTAGCGCAGACCGCCGTGGAGGAGCTTGGAGGAGGCGGAAGAGGTGGCACCGGCGAAGTCGCCGGCGTCGACCAGGGCCACCCGCAGCCCGGACTGCGCGGCGTGCCAGGCGGTGGAGATGCCCAGGATGCCGCCGCCGATGACGAGGAGGTCGTACGTCGCCTTGGAGAGCTGCTCCCGGGTCTCGGCCCGGCTCGGGTTCGAGCCGGAGGCCGGGTGCGTACCGAGGGCAGGCACGGACTGCAGGGTGGACTGACTGGTCATGTGGGGTTCTTACTCCTCGTCGTCGAGCCAGCCCATGGTCCGCTCCACGGCCTTGAGCCAGCTCTTGTACTCACGGTCGCGCTTCTCCGCGGCCATGTTGGGGGTCCACTCGGCGGCCCGGCGCCAGTTGGCACGCAGGTCGTCGGTGCTGGTCCAGAAGCCGACGGCGAGACCGGCGGCGTAGGCGGCGCCGAGGCAGGTGGTCTCGGCGACCATCGGGCGCACCACGGGGGCGTCGACGAAGTCCGAGAGCGTCTGCATCAGCAGGTTGTTGGAGGTCATGCCGCCGTCGACCTTGAGCGCGGCGAGCTCGACACCGGAGTCCTTCGTCATGGCGTCCGTGATCTCACGGGTCTGCCAGGCGGTGGCCTCCAGGACGGCACGCGCGAGGTGCGCCTTGGTGACGTACCGGGTGAGACCGGCGATCACACCGCGGGCGTCGGAGCGCCAGTACGGGGCGAACAGACCGGAGAAGGCCGGCACGAAGTAGGCGCCGCCGTTGTCCTCGACCGAGAGCGCGAGCGTCTCGATCTCGGCGGCGGTGGAGATGAGCCCCATCTGGTCGCGCATCCACTGCACCAGCGAACCGGTGACGGCGATCGAACCCTCCAGGGCGTAGACCGGCGCGTCGTTGCCGATCCGGTAGCCGACCGTGGTCAGCAGGCCCGAGTAGGAGTTGATGATCTTCTCGCCGGTGTTCATCAGCATGAAGGTGCCGGTGCCGTACGTGGACTTGGCCTCGCCCTCGGCGAAACAGGTCTGGCCGAACAGGGCCGCCTGCTGGTCGCCGAGCGCGGAGGCGACCGGGATGCCGCCGAGCAGCTCGCCGAGGCGGCCGCCGGTGACCTCGCCGTAGACCTCGGCGGAGGAGCGGATCTCCGGGAGCATGTTCATCGGGACGCCGATGGACTCGGCGATCTTCTCGTCCCACTCCAGGGTGTGCAGGTTCATCAGCATGGTGCGGGAGGCGTTGGTGACGTCGGTGTAGTGCTTGCCGCCGTTCACACCGCCCGTCAGGTTCCAGATGACCCAGCTGTCCATGGTGCCGAAGAGGATGTCGCCCGCCTCGGCGCGCTCCCGCAGTCCCTCGACGTTGTCGAGCAGCCAGCGGGCCTTGGGCCCGGCGAAGTACGACGCGAGGGGGAGACCCGTCTCGCGGCGGAAGCGGTCCTGGCCGACGTTGCGCCCCAGCTCCTTGCAGAGCGCGTCGGTACGGGTGTCCTGCCAGACGATGGCGTTGTGGACGGGCTCACCGGTGTTCTTGTCCCAGAGCAGCGTGGTCTCGCGCTGGTTGGTGATGCCGATGGCCTTGATGTCGTCGCGGGTGATCCCGGCCTTCTCGATGGCGGAGGCGACGACCTCCTCGACGTTGGTCCAGATCTCGGTGGCGTTGTGCTCGACCCAGCCCGGCTTCGGGAAGATCTGCTCGTGCTCCTTCTGGTCGACGGAGACGATACGGCCGTCCCGGTCGAAGACGATGCAACGGCTGGAGGTCGTGCCCTGGTCGATGGCCGCGATGAACGGTCCGGCGGTGTGCGCGTCGGTCACTGTGTGCTCCTGAGGGGTTCCGTGGTCATGAGGACTGGTTCTACTGCTGCTTCAGTGCTCGGAGTTCCGGTTCTCGTCCGGTTCTAAGCAAAGGCCAGGTTGTAGATACCCGCAGCGATCGCGCCGCCGATCAGCGGTCCGACGACCGGGATCCAGGCGTAGCTCCAGTCGGAGCCGCCCTTGTTGGGCAGCGGCAGGAGCGCGTGCACGATGCGCGGGCCCAGGTCACGGGCCGGGTTGATGGCGTACCCGGTCGGGCCGCCGAGCGACAGACCGATGGAGACGACCACGAACGCGGTGATCAGGGCGCCCAGGGTGCCGAGACCGTTGCCGTTGGCGTTCAGACCCTGCGTCAGGATGGCGAGGATCAGGACGACGGTGCCGATGATCTCCGTGGCGAGGTTCTGCACCACGTTGCGGACCTCAGGACCGGTGGAGAAGATGCCCAGGACAGGTCCGGCGCCCTTCTCCTCGGCCTCCACGGACTTGGCCGCCGGCTCGCCGACGATCTCCTTGTCCGTGAGGTGGGCCTGGAACTGGCCGTAGTAGGCCACCCAGACCAGGGTCGCGCCGATCATGGCGCCGAGCAGCTGCCCGGCCCAGTAGATCGGGACGTTGTCCCAGCCACCGTCCTTGATCGCGAGGGCGAGCGTCACGGCCGGGTTGAGGTGGGCACCGGAGAGCGGTGCCGAGATGTACACGGCCGTCATGACGGCGAAACCCCACCCGAAGGCGATGGCGAGCCAGCCGGCGTTACGGGCCTTGGAGGCCTTCAGCGTGACGGCGGCGCAGACGCCACCGCCCAGCAGGATGAGTACGGCGGTACCTATGGTCTCGCCGATGAAGATGTCGGAGCTGGACACCCGCGACTCCTTTGTCCTTCGTCCAGGGAAGCCGAACCCCGGGTCCCGCCGGGGGTTCGTGCGCCCTCGGGGGTGAGAGCGATGCCGGCCTTTGGCGTTGCCACACTCTAGCGCGTATTGCCGGTAGGTGTTCGACAATGCCGACCGATGGACGGGAGTCTTGCTCCGGGGTTACAGGCGCGTCAAGAGTGCTGTTATCGAAAACACGATCGTTATTGATTGCTGTGGGCTATCGATCTCGCGGTCGATGCGGACGGCTATCAGATGGACACCGTGTGTGGTGATTTGGCGTTTTGGCCGACTTTGTCATCCAGGGTACGACTAGAACCGGAACGTCTTCATGACGTTCCGGTTCTTTTTCGCTGTGAATCGGGGATGGATCCTGGCTGGTCAGAACCGCCCGGCGCCCAGATCCCGGGACACCGCGCGGGCGCAGTCCCGTACCGCGGCGATCAGCTCGGGGCGCAGCGCGCCGTCCTCGTCGGGCCGGCACAGCCGCTCCACGGCGCCCGTGATGCCGACCGCGCCGACCGGCATGCGCCGCCGGTCGTGGATGGGGGCGGCGATGGACGCGACGCCCTCCCAGGTCTCCTCGACGTCGGCCGCGTACCCCCGCGCGCGCGTGACGTCGAGGACGTGCTCGAAGTCGGCCAGCTCGGACACCGTGCGCTCGGTGAAGGGCTTGCGGTCGGCCTCCAGGACCTCGCTGTGCGCGACCGGGTCGTAGGCCGACAGCACCTTGCCCAGGGCCGTGGAGTGCAGCGGCTGCATGGCCCCGATCTCCAGGACCTGCCGGCTGTCGTCGGGGCGGAAGACGTGGTGCACGATCAGGACGCCGTGCTGATGCAGCACTCCCAGGTGCACGCTCTCGCCGCTGGAGCGGGCCAGGTCGTCCGTCCACACCAGGGCGCGGGCCCGCAGTTCGTGGACGTCGAGGTAGGTGGTGCCCAGGCGCAGCAGTTCGGCGCCGAGCTGATAGCGCCCGGAGACGTCGTCCTGCTCGACGAAGCCCTCGTGCTGGAGGGTGCGCAGGATGCCGTGGGCCGTGCCTTTGGCGAGGCCGAGCGACGAGGCGATGTCCGAGAGGCCGAGCCGTCGCTCGCCGCCCGCGAGCAGGCGCAGCATCGCGGCCGCCCGTTCGAGCGACTGGATGTTCCGTGCCATCGCCGTACTGCCTCCGTCCCGTTCGACCGCCGACGCGCGACGTCGCTGCCGCCGTTCGGCAATGTCGAACACTACCGTTCCATGCCGACCTCCCGCTAATGGTCGGCCGATTCCGGTCACGTCTCCTGTTGCGTCACTTGTCGCGAGAACCTAGACGCCGTTGACCCGCCCGTCACCTCAGTCGGCCGCCCCGGTCACCCCCATCGCCCGCCCCCGTCACCCCCATCGGCCTCCTGTCACCCCGGTCCGTCTCCCCGTCACCGCGGTCCGCCCCATGGACGCTTCGAGCATCCCTCGGCCCGACCCCGTTACCCTGGCGACGTGCACGCTCCCCGGGGAGTTCCGTGAGAGGTTCCCAGGGAAGCCGCAAAGCCGACAGCCGTCGCACTCCAGGGAGCCCCTTCATGGCCTCGTCGCCACTGACCCCTTCTGCCGACAGCCGGACCCGTGTGTCCGCGCTCCGAGAGGCACTCGCCACCCGCGTGGTGGTCGCCGACGGAGCCATGGGCACCATGCTCCAGGCACAGGACCCCACCCTTGAGGACTTCGAGAACCTTGAGGGCTGCAACGAGATTCTGAACATCACCCGCCCGGACATCGTCCGCTCGGTCCACGAGGAGTACTTCGGCGTCGGCGTGGACTGCGTCGAGACGAACACCTTCGGCGCGAACCATTCCGCGATGGCCGAGTACGACATTCCCGAGCGCGTCCAGGAACTCTCCGAGTCCGGCGCCCGCATCGCCCGCGAGACCGCCGACGACTTCACCGCCCGCGACGGCCGCCAGCGCTGGGTCCTCGGCTCGATCGGACCCGGCACGAAGCTGCCCACCCTCGGCCACATCGGCTACGCCACTCTCCGCGACGGCTTCCAGGCCAACGCCGAGGGCCTGCTCGCCGGCGGCGCCGACGCCCTGATCGTGGAGACCACCCAGGACCTCCTCCAGACCAAGTCGTCGATCCTGGGCGCCAAGCGCGCGATGGAGGCGACCGGCGTCGACGTACCCCTGCTCGTCTCGATGGCCTTCGAGACCACCGGCACCATGCTCCTCGGCTCCGAGATCGGCGCCGCGCTCACCGCGCTGGAACCCCTCGGCATCGACATGATCGGCCTGAACTGCTCGACGGGCCCGGCCGAGATGAGCGAGCACCTGCGCTATCTCGCCCGCCACTCGCGCACCCCGCTGCTCTGCATGCCGAACGCCGGTCTGCCCATCCTCACCAAGGACGGCGCCCACTTCCCGCTCGACCCCGAGGGCCTGGCGGACGCCCAGCAGCACTTCGTCCACGACTACGGCCTGAACCTGGTCGGCGGCTGCTGCGGTACGACCCCCGAGCACCTGCGCCGGCTCGTCGAGCGGGTCCGCGAGGCCTCGCCGACCGAGCGCCACCCCCAGCCCGAGCCGGGCGCCGCGTCGCTCTACCAGACGGTCCCGTTCCGCCAGGACACCGCCTACATGGCGATCGGCGAGCGCACCAACGCCAACGGCTCGAAGAAGTTCCGCGAGGCCATGCTGGACGGCCGCTGGGACGACTGTGTGGAGATGGCCCGCGACCAGATCCGCGAGGGCGCCCACATGCTGGACCTCTGCGTGGACTACGTCGGCCGCGACGGCGTCGCCGACATGGAGGAACTGGCCGGCCGCTTCGCCACCGCCTCCACCCTCCCCATCGTCCTCGACTCCACCGAAGTCCCGGTCATCCGGGCCGGGTTGGAGAAGCTCGGCGGACGCGCGGTCATCAACTCCGTCAACTACGAGGACGGCGACGGCCCCGAGTCCCGCTTCGCGAAGGTCACCAAGCTGGCGCAGGAACACGGCGCCGCCCTCATCGCGCTGACCATCGACGAGGAGGGCCAGGCCCGCACCCCGGAGCACAAGGTCGCCATCGCCGAGCGGCTCATCGAGGACCTCACGACGAACTGGGGCATCCACGAGTCCGACATCCTCATCGACACCCTGACCTTCACCATCTGCACCGGCCAGGAGGAGTCCCGCGGCGACGGCATCGCCACCATCGAGGCGATCCGCCGCCTCAAGGCCGGCCACCCGGACGTGCAGACCACGCTGGGCCTCTCGAACATCTCCTTCGGCCTCAACCCGGCCGCCCGCGTGCTGCTCAACTCCGTCTTCCTCGACGAATGCGTCAAGGCGGGCCTCGACTCGGCGATCGTGCACGCCTCGAAGATCCTCCCGATCGCCCGCTTCACCGAGGAAGAGGTCCAGACGGCCCTCGACCTGGTCTACGACCGCCGCCGCGAGGGCTACGACCCGCTCCAGAAGCTGATGGCCCTCTTCGAAGGCGCCACCACCAAGTCCCGGACGGCGGGCCGCGCCGAGGAGTTGGCCGCCCTCCCGCTGGACGAGCGCCTCAAGCGGCGGATCATCGACGGCGAGAAGAACGGCCTGGAGACCGACCTCGCCGAGGCGTTGGAGACCCGCCCGGCCCTGGACATCGTCAACGCGACACTCCTGGACGGCATGAAGGTCGTCGGCGAACTGTTCGGCTCCGGCCAGATGCAGCTGCCGTTCGTGCTCCAGTCCGCCGAGGTCATGAAGACCGCGGTCGCCTATCTCGAACCGCACATGGAGAAGTCGGACGCCGAGGGCAAGGGCACCATCGTGCTCGCCACCGTGCGCGGCGACGTCCACGACATCGGCAAGAACCTCGTCGACATCATCCTGTCCAACAACGGCTACAACGTCGTCAACCTCGGCATCAAGCAGCCCGTCTCCGCGATCCTGGAGGCCGCCGAGGAGCACCGCGCCGACGTCATCGGCATGTCGGGCCTCCTGGTCAAGTCCACGGTGATCATGAAGGAGAACCTCCAGGAGCTCAACCAGCGCAAGATGGCCGCCGACTACCCGGTCATCCTGGGCGGGGCCGCGCTGACCCGCGCCTACGTAGAGCAGGACCTGCACGAGATCTACGAGGGCGAAGTTCGGTACGCCCGCGACGCGTTCGAGGGTCTGCGCCTGATGGACGCCCTGATCGGCGTCAAGCGGGGCGTGCCCGGCGCGAAGCTGCCCGAGCTGAAGCAGCGCCGGGTGCGGGCGAGCGCCGCCGTGGAGGTCGAGGAGCGCCCCGAAGAGGGCCACGTCCGCTCCGACGTGTCCGTCGACAACCCGGTCCCCGAGGCGCCGTTCCGCGGCACCCGGGTCATCAAGGGCATCCAGCTCAAGGAGTACGCGTCCTGGCTGGACGAGGGCGCCCTCTTCAAGGGCCAGTGGGGCCTCAAGCAGGCCCGCACGGGCGACGGACCGACCTACGAGGAACTGGTGGAGACCGAGGGCCGCCCCCGCCTGCGCGGCCTCCTGGACAAGCTCCAGACCGACAACCTCCTCGAAGCGGCCGTCGTCTACGGCTACTTCCCCTGCGTCTCCAAGGACGACGACCTGATCGTCCTCGACGACGAGGGCAACGAGCGCACCCGGTTCACCTTCCCGCGCCAGCGCCGCGGCCGCCGTCTCTGCCTGGCCGACTTCTTCCGCCCGGAGGAGTCCGGCGAGACCGACGTCGTCGGCTTCCAGATCGTCACCATGGGCAACCGCATCGGCGAGGAGACCGCGAAGCTCTTCGAGTCGAACTCCTACCGCGACTACCTCGAACTGCACGGCCTGTCCGTCCAGTTGGCCGAGGCGCTCGCCGAGTACTGGCACGCGCGCGTGCGCTCCGAACTCGGCTTCGCCGGCGAGGACCCCACCGACGTCGAGGACATGTTCGCCCTCAAGTACCGCGGCGCCCGCTTCTCCCTCGGCTACGGCGCCTGCCCCGACCTGGAGGACCGCGCGAAGATCGCCGCCCTGCTGGAGCCGGAGCGCATCGGCGTCCACCTCTCGGAGGAGTTCCAGCTGCACCCGGAGCAGTCCACTGACGCGATCGTCATCCACCACCCGGAGGCGAAGTACTTCAACGCGCGCTGAGCGGACGAGTACGCCGATCGGGTGTGCGCACGGAACGGACAAGCACACTGATCGGATAAGTCGTACACTGGTCGGTCCACCGCAGGCCGGTCGCCCTTGTTGGTATCAGGGGCGGCCGGCCTGATCGTCCCTCAAGGAGGTGCGCCAGGATGACCAGCACGGTCCCCGCGCTCGGAACCCGTACGGCCGAAGGCTCAGCACTCCAGGCCGTACTCCTCGACATGGACGGCACCCTGGTGGACACCGAGGGCTTCTGGTGGGAGGTAGAGGTCGAGGTCTTCGCCGCCCTCGGACACACCCTCGACGACTCCTGGCGCCATGTCGTGGTCGGCGGCCCCATGACCCGCAGCGCCGGCTTCCTGATCGAGGCCACCGGCGCCGACATCACCCTCGCCGAGCTGTCCGTCCTGCTCAACGCGGGCTTCGAGGACCGCATCGGGCGGAGCCTGCCGCTGATGCCGGGCGCCGCCAGACTCCTGGCCGAGCTGGCGGAGTACGAGATCCCCACGGCCCTGGTCTCCGCCTCGCACCGGCGCATCATCGACCGCGTCCTGACCGCGCTCGGCCCCCAGCACTTCGCGCTGACGGTCGCCGGTGACGAGGTCGCGCGCACCAAGCCGTACCCCGACCCGTATCTGCTCGCCGCCGCCGGACTCGGCGTCGACCCGGCCCGCTGCGCGGTCGTGGAGGACACCGCGACCGGTGTCGCGGCGGCGGAGGCGGCGGGCTGCCTGGTGGTGGCCGTGCCGTCCGTGGCACCCATCGCCCCGGCCGACCGGCGCACCGTCGTGACCTCCCTGGAAGTCGTCGACCTGGCATTTCTGCGCGGACTGATGGCCGACCGATGACGGAAATGCGCCAGCTGTTCACCGAGCGTGCAAAGTTCAATGGGACCAAAGGGAAAGGAATTCGGGAGTGATCGACCAGCCGAATTCCGTTGCTCTCCAACCGAGTTGAAGCGTGTGAGGTTCCCCACGTGCAGGAGGGTCGACATCGCCGTCGCCCTGTGCTGTTCACCCCATTTCTGAGGCCGATCACGCACCCTTGTGTCCCGATTGGTGAAAGCCTGCACTAATCCTTCCCTCGGCGGGTTTTCGGTCTGTCCACAGCCGGTTCCGCAGCGTGATGGGAACTCAACTACGGTGACCGTGAACCCCCGTGCGGGTCCGGACTAATCTCAACGCGAGAACATCGCCCTTATCCCCGTGATCGGCATCACCACCCCATGCATGCCGGGTACACGGACTCGAACAGCTCTGGAGAAACTCCCGCATGAACCGCAAGACTTTGGTGCTGCCGGTCGTCGTCGGCCTGCTCGCGCCGGTGCTCGCCGCGTGTGGCGGCTCCGGCAGCGGGAGTTCCAGCGACGATGCGATAGTCGTCGGCACCACGGACCGGTTCGAGGCGACGAAGGACGCTCCGGCGCCGCTCGACCCGGCCTACGCCTACGACGTCGGCACCTGGAACATCCTGCGCCAGACCGTGCAGACCCTGATGATCCAGCCCAAGGGCGAGGGCGACCCGGTGCCCGAGGCCGCCGAGAAGTGCGGCTTCACCGACACCGGCAACGAGCGCTACGCCTGCACCCTGCGCGAGGGTCTGAAGTTCGCCAACGGCGACAAGATCACCGCGGAAGATGTGAAGTACTCCATCGACCGCGCGATGCGCATCAAGGCCGACAGCGGTGTGTTCGCCCTGCTGTCGACCGTCGACACCGTCGAGACCCAGGGCGACCGCGAGGTCATCTTCCACCTGAAGACGGCCGACGCCACGTTCCCGTACAAGCTGTCCACTCCCGTCGCCGGCATCGTGAATCCGGACGACTACCAGAAGGACAAGCTGCGCGACGGCTTCGACATCGACGGCTCGGGCCCGTACACCCTCTCGGTGGCCAAGAAGGGCGACGCGATCACCACGGCCACGTTCACCAAGAACCCCAATTACAAGGGTGCCTTGAAGGTGAACAACAACAAGGTCGAGATGCGTTCCTTCGACGACGCCGACTCCATGGGCAGCGCGATCAGCAAGGGCGACATCGACGTCATGACGCGCACCATGTCGCCGGAGCAGATCCAGAAGCTCAGCGACGACACGGACGGCGACGTCGACCTCGTCGAGATGCCCGGCCTCGAAATCCGCTACCTGGGCTTCAACACCGACGCCCCGACCGTGAAGACGAAGGCCGTACGCGAGGCGATGGCCCAGATCATCGACCGCGGCGAACTCGTCTCCAAGGTCTACGGCACCGAGGCCGAGCCGCTCTACTCCATGGTCCCGGCGACCATCACGGGCCACTCGAACTCGTTCTTCAACAAGTACGGCGACCCGAGCGTCGCCAAGGCCAAGCTGACGATGGAGGGGGCCAACATCACCACTCCGGTGAAGCTGACCCTGAACTACACGACCGACCACTACGGCTCGGCCACCAAGGAAGAGTTCGAGCAGCTCCAGAAGCAGCTCAACGACAGCGGCCTGTTCGACGTCAGCATCAAGGGCACCCCCTGGGCGACGTTCCGTCCGGCCGAGCAGAAGGGCAAGTACGACGTCTACGGGATGGGCTGGTTCCCGGACTTCCCCGACGCCGACAACTACCTCGCGCCGTTCCTCGACAAGGACAACACCCTCGGCCTGCCGTACGACAACACCAAGATCAGGAGCACGCTGATCCCGGAGTCCCGTCGTGAGGCCGACCGGCTCGCCGCGTCCAAGAGCCTCACGGCCATCCAGGACATCGTCGCCACCGACGTCCCGCTGATCCCGCTGTGGCAGGGCAAGCAGTACGTCGCCGCCCGCGACGACGTCACGGGCACCGCGTACGTGCTCAACTCCTCCTCGACCCTCCAGCTCTGGGAGCTGGGCCGAGGCGTGGGCAACTGACAGCGCGGTCGCGCGCTGAACAAGCTCGACCAGTGGCCGGTCCCGCCGAATCCGGCGGGACCGGCCACTGGCCTGTCGGCCCGGGCCCGCAGACACGAAGAGGGCGCCCCTGTCAGGAAGGGGCGCCCTCTTTCGTACGTAAACCGGTGTCTACTGCCTTTAGTGCGTAACCGGTGTCTACTGCGCGCCGGGGCGCACCAGCCCGCTCTCGTACGCGTACACCGCGGCCTGGACCCGGTCGCGCAGGCCCAACTTGGTGAGGACGTGCCCCACATGCGTCTTGACGGTGGTCTCGCTGACGAACAGGTCGGCGGCGATCTCCGCGTTCGACAGCCCGCGCGCCACCAGCTTCAGCACCTCGACCTCACGCTCGGTCAACGTGTGCAGGGCGTCCGGGACGGGCTCGTCACCCGACGGCAGATGGCTGGCGTACTTGTCGAGCAGCCGCCGCGTGATGCTGGGCGCGAGCATGGCCTCGCCGGAGGCCACCACCCGGATCGCCTGCACGAGTTCATTCGCCGGCGCGTCCTTGAGCAGGAAGCCACTGGCTCCGGCCCGCAACGCCTCCACCACGTACTCGTCGAGATCGAAGGTGGTCAGCACCAGCACCTTCGCCGGACCGTCCCGCCCGGGACCGGTGATCTGCCGGGTCGCCTCCACCCCGTCCATCCGCGGCATACGGATGTCCATCAGCACCACATCGGGCTGCAGAGCCCGCACCTGGTCGAGCGCCTGCAGACCGTCACCGGCCTCACCGACGACCGCGAGATCCTGCTCCGCCTCCAGAATCATCCGGAACCCGGTTCGCAGCAGCGGCTGGTCATCAACCAGTAGGACGCGGATGGCCACGTGAATCTCCTTCGCTAGCCCGGGCCCATTCTGCCCTGCGCGGCGCCGGCCGACTCGACCGGCCTTGGGGGAGGCTGTCGGGTCTTGGTGGGAGGGGGTGTCGGGACGCGGTCAGCTGTGTCCGGACTTGTGGCGGGGCACCCGCCGTACGGACCCTTGGCGGAAGGGCCGGTCCGTCGCCTACGACCCCTTGGCGGAGGGATCGTCCGCAGTCTCCGGACCCGAGGCACCTTCAGCGGAAACACCGTCCACGGCCTCAACACCCCCGGCGGAAGCTCCACCCGCCGCCTCGACAACCCCGTCAGAACCGCCGTCGGCCCTCCGCACCGGCAACGGATACGGCGGGGGAGTGCCGCCGAACTCCGGGCACACGTCCTGGTGGTCGCACCAGCCGCACAGCTTGGTCGGGCGGGGGCGCCAGTCGCCCGTCTCCGTGGCCAGCCGGATCGCCTCCCACAGGGCCAGCAGCTTGCGCTCCACCCGCTCCAGGTCGGCGATGACGGGGTCGT
Source organism: Streptomyces sp. NBC_01288 (assembly GCF_035982055.1). Classification (NCBI taxonomy): domain Bacteria; kingdom Bacillati; phylum Actinomycetota; class Actinomycetes; order Kitasatosporales; family Streptomycetaceae; genus Streptomyces; species Streptomyces sp. NBC_01288. Next base: position 8,449,480 of record NZ_CP108427.1, read on the forward strand.
ACGTCACCACGTCCCCGCTGCCCAGATACACCAGCTGGAGCCGCCGCGGAACGACCTGCCTCAGCCGCCAGACCACCAGGGCGTAGAACTTCATCTGGAACAGCGCGCCCTCGGCGTACTCGGGCCGCGGCGCCTTCCCTGTCTTGTAGTCGACGATCCGCACATCGCCCGTGGGTGCCACGTCGACCCGGTCGATGATCCCGCGCAGCTTCAGTCCCGAATCCAGCTCGGCCTCGACGAACATCTCCCGCTCGGCGGGCTCCAGCCGCGTCGGATCCTCAAGGGAGAACCACCGCTCGACCAGCCGCTCCGCCTCCCCGAGCCAGCGCGCCAGCCGCTCACCCTCGGGATCGTCGGCGAACAGCTCCACGACCTCCGGCCGGGACTCCCGCAGCCGGTCCCACTGCCCGGGGATCAGCGACTTGGCCCGCGGCGCCGTACGCTCGGCCGCCGGCGCGTCGAAGAGCCGCTCCAGCACCGAGTGCACCAGGGTCCCCCTGGTCGCCGCCTCGCTGGGCTTCTGCGGGAGCCGGTCGATCACCCGGAACCGGTACAGCAACGGGCACTGCATGAAGTCACTGGCACGCGAGGGCGACAACGAGGCGGGCGCTATGGCGACGCGCTCGACCACGTCCACCGTCCCCGTCTCCACCGTCACCGCCGCGGTCGGCTCCGCCGCCGCGCCCTCGTCGCCGACTGTCCCCGCGACGCCCTCCGCACTGGTCTCCATGCCCACAGACCTTACGGCCCGCCACTGACAGTGACCCGATCCCGGCCCGCGAGCCCGCGACGGCCGGGGAAACGCGGGGGGTGCCGGGGCGGAACGCGTCGCGACCGCCGCATACCATCGACCCGAGACCCCTCCGCCCGGCTGGCGCGGAGGATGCTTCGAACGAGGGGACACCGTGGACGAGAGCGGCGGGAGCGGGCAGCCGCGGTCCGGCACCAACGAGCCGACCGAACACGCCCTGGGTGCCACGACCCCGACCACCGACCCCGGCACTCCCGAACCGAAACCGGACGACTCCGCCCACCAGAAGCCCGAGACGTCCCCGCAGGAGCGCGGGCGCGCGAACCCGTCGTCCGCGGAACACGGGAGCGCGACCGAGTCACCCGAGCACGCCACGGACGAAGAGGGCAGTGCCACGGGAACGTCGTCCGAGAGCCGCAGGGGCGGGAGCACGTCGTCCGGAGAGCACGGGAACACGGGTACGCCGTCCGGCGACCGTGCGGACGCGAGCAGGACGTCCCGGGACCACGGCGGCGGGAGCACGTCGTCGGGGGACCGCGAGGAGACGGCCAAGTCGCTCGAACACGCCACGCGTGACGGCGACTTGGAGCCGGGCACGTCGTCCGGGCCGGCCGCAGAGAGTCGTACGGAGCCGGGATCACCGGCAGAGTCCCCCGAGAACGGCGCCGCGGAGACGGAGACGCCCGGCACACTGCCCGGACGTGCGGCACAGGGCCACAGCGAGCCCGCCCCCTCGTCACCCGCCCACCTGAACGGTGAGCCGAAACGTGACGGCGCCTCCACGGCCACCGACCACGACGCCGACCGCATCCAGGGCCAAGACGACCACACCCCCAGCCACCCGAACCTCCCCTACGCCCACACCGACCCCGACACCACCCCCCACGCAGACCCCCGCATCGCCAAGGGCCGCCCCCCGCAGCGCCCCAAGGAGCCCGGCGGCGGCCTGCTGATGGGGCGGCCGTTCGGTGTGCCCGTCTACGTCGCGCCCAGTTGGTTCCTCGTCGCCGCGCTCATCACCTGGGTGTTCGGCGGTCAGCTGGACCGCGTGCTGCCCGAACTCGGCGCCGCCCGCTACCTGGTCGCCCTCTTCTTCGCGGTCGCCTTCTACGGCTCGGTCCTGGTGCACGAACTCGCCCACACCGTCGCCGCGCTCCGCTTCAAACTCCCGGTCCGCCGCATCCAGTTGCAGTTCTTCGGGGGAGTCTCCGAGATCGAGAAGGAGGCCGAGACCCCTGGCAGGGAGTTCGTGCTGGCCTTCGTCGGCCCGCTGCTCTCGCTGATCCTGTCGGGCATCTTCTACCTGGCCATGCTGCCCGTCGAACCCGGCACCGTCCCGGGCGTCCTGCTGGCCGGCCTGATGGTCTCCAACCTCATCGTGGCCGTCTTCAACCTCCTGCCCGGCCTGCCCCTCGACGGCGGCCGCATGCTCCGTGCCGTCGTCTGGAAGATCACCGGCAGGCCCATGAGCGGCACGATCGCCGCCGCCTGGGTCGGCCGCGCCCTCGCCGTCTCCGTCCTGATCGGCCTCCCGCTGCTCACCCAGACCGGCGCCCTCGGTACCAACACCGAGGACATCAGCGGCATGGACACCGTCACGGACGCCCTGCTCGCCGCGATCCTCGCCGCGATCATCTGGACCGGGGCCGGCAACAGCCTCCGTATGGCCCGACTGCGCGAACACCTCCCGGAACTCCGCGCCCGCAACCTCACCCGCCGCGCGGTCCCCGTCGAGACCAACACCCCGCTCTCCGAGGCCCTGCGCCGCGCCAACGCCGCCGGCGCCCGCGCCCTGGTCGTCGTCGACGCCGACGGCCAGCCCCTCTCTCTCGTCCGCGAGGCCGCCATCGTCGGCGTCCCCGAACACCGCCGCCCCTGGGTCGTCGTCAGCGGCCTCGCCCAGGACCTCACGGACGGCATGCGCGTCTCCGCGGAACTCGCCGGAGAGGACCTCCTGGACGCCCTGCGCGCCACCCCCGCCACCGAATACCTCGTGGTCGAGGAGACCGGCGAGATCTACGGCGTCCTGTCCGCCGCCGACGTCGAGCGCGCCTTCGTGAAGGCCATGGCCCGCCCCAACTGACGCACGCGCGCGTGGTCGGCGACCCCGGCAAACGCCGGTAGGCTGGTCACATGTCCGAACCGACCGGTGCCGCCCGCAGGCGCGGGCCCTTCAAGGTCGGGGACCAGGTTCAGCTGACCGACCCCAAGGGCCGCCACTACACGTTCACGCTCGAAGCCGGGAAGAATTTCCACACCCACAAGGGTTCCTTCCCGCACGACGAACTGATCGGTGCTCCCGAGGGCAGCGTTGTCCGCACCACCGGAAACGTCGCCTACCTCGCGCTGCGCCCCCTGCTCCCCGACTACGTCCTGTCCATGCCCCGCGGCGCCGCCGTGGTCTACCCCAAGGACGCGGGGCAGATCCTGGCCTTCGCCGACATCTTCCCCGGCGCACGCGTCGTGGAAGCGGGCGTCGGCTCCGGCTCGCTCAGCAGCTTCCTGCTGCGCGCCATCGGCGACCAGGGCATGCTGCACTCCTACGAGCGCCGCGAGGACTTCGCCGAGATCGCCCAGCAGAACGTGGAGCGCTACTTCGGCGGCCCGCACCCCGCCTGGCAGCTCACCGTCGGCGACCTCCAGGACAACCTGTCCGACCTGGACGTCGACCGCGTCATCCTCGACATGCTGGCCCCCTGGGAGTGTCTGGAGGCCGTCTCCAAGGCGCTCGTGCCCGGCGGCATCCTGTGCTGCTACGTCGCGACCACCACCCAGCTCGCGCGGACCGTCGAGTCCATCCGCGAGATCGGCTCCTTCAACGAGCCGACCGCCTGGGAGACGATGCTCCGCAACTGGCACGTCGAGGGCCTCGCCGTCCGCCCCGACCACCGGATGATCGGCCACACCGGCTTCCTCCTCACCGCCCGCCGCCTCGCGGACGGCGTCGAGCCGCCGATGCGCCGACGCCGCCCTTCCAAGGGTGCCTACGGCGACGACTACACCGGCCCGAACGCCGACGGTGGCGGCGCCGCCGGCCGCTGAGCCGCACCCAAAGGCGGCCCTGTGCCGCACTCAACGTACGAACGCCGTGGCCGAGTTCCCGGAGATCTCCGGGAACTCGGCCACGGCGTCTTTCTTCTGACGCACCGATTCCTGAAGAACCGATACCGCCGGACCCTCCCGTGTGACCGGGCGAACGAACTGTCGACCCCGCCGTTCCCCCGCACCGTGCCGTGTGGCAACATGCAGGCCACCCCCACCGGCACAGCCCTCACAGGAGACACTCCTAGTGCAGCACTCCGCCGTCCCGGAACTGGAACTGGCACACACGAACACCCGACCCATCCACTGGGTCGCCACCGCCACGGCTCTCGCCGGTGTCGTGGCACTCTCCTCGGGGCTCCAGCCCGACTCCGCGCACGCCGCCCAGGCCGCCGGCCCGCAGACCAAGTCCGCGCCCGCCGCCTCGGCCCCCGCGACCACAGGAGTCGCCTTCCCCCTCGACTGCGGCCCCGTGAAGGCCGTCGTACAGAAGAAGGCGTCCGGGGACCTCGACGGCGACGGACGGCCGGAGACCGTGGCGGTGGTGCACTGCGACGCGGGCATGGGCACCCCGCCCGACGGCGTCTACGTCCTCACCCAGGGAGCGGGCGCCGCCAAGCCGCGCGTCGTCGCCACCCTGGTCGCCCCGAAGGCCCGAGAGACCGTCACCGACTTCTCCGTACGCGACGGAGCGGTGCTCGCGACCCTGCTCGGCTACTCGACGGCGGACGTGCCCAGTTGCTGCCCCGACGTGAAGGAAACCGCCAAGTGGCAGTGGCAGGACGGCGCGTTCGTCCGCTCCACCCCCGGCAACGCCCAGAACGTCTGACGACGACCCGCTGAACCTCAGGCCGCGTCGGGCCCGTACACCTCGACCCGGTCCGCGACCCGGCGCACATGAATGCAGTCACCGGGGCACTCCTTGGCGGAGTCCACGACATCGACCAACAGCGGCAGCGGCACGATCGTGGTGGCACCCTTGTCCTGCAACAGCTCGTCGTCCGGGCTCTTCACATAGGCCAGACCGTCGATGTCCAGCTCGAAGACCTCGGGGGCGTACTGGGCGCAGATGCCGTCGCCGGTACAGAGGTCCTGGTCGATCCAGACCTCCAGCGCCTCGCCGTCGGCCGCGGCCTCGTCCTGCACGGTGATGTCTCCTGTTTCCGCCGGGTGTTGAACATCGTCGACCCTACCTCCGCCCGCCCGAACGACCTTTCTCCGCGATCTCAGGTTTCATGCCCCCGCATGACGGACACTGTCCGCATGGACACTCTCAGTCAGGAGCGGATTGGCCGGTTTCCGTAGGGTGCAGAACCCGCCCGCACGGCAACTCACGTCCACCGTGAAGGGTTTTGACCAACCCGGCCTTGGAACAGTCCGCTTCTGAATCACGTTGAGTGGGTATCCACTCGGCGTGAGGGAGAGCGCAGGGTGACCGACGACACACCTTGACAGTCTTTGTGATCTAGGGGTTTCAATCGACACCCACCCAGGTAGGGTCTGGAAGCGTCCAGCTCCCCTTGGAGGAGGTGAGGACCGTGGCAGCCCACGACGACGACATGAACCGCGGCATCCGCCCGGGACGAGGGTCCGACGACCCGTCCGGGCAGATTGCCTACCTTGAGCAGGAGATCGCCGTCCTGCGACGTAAGCTCGCCGACTCTCCGCGACACACGAGGATTCTCGAAGAGCGGATCGTCGAGCTGCAGACCAATCTGGCCGGGGTGTCCGCCCAGAACGAGCGACTCGCCAACACGCTCCGTGAGGCCCGCGACCAGATCGTGGCCCTCAAGGAAGAAGTCGACCGGCTCGCACAGCCGCCGGCCGGCTTCGGTGTCTTCCTCGTGGCCAACGAGGACGGCACAGCGGACATCTTCACCGGCGGTCGCAAACTGCGGGTGAACGTCAGCCCAAGCGTGGAACTCGAAGAGCTCCGCCGCGGCCAGGAAGTAATGCTCAACGAAGCGCTCAACGTGGTCGAGGCCATGGAGTACGAGCGTGTCGGCGACATCGTCACCCTCAAGGAGATCCTGGAGGACGGCGAACGCGCCCTCGTGGTGGGGCACACCGACGAGGAGCGGGTGGTGCGGCTCGCCGAGCCGCTGCTGGACATCACCATCCGCCCCGGCGACGCCCTGCTGCTCGAACCCCGTTCCGGCTATGTCTACGAGATCGTTCCGAAGAGCGAGGTCGAGGAACTCGTCCTCGAAGAGGTCCCCGACATCGGCTACGAGCAGATCGGCGGTCTGGGCGGCCAGATCGAGATGATCCGCGACGCGGTCGAACTGCCGTACCTCTACCCCGAGCTCTTCAAGGAGCACGAACTGCGGCCGCCCAAGGGCGTCCTGCTGTACGGGCCCCCCGGATGCGGCAAGACGCTCATCGCCAAGGCCGTCGCCAACTCGCTGGCCAAAAAGGTCGCCGAGGTCACCGGCCAGGCCACCGGCAAGAGCTTCTTCCTCAACATCAAGGGCCCCGAGCTCCTCAACAAGTACGTCGGTGAGACCGAGCGGCAGATCCGCCTGGTCTTCCAGCGCGCTCGGGAAAAGGCCAGCGAGGGCACCCCCGTCATCGTCTTCTTCGACGAGATGGAGTCCCTCTTCCGCACCCGTGGTTCCGGTGTCAGCTCGGACGTGGAGAACACCATCGTCCCCCAGCTGCTCGCCGAGATCGACGGCGTGGAAGGCCTGCAGAACGTGGTCGTCATCGGCGCCTCGAACCGCGAGGACATGATCGACCCCGCCATCCTGCGCCCCGGCCGCCTGGACGTGAAGATCAAGATCGAGCGTCCCGGCGCCGAGGCCGCCAAGGACATCTTCGGCAAGTACCTCACCGAGCGCCTTCCCCTCCACCCCGACGACGTGGGCGAGCACGGCGGCGACAAGACCACCACCGTCCAGAGCATGATCCAGACGGCCGTGGAGCACATGTACACGGAATCCGAGGAGAACCGCTTCCTGGAGGTCACCTACGCCAACGGTGACAAGGAAGTCCTCTACTTCAAGGACTTCAACTCCGGCGCCATGATCGAGAACATCGTGGGCCGGGCCAAGAAGATGGCCATCAAGGACTTCCTCGACCACAAGCAGAAGGGCATCCGCGTCTCGCACCTCCTCCAGGCGTGCGTGGACGAGTTCAAGGAGAACGAGGACCTGCCCAACACCACCAACCCGGACGACTGGGCCCGGATCTCCGGAAAGAAGGGCGAACGGATCGTCTACATCCGTACGCTCATCACCGGCAAGCAGGGCGCCGACACCGGACGCTCCATCGACACGGTGGCGAACACCGGTCAGTACCTGTAAAAAGCAGGGTGGCTGCGGGTGCCCTCGGCGGGTACCCGCAGCTGACTGTTTTTCAGGCCATGGCCGCAACAAGGGGCGCGTGAGGCAATGACGCAAATGATCTCCCCACCAGCGCAAAGCCGTTCTAGGCTCTTCGGTACCGCCGAGTCGCGCAGTGCGGGGACGGGCACCGCACACGCACCGGAGCGCCAGCGGTACTTGAGCGGCGCCCCCGACCGAGGGCGCCGCCGGGCAAGGAGGGCCGCATGACCGTACGGCGAGTAATGGGCATCGAGACGGAGTACGGGATCTCCGTCCCCGGCCACCCCAACGCCAATGCCATGCTCACCTCGTCCCAGATCGTCAACGCCTACGCGGCGGCGATGCACCGGGCCCGGCGGGCCCGCTGGGACTTCGAGGAGGAGAACCCGCTGCGGGACGCGCGAGGCTTCGACCTCGCCCGGGAGACCGCCGACTCCAGCCAGCTCACCGACGAGGACATCGGCCTCGCCAATGTCATCCTCACCAACGGCGCACGGCTCTACGTCGACCACGCACACCCGGAGTACAGCTCCCCCGAAGTCACCAACCCCATGGACGCCGTCCTGTGGGACAAGGCCGGCGAGCGCATCATGGCGGAGGCCGCCGAGCGCGCGGCCCAACTCCCGGGCGCGCAGCCGATCCACCTCTACAAGAACAACACCGACAACAAGGGCGCCTCCTACGGCACGCACGAGAACTACCTGATGAAGCGGGAGACCCCCTTCTCGGACATCGTGCGCCACCTGACACCCTTCTTCGTCTCGCGCCAGGTCGTCACCGGAGCGGGCCGGGTCGGCATCGGCCAGGACGGGCACGAGCACGGCTTCCAGCTCAGCCAGCGCGCCGACTACTTCGAGGTCGAGGTCGGCCTGGAGACCACGCTCAAGCGCCCGATCATCAACACCCGCGACGAACCGCACGCGGACGCCGAGAAGTACCGCCGCCTGCACGTGATCATCGGCGACGCGAACCTCTCCGAGATCTCGACCTACCTCAAACTGGGCACGACAGCGCTGGTCCTCTCCATGATCGAGGACGGCTTCATCGCCGTCGACCTGGCCGTGGACCAGCCCGTCCGCACCCTCCACCAGGTCTCCCACGACCCCACCCTCAAGCGCCTGGTCACCCTCCGCAGCGGCCGGACCCTCACCGCGGTCCAGCTCCAGATGGAGTACTTCGAGCTCTCCCGCAAATACGTCGAGGAGCGCTACGGCTCCGACGCGGACGACCAGACCAAGGACGTCCTGGCCCGCTGGGAGGACACGCTCAACCGCCTGGAGAACGACCCGATGAGCCTGGCCGGCGAGCTGGACTGGGTCGCCAAGCGCGAGCTCATGGAGGGCTACCGGCGCCGCGACGGCCTCGACTGGGACGCGGCCCGGCTGCAACTGGTCGACCTCCAGTACGCGGACGTACGGGCCGAGAAGGGCCTCTACAACCGCCTGGTGGCCCGCGGCCGTATCAAGCGCCTGCTGGACGAGGACGCGGTCGAGCGGGCGCGTACGACGCCTCCGGAGGACACGCGCGCGTACTTCCGCGGACGCTGCCTGGAGCAGTACGCCGACGACGTCGCGGCGGCCTCCTGGGACTCCGTGATCTTCGACCTCCCGGGCCGGGACTCGCTCCAGCGGGTCCCAACCCTGGAACCGCTTCGCGGAACGCGTAATCACGTCAAGGAGCTCCTTGACCGCTGTCGAACCGCGGAAGACCTGGTCAGGGTCCTGTCGGGCGGCTGACAGGACTCTCGGATCCGGGGCTCCGGACAGGGTGGAATGTCCGGTGGCCGGGAATCATCGAGGTGGCCGCCGTACGTTGTAGGAACTGCGGGGCCGATGTCAGTCCCTGCAAGTAGGGTCTGATCAAGAACGTCGAACCGAGCGGGGTGAGGGTTATGGCGACCAAGGACACCGGCGGCGGACAGCAGAAGGCGACGCGCTCCACGGAGGAGGTCGAAGAGCAGGCGGAGGAAGCGCAGGCGACCGACGACCTCAAGGAGCGCCACGAGAAGCTGAGCGACGATGTCGACTCGGTTCTGGACGAGATCGACGACGTACTCGAAGAGAACGCCGAGGACTTCGTGCGGTCATTTGTGCAAAAGGGCGGGCAATAGCGGACATGTCGGACCCGCTTGAATCGAAGCGGTGTACCGGATGTGGGCGAGAGTTGCCGCTCGGTTCGTGCGCTGTCGGGAGTGTGTGGCGGAACATTCTGCCGCGCACTACCGGCGGCGCAGGGAATCGCTCGGCAGGACTGTGCGCGAGAAGGTGGACATCCCCGTGGGGCACAAGTTGTGCCGAACCTGCGGGGAGGTGAAGCCCGCACAGCGAGTGGCACCGAAACTCGTCGGCATCGGACGGCCTGTCCACCCGGTGCAAGGCGTGTGGGGCCATCAAGGGGCGCGAGGATCATTTGAAGCGCAACTACGGCCTCACCGAAGCCGAGCGTGACGCGATGGTCGCCTCTCAAATGGGGCTCTGCGTTATCTGTTTGAAAGCCCCTGCCGTTCATGTGGATCACTGCCACGAGACGGGTAGGGTCCGTGGCGTACTGTGCTTCAACTGCAATTCGGCCATCGGCAAGTTGGGAGATGATCCCGACGCTGTTCGTCGGGCTGCCGCCTACTTGGAAGGATCCTCGTGGAAGCCAACACTCGTAGCACAGGGCGTCTACCAGCTGCCTTCCTGACGCCTGGGTCGTCGTCCTTCATGGACTTCCTCTCCGACCACCAGCCGGCGATGCTTCCGGGCAACCGGCAACTGCCGCCCACCCAGGGCGTCATCGAGGCTCCGCACGGCACGACGATCGTCGCCGTCACGTTCCCCGGCGGGGTCGTGCTCGCCGGTGACCGGCGGGCCACCATGGGCAATGTCATCGCGCAGCGGGACATCGAGAAGGTCTTCCCGGCCGACGAGTACTCGGCGGTGGGTATCGCCGGCACCGCCGGTCTGGCCGTCGAGATGGTCAAGCTCTTCCAACTGGAGCTGGAGCACTTCGAGAAGGTCGAAGGCGCCCAACTCTCCCTGGAGGGCAAGGCGAACCGACTGTCCACCATGATCCGTTCCAACCTCGGCATGGCCATGCAGGGCCTCGCCGTGGTCCCCCTCTTCGCCGGCTTCGACGTGGACCGCGGCATCGGTCGCATCTTCTCCTACGACGTGACGGGCGGCCGTTCCCAGGAGCTCGGCTACGCGTCCACCGGCTCCGGTTCGGTGTTCGCGCGGGGCGCCATGAAGAAGCTCTTCCACGACCAGCTGACCGAGAGCGAGGCCACGACCCTCGTGGTCCAGGCCCTCTACGACGCGGCCGACGACGACTCGGCGACCGGTGGTCCCGATGTCGCCCGCCGGATCTACCCGATCGTCACCGTGATCACCGAGGACGGCTTCCGTCGGCTCACCGACGACGAGTCCTCCGAGATCGCCCGCTCGATCCTGGAGCGGCGACTGCAGCAGCCCGACGGCCCGCGCGCCGCGCTGCTCTGACCCGGCTCGTTCTCATCCAGGTGATCCAGTGACTTCGACGGAACTTTAAAGAGAGGGACGGATACCGGTGTCGACGCCGTTCTATGTCTCACCCCAGCAGGCCATGGCCGACCGGGCGGAGTACGCCCGCAAGGGCATCGCCCGTGGCCGCAGCCTGGTCGTGCTGCAGTTCGCCGACGGCATCGTCTTCGTCGGCGAGAACCCGTCCCGTGCGCTGCACAAGTTCAGCGAGATCTACGACCGGATCGGGTTCGCGGCCGCCGGAAAGTACAACGAGTACGAGAACCTGCGGATCGGCGGCGTCAGGTACGCCGACATGCGCGGTTACACCTACGACCGTGCGGATGTGACCGCGCGCGGTCTCGCCAACGTCTACGCCCAGACGCTCGGCACGATCTTCTCCAGTGCGGCCGAGAAGCCGTACGAGGTGGAGCTGGTCGTCGCGGAGGTCGGGGACACGCCGGACGGCGACCAGATCTACCGGCTGCCGCACGACGGTTCGATCGTGGACGAGCACGGCTCGGTCGCGGTCGGTGGCAACGCCGAGACGATCAGCACCTATCTGGACCAGCGCCACCGCGACGGCATGACGCTCGCGGAGGCGCTCAAGCTGGCCGTGCAGTCCCTGTCCCGTGACACGAACGGCAGCGAGCGGGAGATCCCCGCCGAGCGCCTGGAGGTCGCGGTCCTGGACCGTACGCGTCCGCAGGCCCGCAAGTTCCGGCGCATCGTCGGCCCGCAGCTGTCCCGCCTGCTGGAGGGCGAGAACGCGGACACGTCGTCCGAGGAGTCCGACGCCGACGACGAGGAGTGAGTCGACCTCACCCAGCTTTTCGCGTGCCCCGGCCGGTCATCGGCCGGGGCACGCGGCGTTGCGGGGGCCACAGGGGCGTCAGGCGGCGCCTGGTGGCGCCGTGGAGCCGCGGACGACCAGTTCCACCGGGATGTCCCCGTCCTCCGGTACGCGGCCGTCCAGGACGGCCAGGAGGGCGCGCATGCCGTGTTCGCCGAAGAGTTCGGCGTCGAGGCGGACCGTGGTGAGTTCCGGGTCGATGGCGGTGGCGAGGGCGAGGTCGTCGAGGCCGGTGATCGAGAGGTCGTCCGGGATGCGCAGGCCCAGGCGGCGGGCGGCCTTGTAGGCGCCGGCGGCGAGTTTGTCGTCGTCGCAGACCAGGGCGGTCACCCGTGATCCCGGTGCCGCGAGCGCGGCTTCGGCGGCGGCCAGGGCGCCCTCGATCGAAATGGGGGCGCGGGTCGTACGGACCGAGGTGCCCTCGAACTCGCCGACCCGTGCGGCCAGTTCACGCGCGCGTACCTCGAAGGTCCAGGACGGGACGTCGGCGGCCAGGTGCAGGAAGTGGCGGTGGCCCAGGGTCAGCAGGTGGTCGGCGACCTGGCGGATGCCGTCGGCGATGTCCAGGTTGACGGTGGCCGCGCCGAGGCTGCCCTCGGGGTCGCTGTCGAGCATGACCAGGGGGAGTTGGTCGCCGCGGATCGCGGTGAGGGCGTCGGCGGCCATGGAGGAGGCGATCACGCCGTCCAGGGCGGCCTGGGCGGAGGCGAAGGGGTCGCGGGCGGGGCCGATGCCCTCGGGGGAGGGGTAGAGGACCACGCCGAAGCCGTGTTCGGCGGCGACCCGGGCGGCGCCGGTGTAGACGCCGGCGAAGAACTCCGTCGTCAGCACCGGGACGACGAGCAGGACGGTGCGGGTGCGGCCGAGGCGGAGGTTGCGGGCGGCGAGGTTGGGGCGGTAGCCCAGGTCGCGGGCGGCCTCGCGGACGCGTTCGGCGGTCGTGGCCGAGACCCGGCCGCGCCACTTGTCGCCGAGCACCAGGGAGACCGCGGCCTGGGAGACGCCGGCGGCCTGCGCGACGTCGCGGCTCGTGGGGCGGGTGCTGGCTGGTGCCACGGTCGGCCTGCTCCTTGGTGAGGACTCCGTAGGGACTCCGTATGGACTCGCGAACAGCGCACATGGTACGTATGACTGCAGACGTTATACGTAAAACCTCATGCGCGACGGTGAGGGGGAGGGCGGGACGAGGCCGTGGGATATCTGGAGATCCTCAGGGCGAGGCACGCCACCCGCCTGCTGGTGGGCACGCTGGTGGGACGGCTGCCGAACGCCACCGCCGCGATCGCGATCGTGCTGTTCATCCGCGCGGAGGGCGGCACCTACAGCCTCGCGGGCGCGTTGGCGGCCGTGTACGGCATCGCCAACGCGGTCGGACAGCCCCTCCTGGGGCGCCTGGTGGATGTCCACGGGCAGCCGCGTGTGCAGCTGCCCGCCGCGGTCCTGTCGGCGCTCTCGATGGCCGTCTTCGCCTTCTGGGGGACCGATCCGCTGCCGCTCGCCTACGTGGCCGTCGCGGCCGCCGGTCTCTTCGCGCCGCCCCTGGAGGGCGGTCTGCGGGCGCTGTGGCCGGCTGTGCTGCGCCGGGAGGAGCAGGTGCACACGGCGTACGCGATGGACGCGGTCGCCCAGGAAGTCATGTTCACCGTGGGGCCGTTGCTCGTGACGGTGTTCGTGTCGCTGTGGTCCGCCCCCGTCGCGCTGCTCGTGCTGAACGTCATCGGGGTGCTGGGCGCCCTCTCCGTAGTCGTGTCGCCGCCCTCGCGCGCGTGGCGTTCGGCTCCGCGCGAGGCGCACTGGCTGGGCGCCCTGCGCTCGCCGGGGCTGCTGGCGCTGCTCGGCGCGTTCCTGTTCGTCGGGATGGCGCTCGGGTCGATCACGGTCGCGTCCGTGCCGTACGCCGACGGGCACGGCGGTGACGTGGTGTACGGCTGGCTGATGGCGGCGATCGGGCTGGGCGCGCTGCTGGGCGGGACCGTCTACGGGGCGCGGCAGTGGAGCGGGGTGCCGGAGCGCCGACTGCGGGTCCTGGTGGGGCTGCTGGCGGTGTGTTACCTGCCGTTGATGCTGATGCCGGGCGCGGTCGGCATGGTGCTGCTGACCGTGCTCGCCGGGGTGTTCCTCGCGCCCGCTCTCGCCTGCGCCTTCATCATCGTCGACCGGCACGCCCCGAAGGGCACGGTCACCGAGGCTTTCTCGTGGCTTGTGACCACGTTCACCGTGGGGGCGTCGGTCGGAACGGGCGTCGCGGGGCCGGTCGTACAGGCCGGTGGGGCCCTGTGGGGGTTCGTCGTGCCGGGGGCCGCGGGGGCCGTCTCGTTGCTGGTTCTGCTGACCACCGGGCGGGTCCTCGCAGCTCCCGCCGTGGGTGCGGTGGTTGCGGCTTCATCGGAAAATGATCCAAACCGTGCCGCCGAACCCCGTTTCAGCACAGGCGATCGGGCGTAATGTTCAGTCATGGACCGCCGCATTTTCGGGCTGGAGAACGAGTACGGCGTCACGTGTACGTTCAGGGGACAGCGGCGTCTGTCTCCCGACGAAGTGGCTCGGTACCTCTTCCGCCGTGTCGTGTCATGGGGCCGCAGCAGCAATGTCTTTCTGCGAAACGGCGCCCGGCTCTATCTCGACGTGGGCTCACATCCGGAATACGCGACCCCCGAATGTGACAACTTGACCGAACTGGTCACCCACGACAAAGCCGGCGAGCGCATTCTCGAAGGACTCCTGGTGGACGCCGAACGACGCCTGCACGAGGAGGGAATCGCGGGCGACGTCTACCTCTTCAAGAACAACACCGACTCGGCGGGCAACTCGTACGGCTGCCACGAGAACTACCTGGTGGCACGGCACGGCGAGTTCTCCCGGCTCGCGGACATCCTCATCCCGTTCCTGGTCACGCGTCAGCTTCTGTGCGGCGCGGGCAAGGTGCTTCAGACTCCGCGTGGCGCCGTGTACTGCGTCAGCCAGCGCGCCGAACACATCTGGGAGGGCGTCTCCTCGGCGACGACGCGTTCCCGACCCATCATCAACACCCGGGACGAACCGCACGCGGACGCCGAGCGCTACCGCCGTCTCCACGTCATCGTGGGCGACTCGAACATGTCCGAGACGACCATGCTGCTCAAGGTCGGCGCCACCGACCTGGTGCTGCGCATGATCGAGGCGGGCACGGTGATGCGCGACCTGACCCTGGAGAACCCGATCCGGGCGATCCGCGAGGTCAGCCACGACATCACGGGCCGGCGCAAGGTGCGTCTGGCCAGCGGACGCGAGGCATCCGCGATCGAGGTGCAGCGCGAGTACTACGAGAAGGCCGTGGACTTCGTCGACCGCCGCGGCATCCGTACCGGCACCGTCGCGCAGGTCCTCGAACTGTGGGGCCGGGTGCTGGACTCGATCGAGGCCGAGGACCTCGACCGGATCGGCACCGAGATCGACTGGGTCATGAAGTACCAGCTCATCGAGCGGTACCGGGCGAAGCACAACATGACCATGTCCCACCCGCGGGTGGCGCAGATCGACCTCGCCTACCACGACATCCACCGTCGCCGAGGGCTCTACTACCTCCTGGAGAGGAAGGGCCAAGCCGCCCGGATCTGCAACGACTTGAAGATCTTCGAGGGCAAGTCCGTTCCGCCGCAGACCACTCGGGCCAGGCTCCGCGGCGACTTCATCCGCAGGGCTCAGGAACAGCGGCGGGACTTCACCGTCGACTGGGTCCATCTCAAGCTCAACGACCAGGCCCAGCGCACGGTGTTGTGCAAGGACCCGTTCCGTTCCGTGGACGACAGGGTGGAGAAACTGATCGCCGGAATGTAGGCGAAAGTATCCGGATATCGACGTCCGGATGCATATTCGGTACGCCACACGGGCCCCGTACGTTTCACGTACGGGGCCCGTGTCGCACCGTAGAGTTGCGCGCACGCCATCAACAAGATCGACCGATTACGAGGCCTTCACCGTGCGCCGACGCTCCGTTCTTATCGCTGTTCCCGCAGGACTTGTGACGCTCGCGGGGTGCGGTGACAGCGATTCCTCCTCCAGCAAGGCCAGCGCGTCGCCGTCGCCCTCGCCGTCCTCCTCGGCCTCGACCGTGCCGCCGCCGAAGCTCGTGGACGGTCCGCTGCCGGCGATCACCGCGGGCACCAAGTTCGACGAGAAGCCGACCGTCGCCAAGGGCACCGGCACTCCGTCGAAGGACCTCGCGGTGAAGACGGTGATCGCGGGCGGCGGCAAGGCCGTGGCGGAGGGCGACTTCGTCAAGGTGAACTACCTGGGCCAGATCTGGTCGACGGCCAAGGTCTTCGACAACTCCTACGACCGCAAGACCTCGTTGGTCATCCAGCTCGCCCAGGGCGGCATCATCGACGGCTGGCGCTACGGCCTGGCGGGCAGGAAGGTCGGCAGCCGCGTCGAGATGGCGATCCCGCCGACCTGGGGATACGGCACGGCGGGCAGCCCCCAAGCGGGCATCAAGGGCACCGACACGCTGGTCTTCGTGATCGACATCCAGGACTCCTTCAACGCCAAGAGCTCCGCCAAGGGTTCGACCGTCGCGCAGTCCGACGCCGATCTGCCCAAGGTCGGCACGAACACCGACGGCAAGGCCCCCTCGGTCACCATCCCCAAGGCGGACCCGCCGAAGAAGCTGGTGTCGAACTACGTCCTGGAGGGCGACGGAGCCGTCGTCAAGGAGGCGCAGTCGATCCTCTGCCAGTTCAAGGGCGTGGTCTGGTCCACCGGCAAGGAGTTCGAATCGACGTACTCCCAGGGGCGGTTGAGCCAGTTCGCGATCAAGGACATGGAGTCGGTCGTCAAGGGTCTGGCCCAGGGCATCACCGGCAAGAAGGTCGGCAGCCGCATCATGATCGTGGCGCCCGCGGACCTGGCCTACGGGGACACCCCGCCGAGCGGCGGTGCCATCAAGAAGGGCGACACCCTGGTGTTCTCCGTGGACATCCTGGCGGCCATGTGACCCCTGCGGGGATCGGCCTGGCCGGAGCGCGACCCCGGCTGGGATGCGAGACTGTCCGAGTTGTCTTGTCGTACACATAGCAGGAGCCAGAGACGTGAGCATCGAGAAGCCCGAGATCGACTTCCCGGAGGGCGAAGCCCCGGCCGACCTGGAGATCGTGGATCTCTGGGAGGGTGACGGAGAGATCGCGGTGGCGGGCCAGAACGTCACCGTTCACTACGTGGGAGTCGCCTTCAGCACCGGCGAGGAGTTCGACGCCAGCTGGAACCGCGGCACCCCGTTCAAGTTCCCGCTCGGTGGCGGCCGTGTCATCAAGGGCTGGGACAAGGGCGTGCAGGGCATGAAGGTCGGCGGCCGCCGCCGGCTGACCATCCCGGCGCACCTCGCCTACGGCAACCAGAGCCCGACCCCGGCGATCAAGCCGGGCGAGACCCTGATCTTCGTGGTCGACCTCATCGCCGTCTGATCACCGGTTCCGACCGGACCCGATCACCTGGGGCCCATGCCTGCGAGGGCATGGGCCCTCGGCTTTTGCCAGGCCTCCGCGGGGCGGTACGGTCATCGTTCGTAAGCACATACAGGGAGGCGAAGGGCGTCGATGGCCATTGCCAAGGCCGAGCGGCTGATGAACCTCGCGCTGTGTCTGCTCGGGACACGGCGGCCGCTCAGCAAGCGTGAGCTGCGCGAATCCATCGAGGCCTATCTCGAAGCGGGCAGCGACGACTCCTTCAACCGGATGTTCGAGCGCGACAAGGACGATCTGCGCGAACTCGGCCTCGTCATCGAGACGGTGGAGAACCTGGACGGCGAGGTCGGCTATCTCGCCCGCCGCGACAGCAACCGCCTCCCGCCCATCACCCTCGACGCCGAGGAGGCCGCCGCGCTCGGTCTCGCCGCCAAGGTGTGGCAGCAGGCCCGGCTCGCCGGCGCCGCGAGCGGCGCGCTACAGAAGCTGCGCGCGGCCGGGATGCCCGAGGACCTCGACCCGTACGAGCCGCACGGCGCCCTGGAGCCGCGCATCCCGGTGCACGAGGCGTCGTTCGAGCCGCTGATGCTGGCCTGCCGCGACCGCCGGCCCGTCCTCTTCGACTACCGCAAGGCCACCGCCGCCCGCCCCGAACCCCGCAACGTCGAGCCGTGGGCGCTGGAGTGCTGGCGCGGCCACTGGTACCTCGCCGGCTGGGACCGGGACCGGGGCGCCGAGCGGGTCTTCCGGCTGTCCCGGATCACCGGCAAGGTGCGCTCGCGCAACGGGCGGTTCACCGCGGACATCCCCGACGTCGTCACCGTGCGCGAGACCGTCGCGAGCTGGGCGGGGGAGACCGCCGACCGCTCCGCGCTGATCCGGCTGCGCACGGGCTCCGGGTACCCCTTGCGGGCGAAAGCCGCGGCGGTTCGGGAACTCGCGGACGGCTGGGACGAGTTGGAGATTCCGTACGGCCACGGGCTGGACGCCTGGCTGGTGGAGTTCGGGCCCGACGTGGTCGTCCTGGAGCCCGCCGAGCTGCGGGCCGACGTGGTGGACCGGCTGCGCGCTGTGGCCAAGGGCTGAGGGGGAGCGGAAGAGAACTGTGGCAGGCAAACCGGTCAGGCCCGTCAACGCCATCGACCAGACCCGGCGGATGCTCTCCCTGGTGACCTATCTGAAGGAGCGCCCCGGAGCACGTATCGAGGACGTCGCCCGTGCCTTCGGGATCACCGAGGACGAGCTGGTCTCCGACCTCGACGTGCTGCCCATGTGCGGAACCAGCTTCCGGGGCGGCGACCTGCTCGACATCGACACCGACGGCGACCGCATCTGGTGGCACAACCCGGACGACGTCGCCGAACCGCTCCGGCTCGCCGCCGACGAGGCGACCGCCCTCCTGGTGGCCGCCCGCGCCGTGTCGACCCTCCCGGGCCTGCGCGAGAGCGACCGGCAGGCGCTGCTGCGGGCCAACGCCAA
This sequence comes from Streptomyces sp. NBC_01288, assembly GCF_035982055.1. NCBI lineage: Bacteria > Bacillati > Actinomycetota > Actinomycetes > Kitasatosporales > Streptomycetaceae > Streptomyces > Streptomyces sp. NBC_01288. Next base: position 8,467,851 of record NZ_CP108427.1, read on the forward strand.
GGTGGAGGCGGCGGCCGGTGAGGCGGCCGGGGCCAGCGCACGCCTCTCGGTGACCTTCGAGTCCGAGGGCGGGGTCTTCGCGGACGTCGACCGCGCGATCTCGGAGCGCCGCCGCCTGTGGATCCGCTACTACTCGCCCGCCCGCGACGAGTTGAGCGAGCGGGAGATCGACCCCATCCGGCTGGTCAGCGTCGGGCACACGTACGTGGAGGCCTGGTGCCGGCGCTCCGAGGCGCGGCGCACCTTCCGCCTCGACCGGGTCGCCGAGATCAAGATCCTCGACGAGCCGTCCGCCCCGCCCGAGATTGAACTGCGGGATCTGTCGGAGGCGCTGGTCCAGCCCGCCGCCGAGGACCCCGAGGTCGTCGTCGAGGTCGGCCCGGGTGGGCGCTGGGTCGCCGAGTACTACCCGCACGACAGTGCCGATGAGCTTCCCGACGGCGGGCTGCGTATTACCTTGCGCACCCCCGACCCGACGTCCCTGAGACGCCTGGCCCTGCGGCTCGGGCGCGACGGCCGGATCGTCTCCCCGAGCGACCTCGCCGACAGCGCCCGCCGGGCCGCCCGCGAGGCGTTGGCCGCCTACGACGGTCCGCAGGGTGTTGCTGACGCGGTGCACGGTGTTGACGAGAGGCCGGAGTGAGCCGTAACGGCTGAAAGCGCCCCGGAGGCGAACGACCAAGGAAAGAGGGAGCAGGGGCTGTGAGCGAGTCGACTATGACGGGTGTCCCGGGGGTCTCTGGTGTCCCGGGTGGTCCGGAGATGACGGTGGCCGCCGCGTTCGCCGGGATGAAGAGCGTGGTCCCCGTGATGTTCAGAGCGGGCTGCCCGGACTGCCGGGGCAACTTCGAACTGGCGGCGAGCGCCCTGCGCCTCGCCATCGGCGCCACCAGCCGCACCACCTTCTACTCGTTCACCTGCCCCGACTGCGGCACGGCCGTACGCAAGCCCGCGGGGGAGCGGATCGTCGAACTGCTCACCGGCGGCGGGGTCCGGACCCTGCGGCTGACCTCCGTCGGGTAGCAGGGTCTAGGCTCGCCCCATGTTCTGGGCGATGGTCGCGGTAGCTGTTGGTTTCCTGGGTCTCGCCGTGCTCGGCGTGCTCGCCGTCCGGGTCTTCCTGGAGGCGCGGCGGCTCGGACTCCAGGTCACGGACTCCGCGCAGCGCATCAACCGGGCGGCAGAGGACCTGGAGCGGGCGGCGGCATCCACGGCGCGTTCCGTGGACGCACTGTGAGTCACATATGGGCGGGGTGTGAGTTGCGCGCCTCATGCGCTTCGCGTCACTTTGCCCTGTCACGTTGTCGGTGGAGGCGGGTACGCTGCTGATCGCGGTCCGGATAACGAGGCCCGGAGCGCGGACCGGGAGTACGCACGGGGATTGCCTCACGTTTACCCCTGAGCGTTACGATCGCTGGCAGCACGAAGGTCGGACAGATGTCCGATCGATCGGACAGCACCCCACCCCAGCCGCCTCGGTGAGAAGGTAAAGACTTATGTTCGGAAGGCTCGGAGCACCCGAGATCATTCTCATCCTCGTCGTCATCGTGCTCCTGTTCGGCGCGAAGAAGCTTCCGGACATGGCCCGCTCGCTCGGCAAGTCCGCCCGCATCCTCAAGAGCGAAGCCAAGGCGATGAAGGAAGAGGGCAACACCACGCCCACCCCCGCCGGCCCGCCGAACACCGACGAGTCCGTGCAGCGCACCATCCAGGCGGCCCCCGGCGACGTGACCAGTGCGCGTCCCGTCACCGAGCCGTCGGACACGACCAAGCGCTGACGCAGGGCCGGGACCCCCTCGGCCTGCCGCACGAGATGAGGACGTGGGTTGCCTAAGTCTGCCCGCACGAAGGAGAAGGACCCCGAGGGGCGGATGCCCCTCGCGGACCATCTGCGCGAGCTGCGCAACCGGCTCGCGAAGGCGATGCTCGCCATCATCGTGGTGACCTGCGTGGCCGCCTTCTTCTACAACGACATCGTCAACATCATCACCAAGCCGGTGTTGCACTCGGTCGGTTGCTCCCAGAACTTCGAGCAGTTGTCGAGGTCGTCGGCGAAGACCCAGCAGTGTGCGCAGATCACGATCAACGGTCTGCTGACGCCGTTCACGCTGGCGTTGAAGGTGTCCCTGATGGCCGGTGTCGTACTGGCCTCCCCGGTCTGGCTGTACCAGCTCTGGGGCTTTGTCGCGCCGGGCCTGCACAAGAACGAGAAGAAGTACGCGCTCTCCTTCGTCGGCACCGGCGTTCCGCTGTTCCTCGGCGGCGCCTACTTCGCCTACAAGGTGCTGCCCACCACGGCTAAGGTGCTGATCGGCTTCACGCCGAGCGGTGTCGACAACCTGCTGCCACTGGACGACCTGCTCGACCTGGTCACGCGCATGGTGCTGGTCTTCGGCCTCTCCTTCGAGCTGCCGCTGCTGCTGATCATGCTCAACCTCACGGGGGCGCTGACCGGCAAGCGGATGCTCGGCTGGTGGCGCGCCATGATCCTCGGCATCACGGTCTTCGCGGCCGTCGCCACCCCCAGCACCGACCCGCTGACCATGCTGGCGCTGGCCGGGCCGATCTGGGTGCTGTACTTCGGCGCCGTCGTCTTCTCTCTGCTCAACGACCGGCGCAAGCGCCGCCGCGAGGCGGACGGACCGGACGACGACGAGGCCTCGGACCTGGACCTGACCCCCGAGGACATCGGCGACATCGAAGCCGTCTCGGCCGGCCGGGCAGCTCTGCCCGAGCAGGCGAGCGGCACGGGTTCCGACCGGGTCAACGGGTATGACGACGTGACCTGATCACCTTCCGAACTCCACCGAGACCGGCCGTTCCCGCAGCGCGGGCGGCCGGTCTCCGTGTGTGGAGGACTCGTGGGAACGGATAATGATCGTCCTGTTGTCAGTGGCGCCCGGTACGCTCGAAAGCACGATGACAGAGGACCTCTCCCCGGCCGAGCGGTACGCGGCAGCCCGCCTGCGGGCAGCCGAGCAGGCCACCGCGCTCGCGGACTTCCGCGAGATGTACGACTTCGGTCTCGACCCCTTCCAGATCGAGGCCTGCCAGGCGCTCGAAGCGGGGAAGGGCGTGCTGGTCGCGGCGCCCACCGGCTCCGGCAAGACGATCGTCGGCGAGTTCGCCGTCCACCTCGCCCTCCAGCAGGGCAAGAAGTGCTTCTACACGACCCCGATCAAGGCACTGTCGAACCAGAAGTACGCCGACCTGTGCCGCCGTTACGGCGCGGACAAGGTCGGCCTGCTCACGGGCGACAACAGCGTCAACTCCGAAGCCCCGGTGGTCGTGATGACCACCGAGGTGCTGCGCAACATGCTGTACGCGGGTTCGCAGACCCTCCTCGGCCTCGGCTATGTGGTCATGGACGAGGTGCACTACCTCTCCGACCGCTTCCGCGGCGCCGTATGGGAAGAGGTGATCATCCACCTCCCCGAGTCGGTGACCCTGGTCTCCCTGTCGGCGACCGTGTCGAACGCGGAGGAGTTCGGCGACTGGCTCGACACCGTCCGCGGTCACACCGAGGTGATCGTCTCCGAGCACCGGCCCGTGCCGCTGTTCCAGCACGTGCTCGCCGGGCGGCGGATGTACGACCTCTTCGAGGAGGGCGAGGGCAGCAAGAAGGCGGTCAACCCCGACCTCACGCGCCTGGCCCGCATGGAGGCGCAGCGCCCCTCGTACCAGGACCGCAAGCGCGGCCGTGCCATGCGCGAGGCCGACCGGGAGCGGGAGCGCAGATCGCGGTCACGGGTGTGGACACCGGGCCGCCCCGAGGTCATCGAGCGGCTGGACAACGAGGACCTGCTGCCCGCCATCACGTTCATCTTCAGCCGCGCCGCCTGCGAGGCCGCCGTACAGCAGTGTCTGTACGCCGGGCTGCGGCTCAACGACGACGAGGCACGGGAGAAGGTGCGGGCGCTCGTCGAGGAGCGCACGGCGTCCATCCCGAACGAGGACCTGCATGTCCTCGGGTACTACGAGTGGCTGGAAGGCCTGGAGCGCGGCATCGCGGCCCACCACGCGGGCATGCTGCCGACGTTCAAGGAGGTCGTGGAGGAGCTGTTCCTGCGCGGGCTCGTGAAGGCCGTGTTCGCCACGGAGACACTGGCGCTCGGCATCAACATGCCCGCGCGCTCGGTGGTGTTGGAGAAGCTCGTCAAGTGGAACGGCGAGCAGCACGCCGACATCACCCCCGGCGAGTACACCCAGCTGACCGGCCGGGCCGGCCGTCGCGGCATCGATGTCGAGGGCCACGCCGTCGTGCTGTGGCAGCGCGGGATCAGCCCCGAGCACCTCGCCGGACTGGCCGGCACGCGCACGTATCCGCTGCGCTCCAGCTTCAAGCCGTCGTACAACATGGCGGTCAACCTCGTCGAGCAGTTCGGGCGGCACCGGTCGCGGGAGCTGCTGGAGACGTCCTTCGCGCAGTTCCAGGCCGACCGGTCGGTCGTCGGGATCTCGCGGCAGGTGCAGAGGAACGAGGAGGGTCTGGAGGGCTACAAGGACTCCATGACCTGCCACCTGGGCGACTTCGACGACTACATGCGGCTGCGCCGCGAGCTCAAGGACCGCGAGACCGAGCTGGCCCGGCAGGGCGTGGCACAGCGCCGTACTGAGGCCGCCGTGGCGCTGGAGAAGCTCAAGCCGGGTGACGTCATCCATGTCCCGACCGGCAAGTACGCCGGTCTGGCGCTGGTGTTGGACCCGGGACTGCCCGCCGGGCGGTCCAACGGGCATCGCGGATTCGAGCAGCACGACGGACCGCGTCCGCTGGTCCTGACCGTCGAGCGGCAGGTCAAGCGGCTCGCGTCGATGGACTTCCCCGTCCCCGTCGAGGCGTTGGAGCGGATGCGGATCCCGAAGTCCTTCAACGCCCGTTCCCCGCAGTCCCGTCGGGACCTCGCCGCCGCGCTGCGCACCAAGGCCGGGCACATTCCGCCGGAGCGGGCCCGCAAGCAGCGCTCGCAGGCCGCGGACGACCGGGAGATCGCGCAGTTGCGTACGGCGATCCGGGCGCATCCGTGTCATGGGTGCAACGACCGTGAGGATCACGCGCGTTGGGCCGAGCGGTATCACCGGCTGCAGCGGGACACCACGCAGTTGGAGCGGCGGATCGAGGGGCGGACGAACACGATCGCCCGGACCTTCGACCGGATCGTCGCGCTGCTGACCGACCTTGACTATCTGCGGGGCAACGAGGTCACCGAGCACGGGAAGCGGCTGGCGCGGCTGTACGGCGAGCTTGATCTGCTGGCCAGTGAGTGTCTGCGGGAGGGGGTCTGGGAGGGGCTTGCTCCTGCCGAACTCGCCGCGTGTGTCTCGGCGTTGGTGTTCGAGGCGCGGGTCAGCGACGACGCGACTGTTCCCAAGGTGCCGTCGGGTGCGGCCAAGGCCGCGCTCGGGGAGATGGTGCGGATCTGGGGGCGGCTCGACGCCCTTGAGGAGGACTTCCGGATCACTCAGACCGAGGGGGTCGGGCAGCGGGAGCCTGATCTTGGGTTTGCCTGGGCCGCGTATATGTGGGCCAGTGGGAAGGGGTTGGACGAGGTGCTTCGGGAGGTTGAGATGCCTGCCGGGGACTTTGTTCGGTGGTGTAAGCAGGTGATCGATGTGTTGGGGCAGATTTCTGCTGCGGCGCCGGTTACTGGCGGGGAGGCGTCATCTACCGTGGCCAAGAATGCGCGTAAGGCTGTGGAGTTGTTGCTGCGGGGGGTTGTGGCGTACTCGTCGGTGGGGTAGCGGTTTGGGGGCGGGTGCGGGTTCGCTGTGGCTGGTCGCGCCCACGCGGCGGAGCCGCATATCGACACAGCCCCGCGCCCCTAAGAGGGTTGGCCTCGCGCCTCTTCAAGAGCTCAGGTACGGTCGCCAGCCGCCGTGGCTTGTGATGTCCTCGGCGTTTTTCAGCGCCGCCGGCTCGCACAAGAAACCCGGGACGCTTGTGCCGTCTGCCAGCTCTACGCTGCCCAAGGTCATGGGGCGGGGCAGGGTCGCCAGCAGGCGGCCCAGGCCCTCTGCCGGTAGGTGCCATACCTCCGTCTCTATCGTCGCTCCGCCCTCGCCGACGTGAACCAAGCCCGGCTTGGGCGGAGTTGTTGTCAGGGCGTGTAGGCGGTAGACCGGGGCCGTTGTGGTCGTGCGGTCCAAGGTGGCGCCCAGGGACAGGAGTTGGGGGTTCAGGGGCTGGCCCGTCAAGTGGGCTCCTACGACTGCCAGTTGGACCGTTGAGTTCAGGTCGCGGGCGATCTGCGCCAGGCGGTTGTCCGTGAACGTCGGGCCGATCAGCATTACCCCGAAGGGGAGGCCGTTCACCTCGCCCGACGGGACTGCTACTGCCGCCAGGTCGAAGAGGTTGGTGGAGTTGGTGAAGCGGCCCAGGCGGGCGTTCGCGCCGAGGGGGTCTTCGGCTACTTCGGCCAGGGTCGGGTGACCTGGAGTTGTCGGGAGCAACAGGGCGTCCGCGTCGGCCAGTTCGGAGAGGGCTCGGGTGCGGAGGGCGGCCAGGCGCTCCTCGTCCGCGTACAGCTGGTGGGCCGGGATGTCTCGGGCTCGGGTGATGATGCCGGTGACCGTGGGGTCTAGGCCCTCGGTGCCGGATGCGATCGCCTTGTCGATAAATGCCCCCACCGCTGTGTAGCGCTCGGCCACGAACGCCCCCTGGTAGAGCATCGCCGCCGCTTCCGTGAACGGGGTGAGGTCCAGGGGGCGGATCTCGGCGCCTGCCGTTCGGAGGCGGGTGACTGCCTCCTCGTAGGCCTCCGCCCAGCCCTCGTCCAGTTCGCCCAGTTGGTCTCGTGGGGGGACCGCTATGCGCCAGGGGCCCGGCGCTCGTTGGGGGAGGGGCGGGAGGGCGCGGGCGGGTGGGGAGGTCATGAAGGACAGGGCCTGTTCGGCCTCGGGGAGGGTGCGGGCGAAGACCGTCACGCAGTCGATCGAGGCGCAGGCCGGGACCACGCCCGCCGTCGGGACCAGGCCCCGGGTGGGCTTGAGGCCGACGATGCCGTTGAACGCGGCGGGGACCCGGCCCGAGCCCGCGGTGTCGGTGCCGAGGGCGAAGTCGACGATGCCCAGGGCCACCGCTACCGCCGAACCCGCGCTGGAGCCGCCGCTGATCCGCTCGGGATCGTGGGCGTTGCGGACCGCGCCGTACGGGGAGCGGGTGCCGACCAGGCCCGTGGCGAACTGGTCGAGGTTCGTGGTGCCGAGCACGATCGCGCCGGCCGCGCGGAGGCGGGCCACCACCGGGGCGTCGGCCGACGGCTCGTAGGCGTAGGCGGGGCAGCCCGCCGTTGTCGGTAGGCCGTGGACGTCTATGTTGCCCTTGGCCGCGAACAGGCGGCCCGCGAGAGGGAGTTGATCGCCTGCCGATACACGCTCGTCGATCGCCCTCGCCTCGGACTCCACGTCCGGTTGCCGGCGTAGGTCGATCCAGATCTCTGGGCGGTTCACCGCCTCTATGCGGGCGTAGGCGGCTCGGACTCGGGACACGGTGGTCGACATCTCTTCTTGCTCCTTGCGGTTCAGCTTGCGGGGGCCAGGACGAGCAGCGCCGTGCCCGCCTCGACCTGGTCTCCGGGCCTGGCCAGGATTTCCGTGACTATGCCGGCCATCGGGGCGTGGACCCTGGACTCCATCTTCATCGCCTCCAGGGCCAGGAGGGGTTGGCCGACTGTCACCTCGTCGCCCGGCTCCACATTCAACTGCCATACCGACGCGGCGAATTCGGCTTCCACCAGGCGTCCGCCGGCCGGGACCGTCACCTCGGCCTGCGGTGGTGCCGGGGTGGCTGCGGCCTCCGCGCGTGTGAACTCGCCCGCCGCCTCCCAGGCATCGCGTTCCGCGCCGAACGCGGTCTGCTGGCGGGATCTGAACTCCGCGATGGACTCGGCGTTCTCGGTGAGGAACGCCTCGTACTCGGCGAGCGAGAACGTGCCCTCCTCGATGCGCGGGACGAAGCGGCCGGAGATGATGTCGGCCCGGAGATCGAGGAGTTCGTCCGCTTCCACCGGGTACCACTTGATGCGGTCGAAGAAGCGGAGCAGCCACGGGGAGCCCTGCTCGAACGCGCCGCGCTGTTGCCAGCCCGACCACACCTGGGTCGTACGGCCCACGAACTGGTAGCCGCCGGGGCCCTCCATGCCGTAGACGCAGAGGTACGCCCCGCCGATGCCGACCGAGTTCTCGGCCGTCCAGGTGCGGGCCGGGTTGTACTTCGTCGTCACCAGGCGGTGGCGGGGGTCCAGGGGGGTGGCCACGGGTGCGCCCAAGTAGACGTCTCCCAGGCCGAGTACGAGGTATTCCGCGTCGAAGACCGTGCCGTAGACGTCCTCGACCGAGTCCAGGCCGTTCACGCGGCGGATGAACTCGATGTTCCAGGGGCACCAGGGCGCGTCGTCGCGGACGCCTGCCATGTAGCGGGCGATCGCCTCGCGCGTTGCCGGGTCGTCCCAGGAGAGGGGGAGGTGGACCGTGCGGGAGGGGACGATCAGTTGGTCCGTGGGCGGGAGTGCCGCCGCTGTCTCCCTTACGGAGCTGAGGAGTTCGGACTGGGGGAGACGGCTCGGGTCCGTTTGGATCTGGAGGGAGCGGATGCCTGGGGTGAGGTCCGTGACGCCCTCGAAGTCGGCCTCCGCCACCGCTTCCATCAGGGCGTGGACCCGCATGCGTTGCGCCAAGTCCAGTTGCATGGGGCCGAATTCGACGAGGAGGTTGTCGTCGCCGCTGCGGCGGAAGGTGACGTCTCCGTCCCTGGCGAGGATGCCGCCGTCCACTATGTCGGGGCGGGGCGAGCCGTCGACGTTCACCGGGGCGAAGCGGACCGTGTCGCCCGGCCTGAACTGGCCCAGTTTCCAACGCTCTTGGCTGATGACCGTCGCGGGACAGACGAAGCCGCCGAGGGACGGGCCGTCGGGGCCGAGGAGCACCGGCATGTCACCCGTGTAGTCGACGGCGCCGACCGAGTACGGGGTGTCGTGGATGTTGGACGGGTGCAGGCCCGCCTCGCCGCCGTCGGTGCGGGCCCAGCGGGGCTTCGGGCCGACCAGGCGGACGCCCGTGCGCGCCGAGTTGAAGTGGACCTTCCAGTCGGCCGCGTAGAAGTCGCGGATGTCGTCCGCGGTGAAGAACTCCGGTGCCGCGTGCGGGCCTTCGACCGCTGCTACGTCCCAGACGGCGGTGAAGGTCGGGCGGTCGGCGGTGGGTACGGGTGTGCCCTCGGTGATCGTGCCGCCGTGCAGGACGTCGCCGGTGCGCAGGGCCCGGCCGCCGTGGCCGCCGAAGCGGCCCAGGGTGAAGGTGCTCGCGCTGCCGAGGAAGGCGGGGACGTCCAGGCCGCCCGCGAACAACACGTAGGTGCGCAGGCCGTGTTCGGCCGGGGCGCCGATCTCCAGGGTGGCGCCCGCGGGTACCGTCACCGGCTCCCACTGCGGGACCGGAGTTCCGTCGATCGTCACCGGTGCCGGGGCGCCCGTCACGCACACCGTGGTGGCGTGGGTGAACCTCAACGTCGGTCCCTGGAGCGTGCATTCGAGGCCGGGGGTGCCTTCGTCGTTGCCGAGTGCGCGGTTGCCGAGGCGGAAGGAGAGGTCGTCCATCGGGCCGCACGGGGGGACGCCGACCTGCCAGTAGCCGGTGCGCCCTGGCCAGTCCTGGACCGTGGTGAGGGTGCCGCCGGAGACGATCTCGATGCGAGAGGTGGGGTCGGTGATGGTGGCGAGGGTCGCCGTGGAGTGGGTGGCCGCTTTGAAGTCCGGTTCGGCCAGCGCCGCTTGGAGCAGGCCGAGGTTCGTCTCGATGCCGTCCATGCGGGTGCGGGCCAGTGCCTCGTCGAGGCGTTGGAGCGCGTGGGCGCGGTCGGGGCCGTAGGCGATGACCTTCGCGAGCATCGGGTCGTACGACGTGGTCACCTCGGTGCCGGTCTCCACCCAGCCGTCGACGCGTACGCCGTCCGGGAACTCGACCCGGGTCAACAGGCCCGCGCTGGGCCGGTGTTCGCGGGACGGGTCCTCGGCGTAGACGCGGGCCTCGACGGCGTGACCGCGCGGGGTGCCGGGGTCGCGGACGACGTCGGGCTCGCCCTGGGCCAGCCGTAGCATCCAGGCGACCAGGTCGACGCCGTATATCTCCTCGGTGACCGGATGTTCCACCTGGAGGCGGGTGTTGACCTCCAGGAAGTAGGCCTCCTCGCGGGCGGCGTCGTAGACGAACTCGACGGTGCCGGCGGAGCGGTAGCCGACCGAGGCGCACAAGTCGCGGGCGGAGGTGGCCAGTTGGGTGCGTATGTGGTCGGGGAGGCCGGGTGCGGGGGCTTCCTCCACCACCTTCTGGTTGCGGCGCTGGAGGGAGCAGTCGCGGTCGCCGAAGGTGACGACCTTGCCCTCGCCGTCGCCGAAGACCTGTACCTCGACATGGCGGGCGTGTTCGACGAGGCGTTCCAGGAAGACGCCGGCGGAGGAGAAGGAGGCGGCGGCGACACGCTGCACGCGCTCCCAGGACTCGGTGAGTTCGGCGGGGGAGTGGCAGGCCGACATGCCGATGCCGCCGCCTCCGCCTGTTGCCTTGAGCATGACGGGGTAGTCGATCAGGGCGGCTTGGGCGAGCGCCTCGTCCAGGTCTGCCAACAGGCCTGTGCCGGGCGCCAGTTGGACTCCTGCCGCCTCGGCCGCCGCGCGCGCTGTGTGTTTCGCGCCGAAGAGCTCCAGTTGTGCGGGAGTCGGTCCCACGAACACGATTCCGGCGTCCTCGCAGCGGCGTGCGAAGGCCGCGTCCTCGGAGAGGAAGCCGTAGCCGGGGTGGATCGCGCCCGCGCCCGTGTCCTTGGCCGCCTTGAGGACCAGGTCGGCGTCCAGGTACGACTCTTTGGCGGGTGCCGGGCCGAGTCGTACCGCTTCGTCGGCGAGCCGTACGTGGGGTGCCGAGCGGTCGGCGTCGGAGTACACGGCGACCGTGCGGAGGTCGAGTTCGCGGGCCGTGCGGATGACGCGGACGGCGATCTCGCCCCGGTTGGCGATCAGCAGCGTGTCGAAGGTCATTCCGGGACCCCGATGGTCATCTCCACGGCCGTCGGCTCGAAGCCGTTGCAAGGGTTGTTGATCTGGGGGCAGTTGGAGACCAGGACCAGGACGTCGCGATCGGCGCGCAGGGTCAGTTTGAGGCCCGGGGAGGAGAGGCCGTCGACGATGCCGAGGGTGCCGTCCTTCTCGACCGGCACGTTCATGTACCAGTTGATGTTGGAGACCAGGTCGCGCTTGCCGAGGCCGTAACGGGCGCCCTCCGCGAGGAAGTTGTCCACGCACGCGTGCTGCGACCAGGTGTGGTGGCCGTAGCGCAGGGTGTTGGACTCCTTGGAGCAGGCGCCGCCGACCGTGTCGTGGCGGCCGACCTCGTCGGCGGTGACGGTCATCAGCGGGGTGTGCTCGTTGGACATCAGCACGCTGCCGGTGGTGAGGAAGAGGTTGCCCTGGGCGTGGATGGTGTCGGGGGCGCTGTAGCGGACCGAGGTGTCGTGGGCGTCGTAGACGAGGAAGTCGACGGCCTGGTTGCCGTGCAGGTCGGTGACGGTGAGGGTCTCGCCGGTGCGGATGACGGCGGACCAGGCGGCGCGGGCGGGAACGACGGTCGTGCTCATGCGAGCCCCCTTGCGGCAAGGAATTCCGTGGTGTTGAGGAACGCGTGGTGGCCTTCGGGCGTGGCCTCCCACAGCGGGTCGCCCGGCTCGGTGGGCTCGGCGCGCCAAGCGAGCACCTCCAGCGGGGAGTTGACGTAGTCGTCGCGCGGGTCGGCCGGGTGCGGCACGTTCGCGATCAGTACCGTCACGTCCTGTTCGGCGCGCAGGGTCACGCTGCCGCCGGGGCCGGTCGAGCCGGTGAAGTCGAGGGAGCCGTCGTCGCGGATCTCGACGCCCTGGAAGAAGGAGAGCGAGGGCGGCAAGTCCCGTGGTTCCAGGCCGTTCTTGGCGGCGGCGAGCTTGAACAACTCGCGTCCGGCGGGGGAGTCGGACTGCGGAGTGCCGTCGCCGTAGCGCTCGGTGTTGCGGACCAGGGTGGAGGTGCCGCACAGCGCGTCGTGGCGGCCGGAGGTGTCGGCGACGAGGGAGGCGAGGACGCGGCCCTGGTCGGAGAGGAGGAGCCGGCCCTCGCCGAGGTAGGCGTTCCACTGGACCTTGACCGTGTCGGCGACGTTCAGGCGCTCCCACGGGCGGTCGGCCGCGTACAGGAGCAGGTGGGCGCAGGCGTCGCCGCGCAGGTCGGTCAGGCGGAGTTCGGTGCCGCGGGCCAGGACGCGGTGGGTGTAGTTGCCGCCCGCCACCGTCTCGGCCCAGACCAGGTGGCCCGCCTCGCAGGGCGGGGCCGGCCAGTCGCCGGCCGGGACGACGGGCATCGCCTCGGCCCGCTTGCCCTCCTGGGCGCGGGCGTGGTCGCGGGCTCCGTAAGTGGTCGCTGTCGCCATCGCGGGGGACCTCCGGCTGCGGGGACGTCGTGGTCGTGCGGCATTTCTGTCGCTCGACAGAAATTAGGAGGCGGGCGGGTCGCCGGGGTTGCCCGGGTGTTGCCGCTCGGTTACCGAGCCCTCACGAAGATCACCGGGAGTCCGGCGGCCACTCGGCGCGCATTCGGTGGGCGTTCGCCGTCCGGGGCCGTGTGCGAGGATCGAACGCATGGGGACAACGGGTGCACAGGGGGGCCGCCGGGTCGGCAGGCCGCGGGCCGATCAGCGGCCGGACAGCGGGCTCGCACCGCGTGCCGAACTCCTCTCCGCCGCCGCCGAGTTGTTCACCACCCGCGGCTACGCGGCCACCACCACCCGGGCCGTCGCCGAGCGCGCGGGCATGCGGCAGGCGTCGATGTACCACTACGTCTCCGGCAAGGAGGAGCTGCTCGCGGACCTCCTGGAGTCCACGGTCACGCCCTCGCTGGCGTACGCCCGGGAACTCCTCGCGGACGACGCCACGTCGGCCGAGGGTCGGCTGTGGGAGCTGTGCCGTACGGATGTCGAGCTGCTGTGCGGCGGTTCGCACAACCTGGGCGGGCTGTATCTGCTGCCCGAAGTGCGCGCCGAGCGGTTCGCCGGCTTCCATGCCGTACGCGCCGAACTCAAGGACGCCTACCGGCAGTTGCTCGCCGCGACGGCCGCCGGTGGAGCGCTCGCGAAGAGCGAGTTGGAGCTGCGGACGGATCTGGTGTTCGGGCTGATCGAGGGCGTCATCCTCGTGCACCGCTCCGACCCCGAGCGGCCGGTGTCCGCCTTCGCGGAGGCGACGGCCGACGCCGCGCTGCGCATCGCGGGAATCTGAGCCGCGATCCGGCCCTGAACCCGAGCCGGAACCGGGGCTTCACTCCTTACGGTGAGTGATATTCGCATGTCCGTACGCCGTAACTCGCTGTGTGCGAATGAAGCCTCAGCGTGTAAATGGGCTGAGGGTACTCCTCTTCCATGTCCCTTTTCAGGGGCTTGCTGAATATGACACAGCGGTGATCCGGTCGGACTAAGCTCGCCCGCAGCGCACCGAGTTGGGCTGTATTCGTGCGCTTGTTCCCAAACATGCAAAAGATACAGAAGCTCCCCCCAGATTTCCCCCTTCCCCCCAGCCGACCTGTCTTTAGAGGGCATACATGGTGAGTGTTCAATCGCCCCCCCGTGGCCGTGAACTTCCCTACGCGCGCGTGTTGTTGCCGCCTGCCATAGTGATGGCCGCGGCGACCGGGGCCGCCGTCGCCCTGGTGGCGGGGCCTGCCCGGATCGCCGTCGGCTGGTGCGGAGCCGTCGCCACCCTCCTGGTGATCGTGACAGCGGCCGAAGCCGTACGCCGCGGACGCAACCTGCGGGACGCCCGCGCCGAGCACGACCGTCACACCGCGTATCTGGAGCGGCGGCTGGCCGACCAGAACGTGGAGATGCTCCGGCTCGGCAAGGAGATCCTGCCCGCCACGCTCTACCGGCTCAGCAGCGGAGAATCCCCCGGAGAGGTGATTCGCCAAGTCGTCGACGCCGATCCGGACTGGCGGCAACTTCCGCAGCCGCAGCGCGACTTGCTCAGGACGGTGCTCAACATCGTCCAGCGCGAGGAGAACATGCGTGACTCCGCGCAGCGTTCCTTCGTCAGCATCGCCCGCCGTGTCCAGGCCATCGTCCACCAACAGGCCAAGGAACTCCGGGAGATGGAGGAGGACCACGGACGCAACCCCGAGGTCTTCGACGACCTCCTGCGCATCGACCACGGCACCGCGCTGATCGGTCGTCTCGCCGACTCCATCTCGGTGCTCGGCGGTGGCCGCCCGGGCCGCCAGTGGCCCGAACCGGTGCCGCTGTACAGCGTGTTGCGCGGCGCCATGTCCCGCATCCTGGAGTACCGGCGCATCGAGCTGCACTCCATCGCCAAGGTCAACATCCGCGGCATCTCCGTCGAGCCGGTCATCCACGCGGCGGCCGAACTCCTCGACAACGCCACGCGTTACTCGCCCCCGCAGACCAAGGTGCACGTCACCGCCGTAGAGGTGCAGACCGGTGTCGCCATCGAGATCGAGGACGGCGGCGTCAGCCTCAGCGAGGAGTCGCGCGCGCGGGCCGAGGGCATGCTGGAGCGCGCCAAGGCCGGCACCGACCTCCAGGACCTCGGCGAGAGTCCGCGCCTGGGCCTCCAGGTCGTCGGCCGGCTCTGCGCGACGTACAACATGCAGATCTCGCTGCGCGCCTCGGCCTACGGCGGCGTCCGCGCCGTCCTCATCGTGCCCAGCGAGATGCTCACCCCCGGCACCGCACCCGGACTCGCCCACGGCATCGGCGCCACCGCCATGCCCAAGGCCGAACTCGGCGCGGTCGACGGCCCCAAGCGCACGATCAAGCGGCGCCGCCCCACGAGCCCGCGCATCCCGGCCTCGGTGAGCATGGAGGACGAGGTTCCCGAGGTCACCGAGTGGACGGCGGGCGGCCTGCCGCAGCGCCGCAGCCGGGTCAAGGTCCCGCTCGCCCAGCGGTACGCCGAACAGGCCGCCGCCGAGCGCGCCGAGGCCGCCGCACGGGAGGCCCGCTCCGCCTGGGGCACGCCCGAGCCCGAGCCGGAGAAGAAGGACGAACCCGAACCGGGCCTGTGGGTCGAGGCGTTCATGGAAGGCCTCAAGGGTGACCCGGACCCGACCGCTTTCACCCAGAAGACCGAGCCGGCCCGAGTCGAGGCCGACGACGAGGGGGACCTCAAGTGATCCAGCAGCGAGCCAACTTCGACTGGATGCTCAAGGATCTCGCCGACGGCGTGCCCGGCATCCAGCAGATCGTCGTGCTCTCCGCCGACGGACTCCGCATCGCCCGCTACGGCGGCGACCCCGATGCCGCCGACCGCGTCGCCGCGGCCTGTGCCGGACTTCAGAGCCTGGCGGGTGCCGTCGCCTCGGAGATCCCGGGCAGCGACGGCCGGATGAAGATGGTCATCATCGAGATCAACGGCGGCTACTTCTATCTGATGGCCGCGGGCGCCAACGCCTACCTGGCCGTCCTGTCCGACGTCGTCGCCGAGCCCGGCCTGATGAGCAACCGCATGCGCGACCTCGTCGTCAGAATCGGCGCCCACCTCACCAGCCCGCCGAGGCGCAACGGGCAGACCGTATGACTCCTCCGCAACGCCAGCGGCGACATCCGACGGACGGGCCGCCGCCCGAGCCCGCCAAGAAGCAGGGCGAAGGAAAGATCCCGGAGCGGCTGTACGTGCTCACCGGCGCGACCGAGGACGGTGACCGGGCCGAACTCGACCTGGTCACGCTGATCGTGGCGCGTTCCGACGCGCCGCAGTCGGCCACTCCGGAGCAGGCGGCCCTGCTCGGGCTCTGTATCGCCCCCCTGTCCGTGGCCGAGCTGTCGGCCTATCTCAACCTGCCGTACAGCGTGGTGACCGTCCTGCTCACCGAGCTGCTGACGGCCGAACTGGTGCAGGCGCGCGCCCCGATCGTCCGCCAGGCGCTCCCCGACCGTTCCCTCCTCGAAGCGGTGATGCATGGACTTCAAAAGCTCTGACACCGTCACGGGCCCTCGGACCGAGGACCATCTCCCGCACACGGCCCAGGCCGCGGTGAAGATCGTGATCGTCGGCGGCTTCGGGGTCGGCAAGACGACCATGGTCGGTTCGGTCAGCGAGATCAGGCCGCTGACCACCGAGGAGACCATGACGCAGGCCGGCGTCGGCGTCGACGACAACTACGGCTCGGAGAGCAAGACGGCCACCACCGTCGCGATGGACTTCGGCCGCATCAGCATCACCGACCAACTGGTGCTGTACCTGTTCGGCACCCCCGGCCAGGAACGCTTCTGGTTCCTGTGGAACGGGCTGTTCGAGGGCGCGCTCGGCGCGGTGGTGCTCATCGACACGCGGCGCCTCGAAGTCAGCTTCGACGTCATAGGACGGCTGGAGGAGCGCGGGGTGCCGTTCGTGATCGCCGTCAACTCCTTCCCGGACGGCCCGCATTACCCCATCGAGGACCTGCGTACGGCGCTCGACCTGTCCCCGGACATCCCCATCATCGAGTGCGACGCGCGCCGCCGCGCCTCCAGCCGGGACGTCCTGATGACCCTGATGCGCTTCCTGCACTCCCTGGCGATGACGGGCTCACTGACCTGACCCGCCCAACTCCCCCGACACCGGATCCACTTCAGCTCCCGGAGCGATCACCGTGACGCCTGAACACCACTTTCCGACCGATACGGACGACACCAGGCTCGGCCCGCCCCCCGGCTGCCCCGCGCACGGCCAGGGGCCCGGGGGACTGCACCGGCTGTACGGCCCCGAAGCGGCGGACCTGGGCGCCCTCTACGAGAAGCTCCGCGCCGAACACGGCCCCGTAGCACCGGTGTTGCTGCATGACGACGTGCCGATCTGGGTCGTCCTCGGCCACACCGAGAACCTGCACATGGTGCGTACGCCCTCGCAGTTCAGCCGGGACAGCCGGGTCTGGACACCGCTGCGTGAGGGCATGGTCAAGCCCGACCACCCGCTGATGCCGCACATCGCCTGGCAGCCCATCGCCTCGCACGCCGAGGGCGACGAACACCTGCGGCTGCGCGGCGCGGTCACCGGCGCCATGTCGACCATCGACCCGCGCGGCATCCGCCGGCACATCAACCGCTACACCCAGATCCTCGCCAACACCTTCTGCGAGCAGGGCCACGCCGAACTCGTTAGCCAGTTCTGCGAACACCTGCCGATGGCCGTGCTGTGCGAGATCCTCGGCATGCCCGACGAGTACAACGACCAGATGGTGGAGGCGGCCCGCGACGCCCTCAAGGGCACCGCCACCGCGATCGTCAGCCACCAGTACGTCATGGACGCGCTCAGCCGGCTCACCGCGCTGCGCCGGGCCGAACCCGCGGACGACTTCACCAGCCACCTCGTCATGCACCCGGCGGGGCTCAGCGACGACGAGGTCAGGGAGCACCTGCGGCTCGTCCTCTTCGCCGCCTACGAGGCCACCACCAACCTCCTCGCCAACGCGCTGCGCATGGTCATCACCGACCCGCGCTTCCGCGCCCAGCTCAACGGCGGGCAGATGACGGTGCCGGAGGCGGTCGAGCAGTCCCTGTGGGACGAGCCGCCGTTCTCCACCGTCTTCGCCTACTTCGCCAAGCAGGACACGGAGTTGGGCGGCCAGCGCATCCGCAAGGGCGACGGCCTGCTCTTCGCGCCGGCGCCGGGCAACGTCGACCCCCGGGTACGCCCCGACCTCAAGGCCAACATGATGGGCAACCGCTCCCACCTGGCCTTCGGCGGCGGCCCGCACGAGTGCCCCGGCCAGGACATCGGCCGCGCCATCGCCGACACCGGGGTGGACGCGCTGCTGATGCGTCTCCCGGACATCGAACTCGACTGCGACGAGGCCGAGTTGAGCTGGACGGCGTCGATCGCGTCCCGCCACCTGGTGGAGCTGCCGGTGCAGTTCGCCCCGAAGCCCCCGCAGGACGTCTCGGAGAAGCCGGGCCACGCGGCGGTTCCGCAACCCCGCCACACCTGGCACGTCGGCATGCAGTCCGACCCGCAGCCGACATCGGCGGCGATGCCCGGGGCCGCCGAGCCGACGGCACCGCCGGAGCCGGTGGTGACTCCGGAACCGGTACACCAACTCGGCGCGTGGCAGCGGTTCTTGAGGTGGTGGCGGGGCTACTGACCGGCCCAGTCCTCGTACGAGGACCAGGCTTCGAGCACCCGCCCGCTACGGAACCGGTGCTCGGCCCCCGTGACCGGATCGGTGAACTCCAGGGCCCGCGCCAGCAGTTGGAGGGGCCGCCGGAAATCACCGTCCGCCACGGGGTCGTCGACCACGGGATACAGCGGATCACCGAGGATGGGCACGCCCAACGCGCTCATGTGCAACCGCAGTTGATGAGTCTGCCCGGTACTGGGCGTCAACCGGTACCGGGCAAGCCCGTCCCCCCGCTCTTCCTCCAACTCGACCCGGCTGACGGCATTGACCTCACCCTCGACCTGCTGCGCGGCCATCACCCCGCGCTCTTTGAGAATCCGGGACCGCACGGTGGTCGGCAGGTCCAGCCCGGAGTCGTACGGCGCGACGGCCTCGTACTCCTTCCGCACCCGCTTCTCCCGGAACAGCGCCTGGTACGCGCCCCGTTCCTCGGGCCGCACCGTGAACAGCACGAGCCCCGCGGTGAGTCGGTCGAGCCGGTGCGCGGCCCCGAGCGCCGGGATCCCCAACTCCCTGCGCAGCCGCGCCAATGCCGTCTCGACGACGTGGCTGCCACGCGGGGTGGTCGCGAGGAAGTGCGGCTTGTCGGCGACGACGATGTGCTCGTCGCGGTACACGACGTCCACGGGAAAGGGCACCGGCACTTCGACGGGCAGCTCCCGGTGGAACCACACGAACATCCCGGGTTCGTACGGCGACCCGGCCACACTCGTCCCGTCCACCCCGACGAACAGCCCGTCGTCCATCATCTGATCGACGACCCCGTCGCCCGCCCCTGAGAGCCGGTCCACCAGGTACTCGCGCACGGTGGTCCAGGCCTCATCGGGGGGCAGACGGACCCGCACCGGGTCCACTCCGTCGCGTTGGGGGAGGGGGGAGGGCGGGATACGGCGCTTTCGGGTCATTGGGGTCAAGGGTAGGCGGTGGGGTCGGGCGGGGGGCTGCTTCGAGAGCCAGCGCAGAGCCAGCGCAGAGGCGGCACCGAGGCGGTCACCCGTGGTACGGCTCGCAGGCGACGCCGTCTCCGTCTCGATCCAACTCGGGTCGGTACCCGGGATCTCCTCGGTGGAGCGGCGCGGCGCCGGCGGCTCGGGCGGCATCGCAGTCCTCGTAGTACGCGTAACCGTTGTCCGAGGGCTCGGCGGGCTTCGACGGCCTGACTGAGTGCTCGGTCGGCTGTGACGGCTTGGTTGTGTGCTTGGCCGGTACGGTTTCCTCGATCGTCTCGGTGGAGGTGACGGTCGGCCCGGGTACCAGCTCTGTCTTCGTCTCGGTTTCGGTCGCTGTCACCGTGTCCGAGGGCGACGGCCTGGACGCGGAGGACGGATCCGTGACGAGAGCGAGCACCATGATCACCGTGAACGCGCCGATGACGTAGAGCCACCACGGCACTCGGCGCCACGGATTGCGTTCGGGCGGCGGTTGGTCCGGACCGCCGTGCGACGTCGTTCTGTTCCCCCACCCGCGCTGCTGCGAACTGTCCATGGCCGCCTCCGGGTTCCCCTTTCAGGGGAGCACCCCAACGGCTTTTCCGCGCGGCGAGGAAGCTGCCGAGGATCACGCACGTCCGCTCTGCGGCTCAGGCTCTGGCGGCCTGCCCGGTGTCATATGTCACCGAAGACCGTTTCCCGCGAGGAACCGACGGGCTGCCCGCAGACCTACCTCGTCCCTGGCCCACAGGCCCCACTTGGCCTGCCCCTCCTGCTGGAACAGTTCCGCGAACGTCCGCCACAGGTGTACGCGAAACCCGTCGGGTGCGCCACCTCGTGGGCGATGAACCCCGCCAGCGGCCCGTGCTCCGCGCTTTTCTCGAAGGACGGCCACGGCTGGAAACGAATCTCCTCCTGGAACGACCAGGCAGAGGTGGGATAGACCAGCCCGCCGTAGCGGTGTTGGGCCTGCCGGAGCCCGGCGAGCAGCACCGTGGCGTCCGCCTCGGGAAACGGTGCGAGCCGGGCGATGACCTCGGTGTCGTCCGGGTTGTCCCGCGTGGGGAAAGGAACGGTGCGGGCTCGTGCGGCGAGGAAACGCCGACCCCGGTCCGTCAGCCGTCCTGGTGTGTCGAGGATGTGCTGCATGAGGTCGTCATCATCTCTCCGGCGGAGGGAACGGGCCCTGTCCGAGGGCCCCGCGATCCCGAACACTTTCGACGGCGGTACAGCGGTACAGCGGACCCGCAACCAGCCCGTACTGCCGACGAGGCTGTCAACTGACCTTACTGAGAGCCGTCTTGTACTCGGCGGCCTGCTTCGGGGTCAGGTAGTGCGACACCCTGACGAGCACGGGCCCGTGGACGTAGTCGTACTCGGTGAACGCCGGGATCGACTTGGTGATGGCCTGGATGTACTTGGCGCGTGACGTCGCGTCCGCCGGGTCGGTGAACACCTCGATCGCGCCACCACGCTCCACATCTCCCTTCGACGTACCCGCCACATCGGACGCCGCGATCCGCGAATCGGTGAACGTCACCTTCGACGTGTACTGATTCGGCCGGCCGAGGAGATGGTTCGGATCGTCGGCCGCGGTGACGGTGCCGGACTGTTTCGCGGACGTCACGGTCACGGAGAGCTTCGTGAACGCGCTGCCGGCCGTGAGGGGCTCGGCCGCTCTGCCGCCCGAGTCGACGGCCGTGCCGGCCTTCGGGCTGCCACTGCAAGCGGCGGTCAGCAGGATGACGGTGATGGGCAGGACGGTACGGCGCATGAAGTCCCCCTGGTGGTGCGGGTGTTGCGTGGGGTCACAGTGCCAGGCCGCTTACCGAGCGCGGGCGGTTGTTGCCGGTCCGTGATGGTTCGTTCGGATCCGTTCCCCTTCGAGGTGCGCGAAGCGGGAGCGCATCGGGAAGCCCGCGAGCGCGGAGCCGGAACGTGTGCGAGTCCCGGAGGGGTGCACACCGCACAGCCCTCCGGGACCTTCTGGACCCGCCCACTCGAAGCCGAGCATCACGCTCGACAGGTACACGTGCCCCCGTCCGACCGGAGAGAACACCGCAGTGGACGCTACATAGTCGCTTCCGGAAGGACCGCCTCAGGAGCCTCCGTCGCGACCGTGCGGGCCCGGTACGCCCGGTACCCGAAGCCGGCCCCGACCGTCACCACCAGGAACAACACCGTGAACCACTGGAAGTACCAGTGCCCACCCGCCGGGTCGTACACGGCAGCCCGCGGCCACGCCAGGTTGACCGTCATGACAAGGCCGTAGAGCAGCGCCAGCGCGTTGACCGGTACCCCCCACCGGCCCAGGGAGAAGAGGCGCGCGCCCGTCTCGTCCGTGCCCGCCACCTCGAACTCGCCCCGCACGCGGCGGAACAGCAACGGGCCCGTCACCATCGCGTAGGCCAGGTACAGCATCACGATGCAGGTGGTGCCGATGGCGAGGAACGCGTCCGGGGAGGCGAAGTTGAGGAGGAGCAGGGCGGCCGAGAGGATGCCCACGACGATGGCCGGGGCGCTGGGCATGCCGGTGCGGGGGTTGACCTTGGACAGGCGGGCGGAGAAGGGGAGTTGGCCGTCTCGGGCCATCGAGAAGAGCATGCGGCAGGCCGCCGTCTGGATGGCGAGGGTCGCTACCGCGATCGCCACCACCACGTCCGCCAACAGGGCCTTGCCGACGCCGTCGCCGAGGCTGCTCGTGAGGACGTAGCTGAGGCCGTCGACGCCCAGGTGGCCGTCGGTCAGGCTGGGGGCGGCGAGGAGGCCGCCGAGGATGATCAGGCCGCCGAGCAGGCCCGCCGCGGTGAGCGCGGTGAGGATCGTGCGGGGCGCGGTGCGGCGCGGGTTGTGGGTCTCCTCGCTCATCTCGCCCGCGCTGTCGAAGCCGATCATCACGTACGCCGCCGTGAACGAGCCGACCAGCAGGGCGCCGAGCAGTCCGCCCTCCAGGCTGCCGGTCGTGTGGAAGGTGATGGTCGGGGTGCGCTTCGAGTGGGTCAGGAGGAGAACGACGATCAGGATCGCGCCGATGATCTCGGCCGTCACCCCGACCCGGTTGATCACCGACATCACGCGGTTGTCGAGGATGTTCACCAGCGTCGTCAGGACCAGCAGGATCACGCCCAGGACCGCCGCGTTCGCCGCGCCGTCCGGTGAGGTGGGTGCCGGGTCGCCGCCCACCAGCTGGAAGCCCGACCAGATCGCCGGCAGCACCATCTGGAGGGCCAGGGCGGCCGCTCCCACCACCACGATCTGGCCGATCACCATGATCCAGCCCGCGAACCAGCCGAAGGTCGCGTTGGAGAGGCGGGACGACCACTGGTAGATCGCGCCCGAGATCGGGTAGCGCGCGGCCAGTTCCGCGAAGCAGGCGGCCACCAGGAGCTGGCCGGCCAGCACGATCGGCCAGGCCCAGAAGAAGACGGGGCCGCCGAACGCGTACCCGAAGGCGAAGAACTGGAAGACGGTCGTCAGTACGGAGATGAAGGAGAAACCGGCCGCGAACGACGCGTACCGGCCGAGGCTGCGGTGCAACTCCTGGCGGTAGCCGAACTCCGCGAGGGAGCCGTCGTCGGGGGAGGGGGAGTGGGGCGGGTCGGGGCGTATGTCGGAGGGGGCTGTGGTGGTCACGGCGGCACCTGCCTTCGGCGCAGGAGAGCGGAATCCTGACGGCGACAGCTGAATTCCTGTCGGGTGACAGAAATTAGGGAGAGGCTGTTTCGGCCGCGTCACGCCGCCGTGTCCGCGGCGGGCCTAAGTCCTCACGCTCTTGCCTTCGCCACCAAAACGCGATACATCGTGTGTGTTGACGCTCGCCGCGCACTCGCGATATGTTCGGCCACGGATATTCGGAAGCGAGGTATGGCCATGCCGCCCAAGCGCCGCAAGCTCGGCAACCCGCTGGCACTCACCGTGCTGGTCACCCTCTGGCAGGGCCCGATGCATCCGTACGAGATCGCCCAGACCCTGCGGCGCCAGGGCAAGGACAGCACCACGAAGATCAACTACGGCTCGCTCTACACGGTCGTCCAGAACCTGGAGAAGCACGGCTTCGTCGAGGTCACCGACGTGGAGCGGCAGGGCAACCGCCCCGAACGCACGGTCTACGGCATCACCGACGCGGGGCGCGAGGAAGCCGTCGAGTGGCTCTCCGACCTGCTGGCCGTGCCGGTCAAGGAGTTCCCGATCTTCGAGACCGCGCTCCCGCTCGTCGGGGTCATCCACCCCGACGAGGTGGTGCGGCTCCTGGAGGAGCGGGTGCAGAACCTCGACCTCCAGGCGGCGAGCGCGCGCGGTGCGCTGGAGAAGTTGTACGAGACGCTGCCCCGGCTCTTCCTGGTGGAGAGCGAGTACCAGTTGCACATGGTGCGGGCGCAGGCGGAGTGGATCCGGGGTCTCGTCGACGAGATCAAGAAGGGCTCACTGCCCGGCGTAGAGGGCTGGCGCCACTTCCACGAGACGGGGGAGCTGCCGACGGAGTTCACCTAGACACGAAGAACCCCGACCGGGCTGTTGGAGCAGCCCCGCCGGGGTCACGAACCCCGAACTGACCCGCCGTGCGGCGAAGCCAGGCGATCGAGGTGCGGCACACCCAGGATAGCCGGGCGCTCTTCACGCGGATCAGTCGTGACCTTTCACATCGCACATCCGCTCATTCCTTGGAGAGCTGTCATGGGCAGTACCCGTGCGCCCGCGGTCGAGGCGCGTCAACTGATCAAGACCTATTCCCGCGATGTCACCGCCCTCAACGGCATGGACATCACCGTCGAGCCCGGCACCGTCTTCGGCCTCCTCGGGCCGAACGGCGCCGGCAAGTCCACCACCGTCAAGATCCTCACCACCCTCGCCAGGCCCGACTCCGGCACGGCCACGGTCGCCGGCCACGACGTGCTGCGCCACCCCGACCGGGTCCGCCGCGCGATCGGCGTGGTCGCCCAGAACTCCGGTGCCGACCCGACGGCGACCGGCCGCGAGAACCTCCAACTCCAGGGCAGGCTCTACGGCTTGAGGGGCACCGCCCTCACGGAGCGGGTGGACGAGCTCCTCGACCGCTTCACCCTCGCCGACGCCGCGAAGCGCCCGGTGAAGGGCTACTCCGGCGGTATGCGCCGCCGCCTGGACGTGGCGCTCGGCCTGGTGCACCGGCCCGAGGTGCTCTTCCTCGACGAACCCACCACCGGCCTCGACCCGGAGGCCCGCACCGCGATGTGGGACGAGATCGGCCGGCTCGCGGGGGAGGAGGGGCTGACCATCCTGCTCACCACGCACTACCTCGAAGAGGCCGACCGGCTCGCCGAACGCGTCGCGATCGTCGACCGCGGCCGGGTCGTCGTGGAGGGCACCCCCGACTCGCTCAAGGGCGAACTCCGTGGCGACGCCGTCCACTTGGAGCTGCGGGAAGCGGTCGGCGACGCCGGTCGTACGCTGCTGCGGAACACCCTCGTCGGACTGCCGGGCGTGCGCGAGGTGCTGGTCGACGGGCGCCGGGTCAGTGCCCGCGCCGACGACGGAGCGGCCGCGATGCCCGTCCTGCTGGCGGCGTTCGAGCGGGCCGGCGTCGGGGTCGCCAGCGCGACCGTCGCCCGCCCCTCGCTGGACGACGTCTATCTCCGCTACGCGGGCCGCCGTTACTCGGAGGCCGACGCGAACAGCACCGGGCAGTTCGCGGTCGCCGGAGGTGCGCGATGAGCACCGCCGTCTCGCAGACCTGGTACATGACGCAGCGTCAACTCATGGTGTTCGCACGGCAGCCCGCCTTCGCGATCATCACCCTCATCCAGCCGGTGATCTGGCTGTTCCTGTTCGGCAACCTCTTCAAGAAGGTCGTCGAACTCGGCGGCTTCGGCACCACCTCGTACCTGGACTACCTCGTCCCGGGCGTGGTCGTGATGAGCGCCCTCAGCTCCAACATGTGGGCGGGCATGGGCACGTTGGAGGAGATCCAGCGCGGCACGCTGAACCGCTTCCTGACCACTCCGGTCAGCCGGGCCGCGCTGATGAACGGCAACGTCGTCAACAACGGCCTCGTCACCGCGCTCCAGTCCGCGATCATCGTGCTCCTCGGACTGCTCGGCGGCGCCGACTACCCGGGCGGCATCGGCGGCATCACGATCCTGATCGTGGCCTCCGTGCTGCTGGGGACCATCTTCGGGGCACTGTCCAACGCGCTCGGCATGCTGGTGCAGCAACGGGAGTCGATCATCGGCATCAACACCTTCCTGCTGCTGCCCCTGACGTTCCTGTCCAGCGCCTTCATGGCGCCGTCCCAGATGCCCTCGTGGATGCGGCACATCGCCGACTTCAACCCACTCAACTGGGCGATGGTGGCGGGTCGTTCGGCGATGAGCGAGCATCCGGACTGGGGTGACGTGCTCAGCCGTGGCGGCGCACTGCTGGGGCTCGCGGTGGCGGCGGTATGGCTGTCGATCCGCACATTCAGGTCATACCAACGCTCGGTGTAGCGCCCCAAAGGGGCGCGGGGAACGGCGCGACCAGCCACAACACCGCCGCAGACGCCAAACAACCCAACCCGGCACCCCCATAGGCGCACCTACGCGGCAACGCCCTCCTGCTCCGCCTCGATCTTCGCGTTCCAATCCCGCTTCGACGCCTGCCACCCGTCCTCGTTGTGGCCAAGCCGCCAGTACCCGGAGATCGAAAGATCCTCGCGAGGGATCGCCAACTCGACGCGCAGCAGGGCCCGCAGGTCCTTCACGAAGGCCGCCTCGCCGTGCACGAAGGCGTGCATCCGGCCGTCCGGGAACTCCAGCGCCCGTACGGCCTCGGCCAGCGCCTCGCCGACGGGACGGTCCCCGCGGTGCAGCCAGACGACCTCGATGGCGGAGTCGATCTTCTGCTCCTCCTCGGGGCCGGAGATCTCCACGAAGGCGTGGGCCGTCGCGCCCTCGGGCAGCGACTCCAGCGCGCGGGCGATCGCGGGCAGCGCGCTCTCGTCCCCGGCGAGCAGATGCCAGTCGGCGCCCGCGTCGGGGGCGTAGGCGCCACCGGGACCATTGAAGTGGACGGTCTCGCCCGGCTGGACCCGGGTCGCCCACGGGCCGGCGAGGCCCTCGTCGCCGTGGATCACGAAGTCCAGGGTCATCTCGCGGTGCTCGGGGTCCCAGGCGCGCACGGTGTAGGTGCGGGTCACCGGCCACTGCTCGCGCGGGAACTCGGCGCGGATACGCTCCACGTCGAAGGGCTCGGGGTAGACCGCACCCCCGGCCGGGAACAGCAGTTTCACGTAATGGTCGGTGCAGGTGTCCGCCGAGAACTCGGCCAGACCCTCGCCACCGAGCACCACGCGCTGCATGTGAGGAGTCAGGCGCTCGGTGCGGACGACCTGCGCGGAGTGGGGCTTACGCGGCTTCCGTGCCGGACGTTCTGCCATGACGGCCTCCCAGATTCCCATGCTTAGGCTTACCTAAGTTAGCACTAGATTCTTTGTGATAGGCAAGAAGGCGAGAGCAATAACAATGCTTACGCGCCCAGCGTGGTGAGCAGTCGCTGCAATGATCCGCCCAGCCCCCAGCGCTCCGCCAGCGCGCTCACCAGCTCCGGGTCACGCGGGGCGTGCGGCAGTGTCGTGTCGACATCCGGCAGCGGTACGTCGTCGGCGACCCGGACGACCTTGGGCGCGACCGCGACATACGGCCGCGACTCGTCGAGGCGCTTGCGCTGCGAGGGGGTCAGCTTGGACTTGGGGTTGTCGATCGCGGCCATGATCCCGGGCACGTCACCGAACTCGGCGAGGAGTTTCGCCGCCGTCTTCTCACCGATCCCGGGGACGCCCGGCAGACCGTCGCTCGGGTCGCCGCGCAGCAGCGCCAGATCCACGTAGCCGCGCCCGTCGACGCCGTACTTCTCGCGCAGGAACGCCTCGTCGGTGACTTGGAGCATGCCGACGCCCTTGATCGGATACAGGACGCGGATGCCTCGGGCGTCGTCGACGAGCTGGTACAGGTCGCGGTCGCCGGTGACGATGTCGACCGGGCCCTTGGCGTGCGCCGTGAACGTGCCGATCACGTCGTCCGCCTCGTACCGCTCGACGCCCACGCGCGCGATGCCGACGGCGTCGAGGACGGCCTCGATGATCGGCACCTGCGGGGAGAGCGTGTCCGGCACCTCCTCCGCGTCCGGGCCGCTCTCGCGGACCTCGGCGACGCGGTGCGCCTTGTAGGTGGGGATCAGGTCGACCCGCCACTGCGGCCGCCAGTCCGCGTCCATGCAGGCGACCAGTTGGTCGGGGCGGTGGTCCTTGACCAGGCGGTCGATGAATTCGAGCAGCCCGCGCACGGCGTTCACCGGCGTCCCGTCCGGCGCCTTCACGGACTCCGGGACGCCGAAGTAGGCGCGGAAGTAGAGCGAGGCGGTGTCGAGGAGCATCAGTCGTCCGGTCACGTCTCGCATCATGCCGCACGACAGGGTCACGATCACCCCTCCATGTCACTCGGAGGGAGCAACACCGCCGGCTCCGGAAGGGCGAACACCCCTGCCTGGTGAGCTGGGCCACTCCTGTGTTTGCGCGCGGGAAGCCTGGGAAGGCGCGGCCTCGGAGCGATGCCGGTTGCACATTCAACCGTCGAGGGGCCTTCGGGTCTCCCGCCGTCGCCTCCCGTCCTGCCCCCGACCGAGAGGTACGCGTGTCAGCCAGGCTAGAAGCCGAGCATCTGTACAAGGTGTTCGGCAGACGACCCGACCAGGCAGTCGAACGACTCCGCGAAGGAGCCGACCGAGAGGAGCTGCGCGCCGAAGGCACCACCGCCGCCGTCATCGACGCCTCCTTCTCCGTCGCACCGGGCCAGATCTTCGTCGTCATGGGCCTGTCCGGCTCCGGCAAGTCGACCCTCCTGCGGATGCTCAACGGACTCCTGGAGCCGACCGCGGGCCGTGTCCTCTTCGACGGCCAGGATCTGACCGCGCTCGGCGACCGCGAACTCCGCGAGGTCCGCGCCCACAAGATCAGCATGGTCTTCCAGCACTTCGCGCTCTTCCCGCACCGCAGCGTCCGCGAGAACGCCGCCTACGGTCTGGCCGTGCAGGGCGTGCCCCGCGCCGAGCGCGAAGCCCGCGCCGGCGAGGCGCTCGCCCTGTGCGGCCTGGCCGGCTGGGAGGACTCGTGGCCCGACGAACTGTCCGGCGGTATGCAGCAGCGCGTCGGCCTGGCCCGCGCCCTCGCCACCGACGCCGACCTGCTCCTCATGGACGAGTCGTTCAGCGCGCTCGACCCGCTGATCCGCCGGGACATGCAGGACCAACTCCTGGAACTGCAGAAGTCGTTGAAGAAGACGATCGTCTTCATCACGCACGACCTCAACGAGGCCATGCGCCTGGGCGACCGCATCGCCGTCATGCGCGACGGCCGCATCGTCCAGACCGGCACCGCCGAGGACATCCTCGTCCGCCCAGCCGACGACTACGTCTCCTCCTTCATCCAGGACGTCGACCGCTCCCGGGTCCTCACGGCGAGCTCCGTCATGGACACCGACCTGCACGGCGACGAGGCCGACTGTGCCTGCGAGACCGCGATGCCGGACACACCGTTCAACGACCTCTGCGCGATCAGCGCCCGCCTCTCGCACGCCGTAGCGGTGCTCGACAAGGACCACGAACTGGTCGGCGTCGTACCCAGGCAGCGCCTGGTCGCCTTCCTCGGCGACGAGCAGCACGAACCCACCCCCTGTGTCAGTCCGCGCGACGGCGGCGAGAAGGTGACCGCCCATGCCTAGGCTCCCGCTCGGCGACTGGGTCGACTCCGGTGTCGACTGGCTCCTCGCCCACATGTCCTGGCTCTTCGACGCGATCAAGACGGTCGTCGAGGGCATGTACGACGGCATCAACGCGGTCCTCACCGCCCCCGAACCCCTGCTCCTCGCGGGCATCCTCGCCGTGATCGCCTGGTGGCTGCGCGGACTGGTCGCCGGTGTCCTGGCCTTCGCCGGGTTCCTGCTCATCGACTCGCTCGACCTGTGGGACCGGGCCATGTCGACGCTCGCCCTGGTGCTCGTGGCGACCGTCATCGCCCTGGTGATCTCGATCCCGCTGGGCATCTGGGCGGCCCGCTCCAAGACGGTCAGCGCGGTCGTACGGCCCGCACTCGACCTGCTCCAGACGATGCCGTCGATGGTGCTGCTGATCCCGGCGATCCTCTTCTTCGGCCTCGGCACCTCCGCCGGCGTCATCGCCACCCTGATCTTCGCGCTCGCCCCCGGCGTCCGCATGACCGAGCTGGGCATCCGCCAGGTCGACGCCGAACTCGTCGAAGCGGCCGAGGCGTTCGGCACCTCACCGCGCGACACCCTGCTGCGCGTCCAGCTGCCCCTCGCCCTCCCGACGATCATGGCGGGCATCAACCAGGTCATCATGCTCGGCCTGTCGATGGTCGTCATCGCCGGCATGGTCGGCACCGGCGGCCTCGGCGGCGCCGTCAACGAGGCCATCGGCCAGCTCGACATCGGCTTCGGCTTCGAGGCGGGCGTCGGCATCGTCGTCCTCGCCATCTACCTCGACCGCATGACCAGCGCGCTCGGCACCCAGATCTCCCCGCTGGGCCGCCGCGCCGCCGCGAAGGCCCGCGCGGCAGGCAACGAGAAGCCCTGGAACTACCGCCCCCGCCCCGCGTTCGCCGTGATCGGCGTGGTCGTCCTCGCCCTCGTCGCCAGCGGCATCGGCGTCTTCGGCTCCTCCCCCGGCACCAAGGCGACCTCCGCCACGGACGTCGGCAAGGGCAAGAACATCACCATCGGCTACATCCCCTGGGACGAGGGCATCGCCTCCACCTTCCTCTGGAAGGAGATCCTGGAGGAGCGCGGCTACAAGGTGACGACCACCCAGTACGCGGCAGGCCCGCTGTACACCGGTGTCGCCACCGGCCAGGTCGACTTCCAGACCGACGCCTGGCTGCCCACCACGCACGCCGAGTACTGGAAGAAGTACGGCAAGCAGCTCGACGACCTCGGCAGCTGGTACGGCTCCACGTCCCTGGAGCTGACCGTCCCGGCGTACATGAAGGACGTCAACACCCTGGCGGACCTCAAGACCCACGCCTCCGAGTTCGACGGCAAGATCACCGGCATCGAACCGAGCGCCGGAATGATGGGCCTCCTCAAGACCAAGGTCCTCAAGGAGTACGGCCTCCAGGGCTCCTACGACGTCGTCGACGGCTCGACCCCGGCGATGCTGGCCGAGCTGAAGCGGGCGTACGCCAAGAAGCAGCCGATCGTCGTCACGCTCTGGTCGCCGCACTGGGCGTACAGCGACTACAAGCTGAAGAAGCTCAAGGACCCCAAGAACGCCTGGGGCAAGGGCGACGGCGTGCACACCGTGGCGCGCAAGGGCTTCGCCGACGACAACCCCGACGTCGGCACGTGGCTGAAGGACTTCAGGATGACCGAGAGCCAGCTCACCGGTCTTGAGGCGCAGATCCAGAAGTCGGGCAAGGGCGAGGAGCAGGACGCCGTCCGCACCTGGCTGAAGCAACACCCGGGCCTCGTCGACCAGTTGGCGCCGGTCACGAAGAACCAGAAGAGCCGGTAGGACCGACCGGAAGAGCCAGGCGGCCGGGGTGACCTGACAGTCCCGCAGCCGCCGTCCCAGAGGTGGGCCCCACCGCACGTTCCCCCCTTCGTGCGGCGGGGCCCACCTTTGTCGGTGCCCCGATCCGGTACGAAAAGGATCCGGCCAACCACATAGCGCTACGAAACCCCGCAATCAGGCCCGAGAGGTGAGCGGGAACACAGGCGACCGCGTACGCATTGAAGAGTAGAGAGGAAGTCTCCCGCCGATCGAGGGTCGGCGGGCCCGTGCGGACTGGCCAGAACCATGACGTCCGATCGCACGCTGTGTGACGTGGATGTGACAGGCGCATGAAACGGTTTGCCGAACATGCGTAGGGTGCAGAGAACTCATCAGAGGCAACTGAAGACAGACGAGCGAAGGAGGGAGCCGGAGCGATGGGCGACCACAAAGAACAGCCCCTTCGGGTGGGCGCGGCCGTACGGCGACGCCGCCGCGCGCTGTCCCTGACCCTCGCCGTCGTGGCCGAACGCAGCGGCCTGTCGGTGCCCTTCCTGAGCCAGGTCGAGAACGACCGGGCCCGCCCCAGCCGAAGCTCCCTGGAGAAGGTGGCCGACGCCCTGCGCACCACGGCCGTCGAACTTCTCGCCGCCGCCGACCCCGCGTGCAGCGTCGACGTCGTACGCGCGGAGGAGCCCGAGTCGGTCGGGGCACCCCGGATGCGTTCCCTGGTACGCGGTCACCACCAGTTGCACGCCTCGGAGTTCACCGGTGACCATGACGCCGGGCGTGAATTCCAGCACCGGAACGACGAGTTGATGTACGTCGCGGACGGCGCCGTGGAGATCGAGGCGGAGGGGCGTGCGTACCGGTTGGTGCGCGGCGACACCATGTACCTCACCGGAGGCGTCCGTCACCGCTGGCGGGCGACCGTGCCGGACACCCGGGTGGTCGTGGTCGCGGTGGCCGAGCACATCGAGGCGGTCCAGGACCGCCAGCGCTGATGCGCGTCGTCTCTCTCGTGCCGTCGCTCACGGAGGCGATCGCCGTATCGCTTCCGGGAGTTCTGGTCGGCGCGACGGACTGGTGCAGTCACCCGGCCGACCTCGACGTGACGCGCGTGGGCGGCACCAAGAACCCGAAACTCGACCCGATCCTCGCCCTCGCCCCCGACTTGGTGATCGCCAACGAGGAGGAGAACCGTGAGTCGGACCTGACTGCCTTGCGCGAGGCGGGTGTTGAGGTCCTGGTCACCGAGGTGCGTGACGTCCCGCAGGCATTCCGCGAACTCGCCCGGGTTCTCGACGCGTGCGGAGCGCCGACCCGCCCACGCTGGCTGGACGACGCGGAGCGGGCATGGGCTGAACTCCCGGCTCCCGCACGCCGATCGACCGCCGTCGTCCCCATCTGGCGCCGTCCCTGGATGGTGCTGGGCCGGGACACCTTCGCGGGCGATGTGCTGTCCCGGCTGGGAGTGGACCACGTGTACGCGACGCACGCCGAGCGCTATCCGCGTGCCACGGTCGACGAACTGCGGGCTGCGGCACCGGACTTGGTGGTCCTCCCGGACGAGCCGTACCGTTTCACGGCCGACGACGGCCCGGAGGCGTTCGCGGGTCTGCCCTGCGCGCTCGTCAGCGGCCGGCACCTCACGTGGTACGGGCCGTCACTGGGCGAAGCGCCACGGGTGCTGGGCGCGGCCCTGCGAGCAGCGCACCGCTGAGCAGGCCGCGGGCCGTGTGCACGGCGGCGGTGGCCCAGGCGGCGACCAGGACGCCGTAGAGGACGATCGCGAGCCCGTCGTAGACGGCGAGGCCGGTGTGGCGGGCCAGGGATTCGGCGCCGGTGACGCAGGTGCCGACCGGGAAGGTGAACGCCCACCAGGTCATTGTGAAGCGCATGCCGTGGCGGCGGGCGCGGACGACGTGTGCGGTGGCGAGGCCGAGCCAGAGCAGGGCGAAGCCCATGACGGGGACGCCGTAGAGGACGGCGAGGAGGCTGAAGCCCTGGGCGGAGGGGGCCGGTACGACGCCTGGGGCGAAGTCCGCGAACTTGCCTACTGCGGTGGTGGATTGGCCCAGCGGGCCCAGGACCAGGAACAGCGTCGGGGTGAGCGCGAGGGGCAGCGGTCCGCCGGTGACGAGCCGGGCGAAGACCAGCGGCAGCATCAACAGCGTTGCCAGCAGGCTCAGTCCGAACATCGCGAAGCACGCGAGGAGCAGCGTCTCCCGGGGCTGTCCGGGCGGCAGGTGGGGCACGAGGAGTGGGCCGAGCGCGGCGGACACCATGGGCGCGACGACGGGCAGCAGCCACACGGGGGTCGCCTGGGAAGGGTGCACCTTGTGCCGTACGGCCATCAGGTACGGGACGGCGACGGCGGCCGTGAGCCCGATGAGCGTCCCGGCGCCGAACAGCACGGAGTCGAGTACGACCGCCGTCCGGAGCCCGATCCAGTCCTGGCCTACGACCAGGGTGCCGCCGCCCACCGCCAGCAGGGCCATCGCGAGGCAGCCGTAGAAGGGGGCCATCGCCGGGTCGAGGAGATGGGCGCGGGCCTGGTCGCGGTGGTGGGTCCAGTGCAGGGTGCGGGCGGCGAGCAGGGCCAGCAGCATCGCGAGGGAGAGGGCCCAGACGGCGGTGCAGGCCGTGCGCAGTCCCGGGAGGTGGAGCGGGAGCCCGGCACCGGCCGTGGCGACGATGGCGGTGCCCATGACGGAGGCGTACCAGTTGGGTCCGAGATGACGAACGGCGGTGACCATGCCTCCACCGTCTCGCCGACTGAGACGCGCGACCAGGGAGTATGTGTCTATGGGGACATAAACTGGATTTATGAGCGGGAGTGAGACGGAAGATCAGCGCGGCGGGTCGATCGCGCACCGGGTGCCGGACCTCGGGGCGCTGGAGCTGTTGCTGGCGGTGGCCCGGCTCGGCAGCCTCGGCGCCGCGGCCCGCGAACTGGGCATCACGCAGCCGGCCGCCAGCAGCCGTATCCGCTCCATGGAACGACAGCTCGGCGTGGCCCTGGTCGACCGTTCACCGCGCGGCTCGACCCTGACCGACGCCGGTGCCCTGGTCACGGACTGGGCCCGCCGGGTCGTCGAGGCGGCGGCTGCCTTCGACGCGGGTGCCCAGGCGCTACGACACCGTCGCGACTCCCGGCTCCGCGTAGCCGCCAGCATGACCATCGCCGAGTACCTGCTCCCCGGCTGGCTCCTCGCCCTGCGCTCCCAACGCCCGGACACAGCCGTCTCGTTGCTGGCCGGCAACTCGACCACGGTCGCGGAACGGCTCCTCGCCGACGAGGCCGACCTGGGCTTCGTGGAGGGCCTGTCCGTGCCCGCGGGACTGGACTCCACGGTGATCGCCCATGACCACCTGATCGTCGTGACCGCCCCGACCCACCCGTGGGCCCGCCGCCAACGCCCGGTCCCGGCGGCGGAGTTGGCGTCGACGCCGCTGATCCTGCGGGAGGAGGGCTCGGGCACGCGGCAGGTACTGGACGCGGCGCTGGGTGGCCTGGCCCGGCCTCTCATCGAGTTGTCGTCCACCACGGCGGTCAAGGCGTCGGCGGTGAGCGGAGCGGGGCCCGCGGTGTTGAGCGAACTCGCCGTGGGGGAGGAGCTGTCGATGCGGAGGCTGGTGCGTATCCCCGTCGAAGGGATCACTCTCGCCCGGGACTTGAGAGCGGTGTGGCCCACCGGGCACCGGCCGACGGGACCGGCGCGGGAACTGCTCTCGCTGACGCAGGGCTAACGAGCCTTCGCGGCCGCTTCCACCAACGCCCGCATCACCCGCAGGTCTTCGCCCATCTCGGGGTGCCACTGCACCCCCAACACCCAGTCGGCGGAGGGGAGTTCGACGGCCTCCGGGGTGCCGTCCTCGGACCAGGCCGACACCGTCAGGCCCGCGCCCAGGCGGTCCACGGACTGGTGGTGGAAGGTCGGGACCGAGGTCTCCTCCGGAACCGCCGACGCGTACAGGGTTCCCGGTACCGGCTTCACCGGATGGTGGCCGAAGACTCCCGGGGTCTCCGCGTGGCCGTCTATGTGCTGGACGAGCGTGCCGCCGACGGCGACGTTGAGGAGCTGCATTCCCCGGCAGATGCCCAGGAGGGGGATGCCCGCGGTCAACGCGGCCTCGATCAGGGCGAGTTCCCAGGCGTCTCGGGCGGGAGCCGGTGGGCCGGTGCGGGGGTCGCGGTCGGCGCCGTAGCGGACCGGTTCCACGTCAGGGCCGCCCGCGATCACCAGGGCGTCCAGGCGGGCGACCGTCGCCGCGGCGTGTTCGGGGGCGTCGGGGGGCAGCATCGCGGCGAGGCCGCCCGCGCGCTGGACGAGACGGGGATAGCCGGCGGGCAGCAGGGCCGCCTCCAACTCCCAGGTGCCCCACCGTGCTCCGGCCTCCAGATACGTACTGATGCCGATCAGCGGCCTGCCCGCCATGCGCCCCTCCGACGTGAAGCGAATTGAATGGACTCCGTGGGAACCATTGAACTACCCCGCAGGTCAGGCCGTCATGCCAGGAACCCGCGCAGCAGCGCCGCCGTCCCCGCGCAGTGCTCGCGCATCATCTCCCGCGCCCCGTCCGCGTCCCCGTCGAGGACCGCCTCGACGAGCGCGATGTGCTGGCGCTGCGAGTGCTCCAGGTTGCGGACGAGGAGGGGGATGCAGTCGAGGAGATCGTTCACCGTGGCCCGTACGGCGGCGTACTGCGCGGTCAGGGTCGGGGAGCCGCACAGCTCGGCCAGGGTCAGGTGGAGCAGGGTGTCCAGGCGGCGGTAGTCGGCGAGCGGCGCGTCGTGCGTGCGGGCCAGGGCGTCGCGCAGGCGGCCCGCCTGTTCGTCGCTCAGGCCGTGGGTCGCGCACAGGCCCGTCGCGCCGACCTCCAGCACCTCCCGGAACCGCAGCACGTCCTCGATGTCGACCGCGCTGATCCGCCGCCGCAGCTCGTCCTCGCCGCCCGCGTCCGACTTCGGCAGCACGAACGTCCCGCCGTAGCGTCCGCGCCGCGACTCCACGAGGCCCTGGTCCTGCAGTACCTTCAGAACCTCGCGCAGCGTCACCCGACTGATCCCGAGCCGCTCGGCCAGTTCCCGCTCGGCCGGCAACCGTTCGCCCCCCGGCACCAGACCCAGCCGTACGACCTGCAGTATCTGTTCCAGCGCCTCTTCGAATCCGTTGCCCGCCCGCACCGGCCGCAGTACCGGGGTCAACCGGTCCTCAAGCCCGTTCTCCGCATCCAGCGACATATGGCGGCACCCCCTTCCCAAGCAATGGTTCTCCGCAATACCTTATGGCTTCCGGCTGACCGTAGAAGCCGAAGGAGGCTTTCCCGTGGCAGACCGCACACCCCCACTGGGCGTCGAGGAACTTCAACGCCTCGTCGCCAGTGGTGAGATCGACACTGTTGTCCTGGCCTTCCCCGACATGCAAGGGCGGCTCCAGGGCAAGCGGTTCGCCGCCCAGTTCTTCCTGGACGACGTGCTCCAGCACGGTACCGAGGGCTGCAACTACCTCCTCGCCGTCGACACCGAGATGAACACGGTCGACGGCTACGCCATGTCCTCGTGGGAGCGCGGTTACGGCGACTTCGCCATGCACCCGGACCTGTCCACCCTCCGTCGTGTGCCCTGGAACGCCGGCACCGCCCTGCTGATCGCCGACCTCGCCTGGAACGACGGATCGCCGGTGGTCGCCGCACCCCGCCAGATCCTGCGCCGCCAGCTGGAGCGCCTCGCCGAGCACGGTTTCACCGCGCAGGTCGGTACGGAGCTGGAGTTCATCGTGTTCAAGGACACGTACGAACAGGCCTGGGACGCGGGCTACAAGGGGCTCACACCGGCCAACCAGTACAACATCGACTATTCGGTGCTGGGGACCGGACGTATCGAGCCGTTGCTGCGCCGTATCCGCAACGAGATGACCGTCGCAGGCCTGACCGTCGAGTCCGCCAAGGGCGAGTGCAATCCGGGGCAGCACGAGATCGTCTTCCGCTACGACGACGCCCTCGTCACCTGCGACCAGCACGCCGTCTACAAGACCGGCGCCAAGGAGATCGCCTCCCAGGAAGGCGTCTCGCTCACCTTCATGGCGAAGTACAACGAGCGCGAGGGCAACTCCTGCCACATCCACCTCTCGCTCGCCGACGCCGACGGCGGCAACGCCATGGCGGGCACCTCGGACGACCCCGGCGGCATGTCGGAGGTCATGCGGTACTTCCTCGCCGGGCAACTCGCCGCGCTCCGCGACTTCTCGCTGCTCTACGCCCCGAACATCAACTCGTACAAGCGGTTCCAGCCGGGCTCCTTCGCGCCGACCGCCGTCGCCTGGGGGAACGACAACCGCACCTGCGCCCTCCGGGTCGTCGGCCACGGCCGCTCCATGCGCTTCGAGAACCGGCTGCCCGGCGGGGACGTCAATCCCCACCTGGCGGTGGCGGGGCTCGTCGCGGCCGGGCTCTACGGCATCGAGCACAAGCTGGAGCTGCCGGAGGCCTGTACGGGCAACGCCTACAGCGGCGGGTACGCGCACGTGCCCACCAATCTCCGCGAGGCCGCCGAGCTGTGGGAGAACAGCCCGATCGC
Organism: Streptomyces sp. NBC_01288; assembly: GCF_035982055.1. Taxonomy (NCBI): domain Bacteria; kingdom Bacillati; phylum Actinomycetota; class Actinomycetes; order Kitasatosporales; family Streptomycetaceae; genus Streptomyces; species Streptomyces sp. NBC_01288. The sequence goes on from NZ_CP108427.1 coordinate 8,505,056, forward strand.
CCAGGCCGCCTTCGGCGACGAGGTCGTCGCGCACTACCGCAACATGGCACGCGTCGAACTGGAAGCCTTCGACGCCGCCGTCACCGACTGGGAGCTGCGTCGCTCCTTCGAACGTCTGTGAGAGGTCCTTCGTTGTCCTACGAGCTTGAACTCCAGGTGCTCAACCCGGCCACCGAGGAGGTCGTCGCCACCGTCCCGGCCGCCACCGCGGCCGACGTGGACGCCGCCGTCGTACGCGCCACTCGGGCCCAGGCGAAGTGGGCGGCGCTCCCGCCCGCCGACCGGGCCCGGCTGCTGCGCCGCTTCGCGGTCGCCGTCGACGAACACCTCGAAGAACTGGCCCGGTTGGAGGTGCGCGAGGCCGGGCACACGGTCGGCAACGCCCGCTGGGAGGCCGGCAACGTCCGTGATCTGCTCGACTACGCGGCCGGGGGAGTGGAGCGGCTGACCGGCCGGCAGATCCCGGTCGCGGGCGGCCTCGACATCACGATCCTCGAACCGCTGGGCGTGGTGGGCGTGATCGCGCCCTGGAACTTCCCGATGCCGATCGCCGCGTGGGGCACCGCCCCGGCGCTCGCGGCCGGCAACGCGGTCATCCTCAAGCCGGCCGAGACCACCCCGCTCACCGCGCTCCGGCTGGCCGAACTCGCCCTGGAGGCAGGCCTTCCCGAGGGGCTCTTCCAGGTCCTTCCCGGCCACGGCCCGGTCGCGGGCACCGCGCTCGTCGAGCACCCGGGCGTCGCGAAGATCGTGTTCACGGGGTCGACGGCCGTGGGCAAACAGGTGTTGGCGAAGGGCTCGGCGCTCCTCAAGCGCGTCACCCTCGAACTCGGCGGCAAGAGCCCCAACATCGTCTTCGCCGACGCGGACATCGAGGCCGCGGCAGCCGCCACACCCATGTCCTTCCTCGACAACTCCGGCCAGGACTGCTGCGCCCGCACCCGCATCCTGGTCCAACGCTCCGTCTACGACCGGTTCCTGGAGCTCCTGACCCCGGCGATCGAGGGAGTGACGGTCGGTGACCCGGCCGACGAGACGACGGACATGGGCCCGCTGATCTCCAAGGTCCAGCTGGAGCGCGTCCGTTCGTACGTCACCGACGACCTGGCCGGCATTCGGGGCAAGACCCCCGAGGGTCCCGGTTTCTGGTTCCCGCCGACGGTGGTGACCGGCGTCGACCCGCACGCACGCGTGGCCGTCGAGGAGGTCTTCGGCCCCGTCGCCGTGGTGCTCCCCTTCGAGGACGAGGCGGAGGCGGTGGCGCTGGCCAACGCCACCGACTACGGTCTCTCCGGCTCCATCTGGACCCGGGACGTGGGCCGCGCGCTGCGCGTCTCGCAGGCCGTCCGGGCGGGCAACCTGTCCGTCAACTCCCATTCCAGCGTCCGCTATTGGACCCCCTTCGGCGGCTTCAAGCAGTCGGGGATCGGCCGCGAACTGGGCCCGGACGCGCTCACCGCCTTCACCGAAACCAAGAACGTCTTCATCAGCAACGTCTCCACCAGCAGCGTCTCTACCAGCACGGAGGGCCCCGCACAGTGACCTCAGAGATTGTTTGCCGACGTCTCGTCGGCCGTACCGCCGTCATCACCGGAGCCGGCAGCGGCATCGGTCTCGCCACCGCGCGCCGGCTCGCCTCCGAGGGCGCCAACGTCGTCTGCGGCGACATCGACGAGACCCACGGCAAGGCGGCGGCCGACGAGGTCGGCGGGCTGTTCGTGAAGGTCGACGTCACCGACCTCGAACAGGTCGAGGCGCTCTTCAAGACGGCCTTCGACACCTACGGCAGCGTCGACATCGCCTTCAACAACGCGGGCATCTCACCGCCGGACGACGACTCCATCCTCGACACGGGACTTGAGGCCTGGAAGCGCGTCCAGGACGTCAACCTCACGTCCGTGTACCTGTGTTGCAAGGCCGCGATCCCGTACATGCGGCGCCAGGGCAAGGGCTCCATCATCAACACGGCGTCGTTCGTGGCGAGGATGGGCGCGGCGACGTCGCAGATCTCGTACACCGCGTCCAAGGGCGGCGTCCTCGCCATGTCCCGTGAACTGGGCGTGCAGTTCGCCCGCGAGGGCATCCGCGTCAACGCGCTCTGCCCGGGACCGGTCAACACCCCGCTCCTGCGAGAGCTGTTCGCCAAGGACCCCGAGCGCGCCGCGCGCCGCCTGGTGCACATCCCGGTCGGCCGTTTCGCGGAGGCGACCGAGATCGCCGCGGCCGTGGCGTTCCTGGCGAGTGACGACTCGTCGTTCGTCAACGCCGCCGACTTCCTTGTGGACGGCGGGATTTCGGGGGCGTACGTCACGCCGATGTAAGCGCGGCACGAAGCGGCACGAATACGGCGACGGCGGCCCGGAACAACTTCCGGGCCGCCGTTTGTTTGTGACGTTCCGTCAATCCGTCACAGGAAGGTCATGCCCTCGCCGCGATACGTCGGCACGGTCGCCGTCACCGCGTCGCCCTCGATCAGGTGCAACGCGTCGAACCGCTCGCAGAGTTCACCGGCCTTGGCGTGGCGGAACCACACCTTGTCGCCGATGAGGAGATCGTCGGCGGGGGAGCCGAGCAGCGGCGTCTGCACCTCGCCGGGCCCTTCCTGGGGGTCGTAGCGCAGGCCCTCCGGGAGGTACGGCACCGGGAGGCGGTCGGGGCCGGCGGCGCCGGAGGCGGGGTAGCCGCCGCCGAGGACGGTGACGACGCCGACGCCCGGGCGCCGTACGACGGGCATGGCGAAGAGCGCGGACGGACGGCCGGTGAACGACGTGTAGTTGTCGAAGAGGCGCGGCACGTACAGCCCTGAACCGGCCGCGATCTCGGTCACCGCGTCCTCGGCCGCGGTGTGCTGCACACTGCCGGTGCCGCCGCCGTTGACGAACTCCAGGTCGGGCACAACCGCCCTTACCGCGCGCACCACTTCGGCACGCCGCTCGGCGAGTTCGCGCTTGGCGGTGGCCTGCATCAGCCGGATGGCGCGCGAGCGGAACGGCCGCCCGGCGATGGAGTCACCGACACCGGCGATGTGCCCTTCGTAGGCCATGATCCCGACGACCTTGAAGCCAGGGCGGCGGGACACCGTCCGTGCGATGTCGGCGAGTTGGGCGGGGGAGCGCAGCGGCGAACGGAGCGCGCCGATGCGGACCCGGCCGCCGAGCATCTTCAGTGAGGTGTCCAACTCCAGGCAGACACGGATGACTTCGGTGCCGCCGTCGCGTGAGTCGTCGATGAGTTTGAGCTGGGCCGGGTCGTCGATCATCACGGTGACGGCGGCGGCGAGCTTGGGGTCGTTGGCCAGTTCGCCGAAGGCGGCGTGGTCGGCGGAGGGGTAGGCGAGGAGGACGTCCTCGAACCCGGAGCGGGCGAGCCACAGCGACTCGGCGAGGGTGAAGGACATCAGGCCCGCGAAGCCGTCCCTGGCCAGGACGCGTTCGAGGAGCGTTCGACAGCGGACGGACTTGCTGGCGACGCGGACCGGCTTGCCGCCGGCCCGGCGGACGAGGTCGTCCGCGTTGGCATCGAAGGCGTCCAGGTCGACGATCGCGAGTGGGGCGTCGAGGTGGGCGGTGGCCCGGTCGTAACGGGCCCGGTCGGCGGCGCGCGCAGTCATGAACGCAGCCTGCCAGACAGGATTACCGCAGGGTAGGGGGACGTTCCGGGCAGATGCCCCGGGGGTGTGGACTGGTTCCCGTTCGCGCGGGGTCAACCCGTAGAGTGACGCGCACGCACGGAGGAAACGCCGCCGGTCGTTCGACCGCGCCCGGGATGGCGGTCCGCCGCTGCGGGTATGCGTGCTCGGGACGACTTCGATTTTGTGTCGTGCCGGGTGAGAGCGGGGTGGACGCCGGTCCGTATACGAGCACGGCAGGAGTACACCGGCCCGCGTACGGACAGCGGGCAGGCGTACATCGGCCCGCAGGCGAGCAGACGGTGGCCCGGGTACGAGGAAACGGGGGGTGCATGAGCACGGAAGCGCGACGCGCCCCCGGACCGGCGGGTTCGACGCCGCCGCACCGGCCGCCGGGCGTGACGGAATCGATGGGTTCGGGTTCGACGGGCTCGGGGCATCCCGTGAACTCGGCGAACGGGACGAACGGGACGAATTCGGGGAACGTGACGGACTCGGCGGGGCGGCCGACGGCCGACGAGGCAACGGGCGAGGACTTGGACCGACCGCATTCTGGTTCTGTGGGGGATTCGGGGGCGACCGCGTCAGGGGCCACTTCGGGTTCTGCTTCGGTTCCGGGCACGGGTTCTGTCAGTGGCCCGGCCCCGGGGTTCGCTTGGGGTCCGGGCTCCGGTTCCGGTCCGGCTTCGGGGATGGCTCCGGGTTCCGCTTCGAGGGGCGGGCAGGGGACGCCGGGTGGGCCGAACAGGCCTGGTGCGTCGAGTACTTCGAGTGCGTGGGACGCGTGGAGTGCGCCGGGGATGCCGGGTGTGTCGACGAACGGTGGGACGTCGGAACGGCGGCCTGCTTCGGGCGCCCACGCGCGCGGGCGACGGGTGGCGGGGGATGCGCCGCGACCGAGCGACGGTACGGGTACGGGTGTGTCGGGGTCGGGTAACTCGGGGGCTGGGCGAGAGCCGTTCGCGGCGGGTTCCGGTGCGGGTTCGGCGGGGAGCGGCGGTTCCAGTACGGGGTGGTGGGACCGCGGTGACGGTAGGCGTACGGCACCGCAGAACGGTGGGTCCGATGCCGACGCGGTGTTCCGGGGGAACGGGAACGGTCCCGATGCGCGAACGAGGGCTCAGGGCAACGGATTTGACGCTGGTGCGGTGTCTTCGAGTACGGGATCTTCGAGCAACGGCCCCGACCCTCGTACCGCGCCTCAGGGCAACGGCTCCGACGGCCGTGACGGGTCCTCCGACGGGCGGCCGCGTTTTCCCGGCCTTCGGCCTTTCTCACCCCATGCCATGGACCCCGTGAGCCCACCCCCTCCTCCAGCCTCGGCACGCTTCCCGGACACCCCGCCCGCGCCCGGCGGCGAGGCGTTCCGCACGAACGCCGAAACCGTCCCGCCCCGACCGCCTCAACGCCCTACGGCGGCGACAGGCGGTAACGAAGCGCTGTGGGAACCCGGTTCGGATGCGGCCAGCCCTTTCCGTCCGACCACACCGGCCGGCTCGGACAACCCGCCGCACCCTGCGAGCGAGGTCCCGCACCCGTCGTCCGACTGGCTTCGCCAGGATGCGACCGGGCCAGCGACACCTCCCCGCTCCGCTGTCCCGCCGCGCTCGGCGGGTGAGGCTCCGGGTGAGGCGTTCGATTGGTCGCGCGAGGATTCGGCTGGTTCGGGGGTGCTTTCAGCTCCGGGTGTTCCGTCGCGCGCTGCGGGCGAGGGCTCTGGTGGGTCGCCTGATCGGCTTCGTGATGCTCCGGGCCGCCCGGTAACGCCTCCTGGTTCCGCTGCTCCGTCGCGTCCTGCGGGTGAGGTTCCGCGTGAGGCGTTCGATTGGGCGCGTCAGGATTCGGCTGGTTCGGGGATGCCTCCTGCCCCGGGTGTTCCGCCGCGCGCTGCGGGCGAGGGTCCTGGTCAGTCGCCCGACCGGCTTCGCCATGTCCCCGGGCGCCCGGGAACGCCTACCAGCGACCCCACTCCGCCCGGTCCGGCGGGCGAGGCACCGCTTCAAGTGTCCGATCGGCTCGACCAGGACTCTGTTCGCCAGGCATCTCCTCCCGGTCCGGCGACTCCGCCGCGCCCCGAGGACGAGACGCCGCGTCAGTCGAATGACCCGCAGCGCCATGCCCCGACGCGGCCGAGAACATCTGCCGGCCCTGCCACCCCGTCCGATTCGGCGGCCGAGGCTTCGCGTGAGTCGTCGGACTCGCAGCGGTACGTCCCGACCCGTCCGGGGACATCTGCCGATGCGAGCACCCCGCCGCGCCCTGCGAACGAGGCGCATCCGTCGTCCGACCGACCTCGTCAGGATTCGCCCCGCTCGGCTACGCCTCCCGGGCCGGCGACTCCACCGCGCCCCGATGCCGAGCCTCCGCGTCAGTCGTCCGACCGTCAGCGCTATGTCCCCACCCGACCGGGAACATCCGCCGGTTCCACCACCCCGCCCGGTTCGGCGCCCGAGGTTCCGCCCCAGCCGTCCGACCGGGGGCTGGGCCAGGACTCCGCTCGCTCCGCGACGCCTCCCGCGCCGGCGACGCCGCCGCGTCCCGAGGGCGAGGCTCCGCGTCAGTCTTCCGACCGGCTGGGCCAGGATTCGAACAGCCCGGCAGCGCCACACGGCTCGGCGACTCCGAGGCGCCCACGTCGGTCGTCCGACCGGCTGGGCCGGGATTCCGCTCGCTCGGCGACGCCTCCCGCGCCGGTGACGCCGCCGCGTCCCGAGGGCGAGGCTCCGCGCCAGCCGTCTGACCAGCTGGGCCAGGATTCGAACAGTCCGGCAGCGCCATCCGGCCTGGCAACTCCGGGGCACCCACGTCGGTCGTCCGACCGGCTGGGCCAGGACTTCGCTCGCTCGGCGACGCCTCCCGCGCCGGTCACGCCGCCGCGTTCCGAGGGTGAGGCTCCGCGTCAGTCTTCCGATCGGCTGGGCCAGGACCCGAACAGTCCGGCAACGCCCTCCGCCCCGGCCGCTCCACCGCGTCCCGAGGCCGAGCTTCGGCGCCAGTCGTCCGACTGGATGGGTCAGGATTCCGCTCGCTCGGCAACGTCCTCCACCCCCGCCGCTCCGCCGCGTCCCGAGGCCGAGCCTCCAGGCGGGTCGCCCGACCGTCAGCGCTACGTCCCCACGCGCCCGGGAACGACTGCCGGTTCCGCCACCCCGCCCCGCCCCGCAGCCGAGCCCTCGCCCCAGCCGTCCGACCACCTCCGCCAGGACTCTTCTCGCCCGGCAACACCTCCCGGCCCCGCGACCACCCCGCCCCGCCCGACCATCGAGCCCCCGCACCAGGCACCCGACCGGCAGAGCCCCACCCTCACTCGCCCACCGGCTCCGCCCTCCAGCCCCGCCCCCGAGCCTTCCTCGGAGTCCACCGATCGGCTCCGGCCGGAAACCCCTTGGCGGGGCGAGTCGTTCACGGATCCCACCGGCGGCGCGCCCAGCCGTGGTGCCTGGTCGCCCTCCGGTGGCAACGCGCCCTGCCCCTCCGACACTCGGACGGCTGACGCCCACCCCGCCGCCCCGTACCCCTCCGCGTCCGCCGCACAGAGCTCCACCGTCGACGACACCGCCGCCTGGTCACCGACCGCCCCCCGTAAGCCAGTTGGGCCCGCCGCTGACGACACCGACGCCCGTGCGTGGTCAGCAACCGCTCCCAGCACGCCAGTTGGGCCCACCGTCGAGGACGCCACCGCCTGGTCACCGGCCGTACCCAGTGGCCCAGCCCCGGCCAGGCCCACCGCCGACGACACCCGTGCCTGGTCAACGGACGCCCTCAGCAAGCCCGTTGGCCCCACCCCCGAAAGCGCCGACACCCGATCCTGGCCGACCACCACCCCCGGCACCCCAGTCAGTCCCACCCCCGACCCCGCCTTTTCCTGGACCGAGTCGGTGCACCCCGGCGAAGGACGTCCGGTCGTGTCGTTCGGGGAACCCGAGGGATACGACGAGCGGGTGCGGCCGCGGCCGTTGGGGGCGCGGATACGGTCCCGGACCGCCGCCGTCGGCGTCTGTGTCGTGCTCGGTCTCGGGCTCATCGGCGGTGCGGTGACCGGGAGTTGGCTCACGGGAGATGACGGGGTGGACAGCGGCGCCACGTCCTTCGCCGCCGCCGGACAGTTGTGGCACAGCGTGCCTGTCGATCAGCTCTTCCCGCCCACCGTGCAGGGGCAGGGAGCCGGGCCCGGCGGCGCCGACCGTACGTGGACGCGGATCGCCGTCGCCCCGGACACCGGTTGTGCGAACGCCTTCGATCCGCTGCTGCGCGACGTCCTCGCCCCCATCGGCTGCCAGCGACTCCTGCGGGCCACCTACACCGACGCGACTCAGAGCTACGTCACCACGGTCGGCATCCTCTTCGCCAAGGGCGACCTCGCCGCGATGACCGCCCTCTCCACCCGGTTCAAGAACGAGAACCTCGGCAACCGCACCGACCTCATGCCCCGCCCGTACGCGGCCAAGGGCACCCTCGCCGACGCCTTCGGCGACAAGCAGCGGGCCTCGTGGACCGTCTCCGTCCTCACCGACGCCCCCGTCGTCGTCTACGCCGTCTCCGGCTGGGCGGACGGCCGTAAGGTCGACGCACCCGAACCCGCCGACAAGGCGGTCACGTCCGGCAGCACCGACGCCCCCGCCCAGGCCGGTCTCGGCAACGAGGCGCAGGGCCTCGCCGACCGCGTGGAGCGGAGCCTGCGCAAGACCGTCGACTCGCCCTCGGGGGCCTCAACGAGCTCGGAGAAGAAGACCTCATGAGCGTCACCGTCCGCCGGGCCGGTCTGCTGAGCGCCCTCCTGGCCGCCTCCCTCGCCCTGGTCCCGTCCACCGTCGCGCACGCCGACGGCATACGCGCCCAGGAATGGGCCCTGGACGCCATGCACACCCAAGATGCCTGGCAGACCACCAAGGGCAAGGGCATCACCGTCGCCGTCCTGGACACCGGCGTCGAGGCCGACCACCCCGACCTCACCGGCAACGTCCTCGCAGGCAAGGACATGGTCGGCTTCGGGGCCAAGCCGGGCGACCGCGCCTGGGCCCGCCACGGCACCGCGATGGCCGGCATCATCGCCGGCCACGGACACGGCCCCGGCGACACCGACGGAGTCATCGGCATCGCCCCCGAGGCCAAGATCCTCCCCGTCCGCGTGATCCTCGAAGACGGCGACTCCGCCCGCGGCAAGGCCCGCACCACCCGCGGCAACGCCCTTGCGGACGGCATCCGTTGGGCCGCCGACCACGGCGCCGACGTCATCAACCTCTCCCTCGGCGACGACTCCGCCTCCGCGCACCCCGAGCCCGCCGAGGACGAGGCCGTGCAGTACGCCCTGAAGAAGGGCGTCGCCGTCGTCGCCTCGGCCGGCAACGGCGGCGAGAAGGGCGACCACGTCTCCTACCCGGCCGCCTACCCGGGCGTGATCGCCGCGACCGCCGTGGACCGCTTCGGCACCCGCGCCTCCTTCTCCACCCGCCGCTGGTACGCCACGGTCAGCGCCCCCGGCGTCAACGTCGTCATCGCCGACCCCGACCACAAGTACTACGAGGGGTGGGGGACCAGCGCCGCGTCCGCCTTCGTGTCAGGGGCCGTCGCGCTGATCAAGGCGGCCCACCCGGGGCTGACCCCGGCCCAGATCAAGAAGCTCCTCGAAGACACCGCCCGCAACCCCCCGGCCGGCGGCCGCGACGACTCCCGCGGCTACGGCTTCATCGACCCCGCCGCCGCCATCAAGGCCGCGGCCGGCCTGAAGCCCACGGGCCTGACCTCCGCCGCCTACGGCAAGAAGTACTTCGGCTCGGGACCGGACGCAGCCCAGTCCGACAGCAGCACGTCCGACTGGGCGGGCCCGCTCGCGGGCAGCGTCGGCGGAGTCCTGTTGGTGGCCGCGGTCGTCCTGTGGCGCGGCCGACGCCGACGCCCCGAGGCCTTCTGAACGGTGAGGTGAGCAGGGGCAGTTGGCCAGAGTTAGCCACTCCCACCCCGGAACGGGCGAGCGGTCGTCAGTCCGTCGCGGACGCCGAAGCCGCCGTAGCCGAACCGCTGTTCTGACCGAACGCCGCGACCCCCGCCTTCGCCGCCGCCTCGATCAGGGAGATGCCCTTGGTCTGGGTCGTGCTGCCCTTCGACAGGACGGCGACCAGGTACGCGTCGCCGTCCGTGCCCGTCACCCGGCCGATGCTGTTGACGTCCCACAGACCGGTCGTGCTGCGCGCCAACCAGCCGTTCTTCAGCGCCCACTTGGAGCCGTCGGCCGCCGCAGACACCCCCCATTGCTGATCGGCCTCTATCTGCTTCATCAGCCCCTGGATGTACGACCGCGACGCCGAGCTGAGCTTAGAGTCGTCCCCGAACACCTGCTGAAGCAGGGCGAGTTGATCCGCTGCCGTGGTCTGGGTCAGCCCCCAGAGCGGGCCGGTGCCACCCGTGGTACCGGTCAGCCCGAACGTCTTGTTCGCCGCGTCGAGCCCGTCCGCCGTGCCGATGATGTCCCACAGGGCCGTCGCGGAGTTGTTGTCGCTGTTCTGGATCATCGTGGTGGCGTACGACTTCTCGGTCGCCGTCAGCTGCCGGCCCGCGTCCTGCGCCTGGAGCAGCAGCGTCGCCAGGATGTCGACCTTGACGATGCTCGCCGTGTCGAAGGCGGCGCCGCCGTACGTCGCGCTCTCGCCGGAGGTCAGATCGAGCACCGCCACCGACACCTTCTGGTCGCCGGTCGGAGTCACCGACCTCATCGCCTTGGCCAGCAGCGCGTCGTAGTCGACCGTCGGCTGCGTCACAGGTTCCACCGTCGCCTCCCGGCTGCCCGACGCCGAGGCCGACGGCGCCGCCGCCGACGATACGGCGCCCGAGTGCGCGTGTGCCTTCACGTACACGGTTCCTCCCGCCGTGACGCCCACGACGGCCACGGCGGCGAGGGCGATGTAGGGGAGCGGACGGCGCCGGGAGGAACGCGCGCGGTGGTGTCGGCGGGCGGCTCTGGAAGACTCCATGCCCGCGATGCTGGTGGCGGCGACTGTGCGACACGTGAGATGAAAGTTAGATGTCTGTCAACTGTGTCTGAGAAACGTGTGAAAGCTGTGTCCCCCGCGTTTCAGGACCCGCACAAGCCCTGCAGCATCCCCCCGATAGGGTCGGTCACCGTGGCGAACAAGAACATTCCCGACTCCGGCTACTCCGACGACGACGGCACGGCCGACCCCGCACTGAGCGCGGCGCTCGCCGCCTGGGCCGAGGACCGCACCGCCGTGGGACCCGTCCTGGCGGCCCTCAAGGGCGCCCGCCTGCTCGTGCCCGTGGTGGCCGTGCTCGGCGAGGTCGAGGAGGACAGTGAGGAGGGGCGCGAAGCTCCTTGGAAGGGTGGTGGTGGGAGACGGGAGGGCGGGCTGCGCCGCGAGAAGACCAGCGACATGGCCGTGCCGACTCTGAAGGCCGGCGGCCGGACCGCGCTGCCCGCCTTCACGTCCACCGACTCGCTGGCCCGCTGGGACCCGGCGGCCCGACCCGTGGCCGTACCCCTGCACCAGGCACTCCAGGCCGCCGTGCACGAGAAGGCGGACACGATCGTGCTGGACCTGGCCGGGCCCGTGCCGTACGAGCTGAGCGGGTCCGCGCTGCTCGCGGTGGCGGAGGGGCGGACGACCGCCGATCCGCTCACCGATCCGGCGGTGGTCGAGGCCGTACGGACCGCCGTCGCCGCCGAGCCCGCCGTACTGCGTGCGCACCTCGGGCCGGGACAGGCCGACGGCACCCTCGCGCTCGTGCTCGACCCGGCCGCGCCCGCCGCCGAGGCCGCCCGCGCGGTGGCCCGTCGTCTCGCCGACGACGAGACGCTGAGGGCCCGCCTGGTGCGCGGCCTCGACCTGGCACTGCTGCCGGCCGGGGCGACGCCTCCGGGCGAGCCCTTGTACGTACGTATGGGGTGAGCTGCTAGCCGTAGATCGGGCCCGTGTACTTCTCGCCCGGGCCCTGGCCCGGCTCGTCGCGGACGAGGGACGCCTCGCGGAAGGCCAGCTGGAGGGACTTCAGTCCGTCGCGCAGCGGGGCCGCGTGGAACGAGCTGATCTCGGTCGCGCTCGCGTCGAGGAGGCCGGCCAGGGCGGTGACCAGCTTGCGGGCCTCGTCCAGGTCCTTGTACTTGTCGCCCTCCTCGGTCAGACCCAGCTTCACGGCGGCGGCGCTCATCAGATTCACGGCGACCGTCACGATCACCTCGACCGCCGGGACCTCCGCGATGTCGCGGGCCATGGCGTCGAAGTCGGGGGCGTCAACATTGGTGGACTCGGGAGGCGTGTCACTCATGCCCCACACGATAGGGCCCGGTGTACGGCGGTTCGCACCACCCTCGGGGAGCTGCTAACCTTGTGTGATGACCGGCCAGGCACCGTGGTGCCCGGCCAACAAGTGGAGGCTCCGATCTCCCACCTGACTGTCCTCACGGACGGCGGGTCACCCCGGTCAGGCGGTCACCATCGTTCCGTACGGACGATGGAGTCGCCCGAAAGTGCGCCCCGCGATCATCGCGGCGGTGCTCCGGCAGTGTTTTGGAGCCCCGTCTTGTGATCGTCCGGGGCATTTTTTGTGTTCCGGCGCGGTTAGGTCTGTCTACCGAAGACAAGCGCGGCCGTCCGCCAGATGGCCGTGTGGTGCTAACCGAGGAGGATCCATCAGCACCGAGCCCCGTATCAACGACCGGATTCGCGTTCCCGAAGTGCGACTTGTCGGTCCGAGCGGCGAGCAGGTCGGAATTGTTCCGCTTGCCAAGGCCCTTGAGCTTGCGCAGGAGTACGACCTGGACCTGGTCGAGGTTGCGGCGAGTGCACGTCCGCCGGTCTGCAAGCTCATGGACTACGGGAAGTTCAAGTACGAGTCGGCCATGAAGGCCCGTGAGGCGCGCAAGAACCAGGCGCACACGGTCATCAAGGAGATGAAGCTCCGGCCGAAGATCGACCCGCACGACTATGACACCAAGAAGGGTCACGTCGTCCGGTTCCTGAAGCAGGGCGACAAGGTCAAGATCACGATCATGTTCCGTGGTCGCGAGCAGTCCCGGCCGGAACTCGGCTACCGACTGCTTCAGCGTCTCGCCACGGATGTCGAGGACCTCGGGTTCATCGAGTCGAACCCGAAGCAGGACGGCCGAAACATGATCATGGTTCTCGGCCCGCACAAGAAGAAGACCGAGGCGATGGCCGAGGCCCGTGAGGCCCAGGCTGTCCGCAAGGCGGAAGCGAAGGCCAACCCGGGCAAGTCGCAGAACGCCGCGGAGTCCGAGTTCGACGACGAGGACAGCGTCAACGAGGACAGCGTCAGCGAGGAGATCGTTGACGAGGACCACGTCGACGAGGTCGAGACCGTCGAGGCCCCGGCCGAGGCTCGCGCCGACGCCTGATCCCCGGACGCCAGTCCAGGGATGTAACCGATACAAGAGCGACGCTCCACCTGTGCCCGGTTTCACGACCGGGCACCGGAGCGCCACCGACGAGGAGATACGGCGCTATGCCGAAGAACAAGTCGCACAGCGGTGCCAGCAAGCGCTTCAAGATCACCGGCTCCGGCAAGGTGCTCCGCGAGCGTGCCGGCAAGCGCCACCTGCTCGAGCACAAGTCGTCCCGTGTGACGCGTCGCCTCACCGGCAACGCCGAGATGGCCCCGGGCGACGCCAAGAAGATCAAGAAGCTTCTCGGCAAGTGACGTACGCGGCGCTCCGGTTGAGCGCCGTACGTCTGGACCGGGACCCCATCGATTCCGGGCCGTGTGAGTCCAACCACGGCCCCGCTACAAGGAGTTAAACAAGTGGCACGCGTCAAGCGGGCAGTCAACGCCCACAAGAAGCGCCGGGCGATCCTCGAGGCCGCCAAGGGCTACCGCGGTCAGCGTTCGCGCCTGTACCGCAAGGCCAAGGAGCAGGTCACCCACTCTCTGGTCTACAACTACAACGACCGCAAGAAGCGCAAGGGCGACTTCCGTCGGCTGTGGATCCAGCGCATCAACGCCGCTGCCCGCGCCAACGGCATCACCTACAACCGCTTCATCCAGGGTCTGAACGCGGCCAACATCGAGGTCGACCGCAAGATCCTCGCGGAGCTGGCCGTCAACGACGCCGGTGCGTTCGCCGCGCTGGTCGAGGTTGCGCAGAAGGCCCTGCCGAGCGACGTCAACGCGCCCAAGGCCGCGTGAATTTGGCTTTCGCCGTGAGTTGAGGGACCCGCAGGTTTTCAGGCCTGCGGGTTCTTTGCTGTCAACCCCGGTTCGGTAGTTGGTCGGGTGCGGGCCGTCCGTGGCTGGTCGCGCAGTTCCCCGCGCCCCTAAAAAACACGGTCGGCCTGAGATTGAAGGTGAAGCGGAGTATGTCCCCGAACGGTCCCGAGCTTATTTCTCCCCGGTCCTCCCGTGTAGCCGCCGCTCGGCGGCTTGAGCGGCGGAACTTTCGGAGCAAGGAGCGGCTGTTTCTTGCCGAGGGTCCGCAAGCCGTGCGGGAGGCAGCGGGATACAAGGACACGCTCGTCGAACTGTTCGCCACTGTTGAAGCCGCCGAGCGGTACACCGACATCGTCGGTGAGGCCCGTGACGCCGGTGCGCGCGTGCACCTTGCGGATGAGCAGGTCATCGCCGATATCTCTACGACCGTCACTCCGCAGGGGCTCGTCGGGGTGTGCCGATTTCTCGACACTCCCTTCGAGGAGATCCTCAAGGGGCGGCCCAAGCTCGTGGCCGTGCTGGCGAACGTGCGGGATCCCGGGAACGCCGGCACCGTTCTGCGGTGTGCGGATGCCGCCGGGGCCGAGGCCGTCGTACTGACCGACGCTTCTGTGGATCTGTACAACCCCAAGGCCGTTCGGGCCTCCGTGGGGTCTCTGTTTCATCTGCCCGTCGCTGTCGGGGTACCCGTTGAGCAGGCTGTGGCCGGGCTCAAGGGGATCGGGGTGCGGATTCTCGCCGCCGACGGGGCCGGGACCGACGACCTCGACGACGAGCTGGATCAGGGGACCATGGGTGGGCCCACCGCCTGGGTGTTCGGGAACGAGGCGTGGGGGCTTCCGGAGGAGACCCGGGTGCTCGCGGACGCCGTTGTGCGGGTTCCGATCCACGGGAAGGCCGAGAGCCTGAACCTCGCCACCGCCGCCGCCGTATGTCTGTATGCGTCGGCGCGTGCACAGCGCGCCTCCGGAGGGTGCCGCTCTGTCACCGGCAGCTAGTAGGGTGACCAGCTCGGGGGCCACCTGCGCCGTATGAGAAGAGGTGGGGTACGGGGATGACTGTCGGCACGAGCAGCGCGCCGGGAGCACGGGGTGTGCCCCGGCCGTCCGAGGCCCGGCACGACGACCTCGGCATCGACCCCGACGAGCTGGCCGACGGACTGGTCATCGCCGACGAGCACGGTCATGTCGTCTGCTTCAACGCCGCCGCCGAGCGCATCACCTCCGTCGCCGCCTCCGACGCTCTCGGGCAGCGGCTGGAGAAGGCCCTTCCGTTAGAGGATCTTGAGGGGCGCCGCTGGTGGCAACTGACCGATCCCTATGGTGGGTTGGCCATTCGGGTGCGGCAGCCCGAGCGCAATCTGCTGCTGCCCGGTGGTCATGAAGTCCTCGTCACCGCGCGTTATGTCCGTGCGGAACCCCTCGGCCCGGTCCGGCGCGTCGTCGTCTCCCTGCGCGACACCGAGGCTCGGCGTCGCACCGAGCGCAGCCATGCCGAGCTGATCGCCACCGTCGCGCACGAGCTGCGTTCTCCGCTCACCTCCGTCAAGGGGTTCACCGCGACCCTGCTCGCCAAGTGGGAGCGTTTCACCGACGACCAGAAGCGGCTGATGCTGGAGACCGTCGACGCCGACGCCAACCGCGTCACCCGGCTCATCGCCGAGCTGCTCGACATCTCCCGCATCGACTCCGGGCGGCTGGAGCTACGCCGCCAGCCGGTCGACATGGGCGCGGCCGTCGGCCGTCACATCCAGGCGTATGTCGCCGCGGGCCAGACCGCCGACCGGTTCCTGCTCCGCGTCGAGCAGCCGCTGCCCGACCTGTGGGCCGACCCCGACAAGGTCGACCAGGTGTTGAGCAACCTGCTGGAAAATGCGGTGCGGCACGGCGAGGGAACCGTCACTATCGACGTCACGGCCTCGGCCTCCCCCCGGGAAGGGGAGGAGACCGGCACCTCGGTGACGGTGAGCGACGAGGGCCCAGGCATCCCGGAGGAGTCCATGAACCGCGTCTTCACCCGCTTCTGGCGGGGCAGCAAGCGCGGCGGCACCGGTCTCGGGCTGTACATCGTCAAGGGCATCGTCGAGGCCCACGGAGGCACCATCACGGTCGGCCGCGCCCCCGGCGGCGGCGCCGAGTTCCGATTTATGTTGCCCGTGGGCACCCCGGCGTATCTGCAGTAGCCCTGCCGCAGCCGCCGACGAGGGCCCACGGGCGATGTCACCTGCCCCACCCCCGTTAGACTCGGCCTTTGGCACCTTCGCGTCCCCGTTTCAGGGACGACGACGCGTCCCCCGAGTCGAGTCGGGACGGGGACCATCCGCCAGCCAACCGGAAGCACGGGAAGAGATGTCGGCACCGAATAAGTCGTACGACCCTGTAGAGGTCGAGGCCTTGAAACCGGAAGAGATCGAGCGCATGCGGGACGAGGCGCTCGCCGCCTTCGCCGCCGCCGGTGACCTCGACGCGCTCCAGGAGGCCAAGGTCGCCCACACCGGCGGCACCTCCCCGCTCGCCCTCGCCAACCGCGAGATCGGCGCGCTGCCCCCGCAGGCCAAGGCCGCGGCCGGCAAGCTCGTCGGCCAGGCCCGGGGTGCGGTGAACAAGGCCCTCGCCGCCCGCCAGGCCGAGTTGGAGGCCGACCGCGACGCCCGCGTCCTGGTCGAGGAGGCGGTGGACGTCACGCTGCCGTACGACCGCGTCCCGGCCGGCGCCCGGCACCCGCTCACCACGTTCATGGAGCGCGTCGCCGACGTCTTCGTGTCCATGGGGTACGAGATCGCCGAGGGCCCCGAGGTCGAGGCGGAGTGGTTCAACTTCGACGCCCTGAACTTCACCCCGGACCACCCGGCCCGGCAGATGCAGGACACCTTCTTCGTCCAGGGCCCCAAGGCTGCATCTGATAGCGGCTCCGCCGCGGGCTCGGGCGACGAGTCCGGCGTCGTGCTGCGGACGCACACGTCCCCCGTGCAGGCCCGCGCCATGCTGGACCGTGAGCCGCCGGTCTACATCGTGTGCCCCGGCCGCGTGTACCGCACGGACGAGCTGGACGCCACGCACACCCCGGTCTTCCACCAGATCGAGCTCCTCGCCATCGACGAGGGCCTCACCATGGCCGACCTCAAGGGCACCCTCGACCACATGGTCCAGTCGCTCTTCGGCGCGGAGATGAAGACCCGGCTGCGGCCGAACTACTTCCCCTTCACCGAGCCGTCCGCCGAGATGGACATGCTCTGCTACGTCTGCAAGGGCGAGTCCGTCGGCAACCCCGACCGCCCCTGCCGTACCTGCTCCTCCGAGGGCTGGATCGAGCTGGGCGGCTGCGGCATGGTCAACCCCCGTGTCCTCGTGGCCTGCGGTGTGGACCCGGAGAAGTACAGCGGATTCGCCTTCGGGTTCGGCATCGAGCGGATGCTGATGTTCCGCCACAACGTCGAAGACATGCGAGACATCGTCGAGGGCGACGTCCGGTTCACCCGGCCGTTCGGGATGGAGATCTGATGCGCGTCCCGCTTTCTTGGCTGCGGGAGTACGTCGACCTGCCGGCGACGGAGACCGGCCGCGACGTCCAGGCCAAGCTCATTTCCGTCGGCCTTGAGGTGGAGACCGTCGAGCAGGTCGGCGACGGCGTCAAGGGCCCGCTCGTCGTCGGCAAGGTCCTCACGATCGAGGAGCTGGAGGGCTTCAAGAAGCCCATCCGCTTCTGCACGGTCGACGTCGGCCAGGCCAACGGCACCGGTGAGCCCCAGGAGATCGTCTGTGGCGCCCGCAACTTCGCCGTCGGCGACAAGGCCGTCGTGGTCCTCCCCGGCGCGGTCCTGCCCGGCGACTTCGCGATCGCCGCGCGCAAGACGTACGGCAAGACCTCGCACGGCATGATCTGCTCCGGCGACGAGCTGGGCATGGGCGACGACGGCTCGCACGGCATCATCGTGCTGCCGCCCGAGCACGAGGTCGGCACCGACGCGATCGAGCTGCTCCAGCTCGTCGACGAGGTCCTCGACATCGCCGTCACCCCCGACCGCGGCTACGCCCTGTCGATCCGCGGCGTCGCCCGCGAGACCGCCACCGCCTACGGCCTCCCGCTGCGCGACCCGGCCCTGCTGGACGTGCCGCAGCCGAACGCCTTCGGCTACCCGGTCCAGGTCTCCGACCCGATGGGCTGCGACCGTTTCACCGCCCGCACGGTGACCGGCCTCGACCCCGACGCCCGCTCCCCGCTCTGGCTCACCCGCCGCCTCCAGAAGGCGGGCATGCGCCCGATCTCGCTCGCCGTCGACATCACCAACTACGTGATGCTGGAACTGGGCCAGCCCCTGCACGCCTACGACCGTTCCCGCGTCCAGGGTCCGATCGGCGTGCGCCGGGCCACCCAGGGCGAGAAGCTCACCACCCTCGACGGCGCCAAGCGCACGCTGGACGCCGAGGACCTGGTGATCACCGACGACCGGGGCCCCATCGGTCTCGCGGGCGTCATGGGCGGCGCCAACACGGAGATCGACGACACCGAGGGCACCACCACCGAGGTCGTCGTCGAGGCCGCGCACTTCGACGCGCTCTCCATCTCGCGTACGGCCCGCCGCCACAAGCTGGCCTCCGAGGCGTCCAAGCGCTTCGAGCGCGGCGTCGACCCGCAGGCCGCCTCCGCCGCCGCGCAGCGCACGGTCGACCTCCTGGTCCTCCTCGCGGGCGGCACGGCGGACGCGGGCGTCACCGAGGTCATCGCCCCGTCGGCCCCGCACACCATCGCCATCCCGGCGGACCACCCGGACAAGGTCGCGGGTGTCGCCTACGGCCGCGAGACCGTCGTGCGGCGTCTCCAGGAGGTCGGCTGCGACGTGTACGGGCAGGACGAGCTGATCGTCACCGTCCCGTCCTGGCGCCCCGACCTCACCGACCCGAACGACCTGGCCGAAGAGGTCATCCGCCTGGAGGGCTACGAGAACCTGCCCTCCACGCTCCCCAAGCCCCCCGCGGGCCGGGGCCTCACCGACCGGCAGCGGCTGCACCGCCGCATCGGCCGCGCGCTGGCCGGTGCCGGTTACGTCGAGGCGCCGAACTACCCCTTCATCGGCGAGCACGTCTTCGACCAGTTCGGCCTGACCGCCGACGACCCGAACCGCAAGGTCGTCAAGCTGGTCAACCCGCTCTCCGACGAGGAGCCCGCGCTTCGTACGACGCTGCTGCCGGGCCTGCTCGGTGCGCTGCGCCGGAACGACGGTCGGGGCTCGCACGACCTCGCGCTGTTCGAGACCGGGCTGGTCTTCCACCCGCGTGAAGAGCTGAAGATCGCGGTACGGCTGCCTGTCGACCGGCGTCCCACCGACGAGGAGATCGCTTCTCTCACCGAGGCGCTGCCCGTCCAGCCCCGGCATGCCGCCGTCGTCCTCGCGGGCGCACGGGAGCAGGCCGGTTGGTGGGGCAAGGGGCGTCCGTCCGACTGGGCCGACGCGGTCGAGGCGGCGCGGGTGCTTGCGCGTGAGGCCGGGACCGAACTCGTCGTGCGGGGTGGGCAGTACGGGCCCTGGCACCCGGGGCGCTGCGCGGAACTCGCGGTTGTCGTCGAGGGTGTTGAGCAAGTCATCGGGTACGCGGGGGAGTTGCACCCCGGTGTGCTGAAGACGCTGGGGCTGCCCGCGCGTACCAGTGCGATGGAACTCGACCTGGATGTCCTTGAGTTGGCGTCTTCGGGGGTTCCCAAGGGGCCGAAGATCTCCACGTTCCCTGTTGCCACGCAGGATGTCGCGCTCGTTGTCGATGTGGCTGTGCCGCATGCGGGTGTCGAGGCCGCGTTGCGTGAGGGGGCGGGTGAACTGCTGGAGTCGATCCGGTTGTTCGACGTCTACGAGAATGCCGCGCAGTTGGGCGAGGGCAAGAAGTCGCTCGCCTATGCGTTGCGGTTCCGGGCGGCTGATCGGACGTTGACTGTCGATGAGGCGTCTGCGGCTCGGGATGCGGCGGTGGCGTTGGCCGCTGAGCTGACCGGGGCTGTGCTGCGGGGTTAGTTCGCCGTCGGGGTGGGGGACTGTGCGTTGTTTGGCGGCTGCGGGTTCGTCGTGGCTGGTCGCGCAGTTCCCCGCGCCCCTAAAAGGGGCGCCCCCCTGGCCTGTGTTTTTAAGGCCTCATCTGCATAAATGCGCGTGTCTCATCTCGGCTCACTCGTTCGGGTGAGAAGTTCGGGTGATGTGGCCCGATCGGGGCATGTGGTCGACAGAATCGGACCGGCCTTTCGGGGTCGGTCCGATTGCGCTGTCGGGGCCTATTTGGGGGGCCACAGGCATGATCCGCATCAAGGCTGGGGTGCCCCGCAGGACGCGCCCGAGGAAGCGTGCCCGCCGTCCGCTGCGCCGGGCGCTCGCTCTGGGGCTGCCCACGGTCTGGGGCGCCATGGCGATCACCTACAAACTCACCTGCCCGCTCGCCCAGCAGAACAGCCTGGGCGCACGCATCGTCACCAGCGCGGTGTTCTTCGCGGTCGGCACCGGTCTCATCGTCCAGGTCCGCCGTTCCCTGCTCCGCGAACTGCGGCAGATCCGCCAGATCGCCGGCGCCGCGCAGAACGCCCTGCTACGGCCGCTGCCACCCCGCCTCGACGGGCTCAACATCGCCGCCGCCCAACTCTCCGCGGAGCGCGGTGCGGTGGTCGGCGGTGACCTGTACGAGGTGATCGCCACCGAGCACGGCGTCCGGGTCGTGATGGGTGACGTACGCGGCCACGGCATCTCCGCGATCGGCACGGTCGCCGCCGTCCTCGGCAGCTTCCGCGAGGCCGCCCACGACGAGCCCGACCTGGAGGGCGTCCTGCGCCGCCTGGAGCGCGCCCTCGCCCGCCACCTGCGCGAACGCGCCCGCGCGGAACACCCGTCGACGGGCACCCTCGACCCCGACAGCCCGGTCGCCGAGGAGTTCGTCACCGTACTGCTGCTGGAGATCGGCAGGGACGGGGAGATACGGGGGCTGAACTGCGGTCACCCGTGGCCGTACCTGCTGAGCGGGGAGAGCGTCGAACCTCTTGCCCGGGCCGATCCTCTTCCGCCCCTCGGCCCGTTCCCGTTGCCGACAGAGCTGCCGTTCGTCTGCTGCGGCCAACTCCTCCCGGGCGAGGCCCTGTTCCTCTACACGGACGGGGCGGAGGACGCCCGTGACAGCCACGGCCGCTTCTTCCCGTTGAGGGACGTCCTGGCTGAGGCGGCGGCCCGACATCCGCTCCCCGTACCCCAGTCGGTGCTCGGCTCGGTCTTCACGGCGTTACTGCGCCACGCGGGCGGCACGCCCACGGACGACGTGGCGATACTCGTCCTGAGCAATGACCGCAGGCCCACATGGCCAACCTCAGGGGCGCGGGGCTGTGACATTAGCGGCTCCGCCGCGGGGGCGCGACCAGCCACGACGGCGCCGCACCCGACCAACTACCGACAGCCCAACGGTGTCTAGTCGCCCGCAAAGCCAGGCCGCCGCACTTACGAGGGGGAGCCGGCGGCCCGGCCGGCCTCTTGCGAGGCAATCCAGTCAACCGGTTCGGAACTCTCCGCAACAGCGCGCACACACCACGGATTCGCGCACTCCATTCACACCCGGTGTGAACCGAACCGCACTACTCTGTCCGCACCGAGTCACCGGGGGGCCATCCATGCAGCCCAACACACTCCTCGACGCGATCCTGGACGAGGCGGGAATCTCGCACGCGGGACTCGCCGCCCACGTGAACCAGGCGGGACGGGCCCGAGGGCTCGCGCTACGGTACGAACACACCGCCGTGGCACGGTGGTTGAAGGGACAGCGCCCCCGGGGCCAGGTCCCCGACCTGATCTGCGAGGTACTCGCGACCCGCCTGCACAGACCCGTCACCCTCGACGACATCGGCCTCGGCGTACCGGGCGAACCGTCCGCCCCGCACGGCACCTCCCTCTCCGGCTTCGTCGAGCGGGCCACCGCCCTGTGGCGCTCCGACGAACAGCAGCGCCCGCACATCCTCGGCGCCCCCGCGGTCACCGGAACGCCCGCGGTGATGCCCGTGTGGGAGTGGGAGAACCCGCCCGAGGACGTGGACGTCTCGCGCGGCGGCCGGCACCGGGTGAGCATGGCCGACATCGAGATGCTGCGCTCGGCCCGCGCCCACTACGAGCAGATGTACCGCAAGGCCGGCGGCGTCGCGACCCGCACCCGCATCGTCGGCTTCCTCAACTCCGAGACCGCGCCCCTGCTGCGCGGCAGCTACACCGACGCCACCGGCCGCCAACTGCACCGCGCCACCGGCGGGTTGGTGGCCATCGCGGGCATCTGCGCCTACGACTCCGACGCGCACGGACTCGCCCAGCGCTACTTCCACCAGGCGCTCAGGCTCGCAAAGGCCAGCAATGACCGGGGCCTTGGCGCCTACGTCATCGCGCTGCTCGTCAACCAGTCCTTGTTCATGCGGGAGTTCCGCCAGGCCGTCGCCTTCGCGGAGGCCGCGCTGCGTGCCGCCGGCCGGCAGATCACCCCGGCGCTCGCCTCCGACCTGTACGCGATGCAGGCGAAGGCGTACGCGCACCTCGGCGACGGCACGAGCGCCCTGTCCTGCATCCGGCGTGCCGAGCAGGCCGCCGAACGCATCCGGCGCGGATACGAACCCGACGAGACCGGCTATGTCCAGCCGGGCCTGGTCAACGTCCAGGTGGCGGAGGCGCTTCTCAGCCTCGGCGATCTGACGGCGGCGGGGGAACACGCCCACGCGGCCGTGGACACTCCGGCGCACGACCGGGGCCGGGTGCACCGGCTGGCCATGCTCAGCCAGATCGAACTGCGCCAGGGAAACGCCGACAAAGCGGTGGCCACGGCGGTGCAGATGGCCGAGCAGGCACGGGGCATGGAGTCCCAGCGGCTGCGCGACAGACTCCGCGCGGTCCGTGAGTACCTGGTGCGCAGCGACTGCGCGGGTACCACCGAGGCGGCCGAACTCATCGACGGGGCACTGCGCGTACCGCTGTAGAACGCGCCCTGGAAAGCGCCGTAGACCACAACACAGTCCCTGCTGCGATATTGCCACTTACTCGACGGAAGGTGGCAGAACCGTGCAGTGGACGAAACAGAACGAACAAACTGTGTACTCAAACCGCTGGTTCAGCGTCAATCTCGCGGATGTCGAACTACCCGACGGCCGGCACCTCGACCACTTCCTCATACGGCTGCGCCCGGTGGCCGTGGCGACGGTGGTCAACGAGGCGAACGAAGTTCTCCTGCTGTGGCGGCACCGCTTCATCACCGACAGCTGGGGGTGGGAGCTCGCGGCCGGCGTCGTGGAGGACGGCGAGGACATCGCGCGCGCGGCCGCCAGGGAACTGGAGGAAGAGACCGGCTGGCGGCCGGGGCCCCTGCACCACCTGATGAGCGTGGAGCCGTCCAACGGGCTCACGGACGCCCGGCACCACATCTACTGGGCCGACGAGGGCGAGTACACCGGACACCCCGTGGACGACTTCGAGTCGGACCGCCGGGAATGGGTACCGCTCAAACTCGTACCCGACATGGTCGCCCGCGGGGAGGTCCCGGCCGCCAACATGGCGGCCGCGTTACTGCTGTTGCATCATCTGAGGCTGGGGACGGATGCAGCGCCGGGTTCGGCAGCGCCCCGTAGGGGCGCGGGGCGTCGACATTAGCGGCTCCGCCGCGGGGCGCGACCAGCCACGACGAGCCCGCAGCCGACCCACCGACCTTGCGGCTCTAGCGTCCCAAGGCCTGCCAGACAGTCACGACAAGGGCACCTACGGCGGTCATCGCGGCGATAGCCGGAAGCGGCCACCGCGTGTGCTCCAGCGCAACGATTCGCGCGCTCAGATCGTCCAGTTCCTTGTCCGTCTCCTCGGTGCGATGGCTGAGCAGCGCCAGCCCTCCCTCGACACGCGCGTAGGCGACGTCGAGGCGGCGGCGTAACTCTGCGAGTTCTCCATGGACCACGGGATGCTCGGGGTCGGCGGTCACGGGTCCGCTCCTTTCCGTAGTCGGAACATCCCTTGCATGCGCATGAAGAGTCAACTCCCCTGGTGGACACCCGGGGAGAGTGTGCGAGCGGCATATGCGGGCCCGGCGCGCACACGGTGTGTGAATGCCGCGGGCCCGGCGCTCCGAAGAGTGCCGGGCCCGCAACCGCCAAAGTATTACGGTGAGTTGCCGCGAGGGAAGTGCTCAGGCGTAGGTGTAGAAGCCCGAGCCGGACTTACGGCCGAGGCGTCCCGCGTCGACCATGCGCTGGAGCAGCGGGGGAGCGGCGTACAACGGTTCCTTGTACTCCTCGTACATCGAGAACGCGACCGAGGCGACCGTGTCCAGGCCGATCAGGTCGGCCAGCTTCAGCGGCCCCATCGGGTGGGCGCAGCCCAGCTCCATGCCGTTGTCGATGTCCTCGCGGCTGGCGATGCCCGACTCGAACATCCGGATCGCGGACAGGAGATAGGGGATCAGCAGCGCGTTGACCACGAAGCCGGAGCGGTCCTGGGCGCGGATCGCGTGTTTGCCGAGCGCCTTCTCGGCGAACAGCTGGGCGCGGCCGAGCGTGCCCTCCGAGGTGGTCAGCGCCGGGATCAGCTCGACGAGCTTCTGCACCGGGGCCGGGTTGAAGAAGTGGATGCCGATGACCTGGTCGGGGCGCGAGGTGGCGACCGCGAGGCGCACCAGCGGGATCGAGGAGGTGTTGGAGGCCAGGATCGCGTCGGGGCGGGTCACGACCTGGTCGAGCACCTGGAAGATCTCGGTCTTCACCTGCTCGTTCTCGACGACGGCCTCGATGACGAGGTCACGGTCGGCGAACTCGCCGAGATCGGTGGTGAAGGTGAGCCGCGCCTGGGTCTCCGCCAGTTCCTCGGCGGAGATCTTGCCGCGTTCGGCGGCCTTGCTCAGCGAGTTGAACAGCCGGGTCCGGCCGATCTCCAGGGCCTCGCCGGTGGTCTCGGCGACCTTCACGTCCAGGCCGGAGCGGGCGCACACCTCGGCGATACCCGCGCCCATCTGGCCGCAGCCGACCACTCCGACGCGCTCGATGTCGGTCACATCGTCCCCTTCGCTGCTCTATGACTGTCGCAGGACCTCGTTGTTCGACGCCTGCTCCGATCGTGCACGTTACCCGCAAGTATCGATGATCGATCGCCGGGGTCGGGCATTCTGGGGCGCGGAGACGATCCGTGACAGCACGGATCCACAGCGTATGGGGGTGTGCAGATGGGGCGATTGTCACGTCGGGCGTTCGCGATGGCCGCGCTGTCGACGCTGGCCACGACGGGCAGCGCGGCGGCCGACACCGGGCACGCGCCGAGGCCGGCAGGTCGTCCGCGCGGGGTCACCGAGATGCGGGGCGTGTGGCTGGCGACGGTGGCCAACCGCGACTGGCCCTCCCGCCCGGGCCTCACCGCGGCACAGCAGCGCACCGAACTGATCGCCCACCTGGACACGGCGGTCCGCGACCGTCTCAACACGGTGATGTTCCAAGTACGGCCCACCGCCGACGCGTTGTGGCCCTCCCCGTACGAACCCTGGTCGCAGTACCTGACCGGCACCCAGGGCGTGCCCCCCGGCTGGGACCCGCTGGAGACGGCCGTGGAAGAGGCGCATGCGCGGGGGCTGCAACTGCACGCCTGGTTCAACCCGTACCGGATCGCCAACAACACCGACCTCACCAAGCTCGTCGCCTCGCACCCCGCGCGCAAGCACCCGGACTGGGTGGTGGCGTACGGCGGGAAGCTCTACTACAACCCTGGACTGCCCCAGGTCCGCGCCTTCGTCGAGGACGCGATCCTCGACGCGGTGAAGAAGTACCCGGTCGACGGGGTCCACTTCGACGACTACTTCTACCCGTACCCGGTGGCCGGCCAGACCTTCGACGACGACGCGGCCTACGACAGGTACGGCGGCGGATTCGCCGACCGGGCCGCCTGGCGTCGCGACAACATCGACAAGCTGATCCGCGAGACCGCGGCCCGTATCGAGCAGATCCGCCCGGGCACGCAGTTCGGGATCAGCCCCTTCGGCGTGTGGCGCAACATCGCGACCGACCCGCGCGGCTCCGACACCCGGGCGGGGGTGCAGACGTACGACGACCTCTGCGCGGACACCCGCAAGTGGGTGCGCGAGAACTGGATCGACTACCTCGTCCCGCAGCTGTACTGGAACATCGGCTTCGCGGCCGCCGACTACGCCAAGTTGCTGCCCTGGTGGGCGGAGGTGGCGCGCGGTACCAAGACGCGGCTCTACGCAGGTGAGGCGCTGTACAAGGCGGGCGACCCGGCACAGCCCGCGGCCTGGCAGGACCCGGCCGAACTCTCCCGGCACCTCACGCTCGCCGCCAAGTACCCCCAGTTCGGCGGGCATGTCTTCTTCGCGGCCAGGGACGTGGCGGTGGATCCGGTCGGCGCGATGGCGCGGGTGGTCGCCGACCACTATCAGCAGCCGGCGAAGGCCCTGCGCTGAACTGCCGTTCTGGGTCCGGATACTTGAGGTGGTCCTGGTGCTTTGATCTCGCAGACGGGTCCGGGTGACATCACGGCCCCGTGCCCGTGCCCGTCGGGGAACGGGACGCGGCAGGGCGGACCGGCCCTCCGCGCCCATCCCCTCGACGACGTGCGAGATGTGGTCGTGCCGCCCGACCACCCTGGCCGTTCGAGACCTTTCGCGACTACGGCGACCCGCCCGGCCGGGACCCGCGCGCCCCTCAACTCCGCGCCCGTTGCGTGACGGCGATGCACACCAGCACCGCCGTCGCGGTCAACGGGGCGGCCACAGGCAGGTGTTCGCCGAGCAGCAGGACCGACCACACCAGCGTGAGTAGCGGCTGGGCCAGCTGTAGTTGGCTTGCCTTCGGGACGCCGATGGCGGCCATGCCCCGGTACCAGACGACGAGCCCGAGGAACTGCGATCCGGCGGCGACCCACAGCAGCCCGGCCACGCTGTGCGCGGTGAGGTGCGGGGTGTCGTACGACAGGGCGATCGCGGCGGCGGGCACGGTCAGCGGCAGGCACAGGACCAGGGCCCAGGCGATGACCTGCCAGCCGGGCATGACCCGGGCCAGCCGGCCGCCCTCGGTGTAGCCCGCCGCGCAGACCAGCAGCGCGGCGAGGAGATACAGGTCGGCGGTGGTCACGGCGCCGCCGCTCTGCTGGACCGTGAACGCGATCACCGCGCCGGCGCCCGCGAGCGCGGCCGTCCAGAAGGTGCGCGAGGGGCGGACGCCCGTGCGCAGCGCGGACAGCGCGGCGGTCGTCAGCGGCAGCAGACCGACAACCACCGCTGCATGTGCGGTAGTTGACGTCTCCAGCGCGAGCGTGGTGAGCAGCGGGAAACCGACCACCACTCCGGCGGCTACGACGGCCAACCCGGCCCAGTGCCGACGGCCCGGCACGCGGACGCGCAGTGCCAGCAGGCAGCCACCCGCGATGACCGCCGCGAGGACGCTGCGCACGGCCACCAACGACCAGGCACCGAAGCCCTCCAGCCCCCAGGCGGTGGCGGGGAAGGTGAGGGAGAAGGCGATCACACCGAGCGCGGCCTGGACGGTACCGGCGCGGACGCCGAGCGCGGGGGCGGGGCCGGGGCTGGGGTGAGGACCGGTGCTGACCGCTATCGGGCTCGGGGCAGTAGCGCTATCGTGTGCTCTCATGCACGAGCGTAGCAGTGTCGGTGAACTGGCGAATCACCTGCGGCAGGAACTCAACCGCTACTCACCAGGTGGAAAGCTGCCGTCGAGCCGGGCGCTCGTCGAACGGTTCCGGGTGAGCCCCGTGACCGTCTCGCGCGCCCTCGCGCAGCTGGCCGCCGAGGGGCTGGTGGTCACCCGGCCCGGCGCGGGCGCGTTCCGGGCGACGCCCCGCCCCGCGACCGCCGCCGCCTCGGGGGACACCTCCTGGCAGGAGGTCGCGCTCAGCGCGGACGGCACCGCCGACTTCGTCCCGCGCACGGTGGACGCGTCCGCGGTCCTGGCCACCCTGGCCGTGCCGCCGCCGGGTGTGATCGAGTTCAACGGCGGCTATCTGCACCCGTCGCTCCAGCCCGAGCGTGCGATGGCCGCGGCGCTGTCCCGGGCCGGCCGCCGCCCCGGCGCCTGGGGCCGCCCGCCGATGGAGGGTCTGCCGGAACTGCGCGAGTGGTTCGCGCGCAGCATCGGCGGAGCGGTCACGGCCGCCGACGTCCTGGTCAGCGCGGGCGGCCAGACCGCGCTCACCACCGCCCTGCGCGCTCTCGCACCCCCGGGCGCACCGGTCCTCGTCGAATCCCCCACGTATCCAGGCATGTTGGCGATCGCGCGGGCGGCGGGCCTGCGTCCGGTCCCGGTCCCGGTGGACGCGGACGGCGTGAAACCGGCCCTGCTCGCCGACGCGTTCCGCGCGACCGGCGCCCGCGTCTTCGTCTGCCAGCCCCTGTTCCAGAACCCGACCGGCGCGGTCCTCGCCCCCGCCCGCCGTTCGGAGGTCCTGCGCATCGCCCGCGACGCCGGCGCGTTCGTCATCGAGGACGACTTCGTACGACGGCTCGTGCACGACGACGCGGGCCCGCTGCCGAGCCCGCTCGTCGCCGACGACCCCGACGGAGTCGTCGTCCACGTCGGCTCGCTCACCAAGGCGACCTCGCCCAGCTTCCGGGTCAGCGCCCTCGCCGCGCACGGCCCGGTACTGGAACGCCTGCGCGCCATCCAGGTCGTCGACACCTTCTTCGTCCCCCGCCCGCTCCAGGAAGCGGCCCTCGAACTCGTCGGCTCGCCGGCCTGGCCCCGCCATCTCCGCGCGATCTCAACCGAGTTGAAGACCCGCCTCGACACGATGACGACCGCTCTGCGCCTCGAACTCCCCACCTTCTCCCTCCCGCACATCCCCTCCGGCGGCTACCACCTGTGGCTCCGTCTCCCCGACGGCATGGACGAACAGTCCCTGACGGTCGCGGCCCTCCGCGCGGGTGTCTCCATCGCCCCCGGCCGCCCCTACTTCAGCGCCGAACCCCCGGCCGCCCACGTCCGGTTGAGCTTCGCGGCGGTCGCGGGGACGGGTGAGATCGTGGAGGGCGTACGACGGCTTCGGGCGGCCTGCGAGGAGGTGCTCTGACGCGGAGGTGCTCCAGCCCGGGGGCCTCGGTGAGCAGTGCGTAGCTTCGCTCCCCGTCGTCGAACCGTCGTCGATCCAGTAGTCCAAAGCCTGTCACCCGGCACTGACAACGCCCGGGCCGCCGGCCAAAACCGCTCGACACCTCGCCCCCTGACCTGCGAGCCTCCCGCCATGAACGACATCCCGAGCCTCCCCGACGGCTATGAGTTCTCCGCCGACCCCGCCCGCGTCGACATCGACCGCACCTACCGCTGGCTGTCCACCGACGCCTACTGGGCGAAGGGCCGCCCCCGCGAGAAGCACGAGCGGGCGGTCGCGTCCTCGCTGAACTTCGGGGTGTACGACACGACTTCGGGGGAGCAGGTGGCGTACGCGCGCGTGGTCACCGACCAGGCCGCGTTCGCGTGGCTGTGCGATGTGTACGTGGACCCGTCGGTGCGCGGCAAGGGCGTCGGCACGGCGTTCGTCGGCGCTGTGTGCGAGGAGCTGCGGCCGTTCGGACTGCGGCGGATCCTGCTCGCCACGCACGACGCCCACGGGGTGTACGAGAAGCTCGGATTCAAGCCACTGGAGCGGCCCGACCAGTGGATGGCCCTCGTTTTCGAGTGAGTTGTCCGCCTGGTCCCGACCTCGAAGTGAGGTTTCGCCCACCCTGGGTAACGCTCGTCCGGCACCCCTTGACCTGCGTACTTCGGCGGGATCACGATCGCCGCATGCTACTTCGGGTCACGTTCGTCGCCGCCGCGCGCAGCTCTCCGCTGCTCGCGGAGCGCTTCGAGGACGACCGCCCGCTGGACCAGGCGGGATGGGACGAGGTCCAGCGCGCCGCCCCGTTCCTGCTGCCGCTGGCGGCGGCGGAGCTGCGCTACTGCTCGCCGACCCCGCGCAGCCGGACCACCGGCGACGGTCTCGGTTACACCCCGTTGGTGCAACTCGCCCTGCGGGACTGTGACATGGGCCGCTGGCGCGGCCTGACCCTCGGTGAGGCGATGGCCCGCGAGCCGGCCCTGGTGGACGCCTGGCTCGCCGACCCGCGCTCCACCCCGCACGGCGGCGAGTCCCTGCTGGCCTTCATCTCCCGGGTCGGCGGCTGGCTGGACACCCGCCCCGACGACGACGGCGGCCGCATAGTCGCCGTCGCCGAACCCTCCGTCATCCGCGCCGCGTTGGTCTACGCCCTCAAGGCACCCCCGTCGACCTACTGGAACTTCGACGTACGCCCGCTGTCGACGACGACGGTCACGGGGCATGCGGGGCGGTGGAGTCTCCGGTTCGACGGGGTGGGGGTTCCGTCGCGGCGGGTGTAGGGCGGGGCGGGTCTTGGTGGGGGTGCGGCGGGTGAGAGTGTCGCCGCTCAACTCACGCGCGCGTACTCCGTGTTGAGCAGCAGATCCTTGGCGGGCCCGCCCACCCGCCACACCGTCCGCCAGTGGTCCGCGTCCAGCACCGTGAACTCGCCCCGGTACAGATCCGCCGAGCAGGGATGGTCGGCGACATGGTGCCCCGAGGTCAGATCCAGGTCGTGGAAGGGCCGCCCGTCACCGAAGCGCACGTCGGCCGTTGCCGGCGTCCCGCCCGGCAGGAACCGTAGGGTCCGCTCGGCGGAACGGGCCACGCCCAGCCAGGTGAAGGTGCCCAACTCCGTGTGCAGCAGGCCCCCTTCGGGCAGGGCGCTGAAGTCGGTCGTACCCGAGAAGTCGCCCTCGTCCCCGCTCGACAGGTCCCGTACCGACCGCCGCACCCGCCAACTCCCGGACAGATACGCCAAAGCGTCCGTCACCGGCCAGAACTCGCCCATGGTCACCCCTTCCCGAGCCGCCGCCGACGCGGGCCGTCCGGCGCGTCGGTGGGTGCCTTGCGTTCGCCCTGGGCCCGGATCTCGTAGTGCGAGGCGTGGCTCGTGGCCCGGAACGCCTCCTCGTACGCGGCCAGGGCGCCGCTCATGCCGCCCCCGGCGGTGCCGCGGCGGCGGAACCGCCGGGCCGGCCAGGTGAAGAACCCGAGTGCGGCGGTCAGGAAACCGAGCAGGGCCAGGTACGGGAACAGCGCATGCATGCCCTCGACCCTACGTCCCCGTGCGCGCCGGTTCCATTGACGTGCTCACGCCCCTTCTCTATCTTGCCGTTCGAAGTGCTGACCGACGTCTGATATCTCGAACAACCTTGGAGCGGCTTCCGGGCGGCTTCAGGGCAACTTCAAGAGCCGCGGAGTATCCATGTCACGCACCAGCCGCACCCGCCTGAGACTTACCTTGGGCGCAAGCGCTTTCCTGCTGGCGACGGCCGTCGTCCCCGCACTCGCCCACGCCGAGGACGTCACGGACGTCACCGATGTCACCGACTACGCGATCACCGTCGACCCGTCGACGCGGGGCGCCGCGATCGACAGGACGATGTACGGAGTCTTCTTCGAGGACATCAACCGCGCGGCCGACGGCGGCCTGTACGCCGAACTCGTGCAGAACCGGTCCTTCGAGTACTCCACCGACGACAACAAGTCGTACACCCCGCTGACCGGTTGGACGGTCGCGGGCACGGCCCAGGTGGTGAACGACGCCGGCCGCCTCAACGAGTCCAACCGCAACTACCTCTCCCTGGCGGCCGGTTCGTCCGTCACGAACGCCGGCTACAACACCGGCATCGCCGTGGAGGACGGCAAGAAGTACGACTTCTCGGTGTGGGCCCGCGCCGACAGCGGCACCACGCTCGACGTCGGCTTGCAGGACGCGGGCGGCACCCTGGCGACCGCACACCAGGTGAAGGTGCGGAAGAACGGCTGGGCGCAGTACCGGGCGAGGTTCACCGCGACCCGCACCAGCACCGCCGGCCGCCTCACCGTCGCCTCCTCCGACGCGGCCGCCCTCGACATGGTGTCCCTCTTCCCCCGCGACACCTACAAGCACGAGCCGAACGGCCTCCGCGAGGACCTCGCCGAGAAGATCGCCG
This sequence comes from Streptomyces sp. NBC_01288, assembly GCF_035982055.1. Taxonomy (NCBI): domain Bacteria; kingdom Bacillati; phylum Actinomycetota; class Actinomycetes; order Kitasatosporales; family Streptomycetaceae; genus Streptomyces; species Streptomyces sp. NBC_01288. Next base: position 8,536,863 of record NZ_CP108427.1, read on the forward strand.
CCCTGCGTCCGGGCTTCGTGCGCTTCCCCGGCGGCTGCCTGGTCAACACCGGTTCCATGGAGGACTACAGCGCCGCCTCCGGCTACCAGCGCAAGCGCTCGTACCAGTGGAAGGACACCGTCGGCCCGGTCGAGACCCGCGCCACGAACTCCAACTTCTGGGGCTACAACCAGAGTTACGGCCTCGGCTACTACGAGTACTTCCGCCTCGCCGAGGACGTCGGCGCGATGCCGCTGCCCGTCGTTCCGGCCCTGGTGACCGGCTGCGGCCAGAACAAGGCCGTCGACGACCCGGCGTTGCTCAAGCGGCACATCCAGGACACCCTGGATCTGGTCGAGTTCGCCAACGGGCCGGTGACGTCGAAGTGGGGCGGGCTGCGCGCCGAGATGGGCCACCCCAAGCCCTTCCACCTCACCCACATCGAGGTCGGCAACGAGGAGAACCTCCCCGCCGAGTTCTTCGCCCGCTTCACCCAGTTCCGTACGGCGATCGAGGCCAAGTACCCGTACATGACCGTCATCTCCAACGCGGGCCCGGACGACAGCGGTTCGACCTTCGACACGGCCTGGCAGCTCAACAAGGACGCCAAGGTCGACATGGTCGACGAGCACTACTACAACAGCCCGCAGTGGTTCCTTCAGAACAACAACCGCTACGACTCCTACGACCGCACCGGCCCGAAGGTCTTCCTCGGCGAATACGCCTCCGGCGGCAACGCGTTCAAGAACGGCCTCGCCGAAGCGGCGTACATGACCGGCCTGGAACGCAACGCGGACATCGTCAAACTCGCCTCCTACGCACCGCTGTTCGCGAACGAGGACTACGTCCAGTGGCGCCCGGACCTCGTGTGGTTCAACAACCACGCCTCCTGGGGCTCCGCCAACTACGAGGTCCAGAAGCTGTTCATGACCAACGTCGGCACGCGCGTGGTGCCGTCAACGGCCACCGGAACACCCTCACTTGTCGCCCCGATCTCCGGCGCGGTCGGCCTGTCGACCTGGGCGACGAGCGCGGCGTACGACGATGTACAGGTGACCGGCGCCGACGGGACCTCGCTGCTGAGCGACGACTTCTCCGGTGACGCGTCCCGCTGGACCCATACGGGAGGCGGGAGTTGGAGCCTCGATGACGGGCAGTACGTCCAGACCGACACCGCCGCCGAGAACACCATGGTGTCGGCGGGCGACCCGGCCTGGCACGACTACGACCTGCACGTGAAGGCAACGAAGAGAGCAGGGAAAGAAGGCTTCCTGGTCGCGTTCGGCGTCAAGGACACAGGCAACTACTACTGGTGGAACCTGGGCGGCTGGAACAACACCCAGACCGCCGTCGAACAGGCCGTGGACGGCGGCAAGTCGACGCTGATCGCCAAGCCGGGGACCATCGAGACGGGCCGCGCCTACGACGTCGACATCAAGGTGAGGGGCCGTCAGGTCACCCTGTACCTCGACGGCCAGGAGTGGGGCAGCTTCGCCGACGACAAGCCGGCCGAGCCGTTCCGTCAGGTCGTCACCAAGGACGCGAAGACCGGTGACCTGATCGTCAAGGTCGTCAACGACCAGCCCTCGGCGGCCCGTACGGCGATCCACCTGGGCGGCGCGAAGGTCGCCTCCAGGGCGAAGGTCACCACGCTCGCCGCCGCGCCCGACGCGGTGAACAGCGAGACGGCGACGGCCGTGGCGCCGGTCGTGTCCACCTTCAAGGGGGTTGCCGACAGGTTCAGTTACACCTTCCCGGCGAACTCGGTCACGTTCCTGAGGATCAGGCAGAGGTAGGTTCCGCTTCCGGGGTGGGCTGTTGTCCCAGCGGCAGCAGCCCACGCTCGGCGAAGACCTTCTTCGCGGCGAAGGTCGCGTTGAGCGCCTTGGGGATACCGCAGTACACGGCGGAGTGCGTCAGGGCCTCGACGATCTCCTCGGGCGTGAGGCCCACGTTCAGCGCCGCGTTCACGTGCACGTCGAGCTGCGCCTCGCAGCCGCCGAGCGCGGTGAGCATGCCCAGCGTCACCAACTGGCGGTCGCGCGGGGCGAGTCCGGGACGGTCGTAGATCTCGCCGAAGGCCCAGGCGACGACCTGGTGACCCAGTTCGGGGTTGATGTCGGCGAGCGAGTCGACGACCCGCTGCCCCGCCTCGCCGTCGACCCGCTTCAGGACCTCCAGGCCGTGGGCGAAACGCTCTTCACGGGTGGTGCTCGCGCTCATGTCGGTTCATCCGATCCCGGCCGCTCGTGCTCGACCTCGTCGAGGAGCAGCTGTTCGTAGTAGTCGATCTTGTCGTCCAGCGCGGACGCGTTGCGGCGCAACGCCCTGATCCGGTCGGCCAGTTCGGCACGGTGCCCGCGCAGCATCGCCAGCCGGTCGGCGACCGTGACGTCCCCCGCCGCCCGCAGACCCGCGAACCGCTGCATGTCGGCGATCGACATACCCGTCTCGCGCAGCCGCAGCAGAAACTCCAACCAGGCCAAGTCCGCCGCCTGGTACCGCCGTTGGTTGCCGGTGGTCCTGCCGACCCGCTCGATGAGGCCGGCCTTCTCGTAGTAGCGCAACGTGTCGTGCGAGAGACCGGTGCGCTCGGCGACCTGGGCGATGGTGAGGGTGGGTTCCCGGTCCCGGGTGAGGGGCTTCGGAGGCTGTCCGCTGCTCATGAACACAACGGTAGAACCTGGAGCGCACTCCAGGTCAAGCGAGCGGGGGACCACCGCGGGCGCGGGATCCGTATCCGAACCGTTGGATGACGCTTGACCTGGGGATTACCCGACCCGCACACTTGTCCGACTCCCGGGGAGGGGGTTGGCGAGGGGGGATTCCAGATGAGCGGGACGACCGCGATCGACGTGTACCAGGACCGCTGCGAGCAGTTGTTCCTGGCCGGGGGAAACGCGGCCGTCCGGCGCGCCGCGCAGGAGGGGCTGGACGAACTCGGGCCCCAGGCCGATCTCTACTGCTGGCTGGCCCTCGGGCATGCCGTGGAGGACGACGACGACCACGACGACCGTGCGGAGGAGGCGTTCCGGGCGGGACTCGCGCTCGACGGCGATCACCTCGGGCTCCTCGCCGGTTACGCCGAACTCTGCCTGCGCGCCGACGCGTTCGAGTACCCCGGCCGTGCCGCGCGCGCCCCCGTCCTCTCCCGGCGCCTGAAGGAACTGGCACCGGAGTCCGCCGAGGCCGAACAGCTCGCCGCCGCCGAGCGCTGGACCCGGCGCGGTTACTGGGAGGACATCAGGATGGGGGCGGTGGTCGGTGCGCTCCGGGGCCGTGACACCGAGGCCCAGGCGCGCGCCCTGGCCGAGGACCTCCGGCAGCGGGACGGCGACGGCGCGACCACGCAGGCCGCCGAGACCCTCGACCGAGCCGCCACCGTGCGCGCCACGACTCTGGAGGCGTTCTCCGGTCCGTGGAACGCGCCGGTGCGTCTCCTCGGCCGGTACCGGACGGCCGCGTGGGTGGTCAGTCTCATCCTGTGCTTCGCCACCAACACGACGCTGCGGCGGACGGGAGTCGTGGACCACTTCAGCCTGTGGGGCTACCTCTGGGTGATCCCCGTGCTGATCGTCGACCGCCGTTTCGCCGCCGTCCGCAAAGAGGCCGAGGCCCGCCACGTCGCCCACCTCGAAGCCGTACTCGCCGAGCGGTCCTGACCGAGCGGGCGGTGTCAGTCCCGCGCCGACCGGCGGTGGTAGTGGCCGAGGGCGTAGTGCGCGGGGACGAGCGCGATCCAGAACCACATGGCGGCCTTCGTGTTGAGGAAGGCCAGGGGGATCGACAGGCCGAACACCAGGACGCTGGAGCCGAGTTGGGCGGTGAAGCGGCGGCGGGCCAGGGCGGCGGGGGACTCGGGTGAGGGGTGCACCTGGCGTTGGGTGAGCAGGAGCAGGGCCACGTGGACCGCGTGGATCGCGGCCATGGCGCACGCGTAGAGGGCGACGGCGTCGGGCTGGGAGGCGTACTCGGCCAGGAGTCCGGTGGGGAAGGGCAGCAGCGCGACCAGGCCGAGGCCGAGGAGGGTCAGGCGGGTGACCACGGTCGTCTCGGCAGGCAGTGCCGTGAGGATGCGGCGGTGGTCACGCCAGAACCCTGAGATGAGCGTGAAGCTGAGCGCGAAGGCGCCCAGGCTGGGCAGCGCGTCGTTCAGGGCCTTGTGGAAGGCGGCGTCGCCCAGATTCGCGGGGACCGCGACGTTGATGACGAGCAGCGTCATCGCGATGGCGTATATCCCGTCGGACAGAGCGATCAGGCGTGCCGTGCCCGGGGTGTTCTCGTGGGGACGGGTCTCTGCCGCCGGCTCTGACATGCCGACGACAGTAGGGCGTCGTTCCCATAAACGGTGGTGTCGATCCGCCGAGTCCGCCTACGGTCGGTTCGTGATGATCAAGTTTGATGATCCGCGCAGGCTCGGCGTCCCGGACCCCGAGGCGCGGTTGCGCTTCGGGACGGAGCAGCGGGAGGGCGAGGGCCGGCCGGGGCGCAGGGCGCTCGTGGTCGACGGGGACCCCGCCTTCGAGCTCAGCCACTGGTGTGGATCATGCCCGTTGCTCTTCCGTCGGTTGGTGACCGCGAACAAGAAGTTGTCGCTGGAGGACATGCGGGAGCGGCTCGCCGGGACGCCGGCCGAGCCGGGCAGCGGCGGTGTGATCGACGCGTTCGGCGCGTTGTTGCCCGAGGGCGAGTACCTTCCGTTGCTGCTGAGCGTGGAGCCCCGGCTGGTGATCCCGGGCCAGGAGGGCGACTACTTCAGCGGGGAGCAGGTGGACACGTGGGGGATCGACCAGTTCTGGGGCCTCCCGGAGGACCCGCACACGCCGTACTACCGGACCTTCGAGACGGTGGTCGACGCGTCCGCCCACCTGTACGAGTTCGTCGTGCCCATGGTTCCCCCGACGTGGAACGAGCGGGAGCGTGTCGAGGAGTACGTCGAGCTGATGGGCCGGGGTGCGGTCCCGACGGCCGTGGCCGTCTCGACGCTGGACGTGTGCGAGCCCGCGATCGGCTTCGGGGACGACCAGTCCCGGCACTGGGGACTGACCCACTTCCTCCTCGACGGCCACCACAAACTGGAGGCCGCGGCCACCGCCGGCCGCCCGGTGCGAGTCCTCTCGCTCCTCGCCCTGGGGGAGGGGCTGGCCGGAGCCGAAGTATGCGCCCGGCTGCCTGCCCTGCGCGCCCAGCCCCGCTCGGCCCGGACAGCCGGTGCCTGAAGCCTGAAGTGACTCACCGAATCTGAAGCGACTGATCGCAGCCTGTCTGCATACCCACCCAGGCAGATTGCATAAACGTGCAGCGAAACGTATAGTCATGCCATCGAAGAGGAGGGTTCCATGGCGGTACGTGCGGCAGTGGCCGGAGCGAGTGGATACGCGGGTGGGGAACTCCTGCGTCTGCTCCTGGCGCACCCCGAGGTCGAGATCGGTGCCCTGACCGGCAACTCCAACGCCGGACAGAAACTCGGCGCGCTGCAACCGCATCTGCTGCCACTCGCCGGGCGGGTCCTCCAGGAAACCACCCCGGAAGTCCTCGCCGGACACGACGTCGTCTTCCTCGCCCTGCCCCACGGACAGTCCGCCGCCGTCGCCGAGCAGCTCGGCCCGGACGTCCTCGTAGTCGACATGGGCGCCGACTTCCGGCTGAAGGACGCGGCCGACTGGGAGCGCTTCTACGGCTCCTCGCACGCCGGCACCTGGCCCTACGGCCTGCCCGAACTCCCGGGCGCTCGCGCCGCGTTGGAGGGGTCCAAGCGCATCGCCGTGCCCGGTTGCTATCCGACGGCCGCCTCGCTCGCGCTCTTCCCGGCGTACGCCGCCGGGCTCGCCGAGAACGAGGCCGTCATCGTCGCCGCGTCCGGAACCTCTGGTGCGGGCAAGGCACCCAAGGCGCACCTCCTGGGCTCCGAGGTCATGGGCTCCATGTCCCCGTACGGCGTCGGCGGCGGGCACCGGCACACCCCCGAGATCATCCAGAACCTCGGCGCGGCCGCCGGTGAGCCCGTCACCGTGTCTTTCACGCCCACCCTCGCGCCGATGGCCCGCGGCATCCTCGCCACGTGCAGCGCCAAGGCGAAGCCCGGCGTCACCGGCGAGTCCGTGCGCGCCGTCTACGAGAAGGCCTTCGCCGACGAGCCGTTCGTGTATCTGCTCCCCGAGGGACAGTGGCCCGCGACGGCGTCCGTCTACGGTTCCAACGCCGTTCAGGTGCAGGTCGCGTACGACGAGGTCGCGGGACGGATCATCGCGATCAGCGCCATCGACAATCTGACCAAGGGCACCGCGGGCGGTGCCGTACAGAGCATGAACCTCGCCCTCGGGCTCGACGAGTCCACCGGGCTGACGACGATCGGAGTCGCGCCGTGAGTGTGACGGCAGCACAGGGATTCACGGCCGCGGGCATCGCCGCCGGGATCAAGGAGAACGGCAACCCGGACCTGGCCCTCGTGGTCAACACCGGGCCCCGCCTCGCCGCCGCGGGCGTCTTCACCTCCAACCGCGTCAAAGCCGCGCCGGTGTTGTGGTCGGAACAGGTGCTGAAGGGCGGTCAGGTGTCCGCCGTCGTCCTCAACTCCGGTGGCGCCAACGCCTGTACGGGGCCGAAGGGCTTCCAGGACACGCACGCCACCGCCGAGAAGGTCGCCGACACGCTCAGGCTGAACGCCGCCGAGGTCGCCGTCGCCTCCACCGGGCTCATCGGACTCCTGCTCCCGATGGACAAGCTGCTTCCCGGAGTCGATGCCGCCGCCGGTCAACTCTCCGAGCACGGTGGTGAGAAGGCCGCCATCGCCATCAAGACCACCGACAGCGTGCACAAGACCGCCGTCGTGACCACCAAGGACGGCTGGACCGTCGGCGGCATGGCCAAGGGCGCCGGCATGCTCGCCCCCGGCCTCGCCACCATGCTCGTCGTCCTCACCACCGACGCCGACGTCGCAACCGACGTACTGGACAAGGCACTTCGGGCCGCCACCCGCACCACCTTCGACCGGGTCGACTCCGACGGCTGCATGTCCACCAACGACACCGTACTGCTGCTCGCCTCCGGCGCCTCCCAAGTCACCCCGGGGTACGAGGAGTTCGCCGAGGCCGTCCGCGCAGTCTGTGACGACCTCGGTCAACAGCTCATCCGCGACGCCGAAGGTGCCAGCAAGGACATCAAGGTCGAGGTGATCAACGCCGCGAGCGAGGACGACGCCGTCGAGGTGGGCCGTTCCATCGCCCGCAACAACCTCCTCAAGTGCGCCATCCACGGCGAAGACCCCAACTGGGGACGGGTGTTGTCCGCGATCGGCACGACCAAGGCCGCCTTCGAACCGGACCAGCTCAACGTCGCCATCAACGGCGTCTGGGTCTGCAAGAACGGGGGCGTCGGCGAGGACCGCGACAAGGTCGACATGCGCTACCGCGAGGTGCACATCGTCGCCGACCTGGCCGCCGGGTCCGAGACCGCGACGATCTGGACCAACGACCTGACCGCCGACTACGTCCACGAGAACAGCGCGTACTCGTCATGAGCACTACCCGCAAGCACACCGCGCTGCCCAAGGCGCAGATCCTCATCGAGGCGCTGCCCTGGCTGACCCGGCACAACGGCAAGACCGTCGTCATCAAGTTCGGCGGCAACGCCATGATCGACGAGGACCTGAAGGCCGCGTTCGCGCAGGACGTCGTGTTCCTGCACCACGCGGGGCTCAAGCCCGTCGTCGTGCACGGCGGCGGCCCGCAGATCAGCGCCGCCCTCGACCGGCACGGCATCGTCAGCGAGTTCAAGGCCGGCCTGCGCGTCACCACCGAGGACGCCATGGACGTCGTACGGATGGTGCTCGCGGGGCAGGTGCAGCGCGAGTTGGTCGGGCTGCTCAACCAACACGGGCCGCTCGCCGTCGGGTTGACCGGCGAGGACGCGCACACCATCACCGCCACCAAGCATCTGCCCGAGATCGACGGGGAGTTGGTCGACATCGGGCGGGTGGGTGAGATCACCGCGATCGACACCGGCGCGATCGAGGCGCTGCTCGCCGACGGCCGTATCCCGGTCGTCTCGTCGATCGCCAGGAGCGAGGACGACGGACATGTCTACAACGTCAATGCTGATACGGCTGCTGCGGCACTCGCTGCTGCGCTGGGCGCCGAGACCCTCATGGTCCTCACGGACGTCGAGGGTCTCTACGAGGACTGGCCCCACAGCGACGAGGTGATCAGCCGCCTCACGGCCACCCAACTGGAGAAGCTGCTCCCGGAGTTGAGCTCCGGGATGGTGCCGAAGATGGAGGGCTGTCTGCACGCCGTGCGCAACGGCGTGACCACCGCCCGGGTCATCGACGGCCGGGTCCAGCACTCGATCCTGCTGGAGATCTTCACCGACGAGGGCATCGGGACGATGGTCGTGCCGGACGAGCTGCCCGACCAGAAGTCCGCCAAGAAGAAGTCCGCCAAGAAGGCAGGCAAGAAGCAGGGGGATGCCGTATGACCGCGAATGAGGAGCTGACCCAGCGCTGGCAGGGGTCGCTCATGAACAACTACGGCACCCCGAAGCTCCCCCTCGTCCGCGGCGCGGGCGCCAAGCTCTGGGACGCCGACGGCAACGAGTACACCGACTTCGTCGGCGGGATCGCGGTCAACGCCCTCGGGCACGCCCACCCGGCGATCGTCGAGGCCGTCAGCAGGCAGATCGCCGAACTCGGCCATGTCTCCAACCTGTTCATCGCCGAACCGCCCGTCGCCCTCGCCGAACGGCTCCTTGAGCGCTTCGGCCGGGACGGCAAGGTGTTCTTCTGCAACTCGGGCGCCGAGGCCAACGAAGGCGCCTTCAAGATCGGCCGCCTGACGGGCCGTCAGCACATGGTCGCCACCACCGGCGCCTTCCACGGCCGGACGATGGGCTCCCTCGCCCTCACCGGCCAGCCCGGCAAGCAGGCACCGTTCCTCCCGCTGCCTGGCGAGGTCACCCACGTGCCCTTCGGCGACGCGCAGGCCCTCGCCGCCGCCGTCACCGAGGACACCGCGCTCGTCATCATCGAGCCGATCCAGGGCGAGAACGGGGTCGTCGTACCGCCCGCCGGGTATCTGAAGGCGGCCCGCGCGATCACCGCCGCGCACGGTGCGCTGCTGGTCCTGGATGAAGTACAGACCGGGGTCGGCCGTACCGGGCACTGGTTCGAGTACCAGGCCCACGAAGGAGTACTCCCGGATGTCGTGACCCTCGCGAAGGGGCTCGGCGGTGGGCTGCCGCTCGGTGCCACCGTGGCCTTCGGGCGTGCGGCCGAGCTGCTCCAACCCGGCCAGCACGGCACGACGTTCGGCGGCAACCCGGTCGCCTGCGCCGCCGGACTCGCCGTACTCGACACCATCGCGAACGAGGATCTCCTCGACAACGTGAAGCGGCAGAGCGAGAGGATCCGGGACGGAATCGAGGGCGCCGACGGCAGTTCCCGTCACCCGCTGATCGATTATGTCCGGGGTGCGGGCCTCCTCCTGGGTATCGTGCTCACCGAGCCGCTCGCGCCCCAGGTGCAACAGGCGGCTCAGGACGCCGGCTTCCTGGTCAACGCGCCCGCCCCCGATGTCGTACGGCTGATGCCACCGTTGAACCTCGGCGACGACGAGGCGGACGCGTTCCTCCGGGCGCTGCCCGGGATCCTGGACGTGGCCAAGGGGGACGGATGATCCGGAGAATGAGTCGACGATGAGTCAGGCGCAGGAGCACGAGCACACCGCGGGGCCTGCCGTGCCGCAGACCCGCACCGCCCGCCACCGCCGGATCGTGGACATCCTCAACCGGCAACCGGTGCGTTCCCAGAGCCAGTTGGCGAAGCTGCTGTCCGACGACGGGCTGAGCGTCACCCAGGCGACGCTCTCCCGGGACCTGGACGAACTGAACGCGGTGAAGATCCGCAACAACGACGGCGACCTCATCTACGCGGTGCCGAGCGAGGGCGGTTTCCGCACCCCGCGCGTGCCGCTGGGGGAGTCGGCGAAGGAGGAGCGGATGCGGCGGCTCTCCTCGGAGCTGCTGATCTCCGCGGAGGCCTCCGCCAACCTCGTGGTCCTGCGCACCCCGCCGGGTGCCGCCCAGTTCCTCGCCTCGGCGATCGACCAGGCCGAACTCCAGGACATCCTCGGCACCATCGCCGGCGACGACACGCTCATGCTGATCAGCCGGGACCCGCTCGGCGGCCAGGCCCTCGCGGACCATCTGCTGCGGCTGGCGCAGAACGACCACTGACGTATCCGTACGGCCAACGAGTCGGGGGTGCACCGGAGTTGTCCGGTGCACCCCCGACTCGCATGGGGCTTCAGCCGAGTCTGGCCGCCAGGCCACCCGTGCAGCGCACCTCGTCGCCGGCGGTGATGAGCAGCGCCTCGACGTCCGGCAGCGACTCCAGCCAGGCCAGGCCCTCGCGCGAGCCCATCGCGAACGCGGCCGTGGCCCAGCAGTCGGCCCAGGTCAGACGCGGTGCCACGACGGTGACGGCGACCAGGTCGGTCACCGCGGACTTGCCGGTGCTCGGGTCCACGATGTGCGCCCCGCGCTCCGCCGTACCGGAGGTGGCCACGGCCAACTCGTCGGTGCCCGCGGCCGAGATGACGGCCGCGAGACCGCCCGGGCGGAGCGGATCGGAGACGCCGACCCGCCAGGGGCGGTGCGGTCCCGGTGCGCCGAACATCTGGACGTCGCCGCCGCCGTTGACGCTGACCCCGCTCACCCCGTCCGCCGCCGCGATCAGCTCGGCCGCGCGCTCGGCGGCCCAGCCCTTCACGATGCCGGTGGGGTCGAGGGGTCCCTCGTACTTGGTGCTGAACCAGCCGGCGCTCACCCGCTCCGCCTCCGCGCCCAGCTCCAGCACCTCGGCGACCTCGGCGTCGCACTCCGCGAGGGTGAGGTCGCCGCGGGCCAGCCGGGAGACCTGGCTGTCCTCGCGGTAGGTGCTGAACACCTCGTTGACGCGGTGCAGTTGGGCGACCGCCTGCTCCAGCGCGGCTCGGACGGCCTCGGGCTCCCCGCCGCGGATGTCGAAGGAGAACACCGTCCCCATGACCTCCTCGGCGTGCCGCAGTTCGGCGGGAGCGGCCGCGGGATCGGTCACCGTGTCAGCCACCGGCCTTGTCCAGCGCCGACTGAAGGGACTTCTTGTAACCGCCGCTCGTGTACGAGGCACCCGACACGGAGTCGATGTTCGCGTTCCCGGCGGCCACGGCCTCCTGGTTGAGCTTCGGGATCGACAGCGCCGTCTTCTGGTCGCTGGTCCCGCCGCTCGGGGCCTGCACCGCGTCGGCCTTGGTGATCTTGCCGCCCGCTACGGTGATCCGGACCTGGACGGGCCCGTACTCGGTCGTCACGACGTCACCGGTGACGGTCTTGGCCTGGGCGGCAGGCGCCGCGGCGGCCGAACTCTGCGACGGGGCGGCCGTGTTGGCGCCGGCGGCCTTCATCTTGTCGATGGCCGACTGAAGGGACTGCTTGTAGCCGGCGCTGGTGTAGCTCGCCCCGGACACGGACGTGATGTCCGCGCTCTGGGTGGCCACGGCCTCCTGATTGAGCTTGGGCACGGACAGCGCGGTCTTCTGGTCGCTGGTGCCGCCCTTGGGCGCCTGGACCGCCTCGGCCTTGGTGATCTTGCCGTTGGCGACCGTCAGGCGTACCTGGACGACCCCGTACTGGGTCTGGGCGACGGCGCCCGTGACCGTCGAGGTCCCGGCCGCCGCGGTACCGCCCTGGGGCGACTCCTGCGCGGCGGCGGCACCTTGGGTCCCCGCACCCTGCGCGGACGCCGAGGCTGGATCCGACGCCGGCTTCAGGGAGAGCAGCAACACGATCCCGGACACGGTGGCGGCGCTCGCGAGCAGAACACGCCGGATGGGGTGACTCTTCTTCATCGCTCCTGACTCCCGTCGCTCACATCTCGAACGACTCGTGATGGATACGGCGGGCGGGAACCCCGGCGCCGCGCAGTGCTTCGTAGACCGACTGCGCGAAGCCGGGCGGCCCGCACATGAAGACGTCGTGGTGGTCGATGTCCGGCAGCTTCCGGCGCAGCGAGTCCGCCGAGATGTCGGGGCGCTCACCGCCGGGGCTGTTGACCGCGTACATCAGCCGGGCGCCGCGCTCGTCGGCGATCTTCGCCAACTCGTCCCACAGCGCCAGGTCCTGGGTGGTGTTGGCGCGGTAGAGCAGCGTGATGTCACCGGCGCCCCCGGGCAGCGTCTCGAACAGGGCCCGCATCGGCGTGATGCCGACGCCGCCCGCGACCAGTAGCACCTTGCCGCGGGTGCGCCGCTGCGAGGTCATCGCGCCGTAGGGGCCCTCGGCCCACACCTTGGTGCCGGGCCGCAGCTCGCGCAGCCGGGCGCTGTGGTCGCCGATCGCCTTGACCGTGATCCGCAGCATGTTCGGGCGGGGTGCCGCCGACAGCGAGTACGGGTGCGAGCTGAACCGCATGCCCGGCGCCAGGAACCGCCAGCGGAAGAACTGCCCGGCCTCCGCGCCGATCCGGTGCAGCTTGCGCCCGCTGATCAGCACCGACACGATGCCGGGCGTCTCCTCGATGACCGCCTCGACCCGCATCCGGTGCCGCATGTTGAGGCGGATCGGGGTGAGGATCCGGTACCAGACCACCAGCGCGGTGACCGTGCCGTAGAGCCCGTACCAGACGGTCTTGGCGATCGGCGTCAGCGCGAAGTCGTTGCCGGTGGTGATCTGGTGCCAGAAGGTCAGGAACACGGCCCCGTACGTCAGCAGGTGGACGTGGTACCAGGTGTCGTACGGCAGCCTGCGGCGGACGGCGCCGATCGACGACAGGCCGATGAGCAGGAACAGGCCCGTGCCGATCGCGGCCTTGCCCATGTCGGGCAGCTGGTTCACCGAGTCGATGGTCTGCTGGACGATGTCGCTCAGCGTCTTGCCCGCCTGGAGGGCGTAGCCCCACATGATGAGGAAGACGTGCGCGAAGACCAGGCAGAGCGTGTAGCGACCGCTCATTGCGTGCCAGCGGGCGACCCGGTCGGAGCCGACCCGGCGCTCCAGGGCGGGCACGCGGGCCATCTGGAGCACGACGAGTGCCATCAGATAGCCGGCCAACAGGCCGGTGATACGGCCCGCGTTGAGGATCTTGCCGTTCTGGTCGGCGATGGACGGCGTGTTGTGCCACCACATCCACAGCACCCCGACCGCGCCCGCCCAGACGGCGAGCAGCAGCAGGGTCGCTGGGGAGCGGCGCGGGCGGATGCGGCGCATCGTCTGTCGGCGGGCGGCACGTCCGCCTGCGAGCGTGGTGGTCACGGTTCCTCCGTGGACGGGGCAAGGGGGGTGGGCTGGTCCCTTGGCCCTGAAGTACGTGCCGTTGCGCCTGTGCGTTCAGAGTCCGGCGGAGTCCAGTGCGGACTGGAGTGACTGGCGGTAACCGTCACTTGTGTAGGTGGCTCCCGACACCGTGTCGATCTTCGCGCTCTGCGCGGCCAGCGTCTCGCTCCGCAACTCGGGCAGGGCATAGGAGTTGATCTCCTGGTCGCGCGGATTGTCCGACGGCGACTGGACCGCGGTGACATCGGTGATCCTGCCGTTCTTCACGGTGATCTTCACCTGCACGGGACCCCATTGGGTCTGCACGGTGTCCCCGGTGACGGTCTTGGTGCCGGTGGCGGTCGAACCGCCCGAACCAGCACCGGAGTTGGAGCTGGCCGGCGCGGGCGCCACCGCGATCTCGGGCGTCGTGTGCGGCTTCAGCGCCAGCAGCATCACCAGACCGGACGCGGTGACCGCGCTCGCCAGCACGATCCGGCGCAGCGGGCGGTTCTTCTTCAACGGATGCACGACGGCCTCACAGCTCGAACGACTCGTGATGGATACGACGGTCCGGCACACCCGCGGCGGACAGAGCCCCGTACATCTCCTGGGCGAACGCGTGCGGACCGCAGATGTACACGTCGTGCCCGGCGAGATGGGGCACGGCTTTGCGCAGATACGCCGGGCTGAGCGAAGGCCGTTGTCCCTTGGGCCCGTTGAGCGCGTACAGCACCTTCGCCCCGCGCCACTGGGCGATCGCCTCCAACTCCCCGCCCAGCGCCAGGTCTTGGGCCGTACGGGCCCGGTACAGCAGCGTCACCTCGCCGGGCAGCGTCTCGAACAGCGCCCGCAGCGGGGTGATCCCGACCCCGGCCGCGATCAGCAACGACCGCTGCCCGGAACCCCGTTGGGCGGTCATCGACCCGTACGGCCCCTCCGCCCACACCCGCGCCCCCGGCCGCAGCAACGGCACGGCCGCGCTGTGGTCGCCGAGCGCCTTGACCGTGATCCGCAGCAGGTCCCCGCGGGGCGGCGCCGACAGCGAGTACGGCGTGGACGCCCAGCCCATGCCCTCACCGAAGAACCGCCAGCGGAAGAACTGCCCCGCCTCCGCGCCGAGTTCGTCGACCCGCCGCCCGCGTACGACGACGGAGTAGACACCCGGCGCCTCCCGGTGCACGGACTCCACCCGCAGCCGGTGCCGCAGATTGAGCCGCACCGGGGCGAGGATCCGGTACCAGAGGACGAGGGCCGCGACGCCGAGGTACAACGCGTACCAGGCGTCCGTCGCCCCCGCGTTGCCGTTGAACTCGTTGCCCAGGGACAGCTGGTGGAAGAAGGCGAGGAACACGGCGACGTACGTGAGGAGATGGACGTAGTACCAGAACTCGTAACTCAGTTTCCGTCGCGCCGCGCGCGCCGAGGTGATGCCGACCGCGAACAGGATGACCCCGCCGAACGTCGCCTTCAGCATGTCCGGGTAGTCCAGGACCACGGTGACCGCCTCGTGCACGATCGAGGCGCGGTCCTGGGCGGCGTACCCGAGGAGGATGAACACGATGTGCACGACGAGCAGGCAGACCGTGTACCGCCCGGCCATCGCGTGCCAGCGGGCCACCCGGTCCGAGCCGACCCGCCGCTCCAGCAGCGGCACCCGCGCCATCAGACCCACGAGCACCGCGCAGGCGTACCCGCACAGCAGTCCGGCGATCCGCCCGATCCCGGTCAGCCAGCCCGCGGCTCCGACCACCGACCCGGTGTCCGCCCACCAGAGGGCGACCGCGGCCGCCGCACCGGCCCACAGCAGCCCGAGCACCGCGCCCGCCGGCGAACGCCGGGGAGCGGGCGCCACGGGCGGCGCCGTCCGCCGTTCGTACACGGTGGTCATGTGTGTGTCCTTTCACCCGTCCTGCACGCAACTGTGCGGGCCGAACCTCTGAGGGATCTCTGAGCGAACGCCTTTCTCAGCTTTCTCAGAGGAAACTCAGAGCCGCTCACGGCGGCCGGGGGCGCCACCAGGGGAGATGCTGGTAAGCGCCATGAACACGACCCGCTCCGGCCGACCGGCCCTCACCCGCCCCGACGGCACCCCCGTGCGCGTCCTCGTCGTCGACGACGACCCCGACCTCGCCGAGGTGCTGTCCGGTGCCCTGCGCTACGAGGGCTGGGAGGTCCGCGCGGCCGGCGACGGCGCCTCCGCGCTCGTCGGCGCGCGCGAGCTGCGGCCCGACGCCGTCGTCCTCGACGTGATGCTCCCGGACACCGACGGCTTCGCCGTGCTGCGCTCCCTGCACGAGGTCAAGCCCGACGTCTGCGTCCTCTTCCTCACCGCCCGGGACACGGTCGAGGACCGCATCGCCGGCATCACCGCGGGCGGCGACGACTACGTCACCAAGCCCTTCAGCCTGGAGGAGGTCGTCGCCCGGCTGCGCGGCCTGCTGCGCCGCGCGGGCATGGCCCGCCAGCAGGAGGAGGGCCCCCGGATGACGGTCGGGGACCTGGTGATGGACGAGGAGGCCCGCGAGGTCACCCGCGCGGGCGAACTCGTCGAGCTGTCCCCGACCGAGTTCGAACTGCTCCGCTTCCTCATGCGCAACCCGCGCCGCGTCCTCAGCAAGGCCCAGATCCTGGACCGCGTCTGGTCCTACGACTTCGGCGGCCAGGCCCATGTCGTCGAGCTGTACATCTCGTACCTGCGCAAGAAGGTGGACGCGGGCCGCGCCCCGATGATTCACACCGTGCGCGGGGCCGGGTACGTGCTCAAGCCGGTGCCCTGATGCGCGGGGGACTGAGCAGGGGACTACGGGGACTGCGCTGGCCGCACACCCTGCGGGCGCGCCTCACGGCAGGCCTGGTCGTGCTGCTCGCGGTCAGCTGCGCCGCGGTCGGGGTGGCCGCGGTGATCGAGCTGGACGGCTTCCTCACCGGACGCCTGGACCAGCAACTGACCGAGGTCGGCACCCAGTTCCCGGCCAGCCTGGAGCACAAGGGCCAGACGCCGACCGACCACGACGCCGACGACCGGGAACGCGGCGACACCCGTCGCCAGGCACCGGGCACGTTCGGCGCCCGCCTGGTCGACGGCACCGTCACCAACGCGGCGGTCGTACCCACCGACAAGGACGACGCCACGACGGACCTGAAGGTCACCCTGACCGCACGGGACAGAAAGGCGCTCGCCGCGGTCCCGGTCGGAGGCACGGCACGCACCCTCCACCTCTCGTCCCTCGGCGGGTACCGCGTCCTCGCCTCCGCGGGCCGGGACGGCGACGTGATGATCACCGGGCTCCCGCTGGAGTCCGTGGAGGCCACGGTCCACCGGCTGGAGGCGGTCGAGGCGATCGTCTTCGGCGCGGCCCTCCTGATCGCCGGCTTCGCGGGCGCGCTCTGGGTGCGCTGGTCCCTACGGCCGCTCAGCCGGGTCGCCGCGACGGCCACCCGGGTCAGTGAACTCCCGCTGGCCAGCGGTGAGGTGACGCTGCCGCCCCGGGCACCCGAGTCCGATCCGCGCAGCGAGGTGGGCAAGGTCGCCGGTGCCTTCAACCGCATGCTCGGCCATGTCGAGGACGCGCTCACCCACCGGCACGCCAGCGAGGAACGGCTGCGCAGCTTCGCGGCCGACGCCAGCCACGAACTGCGCACCCCGGTGGCGTCGATCCGGGGCCACGCCGAACTCGCCCTCCTCCACCCGGACCCCGTCCCACCGAAGGTCACCCGGGCGCTGGAACGCATAGCGGCGGAGTCCGCCCGCATGGGCGTCATGGTCGACGAGATGCTCCTCCTCGCCCGCCTCGACGCGGGCCGCCCCTTGGAACGCCGCCCGGTCGACCTCACCCGCCTGGTCCTCGACGCCGTGGCCGACGCCCGCGCCGCCGGCCCCGACCACCGCTGGACCCTCGAACTCCCCGAGGAACCGGTCACGTTGACGGGCGACGCCCACCGCCTCCAACAGGTACTGGCCAACCTGTTGGCCAACGCGCGCCTGCACACGCCTGTTGGCACGAAAGTGACGGTGACGGTCGAGAAGGGTGACGAGGAGACCTCGCTGACGGTCCACGACGACGGCCCGGGCATCCCCGCAGAGGTCCAACCAGGAGTCTTCGAACGCTTCACCCGCGCAGACCGCAGACGAACAGAGGGCGGGGGAGGGGGAGGCGCGGGCCTGGGCCTGTCGATCGTGGCGGCGGTGACGGAGGCGCATGGAGGAAGCGTGACGTTGGAGAGCCGCCCGGGTTCGACAACGTTCACGGTGAGGCTTCCGGCGGCCTGAACCCCCTAAGGGGCGCGGGGCTGTGTCGATATGCGGCTCCGCCGCGTGGGCGCGACCAGCCACGACGCGCCCGCACTCGCCACACGACCGATAACGAAACGGCGCTCTAGCGAATCAGTACCGAGTGATCGCCGTAACCCCGCTCACCGTCCCAATCGCAATATGCGGCTCCCGCAAAGGATCAGCCCACCGCAAAATCCTCCGCATCGCATCCCCCGACACAGACACACAACCGGCGGTAGCCCCACGCCCGTTGACATGCAAAAAAATCCCGGCCCCTCGCCCCTTCACAGGCTTGGCGTAGTTGAACCCGACGACGAACCCGTACGCATACTGCGTCGCATAGGAGATCAACCGCTCGGACTCGGACGCCCGACAATCGCTCGCCAGGGGCTCGCTCCACCGGTTGTAGACCCGAGACCGAGTGTCCTCACACCACCACGAACTCCCGCTGACCCGCCGGTACTTGGCCTTGGTCCCAGCAGGAGCCGCCTTGATCCCAAAGGCGAACGGCAGGTCGTACAACCCGGTAGGAGTCGTATAGGACCCCTGCTGACGAGCCCGACCCTCAACCAGCCCCTTCGCCCCGAACCGAGCCGCCACAGACCCGACCTTCACCCAGACCCCACCCCGCCGCTCCCACCAACTCACCGTCCCCGCCGTGGAGTTCACACGCGGAGCCTGCGCGAGGATCAGCTGACTCCCACCCCCGGTATCCGCGAGCGACGACGGATTCGGCGGCGCCGCGGCCCGTGAGGGAACCGCGGCGAGCAGAAGAAGGGACGCGGACGCGAGGGCGACGACACCGGAGCGCATGGCACAGACGGTAGAGGTCACCGGCGGCACGGGCAGCCCGGATGACCCATTCAGGGCCGGTCCGAGTGTGGTCCGGTGTGTCGCGGGCGTCACCGTGGCCGCCCCGGCCGGCGTTCATCGGGGCGGCCACGGCTGCCTGTCACGTCACTTGGTGAGCGTGCAGGCGGCCAGGGAGTCGAGACCGGAGGGCTTGGTGCCCTGACGCCCGATGGCGATCGCGATCCGGTCGATCGTCGAGACGCGCTTGTCCGCCAGCGGGCCGAGGATCGCGTTCTGAACGAAGTTGGCGCCGCCCTGCCCGACCGTGTCGACGAGTCGCTTGTCGGCCTCTGCGATCTGCGTGTCGAGAAGGGTGAGGTTCCGGTCGACCTCGGCCTGCGCGGAGGCCGGAACGGCGGGCAGCTGCGACTTCACGTCGGGGCAGGAGATCGTCCCGACCGCACTCGCCGCGTCGCCGGTGTCCTCCGTGCCCCCGGCCGCGTCGGTGGCGGACTCCGTGGCGCTCGGGGTCGCGGTGTCGGTCGCACCGGTGTCGGTTCCGCCCGTCTCCGTCCCGCCGACGTCGGTCCCACCGGCGTTGAGGGTGCAGGTGGCCAGCGAGTCGAGCCCCGTCGGCTTGGTGCCCTGACGCCCGATGGCGATGGCGATCCGGTCGATGGTGGACACCCGCTTGTCCTTCAGCGGACCGAGGATCGCGTTCTGGACGAAGTTCGCCCCACCCTGTCCCACCGTGTCGACGAGCCGCTTGTCGGCCTCGGCGATCTGCGTGTCGAGAAGGGTGAGGTTCCGATCCACCTCGGCCTGCGCGGAAGCCGGAACGGCGGGCAGCTGCGACTTCACATCAGGGCAAGAGATCGTCCCGGGGTCGGACAAGGTCCGGGCGCTCTGCGCCGTGCTGCTCTTGTCCGGCGTCCCGGCAAGAGCGGACCCGGCGATGACCGCGCCGGACAGCGCCACGGCGGCGGCACCGCCGATGAACACGACGCGACGCTTGTTGTACTTGGGGAGAGCCCTGGACATGCGAATGCCTCACTCGGGTCAGGGGTGAACTGGGGGTGACTCTTGGGTGACTCATGGGGAGAAACGCGGCGCCTGCGTCCGGCGAGAGGTACGGGTAAGCGGTTGCTGCCGTTCAAGGGACACTAAAATTGACGATCCATACAGAACTCTGCATAATCATGCATGCGAGACAATGCAGGGAAACTGCAGGGACGACACAGGGACAACGCGGAACATCGCGACCCACCCACGGCCTTTGAGGAGCAGCGCAAGTGAGCAGCAACAGCGGTGACGTACGGCTCTGGGGCGGTCGTTTCGCCGACGGTCCCGCCGAGGCCCTGGCGAAGCTGTCCGCGTCCGTCCACTTCGACTGGCGGCTCGCGCCCTACGACATCGCCGGTTCCCGCGCCCACGCGCGCGTGCTGCACAAGGCGAACCTCCTCGACGACGACGAGCTGAACCGCATGCTCGCGGGCCTCGACCAGCTCGCAGCGAACGTCGCCGACGGCTCCCTCGTCGGCACGATCGCCGACGAGGACGTCCATACGGCCCTGGAACGCGGCCTGTTGGAGATCCTCGGCCCCGACCTCGGCGGCAAGCTGCGCGCGGGCCGCTCCCGCAACGACCAGGTCGCGACCCTCTTCCGGATGTACCTGCGCGACCACGCCCGCACCCTCGGCGGCCTCATCGCCGACCTCCAGGACGCGCTGGTCGGCCTCGCGGAGGCCCACCCGGACGTGGCGATGCCCGGCCGCACCCACCTCCAGCACGCCCAGCCGGTGCTGTTCGCCCACCACATGCTGGCCCACGTACAGCCGCTGTCCCGGGATGCGGAACGCCTGCGCCAGTGGGACGAGCGGACGGCCGTCTCCCCGTACGGCTCGGGCGCGCTCGCGGGTTCTTCCCTCGGCCTGGACCCGGAGTCGGTGGCGAAGGACCTCGGCTTCGAGCACGGCAGTGTCGCCAACTCCATCGACGGCACGGCCTCCCGTGACTTCGTCGCGGAGTTCGCCTTCATCACGGCGATGATCGGGGTGAACCTCTCCCGGATCGCCGAGGAGATCATCATCTGGAACACGAAGGAGTTCTCCTTCGTGACCCTGCACGACGCGTTCTCCACGGGCTCGTCGATCATGCCCCAGAAGAAGAACCCGGACATCGCGGAACTGGCGCGCGGCAAGTCCGGCCGCCTGATCGGCAACCTCACGGGCCTGATGGCCACGCTCAAGGCCCTCCCGCTCGCCTACAACCGCGACCTCCAGGAGGACAAGGAGCCGGTCTTCGACTCCATCGACCAACTGGAGGTCCTGCTCCCGGCGTTCACCGGCATGATGGCCACCCTCACCATCCACCGCGACCGCATGGAAGAACTGGCCCCGGCCGGCTTCTCCCTCGCCACGGACATCGCCGAGTGGCTGGTCAAGCAGGGCGTCCCCTTCCGCGTCGCCCACGAGGTAGCCGGCGAGTGCGTCAAGGTCGCCGAATCCGAGGGCATCGAACTGGACGGCCTGACGGACGACCAGTTCGCGAAGATCTCCCCCCACCTCACGCCGGAGGTGCGGTCGGTCCTGAACGTGCCGGGCGCCCTGGCGTCCCGCAACAGCCGAGGCGGCACGGCCCCGAGCGCGGTAGCGATCCAACTGGCAGAGGTAAAGCGGGACTTGGCGGTTCAGCATGCCTGGTCAACGGCCAAGAAGAAGTAGGCCTGGGCATTCTGCCCCCAAGGGCCGCAGGCCCTCTGGGGGCGCGGGGAACTGCGCGACAAGCCACGACGCGCCCGTAGTCGCCAGAACACCGCAAGGCCCGAGCTCTGAAGCGCAGGTCATCGCGGGTTACGTTGGTCAGCAGCCCCACCGGAGCCGACCAACGGAGCCCGCGATGCCCTTCGCCCGACTGGCCAACGCGACAACCCCCACCAGCCACATCGGACTGGGCCTCGCCGCAGTAGGCCGCCCCGGCTACATCACCCTGGGCCGAGAAGAAGACCTCGGAGAGACCCGCACCGTAGAAGCCCTCCGTACCCGCACCCACGACCTCCTCGACGCCGCGTACGCGCAGGGCGTCCGCTACTTCGACGCGGCCCGCTCCTACGGCCGCTCCGAGGAGTTCCTGGCCGACTGGCTGAAGGCTCACCCCGACCTGGACGACATCGTGGTCGGCAGCAAATGGGGCTACACCTACACAGCCGACTGGACCACGGACGCGGAGAAGCACGAGGTCAAGGACCACAGCGTCCAGGTCTACGACCGCCAGCGCGCCGAGACCGCCGAACTGCTCGGCGCCCACCTGGACCTCTACCAGATCCACTCGGTGACCCCGGACAGCCCGGCCCTCACCGACAAGGAACTCCACGCGAAACTGGCCGAGTTGGCGGCAACAGGCGTCACCATCGGCTTCTCCACCAGCGGCCCCGCCCAGGCGGACGCGATCCGCGCCGCACTCACGGTGACGGTGGACGGCGAGCCCCTCTTCCGCACGGTCCAGTCGACCTACAACGCCCTGGAGACCTCCGCGGGCCCCGCCCTCACCGAGGCCCACGACGCCGGCCTCACGGTGATCATCAAGGAGGGCATGGCCAACGGAAGACTGGCGGACCCGCACGCCCCGGACGCGCTGAAGGCCGTAGCCGAGGAAACGAACCTGGGCTCCGACGCGGTCGCCCTCGCACTGGTCCTGCGCGAACCCTGGGCCGGCGTGGTCCTCTCCGGCGCGGCGACCGTCGGCCAGCTCGCGTCCAACCTGCACGCGGCGGTCGTGGACTTCGACGACGACCAGCTGTCCCGCCTCGCGACCCTCGCCGAGGAGCCGCAGACGTACTGGGAGAAGCGCGGCCGCCTGCCCTGGCACTGAGCAAAAAACCCCTGGCAACCCACCATCCATGAGACAGCCATGCACCCGATGAGACGTGAGTGTCTCATGTGGGTTATGGTTGTCTCATGGCTCTCGACCGTGACCACGTTCTCCGCGCCGCCGCGGCCCTGCTGACCCGCAAGTCCACCGCGACCATGGACGAGGTCGCCAAGGCGGCCGGGATCAGCCGGGCCACGCTGCACCGCCAGTTCGCGGGCCGCGACGCGCTCGTACGGGCGCTGGAGGCGCTCGGCATCGCGGAGTGCGAGACCGCGCTGGAGGCGGCGCGGCTGGACGAGGAGCCCGCCGAGGACGCCGTACGACGGCTCGTCCGCGAGGTGGAACCGGCCGCCGGCCTGCTCGCCTTCCTCTACACCGAGAACCAGCTGTTCGAGGGCGAGGAACAGCACGCGGGCTGGGCCCGGATCGACGACCGCATCACCGCCGTGTTCCGGCGCGGCCAGCAGAACGGCGAGTTCCGCATCGACCTGACGCCCGCCTGGCTCACCGAAGCGCTGTTCGGCCTGCTGGCCTCCGGCGCCTGGATGGTGCAGAGCGGCAAGGGCGCCCCCAAGGACTTCACCCGCATGATCGCCGAGCTGCTGCTCGGCGGCGCACTACGACGAGACGAAACACAGAGAGAGGAATCATGACCAGCACCCTGCGGCCGGCGATCGTGTCGGAGACGGAGAAGCGCCCGGGCCGTTGGCTCGCGCTCTCCGTCCTCGTGCTCGCCGTGCTGCTGGTGGCCGTGGACGCGACCGTCCTGGGCCTCGCAACCCCTTACATCAGCGAGGACTTGAAGCCGACCGGCACCCAACTCCTCTGGATCGGCGACGTCTACTCCTTTGTCATCGCGGGCCTGCTCGTATCGATGGGCAGCCTCGGCGACCGCATAGGCCGCAAGAAGATCCTTCTCATCGGAGCCACAGCCTTCGGCGCGATCTCGATCCTCAACGCCTACGCGTCCACACCGGAGTTGATGATCCTGGCCCGGGCGCTCCTCGGTGTCGCGGGCGCGACCCTGATGCCCGCCACCCTCGCCCTGATCCGCAACATCTTCCACGACCCGCGCGAACGCAGCCTGGCCGTAGGTATCTGGGGCGCAACAGCCTCCGCCGGTACGGCAGTCGGCCCCGTCGCGGGCGGCTTCCTCCTCGAACACTTCTGGTGGGGCTCGGTCTTCCTCATCAACCTGCCCGTGATGGCGGTCCTGGTCCTGGTAGGCATCAAGACGCTCCCGGAATCCAAGAACCCCAACCCGGGCCCGTGGGACCTGATCAGCGTGGTCCTGTCCCTGATCGGCGTGATCGGAGTGGTCTACGCCGTGAAGGAGGCCGCGACCCACGGCTTCGAGCTGCCCTCTCTCACGGTGGGCATGCTCGGCGCGGCGGCCCTGTACTGGTTCGTCCGCCGCCAACTCACGCTCCCCGCCCCCCTGTTGGACATGCGCCTGTTCCGCAACCGAGGCTTCAGCGCGGCCGTCCTGGCCGATCTGCTGACCATCCTCGGCCTGTCCGGCCTGGTCTTCTTCCTCTCCCAGTACCTCCAACTGGTCCAGGGGAGAGGCCCGTTCGAGGCAGGCCTGGCCGAAATCCCCGCCGCCGTAGGCGCGGTGGCGGCCGGCCTGATCGCGGGAAGGACAGCCCGCCGCTTCTCGGTCCGAGCGGTGGTCGCCGGCGGCCTGGCGGCGGTGGGCCTGGCACTAGCCGTACTGACAACTCTGAACCAGTCAACCGGCTACCCACTGCTCGGCGCCGCCCTCCTGGTGGTCGGCGTAGGCGCCGGCTTCTCCTTCACGGTGACAGCCGACGTCATCCTCTCCTCCGTACCGAAGGAACAAGCGGGAGCAGCCTCAGCGGTCTCGGAAACGGCCTACGAGTTGGGCGCGGCCCTGGGCATCGCCGTACTCGGCTCGATCGTGACGGGCGTGTACAGGGGCTTCGCAGCTCCGGCGGGCACTCCGAGCGGCGCGCACGAGTCATTGGGCGGAGCGGTGGAAGCGGCAGCGGGAATGCCGTCTCACGCGTCCCAGCAAATGCTGACCTCGGCGAGAGAAGCCTTCGTCAGCGGCCTCAGCGTGGCGTCGGCGGTAGGCGCAACAGTCCTACTGGCAACGGCAGTTGCCGCTTGGTTCATGCTCAAGGGGCAAAGCCTGGAAAACGCCGCCTAGGGGGATGCTTTTAGGGGCGCGGGGAACTGCGCGACCAGCCCCCACGCACCCGCACCCGAAAAACAGCGTTACGCAGCCTTGGCCTTAGTGGCGTACATATCCACGTACTCCTGCCCAGACAACCGCATGACCTCAGTCATCACAGAGTCAGTCACAGCCCGCAACACATACCGATCCCGATCCATCCCCTCATACCGAGAGAACTCCATCGCCTCACCGAACCGAACAGTGACCTTCCCCGGCCGAGGAAACCCTGCCCCGCCCGGCTGCAACTTGTCCGTCCCGATCATCGCGAACGGAACAACAGGCGCCCCGGTCATCATCGTGAGCCGAGCGATCCCGGTCCGCCCCCGGTACAGCCGGCCGTCGGGCGACCGCGTCCCTTCGGGATAGATCCCGAAGACCTTGCCCTCCTCCAGGATCCGCCGCCCGGTCATCAGCGCGGCGACCCCGCCGTTCGCCCCGTCCCGGTCCACCGGAATCATCCCGACCCCGGTGAAGAACCAGGCCATGAGCCGGCCCTTGAACCCCTCCCCGGTGACGTACTCGTCCTTGCCGATGAACAGCACCTGCCGGTCGCAGACCAGCGGAAGGATCATCGAGTCGATGAACGTGAGGTGGTTGCCGGCCAGGATCACCGGACCGTCTCCCGGGATGTGCTCGATTCCCTCCACCCGGGGGCGGAACATCAGGCGCATGATCGGTCCGAGCACTGCCTTGATGAGCGCGAAGCGGGACAACGGGCCCTCCGGTGTCAAGGGGTTCGATATAAATCTGTGCAGGTGAGGACGATACTCGCGGCCCCGGGGGTATTGCACATCGGGTTCACCGAGGTCTTACGCAGTGTTGACGCACGTTTACCTGCGGTGCCGCGCCAGGACGGTCCCGTAACCGGGCCGCCATGTTGTGACGCATCTCGCGTTCCATGGTGACGGTGAGTCAAACCTGCCAGCCGGTACGACATCCAGCGTCACCGCCGTGTTCCGGCCAAGGTCTCCCGTTCGTCATGTACGCGCACCTACGATCGGCGCGCAGCGACGGGGCGACGCCAGGAGGTTTCATGGACACGCAGGGAACGCAGGGGCCGAACGAGCGAACCAACGGCACCGGACGACGGGCGCTCCTCGGCGCCGCCGTGCTCGGTGCGGGAGTGGCCGCACTCGGACCGGCGGGCGCGGCGAGAGCCGCCGAGGCGACGACGGCCCGCCACGGAGGCGGTGGCCTGAAGGACCTGCCCAAGCCGACGATCGTCGGTCATCGCGGCACCAGCGGCTACCGCCCGGAGCACACCTTCGGCTCGTACAACCTGGCCCTCGACCTGGGCGCCGACATCGTCGAGGCCGGTGACCTCGTCCCCACCAAGGACGGTCACCTGGTCTGCCGGCACGAGCCGGAGATCGGCGGCACGACGAACGTCGCCGACCACCCCGAGTTCGCCTCGCGCAAGACCACCAAGCTGCTCGACGGCGTCTCCACGACCGGCTGGTTCACCGAGGACTTCACGCTCGCCGAGCTGAAGACCCTGCGCGCGATCGAGCGCATCCCGGTCAACCGCCCGCACAACATGCTCTACAACGGCCGCTGGGAGATCCCCACCTTCGAAGAGGTCCTCAAGTGGCAGGACGAGCAGACCCGCAAGCGCGGCAAGCAGGTCTGGATCTACCCCGAGATGAAGCACCCCACCTACTTCCGCAAGCGCGGGTTCGAGATGGAGAAGCTGCTCTCGACGATCCTGCGCAAGCACGGCAAGGACCGTAAGAACTCGCCGGTCCTCATCCAGTCCTTCGAGCCGACCAGCATCGCGAAGATCAACAAGCTCGTCGGCAACCCGCTGGTCGTGCTGCTGTCCGGCACGGGCACCCAGCCCTTCGACTTCATCGACCAGGGCGACCCGCGCACGGTCGACGACCTGATCACGCCCAAGGGTCTCGCCGAGATCGCGAAGTACGCGGACGGCCTGGGCCCGACGCTCGACCTGATCATCACGAAGAACGCCGACGGCAGCCTCAACCAGGAGACCACCCTGGTCGCCGACGCGCACAAGGCGGGCCTGATCCTGCACCCCTACACCATGCGCAACGAGAACCCCTTCCTTCCGCTGGAGTACCGCAAGGGCACGGCCGCGGACGCCTACGGCGACGCGTTCGGCGCCTTCAAGCGGTACTTCGCCACCGGCATCGACGGTGTCTTCACCGACAACGCCGACACCGGCCTGCTGGCCCGCGCGGACTTCGTCAACGGCTGACCCCGCCGCCCCGTTGGAGTGACAGACGGCCGCCCCGGCAACCTCGCGCCGGGGCGGCCGCGTCGTGCCGCATATGACGCACCAACTTGTCGCCACCTTGCGCCCCTTGCTCGCCGCAGAAGCCTCGGCCGAGGCATATGCCTCCGGAACCGAGCCCGGCGACCTCGAACAGGCCGTCTGGCTCCGCCTCCTGGAGCGCCTCGACGCCTCCGGCCCTCCGGTCGACCCCCAGCGCTGGCTCCGCCGCGCGGTCCGCTCGGAGGCCCAGCGCAGCCGCCGTACCGCTCGCCTCGAACAGTCGTACGGCGACGAGCCCGTCGACGACAGCGACCGCGGCCCCGAGCAGGCCGCGCTCACGGCTGCGCGGCATCGCGCGCTGCATGACGCGGTGAGCCGATTGCCGGGCCGTTGCCCGCGGCTGATGGAGGCGCTGCTGTCGCCCAAGGACCTCACCTACCGCGAGATCGCGGGGGAGTTGGGTATCTCACAGGGCAGTCTCGGCCCGGAACGTTCCAGATGTCTGGGATGTCTTCGGCGATTGCTGGCGCCGGAGGTTGCGGCCCACGAAGCACGGGGATAGGAGTGAGGAATCAAGTGGCGATCAGGTGAGCGGGAGGCGTGCGCACATGGGCATGAGCGTGACCATCTCGGTGGCGACCGAGCAGGACTCAGAGCAGATCTTCAGGCTGCAGTACCTGTGCTTCCAGAGCGAGGCGGCGCTGTACGGCAACTACCGCATCGACCCGCTCCTCCAGAGCCTCGACTCGGTCCGGGACGAGGTCGGTTCCGACTGCGTCTTCGTCGCCCGGCTCGGCGAGGAGGTGGTCGGATCGGTCCGCGGCACGGTGACCGAGGACGGCGCGGCGGCCATCGGCAAACTCTGCGTCCACCCGCGCCTCCAGGGCCACGGCATCGGCGCCCGCCTCCTCCGCGCGGCAGAGTCGGCCCTCGCCGGGGAGCGCGGAGCCAAGAAGTTCCGCCTCCACACCGGCCACCGCAGCGAGGGCAACCTCCGCCTGTACCGCCGCGTCGGCTACGAGACCGTAGGCACCTCCCAGGGCGACGACGGCGTACCGATGATCGTCCTGGAGAAGCCGGTGGAGGCGTACGTCGCTACGGCGTGACGGTGTCGGACGCCTCGGTCGTACGGTTCTTCCGCAGCCAGTACAGCGCGGACAGCGGCAGCAGCACGGGGATGAAGATGTACCCCGCGCCGTAGTACGACCAGACCGTCGCGTCCGGGAAGGCCGAACTGTCGATCACGGTCAACGTACCGACGATCAGGACACCCGCGAGTTCGGCGGCGCAGCACGCCTGTGCCGCCAGGCGGGCCCTTTCGCCGCCGCGGATCAGGGAGTACGTGATGAACCCGTACACCACGCCCGCGACGGCCGACAGGGAGTAGGCGAGCGGGGCCCGGTCGAACTCGGTGGCGATCTGGTAGACGGAGCGGGAGACCGCGCCGACGACCATCACGCCGTAGAACCAGACGAGCAGCATGCCGGGCCCGCTGATGAGCCGCTTGGGCCTCTTTTCCACGGTGTTCTCTTCCACGGTGGTCATCTCAGCTTCCCCAGATGTCGTAGAGCCGCACTTCGAGCACGGCGAGGACCACACCGCCGGCCGCGGCCGTGATCGAACCCCAGCGTGTGCGCTCCGTGAGTGACATGAAGCCCGCCGCCGGGACGGACGCGAACGCGCCCAGCAGATACGCCACGAAGATCACCGTGCCCTGCTCCGCCTTCTCGCCGCGCGCCAACTGCACGATGCCGACCACCAGTTGGACCGTGGCCAGCAGGGTGACGACGGCCATGCCGATGAAGTGCCAGTCCTTGGTCGGCTGATCACGGTAGGCCGCCCACCCGCACCAGGCGGCGAGCAGCAGCGCGGCGACACCGGTCACCAGCGTCAGGGCATCAAGCATGCAGTGACCCTATTACGGGCCAAAAGGCAGGTGACCGTAGGGTCGGGGACATGAAGATCCACGCTGAGGCCCTCCTGTTCGACAACGACGGCACGCTCGTCTCCTCCCTCGAATCCGTGCGCCGGTGCTGGACCCGGTGGGCGGAGGAGTTCGGGATCACGGCCGAGGACTTCGCCCGGGTCGAGCTGCACGGGCGGACCGCCGTGGCGATAGCCGCCGACCTGCTGCCCGCCGACGTCGTCCCGGCCGCGGTCGCGCGGATCGAGGCGCTGGAGGTGGAGGACGTGCCCAATGGGGGTGCCGTTCCGCTGCCCGGCACCCGGGACTTCCTCGACTCGCTGCCCGCCGACCGCTGGGCCGTCGTCACCTCCGCCACCCGGCGCCTCGCCGAGGCCCGGCTCGCGTACGCCGGCATCCTCCCCAAGACCCTCGTGGTCGCCGAGGACGTCACGCGCGGCAAGCCCGACCCCGAGCCCTACCTGCTCGCCGCACGCCAGTTGGGCGTCGACCCGGCCCGCTGTGTCGTCTTCGAGGACGCACCGGCGGGCCTCCAGGCGGGCCGCGCGGCCGGGATGATCACCGTGGCATTGGCCACAACCCACGAGGCCCACGAGCTCGACGCCGACCTTGTTGTGAGTGACCTGTCAGCCCTGTCCGCCCTGGTCAGTGACGGGGGAGTCGAGATCTCCGTACGCGGCTGACGGGCGTCCGCCGCTGTCCGGGATGCGGACAGCGGCCCTTTGTCAGGACCGTACGTCTGCTTTACTGATTCCATGACCACGACGAGCAGCCGCACCCTTGCGACCGAGGCGACCCTGACGCCCGGTGCTCGTTGTATGTGTCGAATGTGCGCCTTCTAGAGGGCCCCCGCACCACCCCCGGGCTTCGCGCCCCGAGCCTCGCGCCCCGAAGCGAGCCGCCGTGGCATGTCCGTGCGTCGCATCTCGTACGTGACTGACGCCGCCCCGCGCACATTTCCCCCCTCGTACCCAGGGCACACCCACGCCCGCGTACCCGACAGTCATGGAACCCCAGTGATCACCACATCGGGCCTGACCAAGGTCTACCGCTCACGCGGCCGTGAGGTCACCGCCCTCGACGGCGTCGATCTCCACGTCCGCGAAGGCGAGGTCTACGGCGTCATCGGCCAGTCCGGCGCCGGCAAGTCCTCGCTCATCCGCTGCGTCAACCTGCTGGAGAAGCCCACCGCGGGCACCGTCACCGTCGCCGGGCAGGACCTCACCGCCCTCGCCGGGCGCGGACCGCGCGCCGGACGGGAACTCCGGCAGGCGCGCAGCCGTATCGGCATGGTCTTCCAGCACTTCAACCTGCTCTCCTCGCGGACCGTGCAGGACAACATCGAGCTGCCGTTGGAGATCCTCGGCAAGTCCGGGAAGGATCGCTCCGCCAAGGCCCTCGAACTCCTCGACCTCGTCGGGCTCGCCGACAAGGCGAAGTCCTACCCGGCACAGCTCTCCGGCGGTCAGAAGCAGCGCGTCGGCATCGCCCGGGCGCTGGCCGGCGACCCCAAGGTGCTGCTGTCCGACGAGGCCACCAGCGCGCTCGACCCGGAGACCACCCGCTCGATCCTCCAGCTGCTGCGCGACCTGAACCGGCAGCTGGGCCTGACCGTCCTGCTCATCACCCATGAGATGGACGTCGTCAAGAACGTGTGCGACTCGGCCGCCCTGATGCGGAACGGCCGCATCGTCGAGTCCGGCACGGTGAGCGAACTGCTCGCCACCCCGGGCTCCGAGCTGGCCTCCGCGCTCTTCCCGGTCAGCGGCGATGCACACGGCGAGGACCGCACCGTCGTCGACGTCACCTTCCACGGCGAGGCCGCCACCCAGCCCGTCATCTCCCAGCTCTCGCGCACCTACAACATCGACATCTCGATCCTCGGCGCCGCCATCGACACCGTCGGCGGACTCCAGGTCGGCCGCATGCGCATCGAACTGCCCGGCCGCTACGAGGACAACGTCGTGCCGATCGGCTTCCTGCGCGAACAGGGCCTACAGATCGACGTGTTGGGCCAGGAGCCCGTACTGCTGAAGGAAGGTGCCAAGTGACCTGGTCCGAGATGCAGCCGCTGCTGTCCCAGGCGTGTTGGGACACGCTGTACATGGTCGGCTGGTCCACGGTCATCGCCGTCGTCGGCGGACTCCCGCTCGGCATCCTGCTCGTCCTGACCGACCGCGGCGGACTGCTCCAGAACGTCGCCGCGAACAAGGTCATCGGGCAGATCGTGAACGTCGCCCGCTCGCTGCCGTTCATCATCCTCATGGTCGCGCTGATGAACTTCACCCGGACCATCACCGGCACGACCATCGGCCGCGAGGCCGCCATCGTGCCGCTCGCGATCGGGGCAATCCCCTTCTTCGCACGGCTCGTTGAGACGGCTGTCCGGGAAGTGGACGGCGGGCTCGTCGAGGCCGTGCAGTCGATGGGCGGCAACACGTGGACCGTCGTACGCAAGGTCCTCGTACCGGAGTCCCTGCCCTCGCTGATCTCCAGCACCACGACCACGATCGTCGCGCTCATCGGCTACTCCGCCATGGCCGGCACGGTCGGCGCCGGAGGCCTGGGCGACATCGCCATCCGCTACGGCTACCAGCGCTTCGAGACCCAGCTGATGTGGATCACCGTGGCGATCCTCGCGGTCGTCATCTCCCTCATCCAGTTCGCCGGCGACTACGCGGCCCGCTCGCTGCACCGGCGCGGCGGGCAGTCCGGTGCCGCGCCCAGGCTCCGGCTGCTCAAGGCGTCCACCGCGACGAGCGAGACCGTCTGAGCCGGAGCGCTTGGCCCACCCCCCCATAGCTCCCCGCACCACCCATCGCGGGGTCGTACCACGCGACACCCTTCAGGAAAGGCACTTTTCGTGCGTAACACCGCAAAGCTCACCACCGCCGTCCTCGCCGCCGGAGCCCTCACCTTCGGGCTCTCCGCCTGCGGCTCGGACAAGGGTTCCTCCTCGGCCTCCTCCGACTACAGCGGACCGCTGGTCGTCGCCGCGAGCCCGACCCCGCACGCCGAGATCCTCGACTACGTCAAGGACCACCTGGCGAAGAAGGCCGGACTCGACCTGGAGGTCAAGGAGTTCACCGACTACGTCACGCCGAACACGGCGACGGAGGACGGCTCGGTGGGCGCCAACTACTTCCAGAACCAGCCGTACCTGGACGACTTCAACAAGAAGAACGGCACCCACATCGTGCCCGTCGTCACGGTCCACCTGGAGCCGCTCGGCCTCTACTCCCACAAGGTCAAGAGCGCCGAGGCCCTCAAGAGCGGCGCGACCGTCGCCGTCCCGAACGACAGCGTCAACGAGGCCCGCGCCCTCAAGCTGCTCGCGGCGAACGGGCTGATCACCCTCAAGTCCGGTGTGGGCAACGAGGCGACCCCCGCGGACATCACCAAGAACCCGAAGAAGCTCAAGTTCAAGGAACTGGAGGCGGCCCAGACCCCGCGCTCCCTGGACGACGTCGACGCGGCCGTCATCAACGGCAACTACGCGATCTCCTCGGGCCTGAAGCCCGCCAAGGACGCCCTGATCCTGGAGTCGGCGAAGAACAACCCGTACGGCAACTTCCTCGCCGTGAAGAAGGGCAACGAGAAGGACCCGCGCGTCAAGAAGCTCGCGAAGCTGCTCACTTCGCCCGAGGTGAAGAAGTTCATCGAGAGCAAGTACGCCGGTTCCGTCATTCCGTCCTTCTGATCCGACCGTCCTTCTGATCCGAATCGGGGGAATCACCATGCGCAAGAACATCGCCATCACGGCGGCCGGACTCGCCGTGACCGTCTTCGGCCTCACGGCCTGCGGTTCGGGTTCCGACTCCGGCTCGGGCAAGAGCGGTGGCAAGGCCGACGGCACGCTCGTCGTCGGCGCCACCGCCGTACCGGCCGGCGAGGTCCTGACGTACATCAAGGACAACCTGGCCGTGAAGGCCGGACTGAAGCTGGAGATCAAGGAGTTCACGGACTACGTCCTGCCGAACACCGCGCTCCAGGAGGGCTCGCTGGACGCGAACCTCTACCAGAACCAGCCCTTCCTGGACGAGTTCAACAAGTCCAAGAGCACCGACCTGGTCTCGGTCGTCAAGGCCTACCTGCCGCCGATGGGCGTGTACTCCAAGAAGGTCAAGGACATCGCGAAGCTCGCCGACGGAGCCACCGTCGCCGTGCCGAACGAGACCACCAACGAGGGACGCGCCCTCAAACTCCTCGCCGCCAAGGGGCTGATCACCCTCAAGAAGGGCGCGGGCACGGACGCGTCCCCCGCGGACATCACGGCCAACCCGAAGCACCTGAGGTTCAAGGAGCTGGACCCGGCCCAACTGCCGCGCTCGCTGGACGACTTGGACGTGGCCGTCATCAACAACAACTACGCCCAGGACGCGGGCCTCAGCCCCGCCAAGGACGCGATCCTCCTGGAGTCGGCGAAGGACAACCCCTACGCCAACCTCCTGGCCGTCAAACGCGGCAACGAGGACGACCCCCGCGTCGAGAAGCTCGCGAAGCTGCTCGTCTCCTCCGACGTGAAGAAGTTCATAGCGGAGAAGTACAAGGGCTCTGTCCTGCCGGTCACTTCCGGCTGACGGGGGCGTATACGGCGTATCACCACGCACGGGGTCCACGCCCTCACCATGAGTGGACCCCGTGGTGCGGTTCCCCGCTTTCATGCTGCATGCTGGGCAGTTCAGGTAGGCCCGGAACATTTTCCGAAGGTTACGGAGCGGCGCATGACGAGCACCTTCCCCAACATCTCCATCAGCACGGAGCGGTTGGTGCTCCGGCCCCTCGACGAGGACGACGTGCCCGCCCTGACCGAGATGATGAACGACGAGCAGGTCGCGGCCTGGACCGACGTCCCCCAGCCGTTCACCGAGGCCGGCGCCCGTCGGTGGATCACCAACTATGCGCCCGCCGAACGGACTTCGGGGCGCGGCCTCGACCTCGCCGTCACCGAGTTCCTCACCCAACGGCTCGTCGGCGTCGTCCAGTTGACCAAGACCGACTGGCACATCAGGTCCACCGAGCTGTCGTACGTCATCGCGCCCTGGGCCCGCGGCGAGGGCTACGCCTCCGAGGCGGCGCTCGCCACCGCCCAATGGCTGTTCGGGGACCAGAAGTTCGAGCGCATCGAGCTGCGCACCGCCGCCGACAACACGGCGTCCCAGCAGGTGGCCCAGAAGATCGGCTGCATCAGCGAGGGCGTTCTGCGCAACGCGTGCATAGCGCATGTCCACGCCGACGACGGCACCTGGAGCGACGTCCGTACCGACTTCATCGTGTGGAGCCTCCTCCCGGAGGACCTGGAGGGCACGGCCGAACAACTCGCGGACATCGACGGTTTCACGTCACTCGCCGACTGGAACTGAATCCGGCGGGTACGGCACAGAGAACACCTCCCAGCCGCACCAGGTACCCTCACGGTGCCCGCGTACGGGCCGATTTCCCCGACGACCTGCGAATTACCCCTGGAGACTGACGACGATGGCCGACCGCGTCACGGTGATCGGCTGGGACGGCTCTCCGCTGACCGCCGCGGCACGCTCCGCCCTCGCCGCCGCCACCCTGGTGGCGGGCGCGCCCCACCATCTCGCGCTCCCCGAGGTACCTCCGCGCGCCGAGCGCATCCGCCTCGGCAGCGTCGCCCTCGCCGCCCGCCGCATCGCGGGCCATCGCGGCACGGCGGTCGTGTTCGCCGACGGGGACCCCGGCTTCTTCGGAGTCGTACGGGCCCTGCACGCACCCGAGTTCGGCCTGGAGGTCGAGGTTGTCCCCGCCGTCTCCTCGGTGGCCGCCGCCTTCGCCCGCGCCGGGATGCCCTGGGACGACGCACAGGTGGTCGTCGCACACAGGCGCACCCTGCGACGCGCGGTGAATGTGTGCCGGGCCCACACAAAGGTCGCCGTCCTCACCTCACCGGGCGCCGGACCCGCCGAACTCGGTCTCCTCATGGAGGGCGTCCACCGCACCTTCGTCATCTGCGAGGAACTGGGCACCGAGCACGAGCAGGTCACCGTCCTCACCTCCGAGAAGGCCGCCGACCGCACCTGGCGCGACCCCAACGTCGTCATCGTCATGGGCGGCCCGGTCGGCCCGACCGTCACCGGAACCACCGCCGAGGGCTGGATCGCCGGCCGCGACCCGTCCGCGGTCGCCCGCGGCTGGACCCTCCCCGCCGAGGCCTACGGCGGCCGACTCGGCGAGGGCGAGACCGATCTGCTCCGGGCCGCCCAGCTCGCCCGTCTCGGCCCGCGCGTCGGAGACCTGGTGTGGGACATCGGCTGCGGCAGCGGCGCCTTCGCCATCGAGGCGGCCCGCGCCGGAGCGGCCGTCATCGCCGTCGACCGGGACACCCAGGCCTGCACCCGCACCGACTCCGCCGCCCGGAGCTTCGGCGTGCACCTCCAGATCGTTCAGGGCGACGCCCCGCACATCCTGGAGAACCTCCCCGAACCCGACGTGGTACGGGTCGGCGGCGGGGGAGTGGCCGTCGTCTCCGCGGTCGCCGACCGGCGCCCGCAGCGCATCGTGGCGCACGCCGCCACCCGCGACGAGGCCGAACTCGTCGGCCGCGACCTCACGGAGCACGGCTACCACGTGGAGTGCGCCCTCCTCCAGTCCGTCGAACTCGACACCAGGGCCTGGACGGAGACGGAACGGAGCGTCGCGTTCCTGCTCAGCGGCCTCCTTCCGGAGCGCGTTTCCTGACCCCTCGTACCGTCCCCGTGATCCTGTTGTCGTACTGCGCGCGGTAGGCTGGCGGACTGTTGTACCGCATCGGGTGACCCGGCACTTCGTTCGTCAATGTCCGGAAAACCCGCCCGTTTTGGGGTGAGTGTGGTACGGCGGAACCGGAGGACGCGCAACGTGGCGCAGTCCACAGCGGGCCGTCGCGGATCAAGCTGTCGCGACGGCCGAACGCCCGCGACAATGCCAGTCAATGGCTTTGTCGTCTAAATGGCTTTGTCGCCTTTTGACGTCGGGTCGTTCGTGCCGCTGGACAGGCACGCTCGTTCTCCACTGCGGGGCGGTCGGTGCGCCGTTCCCGGTGAGCGGGTCGTAGAAGCACTAACCGATGGGCGAGGGGTACGCATGACCGACACCGGCCAGATCCCGGCCGAGGGGCTGCCGGAGAACGCAGGCATGGTGGAACAGCCAGGCGTTCCCGCGCACGGCGCGTACACCTACCTCTCCGAGACCACCGCCGAGGACGAAGACCTGCTGCTCCTCCCGGGCGCCCAGGGCGCCTGGGGCAACGAGGTCCCGCCTCCCGCCCCCGAGCCCGTTTTCGAGACGGTTCATGAGCCGGCCCCGCAGGAAGCGGCGGCCTACGAGCCGGGCTTGCACGAGGCTGCCGCGCAGGAGCCGGGTGTGTACGAGGTCGTATCGCCCGAGGCGGTTCCGCAGGAAGCGGCTGAGCAAGGGGCTGCTGTGCCCGAGCCGGTTCCGCATGAGGCCGCTGTACATGAGCCGGGTCCGCACGAGACGGCCGGCCGTGACAGCGGTTCCGTCGATCTGGGGGGCGTCCGGCTGCCCGCACCGCCGCCGCCCGCGCCGGTTCCGCCGCGCCGTCCGCTGCACCTCGGCCCGCCCCTCCCCGACACCTCCGCGAGCCCGGTCCGTTCCCTCGCCGACCGCGGCCCCGCAGGCGCGCCGCTACGGCAGGCGGGCCCGCCGACGACCGGCCCCGAGTACTTCGACGCACCCCAACTCCGTGACCTGCCCCCGCAGGGCGCGGCTCCCTGGGGCGCCCAGGTTCCGGTGGGCGCGGGGGTGCAGACAGCGGAAACGGTTGTTCCGGTTGGCAAACCGGAGGGTCAGCTCGTCGGTGAGTCCGTCGGCGGCGGGATCGCCATGGCCCTGGACGCCGGGGTGGTCGTGCCGGAGCCCGAGCCGGGTCCGGTCATGGTCGCGGGTGCGAGCACCGGCAAGGACGCCGACCTGGCGCAGGCTCCCGACGCCGGCGGGGCGTGGCAGGGGCATGGGCAGTCGTTCAACGGTGAGCCCGCGGCCGCTTTCGCCCACGTGAGCACGGAGGGTTCCGGGCACGCCGGTGTCGGTGTCGCCGAGGTGGGTCAACTGCCGGAGGGCACCGAGGGGTTGGTTGCCGAGCAGGCCCAGGTGCAGGCACCGGTGCTGGCCGAGGTACAGGATCAGGCGCAGGCTCCGGTGCAGGCGGAGGTGCCGGGCTCCGATGCCGGGTTCGTGCCTGGCGGTGACGGGCACGGTGGTGATGCCGGGTACGTGCCGGAGGGTGTGGGTGCCTTCGAGGCTGTGCCGGTTCCCGAGGCCGCGTTTGTCGTGGACGCCGGTCAGGAGTTGGAGCCGGAGCAGGTCGCTGTTCCGGTTCCCGCGCCGAGTTTCGGTGCCGATGTCGTGCCGGAGCCCGAAGCCGTGCCGGTTCCCGAGGAGGCGTTCCCTTCTGAGGGTGCCGTGTTGCCGGAGGCCGTTGATGTGGCGGGAGCCGAAGAGGGCTTCGACGCCGGGTTCGCTGCCGCTGACGAGCAGGTTGCCCAGCCCGTACTCGCTCAGGGTCCCGAAGAGGTGCTCGCGCAAGAAGCCGCCCCCGAGCCGGTGTTGGTTCAGGACGCCGTGCGGGAGCCCGAGGCCGTAGCCGCCCCGGAGCCGGTCCAGGCAGAGGACGTCGTGTACGCCCCCGCCCCCGACCAGGTTCTCGAAGCCCCTCACGCCCCCGAGACCACCCCGGTCGGCGAGACGGCGGTCATCCAGGAAGCCGAGCCAACTCCGGCCGCTTTCCAGGAGGTTGAGACACCTCTCGCCGAGCCCGAGGCCGAAGCGACACCGGCCCCCGAGGAAGCCCCCCTCTCAGCCGAAGCCCCGCCGGAGCCCGAGCCGCAGCCGGAGTTGCAGCCCCAGCCGCAGCCCCACCCGGACGACTCCCTCGGCCGTTTCGTCCCGGTGGAGGGAGTCGTGCCCACCACCCCCCACCTCGCACCGACCCCGCCGCACCCGCTCGTCCTCCCCGCGGAGGAGCAACCGGCGCAGCAACCGGGCGGCACAGAGGACGCCTTCGCCGCAGTCCCCGCGCCCCGCGAGGCGGACCCAGGCTCGGACCTCGAACCGGAACTCGTACAGCACGCGGACGACCTGGACACCCGGGCCGCTGATCAGGAAGAAGAGAGCACGGCCGTAGTGGAAGACGTACGAGAGTCCACCGGCCCTGCCGCGCCCGCCTACAACGACGCCGAGCGCGAGGCCGTGCTCAAGGTGATGCGAGAGCGTCGGGACATTCGCAACGGCTTCCGCAGCGATCCGATCCCGCACGACGTGCTGTTGCGGGTGCTGGAGGCGGCGCACACCGCGCCGTCCGTCGGGCACTCGCAGCCCTGGGACTTCGTCGTCATTCGGTCCGCCGACACCCGCCGGAACATGCACGAACTGGCCCAGAGCCAGCGCGAGGCGTACGCGAAGTCGCTGCCGAAGGGCAGGGCGAAGCAGTTCAAGGAACTGAAGATCGAGGCGATCCTCGACACCCCGGTGAACATCGTCGTCACCGCGGACCCGACCCGCGGCGGCCGCCACACGCTGGGCCGGCACACGCAGCCGCAGATGGCGCCGTACTCCGCCGCCCTCGCCGTCGAGAACCTCTGGCTCGCCGCGCGCGCCGAGGGCCTCGGCGTCGGCTGGGTCAGTTTCTTCGACGAGCGCGAGATGGTCCGCGCGCTCGGGCTGCCGGAGCACCTTGAGGTCATCGCGTACCTCTGCGTCGGCTACGTCGACGAGTTCCCGGACGAGCCCGAACTGATGCAGGCCGGCTGGTCCAAGCGCCGCCCGCTGTCGTGGGTCGTGCACGAGGAGACCTACGGCCGTCGGGCGCTGCCCGGCGAGGACCCGCACGACCTGCTCGCCGAGACCGTCGCCGGGATCCGCCCGCTGGACGCGAAGGCGCTCGGCGAGGCGTGGGAGCGGCAGAAGCGGATGACGAAGCCGCCGGGTTCGCTCGGCATGCTGGAGATCATCTCCGCGCAGCTGTCCGGTCTTTCCCGGCAGTGCCCGCCGCCGATCCCGGAGCCCGCGGCCGTCGCGATCTTCGCGGGTGACCACGGTGTGCACGCGCAGGGAGTCACGCCCTGGCCGCAGGAGGTCACGGCCCAGATGGTCGCCAACTTCCTTGGCGGCGGGGCGGTTTGCAACGCCTTCGCGAGCCAGGTGGGCGCCGAGGTGTGCGTCGTGGATGTCGGCGTGGCCTCCGAACTCCCGGCCACGCCAGGCCTGTTGCCCCGCAAGATCCGCGCCGGTACGTCCGACATGACGACCGGCCCGGCGATGTCCCGCGAGGAGGCCAAGCAGGCCATCGAGGTGGGCATCGAGACGGCCCGCGATCTGGTGGCGGCCGGCAACAAGGCTTTGCTCACGGGCGAGATGGGCATCGCGAACACGACCGCGTCGGCGGCCCTGATCTCGGTCTTCACGGACACCGACCCGGCGGAGGTGACGGGACGCGGCACGGGCATCAACGACGAGACCCTGGCCCGCAAGACGGAGGTCGTGCGCCGCGCGATCGAACTCCACCAGCCGGACCCGGCCGACCCCATCGGCGTCCTCGCCGCGGTCGGCGGCTTCGAACACGCGGCGATGGTGGGCCTGTTGCTCGGCGGCGCGTCCCTGCGTACGCCGGTGATCCTGGACGGCGTCAGCGCCGGCGCGGCGGCTCTCGTGGCCCGCGCGATCGCGCCCGAGGTCCTCGCGGCCTGCATCGCGGGCCACCGCAGCGCCGAACCGGGTCACGTGGCGGCCTTGAACAAGCTCGGCCTGCGCCCCTTGGTCGACCTGGACCTCCGCCTCGGCGAGGGCACGGGCGCGCTGCTGGCCCTGCCGCTGGTACAGAGCACGGCGCGGGCGATGCACGAGGTGGCGACGTTCGATTCCGCAGGGGTGACGGAAAAGTAGGCGCCCGCAGTCGGCGACGCGGCCCAGCCGGTGGACCGGCTGGGCCGCCCTGATGCCCTGCCCTTAAAATCTGCACGTCAGGGCCACCGCACGCCGTGAAAGCACGCGGGGGAGACCCGCCGTAAAAGAGGAGCCGCACCCTCATGGCCGAAAACCCCGCCTACCCCGTAGGCCTCCGCCTCACCGGCCGCAGGGTCGTCGTCCTCGGCGGCGGCCAGGTCGCCCAGCGCCGCCTCCCCGCGCTGATCGCGGCGGGCGCGGACGTCACCCTCGTATCCCCCGAGGCGACCCCCTCCGTGGAGGCGATGGCGGACGCGGGCGAGATCACCTGGGAGCGCCGCCCGTACGCGGAAGGCGACCTCGCGAACGCCTGGTACGCCCTGATCGCCACCACGGACCCGGAAGCGAACAACCAAGCGTCCGCCGAGGCGGAGGCGCACCGCGTCTGGTGCGTCCGCTCCGACGACGCCGACCAGGCCACCGCATGGACCCCGGCGACGGGCCACAGCGAGGGCGTGACGGTCGCCGTACTCACCACGGACGCCCGCGGCCGGGACCCCCGCCACACCGCCGCGATCCGTGACGCGGTAGTCGCGGGCCTGCGCGACGGCACCCTCGTCGCCCCCCACCACCGCACCCGCACCGCGGGCGTCGCCCTGGTCGGCGGCGGCCCCGGCGACCCGGACCTGATCACGGTCCGCGGCCGCCGCCTCCTCGCCGAGGCCGACGTCGTCATCGCCGACCGCCTCGGCCCCCGCGACCTCCTCGCCGAACTCCCCCCGCACGTCGAGGTGATCGACGCGGCGAAGATCCCGTACGGCCGTTACATGGCGCAGGAGGCCATCAACAACGCCCTGATCGAACACGCCAAACAGGGCAAGTCAGTGGTCCGCCTCAAGGGCGGCGACCCCTTCGTCTACGGCCGTGGCATGGAGGAGGTCCAGGCGCTCGCCGAGGCCGGTATCCCGTGCACGGTCGTACCCGGCATCTCCAGCTCGATCTCGGTACCGGGCGCGGCCGGAATCCCCGTCACCCACAGGGGTGTCGCACACGAGTTCACGGTGGTCAGCGGCCATGTGGCCCCTGACGACGAGCGTTCCCTCGTCGACTGGCCGTCCCTCGCCAAGCTCACCGGCACGCTGGTGGTCCTCATGGGCGTCGACAAGATCGGCAAGATCGCCGAAACCCTTATCGCGCACGGAAAACCGGCAGACACTCCCGTCGCCCTGATCCAGGAGGGCACAACAGCCGCCCAGCGCCGCGTGGACGCGACGCTCGCGACGGTCGGCGAGACGGCCCGCGCCGAGGACGTGAAGCCGCCGGCGGTGATCGTCATCGGCGCGGTGGTCACCGTAGGCCCGAAGGCCCTCACGTAACCCCGGGTAACACAACCCGTTCCCAGCCGTTGGCACCACACCCAGGACAAGGCAGTATCACCCTGTGGCCGATCTCATCACCGTTGAGGATCCCGACGACCCGCGCCTGCGTGACTACACGGGCCTGACCGACGTAGAGCTGCGCCGCAAGCGTGAACCGGCCGAGGGCCTGTTCATCGCCGAGGGCGAGAAGGTCATCAGACGGGCCAAGGACGCGGGCTACGAGATGCGTTCGATGCTGCTGTCCGCGAAGTGGGTCGACGTCATGCGGGACGTCATAGACGAACTCCCGGCCCCGGTCTACGCGGTGAGCCCGGAACTGGCCGAACGCGTCACGGGCTACCACGTCCACCGGGGCGCACTCGCCTCCATGCAACGCAAGCCGCTCCCCACGGCGGACGAACTCCTCCAGACCACCCGCCGGGTCGTCGTCATGGAGTCGGTCAACGACCACACCAACATCGGCGCGATCTTCCGCTCGGCGGCGGCACTGGGCATGGACGCGGTCCTGCTGTCTCCCGACTGCGCGGACCCTCTCTACCGCCGCAGCGTGAAGGTCTCGATGGGCGCGGTCTTCTCGGTCCCGTACGCCCGCCTGGACAGCTGGCCCAAGGGCTTGGAGTCGGTCCGAGAGGCGGGCTTCACGCTGTTGGCCCTCACCCCCGACGAAAAGGCGAAGAGTCTCGACGAGGCGGCCCCGCACCGCATGGACCGGGTGGCCCTGATGCTGGGCGCGGAGGGCGACGGCCTGTCGACCCAGGCCCTGGTGGCCGCCGACGAATGGGTCCGCATCCCCATGGCCCACGGCGTCGACTCCCTCAACGTGGGCGCCGCGGCCGCGGTCGCCTTCTACGCGGTGGCCACCGGCCGCCCCGAACTCTAGGAGCCCGCTTGGCCCCGCGCGAGGCGATCGTCGCCGTCCTCCGACGAGCGGACCGGGTCCTGGTCATCCGCCGAGGCCCCGACTCGGCCCGCGCCGGCTACTGGGCACCCCTGAGCGGCAAACTGGAACCAGGCGAAACCCAGGAAGAGGCCCTGGTCAGAGAGGTGAAGGAGGAGGTGGGCCTCACGGTCTCCCCCCTCGCCAAGGTCTGGCAGTCCGACGCGGCCGACGGCACCTTCCGCCTCCACTGGTGGACCGCCACGGAAACGGGCAACGGCGTGATCGTCCCGGACCCGGGCGAGGTGTCTGAGGTCCGCTGGGTGACGCCGGAGGAGTTCCTGACGATGAGCCCGGCGTTCGACGCGGACAGGGAGTTCTTCGAGGACGTGTTGCCGGGTTTGTAGGCACGACGCTGGGGGCCGGTGCAACACCGAGGGCGTCCACCATCCAGCGCAGGCCGGCAATATCCAGCCCGTCCGGCGTTTGAGGACGAGGCCGTTCAGGCCGAAGCGGGGTCTGGGGGCGCAGCCCCCAGACGGGGCGGAAGGGGCGGCAGCCCCTGGGGATGGGACGGGTAGGGGCGGCGGGGGCGAAAAAACCACCACCACCCCCGCTACTCGGTGACCCCGTACAACCCGTCCGAAACCGAACCATCCACCCCTACGACACTCCCGTGCCCCGTACGCCCAAGCCCATGAGCCGGCCCCGAACACCCCTGAGCCACCGCGATCCCCAGCGCGACCAGCAACGTCACCACGACGAACACGAACAACCGCTGCCGCAGCAACCGCGGATTCGCGGGCCGCCGCCCGGTCCCCGTGGTCCGCGGCCCCGACCGCCCGGCACCACTGCGAGGCGCGGGACGACTCCCGCTGCCGGACCGGGTGTTGTTCCGCCCGGCCGGAGTCGGCCGCGCCTGACCGGCCCGGGACGGCACCCCACCCCCACGCGACGGACTACCACCGCCCCGCGACGGACCACCGCCACCCCGGGACGACGGCGCGGCACCACGAGGCGCCGGCGTCCCCTGAGAACCCTGAGGACTCTGCGGACGCCGCTGGCTCTGGGTGCGCTGCTGCTCCGGATAGCTGTCGGTGAGCCGCCCGGTAGGCCGATCCGCCTCCGCGGCACGCGGCCCCGGCGGCCGGACGTCGGCCATCCCCTGAGCCTCGCGCGCGGCGATCTCCTTGAGCCGCAAGGACAGTTGGAGCGTGCTGGGCCGCTCCTCGGGGTCCTTGGCGAGGCACGCGCGGACGAGCGGCGCGAGCGCGTCCGGCACCC
Source organism: Streptomyces sp. NBC_01288 (assembly GCF_035982055.1). Classification (NCBI taxonomy): domain Bacteria; kingdom Bacillati; phylum Actinomycetota; class Actinomycetes; order Kitasatosporales; family Streptomycetaceae; genus Streptomyces; species Streptomyces sp. NBC_01288. The sequence goes on from NZ_CP108427.1 coordinate 8,579,869, forward strand.
CGTGCAGCTGCGCCTCCTCGTGCACCACGCGGTACAGCATCACCTCGGAACTGCCGTGCCCGAAAGGCGAGTCGGAGGTCGAGGCGTAAGCGAGCGTGGCCCCGAGCGAGAACACATCGGTGGCCGGAGTGACCGCGGCCCCCCGCACCTGCTCGGGCGCGAGGAACCCGGGCGAACCGACCGCCGTACCGACATGCGTGAGCGTCGACGCCCCGGTCGCCCAGGCGATACCGAAGTCGATGATCCGCGGACCCTTGGGGGAGAGGAGGATGTTCGACGGCTTGAGATCCCGGTGGACGACCCCGGCCTCGTGGACGGCGACGAGCCCCTCGGACAGAGCGGCCCCGATGGCGGCGACCTCGGCCGCACCGAGTGCCCCCTCGTCGGCGACCTTGTCATGCAGGGACGGCCCGGGCACGTACTGAGTGGCGAACCACGGCCGATCAGCCTCAAGATCCGCGGCTACCAGCCGAGCGGTGCACCCACCGCGAATCCGCCGGGCGGCCCCGACCTCGCGCGCGAACCGTGAACGGAACTCCTGGTCCTCCGCCAGATCCGGCCGGATGACCTTCAGTGCGACCCGCTGACCCTTGCGGTCGGAGCCCAGATAGACGACACCCATTCCGCCCGCGCCGAGCCGTCTGTGAAGCCTGAACGAGCCGACGACGCGCGGGTCCTCGCGCCTCAGGCGCATCATCGCCATGTTCATCCCCGCTGCCCGGTCCGTGTGACGAGCGACAGCTTACGTTTCCACGGGCGCCCGCGCGCAAAGGCCGCGCCCTCTCGAACCGACGGATTGTCAGTGCCGGGTGGGAAACTTGAAGAGTGGTCAGAGGCGTTGCGAGCAGCAGGACTTCACATCACCTCGGACCCCAACCAACCATCACAGAAGGGGGATTGAGCGCGTGAAGGGTGATCGCGTCGAGATAGTGGTGGACGCCGGCGACACAACACGTACCTACGAGGTGGTGGCGAGCAGGGCGGGCCGTCGGGTGGAGACAGCGGTACGACGAGGTGTCGTAGAAGTGAGCGAAGTCACCCGCAGTGGCTCCGTCGTCCGCACCGCCCGCTTCATGGCGACCAGGGTCCTCGCCCTGGTCGAGCAGCCGGTCCCGCGCGAGGACAGCTCAGAGAAAGCGGGGCACACCGGACTACCCCTCCGGGAAGACCCCGAGACGTAGGACCCGGTCTCCACCCAGGGGAGTACTCCGCAGGTCATCGCTCATCCTCCGGGAGGCCCGCCAATCGGTACGAGGGCATGACGACCCGCACCCGCCGCACGCCTAGATTTGAGGTCAAGCGGCGGGTGCAGCACTCGTCCCCCGAGGTCAGACACCCGCCGCTGCCAACGACAACTGAGCTAGGTCAACGGAGCACGGTCAGGAGAGGGACCATGGCCCATACGGCACCGCGGGCATTGATCCGCGAAGAGGGACGCAAGGCGTACAACGCGGCGTTCCGCACCCGCCGCACGGGCCGTCGCCACCCACTGGTGGCGACCTTGATGGCACTTCCCCTGGCGGTCCTGCTCCTCGTCGTCTTCGACGGCTGGGAGACCGTGGCCACACAGGCGTCGTCCGTGGGAGTGATGCTGGGGCGCTGAGCGGCGACCCCAGGCCCGGAAGAGCGGTCCGGGCGGGGACATCAACCCATGAAACCCCGTGGGGACGGGGGTGCGGCGGACGGCAAAAAAAGCCGGCGCAGCTGGGGAGCTGCGCCGGCTTTGCTTTGCCCTTTTGCCGGATCCTTCCCGGTGCCGGTCGGCGCCCTCAGCCAGCCCGTCCGGCGTCCACTTTTCAGCGCAGGCCGCCACCCCAGCCCGTCCGGCGTCTGAGGACGAGGCCGTTCAGGCCGAAGGGGGTCTGGGGCGCAGCCCCAGGCGGGGTCGAAGGGGCGGCAGCCCCTGGAGGATGGGACGGGTAGGGGCGGCGGGGGCGAAAACCCCTCGGCCCACCCACCCGCACAGGCCGCCCGAACCCGCCGTAGAACCCCACCCCCGCGTACGCTCGCGCCGAGACTCATCGCCCGCCCCCAGGAAGCCCCGTGACCGCCACCCCCTTGCTCTCCGACCTCACCGCCCGAGCCAGGACCACGGCCCACGCGCGAACCACCCCCTGCCCCTGCGGAGCGACCACCACCCTCACGGACCGCCCCGACGGCACAGTCGTCCGCCACGAGGACACCGTCGCCAAGGCCCACGCCCCGCACACGGACCCCACCGACCTCACCGCCCGCCTCACCACGGCCGACCGGCTCCCCGGCATCCTCCTGCCCCCACTCGACCCCACCCCCCTCCACCTGCACGACCGCCTGGTGACGTGCTGGCCGTACGGCACCCCCGTAGACCCGGACGACCCGGACGCGGCACCCTGGGAAGCGGCGGCCACCCTCCTCGCCCACCTCCACCGCACCCCACCCCCCATCCCGCTCCCACCCATGCGAGGCCCTCTCAAGGCCGTCCGAGCGATCACCCGGCTCCGCGAGGCCGGCCCGCACCCCGCAGCCGCCTCCGTCCTCCGCGCGTGGACGTGGCTCCCCGCCTGGGCCCGCGCGGAGGCCCCCCAGCCCGACACCACCACCCTCTGCCACGGCGACCTGCACCTCGGCCAACTCGTCCGCCACCCGGCCCCCGACGGCCCCTGGCTGCTGATCGACGTCGACGACATGGGCGTAGGAGTCCCCGGCTGGGACCTCGCCCGCCCCGCCGCCTGGTACGCCTGCGGCCTGCTCCCGCCGGACGAGTGGACCCGCTTCCTGACCGCGTACCGCGAGGCGGGCGGCCCGGCCGTCCCCGCGGACGGCGACCCCTGGCCCGCCCTGGACGTCCCGGCCCGCGCGCTCACCGTCCAGACCGCCGCCCTGGCGATCGTCAAGGCGGTCACGGCGGACCGCCCGCTGGACGAGGTGGAGCGGGCCGTCGTGGACGCGTGTGACCGAATGGGTTCCGTACCGGCCGAGTTGGCGCCCGGATCCGCGAAGTAGGGTGCAACCGACCGGGGTCGGACGGAGTCTGTCCTGGGGAAACACGAAGAAGCACCAACGGGCGAGGAGTTGAGCCGAGCATGCAGTGTCCGAAGTGTCACGCGCAGATGCAGACGTACAATCGCAACGGCGTTCAGATCGAGCAGTGCAGCAACTGCCGTGGGATCTTCCTCGACTACGGCGAGCTGGAGGCGCTGACCCGCGTGGAGTCCCAGTGGCAGCAGCCCGCCCCGCCGCCTCCGGGCCCGCAGGCCTACCCCGCTCCGCAGGCCTACCCCGCCCCGCCCGCGCCCGCCTGGGGCGCCCCGCACGGCGGCGGTCACGGCGGTGGCCACTACGGCGGTCACGGCGGCCACAACCGGCACAAGAGCTTCGGCCACATGCTGTTCTCCAGCTGACCGGTACGCACTGGCCCACGAAGAAGCCCCCGGACGCGGTGAGCGCCGGGGGCTTCGGTGTGTGGACGATACTGGGATTGAACCAGTGACCTCTTCCGTGTCAGGGAAGCGCTCTCCCGCTGAGCTAATCGTCCTCGGGACCACGATCCGAAGATCATGGGTGGTGCTGCGTGCGCGATACTGGGATTGAACCAGTGACCTCTTCCGTGTCAGGGAAGCGCTCTCCCGCTGAGCTAATCGCGCGGGGATCCTTGCGGACCAGTGGACGATACTGGGATTGAACCAGTGACCTCTTCCGTGTCAGGGAAGCGCTCTCCCGCTGAGCTAATCGTCCTTGGAGGTGGAGACGGGATTTGAACCCGTGTAGACGGCTTTGCAGGCCGTTGCCTCGCCTCTCGGCCACTCCACCAGGAGTGCGGGGGTTCGGGAAGATCCCCCACGTTCCTGCGAGCGGACGACCAGGTTCGAACTGGCGACCTCAACCTTGGCAAGGTTGCGCTCTACCAACTGAGCTACGTCCGCTTGTCGTTTCCGCTCGGCTTGCGCGTCGCGGCGACGAGTTGAACTCTAGCGGATTCCCGGGCCAGCACAAAAACGCGTTTGTGCAGCGTGCTGGCCTGCGACTACGGGAACACACGGTCAGGGCACCCGCGGTGACATGGCCGGGCAACCTGTGAGACACCCGCCATAGACTCGACGGCGTGTCCCGCCTCACCCCTCTCGCCCGTTTCGGCGACCGTGTCGCCACCGGTCTCCTCGACGTCACCAGCGATCCCGCGGCCCTGGACTCCACCGGCTTCTGGGCGGTCGCGGCCGACTTCGAGGGCCGTCTGACCTGCGCGCGCTTCCGCGACGTACGACACGAACCGGTCCCGGCACCCGTCCCCGGCGCCTGGCACGCCCCCGCAACCGAGGCCTGGACCTCCTCCCTCGACCGCGCCGCCTACACCGCCGGCGTCCGCCGCATCCGGGACCACATCGCGGCCGGCGAGGTCTACCAGGCCAACCTGTGCCGCGTCCTGTCCGCACCGGTCGCCCCCGACGCCGACGTGGACGCCCTCACCGCCCTGCTCGCACGCGGTAACCCGGCGCCCTACGCAGGAACGATCCGCTTGCCCGACCACGGCGTCGAGACAGCCACCGCCTCCCCCGAACTCTTCCTGCGCCGCACCCGCCAGGTCGTCGAGTCGGGCCCGATCAAGGGCACCGGGCGGACGGAGGCGGACCTGTTGCAGAAGGACTACGCCGAGAACGTGATGATCGTGGACCTGGTCCGCAACGACCTCGGCCGCGTCTGCGCCACGGGAACGGTGACCGTCCCGGACCTGTGCGTGGTGGAGAAGCATCCGGGGCTGGTCCACCTCGTGTCGACGGTACGAGGTGAGCTGCCCGCCGCTGCCGGTTGGCCGGAGCTGCTCGCCGCCACTTTCCCGCCCGGGAGTGTCACCGGCGCGCCCAAGTCCAGTGCGCTGCGCATCATCGACGCCCTGGAGACCGCGCCCCGGGGCCCCTACTGCGGAGGCATCGGCTGGGTCGACGCGGACCGGGGGACCGGCGAACTGGCCGTCGGCATCCGCACCTTCTGGATCGACCGCTCCGACGGCACGCTCCGCTTCGGCACCGGCGCGGGCATCACCTGGGGCTCGGACCCCGAGGGCGAGTGGCGGGAGACCGAGCTGAAGGCGTCACGGCTGCTCGCGATAGCGTCGGGCGCGTACGAGGTGAGCGGAGAGGCTCTTTCATGAAGATCTGGCTCGACGGCGGGTTGCAGGACACCGAGTCCGCCCGTGTCTCCGTCTTCGACCACGGACTGACCGTGGGCGACGGCATTTTCGAGACGGTGAAGGCGACGGACGGCAGGACGTTCGCGCTGACCCGCCATCTCGACCGGCTGACCCGCTCCGCGCGTGGCCTGGGGCTGCCCGACCCCGACCTGGACGAGGTCCGCCGCGGCTGCGCGGCCGTCCTCGACGCCAACCCGATGCCGCTCGGCCGGCTCCGCATCACGTACACCGGCGGCCACGGCCCCCTCGGCTCCGACCGCGGCGAGCACGGCCCGACCCTCGTGGTCGCCCTCGGCGAGGCGAAGCGCCGACCCGACTCCACGGCCGCCGTCACGGTTCCCTGGACCCGCAACGAACGCGGCGCCCTCACCGGCCTCAAGACGACGTCCTACGCCGAGAACGTCGTCGCCCTCGCCCGCGCCCACCAACACGGCGCCTCCGAGGCCCTGTTCGCCAACACGGTCGGCCAACTCTGCGAGGGCACAGGGTCGAACGTCTTCGTCGTCCTGGACGGCGAGATCCACACCCCGCCGGTCACCTCCGGCTGCCTCGCCGGCATCACCCGCGCCCTGACCGTCGATTGGACCGGCGCCAAGGAGACCGACCTGCCGCTGGACGTCCTGGAACGCGCCGACGAGGTCTTCCTGACGTCCTCGCTGCGGGACGTACAGGCCGTTGACCTGGTCGACGAGCGTCAACTCCCGGGCGCGGCAGGGCCGGTGACCGCCAAGGCCATGCGCGTGTTCGACGAGCGGTCGGGCGACGACCTTGATCCATAAAGGCCTCTTTTAAGAGGCTGACCCGGGGCTCGGAGTCGGGTAGAACACACCTGATGACCACGACCCTGCGGCCGACCGAGCCGCTTCAGCGCGAGGCCGACGGGACACGTTCACGCCGCTACCAGGTGTGTGTGAACAGCCGTCCCGTCGGCTCGATACACCTCGGCACGAGTCCGTTCTTCGGCGACTCGGTGGCTCAGATCCTGGACCTGCGTATCGAAGAGCAGGACGGTCGGCGCGGCCGGGGCACCGTGGCCGCACTCGCCGCCGAGGAGGTGGCGCGGGGCTGGGGCTGTGAGCGGATCGAGGCATCCGTGCCCGCGGCGGCAGAGGTGGCGCTAAAGATGGCGACCAACCTCGGCTACGTCGTCCGCAACCGCCACATGGAGAAGTCCCTCGGTGACACCGCGCCCGAACTGCCCGCGGGGAGTCGGGCACTGCCGATGACCGAGGACGAGTTCGCCCCCTGGCAGGCGGCGGACAGGGAGTCCGTCGTGCGGAGCCTGGTCGAGCGCGGGGTACCCGAGGCCGCGGCCCGGACCAGGGCCGTGGAGGGCAACGCCGCCTTGCTGCCCGACGGACTCGCCACCGCGAACATGGCCTTCCGCGTCCTGGAGCACGAAGGGGAGGTGGTGGGCACGCTCTGGACGGGCCCCCGTGACGGCAAGGCCTTCGTCTACAAGGTCGAGGCCGACGCGCGCCATCGGGGCAGGGGCCACGGCCGCACCCTGATGCTCCTGGCCGAGGCACAAGGCATCGCGCTGGGTCTGCCGACGATCCGGCTGAACGTCTTCGCGGGCAACACCCCGGCCGAGCGGCTCTACGAGTCACTCGGCTACGAGGCGGTCACCCACCACCTGTACAAGAGCCTGCTCTGAGCGTCTCTTCTCCGAGGCTCACTCACCCCCGGCGAGCAACCGGTCGGCGATCTCCTCGATGCGGGCGCGGAGCCCTTCCTGGCTCTTGCCGCCGTCGAGAAGCTCGCCGCCGATGACGTACGTCGGGGTGCCGGTGACACCGATGGCCTTGCCCTCGGCCTGGTCCGCGTCGACGATCAGGATGTGCCGGCCGTCGATCAGGGCGGTGTCGAACTCCTCGGCGTCCAGACCGAGTTCACCGGCCACCTCGACCAGGAAGGGTTCTCCCCTACGGTCCAGCTCCGCGACCCGGCCGAGCACGGCCTCGACGTAGTCCCAGCCCCGCCCCTGCTCTACGGCCTCCTCGGCGGCCTGCGCGGCGGCGAAGGCGTGCTTGTGCTTCTCCAGCGGGAAGTGCCGCAGCCGTACCTCCAGCCGGTCGCCGTAGCGGGCCCGCAGGGCGCGTACATCGTCCAGGGCGGTGTCGCAGTCCGGGCACTGGAGCTCGCACCAGACGTCGAGGACGGGGGTGCGCACGGAGGGGAGGTCACTCATGCGCCCAGTCTCCCAGCCCGGCCGCACCTCTCCCAACCGGGACCACGGGCCGTGCGCGGACGACACCGACCGTCACCTAGGGGCCGCATCCGTACGACGCCGACCGGCACCTGGGGAGGATGCGACCCGGAGATGTCCCTGATGTCCTACCGGGGCATGGCCTCCCGGGGACCGGACGGTGCAGGATGGAAGGGACGAAGTGCACGCTGCCCGATCGACCGCACGCTGCCCGACCTGAAACGTGCCCGACCGGCGCCTGCATGAAGCGAGCGTGCCCGACCGGACCGGGCGCGACCGAGATCTGCCGACCGAACGATGCCTGGAGGACCGGATGATTGCCGAGACCGTCTGTTCCGCCGTCTCCGCGGCCGGCCTGGGCATCGCGGCGGTCACGGCGTATCGGAAGCGTTTTCTCTCCGCCGCCCGTATCGCCGCGTATTCGCTGGTGCCGGTCGGCCTGGTGATGACCGGGGTCGTCGGCTGGGCGGCCGACACCGCGTTCAGTCCTACGGCCTGGGCGGGTTTCGTGGTGCTGGGTGGCGCCTGGCTACTCTTCACGGGCACGCGTGCCGTGGAGCGCCGGCGTGGCGGTGGGGGCACCCGCAAGGAACGCAAGGCGGCCCGAGGCTCCACACAGGCGGACGCGGTGGCTCCGGCGGCCTCCGCACCCTCCCTGGGACCGGCCAAGCGTCCGGCGACCCGCCCCGCGGCCGCGCCCCGTGCGCAGAGCGGGGAGGACTTCAGCGACATCGAGGCCATCCTCAAGAAGCACGGCATATGACGGTCGGACGGGACCGGGACTGAAACGACACAGAGTGAGCCGGGTCCGCCGGTAAGCGTTCAGGACTCGACGCGACCCGAAACGGACAACACGGAATTCGGCGAACTCCCTCTCTTATCGGGCGTGTTGATCGCGTCGGGGGTCTCCGCTGCGTCATCATCGCGGCGAGATGCTGGACACGACACAGAGCGACGCCGCGCCGCCGAAGGACGAGCCGCGCGGGTGCCTTTTCGCCCTTTCCCAGCCACCGCTGATGATCTTCCTAGCGGTGATCGGGTGTCTGCTGCTCATGGCCTCGCTGCACGACCTGCTGATGCTGTGAGCCGTACTCGTGGTCCCCGACGTCACCCGCCGGGGGCCACGAACTCATCGATTCCTCCGCGCTGATTCCTTCGTGCCGGGCGTCAGCCTGCCGCTTCCTTGCGCCGTGCCCGGTACGCGGCCACGTGCAGCCTGTTCCCGCAGGTCCGGCTGTCGCAGTACCTGCGGGAGCGGTTCCGGGAGAGGTCGACGAAGGCGCGCCGACAGTCGGGGGCCTCGCAGCGGCGCAGCCGCTCCTCCTCGCCGGCCACCACGAAGAACGCGAGCGCCATCCCGCAGTCGGCGGCGAGATGGTCGGCGACCGAGGCACCGGGCGCGAAGTAGTGCACGTGCCAGTCGTAGCCGTCGTGGTCCGTGAGCCGGGGTGTGGTGCCCGCGGCGGCGATCAGGTCGTTGATCAGCCCGGCGGCGGTCCGGGGGTCCGGGGCCGAGAAGACCGCGGTGAACCGGCCGCGGATCTTGCGCACGGCGGAGAGGTCGAACTCCGACAGCGCCCCGACATCGCTGATCTCGTGGTTTCGTACGAAATCCGCGAGCAGCGCGACATCCTGCAGTCCGTCCGGCGCCGCGGCGTCCTCCGGTGCGGTGTTCACCAGATCGACCACGGTGTCGAGGGCGCACCGGGTGTCGTGGGTGATCAGCACGTTTCGCTCCCTGGCCTGGGGGTCGGGCGGGCGCCCGCCGATGCTGGCCGATGGTAGTGGCTTCCCGGAGGGCGGCCCCCTGTCTCTAAGAACGGGACGGTGCCCCTCACGGTTCCCCGGACCGGGGAGAGTGCTCCCGGACGTGACCACGGAGAGTCGCGCGGCCGGGAGCACGGAAGGTCGCGCGAGCGGGTGCCACGCGCACCGGCGCCGCCCCCGCGACGAATCGCGGCGACGGCGCCGGTGTATGCCCTATGCGGTTGTCTGTGCCCGAGCCGTCTCCCCGAGTTCGGACGGCGCCGGGCGGCTTGGTGGGACCTAGCTCTAGCTCTCCGCCAGGATGTGCGACAGCTCCTGATCCAGGTCGAAGTGCCGATGCTCCGTGCCAGGTGGCACAGCGGCGTCCGTCCGCTTCAGGAAGGACTCCAGGGCCCGCGCGGGAGCCTCCAGCAGGGCTTCGCCCTCGGGAGAACTCAGTGCGATGCAGACGACGCCCTGACCGTGACTACGGGATGGCCAGACACGGACGTCGCCGGTACCGGTGGGCCGGTGGAGGCCCTCCGCGAGAAGGTCGCGGGCGAACACCCACTCGACGGTCTCCTCGGCTCCGGTGTGGAAGGTGGCGTGCACGGCGTAGGGGTCGGCCGTGTCGTACCTCAGGCCTGCGGGGACAGGCAGGGATGACTCGCTCGACACAACGAGGCGCAGGTGCAGCTCGCAGCTGACCGTGGTGTTCATAAGCGCCAGGGCCTTTCGCTCAGTGTGCGCTCGGGGATTCGCACGTCGGCGAAATCGACATGCCACCTACGGTGCCGTTGTAAACCCCTCTGAGTGTTTTGCGTGCCTTTACGTAACTCTTCCGGCCGAGGGCTCGATCGGTCCGTGGGGCCATTCCGGTGACTGGTTTCCCTCGGGTAGGGTTTGTCCGTATGAATACGGGGAGTGACGAGCCGGGTGAGGTTGTCGTGGCGTCGGACGGGGCGGCCGACGAGACGCGGGCGGACGGGGCGCGGGACGGGCAGGGGCTCGGTTCCAAGGCGCCGGAATTCATCAAGGCACGCCGTGCGCTGCACCTGAGCTGGCAGGTCGGCGTCTTCGTCATCGGCCTCGCGGTCGTGGTCGCCGGCATCATCATGCTGCCGCTGCCGGGACCCGGCTGGGTCGTGATCTTCGGCGGCATGGCGATCTGGGCGACCGAGTTCGTCTGGGCCCAGCTGGTGCTCCGCTGGACGAAACGCAAGGTCACCGAGGCGGCACAGCGCGCACTCGACCCGGCCGTACGCCGCCGCAACATCGTCCTGACCTCGATCGGCCTGGTGATCGTGATCGCCCTGGTCGGCATCTATATCTGGAAGTTCGGCGTCGTGATGCCCTGGAAGATCAAGGACCAGTGACCCGCTGACGGCCTCTGGGGGCCTTCCGGCGCTGGTCGGGGCACCCGCTGACATGGGGTAATGTTCTCCGTGCGCCCGGGCGATTAGCTCAGTGGGAGAGCGCTTCGTTCACACCGAAGAGGTCACTGGTTCGAACCCAGTATCGCCCACCCGGACCGACGGCCCGCCTGTGATCACACAGGCGGGCCGTCGTCGTTCGGTCAGCGGTTCGCGCCGTCGACTCCCCGCCGCCCAGGCGTTTTTCGGCCGCCCGGCAGCCGAGCGCGGCGGGCCGCTTCCTGTTCGGCCGGCCGGTCACGCGTGCCTCACCTGCGGTGTCCGTCCCGTCGCTTCCGCAACGTGTCCGGCGGGGCCGTCGTAGCGCTCAGCCGGTTCACAAGAAAATCCTGTCCGAATCATTGACGCACCCCGAGGGCCTCCGTACCTTGTGCCAGCAAGCGCTTACTTGAAACGATTCATGCAGGTGGCAACGACGCTACGGGGAGGGCCCATCATGGGAACCCGCACGAATGTGGAGAGGCGTACGGTCCTGAAGGCCGCCGGAGTCTCGGCGGTCACGCTGGGGGTGGCCGCGACGGGATGCGGCGGGAGCGACGGCACGTCCGCGGACGGGAATGTGACGATCCGTTACTCGTGGTGGGGTGCCGAGGAACGGGCGAAAAAGATCAATCAGTCCATCGCGCTCTTCGAGAAGAAGTATCCGAAGATCAAGGTGAAGACGGACTTTCAGGACTATCCCTCTTTCTGGGAGAAGTTCCAGACGCAGGCCGCGGGCGGAAATCCACCGGACGTATTCCAGAACGCCGTGGGATTTCTTCGGAAGTACGACAAGAGAGGCGTCCTGCTCGATCTCAGGTCACAGATCGACGCGGGAAATCTGAGCCTCGATCACTTCCGCGCGGGCGTAGTGAAGGTCGGCGAGGTCGACGGCAAGCAGCTCGGTGTTCCGGTCGGTTCGAACACCATGGCGCTGGTCATCGACAAGAAGGTCTACGCGAAGGCGGGCGTCGACCCCGCGGCGGGCTGGACCTGGGACGAGTACTTCAAGGCCCTCAAGACGATCCACGACAAGACCGGAGTCCCCGGGGACACGGGCTACTTCAGCATCATGTACCTGTACGACCTCTACCTCCGGCAGAACGGCAAGGCGTTCTTCACCAAGGACGGCCTCGGTTTCGAGGAGTCGGACCTGACGGAGTGGTGGACGGACGGATACGGCCGGGTGAAGGCCGGCATCGTCACCTCCCCGAAGGTCGTCGCCCAGGACACCCCCAAGTCCTCACTCTCGGCCGGACACGGCGCCTCGGAATTCACCTGGGACAACTTCACCGTCCGCTACACGGCGGAGGGCACCAGCGACTACGGCCTCGCGCCGATCCCCACCACCGACGGCAAGGACACCGGCCAGTACCTCGCCTCCCTGATGCTCAGCGGCTCCGCGCGCACCAAGCACCCGAAGGAAGTCGCCCAGTTCATCGACTTCATGGTCCATGACCCCTCGGTCGGCAAGATCATGGGCTACGACCGGGGCATCCTCGCGACCACCGACCAGTACGACGCGTTCAAGCCGACCGACACGGTCCAGAAGGAGATCGCCCAGTACGAGGTGGACACCGCCAAGGCCGGTGTCCTCGGGACGATCACCCCGCACCCGTCCGGCGCCGACACCGCCGAGTCCGCCTTCCTCCGCATCGGCGGGGACATGGCGCTGGGCAAGACCAAGGTCGCCGACGCGGTGAAGCAGTTCTTCTCCGAGGCGCAGGCCGCCTTCTCCGCCTGATGGGAACCGCCGTGACGCTCGTCGACGACGCTCCGCCCGCCACCCGGCAGACCCGCTCCGCCACCCCCGCCGCCAAGAAGCGGCGGGGGCGCCACGAGAACCTCGCCGGCTACCTCTTCATGTCCCCGTGGATCGCCGGCTTCCTGCTGCTGACCGCCGGCCCCATGGTCGCCTCCCTCTACTTCGCGTTCACCGACTACAACCTCTTCGACAGCCCGAAGTGGATCGGCTTCGACAACTTCACCCGGATGTTCGACGACCCGAGGTGGCAGAAGTCGGTCGAGGTGACGGCCAAATACGTCGTCATCGGCACCCCGCTGAAACTGCTCCTCGCCCTCGGCGTCGCCATGCTGCTCGCCCAGAGCCGCCGGGGCCAGGCCCTCTACCGGGCCGCCTTCTACGCCCCCTCGCTCATCGGCGCGAGCGTCTCGATCGGCTTCGTCTGGCGGACGCTCTTCTCCGACGGCGCCGTCGTGGACCGTACGCAGTCGTTGTTCGGCTCCCATGTCGGCGGCTGGGTCGGTGACCCCGACTGGATCCTCTACTCCCTGGTCGCGCTCACCGTCTGGCAGTTCGGCGCACCGATGGTCATCTTCCTCGCCGGGCTCAAGCAGGTACCGAGGGAGCTGTACGAAGCCGCCGCGATGGACGGGGCCGGGCCCTTCCGCCGGTTCTGGAACATCACGCTGCCGATGATCTCCCCGGTGCTGTTCTTCAACGTGCTCCTTGAGGCCATCCACTCCTTCCAGATCTTCGGCTCCGCGTACGTCGTCTCCAACTCCCAGTGCGGACCGGCCGACGCCACGCTCGTCTACACCTGTTACCTCTACCAACAGGGCTTCAAGAACGCCCAGATGGGCTTCGCGTCCGCGATGGCCTGGATGCTGCTGCTCGCCGTGGCGCTCGTGACGGCCGTTCTCTTCTGGTCGCAGAAGAAGTGGGTGCACTACGAGGAGGACGTCCGATGAGCCGTTCCATGAGTGCCACCGTTGTCCCGAAGTCCCCGGGGCTGGGCCGCAAGCGCACCGGCTCGCTCGTCTGGCACGTGGGTGCGCTGGCCGTCCTCGCCGTCGTCCTCTACCCGGTCGTCTGGGTCATCGGCGCCTCGTTCAAGCCGAGCAAGGACGTCATCAACAGCCTGCAACTCTTCCCCGGGCACCCGATCCTCGCCAACTTCAAGGGCCTGGCCAAGGGCATCGCCGACATCTCGATCTGGACGTTCTTCCAGAACTCCCTTTTCTACGCCCTCGGTTCGGTCCTCGGCATCCTCATCTCCTGCTCCCTGACGGCCTACGCCTTCGCCCGCATCCGGTTCGCGGGCCGCAACCTGCTCTTCTCCCTCATGATCGGCACACTCCTGCTGCCGTACCACGTGCTGCTGATCCCGCAGTACGTGATGTTCCAGAAGCTCCAACTGGTCAACACCTACGTCCCGTTGCTGCTCGGCAAGTACCTGGCGACCGAGGCCTTCTTCGTCTTCCTCATGGTGCAGTTCATGCGCAACCTGCCGAAGGAACTGGACGAGGCAGCCCGGCTCGACGGCTGCGGGCACCTGCGCATCTACTGGTCGATCGTGCTGCCGCTGTGCCGGCCCGCGCTCATCACCAGCGCGATCTTCACCTTCATCAACGCCTGGAACGACTTCATGGGCCCGCTGATCTACCTCAACGAGCCCGGAAAATACACCGTTTCACTGGGCCTGATGATGTTCCGCGACTCCGACGGCGTGGCCGCGAACTACGGCGGCATGATCGCCATGTCCCTCGTCGCGCTGCTACCGGTGCTGCTGTTCTTCCTCGCCTTCCAGCGGTACCTGATCGACGGTATGGCGACCTCCGGACTGAAGGGCTGAGACGGTGGCCGAAGCACGCGTGAAGGCACGCAGGGAGTCGGTCTTCGCCGAGCGGTTCGGGGTCTTCGCCGAATGTCTGCTCACCGGGGTGTGGATCGCCGTCGCGTCGGCGGGAGTTGTCACCTATCCCGCCGCCTTCGCCGCCGGGGCGCGGCACTTGAGGCGACGCACCGGTCATGTGGGCGGAGGCTGGCGGGAGTTCGTCGCGGACTTCCGGGTGGCGGTGCGCCGGGGGTGGGTCGTCGGGGTGACCGGGTGGGGTGCGGTGGCCGCCGTATGGGTGGACGTCCAGGCCGTGCGCGCCGGGCTGCCCGGTGGGCAACTCGTCGGTGCCGTCGGGGTGTTCGCGTTGCTCGGGACCGTCGTCGCCGGGATGCGGGCGGCGGCGGTCTGGGTGCCGGGGGACACCTGGCGGGCGCTGCTCGCCGAGGCCGGCCGCCGTACGGTGCTCGACCCCGCCGGTTCCTTCCTGCTCGTCGGCGGGCTGGTCCTCGTCGGCTGTTCCGCCCTGCTCATCGCACCGTTGGCGGTCCCCGTGCTGGGAGCCGTCGCCGCCGCGGCCGTCGCCGTGGAGGAGCGGTACCGGCACCGCTGACGGGCGGTGTCCTCGCATCAGGTCGGCGCGCTTCCGGCGTCGCACCTCCATCTGTCATGCCCCTGACCAGACGGATTTGAAGAAAGCTTCCCGCACGGAAAGGACAGGTCATGTCTCCCATTCCCCGCAGGTCCCTGCTCAAGGCGGCCGCCGTCGCCGGAGCCGCCGCGCAGTTCAGCTGGGCGCTAGGAGCGAAGGATGCCCAGGCCGCACCCAGAGCCGTCGCGGCCGACGGCGACCCGGTGACCCTCGACTGGCTGGAGGACGGCGGTCTCGGCGCCGCGCCCGGTTCGACGGTCGGGGTGCCGTGGCCGATGGGCACCTACCAGGAGGACCAGACCTTCGCGCTGACGGACGCCGAGGGTACGGCCGTGCCGGTGCAGTCCTGGCCGATCGCGTACTGGCCGGACGGATCGCTCAAGTGGACGGCGCACGCGGTGAGTTCGGGCTCCGGCAAGCTCACCCTCACCGCTGGGGACGCGGCCGACCCCGCCAAGAAGGTCACCGTCGACAAGAGCGGCGGCACCATCGACATCTCGACCGGGGTCATCACCGCGAAGATCGGCAAGAACGGCTCCACCCTCATCAAGTCGGTCACCCGGGGCGGCACGGAGATCGCCAAGAACGGCCGACTCGTCCTCATCCGCCAGCCCGAGATGGAGGACGAGGACCAGGGCGCGGTGAAGACCGAGCGCTTCGACGGGGTGATCGGCGAGGTCACCGTCGAACAGGACGGGCCGGTCCGTGCCGTCGTCCGCATCGACGGCAAACACCGCAAGGGCGGCCGGAGTTGGCTGCCGTTCTCGATCCGCCTCTACTTCTACGCGGGCGCCGACTCCTTTCGCATGGTCCACACGATCACCTTCGACGGCACGGTGGAACCGGGCAAGGCGAGCGGCGACTTCATCCGCGGGCTCGGCGTCCGCTTCACCGTGCCGATGCGGGACGCGGCCTACGACCGGCACGTCCGCATCGGCGGCGAAGGAACCGGCCTGCTGCGCGAGGCGGTTCAGGGCATCACGGGCCTGCGTCGTGACCCGGGCGCGACCGTCCAGGCGGCCCAGTACGCGGGCCGGAAACTGGCCGACCCGTCGACCTGGGACCAGCGCGTCACGAGCCGCCTCCAGTACATCCCCAAGTGGGGCGACTACACCCTCGCCCAGCTCTCCGCCGACGGCTTCACCCTGCGCAAGCGCACCACGAAGGGCTACGGCTGGATCCCCGCCGGCGGTGGCGGACACGCCTCCGGATTCGGGTACGTCGGCGGGGCCAGCGGCGGATTCTCCTTCGGGCTGCGGGACTTCTGGGAGAAGTTCCCCGCGCAGCTCGACATCCGCGACGCCCACACCGACGAGGCCGAGGTCACCCTCTGGCTCTGGTCGCCCGAGGCCCAGCCGATGGACCTGCGCTTCTACCACGACGGCATGGGCCAGGACACGTACGCCAAGCAGCTCGAAGGCCTCGAAATCACCTACGAGGACTACGAACCCGAGTTCGGCACCCCGTACGGCATCGCCCGCACCTCCGAACTCCTCTTCTGGGCCGACGAGTCGACGCCGACACCGGAGACCCTCGCCCAACAGGTCGAAGCGGTACGGGTGTTGCCGCAACTCGCCGCCCCACCGCAGCAGTTGATCAAGTCCAAGGTGTTCGGTCCAGGCCTCTACTCCGAGCCCGACCGCTCCACCACCGCCAAGGCGAAGATCGAGGACCACCTCGACTTCCTCTTCGGCTACTACAAGGACCAGGTGGCTCAGCGCCGTTGGTACGGCTTCTGGGACTACGGCGACTTCATGCACTCCTACGACACCGTGCGGCACCAGTGGCGGTACGACGTCGGCGGCTACGCCTGGGACAACTCCGAGCTGTCGCCGGACATCTGGCTCTGGTTCGCGTACATCCGCTCGGGCCGCTCGGACATCTTCCGCTTCGCCGAGTCGCTCACCCGGCACACCGGCGAGGTCGACGTCTACCACCTCGGCGAATGGGCCGGCCTGGGCACCCGGCACGGCGTCCAGCACTACGCCGACAGCGCCAAGCAGCAGCGCATCGCCAACACCACCTACCGGCGCTACTACTACTTCCTCACCGCCGACGAACGCGTCGGTGACCTCATGGCGGCGAACGTCGACTCCGACGAGACGTTCCTCGTCCTCGACCCGATCCGCAAGATCCGCACCGAGCCGTACACCCCCGACCGGCACGCCCTGTCGATCGGATTCGGCACGGACTGGAGCGGGTTGGTGTCGGCGTGGCTGACCGAGTGGGAGCGCAGGGGGCCGAAATGGGAGAAGGCCAAGGCGCGCGTCCTGTCGACCATGGAGACAATCGCCGCCCAGCCCAACGGATTTGTGCAGGGGAGCGGGCTGTACGACCTCGACACCGGCAAGTTCGCCGTCGCCTCCGCGCCCGTCGTCTCCGTCTCGCACCTCTCGGCGGTCTTCGGCCTCAACGAGCTGTGCGCGGAGCTGATTCACCTCGTCGACATGCCCAAGTTCAAGGAGGTGTACATGGATTACTGCCGCTACTTCAACGCCTCCAAGACGGAACAGGCGGCACGCTACGGCTCCAACTTCGGCACCCTGCTGCTCTTCCAGGGCCACTCACGCCTCGACGCCTACGCCGCCGTACAACTCGACGACGCCACGCTCGCCAAGCGGGCCTGGACGAAGTTCTACAGCTCCGACGGTTACATGGAGTCGTCCCCGTGGAAGACGGAGCCGCTGACCGGCCCGGTGACGCTCGTCCCGGGCAGCGAGGCCGCGTGGGTGTCCTCGAACGACACCGCGCTGTACGGCCTCGCCGCCATCGAGAACCTGGCGTTGCTCGGCGACAAGATGCCCTAGCGCAGGGCTAGTTCATCTTTCCCAGCACCTCCCGCACGCGCCGGGCGTCCCGGATCCGCTGCTCGTACGTCGCGCCGAGTGCGAGCAGTAGGACTCCGGCGAGGGCGGGCGGTGCCCAGCGGGGCAGGGCGCCGACGGCCTGGGCGAGGTACGGGGCGAGTTCGTGCAGGGTGTCCAGCACGAGGGTGCCGCCGCCGAGGAGGAGCGGTGCCTGGAGGCGGTGCCGCGCGCCGATCAGTGTGACCAGCAGGGCGGCTGCGCCCAGCAGCAGTGGGCGGGTCCAGTGCGCGTCGGCCCAGGCCGCGAGGAGGCTCGGGACGAGCGTGGCGGCGAGCCCGGGGCCGTAGGCCGTCCAGGACGAGGCGTTCGGGTCGCGGTGCCTGCGCAGCACGCCCACCAGCAGCGCCGGGACGGTCACGGCCAGCGTGTACGCCTCCGGGCTGCCGACGTTGCACGTGGACAGCCGTACCCAGGTGGCGAGGACGAACAGGGCGGCGGACGCGTAGCCGACGCCCCTGCGCTCGGGCCGTAGCGCCGTGCCCGCCGCGATCACTCCGCAGAGGGCCAACACCAGGGCCAGGACGGGCAGTTCGGCACCCGCGAGACCGATCGCCAGTACGCCCGCGACGGCACCCGAGATCTCGACCACCAGCGTCGTCACCGGATCGGTGAGGCGCGAGGCCAGCAGGGCGGCCGTCACCGGTACGGCGAGCACCAGCAACGCGATGTGCTGCGGCTGCCAGTCGAGGGCGGCACCCGCCGCGCAGGCGAGGGCAGTTGCGTAGCCCAGGGAGAAGCCGGCGGAGACCGGCGCGAGGCGCCCGCGCCGGGCCGCACCCGCCAACAGGGCGGTCAGCGAGGCGAGTACGGCGAGCGTGGCCGGTTCGGAGGCAAGTGCGAGGGCGGCGAGAACGAGGGAGGTGAACAGAGCGAGGGCGGTGGCGATGCGGTGCGTGAGCGAGAGCAGGGCCACCACGATGAGCCCGTCCACCAACAGGCCGACAGAGTAAGGAAGTTGCAGTGCGGTCGGGACGATCATCGCCGTCACCCACGCCAGGGACAGGGCGGCGGTCAGGGCCCGGGGCCGCCACGCGGTGTTGCGGACCGCGAGGGCCAGCACCGCGGCGACCGCGATGAGCACCAGGGGAGCGGTGGTCTCGTGCATCGGCCACGGGATGTCCACCGTCGCCGCGGCACGCGCGTCGTCCGGCGCGCCGGACCAGATGCGGGAGACCCACGCGGCCGGGCCGAACAGGGTGGTGACGACGGCCGGCAGGGTCAACAGCAGCGCGATCCCCTGTACGCCGACGGAGGCCAGGCCGAGTCCGCGGCGCACCGGCTCGGGCAGCGAGCCCCGGCGGAGCGCCAACAGGCCCATCCCGCAGGCCAGATAGCCCAGAACCGCCCAGTCGTAGGACAACGGAACCCGGAGCACGCCACCGAGCGTGGCGACCACGAGCAGGCCGCCCGTCGTGGCCGCACCCGTCCGCAGCCCCGGGCCCGGGACGAGCCACGCGGCGGCGAACGCACTCGCCGCCGCGAGCACCAGGAGCGCCGTCGCACGGGCGGCGGCGCCCGGGCCGGCCGCGGACAAGGAGATCAGGCCGGCCGTCAGCACGCCCAGGCCGCCCAGACCGAACGCTCCGCCGACGGCGACGAAGCGCACGGCCTTCGGGGAGACCCGGAGCGCGATCATCATGTCCATCACGGCGGTCACCAGCATCGCGGCCGTGACCGTGCGGATGCCCCCACCGGCCGCCACCACCCAGAGAAGCAAGGGGAGTTGGGCGACCACGAGCGCCGAGGGGAGAGGCAGAAGGAGCGTGCGCGCGGTGGTCGGCTCCGTGCGGGTGACGGCCGGGCTCGGGAGCGCCGCCACGCCGATGCCGTACGCCGCCCACAGCGCGGCCAGCAGGGTCGTCGCCGCTGCCGC
This sequence comes from Streptomyces sp. NBC_01288, assembly GCF_035982055.1. NCBI lineage: Bacteria > Bacillati > Actinomycetota > Actinomycetes > Kitasatosporales > Streptomycetaceae > Streptomyces > Streptomyces sp. NBC_01288. The sequence goes on from NZ_CP108427.1 coordinate 8,599,370, forward strand.
GAACGTCGTGCCGTCCCCGTCGGGGAAGGCGACCTCGTGCAGCGCGTACGCGTCCAGCACCGTCAGGACGAGACCGAGGCCCGCGAGCGACTCGGCCGTGGAGCGCAGGCCCCGGCGCAGCATCGCGACGGGTGCGCCGAGCGTCGCCAGGGTCACCCCGCCGAGCACCAGCGCCCGGCCCGCGATCCCCATGCTCCCCCAACTGACCAGCGTGAACGCGATCGCCGCGAGGGTGAGCAGGGTGGCGCCGAGCAGGAGCAGCACGTTCTGCACGCTCGGTGCGGTGGCCTCACGCCGGGGCGGTGCGGCGAACGCCGGTGTCATGGGCGCGGGCCGGGCCGGCTGGAGCACGGTCAGCAGCCAGGCGCGCCGGTGCAGCAACTGCGCGCGGCGGGCGTCCAGTTGGTGCAGCTCGGCGTCCAGGATCCGCAACTCGACGGCCGGAGGCGGGATGTGGGTCATGTCTCGGAGTGTGCTGCCCGTCACGCGGTACGACATGAGCGCACGTACTCAAAACGTACTCAGGTATCGGGAGACGGCCCCCTGACCGGGCAGACTCCCGCCATGGACTGGACCCATTACCGCTTCCGCGCCCGGTGGTCCCTGCCCGCGCCGCCCGCCGTCGTGTACCCGTTCCTGGAACGGGCCGAGGACTATCCCCGCTGGTGGCCGCAGGTGCGCGAGGTCGAGCGGATCGACGACACGACCGGCGTCATCCGCATCCGCGCGAGCCTGCCGTACGTCTTGACCTTCACCGCGCGCGCAGTGCGCCGCGACCCGGCCGCCGGGGTCCTGGAGATCGCGATGACCGGTGACCTGGTGGGCTGGGCGCGGTGGACGCTCACGGCCGACGGCCCCGGCACGCTCGCCCGCTACGACCAGGAGGTCGACCTGAACCGGCCGTCGCTCAGGCGGTTCGCCGTACCCGGGCGGCCGGTGTTCCGTGTCAACCACGCGCTGATGATGCGGGCCGGACGGCGCGGGCTCCTCGCACACCTGGCAGCGGTCTGACGGAAGCGGTTTGAAGGAAACCGGCGGGGGCCTGTATTGTTCGGTGCGTTCCCGGGCGATTAGCTCAGTGGGAGAGCGCTTCGTTCACACCGAAGAGGTCACTGGTTCGAACCCAGTATCGCCCACCGGGAAAGGCCGGTCCGCAGCAGCGGACCGGCTTTTTTGTGCGCCGACGTGCCGACCGCTTATGCGGCCTCCGCCGTCAGGCCCGGGCGCAGTGGCCAGGACTGGTCCACCGACTCCGGGGTGCCGCTGCGCGCGAACCACGCCTGGAGGCCGCGTGCTTGGGCCGCGTGCCACGTCGACTGCAGGGTGTGCAGCTCGGCCGGGGTCAGGCGTTCCAGGCGGGTGGCGAAGCGGCGGCCCAGGGCCCGTACGACCTCCAGGGAGGCCAGCGCGTCCGCGCCCGCGTCGTGGGCGCCGTCCAGCGTGACGCCGTAGTGCGCGCACAGGTCGGTGAGGGTGCGGCGGCCCTTGCGGTAGCGGTCCAGGTGTTTGTCCAGGACCCGGGGGTCCAGGATCTGTAGCACCGTCGACTCGAACCAGTGGTCCAGCGAGCACGCGCGGTGGCGGCGCAGTTCGCGGTCCAGCAGGGTCAGGTCGAACGGTGCGTTCATGACCACCAACGGGCGTCCCATCGCGGCCTGTTCGGCCAGCTCGTCGGCTATCTCGTGCATCACCGGCGCAGGCCAGCGGCCGTTGCGCTGAAGATGCTCATCCGTCAGTCCATGGATCGCCGTCGCCCCGGCGGGCACCGGCACCCCCGGGTTCACCAGCCACCGGGCCACCCGGGGACGGGTACCGGGGGCGTCCTGGACGACGATCGCGGCCGACACGATCCGGTCGGTCTCCACATCCACGCCCGTGGTCTCCGTGTCGAACGCGGCCAACGGGCCCTCGTACCAGCACGTCATACGTACACAACTCCTCGTTCACCCACGGCAGCTGACGTACCGTCTTCTGCCTGTTTGGTGATACCCGGGCTGTTTGCGCCGTACGCCGGAAGGACACAACAGGAGTGCGGGTCTTTGCAGTTCAGCGACCCGATCAGGCATTCAGCACAGCAATTCACCTGAACTTGGAAGGCTGTTGGCCATGGTGATAGCGCAGCCCGAGCGGGGCGGGCTGCTGCCCGAACGGACGGCACCCCAGCGCGGATCGCTCGCCACCACCGCCTGCATGGAGACACTGCAGGTGGGCTATCTGCACGCCGTCGCCGCCGCGGCCGGCTGCTCGCTGTCGCAACCCTTTCCGGACAACGGCATCGACTGGCACGTCAGTCACGGCTCGCCCGGCCACACGGTGGACGACGAGGTCACGATAAAGGTGCAGCTCAAGTGCACTTACCAGATCCCGCCGAATCCACCGGGACGTTCCTTCTCCTTCACGCTCGACAACGACCATCTGCGCAAGCTCGCCCGCACACCGGTCTCGGTGCACAAGATCCTGGTCGTGATGCTCGTCCCGCGTTCCCAGGACGACTGGCTGCGCGCCAGCCACGACCGGCTCGATCTGCGGCACTGCTGCTACTGGGTCAACCTCGCCGGTCACGCGATCACCGGCAGGACCCGGACCACCGTGCGGATACCGACCTCGCGCATCTTCGACGACCGGGCGCTGTGCGAGATCATGACGCGGGTCGGGACGGGAGGCAGGCCATGAGGCACCGCTCGGTCGAGGAACACCTGCGGACGGTACGACCGCATCCCGAGGACCCCACCTCATGGGAACGGCCCCCCGAGCCCGACCAGGTCGACCCCGCCGTCCTCGGCGCCCTGCTGCGCCGGCACGGCTGGCAGCGGCGCGGCGGAGCGCCCGGACGGTACGGCCGCTGGACCCCACCCGGGCCCGGCGGCTCGGGGACCAGCCTGCTGGTCCCCGAGAGCCGGGCCTTCCCCGACAGCGACGACCTCCTCGGCGAGGCGCTCGACGCGCTCGCCCGCAGCAACACCCCCTCCGCCCGCGAGGTCCTCGTCGGCCTCGCCGTACCGAGCGACGAGATCCGCTGGTGGCGCGACATCCCGACCGGACCGGCAGGGGCCGCGTCCTGGACCGTGGAAGAGCAACTCCGCGCCGCCGCCCGCCAGATGCTGCTCGCCGCCGCACTCGCCACCCGCGCGCGTGCCGGCTACTACGGCGCCCGCCACCGCCGCCCCGCCGCCGCGTCCCTGGAACACGTCCTCGTCGGCTCGGCACCCGGCGGCCGTCAACTCACCGCGTTCGTTCCCGTCGACACCGGCCGCGCCCTCGCCGTACGCCTCCACCAGGCCCTCTACGCCACCCGCGAGGCCATCGACTACGAGCGGGCCACCGGCGGCATGGACGCCTTCGACGGGGCCGTAGAAGCGGGCGTCAGCCGGGAGTTGACCGAAGCCGTCGTCGCGCTCGTGCGCGGCACCGAGGGTGCCCGGATCGCCGTCGAGTGGGCGCCCGGCGCGGGTGTCCCCGAGGGGTGTGCCGCGCCCGCCGAGGCCGTCGAGTTCTCGCCGGGCGACCTGCCCGTGCTGCGCGCGGCCGGGGCCCGCTATCTGCGCGAGGAACCGGCCATGCCCGTGCGGATCACCGGCTCGGTGGTGCGGATGCGCAGGTCGGGGCCGCGCGGTGAGGGCACGGTACGGATGCAGGTGATCGCCGGTGCCGAGGTCGGGCACGTCCGGATGACCCTGGACGAGGAGTCGTACCGGATAGCGGGGCACGCCCACCTCGTCGGGCTGCCGGTGCGGGTGCACGGGCGGCTGGAGAGCCGGGGCGGGTTCCGTCGGCTCACCGGCGCCTCCGGGGTCGTACCCGTGCAGGTGGACGAGGCGGAGCGGGACCGGCTGATGAAGTCCCTCCAGGAGAATCTCGACTTCTTCGAGGAGGCGTGCAGCGGGGAGGAGGACTGAGGGAGGGGGAGTGCGGCAACCGTTTCGCGGTGGGCCCCTTAGGGTCGGTACGATCCCCTATTGCGCGCGCTCACGGTATGGCGCCGCATCCACCCTGTAGTCAGGAGAGACCCGTGTCAGACGTCCGTGTGATCATCCAACGCGATTCCGAGCGGGAAGAGCGCACGGTGACGACGGGCACCACGGCCGCGGAGCTCTTCGCCGGCGAGCGCTCGATCATCGCCGCGCGCGTGGCCGGGGAGCTGAAGGACCTGGCGTACGAGGTGAAGGACGGGGAGGCGGTCGAGCCCGTCGAGATCTCCTCCACCGACGGCCTCAACATCCTGCGCCACTCCACCGCGCACGTCATGGCGCAGGCCGTGCAGGAGCTGTTCCCCGAGGCCAAGCTCGGCATCGGCCCGCCGGTCAAGGACGGCTTCTACTACGACTTCGACGTCGAGCGGCCGTTCACGCCCGAGGATCTCAAGGCCATCGAGAAGAAGATGCAGGAGATCCAGAAGCGGGGGCAGAAGTTCTCGCGCCGTGTCGTCACCGACGAGGACGCCCGCGAGGAGTTGGCGGACGAGCCGTACAAGCTCGAACTCATCGGCATCAAGGGCTCCGCGTCCACCGACGACGGCGCGGACGTCGAGGTCGGCGGCGGCGAGCTGACGATCTACGACAACCTCGACGCCAAGACCGGCGACCTGTGCTGGAAGGACCTCTGCCGAGGCCCGCACCTGCCCACCACGCGCAACATCCCGGCGTTCAAGCTGATGCGCAACGCGGCCGCCTACTGGCGCGGCAGCGAGAAGAACCCCATGCTCCAGCGCATCTACGGCACCGCCTGGCCCTCGAAGGAGGAGCTGAAGGCGCACCTCGACTTCCTGGTCGAGGCCGAGAAGCGCGACCACCGCAAGCTGGGCAGCGAGCTGGACCTGTTCTCCATCCCGGAGCAGATCGGCTCCGGCCTGGCCGTCTTCCACCCCAAGGGCGGCGTCGTCCGCCGGGTCATGGAGGACTACTCGCGGCGCCGGCACGAGGAGGAGGGCTACGAGTTCGTCTACACCCCGCACGCGACGAAGGGGAAGCTCTTCGAGACGTCCGGGCACCTGGACTGGTACGCCGACGGCATGTACCCGCCCATGCAGCTCGACGAGGGCGTGGACTACTACCTCAAGCCCATGAACTGCCCGATGCACAACCTGATCTTCGACGCGCGCGGCCGCTCGTACCGTGAACTGCCGCTGCGCCTCTTCGAGTTCGGGACCGTGTACCGGTACGAGAAGTCGGGCGTCGTGCACGGGTTGACCCGTGCGCGGGGCTTCACGCAGGACGACGCGCACATCTACTGCACGCGCGAGCAGATGGCCGACGAGCTGGACAAGACGCTCACCTTCGTCCTCAACCTGCTGCGGGACTACGGCCTGACGGACTTCTACCTGGAGCTGTCGACCAAGGACCCGGAGAAGTTCGTCGGCTCGGACGAGGTCTGGGAAGAGGCCACCGAGACGCTGCGCCAGGTCGCCGAGAAGCAGGGGCTGCCGCTCGTTCCGGACCCGGGTGGCGCCGCGTTCTACGGGCCGAAGATCTCCGTCCAGACGAAGGACGCGATCGGGCGGACCTGGCAGATGTCCACGGTCCAGCTGGACTTCAACCTGCCGGAGCGGTTCGACCTGGAGTACACCGGTCCTGACGGTTCCAAGCAGCGGCCGGTCATGATCCACCGGGCGCTGTTCGGGTCCATCGAGCGGTTCTTCGCGGTGCTGCTTGAGCACTACGCGGGTGCGTTCCCGGCGTGGCTGGCGCCGGTGCAGGCGGTCGGTATCCCGATCGGGGACGGGCACGTCGAGTACCTGGAGAAGTTCGCCGTGGCGGCGAAGAAGAAGGGGCTGCGCGTCGAGGTCGACTCGTCCTCGGACCGTATGCAGAAGAAGATCCGCAACGCGCAGAAGCAGAAGGTCCCGTTCATGGTCATCGTCGGCGACGAGGACATGAACGGCGGGACGGTGTCCTTCCGTTACCGCGACGGCTCGCAGGAGAACGGCATCGCGTTCGACGACGCCATCGCGAAGATCGAGCAGGTCGTGGCGGATCGGGCGCAGGTCTGAGTCTGTTGTCGTTCGGGAGGCCCTCGGGGAGTTCAGATCCCCGGGGGCCTCTCGTCGTCCTCCCGCGTGAAGACCTGGAGGAGCCAGGAGGCGAAGGTTCCGGTGACCGCGCCGAGCAGGGCCAGGCCGATGGCCATCATGCCTACGGCGATCAGGCGGCCGAGCGGGGTGACGGGGGCGACGTCGCCGTAGCCGACGGTCGCGAAGGTCGCGCAGGTCCACCACACGGCGTCGCCGAACGTCCTTATCGTCGCGCCCGGGGCCGCGTGTTCCTCGTGGTAGACGGAGAGGGCGCCGGCGAAGCCCAGCAGGACGGTGGACAGGCCGGCGTAGACGATCACGCGCGCGTGCAGGGCGAGTCGGGGCTGTCCGTGCCGTCGCTGCACGGCCTCGTAGACCCTGACGACGCGCAGCGGTCGCAGCAGGGGCAGGAGCAGGACCAGCGTGTCCAGCCAGTGCGTGCGGACGAAGCGCAGCCCTTGGCGGCTCAGTCGCCAGCGGACCGCGTAGTCGACGGCGAAGAGGGCCCAGGCGGCGAACAGCACGGCGAGGCAGAGGTCCTGGCAGGTGTCCGGCAGGCCGTGGGCCAGGATGCGGACCGCGTACGCGGCGAGGAAGACCAGGGACGCCATGGCGAGGGGGACCTCCGTGCGCTGCTCCCAGCGGGCCTTGCGGCTGTCGTCGTCCATCGGCCCAGCTTGGCGCGGGAGGGGTTTCGCGCAACCCCGGCGACACGCCGCGAACGGGCGAAGCCATATGCTTCCTTGCATGACGAGTGAGCCGGAGCAGCAGATCGGAGTGGGCACGCCGGACGCGTTCCAGCGCCTCTGGACGCCCCACCGGATGGCCTACATCCAGGGCGAGAACAAGCCGACCGGCCCCGGGGCCGACGACGGTTGCCCCTTCTGCTCGATTCCGGCCAAATCGGACGAGGACGGGCTGATCGTCAGGCGCGGTGAGCTGGTGTACGGGGTGCTCAATCTGTACCCGTACAACGGCGGCCATCTGATGGTCGTGCCCTACCGTCACGTCGCGGACTACACCGACCTGACGGACGCGGAGACCGTGGAGCTGGCGGCCCTCACCAAGCAGGCGATGACGGCCCTGCGTTCCGCTTCCGGCGCCCACGGCTTCAACATCGGCATGAACCAGGGGAGCGTGGCGGGCGCGGGTATCGCCGCCCACCTCCACCAGCACATCGTCCCGCGCTGGGGCGGCGACACGAACTTCATGCCGGTGGTCGGCCACACGAAGGTGCTGCCCCAACTCCTCGCGGACACACGGAAGATGCTCGCCGACGCTTGGCCCACGGCGTGAGCCACGGGGCTTGAATTCCGGGGCTTGACCTTCGGGCCGGCATCATCCAGCCTGTCCGGCGCTTGAGGACGAGGCCGTTCAGGCCGACAGCGGGGGTCTGGGGGCGCAGCCCCCAGAGGCCGGCCCCGACGACCCGCACGCGACCCGCTCAACCGCCGGAGGCCTACGCGTCGTAGAGGTCGGCCTTCCTTGGTGACGCGTCCTGCACGTTCGTGCTGAGGAACGACGAGCGGTTGCCGAACTTCTCCGTGTCCACGCCGTTCTCGTCGAGGACGCGGATCGCGGCGGCGTGGACCACGCGCAGGACCGGTGTCGCGGCGCGGAGCGCGTCGTCCGCCATGAAGCGGTGACGCCAGGGCTGGTCGGCCCAGGCGTGCCGCAGGCCGAACGGCTCGGGCAGGGATATGGAACCGCCGAGCCAGTTCAGCAGTGGCGGATACCAGGTGATCGGGGCGCGGACGGCAAGGCGTACGACCTCGTCGGCGGGGACGAGCGGGAGCTTGACCTTGCGGGTCTCCCATGGCTTGAGGGTCTTCTGGACGTCCTTCGAGGGGGCCTCGGGCTTGCCGGTGAACAGCGAGTTCACAGGACCCAGGGCGTGCCCGGTGATCTCGATGCGCAGCGTCTTGTGCAGCACGGTGACCGTGATCATCATCGTGATGACCAACTGCCCTTCCCAGAGGGTCCATTGGACGCCCAGGTAGTGCCGGTCGCCGGCGCCGAACTGCTGCTTGTTGCAGATGTCCTGTATCGCGTGCGTCTTGACCTGGTACGCGTCGACGTCCGTGCCTCCAGGCCGGGACACGGCCTTGGCGCCCTCGCCGATCGGCGTGACGACCCAGTGGCGTATGGACGCCTTCGGGAAGCCGCCGGTGTTGATCGTGTTCCGCTCCAGCATGCGCAGGTCGTCGTGGATGTTGCGGATGACGTCCCAGCTGCGGAAGGGGTGGATCTCCCGGTTGGCGTCCCGCGCGATCAGGTCCTCGGCGAGCTGCCAGCTGCCCCAGCGGGTGCCCATACCGAGGATGCCCTTGGGGCCCGCGTAGAAGATGGAGTTGGACTGCTGCTCGGCGCTGAGCGTGGCCAGGGACTGGCGGAGCTGCTCGGCCTGGGTCTCGCCGGGGCTGGTCGGCACCGCCTCGGGGACCTTGGCGCCGACGCTGCTGCCGGACAGCAGGCTGTCCCAGCGCCCGCGCAGATCCTTCGCGGTGTTCTCGCAGACCTGCTTGGCCCACAGCCAGCCGACCACGGGGAGGATGACGCACGCGCGTGCGTACCAGGACCAGAAGCCCGCGAAGGGCATCTTGACCAGGAAGATCACGGCGACCGCGCCCACGGCGACGAGCAGGGTCGTGGCGATCGCGCCGGCCCTCTTGTTCGTCTGGGTGCGCTTGTCGATCAGGCTGCGCAGCTGGAAGACCAGCAGCCAGACGATCAGCCCGGGCAGGAACAGCAGGCCGCACAGCACCATGATCATGGACAGCCTGTTGTCCCGCGCGCGGCGGATGTTGTTGGCCGCCAGGGCGTGCTCGACGACGGACTGCGGTTCGGTGCCGAACGACTGGATGAGCGGCTTGCGTCCGGGGCTGAGCATGCGGGCCACCAGGGCGCCGGAGAACGCCTCACCGAGATTGGGGCGGAAGATCGTCGCCCACTTGCGGCCCTCGTTGACGGCCGTCTGGTGCCATTCGTTGTCGGCCTTCTTGATGTCGGCCACCGGGTTGTCCCGGTAGGCCGCCGAGGCCAGCGCGAAGGTCGCCGTCTGCCCCTCGTCGCCGGTACGCGGCACCTGTGGTCCGAAGATGTCCGCGTAACCGCTGTCAACGGTCATTCCCGCCCCCGATCGCCGCTGTTCCCGCTTCTGCGGCTTTCCCGACTTCCGTGCTCCGCACACCTGTTGATCAGGTCATCAGCGTATCGGCAGCCACTGACATTCGTCAGCGGACGACCGAAGCCGCCCGCCGACCCGGAGGAAAGCGTTCCGTTTGAGCCACTTGTGGGTCGTCGCACGCCACAAGTGAGCCCCTCGGCATCAACTGCTAGGCGTCGCCCGCCTCTTCGCGGATCCGTTCGGCGATCTGCGGAGGCATCGGTTCGTGGCGGGCGTACGTGCGGTTGAAGCGTGCGGTGCCGTGCGAGAGGGAGCGGAGGTCCACGGCGTAGCGGCCGATCTCGATCTCCGGCACCTCGGCGCGGATCAGGGTGCGCCCGCCGGTCGTCTGCTCGGTGCCGAGCACCCGGCCGCGCCGCCCGGACAGGTCGCTCATCACCGCGCCCACGTAGTCGTCGCCGACCAGCACGGTCACCTCGGCCACCGGTTCCAGGAGATGGATCTTCGCGTCGATGGCGGCCTCCCGCAGGGCGAGCGCGCCGGCCGTCTGGAACGCGGCGTCCGAGGAGTCCACCGAGTGCGCCTTGCCGTCCAGGAGTGTGATCCGTACGTCGAGAAGCGGATGGCCGGCCGCAACTCCCCTTGCCGCCTGGGCCCTTACGCCCTTCTCCACCGACGGGATGAACTGCCGCGGTACCGCGCCGCCGATGACCTTGTCCACGAACTCGATGCCCGTGCCGCCCGGAAGCGGCTCGACCTCGATCTCGCAGATCGCGAACTGCCCGTGCCCGCCGGACTGTTTGACGTGCCGGCCGCGCCCCTGCGACTTGGCGGCGAACGTCTCCCGTAGGGAGACCTTGTGCGGGACGACGTCGACCTGGACGCCGTAGCGGCTGCGCAGCCGTTCCAGGGCGACGTCCGCGTGGGCCTCGCCGAGGCACCACAGGACGACCTGGTGGGTGTCCTGGTTCTGCTCCAGGCGCATGGTCGGGTCCTCGGCGACGAGCCTGCTCAGGCCCTGCGAGAGCTTGTCCTCGTCGGCCTTGCTGTGCGCCTGGATGGCGAGCGGCAGCAACGGATCGGGCATCTCCCAGGGCTCCATGAGCAGCGGGTCGTCCTTGGCCGAAAGCGTGTCCCCGGTCTCCGCGCGGCCCAGCTTCGCCACGCACGCGAGGTCGCCCGCGATGCAGTGCGTGAGCGCCCGTTGCTGCTTCCCGAAGGGCGCGGACAGGGCGCCGACGCGTTCGTCGACATCGTGGTCCTCGTGCCCGCGGTCGGCGAGCCCGTGCCCGGAGACATGGACGGTCGCGTCGGGCCGTAGCGTCCCGGAGAAGACGCGCACCAGGGAGACGCGTCCGACGTACGGGTCGGAGGCGGTCTTCACGACCTCGGCGACCAGCGGGCCGTTCGGGTCGCACGGCTTGAGCTCCCGCGCCCTGCCGTCGACCGTGGTGACCCCGGGCGCCGCGCGCTCCAGCGGGGTCGGGAAGCCGCCTGTGATCAGCTCCAGGAGCTCGGCGGTGCCGAGACCCTGTCGGGCGCCCTCGGCGGCGGGAGCGGCCGCCAGAACGGGAAAGAAGACCCCGCGTGCGACGGCCCGCTCCAGGTCGCCGATGAGCGTCTTGACGTCGATCTCCTCGCCGCCGAGATAGCGGTCCATGAGGGTCTCGTCCTCGCTCTCCGCGATGATCCCCTCGATGAGCCGGTTGCGGGCCTCCTCGATCCGCGGCAGCTGCTCGGGCCCGGGCTCCGACTCCTTGCGCTCCCCGGACGCGTAGTCGAACACCTTCTGCGACAGCAGCCCGACCAGACCCGTCACGGGCGCGTGCCCGTCCGGGCCCGGCGACCCGTGCAACGGCAGATACAGGGGGAGTACGGCGTCGGGGTCGTCCGCGCCGAAGGCCTCCGCGCAGTACCGGGTCATCGACTCGAAGTCCGCGCGCGCCGATTCCAGATGCGTGATGACGATCGCGCGCGGCATGCCGACCGCCGCGCACTCCTCCCACACCATCCGGGTCGAGCCGTCCACGCCGTCGGAGGCCGAGACGACGAAGAGGGCCGCGTCCGCCGCTCGCAGACCGGCCCTCAACTCGCCGACGAAATCGGCGTACCCGGGGGTGTCGAGAAGATTGACCTTGTACCCGTCCCAGTCGACGGGCACCAGGGAGAGCTGCACCGAGCGCTGCTGCCGGTGCTCGATCTCGTCGTAGTCGGAGACGGTGCCGCCGTCCTCCACGCGGCCCGCCCGGTTCACCGCCCCCGCGGTCAGCGCGAGGGCCTCCACCAGAGTCGTCTTGCCCGATCCGGAGTGGCCGACCAGCACCACATTCCGTATGGACGCGGGGTGGTCGGCCGCTGTAGCCCTGCCGGCGGCTCCGGGGTGTGCGTTCGCCTTGTCGCCCATGGCCTTGCCTCCCGTACACGGTGAGGTCACTGTGGGCGCGGACACACGCAGCCGCGTGCGGTGGCGGCTCCGATGACGCCCGCGGTGGTTCGAGCTTTCCACTCCCGTCACGGTGCGTCCATACACGGGACGCGATCCGGCCGTGACACCGATGGCATCGCGTCGTGCCGCAGCCATTCAAGACATGGGCACGCGGGTGCCCGGCCGTCGCCCACGCGCGCGCGTGGCTACGATGGGCCAGCCGGTGGCCAGCAGGGGCCGCGCGGCGACACCGACCCTCGGGAAGGCCATGCTGAACAAGTACGCGCGTGCATTCTTCACGCGTGTCCTCACGCCGTTCGCCGCATTTCTGATCCGCCGGGGCGTCAGCCCCGACACGGTCACCCTCCTCGGCACCGCCGGAGTGGTCGCGGGCGCGCTGGTCTTCTATCCCATGGGCGAGTTCTTCTGGGGCACGGTCGTGATCACGCTGTTCGTGTTCTCGGACCTCGTCGACGGCAACATGGCCCGCCAGCTGGGCCGCTCCAGCCGCTGGGGCGCCTTCCTGGACTCCACGCTCGACCGGGTGGCCGACAGCGCGGTCTTCGGCGGCCTGGCCCTCTGGTACGCGGGCGGCGGCGACAACATCGCCCTGTGCGCCGTCTCGATCTTCTGCCTGGCCAGCGGCCAGGTCGTGTCGTACACCAAGGCGCGCGGCGAGTCGATCGGCCTGCCGGTCGCCGTCAACGGCCTGGTCGAGCGGGCCGAGCGGCTCGTGATCTCACTCGTGGCGTGCGGTCTCGCCGGACTGCACAAGTTCGGCGTCCCGGGCATCCAGTGGCTGCTGCCCATCGCCCTGTGGATCGTCGCCGTCGGCAGCCTGGTCACGCTGATCCAGCGGGTCGTCACGGTCCGCCGGGAGGCCGCGGAGGCCGACGCCACGGCGGCCCAGGAGGCCCCGGAACAGCACAGCAGCGGGGCGACTCCGTGAGCGGTGCCCAGGAGCGGCTGACGGACGCGCTCTACGGCCTCGGCTGGAGCGCCGTCAAGAAGCTCCCCGAGCCGGCCGCCGTCCGGCTCGGCCGCACCGTCGCCGACCTCGCCTGGAAACGGCGCGGCAAGGGCGTACAGCGGCTGGAGAGCAACTACGCGCGCGTGGTGCCCGACGCGAGCCCCGAGCGGCTCGCCGAGCTCTCGCGCGCGGGCATGCGGTCGTACCTGCGCTACTGGATGGAGTCCTTCCGGCTCCCGGCCTGGAGCGCCGAGCGGATCCGGGAGGGCTTCGACTGCAAGGACGTGCACCACCTGATCGACGGCATCGCCTCCGACCGCGGTGTCATCCTCGCGCTGCCCCACATGGCCAACTGGGACCTCGCCGGCGCCTGGGTCACCACCAAGCTGGCGACCCCGTTCACCACGGTGGCCGAACGCCTCAAGCCGGAGACGCTCTACGACCGCTTCGTCGCCTACCGCGAGGGCCTCGGCATGGAGGTCCTCCCGCACAGCGGCGGCACCGCCTTCGGCACGCTCGCCCGCCGCCTGCGCGACGGCGGCCTGGTCTGCCTGGTCGCCGAACGCGACCTGTCCGCCTCGGGCGTCGAGGTCAAGTTCTTCGGCGAGACCACCAGGATGCCCGCCGGCCCGGCCCTCCTGGCCCAGCAGACCGGCGCACTCCTGCTCCCCGTGACCCTCTGGTACGACGACTCACCGGTCATGAAGGGCCGGGTCCACCCGCCGGTCGAGGTACCCGAGTCAGGTGACCGGGCCGAGAAGACGTCTGTCATCACACAGGCGCTGGCAGACGCTTTCGCCACCGGCATCGCCGACCACCCGGAGGACTGGCACATGCTTCAGCGCTTGTGGCTCGCGGATCTCGACCCCACGAAGGGGCCCTCGTGAGGATCGGCATCGTCTGCCCCTACTCCTGGGACGTCCCTGGCGGCGTCCAGTTCCACATCAGAGACCTCGCCGAGTACTTCATCCGGCTCGGCCACGAGGTCTCCGTCCTGGCCCCGGCCGACGACGACACCCCGCTGCCGCCGTACGTCGTCTCGGCCGGCCGCGCGGTCCCGGTGCCGTACAACGGCTCGGTGGCCCGCCTGAACTTCGGCTTCCTGTCCGCCGCCCGGGTCCGACGCTGGCTGCACGACGGCGAGTTCGACGTCATCCACATCCACGAACCGACCTCGCCGTCCCTGGGCCTGCTCGCCTGCTGGGCCGCGCAGGGCCCGATCGTCGCCACCTTCCACACCTCGAACCCGCGCTCGCGGGCGATGATCGCCGCGTACGCGATCCTCCAGGCCGCCCTGGAGAAGATCAGCGCGCGGATCGCCGTGAGCGAGTACGCCCGCCGCACGCTCGTCGAACACCTCGGCGGCGACGCGGTCGTCATCCCGAACGGCGTCGACGTCGACTTCTTCGCCCGAGCCGAACCCAAGCCGGAATGGCAGGGCGAGACGATCGGCTTCATAGGGCGCATCGACGAGCCCCGCAAGGGTCTCCCGGTGCTGATGAACGCCCTCCCGAAGATCATCGCCGAGCGCCCGAACGCCCGACTCCTGGTCGCCGGTCGCGGCGACGAGGAGGAGGCCGTCGAATCGCTCCCCAAGGAACTGCGTTCACGCGTCGAGTTCCTCGGCATGATCAGCGACGACGACAAGGCCCGCTTCCTGCGCAGCATCGACCTCTACGTAGCCCCCAACACCGGCGGCGAGAGCTTCGGCATCATCCTCGTGGAGGCCATGTCGGCAGGCGCCCCGGTCCTCGCCGCCGACCTCCCCGCCTTCGCCCAGGTGCTCGACCAGGGTGTCGCCGGCGAGCTGTTCCCCAACGAGGACGCGGACGCCCTCGCCGAGGCGGCCGTACGACTCCTGGGTGACCCCGAGCGGCTGGCGGAGCTGCGGCGGAGCGGGAGCGCCCACGTACGGCGCTTCGACTGGTCGACGGTCGGCGCGGACATCCTGTCGGTCTACGAGACGGTGACGGCGGGCGCGGCAGCGGTGGCGACGGACGAACGGACGGGGTTGCGGGCGAGGTTCGGGCTGGCGCGAGACTGAGGAGCGCCAACTTCTTGATGCGGGCGGGTATTTCCAGCCCGTCCGGCGTTTGAGGACGAGGCCGTCCAGGCCGAAGCGGGGGCCTGGGGGCGGCAGCCCCCAGAACACCAACACCGGCTACCCCACCAACACCCCGCACGAGACTCGGTCAACCCAAGTGGAACGGCCCCGTAGGCTTGCCGCCCGTGACGCCAACCCTGATCTGGATCCTCGTCGCCGTCGTGGCGATCGGCCTGTACCTGAGCTGGACCGCGGGACGGCTCGACCGGCTGCACGCCCGGATCGACGCGGCCCGCGCGGCACTCGACGCCCAACTCCTGCGCCGCGCCTCGGTGACCCAGGAACTGGCCACCTCCGGCGTCCTGGACCCGGCCGCCTCGATCGTCCTCTACGAGGCCGCACACGCCGCCCGGCAGGCCGAGGAGGAGCAACGGGAGGTCGCCGAGAGCGAGTTGAGCCAGGCCCTGCGCGCCGTCTTCGCGGAGGCCCCACAGGTCGAGGGCGTCCGCGAGGCACCCGGGGGAGAGGCGGCGGCCCACGAGCTCACCGAGGCGGTACGGCGGGTGCCCATGGCCCGGCGCTTCCACAACGACGCCGTACGCGCCGCCCGCGCCCTGCGCCGGCACCGCAAGGTCCGCTGGTTCCGGCTGGCCGGGCACGCCCCCTTCCCGATGGCCTTCGAGATGGACGACGAGCCACCGGCGGCACTGGTGGACCGGGCCGCGTAGACCACAGCCGTGAGGCACACCGGTTCGAAAACGATCCACCGCCTACCCATTGGCCCTTGCTGTGGCCTGCATCTCTGACGTTTCCTCGGTAGTGCAGCAACCCTCTTTCACCGAGTGAGGTCACCCCGTGTCCAGCACCCCCAGCTCCGCCCAGACTCCCGAGACCGGCACCGCGCGTGTGAAGCGCGGTATGGCCGAGCAGCTCAAGGGCGGTGTGATCATGGACGTGGTCAACGCCGAGCAGGCGAAGATCGCCGAGGACGCCGGTGCCGTGGCCGTCATGGCCCTGGAGCGGGTCCCCGCCGACATCCGCAAGGACGGCGGCGTGGCCCGGATGTCCGACCCGACGATGATCGAGGAGATCATCGAGGCGGTCTCCATCCCGGTCATGGCCAAGTCCCGCATCGGCCACTTCGTCGAGGCCCAGGTCCTCCAGTCCCTCGGCGTCGACTACATCGACGAGTCCGAGGTCCTCACCCCGGCCGACGAGGTCAACCACTCCGACAAGTGGGCCTTCACGACCCCCTTCGTCTGCGGTGCCACCAACCTGGGCGAGGCCCTGCGCCGCATCGCCGAGGGCGCCGCGATGATCCGCTCCAAGGGCGAGGCCGGCACCGGCAACGTCGTCGAGGCGGTCCGCCACCTGCGTCAGATCAAGAACGAGATCGCCAAGCTGCGCGGCTTCGACAACAACGAGCTGTACGCCGCCGCCAAGGAGCTGCGCGCCCCGTACGAGATCGTCCGCGAGGTCGCCGAACTCGGCAAGCTCCCGGTGGTGCTGTTCTCCGCCGGTGGCGTCGCGACCCCCGCCGACGCCGCGCTGATGCGCCAGCTCGGCGCCGAGGGCGTCTTCGTCGGCTCCGGCATCTTCAAGTCCGGCGACCCGGCCAAGCGCGCCGCCGCCATCGTGAAGGCGACCACCTTCTACGACGACCCGAAGATCATCGCGGACGCGTCCCGCAACCTCGGCGAGGCCATGGTCGGCATCAACTGCGACACCCTCCCCGAGACCGAGCGCTACGCCAACCGCGGCTGGTAACCACCCATGGCGGATGTGTCTTCAGCCCCTGTCATCGGCGTCCTGGCCCTCCAGGGCGACGTACGGGAACACCTGATCGCCCTGGCCGCGGCCGACGCCGTGGCCAGGCAGGTCAGGCGCCCCGAGGAACTCGCCGAGGTGGACGGCCTCGTCATCCCCGGGGGTGAGTCGACCACCATCTCCAAGCTGGCCGTCCTCTTCGGAGTGATGGACCCGCTGCGCACACGCGTGCGTGCCGGAATGCCCGTCTACGGCACCTGCGCCGGCCTGATCATGCTCGCCGACAAGATCCTCGACCCGCGCTCGGGTCAGGAGACGATCGGCGGCATCGACATGATCGTGCGCCGCAACGCCTTCGGACGTCAGAACGAGTCCTTCGAAGCAGCTGTCGACGTCCGGGGCATCGAGGGCGATCCTGTGGAGGGCGTCTTCATCCGCGCCCCCTGGGTCGAGTCCGTCGGTGCCGAGACCGAGGTCCTCGCCGAACACGAGGGCCACATCGTCGCGGTCCGCCAGGGCAACGCGCTCGCCACGTCGTTCCACCCGGAACTGACCGGCGACCACCGCGTGCACTCCCTGTTCGTCGACATGGTGCGCGCGAACCTGACTCCGGGGTCCTAGTAGGATCTCTGGGGTTCGTAAAGAGTTGGGTTACGCGAAGGAGACAGGCAGATGTCCGGCCACTCTAAATGGGCTACGACGAAGCACAAGAAGGCCGTGATCGACGCCAAGCGCGGCAAGCTCTTCGCGAAGATGATCAAGAACATCGAGGTCGCGGCCCGAACCGGTGGCGCCGACGTGTCCGGCAACCCGACGCTGTTCGACGCCATCCAGAAGGCCAAGAAGAGCTCGGTCCCGAACAAGAACATCGACTCCGCGGTCAAGCGCGGCGCCGGTCTCGAAGCCGGTGGCGCCGACTACGAGACGATCATGTACGAGGGTTACGGCCCGAACGGTGTCGCCGTGCTCATCGAGTGCCTCACCGACAACCGCAACCGCGCCGCCTCGGACGTGCGCGTCGCCATGACCCGCAACGGCGGGAACATGGCCGACCCCGGCTCCGTCTCGTACCTCTTCCACCGCAAGGGTGTCGTGATCGTCCCCAAGGGCGAGCTGGGCGAGGACGACGTCCTCGGTGCCGTGCTCGACGCGGGCGCCGAAGAGGTCAACGACCTCGGTGAGTCCTTCGAGGTCGTCTCCGAGGCAACCGACCTGGTCGCGGTCCGCACCGCGCTCCAGGACGCCGGCATCGACTACGACTCCGCCGACGCCAACTTCGTCCCGACCATGCAGGTCGAGCTCGACGAGGACGGCGCCCGCAAGATCTTCAAGCTGATCGACGCCCTGGAGGACAGCGACGACGTGCAGAACGTCTTCGCCAACTTCGACGTCAGCGACGAGGTCATGGAGAAGGTCGACGCGTAGCGCTGCCGCGAGCTGAGCGGGATTTCAGCGGGCCGACGGGACACGTCCCGTCGGCCCGCCGCCGTTGTCGGTGGCAGCGGATAGCCTGGCGGAAGTCAAAGATCACCGACCGCGGACCGCAATCATCAATTGAGGAACCCCGACGGTGCTCAGCCAGGTCCGCGAGAGCGGCGGCGGTCTAGCCGCAAAGAGGGGGTTGGAGTGCGGGTACTGGGTGTCGACCCCGGACTGACCCGATGTGGTGTCGGAGTGGTCGAAGGCGTCGCGGGCCGGCCGCTCACCATGGTCGGCGTCGGTGTCGTACGGACCCCGTCGGACGCCGAGTTGGGGCTGCGCCTCGTCGCCATCGAGCAGGGCATCGAAGCGTGGCTGGACGAACACCGGCCCGAATTCGTCGCCGTGGAGCGGGTGTTCAGCCAGCACAACGTGCGCACGGTGATGGGCACCGCCCAGGCCAGCGCCGTGGCCATGCTCTGTGCCGCCCGGCGCGGCATCCCCGTCGCCCTGCACACGCCCAGCGAGGTCAAGGCCGCCGTCACCGGCAGTGGCCGCGCCGACAAGGCCCAGGTCGGCGCGATGGTCACCCGGCTGCTCCGGCTCGACGCGCCCCCGAAGCCCGCCGACGCGGCCGACGCCCTCGCGCTCGCCATCTGCCACATCTGGCGGGGCCCCGCGACCAACCGCCTCCAACAGGCCGTCGCCCAGCACCGGTTGCAACAGGCGGTCGCCCAACACGCGGCCGGCGTACGCAAAGCACCGCAGGCCACGCAAGCCCCTCAAGCACCGAAGACCCCGCACGCATCGAAAGGCCGTACCGCATGATCGCCTTTGTCAGTGGCACGGTCGCCGCACTCGCCCCCGATGCCGCGGTGGTCGAGATCGGCGGTGTCGGCATGGCCGTCCAGTGCACGCCGAACACCTTGTCCACGCTCCGCCTCGGCAAGCCCGCCAAGCTCGCCACCTCGCTCGTCGTCCGCGAGGACTCGCTCACCCTGTACGGCTTCGTGGACGACGACGAACGTCAGATCTTCGAGCTGCTCCAGACCGCGACCGGTGTCGGCCCCCGGCTCGCGCAGGCGATGCTCGCGGTGCACACCCCGGACGCGCTGCGTCGAGCGGTGGCCGCCGGGGACGAGAAGGCGCTCATGGCGGTCCCGGGCATCGGCAAGAAGGGCGCGCAGAAGCTGCTGCTGGAGTTCAAGGACCGGCTCGGCGCCCCGGTGGGGTCCGCTCCGGCGATCGGCGCCCCGGTCACCAGCGGCTGGCGCGATCAGCTGCACGCCGCGCTCATCGGCCTCGGGTACGCCACCCGCGAGGCCGACGAGGCCGTGGCCGCAGTAGCACCGCAGGCCGAGGCCGCCGAAGGGGCGCCGCAGGTGGGGCAGTTGCTGAAGGCGGCCCTCCAGACCCTGAACCGCGCCCGCTAGGAGAACCGTCAGTGAACTGGGACGACACGACCGACGAGACCGCCGCCGAGCGGCTGGTGGGCTCGGTCGCCGACCGCGAGGACCAGGCCGTAGAGGCCGCCCTGCGCCCCAAGGACCTGGGCGAGTTCATCGGCCAGGAGAAGGTCCGCGAGCAGCTCGACCTGGTGCTGCGCGCCGCACGCGCGCGTGGCGCCACCGCCGACCACGTGCTGCTCTCCGGTGCCCCCGGCCTCGGCAAGACCACCCTGTCGATGATCATCGCGGCCGAGATGGAAGCCCCGATCCGCATCACCAGCGGCCCCGCCATCCAGCACGCCGGAGACCTCGCCGCGATCCTCTCCTCCCTCCAGGAGGGCGAGGTCCTCTTCCTCGACGAGATCCACCGCATGTCCCGGCCCGCCGAAGAGATGCTCTACATGGCGATGGAGGACTTCCGCGTCGACGTCATCGTCGGCAAGGGCCCCGGCGCCACCGCGATCCCGCTCGAACTGCCGCCGTTCACCCTGGTCGGCGCCACCACGCGCGCGGGACTGCTGCCACCCCCGCTGCGCGACCGCTTCGGCTTCACCGCGCACATGGAGTTCTACGAACCCACCGAGCTGGAGCGCGTCATCCACCGCTCGGCGAACCTCCTCGACGTGGAGATCGACCCCGCCGGCGCCGCCGAGATCGCCGGACGTTCGCGCGGCACCCCCCGCATCGCCAACCGGCTGCTGCGCCGCGTCCGGGACTACGCGCAGGTCAAGGCCGACGGGTTCATCACCCAAGACATCGCCGGGGCCGCGCTCAAGGTCTACGAGGTCGACGGACGCGGCCTCGACCGGCTCGACCGCGGTGTCCTCGAAGCCCTGCTCAAGCTGTTCGGCGGCGGACCGGTGGGCCTGTCCACGCTCGCCGTTGCCGTGGGGGAGGAGCGCGAGACCGTCGAAGAGGTCGCCGAACCCTTCCTCGTACGGGAGGGACTACTGGCCCGCACCCCGCGCGGACGCGTCGCCACCCCCGCCGCGTGGGCGCATCTGGGCCTCACCCCGCCCCGCTCGTCAACCGGGGGAAACGGACAAGGGGACCTGTTCGGGGCGTGACGACGGGGGCACTGGCCGGGTCAGGAACCCCGGTGCCATGCTGAGCGTTGTTCCATCAGCGTGGACTCGCTTAGACTCCGCCGATGCCGCCTTTGTGGGCGGCGCCGACCACCCCCATCCACCAGGCCGCTCACCGCCGCGGTCGTGCGAAGGAAATTCCGTCCCGTGAATATCGTGACCATTCTCCCCTTCATCGTGCTCATCGGGGCCATGTTCCTGATGACCCGCTCTGCCAAGCGCAAGCAGCAGGCGGCCGCGTCGATGCGTAGTGACATGCAGCCCGGCACCGGCGTCCGCACGATCGGGGGCGTGTACGCGACGGTCAAGGAAGTCAACGAGGAGACGGTTCTCCTCGACGCCGGCCCGGGCATCGAACTTCTCTTCGCGAAGAACGCGATCGGCGCCGTCCTCACCGACGACGAGTACAACCGCATCGTCCACGGCATCGAGCACGACCTGAAGGACGATGCCGACATCGTCCCGGACGACGCCTCCTCCCTCACCGACACCGACGAGCCCGCCGCCGACTCTTCCGACGACAAGCCCATCGACCTCGGCAAGAAGGACGCGGCCGACGAGCCGGCCGACGCCACCGAGGAGCCGGCGAAGCCCGCCGAGGCGAAGACGGAAGAAGAGCCGAAGAAGTCCGACGGCGACACCGACGCGAAGTAGTAACGTCCCGGGAGCGCGGCGCGACCCGCTCGCGCCCCGCGCACCCGGGTACGTGCGTCGCTCGCACGGGATCCCGACACCATGTCATGGCCGTAGCCGCGCTGACCCGGCGTGGAGCGGCCCGAGAGGGAGTACGAGAAGGTGGCAGCACCTAAGAGGGGCCGCAGCGCGAGCGCCCAGAGCAAGCCGTGGCGCTCGCTGGCCCTCATCCTGATCGCCATCGTGGCGCTCACCGGGGGCATGTTCGCATCCGGGCACACCACTCCGCGTCTCGGCATCGACCTGGCCGGCGGCACGAGCATCACCCTGCGGGCGGTGGCCCAGCCCGGCGAGGCATCGTCGATCAACAAGACCAACATGGACACCGCGGTCGACATCATGAACCGCCGTGTCAATGGTCTTGGTGTCTCGGAGGCCGAGGTCCAGACCCAGGGCTCCAGGAACATCATCGTCAACATCCCCAAGGGCACGAACTCGGAGGAGGCGCGGCAGCAGGTCGGTACGACCGCCAAGCTGTACTTCCGCCCGGTCCTGGCCACGGAGGCCTCCACGGGCGCCGCGACGGCGACCCCGTCACCGAGCGGGTCCGGCAGCGCCTCCAGCAGCCCGTCGAGCACGCCCAGCTCCAAGGCGAGCGCCTCCTCGTCGAAGACCGGCTCCGCGACCCCGACGGCCACCGCCACCTCTCAGGGCCGTGCCGCCAGCGACGCGCTGAAGGCCGACTCCACCTCGTCGGCGAGCCCCAGCGCCTCGGCCAGCGCCACCCCGTCGGCGGACAGCAGCGCGGCCGCCAGCGCGGCGGCCGCCAAGCTGGAGGCCCAGTACACCGCGCTCGACTGCTCCAAGAAGTCGGTCCAGAACACCGCGGGCAAGACCGCCAAGGCCGGCGACGCGACCGTGGCCTGCGGCCAGGTCTCGGGCGTCTGGTACAAGTACGTGCTCGGCCCCGCCGCCGTGGACGGCACCGACGTCAAGAAGGCCGCGGCCGTCCTGAACACGACGACCGCCGCCGGCTGGCAGGTCACCATGGACTTCACCGGCAAGGGCGGCGACAAGTTCGCCAAGGTCACCGGTGAACTGGCGAAGAACACCAGCCCGCAGAACGAGTTCGGCATCGTCCTCGACGGCCAGGTCGTCTCCAGCCCCTCCGTCAGCTCGTCGATCACCGGCGGCAGCGCGGAGATCTCCGGCAGCTTCACCCAGGAAGAGGCCCAGAGCCTCGCCAACATGCTGTCGTACGGCGCCCTGCCGCTGACCTTCAAGGAGGACAGCGTCACCACCGTGACCGCGGCCCTCGGCGGTGAGCAGCTGCACGCCGGTCTGATCGCGGGCGCGATCGGCCTCGCGCTGGTCGTCCTCTACCTGCTGATCTTCTACCGCGGTCTGTCGGTCATCGCGATCCCCTCGCTGCTGGTCTCCGCGATCCTCACCTACGTGATCATGGCGTTGCTCGGCCCGGGCATCGGCTTCGCGCTGAACCTGCCGGCCGTCTGCGGTGCGATCGTCGCGATCGGTATCACCGCGGACTCGTTCATCGTGTTCTTCGAACGCATCCGGGACGAGATCCGCGAGGGCCGCTCGCTGCGCCCGTCCGTCGAGCGGGCCTGGCCCCGCGCCCGGCGCACCATCCTGGTCTCCGACTTCGTGTCGTTCCTCGCCGCCGCGGTGCTGTTCATCGTCACCGTCGGCAAGGTCCAGGGCTTCGCGTTCACCCTCGGTCTGACCACCGTGCTCGACGTGGTCGTCGTCTTCCTCTTCACCAAGCCGCTGATGACCATCCTCGCCCGCAGGAAGTTCTTCGCGGACGGCCACAAGTGGTCCGGCATCGACCCGAAGGCGCTGGGCGCCAAGCCGCCGCTGCGCCGCACCCGCCGCCCCGCCGGTTCTGCCGCGGGCCCTGTCGACCCGAAGGAGGCGTGAGATGTCGAAGCTCGGCAACCTCGGCGCCCGACTGCACCGTGGCGAGGTCGGGTACGACTTCGTCGGCAATCGCAAGATCTGGTACGGCATCTCGATCCTGATCACCATCACGGCCATCCTCGGCCTGACGGTGCGCGGCCTGAACATGGGCATCGAGTTCCAGGGCGGCGCCGCCTTCACCACGCCCAAGGGCATGAGTGCCTCGGTGACCCAGGCCGAGAAGTACGCCGAGGACGCCTCGGGTCACGACGCGGTCGTCCAGAAGCTGGGCGACGGCAGCCTGCGCATCCAGATCGCGGGCATCGACACCGACAAGTCCGACAGCATCAAGACGAAGCTGGCGAAGGACCTTGACGTCAGCTCCGAGAGCATCGCCGCGGACCTGGTCGGTCCCAGCTGGGGTGACCAGGTCGCCAACAAGGCCTGGGAGGGCCTGGCGATCTTCATGGTGCTGGTCGTGATCTATCTGGCGATCGCCTTCGAGTGGCGCATGGCCCTGGCCGCGCTCGTCGCCCTGATCCACGACATCACCATCACCATCGGCATCTACGCCCTCGTCGGCTTCGAGGTCACGCCCGGCACGGTGATCGGTCTGCTGACCATCCTCGGTTACTCGCTCTACGACACGGTCGTCGTCTTCGACAGCCTCAAGGAGCAGACCAAGGACATCACCAAGCAGACCCGGTGGACCTACAGCGACATCGCCAACCGGTCGATCAACGGCACCCTGGTGCGTTCCATCAACACCACGGTCGTCGCGCTGCTGCCGGTCGGGGCCCTGCTGTTCATCGGCGGCGGCTTCCTTGGCGCGGGTGTGCTCAACGACATCTCGCTGTCGCTGTTCGTCGGCCTCGCGGCCGGTGCGTACTCCTCGATCTTCATCGCCACGCCGCTCGTCGCCGACCTCAAGGAGGCCGAGCCGCAGATCAAGGCGCTCAAGAAGCGCGTCCTCGCCAAGCGTGCCCAGGCCGCCGCGCAGGGCGAGCCCGCGGAGTCCCAGGTCACCGACCGTTCGGACGACGACTACGACGACGAGCCCGAGGACGCGGCAGCCGTCGTGGGCCCGCGCACCCAGCCGGCGTCCCGCAACCGCGGCCGTGGGCGTCCTTCGGGGAAGCGCCGATGACGGAACTCGTAGACATCACGGCGCTGCTGCTCAGCCGTATCCGCGATGTGGCCGACTACCCGGAGCCCGGGGTGATGTTCAAGGACATCACCCCGCTCCTGGCGGACCCGGCCGCGTTCACGGCGCTCACGGACGCGCTCGCCGAGATCGTCGTCAGCACCGGTGCGACGAAGGTCGTGGGCCTGGAGGCCCGTGGCTTCATCCTCGGCGCCCCGGTGGCCGTCCGCGCGGGCGTCGGCTTCATCCCCGTGCGCAAGGCGGGCAAGCTCCCCGGAGCGACCCTCAGCCAGGCGTACGACCTGGAGTACGGCTCCGCCGAGATCGAGGTGCACGCCGAGGACCTGAACGCCGGTGACCGCGTCCTGGTCGTCGACGACGTCCTGGCCACCGGCGGCACCGCCGAGGCGTCCCTCCAGCTGATCCGCAGGGCGGGCGCCGAGATCGCGGGCGTCGCCGTCCTCATGGAGCTGGGTTTCCTGGGCGGCCGGGCAAGGCTGGAGCCGACCCTCCAAGGCGCTCCCCTGGAGGCGCTGCTCAAGCTCTGAGCAGGTCAGCAGATGTTCACCACGAACGGCCGTCCCGGTCTCACCGGGACGGCCGTTCGCGTAGGGGCGACACAGTGGGAACGCTCGCGCGGCGACCGCCCTACGCGCTCGCGCGGCGACCGCCCTACGCGCTCGCGCGGCGACCGCCCTACGGACCGCGATCGCATCCCAAGACCCGGGCAGGCCGCCACAGCGCCTCGCGGACTGTGCGGCGTCGGCCCTTCCGATACAGCCCGTGCCGGCGCCTGGGCACCGGCATGGGAGTCCGGCCGGCGCTGTCGCTGCTGGTTCCTGCCTTGTCATCCGCGGCACATCTTCAGATCGCCGTGGTGGGATCGGTTGGGCTGTCGGCGCGTCGCGGACCTTGTGGTGCCGGTCCTCCGCGTGCGTCGGTATCTGGAGCCCGTGCCGGCGTCTGGACACCGGCATGGGAGTCCGGTCGGCGCTGTCGCCGCTGGTTCCTGCCTCGTCATCCGCGGCACATCTTCAGATCGCCCTGGCGGGACCGGGCGGGCCGTCGGCGCATTGCGGGCCTTGTGGCGCCGGTCCTCCCGGTGCGCCGGTACCCGCAGCCCGCCCCGGCGGCCGGACACCGGCACGGGAGTCCGCCCGGCGCTGTTGCCGCCCGTCCCCGCCCCGTCACCCGCAGGACACCCTCTGATCGCCCCGGAGCCGCCCCGCGGAATCCTGCGGCAGCCCCTCGCGTTCCACCCGTAGA
Organism: Streptomyces sp. NBC_01288; assembly: GCF_035982055.1. Classification (NCBI taxonomy): domain Bacteria; kingdom Bacillati; phylum Actinomycetota; class Actinomycetes; order Kitasatosporales; family Streptomycetaceae; genus Streptomyces; species Streptomyces sp. NBC_01288. The sequence continues at coordinate 8,624,625 of NZ_CP108427.1, forward strand.
CGGCCCTCACATCGGCCTGAAGGCGAGCCCGGAGCCCGGGATCGCTACCATGGGCACTCCGGAGCCTGACCGGGGGACCCGGATCGCGCACGAGGAGTCCTCTTGGCAGACGAGGCCCAGCCCCTGACCGCCGCCAAGCCCGAGCCCACCCCGGGCCCCGCGGCGGAGCCCGCCACGAGCGCGAGCACCGCAGCCGCGAGCACCGCACCGGCCGAACCGCGCCCGGCGACGGAGCACGACCGGTCGGCGCCCGCCGACAAGGCGGCCGAGCCCGCGCGCCCCAAGCCGGCCCCGGCCGAGCGCCCGGCGGCCACTCCTCCCGCGCCCCGTCCCACGGCCGGCCAGCCCGCTCGCACCGGGGGCGGCTCCTCCAACCGCGTCCGCGCCCGCCTGGCCCGCCTCGGCGTCCAGCGCTCCAACCCGTACAACCCGGTCCTGGAGCCCCTGCTGCGGATAGTGCGCAGCAACGACCCGAAGATCGAGACGGCCACCCTCCGCCAGGTCGAGAGCGCCTATCAGGTCGCCGAGCGCTGGCACCGCGGCCAGAAGCGCAAGAGCGGTGACCCGTACATCACGCACCCGCTCGCCGTTACGACGATCCTTGCCGAACTCGGCATGGACCCGGCGACCCTCATGGCCGGCCTGCTGCACGACACCGTCGAGGACACCGAGTACGGCCTCGACCAGCTCCGCCGCGACTTCGGCGACTCCGTGGCCCTCCTCGTCGACGGCGTGACCAAGCTGGACAAGGTCAAGTTCGGCGAGGCCGCGCAGGCCGAGACCGTGCGCAAGATGGTCGTAGCGATGGCCAAGGACCCGCGCGTCCTGGTCATCAAGCTCGCCGACCGCCTGCACAACATGCGCACCATGCGCTACCTCAAGCGCGAGAAGCAGGAGAAGAAGGCGCGCGAGACCCTGGAGATCTACGCGCCGCTCGCCCATCGCCTGGGCATGAACACCATCAAGTGGGAACTGGAGGACCTCGCCTTCGCGATCCTCTACCCCAAGATGTACGACGAGATCGTCCGGCTGGTGGCCGAGCGGGCACCGAAGCGTGACGAGTACCTGGCCATAGTGACCGACGAGGTCCAGACCGACCTGCGCGCCGCCCGCATCAAGGCGACCGTCACCGGCCGCCCGAAGCACTACTACAGCGTCTACCAGAAGATGATCGTCCGCGGCCGCGACTTCGCGGAGATCTACGACCTGGTCGGCATCCGCGTCCTCGTGGACACCGTCCGCGACTGCTACGCCGCCCTCGGCACGGTGCACGCGCGATGGAACCCGGTCCCCGGCCGGTTCAAGGACTACATCGCGATGCCCAAGTTCAACATGTACCAGTCGCTCCACACCACGGTGATCGGCCCCAACGGCAAGCCCGTTGAGCTCCAGATCCGCACGTTCGACATGCACCGTCGCGCGGAGTACGGCATCGCCGCGCACTGGAAGTACAAGCAGGAGGCCGTCGCCGGCACCTCCAAGGTGCGCGCGGAGACGCCCAGGACCACCGGCAAGGACGACCACCTCAACGACATGGCGTGGCTGCGCCAGTTGCTCGACTGGCAGAAGGAGACCGAGGACCCGGGCGAGTTCCTGGAGTCCCTGCGCTTCGACCTGTCCCGCAACGAGGTCTTCGTCTTCACGCCCAAGGGCGACGTGATAGCGCTGCCGGCGGGCGCCACCCCGGTGGACTTCTCGTACGCGGTGCACACCGAGGTCGGCCACCGGACCATAGGAGCACGGGTCAACGGGCGCCTCGTACCGCTCGAATCCACCCTGGACAACGGCGACTTGGTGGAGGTCTTCACCTCCAAGGCACCCGGCGCGGGCCCCTCCCGCGACTGGCTCGGCTTCGTGAAGTCGCCGCGCGCCCGCAACAAGATCAGAGCCTGGTTCTCCAAGGAACGCCGGGACGAGGCGATCGAGCAGGGCAAGGACGCCATCGCCCGCGCGATGCGCAAACAGAACCTGCCGATCCAGCGCATCCTCACCGGCGACTCCCTGGTCACGCTCGCGCACGAGATGCGCTACCCGGACATCTCCTCGCTGTACGCGGCGATCGGCGAAGGGCATGTCGCCGCGCAGAACGTCGTACAGAAGCTGGTGCAGGCGCTCGGCGGCGAGGAGGCGGCCACCGAGGAGATCGACGAGAGCGTGCCGCCGGCGCACGGCCGGGGGCGCAAGCGCCGGTCGAACGCCGACCCCGGTGTCGTCGTCAAGGGCGTCGACGATGTGTGGGTCAAACTGGCCCGCTGTTGTACGCCCGTCCCCGGCGACCCCATCATCGGTTTCGTCACGCGGGGTAGCGGTGTATCGGTTCACCGCAGCGACTGCGTCAACGTGGAGTCACTGTCCCGCGAGCCCGAGCGCATCCTGGAAGTCGAGTGGGCGCCCACCCAGTCCTCGGTCTTCCTGGTCGCCATCCAGGTGGAGGCCCTGGACCGCTCCCGGCTCCTCTCGGACGTCACCCGCGTCCTGTCCGACCAGCACGTCAACATCCTCTCCGCGGCCGTCCAGACCTCCCGCGACCGCGTGGCCACCTCCCGTTTCACCTTCGAGATGGGCGACCCCAAGCACCTGGGCCACGTCCTGAAGGCCGTCAGGGGCGTCGAGGGGGTCTACGACGTCTACCGCGTGACGTCGGCGCGCAACAAGACGTAGGGCATATACAGAAGGGGCTCCCGTACGGTGCGTACGGGAGCCCCTTCTGCATGCGTGCCCAACCGGTCAGCCGCCGAACTCCTGGAGGCCCTTCAGGGCCTGCTCCAGCAGGGCCTGGCGGCCCTCCAGCTCGCGCTGGAGCTTGTCGGCGCGGGAGGTGTTGCCCTGCGCGCGTGCCTGCTCGATCTGGCCCGTGAGTTTGTCCACGGCGGCCTGGAGCTGGCCGGTCAGACCCTCGGCACGCGCGCGTGCCTCCGGGTTCGTCCGGCGCCACTCGGTCTCCTCGGACTCCTGGAGGGCCCGCTCGATCGTGTGCATCCGGCCCTCGACCTTCGGGCGGGAGTCACGCGGCACATGGCCGATGGCCTCCCAGCGCTCGTTGATCGAGCGGAAGGCCGCACGGGCCGCCTTCAGGTCGGTGACCGGCAGGAGCTTCTCGGCCTCCTCGGCCAGCTCCTCCTTGAGCTTCAGGTTCTCCGTCTGCTCGGCGTCCCGCTCGGCGAAGACCGAGCTGCGGGCGGCGAAGAAGACGTCCTGGGCGCCGCGGAAGCGGTTCCACAGATCGTCCTCGTGCTCGCGCTGGGCGCGGCCCGCCGCCTTCCAGTCGGCCATCAGCTCGCGGTAGCGCGCGGCCGTGGGACCCCAGTCCGTCGAGGCCGACAGACCCTCGGCCTCGGCGACCAGCTTCTCCTTGATCTTGCGGGCGTCCTCGCGCTGCGCGTCCAGCGACGCGAAGTGCGCCTTGCGGCGCTTGGAGAAGGCCGACCGAGCGTGCGAGAAGCGGTGCCACAGCTCGTCGTCCGACTTGCGGTCCAGGCGCGGCAGACCCTTCCAGGTGTCCACCAGCGCGCGCAGCCGCTCACCGGCCGCCCGCCACTGGTCGGACTGAGCCAGCTCCTCCGCCTCGACGACCAGCGCCTCCTTGGAGTGCCGGGCCTCGTCGGACTGCTTGGCACGCTGCTGCTTGCGCTCCTCGCGGCGCGCCTCGACGGTCTCCACCAGCTTGTCCAGCCGGACGCCCAGCGCCGCCAGGTCGCCCACCGCGTGGTGGGCGACGACCTGCTCACGGAGATGGTCGACGGCGGCCTGCGCGTCCTTCGCCGACAGGTCGGTGGTCTTCACGCGCTTTTCGAGGAGGCCGATCTCGACAACCAGGCCTTCGTACTTGCGCTCGAAGTAGGCCAGCGCCTCCTCGGGGGAGCCGGCCTGCCAGGAACCGACGACCTGCTCGCCGTCGGCCGTACGCACGTACACGGTCCCCGTCTCGTCGACGCGTCCCCACGGGTCGCTGCTCACAGCGCCTCCTCCACATGATGCCTGCACAGGGCCTCTGTGCCCCCGGGCATCGTCCACAGTTTCGTCACGGCCAACATAGGCGACCGGCGGGTTGCCTGTCCGCATCCCGCGCGACCGAAATTTCGCTGTTGACGGTCAGGATTTGGTGACGGTCGCCTTGTTGATCACGACCGTCGCGTTCGGTGCTCCGTCGCCCGCGCCCGTGCTCTCACCAGCGGCCGCGATCTTGTTCAGGACCTTCATCCCGGAGGCCGAGATGGTCCCGAACGGGGTGTAACTGGCCGGGAGCTGGCTGTCCTTGTAGACGAGGAAGAACTGGCTGCCGCCGGTGTGCTTCTGACCGGTGTTCGCCATCGCCACCGTGCCCGCCGGGTAGTTCCCGCCCTTGAGGCTGGTGTCCTTCAGGTTTTCGTCCGGGATCGTGTAACCGGGGCCGCCGCTGCCCGCGCCCGTCGGGTCGCCGCACTGCAGCACGTAGATGCCGCTGGTGGTGAGCCGGTGGCACTTCGTGTGGTCGAAGAAGCCCTTGCCGGCAAGGAAGTCGAACGAGTTCACGGTGTGCGGCGCGGCCGACGTCTTGAGCGCGATGTCGATGTCACCGCAGGTCGTCGCGAGCTTCATCGTGTACTTCGCCGACTTGTCGATCGTGATCGCCGGCTCCTTCTTCCAGGTCTCCGTCTTGATCTTGCCGGCCGCCGGCTTCGCGCACGGGTCCGGCGCCTTCTTCGTCGCCGAGGCGCTGGGCGTGGGCGTCACGGCCGCGCTCGCGTTGGACTTGTCGTCGTCGTTCTTCAGGACGCCGGTCGTGTAGAGCGCGACACTTCCGATCACGATCACGCCGAGCACCGACGCGATCACCGAGTTGCGCATGCGCGCCTTGCGTCGAGCGGACGTACGCCGCTGCTGCTGCCGCAAGAACTTCTCCCGCGCGAGCTGCCGCTTCCGCTGTTCCTGGGTGACCACCGGATTCTCTCCTCATGCGTCTCGTACGTCGACTGGGACGCGTGCGTCTTGTGAGCCGACCGCCTGCGTGTGCCCCGTACCGTATATGGGTTCGCTGAGGATTCGGCAGCGCCGGTAGGCTCTGACCACTGACGCAGGGATCCTTATCCCCACCCGTATCGACACAACGAAGGACGATCGTGCTCATTGCCGGGTTCCCCGCCGGGGCCTGGGGGACGAACTGTTATCTCGTCGCCCCCGCCGCCGGTGAGGAGTGCGTGATCATCGACCCGGGCCATCAGGCCGCCCAGGGAGTCGAGGAAGCGCTCAGGAAGCATCGGCTCAAGCCCGTCGCGGTCGTCCTCACCCATGGCCACATCGACCATGTGGCCTCGGTCGTCCCGGTGTGCGGCGCGCACGACGTGCCGGCCTGGATCCACCCCGAGGACCGGTACATGATGAGCGACCCCGAGAAGGCGCTCGGCCGCTCGATCGGGATGCCGCTGATGGGCGAGCTGACCGTGGGGGAGCCGGACGACGTCAAGGAGCTGACCGACGGCGCACGGCTCGCGCTCGCGGGACTGGAGTTCTCGGTCGCGCACGCGCCGGGCCATACGAAGGGGTCGGTGACCTTCCAGATGCCCGAGACCACGGACATCCCGTCCGTGTTCTTCTCCGGGGATCTGCTCTTCGCCGGCTCCATCGGACGCACCGACCTGCCCGGCGGCTCCCACGCCGAGATCCTCGACTCGCTGGCCCGTGTGTGCCTGCCGCTCGACGACTCGACCGTGGTGCTGTCCGGCCACGGCCCCCAGACGACCATCGGCCAGGAGCGCGCCACCAACCCGTACCTGCGGGAGGTGGCCTCCGGCGGCCAGGGAGCCCAGGACGCTCCCCGACGAGGAATGTGACGAGAGATTTTCGTGAGCACCTTTCAGGCCCCCAAGGGCACGTACGACCTGATTCCGCCGGAGTCGGCCAAGTACCTCGCCGTGCGCGAGGCGATCGCCGCTCCGCTGCGCAACTCCGGCTACGGCTACATCGAGACGCCCGGCTTCGAGAACGTCGAGCTGTTCGCGCGCGGGGTCGGTGAGTCCACCGACATCGTGACCAAGGAGATGTACGCCTTCGAGACCAAGGGCGGCGACCAGCTCGCCCTGCGCCCCGAGGGCACGGCCTCCGTACTGCGCGCGGCACTTGAGGCCAACCTGCACAAGCTCGGCAACCTGCCGGTGAAGCTCTGGTACTCGGGCTCCTACTACCGCTACGAGCGCCCCCAGAAGGGCCGTTACCGCCACTTCTCCCAGGTCGGCGCCGAGGCGATCGGTGCCGAGGACCCGGCGCTGGACGCCGAGTTGATCATCCTGGCGGACCAGGCGTACCGCTCCCTGGGCCTGCGCACCTTCCGCATCCTCCTCAACAGCCTGGGCGACAAGGAATGCCGTCCGGTGTACCGGGAGGCGCTCCAGAACTTCCTCCGCGGCCTGGACCTCGACGAGGAGACCCTGCGCCGCGCGGACATCAACCCGCTCCGCGTCCTCGACGACAAACGCCCCGACGTCCAGAAGCAGTTGACGGACGCCCCGCTGCTCCGCGACTACCTGTGCGACGCGTGCAAGGCGTACCACGAGGAGGTCCGCGAACTGATCACGGCTGCGGGCGTCGCCTTCGAGGACGACCCGAAGCTGGTCCGCGGCCTGGACTACTACACTCGTACGACCTTCGAGTTCGTCCACGACGGTCTGGGTTCCCAGTCCGCGGTGGGCGGCGGCGGCCGTTACGACGGCCTGTCCGAGATGATCGGCGGTCCCGCACTGCCCTCCGTGGGCTGGGCGTTGGGCGTCGACCGTACGGTCCTCGCCCTGGAGGCGGAGGGCGTCGAACTCGAACTCCCCGCGTCCACCAGCGTGTTCGCGGTCCCGCTCGGCGACGAGGCCCGCCGCGTCCTCTTCACCAAGGTCACCGAACTCCGCAAGCTCGGTATCGCGGCGGACTTCTCCTACGGCTCCAAGGGCCTCAAGGGTGCGATGAAGAGCGCCAACCGCAGTGGGGCCCGGTACACGATCGTCGCCGGCGAGCGTGATCTCGCCGAGGGTGTCGTGCAGCTCAAGGACATGGAGTCCGGGGACCAGCGGGCGGTCGGGGTGAACGAGATCGTGGCGGAACTGGAGTCGAAGCTGGGCTGAGGCCTGGCTTCTTCGCCCCCGCCGCCCCTACCCGTCCCGTCCCTGGGGGCTGCCGCCCCCAGACCCCCGCTTCGGCCTGAACGGCCTCGTCCTCAAACGCCGGACGGGCTAAAAGATCAAGCTCCGGCCGGCGATAGTTCAGCCCCTCCGGCGTTTGAGGAGCGGGGTCTGGGACGGAGCCCCAGAAGGATGGGACGGGTAGGGGCGGAGGGGGCGAGAATCCTCAGTCCAGCAACCCGTACCGCATCGCACTCGTCACAGCCGCAGTCCGGTCATCGACCCCCAACTTCCCGAAGACCCGCAGCAGATGGGTCTTCACCGTCGACTCCCCGATGTACAACCGCCGCCCGATCTCCGCGTTGGTGCACCCCTCCGCCACCAACCGCAACACCGCGATCTCCCGCTCGGACAACCGAGGCCGCTCCGGCCTGGTCCGCAACTGGTCCACCAACCGCGCTGCCACAGACGGCGCCAACACGGTCTCGCCCCGCGCAGCGGCCCGTACCGCGTCCGCGAGCTCACCCCGCGGCAGATCCTTCAGCAAGTAGCCCGCAGCCCCCGCCTCCACGGCCCGCAGAATGTCCCGGTCGGTCTCGTACGTGGTGAGGACGATCACCCGGCACGACAACCCGGCCGCACTCATCCGCACGATGGAGTCGACTCCTCCGCCACCCGGCATCCGCAGGTCCATCAGCACGATGTCCGGCCTCAACTCGGCGGCCAGCGCCTCCGCTTGCGGCCCGCTCGACGCGTCGGCGACGACATCGAGGTCCGGTTCGGCGCTGAGCATGGCGCGCAGACCCTCGCGTACGACGGGATGGTCGTCGGCCAGGATGATCCGGATCATCGAGAACTCCTCAGGGGCGATACGGGTGATGCAGGCGGCACAGGGGATTCAGGCAATGCGGGCGATACCGGCAGTCGTACCGTCACCGTCGTCCCCTCGCCCACCGCGCTCCGCACCACCGCCGTCCCACCCACCTCCGCCGCCCGCGTCCGCAACCCCGCCAGACCGTAACCGCCGGACACCGCCCCGGGGTCGAAGCCGCATCCGTCGTCCCGTACCGCCACGGTGAGTTGCTCGTCGGTGTACACCAGCGCGAGGCTCACCTTCGCCGAACTCCCCGCATGCTTACGGGCGTTGGCGAGCGCCTCCTGACAGGAACGCAGGGCCACCACCTCAGGACCGGCAGGCAACGCGCGTACCGGACCGGTGACTTGGAGGGTCGCGTCATGGCGGGCGGCGAGCCGGCGCAGGGCGTCCGAGAGGGACGCGCCCTCCAGGTCGGCCGGTGTGCCGCCGGCGACCAGGGCGCGGGCCTCGGCGAGGTTCTGCCGGGCCGTCTCGTCCATCAGGGCCAAGTGCCGCCTGGCCTGCGGGAGATCGTCGTCCAGCTCCGCCTCCACCGCCTGGGCCAGCATCAGCAGGCTGGTGAAGCCCTGGGCGAGGGTGTCGTGGATCTCGCGGGCCATGCGCTCCCGTTCGGCCAACGCGCCGTGGGCCGACGACAGTCGGGAGACCTCGTGGCGGCTGGCATCCAGCTCGGCTATCAACTCCGCGCGCTCCTGGCTCTGTTCGATGACGCGGATGATCCAGGTGCCGAGGGCCATCGAGAAGACCAGAGTCACCACCGCGAAGACGGAATTGAAGAACACGTCCTGCGCGCCCGGCCACCACAGCAGCGCCCAGCCGATCACCGGCGCGATGTTGATCACGGTCACCGCGATCAGCGCCCAGCGCAGCCGCAGCACCATGAAGCAGGGCGGGACGAGGGCGAAGGCCAGCAGCCGGGTCTCGCCGACCAGGACCGCGGAGGGCAGGAACAGCGCCATCTCCGCGATGAGGTAGCCGACGGCCCGGCGTTCGTCCGGGGGGTCGCCCTGAAGGACCGGGCGCCCGACCCGGACGTAGAGCGGGATCAGCGGGACGAGCAGCGCGGCCGCCGTGACGCGTACCGGCCACCCCGGTTGGCTCGTGCCGAGCACGAACACCAGGGTGGCCAGCCAGATCAGGGCGAAGTACGTGTCCCAGAGGCGGAACGAGCGGTCCCAGGTGTACGAACCCGTCGCCCCGTGCGGAGCGGTCATCCGTCGCGCCGGTTCTTCCACCGGAAGGTCAGCAGGCACAGCAGCAATCCTCCGACGCACCACGCCCCGAGCACCAGCGCGATCTTCCCGAACTCCCAGCTTCCGGCCTGCTCCAGCACCTGGGCCGACGAGGGCAGGAACACCCCGCGCAGCCCCTGGCACATCCACTTCAGCGGGAACAGGGCGCCGATGTTGAGCATCCAGTCCGGGATGGTGTCGATGGAGATGTACACCCCGGAGATGAACTGGAGGACCAGGAAGGGGAGTACGACCACGGAGGTCGCGCTCTTGCCGGACTTGGGGACCGAGCTGACCGCGATGCCGAGCAGTGCGCACGCCGTCAGACCGAGCACGAAGATCCACCCGAAGTCCAGCCACTTCACGGCGGACGAGGGCAGGTCCACGTCGTAGAGCGTGGTGCCGACGAGGAGCAGGATCGCGGTCTCCATGAGGCCCGTGACCAGAACCAGCCAGATCTTGCCGAGGAAGTACGCGGCCGGTGGCATCGGCGTGCCGCGCAGCCGGCGCAGCACCTTCTCGTCGCGTTCGATCGCGATCGAGATGCCGAGGGACTGGAAACTCGTCGACATGATGCCGGCGGCCATCATCGCCGGGACGTAGAGCTGGGAGGCGTTGATGCCCGCGCCCCGGACGTCGTCCTTGAAGATCGACGCGAAGAGGAAGAGGAAGACGACCGGGAAGGCGAAGGTGAACACCACCTGGTCGCGCTGCCGGAAGAACTGCTTGAGTTCCAGCACACCTCGTTGCAGGCCGAGTCCCCAGGCACTGGGAAGCCGTTCTCCGGAGGTCTTCGTCCGGGCCTGCGCCACCGTCGTGGTCGCGGTCATCGCGCGTCCTCCTGTCCGGTCAGCCGGAGGTAGACGTCCTCCAGGGTGGGGCGGCTGACCAGCAGCCCGGGGATCTCGCCGTCGAAGCGGTGCATGAGTTCGGCTACGACCTTGGTCGGAGTGTCCGTGTGCTCCGCGCGCGGGGTGCCGTCCGGTTCCGTCCACTCGACGGTTGCTCCGGTGCCGTGGCGTTCGCGCAGGGTGGCTGGTTCGCCCTCGGCGACCACACGGCCCTTGGCGACGATGGCCAGGCGGTCGGCGAGGTTCTCCGCCTCCTCCAGGTAGTGGGTGGTGAGGAGGATGGTCGTGCCCTCGTCGGCGAGCTTGCGGATCAGGTCCCAGAACTGGCGCCGGGCCGCCGGGTCGAAACCGGTCGTCGGCTCGTCCAGGAGGAGGAGATCGGGGCCACCTATCACCCCGAGGGCCACATCGAGACGCCTGCGCTGGCCGCCCGACAGGGCCTTGATCCGGCTGTCCACCTTGGCCTCCAGACCGACCAGGCCGATGACCTCCTCGGGGTCACGCGGGCGGGGGTAGTAGGGCGCGAAATGCCGTACGGTCTCGCCGACCGTCAACTCCGCGGGTGCCGATTCGTCCTGCCAGACGATTCCGACCCGCGAACGCCACGCGCGTGTGCCCGTCGCCGGGTCCGAGCCGAGCACCGAGACCTCGCCCGCGTCCCGGCCGCGGTTGCCCTGGAGGATCTCGACCGTGGTGCTCTTGCCCGCCCCGTTGGGTCCGAGCAGGCCGAACACCTCTCCCGTGCGGATCTCCAGGTCGATTCCGTCCACGGCGGTCACGTCCCCGTACTGCTTGCGCAGCCCCCGCACATCCACTGCGAGTTCGTTCGCCTGTGTTGTCATGCGACGAGCATCGTCCGGAATCGAGCGCTCAGGGACGACCGTGCGTACTTCCTTATGTCCATCGAACGGTGGACAGAGGTGCGCGTGCGGCACAATGGCCCTGCCCGAAGAAGGTCCAACTCTCAAGTGACGGATCGGCGTGATGAGCAAGACGACAGTGAAGGACGTCGACACCGACTCCGAGCCGGAGCACACGGCCGCGGAGCCGCGCACGGTCGGCGCCAGCCGGGCCTTCGCCGTGCTGCTGGTGATCACCGGAGCGGCCGGACTGCTCGCCGCCTGGGTCATCACGATCGACAAGTTCAAGATCCTCGAAGGCAAGCTCGCGGGCAAGACGTTCACCCCGAGTTGCAGCATCAACCCGATCGTCTCCTGCGGCAGCGTCATGGAGAGCAAGCAGGCCGCGGCCTTCGGCTTCCCGAACCCGATGCTCGGCCTGGTCGCCTACGGCATCGTGATCTGCGTCGGCGTCAGCCTGCTGACCCGGGTCCAGTTCCCGCGCTGGTACTGGCTGACCTTCAACTTCGGCACGCTCTTCGGGGTGGCCTTCTGCACCTGGCTGCAGTTCCAGTCGCTGTACCGGATCAACGCGCTGTGCCTGTGGTGCTCGCTGGCCTGGGTCGCCACGATCACCATGTTCTGGTACGTCACGTCGTTCAACATCCGCAACGACTTCCTGAAGGCCCCGCGTCCGGTCAAGAACTTCCTGGGCGAGTTCACCTGGGTCCTCCCGGTCACCCACGTCGGCATCATCGCGATGTTGATCCTGACCCGCTGGGGCACCCAGCTCTGGGCCTGACACCGACCCCGACGGGATTGTCAGTGGCGTCACATAGGGTTTTGGACGTGGAGCCCGACCTATTCACCGCCGCAGCCGAAGAACGCCAGGAGAAGGACCCGTCCAGCAGTCCCCTGGCGGTACGGATGCGCCCGCGCACCCTCGACGAGGTCGTGGGCCAGCAGCACCTGCTGAAGCCGGGCTCACCCCTGCGCAGACTGGTCGGCGAGGGGGCGGGCGGCCCGGCCGGACCCTCCTCGGTGATCCTCTGGGGCCCGCCCGGCACCGGAAAGACGACCCTGGCCTACGTCGTCTCCAAGGCGACCGACAAGCGCTTCGTGGAGCTTTCCGCGATCACCGCAGGGGTCAAGGAGGTCCGCGCGGTCATCGACGGCGCCCGCCGCGCCACCGGGGGCTTCGGCAAGGAGACCGTCCTCTTCCTCGACGAGATCCACCGCTTCAGCAAGGCCCAGCAGGACTCCCTGCTCCCGGCCGTCGAGAACCGCTGGATCACCCTGATCGCGGCGACCACGGAGAACCCGTACTTCTCGGTGATCTCCCCGCTCCTGTCCCGCTCCCTCCTCCTCACCCTCGAACCCCTCACGGACGACGACCTGCGCGCCCTGATCCGCCGCGCGCTGTCCGACGAGCGTGGTCTCAAGGACGCGGTCGCCCTCCCCGAGGACAGCGAGAACCACCTGCTGCGCATCGCCGGCGGCGACGCCCGCCGCGCGCTCACCGCCCTGGAGGCCGCCGCCGGGGCCGCCCTCGACAAGGGCGAGCCGGACATCACCCTCCAGACCCTGGAGGAGACCGTCGACCGCGCGGCGGTGAAGTACGACCGCGACGGCGACCAGCACTACGACGTGGCCAGCGCCCTCATCAAGTCCATCCGGGGTTCGGACGTCGACGCGGCGCTGCACTACCTGGCCCGCATGATCGAGGCCGGCGAGGACCCCCGCTTCATCGCCCGCCGCCTGATGATCTCGGCGAGCGAGGACATCGGCCTCGCCGATCCCAACGCCCTGCCGATCGCGGTCGCCGCAGCCCAGGCCGTGGCGATGATCGGCTTCCCGGAGGCCGCGCTCACCCTCAGCCACGCCACCATCGCCCTCGCCCTCGCGCCCAAGTCGAACGCGGCGACCACGGCGATCGGCGCCGCCATGGAGGACGTACGCAAGGGGCACGCCGGCCCGGTGCCGATGCATCTGCGGGACGGGCACTACAAGGGCGCGGCCAAGCTCGGGCACGCCCAGGGGTACGTCTACCCGCACGACCTGCCCGAGGGCATCGCCGAGCAGCAGTACGCCCCGGAGGAGCTGAAGGACCGTACGTACTACGAACCGACCCGGCACGGCGCCGAGGCCCGGTACGCGGACGCGGTCGAGTGGACCAGGAAACGCCTCGGTCGAAAGCGGTCCTGAGCACCCTGTAGAATCCTGCCCAGTGCTGCGTCCCGTGTCCGACTCCGGTCGGCGCCTCAGGCGGGACAACCAGCCGGATCTTCTGATCCAGGAGCGTCGCGCACCGTCGTAGGTGTCGCGGGCAGCCCACCACCACCCGGGGTTCCGGGACCGGTCGGTGGGCCGTTCGTGTGCTGCACATGTGCCCAGACCAGGGGAACGGCAGCCTGGCAAGTCCCTCGTGGACCTGTCGGGATTCCCCCGGCTGCGGATGCGACCTCCCCTAACCCTGAGGCAGCCGAAAAGGAAAAGGAATAAGCAGTGGCGAATCAGCCCCGCCCCAAGGTCAAGAAGTCGCGTGCCCTCGGCATCGCGCTGACCCCGAAGGCCGTCAAGTACTTCGAGGCCCGTCCCTACCCGCCGGGTGAGCACGGTCGTGGCCGCAAGCAGAACTCGGACTACAAGGTCCGTCTGCTGGAGAAGCAGCGTCTGCGCGCGCAGTACGACGTGTCCGAGCGCCAGCTCGTCCGCGCCTACGAGCGTGCCGCCAAGACGCAGGGCAAGACCGGTGAGGCCCTGGTCATCGAGCTGGAGCGTCGTCTCGACGCCCTGGTTCTGCGTTCGGGCATCGCCCGCACGATCTACCAGGCCCGCCAGATGGTCGTCCACGGCCACATCGAGGTCAACGGCCAGAAGGTCGACAAGCCGTCCTTCCGCGTCAAGCCCGACGACGTCGTCATGGTCCGCGAGCGCAGCCGCAGCAAGACGCTGTTCGAGGTCTCCCGCGCCGGTGGCTTCGCCCCCGACGGTGAGACCCCGCGCTACCTCCAGGTGAACCTCGGCGCCCTGGCGTTCCGCCTGGACCGCGAGCCGAACCGCAAGGAGATCCCGGTGATCTGCGACGAGCAGCTCGTCGTCGAGTACTACGCCCGCTGATCACCTCACGGACGTAGCACCACCTTTCGCGTCAGCCCGCCGTCTCCCCGCCCTTCCGGGTGGGCGAGGCGGCGGGCTTTCGCATGTCCACGCTCACCGTCGCGGGCCGCACAGGCCCGCGCGGCACCGGCACCGCGTCGAGCGACCGCTCCTGCCCCAACGCCCGCGCCACGGCCGCCTCCCGGCCCAGTAGCGCCCCTTCCCGTGCGCACTCCGCGTACCGCTCGTCGCCGAGGCGCTCGCGGGCCATCGCCTCGCACAGCTCGTGCGGCGCGTTGTAGTACGCCGAACCGAACAGCGGCAGCCCCACCGACGGCCACATCCCGCCCGCCGCGCCCTGCAACAGTGCGGCCTCGGCGGCATCGCCCTCCGCCACCGTGACGAGAGCCAGCAATTCGACCGCGAGGACCGAGCCGAGCAGATCGCGGAAGCCGTGGGCGCTGCCCAGGCAGTCCGCCAACAGGTCGCGCGCAAGCGGGAGTTGGCCGTCGCTCCAGGCGACGTAGGCCAGGACGTACAGCGCGTACGCCCGGGTCCAGCGCTCACCGTGGTCCTCGCACACGCGGCGGACGTCCTCGCACAGCTTCACCGCGTCCGCCAGGTCGCCCTGGAACGCGCGGGTCATCGCCAGTTCGACCTGGCCCATCAGTACGTTGCTGTTGAGCTCGCCGATCTGCTGATAGCGGTCGAGCGCCGAGCGCAGCAGGGTCTCCGCGCGCGGCATGTCGTCCGTGACCAACGCCAGGCAGCCGGTGCGGTGTTCGGCGTACGCGACCGCCGTGGGGTTCGCGGCCTCGTCCGCCTCCTCGCGGCACTCCTGGAGCGCGGCCAGCGCGGGCACGGTGTCGCCCTGGAGGATCGCGACGTAGCCGAGCACCCAGAGGGCCTTCAGGCGGGACTGGTCGTTCGCCGTGTCCTCGGCGTCCAGTTGCACGGCCTGCTCCAGCCAGTGCCGGCCTTCCGCGAGGCGCCCGCAGCCCGCCCAGTAGAACCACAGGGAGCCCGCGAGGTACTGGCCCAGGTGCGTCTCGTCCGGCTCGGTCAGGCAGTACTCCAGGGCGCCGCGCAGATTCGGCAACTCCGCCTCGACCCGCGCGGCGACCTCACCCTGGCGCGGCGAGAACCAGTCCAGCTCGCACCAGGTGGCCAGGCCCAGGTACCAGTCGCGGTGTCTGCGCCGCAGCCGGGCCGCGTCACCCGTCGCCTCCAGCCAGTCGGCGCCGTAGGCCCGGATCGTGTCGAGCATCCGGTAGCGCACGCCCGTCGCCGTCTCCTCACGAACCACCACGGACTGCGCGAGCAGCTCCGACAGCACGTCGAGGACGTCGTCCGAATGCAGTCCGTCGCCGCCGCACACGTACTCGGCTGCCTCCAGATCAAAGCGCCCGGCGAACACCGACAGCCGCGCCCACAGCAACCGCTCCTCGGGCGTGCACAGTTCATGGCTCCAGCCGATCGCCGTCCGCAGCGTCTGGTGCCGAGGTAACGCGTCCCTGCGCCCGCCGGCCAGCAGCCGGAACCGGTCGTCGAACCGCGCCAGCAACTCCCCGGGCGACAACGCCCGCAACCGCCCCGCCGCCAGCTCGACGGCGAGGGGGATCCCGTCGAGCCGTCGGCACAACTCCCGTACGTCCGGATCGTCTTCGCCGAGGGCGACCCCTTGCTGCGCGGCCCGGTCGGCGAACAGCTCCACCGCCTCGTCCTCGCCCAACGGCGCGACCGCGACCACCCGTTCACCCGCCAGCTCCAACGGCCGCCGCCCCACCGCGAGCACCCGCAGCCCCGGCACCCGCCCCAGCAACTCGGCCACCAGCTCGGCACACACCTCCACCAGATGCTCGAACCCGTCCAGCATCAACAGAAGTTGACGATCCGTCAGATGTGAGAACAGCGCCTCACGCGGCAACCGCGCGGTGTGATCCGTCAGCCCCAGCGCCTCTACGACCGCGAAGTCCACGAGTTCCGGGTCGCGCACCGCAGCCAGCTCCACCCGCCACACCCCGTCCGAGGGCGCGGAGAGGGCCGCCGCGTGGGCCGCGAGCCGGGACTTGCCGACCCCGCCGGGACCGGTCACCGTGACCAGGCGCGAGGCGTCGAGTGCCCGGGCCAGCTCGGTGAGTTCGGCCGAGCGGCCCACGAACCGGTCGGGTTCGAGGGGCAGATTGCCGTCCGCGGTGGCGTCGCCGCCATGGGAAGCTCGCATGGAACACGGAGCGTACTGAACCGTATTCAGTCCGTACAATCGCTTCGCGCAACTCCACCGTGCGCGGGGCGGAAATGCGGTACGGAGCGCCACACCCGGCGCGATAGGCTCAGCGGCGGTTATCCACAGGTGTTCACGGGGCGCCGCCTCCGGCGCGATAGGCTCGGACGAGTCATCAACAGGTGTTTACGAGAGCGGGTGTCAGGTGTCCGGTGGAGAGGTGGCCGGGATCCTCGTGGCCGTCTTCTGGGCGATCCTGGTCTCGTTCCTCGCCGTCGCACTGGTGAGGCTGGCCCAGACGCTCAAGGCGACCACCAAGCTGGTCGCGGACGTGACCGACCAGGCCGTGCCGCTGCTGGCCGACGCCTCCGCGGCGGTGCGCTCCGCGCAGACCCAGATCGACCGGGTCGACGCGATCGCCTCCGACGTCCAGGAAGTCACCTCGAACGCCTCCGCACTGTCCACCACCGTCGCCTCCACCTTCGGCGGGCCCCTCGTGAAGGTCGCGGCCTTCGGCTACGGCGTCCGCCGGGCCCTGGGCGGCCGCCGCGAGGACGTGCCCGCGCCGTCCGGGGCGTCCCGTCGTACGGTGATCGTGGGCCGTACCGTCCCGGCCGGACGGCGGGGCAAGCGCACCCGGAAGAAGGACTGACCGAGCGATGTTCCGCCGTACGTTCTGGTTCGGCACGGGCGTGGCCGCCGGTGTCTGGGCGACCACCAAGGTCAATCGCAAGCTGAAGCAGCTGACCCCCGAGCACCTCGCCGTCGCCGCGGCCAACAAGGCGCTCGAAGCGGGCCACAAGCTCAAGGACAGCGCGGTGCACTTCGCGCTCGACGTCCGCGCGGGCATGGCCCAGCGCGAGGCCGAACTCGGCGACGCGCTGGGGATCAACGCCCCGGTCGACCCCGAACTCCCGGCGCCCCGGCAGCACATCGCCATCGAGAACCGCAACACCCCCATGTCCGTCGAAAGAAACGACAGGACGACGTACTCGTACAACCGGAATGAGGACCACTGATGGAGTCGGCTGAAATCCGCCGCCGCTGGCTGAGCTTCTACGAGGAGCGCGGCCACACCGTCGTCCCCTCGGCGTCGCTCATCGCGGACGACCCGACTCTGCTCCTGGTCCCCGCCGGCATGGTCCCCTTCAAGCCGTACTTCCTCGGCGAGGTCAAGCCGCCGTGGCCGCGCGCCACCAGCGTGCAGAAGTGCGTGCGCACGCCCGACATCGAAGAGGTCGGCAAGACCACCAGGCACGGCACCTTCTTCCAGATGTGCGGCAACTTCTCCTTCGGCGACTACTTCAAGGAAGGCGCCATCACCTACGCCTGGGAGCTGCTCACCTCGCCCCAGGACAAGGGTGGTTACGGCCTCGACCCCGAGCGCCTGTGGATCACGGTCTATCTTGACGACGACGAGGCCGAGACCATCTGGCGCGAGAAGATCGGCGTCCCGGCCGAGCGCATCCAGCGCCTGGGCAAGAAGGACAACTACTGGTCGATGGGTGTCCCCGGACCCTGCGGCCCGTGCTCCGAGATCAACTACGACCGCGGCCCCGAGTTCGGCGTCGAGGGCGGCCCGGCCGTCAACGACGAGCGGTACGTGGAGATCTGGAACCTCGTCTTCATGCAGTACGAGCGCGGCGAGGGCATCGGCAAGGAGGACTTCGAGATCCTCGGCGAGCTGCCCAGCAAGAACATCGACACGGGCCTCGGCCTGGAGCGCCTCGCGATGATCCTGCAGGGCGTGCAGAACATGTACGAGATCGACACCTCCATGGCCGTCATCAAGAAGGCCACCGAGCTGACCGGCGTCGAGTACGGCGACTCGCACGAGTCCGACGTCTCCCTGCGCGTGGTCACCGACCACATGCGCACCTCCGTGATGCTCATCGGCGACGGCGTGAGTCCCGGCAACGAGGGCCGCGGTTACGTCCTGCGCCGCATCATGCGCCGCGCCATCCGCAACATGCGGCTGCTCGGTGCCACGGGTCTGGTCGTCAAGGACCTCATCGACACGGTCATCGCGATGATGGGCCGGCAGTACCCCGAGCTCGTCACCGACCGCCAGCGCATCGAGACCGTGGCCCTCGCCGAGGAGGCCGCCTTCGTCAAGACGCTGAAGGCCGGCACCAACATCCTCGACACGGCCATCGCCGACACCAAGCAGTCGGGCGGCAAGGTCCTCGCCGGCGACAAGGCGTTCCTGCTCCACGACACCTGGGGCTTCCCGATCGACCTCACCCTCGAAATGGCCGCCGAACAGGGCCTTTCCGTGGACGAGGACGGCTTCCGGCGCCTGATGAAGCAGCAGCGCGACCAGGCCAAGGCCGACGCGCAGGCCAAGAAGACCGGCCACGCGGGCGTCGGTGCCTACCGCGAGATCGCCGACAAGGCCGGCGAGACCGACTTCATCGGCTACTCGGACACCCAGGGCGAGTCCACCATCGTCGGCATCCTCGTCGACGGCGTCTCCTCCCCGGCCGCGACCGAGGGCGACGAGGTCGAGATCGTCCTCGACCGCACCCCCTTCTACGCCGAGGGCGGCGGCCAGATCGGCGACACCGGCCGCATCAAGGTCGAGTCCGGTGCCGTGATCGAGATCCGCGACTGCCAGAAGCCGGTGCCCGGGGTCTACGTCCACAAGGGCGTCGTCCAGTACGGCGAGGTCACCGTCGGCGCCAAGGCCGAGGCCGCGATCGACATCCGCCGCCGTACCGCCATCGCCCGCGCCCACTCGGCCACCCACCTCACCCACCAGGCGCTGCGTGACGCGCTGGGTCCGACGGCCGCGCAGGCCGGTTCCGAGAACCAGCCGGGCCGTTTCCGCTTCGACTTCGGATCGCCGTCCGCGGTTCCCACGGCCGTGATGACCGACGTCGAGCAGAAGATCAACGAGGTGCTCGCCCGCGACCTGGACGTGCACGCCGAGATCCTCAGCCTCGACGAGGCCAAGAAGCAGGGCGCCATCGCCGAGTTCGGCGAGAAGTACGGCGAGCGGGTCCGCGTCGTGACCATCGGCGACTTCTCCAAGGAGCTGTGTGGCGGCACCCACGTCCACAACACCTCGCAGCTCGGCCTGGTGAAGCTGCTCGGCGAGTCGTCGATCGGCTCCGGGGTCCGCCGTATCGAAGCGCTCGTCGGTGTCGACGCCTACAACTTCCTCGCCCGTGAGCACACGGTCGTCGCCCAGCTCCAGGAGCTGATCAAGGGGCGCCCGGAGGAGCTTCCGGAGAAGGTCTCCGCCATGCTCGGCAAGCTGAAGGACGCCGAGAAGGAGATCGAGAAGTTCCGCGCCGAGAAGGTGCTGCAAGCCGCGGGCGGTCTCGTCGAGTCCGCCAAGGACGTGCACGGTGTCGCGCTGGTCACCGGCCAGGTGCCGGACGGCACGAGCGCCGACGACCTGCGCAAGCTGGTCCTCGACGTGCGCGGCCGCATCCAGGGTGGACGCGCTGCCGTAGTAGCCCTCTTCACGGTCAACAACGGCAAGCCGCTGACGGTCATCGCCACCAACGAAGCCGCCCGCGAGCGCGGTCTCAAGGCCGGCGACCTGGTCCGCGCGGCCGCCAAGACCCTCGGCGGCGGCGGTGGCGGCAAGCCGGACGTGGCCCAGGGCGGCGGCCAGAACCCGGCCGCCGTCGGCGAGGCCGTGGACGCCGTCGAACGCCTCGTCGCCGACACGGCCAAGTAAGAAACGGCCGCGAACATGCGAAGAGGACGTCGACTCGCGATCGACGTCGGGGACGCCCGGATCGGGGTCGCCTCGTGCGACCCCGACGGGATCCTCGCCACTCCCGTCGAGACGGTCCCCGGCCGCGACATCCCGGCGGCGCACCGCCGGCTGAAGCAACTCGCCGAGGAGTACGAACCGATCGAAGTCGTCGTCGGTCTCCCGCGCTCCCTCAAGGGCGGCGAGGGACCGGCCGCGGTGAAGGTCCGGGCCTTCGCCCAGGAACTCGCGAAGGGCATCGCTCCGGTACCGGTCAGACTGTTGGACGAACGGATGACCACGGTGACGGCCAGTCAGGGACTGCGCGCCTCAGGGGTGAAGTCCAAGAAGGGCCGGTCGGTCATCGACCAGGCGGCCGCGGTCATCATCCTCCAGCAGGCGCTGGAATCCGAACGGGTGTCAGGTAAACCACCCGGCGAGGGCGTCGAAGTGGTCATCTGATCGCGATACGGTAACGTTCCGCGCGATGCGATGGTGTTCGAACAGCCATGGCACAGCAAGAGGCGGGACGGGAGCCGGAGCCGCAAGCGCCGCGACCGCCGCCTCGCGGCTCTAGGGGATCGATGACTGAGTATGGCCGGGGCCCAGGCTCCGAACCGTGGCATCCGGAGGACCCGTTGTTCGGGGACGTCGGATGGGAAGGACAGCAGGCCCAGTCGGGGCAGCAGTCCTCCTACGGCGGCCAGCCGCAGCACTATCCGGAACAGCCGCAGCAGCCGCAGCAGTACGGCGACTGGGGCCATGGCCAGCAGGCCGATTACGGTCAGGCGCAGCAGCAGTACCCGGTCTACGACGAACAGGGCAACCCGTACTACCCCGACCAGCAGCAGTACGCCGATCAGGGCCAACAGCAGTACGTCGGTCAGCAGCAGCAATATCAGCAGGGCGGCTGGGACGGCACCGGTGCGCCCGGGCATGTCCCGTACGCCGCGGACCCCGTCGACCCGTACGGGCAACAGGCCGCCGCCTATGGCGAACAGCAGCCCGATTTCTACGGCACGCCCGACGCGTTCCCGCCGCCGGAGCCGCCGAGCAGGCGACGCACCGAGCCGGAACCGGAGCAGACCGACTGGGACCCGGGCCCCGATCAGGGCGAACACGCGTTCTTCGCGGGCGGCGGCGGTGACGATGACGACGAGGCCGACGACGAGCCGGACGGGCGCCGGCGGGGCAAGGGCGGCAAAGGCAAAGGCAAGGACAAAGGCGGCAAGGAGAGAAAGCGCCGCAACGGCTGCGCCTGCCTCGCGGTCGTCATGGTGTTCGGCGGCGGCCTGGCCACGGTCAGCTACTTCGGCTACCAGTTCTACCAGGATCGTTTCGGCACGGCGCCCGACTACGCGGGCGACGGCACCGGATCGGTGAGCGTCACCATCCCCAAGGGGGCGGGTGGCTACACCATCGGCCAGGAGCTGAAGAAACAGGGCGTCGTGAAGAGCGTCGACGCGTTCGTCGCCGCCCAGTCGCAGAATCCCGACGGGAAGAAGATCCAGGCCGGCGTCTTTCTGCTGAAGAAGGAAATGTCCGCCGCGAGCGCTGTCAAGCTGATGCTCGACCCCAAGAGCCAGGACAACCTGATCGTCGCCCCGGGTGTGCGAAACGCCAAGGTCTACGCGGCGATCGACAAGAAACTCGGGCTTTCCGAAGGCACCACCAAGGCCGTCGCCAAGAAGGATTACAAGTCGCTCGGACTCCCCAGCTGGGCGAACAACAACAAGGACATCAAGGACCCGCTGGAGGGCTTCCTCTACCCCGGCACGTACGGCGCCGCAAAGGGTATGAAACCCGAAGCGGTCCTCAAGCAGATGGTCGCCCAGGCCAGCGACAAATACGGCGCGATCGACCTCGAAGGGAAGGCGAAAGCGCTCAATCTGGACGACCCGTTGCAGGTCATCACGGTCGCGAGCCTCGTCCAGGCCGAGGGCAAGACGCACGAGGACTTCCGCAAGATGGCCGAAGTCGTCTACAACCGTCTCAAGACCACGAACACCGAGACGAACCGTTACCTGCAATTCGACTCGACCTTCAATTACCTGAAGGGTCAGAGTAACATCCGCATCAGCGAGTCCGAGATCAACAGCAACAAGGACCCGTACAACACCTACACCCAAAAGGGCCTGCCGCCCGGTCCGATCGACAACCCCGGTGACGAGGCACTCGCCGCCGCGCTGAATCCGACCCACGACGGCTGGATCTACTTCGTGGCGACCGACGGCGAGAACAAGACCGAATTCGCCAAGACGTACGCCGAATTCCAGGCACTCAAGGAAAAGTTCAATGCCAGTTCGGGCAACTGACGCCCGCCGCGCCGCCGTGCTCGGTTCTCCCATCGCCCACTCCCTCTCCCCGGTGCTGCATCGCGCGGCATACGGGGAGCTGGGGCTGGACGGCTGGTCCTACGACCGCTTCGACGTGGACGAGGCGGCCCTGCCGGGGTTCTTCAAGGAGCTCGGCCCGGAGTGGGCGGGCCTGTCGCTGACCATGCCGCTCAAGCGGGCGGTGATACCGCTGCTCGACGAGATCAGCGAGACGGCGGCGTCGGTGGACGCGGTGAACACGGTCGTCGTCACGGAGGACGGCCGACGCCTGGGCGACAACACCGACATCCCAGGCATGGTCGCCGCCCTGCGCGAACACGGCATCGAACAGGTCGACTCCGCCGCGATCCTCGGCGCCGGCGCCACCGCCTCCTCCGCCCTCGCCGCCCTCGCCCGCGTCTGCACGGGCGAGGTCGTCGCATACGTCCGCAGCGAGGCGCGCGCGGCGGAGATGCGGCAGTGGGGGAAGCGGCTGGACGTAGAGGTACGCACAGCCGACTGGTCCGACGCGGCGGAAGGCCTGCGCGCCCCCCTGGTCTTCGCCACCACCCCGGCCGGCACGACAGACGCGCTCTCCTCCGCGGTGCCGGAACGCCCCGCCACCCTCTTCGACGTCCTCTACGACCCCTGGCCCACGGACCTCGCGGCCCGCTGGTCCGGCTACGGCGGCGCGGTTGTGAGCGGGCTCGATCTGCTGGTGCACCAGGCGGTACTTCAGGTGGAACAGATGACGGGGTGCCGGCCGGCGCCGGTGGACGCGATGCGGAGGGCGGGGGAGAGGGCGTTGGCGGGGCGGTGAGGTGGGTTTGGGTGGGGGCGGGGTGAGTGGTGCGGCCGGCTGCTTGCTGACCCTGGGGCGACGCGGGCAGGGCGGGCTGGACGGGGTTGGCCGGGTGCTTACGCGGAGAGCGTTGGGCGGCTACTGGCCCTGACCTGGCAGTGCGGGGGAGTAGGTGTCGGTGGGCTGTTGTCGCGGGCCTGGTGGGTGGGCGACAGGGGGCTGACCGGCCGTCGGCCCTGAGTCCGCGACGAGGGTGAGAGTCCGCCGTTCGCCTGTTGGACCCGTCCTGGTAGGGCGGTGAGGTGTGCGCTGGCCAGCTCTTGGCCTTGGCCTGGCGGGGCTGCTGAGAACGCGCTGGTTGACCGTGGCCCCGGAGTCAGTTGGTCGGATGCAGACACTTCGGCCGACTCATGGCCTCGCCCGGCAGGGTTGTGGAGAAAACGCCGACAGACCGCCGACCCGGGCCCGGCAGGGCAGGCGAGTGAGTGTCAGCCGTCTCTGGATCTCGACCCGGTAGGGCTGCCGAGCAGGTGCAGGCGGACAGCCGACCCCGACCCGGGTAGGGCGCGCAGGCGAGCGGCGGCCGCCTCCTGCCCCCGCCCTGGCATGGCCCCTCAAGGAGCCGCTGCACGTCCGCTCATCCTGGCCCGGCAGGGCAGGCGAGTGAGTGTCAGCCGTCTCTGGACCTCGACCCGGTAGGGCTGTCGAACAGGCTCAGGCGGACAGCCG
Source organism: Streptomyces sp. NBC_01288 (assembly GCF_035982055.1). Classification (NCBI taxonomy): domain Bacteria; kingdom Bacillati; phylum Actinomycetota; class Actinomycetes; order Kitasatosporales; family Streptomycetaceae; genus Streptomyces; species Streptomyces sp. NBC_01288. Next base: position 8,648,384 of record NZ_CP108427.1, read on the forward strand.
ACCCCGACCCGGGTAGGGCGCGCAGGCGAGCGGCGGCCGCCTCCTGCCCCCGCCCTGGCAAGGCTCCCCAAGAAGCCGCCGCTCGACCGCTCGCCCGGCCCCCGCAAGGCGGCCGAGCGCCGCGGCGGCCGACTCCTGACCCTGGCCTGGAACAGCGGGGTGAGGGCACACCTGGCCCGCCGCCCCCACCACCACCCCCGTCCGCCCCCTGGACCGTCGGCCAGGTCTGTGCCCCGGACGTGGGAGGATCGGGGGCGGCGGGCCAGGGCCGCGCACCCGGTCGCGCCGTTGGCGTATGCGAGGACGCGCGTACGCAGCAGTACCAGGGCGCGAGCATGAGGAGCACCGTTGAGCAGGTTGCGCTGGCTGACCGCGGGGGAGTCCCACGGTCCCGCACTCGTGGCGACGCTGGAGGGTCTTCCCGCCGGTGTGCCGATCACCACGGACATGGTGGCGGACCACCTGGCCCGGCGCCGGCTCGGTTATGGACGCGGCGCGCGCATGAAGTTCGAGCGCGACGAGGTCACCTTCCTCGGCGGTGTGCGGCACGGTCTGACCCTCGGTTCGCCGGTCGCCATCATGGTGGGCAACACCGAGTGGCCCAAGTGGGAGCAGGTCATGGCGGCCGACCCGGTCGACCCCGAGATTCTGGCGGGGCTCGCCCGCAATGCGCCGCTTACCCGGCCGCGCCCCGGCCACGCCGACCTCGCCGGTATGCAGAAGTACGGCTTCGACGAGGCCCGGCCGATCCTGGAGCGTGCCTCCGCGCGGGAGACCGCGGCCCGTGTCGCGCTGGGCGCCGTCGCCCGCTCGTACATCAAGGAGACGGCCGGGATCGAGATCGTCTCGCACGTCGTCGAGCTGGCCTCCGCCAAGGCCCCGCAGGGTGTCCTGCCCACGCCCGCCGATGTCGAGAAGCTGGACGCCGACCCCGTGCGCTGCCTCGACGCCGACGCTTCAAAGGCGATGGTCGCCGAGATCGACCAGGCCCACAAGGACGGCGACACGCTCGGTGGGGTCGTCGAGATCCTTGCCTACGGCGTTCCCGTCGGGCTCGGTTCGCATGTGCACTGGGACCGCAAGCTGGACGCCCGTCTCGCCGGTGCCCTCATGGGCATCCAGGCGATCAAGGGTGTCGAGATCGGTGACGGTTTTGAACTGGCCCGGGTGCCCGGTTCGCAGGCGCACGACGAGATCGTGAACACTGATGAGGGTATTCGGCGGGTCTCCGGGCGCTCCGGTGGTACCGAGGGCGGGCTGTCCACGGGTGAACTGCTGCGCGTGCGTGCCGCGATGAAGCCGATCGCGACCGTGCCGCGCGCCCTGCAGACCGTCGACGTGGTCACCGGTGAGGCCACGCAGGCCCACCACCAGCGCTCCGACGTGTCCGCGGTTCCGGCCGCCGGCATCGTCGCCGAGGCAATGGTCGCGCTCGTCCTCGCGGACGCTGTCGCGGAGAAGTTCGGTGGCGACTCGGTGCCCGAGACCCGCCGTAACGTGCGCTCGTACCTTGAGAACCTGGTCATCCGGTGACCGCGACCCCGCTCGTCGTCCTGGTCGGTCCCATGGGTGTCGGCAAGTCCACCGTCGGGCAGCAGCTCGCGGAGCGGCTGGGCGTCGCCTACCGGGACACCGACGACGACATCGTGACCGCCGAGGGCCGCACCATCGCCGAGATCTTCGTCGACGAGGGCGAGCCCGTCTTCCGCGCGATCGAGAAGCGCGCCGTGCACCAGGCACTCGCCGGGCACGAGGGTGTCCTCGCGCTCGGCGGCGGCTCGATCCTCGACGAGGACACGCGTGCGCAGCTCGCCGGACACCGGGTCGTCTACCTCTCGATGGACGTGGACGAGGCGGTCAAGCGCACCGGCCTCAACGCGGCCCGCCCGCTGCTCACGATCAACCCGCGCAAGCAGTGGCGCGAACTGATGGAAGCCAGGCGGCACTTGTACGCCGAGGTCGCGCAGGCCGTCGTACCCACGGATGGCCGCACCCCCGAGGACGTCACCCAAGCCGTCCTGGACGCACTGGAGTTGAAGGAAGCATGAGCGAGTCAGTGACGCGGATCCAGGTCGGCGGCACGGCGGGCAGCGACCCGTACGAGGTCCTGGTGGGCCGTCAACTCCTGGGCGAACTGGGCGGGTTGGTCGGCGACAGGACCAAGCGGGTCGCCGTCATCCACCCCGAGGCGCTCGACGAGACGGGTGAGGCGCTGCGCGCCGACCTGGCCGGGCAGGGCTTCGAGGCCGTCGCCATCCAGGTGCCCAACGCGGAGGAGGCCAAGACCGCCGAGGTCGCCGCCTACTGCTGGAAGGCACTGGGCCAGTCCGGCTTCACCCGCTCCGATGTCATCGTCGGCGTCGGCGGCGGCTCCACCACCGACCTGGCCGGCTTCGTCGCCGCGACCTGGCTGCGCGGGGTCCGCTGGATCGCCGTTCCGACGACCGTGCTCGCCATGGTCGACGCGGCCGTCGGCGGCAAGACCGGCATCAACACCGCCGAGGGCAAGAACCTGGTCGGCTCCTTCCACCCGCCGGCCGGCGTGCTCTGCGACCTCGCCGCGCTGGACTCACTCCCGGTCAACGACTACGTCTCCGGGCTCGCCGAGATCATCAAGGCCGGCTTCATCGCCGACCCGGTGATCCTCGAACTCATCGAGTCCGATCCGGAGTCCGCCCGCACCCCGGCGGGTCCGCACACCGCCGAGCTGATCGAACGCTCCATCAAGGTCAAGGCCGAGGTCGTCTCCGCCGACCTCAAGGAGTCGGGCCTGCGCGAGATCCTCAACTACGGCCACACCCTCGCGCACGCCATCGAGAAGAACGAGCGCTACAAGTGGCGCCACGGCGCGGCAGTGGCCGTAGGCATGCACTTCGCGGCCGAACTCGGCCGTCTCGCGGGCCGGTTGGACGACGCGACGGCGGACCGGCACCGCACGGTCCTCGAATCGGTCGGCCTGCCCCTCAGCTACCGCTACGACCAGTGGCCCAAGCTGCTGGAGAACATGAAGGTCGACAAGAAGTCCCGCGGCGACCTGCTGCGCTTCATCGTCCTCGACGGCCTCGCCAAGCCGACCGTCCTGGAGGGCCCCGACCCGGCCGTCCTGCTCGCCGCGTACGGCGAAGTGGGCGAGTAAGTCCGGCGACGCCCGTTCCCTCCCATTTGCCTTACGGGGATGGGCACTTCGGCCGCTCCCCGGCCGTTCACCAAATGGCGGCCGGGGAAGGTACCGTTCGGTACGGAGCGGGGTTCGGGCCCGCTGCCAGCGCCAATTGCCTTGTACGAGACGGAGTGGCACCGGATGCAGCATGCAGTGGGGTCACCGCTGCCGCCGCCCCACCAGCCGGGGCAGGGACCGACCACCGGTTGGTCCCCGGCCGGACAACACTCGGGACCGCCCCAACCGGGCCCGGCCCCCGTGCCACCCCCGCCACCGGCCCCGGGTTTCGCGCCCACCCCGCCGGTGCCGCACACGATGCCGAGCCGCACCCCGGACACCACCGGCCACATCCAGCTCCCGCCGGGCGGCCCCGTGCCCATGCCCAGCGCTCCACCGGCCACGGCAGCACCCGACCCGACCTCCACCACCCTCGCGGTGCTGCTCATCGGCCCCGCAGGCGCGGGCAAGACGAGCGTCGCCAAGTACTGGGCGGACCACCGCCGGGTCCCCACCGCCCACATCAGCCTCGACGACGTCCGTGAGTGGGTCCGCTCGGGCTTCGCCGATCCGCAGTCGGGCTGGAACGACCACTCCGAGGCCCAGTACCGCCTGGCCCGCCGCACCTGCGGCTTCTCCGCCCGCAACTTCCTCGCCAACGGCATCTCCTGCATCCTCGACGACGCGGTCTTCCCCGACCGCCCGGTCGTAGGCCTCGGCGGCTGGAAACGCCACGTGGGCCCCGGCCTCCTCCCGGTGGTCCTGTTGCCGGGCCTGGAAATCGTCCTGGAACGCAACGCCAAACGCGCCGGCAACCGCCGCCTCACCGACGAAGAGGTCGCCCGCATCCACGGCCGCATGGCGGGTTGGTACGGCTCGGGCCTCCCGATCATCGACAACTCCCAGATGGACGTCCAACAGACGGCCCAGGTCCTGAACGACGTCCTGTCCCGCTCGATAGCAAGCCCCCCGAGCTGGTAGCCAAGGGGAGGGTCATTCCCCAAGGGGCGCGGGGAACTGCGCGCCCAGCCCCCACCGGCGCGCAGCCGAAACGCAAGCTCCGTCCCCCGAACGGCACTCTCCCAACCAGCACAATCCAGCCACCCCTCCTACGCTCATCTCATGTCAGAGGTCTACGCAGCCCGCCGAGCAAGGCTCAGGGACCGAGCCCAAGCCGGCGGCAGCCAATCCGCGCTGGTCACCAATCCAGCCAACGTGCGCTACTTGGCCGGTCCAGCCCCGCAGGGCACCGTTCTGCTCCTGGGCAAGCGCGAGGACCTGCTGGTCTGCACGGTCCCGCTGGACGAGCGCCCCGCGGAGGGCCGTCCCGACGAAACCCTGCGCGTCCATACACTCCCCGGCCCCGACGGCGACCCCGCCGTGTCCGCCGCGGACCTCGCGGCAGCGCACGGTGCCGAATCCATGGCCGTGGAGGAGCATCACCTCACCGTGACTCGCCACCGAGCCCTCCGCTCGATCGCCCCCACACTCCGCCTCACCGACATCGGCGGCGCGGTCGAGCAACTCCGGGTCGTCAAGGACGAGGAGGAGATCTCCTGTCTGAGAATCGCCGCCGAGATCGCCGACCAGGCCCTCGGAGAGCTGCTGGAGTCGATCCTCGTCGGCCGTACCGAACGCCACCTCGCCCTCGAACTGGAGCGACGGCTCGTCGACCACGGCGCGGAGGGCCCGGCCTTCGCCACCTCCGTCGCCACCGGTCCGCACTCCGGCAGACCCGGCCACCGGCCGACCGATCGCCGGGTCGAGGAAGGAGATTTCCTTTCCGTCTGCCTCGGCGCCACGTATCGCGGATACCGCTGTGAGATCGGCCGTACGTTCGTCATCGGGACCTCTCCCGCCGACTGGCAGATCGAGCTGTACGACCTCGTCTTCGCCGCCCAGCGCGCTGCACGGGAGTCCCTGACCCCCGGCGCCGCCTACCGTGATGTGGACCGCGCGGCCCGCCAGGTACTGGACTCCGCGGGGTACTCGGAAGGCCTCGCGGCCCTCACCGGTCACGGTGTCGGACTCGAAATCGACGAGGAGCCGCAGCTGGCCCCCGCGGCCATGGGTAAACTGGACGCTTGCGTGCCGGTCACCGTCGAACCGGGGGTTCACCTCCCGGGCCGGGGCGGTGTCCGGATCGATGACACGCTCGTCGTACGCCCTCAGGCGGACGGCGGACCCGAGCTACTCACCATCACGACCAAGGAGCTGCTCGCGCTCTAGCTTTTCCGAGCTGTGCGCGGGTCCCGTGGTCGTCCACGTCAGTCCAGGAGATTCCGCAACCGTGGCTTCCACGAACGACCTCAAGAACGGCCTGGTGCTCAAGCTCGACGGGGGCCAGCTCTGGTCCGTCGTCGAGTTCCAGCACGTCAAGCCCGGCAAGGGCCCTGCCTTCGTGCGCACCAAGCTCAAGAACGTGCTCTCCGGCAAGGTCGTCGACAAGACGTTCAACGCCGGCGTCAAGGTCGAGACGGCCACTGTCGACAAGCGCGACATGCAGTTCTCGTACATGGACGGCGAGTACTTCGTCTTCATGGACATGGAGACCTACGACCAGCTCATGGTCGACCGCAAGGCCGTCGGCGACGCCGCCAACTTCCTGATCGAGGGCTTCACCGCCTCGGTCGCCCAGCACGAGGGCGAGGTGCTCTTCGTCGAGCTGCCGGCCGCCGTCGAGCTGGTCATCCAGGAGACCGAGCCCGGCGTCCAGGGCGACCGCTCCACCGGCGGCACCAAGCCCGCCACCCTGGAGACCGGCCACCAGATCAACGTGCCTCTCTTCATCACCACCGGTGAGAAGATTAAGGTCGACACCCGCACGAGCGACTACCTCGGCCGGGTGAACAGCTAACCGTGGCTGCCCGCAATACGGCCCGCAAGCGCGCCTTCCAGATCCTCTTCGAGGGCGACCAGCGCGGTGTCGGCGTCCAGACCGTCCTCGCGGACTGGATCCGGCTCTCCCGGGACGACACCCGGCAGCCCCCGGTCAGCGAGTACACGATGGAGCTGGTCGAGGGGTACGCGCAGCACGCGCGCCGCATCGACGAGCTGATCGCGCAGTACTCGGTCGGCTGGACGCTCGACCGCATGCCCGTGGTGGACCGCAACATCCTGCGCCTCGGCGCCTACGAGCTGATCTGGGCCGACGAGACCCCGGACGCCGTCGTCCTCGACGAGATGGTGCAGCTGGCGAAGGAGTTCTCCACGGACGAGTCGCCCTCGTTCGTGAACGGCCTGCTGGGCCGTTTCAAGGACCTGAAGCCCTCGCTGCGCCGCGACGAGGCGTAAGCAGTACGCGAGCGAAACGCCGGAGGGCCCGCAGCACGACCGCTGCGGGCCCTCCGGCGTTCCCGTGGGCATGGGGGCGTTCCCGTACGCGTGAGGCTCCTGAGGCCCGCAGAAAGCCGCCGGGGTGACCGGAACGGTGAAGTTCCGGCCACCCCGGCGGCACGTTTCTGCTGAGACGGGAAGCGGCTCGGCGGGAGCGGCTCAGTTCTCCTCGTGGGAGACCGCGCGACGCGCGTCCGCGTCCAGTACGCCCCAGCTGATGAGCTGCTCGGTGAGGACCGAGGGCGACTGGTCGTAGATGACGGCGAGTGTGCGCAGGTCGTCCTGGCGGATCGAGAGCACCTTGCCGTTGTAGTCGCCGCGCTGGGACTGGATCGTCGCCGCGTAGCGCTGCAGCGGGCCGGCCTTCTCGGCGGGCACGTGGGCCAGCCGCTCCAGGTCCAGCACGAGCTTCGGCGGCGGCTCGGCGGCCCCGCCCGGCGTGGTGCCCGGCAGCAGCTCCTGCACCGGAACCCCGTAGAAGTCAGCCAACTCGGCGAGACGCTGCACGGTCACGGCACGGTCGCCGCGCTCGTACGACCCGACCACGACCGCCTTCCAGCGTCCCTGTGACTTCTCCTCGACACCGTGGAGGGAAAGGCCCTGCTGGGTGCGGATGGCCCGGAGCTTGGCCCCGAGCTGTTTGGCGTATTCGCTGGACATATAGCTCCCGGACACTGTGTCGACGCGGCTGCAGTGTTTCCGCGCCGCGCGGCTGGTAACTCACTGTGAGGTTACGCAGCGTTACGCTGCTGCGTCAAGCCGAATGGTCCGCACCGGCTCTTCCGTGGTACCGGTGTCCGATTACTCCATAGGGGTGATCAGGGGTGTCGCCCCGGCCTGCTACCGTGGATGGCGCAAATCCGACGTCCTTTAAGGTCCGTCCCGTGAGGCGGAGAAGGAGGTCCGTTTCTTATGGACACCCAGCAGTACGAGTCCGATGCCCGGCCGGTTCTCGAAGCCCCCGACATCGCGCGGGTCCTGACCCGCATCGCCCACGAGATCGTCGAGCGCGCCAAGGGCGCCGACGACGTGGTGCTCCTCGGCATCCCGACCCGGGGCGTCTTCCTCGCCCAGCGGCTCGCCGTCAAGCTCGAAGAGATCACCGACCGCAAGATCCCGGTCGGCTCCCTCGACATCACCATGTACCGCGACGACCTGCGCATGCACCCGCCCCGCGCGCTGGCCCGCACCGACATCCCCGGTGACGGCATCGACGGCCGCCTGGTCGTCCTCGTCGACGACGTGCTCTTCTCCGGCCGCACCATCCGCGCCGCCCTCGACGCCCTGAACGACATCGGGCGCCCGCGCGCGGTGCAGCTCGCGGTCCTGGTCGACAGAGGCCACCGCGAACTGCCCATCCGCGCCGACTACGTCGGCAAGAACCTCCCCACGTCGCTGCGGGAGACGGTCAAGGTCCAGCTCGCCGAGGAGGACGGTCGCGACACCGTGCTGCTCGGCGTCAAGCAGACCCCTTAGCGGCCGGACGCCGTGCCCCTGTGGCACGCCGCGCCCCCGCATGCCCGGCCGCGCCTTCTGGGGGACCTCCCCCAGACCCCGGATCCCGACCTGAACTGCCTTACGGAGCCTGACAGATGCAGCGTCATCTCATCTCGGCCGCCGACCTCACCCGCGACGACGCCGTCCTGATCCTCGACACCGCCGAGGAGATGGCCAGGGTCGCCGACCGGCCGATCAAGAAACTGCCGACCCTGCGCGGCCGTACCGTCGTCAACCTCTTCTTCGAGGACTCCACGCGCACGCGTATCTCCTTCGAAGCCGCCGAGAAGCGCCTCTCCGCCGACGTCATCAACTTCACCGCCAAGGGGTCGAGCGTCTCCAAGGGCGAGTCCCTGAAGGACACCGCGCAGACCCTGGAGGCCATGGGCGTCGACGCGGTCGTCATCCGGCACGGCGCCTCCGGAGCGCCGTATCGGCTCGCCACCTCCGGGTGGATCGACGCGGCCGTCATCAACGCCGGTGACGGCACCCACCAGCACCCGACGCAGGCCCTGCTGGACGCGTTCACCATGCGGCGCCGGCTCGTCGGCCGGGACGCCGGGCTCGGGCAGGACCTGGACGGCAAGCGGATCACGCTCGTCGGCGACATCCTGCACAGCCGGGTGGCCCGCTCGAACGTCGATCTGCTGCACACCCTCGGCGCCGAGGTCACCCTCGTCGCCCCGCCCACCCTGGTGCCGGTCGGCGTCGAGGCCTGGCCCTGCGAGGTCTCGTACGACCTCGACAGCACGCTCTCCAAGTCCGACGCGGTGATGCTGCTGCGCGTCCAGCGCGAGCGGATGAACGCGGCCTTCTTCCCGACCGAGCGCGAGTACTCGCGGCGCTACGGTCTCGACGGCCACCGCATGGCGAAGATGCCCGAGCACGCCATCGTGATGCACCCGGGGCCGATGGTCCGGGGCATGGAGATCACCGCCGAGGTCGCCGACTCGGACCGCTGCACCGTCGTCGAGCAGGTCGCAAACGGAGTGTCCATCCGGATGGCCGTGCTCTATCTGCTTCTGGGCGGCAACGAACCCGCCGTCAGCCACGCCCGTATCGAGGAGAAGTAAGTCACATGAGCAAGATCCTGATCCGCGGTGCGAAGGTCCTCGGCGGCGAGCCGCAGGACGTGCTGATCGACGGGGACACCATCGCCGAGGTCGGCAGCGGACTGTCCGCCGAAGGTGCCGAGGTCGTCGAGGCCGACGGCAAGGTGCTGCTGCCCGGCCTCGTCGACCTGCACACCCACCTCCGCGAGCCCGGCCGCGAGGACTCCGAGACCGTCCTGACCGGCACCCGCGCGGCCGCCAGCGGGGGCTACACGGCCGTGTTCGCCATGGCCAACACCTTCCCGGTCGCCGACACCGCCGGTGTCGTCGAGCAGGTCTACCGGCTCGGCCAGGAGCACGGGTACTGCGATGTGCAGCCCATCGGCGCCGTCACCGTCGGCCTGGAGGGCAAGAAGCTCGCCGAGCTGGGCGCGATGCACGAGTCGGCCGCCGGGGTCACCGTCTTCTCCGACGACGGCAAGTGCGTCGACGACGCGGTGATCATGCGCCGGGCGCTGGAGTACGTGAAGGCCTTCGGGGGAGTCGTCGCCCAGCACGCGCAGGAGCCGCGCCTCACCGAGGGCGCCCAGATGAACGAGGGTGTCGTCTCCGCCGAACTCGGGCTCGGGGGCTGGCCCGCGGTGGCCGAGGAATCGATCATCGCCCGGGATGTCCTGCTCGCCGAGCACGTCGGTTCCCGCGTCCACATCTGCCACCTGTCGACCGCCGGGTCCGTCGAGATCGTCCGCTGGGCCAAGTCCCGGGGCATCGACGTCACCGCCGAGGTCACCCCGCACCACCTCCTCCTCACGGATGAGCTGGTGCGCTCCTACAACCCCGTCTTCAAGGTCAACCCGCCGCTGCGCACCGAGCGCGATGTGCTGGCCCTGCGCGAGGCGCTCGCCGACGGCACGATCGACATCGTCGCCACCGACCACGCCCCGCACCCGCACGAGGACAAGGACTGCGAGTGGGCCGCCGCCGCCATGGGGATGGTCGGCCTGGAGACCGCGTTGTCAGTGGTGCAGGAGACCATGGTGGACACGGGGCTCCTCACCTGGACCGGGGTCGCCGAGCGCATGTCCGTCAAGCCCGCCGAGATCGGGCGGGCGGTGGGGCACGGCCGTCCCGTCTCGGCTGGTGAGCCCGCCAACCTCACGCTCGTCGACACGGAATACCGTGGGTCGGTGGACCCCGCGGGCTTCGCTTCGCGCAGTCGCAACACCCCGTACGAGGGGCGTGAGCTGCCGGGCCGTGTGACGCACACCTGGCTCCGGGGCAAGGCCACGCTCGTCGACGGGAAGCTCACGTGACACCTCTGGAACTGACCCACCTCGCGGCCGGGGAGAAGTCCGCCCCGGTGACCGACTGGGCCGCCCGTATCGGCTGGCTCGTCGGCCTCGCCCTCTTCATCGCGCTCGTCTACTGGCTGATGCGCGAGGGCTGGAAGTGGCGCGGCACGCTCCAGGGTGACGTCCCGGAGCTGCCCACCGCGCCGGAAGAGGTGGGCGAGGCGAAACTGGCTGTGTTGTCGATGAGTGGCCGCTACCACGGCTCCACCACCGCAGGCCAGTGGCTCGACCGCATCGTGGCGCACGGCCTGGGCACCCGCAGCCGGGTCGAGCTGACGCTGACTGAGGCCGGCCTGGATGTCGTACGACCGGGAGCCACCGACTTCTTCATCCCGGCCGGCGCGCTGCGCGAGGCACTGCTCGGCAAGGGCATCGCCGGGAAGGTCCTCAGCGAGGGCGGGCTGCTGGTCGTGACGTGGGCGCACGGGGACCGGCTGATCGACTCCGGGTTCCGCTCCGACCACGCGGCCGAGCACACGGAGTGGGTCGACACCCTGAACAGCATGATCAACAAGAGTCTCGAAACGACCGACACGGAAGGCGCACGATGACGACCTCCACCAGGGGAGCCGCCAAGGTTCCCGCCGTACTCGTCCTGGAGGACGGCCGGATCTTCCGCGGCCGCGCCTACGGGTCCGTGGGGGTGACCTTCGGCGAGGCCGTGTTCTCCACCGGCATGACCGGCTACCAGGAGACCCTGACCGACCCGTCGTACCACCGCCAGGTCGTCGTGATGACCGCCCCGCACATCGGCAACACCGGGGTGAACGACGAGGACTCCGAGTCGGCCCGCATCTGGGTCGCCGGTTACGTGGTGCGCGACCCCGCGCGCGTGCCGTCCAACTGGCGCTCCCGCCGCTCCCTGGACGAGGAACTGCGCAACCAGGGCGTCGTCGGGATCTCCGGCATCGACACGCGCGCGTTGACCCGCCATCTGCGCGAGCGCGGCGCCATGCGCGTCGGCATCTTCTCCGGGCCCACGTTGCCCGACGACGACACCATGCTCGCCGAGGTGCGCCAGGCCCCCGAGATGACGGGCGCGAACCTCTCCGCCGAGGTCGCCACCAAGGAGACGTACGTCGTCCCCGCGATCGGTGAGAAGAAGTTCACCGTCGCCGCCGTCGACCTCGGCATCAAGGGCATGACCCCGCACCGCATGGCCGAGCGCGGCATCGAGGTGCACGTGCTCCCGGCCACCGCGACCGTCGAGGACGTCTACGCCGTACAGCCCGACGGGGTCTTCTTCTCCAACGGACCCGGCGACCCCGCCACCGCCGACCACCCGGTCGCCGTCATGCGGGCGGTCCTGGAGCGCGGCACCCCGCTCTTCGGCATCTGCTTCGGCAACCAGATCCTCGGCCGCGCGCTCGGCTTCGGCACGTACAAGCTGAAGTACGGCCACCGGGGCATCAACCAGCCCGTGCAGGACCGTACGACCGGCAAGGTCGAGGTCACCGCGCACAACCACGGCTTCGCCGTCGACGCGCCCCTCGACAAGGTCTCCGACACGCCGTACGGCCGCGCCGAGGTCTCACACGTCTGCCTGAACGACCAGGTCGTCGAGGGGCTGCGACTGCTCGACCGGCCGGCGTTCAGCGTCCAGTACCACCCCGAGGCGGCAGCCGGCCCGCACGACGCCGCCTACCTGTTCGACCGCTTCACGTCTTTGATGGAGGGCCAGCGTGCCTAAGCGCACCGATATCCAGTCCGTCCTGGTCATCGGCTCCGGCCCGATCGTCATCGGCCAGGCCGCCGAGTTCGACTACTCCGGCACCCAGGCCTGCCGCATCCTGCGCGCCGAGGGCCTCCGCGTCATCCTGGTCAACTCCAACCCGGCGACGATCATGACCGACCCGGAGATCGCCGACGCCACCTACGTCGAGCCGATCACCCCGGACTTCGTCGAGAAGATCATCGCCAAGGAGCGCCCCGACGCCCTCCTGCCCACCCTGGGCGGTCAGACGGCGCTCAACACCGCCATCTCGCTGCACGAGGCGGGCACCCTGGAGAAGTACGGCGTCGAGCTGATCGGCGCCAACGTCGAGGCCATCCACAAGGGTGAGGACCGCAACCTCTTCAAGGATGTCGTCGAGGCCGTCCGCCAGAAGATCGGCTACGGCGAGTCCGCCCGCTCGGTCATCTGCCACTCCATGGACGACGTGATCGCCGGCGTCGACACCCTCGGCGGCTACCCGGTCGTCGTCCGCCCCTCGTTCACCATGGGCGGCGCCGGCTCCGGTTTCGCGCACGACGAGGAGGAGTTGCGCCGCATCGCCGGCCAGGGCCTCACGCTGTCTCCCACCACCGAGGTCCTCCTGGAGGAGTCCATCCTCGGCTGGAAGGAGTACGAGCTGGAGCTGATGCGCGACAAGAACGACAACGTCGTGGTCGTCTGCTCCATCGAGAACTTCGACCCCATGGGCGTGCACACCGGCGACTCGATCACCGTCGCCCCGGCGATGACGCTGACCGACCGCGAGTACCAGGTACTGCGTGACGTGGGCATCGCGATCATCCGCGAGGTCGGCGTCGACACCGGCGGCTGCAACATCCAGTTCGCGATCGACCCGGTCGACGGCCGCGTCATCGTCATCGAGATGAACCCGCGCGTGTCCCGTTCCTCGGCCCTCGCCTCCAAGGCGACCGGCTTCCCGATCGCCAAGATCGCCGCCAAGCTGGCCGTCGGCTACACGCTCGACGAGATCCCGAACGACATCACGCGCGAGACCCCGGCCTCTTTCGAGCCGACCCTCGACTACGTCGTCGTGAAGGCACCGCGCTTCGCCTTCGAGAAGTTCCCGAGCGCCGACTCGACCCTGACGACCACCATGAAGTCGGTCGGCGAGGCCATGGCCATCGGCCGGAACTTCACCGAGGCCTTCCAGAAGGCGCTGCGCTCGCTGGAGAAGAAGGGCAGCCAGTTCACCTTCGTCGGCGAGCCCGGCGACAAGATCCAGCTCCTGGAGGAGGCCGTACGGCCCACCGACGGCCGGATCAACACCGTCATGCAGGCCATCCGCGCGGGCGCCACCCAGGAGGAGATCTTCGAGTACACGAAGATCGACCCCTGGTTCGTCGACCAGCTCTTCCTCATCAAGGAGATCGCCGACGAGCTGGCCGCCGCCGACAAGCTGGACCCGGAGCTGCTCGCCGAGGCCAAGCGGCACGGTTTCTCCGACCAGCAGATCGGCGAGATCCGCGGGCTGCGCGAGGATGTCGTCCGCGAGGTCCGGCACGCGCTCGGCATCCGCCCGGTCTACAAGACGGTCGACACCTGCGCCGCCGAGTTCGCCGCGAAGACCCCGTACTTCTACTCGTCCTACGACGAGGAGAACGAGGTCGCCCCGCGCGAGAAGCCCGCGGTCATCATCCTGGGGTCGGGCCCCAACCGCATCGGCCAGGGCATCGAGTTCGACTACTCCTGCGTCCATGCCTCCTTCGCGCTGAGCGACGCGGGCTACGAGACCGTGATGGTCAACTGCAACCCCGAGACCGTCTCCACGGACTACGACACCTCCGACCGCCTGTACTTCGAGCCGCTCACGTTGGAAGACGTGCTGGAGATCGTCCACGCGGAGTCCCTGGCCGGTCCGGTCGCGGGCGTCATCGTGCAGCTCGGCGGCCAGACCCCGCTCGGTCTCGCCCAGGCCCTCAAGGACAACGGCGTCCCGATCGTCGGCACCCCGCCCGAGGCGATCCACGCCGCCGAGGACCGCGGCGCCTTCGGCCAGGTCCTCGCGGAGGCGGGCCTCCCCGCCCCCAAGCACGGCACCGCGACGACCTTCGTGGGCGCCAAGGCCATCGCCGACGAGATCGGGTACCCGGTCCTCGTCCGCCCGTCGTACGTCCTCGGCGGCCGCGGCATGGAGATCGTCTACGACGAGACCCGCCTGGAGTCGTACATCGCCGAGTCCACCGAGATCAGCCCCTCCCGGCCGGTCCTGGTCGACCGCTTCCTGGACGACGCCATCGAGATCGACGTCGACGCGCTCTACGACGGCCACGAGCTCTACCTCGGCGGCGTCATGGAGCACATCGAGGAGGCCGGCATCCACTCCGGCGACTCGGCCTGCGCCCTGCCGCCGATCACCCTGGGCGGCTTCGACATCAAGCGCCTGCGGGCCTCAACCGAAGCCATCGCCAAGGGAGTCGGCGTCCGCGGACTGATCAACATCCAGTTCGCGATGGCCGGCGACATCCTCTACGTCCTGGAGGCCAACCCGCGCGCGTCCCGTACGGTCCCCTTCACCTCGAAGGCGACCGCGGTACCGCTCGCGAAGGCCGCCGCCCGCATCTCGCTGGGCGCGACCGTCGCCGAACTGCGCGCCGAGGGGCTGCTACCGGCCCACGGCGACGGCGGCGAACTCCCGCTGGACGCGCCGATCTCCGTCAAGGAGGCCGTCATGCCGTGGTCGCGTTTCCGCGACATCCACGGGCGCGGCGTCGACACGGTGCTGGGCCCGGAGATGCGCTCCACCGGCGAGGTCATGGGCATCGACTCCGTCTTCGGCACGGCGTACGCCAAGTCCCAGGCGGGCGCCTACGGCCCGCTGCCCACCAAGGGCCGCGCGTTCATCTCGGTCGCCAACCGCGACAAGCGCTCGATGATCTTCCCGGCGCGCGAACTGGTCGCCCACGGCTTCGAGTTGCTCGCCACGTCCGGCACCGCCGAGGTCCTGCGGCGCAACGGCCTGAACGCGACGGTCGTCCGCAAGCAGTCCGAGGGCGTCGGCCCGAACGGCGAGAAGACCATCGTCCAGCTCATCCACGACGGCGAGGTCGACCTCATCGTCAACACGCCCTACGGCACCGGCGGCCGCCTCGACGGCTACGAGATCCGTACGGCGGCCGTGGCGCGGTCCGTGCCCTGCCTCACGACGGTCCAGGCGCTCGCCGCCGCCGTCCAGGGCATCGACGCCCTCAACCACGGGGACGTGGGAGTGCGTTCACTCCAGGAACACGCCGAACACCTGACCGCGGCCCGCGACTAGCAGCCCTGAGGGGGACACCGGAAACGGTGTCCCCCTCTTCATGAGGCTCACGAGGTTTCGAAGGACACCTGAGACATGTACAAGCTTTTCTTCCGTCTGGTCTTCAAACGGATGGACCCGGAGCAGGCCCATCACCTCGCCTTCCGCTGGATCCGGCTCGCCGCCCGCATCCCCGTGCTGCGGACGTTCGTCGCGGCCGCCCTCGCGCCCCGGTACGAGGAGCTGCGCACGGAGGCGTTCGGGCTGCGCATGCACGGCCCCTTCGGGCTCGCGGCGGGCTTCGACAAGAACGCGGTCGCGATCGACGGCATGTCGATGCTCGGCTTCGACCACGTCGAGATCGGCACGGTCACGGGGGAGCCGCAGCCCGGCAACCCCAAGAAGCGGCTGTTCCGCCTCGTGCCGGACCGGGCGCTCATCAACCGCATGGGCTTCAACAACGAGGGCTCCGCGGCCGTGGCGGCCCGTCTGGAGGCGCGTGCGGCGGTCTTCCGGACCGTCGTGGGCGTCAACATCGGCAAGACCAAGGTCGTACCCGAGGAGGAGGCCGTCGGCGACTACGTGAAGTCGACCGAGCGGCTCGCCCGGCACGCCGACTATCTCGTCGTCAACGTGTCGTCACCCAACACGCCCGGGCTGCGCAACCTCCAGGCGACCGAGGCGCTGCGCCCGCTGCTGAGCGCCGTCCGCGAGGCCGCCGACCGCGCCGTGACCGACCGACACGTCCCGCTCCTGGTGAAGATCGCCCCGGACCTCGCCGACGAGGACGTGGACGCCGTCGCCGACCTTGCCCTGGAACTCGGCCTGGACGGCATCATCGCCACGAACACCACCATCGCGCGCGAGGGCCTCGGTCTGACATCCGAACCCGAACTCGTCAAGGAGACCGGCGGACTGTCCGGAGCCCCGCTGAAGGCTCGTTCCCTGGAGGTACTGCGCCGCCTCTACGCACGCGTGGGTGACCGCATCACCCTCGTGGGCGTCGGCGGCATCGAGAACGCCGAGGACGCCTGGCAGCGCATCCTCGCCGGCGCCACGCTCGTGCAGGGCTACAGCGCCTTCATCTACGAAGGGCCCTTCTGGGGCCGCACCATCCACAAGGGCCTCGCCGCACGCCTGCGCACGAGCCCGTACGCCACTCTCGCCGACGCGGTCGGCGCCGACGCAAGGAAGCCGGTATGAGCCCTCTCGAACCCTTCGGCGCACGTCTCCGCCGGGCCATGGACGAACGCGGCCCGCTCTGCGTCGGCATCGACCCGCACGCCTCGCTGCTCACCGAGTGGGGCCTGAACGACGACGTGGCCGGCCTGGAACGGTTCAGCCGCACGGTCGTCGAGGCTCTCGCCGACCGGGTCGCCGTCCTCAAGCCGCAGAGCGCGTTCTTCGAGCGCTTCGGCTCACGCGGGATCGCCGTCCTGGAGAAGTCCGTCGAGGAGGCACGGGCGGCCGGCGCGCTCGTCGTGATGGACGCCAAGCGCGGCGACATCGGCTCGACCATGGCCGCGTACGCCGAGTCCTTCCTCCGGAAGGACTCCCCGCTGTTCTCCGACGCGCTGACCGTCTCGCCGTATCTCGGCTACGGCTCGCTCGCCCCGGCGATCGCCCTGGCCCGCGAGAGCGGCGCCGGGCTCTTCGTGCTCGCGCTGACCTCCAACCCGGAGGGCGGCGAGGTGCAGCACGCGGTCCGCGCGGACGGCCGGAACGTCGGAGCGACCATGCTGGCCCACCTCGCCGCAGAGAACACGGGGGAGAAGCCCCTGGGCTCCTTCGGGGCGGTCATCGGCGCCACGCTGGGGGACCTGTCGTCGTACGACCTCGACATCAACGGTCCGCTCCTCGCGCCCGGAGTCGGGGCTCAGGGGGCCACTCCGGCCGATCTCCCCGGGGTCTTCGGGAAGGCGCTGCGCAACGTCGTCCCGAACGTGAGCCGGAGTGTTCTACGTCACGGTCCCGACGTGGGAGCCCTGCGGACGGCCTCGGACGGCTTCGCGGAGGAGATCCGCGTCGCCTTTGCGACCGTCTGAGGTGTTCGAACGGGTCGATCGAGTCCTCCGATGAGTGGCTCGACGAGCGACTCCGGAGCGACTTGAGTCTGAATACATCCTCAAATCAGGGGCGTTATGCCGGAAATGTCCGTCCTGGCGCAGGCTGACCAGGACTTTTCCTCTGTTCTCGCTGACTCTGGCGTCCCTGGCCGCTAGTCTCCGAGCAGAGTTAACGGGCAAGCGTGTTGCTCGTAGCTCCCCAGGTGTGGGGCGACTAGGTTCCTCACCGGTCCGTATCCGACAGTTCGACATCCGAGGTGACGTAGGCGTGGCTCTTCCGCCCCTTACCCCTGAACAGCGCGCAGCCGCGCTCGAAAAGGCCGCCGCGGCTCGCCGGGAGCGGGCCGAGGTCAAGAATCGACTCAAGCACTCCGGCGCCTCCCTGCATGACGTCATCAAGCAGGGCCAGGAGAACGACGTCATCGGCAAGATGAAGGTCTCCGCCCTGCTTGAGTCCCTGCCCGGCGTGGGCAAAGTCCGCGCCAAGCAGATCATGGAGCGACTCGGTATCTCCGAGAGCCGCCGTGTCCGTGGCCTTGGTTCCAACCAGATCGCCTCCCTGGAGCGTGAGTTCGGCAGCACTGGTTCCTGAGTCCGGTCACTCCGGACCAGGAGTCCCGGGCACACCGGGATTGCTGGAATAATCGCTGCATGGCTGCAACATTCCGGGGGACGACCCCCGAGCCCCCGGACGTACGTCCGCGGCTGACCGTGCTCTCCGGCCCCTCTGGGGTCGGCAAGAGCACGGTCGTCGCCCATATGCGCAAGCAACACCCCGAGGTGTGGCTCTCGGTGTCGGCGACGACCCGCAGGCCCCGCCCCGGCGAGAAGCACGGCGTCCACTACTTCTTCGTCTCCGACGAGGAGATGGACAAGCTGATCGCCAACGGCGAGCTGCTGGAGTGGGCCGAATTCGCCGGCAACCGCTACGGCACGCCGCGTACGGCTGTGCTCGAACACCTGGAGTCCGGTGTGCCGGTCCTCCTGGAGATCGATCTCCAGGGTGCCCGGCAGGTCCGCGAGTCCATGTCCGAGGCGCACTCGGTGTTCCTGGCCCCTCCCTCCTGGGAGGAGCTGGTGCGCCGGCTCACCGGACGGGGCACCGAGCCGCCCGAGGTGATCGAGCGCCGCCTGGACGCGGCCAAGATCGAGCTCGCGGCGGAGCCCGAGTTCGACGCGACCCTGGTCAACACCTCCGTCGAGGACGTAGCGCGCGAGCTGCTAGCCTTGATGGAAGTTGTGTGATCGTTTTTCCGATCTCATC
The DNA here is from genome assembly GCF_035982055.1 of Streptomyces sp. NBC_01288. Lineage (NCBI taxonomy): Bacteria > Bacillati > Actinomycetota > Actinomycetes > Kitasatosporales > Streptomycetaceae > Streptomyces > Streptomyces sp. NBC_01288. The sequence continues at coordinate 8,667,078 of NZ_CP108427.1, forward strand.
CCATCTTTCGGAAGGCAGAGCGTGTCCTCTTCCATCACCGCTCCCGAGGGCATCATCAACCCTCCGATCGACGAGCTTCTTGAGGCCACCGATTCGAAGTACAGCCTCGTGATCTACGCCGCCAAGCGTGCCCGTCAGATCAACGCGTACTACTCGCAGCTCGGCGAGGGCCTCCTGGAGTACGTCGGTCCGCTCGTCGACACCCACGTCCACGAGAAGCCGCTCTCCATCGCCCTGCGCGAGATCAACGCGGGTCTGCTGACCTCCGAGGCCGTCGAGGGCCCCGCGACCTGAGACGCAGCAGCTTTATCCACAGGCCCGGCAGCGACTGTCGGGCCTGTGGTGTGTCATGGAGTCGTACAGGTCGCACGAGTCGTACGAGTCGCACGCACGTTTCCGAATTCGGGGAGAGACGGTGGACAAGCCCAAGGTCGTTCTGGGGGTCAGCGGTGGCATCGCCGCGTACAAGGCGTGCGAGCTGCTGCGCAGACTGACGGAGTCGGGGCACGACGTCCGTGTCGTACCCACCGCGTCCGCCCTGCACTTCGTCGGCGCGGCCACCTGGTCCGCGCTCTCCGGGCACCCCGTCTCGACCGAGGTGTGGGACGACGTGCACGAGGTCCCGCACGTGCGTATCGGACAGAGCGCCGACCTGGTGATCGTGGCACCGGCGACGACCGACATGCTGGCGAAGGCGGCCCACGGCCTGGCCGACGACCTCCTCACCAACACCCTTCTCACCGCCCGCTGTCCGGTCGTCTTCGCGCCCGCCATGCACACGGAGATGTGGGAACACCCGGCCACCCAGGAGAACGTGGCGACACTGCGCCGCCGCGGCGCCGTCGTGATCGAACCGGCCGTCGGCCGGCTGACCGGCGTCGACACCGGCAAGGGCCGACTGCCCGACCCCACCGAGATCTTCGAGGTCTGCCGCCGGGTGCTCGCGCGGGGTGTCACCGAGCCCGACCTCACGGGCCGGCACGTCGTCGTCAGCGCCGGCGGCACCCGCGAGCCCCTCGACCCGGTCCGCTTCCTCGGCAACCGCTCTTCCGGCAAGCAGGGTTACGCCCTCGCGCGCACCGCCGCCGCCCGGGGGGCCCGGGTCACGCTGATCGCCGCGAACACGGGACTGCCGGACCCGGCGGGCGTGGACGTCGTCCCGGTCGGGACCGCCGTACAGCTGCGGGAAGCGGTGCTGAAGGCCGCCGCGGACGCGGACGCGGTCGTCATGGCCGCGGCGGTCGCGGACTTCCGGCCGGCGGAGTACGCGACCGGGAAGATCAAGAAGAAGGACGACAAGGAACCCGACCCGATCGTCCTGGTGCGGAATCCGGACATCCTCGCGGAGATCTCCGCCGACCGGGCCCGCCCCGGCCAGGTGGTCGTCGGGTTCGCCGCCGAGACGGACGACGTCCTCGCCAACGGCCGTACCAAACTGGCCCGCAAAGGGTGCGATCTGCTGGTGGTGAACGAGGTGGGGGAGCGCAAGACGTTCGGCTCCGAGGAGAACGAGGCGGTTGTACTGGGCGTCGACGGAAGCGAGACCGCCATTCCGTACGGTCCCAAGGAAGCCCTGGCCGAGACCGTGTGGGACCTGGTCGCACACCGTCTCGCCTGAATTGTTTCAGCCATCTGTCAGTCGTCTGTCAGTTCGCCGAAACCTGACATTGGTGCGTGGCGGGTCTGGCCAACGGCACTCGGCATTCGGCAAAATGCGCGTGCCGCAGGTCACAGCGTTTCCCGAGAGGCGAGACAGGTGGACCGTCTGTCGACCGCGACCGATAAACTGTTCTCGGACGATGTCGGGCGCAGCTCCCGTCCGTCCGCCAATGATCAGCCAGCAGCCGCTGCAACCTCAGGGAGCGTTGTGTCCCGTCGCCTTTTCACCTCGGAGTCCGTGACCGAAGGTCACCCCGACAAGATCGCTGACCAGATCAGCGACACCATTCTCGACGCGCTTCTGGCGGAGGACCCGACCTCCCGGGTCGCCGTCGAGACGCTGATCACGACCGGCCTGGTGCACGTGGCCGGTGAGGTCACCACCAAGACCTACGCGCCCATCGCGCAGCTCGTCCGCGACAAGATCCTGGAGATCGGCTACGACTCCTCCAAGAAGGGCTTCGACGGCGCCTCCTGCGGCGTGTCGGTGTCCATCGGCGCGCAGTCCCCGGACATCGCGCAGGGTGTCGACACGGCGTACGAGAACCGTGTCGAGGGCGACGACGACGAGCTCGACAAGCAGGGCGCGGGCGACCAGGGCCTGATGTTCGGCTACGCGACGGACGAGACGCCGACGCTGATGCCCCTCCCGATCTTCCTGGCGCACCGCCTCGCCAAGCGCCTCTCGGAGGTCCGCAAGAACGGGACGATCCCGTACCTGCGCCCCGACGGCAAGACCCAGGTCACCATCGAGTACGACGGCGACAAGGCCGTCCGCCTCGACACCGTGGTCGTCTCCTCGCAGCACGCGTCGGACATCGACCTGGAGTCCCTCCTCGCCCCCGACATCCGCGAGTTCGTGGTCGAGGCCGAGCTGAAGGCGCTCGTGGAAGAGGGCATCAAGCTCGACACCGACGGCTACCGCCTGCTCGTCAACCCGACCGGCCGCTTCGAGATCGGCGGCCCGATGGGCGACGCCGGTCTGACCGGCCGGAAGATCATCATCGACACGTACGGCGGCATGGCCCGTCACGGTGGCGGCGCGTTCTCGGGCAAGGACCCGTCCAAGGTGGACCGTTCGGCGGCGTACGCGATGCGCTGGGTCGCCAAGAACGTCGTCGCCGCGGGCCTCGCCTCGCGCTGCGAGGTCCAGGTGGCGTACGCGATCGGCAAGGCCGAGCCGGTGGGTCTGTTCGTCGAGACGTTCGGCACGGCCAAGGTCGACACGGACCGGATCGAGAAGGCGATCGACGAGGTCTTCGACCTGCGTCCGGCCGCCATCATCCGCGACCTGGACCTGCTGCGCCCGATCTACGCCCAGACCGCGGCCTACGGCCACTTCGGCCGCGAGATCCCCGACTTCACGTGGGAGCGCACCGACCGCGTGGACGCGCTGCGCAAGGCCGCTGGACTGTAGGTTCCGCGTCGTTCGTCAGGCTCTGCGAGGCCCGGTTTCCCTTGGGGGGAGCCGGGCCTCGGTGTTTCTCACCGGCGTCAGCGGCGGATGCCGCGGGCCGAGATGAGGAGTGCCGCCGCTGTGACGGCCGCGATGACCGCCGTCGAGTGTGCGTAGGCCTGGGTGTCGCCGGTGACGGCTGACTGGAAGCCGTGGAGGGCCCAGTAGCCCAGGGTCGCGGGGGCCACCGTGGAGACCCAGTGGGGGAGGACGGTGAGGGGGGTGAGGGGGACCAGGCAGCCGCTGAGGCAGGCGATCGTGAGGGCGCCGATGTCGGAGGCGGCGGCCAACTGGCCCTGGGTGCGGGCGTGGACGCCGAGTGCCAGGCCGCAGGAGGTGACGCAGGCCGCCCAGAGGAGGGCCAGCAGGGGGACGCGCCAGGTGCCGGCGGCGAGAGGGAAGCCGAAGGCCGCGGTCGCGAAGAGGAAGAGGACGGCCTGCTGGATCAGGAAGAGTGCGATCAAGGGGGCCGCTTTGCCGGCCAGGATGGTCGTGGGGGACGCCGGGCCGGAGCGCAGGCGGTCCCAGGTGTGCCAAGTGCGTTCGGAGAGCAGGAGTTGGCCGGCCACGTCCAGGGCCAGCAGTGTGAACATCACCGCGATGCCCGGAGCGGCCTGCACGATGCCCGGTGTGCCGGGGGTGGCCAGGCGGTCGTACACCGGGTGGAGCACGCTCAGCAGCACCAGGGACATGACGGTGTAGGCGACGGGGGTTCCCGGGTCCCGGACGAGCAGGACGAGGGTGTGGCGGGTCATGGCCCAGGTGCGGCGGGACGTGGTCCATGTGAGGTCAGGCCGCATCGCTGGTCTCCGTGGGGAGTTGGCCGGTGGCCAGGCCGCGGTAGAGGTCGTCCAGTGATGGTTCGCGGATCGCGGCCGAGCGGACTCGGGTGGTGTCGGGGCCCAAGTCCCGGAGGATCCGGGTCAGTTCCTGTGCCGGGTCCGTGGTGCTGAAGCGCAGTTCGCCGGGGGCGGTCGAGGCTTGTGTCAGGTGCCCGGGTACGGGGCCGTTGAACGTCATGGTGACCTCGCCGGGCAGGCCGTCGAGGAGGTCGGCGCGGTTGCCGCGGGCGATCACGCGGCCGGACGCGGCGACCGCGAGCGTGGCGTCCAGGTGCTCCAACTCCGGTAGGTAGTGCGTGGTGTAGCAGATCGCGGCGCCTTCGTCGGCGCGGGTCCTGACGAGTCGTAGCAGCGCTTCGCGGGTGGTGGGGTCGGCGCCGACGGTGGGTTCGTCGAGCAGCAGGACGCGGGGGCGGGGGAGGAGGACCGTGGCCGCCTGGGCGCGGCGCTGCTGGCCGCCGGAGAGAGTCGCGACGGGGCGGTCGAGTACGTCGGTGAGGAGCAACTCCTCGGCTACGGCGGTCAGTTCGGCGCGGAGTTCGGTGCGGCGCAGGCCGGCGAGGCCGCCGTAGAGGCGCAGGTTCTGGAGGAGGGTGGCGGTGGGGTAGAGGGCCAGTTCCTGGGGGGCCAGGCCGATCAGGGTGTGGGCGGAGCGTGGGGCCGTGGCGAGGTCCACTCCGGCTGCGTGGACTGTGCCCGCGTCGGGGTGCTCCAGGCCGGCGACCGTGCGGGCGAAGGTGGTTTTGCCGGCGCCGTTGTGGCCGATCAGGCCGCAGATCTCGCCGGGTTCGATGTGGAGGTCGAAGCCGTCGAGGGCCTGGACGGGGCCCCAGCGTTTGCGCAGGCCGGTGACGGTCAGCATGGGCACTCCCTCGATTCCGTCGGTATATACAACGTATACGTATACTGTGTATACGTAGCTCCGAGGGAGGATGTCAAGTGACGCCACGGCGGATCAGTCGTGATCAAGTGCTGGACGTGACATGGGAGTTGGCGACCCGGAAGGGGCTGGCGGCCGTCACGATGCGGGCCGTCGCGCAGGAGCTCGACGTGAACCCGATGACGCTCTACCGGCATGTCGGCGACAAGCAGGGACTCCTCGACGGCCTCGTGGAGCGGCTGCTGCTGGAGATCGAGGTGCCCGGTCCCGGGCTCGACTGGCGTGAGCAACTGCGCCTGCTCGCCCGCAGCATGCGGGCCACGGCCCGGCGCCACCCCGACCTGTTCCTGCTGCTCTTCCAGCGGCCGGCGGTCACACCGGGGGCCGTCGGGCCTCGGAACGCGGTCTACGGTGCCCTACGCGCCGCCGGTCTCCAGGAGGAGCGGATTCCGCGGGCCGAGCGGCTGCTGTCCACGTTCATGCTCGGGTTCGCCGCCTCGGAGGCCGGGGGGCGGTTCCGGGAGAGCGACCCGGACGCGGACATGGCTTTCGCCGAAGACCTCATCGTCCGGCTCCTCGCCGAGGGCTAGCGGGGCGTGTGCGTACGGCGGGCTGCGGTCGTTGTCAGTCGGGTTTGGTAAGAATGCAAGGGTGAGCAGCGCTGATGGGGAACGGGACGGTGGGGCGGAGGGTGCGCCGCCTGAGCAGCTTGCGCTGATTCGGGAGAGTGTGCGGCAGGCGAAGGGGCCGAAGGCCAAGCCGCGGACGTGGCGGGGGGCCGCGTTGGCCAAGGAGTTGCCCGTCGCGCGGGTGCTTGTCGACAAGGGGGTGCTGCATCTTGATCGGTACTTCGACTATGCGGTGCCGGAGGAGCTGGACGCCGACGCGCAGCCCGGGGTGCGGGTTCGGGTGCGGTTCGGGGCCGGGCGGCATCGGGTGCGGGACGGGCGGCGCGAGGGCGGGGGGCTGATCGACGGGTTTCTTGTCGAGCGGCTGGCCGAGTCCGACTACTCCGGGCCGCTTGCCGCGCTGGCGCAGGTCGTGTCGCCCGAGCCGGTGCTGAGTGAAGAGCTGTTGGGGCTCGCTCGGGCCGTTGCCGATCGGTATGCCGGGAGCCTTGCCGATGTGCTGCAACTCGCCGTGCCGCCGCGTAGTGCTCGCGCCGAGCAGAAGGCGTCGCCGGCGCCGTTGCCGCCGCCCGAGGTGCCCGAGGTGGGGTCCTGGGCGCGGTACGAGCGGGGGGCCGGGTTTCTGGAGGCGCTTGCCTCGGGGGGTGCGCCGCGGGCTGTGTGGAACACGCTGCCGGGGCCCGAGTGGAGCGAGGAGATCGCTCGGGCCGTCGCCGCGACGCTAGCCTCCGGGCGCGGGGCGCTCGTCGTCGTACCGGACGGGCGGGCCGCCGGGCGGGTCGACGCCGCGTTGACCGCACTGTTGGGGGAGGGGCGGCATGCGCTGCTCACCGCCGATGCCGGGCCCGAGAAGCGGTATCGGCAGTGGCTGGCCGTGCGGCGGGGGTCCGTGCGCGCGGTCGTCGGGACGCGGGCCGCGATGTTCGCGCCGGTGCAGGATCTGGGGCTTGTCGCGATCTGGGACGACGGGGACGGGAGTCACAGCGAGCCGCACGCGCCGCAGCCGCATGCGCGGGATGTGCTGCTGTTGCGGGCCGCGTTGGACAAGTGCGGTTTCTTGTTGGGGAGTTGGAGTTGCACGGTGGAGGCCGCGCAGCTCGTGGAGAGCGGGTGGGCGCGGCCGTTGGTCGCGTCGCGGGAGCAGGTGCGGGGGGCCGCGCCGCTCGTACGGACCGTGGGGGACGGGGACTTGGCGCGGGACGAGGCGGCTCGGGCCGCGCGGTTGCCTACGTTGGCTTGGCAGGCGGTGAGAGAAGGGCTGAAGCATGGGCCCGTGCTGGTGCAGGTGCCTCGGCGGGGGTATGTGCCGCGGATGGCGTGTGCTCAGTGTCGGGCCGCCGCGCGGTGCCGGCACTGTGCGGGGCCGTTGGAGGGGCAGGACGGGGGCGTGCTGCGGTGTGGGTGGTGCGGGGTCGAGGAGAGCTCCTGGCACTGTCCCGAGTGCGGGGGGTTCCGGTTGCGGGCTCAGGTGGTGGGCGCGCGGCGGACCGCGGAGGAGTTGGGTCGGGCGTTTCCTGCGGTGCCGGTGCGGACGTCCGGGCGGGAGCAGGTGCTTGACACGGTGCCGGGGACGCCTGCGTTGGTCGTGAGTACGCCGGGGGCCGAGCCGGTTGCCGACGGGGGGTATGCGGCGGCGTTGTTGCTGGACGGGTGGGCGATGCTGGGGCGGCCTGATCTGCGGGCCGGGGAGGACGCTTTGCGGCGGTGGATCGCGGCGAGTTCGTTGGTGCGGCCGCAGGGGGGTGGGGGGACTGTGGTTGTGGTGGCGGAACCTACCTTGCGGCCTGTGCAGGCGTTGGTGCGGTGGGATCCCGTTGGGCATGCGGTGCGGGAGCTTGCGGAGCGGGGGGAGTTGGGGTTTCCGCCGGTTTCTCGGATGGCCGCGGTGGCGGGGGTCGCGGGGGCTGTCGCGGAGTTTCTTGCCGCTGCTGAACTGCCTTCTGATGCCGAGGTGTTGGGGCCTGTGGCGGTGCCGGTTGTTTTGGGTGGGGGGGCAGCTCGGCGGGTGGGGGGGCCGGCTGTGGGGGAGGAGTGGGTGCGGGCGTTGATTCGGGTGCGGCCGGGGAGCGGGGGGGCGTTGGCTGCGGCGTTGAAGGCTGCGCAGGCTGCTCGGATGGCTCGGGGTGGGGGGGATGTGGTGCGGGTGCGGGTTGATCCGCCGGATATTGGGTGAGGTTCCCTCGGCCTTCGGCCTCGGTTTGTCTCCCACCCGCGCACCGCCCGTTCACCGTTCGTTGAGAGGTGGACGTTTCCTGTGGGGGTTCTCGCCGTTGGCGGGCAGCGGGCAGCGGGCAGCGGGCAGCGGGCAGCGGGCAGCGGGCAGCGGTTGTCGCGGGGGCGCTCGCCGGTCGCCGTCTTTTGAGGGTAGGGCTTTGGCGTCGCGGGGTTCGCCGCTGGCGGCTGTTCGGTGTGAGTGCGTCCGCGTTCCCGGCGTTTACGGCTGGCTGAGACATCGACCTTTGCCGTGGGTTCTCGCCGTCGGCGGTCCGCCGTTCGTGGGTGCTGCATGCAGGCGAGCGGGGTTTGGTATGCCGCTGCCTCCCGGGTTTTCGCCGGGAGGCAGGCAAGGTTCGGGTGGGGGTCAGCCGTTGCGGGGGCTGGGGAAGGCTGTGGGCCTGGTCTCTTCGCGGAGGGTGGGGCTGCCTGCTGTGGGCTGGGTCGGCATGGAGCGGGCCGCGGGGACCGTGGGGAGGACGGGCATCGTGGGCATGGTCGGGAGGCCCGTGTTGACGGCCACCGGGCGGGTCGTCGCCGCCTCCGTCGTGCGCTCGGCGTCGGCCGCGGCCTGGGTCGCGGCGCGGCGGGCGCCGTAGCGGCGGTGGACCGCCTGCTTGGTGACACCCAGGGCCGAGCCCACCGCGTCCCACGAGAAGCCGAGTGAGCGGTCGAAGTCCACGGCGGCCGTGACCAGGGTCTCGACACTGTCCCGCAGCTCCTGCGCGAGACGGACCGTCGGGGCGGGAGCACGTCCGTAGACGACGAAGCCCGTGGACGGGCCGGAGCGGCGCGGGCGGTAGACGTTGCCCAGCTGGGCGGTGAGCGTGCGCAGTGCGTCCACCTGCCGGCGGACCCGCTCGATGTCCCGCACCAGCAAGTGCAGGCTGGCCCGAGCCTGGGCGTCGTGGGTTGCGTGGTCGGCCATGAACAAGCCTCTCGAACCGGCGTTGAAAAGGATCGGGCCGCGCGAATGCGGCCCAAGGAGGTCAACTCTTTCTTGACCAACGCGTGTGCGCTCCGCTGGTCACGCGAAGGGGGCGTAGGGGCATATGCGTACGCCCCCGCTGAATCGGTGTGCGCTGCGGGCGCCGGGGAGTTGGGGGGAGTTCTCGGTGAGTTGACGGTGAGTTGTCAGTGAGTTGACGGGTGTGAGCCGCCGGGCGCGCTTGCCGGGACGCGCCATAGACTGGTGCGCTGCCCGCCCACCTCCGCCCGAGAGGCCCGAACCCTCCCATGAAGCTCGTCTTCGCCGGTACCCCCGAGGTCGCCGTTCCCGCCCTGGACGCCCTGATCGCCTCCGGGCGGCACGAGGTGGCCGCCGTCGTCACGCGGCCCGACGCGCCGGCCGGTCGTGGGCGCAGGCTGGTGGCGAGTCCCGTCGCCGAGCGGGCCGAGGAGGCGGGCATCGAGGTGCTGAAGCCCGGCAAGCCCCGCGACCCGGAGTTCCTGGAGCGCTTGCGGGAGATCGCCCCCGACTGCTGTCCCGTCGTCGCCTACGGCGCACTGCTGCCCCGCGTCGCCCTCGACATCCCCGCCCACGGCTGGGTCAACCTGCACTTCTCGCTGCTCCCCGCCTGGCGCGGCGCGGCCCCCGTGCAGCACTCCGTCATGTCCGGCGACGAGATCACCGGCGCCTCCACCTTCCTCATCGAGGAGGGCCTCGACTCCGGGCCCGTCTACGGCACCGTCACCGAGGAGATCCGCCCCACCGACACCAGCGGCGACCTGCTCACCCGGCTCGCGTTCGCCGGCTCGGGGCTGCTCGCCGCGACCATGGACGGCATCGAGGACGGCACCCTGAAGGCCGTACCGCAGCCGAACGAGGGCATCACCCTCGCCCCGAAGATCAACGTCGAGGACGCGCAGGTGGATTGGGCGGCTCCCGCGCTGAGGGTGGACCGGGTGGTGCGCGGGTGCACGCCCGCGCCCGGTGCCTGGACCGTGTTCCGCGGCGAGCGGCTCAAGCTCATCCAGGCGGTACCCGTGCCGGAGCGGACCGACCTCGCGCCCGGTGCGTTGGCCGTCGGCAAGAACAATGTGTATGTGGGCAGCGGTTCGTACGCCGTCGAGCTGCTGTGGGTACAGGCCCAGGGCAAGAAGCCGATGCGGGCGGCGGACTGGGCGCGCGGGGCGCGGATCCGGGCGGGGGAGAGCGTCGGGGCGCTCGAGGCTTCCTAGGCCTTGGGCGCTCTTGGACCCCGCGTGCTTCGGCGCTTCGGGACCCCGGTACTTCGGGACCCTTGGCACCCCGGGGTCTTGGGCGCTCCGGGCACCGCAGGATCCTCGGCACTCTGGCATCTTGGGCGCTCCGGGGCCTCTGGCGCCCCGGGCACCGCAGAACCCTCTACACCCTGGTATCTCGGGCACTCCGGGAGCCCAGGTACTCCTGACGCGCTGAGCCCTCCGGGGCCCCTGGCACCGGAGGGCCTTCCGCACCCCGGGACCCCTGGCACCCCTGGGCACTACAGGGTCTTCGGCACCCCGGCACCCCGGCACCCCGGAACCCCGGCACCCAGGGCGCCGCAGGGCCTTCGGTACCCCATCACCCGGGGTACCCCCAGCAGCCCGGGATCGCTGGTACCCCGGAACCCCTGGAACCCCTGGAACCCCTGGAACCCCTGGAACCCCTGGAACCCCTGGAACCCCTGGAACCCCTGGAACCCCTGGAACCCCTGGAACCCCTGGGCCCCTGGGCCCCTGGGCCCCTGGGCCCCTGGGCCCCTGGGCCCCTGGGCCCCTGGACCCCTGGAACCCCGGAACCCCGGAACCCCGGAACCCCGGAACCCCGGGAGTCCTGGCACCCCGGCACTTCGGGCACCCCGGAACCCAGGGACCCCCTAGCACCCCTGGCCCCCCGGAACCCGCCGCCTCCCCGGGACTTCCAGGCCCCCGGGACCCGCCCCATCCCCAGGACCTCCGGGCCCCCCGCCCCCCAGCACCCCCACGCGCCCGACGTCCCGCGCACAGGCACCCCGGTGCGACGTACCCTGGGCACACATCTCAGCCAGAAATCCGGAGCACCTTTTTCGTGAGTGAGCAGTCCCCGCGACCCCGTAAGCCCGGCAAGCCCTACCGTCGGCCGCAGAAGGACCCCGTCCGTTTCCTCGCGTTCGAGGCGTTGAGGGCCGTGGACGAGCGGGACGCGTACGCCAACCTCGTGCTGCCGCCGCTGCTGCGGAAGGCGCGCGAGAAGGGCGACTTCGATGCCCGGGACGCGGCGCTGGCGACCGAGCTGGTATACGGGACGCTGCGCAAGCAGGGGACCTACGACGCGATCATCGCCTCGTGTGTCGACCGGCCGTTGCGCGAGGTCGACCCGCCGGTGCTGGACGTGCTGAGCCTTGGGGTGCACCAGTTGCTCGGGACGCGGATCCCGACGCATGCCGCCGTGTCGGCCTCGGTCGAACTCGCCCGGGTCGTCCTCGGCGACGGGCGGGCCAAGTTCGTCAACGCCGTGCTGCGGAAGGTCGCGCAGGACGACCTCGACACCTGGATCGAGCGGGTCGCGCCGCCCTACGACGACGACCCCGAGGACAACCTCGCGATCGTGCACTCGCACCCGCGCTGGATCGTCTCCGCGCTGTGGGACTCGCTCGGCGGCGGACGCGCCGGTATCGAGGACCTGCTGGAGGCCGACAACGAACGGCCCGAGGTGACCCTGGTCGCCCGGCCCGGCCGGTCCACCACCGAGGAACTGCTCCGCGAGGAGGCCGCGGTGCCCGGGCGCTGGTCACCGTACGCCGTGCGGCTCAGTGAGGGTGGCGAGCCCGGGGCCGTGGCAGCGGTGAAGGAGGGCCGGGCGGGGGTGCAGGACGAGGGCAGTCAGTTGGTCGCTCTTGCGCTGGCCAACGCGCCCCTCGACGGGCCCGACGAGAAGTGGCTCGACGGGTGCGCCGGGCCCGGTGGCAAGGCCGCGCTGCTCGCCGCCGTGGCCGCCGAGCGCGGGGCGATGCTGCTCGCCTCCGAGAAGGCGCCGCACCGGGCCGGACTCGTGGCGAAGTCCCTTGCCGGGAACCCGGGGCCGTACCAGGTCATCACCGCCGACGGGACCCGGCCGCCGTGGCGTCCCGGCAGTTTCGACCGCGTGCTGATGGACGTGCCGTGCACCGGGCTCGGCGCACTGCGCCGCCGCCCCGAGTCCCGTTGGCGCCGCCGTCCGGAGGACCTCGAAGGATTCGCGCCCCTGCAACGCGATCTGCTGGGCACCGCGCTCGAATCCGTGCGCGTCGGCGGTGTCGTCGGCTACGCGACCTGCTCACCGCACCTCGCCGAGACCCGGGCCGTCGTCGACGACATCCTCAAGCAGTACCCGCACACCGAACTGATCGACGCCCGCCCGCTCCTGCCGGACGTCCCGGCACTCGGCGCGGGTCCCGACGTACAGCTGTGGCCGCATCTGCACGGCACCGACGCGATGTACCTGGCGCTCATCCGCCGCACCGGGTGACCTGGTGATCTGTCGGCCGCGTGCAGGGTCTCGCGGCTGATCGCCGTGAGACCGGTGCGTGGGTGCCGCTGCTCAGCGCCTCGTCTCGTACCTGGTCAGGATCACGCCGTCGGAAAGCGTCCGCGTCTCCACCAGGTTCAGGTTCACCCAGCTGTCCAGTGCGGCGAAGAACGGCGTGCCGCCGCCCAGCAGGACCGGATGGGTGGCGATCGCGTACTCGTCGATCAGCCCGGCGCGCATGGCCGCCCCGCCGAGCATCGCGCCGCCGATGCTCATCGGGCCGCCGTCCTCGGCCCTGAGCCGGGTGATCTCGGCGATCGCGTCGCCGGTGACCAGGCGGGTGTTCCAGTCGACCTTGTCGATCGTCGAGGAGAACACCACCTTCGGCGTGTCCCGCCAGTTCCGCGCGAACTCGATCTCCGCCGGGGTGGCGCCCGGCTGCTGGTCGCCGGTCGGCCAGTAGGAGCTCATCGTCTCCCACAGCTTGCGCCCGTACAGCGACAGCTCACTGGCCTGCTCGTGGTCGAGCCACCACTGGAACAGCTCGTCGCTCGGCGGTCCGCTCCAGCCGATGTCGTCGCCGGCCGCGGCGATGTAGCCGTCCAGGGTCAGGTTCATGCCGTAGATCAGTTTCCGCATGGCGCCAGCTTTCCGTGAGTCGGACTCCGGTGTAATAGACCGGCGCTGTGCGGGAAACTCATCGATGCGCGATCCGGGCTCGCCGGTAGCCCTCGTGCTCGGGGCTCTGCGTCTGGCGCGAGCCGTCACGCCACGCGCTGAAGCGCTTCCCGCGTGAGGTCGGCGAGTGTCGGATAACCGTCCACGGCCATGATCAGGTCGGCCTCCGCGAGGAGTGAGCGGAGGACGTGGACGATGCCGTCCGTGCCACCGAGGGCGAGGCCGTAGGCGTACGGGCGGCCGATGCCTACGGCGGCGGCGCCCAGGGCGATGGCCTTGACGATGTCGGCTCCGCTGCGGACGCCGGAGTCGAACAGGACCGGGAGGCCGTCCGCCGCCTCGACCACGGCGGGCAGCGCGTCCAGCGCCGGAAGGCCGCCGTTGGCCTGGCGGCCGCCGTGGTTGGAGCAGTAGATGCCGTCCACGCCGCCGTCCTTCGCGCGGCGTACGTCCTCGGGGTGGCAGATGCCCTTCACGATCAGGGGGAGGTCGGTGAGGGACCGTAGCCAGGGGAGGTCGTCCCAGGTGAGGGGGTTGCCGAAGAGCTGGGTCCAGAGGAGGACCGCGGACTGGGGGTCCTCCTCCGGGGTGCGGGCGAGAAGGGCGCGGAAGGCCGGGTCGCTCGTGTAGTTGGCGAGGCAATGGCCGCGCAGCTGGGGGAAGTTGGCGGTGGACAGGTCGCGGGGGCGCCAGCCGGTGACCCAGGTGTCCAGGGTGACGACGATGCCCTTGTAACCGGCCTGTTCGGCGCGGTGGACGAGGCTTGCGGCGAGGTCCTTGTCGGTGGGGGTGTAGAGCTGGAAGAGGCCCGGGGTGTCACCGAACTCGCCTGCCACCTCCTCCAACGGGTCGACCGTCAGCGTGGAGGCGACCATCGGAACTCCCGTGCGCGCGGCGGCCCTTGCGGTCGCCAGGTCGCCGTGGCCGTCCTGGGCGCACAGGCCGATGACGCCGATCGGTGCCATGAAGACGGGGGAGGGCAGCCGCATGCCGAACAGGTCTACGGACAGGTCGCGTTCGGCCGCGCCGACGAACATGCGGGGGACCAGGCCCCAGTGGTCGAAGGCGGTGGTGTTGGCCCGCTGGGTGCGTTCGTCGCCGGCGCCGCCCGCGACGTACGACCACACGGAGGGCGGCAGCGCCGAACTCGCCCGGTCCTCCAACTCCGCGAAGGCCATGGGGTAGGACGGCACGATGCCGCCGAGCCCGTTCAGGTAGATCTCGTTCTGGTAGGAGCCGAACGGCTGTCCCGTGCCCATGCCATCTCCCTCTGCGCTGAGGTGCCCTGCCCGCTGCTGAAGGCCGGTGAAGTGCAGGATTCTCGCACCTCGGGTGGGACATCGCCGAGCGGGGTGTGCGGAGGGAGGGGCTGCTGTCGTGTCGACTCCCGGTCAGGCGGAGGGAGTTGGGGGAGTGAGCCGGACGGGCAGTTCGCGCCAGCCCTGGGCGATGAACGAGGGGACCTGTTCCAGGTCGTCGTCCTCCACCGCCAGGGAGATGCCCGGGAAGCGCGCGAAGAGTGCGGGCAGCGCGGTGAGCGCCTCCATATGGGCCAGCGGGGCGCCGACGCAGCGGTGCACGCCGATGCCCAGGGCGAGATGCCCGTCCGCGTTCCTGGCCACGTCGAACAGGTGGGCGTCGGGGCCGAAGCGCTCCGGGTCGTGTCCCGCCGCGGCGATGGTCGTGAGGATGGCCTCCCCGGCGCGGATCGTCGTACCGTCGGCGGTCGTGATGTCGGAAACCGCGTAGCGCAACGGCACGTTGGCGATCGACGGGGCCCAGCGCAGCGTCTCCTGGATCACCTGGTCCCAGGTCGACTGCCCGGCCAGCACCTGCTTCAGCTGGTCGGGGTGGCGGAGCAGGGCGTGGACGGCGTTGCCGATCAGGTTGACGGTCGTCTCGAAACCGGCGCCGATGACGAGGAGAAGGGTGTGGATCAGCTCCTCCTCGGAGAGCCGGTCGCCCTGGTCGCGGACCGTGATCAGCTCGGTCGTCAGGTCGTCGCCGGGGTGCTCGCTCTTCTCCGCTATCAGCGCCGGCAGCACCGTCACGATCTGTTCGAGGATGTCCGCGGCGTGCTCCGGGGTGCCGGTCGTGTCCATGATTCCCTCGATGAGCCGTGCGACCGCGTCCCGCATCCGCTCGGGCACGCCGAACAGGTCGCAGATCATCCGCATCGGCAGCGGGTGCGCGAACTCCGCCCGCAGATCGACGACTTGGCCCGCCGGGACCTCCGCCATCGCGTCGAGCAGACTCGCGGTGATCTCCCGCACCCGGGGGAGCATGGCCTCGGTACGGTGCCGGGTGAAACTCGGGGCGACGAGCTTCCGCAGGCGGGTGTGGTCCTCGCCGTAGGAACTGAGCATGTTGACGATGCTGGTCCAGCTGTAGAGCCAGGCCCATCCCGGTTCGCCGGCGACCTTGTCGTACAGGGCCCAGTGGCGGCGGGCGTCGCGGCTGACGCGGGGGTCGAGCATCAGGGACTTCAGCAGGTCGTACCGGGTGACGGCCCAGGCGGGGACACCGCCGGGCAGTTCCACGGGGACGAGGGCGCCGAGCGCGCGGAGGCGTGCGGCCTCTTCGGGGACTGCCCTGCCGTAGGGGTCGAGCACGACGGTTCGGCGCTGGTCCACGGGGCTCTCCTCAGGGTTGGCGGGTGGTAGGCAAGTAGGCTTTCCGGTAAGGCAGTTGGAGGCGGGGTGGGCGTGCGGGCCGCCGGAACCCGCAGACGTTCACCGCATCGCCGCGGCCGTGTCGCGTCGGCTGCCGGTGAGCCGTATGTCCTCGCCCAGCAGGCCGCGCAGGATGAGGCCCATGCTCTCGTCGAGGGCTCGCATCGCGACCGGGTTGATGATCGGTTCCAGACTGGGGATGCCCAGGTCGAACTCGCACGTGAACAGCACGCTCACGTCCGTACCGGCCTGGGTGATGTCCCATGTGCCCGCGAAACTCGCGAAGTCGCCGGTGAGTTGGTCGAAGGTGATGCGCCGGGCGACCGGGTCCATGACGTCCCGCTCGGTCCAGCGGAGCAGACCGCTGCGGAAGTGCACCTCCCAGGCGGACTCCACCGTGTCGGGACCGTCGGGTGTCACGGTGACGGACCGGACCGTGTCCGTGTGGTCGGTGTAGCGCTCGTAGTCCTGGACCCGGTCGAAGACATGGGTGGCGTCTCCGTCCGGGACGATCGCCTCGATGCGTACGTGGCAGGTCATAGGGGTTTCTCCGTAAGGGTTTCGGACTTTCGGGGCGAGTGCGGGCACCGTGCTCAGCCGAGCACCAGCGGGCCGCCCGCGAAGGCCGCGCACATGCCCTCCGCGGCCCATCTGCGCGACGGTGGATGGAACTTGAGCGCGGCCGAGCAAGCGGCGAGATACGCGGTGTCGTCGGTGGAGACGTACGCCATGCCGCCCAACGACTCCAGGCACCGGGGCACGACCCGGTCGATGGTGTCCTGCGTCGAGAAGCGGCAGACCAGTGCGCGGAGCAGGTCGTCCTGGCCGAGCGGCCGGCCCGTGTCCATCACGGCGGCGGCACCGCGGATGCCGCCCATGGCGGACTCCAACTCGACCAGGATCGCGGCCCGTTCGGCGGCGCTCGCCCGCTTCGCCAGCAGTACGCGCTCGGCCAGCGCGCTGGCCATCCCCAGGTACGACGCGGCCATCAGCAGCTCGAACCACACGAAGCCCACGGTCTGGACGGGGTCCAGCGTGCGGTCCTCGCCGAGCCCGGTGCGGACCACGAGATCCGGCGGGACGTGGACGTCGTGCAGCCGGACCTCGTCGCTCTCCGCGCCGGCGAGGACGAAGCTGCCCCAGAACGGGTGCACGGAGATGCCGGGTGTGGCCGCGGGGACCACGGCCACGGCGAGTTCCGGGCCCTGCCCGTCGTCGAGTGTCACCGACACGCTCAGCAGGTCCATCGAGGCGGACAGACTGCACGGCTTCTTGGCGCCGTTGAGCACCACGTCGTCGCCGTCCTGGTGCGCCTTGATGGAGGAGTCGAGGATCGACTGTCCCGACCGGCCCTCGGCGAACCCCGAGGCGACCAGCAGCCGTTGGTCCGCCACGGCCTCCAGCAGCATCCACTCCATGCCCTGCGCGACCTCGTACGCCTGGACCAGCCCGGCCACCGACAGGTGGTGCATGGTGGTCGCCACCGCCAGCGAGGGGCTGCGCGCGCCGATCGCACGCTGCAACGACACGGCGTCCTCGGCGCCGATGCCGAGACCGCGGTGTTCCGCCGGTACCAGCAGGGCGGGGCCGCCCGCGGCCTTGAACAGGGGGAGCGCGGGTCCGCCCGGACGCTCCCGTTCGCGTTGCGGCAGTTCGGCGAGCCGCTCGTCAAGACCGGGCAGGAACCGGTCCAGCACCGCGCGTTCGGGTTCAAGAAAGTACATCGCCGTCTCCTCCTCGATCTGCGGGATTGCCACGGGAGCCACGGGGGACCGCTGGTGTCTTCGGCCGGGCGCCCATACCGACCGTGAGTGTCCTCGGTCGGGCGCTCACGCCGACGCCCGGGCGCCGAGCCGGTCGGCGATCAGGCGCCGCACCGACGCCCGCCACGCGTCCTCGTTGGCCTGTGTCTCCGCCGCGGCCTCCAGACCCGGGAGGTCCGCGAGCGAACTGGGCAGCGGCTCCTCGTTGAAGAGCACCGACGACATGTCCAGCAGCCGGTCCAACCGGGTCTGCGCCCACTCCGGCACCACGTCGAAGAACGCGGGGCGGACCAGCCGTTCGACGACATCGGGCGCCAGCACCCGCAGCGGCCGGACCGCGATGCCCGCCTCCGCCGCCTCCTCGACGATCACCCGGACCAACCGGTCGCAGGCCAGCGCGTGGGCCCCGCCGCTGAGCCAGTGCTCGGCGGGGTGTGCGCCGTCGTCCAGCAGCGACACGATCGCGCGGGCCACCACGTCCTGCGGTACGAAGTCGACGTAGCTCGCGGGGTCGCTGGGCACGAAGGGCAGGCGGTTGCGGAGCACCTGTTGGGCGAAGGTGTGCAGCCCCTGCGGTTCGGCGATCTCGCCGGTGACGGAGTCGCCGATGATGATCGACGGGCGGACGACCGTCACGCTGCCGCCCGCCGCGGCGACCGCCTCCTCGCCGGCCATCTTGGAGGCCACGTAGTCCGCGGGACTGTTCCCGGCCCGCTCGGCGCGGTTGCCCCCGGCGGCCAGGATCTCCCGGTAGCGGGCCACGTACGCGGTGCTGACATGGATCAGCGGAACACCGGCGTCGGCCGCGAACCGGGCGACCCGTCCGGCCCCTTCGACGTTGACCGTGTGCATCGAGGTGCGGCCGGACCCGAAGGCGACCATGCCGGCGGCGTGGACCACCGCGTCCGTACGTGCGCACAGGCGGCGGTAGGAGACGGAGTCCAGGCCCAGTTGGGGCCGGGTGATGTCACCGGCCAGGACCTCGGCGCACGCGGACGGCTGCCTGCGGTGCGCCAGCGCGATCACCTTGTGGTGGCGCAGACGCAGATACGGCAGCAGGGCGGTGCCGAGGACGCCGGTGGCGCCGGTGAGTAACACGGTCTGCGGGCGTGCCGGGTGCGGTGGGTCGGTCGGGGTGCGCGAACTCGCCGTCTTCTCAAGGTGGTTGGGGTTCTCGGGGTGCGTCGGCATGTCGTCAGCCTTTCGGGAGCCTCGTGGCCGGGTGCGGGTCGCCGGGTGGGTTCGCCGGGTCAGGTCAGGGACTTCGCCATCGCGGTCAGGGCACCCTCGACGGCCTCCAGCAGCCGGGCCTCCTGGGATGGCGAGAGCACGGCGGGCGGGGTCAGCCGGACGACCGGATGGGCGTTGAGGGAGTGGTTGACCACCACCCCGCGGTCGACCATCTCCAGCACGAACTCACCGGCCGCCCCCGCGTCCACCAGCTCGATCCCGATCAGCAGCCCCGCACCGCGGACTTCGCGGACCAGGCCGGGCGCGCGGTCGGCGGCGACGGCCCGGAGCGCGGGAAGCAGCCGGGCACCGATGGCGGCGGCCCGTTCGACGAGCCCCTCGTCCCGGATGACCCCGACGGTCGCGCTGACGGCGGCCATGGCGATCGGAGCGCCGGAGTAGGTGGAGGTGTGCAGGAAGGGGTCGCTGTCGAACGGCTCGAACACCTCCTGGGTGGCGAGCGTGGCCGCCACCGGCATCACCCCGCCGGACAGCGCCTTGCCCGTCACGAGCACGTCGGGCCGTACCCCCTCGGCGGCGCAGCCCCACCAGGAACCGAGCCGACCCAGCCCGGTCATCACCTCGTCGACCACCAGGAACGCGCGATGCTCCCGGCACAGCGCGGCCACCGCCGCCAGATATCCGGACGGCGGCACGATCACCCCGGCCTCGCTCTGCACCGGCTCGACGACCACACAGGCATCTGCGCCGCCATCACGCAGCACCGCAGCCAGCGCATCGGTGTCGCCGAACGGCACATGCTGGACATCCGGCAGCAGGGGCCGGAACGGGTCCTGGTAGAGCGCCTTCGCCGTCAGGGACAGCGCGCCGAGCGTCTTGCCGTGATAGCCGTTCCGCATCGAGATCAACCGCCGTCGGCCGTGCGCGCGGGCGAGCTTCACGGCGGCCTCGACGGCCTCCGTCCCCGAGCCGGAGAAGTGCACCCGGTCCAGACCGGCCGGCGCGACCCCGGTGAGGGCCTCGGCGGCGAGCCCGGAGACAGGGTCCAGAAACAGCCGGGTCGACAACGCCAGCCGCCCCGCCTGCTCCCGCACCGCCGCGACGACCCGAGGATGCCCACCCCCGACGAAGAACACGCCGTACCCACCGCAGTTGAGGTAGTTCGTGCCGTCGGTGGAGGTGATTTCAGCGCCGCGCGCGGACTCCTCCACAATGTTTCCGAACATTGCGGCCAGCCGCCCACGACCGCTGCTGAGATGCCGTGCGTGCAGCGCGACCAACTCTGTCTCTGTCCGACCCACTACGCATTCCCCCGTGACGACGTGTGACGTGCCGCCGAGCATGGGCGCTGCCCGAACCCCGGGTCACGCCCGGGTCCACTCACCGGAACGGCACGGCCTCCACACCGTCCGCAGGGGGCGCCCCCGAAGGGGCGCGGGGCAGTGTCGATTTGCGGCTCCGCCGCGGGGCGCGCCCAGCCACAGCGAACCGGCACCCGAAATCCCACCGCATCCCAACCGGACCGATGCGGCCAACCCCCGGAGGGCATGGCAGGCTTGGGGCATGGCCGTCCAGATCAACCCCAGCATCCTGTCCGCAGACTTCGCCCGCCTCGCCGACGAAGCGAACGCGGTGTCCGGCGCCGACTGGCTCCACGTCGACGTCATGGACAACCACTTCGTCCCGAACCTCACCCTCGGTGTACCGGTCGTAGAGTCGCTGGCCCGGGCGACGGACACCCCGCTGGACTGCCATCTGATGATCGAGGACGCCGATCGCTGGGCGCCGCAGTACGTCGAGGCGGGTGCCTCTTCCGTCACCTTCCACGTCGAGGCGGCCGCCGCGCCGGTGCGGCTCGCCCGCGAGATCCGGGCCAAGGGAGCGCGCGCGTCCATGGCGCTGAAGCCCGCGACGCCCATCGAGCCGTACGAGGATCTGCTCCCCGAACTCGACATGCTGCTGATCATGACCGTGGAGCCGGGCTTCGGCGGCCAGTCGTTCCTCGACATCATGCTGCCGAAGATCCGCCGTACCCGGGAGCTGATCAAGAAGCACGGACTGGAGCTGTGGCTCCAGGTCGACGGGGGAGTTTCGGCCTCGACGATCGAGCGCTGCGCGGACGCGGGCGCGGACGTGTTCGTCGCCGGTTCGGCGGTCTACGGGGCATCCGACCCGGCCGCGGCGGTACGTGCATTGCGCACGCAGGCGGAGGGGGCCACCGGCAAGGCATCCTGGGCGTGCGACCACTGAGCGGCAGGTATGTGAACGGCGGCCATCGAGGCTGATCAAGTACGCCGGATCTGCGAGGATGAACGGCGAACCCAGAGTGTGAACAGCAGTGAGGAGAACGCCGTGTCGGGTATGTCGGCGGGCCGGTCAGCCATGCGGATGGGACCCGCTGAGCTGGTGCAGGCGGCGGCCATGGCCCGCCGCTTCTACCTTGAGGGCAAGTCCAAGATCCAGATCGCTGAGGAGTTCGGCGTCAGCCGCTTCAAGGTGGCCCGGGTCCTGGAGACCGCTCTCGAACGGGATCTCGTACGGATCGAGATCCGAGTACCGGCCGAACTGGACGCGGAGCGCTCGGACGCGCTGCGTGCCCGGTACGGCCTGAGGCACGCCGTCGTGGTCGAGTCCCCGGCCGAGGTCAGCGAGGAGTCGCCCGATCCCGAGAACCTCGGGGAGGTCGCGGCCGACCTGCTCGGCGAGCTGGTCAACGAGGGCGATGTGCTCGGCCTGGCCTGGGGCCGGTCCACCATCCACATGGCGGCCGCCCTCGACCGGCTGCCGCCCTGCACGGTGGTCCAGCTGACGGGCGTGTACGACGCCGGGACCGCCGAGCGCGGCTCGGTCGAGGCCGTACGGCGGGCCGCGCAGGTGTCGGGCGGTGACGCGCACCCCATCTACGCGCCGATGCTGCTGCCGGACGCGGCCACCGCGGAGGCGCTGCGCCACCAGACGGGGATCGCGCGGGCCTTCGAGTACTTCGACAAGGTCACGGTCGCCTGCGTCTCCATCGGCTCCTGGGAGCCGGGCATCTCGACGGTCTACGACATGCTCAAGGACGAGGAGCGGGCGCACTACTCCTCCCTCGGTGTCGCCGCCGAGACCTCCGCGCACCTCTTCGACGCCGAGGGCCGCCGGGTCGGCCGGGACCTGGGCGAGCGGTGCATCACCGTCAAGGCGGACCAGTTGCGCCGTATCCCCGAGGTCGTCGCGATCGCGGGCGGGCAGCGGAAGGCGGCGGCGATCGACGCGGTGCTGCGGTCCGGTCTGGTCACCAGCCTGGTGACGGACACCGCGGCGGCCGACTATCTGATGACGGCCGGCTCCCCGCCGAAGTCGGCGCTGAGCCGGACGGACCCCGACGGGATCTGAACCGACCCCGACGGACACCGACGGACACCGACGGACCCCGACGGGTCCTGACAACGGGTCGTACGGGGACGGCCGTGGCAGCATCGGGCGCATGCTGCTGCGGTTCGTCCCCCGAGCGTTGCTCGCCTGCCGGGTTCTTCTCGTCTGTCTGGCCGTCCTGCTGCCGGTCGGCTGTTCCTCTACGGCCACCAGCGGCACCGGCACCGCGACGGTCAAGCTCTCTCAACTCCCCGCCGAGGCACGGCGGACCGTCGCTCTCATCGACGAGGGCGGCCCCTTCCCGTACGCCAAGGACGGGGTCGTCTTCGGGAACTACGAGAAGCTGCTGCCCCAGCAAAAGCGCGGCTACTACCACGAATACACCGTCAGGACGCCGGGCTCGCGCGATCGCGGGGCCCGGCGCATTGTCACCGGGCAGGACGCCGAGATCTACTACACCGATGATCACTACAAGTCGTTCAGGACGGTACTGAGATGACGCAGCTCGCGGTCACGCTGGACCTCGACGGGGTCACGGACAAGGCCGGCCTGATGGACCGCTGTGCCCGTGCGCTGTCCCTGCCCGACTGGTTCGGCCGGAACTGGGACGCCCTCGCCGACAGCCTCGGCGACCACACCGTGTGGCCCGAGGGCGCGGTGGAACAGGGGCTGCTGGTCGTCGTGGAGAACTGGCAGTCGTACGCCAAGGCACGGCCCGACGAGTGGGAGACCGCCGTCGACGTCTTCGGCGACGCGGTCGACCGCACACCGGAGCTTTCGGTCGTGCTCGCGCTGGGCGGAACCAAGCCCTAGCCCGATTGTCCGAGGCGGCTGGCAGAGTGGTCGGTATGGAGCAACAGGAGCAGCGCACGTCGGTTCGTCTCGTGGTCGTGGACCCGGACCTCGAAGCGCAGTGCGACCGGGTGGAAGAGCACTTGCTGGCGCCCCTGGCCGAGTCCGTGGGCGGGGCGAGCGGGCACGCGCTGTTCGCGGACGGGCTCGCCGTCTTCAGGCGGGTGCGGGAGGCACTGGCCGACGCGGTGGCGCGGGGGCCCAAAGTGTGGTCGCCGAACGGCCGTTGGGAACACGAGGGCCTGCGCATCGTCGAACTGCCCACAGAGGACACGGACTTGCTGTACGCGCTGCTGCGCGAGCTGTCCGGACTCCTCGTGGCACCGCCCGACCTGCCCGACCCCTCGGGCGTCGTGGCCACCGTCCGCACCACCGTCCTGACCCCCGAGAAGACCGCTGTCGGTCTGGTCGGCGCGCTGGCGCGGGTGCTGTCCCTGGTGGACCTCACGCCCGACGCGGACACGGCCACGCTCTTCGCGGCGGTCGAGGCTGCGGGCGGTGAGGACGTGCGACTCAGCTACGGGCAGGACGAGGCGTGGCAGCGCCTCGCCCACCGGCTCACGATGCTGCTGACCGAGTCGGCTCCCTTGCATCGCTTCCTGTACTGAACTGCCCTTGAGTCAGCAGGAGTTGCGCCTGCGGCGGGCGACGAGGAGCGCCGCCGAGCCCAGCACCACGGCCCCGCCCGCCGCGGTGGCGATGAGGGCCATGGGACCCGTGCCGGTGTGGGGCAGCGTGCCGCCGGGCGCGGCCGTCGCGGTCGGTGTGGCCGACGCACCGTCCGACGGTCCCGGCGTGCCGGACGTCGGCGAGGACGCCGACGTGCTCGACGTCGGTGACGCGCCCGCCGTGTCGAAGGCGAACGTCACGCTGTCGTCGGCGGCGTTCCGGTCGTTGAGGACGATGCCCGCCGGGCCGGGGCGTACGGTCGCCGTGCCCTTGGCGCCGGTGTAGTCCTTGGCCGCCTTCACCCACAGGACGAACAGCTGGCTCTTCCCGGCGGCGACACCGCGCGGCACGGGGCACACGTAGTGCCGGTGACCCGCCGCGAAGGGTGCCGTCCTGGTGTCGCCGACCCAGAGGAAGCACTCGCCGTAGGGACCGTCCTCGCCTTCCTCGAAGGCGTTGCCGGTCGCGACCGTGCCCTTGGGCAGGACCACGTCGACCAGGGCGACGGCCTTGTTGCCGACGCCGTACGCGGAGGCCGGGCCGTGGTTCACGGCGTTCAGGGTCAGGGTCCACTCGTCGGCCGTGCGGCGGGGCGTCACCGCTGCGGTGGCCGCGAGATCCGCGGAGCTGTCGGTCGAGACGTCGACCCGGCCCGTGGCACCGCTCTCGAAACCGTCCCCCGCACCGGAGGAGGGCACCAGGGTGAGCGCGGGCCCGGTGCCCGGGTAGCTGCCGCCACCAGGGTCCACGCCGGGCTTCAGGAGCTCGGCCGAGTAGTCGGTCACGGCGGTCAGGACGTGCTCGCCGACCGTCGCGGTCAGCGGGCTGCTCAGTTCGACGGTGGCGCCCGCGGCCACGGGGGCCGTGAAGACACAGGTGACGGACGCCTGGCTGCCGGGCTCGACGGGGTCGTCGCCGTCGCCGTAGGCGCAGTTGGTGAACTTCCGGTCGAAGACCAGCCCGCCCGTCGACTCCCACCGCAGCACGATGCGCCGGTCGGTGGCCAGATCCCCGGTGTTGCGCAGCCGCAGCGGAAGCTCGATCCGGGAGCCGAGCTTGGCGTGCGTCACGTCCGGAACCTTGCCTACGACCAGATCCGGGACGCCGACGACCACCTTCGCCTCCGCGGTCGCGCCGGTGCCGTGGTCGGCGGAGACGGTGTACTTGAGCGTGCCGGTGGCGCCCACGGCGGCGCCCTTGTCCGCCCGCACGGTGAAGTCGACGTAGGGCTGCTGGGCGGTGTCCTTGTCGACGCAGGTGAGGAGCTGCCCGGCGGTCGTGCACCTCGGGTCGTCCACCGCGACGCTCGCGACGCCGGACAGGTCCCGGGCATCGATGACGAGCGTCTCGTTCGTCTGCACGGGAACGTTCGCCCCGCCGTCGTAGAACGTCCAGCCCACGTGGACCGACTGCGCCGCCGCACCCACGTTGAGCTGCTTGTCCGCGTCGATCACGGCGTAGGGCTGCGTCGGCAGGGGGGAGGGGCCGGCGGCCAGGGCCGCGGTTCCCGGCGCGAGGGCCAGCACCACGGCGGCGAGCGCCGCCCCGAGCACCGTGCGGTGGAAGGTCATGCCCGTTCGATACGTGAGGTGTCCCGAAGGTTGCCCACATCTGCATCACAGGTTCGTTCGGGTGTTCCTCCAGGGGCGCCCTCGACCTGCCTGGACGATGATCCGAGGCATGGCACTACGCCCGACATGGGACAATGAAGTACGTGCTCTTCCCCCTGGCTGACCTGTCCGGGGACCACCTCTGATCGACTGGGATGTGCAGCACGTGCGTTTCCTCAACGACATCCAGCCCCCGTACGACCTGACGTACGACGACGTCTTCATGGTGCCGCGCCGCAGCGCGGTCGGATCGCGTCAGGGCGTGGACCTCAGCTCCCCGGACGGCACGGGCACCACCATCCCGCTGGTCGTCGCCAACATGACCGCCATCGCCGGGCGCCGGATGGCCGAGACGCTGGCCCGGCGCGGTGGCCTCGTGGTCATCCCGCAGGACATCCCGATCGAGGTCGTCACCGAGGTCGTGTCCTGGGTGAAGAGCCGCCACCTCGTGCTGGACACCCCGATCCGGCTGGCCCCGCACCAGACCGTCGCCGACGCGCTGGCCCTGCTGCCCAAGCGCGCGCACAACGCCGGTGTCGTCGTCGACGAGGACCAGCGCCCGGTCGGTGTCGTCACCGACGCGGACCTGACCGGTGTGGACCGCTTCACGCAGCTCGGCGAGGTCATGTCCCGTGACCTGCTGCTGCTCGACGCGGACATCGACCCGGGCGAGGCGTTCGACAGGCTGGACGCCGCCAACCGCCGCTACGCGCCCGCCGTCGACAAGGACGGCAAGCTCGCCGGCATCCTCACCCGCAAGGGCGCCCTGCGCGCCACGCTGTACTCGCCCGCCGTGGACGCGGACGGCAAGCTGCGCATCGCCGCCGCCGTCGGTATCAACGGCGACTTCGTGCAGAAGGCCAAGCAGCTGCTGGACGCGGGCGTCGACACGCTCGTCATCGACACGGCGCACGGCCACCAGGAGTCGATGATCAGCGCGATCAGGCAGGTCCGCGCCCTCGATCCGCACGTCCCCATCGTGGCCGGCAACATCGTCGCCGCCGAGGGCGTCAAGGACCTCATCGAGGCGGGCGCCGACATCATCAAGGTCGGCGTCGGCCCCGGCGCGATGTGCACCACCCGCATGATGACCGGCGTCGGCCGGCCGCAGTTCTCCGCCGTCATGGAGTGCGCCGCCGAGGCGAAGAAGTACGGCAAGCACGTGTGGGCCGACGGCGGGGTCCGCCACCCGCGCGATGTCGCCATGGCGCTCGCCGCCGGTGCGTCGAACGTGATGATCGGCTCGTGGTTCGCGGGCACGTACGAGTCCCCTGGCGACCTCCAGCAGGACGCCAACGGCCGCCTCTACAAGGAGTCGTTCGGCATGGCGTCCGCGCGCGCGGTCCGCAACCGCACGTCGGACGAGTCGGCCTACGACCGCGCCCGCAAGGCACTGTTCGAGGAGGGCATCTCCACCTCCCGCATGTTCCTCGACCCGGCCCGCCCGGGCGTCGAGGACCTGATCGACTCGATCATCGCGGGCGTCCGCTCCTCCTGCACGTACGCCGGCGCCGCTTCCCTGGAGGAGTTCGCCGAGCGCGCGATCGTCGGCATCCAGAGCGCGGCGGGCTACGCGGAGGGCAAGCCGCTGCACGCGAGCTGGAGCTGACCAACTCCCTGTTCTGCGGCTTTTGTTGTTCCGGCGTCGGGATGTTTCGGGGGCGTGGGAGTGGGGCGGCGGTTGTCGTCCTGGGGTGAGGCGTCGCGCGTGGGCTGGAGGTGGTCAACCTCCTGCTCTGCGGCCTCTGTTGTCCCGGCGTCGGGATGTTTCGGGGGCATGGGTGTAGGGCGCCGGTTGTCGTCCCGGGGCGAGCTGTTGCGCATGGGCTGGGGATGGCCAACTCCCCTTCGTGCGGCCTCTGTTGTCCCGGCGTCCCGGGTGCTTCGGGGGGTCGATGGCGTGCCGCAGCACTTGTCGCCCTGGGGCAAGTCGTCACGCGTGGGCTGGAGGTGACCAACTCCTTTTCGCGCGGTTCCTGTTGTTCTGCGCGCCGTGGTGTGTCGGGGGCTGTCGGCGTGCTGCGGCGGTCACTGTCCTGGGGCGAGCCGCAGCACGTGGGCCGGAGCGATCAACTCCCTTCTCTGTGACCCCTGTTGTCCCGGCCCCCGGGATATTCGGAGGCCGTCGGCGTGGCCCGGAAGCTACCGTCGGGCGCATGGAGATCGCCGTGTGCCGGGCCGCCGACGTGGCGCTGCTCGACCAGTACATCGGCTCGCCGGGGGCCGTCTCGACCCACGCCCGCCGGTTCGCGCGGCAGGGAACGGGTGGGGGCACGTATCTCGTCGCCTGGTTGGACGGCCTGCCCGTCGGTCACGCGGAGGTTATCTGGGACGGCTGCGCGGCTCCCGAGGTGCGGGCCGCCCTGCCCGGCTGCCCGGAACTCAACGGTCTCGCCGTATGGCCCCCACAGCTGCGCTCGCGCGGCATCGGCGGCGCGCTGATCCGGCGGGCCGAGGAGCTGGCCCGGGAGCACGGCCGTACGGTCCTCGGCCTGGGCGTCGCGGCCGACAACCCGAGGGCCGCGGACCTCTACGCCCGCCTCGGCTACCGGCCCCTGACGGACTACGTGGACCGCTGGTCGTACGAGGACAGCGACGGGGCGATACGCGAGTGTGCCGACCCCTGCACCTTCCTCACCAAGGAGCTGCCGTCAGGCCCCCTTGACGTCAAGCAGCCCTGACGTAACGCTGCATCCATGACCACACCCCAGAGCGTCGAACCCGAGCACACCCTCCTCACCGCCGTCTCCCGCCTCGACCACCTCCGCAGCCGCGAGTCCCTGGCAGGTTTCGGCAGCGACGCGGAAGCCCTCGACCGCACCGAGACGCTGGAACTGCTCGCCCTGAGCGAGGTCGTCGCCCGCAAGGCCGCCTACGGCCGTCAGCTCACCGTCCGCGCGGCCCGTGAGGCCGGTGCGTCCTGGACGCAGATCGGGGCCGCGCTCGGCATGAGCAAGCAGGCCGCGTGGGAGGCGCACACGCGGTGGATCGACGCGCAGGCGGAGGTGTTCGGACAGCCGGGGCGGATCGGGTTCGACGAGGAGGACCTGGCCGCGGCGCGGGCCCTCGCGGGGGAGCCGGACGAGGGCTGAACAGGGCATCGCCGAAAGCCGAACCAGGCAGGGGAGAGGGCTGACCAGGGCGTCGCAACGGGGTTCCGCGAGAGGCCTCGCGAAACGGCCAATAGTCACCCCGCACTGGCTCAGCAACCCACGCCCGTACCGCTCACAATGCACCAGGCCACTGCTCAGCAACCCACGCCCGCACCGCCTAGCAACCCGCCCCCGCCACCGCCCAGCAACCCACCCCGCAACGCCCCACACCCACCGCGCAACGAATCAACACCCGCGTCCCACGAACGCAACGATCTTGCGAAGACGCGCAAGGTTGCCTCATTACGACCAGGACGCCCGGGCTCGTAGGGTCAAGCGCTGTACCCAGCGCGGCAGGACCCCCGCTCGGCGGATCCCCGTGCCGCCGGTCCCTGCCGCCATGCCCGGCAGCGACAAGGAGCCCCCGCGTGCTCGACCAAGGCGCACCCCCGCACCACCGCAGCCAGACCGCCGAGCCGTCCCCGGGGCTCGGTGCGCGTCTTATGCGCCGCAAGCCCGTGGAACTGCTGGTCGCCGAGGGCGGCCAGGGCGAGGGCGGCTCGCTCCGGCGCTCGCTCGGGCTCTGGCAGCTGACGATGATCAGCATCGGCGCCACCCTCGGCACCGGCATCTTCGTCGTCCTCGGCGAAGCCGTCCCCAAGGCCGGTCCCGCCGTCACCCTCTCCTTCGTGATCGCCGGCCTCACCGCCTTGTTCTCGGCCCTCTCCTACGCCGAACTCGCGGGCACCATCCCGGTCGCCGGTTCCTCGTACTCGTACGCCTACGCCACCCTGGGCGAGCTGATCGCCTGGATCTGCGGCTGGTGTCTGATCCTGGAGTACGGCGTCTCGGTCGCCGCCGTCGCCGTCGGCTGGGGCGAGTACCTGAACGAACTCCTCGACGGGACGATCGGGGTCACCATCCCGGACGCGCTGTCCGCCCCGCCCGGCGACGGCGGCGTCTTCAACCTCCCGGCGCTGATCGTCGTACTCCTCGCGATGGCCTTCCTGCTCGGCGGCGCCAAGGAGTCCGCGCGCGCCAACACGGTCATGGTGTGCGTGAAGATCGCCGCCCTGGTGCTGTTCTGCGCGATCGGCATCCAGGGCTTCAAGTCCGGCAACTACGACCACTTCATGCCGCTCGGCATGGCCGGCGTCAGCGCGGCCGGTGCGACGCTCTTCTTCTCGTACATCGGCTTCGACGCCGCCTCCACGGCCGGTGAGGAGGCGAAGAACGCGCAGCGCGACCTGCCCCGCGCGATCATGCTGTCCCTCGTCATCGTGACCGCGCTGTACGTCCTCGTCGCGGCCATCGCCGTCGGCGCGAAGCCCTGGCGCCGCTTCAACGACTCCGAGGCCGCCCTCGCCCAGATCATGCGCGACGTCACCGGCCAGTCCTTCTGGGGGACTCTCCTCGCCGCCTGCGCTGTGATCGCCATCGCGAGCGTCGTCCTGACCGTGCTCTACGGCCAGACCCGCATCCTCTTCGCGATGTCCCGGGACGGGCTGGTCCCCAAGGTGTTCGGGAAGGTCCACCCGAAGACCGGGGCGCCGCGCGCCAACACCGTCATCGTGTCCCTGTTCTGCGGGGTCCTCGCGGCCGCCATCCCGCTGGGCCGGCTCGCGGACGCGACCAGCATCGGCACGCTCTTCGCCTTCGCGCTGGTCAACATCGCCGTCGTGGTGCTGCGCCGGACCCGCCCCGACATGTCCCGCACCTTCCGCGTGCCGCTGTCGCCGGTGCTGCCCGCCGTCGGCTTCGGGCTGTGCGTGTGGATGATGGGCAGCCTCTCGGCCGTCACCTGGGTGGTCTTCGGAATCTGGATGGCCGTCGGGCTCGTGTTCTACTTCGTATACGGCCACCGCCGCTCCCGCCTGGCACCCACCGCACCACCCGAGAAGTGATCGATCCACCGTGCTGAACGAACTCGACGAACGCATCGTGCACGCCCTCGCCGAGGACGCCCGCCGCTCCTTCGCGGACATCGGGCAGCTCGTCGGCCTGTCCGCGCCCGCTGTGAAGCGGCGCGTGGACCGGCTGCGGGCCACCGGCGCCATCACCGGCTTCACCGTACGGGTGGACCCGTCGGCGCTCGGCTGGGAGACCGAGGGGTTCGTCGAGATCTACTGCCGCCACAACACCTCCCCGGACACCATCCGACGCGGCCTGGAGCGCTACCAGGAGGTCGTGGCCGCCTCCACCGTCACCGGCGACGCGGACGCGGTCGTCCAGGTCTTCGCCGCCGACATGCGCCACTTCGAGCGGGTCCTGGAGCGGATCGCGGGGGAGCCGTTCGTGGAGCGGACGAAGTCGGTGCTGGTGCTGTCGCCGCTGCTCCGGCGATTCTCGTCGGGCTCGCCGACGTAAGCGCGCAGGGGCGACTGTCAGTGGCGCGCCGTACGGTCGAGGGCATGGCAGCACGGATCGATCTCACTCTCGACTGCGACGACGCCCCGCTCCTCGCCGCGTTCTGGAAGACGGCCCTCGGCTACGTCGACGAGCCACCGCCCGCTCCCTTCGCCACGCGTGCCGAGTGGGCCGCGCAGTTCGATCCGGTGGACGACGACTCCGAGGACGACGGCGCCTGGCTCTGCGACCCCGACGGCGTCGGCCCGCGCCTCTCCATCCTCAAGGTTCCCGAGCCCAAGTCCGCCAAGAACAGGCTGCACTTGGACATCCGCGTGCCGGTGCGCGGCGGCCCGGAGGAGCGCTGGGCGGCGATCAGAGCCGAGGCCGCGCGGCTGGTGGAAGCGGGCGGCCGGGTGCTCACCGAGTTCGACGGACACCATGTGGTGATGACCGACCCCGAGGGCAACGAGTTCTGCGTGGCGGCCGGTTGAGCACCCGAACCGCCCCCGGGCTCACTCCGCCGTCTTGCGTGCCAGCGCGTTGTTCCCTATCGAGTTGTGCACGCTGAAGCTCACCGCGTCCGAGCGGTAGCGGTCGTCCGACCACTCAACCGGGCGCCCTTCACGGGTCGTTGTGACCCGGCGGACCCGGAGCAGCGGGCTGGTCCGGCGGATGCCCAGCAGCTCCGCGTCCTGCGCGCCAGCGGCGACGGCGTCGATGACGTGCTCGCCGTAGGCGAAGACCAACCCCGTGTCGTCGTACAGGCGTTGGGTCACCGACGGGCACTCCGGCTCGATCGCCTCGACGGCGGGGGAGATCCAGTCGGCGTACACCGTCCGCTCCAGGAGGACCGGCTCGCCGTCCAGGCCGCGGACCCGCAGGACGTGCAACACGGGGGTTCCCGCGGTGAGTTGGAGACGTACGGCGTCCTCGGCGGTGGCCGGGCGGTACTCCTGTGCGATCACGTGCCCGGTGGCCTCGCGCTCCATCGCGCGGGCCCACTCGGCGAAGCTGCGCAGTTCCGCGAAACTCTGGCTGCGGCGGCTGGCCAGCACCACCCGGCGGGCGCCCTGGCGGGAGCCGATCAGCCCCTCGGCGGTGAGGGCCGCGACGGCCTGGCGGACCGTGCCGCGCGAGACGCCGTACTGCGCCGCGAGGTCCGTCTCCGCGGGCAGCAGGCTGCCGACTGTGTACTCGTCGCGGTCGATGGCCCTGCGCAGCTCGTCGGCGATCTCCTCGTGTCGCGCCGTCATGCTTCCCCTCCGAGTTGGCCACTGTGCACAGCGTGAGCAGCGTAGTCGAGTTCCCTCGGTGATCCGTGTCAGCCAGGAGTGTGCAGGGAATAAGGGGTCACGGTTTCGCCAATGTTTACGAACAAGACACCATCGGCGGGCGTACTGAGGCCAACTTGTTCAGACAAGTTCTCCGCTCTGCTCAAACCGTCGTGCGCACCCCTGGAGAGACCGTGACCGTGTCCCCGCCGAGAAACGCCGTCCTGGGTGGATCCCTCGCCGTCGTCGCCGCGCTTGCCCTCAGCGCCTGTGGCGCCGCTCCCACCAACTCGTCGACCACCGCCGACGGCAAGAACGCCGCCACCGCCACCTCCGTCGCCGACTTCGGCGGCATGGCCGCCCTGGTGAAGGCGGCCAAGAAGGAGGGCACGCTGCACGCCATCGCGCTGCCCCGCGACTGGGCCAACTACGGTGCCCTCATCGACGGCTTCACCAAGAAGTACGGCATCAAGATCACGGACGAGAACCCGGACGGCTCCAGCCAGGACGAGATCAACGCCGTGACCTCCCGCAAGGGCCAGGACCGTGCGCCCGACGTCCTCGACCTCGGCTCCTCCTTCGCGCTGAGCGCCGCCCAGCAGGGCCTGCTCGCGCCGTACAAGGTCGCCTCCTTCGACCAGATCCCCGCGGGCCAGAAGGACCCGAAGGGGCAGTGGTTCAACGACTACGGCGGCTACATCTCCATCGGCTGCGACGCCAAGCGCGTGACGACCTGTCCGACCACCTTCGCGGACCTGCTGAAGCCGCAGTACAAGGGTCAGGTCGCCCTCAACGGCAACCCCACCAAGTCGGGTTCGGCCTTCGGCGGCGTGTACGCGGCGGCGCTCGCCAACAAGGGCTCCTTCGACGACATCCAGCCCGGCCTGGACTTCTTCGCCAAGCTGAAGAAGAACGGCAACTACACGCCCGTCGAGTCGACCCCGGCCACCGTCGAGAAGGGCGAGACGCCCATCTCCATCGACTGGGACTACCTGAACGCCGGTTACGCCGACGAGTTCAAGTCGAAGGGCGTCGACTGGAAGGTGTCGGTGCCCAGCGACGGCCAGTTCTCGCAGTACTACTCCCAGGCGATCAACAAGGACGCCCCGCACCCGGCCGCCGCGCGGCTGTGGCAGGAGTACCTGTACAGCGCCGAGGGCCAGAACCTGTGGCTCAAGGGGTACGCGCGCCCGGCGCTGATGACCTCCATGGAGTCGGCCGGCACCCTCGACAAGACCGCCGCCGCCAAGCTCCCGCAGGTCTCCGGCACGCCGTCCTTCCCGACCGAGGCCCAGCAGAGCAAGGCCAAGACGGTCATCGCGTCCGGCTGGGCGAAGGCCGTCTCCGGATGACGGCCACGCTCACGCGGGCCGACGTGGGTGCCGCCGCTTCTGTGAAGCGGCGGCGCCGCGTCCCCAGCTGGATCGCCGTGGTCCCGCTGCTCGTGTTCGTCGCGGTCGCCTTCGGGGTGCCCGCCGTCGCGATGCTGAACGGCGCCTTCACCGTCAAGAACCAGACGACGGGCGCCACTTCGTACACCACCGCCAACCTGACCGAATCACTCAAGGGCGCCTACCTCACCGCGCTGATCGGCAGCGTCAAGCTGTCCGCCCTCGCGGGCGCCCTCGGCACCCTGCTCGGGCTGCCGCTCGCCCAGGTCGTCGTCACCTCCCGCTTCCGCGCGCTGCGCGAGGCCGTGCTCACCGCGTCCGGCGTCCTCGCCAACTTCGGCGGTGTCCCGCTGGCCTTCGCGTTCGTCGCGACCCTCGGCAACGCCGGTGTCCTGACGACCCACTTGGGCCTGAAGGACAAGGGCTGGGACCTCTACAGCTTCTGGGGCCTGGTCCTCGTCTACCTGTACTTCCTCATCCCGCTGATGGTCCTCACCATCACCCCGGCCCTGGAGGGCCTGCGCACCCAGTGGCGCGAGGCCGCCCAGAACAACGGCGCCACCGGCGTGCAGTACTGGCGCCACGTCGCCCTGCCGGTCCTCGCGCCGTCCCTGCTCGGCGGATTCGTGCTGCTCTTCGGCAGCGCGTTCGCCGCGTACGCCACCGCCGCGGCCATGGTGGGCAGTTCGGTCCCGCTGGTCACCCTCCAGATAGCCGACGCGATCTCCGGCAACGTGCTGGTCGGCCAGGAGAACGTCGCCCTCGCCCTCAGCCTCGACATGGTCCTGGTCGCGGGCCTGGTCATGGCCGTGTACCTGCCCCTGCAACGACGGAGCGCGCGATGGCTGGACGCCTGAACCTCTGGCGGTGGGTCGTCCTCGGCCTCGCCGCCCTGTACTTCCTGGTGCCGCTCGCCGCGTCGGTGGTCTTCACGGTCGACGTGCCGGGGGAGGGCGTCACCTTCGACGCCTACACCCAGATCGTCTCCGCCGACGGCTTCACCTCCAGCCTGGTGCTCTCGCTGGAACTCGCCGCCGCCACCATCGCCATAGTGCTGCTTCTGATGGTCCCGGCCATGGTCGCGCTACGGCTCGGCGCGCCCCGCCTGCGCCCCGTCGTCGAGGTGATCTGCTCGCTGCCGCTGGTGGTGCCGCCGATCGCCTTCGTCGCCGGTATCGCCACCGTCCTCAAGTGGGGCCCCGACTACCTCTCGCGCACCCCGCTGTTCGAGACCTTCGTCGCCATCCAGAACCCGAGCTTCCCCTTCATCCTCGTCCTCGCCTACGTCGTGATGGCGCTGCCCTTCGTGTACCGGGCGCTGGACTCCGGGCTCCGGGCGATCGACGTGAAGACCCTCGTCGAGGCCGCCCGCAGCTGCGGCGCGAACTGGCCGCAGGCGCTGGTGCGGACCGTACTGCCCAATCTGCGCGGGGCGTTGCTCAACGCGTCCTTCCTCACCCTGGCCCTGGTGCTCGGCGAGTTCACCGTGGCCCAACTCCTGGGCTTCCAGCCGTTCGCTGTGTGGATCTACAGCGTCGGCGGGTCCAACGCCCAGCTCTCCGTCGCCGTCTCCGTGCTCAGCCTGGTCGTCACCTGGGCACTCCTCCTCACGCTCGCCGGTGTCGGCGGGCGCGACAAAACCGCTTCGTCCCGGGGATGAACCATGACCGCCACCACGCTTGAGAAGACCGCCACGGACAACGCGGCCACGGTTGAATTCCGGGCCCTGCGCCGGGAGTTCGGCCCCACGATCGCCCTCGACGGACTCGACCTGACCGTCCAGCCCGGCGAGTTCCTGGCCCTGCTCGGCCCCTCCGGCTGCGGCAAGACCACCGCCCTGCGCATGCTCGCCGGCTTCGAACACCCCACCTCCGGCGAGGTGTTGGTCGACGGCAAGGACGTCACCGACGTCCCCGCCCATCGCCGCGACGCCGGAATGGTCTTCCAGTCGTACAGCCTCTTCCCGCATCTCAACGCCCTCGACAACGTCGCCTTCGGCCTGCGCATGCGCAAGGTCCGTACGGCCGAACGGCGGTCCCGCGCGGCCGAGTTGCTCGACCTCGTCGGGCTCGGCGACAAGGGCGAGCGCTTCCCGCACCAGCTCTCCGGCGGCCAGCAGCAGCGCGTCGCCCTGGCCCGCGCGCTCGCCCTACGCCCGCGCGTGCTGCTCCTGGACGAGCCGCTGTCGGCGCTCGACGCCAAGGTACGGCTGTCCCTGCGCGAGGAGATCCGCCGCCTCCAGCAGGAACTCGGCATCACCACCCTCTTCGTGACGCACGATCAGGAAGAGGCCCTGTCCATAGCCGACCGGGTCGCCGTCATGCGCGCCGGAAAGCTCGAACAGTGCGCCGCACCGGCCGAGTTGTACGGCCGGCCCGCGACCGCCTTCGTCGCCGAGTTCGTCGGCACCATGAGCCGCCTCCCGGGGCAGCTCTCGGACGGGGTCGTGGAGGTCCTCGGCCAGCGGCTGCCGGTCGACGGCGAGGCGCCGGCCGGACCCGAAGTCGACGTGCTCGTACGGCCCGAGGCGATCCATGTGCACGCCGACGAGGCCGGAGACGCGCGTGTCGTCGGCACCGCGTTCCTCGGCGCGGTCGTCCGCGTCAGCGTGCGACTCGGCGACGGCACCGAGGTCAAGGCCGACCTGCCCACGCACGAGGCCACCACGCTGGGCGCCGGAGTCGCCGTACGCGTGTCGCTGCCGGAACGGCCGGTCCTCGTGGCAGAACGCGTCAACCCGTAGGGCCCACCGGCCCGTTGTGAACCCGCAGTGAAAGAGAGAAACGTGACCCCCCACGCCCAACTCCCGCTCCAGGCCGTCCTGTTCGACATGGACGGAACGCTCGTCGACACCGAGCGGCTGTGGTGGGAGGCGGTCGAGCAGGTCGCGGGCAGAACCCTGACGGACGCGGACCAGCCGGAGGTGCTCGGCCGCCCGGTCGAGCACACCGCCGACTGGCTCGCCCAGGCCACGGGCGGGTCGGCGGCGGACCTCGCGGCCGCCCTGCACCGGGAGTTCGCCACCCGCGTCCGCACCGGCATCGTGCCCCGCCCCGGCGCGCTCGACCTCCTCGACGCCCTCGCCCGCGACGGCGTCCCCACGGCCCTCGTCACCGCGTCCCCCCGCGCGGTCGCCGACACCGTCCTCGACGCCCTCGGCGCGGGCCGCTTCGCGGTCTCCGTCACCGCCGACGACACCGGGCTCACCAAGCCCGCCCCCGACCCCTACCTCGCCGCCTGCCGCGCCCTCGGCGTCGACCCGGCGGCCTGCGTGGCCGTCGAGGACACCCAGACCGGCGTCAGCTCCGCCGAGGCGGCCGGCTGCGCGGTCCTCGCCGTACCGTCGCTGGCCCCGATCGACGCGGCCCCCGGCCGGACCGTACGGGACAGTCTCGTCGGGGTCACCCCGGCGGACCTGCGCGCGATGGTGACGCACCAACCGCCGTACGAGCTACGCGTGTTGACCTGGAACCTTTGGCTCGGCGGCAGCGAGGTCGACGACCACCGCACCAAGCAGCTCAAGGCGATCACGGAGACCGGCGCGGACGTGGTCGGCCTCCAGGAGACGGGCGGCACCGCCGCCGAGGAACTCGCCGAGGCGCTCGGCTGGCACCACCACCGCGCCGGCGAGAACCTCGGCGTGATCAGCCGCCACCCGATCACCGCCCGCTTCGGCGACCCGGCCGTCGGCTTCTACGGCGCCGCCGGGGTCCGGATCGCCGTCGCCGAGGGCCGCGAGATCGACCTGTGGACCTGCCACCTCGACTGCACGCCCTACGGCCCCTACGAGTCCGCCTACGACGGGCTTCCGGCCGCCGAGCTGATCGCCCACGAGGAGGTACGGCTCGCCCTGATGCGGGATGCCCTCGGCAGGATCGCGGAGGTGGCCGACGACGTCGTCCCTGTGATCCTGGTCGGCGACTTCAACAGCCCTTCGCACCTGGACTGGCCGGACGTGGAGTGGCCGGTGACGAAGGCGGCGGCGGAGGCGGGGTTGCGCGACTCGTACCGGGAGGCCCACCCGGATCCGGCCGTGGACCCCGGGCACACGTGGTCGCCGATCCACCCGGTGAACGAGGACGGCAGCGGTCGCGCCGAGCCGCAGGACCGCATCGACTACGTCCTGCACCGGGGGCTCACCGTGCTCGACTCCCGGACGTTCGTCGTCGGCGCGCCGAGCCCATGGCCGGACGTGTCCGCCAACTGCTGGCCGTCGGACCACGCGGCCGTCCTTACGGTGTTCGCGATGCCCCGCGGTTAAGAGCTCGTAGAGAAGCGACACGTTGATCCTCTACGAGCCCTAAGGTACGGCCTATGTCTGATAGATCGATGTCAACGAGCCGCCTGTGGGCAGTCCTGCTCGGGGTCGACGCTGTGGCTACCGCGTCGGCGATCGTGGTGTGGAGGCAGAGCGGAACACCGTGGACCGAAACCTTGGTCAGTTCGGGTGTGGTTGCTCTTGCGGTCCCGATAGCCGGCCCATGGACGATAAAGCGGACCAGGGCAAGGGTCGAGGAAGCAATGCGGCAACAGCGTTGATCCACGGTCTGGTCTTCGACCGCGCCGCCGAGAGGTGATCACCCACCAGCCGAACCGCCAGGCCGGCACCCCCAGCCCTCAATCGCACACCACGTCGTAAGTGACACAAGCGGTCCGGCAGCGCGCCCAGCCACAGCGGACCCGCAGTCGACGCACGGGCCTTCCAGCGGAGCACCATCAGGGGTTCCAGAAGAACGACACGTGCGCCCGGTCGAAGCGGCGCTCGGCCAGATCCTGCTTCGGGATCACCCAGTGCAGGGTGGCGCCCTCCCGCCCGTTGAGACCGATGTCCCACTGGGCGAGCAGGGTCCACTCCTCGGGGGCGGGCAGTTCCGTGGCGTCGACGGACCCGGGTGTCGCCTCGGCGGCCCGGTGCCGACGCGCCTGCTCCGCCTCCGCCGCCGCGTCCGTGACGGGGTCCGTCTCCGTGCACTCGTGGGAGGCGTACCCGCCGATGTGCAGCGGGCCGTCGACGACGATGTCGCCGTACGTCTCCTCCCACACCTCGGCCAGGTCCCAGGCGCGGGGATGACCGGGGAGCGTGACGGTCTCGTCGCCGCCCTCGGGGGACGGGGCCAGGAAGTGGAACGGCAGGGAGACATCGGGCGCCAGCCGCAGTTCCTCCCGCGGGAACTGCTCGTAGACGGCGAGCGTCGCGCCGTCGAAGGACGTGTCCTCCTCCTCGCCGTAGACGCAGGGGTACTTCGTGTTCCGCTCCTCGACGGGTGTCCCCTCGGGGATGTACACGACCTCGCCGGCCGTACCGCCGTAGTACGTCATCTCGGGGAAGCCGAAGAGCAACAGGCGGCCGTCGGGCGGCAGTCGGAGGCCTGTCGTCTCCTCGGGGAGGGCCGCGCAGTCGAGGGTGGCGAGTAACGGGAACCAGGGGTCCGGTGCGTCGGCGGGCAGCAGCAGCGGTCC
Organism: Streptomyces sp. NBC_01288; assembly: GCF_035982055.1. Taxonomy (NCBI): domain Bacteria; kingdom Bacillati; phylum Actinomycetota; class Actinomycetes; order Kitasatosporales; family Streptomycetaceae; genus Streptomyces; species Streptomyces sp. NBC_01288. The sequence goes on from NZ_CP108427.1 coordinate 8,705,560, forward strand.
GCCGAACCTGCCGGCGACCGGCCCGTCCCCGCCGGTGACGAGGGTCCCGGACGGGCGGGCGGTGGCGATCCACCGTTCGACGTCCTCGGGCGGTATCCCGCGCCCCAGTGCTTCCGCGCGGAAGGGTGCGAGCCGGTTGATCAGGTCAGAATTCATGGGCGGAAACCTACGCCCGGGGTCTGACAACCGGTTCGCCGCACCGGGAACGGCCGGCTCCCGCCAGGCACGCAACGAATCGCCGCTCCGCCCCGCCCGCACGCAACGAACAGCTCACCGGCGCGCAACGGCTCCTTCTTGTCCGGCCCGGCCCCGCAGCCGTACCGTCTAGGTGGGCCCCGATAGGTGGCTCTTCAACCTTTTCGTACCGGTGAGGAACACACATGCGCACCGCCCTCCTCCAGAGCTCCGGCCGCCCCGGCTCCGTCGTCGAGAACCTCAAGGTCCTCGACGAGGCCGCGGGCCGGGCCGCGGCCGGCGGTGCCGCGCTGCTCGCCGCGCCGGAGATGTTCCTCACCGGATACGCGATCGGCGACGACATCGGCCGCCTCGCCGAGCCCGCCGACGGCGACTCCGCCGACACGATCGCCGACATCGCCGGCCGCCACGGACTCGCGATCGCCTACGGCTACCCCGAGCGCGACGGCGACGGCGTGTACAACTCCGCCCAGCTGATCTCCGCCGACGGCACCCGCCTCGCCAACTACCGCAAGACCCACCTCTTCGGCGACTTCGAGCGCACCCACTTCACACCGGGCGAACAGCCGGTCGTCCAGGCCGAGTTGAACGGCCTGACCGTCGGCCTGATGATCTGCTACGACGTCGAGTTCCCGGAGCCCGTCCGCGCCCACGCCCTCGCCGGCACCGACCTGCTCCTCGTCCCGACGGCGAACATGCACCCGTTCCAGTTCGTCGCCGAGGCCCTGGTCCCGGTGCGGGCCTGGGAGAACCAGATGTACGTGGCGTACATCAACCGCATCGGCCAGGAAGGGGAGTTCGACTTCTTCGGCCTCTCCACCCTCGCCGGTCCCGACGGAGTGGCCCGCACCCGCGCCGGCCGGGGCGAGGAACTCCTCCTCTCGGACCTGGACCCCGAGTTCCTGGCCAACTCCCGTGCGGCGAACCCGTATCTGACGGACCGTCGCCCCGGCCTCTACGGGTCCCTCGCCTGAACCCCCAGCCTTCGCCTTCCCTTTAAAGCTTTCAAAGCTTTGTCGCTAGGAGTCCGTACCCCATGACGTCCACGGTGCCCAACGCCGTCCAGCACGCCGACGAGCGGCAGCCGCCGATCACCATGTTCGGGCCGGACTTCCCGTACGCGTACGACGACTTCCTCGCCCACCCGGCGGGCCTCGGTCAGATACCCGCGACCGAGCACGGCACCGAAGTCGCGGTGATCGGCGGCGGGTTGTCCGGCATCGTGGCCGCCTACGAGCTGATGAAGATGGGTCTCAAGCCCGTCGTCTACGAGGCCGACCAGATCGGCGGGCGGCTGCGGACCGTCGGCTTCGACGGGTGCGACCCCTCCCTCACCGCCGAGATGGGCGCGATGCGCTTCCCGCCCTCCTCCACCGCCCTCCAGCACTACATCGACCTGGTGGGACTTGAGACCCGGCCGTTCCCCAACCCCCTTGCGGAGGCGACCCCTTCGACGGTCGTCGACCTCAAGGGCGAGTCGCACTACGCGACCACCGTCGACGACCTCCCGCAGGTCTACCGCGACGTGATGCACGCCTGGAACGCCTGCCTCGAAGAGGGCGCCGACTTCTCCGACATGAACCGTGCCATGCGCGAACGCGACGTCCCGCGCATCCGCGAGATCTGGTCGAAGCTCGTCGAGAAACTCGACAACCAGACCTTCTACGGCTTCCTCTGCGACTCCGCGTCCTTCAAGTCCTTCCGGCACCGCGAGATCTTCGGCCAGGTCGGCTTCGGCACCGGCGGCTGGGACACCGACTTCCCCAACTCGATCCTCGAAATCCTGCGCGTCGTCTACACCGAGGCCGACGACCACCACCGCGGCATCGTCGGCGGCTCCCAGCAACTCCCGCTCCGCCTCTGGGACCGCGAGCCGCAGAAGATCGTCCACTGGCCCTACGGCACCTCGCTGGCCTCGCTGCACGTGGGCGGCGAACCCCGCCCCGCCGTGACCCGGCTGCACCGCACGGCAGGCAACGGCATCACGGTGACGGACGCGAACGGCGACATCCGCACCTACCAGGCGGCGATCTTCACCGCCCAGTCCTGGATGCTGCTCTCCAAGATCGCCTGCGACGACTCGCTCTTCCCGATCGACCACTGGACCGCGATCGAGCGCACCCACTACATGGAGTCGAGCAAGCTCTTCGTTCCGGTCGACCGGCCGTTCTGGCTGGACAAGGCCGTCGACGACAGGGGAAATCCGACGGGGCGGGACGTCATGTCGATGACCCTCACCGACCGTATGACACGCGGGACTTACCTCCTCGACGACGGCCCGGACAGGCCCGCCGTCATCTGCCTCTCGTACACCTGGTGCGACGACAGCCTCAAGTGGCTGCCGCTGTCCGCGAACGAGCGGATGGAGGTCATGCTGAAGTCGCTCGGCGAGATCTACCCGAAGGTCGACATCAGGAAGCACGTCATCGGCAACCCGGTGACCGTCTCCTGGGAGAACGAGCCCTATTTCATGGGTGCGTTCAAGGCCAACCTGCCCGGCCACTACCGCTACCAGCGGCGCCTGTTCACCCACTTCATGCAGGACCGGCTGCCGGAGGACAAGCGGGGCGTCTTCCTCGCCGGCGACGACATCTCCTGGACCGCAGGCTGGGCCGAGGGCGCCGTCCAGACCGCCCTGAACGCGGTCTGGGGCGTCATGCACCAACTCGGCGGCACGACCGACCCGACCAACCCCGGTCCCGGGGACGTCTACGACACGATCGCGCCGGTCGAACTGCCGGAGGACTGACGGGAGTTCAGTCAGCCGGAGTTCTTCAGACCCCGGCGGCCCGTGCCTTCTCGTACACCTCCGCGGCGACGTCCTTGAGCTCCTGGGCATCGCGCGGGGTGGTCTGGAGGTCGATCAGGATCTCCTCCAGGCCGACCGCCGCGTGGGCCACGAGGTCCTCGACGATCTGGTCGGCGCTGCCCTGGAAGGGCTGGCGGTCCGGTCCGTCGTAGGGCTTCGCCGTGTACACGGTGTTGACCCGCATGACGGTCTGGATCGGTTCGGTGCGCCCGCGTTCGGCCGCCAGGTCCTGCAAATCCCGCCACTGGGCGGCGAGTTGCTCCGCTCCCATGCCCACCGGCAGCCAGCCGTCGGCATGGTCGACCAGTCGCCGCTGGGCCTTCTTGTTGCCCGCGGCCAGCATGATCGGGATCGGCCGGGCGGGTTTGGGGCCGACCACGGCGGAGGCTATCTTCGTCAGCTGCCCGTCGTACGTCACCGGGTCGGGGCCCCAGACCGCCCGGCACACCTCGATCAGCTCGTCGAGGACCTTGCCGCGCTCCGCGAACGGCCGGATGCCGGAGGCGGCGTACTCGTCGAGCGACCAGCCGGTGCCCAGGCCCGCGATCACCCGGCCGCCGCTCGCCGCGTCCAACGAGGCCAGTGACTTAGCGAGTTGGAAGGGAGTGTGCAGCGGCGCCACCAGCACGCTGCTGCCCAGCCGTGCCCGCTCGGTGACCGCGGCGGCGAGGGTGAGGGTGACCAGGGGCTCGGCCACGTTCCGGTACGCGTCCGGCCAGGGGAGGCCCTCGATGCCGTACAGGCCCTGGGTGGCCGGCTCAGGGAAGAGGGCCCGCTCGAAGACCCACAGGCTGTCGTAGCCGATCTCCTCGGCGGCGCGGGCCACGTCGGGAACGTCCGTGCCGATGGTGTACTGGTGCATCTGGGGGAGGCTGAGGCCGAGCCGAGTCGTCATACCGGTGCTCCTTCGCGTCGGGTGCGTCCGTCAACGTAGGGCGATCACCGGAGGATTCCGAGGCGGCTCGCGCGTCGACCGGATCAGGCCACCTCAGTCGGGCAGCGGCGTGAGCATCATGCGGCCCGCGAACCCCACCGCCGCGTCCAGCCGTTCGGTGAACTCCTCGGCGACATCCGGCAGTCCACGCAGCGCCCACAGCGCCCGCGCCGCCGTCCAGGTGGCCTCGCGGGCCCGCTCCAGACTCCACGAGCCGAGCAGATGCGTGAGCGGATCGGCGATCTGGAACAGGTCGGGCCCCGGCATCAGTTCCTCGCGGACGCGCTCCTCCAGCGACACGAGGAGATCGCCCACGCGGTCGAACTCGTCCTCCAGCTCGGCCGGTTCGCAGTCGAGCGTGCGACAGGCGTCCACGACGGCGAGCGCGAGATCGTGGCCGATGTGCGCGTTGATGCCGGACAGGGCGAACTGCAGTGGTCGTACCCCGGGATGGCGCCGGAGCTGGAACAGCGGGCGCCAACAGGCGGGCGGGCGGCGCCCGTCGGCCGCCGTGTCCACGGCCGCCAGGTATCGCTCCGCGAACCGCACGTCCAGCGTGATCGCGGCCCGCGCGTCCGCGAACCGCCCGGCGTCGACGCTCCGGTCGACCGCCTCCGTGACGGCGAGATAGACGCGGTTGAACACCGCGATCCCGTCCCGGGCGGGCAGTTCCTCGTCGAGCGCGCGCAGCCGGGAGACGACCTTGTCCACGGGTGTGGTGAAGTGTGCCAATTGCCCCATGGGGGCAGCGTCCCAGCCCTAGGCTGACCGAGGTGCCGCCGGGCCCGACACTTCCCCAGAACGGGGGAACGGGTCCGGTGCGCGGGAGGGGGCGGCAGCGTGTCAGGTTCACGGGGCCGGCGGCGCGGGCGGGTCGCCCGACGGAGCGTGCTGGTCGTGGCCGCGTCGGTCGTGGTCGCGGTCGGCACCGTGACCGGGATGATCAACGCGCTGGACGACGAGCGCGGTGCGAACGAGGCACGGCCCGACGGGACCGGGGCGACACTGCTGGTGCCGTTGCCTGACGTGCCGTCAACACCCGTGTCCGCAAAGGCCAGTTCCTCGGCCTCCACCTCCGCCCGGCCGAAGAAGACCGCCTCGCCGTCTCCCGCGAAGACCGGCGGGAAGCAGTCGGCGGCCGTCTCCCCGAGCCTCTACCGCCACCCCGAGTCCCAGGTCCTCGACTGGGTCCGCGCTCACCCCGACGACCCCCGTACCGAGGTCATAGAGTCCCGGATCGCCGATCAGCCGGCGGCGGTGTGGTTCGCGGACTTCACACCGTCGACGATCACCTCCCGGGTCCGCGCGGTCACTTCGGGGGCCGCCGCGCAGGGCCGGGTGCCGGTGGTCGTGCCGTACGCGATCCCGGACCGCGACTGCGGCGGGGCGTCCGAGGGCGGGGCCTCGGACTTCGACGCGTACGACGGGTGGATCGACAGCTTCGCGGCGGGGCTGGGTTCCAGGGAGGTCGTGGTCATCCTGGAACCCGACTCGATAGCCCAGGCCGACTGCCTCTCCGAGGCCCAACGCGCCGACCGCTTCGAGGCGTTGGCCCGCGCGGGCCGCGTCCTGAAGGCCGCCGACCCGAAGGTCCGCGTGTACTACGACGCGGGCCACTCCGATTGGAACCCGGCCGCTCAACAGGCGGCCCTGCTCAAGCAGGCGGGCGCGGCCTCCGCCGACTCCTCCGACGGGATCTACAGCAACGTCTCGAACTTCCACGCCACTTCGGCCGAGATCGCCTACGACCGGCAGGTGCTGGATGCCCTCGGCGGTCCCGCGGGTCTCGGTGCGGTCATCGACACCAGCCGCAACGGCAACGGCTCCCCGGCCGACGGCCAGTGGTGCGATCCGGCGGGCCGGAAGATCGGCCGGGCGCCGACGCTGAACACCGGGGAGGCGCGGATCGACGGCTATCTGTGGGTCAAGTTGCCGGGGGAGTCGGACGGTTGCCGGGGCGCGGCCGGCACGTTCACGGCGTCGTACGCCTACGACTTGGCGCGCTGACCCGGCTGGCCAGTGTCGGCTTCGCCCGGTGAGTCGTACGCCGACGTCCCCTCGTCCAGCAGCGGCTGGTCCGTCTTGAGGTGGGCGGGCGCGAGGAAGCGCAGGGCGTGGTAGCCGGTGATGACGACGAGCGTGCCCAGGGCGATACCGCTGAGGGTGAAGTTGTCGGTGAACTTGATGGTGACGCCGCCGACGCCGATGATGATGCCCGCCGCGGCCGGTACCAGGTTCAGCGGATTGCGCAGGTCCACACCGGAGTTGAGCCAGATCTGCGCGCCGAGCAGGCCGATCATGCCGTAGAGGATGACGGTGATCCCGCCGAGCACCCCGCCCGGGATCGCGGCCACGATGGCGCCGAACTTGGGGCAGAGGCCGAAGAGGAGCGCGAAGCCGGCGGCGGCCCAGTAGGCGGCGGTGGAGTAGACGCGGGTCGCGGCCATCACGCCGATGTTCTCGGAGTAGGTCGTGTTGGGCGGGCCGCCGACGGCGGTCGACAGCATCGAGGCGACGCCGTCCGCCGAGATCGCGGTGCCCAGCTTGTCGTCCAGCGAGTCGCCGGTCATCTCGCCAACTGCCTTGACGTGCCCGGCGTTCTCGGCGACCAGTGCGATCACCACCGGGAGCGCGACCAGGATCGCCGACCACTGGAAGGACGGTCCGTGGAAGGACGGCAGCCCGACCCAGTCGGCCCTGCCGACGGCGGAGAGGTTCAGGCGCCAGTGGTCGGTGACCTCGCCGCTCGCGCTCATCGAGTGGATGCGGCCGAAGATCCGGTCGAACGCCCAGGAGACGCCGTAGCCGAAGACCAGGCCCAGGAAGATCGCGACGCGGGACCAGAAACCACGCAGACAGACGACGGCCAGACCGGTGAACGCCATGACCAGCAGGGCCGTCCACTGGTCCTGCGGCCAGTACGTCGCGGCGGTGACCGGGGCGAGGTTGAAGCCGATCAGCATGACCACCGCGCCGGTGACGATCGGCGGCATCGCGGCGTGGATGATCCGCGCCCCGAACCGCTGCACGGCGACCCCGACCAGGAACAGCACGACCCCGACGACGAACACCGCGCCGGTCACCGTCGCACTGGTCCCGCCCTGCGCGCGGATCACCGCGGCCACGCCCACGAAGGACAGCGAACAGCCGAGGTAGCTGGGCACCCGGCCCCTGGTCGCGAGCAGGAAGATCACGGTCGCGACGCCGGACATCATGATCGCGAGGTTGGGGTCCAGGCCCATCAGGACCGGCGCCACGAAGGACGCCCCGAACATCGCGACCACGTGTTGGGCGCCGAGCCCGATCGTGCGCGGCCAGGAGAGGCGTTCGTCGGGGCGGACGACCGCTCCGGGCGCGGGCGTCCGCCCGTCACCGTGCAGCTTCCAGCGCACGCCGAGGTCCATGGTGGGGTTCGCTTTCTCTGTACGTGAAATCGGTCCGGACCATTGTCACGGCTACCTGGCGGTTCTACGCTCGCACGGTTCCACTCATGAACAGTGTTCACATACCTGATCGGAGTTGATCGGTGAGTGCAAGGTCGAGTGCCAGATCCCGACTGGGCATCCTTCTCGCCGCCGTGGCCACGCTCACGGCCGTCGTCATCCCCTCCGCCTCCGCCTCCGCGCACGCGGCGCCGGCCGTCCCCCACACCGCCGTCCTCGACGGCACCCGCCTCCAGCAGACCAAGCTGCGCCTGGACCGCGGGGACCCTCAACTCCGGCGGGCGGTGAAGCAGTTGACGGCCCGCGCCGACAACTGGCTGAACCAGGGCCCCTGGACGGTCGTGGACAAACCAAAGCCCGCCCCTGGCGGGGATGTTCACGACTACCTGAGCCAGGCGCCCTACTGGTGGCCCACGACCACCCCGACCGCCGACAACCCCTGGGGCTGCCCGTACGTTCAGCGCGACGGCCAGCGCAACCCCGAGGTCGACACGGGAACCGACCGCCAGGACGTGGAGAAGGTCTTCGACTCGACCTACGACCTCGCGCTCGCCTGGTACTACACCGGTGACAAGCGCTACGCGCACAAGGCCGACCAGGTCCTGCGCACCTGGTTCCTCGACCCGGCCACGAAGATGAACCCCAACCTGGACCACGCCCAGTTCATCCCGTGCAAGTACGACGGCCGCGCCATCGGCATCATCGACTTCTCCCAGTCGTACACCAGCGTCGTCGACGCCATCGCGATCCTCGGCACCGGCGCCCCCGGCTGGACGAGGAACGACCGTACGGCGATGGCCGGTTGGAACTCCGACTTCCTCGGCTGGCTGAAGAACAGCGCCTTCGGCAAGGAGGAGGGAGCCGCGGCCAACAACCACGGCACCTTCTACGACATGGAGTTGGCCGCCCTCGCCTACGCGACCGGGGACACGGCACTGGCCAAGCGGACCGTCCTGGACGCGCGCGCCAAACGCATCGACCCGCAGATCGCGGGCGACGGCAGCCAGCCGCAGGAGCTTGCGCGGACCCGGAGTTGGCACTACTCGACCTTCGACCTGGTCGCGTACACCCGGCTCGCCGCCATCGGCCGGCACGTCGGCGTGAATCTGTGGACCTATCAAGGGCCGGACGGGCAGGGCCTGTTGAAGGCGGTGGACTATCTGCTGCCGGCCGCGACCGGGGCCGCCGCGTGGTCGCATCCGGAGCTGGAGTTCTACCGGTACGCGGCGAGCGACGTCGTCCACGCGGCGGCCGACGCGGGTGACGTGAAGGCGAAGGCCGCCGTGCCGAAGCTGGAGGCGCCGCCCGGCGGTGACCTGTGGGCGCTGCGCCCGGCGGCCGAGCAGCTGGACTCGATCGCCGGTTGACCGGCCCACCCCGGAGGGCGCGGAGGGCCTCCCGTAGGCCTTCCCCGTAGGCCCGTCCGAGCAGGGCCTTCTCGACAGGGGCTCCTGAGCGGTCGCTTAGAATGGGGCGGTCCCCACAGTCTCCACCGCCCCACCAGCACCGCTCGGGAGTCCCGCCGTGACCGTCGAAAGCCCGCCCGCCACCGCCTTGTCCTACGGTCAACTCGTCGCCGTCACCGTGCACTTCGACGACCTCGACGCGCTCGGCATGCTGCACAACGCCCGCTACCCGCTCCTCGTCGAGCGGGCGTGGACCGAGCTGTGGCAGGGGCACGGGGTCCGCTTCGACGGCGACTGGGCGAGCGCCGGGGACGCCTGCAACGTGGTGAAGGAACTGCTGATCAGCTACGAGGCGCCGGTCACGAGGACGGGTGCGTACGCCGTCCACCTCTGGCTGGACCGGCTGGGGACGACGGGCCTGACGTACGGCTTCCGGTTCTGCTCGGCGGACGGGGTGACCACGTATGCGACCGGTACCCGGGTCCTGGTCCGGCTGGACGCGGGGACGTTGCGCCCCGCGCCCTGGAGCGAGGGGTTCAGGGCCGTGGGCCGGACACTGCTGCGCTCGGCGGGCTGACCTTGGGACGGTCGCGGTCCCCGGCGCGGAGCACGCCCGCGAAGACCACGAGCCCGCCCGCCAACACCGTGACCAGGCAGAACGACACGACCAGGCTCGTCGCCTGCGCCACCCCGCCGATCAGGCTCGGCGCGACAAGGCCCGAGGTGTAGGTGATCGTCGCGACGCCCGCGATGGCCTGGCTCGGGTTGGGGCCGCTGCGGCCCGCCGCCGCGAAGCACAGCGGGACGACCACGGCGATGCCCAGACCGAGCAGCGCGAAGCCGACCATCGTCAGCGCGGGGTTCTCCGCGAGGACGATCAGCAGCCCGCCGAACACGGACAGCACCCCGCCCGCGCGGACCGTACGCACCGAACCGAAGCGGTTCACCACTCCGTCGCCGACCAGCCGGGCCACCGCCATCGTCAGCATGAACCCGGTCGTCGAGGCCGCCGCGAGCCCGGCCGACGTACCCAACTGGTCCTTCAGGAACACCGCCGACCAGTCCAGGCTCGCCCCCTCCGCGAACACCGCGCAGAAGCCGACCGCGCCGATGAGCAGCGCGGACTTCGGCGGCAGCGTGAACCGCGGCGGCGCTTCCTCCTCCACGCCCGGGGGGATGTCCAGCACCCAGTGGCAGGCGGTCACGCCGAGCGCGGTGAGGATCACGGCGGCGATCAGGTGGTGCACGCGGGCGTCCGAGCCGAGGTGCGCGGCGAGGGTGCCGCCCGCCGAACCGATCAGGGCGCCCGCGCTCCACATGCCGTGCAGGCTCGACATGATCGACTTGTCGAGGAGGCGCTCGATCTCGACTCCGAGCGCGTTCATCGCGACGTCGGCCATGCCCGCGCTCGCGCCGTACGTGAACATCGCCAGGCACAGGGTGACCAGGTTGGGCGCGAGCGCGGGCAGCACCAGGGACATGGTCCACATGGCGATCAGGCCGCGCAGCGCGGTCCGGCTGCCGAAGCGGTGGGTGATCCAGCCGGCCAGCGGCATCGAGCAGGAGGCGCCGAACGCCCCGAAGGCGAGGGCGAACCCGAGCCAGCCGGCGGCGACGTGCGCGTGCTCCTGGATCCACGGCACCCGGGTCGCGAACGAGCCGGTGACCGCGCCGTGCACGGCGAAGACGGCCGCCACGGCGTACCGGGCACGCTTCACCTCGCGTCGGTCGTAGACCACTTCACTCATTGTCCGGCCCCTCCTGCTGTGCGCGTCCCCGCCGTCAAAATCCCTGCTCGCGCGTTCTCGTCCCGCTCGCGCCGGGTAAACTATCAGGAACCCTGCCTGATAGAAAGAGAATTACCGGCCGCCCGCCGCACCCCCTCGATCTGGGAGGATTCCCGGCATGCCCGCATCCCCGAGCACCGCCCGGGCCATCAACGACCGGCTCGCCCTGCGCCTGCTCCAGCACGAAGGCCCGCTGACGGCAGGGCAGTTGAAGCAGCTCACCGGACTCTCCCGGCCGACCGTCGCCGACCTCGTCGAACGCCTCACGGCCTCCGGGCTGATCGAGATGGTCGGTGAGACCGGGGAGCAACGGCGCGGCCCGAACGCCCGGTTGTACGGCATCGTCGGCAACCGCGCCTACCTGGCCGCGCTGGACGTCCGCATGGAGGGCGTCTCCGTCCTCGTCTCCGACCTGGTCGGCCGGGTGCTGGCGGAGGCGTCGGTTCCGATCGACGGTGACTCGGGCACGGGCCCGGCGGTCGAACAGGCCGTGGCCCTGGTGGAACGGGCGGCGAAGGAGGCGGGCGCGGAACACCTCCACACGCTGTGCGTCGGCGCCCCTGGCCTCATCGACCCGGCCACCGGAGAACTCCGCAACACCACCGGACTCCCAGCGTGGCACCGCCGCCTGGTCGCCGCCCTCCATGAACGCCTCCCCGACACCCGCATCGTCGCCGAGAACGAGACGAACCTCGCGGCGCTGGCCGAGCAGCGCGACGGCGCGGCCCACGACCGGGACACGTTCGTACTGCTGTGGCTGGGGATGGGGATCGGTGCGGCGGTGGTCCTGGACGGGGTGTTGCGCAGGGGCGCGTCGGGGGGTGCGGGCGAGATCGGTTTCCTGCCGGTGCCGGGGACTAGGGGGTTCCCTTCGGCGACGGACTGCGAGGGGGGTTTTCACTCGTTGGCGGGGGCGGGGGCCGTGCTTGAACTGGCCCGGGAGTGCGGGGTGTTGGGGGCGGAGGGTGCGGGGGAGGGGACCGGTGCGTCGGGGGTGGTGCGGTGGGCTGTCGTAGAGGTGGGCAGCATCGGTGTCGGGTGTGACGCGGGCGTCGGTGTCGGGGGTGGGCCCGATGTGGGTGACTCGGATGTCGGCGTCGGTCTCGGGGGTGAGTCCGATGCGGGTGACTGGGACGTTGGCGTCGATGCCAGGGGTGAGCGCGAGGCGGGTGCCTTGGGCGGCGGTGTCGACGCCGGGAACGACCCGGATGCGAGCGTCGACGCCGGTCGTCCGGACCCCACGCGAGACGTCGGCCCCCGCAACGCTGCCGCCGCCCGCTTCCTGGACGCCCTCGCCGACCGTCTCGCCCTCGGTGTCGCGTCAGTCGTCGCGCTGCTGGACCCCGGGTGCGTGGTCCTCGGCGGCGAGGTCGGGCAGGCGGGTGGTGACGAACTCGCCGTACGGGTCGCCGAGCGGATCGTCCGCATGTCCCCGTTGCCCGCGGAGGTGCGCCCAAGCGCCCTCGGTGGCGCCGCCGTGTTGCGCGGCGCGCTGCTGACGGCACAGGACGGCGCGCAGGGCGAGTTGTTCGGATAGTCCCTCAACTGCCGTGCGGAGCCCGCTTCTTGGTGGTCACCGGTGTTCGGCGGGGCCGCCACGCCCCGGCCGACCGCCCTCGGGTGAACCCCGGCCTGTCCGGGTTCACCACAGCCCGCACGCCCCCGATCAACCCGCCCCGCACCGCGAACGACAGCACGCCGACCGGCATCGCCAGAAGCGACGCGGCGCGCTGAGTGGCCCGGCGGTGGGCAAGGGCCGTCGTCACCACCGCCGGACCGGTCCAGGGGTGTCCCCTCCGGAGATCCGAAAAGGACTAGACCATATGATCCAGCAGGTAGGGCCCCCTTGAGAAGTCCAGCGGCACTGTCTGTGAGCCAGCCCACACCCTTCACCTGGATGGACCCTTGCCGGGCGTGGCACACTGGCCGTGTACCAGAAGCAGCGCACTCCGGGGTCGGTGAAAGTCCGAACCGGCGGTTACAGTCCGCGACCCGTCCGTGTTGTTCAGCGGCCGGTTGACCAGGTGGAATTCCTGGACCGACGGTTAAAGTCCGGATGGGAGGCAGTGCGCGGCGGGCGGGCATTCGTGCGCGCCGCCGTATCGGCTCGTCCTGTGTGGACGGGTTCTGTCCGGCGTCGTTCCCGGTGTTTTCGTCCGTTTCATTCTGTCGTCTTCGACAGGCCCCGGAGTCCGTGCCCTATGAGGCAGGAGGACCCGGGAAGTGTTCACCGGAATCGTCGAAGAGCTGGGTGAGGTCACCGCCGTCGAGAATCTCGACGACGCGTCCCGCTTTCGTCTGCGCGGCCCCATCGTCACCGAGGGCGCGAAGTACGGCGACTCCATCGCCGTGAACGGCGTCTGTCTCACCGTCGTGGAGTTCGAGGGTGACGAGTTCACCGCCGACGTCATGGCCGAGACCCTGAACCGCTCCAGCCTCGGCGTCCTCGCCGTCGGCTCCCGCGTCAACCTCGAACGCCCCATGGCCCTCGGCGCCCGCCTCGGCGGACACATCGTGCAGGGCCATGTCGACGGCACCGGCGCGGTGTTGGAGCGCAAGCCGTCCGAGAACTGGGAGATCGTCAAGATCTCGCTCCCGGCCGACCTCACGCGCTACGTGGTCGAGAAGGGCTCCATCACCGTCGACGGCATCAGCCTCACCGTCGTCGACGCGGGCCCGGACTACTTCACCGTCAGCCTCATCCCCACCACGCTCGGCCTGACCACGCTCGGCCTCAAGCAGCCCGGCGACCCGGTCAACCTTGAGGTCGACGTCATCGCCAAGTACGTGGAGCGGCTGATGGGCGCGCGCGAGGTGACCCCGTGAACTGGCTCAACTCCGAGGCCTTCGTCCTGTTCGGCCAGCACATCAAGTGGTCGGACATGATCGGCAACGTCATCGGACTGATCGGCCTCGCCTTCGGCTGGCGGCGGTCCATCTGGAGCTGGCCCACCCAGTTCGTCTCCGGCGTGATCCTCTTCGCCGCGTTCGCCACCGCCCACCTCTCCGGCAGCGCCGGCAAGCAGGTCGTCGTCATGGTCGTCGCGGTCTACGGCTGGTGGCAGTGGAACCGCGGCAAGGGCGGCACCGCCGACGGCCACATCACACCCCGCTTCGCCACCTGGCGCGAGCGCGCGATCCTGGCCGGCTCCGCCGCCGTAGGGACGGTCGCGGTCGCCGCCCTCTTCAAGGCGTACCCCTCGCTCTCCTGGGACCCGTGGCCCGACGCCTACATCTTCGTCGGCACCGTCGTCGCGATGTACGCCCAGGCCCGCGGCATGGTCGAGTTCTGGTTCGCCTGGCTCCTCGTCGACCTCGTCGGCGTCCCCCTCAACTTCGCCAACGGCTTCGCGTTCTCCGGCTTCGTCTACGTCATCTACGGCGCACTCGTCCTGTGGGGCATGCGCGACTGGTGGCTGCGCTCCCGCAAGGCCCCGCAGCCCGTCCTGGAAGGAGCGCCGGCATGACAACGGCACCGATCCTGTACAGCACCGACGGTTTCGAGGACTTCTCCCTCGACCCGGTCGAGCAGGCCGTCGCGGACATCGCGGCCGGCCGCCCCGTCGTGGTCGTCGACGACGAGGACCGCGAGAACGAGGGCGACCTCGTCATCGCCGCCGAGAAGGCAACCCCCGAGATCATCGCGTTCATGATGAGCGAGTGCCGCGGCCTGATCTGCGCCCCCATGGAGGGCGAGGAGCTGGACCGGCTCCGGCTCCCGCAGATGGTCGAGGACAACACCGAGTCGATGAAAACCGCGTTCACAGTGTCCGTGGACGCCTCGCCGGTTCACGGTGTGACCACCGGTATCTCGGCCTCCGACCGCGCGACCACGCTTCAGGTCCTCGCGAGCGGCAACGCCGAGCCCGACGACCTGGTCCGCCCCGGCCACATCTTCCCGCTGCGCGCCCGCTCCGGCGGCGTGCTGGTCCGCAACGGCCACACCGAGGCCGCCGTGGACCTGGCCCGTCTCGCGGGCCTGCGCCCGGCCGGCGCGATCGTCGAGATCGCGGGCGAGGACGGCCGTATGCTCCGCCTCCCCGAACTGATCCCCTTCGCCCGCAAGCACGGCCTGACGATCATCTCCATCGAGGACCTGATCGCCTACCGCCAGGCCGCCGAACCCACCGTCCGCCGCGAGGCCGAGGTCCAACTCCCCACCCGCCACGGCCGGTTCACGGCCTACGGCTACCGCTCCACCGTCGACGGCGTCGAGCACGTCGCCCTCGTCCACGGCGAGATCGGCGACGGCGAGGACGTCCTCGTCCGCGTCCACTCCGAGTGCCTCACCGGCGACGTCTTCCACTCCCTGCGCTGCGACTGCGGCCCCCAGCTGGAGGCCTCCCTGGAGCGCATCCAGGAGGAGGGCAGGGGAGTGGTCGTCTACCTGCGTGGCCACGAGGGGCGCGGCATCGGCCTGCTCTCCAAGCTCCGGGCGTACGAACTCCAGGAGCGCGGCCGGGACACCCTCGACGCCAACCTGGAACTCGGCCTGCCCGCCGACGCCCGGGACTACGGCGCCGGCGCGCAGATCCTGGAGGACCTCGGCGTCCACAGCCTGCGCCTGATGACCAACAACCCCGACAAGACCGACGCGCTCGTCCGGCACGGGCTCAAGGTCATCGGCCGGGAGCCGATGCCCGTACAGGCGGGCGAGCACAACCTCCGCTACCTGCGCACCAAGCGGGACCGGATGGGGCACGACCTGCCCTGGCTGGACACGGCCCCCGTGTCCACCTGCGGCAACCAGTAGTCGAGCAGTCGTACTTCATCGCACTTTGAGGAGACCAGAGAACGTGAGCGGCAAGGGCGCACCGGAACTGTCCGTACGCAACGTCGGAGACCTGCGGGTCGCCGTCATCGCGGCGCAGTGGCACGAAAAGGTGATGGACGGTCTGGTGGACGGCGCTCTGCGCGCCCTGCACGACCTGGGGATTGACGAGCCGACTCTGCTCCGGGTCCCCGGCAGCTGGGAACTCCCGGTCGTGGCAAAGGTGTTGGCGGGCCGGGGCTACGACGCGATCGTCGCCCTCGGTGTCGTCATCCGGGGCGGCACCCCGCACTTCGAGTACGTGTGCCAGGGCGTGGTCCAGGGCCTCACCCAGGTCTCGGTCGAGACCGGCGTCCCGGTCGGCATGGGCGTCCTGACCTGCGACACCGAGGAGCAGGCCCTGGACCGGGCCGGCCTGGAGGGCTCGAACGAGGACAAGGGACACGAGGCGGTGACCGCGGCCGTCGCGACGGCGGCCACGCTCCGCTCAGTATCTGAACCGTGGCGTTAAGCCCACGATTGTTTGCAATAGGGTGGGCAGCACCATGTCCAATAAGACGTTCGAGGAGCTGTTCACCGAGCTCCAGCAGAAGGCCGCCACCGGCGACCCCGCCACTTCCCGCACCGCAGAACTGGTCGGGAAGGGCGTCCATGCCATCGGCAAGAAGGTCGTGGAAGAGGCCGCCGAGGTCTGGATGGCCGCCGAGTACGAGGGCAAGGAGGCGGCCGCCGAGGAGATCTCGCAGCTGCTCTACCACGTGCAGGTGATGATGGTCGCCCGCGGAATCTCGCTGGACGACGTCTACGCCCACCTGTAAAAACCCCTTTAGAACCGTTTCCGACAGTTCACCCCTTTCCTCACCACTTTTCACGCGAAGGAAGCCGACCTCATGCTGCGCATCGCCGTCCCCAACAAGGGTTCCCTGTCAGGACCTGCGGCGGACATGCTGCATGAGGCCGGCTACCAGCAGCGCCGGGAGTCCAAGGAGCTGCGGATCGTCGACCCGGTCAACGAGGTCGAGTTCTTCTACCTCCGCCCCCGCGACATCGCGATCTACGTCTCCTCCGGCCGCCTCGACATCGGCATCACCGGCCGCGACCTGCTGATCGACTCCGGCGCGAGCGCCGAGCCGATCCTCCCGCTCGGCTTCGCCCGCTCCACGTTCCGCTTCGCCTCCAAGCCCGGCGCCGCGAACACCCTCGCGGACCTCAAGGGCAAGACGGTCGCCACCTCGTACGAGGGCATCGTCGCCAAGTACCTCGCGGACAACGGCGTCGACGCCTCCGTCGTCCACCTCGACGGCGCCGTCGAGACCGCCATCGAACTCGGCGTCGCCGAGGTCATCGCGGACGTCGTCGAGACCGGAACGTCCTTGCGCAACGCGGGACTTGAGGTCTTCGGCGACCCGATCATGAAGTCCGAGGCCGTCGTCATCCGGCGCACCGGCGCCGAGACCGACGACACCGCCGAGCCCAAGGTCCAGCAGTTCCTGCGCCGCCTCCAGGGCGTCCTGGTCGCCCGGACGTACGTGATGATGGACTACGACTGCCGGGTCGAGCAGCTGGAGAAGGCCGTCGCCCTCACCCCCGGCCTGGAGTCCCCGACCGTCTCTCCGCTGCACAACGAGGGCTGGGTCGCCGTCCGCGCGATGGTCCCCGCCAAGGAAGCGCAGCGGATCATGGACGACCTGTACGACATCGGCGCCCGGGCCATCCTGACGACGGCCATCCACGCCTGCCGTCTCTGAGGAACACACCGAGGTACACCCCGACCATGTCTCAACTCCCCGCCCTGCCGGTCACGTTCCGGCCGGGCCGCACCCGTGCCGTGCTGCTCACCGCGGGCGTCGCGATCTTCGTCGTCATCACGACCGTCGCGATGCTCCTGGAGCAGCTCACCCCGGGGGAGAAGCTCAGCTTCGTCCTCACCGGTGCCCTCCTCTTCGCCGTGCTGGCCATGCTCGCCCGGGTGAAGGTCGTCGCCGACGAGTCCGGTGTCACCGTCGTGAACATCGTCAGCAGGCGCCGGCTGGCGTGGGCCGAGATCCTCCAGGTGAATCTGCGCCCCGGCGACCCCTGGGTCTTCCTCAACCTGAGCGACGGCACCAGCCTGCCCGTGCTGGGCATCCAGCCCGGTATCGCCAAGGAGCGGGCCATCGCCGACGCGCGCGCTCTGCGGGCCCTCGCCGAGGACCGGTCCCTGAGGGATCTGCCGTAGAGGGCATGTCTTGATTAATCTGTTCTCGGTGGCGTTTTTCGTTCCCGCCTCCGCCACCGAAGTTCCCCCTGATCCTCAGAGGCACCCTGCGACCCGAGGAGTGACTCCCTCCAGCGATGGACGGATCGTCCTGTAGTACCTGCGCCGCCCCCTCCCGACATATCGAGGCGGCGGCATGACCATCCCCTTGTTGCTCCTCGGAGCGGCGATCCTGCTGATTCTGGCCAACGGCTTCTTCGTCGCGGCCGAGTTCGGGCTCGTCACCGTGGAGCGTCCCGAGGCCGAGAAGGCCGCCGCCGAGGGCGACCGACGGGCCGCCACGGTCGTCGAGTCGCTCAAGGAGCTGTCCTTCCAGCTCTCCGGCACCCAGCTCGGCATCACCATCACCTCCCTGGTCGTCGGCATGCTCGCCGAACCGGCCCTGGCGGAACTGCTGCACGGCCCGTTCAGCGCGATCGGCATCCCCGAGGGCGCCGTCTCCGGCGTCGCCGTGGTCGTCGGCATGCTGCTGGCCTCCGCAGTGCAGATGGTGATCGGTGAACTCGTGCCCAAGAACTGGGCGGTGTCGCGGCCCCTCCAGGTCGCGCGCTTCGTCGCCGCACCACAACACGCCTTCGCCCGCCTGTTCCGCCCGGTGATCGCCGCGCTGAACACCGTCGCCAACAAGCTCGTCCGCGCGCTGGGCGTCGAGCCCACCGAGGAGCTGGCCTCGGCCCGCACCCCCGGCGAACTCGTCTCCCTGGCCCGGCACTCGGCGCAGGCCGGCACGCTGGAGCAGGACACCGCCGATCTCTTCGTACGGACGCTGTCGCTCGGCGAGTTGACCGCGCAGCACGTCATGACCCCGCGCGTGAAGGTCAGCGCGCTCCAGTCGTCGGCTACCGCCGAGGACGTGGTCAACCTGACCCGCGCCACCGGCCTGTCCCGCTTCCCCGTCTACCGCGAGAAGATCGACGAGATCGTCGGCATGGTCCACCTCAAGGACGCCCTGGCCGTCCCCTCGCACGCCCGACTCCGCACGTCCGTCACCAGCATCGCCAAGTCCCCGGTACTGGTCCCCGAGACCCTGCCCGTGCAACCGTTGTTGGCCCGCCTGCGCAGCGAACAGCCGATCGCCGTCGTAGTCGACGAGTACGGCGGTACGGCGGGGGTCGTCACCCTGGAGGACATCGTCGAGGAACTCGTCGGCGAGGTCCGCGACGAGCACGACGGCCAGGACGTCCCCGAACTCGCCGCGGCCCCGCCCGAGGACGGCAAGCAGGCCTGGGACGCCGACGGCAGCTGCCGGGTCGACATCCTCCAACGCATAGGCCTCGACGTCCCCGAGGGCCCGTACGAAACGGTCGCCGGACTGGTAGCCGACCTCCTCGGCCGCATCCCGGCCCCCGGCGACAAGGCCGAACTCCCGGGCTGGCGGCTCTCGGTCCGCCAGGTGGGCCACTACCGCGCCGAACGAGTCCGCCTCGTCCGCACGATTCCGGCCGTGAACGTGATGGAGGCGGCCCGATGACCGTCCTCCAACTCCTCTTCGCCGTCCTGCTGGTGCTCGCCAACGGCTTCTTCGTCGGCGCCGAGTTCGCCCTCGTCTCCGTCCGCCGCAGCCAGATCGAACCCCTCAACACGGCCCGCGCCCGACAGGTCCTCTACGGCCTTGAGCGGCTGCCGCAGATGATGGCGGCGGCCCAATTCGGCATCACCGTCTGCTCGTTGACGCTGGGCGCGGTCGCCGAACCGACGGTCGCACACGTCCTGGAGCCGGTCTTCGAGTGGATGCACCTGCCCGAGGGCATGATCCACCCCCTCGGCTACATTCTCGCGCTCGCCGCGGTCGTCTTCTTCCACCTCGTCATCGGCGAGATGGTCCCGAAGAACCTCGCGATGGCCGCGCCGGAGAAGGCCGCGATGTGGCTCAGCCCGGGCCTGGTCGCCTTCGCCCGGATCTGCAAGCCGATCACCATCGCCCTCGGCGCCGTCGCCCAGGGCATCCTGCGCCTCTTCCACGTCGAACCCAAGGACGAGGTCGAGGCCGTCTTCACCAGCGAACAGCTCAACCGCCTGGTGGAGGACTCGGGCCAGGCGGGCCTCCTCGACCCGGAGGAACAGGAACGCCTCGAAGACGCCCTGGAGCTGGGCTCCCGCCCGGTCACCGACGTCCTCCTCCGCCGCGAGAACCTGGTCACGGTCAGCCCCTCGGTCACCCCGGGCGAGATCGTCGCTCTCACGGCCCGCACGGGTTACTCCCGCTTCCCGATCGCCGCGGAGACCGGCGCCTTCATGGGCTACCTCCACGTCAAGGACGTCCTGGACCTGGAGGAATCCGAACGAGCGGTTCCCCAACAGATCTGGCGCCCCATGACAACCCTCCGCGCCGAACTCCCCCTGGACGACGCCCTGACGGTGATGCGCCGAGCGGCAACCCACCTGGCCCAGGTCGCGGACGCCTCCGGCAAGGTCCTCGGCCTGGTCGCCCTGGAGGACGTCCTCGAACTATTGGTGGGCGAGGTCACAGACCCGGCCCACCGAGAGGTCCCGGCACCGACCCAACCACGAACACCGGAACTGAAGCAGGCGGTACCGAGCTGAGGTCTGATGCGGGTGGCGTGTGGTGGGGGCGTGGAGCCGGCGTCGCTTCGCTGAGCCCTGGCGCCGGCCGCGCCCGGCCGACACCGCTTCCCCGTGCCCACCTAGGGGCGCGGGGAACTGCGCGACCAGCCCCCACGCACCCGCAGCCGCGAAACAACAGCTCCAACCGACCCCGTGCGCTCGTGCGCCCGCGCCGCGCCCGGCTCACAGCCCAGCGGGCCCCGGCCCTCTCCCGGACAACACCTCTCCATACGCCTGCATCAGATCCGGCAACCGCAAGGTCGACAGGTCGTCCCGCGACAACATCCCGGGATACACGGACAACCGGAGATCCCGGTACGCACAGCTCTTCTCGTACAGCGTCCGCAAGAACCGCCCGTTACCGAGCTCGTCGATCCACCCCTGGTCGACCACATGCCCGGCGATCGACCGCAGCTCGTCCAACGCCTCCTCGTCCCACACGTCACCGTTCTCCGCCGCCAACACCTCACCGATGGACGTGAGTTCAAGCGGCCGGTACGAAGGAAAGTCGACGCGAGTCGTGAAACGGGACGACAACCCGGGGTTCGCCGCCAGCAGTCGATCCATGCCCTCCGGATAGCCCGCCAGGATCACCACGAGGTGGTCGCGATTGTCCTCGGCCCGCTTCAACAGCACCTGCAAGGCCTCGTCGCCGTACGCGTCCCCCTTGCCGTAACCGGAGTTGGAGAGCGAGTACGCCTCGTCGACGAAGAGGACGCCACCGATGGCCGAGTCGATCAACTCGTTGGCTTTCACGGCCGTTTGGCCGAGATACTCACCGACCAGGTCCGCCCGCTGCGCCTCGACGAGATGGTCCCCGCCGAGCAGCCCGAGTGCATAGAAGACCCGCCCGAGAATGCGCGCCACGGTGGTCTTGCCGGTACCCGAGGGCCCGGAGAAGACGAAGTGCCGTTTCGGCGGCTGAACCGGCAGCCCCTGCCCGGCCCGCAGCCGCGCCATGTTCAACTGGGCGGACAGCGCCTTGACTTGGCGCTTGACCGGCTCCAGCCCCACCATGCGCTCCAGCTCGTCGAGCGCCTCCTCCAGTAAGACGGGATCGGTGGGCCCCGTGGGCAGCGGCAGCACCGGATTGGAGGTCTTCTCCCGCACCGAGTCACCCGCGCCGGGCAACGGCCCGGTCGGCGGCAGACCGGGCTCCGACAGCTTCAGATCCCGCCCCTCCGCACCGAACAGCGGATCGAGCCCGTCCGGCCCCTCCAGCGCGTCCTGCCCGCCGGAGAGCGTGATCGCCGCGAGGTCGGTCACGTCCTCGGACCCGTCGTACCCGTCGGAGTCGGTGATCGCCGCGAGCCGCGCCGAGGTGTCCATGAACGCGGGGTCGACCCGGTGCACCGCCCGGTACAGGGGGAGCGCGGCGGCACTGCGCCCGGTGCCCTCGTGGGCCCGCGCCAGCCAGTACCGCAACTCCTTGCGCTGCGGCTGTTCGCTGCGACAGCGCATCAGCGCCGAGGACAGCAGCGGTTCGGCCTGGCCGTACATCTCAAGGCGCACCCGCGCCATCCCGCCGAACAACCCGGCCTCGATACCCAGGAGTTGGTCGTTGATCAGCGGATCAGTGTGCCGGACCAGCTGCTCCCAGTCCTTGACCAGATAGGCCCGGCACGCGTGCAGGAAGCGGACCTGGTGATCGGTGTCCACGGGCGGCAGTCCCGCCAACGCCCGGTCCAGCTCCGGCACATGACGGCCGTCCAGCCAGTGCGAGGCGTGCGCGAGCAGCAGATCACGCGGGCTCTCCAGCACGGGCTGCACCCACCAGCCCAGCCAGTACCAGGAGTTGAGCGTACGGCGGTGCCTGGTGCGCTGTTCCCCGAAGCGTTCACGATGCCGGTACATCCGCAGCAGCGCGGTCGTCGTGTCGACGCGCAGCGCGTGCAGTCCGAGCCAGCCGTCGGCCATCCCGGGATCCATCCGTACCGCGGTGCGGAACTCCTCCTCCGCCTGCGGATAGGCGCCCATCGTGTAGGCGTCCACGCCTCGCAGCCACGCGAGGTCGGCCGGGGCCTCGGGGCCCTGCGTGCCGAAGTCCATCACGTCCCCCCACAAACCGTGCCCCCGTTGATTCGCCGCCGGGCCGGCGCCCGTCGGCAGTCTGGGTCGAACCGCTGTGCCGTGGACGGGAGTTGCCGTGGTGCGCGAAGCAGCCGTCCGTCGGTCGCACCCTGGGCATCGTACCTGCGGGGCAGTCGCCCATCGAAGGGTGCCGCACAGGCCGTTTGACGAGGTGGGAGCAGATGGGGCGCACTCAGGACGGTGACCCAGGGTGAGCAAATCACGGCTCGTAGCGGCCGGAAAACGTGCTGGGAGCAGAACGAAGCCCCCGATCACGGGGGAACAACCGGGGGCTTCGCGACTCTGGGCGGCTTCGAATCGGCCGCGCATTCAGAACGTAAGACCTGTACGGCCCCTGGGTCAAGCCGAGTTGAGGCACTCAAGCAAGTTCGAGCGGAAGGGTCTTCACAAGTTCAGCACACTGCGGGCGGTTCGTCACCGTGGGTGACCTGATGGTCCGGTCCAACCGTCCCTGAGGGCCCCGCGAGCACCTCGTACCCCTTTCCCAACTGCCGTACCAGGAAGTCCGCGTGGGGGCGCGAAGGGTCTTTGGCGAAGTGTTCGTGTTCCGCCTCGACCCATCCGTCCCAGAAGCCCCGCTGCTCCGTTCCGTCCCGCAGCCGGCCCCGTCTCCACGACTCCTCCCGGGGCAGCTCCATCCACAGCAGCCCCGCGAGGAACGGGCGCACCGTCCGGCGTCCCGCACCGACGCCCTCGACGAGGATCACCGGCGCGGGCGGCAGCGCGCGGGGCGCCGCGAAGTGTCGGGCGTGCCAGTCGTAGGGGGCGTAGTGGGCGGTCTCGCCGCGGCCGAGCGGGGTGATCACCTGGCTCAGCAGCCG
This sequence comes from Streptomyces sp. NBC_01288, assembly GCF_035982055.1. Taxonomy (NCBI): domain Bacteria; kingdom Bacillati; phylum Actinomycetota; class Actinomycetes; order Kitasatosporales; family Streptomycetaceae; genus Streptomyces; species Streptomyces sp. NBC_01288. The sequence continues at coordinate 8,728,639 of NZ_CP108427.1, forward strand.
CTCGGTCCAGCCGAACAGTTCGTCGTGGGTGGCGAGGTCGTCCAGGTGCAGGACGGGGGCGCCGCCCAGGGCCTCGGCCAACTGCCCGGCGAACGTGGACTTCCCGGACCCCGCGTGCCCGTCGACGCCGACGAGCCGGATCGGGCCGCAGGACGGGGGCAGCTTGCTCAGGCGATGGGCGAGGTCGTGCATGGCTGGTCCCGGGAGGTCGTGGGGCGGGTGCTGCCGCAGGTCACCGGGACAGTGTAGGGAGCGGTGCCTCCCGCCCCAGCTCATACCACTGGTCGATACCAATATTGGTGGGTGTGGCGAGGTTCGAAGTGCTGGCCGCGGAGTGCCGTGTGTGTTCATAGTGGGCGCACAGTCGTCCATTGGATCTGTCCCGACTGGATCTGTCCCGACTCGGAACACCCGGGGGTCTTCCGCCCATGAGCAGAGCCGAACAGCCGTCCCGCAGAACCGTCCTGGCCGCCGCGGTCGCCGCCGCCGTGGTGAGCGGCACGGGCCCGGCGGTCGCCGGCACCGCGAGCGCCGCCGACACCGCCGATCCCGACCGCGCCCCGTCGCGCCTGGTCGACAACCACGCCTGGACCACGTACGCCGACTGGCGCCGCGGCGCCGCCCAGGGCACCCGCGCCGTCGCGGGCTCCCGCCCGGGTCTGGAGATCGGCGCCGCTCTCGGCAGCGTCGACTACACGGACCCGCACACCCAGAAGACGGCGGCCTGGGAGTACGCGACCTGGACGTCCCCCGTCCACAAGCTCTCCGTCCCGGCCACGGAGACCATCGCGTCCTGGAACGCGCACACCCCGGCCGGCACCTGGATCCAGATCGAGCTGCACGGCACGTACTCCGACGGCACGGACACCCCCTGGTACGTGATGGGCCGCTGGGCGGCCGGCGACCAGGACATCAAGCGGACCTCCGTCGACGACCAGACGGACGGCAAGTCCACGATCTGGACGGACACCTTCGCGATCGACGACGCCACGACAGGCCTGCGCCTCGCGTCGTACCGACTCCGCCTGACCCTCTATCGCAAGCCCGGCACCAAGCTCACCCCCACGGTGTGGCGGCTCGGCGCGATGGGCTCCGACATCCCGGACCGCTTCACGGTCCCGGCGTCGACCCCCGGTCTGGCGCAGGAGTTGATCGTCCCGCGGTACTCGCAGGAGATCCACGTAGGCCAGTACCCGGAGTACGACAACGGCGGCGAGGCCTGGTGCAGCCCCACCTCCTCGCAGATGATCATCGAGTACTGGGGCGGCCGCCTCACCCCGGAGCAACTCGCCTGGGTCGACCCGGCGTTCGCCGACCCGCAGGTCGACAACGCGGCCCGCTTCACCTACGACTACCAGTACGAGGGCTGCGGCAACTGGCCGTTCAACGCCGCCTACGCGGCGACGTACAAGGGCCTCCAGGGCGTGGTCACCCGGCTCGGCTCGCTCGGCGACCTGGAGACGCTGATCGCGGCGGGCATCCCGGCCATAACGTCCCAGTCGTTCCTGGCCACCGAACTGACCGGCGCGGGCTACGGCACCTCAGGCCACCTGATGACCGTGATCGGCTTCACCGCCGACGGTGACGTGATCGCCAACGACCCCAACTCGCCCACCGATCCGGCCGTCCGCCGCGTCTACAACCGGCGCGAGTGGGAGAACATCTGGCTGCGCACCAAGCGGTACAACGCCTCCGGCAAGCTCTCCTCCGGTACCGGCGGCGTCTGCTACCTCTACTTCCCCGCGCACCCGACCGCCCGCCAGCTCAAGGCCCTCGCGGCGGTGGGCGTGCGCTGACCCCGTGCCGGAGACCGAGGTCCCTGTGACCAAGGTCTCCGGCGCAAAACCCGACAGGGATGGCAAGGTGGACGAAACGGGGGAGTCCACCGCACATCCGACCTCTGCGAGCCATCATGACCGCACACTCAGCCGGCGCCGCCCGCACCCGTACCCGTACCGGCGGCCCCAAGGGCGAGGGTCCGAAGATCGTCGAGCACGTCATGGGCTGGACCCTTGTCGTCGTGATCGCGATGCTTGTGACCCAAATCGGCCTGCTGTGACCTGACGCATACGCGACCTGCCATACTGCGGTTGACCCAGCCCAGTTGGAGAGCCAGAGTCGAAATTGGAAATCAGTCAGCAGCGTGACGTCCCACGTCCCAGGGCGCGCGGTACCGAGCGTTCCTTGGCGCGCCGCGCCGAACTCATCACCATCGGCCGGAAGTTGTTCGCCGACACGTCCTACGACGCGCTGTCCATGGATGACATCGCGCGGCAGGCGCATGTCGCCAAAGGGCTGATCTACTACTACTTCCAGTCCAAGCGCGGCTACTACCTGGCGATCATCAACGACTCGGTCGCCGACCTGGTGACCTTCGCGGCGAGCGGTCTCGAACTGCCCCAACTCGACCGCGTGCAGCGGACGATGGACAGCTATCTGCGCTGGGCCGAGCACAACCAGGCCGCGTACCGCACGATCGTGAGCGGCGGCGTCGGCTTCGACGCCGAGGTGCACGCCATCCGCGACGGGGTGCGCGCGGCGATCGTCGCGACCATCGCCGACGGGGCGTACGGCCGCACCGACATCTCCCGGATCGCCCGCATGGGCCTGTTCGGCTGGGTGTGCAGCGTCGAGGGCGCGACCCTTGAGTGGATCAGCACCTCCGACCTTTCCCGCGAGACGATGCGCGAGATCCTCGTGAAGACCCTCGGCGGCACCCTGCGCGCCATCGAGGAACTGGACCCCGCCCATCCGGCGCCGTCGCCCGCCCGCCGGGACGGCTGAATCAGCGGTTCCGGCCGGTTCCGGACGACCGGGCTATTCTTGAAGTAAGCGGTCGTTAACTGGTGACGCGGGACCTTCGATCGGGCATACTCACAGCGCAGAGCCGCTGGTCAGCCGCTTCCGAGACCCGGGAGTAGGAGCAGCGGCCGCATCCGTGCGGTACCCGGCCACGTCGCCTCGACCCCAGGCGTACGCCCGCCGATGTGCCCGACAGGGAGGAGAGCGTCGCCATGCCCGACCGCGCCCCGCAGCCGGTGGACCGGCAACTGCCCACGGACGAGGCCCGGGATCTGATCTCGCTGGCCCGCGACATCGCGCAGCGCGAGATCGCCCCGAGGGCGGCCGAGGAAGAGGACGCTGGACACTTCCCGCGCGAGATCTTCACCCTGCTCTCCCGGTCGGGACTGCTCGGCCTTCCGTACGACTCGGAGTACGGCGGCGGCGACCAGCCGTACGAGGTCTACCTCCAGGTCCTCGAAGAGCTCGCCGCGGCCCGCCTCACCGTCGGCCTCGGCGTCAGCGTCCACTCCCTCTCCTGCCACGCGCTGGCCAACTACGGCACCAAGCAGCAGCAGGTCGAGCACCTGCCCGCGATGCTCGGCGGCGGCCTCCTCGGCGCCTACTGCCTCTCCGAACCCTCCTCCGGCTCCGACGCGGCCTCCCTGCGCACGAAGGCCGTACGGGACGGCGAGGACTGGGTGATCGACGGCACCAAGGCCTGGATCACGCACGGCGGCATCGCCGACTTCTACACGGTCATGGCCCGCACCGGCGAGGACGGCCCGCGCGGGATCAGCGCCTTCCTGGTGCCCGGCGACGCGGCCGGTCTGAGTGGCGCGGCACCGGAGAAGAAGATGGGCATGAAGGGCTCGCCCACCGCCCAGGTCCACTTCGACGGCGTCCGGGTCCCCGACGAACGGCGCCTCGGCGAGGAGGGCCAGGGCTTCGCGATCGCCCTGTCCGCGCTGGACTCGGGCCGCCTCGGCATCGCGGCCTGCGCGATCGGCCTGGCCCAGGCGGCACTTGACGAAGCGGTGGCCTACGCGAGCGGCCGGCAGCAGTTCGGGCGCCCGATCTCCGACTTCCAGGGCCTGCGCTTCATGCTCGCCGACATGGCCACCCAGATCGAGGCGGGCCGCGCCCTCTACCTCGCGGCGGCACGGCTGCGCGACGCGGGCCGCCCGTTCGCCAAACAGGCCGCCATGGCCAAACTCCACTGCACCGACACCGCGATGAAGGCCACGATCGACGCCGTCCAGGTCCTCGGCGGCTACGGCTACACCGCGGACTTCCCGGTCGAGCGCTACATGCGCGAGGCCAAGGTCCTACAGATCGTCGAGGGCACGAACCAGATCCAACGGATGGTCATCGCCCGCCACTTGGCGGGCCCGGAAACCCACCGAACCGGCTGACGCCTGAGCCGCCGGCTACCGGCGCCCCTGGCACGGACAGCCTTGTGCGGGAGAACCCCATGGCCGATCAGGCGCCGTCGATCCCCTCCGACCTGATCCACCGGGCAGACCTGAGCGGCGGCGCCGCCAGCCGCACCCACTCCGGGTCGTGCCGCCCCGGCAGGGTGCGGCCCCGGTCGGCCCAACTCCGCATGAGATCAAGGTAGATGGGCGGGTCCTGGGGCTGCGGAGGCGCAGGCGGAACCGATTCTGCCGGTACGGGGACGAAGATCCGGCGCTGACGCCCGGTCGGCGCATAAGTGGGGGTCATACCAAGGCAACGGAAGGGCATGTCGACAAGTCACCGGTGCCGGTATTCGAGCGTGAGTTCACCGGCGTACAGGTCACGGCTATGGCGACCGTACCCGACCTGACGTACCGTCACCTCCACTGTCCCCAGGGGAGGTTAGCCGTGGCAGACGACCGTCCCGTGCCCCTCGACGAGTACCCCGTGCACCAGGTCCCCCTCTCGATGAAGCACGTCGCGACCGGCGACCGGAACGCCTACGACCGCTGCATCTTCCACGTGTTCGACCACGAGGGCCGCGCCCTGCTCATCCTCGGCCTCGGCGTCTACCCCAACGTCGGGGTGATCGACGCCTACGCGACCCTCCGCACCGGAGACGTACTCCACGCGGTCCGCGCCTCGGACGCCCTCGGCGACGACCGCATGCACCTGGCCGTCGGCCCGCTGCGCATCGAGGTGGAGGAGCCCCTGCACCGCCTCCGCCTCCGCTGCGAGGACAACTCCCTCTCGTACGACCTCACTTGGACCGCAGACTTCCCAGCCCTCTGGGAACCCCACCACGTCCAGTACCGCGGCGACCGGCTCACCCTCGAAGGACGCCGCTTCGTCCAGGCGGGCGGTGTGGAGGGCGTGATCCGCGCCGGCGACGAGGAGTTCCGGGTCTCCGCCGGTGGCTGGACCGGTACCCGTGACAGGAGTTGGGGCGTGCGGCCGATCCCGGGCGAGGAGGGTGGCCGGCTCGGCGAGGACCACCCCACCGAGGGCTTCCACTGGATCTGGTGCCCGGTCCGCTTCGAGGACCGCTTCCTGATGGTCATCGTCCAGGAGGACGCCGACGGCTACCGCACCCTGAACGAGGCGACCGTCGTCCGCCCCGGCCACCGCGACCGCCAACTCGGCTGGCCCCGGGCCGAGATCACCTACGGCTCCGGCACCCGCCACCCCGAGCGCGCCCTCATCCACCTCGGCGACGCACGCAAACCCCAGGAACTCGACGTCGAGATCCTGACCTCCTCACCCCTGGCGATCGGCGCCGGCTACCCACCCGCCGACGACTGGCAACACGGCACCTGGCGCGGCCGAGCCTGGACCGACAGCCGCACCTACGACCTCACCCAGCCCACCCCGCTCGCCGCCTACGGCGTCACCGACCACGCGGCCCGCTTCCGCCTCGACGGCCAGGTGGGCCACGGCATCTTCGAGCACGGCTCCTTCGGCCGCCACGACCCGAGCGGCTTCACCGGCTTCGACTCGGTTGCCCCGTAAGGCAGTTGAGGTGACATCTCGGCGGCGCCGTAGGGAGCCGAGGTGATGTGGACCGCCCCGTAAGGGAGTTGAGACATGGCGACAGCACCCCGCCCCCGCACCACCACCCGCGACCCGGAGGAACTCGCCCACCGCCTCACCGCCTGGCTCGACACCCGCCTGCCCGGCGCCAAGGCGGTAGACGTCAGGGTCCCCTCCTCGAACGGCATGTCCAGCGAGACCCTGCTCTTCGACATCGAGCACCCCGAACCCCCGCTCCACGCCTGCGCGTTGAGACTCGCGGCCGACCCGGCGGCGTACACCGTCTTCCCGGTCTACGACATGCCGCGCCAGTTCCGCACGATGCGGCTGGTCGCCGACCGGACCGATCTGCCGGTACCCGAAGTGCGTTGGCTGGAGGAGGACCCGGGGCCGCTCGGCGCGCCGTTCTTCGTCATGGAGCGTGCCGAGGGACGGGTGCCGCCGGACGTCATGCCCTATACGTACGAGGGGAATTGGCTGCACGCGGCGACCGACGCGGAACGCGCACATCTTGAGGCCGCCTCGGTCGCGCTCATCGCCCGCCTCCACGACCAAGTCCCGCTGTCCGAGGCCGAGTTCCCCGCGCTCCCGGGCGACGGCGATGCCCTCCACCGTCATGTCGCATCCCAACGTGCCTACTACGCATGGGTGGTTGACGGGCTCGCCCGCTCACCGCTCATCGAGAGCGCCTTCGACCGGCTCACGGAACTCTGGCCGACCGACCCCGGCGAACCGGTCCTCAACTGGGGCGACGCGCGCATCGGGAACGTCGTCTACGACGGGTTCGACCCCGTCGCCGTCCTCGACTGGGAGATGGCGGCCCCGGCCCCGCGCGAGGTGGACCTCGGCTGGACCGTCTATCTGCACCGCTTCTTCCAGGACCTGACGGTCGCCTTCGGCCAGCCGGGGCTGCCGGAGTTCTTCCGCCGGGACCGGGTGGAGGCCCGGTATGCCGAACTCACCGGTCACACCCCGCGCGACATGGACTTCTACACCCTGTACGCGGCCCTGCGGCACGCGATCGTGATGCTCCGTATCGCCTACCGGCAGGTGCACTTCGGCGAGGTGACCGTCCCGGCGGACCCGGACACACTGATCCTGCACCACGACAGCCTGCGGGCCATGGTGCAGGGCAGCTACTGGGGTTGAGCGGGAGCGCTCAGGCGGCGGGGCGCATGACGGGCACCCGCATCGGGCGCGAGCTGGGGCCACCGACGTGCGAGAAGGGCTGCGTCCGCCAGTCGAGGCCCTGAGGGAGCGTCAACAGCAGCGCGGTGTCCTGCTCCTGGGGCTCCGCCGTCTCGTCGGCGGACCGGGCGTCGGACGCCTCACGACCCGTACCGGCGCAGACCGTCAGCCCGAAGGGGTTCCACGGCGAGGCACACAGCGCGTGCTCCGGCAGCACCTCCTCGTCGGCGAGGAGCGCGATGGGCTGCACGCAGTCCGGGCAGATGACCCGGTACATCTCGAAGGTGTCGTACGCGTCGAGCTCTTCGGCGTCGAAATCGTCGGATTCGACGCCCTCCGGCTCGGAGTCGACGACGAGCTGCGGCCGCTTGGGCGCGGTGCGTCCAGGGCGCTTAAGACTCTGCATGGGTTCTCCCCCTACTGGGCTGGGCCGTGAAGGCGCTGCGGCCTCGACCACAGCAAGCACTTCCCGTCCCGTCTCCGCGGTAATCACGAGACCATCACGGAGACCGTCCGGGGGCTGTGGTGTTCGTCACATGCCGCCCGCAGATGCCCGAGGCGGCGGATTTGTCCCCGGCCGCCGTACGGGTCGCCCTCCGCCACATCACGAACCGGGTATGACCTGCGCCGCCTAGGTATCGGAGGAGATCAGCCGCACTGTAGGTTCTTGCGTCATGGAGGAGCTGGACCGACAAATCGTGCAGCTGCTCGTCAAGGACGGGCGGATGAGCTACACAGACCTGGGCAAGGCCACGGGTCTGTCCACGTCGGCCGTGCACCAACGGGTGCGCCGGCTGGAGCAGCGGGGCGTCATCCGCGGGTACGCCGCGGTCGTCGACCCGGAGGCGGTGGGCCTGCCCATGACCGCCTTCATCTCGGTGAAACCGTTCGACCCCAGCGCCCCCGACGACATCGCGGACCGCCTCTCCGACGTCCCCGAGATCGAGGCCTGCCACAGCGTCGCGGGCGACGAGAACTACATCCTCAAGGTGCGGGTCTCCACCCCGCACGAACTGGAGGAGCTGCTGGCCCGGCTGCGCGGCCTGGCCGGTGTCTCGACCCGGACCACCGTGGTGCTGTCGACGCCGTACGAGGCCCGCCCGCCGCGCATCTGACGGACCTGCGTTCGGGGCGGCGCCGGTGAGGCGCGAGACTGTTCCCCATGAGTGAGCGCACCCCCGAGCCGTCGACCGTCCTGCTCCGCCGCGGCGAAGTCCACAGCCCCGCCGACCCCTTCGCGACCGCGATGGTCGTGGAGCGCGGCCAGGTCGCCTGGGTCGGCTCCGAGGGCGCCGCCGACGCCTTCGCGGACGGCGTCGACGAGGTGGTCGACCTCGACGGCGGGCTGGTCACCCCGGCGTTCACGGACGCACACGTCCACACCACCGCCACCGGCCTCGCGCTCACCGGCCTCGACCTGTCCGACGCGCCCTCCCTGGAGGCGGCCCTGTCCCTCGTCCGGGACTTCGCCGCCGCCCGCCCGGCCGACCGCGTCCTGCTCGGCCACGGCTGGGACGCCGCCCGCTGGCCCGGGGGCCGCCCGCCGACCCGCGCCGAACTCGACACGGCGACCGGCGGACGCCCGCTGTACCTCTCCCGCATCGACGTCCACTCGGCGGTCGTCACCACGGCCCTGCTCGACCTGGTCCCCGGCTTCGAGGCGCCGGACGGCCCCCTCACCGCCGACGCCCACCACGCCGTACGCGCCACCGCGCTGGCCGCCATCACGCCGGAGCAGCGCGTCGTGGCCCAGCGCACCGCCCTGGCCCGCGCGGCGTCCCTGGGCGTCGGTTCGGTCCACGAGTGCGCGGGACCGGACATCTCCTCCGAGGACGACTTCACGGGCCTGCTGCGGCTCGCCCGTGAGGAGCTCGGGCCGCGCGTCGTCGGCTACTGGGCCGAGCAGGACGTGGCGAAGGCGCGGGAGCTGGGCGCCGTAGGGGCTGCCGGGGACCTCTTCGTCGACGGCTCCATCGGCTCGCACACCGCCTGTCTGCACCAGCCGTACACCGACGCCGGGCACACCGGCATCGCGTACCTCGACGCGGACGCCGTCGCCGCCCATGTCGTCGCGTGCGCCGAGGCGGGCCTCCAGGCGGGCTTCCACGCCATCGGGGACGCCGCGGTGACCGCGGTGGTCGACGGCTTCCGGGCAGCCGCGGAGAAGGTCGGCCTGGGCCGCGTCCGCGCCGCCCGCCACCGCGTCGAACACGCCGAGATGCTCACCCCGGAGACCATCGCGGCCTTCGCCGAGCTGGGTCTGACCGCTTCCGTGCAGCCCGCCTTCGACGCGCTGTGGGGCGGCGAGGAGGGCATGTACGCCCAGCGGCTGGGTGCGGAGCGGGCGCGTGCCCTGAACCCCTTCGCGGCCCTGCTGCGGGCCGGTGTGCCCCTCGCCTTCGGTTCCGACAGCCCGGTCACGCCGATCGACCCCTGGGGCACGGTTCGCGCCGCCGCGTTCCACCGGACGGCTGAACATCGGGTCTCCGTGCGGGCCGCGTTCACCGCGCATACGCGGGGCGGCTGGCGGGCCGTAGGACGGGACGACGCGGGTGTTCTGGTGCCGGGCGCACCCGCCGACTACGCCGTCTGGCGGACCGACGCCCTGGTGGTGCAGGCGCCCGACGACCGGGTCGCGCGCTGGTCGACCGACCCGCGCTCCGGCACACCCGGACTGCCCGACCTGACGCCCGGCGGCGACCTTCCCGTCTGCCTGCGCACCGTCGTGGGCGGACGGACGGTGTTCGTACGGCCGGGCGAGTGATCTCCCGGGGTGGCGCGCCCCCGATCCACGGCCGCCGCCCTGTCGCGCGACCTGCGCATCCTCTGCCCTGACCAGCCGGTTGAGGGAGAAAGGCCAGGTCAAACGGCTGTTGACAGGCGGCCGCAGGGGGCCGGTAGGTTCGTCCGAGTCCACCACCGGACGCCCGACCGGGGAACCTCCGAGCAATCGCCGAAGCGCCGCTGGGTCAGGGTCGGTGTGCCGCACCGGGCACCGAAACTGGGAGCCAGGCTCAGCGCCCGCGCCACGGCGAGGGAACGTTCCGGCCGGTCGGCTGGTGTGACCCGGGTGGGGCCCGGACGTTCAGTAGACAACGGCCTTGGTCGACCCGCAGCCGGCGGGTCCCAGGTCGGCCCGAAGGGCGCCGGGCCCCCATCCGCAGCACTGGATACCGAAAAGGACGTTCTTACCCCGTTCTTGTCGAATCGACACCGCCGTACGAACGACGTGGCACGTCATGCCAGGCCGCGGCCACTATGGTGGACGCCTGCGTACGGACATGAAGGGGCAGCAGTGAACGACGGCGACGGAGCCCTCGCGGCACAGGCCCAGGGGCGGAAGTTCGGCCCGCTCGGCAAGGCCTTGGTGATCATCCCGACCTACAACGAGGCGGAGAACATCAAGTCCATCGTCCGGCGGGTGCGGCAGTCGGTCCCCGAGGCTCATGTCCTCGTGGCGGACGACAACAGCCCCGACGGCACCGGCAAGCTGGCCGACGAGCTGGCGGCCGAGGACGAACAGGTCCAGGTGCTGCACCGCAAGGGCAAGGAAGGCCTCGGCGCCGCCTACCTGGCGGGCTTCCACTGGGGCATGGACAACGGCTACGGCGTCCTCATCGAGATGGACGCCGACGGCTCCCACCAGCCCGAGGAGCTGCCCCGGCTGCTCACCGCGCTCAAGGGCGCGGACCTGGTGCTCGGCTCCCGCTGGGTGCCTGGTGGCCGGGTGGTGAACTGGCCGAAGTCCCGTGAGTTCATCTCCCGCGGCGGCAGCCTCTACTCGCGCGTGGCCCTCGACCTGCCGCTGCGCGACATCACCGGCGGCTACCGGGCCTTCCGCCGCGAGACCCTCGAAGGCCTCGGCCTGGACGACGTGGCCTCTCAGGGCTACTGCTTCCAGGTCGACCTGGCCCGCCGCGCGGTCCGGGCCGGCTATCACGTCGTCGAGGTCCCCATCACCTTCGTGGAGCGCGAACTCGGCGACTCCAAGATGAGCCGCGACATCCTCATCGAGGCCCTGTGGCGGGTCACTACGTGGGGCGTGGGCGAGCGCGTCGGTAAACTCCGAGGCCGCGGCAACCCCGGGAGAAAGCCTTCACAGCCGTAGCCCCACGACTTCACAGGCCTCGTTGATCGTCCGCTTATCCCGCACTGAGCCGGGCCCAGGCACACTGGACGTATGACGACTGGCGCACCCACCCCTTCCTCCGCCGCCCGGCCTCCGCGTTCCCGGCTGCGTACGTTCCTGCCGTTGGGCATCGCCGTGTGGCTGGTGCTGGAGATCTGGCTGCTGACGGTGGTCGCGGGCGCGTCGAGCGGTCTCACGGTCTTCCTGCTGCTCCTCGCCGGGTTCGTGCTCGGCGCCGTGGTGATCAAGCGGGCGGGCCGCCGGGCCTTCCAGAACCTGAGCCAGGCCGTGCAGCAGGGCACCGCCCCGGCCAGCGGCGGTGGCAGCGGCCTGATGATGCTGGGCGGTCTGCTGCTGATGATCCCCGGCCTGATCTCGGACGCCCTGGGCCTGCTCCTGCTGATCCCGCCGGTCCAGAAGGCCCTGGGACGCTACGCGGAGCGCGTGGTCGAGCGGAAGCTCGGCAAGGCCGCCCCGGGCACCCTGGGAGACGCCTTCCAGCAGGCCCGTATGCACCGGCCGGACGGCAAGGTCGTCCAGGGCGAGGTCATCCGCGACGAGCCCGGCAGTGACGCCCCTCAGGGCCCGCGCCCGCCGCTCACCCGCTGACGCTCCTCCCGGACACCGGGACACCGGGACCCTGGACACGCAAAAGCGCGGGCGCCGTACATGTTCGTACGGCGCCCGCGCTTACTTGCTTGTACTTGTTCGTGCGGTAGAACCGCTCCGGACCTTCAGGACTAGGCCGACTTGCGGCTGTCCCTCGGGTGAACCGCGATATTCATCGCGCCGGAACGGAGAACGGCAAGACGCTCCTCAAGGACCTCTTCGAGTTCCTCGCGGGTGCGCCGCTCCATCAGCATGTCCCAGTGGGTACGCGCGGGCTTGGCCTTCTTTTCCTCAGGGCCGTCGCCGTCGACCAGGAGTGCCTGGGCCCCGCAGACCTTGCACTCCCACTCCGGCGGAATCTCCGCCTCGACCGAGAAGGGCATCTCAAAGCGATGTCCCTTCTCGCATGCGTACTCCACGGCCTGGCGTGGTGCCAGGTCGATACCGCGGTCCGTCTCGTAGCTGGTCACCACGAGGCGCGTGCCGCGAAGAGCTCGCTCACTCATGAATCGTGCCTCCCGGGCTTGTCGCCCACAGGACAGGTGTCGCTGTCGTCGTCATCCGGTCAACGTCCGGTCGGCGGTAAAGATTCCCGTACGGGGTCATGCGTCGCCGTCGTAGCCGCCCCTTGTTGTACCCACCAGCGCCCGGTTTGTCACATCTACTAGCAGATGTCACCTAGCGATTCGTCATCTTTGACGCGCAGTAACGGTACGCCAGGCAGGCCAAACGCGTACACTACCGCCCTTTCGTCTCCAGCGCTAAATCCTCTCGGGAAGAGGATTCCCCGCGTCGCTGATCGCCCGCGCCACCGGAACCCGCGCGAGCAGCACGAATCCCACCACGAAGAAGACCACCAGGGAGATGATCGCGTCCCGATAACTTCCGGTCAGCTGGTAGGTCACCCCGAACAGAAGGGGGCCCAGCCAGCTCATGCCCCGATCGCTCATCTCGTACGCCGAGAAGTACTCGGCCTCTTTCCCGGGCGGCACGAGATGGGAGAACAGGGACCGGGACAGCGCCTGGCTGCCGCCCAGGACGAGGCCGATGCCGGCGGCCAGCACGAAGAACCAGACGGGCGCCCCGGCGGGCAGGAAGTACCCGGCGGCCAGCGTCACCGTCCACGCGACCAGCGAGCCGAGAATCGTCCGCTTGGCCCCGTACGTCCGGGCGAGTCGCCCCATGCCGAGCGCGCCGGCCACCGCGAGCACCTGGACCATCAGGACGGCCGTGATGAGCGTGGACTGGCTCAGGCCCAGTTCCTCGGAGCCGTACACGGATGCCTGGGAGATCACCGTCTGGATGCCGTCGTTGTAGATCAGGTAGGCGAACAGGAAGGACAGGGTGAGTGGTTTGCCGCGCATGTCCCGCACGGTCGCCGCGAGCTGCCGCCAGCCCTGCGCCGTCGGCGCCTCGGACGTCGTACGGCCGCGGTCGCGCAGCCGGTTCAGCGGTACGAGGGTGAAGGCGCCCCACCAGATCCCGGCCGAGGCGAGACAGATGCGGACGGCCATCGACTCGGAGAGGCCGAAGGAGTCGTGGGCCGTGAAGAGGATCAGGTTCAGGACGAGGACGAGGGAGCCGGCCGCGTAGCCGAAGGCCCAGCCGCGGGAGGAGACCGCGTCGCGCTCCTCCGGAGGGGCGATCTGCGGGAGGTAGGAGTTGTACACGACCATCGAGACGGCCACGGAGGAGTTGGCGACGATCAGCAGGAAGCCGCCGAGGAGATAGCGGTCGCCGTCCAGGAAGAACAGGCCCGTGGTGGCGGTCGCGCCCACATAGGCGGCGAGCGCCAGGAGTGGCTTCTTGCGGCCTGTACGGTCGGCTGCCGCGCCCGCGAGGGGCATGACCAGGATCGACACGATGACGGACGCGGAGACCGTGTAGGCGAAGAAGGAACCCGCCCGGATCGGTATCCCCAGGGGATGCACGAACCCGTCCGGGTCCGCCGCCGCCTTCGCGACCGAGGTCAGATACGGGCCCAGGAACACGGTGAGCACGCTCGTCGAGTAGACGGAGCAGGCCCAGTCGTAGAAGTACCAGCCGCGCTGCTCGCGCCGCCGCTCGTCGGCCTCGTCGGCCGGCTGTGACCGCAGGGTGTCGGTACCCACCCGTGCCCTCGTTTCTCCGTGGACGCGTCGCCCCGGGGGCTCAGGCCCAGACGCCCCGCTCCACCATGACCTCGCGCAGTGTGTCGATGTGATCGGTCATGATGCCATCGACCCCCAGGTCCAGGAGCCGGTGCATGCGATCGGCCTCGTTGATGGTCCACACGTGGACCTGCACTCCACGCGCGTGTGCGGCCTGCACGAAGCGCCGGTCAACCACAGGGACGCCCGACTGCTCCTCGGGCACCTGTGCGGCGACCGCCGAACGGCGCACCGGGAGAGGCGCGCCCCAGGACCGCAGCCGCAGATTCAGCACCCCGCGCGTGCCGAACGACGTGGCCAGGCGCGGCCCGGCCAGGTGCTGGGCGCGGACCACGCGCTTCTCGGAGAAGGAGCCGACGAGGACGCGGTTCCAGGAGGCGGTGCGCTCCAGGAGATCCAGGAGGGGACGCAGCGCCGGCTCCGCCTTGATGTCGACGTTCCAGTGCACCTCGGGGAAGGTCTCCAGCAACTCCTCGAAGAGGGGCACCGGTTCCTTGCCCGCCACGCGCGCGTGGCCCACGTCCGACCAGAACAGGTCCGCGATCCGCCCGGCGCCGTCGGTCACCCGGTCCAGGGTCTCGTCGTGGAAGGCGACGAGCTTCCCGTCCGCCGTGGCGTGGACGTCGGTCTCGATGTACCGGTAGCCCAGTTCGACCGCGCGGCGGAACTGGAACACGGTGTTCTCCAGGCCGTCCGCCGCCCCGCCCCGGTGGGCGAAGGGGATCGGACCGGGGTGGTCGAGGTACGGATGACGTATGAGCGTGGTCACCGGGGCAGTATCGCCCGTTCCGGTGACCCGGTGGCTACGACCGTGCTGCCGCCCGATGCCGACGGGGCGGCGAACACGCGCAGGAAGAGCTGGGCCAGCGGTCCGATCGCCAGGGCGTAGAGCAGGGTGCCGATGCCGACGGTGCCGCCGAGCGCGAAGCCGGTGGCCACGACCGCGACCTCGATCGCCGTCCGGATCAGGCGGATGGAGCGGCCTGTGCGCCGGTGCAGCCCGGTCATCAGGCCGTCGCGCGGGCCCGGTCCGAAGTTCGCGGAGATGTAGAGCCCGGTGGCGGCCCCGTTGAGCACGATGCCCGCCAGGAGCAGCGGAATCCGTACGGCCAGACCGTGCGCGTCAGGGACCAGGGCCAGGGTGCCGTCCATCGCGAGGCCGACCACGAACACGTTGGAGACCGTGCCAAGGCCCGGGCGCTGGCGCAGCGGGATCCACAGGAGAAGCACCGCCGCGCCCACGATGATCGAGACGACGCCGATCGTCAGGCCGGTGAGTTCGGCGAGGCCCTGGTGCAGCACGTTCCAGGGCTCCAGGCCCAGGCCCGACACCACCAGGAGCGCCGAGCTCGCGCCGTACAGCGCGAGTCCGACGTACAGCTGGACCAACCGTCGTCCGAGGCGGCTCTGCGTGGACAAAGGGGGCTCCTTGGTGGTGGTAGTGGCCTGACACATGGCACTCTGTGGCTTGAGAACGAATGCCATCCATGGCCAATTCCGGGAAGGTGGACTGGTTTCCATGGCGCAGTGGACCTCGGCGATGGGCGCCGCACAGCTCGCCCGGCTGCTCAACTCCCAGCAGGACCGGCCGGCGGGGCCAGGTACCCGCCGCCCGCCCGCCTATCGGGCGCTAGCGGACGGCATCCGGCTGCTTGTCCTGGAGGGGCGCGTCCCGGTGGCCGCCCGGCTGCCCGCCGAGCGGGAGCTGGCCCTGGCGCTGTCCGTGAGTCGCACCACCGTCGCCGCCGCCTACGAGGCGCTGCGTACCGAGGGGTTCCTGGAGTCCCGGCGCGGGGCCGGCAGCTGGACCTCCGTACCGGCCGGAAACCCGCTCCCCGCGCGCGGGTTGGAGCCGTTGCCCCCGGAGGCACTCGGTTCGGTGATCGACCTCGGCTGCGCCGCCCTGCCCGCGCCCGAGCCGTGGCTCACCCGGGCCGTGCACGGCGCCCTGGAGGAACTGCCGCCGTACGCCCACACACACGGCGACTATCCGGCCGGGCTGCCCGCGCTGCGCGCGATGATCGCCGAGCGGTACACCCTGCGCGGGATCCCGACCATGCCCGAGCAGATCATGGTGACGACCGGTGCGATGGGCGCCATCGACGCCATCTGCCATCTCTTCGCGGGGCGCGGCGAGCGGGTCGCCGTCGAGTCGCCCTCGTACGCCAACATCCTTCAGCTGATGCGGGAGGCGGGTGCCCGGCTGGTGCCCGTGGCGATGGCCGACGGGCTCTCCGGCTGGGACATGGACCGCTGGCGCCAGGTGCTGCGCGACGCCGCACCCCGGCTCGCGTACGTCGTCGCCGACTTCCACAACCCGACCGGCGCCCTCGCCGACGACGACCAGCGCAGGCGCCTCGTGGACGCGGCCCGCTCGGCAGGCACCGTGCTCGTCGCCGACGAGACGATGACCGAGCTGTGGCTGGACGACGACGTCGACATGCCGCGCCCCGTCTGCGGCTTCGACCCGGCCGGTTCGACGGTGATCACCGTCGGCTCCGCCAGCAAGGCCTTCTGGGCGGGCATGCGCATCGGCTGGGTCCGCGCGGCCCCCGACGTGATCCGCAGCCTGGTAGCGGCCCGTGCCTACGCCGACCTGGGCACCCCGGTGTTGGAGCAACTCGCCGTCAACTGGCTGTTCAGCACCGGAGGTTGGGAACAGGCCGTGGACATCCGGCGCGCCCAGGCCCGCGAGAACCGGGACGCGCTCGTCGCGGCGCTACGGCGGGAGCTGCCCGACTGGGAGTTCGAGGTGCCCAAGGGCGGGCTCACGCTGTGGGTGCGCACGGGCGGACTGTCGGGCTCACGGCTCGCCGAGATGGGGGAGCGCGTCGGGGTCCGGGTGCCGTCCGGGCCGCGCTTCGGCGTCGACGGCGCCTTCGAGGGCTATGTGCGACTGCCGTTCACCGTCGGCGGCGCGGTGGCCGAGGAGGCGGCGGTACGGCTGGCCGCGGCGGCTCGGCTGGTGGAGAACGGGGTCACCGGGGGCGGCGGCGAATCGCCGCGCACTTTCGTGGCGTAGGTGGGAAAGACGCACCCGGGTTCGGCGCGGGCGGGCGACTCCCGGCCGCCCGCGCCGACCTCTTATGAAGTCTCCTTATGAAGTCTCCGCCACGGCGGCATCGACCACCGCTTCCGTCGCTACCGTCTCCTCCGCGTCCGCCGGTGTCGTGCGCGGCGGGAGCAGGGCCAGGACCGCCTGGCGGTGCGCGTCGTTCGTCGCGTCGTCGTACGGGTCCGGGGTGGCCGGGACCTGGAGGCGGTGGACGGGGCCGCTGCCGAGGCGGGCGTAGCCGCGGCCCGGGGGGACCTGGGCGATCGGCGTGGTGTGCGGGGGAGCGCCCAGCACCGCCTCCAGCTGGGCGGCGGTGGCGGGGCCGAGGACGACACGCGCGCGAGTGTGCTGCCGTACGGCGTCGCTGAGGGTGTCCGCGCTGTCGAACTGGTCGGCCACCACGACCGTCACATTGGCCGCGCGGCCGTGCCGGAGGGGGACCTGGAGGAGGGACTGGGGGTCCTGGTAGCCGTCGGCCGTCGCCACGTGGGCGAAGGCGCTGGGGCGGTCCAGGATGATCCACAGGGGGCGCCTGGTGTCGTCCGGTGCCGGGTGGCCCGACTGGCGGGCGCGGTTGGCCGCGATCAGTCGGCGTTCGGTCTCCTGGGCGGCCCACTCCAGGCTGGCCAGTGCTCCGGTCAGCCCGCACTCGACCGCCAGGACGCCGTCCCGGCCGGTGAGGCACGCGTACTCGCCGGTGCCGCCGCCCTCGACGATCAGGACGTCGCCGTACTGGAGGGCCTGGAGGGCGATCGAGCGCAGCAGGGTGGAGGTGCCGCTGCCGGGCTGGCCCATGACCAGCAGGTTCGGCTCGGTGGAGCGGATGCCGGTGCGCCAGACGACCGGCGGGACGTCGCGCTGTTCCTCACCGTGGGTGAGGGGGAGCGTGCGGTGGACCTGGGTCGGGTCGGTGAAGCCCAGGACGGTCTCGCCGGGGGCGGTGACGAAGCGCTGGGCGGCGATGTCGGTGGGGAGCGGGGCGAGGACGCCGATCGTGAGCTGGTTGCCCTCCTCGTCCCATGCGAAGTGGTACTCCCGGCCGCGGCCGGACTTCGCGGTGAGCAGCTGCTCGATCCGCGCGCGGGAGTCGGCCTCGCCGTCGGTGAAGTACGCCGGATAGCGGACGACCAGATGGGAGATCCGGCCCGCGCCGTCGAACTCGTAGGCGGGGAACGCCTTCTCCCAGTCTCCGCCGTGGGCGAACAGGGGAGCCGGGTCCTCGGCGGCCGAGAAGTAGGGCACCAGCGCCTCGTAGAGGGACTGGAGGCGCTGGGTCTGGGACTCGTCGGGCCCTTCGGGCGCCGGCGTGGTGCGATCGCGGCCGTGCCATGCCGCCGCCGCCATCAGGGTGATGGCGGCGAGCAGCGGGCCGTACGGGACCAGGGCCACGACCAGGATCACCGAGGCCACCAGGAAGAGCAGCGGCCCGCGCTTGTCCTTGGGGGTCTCGGCCCATCTGCGCCGGCCGGCGGATGCCAGCCGGCGCAGACCCTTGGTGATCGTGATCACTGGATGGAGGACATCGGTGGCGCTGTCGGCCGCCGTCCGGGCCGGCTCCCGGCTCCGGGCGATCTGGGCGGTGCCGTTGCTCAGGATGCGGGGGAGGGGGCGCCGGGCCACTGCTGTCTCCTGAAGGTCCGTACGGGTGGTTGCGTCAGAACTTGATTCCGCCGAGAAGGCTCGCCAGGCTCTCGCCGCCGGCCTTGATGCTCGGCGCGATGGCCGTGCTGGCCATGTAGAAGCCGAAGAGTGCGGCCACCAGGGCGTGGGAGGCCTTGAGTCCGTCCTTCTTGAAGAAGAGGAAGACGATGATGCCGAGAAGGACGACGCCTGACATGGACAGGATCATTTGAGCTCTCCTGGTTCGTGGGGACAGTCACCATGAGTTGTTCCAGGATCACAGGATGTATCCATACGATAAAAGGTGCAAGTGGGTGAATTTCGGCGAATTTCCCTCGGATGGCGGAGCGCATTCGGGCCGTCTGAGCAGGGGTTTCACCTGTGTCGGGCCTGGTGGTGATCTTTGCCTCGGAGGGGGCCGGTCATGTGTCTGTGGAGCCAGTACGCTGGCGATTCACCCGTACTAGTGAGAGGCGGTCAGGCCGATGAGTGAAGCCCCCGACCCCGAGGTCGTGGAGTTCGCGACCAAGATCTTCGATCTGGCCCGCCAGGGCGGGACCGAGGCACTGGTCGCCTACGTGGACGCGGGCGTCCCGGCCAACCTCACCAATGACCGCGGCGACTCCCTGGTGATGCTCGCCGCGTACCACGGCCACGCGGACGCCGTACGGGCCCTGCTGGCGCGCGGCGCCGAGGCCGACCGGATCAACGACCGGGGCCAGACCCCGCTCGCCGGAGCCGTCTTCAAGGGCGAGCAAGAGGTGATCGAGGTCCTCCTGGAGGCCGGCGCCGATCCGGCCGCGGGCACCCCGTCGGCGGTCGACACGGCCCGGATGTTCGCCAAGGGCGAGCTGCTGGAGCTGTTCGGCGCGCACTGACGCTCGACCCGTCGGCAGTCGGGACGGGCCTTCTGACCAGGTACGACAAGGAAAACGGGGGAAAACGGGGGAAGGCAGCACGGCGCCGCCCGAAATTTCGGTCGCGGCATCGAGAACTGCCGGGTCATCATGACGTCGTGATTTACGGACGCGATGGCTGGGCAGGTGTTGCCGCACCGCGCGGGCCGTAGTTGCGGCCCGCATGGGCCACCTACGAGAGGCAGAGGAAAATGGTCTACAGCAAGCAGGAAACGGCGGGCGCCCCGACGTGTTGTCACGCGGCCAGGTAGTGCACGTCCCCCGGTTGCGTCGACGCTTGATGTGAGGCTGTTTCCCATGTTCGATCCGGTCATAGCGCCCAGCGGTACGCTGCTCGGCCTGCTTCAGCGGGGCCGCGGCGACGGCACACTGCACGCGCTCACCGCACCCCGTGCCGAGGCACTCGCGGCACTGAACCACTGTGTGCTGCGCGACCCCCGCCACGACTGGCAGGTGGAGAACCGCTCCCTGTACTACGCCCGTCTGTACCTCGATCTGGGCGGCGACCTGGACGCCGTGGAGGCCCACCTCTTCGACACCGAGGACGTCCTCGACACCGAGGAGTCACGCACGGGCCTCGCGCTCGCTGTCCTGGGGCACCTCGCCTCCTACGGCAGGCGGGACGCGCTCGCCCTGCTGCGCAGGTACGCGGCCTCCGGCAGCAACTGGGCCTGGGCGCTGGACGAGCTGGCGCTCAGGGACGACGACGCGGGCCTGCGCGCCCTCGCCGTTCCCGTGCTGGCGCGTTTCCCGGCCGACCCCGAGGGCGAGGTCGAACTGGCCACCGCCGTGCGCGACGCCTTCGAACCCCGGCCCTGGCGGCTGTGGGCCGAGGATCCACGCGAATCGATCGGCACGCGCGTGCGTGCCGCCCAGGAGGCCGGCTGCTTCGACCTCTGGCAACGCCAGATGCGACCTACCGGGCCCCGTCCGGGGTGGAGCGTGCAGGCGGTGTTCGAGTGGGCCCAGCAGGGCCTCGAACGCGGAGCCGCGCTGCACGTCCCCGCCGCCCGCTGCCTCACCGCCGTCGCGGGCCCCGAGGACCGGCCCGAGATCATCGAGGCCGCCAAGGACGGTGGCGAGGGCGCCCGTTGCACCGCCTTGCGCTATCTCGCCGACAGCAACGATCCCGAAGCCCTCCCGCTCATCGAACGCGCGGTGGCCACCGGCCCGGCACCCGTCGTGGACGCCGCCGTGGACGCCTTCGAACGGATGCGGTCCGTCGCCGCCGTCGACCGGGCCCGCGGCTGGGCCCGCCGGCCCGATCCGCTCGGCGCCGCCGCAGGACGGATGCTCGCCTGCCGGGGCGGAGCGCAGGACAGCGACCTCGTCCTCGGCGCCCTCAGGGAGGCCGTCATGGGCGAAGGGCCCGACGCCCCCACCCTGTGGACCCTCGTCGACGGCGCCGGACGCCTCGGCATCGCCTGCGCCGCCCCCGTCCTGCGCCATGTGTACCGGGAGACGGCCTCGTCCCATCTGCGCGGCCGGGCCGCCCGCGCCCTGGCCGCCACCGACCCCTCCTACCCCACCGGCTTCGCCGTCGAGTGCCTCTGGGACTGTGAGGAGACCACCCGCGAGATCGCCGCCCGGCACGCCGAGACCGCCGACGCCCGCGTCGTGGAGCAGCTCCGCAGGCTCGCCGCCGACCCGGCCGAGGAAGCGGAAGTCCAGACAGCCGTACGGAGCCGGATCGGGCCCGACGCCCCCGCAGTGTGAACGTGGGATGACCCGCGGGTCAGACGCGCATGGACGCCGTCTGACCTGCTCGGGTGTGCAGCGCAACGCTCATGGGACGTTCACCGTTCGCATAGATCGACGTTGACGCGGGCACGTCCAGCGCGGCGAGAACACGGGTATGCGTGTCGTCATCGTGACCGAATCCTTTCCCCCCGATGTGAACGGCGTGGCCCACTGCGCGCTCCAGACCGCCCGGCACCTCGTGGATCGCGGTCATCATCCGCTCGTCGTCGCGCCGGCCACCTCGGCCGGCCCCGGGCCCGACGCCGAGTCGCCGTGCCCCGTCGTCCGTGTCCCCTCCCTACCGCTCCCGGGCTACCCCCAGGTCCGCGTCGCCCTCCCCAGCCGACGCGTCGCCGCGGCCATCACCGAGCACCGCGCCGACATCGTGCACCTGGCAAGCCCCTTCATCCTCGGCGTCCGCGGCATGGCCGCCGCCGCGCGGCTCGGCATCCCCGCCGTCGCCGTCTACCAGACCGACCTCGCCGGATACGCCCGTACGTACGTCGGCGCGGGCGAGGCCACCGCCTGGCGGCGCATCCGCTCCGTGCACGCCGCCGCCGACCGCACCCTCGCGCCCTCCAGCGCGGCCCTGGGCGACCTGGAGGCGCACGGCGTGCCCCGGGTCAGGCTCTGGCCGCGCGGCGTCGACACCGAGCGTTTCCGTCCCGAGTACCGGGACGAGGCGCTGCGCCGCGAACTCGCCCCGAACGGCGAACTGCTCGTCGGCTACGTCGGCCGGCTCGCCCCCGAGAAGCAGATCGAACTCCTCGCCGGAACCTGCGGCATCGAGGGCGTCCGGGTCGTGGTCGTCGGCGACGGGCCCAGCCGGCCGCACCTCGACGAGGCGCTGCCGGGCGTGGTCTTCCTCGGTCGGCGTACCGGAGACGAGCTCGCCCGTATCTTCGCCTCGTTGGACATATTCGTGCACACCGGACCTTTTGAGACCTTCTGTCAGACCGTCCAGGAAGCCATGGCCAGCGGCGTCCCCGTCGTCGCGCCCGCCGCGGGCGGCCCGCTCGACCTGGTCGCCCACGGCCGCACCGGGTTCCTCTTCCCGCCGCGCGACGAGGCCGCAGTGACGGACGCCGTGCGGATCCTGGCCGCCGATCCCGCACTGCGCGCCGAGTACGGCACCGCCGCGCGGGCCATGGTCGAGGGCCGCACCTGGGCGGCCGTCGGCGACCAACTGATCGCGCACTACGGAGATGTCCTCGCCGCGCGCAGGGTGGTGGTGGCGGCATGAACACCGCCTCGCTGCGGATCGTGCGGCTCGCCAACTTCGTGGCCCCCTCCTCCGGGGGGCTGCGCACCGCCCTGCGCGAGCTGGGCAAGGGCTTCAAGGAGGCCGGGCACGACCCGATCCTCATCGTGCCCGGCGAACGCCACACCGACCGCGAGACCGAGCAGGGCCGGGTCATCACCCTGCCCGGGCCGCTGCTGCCGGGCACCGGCGGCTACCGCGTCCTCGCCGACAAGCGGCGCGTCGCCAACCTCCTGGAGCACCTCGCCCCGGACCGCCTGGAGGTCTCCGACCGTACGACCCTGCGCTGGACCGGCAAATGGGCCAGGCGGGCCCGCGTCCCCGCCGTGATGGTCTCCCACGAGACCGCCGACGGCGTCCTGCGCACCTGGGGCCTGTCGGAGAGCATGTCCCGGCGCACCGCCGACGCCCTCAACGTCCGTACGGCGCACACCTACGCGCGCGTGGTGTGCACCACCGAGTTCGCCGAGCGGGAGTTCGTCCGCATCGGCGCCCGCAATGTCGTACGGGCTCCGCTGGGCGTCGACCTGGTGGGGAGTCGGCCGGCACTGCGGGACCCGGTGCTGCGCGCGGAGTACGCGCGCGTGGACCAGGTTCTGCTGGTGACCTGCACGAGGCTCTCCGTGGAGAAGAAGCCCGGTACGGCCCTCGACGCCCTGGAGGCGCTGCTACGGCGCGGGCGGCGGGCGGTTCTCGTGGTCGCCGGGGACGGGCCGCTGCGGGCCCGGCTCGAACAGCGGGCGCGGGAGCGCGGGTTGCCGGTCACCTTCCTCGGGCACGTCTCCGACCGACGGCTGCTCGGCGCGCTCCAGGCCTCCGCCGACGTGTGCCTGGCACCCGGGCCCGCCGAGACCTTCGGACTCGCCGCGCTGGAGGCCATGGCCTGCGGCACGCCCGTGGTGGCCAGCGCCTCGTCCGCACTGCCCGAGGTCATCGGCTCCGCCGGCGCCACGGCCGCGGACAACGGCAGGGCCTTCGCGGACGCCGTGGACATGCTGCTCGAACGTTCAGAGGTGGAGCGGCGGGAGATCGCACGCGCGCGTGCCGAGTGCTTCGGGTGGAACACGGCGGTCGACGCGTTCCTCGCCGCGCACGACGCGGATGTTCCGGTACGGCGGTTCGTGCCCGGAGGCGTCGCATGAGAACGGTCCGTTTCGTCGCCCTCGGTGACTCGCTCACCGAGGGCGTGGGCGATCCCGTCGGCGAGGCGTGGCGCGGTTGGGCCGCGCTGCTCGCCGGCGGGCTGGCCGAACAGCCCGAAGGGGCCGTGGAGTTCACGAACCTGGCGGTCAGCGGGGCGCAGACGCGGGACGTGCTGGAACGGCAGACCCCGGCCGGGCTCGCCCTGAACCCGGACGTCGTGTCCGTCGTCATAGGCGTCAACGACACCCTGCGCTGCACCTTCGACATCCAGGCCGTGGCCGCCCGCCTCGACGAGGTCTACGCGGCCTTCACGGCGCAGGGCGCGACCCTCCTCACGGCCTGCCTGCCCGACCCGGGCGCGATGCTCGGCCTCCCGGGCGCGCTGGCCCGTCCGCTCGCCCGACGCCAGCGGGCGGTGAACACCGTGGTGCACGCGCTCTCCGAGCGCTACGGGGCCGTGCATCTGCACGCGGCGGAGGGCGAGTGGATCATGGGCCGCGCGATCTGGAGCGCGGACCGGCTGCACCCCAGTGAGCGGGGGCACCGCCAACTGGCGCTGCGTTTCCACGCGTTGCTCACCGAGGAGGGCGTGGCCACGGGGGCCGCACCCTCACCCGAGCCCGAGTTCCCGGCGCCCACCAGGTCGGCCAGCCTGTTGTGGCTGGCGACCGCGGGCACCGGCTGGGTGGCCCGCCGCTGCACCGACCTGCTGCCCCAACTCCTGAGGCTCGCCGCCGACGAGATGCGCCACCGTGCGCGGGGCACCAGCGCGCGCCTCGACCTGGGCGCGTCCCATGCCGTGTCGATGGCGCTGGCGTCCCTGTCGGTGCAGCAGGAGCAACCGGACGCCGCATAGGGCCTCCAGGGCCTTCAGTGGCGGCGTACGGCCACGAAACGGACCGGAGTGCCCGGCACCGCCTGAGCGACCGCGGGGAGATCCGAGGGGCGGACGACCGCGATCACCGGGTACCCGCCCGTGGTCGGGTGGTCGGCGAGGAACACCACCGGGCGGCCGTCGGGTGGCACCTGGACGGCGCCAAGGACCATGCCCTCGCTGGGGAGTTCACCGGTAAGGGCCCGCTCCAGGGCGGGACCTTCGGTGCGCAGCCCGATGCGGTTGCTCGCCGAGGACACCCGGTACGTGCGGGACGTGAACGTGCGCACGGCCTCCCGCGTGAACCAGTCGTCGCGGGGCCCCAGGGTCACCCGCAGGACGAGTTCGGTCGGAGGAGCCGGCTGTGGAGCGACGTCCACGCACGCGTGGCGGGTCACCGGGGAACCCAGCGGCAGTATGGCGCCGTTCGTGAGCGGCGCCGGGCCGAGCCCGGACATCAGGTCCGTGGAACGGCTGCCGAGCACCGGCTCGACGCCGACCCCACCGGCGAAGGCGACGTAGGTGCGTACTCCGGAGACGGCCGTTCCGATGTCCAGGAGTGCCCCGGCGGGCACGTGCACGGGTGCTCCCCAGGCGGCCGGCCGGCCGTCCACCGTGACCGGGCAGGGTGCGCCCCCGACGGCCACGAGGATCGTTGAACGAGGCCGTACGGAACAGCCGTTGAGGGTCGTCTCCAGGACGGCGGCTTCGGGCGGATTGCCGACCAGCCGGTTGACGAGGGCCGCCGCGGGCCCGTCGAGCGCCCCGGAACGCGGCACCCCCAGGTGCGCGTGTCCTGGCCGTCCCAGGTCCTGCACCGTCGTCAGCGCCCCGGCCCGTACGACGGCGACCGCACGGTCCGTCATACGTCCGCCACCGGGACGAAGCGCACGCGCGTGCCCGGCGACAGCAGCGCGGCCGGCTCGCGTGCGGTGTCCCACAGGACCGCGTCCGTCGTGCCGATCAGCTGCCAGCCGCCGGGCGAGGCACGCGGGTACACACCGGTGTACGGGCCCGCCAGGCCCACGGCACCGGCGTGGACGGCCGTGCGCGGGGTGGCCCGGCGCGGGACGTCGTAGCGGGCCGGGAGGCCGGTGAGGTAGCCGAAGCCGGGGGCGAACCCGCAGAAGGCGACGCGGAACTCGGTGGCCGCGTGGATGCGGGCCACCTCCCGCTCGGGGACGTCCCACAGGGCGGCGACGTCGGCGAGGTCGGGGCCGTCGTAGCGCACCGGGAGTTCGACCACCTCACCCGCGCGTGGGGGAGCGGGGGGTACGTCGGAGGTCGTGAGTTCGGAGGCCAGGCGGGCCGGGTCGTCGAGGCCGTCGAGGAGGACCGTGCGGGCGGCGGGGACGATCTCGCGGACGCTGAGCAGGCCCTCCGCGCGGCGGCGCAGCAGCTCCGCGTGGACGGCCTGTGCCTCCTCCCCGGAGGCGACCTCGACGAGCAGCGCGCTGTCGCCGACGGGCAGCGCCCTCATGCGAAGGCCTCCACCCGGACACCCGACTCCAGGAGCCGCGCGCGGACTCTGCGGGCCAGGTCGACCGCGCCGGGTGTGTCGCCGTGCAGGCACAGGGAGCGGGCCCGTACCTCGATGCGTGCCCCGGAGAGCGCGTCGACCGTCCCGGAGCGGGCCAGGCTCAGGGAGCGCTCCACGACGGCCTCGGGGTCGGTGACCACCGCGCCGTCCCGGCCGCGCGGCACGAGGGTGCCCTCGTCGGTGTAGGCGCGGTCCGCGAAGGCCTCCGTGACGGCCGGCAGCCCGGCCTTGGCGGCCAGGTCGAGCACGACCGAGCCGGGCAGCCCGAGCACGGGCAGCGGGGCGTCGGCCAGGAGCACGCCCTCGATCACCGCGGCGGCCTGCTCCGGGTCGTGCACGACCCGGTTGTAGAGCGCGCCGTGCGGTTTGACGTACGACACGCGCGTGCCCGCCGCGCGGGCGAACACCTCCAAGGCGCCGATCTGGTACGCCACTTCGGCCGCCAGCTCGGCGGACGGCACGTCCATCGCGCGCCGCCCGAACCCGGCCAGGTCCCGGTAGGACACCTGCGCGCCGACCCGTACCCCGCGCTCGGCCGCCAGTTCGCACACCCGCCGCATGGTGACCGGGTCCCCGGCGTGGAAGCCGCAGGCCACGTTGGCGCTGGTGACGACGGACAGGAGCTGTTCGTCGTCGGTGAGATGCCAGCGGCCGAAGCCCTCGCCGAGGTCGGCGTTCAGATCGATCATCATCTCTCCTGGTCGGCGACGGGTCAGGCGACGCGGTACTGCTCGTCGCGGGCGTCGGTGACGAACATCTGGCCCGGCGCGTGCGTGATCGCGAACGGCGGGCGAGACGCCATCACCACGGCCTGCGGGGTCACTCCGCAGGCCCAGAACACCGGGATGTCGTCCGGCGCGGCGTCCACCGGATCGCCGAAGTCCGGACGGCCGAGGTCCTCGATGCCGAGCCCCGAAGGATCGCCGCAGTGTACGGGGCTGCCGTGCACCGCCGGGAGCAGCGCGGTCTCCCGGATCGCCGTCGCCAGGTGCTCCGGCGGCACCGGGCGCATCGACACCACCATCGGGCCGTGCAACCGCCCCGCCGGGCGGCACGGGCGGCCGGTCACGTACATCGGGACGTTGCGGCCCTGCTCGATGTGGCGGATCGGGACGCCCGCCTCGCTCAACGACCACTCGAAGGTGAAGCTGCAACCGATCAGGAACGACACCAGGTCGTCGCGCCAGTAGGCCCGCACGTCCGTCGGCTCGTCCGTCAACTCGCCGTCCCGCCACACCCGGTAGCGCGGCAGATCGGTGCGCAGGTCCGCGCCGTCCGCGAGAACCGTCTCCCAGGAGCCCGCGTCCGTGACGTCGAGCACCGGACAGGGCTTCGGGTTGCGCTGGCAGAACAGCAGCATGTCGTAGGCCCAGTCGGCGGGCACCGAGATCAGGTTGACCTGGGTGTGGCCCGCCGCGACCCCGGCCGTGGGACCCGTCAGCCCGGCCCGGAAGCGGGCCCGGGCGGAACGCGGGCTCCACGCGTGCGCGTGCTCGTCGACGAGCGTCAGGGGACGGTCCTCCGTGCGGTTCACGCCAGTTCCTTTCCGCGGGTCTCGGGCAGTCCGAAGAGCGCCAGCGCCGCGATGCCGTAACCGATGGCCCCGAAGACGAGCGCTCCGCCCACACCCCAACTGTCGGCCAGGAAGCCCACCAGGGTCGGGAAGACGGCGCCCACCGCGCGGCCGGTGTTGTACGTGAAGCCCTGTCCCGTGCCGCGCACCGCCGTCGGATACAGCTCGCTCAGGTACGAGCCGAAGCCGCTGAAGATCGCCGACATGCAGAACCCGAGCGGGAAACCGAGCACCAGGAGAAGGGTGTTGGCGCCGCTGGGGATGTGCGTGTACGCCAGGATGCAGATCGCCGAGAGCAGCGCGAAGAGCCAGATGTTGCGCTTGCGGCCGAGCACGTCGGTGAGGTAGCCGCCGGTCAGATAGCCCAGGAAGGCGCCGGAGATCAGGAAGGTCAGATAGCCGCCGGTGCCGACGACCGACAGGCCGCGCTCCGTCTTGAGGTACGTCGGCACCCAGGTGGCGAGGGTGTAGTAGCCGCCCTGGACGCCGGTGGAGAGCAGGCCCGCGAAGACCGTCGTGCGCAGCAGGCCCGGGGACTCGGCCGTGGCCGGCTTGAAGATCGCCGCGAACGAGCCCTTCTGGGGGTTCTGCTCGCGGGCGGCCGTCGCCTCCGGGGCGTCGTTCACCCGGCGCCGTACCCAGAGCACCAGCAGCGCGGGCAGCGCGCCGGTCCAGAACATCACCCGCCAGGCCAGGTCGTCGCCGAGGAACGAGAAGACCAGCGTGTAGACGACCGCCGCCAGCGCCCAGCCCACCGCCCAGGAACTCTGGACCGCGCCGAGCGTACGGCCGCGGTGCTTGGCGCTCGCGTACTCGGCGACCAGGATCGCGCCGACCGCCCACTCGCCGCCGAAGCCGAGGCCCTGGAGGGCGCGGAACACCAGCAGGGTCTCGTAGTTGGGCGCGAAGCCGCAGGCCACCGTGAAGACGGCGTAGGTGATCACCGTGATCATCAGGGCCTTGACGCGGCCGACCCGGTCGGCGAAGACGCCCGCCACGGCGCCGCCGACCGCCGAGACGACCAGCGTGACCGTGGTGAACAGGCCGGTCTGACCGCTGTCCAGGCCGAAGTACGCGGCCAGCGCGACCATGCTCAGCGGCAGCGTGAAGTAGTCGTAGGAGTCCAGGGCGTAGCCGCCGAACGCGCCGGCGAAGGCGCGGCGGCCGTTCGGGCCGAGCGCGCGCAGCCAGGCCAACGCACCGTCGTCGACGGTCAGTTCATCCCCGTCGGGATGTGTTCCGGTGTTCAGGGCCTGAGGTGGAGGGGTCGTGCTCATGGGCACCTCGCAGAAGGAGGACGGAGGGTGCTGGGAGTGAGCAGGGCTGTGCGGAAGCCGTCGGCGCCGGGGTGAGCGGTGGCGCCTTGCCGAGAAAGGTAGAGGATCGTTGAACGATCCTTCAATACCCATGTTGTTTCGTTCTTGTATCTGCGGTTGAATTCCGGGCATGGCAGAGCAGATGGCGGGACTGGCCGACGACCGCGCCCTCCTGGGCCGTACGAGCACCGCGGAACGCGTCTCGGACATCCTCAGGAGCCGCATCGCGGACGGCTATTTCCCGCCGGGCACCCGGCTCTCCGAGGACAGCATCGGCGGCGCGCTCGGTGTGTCGCGCAACACACTCCGTGAGGCGTTCCGGCTGCTCACCCATGAGCGCCTGCTCGTCCACCAGTTGAACCGGGGCGTCTTCGTCCGGGTCCTGTCCGTCGAGGACGTCGAGGACATCTACCGCACCCGCCGCCTCGTCGAGTGCGCCGTCGTCCGAGGGCTGGGCGAACCGCCGTACGCCCTCGAAATGCTCGCCTCGGCCGTCACCGAGGGGCAGTTGGCGTCCGTCGAAGATGACTGGAAAGGCGTGGGTACGGCCAACATCCACTTCCACCGGGAACTCGTCGCCCTCGCCGGCAGCGCCCGTACCGACGAGCTGATGCGCAGCGTCTTCGCCGAACTCCGGCTCGCCTTCCACCTCGTGGACGACCCGAAGGCGCTCCACGAGCCGTACCTCCAGCGCAACCGCCTGATCCTCCAGGCACTCCAGGCGAATGACCCCGCCGAGGCCGAGAAACTGCTCGCGGTCTACCTCGACGACTCGCTCGAACGGGTCGTCGACGCGTACCGGAACCGGGTCGGCGAGGACGGCACGGCGGTCGACTGAAGGCGCTGCGGCGCTCGACCGACCTGCACACACGGCTGAGGCGGTAGTCGCTTCTGCGTCGTTTGGGTCGTTGTCAGACCGAGGACCTAGTCTGTGCAGCGTGACTTCGCCTGCATCGACGGACAGCGTTCCGCCCCAGTTCAGCGCGGGGCCGCGCCCCGCCCCGGGCCCGGCCGCCGACGAGGGACTGGCGCGGCGACTGCGCGCGCTCGCCTGCACCGCGCC
Source organism: Streptomyces sp. NBC_01288 (assembly GCF_035982055.1). Classification (NCBI taxonomy): domain Bacteria; kingdom Bacillati; phylum Actinomycetota; class Actinomycetes; order Kitasatosporales; family Streptomycetaceae; genus Streptomyces; species Streptomyces sp. NBC_01288. The sequence goes on from NZ_CP108427.1 coordinate 8,758,586, forward strand.
GCTGCACGACCTCGACGCACGCAAGGCCAATCTCGCCGGCGAGTACTCGGTCTACGGCATGGCGGAAGTCGCCCTCGCCGCCATCGACCTGGTCACCCTCAACATGGACTTCGACACCGGTGCGGACCACGACCAGATAGTGGCCAGGCTCATCCCGCGCATCGCCGCCCAGGCCCCGCAGCGCCCCGTCGTCGAGCACGAGCGCGTGGCCCGCTGGGTCCTGGAGAACCTGATCAACGTCGGCAGCGTCGACCGCGGCTTCCGCACGGTCTACGGCACGTTCGCCCAGGACGGCACGTATGTGCGCCGCGACTACGACTTCAAGCTGATCGAGGAGGTTCCCGGCTACGGCGGCAGCGTCTACCTCCGGACGACCGACGAGGCCGTCAACGTCCTGGTGGGCGCGCTCGACACCGACGTCACCAGTGCGCAGATCGCCGCCGAGGTGAAGCTTGAGGTCCTGATCAGCCGCGGTCGGCTCGCGGATGCGCAGCTCGCCGCGGAACAGGCCCGGTACCGGACCGTGCAGTACTCGGAGACGCTCCGGCGGGCGTTGGATGCCACGCGGCGCAACGTCCGCGCGGTGGACTGGCTCAATGCCGTGCCGGACATGATCGCCGAGGCCCTTGATCACGTCGCTGATCGGTACCGGCACGAGAACGCGATCCTGACCAATATCCGCAAGGCCCGTGACGAGTCCGAGGATGCCGAACAGAAGCGGCGGGCGGCCGAGTTGGTCGACATCGTCAAGGACTGCATCCGGCGGCACACGCAGCTTCAGTCGCGTCTTATGGAGGCCGGGCCGCTGTTCCGTGCGGAGCAGGATCGGCAGGCCTTCGCCACGCCGATGACGACCTCGGGGATCGATCTCTATGGGCATCTCGTTTCGCCCGTACTGCCGTTGCCTCTGGAGTCGGCGATTCGGGTCACTGATGCGTTCTTCGCTCGCGGGACCGGGTTGCGTACGCCGGTGTCCGTTCGGGTGGGGGATCTTGTCGACATACTGCTGACGCCTCCTGCTGAGCGGGAGCATCTCGGGGCGGAGATGCCTGAGCCGGATCTCATTGCCACGCCGGATGACAGTCGGTTCAGTGAGGAGCAACTGGCTGCGGCCATGGAGTTGCTTGATCTGCCTGCGGATGCGCCTCGGAGGTTGTCGGGGTTGCTTGCGGATGCGCGGCGGCGGGATCCCGAACTTCCTTATCTGGTGGCTTTGTTGGCTGTGCATGCGGCTAGTCCGCCCGTTGGTACTGCTTATCGGCAGGGGGAGCCGAAGCTTTTGTTCGCCGTGGATGACGGGGTTGAGCTGGACGATCCGGAGTTCGGCGGGGCCGATCTGATTGTGGGGATGGCCTTGTTGGACGCCGTGGGGATGGCTGCGGGGCGGAGTGAGGCGGCGTGATGGGTCTGTCGTTTTTTGGGTGCGCGCCCGCTGTGGCTGGTCGCGCAGTTCCCCGCGCCCCTTTCGGGGCGCTTGGCCTCACCCTCGTTTTTAAGTGCAAGGAGTTGTCGTCGTGAGTGAGTCCGTCGAATGGAGTGAGCCGGAGGCTGCCGCCCCGGCGGTGAGTGCTGCGGTCACGCCTGCCGATGCTGCCGACGCCGCTCGGCTCGTCGCGTTCGGGTTGCAGCCGAAGTTGCAGCCCGCGCGGGACCAGGAGTACGCGGAACTGCTGCGCCGCTATCGGGAGGATTCGCCGTTCGCTCGGCTTGCCGATGCTGTGGCTGCCGGGCTGGGGCTGGTTGTTCTGGAGGTGTCTCCGCGCGCGGGGATGGCCGTGACTGCCGCCGAGGACTCGGTGTTCGCCGTGCGGATGGGGGACTACGCGCGTCGTACGGCCGCCGACTCCGGGGACCGGTTCCTGCACGGACTCGCGCATCTTGCCGTTGCCGCCATGGCGTTTCCACGGCCCGAGGATCTTGCCGACGACGGGTACATCGGGCGCGTCACGGTCAACGGGGTCGACACCTTCGTACGGCAGGCCTGCCGTCGGCTGGAGGAGCGGGCCGACGAGCAGGGCATGAACACCGACCCGGCCACCGACGCGCCCGGGCTGGAGGCCGCCTGGCGGATCTGGGTCAGACGCAGCGCCACCGGAGCCACCAAGGACGCCCGGAGACTGGCCGGTTCGACCACGGGGATTGTCGGTAAGGCCGCTGCCTTTCTCACCGACTCCGGGTTCTTGCAGCGCACCGGCGACGACAACGGCGGGACCTATCGCACGACCGCCCGTTATCAGCTTCAGGTGCGTGACATGGCCGGCAGTGCCGCCATGGCCGAGCTGCTGGAGCTGGGCGTCGTCCCGGTCACCGACGGCACCGCGAGCCTGATGCCCGCCGAGGACACCGAGGATCTGGAGCTGGTGGCCGACGCCGGGCTGCCGTTCCACTCCTGAGATCCCTCAGCTCCTGAGGTTCCTCAACTCCCCCACCTGCCGAAGACTTACGACGAGAGTCCGCCATGTACGAGCTGTCCCGGGTCCGCCTCTACTCCATCGGGCCCGCCGGTGCGCGCTATGCCGACACCGTGCTTGACCTGCGAGGCGTGGGCCAGCCCGTGCCCGACCCCGCGCCCACCCAGGCGGAGTTCTTCGAGGACGAGCCCGTCGGGCCGCCGCGCCGCCCCGCGCCCGCCGGTGTGCTCTTCCTGGAGAACGGCGGCGGCAAGTCCGTCCTGCTCAAGCTGATCTTCTCCGTGATGCTGCCGGGACATCGCAACACCCTTGGCGGTGCCAGTTCCGGCGTGCTGCGCAAGTTCCTCCTCGCGGACGACTGCGGCCATGTCGCCCTGGAGTGGCAGCACACGCTGACCGGCGAGTGCGTGGTCGTCGGCAAGGTCAGCGAGTGGCGGGGGCGCCAAGTCTCCAACGACCCGCGGAAGTTCGCCGAGGCCTGGTACTCGTTCCGGCCCGGTCCGGGGCTGAGCCTGGACAACCTCCCTGTCGCCGAGGCCACTTCAGTACGGCCGCCAGTCGAGGGCGCGTCCGGCGCGCAGGGCCGTCGCCGCACCATGAAGGGCTTCCGGGACGCCATCACCGAGGCCGGCAAGGCGTATCCGCATCTCGAAGTGCACTGGGAGGAGATCCACGACCGCTGGATCGAGCACCTCGGTGACCTCGGCCTCGACCCCGAACTCTTCCGCTACCAGCGGGAGATGAACGCCGACGAGGGCGAGGCCGCCGGTCTCTTCGCGGTCAAGAAGGACTCCGACTTCACCGACCTGCTGCTCCGTGCGGTCACCGACACCCGGGACACCGACGGGCTCGCCGACCTGGTCGGCGGCTTCGGCAACAAGCTGGGGCGGCGGGCCGAGTTGATCGCCGAGCGGGACTTCACGGCGGGTTCCGTGGACCTGCTCGGCCGGATCGTCGAGGCCGCCGAGGCGCGGGCACGCGCGCGTGACGTCCACGCCGGCGCCGAGCGACGTACGCGTACTTTGGCGCGACGGCTGTCCGCGCGGGGCGCCCAGGAGCGGGTGCGGGCCGCCGACCTCGCCCAGCGGGTCACCGCCGCCGCGTACGCCGTCACGCACGCCGAGGGGGCCAGGGAGCGCAGCGCGCTGGTCGCCGCCGAACTCGCGTACCGGCACGCCTCGTTGGCACTCGCCACGATGGAGAAGTCCGCCGCCGCGCAGAAGCGCGAGCTGGCCGACGCCCGCACCCTGCACGCTGCCTGGCAGGCCGCCGAGGCGGTGCTGCGGCACCGTGCCGCCGCCGACCGCTCCGCGCGCGTGGCCGTCGCGATCCGCGAGGCCGAGCGGGACGCGGCACCGGCGCTCGCCGCCCGCGCCAAGGCCGCCGTCGATCTCGTACGCGCCCTGCACTCGGCCGCCGAGAGGGCCGAGAACCTCGCCAACGAGGGCGAGGAGCGCTCCGCCGCGCTCCAGGAGGTCGGCGAGACCTCGCACCGGGACGCGACCTCCGCCGCCACCGAGGCGCAGCGCGCCCGCAGCGAGGTCGGGCATCTGCGCCAGCGCCTCTCCGAGGTCGAGCAGGAGACCGCCGAGGCGGTGCGCGCGGGCTGGCTCGACAACAGCGCCCCCGACGCCGACCCGGCCCGCGCGGCCCTCGCCGCGAGCGACGCCGAGAAGACCGCCGTCGCCTCCTGGGACACCGCACGCGAGGCATCGCGGCGCGCCTCCGAGCATGGCCGCGAAGCGGCTTCCGCCGAGTCCCGCGCTGAGTTGACGGCGGCCCGCGCGTCCGACGCGGCGACCGCCGCCGAGCGGACCTACGACGCTGAGCGGCGCCTCGCCGAGGGGTTGGCGGGGGAGGAGCGGCTCGCGGAGCTGCTCAGCCTGCCTGGTGCCGGTTCTGCCGCAGGCGGTACTGGTGGTGTGCCGGTGCCGCGTGGTGCGGGCGGCGAGCGCACTGGTGACGGGGCGGTGACGGGACAGAGCGATGCCGGGGCCGTGGGCAGCGCGGGCCAGGGCGCTGACGGCGTCGCGGGTGGTCGCTCGGGTGCTGCCGGCGACGGTGCCGAGTCGGAGGCGCGGACCGGTGCCTCGGCCGACACCGCCTCCGCCAACGGCCTTGCCCCAAGCGGCCGTTCCGCCGCCAACGCCTCCTCCCGCGCCCACACCGGTACCGCCAAGCCCGCCCGCCCCCTCGCCGAAGGTCCCCTCACCCCCGAGGAACTCGACCGCTTCGCCGACGAGTTGCGCGAGCTGCTCGACGACGGGGTCTCTTCCGCCGAGCGGCACCTCTTCGACCTGCGGACCGCCGCGGCCGACGACTCCCGGATCCTCGGGGCGCTCGGTGACGGCGGGCTGCTGCCGCCCGGCCCGGACGTGCTGGCCACTGTGGAGTACCTCGGCGAGCACGGCATCCCCGCGCTGCCCGGCTGGCGTTATCTCGCCCAGGCCGTCGACCCCACCGACCACGCGCGTGTGCTCGCCGCCCGGCCCGAGCTGGTCGACGGTGTGATCATCACCGACCCGGACACGCACGCGCGTGCCCGTGAGGCCCTCAACGACGCGGCCCTGCTGCCCCGGTCCGCCGTGGCCGTCGGTACGGCCGCCGCCCTGCTCGCTCCGACCCCGGCGCCCGACGCGCAGACCAGTGACGTCTTCCTCGTACCGCCGAACCCGGCCATGCACGACGAGCACGCCGCCGACGAGGAGCGGCAGGCGCTGCGCGCGCGGGCGGGGCAGCGGGACGAGGAGATCCGTACGCTCGCCGCCCGGCTCGGCAAGGACCGGGAGCTGGCGGCGCGGCTCTCGTCCTGGCGCACCGGCTGTCCGAGCGGGCGGCTGGTCGAGCTGGCGCAGGCCGCGCGGGACACGCGCGCGTTCGCCGAGGAGGCCGAGGCCGAGCTCGCCGAGGCGCGGACCGTACGGGCCGAGGCCGACGAGACCGCCGCCGAGGCCACCCAGGTGCGCGACGAGCGGCAGGAGGCCGCGCAGAAGGCCCGGCGCGCCGCCGACGCCCTCGCCGGACTCGCCTTCCGACTGCGAGAACGCGCCGGCTGGCAGGTCAAACTGCGCGAACTCGCCGACGAGGCCGCCGAGTCGGAGGCCCGCGCCCAGTCCTGCCTGGAGCGCGCCCGCGTCGCCGACGAGGACCGCCGCGCCGCCCAGCGCGCCGCCGACGACGCCCGCCGCACGGCCCGTGCGCTGCGCGCCGAGCGCTCCGAGATCGCGGGCGCCCCCGACGACGTACCGGAAGACGCCCCGGACGCACCCAAGCCCGCGCTGGCCGCCCTGCGTGAGGCTTACCGGGCCGCTTCGCAGCTCTACGAGAAGGTCGGCGTCGGCGCCGATCTGCGGGCCGAGCAGGCGCGGGCGGAGAGTGACGAGAGCGCGGCGATCGCGGAGTTGGACCGGCTCAGCAACAAGGTCCGCACGCGCGCGGCGCAGTTGCTGGAGTCACCCGACGGCTCCGACGGGCCGTCCCGGCAGGCCGCCGCGGCGCGTGCCGAAGAGCTGGTGCAGCTGCTGGAGACCCGGGTGTCGACCGCGAGCGAGCAACTCGGCCGGCTGCGCGGCGAGGCCGAGCGGCACGCGCCCGAGGACGGCGAGGCACACACCGAGCTGGCCGAGGAACTCGTCCCGCGCGACGCCGAGCACGCCCAGGCACTGCTGCGGACCGCGACCGCCGAACTCGGCTCCCGCACCGACGCGTTGGGCCAGGCCCGCGAGGCGCATGCCGAACTCCTCGACGCCCACCGCGCCGCCGAGGACGGGGCCGGCGGTTTCGACGAGACCGCCGCGATGCTCCGGGACCTGATGCGCGAGCACTCCTCGGACGAGGAGCAGGAGGAGCCCGAGCCGTACCCCGGCAGCGTGGAGGAGGCCCGGCACTCCGCCGCCGAGGCCCGCCGCTCGCTGCGCGGCTGCGCCGCCGACCTGTCCGCCGCCGAGGCCGCCGTACGCGAGGCGAGCGATGTGCTCGTGCGGCACGCCAACTCCACGCGCTACGAGCAGGTACGGACCCCCGCGCGGCAGCAGATCCGCGAGCTGCCCGCGTCCGCGCTGCCCGAGCACGCGCAGAAGTGGGCCGACGCCTTCGCGCCCCGACTCCGGGTCCTCACCGACGAGTTGGCGCAGCTGGATCGCAACCGCGACTCGATCGTGGACCGGCTCCGCGGGCTCGTCGAGTCGGCGCTGGCGACCCTGCGGTCCGCGCAGCGGCTGTCCCGGCTGCCCGAGGGGCTCGGCGAGTGGTCCGGGCAGGAGTTCCTGCGGATCCGCTTCGAGGAGCCCGACCAGGCCACGCTTGCCGAGCGGCTCGGTGTGGTCGTCGACGAGGCGACCCGGGCCGCCGTGAAGAAGAACTCCGACATGCGGCGCGACGGAATGTCCCTGCTGCTGCGGGGAGTTGGCGCCGCCCTTGAACCCAAGGGCGTCGCCGTCGAGATCCTCAAGCCCGACGCCGTCCTGCGCGCCGAGCGCGTGCCGGTCGGGCAGATGGGCGATGTGTTCTCCGGCGGTCAGCTGCTCACGGCGGCCATCGCCCTGTACTGCACGATGGCCGCGCTGCGCTCGAACGACCGGGGCCGCGACAAGCATCGGCACGCCGGCACGCTCTTCCTCGACAACCCCATCGGGCGGGCCAACGCGACCTATCTGCTGGAGCTGCAACGCGCCGTGTCCGACGCGCTCGGTGTCCAACTCCTGTACACCACCGGCCTGTTCGACACGACCGCACTGGCCGAGTTCCCGCTGGTGATCCGACTGCGCAACGACGCCGACCTGCGGGCGGGCCTGAAGTACATCAGCGTGGAGGAGCACCTCCGGCCGGGCCTGCCGCAGCAGGCCCCGGCCGGAGAGGGTGAGTCGGTGCACAGCGAGATCACGGCGACCCGGATGTTCAAGCGTCCGGCGCCGACCGCTCCGTAGGCGAACTGCCCGTGGACGAAGCGTCCATAGACGAACCGTCCGTTGCCGAGCCTCAGGAGTGTGACAGCTGCCCGGCGCCGCTCTTGCGGGCTATCCGCTCCTGGGCACGCTCGCTGGACCGCGCCTGACGCTGGGCCCGACGCCGCTCGCGGCGGAGGGCCCTCGCCGTGCTGCTGGGCTCCGAGACGACGCCGTTGCGCTGGTTCCACATCTGGCGCGTCACCCACACGTCGAGGGCGCCCCAGGTGGCCACCACCGTGCTCACCACGCTGCTGATCACCAGCGGGAACGCCAGCCAGGACCCGGCCATCGTGCACAGGAAGGCCACCGTCGCCTGGATCAGTGTCACGGCGATGATGAGCACCGCCCGCACGGCCGCCGTACGCACCGGATCGGGCAGCCGGCGCCGACGCGCGGGCTCCTCGATCCACAACGGCCGGTAGTCCTCCGGCTGTTGCGCTGCCGCGCGAGCCGAACGAGGCTCGTCTGCCGTGGGCTCGCCCGAGTGCCTCTGGGCCCCGCCGCCCGTCGTCGTACCACCGTCTGCCGAAATGTCGCGATCCGGTACCTCGCGGCGCCGCTGCGCCGTCGACCGCGCCGCCACGCCGTCCTCAAGCGCCTCTTGCCGCTCCGCCGTGCCCATCAACGTGTCCTCCCCACCGCCGGTACACCACTTGCCCCGGAGTCCGAAGACTCCGACTCCCCAGTGGGTGCCCGGCTTGCGCTGTTTTACGCCGCACGGTTGCGGATGCGGCTCGTGTGGCCGGTTCCGCCCCCATGTCCCGTAGAGAAAGACGCGCAACATGCCACGAAGATTCCCAACAGACGAAAAATTCCGGCCAACTGGCCAAGTGGACCGATCGGGTGGGGTGTGGTGATCCCGGGGATATCAGGGCGGCAATCTCCCGCAATGACCCGACAACTCCCCATGTCCGGTTGCCGTTGCGGAGGTTCACCCTCCGGACAGCTCTTCGAGTTACCTCTGTGTCAGTAGTAGGCTCGCGCCGTTTGTTGACGTACATGTGTACCCCCGGCCGGCGGGGGTCCAGCTGGGGGAGGCCATGCGCTTTCGCGGGAAGTCCATCCGCCGGAAGATCGTGGCGCTCCTTCTCGTGCCGCTGGTGTCACTGACCGCGATCTGGGCGTTCGCCACGGTCCTCACCGGCCGCGCCGCCGCGGACCTGTTCAACGTGTCGTCGGTCGTCGAGAAGATCGGCTATCCCACCGAGGACACCGTCCGCGTCATCCAGCAGGAACGCCGGCAGTCGCTCGTCTATCTCGCCGACCCGCGCGCCGCCGACGGGCTCACCGATCTCAGGCGCAGCCGCGCCGCGACCGACGAGGCCGTCGCCAAGATCCGCAAGAACTCCGAGAACCCGGACGTGCGCGACGCGATGGGGCAGGCCACCGACAGCCGTGTCGCCGCGGTCCTCGACGCCTTCGACGGGCTCCAGTCCCTGCGGCGCAGCGTCGAGGACGGCACCGTCGACCGCGGCCAGGCCCTCGGGCTCTACAACCACCTGGTCGACCCGTGCTACGTGCTGCTGTCCAACCTCCATGTCGTCGACAACGTCGAGATGGACAAGCAGTACCGCGCCCTCGTGAACCTCGCCCGCGCGCGGGAGTTCCTCTCCCGTGAGGACGCCCTGCTCGGCTCCTCCCTGGTCGTCGGCAAGCTCACCCGGGACGAGACCCGCGACGTCTCCGACCTGGTCGCACAGCGGACCCTGCTGTACGACGTCAACCTGCCGCTGCTGCCCTCCTCGGAGCGCGGCCACTTCGAGCGCTTCTGGAAGAACGCGGCCAGCGCCCCGCTGCGCGTGGCCGAACAGGCCGCCGCCTCCACCACGTCCGGCACCCCCCGCAACGTCACCGCGCAGACCTGGAACACCGCGGCCGGCGCGGCGCTGACCAAGCTCGGCACCCTCGACGACCAGGCCAACGACCGATACCAGGACCGCGTCCGCCCGGTCGCGATGAGGGTCATCCTCAAGGCGGCCGTCGCCGGTGTCCTGGGGCTGATCACCCTCCTGTTCTCGCTGTTCCTGTCGGTGCGCATAGGCCGCGGCCTCATCCGCGACCTGCGCCAACTGCGCCTGGACGCCCACGAGGCCTCCGGCGTCCGGCTGCCCAGTGTGATGCGCCGCCTGTCCGTCGGCGAAGTGGTCGACGTGGAGACCGAGGTCCCGCGCCTGGAGTACGACAGGAACGAGATCGGCGACGTCGGCCAGGCCCTCAACACCCTCCAGCGCGCCGCTGTCGAAGCCGCCGTCAAGCAGGCCGAACTGCGGTCCGGTGTCTCCGAGGTGTTCGTCAACCTCGCCCGGCGCAGCCAGGTCCTGCTGCACAAGCAGCTCACCCTGCTCGACACCATGGAGCGCAGGACCGAGGACACTGACGAACTCGCCGACCTCTTCCGCCTCGACCACCTGACGACCCGTATGCGCCGGCACGCCGAGGGCCTGGTGATCCTCTCCGGGGCCGCCCCGTCCCGGCAGTGGCGCAAGCCGGTCCAGCTCATGGACATCGTCCGCGCGGCCGTCGCCGAGGTCGAGGACTACGAGCGGATCGAGGTCCGCAGGCTGCCGCGTATCGCCGTCACCGGCCCCGCCGTCGCGGACCTCACCCACCTGGTGGCCGAACTCCTGGAGAACGCCACGGTGTTCTCCCCGCCGCACACCGCCGTCCAGGTCCTGGGGGAGCGGGTCGCCAACGGCTTCACCCTGGAGATCAACGACCGCGGCCTCGGCATGGCGGCCGAGGCACTCCTGGACGCCAATCTCCGGCTCGCCGAGACACCGGAGTTCGAACTCTCCGACACCGACCGCCTCGGCCTGTTCGTGGTCAGCCGGCTCGCCCAGCGGCAGAACGTCCGCGTCTCGCTCCAGCCGTCGCCGTACGGCGGCACCACCGCCGTCGTGTTCATCCCCGACGCCCTGCTGAGCGACGAGGTCCCGGACACCAACGGCATCGGCTTCCGCCTCGACCGGCCCCGGCCCACGAAGGAGGCCGAGCTGGAGGAGAGCCGCCGCTCCGCGCTCTCCCAGATGCCCGTGAAGCTGCCCGGTCTGCCGCCCGCCCTCCTGGACGGACCGGTCGAACTGGAAGCCCCCGTGGACCTGGACGCCCTCGAAGGCTTCCCGAACGGGCTCGACGACGAGGACGGCGAGCGCGGCGGAATCTTCCGCCCCCGCCGCGCCTCCACCCACCGGGACGACCTCGCCCCCGTGCGGCCCGTGGACGCGCATCAACAGGTCTCCGAGGCCGACACGGACGGCCACCGCGGCGAGCCGCTTCCGCTGCCCCGACGCCGTACGCCCAAGTTGGTCAGCTCCCATGGACGCCCGGTCGTCGAGCAGCGCTCCCGACGCGAGACAGGGGACTCCGGAGAGGTCGATTTCGACGGCCTCTCCACGGCCCCGAGCCTGGGCGGACCGGAAACGGACGGCCCCGCGCAGCTCCCGGCCCGGCGTCGCGGTGACACGCCGCTACGGCGCCGTACCGACGTGCCCGGTGGTCGCGCCGAATCCGCGCAGCCGCCCGCCTCCCCGGGGCGCGGCATCGGCGAGCCGCCCGAGACCCCCGCTCTCCCCAGGCGCACCCGGCGTGCCGAACTCGCGGCCGGCGCTCCGGACTCCGACACCCCACCGAGCACCGGAGCGTTGCCCAGACGCGTACGTCAGGCCAATCTGGCCCCGCAGCTGAAACAGGACCCCGATCGGCGCGCCGCGAGCCCGGCGGAGGTCGCCGAGCGCGACGCCGACGAGGTGCGCAGCCGTATGGCCTCGCTCCAGCGCGGCTGGCAGCGCGGCCGCGAGGAGAACGCCGAGGGCGACGACGCTCAAGGCGGCACAGCACAAGGAACTAAGGGGGACGGTCGATGACCGCACCGAAGGCGACCGGCCACAGCACCGACCAGCGCGGGCTGAACTGGCTCCTCGACGACCTCGTCGAGCGCGTCGCCAGCATCCGCAAGGCCATCGTGCTCTCCGGCGACGGCCTGGCCACCGGCGTGTCCCAGGACCTGACCCGCGAGGACAGCGAACACCTGGCCGCCGTGGCCTCCGGCTTCCACAGCCTCGCCAAGGGCGTCGGCCGCCACTTCGAGGCGGGCAGCGTGCGGCAGACGGTCGTCGAACTCGACGAGGCCTTCCTGTTCGTGACGGCCGCGGGCGACGGCAGCTGCCTGGCCGTCCTCGCGGACGCCGACTCGGACGTCGGACAGGTCGCCTACGAGATGACACTGCTCGTGAAGCGGGTCGGTGTGCATCTGGGGGCAGCTCCGCGCACCGACCTGTCCTCGGGCGGGTAGTGACGTGATATGAGCGGAGACGGTCAGGGAAGAAGCCACTGGTTCGACGATGAGGCCGGACCGGTCGTCAGGCCGTACGCGATGACGCGCGGCCGCACCACCAGTGCGGCCCAGCACCGCCTCGACCTCATCGCGGTGGTGATCGCGGAGTCACATGAGGACGACTCGGAAGCCGACCACACGCTGTCCCCGGAGCACGTGGACATCGTCGGTCTCTGCCGCGACGCCCCGCAGTCGGTCGCCGAACTCGCGGCCGAACTCGACCTGCCCATCGGGGTGATACGGGTCCTCATCGGCGACCTCGTGGACGGCGAACTCGTCCATGTGTCACGTCCCGTACCCCCCGCCGAACTGGTGGACGAGAGTATTCTGCGCGACGTGATCTCCGGCCTCCGGGCCCTGTGAGCGGCGCGAGCCACCACCCCCTACCCCATCAAGCAGGAGACAAGACCGATGATCTTCGGGCGTTCTGAGCGAGGCAAGCCTCCGGTCGAGCCCGTCACGCTCAAGATCCTGGTGGCCGGCGGCTTCGGCGTGGGCAAGACCACCCTCGTCGGCGCGGTCAGCGAGATCAGGCCGCTGCGCACGGAGGAACTGCTCACCGAGGCAGGGCGTCCGGTCGACGACACCAGCGGGGTGGAGGGCAAGCACACCACCACCGTGGCCATGGACTTCGGCCGCATCACCCTGCGCGAAGACCTGGTGCTCTACCTCTTCGGTACGCCGGGCCAGGAGCGGTTCTGGTTCATGTGGGACGAGCTCTCCGAGGGCTCCCTGGGCGCCGTCGTGCTCGCCGACACCCGCCGCCTGGAGGACTGCTTCGCCGCCCTCGACTACTTCGAGCGGCGCTCCATACCCTTCGTCGTCGGCGTCAACTGCTTTGAAGGCGCCGACCGTTACCCCGTGGACGCCGTACGCCAGGCCCTCGACCTCGACGAGGACGTACCGCTCATGCTCTGCGACGCCCGCGACCGCGCGTCGGTCAAGGAGGTCCTCATCGAGGTCGTCCAGCACGCGATGGCCTACGGCGCGAAGCGCCGCCAGAGCGTCACCAGCTGAGGCACGGGCGCGGCCTGTACCCCCGCCGACCGGGGTACGGGCCGCAGCCGGTGCGATCCGACGGCACGCGCGTGTGTGTGCCTGGCGGAACAACGGCCACGCGTGCGTGCCTAGTTGTCGCCCTCCTCCTCCCAGCCGAAGCTCTTCTCCACCGCCTTGCGCCAGTTGTGGTACTCGCGGTCCCGCACCGACGACTCCATGGACGGCGTCCACTCGACGTCCTTCTGCCAGTGCGACTTGAGCTCGTCCAGGTCGTTCCAGACACCGGTGGCCAGTCCGGCCGCGTAGGCGGCGCCCAGGCAGGTCGTCTCGGAGACCTTGGGACGGATCACCGGCACCCCGAGGACATCCGCCTGGTGCTGCATCAGGAGGTTGTTCTTGGTCATGCCGCCGTCCACCTTCAGGGTGGTGATCTGCACCCCGGAGTCCTGGAACATGGCGTCCACGACCTCCCGCGTCTGCCAGCTCGTCGCCTCCAGCACCGCGCGCGCGAGGTGCGCCTTCGTGACGTAGCGGGTCAGCCCGGTGATGACTCCGCGCGCGTCGGAGCGCCAGTAGGGGGCGAACAGGCCGGAGAACGCGGGCACGATGTACGCGCCGCCGTTGTCGTCGACGCTCGCGGCGAGGGTCTCGATCTCGTCGGCGTTGCGGATGATGCCGAGTTGGTCGCGGAACCACTGAACGAGGGCGCCCGTTATGGCTATTGATCCCTCCAGGCAGTAGACCGGCGCATCGCTGCCGATCTTGTAGCCCATCGTCGTGAGGAGCCCGTTCTTCGAAGGCACGGGCCGGTTCCCGGTGTTGAGCAGCAGGAAGCTGCCCGTGCCGTAGGTGTTCTTGGCCGTGCCCACGTCGTAGCAGGCCTGTCCGAACACGGCGGCCTGCTGGTCGCCCAGGGCCGACGCGACGGGTACGCCCGCGAGTTGGCCGACCGCGGTGCCGTAGACCTCGGCGGAGGACTTGATCTCGGGGAGGATCGCCTCGGGGACGTTCATCGCGGAGAGGATGGCCGGGTCCCACTGGAGGGTCTCCAGGTTCATCAGCATGGTGCGCCCGGCGTTGGTCACGTCGGTGACGTGTTTGCCGCCGTCGGTGCCGCCGGTGAGGTTCCAGATCAGCCAGGAGTCGATCGTGCCGAAGGCGATCTCGCCGCGTTCGGCGCGGTCCCTGAGGCCGGGCACGTTGTCGAGCAGCCAGGCCGCCTTGGGGCCGGAGAAGTAGCTGGCGAGCGGCAGTCCGGTCTGCTCGCGGAAGCGGTCCGGCCCGTCCGATCCGCCCAGTTGCTTGCAGAGGGCCGCGGTGCGGGTGTCCTGCCACACGATGGCGTTGTGCACGGGTTTGCCGGTGGCGCGGTCCCAGAGGACCGTCGTCTCCCGCTGGTTGGTGATGCCGAGCGCGCTGAGCTGGTCGGCGCGCAGTCCCGCCTTGGCGATCGCCCCGGCAACCACCGCCTGCACCTTGGACCAGATCTCGGTGGCGTCGTGCTCCACCCAGCCCGGCTTGGGGAAGATCTGGCGGTGCTCACGCTGGTCGACGGCGACGATCGCGCCGTCCTGGTTGAAGACGATGCAGCGGCTGGAGGTGGTGCCCTGGTCGATTGCGGCGACGAACCTGTCCGTCATGACGACCCCTTTGTCGTGTCCCTCGGATCCTCCGAAGGACTGCTCCCGTCCTTCGGAGGGCTGCTCTCGGAAGACGGATCGAACACTGCTGTCAGAAGGCTGCGTTGAAGATGACTCCGGCGAGCGCCCCGCCGATCAGCGGTCCCACCACCGGGATCCACGCGTAACTCCAGTCCGAGGTGCCCTTGTTCGGGATCGGGAGCAGCGAGTGGACGATGCGCGGGCCCAGGTCGCGGGCCGGGTTGATGGCGTACCCGGTGGGACCGCCCAGCGACAGACCGATGCCGACCACCAGGAAGGACACGACCAGCACCGCCGTGCCGGACGTACCGAGTCCCTTGGTGAGCCCGAAGGCCAGGATCGGCAGGACCAGCGCGATCGTCGCGATGATCTCTGTCATCAGGTTCGCGACGACATTGCGGATCGTGGGCGTGGTGGAGAAGATCCCGAGCGTGGGCTGGGCCATCTCCTCCTCGGCGTTGGCCTGGAACTGCGCGTAGTAGACCAGCCAGCACAGCACCGCGCCGAGCATGGCGCCGACCATCTGGCCCGCGATGTAGAACGGGACCTTGTCCCACTTCCCGGTGTCGATGGCGATGCCGATCGTGACGGCCGGATTGAGCTGCCCGCCGGACAGCGGTGCGGCGGTGTACGCCCCGGCCATCACGCCGAAGCCCCAGCCGAACGCGATGACGATCCAGCCGCCGTCCTTGGCCTTCGAGTAGTTGAGTACGACGGCGGCGACCACGCCGGCGCCGAACAGGATCAGTATCGCGGTGCCGATGACCTCACCGAGGAATATGTCTCCATTGCTCATGGCGGCTCCTAGGCCCTCGCCCGGGACGGTCGGCCCCGGTCCTCCGTGCAGGGTGCGGTTCCCTTGGCGACTTCAGCCGAAGGCGGGGAGGGTCCCGAGCCCCGCCCGGCGTCCGTGACGAGCGTGCCGTCGCAGCCGAATCGCCCGTGGGAGTGGGCCTGAGCGCAGGCGGAGCCCGCGCGGCGCAGTGCCTGGTACGCCGAGAATGTACGGCGATGTCGACCGACACCGGGAAGTGTTCACCGGTGCCTGTGGAGCGTCAAGGTCGCGGACGGCAACGGTGACACCTGTCCTGACGGCCCCTGGAGCCCCGCAGGAGGCCGCCGGGCCGCGCTCAGCGCCCGGGGGACTCCACGGCCGTGCGGGGGGCCTGTGCGGGCGTCACATGCGATCCGCGGAGGATCTCGTACTCGCCCCGCTCCGCCCGGCCCAGCACCCAACTCGTGCCGTCCAGCGCCTTCGCGGCCTTCTTCAGCGGCGCCAGACACGTGGCCGCCTGCCGGTGGTCGGTCACACTGCCCGGCACACACAGGACGGTGGCGAGGGACAGCGTCACGGCCCTGCCGCCCGCCTCCCATGGCACGTCGAGCACGGCGGCGGCCAGCGGATCCAGCCCCTCCGGATCGGTCAGCACCAGGAAGTCGTCCCCGCCGATGTGCCCCACACGCGTGTGCCCGGTCACCGCGAGCTGGAGCGCGCGTCCGACCGAGCGGATCAGTTCGTCGCCCGCCGCGAAACCGGCCCCGTCGTTGACCCGCTTGAAGTGGTCGACATCCAGCCAACTCAGCGCGAACGTCCCCCCGTCCGCGATCCGCCGGTCCACCTCACCGGTGATCGCGTCCGAACCGGGCAGCCTGGTCAGCGGATTGAGCCCCGCCGCTTCCTCCACCCGCGTCTCTGCCAATGTCCGCACCAGATCGGCGAGTCGTACGACGCCGACACACCGCCCGTACCGGTCGACCACCGCCACATCGTCCGACGTACGGTCCCGGTCGCCGACCGCGACCACGTCCAGGACCTCCCAGGCGGTCGCGTCGACGCCCACGGTTCGCGGTACGTCCCCGAGCCTGGCCGCGGGCCGGTCGGCGTACAGGGCGTGGCCGTAGCGCCCCGACATCGACAGCAGGAAGCGCGACCGGTGCACCGAGCGGACCGGCACCCCGTCCCGGTCCACGAGGACCACCCCGGACACGTCCGGCGAGCCGGTCAGCAGCGCCCGTACCTGACCGGCGGACGCGGTGTCGGGCAGCAGCGCGGCCGGCCGTACGAACTCCCGCACCCAGGGTCCCGACGGCGGTGTCGTCGCGAGACCGGGGGCGCGGGGCGGAACGTATACGTCCGCCGCGGGGATCCGCGTCGGCGGCGCGAACAGCTCACCCTGCGCCAACTGCGCCCCGGCCGACCGCGCGGTCGCGCACTGCGTCTCGGTCTCGACGCCCTCCACGGACAGCAGGGCGCCCAACTGCTCGCACAGGGTCCGCATCGCCCGCACCGCGGCCGGTCGCTCCAGCAGCGACGCGTCGAGCTTCACCAGGTCGGGCGCGAGGTCCGTGAGCAGCCGCAGGGGTACGTCACCGTCGCCGACGCCGTCCGCGCAGATCCTGAATCCCTGGCCGCGCAGCTCGGACACCGCCTCCAGGAGCGCCCGTTGGGGCACGTGCGTGTACGGCGGGACGATGTCGATCGTGACTTCCCACGGGAGCCGGCCCGCCTCGCGCACCGCGCTGTGCAGCGGGGTGAGCCCGCCGAGGTCGGCGAGGGTGCCGGCGAACACGTTGATGTGCAGCGGCAGCAGCGTCTCCTTGCGTGCGGCGGCGCGGACCGCCAACACGGCCAGCCTGCCGTCGAGTTCGGGGTCGCGGCGGGCCTCGGCCAGGATGTCCCCGGTCTCCGGGCGGACGAGGATCTCCATGCCCGCGACCCCGCCGGTGGTCAGATTGACCACCGGCTGGAAGGCGAAGCGGAGAGTGTCCGTCGAGGAGCGCACGGCAGCATGATGACGTCACCGGCGTACGCCCAGGCCCAGTTCATAAGACGTTCACGCAGCCTTGCGGGCCGATCACACC
The DNA here is from genome assembly GCF_035982055.1 of Streptomyces sp. NBC_01288. Classification (NCBI taxonomy): domain Bacteria; kingdom Bacillati; phylum Actinomycetota; class Actinomycetes; order Kitasatosporales; family Streptomycetaceae; genus Streptomyces; species Streptomyces sp. NBC_01288. The sequence continues at coordinate 8,775,798 of NZ_CP108427.1, forward strand.
GTGTGCGCGGCGTGCCGTCGGTCACCGCACGGCGAGCACCGCCGACCCGTGCCCGAACAGCCCCTGGTTCGCGGTGAGCCCCACCCGCGCGCCCGCGACCTGCCGGTCACCCGCGTCGCCTCTCAACTGCCAGGTCAACTCGCAGACCTGGGCGATGGCCTGCGCCGGAACCGCCTCCCCGAAGGAGGCCAGTCCACCGCTCGCGTTCACGGGTATGCGCCCGCCCAGGGCCGTCGCGCCCTCCCGGAGCAGCTTGGCGCCCTCGCCCTCGCCGCACAGCCTCAGGTCCTCGTACCACTGCAACTCCAGGGCGGTGGACAGGTCGTAGACCTCGGCCAGGGAGAGCTCTTCGGGGCCGACGCCCGCCTCCTCGTAGGCCGCGCGCGCGATCGATGCCCGGAACGTCTCGTCCGGGGGTGTCACCGTCGCCGCGGAGTCCGTGGCGATGTCCGGGAGGTCCAGCACCGTGTTGGGATAGCGCGGCGTCACCGTGGACACCGCGCGGATCCGCACCGGGTCCGCCGCCCCGCGCCGGCGCGCGAACTCCATGCTGGACAGCACCAGGGCGGCCCCGCCGTCCGAGGTGGCGCAGATGTCCAGCAGTCGCAGCGGATCGGCGACCACCGCGGAGGCGGCGACCTCCTCGGCGGAGACCCGCTTGCGGTAGCGCGCGTACGGATTCAGCGCCCCCAGGGCGGCGTTCTTCACCTTGACCTGGGCGAAGTCCTCCGGAGTGTCCCCGTAGAGGGCCATCCGCCGCCGCGCGTACAGCCCGAAGTACGTCGGATTCGTCGCCCCGAGGACCCGGAAGCGCAGCCAGTCCGGATCGTCGTGCCGCTCGCCGCCGGCCGGCCGGAAGAACCCCTTGGGGGCGGCATCGGCGCCCACGACCAGCACCACGTCCGCGAGCCCCGAAAGGATCTGCGCCCGCGCCGCGTTGACGGCCTGCGCCCCGGACGCGCACGCCGCGTACACGCTCGCCACCCGGGCGCCCTGCCAGCCCAGCGCCTTCGCGAACGTCGCGCCCGCCACATACCCGGGATATCCGCCACGCACCGTGTCCGCGCCGACGATCGAGCCGATGTCCCGCCACTCCAGCCCGGCGTCGGCGAGCGCCGCCCGGGCCGCCGCCGTCCCGTACTCGACGAAGCCCCGCCCCCACTTGCCCCAGGGGTGCATGCCCGCGCCGAGCACCGCCACGTCCGCCGTCATGCCGTCACCCCCGTGGGCCGCCAGTGCCAGGTCGTCCAGGTCGTCTCCGTGTCCTCGCCGAGCACACCGGGGACGACCTCCACCTCCATGCCCACCGTCAGATCGGCGACGGTGATCCCGGGAACGGCCTGTCCCAGCACCACGATCCGCTCGGACTCCAGCTCCACAGCGATCAACGCGTACGGTTCCCACGGAAGTTCCGGATCGCTCACATACGGTGACGGTGGCCGGTACCGGCTGTCCGTGTAGGACCAGACCCGGCCGCGCCGCGACAGCGGGAGCTCGGCCAACTCGCCGCCCCCGCAGGCCGGATTGCGGCAGTGGCCGTCCTCACGCGGGAAGAAGACCGAGGCGCACGCGGAACAGCGCGTGCCGAGCAACCGGAAGTCGTCCCCGTCCCCGGTGAACCAATCGGTGACCACAGGTGTGCGTGTCCGTGACAACGTCCCTCCACAGCACTGGATCTGACGGAACGTCAGAAGTGTGCCACGGGCAACGGAAAATGAGCAGGGCGTTTCGGTGAACCATCGAGCCACTTACGGCGTCGTGATACCGGGAGGGACGGCCGGGGCCCACGGGGGTGGTTCCGGCCGTTTCCCGTTCATGCGCGCGGCCCCCGGAAAGACGCCCTCCGCTTGATCGGATACAGTCCGCCGAGTGTCCGAAACTCAAGCCTCCGTCCCCAACTCCGGGCCGAACTCCCACTGTTCGAGCTGCGGATCGCCCTACGGAGAGGGCGTCTCCGGCTGGCCCCGCACCTGCCCTGCCTGCGGCACCGTCGCGTACCGCAACCCGCTGCCCGTAGCCGTCGCACTCCAGCCCGTGTACGACACGAAGGGCACCGCCCTGGTCGTCATCACCCGAACCGTCGCCCCCGCGCGCGGAGGCGTCGCCCTGCCGGGCGGTTACGTCGACGACCGCGAGGACTGGCGACAGGCCCTCGTCCGCGAACTCAGGGAGGAGACGGGCATCGACGCCGCGACCCGCGACGTACGGCTCGTCGACGCCATCAGCTCGCCCGACGGGCACCTCCTGCTCTTCGGCGTCCTCCCCGAGCGCCCGGTCGAGGGACTCCCCAAGTCCGTCGCCACCGACGAGACAGAGGGCTGGCACCTCCTGCGCCGGCCCGAGGAGCTGGCCTTCCCGCTGCACTCCGTGGCCGTCAAGGCCTGGTTCGAGGGCCGGTACATCTGAGGTCAGCCCTCACCCAGCCCTCGCAACCGCACCGGGTAGGGCGGCGCGCTCACGCCGTCCTCCAACTCCCGCTCCACGACCACCCGCCGGCCCTCCCAGCGGGCGACGTACCGCTCGATCTCCGGTTCGTCCCAGCCGTCGCCCGCGTCCGGCACCACCAGCCCGCCCCCGGTCCGCCCCCGGGCGGGCGCCCACACCTCCAGCTCAAGCCCGCCGTCCGCGCCCCGCACCGGCAGCACGGCACCCGCGCGCGCGAGCACCGGAATCCGCGACAGCGGGGCGTCGACCAGAATCTGGGCCGGCCCCTCATAGGCCTGCTCCGTCTCCGTGTCGTACCAGCGCCCCCGCGGCAACTGCACCGCACGCCGGTCCGACCCAGGGTCGAGAACCGGCGCCACCAGGAGACAGTCACCGAGCAGGAAGGCGTCCTCGCGGTCCCGTAGCGCGCGATCCTCCGGCGCACCCCACCACAGGGGCCGCACATAGGGCGCCCCGGTCCGCCGCGCCAGATGCGCCAGCGTCATGAAGTACGGCAGCAGCCGTCGCCGTTCGACGAGCGCCACGCGCGCGTGCTCCAGCACATCGGCACCGAACTCCCAGGGCTCCCGACGCCCCGCCCGCAGACTCGCGTGCGTACGGAACAGCGGCAGATACGCGCCGAGTTGGAACCAGCGCAGATACAGCTCGGGCGAGGGACTCCCCTCGAAGCCGCCCACGTCCGGACCCGAGTACGGCACCCCGCACAGCCCGAGCCCCATGACCAGCGACAGCGAGGCCCGCAGCCCCGGCCAGCCGGTGGCCACATCGCCGGACCAGGTGCCCCCGTAGGTCTGTATCCCGGCCCACCCGGAGCGTGAGAAGAGGAACGGCCGCTCCTGGGGGGCCAGTTCACGCAACGCCTCGTAGGCCGCCCTGGCCATGCACAGCGCGTACACGTTGTGCGCCTCGCGATGGTCGCCGCCACGCCCCTCCAGGTCGTGCCGGGCCGAACGGGGCAGGGTCGACTCCCCGAAGGCGGTGAACGACGTGGGCTCGTTCATGGCGTGCCAGAACCCCGCGAACCCCTGCGCGAGCCGCTCCTTGTAGAGCGAGCCCCACCAGTCACGCACACGCGCGTGCGTGAAGTCCGGGAAAACGGCCTCCCCGGGCCATACGACTCCCCGCACCAGCCGCCCCGAGGCGTCCCGTACGAAGGCGTCCTCGGCCGTCCCGCTGTCGTAGACGGCGTTTCCGGGCTCGGCCTTCACAGCGGGGTCGACGATCGACACCAGGCGGATGCCGTCGCGGCGCAACTCCTCGGCGAGCACCGGCAGTTCGGGGAAGTGCTCGTGGTCGACGGTGAACACCTGGTGCTCGTCGTAGTGGTCTATGTCCAGGTGGACGGCGTCCAGCGGCAGACCGCGCTCCTGGTAGCCGGCGACGATCCGCCGTATCTCCTGCTCGCTGCCGAAACCCCACCGCGCGTGATGGTGACCCAACGCCCACGCCGGCGGCAGCGCGGGAGCGCCGGTGAGCGAGACCCAGGCGTGCAGCACGCGCGCGGGGGTGCCGACCATGACCCAGCAGCGCAGCGGACCGCCGTCCATCCGCAGCTCGGACGCCCCGGCCCGGTCGTGCCCGGAACCGGCGCCCTCCTCGCCCTCCCGCAGCGTCACCGTGCCGTCCCAGGAGGTGTCGTGGAACACCAGATGCGTGGCCGCGTCGGCGACCACCAACTGCACCGGCATGGTCACGTACAGCGGATCGTCACCCGGCGCGAAGGCATGCCCGGGGTCGGTGTTCCACAGCCGGTACGTCCCGTCGCGCAGCCGGGGGCCCGAAGCGCGCCCGCCGAGCCCGAAGAACCGGGCGTCCGCCGCCACCTCCGAGCGCTGCATCCAGCGTGCCGTGCCCCCGCCCACCGGTTCCCACCAGCGCGGCGGCAGATCCCGGCGCAGCGTCACACCTCCGGGCGTACGCACTTCGACCGCGCCGTGCCGCGACACAACGACCGTCACCCGCTCCGCCACGACCCGCCAGCCGCCGTCCTTGTCCGGCTCCAGGACCGCCCGGGGATCCGGCTCCGGGCAACGCCCGCCGAGCGCGTACGACGGCTCAGGACCGGCCCCGTCCCAGCCCCAGAAGACGGCTCCGTTCACGGCGACGGTGATGCGCAGCTCGGAGCGGCTGAACCGGATGATCCCGCCGCCGGGTCCCGGCTCGGCCTCGCGCACCGGTCCGGGGACCCGAGCCCGCTCGGCCCCGCGCGCGGGCAGCCCGGTGGCGTCGGCACGCCTCCTGCGCCACGCCGCCCGTACGGTACGCAAACCCTGCGCCGCCCCCGTCGAACCGACCACCTTCACCGAACGCACCAGGTCACGACCGTCCATGCTGCTCACCCTGCCATTACAAGCCCCGGATAACCGTGTCGTTCAACTGCCGTTCACCCGTGGTGGGACCACATCTTCACGACACGGACTATGTGGAGCGCGCCCTGGTGCAGAAGTCGATCACGTGGCATCGTCCGTGTCAGCCGCGTCACGCGCACACCCCCGCACGTGCGCGACCGACGCACACGACGCGCACAGTCCCGGGAGCCGCCCCATGTCGACCGCGAACCCCCTGCCGCTCTGGCAGCCAGATCCGGAACGCATCGCCCAGGCACAGGTCACCAAATTCCAGTCCTGGGCGGCCGCACACCACGGAGCCCCCTCCGACGGCGGCTACGCGGCACTGCACCGCTGGTCCGTCGACGAGCTGGACACGTTCTGGCAGGCCGTGACCGAGTGGTTCGACGTGCGGTTCTCCACCCCCTACGCGCGCGTGCTCGGCGACCGCTCGATGCCCGGCGCCCACTGGTTCCCCGGAGCGACCCTCAACTACGCCGAACACGCCCTGCGCGCCGCGGCGACCCGCGCGGACGAACCGGCCCTCCTGTACGTCGACGAGACCCATGAGCCGAGCCCGGTCACCTGGTCGCAGCTGCGCCGCCAGGTCGGCTCCCTGGCCGCCGAACTGCGCACCCTCGGCGTACGCCCCGGAGACCGCGTCAGCGGCTACCTCCCCAACATCCCGCAGGCCGTCGTCGCCCTGCTCGCCACGGCCGCCGTGGGCGGCGTCTGGACGTCCTGCGCCCCCGACTTCGGCGCCCGCAGCGTCCTGGACCGCTTCCAACAGGTCGAACCGGTCGTCCTGTTCACCGTCGACGGCTACCGCTACGGCGGCAAGGAGCACGACCGCCGCGACACGGTCGCCGAACTCCGCCGCGAACTCCCCACCCTGCGCGCCGTGGTCCACATCCCCCTCCTGGGAACCGACGCCCCCGAAGGCGCCCTGGAGTGGTCGTCGCTGACCTCGGCCGACGTGGAGCCGGTCTTCGAAGAGGTCCCCTTCGAGCACCCCCTGTGGGTGCTCTACTCCTCGGGCACGACCGGCCTCCCCAAGGCCATCGTCCAGTCCCAGGGCGGCATCCTCGTAGAGCACCTCAAACAACTCGGTCTGCACTGCGACCTGGGCCCCGAGGACCGCTTCTTCTGGTACACGTCCACCGGCTGGATGATGTGGAACTTCCTCGTCTCCGGCCTCCTGACGGGCACGACGATCGTCCTCTACGACGGCAGCCCCGGGTACCCCGACGTCAGCGCCCAGTGGCGCATCGCGGAACGCACCGGGGCGACTCTCTACGGCACCTCGGCCGCGTACGTCATGGCCTGCCGCAAGGCCGGCGTGCACCCGTCCCGCGACTTCGACCTCTCCAAGGTGAAGTGCGTCGCCACCACCGGATCACCCCTGCCGCCGGACGGGTTCCGCTGGCTGCACGACGAGTTCGCAGAGAGCGGGGCCGACCTGTGGATCGCCTCGGTCAGCGGCGGCACGGACGTCTGCTCCTGCTTCGCTGGAGCCGTACCGACCCTCCCCGTGTACATCGGCGAACTCCAGGCCCCCGGCCTCGGCACCGACCTCCAGTCCTGGGACCCGAACGGCGAACCTCTGGTCGACGAGGTCGGCGAACTCGTGGTCACCAACCCCATGCCGTCCATGCCGATCTACTTCTGGAACGATCCCGAAGGAACCCGCTACCACGACAGCTACTTCGACACGTACCCCGGAGTGTGGCGCCACGGCGACTGGATCACCGTCACCTCCCGAGGCTCCGTCGTCATCCACGGCCGCTCCGATTCCACGCTCAACAGGCAAGGCGTGCGCATGGGTTCGGCCGACATCTACGAGGCGGTCGAACGGCTCCCGGAGATCAAGGAATCCCTCGTCATCGGCATCGAACAGCCCGACGGCGGCTACTGGATGCCCCTCTTCGTCCACCTCGCCCCTGGAGCGGTCCTAGACGACGCCCTCCTGGGCCGTATCAAGCAGACGATCCGCGAACAGCTCTCCCCGCGCCACGTACCCGACGAGGTCATCGAGGTGCCCGGCGTCCCGCACACCCTCACCGGGAAGCGCATCGAGGTCCCCGTCAAACGCCTGCTCCAGGGCACCCCGTTGGAGAAGGCGGTCAACCCGGGCTCCATCGACAACCTCGACCTGCTGAGCTTCTACGAGGACCTCGCCCGCAAACGCGCCTGATCGCCCTCCCGTAGAGGACGATCACCCTCCATAGGTGGCCTCGGACTCGCCCTCGCCGAGCACAGCGGCGAAGTCCGAGGCCAGCCGCACCGCGTCGGCCGGTTCGAGCTCGGCGACGGAGATCCGTACACCCGGCTCGGACGCGAGCCGGAACCGCGCCCCCGCGGCGACCCACCAGCCGTACGACCGCAGCCCGTTGACCACAGCGGACTCGTCACGCACGGGCACCCAGAGGTTCATGCCGCTCGCCCCGTGCGCCTCGATTCCCCGCCCGCTCAATTCCTTGCGGAGGGCCTCCCGGCGCAGCACATACGCCTCCTGCGCGCGCGTGACCAACGCGCGCGTGCCGTCGTCCGTCATCAGCCCGTGGACGGTCTCCTGGAGGAGATGACTGACCCAGCCGGACGTCAGCAGCATCCGCCCGTCGTGCCGTGCCAGCGTGACCGGATCACAGGCCGCCGCGGCCCACCGCAGGTCGGTGCCGAGGAACTTGCTCACCGTCCGCACATGCACCCAGCGCGAGAGCCCACCGGACGTCAGCGACCACAAGGGAGCGGCCGCCACGGAGGACGCGTGATCGTTCTCCACGACCAGCACCTCCGGCTCATCCTGAAGTACCTCGACGAGCGCGTCCCGGCGCGCGGCCGAGAAGCAGCCCCCGTACGGATTCTGCGCCCGGGGACTGCACACCACGGCGCGCGCACCCACCCGCAGCGCCGCGTGCAGGGCATCGGGACGCATGCCCTCGTCGTCCACGGCGACAGGCACCATCCGCAGCCCCAACGCCGTGACCAGATCCAGCAGATGGTGATAACCGGGGTCCTCCATGGCCACGGCGTCCCCGGGCCGCAACTCCACGGACAGCAGCCGCCCGATCAGATCCAGCGCCCCGTGCGCGAAGGTCACGTGCTCCACGGGCACACCGTCGGGCCGAAGCCACTCCCGTACGGCCTCCTCCAACCGCGCCAGCCGAGGCGTCGACCGGTGGGACCGCGCACCGGGGGAGAGCCGCGAGGGCGGCACCAGGGCCGGCAGGAACGCAGGATCGGGGTGCCCACCGGCCAAGTCCCGCAAGCCGTCCGGGACTCGGGGCGGCCGCCGCGACGCCACCGCCGGAGCCGGCGCGACCACCGTCCCGCCCCGCCCGCGCGTGACGACGATGCCCCGCTGCCGCAGCTCCTTGTACGCCGTCGCGACAGTCCCCGGACTCACCCCGAGCCCGTCCGCGAGCCGCCGCACCGGAGGCAGCGCGGCACCGGGCCCCAACGCGCCCTCAGCCACACGCCGTTCGACGGACGCGGCAATCCCCTTGGCCGTCGTACCACTGATCCCATATTGTATTGCCACGTCGATAACTATGTATCAATACATAATTCAACGCAAGGGGGAACAGTGGGCAGGACGAGTCGCGCAGCCGTACGGCCGAAACGCATACCCGGAGGACGCGACGGCCGCAGAATGCTCGCGATCGCCCTCGTCGACCGCACCGGCAGCGGCCTGTGGGCCTCCGTGTCCGTCCTGTACTTCACCTACGTCTCGCACCTCTCCGTGGCCCAGGTGGGCACCCTCGCCGCGATCGCCGGGGCCATCGGCATCGCCGGCGCACCCCTGGGAGGGCGCCTCGCCGACCGGTTCCCGCTCACCCGTGTCCTCGTCGCCCTCCAACTCCTGCGCGCCCTGGCCTCGTTCGCCCTGCTCACCACCGACAACTACGTCCTGCTGATCGTCTTCTCGGCCGCCGGCGGCTTCGGGGACCGCGCCGCCAACGTGCTCACCAAGCTCTACGCCACCCGCGTCGCAGGCCCGGACCGCATCCGCTACCAGGCCATCAGCCGAACCGCCGCCAACGCGGGCTGGGCCCTGGGCGGTCTCACCGCCGCGGCCGCCCTCGCCCTCGGCACAACCGCCGCCTACCACTGGCTCCTCCTCGGCGACGCCCTCTCCTTCGTCGCGGTCGCGACCCTCACCGTGGGCTGCGGCGAACCCCTGTCGCCACAGCGCACCGTGGCGACATCGAAGGACGCGCCACCCGCGAGCAGGCCGCCGAACCCCTGGCGCGACCGCACCTACCTCGCGTACGTCGCGACCGAGACCGTCCTCTTCCTCGACGACGCAATCTTCAAGGTCGGCCTGCCACTCTGGATCGCCCACGCCAGCGACGCACCGCACGGCCTGGCACCCCTGCTGATGGTCCTCAACAACGTGATGGTGGTGGCGCTCATCGTCCCCCTGGCCCGCTTCGCCACCACGACAGCGGCCACCCGCAACCTGCTGAGACCGCTCTCCGTCGCCTTCGCCCTGGGCGGCGCCACCCTGGCGCTCTCGGCCACCGGCGGAGCCGCCACGGCGATCGTGCTCCTCACCGCCTCCGCAGTCGCCTTCACCATGGCCGAGATGCTCCACGCCACCATCTCGTGGGAACTCTCCGTCGCCCTCGCACCCGACACCGCCCAGGGCGCCTACCTCGGCGTGCACGGACTCGCCCAGTCCACCCAGCGCAGCATCGGCCCACTCGCGGTCACCGCGGCCATCGCCACCGGCCCGCTCGGCTGGACCGCCTTCGGCGCCGCCATCGCTCTGACCTGCATGATTCAACACCGCCTGGTCCGCGAGCCACTCGCTCGGACGCCGTTGTCAGTGGTGCCGGTTACTGTGAGTGAGCAATGATCGACCGCGCACAGGGGGAAACATGGCGCACACCGACAACCAGACCATGCGACGCGTTCTGCGCCGCGAAATCGCGGGCACCATCGGCCTGTTGACCGACGAGCAGGACTTCAGCGCCATGCGGCGCTATCGCAGCTTCACCTTCGACGACCACACCGCCTACCTCCAGCAGGTGGAGACCCTCCTCAGGAGCCGCGCCCTCCAGGGCACCCACACCAGCGTGGCCCTCTTCGACCCCGAGGAATACGCCGAGTTCTGCGCCGACAGCGGCCTCGACCCCGACACCCCGTCGAACCGCGCCCGCTTCACCGCCGAACTCGCCGCCACCGGCCCCACCCTGCTCTACGAAGGCCAGCCACTGGCCGACCTCCTCCCGGCCCTCGTCGACGAGGGCGTCCGCCAGGCGACCTGGGAGTACGCGACCACACTCCTCGCCCGCCTCGGCGCCTGCGCCTCCTGCGGCGAGGACATCGGCCGCGCCGCCTTCACCCGGGCCTCCGGCCTCCTCGTCCGCATCCTCGACACAGCCCGACCCGGCAACCGACACCTCGTCTGCAGCGTCTCGGGAGCACCGGAAACCATCGTGGCCGTCCTCCACGCCGACCAGGACGAGGACGGCACCACGCACCTGGACGACGCCGAGGCCCTCGAATTCACCACGGTCCTCGCCCTCGGCCTCGCCACCCGAAGCCCCGGCGGCCTCGTCATGCGCACCACCAGCCTCGACACCCCCGACTGCATCTACGGCTGGCGCCTGCGCGGCGACGGCCTGGAAGCCCTGACCGCCGGCGAGGTCTTCGACGCCTACTGCACCGACGTCGAATCCGGCGACCTCATCTCCCCGGAATCAGGCGTCGACTACTGCGTGCCGCCGGACCTCGGAGACCTGGAGCAGCCCCCGGGAGGACACCAGCACTGAACACGCCAGGGGCGCCCCACCCACTGGTGAGGCGCCCCTGGCGCACAACTGGCAGACGGTTTCCCGCCCGACTGTTCCACTATTCCGCCTATTCGCCGGACAGCACAGCCTGAGCCGCCGCGCGGGCCTCCTCGGCGCTGTCCGCAGCGCGCGCGGCCAACGCGGCTCGCTCGCACTGCGCCAGCGTGTACTTCGCCAGCGTCGAGCGCACATAAGGAATCGAAGCCGCACCCATGGAGAGCGAGGTGACCCCAAGACCGGTCAACACACAAGCCAGCAGCGGGTCGGACGCGGCCTCACCGCAGACACCACAGCTCTTGCCCTCGGCCCTCGCCCCCTCGGCGGACATCGCGACCAGGTCGAGCAGCGCGGGCTGCCACGGATCCTGCAGACGGGACACCGCACCCACCTGACGGTCGGCGGCGAAGGTGTACTGCGCGAGGTCGTTGGTCCCCAGCGACAGGAACTCGACCTCCTGCAGAATCGAGCGCGCCCGCAGCGCGGCCGACGGAATCTCCACCATCGCACCGAACTTGGCCCGCAGCCCGGCCTCCCGGCACGCGTCCGCGAACGCCTTCGCGTCCGCACGGTCCGCGACCATCGGCGCCATGACCTCAAGGTAGGCCGGCAACCCCTCGGAGGCCTTCGCGAGCGCCGTCAGCTGGGTACGCAGCACGTCGGGGTGGTCGAGCAGCGACCGCAGACCGCGCACACCCAGAGCCGGGTTCGGCTCGTCGGCCGGCGTCAGGAAGTCCAACGGCTTGTCCGCGCCGGCGTCCAGCACCCGCACGACGACACGCCCCTCGGGGAACGCCTCAAGCACCTGCCGGTAGGCCTCGACCTGCTTCTCCTCGGACGGCGCATTCTTGCTGTCGTCCAGAAAAAGGAACTCGGTACGGAAGAGCCCCACACCCTCGGCCCCCGCCTCCAGCGCGGCCGGTACATCAGCAGGACCGCCGACATTGGCCAGCAGCGGCACCTTGTGCCCATCGGAGGTGGCACCGGGACCCGTAGAAGTGGAGAGAGCGGCCTTGCGCGCGGCGGCCGCGGCCTCCAGCTGCTCCTTCTTCTCATCGCTGGGGTTCACGAAGATCTCGCCGGTACTGCCGTCCACGGCGACCACCGTGCCCTCGGCCAACTCCCCGGCCCCCGGCAGCGCCACCACGGCCGGAACGCCGAGCGCCCGTGCCAGGATCGCGCTGTGACTCGTCGGCCCACCCTCCTCGGTGACGAAACCGAGCACCAGAGTCGGGTCCAACAGCGCCGTATCGGCAGGCGCAAGGTCACGAGCGATAAGGACGTACGGCTCGTCGCTGTCCGGAACACCAGGCATCGGCACCCCGAGCAACCGGGCGACGATACGGTTCCGCACGTCATCAAGGTCGGCCACCCGACCGGCGAGATACTCACCGGCGCCGGCCAGCAGAGCACGGTAGGCGGCGAAGGCGTCATAGACGGCCCGCTCCGCGGTACTGCCGACCGTGATACGACGTTCCACGTCCGTCATCAGCTCGGGGTCCTGGGCCATCATGGCCTGCGCCTCAAGCACTGCCTGGGCTTCGCCCCCCGCCAGATTGCCGCGCGCCATCAGGTCGGCAGCCACAGCGTCCACGGCTTGGCGGGCGCGCCCCTGTTCACGCTCCGCGTCCTCCACCGGAATCTGCTTGGCCGGCGGTTCCAGAACCGCCGTCCCCATGTGCCGAACCTCGCCGATCGCCACACCGTGGCTCACACCGACGCCTCGCAGCGTTGTCTCCATCTCACCCGTCTCCGATAGTGCGGCGGGTCCCGCCGCCGCGGTGGTTGTCCTGCTCACCGTCATACGACGGCATTGACGTCACGCCCAGGTGAAGAGACTGTCGCCGGCCTTCACATCGCCGTCCTCGCGGAGATCGGAGAGAGCATCGGCGGTGGCTTCGAGAGCCACGATCGGGCACACCGGGGACTTGCCGGCGGCCTCAACGGCGGCCGGGTCCCAGCGCACGACGCTCTGGCCGCGGGTCACGGTGTCGCCCTTGTTGACGAGCAGTTCGAAGCCCTCGCCATTGAGCTGCACGGTGTCGATACCGAGGTGAGTGAGCACGCCGTGCCCCTCGCTGTCCACGACGACGAAGGCGTGCGGGTGGAGGGAGACGATGACTCCGTCCACGGGAGAGACAGCCTCGGAAGGTTCACGTACGGGGTCGATGGCCGTGCCGGGGCCGACCATGGCTCCGGAGAAGACCGGATCCGGCACCTCCGTCAGTCCGATGGCACGTCCTGCGAGAGGGGACGTAACGCTGGTCATGGGAAGCCTCCCAGGGGTGGAAATGTGATGGGGCCGTCACTGCCTGTCCCGGACGGCACACTGAGCAGCAGGGTATGTCATATGTAGTACCTGTTCCGCCCGAGAGGTCCGGATTAGTGGTCTAGACCACACCTCTAATCGATTTGCACCTGCTCTACGGCCGCATGTACAGTCGTACTCCTGCTTGAGGCCGAGCGACGCGACCAAGCGTCTTTGCTTGGCCTGGCAGCATCCAACTTGTCAGATCCTATCTCGGGGTCACCTTCTGTATGCCTGCAGGATGGTGGTCAGGGGGCCGGAAAAACACTGATAGAGTTTGGAACACCGAAGGGAAGCCCGGAGGAAAGCCCGAGAGGGTGAGTACAAAGGAAGCGTCCGTTCCTTGAGAACTCAACAGCGTGCCAAAAATCAACGCCAGATATGTTGATACCCCGTCTCCAGCTCATCATCACGATGGTTGGGGCGAGGTTCCTTTGAAGAAAACATACAGCGAGGACGCTGTGAACGGTCGGGCTTATTCCGCCTGACTGTTCCGCTCTCGTGTGTGTCATTCCCGCATTACGGGAAAACATTCACGGAGAGTTTGATCCTGGCTCAGGACGAACGCTGGCGGCGTGCTTAACACATGCAAGTCGAACGATGAACCACTTCGGTGGGGATTAGTGGCGAACGGGTGAGTAACACGTGGGCAATCTGCCCTGCACTCTGGGACAAGCCCTGGAAACGGGGTCTAATACCGGATAATACTCCCGCACTCATGTGTGGGGGTTAAAAGCTCCGGCGGTGCAGGATGAGCCCGCGGCCTATCAGCTTGTTGGTGAGGTAATGGCTCACCAAGGCGACGACGGGTAGCCGGCCTGAGAGGGCGACCGGCCACACTGGGACTGAGACACGGCCCAGACTCCTACGGGAGGCAGCAGTGGGGAATATTGCACAATGGGCGAAAGCCTGATGCAGCGACGCCGCGTGAGGGATGACGGCCTTCGGGTTGTAAACCTCTTTCAGCAGGGAAGAAGCGCAAGTGACGGTACCTGCAGAAGAAGCGCCGGCTAACTACGTGCCAGCAGCCGCGGTAATACGTAGGGCGCAAGCGTTGTCCGGAATTATTGGGCGTAAAGAGCTCGTAGGCGGCTTGTCACGTCGGGTGTGAAAGCCCGGGGCTTAACCCCGGGTCTGCATTCGATACGGGCTAGCTAGAGTGTGGTAGGGGAGATCGGAATTCCTGGTGTAGCGGTGAAATGCGCAGATATCAGGAGGAACACCGGTGGCGAAGGCGGATCTCTGGGCCATTACTGACGCTGAGGAGCGAAAGCGTGGGGAGCGAACAGGATTAGATACCCTGGTAGTCCACGCCGTAAACGGTGGGAACTAGGTGTTGGCGACATTCCACGTCGTCGGTGCCGCAGCTAACGCATTAAGTTCCCCGCCTGGGGAGTACGGCCGCAAGGCTAAAACTCAAAGGAATTGACGGGGGCCCGCACAAGCAGCGGAGCATGTGGCTTAATTCGACGCAACGCGAAGAACCTTACCAAGGCTTGACATACACCGGAAAGCATTAGAGATAGTGCCCCCCTTGTGGTCGGTGTACAGGTGGTGCATGGCTGTCGTCAGCTCGTGTCGTGAGATGTTGGGTTAAGTCCCGCAACGAGCGCAACCCTTGTCCTGTGTTGCCAGCGTGCCCTTCGGGGTGACGGGGACTCACAGGAGACCGCCGGGGTCAACTCGGAGGAAGGTGGGGACGACGTCAAGTCATCATGCCCCTTATGTCTTGGGCTGCACACGTGCTACAATGGCCGGTACAATGAGCTGCGATACCGTGAGGTGGAGCGAATCTCAAAAAGCCGGTCTCAGTTCGGATTGGGGTCTGCAACTCGACCCCATGAAGTCGGAGTTGCTAGTAATCGCAGATCAGCATTGCTGCGGTGAATACGTTCCCGGGCCTTGTACACACCGCCCGTCACGTCACGAAAGTCGGTAACACCCGAAGCCGGTGGCCCAACCCCCTTGTGGGGAGGGAGCTGTCGAAGGTGGGACTGGCGATTGGGACGAAGTCGTAACAAGGTAGCCGTACCGGAAGGTGCGGCTGGATCACCTCCTTTCTAAGGAGCATCTAGGCCGCCAAGCTTGCTTGGTGGTCCAGGGCCATTACGCAGGCAAATGTTCTGCGGTGGTTGCTCAAGGGTGGAACGTTGATTATTCGGTGTCGCCGCTCATCTCGGGCTGCAAGTACTGCTCTTCGGGGCGTGGAAAGCTGACCACGAGTGACGGGGATACCGGGCACGCTGTTGGGTGTCTGAGGGCACGGCCGTAAGGCTGCCTTCAGTGCCGACCCCAGTGAACTTGCCGTAAGAGGCAGGGTGATGGGTGGTTGGTCGTTGTTTGAGAACTGCACAGTGGACGCGAGCATCTGTGGCCAAGTTTTTAAGGGCGCACGGTGGATGCCTTGGCACCAGGAACCGATGAAGGACGTGGGAGGCCACGATAGTCCCCGGGGAGTCGTCAACCAGGCTTTGATCCGGGGGTTTCCGAATGGGGAAACCCGGCAGTCGTCATGGGCTGTCACCCTTGCCTGAACACATAGGGCAAGTGGAGGGAACGCGGGGAAGTGAAACATCTCAGTACCCGCAGGAAGAGAAAACAACCGTGATTCCGGGAGTAGTGGCGAGCGAAACCGGATGAGGCCAAACCGTATACGTGTGAGACCCGGCAGGGGTTGCGTGTACGGGGTTGTGGGATCTCTCTTCTGTCGTCTGCCGGCGACAGGACGAGTCAGAAACCGTTGATGTAGGCGAAGGACATGCGAAAGGTCCGGCGTAGAGGGTAAGACCCCCGTAGTCGAAACATCAACGGCTCGTTTGAGAGACACCCAAGTAGCACGGGGCCCGAGAAATCCCGTGTGAATTTGGCGGGACCACCCGCTAAGCCTAAATATTCCCTGGTGACCGATAGCGGATAGTACCGTGAGGGAATGGTGAAAAGTACCGCGGGAGCGGAGTGAAATAGTACCTGAAACCGTGTGCCTACAAGCCGTGGGAGCGTCGCGCATCAAGTTTACTTGGTGCGTCGTGACTGCGTGCCTTTTGAAGAATGAGCCTGCGAGTTTGCGGTGTGTTGCGAGGTTAACCCGTGTGGGGAAGCCGTAGCGAAAGCGAGTCCGAATAGGGCGATATAGTAGCGCGCTCAAGACCCGAAGCGGAGTGATCTAGCCATGGGCAGGTTGAAGCGGAGGTAAGACTTCGTGGAGGACCGAACCCACCAGGGTTGAAAACCTGGGGGATGACCTGTGGTTAGGGGTGAAAGGCCAATCAAACTCCGTGATAGCTGGTTCTCCCCGAAATGCATTTAGGTGCAGCGTCGTGTGTTTCTTGCCGGAGGTAGAGCACTGGATAGGCGATGGGCCCTACCGGGTTACTGACCTTAGCCAAACTCCGAATGCCGGTAAGTGAGAGCACGGCAGTGAGACTGTGGGGGATAAGCTCCATGGTCGAGAGGGAAACAGCCCAGAGCATCGACTAAGGCCCCTAAGCGTACGCTAAGTGGGAAAGGATGTGGAGTCGCAGAGACAACCAGGAGGTTGGCTTAGAAGCAGCCACCCTTGAAAGAGTGCGTAATAGCTCACTGGTCTAGTGATTCCGCGCCGACAATGTAGCGGGGCTCAAGCGTACCGCCGAAGTCGTGTCATTTCAGCAATTAAGCCCCAACGGGTGCTGGGATGGGTAGGGGAGCGTCGTGTGCCGGGTGAAGCCGCAGCGGAAGCTAGTGGTGGACGGTTCACGAGTGAGAATGCAGGCATGAGTAGCGATACACACGTGAGAAACGTGTGCGCCGATTGACTAAGGGTTCCTGGGTCAAGCTGATCTGCCCAGGGTAAGTCGGGACCTAAGGCGAGGCCGACAGGCGTAGTCGATGGATAACCGGTTGATATTCCGGTACCCGCTGTGAAGCGTCAAACATCGAGCATCGTGATGCTAAGGCCGTGAAGCCGTTCCGGACCCTTCGGGGAATGGAAAGTGGTGGAGCCGCCGGCCCAAGCGGTTAGTAGGTGAGTGATGGGGTGACGCAGGAAGGTAGTCCATCCCGGGCGGTGGTTGTCCCGGGGTAAGGGTGTAGCCCGTCATCTAGGCAAATCCGGATGACACAAGGGTGAGACCTGATGCCGAGCCGATTGTGGTGAAGTGGATGATCCTATGCTGTCAAGAAAAGCCTCTAGCGAGTTTCATGGCGGCCCGTACCCTAAACCGACTCAGGTGGTCAGGTAGAGAATACCGAGGCGTTCGGGTGAACTATGGTTAAGGAACTCGGCAAAATGCCCCCGTAACTTCGGGAGAAGGGGGGCCATCACCGGTGAGAGGATTTACTCCTTGAGCTGGGGGTGGCCGCAGAGACCAGCGAGAAGCGACTGTTTACTAAAAACACAGGTCCGTGCGAAGCCGTAAGGCGATGTATACGGACTGACGCCTGCCCGGTGCTGGAACGTTAAGGGGACCGGTTAGTGCACTTTCGGGTGTGCGAAGCTGAGAACTTAAGCGCCAGTAAACGGCGGTGGTAACTATAACCATCCTAAGGTAGCGAAATTCCTTGTCGGGTAAGTTCCGACCTGCACGAATGGCGTAACGACTTCTCGACTGTCTCAACCATAGGCCCGGTGAAATTGCACTACGAGTAAAGATGCTCGTTTCGCGCAGCAGGACGGAAAGACCCCGGGACCTTTACTATAGTTTGATATTGGTGTTCGGTTCGGCTTGTGTAGGATAGCTGGGAGACTGTGAACTCTGGACGCCAGTTCAGGGGGAGTCGTCGTTGAAATACCAGTCTGGTCGTGCTGGATGTCTAACCTGGGTCCGTGATCCGGATCAGGGACAGTGTCTGATGGGTAGTTTAACTGGGGCGGTTGCCTCCTAAAGAGTAACGGAGGCGCCCAAAGGTTCCCTCAGCCTGGTTGGCAATCAGGTGTTGAGTGTAAGTGCACAAGGGAGCTTGACTGTGAGACCGACGGGTCGAGCAGGGACGAAAGTCGGGACTAGTGATCCGGCGGTGGCTTGTGGAAGCGCCGTCGCTCAACGGATAAAAGGTACCCCGGGGATAACAGGCTGATCTTCCCCAAGAGTCCATATCGACGGGATGGTTTGGCACCTCGATGTCGGCTCGTCGCATCCTGGGGCTGGAGTCGGTCCCAAGGGTTGGGCTGTTCGCCCATTAAAGCGGTACGCGAGCTGGGTTTAGAACGTCGTGAGACAGTTCGGTCCCTATCCGCTGCGCGCGCAGGAACATTGAGAAGGGCTGTCCCTAGTACGAGAGGACCGGGACGGACGAACCTCTGGTGTGCCAGTTGTTCTGCCAAGGGCATGGCTGGTTGGCTACGTTCGGGAGGGATAACCGCTGAAAGCATCTAAGCGGGAAGCCTGCTTCGAGATGAGTGTTCCCACCCCCTTGAGGGGTTAAGGCTCCCAGTAGACGACTGGGTTGATAGGCCGGATCTGGAAGGCGGGTAACCGCTGGAGGTGACCGGTACTAATAGGCCGAGGGCTTGTCCTCAGTTGCTCGCGTCCACTGTGTTGGTTCTGAAACCACGAACAACCCCATACCCCTGGGTTCTGCGGGGTGTGGTGCGGTTGTCTGTTTCATAGTGTTTCGGTGGTCATAGCGTGAGGGAAACGCCCGGTTACATTCCGAACCCGGAAGCTAAGCCTTACAGCGCCGATGGTACTGCAGGGGGGACCCTGTGGGAGAGTAGGACGCCGCCGAACTCCTTTTAGAGCTCTGGCTCTTGGGCATACAGCCCAAGAGCCAGAGCTTTTTTGCGTTGGGGTAAGGTCAGGGGGCATCGTCGGCACGTTTTCCCACAGGAGGCCCCCGGGTGGAGGTCCAGGAGACCCGCGTCCAGACAGAGCGGGTGCTCACCATCCCGAACATCCTCAGCATGGCGCGTCTGGTCGGCGTACCCATCTTCCTGTGGTTGATCCTCAGGCCCGAGTTCGGTGGCCCCAAGAGCGACGGCTGGGCGCTTCTGGTGCTGATGCTGAGTGGGATCAGCGATTACCTGGACGGCAAGCTCGCGCGGCGCTGGAACCAGATCAGCAGTCTTGGCCGGCTTCTTGATCCCGCCGCGGACCGGCTCTACATTCTCTCGACTCTCGTCGGACTCACCTGGCGCGAGATTCTGCCAATCTGGTTGACCGCCGTACTGCTGGCGCGAGAGCTGGTCCTGCTGGTCGTGGTCGGCATCCTCAGACGGCACGGCTATCCGCCGCTGCAGGTGAACTTCCTGGGCAAGGCGGCTACGTTCAACCTGATGTACGCGTTCCCGTTGCTGCTGCTCAGTGACGGAAGTGGATGGCTCCCCTCACTCGCAGCCATTTTCGGATGGGCGTTCGCAGGATGGGGTACAACGCTCTACTGGTGGGCAGGAGTCCTCTACGTGGTACAAGTCCGCCGCCTACTGCGTGCGGACGCCATGGCCGACTGACCTTGCCGATTGGGCGGTAACAGTCGCTCGATGGCCCGTTGCGCAAAAGTGCGGGACAATCTGGACTGGTGAAGTCGGCTAGACCGTCGTCTCGCAGAGGAGGACGCTTCCGACATGAAGGCCGTCGTGATGGCCGGAGGCGAAGGCACACGCCTTCGCCCCATGACCTCAAGCATGCCCAAGCCACTGTTGCCCGTGGTCAATCGACCGATCATGGAGCACGTGCTCAGGCTGCTCAAAAGGCATGGGCTCAATGAGACCGTAGTCACCGTGCAGTTCCTGGCCTCGCTGGTCAAGAACTACTTCGGTGACGGCGAAGAGCTCGGGATGGAGCTCTCGTATGCCAATGAGGAGAAGCCACTCGGTACCGCCGGAAGCGTCAAGAACGCCGAAGAGGCGTTGAAGGACGATGCCTTCCTCGTCATCTCCGGTGATGCCCTGACCGACTTCGACCTCACCGAACTGATCAATTTCCACAAGGAAAAGGGTGCGCTGGTCACTGTCTGTCTGACCCGTGTACCCAATCCGCTGGAATTCGGCATCACCATCGTCGACGAAGAGGGAAAGGTCGAGCGTTTCCTTGAGAAGCCGACCTGGGGTCAGGTCTTCTCGGACACGGTGAACACGGGCATCTATGTGATGGAGCCCGAAGTCTTCGACTATGTCGAGGCCGACGTTCCCGTCGACTGGTCCGGCGATGTCTTCCCGCAGCTGATGAAGGAAGGCAAGCCGGTCTACGGCTTTGTCGCCGAGGGCTACTGGGAAGATGTCGGTACCCACGAGAGCTATGTGAAGGCGCAGGCCGATGTCCTGGAGGGCAAGGTCGACGTCGAGATCGACGGCTTCGAGCTGTCGCCGGGCGTATGGGTGGCCGAGGGTGCCGAGGTGCATCCCGACGCGGTTCTCCGCGGGCCGCTGTACATCGGTGACTACGCCAAGGTCGAGGCCGGCGCCGAAATCCGTGAATACACCGTCATCGGTTCGAATGTCGTCGTGAAGGCCGGGGCTTTTCTGGACAGGACCGTCGTACACGACAATGTGTACGTGGGTCAGCACAGCAATCTTCGTGGCTGTGTCGTCGGAAAGAACACCGACATCATGCGTGCGGCCCGGATCGAGGACGGCGCCGTCATCGGTGACGAGTGCCTGATCGGTGAAGAATCGATCGTTCAGGGCAATGTGCGGGTCTACCCGTTCAAGACGATCGAAGCCGGTGCCTTCGTCAACACCTCGGTCATCTGGGAGAACAGAGGCCAGGCGCACCTCTTCGGCGCCCGCGGTGTGTCCGGGATCCTGAACGTGGAGATCACTCCGGAGCTCGTCGTCCGTCTCGCCGGCGCCTACGCCACGACCCTCAAGAAGGGGTCCACGGTCACCACGGCCCGCGACCACTCCCGAGGCGCCCGTGCGCTCAAGCGGGCGGTGATCTCCGCCCTGCAGACGAGCGCCATCGACGTACGGGACCTGGAGAACGTACCGCTGCCCGTGGCCCGGCAGCAGACCGCGCGAGGCAGTGCCGGCGGGATCATGATCCGGACCACCCCCGGTGTGCCGGACTCCGTCGACATCATGTTCTTCGACAGTCAGGGCGCCGATCTCTCGCAGGGGAGTCAGCGCAAGCTGGACCGGGTGTTCGCGCGGCAGGAGTACCGGCGTGCGTTCCCCGGCGAGATCGGGGACCTGCACTTCCCGGCCAGCGTCTTCGACTCGTACACCGGGTCCCTGCTGCGGAATGTCGACACGACCGGGATCGCCGAATCGGGTCTGAAGGTTGTGGTGGACGCGTCGAACGGCAGCGCCGGGCTCGTGCTGCCCAGTCTGCTCGGCAAGCTCGGTGTGGACTCGCTGACGATCAATCCCGGGCTCGACGAGTCCAGGCCGACGGAGACCGCGGACACACGGCGGTCGGGGCTGGTGCGGCTCGGTGAGATCGTGGCCTCCGCGCGGGCCGCTTTCGGGGTGCGGTTTGACCCCGTCGGTGAGCGGCTCTCGCTCGTCGACGAGAAGGGGCGGATCGTCGAGGACGACCGGGCCCTGCTCGTGATGCTCGACCTGGTGGCCGCGGAGCGGCGCAGTGGGCGGGTGGCGCTGCCGGTGACCACCACGAGGATCGCCGAGCAGGTGGCGGCGTATCACGGGACGCAGGTCGAGTGGACGACGACCTCGCCGGACGACCTGACCAGGGTCGGGCGTGATGAGACGACCATCTTCGGCGGGGACGGCAAGGCCGGGTTCATCATCCCGGAGTTCAGCAGTGTCTTCGACGGCGCGGCAGCCTTCGTACGACTCATCGGGCTGGTGGCGCGGACGCAGTTGACGCTGAGCCAGATCGACGCCCGGATTCCGCGGGCGCATGTCCTCAAGCGGGACCTGGCTACTCCCTGGGCCGTCAAGGGACTTGTGATGCGCCGGGTCGTCGAGGCGGCTGGCGATCGCTTTGTCGATACGACGGACGGTGTGCGGGTCGTGGAGACGGACGGGCGCTGGGTGATGGTGCTGCCCGACCCCGCCGAGGCGGTCACGCATCTGTGGGCCGAAGGGCCCGACGACGCCTCCGCGCAGGCCCTGTTGGACGAGTGGTCGGCGGTCGTGGACAGCGCCGGACGGTAAAACACCACGCACGCGCGCGTGCCGGACATGCGTCCCCAAGGGGGCCTGTCCGGCACGCCGGTGGGGCCATTCGGAGGTACAGGCCACCACGTGCGACGATGTGCGGCATGCCGCAGCAGCCCCCCGTTCGGAGCACACCCACGCGCCCTGCGCGCCCGGACGCGTCCATGTCGCTGCTCACCAATGTCATGGACCACAGCCTCGACGACGGCTACGCCGAGGCGGCCGCCAGGAAGAAGGCCGCGGGCGAGAGCGGTATGCCGAAGACTCTTCGTGCGAAGCTCGGCCTCGCCGCCGGCCTGGTGCTGGCGGCCCTTGTCGTGACCGTAGGTGCGGCACAGGCGCGTGTGGCCGCCCCTGTGGTGGCCAAGGAGCGCCAGGAACTGATCGACCGTATCGACAAGGAGACGACGTCGGCGGACAAGCTGGAAGGCACCGTCGACGACCTCCGTGACGATGTGAGCGCGCGGCAGCGGGCGGCGCTCAAGACGAGCGGCGGCAGCGGCCAGGCGGACCTGGTGAGCATGCTGTCCGGTGCCACCGCGGTGCACGGCCCCGGTGTGAAGCTCGTCGTCGACGACGCGAAGGAAGCGAGCACCGGCGGAGGCGACAACCCGCGTGAGACCGCCGACTTCTCCGACACCGGGCGGGTGCGCGATCGCGACATGCAGCGCGTCGTCAACGGACTGTGGGCGGCGGGCGCCGAGGCCGTCTCCATCAACGGACAGCGGCTGACGGCGCTGTCCGCGATCAGGGCCGCGGGTGACGCGATACTGGTCGACAACAGGCCACTGGTACCGCCTTATACGGTGCTCGCGGTGGGGGACGGCAAACGGCTGAGCACCAGGTTCCAGAACGGTGCCGACGGGCTCTATCTGCATGCCCTGGAAGACAACTACGGCATCAGGGCGACCATCGCCGTGGAGAGCGATCTCCGGCTGCCCGCCGCGCCGAGTGTGATCGTACGTACAGCACAGCCGAGAACTGAGAAGGGCACATCGTGATCGCCGTACTGGGCCTCATCGTGGGAGTGGTGGCCGGAATCCTCGTCCGGCCTGAGGTGCCGGTGGTCGTCGAGCCCTATCTGCCGATCGCCGTCGTCGCGGCGCTCGACGCGGTCTTCGGCGGTCTGCGGGCCATGCTCGACGGGATCTTCGACGACAAGGTCTTCGTGGTGTCGTTCCTGTCGAACGTGGTCGTGGCCGCCCTGATCGTGTTCCTGGGCGACAAGTTGGGCGTCGGCGCCCAACTGTCCACGGGTGTCGTGGTCGTCCTCGGCATCCGGATCTTCTCCAACGCCGCGGCCATTCGCCGGCACGTCTTCCGGGCGTGAGGTCGATGAGCAACGAGGACGAGCGGCCTGAACACAGGCTGCGCAGGGAACTGCCCGAAGAGGTGCAGGCGTCTGCTTCTTCGGATTCTTCGGAAGCGCTGATCACCGAGGAGAAGTCCGGGCCCACCGTGACCGGTCGGCAGCGGCTGGTGCAGGGGCTGTGGCCTCCGCGCGTGAGCCGCGCCCAACTCATCGTCGCGGTGCTGCTGTTCGGCCTCGGTTTCGGGCTGGCCGTACAGGTCGCCTCGAACAGCAACAGCGACAGCGCGCTGCGTGGGGCACGGCAGGAAGATCTTGTGCGCATTCTCGATGAACTGGACGACCGTACTCAGCGTCTTGAAGACGAGAAGCAGGGTCTTCAGAAACAGCGTGACGAGTTGGAGAACAGCTCCGACCAGGCCGAGGAGGCCCGCAAGCAGACGGCCGAGAAGGAGAAGCAACTCGGCATTCTGGCGGGCACCGTGGCCGCGCAGGGACCCGGCATCACGATGACCATCGACGACACGAAGGGAACGGTCGAGGCGGACATGCTGCTCGACGCGGTCCAGGAGTTGCGCGCGGCCGGCGCGGAGGCGATCCAGGTGAACGATGTACGGGTCGTGGCCAACACGTATCTGACGGACTCCGGCAAGAGCGTGAGCGTCGACGGGAACAAGATCAACGCCCCCTATCGTTTCAAGGTCATCGGCAAGCCGCAGGATCTCGAACCGGCGCTCAACATCCCTGGAGGCGTGGTGCAGACTCTTGAGAAGGAGCAGGCCACCGTTACCGTCGGGCGGTCGGCCAAGATCGTCGTGGATACCTTGCGGGCGGCGAAGCAGCCTGACTACGCTCGGTCGTCCTCCCGGTGAACCGGGGGTGCATGGGGACCGTCAGGCGAGGGCATGAGGTTGCGGGGGGTCGACGCACCGATTGGGTGGTGCGTGGTGGAAACTGTCTGGTGGATACGGACGTTGTGAGGATGTCCGGGTCAACCGGTGTGTTCAATCAGGGTTCGTCCTGCCCCACGGGCGGGTCTGTTTCGGTCAAGGGGAATCGCCCGTGAAGTTGTTTGCGAAGTTGTTCGGCAAGAGTGCGAAAGAGAGCAGCGACAACCAGACTGCTCGCCACCGCGCACAACCGGACGCAGAAGGCCAGCGCCCGCTGTTCCGCGACCAGGTCGCAGGCCAGGGCGCGCCGTCGGTTGACCCTGCGCAGTCCGGCGACATAGGTTTCGGGCAACCGTCAACCTCAAGTACGGGTGGAGGGTTTTCCCCTATGTCGGCCCTGGTGTGTACGAGGTGCGGTAACCGCAACGCGGAGAACAGCCGCTTTTGCTCCAACTGCGGTGCGCCGCTGCGCCCCGGCGCGACCCCGGAGCGTCCGTCCGAGACGACCTCCACGATCTCCATCTCCGGTCTTGAGGCCTACGACGCCGAAGTGACCGGTCAGACGCAGATGCCGACGCTCTCCCCGGAGGCACAGGCCGCCGTCGACGCCCTGCCGTTGGGCTCGGCGCTGCTGGTGGTGCGGCGCGGTCCGAACTCGGGCAGCCGCTTCCTGCTGGACGGCGAGCTGACCACGGCCGGCCGTCATCCGCAGAGCGACATCTTCCTGGACGACGTGACGGTCTCGCGCCGGCATGTGGAGTTCCGGCGTTCTCCTGACGGTTCGTTCACGGTCGCCGACGTCGGCAGCCTGAACGGCACGTACGTCAACCGCGAGCGCATCGACTCGGTCTCGCTGGCGAACGGTGACGAGGTGCAGATCGGCAAGTACCGGCTGGTGTTCTACGCGAGCCAGCGGGGTTACTGACCCTCCCTCGGACTGGGTCCGGGGGATTCCCCCAGGAAGGTCCATGCTTCAAACACCGAGCGGCGGTGCCGGGCACGGTACCGCCGCCGCGGACACTGGGCTGATGAGCATCGGCACGGTGCTGAACGTGCTGCGCGACGAGTTCCCCGAAGTCACCATCTCCAAGATCCGTTTCCTGGAGTCGGAGGGTCTCATCGAGCCGCAGCGGACCCCTTCCGGGTACCGCAAGTTCAGCCCCGCCGACGTCGAACGCCTCGGCCATGTCCTGAGGATGCAGCGGGACCACTATCTTCCGCTCAAGGTGATCCGCGAGCATCTCGACGCCATGGAGCGCGGTGAGGCCGCGCCCCTGCCCACCGTGGGGCGTCAGCGGGACGGCGAGGTCGTCCTGGAGCCCGTGGAGGGGCCCACGGCGGCCCGGATCGGGCGGGCCGAGCTGATGGCCGCCGCGGGGGTCGGCGAGCAGGAACTCGACGAGTGGGAGTCGTACGGACTCATCGCCCCGCTGCCGGACGGGGTTTACGACGCGGAAGCCGTCACCGTGGCCGGACTTGTCCTCGAACTCGGGCGGTTCGGTATCGAACCGCGGCACCTGCGCGCCATGAAGGCCGCCGCGGACCGTGAGGCCGGGCTCGTCGACCAGGTGGTGGCCCCGCTCAAGCGCCACCGCAATCCGCAGACCAGGGCCCACGCGGAGGCCCGTACGAAGGAACTGGCGGGGCTCACGGTGAAGCTGCACGCGGCTCTGGTGCAGACCGCGCTGGGCGTGCGCCTGCCCTGAGACGGACGGTCTCGTGGCTGCCTGATCGGTCACCCGTTCTCGGCCCGACTACCCAAACGTCCCGGGCACGGCCTAGGGTTGCTGTGTGAACGAGCTCGATGTCGTAGGTGTCCGGGTCGAAATGCCCTCCAACCAACCGATCGTGCTCCTGCGTGAAGTGGGAGGCGACCGCTACCTCCCCATCTGGATCGGGCCCGGGGAGGCGACGGCGATCGCCTTCGCTCAGCAGGGCATGGCCCCCGCACGACCGCTGACCCACGACCTGTTCAAGGACGTGCTGGAGGCCGTCGGCCAGGAGCTGACCGAAGTACGCATCACGGATCTGCGGGAGGGCGTCTTCTACGCGGAGCTGGTCTTCGCCAGCGGCGTCGAGGTGAGCGCCCGCCCGTCCGACGCCATAGCGCTGGCGCTGCGCACCGGTACGCCGATCTACGGCAGTGACGGTGTGCTCGACGACGCGGGCATCGCGATTCCGGACGAGCAGGAGGACGAGGTGGAGAAGTTCCGCGAGTTCCTCGACCAGATCTCGCCCGAGGACTTCGGCACCAACAGCCAGTGAGCCGAGGGACGCCGAGAAAATGCTGGCATTTGCCACCGGCGTGTGAGAGCGTCCTGCGGCTCTCCGCGAGCGCATTCGGCTAGCCTTTCCCCGCGGTGGGACACGGGAAACCACTCCTTGGGTGATTATCACTCGGCGTGCCGAGTGTGGCGATCGTTGACGCACCCCTGGTGACTGCCTACCGTCGAGAAGGCAGGTCAAGGACGGAGGTCGGCGTGAGAAGCAGCGGCGACGGTACGGCTGGGGGTGCCCCGGAACGCAGTTTCGGGGACAGAGGTCCGTACCCGCTTCACGGCAGTACGGCCGATCGCATTCCGCAGCGGCCGGCGGCAGTGCCGAGCAGCGGAGGGGCGACGTCCATGGCGTCCGAGGAGATCGGTTACCGGGGGCCCACGGCCTGTGCGGCGGCCGGCATCACCTATCGGCAACTGGACTACTGGGCGCGTACCGGGCTCGTCGAGCCCAGCGTGCGGCCCGCACACGGGTCGGGGACACAGCGGCTCTACAGCTTCCGGGACGTTGTCGTCCTGAAGATCGTCAAGCGGTTCCTCGACACGGGTGTGTCGCTGCAGAACATCCGCAGCGCCGTCCTGCACCTGCGGGAGTGCGGCTTCCGTGACCTGGAGCGCATGACGCTGATGAGCGACGGCGCCACGGTCTACGAGTGCACGTCGCCGGACGAGGTGCACGCGCTGCTCCAGGGCGGCCAGGGGGTCTTCGGGATCGCCGTGGGGGTCGTGTGGCGGGATGTCGAGAGCGCCCTGTCGCAGCTGCACGGGGAGCGCGTCGACACCGGTGAGACGCTCGTCGGGTCCAACCCCGCCGACGAGCTGGCCAGGCGGCGCAACCGGGCCGTCTGAGGGCCCGGCGGGAGCCGTAGCGGGGCATTGTCAGTGGCGTAGGGCAGCATCGGAGATGTGAGAACCGCGCCCACGATCCTGCACCTCGACATGGATGCCTTCTTCGCCTCGGCGGAGCAGGCGTCCAAGCCGAGCCTGCGCGGGAAGGCCGTCGTCGTGGGCGGGCTCGGGCCCCGCGGGGTGGTGGCCACCGCGTCGTACGAGGCACGGGTCTTCGGGGTGAATTCGGCGATGCCCATGGCCCAGGCACGGCGGCTCGCTCCGAACGCGGCGTATCTGGTGCCGCGCTTCGGGTTCTACCGGTCGATCAGCGAGCAGGTGATGGGACTGCTGCGGGCGTTGTCGCCGCTGGTGGAGCCGTTGAGTCTGGACGAGGCGTTCGTGGACCTGGAGGCCGGGGGAGCGGCCGGGGACGCGGAGTCGGCGCGGCTGACCGGGGAGCGGCTGCGGGCCGACATACGGGCGGTCACGGGGCTCACGGGATCGGTGGGCCTCGCCGCCTCCAAGATGATCGCGAAGATCGCCTCCGAGCGGGCCAAGCCGGACGGGCTCGTGCTGATCGAGCCCGGGACCGAGCGGGCGTTGCTGGGGCCGCTGTCGGTGCGCACGTTGCCGGGGGTCGGGCCGGCGACGGGTGATCATCTGCGGCGGGCCGGGATCACCACGGTCGACGAGATCGCCGAGGCGGGCGAGGACGAACTCGTACGGCTGGTGGGCAAGGCGCACGGGCACGCGCTGTACGCGATGGCGCTGGCGCACGACGTGCGGCCCGTGGTGGCCGAGCGGGAGACCAAGTCGGTGTCGGTCGAGGACACGTACGACGTGGACATCCATGACCGGACCCGGGTCGGCCTGGAGGTACAGCGGCTCGCCGACCGGTGCGTGCGGCGGCTGCGGGCGGCCGGGCTGTCGGGGCGGACCATCGTGCTGAAGGTACGACGCTACGACTTCTCGACGCTGACCCGTTCCGAGACGCTGCGCGGGCCCACCGACGATCCGGGGGTGGTGCGGGAGGCGGCGGCCCGGTTGCTGGACTCCGTGGACACCACGGGCGGGGTACGGCTGCTGGGGGTGGGGGTCTCCGGGCTGGCCGACTACACGCAGGAGGACCTGTTCGCGCAGGCGGCGGGGGAGCGGGCCGATCTTCTTGAGGAGGAGCACCCCGAGGAGCAGGGGGGCGAGGAGCCGGCGGCGCCCGCGGAGCGGCACTGGCCCGCGGGGCACGATGTGCGCCACGCCGGGTTCGGGCACGGGTGGGTGCAGGGGAGCGGGCTGGGGCGGGTCACCGTGCGGTTCGAGACGCCTGAGGATTCGGGGCCGGGGCGGGTGCGGACGTTCCGGACCGATGATCCTGAGCTGGAGTTGGCGGAGCCGTTGCCGTTGGTGGCGCGGCGTTCTGATGTGTTGCCGGGTGCGGCGCCTGCGTCCGTGGCGCGAGGTTCCGGTGAACCGTCGGAGGAACCGTTGCCTTTGGCGGGGCGGGAGCGGGGTGATCTGCCTGAGGGGGCGATGCCGTTGGCGGCGCCAGCGGTACCGGAGGGCGAGCTGCTGCCGTTGGTGGAGCCGGGCCCTGATGCCCCGCAGGGTGAGGTGGCGCCGTTGGTGGCACGGGGTCCGTGTGACTCGCCTGGTGGGTCGTCGGCGTCGGCCGCGGGATGTCCTGAGGCCTTGCCTGCGGCGCCGACGCCCCTGGAAAGCTGAGGCCCCGACGAGCCGCCTGTCGAGTCGCTGCCATCGGTTGCACGGGGTTCTGGTGTCAGGCCCGCTGGGTTGTTGTCGTCGGCGGAGCCGGGCTCCGGTGTCCCGCAAGGCGAGCCGGTGCTGTCGGCTGCGCGGGGTTCTGGTGTCGGGCCTGTTGAGTCGCTGTTGTCGATGGGGCGTCGTCTCGGGTGTTGCGCAGGGCGCGCTGCTGGCGCAGACCGAGCTGTCGGCATCGGGCGCGTGGCATGCCGACGTGGCGTGTTCCTTACTGACGCCGTAGGTGGCGCCGGCCGGGTGTCCCGCAGGGCGCGCCGCTGTCATCGGTTGCGCGAGGTTCCGATGTCGAGCCAATCGGGCCTGTTGAGCCGCTGCCGTCGGCGGAGCCAAGCCCCGGCGTTTCGCAGGTCGAGTCGCTGTCACCGGGCGACGCGTGGCGTTCCGGCGTCGCGCTTGCTGCGCCGACGCCCTTGTCGGCGCCAAACCTGGATACCCCGCCTGCCGTATCGCCGCCCACGGACACACGACGCCCGGGTACCGCGCCCGCCGCGTCACCACCCCCGGAAACTCCAAGACCCAGCGACGCCCCGCCCCCCGAATCCGCTCACGTGTCGTCCGAGCCCGCCAGTTTGCCGAAGTCGTGGTCCGGGAGGGATGGAGGGGGACCCACGTCGAGGCCGTAGTGGTGGTAGAGCTGGAGTTCCTGGTCCGGGGAGAGGTGGCGGCCCACTCCGAAGTCGGGGGCGTCCTTGATCAGGGAGCGGTCGAAGGGGATGTGGAGGGTGCCCTCGATCAGTTCGCTGGGCTCCAGGGGGACGAAGGCGTCTCTGGAGAACAGGCCGGTGCGTATGGCCGCCCACTCCGGTTCGCCGGTCGCGTCGTCGAGGTAGACCTCGTCGATGGTGCCGATCTTGGCGCCGGTGCGGTCGAACGCCTTGCGGCCGATCAGGTTGCGCGGATCGATATCGGTCTGCACGGGCCCTCCTCCTGGTCGCAACTCATCCGTAAGCACTACAAAAGAGCACATTGAGGAAGGTGGCCACTCGAAAGCTCGGCTTCAACGCGCGCTGGTAGGCTGGCGAACGGCTGCTGACCCCGTGCGGGAGAGTCCTCCAGACTTCATCGGAGGCGCCGAAGGAGCAAATCCTCCCCGGAATCTCTCAGGCTCACGTACCGCACGGACGAGGTCACTCTGGAAAGCAGGGCGCGTGTCGGCGACGGTGTCGACGGCTTGCGCTCTCACCGACGGTGAAAGCCGGTGACCTTCGGGTGGCCGGTGAAGCTCTCAGGTTGAGATGACAGAGGGGGAGGCCGTCCGGCACCCCGCTGTCGTGGTGCCCTCGAAGGTCGTGTCCGACCAGGAGGCCTCCCTGATGACCGTTCCTCGCATTCCGCTCTCCGAGCTCGAACAGGGCATCCCGTTCGAGCAGCGTCACATCGGGCCCGACCAGGAGGCGCGGGCCAAAATGCTCGCGCAGGTCGGCTACGGCTCGCTCGACGAGCTCACGGCCGCCGCCGTCCCGGATGTGATCAAGAACACCGACGCCCTCGACCTGCCGGGCGCCCGTACCGAAGCCGAGGTGCTGGCCGAGCTGCGGTCCCTCGCGGACCGCAACGAGGTCCTCGGTTCCATGATCGGGCTCGGGTACTACGGGACCTTCACCCCGCCCGTGATCCTGCGCAACGTCATGGAGAACCCGGCCTGGTACACGGCCTATACGCCGTATCAGCCGGAGATCTCGCAAGGGCGGCTCGAAGCCCTTCTCAATTTCCAGACGATGGTCGCCGATCTGACCGGGCTGCCCACCTCCGGTGCCTCCCTGCTCGACGAGGGGACCGCCGCCGCCGAGGCCGTGGCGCTGTCGCGGCGCATGGGGAAGAACAAGAAGGGTCTGTTCCTGGTCGACGCGGACGCGTTGCCGCAGACCATCGCCGTGATCGAGACCCGTGCCGAGCCGGCCGGTGTCGAGGTCGTCGTCGCCGACCTCAGCGAGGGCATCCCGGCCGGGATCGCCGAGCGGGAGATCAACGGCGTGCTCGTGCAGTACCCGGGCGCCTCCGGTGCCGTACGCGACATCAAGCCGCTGATCGAGCAGGCGCACGAGCTCGGCGCGCTCGTCACCGTCGCCGCCGATCTCCTCGCGCTCACGCTGCTGAAGTCGCCGGGTGAGCTGGGGGCGGACATCGCGGTCGGTACGACGCAGCGGTTCGGGGTGCCGATGGGCTTCGGCGGGCCGCATGCCGGATACATGGCCGTGCACGAGAAGTTCGCGCGCAGCCTGCCCGGGCGGCTCGTGGGCGTGTCCGTGGATGCCGACGGACACAGGGCCTACCGCCTCGCCCTCCAGACCCGCGAGCAGCACATCCGCCGTGAGAAGGCCACCAGCAACATCTGTACCGCCCAGGTGCTGCTTGCCGTCATGGCCGGGATGTACGCCGTCTATCACGGGCCCGAGGGGCTCAAGGGCATCGCGCGGCGGACGCATCGGTACGCCACGATCCTTGCGGCTGGGCTCCGGGTAGGGGGTGTCGAGGTCGTGCACGGCGGTTACTTCGACACGCTGACCGTGCGTGTTCCGGGGCGGGCCGCCGAGGTCGTCGCCGCAGCCCGTGAGGACGGCGTCAACCTCTACCTCGTGGACGCCGACCAGGTGTCCATCGCCTGCGACGAGACCACCACGCGTGCCCAACTGGCCGCCGTATGGACCGCGTTCGGGGTGGACGGCGACATCGAGGCGCTTGACGCGTCCGCCGAGGACACCTTGCCCGCCGGGCTGCTGCGGACCGATGCGTATCTCACACACCCTGTCTTCCGCGACCACCGTTCCGAGACCGCGATGCTGCGGTACCTGCGGCGGCTCGCCGACCGGGACTACGCGCTCGACCGGGGCATGATCCCGCTCGGTTCCTGCACCATGAAGCTCAACGCGACCACCGAGATGGAGCCGGTCACCTGGCCCGAGTTCGGGCAGTTGCACCCCTTCGCGCCCGCCGAGCAGGCGCAGGGATACCTCACGCTCATCCGGGAGTTGGAGGAGCGGCTCGCCGAGGTCACCGGGTACGACAAGGTGTCGTTGCAGCCGAACGCCGGTTCCCAGGGGGAGTTGGCCGGGCTGCTCGCTGTTCGCGGGTATCACCGGGCCAACGGCGATGAGCAGCGGACCGTGTGTCTGATTCCGTCGTCCGCGCATGGCACGAACGCTGCCAGTGCCGTGATGGCCGGGATGAAGGTCGTCGTCGTGAAGACCGCCGAGGACGGTGAGATCGACGTCGAGGATCTGCGGGCGAAGATCGAGCAGTACCGCGACGAGCTGTCGGTGTTGATGATCACCTACCCGTCCACGCACGGTGTGTTCGAGGAGCACGTCGCCGATATCTGCGCGCAGGTGCACGAGGCGGGCGGGCAGGTCTACGTCGACGGTGCCAACCTCAACGCCCTTGTGGGGCTTGCCAAGCCGGGGCACTTCGGCGGGGACGTCTCGCATCTGAATCTGCACAAGACGTTCTGCATTCCGCACGGTGGCGGTGGTCCGGGGGTCGGGCCGGTGGGTGTGCGGGCGCATCTGGCGCCGTATCTGCCGAACCACCCGTTGCAGCCGGCGGCCGGGCCGGAGACGGGTGTTGGGCCGATCTCGGCGGCTCCCTGGGGTTCCGCCGGGATCCTGCCGATCTCTTGGGCGTACGTCCGGCTCATGGGTGGGGAGGGGTTGAAGCGGGCCACGCAGGTGGCTGTGCTCAGCGCCAACTACATTGCCAAGCGCCTTGAGCCGCACTACCCCGTGCTCTACACCGGGCCCGGTGGGCTCGTCGCGCACGAGTGCATCATCGATCTGCGGCCGATCAGCAAGGCGACCGGTGTCAGCGTCGACGACATCGCGAAGCGGCTCATCGACTACGGCTTCCACGCGCCGACGATGTCGTTCCCGGTGGCCGGCACGTTGATGATCGAGCCGACGGAGTCCGAGGACCTGATCGAGCTGGACCGGTTCTGCGAGGCGATGATCGCGATTCGTGGGGAGATCGAGAAGGTCGGTGCGGGGGAGTGGCCGGGTGAGGACAACCCGTTGCGCAACGCCCCGCATACCGCTGCCGCGCTGGGTGGGGAGTGGGGGCACGCGTATACGCGGGAGGAGGCTGTCTTCCCGGCGGGTGTGTCTGTCGCCGACAAGTACTGGCCGCCGGTGCGGCGGATCGACCAGGCGTTCGGGGACCGGAACCTGGTGTGTTCCTGCCCGCCGTTGGACGCGTACGAGGACTGAGCGCTTCGCTGGTAGGTCGGACTTTGGGCGCGGGTGCGTTGTGGCTGGTCGCGCAGTTCCCCGCGCCCTTTTAGGGCGCTGCCGGGCCGGGTTGCCCCTTTGGGGCGTGACAGCTCAGGCTGGGTACGCGTGTGTCTGGGTTGCCTTCACCGTTGCCCAGACCAACGTGCCCTGGTGGAGGTCCAGTTCGGCTGCTGCGACCGTCGTCAGGTCGGCGGTCAAGGGGAGTTCGCCGGTGAGGTCTACGCGGATCTGGTCGCCGTGGGTTTCCAGGCCCGCTACCTCGCAGTGCCAGAGGTTGCGGGCGCTGGCACCCGTCGGGCGGTTTCCGTAGAGAGTTACCCCGCTCGGCGGGAACGCTACGAACACCTCGCCCTGGAGGTCCTCCGTGGTCGTGATCGTGGGGCCCGTGTCGAGGGTGACCGTGTGGCCGTCGGCTTGGCCCTTGTAGAGGTTCAGGCCTACGAGTTGGGCGATGTAGTCCGTGCGCGGGTGGCGGGCGATGTCGGCCGGGGTGCCCTCCTGGACGATCGTGCCCTGCTCGATCACGACCAGGCGGTCCGCCAGCACCATGGCGTCCAGCGGGTCGTGGGTGACCAGGACGGCGACCGCCTCGAACTCGGCCAGGTGGCGCCGGAGTTGGGCTCGTACGTCCAGGCGGGTGCGGGCGTCCAGGGCTGCCAGGGGTTCGTCGAGGAGGAGCAGGCGCGGGCGGGTTGCCAACGCCCTTGCCACGGCCACGCGTTGGGCCTGGCCGCCGGAGAGTCTGCGGGGCTTGGCGCCCGCGTGCTCGGTGAGGCCCATGCGGTCCAGCCACTCGGCGGCCACCGCACGGGACTCCGCCTTCGTCGCGCCCTGGCAGCGTGGGCCGAAGCCGACGTTGTCCAGCGCGGTCAGGTGGGGGAAGAGGAGGTAGTCCTGGAAGACGACTCCCACCGGGCGGGACTCCGGTGGTGTGCGGTCCAACTCCGCCCCGTCCAGCCGTAGATGACCGGCCGTCAGGCGGACCAGGCCGGCCAGGGCGCGGAGTGCGGTCGTCTTGCCTGCGCCGTTCGGGCCGAGCAGGGCGACTACGTCTCCGGGGGCCGCGGTCAGCTCTACGTCCAGGCGGAACGTGCCCCGGTCCACGACGAGACGGGCGTCCAGGCCCTGGGCGCCGGTGAGTTCGATGTCGGCGGTGTCGGTCATGACGTGCACGTCCAGGGGGCTGATCTGCGGGCGGTCGTACGGCTGTTGCTCATGACGTGG
Source organism: Streptomyces sp. NBC_01288 (assembly GCF_035982055.1). Taxonomy (NCBI): domain Bacteria; kingdom Bacillati; phylum Actinomycetota; class Actinomycetes; order Kitasatosporales; family Streptomycetaceae; genus Streptomyces; species Streptomyces sp. NBC_01288. The sequence continues at coordinate 8,810,245 of NZ_CP108427.1, forward strand.
TCATCCAGCGGTCCCGTAGGCCCGCCAGGACCGCGATCGACACGGCGAGCAGGACCAGGCTCAACGCGATGGCCGCTTCCGGATCGTTCTGGAGAGCCAAGTAGACCGCCAGCGGCATCGTCTGGGTGCGGCCGGGGAAGTTGCCGGCGAAAGTGATCGTCGCGCCGAACTCGCCCAGCGCGCGGGCCCAGGCGAGGACCGCGCCCGCCGCGATGCCCGGGGCGATCAGGGGGAGCGTGACCCGGCGGAACGCCGTGAAGCGGGAGGCGCCCAGGGTTTGGGCCGCCTCCTCGTAGCGGGGGTCGGCGGCGCGCAGGGTGCCCTCCACGCTGATGACCAGGAACGGCATTGCGACGAAGGCCTCGGCGACCACCACGCCGGTCGTGGTGAAGGGGAGGGTGATGCCGAACCAGGAGTCCAGCCACTGGCCTACGACACCGTTGCGGCCGAGGGCCAGGAGGAGCGCTACGCCTCCCACCACCGGAGGCAGCACCAGCGGGAGTGTCACCAGGGCGCGGAGGAAGCCGCGGCCGGGGAACTCCGTGCGGGCCAGTACCCAGGCCAGGGGGACGCCCAGGACCAGGCTCACGGCCGTCGCCGCGGTCGCGCTGAACAGGGAGAGCTGGAGCGCCTGCCAGACCTCCGTGCTGGTCAGTTGCGATGGGAGGGACCGCCACGGGGCTCGTACCAGCAGGGCGAGAAGAGGGAGGAGCAGGAACGCCAGCCCTACCAGCGCGGGGATCAGGAGGGGGAGTGGCACCCCGCGCCCTGTCATCCGGACACGGCGACGCCGCGGACCGCCCTTGAGGGTCTCGGCCGCGGCGTCGGAGGTGTCTGGCTGGGTCACGGCTTGAGGAAGCCCGCCGCGGACAGCACCTTCTGGCCCTCGGCGGACTGCACCAGCGCGATGAACGCCTTGGCGGCGACGGCGTTGGGCGCGTCCTTGAGGAGGACGATCGGGTAGTCGTTGATGGCGTTGGCGGACTCGGGGAACTCGACGCCCTGGACCTTGCTGCCGGCGGCGTGCACATCGGTCTTGTAGACGACCGCCGCGTCGGCCTCCTTCAGCTCCACCTTCGTCAGCGCACTCTTGACGTCCGCCTCGTACGACACCGGGGTGAGCTTCAACTTGCTTGCCGTCAGCGCCTTTTGGGCCGCCGCACCGCACGGCACCGTCTTGTCGCAGAGCACGACCTTCAGCGACGACTTCGTGAGGTCCTTCAGGGAGGTCACCTTGTCGGGGTTGCCCGGCAGGGTGGCGATCTCCAGCTGGTTGCGGACGAAGGTGGCCGGCGTGCCGACCGCGTCCTTCTTGTCCGTGACGATGGCCATGGTCTTGGGGCTCGCGGCGGCGAACACGTCGGCCGGGGCGCCGCCGGTGATGCTCGCGGCGAGGGTGTCGCTGCCGCCGAAGTTGAAGGTGACCTTGGTGCCCGGGTTCGCCTTCTCGAACTCCTTGCCCAGGGTCGTGAACGACTCCTGGAGCGAGGCGGCGGCGAAGACGGTGACGGTGCCGGACATCTTCGGGGACGCGGACGCCGAGGAGTCGGACTTCGAGGAGGACGAGTCGTCGCTGGAGGAGCAGGCGCTCAGGGCCAGCAGCGCGGCGGCTCCGGCCCCCGCAACCTGCAGGGTCCGGCGGGTCCGACGCGCGGAACGGGTCATCACGGTTCTACTCCTCTGGTCTCTTCATGAAAGGGGCTCATGAAAGGGGTTGTCGCGCCCTGGGACGACCGCAACGGCCGTGCCGCGATGATACTGCCGCATTTGCAAGGCATAAGTCTCCTGTCGCATCGCATGAGCTGCACTGTTCGCTTGTGGGGTGCGCATGTGCGTTTGTACGGGAGTGTCGTCCGGGTACCACATTCCGGGAGGTGATGGCTCGTGACGCTCGCGCAGCTCGACCTGACGGGGGACCTCGCCCGACCCACCCGGCTGACCGTGCCCGACCTGTCGAACTGGCCCCTGCACCGGGTCCGGGTCAGCTTCGAGTGCGCCACCAGCGGCATCCAGGTGCACCGCTTCGCGGGACCCCGTCTCTACGACGTCCTGTCCTCGGCAGGGCCCGGCTTCGACCCCGTCCGCCGCAAGGACCGGTTGCGCTTCCTCATCGCGGTCAGCGGTGCGGACGGGCACCACGCGCTGCTGTCCTGGGCCGAGATCGACCCCGACTTCGCTCATGCCCCTGTTCTGCTCGCCGTGAGCATCGATGACACCCCGCTGGACCGAGCGGGACCGCAACTGGTGCTTCCGCAGGACCGTTGCGGGGCCCGGCACATCAGTGGGATCAGGGCGATACGGGTGGACGGGGGGTATGCGGCGAGTCGGCCAGTGCCCGCCACACCCGGTCTCGGGTCAGCGGAAGTTCGGTGAAGCGGACGCCGGTTGCGTCCCGCAGTGCGTTGGCGAAGGCGGGTGCGACCGGGTTGAAGGGGCTCTCGCTCATCGACTTGGCGCCCAATGGGCCGATGGCGTCCGCCGTTTCCATGAAGTGCACCTCGGTGCGCGGCACGTCCGCGTACTGGGGGAGCCGGTAACGCCGGAAGGCTGCCGTCTCCACCGCGCCCCGCTCGTCGATACGGACGTTCTCGAAGAGCGTCGCGCCAAGCGCCTGAGCGACCCCGCCCTCCACCTGGCCCCGGCACTGCATCGGGTTCATCACCTTGCCCGCGTCGGCCGCGTGCACGCTGCGCAGGATGCGGATCTCGCCCGTTCCCGGGTCCACGGCGACCCTGAACCACTGCGCGTTGAAGGCCACCGAGCGGGGCGTCCCGCCGAAGTGCCCGTCGGCGCTGAACTCCACCCCGACCGCCGCACCCGCCGCGTGCAGCTCCTTCAGGGTGAGACGGCCGCCCGGGTGCAGTACGGCTTCCTCGGCCAACGCGCAGTCGGCGCGCGGGAGTTGCAGATGGGCGGCGGCGAAGTCGAGCAGCTGTTCGGCGAGGGCGCGGGAGGCGCGCAGGGTGGCCTTGCCCGCGACGACTGTGCCCGTGGAGGCGAAGGCGCCCGTGTCATGCCGTACGACATCCGTGTCCGACTGGCGGACGGTGATGCGATCGACGGTGGTGGCGAGTTCACCGGCCGCGATCTGGCGGTGGACCGTGGTCGTGCCATTGCCGAACTCCGCTGTGCCTACGGCGAGATCGAAGCCGCCGTCGGGGAGGAGGCTCGCCTTCGCGTCGGCGATGTGGCCGCCGGGCGGGCCCGTCGCGATCATCGCCAACGCCGCTCCTTCGCCCACCAGCCAGCCGTCGGGAGCCGCGTCCCAGGGTTCGGTCTGCGCGCTGCGAACGATCGACACGCACTGGTCGAGGCCGTAGCTCGCGATGTGCAGGTCCTCCTCCTCACCGCCGGGGGAGAGCATCGGCTCGCCGGGGCCGATGATGTTCTTCGCCTTGAACTCCAGTGGGTCCAGGTCGAGTCGGCGGGCGAGTTCGTCGAGGGCCGACTCCACGGCGAACATGACCTGGCCGAGGCCGTAGCCCCGGAAGGCGCCCGCCGGGACGGTGTGCGTGTAGACGGAGAAGGCGTCGACCTTCTTGTGCGGGGCGCGGTAGACGGCCATCGACTCGCCCACGCTGTGGAACATGACGGCGGGGCCGTGGTTGCCGTAGGCGCCGGTGTTGGAGACAACTCGTAGCTGGAGTGCGGTGAGTTGGCCGTCGCGGCGGGCGCCCGCCTTCACGTTGATCGTGAACGGGTGGCGGGTGGTCGCGCCGTAGAACTGTTCGGCGCGGGTGTACTCCAGTTTCACCGGGCGGCGCAGGCGCAGGACCGCGAGGGCGACGATGTCCTCGACGAGCATCTCCTGCTTGCCGCCGAAGCCGCCGCCGACCCGGCCGGCGACGACCCGGACCTGTTCCTCCGGGAGGTCGTACAGCGCGCAGAGGGCGTGGCGGGTGAGGAACGGGGTCTGCGAACTCGTGCGTACCGTAAGCCTGTTGTCCTCGTCGAACCAGGCCACCGCGCCGTGCGTCTCCAGGCTCGCGTGCTGGACGCGCTGGGTGCGGTACGTGTCCTCGTAGACGGCGTCGGCCTCCGCGAAGCCCGTCTCCACGCTGCCGATCTCGCCGTGTGCCTCGCCCACGACGTTGTTCTGCGGGCGGGAGATGCGGGCCTTGGCGGCGTCCTTGTCGTGGACGACCGGGGCGCCGGGGTGCATCGCCTCCTCCGGGTCGAGGACCGACGGCAGGATCTCGTACGTCACCTCGACGCGTCGGCAGCCCTCCTCGGCGGCGGCCTCGCTGTCGGCTACGACGGCGGCGACGCGCTGGCCGATGTAGCGGACGGTGTCGTCGAGGACGCGGGTGTCGTCCGGGTCCTCCGTGGGGTGCTCGTGGCGGGCTGTGGAGAAGTGGCGTTCCGGGGCGTCGTAGTGGGTGAACACGGCGTGCACGCCTGGGACTTGGAGAGCGGCCGCGGTGTCGATCGCGGTGATGCGGGCGTGGGCGTGGGGGGAGCGGAGGAGCTTCATGTGGAGCAGGCCGGGGACGTCGATGTCGAAGGTGTAGCGGGCCGTGCCGGTGACGACCTGCGGTCCGGCCGGGGCGGGGAGGTTGCGGCCGACCGCCTCGCCCGCGCCCGGCGCTTCGGCGTGGCAGACGCCTCGTACCGCGTCCTCGATGGCGCGGTAGCCGGTGCAGCGGCACAGGTTGCCCTTGAACACCCTGGGGAGGTCGGTGAGTTGGTCCTCGTTCAGGGCGGCCGTCGTCATCAGGAAACCGGCCGTGCAGAAGCCGCACTGGAAGCCCTGGGCGTCCAGGAACTTCCGCTGGACCGGGTGGAGTTCGCCGTCCTCGGCGGCCAGGCCCTCGACCGTGGTGACGGCGCGGCCGTCGGCGCGGAAGGCCGGGTAGAGGCAGCTGTGCACCGGCTCGCCGTCCACGTGGACCGTGCACGCGCCGCAGTCACCCGCGTCGCAGCCCTTCTTCACACCGAACCAGCCGCGCTCGCGGAGGTAGGTGCGCAGACACTGACCCGGGCGGGGGTCCTCGGTGAAGGAGCTGCCGTTGATCTCGATCTTCATGCTGCCGTCTCTCCCAGCTCCCGGCGGATCTCCTCCGCGTAGCGGAATGTCATGTGCGCTCGCCATTCCGGCAGCCCGTGGATGTCGTCGAACCATTCGTCGTCCGCGATGGAGGAGGCGATGGCTGTGCGTAGTTGCTCCGCCGTCGGTGGGAGTGGGAACCACAGGCGGAACGGGCGGACCGTGGACGCGGTGATCGTCAGGGCGAGTGAGCCGTCGAGCGGGTCCAGGGCGCCGATGACCAGGACTCCGGAGCGGCCGAGGCCGTAGAGGGAGGCCTGGCGGAAGGCTGTACGGCAGGTCAGGGCGCGGGCCGGGACCGTGATCGAGCGGAGGAGTTCGCCGTCGGCCAGGTCCTTGCGGCCCGCGCCGGTCACGAAGTCGGCGACGCGGACCCGGCGGCGTAGACCGTCCTGGGACAGGAGGAGGCACTCGGCGTCCAGGGCGGCGGTGAGGGAGATCATCGGGCCCGCGGGGAGGGCGTTGCAGAGGTTGCCGCCGACCGTCGCCATGTTCCAGATCTTGAAGGAGGCGAGGAACGCGCGGCAGCACTGCTCGAAGAGCGGGGCCGCGGTGGTCGTCAACTCCTTCGCGAAACGGGAGAGTTGGGCGATCGTGCAGGTGGCGGCGATCTCCAGGGAACCGTCCGGGTGCCGCTCGACGGGCGTCCAGCCGGTGCGGCTCAGGTCCACCAGGCGGCGCAGGTGCGGTTGCGGCTCGGAGAAGAGATACGTGCCGCCGCCGAGCCAGGCGTCGCCCGGCCGCCAGGGTGTCGGCTGCCGGGCGTCGAGGATCTCGGCCACCGTGTTCAGGTCCATGACCGCCAGTGAAGCAACGCGGAGCGGGTCGGGACGACTGGTTCACAGCACGGAAACGCCGACGTTCCACGGCCGGACACTGGAGGATCAACCAAGAGGCATTTCGGCCGATTGGTCTTGCACTTACCATGCAATCACTCGCATTCACCTGGCGAATGCGAGATGCGAGGAGCCGGAACCATGCACGTCGAACACCTTCTTCAGGACGAGTCCCTCGGCCTGCGCCTGCTGTGGGCCGAGGACGCCCAGCTGGCCCGGGAGATCAGCGGAGTGACCGTGACCGACCTGGAGGACCCCGCGCGGTTCGTGCGGCGGGACGAGGTCGTGCTGAGTGGGCTCGTGTGGTGGTCGGCCGAGGACGGGCCCGGGCGGGCCGAACGGTTCGTGTCCGCGCTGCGTGGTGCGGGGGCCGCCGCGCTGCTCGCGGGGGAGGAGACGCACGGATCGGTGCCGGACGATCTCGTCGAGGCCTGTGTGCGGCACGGGGTGCCGGTGGCCGCCGTACCGGCGCACATCATGTTCCGCGCGATCACCGACACCGTGTACCTCGGGCGGTGGGGCGAGCTGAGCCGTCGGCACACGCTGCCGGAGAACGTGCGGGGGCGGCTGAGTCGGATGGCCGCGCAGGGTGCGGGGCCTGAGGCGATCGTCGCGACCGCTCTCGCTCACCTCGAACGGGCCGTCGCGTATGTCCTCACGCCCTCCGGGCGGACGGTCGCGGCGACGGCGGGTGCGCCCGCGATACCGGTGAGGAAGGCGGCCGGCCTGCTGGTGGAGGCCGTGCCCGTCGACGCCGACGGGGTCTCGCCGTACGAGCGCTGGCACCTCTACCTTCCCGACCCCGACGACGCGCCGCCGCGGATGGTGCACGAGCTGGCCTCGGTGCTGGGGCGCTGCCAGGAGGCGCGGGTCCGCGCGCGGGCCGAAGAGCGGCAGACGGCCGATGAGTTGGGGGCGTTGCTCGCCGTGCCGGGTGTCGATGGCGCGGCTGTGGCGGCTGCGCTGCGGGCCTGTGGGTTGCCGGACGACGGGCCGTACCGGGTGCTGGTCGCGGAGACCGGGGCTCAGCGGGCGGGGCTGGCGGAGGGGGCGTTGGCGGAGGTTGTCGCGCATGCGTTGCCTGACGGTACGGCGGTCGCGGGTGCCGTGGGACGGTTGCCTGATGGGGCCGCGTTCGCGGTCGTGAGCGGGGCGGAGGCCGACGCGCTGCACGAGGTGTGGCCGCTTGTCGCCGCTGCCGAACCGGCCGTGCCACTCTACGGCGGGACCGGGGCGCCCGTCGCAGGTGCGCGGGAGCTCAACGGGGCGCTGGCGGAGGCGCGTTACGCACTCGCCTCGGCGCGGAGTACCGCTGGGGCGGGTGGCTCCGCGCTCACCGACGCTGCCACCCTCACGGGGCTCGACGCGCTGCTCACCGGTGTTCCGGCCGAGGTCCGTACCGCCTACAGCCGTACCGTCCTCGGCGAACTCCGGTCCAACGCCGTTCTGTTGGAGACGCTGGAGACCTTCCTGGCCTGTGACGGTTCCTGGGCGCGGACGGCGGAGGCTCTGCATCTGCACGTCAACTCCGTGCACTACCGCATCGGCCGCATCGAGCACTTCACCGGCCGCGACCTCTCCCGCCTCTACGACCGGCTCGACCTGTGGGCGGCCCTGTTGTGCCGGGCGGACAGCGCCTAACCTGCACGTTCTACGTTCCGGCGTTCCAGGGGAGGTTGGGCGTGCTGCTGCGTCAGCTGGAGTACCTGGTCGCGCTCGCCCGTGAGCGGCACTTCGCGCGCGCGGCGGCGGCCTGTTACGTCTCGCAGCCCTCGCTCTCGGCCGCGATCCGGCGCCTGGAGCACGAGTTGGACGTACCGATCGTGCGGCGCGGCAGACGGTACGAGGGGCTGACGCCGGAGGGCGAGGTGGTGCTGGCCTGGGCGCACCGCATCCTGGCCGAACGGGACGCGCTGCACCAGGAGTTGTCGGTGCTGCGGGGTGGGCTGACCGGCACGCTGCGACTGGGCGTGGTGCCGACCGCGCTGCCCGCCGCGTCCCTCCTCACCACCCCGTTCTGCGTACGGCATCCCCAGGCCCGGGTCGCCCTGGAGTCGCTCGCGTCCGTCGACATCACCCACGGGCTCGCCGAGTTCGAGCTGGACGCGGCGATGACGTACCTGGACGACGACACCCTGCGCAACGTCCGCCGCCTCCCGCTCTACGAGGAGCGGTATGTGCTTCTTACTCCCGTCGACGGGCCGCTCGGCGGTGTCTCCAGGGCGAGTTGGGCACAGGCGGCCACGCTTCCGCTCTGCCTGCTCAACTCGCGGATGCGCAACCGCCGCATCATCGACGAGTGCTTCGCGGCCGAGGGTGCGACGGCTTCCCCTGCGGTCGAGTCGGACAGTGTCGCCGGGCTGTACACCCTGCTGCCCGGGGGCCGTTGGTCCAGCGTGATCTCGCACGCCTGGCTGCACATGTTCGACGTACCGGACGGGATGCGGGTCGTACCGCTGAACGGGCCCGCGCACGGCCCTCGGGTCGGACTGGTCGTCGCCCGCAGCGAGCCCCGATCGGTGCTGGCGGAGGCGCTGTTGAAGGTGGCCCGGGAGGCGGGCGTACGGGACGCGCTCGACGAGCTGCTCACCGCCCACCTGGGCGAGGTGCGCTGATAGACGCGGGCTATCCGGGCATAGCAACGTTCGCTTTGACCAGGGCGATTCACCCCGAGGATCGTGAAGTGCATCTTCCGACAACGGAGTTGAGGAGCCGCGACATGGCCAAGGTTCTCTGTGTCCTGTACGACGACCCGATCGACGGATACCCGACCTCGTACGCCCGCGACGACCTGCCGGTGATCGACCACTACCCCGGCGGCCAGACCACCCCCACTCCCGAAGCGGTCGACTTCACCCCGGGCCAGCTGCTCGGCAGCGTCTCCGGTGAACTCGGCCTGCGCGCCTACCTGGAGGCGGCCGGGCACACCCTCGTCGTCACCTCCGACAAGGACGGCGCGGGTTCGGTCTTCGACCGGGAACTGGTCGACGCCGACATCGTGATCTCGCAGCCGTTCTGGCCCGCGTACCTCACCCCGGAGCGCATCGCCGCCGCCAAGAACCTCAAGCTCGCGGTCACCGCAGGCATCGGCTCCGACCACGTCGACCTCGACTCCGCGATCTCCCACGGCGTGACGGTCGCCGAGGTGACGTACTGCAACAGCATCAGCGTCGCCGAACACGTCGTGATGATGACGCTGTCCCTCGTGCGCAACTACCTGCCGTCCCACCAGGTCGTGCTCGACGGCGGCTGGAACATCGCGGACTGCGTGGCCCGTTCGTACGACCTCGAAGGCATGCACGTCGGGACGGTCGCCGCCGGGCGGATCGGGCTCGCGGTGCTGCGGCGGCTCGCGCCCTTCGACGTCAAGCTGCACTACACCGACCGGCACCGGCTTTCCGAGGACGTGGAACGGGAGTTGGGGCTGACCTGGCACGAGAGCGCCGAGGACATGGTGCCGCACTGCGACGTCGTGACCATCAACGCGCCGCTGCACCCCGAGACGGAGGGTCTGTTCGGGGACAAGCTGCTCGCGCAGATGAAGCGCGGGGCGTATCTCATCAACACCGCGCGGGCGAAGATCGTCGACCGGGACGCCGTCGACCGGGCCCTGCGCAGTGGGCAGTTGGCGGGTTACGCCGGTGACGTGTGGTTCCCGCAGCCCGCTCCGGCCGACCACCCGTGGCGCACCATGCCGCACCACGGGATGACCCCGCACATCTCCGGCTCGTCGCTGTCGGCGCAGGCCCGGTACGCGGCGGGCACGCGGGAGATCCTGGAGGCGTTCTTCGCGGGGCGGCCGATCCGGGACGAGTATCTGATCGTGGACGGGGGCGCGTTGGCGGGTACCGGCGCGCACTCCTACTCCGTCACCAAGTGACGGAAGCTCCCTCCAGGTGACGGACGGAGGTCACCGCACGCCTCACACGCGGTCGATGTGCACGTTCGTCGACTTGACGCGGGCGGTGGCCTCCATGCCGACCTCCAGGCCGAGTTCCTCGACGGCCTCGCGGGTCAGCAGGGAGACCAGGCGGTGCGGGCCCGACTGGATCTCGACCTGGGCGGCGACATCGCCGAGCTTGATCGCGGTGACGATGCCGGGGAACGCGTTGCGGACCGAGGTGTAGGAAGGGTCCTCCTCGACCTCGCCCGCCTTCGCCAACTCGACCGAGAACGCGGCCAGATCGACCCCGTCGATGAGCCGGCGCCCGCCCTCGTCGCGGTGGGTGGTCACCCGGCCCGCGTCCGCCCACCGGCGCGCGGTGTCCGGGCTCACGCCGAGCAGCCGCGCCGCCTGGCCGATTGTGTAGGACTGCATACGCGCAACCCTAGGGCCAGAAACGCGATGCGGTGGACGAGGGGTTGGCTCTGGGGTATAACGCGATATAGCGTCAGTCCGTCGATCGGGGTGAGGGTATGTCGGGTGAGCTGATGAGCACGACCGCGTTGCGGGCCTCGCATGCGGACCGGGACCGGGTCGTGGACGTGCTGACCGGCGCGGCCGGCGACGGCAGACTGACCGCCGAGGAACTCGACGAGCGCGTCGAGGCCGCCCTGTCCGCCCGCACGATGGGCGAGTTGGCGGTCCTGACGGCCGACCTGCCGGTGGTGGCGGGCACGACCCCGGTCGAGGTGAAGGACGTCGCCCGCATCGAGCAGAACGGCGGTTCGACGCGGCGCGGTGACGGCTGGGTGGTGCCGCGCCGGCTGGAGATCCAGTCGCGCCTGGGCGATGTGACCCTCGACTTCACCGAGGCGGTGATCACTCAGGGCACGTTGCACATCGACCTGGACATGCACCTCGGTTCGCTACGGCTGCTGCTCCCGCCCGGCATCGTGGTGGACACGGACTCCCTGGTGCTCAACTACAGCAAGGTCAAGACACGCGGGCCCGGCGGCACCGGGGCTCCGGTCGAGCTGCGGATCGAGATCGCCGGGCAACTGGGCTTCGGCAAGGTCCTGATCCGCCGGACGCGGCGCGCGGTCAGGAAATCCCCGACGCCTTGAGCACCGAGCGCGCGGTCTCGTCGTCGATCAGATGGCCCAGGTGACGCCGGACATCGGTGCCCTGGCGCAGTGTGCCGCGTTCCATCGAGTGCCGGATGCCCGTGTCCAGCTCGTGCCAGAGCAGGGGGTTGGCGACCAGGACGCGGGGGTCCAGTTCCAGCCACTGTCCGTATGTGTCCCGCAGGAGCAGGCGTGCGGAGACGTCGCCGTACTGTCGTACGACGGTCAGGGCGTCCGTGTGCACCGTGCGCCGCAGCAGCGGGCTGTCCACGGTGAGCCAGCCGGGACCCGCGGTGACGCGGTGCGGCAGCAGGACGGCGCAGAGCACCGCCGACAGGGCGAACCACAGCAGGGCGCGGATCAGCGTGAGGGTTCCGGCTTCCCCGTCGACCAGCAGGGTCATACCGAGGAAGCCGAGCGCACAGCCCGTCGCCAGCCGGGCGTCGCCACGCCAATGGCGATCGCCGGCCGGGTCCGGTGGGAGGGTGCTGTGCCGCATGAGCCCGACGGTAGGCCGCGGACGGCGCGCTGCGGGGGCCGCTGACGGGGCTCTTACACACCGGTGCCGGATTTTGTCGTGCCTCTTACGGTGGCGTCGGCTCGGGCGGTCTACGAACGGTCGCCGGTGTGCGTGCGCGGGCGCGGTGTGCCGTCAGCCCGTGTGGACGCGCGGGCGTCGGGTGCGGTCCGGTTCCGCCTCACGGAGGACCTCTCGGGTGACCGGGGCGACCTCGCCCTGGCCGAAGAGGAAGAAGCGGAGGAAGTTGGCGAACGGGTTGCCCTCGGTCCACTCGAAGTACATGTGCGGGATGCGGCCCGTCGAGTCGCGGACGTGGAGCATCAGCGCGGCCAGGGCGTTCGGGATGGAGGACGACTCCAGGGTCAGGACCCGGTAGCGGCCGTGCAGGACCTCGCCGCGCACCGTCAGTCCCGCCTCGAACTCGGAGGCGTCGAGGACGGTCACCTCGACGAACACGAAGTCCTCGCCGGGGATGTCGTTGTCGTTGCGGATCTGCTCGATCTTGTCCCGGTACTCGGCCTTGTCGCGGCGGTCGGGCTCGTTGGCGACGAAGCGGATCTTCCGGCTGGCCACGTCGCGGATGAACCGTTCCGCCATGGGGTCCAACTGCACGCTCGTCACGCGGAGTTCGAAGGCGCGGGCCAGCCGGGAGAGCAGGGAGACCAGGATGATGCCGGCGATGAAGCAGGCGCCGATCTTCACACCGTCGGGGCGTTCGATGACGTTCACGACGGTGACGTAGAGGAGGACCGCGGAGACGACGCCGAAGACGACGGTCCAGTTGCGCTGCTGGGCGCGGCGGGCCGCGATGGTCACCGCGATCGCGGCGGAGGACATGAGGACCAGGACGCCGGTGGCGTAGGCGCCGCCCTGGGCGTCGACGCTGGCGTCGAAGATCCAGGTGACCAGGAACGCGACCAGGGTGAAGACGATCACCATGGGGCGGACGGCGCGGGCCCAGTGCGGGGCCATGCCGTAGCGGGGCAGGTAGCGCGGCATGAGGTTGAGGAGGCCGGCCATCGCGGAGGCGCCGGCGAACCACAGGATGGCGATGGTCGAGAGGTCGTAGACCGTGCCGAAGGCGTTGCCCAGGTACTCGTGCGAGAGATACGCGAGCGCGCGGCCGTTGGCCTGGCCGCCGGCCTTGAACTCCTTCTCCGGGATGAGCACGGTGGTGATGAAGCTGGTGGCGATCAGGAACACGCTCATGATGAGCGCGGCGGTCGTCAGCAGCTTCTTGGTGTCGCGGATACGGCCCTTGGGGTTGTCGTGGGTGTCGTCCGGGTCGCCCTCGACGTGCGGCATGACGGCGACGCCGGTCTCGAAGCCGGAGAGGCCGAGGGCGAGTTTGGGGAAGACCAGCAGGCTCACGCCGATCATCGCGAAGACGTTGCCGTGCTCGGTGGTCAGGGCGCTGGTCCAGTCGGTGACCACGTGTTCCTGGGTGATCACGTGCCACATGCCGACGATCACGACGACGACGTTGAGGCTGAGGTAGGCCGCGACCAGGTACACGGCGACGCCGATCGCCTCCAGGAAGCCCTTGAGGAACACCGCGCCGAGCAGGGCGACCAGGATCAGCGTGATCAGCATCTGCTTGTCGTGCAGCATGCTCGTCAGGTGCGGGTTCTCCACGAGGTGGGTGGAGGCGTCCGCGGCCGACAGGGTGATCGTGATCAGGAAGTCCGTCGCCGCGAACCCGAGCAGGGTCAGGACGAACAGCTTGCCCTTCCAGAACGACAGCAGCCGTTCCAGCATCGCGATGGAACCCTCGCCGTGCGGGCTCTCCTCGGCGACCCGGCGGTACACGGGGAGGGCGCCGGCCAGGGTGACGATCACGAGCACGATCGTCGCGACGGGGGAGAGCAGGCCGGCGGCGAGGGCCGCGATGCCGGGCTGGTAGCCGAGGGTGGAGAAGTAGTCGACGCCGGTCAGGCACATCACCCGCCACCAGCGCTGGCCCTGGTGGACGTGCTGCTCCGGCTCCGGTGCGGCCTGTGTGGCGTGCGTGCCGCCCTTGCCCATGTCGGCCAGGCCCTCCAGCATCCAGGCGCGCAGACGACTGGGAGGGGGTTCGGTCGTGGCCATCGGCGTGCTCCTGAGGTGCGGGTGCGGGTCAGCGTGTGGGCTCTGGCCATCACGCGGACGGCGGCACCAGCGTAAGCGGAGAGTGACGCGTGGGCCCATGGATGTGGGGGCGTTCGGCGTCAATCTTGCGTTAAGACTGGCCGGGTTGGAGGAGGGGGCGCATCAGGAAAGGGGAGATCGGGCTGGTTGGGGGTGCGTTGGGCTGTATGGGGGTGGGGAGGGGGTGGTTGGGGGTGGCGGATACCCAGCGTTACGGGGGTGGGGGTGTTTCGTCGCCTAAGAGCTCGGGGGTTCTGTTGTGTGGCGAGTGCGGGTGTGTTGTGGCTGGGTGCGCAGTTCCCCGCGCCCCTAGGGGATGTGGGGAACGGGGTGGGGATGTGGACGGGGAGGGGGCAAGGACCGGGGCGGCAGGTTGGGTGCTCGGGATCCTCCTCGCGGCAGCCGCGCTCACGGTTCTCGGGCTGCGGGCGCGGCCCGCCGATCTCCACTGGGCAGTCACACGTCCGTCAGCCGCGCTTCCTCCAGGTCCAGCGACCGCTGGAGGCGTCTGCGGGTCGTGTCGCTGATGGTGTGGTCGTCGTAGAGGCGCTGTAGTTCCACCGTCTCCACGGCGATCAGGTCGCGGCGGAGTTGGCGGTAGACCAGGTCGGCTGATTCGGCGTGCGTGGCTTGGGTGTTGTTGTCGGAGAGGCGGTCTCGGGCGTCGTCGAGGCGGGCGCTGAGGCCGCGGCGGAGGCGGTCCAGGACGACGTCCGGTACGGCTTCCAGCTCTGCGAGTTCGTCCAGGCGGCGGATGCCCGCGTCGGCCAACCGGCAGCGGGCGGAGGCCTCTTCGCGTTCGGTGTGGTCGGGTTCCAGGGCGATGCCGGAGCGGCGGACAACCGGCGCGAGGGTGAACCCCTGGACGACGAGGGTGACGACCACGACCGAGGTGGTGAGGACCAGGACCAGCGGGCGATCGGTCAACGTGGCGCCCGTCCTGGTGACTTCGGGGATCGACAGGGCCGCCGCCAGTGGGAGGACACCCCGGGTGCCCGCCCACGTCAGGACCATCGGCACCCGCCAATTCACCCTGTGCACCCCGCCCTTGCGTTGCACCACCGCCGACAGGGGCGCCAGCCACAGCAGTCGTACGGCGATCAGGGTGCCCGCCACCGCGAGCGCGTACAGGGGCCACGCGCGGTCGCCGTCGGACAGTGCCCGTACCTGGGCGGGCAGCGCGAGGCCGATCAGGGAGAACACCACGCTCTCCAGGAGGAACACCACCGTGCCGTAGACGGCGTGCAGTTGGAGCCGTATGCGGGCGTTGGTGAGGCGATCGCCGTGGCCGCCCAGGACGACTCCGGCGACCACGACCGAGGTCACGCCGGATGTGTGGGCGCCCTCCGCCAGGACGTAGGCCGCGTACGGCGTGACGAGGGAGATCACCGTCTCCAGGACCGGGTCCTCGGTGCGTCGGCGGATCAGGGTCACGACGTACGCCACGGCCGCCCCGATGACCGTTCCGCCGCCCGCGAGCACGACGAACTCCCCGCCCGCCGCACCCCAGTTGGCCGCCGCCGAGGCCACGGCGACGCTCACCGCGACCCGGAACAGGACCAGCGAGGTCGCGTCGTTGAAGAGGGACTCCGCCTGGACGAGGATCTGGACCCGGGGCGGCAGGGCGAGCCGTCGGCCCAGCGCGGTGACGGCGACCGGGTCGGTGCTGGCCAGGACCGCGCCGAGCACGAGCGCCATCTGCCAGGAGAGCGGGGTCACCGTCGAGGCCACCCAGCCGACCGCCGCCGCCGACGCGAGGACCAGGCCGATCGCGAGGATCCCGACCGGCTTCCATACGGCTTTCAACTCGCGCCACGACATGTCCTCGGCGCTGGCGTAGAGGAGCGGCGGCAGGACGACCAGGCCGATCACGTCCGGGCTGATCTCGATCGCCGGGGTGCCCGGCAGCAGGGCCACGGCGAGACCGGCGACCACGAGGAGGGAGGGTGCGGGGATCCGCCAGCGGCGGGCGAACGTCGCGACCAGCGTCGCCAGTACCACGAGTGCCAGAACCGTACCGACGCCGCGCATGCCGTCCCCTTGTGGTCTTGGACGAGCCCATGCGGACTCCCCGCCGACCAGACTTCCCGGCACACCGCGCTCACCCTAACCCGGCCGGGCGCCGTCAAGACAGTGTCAACGTCCTCGCGGGCGGCGCCAGAGACGCGTCAAGAAGCCTGCCCGAGCGGGCGCGGGGCGCTTGTCTGGGAGGCGATGAACGACGTACGACGTGGGCGACTGAAGGTCTACCTCGGGGCGGCCCCGGGTGTCGGCAAGACCTACCGCATGCTCGACGAGGCACGGCGCCGGGCCGCTCGGGGCGCCGATGTGGTGGTGGGGTTCGCCGAGTGCCACGGGCGCCCGCTGACCGAGGCGATGCTCGACGGCCTGGAGGTGGTGCCCCGGGCCCAATGCGCTTACAGGGGTGGCTACTTCGAGGAGATGGACCTGCTCGCGGTGCTCGCGCGCCGCCCGGAGGTCGCCGTCGTCGACGAGTTCGCGCACAGCAACGTCCCCGGCGGCGGGCGCAACGCCAAGCGCTGGCAGGACATCGACATGCTGCTCGCCGCCGGCATCGACGTCGTCACCGCCGTCAACGTGCAGCACCTGGCCTCCCTCAAGGACGTCGTCGAGAAGATCACCGGGGTCCCGCAGCACGAGACGGTGCCCGACGACGTCGTACGGCGGGCCCAGCAGATCGAACTGATCGACATGCCGCCCGAGGGACTGCGGCGGCGCATGGCGCACGGCAACATCTACACACCGGAGAAGATCGACGCGGCCCTCGCCAACTACTTCCGGCCCGGAAACCTCACCGCCCTGCGGCAGTTGGCGCTGCTGTGGGTCGCCGACCGGGTCGACGAGGCGCTGCACACGTACCGCGCCGAGCACGCGATCGGCGGGGTGTGGGAGACCCGGGAACGGGTGGTCGTCGCGCTCACCGGCGGGCCCGAGGGCGACACGCTCATCCGGCGCGCCGCCCGCATCGCCGACCTCCCCCACTCTCGGCTTCGCTCGACCGGGGGGACCCCCATCGCCGGCGGTGACCTGCTCGCCGTGCACGTGGCCCGCAGCGACGGACTCGCCGCCGGGGTGTCCCATGCGTCGCTCGCCCGGCAGCGCAGGCTCGTCGAGGACCTGGGCGGCAGCTACCACTCGGTGGTCGGCGACGGCGTCGCCACCGCCCTGGTCGAGTTCGCCCGCACCGAGAACGCCACCCAACTCGTCCTCGGCACCAGCCGCCGGGGCCGCTTCGAGCGGTTCCTGACCGGCCTCGGCACGGGCGAGACGGTGACCGAGTTGTCCGGAGACATCGACGTTCATCGAGTCACGCACGAGCGGGCCGGGCGCGGCACCCTGCTGCCGTCCCGCCGCCGCACCCTCTCGACGGCACGGCTGATTGCCGGTCCCGTGGCGGGACTTGTGCTGCCGGTGCTGCTCACCGTCTGCCTCGCCCAAGTGCGCGGCACGGTCAACCTCACCAGCGAGGCCCTGCTGTTCCTCCTCGCCGTGGTCGGGGTGGCCTGCATAGGCGGAGTCACCTCGGCGGTCATCGCGTCGGTGACGGCGTCGCTGCTCCTCAACTACTGGTTCATCCCGCCCATCGGCCAGTTCACCCTGGACGACCCCAACGCCCTTCTGGCGCTAGGGGTGTTCACGGTGGTGGCGGCGACCGTGGCCGCCGTGGTGGACCGTTCGCTACGACTGTCCCGGCGCTCGGCGCGTGCCACCGCCGAGGCCGAGACGATGTCCTCCCTCGCGGGCAGCATCGTGCGCGGCGGCCAGACGATCCCGGCGTTGCTCGAACGCACGCGGGAGACCTTCGGCACGGACTCGGCCGAACTCGTGGACCGGCCACCGGATCACGAGATCGGCGGCGGTGTCACGACCGTCCCCGCGGGTCCCGGCGCCTTCCTGGTCCTGCGCGGACGCACCCTGTCGTCGTCGGAACGGCGGGTGCTGGCCGCCTTCGCCGCGCATGTCGGGTCCGCCGTCGAACGGGCCCAACTCGCCGAGGCCGCCGCCGAGATCGAGCCGGTGAAGGCCGCCGACCGTTTGCGTACGGCGCTGCTGCGGGCCGTAGGACACGACTTGCGGACGCCGCTCGCGGCGGGGTGGGCGGCCGTGACTTCGTTGCGTGGGCGGGATGTTGAGTTCTCGGAAGAGGACCGGGACGAACTCCTCGCCACCGCCGACGAGTCGATGGCCAAGCTGAACCGGTTGCTGGAGAACCTCCTCGATCTGAGTCGCCTTGAGGCGGGAGTCCTGCCGCTGAGTCTGCGGGCCACGAGCCTGGAGGAGGTGCTGCCGATGGCGCTCGCGGACGTGCCCGATGTGGACCTGCGGGACGTGGAGTCGATACCGCCGGTGCTCGTCGATCCGCCGCTGCTGGAACGCGTGATCGCCAACCTCGCAGGCAACGCGGCCCGGCACACCCCGGCCGGGCGCCGGGTCATGGTCACCGCCAGTGCGCTGGGCGGCCGGGTGGAGTTGAGGGTCGTGGACCGGGGGCCCGGGCTCCCAACTAATGGACGTGAACGCCTCTTTGAGCCCTTCCAGCGGCTCGGCGACACGGACAACACCACCGGGCTCGGTCTCGGGCTCGCCCTCGCACGTGGCCTCACCGAGGCGATGAACGGGACGCTCACGCCGGAGGACACACCGGGGGGTGGCCTGACGATGGTCGTGTCGTTGCCGTTGGCCGAATGGGCGGACCCCTCGACTTCAACAGCGGCCGCTACTCCAGGCCGGACACCTTGAACACGGTCTCCGCCGTCTCGCGCTCGACGCGTTCCGCGATCCGGCGCAGGGCGGTCGTCCCGCACGTGAGCGAGCCGGAGGTCAGAGACCCGCGGGAGTCCTCGGAGACGCGGTGCCACAGGTCGGGGTTGTGCACCAGGACGTCGGGGTCGATCTCGACCCGGCCGCCCAACTCGTCGCGCAGCAACAGCCGTTGAGAGATCCCGTCCAGGCAGCGCACCGACACCAGGCGGTCCGTGCGGACGCGGCGTTCGCGCAGCGGGCCGCGTGAGGACAGCCAGCCCTCGCCCGCCCGGACCCGGGCCGGGTACAGCACCACGAGGAGCAGGACGGCGAGGGCGAGCCAGAGCGCGCCGCGCCACAGGGTGAGGCGGCCGCTCAAGTGGTCGACGAGCAGCAGGAGTCCGAGCAGCGCGCCCGCGCAGCGGAACGTGTCGCGCAGGTCGCGCCTCCACCGGCGGTCGTGCGCGGACGCGGGTGCGTCGTCGGGGCGTCCCATGGTGGCGACGGTAGGGACTCCTGGCGTACGGAGGCCGGGCCTTGACGGGACTCTGACGGGCGGCCGGTGCTTCTTGACGCCGTCGCAGCGGGGGAGGGCGGTCGCGCAGGTCACACGGTCGTCAAGTTCGCGTCAAAGAACGCGTGTTCGGCGCGAAGAAGACGCAGGGAGAAGGAGAAACCGGCGGCGGCGGGACCGAACCTGAAGCGCACTCGCGCGTTCCCGTCACCGCGCGTCCGTACGTGAAGGAGCCATCAGCATGACCGTTCTGACTGTCCAGCCGGGTGCGACGCCCGCCGACGAGGAGCCTCCGGATACCGGCGAACGCCACCGGCTCACCGCCCTCGCCGGGTTCGCGGCCCTCTCCCTGGACGCCATGGCGTCGGTCGCGTACGGCCCCGAGGCGATCGTCCTCGTGCTGGCCGCCGCCGGTGCGCACGGGCTCGGCTACACCCTGCCGGTCACGCTCGCCATCGCCGGCCTACTCGCGGTGCTCGTCGCGTCGTACCGGCAGGTCATCGCGGCCTTCCCGGACGGCGGCGGCTCCTACGCCGTGGCGAAGACCCACCTGGGCGCGCGGACCAGCCTGGTGGCGGCGGCCTCGCTGGTGCTGGACTACGTACTGAACGTCGCGGTCGCCGTCACGGCCGGGGTTGCCGCTCTGACCTCGGCCTTTCCGGGACTCTACGACGACCGGCTGTGGCTCTGCCTCGCCGTGCTCGTGCTGGTCACGGCGGTGAACCTGCGCGGGATCGTCGAGTCGGCCCGCGCCTTCATCGTGCCGACCGTCGTGTTCGTCGGCTCCATCCTCGTGCTGATCGCGGTCGGCCTGTTCCGGTCCGCGCCGGTGAGCACCGCGACCGCCGACGGACACGCCTCCGCGCTCGCCGACAACGCCACGAGCGTCGGCACCCTGCTGTTGCTGAAGGCCTTCGCCTCCGGATGCAGCGCCCTCACCGGCGTCGAGGCCATCGCCAACGCCGTGCCCTCCTTCCGCACGCCCCGCGCGAAGCGGGCCCAGCGCGCGGAGGTCGCCCTCGGCGCGCTGCTCGGCGTGATGCTGATCGGCCTGTCGGTGCTGATCTCCCGCTTCCACCTCCAGCCGGTCCAGGGAGTCACCGTCCTCGCCCAGCTCGCGGACGCCTCCCTCGGTCACAACTGGGCTTTCTACGTCATCCAGTTCGCGACGATGATCCTGCTCGCCCTGTCCGCGAACACGTCCTTCGGCGGGCTGCCGGTGCTGCTGAAGCTGCTGGCCCGCGACAACTACCTCCCGCACGTCTTCGCCCTCAAGGCCGACCGTCAGGTGCACCGGCACGGCGTGCTCGCGCTGGCCGCTGTCTCGGCGGCGCTGCTGGTCTTCTCCGGCGGCGACACCAACACCCTCGTGCCGCTCTTCGCGATCGGCGTCTTCGTCGGCTTCACCGTCGCCCAGGTCGGCATGGTCCGGCACTGGCGTGGCGAACGCGGCACCGGCTGGCGTGGAAAAGCCCTGCTGAACGGCTTCGGCGCGCTCCTCACCGGCGTCGCGGCCGTCGTCGTCACCGCGACCAAGTTCGAGGAGGGCGCCTGGCTGATCGTGATTACCCTGCCGCTGCTCGTGCTGGCCTTCGAGACCGTGCACCGCACCTACGCGCACATCGGCGAGCGACTGGGCCTCGGCCGCATCCCGGACCCCCCGCACCGCGACCGGTCCGTGGTGATCGTGCCGGTCTCGTCCCTCTCCCGCCTCACCTCCGAGGCGCTGACGGCCGCCGCCTCCCTCGGCGACGAGGTGCGCGCGGTCACCGTCTGCTACCCCGACCCGGAGGACCGCGCCCACCTCCACGCCCTGGAACGCGCCTGGGCCCAATGGGACCCCGGCGTCCCCCTGGTCCAACTCCCCTGCGAGCGCCGCACGTTGGGCCGCCCCATCGCCGCCTACGTACGGGACGTCTCCGCGACGGAACCGGACACCCGGGTCACCGTCCTGATCGCCGAGGTGGAGCCCGTACGGCTGTGGCAACGGCTCCTCCAGAACCAGCGCGGGGCCGTCGTCGCCCATGCCGTTCGGCGGGACACGGACGCAGTGATCTGCCGGCTGCGGTTCCGGCTGTTCTGACGCCGAAGGGTGGCGCGGGCGCCTGCTTCACCGCCGGGGGCGGGGCTCGCGCGCCCCTGGATCCCCGCCTCGCCGTAAGAGTCGCGTCAAAGGCGTATGCGTCGCCGTAAGGGACCCGTCAACGGCGGCCATATCCGGTCACGGGCGCGGTTACCTCTAAGCGTCCGTTCCATCCGAACCTCATTCCAGGAGCTCACGATGGCCGATCTGGCCTTCGTCGTCACCACGATCGCGGTCTTCGCGCTGGTGGCCCTTGTCGCCAAGGGGGTGACGAAGCTGTGACCGCCGAGAACATCGTCGGCCTCGTCGTGGCTGTCGCCCTGCTGGGCTATCTCGTCCTCGCCCTGATCTTCCCGGAGAGGTTCTGAGCCACGACATGGGTCCCGTACTCGCAGGCGTCCTCCAGCTGCTCGCCCTCATAGGCGCGCTGGCACTCGCCTACATCCCGCTCGGCAACTACATGGCCAGGGTCTACTCCTCCGACAAGCACCTGCGGGTCGAGAAGTGGATCTACAAGGGCATCGGTGCCGACCCGAACACCGAGATGCGCTGGCCCGCGTATCTGCGCAGCGTGCTCGCGTTCTCGGCGGTCGGCGTTCTCTTCCTCTACCTGCTCCAGCGCCTCCAGGGCATCCTGCCCGGCTCGCTGGGCTTCTCCTCGGTCAACCCGGCGCAGTCGTTCAACACGGCCGTGTCGTTCGTGACGAACACCAACTGGCAGTCGTACTACGGCGAACAGACCATGGGTCACGTCGTGCAGACCGCCGGCCTGGCCGTGCAGAACTTCGTCTCCGCGGCCGTCGGTATCGCCGTCGCGGTGGCTCTCGTACGCGGCTTCGCGCGCTCCCGTACCGGTGAACTCGGCAACTTCTGGGCCGACTTGGTGCGCGGCACGATCCGTATTCTGGTGCCGCTGTCCGTCGTGGCCGCGCTCGTGCTCGTGGCGTGCGGTGCCATCCAGAACTTCTCCGGCATCCATGAAGTCGGGCAGTTCATGGGTGGGCAGCAGCAGTGGAACGGCGGCGCGGTCGCCTCGCAGGAGGCCATCAAGGAGGTCGGGACCAACGGCGGCGGTTACTTCAACGCCAACTCCGCCCACCCGTTCGAGAACCCGACGCCCTTCACCAACCTCTTCGAGATCTTCCTGCTGCTGGTCATCCCGTTCGCGCTGACCCGCACCTTCGGCGTGATGGTCGGCTCGATCAAGCAGGGCTACGCGATCCTCGCCACCATGGCCACCATCTGGATCGGCTTCGTCGCCCTGATGATGTGGACCGAATTCGCTCACCACGGCGCGGCGTTGCAGGCCGCGGGCGGAGCGATGGAGGGCAAGGAGACGCGCATCGGCGTCGGCGCCTCCTCGATCTTCGCGGTGTCGACCACCCTGACCTCGACGGGCGCGGTGGACTCGTTCCACTCCTCGTTCACCGGTCTCGGCGGCGGAATCACCATCCTGGGCATGCAGTTGGGCGAGATCGCACCCGGTGGTACCGGCTCCGGCCTCTACGGAATGCTGATCATGGCGGTCATCGCGGTGTTCATCGCCGGGCTCATGGTCGGCCGTACACCCGAGTACCTGGGGAAGAAGATCGGCACCCGCGAGATGAAGCTCGCGGCCTGCTACATCCTGATCACCCCGGCCCTGGTGCTGATCTTCGCGGCCGCCTCCATGGCGCTGCCGACCCCGCCGCACTCCATGCTCAACTCCGGCGCGCACGGCTTCTCCGAGGTGCTGTACGCCTTCACCTCCGCCGCCAACAACAACGGCTCCGCCTTCGCCGGGCTGAACGCGAACACCGACTGGTTCAACACCATGACCGGACTCGCGATGGTGCTCGGCCGCTTCCTGCCCATGGTGTTCGTGCTGGCCCTGGCCGGCTCGCTCGCCGAGCAGAAGCCGGTGCCGGTCACGGCAGGCACCCTGCGCACCGAGAAGCCGCTGTTCACCGGCCTGTTGGTGGGCGCGATCCTCATCATCACCGGTCTGACCTACTTCCCGGCGCTGGCGCTGGGCCCGCTGGCCGAGGGGCTGGCGTCATGACCACCCGCACAGACAACCAAGAAAACCAAGAACACCAAGAAGACCAAGAGGACTCGATGTCCACTGCCACTCCGACCCGGGCGCCGCACAGCGATGTGCCGACCGGTCACAAGGACGAGGGACGGGTCGGCGCGGGTCTGTTCGACCCGAAGCAGCTGATCAGGTCCCTGCCCGACGCCTGTCGCAAGCTCGACCCCAGGGTGATGGTCAAGTCGCCCGTCATGTTCGTGGTGTGGATCGGGTCCGTGCTGACCACGGTCTTCTCCTTCAAGGACCCGGGCGACTGGTTCGGCTGGGCGATCAGCGCCTGGCTGTGGCTGACGGTCATCTTCGCCAATCTGGCGGAGGCCGTCGCCGAGGGCCGCGGCAAGGCGCAGGCCGACACCCTGCGCAAGGCCAAGACCGACACGGTGGCCCGGCGGCTGAACGGCACGGTCGAGGAGCAGATCCCGGGCACCGAACTCCGCATCGGCGACCTGGTGGTGTGCGAGGCAGGCGACATCATCCCCGGCGACGGCGACGTCGTAGAGGGCGTCGCGAGTGTCGACGAGTCGGCCATCACCGGCGAGTCCGCGCCCGTCATCCGCGAGTCCGGCGGCGACCGCAGTGCCGTCACCGGCGGTACGAAGGTCCTCTCCGACCGCATCGTCATCAAGATCACGACGAAGCCCGGCGAGACCTTCATCGACCGGATGATCGCCCTGGTCGAGGGCGCGGCCCGGCAGAAGACGCCCAACGAGATCGCCCTGAACATCCTGTTGGCGTCCCTCACCATCGTCTTCTTGCTGGCCTGTGCCACGCTGCCGCCGTTCGCGGACTACGCGGGCACCCACCTCACGATGATCGTGCTGGTGGCCCTGCTGGTCTGCCTCATCCCGACCACGATCGGCGCGCTGCTCTCCGCGATCGGTATCGCGGGCATGGACCGGCTGGTGCAGCGGAACGTACTGGCCATGTCCGGCAGGGCAGTTGAGGCGGCGGGTGACGTGTCGACCCTTCTCCTCGACAAGACCGGCACCATCACCCTCGGCAACCGGCAGGCATCCGAGTTCGTGCCCGTCCCCGGCACCACCGAGGCCGAACTCGCCGACGCCGCCCAGCTCTCCTCGCTGGCCGACGAGACGCCCGAGGGCCGTTCCATCGTCGTCCTGGCGAAGGAGAAGTACGGCCTGCGCGAGCGTCACCAGGGCGAGTTGGCCCACGCCGAGTGGATCGCCTTCACCGCGCAGACCCGGATGTCCGGCGTCGACGTGGACGGGCGCAAGATCCGCAAGGGCGCGGCCGGTTCGGTCGTCACCTGGGTCCGGGAGCGGGGCGGCGAGGTGTCCGAGGACGCCGGCGCGCTCACCGACCGGATCTCCGCGGCCGGCGGCACCCCGCTGCTCGTGGCGGTCGAAGACACCGACGGCGCACGGGTGTTGGGCGTCATCCACCTCAAGGACGTCGTCAAGGCGGGCATGCGCGAACGGTTCGACGAACTGCGCCGCATGGGCATCAAGACCGTCATGATCACGGGCGACAACCCGCTGACCGCCAAGGCGATCGCCGAAGAAGCGGGCGTCGACGACTTCCTCGCGGAGGCCACTCCCGAGGACAAGATGGCCCTCATCAAGCGGGAGCAGGCCGGCGGCAAGCTGGTCGCGATGACCGGCGACGGCACGAACGACGCGCCCGCGCTGGCCCAGGCGGACGTCGGCGTCGCGATGAACACCGGCACGTCGGCCGCGAAGGAGGCCGGCAACATGGTCGACCTCGACTCGAACCCGACCAAGCTCATCGAGATCGTCGAGATCGGCAAGCAACTCCTCATCACCCGGGGCGCGTTGACGACGTTCTCGATCGCCAACGACGTCGCGAAGTACTTCGCGATCATCCCGGCGCTGTTCGCGGCCGTCTACCCGGGCCTGGACAAGCTCAACATCATGCACCTGGCCTCACCCGACTCCGCGATCCTCTCCGCGGTCATCTTCAACGCGCTGGTCATCATCGCGCTGGTCCCGCTCTCCCTGCGGGGCGTGCGGTACCGGCCGGTCAGCGCCGACAAGATGCTCCGCCGCAACCTCGGGATCTACGGCATCGGCGGACTGATCGCCCCCTTCATCGGCATCAAGATCATCGACCTCCTCATCTCCCTCATCCCCGGAATCGGCTGATCGGCATGAACAACTCGGTATCCAACACAGCCCGGTTGCTCTGGGCGGGCCTGCGTGCCCTGCTCGTGCTGACCCTGGTGACCGGTGTCATCTACCCGCTGGTCGTCACCGGCATCGCCCAGGGGATCTTCCCCGGCAAGGCGAACGGCTCGGAGATCAAGGCGGACGGCAAGGTCGTCGGCTCGTCCCTCATCGGGCAGTCGTACAACCTGCCGTTGAAGAAGGGGCAGGAGACCCCGGACCCGGACCTGAAGTGGTTCCAGGGCCGGCCGCAGAACGGGCTCGGCGTCAACAGCATCAACACCCAGTACAAGCTGATCCTTTCGGGCGCCACCAACCTCTCCGCCGACAGCAAGGTGCTCGTCCAGCAGGTGAAAGACGCCAAGGCCGCCGTCGTCAAGGACAACTCGGTGCCCGGCTACACGGTCAAGGCATCCCAGGTGCCCGCCGACGCGGTCACCTCCTCCGGCTCCGGCCTCGACCCGGACATCTCCCCGGCGTACGCGGACCTCCAGGTCCACCGCATCGCCGAGAAGAACGGTCTGTCCGTCGCCCAGGTGCAGAAGCTGGTCGACGCGCACACCGACGGCCGCACCCTCGGCTTCATCGGCGAGCCCACGGTGAACGTGCTGGAGCTCAACATCGCGCTCAAGTCCCTTGTGACGAAGAGCTGATGGCGTTACACGACCGGCAGGGGAGTCGGCGGCCCGGGAGAGATCCCGGCACCGCCGACTCCCGCCGCCATGCCAGGGACCACACGAAAGGCACACCCCCATGACACGGGTGCTGGTGGTGGAGGACGACCCGCAGCTCGTACGGGCCCTCGTGATCAACATGCAGGCCCGCCGCTACGGCGTCGACGCGGCCCCCGACGGAGCCACCGCGCTCCGGCTCGCGGCCGCGCGACAGCCGGACGTCGTGATGCTCGACCTCGGACTGCCCGACATGGACGGCGTCGACGTCATCAAGGCGCTGCGAGGCTGGACCCGGGTCCCGATCCTGGTGCTGTCGGCCCGGCAGGCATCCGACGAGAAGGTCGCCGCCCTCGACGCGGGCGCCGACGACTACATCACCAAGCCGTTCAGCATGGACGAACTCCTCGCCCGGCTACGGGCGGCGGTCCGCCGTGTCGAGGACGTGCCACTCACCCCGGCGACCACGTTTGTCACCACCGACGACTTCACCATCGACCTGCTCGCCAAGAAGGCCACCCGCGCCGGACACGACATCCGGCTCACCCCCACCGAGTGGCATCTGCTGGAGATCCTGGTCACCAACCCCGGCCGCCTGATCACCCAGAAGTACCTGTTGCAGGAGGTGTGGGGGGTGACCCAGAGCAACAAGACCAACTATCTCCGGGTCTACATGGCCCAGTTGCGCCGGAAGCTGGAAGGGGACCCGTCGAGCCCCCGCTATCTGATCACCGAGCCCGGCATGGGCTACCGCTTCGAAGGATGACATGGGACGCGGCAAGCTCCGGATCTACCTCGGCGCGGCACCGGGCGTCGGCAAGACGTACGCGATGCTGTCCGAGGCGCACCGGCGAACCGAGCGGGGCACCGACTGCGTGGTCGCCTTCGTGGAACACCACAGCAGACCCCGCACCGAGGTGATGCTGCACGGCCTGGAGGAGATCCCACGCCGCGAACTCGCCTACCGGGACACGCAGTTCACCGAGATGGACGTCGACGCGGTCCTCGCCCGCCACCCCGAGGTCGCCCTCGTCGACGAACTGCCGCACACCAACATCCCCGGCTCCCGCAACGCCAAGCGCTGGCAGGACATCGAGGAACTCCTCGCCGCCGGCATCGACGTGGTCTCGACCGTCAACATCCAACACCTGGAATCCCTGGGCGACATCGTCGAGTCCATCACCGGCGTCCGCCAGCAGGAGACCGTCCCGGACGAGGTCGTCCGCCGCGCCGACCAGATCGAGCTGGTCGACATGTCACCGCCCGCGCTACGGCGCCGGATGGCCCACGGCAACATCTACAAACCGGACAAGGTCGACGCGGCCCTGTCGAACTACTTCCGGCCCGGAAACCTCACCGCCCTGCGGGAGTTGGCGCTGCTCTGGCTCGCCGACCGGGTCGACGCCTACCTCCAGGAGTACCGCAGCGAACACCGCGTCTCGGCGATCTGGGGTTCGCGCGAGCGGATCGTCGTAGGGCTGACCGGCGGTCCGGAGGGTCGCACGCTGATCCGCCGGGCCGCGCGCCTCGCCGAAAAGGGCGCGGGCGGTGAGGTGTTGGCGGTCTACATCTCCCGCAGCGACGGACTGACCTCCGCCTCCCCGAAGGAACTGGCCCAACAGCGCACCCTGGCCGAGGACTTGGGCGGCACCTTCCACCATGTCGTCGGCGAGGACATACCGGCGGCACTGCTCGACTTCGCACGCGGGGTCAACGCCACCCAGATCGTCCTCGGCGTCTCCCGCCGCAAGGGCTGGCAGTACGTCTTCGGGCCCGGCGTCGGCTCGACGGTCGCCCGCGAGTCCGGACCCGATCTCGACGTCCACCTCATCACCCACGACGAGGCGGGCAAGGGACGCGGACTGCCCGTGAACCGGGGTACGCGGCTCGGGCGGGCCCGGATCGTCTGGGGCTGGCTGGCCGGAATCGGCGGACCGCTGCTGCTGACCTGGCTGTTGAGCACTGTCGCCCCCGAAGTCGGCCTGGCCAACGACATGTTGCTGTACCTGACCCTGACCGTGGCGGCGGCCCTGCTCGGCGGACTCTTCCCGGCACTGGCTTCGGCCGCGGTCGGATCGCTGCTCCTGAACTGGTACTTCACCCCGCCCGTGCACACCTTCACCATCGCCGACCCCAAGAACATCGTCGCCATCGCGATCTTCGTGGCCGTCGCGGTGTCGGTCGCGTCGGTGGTCGACCTGGCGGCAAGGCGCACACACCAAGCGGCCCGGCTGCGCGCCGAGTCGGAGATCCTCTCCTTCCTCGCGGGCAACGTACTGCGCGGCGAGACCAGCCTTGAGGCCCTCCTGGAACGGGTCCGGGAGACCTTCGGCATGGAGTCCGCCGCCCTGCTGGAGCGCGTGAGCGACGTCGAACCCTGGACCTGCGCGGGCAGCGTGGGCCCCCGCCCCTGCCAGAACCCGGAGGACGCGGACGTCGACGTACCGGTCGGCGACCACATGGCCCTGGCCCTCTCCGGCCGGGTCCTGCCCGCCGAGGACCGCCGCGTCCTGGCCGCCTTCGCCGCACAGGCCGCCGTGGTCCTGGACCGCCGCCGCCTCCGCGAAGAGGCGGACCAGGCACGGGCGTTGGCCGAGGGCAACCGCATCCGCACCGCACTCCTGGCCGCCGTGAGCCACGACCTGCGCACGCCCCTCGCCGGCATCAAAGCGGCCGTCTCCTCGCTCCGCTCCGAGGACGTCGCCTGGTCGGACGAGGACCAGGCGGAGCTGCTGGCAGGCATCGAGGACGGCGCCGACCGCCTCGACAACCTCGTAGGGAACCTCCTCGACATGTCCCGCCTCCAGACCGGCACGGTCACCCCGATCATCCGCGAGGCGGACCTCGACGAGGTGATCCCCATGGCGCTGGGCGGGGTCCCCGAGGACAGTGTCGAACTCGACATCCCCGAAACCCTGCCCATGGTCCCCGTCGACAAGGGCCTGCTGGAACGCGCCGTCGCCAACATCGTCGAGAACGCGGTGAAGTACAGCCCGGAGCGAACT
This sequence comes from Streptomyces sp. NBC_01288, assembly GCF_035982055.1. Classification (NCBI taxonomy): domain Bacteria; kingdom Bacillati; phylum Actinomycetota; class Actinomycetes; order Kitasatosporales; family Streptomycetaceae; genus Streptomyces; species Streptomyces sp. NBC_01288. The sequence goes on from NZ_CP108427.1 coordinate 8,839,034, forward strand.
CCCGTACTGGTCAAGGCGAGTGCCATCGCCGACCGCGTCGAGATCCGGGTCGTCGACCGCGGCCCCGGCGTCCCCGACGAGGCCAAGAACCGCATCTTCGAACCCTTCCAGCGCTACGGCGACGCCCCGCGCGGCGCCGGGGTGGGCCTCGGCCTCGCGGTCGCCCGCGGCTTCACCGAGGCCCTCGGCGGCACGCTGAGCGCCGAGGACACCCCCGGCGGCGGCCTCACGATGGTCCTCAGCCTCCACCTCGCCCCCGCACCCGCCCTTGCCCCCTCCGAAGGTTCCACCTACAGTCCGGCTCCGTAATATTCGAGATACGGCCCGAAACTTTCGAGACCGGGCCGTGCGAAGGGGCGGGGACACATGCGGACCTACGACAACCCGGTCATCGGCGGCTTCCACCCCGACCCCAGCGTGTGCCGGGTCGGCGAGGACTACTACCTGGCGTGCTCCAGCTTCGAGTACTTCCCGGGGGTCCCGCTCTTCCACAGCCGGGACCTGGTGCACTGGCGCCAGGTCGGCAACATCCTTGACCGGCCGGGGCAGTTGGACCTGCCGGACGACACCCCCGCCTCGGCCGGCATCTACGCCCCGACCCTCCGCCACCACGACGGCCGCTTCCACCTGATCACCACCGACGTGCGCGGCAAGGGCACCTTCCTCGTCACCGCCGACCGCCCCGAGGGCCCCTGGTCGGACCCGGTCCTCGTCGACGTGCCCGGCATCGACCCCGACCTGGCCTGGGACGAGGACGGCACCTGCTGGTGCGCCGTCGCCGGGGTGACGGTGTCCCGCATCGACCCGGCGACCGGCAAGGTCCTGGAGGGCCCGCTCCCGATCTGGTCCGGCACCGGACTCCAGCACCCGGAGGCCCCGCACCTCTACCGCGTCGGCGACTGGTGGTACCTGATGATCGCCGAGGGCGGCACCGCGGACGGCCACAGCGTCTCCATCGCCCGCGCCCGCTCCCCGCGCGGCCCCTACGAACCGGCCCCCGCGAACCCGATCCTCTCCCACCGCAGCACCGACCTCCCCATCCAGAGCACCGGCCACGCGGACCTGGTCACCGCCCCCGACGGCACCTGGTGGATGGTCCTGCTCGGCACCCGGCCCCGGGGCTGGTTCCCCGGCTTCCACGTGCTCGGCCGCGAGACGTTCCTGACCCCGGTGGAATGGGTGGACGGCTGGCCCAGGGTCGGCCCGGTACGGGAACAACACCCGGCGCCGGAGGCCTGGCACCCCTTCCAACTCCCGCCGGTGCGCGACGACTTCAACGCCCCGAACCTCGCCCACTCCTGGATCTCCCCGCGTAGCAGGCCGGCCGACAGCTGGTCACTGACCGAGCGCCCGGGCTGGCTGACCCTCGACGCGAAGTCCGCCCCCGCGTTCCTCGCCCGCAGGCAGCAGCACCCCGACTGCCGCGCGTCCGTGCGGATCGACCCCGGCTCCGGCCGAGCCGGCCTCTCCGTCCGCATGGACGAGGCGCATCACTACGACGTCGAGGTCGCCGGGGGAGTGGTGGGCGTGGTCGCGCGGATCGGCCCGGTACGACAGCGGGTCGCCGAGCATCCGGTGGCGCCGGGCCCGGTCGTCCTGACCGTCGACATCACCGCGACGGACGCCGAGACGCGAGCCCCCGACATCCTCGCCTTCTCCATGGAGGGTGCCGAAGGCGCCGTAGAACTGGCCGAGTTGGACGGACGCTATCTGTCCACGCAAGTGGCAGGGGGATTCACCGGACGGGTGATCGGTATGTACGTCACCGAGGGGAAAGCGGCCTTCGACTGGTTCGACTACCAGGAGGCACTCCGATAGCGGCCGACTACGCGGGGTGACCGACCCCGGAAATGCGTCGGGGCCGGTGCGCACCTCATGTGTGCGGCCGGCCCCTCATGTCCCTGAAATGCTCAAGCGGGAAATGCTCAAGCGGCTGTCACCACTTGGCGGTGCGGGGCGATGATCTGCCCGTCGGGCAGGAGCTCACCGGTGTCCTCGAACAGGAGAACGCCGTTGCACAGCAGGCTCCAGCCCTGTTCCGGGTGGTGCGCCATGAGGCGGGCGGATTCCCGGTCGGCGGATTCGGCTGTGGGACACGGTGGCTGGTGCTTGCACATTGGTGGGATCTCTCGCTCTGTTGTGGTCATTTCCGTCCCCCGTGGTGTTGAGTCGGTCCGAACCCAGTGTTGCCCCATGGACGTCGATCCGCAGGGATTTAGCAGCACCGCTTCTCACAGGTTCATGACGCATCACCCGCGCGGACGGTTCATCCCAATTCCCGGCTCGTACGAGCTTTTTCGTGCTCGGACGAGCGTTACGAGCGTGAAAGGGCCGGAAACGCGATCGTACCCCGCTGCCGGGAATTCGGCGGCGGGGTACGGGGGTGACGGCGGGGAAAGTCAGGCGGGTGAACCGAGCAGCGGCGCGGGAGACACCCGATGGGTCAGCATCGGCAGCAACTCGGCGACCCGGTGCGGACGATGGGCCGCGATGCCGGGCGGTGCCGGGGCCAGCGGGACCAGCAGATCGGTCGCGACGGGGCGGCCGCCGGCGCCGTCCTCGGTGAGGTCGCCGTGCAGCCAGAGCGTGAGCATGTAGAGGCCGGGCACGGAGAGGAGCCGCGGCTGGTAGGCGCCCTTCATGTTCTCTGCCTGGCGCAGCGCCCGCTCGGTGGAGGCGATGTAGGGGCCCTCGAAGAAGTGCGAGAACGCCCAGCCGTCCGGGGTCAGCATGGTCTCGGCCGCGGCGACCGCGCGGTCCCCGCAGCGGATCAGGAAACGCCATCCGGCCAGCCGGGTGACGGCCGTCCCGTCCGCGGACACGCGATCCAACACATGCAGGGGCAAAGGGAGTTCGGGTGTCGCCGGTCCCTGGGCCGCGCGCAGGGACGGGGTTTTGGCCTCGCGGACCGCGGTGGGAGAACCGAGTGCCGTGAGAACGGAGCGCAGGGCGGGCGCGGGAGCCGGGGGGACATGCAGCGGCATGGTGGGTCGCCTCTCATTCGACAGGCACTGATGGCGCGAGGGCGGGGCGGGGGCGGACGGCGCTGTCAGCTCTCGGGGTCAGGGAGGCCGGGCCGGGTTCCGCGAACATGGGTACGGCCTGCCGCACGTCACCTAGACGGCAGGTTCCAGGACCGGGGCGCCAACCTTCTGCCTTGTTCGCGGAGTTTATACGACACGGGTTCAGACGATGTTTCGTCTAGCCGTTTCCCGTATGAACAACAAGGACCTATTAGGCCAGCGATTCACGGGAATCATCCCGGTTCCGAACGGGCCCTACGGCGATGACCTCGGGATATGTCACCGATGGGGTCGGCCAATTCTCGTCGGCGTTTTTCACGAGGTCTTCATTGTCCGGGAACTGCTCGCTGCCGCATGCCTCGTGAATGTGCCGCGGGTCACGTTCGACCAGAGTAGCGGGCGCCGGGCCGGTGCGGGGACGTTATCGATCGCCAGGTCTGGGCATCATCCTTCCTGACCCGGGGACGAGTGGGACGAGGAGGTGACGCATCGTGGGGGAGAAGGTCGTTTCGGGAGGAACGTTCGAGCTCGCCGACCGTCAGCGCTACCGCGCCAAGCTGCGGCGCTGTCTGACGGGACTGGAGCGGCTGCTGGCCGAGAAGCGGTTCGACCGCCCCAGGAACCTCATGGGGCTGGAGATCGAACTGAACCTCGTCGGCTCCGACGGCATGCCGAGAATGCTGAATGGAGAGGTGCTGGAACGCATCGCGAGCCGAGATTTCCAAACAGAACTCGCCATGTTCAATCTGGAAGTCAACATTGCCCCACACCGATTGGAGGGCCGGGTATTCGACCGGCTCGCCGAGGAGATCCGTACGTCACTGGCATATGCCCATCGGAAAGCGGGCGAGGTCGACGCCGGAATACTGATGATCGGCATTCTGCCGACGCTCGACCGGGACGACCTGGTCTCCTCGAACCTCTCCGCGGTCGACCGCTACACCCTGCTCAACGACCAGATCGTGGCGGCTCGCGGCGAGGATTTCGTCCTCGACATCGACGGCGTCGAGCACCTCACCTGCACCTCGGGCTCCATCGCCCCCGAAGCCGCCTGCACCTCCGTGCAGCTGCACCTCCAGGTCACCCCGGACCGCTTCGCCGATGTGTGGAACGCGGCCCAGGCCGTCGCCGCCGTACAGGTCGCCGTGGGCGCCAACTCGCCCTTCCTGTTCGGCCGTGAGCTGTGGCACGAGTCCCGGCCCCCGCTCTTCCAGCAGGCCACCGACACCCGCCCGCCCGAACTCCAGGCCCAGGGCGTCCGCCCCCGCACCTGGTTCGGCGAGCGCTGGGTCACGTCGGCGTACGACCTCTTCGAGGAGAACCTGCGCTTCTTCCCGCCCCTGCTCCCGATCCACGACGACGAGGAACCCCTCGACGTCCTCGACGCCGGCGGCATCCCCACCCTCGCCGAACTCGTCCTGCACAACGGCACGGTGTACCGCTGGAACCGCCCGGTCTACGGCATCGCCGACGGTGTCCCGCACCTGCGCGTCGAGAACCGCGTCCTGCCGGCAGGACCCACCGTCACCGACGTCATCGCCAACACCGCGTTCTACTACGGCGTCGTCCGCGCCCTCGCCGAGGAGTCGCGGCCGGTGTGGACCCGGCTGCCCTTCGAGGCGGCCGCCGCCAACTTCGACACCGCGTGCCGCCACGGCATCGACGCCCGCCTGCTCTGGCCCCGGCGCGGACGCCTCGGTGGCGTCACCGAGATCGACGCGGTGGCCCTCGTACGCGACGAACTGCTGCCGCTCGCGGAGGCCGGCCTGGACGCGTGGGGGGTCGAACCGGCCGACCGGGACCTGTACTTGGGCGTGATCGACGAGCGCTGCCGGCGTCGGGCCAACGGGGCGACCTGGCAGTCCGCCACGTTCCACCGGGCCCTGGAGCAGGGGCTCACGAGGGAAGCGGCGCTGGCCGCGACGACCCGCCGCTACAGCGAGTTGATGCATCTCGGGGAGCCGGTCCACACCTGGCCGGTGGGGTTGCCGGAGCCGGTGCCGCTGGGGTGAGGTGTGGGGGTGGGATGAAGTGTGGGGCGGGGTGTGGGGTGGGACGGGGTGAACTGACCCTGTTTCAGCCCGCGTTGGCCGATGCGCCCGACGCGCCCGCCGCCACGATGGCCTGGAGGATCACCGACTGGATCTGAGCCGGGTCGGTCACCTCGTGGCCCGAGCCGCCGGTCGCCTCGGCGATCTGGCGGGCCTCCTCCTTGTCGGCCTCCGGACCCACCCCGATCATGATGAGCGGCACCGGCCGCTCAGGGCTGGCGAGTTGCCGCAACTGCTTGATGAGCGTGGAGCGGGAGATGCTGCCCGGGTCCTGGTTGACGCCGTCGGTCAGGATGACGAGCGCGTTGAACTTCCCCTTGGCGTAAGAGGACGTGGCCGCCTTGTACGCGGCGAGCGTGGTGTCGTAGAGCCCGGTCGCGCCGTTCCGCACCGGCTTCAGCGAGCCGAACGCCGCTGACAGGGCGTCCCGTTGGGTGCCGTCGCCGGTGCGGTCGCCGAGCCGCTCGGTCGGCACCAGGACGCGGTAGTCCTTGTCGCCGTCGAGCTTCGTCGAGAACTCCCACAACCCGATCTCGTCCTCGGGCGTGAACGTGGCCAGCGCCTGCAACAGCGAGGCCTTGGTGACATCCATGCGCGACTGCCCCGTCCCCGGCACCGACTCCGCCATCGAGGCGGACGCGTCGACGACCGTGGTGATCCGCGCGCTCTGCACCGTGATCGTCCAAGTACCCAGGGCCTCTTGGAGCGCCGCGTCGGAGGCCTGCTCGGGCGCGGCCACGGCGTACGGCTGCGGACTGCTGCCACCGGCCTTGGCGACCACGGCCTTCGGCGCGGCGTCGTCATCCGTCCGGAAGCCGTACTTCTCCATCAGCTTCTGCTGGGCCGGCCGGCTCAGATACGTCATGAACCGGATCGCGGCCCGGCTCTGGTCCGTCGTCAGCCGCTCCTGGTCGACCAGGTTGTACGGGTAGTCGAGCCGAGGGGAACCGTCCTTCGGGTAGAAGAGATCCAGGCTCCCGTCGCTGTCCGCCGACGCGTTGTACGTGAATGCCGACTGCTCGCTGAGGACCAGCGCCTGGTTGCGCTTCGGGTTGCCCTGCTCGGTGCCGGACGCGTTGCGCGGCAGGGTGTCCAGGACCTGGCCGTCGGTGTCCGAGGTCCGCTGCGACAACGTCTTCATCATCGCCGCGGCCTGTGTTGCCCCGCCCTTGACCTTGGCGGCGGCCGTGCTCAGTTGCGTGAGCGCCAGCAGTCCCGTCGCGCTGCGCGCCGGATCGGCCGCGCCCAGGCGCAGCGAGTCGTCCGTGAGGGTGGCACCGGCCAGGTCGAGCCAGCTGTACGTCTTCTTCGGCCACCCGAGCGACTTCGCGGCGGCCGGGACCATCGCCACCCCGACCGGTGTGGAGGCCACGTTGCCCGTGGGAGTCACCTCCGTCGCGTCGGCGTCGGCGGCCGACGTGACCTCGTTCACCCACAGCTCCGAGTCGGGCACCCACACCTGCGCGTCCGGGTGCTTGCCCGCCTTGAGCGTGTCCGCGAACTTGTACGACTCCTGGGCGGTCACGGAGATGTTCAGACACTGCCCGTCGGACGTGATGCTCTCGTCGCGCGCCTGTCCGGCCGCCGCGCGCAGAGCGGGAGCCATGTCGGGAGAGGCGGCGAGTTTCAGCCGTACCGCGTCCTTCCGGCAGGAGGAACCGAAGGAGAGCAACCCGCTCTGCACCGCGACGGCGGTACCGCCGGCGACGGTCAGCACGAGCACCGTGGCGACGGCCACCGTGCGGCGGCGCGCGCGAGGACGGGGGTCGCTGCCGCCCGCACCGTACTGATCGGGCAAGCTGTGACGTCCCATGACGGTGATGCCCCTCCCTGTTGAACCACGTGCCGGTGTGCGGCCGTATGGCAGACATGGGGGAGGTACGTCCCGAACCGCGTCCGTCCCCCCAACGGCCTGTCGCGCACGATCTTCGTAAGTTCTTTCGAGACCCTAGCGGGGCGAAGATGGGCATGAGGCGGGATTTCCGAACTGAAGGCAGGTGTGCAGGTGGAGGCAGGGCAGGTGGCCGAAACTTTTCCGCTGGAGCGGCCCACGCGGCGGATTCTCCGGTCCGAGGCACTGCTCGTTCTGGGGCTTTCGCTCGGTGCGAGTGGAGTGTCCGCCTTGATCAGTTTTGTCGGGTCGGTCACGAAACCGGGAGGCCTCAAGGATCAGGCGGCCACCCTCAACGCCTCGGCCGCGCCGGGCCGTCCCTGGCTTGATCTCGCCTGGCAGCTGTTCGGGATCGCCTCGGCACTCGTCCCCGTCGCGCTCGTCGCGCACTTCCTCCTGAGGGAGGGCGAGAGCCTGCGCACGATCGGCTTCGACCGCACCCGGCCCTGGCCCGACCTGGGCCGCGGGGTCGCGATCGCGGCGGTCATCGGCAGCACCGGCATCGCCTTCTACCTGTCCGCCCGCGGCCTCGGCTTCAACCTCACGGTGGTACCGGAGGCGCTGCCCGACGTCTGGTGGAAATACCCGGTCCTGATCCTCTCCGCGATGCAGAACGCGATCCTCGAAGAAGTGATCGTGGTGGGCTATCTCCTGCGCCGCCTCGGCCAGTTGGGCTGGACGCCGGGCACCGCGCTGGTGGCCAGTTCCGTACTGCGCGGTAGCTACCACCTCTATCAGGGCATCGGCGGCTTCGTCGGCAACATGGTGATGGGCGTGGTGTTCGTGTACCTGTACCGGCGTTGGGGTCGCGTGGGTCCCCTGGTGGTGGCGCATTCCCTGCTCGACATCGGGGCGTTCGTCGGCTATGCGCTGCTTGCGGGGAAGGTGGGATGGCTGCCGACGGCGTAAGTCCCTTGCGGGGCAGGGGACTTGAGGTTTGCGGCGTGAGGCTCAGGCGAGCAGCTCGCCGTCGATCACCGTGACGGCGTGTCCGGTCAACAGGGTGCGGTCGCCGCGGAGTTCGGTGCGGACGCGCCCCGATCGGGGTGAGGCCTGTAGCCCGGTGAGGACCGTGTTCCCGAGGCGCTCGGACCAGTAGGGGGCCAGTGCCGTGTGCGCGCTGCCGGTGACCGGGTCCTCGTCGATCCCGACGTTCGGGAAGAAGCAGCGGGACACGAAGTCGTAGCCCCGGCTGGGGTCTTGGGCCCGGGCGGTGGCGATGATGCCGCGCTCGGAGGCGGCGGCGAGGGCCTTGAGATCCGGCGCGAGTCCTACGACGGTCTTCTCGTCGGCGAGTTCGACGAGGAGGTCGCCGATGTTCGGGCCGGTGTCGAACGCGGTGGGGAGCGTCTCCGCCCCCAGCGCCTCGGCGACACCGTCCGGAACCGTCTCGGGGGTGAGCGGGGCGGTCGGGAAGTCGAGCGTGATCGACCCGTCCCCGGCCGGCGTGGCGACGAGCACACCGCTCCGCGTGGCGAACCGCACGGTCCCTTCGTGGGTGCCGGTGCTGTGCAGGACGTGGGCCGTGGCGAGGGTCGCGTGCCCGCACATCGCGACCTCGGTCGACGGCGTGAACCACCGCAACGCCCAGTCGGCGTCCCCGCCTTCGGGCAGTCGGTGCGCGAACGCCGTCTCCGCGTGATTCACCTCCGACGCGACTTTCTGAAGCCGGTCGTCCGCCGGGAAGGCATCGAGGAGCAGCACCCCGGCCGGGTTGCCGGCGAAGGCGCGGTCGGTGAAGGCGTCGACGATTCGAATCCGCATGGCTTGACGCTAGGCGCTGCGCGGAGGCGCGGGCCAAGGCCAATTCGGGGGGACTGGACCGATTCGGGGGCGGCTATGAGGGTGAGGGGCGTTCCGGTTTCCGGGCAAGGAAGGCGGCGTGCGTTCGCTTCGCCCCCTCGGCCGGTTCCAGGACCAGGCGCGCGGTGAGGGTGAGTCCGGCCTGGGCGAGCAGCCCGGCGATCCGGTCCGGCGGGATCAGGTGGGACTCGTAGGACACGGGGTGGCCGCCGTACGCCTGTGTGGGACGCAGGAGTTGGTCGTCTCCGACGTGTCCGGCCAGCAGCAGGTGGCCACCGGGGGCGAGTACGCGCTGGAACTCGCCGAAGACGATGGGTAGTTGGTCGGGCGGCGTGTGGTGCGTGGAGTAGTGGGCGAGGATGCCGCCGAGTTCGTCGTCTCCGACGGGTGGCGCGGTCATCGAGCCCACGGTGAAGGTCAGGTGCGGGTGGGCGCGGCGGGCCAGTTCGATCATCTTGGGGGAGATGTCGATGCCGAAGACGGGCACCCCGAGGCCCGCCAGATACGCCGTGATCTTCCCGGGCCCGCACCCCAGATCCGCGACCGGCCCGAGCCCGGCCGTCCGCACGGTCTCGGCGAACGCGGCCAGCATCGCGCGTGACACGGGGTCCAACTCGCCCGGTTCCTTGACGAGTTGGACGTAGGCGGCGGCGACGGTGTCGTACGACTCCTGGATCGCGGCGAGGTAGGAGGGCGTCTGCTCGGTCACGCCGGTGACTCTAGGGGGTGTCGTCAGGAGGGGATGCTGGACCGGGCTATCGAAAGGGGGTTGCCATCCGAACAGTCCCGATATATCGTTGACGCATCGCGACAGATCAACGATGGAATGGAGTGATTGCGATGCGTACCCACGGATACGAGCGTGGACATGGACAGGACGGACCCTCCCGGCGCGGCCGGGGTGGCCCTGACGGGCGGCGTGGGGCTTTCGGTCCCTTCGGGCCCGGTGGACCTGGTGGCCCCGGAGGCCCCGGCTTCGGACCGGGCTTCGGTCCCGGCCCCTGGGGTGGACGAGGGCGCGGCGGCCCGAGGGGTGGCAGGGCGCGGCGCGGCGACGTACGCGCGTCGATCCTGGCCCTCCTCAAGGACCGGCCGATGCACGGCTACGAGATGATCCAGGAGATCGCCGAGCGCAGCGGCGGCGCGTGGAAGCCGAGCCCCGGCTCGGTCTACCCCACCCTGCAACTGCTGGAGGACGAGGGCCTGATCGCCAGTGAGTCGGAGGGCGGCAAGAAGCTCTTCGCCCTCACCGAGGCCGGCCGTACCGCCGCGGAGGAAGGTCCGGACGCGCCCTGGGAAGAGGCTTCCCGCGGTGTCGACTGGGAGGCCCTCAGTGAGATCCGCCAGGCTGGCTTCGGTCTGATGGAGGCCTTCGGTCAGGTCTGGAAGACCGGCAGCAAGGAGCAGCGCGAGAAGGCGCTGACCGTCATCAACGACGCGCGCAAGAAGCTGTACCTGATTCTGGCCGACGAGGACTGATGTCCTCGGGGTCGGAAGAGGTGGCAGGCCAAGGCGCCTCACGGAACTTCCGTGGGGCGCCTTCCCTGTGCGCGTTCCCGTTCCTGCGGTGCCCCGGCGCGCTCCTCAGGCCACCAGCCCGGCCAGTTTGCGCAGCGACTCGTTCAGGGCGGCCGTACCCGAGTCCTTCAGTTTGCCCGCCATCAACGACACCGCCGCACCCGTGAACTCGCCGTCGATCCGGACCGTCGTGGCGTCGCCGTCGGGCGTGAGCGTGTAGCGCGTGGCGACGTTCACGGCCATCGGGCCCTTGCCGCGGATGGCGAACACCCGGGCCGGTTCGACCTCCTCGATGGTCCACTCGACCTCGGCCGGGAAGCCCATCAGCTTCATGTTCTCCTGGAAGGTCCCGCCCACCGCCAGCACGTCCGGGCCGCCCTTGGGGAAGTTGGTGTGGGTCGCGTTCCACTCGCCGTACGCGGACCAGTCCGTGAGTTGAGTCCACACCTTCTCGGCCGGGGCCTCGATGCGTGCCTCCGCGCTGATTTCGGCCATGCGACCACCTCTTCGTATCGGGCTACCGTGTCGCGGAACGTAGCCGCAGGGCGCGCAACATTCAATACTGATGAACCGTCAGAAATTGTGTGGCTGTGCTGTGTTCCTGCGCCGACTTACGGGTTCAGCTCATCCGTCGTATGACCGCCGCGTCGAACAGGTCCCACGCGCGCGGGTGGGCACTCTCGTCGTGGCAGTGCCACGCGTCCCAGAACAGGTCGGCGAGCAGCGCGTCCTCCGGGGCGTACACCCGGTACACGTACTGCCTGCCGTCGACCGCCGGCAATGCCACCAGCCAGCACCTGCTCTCCACGTTCGCGAAAGACGTACGCCGGGTGCGGCGCGGTTGCGCACGGGGCGCGCGGCGGCCGGGCGCGCGCCTCTCGGGGTCAAGGGGCGTGATCTCATCCGTAAGGAGGAGATTCCGTCGGCCCGGGTCCACTCTGTGTGGGACGCCGAAATGCAACCCTCCGGGGATGCCCTCAATGCGGGGGACTGATGGGGTAAGAGTGTGCAACCCCAGATCCCCAGGCAGTCGGCCCGCGAGCAAGGCATCCACCGCGCGGACAACGATGCCAGGCTCAGTGCAGAGCTGGCAGCGGTGGTCGCCGGTGCGCGCCGCCGGGCCCTGCGGGACGGGGACCGGCAGATCGACACGGCCCACCTGCTGCACAGCCTTCTGGAGTCGGACCCCGAGGCGCGTGCCGTCTTCGGCGACGGCCCGCAGATCGCCCGGCTCCTCGGCTACCTCGTCCAGCGCAGCATCGGCTACGGCCTCCGCTGGCAGGGCACGGTCGAGGACTCCGGCGCGATCCCCGTGATCCCCGCGGCGGAGGGCTGGTCGCCGCTGGCCGCCGGCGCGCTGGAGTACGCCTGCGAGCGCGCCGGACTCCGCGACGGCGACCTGGCCTGCGGCATCGACCTCCTCGCGGCGATCGTCGCGGACCCGGAGTCCCGTGCCGTCGAGGTCCTGCACCGCGCGGGCATCGAGTCCCCCGAGGTGCTGATCTGGATCGAGGGGCGCTTAGGGGAGTACGTCAGGGGTGCTGAGACGGGTTGCTGAGCGGGTCGGCGGTGTGGGCCGGGGGGCCGGTCGGGACGACGTGTCGGGGGTCCACGTCCTGAGACAGGTGTCAACAGGGGTGACGCTCCTGTCATCCCCTGTCATCATGTGCCCGTGCATACGTCTGAGAGCAGTGCGGCCGGAGGTGGCAGCGGCAAGGGTGTCGGGCTGGGCCTGGCACTCGGGTCCGCGTTGGCCTTCGGGGGATCCGGGGTCGCGGCGAAGCCGTTGATCGAGGCGGGGCTCGACCCGCTGCACGTGGTGTGGCTGCGGGTGGCCGGCGCGGCCCTCGTGATGCTGCCCCTCGCCGTACGGCACCGCGCGCTCGTACGGAGTCGTCCCGCGCTGCTCCTCGGGTTCGGGCTGCTCGCCGTGGCCGGTGTCCAGGCCTGCTACTTCGCCGCGATCTCCCGCATACCCGTAGGGGTCGCCCTGCTCGTGGAGTACCTCGCCCCCGCCCTCGTGCTCGGCTGGGTGCGGTTCGTGCAGCGGCGCCCGGTCACCCGTGCCGCCGCGCTCGGCGTGGTCCTCGCGGCCGGCGGGCTCGCCTGTGTCGTCGAGGTGTGGGCGGGCCTGAGCTTCGACGCCGTGGGCCTGTTGCTCGCGCTCGCCGCCGCCTGCTGCCAGGTCGGCTACTTCGTGCTGTCCGACCAGGGCGGCGACGCCGGCGACGAGGCCCCCGACCCGCTCGGCGTGATCGCCTACGGCCTCCTCGTCGGCACCCTCGTCCTGACCGCCGTGGCCCGCCCCTGGACCATGGACTGGTCGATCCTCGCGGGCGACGCCCACATGAACGGCACCCCGGTCCCGGCCGCCCTCCTGCTCGCCTGGATCGTCCTGATCGCCACGGTCCTGGCGTACGTCACCGGAGTCGTCTCCGTCCGCCGCCTCTCCCCGCAGGTCGCGGGCGTCGTGGCCTGCCTCGAAGCGGTCATCGCGACCGTCCTGGCCTGGATCCTCCTCGGCGAACACCTCTCCGCACCGCAGATCATCGGGGGCGCGGTGGTCCTGCTGGGCGCCTTCATCGCCCAGTCCTCCGCACCCACGAAGAGCTCCGGGGAACCGGTGGCGGGCGGCGGCCCGGAACGAGAGCCGGCCACCCGGGAGACGACGGCCTGAGCGCGCCGCACGACAGGTCGCCCCGCCGTCCCACCACCCGCCATATCGGCGCCTACGGCCTGCCGCCCGGCAGGCCTACCGCCTACCCTCCGCAGGCCTGCCGGCTGCCGACCTCGGCTCCCAGGGCCTGCCGTTCGCCTGCCGTCCGGGCACTCCCCGCGATCGGCCCGCCGCCTGACGCCTGCGGGCCTGCCGCCCGCCGCGACCGGCCGTCGCCTGTCGGCTCGCCGCCCACGGCCTGTCGTCCTACCGCCCGCCTGCCGTCCGGGCTGGCATCGCGATGATCCCGAACGCCCGCCCGCCGTCCCGGCGTTCATCGCGACCGGGCGGCAGCCCACGGACTACCGCCCGCAGGCCTGCTGTCCGCCGCGACCGACTGTTGCCTGCCGTCCCGGCTCCCACGGCTTGCCGTCTCGCCGTCCACGGCTTGCCGTCCCGCCGCCCGCCTGCCGTCCCGGCGCTCACCGCGACGGCCCACCGCCCGCCGCCCGAGGGTTTGCCGCCCTGCCGTGACCGGCCGCCGCCTACTGTCCCGGCTCCCACGGTCTGCCGTCCCGCTACCCGCCTGCCGTCCCGGCGCTCACCGCGACGGCCCACCGCCCGCCGCCCGAGGGTTTGCCGCCCCGCTGTGACCGGCCGCCGCCTACCGTCCCGGCTCCCACGGCCTGCCACCCGCCCGCTGTCCCCGCCTCCCCTCCGCAGGCTGGGGTTATTTCTAACCTGTCACCGGGGTGGACAGCGGTTAGATTTACCCACAGCTTCCAGCGCCCCCCACACCAGACCGGCCGCGGGCCCGCCGCCCATCGTGGCTGGCCCGTCGTTCGCCGCCCGTCAGTTCGGTCGGCGGCGGGCCTGCCTCAGTTCGCGGTCGACGGCCCAGGCGTCGGCGACCGGGCCGATGTGGCCGAGCTTGTCGGGGTTGATCACCGCGCGGATGGTCTGGATCCGGCCGTCGAGCACGTCGAGGGCCAGGGTGTGGAGCACCTTCCCGTCGCGGTCGCGGAAGAGCGCGCCGGGCTGGCCGTTGACCTGGTGCAGTTCGTACGACACGTCGATGCGGATCAGCCAGGGGAAGACCGTGCCCAGCACCCGGGCCACGTTCTCCGCCCCGGCGACGGCCTTGGCCAATTGCGGGGCCTTCCCGCCGCCGTCACCGACGAACTGCACGTCGGCGGCGAGCAGTTCACGTAGTCCGCCCACGTCACCGTCCTTCAACGCGTCGAAGAACCGGGTCGCCAGTTCCTCCCGCTCCTGCCGGTCCGCGGCGAACCGGGGCCGCCGGTCCGCCATGTGCCGACGCGCCCGTACCAGCAACTGCCGGCACGCCGACTCCGAACGCCCCACGGTCGTGGCGATCTCGTCGAAGCCGAAGGCGAACACCTCCCGCAGCACGAACACCGCCCGCTCCAGCGGGCTGAGTTGCTCCAGCAGCAGAAGGGCCGCCATCGACACCGAGTCGGCCAGTTCCACCGACCGCGCCGGATCCTGGTACGGGTCGCTCAGCAGCGGCTCGGGGAACCAAGGGCCGACGTACTCCTCCCGCCGTACCCGGGCGGAACGCAGCACATCGATCGCGATCCGCGTCACCGTGGCCGACAGGAAGGCCTTGGTCGACGTGGGCCGGGTCGCCGTGCCGTCGAACCGCAGCCAGGTCTCCTGCACCGCGTCCTCGGCCTCGCCCACACTGCCCAGAATCCGATAGGCGATCGAGAACAGCAGCGGCCGCAGCTCCTCGAACTCCTCGACCTTGCTCACGCCGAATCCCCTTTCCCTGGTGGCCTGTTGGTGCCCGTCTCGCTCAGCAGCCTCGTTCAGCCGAACATGCCGGGCTCGTAGTCGCCCGCGCACGGCTGCCGGGTGATGATGTTCAGCCGGTTCACCGAGTTCATGAAGGAGACCAGGATGACCAGCGTGGTGAGCTGCTCGTCGTCGTAGTGCTTGGCGGCGTGCGCCCACACCTCGTCGCTCACCCCGCCCGCCGCGTCCGCGACCCGGGTCCCCTCCTCGGCCAGCTCCAGCGCGGCCCGCTCCGCCTCGGTGAAGACCGTGGCCTCCCGCCAGGCCGCGACCAGGTTCAGCCGCACCGAGGTCTCGCCCGCCGCCCCGGCCTCCTTGGTGTGCATGTCGATGCAGACGGCGCAGCCGTTGATCTGGCTCACGCGCAGCGCCACCAGTTCCTGCGTCAGCGCAGGCAGCGCCGACCCCTTGAGCGTCCTGCCCACCGCCATGAACTGCTTGGCGGCCTTGCCGGCGATCGGGCTGGAGAGGCAGTTCAGTCGTGCGTCCATGGTGTGCCCTCCTGGGCTGTGGTCGTCCGTGGCTACACCCCCGAGACGAGACAGCCCGGCCCCCTGTGACATCGGCGAATATGACCTGCGTCTCTCACCCGCCGGCCCTTAGTCCGGCCGCCATGCACGCGAACGCACTCGTTCTTCCGCCGCCCGCCGTCTGAGGCGGGCCCCCGGATCCCACGCCCGGCACCGCCCGGGCCGAATGGTGCTGCCCGCAGACGAAGTCCATGAACCCCGCCCACAGGGGTTCCTCGTCGCCCTTCTGCACCTCTGCGGAGACCTCTCGTGTCGAACACCGCTCTCGGCCTGCCCGGCGGGCGAGGCCTGTTCTACCTGACCGTCGCCGGAGTTGCCTGGGGCACCGCGGGCGCGGCCGCCTCCCTGGTCTACCGGACCAGCGACCTCGGTCCCCTCGCCCTGTTCTTCTGGCGCTGCGCGGCCGGTTTCGTCCTGCTGTTCGCCGTTCACCGCATGCGACGGCCGAGGGTCCGCCCCGCCGCCGTGTCCGAACCACTCCGCCGCAAAGTTCTGCGGACGGTGACGACCGGCCTCGGGCTGGCCGTTTTCCAGACGGCCTACTTCGCGGCCGTCGAGGCCGCCGGCCTCGCGGTGGCGACCGTCGTCGCGCTCGGCGCGGGCCCCGTCCTCGTCGCGCTCGGCGCCCGGCTGACCGTGGGCGAACGGCTCGGCGTCGGCGGCACGGTCGCCGTGGGCGGGGCGCTCACCGGGCTCGCCGTCCTGTCCCTGGGGCCGGCCGCGACCGGTACGTCCCTCGGGCGTGCTGCTCGCCGTCGTCTCGGCGGCCGGTGGTTCCGCCATGACCCTGTTGACCCGGCGCTGGGGACGTGGCGGCGCAACCGACGCGTCCGCCACGGCAGTTGGGACGTTCGCGGTCACCACCCTGTGCCTGCCGCCGTTCGCCCTGGCCGAGGGGCTGGTACCGCACACCGCCCAGCCGGGCCGGGTCCTGTGGCTCCTCGCGTACATCGCGACGGTCCCGACCGCCTTCGCCTACGCGCTCTACTTCGCGGCCGCCGCCGTCGTACGGTCCGCCACGGTCTCCGTGATCATGCTCCTCGAACCGGTGAGCGCGGCCGTCCTCGCCGTCGTCCTGCTCGGCGAACCGCTGACCCCCACGACCCTGGCCGGCACCCTGCCGATGCTCGCCTCGGTCGCGGGCCTCACGATGACGGAGGCACGGGGGGCCGTAGCGGACGAACGAGCCCTGGTGTAAAGGGAGTTCCGCTCCTCAGCCCTCGCGCCGCCGCCGTAGCAAATGCTCCCGAGCCACCGCGTCCCGAGGGCCGTCCCGCTCCACGAGCCCCGCCGCGATACGGTCCTGGACCTCGGTCGACCGCTTGCCCGCGTACTTGAACTTCGCGCGTACGCCGGTCACTTCGAGCCGTACCACCCGGATGCCGGACAACAGCCGTCCGTACGGCGCCTCGCCCGCCGCGACCGTCGAGGAGCCGCCCTCGGGCTGGAAGTGGCCGACCTGGCGGTTGAGCAGGGTCGCCGTCTCGGCGGGGTCCTCCACCAGGTGTGCGGTGCACCGGAGTTGGACCGCCGCGTAGAAGCTGGTCGGCACGCCGTGCTCGGGCGGGTCGGCCGGTTCCGCCTGCCAGGGGCCGGGGACGTAGACGTAGTCGTCCACGACACTCAGGACCACCTGCGGATCTGCCGCCAGCGCGGGCAACAGCGGGTTGGGGCGGGCGAGATGGGTGATCGCCTCGCCGCGCTCCGGGTCGTAGGCGAAGTGGAGGGGCTGGACGAACGGGGGTTCGCCGGAAGGGCCGTTGACGGTGAGTTGGCCGAAGTCGTGGGTGGTGAGCCAGTGTTGCCACTCGGCGTCGTCGTGCGGCGTGTCCCAGGGGTGGACGATCATTACAACGCGGCCAGGTAGGAGGGGAGTTCGGTGCCGGGGGCGAGGTCGTCGTTCGGGAGCGGGGCTCCGTAGGCGGGGGAGAGCGGGACCACTCCGGCCCAGTGGGGGAGGTCCAGGTCCTCGGGGTCGTCGTTCGCGCCGCCGGTGCGGAGCTTGGCGGAGACCTCGTCGAGGTCGAGGCGGATCACCATGGTGGCGGCGAGTTCCTTCTTGTTGGCGGGCCGCGAGTCCGCCGACCGGCCCGGCACGACATGGTCGACCAGCGCGTCCAGTGCCGTCCGCTTCTCCTCGGGGTCCGTCACCTGGTGGGCGATGCCGTGCACCACCACGGAGCGGTAGTTGATCGAGTGGTGGAACGCGGAACGGGCCAGCACCAGGCCGTCCACGTGCGTGACGGTCAGGCACACCGGGAGCCCCGGGTCGGCCTGCCCCGTCATCCGTAGCGGGCGCGCGCCGGTCGACCCGTGCACGTACAGCCGCTCGCCGACCCGCCCGTACAGCGTCGGCAGCACGATCGGCATGCCGTCGCGCACGAAGCCGAGGTGGCAGACGTAGGCCTGGTCGAGTATCGCGTGCACCAACTCCTTGTCGTAGGACGCCCGTTCCGCGGAGCGCGTGGGGACGGTCCGGTCGGTCGGCGTGTACGCGGCGGGCGGTGACGTCGGCTGGGTGGTGGTCCCCTGCATGGTGCTCTCCGTTGGTGTGTTCGCTGTTCGGGGCTTAGGTGCCCGATTGCCATTTGTATTGCACTAGCGCATAGTGTGCTTTGTGCTAGGAGGATATCGGATCGAAGGGCGACGCGCAGCGGACATTGCGGCGGACGTCGAGCGCGCGGTGGGTTCGGGAGAGCTGGAGCCCGGGCAACTACTGCCACCCATGCGGGAGTTGGCGGTCGAGCTGGGGGTGAACCCGAACACGGTCGCGGCCGCGTACCGGACACTGCGGGAGCGCGGGGTCATCGAGACCGCCGGGCGCCGGGGCAGCCGGGTGCGGCCCAAGCCGGCCACGACCGGCCGTGAGCACATCCGGGTCGACGTGCCGGCGGGAGTGCGCGACGTGTCCCACGGCAACCCGGATCCGGCACAACTTCCCTCCCTGGTGAGGGCGTTCACCTCCGCAGCCGAACACGCCGACCGGGAGCCGGTCATGTACGGCGACGACCCGGTCGAACCCGACCTGGCCCGCATCGCCCGGGCCGAGCTGGACGCGGACGGGGTGCCGGCCGGCCCCGTGGCCGTCACCTCCGGCTCGCTGGACGCCATCGAGCGGGTCCTGGCCGCCCATCTGAAGGCGGGGGACACCGTCGCTGTAGAAGACCCGGGGTGGGGCAGCCTGCTCGACCTCGTACCGGCGCTGGGGCTGCGCGTGACCCCCGTCCGCGTGGACGACGAGGGGCCGCTCCCCGACGACGTGCGCGCCGCGCTGGAGTCCGGCGCGCGGGCCCTGATCGTCACCGACCGGGCGCAGAACCCCACTGGAGCGGTGGTGAGCGGCACGCGTGCACGTGCGTTGCGTTCCGTGCTCAGCCACCACCCGGAGACCCTGCTGATCGAGGACGACCACGGCCATGGCATCGTCGATCAACCCCTGCACCCCCTGGCCGGCACCACCCGCACCTGGGCCTTCGTCCGCTCGGTCGCCAAGGCCTACGGCCCGGACCTACGGCTGGCCGTGCTCACCGGCGACGCCGTGACTCTCGACCGCGTCCGAGGCCGCCAACGGCTGGGCCCGGGCTGGGTCAGCCGCATCACCCAGCGGGCCGTGGCCCGGCTGTGGGCCGACTGCGCGGTGGACACACCGGCGGTGGCGTCCACGTACGGCGCCCGCCGCGACGCGCTGATCGCCGCGCTCGCCGAGCGCGGGGTCGCGGCGCACGGCACCAGCGGCCTCAACGTGTGGATCCCGGTACCGGACGAGACCGGCGCGGTCTCCCGCCTCCTCCACGCCGGTTGGGCGGTGGCTCCGGGCGCCCGCTTCCGCCTGGGCGCACCCCCGGGTATCCGCGTCACCGTCTCGACGCTGACGCCGGACGAGGCCGGGCCGTTGGCGGCGGCGATCGCTTCGGCGAGTGGTCCGGCGCCGGTGCGCGGTTATGTCTGAGGCTGGTTCGCGGGTGTGGTGGGGGTGAGGTGTATGCGCGTTGGCCGGGTCGCGGCCCCGGGTGCCCGTCCCGGGGGAGCGTGCCGCTGGGTATGCGTGTCACCGTCCCGATGCGGGCGCGTCGGGGGTGAGGTGTAAGCGCGTTACCTGGGCCGCTGCCCCGGGCGCGCTCCCGAGGCAGCGCCCCGCTGGGTATGCGTGTGACCGTCTCGACGCTGACCGCCACCGAGACCGGGCCGCCGGCGGAGGTGAGCGGTCCGGTCTCGGTTCGCGGTTACCTCTGACGCTGGTCCACCGGCGCGTCGGGGACAAGGCACAGCCGGGGACAAGGCACAGTCGGGGACAAGGCGCATACGCGTCGGCCGGGCTCTGGCCCTTGCCGCCCCTCCGCCGCCCGCTTCCACCTGAGCGCGCAGCCAGGAGGCCGACGCCGATCCGCGGCTACGTCCGACCCTTCGCGGGCCCCTACGTCCCCTCGCCCTCGCCCGCACCGCGTCACCTACCGCTTCCCCCTCGCCCGCACCTGCGTGAGCGCCGCCCCCGCCAACACGATCACCGCCCCGACCGGCGTCGACCAGGTCAGCGACTCGTCCAGGATCGCGACGCCCGCCGCCGTGGCGATGACCGGGATGAAGTACGTGACCATCTGGGCGGTGGTGGGGCCGACTTCGGCGACGAGGCCGTACTGGAGGAGGACGGCGAGGCCTGTGCCCAAGGCGCCCAGCGCGGCGATCGCCAGCAGGGGGAGGGCCGGGAAGTGGGCCGGCATGGACGTGAACAGCGGGGTGACGACCGCCAGTTGGAGCGTGGCCAGGAGCAACTGGGCACCCGTCAGCGAGAGATGCGAGGCGCCGGTGCCCGCCAGTGTGCGGCGGACGTAGATCCAGCCGATCGGATAGCTGAGCGAGGCGAGCAGGGCCAGCGCCGTGCCCGTGGCGTCCAGGCCGCTGAAGCCCTGCCAGGCACCGAGGACCGTGAGGACACCCAGGAAGCCCAGGCCCAGGCCGGCCACGCGGACGCGGGTCGGGCGGTCCTCGGAGAGGGCGACCAGGGACAGGGCCATGCCCCACAACGGCGAGGTCGCGTTGCAGATGCCCGCGAGCGTGGACGGGATCGTCAGCTCGGCGTAGGCGAAGAGCGAGAACGGCAGGGCGTTGAGCAGGAACGCGGCGACCGCCAGATGGGCCCACGTGCGCGCGCCGTGCGGCAGCCGCACCCGCTTCACCGCCATCGCCGCCGCGAGCACCACCGTCCCGAACAGCAGCCGCCCGAACGTGACTTGGAAGGGGGCGTAACCGTGCGTGCCCACCTTGATGAGCAGAAAGCTGAAGCCCCAGATGAGGGAGAGCGCCCCGAACCGCAGCCGCCAGTCGAGGGCGCGCCGGGGGAGGGGGACGGGGAGGGGCGTGGCGGTGTCCCCGGCCTGCATCAGGGCGGCGTCGACGGTGGTCGCGGCGGTGCTGACTGTGCTCATGGATACCAAGATCCTGGCTCGGACCTCGTAGCACAAGCGAGAATTGGCGCCAGCTATCTCGTAGTATCGCTTACATGTTGAACCTGGAGCGCCTGCGCACCCTGGACGCCCTCGCCCGGCACGGCTCGGTCAGCGGCGCGGCCGAGGGGCTGCATGTCACCACCTCGGCCGTGTCGCAGCAGATGTCCAAGCTGGAGCGGGAGGTGGGTCAGCAGCTCCTCGCCAAGAACGGTCGGGGCGTACGGCTCACCGACGCCGGCCGGCTGCTCGCGGAGCACGCGGGCCGCATCCTCTCCCAGGTGGAGCTGGCCCAGGCCGACCTGGAGGCCCAACGCGGGCAGGTGGTAGGCGAGTTGAGGATCTCCGCGTTCCCCACCGCCGCCCGCGGCCTGTTCCCCACCGCGCTCGCCGACCTGCGCGCCCGCCACCCCGCCCTGCGCGTCCGCTCCACGGAACAGGAACCGGAGAGCGGCATCGCCGGCGTCGTACGCGGCGACCTCGACCTCGCCGTCGTCCTCGACTGGTACAACAAGCCGATGCCGCTCCCGGACGGCCTGGTCAAGGCGCCGATCCTGGACGACCCCGCCGACGTGGCGATGCCGGCCGGTCATCCGCTGGCCGGACGCGACGAGGTGGACCTCGGAGAGTTCACCGACGACGAGTGGATCACCTGGGCCGAGGGCGAGTTCTGCCACGAGTGGCTGATGTTCACCCTGCGCTCCCGCGGCATCGAACCGATCATCGGCCACCGAGCCGCCGAGACCCACACCCAACTCGGCCTGGTGGCCGCCGGTTTGGGCGTCTGCATCGCCCCCCTCCTCGGCCGCAACCCCATGCCCACCGGAGTCGTCACCGTCCCCCTGAAGCAACGGGTCCGCCGACACGTCTACGTCGTCTGGCGCGCCGACGCCGACCGCCGCCCGTCCATCCGCGCGGCGGTCGAGGCACTGCGGGCGGCGGCCGAGACGGTCGGCTGAGACGCCGTTTCTCATCGCTCTGGCGAAGGCCGGCCGACCTGAGGAAAACCCAACTCGTCCAGCAGCGCGCCGAAGAGGTTCTCGGCGAAGGTCTCCTGCGAGCGCAGCAGCTCTTCGAGTCGGGGCCGCTGCCGCGCTATGGCCGGGGTGCCGGCAGCCGCGGCCCAGGCGAGGGCGCGTTCTGCCTCGGCCGGTATCTCCACGTCGAGTTCGGCGCGCTTGCGCCGCACGGCCGCGTCGAACTCGGGTGTGCCCACCCACAGGCTCAGGTCGTCCAGGTCCTCGGGTTCCTCGGTGAGGAGTGCCGCGGCGTTGTCCACATTGAGCCACGCCTGCCACCGCCGGCCGTCGGTTCCCAGCCCGGTCACGAGGGCGATGTCGCTGTCGGAGACCTCCGCGACGCAGGATGGTGCGCCGGTCCAGCCCACCAGAGCGGACAGGTGGTCGCTCTCCCACAACCCGTGATCGAACCGGAAGGTCTGCCAACCGCCCGGTCGAGGCCGCCACGCGTGCACCCTGTCCTTCAGCTCCTGGCGGATGCCGTCGAACACGGGTGCTTCCAGCAGTGGACGCTCGCTGCGAGCAAAGACCAGGTGCCCCGAAAACCCCACGGGACCTCCTCCTTGGAGCCGTTGCGCGCACCCTATGGGGTGCCACCGACACAGCGGTCCGGGTGGGCTCGGCTGCCGGGTCGGCGGTGGCCGACAGGGAGGCCAGGGGCCGACAAGGAGGCCGTGCAACTGCCTTACAGCGCCCCCATCTTGCGGAAGTCCCAGGACGCCAGCGTGTCCGGCGTCAGTCGTATCCACGCGTGCCGCCTGTCGTACGGCATCGCGTCGAGCCCGAAGTTCTTCTGGGCGAACAGCTTCTCCACGGGGACGAGTTCGGGATGCGGCTCGCCCGTGCGGGGGGCCTCGCCGACGAATTCGACGGTGCCGGAGAGTTCGACGCCGCGCAGCTCGTCGTAGGCGTGGCCGCCGTCGATGACCACGGCGACGCGCGGGTCGCGGCGGAGGTCGGACCAGCGCTTGCTGCGGGTGATCGAGTACAGCCAGAGCGAGGTGCCGTCCCAGGCGAACCAGAGGGGGCTGACGTGCGGGGTGCCGTCCGCCGAGGTGGTCGCGACGCGGCAGGTGCGCTCGGTGGTGAGGAACTCGTCCAGTTCCTCGGGTGTCATCATGATCTTCCGGCCTCGACGCTGAGTGGCGGTCATGCGATCCCCTTCGACTACGGCACGAGCGGCGGGCAGCCGCTTCTGACGGTACGTCAGAAGTCGGCCGGAGGAGCGTCGGCCGTCTTCCCTCCGCACGCGATGCTCGTTACTGTCGCCCGCCCCGGCCGTCGACGACAAGGGAGAGCCATGCCGTCGCACGAACAACTCAGTGAGATCCTCGACACGGTGAGTACTGCCCTGCTGACCGTCGAATGTCAACAGGGGGTGGTCGGACCGGACAGCGCCCTGCCCGAACTCGCCCTCGCCGCACGCCAGTCGGGCGCGCTCGCGAACGTGGCCCGACTGGTCGCCGCCGCCCACGAGAGCGGGGTGCAGGTGATCCACGCCGTCGCCGAGCGCCGGCCGGACGGGCGCGGCGCGAACCGCAACGCCCGGCTGTTCCGCGCCGCCGAACGCCTGCCCGTGCAACAGCTGTCGGGCACCACGGCGGTGCGCGTGGCGCCCCCGATCGAGGTCGCCGAGGAGGACTTCGTCGTACGACGGCTGCACGGCCTGTCGCCGATCCAGGGCACCGAAGTCGACGCGCTGTTACGGAACTTGGGCTGCCGCACACTGATCGTCACCGGCGTCTCGGCCAACGTGGCGATTCCCAACGCGGTGTTCGACGCCGTCAACCGGGGCTACACCGTCGTCGTCCCCAGGGACGCCATCGCGGGGGTGCCCGCCGACTACACCCCCGCGATGATCCGCAACACCCTCGCATTGGTCGCTACGGTCGCGACCACGGACGAGGTGCTGGGCTGTCTCGAACGACCGCGCAGGGCACGTCGCGGCTGACCGTCACGCCAGCGTGATCGAGTCCCCGGAGACGGTGATCTGCTCGGCGGGCAGGCCCTGGGTGGCCGGACCCTTCTTGACGCTGCCGTCGGTGACGGAGAACTCGCTGCCGTGACACGGGCAGACGATGGCCCCGCTGCTGATGCTGCTCACCGCACAGCCCTGGTGGGTGCACTTCGACGAGAACGCCTTGTAGGTGCCCGCCGTCGGCTGGGTGACCACCACGCCCTTGCTGGCGAAAATCTTGCCGCCGCCCTCGGGGATGTCGGAGGTCTTCGCCAGCTCGGTGCCGCCCGCGTCACCCTGGGCGGTGGACGCCCCGGCCGTGCTGGTGGAGCCCGAGGTGTCCGAGGAGCTCGACGTGCCCGACGACGAGTCGTCGCTGGACGAGCACGCGGTCAGCGCGACGGCGAGTCCCGCCGCGCCGACCGCCGCCAACGCGGTGCGACGGGACGGCGTCGTGACGGGTTCGAACGATTCGCTGGTCATGCTGACGTTCCTTCCATGGAAAGCATTCGTGGATGTGCAAAGGGGTACGAGGTGCGGGCGACCGTCGTTCAGACGGTGTCGAGAGCTTGGCCTTACCGAGATCAGGAACACGTAAAACGTCCCTGTCGTTCCGCTGTCGACCGCGTATAAGCCCTGGCCAGGCACCACCAACAGGCACCAGTAACCTGGGGCGATGCTCAAGGAAGTCATCGCGACCCGCTACATCACGCCCCTGCGCGAGGGCGGCTCGCTGCCGGGGCTCGTCGAGGGCGACGACCTCGGGACCTACGTCATGAAATTCAGCGGCGCCGGACAGGGCCGCAAGACGCTCGTCGCCGAGGTCGTCGTGGGGGAACTGGCCCGTCGGCTGGGCTTCCGGGTGCCCCGCCTGGTGACCCTCGACCTCGACCCGGTGCTCGGCCTCGGCGAACCCGACCAGCAGGTCCAGGAACTGCTCAAGTCCAGCGGCGGCACCAACCTCGGCATGGACTTCCTGTCCGGCGCGCTCGGCTTCGACCCGCTCGCCTTCACGGTGAGCCCCGAGGAGGCCGGCCGGATCGTCTGGTTCGACGCGCTGGTCAACAACGTCGACCGCTCCTGGCGCAACCCCAACCTCCTGATGTGGCACGGCGATCCGTGGCTCATCGACCACGGCGCCACCATGATCTGGCACCACAACTGGCCCGGCGCCCAGACCTCCGCGGCCCGCCCCTACGACGCCGCCGACCACGTGCTGGCCCGCTTCGCACCGGACGTAGCGACCGCGGCCGTGGACCTGGCACCGAAGGTCACCGAGGAACTCCTCGCCGAGGTCACCGCCGAGATCCCCGACGCCTGGCTGACCGGCGAACCCGGCTTCGACACCCCGGACCTCCTCCGTGAGGCGTACGCGGCACCCCTCCTCGCGCGCGTGCCCCTCATCCACGACCGCATCAAGGGACTCCAGTGACCGAGCGCCACATCATCCGCCCGAGCGAGGCGAACACCCGGGACGTCTTCGAGTACGCCCTCCTCCGGGTCGTACCGCGCATCGAGCGCGGCGAGTGCGTCAACGCCGGGGTCCTCGTCTACTGCCGCGCCCAGTCCTACGTAGGCGCTCGCACCCATCTGGACGAAGCGAGGCTGCTCGCTCTCGACCCGGCGGCCGACGTGGCCGGAATCCGGGCCGCGCTGGGCGCCGTGGAAGGTGTGTGTGCGGGGGGTGCGGCGGCCGGGCAGGCGGCGGACGACGATGCCGGGCGGCGGTTCCGGTGGCTGATCGCGCCGCGGTCCACCGTGGTGCAGCCGGGGCCCGTGCACACCGGTCTCACCGTCGATCCGGCGGCCGAGGCGGAGCGCCTGCTGGACCTGCTGGTGAGGTAATGGATCACACCCGGCTCATGTGGCGTTGACACCGGGTGCCAGGGCTTCTAGCGTCACGTCTGCCGAAGGTACTAAGCGGTCGCTCACCGGCGGGCCGCACAGGGCGAGAGTTTCTCAAGGGCGAGGAGAACCAGCAATGTCCACCACTGAGCAGCGGGTCGCGATTGTCACCGGCGGGGCGCGGGGCATCGGCGCCGCCACCGCCGTACGCCTCGCGACCGAGGGCCGTGCGGTCGCCGTGATCGACCTCGACGAGGCCGCCTGCAAGGACACCGTGGAGAAGATCACCGCGGCCGGCGGCAAGGCCCTCGCGGTCGGCGCCGACGTCTCCGACGAGGCGCAGGTCGAGGCCGCGATCACGCGGATCGTCGCGGAGCTGGGCGCGCCGACGATCCTCGTCAACAACGCGGGCGTGCTCCGCGACAACCTCCTCTTCAAGATGAGCGTCGCCGACTGGGACACCGTCCTC
Source organism: Streptomyces sp. NBC_01288 (assembly GCF_035982055.1). Classification (NCBI taxonomy): domain Bacteria; kingdom Bacillati; phylum Actinomycetota; class Actinomycetes; order Kitasatosporales; family Streptomycetaceae; genus Streptomyces; species Streptomyces sp. NBC_01288. The sequence goes on from NZ_CP108427.1 coordinate 8,865,055, forward strand.
GGCGTACACCTGCGCGGCTCGTTCCTGATGACCAAGGCCGTCCAGAAGCACATGGTCGACGCGGGCTTCGGCCGGATCGTCAACCTCTCCTCGTCCTCCGCCCTCGGCAACCGCGGCCAGGCCAACTACTCAGCCGCCAAGGCCGGTCTCCAGGGCTTCACCAAGACCCTCGCCATCGAGCTGGGCAAGTTCGGCATCACGGCCAACGCCGTCGCCCCCGGCTTCATCGCCACCGACATGACCGCCGCGACCGCCGCCCGCGTCGGCATGGGCTTCGACGACTTCAAGGCCGCCGCCGCCACCCAGATCCCGGTGCAGCGCGTCGGCGAGCCCGACGACATCGCCAACGCCGTCGCCTTCTTCACGAACGAGGCGGCCGGTTTCGTCTCCGGCCAGGTGCTGTACGTCGCCGGCGGACCGCTCAACTAGGGAACACAGGAACACGGGAACGCGGGAAACCATGACTGAACTGCCTGAACTCTCCGGCAAGGTCGCCGTCATCACCGGCGCCAGCCGCGGCATCGGCTACGGCGTCGCCGAGGCGCTGCTCGCCCGCGGCGACCGGGTCTGCATCACCGGCCGCAGCGAGGACGCCCTCAAGGAGGCCGTCGAGACCCTCGGCGCCGAGCGCGTCATCGGCGTCGCCGGCAAGGCCCACGACGAGGCCCACCAGACCGTCGTCGTCGAGCGCACGATGGAGGCCTTCGGCCGCGTCGACTTCCTGGTCAACAACGCCGGTACGAACCCGGTGTTCGGCCCGATCGCCGACCTCGACCTGAACGTCGCCCGCAAGGTCTTCGAGACCAACGTCATCTCGGCGCTCGGCTTCGCCCAGAAGACCTGGCACGCCTGGCAGAAGGACAACGGCGGCGCCATCGTCAACATCGCCTCCCTCGCCGGCGTCTCCGCCTCGCCGTTCATCGGCGCGTACGGCGTCAGCAAGGCCGCGATGATCAACCTGACGCTCCAGCTGGCGCACGAGTTCGCGCCCGGCGTACGGGTCAACTCGATCGCCCCGGCGGTCGTGAAGACCAAGTTCGCCGCCGCCCTGTACGAGGGCCGCGAGGCGGAGGCCGCCGCCTCCTACCCGCTGGCCCGGCTCGGCGTGCCGTCCGACATCGGCGGCACCGCCGCGTTCCTCACCTCGGACCAGTCCGACTGGATCACCGGCCAGACCCTCGTCGTCGACGGCGGCATCCTCCTGAACGCCGGAGTCGGCTGACCGATCCGCCCGGGCGCCGATCTCTTTGCTGTTCCCTTGACGGAATCGGCGCCCGTGTCAGGACATAAAACGCGCACAGCCGAATGACAACGTCGTCATAAAAACGCTGCTCAACAGCCTCGTCCGAACCAGCTTTTCCGGTCGGGGAACTGCGGTACGGTCTGCCGACCCTTGGTACGGCGGATCGAGGAGCGTGCGTGTGTTCAACCGGAACCGAGGCCTGCGGGCAGGCACGGCGATCGCGTCGATATCCCTGGTGGCCGGATGCGGTGTGTTCTCGGACGGGAATCCCGACGACCGGGGAGCCATCGTCGTCGGCACCACCAGCGCCCCCAGCACACTCGATCCGGCCGCCTCCTGGGACGGCTCCTGGGAACTGTTCCGCAACATCTACCAGACGCTGCTCGCCTACCCGTCCGGGGCGACCACGCCCGAGCCGGACGCGGCCAAGAGCTGTGAGTTCACGGGCAGTTCGAACACGACGTACCGCTGCGAGCTCCGCGCGGGCATGAAGTTCGCCGACGGCGACACCCTCGACGCCCGGGCCGTCAAACACTCGATCGACCGGATCCGGCAGATCGACGTCTCGGGCGGACCCGCCGGTCTGCTCGGCAGCCTCGACCGCGTGCAGGTCCTCGGCGACCGCGAGGTGGTGTTCCACCTCAACAAGCCCGACGCCACCTTCCCGTTCGTGCTCGCCACCCCGGCCATGTCGATCGTCGACCCCGACGACTACCCCGCGCACTCGCTGCGCAAGGACGGCAAGGTCTTCGGCTCCGGGCCGTACACCCTGAAGTCGTACGACGACGGGAACCAGGCCCGACTCGTCCGCAACGACCGCTACAAGGGCTTCGCCCAGCGGGAGAACAGCGCGGTGACGATCCGCTACTTCCAGGACTCCGGCGCCATGGTGAAGGCGCTGCGGGACAAACAGATCGACGTCACCTACCGCGGTCTCGCCGCCGCCGACATCATCTCCCTCCAGGGCCGCGCCTCGAAGAGCCTGCAACTGGTCGACGGCGCCGGCACCGACATCAACTACCTGGTGTTCAACCCCAAGGACAAATGGGCCGGGAACCTCGCCGTCCGCAAGGCCGTCGCCCAACTCGTCGACCGCGGGGCGATCACCCACAAGATCTACCGCGACACCGTGGACCCGCTCTACTCGATGGTCCCGAAGGGCCTCACCGGCCACACCACCGCCTTCTTCGACGACTTCGGAGACCCCAGCGTCCCCAAGGCCCGCAAGCTCCTCACCGACGCGGGCATCAAGCAGCGCGTCCCGCTCACCCTCTGGTACACGACCGACCGCTACGGCTCCGAGACCGCCCTCGAATTCGGCGAACTGAAGCGGCAGTTGGACGACTCCGGGCTGTTCTCGATCACGCTGAAGAGCCGCCCCTGGAAGACGTACGTGACGGGCTACCAGAAGGGCGAGTACCCGGTCTTCGGGCGCGGCTGGTCCCCGGACTTCCCCGACGCGGACAACTTCATCGCGCCGTTCGTGGGGAAGCAGAACGCGCTCGGTACGCCCTATCCGTCGACCAGGATCACCGACGTACTGCTGCCCGAGTCCCGCCGGGAGAGCGACCGGGCCGATGTGGTCAAGGAGTTCGAGGACGCCCAGCAGGTCCTGGTGGACGACGCGCGGCTGCTGCCGCTGTGGCAGGGCCGGCAGTACGTGGCCGCGAGCGAGGACGTCTCCGGCGGGGAACAGGCCCTCGACCCGTCGACGATCATGATGATGTGGGAGCTGTACCGCAAGACCAGCTGGTGACACGGCTTTTGGCCCCCGTTGTCAGTGGCCGCCTGTAGGTTCTGGGCATGGCAGCGACCGCACCGCGCGGTCGCTCCGCATCGCAGTCGCCGCACACCGTAAGGAAGTTGACGTGACCGACATCTCCATGCTCCCCGAGTCCTGGCGCGGGGTCCTGGGCGACGAGCTTCAGCAGCCCTACTTCAAGGAGCTGACCGAGTTCGTCGAGGAGGAGCGCGCGAAGGGACCGGTCTTCCCGCCGCGCGAGGAGGTCTTCGCCGCCCTGGAGGCGACGCCGTACGACCAGGTGAAGGTGCTGGTCCTCGGTCAGGACCCGTACCACGGCGAGGGCCAGGGCCACGGCCTGTGCTTCTCGGTCCGCCCCGGGGTGAAGACCCCGCCCTCCCTGCGGAACATCTACAAGGAGATGAAGGAGGAGCTGGACCTGCCGATCCCGGACAACGGCTATCTGTTGCCGTGGGCCCAGCAGGGCGTCCTGCTCCTCAACGCGGTGCTCACGGTCCGCTCCGGCGAGGCCAACTCGCACAAGGGCAAGGGCTGGGAGAAGTTCACGGACGCGGTGATCCGCGCGGTCGCCGACCGCCCCGACCCGGCCGTCTTCGTCCTTTGGGGCAACTACGCGCAGAAGAAGCTCCCGTTGATCGACGAGGAGCGCCACGCGGTGGTCAAGGGCGCGCACCCCTCCCCGCTGTCGGCCAAGAAGTTCTTCGGCTCCCACCCGTTCACCCAGATCGACGAGGCCGTCGCCCAGCAGGGCCACACCGCGATCGACTGGCGCATCCCGAACCTGGGCTGACCCCACCCGGGCCGGTCCGGGGCCGCCTGACGGGGATTGTCAGTGCCGCCGGTTAGCGTCGACAGGGACAGCCAAGGTGGCTGACGAGGTGCGGAGGACGCGGTGGCGGAGCGACAGGAACAGGCGGCGCCGGACGCTGTGCTGACGCGGATCGGACAGGTCGTCATGCTGCACCACGGCGGCGACCGCGAGGAGGCCCGGGAGCGACTGCTGGGCCTGTGGGCGGAGCTGGGCGAGGACGGCGACCCGCTCCACCGCTGCACACTGGCCCACTACCTCGCCGACACCCAGGACGACCCGACCGACGAACTGGCCTGGGATCTACGGGCGTTGTCGGCGGCGGACGAGCTGGGGGACGGTCGGGACGCGGGAGCCCCTGGAGACCTCGGGGACGTTGCGGACACCCGTCAGGAGGGGGCGATCGCGATCCGCGCCTTCTACCCCTCCCTGCATCTCAACCTCGCCGCCGACTACGTGAAGCTCGACCGCCCGGACGCCGCCCGCACCCACATCCGCCGCGCCCGCGACGCCTGCACCGTCCTCGCCGACGACGGCTACGGCAACGGCGTGCGGGCCGCGATCGGACGGCTGGAACTGCGGCTGGGCGACGAGGGCAGGGGCGGGGGCGAGAGCTGGGGGCCGCCGAGACAGCGGCCGTAGGATCCGGTCGGGACAGGGGCCCCGGGGGCCGGGCGGTGGCAGTGGCCCCGGAGTCCTCCCCGCCTCAACGGCCGTACGGTCTTCCCCGCCTCAACGGCCGTACGTCTGGCCGCAGATGATCGACTGTGGGCTGTCCGACTGCCAGCCGCCGTACTTCTTGCCCAGGGCACAGACGTCCTGCGTGTTCTTGGGCACCGACTTCACCACGTCGGGGATGTCCGCGCCCGGCTGCCGGGGGCGGTGCGGCTTCGAGTGCGGATGAGGGTGCGCCTGCGGGTGGGAGTGCTGGTGCGAGCGGGGGACCGGTGCCTGGGCCGCTTGCGGAGGCTGGACCGGTGTGTGGTGCGGCGGATGTGTCGCGGGTTTCGGGCGGTGGGACGGGTTGATCAGTTCCAGCGCCTCCCGCGCCGGGGCCTGTACGACCTGCGGCTCCGCGCTGCCGTCCGGGCGCGGCACCGACGCTTGGGTCGGTGCGGCCGGGGGAGCGGGGGTCGCCGGCCGCTGGACCGTCACACAGCCGGAGAGGGCCGAGACAGCCACGGTGACCAGGAGCGTTGCGGTGGTCGTCGTTCGATGCACCCGCGCAACTCTGCTGGTTCCGGACCCGATTGGGACAGCGGACGGCTGGATGATGCGCCACACGGGTGATCTCCGCCCCCTTACGGACGGCGCGCGCCCGCTCCGGGTGACGGGTGACGTGACGTGACGTCAGCCGCTGGTCACCGGTGTCAGTCGCCGGTGTTCCCGTCGATCCGCTCGCGGAGCAGGTCGGCGTGGCCGTTGTGCCGGGCGTACTCCTCGATCATGTGGGTGTGGATCCAGCGCAGGTTGAAGCGCTCGCCGGTGCGCCGGTGCTTGCCCACGGAGACGTCGTCCAGGGCGAACCGGGCCGCGTGCTCGTTCGCCGCCGCGATCTCGGCCTGCCAGGTGGCGTACGCCTCCGCCCAGGTGTCCGCCTCGGTGAGGTGGAAATCGCCGTCCGGGTCCTCGTCGCTGTAGTAGATCGGGGTCAGCTGCTCGTCCGACATGACCCGGCGGTACCAGCTGCGCTCCACCTCCGCCATGTGCCGCACCAGGCCCATGAGCGTCAGGCCGGACGGCTCCACCGAAGCGGTCCTCAACTGTGCGTCGGTCAGGCCCTCGCACTTCCAGGCGAGGGTCGCCCGGTGGTACGTGAGCCAGCCCTCCAGCATGGTGCGTTCGTCGGCGGTGGTCGCGGGTTCACTGCGCTCGATGGTCATCCCGGCATCCTCGCCTGCTCCGACCACCCGCACCAGCGGATATTCCCCCGCCGTATGCTTCCGAGGAGGTACACGAGGTACCGCTGGGCGAGCGTTGGGAGACTCCGTGAAGGTCGGCTGCATCGGGCTCGGAGACATCGCGCAGAAGGCCTACCTGCCGGTTCTCGGCGGGCTTCCCGGGGTCGAGCTGCATCTCCAGACCCGCACCCCCGCCACCCTCGCCCGGGTCGCCGACGGCCTGCGCCTCCCGGCGGACCGGCGGCACACCGACCTCGACGCGCTTCTCGCACAGGGCCTCGACGCCGCGTTCGTGCACGCGCCCACTGCCGTCCACCCCGAGATCGTCACCCGGCTCCTTGAGGCGGGCGTGGCGACGTACGTCGACAAGCCGCTCGCCTACGAACTCGCCGACTCCGAGCGGCTGGTGCGGCTCGCGGAGGAGCGGAACGTGTCGCTCGCGGTCGGCTTCAACCGCCGTCACGCCCCCGGGTACGCGCAGTGCGTCGACCACCCGCGCGAGCTGATCCTCATGCAGAAGAACCGGATCGGGCTCCCGGAGGAGCCGCGCGCGATGATCCTGGACGACTTCATCCACATCGTGGACACCTTGCGGTTCCTGGTGCCGGGGGAGATCGAGGACGTGACCGTGCGCGCCCGCGTCCAGGACGGACTGCTGCACCACCTCGTGCTCCAGCTCTCCGGCGACGGCTTCACCGCGCTCGGGGTGATGAACCGGCTCAGCGGTTCGGTCGAGGAGATCCTGGAGGTCTCCGGCCAGGACACCAAGCGTCAGGTCCTCAACCTCGCCGAGGTCGTCGACCACAAGGGCCAGCCGACGATACGGCGCCGAGGAGACTGGGTGCCGGTGGCCCGGCAGCGCGGCATCGAGCAGGCCGTCCTCACGTTCCTCGACGCCGTACGCGCCGGCAAGGTGCTCAGCGCCCGGGACGCGCTGGCGACTCATGAACTGTGCGAGCGGGTGGTACGAGAGGTCGCGGACCGGTCCGCCGCAGCCTGAGCGCCTGTACCCCCTCGCCGGCACACATGGCCGCGAGGATCAGCAGCGCCATCCCCACCGGCCAGGCCCCGTAGCGGACGTACGGCGTGATGCCGTGGGCGAGCGGGACGTCGTAGACCTGGGTCGTGCTCTTGTTCGTGCCCAGCCAGGAACCGATGCGCCGGCCGCTCGGGCCGTAGACGGCGGAGACGCCGGTCAGGGTGGCGTGGACGATCGGGCGGCCGGTCTCGGCGGCGCGGAGGGCGGCGAGGGTGGCGTGCTGTTCGGGGGCCCAGCTGTTCTGGAACGACGAGGTCGACGACTGCGCGAGCAGGACGTCGGCGCCGTCCTGCGCGAGGTGGCGGCTCATGTCGGGGAACGCGGTCTCGAAGCAGATCAGCGGGCCGATGCGCAGCCCGTGTCCCACGTTCATCACGACTTGCTCGGTGCCGTGCCTGCGGTCCACGCCGGCCGCCTTGCCGACGGAGGTGGCCCAGCCGAGCAGCGAGCGGAAGGGGATGTACTCGCCGAAGGGGACGAGCCGCATCTTGTCGTAGCGGTCGCCGGTGAGACCCTTCGGGCCGACCAGGATCGAGCTCTTGTAGATGCCGGGCTTGTCGGAGCGCTGGGCGTCCACGTTGACCAGGATGTCGGCGCCGGTCTCCTTGGAGAGGGCGCCGATACGGCGCGCGAGATCGGGCCGTTTGGTCAGATCGAAGCTGACGCTGCTCTCGCCCCAGGCGATCAGGTCGACGTCCTGACCGGCGAGTTGGCGGGTCAGCTGCTCCTCGCGGTCGAAGCGCCGGGTGCCGCTCTCGTCGCCGTCGATGATCCCGGGCTGTACGACGGCGATCCGCACGCGGCCGTCGACGTCGGGGCGCGGTGACCACACCCAGGCGGCCGAGGTCGCGGCGGCGGTGGCCAGGAGTCCGGCGACGGCGGGCACCCGGGACTCGCGCACGGCGACGAGGACGGCGACCGCGACGTTGACGGCCACGACCAGGAAGCTCAGCAGCCAGACCCCGCCTACGGACGCGAGCCGCAAGGCCGGTTCCACCTGCCACTGGGTGGAGCCGAGCAGCCCCCAGGGGCCGCCCAACCCCTGCCAGGACCGCACGAGTTCGACCATCAGCCAGCCCGAGGGCAGCACCAGCAGCGCGGCACCGCCCCGCCGGGGCGACGGCACGCCCCCGAGAAAGCGGCGCACCAGCCAGCCCCACGGCGCCCACAGCACGCCCAGCAGCCCCGCGATGACCACGATGAACACACTCAGGCTCGGCACCAGCCAGCTGTGCACGGCCAGCATGAACCCGAGCCCCCCGAACCAGCCGTCGTAGACCGCCCGCCGCCCGGTCGGCGCGGAGCGCGTCAGCAGGATCCAGGGGACGAGCGCGACGTAGGCGAACCACCACAGGGACGGCGCAGGAAACGCGAACACGGGCAGGGCGCCCGCGAGCGCGGCGAGCAGGGAACGCCGCCACGGAGAGGCGAGCCAGTCGCCGAAGGTCTTCATACGGCACCTCCCTACCCGCTGGTCGCTCCAGTGTGCGTGCCGGGGAGGATCTCGCACAGAGGACGTCGACCGGGTCGTCCGAGTCCGGTCATCTCAGTCCGGTCATCTCAGTCCGGTCATCTCAGTTTGGCCGTCTCAGTGGATCACGGCCTGCGGGCGCCGCTCGGGAAGGCGCCGCCACTTCTCCTCCACGACGACCTCGGTCAGCCGCCAGCCGTCGTCCGTTCGCAGCAGCCCGAACGCGTACCGCCCGCCGCACACGAAGTCGGGAGCGGTGGAGGATTCACTGTCGCCGTTCTCGTCTTTGGCGAAGCGCATCGGATTGACGTAGTCGGCCTGGACGCGTGCGGTGTCGTCGGTGTGCTGGTCCAGGGCGCCGAAGCTGATCCGCCGGTTCACGATCAGATGCTGCCGCATCGAGAACAGTCCCAGGCTCTCCGTGAGCCACCCGGCGATCTCTTCCGCGTTCCCCTCGATCCCTCCGGCGGACCGGTAGTCGGCACGCCCGTCCGGGGCGAACAGTTTCCGGTACGCCTCCCAGTCGCCGTCGTCCACCGCCACCGCGTATTCGGTGATCACTTCGTCCACGGCCAGCCGGTCCATCACAATCGCCAGTTCCACACGCTGCGTCATCGGCTCAGTGTTGGCTACGGAGCGTGTCGCGCCAAGGGGGACGCGGATACAAGGTGGGGAACATTCGGTGGTGTTCGACGGTTCTTCGCCGTCCTTCGCCGATCTTCATCCCGATCTCCGTCCCGATCTTCATCGGTTTCCGTCGCGAGGAGTGCTCATGAAACGTCTTGTCACGGTCGTCACCGGGGGCAGCCGGGGGATCGGCGCCGCGACCTGCCGACGGCTCGCGGAGGACGGGCACGACGTGGTCGTGGGCTATCTCGGGGACGCGCAGGCCGCCGAGGACGTCGCGGAGGGGGTACGGCGGGCAGGGGCCCGTTCGCTGTGCGTGCGCGGGGACGTGTCCGTCGAGGCGGATGTGGAGCGGCTCTTCACGGTGGCCGCGAACCAACTCGGCCCGGTCACCGGCCTGGTGAACAACGCCGGGGTGACCGGTCCGTTCGGCCGCCTCGCCGACACCGACCCCGCCGACCTGCGCCGCGTCGTCGAGGTCAACCTGCTGGGCACACTGCTGTGTTCACGCCGCGCCGCACAGGTGATGACGGCACGGGGAAACGGCGTGATCGTGAACGTCTCGTCGGCCGCCGCGACCCTCGGCAGCCCCGGCGACTACGTCCACTACGCCGCGACGAAGGCCGCCGTCGACACCCTCACCCTGGGCCTGGCCAAGGAACTCGGCCCCGCCGGTATCCGCGTCAACGCGGTGGCGCCCGGCGTCATCGACACGGAGATCCACGGGAGATCCGGCGACCCGGACCGCGCCGAGCGGTTGGCGGCGTCGATTCCGCTGCGGCGGGTCGGCCAGCCCGAGGAAGTCGCCGCGGCGATCGCCTGGTTGATGTCACCGGAGGCGTCCTACGCGACGGGGACGGTGGTGCGGGTGTCGGGCGGGCGGTGAGCTTCAGGCCGCCGCGATGACCTCGTCACGTATAGCCTTGGCCCACTCGACCACCAACAGCTCGTATTCCTCCCGCTCTTGGGTGGAGAGCGAGCCGCCCGCACGCAGCCAGAGTGCCCGGATCTGCTCGTTCACCTCGGAAGCAGACCGCACGGAACCAGGGGCCACGGAATCGGGGGACATGTGAACAGCCTAGGGGCAAGGACTGACACTGCGCTACCGGACGGCTACTCAGACCGTATGGGGTTGGTCACGGGCGGGTTGAGCGGAGCGCCCGGCGCGGCCCGGACGCTCAGTCGACCCACGTGACGACGCACTGGGTGTGACGTGCGGCGGTCCGGTAGAACTCCCGCAGGGCGACGAAGTGTTCGGTCAGATGTTCCCGTACTTCGATGTCGGACCGGGGGCCGAACCCGCAGACGGCAGCCGCGACTTCGGCGGACGCCGGCATGTCCACGAGCAGGTCGCCGAGTTGGAGACGGTCCAGTGCGGCGGAGGCGTCGGCGACCGCGGCCGGGGCGAGCAGTCGGGGCGGATCGCCGAAGCCGTCGTACACCTCGTCGTGGTCCAGGAATCCCGCGTCCTCGTCGGGATCGCCCGATACGGCCCGGTCGAGCAGGGCGATCACCTCGGGGTCGGCACCCGTAGAGCGGCAGTAGCGGATGAGGCCCCACAGTGCCCAGCCCGTGTCGAGCAGGTCGCCGTCCGGTGGGTCCCAGCCCGGGGACGCGCCGGGCGAGGTGAGGGCCGAAGTGCGGCAGCGGTCGAGGTAGTCGGGCGTCACTCGGGCGAACTGCTGCGTCAGCGCCATGAGTTGGTCACCCCCGCCGCTCGGCCCACACCCGCGACCACTCCAGCAACGGCCCCATCGCCGTCACGAGGTCCGCGCCGAGCGCGGTCAACTGCCAGGCCCCGTCCGGCGTCTGCCCCGCGATGTCCGCCTCGCGCAGCTCCGCCAGCCGGGTGGACAGGACGCTGGAGGACATGTCGTCGCAGCGGTGTTGCAGGTCGCGGAAGCCGATCGAGGTGTCGTGCCGGTGGAGTTCCCAGATCACACGGAGTGTCCAGCGTCGGCCGAGGAGGTCGAGTGCGGCCATGACGGGACGGCCGGTGGTCGATCCGCGCACGGGGCGACCGGGGGTGGGGGTCGGTTCCAACTGGGCCTCCTCGCCCGGCACATGGTGATCGCCTGGGACGAACTCCTGGTTCACCCTTGCGCTTCGATTTCAGAAGCGCAAGAGTCGGTAGACGTGAACCCGGACATGAAACAGCGCATCGAAGGTGTCACTCCGCCCTACGCCCCCGAGACCGACCGCGCCCTGCACCGTTGGATGCCACCCGGCGTCACCCGCGAACCTCTGATGCTCTTCAAGATCCTCGAACGCCATCCCGAACTCGCCTCGCGCATACGGGCGTTGGGTGCCGGGCTCCTCGGCCACGGCCTCCTGGACACCGCCGACCGCGAACTCGTCATCGCCCGCGTCTGCGCCCGCTCCGGCTGCGCCTACGAGTGGGGCGTCCACATGGCGACGTACGCCGAGACCGCTCAACTCACCCAGCGACAGGTCACTTTGACCGCGACCGGCGCCTCCGACGACCCTGCCTGGTCGCCCCGGCAGTCCGCGCTGCTCCGAGCCGTCGACGAACTCCACGCCGGCGCCCGGCTGAGCGACCCGGTCTGGTCCGGCCTGCGGGAGCACCTCGACGAACTCGAAGCGATCGAGTTCCTCGTGCTCGCCGGGTGGTACCGCACCATCGCGTACGTCGCCAACGGCGTCGGGATCGAGCCCGAGCCCTGGGCCCTTGCCCTGCCCGGGAGTTGACTCAGCCCGCCGACTCCGCCGCGTGCGGGCTCAGCGCACCCGCCGTCACCAGCGCGATGATGACGATGCCGAGGGCGACGCGGTAGTAGACGAACGGCATGAAGCTCTTGTGAGAGATGAACTTCATGAACCACGCAATTACGGCATACCCGACTACGAACGCGATCAACGTCGCGAACATCGTCGGCCCCCACGCGACATGCCCTTCCTCCGCCGCGTCCTTCAACTCGAAGGCGCCGGAGGCCAGTACGGCCGGCATGGCGAGGAGGAAGGAGTAACGGGCCGCCGCTTCGCGGGTGTAGCCCATGAAGAGGCCGCCGCTGATGGTCGCGCCCGAGCGGGAGACGCCGGGGACGAGGGCCATGGCCTGGCAGAGGCCGTAGAGCAGGCCGTCCTTGGTGTTGAGGTCCACCAGGGTCTTGCGCTGCTTGGGGGCCCGGTGCCGGCCGCCGTTCTCGTCGCGGGCCGCGAGGAGGTCGGCGATGCCGATGACGACGCCCATCACGATCAGCATCGTGGCGGTGACGCGCAGGTCGCGGAACGGCCCCTCGATCTGGTCCTTGAGGGTCACGCCGAGCACGCCGATCGGGATGGAGCCGACGATCACCAGCCAGCCCATCTGGGCGTCATGGTCGCGCCGCATCTCCTTGTTGGTGAGCGAGCGGAACCACGCGGCGAGAATCCGCCCGACATCCTGGCGGAAATAGATCAGCACCGCCGCCTCCGTGCCGAGCTGGGTGATCGCGGTGAAGGCCGCGCCCGGGTCCTCCCAGCCCGAGAAGGCCGCCGTAAGCCGCAGATGCGCGCTGGAGGAGACGGGGAGGAACTCGGTCAGCCCCTGGACGAGTCCGAGGATGAGGGATTCAAACCAAGACATGGAGTTACGGCGTCCAAGTGCTGATCGTGGAGGGGCAAAGGACACACCAAAACGCCGCGCGCGGTGAACGAGTGTGTATGAGGGGCAGCGTAGCGTCCCGGCGTGACAGGCCCGACACAGGGGTTTCACGGCGGTTGTGGGACTCAGGGCACAGAGGTTTCAGGGTCGTTGCGCGACTCCCTGCACAGAGGTTTCACGAGTGGTCCGACGACTCCGGGTTCGCGGTGTTGACCAGCTGCGGGGGCGGCGCATACGTTGCAGCGGAGGAAAGCGCTTGCTGCATGCGCTCGCTGTTCCCCGGAGGAGTGCTGATCACGACCATGTCCACACCCGCCACCAACCCCGGGGCGTTCCAGCCCTTGCCGCCGCTCGCCGGCCGACGCATCAGGGCCGCCGTGGTCGGCGCCGGTGCCATCGGCCGGGGTTCCCATTTTCCCGCGCTCGCCCGGCTCGCCGCGGAGGGCGAGACCGAGGTGGTCGCGGCCGTTGACATCGATGCCAAGTCGGTCGAGTCCTTCTGCTCCGAGGCCAGGATCCCGCACGCCTACACCGATCTGGAGCAGATGCTCCGGGAGCAGCGGCCCGACCTCGTCACCATCTGCACCCCGCCCACCCTGCACCGCGCGCAGACCATCGCCGCGCTGCGGGCCGGCGCCTGGGTCTGGTGCGAGAAGCCGCCGGTGCCGACCCTGGCCGACTTCGACGCCGTAGAGGACGAAGAGGGACCGGGGAGGGGCACCCCCGACGGGCCGTACGCCTCGATCGTCTTTCAGCACCGCTTCGGGTCGGGCTCCCGGCATGTGCGCCGATTGCTCGCCGAGCAGGCGATGGGGCGGCCGCTCGTGGCGCACTGTCAGACCACCTGGTACCGCGATACCGCTTACTACGCCGTGCCCTGGCGCGGGCGCTGGGAGACCGAGGGCGGCGGACCCGCCATGGGACACGGCATCCACCAGATGGACCTGCTGCTCGATCTGCTCGGGCCGTGGAGCGAGGTGAAGGCGATGGCCGGGCGGCTGGTCCACGACGTGGAGACCGAGGACGTCTCGACCGCCCTGGTGCGTTTCGAGAACGGCGCGCTGGCGACCGTCGTGAACAGCGTCCTGAGCCCCGACGAGGTCAGCCGTATCCGCATCGACTGCGAGCGCGCCACCGTCGAACTCACCCACCTGTACGGGCACAGCAACGACAACTGGCGCATCACCCCCGCCCCGGACGTGTCGGGCGGTGAGGCCGCGGGCTGGCAGGACTTCGGGCCGGACGTGCCGAGTTCGCACCTGGAGCAGCTGCGTGAACTCGTCGTGAGCATGCGGGCCGGCGAACGGCCGCGCAGCAGCGGCACGGACGGCCGCACCAGCCTCGAACTGATCACCGCGCTCTACAAGTCGGCGTTCACGGACACGACCGTACGGGCCGGCGAGATCGGCCCCGGAGACCCCTATTACACGGCGCTGCACGGCGGCGCCCCCGGCTGGGCGCCCGTGGCGCGCGAGGAGGTGTCGGCGTGACCGGCCTGCGTATCGTCCATGCCCACGGGGACCGCATCACGGTGACCGAACCGGCCACCGGCGTCGAGCTGTTCAGCTATGTGTACCGGCCCGAGGCCACCTGGGAGGCGCCGAAGCCGTACCTCCACCCGATCAGGACGCTCGCCGGTGACGTCGTCACGGACTACCGGCCCAACGACCACCGGTGGCACAAGGGCCTCCAGTTCACCGCCTCGCATCTGTCGGGCCAGAACCTGTGGGGCGGCAACACATACGTTCACGGTGAGGGGTATCTCCAACTCCCGGAGCGGGTCGGGTCGATGGCCCACGTCGCCTTCGACGAGATCGACATCCACACCGACTCGGGCGCTGAGCGTCTCGTCATCGCCGAACGGCTGACCTGGCATCCGTACAGCGGCGAACTCTGGGCCGACGAGCAGCGCCGGATCGAGGTGCACGACGTCGACACGGAGTCGGGGTCGTGGGCGCTGACCTGGACGAGCGCCGTGACCAACCGCCGTGACGAGCCCCTGCTGTTCGGCAGCCCGACCACCCACGGGCGCGAGGCGGCCGGCTACACGGGCCTCTTCTGGCGCGGCCCGCGCGCCTTCCGCGACGGCCGCATCATCGGCCCCGACGGCGAGGGCCCCGAGCTGATGGGCTCCCAGGGCCCCTGGCTCGCCGTCTCCGGAGAGCACGACGGCACCGACGGGCACGCGACCATCGTCTTCGCGCACGCCCCCGAGAACGACCACACCGGCGCCCAGGGCTCTCATCCCGATCACTGGTTCGTACGCAACGAGCCGTTCGCGGGAATCGCCCCCTCCTACGCCTTCTACGACGAGCTGGTGCTCGACCCCGGCGACACGCTCACCCGGCGCTACCGGGTCGTCGTGGCCGACGGGGCGTGGGAGCGGGAGGAGATCGCCAAGTACCTGGAGGCGCGGCCGTGGTGAACACACCTGGGGTGAACACGTCTGTGGTGAACACATCTGCGGTGAATGCGTCTGTGGTGGATATGGGCGCCGCTGAGGGCTTCTCCGGGCTGCCGGGCGGGGTCGCCGTCTCGCATCTGTCCGTCTACGACTGGCCTGCCGAGGCCGATGGCGGGGTGTGCGGCGGAACTCCCCATATGCACCTGACCTGTTCGGAGGGGTACGTCGTCACCGGCGGGCGGGGTGCGGTGCAGACGCTCACAATGTCCGGCACGACATCCGGGTACGAGGTGACGCCGCTCGCGGCCGGAACGATCGCCTGGTTCACGCCGGGCACCATCCATCGGCTCGTCAACGAGGGCGACCTGCGCATCACCGTCCTCATGCAGAACAGCGGCCTGCCCGAGGCGGGGGACGCGGTGCTCACGCTGCCCCCGCAGTACCTCACCGACCCGGAGACGTACGCCTCCGTCACCGTGATCCCGGCCGACGCGCCCGAGGCGGAGCAGGAACGCGTCGCCCGTGCCCGGCGCGACCTCGCCCTGGAGGGTTACCGGGCGCTGCGCGACGCCGAGGGTCCGGAAGCGCTGGCCGCGTTCCACCGGGCCGCCGCCGCGCTGGTACGACCCCGGCTCGCGGAGTGGCGCGAGCGCTGGGAGCGGGGGGCGCGGGCCGCCGCTACGGCTACGGGGGCGCAGCTCGACTGGCTGGAACAGGGTGACTTCTCGCACCTCGCCGGTGCTGCGGTACGGGCCGAACAGCCGTCCGCGTACGGGAAGTTCGGGATGTGCGGGCGGTTGGACGTCTACAAGGGGATGTAGGGGATGTAGGGGACGTAGGTCTGGATCTCAGGCCGCGGTTGGGCCTGTCACCGTCCAGCCGGGTGTCTGCGGGTGCGCCGTCAGGTCCTGGTGGTGGACCGGGGCGCCGCAGGCCGTGCAGGTGACGGCGGGGACCAGCTCGTTGCCGCAGATGTGCTCGATCACCATGGGGCGGTCGAGCTGATCCCTCCGGAGATGGCGGTCGCCCCACGCCATGAGGGTCATCAGAACCGGCTCCAGTTCGAGGCCCGCCTCCGTGGGCCGGTACTCGAAGCGCTGCGGGTGTTCGCTGTAGGTCCGCCGGGTCAGGATCCCGGCGTCGACGAGGCGGCGCAGCCGGGTGGCCAGGACGTCGCGCGGGGCGCCGATGTTGCGGACCAACTGGTCGAAGCGGTGGTTGCCGAGGCACACCTCCCTTAGGACGAGCAGGGAGTACTTCTCGCCGACGAGTGCGAGGGCGTCGGCGATGGAGCAGGGGCGCGGGTCTTTGGGGGCGGGCTTGTCTTTAGGGGTGGGCTTGTCTCTAAGGGCGGCCATAACACCCACTTTAAGGGAGGGTTTGATTTTCCAACTGACGGGGCTATGGTGAGTTTGGATTTCCTACTCACTAGTAGTGCTCGCTGGAAAAAAATCTTGGGAAATAAATCTTGCTGGAACAAAGAGCTGGAATAAAGAACGGAGGCCCGCACCATGCGTGACGCAGTGATCGTCGAAGCCGTACGCACGCCCGTAGGCAAGGGCAAGCCGAACGGCTCCCTCGCCCAGGTCCACCCCGTCGAACTCCTCTCGCACACCCTGCGCAGCCTCGTCGAGCGCACCGGGATCGACCCGGCGATCATCGACCCAGCCCTTATTGACGATGTCATCGGCGGCACGGTCACCCAGGTCGGTGAGCAGGCCGTCAACATCACCCGGCAGGCCGTGCTGTCGGCGGGCTTCCCGGAGTCGGTGCCCGCGACCACGGTGGACCGCCAGTGCGGCTCGTCCCAGCAGGCCGTGCACTTCGCGGCGCAGGGCGTGATCTCCGGGGCGTACGACATGGTCGTGGCCTGTGGAGTGGAGTCCATGGGGCGCGTTCCGATGGGGTCGAGCGTGCTGCCCGGCACGGACCCCTTCGGCCCCGGTGTCGCCGGGCGCTACCCGAAGGGACTCGTCCCGCAGGGCATCAGCGCCGAGATCATCGCCGCCAAGTGGTCGATGACACGCGACCAGTTGGACGCCTTCGCGGTCTCCTCGCACCTCAAGGCGGCCGCCGCCTGGGACGCGGGCCTCTTCGACGCCCAGGTCGCGCCCCTGGCGGGTGCCTCGCGCGACGAGTGCGTACGGCCCGGCAGCACCACCGAGGTTCTCGCCGGCCTGAAGCCCGCCTTCTACGACGCGACGTACGCCGAACGCTTCCCGCAGATCGAGTGGAACATCACCGCCGGCAACTCCAGCCCCATCAACGACGGCGCCTCCGCCGTGCTCATCACGTCGAGCGAGACCGCGGCCCGGCTCGGCCTGCGCCCGCTCGCCCGGCTGCACAGCTTCGCCGTGACCGGTTCCGACCCGCTGCTCATGCTCACCGGCGTCATCCCGGCCACCGAGAAGGTGCTGCGCCGGGCGTCGCTCACCCTCGACGACATCGACCTGTTCGAGGTCAACGAGGCGTTCTCCAGCGTCGTCCTGGCCTGGCAGCAGGAGACGGGTGCGGATCTCGCCAAGGTCAACGTGCACGGCGGGGCCATCGCGATCGGCCATCCGCTCGGGGCGAGCGGTACGCGGCTGACGACCACGCTGGTGCACGCGATGCGGGACCGAGGGGCGCGTTACGGGCTACAGACGATGTGCGAGGCGGGGGGTCTCGCCAACGCGATGATCATCGAGGCTGTCTGACTCCCTTACCGGGCTCGCAGGTGGTGGCGCTTGCGCCAGGCCACCACCGCGCCGCCCAGGGCGGGCAGGGCGATACAGGCCATCGCGATCAGGAAGGCCGGTGACGTCGGGCTGGAGGCGCGGGCGCCGGCGACGACGTAGGCGGCGGTGTTCGGGATCGAGCCGAGTGCTGTCGCGAGCAGGAACGGCGTCCAGCGCATGCGGGAGACGGCGGCGCAGTAGTTCACGCCCCAGAACGGCAGTCCCGGGAAGAGCCGTGCCGCGAGCATCGATCGGAAGCCGTGCCGGCTGAGCTGCCCGTCGGCTGCCTTCAGCCAGCGGCCCCGCAGTAGCGGGCGCAGCGCGTCCTGGCCCAGCACGCGGCCGAGGCCGAAGGAGATCCCGGCGCCGAGCACCGTGCCCGCCAGCGCCGCGCCGGTGCCCAGCTGGGAGCCGAACAGCGCGCCCGCCGCGAGGTTCAGCAGGGGGCGCGGTACGAACGCCACGCTGCACAGGCCGTACGCCGCCGCGAACACCAACGCCGCCATGGCGCCGCCGAGTTGGGGTGGCCAGCCGTCGGAGAGCAGGCGCTGCGGGTGCAAGAGCAGGACGGTCGACGCCGCCCCGGCGAGCAGCACGAGGAGCATCGACAGCCGCGACCACGGCGACAGCAGGGCTCTCGTGCAGCGTGCGGTGAAGCCGGCCGGGGTGACGGGCAGCAAGGGCACGACGGGCAGCAGAGGCGCGACGGGCATGGCCGCGGGGACGGTCACGACTGCGGCGAGCCCCATGCCGGTGACATGGGCTGTGGCCTGGGGAGTGGCCGTGGCGGTGCCCCCGGAGCGGGTGCCCCCAGAGTCGGTGGTGGCATCGGCGAGCATGTCGGCGACACTAACCGACCTGTGTATGTGATCGCCGTATGGTTCGTCTCATGAGCGTCACAGGTGCGGGCACGCCGCGGGTGCCGGGCAGTGTTCTCGCGGACACCGTGCTGGAGCGGCTCACGGCCACGTACGCCGCCGCGGCCGACCCGGAGCGGGCCGTGCCCATGCGGGCGTACATGAAGGACATCGCGCCCTACCTGGGCCTCACCACACCCGTACGCAGGGCGTTGTCCCGCACGGTCCTGGAGGGCACACCCCACCCAGACGAGACCGACTGCACCGCGATCGCCCTGCGCTGCTGGGAACTGCCGGAGCGCGAGTACCAGTACTTCGCGGTGGACTACCTGCGTCGCCATGTGAGGCACTGCACGTCCGGTTTCCTGCCGGTCGCCCGCCATCTCGTCTCGACGGTCCCCTGGTGGGACACCGTCGACGCACTCGCCTCCCACGTAGTGGGAGGCCTGGTGGCCGCAGACCCGAAACTGGTCACCGACATGGACGCGTGGATCGTGGACGACGACATGTGGGTCGCCCGTACCGCCCTCCTCCACCAACTGCGCTACAAGGAGCGCACCGACACCGAGCGCCTCTTCGCGTACTGCCTGCGCCAGTCCGGGCACCCGGACTTCTTCATCCGCAAGGCGATCGGCTGGTGTCTGCGCGAGTACGCGAAGACGGACCCGGAGGCGGTACGCGGCTTCCTGGCCCGGGAGAAGGGGCGGTTCGCGCCACTGTCGGTGCGCGAGGCCCTGAAGAACATCGGCGCCTGAAGGTCGACGTACTGGAGAGCGCCTGACGTCCCACGTACTGATAAATCGTTCGACGCCGGGCAAAGCGTCGGCAATGATCGGCCTCATGTTCCGGTACGCCTTCCACCTCGCAGCATCCGCGGTCGCGGATGCCCCGAAGGCTGCCGTTCCTGTGCTCGATCCCGTTCTCGTGCCTGTTCCAGCGGCCGCAGTCGACGGCGCCCGAAGCTGACCCTCTCCGGATCGTCCGGCGGACCCCGCAGGGGGAGGGTCGGCGAGTCCTCGGGGTCCCCGCTTTTCACCACTGGGCTTTTCACCTCTGGAGAGGCTTCGAGGTTCCGCCATGTCCAAAACGGCATACGTCCGCACGAAACCACATCTGAACATCGGCACGATGGGCCACGTCGACCACGGCAAGACCACCCTGACCGCCGCCATCACCAAGGTCCTCGCCGAGCGCGGCGCGTCCACCTTCGTACCGTTCGACCGGATCGACCGGGCGCCGGAGGAGGCCGCGCGCGGCATCACCATCAACATCGCGCACGTCGAGTACGAGACCGACACCCGGCACTACGCGCACGTGGACATGCCGGGCCACGCCGACTACGTCAAGAACATGGTCACCGGGGCCGCGCAGCTCGACGGGGCGATCCTCGTCGTCTCCGCGCTCGACGGGATCATGCCGCAGACCGCCGAACACGTGCTGCTCGCCCGGCAGGTGGGCGTCGACCACATCGTGGTCGCGCTCAACAAGGCCGACGCGGGCGACGACGAGCTGACCGACCTGGTCGAACTGGAGGTCCGCGAACTGCTCACCGCGAACGGCTACGGCGGCGACTCCGTACCCGTCGTCCGGGTGTCCGGCCTCAAGGCCCTTGAGGGGGACCCCCGTTGGACGGCGTCGATCGACGCGCTGCTCGACGCCGTGGACACGTACGTGCCCATGCCCGAGCGGTATCTGGACGCGCCGTTCCTGTTGCCGGTCGAGAACGTGCTCACGATCACCGGGCGCGGGACCGTCGTCACCGGTGCGATCGAGCGCGGCACGGTCCGGGTGGGCGACCGGATCGAAGTGCTCGGCGCCGCCGTCGACACGGTGGTCACCGGCCTGGAGACCTTCGGCAAGCCCATGGCGGAGGCGCAGGCCGGCGACAGCGTGGCGCTGCTGCTGCGCGGTGTCCCGCGCGACGCGGTCCGTCGCGGGCACATCGTCGCGGCGCCCGGCAGCGTCGTGCCCAGCCGCCGTTTCTCGGCGCAGGTGTACGTCCTGTCGGCCCGCGAGGGCGGCCGCACGACCGCCGTGTCGACCGGCTACCGGCCGCAGTTCTACATCCGCACCGCGGACGTGGTCGGCGACATCGACCTCGGCGAGACGGCGGTCGCCCGCCCCGGCGACACCGTCACGATGTCGGTCGAGCTCGGCCGTGAGGTCCCGCTGGAGCCGGGGCTCGGCTTCGCGATCCGCGAGGGCGGGCGGACGGTGGGGGCGGGGACGGTGACGGCGGTGGGGTGAGCGAGGTGGGGTGAGCGGGGTGCGTTGAGCGGGGTGCGTTGAGCGGGGTGGGTGCCCGTCCCTTCGGGGGCGGGCACCCATGTGTGTTCCGGGGCGGGTTGTCCGCTGCGTCCCTGGTCAGGGGGCTCGCACCCGTGATTGTCAGTGGCGTGCGCAAGACTTGATCGCGGCGGCAGTTGTGGCGAGGCGTGGGGAAGGCGGGGACACACCATGGCGGGCAAGGCACTTGTGCTGGGTGGCGGGGGCAGCAGCGGGATCGGCTGGATGGCCGGGATGCTGTACGGGCTGGGCGAGGCCGGCGTCGATCTCTCCGACGCCGATGTCGTGATCGGTACGTCGGCGGGTTCGACCGTCGGGGCCCAGCTGCGGGCCGGCACGCTCAAGGAGGTCTACGAGCGTCAACTCGCCGCCCCCGAGGGCGAGATCGCCGCCCGACTCGGTATCGGCCTGATGCTTCGCTACGCCTTGGCGACGGTGACCTCGCGCACTCCCGAGGCGTACGGGCGGAAGATCGGCCGTATGGCACTCGCGGCCAGAACGCCCCAGGCGGCGGCCCGGCGCGCGGCGATCGAGACCCGGCTCGTCTCACCGGAGTGGCCCGATCGCGCGTTGCGCATCACCGCGGTCGACACGGTGACCGGTGAACTCCGGGCCTTCGACAAGGACAGCGGGCTGCCCCTTGCCGACGCCGTGGCCGCCAGCTGCGCCGTCCCCGGCGTGTGGCCCCCGGTCACCATTGAGGACCGCCGCTGGATCGACGGCGGCATCCACTCAGCGGCCAACGCGCAACTCGCCGAGGGGTACGACCAGGTCGTCGTCCTCGCGCCGATCACCCTCGGGGGTGGTCCCCTGGTCTCTCCGGTGGCCCAGACCCGGCGACTTGTGGAGCAGGGCGCGCGTGCGGTCGTCGTCTCGCCGTCCCCGGAAGCGAGGCAGGCGTTCGGCCGCAATCCGCTCGACCCGGCGGTACGGGCGGGTGCGGCGCGGGCGGGGCGGGAGCAGGCGGCGGCGCTTGTGGGAGAGGTGGGGGAGGTCTGGGGGGTTGGCAGGGCGGGTGGGTGATCGGCTTGGTGGTGGTTGGCCTGCTGAGGGGGCGGGTTGGCGGGGCGAGGGTGCCGGGTTGGTGGGGGCGGGGGGTGGTTGAAGGAAGTGAGCGTGGGGCGGGTATCGGGAGCTGTTGCCAACACCTGTTGGGTGGAGCTCAGTTCGGATCGCAGGCGCGCATGGCCGGCTTCAGCCGTGTGAATGCCGTCGGGGTCGGCCGCCGGGTCAGGGCGTTCTTGATCTGCTGAGCGATCTCCCCGGAGGTGCTCTTACTCGTGTCGCATTCGATGTCATAGGTGCCGTGCGCGTGGACCTGCTCGAACTGCCGCGCGGCGAGGCCGGGCGTCCGGTCGCCGCGGATCCGTTCCCGTCGTTCCAGTTCCGGCAACGGGCAGTGAACGCTGACGAGGACGACGTTCTCGGCGGCGAACAGGTCGAGGCAGTCGAGGAGGCGCCAACGCCGGCTCAGCACGTGGTCAACCACGATCTGATTGCCGGCCGCGGCCATGCCGGCGACGGCGCGGTGGAAGCCCATAGCGGTTCGGTCGATCTCGGCCTGTAGACGCCCGTCGGGAATGTCCCGATCAGACCGCATCGCATGGAAGGCGTCCACCGGCATGTGAAAGAAGGATTCGTCCAAGATCTGAAGAAGCTCTCGGGCAATGCTCGATTTTCCGGAACTCGATGTTCCGTTGAGGAAGATGATCAATCCGCCCGGCGGCTGGCCAGGCATGTCAAGACCCCCGGGCACGCAGGCGTGAGCGTTGGCCGGGACTGCCTCGTTCCGATCTGAATCGTCGTGCGACATGGACAGATGATCTCGGAGGCAGCGGCAGGATCGCCACCAGGATTCATGCCGCTCGACCGAGGCGCCGTCCCGCGGGTCAGCGCCCCACCACACTCCAGTGGCCCCCCACAGCCAACCCCCGCACGAGCCCGCCACCACCCCACCGCGTCACCTTCCACCCCACCACCCCGGCACAATGGA
The DNA here is from genome assembly GCF_035982055.1 of Streptomyces sp. NBC_01288. Classification (NCBI taxonomy): domain Bacteria; kingdom Bacillati; phylum Actinomycetota; class Actinomycetes; order Kitasatosporales; family Streptomycetaceae; genus Streptomyces; species Streptomyces sp. NBC_01288. Next base: position 8,887,767 of record NZ_CP108427.1, read on the forward strand.
CCGGTGAACGAGCCAATACCCGTGACCCGGGACGTAGATCACGGGGTCGCCAAACTCATGCCCGACGTGGATCGGGAGCGGGCCTGGCTGCTGACTGTCGACGGGGCGCCGCAGTCCTACGTGGACCTGGACGCGCCGACGCACCTGGAGTTCGAGTACACGCGGCGGCTCGGGCACGTGCTGGACACCCTCGCGGAACCGGGGCGCCCACTGGACGTGCTGCACCTGGGCGGCGGGGCGCTCACGTTGCCCCGGTACGTGGCGGCGACCCGGCCAGGTTCGCGGCAGGACGTGGTCGAGGTCGACCTGGGGTTGCTGGAGTTGGTCGCCGAGCACCTGCCGTTGCCGGACGGTGCCGGTGTCACCGTGCACGGGGCCGACGCCCGCGCCTGGCTGGAGGCGGCGCCGGACGGTTCGGCGGACGTGATCGTCGCCGATGTCTTCGGCGGCTCACGGGTCCCGGCACACCTCACGTCCGTGGCGTACGCCCACGAAGCCGAGCGCGTCCTGCGTACCGACGGCGTCTACCTGGCCAACCTCGCGGACGCCGCCCCCTTCACCTTCCTGCGGGCCCAACTCGCCACGTTGGGCACGGTGTTCCAGGAACTGGCGCTGATCGCGGAACCGGGCGTGCTCCGGGGGCGCCGCTTCGGCAACGCGGTCCTGGTGGCCGCGCACCACCCGATCGACACGGCACCCCTGACCCGGCTCATCGCCTCGGACGCGTTCCCGGCACGGCTTGAACACGGGCCTGCGCTACGGGACTTCATCGGCGGGGCGCGGCCGGTCCGGGACGAGGATGCGGTGCCGTCGCCTGTGCCCCCGGACGGTGCGTTCGGCATCGGCTGAGCCGGCTCCCGGCCTGGCACGTTCTCCCGACGCGGCTCGAACGCGGGCCTGCGTCACGGAACTTCACCGGTGCCGCGCAGCCCGCCCGCGCCCGCGACGAGAGCGCCGTACCGCGCCACCTCGACGCGCCCACCCGCAGCCCCGCCCGCCCTCCCCACACGCCCCGAACTCAGCCCCACCCCACGGCACTTCACCGCCGTACACGCACCCCGCCCCCCACGAGTCCCCCCACCGTCACCCAAGCCCCTCAACCGACCGCCCCGCATCATCGACCGCCCCACCCACACCCCCCGACGTCCCTTTGACCTCGCCCACCCCACCCCGCCGCCGCAGATTCCGAACCTCCGGCACACACAGCACCGCCCCCGTCATCACCGTGACCAGCGCCGCGCACCCCCAGAGCGCGGCCGTGCGCCCGAAGGCGGACTCCGTAGGGCCTGCCGCCGCTGCGGCGAGGGGCATCAGGGCGATGGAGCCGAACCAGTCGTAGGCGGAGATGCGGGAGAGCTTGTTCTCGGGGATTTCCTGGTGCAGGGCGGTCATCCAGCTCACCCCGAAGATCTCGACCGTCGTGCCCGCGACGAACATCACCGCGAACAGGACGCCGATCGGGACCGGTATCGCGAGGGCGGCGGACGGGAGGGCCAGGGGGAAGATGCCGAGCATGCCCGCGAGGAGGAGGCGGCGGGGTTTCCAGCGGGTCATCAGGAGGGCGCCGGCTACCGTGCCCGCGCCGAAGGCCGCCAGGGCCAGGCCCCAGGGGCCCGCGCCGCCGAGGCTGTCGCGGGCGACGAGGGGGCCGTAGACCGCGTCCGCCGCGCCGACGACCGCGTTGGCGATGGAGAACGCCACGACGATGGACCACAACCACGAGCGGCCGGTGAACTCCCGCCAGCCGTCCCGGAGATCGGCCAGCATCCCGCCGCCCGGCGCACGCGGCGGGATGTGGCTCACGTCGAGGAAGGAGCGGAGTCCGCCGGCCACCGCGAACGCCGTCGCGTCGACCGCGAGCACCCAGCCCGGGCCGACCGCCGCGACCAGCGCGCCGCCGAGTGCCGCGCCGCCCAACGACGCGCCCTGCATCGCCATCCGGAAGACCGCGAACGCCCGGCCCGCCTGTTCGCCGCTCACCGTGGACATGAGCATACCCTCGGCCGCCGGGCCGAAGAACGCCTGGCCGGTGCCGCCGAGCGCGGTCAGCAGCATCATCTGCCAGAGGCGCGGCTCGCCGGTGAGGACGAGTACCGCGAAGGCCGCCTGCGAGACGCAGCTGAGGGCGTTCGCCGCGACCATGACGTGGTGCCGGGGCACCCGGTCCGAGATCGCGCCGCCGATCAGTAGGAACAGCACCAGCGGCAGCGTGCGCGAGGCGGCCACCAGACCCACGTCACCGCCGTCCCCGCCCGCGTCCAGCACGGCGAACGCGGACGCGATCAGCGCGCCGTTGCCCCCGAGACCGGTCGCCACCGCGGCGGCCGTCAGCAGGGTGTAGTTGCGGCCCGCCCAGTCGGGTCTGCGCGGTCGGCGAGGAGCGGGGGCGTGGGCGACGGTCACCGGCCGACTATCGCCGCCCACGCCGCACCCTGCCAAACAGATTGCCGCCAGAATCAAGCCAAACGGCCAATGGCCCACGGCCAGTGGTCAACGGCGGGTGGTCAACGGCCCACGGCCGTCAGCTGGTTGCGCCCGTCGGGTCCCCGTGCAGTCGTACGGTGCTCAGGATCTGCTGGATCGTGGCGTCGGGGATCTCCTCGCTCACGCCCTTCGCGCCGTAGAGCGTCCAGGAGACGAAGTCGTCCGCCGAGTTCTTGAAGGCGAACGTGGTCGCCTTGCCGTCGGAGGAGCACTTGCCCGTCTTCGGCACGCCGGACGTGTACGAGGTGGCGACGCTGCCGACGACACCCGACTTCGTCGTGTACGGCTTGGCCGCGCCGATCTTCAGGTACTTCTTGGACGAGTCCTTCTGGTCCGTGTACCCGCCGAACGCGAACGAGGCCGCGTCACCGCGCGCGGTGCTCGCCGTGTCCTTCGCGCCGTCCTCGCCCTTGGTGCCGCTCGACGCCAGCGACGACGTCTCCTTCGTGCCGTCCTTGTTGTCGTCGGACTCGCACCAGTTCTCCTTGAGATAGGCGGGCGCGGAGAAGCCGATGTACGGAGAGCCGTCGCCCTTCACCTCGTCCTCGAAGAAGGTGAAGGTGCCCGGCTTGCCGACCTCCCAGGTGGCGGGGACGTCGAACGCGGTGCCGTACTTCTGGTTGACGACGACCTTCCAGCCCGCGATCGTCGGCTTCTCGGTCTCGTTGCCGCGCGGGTTGTCGTCCGAACCGGAGGAGGAGGCACTCGGGTCCGCGGACGCCGACGGCGACTGGCTCGACTTGTCCTTGCCGCCGTCCGCCTTGTCGTCCTTGTTGCCGCCGAGTACCAGGAATCCGGTCACACCGGCGGCCACGACGACGGCCGTGGCCGCGACGATCGCGACGAGCTTCGTCCGGTTCCCGCCGCCCCCGCCCTGTGGCGGCTGTGGCGGCTGTGGTCCGCCCGCGGGACCCGGAGCGCCCCACTGCGGCTGCTGCCCATAGGGATTGGGCTGCTGGTAGCCGGGCTGCTGATACGGATTCGGCTGTTGGTACCCCGGCTGCTGGTACGGGTTGTCCTGCGGGTTCTGCTCGCCCCCGGGCGGCTGCTGTCCTGGCCACATGGGCAGTAACCCTAGTCCGGCGTCGGACACGGTTGGGTCACCGCCCCTTGTCAGGGTCGTACCAAGTTGAAGAGTGACGGGTGTGTGCGCCCGCACACATCTGGCCAGACCTGGCTACCCGTGAGTAACATGCCCTTCATGAGCGCAGATCAGATGTCCATAGGCGAGTTGCTGGCCGCCACGGTGCCGATGGTTCGCACGCTGAACCTGGAGTACCTGGAGACCAGTCCGGAGCGGGCCGTGCTGGCCCTGCCGGATCAGAGCGAGTACCGCAATCACGTCGGCGGGCCGCACGCCGGTGCCATGTTCACCCTCGGCGAGTCGGCCAGCGGCGCGATCGTCCTCGCCGCCTTCGGCGACCAGCTCTCGCGGGCCGTGCCGCTCCCGGTCAACGCCGAGATCGCGTTCAAGAAGATCGCCCTCGGCCCGGTGAAGGCCACCGCGACCCTCGGCCGCCCCGCCGCCGACGTCGTCGCCGAACTCGACGCGGGCGAGCGCCCCGAGTTCCCGGTCACCGTCGCCATCCAGCGCGAGGACGGCGCCGTCACGGGCGAGATGACGGTCATCTGGACGCTCCGTCCGAACGGCTGAACAGCTCAACTCCGGTACGGGGTCCGGTCATTGCCCACGGACTACCGACTCCGCTACGAGGGCCCGGTCATCGCCTGCCGATGACCGGGCCCTCGTGTGCGTGAGGTTCAGGCCGCGATGCGCGCGCCGTCGCTCTCGCCGGGCTGCCCGGTGCTCTCCAGCCCCGCCACGAACTCCTTGAGCCACGCGACGAATTCGGGTCCCAGGTCGTCGCGGTCGCAGGCCAGCCGGACCACCGTGCGCAGGTAGTCGGCCTTGTCGCCGGTGTCGTAGCGCAGGCCCTTGAAGACGACTCCGTGGACTGTGCCTCCGGCGGTCAACTCCTGGAGGGCGTCGGTGAGTTGGATCTCGCCGCCGCGGCCGGGCGGGGTGCGCTCCAGGGTGGGGAAGATCGCGGGGTCGAGGACGTAGCGGCCGATGACGGCGTAGCGGCTCGGGGCGTCCTCGCGGGACGGCTTCTCGACCAGGCCGGTGACCCGTACGACACCCTCCTCGCCGGTCGGCTCCACGGCCGCGCACCCGTACAAGTGGACTGATTCCTCCGGGACTTCCATGAGGGCGACCACGCTGCCGGCGTAGCGCTCGCGGACCTCCAGCATCTGGCTGAGCAGGGTCTCCCGCGGGTCGATCAGGTCGTCGCCGAGGAGGACCGCGAAGGGCTGGTCGCCGACGTGGTGGCGGGCGCACAGCACCGCGTGCCCGAGGCCGAGCGGGTCGCCCTGGCGGATGTGGTGGATGTCGGCGAGGCGGGCGGGATCGCGTACGGCGTCCAGGCGCACGGTGTCGCCCTTGGCGGCCAGGGCCTGTTCGAGTTCGAAGGCGTGGTCGAAGTGGTCCTCGATGGCGCGCTTGTGCCGGCCGGTGACCATCAGGATGTCGTCGAGCCCGGCCGCGGCGGCCTCCTCGACGACGTACTGGATCGCGGGCTTGTCGACGACCGGGAGCATCTCCTTCGGCGTCGCCTTCGTCGCGGGCAGGAACCGCGTGCCGAGCCCGGCGGCCGGCACGACCGCCTTGCGGACCGTGGGGACGCGGGCGGGTGCGGGGGTGGCTGAAGAGTGGGGGGCGATCATGCGGCCCATGGTGGCGCACGGCGATGAGAGCACCCCGAGAGAAACTTCGGAGTTCCCTGTGTGCCGCCCTTAGTTCGCGGGGGAGTTGGAGATTTGGTGGAGACGCCTGTGGATACCGCCGGTAACCAATCTGAATTCTCAGCGTTTTGAACATCGGTCACTCGAACTCCTTGTTTCCTGTCAGAGGCTTGTGCGAGTGTGAGCCACCCCGTGAGACCGGCTGTCAGTAGACATCGGAAGGCAATGGTCAGCGTCCCCTCCGGCACCTTCTGACATCTCATAGGTATGCACCAATCAAGCACCTGCTTTCCGAGGGCGGCCATTCGGTGTGCCGTCCTGCGGCTTGGAAGGAAATGGTTCCGTGCAATCCCCCAACCCCCCACGCCCGCCCTTCCCGCCCCGCCCCGGATCGAGCCCGGGGGAGTCCGACCGCAATCTCGTGGCGCAACTCGGCGATAAGGCGGCGGGCACCCGTGCCGTGGCACTGCTGCTGGCACGCCACTGGCAGGCGACAAGCGAATATGCGGCCATCTGCCTTGCCACCGCCGAGAGTTCGGCGTCCATGGTGGCCGGCGCCGCCTTCCACCAGGTACTGGGGGGCCGCGCCACCGGCGGCGCCCTGCGTCCCCAACTCCTCGTCGCGGTAAGGGAGATGGTGAAGAACTGGGCGGCGGAGGAGCGAATTGCGGCGGCACTGCCGGAACTTCGTAAACCCACTGGCGCCCGAGGTCTACGCGCGGCGAGGCCCGGCACCTCCGAAAGGCGGAAGCTCGCGGAGCGCGCTTTCGGCGCGCTGTCCGGCGCCTCCCAATGCCTGCTGTGGCACTCCGAGGTCGAAGCCGAACCCATATCCGTACCGGCCGGTCTGCTGGGAGTGGACGAGCTCACCGCGACCGCCGCACTGGACCAGGCGCGAGAGCAATTCCGGCAGGGCTGTGCACGTGCCCATAAGGAACTCGCGCCGACCGCGGAATGCCGTCACTACAACCGGCTCCTCGACGTCCCGATCCGCCGCGGCGGCGGCCTGTTGCCCGATGTGCAACGGCATCTCATGACGTGCCGCTACTGCCGTTTCGCGGCAGAGCAGTTGAGCCATTTCGACGGCGGCCTCGAAGTGCTGCTCGCCGAGACCGTGCTCGGCTGGGGTGCCCGCCGCTACCTCGACTCGCGGCCCGGCCGCGAGACCCCGGAGTCCGCGGCCCGCGCCGCCCGTCGTCCGATGGGCCGCCACCGCCCCACGCCGGACGGCCGCCTCGCCTTCCCGCGCAGGCATCCCCGGGTCGCGCTCGTGGGCGTGGGCCTGACCTCCCTGGCCCTGCTCGCGACCGTGCTCGCCACCAAGGGCTGGACGGAAGGGGGCAACACGCCTGATCCGCACGTCACTTGGGGTGCGGCCAGCGGCAGTTCGACCCGCCCGAGCCCTGTCGGCGCGCCCTCGTCGGACGGTTCCGCCGCCTCCGCGTCGGCCGCCGGTGCCGCCGGGGGAGTCGCGGGAGTCGTCCAGCAGGGCGTCCTGCGCAGCCTCGCCTCCGGCCTGTGCCTCGACATCCCGGGCGGCCGGGTGCGGTCCGGCGCCGCCGTCACCATGGCGACGTGCTCGACCGCCGGGTCACAACAGTGGTCGTACGACCAGGACGGCCTGCTGCGCAGCCTCACCGACCCGGGACTCTGCCTCGACGCCGACACCGACGCCCGCACGGTCACCCTGGCCGGCTGCCTGGTGCACGCGGGGGAGGTGCACTACGACCTGACGGTGCGCGGCGAGTTCCTGCTCCGCTGGAGCCAGGGGCTGGCCGTGACTCCCGCCAGCGCGAAGGCCGGGGCGCGGGTCGTGATCACGGACCGGGACGGGTCCGCCGGGCAGCGCTGGGCGTTGGAATCCGCGGCCGACGCGCGGGTGAAGCAGGGTGAACCGAACGGAAAGGGCGGGGCGGAGGGGAACGGCACCGGGAAGGGAGAGGTGCCGGGGAACGGCGCACCGAACGCACCCGAGCCGCCCGAGGGCGCGCCCCAGGGCGACGTACCGCCGCCTCCACTCTCGAACCTGCCGCAACAGGACCAGCCGCAGTACGCACCCCGCGCCGCGCAGGTCGCCTGCTGCGACGAACCCGCGCCGGAGCCCGCGCCCGCGGGTGCCGGAACCGGCGGCGACGCAGGTGCCGTAGAGCCGCTGACGACGGTCGTGGCGGCCGTCGCGGACACGGTCACCTCCCTCCTCCCGTCCCTTGGCTGACTCGTGGGGCCACCCGATCCGGGTGGCCCCACCGCTCTTTCACCCTTCGGTTCTTGTGGGCGCGCGGCCGATTCCTGTGCGCGTCATTGACACGAGTCAGTGACGGTCATAGTTTTCCCGCCGCGCCAGTGGTGTCTAACGGGTCGTCAAGTCGGTGGTCTCACATGGTGAGTTCGGATACCGAACACGGTCCGGGGCGTCGAGGCGCACCCGTGGCGCACACCGTCGTGCCCGCACACCGAAGGAGTGACGGCTCATGACCGACACCGTGTCCCGGCGATCCGCCCTGCGTCTGCTGGGCGGCGCGATCGCGGTGGCCAGCGCGGCCACCACCGGACTCGTCTCCCCGTCGCACGCGTACGCGTACGCGCAGGCCAGACCCGAGGCGGGGGCCGGTCCCCGCGTGGAAGGACTCCTGGCCAGGCTCACCCTCGACGAGAAGATCTCCCTCCTGCACGGCGCCACCGACCCCAACTCCCTCGGCCAGGCCGGTTACATCCCCGGCGTCCCGCGCCTGAAGATCCCGCCGCTACGGCTCACCGACGGACCGGCCGGCGTCCGCGTCACCGCACACGCCACCGCCCTCCCGGCGCCCGTCCTGCTCGCCTCCGCCTTCGACCCCGAACTCGCCCGCCGCTACGGCCAGGTCGTCGGCCGGGAGGGCCGCGCGCTCGGCCAGGACGTCCTGCTGTCGCCGATGGTCAACCTCATCCGCACCCCGTACGCGGGCCGCAACTTCGAGACCCTCAGCGAGGATCCGCTGCTCGCCGGCGATCTGGTCGCCGCCGAGATCAAGGGCATCCAGGGCGAGGGACTCATCGCGACCGTCAAGCACTTCGCGATGAACAACCAGGAGAAGGACCGCGACTCCATCGACGTGCGGGTCGACGAACAGACCATGCACGAGATCGAGTTGCGCGGTTTCGAAGCGGCCGTCGGCGCGGGAACGGGCGCGGTGATGGGCGCGTACAACAAGGTCAACGGCACCTTCGCCTGCGAGAACAAGACCCTCCTCACCGACATCCTGCGCGGTCAATGGGGCTTCGAGGGCTGGGTGATGACCGACTGGTTCGCCGCGCACAGCACCGTCGCCGCGATCACGGCCGGCCTCGACATGGAGATGCCGGACGGGACTTACTTCGGTACGCCCCTCAAGTCGGCTGTACAGAACGGCAGTTTGCCCGAGTCGTACGTCGACCGCGCGGTGCGCCGCGTCCTCGGCGTCATGGACCGGTTCGGCCTCCTCGACGGCAGTGTGCCGCCGCGCCCCGCCCGCGACGCGAAGGCGGGCGCCGCCGTAGCCCTGGCGGTAGCCAAGGCGGGCGCGACCCTGCTCCGCAACGAACACCGCACCCTCCCGCTGTCCGGTGGCGGCGGCACCATCGCGGTGATCGGCCCCACCGGCACCCTGCCCTTCGTCAGCGGCGGCGGCAGCGCGCATGTCGTGCCGGACCACGCGGACAGCCCGCTCGACACGATCAGGGCGCGGGCCGGTTCGCGGACCCGGGTCACGTACGCGCTCGGCGAGGACCTGTTCGGCAAGGCCATCCCCGCGTCCGCGTTCACGCCCGCCTTCGACAGCGAGGGACAGGGGGTGGACGCGGGCAAGAGCTGGCAGTACGACGGCTCGCTCACCGTGACCGAGACCGACGAGTGGACGTTCGTCCTGCACTTCTCCTCCGCCCCCACCGCCCGCCCCCAAGTCCTCCTCGACGGCGAGGAGTTGTTCCCCCTCGCGGCCGGATACGGCGAGTACTTCTCCGGCGGCCTGGTCTCGGCCGACCCCGACGGCCTCTCCGTCCGCCGCAAGACCCTCACCCTCGCCAAGGGCACCCACACCCTGAAGATCACCGCCGAGGGCGGCGACGCCGGACTGCTGTTCCGGCTGCGGCGCATCACCGGCGCGACCCGCGCGCAGGATGTCGCCGCAGCGGTCGGCGTGGCGCGCGACGCCCGCAGTGTCGTCCTGTTCGCCTACGAGGACGCCACGGAGGGCCTCGACCGCACCACCCTCGAACTCCCGGGAAATCAGGCCGACTTGATCGACGCGGTCACGGCCGCGAACCCGCGCACCACGGTGGTCCTCAACACCTCGTCGTCCACGTCGATGCCATGGCTGGCTCGTACCGGCGCGGTCCTCCAGATGTACTACCCGGGCCAGGAGGGCGCCGCCGCCACGACCGCCGTCCTGTTCGGCGACTGCGACCCCGGTGGCCGCCTCACCCAGTCCTTCCCGGTCGACGACAGCCACCACCCGGTCGCCGGCGACCCCCTCCGCTACCCCGGCGTGAACGGCATCGAGGAGTACTCGGAGGGCATCCACGTCGGCTACCGCTGGTACGACGCGGAGGGCGTCCGGCCGCTCTACCCCTTCGGGCACGGACTGTCGTACACCTCCTTCTCCTACGAGGACGCGTCGACGCGGTGGAACGGGCACGGGCGCGGGCACGGGCTCGATGTGACGTTCACGGTCCGCAACACCGGGCGCCGGGAAGGTGTCGCCGTGCCTCAGGTGTACGTCGGCCGCTCACCGGACCTCCGAGTCGACCAGGCTGTGCGGGTGTTGGGCGGCTATCGGCGACTTGTGCTGCGGAGTGGGGAGCGGCGGCGGGTTACCGTGCATGTCGATGCGCGTACTTTGTCGTCTTGGGATGTGAAGCGGCATGCGTGGGTGCTCGGGAGCGGGCGGCGGGCTGTGTGGGTGGGGGCTTCGGCGGGGGATCTGCGGGTGCGGACGACTGTCGACGTGAAGTAGGCGGTGGAGGGTGCGATCCGCAAGGTAAGGTAAGCCTTACTTAACTTGGTGGAATCATTGGAGGAGTGCCCTCGGCATTCCCCTGGAGGCCCTTATGGCGGACAATCCAAGCGTCCTGACCCTCACCCGGGTGCGGCTCGGTGCCGGTGGGCCGCTTGCCCGGGTGCGGGTGGCGGACGGGCGGATCACTCACGTCGTACCCGAGGCGGACGCGGGCTCGGGCGTCGAGGATGGTGGTGGGCGTCAACTCGATCTGGACGGGCGGGTTTTGTTGCCCGGGCTGTGGGACGCCCATGTCCATCTGGCGGAGTGGGCGAGTGCCCGGCATCGGCTCGATCTGGCCGGTACCGGGTCCGCGCGGGCCGTCGCGGATCTCGTCCGGGAGCGGGCCGGTGTTGCCGACGGCGCGGTGCTGTACGGGTACGGGTTCCGGGACGGGCTGTGGGGCGATGCTCCGCACAAGGAGCTGCTGGACGCGGTGTTGCCCGATCGGCCGGTCGTTCTGGTCAGTGCCGATCTGCATGCGGCGTGGCTCAACTCCGCCTGTCTCGCCCTCGTCGGGCGGGGGGATCACCCCACCGGTCTGATCAGGGAGCACGAGGCGCACGAGGTTCTGTCCGCGCTGCCCGCGGCGCCGGTCGACGTGGTTGATGGCTGGATCGAGGAGGCCTGCCGGGCCGCCGCCGCGCGTGGGGTCAGCGGTGTCATCGACTTCCAGTTCGGCGACACAGTGGGGGACTGGGAGCGGCGCTCGGGTCAATTCCGGCCCGCCGTACGGGTGTCGGCCGCGGTGTATCCGAGTTACCTGGACGCCGCGATCAAGCGCGGGCTGCGGATGGGGGACGCCGTCGGTGCGGACGGTGGGCTGGTTCGGGTCGGGCCGTTGAAGCTCTTCACGGACGGTTCGCTCAACACCCGTACCGCCCTGTGCCGTGACCCCTACCCGGGACTTGAGGGCACGGACGGCGCCCACGGCATCGAGGAGACAGCCCCCGGCGAACTCGTACGGCTCATGCGGCACGCCGCCGCGCACGGCATCGAACCCGCCGTGCACGCCATCGGCGACCGCGCCAACACCGTTGCCCTGGACGCCTTCGAGACGGTGCGCTGCCGCGGCCGGATCGAGCACGCGCAGTTGCTGAGTCCCCAAGACCTCCCGCGTTTCGCTCAGTTGGGGGTCACGGCGGGCGTACAGCCCCGGCACGCGACGGACGACCGTGACGTGGCGGACCGGCACTGGGCCGGACGCACCGAACGCGCCTTCCCCTACGGCGACTTGCTCGCCGCCGGCGCCCGGCTGGAGTTCGGCTCGGACGCCCCGGTCTCGCCGCTGGACCCCTGGCTCGCCATCGCCTCCGCCGTCAACCGTACCGACGACGAACGGCCCGCCTGGCACCCGGAGCAACGGCTGTCCGTCCCGGACGCGTTGGTCGCCGCGGCCCGCGGACGCCGGCTCATCAGGGTCGGTGACCCGGCCGATCTGGTGGTCGTCGACGCGGATCCCCTGGAAGCCGACCCGGACACCCTGCGCGCGATGCCCGTCCACGCCACGATGACCAACGGCCGCTGGACTCACGGGCCTTACTGAGCCGGTCCGGTCAAGTCCGGTCCCGTGTTCTCCAACCCCACGACTCAACCCCACGACGTAACCCCACGACGTAACCCCGCGACGTCTCTCCACGGCGTCCGACGAGCGGTGAGAGGCCGACGCGTATGCCGTCATCCGACATGGTCCCGTACGTCATGCCCGGTTCCGCCGCGCTGCCCCCGGACCGGACGGGCTGGGCCATCGACCCCGGTCGCGCGGCGCTGGTGGTCCTGAACGTCCAGAACCATTTCCTGCACGTCCTGCGGGAGTCTTCCGCGCCGGTAGGTGAACTCCTCGCCGGAGTCGGCCTGTTGACGGAGTCGGCGCGGGCGGCCGGTATCCCCGTCCTGTACACCCTCAAGACCGCCGAGCGGGAACCGGACGGCCGGGAGACCAGCTTCGGGCATCCACGCCTGCCCGGCGGCGAGGACTCCCGTGACGTCGTGGACGCGATCCGCCCACAGGTCGGTGACAGCGTGCTGGTGGCGAAGCGGTTCAGTGCCTTCGCGGGGACCCGACTGCGGCGCAGGCTCGCGGAGTTGGGGCGCGACCAGCCGGTCATCGTCGGGGTGTTCGCCCGCACCCAGGTGCTGCTGACGGCGGCCGACGCGTGGATGCAGGACATGGAGCCCTTCGTCGTCGCCGACGCGGTGGCCGACCGCGCGCACGGCGACCACCGGATGGCCGTGGACTGGATCGCGGCGACCTGCGGGGCGGTCAGGACCGTACGGGGCGTGGCGGACGTGTTCGGCGGCCCCGGTCCCCGGCACCTCGGAGAGAGTTGGCCCTCAACTCCGCTGATTTGACCGAGGTTTGTCCTGCGGCGAGCAGTAGGGCACCATCCTCGGCGACCGGCGACCGGCGACCGGCGACCGGCGACCGGCGACCGGCGACCGGCGACCGGCGACCGGCGACCGGCGACCGGCGACCGGCGACCGGCGACCGGCGACCGGCGACCGGCGACCGGCGACCGGCGACCGGCGACCGGCGACCGGCGACCGGCGACCGGCGACCGGCGACCGGCGACCGGCGACCGGCGACCGGCGACCGGCGACCGGCAGCGGTGGGAGTTCAAGGAAGGCGAATCCGTTCGAACGGACCGCCACCACGGTCTGAGGCACGGGCAGTTGCAGAATCCGCACGCGGATGCCGCGGACCGCCGATCAGGTCCAGCGGCTGACGGACGCGGTCGTCGCCTGGCTCTCCCCCTCCGCACCGGCGACCGGCGACCGGTCTGGGCTGCCACCCCCGCCACGCGTAGGACCCCGCCCCGGACGTGCAAAACCCCGCCCCGGTACAGAAGCCCCTGGCACGGAAAACCCCCGGCCCGGAAGGGACCGTACCCTCCGGGCTCGGGGAGTCGGGGTGGTGTCAGACGGGCAACTTCGCTGCTTGTACCGACCGGTGGATCTCCTCCGCCCGTACCGCCACCGTCGACAGCAGCGTGCTGGTCAGCCCGTGTGTGTGCTCCGTGCCGCCCTGGAGGTAGAGGCCGGCTGTCACCTCCGGCACTGTCTCGACGCGGTGGTCGCGGCCCACGCGGACCTCGTCGCCGTCGTCCCGTAGGCAGAGCTTCGCCGCCTCGCCGAGGAGTGAACTCAGGTCGCGGGGGCGGTAACCCGTGGCGAGCACCAGGACATCCGCGGACAGCACCTGCTTCTCGCCGGTGGGCAGGAACTCCACGGCGATGTCGAGACCGCCGTCCGCCGAGGGATCGACGGCGCGGATGCGGGAGACGTTGAGGAAGCGCAGCCGTTCCCGGCCGGCCACCTTCTCCCGGTAGGCGGTGGCGTACAGGGCCTCGATCAACTCCATGTCGACCACGGAGTAGTTGGTGGACCGGTGGTAGTCGATGAGCGACTGCTTGACCTCGGACGGGGCCGAGAAGTAGACGTCCACCGCCTCCGGGTCGAAGATGCGGTTCGCGAACGGGCTGTCGTCGGCCGGGGTGTAGCCGTATTTGGCGAACACCGAGCACACCTCGGCGTCCGGGAAGGTGCGGTGCAGATAGTCCACAGCCTCGGCCGCGCTCTGCCCGGCGCCGAGCACCACGGCCCGCTGCACCGGCTTTCCCACGTCGGCGAGTTCGGTCGCGCGGGGGATCAACTCGCTGTTGTGCCAGATCCGTTCGGCCAGTTCGAGGCCGGGCGGGACGTGCGGCTCAAGTCCCATCGCGACGCTGATGTTGCGCGCCCGGCGGGTGATCGTCGTACCGGAACCCGCAGGGTCGCGGCTGGTGACGTCGAAATAGGCGATCTCGCCGTCGTCGCCGCGCACCGGGTCGACGGCGACGACCTCGCTGCCGTAGGAGACCAGGTGGGAGACCCGCTCGGCCGCCCACTCGAAGTACTCGTGGAACTCCACGCGCAGCGGGAACAGGGTCTTCTGGTTCAGGAAGTCGATCAGTCTGCCCTGCTCGCGCAGGAAGCAGAGGAAGCTGTAGTCGCTGGTCGGATTCCGCAGCGTGACCAGGTCTTTGAGGAACGACACCTGCATCGTGGCGTCGTCGATCAGCATGCCCCGGTGCCAGCCGAAGCGCGGCTGGCGTTCCAGGAACAGGGCGTTGAGACGGCTGTCTGCCGGAAGGCTCTTGTTGTGCTCCTCAACCGCTATGGACAGAGCGAGATTTGACGGACCGAATCCGATTCCGAGTATGTCGTGGACCACTTCGGAATCCAGTAGCGGTGACTTCACCGTGGCATCGCCTCCCTCAGGCAGCCCAATGCTAGATAAGGTAAGGCTTACCTTGCAATGAGTCGTTGAAGGGAAGGACCGTCATGCGGGTCGTCATGCTCGGCTATCAGACCTGGGGTCACCGCACGCTACAGGCGTTGCTGGACTCCGACCACGAGGTCGTTCTCGTCGTCACCCACCCGAAAAGTGAGCATGCCTACGAGAAGATCTGGGACGACAGCGTCGCCGAACTCGCCGAGAAGAACGACGTCCCCGTCCTGCTGCGGAACCGCCCCGACGACGCCGAACTCCTCGACGCCGTACGGGAAGCGCGGCCGGACATCATCGTCGCCAACAACTGGCGCACCTGGCTGCCGCCGGAGCTGTTCGACCTCCCGCCGCACGGCACCCTCAACGTCCACGACTCGCTGCTGCCGTCGTACGCCGGCTTCTCGCCGATCATCTGGGCGCTCATCAACGGCGAGCCGCGCGTCGGTGTCACCGCGCACCGCATGAACGGTGAACTCGACGCGGGAGACGTCCTGATCCAGCGCTCGGTGCCGGTCGGGCCCACCGACACGGCGACCGACCTGTTCCACCGGACCGTCGACCTGATCGCGCCCATCGTGCGCGAGTCGCTCGACCTGATCGCCTCCGGCCGGGACGCCGGCCAGTGGGTGCCGCAGGACCGCGGTCGCGCCAGTTTCTTCCACAAGCGGTCGGCCGAGGACAGCCGCATCGACTGGAGTTGGCCCGCGGAACGCCTGGAGCGCCTCGTGCGGGCCCAGTCGGACCCGTACCCGAACGCGTACGCCTTCCACCGCGGCGAGCGGCTCAGGATCGTCTCCGCGGCCGTCTCGGAGGGGCGCTACGGCGGCACCCCGGGCCGGATCTTCATCCGCGAGGGCGACGGTGTGGTCATAGTGGCCGGCCCCGAGGCCCACACCGGGCGCAGCCAGGGCCTGTTGGTGCGCCGGGTGCGCACGGACGACGGCACCGAGTATGCGGCCGGCGAGTACTTCCGCACGATGGGCGGGTACTTGACGTCCCGACCGTGATCGGCCGGCCCCACGTCGGCCGGCGGACTTCGGCGGTGGGGTGGGGGTAGGGGGTTCGGAAAAGTGTGACACTTCTCGCGAAAGTGTCACACTTTTTCGGACACACCCGGCTGCCCGGCCGGGGAGTTGCCGTCGTGGTGGTGCCGCCCCAGCGGGATCACCAACGGCGTGCCGCTGACCGGGTCGGGCGTGATCCGGCAGCGCAGGTCGAAGACGTCCTCGACGGTCGCCTCGGTGACGACGTCGGCGGGCGCGCCCTCGGCGACGATGCGGCCGGCCTTCATGGCGATGACGTGATCGGCGTACCGGCAGGCCTGGTTGAGGTCGTGCAGGACCATCACGATCGTGCGGCCCTCGCGCCGGTTGAGGTCCGTGATGAGGTCGAGTACGTCTATCTGGTGGGCGAGGTCGAGATAGGTCGTCGGTTCGTCGAGGAGCAGGACCGGGGTGCCCTGCGCGACGGCCATGGCGATCCACGCGCGCTGCCGCTGGCCGCCGGAGAGTTCGTCGACCGGGCGCTCGGCGAGGTCGGTGAGGCTGGTCGCTTCGAGGGCCGCGTGCACGGCCTCCTCGTCGGCCGCCGACCACTGCCGCCACCAGGTCTGGTGCGGGGAACGGCCCCGGCCGACCAGGTCGAGGACGGTCAGCCCCTCCGGCGCGACCGGCGTCTGCGGCAAGATTCCCAGTTTGCGGGCGAGTTCACGGGTGGGGACGGAGCGCAGCGCGACGCCGTCGAGCTCCACCACGCCCTGGCGCGGGGCCAGTAGCCGGGCGAGCGCCCGCAACAGGGTCGATTTCCCGCAGGCGTTGGCGCCGACGATGGCCGTGATCCGGCCGGTCGGCACCGTGAGGTTCAGGTTCTCGACCACGGGCCGTCCGTCGTAGGCGAGATGAAGATCACGTGCCCGCAACTCGGGCCCCGGGGCCGGTGATTCGGACGTCCGCGGGGCGCGCGGGTCAGTGGTCGACATGCGATCAGCCTCCAGAGCCCGCGCGGTTGGCGCGGATGAGCAGCCACAGCAGGACCGGCGCGCCGAGGGCGCCGGTGACGATCCCGACCGGCAGTTCCGTCCCCGGGACCGCCTCGCGGGCGAGGAGGTCGGAGCCGAGGATGACGAGCGCGCCGGTGAGGCCGGAGACGAGCGGGGGCGGCGACGAAGTGCCCGCCAGTCGTTGGGCGATCTGCGGACAGGCCAGCGCGACGAACGCCACCGGACCGGCAGCCGCCGTACCGAACGCGACCAGGCCCACCCCCGCCAACAGCAGGGCCAGCCGGACGGGTTGGACGGGTGTGCCGAGCCCGGCGGCCACGTCGTCGCCGAGCATGAGCGTGCGCATCCAGCGGCCCATGCCCAACGTGATCGGCAGCAGCACGGCCAGGGCGATGGCCAGCGAGTCCACCTGGTTCCAGGTCCGGCCGTTGAGGTTGCCGACCAGCCAGCCGAGGGCCGCCTCCGCCTCGAACCGACTGCCGCGCGCCACAAGGAAGTTGGTGGCGCTGGAACAGATCCAGGACACCCCGATGCCGACGAGGATGATGCGGTACCCGGTGGCCCCGCCCTTCCATGCCAGCACGTACACGAGCAGCGCGGTGGCGAGCGCGCCGAGCAACCCCAGCGTGGACAGCCCGAGTCCGCCGGTCCAGCCGAGAACCACCGCCGCCACCACGGCGGTTCCGGCGCCCTCGGTGAGCCCGATCATGTCGGGGCTGGCCAGCGGGTTGCGGGTCATCGTCTGGAACACCGCCCCGGAGACGCCGAACGCGATCCCGACCAGCAGTCCGACCAGGGCACGAGGCAGCCGTAGATCCTGGACGACGATGACCGTGCCCGCGTCGCCCGAACCCCACAGGGCCCTGATGACATCGGTGAAGGCGACGGGATAGTCGCCGATGGTCAGGCCCCAGCAGAACAGCAGGAACGCGCCGAGCGCGACGCCGACTCCCGTGAGGAGCAGGCGCGGACGCAGTACTCCGGACACCGGGGGCACGGTCAGCCGGAACGGCCGGTCGGCGAGGGCGGCACGCGGGGGAGCGACTACGGGTGTGGGCACGCTCATACCTCCGCGAGCTTCCGGCGGCGGACCAGGACGATGAAGAACGGGCCGCCGAGGAAGGCGACGAGGACACCGGCCTGGATCTCGGTCGGGCGGTCCACCATCCGGCCCAGGATGTCGGCGGACAGCAGCAGGAGGGGCGCGAGCGCTGCCGAGAGCGGCAGCAGCCAGCGGTAGTCGGGGCCGATCCCGGCGTACTGCGCGAGAACCCGCGCGATGTGCGGGACGACCAGACCGAGGAAGACCACGGGACCGATGACGGCGACCGACGCACCGGTCAACAGCACGACGGCGGTGACCCCTTGGAGCCGTACGAGACCCAACCGCCGTCCCAGCGAGGCGGCCACATCGTCGCCGAGGGCCATGCTGTTGAGGGCGGGCGCGCAGGCCAGAGCCAGTACCGCGCCCACGGCGAGGAAGGGCAGGATGCGCACCAGCTCGCCGGAGTCCTGGTCGGCGAGCGTGCCGGCCGACCAGAAGCGGTAACGGTCCAGCGCGTCCTGGTCGGTCAGGACGATGGCGCTGGTGAACGACTGGAGCAGCGAGGTGATCGCGACCCCGGCGAGCGCCAACTTGACCGGTGTGGCCCCGGATCGGCCCATCCGCCCCAGGAGGAAGACCACGACACTCGCGACGAGCGCCCCGCCGAACGCGAACCACACATAGCCGTACAGCGAGGCCACCCCGAACACCCCGACCGCCACGACGATCGCGAAGGACGCCCCGGCGCTCACCCCGAGGATTCCCGGGTCCGCGAGGGGATTTCGGGTCAGGGCCTGCATCAGCGCGCCGGACAGGCCGAGCGCGGCGCCGGTCGTCAGGCCGAGCAGCGTGCGGGGCACGCGCACCGACCAGATGACGTTGTCGACGAGGCGGCTGGGCGGATGCCCGAGGACCGAGCGCACGACCTGGTCGAGCGGGACGCTGAGCGCGCCGAGGGCGACCGACAGCAGGGACAGCAGGACGAGGAGGGCGACGATCAGTGTCACCAGCACCGTGGTGCGAAGCCTTCTGCCTGAAGCCACTTTGCCGGTCTCCATGTCGTCTTCCGTGGTGCCACCGGGGCGTTGCCGGGTCATCTTCCGTGCTCTGGAGCCCTGTTGGCGGACCACCGGACGGCCCCTCCAGCAGCTTAGGTGAGCATAACCTCAGCGGCTGTGACGTGGACCTGTGGTTCCGGGGTAGGTCTATCAAGTAAGGCAATGCTTACCTTACTATGCGAGCGGTCGCGGCTCCGCTGAGCCGTTCCACACGCATTGGGAGGCACGGGCAGCTGTGGCGGGCAACACGCTTTCTTCGGCACAGGTAACGGCGACGAACGACTTCTGGCGACGGCGGTTCGCGTCACCGGTACCGGAGACGTCCCTGCCGTTGGACCACCCCCGTCCGCCACGCGGGGAGGGCGCGGTCTCCCGCGCGCGACGCGCGGCGGTCCTCGCCGTGACAGCCGACGAGGCCACCCAACTCACCGCTCTCGTCGCCCTGTTGCACCGCTACGGCGGTACGACGGCCACCGAGACGGCAGTGGCCCACGACGGCCTCCCGCTACGGGTCACCATCGACGGCGACACCCCGTTCTCCCAACTCCGCGACCAGATCGAGGCCGTACGCGCGGAGGCCGCCGCCCACCACCTGCCGACCACCGATCTGCTACGGCTCCTCGCCCCCGAACCCTTCCGCGGCGGCGGCCTGTTGTGCGCCACGGGCTTCGGGCCCAACCCCTGGGACGAGAACGCCCCACTGGACCTGGCCCTGACCGTGACCGAGGGAGAAGACGGGGGAGGGGGCGACGGCGAGGTGTCGGCCGACTACCGCACCGACCTCTTCTCGCCCGCCACGGTCGACCTGATCCTCGGCCACTACGGCATCCTCCTCGCCGACGCCGTCGCCCGCCCGGACACCCCGGTCGCCGACCTCGAACTCCTCGGCACGGACGAGCGGCACCGCATCCTGCACGGCTGGAACGACACCGAGCACGACGTCCCCGCGCTCACCTGGCCCCGCATGTTCGCCGACCAGGTCGCCACCCGCCCGCACGAGATCGCCCTCATCCACGAGGACATCCGCCTCACCTACGCCGAACTCGACGCCCGTGCCTCGAAGTTGGCGCACGCCCTGGTGGCCCGCGGTGCCGGTCCCGAGCAGGTCGTCGCGCTCGCCGTACCGCGCTCGGCCGACATGATCGTCGCCGAGGTCGCCGTCCTGAAGTCGGGCGCCGCCTATCTGCCGGTCGACACCGACTACCCGGCCGACCGCATCGCCTACATGCTCGCCGACGCCCGCCCGGTCTGCCTCGTCACCACCGCCGAGATCGCCCCCGACCTCCCGCCGGACCTCGACCCGCTCGTCCTCGACGCCCCCGAGACGGTCGCCGAGCTGGCCGCGTACCCGGCCCAAGGCCCGTCCACCGCCGACGAGTTGACGACCGCCCACGCGGCCTACGTGATCTACACCTCAGGATCCACCGGCCGCCCCAAGGGCACGGTCCTCTCCCACGCGGGCGTCGCGAAACTCGTCGCCACCCAGCAGGAGCGCTTCGGCATCGGCCTGCACAGCAGGGTTCTCCAGTTCGCGTCGCCCAGCTTCGACGTCGCGTTCTGGGACCTGTGCCTCGGCCTGCTCTCCGGCGGCCGCCTGGTCGTCGTCCCCGCCGACCGCCGCGTCCCCGGCGCCCCCCTCGCGGACTACGCCAACGAGCACGGCATCACCTTCATGATCCTGCCGCCGGCCCTGCTCGCCGCCATGCCCGAGGACGTCCAACTCCCGGCCAACGCAACCCTGTTGGCGGGCACGGAACGCGTCTCACCCGAGCTGGTCGGACGCTACGCACGCGGCCGGATGATGTTCAACGCCTACGGCCCCACCGAGGCCACCACCAACTCCACCCTCGGCCTGTGCGACCCGGACACCCCGGCCGGCACCATCGTGCCCATCGGCATCCCCGACCCCGGCACCCGCGCCTACGTCCTCGACGACCGGCTGCGCCCGGTCCCCGCCGGTGTCACGGGAGAGCTCTACCTCGGCGGCGCCGGCCTGGCCCGCGGCTACCTCGGCCGCCCCGCCCTCACCGCCGAACGCTTCGTCGCCGCCCCCGCCGACATGACCACCGCCCCCGGTGAACGCCTCTACCGCACGGGCGACTTGGTCCGCTGGAAGGCGGACGGCCGACTGGAGTTCCACGGCCGCGTCGACACCCAGGTCAAGATCCGCGGCTTCCGCATCGAACCCGGCGAGATCGAGTCCGTCCTGCGCTCCCACCCGTCCGTCGACCAGGCCGCCGTCGTCGTCCGCGAGGACCGTCCCGGCGAACGCCGCCTCGCCGCCTACGTCGTGCCCTCGCTGGACGCCGAACCGAACCCCGACGAGGGGGTGGCCGAGTGGAAGGACCTGCACGAACTCCTCTACTCCGCCGCCGGATCGGACGGCTTCGAGGAGAACTTCGCCGGCTGGAACAGCATGTACGACGGCCTGCCCATCCCCCTCGCGGACATGCGCGAGTGGCGCGAAGCCACCCTCGACCGCATCCGCGCGCTACGACCCCGGCGCATCCTGGAAATCGGCGTCGGCAGCGGCCTGTTGCTGTCCCGACTCGCTCCGGACTGCACGGAGTACTGGGGCACCGACCTCTCCGAGGAAGCTGTACGCGCCCTCGATGCCCAGGTGTCGGCGATCCCCGAACTCGCCGACCGCGTCACCCTGTTGGCCCGCCCCGCGCACGACCTCACCGGTCTGCCCGAGGGCCACTTCGACACAATCGTCGTCAACTCCGTCATCCAGTACTTCCCCGGTGGGGACTACCTGACGGGCGTACTCCGAGACGCGGCCGCCCTTCTCGCACCCGGCGGCGCGGTGTTCGTCGGCGACGTACGCAACCTGCGACTGCTCCGCACCCTGAGCGCGGCCGTCGAGAGCGGACGGGTACTGGACGAGGAGGCGCACGACGACAAGGAAGCCCTGCGCGCCGCCGTGGACCGGGCCGTAGCCTGGGAGGGTGAACTCCTCGTAGACCCCGACTACTTCACGAGCCTCGACGGCCTCAGCGCCGACATCCGCGTCAAGCGCGGCACGCACCACAACGAACTCACCCGCTACCGCTACGACGTTGTCCTTCGACCGCAGTCGGATGCCTCCGAGGAGACCCCTGAGTCGCCCTGGCCCGCGCTGGGTTCGGTCCAGGCGCTGGACGAGCTGCTCGCCGGGAGGGGGAGTTCGGACCGGTTGCGGATCACTGGCATCCCCAACTCCCGCCTGGCCGACGACCTCGCCGCGCTCGACGCCCTGGACGACAGCAGCAGGCCGGCCGCCGGAACGTACGGTGTGGATCCCGAGGCCCTGTACGAGGTTGCCGCGCGGCACGGTTACGAGGTGGTGCTGACCTGGAACGGGGGTGCGGAGGACGGCAGCCTGGACGCGGTGTTCGGCCCTGCCGGGGCCGACCTCGACACGGTCGACTACCGTCCCGGCGGCGGTCACCCGCTCACCAACCGCCCCGCGCCCTTCCGCAACGTCAACGCCCTCATGTCGACCCTGCGGACACACGCCACCGAGTACCTTCCCGACTACATGGTCCCGGCCGCGTTCGTCCCGCTGGACCGGCTGCCCGTCACCCCGAGCGGCAAGCTCGACGCCGCCGCGCTGCCCGTCCCGGACCTCACCCGCCTGTTGAGCGCGGGCCGGCCGCCCGAGACGGCCCGCGAGCAGCTGCTGTGCGACCTGTACGCACGGGCGCTCAAGGTGCCCTCGGTCGGCGTCGACGACGACTTCTTCGCGCTCGGCGGCGACAGCATCGTCGCCGTCCAACTCCTCATCCTGGCCCGCCGGGCAGGCCTGGAACTCACCCCGCGAGACGTCTTCCGACACCGCACGGTCGCCGAACTCGCCACGGTCGCGCGGACCGGTACGGACGACCTCGTGGAAGAGACCCCGTGGCAGACGCTGAGCGATGAAGAACTCGCGTCCGTCCAGGGCGAGTTCCCCGTCACCGTCGAGGAGGTGCTGCCCCTCGGGCCGCTCCAGGAGGGCTTCTTCTTCCACGCGCTGGTGGACGGCGCCGAACTCGACGCGTATGTCGTCCAGCAGGTCATCGAACTGTCCGGGCCAGTCGACGGCACCCTGCTGCGCGAGGCCGCCCAACGACTCGTCGACCGGCACGCCCCGCTGCGCGCCTGCTTCCGCCAGACCCCCGACGGCCGCCCGGTCCAGCTCATCGCGTCCGGCCTCGAACTGCCCTGGCGCGAAGTGGACTTGGCCGCCCAGGACGACACCACCGTCCGCCGCACCCTCGCAGAGGCCGTAGCCGCCGACGAGCGCGCCCACCGCTTCGACCTCGCCCGCCCGCCACTGATCCGCTGCGCCCTCATCCGCTTCGGCGAGGACCGCAGCCGACTGGTCCTGACGTTCCATCACATCGTCGCGGACGGCTGGTCCTTGCCGGTCCTGCACCGCGAACTCCTCGCCCTCTACGGCGAGAACCCGACCCCCCTCCCCGAAGTCGCCCCCTACCGCGGCTACCTCCGCCGCATCGCCGGCGCCGACCGCGAGGCCGCCCGCGCTGCCTGGAGTACGGCGCTCGCCGGGGTCGAGGAGCCCACCCGGCTCGTGGAGAACCCGGCGCCCGCCGGACCCGTCGAACCCGCCCAGATCCGCGTCGAGTTGAGCGAGCGGGTCACCTCTCGGCTCGCCGCCCGCGCCCGCGAACGCGGGGTCACCCTCGGCACGCTCGTCCAGGGTGCCTGGGGTCTGCTCGTCGGCCGTATGACGGGCCGCGAGGACGTACTGTTCGGCACCACGGTCGCCGGACGGGACGCCGCGGTCGACGGCATCGAGTCGATGATCGGCCTGTTCATCAACACCCTGCCCACCCGGCTGCGTTGGGCTCCGGGGGACACCCTGGGCGGGCTGCTGGAGCGACTCCAGGACGAGCAGAGCGCGCTTCTCGACCACCAGCACCTCGGCCTCGCCGACATCCAGCGCGCCACCGGGCACGCGGGGGACGGTGAACTCTTCGACACCCTTGTGGTGTTCGAGAACTACCCCGGCGGCGAGGGCGCCCCGGGCATCACCGACCCCACCGGGACGATCGCCGTTGCGGGCCACGCCTTCCACGACGCCGTGCACTACCCGCTGGCCCTCATCGTCAAGCCCGGCCGCCGCCTCGACCTGCGCCTCAAGCACCACGCCCGCCGCCTCGACGCCGACGCCGTGCAGTCCCTCGCCGACCGGCTCACCCTCATCCTGCACGCGCTGGCGGACGACCCCGGCGCCCGCGTCGCGGACCTCGACCTGCTGACCCCGGACGAGCTGGCCGGCGCCCACCCGGCGGGTGAGACGCGGCCGGTTCCGGCCAGCACGCTCGCCGCCGCGTTCGCCGCGCAGGTCGCACGTACTCCGGACGCGACGGCTGTTGTCTACGACGGTACGACCGCGCTCACCTACGCCGAACTGGGCGAGCGAGCTGAGGAGTTGGCCGCACGACTGAGGGCCAAGGGTGCCGGCCGGGAGCAGTTCGTCGCCGTCGCCGTACCCCGCTCGGCGGAACTGATGGTGGCGCTCCTGGGTGTCCTGAAGTCGGGGGCCGCCTATCTGCCCCTCGACCTGGACTATCCGGCCGAGCGACTCGCGTACATGCTGGCCGACTCGGGGGCGACGACGGTCGTCACGACGGAACGGGACGCGGACCGGCTGCCGTCGGTCGAGGGCCTGGACGTGCTGCGCGTGGACGCGGAGGGCGACGAGGCTCTGTTCGGCGGAACTCCCGACCCCGCCCGACCCGACGACCCCGCCTACCTGATCTACACCTCCGGCTCCACCGGCCGTCCCAAGGGCGTCGTCGTCACCCATCGCGCCATCGGCAACCGGCTGGCCTGGATGCAGGGCGAGTACGAACTCACCGCCGATGACCGGGTGTTGCAGAAGACGCCGTCCAGTTTCGACGTGAGCGTGTGGGAGTTCTTCTGGGCGCTGCGCGAGGGCGCCGCCGTAGTCCTCGCCGCCCCTGACGGTCACCGCGACCCCGCCTATCTGTCCCGCCTGATCCGGGCCGAGGGCGTCACGAGGATGCACTTCGTGCCGTCGATGCTGGAGGCGTTCCTCGCCTCCGACGAGGTCACCGCCGACCCCGCGTGGGCGGGCAGCCTGCGCCGCGTGTTCAGCAGCGGCGAGGCCCTGTCCGGGTCCGCCGCCCACCGCTGGCGCGAGCTGACCGGCGTCCCGCTGCACAACCTCTACGGTCCCACCGAGGCTGCCGTAGACGTGACTTACCACGCCTACGACGGCACGCCCGACATCACCGTGCCCATCGGCAGACCCGTGTGGAACACCGGTCTGCGTGTGCTCGATTCGTGCCTGCGCCCGGTCCCCGACGGCGTGCCCGGGGAGCTGTACCTGACCGGCGTCCAGCTGGCCCGCGGCTACCACCGGCGCCCCGCCCTCACCGCCGACCGCTTCGTCGCCGACCCGTACGCGACCGAACCCGGCGCCCGCATGTACCGCACCGGCGACCTCGTACGCCGCCGCCCCGACGGCACGATCGACTACCTCGGCCGCACCGACCGTCAGGTCAAACTCCGCGGCAACCGAGTCGAACTCGGCGAGATCGAGGCCGAGTTGACGCGAGTCCAGGGCGTGGCGAGGGGTGCTGTCGTCATCCGCGATCAGCGGCTCGTCGCCTACGCGGTGCCGTCATCCGGAGTCATACTCGACCCCGCCGAGCTGCGCGCGGCCCTCGCGGACGCGCTGCCCGCACCCCTGGTCCCCGAGGCGTACGTCGTCCTCGCCGACCTTCCGCTCACCCCCAGCGGCAAGTTGGACCAGGCCGCGCTGCCCGCCCCCGAGGCCGAGCGTGCCGAACGCCGCCTGCCCGCAGGGCCGTTGGAGCAGCAGCTCACCGAGATCTTCGCGGCCGTCCTCGGCATCGAGGACGCGGGACCGGACGACGACTTCTTCCGGCTCGGCGGCGACAGCATCAGCTCCATCGGCGTCGCCAGCCGCGCCCGCGCGGCCGGCCTGGACCTGAGCCCGCGTGACGTGTTCACGCACCGCACGCCCGCCGCCCTCGCGGCAGCGGCCGGCACCGCAACGGCCATCCCGAGCAGCCGAGTTGAGGTGTTCACCCTCACCGAGGCCGAGCACGCCCGCGTCCGCGCCGTCGCAGCCCCGGCGGAGGTCGCCGACGTATGGCCGCTGGCCCCCCTCCAGGAGGGTCTGTTCTTCCACTCGGCGTACGACGAGGGCGCGTTGGACGTCTACACCGTCCACGAGACCTTCGACTTCGCGACCCGCCTCGACACCACTCGGCTGCGCGCCGCTGTCCGCACACTCCTCGACCGCAACCCCGGTCTGCGTGCGGGCTTCACCAGCGACGGCCTCGACCAGCCGGTGCAGTTCATCGTCGAGGACCCCGAGATCCCCCTCGAAGAGGTCGACCTCTCCCTCCTCTCCGCCGCCGAACAGGACGTACTCCTGCGGGAGTTGACGGACGCCGAACGCAACCGTCGCTTCGACCTCTCCGCACCCCCGCTCTTCCGTCTGCTTCTGCTCCGCCTGGGCGCGGAACGCGGCGACCGCCTCGTCATCGGCCGTCACCTGATCCTCTGGGACGGCTGGTCGGCGTGGTTGTTCCTCGACGAGTTGTTCGCGCTCTACGAGGCGGGCGGCGATGCCAACGCCCTGCCCATACCCGGCAGTTACCGCGACTACCTGACCTGGCTTGAGGAGCAGGACGACTCGGTCGCCACTGCCGCCTGGCGTACCGCGCTCGCGGGTCTCGACGAGCCGACGCTGCTCGCGCCCACCGCCACCGACGGTCTCGAACCGGTCATCCCCGACCAGCTCGACGTACACCTGTCCGCCGAACTCGGCGACCGGCTCCGCGAGTTGGCCCCGATCCACGGCCTGACCCTCAACACGATCCTCAACGCGGCCTGGGGACTCACCCTCGCCTCCGCGACCGGCCGTGCCGACGTCGTGTTCGGTACGACCGTCGCCGGACGCCCGAGCGAGGTCCCGGACGTCGGCAACATCATCGGCCTGTTCCTCAACACCGTCCCGACCCGGATCGCCCTCGACCCCGCCGAGTCGGTCCTCGACCTGCTCCGCCGCATCCAGGGTGAACGCCTCGACCTCATGCCGTACGAGCACTTGAGCCTCGGCGTGCTCCAGGCCGAGACCGGCCACCGCAAGCTCTTCGACACGCTGTTCGTGCTGCGCAACAACGACACCGAGGAGCGGTTGGCGGACCTGAAGACCCGGCACGGCGCCACCGCCGTCGCCAACGTCGACGCCACCCACTACCCGGCCAACCTCGTCATCACCCCCGGCCGCGAGATCGCCGTCACCCTCACCCACCGCCCCGACCTCGTCCCAACTGGCCGCGCCCAGGCCCTCCTCGACCGCTTCGCCCTCCTCGTCGACCGCCTCACCACCGACCTCACGGCACCGGTCGGTTCCCTCGAACCGCTCCTGCCCGCCGAACACGAGGCGCTACGGCGGGAGTCGGCGGCCAGCCGTGTCCCGGACCCTGAGGACACCATCGCCGATCTGTTGACCGCGCAGGCCGAACGCACCCCGGACGAGCGGGCCCTCGTCTTCGGCGAACGCAGCATGACGTATGCCGAACTCGACGCCGCCGTAAACCGGTTGGCCCGGCTGCTGATCGAGCAGGGCGCGGGCCCCGAGCGGGTCGTCGCCCTCGCCCTGCCGCGTTCCCTGGACACGGTGGTCGCCCTCTTCGCGGTCCTGCGCACCGGAGCGGCCTACCTGCCCCTGGAGTTGGACCACCCGGCCGACCGCCTCTCCCTGATGCTGGCCGACGCCCGCCCGCTCCTGCTGCTCAGCACCACGGCCGTATCGGCCACGCTGGACGGCGAGATGACGCGCGTGCTGCTCGACGACCCCGGGATCAAGGGGGAGTTGGCGGGTCAGTCGGACGATCCCGTCCGCCTCCGCTTCAGCCTCGAACACCCCGCCTACGTCATCTACACCTCTGGCTCCACCGGCCGCCCCAAGGGCGTCGTCACCCCCTACCGGGGCCTGACGAACATGCAGTTGAACCACCAGAAGGAGATCTTCGAACCCGCCATCGCCTCGGCCGGCGGGCGCCGTCTGCGCATCGCGCACACCGTGTCCTTCGCCTTCGACATGTCGTGGGAAGAGCTGCTGTGGCTGGTCGAGGGTCACGAAGTGCACGTGTGCGACGAGGAGTTGAGGCGTGACGCCGAGGCGCTGGTCGCCTACTGCGAACGCCACCGCGTCGACGTCGTCAACGTCACCCCCACCTACGCCCGACTCCTCATCGAGCAGGGCCTGTTGGAGGGCCACGTCCCGCCGCTGGTGCTGCTGGGTGGTGAAGCCGTACCGGAGACGGTGTGGACGGCGCTGCGCGACACCGAGGGGACGTACGGCTACAACCTCTACGGGCCGACCGAGTACACCATCAACACCCTCGGCGGCGGCACCCTCGACAGCGCCACCCCGACGGTCGGCAAGCCCATCCGCGGCACCCGCGCCCACATCCTCGACGCCTGGCTGCGCCCGGTGCCGGACGGTGTCCCCGGCGAGCTGTACATCGCCGGAATCGGCCTGGCCCGCGGCTACTTGGACCGCCCCGCGCTGACCGCCGAACGCTTCGTCGCCGACCCCTTCGGCGAACCAGGCGAACGCATGTACCGCACCGGCGACCTGGTGCGCCGCAACCCGGACGGCAACCTCGACTTCCTCGGCCGCACCGACGACCAGGTCAAGATCCGCGGCTACCGCATCGAACCCGGCGAGATCGAAACCGCCCTCAGCCGCCACCCGTTGGTCGCCCAGGCCGCCGTCGTCGTCCGCGACGAACGCCTCGTCGGCTACGTCGTCTCCTCCGGCGCCGACTCGGCCGAACGCACCGCCGCCGAGGCCGCGCAGGTGGGGGAGTGGCAGGAGATCTACTCCGACGAGTACGAGGAGATCGGCACCGCCGTCTTCACCGAGCAGTACGACGGCTGGGACAGCTCCTACGACGGACAGCCCATCCCCTTCGAGGAGATGCACGAGTGGCGCGAGGCCACCCTCGCCCGCATCGGTGCCCTCAAGCCCCGCCGCATCCTCGAAATCGGCGTCGGATCAGGCCTGTTGCTGTCCCGGCTCGCCCCCGACGCTGAGGCGTACTGGGCAACTGACTTCGCCGCGCCCGTCATCCGCAAGATCGGCGAGGAGGTGAGGCGCGACCCCGCGCTCGCTTCCAAGGTCGAACTGCGCTGCCGCCCGGCCGAGGATCTGAGCGGTCTGCCGTTCGCCTACTTCGACACGATCGTCATCAACTCTGTCATCCAGTACTTCCCGAGCATCGACCACCTGACCGCTGTCCTGCACGGCGCCATGGAACTGCTCGCGCCCGGCGGCGCCCTGTTCGTCGGCGACGTCCGCAACCTGCGGCTCGCCGGCACCTTCCACACCGAGATCCAGCGCACCCGGGGCACCGCCGAGGAAGACCTGGAGCGGGCGGTGGAACGCGGCCTGCGCCTGGAGAAGGAACTCCTCGTAGACCCCGACTACTTCACCACCCTCGGCTACGGCGTCGACCTGCGCACCAAGCGCGCCCACCACCACAACGAGCTGTCCCGGCACCGCTACGACGTCGTCCTCTACGCCGACGACCCGGACGTGCGCCTGGACAGCATCCCGTCCGTCGACTGGGCCACCGGCAACACCATCGGCGAACTCCTGCGCGGCGACTGGTCGTCGGCCGAGGCGATCGGCGAACTCCTGCGCGGTGGTTGGTCCGCGACCGGCGCCACGTCCGAACGCCCCCGCGGTGAACGGCCCGAGGCGCTCCGCTTCACCGGCATCCCCGACGGCCGTACGACCGAGACGGGCGTCGACCCCGAGCACCTGCACGAACTCGGCACGGCGGCCGGATACCAGGTGCTGACGACCTGGTCGGGGGAGACAGGGACCTACGACGCCGTCTTCCTGAAGTCCGCCGAACTACGCCTGACCGGCGGTCTGTTCAGGCCCGGCGGCGGTGCCCACCCCTACGCCAACGACCCCACCGCCGCCCGCGAGGCGAGCGCCCTGGTACGGCGGCTGCGGGACGACCTGGGCCGTGAACTGCCCGACTACATGGTCCCGTCCGCCTTCGTCACCGTCGACGGCCTGCCCATGAACGCCAACGGCAAGCTCGACGTCCGCGCCCTGCCCGACGCCGAACCCGCCGTCGCCCTCGGCGGCGGACGCGGCCCGCGCACCCCGCAGGAAGAGGTGCTCTGCCGCCTGTTCGCCGAGGTGTTGGGCCTGCCGGAGGTCGGCGCCGAGGACAACTTCTTTGATCTGGGCGGCCATTCACTCCTCGCCACCCGCCTGGTGAGCCGCGCCCGCACCGAACTCGGCGCCGAACTCGCCATCCGCGACCTCTTCGAGGCCCCCACCCCGGCGCTGCTCGCGGGCCGCGCCGACCAGGCGAGCCCGGCCCGCCCGGCAGTGACCCCGCTCGCCGAACGACCCGATCGCATCCCGCTGTCGGCCGCCCAGCGACGGCTGTTGCTCGTCGAGGAGATCACCGGCAGCGGGGTCGCGTACAACTTCCCGTTGGCCTTCCGGCTGCGCGGCACCCTGGACACCGATGCGCTGTCTGCCGCCCTGCGGGATGTCGCCGGCCGCCACGAGGCCTTGCGGACCGTCTTCCCGACGCACGAGGGCGAGCCGTACCAGCGGATCGTCCCGGCCGAGGAGGCGGTTCCGGCCTTCGTGATCGTCGACTGCGCCGAGGACGAACTGCCCGCGCTGATCGAGTCCGCCCAGCGCCGCCCCTTCGACCTGACCACCGAACTACCGCTGCGTTGCGAGGTGTTCAGGCTCGGTCCGGACGAGCACGTCGTCGCCGTCGTCCTGCACCACATCACCACCGACGAGTGGTCCGATCGTCCCTTCCTCGCCGACCTCGACATCGCGTACGCGTCCCGTCGCGAGGGACGGGCGCCCGAGTGGGCCCCGCTGCCGGTGCAGTACGCCGACTACACGCTCTGGCAGGACGACCTCCTCGCCCGCACCGGCGAGGCCCAACTCGCGCACTGGGCCGACGCCTTGCGCGACCTGCCCGACGAACTGGTCCTCCCCACCGACCGACCGCGCCCCGCCGAACCGACCGGCCACGGCGGCAAGGTCCGCCTGGAACTCCCCACCGCCACCGGCCACCTCCTGCGCGACCTCTCCGGCGCGACCGGCACCAGCATGTTCATGCTGTTCCAGGCAGCCACCGCCGCCCTGCTGAACCGGCTCGGCGCGGGCGAGGACATCCCGCTCGGCGCCCCCATCGCGGGCCGTACCGACGAGGCGCTCGCCGACCTGGTGGGCTTCTTCGTCAACACGCTGGTGTTGCGTACCGATGTGTCCGGCGACGAGCTGACGTTCCGCGAACTCCTGGGCCGGGTAAGGGAGTCGTCCCTCGCCGCCTTCGAGTACCAGGACCTGCCCTTCGACCGGGTCGTCGAGGCCCTCAATCCGCCCCGCGTCACCGGCCGCAACCCGCTCTTCCAGGTCATGCTCGGCTACCACCACCGCCCCGACGGCGACCCGGACGTGCTCAACCTCGCGACCGAGTGGTTCGACATGGACACCGGCATGGCCAAGTTCGACCTGCACTTCACCTTCGTCGACGAGACGGGCAGCGACCGGTTGGTCCTGCTCCTTGAGTACGCGACCGACCTCTTCGATCACGGCACCGCAGAGCGAATCGCCGGTCGCATGGCACGCCTCCTGGACCACGCGGCGGCCGAACCCGATTGCGCGGTAAGGGACTTCGACCTCCTGAAAGACGCCGAACGTGCCCTGGTCCTGGGGGAGTGGAACGCCACCGAGCGCCCCGTCCCGGCCACCACCCTCCCGGAACTCTTCCGCGCCCAGGCCGCCCGCACCCCCGACGCCACGGCCCTCGTCTTCGAGGGTCAGCTCCTGACCTACGCGGAGCTGGACGCCCAAGTCGAGCGCACGGCAGGGGTGTTGGCCGCGCTCGGCGCAGGCCCCGAACAGACCGTGGCCGTAGCCCTCCCGCGCTCACTCGAACTCGTCGTCGCCCTCCTCGCCGTACACCGAGCCGGAGCCGCCTACCTCCCGCTCGACCCCGACTACCCGGAGGAACGCCTCGCCCTCATGGTCGAGGACGCCCGCCCGGTGTACGTCGTCCGCGACACTCTGCCGACCGGACCCGAGGGCCAACTCCCCGCGTCATACGACCCGTCGAGCCCCGCGTACGTCATCTACACCTCGGGTTCGACCGGTCGCCCCAAGGGCGTCGTCGTCCCGCACGAGGGCATCGTCAACCGGCTGCTCTGGATGCAGGACGCGTACGGTCTGACGGCCGCCGACCGGGTGCTCCAGAAGACGCCGTCCAGCTTCGACGTGTCGGTGTGGGAGTTCTTCTGGCCGCTGATCACCGGCGCCACGCTGGTCGTCGCCCGCCCCGAAGGCCACCGCGACCCGGCCTACTTGGCCCACCTGATCCGCGAACAGGACGTCACCACCGTCCACTTCGTGCCCTCCATGCTCCAACTCTTCCTGGAGGAACCGGCCGCAGCCGATTGCACCGGCCTGCGCCGGGTGATGTGCAGCGGCGAGGCCCTGCCCGTCACCCTCACCCACCGTTTCCACGACATCCTGACCAGCGCCGAACTCCACAACCTCTACGGCCCGACCGAGGTCTCGGTGGACGTGACGGCCGTGGAGATCGGGCCGGACGCGACGAGCGTCCCGATCGGCCGCCCGGTGTGGAACACCCGCACCTACGTCCTCGACGCAGGCCTGCGCCCCGTCCCGCCCGGCGTCCCGGGTGAGTTGTACCTTGCGGGCGTCCAGCTCGCGCGCGGTTACCTCGACCGGTCCGGCCTGACCGCCGAGCGGTTCGTCGCCGACCCGTACGGCGCCCCGGGCACCCGCATGTACCGCACCGGTGACCTGGCCCGCTGGAACGCCGACGGCACGATCGAGTACCTGGGCCGCACCGACGACCAGGTGAAGGTACGCGGCTTCCGCGTCGAACCCGGCGAGATCGAGGGCGCGTTGACCGCCCATCCGTCCGTCGCGCACGCGGTCGTGGTGGTCCGGGAGCAGCTCCTGGTGGCGTACGTGGTCCCGGCCGGGGACGGCAGTGGATCGGTGGACGTGACGGCCCTGCGCGCCCACACGACCGCCGCTCTCCCCGCCCACATGGTCCCCGCCGCCTTCGTCACGCTCGACGCGCTGCCTCTCACCCCCAACGGCAAGCTCGACCGCGCCGCGCTGCCCGCCCCCGACTTCGCGACCAACACCGGCACGGACGCGGGAACTTCGCCCCGCAGCCCGCGTGAGGAGATCCTCGCCGGACTCTTCGGCGACGTCCTCGGTCTCGAACGCGTCGGCGCCGACGACGACTTCTTCACCCTCGGCGGTCACTCGCTCCTCGCCATGCGCCTGATCAGTCGCATCCGCACGGTACTCGGCGCCGACCTCACCGTCCGTACCGTCTTCGAGGCGTCCACGCCCGCGCTCCTCGCGGCCCGCCTCGACGACCGGGCCGGCGGACTCCCCGCCCTCGTCCCCGCCGACCGGCCCGACGAACTCCCGCTCTCCTACGCCCAACAGCGCCTGTGGCTGCTGCACCGCATCGAGGGCCCGGGAGCCACGTACAACATCCCGGCCGCCTGGCGACTCACCGGCTCACTCGACCGGGACGCCCTGTCCGCCGCGCTGGACGACCTCGCCGTACGGCACGAAAGCCTGCGCACGGTCTTCCCCGAACGGGACGGCCGCCCCCACCAGGTCGTGCTGGACGAAGCCTCCGTGCCTCTCCACCACAGCCGCGTCACGGACACCGAACTGCCCGACCGGCTCGCCGAGGCCGCCGCGCGCGGCTTCGAGATCGACCGTGAACTCCCGTTGCGAGCCCACGTGTTCGAAGTGAGCGAGGACGAGCACGTCCTGCTGCTGGTGCTGCACCACATCGCAGGCGACCAGTGGTCCGACGGCCCGTTGTGGCGCGACCTGGCCACCGCCTACGAGGCGCGCCGCGAGGGACACGCACCCGAGTGGGCCCCGCTGCCCGTGCAGTACGCCGACTACGCCCTTTGGCACCGCGAGGCGCTCGGCGACCCTGACGCTCCGGACAGCCGCCAGTCCCGCCAACTCGCCTACTGGCACGACACCTTGGCGGGCCTCCCGGACGAACTCGCGCTGCCCACCGACCGCCCCCGCCCGCTGGAGAGCAGCCACCGGGGTGGCGCGGTCGGCCTGACACTCGACGCCGAACGGACCGGCGACCTGCGCGCATTGGCTCGCCGCCACGGCGTCAGTATGTTCATGGTCACCCAGGCCGCCGTCGCCGCGCTGCTGCACAGGCTCGGCGCCGGGGACGACATCCCGCTCGGCGCGCCCATCTCCGGGCGGGGCGACGAACACCTTGAAGATCTCGTCGGTTTCTTCGTCAACACCCTTGTCCTGCGCACCGATCTGTCCGGCGACCCCACGTTCGCCGAGCTGCTCGCCCGCGTCCGGGACATCGACCTCGCCGCCTACGAACACCAGGACCTGTCCTTCGAGCGGCTGGTGGAGGCGGTCAACCCGACCCGCTCACTGGCCAGGCACCCGCTGTTCCAGGTGATGGTCGTCCACCTCGACGACGAGGGCGCCACCCCTGCCCTGCCCGGCCTCATCGCCCGCCGTGAGGAACTCGGCCAGCAGGGCGCCAAGTTCGACCTCAGCTTCGACTTCGTCGAGCGGGGCGAGGACGGGATGCGGTGCTGGATCGAGTACAGCGCCGACCTCTTCGACGAGTCGACCGCCGAACTCCTCGCCCAACGCTTGGAGTTGCTGCTGGCCCAGGTCGCCGATGGCCCCGACCGGCGCATCGGCACGCTCGACGTCCTGCGCGACGACGAACGTGCCCTCGTCCTCACCGACTGGAACAACACCGCACGCACCGTCTCCGACCTCACCCTCCCGGAACTCTTCCGCGCCCAGGTCGCCCGCACCCCCGAGGCCACGGCGGTCGTCTTCGAGGACAGCGCCCTCACCTACGCCGAACTCGACCTGCGGGTGGAGAGGTTGGCGCACACCCTCGTCGCGCACAGAGCGCGAGCCGAGGCAGTCGTCGCCGTCGCGCTGCCCCGCTCCCTCGCCCTCGTGGTGTCCCTCCTCGCGGTCCACCGCGCGGGCGCCGCCTACCTGCCTCTCGACACCGGCTACCCGGCCGAGCGGCTCGCCTACACACTCGCCGACGCCCGTCCGGTCTGCCTGGTCACCACCGAGGGCGTCACACTCCCGGACAGCGACGTGCCCACCCTGACGGTGGACGCGGACGGCGCCCCCGACCACCCGGCGTACGCGCCGCTGCCCACCGCTCACGACCCCCGTCACCCCGCCTACGTCATCTACACCTCCGGTTCCACAGGCCGTCCCAAGGGCGTCACCGTCCCCCACCAGGGCATCACCAACCGCCTGTTGTGGATGCAGGACGCGTACCGTCTCGACGCCGACGACCGGGTGTTGCAGAAGACCCCGGCCGGGTTCGACGTGTCGGTGTGGGAGTTCTTCTGGCCGCTGATCACCGGCGCGACGCTCGTCGTGGCCCGCCCCGAAGGCCACCAGGACCCGGTCTACCTCGCCGAACTGATCCGGCGTCAGCACGTCACCACGGCCCACTTCGTGCCGTCGATGCTGCGCGCCTTCCTCGACGAGCCCGCCGCCGCCCGCTGTACCGACCTGCTCCAAGTCATGTGCAGCGGCGAGCCGTTGCCCGCCTCGCTGGCCGCCCGCTTCCACCAGGTACTCCCGGGCAGCCGCCTGCACAACCTCTACGGCCCGACCGAGGCGTCCGTCGACGTCACCGCCCACGAGGTCCCCGCAGACCCGGCCACCGTGCCGATCGGCCGCCCGGTGTGGAACACCCGCACCTACGTCCTCGACGCCGAACTCCGCCCCGTAGCGCCCGGTGTGGCCGGCGAACTGTATCTGGCGGGCGTCCAGTTGGCGCGCGGATATCTGGGCCGGTCCGCCCTGACCGCCGAGCGCTTCGTCGCCGACCCCTACGCCACCGAGCCCGGCGCCCGTATGTACCGCACCGGCGACCTGGCCCGCTGGACCCGGTCCGGCGAACTGGAGTACCTCGGCCGCGCCGACGACCAGGTCAAGCTGCGCGGCTTCCGTATAGAACTGGGCGAGATCGAGAGCGTGTTGGCCGCCCACGCGAGCGTCGCGCACGCCACGGTCGTCCTGCGGGACGAACGCCTCGTCGCGTATGTGCTGCCCGCCGGAGACGCTGCGGACTCCGCCGAACTCCGCGCCCATACAGCCCAGTTGCTGCCCGACCACATGGTCCCGTCGGCCGTCGTCACCCTCGACGTCCTTCCGCTCACCCCCAACGGCAAGCTGGACCGCCGTGCCCTGCCCGCCCCCGACTTCGCCGCCGAGGTCACCGACACCCGGCCGCGCACACCGCTGGAGGAGTCGCTCTGCGCCCTCGTCGCGGACGTGCTCGGTCTCGAACGCGTGGGTGTCGAGGACGACTTCTTCTCGCTCGGCGGCGACAGCATCGTCGCCATGCAGCTGGTCGCCCGTGCCCGCGCGGCCGGGCTCACCTTCAGCCCGCGTGACGTGTTCCGCCACAAGTCGGCCGCGGGGCTGGCCACCGTGACCGCCACCACCACGGCCGCCGCCGAGCGCGACGACGAGGTCGCCCTGCTCGATCTCACCTCCGACGAGCGCGCCGAACTGGCCGCCCTGCCCGCCGGAACCGAAGTCCTGCCCGTCTCCCCGCTCCAGGCCGGCCTGCTCTTCCACGCCGCCCTCGACTCCGGCGACGACGGACCGGACGTCTACACCGTCCAGGTCTCCTACGACCTCGAAGGCCCCCTGGACGCCGACCGGTTGCACACCGCGGCCCAGTCCGTGCTCGACGCACACGAGAACCTGCGCAGCGGCTTCCGGCACCTGTCGTCCGGGCGGCCGGTCGCCGTCGTACCGCGCACGGCCGTTCTGCCGTGGCGACAGCTCGACCTGACCGACGACCCCGAGGAGTGGGAGCGCCTGCTCGTCCAGGAGCGACGCCGCTTCGATCCCGAACGGCCGCCGCTGCTTCGGTTGTTGCTGGCCCGGCTCGGTCCGGATCGGCACCGGCTCGTGCTCTCGCATCAGCATCTCCTGCTGGACGGCTGGTCGTTGCCGCTGCTCACCGCCGAACTGTGGGCGCGCTACGAGGGCCGTACACCGGCCGCGCCCGCTCCGTACCGTGAGCACCTGAGGCTGCTGGCGGCCCAGGACCCGGCCGTCTCCACCGCCGCGTGGGCCGAGGCCCTCGGAGGGCTGGCGGAGCCGACGCGCCTCGCGCCCGTCGATCCCGACCGTGCCGCCGTCGTACCGTCCACCCACACCGTGGAGTTGGACCCGGACCGTACGACGGAGCTGGAGGCGTTCGCGCGCCGACAGGGCGTCACCGTCAACACCCTGGTCCAGGCCGCCTGGGGCGTGCTGCTCGGGCGGCTCACCGGCCGGGACGACGTGGTGTTCGGCGCGACCGTCGCCGGCCGTTCGCCCGAACTCGACGGCGCCGAGTCGATGATCGGCCTGTTCATCAACACCATCCCCGTCCGGGTGCGGGTCCGCCCGGAGGAGAGCACGGCCGCGCTGCTGGAGCGGCTCCAGGATGAGCAGTCCCGGCTCATCGCCCACCAGCACCTCGGCCTCGCCGACATCCAGCGGGCCGCCGGACTCGGCGAACTCTTCGACACCCTCGTGGTGTTCGAGTCGTACCCGGTCGCCGACGACGAAGAGGGCGGCGACGGGCCGCGCGTCTCCGTCCGCGACCACGAGGACTCCACCCACTACCCGTTCGCGTGGGCGGTCGAGCCCGCCGAACGGCTGCGGCTCACCGCCGAGTTCAGGCCCGACCTCTTCCAACCGGCTGTCGTACGACGGATCACGGACGCCCTGACCGCCCTCCTCACCGGCATGGCGGCCGAGCCCGACCGCCCCGTCGGCCGGCTCGACCTCCTCGACTCCGCCGAGCGGCACACGGTCCTGGAGTCCTGGAACGACACCGCGCTGCCCGCGCCGGAGACCGAACGGCTCGGTACCGTACCGGCGTTGTTCGTCGCGCAGGCCGCCGCCGACCCCGGTGCGGTCGCCGTCACCGACGGGCGTACGACGTGGACGTTCGCCGAACTCGACGCCCGCACCGACCAGTTGGCCCGCGTCCTCACCGGACACGGCGTCGGCCCCGAGCGGATCGTGGCCCTCGCGCTGCCCCGCACCGCCGACCACATCGCCGCGATCCTCGCCGTGATGAAGGCGGGTGCCGCCTATCTGCCCCTCGACTCCGACCTCCCCGCGTCCCGCCTGACCGGCATGCTCGACGACGCCCGCCCCACGCTGATCCTGGCCACGGCGGAGACGGCCGCCACGCTGCCCTCAACCACCGTCCCCATCCTGCGACTTGACGCCCCGACCGACGGACTGCCGGAGGCCGAACCCGTCGCGCCCGGCCCCGACCACCCCGCCTACGTCATCTACACCTCCGGCTCCACCGGCCGCCCCAAGGGCGTCGTCGTCACCCAGCGAGGCATCGCCAACCTCTTCCACAGCCACCGCCACGACCTGCACGAGGTCGCCAAGCGGCGCACCGGGCTTCGGCGGTTGCGCGTCGGGCACGCCTGGTCGTTCTCCTTCGACGCCTCCTGGCAGCCGCAGTTGTGGCTCCTTGACGGGCACGCGCTGCACATCGCCGACGACGAGACCCGGCGCGACCCCGAACTCCTCGCCGCGTTCATCCGGGACCGGGGCATCGACTTCATCGAGGTCACCCCGTCGCTGCTCGCGCAGATGGCGGACAGCGGCCTGATCGGCGACGAGGGCGACTGCCCGCTCTCCGTGGTCGGCTTCGGCGGCGAGGCCGTACCCGAGTCGCTGTGGGCGCGGTTGGCCGCGCTTCAGGACACCGAGGCGTTCAACCTCTACGGCCCCACCGAGGCCACCGTCGACGCGCTCGTCGGCCGGGTCCGCGACAGCGCCACCCCGGTCGTCGGACGCCCGGTTCACGAGTCCCGCGCCTACGTCCTCGACACCGCCCTGCGCCCCGTACCGCCCGGCGTCACAGGCGAGTTGTACCTGTCGGGTCCTGGTCTGGCACGCGGCTATCTCGGCCGGCCCGAACTCACCGCCGAGCGCTTCGTCGCCGACCCGTATGCCACCAAGCCCGGCGCGCGCATGTACCGCACCGGAGACATGGCCCGCTGGACCGAGGACGGCCAGCTGGAGTTCGCCGGACGCATCGACGACCAGGTCAAGATCCGCGGCTACCGCATCGAACTCGCCGAGATCGAGGCCGCGTTGGACACCCACCCGGCCGTCGCGCAGGCCGTCGTCGTCGCCCGCGAACACCGGCCCGGCATCCGGCAGTTGATCGCCTACGTGGTCGCCGACGAGGCGGACGGGGCCGAGCTCCGCGCCCACGCCGCCTCCGCGCTGCCCGACTACATGGTCCCGGCCGCCGTGGTCGTCCTCGACCGGCTGCCGCTGATGTCGAACGGCAAACTCGACCGATCCGCCCTGCCCGCACCGGACTTCACCGCGCAGGGCGGCGGCCGGGCTCCTTCGAGCGACACCGAGCGCACCCTCCGCGACCTGTTCGCGGACGCCCTCGGACTACCCGCAGAAGCGGTCGGCACGGACGACGACTTCTTCACCTTCGGCGGAGACAGCATCGTCGCCATGCAACTGGTCGCCCGGGCCCGCGCCGCTGGGCTGCGGGTCACGCCCCGGCAGGTCTTCCAGCACCGAACTGTCGCCGCCCTCACGGCCGTTGCCGTCCCGCTCGGCACCGACGAACGGCACGCGGTCCACGACGACGGCACCGGCACCGTCCCGCTCACCCCGATCATGCGCGCCCTGCTGGAGCGCGGCGGCCCCATCGCCGCCTACCACCAGGCGGCCCTCGTCCAGACCCCTGCCGACCTGACCGAACCCGGCCTGCTGACCGTGCTCACGGCACTCGCCGACCGGCACGACATGCTGCGGGCCCAACTCGTGCGCGAGCCCGCGTGGTTGCTACGGATACCGGCCGCACGGGACACCGACGTCAGCACCTGGCTCACCCGCGCCGACGTGCGCGGGGCGGACGACGACGCGCTGCGCGCGGCCATCTCCCGCCATGCCGAGACGGCCCGGGCCGGGCTCGACCCGGACGCCGGGGCGATGGTGCGTGCGGTCTGGTTCGACGCCGGACCCGGGCAGCCCGGCCGACTCCTCGTCCTCGTCCACCACTTGGTGATCGACGGCGTCTCCTGGCGCGTCCTGCTGCCCGACCTCGCCACCGCCTGGGCGGCGGTCAGGGGTGGCCGTACGCCCGAACTCGCCCCCGTGGAGCTGTCGTTCGGCCGCTGGTCCCGACTCCTCGGAACCCGCGCGACCGACCCGGCCACCGAGGACGAGCTGCCGTGGTGGACCTCCGCCCTCGCCAAGGGCGCCGAACTCCCGCTGGTCCGCCCGCTCGACCCGGCCCGCGACACGGTCGCCACCACCCGCTATGTCTCCCTGTCCCTGCCCGCCGACGTCACGGGCCCCCTGCTGAGCCGGGCCCCGGCCGCGTTCGGAGCGACGGTCAACGACGTACTGCTCACCGCGTTCGCACTGGCGGTCGGTGACTGGCGCACCCGCACTCTGGGCGCCGAACAGTCGGGCGGGCCGGTGCTGGCGGACGTGGAAGGCCACGGGCGCGAGGAGCAACTCGCGGGCGACGCCGACCTGTCCCGTACGGTCGGCTGGTTCACCAGCGTCGTACCCGTACGACTCGACCCGGGCGAGGCCGACGCGACGGATGCCATTGCGGGCGGACCCGCGCTGGACGCGGCCCTGGCCCGCATCCGCGAGCACCTCACCGAGCTGCCCACCGCCGGCATCGGACACGGCCTGCTGCGCCACCTCAACCCCGGGACGGGTGCACATCTCGCCCAACTCGGCGAACCGCAGATCGAGTTCAACTACATGGGCCGCTTCGACCGCCCGGCGGCAGCCGACTGGTCCTACGCCCCCGAGGACGACGCCGCCGACCTCGACGCCGACCCCGGCCAGCCGATGTCCCACGCCCTGACCCTCAACGCCATCACCGAAGACCGCCCCGAGGGACCGGAGTTGAGCGCCCACTGGGCGTACGCCGCCGAACTCCTCACCGAGGAACAGGTGCGGGACCTGGCCCGCACCTGGTTCCGGGCGCTGGAGGCGGTCGTACGACGAGCGACCGTACTCAACAAGCCCTGAATAGGCCTTGAACAAGCCCTGACCCAACCGGACTTACCCAACCGACCCACTCACCCGACCGCATCAGAGAGGCAAGGAACCCCTGACATGAGCAACCCGTTCGAGAACCCCGAAGGCGTCTACTCCGTCCTCGTCAACGACGAGGGCCAGCACAGCCTTTGGCCCGACTTCGTGGACGTACCGGCGGGCTGGACGGTCGCGTTCGGACCGGCCGCGCGGCAGGAGTGCCTCGACCACATCGAGGCCAACTGGACGGACATGAGGCCAAAGAGCCTGGTCGAGGTCGACGGGGTCTGAGCACACGGAAGGGGGGCGGGTCCGAACTGCCTCGGACCCGCCCCCCTTTCGCGTTCCGTGGGTCAGGACGCCGGCTGCTCCACCTTCGTCGACGTCTTGCCGTCCACCGCCGCCGCGAGCTGCGGCACCATGCGGTCCAGGACGTAGGGGATGCTCAACACAGTAGACAGGGATACCGCGTTGCCGTAGTCGCTGGTCTCCTTGATGAAGACCTCGCGGCCCTGCTTCACCACGTTCAGGTCGCCGTAGATCTTGTCGCTGTGCAGCTTGGTGACGGCCGTGGTGGTGTCCGGCACGATCCACACGGCGACCTTCTGGTCGAGGAGGTCGTAGCGCTCCTTGCTGATGTTGGCGCCGAACGTGTCGCCGATGACCTTGTCGAGGCCCTTCGGGAGCGAGAAGCCGAGGTCGGAGAGGAGGCGGGAGCGCGGGTCCTGGCTGCCGTAGACGAAGACGCCCTCGTACGGGGTGGCCATGACGGCAGTCGCGCCGGCGAAGGCGGGATTGGCCTTCTTGGCGGCGGCGAACTTGGCCTCGACGCCCGACACCAGGGTCTTCGCCTCGTCGGCCTTGCCGAGCGCCTTGCCGATCTCCTCGGTCTGCTGCTGCCACGGCACGCCGTAGTCGTTGTACTGCTTGGGCTGGGCGACGACCGGCGCGAATTGCGACAGGCTCTGGTACTGCGCCTTCGTCAGGCCCGAGTACACGGCGAGGATCAGATCGGGCTTCAGCGCGGCGATCTTCTCCACCTGCGGGCCGGTGCCGGTGTCCTTGAGGACGGTCGGCGCCGCCGCGCTGCCCAACTTGCCCTTCGCCCAAGGGCCGATGGCGCCCTTGTATCCGCCGAGCCACTCGGTCGTGCCGACCGGCACCTTGCCGAGGGCGAGGACGGCGTCCTGGTCGGTGAGACCGACGGTGACGATGCGCTTGGGCTCGGACTTGATGGTCGTACTGCCGAACTTGTGGGCGATCGTCACGGGGAACGCGTCCGCGGATGCCTTCGCCTCCGAGCCCGACGTGTTCGAACTGGACGACGTGGAGTCGGAGTTGGAGGAACCGCAGCCGACCGCCGTGACGGCCAGCAGGAGTACGGAGGCGAGCAGGCCGGACAGCCGGGAAGCTCTGGTGGCGCGGGGCATCGGATGATCCTTCTGGTCGTCGCGGTGGGTTCGGCGGGGGGTGACAGGTCTTGAGCGCGGGGGGCTAGTGGGTGTCGGAGGCGGTCTCGGCGGAGCGACTGTCGGACCAGGCGTGCCACAGGGCGGAGTACTGGCCCTGGGCGGTGAGGAGTTCGTCGTGCGTGCCGTTCTCCACGACCCGGCCGTCGCTCAGCACGATCACCCGGTCCGCGGAGGCGGCCTGACTCAGTCGGTGCGCCACGACCAGCGCGGTACGGCCGCGCAGCGCCTGTTCGGCGGCCTCGTCGAGCTGCCGCGCACCCGAACTGCCCGCCTCCGCCGTGGCCTCGTCGAGTACGACGACCGGTGGGTCCGCCAACAGCAGCCGGGCGAGGGCGAGTTGTTGCGCACGGTCGGCGGTCAGCCGATGACCACCGTCACCGACGACCGTGTCCAGGCCCTCCGGCAACGCCTCGACCCAGCCGAGCGCGCCCACCGTGTCGAGCGCCTCCCGGAGTTCCTCGGTGTGCGCGTCCGGGCGGGCCAGCCGCAGATCCTCGGCGAGTGGCCCGGCGAAGACGTGCACCTCCTGCGTGACGAGGCCGACCAGGTGACCGGCCTCGTCCGGCTCGGCGCCCCCGACGTCGATCCGACCCGACTGCGGGCGGTGCAGCCCCGCGACGAGCTTGGCCAGGGTCGTCTTGCCCGCACCGGTCGTACCGACCAGCGCGACCCGCTCCTTGGCCCGTATCTCCAGGTCGACGTCGTGCAGCACCGGGCGGCCGGGCACGTACGCGTGGGAGACACCGGTCAGCGTCACGGACGGGGGCCCGGCGACGGTCGTACGGTCGTCCGCGCGGTCGGCGACCTTGGGCGCTGGCTCGTCCACGACCCCAACGAGCCGTGCCAGTCCGGCCGTTGCGGACTGGGCGTCGTCCAGCAGCACCAGCGCGGTGTTGACCGGCCCGAAGAGACTGGCGAAGTACAGCGCTGCCGCGGTGGCCGTACCGACCGACGCGGAACCGTCGCGCACCAGCAGGAACCCGGTGACCAGGACCGCGGACAGCCCCAGATACTCGGCGATGTGCAGTC
Source organism: Streptomyces sp. NBC_01288 (assembly GCF_035982055.1). Classification (NCBI taxonomy): domain Bacteria; kingdom Bacillati; phylum Actinomycetota; class Actinomycetes; order Kitasatosporales; family Streptomycetaceae; genus Streptomyces; species Streptomyces sp. NBC_01288. The sequence continues at coordinate 8,931,100 of NZ_CP108427.1, forward strand.
GGCTGTAGAAGCGGAGCATCAACTGCACGCCGCTCATGGTCAGTTCGACGGCCGAGCGTGAGCGTTCGGTGACCTGCCGGGTGTGGCCCTTCTGTAGCCGGTACGCCCGTACGGTCCGTGCCCCGCCGATGGTGTCCAGCAACTGCTGCTGCTGTGTCCCGGTGGCGATGCGCTCCTTGGCGTACAGGGGAACGGCGTTGCGCACATACCAACGGGCGGTGTGCGCCTGCACCGGCACGGCGATCAGCGCCGCGATCAGGAACCGCCAGTCCAGCAGGGCGAGCGCGCCCAGCGTCAGCACGATCGACAGCGCGGACCGGGCCAGTTCGGGCAGCGCTCCGCGCACGGCGTCGGCGACCCGCGAAACGTCGCGCGTGACACGGGAGTTGAGGTCACCGGACCCGGCCTTCTCCACCCGGTCCAGCGGGAGTGACAGGGCCCGCTCGACGAACAGTTCGCGGAGCCGCGCGAGGGCGGTCTCGCCGAGCCGCGACACGAGGGACATGCCGAGCGCGGTGGTCACGCCCTGGACCAGGGCGACCCCGGCCAGCGCGACCACCGGGAAGGTGAGCGCGTCGGGGGAGCGGTGCTCGGTGACGACGTCGACGATGTGACCCAGCAGCGGCTGGGTGAGCAGTCCGACGGCCGTGGCGAGCACCAGCAGTCCGAACCCGGCGGCGGCCAACCCCCGCTGCGGGCGCAGGAGTTCGCGCACCGCGGCGCGGGTGCGGGCGGGGGTGGCGGTGGGGAGGAGGGTGCGGTCGGAGTCCGTCTGTATGTCGTCCGTCGTCATGCCAGCACCGCCGTCCGGTAGGTCGCGTCGGTTCGTACGAGGTCCGCGTGGGTGCCCTCGGCGCCGACGCGGCCGGCGTCGAGGAGGATCACGTGATCGGTGACGGCGAGCAGGGCGGGGCTGTTGGTCACCACGATCGTGGTGCGGCCCTGCCGGAACTCGCGCAGGCCGTCGGCGATACGGGCCTCGGTCACCGTGTCGACGGCAGTGGTCGGATCGTGCACGACCAGGACGGGTGGCCCGGCACGCAACGCCCTTGCCAGCAGGACGCGTTGGCGCTGCCCGCCCGACAGGGAGCGCCCGCCCTCACCGACACCGGTCGCGGTGCCGTGCGGCAGGGAGTCGGCGACCTCGTCGGCGTGGGCGGCGGCCATGGCACGCTCGGTGAGGAGATCGGCCCCTCCATCCTGAGGGTCGTCCTCCGGTGTCACGTTCGCCGCCAACGAGCCATCGAACAGTGCCGCGTCATGGGCGGCGACCAGCACGGCCGCCCGAAGTCCCGCCGGATCAAGCCGCGTCAGGGGCACGCCGTCCAGCTCGACAGACCCCGACTCCGGGTCGGTCTCACGCCCGAGGCATCGCAACAGCGCTTCCGCGCCGGCCGGGTCCGTCACCGCGATGCCGGTCAACTGCCCGGCGGGCAGGTCGAGATCGACACCGTCGAGCCCGCCGAGCCGTACGCCACGTAGCCGCAGTTCCCCGCGAACGGGCTCGGCCACCGGGTCGTCGCCGTCCACCACGGCGGGCCCGGTGGCCAGTACCTCGGCGACGCGCGCGGCGGAGGCACGGCCCTGCGCCAGCTCGGCGTTGACCCAGGCGAACGTCTCCAACGGCCCCAGCAGGAACAGCGCGAGCCCCACCGCCGACACCAACTGCCCCAGAGTCATCGATCCGTTGAGCGCCAGCCGACCGCCCACGAGAGCGATCAGCGCGATGAACCCACCGGTGAGCGCGAGCACGAGCCCGGTCTGCCAGGACTCGGCACGCGCCGAACGCAGCGTGGCGGCAAGGGAGATACGACTCGTCCGGCGATACCGCTCCACGGCGGCGTCCTGCGCACCGAGCCCCTTCAGTACCCGCAGCCCGGCCACCAGGTCGGCGGCCACACCCGACGCATGAGCGGCCTTGTCCTGCTCGGCCTCGCTGCGCCGCTCCAACGGCTTGCTCAGCAGATGCCCCAGCCACAGCAGAACGGGCGTACCCAGCAGCACGATCAGCCCGAGCGTCACGGACGTCAGCAGCAGCGCGACCGCGCTCACCGCGACACCCGAGAAGGCCCAGATCCCGGCCATCAGCGCCATGTTGACCGCGCCGACCCGCTTGGCGTCCTCCGTGGCGACGTTGGCGAGTTCCCCGGGGAGTCTTCCTTCCTCGGCTCCGCCACGGGCGTCGAGCACCCGTCCCACGATCGCCAACCGCAGTGTGTGCGCGGCCTCTTCGGCACTGCGCTCACCGGCCTTGGCGCCCAGCCGGAAACTCCACGACAGCGTCACGTACATGACGGCCAGTACGCCGAGCCAGAGCGCCAGACGTCCGGCGTTCTGGCCGGCGACGGCCTGGTCGATGACGACACCGATGAGCACCGGCACCAGGGCTTCCCCCAGTTGGTGCACGCTTCCGAGCGCCGAGCCGAGCGCGACGCGCCGTGTCTGTCCCTTGACCGAGCGCGTCAGGACGTCCCGCCCCGACAGTTCCCCTGCTCCCACCAGCCACCCTCCGGAAACCGGCCAACTTAGGCAAGGCTACTCTAAGTGAATCTCGGGCAGTCGACGCCCTTTCGGCCCTCCTGGCACGTAACGGAGCGATTCCGATGCGGTCGGCAGAGGGACCTCCGAGCCGTTGTCCGAGTCGTCCTCCGAGCGGTCGCACGAGGGGCGTTGCCGTCGGATGCCGAGCGGTAGGCTTCCTGGGTGCGCCCATTTTTCCGCGAGGCGCATGCCGGCAAGACAGGCAGTCCGCGCATTACAGGAGGACCGGCGTTGCACGTCCAGGAATGGCTCGACTCGGTTCCGGCGGTGGCCGTCTACGCCGTGGTGGCACTCGTCATCGGGGTGGAGAGCCTGGGCATCCCGCTGCCGGGCGAGATCGTCCTGGTCTCGGCGGCACTGCTCTCCTCCCAGCACTCGGGCATCAACCCGATCGTCCTGGGCGCCTGCGCGAGCCTGGGTGCCGTGATCGGCGACTCCATCGGCTACGCGATCGGCCGCAAGGGCGGACGCCCTCTGCTCGCCTGGCTCGCGAACAAGTTCCCCCGGCACTTCAGCGAAGGCCATGTGGCCACCGCCGAGCGCTCCTTCGAGAAGTGGGGCATGTGGGCCGTCTTCTTCGGCCGCTTCATCGCCCTTCTCCGCATCTTCGCCGGCCCCCTCGCAGGCGTACTCCGCATGCCCTACTGGAAGTTCCTGATCGCCAACGTCCTCGGCGGAATCATCTGGGCCGGCGGCACCACAGCGGTCGTCTACTACGTAGGAATCGTCGCCGAGGACTGGCTCAAGCGCTTCTCGTACTTCGGCCTGGCGGCAGCGGTACTGGTGGGCCTGGCTTCAATGCTGATCGTCCGCCGCAAGGCGCAAAAGATGACGGCCAAGAGAAACGAACCCGAGCCAGTAAACGCCGGCGAGTAAGGCGCCCCAAAGGGGCGCGGGGAACGGCGCGACCAGCCACAACGAACCCGCACCCGCCAGACAACCTACTCATGCGCCCCGCGATGCGCCTTGGCCAACTCCGCATACATGGTCCCGTTGAGGGTCAACCCCTCCCGCTCTTCGGGGCTGAGCTCCCGTCGGACTTTGGCGGGCACCCCGGCGACCAGTGACCCCGGCGGCACAACCATCCCCTGCGGCACCAACGCCTGAGCCGCAACAAGCGAACCCGCCCCGATCACCGCCCCGTTGAGCACCGTAGCCCCCATCCCGATCAGGCAGTCGTCCTCAACGGTCGCCCCGTGCACCACCGCGTTGTGCCCCACGGAAACCCGCTCACCCACACTCACCGGAAACCCCGGATCGGCATGCAGCGTGCAGTTGTCCTGGATGTTGCTGTGAGCCCCCACCGAGATCCGCTCAACATCGCCCCGCACCACCGCCCCGTACCAGACACTCGCTCCCGCAGACAGCGTCACATCCCCGATCACGGACGCCGTAGGAGCCACAAAGGCCGACTCATCGACCTTCGGCTCCCGGCCACCAATACCCACGATCAACGCCCTGTGCGTCATAAGACCCTCCCAACCGTCGAAGACACCCGCACGGTACGACATCGGTAGGGCGAAGATCACAGCGGCCAGACCTCATGGCCCCGGCTCCCGCTGAGTACCGTGGCCGGGTGCCCAACCGCAAGAACACGTTCTCAAAATGGCGGAGCCACCTCGCGCAGCGCGCCGTCCACGCGGGCTGGGCCTGGGTGCAGCGCACGGGCTCGGTGACGGCCGAGAACCCCGGCCGCTTCCGGTTCGGCGGGATCGGCGAAGCCACCCGGCTCGCCTTCCCCCTGGGCACGGTCTTCGGCGAACCCTGGATCCACCTCGGTTCCCACTGCATCGTCGGCGAACAGGTCACGCTCACGGCGGGACTGATGCCGGACCTCGACCTCGGCCCCGACCCGATCCTGCGCCTGGGCGACGGCGTCGTCCTCGGCCGCGGCAGTCACGTCATCGCCGACACGACGGTCACCATCGGCAGCGACTGCTACTTCGGGCCGTACGTCTACGTCACGTCCACGAACCATTCCTACGACGACCCGCACGAGCCCATCGGCAAGCAGTGGCCGCGCATGGAGCCCGTCGAGATCGGCACCGGTTGCTGGATCGGCACCGGCGCGGTCATCCTGCCGGGTGCGCGGATCGGCCGGAACGTGGTGGTGGCGGCCGGTGCGGTGGTCCGCGGCACGGTGCCCGACCACGCCGTGGTGGCGGGGGCGCCCGCACGAGTCGTACGCCGCTGGACGCCCACGGAGGGCTGGCAACCACCGCTCCGCACCCCCGCACCGGTGCCGATCCCCGCGGATGTGACCCCGGATCAACTCCGGGCTCTCGCAGGCCTGGACGAGGCGAGCGCGGCACGGCTGGCCGAACTGGACGAGAACGTGATCGCCCACCTCGCGGAACTGGACGCGGAGGCCTGATCCGGCACGGGTGCGGAACTGCCCCGGCACGTATGCCGAAGCCCGATCCGGTACTTACGCCGAGGCCTGACCCGGCACACATGCCGAAGCCCGATCCGGTACTTACGCGGAGGCCTGACCCGGCACACATGCCGAAACTCGATCCGGTACTTACGCGGAGGCCTGACCCGGCACACATGCCGAAGCCCGATCCGGTACTTACGCCGACGCCTGACCCGCTACGCATGCCGAGACGTTCCCCGGCACCCAACGCCACCCGACCCGAAACTTGACGCCCCCGAAACTTGACGCCCCCGGCACTCGCCGCCCCGCACACAACCCGGCCCCCGTCCTCCCGCCACGTTGCCTGACCGGGCACGCATGTCGAGGCGCCCCCCGGCACCCGCCGCCATCCACAGCCCCGCACACGACCCCGCCCCTGTCCTCCCGACCCATCACCCCGTCACCTCATCGGGCACGGATGTCGAGGTCCCCCGGCACCCGACACCCCGCCCCGCCACTCGACGCTCCTCCCCGCACCCCGGTCCCCGCACCCGGCGCCCCTCTCGGCACCCGACCCCCGGCCCCCGCCGCCACCCCGCACAAACCCCAAACCCCCACCCCTCCCCCTCACCCCGTCGCCAACAACAACGTCCCCACCAACGCCAACCCCGCCCCCGCCGCCTGAACCACCCGCAACCGCTCGCTCAAAAATCCGCGCGCGGCCAGCGCGGTAACCACCGGATACAGCGACGCCAGCACCGCCGCCACCGTCACCGGCCCATGCTGTGCCGCGATCGAATACGTCCCGTTGGCCGCCACATCGGCCAGCCCCACGAAGGCCAGCGCCGGCAGGGAACCCCAGGGGAACCCGCCCTCCGGAAGCGAGACCCCGCCCCGCCGTACGGAGACGTAGAGCGCGGCCCCACCCGTGGCCACATTCGTCACGCGCTGCACGAACAGCGCGAGGAAGAGCCCGGTCACGGTCGTCGACGCCTCCGCGATCAGCGCGAACACTGTGCCGAAGCCGAGCGCGGCGATCAGGGTCAGGAGGATCGCCTGGCGTTGGACGGGCGCGCCCTGCAGCTGGGGGCCGCCCGCGAGGACGACCCCGGTGACGGCGACCGCGATCCCTGCTACCTGCATCAGACCGGGGCGCTCACCCAGAAAGAGCCCCACCCCGACCGGCACCGCCACGCTCAGCGTCGCGAGCGGTGAGACGACACCCATCGGGCCCAGCGCGAGCGCCTTGTAGAAACTGAACAGGGCGACCGGCCCCACCAGCCCCGCCGCGAACGCGAACCACAGCCGCGGCCCGGCCTCGCTCCAGCCCCCGGTGCCCACCACGACCGCGCCGAGCACGGCCGCCGCGATCGCCTGCGAGACCACGACCACCGTCAGTGCCGGGGTCCGTCGGGTCAGCAGACCTCCGCCGAAGTCGGCCAACCCCCACAGGAGGCTGGTGGCCAGGGCGAAGAATGCTGTCACGGGGTGCCTCGCAGTACAGTTCGGTGAACGATCGGGTGCAGCACACCGTAGTTCGATCCATTGCACCCTGTCATCCATAATATTGAACTCAAGGTATGGGCGGAACGTGTCGGACCTCGACCTGCTGAACCAGTCCCTGGCTCGCAACGTCAAGCACTGGCGCTCGGTGCGCGGCTTCACCCTGGACGTGCTCGCCGCCCGGGCCGCCGTCAGCCGGGGCATGCTCATCCAGATCGAGCAGGCCCGCACCAACCCCAGCATCGGCACGGTCGTCAAGATCGGCGACGCCCTCGGCGTCAGCATCACCACCCTGCTCGACTACGAACAGGGCCCGAAGGTCCGCATCGTCCCCGCCGACCGCGCCGTACGGCTCTGGCACACCGACGCCGGCAGTTACAACCGCCTCCTCGCCGGCACCGAGGCCCCCGGCCCGCTGGAGATGTGGGACTGGCGCCTGATGCCGGGCGAGGCCAGTCCCTCCGAGCCGCACCCCACCGGCACGGTCGAGTTGGTCCATGTCACGACGGGCGACCTGACCCTCACCGTGGACGGCGAGGACCACCTCGTCCCGGCCGGCGCGAGTGCCACCTTCGAGGCCAACACCCCGCACACGTACGGCAATCAGGGCGACGTGCCGATGGAGATGGTGATGGCGGTGTCGGTCCCGCCCGTGCACCGGGAGACCTCGTGAGCAGCCCCCGGACGACCGTTCGGGACACCCCGTGAGCCGCCGTCGCACGCCTGTTAGCGTGCCGTCATGCGCGCACCCATCGGACACTTCGACCACGCCACCCCGGCCCCCGACTGCCTCGACGAACTGACCCGCCCGGTCGCCGACGCCGTGCGCGCCTGGCAAGGCAGCGTCCCCGCCGACCAGTTCGTCTACGTCGACACCGACCCCGAGTGGGCCGACACCGCCACCTTCGTCGAGCACTACGGCCGTGAGCTGCTGGAGCTGTCCGCGAACTGTGTCCTCGTGGCCGGGAAGCGCGGCGGAGAGACCATGCTGGCCGCGTGCGTCGTCCTGTCCACCACCCGCGTCGACGTGAACGGCGTCGTACGCCGCCAACTCGGCGCCCGCAAGGCCTCGTTCGCGTCGATGGACACCGCGACCGGCGAGAGCGGCATGGAGTACGGCGGCATCACCCCCGTCGGACTCCCCGCCGACTGGCCGGTGTTGGTGGACTCGGCCGTCGTCGACCTGCCGTACGTCCTGGTCGGCAGCGGACGCCGCCGCGGCAAACTCCTCGTCCCCGGCAAGGCGTTCGCGGAACTCCCGGGCGCGGTGGTGCTGGAGGGCCTGGGCGTCGCCTGAGCCCCCGAACCGTGGAAAACCGGCCTCACGCCATGGCGTGGTGGTGGGCCAACTCCCCGTGCGGGTCAGCCTCGCCCGGCACCGGCGCCGGGTCGGCGTGCACGAGGGCGGCCGTGAGCCGCGGCACCGCGTGCAGCAGCGCGTGCTCCGCCGCCACGGCGACGGCGTGGGCCTGCCGTACCGTCGCCTCCCCGTCCACCACCACCGCCACCTCCGCGCGCAGCCGGTGCCCGATCCAGCGCAGCCTCAACTCGCCCACCCCGCGCACCCCTTCGACCTCCCGCACGGCGTGCTCGGCCCGGTCCACCAGGTCCGGATCGACGGCGTCCATCACGCGCCGGAACACCTCGCGCGCCGCGTCCCGCAGCACCAGCGCGATGGCGGCCGTGATCGCCAACCCCACGATCGGGTCGGCGAGTTGCCACCCCAGCGCCGAACCGCCGGCCCCGACCAGCACGGCCAGCGAGGTGAACCCGTCCGTACGGGCGTGCAGTCCGTCGGCGACCAGCGCGGCCGACCCGATCTCCCGGCCGACACGGATCCGGTACCTGGCCACCCACTCGTTGCCCACGAACCCGACGAGCGCCGCGACGGCGACCACCGGGACGTGTGACATGGGACGCGGATCGAACAGCCGGTCCACCGCCGCCCAGGCCGCGAAGGCGGCGGACGCGGCGATCGTCAGCACGATGGCGATCCCCGCGAGGTCCTCGGCGCGCCCGTAGCCGTACGTGAAGCGGCGCGTGGCGGCCCGGCGGCCGAGTACGAACGCGATGCCGAGCGGTACGGCGGTCAGCGCGTCCGCCGCGTTGTGCACCGTGTCGCCGAGCAGCGCGACCGACCCGGACACGACCACCACGACCGCCTGCACCAGCGCCGTCACCCCGAGCACCGCGAGCGAGACCCAGAGCGCGCGCATCCCGCGGGCCGAGGACTCCAGGGCGGAGTCGAGTTTGTCGGCGGTCTCGTGGGAGTGCGGGGTGAGGAGGTGGCCGAGGCGATGACGGATGCCCGTGGGGGAGTGGTCATGGGGGTGCGGGTGGTCGTGGCCGTGGTCGTCGTGCGGGTGGGCGTGCTCGTGTTCGTGGTGGTGCTGGTCGCTCACGTGGGTCCCCTTCCGGTGCGCGGGTGGACGTTCGGCGCCCACAGGGCCATTATGTGCGTATGAGCGCACGCATGCACCTATCAACTGCGCATGATGCGCATCCGCGCACCCCGGGCGAGGAACAGTTCGCGCTCGCCGCCGAACTCCTCGCCCTCCTCGGCGACCGCACCCGCCTGACCCTCCTGCACGCGCTGACGGCGGGAGAGTCCGACGTCACCACCCTCACGGAGGCCTGCGACGCGGCCCGCCCGGCGGTCAGCCAGCACCTGGCACGGTTGCGCCTCGCGGGACTGGTGACCACACGCAAGGAGGGCCGCCGGGTGATCTACGCGTTGAGCGACGGTCATCTACGGCGACTCGTCGACGAGGCGTTGAACGTGGCGGACCACCGCCTCACCGACCGCCCGCCGCACGACTGACAGTCGTACAACTGGCGTCCTTGGCTCAGGAGTTGGGGTCCTTGCCCAGGTAGCTCTCCGCGAACGCCAGGGCCGCGGCGGGGGATTCGAAGACGCGGCGGAGTCGGGCGAGGGTGGTGCCCGCGTGGTACGGGTCGCCTGACGAGGTGCCGTGGTACACCTCGGAGAGCCACTGGGAGAATTCCTGGTAGTCCCACACGCGGCTCAGACAGGCCTCCGAATAGCCGCCCAGGCCCGCGGAGTCGCCCTTGGTGACATACGTGACGAGCGCGTCGCCGAGCAGGAACGCGTCGTGCAGGGCGAGGTTCATGCCCTTCGCGGCGATGGGCGCGGTGAGGTGGGCCGCGTCGCCGGCGAGGTAGAGACGGCCGAACACCATCGGTTCGACAACGTAGTTGTGCATGTCGAGCACGCGCTTCTCGATGAGCCGACCCTCGGTCAGCGGCGGGGCGCCGGTCGCGGCGAGGCGGTGCTGGAGCTCGGACCAGACGCGTTCATGGGGCCAGTTGCCGGGGTCGTCGCCGGGCGGGCACTCCAGGTAGTAGCGGGTGACTTCGGGGCTGCGCGCCATGTGCCCGGCGAACCCGCGCGGATGGACACCGAACACCACACAGTCCGAGGACGGCGGCGCCTCCGCGAGCAGCGCGAGCCACCCGACCCCGTAGTCGTGCCGCGCGATCCGCGCCCGCTCCGGCGGCAGCGCGGCCCGGGTCACCCCGCGCGCACCGTCGCAGCCCGCCACGAAGTCGCCGTGCACGAGCTGCCGTTGACCGGTCTCTGGGTCGGTGTACGACACCGCCGGGCGGTCGGAGTCGAGATCGTGCAACTGGACGTCCTGGACCCCGAAGCGGATCTCGCCGCCCCGCACGTCCGCGTACTCCCGCACCAGGTCCGTCACTAGCAACGGCTGCGGATAGACGTAGTGGTGATGGCCCGTCAGCTCGCTGTACGACAGCCGATGGCGCTGCCCGCCGAAGCGGAACTCGCACTGGGTGTGCCGCTGCGCCCGCGCCAACAGGTTGTCGGCGAGCCCCCGTTGCTCCAGTCCGCGTACGGCCCACTCCTCGATGACGCCGGCCCGGGGCCGCTGCTCGATGAACTCCCTGGTCTCGGTCTCCAGCACCAGGCAGTCGATCCCGGCCGCGCGCAGGATGTTGCCGATGGTGAGCCCGGCGGGACCGGCGCCCACGACGACGACCGGAAAGTGGTGTGGGGACGGGGAGTTGGAGGTGGGGTGGGGGGAGGTGGAGGTCACCCGCCCATTATGACGGTGTGCGGACAACCGAGAACCGGCCGCCTGGAGGGCGGCCGGTTCGGTCGTGAGGACGGTTGGATCAGGAGTGGATTTTGATGGGGGTGGTGCAAAGGCTCTTGGCGGCGATGTCGCCGGTGACCTCACTCAGACACAGCCGGATGGTGGTCCCGTTGGCGTACTTCTTGTCGAACTTCGAGGGGAAGTAGACGCCATAGTCGTCCTCGGACTTCGGCGATTTCTTGCTGGAGGCCAGCTTGCCATTGATGTACAGCGTCAGTTTCGGCTTGCCGGAAATTCCCATGAAGCGCCCGTAGATTGATTTCACGGTCTGCCCGGTGCCCTTCACTTCGAGGCATACCATGTTCGATTCCTCCGTCGTCACCTGGTGAGTCGAGCACTCATGGGCTGACGCGAACGCGGTGCCGGTACCGGTGAGCACGAAGATGGTGGACAGGAGCGGTGCCAGTAGAGCCAAGGCGGCTGCCCGCGAGGTTCTGATCTTCACTGTGGCCTTGTTCCCCGTTCTTTTTTCTGGGTAATTCAACCCGACATTCTGGGCCTTGCTCGATGTTCAATGTAGGCCAATAATGTGCGTCTTGGTGGAGAATTTACTGATCTTTAGTGTTGATATTCCGTGACGGCCCATGAGGTCAATTGGCGGGCCGTTTCCTGTGGAACGTTGATGTGGGGCCTGGCCGTGGAATCCACACGGCCAGGCTCTACATCGAGGGGAGGTCAGTGCGTGGGTACGTCCACGACCACGACCTCGTCAATGCTGCGTTGGATCTCCTCCGGGTGGGAGGCGACGGCGCGGGCCCAGTAGTAGATGCCGAGGGAGAACGCAGCGATGAGCAGGATGTCCCACCACAGCGGGATGTGGCCCTGGCCGCCGAAACCGCCCTGCCAGGAGATCACGCCCATGCCGATCAGGTAGACCGGAAGCCACTGGGCGGCCTTGAAGTCCAGCCGGGGCGCGTTGGGCAACTCCATGTACTTGGCGTACAGGGCGTAGCCGCCGAGCAGGACGTAGCCGAGGATGATCGCCACACCGAGCCGCCAGAGGATGCCCCAAGTCGCCCAGTAGATGATGAGGTTGGCGACCACGAAGGAGAGCGGGGAGATCACCTTGCCGCCGGGGAGACGGTAGGGGCGGTCGTGGTCCGGCAGCTTCTCGGTGAAGACGCCGTACGCCAGCGGTGCGCCCGCGTACATCAGGACGCTGGCCGAGGTGATGAAGCCGACCAGCTGCTGCCAGCTAGGGAAGGGCAGGAAGCAGATGACACCGGTCGCGAAGGAGAGGATCAGGCCGAACCACGGCACGCCCCGGGCGTCCGTCTTCTCGAACGCCTTCGGCGCGTAGCCGTTGCGGGAGAGGCCGTAGGAGACGCGGGAGGTGGCGGTGGTGTAGATCAAGCCGGTGCCCGCGGGGGAGATCACGGCGTCGAGATAGAGCACGACACTCAGCCAGCCCAGGCCGACCAGAGTGGCCAGGCCCGCCCAGGGGCCGTCGAAGCCGGTGAAGTGGAGCTTGGCCCAGCCGTGCGAGAACGTGCTGTGCGGCAGCGCGGCGATGAATACGACCTGGAGCAGGACGTAGATCGTCGCGCCGATCGCGACCGAGCCGAGGGTCGCGCGGGGCAGGTCGCGCCTGGGGTTGCGGCTCTCGCCCGCGAGCTGGATCGCCTGCTCGAAGCCGAGGAGGGCGAAGATGATGCCGCTGGTGCTGATCGCGCTCAACACGCCCTTGGCGCCGAAGGGGGCGAAACTCTCCGAAGTGAAGTTGCCCGGATGGAAGTTGCCCACCGCGACGATGAAGATCGTGGCCAGCGGGACGGCGATCTTCCACCAGGTGGCCGCGCTGTTCGTATGCGCGAGGACCTTCACCCCCAGGAAGTTGACCGCGACGAACACAGCCATCAGGACGATCGCGACGATGAGGCCGCTGGTCGTCAGCGTGCTGTCCTTCGCGTGCAGATAGCCCTTTGCGAACTCCCAGTGCCCGGCGTAGCCGATCATTGCCTCGACCTCGATCGGGGCCACGGTCGCCGCCTGCAGCCAGGCGAACCAGCCGAACGACATGCCTGCCAGGCCGCCGAAGGCGTAGTGGGGATAGCGTGCCGTGCCGCCCGCCACCGGGAACATGCCGCCGAGTTCGGCGTGCACGAGTGCCAGCAGCACGATCGCGACCGCACCGATCACCCAGGAGATGATCGCCGCGGGGCCCGCCACCATGACGGCGTTCTTGGCGCCGTACAACCACCCGGAGCCGATGATCGAGCCCACCGACGCCCACATCAGCCCGATCAGGCCGACGTCCCGCCGCAAGCCGCTCGGATCCCTGGTGGCCTCCGGGACGAGTTTGTCAACACTCACCATGTCAAGGGGCCTCTCGAAGTCAGCACGCATGCTTAACGGGCAAGAGGCCTCAGGCTAGGAATGAATGAATATTTACAGAAGTCTGTTGCCTGAAATTTGACTTCGCTGCGGGTCCTTCTTTTCTCCACTCACAGATTTTGGACAGCTCAGTGGGCGCTGCGCCCCAAGCCCGGGATCTCGATCGCCGGGCACCGGTCCATCACCATTTCCAGGCCCGCTGCCCGGGTCCGCTCGTAGGCGGCCTCGTCGATCACGCCGAGCTGGAACCAGACGGCCTTCGCGCCCTTGGTGACCGCCTCGTCGGCGACCGCGCCCGCGAGGTCGCTGTTGACGAACACGTCCACGACGTCCACCTCGAAGGGGATGTCGGCGAGGGAGGCGTAGCCCTTCTCGCCGTGCACCGTCTCCGCCTTGGGATGGACGGGTACGACACGCTTGCCGAAGCGCTGGAGGACCTGTGCGACGCCGTAGGCCGCCCGGGACCGGTTCGAGGACAGGCCCACGACGGCCCAGGTGTCACCGGACTCGGTGAGGATCTTGCGGATCGTTGATGGGTCGCCGTACATGCTCGGCCTCCTCGGAATCGTGCGCGCCCGCTGCTGCCTGCGACAACAGCGGGCGGAGCACCCTGATTCCTCAGTCCATTCCTCAGTCCGCGACGACGGACGTGTTGAGACCCTTGTCGTAGTGGTTGTGGGCGATCTTGATGCCCGAGCTGCCGTGGAACACGAACAGCGGGGAGGTGTACGGCGGTTGGTCCGCCGGGACCAGGCGGCGGACCGTGTTGTCGGTGAAGGTGAAGCCGCCGACGCTCTTGGCGTTGACGACCGTCACGTCGCTGATGTCGAAGGAGTTGTGCTCGACCTTGATGTTGTGGTGCACCGGGTGCGCCGGGTCGACGACCTGGTTGGTCGGCTCGACGAAGATCACCGGGCCGGTGGGGCGGGTGAAGGAGTTGTCGCGGATCGTGAGGTCGGCGACCGGGCCCGACTCGTACCACTGATAGGCGTCGGCGGAGACGTAGATGCTGGCCATGGACATCGCGTCGAAGCTGTTGCCGGCGATCAGGACCGGCTTGCGGGTGGTGACCAGGATGCCGCGCGTCGGCACGTTACGGAACGTGTTGCCGGTGATGACGACCGACGGGGTGGCCGTGATGTTCTCGACGACCGTGCCGCCGATCTCGACCCCGGCGGGGACCGGCCGGTCGAAGGTGACGTTCATCGTGGTGAGGGACTTGGTGTGGTCCATGCCGCTCGGGCCGTCCACCGCCGTGACCTTCGCGTGCGGGTCTGCCACCGGGGTCATCGTGCGCTGCGTCGTGAACTCGACCTCGTCACCCGGGGCGAACTGCGGGAACCCGGCGGTCTGCGGGTGCTCGTAGGCGAGGGTGAGGGTGTTCGGGCCGGGCTGTCCGACGACCTCCAGGTAGGTGCCGTGGATGTTGATCGGGTCGTCGTGCGGGCCGTCGAAGAGGCTCCGGGTGATGGAGACCTTGCCCTTGACGCCGGACATCTGGACGAAGTCCGCGAACGAGGCCGTCGACCGGCCGGACTTCGGATCGGGGGCGAAGTTCACCTTGTCGATGGAGATGTTCTCGCTGAACTGGCCGACCACACCGAAGGATTGGAGGTAGTAGGCGTTCATCGAGCGCATCGTGACGTTCTTGGACTGCCAGATGAAGGCGCCCGGTTCGGTCCGCTCGATCAGGCGCATCTGGTAGACGAGCCCGGCGTCCGTCGGCTGCGTCGCGGTGCTGTAGTCGATCCGGATCCGGCGGTCGCCGAGATCGGTGACCTTGGAGACGTCGTTGAAGAGCGGGTTGTCGCCGCGCCAGGTCCGTTGCGCCTCGGGGTCGTGGATCTGGGTGTACTGGAGTCCGTCCGTGCCCGACCAGTACGGCTGTCCGGTGGCCGGGCTCTTCTCGCCGAGCCAGGTGATGTGCGTGCCGTTCACCTGGTACGGGCTGCCGGCCGGGATCTTCAGGACGCGGTAGGCGTGGGCGTCGGTGCCGGCGGTGACACCGGCGGTGGCCACGGTCGCGTCGATGACCTCGGGGGCCGCGTAGTCGAACGAGAAGTTCTGGAACGTCACATTGGTCGAGCGGATCGACGCGAACGCCGTCTGCAACCCGTGGTAGACGAGCTTCGCCCCGCCGCCGTCGACGGTGACGTCGTGCATGTCCTCGATGAGGAGCCCGATCTTCTTGTCCCGGTAACGCTGGTCCGCGCCAACGGTGTTGGAGACGTACAGCTCACGCGTCTCGGCCCGCTCGGGGTAGAGCTGGTAGGTCCCCTTCGAGAACTCGATCCTGACCGCCCGCCCGTGATCGACGCTCTTGGCGTGCCGCAGCGCCGCGACGACGGCGGGCGTGGAGTCCGTCCGGCCGGTGGGGTCGGCCCCGAACGCGTTCACGTCGACCACCGCCACCGGCGTCGTTCTCTGCGCCGCGGCGACAGGACCGCCGCCGCCCACGAGCAGCGCGAGCGCCACCCCGACAAACACGAACCGAGACCGAGACATAGCCCCTCCGGAGCATTCATGATGCACGGCCATGAGCCGCGAAACACCCGATGAATATGCGGAGTTGCCGCCGATTTCCCGGTCGGATCCCCGACTGGAGTGTCCTTAGATCCGACCTCTAGGTCAATGGTCCGGACGAGCCGGGGGGACTCGGTTCACGCCCGCCGCCTCACGCCTCCGCAGCCTCACGCCTTCGGCGCCCCCGTGCTCGCGCGGATCACCAGCTCCGGGTCGAAGAGGAGTTCACCGACGGGGACGTCACGGTTGCCGACCAGGGCGAGGACGCTGCGGCCCGCCTCCGAGGCCAGCCGGTCGGCCGGCTGGCGGACCGTGGTGAGCGGCGGGTCGACGAAGTCCATGATCATGGAGCCGTCGTAGCCGACCACCGACACATCACCCGGCACGTCGTACCCCTGCCGGCGCGCCCCGCGGATAGCGCCCAGCGCCATGTAGTCGCTGGCCGCGACGATCGCCGTGGCACCCCGCCCGAGCAGCGAGATCGCGGCGGACTGACCGCCCTCGACGGTGTACGACTGCCGGACCACCCACTGCTCCGCGTCCTCGACACCGCGCCTGGCGAGCGAGGTGACGAAGCCGCTGACGCGCCGGTCGGCGGGGCGGTTGCCGAGCGGGCCCGACGCCATGCCGATACGGCGGTGGCCGAGCCGGTACAGATGGTCCACGGCGAGTTCGGCGGCGAGCAGGTCGTCCGTGGAGAAGACCGGCGCCTCGCTCACGCCCTCGAACCGGCCGTTGATCCCGACGAACGGGATCCTGCGGGACCGCAGCAGTTCGTACGCCGAAGGGTCCGCGCCCTCAAGGGTGTTGCTGGCCGAGAGGAACACGACGGCGGCCACGCCCCGGTCGGCGAGCGAGGTCACGAAGTCCAACTCCTGCACTCCGCCCGGGAAGCACGGGCACAGGACCGTCTTCAGACCGTGCGGGGCGAGCACCGACTCGATGCGCTCGGCGACATCCGCGAAGAACGGATTGGAGACCAACTCGGTGACCACCGCGACCAGTTGACCCCGGGTCTGCCGCTCGTACCCCAGGTCGGCCATCGCCTGCTCGACCGCCTCGCGGGTCTTGCGGGACACGCCCTGGCGCCGGTTGATGACCCGGCTGACCGTGGCCTCGCTCACCTGCGCCCGGTCCGCGACCTCGGTGATACCGACCTTCATCCGCTTCCCTCCACCCCGACTTGCAACGGATGGACGAAAACTTTCAGTCCAACCTCCCACGCAACATAGCAGCGAGACTGCATGTCTTCCATGTTTCTTGCGCATGACCATTGAATCGCCACTTCCGCCCCTGCTAGCTTTCCGGCCACCACGCGGCCCCATCCCGCAGTGACCGAAGACCGGGAGACCCGATGAAGCCCTCAAGGCTCATGCTGCTCACCGCTGTTGCCCTGCTCGCCCCGATGGCTCCCGCTCTGTCGGCCACCGCGTCCGCCGCACCCCGCCCGCAACTCACCATCCCGGACCCCGGGTTCGAGAACGGCGGCACGGGTTGGACCTTCACCTCGGGGGCCGGTGTCGGCACCGGCAACAGGCACGGCGGCGAACGCTTCCTCTACCTCGATGCCGGAGCCGGCAAGAGCGCCCAGCTCACCATCGTCGCGCCCAGGAACGGGAGTTACGACTTCTCCGCGTGGATCGGCAGCGCCGGTACCGGCGGCACGTACACGATCCGGCGCAACGGCGAGACTGTCCAGACGATCACCCTGCCGCAGCACCCCGGGTACGCCCGGTACACCATCAGCGACGTCGCGTTGAGGACCGGCGACCGGCTCCAGATCGAATTCGGCTCCGGCAGTTCCTGGGTCAACGCCGACGACCTGATGATCTCACCCGCCGCGCCCGCCGACCCGAGGGTCACCTCGTCCGACCCCGAGGTCGTCGCGATGTTCGACTGGGCGCAGAAGAAGGCCAACAGCTGGGTCCAACTCCCCGGCACCGTGGGCCCGGTCAACGTCGACGAGTACCAGACCGGCGGCACCGGCAGCGCGACGTACGAGCCCACCTACTGGGCCGGGTACGCCAACCGCAGCGCCTACTACTCCCGCGACATGACCCACCAGCTCGCCGGCGCCCACCTCATCGGGCTCGACGCCGAGAACGAGACGATGCTCCGCTCGTACGCGGCGTCGGCCACCGCCGAGCACAAGTACTTCCCGGTGTGGTCCCTCAACTTCGACGCCAAGACGTACCTCAGCATCGATTACAAGAGCCCGGACAATTTCGTCCGCGAGGTCCCGGCGACCTTCGAACTCGTCGAGAAGGCGGCCCAGGCCTACCTCTGGACCGGCGACCGCAGATACGTCGACGACCCGGTGCTGTGGGACTTCTACCGGCACGCCACCGAGCAGTTCATCGACCTGCACAACTCCGCCAAGGACAACGGCAAGGTGAAGGTCGCCGAGGGTACGGGCCAGGGCATCTTCCAGGGCGCCGCCAGCTACAACGAACAGGACGGCGACGGTCTCGCCGAGGCCGGGGACGGCATCGCCTCCGAGTACCAGGCGTACCTGGCGATGGCGATCCTCGCGCGTGGCAAGGGCGACACCGCGCTGGCCAAGACGTACGACAAGCGCGCCGCCGACCTGAAGACGTACTTCAACGACGACTGGAGCGGCACCGGCAGCGGCGCCGACATGGTCCGCGCGTACACCACCTCCGGCACCCCGGTCACCGGCTGGGGCAAGGAGAACAGCGTCTTCATGCCGATGAAGCAGATCATCGACCCCGGCCCGCGCAACGACGCCTACCTCGACTACATCCAGGCACAGGAACTGGGCCCGGACGGCTCGCCCAACATCGAGTCCACGACCTACCTGCCCGACATGTTCTTCAAGAACAACCGCCCGGACACCGCCTGGCAGTGGATGCAGAAGATCTACGGCGAGCGGGAGACCCAGCACATCAACTCCAGCCAGGGCCCCAACGGCGACTACCCCGAGGTGTCGTTCACCCTGGTCAGTCAGACCGTTCAGGGCCTGATGGGCATCACGCCGGACGCGCCGGGCCACAAGGTGACCACCCAGTCGCAGCTGCCGACCGGCATGAAGTGGCTCCAGGCGGCGGACGTCCCCATCGGCTCGGGTACGGTCACCGTCCGCCACGACGGCGCGACCAAGACCACCCTGACGAACAACTCCCGCAAGGGCTCCTACAGTTGGGAGGCCCGCTTCCCCGGCGTCCACAAGAAGATCAAGGTCAACGGCGTCCAGCAGCACGTGCGCACCAAGGTGGTCAACGGCGTGACCTACACGTACGCGACGCCGACGGTACGGGCCGGGGCGACGGCGGTGGTGCAGGTGACCGGCTGACGCGAACACCGGCTCACCGAGGGCTCCGCAGCGCGACGGCGAGGTCGTCGAGGTGCTGCGCGACCGGCCCCAGGGTGAGCAGGCCGCTGCCCGCCCCGGCCAACTCGGCTACGGCGGGCATCAGTTCGGCGTGAGCGCGCTCCATCGTGCCCCGGTCGCCCACGGCGAGTGCCGCGCGGCCGGCCAGGCACCACAGGGCCTCGAAGAGGAGGTCGCGGGGCGGGTCCGGGAGCGAACTCAGCGCCGCCCGGGCTTCGTTGGGGAGGTCACGGGCCAGTAGTACCAGTGGGCGCGCCCATGGTTCGTACGGTCCCCAGTCGATGTGTTCGTCGGCCTGGGCGGGCTGTCCGTTCCGCATGCGCAGGCTCAGCAGGGCCAGCGGCAGCAGCCCGCGTTCCAGCCCGGGCATACCGGCTCCGTCCAGCCGAAGTGCCGCGTCCTGGTAGGCGGTTGTTGCTTGGGCGGGCCGGGGGTTGCCGGTCGCGGATAGCCGTAGAACTCGGTACCACTGGGTGAACACGCCCACCAGCGGCAGTTCATGACGCTCCGCCAGCCGGTCCGCTGCCGTCGCGTGTTCGTCGGCTC
Source organism: Streptomyces sp. NBC_01288 (assembly GCF_035982055.1). Taxonomy (NCBI): domain Bacteria; kingdom Bacillati; phylum Actinomycetota; class Actinomycetes; order Kitasatosporales; family Streptomycetaceae; genus Streptomyces; species Streptomyces sp. NBC_01288. The sequence goes on from NZ_CP108427.1 coordinate 8,950,391, forward strand.
CGGTGAAGTCCGCGAGGGCGCTGCGGGACTGGATTCGGATGAGATGGCCGAGCACCTCGTAGGTGACCATGCCGTGCCGGGCCGACAGGGCGACCAACTCGGTGCCGATCGTGTCCCGTTGAGGGGCCAGGCCCGCACGGTGGAAGGTCTGCATGAACGTGCCGTTGAGGGCGAAGGCGAGCAGCGCGGGGTCGTTCAACCGGCGGGCGATGTCCTCCGCCTGGCAGGCGGCCTGTGGCCCGCGTGCGGAGCGGGTGCCGCGAGACTCCAGCGCGATCGTGGCCAACAGGCGGGCCCGCGCGGCGAGATGGGCGTCCGGCGGGAGCGCGGCCAGGGTGCGCTCGGCGGCGGCCATCGTGTCCGCCGCCTGCTGTGGGTCGTCGACCCGGGTCCAGATCGCGGGGACGTCGTAGGCACCGATCACGCGGGCCGTGAGTTCCGGGTCGCCCAGTTCCTGGGCGGCCGTGATGGCGGCGAGGCGGTGCCGACGGGCCGCTTCCAGGCCGCCGCCTCCGGTCACCGCGAGGTTGCGGAGCAGGCCGACTGTCGATTCCAGGCGGGCACGGGCGCCGGATGCGACGGTTCGGTCGTAGGCGGCGGTTGCTTCGGCCCATACGCGACCGGCTGGACCGCCCGGATCTGACACGAGGTCGAGGTGCGAGACGTGGGTGGGTGACGGCGGATGGTCGTGGTGCGGGCCGGGGTCCAGGTGCGCCGCATGGTCCAGGATGTCCGCCTCCAGGCGGCGCAGGGTCGGGCCCGGGTCCGCTCCGAGTTGGTCTACGAGGAGGGTGCGCGCCCGGCGTAGTACCGCGAGCGCGTCGCCCTGGCGGCCGGTGCGGTAGAGGGCCAGGGACAGCAGGCGCCAGGCGTCCTCGCGCCAGGGGTGTTCGGCGAGGTGGGCGTCCAGGTCGGGGATCGCCTCCGCGGCCTGGCCCAGGGCGAGTCGGGTCTCGGCGCGGCGTTCGACGGCGTGCAGGCGGAGTTCGGTGAGGCGGGAGCGTTCCGCGCGGGCCCAGGTCTCGTCGGCGAAGTCGGCGTAGGCCGGGCCTCGCCACCAACTCAGCGCCTCCTCAAGGCGGTTGAGCGCGTGCGGGGCAGGCAGGTTCGCGGCGGCCGTCACCGTCCGTTCGAAGCGCCAGGCGTCCACGGCCTCCGGCTCGGCGCGCAGGGCGTATCCCGGGCCCTCGGTGACCAGCAGCCGGGCCGGAGTTCGCGGTGGGCGCTCCGGTTCCAGGGCCCGGCGCAGTGCGGCGACGAAGGTGCGGATCGCACCCACCGCGTCGGCGGGTGGTTCCACCTGGCCCGCTTGGTCCGCCCACAGGTCCTCGACCAGACGGCCCACCGGTACGACCCGACGCCGGGCGACCAGCAGTCGGGCCAGCACGGCCCGGTGTCGGGGGCCCTTCAGGGCGATCGTGTCCCCGGTGCCGTCCCAGGCCGCGACCGGCCCCAGCACCCCGAACGCGACCTCCATCGCCGACCACCCTTTCCGAGGCATCGCCCCAGGTCACCGTAGCGCGCTCATTCGTTGCTCATCGGCGCGCGGCAGGCTCGGCGGCATGTCAACGACCATCCCCGGCTTCACCTACCACCGCGTCCCCGTCGCGGACGGCGTCTCCCTGAACGCCGCCGTCTCCGGCTCGGGCAGCCCGATCGTGCTGCTGCACGGCTTCCCGCAGACCCACCTCATGTGGCGCCATGTCGCCGCCGACCTCGCGGCCGACCACACCGTGATCTGTCCCGACCTGCGCGGCTACGGCGCGAGCGACAAGCCCGCCGAGACCGACGGCTCCGGTTACGCCAAGCGCACCATGGCCGCGGACGTCGTCGCGCTGGCCCGCGCCCTGGGCCACGACCGGTTCGCGCTCGCCGGGCACGACCGGGGCGCCCTGGTCGCCTTCCGCGCCGGACTCGACCACCCCGGCACGATCACCCACCTCGCCTGTCTCGACGTACTCCCCACACTGGACATGTGGGACGTGATGCACGGAGTCACCGCCGCCGTCGGTTTCCACCTCTACCTGATGGCCCAACCCCCGGGCCTGCCCGAGCAGTTGATCGCCGCCGCGCCCGACGCGTTCTTCGGCCACTTCCTCGACCTCTGGACGAACGACCCGTCCGCGATCCCGGCCGACATCCGCACCGCCTACCTCGACGCCTGCCGCGCCGCGGTCCCCTCGATCGTGGCCGACTACCGTGCCTCCGCCGGTATCGACGTCACCCACGACCGGGCCGACCGCGACGCCGACACCCGGCTGCGGATGCCGGTCGCCGTCCTCCAACAGGACTGGGGCCCCGCTCTCGGCTTCGACGCGGCGGCGCTGTGGAGCGCCTGGGCACCGGACCTGCGGCACGCGACCGTGACCTGCGGCCACTTCATGGCGGAGGAGGACCCGGCCGTCGTGGCGAAGACGCTGAGGGAGCTTGTCGCCGCGCGCTGAACCGGTGCGCCTCAGGCGGTCCTCGTGGTCACGGTGAAGTCGACGTCCTCGCCGACCGCCGAGACCCCGTTGAAGGCGGCGCTCGCGTGCAGTCGGTTGGCGCCCGCCGGGAGCGGGGTGTCCGGCGGGCACGACCAGGTGCTGTCGATGCGGGCGACACCCGCGCACACCCTGCGCTCGGCGGCGTCCACGACACTCACCCGCGCCCCCGGATAGGAGGTCCCGGCGAGCCGTGCCGCGCCGGACACGAACGTGCCGCCGGCCGGTTCGGTCAGCGTCGGCACGGGCATGCCCACGGTCACGGTGCACCTGCCGGACGCGCGCCGGGTTCCGCCCGCGTCGGTCAGCTCGACCGTGCACCCGGGCAGCCGCGTCCCCGGCACCGCCCGCGCGTCCACGGCGAGCGCGAACGGATAGCCGCCGTCCTTCCACGAACCGGGCCCCGAGTCACGGACGTAGGTGTACGTGCCGGCCGCACCGTCGGCGGTCACCGAGCCCTGGAACCGTGCCGTGTCGGCGAGGGGCGTACCGGTGACCCGGGCCCCGGCGGGCGCGGTCAGCCGCAGCGAGGACCCGGCGGGCAGGTCGGCACCGTCGTACCCGCCGATCTCCACCAGCCCGGACCGTCCCGGCACGATGGTCACCCCGCCGCCAAGACCCCGTCCGTAGACCTCCCAGGAGTCGGTGCGGAGCGGTGCGGCGGTGGCGGTGGCGGGCGGGAGCACCGCTGTGCCGGCGAGGAGCGCGGCGGCCAGCAGGAGCAGCGGCCGCCACCGTCGAACGGGCGTCGGCGACGGGCGTCCGTGGGGGAACGTACGGCGGTCGGTCATCGGAACTCTCCGGGATCGTCTCGGCCGGGGTGCTGGTCGGTGCTCCCACCCCACACGCCCCACCGGCCTCGGCGAAAGGCGGGATGGGCGAACGGGTGAACGCCGACGAGGTCAGGCACCTCGGTGTACCGGACAGACCGGGGTGAATCCCGCCACCTCGGCCGGAGCGGAGCGAACATGCATGCGTACGGCCCTCCGCCCGCCTACGCTCAGGCCGTGCTGCGCATCACCGACGCCCGAACCGGCGAGTCCGTCGAAGCCGCCCCCGCCCGCCGTGGCCTGACCAGGGTCGAGGCGCACGCGTCGGGCCTGGCTCCCACGACCCTACGAGTGCTCCTCATGTCGGACCTCCTCGTACGCGCCCTGGAACTAGGCGGCACCCCCGTCTGGTCGCTCCTCACCGGCGAACACGAGCAGGCCGAACTCCGCTCCGCGGCAAGGGACTTGGGCATACGGCCCTTCGAGGACGGCGGAGACCTCGGCTCCGGACTCGGCGAGGCCCAGATCCTCCACGTGGCGACCGAGGGCGCAGAGACGACCGGGGGAGTCCTGGTGGCCGTAGCACCCGTCGATTCCCCTACGGCCGCCGTGCCCGACCTCTCCGACCCGGCCGCGCTCCGTCTCGCCCTGTTCGCGCACCCCCGTGACCTGCCGGTACGGCTCGACGCGGAGGTTCTGGAGGAGGCGCGGCGGACGCTCGCGCACTGGCGTGCTTCGGTCGCCGACTGGGCGCGGCGGCCCTCGCGGCCGGTGCCCGACGAGGTGCGCGCCGAGCTGCGGACCGCCTGGGAGGACGACCTGAACGTGCCCGAGGTGCTGCGGGTGCTGCGCCGGGTGGAGACCTGGCCCGAGCTGCTCGACGGCGCCCGCTTCGAGACCTACGCCTACGCGGACCGGCTCCTCGGGCTCGAACTCACCCGTGACATCGGGTCGTTGGCGTGAGCACCCGTGTCGGATCCCGCCCGTTGCGCCGCCTGGTCGTGCTGCGGCACGCCAAGTCCGCCTGGCCGGAGGGCGTTCCCGACCACCAGCGCTCCCTCGCCCCGCGCGGGCGACGCGACGCCCCGGCCGCCGGTGTCGCCCTCGCCGAGACCGACTCCCTGCCGGACCTCGCCCTGTGCTCCACGGCCGTACGGGCGCGCCAGACCTGGGAGTTGGCGTCCGCCGAGTGGGGCACCCCGCCGCCGGTGCGGTACGAGCCCGGGTTGTACGCGGCCGACGTACCGGCACTTCTCGACGCCGTCCACCAAGTGCCGCCCGAGGTCGAGACGTTGCTCCTGATCGGCCACAACCCCGGCCTGGAGGAACTGATCCTGGAACTCGCCGGCGACAGCCTCGACGACGCGCTCGACGAGGTCCGCGTGAAGTTCCCGACCTCGGCGATCGCGGTCCTGGCCTGGCACGGCGCCACCTGGCAGGAACTCGCCCCGGGCACAGCCCTGTTGACGAGCCTGACCGTGCCGAGAGGCAGGAAGAAGTGAGACCTCAGGGCCGCGGGGTGCGGGACCAGCTCGCCAGCAGCTGAAGGCGTTCCGCGGAGGGGGACCCCGGCTCGGCGGTGGAGACGCCCAGGGTCTGCTCGGGGTCGTCGGCGGGGGTGAAGGCCTCGTAGCCCAGGACGAGGTCGCCGACCACGGGATGGCGGAAGTGCTTGGTGCCGTGGGTGCGCTGGAACACGTCGTGGTCCGCCCACCAGTGGCGGAAGTCCGCGTCCTGGACGGAGAGTTCACCGACCAGCTCGGACAGGGCGGGGTCGTGCGGGCTGCGACCCGCGTACAGGCGGAGCGAGGCGACGATGCCGCGCGCGGCGCCTTCCCAGTCGGCGTACAGGCTCCGGAAGTGGTCGTCGAGGAAGACCAGACGGGCCATGTTGCGGCTCCGGGCGGGCAATGCCTCGAAGTCCGTGTACAGGGCGCGGGCGAGCTGGTTGGCGGCCAGGACGTCCATGCGGCGGCCGTAGACGAGGGCGGGGACGTCGGTGAGGCTGTCGAGCAGCAGGCGCAGACCGGGGCGGACGCGCTGCGGGGGCAGCGGTCGAGGACGCGTGTGGGTCGGTCTGGCGACGCGGAACAGGTGGGCGCGCTCCACGTCGTCGAGGCGCAGGGCGCGGGCGATCGCGTCGAGGACGGACGCGGAGACGTTGAGGTGGCGTCCGCGCTCCAGGCGGACGTAGTAGTCGACGCTGACACCGGCCAGCTGGGCGACCTCCTCGCGCCGCAGGCCCGGGACGCGGCGGGTGCCGGGCAGGGGTGCCAGGCCGGCCTCCTCGGGGGTGATCTTCGCGCGGCGCGAGCGGAGAAAGTCGCGCAGCTCGCTGTTCGGTTCCTGGGCCATGCCACCACCGTAGACCGGGTGACCTGGGGAGCAGCCCCACCAAAGGGGGTCTGTCGGACCCCCGGTCGGAGTGGGTCTCCCACCCAGGCCGTGCGTGGTGGTCGTCTGGAAGAGCACAAGCACGCACCTGGAGGTACCTCTGATGAAGCACAGGATTCTTGGCGGCACCGGCATGTCGGTGAGCGCATACGCACTCGGCACGATGATGTTCGGCGCGATGGGCAACACCGACCACGACGAGTCGGTCCGCATGATCCACACGGCGCTGGACGCCGGGATCAACCTCGTCGACACCGCCGACGTGTACTCCGGCGGCGAGTCGGAGGAGATCGTGGGCAAGGCACTCAAGGGCCGCCGCGACGATGTCGTCCTGGCCACCAAGTTCGGGCTGGCGATGGGCGAGGACCCCAACCGCGGCGGGGGATCGGCCCGTTGGATCCGCCGCGCGCTGGAGGACAGCCTGCGCCGCCTGGACACCGACCACATCGACCTCTACCAGATGCACCGCCCGGACCCGCACACCGACATCGACGAGACCCTCGGCGCCCTGTCGGACCTGGTCAGGGCCGGGAAGGTGCGTGCCGTCGGCGGCTCGTTCTTCTCCCCCGAGGAGACCGTGGAGGCCCAGTGGACGGCCGAGCGCCGCGGCCACCACCGGTTCCGCACCGAGCAGTCGCCGTACTCGATCCTCACCCGCGGTGTGGAGAGCCGGGTGCTGCCCACCGCCCAGCGCTACGGCATGGGCGTGCTGACCTTCGGCCCGCTCAACTCCGGCTGGCTCTCGGGCCGTTCGGATCCCACCGCAGGGCACCGCAGCGCCGGCGCGGGGGCGAAGATGTTCGACCTGAGCCTGCCGGGCGTGCGCGCGAAGGCCGACGCCGTGCGCGAACTGACCGCGCTGGCCGCCGAGTCGGGACTGCCGCTGCCTCATCTGGCCACCGCTTTCGTCCGTGCGCACCCGGCGGTCACCGCGGTGCTCATCGGACCGCGCCGCCCCGAGCAGCTGACCGACCTCCTCGCCGCGGCCGACGTGGAACTCGGTGACGACGTCCTCGACCGCATCGACGAGATCGTTCCGCCCGGCGTCGACGTGAACCCCGGCGACTTCTACATCGACCCCACCCCGCCGATCACCGACAAGCGGCTGCGCCGCCGCTAGCGCGCTGCTGCCGACGGTCAACACCCTTGCCGCGAGCGGCCGTTCAGCCGACGTGCACGCGAGGCCGCCGCTCCGGATCGGGTTCCGCGCGGCGCAGTACCTCGCGGGTCACCGGCGCGACCTCGCCGTCGCCGAAGACCAGGAAGCGGATCAGGTGGCTGACCGGGTTGCCCTCGGTCCAGGTGAAGTAGGCGTGCGGGACCTTGCCGGTGCGGTCGCGGAGGGAGAGGAGGACGGCGGCGATCGCGTTGGGCACCGTCGGGCCCTCGACGCGGAGTCGCCGTACGCCGTACTTCTCGTCGCCGTGCACGGAGATGTCCGCCGAGAAGTCCGAGGAGTCGCGGAGGAACACCTCCAGGAACAACACCGGCCCGCCGTCCGGGATATGGGTCTCCTCGCGCTGGCTGTACTCCTTCGCGCGGTACTCCCGCCTGCTGTGCTCCTGCGGCTCGTTCGCGATCAGCCGGAGCGGGCCGCCGCGCGCCGCCTCGTCGACGAAACGGGCCGCCGCGCTGTCGAACGTGATCTCGGCGGCGCGGAGTTCGAAGGCGCGGTGCACCCGCGAACCGAACGACGTCATCAGGATCAGCAGGATGAAGATGCCCGCGATCTTGATGCCGTCGGGCCGCTCGATGACGTTCGTGACGAGTGTGTACGCGAACACGGCGGTGATCACCCCGAACCCGAGCGTGGCCTTCCGATGGCCCCGCTTGTGCACGGTGACCGTGGACGCGAAGGCCGCGGAGAGCATCAGCACCAGCACACCCGTCGCGTACGCGCCGCTCTGCGCGTCGACGCTCGCGTGAAACCACAGGGTGATGACGATGGCCGTCACCATGAAGACCAGCACCAGCGGGCGCACCGCCCCCGTCCACTCCGGCGCCATGCCGTAGCGCGGCAGATAGCGCGGTACGAGGTTCAGCAGGCCGGCGAGCGCGGAGGCGCCCGCGAACCACAGGATCGCGATCGTCGAGACGTCGTAGAACGTGCCGAAGACCTGGCCCAGGTGCTCGTGCGCGAGATAGGCGAGCGCGCGGCCGTTCGCGGGGCCGCCCGTCTTGAACGCGCTCTGCGGGATCAGGATGGTCGTCGCCAGGCTGGACAGCAGCAGGAAGCCGGACATGATCACGGCGGCCGTGGTGAGCAGCTTGCGGGTCTCCCGGATGCGGCCCGTCGGCTTCGCCCAGGTGTCCGTCGGATCGCCCTTGACCTGCGGCATCACCGCCACACCCGTCTCGAAGCCGGACATGCCGAGCGCCAGTTTCGGGAACACCAGCAGCGCCACGCCGACCATCGCGAGCGGTGAGGAGTGCGCGGCCGTCATCGCGTCCGTCCAGTCGCCGATCTTCACCGGATGGCCCAGCACCTCCCAGGCGGACACCGCGAGAACGACCACGTTGAGCGTGAGATACACGCCCACCAGCACCACCGCGATCCCGATGGCCTCCCGGAACCCCTTGAGGAAGACCGCGCCCAGCGCCCCGACGAGCACCAGCGTGATCCAGGTGTTCCCGCCGTGCATCCAGCCCGGCGCGAACGGGTTCTCCACGACGTGCGCCGCCGCGTCCGCCGCCGACAGGGTGACCGTGATCATGAAGTCCGTCGCCGCGAAGCCCAGCAGCACCAGGACGAAGATCTTCCCCGACCACCACGGCAGCAGCCGTTCCAGCATGGCGATCGACCCCTCGCCGTGCGGGCTCTCGTGCGCGACCCGCCGGTAGACCGGCAGCGCCCCGAGCAGCGTCAGCCCGATCAGGACGACGGTCGCCAGCGGGGAGAGCAGTCCGGCCGCGAGGGCGGCGATGCCCGGCTGGTAGCCGAGGGTGGAGAAGTAGTCGACGCCGGTCAGACACATGACCCGCCACCAGCGGTGACCCTCGTGCTCCGGGTTCGGGGTGGCGTGCGGGCCCGGATGCCGGGCGCTCTGCTCGCTCAGACCGTCCAGGAGCCAGGCCCGGCAGCGCTCCGCGGCGGATCCGGAACCGCCGGACGCCGTGGTCTCCGTAGGGTCCGCCTGCGCGCCGGTCATGCGTGTGAACTCCCTGCGATCGGACGACCGTGCCCGGGGCCCGGGCGACGAGGAGCGAGTATCCACCACATCGTCGCCCGCACCCGGACCGGGGGCGACCCCCGACCCTGCGCATAGGCTGGCCGGATGCAGGACGAGTACCGCACAGTGGCCCGCCCGGGCGTGCACGAGACCGAGGTCAACCGCTCCCGCTTCCTGTGCGCCCTCGCCCCGGCGGCCACCGAACAGGAGGCCCAGGCCTTCGTCGCCCGCCTCCGCAAGGACCACACGGACGCCTCCCACAACTGCTTCGCCTACGTCATCGGCGCCGACGCCGCGATCCAGAAGGCGAGCGACGACGGCGAACCCGGCGGCACGGCAGGCGTCCCCATGCTCCAGATGCTGCTGCGCCGCGACATGCGGTACGTCGTCGCCGTCGTCACCCGCTACTACGGCGGCGTCAAACTCGGCGCGGGCGGCCTCATCCGCGCCTACGGCGGCTCGGTCGGCGAGGCCCTCGACACCCTCGGCACGATCACCCGCCGCCGCTTCCGCCTCGCCACGGTGACCGTCGACCACCAGCGCGCGGGCAAGGTCCAGAACGACCTGCGCGCCACCGGCCGCGAGGTACGGGACGTCCGCTACGGCGAGGAGGTCACCATCGAGATCGGGCTGCCGGACGCCGACGTGGACGCGTTCCGGGGGTGGCTCGCCGATGTGACGGCGGGGACGGCGGGGCTGGAGCTGGGTGGCGAGGCGTACGGGGACGCGTGAGTCCCGGGACGTCTTGGTGGTTGATTCTCGGGATTTCTTGACGGTCCCTCAAGAGGACCAGTTCCAGACCTGGTTGGAGCTGCCCGCGCAGCCGAAGGTCTGGACGGCCTGACCGTCCTTCCCCGACGCGGAGGCATCCGCGTCCAGACAGAAACCGTCCGGTGCGCTGACCAGGGTCCCGGCGCCGCCCAGTTGCCACCGCTGCGCGCTCAGCCCGTCGCAGCTCCTGACCCGGATCTTCGAGAAGTTCTGGCCGACCGTGCTCGCGTCGGCGTCCAGGCAGGCGTGGTTGCCCTGATTGACCACCAGGTACTGGGAGTTGTGCCCGGGCACCCGGAAGAGCGCCCACTTCTGCGGTGCCGTGCCGTTGCACGCCCACACCTGTACCGCGGTGACGTGGGCGTCGAGGCACCGGGCGACATCGACCGTGTGGACGCTCTCGGTCACCGTCACCGAACCGGTCCGGACCGGCCCGCGCTCCGTGCCGTACAGCAGCTTCGCGGTCCCCGCGTCGACCGTGCCGTCGGCGGTGGTCCCGGCCTCGGTCTGGAAGACCTTCAACGCGTCGACCGTGGCCTTCCCGAACTCGCCGTCGACCGTGACGTGCAACCCGTAGCCGGCGAGGAGGAGTTGGAGTGCCTTGACGCAGTCGCCGTGGGAGCCCGAGGTGAGTTCGTCGACGCAGGAGGAGAGCCGGATGTCGAGGTTCGCGGGATCGCGGGTGACCGGCGCACTCGTAGGGCCCTTCGACGCCCCACCCTTCGTCGCCGACGCGGAGGCGGCCGTACTCGGTGAACTGTCCGTGCCCGGGGGCGAGTTCTCCGGAACGGCGAGCGCCGGGGGCGTCCCCGGTCCGGGGCCGGCCGACGTCCCGTTGTCGTCGTGGTGCAGCAGGAGCAGCGTCGCGGCGATGCTGCCGGCGACGAGGAGCGCGGCCGCGGCGGCGACGGCCGCGATCAACTTCCCGCGCTTTTTCGGGGTGTTCGCGTGTTTCCGGGGCGCGGTGGGCGGGGCGGGTGAGGCCGCGTGCGTCGCGGCGGACCGTTCGAGCCCGTCAAGTCCATTGATCCCCTGGGCCCCTTCGACCCGTTCGGCGGGGGAGGGGCCGCGCCGGGGCGGGACCCGTGGCGGGGGGCCGGCCGGCGTGGACAGCTGATGCCCGATGGCTGTTCTGAACACCGCTTCGGGTAACGGCCGCAGCTCGGGGTCCTTGTCCAGGCAGGTGCGGATGAACGCGGCCAACTCCGCGTCGACGCCCGCGACTTTGTCGAGGACGTCCTCCCGGGGCGGGTCGAACGCCACCCGGTGCAGCACGTCGACGCCCGTGCCCTCGCCGAACGGGGCCTCCCCGGCGACGGCGTAGGTGAGCGTGGAGGCCAGCGAGAAGACGTCGGAGGCGGCGGTCACCTCCTGGCCGCGCACCTGCTCCGGGGACATGTAGGCGGGGGTGCCGACGTTCTGGCCGGTGGCGGTGATCGAGGTGCCGTCGCCGGCCTGGACGACACCGAAGTCGATGACGCGGGCGCCGTCGGCACCCAGGATGACGTTGGACGGCTTGAGGTCGCGGTGCACGATCCCCTCGCGCCAGATCGCCTCGATCGCCCGCCCCACGTCGGCCAGCAGGCGCCAGGCCGCCACCACGTCGACCGGCCCCCGCGCGTCGACCAGCTCCGCGAGGGTGGGCCCGGGTATGTACTCGGTGGCGACCCACACCAGATCCTCGTCACAGCCGCTGCCCAACAGCCGTACGATATGCGCCCCTTGGATCCGGCCCAGCGCGCCGACCTCGCGCTCGAAGCGCTTGCGGAACAGCGGGTCCTCCGCGTACTCGGGCCGGATCACCTTCACGGCGGCGGGGCCCGTGGCGCCGGTGGTGTCGCGGCCCAGATAGACCCGGCCCATCCCGCCGCTCCCGAGCACCGACATCAACCGGTACGGACCCGCCTGGCGCGGGTCGCTCTTCCGCAGCGGCACCACGGGAGGCGGCTCCATCCCCGCCGCCGCATAGGCCATCGTTTCGGACCGACCGCGGAACTCGACTGGCATGGGAACCCTGTGTCTCTCGCGTGGTGCGTGTGACGTGAGATTAGCGCAGCACCTGTGCTGTACAAGGGAGTTGGGGTTTTCCACAGCCGCTGCTCAGCCACGTGACATCGCTCTCCCAGCAGACGAGGAGGACCGAAAGTCATGGCCGACGAACGGGTCGTCATCGTCACCGGTGAAGGCGCCGCCCCGAGTCGCCGCACAGCGTCGCGGAGGAGACCTCCAGCGCGCCGCCCTCCCGTACCTCCTGGAGACTCGCGGCGCGAGGCGACCCGGCTGATCCCCGCGGCACGCCCCGGGTGATCCCGTCGAGGTCGCGGAGGCGATCACCTGGCTGCTCTCACCGGCCGCGTCCTTCGTCAACGGTGCGCTCCTCACGGTGGACGGCGGGGCCACGACACTGGACCCGGGAACGGTCGGATTCGACTTCGGCCTTCAGCGCCGTGACGGCGGTCACTGATCCGCGTATGGGGCATATTTCCTGCCATAAGGTCCCGAATGCGTGGGAACTCCGAGGTCAATGGTGGTTCAGGGGCCGGCAGGCGCTAGCGTGGTGGACCGATGAGACTGCTGCACACTTCCGACTGGCACCTGGGCCGGGCGTTCCACCGCGTGAACATGCTCGGGGCCCAGGCCGACTTCGTGAGTCACCTCGTCACCACCGTGCGCGAGCGCGATGTGGACGCGGTGCTCGTGTCGGGGGATGTGTACGACCGGGCGGTGCCGCCGCTGGCCGCGGTCGAGCTGTTCGACAACACCCTGCACCGGCTCGCCGACCTGGGCGTGCCCACGGTGATGATCTCCGGGAACCATGACTCCGCCCGCCGTCTCGGCGTCGGCGCCGGCCTGATCGACCGCGCCGGCATCTACCTGCGCACCGAGCCGTCGGCCTGCGGAACGCCCGTGGTGATCCCGGACGCGTTCGGCGACGTGGCCTTCTACGGGCTGCCGTACCTCGAACCCGCCCTGGTGAAGGCCGAGTTCGGGGTCGAGAAGGCCGGGCACGAGGCAGTGCTCGCCGCCGCCATGGACCGCGTCCGCGCCGACCTCGCGGGCCGGCCGCCCGGCACCCGTTCCGTGGTCCTCGCGCACGCCTTCGTCACCGGCGGCGAGGTCAGCGACAGCGAACGGGACATCACCGTCGGCGGAGTCGCCGCCGTACCGGCCGGTGTCTTCGACGGCGTCGACTACGCGGCACTCGGGCATCTGCACGGCTCCCAGACGATCACCGGACGCGTGCGGTACTCGGGCTCCCCGCTGCCGTACTCCTTCTCCGAGGCCGACCACCGCAAGAGCATGTGGCTCGTCGACCTGGACGCCGACGGTACCGTCACCGCCGAGCGGCTCGACTGCCCGGTACCGCGCGAACTGGCCCGGATCCGGGGCGCGTTGGAGGACCTCCTCCACCACCCCGACCTCACCCGGCACGAGGAGGCGTGGGTCGAGGCGACGCTCACCGACGCGGTGCGCCCGGACGACCCCATGGCCCGGCTCACCGAGCGCTTCCCATACACGCTCAGCCTCGTCTTCGACCCCGAGCGGGGCCCCGACGACCCCGACGTGTCGTACGCCCGGCGCCTCGCGGGGCGCAACGACCGTGAGATCGCCGACGACTTCGTGGCCCACGTACGCGGCGCCGGTCCCGACGAGCACGAACAGACCGTTCTCCAGGAGGCGTTCGACGCGGTGCGCGCGGACTCGGTCGTACGGGAGGTGGCGCCGTGAGCGCTCGGCACGCGGGAACAGGGGGCGCCCGATGAGGCTGCATCGGCTCGACATCACCGCCTTCGGGCCCTTCGGCGGTTCGCAGACCGTCGACTTCGACGAGCTGTCCTCCGCCGGACTGTTTCTGCTCCACGGGCCGACCGGCGCCGGCAAGACCTCCGTCCTCGACGCCGTGTGCTATGCGCTCTACGGCTCGGTGCCCGGCGTCCGCCAGTCCGGTCAGGGGCTCACCCTGCGCAGCGACCACGCCGCGGTCGGCACGCGTACCGAGGTGCGACTCGAACTGACCGTCGCCGGGCGGCGGTTGGAGCTGACCCGGCAGCCGCCCTGGGCTCGTCCCAAGAAGCGCGGCACCGGCAGCACGCTGGACAAGGCGCAGAGCTGGCTGCGCGAGTACGACGCGGCGGCCGGCGCCTGGAAGGACCTCAGCCGCTCGCACCAGGAGATCGGCGAGGAGATCACCCAGCTGCTGGGCATGAGCCGGGAACAGTTCTGCCAGGTCGTGCTGCTGCCCCAGGGCGAGTTCGCGCGTTTCCTGCGGTCCGACGCCGAGGCGCGCGGCAAGCTGCTCGGCCGGCTCTTCGACACCCATCGTTTCGCCGAGGTCGAGAAGCGGCTCGCCGAGCGGCGCCGGGCCACCGAGGCCCAAGTCCGTGAGGGCGACGCCCAGTTGCTCGCCGACGCGCACCGCATGCAGCAGGCCGCCGGTGACGCCATGGAGCTGCCGGACCTCCCCCCGGGCGAACCCGGCCTCGCCGACGCGGTGTTGGGTGCGGCGGCTGTCGCCCGCAGCACCGCACGCGAGCAACTGACCGTCGCGCAGGGCGGGTTGGCTGCCGCCGAGTCCGCGCAGGCCGCCGCCGATCGTGAACTGGCCGAGGTCCGTGAACTGGCCCGCCTGCAACAGCGGTTCACGCAGGCACGGGAGCGGGCCACGCTCATGGAGGAGCGGGCCGACGGCTATCGGCAGGCGCAGGCGCGGATGGAGCGGGCCCGGAAGGCGGAGGCGGTGGCGCCCGCGCTGGAGCTGCGCGAGGCCGCCGACACCGAGCACCGGGACGCCGCCCGGGCCGAGACACGCGCACGTGACCTGCTGCCGGACACCTTCGCGGGCGCCGGCGCGGCCGGGCTCGCCGCCGCCGCACGCCGGGCCGCAGAGGAACTGGGCGGACTGGAATCGGCCCGCCGCGCCGAGCAACGGCTCACCGAACTCGGCGTGGAACGCGCCGAGTTGGACCGCCAGGAGCGCGCCGACGAGGACGTACGGCAGGAGGCCGAGGCCTGGCTCGCCGAGTGGGACGCCACCCGCGCGGGACTTCAGACGCGGATCGAGTCGGCCCAGGAGGCCACCACCCGGGCCGAACAACTCGGCGTCCGGCGCGAGCCCGCCGAGCGGCGGCTCGGGGCGGCCCGGCAGCGGGACCAGTTCGCCGGGGACACCGAGGACGCCAAGCGGCAGGTGCTCGGCTCCGCCGAACGCGCCGTCGAGGCCCGCGCCCACTGGCTCGACCTCAAGGAACAGCGCCTCAACGGCATCGCCGCCGAACTCGCCGCCCACCTCACCGACGGCGCACCCTGTGCCGTCTGCGGAGCCACCGAACACCCCGCCCCCGCCCGCAAATCCGCCGGACACGTCGACCGCGCGGCGGAGGAACAGGCCCTCACCGCCCACCAGCGCGCCGAGGAACAGCGCACCGAGGCCGAGCGCCGCCTGGGCGTCGTACGGGAAGCCCTCGCCGCCGCCACCGCAGAGGCCGGTGACGCGCCGACCGATCAACTCGCCGACGAGGTTGCGGAGTTGGAGCGGCTCTACGCGCAGGCGCGCCGGGACGCCTCCTGGCTGCACCCCGCGACCGAGGAGCTGCGCCGGGCCGAGCAGGAGCACGAGCGACGGACCGTGATCCAGCAGCAGGCCGCGGTCCGGGCCGCCTCCCGTACGACTCTCCGTGACACCCTGGACCGTGAACGTGCCTCCCTGGAAGGGGAGTTGGCACAGTCGCGGGGCGCTGCCGACAGCGTGGCCGCCCGTGCCGCCCAACTGGAGCGGCAGGCCGCGCTGCTCACCGACGCGGCCGACGCCGTCCGTGCCGCCGAGGACACCGCGCAGCGCCTCAAGGACGCCGACGCCCGGCTCGCCGACGCCGCCTTCCGCGCCGGGTTCGACACCCCGCAGGCAGCCGGGGACGCCCTCCTCGACGACACCGCCCACCGGGAACTCCAACGGCGCCTGGACGCCTGGCAGTCGGAGGAGGCCGCCGTACGGGCCGTCCTGGCGGAGGCCGACACGGCGGCGGCCGCACAGCAGACGCCCGCCGACCTCGACGCGGCGGAGCGCACCGCGACCGCGGCCGACCGGCGAACCCGTGCCGCGGCCTCCGCGCGCGACGCGGCGGCCCGGCGCTGCGCCGAACTCGACCGGCTCTCCGCCCGATCGGCCGCCGGGGCACGCCAACTCGCCCCGCTGCGCGAGGAGTACGACCGGGTGGCCCGCCTCGCCGCCCTCACCGCGGGCACCTCGGCCGACAACGAACGCCGGATGCGCCTGGAGTCGTACGTCCTCGCCGCCCGCCTGGAACAGGTGGCCGCGGCGGCGACCGTACGGTTGCAGCGCATGTCGTCCGGGCGTTACACGCTCGTCCACTCGGACGACCGGGCCGGGCGCGGCCGTAGCGGACTCGGGTTGCATGTCGTCGACGCGTGGACCGGGCGGGAGCGGGACACGGCGACGCTGTCCGGCGGCGAGACGTTCTTCGCGTCGCTCGCCCTCGCGCTCGGGCTCGCGGACGTGGTCACCGACGAGGCCGGCGGGGTCCGGCTCGACACCCTCTTCATCGACGAGGGTTTCGGCAGCCTCGACGAGCAGACCCTCGACGAGGTTCTCGACGTCCTCGACTCCCTGCGCGAGCGGGACCGCAGCGTCGGCATCGTCAGCCATGTCGCCGATCTGCGG
Organism: Streptomyces sp. NBC_01288; assembly: GCF_035982055.1. Classification (NCBI taxonomy): domain Bacteria; kingdom Bacillati; phylum Actinomycetota; class Actinomycetes; order Kitasatosporales; family Streptomycetaceae; genus Streptomyces; species Streptomyces sp. NBC_01288. The sequence goes on from NZ_CP108427.1 coordinate 8,966,658, forward strand.
CGGCGGATCCACGCGCAGCTGGAGGTCGTGAAGGGGCGGGACGGGTCGGCCGTACGGCAGCGGGGGCAGTGACGTCGTCGAGGTTGGCGGGATCAGTGGCCCAGGGGTCGGCGGGGGAGCGGTGAGGAGTAGACGACGCTGGTGGTGACCGAGCCCAGGGCGCCGATCTTCCCCGACACCTCCTCCAGGTGGCGCATGGAACGGGCCGCGACCTTGATCATGAAGCAGTCGTCGCCCGTGATGTGATGCGCCTCCAGGATCTCCGGCGTCACCGCGACCAGGTCGTGGAAGGGCTTGTAGTTGCCGTTCGGATAGCGCAGCCGTACGAACGCCAGGATCGGCAGGCCCAGCCGCTCGGGGTCCACGACCGCCGCGTATCCCTGGATCACCCCCGCCTCCTCCAGCCGCCGCACCCGCTCGGTCACCGCGCTCGCGGACATGGAGACGGCCCGGGCCAGCTCGGCGAAACTGGCCCGGCCCTCCCGCTGGAGGACGTCGAGGATGCGCCAGTCGGTGGCGTCGAGGGTGTAAGTGGATTGCGCGGTCATACCCGAGAAATAGCAGGGGAATCCCTGGCCGATCAAGGGGTACGGCGGGGATCGTCCCTTCAGCGGGCTGATCGGCGACCGTAGATTTCTCGACGTAGAGATGTAGCGACGTTGAGACGCAGAGACGTTGAGACATGGAGGCACCTCGGTGAAAGGCCGGATCATGAGCAGCACCACCGCCGTCAACCCCGTTCTGCGGGTCTCCCCCGCCGCACCTTCGGCCGCGGCCGCCCACTTCCGCGCGAGCCTCGCCTTCCACGCCGACGTCTCCGACGTGGCTGCCGCACTCGCGGCCGACGGCGATCCCGGTCTCCCCGCTTTCCCCGGATTCGTCGTCGTCGACTCACGCTCCGCCGAGTCGTGGGACCAGGGCCACGTCCCCGGAGCGGTCCACCTCCCCACGACGCTCATCCCGGAGCAGGCCGAGGGTCTCCTCGACAAGTCCGTGCCGGTCGTGACGTATTGCTGGGGCCCGGGCTGCAACGGCGCCACCCGGGCCGCCCTCGCGCTCGCCGAACTCGGGTACCAGGTCAAGGAGATGCTCGGCGGGTTCGAGTACTGGGTGCGTGAGGGCTTCGAGTTCGAGACGTGGGAGGGGAGTGAAAGGGGTGCGGTCGATTCGTTGACGGCACCGGTGGGGGCGGGTGACTGCGGCTGCTGATTCCTGGCCGGTGTTTCTTCAACTCGGCGCCCCGTAGGGCGAGTTCGTGTGCCCGATTGTCAACACGCGGGTCTCTTGAACCCTCAACATGTGGGATCGCTGTGCGTGTAGGTTCTGCCCATGGCGCGATACGCGGAGCCGGGAACGGCGGTGCAGTGGGTGGAGTCGGGCGGCGGACCGCTCATAGCGGTGCCGACGACGGTGTTGCCGTTCTGGACGGGAGCCGACGGCGACGAACTGGCCTCGGACTACGACCGGGCCTGCGAGGTCGACGGATACGCGGGCCTGCTGCCGGTAGGGGACAGCGCGGCGCTGGTCCTCGGGGACGACCCCGCGTCGACCTCCTTCCTCCCGGAACACGGCACGTTCGTACGCTGGTGCGCCGCGAACTCCGAGGACGAGGTCCTGTCCGTCATCCCCGCCGCGCTCGCCGACGCGACCTGGGAGAACGAGGTGCAGTGGGACGTACCTGGCCCTGTCGTCCTGTTCGACTCGGCTTGGCCGGGGCGGGAGTCGGAGGGCACGGAACATCTGAAGGTCGACCTGGAGCCGGGGCGTTATGCCGTCCGCGCGGGGCAGGCGCGGCCGGGTCCGGAGACGTGGCTGGGGCTGGTTCAGCTGCGGCGGTTGTCCGGCTGACGGGTGGGGGCGGGGGTTCGGTGCCGGTGTTGGATGCGGAGGGCGGCCGGGGCCCGAACTGGCGGGTGCCTGAAGGGATTTCGGTGCCCGACGTCGGAGGTGGGCGGCGACAGTGTCTTGAAACTTGCGGGCGGCTGAAGGGATGCCAGTGCTCGGCACGTAAGGCACGGAGGGTGCGACCTCGTTCCGGACTGGCGGGCGGCTGAGGGGACTTCGGCTCTGGCGTCGGATGCGGAGGCCGATCGTGTCCCGGAACCGGCGGTTGGCTGAGGGGATGCGGGCGCCCGGTGTCAGGCACGGATGGTGTGATCCCGTCCCGAACCGGCGCGCTGCCGAGGGGACTTCGACCCCGGCGTCGGATAGGCGCGGCGATCGCATCCCTGAATCGGTGGTTGGCTGAGGGGATGCCGGTGCCCGGTGTCAGGCGCGGATGGTGTGATCCCGTCCCGAACTGGCGCGCTGCCGAGGGGACTTCGCCCCCCCCCGCGTCGGATAGGGACGGCGATCGCATCCCTGAACCGGTGGGTTGGCTGAAGGGACTCCAGCGGTCGGCATTAGACACGGACGGTGTGAGCCCGTACCCAACTGACACACGGCTGAGGGGATTTCAGCTTCGGCGACGCTCTCGGACGGCGGTCGGGCGCCGGAACTGCCGGTCGGCGAACGGGAGTTCAGCCCACGGCGTCAGACGCACACGGCGGCCGGGTCCCGAACTCCCGGACCCGGCCGCCGATATGTTACGCCGTGCGTCCCCGCACCCCGCGTCAGAGCTGGGACAGCTCGTCCACCAGGTCGTCCAGGCCCAGCGAACCCTGGGACAGCGCGGCCATGTGCCAGGCCTTCAGGTCGAAGGTGTCGCCGTGGCGCCGGCGGGCGTTCTCGCGGCCCAACAGCCAGGCCCGCTCGCCGAGTTTGTAGCCGATGGCCTGGCCCGGGATCGTGAGGTAGCGGGTCAGTTCGCTCTCCACGAAGTCCGCCGGGCGGCTGCTGTGCGCGCCGAAGAACTCCTGGGCCAGCTCCGGCGTCCACCGCTCACCGGGGTGGAACGGCGAGTCCGCAGGAATCTCCATCTCCAGGTGCATGCCGATGTCGACGATGACCCGGGTGGCCCGCATCATCTGCGCGTCGAGGTAGCCGAGCCGCTGCTCCGCGTCCTCCAGGAAGCCCAGCTCGTCCATCAGCCGCTCCGCGTACAGCGCCCAGCCCTCGGCGTTGGCGCTGACCCCGCCGATGGTGGCCTGGTAGCGGGAGAGGTTCCCGGCGACGTGCGCCCACTGCGCGAGCTGGAGGTGATGACCGGGGACGCCCTCGTGGTACCAGGTCGAGACGAGGTCGTAGACCGGGAAGCGGGTCTGGCCCATCGTCGGCAACCAGGTCTGGCCCGGACGCGAGAAGTCCTCCGACGGCGGCGTGTAGTACGGCGCCGCCGCGCTGCCCGGAGGCGCGATGCAGGACTCCACCTTCCGTACCCGCTCGGCGAGTTCGAAGTGCGTGCCGTCCAGTTCCTCGATCGCCTTGTCCATCAGGCCCTGGAGCCAGACGCGCACCTCGTCGACGCCGTCGATGTGCCGGCCGTGCTCGTCGAGGTGCCCGAGAGCCACCCACGGCGTCTCGGCGCCGGGCAGGATCTTCTCGGCCTCCCGCTTCATCTCGGCGAGCAGGCGGTGGTACTCGGACCAGCCGTACGCGTACGCCTCGTCGAGATCGAGGTCCGTACCGTTGAAGTAGCGCGACCACCGCGCGTACCGTTCCCGGCCCACCGTGTTCGGCGCACCTTCGACGGCCGGCGCGTACACGTCGCGCATCCAGTTCCGCAGCTCCACCAGGGCCGCGGTCGCCGCACGCGCGGCCTCGTCCAGCTCGGCGCGCAGGGAGTCGGGGCCCGCCGAGGCGAAGTCCTCGAACCAGCCGCGCCCCTGGCCGTCCGTGTCCGACCACTCGGTGAGCTGGCCGACGAAGGTGTCGGTCGGGCGCGGACCGGCGAACAGCTTGCGGTCCAGGCCCAGTTGGAGGGACTCGCGGTAGCCGGCCAGCGCGGTGGGCACCGCGCGCAGGCGCTCGGCGATCGCCGCCCAGTCCTCGTCGGTCTCGGTCGGCGTCACCGTGAACACCTCGCGCACCGAGTGCGCGGGCGTGGCCATGTTGCCGACAGCGCGCAGGCTCTCCTCGGCCTCGTGCACGGCGAGTTCGGCGCTGAGCCGCTCGCGCAGCAGGCGCGCGCAACGGCGCTCGCTGTCACTGTCCGCGCCGGGCCGGCGCTCTGCCTCGTCGAGCTTCGCGAGGGTCGCCCGCCGAAGCTCCGCGAGTCGTTCCTGACCTGCGGGGGAAAGATCGGGCAGGCGGCTCGAACTCTCCTTCACGCCGAGATACGTACCGGTGACCGGGTCGAGGGCGATGAGGTCGTCGACGTAGGCGTCGGCGACCTGCCGGGGCAGCGGAGTGTTGGTCTGCGACATGAGGACCATCCTCATACGCGGAACTCGGAACCGTCACCCCGATTCAGCTGTGGGCGTGGCAAGCGGCAGCAAAGGCCCGCAGTCCCACTGCTGGAAGATCAACCGGGTCTCCACCCGCGCCACCTCGCGCTGTGACGTGAACTCGTCCAGAACCAGCCGTTGCAGGTCAGCCATGTCCGCCACGGCCACATGGACGACATAGTCGTCGGGACCGGTCAGATGGAACACGGTCCGCGACTCCGGCAACGCCCGGATCCGCTCCACGAACGGCCCCACCAGCTCCCGCCGATGCGGCCGTACCTGCACCGACAGCAACGCCTCCAGCCCGCGCCCCAACTTGGCCGGATCGAGCCGCAGTTGATGCCCGAGGATCACCCCGGCCCGGCGCAACCGCGCCACCCGGTCCAGACACGTCGACGGCGCGACCCCCACCTGCGCCGCGAGCTCGCGATACGTCGCCCGGGCGTCGTTCTGCAGCAACCGCAGCAGATGGAGATCCACCGGATCGAGTACGACAGATTCGGCCATTCATCGAACGTAGCACGGACTTTTGGCTACCCATCCCGTCCGATGTTCACCCTTACCTCCATGGACACAAACAGCCCGCACCCCTCCCCGGCCCCCCGAGCCCTGGCCACCGAAGCCGTGCACGCCGGCCGCGACGACCTCGCCCGGCAGGGCCTGCACGCCCCGCCGATCGACCTCTCGACCACCTACCCGTCGTACGACAGCCGTGGCGAGGCCGCCCGCGTCGACGCCTTCGCCGCCACGGGCGCCGAACCGGACGGCCCGCCCGTCTACGGCCGTGTCGGCAACCCGACCGTCGCCCGCTTCGAGACAGCCCTCGCCCGCCTCGAAGGCACCGAGAGCGCGGTGGCGTTCGCCAGCGGCATGGCGGCCCTGACCGCGGTTCTGCTGGCGCGGGCCGCGGCGGGGCTGCGGCATGTGGTGGCGGTACGACCCCTCTACGGCAGCAGCGATCACCTGCTCACCGCCGGGCTGCTCGGCTCCGAGGTCACCTGGACCGACCCGGACGGGATCGCCGACGCGCTGCGCTCCGACACCGGTGTGGTCATCGTGGAGTCCCCGGCCAACCCGACCCTGGTCGAACTCGACCTCAGCGCCGTAGCCCAGTCCTGCGGCTCGGTCCCGCTCCTCGTGGACAACACCTTCGCCACCCCGGTCCTGCAACGCCCCGCCGAACACGGCGCGCGCATCGTCCTGCACAGCGCGACCAAGTACCTCGGCGGGCACGGCGACGTGATGGCGGGCGTGGTGGCCTGCGACGAGGAGTTCGCAGGGACGCTGCGCCGGATCCGCTTCGCGACCGGCGGCGTACTGCACCCGCTGGCCGGCTATCTCCTGCTGCGCGGCCTGTCGACCCTGCCCGTACGGGTGCGGGCGGCGTCCGCCAACGCCGCCGAACTGGCCCGCCGCCTCACCGCCGACCCACGCGTCGCCCGCGTCCATTACCCGCGCATCGGCGGCGCGATGATCGCCTTCGAGGTCCACGGCGACCCCCACGAGGTCACCGCCGCCGTCCGCCTCATCACCCCCGCCGTCAGCCTCGGCAGCGTCGACACCCTCATCCAGATCCCGGCCTCCCTCTCCCACCGCGCGGTGGGAGAGGAGGACAGGAAGGGGTCGGGCGTGAGCGACGGCTTGCTGAGGCTGTCGGTGGGGCTGGAGGATGTGGATGACCTCTGGGCGGACCTGGACGGCGCGCTAGCGCCATCCAGGGGCGCGGGGAACTGCGCGACCAGCCACGACGAATCCGCAGCGGCAGGCCGAACCGCAACCCCTACGGCGCTTCAGCCTTCCCGAACTCCGTGATTTCCACGGCACCCAGGGGCGTACTCAGCCGAGCAGTGACGACCAGCGTCCCCTCCTCGATCTGATAGTCGAGCGGCAGCTCAAGCCCCCGCATCGCCGCAACCATCCCCGTGTTGGACGCCTGCGTCACCGCGTACACGCTCTCGCACCCCGCCTCGACAGCCATCCCCACCAGCCGCCCCAACAACTCACTCCCGATACCCCGCCGTTGCCAGTCGTCCTCGACCAGCAGCGCGACCTCCGTCTCGTCCCCGTCCCACAACAGATGCCCGAGCCCGACGATCCGCCCCGACGCCGTCTGTACCGCGAGCGTCCGTCCGAAGCGCGGAGAGAGCAGGTGGTTGAGATACCGGTCGGCGTCACCGACCGGCCCGTGGTACCGCATGCCGAGCGTCCGCGCCGAGCACCGCTCGTGCATCTCCCGCGCCGCGTCCAGATCGCCGGTGTCCGCGCGCCGCACGGTGATCGCGTTGCCCTCGGGCAGCGTCAGCACGTCCTGGCTGCGCGGGATGCGCGGACCGAGTCGGGCGTCCAGCTCGACCAGCGCCCGCGCCCGGGCGAACTCGGTGGGCGTGAACGGCAGATACGCCCGCTCCACTGTGATCACTCCGCCTTCCGGCGCCCGCAGTCGCATGACCGTGTCCTCCAACGCCCCCTCCACCGGCACCGATTCCGGCTCGCGCCCCTTGCCGGCGACAACGTTGGCGGGCAGCGAACGGATGGTGCACCGGCCCAGCAACTGCCGTAGCGCCAGCGGCAGTTCCGCCGCGTCCAGGGCCGTGCGCGTGGCCAGGCCCAGGACGCGGGTCGGCGCGTCCACCAGGTCGTGGGCGTCGGCCCGCTCGATCCAGGTGCCCGAACCGCCGGCCGACGCCACCGCCCGGGTGATCTCGGACGCCGCGACCTCGGCCGGTGCCCGCAGCAGGAACTCGTCCACCGTGCCCTCGGCCAGCGGATGCGTCTGCAGGCTCAGGATGTCGACCCGCTGACCGGCCAGCGCCGTGCACAACACCGCCAGCGACCCCGGCGCGTCCTGCACCGTCGTCCGCATCCGCCACAGCGCGGCCGTCTCGACGACGGGGTCGGCCGTCGCGGACGACTGTGCGGGCTCGGACGGGGACGCTGCCCCGGTGCCCTCGGTAGGCCCGGCCTGCCGCGGTTCCGCGGTCGGCCGGGCGCCGGTATCGCCCGTCGGCGGCGCATGACCGTGGCGGCGTGACCACCACGTGTGGAACCCCGCCGTGGCGATCAGGGCCAGCGCGGAGATCGCCAGCAGCACCGGACCGTCGGGCCCGTGCCCCACCAGATCCGCCACGACGTCCGCCACCGCGACCGCCGTGAACAGCGCGGCCAGCTCCACCAGGTCCCGCCGCCAGTGGTGCACCGGACGCCCGTGCTTCGCGCGCGTCACGTCAAACATGTCTCGACTCATGCACCCACTGTGAAGGAAGGGTGTTGCGTGATCACGAACGCTCTGTGACCTACCGGTAAAAGCGTGGTTCTGTACCTTTTGCCGTTCTTTTGGTGAATGCCGTGCACCGGAGGTCAGCCCTGCCGCCCTACGTCATGCGGCCACCTCCACCACCAGCGCACTGCGCAGCCGACGTGCCTGCGTGACCAGCCGGGACGAGCCGCTCCGGGCCGCGGTCTGCGCCAGATACGGCACTTCACCCCGCGCCCCCGACCGCTCCGCGCACTCGGCGGCCACGGCCAGCAGGTCCCCGAGCCCCCGCGCGTGGGCGGGCTTGGCATCACCGTCGAGGTCGGCGAGCAACGCGGCCAGGGTGTGCCGGAGGATCCCCCAGATGGTCGCGTTCGCCCCGGTCGCCGCCCCTGTCCGCACCGACTCGGCGAGCCGCGACGGCTTCACGGCCCCGCTCCGCACCAACTCCCCGAGATCCCCACCGAGCCGGTCCACGTCCAACTGCCCCCGCGCCGCGAGCACCAGCAACCCGTCTACGGCGGCGAGCCGGTCCTGGGGATGCCGCGCGCCGAGTCCGTACGCCAGACACAGGTGCGTGGCCTGACCCGCCACCCCCTCGGACTCGGCCAGCAGCGGGAGTACGGCTGCTGCGCCGCGGGTGTCGTCCAGCGCGGCGGTGGACACGTCCCGCACCAGCCGCGCCGCCACCAGTTCGCGACGCTCGGGGAGTATCGCGAGCCAGTGCCGCTGCACATCCTGGGTCCAGTGATAGCAGTACGAGCGGTCGCCGTAGGCAGTCACCGGCTGGCCCAGCGCGCGGAACTCCGCCGGGAAGTCCTCCTGAAGATCGAGGAGTTCACCCAACTCCACCACGACGCGGGCCCCGGCCGTCCGCCGCCTGCTCAGGGGCAGAGCGGGGCTCTCGGAGGTCAGCCAGCGCGCGAGCCGGGTGCCCTCCGCCGTGCCGAGCGTCTCCGCCCGCTCTGCGGCAGCGGCTGCCGCCGCCCGGTCCTCGCGGCGCACCCGCAGCAGCGCCTGCGCGAAGTCGGCCTCCGAGACCCGCGCGCCCAGGCGCCGGTACGCGTCCAGCCGGTCCACCAGCTCGCCCGGCTCCAGCAGCCCCGTGCTCCAGCTCGGCGTCGACAACAGGAACGGCAGCGGCTCCGCACGGAGCCGGTACGCCACCTCCCACACCCGGGCGTCGAAGGCCCGCGTCAGCGCGCTGTGCCCGCACTCCCGGCCCCGATGCCCGTGCTGCACCCCTTCGTGGAGTGTGACGGTGCGTACCTTGTCCAAGAGGGTGGCCAGCAGGAGATCGAGCCCGTACGACCCGCTGCCGAAGCTGTGGTGAACCCTGCCGAAATGGTCGTCCGCGCGCTGGACGTGCCCGGGCTCGTCACTGTCCCACCAACGGCGCGCGACCACCGGCCCCAACGCCTCCAGCAGCGCGTCGCGGTCCCGGTACGCATGACGGACGAGTCCGTCCAGCGCCCGCTCGAACGTCGCCACGTCCCCCTCAGTCGCCAGCAACACCCCCAGTTCCTCGGCGAGTTCGACCGCCGAATCGGGCGCCGGCGCGAGGCGCGCCGGCTCCGGTACGGGCGGGAGCATCTCCTCGTACACCATCGACGCCGCCGTCACCGGCGCCGCGCCCAGCGTCTCGACCGCGCGTGCGCGCAGGGCGGGGACCAACTGGTCGGCGGACGCGGCGAGTTCGCCCCGTACTTCGAGGGAGCCGACCTTCTTGAGGTGCCGCTCGACCAGCTTCAGCGCCCGCTCCTGTACGTCCGCGTCCTCGTGCCCGAAAGCCTGGGCGAGGGCGGGCAGTACCTCGTCGGCGGCCGACGCGTCCCGCGTCAACACCTTTCCCAACAGCACGAGTTGAGCCCGGACGAGCTTCTTCTCGGGCCGGAACAGTACGGCGTCCGACATCTCCGCCAGCCGGCGCGGCGTCAACTCCCCGTCCAGGGCCAGGGAAGTGAGCACCGACTGGGCATGCGAGGCCACAGTGGGTACCGCGTCCGAGGCCAGCGCCAGCCAGTCGGCGATCCGCTCCCGCTCCTCCTCGCGGGTCAGGGCGAGAGCCTTCAACCCGCGCAGGAACACCCGGTTGTCGAGGGTCGTACCGCCCCGCAGCAGTCGGGCCACGCACGCGTCCACCGTGCGCCTCCGGTCCAGGACGCCTTCGGCGGTGAGCTGGGCGAGCGCGTCGACCCAACTGTTCGGCCCCTCGGCCGAGGTCCACTCCAGCGGGCTGCCGATGTCCTCCGTCTCGAAGACCGCCCGCACCAGCTCCGCGAGATGCGGATCCATGCGCAGCCGGTCGAGCAGGGTGTTCCCGAGCTGCCGCAGGTTGCCGATGTGCTCCACCCAGCCCCGCACATAGGCGTCCGTCGTCGGCACCGGACAGCCGGAGAGCCGTACCAGACCGGCCATCAGCTCGTACGGCACGTCGGCGGAGGCCGGGCGCCCGGCGAGGCGGTGCGTCACGTCGGCGAGCCAGGCGGTGTCGCGGTCGCCCAGGATGTGGATCAGCAGCGCCGGGGACGACCGCGACCAGCGCATGTCGGCGGCGGCGATCCAGGTCGCCACGGCCGCCGCCCCCGTCTCGCAGGCGGCGCCGGCCGCGTGCAGGGCCGGATAGGCGCGGCGGGCCGGCATCTCCCACGGTGCCTTGCGCAGCTCCTTGCGGAGTTCCTTCAACTCCGGGAGAAACAGCCGCCGTTCGGCGTCCGTCAACCCGTCCAGCAGGCCCACCGCCTCGGCCGTCCGGCCCGCCCGCACCGCTTCCATCAGCGAACTCATCGCACACCCCCGTCGACCCGCACCATGGTCTGATCCACGTTCCGGTCCGCATCCTGGACCGTGTCCCGCTCCGTCGCGGCGCCCCGCCGCACCATCCGTACCGCCAGCGCGTGCTTGCACGGCCCGCGCCCGCCCCGGTACTTCGCCCACCACACGCAGCTGCAACTCAGCACCCCCGCCTCGTCCCGCACCCGGTGCACATGACCGTCCTCGGCGGTCACCGTCCCGAGCGCGCCCTCCAGGGTCACCGCCCCCGCGGCCACCAGCACGCGGGCCGAACGCAACCGGGGATTGTGACGCTCCACGCGCTGGGCGTCGTAGGGCAGTTCACGGTGGAAGTAGGCGGCCTCCGCCGTGTCGTAGCCGACGCGCCCCGAGGTGCCCAGCCGGGTCAGGGCGGCGCGGACCCGCTCGGGCGTGAGCCCCGAGGAGGCGGCCATGTCGGCGATGTCGATGCGGGGCTCCCAGGCCAGCAGCACGGAGATCAACTCCGCGTCCTCGCCCGCCTCGTCGGCCGCGAGCGCGTCCAGGACCCCGCCCTCGCCGGAGAATCCGCGCGACGCGTCCGGCGACAGTGTGAGGGTGAGCCGCATGCCCGGCAGGACGGCCTCCCACGCACCGGCCGTCGCCGAGGCGCCGATGATCGAGGGGCCGTAGATCCGCAGGGCCGTCGCGTGGCGCAGGACGCGCTGGAGTGCGATCAGGCGCTCCGGGCCCGGGAGGCAGACCGCGCCCGGTACGGGGCGGGTGGTCGGGCGCAGGCCGCGTCCCGCCGGTACGACCCAGCGCGGGCCGCTCGTGGTGCCGCGCGCGCCGCCCTTCGGGAGCGAGCGCAGGAACCTGACCGCCTCCGCCGCGGGCAACTCGGCCCGCAGGTCGAAGCCGGCCGCTGTCACCTGGGCCTCCGCGAAGCCGCGCAGCCATCGGTCCGGGAGCGGCACCTTCTTCTCCACGACCGGGCCGTCCAGCGTGGTCACGGCCAACTCCTCGGGGCCGACCCGGAGATGGAGCGGATCGTCCGTGCCGATCCGGGAGAGGGCCTCGCGCAGCGGGTTGTTGACGTCGACGTTCGTCGTGCCGTGTCCCACCTCGTCGCCGTCGAGTCCGGGGCCGAGGACGTCCAGCCGCGCGTACACCCCGCCGCAGCCGGAGAAGGACTCGAAGCGCAGCCGGTCGCCGCCCGCCGTCACCACCGGGTCCAGCGAGGAGGGCAGTTGGCGCTGGTAGTACCGCGTGGCCGCCACGTCGGCCACCGCCAGCAACGCCGCCGACGCAACCTGAGGCGAGGTCAGGAAGCCCGCGAAGAAGCGCGGATGGTCGGTGACACCCGAAGGAGTCGCACCCCGTGAGGTCTCAAGGCCGAGGCGCCGCTCACCCGCCGACGACTCCAGCACAGAGGGTCGGCGATAGGTCACGGCCTGCAAAGATCGCGTCATGCAAAAACCGTAGAGGCCGCCACTGACAATCGCTCTGACCTGCGAAAACATCCATTCCGGCAGGGAGTTGGCAGGCGTCGGCGCGCGCCGCGCACCGGGGGATGACGCCGGTGCGCGGCTCAGGTACGAGGGTAGTGGAGTTACTGGCCGACCCGTCCCGGCTGGAGGGTCTTGGTGAACAGCACGGTGCCGTCTTGCTCGCGCAGACGCACCGTCAACTCCCCGCTGTGGCCGTCGATGTCGACCTCGCCGAAGAACTGGTAGCCCTCGGCCGGCGACACGTTCTGCGCGGTCGGCGCCTTCACGAACACCCGCTCAGGACCGAAGGTGTTGTCGAGGTCGCTGGCCGGGAAGGCGCCCGCGTTGAGCGGACCGGAGACGAACTCCCAGAACGGCTCGAAGTCGGTGAACGCGGCCCGCGAGGGCTGGTAGTGCTGGGCGGAGGTGTGGTGCACGTCGGCCGTCAGCCACACGGTGCCGGTGATCCGCCGGTGCTTGATGTACCGCAGCAGCTCGGCGATCTGCAGCTCACGCCCCAGCGGCGCGCCCGGGTCGCCCTGCGCGACCGCCTCGATGTTCGGCTTGCCCTCGGTGGCGTCGGGCACGACCAGACCCAGCGGCATGTCGGCGGCGATCACCTTCCACACCGCACGCGAACGCGACAACTCCCGCTTGAGCCACTCCAGTTGCTCCCGGCCGAGGATGCCCTGCGGGTCCACGGTCTGTTTGTCGGGCGAGTTGGCGTTGCGATAGGTCCGCATGTCCAGGACGAACACGTCGAGCAGCGGACCGTGCCGCATCACCCGCTGGACGCGCCCCTCCTCGGCGCCCGGCCGCAGCGTCGAGATCGGGAAGTACTCGCTGAACGCACGCCGGGCGCGCACCGCCATGACGTCGACGTTCTTCTCCGTGTAGCGGGTGTCGGAGGCGGCGATCACCTCACCCGGGTACCAGTTGTTGCGCACCTCGTGGTCGTCCCACTGGATGATCGACGGGACCTGGGCGTTGAACCGCTTGAGGTTCTCGTCGAGCAGGTTGTAGCGGAAGTTCCCGCGGAACTCGGCCAGGGTCTCGGCGACCTTGGACTTCTCCTCCGTGGTGACGTTCCTGTAGAGGCTGCCGTCGGGCAGCGCCTGGGTCGCCGTGATCGGACCGTCGGCGTAGATGTTGTCGCCGCTGCACAGGAAGAAGTCCGGGTCGAGCTTGCCCATGGCGTCGTAGATCCGGTAGCCGCCGAGATCGGGGTTGATGCCCCAGCCCTGCCCCGCCAGGTCGCCGGACCACAGGAAACGCACACCGCGCCGCCTGGTCGGCACCGTGCGGAACGTGCCGGCGACCGGCTCGCCCGTACGACGCGGGTCGTCGGGGTCGGCGAGCAGGACCCGGTAGTGGATCTGCTCCCCCGAGGGCAGCCCGCGCAGCCGGGTGGTGCCGGTGAAGTCCGTGCCGGCGCCGAGCAGCGGACCGTGCCAACGGTGCGGATCGCGGAACGACTCGGTGGCCGAGGTCTCCACGATCATCCGGGCCGGACGGTCCGAGCGCACCCACACGAGCCCGGAGTCCGAGGTCACGTCCCCCGCCTGCACACCCCAACCCGCTTTGGGACGCCCGGACAGGGCGAAGGCCGGGGCGGCGCCGAGGGCGGCGGGCACGGTGAGGGCCGCCGACGCGGCCAGGGAGCCGCGCAGAACGGTACGGCGGGCGGGGAACGGACGATGTGACATGGGGTTGCGCCTCCACGGACGGGATGCGGTCAGGGTGCACTGCCACAACTACTGGTGCGCCACAGCGCACACGCAAACCAGGGGTGAACAACGGAACGCGGTGACATGGGGGCCCGCATGCGACACCAGAGACTCCCTACGGGCGTACGGCGCCGGCCATCAGACCCACACCCGCACGAATCCGCCCGGGAGACAGCTGCGCGTACCCCAGGACCAGCCGAACGACGGCGTTGTCGACGCGCGCGTGTGCGTAGGCGCTGAGCGGGCGTACCGCGACACCGGCGGCGGCCGCGCGTTCCAGGAAGTCCTCCTGAGGGCCGTACTTCTCCGGCAGTTCGGCGATGACGTGCAGCCCCGCCGCGATCCCGGTCACCCGCGCTCCGGGGAAGTGCTCCTCCAGGGCGGCGACGAGGGCGTCGCGTCGCTGCCGGTAGGCACGCTGGCAGCGGCGCAACTGGCGGTCGTAGTCGCCGCGTTCCAGGAAGCGGGCGAACAGTGCCTGGTCGAGAGTCGGGTGGCCGAGGTCCATGGTGCGCTTGCGCTCGACGACCTCGTCGGCCAGCGACTCGGGCACCAGCAGCCAGCCGAGCCGCAGCCCCGGGGCGAGGGACTTGCTGACCGAGCCCGCGTAGGCGACGTGCTCCGGGTCGAGTCCCTGGAGCGCGCCTACGGGAGCTCGGTCGTAGCGGAAGTCGCCGTCGTAGTCGTCCTCGAAGACCAGACCGTCCACCGACCGCGCCCAGTCGAGGAGTTGGGCCCGTCGCCGCGCGGAGTACGCGATGCCCGTGGGGAACTGATGGGCGGGCGTGGTCACGACGACCCGTACGCCCGACGCCCGTAGCGGCCCGACCGCGAGACCCTCCTCGTCCAGGGGCAGCGGTACGGTGCCGACGCCCGCCGAGGCGTACAGGGCGCCGTGCTGGGGACTGCCCGGGTCCTCTACGCCGACGGTGCGTGTCCCGCGCGCGTGGAGCACGAATCCGAGCAGCGCCGTCGCCTGCGCCACTCCGGAGACCACGACGAGCCGCTCCGGGTCGGCGACCACACCCCGGCGGCGCGCGAGGAGTTCCGCAAGAGCCGTACGCAAGCGGGGCAGGCCGCGCGGATCGGCCCCTGGGACCGCGATTGCTGTCGGCCACCGTGTGCGGGCTCGCGGCGATCGAGGCGGCGACGGTCGGGCTGGTCCTCGACGGGACCGCCTGGCTGCGGCGCCCCGACGGCACCGAGGCCGCCGCGCTGCTGTGGCAGGCGGCGGTCGTCACGGTCGTCGGCTTCGTGTGCTGGTACATGGGCATGCAGCGGATCGGTGCGGAGCGCGCCACGCTCTTCTCCGGCCTCATCCCGGTCGCCGCCGCCGCTACCGCGCCGCTCGTCGGAACGGGCTCCTACGGGGCCGCACAGGCCGCCGGGAGTGCCCTCGTCGGCGCAGGAGTCGCCCTGGGATCGGGCGTGTTGGGGCTGTTCCCGCGCCGGTCAGCGGCTGCCGTCGAGGATGACGCGCGCGACCAGGGCCGGGTCGTCGTTCATCGGGCAGTGCCCGCAGCCGGGCAGCCGCACCAGCCGGGAGCGGGGGATCAACCGCTTGGCGCGGACGCCCTGGCGGCGCAGCAGCAACCTGTCCTGCGTGCCCCAGGCCACGGTCACCGGGATGCCCGGGATGTCGTCGGTGAACAGGACGCTCGTACCCGCCCGGAGCGTGTCGTCGAACCCGGGCGCGTTGACCAGCGCGAGCGTCTCGGCGACCACGGCCTCGGGTGAACGGCGGCCCGGGCGGGCGTAGATGGTGCTGGTGAGCGCGGTGCGGCCGGCCGTCGTGCGCGCCAGCTTCTCGACCAGCGGGAGCGGCATGCCGCGCGCGATCCGCCGCATGGTGAGCAGCACACCGAAGGCGTAGCGCCGCTCGGCCTGGGACCAGAACCCGGCGGGGGAGAGGGCGGTGACGGACCGTACGACCTTCTCGCGGCCCAGCTCCAGGGCCATCAGACCGCCGAGCGAGTTGCCCGCCGCATGCGGGCGGTCGAGCCCCAACGTCTCGCAGAAGGCCCGGAACACGGCGGCCGTCGTGGTCAGGTCGTACGCCAGCCCCTCCGGGAGCGCGGGCGAGGCGCCGAACCCGGGCAGGTCCACGGCGATCACGTCGCGTTCGGTCGCGAGGATGTCCACCACCGGGTCCCAGGCCTGCCGGTGATGACCTATGCCGTGCAGCAGGAGCAGCGGTTCGCCGCGACCCACGCGCGCGTAGGACACGGTCACGGTCTTCGGGCCCTGCGGGGTGGGGACCGGGAAGGAGACGGTGGCGGACATGGGGATGCTCCTCGTCTGGACGCGCCGGCAGACGCCGTACAGGTTGTGTAGACAGCTTGTCAGCAACTGCTACTCACCGGTAGCCCCAGATGCGGGGGACCTTGGGACCCACGGTTTTCTGCTGGACAGAGCCGCGTCCAACGCATGGGATGAGGTGGTGACCACCGACACCCCGATCGATGTCTTCGAAGAACACCGCCCCGTCCTCATGGGAGTCGCCTACCGCATGCTCGGGCGGGTGGCCGACGCCGAGGACGTGGTCCAGGACGCCTGGCTGCGCTGGTCCGCCGCCGACCGCGCCGAGGTCCGCGAACCGCGTGCCTACCTGGTGCGTGTCACCACCCGCCTCGCCATCGACCGGCTCCGCCAGGTCAAGGCGCGCGGCGAGGCCTACGTGGGCCCATGGCTGCCGGAGCCGTACGTCACCGACTTCGGGGACACCGTCCCCGACACCGCCGAGCGCGCCGTGCTCGCCGACTCCGTCTCCCTCGCCGTACTCGTCGTCCTGGAGTCGCTGTCCCCGCTGGAACGCGCCGTGTTCGTCCTCAGGGAGGCCTTCGGCTACCCGTACGCCGAGATCGCGGCCATGCTGGACCGCGGCGAGCCGGCCGTGCGCCAACTCGCCGGACGGGCCCGCGGGCACGTCGACGAACGACGCCCGCGCTACGAGGTCGACCCCGCCCAACGCCGCGATCTCACCGAGCGGTTCCTCGCCGCGGCCGCCGAGGGCGACCTGGCGGGCCTCATGGAGATGCTCGCCCCGGACGTCCGTCTGATCGGTGACAGCGGCGGCAAGTCCAAGGCGCCGCTGCGGATCCTGGAGACCGCCGACAATGTGGGCCGCTTCCTGGTCGCCGTCGCCGAGAAGAGCGTCCCGGAGATGTCGTTCCGCTTCCTGGAGCTCAACGGCGGACCCGCGGTACTGATCCTTTCGGGTGACACGCCCGACAGCGTCTTCCAGGTGGACGTATCCGCCGGACGCATCCGCTCCGTCTACATCGTCCGCAACCCCGACAAGCTTCGATCACTGGCTTCCGCTTAGCCGCGGCCCCGGCGAGCCCCCGTTTCGAGACGGGGGCTTTGCTGTTACGTCACGAAGAACACCCTGTACGAACGCCCTGTGAACGCTCTGCGGCAGACGCTCTGTGCATTGCATATGACATGGAGGATTGGTCTTGACCAAGGGTGGGGGCCGTCCTATGGTCGCAGATAAGTGAAACAACCTTTAATAAACAAGGGCGCTAAAACGCCGCCGGAACACGGCGATTGCGGAGGACAGGGTGGGGACCACGCAGTTGGAATCGGTGCCGGAGCCGAAGTACTGGCATCTCAAGACAGTGCTGAGTGAGGCACTGGACTCCGAGTTCTCCGTGGGCGAGATCCTGCCCAACGAGCGCGACCTGGCGGCCCGCTTCGGCGTCGCCCGGGCCACGCTCCGGCAGGCTCTGGAACAACTCGAACTGGAAGGCCGGCTGCAACGCCGTCGCGGAGTCGGTACGACCGTCGCGCCGCCGCGCGTGGGGGTCGCCGTAGGCACCGAGCAGCACGCCTGGCCGGGCGCCGGGGAGGACGCCTGGCAGTCCGTCGACTGCGTGCTGGCGGCTCCGCCGACCGCTGTCGCGGACATCCTGGAGACCGGTTCCGAGGAACTGGTCCACACCGTGCGGCGCTCCCGGGTGAGCCACGGCCAGCCGGTCGCCGCCGAACTGCTCTACATCCCGGAGTCGTCGGTGCCCGACCTCTCCGCCATAGACACTCCCTCGGCGACGGCACGCGCGCGTGCCGTACTGCGCGAGTTGCAGCGCCTCGGGCTGGAGGGCCAGGACCGCGCCGTCGAACTCGGCTCGGCCCGCGCGGACGACGCCAAGGAACTGGACCGCCTCCCTGGAGCCCCGGTCCTCGTCGTCACGACCCGTTTCTTCGCCGAGGGCCGCACCGCAGCCGTCTCCGTCGCGACCTACCGCGCGGACACCTGCCGCCTGACCTTCGCCGACTCCGGAGGCGTAGAAATCCACCACGGCCCAGAACGCCAGGCCTCCTGACCGAGATCACGGTTCACCCGTCGCGCCCCGGCACTCCACCGGGGCGCGACGCGTTTCCTTCCCGGCACCGGCACGACAACGCCCCGTTTTTCAGGGGCGCGGGGCTGTATCGATGTGCGGCTCCGCCGCGTGGGCACGCCCAGCCACAACAGACCCGCAGCCGACAGCCGACCACCGCGCATCGCGTTGCCTGCTCGGCGCCGGGCATGACAGCGCCCCAAAGGGGCGCGGGGAACTGCGCGCCCAGCCCCCACGGTGCCGCAGCTGACACACAACCCATCGCGCCCAGCCACAACGAACCCGCACCCGGCACACGACCACCCCGGCCGAGCTAGCGCCGCGTCACCGTGCCCTCCACCGCGAACAGTTGCTCCTCGACATGGTCAAGAGCCAACCGCAACGCCCCGGTTGCCGCAGCAGCCTCCCCGAGCAACGACAGGGCGACCTTCGGCGGCCGCAGGCAATACCGTGCCAACTCCCGCCGCAGCGGCTCCAGTACACCGTCCAGCCCGGCAGCCCAACCACCCACGACGACCAGCTCAGGATCGAGCGCCAGCACCAGCGCGGCGACATCGTGCACAAGGCGCTGGATGAACCGATCGACAGCCGCCATCGCCCGCTGGTCACCGTCCCGCGCCAGCGCGAACACCTGCGCAACCGCCTGCTCGTCCAACGGGTGCAGCGGCTCGTCCGTGGTGGAAAGCAACGTCTCCGGAGTCACGTCCCGCCCCAGCAGATGCAGCGCGCCGATCTCACCGGCCGCCCCGCGATACCCCCGATGCAGCCGACCCCCGATCAGCGAACCGGCGCCCGGACTCAACCCGGCCAGCACCATCACCATGTCGTCGGACTCGGTGGCCGCACCCTTCCAGTGCTCGGCGACCGCCGCAGCGTTGGCATCGTTCTCGACCAGCACCGGGCACTTGAAGGACCGGCTCAGCCGCTCGCCCAGATGCAGCCCCGTCCACTCGGGCAACGCCGTACCCAGCCGTACGGTGCCGTCCGCCTCGACGATGCCCGGCGTGGCCACGCCCACCGCGCGCAGCGAGCCGCGTGCGACCCCGGCCCGGCGCAGCAGCTCGGCGACCGCCGTCCGCAGCCGCTCCAGGCGCTCGTCCGCCGAAGCCGTCTCGTCGACGTCCTTGGCGATCGCGCCGAGCACCCGGCCGTCCAGGTCGGCGAGGAGCACGGCGACGCGATGTGCGCCGATCTCCAGGCCCAGCAGATGCCCGGCCTCGGCCCGGAACCGGAACCGCCGCGCGGGCCGCCCCTGCCGCCGTACAACGCTCTCGTCGGCCGCCTTCTCGACGACCAGCCCGGCGTCCATCAGTCCCTCGACGACGCCCTCGACGGTCGGCCGGGACAGACCGGTCACCCGGGTGATCTCCGTCAGCGTGGCGCAGTCCGTGGCACGCAACGCGTGCAACACCACCGCGGAGTTGATCCTCCGCAGCAGCGAGGGGTCCCCGCCGGTCAGCCCCGCCAAGGTCTGTCCTCCCAGCTCGTGCGCGTGTTGGGCGGATCGTACTCGGCGCGGCGGACCGCGGCGAGAGCCGGGCGCCCCCGACCCACTCGCCCCACCGATTCACCCCGGCGCCACGAACCCCGACTCGTACGCCGCGATCACCGCCTGCGTACGGTCCCGCGCCCCCAGCTTCGCCAGCACGGCGCTCACGTGCGACTTCACCGTCTCGGTCCCGACGATCAGCCGGGCGGCGATCTCCGCGTTCGACAGACCCCGCGCCATCAGCCGCAGCACCTCGGCCTCACGCTCCGTCAGTTGGGCCCGCTCCATGACCGCGCGGGCCGCCCGGTTCCCGCCGTCGTCGCCGTACTCGGCGGCCAACTGCCGTACGGAGGCCGGGAACAGCAACGAGTCCCCCTCGGCCACCAGCCGCACCGCGTGCACGATCTCGGCCGGCCGCGCCCGCTTCAGCAGGAACCCGTCGGCACCGGCCCGCAGCGCCTCGTACACGTACTCGTCGTTCTCGAAGGTCGTGATGACCAGGATCTTCGGCGGATCGTCGATCGTGCGCAGCACCGCGCGCGTGGCCTCGATGCCGTCCAGGAGCGGCATCCGTACGTCCATGGCGACCACGTCCGGCCGCAGTTGCCGCACCAGCGGGATCACCGCCGCCCCGTCGGCGGCCTCCCCGACCACCTCGATGTCCGGCTGCGCCTCCAGTACGGCCCGCAGGCCCGCGCGTACGAGGGGTTCGTCATCGACCAGGAGAACGGTGACCGGCATCCGGCCAGCCTAGATCAGCCCAGCGGCAGCTCCGCGTGCACCTGCCAGTCACCCTCGTCGGGCCCGGTGTGCGCCCGGCCCCCGAGCAGCGCTGCACGCTCGCGTATGCCCCGCAGGCCACTGCCGCGGCCCGGGCCCGGTATCGCCGCCGTCAGCGGATTGCGGACCTCCAGATCGAGAGTGCCGTCGGCGACCCCGATACGGACCCGCACCGGGACGGACCCCGCGTGCCGCAGCACATTGGTCAGCGCCTCCTGCAGGATCCGGTAGCCCTCCCGGGAGACCGGCCCCGGCACCGTCTCCAACGGTCCGGTCACCTCCGCGTCGACCTTCGCCCCGGAGGCCCGCGCCGAATCCAGCAGCCGGTCCGCGTCCACCAGCGTCGGCCGACTGCTCACCGGCCGCTCCGCCTCCCGCAGTACGCCCAACACCCGCTCCAGGTCCTCCAACGCGGCCCGGCCGGTCTCCTCGATGGCACCCAGCGCCCGCTCGGTGAACTCCGGGTTGCCTGCCGCGCGGGCGGCACCCGCCTGCACCACCGCGACCGTGAGCGCGTGACCGATGGAGTCGTGCAACTCCCGCGCGATGCGTGTGCGTTCCAGCAGCTGCTCGGTGCGCTCCTCCAGGGCGGCGAGTTGCTCCGCGCGCGAGGGGCCGAGCAACTTCCGGGCGAGCAGCGTGGCCAATTCGCCGAGGCCGACGACTGCGGCGTACGTCGCGATCAGGGGAAGCAGCGCCAGGAGGGCGTATCCCCAGTGTGGTTGAGCGTTGCTCAGTACGGGGACGCCGTCCGGTACTTTGCCGATCGCCAGCCCGACGAGAGTGACGGACAGGAGCGGCCCCCAGATGGTGCTGAACGAAGCCAGCACGCTCAGCGCCATCCGTGTCTCCAGCCACAGCACGGTCCGGCCTCGGTCCCGCCAGGTCGCCGCCGGTGCAACGGAGATCCCCGAGTCCTGTTCGCCCGGCGTCAGCAGCAGCCGTGCCTGCACCCCCTCACCCATGCGCACAGCCGGGATCAGGCCGACCGGGAGGAGCATGAGCGCGGGCACATAGGGCGTCGACATGTCGATGAACAACCAGACACTCACGATGAGCATCGGCACCCAGAGGTGCAGCAGACGCGTGTACGTCGTCCCCCGGAGCAGCGGGCGCAGGAAGCGGGCCATTCCGACATCGTGACACCCGGCACCGACAATCGGCCTCCCCCGGGCGGGGGAGACGATCTCCACCGGCGGGGGAGGCCCCAACCCCCTTGACCGGCCAGGCTGTTGGCCATGACCAGCATCGACGTACGAGACCTCACCAAGGAGTACGGCACCCGGCGGGCCGTGGACCACGTCACCTTCGACGTCCGCCCCGGCAAGGTCACCGGCTTCCTCGGCCCCAACGGCGCCGGAAAGTCCACCACCATGCGCCTCGTCCTCGGCCTCGACCGCCCCACCTCCGGAACCGCCACCATCGGAGGCCGCCCCTACGCCGCGCTCACCGAGCCGCTGCGCCACGTGGGCGCCCTGCTCGACGCCCAGGCCGCGCACGGCTCCCGGACCGCCCGCGACCATCTGCGCGCCCTGGCGGCGAGCAACCGCATCCCGGCCGCCCGGGTCGACGCGGTGCTGGCGGAGACGGGGCTCGCGTCGGTCGCGCGGCACCGGGTCAAGACGTACTCCCTGGGCATGCGCCAACGACTGGGCATCGCCGGTGCCCTCCTGGGCGATCCCGAGGTCGTCCTGCTGGATGAGCCGTCGAACGGCCTCGACCCCGAAGGCATCGTCTGGATCCGGGAGTTGCTGCGCCGGCTCGCGGCGGAGGGTCGTACGGTCCTGGTCTCCAGCCATCTGATGAACGAGACCGCCTCCTTCGCCGACCACCTCGTGGTCCTCGGTCGCGGCCGCCTCCTGGCCGACACCCCGATGCGGGACTTCATCGACGCGCGCGTGCAACCTCACGTACGCATCCGTACGACGGACGCCGGCGCCCTCAAGAGCACACTCGCCGGGCACGGTCTCGACGCCGTGGAACAGGAGGACGGGCACTGGACCGTGGCGCACGCACGCGTGGACGAGATCGGCACCCTGTTGTCCGCGGCGGGCGTACCGATCCTCGAACTGACCTCCACGGAGGGCACGTTGGAACAGGCCTACCTCGATCTGACCGCCACCGAGACCGAGTTCACCGCACCGCACCAGGAGGCCTGACCATGACATTCACGCCCGTGTTCCACTCCGAGTGGATCAAGATCCGAACCCTGCGCTCCCAGGTCGCGGCCCTCGCCATGATCCTCGCGGTGACCGTGCTCTTCTCCGCGCTCGCCTCGTCCGACACCGGAGGCGACGACTTCGACCCGCTGTTCGCGGTCTTCTTCGGCGTGACCTTCGGCCAGATCGCGGCGATCGCCTTCGGCACGACCGCCGTGTCCTCCGAGTTCCAGGGCGGAGCGCTACGGATGTCGCTGGCCGCGGTGCCGCACCGGGGACGCTGGTTCGCGGCCAAGGCGACGGCGATCGCCGTGCCCGTGTTCGCCGTCGGCCTGGTCACCGGCGTGGTGACGCTGGTGGTCGGCAAGGCGGTGCTGGGCTCCGAGGCCGACGGGCTCGGCTGGTCGGAACAGGTGCGCGGTGTGCTCGGTTGCGCCGTCTATCTCACGCTGATGGCGCTGCTCGCGGCCGGTCTCACGGCGGTGCTGCGCAGTGGAGTGGCGACGCTGAGCATCGTCATCCCGTTCCTGCTCATCGTGTCCTTCGTGGTCGGCGACGCGTCGAGCGACATCGCGGACCTCCTGCCCGACCGGGCCGGTCAGGTGGCGCTCCACGCGACCTGGGCCGGGGCGATGGGGCCGTGGACCGGACTCGGGGTGACGGCGCTGTGGGCAACGGCGGCGTTGGCGGCGGGAGCGTGGAGCGTCCGGCGCCGGGACGCCTGACCTCGGGAGTGCCGGAACGTTTGCCCCCGTGCGGAGCCTGACGCCCCGCCCATTGTCAGTGGGAGCCGGTTCACTGGAGGCATGAACATCACGCACTCGCTGACGACGATCGACCTGCTGTGCACCCGGGACTTCCCCGCGGAGCACGGCAGGACGGACCTGGGCATGGGAGGACCCGGCTGTCACATCGCCGCGTTACAGACGAGTCGCCGCAGGCCGGCCGGTGGATCGCCCTCGGCGTGTCCCAGTGGGACAAGGAACTCCCGTTCCAACTCCTGGCCGTCAAAACGGAGATGGACCCACCGTGAGGGTCTAGTCCTGCGCGGCGACCCGCAGCCGCCCGAACTCCTCGGCCATCGTCGCCGCCGTCCAATGCGCGTTCAGCCCGCTCGGATTGGGCAGCACCCACACACGCGTGTCCCCGAACGTCCGCTCCTGCGGTCCCACTTGGGCCTTCTTGTCGTCGAACGCGGCCCGGTATGCCGTGACCCCGAGCACAGCCAGCCAACGCGGTTTCCAGCCCGTCAGCTTCGACGCGAGGAGCTGTCCGCCCTCGCGGTACTCCTCAGGGCTCAGCTCGTCGGCCCGGGCTGTCGCCCGTGCCACCACGTTCGTGATGCCGAGCCCGTAGGACAGCAACTCGCCCTGCTCCGCGGGCTTCATGAGCCTCGGGGTGAAGCCGGACAGATGCAGCACGGGCCAGAAGCGGTTGCCGGGACGGGCGAAGTGGTGGCCCGTGGCCGCCGTCATCAGACCGGGGTTGATACCGCAGAACAGCACGGCGAGGCCGTCCGCGACGACGTCCGGTACGAGACGGTCGCGGGCGGCCTCCAGCTCGGCCTGGGTGAAGCGGGTCAGAGGATCGCCCCCGGGGTGTAACCCGCGGCCTCCGGGTGCTGCTTCGCGAGCTCCTCGACACGGGCGACGACGACGGCGACCTGGTCGGCCGCGGCACCCGTGAAGGACAGCTTGTCGGCCATCAGCGCGTCCAACTGGGCGCGGTCGAGCGGGATGCGCTCGTCGGCGGCGAGTTTGTCCAGCAGCTCGTTCCGCTCGGCGCCCTGCTCGCGCATCGCCAGCGCGGAGGCGACGGCGTTCTCCTTGATGGCCTCGTGCGCGACCTCGCGGCCGACACCCGCGCGGACCGCGGCCATCAGCACCTTGGTCGTCGCGAGGAACGGCAGATAGCGGTCCAGCTCACGCGCGACGACCGCCGGGAACGCGCCGAACTCGTCGAGCACGGTCAGGAAAGTCTCCAGCAGCCCGTCGAGCGCGAAGAACGCGTCGGGGAGGGCCACCCGGCGCACCACCGAGCACGAGACATCGCCCTCGTTCCACTGGTCGCCCGCCAGCTCGCCGGTCATCGAGGCGTAGCCGCGCAGGATGACCATGAGGCCGTTGACGCGCTCGCAGGAGCGGGTGTTCATCTTGTGCGGCATCGCGGACGAACCGACCTGGCCGGGCTTGAAGCCCTCGGTGACCAGCTCGTGCCCCGCCATCAGCCGGATCGTCTTCGCCAGCGACGAAGGCGCCGCCGCGACCTGCACCAGCGCGGTCACGACCTCGTAGTCCAGCGAGCGCGGGTACACCTGGCCGACCGAGGTGAACGCCTGCGAGAAGCCCAGGTGGGTGGCGATCCGCTGCTCCAGCTCCGCGAGCTTCGCCGCGTCGCCGCCGAGCAGGTCCAGCATGTCCTGCGCCGTGCCCACCGGCCCCTTGATGCCACGCAGCGGGTAACGACCGAGCAGCTCCTCCACCCGGCCGTACGCCACGAGCAGTTCGTCGGCGGCGGTCGCGAAACGCTTGCCGAGGGTGGTCGCCTGCGCGGCCACGTTGTGCGAGCGACCGGCCATGACCAGCTCGCCGTACTCACCGGCCAGCTTGCCGAGACGCGCCAGAACGGCCACCGTACGGTCGCGCATCAGCTCCAGCGAGAGCCGGATCTGCAACTGCTCGACGTTCTCCGTCAGGTCCCGGGACGTCATGCCCTTGTGCACCTGCTCGTGCCCGGCGAGATCGTTGAACTCCTCGATCCGCGCCTTCACGTCATGCCGCGTGACCTTCTCGCGCTCGGCGATCGAGGCCAGGTCGACCTGGTCGAGCACCCGCTCGTAGTCCGCGATCGCCGTGTCCGGCACCTCGATCCCGAGGTCCTTCTGGGCCCGCAACACAGCGAGCCAGAGCTGCCGCTCCAGCTTCACCTTCTGCTCGGGAGACCAGAGCGTGGCGAGCTCGGCGGAGGCGTAACGTCCGGCGAGGACGTTCGGGATGCGGGGCTTGGCGGGAGCGGGAGTCACGTGGACAGATTCTACTGGCGGTTCGTGCAGGCCAGCGCCAGGGTTCGGTTCGGCGGAAGCTACGAGACCCACGTCACGGTCTGACGTGTTCGGCCGCGGGACTCACGTCACGGGCTCGGATCCCTACCGTCGGCAAGCTCCGCCAACACCCCCGCATGACAGACCAACGGCGCGCACCAGCAAGCCAGCACCCGTCCGCGCAACGCCGGAATCAGCTCCAGCAGATACGGCCGCTCCAGCAGATACGCCCGGTACTTCGCCATCACCTCCGCGCGCGTGCCGTCCCGGCGGCGCGTGGGGGTGTCGTAGGCGAAGGGGTTGTAGAGCGGGTGGCGGGGGAGGTCCCAGCCGCCCAGGGTCCAGCGGCGACCTACGTAGATGACTTCACCGGGGGCGAGTTCCAGGCGGCGGCCGTACTCGTGGATGTGGCCCCTGATGTTGATCACCCGTGTGGTCATGGGGAGTTACGCCGCCGGGCCCTCGTAGGGGAGCAGGTCAGGGCGCTTGGGGGAGAGGCCGTCCCCCGAGGAGCGGCCCGTGAGGCGGCGGCCGATCCAGGGGAGGAGGTACTGGCGGGTGAAGCGGGCGTCCTCGACGCGGCGGGCGGTCCAGTTCGGGGGCGCGGTCGGGGGCATCGGGGTGCGCCACTCCGGGTCCTCGGCCTCGTAGCCGAGGGTCTGCCACACCGCCTCGGCGACGCGGCGGTGGCCCTCGGCCGTGAGATGGAGCCGGTCGACGTCCCAGGCGCGCTGGTCGGCGAGCGAGGGGGCGCCGTACAGGTCGACGACCAAGGCGCCGTGCCGTTCGGCGAGGTCGTCGACGCAGGCGAAGAGTTCCTCCATGCGCGGCCGGAATCGCTGCTGGACCGGGCCCTCGCGGCCGGGGCTGCGCATCAGCACCAGCTGCTTGCAGGCGGGAGTGAGCCGTTCGACGGCCTCCTCCAGCAGGGCGCGCACCCGGCCCATGTCGCACTTGGGGCGCAGGGTGTCGTTCAGGCCGCCGACCAGCGTGATCACATCGGGCTGCATGGCGGCCGCCGGGCCGACCTGCTCGTCGACGATCTGCGCGATCAGCTTGCCGCGCACGGCGAGGTTGGCGTACCGGAAGCCGGGCGCCCGGGCGGCCATCCGGCCGGCGAGGAGGTCGGCCCAGCCCCGGTAGGTGCCGTCCGGGAGCCGGTCCGACATGCCCTCGGTGAAGGAGTCGCCGATCGCGACCAGGCTGGTGTGTGTGGGGTTCGTCTGCATGGCGACGAAGATGATATCCCGCGTCCATACCCACCGGTAGGTCGGCCTCCGCCATGACCGATGACCGGCCGTGCAGTGCGTCGGCGGCCCGCCGGGCGTTGACCCGCTGCCGGACGAGGGCCCGCAAAGCCACTCGCCGAGCCCGTGGCCTGCCACCGGCCGGGGGAACGAGCCCCGAGTCACCGGCCAGGCTCCGACGCCTCCCGCGCGGGGCTCACGGCCTGCCGCCTACCCGTCGCGCACCGACCACCCCGGACCCCGGACCGACTGCCCTCTCACTCCCTCACGCCCGCTGCCCGAACAGCTCCCGCAGCACGTCCTCCATGGTCACAAGACCCGTCAGCCGCCCCTCCTCGTCGAGGACCGCCGCGAGGTGCGTCCGGCTGCTGCGCATCGCGGTGAGGACGTCGTCCAGCGGGGTGCTCTCCTTCACGTCGGCGATGGAGCGCATGTCCTCGATCTTGAACGGCTCGTTGCGCGGCGAGGCGTCGAGCGCGTCCTTGACGTGCAGGTAGCCGATGATGCGGCGCTCGCCGTCCACCACGGGGAAGCGGGAGAAGCCGGACTCGGCCGACAGCACCTCCAGCTCGGCCGGAGTGATGCCCGCGACCACGTAGTCGACGCGTTCGAGGGGGAGCACGACGTCCCGCACGGGCCGCCTACCCAGCTCCAGCGCGTCGTTCAGCCGCTCCAGGGCCCGTTCGTCGATGAGCCCCGCCTCGCCGGAGTCCCGTACGATCCGGGCGAGTTCGGCGTCCGAGAAGGACGCCGTCACCTCGTCCTTGACCTCGACCCGCAGCAGCTTGAGCAGCGTGTTGGCGAACGCGTTGATCGTGAAGATCACCGGACGCAGCGCCCGGGACAACGTCACCAGCGGCGGTCCGAGGACCAGCGCGCTGCGGATCGGCTCGGCCAAGGCGATGTTCTTCGGCACCATCTCGCCGAGCAGCATGTGCAGATAGGTCGCCGCGGCGAGCGCGATCACGAAGGACACCGCGTGCCCCGCGCCCTCCGGTACGCCGACCGCGTGGAACACCGGTTCCAGCAGATGGGCGATCGCCGGTTCCGCGACGATGCCGAGCACCAAGGTGCAGAGCGTGATGCCGAGTTGGGCCGCGGCCATCAGAGCCGACACGTGCTGCAACCCCCACAGCACGCTCTTGGCCCGCCGGTCGCCGTCCTCGGCGTACGGCTCGATCTGGCTGCGGCGCACCGAGATCAGCGCGAACTCGGCGGCCACGAAGAAGGCGTTGACGACCAGCGTCGCCAACCCGATCAGCAGTTGTACGGCGGTCACAGCTCCCCCTTCGCGGAGTCGGAGTCGGATCCGGTTCCGGAACCGGATCCGGAACCGTCGTCGCGCGGCGCGTGCAGCAGCAGCCGCGCGGCCCGACGCCCGGACGCGTCCACCACGTCGATCCGCCACCCGGCGACCTCGACGACGTCACCGGCCTCCGGAATCCGCCCCAGCTCATTGGCCGCCAGACCGGCCAACGTCTCGTACGGCCCCTCCGGCGCCCGCAGCCCCACGCGCGCGAGCTGGTCCATCCGGGCGGCACCGTCCGCCGAGTACAGCGTGCGGCCGTCGTCGTCCGCCCCGGCCGGGGCGAGGTCGGGCGTCTCGTGCGGGTCGTGCTCGTCCCGCACCTCGCCTACGACCTCCTCGACGATGTCCTCCAGGGTCGCGACCCCGGCCGTACCGCCGTACTCGTCGATGACGACGGCCATCGTGCGCTTGCCGGACAGCCGGTCCAGGAGGCGGTCCACGGTCAGGGACTCCGGGACGAGGAGGGGTTCGCGCATGACCTCGGAGAGGGGGAAGCGGGTGCGGCGGTCCGCCGGAACCGCCAACACGTCCTTGATGTGCACCGTGCCTACGACCTCGTCCAGGTTGCCCCGGAAGACCGGGAACCGGGACAGCCCGGTCGCCCGCGTCGCGTTCGCCACGTCCTCGCAGGTCGCCTGGGCGTCGAGGGCGACGACCTGGACGCGGGGCGTCATCACGTTCTCCGCGGTGAGATCGGCGAGGTTGAGCGTCCGTACGAACAGCTCGGCGGTGTCCGGCTCCAGGGCGCCCTCCCTGGCGGAGTGCCGGGCCAGCGCGGCCAGCTCCTGCGGCCCGCGCGCGGAGGCCAGCTCCTCGGCCGGCTCCAGGCCGAAGGCCCGCACAACATGGTTGGCCGTGTTGTTCAGATGGCTGATGAACGGGCGGAACGCGGCGCTGAACCACCGCTGCGCGTTCCCCACCCGCTTCGCCACGCTGAGCGGCGACGAGATCGCCCAGTTCTTCGGCACCAGCTCGCCGACGACCATCAGGAACACCGTCGACAGCGCCGTACCCAGCACCAGCGCGACGGACTTCGACGCCGAGTGCGAGATGCCCAGGGATTCCAGGGGGCCCGCGATCAGCGCGGCGATCGACGGCTCGGAGAGCATGCCGACGACCAGATTGGTGACGGTGATGCCGAGCTGCGCCCCGGAGAGCTGGAACGTCAGATTCCGTACGGCCTTCAGGGCACCGGAGGCGCCCCGTTCGCCGCGCTCGACCGCACGCTCCAGTTCGCCGCGCTGAACGGTGGTCAGCGAGAACTCGGCCGCGACGAAGGCGCCGCAGAGGAGCGAGAGCAGGATCGCCACCAGCAGCAGAAGCACTTCGGTCATCGGGTCACCTCCGTCCCATGATCGGACAGGGCAGGGAGGTTCGCGCGGTGTCGCGTACTGGGAGGCTCGCCCATGGGCGGACGCTCACACCTTTCGTGGAGTTCTGGAACTACGAGTCGTCCGCCAATAGTAAAGGATCAGCAAAGTGGTCAGGTGGTGAGATGCTTCACCCAGCGCCGCCACTGTTCCTCGGGTGCGTACCCCGCCGCGCGCCACGCATGCCGGCCGGTCTCGTTGCGCTCCAGCACCATCGCGTCCCCGCGACGCCCGCCCAGCGCCACGAACCGCTCCTCGGCCGCGGTGAGCAGCGCCGAGCCGATGCCCTGTCGGCGCTGCTCCGGGTGTACGGCCAACCGGTACAGGTGGCAGCGCCAGCCGTCGAAACCGGCGATCACGGACCCGACGAGCCGCCCGCCGCGTTCCGCGAGGATCAGCGCGTCCGGGTCCCTGGTGATCAGCCGGACCAAGCCGTCGCGGTCGTCGCTGATGCTCGTGCCCTCGGCGGCCTCGCGCCAGAACGCCAGCACGGCGTCGATGTCGGTCAGGGCCGCGCTACGGATATGAAGATCACTCATGGGGCGAGCCAAACAGAGGGGCGGCGGGCGCGGCGAGTGGGTTTCGGCGCAATTCCTCGGCCACCGGAGCGAACGCCTCCATGTACGGCTCCAGCACGGTGAGATACGAGAACCCGTACCGGTCGCGCAGTGCGCGCAGCTTCGCGGTGATCTCGTCCAGCGTGCCGACCAGGAAGACGGGCAGGTCCAGTACGCGCGACAGGGACAGGTCCGGTCGGCGGTCCAGCAGCGGCCGGAGCGCGCTCGCGGGATCGTCGGTCACGGCCACCATCTGGATCAGGAGGTTGAGTTCGGCCGCTTCCTCGCGGCCGGCCGCGAACTCCCGGTACCGGGCGACCCGTTGACCGAACCCGGCGGCGTCGACCGGCGCCAGCCTGCCCGTCGTACTCCCCGGTTCGAGGCTCGCCCCCGCGAACGCCGCGATGTCCGCGTGCTCGGCGGTCAGCCGCAGCATGCGGTCGCCGTTGCCGCCGAGGAGCAGCGGTACGCGGCACTTCGCGGCGTCCAGCAGCCGCCCCAACTCCTCGACGGTGCGCCGCAGATGGTCGACGCGCTCGCCCGGCGAACCGAAGGGCAGACCGGCCGTGTCGTGCTCCGCCTGTATGTACCCGGTGCCGAGGCCGAGTTCGAGGCGGCCGCCGGTCAGGTCGGCGGTCGTCGTCACCTCGCGGGCCAGCAGAGTCGGGTTCCAGAAGCCCGCGTTGAGCACGAACGTGCCCACCTGTGGCCGCTCGGTCGCGTCAGCCGCGGCGACCAGTGCCGGGAACGGCGCGACCATGCCGAGGTGGTCGGGGACCAGGATCACGTCGTAGCCGAGTTCCTCGACCCGACGGCATCTGGTCCGCCACTCGTCGGCGGGTGAGGACGTGAGCAGGCTGGCTCCGAAGCGGAACGGGCGCGGCATGAACTCTCCTCGCAGGCAGGTGACCTGACTGTGCGTCACTTGGTGTGAGTCGCTGTCGCGATTCCATCACTCGTGCGCGATCGCCGCCAGCACGTTCATGCGCGACGCACGCAACGCCGGCAGCAGTGCCGCCACGATGCCGACGACCGCCGAGCCGATCACCACCGCGACGATCGTGGTCCAGGGGATCGCGAGCGCCTTCATGCCCTGGAGCGCCAGGACCTGCTGTGCGCACACGCCCCACACCAGGCCGAGACCGAGTCCGAGTACCGCGCCGAACACCGCGATCACCACCGACTCCAGCCGGATCATCCGCCGCAGTTGGCGCCGGCCGAGGCCGATCGCGCGGAGCAGGCCGATCTCGCGGGTGCGCTCCACGACCGACAGGGCAAGGGTGTTGACCACGCCGAGCACCGCGATGACGATGGCAAGGCCGAGCAGCGCGTACACGAGATAGAGCAGTACGGCGATCTGGTCGTGGACGAGTTTCTTGTAGTCGGCCTGGTCGCGGACCTGGACCTGCGGATAGGGCTTCAGCGTCGTCTCAAGGGACTTGCGGAGCTGGTCGGCACCCGTACCGGACGCGGCGTTCACGTACAGCGAGGAGTCCTGGCCGTTCGGGACGTACTTCTCGACCGTGGCGATCCCGAAGAACAGCCCGCCCTGCGTCCCGAACCCGCCCGAGGACCCCTGATCGCTCAGGGCGCCCACCGTCAGCTTCGTGGTGCGGCCGCCCGGGAACTCGACGGGGAGCACACTGCCGATCCGTACCCCGTGCTTCTTCGCGAAGTCGGCCTCCATCGCGAGGTGTCCGGCCGCGAGCGCCGAACTCGTGTCGCCCTGCGCGTACTTGATGTGGGCGACGTCGTCGAGCGGGGTGTCGTAACCGGCCGCCGTCGTCTCCACCCGCCTGCCGTCCGGCAGCCGGACCGCGAGGGGCGCGAAGCGGGCCCGTACGACGAGACCGACGCCCTCGGTGGCGCGTACCTGGTCCGTGACCTCCTTGGAGAACGGCAGGAAGTTGCCGTTCTGGATCACGAAGTCGGCGCCCAGGGTCTTGTCGATCTGCTGGTCGAAGGACTTGGACATCGACGCGCTCGCCACCGACATCCCGCCGACCAGGGCGAGCCCCACCATCAGCGCCGCCGCGGTGGCGCCCGTACGGCGCGGATTGCGCAGGGCGTTGCGCTGGCTCATCCGGCCGACCGAGCCGAACAGGGCGGGGAAGGCGCCGCCCAGCACTCTGATCATCGGGCGGACCAGGAGCGGGCCCGCGATCACGGTCGCGATCAGCGTGAGGACGATGCCGAGGCCCAGGAGGGAGGAGGACGAGGCCGTGCTCGTCGCGGCGGCGCAGCCCACCAGCGCGGCCACACCGATCGCCCCGACGATCGAACCCACGACCGCACGCATCCTCAACGGCCGCCCCACGCCAGCGACGTCCGCGTCCGCGAGAGCCGCCATCGGAGAGACGGTCGCCGCGCGCCGGGCCGGGAGATAGGCGGCGACGAAGGTGACACCGACCCCAACGACGTACGCGGCCACCGGAGTTGGCCAACCGACCACCATCTCCGTGGTCTTGAGGTTCATCCCGAACGCGGTCATCAACTTGATCAGCCCGGCCGCGAGCCCGATCCCGGCCGCCAGACCGAGAGTCGAGCCGACCAGCCCGAGCAGCAGTGCCTCCGTCAGCACCGACCGCCGAACCTGCTTGCGGTCCGCGCCCAGGGCACGCAACAGGCCCAGTTCGCGGGTGCGTTGGGCGATCAGCATCGAGAACGTGTTGACGATCAGGAAGACACCGACCAGGACAGCGATGCCGGCAAATCCCAGCATCACGTACTTGATCACGTCGAGGAAACCGCCCAGATCGGCGGCGGCCGACTTCGCCTGCTCGGAGGCGGTCTTGATGTCGTAGGTACCGGAAGAGCCGATCGCGGCGGTCACCCGCTGCTTGAGCACGGCGTCGTCGACACCCTTCGCCGCGTCCACCGAGATGCTCGTGGCCCGGTCGGGCGCGCCGAGCAACTGGTCCTTCGCGGTGGCGGGGTCGAGGAAGACCAGCGCGGCACCCGGGTTGGTGGTGGTGAAGGTGGCGATGCCGACGATCTTGACGTGGAAGGTGCCCGGCTGCGCCTGGACCGCCAGCGTGTCACCGATCTTCACGTGCTTGTTGTCGGCGGTGTCCGCGTCCAGGAGTGCCTCGTCGGCGCCCTGCGGGGCGTGGCCCGAGGTCAGTTTCACCGGGCTGCGGTCGGTGAGGTACCAGTCGGTGGCGATGGTGGGCGCGCCGGTGGTCGGGCCGACCGACTTGTTGTCGCTGTCGACGACCACGATGTTCTCGACGGACACGTCGGCGTGGGTCGAGGCGACCCCGGCGACCTTCGCCACCTGCCCGGCGAGCGAGGCGGGCACGGTCTCGGTCGCGCCGGTGGGCACCGAGGACTTGAGGTCCTGCTTCGGCTCGACGGTCACATCGGCGGACGTGGAGGCGAAGAGCCGGTCGAAGGTACGGGTCACCGTGTCGGAGAAGATCAGACTGCCGGCCACGAACGCCACGGACAGCACGACGGCGAGCGCCGACAGCAGCAGCCGTCCCTTGTGCGCGAGGAAGCTCCGGAGGGTCGCCTTCAGCACGGGGTCAGTCCTTGTCGAGGGTTACGTCGGGCACGTCGTCGGAGGAACCGGGGCCAGGGCTGGTACCAGGGTCGGACTCGGGGGTGTCGAATGGGGCCCGCGTCAGGTCGAACCGCTTCATTCGCTCCAGCACGCCCTCCGCCGTAGGCCGCTCCATCTCGTCCACGATCCGCCCGTCCCCGAGGAAGAGCACCAGGTCGGAGTGGGCGGCGGCGCCCGGGTCGTGGGTGACCATGACGACGGTCTGCCCGAGATCGTCCACGGCGTCGCGCAGGAAACCGAGCACTTCGAGGCCCGCCCGTGAGTCGAGGTTGCCGGTCGGTTCGTCGGCGAAGATCAGCTCGGGGCGGGAGGCGAGCGCCCGTGCGCAGGCCACGCGCTGCTGCTGGCCCCCGGAGAGCTGGGACGGCCGGTGCTTGAGCCGGTCCCGCAGTCCGAGGGTGTCGATGACCTGGTCCAGCCACTTCTGGTCCGGCTTCTGGCCGGCGATATCCATGGGCAGGGTGATGTTCTCGGCCGCGTTCAGGGTCGGGATGAGGTTGAACGACTGGAACATGAACCCGATCCGGTCCCGGCGCAGCCGCGTCAGCTCGCGGTCCTTCAGCCCCGTGATCTCGGTGTCGCCGAGCCACACCTGCCCGGCCGAGACGGTGTCGAGCCCCGCCAGGCAGTGCATCAGCGTGGACTTTCCCGAGCCCGAAGGGCCCATGACCGCGGTGAAACGGCCCCGCGCGATGTCCACGTCCACCGAGTCCAGGGCGAGCACGGTCGTCTCGCCCGAGCCGTACGCCTTGGTCAGCTTGCGGGCGCGGGCCGCGATCCCACCGGCCGAGGCCTGGCCTGGAGCGTGCTCCGCAGTAGATGTGGTCAAGACAGCCCCCTCGGACTCCCGCACTGGTGGACGTGCCGACTCCGTACTCCGGGCCGAGCCTAGTGTGACGCGCCGCACAACCGATATCCCCCGTGCGACCGAGGCGGTCTCCACCCCAGGTCGGGCCCCCGATACCGGTGTAAGGGGCACTCTCCACCCGCCGTCTCCTCCCGCTGAGCCCTTGCCGGTGCTAGCAATCCGGCGCTAGCGTCTAGGTATGGCGAAGACCCAGCTGAACGTACGCGTGGACGAGGGCACCGCCCGCGCGGCCCGTGAACGTGCCCTGGCGCGCGGCATGAGCGTCAACCGCTACATAGAAGAGCTGGTCAGACAGGACACCGGGGAGGCCGGCCACACCTTCGTCGAGGCCGCGGCCGACTTCATGAAGCAGTACGAGTCCGTCTTCGCCGACGAGTTCGGCAACGACGGGAAGCACACCCGCGAAGGTCGCCGCTGATCCGTTGAGCAATCTCAGGATCGACCTCGCCTGGCTGCTGATGCTCGCCGAACACAACACACCCGGAGACCCCCAGGTCACCGACTGGGGCGCGCTCGTCGCCGCCGTCGCGCGCCACCAGGCCGACATATTCGACGTCCCCGTCTACGACAGCCCGTACGCGCGCGCCGCGTCCTTACTCCAACTCCTCATCCACGTCCCCGCGTTGGAGCGCTCGAACGCCCTCTTCGCCTCCGCCGTCGCGTACGCCTACCTCGTCGCCAGCGGCCTGAAGGTCGTCACCTCGCCCGAACAGGTCCGCGATCTGGCCCGGTTGGTCAAGAGCGGCGAGGCGTCGGTCGACGAGATCGCGCAGGAGTTGCGCCAGTGGAGCCTGTGATCACTCCTCTGTGTCAGGGCGCCACGCGGTGCCGAGGACGCAGTACGAGCTGGGCAGCGCCGGTCCCTTCTCCGGGATCAACACCCGCCGGTACGGCCCGAGTTCGAACCCCGCGTCGCGCAGCGCGGCGACCGGGTCGCGGGCCAGATGGCAGCCGCCGTTCAGCGGCGGCCACAGCGTGCGGTCCAGGGCGCGCTGGGTGAACGTCATCGCCGGTCCGCCGCCCGGGCCGTGCTCGAAGAACCGCACGACTCCACCGGGCCGCAGCACCCGCCGCGCCTCCGCGAGCGCCCGCGGCACGTCGCGCACGCTGCACAGCACCAGAGACAGCACGACCGCGTCGAAGGCCTCGCTCTTGACGGGCAGCTTCTCGGCCGCGCCCGGCACCACGTCGACGGGTACCTCGGAGCGGAGCGCGGACTCCACGGCGAGCTGCCGCAGAGTCCGCTCGGGTTCGATCGCGACGATCTCCGAGACGGCGCTCGGATAGTGCGCGAAGTTCAGGCCGTTCCCGGCCCCGATCTCGATCACCCGCCCGGAGAGCCCCGCGAGCAGCCGGTCCCGCATCCCGGCGAGACCGAACCGCGACTCGGCGCTCACGCTGAAACGGGCGTAGTAACGGGCGAACAGCGGGTGGTGGACGGCGTCCCGCGGCACAGCGCCGACTGTGCCGGAGCCTGCGGACCGTAGCGGCATGACGACCTCCCGGACCGGACCGAAACCGGTCTCTACCGAGATTGTCCCCCCTGCCGCCCTTGACCATCCCCGCTGCCGCCGGGGAAGGAACAGGGCCGGGTATCAGGAGATGAAGTCCCGGACCTGCTCGTAGACGCCGTAGTCGTTGTTCATGTCGGTGTGCGAGATGCACCCGACGTCCACGTTGGTCGCGCCGCTCAGCTCGGCCGAGGTGTCCGGGTCGATCGCCGCGTCGCAGTCCGACCAGTAGGCCGCGTACGACACGCTGCCCGGCGTCTCGTCACCGGAGTTGAGCGCCGTGAGGAACGAACTCCCGGTCTGCATCTCCTTGCAGGAGGTGTACAGCCAGCCGCAGAGCGAGGCGATGCTCGTCCCGTGGTTCACCCCGGCGACCGACACGAAGTCGTCGACGTACGAGGTCCCGCCGAGGTTCTTCAGGTAGTAGCGGCTGTTGAGCGCACCCATGGAGTGGACCACCAGGTCGACCTTCGAGGCGCCGGTGCTGGCGAGGACGGACTTGATGTAGGTCGACAGCGTCGACGCGGTCGTGACGTTCGACTTCGTCCAGTCGTAAGAGATCGCGTACAGCTCGGAGGACGAGTAGCCGTCCGCCTCGAAGTCCGCGATCCAGTCGTCCCAGCTTGTGGAGTCGCTGCTCAGACCGTGCACGAACACGATCGGGTTGTGGCTCGCCGCGTGAGCGGGCGTCGAGGCCAGGGAGAGTGACAGAAGGAGCGAGGTGGTCACGGCCGACAGGGCCGTGGCGATGCGACGCTTGCGGCGCTGCATGATGCCTCCTGATACGGGTGGGGTTGTCAGGAGTGTCAGCGCGGGTCTACGCGCGCCGCATCGGCGAAATCGCCGGTCTTTACGGGTGAATTAACTCGCCAGTAACGTCAGTTGTGTGCTGACTCCGGTGAACCCCACTTCCCTAGACCGCACTTCGCCCCTCTCGCGCACCGACACAGGGCGAACCCTCGACCCCGCGCTCCCCGAAGGGGTCCGCATCCGCATGCTGCGCGCGGTCTACGGTGATCCGCGCGCCGCCGCCGAACTCCTCCCGCGCCTGACCCCACGCCAGACCGCGGGCCTCGACCCCCTCCCGACCGAACCGGCGTCCCTGGCACCGGAGTTGCTGACCCGGCACCGCCGGGAGATCCGGGCCCTGCCCGACGACACGCGGTTGCTGTTGCTGCTCGCGGCGGCGGACCAGTACCCGGTCGCCACGCATGCTTTCCTGCGGGCTGTCGCGGCGGCCCGACTCGACACCCGGCCCCTCGAAGCCGCCGAGACGGCCGGGGTCGCGCACGCGACGGCCGGCGGGGTCGTCTTCCGCGACGCGTGGACGAGGATCGCCGCGTACGAGACCGGGTCACCGGCGGACCGGCGGGACGTCCACCGGTTGCTGGCACGGGTGTTGCGTACCGAGGGTGAGACGCCGCGGCGTTCCTGGCACCGGGGCGCGGGAGCGCTCGGCCCCAGCGTGCGCCTCACCGCGGAACTCCGTACGGCCGCGCAACAGGCACGCGACGCCGGCGAACACCCCCTCGCCTGCGCCCTCGTGGAACGCGCCGCCGCGCTCTCCAGCGACCCGCGTGAGCAGTCCCGCCTCCTCAACCGTGCCGCCGGCGACGCCTGGCAGTCCGGGGAGGGGGACCGGGCGCGAAGACTCGCGGCCACGACGGACAGCGACGCGTTGAACGGCGTGTTCGCCCTGCGGGCGGGGAACGCGGCGGAGGCGTTCGACGCGCTGCTAACGGCTGTGGCGCGGCGCGAACTGGAGGGATCCGGTGCCGACTTGAGACCGGCGTCCGGGTCGACCGAGGTACCCCGCATGGTCGCCCTACCCCGAACTCCCGCTCCCGACCACGCCGTTCACCTCCTCGCCCGCGCCACCGAAGCCGCCATATACACCGGTGACCTGAGACGGTGTCGGGAGGCGGCGGCCGTCGCCTCCCGGGTCGGGATCGTGCCGCACGGGACGCTCGGGGGACTGGCCGCCGCGTTCGAGGGGCGGTACGAGGACGCGCGGGATCTGCTCAAGGCCGCCGCCGGGAGATGCGGACCTGGAGGGGACCCCACCCTCCTCATCCACGCGGGGATCGCCGCGTTGATGCTCGGCGACCACACCCGCGCCACCACCGCCACCGTGCGGGCGGCGGCCTCGGCCCGCGCGCGGGGCGCGACCGTGGTCGTGGCGCAGGCGATGGAGTTCCGGGCGTACGCCGAGTTCTGGACCGGGCATCCGAGGGCCGCCGAGACGGCCACCGCCGATGCCCTGTGGCAGGCGCACGCCACCGGTCAGGACAACGGCGCCTGCCATCTGCAAGCAGCGCTCGCCATGTTCGCGGCGCTCACCGGGGACGGCGACGTCTGCCGGGAACGCGCCGCCGTCGCCCGCTCGTACGCCCTGGGCCGAGGCCTGGGCCTACCGGCCGCCCTCGCGCAATGGGCACTCGCCTACCTCGACCTCAGCAGCGGCCGTTTCGCCGCCGCGGCGGCCCGGCTGCGCGCGCTCGCCGGGTTCGGGCCGGGCCACGGCCACCGGGCCATCCGCCACCTCGCCACCCCGCACTACGTCGAGGCGGCCGTCCGCAGCGGCGACACCCGTATCGCCCGCGCCGCACACGCCGACTACGACCGCTGGGCACGCGCCGTCCGCAGCCCCGACGACCTTGCCCTGAGCGCCCGTTGCCGGGCCCTGCTCGCACCCGGCGACGAGGCGGTCGAGCACTACCGCACAGCCCTCGACCTGCACGCGCGCGGCACCCGCGACTTCGAACGGGCCCGCACCGAGCTGCTGTTCGGCGGCGCACTACGCCGACTACGTCGCCGCACCGAGGCCCGCGACCGCCTGCACACCTCGCTGGAGGCCTTCGAGTCCTTCGGCGCCCCGCACTGCGCCGCCCAGGCCCGCGCCGAACTCCGTGCCCTCGGCACCCCGGTGGCCGCGACCGCCCTCCCCACACCCGGAGCCCCCACAACCTGCCTGACCGCCCAGCAACTGATGGTCGCCCGCATGGCCGCCGACGGCGCCACCAACCGAGAGATCGCCGTCCGCCTCGCCCTCAGCCCACGCACGATCGACCACCACCTGCGCGGCGTCTTCAGCCGGTTGGGCATCCGGTCCCGTATCGAACTGGTACGGCTGCTGGCCGAAGAGGAGGTCTCCTAGGCCGCGCCGGTCGAGCGGGGGTTCCAGGACGGCGGCGCCTCCCGCCCCCCGAACCCCTCCGCATCCCACACCCCGTCAAGCCGCGGCGCCACCCAACTCGGCGCCGCAGCACGGAAGTCCGCCGGTGTCAGCACCCCCGCGCCCTCCGGCAACGCCCCGAGCAGTGGTGCCCCCGCCACCTCCGGCAGGTCGGCCACGTTGCAACGCGACGCCAGGTCGGGCGAGATGGGCCAGCTGCCGATCACCACGCCCAGCAAGTCGAGGCCCTGGGAACGGAGTTCACGGGCCGTCAGTTCCGTGGTGTTCAGGGTGCCGAGGCCCGCCGACGCCACCACCAGGACCGGCGCCCCCAGCAGCCGCGCCGCGTCCGCCAGTGTGCCGCCCTCCGCGTCGAACCGTACGAGCAGCCCGCCCGCGCCCTCGACCAGTACCAGGTCGTGCTCGGTGGCCAACTTCTGGGCGGCTTCGGCGATTTCGTGCGGGTGTACCGGTGCGAGACCGGCTCGGCGGGCGGCCGTGCCGGGGGCCAACGGCTCGGGATACCGGGCGAGTTCGGTCGCCGTGACGGCGCCCGCGAGCCTCGCCACCTCGTCGGCGTCCCCGCGCTCGTCCGGCCGTAGACCCGTCTGGGCGGCCTTCAGGACGGCCACCGTGCGGCCGGCCGCGAGCGCCGTCGCCGCTACCGCGGCCGTGGTGATCGTCTTGCCGACCTCCGTGCCCGTGCCCGTGATCACCAGTACCGGCATGTCATCCCTCCCGCGCCGCCGCGCACACCGCGCGGGCGATCCGAGCCAGGTCGGCGTCGCCCGTGACGTACGGCGGCATCGTGTAGACGAGGTCGCGGAACGGCCGTAGCCACACGCCCTCGCGTACGGCCGCGTCCGTGGCGGCCTTCATGTCCACGTCGTGGTCGAGTTGGACCACGCCGATGGCGCCGAGGACGCGGACGTCGCGGACGCCCGGGATCTCCCGCGCCGGGGCCAGGCCCTCCCGCAATCCCGTCTCGATGCGCTTGACCTCCGTCAACCAGTCCTGGTTCAGGAGGAGTTCGATCGAGGCGCAGGCCACGGACGCCGCCAGCGGGTTGCCCATGAACGTGGGGCCGTGGGCCAGGATCGGTACCTCGCCCCGCGAGATGCCCTCGGCCACGCGTGACGTGCACAGCGTCGCCGCCATCGTCAGGTAGCCGCCGGTCAGCGCCTTGCCCACGCACATCACGTCCGGCGTCACCGCCGCGTGCTCCGCCGCGAACAGCGCGCCCGTGCGGCCGAAACCCGTCGCGATCTCGTCGAACACCAGCAGCACGTCGTGCGCGTCGCACGCCTCGCGCAGCACCCGCAGATACGCGGGGGAGTGGAACCGCATCCCGCCCGCGCCCTGCACCACCGGCTCCACGATGACCGCGGCCAGTTCGTGCGCGTGCCGTCCGATCAGCTCGTGCAGATGGTCGGCGTACGACTCCTCGTACTCGGCTGGAGGCGCGTCCGCGAAGATCTGTTGAGGCAGCACTCCTGCCCACAGCTCGTGCATTCCGCCCTCGGGGTCGCACACCGACATCGGATGCCAGGTGTCACCGTGGTAGCCGCCGCGCCAGGTCAGCAGGCGCTGTTTCGCGGGGCGGCCGAGCGAGCGCCAGTACTGGAGGCACATCTTCACCGCCACCTCGACCGACACCGAGCCCGAATCGGCGAGGAAGACGTGTTCCAGACCGTCGGGTGACATGTCGACAAGGAGCTTCGCCAGCCGTACGGCGGGCTCATGCGTGAGTCCGCCGAACATGACGTGGCTCATCCGGCCAAGCTGCTCCTGCGCGGCCTCGTTGAGCACGGGGTGGTTGTAGCCGTGGATCGCCGACCACCAGGATGACATCCCGTCGACCAACTCGCCCCCGCCGCCCGCCAGTCGGAGCCGCACCCCGCTCGCCGACTCCACGACGAGCGGGTCGACCCGGCCGGGCATCGGACCGTACGGATGCCAGACGTGCCGCCGGTCCAGCTCCAGCAGCTCCGGGACGGGCAGGCGGCCGGTCGGGTCAGGCATTGGGCGCGATGTCCGTTCCGGCACCTCGACGGCGTACGGAGACCAGGTCCCGGCGGACCTCGTCGACCTGCGGCACGGCAGCGGGCGTAGCGGCGGAGCTGGAACCGCAGACTCCGGCGCCCTCGTGCCCACCGCAGCCCCCACCACACCCGGCGTCGGCTCCGTCGTGCGAGCCGCAGCCGCCCGCCGCCACGGTCGCCCGGTGCTCCGGCAGCGTCACCTCGCCCGCGCCCTCCACCTCGAAGCCCGCGTCCGCGATCATCTCCAGGTCGGCGTGGCCGGCCTGGCCCTCACTGGTGAGGTAGTCGCCGAGGAAGATCGAGTTGGCGAGGTTCAGGGCGAGGGGCTGCATCGTGCGCAGGTGGACCTCGCGGCCGCCCGCGATGCGGACCTCGACGTCCGGGCAGACGAAGCGGACCATCGCGAGGATGCGCAGACAGCGCTGCGGGGTGAGGTGCCACTCGGCGGCGAGCGGGGTGCCCTCCATCGGGATCAGGAAGTTCACCGGCACCGAGTCCGGGTCGAGGTCGCGGAGGGAGAAGACGACGTCGATCAGGTCCTCGTCCGTCTCGCCCATGCCGGCGATCAGGCCGGAGCAGGCGGACAGACCGGCCGCGTGCGCCTTCTGCACGGTGTCGACGCGGTCGGCGTACGTGTGGGTGGTGGTGATGTCGCCGTACGTCGACTCGGACGTGTTGAGGTTGTGGTTGTAGGCATCCGCGCCGGCCTCGCGCAGCCGGTCGGCCTGGCCGTCGGAGAGCAGGCCGAGGCA
The DNA here is from genome assembly GCF_035982055.1 of Streptomyces sp. NBC_01288. Taxonomy (NCBI): domain Bacteria; kingdom Bacillati; phylum Actinomycetota; class Actinomycetes; order Kitasatosporales; family Streptomycetaceae; genus Streptomyces; species Streptomyces sp. NBC_01288. Next base: position 9,008,411 of record NZ_CP108427.1, read on the forward strand.
GGCGCACACCTCGACGCCCTCGTTCTGGTCCTTGATCGCCTTGATGGTGCCGGCGACCCGGTCCACGTCCCGGTCGGTCGGACCCCGGCCGGAGGCGACCAGGCAGACACGCTTGGCACCTCCCGCCACACCGGCCGCGGCGGCCTTCGAGGCGGCGTCGGGTTTCAGCCACGTGTACTTCAGGATCTCGGCCTTGGAGCCGAGCCGCTGCGAGCAGTACGAGCAGTCCTCGGGGCACAGGCCGGACTTCAGGTTGACGAGGTAGTTGAGCTTCACCCGTCGGCCGAACCAGTGCCGGCGCACCTTTCCGGCCGCGGCCACGACATCCAGCAGGTCGTCGTCCGAGGTGGAGAGGACGGCGAGAGCTTCCGCGCGGGTCGGCAGCTCGCGCCGAAGCCCCTTGTCCACGAGCGTGTTCAGCAGGTCCATGAGATCCGATCCTGTCCTACGGGACCGCTTGCGGCCAAGGAGAGAATGCACAAGACATGGGGCTGGGCGTGTGGGTATCACCACACCATGGGCGGCTCGTCGTCCGATTAGTGTCTGTGCACTGCCTACAAAAGCCCGGAGGAACCATGGCGTTCGGCTGGATCGACGAGCAGGCGGAGCAGCGCCGTCGCGCCGGGCTCGTACGGACCCTGCGGCCCCGGCCCGCCGACTCGCCGCTCCTCGATCTCGCGAGCAACGACTACCTGGGTCTGGCCCATCACCCCGAGGTCGTCGAGGGCGCCGCCGACGCGGCGCGGACCTGGGGTGGGGGGTCGACCGGGTCACGGCTCGTCACCGGTACGACCGAGCTGCATGCCCAACTGGAGCGCGAACTGGCCGAGTTCACCGGGTTCGGGGCCGCCCTCGTCTTCTCCTCCGGCTACGCGGCCAACCTCGCCGCGGTCACCACGCTCGCGCCGCACGGCTCGCTGATCGTCTCCGACGCGGGCAACCACGCCTCGCTGATCGACGGCTGCCGGCTGGCGCGGGGTGCGACCCAGGTCGTAGGGCATGCGGACCCGGACGGGGTGCGCAAGGCGCTGCGGACGCACGACGGGCAGGCCGTCGTCGTGTCCGACTCGGTGTTCTCCGTGGACGGGGACGCGGCGCCGGTGCGGGCGCTCGCCGAGGCGTGCCGGGAGTTCGGGGCCGGGTTGCTGCTCGACGACGCGCACGGGCTCGGGGTGCTGGGCGAGGGCGGGCGCGGGGCGCCGTACGCGGCGGGGCTCGCGGGCGGTGAGGACGTGGTCGTGACGGTGACCTTGTCCAAGTCGCTCGGCAGTCAGGGCGGTGCCGTGCTCGGGCCGGCGCGGGTCATCGACCATCTGGTCAACGCGGCGCGGACGTTCATCTTCGACACGGGGCTCGCGCCCGCCGCCGCGGGTGCGGCGCTGGCGGCGCTCACCCTGCTGCGGCGCGAACCCGAGCGGGCCGCCCGGGCCCGCGCCGTGGCGGGTGAACTGCACACGCGGCTGACCGCGGCGGGTCTGGAAGCGGTACGTCCGGACGCCGCCGTGGTCTCGGTGCGTGCGCCGTCCCCGGAGGCGGCCGTGCAATGGGCGGCCGACTGCCGTACGGCAGGGCTGGCCGTGGGCTGCTTCCGTCCTCCTTCCGTGCCCGACGGCATCTCACGGCTCAGGCTGACCGCCCGAGCGGACCTCTCCGGGGCCGAGATCGAACGCGCTGTACGTGTGATCGGCGAGACGCGACCATGAGTCGGCGTTACACGGTCGTGCGTCGCTGACGGGCGGAAAGGTCAGTGGAACGTGGCGAGGAAGCCCGTCCAGCTTTCGGGGGAGAAGAGCAGGGCGGGTCCTTGCGGGTCCTTCGAGTCGCGTACGGCGAGCAGCCCCGCGCGGGGGCCTGAGCGCGGACGAGCCGCCTCGACGCAGTTGTTCGCTCCCGTGCTGTAGCTGCTGCGCAGCCACCGCACACCGGACAGTTCAGAACTGGAAGGTACGTTCCGAGGCAGTGCAGACATGGTGCCTCCTTACGCGCCGTCACCTATCCCGGCGATGTAATCCGACGAATCATCGGGCGAAAGGGCGTGGAACTGAAGGGTGTTGAAGGCCTCGCTGTAGGCCTCTAGGTCTTCTTTCCGTTCGAGGTAGAGGCTACTCGTCAAGTGGTCTAGAACAACCACGTCCAGATCAGAAGTGCTCGGAAAGGAGAAGATAACGAAAGGTCCGGTGATGCCGATGTGTGCTCCTGCGGCGAACGGCAGTACCTGAAGCCTCACTTGGGGCAGCTTGGCCGCCTCCACGAGCCGGACCAGCTGACGTGCCATCACCCCCGGCCCGCCGACCTCGCGCCGCAGCACCGCCTCGTCGAGGACCACGCTCAGCTCCAGCGGCGGATCCGCGCGCAGCACGTCCTGCCGGGCCAACCGCACCTGTACCAGCGCGTCGAGCCGCTCGGGGCCGTCGTTGTCGAGGCCTCCCACGGCTGCCCGGGTCACCGCCCGGGCGTACTCGGGGGTCTGAAGCAGACCGGGGACCACCGAGGTCTCCAGGGTGCGGAGCGTGCTGGCCTGTGACTCCAGGCTGATGAAGTCCCGGTAGGCGGGCGGCAGTACACCGCGATAGGCGTGCCACCAGTGGTGCCGGCCGCCGCCGTCGTCGGAGCCGGCCAACACGAGGAGCATGTCCCGAAGTTGTGGGTCGCCGACCTGGTAGGCGTCCAGGAGTAACCGGACGTCGGGCGGTTTCACGCCACTCGCGCCGGTCTCGATGCGGCTCACCTTCGACTGGTGCCAGCCGACCAACCGGGCCGCCTCACCGCTGGTGAGCCCCGCCTCCGCACGCAACGCGCGCAGTTCCGCGCCCAGTTTCCGGCGGCGCACCGCGGGACCGTACTGCATGGGTTTCTCCTTACTCCTTCCGAGCCGCCCAAATACGGTCTGGGGTCGCAGAGTTCACCGCTTCGAGCGACAGATATATGCATATCTTGGTGGATCGCCACCGTTACCGACGCGGTAATGGCAGTCTGGCGAAGAAGCACCAGTCCGGGACCGTACTCGAACCATCCGCTCCGTGTCGGACACCGGTCCCGCGGGAAAGGGACGACCGCGCCATGGCAGACCATCTGGAAGCATCCGTCACTCTGCCGAGCGATCCCGCCTCGGTCTCCACCGCCCGCACCTATGTCGTCGGGACCCTGGTGGAATGGGGACTTCCGGCGGACACGGAGGTCGCCGACACCATCCGCCTCATCGTCTCCGAACTCGCCACCAACGCCGTACAGCACACCTTCGGGCAGTCACCCACCTTCACGGTGGACATGGAGCTGGAGCGTGACGAACGGCTGCGCATCGGGGTCACCGACAGCCATCCCCGGTTCCCGAAACGCCTGCCGGCCGCCGTCCAGCAGGACAACGGCCGGGGCATGGTGATCATCCGCTGGCTGACCGCGGAGTGCGGCGGCAAACTCAAGGTCCGGCCCACCCTGGAGGGCGGCAAGACGGTCTCCATCGAGGTGCCCTGGACGGTACCGGCCCGACCGGTGACCACGGCGGGCCAGCAGGAGCCGTAGAGCCGCCGTCTTCCGAACGTCTCCGTCCCCGAACGTCCCTGGACACCCGAGGGGGGTGGCGGCCTGTCAGGTGGCCGCCACCCCCCTCGGGAGATTCGGACAGGTCCTAGCTGACCCGGCCGTACCAGACGCTCTTGGTCCAGATCTTCTGCAGCCTCACCACGTCCCCGGTCTTCGGGGCGTGCCAGATCTTTCCCTTGCCGGCGTAGATGCCGACGTGGTAGACGCTGGAGCCCGAGTGGAAGAAGACGAGGTCCCCGGCCTTGCGGCTCTTGGCCGAGATGTGGTGGGACTTGTTGTACTGCTGGGCCGCCGTACGGGGCAGTTTCTTGCCTGCCTTCTTGTACGAGTACAGCGTGAGCCCGGAGCAGTCGAAGCGGCCCGGTCCGGTGGCCCCGTACCTGTACGGGGCGCCCTTCTTGGACGCCGCGACCTGGAGTGCCTTCGTCGCGGGTGTCGCGGCCGCGGCGTCGGATGCGACGCCCGGTATCACGACGGAACCGCCAACAGCGGCGATGGCGAAGGCCGAGGCCGTACCGGCCCTGACCATCAGCGACGGGACACGATTGAGCGCAGTCATGCGCAACCCTTCGTCAGCCGCCTGTGAAAGATGACCTGTCGGATTCGGGCTGACAAAGTTGCCCGGCCGCTGACGCGGCTTCACCCCAAGGGCTGCTCGACCCGGTCATGGCGTGACCGTCCCGGCGACCCGACGTGCTTGGGTCCTCCACTCCTGCCGATGCACTCCTGTCGACCTGTCATCCGGGTGGCGGCAGGACTCGGCGTCCGCCCGGATCGCCCCGCCGCTGCGGCGGGGTCTTGTCGTCAGACAGGGATCTTCACCTATGAATGTCCGAAAAGCCCAACGGAACCGGGGATTTGTGGGGTTACTCACCACTCACCCGTTCGGGTGGACAGCCCCGTGTTCGAAGGGGTGTCGAGGGGTTCCAGGCCCTCGGACCAGCACCGGAACCCTTCATGCGGCCCTCGGGCTACGCGTGTTGCGCAACCCGGACGGCCGTATGGGCGGAGCGGCGACTACTCCGATCGGGGGTACGCCGTTCGGCTCGTTTCGCCCCCGGCCGGAACGGCTCCGGGTCCGTCAACTGTCGGAGGGTGCGGGGATGGTGACGCGCGCCGTGCGGCGCTCCCCGTCCAGCACGCGCAGCGCCCGCGCGAGCGTGGGGGCGTGCAGTTCGGTCTCGCCCCGCTGGTGCATCAGCGCCAGCGCGTCCCGCAGCTCGGCGGCCTTGGCCACGAGCGCCTGAGCGGCCCTCAGACCACGATACGTGTCACCGTCGTGCGCCGGGTTGATACGGCCGAGCAGGTCGGCCACATCCAGGTAACGGTCGATCAACTCGCCCTCGGCGCGCGTCAGTGCGGGCAGCGGAGGCAGTTCCGGCGGCAGCATCGTCGGCTCACTCCCCGCCCGGCTCGGTGAGCGAGGTCTTGCGGGTCGACACGATCCGGTCCACCAACCCGTATTCCAGGGCCTGTTGGGCATCCATGATCCGGTCCCGCTCGATGTCGGCGCTCACCTGTGCCACCGTCCGGCCCGTGTGCAGGGCGAGCAGTTCCTCCAGTTGGACCCGCGTGCGCGCCAACTCCTCGGCCTGGATGGCGAGATCACTCGCCTGACCCTGGATCGGCTCGGGGAACGAGGGCTGGTGGAGCACCACCCGCGCACCCGGCAGCGCGGACCGCTTGCCCGGGGTGCCCGCTGCCAGCAGCAGCGCCGCGGAGGTGCCGGCCTGGCCGAGGCAGACCGTCTCCACGTCACACGTGACGAACCGCAACGTGTCGTAGATCGCCGACATCGCGGTGAACGATCCGCCGGGCGAGTTGATGTACAGCGAGATGTCCCGGTCCGGTGCCTGGTATTCGAGGTGCATGAACTGGGCCATCACGTCGTTCGCCGAGATGTCGTCGATCGGCGTCCCGAGGAACACGATCCGCTCCTCCAGCAGCTTCGAGTACGGGTCGAGGGTCCGGTGCCCTGCGCTGGTGCGCTCGGTGAACTCGGGCAGGACGTGGCGGGCGGACGGTCGGGTCATGGGTACCTCTCCTTCGGCATCTGTAAGAAATGTACAGGACGTACATGACGTTATGATGGGGGTATGGCCTACGAGATTCCGGTGACGCAAGCCAGGGCTGAGCTCGCCGACCTGATCAACCGGGTGGTGTACGGCGGCGAGCGTGTCGTCGTGACGCGGCACGGCAAGCCCCTTGTCGCGCTGGTCTCCGCCGCCGACCTGGAGCGACTCGACGAACTCGACAAGCTGGACCGCCTCGACGAGCCGGCCGAGGAGCAGGTGATCAGCTCCGTCTCGCGTGTCCATGAGGTCGCGTCCGCTCCCCGCGAACGCCAGCGGTTCGGTATCGCGGCCGAGCATCGGGGGCCGAAACCCTCGTAGTGAGGGTGTGCTCTACGTGCGTAGATGTGATTGCCCTGATCACAGCTCGGTTAACTTGCTTGAAACGCCGTCCAACTAGCCTGCCGATCCACGCCACCAGGGACTTTCCCCTGAGGGCTGAGCGGGTCCGGTGCAGTCCGCTGCGGTTCGGCAGCGTCCCGAAGGGGCGCGGGGAACCGCGCGACCAGCCACCACGGGCCTTTGGACGACGTCCCGCACTCCGAGCGGAGCGTTTAGGCGGCAGCCGGACCCCGCACGGTCCGGAGCGAGGACTGTGAGGTGGGACGTGCAACTGACCCCGCACGAGCAAGAGAGGCTGCTGATCCACGTGGCGGCCGACGTGGCCGAGAAGCGCCGGGCCCGTGGTCTGAAGCTGAACCACCCCGAGGCCGTCGCCCTCATCACGTCGCACATCCTCGAAGGCGCCCGTGACGGCCGGACCGTCGCCGAGCTGATGTCCTCCGGGCGCAAGCTGCTCACCAGGGACGACGTCATGGTGGGCATCCCCGAGATGATCCACGACGTACAGGTCGAGGCGACCTTCCCGGACGGCACCAAGCTCGTCACCGTCCACGACCCGATCGTGTAGGAGGCCTCGATGATTCCCGGCGAGATCCTGTTCGCGGACGACCCGATCGTCTACAACGCGGGCCGCGAGGTCACGCGGATGACCGTCCTCAACGCCGCCGACCGGCCCGTCCAGGTCGGCTCCCACTACCACTTCGCCGAGGCCAACCCGGGCCTTGAGTTCGACCGCGTCGCCGCGCGCGGGCAACGGCTCAACGTCGCCGCCGGTACGGCCGTGCGCTTCGAACCGGGCATCCCCGTCGACGTCGAACTCGTCCCCCTCGCCGGCGCCCGGATCGTGCCCGGACTGCGCGGGGAGACCGGAGGTGCCCTCGATGCCTGAGATCTCCCGTGCCGCGTACGCGGACCTGTTCGGGCCGACCACCGGTGACCGCATCCGGCTCGCCGACACCGATCTGCTGATCGAGATCGAGGAGGACCGCAGCGGCGGTCCCGGACTCGCCGGTGACGAGGCCGTGTTCGGCGGCGGCAAGGTCATCCGCGAGTCGATGGGCCAGGCGCGTGCCTCCCGCGCGGAGGGCACCCCCGACACCGTCATCACCGGCGCCGTGATCGTCGACCACTGGGGCATCGTCAAGGCCGACGTCGGCATCCGCGACGGCCGGATCACCGGCATCGGCAAGGCCGGCAACCCCGACACCATGGACGGCATCCACCCCGACCTGGTGATCGGCCCCGAGACAGAGGTCATCGCCGGGAACGGCCGCATCCTCACGGCCGGTGCCGTCGACGCGCACGTCCACTTCATCTGCCCGCAGATCGCCGACGAGGCGCTCTCCGTCGGAGTCACCACGCTGGTCGGCGGCGGTACCGGACCCGCCGAGGGTTCCAAGGCCACGACCGTCACGCCCGGGCCCTGGCATCTCGCCCGGATGATGGCGGCGATGGAGCAGTACCCGCTCAACATCGGCTTCCTCGGCAAGGGCAACACCGTCTCGCACGACGCGATGATGTCCCAGATCCGAGGGGGAGCGCTGGGACTGAAGCTGCATGAGGACTGGGGCTCGACCCCCGCCGTCATCGACGCCTCGCTCACCGTCGCCGACCGTACGGGTGTCCAAGTCGCCATCCACACCGACACGTTGAACGAGGCCGGGTTCGTCGGTGACACCCTCGCCGCGATCGCCGGACGCGGCATCCACGCGTATCACACCGAGGGTGCGGGCGGCGGGCACGCGCCGGACATCATGACCGTGGTCTCCGAGCCGCACGTGCTGCCCAGCTCCACCAACCCGACCCGGCCCTACACCGTCAACACCGCCGAGGAACACCTCGACATGCTGATGGTCTGCCACCACCTCAACCCGGCGGTGCCCGAGGACCTGGCCTTCGCCGAGTCCCGCATCCGCCCGTCGACGATCGGCGCGGAGGACATCCTCCACGACCTCGGCGCCATCTCGATCATCTCCTCCGACGCGCAGGCGATGGGGCGGGTCGGCGAGGTCATCATGCGGACCTGGCAGACGGCGCATGTGATGAAGCGGCGGCGGGGTGCGCTGCCCGGTGACGGGCGCGCGGACAACCATCGCGTACGGCGCTACATCGCCAAGTACACGATCAACCCCGCCCTCGCACAGGGCCTCGCCCGCGAGATCGGCTCCGTCGAGACCGGCAAGCTCGCCGACCTCGTGCTGTGGGAACCGGCGTTCTTCGGCGTCAAGCCGCACCTCGTCATCAAGGGCGGACAGATCGCGTACGCGCAGATGGGCGACGCCAACGCGTCCATCCCGACGCCTCAACCCATCCTGCCGCGGCCGATGTTCGGGGCGATCGGACGGGCGCCGGCCGCCAACTCCTTCAACTTCGTCGCCCAGTTGGCGATCGAGGACGGGCTGCCGGAGCGGCTCGATCTCGGGAAGAAGTTCGTCGCGATTGAGTCGACACGTGGGGTCACGAAGGCCGACATGCGTGAGAACGATGCCCGGCCTCGTGTCCAGGTCGACCCAGACAGCTTCGCCGTGCACATCGACGGGGAGCTCGTCGAGGCGACTCCGGCGGCTGAACTGCCCATGGCTCAGCGGTACTTCCTCTTCTGATGTCCAGGGGAGCACTGCTGGTTCTGGCCGACGGGCGCTTTCCCGCCGGGGGGCACGCGCACTCCGGCGGGGCTGAGGCCGCCGTCAAGGTCGGGCGGGTCACCGGGGCGGCCAGTCTTGGTGAGTTCTGCCGGGGGCGGTTGCACACGGCCGGGCTTGTGTCCGCCGCGTTGGCCGCCGCGGCTGTACTCGGTGCCGATCCGAGGGAGTTGGACCTCGCCGCGGATGCGCGGACTCCGTCGCCCGCGTTGCGGCTGGCCTCGCGGAAGCTGGGGCGGCAGTTGATGCGGGCCGCTCGGGCGACCTGGCCGTCCGCCGAACTCGACGCCCTTGCGCGGGAGTTCCCCAAGGGGGCGCATCAGCCTGTGGTGTTGGGGCTGGTGGCTCGGTCGGCCGGGCTGGGGCCGGAGGACGCGGCGTACTGCGCGGCCTACGAGAGTGTGAGTGGGCCGGCGTCGGCGACGGTGCGGTTGCTGAGTCTTGATCCGTTCGACGCTACGGCTGTACTGGCCCGGTTGGCGCCGGAGTTGGACCTTGTCGTCGATCGGGCGGTGGAGGCGGCTCGGGGTGTGCTCGACGAGGGGGTCGACGTGCTGCCGTGTGTGTCCGCGCCCTTGCTGGAGATCGGGGCGGAGGTGCATGCGGCTTGGGCTGTGCGGTTGTTCGCGTCGTAGGGGTTTTCCTCGCCCCCGCCGCCCCTACCCGTCCCATCCCCCAGGGGCTCTGCCCCTTCGACCCCGTTCCCAGGGGGCTCCGCCCCCTGGACCCCCGGTCGGCCTGAACGGCCTCGTCCTCAAACGCCGGACGGGCTGAGTGATGCCAGCCCCGGCTGACAAGGACCCGGAGCCGCACAGCTCCGTAGGAAACAGGCCCGAAGCCGCCAGGACCCGTAGGAAACCAGAAGGAGCCGCCTTATGCACCTCGACCACATCCACGACGGCCCCGCCGCCCTCAGCGCCGACGCTCGCCGTGCCGACGGCACCCGCCGTGCCCTGCGCATCGGGCTCGGCGGGCCCGTCGGGTCCGGCAAGACCGCCACCGTCGCCGCGCTCTGCCGGACCCTGCGTGACGAACTCTCCCTCGCTGTCGTCACCAACGACATCTACACCCGCGAGGACGCCGAATTCCTGCTGCGGGAGGCCGTGTTGCCGCCCGAGCGGATCACCGCCGTGGAGACCGGGGCGTGTCCGCACACCGCTATCCGGGATGACATCTCCGCCAACCTCGAAGCCGTCGAGGATCTGGAGGACGAGGTCGGGCCGCTGGACCTGATCCTGGTCGAGTCGGGTGGGGACAATCTCACCGCCACCTTCTCCAAGGGGCTTGTCGACGCGCAGATCTTTGTCATCGACGTGGCCGGAGGGGACGACATCCCGCGCAAGGGTGGGCCCGGTGTCACCACCGCCGATCTGCTGGTCGTCAACAAGACCGACCTCGCGCCCTACGTCGGGTCCGATCTGGGGCGGATGGCCGCTGACGCCAAGGCTCAGCGGGCCGAACTGCCCGTCGTCTTCCAGTCGTTGAGGAGCGAGGCTGGAGTGGTCGATGTTGCCGGTTGGGTGCGGGAGCGGCTTGCCGCGTGGGTCGCGTGATCGTGAGCGGGGTGCGGGCCACCGCTCGGATCGTGGCTCGGGAGGACGGGCGGGGTGGTACCGCGTTGCCCGTGCTGGAGGGGGACGGGCCGCTCGCGCTGCGGCGGACCCGGGGGAGCGGGGCCGTGGCTCAGGTCATGCTCGTCGGGGCCATGAGCGGGCCGCTGGGCGGGGACCATTTCGCCGTCGAGGCGGGTGTCGAGCGGGGGGCACGGTTGCGGGTCGGGTCCGCTGCCGCCACCATCGCGCTGCCCGGGCAGGCGAAGGGGGAGTCGCGGTACGACGTTCGGCTCGGCGTCGCCGAGGACGGTGAACTGCACTGGTTGCCCGAGCAGTTGATCTCCGTGCGTGGAAGTGACCTGCGCGTGTCGACGCGCGTCGATCTCGCCGCATCCGCGCGGCTCGTACTGCGTGAGGAGCAGGTGCTCGGGCGGGTCGGGGAGGAGCCCGGGCGGCTCACCAGTCGGCTCACGCTGCGTATCGCCGGACGGACCGTCCTGGACCAGGAGTTGGCCTGTGGGCCGGGGGCGCCGGGGGGTTGGGACGGGCCCGCCGTGCTCGGGGGGCATCGCGCCGTGGGTCAACTCCTCGTCGTACGGCCGGAGTTCACCCAGGAGCCGGTCACGGCGCGCATGCTGGGGGAGTGTGCGAGCCTCGTGCCGCTCGCCGGGCCCGCTGTGCTGGTGAGCGCGATCGCCTCCGACGCGCTGCGGCTGCGGCGGGTGTTGGACGAGGCGTTGGCGTCGCTGGGGTGAGTATCCGCTGAGCGGTACGGGCGTTTCCGCTTATCGGATTGGTAAAGAAGGTCAACCGCCTCTGTTCTCAGGTGGCTCACAGCCGCGAGGATCCTCCGAGACCATTTCGCAACGATGTACGGGGAGGGGCCCACTTGAGGCACAACAGACCGAAGAGCCGGGTATTGGCGTTCGGTTCGGCCGGATTCGCGGCGGCGGCACTGATAGCCGGCGCCGTGGTGGCACCCGCGGCCAACGCGCAGACCGGTCAGACGGCAGGGCACGAGCAGGACCGTGCGGCCGCCCAGGGCGCCGCGCTCACCGCCGCCCGCGCCGCCAAGGCCGGCATCAACTGGCAGGACTGCCCCGCGGATTGGGCGCTGGCCAAGCCGGTCCAGTGCGGCTGGGTCACCGTGCCGATCGACTACACGAAGCCGAACGGCAAGAAGATCAAGCTCGCCGTCGACCGCGCCGTCAGCACGGGCACCAAGGCGGAGCGCCAGGGCGCGCTCGTCTACAACCCCGGCGGTCCGGGCGGCTCCGGACTGCGCTTCCCGCTCCGGGTCACCACCAAGAACCCGCTGTGGGTCAACACGTCCAAGGCGTACGACTTCGTGGGCTTCGACCCGCGCGGTGTCGGCCACTCGGCGCCCATCTCCTGCATCGACCCGCAGGAGTTCGTGAAGGCGCCCAAGGCTGATCCGGTACCGGACAGCACGGCCGACAAGAACGCGCAGCGCAAGCTGGCCCGTGAGTACGCCGACGGCTGCGCCAAGCGCACCGGCCGCACCATGCTCGCGCAGATGACCACGCCGAACACCGCGCGCGACCTCGACGTCATCCGCGCCGCCCTCGGCGAGAAGAAGCTCAACTACCTGGGCGTCTCCTACGGCACCTACCTCGGCGCCGTCTACGGCACCCTGTTCCCGTCCCACCTCCGCCGCATGATCGTCGACAGCGTCGTGAACCCGGCGCAGGACAACATCTGGTACGAGGCCAACCTGGGCCAGGACATCGCCTTCGAGGGCCGCTGGAAGGACTGGGAGGACTGGGTCGCCAAGAACGACGCGGCCTTCCACCTCGGCACCACGCGCGCCGCCGTCCAGGCCAAGTGGATCCAGCTGCGCGCCACCGCCAAGAAGAGCCCGCTCGGCGGGGTCGTCGGTCCGGCCGAGCTGCTCGGCTTCTTCCAGGGCGCCCCGTACTACGACTCCTCGTGGGTTCCGGTCGCCACCGCGTTCAGCAAGTACGTCGCCGGTGACCCGCAGCCGCTGATCGCCGCGGCCTCGCCCGACCTGTCGGACACCGCGGGCAACATCTCCTCGGAGAACGGCAACGCCGTCTACACGGCCGTCGAGTGCACCGACGCCAAGTGGCCGACCAGCTGGGCGAAGTGGGACAAGGACAACACGGCGCTCAACAAGCAGTACCCGTTCCTGACCTGGTCCAACGCCTGGATGAACCTGCCGTGCGCCACCTGGCCGGTCAAGCAGCAGTCCCCGGTCAAGGTCAAGACCGGCAAGGGTCTGCCGCCCGTCCTCATCGTGCAGTCGCAGCGCGACGCCGCCACGCCGTACGAGGGCGCGGTTGTCCTGCACAAGAGCTTCAAGGGCTCCCGGCTGATCACCGAGAAGGACGCCGGTTCGCACGGTGTGACCGGTCTGGTCAACCCGTGCATCAACTCCCGTGTCGACGCCTACCTGTTGACCGGCAAGCTCGACGCCGCCGACTTCACGTGCACCCCGCACGCGACGCCGGTGCCGTAGGCAGCACGTCGTAAGCAGCACGCTGTAAGTAACAAGTCGTAGGCAGTAGTTGTACGTGGTGAGGGGCGGCCGGTTCAGAACCGGCCGCCCCTCACTCACATTCACTCAGGGTTCTCGGGGTCTCAACTCAGCGGCAGGCGCGGGAACTTGCGTTCCTTCGCCGCGGCCGCCTCCTCCGCCTTCGCGACCGCCGCGTACTGGTCGACGTACTCCTGCTCGGAGAGCATGAGGATCGCGTACATGATCTCGTCGGTGATGGCGCGCAGGATCGCCTTCTCGTTCTCCATGCCTTCGTAGCGGGAGAAGTCGAGGGGCTTGCCGAAGCGGATGGTCACGGGGTGGACCTTGGGGATGACCTTGCCGGGCGGCTGGGCCTCGAAGGTGCCGATCATCGCGCAGGGGATGACGGGGACTTGGGCCCGCAACGCCATGACCGCTACGCCGACCTTGCCCTTGTACAGACGGCCGTCGTGGGAGCGCGTGCCCTCCGGGTAGATGCCGAGCAGCTCGTCCTTGCTCAGGACGCCGAGGCCCTCGCGGATCGCGGCCTGGCCCGCCTCCTTGCCGGAGCGGTCGACCGGGATCTGACCCGCGCTGCGGAAGAAGGTCGCGGTGAGGCGGCCGCGGATGCCGGGGCCGGTGAAGTACTCGGCCTTGGCGAGGAAGGTGATCCGGCGCTTGAGGACCGCCGGCATCAGGAAGTGGTCGGCGAAGGAGAGGTGGTTGCCCGCGATGATCGCCGCGCCCGACTCCGGGATGTTGTCCAGGCCCTCTATTCGGGGTCTGAAGACCAGTCTGAGCAACGGCCCCAGAATCACGTACTTAAGGAGGTAGTAGAACAAGGGGGGTCGCTCCTCACTCCGGCGGGTCGGCTCGACCGACCTGTTCTCGCAGGTCACCCGGTACCTCGTGAGCTGCCAGTGTAGGGGCAGGTGCCGCAGTGCGGAACCGGTGGCGATCAGCCCGCCGCCGGGCACGACGGAGGGCGGCGAGATCTCCTCGCCGCCCTCCAACGCTCAACGAAACGGGGTCACATGGACGCCGTCATACCCTTGGCGCGCGACCGGCGCCGGTACAGCGCGAAGGCCGTGGTCGCGCCGACCGCGGTGACCAGACCGGCTCCTACGGCGACCGGCAGGGCCGTGGAGGACGTCGAGCTGCTGTCGGCGACGTTCTGCGCCTTCAGGTCCTGGACGTACGCCGGATACGGGGCCTTCGTGGCCGTCGACGACGTCTGCGTGTAGTGCGGGATCCGCTTGACCGACTTCACCGAACCATTCGAATTCAGCAGCACCTGCTTGTTGTTGGGGTGCCGGAAGTCGAACATGCCGCCCAGGGTGCCGGCCCGCTGGTCGAAGGACGCGTCACCGATGCGGCCGGTGTGCCAGTTGTCCTCGATGAACTGCGTGATCGACGCTTGCTCGGTCGCGGTGTGGTCGATCTTGTTGACCTTGCTGTACGGCGAGATGACCAGCAGCGGCTGCCGGGTACCGGGCCCGCAGCGGTCCGCGTAACCGCCCTTGGCGGCCGGACCCGCCTGGCAGGCCGGGCTGTCCGTGGCCTTGCTGTTGGAGCCGACGGTCGAGTCCTTCGAGCCGTTCAGCACCTTCGAGGAGACGTGGTCGTACCAGCCGTCGGAGTCGTCGTAGGCGAGGACGACCGCCGTCGACTTCCACTCGGGCGACTTCTGAAGGGCGTTGATCTCCTTGATCTGGAAGTTCTGCTCGTCGGTCGGGTCGGAGTAACCGGCGTGCCCGTCCTGGTACTCGGCCGCCTTCAGGAAGCTCACCGCGGGAAGGTTGTTGGCCTTCAGCGCGGCGTCGAAGTCGGTCAGGTCGTAGTTGTGGTTCGCCCGGCCGTTGTGGCCGATCTCGGCGACGGACTTCGGTGCCAAGTGGTGAGGATTCGCCGTCGACTTGTAGTACTCGAACGGCTCGTGGTGCGCGCTGTAGTCCTCCGACGCGGCGCCACCGACGTTGGTGTGGGTGGTGCCGGCGCACTGCGCGTAGTCACCGCTCTTGCCGTCCCACGCGGTGCTGGGCCGGAAGCCGCCCTGGAACCAACCCCAGCTCACGTTCTTGGAGTTGAGCAGGTCGCCGATGTTCTTGCCCTGCATCTCCGCGAGCGCGCTGGTCGCGGTGTGGTCCTTGTCCGAGCAGTCGTCGAAGGCCGGGTCGGGGTCGTTGATGACCGTGCCGACGCCCTTGGCGTTCGGGGAGACCACGGCGTACGAGTCCGGGGTCGACGTCTGCTTCGGGTTCTCGGTGCCCGAAGCCGGGTCGACGGAGATCACACCGTGCGTCTGACCCGATATCAGGTTCAGGGCGCCGGGCGTCGAGGGACCGTAATTCGAGCTGAACGAACGGTCGTTGAGGGCGTACTGCTGGGCGTAGTTCCACATGCCCGTGACGGTGTTGCCGTCGTAGTAGTCCATCACCAGGCCCGGCTCACCGAAGAGGCCGGTGCACTTGTTGACCTCGGTGTTCTCGACGTACTTGTCGGCCTTGCCGCCGTCGGCCGCGTACTGCTCGGGGCCGTAGGAGTGGTTCTGGTCGCAGGTCATCGCCTGCGAACTGCTCAGCCGCGTCGGCGTGTAGAGGTTCGGGTTCTTCTTCAGCAGCCCGGCGTTGAGCAGGTTGTCGGCCTTCGGTGTGTGCGCGGCGGCCTTGAACTTGGTGCCGTCGGTGTTCGCGGCCTTGGGGTAGGTGGCGAAGTAGTGGTCGAACGAGATGTTCTCGTCGTAGATCACGACCACGTGCTTGATCGGCGTCGACGTGTGCGTGCTGCCCGAGGGCTGGTGGCCGTGCGAGGCCGCCGACGCGGGGACGGCCCCGCCCGCGGTGGCCAGGGCCGCGGCGCCGAGCAGGGCGCCCACACGCGTCAACCGGCGCCGTGCACCGGGGTTTCTTCCTTTGCCGATCATGCTGTCTCGCCTTCCGGGAGCAGTGGTTCTGCTGCCACACCGTCCATGGCCGTGGCACCTACCGCCGTAGCCTGGGCAATGGTGACGGCGGGGCGGGGGAGTGGCAATGAAGCGGGAGCGAACGCCCGGTCAGGAAATTCTCATGGTCTGTTGGCCTGTTCTTGACCCTGCACTCAGGTCAGCAGGGTGCGGCCCAGCCAGTCGGACGTGTCCCGCACCCCGGGCAGCGCGAAGAAGTAGCCGCCGCCGTGCGGCGAGATGTAGTCGACCAGCGGTTCACCGGCCAGCCGCTTCTGCACGTTCTCGAACTGCCGGGCCAGGTCCTGCTGGTAGCAGCAGAACAGCAGCCCCATGTCGAGGTTGCCGTTGCTGTCCATGCCCCGGTCGTAGTTGTAGCCGCGACGCAGGATGCGCTGATCGGCACTCTGCGTGGAGCGCGGGTTGGCGAGCCGGATGTGGCTGTCGAGGGGGATCACATCGCCCTGCGGGTCCTGAGCGAAGTTGGGCGTGTCCTTCTCGTGGTGTCCGTCCAGCGGGGCGCCGGTGTCCCGGGCGCGGCCGAACATCCGCTCCTGCTCGGTGATGGAGACCCGGTCCCAGAACTCCACCAACATCCGTATCAGCCGAACGACTTGATAGCTGCCGCCGGTCGCCCAGTCCGGCTCGCCACTGCTCCTGCCCACCCACACAAGGTCGTTCATCGCACGGGCGTCGGTCACCTCGGGGTTGGAGATGCCGTCCTTGAACCCCATGTGGTTGCGCGGGGTGCCCGACGGGCGCGGCGGACTGATGAACCCGTCCGTCCGCCACCGCACTTGGAGCCCGCCGCGCGTGTGCCGGGTGACATCGCGCAGCGCGTGCAGCACGGTGTCCGAGCTGTCCGCGCAGAACTGCACGCTCAGATCGCCGTGACACCAGGCGGAGTCGAGATCGTCGTCCGGGAACGACGGCATCGCGGTCAACCGGCGCGGCGTGAGCTTCGCGAGCCCGTAGCGGTCGTCGAAGAGGGACGCCCCGACGCCGACCGTGACGCTCAGCCGGTCGGCCGGGAGGTCCGGGCCGAGCGTGCCGGAGTCGGAGGGCGGGGCGGTGATGCCGAGGTCCTCCGGGCTGCCGCCGGTGGTGAGGAAGCGGGCCCGGTCGGTCAACGTCCGGAGCAGTTCGGTGAGTTCGGTCCGGTCCTCGGCGGTGGTGTCGAAGGAGACGAACGCCGTGGCGCGCTGCGCCGGGGTGACGATCCCGGCCTGATGGACCCCGTGGAAGGGCACGGTGGCGGCCGGCGTCTGCCCGGCAGCCGCGGCGGCACCACGATCGGCGGCGACAAGACCGCCACCGGCCACGGCCGCCGCGCTCGCCAGGAAACCCCGGCGGCCCACCTCGTTCACGCGCTTCACGCGGTCCTCCGTACGTCCGTGAGGGCGGCCACGTCGGCCAGCCGCTCGACCAGTCCACCGAGGTCGGCGTCGACCTTCTCCCGCTGCGGACGCGAGAGTTGGGAGAGGGGCGTCCACTTCCCGGAGCGGTCGAGGCCGTCCAGGGTGCGCTGGGCCCGGTCCATCCAGTCGCCGAGTTCGGTGAATCCCGCGTCCCGGGTCTTCAGCAGCGGCCGCAGATACCCGAGCAGTGCGCGGGTGCCGTCGAGGTTGGCGCGGGCGGTGGCCAGGTTGGTGCCGCTGCCGTAGTCGGTGCGGCCGGTCAGCTCGAACTGCACGGTGTTCTCCAGGATCTCGTGCGCACGCAGACCGGTGTCGGCCGGATCCATCCGCTGGGAGGGCCAACTGCTCTCCAACGCGTGGACGTCCTTGGCGAGTTGATCGGCGGGACCACGCAGCCCGCTCGCCGACTCACCGTGCCACAGCCCGTACTCGACCCGGTGGAACCCGGTGAACCCGGCGTCGTGCACCCCGCCCGCGAGTCCGGCCGTGGTGCCGTTGATCGCCCCGTCGGAGTCACCGAACGTGCCGTAGGCGGCGCCCATCCGCTCGTAGACGAGATGCGCGGGCAGCCACGCCTTACGGGCGGCGCCGAGATCGCCTCGCTCGACGGCGGCACGCAACACATCGGTCTTCTGGGCGAGTTCGACGGTCCGGGCTTGAATCCACTTCTGGTAGGCGAGCGTTGGCGGGATGAGTTCCTGCTGCGTGATCGGCACGGCGGCAGGTCCGCTCTTCACCTTGGAGCCGGTGATCCGCACGGTGGGCCCGGTCACGGCGTCGGCGTCGTCGGGCAGACACCTGAAGGCGTACGAACCGTTCCCGAGGGTCACCCCGAGCGGCCGGACCGTCCCCGGCGCCAGCCCCTCGACCTCGCCGTAGACGGCACCGGTCTTCACGTCGGTGAGATACACCTCGGCCGCGGTGCTGGACGTGTTGTGCAGCTCGAAGACCTGGTGACCGGCCTGCGGATGCGTCCAGCCGCTGCCGCACCCGGAGGTCGCGACCTCGACGGTGGTGCGCGGGAGCCCGCCGGCGGCAGCGGCGGCCTTTCCGTCCGATCCGGACCCGCGAGCCGCGAGCACTCCGGCTCCCACGGCCGCTACGGCGACCAGGGCACCGGCCGCGAGCAGTGCGGTGCGGCGACGGTGGCCACCACGGGGTTCGGGCGTGGGCGAGGTCAGCGCCGAGGCCGGCGTCGGACCGGGCTCGGCATCGGCTTCGGCGCCGCGCGCGGTTTCGGGCACGCCGGGCCTCCAGTGGGGAGTCGTACGAAAGATGGCGGTGCCAGCGATCTTATGAGTGCGCTACGGCCCGCGCCGCGTCCCTTGACCCTGTTCTGACCGGAGGGCGGGCGAGAATTCGCCCGGGGTTCACCGAACGGTCGGTGCCCGCCACGGTGGGGTGGGTGGGGGTGCACGGTGGGCTACGGCTTTGGGGTGCGGGTCGGTGAGGGGCGGGGTCTGCGGTGGGCGGCGTCCGCACTGGGCGACCTCGGTCATCAGGTGTGTCTGGGGGCCGGAGGGGTCGATCGGCGACGCGGGGTTTAGGTGAGGGAAGAGGGGGCGGTGCGGGGGTGTCCGGGGGAGGGGGGAAGGGGGGCGATGCGGGCGCGGCCGAACCGGCTGCGCCGCGTGCTGGGGCGACCGGCCGGAGGCATCGCCATGAGACGAGGCTGGTGCCTGTTGCAGCTGTTGTAGGTGTGGCACGGGCGTGGTCACGCGGCTCGGCGCCGTGTCCCTCACCCCGAACTGGCCCGGATTCAGGACCTGGCCGGTGGAACGCGGCGACGCCCGGCAAAGCAGCGGTACGACCACGCCTCGCTGCGGCGCGCCTCCCCGTGGGCCGAGCCCCGCCGACGACGAGCAGCCGTTTCCGCCGCCGGGCCGAACGGGTGGCGGAGCCGGGGGCCCGGGAACAACCCGGGCCCGTTCGGCGCTGCTCCTGATACCTCGCCGGGTACTCAGGGAAGGTCGTGGAGGAGATGAATCGGTCAGGGCAGGAGCCGCTCCCGCCGTCAGGTGAAGCACCGTTGGTGACCACCTGCGGGCGACAGGTCGCGGTAAGGCGACTGCTGTTGGCGATCCCCGAACGCCCGATCAGCCGGGTCACCCTCGACGTGGGTCCGGTCGTGCGCGGCGAGCCCGGACTCTGGGCCTCCCTCACCGTGGCCGAGGCCCGCGACCTGGCCCGCCGCCTCCTCGCCCAGGCAGCCCTGGCCGACAGCGGCACTCCCGGGGAGCAGAGCGTGGCGGTCAAGTAACCCCCGCTGACCGGGAGGTGCGGGCGTGTGTGCGTGGCTGGACTGATCCCCGCGCGCCGGTTCGGCCAGATCCGACTCCGGCGCCGGTCCTCCGGTGGAGCAGAGCCAGGCGGGCAAGTAGGCCTTGCCGACCGGGAGTTACGCGTATTCATGTGGGCCTGGTTGGACCGACCGCTGTGCGCCGGTTCGGCCAGGCCCGACTCCGGCGCCGGACCTCCTGCGGAGCAGACCGGCACCGGTCCTCCCCTGGAGCAGGGCGAGGCGGACAAGTAGCGTTTGCCGACTGGAAGTTGCGGGCGTCCATGTGTGCCTGGCCGGACCGATCCTCGTGCGCTGATCCAGCCAGCCCCGACTCCGGCACTCCCGCGGAGCAGAGCGCAGCAGCCAACTAGCCGCCGTCCCCCAGGAGTTACCCCCTCCCTACGGGCCTGGCTGGACCGACCACCCCCCCGTCCGGCGATCCAGCCAGCCCTCACACCTCACGCAGGATTACACCCCCTGCGTCAGCACCTTCTCCAACGCCCCTACAGCAGCCCGGAGTTCGTCCGCCGTAATGGTCAGCGGCGGCGCCAGCCGGATCGTCGAGCCGTGGGTGTCCTTGGCCAGCACGCCCTCGCGCATGAGGCGTTCGCTGATCTCGCGCCCTGTGCCGATCGCCGGGTCGACGTCGACGCCCGCCCACAGGCCCCGCGCGCGGAAACCGACCACGCCCTTGCCGACCAGCTCGGTCAGGCCGTCCCGCAGGACCACGCCCAACTCCGTCGCCCTGCGCTGGAATTCGCCGGTCTCCAGCAGCTCGACGACCGCCGTGCCGACCGCCGCGGCGAGTGGGTTGCCGCCGAACGTCGAACCGTGCTCGCCCGGGTGCAGTACCCCCAGTACCTCCCGGCGCGCGACGACCGCCGACACCGGCACGATGCCACCGCCGAGCGCCTTGCCGAGCAGCAGGACGTCCGGGACGACACCCTCGTGCTCCACGGCCAGCGTGCGGCCCGTGCGGCCCAGCCCCGACTGGATCTCGTCCGCGATGAACAAGCAGCCCTTGCGGAGGGTGAGTTCACGCACACCGGCCAGGTAACCCGCGTCCGGGATGATCACCCCGGCCTCGCCCTGGATGGGCTCGATCAGGACCGCCGCCGTGGTCTCGTCGACCGCCGCCTCCAACGCGGCCAGGTCGTTGTACGGCACGATCCGGAAGCCCGGTGTGAAGGGGCCGAAGCCCGCCCGTGCCGTCTCGTCCGTGGAGAAGCTGACGATCGTCGTCGTACGGCCGTGGAAGTTCTCCGCCGCGACGACGATGGTCGCCCGGTCGGCCGGGACGCCCTTCACGTCGTAGGCCCATTTGCGGGCCACCTTGATGCCGCTCTCGACCGCCTCCGCGCCGGTGTTCATCGGCAGCACCATGTCGAGCCCGGTCAACTCCGCGAGCCGCTCGGCGAATTCGGCGAGCTTGTCGTTGTGGAAGGCGCGGGAGGTGAGGGTGAGCTGGTCGAGCTGGCGGTGGGCGGCCTCGATCAACACCGGGTTCCGGTGGCCGAAGTTGAGGGCCGAGTAGCCCGCGAGCATGTCGAGGTAGCGGCGGCCCTCGACGTCCTCCACCCAGGTGCCCTCGGCGCGGGCGACGACCACGGGCAGCGGGTGGTAGTTGTGCGCGAGGACCGGCTCCTCGGCGCGGATGAGGTCGGCGGACGTACGGGCACTGGCGGGTGCGGTCATGATCGGATCTCCTGGGTGCAGCACTTGATGCCGCCGCCGGCCTTGTGGAACTCCGACAGGTCGACGGGGACGGGGACGTAACCGTGGTCGGCGAGGCGCGAGGCCAGTGCCTCGGCCTGGGGCGCGATGAAGACGTGCAGGCCGTCCGACACGGAGTTGAGGCCGAACGTCATCGCGTCCTCACGGGTCGCGAGCACCGCGTCGGGGAACAGTCGCGCCAGCACCTCGCGGCTGCCCGGCGAGAACGCCTCCGGGTAGTAGCAGACGTTGTCGTCGTCCAGGACGAACAGCGCCGTGTCCAGGTGGTAGAAGTACGGGTCCACCAGCGTCAGGCTGATCACCGGTACGCCGAAGAACTCCTGCACCTCGCGATGGGCCTCGCGGGTCGTACGGAACCCGGTGCCGGCCAGGACGTAACGGCCGGTCGGGATCAGGTCACCCTCGCCCTCGCTGATCGACTCGGGGCGGTGGACGTCGTAGCCCGCCGCCTTGAACCACATGTCGTAGTGGTCGGACTCGGGGCGTCGCTGCGGCGCGTGGAAGAGGGAGCCGAAGACGCGGCCGTCGACGACGACCGCCGAGTTCGCGGCGAAGACCATGTCCGGGAGACCGGCCACCGGCGCCACCGTGTCGACGGTGTGGCCGTGCGAGCGGTAGGCGTCGATCAGCGTCCGCCACTGCTCCTGGGCGAGATCGACGTCCACCTGGGTGTCCGGATGCATCCAGGGGTTGATCGCGTACTGCACGGCGAAGTGTCTGGGTTCGCAGACGAGAAAGCGCCGCCGGCGCCGCACACGGGTGTCAGGCACAGAGGGGTCCCTCCGCTTCCTGTGATGACGACTGGGGTTGACACCACGGTAGAAAGAGACCAATACGCGCGACAAGCGATGAAGGCTGCGTGTCTGCGCAGGAATGCTGCGTCTTTGACAGCGTCAGCGCAGGTCTGATGCGTCGTCCGGTGCGGGGTGGGTGGCCCCGGCCTCCGGGCTTTCCGGGAGGAGGTGGGACAGCACCATGACGCTGATCGTCTTCCGGATGAACGGCTCCTGCCGGATGCGCTCCAGCACCGCCTCGAAGTGCACCACATCGGTCGCCCGTACATGCAGCAGCGCGTCCGCGCCCCCGGTCACCGTCATCGCCGCGGTGATCTCCGGATGGTTGCGCACCACCTCCGCGAGCCGCCTGGGGGGCGCGGCGCCCTCGCAGTACACCTCCACGTACGCCTCCGTGCGCCAGCCGAGCGCGGACGGCTGCACGGTCGCCGTGAACCCGGTGATCACACCCGTCTCCCGCAGCCGGTCCACGCGCCGCTTCACCGCCGTCGCGGACAGCCCGATCGCCCCGCCGATCTCGGCGAAACTGGTCCTGGCGTTCGCCATCAACGCGGTGATGATCTTTCGGTCGAGTTCGTCGAACGGGGTGGTCCTGCTGTTCATGTCGGCACTGTATCCAGCGCGAACGTCCACGCCGGGTACATGTCCAGGCGTACGAATTACTCCTACACTCCACCTTCATGCTGCGCGCCCTCGCCGTCGACGACGAACGCCCCTCGCTGGAGGAGTTGCTCTACCTGCTCAACGCCGATCCACGCATCGGCAGCGCGGAGGGCGCGGGCGACGCGACCGAGGCGCTGCGCCGTATCAACAGGGCCCTGGAATCAGGCCCGGACGGCCCGGAAGCCATCGATGTCGTGTTCCTCGACATCCAGATGCCCGGCCTCGACGGCCTCGACATGGCACGGCTGTTGACGGGATTCGCGCAGCCGCCGCTCGTCGTGTTCGTCACCGCGCACGAGGACTTCGCCGTACAGGCCTTCGATCTCAAGGCAGTTGACTACGTGCTGAAACCCGTCCGCAAGGAACGGCTCGCCGAGGCCGTGCGCCGGGCGGCCGAACTCGGCGGCTCCGCACCGCGGATACCCGTGCACGAACCCGACCCCGACCACATCGCCGTCGAACTCGGCGGCGTCACCCGCTTCGTGGCCGTCGACGACATCACCCACGTCGAGGCACAGGGCGACTACGCCCGCCTGTACACCGACCGGGGCAGCCACCTCGTCCGCATCCCGGTGTCCACCCTGGAGGACCGCTGGCGCGCCCGCGGCTTCGTCCGCATCCACCGCCGCCACCTCGTCGCCCTGCGCCACATCGGCGAACTCCGCCTGGACGCGGGCACGGTGAGCGTTCTCGTGGGCGGCGAGGAACTCCAGGTCAGCCGCCGCCACACCCGCGAACTGCGCGACCTGCTGATGCGGAGGTCCTGACGGTGCCTCAGGACCCCACCGAACGCAGGGTTGTCGTCACCGCCCCGCCCCGCCGCACCCGCCGTGCCTCCGGCTACTCCCGCCCCCGCACCGAGATCGACGAACAGACCACCCTCGGCCACACCTACGTCCGCTCCCTCATGCGCACCCAACTCCGCGCCGCCCTCACGGTGTTCGCGGTCCTCGTCCTCCTGGTCGGCCCCCTGCCCCTCGTCTTCGCGGCCACCCCGGACTCCCACCGCCTCGAATGGCTGATCCTCGGCTTCTGCCTCTACGCCCCGCTCGTCCTCCTCGCCCTCTGGTACGTGCGCCGCGCCGAACGCAACGAACGCGACTTCGTCCGCCTCGTCGAGGACCGCTGAGCCGGGTGAACTCCAGTTACGCGGTACCGGCGGTCGCCCTCGTCGTCGTGGTCACGGTCCTTGTCGGCGCCTTCGGCCTGCGCATCTCCCGCACCACGTCCGACTTCTACGTCGCCTCCCGCACCGTCGGCCCCCGCCTCAACGCGGCCGCCATCAGCGGCGAATACCTCTCCGCGGCCTCGTTCCTGGGCATCGCCGGCCTGGTCCTCGTGCAGGGCCCCGACATGCTCTGGTACCCGGTCGGCTACACGGCCGGATACCTGGTCCTCCTGCTGTTCGTCGCCGCCCCGCTGCGCCGCTCCGGCGCCTACACCCTCCCCGACTTCGCCGAGGCCCGCCTCGCCTCGCACGCGGTACGACGCCTCGCGGGAGCCTTCGTCGTCGGCGTCGGCTGGCTGTACCTGCTGCCCCAACTCCAGGGCGCAGGACTCACGTTGACCGTCCTCACCGGCGCACCCGACTCGCTCGGCGGACTGATCGTGGCCGTCGTCGTGGTCGCCACCGTCGCGGCCGGCGGCATGCGCAGCATCACCTTCGTGCAGGCCTTCCAGTACTGGCTGAAGCTCACCGCGCTGCTCGTCCCCGCCCTCTTCCTGATCCTCGCCTGGCAGAGCGACGGAGCACCCCGGCACGCCTTCGAGGAACCGGCGACGTTCCGCGAACAACGGGCAGTTCGGGTCGACGAGACACTCGACCTCAGGCTCGACCGCCCCCTCACGGTCACGGTGACCGGCAAGGTCGACGGCCACACCCACGACGCCGCGAAGCTCCAACTCCCCGCCGGCACCCACCACATCGAGCGCGGCACCCGCCTCACCTTCGCCAAGGGCGCCCCCGTCCCCGTCGCCGACCGCGGCACCAACGGCGGCATGTCGACCTCTCTCGCCGCGAGCCGCGAGGAACGCCCGCTGTACGCGACGTACGGCCTCATCCTCGCCACCTTCCTCGGCACCATGGGCCTGCCGCACGTCGTCGTCCGCTTCTACACCAGCCCGCACGGAGTCGCCGCCCGCCGCACCACGGTCGCCGTCCTCGGCCTGATCGGCGCCTTCTACCTCCTCCCGCCCGTCTACGGCGCCCTCGGCCGCCTGTACACCCCCGAACTCACCCTCACCGGCGACGCCGACGCGGCCGTCCTCCTGCTGCCCGACCGCATGATCGGCGGCGTCGGCGGCGACCTGCTCGGCGCGCTGGTCGCGGGCGGCGCCTTCGCCGCGTTCCTGTCCACCGCCTCCGGGCTGACCATGGCCGTCGCCGGGGTCCTCACCCAGGACGTCCTCCCGTCGCGCGGAGTACGGCACTTCAGGCTCGGCACGGTCCTCGCCATGGCCGTACCGCTGGTGGCGAGCGTCCTCGTCGGCGGGCTGCCCGTCGCCGACGCCGTGGGGCTCGCGTTCGCCGTGTCGGCGTCCTCCTTCTGCCCGTTGCTGGTCCTCGGCATCTGGTGGACGCGGCTCACCCCGCCCGGTGCGGCGGCCGGGATGCTGGTGGGCGGCGGGTCGGCGTTCGTCGCCGTGGCCGCGACCATGGCGGGCTTCCCCGGCACGGGCCCGCTGCACGCCCTGCTCGCCTGGCCCGCGCTCTGGTCGGTGCCGCTGGGGTTCCTCACCATGGTGCTGGTGTCCCTGGCCACCCCGGGCCGGGTGCCGACGGGAACGGCGGCGATCCTGGCGCGGTTCCATCTGCCGGAGGAACTGCGGGCGGAGGTGAAGGCATGACGGAGTCCGGGCGCGGCTTCGGCGCCGCCGTGGGTGGATCGCCCAACTGCCTTGCGGAGGAGGCCACATGAGCGGATTCCTGGCCGGCCTCTGCGTCGCAATACTACCGTTGCTCGCCGCCGGGTTCTGGCTCGGCCGCCGCACCGCACGCCCCGAGAGCCTCGGCGGGCTCGGCACCCCGGTCGAGCACGCCACCTTCCAGACCCTGCACACCGCGTCCCTCGCCGCGCCCCCGCTGCGCGCCGGCCTCACCGAGGAGACGGCCCGCCGCTCCGCCCGGAGACTGCGGACACTGCTCGGCACCGACGCGCTGTGCCTGACCGACCAGAAGCAGGTCCTCGCCTGGGACGGCGTCGGCGACCATCACCGGACCGAGATCATGGAACGGCTCGCGGGCCCCCTGGAGACCGGCCGGGGCGAGGCGTTCCGGCTCACCTGCGACGCCCCCGACTGCCCGTTGCGCTGGGCGGTGGTCGCCCCGCTCACCGTCGACGACCGGGTCCACGGCGCCCTGGTCGCCTGCGCACCGCGCGAGTCGGCCGTCCTCGTCCGGGCCGCCGGAGAGGTGGCCCGCTGGGTCTCCGTACAACTTGAGTTGGCGGATCTGGACCAGTCCCGCACCCGCCTGATCGAGGCCGAGATCAAGGCACTTCGGGCCCAGATCTCCCCGCACTTCATCTTCAACTCGCTCGCGGTGATCGCGTCCTTCGTCCGCACCGACCCCGAACGCGCTCGCGAACTGCTCCTGGAGTTCGCCGACTTCACCCGCTACTCGTTCCGCAGGCACGGCGACTTCACCACCCTCGCCGACGAACTCCATGCCATCGACCACTACTTGGCGCTCGTCCGCGCCCGCTTCGGTGAGCGACTCTCGGTCACCCTACAGATCGCCCCCGAGGTACTCCCGGTCGCGCTCCCGTTCCTCTGCCTGCAACCGCTCGTCGAGAACGCCGTCAAGCACGGCCTGGAGGGCAAGGCCGACAAGAGCCGCATCAGCATCACCGCGCAGGACGCGGGCGCCGAGGCACTCGTCGTCATCGAGGACGACGGCGCCGGCATGGACCCCGACCTGCTCCGCCGCATCCTGGCAGGCGAGGTCAGCCCCTCGGGCGGCATCGGCCTGTCCAACGTCGACGACCGGCTCCGCCAGGTCTACGGCGACGACTACGGCCTCGTCATCGAGACCGCCGTAGGAGCGGGCATGAAGATCACCGCCCGGCTGCCGAAGTACCAGCCGGGCGTGCACTCGGCGAGCCGGCGGAGTGAGCCGTAGCGGGCGTCAGGTGCTGCGCGTGGCCACCATCCCGAGGGTGATCAGCCCGAGCACGACCCAGCCGAACCACAGCCAGCCGTTACTCCCGAGCGCCACCGTGTAGGCCGTCACCACCACCAGACCGCCGACGGTGATGACCCCCATGGTCTTCGTGGAACCGGGCATCGCAACACCCTCCTCATGGTTCGTCCCCCTCCATGGTGCCCCCGTTCTGCCTCCGAACGGCGCACACGACGAAATGTGTGCCCGACTTCCACGGTCCCTGACTCGTCCAGGAGGCCGCCTCGTACACCGACGGACCGAAGCCGTAGTCGGCCGGCGGGACGTCCCGGGCACACGCGGCGTCCGATTCCGTACGCGCCTGGGGCAGCGTGACGCCGGCGCCCAACCGGGTGAACCCGAGGACTTCCTGATCATGCTTGCCGGTGCAGGAGACCAGGCTCGCGGCCCGGTCGGACGGCACGGCCAGACAGTCCCCCTTCTGCATGGTCGACGTGTCCGCGAACGCGGACCCGAGGGCGCGACGACTGCCCAGCGGCCCGTAGACCGGCCCGTGCGCGCCCAGCACCAGACACGCGGTGCGATGCCCGGCGGCCTCGAAACCGGCGTCGGTCGGTACGACGGCGAGCGCCCGCACATCCGCGAGTTTCCCTCTCATCTCCTGTGTCCGCTGCGCACACCGGTCCGCCCCGACCTTGTGCGCCTCGCCCGCGGACGCGCTGGAGACCAACGCCATCACCTGCCCGTCGGGCACCGAGTTCCGACAGGTGGAGTCGACGGCGAGCCTCGGCGTCCCCTCGAACCGCTTCCCACCGGGCCAGTCGGCGGTGACACAGTCGCCGTCCTTGAGCGGCGCGGAGAGCCCGACGGTGCTGCCGTACGGCGAACTGTCCTTCTTCGTGCTCGTGTTGTCGCCGGACGACTGATGGGCCATCGCGTACCAGACACCGCCCAGGGCGAGGGCGAGCCCGAGCAGGCCCGCGAGGGCGGCCTGGCGGAGCCGGGGGCGCGAGCGGCGGCGTCGGCCACCGGGAGAGTGCGAGGGAGGCGGCCCGGTGATGAACGGCTCCGCCTGGCCCTCCCACGGCGACCGCGAACCCAGGTCGGTCTGGGTCCGGGCATACGATCCCGCCTCTGCCCCCGGGTCCGTCCGCGGCGCCACGATCCGCGACAGCTCGGCCTCGGCCTCCGCCGCCGGAATCCGCCGTAGCGGATCCTTCTCCAGCATCGCGTGGAGCACCGGGGCCAGGGCGCCCGCGCGGACCGGGGGGAGCGGGTCCTCCATGACCACCGCGGTGATCTCCGCGAGCGGGGTCTCGCGGACGAAGGGGCCGTGGCCCTCGACGGCGTGGTAGAGCGTGCAGCCCAGCGAGAACAGGTCGGCCGCGGCGGTCGGCGGCCCGCCCGTGGCCCGTTCCGGCGCCAGATAGCCCGCCGTACCGACGAGCACGGACGTCAGCGTGTACCGCGTCTCCCCGGCGTCCGGCTGCACCGAGATGCCGTAGTCGGTGAGCAGGACGCGGGCGTACGGCGAACCGGTGCGGTCCGGCGCGAGCAGGATGTTCGCCGGTTTCACGTCCCGGTGCATCACGCCCCGCCGGTGCCCGGCGGTGAGCGCGTCGAGTACGGCGAGCCCGATGCGGGCGCACTCCGCGGGGGCCAGGGAGCCGTACCGGCCGACCATGTCGCGCAGGTCCACGGCGTCCGCCACGTACTCCATGACGATCCAGGGCAGTCCCTCGTGCTCCAGCACGTCATGGACGGTTACCACATGTGGATGCCCGCGCAGCCCCGCCGCGTTCCGTGCCTCGGCCCGGGCACGCGCGACCCGGGCCTCCCGTTCGGCGTCGGCGTAGGCCGGGTTGCTGAACACGATCTCCTTGAGCGCGACTTCACAGGCCAGCCGCTGGTCATGTGCGAGCCACACATGTCCCATCCCGCCACTGCCCAGGCGGTTCAGCAGGAGGTAACGGCCGGCGATGACCCGGCCCACTCCCGAGGTCGGCGATCCCTGTGGCATCCGGACTCCTCCTTCCGGGTCCGCGTCACGTCTCGGTCGTGGTGGCGGAGACGGTGGTGGTGGGCGTGCCGGTCGTCACGGAGGCGCCTGCGGTGACGGGTGCGCTGCTGGTGGTCACGGGAGCGCTCGTCAACGGGGCGCTGCTGGTGACCGGTGCGCTCGTCGACGGCGAGTGGGACACCACCGAGGGCGAACCGGTCGTAGGCGAACCGCTCGACGGCGGTGGGTCGGACGGCGGCTCGCTCGTGGGTGAGGACGGTGGTGGCGACGAAGGCGGTGACGAGGACGTGGGTGGTGCTGGTGCGGACGTCGAGGGCGGTGCCGTGGAGGTCGGCGGAGCAAGCGTCGGCCCGGAGGGCGTCGGGCCCGGGGGAGTGGAAGCAGCGCCGCCACTCGTCCCACCGGCCACGCTCACCATCACGTACTCCCCGAACCGCAGCTCGGTCCCGGCCGGCGGATCGGACGCCGTGACCTGCGCGTCGTCGGCCGGCAGCGCACTCCCGCCGTAGCCCACGGCCAGCCCCCCGCTCACCAGTTGCCGTCGCGCCGCCCCGAATGTCATCCCCGCGAGGTCGGGCACAGCGTGCTGCTGCCGGGTGTCGAAGGTGGTGTCGTGCTTGCCCGTCGTACCGACCGGACGCGTGATGCCGGTGTCGGGATCGTCGACGTCGACGAGAGCGAGCCCCTCCATCCTCCGCGGCGCCGGACGCACGGCCACGACCGAGGACGCGCGATATCCGTTCCACTTCTTGTTGCCGTCCGCGAACTTGACGGAAATACGGCTCGCGTCGCCCTTGAAGGGACGCAGTGGATTTCCGCACGAGCACTTCGCGGCGGGTTCCCCCTGCTCGTCGACGAGAATCGCGATTCCCGCCTGGAGAAGGGAGTTGTAGGGCGTGGCCTTTCCCTCTTTGTAGTCGTGGTTCTGTACGAGAGTGTCGTGACGCAGGAGTACGGGTGTGAGTCGATCCAGATAGCCCGGAATCTGATCCGTGGCGATACCCAGTACGCCCGACCAGGCAACGGCCTTCGGGCGATTCGCGGGATCGGTCAGGAACCTCTTGAGCTTCGCCACGTCACAGACGGTCGGTTTCTTGGTACCCCCGTACAGCCCAGGCGTGTCCCCCTGCTGCAAGCTGCCCCGCACGGGCATCGAGCGCACTGCGGCGTCCTGTCCCAGTCCCTGTTTCTCGTCGAAGAAAGGCGCGAGCGACGGAACTCCGGCGGCGACCGCCTGTACGGCGAACGAATGTGCGCCCCTGCCGCATCCCCCCAGTCCACTCATGACCAGGGCGCAGACGATCAGCACGGCGATCCTGCGGATCACCGAAATTCCGGTCCTTTGCACAACAGCGCGAAATGTCATTACCGCTCCCCCCGGTGGCGGTTCCCCCATCGCGCTTATGCTACTGAACGAAATTTCCGTTCAGTTGCCGCATGTGTTCAATTGCTTCGTGTGTTCAATGAGGCCAAATAGGCGTTGTACGCCGCAAGTTCCTTGTCGCCGTCCCGGTCGGCGGCCCGGTCCTGGCGCTTGGCCTGGCGCTGTTCCGAGCTGTACCACTGGAACAGCAGGGCGATCAGCACCAGCACGGACGGCACCTCGCTGAACGCCCAGGCGATACCGCCGGCCGCGTTCTGATCGGAGAGCGCGTCGATGCCGAGCGAGGCGGGCGGGTTCTTGAACGTCTGGACCATCGGCTCCGACGCCATCATCAACGCGATGCCGAAGAACGCGTGGAACGGCATCCCGGCGAAAAGCTCCAGCATGCGCATCAGATAACCGGGCCGACTCGGCCCCGGGTCCACACCCATGATCGGCCAGAAGAACACCACACCCACGGCGAGGAAGTGCACCATCATCGCGATGTGCCCGGTCTTCGACCCCATCAGGAAATCGAAGATCGGCGTGAAGTACAGCGCGTACAGGCTCGCGATGAACAGCGGGATGGTGAACGCCGGATGCGTGATGATCTTCATGTACCGGCTGTGCAGGAACATCAACAGCAGCTCACGGGGCCCCTTGTGACCCCGGGCCGCCGGGGGCAGTGCACGCAGGGCCAGGGTGACCGGAGCGCCGAGCAGCAGCAGGATCGGCGTCAACATGCTGATGACCATGTGCTGCACCATGTGCACGCTGAACATGACCATGCCGTAGTCGTTGAGCTTGGTGCACATCACCAGCCCGATGGTCAGCACACCGATGACGAAGGAGATCGTCCGCCCCACCGGCCACGAGTCCCCCCGCCGCCGCAACCGCACGACCCCCCACCCATACAGCCCGAGCCCGAGCAGGCAGGCGGTCAGGAAGAACGGGTCGGCCGACCACTCAAGCCCCCGCGCAAAGGTGAACGGCGGCAGATCCATGGTCATACCGTGCCCGCCGTGATCCATCGAACGGCTCCTGATTCGTGGGGGTGTGCGTCATCTGTCCGCAGACAGACTAGAACTGTCCCCACCCGAGCATGTGACCGGGGCCAGCGAAACTCCCTAGGGGCGCGGGGCTGTGACATCTGCGGCTCCGCCGCGTGGGCGCGACCAGCCCCCACGGCCCGCACTCGACGAACTACCTGAGAACGCTCAGAGCACGCACTCAGCCTCTTCATACCGATCAGCAGGCACGGTCTTCAGAGTCTCCACCGCATCCGCCAACGACACCATCACAATGTCGGTCCCCCGAAGCGCGGTCATCTTCCCGAACTCCCCCCGATGCGCGGCCTCCACCGCATGCCACCCAAACCGAGTGGCAAGCACCCGGTCGTACGCGGTCGGAGTACCCCCACGCTGCACATGCCCGAGAATCACCGGCCGCGCTTCCTTGCCGAGCCGTTCCTCCAGCTCGATGGACAGCTGCCGTGCGATCCCCGCGAAACGCTCGTGCCCGTAGACGTCCTTCTTGCCCTCGTCGAAGTCCATGGACCCCGCACGGGGCTTGGCGCCCTCCGCAGCGACCACTATCGCGAACCTCTTGCCCGCTTCGAAGCGTTCGCCGACCCGAGCCGCCAACTCCTCGATGTCGAAGGGCCGTTCAGGTACGACGATGGCGTGCGCGCCGGCCGCCATGCCGGAGTGGAGCGCGATCCAGCCGGTGTGGCGGCCCATGACCTCCACGACGAGGACGCGCTGGTGGGACTCGGCGGTGGTCTTGAGCCGGTCGAGCGCCTCGGTCGCGACACCGACGGCCGTGTCGAAGCCGAAGGTGACGTCCGTGACCGCGATGTCGTTGTCGATGGTCTTGGGGACGCCGACGACCGGGAGACCGGCGTCGTACATCAGCTTGGCCGCCTTGAGCGTGCCCTCGCCGCCGATCGGGATGATCGCGTCGAGGCCGAGTTCCTCGACATGGCCCCGGGCCCGCTCGACACCGTCCCGGAGCTGGGAGGGCTGGACGCGGGAGGAGCCGAGGATGGTGCCGCCGCGAGCGAGGATGCCGCTCACCGCGTCCAGGTCGAGCTTGAGGTAGTCGCACTCCAGGAGGCCTTTCCAGCCGTCCCGGAAGCCGATGACCTCGTCGCCGTGGTCGACGACGGCGCGGTGCACGACGGACCGGATGACGGCGTTCAGGCCGGGGCAGTCGCCGCCGGACGTGAGGACACCAATGCGCATAACCCGAAAGAACCTTCTCGACGTGGACCGGGACCGGACCACGTTGTCCGGTATGAACCCCGCCACCCTAGCGGCAGAAGGGGGCGGGGTCGTAGCGTGCGTCCGCCTGCTGGACGACCCCGCTCACCTGCGCGGACGAGCCGTCAGACGGGCTGGTTGCCGGTATCCGACGAGGAGATGGACACCCGCCCTCGGACCTGGTTCAGGCAGGTTGCTGAGCTGCGCTGATGCGCTCGTTGCGGAGCGCCTCGTACCAGCGGTCGTCGATCGGCGGCAGCGCGTTCACATCGAGGGCCAGCTTCAGCAGCAGGTCCGCGATCAGCGGGTTGCGGGCGAGCACGGGCCCGTGCATGTACGTACCGAACACCGTGTCGTTGTACGCGCCCTCCGTGCCGTCGCCCGTGCCGTTGCCCTTGCCGAGCCGCACCTGGGCGAACGGGCGGGCGGTGGGGCCGAGATGGGTGACGCCCTGGTGGTTCTCGAAGCCGGTCAGCTGGGGCAGGCCCAGGCGGGCGTCGATGTCGCCGAGGACGTCACCGACGCACCGCTCGCCCTCGCCGCGCGTCGATACCACGTCGAGCAGGCCGAGGCCGGGCTCGCGCTGGCCGAGGTCGTTGATGAACTCGTGGCCGAGGATCTGGTAGCCGGCGCACACCGAGAAGACGATCGCGCCGTTGCCGACCGCCCGGTGCAGGCCGCCGTCACGGCGCAGGCGCTCCGCCGCGAGGCGCTGCGGGCGGTCCTCGCCGCCGCCGATGAGGTAGATGTCGCCCGAGGTCGGGATGGGCTGGTCGCTGCGCACGTCCATCCGGGCCACGTCGAGGCCGCGCTGCCGTGCCCGGCGTTCCACGACAAGGGCGTTGCCCTGGTCGCCGTAGGTGCTCAGCAGGTCCGGGTAGATCCACACCAGACGCAGCTGGTTGTCGCTCATGGTCAATTCGTCCTCTGAGTCTCAGTTGCCGACGCGGCGGCGCAGGTCCTGGAACGCGGTGTAGTTCGCGATGACCTCGATCCGGCCGGGCGGCGCCTGCTGCACGGCCTGGTCGAGGTTGTCGCAGACCTGGAAGTGCTGGTTGGCCACTTCCAGGCGGACCGCGAGGTCCAGCTTGCGGTCGCCCACGACGAAGATGGGGTGGCCGGTCAGTCGGGTGTAGTCGACGTCCCAGAGCCACGAGGTGTCGGTGCCGTCGGCGCCGCGCGCGTTCACCGAGAGGATCACCGGGGTCGGCGGCGGATCGATCAGGCTGAACGTTTCGAGCCAGCCCGCCGGGTTCTTCGCCAGCAGCAGGCGCAGGTCGCGCTGCATGAACTGGACGACGTCATAGCGTCCGGCGACGGCCTGCACCCGGTACATGCGCTCCAGGGCGACCTGCGGCGGCACCCCGAAGACGGCGGCGACCGCGGCGGAGGACGCGGCGTTGGCCTTGTTGGCGCGCCCCGGCAGCTGAAGATGGATCGGCCAGGCGGAGCCGTGCGGATCGAGAACATGATCCCCGGACAGCGCCCAACTCGGCGTCGGCCGACGGAATCCGCACTCGCCGCAGAACCAGTCGTCGCCCGGCCGCTGCATCACGCCACCGCAGGACGGGCAGGACCAGGCGTCGTCCTTCCACATCTGTCCGGCGGCGACCCAGATCACGTTGGGGGAGGAGGAAGCGGCCCACACGACCAACGGGTCGTCGGCATTGGCGACGACGACGGCCTTCGAACCGGCAAGCCCCTCACGCCAGTTCTCCGCGAGCATGCGGGTCTCGGCCGCGCGGTCCAACTGGTCGCGGGAGAGGTTGAGCAGGGCGATGCACTTGGGGTCGGTGTCACGGGCGACGCCGGCGAGGTACTTCTCGTCGACCTCGATGACACCGAACTTGGCGTCCGAGCCACCGGCCAGCGCCGAGGTGATGCCGGCGGGCATGTTGGCGCCGAGCGCGTTCGAGACGACCTCACCGGCGGCCCCGAGGGCCTCGGCGATCAAACGCGTCGTCGTGGTCTTGCCGTTGGTGGCCGAGACGAGCGTCACGTCCAGGTTCTGTGCGAGCCGGGCGAGCAGGTCGGGGTCGAGTTTGAGTGCCACTCGGCCGCCGATCACCGATCCGCTGCCCCGCCCCGCAGCACGCGATGCCGCCGCGACCGCCTTGCCCGCCGTCACGGCCAGCTTGGCCCGCGGCGTGAGCGGGTCCGAGTTGCCTGCCATCAGTTCTCGATCCTCCTTGCGTACGCGCCGCGCCTCTGCCTCCGGCAACGTGGTGTGGACCTCAGCCTATCGAGATCCTTATCGGTGCCCGAACCGCGGCACCGCGAACCCCTCGCGGCGGGCGTGCGCCGTAGAGAACCGTACCCTTGCGCCCATGCGATACGGCTCCATCCCGGGCGCCCACGGGCGAGTCCGTCCCCTCACCCTGCTCGGCGACCCCCTCCTGCATGCCCCGTGCGAGGAGGTCACGAACTTCGGCCCCGAACTCGCCCGCCTCGTAGAGGACTTGTTCGCGACGATGTACGCGGCCCAGGGGGTGGGCCTCGCCGCGAACCAAGTAGGCGAGTCCCTAAGGGTGTTCGTCTACGACTGCCCCGACGACGAGGACACCCGCCACCTCGGCCATGTGGTCAACCCACGCCTGGTGGAGACGGACGGTGTGGTGTTGAGAGGCCCGGAGGGCTGCCTTTCCCTACCGGGCCTGGAGGCGGGGACGGAGCGCTACGACCATGCCGTGATCGAGGGCTTCACGGTGACCGGGGACCCGATCACCGTGCACGGCACGGGTTGGTTCGCTCGCTGCCTTCAACACGAGCACGACCACGTGGAGGGCCGGGTATACGCGGACCACCTGACGGGCTGGCGCCAAAAACGCTTGACGCGACAGGTGGCTCGGGCTTCTTGGCACCGGCGGGGATGACGCTTTTAGGCGCGCGACCACCTCTCGGCACCGGTGCGGCGAGGCTTTTTAGGGCCGCGGACCTGTCTCGATCTGCGGCTCCGCCGCGCGGGCGCGACCAGCCCCCACGCACTCGCAGCCGACATACGACCCCTAAAACCCCGGCCCACCGACCTTGTCCCCGGCGGCAGCCAACCGCCCCCACAACAGATCGGCCAGACTCCGCACCAACTCAGCCCGGGAACAAGGCCGTTCACCCAGCCACCAGTCCCCGGCCGCGTGCATCATCCCGACAATCCCATGCCCCCACACCCGAGCCAGCTGCTGACTGTTGGGCCCGAGATCCACCCGCTCCTCGATGACCTGAGCCAACTCCTCGCCCATACGCCGGAGCAGCGGAACAGAGTGATTCCCGGTGTCGAACCCCTGATCCGCAGTCTGCCCACCCTCCACGGGATGCATCAGGAACCGATACACCTGAGGAAGAGCCTCGATCGCGGCAAGGTACGTGTCGAGCGTGGCCTCAACCCGCTCCCGACGCTCAGCGGGCGCATCCAACGCCGCCCGCAACGAAGACAACAGGGCATCCGTATGCCGCTTGGCAAGGGCCGCGTACAGTCCACCCTTGTCCCCGAAGTGCCGGTACAGAATCGGCTTCGTAATACCCGCTTCCGCGGCGATCGCGTTCATCGAGGCCTGCGGACCATCACGCAGCACCACTCTGTCCGCGGCCTCCAACAACTCGCGCCGTCGGCGGTCGGCGGACCTCTGCTGATCGGTCCGCTGCGTGGTGTCCATGATCTCTCCCCACCCGTGCTGAATCGGTGACGCCTGCGCAAACTAACACTCAATAGCCCCAACGCCTCGAACGGGCTGCCGAGTGGTCATCGGGAGTTGACTTTTCCTACCCGTCGGTAACAGACTCTGTCGTTACCGCAAGTAACATGCTAGTGCGCTGCTGGAGGAGTCATGGCCGAGTTCACCATGGAACTCAACGACGAACAGAAGGAGGTGCGGGACTGGCTGCACGGCTTCGCCGCCGACGTCATCCGCCCCGCCGCCGCCGAATGGGACGAGCGTGAGGAGACTCCCTGGCCGGTCATCCAGGAGGCCGCGAAGGTCGGCATCTACTCCCTGGACTTCTACGCCCAGCAGTACTTCGACCCCACCGGCCTCGGCATCCCGATGGCCATGGAGGAACTGTTCTGGGGCGACGCGGGCATAGCCCTCTCCATAGTCGGCACCGGTCTCGCCGCGGTCGGCGTCCTCGCCAACGGCACCGAGGAACAGATCGGCACCTGGATTCCCCAGATGTACGGCGACGCCAACGACGTCAAGGTCGCCGCCTTCTGCTCCTCCGAGCCCGACGCCGGTTCCGACGTGGCCTCCATGCGCACGCGTGCCGTGTACGACGAGGCCAAGGACGAGTGGGTGCTCAACGGCACCAAGACCTGGGCGACCAACGGCGGTATCGCCAACGTCCACGTCGTCGTCGCGGTCGTCGACGCGGACCTCGGCTCCAAGGGCCACGCCTCCTTCATCGTCCCGTCGGGCACGCCGGGCCTGTCCCAGGGGCAGAAGTTCAAGAAGCACGGCATCCGCGCCTCGCACACCGCCGAGGTCGTCCTGGAGGACGTCCGCATCCCCGGTTCCTGCCTGCTCGGCGGCAAGGAGAAGCTCGACGAGCGGCTCGCCCGCGCCCGTGAGCGCGCGAAGGCCGGCGGCGGCGAGCGCGTGAAGAACGCGGCGATGGCCACGTTCGAGGCGTCCCGCCCCGCGGTCGGCGCGATGGCGGTGGGCACGGCCCGGGCCGCGTACGAGGTCGCCCTCGACTACGCGATGACCCGCGAGCAGTTCGGCCGCCCGATCATCGACAACCAGGGTGTCGCCTTCCAGCTCGCCGACATGCGTACGTCCATCGACGCGGCGCGGCTGCTGGTGTGGCGGGCGTCCTGGATGGCCGTCAACGGCAAGCAGTTCACGGCGGCCGAGGGATCGATGTCGAAGCTGTTCGCGAGCGAGACGGCGAAGAAGGTCACCGGGCAGGCGATTCAGATCCTGGGCGGGAATGGCTACACCCGTGAGTATCCGGTTGAGCGGATGCACCGTGACGCCGCGATCTACACGATCTTCGAGGGCACGAGTGAGATTCAGCGGCTGGTGATCGCGAGGACGCTGTCGGGGATGCCGATTCGTTGAGTTTCGGGTGCGGGCGCGGTGGGGGCTGAGCGCGCAGTTCCCCGCGCCCCTTTGGGGGCGCGGATGTTCACCGGGTCAGCCGTGCCAGTCCTCGGCCAGCAACCCGAGGATCACCTCGTCGACGAACTCGCCGTTGACCCACGCCGCACGGCGGAGCCTCCCCTCCTGGACGAACCCGGCGTGGGAGGCGGCCCGGATCATCGGCGTGTTGTCGGCCAGGGTCTCCAACTGGAGCCGGTGCAGTCCGCGGACGGTGAAGCCGTAGGTGCACAGCACGGTGACGACGTCGACGGCGAGTCCGCGGCCGCGGAAACCCGGCCGCAGGGACATGCCCAGGTGGGCGCTCCTGTTGTGGGTGTCGATGCCCCACAGCCCCGCGGTCCCCGCCAACTCGTCGTTGTCGAGGGAGACGACAGCGAAGGGGGCGGCGTCGTCGTCGGGTTCGGTGACCGCGAAGGGTGAGGCCTCGGCGCCCGGTGAGAGAGGGCGCCAGGGGCGTGAGTCCACCCGCGATCTCGTCGCCACGTCGTCGTACAACTCGGCGTGCAGGACCGGGACATCCGACTCGTGCCGGGCTCGGAGCCCGATCCTGGTTCCTCGTAGCATGGCCTGTTCTTAGCCGACCCTCTCGCCGCCGATCAACCCGATTACCGCCCGCGTCGAAGGGTCACCGGTGCTTGAGGGGCGTCAGCTGCTCGATGTCGTACCGTCCCCGCAACTCCTCGATGGCCGCATGATCCGGCGGCCCCCCACCCCCGAGAATCTCCAACAGCTCCTCGAAATACCGCTCATGATCCGGTGGCGGAGACGCCTGGAAGAACATCTTCGCCGCCGTCTCCGTAGGGTTCGAGAACGCGTGCGGACATCCGGGCGGCACGACGATCACCGTGCCCGGTGTCGCCCGTACCACCCGCGTGCCCGAACTCGATTCCCACCGCTGCCAGTTGTCAGGGGTCCTGATCCGCGGCTCGAAGGCGAGGACATCCAGCTCGCCTTCGAGCACGTAGAACAACTCCTCGCTACGGGTGTGCACATGGGCCCCGACATCGAACCCCGGAGGCACCACCACCTCGAAGGTCGACGCGGTCCGGGAGTGCGAGCCGGTCACCTTGAACGTCACGTGCTGCGCGGGTGTCTGGACGACCCGGCCGTGACCCGGCGGCACCAGCAACCCCTCCGTCGCCGTCATCGGCACCTCACCACGTCACCGGCAGTGCCTCGGGCCCGCGGATCAACGCGCCCTTCTTGAACGGGACTTCATCGGCCGGTACCGCGAGCCGCAGCCCGGGCAACCGGTCCAGCAGCGCGTCCACCAGCAGCTCGGACTCCAGCCGCGCCAGCATGTTGCCGGGGCAGAAGTGCGGTCCGAAGCCGAAGGAGACGTGCGGGTTGGGGCTGCGCGTGAAGTCGATCCGGTCCGGGTCCGGGAACACGTCCGGGTCCCGGTTCGCGGCCAGGTACGACACGTACACCGGGTCGCCCGCCCGCATCCGCACCCCGCGGATCTCCACGTCCTCCATGGCGATCCGGGACAGGCCGACCGCGTTGCGGTGCGGGATGTAGCGCAGCAGCTCGTCGATGGCCTGGGGCCTCAACTCCGGTTCGGCGCGCAGCCGTTCGACGAGATCCGGGCGGGTCAGCAGCAGGTAGAACATCTGCCCGCTGTTGTTGGTGACCGCCTCGCCGCCGATCTGCAACAGCACCGCGAGCCCCACCGCCTCCTCCAGCGTGATCTCCTCCCGGCCCACGGCGGCACCGAGCAGTGAGGCGACGTCCTCGCCGTCGCCGCCCTCCCGCAGACCGATGAGGTCGCCGAAGTAGGCGCCCATTTCCTGCTTCGCCTGCTCGCTGACCTTGGCGCCGTGCGAGGAGGACAGGATGAGCTGGGTCCAGGTGTGCATGCCGTGCCGGTCGGCCGCCGGCACCCCCATCAGCTCGCAGATGACCGCGATCGGGAAGGGGCTCAGCACGGTCTCGGTGAGGTCCGCGGGCGGCCCGTTCTCAAGCAGCTCGTCGATCAACTCGTCGAGCAGCAGCCGGGACTGCTCCCGCACCCGCTCCACCCCGCGCGCCGTGAACGCCGGGGCGACCGAGCGCCGTAGCCGGGTGTGGTCCGGCGGGTCGAGGAACCCGACCGCGCCACGCGCCGGGATGAAGTGCGGGGCGAGCCGGGTCACCGGCTGGTCCATCACCGCCTCGCGGCTGAACCGGGGATCGTTGGTGACCATCCGCACGTCGTCGTGCCGGGTGATCAGCCACGCCCAGCCCTCGCCGTTGGGCAGCTTGATCCGGTTGACCGGACCCTCCCGCATCAGCTTGGCGAGGACCGGGTCGAAGTCCACCCCGGTCAGGTCGAGGGCCGGCCAGGGCCGGACCGGGGGCAGGGTCTCGGTGAGCGTCTCTTCAGTCACGTACTCAAGCCGTCTCTCGGTCGTCGTTGTGCCAGCGGCCCAGGGCCATCTCGGCGGTGATACCGGGTCCGAACCCGGCGAGCAGTCCACGTGCCCGGTCTTCGGCGCCGCCCTCGTCGAAGAGCCGGCGCAGCGCGTCCAGGACGACGGCGCTGGCGATGTTGCCGTACTCGGTGAGGGTGGCCCGGCTGAACCGGAACGCGTGCGGGTCGACCTGGAGGAACTTGCTCAGGTCGTCGAGTATTCGGGGCCCGCCCGCGTGGACTATGTAGAAGTCCAGGTCGGCCGCGTCCCAGCCGTGCAGTCCCGCGAGGTCCTGGAGCGCCGGCGCGAGGGGCTCCATGGTGGCCGGCACTCGCTTGTCCAGCAGGAAGTGGAACCCGGTGGCCCGGACGTCGTACATGATCCACTCTTCGGTCTTGGGGATCAGGTACGACCCGTTGCGCTCCAGCTGGATGCCCGTGCCGCCGCGCCCGCGCACCACCGCCGCGGCGATGCCGTCGCCGAACAGGCCGTTGGAGAGCAGGGAACCGATGCCGAGGTCGGTCGGCTGGTAGCACAGCGAGCAGAACTCGCAGGCGACGATGAGCGCGTTGGCGTCCGGGTAGGCCGTGCAGAAGTCGTGCGCCCGGTTGATGGCCGCGCCGCCGGCCGCGCAGCCCAGCTGGGCGATGGGGATCTGGCGGGTGGTGGCGTCGAACGCCATCTCGTTGATCAGCCACGCCGTGAGCGAGGGCATCATGAAGCCCGTGCACGAGACGTAGATGATCACGTCGATGTCGGTGGTGAGGAGCTCCGCCTCGTCGAGCGCGCGCTGCACGACCGACGGGACCCGGGCCTTCGCCTCGGCCGTGTAGATCCGGTTGCGGTCCTCGAACCCGGGGTGCTTCAGGGTCTCCTCGATGGGCTGCACGATGTGCCGGGTGCGCACACCGGTGTTCTCGATCAGCCGGAGGGCCAGCGGCAGGTTGGGGTGGTCCGCGTGACGGGAGCGCGCCAGCTCCAGCGTCTCCTCCATCGTGATCACGTACTCGGGAACCGACACCGAGGGCTTGCACAAAGTCGCCATGAACCGTCCCTGCTTTCGCCTTCCGGAAGGCCTTCGCCCGCCGGTCAGAAGGTGGTTCACCTCAGAGGGTGGTGCACCCACGATCACCCTTGAGGGCGACGATCTCTCGGTGGACTACTCCAATTCAGGGACCCTGTGTAAAGGTCGGATCAGTATCCGGACCCCGGCCGAAGAAGGACGCGATGACCACCAACCCTTTGGTAGCCCGGATCGAGACCGGTGCCGCACCCCGGGAAACCCTCGCAACCCTGGCCCTGGAACAACACCGGGTGATCCCGGCCGACCGCCGCGCTTTCCTGCATCTGGCGCAACGCGGGACGGCCACCCCGGAGGCATCGGATTTCTTCGAGTTCCTGGCGGCGGGCGAGGCAATGGCAGGGGAGCGGCTGATCGCGTTCGCGGAGGCCTGCGGCGTGAGCGAAACCCGGCTGACCACGAACCCTTGCCCGGCTGCCAGTCCTATCCGGCCTACGTAGCCTGGCTCGCCCTCAACGCCAATCCAACAGACGTAGTACTGGCCCTGACATCCAACTTCGCGGAATGGGGCGGCTATTGCTCAACAATCGCCTCTGCGTTGCGCGAGGACTACGCCTTCACGGACGAGGCTTGCGGCTTCTTCGATTTCTTCGCAGAGCCAGCGCCGGAGCTGGACGAGAAAGCAGCGGCAGCGATGCGTGCGGGACAGGTCGACGACGAACTGGTGCGGCGTTACAGCCGCCTGCTCAAGTACTACGAGGCAAGCTTCTGGAACACGCTAGGCGCAACTTCCTAGGGGCGCGGGGAACTGCGCGACCAGCCACAACGAGCCCGCACCCGCAAAACTACGACGCGCCCCCACTGCTGTGCGCGATACACGCGACGTCAATCCGATCAGCCAACTTCGCCAGCTCGATCGTCAACGCGGCCACCGTGTCCTCATCAAGCCCCTCCTCACCGGCCTCGACAAGGTGCAGCCACCGCCCACCCACGGTACGCAAAAGCTTGCTGACATCCGCGGCAGCCACCTGCAAGGTCCCGCGGTCGTCGACGATCAGAGGCAGAGTCACTTCGCGGTTCACAGAGGGGATCGTAGCCGCGGAACGCTCACGCTCCGTGCCATACCGTGGTGATGTTGCAGAACTCGCGGATTCCGTGCCCCGACAACTCCCGCCCGTACCCGGACCGCTTCACCCCGCCGAACGGGAACGCCGGATGCGACGCGGTCATCCCGTTGAAGAACACCCCACCCGCCTCCAGGTCCCGTACGAACCGCTCGACCTCCGCCTCGTCCCGCGTCCACACGTTGGAACTCAGCCCGAACGGCGTGTCGTTGGCGAGGAGGACGGCCTCGTCGAGGTCGGCGACCCGGTACAGCGTGGCGACGGGCCCGAACGTCTCCTCGCGGTGGATGCGCATCTCGCGGGTGATGTCGGTGAGGACGGTCGGCGGGTAGAACCAGCCGGGCCCGTCCGGCCGCTCACCCCCGCACAGCACGGTCGCCCCGCTCTCCACCGCGTCG
Source organism: Streptomyces sp. NBC_01288 (assembly GCF_035982055.1). Taxonomy (NCBI): domain Bacteria; kingdom Bacillati; phylum Actinomycetota; class Actinomycetes; order Kitasatosporales; family Streptomycetaceae; genus Streptomyces; species Streptomyces sp. NBC_01288. The sequence goes on from NZ_CP108427.1 coordinate 9,050,684, forward strand.
TCGACGAGCTCCTCCAGATCGCTGCGGCCCTGCTCGCTCGCGACCGGTCCGACCTCGGTCTCCTCCTCCAGCGGATCACCGACCGTGAGCGCCTTCATCCCGGCCACGAACCGCTCGGCGAACGCGTCGAAGACATCCGCGTGCACGATGAACCGCTTGGCGGCGATGCACGACTGCCCGTTGTTCTGCACCCGCGCGGTCACCGCGATCCGCGCGGCCCGCTCGATGTCGGCGGACGGCATGACGACGTAGGGGTCGCTGCCGCCCAGTTCCAGCACCGTCTTCTTGACCATGTCCCCGGCGACGGAGGCGACCGCGCGCCCGGCGGGTTCGCTGCCGGTGAGGGTGGCGGCCTTGACCCGCTCGTCGCGCAGGATCTCCTCGATCGCGCCGGAACCGACCAGCAGGGTCTGGAAGGCGCCCTCCGGGAAGCCCGCGCGGTGGAACAGGTCCTCCAGGTAGAGGGCGGTCTGCGGGACGTTCGACGCGTGCTTGAGCAGGCCGACGTTGCCCGCCATCAGCGCGGGCGCGGCGAAGCGGATCACCTGCCACAGCGGGAAGTTCCACGGCATCACCGCGAGCACCGGGCCCAGCGGCCGGTACCGCACCAGGGCCCGTGAACCGCCGGAGTCCTTGATGTCAGCCGCGGCGGGCTGTTCGTCGGCGAGGAGTTCCTCGGCGTGGTCGGCGTACCAGCGCATCGACTTCGCGCACTTGGCCGCCTCCGCGCGGGCCTGCTTGACCGGCTTGCCCATCTCCGTGGTCATGATCCGGCCGATGTCCTGCTGGTCCTCGTCGAGCAGGTCGGCGGCCCGGTGCATGAGCCGGGCGCGCTCGGCGAAGGCGGACGTCCGGTACGTGCGGAACGTGGCCTCCGCGAGCTGGAGCCGGCGCTCGATCTCCTCGGCACCCATGGCCTCGTACGTCTTGAGCGTCTCGCCGTTCGCCGGGTTGACCGTCGCGATGGGCATGGCTGACCTCCTGGAGCGGGCTGTGCTTCGACCTTCCCGCGTGGCACGGGTGACCGCAACGCGTACACACGTCGCGCGCTCAGTCCGAGTGCTCCGTCAGCCGGTCGAGAAACGTGGCCTGCGCTGTGACGACGACCTCCCGCGCCCGTTCGAGGCTCAGCCACTCCACCCGGTCCAGCTCCGGGAACTCCTGGACCTGCCCCGACTTCGGCGGCCACTCCATCCGGAAAGTGCCGGGAACCATGGCCGCCGGGTCCAGATCCGCCTCGATCGCCCACGCGGTGACGACCTTCCCGTTGCTCTGCCGCACCTCACCCAGCTCGATCGCCTCACCCTCGGGCGGCACGAGCCCCAGCTCCTCCTGGAACTCGCGCCGGGCCGCGTCCCAGGCGGTCTCGTCGGGCTCGTACTCACCCTTCGGCACACTCCACGCCCCCGCGTCCCGGCGCGCGAAGAACGGGCCACCCATATGGCCGAGCAACACCTCCAGCCCACGATCGGTGTGCCGGAACAACAACAGCCCGGCGCTCCGCTTCCCCCTCGCGTCCCCCCTCACGGCTTCACCTCCGGATGCGCCGCCAACAACGTCTCCACCGAGTCCGCCTCCTCCGCCCGCTTGTCCTCCCGATACCGCACGACCCGCGCGAAGCGCAGCGTGACACCGGCCGGATAGCGGGTCGACTTCTGTAGTCCGTCATACGCGATCTCTACGACGAGTTCGGGCCGTACGGTCACCACGTGGCCGTCGCTCTCCACGGCCAGCTCCTGGAGTCGCTCGGTCTGCCAGGCCAGCAGGGCGTCGGTCATCCCCTTGAAGGTCTTGCCGAGCATCACGAAGGAACCGTCCGAACTCCGGGCGCCCAGATGGAGGTTGGAGAGTTTGCCGGTGCGGCGGCCGTGTCCCCACTCGGCGGCCAGGACGACCAGGTCCAGGGTGTGGACGGGCTTCACCTTCAGCCAAGAGGCGCCCCTGCGGCCCGCGTTGTACGGAGCGTCAAGGCCTTTGGCCACGACCCCCTCGTGGCCGCGCTTCAGGGTCTCGGCGAGGAAGGCCTCCGCCGCCGGGACATCCTCCGGGCCGGACACGAGAGTTCGGCGGACGCGCATCGGCTCGGGCACCAACTGGGCCAGTTCCGCGTGCCGTTCGGCGAACGGCAGGTCGAGCAGATCGCGGCCGTCGACGGACAGCACGTCGAAGAACACGGGGGAGACGGGGACGGTCTCGGCGGCCGCGGCCACGTCCACCCGGGAGCCGACCCGACCCGCCGTCTCCTGGAAGGAACGGGGCCGCCCGTCCTCGTCGAAGGAGATGACCTCACCGTCCAGGATGAACCGCTCGCCTCTCAACTCCAGCGCGGCGGCGGTGAGTTCGGGCAGGCGGTCGGTGATTTCGTCGAGGGTGCGGGTGTAGAGCCGTACGACATCGCCGTCGCGGTGGACCTGGACGCGGATGCCGTCGAGCTTCTCCTCGACCGCGCAACCGCCCAGCTTCTCGACCGCCTCCGCGACGGACGAAGCGCTGTGCGCGAGCATCGGCAGGACCGGGCGGCCCACGGTCAGCCGGAAGCGGTCGAGGGAGGTGGGCCCGTCCGCGAGGAGGGCCTCGGCCACCGTCTGGAGCGAACCCGCCAGCATCACGGCCCGCCGAACACCCGTCGCGGGCGCGCCAGTTGCCTCGGCCAGCCCCTCCACGGCCACCGCGTCCAGTGCTCCCTGCCGGACCTCACCGGTGATCAGCCCGAACAGGAAACGCTGCTCGTCGGCGGTGGCCGCACCCATCAACTCACCCACCAGGCGGGCGCGTTCGGCCTGCGAACCGGCCCCCGACACCTTGCCGAGGTCGGTGAGCCGGGCGTCCACCTCGCGCACGGTGAGGGTGGGTTCGGGAGCCGGGTCGACCTGCCGACTCAGCACCTTCCAGCCGATGCCGAGTCGCCCCTGTGGCAGGCGTCCCGCCAGGTAGGGGATGACGATCGGGACGTCATCCGGCGCCGCGTCCCGGAAGAGCTCCGCGAGCAGGGCGATCTTCCGGGACCGCGCCGAGGTGGCGGCGACCTCCTGGGACACATGCGCGAGCCGGGTCAGCAGCATGCAGCCATCGTGCAACGGAGCCGGGCGGTCTACACCCGGACGGCCGCGTCGAGATCGCTCATGAGCAGCTCGCCGTTGATCGTGGCGCCGGCCCGGTACCCGGCGGAGGCCGCGTTCACCACCTGCTCCGCGAAGCCCATCGCGTTGCCCACGGCCCACACCCCGGGCACGGTCGTCAGCCCCGTCGGATCGACCACGGGGTACGCGCCGAACGGGGTCTCCTGAAGCTCGGCGCCCAGCTTCTCCAGGAGCCCGGTCTGCGGGACGGCCCGCGGGGCCACGAACAGGGCCTCGCGGGGGTGCGTGGTGCCGTCCGTGAGGCGGACGCCGGTGAGCCGATCGTCGTCGACGACCAGTTCCGCGACCCCACCCGGCACGACGGCGACCCCGGCCGCGGCCAGCCTCCGCAGGTCGTCGTCCGTCAGCTCGGACTCGGCGACCGTGTGCAGGAACAGGGTCACGTCCTTGGACCACTGGGAGACGATCAGCGCCTGGTGCACGCTCATCGCCGTCGTCGCGAGCACCCCGAAGGCCTGGTCACGGACCTCCCAGCCGTGGCAGTACGGGCAGTGGATCACGTCCCGCCCGAAGCGCTCGGCGACTCCGGGGACGGCGGGCAGCTCGTCCTTGAGCCCGGTGGCGACGACGATCCGCCGCGCGTGCACGGTCTCCCCACCGGCAAGCGCCACGGCGAAGTCCTCGCCCTTCGTGACGTCCACCGCGCGGTCCCGGACCAGGTCGACGCCGTAGCGCGCGATCTCCTCGCGGCCCAGGGCGAGGAACTCGGCGGGTGACATGCCGTCCCGGGTCAGGTAGCCCTGCATGTGCGCGGCGGGCGTGTTGCGCGGCTCGCCGGCGTCGACGACCAGTGTGCGGCGCCGGGACCGGCCCAGGACCAGCGCGGCGGAGAGCCCCGCCGTTCCGCCGCCGATGACGACCACTTCGTAGGTTCCGGTACGTGTCTCGGTCACGGTGACCACCTCCACCCCCGAAGGTCGCCCCATCGCTGCCGTATTGACAAACGTGTTTGCCGAAACTGCAATATCGGTCATGAACGACGACACGGACGAGGTTCTGGCGGAGGTCGGCCCGCGACTGCGGCGGATCCGGAAGGAGCGGGGCGCGACCCTCGCCGGGCTCTCGGAGACGACCGGCATCTCGGTGAGCACGCTCTCCCGCCTGGAGTCCGGCCTCCGCAAGCCCAGCCTGGAACTGCTGCTGCCGATCGCACGGGCCCATCAGGTGCCGTTGGACGAGCTGGTGGGGACGCCGGCTGTGAGCGATCCCCGGGTCCGGTCCGAGCCGATCCAGCGGCACGGCCGCACCTACTGGCCCCTCACCCGTCAGCCGGGCGGACTCCAGGCCTTCAAGGTTCTGGTCCCGCAGCGCAAGGAGGAACCCGACCTGCGCACGCACGAGGGCTACGAGTGGCTCTACGTGATGTCCGGCCGGCTCCGGCTCGTGCTCGCCGAACACGACGTCGTGCTCGCGACGGGGGAGGCCGTCGAGTTCGACACCCGGGTGCCGCACTGGTTCGGGTCCACGGGGGAGGGTCCCGCGGAGTTCCTGAGCCTGTTCGGCCCACAGGGGGAGCGCATGCACGTCCGGGCACGCCCCAAGAAGGCCCAGTAGAAGCGCCCCGAAAGGGGCGCGGGGCTGTATCGATTTGCGGCTCCGCCGCGTGGGCGCGACCAGCCCCCGCCGGCCTGCGGTCAAAGAACGACCCGCACCCACCGGCCCGTGACGAACCCAACGCTTCCCTGATGGGCAAGCGACCGCTTAGTATGCAATCGACCCCGGTCAGACAGAGCAGTCCCGTGGAGGCCCCGCATGCAGGCATGGCAAGTGCACCAGAACGGCGAGCCGAGTGAGGCGATGCGCCTGGAGGAGGTGCAGCAGCCGACACCCGGTGCGGGCCAGGTCCTGCTCAAGGTGCGCGCCGCGAACATCAACTTCCCGGACGTCCTGATGTGCCGAGGCCACTACCAGGTAAAGCCCCCGCTCCCGTTCACCCCCGGCGTCGAGATCTGCGGCGAGACCGAGGACGGCCGCCGGGTGATCGCCAACCCCGCACTGCCGTACGGCGGTTTCGCCGAGTACGCGGTCGCGGACGCCGCCGCCATGCTGCCCGCCCCCGACTCCCTGGACGACGCCGAGGCCGCCGCCCTCCACATCGGCTACCAGACGGGCTGGTTCGCCCTCCACCAGCGCGCCCACCTGGAGGCAGGCGAGACCCTCCTCGTGCACGCCGCCGCCGGCGGGGTCGGCAGCGCGGCCGTACAGCTCGGCAAGGCAGCCGGTGCCACCGTCATCGGTGTCGTCGGCGGTGCCGAAAAGGCGGTCGTGGCACGGGAGTTGGGCTGCGACGTCGTGATCGACCGGCGTACCGAGGACGTCGTCGCGGCCGTCAAGGAGGCCACCGGCGGACGCGGTGCCGACGTGATCTTCGACCCGGTCGGCGGCGACGCCTACACGCAGTCCACGAAGGTAGTCGCCTTCGAGGGCCGGATCGTGGTCGTGGGCTTCGCGAGCGGCACGATCCCGAGCCCCGGCCTCAATCACGCCCTGGTGAAGAACTACTCGATCCTGGGCCTGCATTGGGGCCTGTACGCCATCAAGAACCCGAAGCTGATCCTCGACTGCCACGAGCGGTTGACCGACCTGGCCGCGCGCGGCGCCATCAAGCCGCTGGTGAGCGAGCGCGTCCCACTGGCCGGTGCGGCCGCCGCCGTGCAGCGGGTCGGCGACGGTGTCACCACCGGCCGGGTCGTCGTCGTACCGTCCTTGGAGAACGGAGCCGCCGTATGAGCGAAGAGACCACGGGAGCGGACTCGGCCGCGGCCGAACTGCGCCGCCGCACCCAGGAGTTGCTGGCCGCGCACCCACCGCTGGAGACCGACCAGCTCGACTTCCTCAAGGCACGCTTCGACGCCGGGCTCGCCTGGGTGCACTATCCCGAGGGCCTCGGCGGACTGGGTGCCCCGCGCGCTCTCCAGGCCGTCGTGGACGCCGAGTTGGAGTCGGCGGGCGCTCCCGACAACGACCCGCGCCGGATCGGCATCGGCCTGGGTATGGCCGCGCCGACCGTCCTCCGCTTCGGCACCGAGGAGCAGAAGCAGCGCTTCCTCAGGCCGCTTTGGGTCGGCGAGGAGGTCTGGTGCCAGCTCTTCAGTGAGCCGGGCGCCGGGTCCGACCTGGCCGCGCTCGGCACGCGCGCGGTGCGTGAGGGCGACGAGTGGGTCGTCAACGGGCAGAAGGTGTGGACGTCCAGCGCCCACCTCGCCCGCTGGGCCATCCTCATCGCGCGCACCGACCCGGACGTCCCCAAGCACGCTGGCATCACCTACTTCATCTGCGACATGACCGACCCCGGCGTCGAGGTCAGGCCGCTGCGCCAGATCACCGGCGAGGCCGAGTTCAACGAGGTCTTCCTCACCAACGTCCGTATCCCGGACGCCCATCGCCTCGGCGAGATCGGCGACGGCTGGCGGGTCGCGCAGACCACGCTGATGAACGAGCGCGTCTCCATCGGAGGCATGCGCATCCCGCGCGAGGGCGGCATGATCGGCCCGATCAGCCAGACCTGGCGCGAACGCCCGGAGTTGCGCACCCACGACCTCCACCAGCGCCTCCTCAAGCTCTGGGTCGAGGCCGAGGTCGCCCGCCTCTCCGGCGAGCGGCTGCGCCAACAGCTCGTCGCGGGCCAGCCAGGCCACGAGGGCTCCGGCATGAAGCTCGCCTTCGCCCGCCTCAACCAGGAGATCAGCGGCCTGGAGGTCGAACTCCGGGGCGAGGAAGGCCTGTTGTACGACGACTGGACCATGCGGCGTCCGGAACTGGTGGACTTCACCGGCCGCGACGCCGGCTACCGCTACCTCCGCTCCAAGGGCAACAGCATCGAGGGCGGGACCAGCGAGGTCCTCCTGAACATCGTCGCCGAGCGCGTCCTGGGCCTCCCGGCCGAGCCGCGCACCGACAAGAACGTCGCGTGGAAGGACCTCTCCCGATGACAGATCTTCTCTACTCGGAGGAGGAAGAGGCGCTGCGCGCCGCCGTCCGGGACCTGCTCACCGACCACTGCGACGCGGCGAGCGTCATCGTGCGCACCGAGTCGGACGCCCCGCACGACCTGTCCCTCTGGAAGTCCCTCGCCGACGGCATGGGCCTGGCCGGCCTCCTGGTGCCCGAGGCACAGGGCGGCCAGGGCGCCACGCACCGCGAAGTCGCCGTCGTCCTGGAGGAGTTGGGCCGCGCGGTCGCCCCCGTCCCGTACCTCACGAGCGCGGTCGTCGCCACCGAGGCACTCCTCGCGTGCGATGCGGACGACCTGCTCGCCGAGCTGGCTTCCGGGCGGAAGATCGGCGTCCTCGCCGTCTCCCTGGGCGTCGCACCGGGCGGCGCCCACAAGGTCGTACGGCAGGAAAACGGCTCCCTGTACGGGGAGTTGACCGGCATCGCGGACGCTGCCGCCGCCGATGTGCTGCTGGTGCCGGGCGAGGACGGCGGGCTGTACGCCGTCGACGCGGGCGCCGTGACCGTCGTACCGCAGGTGTCCCTCGACCTGACCCGGCCGTTGGCGCGGGTGGTGTTCGACGGGGCCGCGGGGCGTCGGATCGGGGACGTCGAACCCGCCGTACGACGTGCTCTGCGGGCCGGGGCCGGGCTGCTCGCGTCCGAGCAACTGGGCCTTGCCGACTGGACGTTGACGGAGACGGTCCGGTACCTGAAGGAGCGCAAGCAGTTCAACCGGCCGGTCGGCGGGTTCCAGGCGCTGAAGCACCGGCTCGCGCAGTTGTGGCTGGAGGTCGTCAGCCTGCGGGCCGCCGCGCGCAACGCGGCCGACGCCCTCACGACCGGTGACGACACCGATGTGGCGGTGGCCGTCGCGCAGGCCTACGCGGCGTCCGTCGCCGTCCACGCGGCCGAGGAGGCCGTCCAGTTGCACGGCGGCATCGGCATGACGTGGGAGCACCCGGCCCACCTCTACCTGAAGCGGGCCAAGGCCGACTCGATCGCCTACGGCACGGCGGGCGCCCATCGCGAGGCGCTGGCGGAACTGGTCGATCTGAGCGCTCCCTGACCACCGGTCGTCCCTTCGGTGAAGCCCGTCCCACCTGGGGCGGGCTTTTCCGTGCGCCCCCGCCGAAGGAGTGAACAAGCGAGGGCGGTCCGGCCAACTCCTGGCATGTACAGGTTCGTTGGCGTGCTCACCGCCTCATACTCCCTGTGGTTCGAACCCGCCCCACAGGGAGGAACACCATGGCCCTCATCACCCGTCGCAGAGCCCTCACCGCGCTCGGCGCCACCGTCGCGGCAGTCCTCGCGCCGCCCGCCGGCAGCGCGTTCGCCGGCGAACAAGGGCACCGCGAGCGGCCGTTGTGGCGCGCCCACGCCCACAACGACTACGAGCACCCGCGCCCGCTCTTCGACGCCCTCGACCACCGCTTCGGCAGCGTCGAGGCCGACATCTTCCTCGTCGGCGACCAACTCCTCATCGGTCACTCCGCGTCCGAACTCGATCCGAGCCGCACACTCGAATCCCTCTACCTCGACCCGCTCGCCGCCCTCGTGAAGGCCAACCACGGCTCGGTGTACCGGGGTTGGCGCCATCCGCTGCAACTCCTGATCGACATCAAGACCGAGGGTTCCTCGACGTACCTCGAACTCGACCGCCATCTCCAGCGCTACAAGCACCTGTTCACGACCTACGCCCACGGACGCGTCCACCCCGGCGCCATCACCAACGTCATCTCCGGCGACCGCGCGGCCCGTGTCCCCATGGAGGCACAGACCGTACGACGTGCCTTCTACGACGGCCGGCTCGCCGACCTCGGCAGCCCGGCGCCCGCCTCCTTCATCTCGCTCATCAGCGACGACTGGCAGGCCAACTTCACCTGGCTCGGCACCGGCCCCTTCCCCGACGCCGAACGGCGGAAACTGCGCTCGATCGTCGCGCAGGCGCACGCCCACGAGCAGACCGTGCGGTTCTGGAACACCCCGGACGTGGCGGGCCCGGCCCGTGACGCGCTGTGGGACGAACTGTTCACCGCAGGTGTGGACTTCCTCAACACCGACGACCTGGCCGGGCTGGAAGCGTTCCTGGACGCGCGCCGGTCTGTGTGACACCCGTTCGGGGGACACGTCAGTAGCCCGGACGAACCCTCCGCTACGCCACACTTGCGGCCGAACGCCGTGAACCAGACATGGCGGCGTGGCGGAGGAGGGTGACGATGGCGATTTCCATCTCTGTGGTGCTGCTGCTCCTGATCCTTGCGGTGATCTTCATGCGCAGCGGCGGGCTGAAGCTCTCCCACGCGCTGGTCTGCGCACTGCTCGGGTTCTTCATGGCGAGCACCAGCATGGCGCCCACGATCCACAGCGGCCTGACGGCCACCGCGGATCTGGTGAGCGGCCTGCATCCGTGAGATCAGCCGGTCGATCGGCTGACTGATCAGTTGGTCGAGAAGACTCCGACACCGTTCGGTACGGGACGTTCGGCGCCGCCGCTGGGATGGTTCCGTACCGTGACGGCGCTCGCGCCGGGTGCGCGGGCAACCAGGGTCGTCGAGCCGCCGCCGTCCAGGCTGAAGGCGTCGACCGAGCCCAACTCCCGCATCTGGGTGGCGACTTCGGCGATCGTGAGGCCGCCGCGGTAGGCGACCGCGCCATCCGTGGCGAACAGCAGCAGACGGTGGCCGTGGTTCGCGATCCCCACGGCGGTGCGGACGGCCGAGGTCGTGTTGTCGAGACCGGCCGGCGGTCGGCCGTTGCGCAGGACGGGGTAGCCGCCGAGGGCGAAGCGGTACGGAACTCCGGACCTCGACGCCACGAGACGGTGCTTCACCTGGACCGGCTCGCCGGAGTGCAGCTTCCGCAGCCGCTGCGCACCCGCCTCGCGTCCGACGAGGACGGTGGTGCCCGCGGCGATGGCACCCCTGCCGGGGGTGTTGGACTCCGACACGACCCGGCCTCCGCGCACCGTCACCTCATAGGTGTCGGCACTACAGGCGCCGGCCCGGTTCGTGTCCGTGCCACATGTGGCACGCACCCGGGAGACGCTGCCCCACTGTGTGGTGAACGCACCGATGGAGTTCTCCGGCAGCGCGTACTGATTGAACCCGCCGAGCGTCAGCCGCCCGTGCGGGGTATGGACCGACCCGCTGAGGGCGAGGCTGTCCAGCCGGGCCACGCGGTCGACCCCCACACCGAGCACGTTCCGGGTGTTCGTGCCCGGCGGCAGCTCGGGCCCGAAGCGCTGGCCGTCCGGCACCGCCGCCTTGAGCGCGATGCCGCTGGCGATGGCGGGTCCGTCGGTGGAGCCGGTGGCCTCGACGCCCGGGTGCTGGGTCTCGCTGATGTTGAAGAAGTCGCCGTTGACGCCCGCGACGGCGCCCGCGGAGTCGGCCAGCTGGGAGACGGGCTCCCGGGCCGCCACCGCGCCCGGGTACAGCAGGTTGACGCGCACATGGGTGTTGCGCAGGTCCACGACGACCACATGGGCGTGGGTCACACCCTTGGCCGCGGTGATGTCGAACTGCCGGTAGGTGACACCGGGCGCGAGCCGCGTGGTGCCCGGGACGGCGTCGGCCGGTGCCGCCCCGACCAGGGCCGCACCGGCCAGCGCGCCGAATGCCGTGAGCTGTGCGAGGACGAATTTGCCTGCTCTTAAACGTTTTTGACGGTGCGTCACAGGAACCCCTGATGTCTCGTCAACTCTCTCAAGTCTCAGGGGAAGTGCAGCAGATGACGATGACCGGCGGGGCCGCTAGGCGCCGACTACACGGGAACGAGTGAGAAAACGCACCCCCTCGGGTGCTTCCAACGAGAAACCGCTGCCGCGCCCTGCTACGACGTCCACGATCAGCCGGGTATGGCTCCACACCTCGTTCTGACTGCGCGAGATCCAGAACGTCACGGGCTCCGGCACGCCCTCGACCACCAGCTCGGCGAGCAGCACGTCCGAACCGCCGGTGCGGAACTCGCCCTCCGGGTAGCACATGGGCGCACTGCCGTCACAGCAGCCGCCGGACTGGTGGAACATCAACGGGCCGTGCTGTGCGTGGAGTTGGCGCAGCAGGTCGGCCGCGGCGGAGGTGAGTTCGACGCGCGGGGTGGTGTCGTCCATGTCAGCCGTCCCAGGGAGCCGGGTGGGGTGCGGGTGGGCCAGCACATCACAGGCAAGGTTGCGAGAGGGTTGCGTGCCCTCGCGGCGCATCCATTGGGCTCTACTCGGCGCGGAGCGCGGTCGCCGTGCGGATGCGTGCCGCCCAGCCGGCCGGCAGCAGGGAGCCGAGTACGGCGACTCCGACACCGGCGAGTCCGAGCAGGACCAGGCCCTGGGCGTCGTAGACCTCGATGACGGAGCGGGGCAGCCGTAGGCCCGCCGCGTGGCCCATCGCGGGGATCACCGCGCCGTGCACGGCCAGGCCCAGCGGCACACCGAGGGCGCCGCCGGCCAGTCCGGGCAGGACGACCGAGGTGACGACCATCGTGACGGTCTGCCGGGGTGTCATGCCGAGCGCCTTGTGGATGCCGAGATCGTGGACGCGCTCATGGGTGTCGAGGACGACCCCGCCCAGCACACCGAGCCCGGCGACGCACACCAGCATCAGGGTGAGCAGCGCGGTGAGCGAGTCGAGGACGTTGACGGTGCCGCTGCCGTTCGAGGACTTGCCGGTGCTCGCGGTGACCCCCAGAGGCTTCAACTCGGTGTTGAGCGCGGTGACATACGCGTGCAGGTCTGTGCCGGGTTTCAGATCGACGTACAGGGTGGTGGAGTTGAGGCCGGGTACGGCGGGCTTGAGCGTGGCCGCGTCCGTGAGGACGGTCCTGCCGTCGTGGCCGGTGTCGAATACCTCGCCGACGATCCGGACCTCAACTGCCTTGCCCCGCACGGTGAGTGTGACGGTGTCGCCGACCTTCGCTCCGGTGGCGGTGAGGACGGTGCTGGGCACGACGGCTTCGCCTGCCCCGGTGAACCACCGCCCGCTGACCATCGTGTAGCCGCCCCAGGAGGCGTCACCGTCGAACGCGGTCACGGTGACGGGTCCGCTCATCCCCGAGACGGTCGCGTCTGTGGTGGCGCTGCCGTAGGAGGCGCGGGTGCCGGGTTGGGCGGCGATGGCGGCGGTGATCGAGGCGACGGTGGCGGGATCGGTGGAATGGGTGGGATCGGCGGAGGTCGGCTGTCCCTGGCGGACCGCCTGGCCCGGCCCGACCGCTGAACTGACGGTGACGTCGGCCGCGTTGTGGTTCTTGGACGCGATCACCTCGCCCAACGACGAGGACAGGCCGACGGCGAAGATGACGGCCGCGACACCGAACAACACCGCGACGACCATCGCGACGGCACGCGCGGGCCGCGCGAACGGCCGCGCCAGCCCCAGCCCAACGGCCCGCGACACCGGCAGCCGGGCGGCGAGTCGGGCTGTCCGCCGCCACCGCCCCACCCCCGGCGTCCGACCGACCGCCAGCGCGTCGACCGCACGCAGCCGCCCCGCCCGCCAGGCGCTCGCGCACGCGGTGAGTGTGACCAGGCCCAACACCCCGCCGATCACCGCGACATCGACCCACAACTCGACGCCGAGCCCGGCCGTGCCGTAGGCGTCCGCGGTGTCGGAGAGGACAGGGGCGGCGAGCAGATGACCGGCGGCCGTACCCAGTGCGGCCCCTACTGCTGCCGGGATCAGGGCCTGTCCCGCGCATGCCCGTACGACCTGGCCCGGCGTGCAACCGACGGCCTTGAGGATGCCGATGCGGCGTCGGCCCGTCGCCACCGCGCCGGCGACCACGTTGCCCACGATCAGTACCGACATGACCAGGCCCAGCACGCCGAACGCGACCAGGAACGGTACGAACAGGGCGGTCTCCCGTGTGGCGACCTTCTTCACGCCGAGCCAGGACTGCGCCCCCGTGAGTGAGTTCGCGGGTGTCGTCGCGGTGATCGCCTCGCGGTCCCGGGACATCCGAGCCGAGGTGTCGGCGTGGGTGAAGCGGTAGAGCATTTGGTAGCCGGTGACCTTGCCGGACAGGGTCAACTCGGCTATCTGCGACGGCAGTACCCAGGCGTCGGCGGTACGGCTGACCGAGCGGGCCACCCCGACCACCGTCAGTGTCGGGCTGCCGGGCAGGTCCGGGAACTCCAGTTTCCGGCCGAGCCGGCCCTCGGGTCCGGTATCCGCCGAGAGGACGATCTCGCCGGGGCTCTTGACCCAACGGCCCTTGGTCATCGTCATCTTGTCGATCTCGCCGCCGGGTGTCGAGCGGCCCGCAACGGAGAGCGGTGCGCCGCTCTGGCCGTCGAACCCCGGCGTGACGGTCGCGGTCGGGAACGGGCCAGACGTTGCCGTGACTCCCAACGCCTTTGCGGAGTCAGCGAGTTGGGCGGCCGTAGTCATCCTCGCGTCGAACTGTGCCGTCAACTGCGCCCCGTTCTGCCGGTCGAAGGCCTTGTCGAACGGTGCCTCGGACGACATGAGCAGCGCACCGCCGAGGACGGACGCGGTCACAGCGAGCATCGTGGCCAGTCCGATCACCAGCGTCTGTACCCGGCGACGGGCCATGCCCGAGCGGATCACCCGGCTCAGCGCGCTCATCGGACGGACTCCGGATCCGCGACGGGGTTGGCGGTGTCGGACGTGATCCGGCCGTCGACGAGGCGGATCGTGCGCCGCGTGCACGATCGCGCCAGCTCCGTGTCGTGTGTGACGACGACGATCGTCTGGCCGTCGGTGTTCAACTCCCTTAGCAGGCGGCTTACTTCCTCGCCGGACGCGGAGTCCAGCGCGCCGGTCGGCTCGTCGGCGAGGAGGAGCGGGGGACGGTTCATCAACGCCCTTGCCACGGCTACCCGTTGGCGTTCGCCGCCGGACAGCCGGTTCGGATGGGCGCCGGCGTGCCGGGCGACGCCGAGTGACTCCAGCAGTTCGGCCGCCCTGTTCTGCGAGTCGCGTCGCCCTAGGCCCGCCAGCCGCGCGGGCAGCGCCACGTTGTCGGCGACCGAGAGATCGTCCAGCAGATGGAAGAACTGGAAGACCATCCCGATCTTCGCCCGCCGGTACCGCGCCGCCCCGGCCTCGCCCAGCCGGTCCACCCGCACCCCGTCCACGGTGACGGACCCGGAGTCCGGCCGGTCCAGACCGGCGATGAGGTTCAGCAGGGTGGACTTGCCGCTGCCCGACGGCCCGAGGATCGCGACGGCCTCACCGGCCCGCACGCTCAGCGACGCGTCCTCCAGTGCGGGCGGCCCGCTGCCGTAGCGGCGGCTCACATCGAGGAGTTCGATGAGCGGTGGTGGCAGGGGCTGGGGGAGGGGCAGGGGCAGCGGGTTCGGCATCGGCGTGGTGGCCCTTCTGGATCGGATGCCACGACGCTAGGAAGCCGACCGGCCCGGGCGCGCCGGTCGCCCGGACCAATTGCCGTACCGCACTGGGGTGATGGGCCATGGCGTCATCCTTGAGATGTAGCCGACGGATGTAGGCGGCCCGTCCGCCGGAGGGATTCCGGGCGCTGTCGGTACCCGAGAGAATGGGCCGGTGACGGTGGGAGAGGAAGCTCCGGCTCGACCGGTCTCGGCTCGACCAGTACCGGATCGGTCGTTTCCGGCTCGGCTGGTCCCGGTCCGGCTGCGCCGGGCGGTCGGCGCGTTGCTGCGCCCCGGTGGTCAACTGCCGCGCCCCGCAGGGCAACAGCGGCTGGTCGACGCCGCGCTCGCGCTCGTTCTCACCTTCGTGTCGGTGCAGTACGCGTGGGGCGACGGCTACGACGAGGCCCACCGGCACCGCATGACCGACCTGGTCATTCTGGTGTTCCTCGCCTCGGCGTCGCTCGCGTGGCGGCGCCGCTACCCCCTCGCCGTCCTGTGGCTCGTGACGGTCGCGACGGCACTGACCCCGGACGACGTCGCCCGGCTCACCTTCTACGCCTGCGTCATCGCCGCCTACAGCGCGGCGGCCTACAGCCCGCACCGCCTGCCGACCCTGGCGAGCCTCGCCGTGGCGGTCGCCGTCATCAGCAGATCGGGCCAGGTCGGCCCGGTCGACCCGTACTTCTACGTCGCCCCGACCGTGCCCACCCAGTACGTGCCCCTGTTCATCTCGGTGCCGATCGTCGTGGCCGCCATCGGACTGCGCACCTGGAAACTCCGGGCCGCCGAGACCCGCACCCGGCTCACCGCGGTGGAGAGCGCCCGGGCCGAGGAGCTGCGTCGGGCCGTAGAACACGAACGGGCCCGGATCGCCCGGGAGTTGCACGACGTCGTCACGCACAACGTCAGCGTGATGGTCATCCAGGCCGGCGCCGCCCGCACGATCATGGACAAGTCCCCGGAGCGGGCGCGCGAGGCACTCCTCGCCGTCGAGGCGGGCGGCCGGGCGGCGATGGGGGAGCTGCGTGACGTGATGGGCCTGCTGACCATGGAACTGGGCCAGGATGCATACGAGTTGGAGAACCCGGACCTGGATCCGCAACCGGGGCTCGACCGGCTGGAGGCACTGATCGGCCGCATGCGCGGCGCCGGCGTGCCGGTCGAACTGACTGTCTCCGGAGCGCCCCGCTCCCTCCCCGCCGGCATCGAACTCGCCGCCTACCGCGTGGTCCAGGAAGCCCTGACCAACACCGTCAAACACGCGACCGGCGCCGACGCGAGCGTCCAAGTGTCGTACAGCGACGGCGAATTGCAGGTCGAGGTCACCGACACCGGCGGCAGGCCGGGCCCCGCCGCGGCCACCGGCAACGGCCGCGGACTGATCGGCCTCCGCGAGCGCCTCGCCGTCTACGGCGGCACCCTGCGCACCGGCCCCCGCCCGCTCGGCGGCTACCGCGTGCGGGCCCTGATCCCCCTGGAGGCCCCGTGAACCGTGCCCCGCGCGTCGTGGTCGCCGACGACCAGGCCCTCGTACGGACCGGATTCCGGCTGATCCTCGACGCCCACGGCATCGAGGTCGTCGCCGAGGCGACCGACGGTGCCGAAGCCGTCGACGCGGTCCGGCGCACGCGGCCCGACGTGGTGCTGATGGACATCCGGATGCCGGAGATGGACGGTCTGGAGGCAACGCGGCGCATTCTCACGGATGTTGGTGCCGTGGACGCGCCGCGCGTGGTCATGCTGACCACGTTCGATCTCGACCACTACGTCTACGCCGCGCTGGCCGCCGGAGCGAGCGGCTTCCTCCTCAAGGACGTCACGCCGGAACATCTCGTCGCCGCAGTCCGCACGGTCCGTGCCGGTGACGCGCTGCTCGCCCCCGCGATCACGCGCCGCCTGGTCGAGCGGTTCGCCCGCCGGGCCCCGGAAACGGCCGCCCTCCATCGCGACCTGGCCGCTCTCACGCCCCGCGAACTCGACGTCCTGCGCCTGCTCGCCCAAGGCCTGAGCAACGCCGAACTGGCCGCCGGGCTCCACCTCTCCGAGGCCACGGTCAAGACCCACGTCTCCCACATCCTCGCCAAGCTCTCCCTGCGCGACCGGGCCCAGGCGGTCGTCGTCGCGTACGAGACGGGGCTCGTCAGCCCGGGGGCGCGGCACGAGGACGCCGCCGGCGGCGAAGTGCCGGCGTAGTACCCGCGGAGCGCCAGTCTCTGCCCGGATTCCGCTCCGGTTGACAAGTGCGTGGGCATAACTGAAACTGAATTCAGATTTAGTTTTCTGCTCACGTGATCGTCGGAGGACCCATGCCCGCAACCGCCACGTCCAAGGGTGAACGCTCCGCGGCCGAGCTCAAGGCCGCCGCCCTGCGGGTGATAGCGCGCCAGGGCTACCTGTCGACGAAGATCGGCGACATCACCGCCGAGGCGGGCAAGTCGGCCGGGATCTTCTACCGGTACTTCACCGACAAGGACGACCTGCTGCGCTCGCTAGCGGACGACTTCGCCGCCGCCCTGCGCGAACGCGTCGTCGAGCAGTCCGGGGAAGGGCATGCCCTCGACGGGGTCGACGACATCCGCGGGCACGTGCGCGCCTACTGGGACATCTACTGCGACCACCGCGCGGAGATGACCGCCATATACGAGGCCTCGCTGGTCAGCGCGGAGTTCGCCGCGCACTGGGAGGGGATGCGGGCACGGCACGTCACGATCTGGACCGCACATGTGGCGGAAGCACGTCGGCTCGCCGCTCCGGATGTGGACGCGCGACTCACCGCGCTCGCGGTCGTCGCCATGATCGAGCGCTTCTGTCAGCTCGTGGCCCCGCCGGAGAGCGAGGCGGAGGGCGATGCGGCGGTCGAGGCGCTGACCCGGCTCGCGGCACACGGCCTGCTCCAGCCCGACCTGCCTCGCCTGTGACAGCAGACGGCCGGCTTCAGTCCGACCCGCCCCGCTGATCGAGTCGCCCCGCGCTCCCGCCGTCGTGCACCGAACCGCTGCCGTACCCCGAATCGAGGAACCACATGTCCGCCACCCACACACCCCGCCTGACGGAGGTAGGCGCACTGCCCACATCCGGGGCGCGTGCCGTGGAGCCCTTCGAACTCGACGGCATGCAGCTGCTGGCGATCCCCCAACTCGCCTACGACATCCCCGGGACCCCGGCCGGCATGAACGGCGGGGACAGCGACACCGAACTGCTCCTGCTGCGCCGGGCCGAGGGCGCCGACACGTACGAGCCCTTCCAGGCCCTGCCGGCGCCCGGTGGCGAGGACGCGGAGTTCTTCCGGATCGGCGAGCGCGCCTTCCTGGCCGTGGCCGACATCCGCTCGGGCAAGGGGCCGTACGAATACACCACCGATTCCACGGTCTTCGAGTGGGACGGAACCCAATTCAAGCCCTTCCAGAGCGTCTTGGGCTTCGCGGCCAAGCAGTGGCGCCATTTCACCATCGGTGAGCGGCACTTCCTCGCCCTGGCCCAGGGAGTGACCGTCCCCGGCCACGAGGACGAGAACCAGCCCTCCCGCATCTACACCTGGGACGGCACCCGCTTCACCGCACTCCAGGACGTCGACGCGCTCTGGGGCTACAACTGGCACGCCTTCGAACTCGGCGGCGAGCACTTCCTCGCCTACGCCGACCATGTGCGCCCCTCGGTACTGCTCCGCTGGAACGGCGAGAAGTTCGAGCACGTCCAGGACCTCGCGCCCCAACACGGCCGCGCCTTCGCCCACTTCACCGACGCGCAGGGCGAGACCTACCTGCTGGTCGCCTGTCTGGCGAGCCCCTCCCGGCTGCTGCGCTGGGACGGGGAGCGCTTCGTCGAACACCAGGTGCTCGACGGGCTCGGGGCGCGCGAGTTCGCCGTCCTCGACACCGAGCACGGGCTGTACGTCGTACGCGTCAACTTCATCCTCGGCACCCAGGCCGAGCCCGTCACCGCGCTGGACTCCGAGCTCTACCGGTTCGCGGACGGACGCCTCACGGCCGTGCGGTCCTTCCCGACCACGGGCGCCACCGATGCCGCCGTGCTGCGCGGCCACGACGGGAGCCTGCTGGTCGCCGTCAGCAACAGCCTCAGCGCGGACGTCCGTTTCGCGGCCCGGACCGTGCTGTACCGCTTCGACCAGTAGGAGTCGGCCGAGGCCACGCCCTTTGAAGATCGTGCCCTTTGAAGATCACGGCCTTTGGAGATCTGGAGAAAGGAACCGCCGATGCCGTCCCACCAAAGTCCCGAACTCGTCGACCTGTTCACGACCTACACGGCCGGGCCCGGCAGCATCGGCTCGCATCTGACCCGGGCCGCCGTCGAACACGGCAGCGCCGACCCGCTGATCGTGGCCACCAGCGCCGACTTCGCGCTCTATCCCGGCGACGGCCGGCCGCCCACCGTCGAAGGCTTCCGCGTCTCCACCCGCGGCTTCAAGGAACTGGCCGGTGTCTCGCATCTAGGCCCCGCCGTGGCCACCCTCGTCCAACTCCACGAGAAGTACGCCGACTTCGGCTGGCGCGCCGAGGCTGAGCGGCTGCTGCGCGAGGTCGAGCGCTCGCGCGCCGCCAACAGCGCCGAGTTGTGGCGCGAGACCATCGCCGTGGAGGCGTACCGGGGTCGCGAGCAGGCGATCGCCGACATGGTCGACTACGCGTGCGCGGTCACCGCCCGCTATCTGCGCGCCGCCCTGGCCGACGAGTCGTACCTCAACTCCCGTACCCTGCGCGAGGATTACCTGGAAGGCGGCCCCTGTGGCCAACTGCCCGTCCCGGTCAACCAGATGATGATCGCGACGTTCTTCCTCGCCGGCCTGGACATCTCCTACCGCATCCTGCGCTGGTTCACCACGCAGAAGATCGACTGGGCCCGCGCGATGGTCGTGATCGCCGGCCAGCAGGGCCGCCCCACCGCGGGCGTCACGTGGAACACCTCCAGCGTCGCCACCATGATCCTGGGCGCCTCCGATTACCAACTGCCCCTGGAGCGGCTCTACATGGCGCCGCACGCCCCCACCTTCGCCACCCCCGTCGACGGCGACCTGACCGAAGTCGCCGCGCTGGAGGAGCCGTTGCGCCGTATCTGGTTCAACACGCGTGCCACCGTGGAGCTGGGGGAGTTGATGTTCGACGGCTATCCCCGTTACGCACCGGGGCAGTTGACGGCTCCCGACGTCGCGGACCCCGCCCTCGCGGAGATCAGCGAGATGCCGGTGATCCACGGCCCCGACGACTGGCGCGCCATGACCACCCGGCTGCGCATGGTCCTGGAGGACCCACGCCAACTGCTCTCCGGCTGCGTCACCGACTTCGCCGTACGCCAACTCGTCGAGGCCGGCAACGACCCCGCGAAGGTCGTCGTCCCCGGCCTGGACGGGGTCGCGTACCCCACCGACCTGTAGACCCCGCCGCCCCGCGCACACCTTCTGGGAGAGACTCCGTCATGCCCGCGACCCCTCTCGGCCTCGGCCAGGCCCGCCACCTCGACGTACCGGGCGGCCGTATCGCCTACTACGAGACCGGCCTGACCGATCCCGCCGCGTCGGTGATCGTCTGGGTGCACGGCCTGCCCCTCGACTCCCGTTCCTGGTCGGCCCAGCGGGAGTTCTTCGACACCCGCGCCCGCAACGTCTTCCTCGACCTGCGCGGCTACGGCGCCTCCAGCGAACTGCCGCCCGCCGTAACCGGCGTCACCGCCCTGTACGTCGCCGACCTCGCGGCGCTGATCCAACACCTGGGACTCACGGCCCCGTTGCTGGTCGGCTTCGCCTCCGCAGGACACGTCGCGCTGCGCTTCGCCGCCGAACACCCGGACCTCGTGGGCAAGTTGGCGGTCATCAACGGCTCGCCCACGTTCCGTCGCTCCGCCGACTGGCCCTACGGCTTCGATGAGAAGGGGATCGCCCGCTTCACCGACGCGGCGGCCGAGGGCGGCATCGAGGGCATCACCGACGCCGTGCTCGACCCCGAGGTCGTCTTCGCCGACGTGGACGCCGCCCGCGCGGCCGAACTCGGCGCCTGGTTCCGGGAGATGAGCCACAACGCCGGCGTACGGACCCTGCTCGGTTTCTTCGAGGACATCTCCCTGGACGACGACCGGGCCCTGCTCCCGGCCGTCGAGGCGCCCACCCTTCTGATGGCGAGCACCATCGGGCAGGAGGTGCCCACCGAGGTCTCCCTGTACCTGCGCACCACCATCGCCGACGCCCGCCTGGCCGAGCTGCCCGGCGCGGACCACTTCGCCTTCGCCACCCGCCCGGAGCTGGTCAACAGTCTCCTGGACTCCTTCCTGACCAGCTGACCGCCCCCACCTCGGCGAAGGCGCCCGCCGCCTTCCCGACCCCCGGAGGAAGCGACACCCTGACCGAACCCACCACCCCGCGCCCCGAGTTCACCCCGGCCGATGCCACGCCCCGCGAAGTCCTCGCCTACGCCACCTCGGTGGCCGAGAGCGACACCAGCACCAGCATCGTCGTAGACCCCATGGACGAGCCCCAGATCACGCTGGGCAAGCGGAAGCTCTCCGAGCGGCACGACATCGTGTATGCGACGCGCAGGGGCACCGACGGCACCCCGGTTCCGCTACGGCTGGACCTGATGGTCCCCGACACGGACGAACCCGCGCCGCTCGTGGTCTATGTCCCCGGCGGCGGTTTCATGATCTCCAGGAAGGAACTGGCGCCGGACACCAAGTCCTATGTGGCGGAGGCGGGATTCGCGGTCGCCAGCATCGAGTACCGCACCATTCCCCAGGACGCCACCTTCCGCGACGCCGTCGCCGACGTGCAGAGCGCGCTGCGCCACCTGCGTGCCCATGCGGAGGAGTACGGCATCGACACGGAGCGCGTCGCGCTGTGGGGCGAGTCGGCCGGGGGCTACCTGGTCGCGATGACCGGAGCGCTCGGCGGACGGTCCCTGTCCGATCCCGCGACGACGGATCCCGAGGCCGCGGACCCCGACGCCGCGGTCCAGGCCGTCGTGGACAACTTCGGCGCCTCGGACCTGACCCGCATCGTGGCCGACTTCGACCCGGCGACGCGGGCGAGGTTCGAGGGGGCGGACAACATCGCGGCGATGTTCGTCAACGGCCGTACCAGCCGCGCCTCTTTGGCCGACGCCCCGCAGGCCGCCGCCGAGGCGAACCCGATCAGCCACCTCGACTCCAACCCGGCGCTGCCCGCCTTCCTGCTCCTGCACGGCACCGCCGACCCGGTCGTCTCGCCCAGCCAGACGCTGCTGCTGCACGAGGCCCTGCGCGCGCACGGCGCCGACTCGACCCGCGTCGTCCTCCTCGGCGCCGGCCACGGCGACCTGGCCGTCCTCGACGACGAGGAGGTCGGGCTGCCCTGGTCGACCCGCCGCACGATGGACCTGGTCACGGATTTCCTGGCCCGGACCTTGCACGGCTGAGGGCGTGTCCCGGCGCCTGCGTGGCGTCTGCCCCGCGGTCCCGCGCCGGACATGCCGCGGGCCCCGGCGACGAGACATCATCACCGGGGCCCGCGATCACGATTGTGTACGGGGGCGGCTCAGCCCTCGACGACGCCCGACGCCGCGATCTCGATCTTGGCCTTCGTGGAGCCCGACTGCGAGCCCAGGGACTCGATCTTGTCGATGATCTCCGTGCCCTCGACGGCCTCGCCGAAGACGACGTGCTTGCCGTCGAGCCACGAGGTGACGACGGTGGTGACGAAGAACTGCGAGCCGTTGGTGTTGCGGCCGGCGTTCGCCATCGACAGCAGGTACGGGCGGTCGTGCTTCCGGTCGAAGTTCTCGTCCGCGAACTTCTCACCGTAGATGCTCTTGCCACCGGTGCCGTTGTGGTTGGTGAAGTCACCGCCCTGCAGCATGAACTGCGGGATGACGCGGTGGAAGCCGGAACCGGCGTAGCCGTAACCGTTCTGCCCGGTGGCCAGCTCGCGGAAGTTGCGGGCGGTCTTCGGGACGACCTCGTCGAAGAGGTTGAAGACGATGCGGCCGGCGGGGGCGCCGTCGATGGTGATGTCGAAGTAGACGTTGCTCATGGTCAATTCTGTCACTTTCGGTGTATTGCACCCTCTGCCTGGTGTGGCCGTGTGCCGAACACCAGGCCGTTACGTCAAAGGGCTCTGATCGGAGTCCAGTCCGTCGAACTCTATCCACTGAGCAGAGCTCGTGCGTAGGCGCCGGCTTCCGGAGGCGGGGCGCAGGCCGACGCCGTACGGCTCTCTCGGGCGGGAACGCGCGTGGTAGCGTCGGTATACAAACTGTATGCGATGTCTGGGGGTTGCCGTGGCGTCCGGTCGGGAGAAGGCCTACACGTATCTCAAGGACACGGTGCTGACGGACCCCGAGATGCAGGGGGCGTTCCTGTCGGAGCAGGAGCTGGCCGATCGTATCGGTGTCTCCCGCACCCCCATCCGCGAGGCGCTGCTGATGCTCGCCGCGGAGGACCTGGTCGAGCTGGTGCCCAAGCGCGGTGCCCGGGTGGCGCCGCTGACGGGGCGCGAGGTCCGGGAGCTGATGGAGCTGCGCGGCCTGGTCGAGCGGTACGCGGCCGAGCGGCTCGTCGAGGCCGAGCGGGTGCCCCTGGAGGAACTCCGCTCCCTGCTGGAACAGCAGCGCGCGCTCACCGGCGCCGAGGAGACCCACGAGTTCATCGCCGTGGACCACCGCTTCCACGCGTCCCTCGTGTCGGCCGTGGGAAACACCCTTCTGGACCGGCACTACGACGGTCTGCGCAGCCGCCAGGTCCGCGCCGGAGTGGTCGCCGTCTTCAACCAGCAGGGTCGGCAGAAGGCGGTGCTCGACGAGCACGAGGCCATCGTCGACGCCCTCGCCGCCGGTGACGCGCAGGCCGCGTGCGCGGCCATCGACCACCACCTGCGGTCGACCCTCAAGGTGCTCCTCGACGGCTGAGGCCGCTCCGCGGAGTCAGGGATACGTGATCACGAGCATCGTCACGCCGTCCGCCGAGGTCCACGGCCCGTGCGGCATACCCGGAGGACGGCAGGCGTACATGCCCGCCGTGAAGGTGCGGTCCAGCGTCAGGTCGTGCATCGCTCCCTCGACGAGATAGACCTCCTCCCACACGTCGTGCAGGGCCACGCCCGCGGCCGAGGAGTCCGTGCCCGGCGCCCACCGGACGAGCGCGGTACGCCGCCCGCTGTCCGGGTCCTCGGCCAGCACGCACTCCTCGACGCCGGATCCCGCGCCGACCCAGGGTCCGTCGGGGCGGTGGAACTCCAGCTCGGGTCCGCTCATCGCCACACCTCAGGCCGCCGGTTCGCCAGTACGGACGTCTTCTCGCGGACCGCGCCGACCTCGTCGACGTCCAGGTCGGTCACGAGCAGCTCCGGCTCGGCGCCGAGGGACGCCCGTACGGTCCCGTCGGGGCCGACCACCAGGCTGTGCCCGATGCCGGTCGGCACCGGGCCCGGACCGGTGCCGGGATCGGCCTGGCCGACGGCGGCGACCCAGACGGTGGCGTCCAACGCGCGGGCCCGCACCAGCAGTTGCCACTGGTCGAGCTTGCCGGGGCCCGCACCCCAGGAGGCCGCCAGCAGGGTGCCCACCGCCCCGGCGTCGGCATGCGCCCGGAACAGCTCCGGGAAGCGGACGTCGTAACAGGTGGCCAGGCCCAGCCGGACCCCGTCCACGTCGATCACGGCGGGGCGCGAACCCGGGGCCACGGTCTCGGACTCGCGGAAGCCGAAGGCGTCGTAGAGATGGATCTTGTCGTACGACTCCTCGACGCCGGGTCCCGTGGCCAGCAGGGTGTTGGTCACCCGGCCCTCGTCGGCCGGGGTGAACATGCCGGCCACGACGACCGTGCCGGTCGTGCGGGCGATCTCGCGGACGCCGTCGGCCCACGAGCCGTCGAGGGGCTCCGTGAGCGGGGTCAGCGGGGTGCCGAAGCAGGCCATCGACGCCTCCGGGAAGACGACGACGCGGGCTCCGGCGTCGGCGGCGCGGCGCGTCCACTCCTCGACGAGGCGCAGGTTCTTCTCGGGGTCGGGGCCGGTGGTGAGCTGGCTCAGGGCGATCCGCATGGGGCGGTGCCTCCTTGTCCGGGGAGGGTTGGTGTGGGTGGTGTCAGTGGAGGTCTGCCGTGGCCGGGGTCTTCGGCGCCGCGAGCTGTTCGTCCTCGTCCACGGCGGCCTCGGGGTTACGGCCCAGCATGACGCCGACCAGGGAGATCGCGGAGGCGAGGGCGATGTAGAGGGCCAGCGGCACCCAGCTGTCGTAGGCGCTCAGCAGGGTGGTGAAGAGGAGCGGGGCGATCGCGCCGCCGATGATGCCGGCCAGGGTGTAGGCCAGCGAGGAGCCGGTGTAGCGCAGGCGGGGCGAGAACTGTTCGGCGATGAAGGCGGCCTGCGGGCCGTAGAGGCAGCAGTGGATCACCAGGGCGACGAGGACTCCGGCGGCGAGCGGCAGCCAGGAACCGCCTGCGGCCATCGGGAAGAACACGAACGGCCACACGGCGGCGGCGATCGCTGAAATGCCGTACAGCAGGCGGCGGTTGACGCGGTCGGAGAGGGCGCCGGCCAGGGGCATCAGGAAGACCTGGACCGAGGAGCCGATGAGGACGGCCGCGAGGGCGGAGCCGCGCGACATGTCGAGTTCCTGGGTGGCGTAGGTCAGGACGAAGACGGTGAACATCGCGTAGAGGACGTCGGGGCCGACCCGGCACAGGATCGCGGCGGTGAGGGCGCGGGGCTGGGTGGTGAAGACCTCGCGGATCGGGGTCTGGGGGCGGGACTGTTCGGCCTCCATCGCCTTGAAGACCGGGGTCTCCTCCAGCTTGGCCCGGATCCAGAGCCCGAAGCCGACCAGGACGCCGGACAGCAGGAACGCAACCCGCCAGCCCCACGACTCGAACTGCGCCTCGGTCAGCAGGGCGCCGAGGGCGGCGAGCACACCGTTGGCGAGCAGGTTGCCCGCGGGCGGGCCCACCTGGGCGGCGGAGGCGTAGAAGCCCCGGCGGCGGGAGTCGCCGAACTCGCTGGACAGCAGTACCGCGCCGCCCCACTCGCCGCCCACGCCGACGCCCTGGGCGAAGCGCAGCACGACCAGGGCGATGGGCGCGGCCACGCCGATCGTGCCGTAGGCGGGCAGCAGGCCGATGGCGAAGGTGGCCACGCCGATCAGGACGAGGGTGGCGATCAGCACCTTCTTGCGGCCGATCACATCGCCGAGCCGGCCGAAGACGAAGCCGCCGAGGGGGCGGGAGAGGTAGCCGACCGCGTAGGTGGAGAACGCGAGGAGGGTGCCGGTGAGCGGGTCCTCGGAGGGGAAGAAGAGGTCGCCGAAGACGAGGGCCGCGGCGGCGGAGTAGACGGCGAAGTCGTACCACTCCAGGGCGGTGCCGGTGAGGCTGGCGACGAAGGCGCGGCGGACGCCGGAGCGTTTCGCCGAGGCGGCGGTGTCGCTCCGGGGGGCGCCGGCGTCGCTCTTCGGAGCGTCGGTGCCGCTCTTCGGGGTGTCGTGCATGGTGCCCATCCTTGCTCGGAGACATCGACCTTCCGGCATACTTCTTGTATACAGGTCGTATGCGCAAGCCCTGCGCCGGAAGTTAACCGCGGAGAAATCAGGTTCCGGAGGCCCGCTCTCGGCTCTCCGGCCCCCGTTTCCCGTGGCCCGTTCCCTGTTCCCCGATCTCTGGGAGTGCCCTCATGTCCGTGCTGACCTTCGAACTGCCCGACGGATCGACCCGCGAGGTCGATGTCGTCCAGGTCCTCAACGCCGGGTACGCCGGGCGCAGCCAGGACGATGTCGCCGCGCACGTCGCCGAACTCGCCGAGCTGGGCGTGCCGGGTCCGTCCGTGACGCCGGCGCTCTATCCCGTCTCCCCGTACCTCGCCCAGCAGACGGAGCGGGTCGCGGTCCAGCACGGGCGCACGTCCGGCGAGGCCGAGTGGGCGCTGGTCGTCGCGGAGGGCGGGGAGCTGCTGCTGACCGCCGCGTGCGATCACACCGACCGCGAGCTGGAGGTGCACGGGGTGGCGTGGAGCAAGAACGCGGGCCCGGACGTCCTCGCGCGCCGCGCCTGGCGGCTGGCCGATGTGGAGTCCCGGCTCGACGAACTCACCCTGCGCGCGTGGGTCGGCCACGCCGGCACGGAGACCGAGATCCAGACCGGCACGCTGGCCGAACTTCTCACCCCGGGTTACTGGGTCGACGTCCTGCGGTCCCGCGGCGACCTGATCCCCGGGACCGTCCTGATCTCCGGGACCATCCCCATGGCCGCGGGTGTCGACCAGTTCGCCGACAGCTGGCGCGTCGAACTGGCCGACCCGGCGGGCGGCGACGTCATCGGCCTCTCCTACGACGTCCGGCCGATGCCGGAGCCCATCGGCTGACGAGGTGAGGGAGTGGGAGTTGGGGGGCTACGGATGGTGTGAGGGAGTTACCAGGGCTGGGTGAGGGAGTCGCTAGGGGAAGTACAGTGCCGCCTTCTCCAGGACGTGCCCGGTGAACATCCCGCCGTACATGCTCCCGCCCCGGTACATGGTGACCCGGGTGACTCCCGATCCCGACGTCTCCACGGTGATGGGCCGCCCGATCAGGGATGTTCCGAGGACCCGGGCGTCCTTGGCGGCCCAGGTCCGCGCGTCGGGCCGGGCGGTGCCGGTGACCAGTGCGGGCAGGATCAGCGCGGCGTTGCGGGCGCCGGACAGTCCGCCCCGGAGGTTCTTCGCGTAGTCCAGGGCCCACCCGGTGTACTCGGTCAGCAAGGCCTGGTCGACCTGGGGGACCGAGGCGGCGAGGACGAACAGTTCCGCCTTGGTGCCGAACCACCGTGCCTTGCGGTCCGACCGGCTGCCTATCATCACCGGGCGGTCGCGCCAGGTGGTCCCGGTCACCACCGACCCGTCGGCGGCGAGCCGTTCACGGAGTCCAGCCAGGTAGGAGTCGGCCGCGCCGGTCGCCGGTGCCGGGTCGCTCTGATGTTGAGTCATACGGGGATCTTCCGTCACATCAAGGCCGGGGCACAGCGGATTCCTCGATTTCGGCGACCGGGCTCCGGTCGCCGGAGTTCGGTCAACAGCCGCTCCCACGGCCCTACTTCACGCCTCCCGTGTCCCTGCTTCGTCCAGGAGACCTCTGCCGGAAGTGGCCGTCCGCGCCCGCGAGGTACGCGACAGCGCGCGCATCGGTGACCTGCCGGCCCTCGTGGGCGCCCTCGCCGTGGCCGGCGAGACCGCCGACGAGGAGCGGCCCGAGTGACTGCTGCGGTCGGCGGTGAAGGTGTTTTCAGGACATGGCCGGCGCGACCGCGCCCGACCGGATATTCCGATCTTTCGGTGGCCGAAATTCAATGGTGTCCGTTCCGGCGAGAGTGTCGGCTTGGTGATGGGGAAGCAGAGAATCGGCCGATGTTCGTTGCTGTTGTCTGTTGCTGTTGTCTGTGACGGGTACCGGCGTGATCGACGATCACGGAATACATCCGCGATTTTCCAGGTGGTTCACTTCGCGGGTGGTACGCCTTTGCAAGCACTTGGTTGCGACCGTGTAACTTTGGATCTTATGCTCGTCAACAAATTGTGTCGGTCGTCGGTGTCGGAAAATGTCGCGGGAGAGTCGGGAGACGCGGATCAATGGCAATGACAGTGCTCGTGTGCGATTCGGTTCCTGTCGTGCGGGACGGCCTCAAATCTCTCCTTTCCGCGGCGCCGGACGTGACGAGAGTCTCCGCGACCGGCAGTGCCGTCGAATGTCTCGTGATGACCCGGAAATTAAAGCCCGACGTGTTGATAACCGACCTCAGTCCCGAAGGCATGGACGGGATCGATTTCGTTCACCGGGTGATCCGGGAGAACGCGCGGGAGCGGGACGGGCGGCCCGGGGTCGTGGTCTTCGCCAGTGACATGACGGACCGGGTCATCGAGAGCCTGTTACGGGCCGGAGCGATCACCCTCCTCGAAAAGGAGACCGGGCGCGAAATGCTTCTCACCGCGGTGAGGGCGGCGGCCCGGGGCGAGGTCATGCTCGCGCCCCATGTGACCGGAAGGCTCGTCCGCTGGTTCAGGAGCCGGGAGTTCGGGCCGGATCGCGACCCCGATCCCCAGGTCGAGTCACTCACCCCGCGCGAGCGGGAGATCCTCGTGCTCGTGGGGGAGGGCCTGCCGATCGAGGAGATCGCCGCGAAGCTCGTCATCGGCTCGGCGACCGTCCGTACGCACATCTACCGGCTGCGGCACAAGCTCAACGTGCGGGACCGCGCTCAGCTCGTCTCCTTCGCCCACAGCGCCGGCTTGCTCTGATCACTCTTCTCGTTCCGGCTGCCCTGAGAGGGTTCCTCACTGCCCTCAGGGAGTTCCTCGTCGGACTCCGCCGACGGTGAACCCGGTAGCTCGATCAGGAACATCGCCGCCACCACCAACGCCCCGCCGACCAGCGTGGAGACCGTGAGGCGTTCGCCGCCGACGAGCACGGCGAACAGGCCCGCGAAGACCGGCTCCATGGTCAGGACCACCGCGGCCTGCGTCGCGGTCACATGCTTCTGCGCCCACGTCTGCACCATGTACGCGAACGCCGAGGCCAGCACCGCCGTGACGAGGACCGCCATCCAGGTGCTGCCGCTCTGGGGCGGCCGTACGCCATGAGGGACCGCGCCGATCAGACACATCACCGACGCCGTCGTCAGCTGGACCACGGTGAGGGCGTAGGCGTCCCGGCCCGGGGACCAGCGGCCCAGCGCCAGCAGGTGCAGCGCGAAGAAGACCGCGCACAGCAGCGTGAGCGCCTCACCCGAACCGAACGAGACCCCGCTGAGCGTGATCAGCGCCAGGCCCGCGGTCGCCGTCATGGCCGCTGCCCAGGCCGTCAGGGACAGGTGCTGGCGGAACAACGCCCAGGCCAGCAGCGGGGTGATCACCACGAACAGGCCGGTCAGGAATCCGCTGACGGCCGCCGACGTGTGCTGCAGGCCGAGGGTCTGGAGGATGTACGACATCCCCAGCAGGAACCCCGCCCCCGCACCGCGCGCCAGCGTGCCCCGGTCGATACGCCGTAGGACCGACGGGCGGATCGCCGCCATCACCACCGCGGCGAGGGCGAACCGCCAGGTCAGGAAGTCGAAGACGGGCATGCCCACGGTGGCGTCCTTGACCACCAGGAACGTGGCGCCCCAGACGGCCGTGACGAGCAACAGCCCGACCACGGCGGTCAGTCGTAACCTGCTGTGCGCCGGATCGCTGTGCGCCGGATCGCCGCGCACCGAATCGTCGCGCGCCGGCCGGAGCCGGAACCTGCCGTTCATGACGCCGTTCATGACGGTCCTTTCGTCCGGATGACGACCGCGCCGTCGACTGCCGTGTCGACCGGGCACGTCTGCTTGGGGCACTCGTCCAGGGCGCACATGCGGCAGATGC
Organism: Streptomyces sp. NBC_01288; assembly: GCF_035982055.1. NCBI lineage: Bacteria > Bacillati > Actinomycetota > Actinomycetes > Kitasatosporales > Streptomycetaceae > Streptomyces > Streptomyces sp. NBC_01288. Next base: position 9,080,454 of record NZ_CP108427.1, read on the forward strand.
GTTGGCCGTGATCGGCGTCGGTCGTCAGATGGGCCAGCATCCGTTCCAGGAGGCCGGTCAGCACCGTTCTCTCGCGCGGTCGGAGCACGGACATCGCGTCCTCCATCAGACCGCCGCGCAGCTCCAGTAGCCGCTTCGCCTCACGTGTTCCCTCCGACGTGAGGAAGATGGCCACCTTCCGGCCGTTGGCCCCCGGTTCCCGCCGCGCCTTGCCGTCGCGTTCGAGCCGGTCGACCAGGCGGGTGGCCGCGGACTGTGTCAGACCGAGCGGCCCGGAGATCTGGTCGACGCCCGCGCCGGGCTCCTGCAACAGGTACGTGAGCGCGGCCGGCGTCGCCCCGCTCTGCCCGGACGTGCTCTCGCTCGCCACCCGCTGCGCGTCGCCCAGCGCGGTGACCAGAGCCCCGAGCAGGTTTCCGGTACGGCCGTCCAGTGAAGCGTCCATACCATCGACCATGCATGACTCATGCATGAGTGTCAACGGCAGGGTCAGCCCCGCGGTGACAGCCGGTGCCGGTGCAGCTCCTCGTAGTACGGCAGCTGCCGGCGGTGGAAGTCCGCCAGCGTCGGATGGTTGTCCACGGTGAACTCGTACTCCCGGGGGGCACGTGTGAAGCCGGCGCTCCGGCCCGCGTCCTGGTGCCACTGCGGGGCCTTGCGCCACTCCTCGCGCATCCCGGTCGCCCAGTTCAGGGTGCCGGGGAGGAAGGGGAGTCCGACCTGGGCGCAGTACTCCCTGACGGTCTCGGCGGGGTGGTCGAGCAGGTCGTCGGAGTCCACCACCACGGGTACGTCACCGGTCGCCGTACCGACCGCCTCGAACAGTTCGTGCAGCCGCCCGAAGCCGATGTCGTCGGCCGTGACGTCGGGGTTGAGTGCGTAGTGGGAGGCGATGACCTCGTCCGGCTTCCGGATGATGAACGTGTGCCGGGCCTCCGTCAGGAAGCGCTGGTCCGCCAGCACCTCCGGGAAGCGGAAGTCCGTCGTGTCCTTGAAGAAGACCGGGGTGGTCCGGGCCAGTCCGCGAATGGCCTCGATCAGCCCCGTCTCCGTCTCGATCACACGTCCCGCCACCTCGGTCGAACCGAAGTCCGCCAGGTGTGAGAAGGGCTCGTGCAGCGTGGTGAGGTCCTCGCGCTCCATCATCATGCGGAGGAACGCGGTGGAACGGGATCGGGGTGCGCTCCACATCGCGATAATGCGCGGGTTCTCGGGCCGGTTTGAATTGTTTGTCCGGTTCGGATTGTTCTCTCGGTTCGGATTCTTCATCGGTCCTCCTTTCTCTTTCGGACCGTAGCACTGAGACGGTGTGCTGTTGAAGGGTGCGTCCGGCGTCATCATTCTGATTACGGCGTGAGCTGCGGGCCTTCGTCGGATTATTAGCCGTACGGCTGTTGCCGTCCTCGAAATTGGCACGCCGATGTAATCGTCTCGGGGAGGTTTCCCGGAGGTACGAGTGTTTGACTCCAGGGAGACGAGATCCCTACGAGCAGGGGAGTGATCGTGATCGATACCTCGGCTGCCTCGGCCTATCGCGCCGTGGATCTGGCGCCGTACTCCAACAACGTCGGCATTTCCGCCGCCGGGCACACCTCGCGGGGTGCTTTCAATGTCTGGGGCAACTCGTTCCCGGCGGAACACCTGCCGGAATCGGGGGCTCCGGTGAGCGTCGGCGATGTTCCGTTCTGTTTCCCGCGGGTGGGGGTGGGAGACGACAACGTGCGCTGCGACGGGCAGTTCATCGCGGTCGAGGCGGGGCGTTTTGACTGGCTGCATCTGCTGACCGCGTCCGAACGGCGATCCGAGGACGTCGTGGAGATGCACTTCGCGGACGGCAGCGTCGATCCCGAGTGGCTGCGCGTCTCGGACTTCTGGGCCGCGCCCGCGTGGTTCGGCGAGACGACCGCGTTCGCGACGCCCGTGATGCACTATCCGCACCATGTCCAGCGGGGCGTTTCGGCCATGCTGTGGTCGCAGCGCGTCCCCGTCACCCGCCGGGCGGACCTGAGCGGATTCCGGCTGCCGCGTCATGCCGCCGTCCACGTCTTCGCCGCGACCTTGCAGAAGGCCGCGTTCTCGCGGGAGCCCGTCACCATCGCCCCGGAGGCCGGCCATGACCAGTGACTTCGCGACGCCCGCGGTGACCGACTCCGTACCGGACTCCGTCCAGACCGAGGCACCCCTCCTCTGGTACCGGGACCCGATCAGCTGCCTCCAGTCCACCTTCGCGTCGGTGCTGGCCCGGGCCGGTATGAACCCGCTGTTCGCGCTCGGCGCCGGCTGGGAGTTCCTGTACGTCCCGGACGACGTGCGGTCGGAGGAGTTCTACTACCCCTGCCGCTACGAGGGCGACCTGGGCCGCAGCCTCTTCCCCCACCACGACGTGAGTTCCTCGTGGTGGCGCCCGGCGGACCCGGACGATCCGCTGCGCGAGATACGCGAGGCGATGACGGAGGGGCGGCTGGTCATCGCCGCCGTGGACAACTTCTTCCTCCCGTTCAGGCCCGCCTTCGGCGATGTCCACGCCGCACATCTACTGGTCGTCCACGGCCTCGACGAGCGGCGCGGGCTCGTTCACGTCTCCGACGCCATGCCGCCCGCGTTCCAAGGGCCCATCCCGCTCGACGACTTCCTGAAGAGCTGGGGGTCGGCGAACCCGCAGGATCAACAGGACGCGTTCTTCAGCGATTCGGAGATCAGCCGCCGCTGTCTGTCCGTGTCGGTCGGATCCGCCGGAAGCGGTGGCGCCGACCCAGGTCCCGAGCAACTCGCCGGCTGGCTGCGGGCCAACCTGGAGCGGTTCGACGACCCCGGCACCGTCGCCGGACTCGGCGGACTGGCCGGACTCGACGGCTGTCTCAGCGAGTTGACCTTCCGGGCGCGAGCCGGTGAGGTGCGCGCGCTGCAGGAGCTGTACCCCTTCGGCTGGGGCATGCAGGCCCAAGCCGCCCTGCACGGCGAGCTGTTGCGCGACCGGGGGGCCGCGTGGCGGTCACCGGCGCTGGCCGGAGCCGGGCGGGCCGTGGAGAGCGTGGCCCACGCGTGGACCCCGCTGCGGATCACCGCCGCCCACGGACTCGACGACCCGGCCGCCGCGGCGGACGACCTGCACCGGCACGCGGGAGTCCTGCGCTGGCGCCACACCGAGGCGATCGAATCCGTCCGGCGGGCCCTGGACGAGCTGTGAACTCCCGTTCCCCGCACACCACTTCAACGACGAACGGTGAGCTGAGCCGAGAGACGGACGCAGAGCCGAGCCGAGAGGACGACATGAGCAAGCTCGCAGTACTGGGCGGAACAGCCGCCGTACCACCGGCACGACGTCAGGTCGAGTGGCCGGTGATCGAGGACGACGACCGCAAGGCCGTGCTCGACGCGCTGGACGGCGGTCGGCTGGTCTCCGACACCGACGGAGAGACGCCGGTGAGCCTGCTGGAGCGCGAGTGGGCCGAGCGGTTCGGCTACGGCCACTGTGTCGCCGTGGCCAACGGAACCGCCGCGCTCTCGCTGGCCCTGGCCGCGCTCGGCGTCGGACCGGGTGCCGAAGTCATCGTCCCCGCACTGAGTTTCATCGCCACCGGACTCGCCCCGCTGCACAACCTGGCCGTGCCCGTTTTCGCCGACATCGACCCGGTGACCTTCACCATCGACCCGGACGACATCGAGCGGCGCATCACGCCGAGGACCGCCGCGATCATCCCCGTCCATCTGCACGGTGCCCCCGCCGACATGGACCGGATCAACCAACTCGCGCGCCGGCACGGCCTCGCCGTGATCGAGGACGCCGCGCAGGCGCCCGGAGCGACGTACCGGGGGCGTCCGGTGGGCGGGTTGGGGGACATGGGGGCGTTCAGTCTCCAGGTCACCAAGAACATCCCCACCTGCGGAGAGGGCGGTCTGCTGGTGACCGGTGACGCCGGCCTCGCGCAGTCCGCGCGCCGGGCACGGCAGTTCGGCGAGGACATCGAGAGCGGCAAGGACCGCGACTACGTCTCCCACCGGCTCGGCTGGAACCACAAGATAAACGCCCTCCAAGCAGCCTTCACCCGGGCGCAGTTGACCCGATTCGACGGCTACGAGCGGTCCCGGCAGCGCAACATCACCCGTTTCCTGGACCGGATCTCCGAGCTGCCGGGACTGACCGTGCCCACCGCGCCGCCCGGCACCACCCATGTCTGGCACATCCTGCGCTTCCGCCTCGACCCGGCCGCCGCCGGTCTGCCCGGCGTCACCCCGGAGCGCTTCCGTGACGCGTTGCGGCGGGTGATGCGGGCCGAAGGGGTGCCGATGTCGCGGTACCAGCTGATGCCACTGCCGGACCAGACCGTCTTCCGGGACCGGACCGGGTTCGGACACGGATATCCCTGGGCGGCACTCCAGGACGAAGCCGAAGGAGCCCAAGGGCGAGACGGAGAAGGGGAGTTCACCGGTTCTCCGGCCCAGGACGACGACTACCCCGTCACCCGTGATGTCCTCCGCGACTCCCTCACCCTCCAGAAGCGGCACCTCAACCCCGGCAGCGGTGAACTCCTCGACCGTTACGCCGACGCCTTCGAGAAGACCTGGCAACACCTCGACGTGGTGGGGCAGTTCGCGGGGGTGAGCGCATGACCACGGCCGGCGCAGAGGCCACCGGGGCGATCGGGGCCACCCGGCTCGGCGAACTGCGCGAGAGTGCCACCCGTATCCGCGAGCACGTCGCCGACATGTGCGCGGGCCCCGAGGGAGGCCATCTCGGCGGCGCGTACTCGGCCGCCGACATCATGACCGCCCTCTACTTCGACGTCATGAACGTCGATCCGGCCCGGCCGGACGCCCCCGAGCGGGACCGTTTCGTGCTCAGCAAGGGCCACGCCGCCGTCGGCCTGTACGCGACCCTCGCCGAGCGCGGCTTCCTGCCCCTCGACGAACTCGCCACCTACGGCCGCCCCGGCAGCCGGTTGATGGGCCACCCGGTCCGCGCGGTACCCGGCGTCGAGGCGGCCACCGGGTCGCTCGGTCACGGTCTCGCGCTGGGCTGCGGCTTCGCGCTCGGCGCCCGCCTGGACGGCGTCGACAGCAGGACGTTCGTCCTCATGGGCGACGGCGAACTCCAGGAAGGCTCGGTGTGGGAAGCGGCAACAGGCGCCGCCTCACTGGGACTTGACCGGCTGGTCGCCGTCGTGGACCGCAACTCCCTCCAGTTGACGGGTGATACGGACTCCATCGCCGCCATGGAACCCCTCGCCGACCGCTGGCGCGGCTTCGGCTGGGCCGTCCAGGAGGCCGACGGCCACGATCTCGGGGCGCTCGTGCGCGCGCTCGGCACCGCGCCGTGGGAACCGGGCCGCCCCAGCGTCCTGATCGCCCGCACCGTCAAGGGCCGCGGCCTGCCCTTCCTGGAGGGGCGCACCGCGTGCCACTACGTCACCTTCTCCGAGCGCAACCACGCCAAGGCCCGCGCTGTACTGGGCCGTTCAAGGAAGGAGGACACCAGGTGACCACCACCGCAGCTCCCACCGCGGCCACTACGGCAGCGGCTCCCGCCGTGACCCGTGAGGCCTATCGCGACCGGCTGATCCCGCTGCTCGGGACCGATCCCCGGCTGATGTGCCTGGACACCGACACCGGACTGTTCGGTCCCGGCCACATCGAGGCGGCGGGAGACCAGTACGTCAACCTCGGTATAGCGGAACACAATCTGATGGGCATCGCCGCGGGCCTCGCGTTCGGCGGGCGCATGCCGTTCGTCAACACCATGGCGGGCTTCGCCAGTTCGCGGGCGCTGGAGGCCGTGAAGGTCGACATCGCCTATCCCGCGCTGCCCGTACGGATCATGGCGACGCACGGCGGACTGGCCGCCGGCCATCTCGGGCCAACGCACCACGCGTTGGAGGACCTGGCCGTCATGCGGACGCTGCCCGCCATGACGGTGGTCGTGCCCGCCGACGCGGCCGCCACCGCCGCCGTGGTCGAGCAGAGCCTCGACCTGCCGGGCCCGCTCTACGTACGGCTGGGCCGCAAGGCCACCCCGGCCGTCCCGAGCGACGAACCGATGGTCATCGGCCGGGCACAGCGGTTGCGCGAGGGCACCGACGTCGTCCTCGTCGGCTGCGGCCCGTACCCGGTGGCCGCATGCACCGAAGCAGCCGATCTGCTGGGCGAGTCGGGCATCTCCGCCGCCGTCCTCAACATGCACACCCTGAGCCCGCTCGACACCGAGTCCCTCTGTACGGCGGCCTCGGGCGCCTCGCTCGTCGTCACCGTGGAGGAGCACTGGCGCAGCGGCGGCCTCGGCGGTGCGGTCTGCGAAGCCTTGGCCGAACGGCAGCCGGTGCGGGTGCTGCGGATCGGGATGCCGGACCAGTTCTCCGACACCGTCGGCGGCCAGGAGTACCTGCTCGACCACTACGGCATCACGGCCGCGCGCACCGCAGCCGCCGTGACCGCGGCCCTCGAAACCAAATGACGATCCGTCACCAGTGTGACCAACTTCAACACCGAACACAGGAAGGCGACTTCATGACGACCGCTACCCAGACCTGCCCGGAGTGCGACGGCCCGGTGGACGTCGGCGACACCGTCCGCGCCAGCGAGGTCATCGAATGCCCCGAGTGCCGCAGCGAGTTGGAGGTCGTGGCCACCGAGCCGCTGCTGCTCGCCCTGGCCCCCGAGGTCGAAGAGGACTGGGGGGAGTAACGAGGTGGTCTCCTCCACAGCGCCCCGGACGGCGTTGCTGGCTTCCAGGACGCGCTTCGAGGAGAAGCGCCTCCTGGAGGCCCTGGACCGCCGGGGCATCCCCTGTACGGCCATCGACACCCGCACCGTCCGCCACCACCTGCACGACACCCCGCCGCCGTGGGACCTGGTGCTCAACCGCGAGATCTCGGCGACCAAGGCCCTGTACGCGGCCCTCACCTACGAATCCGCTGGCGTCACCGTCATCAACTCCGCTACGGCGATCGAGACTTGCGGCGACAAGTGGCGCACCTCGCTCGCGCTGCGCGCCGCCGGGATCCCCACACCGCCCGCCGCCCTCGCCCTCACGGCACAGGCCGCGGAAGAGGCGGCCGAGGAGATCGGTTACCCGGTGGTCCTCAAACCCCTGGTGGGTTCCTGGGGCCGGCGGGTCGCCCTGATCCCGGACGCCGCCGCGCTGCGGACGGTGCTGGAGTACAGCGAGGCGCTGCCGTCACCGCTGGCCAAACTGGCCTATCTGCAGCGGTACGTCGACAAGCCCGATCGCGACATCAGGGTGATCGTCGTCGGCGGCATCCCGATCGGCGCCATGTACCGCACGTCGGACGGCTGGCGGACCAACGTGGCGCGCGGGGCGACGACCACGGCCTGCCCCCTCACCGACGACCTCGCCAAACTCGCGGCCACCGCGGCCCGGGAGACCGGCGCGGACCTCGCGGGAGTCGATCTCGTCGAGGATGCGGACGGCGGCCTCCAAGTCCTCGAAGTCAACCATGGAGTCGAGTTCAAGGGCTTCCAGGAAGCACACACGGACCGCATCGACGTCGCCGAACTCATCGTGGAGCGCCTGGTGTTGGGGGCGGACAGGCGGATGGACAGGGAGACGGTCAGGGAGGTGGGCGCATGATCAGGGCCGCGGTGTTCGGTGCCGCCGGATACATCGGCGGCGAACTGTTGAGGCTGCTGCTCGGCCACCCCGAGGTGGAGCTGACGGCCGCCGTGTCGTCCCGGTTCCCCGGCAAACGCCTCGACAGCGTCCACCCCAACCTCCGCTCGGCGACCGACCTCACCTTCACCACCCCCGAGCGGGCCGACGACTGCGACGTGGTCTTCCTGGCCACCCCGCACCGCTCCACCATGGATCTCGTGCGGCACTGGGCGGACCGGACGGACCTGCTGATCGACCTATCGGGCGACTTCAGGCTCCGCGACACGGACGTGTACGAGCGCTACTACGGAGTGCCGCACGAGGCGCCGGAGTTGCTCGACCGGTTCGTCCCCGGCATACCGGAACTGCACCGCGACCGGCTGCGCGCCGCCCGGCTGATCAGTGTCCCGGGCTGCATGGCGAACGCCGCGATCCTCGCACTGCACCCGCTGGCTGCCCACCAACTCGCCCTCTCACCAGTGCTGTTGGACGGGCGTACCGGATCCAGCGGTTCGGGCGCCTCCGCCGGCGACTCCAACCTGCACGCCGAACGCAGCGGCGCCCTAAGGGTGTTCGCCCCCGCCACCCACCGGCACGAGGCGGAAGTCGCCCAGCACACCGGGCTCGACGCCCGGATGACGGCGACCGGCGTAGAGGCCGTACGGGGCGTGCAGGTCGTCTGCCACACCGAGGTGCCGGAGGGCGTCGAGGAGCGGGCGGTACGGGCGGCGTACCGCGAGGCCTACGCCGACGAGCCGTTCGTCCGCATGGTCGCCCACAAGCGGGGCACCTACCGCTATCCCGAGCCCAAGATCCTGCTCGGCTCCAACTACTGCGACATCGGCCATGTCTGGGACGACGTCTCGCGTCGCCTGGTGGTCGTCGCCGCCCTCGACAACCTCGTCAAGGGCGGCGCGGGCAACGCCGTGCAGTGCCTCAACGTACGCATGGACTGGCCCGAATCGTACGGACTGTCCTTTCCCGGGCTGCACCCGGTGTGAGGACCGTGCGCGAGTGTGAGAAGGGAGAACCGACCATGGGCGCGCCCCAGTTGGTCGTCGTCAAGTGCGGCGGCAACAGCGATGTGAACGCCGCCGGTATCTGCGCGGACGTCGCCGGTCTGGTGAAGGAGGGCCACCGTCTGGTGGTGGTGCACGGCGGATCGGCGGAGATCGACCGGCTGGCCGACGAACTCGACGTACCGCAGCGGCGTTTGGTCTCGCCCGACGGGGTCTCGGCCCGGCACACCGACGAAGCCACCCTGGAGGTGGTGACGCTGGCGCTGGCCGGCTCGGTGAAGCCGAAGCTCGTGAGCGAGCTGCTGGGCCGGGGTATCCCCGCCGTGGGCCTCACCGGTCTCGACGGCGGACTCGTGCTGACCCGTCGCAAGAAGGGGCAGAAGGCGGTCGTCGACGGGCGCACCGTGGTCGTGCGCGACGACCACAGCGGCCGGATCGAGGCGGTACGCGGGGAGTTGATCGCGACCCTGCTCGCGCACGGGTACGTTCCCGTCGTGTCGCCGCCCGCCGCCGATGAGCACGGCGATCGGGTCAACGCCGACGCCGACCGGATCGCGGCGGCACTCGCGGCCGAACTCGACGCGGACCGGCTGGTGTTGCTCACCGGAGCGGCGGGGGTGCTCGCCGACCCGGACGACGAGGACAGCGTCCTGGCCGACTGCGAAGTCGCGCAGGCGGGCGCGCCGGGGGAGTTCGCCCGGGGCGGCATGGCACTCAAACTCGTCGCCGCCCGGGAGGCGTTGCTCGGCGGCGTCGGCCAGGTGACCGTCGCCGACGGGCGGGGTGAGGGGGCGGTCGGTGAGGCGCTGCGGGGGGCCGGGACGGACGTGCGGATCACACCTTCGCCCGACGCGGGAACGGAGACCCGGCCGACGTCCCGTCAACACCCCGATCAGAAACAGGAATTGTCGGAACAGGACGTGCCGGAACAGACAGGGAGTGACCGATGACCACCGAAACCGCCGTACCGCCTGCGGCCCTCGCCGGTACCGATCCCGGTGCCGCTGTGGACCTGCTGCGGTCCATGTTGGAGATCCCCTCCCCGTCCGGCGAGGAGGGCCCCTTGGCCCGTCATCTGGCCGATGTCATGAGGGGATGGGGGCTCACCGCCCGCATCGACGACGCGGGCAACGTGATCGGCGAGACCCCGGCCCGTCCCGGCCCGCGCATCATGCTGCTGGGCCATATGGACACCGTCCAGGGGCAGTTGGCCGTACACCTCGAAGGCGGCCGGCTGCACGGCCGTGGCGCGGCCGACGCCCAGGGGCCCCTCGCGGCCATGGTGTGCGCGGTCGCCGCCCACCGTGGCTTCCCCGGACAGCTCGTGGTCGTAGGAGTCGTGGAGGAGGAGACCCCGAAGTCGCGTGGAGCGGTGCACATCGGGCGGACCCTCGCGCGGCCGGACGCACTGATCGTGGGGGAGCCCAGCGGGTGGCCGGGGATCGTCATCGGCTACAAGGGGAAGCTGGACCTTGAGTATCGGGTCGGCTGCCCTGCCACGCACCCGAGCAACCCGGTCGAGAAGGCCACCGAGTCGGCCGCCGCGTTCTGGCAGGACGTGCTGGAGCTGCTCGGACCCGAGCAGGGGCACGCGTCGTTCGCCACCCCGGGTGCGACCCTGGTCGGGATGCGCGGGGACATCACCGAGGCGGAGCTGGAGGTCAGTATCCGTACGCCCGTCGGATTCGACCAGGACGGGTTCGTCGCCGCTCTGCGCGAGCGGGATCAAGTCCGGGGCAGGGGCGGCCGGTTGGCGGTCGTGAACGGGGTGCGGGCGGTGGAGGCGGAGCGGCGCGGGCCGGTGGTGCGTGCCCTCAGCGCGGGGATCCGGTCCATCGGCGGGACCCCTCGGCCGACGCTGAAGACCGCCACCTCCGACATGAACACCCTGGCCGAGGTCTGGGACATCCCCATGGCGACCTACGGCCCCGGGGACAGCGCGCTGGACCACTCCGACGAGGAGCACATCCTCGTCGACGACTACCTGCGCGGTATCGCCGTCCTGACCACGGCACTGGGCGAGTTGACCACCCTGCCGACCGGTGACGCCGGTTCCGCCGGTGAACTCGGGGGCGAGTCATGAGCGTTGGGCAATCCACCCTGGCGAAGCCGGAGTTCTGCACCTGCTGGCCCGGCGCGACCGTATGGCTGACCGGGCTGCCGAGCGCGGGTAAGTCCACCATCGCCGCCGCGCTCGCGGAGCGGCTGCGCCAGGACCGGAGGCGGGTGGAGGTGCTCGACGGTGACGAGATCCGCACGTTCCTGTCGGCCGGGCTCGGCTTCTCCCGCGAGGACCGGCACGTCAACGTCCAGCGGATCGGCCTGGTCGCCGAAGTGCTCGCGCGCAACGGGGTGTTGGTCCTGGTGCCGGTGATCGCGCCGTACGCGGACTCCAGGTCGTCGGTCCGCCGGCGCCACGAGAAGTCCGGGACGAAGTACTTGGAGGTACATGTCGCGACCCCGGCCTCCGTCTGCTCGGAGCGCGACGTCAAGGGCCTGTACGCCCAGCAGGCGGCCGGCCGGATCTCCGGACTGACTGGCGCGGACGACCCCTACGAGGAGCCCGCGCACCCCGATCTGCGGATCGACGCGCACGCCGAGCGGGCCGTCGAATCAGTGGACGCGCTGCACGCGTTGCTCGTGCGAAAGGAGTTGGCATGACTGTCGCCGCCAAGCACATGGCCGGCACGGAGAACCCGTATGCGCTGCCGCACTTGGACGCGCTTGAGTCGGAGGCGGTCCATATCCTCCGTGAGGTGGCGGGTGAGTTCGAGCGGCCGGTGATCCTCTTCTCCGGCGGCAAGGACTCGATCGTCATGCTGCACCTGGCGTTGAAGGCGTTCGCGCCCGCGCCGGTGCCGTTCTCGCTGCTGCATGTGGATACGGGACACAACTTCCCCGAGGTCATTGAGTACCGCGACCGTGTGGTCGTCGCACATGGGTTGCGGCTCCATGTGGCTTCCGTACAGGACTACATCGACCGCGGTGCGCTGCGCGAACGCCCCGACGGCACCCGCAACCCGCTCCAGACCGTGCCGTTGACCGAGAAGATCCAGAGCGAGAAGTTCGACGCGGTCTTCGGTGGGGGTCGTAGGGACGAGGAGAAGGCGCGGGCGAAGGAGCGGGTGTTCTCGCTGCGGGACGAGTTCGGGGCGTGGGAGCCGCGTCGGCAACGACCCGAGCTGTGGAATCTCTACAACGGGCGGCACGCGCCCGGCGAACACGTCCGCGTGTTCCCGCTGTCCAACTGGACCGAGCTGGACGTGTGGCAGTACATCGCCCGCGAGGGCATCGACCTCCCCGCCATCTACTACGCCCATGAGCGCGAGGTCTTCCGACGGGGCGAACTCTGGCTGGCGCCCGGGAGTTGGGGCGGGGCGGGGGACGGCGAGACCGTCGAGAAGCGACAGGTGCGGTACCGGACCGTCGGCGACATGTCCTGCACCGGCGCGGTCGACTCCGGCGCCGTCACCATCGAGCAGGTCATCGACGAGATCACCGCCTCCCGGCTGACCGAGCGGGGCGCCACCCGGGCCGACGACAAGCTGTCCGAGGCCGCCATGGAGGACCGCAAGCGCGAGGGGTACTTCTGATCATGGATACGACCATCGGCACATTGCGCTTCGCCACCGCGGGCTCCGTCGACGACGGCAAGTCGACCCTCGTCGGACGGCTGCTGCACGACTCCAAGTCGGTCCTCACCGACCAACTGGAGGCCGTGGAAAGGGCGTCCGCGAACCGGGGCCAGGACGGCCCCGACCTCGCCCTCCTCACCGACGGCCTGCGCGCCGAACGCGAGCAGGGCATCACGATCGACGTGGCGTACCGCTACTTCGCCACCCCCCGACGGCGGTTCATACTCGCCGACACCCCCGGCCATGTGCAGTACACCCGCAACATGGTCACCGGCGCCTCCACCGCCGAGCTGACGGTGATCCTCGTCGACGCCCGCAACGGCGTCGTCGAACAGACCCGCCGCCACGCCGCGATCGCCGCGCTGCTGCGCGTCCCGCACGTCGTCCTCGCCGTCAACAAGATGGACCTCGTCGACTACCGCGAGCCCGTATTCGCCACCATCGCCGAGGAGTTCACGGCCAGCGCGAGCGAACTCGGCATCCCCGAGGTCACCGCGATCCCCATCTCGGCGCTGGCCGGCGACAACGTCGTAGAACCGTCCGCGCACATGGACTGGTACGGCGGGCCGACCGTTCTCGAACACCTGGAGACCGTCCCCGTCGGCACCGACCTCGCGCGTGCGGCGGCTCGTTTCCCCGTGCAGTACGTCATCCGTCCGCAGAGCGACGAGCACCCCGACTACCGGGGATACGCCGGGCAGATCGCCTCCGGCGTGCTGCGCGTCGGTGACCCGGTCACCGTCCTGCCGTCCGGTCTCACCAGCACGATCACCGGTATCGACGTCCTCGGTACGCCGGTCGACCGGGCCTGGGCGCCGCAGTCGGTGACGCTTCTCCTCGCGGACGACATCGACATCTCGCGTGGCGACCTCATCGCCCCCAGCGCGCAGGCACCGGCCACCACGCAGGACGTCAGGGCCACGGTCTGTCATCTCAACGAGCGTCCGCTGCACGTCAGTTCACGTGTCCTGCTCAAACACGGCACCCGTACGGTCAAGGCCGTCGTGCGGGAGCTCCCGCACCGCGTCGACCTCACCCACGGCCTGGCCCACGACACCGACCCCGGCGAGTTCGCCGTCAACGACATCGGCTCGATGGTGCTGCACACCGCCGAGCCGCTCCCGTTCGACGCGTACGCCGACTCCCGCCTCACCGGTTCCTTCCTCCTGATCAACCCCGCCGACGGGGCCGTGCTCGCGGCGGGGATGTGCGCGGGTGCCGATGGGTGAGGTCACCGCGCTGGGTGCCTGACGTGAGCTTCCCCAGGTCAGGCACCCTTTGGGCCCATATAGGCCTAGAAGAAGCCCAGCTTCTTCGGCGAGTACGACACGAGCAGGTTCTTGGTCTGCTGGTAGTGGTCCAGCATCATCTTGTGGTTCTCACGACCGATGCCGGACTGCTTGTAGCCGCCGAACGCCGCGTGCGCGGGGTACGCGTGGTAGCAGTTCGTCCACACCCGGCCTGCCTGGATCGCCCGGCCCGCGCGGTACGCCGTGTTGATGTCCCGGGTCCACACGCCCGCCCCGAGGCCGTACAGCGTGTCGTTGGCGACCTTGATCGCGTCGTCGAAGTCGTCGAACGACGTCACCGAGACCACCGGTCCGAAGATCTCCTCCTGGAAGATCCGCATCCGGTTGTCGCCCTCGAAGATCGTCGGCTGGACGTAGTATCCGCCCTTCAACTCACCGTCGTAGTCGAGGCGTTCGCCGCCCGTGAGGATCTTCGCGCCCTCCTGCCGGCCAATGTCCAGATAGGAGAGGATCTTCTCCAACTGGTCGTTGGACGCCTGGGCGCCGATCATCGTGTCCGTGTCGAGCGGGTGGCCCGGCTTGATCAACTCGGTCCGGGCCACGGCCGCTTGGAGGAAGTCGGCGTAGTGGCCGCGCTGGATGAGCGCCCGGGACGGGCAGGTGCACACCTCGCCCTGGTTGAGCGCGAACATCGTGAAGCCTTCGAGCGCCTTGTCGAGGAAGTCGTCGTTCGCCGACGACACGTCGTCGAAGAAGATGTTCGGCGACTTGCCGCCGAGTTCCAGCGTGACCGGCTTGATGTTCTCCGAGGCGTACTGCATGATCAGCCGCCCCGTCGTGGTCTCGCCGGTGAACGCGACCTTCGCCACGCGCGGGCTGGACGCGAGCGGCTTGCCCGCCTCGACGCCGAAGCCGTTGACGATGTTCACCACGCCCGGCGGCAGCAGGTCCGCGATCAGGCTCATCCAGTAGTGGATGGACGCCGGGGTCTGCTCGGCCGGCTTGATGACGACCGCGTTGCCCGCCGCGAGCGCCGGCGCCAGCTTCCAAGTCGCCATCAGGATCGGGAAGTTCCACGGGATGATCTGCGCCACGACCCCGAGCGGCTCGTGGAAGTGGTACGCCACCGTGTCGTCGTCGACCTCGCCCAGCGAACCCTCCTGCGCGCGGATCGCCCCCGCGAAGTAGCGGAAGTGGTCGATGGCGAGCGGGATGTCGGCGGCGAGCGTCTCGCGGACCGGCTTGCCGTTCTCCCAGCTCTCCGCGACCGCGAGCGGCTCCAGGTTCGCCTCCATCCGGTCGGCGATCTTCAGCAGGATGTCGGAACGCTCGGTCACCGACGTCCGGCCCCACCCCGGCGCCGCCGCGTGCGCCGCGTCCAGCGCCCGCTCCACGTCCTCCGCGGTGCCGCGCGCGATCTCCGTGAACGGCTGCCCGTTCACCGGGGACGGGTTCTCGAAGTACTGCCCGCGGGCCGGCGGCACGTACTCGCCGCCGATGAAGTGGTCGTAGCGCGCCTGGTAGGAGACGATCGCGCCCTCGGTGCCGGGTGCCGTGTAACGGGTCATCCTGGTCTGCCTCCCGGAACAGCGCTGCCCGCCGTTGGGCAGCTTTCGGCGCGAGGCTAGGGGGCGGGACGTTGCATGTACGTTGCGCGGGTGCTGGGGTGCTGGGGTGCTGGGGTGCTGGGGTGCGGGGGTGCTGGGGTGCGGGAGTGCCGGAAGGCGGGTGTCGGGTGCCCGGTGCCGGAAAGCGGGGGTGGAAGTCGGAAGGCGGGCGGGGAGCCGGGAGTCCGGTGCCGGAAGCCAGAGGGCAGAAGGTGGGCCGCTAGGCGGAGGGCGCGAGGCGGAGGGCGCGAGGCGGAGGGCGCGAGGCGGAGGGCGCGAGGCGGAAGGCGCGAGGCGGAAGGCGCGAGGCGGAAGGCGCGAGGCGGAAGGCGCGAGGCGGAAGGCGCGAGGCGGAAGGCGCGAGGCGGAAGGCGCGAGGCGGAAGGCGCGAGGCGGAAGGCGCGAGGCGGAAGGCGCGAGGCGGAAGGCGCGAGGCGGAAGGCGCGAGGCGGAAGGCGCGAGGCGGAAGGCGCGAGGCGGAAGGCGCGAGGCGGAAGGGGGGAGGCGGAAGGCGCGAGGCGGAAGGCGCGAGGCGGAAGGCGCGAGGCGGAAGGGGGGAGGCGGAAGGCGCGAGGCGGAAGGCGCGAGGCGGAAGGGGGGAACCAGGAGCCGGAGCGCGGAAGCTGGAAGGTGGGCTGGGTGCTGGGTGCTGGGTGCTGGGTGCTGGGTGCCGGAGGGAGGAGGGAGGAGGGAGGAGGGAGGAGGGAGGAGACCGGAAGCCGGGAGCCGGGAGCCGGGAGCCGGGAGCCGGGAGGGTGGAGGGCGGAAGGTGTGCCGGCGCCGGGAGTCGGAGGGCGGGCTGGGCGGTAAGTGGCGTGCGTCGAGCGCGTGTTGCGTCAGCGGGCCGCCTGCCGTGACCATCCAGCCGGTGCCGCCAGCTCGGACTCCAGCGCGGCGAGTCGCGAGCGCACCGGTGCCGTCGGCCGTATCGCCGCGAGGGCCCGCCATACGTCGAGGTCGTCCTCGCCCCACGGCGCGTGCGCCCAGTCCGCCAGCAGGTCGGGGTCGCGGCGGGCGATCAGCGCCGTACGGAGGCCGTCGGCCAGGCGGGTCCTGAGCCGGACCACCGCCGGTGCCTGCGAACCGGGCAGCAACGGACCCGTGTACGCCGTCGCCGCCCCCATGACCGCACCCCCTTCCAGCCGCCGCTCGACGATCGCCACGTCGGACTCGGCCGGTGACGTGAGCCGGTAAGGACGCGAGGCGAGCAGGCCCGGGCCCAACAGCCGCCGCAGTCGCGCCAGTTCGGCCCGCAACGTCACCGGCGGCGCCGACTCGTCCTCGTACAGCGCGCACAGCAACTCGTCGCCGGTCAGCCCCTCGGGATGCCGGGCCAGCAGCACCAGGATCTCGCTGTGTCGGCGGCTCAGCCTCATCTTGCGGCCGTGGAGGCACAGTTGGGCCTCGCCCCGACCCAGCGCCGTCAGCTCGGGCCCGTCGACATACGTCTGTTCCGGGGCGAGCAGCGCCAGTTGGGACTCGGCGGCCCGCGCCACCGCCTGCACGAAGCCGAGGCTGTGCGGGTGTGCCAGCCCGTTCCCGCCGGTGATGTCCACGGCACCGAGCACCCGCCCCGTGCGCGGATCGTGCACCGGAGCCGCCGCGCACGTCCACGGCTGCACCCGCCGGATGAAGTGCTCGGCCGCGAACACCTGCACCGGCCGGTCCACGGCGACCGCCGTACCCGGCGCGTTCGTCCCGACCGAGCTCTCGGCCCAGCGCGCACCCGGCACGAAGTTCATCCGGCCCGCCTTCCGCCGGGTCGCCGGATCCCCCTCGACCCACAACAGCCTGCCCTGCGCGTCGCACACCGCCAGCAGATGCTCGCCGTCCGCCGCGAACGTACCCACCAACTCCCGTATCAGCGGCATCACCCGCGCCAGCGGATGCTCCGCGCGGTAGACACCCAGGTCGCCGTCGGTCAGCTCCACACTCGCCGTGCCCTCGGGACCGACACCGGCCCGCGCGGAACGCCGCCAGGAATCGGCCACCACCGACCGCACCGGCTGCGGCACCGTACCCGCCACGGCGAACGTCTCGTGCGCCCGGCGCAGCACCCGCACCCGCTCGGCAGGGTCGGCCCCCGGCTCCAGGGCCACCCATGGATCGGTCAACTCGGCCTCCCCTGAAGTCGATACGACGGCGGTGCAGCGGCGGTAGAACGGCGATACGGCGATGACACGACAGCGACACGGCGCCGCAACGGATGCGGCCATCGTCACTCCGCAGACCGATCCGGACAACCGTTTCGACCAGGTACGCCCCGAACGAACCGCGACGCTCGCGGAACCGGATCGGAACTGGCTCGGAACCGGCCCTGGTCCGCCCCGGCTCAGGCGAAGTTGACCAGCCTTATGTAGCGCGTCCAATCCCAGTTCGGCCCCGGATCGGTGTGGTCCGTACCCGGCACCTCGTAGTGCCCGATGATGTGCGCCCGGTCCTTCGGGAGCCCGTACTTCGTGCAGATCGCCGCCGTCAGTCTGGCCGACTGCTCGTACAACGTGTCGGTGAACCACTGGGGTTGATCCACCCAGCCCTCGTGCTCGATACCGACACTGCGCGTGTTGTAGTCCCAGTTCCCCGCGTGCCAGGCGATGTCGGCCTCCCGCACACACTGCGCTACATGCCCGTCGGCCGATCGCACGAGGTAGTGCGAGGACACTTTCTTCTGCGGATTCCGGAAGATGGACAGGGTGTTGGGATACGTCTCCTGCGTGACGTGGATGATCACGTAGTCCACGGGATAGGTGCTGGGGCGGTTGGACGCCGTGTAGTTGGAGGCGCTCGCCGGCTGCCACTCGGCCGACGGATAGTCGATGGCCTGGGTCTGCGCACCGGCTTCCGCGTCGGGAAGTAACGCGTACGGTACGGCGGCCAGCGCGGCACCCTTGAGGATGCGCCGCCTGCTCGGAAGCGGTCTTGAACGGTCCACTGCGGGGTTGCCTTTCAGAGGTCTTCGGGTGTGTCGGGGTGTTCGGAGGGGGCGGCGGGCTCAGTGCCGGAGTGCCGCCGCGGTCTCACGCAGCCGCGCGTGCAGTCCGCGGTGCGTCTCGCGCGCGGGCAGCCACTCCTTCCGGATCTTCGCCACGCAGGTGTAGTTGGTGTCGCACACGTTGGCCAACGGCGATTCGACCGCCTGGGTTGCGAATTGGTAGGCGTCCAGTTCGCTGAACCCGTAGTCCCGCACCAGCCAACGCACCAGGTCGAGCTGGGAGATCCGGAAGGCGTCCTCCAACGGACGTGCCGAACCCGTCGAGATGATGTGCGTGTCCGACTCGATGCGCGGCCAGGGTGTGGCGACCCCCTTGAGCAGTTCCACGATCACCACGGTGTTCATCGCGCACTCCACGGCGACCCCGCAGGTCTCGCCCTCGCCCTGCCGGGCGTGCCCGTCACCGAGGCTGAGCAGTGCACCCTCCACGTTCACGCCGAGGTAGCAGGTGACCCCGGCCCGCATCTCGGGCGTGTCCATGTTCCCGCCGTGCGCGTCGGGGACCAGCGCCGAACGCACCTCCAGGTTGGCGGGGGCCACACCCACCGTGCCGTGCATCGGGTCGAGAGGCAGCTCGACCTCGATGTCGCTGTCCCGCGCGCGGAACAACGCCGTACGCCGGGTCCGGTCCAACTGCCAGATCCAGACGGTCTCCGGAAGCGGCGGTTGCAGCGTCGCCGTGGTGTGGGTGGAGGTGAGCGCGCCGAAGAGGGGAACCGTGGTCGAGGCGGCCCAGTCCCGGGCGGGTTCGATCGACACGAAGTGCACGGCGACCGTGTCGCCCGGCTCCGCGCCCTCCACATGGAAGGGACCGGTCTGCGGGTTCAGGAACGGGAACTCGCACACCTCGGACACCAGGTCCTTCTCGGACCGCACCTGTCCGGCGAAGCAGTCCTCCGTGTACAGGTCGAGGACCGTGCCGGGCGCGATGCGCGCCACGGGCGGGGCGCCGCCGAACGTCCAGGCGTACTCGCCCGGTTCGGGCCGCACCGTCAGGATCCGGGGGTCGTTCATGGCTGTACTGCTCCGTTCTGCGGATGACCGGTGGAGGCGGGTTCGTCGAGATGGACACGGGCGGTTTCGGCTATTCGCTCGGGGTGCCGTCGTAGCAGAACGAGCAGGACCACGACCCCGGCCGCCATCCAGATGCCGACGACCGGACCGGCGTAGGACACGGGAGCGGTCAGTTCGGTCACGAAGTCGAAGGCCGGGATGCCTGCCGCGGTGAGCAGGGCGGGGACGAACGCGACGATCCCGAGGAGGGGCACCAGCAGGTGCCGCAGCGGCTTGAGCAACTCGCGCCTGCGGCGCAGGAAGTAGCCCGCGCAGGCCAGGTTCACGACGATGTAGACACCGATGACGACCGTGACGATCACCGTGGCCAGGAGGAGGAACGCGGTCACCGGGTCGTAGCCCAAGCCGAGACCCAGTACGGCGCCCACCGCCACGACGGTCTGCACGGCGATCCCGGCGACGGGGGAGCGGTGGCGTGGGTGCAGGGTGGCCAGGATGCGGGGGAGTACCCGGATGCGGGCCAGGGCGAAGGCGGTGCGGGTCGAGACGGTGGCACACGCGTTGGCGTTGGCGATCGTCGAGTTGACCACGGCGAGGAACACCAGCACCCAGAACAGTCCGAACGACGCGCGGGCCACCCCCTCCCAGGACGCGGCACCGGAGGCTCCGAACCCGCTGAAGCGGTCCGGCCCGAAGTACACCGTCATGGCGTAGGTCGTCAGCACGTAGAACAGGCCGATCCCGAGGGCCGCGCCGAGCACCGCGCGGTGCATCGTCCGGCGCGGGTCCCGTGTCTCCTCGGCGAGTGGTGCCGCGGCCTCGAACCCGGCGAACGCGAGCACCGTGTAGACCGAGCCGGCGAAGACTCCGCCGAGGCCCGAGTGGTCCTTGCCGGTGTGCGAAGTGCCGAACACCGAGAGGGTGTTGGCGCTACCGGCCTTGCCGATCAGCCAGATGGCGAACACCAGGAAGACGAGGATCTCGAAGACGCCGAGGACCGTGCCGAAGCGGGCGGAGGCGCGCACTCCGAACCAGCCCGCCACGGCGATGATCGCGGCGCCCGCGAGTGCCCACGGCCACCACAGGTTCTCCGGATACGAGGGCCACTCCTGGTGCAGGGTGCCCGCCGTGGTGAAGCCGAGTTGGAGGAGCAGGAGGGGCGGTACCAGTGATTCGACGAAGACGTAGCCCCAGCCGACCAGGAAGCCGACGGCCGGATGCAGTCCTTGTGCCGCGTAGGTGGCCACCGAGCCGGCGGCAGGCAGTTCGCGGGCCAGCTCGGCGACGCAGGACGCGGTGAACAGGCAGGCCACCAGCGCGATCAGCACCGACAGCGGCAGACTTCCGCCCGCGAAGGCCGCGCCCGACGGGATCGAGGCGGCGACCGCGGCGGCCGGCGCCATCGCCGTGACGCTTTGGAACAGGACCTCACGCAGCCCGACGGCATCCCGTCGCAGCATCCCTGTCCCAGCAGCCGTCTCCGGCCCTCGAACTGTCTCCCCCGACACGTGAATCCCCCCTCGTCCACTCGCATCCGCACCCGCATCCGCACACCGTCGTCATGACACGACGGCTGCGCCTCGCGTGAATCACGGTACGGCGGTTGCGGGTTGGGCAGTAGGGCGTGGCCGGCTTCCGTGGACGACGGCGGAGCTGTGGATAACTCGATCACTCGGACGGGTGAACCCGGCCGTGTTTCAGGCCTGTTCGGCCACGTTGTCCCCAGCTCGTCCGGCCACGATTCTCCCAGTCCGTTCGGCCACCGCCGCCGGATCGTCGAGGACGGCCCGCACCACCGAGTGCGCGGCTCCCAGCAGCGGACCCTCGGGCCCCAGCCGCGACACCGACACCGGACAGGCGGGCCCCGCCGTGCGCCGCGCCAACTCCGCCTCCAGCGAGGGCAGTAGCCAGGGCGCGAGACCGGACAGCGCGCCGCCCAGCACCACCAACTGCGGATCGAGCAGGTTGACCGCGCCGGTCAGTGCGATGCCGAGCGCAGTACCTGCGTCGTGCAGGGCACGTCGTACCGCCTCGTCGCCGTCTGCGGCGCGGGTCGCGAGCAGACCGACCCGGTCCGCGCCGGGCTCCAGCCCTGCGGCACGCAGCACCGCCTCCTCGCCCGCGTACTGTTCGAGGCATCCCCGCCCGCCGCACGCGCACTCCGGCCCGTCCGGACGCACCGGGACATGCCCCAACTCGCCCGCGAATCCTCGGGTTCCGCGCAGCAGCCCCCCGTCCACCACGACCGCGGCGCCGATGCCGATCTCGGCCGACACATGCAGGAAGTCGCGCGGAGTGGTCTCGCCCAGCCAGAGTTCGGCGAGCCCGCCGAAGTTCGCCTCGTTGTCCACCGTGGGCGGGAGTTCGGCGGGCAGCAGGGCGCCGACATCCGTGTCGTGCCAGTCGAGGTTCGGGGCGCGGACGACCGTACGGCCGTCGCGTGCGACCAGGCCGGGCACGGCGACCGCGAGTCCGGCCGGCCACAGGCCCTCCGCGTCCGCCTCGGCGACGATCTGCCGTACCAGGGCGGTGAGTTCGGCGAGTACCGGTTCGGGGGAGCGGCCGCGGTTCACGCCGTGCCGTACGGCACGCGCGCGTATCTCGCCGCGCAGATCGACCGCGCAGACCGCGAGATGGTCGACGCCGATCTCCGCGCCGATCCCGGCCGGGCCGCGTCCGCTGACGGCGAGCGCCGATCCGGGCCGGCCCACCCGGCCGGGCCGCTCGGGGCCCAGCTCTTCGAGGAGCCCCGACCGGATCAGCTCGTCCACCAGCGTCGACACCGCCGCACGGGTCAGCCCGATGCGCGAGGCCACGGCAGCACGCGACAGCGGACCCTCGGCGCTCACCGTGTGCATCACGCGCGCGAGGTTGCGCCGGCGCATGCCCTGCTGGGTATCGGGCAGGGCACGCCCGGACCCCGCGGGGTGCGCCTCGTGCAGCGGTGCGCTCATGCCTCCGTCAGTCCTCGGTCGGTGTGCGTCAACGGGCGTCCGGCCCCCGTTCGAGCAGCGGAGCCGCGTCGGAGAGTACCCCGGAGATCCTGGCCAGCGTCGCCTCGTCGCGCTCCACGGCGTCCAGCACCGGCCCGTCCGCCGTGTTCCAACGCCGGGCCACCGCGGCCGGGTCCTCGCCGGTCAGCAGCCCCGCGGCCTGCGCGGCGGCACCGAGCGCGACCAGTTCCTTCGCCTCGGGCACCTGGACCGGCCGCCCCGACAGCCGCCGTACGGTCTCCTGCCAGGCCGTGCCCCGGGCGCCCCCGCCGATCAGCAGCAACGGCGTGGTGCGGTCCGCGTCCTCGTCGAGGACCAGGTCGAGCGCGCCCAGCAGGGCGTGCACGGCGCCGTCGTAGGCGGCCTGGAGGAGTTGGCCGCCGGTGGTGTCGTGGCGCAGGCCGTGTAGCAGGCCCGAGGCGTTGGGCAGGTTCGGGGTGCGCTCGCCGTCCAGGTAGGGCAGCAGCGTGACCGAAGTGCCGGGTTCTACGGCTTCCCGGTCCAGGCCCAGCAGTGCCGCGACCCGGTCCACGGCGAGCGTGCAGTTCAGGGTGCAGGCCAGGGGCAGCCAGTCGCCGTGCGCGTCGGCGAAGCCCGCGACTGTGCCGGACGGGTCGGCGGGGCGGTGCTTCGACACCGCGTACACGGTGCCCGACGTGCCGAGGCTGAGCACGGGGACCCCGGGGCGCAGCCCGAGGCCCAGTGCGGCGGCCGCGTTGTCGCCGGTGCCCGGCGCGACCAACGTGCCCTTGGAGAACGGCAGATCGTGGCAGTCGCGCACCGTCCCCGCCACCTCGCCCGGCCGCACCACCCGGGGCAGCAGCGCCGGGTCGAGCCCCACATGCCGAAGGATCTCCTCGTCGTACGACTCGGTCCCCGACGCCCACCAGCCCGTGCCGGAGGCGTCGCCCCGGTCGGTGGTGCCCTGCCCGGTGAGCCGCTCGGTGAGGTAGTCGTGAGGGAGGCGTACGGCCGCCGTGGCGCGCACCGCCTCCGGCTCGTGCTCGGCGAGCCAGGCCCACTTCGTGACCGTGAAGGAGGCGCCGGGCACACTGCCGGTGCGCTCCGCCCAGGCCTTCGGACCGCCCAGTTCCTCGATCAGGCGGCGGGCCTGCGGCGCGGAGCGCACGTCGTTCCACAGCAGCGCCGGGCGCACCGGCTCGCCCTGGGCGTCCAGGGTGACCAGGCCGTGCTGCTGGCCGCCGATCGACACGGCCGCCGCCTCGTGGGCCGCGTCCCCGCACTGGCGCAGGGCCTCGCACAGGGCGTCCCACCACTGGCGGGGGTCGCTCTCGCGGCCCGCCCCCGAGGTGACGGTGTGCGGCGCCTGGCCACTCGCGACGATCCGTCCGGTGGACACATCGACGACCAGTGCCTTCGTGGACTGGGTGGACGTGTCCACGCCGACGACGAGCGGACCCTCGGCTGCTGACATCGGGTTCTCCCTTTTTCCGCGGCTCTGCGGGCTCTGAGCTGGTGTTTTCAAGGCTTTCCGGGGTGCGGTGACCCGTACCCCACTCCTTCAGGGACACCTTGTCCCTTCCCAGAGCTGCGTGTGCATACTAATTTGTAAACCGCCATGACGAAATAGTCGCAGCGAAGCAACAAGGAGCCGCGTCATGAACTACCAGCCCACCCCCGAGGACAGGTTCACCTTCGGCCTTTGGACCGTCGGCTGGCAGGGAAGGGACCCGTTCGGCGACGCCACCCGCCGTGCCCTCGACCCGGTCGAGACGGTGCAGCGCCTGTCCGAGCTCGGCGCCCACGGTGTGACCTTCCACGACGACGACCTGATCCCCTTCGGGTCCTCGGACACCGAGCGCGAGTCGCACATCAAGCGCTTCCGTGAGGCCCTCGACGCGACCGGCATGAAGGTGCCGATGGCGACCACGAACCTCTTCACACACCCGGTCTTCAAGGACGGCGCGTTCACCGCCAACGACCGCGACGTGCGCCGCTACGCGCTGCGCAAGACGATCCGCAACATCGACCTCGCGGTCGAACTGGGCGCCGAGACCTACGTCGCCTGGGGCGGCCGCGAGGGCGCCGAGTCCGGCGCCGCCAAGGACGTACGCGTCGCCCTCGACCGCATGAAGGAGGCCTTCGACCTCCTCGGCGAGTACGTCACCGACCAGGGCTACAGCATCAAGTTCGCCATCGAGCCCAAGCCGAACGAGCCCCGCGGCGACATCCTCCTCCCCACCGTCGGCCACGCCCTGGCGTTCATCGAGCGCCTGGAGCGCCCGGAGCTCTACGGCGTCAACCCCGAGGTCGGCCACGAGCAGATGGCCGGGCTCAACTTCCCGCACGGCATCGCCCAGGCCCTGTGGGCGGGCAAGCTCTTCCACATCGACCTCAACGGCCAGTCCGGCATCAAGTACGACCAGGACCTGCGCTTCGGCAACGGCGACCTGCGCGCCGCCTTCTGGCTGGTCGACCTCCTGGAGAGCGCCGGTTACGCCGGCCCGAAGCACTTCGACTTCAAGCCGCCGCGTACCGAGGACCTCGACGGCGTGTGGGCGTCCGCGGCCGGCTGCATGCGCAATTACCTGATCCTCAAGGAGCGTTCGGCCGCGTTCCGCGGCGACCCGGTGGTCCAGGAGGCGCTGCGCGCCTCGCGTCTGGACGAGCTGGCGCAGCAGACCGCGGCGGACGGCCTCAAGTCGCTGCTCGCGGACCGCTCGGCGTTCGAGGACTTCGACATCGAGGCGGCCGCCCAGCGCGGGATGGCCTTCGAGCAGCTCGACCAGCTCGCTCTGGACCACCTCCTGGGAGCACGCGGCTGACCGCACGCACGCGTGCGTCACTCACGAGCCCGTTGCTGTCCGTGAGTTGCCGATCGTGACCGACCCCCGCGCGGAATGCTCCGGAATCATGCGATCCATGGCATGAGCCCGTATCAACCACCGCGCGGGGGTCGCGCCATGACCTCTGCGAGGCGACTCTTGGCGGTATGGCCATGCCGCCCGTACCGCCTCGACCGCCCGGGCCTCCGGGCGCCGCCCCGCCTCCGGGAGGCGGCTTCGGACCGCCACCTCCTGGAGACTTCGGACACCCGCCGGGAGGGGACTACGGGGACGGGGATCATGGGCCGCCTCCTCGCAGGCGCCCCCGGCCGCTGTTCATCCTGCTCGCCGTGGTCGTGGCCGCCGGAGCCGTCACCGCCATCGTGCTGATGGCTCGCGGGGGACATGACTCACCGGACAAGAAGACGCCGGCGGAGAGCAGTTCGAGCACGAGCCGCAGCCCGTCCCTCACTCTCCCGACAAAGCTCCCGACCAGCCTGCCGACGAAGCTCCCGACCGCGCTTCCGTCGAACCTCCCCTCGGAACTGCCGAGCGAGGTTCCCAGCGACATCGAATCCCTGCTCCCGTCCCTGTTCGGCTAGCCGCCTCAGGAGCCGACGGACGCTCAGATGCCGTGCGGCAGCTTCAGGTACACCACGGTCGTCTCGATACCGCTGTCGACCAACCGCCCCTGCGCGTCGAACGCGCCCGCGCCGTCTGTCATCCCGAAGTCGTTGTCATTCACAAGGGCGAGCGTGTCGTGATCCACGCGCGCGATGCCCTCGATCTTCTGCGGCACCCCGGCGACGGTCCCCAGGTCGACGACCAGCTTCTTGGCCAGCACCGGGACACCCGCGGCGGTCGGGTCGTCGAGCTGCTCCAGCGACGGGGACGTCGTGTCGTCGCCGTAGCGACCACCAAGGATGTTCGACTTGCGCCCCAGCTGGACCAGTTGGAGCCGGGCCGCCTTGTCGGTGCGCTCCTCGACCAGCAGTCGGTCGTCGCCCACGGCGACCACCGAGGAGATCTTGAGCTCGGAGGTGTCGTCCTCACTGGGGTCGACCACGTTCACCGGGTCGAAGCGGTACGCGTACTCCGCCGTGACCGCCTTCTTCTTCGTGGAGAAGCGCAGCAGACGGGTGTTGAGCGACGCGTCCCCGGCGTCCCCGTCCGGCAGCGACAGCGGGCTCTGCAGGGCCATCACCAGGTCGCCGCCGGGCAGTTGGGCGAGCCCCTCGAAGCCGCGGTTGATCTTCCGGTGCAGCAGGACGGCCGGCAGCGCCTCCACCACCGGGTAGTCGGCCCCGGCCAGGTGCAGCCCCTTGGGCACGTACCGGGTGAGCACCTTCCCGCGCGCGGAGACATGCACCAGGGAGGGCCCGTACTCGTCGACGAGCCAAAAGGAGCCGTCCCCGGCCCGCACGATGCCCTCCGTGTCCAGCCCGTTCGGGTTGTACGACAGCGCCGTCTGCGCGTCGTAGGAGTACGGCGCCTCGTCGCGTCCCTGCTGGTTCGACAGCCCGGTGACCGCCTTCCCGGAGGACGTGGTGATCGGGTGGGCGTCCAGGACCTTCACCGTGTCCCCGGAGACACGGATCTTCACGATCGCCGGGTCGAAACCGGGCACGGGGAATGTTCGGCGCTTCGTCCCGCCGACCTTGATCTGGCCGTTGGGCCCGCGGTCGGTGATCGTCCAGTACTCGCCCTTGCGGCCGGCCGGATAGATGTCGCTGCCGATACCGCCGAGGTCCACTCCCCGGTCGTTGTCCACCGTCCCGGGCAGCAGCGCGTTGCTGAACGTGCCGAGCGGGATGTCGCCCAGCGTCGCCGTCCGCGTGACATGGGCGGCCCCGGCCTTCGCGGGGGCTCCTGCGGCCGTACCGGCGGCCACGAGGGCGACCACCACGGCGAGCGGAATACCCGCCGCGACGGGACGACGGGCGCGGGGTCGGACGAGGTCGTGCGGGGACATCGGGCCTCCTGAGGACAAGTTGGCTGACAGCGGCCAGAGTTGGCGCTCATGAGGAACGATGCTCGACGGTGAGGTGAATCCGGGGTGTCCGCCGCTTGTCGGGCGAGCGCGGCATCTGGGAGGGGGCGGCCATGTGATTCGATCGCGTCCCGTGGCGCTGTCGACTGCACAGGCCCGGGGACAGGTCCCTACCCTTCCGCCCGGTCGCCGAGGGCGAGTTCGAGGCCTGGGCCCGTGACCGGGTTGACCGCCGCCGAACTCGGCACGGCCTTCCTCGGCGGTACCACGCTCGCGTCCCTCCCCGCGGCCGGCCTCGTCGAGGAACTGCGAGCCGGAGCCCTGGCCCGAGCGACGGCGGCGTTCCGCGCGGACCGGGAGCCGTTCTACCAGGGGGCTGGGCGTTCCCGGCCTACTGGTCACAAGGGTTCGGGAGAGCATCTACTGGGGCGCGCCGAACCACTTGGGCAGTCGGCTGAACAGGTCCTCCTGGTCGTCGCCGACCCACGCCACGTGGCCGTCCGGCCGCAGAAGCACCGCGGGTGCGTCCAATTCCTCGCTGACGTCGACTACGTAGTCGACGCGATCCGCCCAACCCGTGACCGAGAGTCGGCCGGTCTGGTCGAGCAGGAGGCCTCGGCCGGCGCGCATCAACTCGTAGAGGCGCTCTTGCTTCAGCTTCATGTCCCGCAGTCGTCGGCCGAGCAGTTCGTGGCCCTCGCCGAAGTCGTAGCGGATCCCGACCGCGGTGATCATCTCGGTCACGTACCGGTTCACCTCCTCGAAGTCCATCAGCGTCGAGAACAGCTCCCGTAGTGCGGTCGGACCGGGATCGGTCCCCAGGAGCGTGATCTGCGCGCGCGTGTTGGCGATGACTCGGGCGCCTACAGGGTGTCGTTCGGTGTGATAGCTGTCCAACAACCCTTCCGGCGCCCAGCTGTTGACCTCGGCAGCCAGCTTCCAGCCGAGGTTGAACGCGTCCTGCACACCCAGGTTGAGCCCCTGCCCGCCGGTCGGCGGATGGATGTGCGCCGCGTCGCCGGCCAGCAGGACCCGGTCGACCCGGTAGCGCTCGGCCTGCCGGGTCGCGTCGCCGAAGCGGGACAGCCAGCGTGGCGAGTGCACGCCGAAGTCGGAGCCCGCGACGGCCCGTAGCCGCTGCTTGAAGTCATCGAGGGTCGGCGCGGTCGCACGGTCCTCGGCAACGCCGTCGGCGGGCACGACGACGCGGTACACGCCGTTCTCGCCGGGGCTGACGCCGAACCGCAGTTGGGTCTTGCGGACCTCCTCGACGGCGGCGGCGATGGTCGCCGGATCCTCCGCCACCTCCATCTCGCCCAGCAGCGTCTCGACCGTCGCTGGCTCGCCGGGGAAACCGACGCCGAGCACCTTGCGTACCGTGCTGCGGCCGCCGTCGCATCCGACGACGTAGCGCGAGCGCAGCTGCGAGCCGTCCGACAGCTCGACGGTCACCCCGTCCTCGGCCTGACTCAACCCGATCACCTCGCAGCCGCGTCGGATCTCGGTGCCGAGTTCGACGGCGCGCTCTTCGAGCAGCCGCTCGGTGACCGGCTGCGGGGTGGCGACGCCGTACGGGTGGGCCGTGTCCGACCGGTCCGGCCACGGTTTGACGATGCCTCCGAAGAGACCGCCCGCCTGGAACTTCTCACTGACCGCGAGGAACCGGTCGAGGAGGCCGCGCTGGTCCATGATCTCGACACTGCGCGCGTGCAGACCCTGCCCGCGGGACTCCCCGGTCTGCTCGGTCAACTTCTCCAGCACGACCACGTGCACGCCGTGCAGCCGCAACTCGCAGGCCAGCATCAAGCCGGTCGGTCCGCCGCCGACCACGATCACGTCAATCATCAGAACGCCCATCCAAGGAGATTCGTTTCCGGTCGGCCGCTCCGTGGAACTGCGCTTCGCGATCTTTCGTTTCCGCAGGTCCCGGCCTCGGTCGGCCATTTTGCGGGACGACCCGGGCCTTGCCGCAAGCCCCCGGCTGCGCTATACCTTGGGTGTGGCAAGGAGTGGACGAACTCCTTGCCATCGCCTTTTTCCGGGTACCTCTCCGCAGGCTCGATCCCTGGGGACCGACTCGGCGAGGGTGTCGTCAACCCCCCTGTGAGGACCCGGCTGACCCCCGTACGGACACGGGGGGTTCCGCCATGGTCGCGACCGGTCACCGATTCGTACGTTTGCTCAGGTCAGCCCGTTGCCTGAGAGAGCCGGAGATCGGACATGTCCCAGACCACCGCAGTCATCGGCGCGCAGGATCCGGGGGATGCCGTCGTGGCGCCCCCAGGAAGCGAGTTCGCGCCCCTCCTGCGCACGGTCAAGGGAAGAGGACTGCTGGAGCGGCGATATGCCTGGTACGCGCGCTGCATCGCCGCCAACACCCTCGCGCTGGGCGGAATCGTCACCGGCATCGTCCTGATCGGCGACTCCTGGCTGACGCTGCTCCTGGCCCCGCTGCTGGCTGTGTTCGGCGCCCGCACGGCCTTCATAGGCCATGACGCGGGCCACTCCCAGATCGCCGGCGGCAAGGCCGTCAACCGGATCATCGGCCTGATCCACGGCAATCTGCTGCTGGGGATGAGTTACTCCTGGTGGAACGACAAGCACAACCGTCACCATGCCAACCCCAATCACATCGACAAGGATCCGGACGTCGTCGCCGACGTCCTCGTCTTCACCGGCGAGCAGGCCAAGGACCGTTCAGGGTTCCGGCGGTGGCTCACCCGCAACCAGGCATGGCTGTTCTTCCCGCTCACGCTGCTCGAAGGCGTCGCCCTCAAGGTCCACGGTTTCC
Organism: Streptomyces sp. NBC_01288; assembly: GCF_035982055.1. NCBI lineage: Bacteria > Bacillati > Actinomycetota > Actinomycetes > Kitasatosporales > Streptomycetaceae > Streptomyces > Streptomyces sp. NBC_01288. The sequence continues at coordinate 9,110,137 of NZ_CP108427.1, forward strand.
AGGATCTGCGGCGCCAGCCCCGTCGCGAGCGGATCGTCGAAGGCGCTCTTCTGGTGAGCCATGTCGTGGCCTACGCGACGCTGCTGCTCATCTCGATGTCCCCGGGGAAGGCACTCGCGTTCGCCGCACTGCACCAGGCCCTGTTCGGCCTGCACCTTGGCCTGGCCTTCGCGCCCAACCACAAGGGCATGGAGATGCCGGACCCGAACGGGGAACGGTGGGGCCACCTCCGCCGCCAGGTCCTCACCTCGCGGAACATCCGGGGTGGCGTCCTGACCGACTGGTTCCTCGGCAGCCTCAACTACCAGATCGAACACCACCTCTTCCCGAGCATGCCACGCCCCGATCTGCGGCTCGCACAACCCCTGGTGCGCGCCCACTGTCAGGATGTGGGTATCCCCTACGTGGAGACGGGGCTCGTCGACTCCTACCGGCAGGCCCTGCGCCACCTCCACGAGGTGGGGGAGCCGCTGCGCATGGAGTGGACGGAGTGACGGAACGACCGACGGCCCGGATACCAGTAGGGGAAGCGCCTCAGGGATGTCTCAGGGTCGCGATCCGGAACTGTGCGGAGCGCGGACCCGTTTTCAGATCAGAGAGCGGCTGCGGCCGCGGAGGAGGCGACATATGTCGAAGAACGCGAAGATCGCCGTAGGAGGTGTGGCGGTCGGACTGATCCTGTTGATCTGGCTGCCCTGGTGGGTCTCATTCCTGATCGTCGTGGGAGTGCCGACGGCCGCATACCTCACGCTGGACCCCTCGCAGCGGCGTCGGCTGCGCCGCGTGGCAGGCAAGGAGATCGGCCGCTGACCCACGGATGCCCGGCTGCGATCCCGGGTGGCCTACGGGAGCAGATCACAGCACAGCGCCGTCCGCGGGACTGCCGGTAGCAGCCCTGCGGACGGTGCGCTGCCGAACACCGTCCACGAACCGGGCTCTCCTCGTCGACCCGGTCGATCGAGCGTGACCCGGACGTGCGGGCCTTCGGACGCCCAGATCCGCGCCCAAGGGCTCAACTCGGCCGCACGGCAAGCTTGTCGAGTGCCTCCAAGAGACCGGGAAGCTCGGGTCCCCGGCCGACCGGCAGTACCTCGCCGGGCTCGTCGTCGAGGAGGACGAACGCTATGTCGTCGGTTCGGGCGACCAGCGACCAGCCGGGGCCGTCGGCGCGCAGCGTGCGTGCGTCGCCCGGTGCGAAGGACGATCTGACGCGGCCGAGGGGCGGCGGGGAGTCGACGTACGCGCGGACCTCCGTCAGCACCCGACGGACCCCGCTGTGGCCCGCCTGAGGGCCTTCCCCGGTGTCGCCCGCAGAGGCGCCGTCCGCCGCGTTGTCGTCCGCCGGAGTCCCATCCGCCTCCGACGCGGCGCCGGGGGTGGCAGCTTCGCGGATGGCGTCCGAGGCGGCCTTGCCCGTCGTCGACGCGTCGCCCGCCCCGTGCTGGGCCTCCTGCGCCTCCTGAACCTCCTGGGCCGAGAAGGTCGAGTCGTCGATCTGCTCGCGCCACAAGGCCCATTGCAGCGCGATCTCGTCGGCACCGAGCCGTCGTTGTGCCGGACCCCAGGTGGTGGTGTCCGGCGGAGTCAGCGGTGGCCGGTCCACGAGGTCGGGGTCCGGATCGTGCGGCGCGGGCACGTTGGGAGCCGCGACGGCGACCGCGAGCGGCCAGCCCGGCAGGGCGGCGACCACCGTGCGCTCGCTCGGCGACAGGTCGTACTCCATGCCGCAGTCCCAGGACGCGATGGCGACCGCGACCAGTGACACGTCGTCGATGACGACCGTCCACCGCGACCCGTCGCCGTCCTGGCCGAGAACCAGGCCGTACCCGTCGGCGAGCGGCGCCATACCGAGCGCAGCACAGGCCTCCGGGTAGTCGTCGCCCAGCACACTCGGGAACTTCGCCGGCGTCAGCAGCACCGCCGTGAGCACATAGAGCGCATCGTCCTCGGCGGCGACGGCCTCTTCATCCGTGTCGGCCATCCCAGCCTCCCCATCATTCGTCCAACCGCGCGCACCCTAGTGTGCGCGGAAGGCGCTTGTCACGACTCCCAAGTACACCCGGAGCTGCAGTTTTCCGGCTGGACAGGGCGAAATGACCTCCGGTGACCCGAACTGTCAGGCCGCGGGGAGCCCAAGAAGCGCACGAGCCACCGTCCTTGGCGACTCGTCACGCTCCCTGGCGAGCGCGACGACGGCCCGGCATGCCAGCTCGCTCACCCCGAAGGACAGCGCCTCCGGCGACACCCAGCCCGCGGCCTCGTCGATCCGGTCCTGATCGTCCTCCGCGCGGGCCGAGACGTACACGGCGGCGGCCTCGAAGAGATTGTGCGGGCGCCGTTGTGGGCTGCTGCTCGGTTCCGCGCGCGTGGAGGTGAGAAATCTGGCGAAGGTCTTACGGGGCCTGTCGAACATGCTGACCACCTTCCCCCTGCGTGGTTCTCTGTCGCTGACCGTTCATCTACTGCTGCCCAACGTAGAGTTGGAGTCGCGGCGACAGAAGAGGAACGGTGCGGTGAAGCGCACGCATCGAGCACTCCGCGCGGGGGCGGGTCAGCCGTCGAGAGAGTCCAACGGGGCGCTCAGCCAGGTCAGTTCGGTGTGGCTCGTGGCCCGGGCGATCGTGAGGATGCCGCGCCGGCGCAGTGTCATGTTCGACAACCCGGAAGCCTTCACGGCGCCGGTCGCGGGAAACGTGTGACCCGCGCGCGGGCTCAGCTCTCGCGCAACGCCAGTGCCAGGAAGCGGACGTCCTCGTCGGCGTACGACGTCATGCGCCACCCCGAACCGGCCAGGAGCGGGCGGAGATTGGGCTCCGCGCGCAGGTCGTCCGGTGTGATCTGCCGTCCCTGACGCGCCGCGAGCGCCGCCCGGCCGATCGGATGGAACAGGGCCAGCGTGCCGCCGGGGCGCACCACACGCGCCAACTCCCGCAGATTCTTTTCGGGTTGGGGCAGATGGGCGATGAGGCCCGCCGCGAACACGGCGTCGAGCGATTCCGACCGCAGCGGCAGCGCGGCGACGTCGGCGAGCAGCAGGTGCCCGTCGCGGCCCCGTCCGGCCCGTACGCCGGCCTCCAGCATGGCCGGGGTCAGGTCGGCCCCGAGCACCACTCCGGACCGGCCCACGGCCCCACGGAGCGGCGGCAGCGCACGCCCGGTCCCGCAGCCCGCGTCCAGCACCCGGTCTCCCGCGCGCAGTCCGAGTTCGGCGACCGCGGCGGCGTAGGCGGGGCCGTCGTCCGGAAAGCGGCTGTCCCAGTCGGCGGCGCGCGCCCCGAAGAACTCCTGGACGTGTGTGTGGTCGTCGCTCATGTTCCGCATGATCCCTCACCGACACGGATGACGCTTCGGTGCACATGTTCGAGCGTGACGCGGTCGTTCAGGTACCTCTCTGCGTCACATTGCAACACCTTTCGAAATGCGCCCCCTTTGTGCACCCGTGCCCCTACTAGCGTCCCCTGGTCATGGGACACCTGGACCACGCCACCTTCGGCTGGCTGACCCCCGTGCTGTCATACGTGATGGCCTGCATGGGCTCCGCACTCGGGCTGCGCTGCACCGTCCGCGCGCTCGGCGCGACCGGCCGGTCGCGCCGCAACTGGCTCATCACCGCGGCCTCAGCACTCGGCACCGGCATCTGGACCATGCACTTCGTGGCCATGCTCGGCTTCGGCGTCAGCGGCACAGACATCCGTTACGACGTCCCCCTGACCGTGCTCAGCCTCCTCGTCGCCATGGTCGTCGTCTGCGCGGGCGTCTTCGCGGTCGGCTACGGCCGCGACCGGGGCCGCGCGCTCGTCCTCGGCGGCCTCACCACCGGACTGGGCGTCGCGAGCATGCACTACCTGGGCATGGCGGCGATGCGGTTGCACGGAGACGTGAGCTACGACCCGATGCTCGTCGGGCTCTCCGTGCTCATCGCCGTGGTCGCGGCGACCGCGGCCCTGTGGGCGGCCCTCAACATCAAGTCGCCCGTGGCGGTCACCGCCGCCTCCCTCGTCATGGGAGCGGCCGTCAGCAGCATGCACTACACCGGCATGTTCGCGGTGCGCGTGCACGTCACGCCCTCCGGAGCGGTCCTTCCCGGCGCCACGGCGATGCAGTTCATCTTCCCCCTCGCCGTGGGCCTCGGGTCCTACCTGTTCCTGACCTCGGCGTTCGTCGCGCTGTCGCCGACCACGGGAGAACGCGAGGCCACCGCCTCGGCCCAGCGGCCGGTCGAGGGCGTCGCCCGCTAGCCCGGCCCGCGCAGCACGCCCTTGAGAACCACTTCCGAGCGAGGAGGCCATGCGTACCCCCCGTAGGACCCCGAGAGCCGGCGCCGAGACGCCGCCCGTGCGCGGTCGTCGCGCGCACGCCGGACCACCCGCCGACGAACTCTTCGACGACCCTCTGGACGCCCCGTCGGAGGACATACCCCCGCGCGCGGGACGATGGCGGATGCGTCCGCGCACCGTGCGGGCCAAGATCGTCTGCCTCTTGATGGTGCCGGTCGTCTCCCTGCTCGCACTGTGGGCGTACGCCACCGTCAGTACCGCCCAGGACGTCTCCCGGCTACGGCAGTTGCAGCGCGTGGACTCCGCGGTGCGCAGCCCCGTCGCGGACGCCGTGGCGGCGCTGCAGGCCGAGCGGTCGGCCGCCGTGCGCTACGCGACCGACCCCGACGCCGAGCGGAGCGGGGACCTGAAGAAGCTGGCGGTGAGCACGGACCGGTCGGTCGCCAGGTTGCGGCTCGGCGACGACAACACCGTCGCCGACGGCGAGGAACTGCCCGCCGGGGTCGCCCGCCGCCTGAAGACCTTCGTCACCGGAGCCGAACAACTGCGCTCACTGCGGGCCGACGTGCTCGCCCACCGCGCCGGATGGGACGAGACCTACGGGCAGTACACGAAGACCATCGCGACGGCCTTCGCCGTGGGCGGGGCGCTCACCGGGATCCAGGACGCCGACCTCGGGTCCGACGCGCGCGTGCTCCTCGAATTCTCCCGGGCCGGGGAATCGCTGTCCCAGGAGGACGCGATGCTCGCCGGCGCCCGTCTCGACGGCAGGCTTGACGGGGAGCGGCTGAGGCTGTTCACGGGCGCCGTCGACACACGACGTACGCTCACCGACTCCGCCGTGGAGGATCTGCGCGGCTCCGAACGCGCCGCCTGGCAGCACCTCGCCGACACCAGCGACTACGCCGCGGTCGGCACCGTCGAGGACAAGGTCCTTGCCGCAAACTCTGGGACCAGGGCGATCGCCGCGGCTCCGGAGACCACCTGGAACAACGCGCACGCACGCGTGCAGGACGGCATGCGCACCATCGAGTCGGACGCGGGCAGCGGGGTCGCCGACCGCGCCGATCCCTTCACCCGCGGACTGCTCACCTCCGCCGGTGCCGCGGTCCTGCTCGGACTCGCCGCCGTCATCGCGTCGCTCGTCATCTCGGTGCGCATCGGACGCGGCCTCGTCGTCGAACTCGTGAGTCTGCGCAACGACGCCCTGGGGATCGCCCGCCACAAGCTCCCCGAGGCCATGCGGAGACTGCGCGCGGGGGAGGAGATCGACATCAGGGCGGAGGCCCCGCCCGGTTCACCCGGGGAGGACGAGGTCGGACAGGTCGTGGAGGCCCTGAGCACCGTGCACCGCGCCGCTCTGCGCGCCGCGGTCGAACGCGCCGAACTCGCCAGCGGCATCTCCGGGGTCTTCGTCAACCTCGCCCGCCGCAGCCAGGTCCTGGTACACCGTCAACTCAGCCTGCTGGACAGCATGGAGCGCCGCTCCGAGGATCCGAACGAACTGAGCGACCTCTTCCGCCTCGACCACCTCACCACCCGTATGCGACGGCATGCCGAGAGCCTGATCATCCTCTCCGGAGCGGCACCCGGCCGAGCCTGGCGCATGCCGGTCTCGCTGACCAACGTCGTCCGCGCGGCCGTCTCCGAGGTCGAGGACTACGCGCGCGTGGAGGTACGCCAACTCCCCGAGGCGGCCGTCGTCGGCGCCGCCGTCGCCGACCTCACGCACCTGCTCGCCGAGATCGTGGAGAACGCGGCCCAGTTCTCGCCGCCGCACACACGCGTGCGGGTCACCGGCGAACCCGTCGGCAACGGCTACGTCGTGGAGGTCGAGGACCGGGGCCTGGGCATGGGCACGGAGTCCCTGGGCGACGCCAACCGTCGCATCGAACAGTCCGAGGCCCTCGACCTCTTCGACAGCGACCGGCTCGGCCTCTTCGTGGTCAGCAGGCTCGCCGCCCGCCACGGCATCAAGGTGCACCTGCGGACCTCGCCCTACGGCGGAACGACGGCGGTCGTCCTGCTGCCTACGGCGCTGCTGCACGGCGGCGCGGCGGAACGTGCCCCGCGCGCGGCGGTCGAGGACGGGGAGCGGGCCGTGGAACGCGAGTACGCGCGCGTACCCACCGCGCCCCAGCACCAGGAGTCCGTCCCGGCCTCGGCCGACCGGCCCGCCCTGGCGGTCTCCGCACGGGCCGCCGCGGAGTCGGCGAACGACACCCCGCCCCCCGGAGTCACCACCTTGCGACTGCACCGTCCCCCCGAGGACGCCGAAGGGACCGACGAGAACGACGACCTCCCACGCCGCGTACGTCAGGCGCACCTCGCCCCCCAGCTCCGCGAACAGCCCACAGCGGAACGGGAACAGGCACCGGTCGCCCCACGCGACGAGCACCGCACCCCGGAGGTCGTACGGGACCGGATGTCGGCCTACCGCGAGGGCTGGACGCGCGGCGGCGGCAGACAACCGGGCCGCGGTGCCACCCCAGGCCCCGCGACGGGCAGCGACAGCAGCGAAGGAGACCCCGCGTGATCCAGGACCCGAGCATGAGGGCCGCCCAGCGGTCCGGCGAACTCGACTGGCTGCTGGACGACTTGGTGCTGCGCGTGAGCGAGGTACGGCATGTCGTGGTGCTGTCCAACGACGGCCTCGCCGTCGGCGCGTCGACCGACCTCAAGCGCGAGGACGCCGAACACCTCGCCGCGGTCGCCTCCGGATTCCACAGCCTGGCCAAGGGCGCGGGGCGGCACTTCGGAGCCGGCGGAGTGCGGCAGACCATGGTGGAGATGGACGACGGCTTCCTCTTCGTGGCCGCGGCCGGGGACGGTTCCTGCCTCGCCGTCCTCACCGCCGTCACGGCCGACATAGGCCTGGTGGCGTACGAGATGGCGCGGCTGGTCAAGCGCGTAGGCGAGCACCTGTACACGCCGCCGCGCGTCGGCGCGCGACCGCCCGCAGCCGGATGAGGCGAGAGGGCGATCCGCTCCGATGACCGAAGACATGACCGGCGCCCAGCGCGAACCGGGCAGCCAGTGGTACGACCAGGAAGCCGGACCTCTCGTCCGCCCCTACGCGATGACGGGCGGACGTACCAAATCAGGTCCTACGGGGGTGCGTTTCGACCTGATCGCACTCGTCACGCTGGACACGGGCGCGCCCGGCTTCGACGACGACACCGGACTCGGACCGGAACACCGTGCCCTCATCGACCTGTGCCGCCCCGAAACACAGTCCGTCGCCGAACTCGCCGCCGGAGCGGACCTCCCACTGGGAGTGGTCCGGGTGCTCCTCGGCGACCTCCTGGAGCTCGGCTGCGTCACCGTCAGCCGTCCGGTGCCGCCCGCGCAGCTGCCCGACGAACGGATCCTGCGCGAGGTGATCGAGGGACTACGGGCACTGTGACGAAACTTCAGAACCACCCGAACGCGTACGAAGCCGACTTGTGCACCCTTTCGCTCATCGAACAGGTGCGAGGCGGTCACATCGGGCACATAGCGGTCCAACCCCCTTGGGGGAGGCCGTACTTGCCACGATGCACACCTACAGACGTCGAGCGTTGCCGGCACTCCCGAGAGAAGTGATCGATGGTCTCCGAGCAGTCCGACGCCGAGGACGGCGAGACGACCGCCCTGGCGTTGAAGATCCTGGTCGCCGGCGGATTCGGCGTGGGCAAGACCACCATGGTGGGCGCGGTCAGCGAGATCAGGCCGCTGCGCACCGAGGAACTCCTCAGCGAGGCCGGTCAGTTGGTGGACGACACCGACGGCGTGGACCAGAAGGTCACGACGACGGTCGCCATGGACTTCGGCCGCATCACCATCAGGTCCGGCCTCTCCCTCTACCTGTTCGGCACACCGGGCCAGGACCGCTTCTGGTTTCTGTGGGACGAACTGTCGCAGGGCGCCCTGGGGGCCGTGGTCCTCGCGGACACCCGGCGACTTGAGGACTGCTTCCCGGCGGTCGACTACTTCGAGCACCGGCACATCCCGTTCGTGGTGGCCGTCAACTGCTTCACGGGCTCCCGCAGTTACGGCGCCCGCGACGTCTCCCGCGCGCTGGACCTCGACCAGGGAACACCCGTCGTCCTCTGCGACGCCCGTGACCGCGACTCGGGGAAGGAGGTGCTGATCCGGCTCGTCGAGTACGCCGGGCGGATGCACACCGCCCGGATGCTCGACTCGGTGGGCTGACGGGGGCGTCTCACTCCGAAATGCCCTTCTGCGCGAGAACCTTCTCGACCGTGACGCGGACGAGGAGTTCGCCCGGGACCCCGTTGCGGGCACCGAACTCCTCGGCGCGCTCCTCGCCCATGTAGCGGGCCCCGATCCGGGCGGCCCAGTACCGGAGCTCACCCGGCTCCTCGGACAACTCGGCGCGCCCCTGGAGCACCACGAAGTCGAACGGCGGCCGATCGTTGTCCACGCACAGGGCGACTCGCCCGTCACGGGACAGATTGCGCCCTTTTACCGTTTCCTTCGCGGTGTTGAACACCACATCGTCGCCGTCCAGCAGGAACCAGATCGGCGCCACATGAGGGCTCCCATCGGCGCGTACGGTCGACAGCTTGCCGGTGCGCGTGCCGAGCGAGACGAACGCCCGCCATTCCTCGTCGGTCATCTTCTGTGCCATGCGCCTATCCTCCTTGCCCGGGCGACGGAGGTGGGGAAGGCTGACCGGAGATCCTCCGGCCAGGGGGAGAGGCGACACGGGGAGGCCGGAACATGGCGCAGAACCAGGGACTGAGCTGGCTGCTGGACGATCTGACCGAGCGCGTCGAGCACGTACGCCACGCGCTGGTCCTGTCCAACGACGGACTGGTGACGGGCGCGAGCACAGGACTGCGCCGCGAGGACGCCGAACATCTCGCCGCCGTCTCGTCCGGACTGCACAGCCTGGCCAAGGGCTCGGGACGCCACTTCGGCGCGGGCGGCGTGCGCCAGACGATGATCGAGTTCGACGACGCCGTCCTGTTCGTCACCGCTGCGGGGAGCGGCAGCTGTCTGTGCGTCCTCAGTGGCGCGGAAGCGGACATCGGCCAGATCGCCTACGAGATGACGCTCCTCGTCAACCGGGTCGGCGAGCACCTCGGCGTGGACGCCCGCCAGCCCGAGCGGACCCCCGTCACAGAGCTCTGACCTGCGACTTCACTGGCCTCCGCAGAGTTATCCACAGGCCTGCCACGAGATCCGCCGATCCGGTTACGGTTTGTTCATCGCAAACGCACACAGCGTGAGCATCGGACTCCGCGGGGGAGATCGACCATGGCAGGAAACACCATCACCAAACCGTCCGACCTCTCGTGCACGCCCAGTCGCGCGGCACGGGAACTGGGGCTCAAGCGAGGCGAGTTCGACCTCGCCGTACATCTCGGACGCATCCGCACCGCGCCCGACGAAGGCGGCGGCGGCCGAAGCGTCGCCCACGCCGAGATCGACCGACTGCGCTCGACGGACGGATTCCCGGAAACACTCCTGGAAAGCGTCAGGACCGTGGGCACCACGGACGGCGCGGCCCTCATGGACGTCACCTCCGCCAGGTTCACCCGCCTCGCCCGGCTGGGACTGGTCGTGCCGGTGAAGTTCTATCTGAACCGCTATCGGGCCGTGGTCTGGCTCTATCTCGCCGAAGAGCTACGGCAGTTCGCGGCCGACAAGAACCACACCACGCTGCTGAACGGCCGTACGCCCGAGGGAATGCGGGACCAACTGCGAGAGGGCCTGGATCTTAGGTCCCGCAACTGGCGAGGACGGCATCTCGGGTTCCTGCTCCGCCAGGCCGACGGCCCGTGGGAGCGCGCCGGCGCCCTGGCCGCGCTGCTCGATCCCGTCCAGGTCGCCGAGATCGTCCAGGACCCGTACGAGCGCGCCTACTTGAACCGCTTCCGGCCGGACCCGCCCGCTCACGGGGCTCCCGGCTCGGCCGCCACCCACCTCGCCGAGCGGATCATGACGGCGGAGGACCCGGACGAGATCGGATGGCTGCGAGCGGATCTGGCCCAGGTGCTGGACGAGGCCCGCGGCCACCGCCCCGCACCACGGCCGACAGCCGCACCGGCCGCACCGCGGTCGACCGTCGAACGGGCCGCACCACGACCGACCGCCGAGCTCACTCAACCACGAGCGACCGCCGAGCCGGCTGGATCGCCGCGGACCGCCGAACCTGTCGGACCGCTGGCGTCCTTGAGCGAACATCCGCCGGAGCAGGAACCGGTGCCGGAACCCGAGCGATCACGCGGCATGTTGGGCTGGCTGCGCCGCAGAAGTGCGTGAGCCACAGCGCAGCACGTCCACCGGTTACAGCGCTCTGAAAAGCCCTTCCTGGACGACCGAGACGAGCAGGCGTCCCTCCAGGTCGTAGATGCGCCCGCGGGCCAGACCGCGGCCGCCCGTCGCGATCGGGGACTCCTGGTCGTACAGGAACCACTCGTCCGCGCGGAACGGCCGGTGGAACCACATGGCGTGGTCCAGCGACGCCATGTCGAAGTTCCGCGGTCCCCACAGGGGTTCGACGGGGATGCGGACGGCGTCCAGGAGCGTCATGTCGCTGGCGTACGTCAGCGCGCAGGTGTGCACCAGCGGATCGTCGCCGAGTGGCCCGACCGCGCGCATCCACACCGCGCTGCGCGGCTCGGCGTCCTTGATCTCCTCGGCGCTCCAGCGCAGCCCGTCCGCGTACCGGATGTCGAAGGGCTGACGGCGTGCCATCCGCTCCAACTGCTCGGGCAGCACGCCCAGATGGGCCCGGACCTCCTCCGACACCGTCGGCAGGGACTCCGGGTCCGGGACCTCGCGGGCCGGCAGCTGGTGCTCGAAGGGACCCTGCTCAGGCTTGTGGAAGGAGGCGGTGAGATTGAAGATCGTGCGGCCCTGCTGTACGCCGGTGACCCGACGGGTGGTGAACGACCGCCCGTCCCGCACCCGCTCGACCTGGTACACGATCGGCACGCCCGGCCGGCCCGGGCGCAGGAAGTACGCGTGCAGCGAGTGCACGGGCCGGTCGCCCTCCGTGGTGCGCCCCGCGGCGACCAGCGCCTGGCCGGCGACCTGGCCGCCGAAGACCCGCTGTAGCGACTCGTGCGGGCTGCGGCCACGGAAGATGTTGACCTCGATCTGCTCCAGGTCGAGCAGGTCGACGAGCCGCTCTGCCGGGTTCGTCATGGGTGGGATTCTCCTGTGCTCACAGCTGGCCGACGTCGGTGACACGGACGACCGCACGGCCCTCGGTGTCGGAGGCCGCGAGATCGATCTCCGCGCTGATGCCCCAGTCATGATCGCCGTTCGGGTCGGCGAAAATCTGCCGAACGCGCCACAGGCTGTGCTGCGGCTCCTCCTCGATGAGCAGGAGCTTGGGCCCACGGGCGTCGGGGCCGGTGCCGAGGTCCTCGTACTCGTCCCAGTACTTGTCCATCGCCTCGCCCCACGCGTCCGCGTCCCAGCCCGACTCGGCGTCCAACCCGCCCAGTTCGTCGACATGGTCGAGGGCGGCGAGTTCGACGCGGCGGAACATCGCGTTGCGCACCAGGACTCGGAAAGCGCGCGCGTTCGCGGTGACCGGCTTGACCTGGTCGGCCTTCTCCTGGGCCTCCTCTGCGGTCATCTCCGCCGGGTTCGCGAGCTGCTCCCACTCGTCCAGCAGACTGGAGTCGACCTGACGCACCATCTCGCCGAGCCAGGCGATCAGATCCTCCAGATCCTCGGACTTGAGGTCGTCCGGGACGGTGTGGTCGAGGGCCTTGAAGGCGCCGGCGAGGTAACGCAGCACGATGCCCTCGGTGCGGGCCAGCTCGTAGTACGAGGTCAACTCCGTGAAGGACATGGCCCGTTCGTACATGTCACGGATCACGGACTTCGGGGACAATGGGTGGTCGCCAACCCAGGGGTGGCTCTTGCGGTACGTGTTGTACGCGTGGAAGAGCAACTCCTCCAGCGGCTTGGGGTAGCTGACGTCCTGGAGGCGCTCCATGCGGTCCTCGTACTCGACGCCGTCCGCCTTCATCGCGGCGACGGCCTCGCCGCGCGCCTTGTTCTGCTGGGCGGCCAGGATCTGCCGCGGGTCGTCCAGCGTGGACTCGACGACGGACACCATGTCCAGCGCGTACGACGGCGATTCGGGGTCCAGCAGCTCGAACGCGGCGAGCGCGAAGGTCGACAGCGGCTGGTTGAGCGCGAAGTCCTGCTGAAGGTCGACCGTGAGGCGCACGATGCGGCCCTCGGCGTCCGGGGTGTCGAGCTTCTCGACGATGCCGCCGTCCAGGAGCGAGCGGTAGATGGCGATCGCGCGCCGGATGTGCCGCAACTGCTGCTTGCGCGGCTCGTGGTTGTCCTCCAGGAGATGCCGCATCGCGTCGAAGGCGTTGCCCGGGCGGGCGATCACCGACAGCAGCATCGTGTGCGTGACCCGGAAGCGGGACGTCAACGGCTCCGGGTCGGAGGTGATGAGCTTCTCGAAGGTGCCGTCCGACCAGCCGACGAAGCCCTCGGGCGCCTTCTTGCGGACGACCTTCCGGCGCTTCTTCGGGTCGTCGCCCGCCTTGGCGAGCGCCTTCTCGTTCTCGACGACGTGCTCGGGGGCCTGCGCGACCACGAGCCCCGCCGTGTCGAAGCCGGCGCGTCCGGCGCGGCCCGCGATCTGGTGGAACTCGCGGGCGCGCAGCGTGCGCACCCGGATGCCGTCGTACTTGGCCAGCGCCGTGAACAGCACGGTGCGGATGGGCACGTTGACCCCCACCCCGAGCGTGTCCGTACCGCAGATGACCTTCAACAGACCGGCCTGCGCGAGCTTCTCCACCAGGCGCCGGTACTTGGGCAGCATGCCGGCGTGGTGCACACCGATGCCGTGCCGTACGTAACGGGAGAGATTGCGGCCGAACTTGGTGGTGAAGCGGAAGTTGCCGATCAGCTCGGCGATCTGGTCCTTCTCCTCGCGCGAGCTCATGTTGATGCTCATCAGCGCCTGCGCCCGCTCCACGGCCTGCGCCTGGGTGAAGTGCACGATGTAGACCGGCGCCTGCCTGGTCTCCAGCAGCTCGGTCAGCGTCTCGGTGAGCGGGGTCAGCCGGTACTCGTAGGACAGCGGCACCGGCCGGATCGCCGAACGGACCACCGAAGTGGGGCGCCCGGTACGACGGGTGAGGTCCTTCTCGAACATCGCGACGTCGCCGAGCGTGGCCGACATCAGGATGAACTGCGCCTGCGGCAGCTCCAGGATCGGGATCTGCCAGGCCCAGCCGCGGTCCGCCTCCGCGTAGAAGTGGAACTCGTCCATGACGACCTGGCCGACGTCCGCGTGCTTGCCGTCCCGCAGGGCGATCGACGCGAGGACCTCCGCGGTGCAGCAGATGATGGGGGCGTCGGAGTTGACGGACGCGTCGCCGGTCAGCATGCCGACGTTATCGGTGCCGAACATCTTGCACAGCTCGAAGAACTTCTCCGAGACCAGGGCCTTGATCGGGGCGGTGTAGAAGGTGACCTCGTCCCGGGCCAGCGCCGCGAAGTGCGCACCGGCGGCGATCATGCTTTTGCCGGAGCCGGTGGGCGTCGACACGATCACGTTCGCACCGGAGACCACCTCGATCAGCGCCTCCTCCTGATGGGGGTAGAGCGTGAGACCGCGTTCCTTGGCCCAGGACTCGAAGGCTTCGTAGAGGGCGTCGGGATCTGCGGTCGGCGGCAACTGGTCGATGAGGGTCACGACCCCATCTTGCCTGGCGCCGTGGCCGATGGGGGAATCGGCTGCGGGGACGAAGATCGCTACCGCTACGCTGTGTCGCCGACAGAGTGTCAGGGCGCCCGAGCAACTGACCGGCGGCGTAAGAGGAATGGGGCGGGGAACGGCCATGATGGGACCAGCACACTCACTGTCGGGAGCGGCGGCCTGGCTCGGCGTCGGAGCGGCGACTGCCGCGGCCGGGCATCCGATGCCCTGGCCGGTGATCCTGGTCGGCGCCCTGATCTGCGCCGGCGCCGCGCTCGCCCCGGACCTCGACCACAAGGCGGCGACCATCTCCCGGGCCTTCGGACCCGTATCCAAGGCTTTGTGCGAGATCGTCGACAAGCTCTCGTACGCCGCGTACAAGGGGACCAGGAAGCAGGGCGACCCGCGCCGCTCCGGAGGGCACCGCACCCTTACCCATACCTGGTTGTGGGCGGTTCTGATCGGGGCGGGGAGCGCGGCCGTGGCGATCATGGGCGGTCGCTGGGGGGTGCTGGTGATCCTCTTCGTGCACATGGTGCTGGCCATCGAGGGGTTGCTGTGGCGGGCGGCCCGCGGCTCCAGCAGCGACATCCTGGTGTGGCTGCTGGCGGCGACCAGCGCGTGGATCCTGGCCGGAGTGCTGGACAAGCCGGGCAACGGTTCGGACTGGCTGTTCACGGACCAGCACCAGTACCTGTGGCTGGGACTGCCGGTCGTGCTGGGTGCGCTGGTGCACGACATCGGGGACGCGCTGACCGTCTCCGGCTGCCCGATCCTGTGGCCGATCCCCTTGGGCCGCAAGCGTTGGTACCCGATCGGGCCGCCGAAGGTGATGCGGTTCCGCGCGGGCAGCTGGATCGAGCTCAAGGTGCTGATGCCGGTGTTCATACTCCTCGGGGGAGTGGGCTGCGCGGCGGCGCTCAACGTGATCTGAGGCCCGGCCTCGGTCCCGGCGTCCGCACCGACGCGGATGCCGGCTCACGCCCCGTCGGAACCCTGGCCCGCCTCGCCGCCGCCGTAGCGCCGCTCGAACTGGGCGATGCGTCCCTCCGTGTCCACCGTCCGCGCCTTACCGGTGTAGAAGGGGTGGCTCTCCGAGGAGATCTCCACGTCCACGACCGGGTAGGTCTCGCCGTCGTCCCACTCGATGGTCCGGTCGCTGGTCGCGGTGGACCGGGTCAGGAAGGCGTATCCGGCGGCGCGGTCCCGGAAGACCACGGGGTGGTAGTCGGGCTGCTTGTCCTGCTGCATGACTGCTCCTCCTGCGACGTTGGTGCGGTGGACGGCGAAGGGCCGGCGAGGTCAGCCGTAGAGGGAGTCCTCGTCCTCGTCGACGATGTGCATCGCGGCCTCCTCGGCGGAGGCGGCGGCACCGTCGATGCCCACGTCCGTGGCGACCAGGCCGCTCTCCTGGTCCTCGTGTGCTCCTTCGTCGGGTGCCACGAGCCGGCCCGAGCGGGTGTCTCCGACCTCGGTGTCCAGGAGCTCGCCGTCGGTGTCCTCGGAGTCGCCGATGCCGTCGCCGTCGGACACGCCGAGATCCGGGACCTCCTCGGCGAGGCGCTGGTCGAGCGTCTCGCCGTGCTCGCGCCCAGCGGCCGTCACGTCGTCGCGTTCCACCGCCCAGGGGCGGTCCGGTGGGGACCAGCCGCGGTCGAGGGGGTCCTCCACGCCGTCGGCCACCAGGGTGTCCTCCGCGTCGAGCAGACCCGCGTCGTCCTGCACCTCGGATCCGTCGGGCTGGTAGACGTCGTCTCCCCATCCGTCGGCGCTGTTCACGGGTACCTCCAGGTGGTGGGGACCGGCCCGTTCTCACCGCGGTCGGCGGCGGGTCGCCGCTGTGCGGGGCACACTCGGCGCCCGGCACGAACCACATGGTCCCCGGGCACTCCCCGAACCGGTGCCACTCCCCAGCCTTCCACCCCTTTTCCCCACCGCGCAACGCCACGACCCCGGCCCGCATCCGGTTCCGGCGCGACAAGGCGCCCCGAAAGGGGCGCGGGGAACTGCGCGACCAGCCCCCACCGGCCCGCAGGTTCCCACCGATCCGCAGGTCATTCACGTCCCTCCCCGACCAGCCCCCCACCGACCCGCACCCCAGTCCCCGCTCAACCAGCGGAGCTACCCGTGCCACGACCGCCAAAGCGCCGCGTACGCCCCCTCCGCCGCCACCAACTCGTCATGGCTCCCCAGCTCACTGATCCGCCCGTTCTCGACGACGGCGATGACGTCCGCGTCATGGGCGGTGTGCAGACGGTGCGCGATCGCGACGACCGTGCGACCGTCGAGGACGCGCGCCAGGGACCGTTCGAGGTGCCGGGCCGCGCGCGGGTCGAGAAGCGAGGTCGCCTCGTCCAGGACCAGGGTGTGCGGATCGGCCAGCACCAGCCGAGCCAGCGCGATCTGCTGGGCCTGGGCCGGGGTGAGCGCGAGCCCGCCCGAGCCGACCTCGGTGTCCAGACCCTCGTCCAGCGCCCGCGCCCACCCGTCCGCGTCGACCGCGCCCAGCGCCGCCCACAGCTCGGCGTCCCCCGCGTCGGTCCGGGCGAGCAGGAGGTTGTCGCGCAGGGAGCCCACGAAGACGTGGTGCTCCTGGTTGACGAGGGCCACATGGGAGCGGACGTGTTCCGCGGTCATCCGGGAGAGTTCGGCGCCGCCGAGGGTGATCCGGCCGTCCCGGGGCGCGTAGATGCCGGCGAGCAGCCTGCCCAGCGTGGACTTGCCCGCGCCCGAGGGGCCGACCAGGGCCAGCCGGGTGCCGGGCGCGACCTCCAGGGACACCTTGCGGAGCACGTCGACGCCCTCGCGGTAGCCGAAGTGCACCCGGTCCGCGTGCACGTCCCGGCCCTCGGGGGACAGCGCGGCGTCCCCGGCATCGGGCTCGATGTCACGGACGCCGACCAGCCGGGCCAGCGAGACCTGGGCGACCTGGAGCTCGTCGTACCAGCGCAGGATCAGGTTCACCGGGTCGACGAGCATCTGCGCGATGAGGGCGCCCGTCGTCAGTTCGCCCACGTCGATCCAGCCCCGCAGGACGAACACCCCGCCGAGCATCAGGACCGAGCAGAGCACCGTGACATGGGTGACGTTGATCACCGGGAAGAGCACCGACCGCAGCCAGAGCGTGTAGTTCTCCCAGGCGGTCCACTCCTTGACGCGGCGCTCGGAGAGGGCGATGCGCCGGTCGCCGAGGCGGTGGGCCTCGACGGTCCGGCCGGCGTCCACGGTCTCGGCGAGGGCCGCGGCCACGGCGGCGTACCCTGCGGCCTCGGAGCGGTAGCCGGCCGGTGCGCGCTTGAAGTACCAGCGGCAGCCGATCACCAGCACCGGCACCGCGATCAGCACGGCGGGCGCGAGCGGCGGCACGGTGACGACGAGACCGCCGATCAGCAGCACCACCCACACCACACCGATCGCCAGTTGCGGCACGGCTTCCCGCATCGCGTTGGCGAGCCGGTCGATGTCGGTGGTGATGCGGGACAGGAGGTCGCCGGTGCCCGCCCGTTCCAGGACGCCCGGCGGCAGCCCGACCGACCGGACGAGGAAGTCCTCGCGCAGGTCGGCCAGCATCCGCTCGCCGAGCATCGCGCCCCGCAACCGCACCTGCCGGATGAACAGGGCCTGCACGGCGAGCGCGGCCACGAACACCCCGATGGTCAGGCCGAGATGGAGTTCCCGCGCGCCGTCCGACACCCGCTCGACGAGATCGCCGAGCAGATAGGGACCCACCATCGAGGCGATCACGGCGACCGTGTTCACGGTGACGAGAAGGAGGAAGGCACGGCGATGCCGGTGGAACAGCTCGGACACGTACGCGCGTACGGTCGCGGGGGCGCCGACCGGCAGGGTGTTCGCCGTGGTCGGGGCCGCCGGGTCGTAGGCCGGGGGCGCCACGCCGATCATGCGCTCTCCTCGATTTCTTCCAGTGCGCTCCGCAGAGCGGTTTCGTCGTCCAGGGCGCCTCGCAGGGAGGCATCGTCGTCTTCCACGGCATCCAGGAGGGGAGCCTCGTCCTGGTTCGACTCGCCCCGCAGGGAGGCCTGTTCGCCGTCCGACGCCTCCCGTGACGCGGACTCCTCCTCGGTCTCGCGCGTCACCACCGCCCGGTACCGGGGCTCGCTCCGGAGCAGGTCGCGGTGGGCACCGACCGCCACCACCTCGCCCTCGTGCACGAGCACGACCCGGTCCGCGTGGTCCAGGAGCAGCGGCGAGGAGGTGAACACCACCGTGGTCCGGCCGGTCCTCAACTCCCGTACGCCGTCGGCGATCCGGGCCTCGGTGTGGGAGTCGACGGCGGAGGTCGGCTCGTCCAGCACGAGGACCTCCGGGTCCGTGATCAACGACCGTGCCAGGGCGAGCCGTTGGCGCTGGCCGCCGGAGAGGGAGCGTCCGCGTTCGGTGATGCGGGCGTCCATCGGGTCCTCGGTGTCGAGCGAACCCTGCGCGAGCGCCACCAGCACATCCCCGCACTGCGCGGCGGCCAGGGCCTCCGCCGCGCCGACCGCACCCGAGGCGGGCACGTCGAGCAGTTCGCGCAGCGAACCGGACAGCAGCACCGGGTCCTTGTCCTGGACGAGGACGGCGGTGCGCGCCGAGTCGAGGGGGAGTTCGTCGAGCGGTACGCCGTCCAGGAGCACGGAGACGCCCGCCTCGGCGGGGTGTCCGCCGAGCCGTTCCGCCAGTCGCCCGGCCGCGTCCGGGTCGCCGCACACCACGGCGGTGAGCCGGCCGGAGGGCGCGAGCAGACCGGTGTCGGGGTCGTACAGATCGCCGGCGGGCACCTCGGCCGCGCGCGTCCCCCCGGTGTCGGTGACCCGCTCCAGGGACAGGACGCGCGCGGCGCGTTTGGCGGAGGGCCGGGAGAAGGAGTACGCCATGGCGATCTCCTCGAAGTGCCGCAGCGGGTAGGACATGACCATCACCGCGCTGTAGACGGTGACCAGTTCGCCGACGGTGATCCGTCCCTCGCGGGCCAGCCGCACGCCGTGCCAGACGATCGCGATCAGCAGCAGACCCGGCATCAGCACCTGGATCGCGGAGATGACCGCCCACATCCGGGCACTGCGCACAGCCGCGTGGCGTACCTCCTGGGAGGCACGGCGGTAGCGGTCGAGGAAGAGCTCCTCGCCGCCGATGCCGCGCAGCACCCGCAGCCCGGCGACGGTGTCGGAGGCGAGTTCGGTGGCGCGGCCCGCCTTCTCGCGCTGCACGTCGGCGCGCCGGGTGGCGCGGGGCAGCAGCGGCAGCACGGACACCGCCAGCACGGGCACCCCCACGGCGACGACGACACCGAGCGCGGGTTGGTACAGGAGCAGGCCGACGCACGCGATGACGAGCGTCAGCGCGGCGGCCAGGAAGCGGGACAGTGCCTCCACGAACCAGCCGATCTTCTCGACGTCACCCGTGGACACGGCCACCACCTCACCGGCGGCGACCCGCCGGGTCAGTGCCGAGCCGAGGTGGGCCGCCTGGCGGGCCAGCAGTTGCTGGACGCGGGCGGCGGCCGTGATCCAGTTGGTGACGGCGGCCCGGTGCAGGAAGGTGTCGCCCACGGCGATGCCCGCCCCGCACAGCACCAGCAGCCCGCCGGTCTGGGCCAGCCGGCTCCCGGAGCGGTCGACCACGGCCTGCACGGCGAACCCCACACAGAACGGCAGCGCGGAGACGGACACGAAGTGCAGCAGTCCCCAGGCCAGGGACTTGAGCTGACCACCGAGCTGATTCCGGCCGAGCCACCACAGGAATCGGGGCCCCGAGCGCGCGTCGGGCACACCCGGGTCGGGATACGGAAGGTCTTGAATCTGCATGACGTCCCAGTGGCTCTTGTCAGACGGGAAGGGGGAGGGAGGAAGCGTGGAGCGCGGCAACACACCGCGAGCGGAGTACGGCAACAAACCGTGAAAGGTTCGCGTCGCAGAGTGGTCCGGAGCAAGCGGTTTTCCCTGGCAGGGGTCAGAACCGGCGTTCACCCATCAGGGGCGAGATGTCCGTGACCTCACGCAATGCCATCGAATGCGATGTGACCATGGCTCGATGCAGAGTGGCGGCACACGACGTGCGACGGTCGCGATGGCGGCTCTCGGTTCCCTCCTGACGATGACGACCCTGTCCGCGTGCGGAAGCGCGCACTCCGGACACCCCGGCGGCACGGAAGGGAGACCCGGCGCCCGGGCGACCCACCCGAGACCGGCCGTCACCACCTCCGCCCCGGACCCGACCCGTATCCCGGACGTCGGCGACCGGCTCCAGCGCGCCGTCCTCACCGACACGAGCCAGGTCCTCACGGTCTACGGCAACGGCAAGGACTCTCCGGACTCCACCGCCGTCCTGTTCACCAAGCATGGCAACACCTGGGCCCGGGCCGCCAGTTGGCCCGCGCACAACGGCAAGCTGGGCTGGACCACCGACCACCACCTCGGCGACAAACGCAGCCCCGTCGGCGTGTTCACGCTGACCGCCGCGGGCGGTGTGCTCGACGACCCGGGCACGGCACTGCCGTACTCCCAGGACGAGTCGTACGAGGCGCCGCGCGACTGGGACGAGTCGCACTGGCACGACTTCGACTACGTCATCGCCATCGACTACAACCGCGTCCCCGGCACCCCGCCCGACGACGCGGAGCAGCCCGAGGGCGAGGACAAGGGTGGCGGGATCTGGTTGCACCTGGACCACGGCAGCGGTACGTCCGCCTGTGTCAGCCTCTCCAAGGAGGCGATGGAGTACCTGCTGCGCACACTCGACCCGGCCCGGCATCCCGTGGTGCTGATGGGGGACAGGGCGGACCTCAAGGGGTAGAACACCGCCCATGAGAAGCCGGATAGTCATGTCCATGCTCGCCGGAGCGACCCTCCTGGCGAGCACCCTCCTCGGAGCGAGCCCCGCCCAGGCGGCCGACACGACGGCCCAAGTAGCCGACACGAAGAGCCGGTCGGTCGACACGAAGGCCCAAGTCGCAGACATCCCCGCCGAGTTCGGCACCGACTGGCACGACCCCCTCACCGCCGCCCCACCCATCGCCAGGCCCGCGACGAAGTCCTGCCAAGTCACCCTCGCCGACACCGAGTTCCGCGACTTCACCCCGTACCAGGGCACTTACACCCCGCCCAAGGCCTGCGGCGACCACTGGAGCAAGGTCGTCCTGCGCCTCGACGGCACGGTCAAGGGCCGGCAGTACGACCGACTCGGCTACCTGCACGTCGGCGGCGTCGAGATCCTCCGCACATCGACGCCGGAACCCTCGCCCGACGGCATCGCCTGGTCCGTCGAGAAGGACGTCACCCGCTACAGTGCCACCTTCCGCAGCACGCAGGACGTCGAGATGCTCATCGGCAACGTCGTCGACGACACGTACACCGGAGTCATCGGCGTCAAGGCCACACTGACGTTCTACGAGGGCAGACCCGCGGCGGCGCAGACTCCCGACCGCGTCCTCACCCTCGCCACCGACTCGACCCTCACCACCCCGCGCAACACCGAACGCATCGTCGCCGAGGTCTACGCCACCGGATCCGGCGGCGGCTGCGAGGAGTTCTGGTATCTCGCCGTGCCCGACTCGGCGCCGTACTCCTGCCAGGCCGACAAAGGCCCCTATCGCGAGGTGCAGATCAAGGTCGACGGTCAACTCGCCGGAATCGCCGCCCCGTTCCCGAACGTGTGGACCGGCGGCTGGTCCGACCCCTTCCTCTGGTACGTCATTCCCGGCCCGCGCGCCTTCGACGTCAAGCCGATCGAATACGACCTCACTCCCTTCGCCGGGCTGCTCAACGACGGTCGCCCGCACCATGTCGACGTCTCCGTCGTGGGCGTGCCCGAGGGACAGAGCGGGTGGAGCGCGCCGGTGAACGTACTCGTCTGGCAGGATGCGCAGCGCGCCCACGTCACCGGAAAACTCACCCTCGACCGGGCCGGAGAGCTAGCCAACTCCTCGACGTACACGCCCGGTTCGGAGGAACGCGTGGACACCGACGCGGGCCACCGGCTGACCACGGCCGGGTACGTCGACACCTCGCACGGCCGGGTACGGACCACCGTCGACCGGACGCTCGCGAACACCTCCGTACACCGCTGGACCGACGGCGAGAACATGGACGGGCTCGACGCGACCTGGACGGACGACGAGTCGGTGACCGTGGACGGGCGTGGACCGGCCAGGACGACGGCCACGCACCGGACGTACACGATGAACGGCGCGACGACGATCGGGACGGACGACCGGCTGCGTACCGTTCTCACGCTCGGCGACCGGGCGGCGGTCGTCGACACGCGGGACGGGCGGCGGACCGGGTGGTCGCGGCTCGACGACACCTACGCCGGGGACGCGACCTACACGCTGAACGTGCCCCGCGACCAGCGGCACGCGGTCGGGACGTCGAGCGAGCGCTACCGGCTGTACGGCTCGGGCGGCTGCTACGACCGTTCGCTGGCGACCGCGCAGGGGGTGCTCACCGAGGACCGCAGCGGCTGCTGAGGCGTTGTGCGTGCGATGCGTCACTCAGGTGTGTGATTTACACGGCCGTCACACGGAGGTTTTCCGGACGATCAACAACGGCTTCAAAGTGTCCACTCGGAAGCCGCTTTCCGTATCGCAGAAGTCGTCCCCCATCGACTTCCGCGAACGACCGTCCCCCCTCAAGGAGTGCCCGTGCCGCCGTCCGTCCCGCCCCTGCCGCGACGCGTCGCACGCATACTGCGTACCTCACTCTTCGCGCAGGTCGCCTGCGCGCTCGTCTTCGGCATCCTCGTCGGAAAGCTGTGGCCCGACGTGGCCACGGACCTCCAGCCGCTCGGTGACGGATTCACCCGGCTCATCAAGACGATCATCTCGCCGCTCGTGTTCTGCGTGGTCGTCGTCGGCATCGCCAAGGCCGGTGACCTGAAGGCCTTCGGCCGGATCGGCCTCAAGGCGCTGATCTGGTTCGAGGTCGCGAGCACCGCGGCCCTGATCATCGGGCTGGTCCTCGCCAACGTGGTCCAGCCCGGTTCCGGGATGCACGTCGATCCGTCGACGCTCAACACCTCGGCGGTGGACGCGAAGACGGGCGGCGCCGCGCTGCCCTCGACGACCGAGTTCATCGTCAACTCGCTCCCCACGAGCTTCATCGGCGCCTTCGCCGAGAACTCCCTGCTCCAAGTCCTCATCCTGGCCTGCCTGGTGGGCGCCGCGCTGCTCCACCTCGGCCACACCAAGGTGCCGCAGGTCCTGCCCGCCATCGAGCAGGCCCAGGAGATCATCTTCGCGATCGTCGGCTTCGTCATGCGACTCGCCCCGCTCGCCGTCTTCGGCGCGATGGCCGTCCTGGTCGGCCAGTACGGGCTCGGCGTCATGAAGACCTACGCCAAGCTGATCATCCTCTGCTACGTCGCCGCCGCGCTCTTCCTCGTGGTGCTCGCCGTCGCCCTTCGCATGGTCACCGGGCTCAGCCTCTGGAAGTTCCTCCGCTACATCCGTGAGGAGATGCTCCTCGCGCTCGGCACCGCCTCCACCGAGTCCGTCATGCCGCGCGTGATGCAGAAGCTGCGCAAGGCCGGCGCCCGGGACGACGCGGTCGGCCTGGTGCTGCCCACCGGCTACTCCTTCAACCTCGACGGCGCCTCGCTCTACCTCTCCATCGGCACGCTGTTCATCGCCCAGGCCGTCGGTGTCGACCTCAGCCTGGGCCAACAGATCACCGTCGTCCTGGTCCTCATGCTCACCAGCAAGGGCATGGCCGGCATCCCCGGTTCGGCCTTCCTCGCCCTGTCCGCGACCGCCTCCTCCCTGGGCGCGATCCCGGCCGGCGCGGTCGCCCTGCTCCTCGGCGTCGACCGCATCATGGACTCGATGCGCGTCGTCACCAATCTCCTCGGCAACTGCGTCGCCGTCTTCGCGGTCTCCCGCTGGGAGGGCGCCCTCGACATCGAGCGGGCGAAGAAGGTCCTCGACGGCGAGATCACGGACGTGGAAGAAGGCGATGTCACGGCCGTAGAGGAAGAGGCCGTGCCGGAAGAAGCCGTTCGGGAAGAGGCTGAGATTCCCGCGCAGCGCGTCAAGGAGACTGCCCCCGAGTCCAGTTGAGGGTGAGTCGGTTCGTCGCGGCGGGCTGCGGCTCCTGCTCCGTTTCTACGGTGGGGGAGTCGCGGCCCGTTTTTCGGTGGCCCGGGTGGGGCGGTTTCCTATGCCTCGGTGTCTATGAGGTCGACCGGGTAGTCCTGGTCGAAGTCGGCCGAGCGGCTCACCGGCTCCCATGCGGCCGCCTGCGCGATCTGGTCGCGTGAATAGCTCTGCGCCATGTCCACGGCAGCGGCGCCCAGGAGGAGGTGGGAGGGGAGGTCCGGCTGCTTGACGATGCGGACCAGGATCTCCCCGGCGCGCTTCGGGTCGCCCGCGGCGACCACGGGACCGTCGAAGAGACGGATCATCGCGCCGACGGTCTCGTCGTACTCCGGCGCCACCTCCGGGATCTGCATCGACGAACCGGCCCAGTCGGTCGCGAAGCCGGCCGGTTCCACGACGAGGTACCTGATGCCGAACGGCGCTGTCTCGGCCGCGAGCACGCGCGTGAAGCCGTCGACCGCGAACTTCGCCGCCTGGTACGACCCGAGCCCGGGATTCCCGCCGACCCGGCCGCCGACGGACGAGAACTGTACGACCGTGCCCGCGCCCCGCGCCCTCAGGAACGGGAGCGCCGCCGTCGAGACGTTGTAGACGCCCCAGAAGTTGGTGTCGAACTGTCGACGGAAGTCGTCCTCGGGTGTCGTCTCGACCGGAGAGAGATTGGCGTACCCGGCGTTGTTGACGACCACGTCTATCCCGCCGAAGCGGTCAACTCCGGCCTGTAGAGCCGCCGTTGCGGCTGCCCGGTCGGTGACGTCGAGCGTTACGGGGAGTACGCGGTCGCCGTACTTCTCCACGAGGTCGTCCAGCTGCTCCGGCTTGCGTGCCGTGGCGACGACCTGATCGCCGGCCTCCAGGGCCGCGACGGTGAGGTCGCGGCCGAAGCCGCGGGACGAACCGGTGATGAACCATGTCTGAGTCATGTCTCTAGCGAAACACTGTTTCGTTATTAGTGCAACCCGGTTGCGCTACATTAATGCAACCAAGTTGCGCTACGCTCTGGGTCATGAGCACGCCCAGTCCCCAGCGCGCCCGCAGCGCGGCCGCCAAGCAGCAGCGCGAGCGGGCGATCCTCGACGCCGCCCGGTCCCTCGGCGCCGAACGCAGCGTGCGCGAGGTCACCCTCACGGACATCGCCGCCGCCGTGGGCATGCACAAGTCCGCGATGCTGCGGTACTTCGAGACCCGGGAGCAGATCTTCCTGGCGCTGACCGCCGAAGGCTGGGAGGACTGGTCGGCGGAGCTGCGCGCGCGGTTGAGCGAAGTCGCCGACGGGGATTCCGGCGCGGTCGCCGCCGTTGTCGCGCAGACGCTCGTCGCGCGGCCGTTCTTCTGCGACCTGCTGGCTCAGGCGCCGTTGAACCTGGAGCGCAACGTCTCACTGGACTCGGTTTACGAGTTCAAGACGGTCGTACTGAGCGAAGTGACCTCGCTGGCAACCGAGTTGTGCCGGATACTCGCGATCACCGAGCGTTCGGCCATCGATGTGATCGCCACGGCGACGAGCATGGCCGGGGCGCTGCTGCAGATGGCCGCACCCGGCACCCGCCTCCGAACGCTCTACGAATCCCGCCCCGAGTTGGCACATGCGCTGGTCGACGTCGAACCCCAACTGACACGCATCCTGGCCGCGTTGCTGACAGGGCTGCGCGCCTCGACGGTGCCAACGCGGCCTTCCGCGTCGGCGTGAGTTGAAGCCGGCAGGCCACGGCTCACGGCAGGGATGTCCGGTCGCGCGTACTGGCGAACCGGCTGCGATAGTGCGTCGGCGTCGTGTCCAGATGGCGGGCGAAGGCGCGGCGGAGGGTTTCGTCGGTGCCGAGCCCACTGTGGTGCGCGGCCGAAGTGACGCTGTGGCCTTCGAGGAGGAGATGCCGGGCGCGGTCGAGACGGACCCGCTCGACCCAACGGGCGGGCGTGGTCCCGAGTTCGGTGCGGAAGAGGCGTGTCAGGTGGCGGGGGCTGACTGTCACGGTCGCCGCCATGGTGGGCAGGCTGTGGTCGGCGGCAGGGTCCGCCAACACCGAGGCGATCAGCGACCGTAGCGGATCGGTGCGCGGTGGTGGGGTGGCGGTCGCGGCGGAGAACTGCGACTGCCCGCCCGGGCGTTGCATGAAGACGACCAGCTCGCGCGCGATGTCCCTGGCCACGTCCGCGCCGTGGTCGTCCTCGACGAGGGCGAGCGCCAGGTCGATCCCGGCGCTGATGCCCGCCGAGGTGACGAAGTGCCCGTCGCGGACGTGGATGGCGTCCGGCTCGACGTGCACGAGGGGGTAACGGCGGGCCAGCGTCTCGGCGTGCCGCCAGTGGGTCGTGGCCGATCGGCCGTCCAGCAGGCCGAGTTGGGCGAGGACGAAGGCGCCCGTGCAGACGGACGTGACCCGGGTGGCGTGGTCGGTCAGGGTACGGGTCGCGGTCAACAGCCCGTCCTCGGCGAGCTGTTGGGCCAGCCGATCACCTCCGGCGACGATGACGGTATCGACCGGCCCGGCCTCGGCCGCGGTCACCGTACCGGTCAGCGTCAGCCCGTTCGAGGCGGTCACCGTGCCGCCGTGGGGCGAGACCAGCACCAGCTCGTAGGGGTGCCCCAGCTTGCCGGACTGGTGCAGCACCTCGGCGGGGCCGCTGACGTCGAGCATGGTCACGCCGTCGAAGACGAGGAATCCGACCCGGTGTGTCATGCCGGAAGCCGCGTCTGGACCCGCGTCCGAAGCCATGTCCGAATCTGTGGTTTTCCTGGCTGTGAGGACATGGCCCCAGCGTACGCCGCTGACGATCCTGGAGGCATACGGCATCCAACGGCATCCAGGAGAGGCAAGAACGATGAGTGAAGTGATCGCAGGCGTGGAGATCCCTGACACCGCCCTGGTGCGGGAGGCGACCGAGCTGGTGCGCGAGGCCACGTCGCCGTTGCTGTTCGACCACTCCCGGCGGGTGTTCCTGTGGGGCGCCCTGCGCGGCCGGGAGCAGGGGCTCGACTACGACCCCGAACTGCTCTACGTGGCCGCGATGTTCCACGACCTCGGGCTCACCGAGAAGTTCCGCCGCACCGACCAGCGCTTCGAGATCGACGGCGCCGACGAGGCCCGCCGGTTCCTGCACATCCACGGCATCACCGGTGAGCCGGCCGACCGGGTCTGGGCGAGCATCGCCCTGCACACCACGCAGGAGATCCCGCTGCACATGGCGGCCGAGATCGCCCTGGTCAACCGGGGTGTGGGGCTGGACGTCGTGGGCATCGGCTACGACGCCGTCACCGACGAGCAGCGCGCGGCCGTCGTGGCGGCACACCCCCGCCCGGACTTCAAGAACGGCATCCTCGCCGCCTTCACCGAGGGCATCAGGGACCGCCCCGAGACCACGTTCGGCAACATCAAGGCGGACGTGCTGGCCCACTTCGTGCCGGGCTTCGTGCGAGGCGACTTCGTGGAGCGCATCAAGGCGTCGAACTGGCCGGAGTGAGGCGAACCCGGTCTCAGGCGGCAGCCTCGGCGCGGGTCAACGGGTCAACGGGTCAACGGGTCAACGGGTCAACGGGTCAACGGGTCAACGGGTCAACGGGTCAACGGGTCAACGGGTCAACGGGTCAACGGGTCAACGGGTCAACGGGTCAACGGGGTGCGGCGGGTAGCGGGTCAGCAGGACCGGCCGCGCCCATGCCCTTCGTGCACCCCGTGCACCCCGTGGGCGTCATGCCCCTCATGCCCCTCGTGCGCACCGGGCGCCCCGTCCACCAACGTGTCCAGCAACGCCCGCAACACCTCACGCTCCACATCTGTGAGCGGCGCCAGGATCTCGTCCGCGGCCCCCCGCCGCGCACCCCGCAGTTCCTGCAGCGCCTTGCGGCCGTCGTCCGTGATCTCGATCCGGATCACCCGCCGGTTGGACGGATCGGGTGCGCGCCGTACCTTGCCGCTCGCCTCCAGGCCGTCGACCAGCGTCGTCACGGCACGCGGCACCACCTCAAGCCGCTCGGCGAGGTCGGCCATGCGCGGCGGGGCGTCGAAGTGCGCGAGGGTGCGCAGCAGCCGGGACTGGGCGGGGGTGATGCCGAGGTCGCGCTGCTCCAGATGGCGCTTCTGGATGCGGTGCACCCGGCGGGTGAGCCGCAGCAACTGCTCCGCGAGGAGGCCGTCGGAATCGGGGGTGGTCATACGGGAACAATATCAGGACCTGGTTCATTGTGAGTATAGGTAACAATGAGCTATGCTCCACCAAGCCTCATCGCTCCACGAGTTCTGAGCGCTTGACCAGTCCTGATCGCCTCACCATCCGTAGGAGACCATGCCCCGCGACGACATCAACTGGACACCGTCCCCCGGCACCTCGACCGACCAACCCCGGCAGGTGCGCCGCATCCTCAAGCTCTTCAAGCCCTACCGCGCCCGGCTCGCGGTCGTCGGCCTCCTGGTCGGCGCCGCGTCCCTGGTCACCGTGGCGACCCCGTTCCTGCTGAAGGAGACGCTGGACGTCGCCATTCCGCAGAACCGCACCGGCCTGCTGAGCCTCCTCGCGCTCGGCATGATCCTGAGCGCCGTCCTGACCAGCATCTTCGGCGTGCTCCAGACCCTGATCTCCACCACGGTCGGCCAGCGCGTCATGCACGACCTGCGCACAGCGGTCTACGGCCGGCTCCAGCGCATGTCGCTCGCCTTCTTCACCCGGACCCGCACCGGCGAGGTCCAGTCCCGCATAGCCAACGACATCGGCGGCATGCAGGCGACCGTCACCTCCACGGCCACGTCCCTGGTGTCCAACCTCACCAGCGTGGTCGCCACGATCATCGCGATGATCGCCCTGGACTGGCGGCTGACCGTCGTCTCGCTGCTGCTGCTCCCGGTCTTCGTGTGGATCAGCCGCCGCGTCGGCAACGAACGCAAGAAGATCGCGACCCAACGCCAGCGGCAGATGGCCGAGATGGCCGCCACGGTCACCGAGTCACTGTCCGTCAGCGGCATCCTGCTCGGCCGCACGATGGGCCGCTCCGACTCGCTCACCCGCTCCTTCTCCGAGGAGTCCGAGGGCCTGGTCGACCTCGAAGTCCGGTCGAACATGGCCGGGCGCTGGCGTATGTCCGTCATCTCGATCGTCATGGCCGCGATGCCCGCCGTCATCTACTGGACGGCCGGCATGACCCTGCACCTGGGTGGCCCGGACGCCTCGATCGGCACCATCGTCGCCTTCGTCTCGCTCCAGCAGGGCCTGTTCCGCCCGGCCGTCAGCCTGCTGTCGACCGGCGTCCAGATCCAGACCTCGCTGGCGCTCTTCGCGCGCATCTTCGAGTATCTCGACCTGCCGATCGACATCACCGAGCGCGACAACCCGGTCCACCTCGACACCATCAAGGGCGAAGTCCGCTTCGAGGACGTCGAGTTCCACTACGACGACAAGAGCGGCGCGATCCTCGACGGCATCGACATCACCGTCCCCGCGGGCAACAGCCTCGCGATCGTCGGCCCTACCGGCGCCGGAAAGTCGACCCTCGGCTATCTCGTACCCCGGCTCTACGACGTGACGGGCGGCCGGGTCACCCTCGACGGGGTCGACGTCCGCGACCTGGACTTCGACACGCTCGCGCGTGCCGTCGGCGTCGTCTCCCAGGAGACGTACCTCTTCCACGCCTCGGTCGCCGAGAACCTCCGCTTCGCCAAGCCCGACGCCACCGACGAGGAGCTGCACACGGCGGCGCGCGCGGCGCAGATCCACGAGCACATCGCGGGCCTGCCCGACGGGTACGACACGGTCGTCGGCGAGCGCGGCCACCGGTTCTCCGGCGGCGAGAAGCAGCGACTGGCCATCGCCCGCACGATCCTGCGCGACCCGCCGGTCCTCATCCTGGACGAGGCGACCAGCGCGCTGGACAACCGCACCGAGGCCGCCGTCCAGGACGCCATCGACGCCCTGTCGGCCAACCGCACCACGCTCACCATCGCGCACCGGCTGTCCACCATCCGGAGCGCCGACCAGATAATGGTCCTCGACTCCGGGCAGATCGCGGAGCGGGGCACGCACGAGGAACTGCTCGATCGGGACGGGCGGTACGCGGCTCTCGTACGCCGGGAT
The DNA here is from genome assembly GCF_035982055.1 of Streptomyces sp. NBC_01288. Lineage (NCBI taxonomy): Bacteria > Bacillati > Actinomycetota > Actinomycetes > Kitasatosporales > Streptomycetaceae > Streptomyces > Streptomyces sp. NBC_01288. Next base: position 9,140,267 of record NZ_CP108427.1, read on the forward strand.
GCCCAACTGGAACCGACAAGCTGAAGATATGCCGGGTTTGTGACGATGTGCGGGTTACCGTGCCCGCATGCAGATGAACACTCCGCCACGGAGCACGATTCGACTGACCCGCAGGGGCCGGGTCGCCCTCATCGCGACGGGGGCCGTCGTGGCCGGCACCGCCGTGGCGGTGCCGCTGCTGAGCCTGGAGAGCGAGGGCGACACACGCCCCACCTCGCTGGTGATCCCGGAGGGCTGGCGCTCGGGCCAGATCTACGAGGCCGTGGACAAGGTCCTCACGCTGCCGGTCGGGACCACCAAGAAGTCGATCGCGAAAGCGGGCCTGAAACTGCCGACCGATGCGGAGGGCAACCCCGAGGGCTATCTCTTCCCGGCGACGTATCCGCTGGAGAAGAAGTCCACGCCCGTGTCGCTTCTGTCGTTCATGGTCAACACCGCGAACAAGAAGTTCAACGGAGCCCCGGTCGCGGCCGGCGCCCAGCGCAACGCGATGAACGTCTATCAGGCGGTCACCATCGCGAGCATCGTGCAGGCCGAGGCGGCGTCCACGGCCGACATGGGGAAGGTGGCCCGGGTCATCTTCAACCGCCTCGAACGCGGCATGCCGTTGCAGATGGACTCCACCATCAACTACGCGCTCAACCGCGCCACGTTGAAGACCACCGGCAGTGACACCCGGCTCGACAGCCCCTACAACTCCTACCAGCGCATGGGCCTGCCGCCCACCCCGATCGACAACCCGGGCGAGGACGCGATGCGCGCCGCGATCAACCCGCCCCCGGGCGACTGGCTGTACTTCGTCACGGTCAAGCCCGGCGACACCCGCTTCGCGGCGACCTACGAGGAACACCAGCGCAACGTGGCCGAGTTCAACGCGGCCCAGAAGAACAGTGCGTCGCCCGTGAAGTGACCCGAGCGGGACGCCGTAGGGCGGCGCTCGGCTTTCCGGCCGGCGCCGCCTGATGTGTCGCGGGGCTGTGCGGCGGCAGGCTCATGTGCGCGTTTCGGGGTGAGTGGCTTGTGATTCGTTGGCGGGTGCGGGTCCGCTGTGGCTGGTCGCGCAGTTCCCCGCGCCCCTCAAAAGACCCTGGGCCGGCCGGTAAGTGCCCCGAACAACCTCAGACTGCCACCGGCTCCCCGGCCAGCAACCGTCTGATGTCCCGCACTGCCGCCCGTCCCGCCCGATTCGCGCCGATGGTGCTCGCCGACGGTCCGTACCCGACGAGATGGACCCGCGGATCGGCGACCGCGCGTGTTCCCTCGACGCGGATACCGCCACCCGGCTCGCGCAGCTTCAGCGGGGACAGGTGGTCGATCGCGGCCCGGAAGCCGGTTGCCCACAGGATGACATCGGCGTCCACATGGCGGCCGTCGTTCCAGTCCACCCCGTCGGGTGTGATCCGGTCGAACATCGGCTGCCGGTCGAGGACCCCGTCCGCGATCGCCTGCCGGATCGCGTCGTTCAGCGGCAGCCCGGTCACGGAGACGACGCTCTTCGGGGGCAGCCCCTGTCGCACCCGCTCCTCGACCAGCGCCACGGCCGCCCGGCCCACGTCCTCGGTGAACGGGCCCTCGCGGAAGACCGGCGGGCGCCGGGTCACCCACGTCGTCGCGGCCGCGTAGGGGGCCAGCTCCATCAGATGCTGCGTGCCGGACGCGCCCCCGCCCACCACGACCACCCGCAGCCCGGCGAACTCCTCCGGCCCCGGATACTGCGCGGTGTGCAACTGCCGCCCCTGGAAGGTCTCTTGACCGGGATAACGCGGCCAGAACGGCCGGTCCCAGGTACCCGTCGCGTTGATCAGCGCCCGCGTCGACCACGTACCGTCCGACGTCTCGACGAGCAGTCGGCCACCCTCGCCCTCCCGTACCGCCTTCACGTCCGCCGGCCGCCGTACCCGCAGGTCGAAGGCCCGCTCGTACGCGGCGAAGTACTCGGCGATCACCTCGGCGGACGGCCGGGTCGGATCGGCGTCCGTGAGTTCCATGCCCGGCAGCGCGTGCATTCCGTGCACCTTGCCGTACGTCAACGACGGCCACCGGAACTGCCAGGCCCCGCCCGGCGCGGGCGCGTGGTCCAGCACCACGAAGTCGCGCTCCAGCTCGAAACCGGTGCGCCGCAGGTGATAGGCGCCGGCCAAGCCTGCCTGCCCGGCGCCTATGACGACCACGTCGACCTCACGTGTGTTGTTCACGTTTGTACGAACAGCGCCGGGGCCGTGGATCTTCCCGCCCGCTCAGCGCCCGCCGCTCACGAGCAACGGCAGACCGGCCTTCGTCCTCCCCTCGACCAGCCCACGCGCCGCCAGTTCGGGAATCACGCCCTCCCCGAACCAGTACGCCTCCTCCAGATGCGGATACCCGGACAGCACGAAGTGCTCGACGCCCAGCGAGTGGTACTCCTCGATCAGGTCCGCGACCTCGGCATGGCTGCCCACGAGCGCCGTGCCCGCGCCACCCCGGACGAGACCGACCCCCGCCCACAGGTTCGGATGGATCTCCAGTTCGTCGCGCGAACCGCCGTGCAGCGCCAACATCCGCTGCTGGCCCACCGATTCACTGCGCCCGAGCGCCGCCTGCGCCGCCGCGATCGTGTCCGCGTCGAGGTCGTCGAGCAGCCGGTTCGCGGTCGCCCACGCCTCGGCCGACGAGTCCCGCGAGATGGTGTGCAGCCGCACTCCGAACCGCACGTCCCGCCCCTCCCGCTCGGCCAGCCCGCGAATCCAGTCGATCTTCTCCTTGACCTGCGCCGGCGGTTCTCCCCAGGTGAGATACACGTCCGCATGCCGGGCGGCCACCGGCCCGGCCGCCGCCGACGAACCCCCGAAGAACACCTGCGGCACCGGATCGGGCGGCAGCGCCGTCAGCCCGCCATCCACCTGGTAGTGGACACCGTCGAAGTCGTACGGCTCGCCCCGCCACACCCCTCGTACGACCGACAGGAACTCGTCCGTACGGGCGTACCGTTGGTCGTGGCCGAGACGGTCGCCGAACCGGCGCTGCTCGGCCGAGTCGCCGCCGGTGACGACGTTGAGCAACAGCCGCCCCCGCGTGATCCGTTGATAGGTCGCCGCCATCTGCGCGGCCAGCGTCGGCGAGATCACCCCCGGCCGGAACGCCACCAGGAACTTCAGCCGCTCGGTGTGCTGGGCCAGCGCCACGGTGGTCAGCCAGGCGTCCTCGCACCAGGTGCCGGTCGGCGTCAGCACCGCCTCGAAGCCCAACTGCTCGGCGGCCTTGGCGATTTGGGCGAGGTACTCGATGTCCGGCGGCCGCACCCCGCGGACCGCGCCCGCGCGATTGGGTCCGTAGGCGTGCCGGTCGACGAGGGTACGGCCGTCGCCGCCCGTCGGCAGGAACCAGTGGAGGCGGACGGTCATGTCACTTCTCCTTGTAGACGCGCGGCGCGGTCGTCGAGGCCGGCAGGCTGCCGTTGAAGCGGGTGTCGACGAACTCGGCGAAGTCGACCTTGCGCGGGATGAGTTTCAGGTTGGTGAAGGTGTCCGCGATCTGCTGCTCGGAGGCGATCAGCGGCTTGTCGACGGCCACCGAGATACGGGAGGCGTTCGTGCGCTTCACCGAGGCCAGCGCCACCGCGTACGGCAGCCCGGTGTCCTTCGCCCACACCTTGGCCCACGCGTCGGGGTGGTCGTAGACCCAGTCCTGTGCGCGGCGCAACCGTGCCAGATAGTCCTTGATGGCCGCGGCCTTCTTGCTGTTCTCCAGCGCGGAGGGCGCCGCCACCTGGAAGTTGAGCCCGTTGACCAGACCCTGACCGGTCGTCAGGATGCGGCCCTGCTTCGCCTGGAGGACCTGCGAGGTGTACGGGTCCCAGACCGTCCACGCGTCCACCTTGCCGCTGGTGAACGCGGCCAGCGCGTCGGCCGGTTGCAGGTACTTGACCTTGACGTCGCTCAGGGTGAGCCCGGCCGCCTTGAGGGAGGCGATCAGCTGGAAGTGCGCGGACGAACCCTGCGCCACGGCAATGGACTTGCCCTTGAGCTGCTCGGGCGAGGTCAGCTTGGAGTCCTTCGGTACGAGGATGGCCTCGCCCTGGGAGTTGCCGTGCGAGGCGGCCACCACCTTGATCTTCGAGCCCGCGCCCGCCGCGAACACCGGCGGGGTGTTGCCGACGGCGCCGATGTCGACGGCCTTGGCGTTGACGGCTTCCAGGAGCGGCGGACCGGAGGTGAACGTGGACCACTTGATCTTGTAGTCCAGGTTCTTGAGTTCACCGGCGGCCCGCAGCACCGCTTCCGAACCGCCTTTCTGGTCACCGACGTTGAGCGTGAGTGAGCCCTTGCCGTCGGTGCCCGTCGAGGTCTCGGCGGCCGAGTTCCCGCCGCAGGCGGTGAGCAGGAGGGCGAGGGGGAGAAGCAGGGCGGCGGGGACGAGACTTCGTCGCATGGGGGATCCGTTCTCGGTAACCGGGATGGTGCGTGGGGGAGTTCAGGCGGCTTCGGCGGCGGTGTCGACGCCGAGGCGTTCCAGGAGTCCGGCGCGCAGTTCGGCGAACCGGGGGTCGGTGATGCCGCGCGGCCGGTCCAGGTCGATCCGCTGCTCGTGCGCGATGACACCGTCGTCCATCACCAGGACCCGGTCGGCGAGCAGCACGGCCTCCTCGACGTCATGGGTCACCAACAGGACGGCACAGCCCCGCCGTTGCCACAGCTCACCCACCAACCGCTGCGCCCTGATCCGGGTGAGCGCGTCGAGCGCGCCGAACGGCTCGTCGAGCAGCAGCAGATCGGGCTCACGCACCAGGGCGCGGGCCAGCGAGGCCCGTTGCGCCTCACCGCCGGACAGCGTCCTGGGCCACGCGTCGGAGTGATCCCCGAGCCCGACCTCCGCCAACGCCCGCTCGGCTACGGCCCGTTCGGGCTTGCCGGGCAGCCCGAGCAGGACGTTGCGCCACACCTTCTTCCACGGCATCAGCCGGGGCGCCTGGAACGCGACGGCCTTGCGGCGCGGGACGAGGACGGTGCCCTCGATGTCCCGGTCGAGCCCGGCGAGGATGCGCAACAGCGTGGACTTGCCGCAGCCGCTGCGGCCGAGCAGCGCCACGAACTCGCCCTGCCGCACGTCGAGTTGAAGCTTGTCGATGACGGCGCGGCCGTCGAAGGAACGGGTCAGCCCCTCGACGCGTACCGCCTGCGTGGTCACCGGCGACCGGGTCGCCGATCGGGTGGTCACCGGCCCGTGAACGTCGGTCGCCATTGCAGCAGCAGCCTTTCGAGGGTGCGGACGAGGAAGTCGGCCAGCAGGCCGAGGAAGGCGTAGACGATCAGACAGACCACGATCACGTCGGTCTGCAGGAAGTCCCGGGCCTGCACCATGAGGAAACCGATGCCGGCGTCCGCGTTGATCTGCTCCGCGAAGACGAGCGCCAGCCAGGCGATGCCGAGGGAGTAGCGCAGCCCGGTCATCGCGTTGGGCAGCGCACTCGGCAGCACCACATGCCGGACGAGCCCCCAGCGGGACAGCCCGAGCGACTCACCGGCCTCGATCAACTGACTGTCCACGCCGCGGATTCCGGCGTAGACGTTGAGGTAGAGCGGGAAGGTCACGCCGAGCGTGATGATGGCGACCTTCGGCGCCTCGCCGATGCCAAACCAGATGATGAACAGCGGGATCAGCCCGACGAAGGGCACGGTCCGCAGCATCTGCAAGGGGGCGTCGACCAGGTCCTCGCCGACCCTGAACAGGCCGGAGACCAGGGCGAGTCCGGTGCCGATGACGGCACCGAGCAGCAGCCCGACGGCGACCCGTTGCAGCGAGGTCGCCATGGCCGAGGTCAGCGAACCGCTCTCGACCAGATCCCGGCCGACCTGGGCGATCCGCCCGGGTGAGGCGAGCACGTCGGAGGTCAACACGCGTGTGCTGCTGAGGAGTTGCCACAGTGCGAGCAGGACGAGCGGGCCGGTGGTGCGGCGCAGCCAGCGGGGGACGCGGGTGCGGCGCGAGGAGGTGGGGACGAGGGGGACGAGTTCGAGGGGAGCGGGATCGCCGGACTCGGCCTTCGATATTGATATAGCGGAAATGTCGGGCTCGGAGGAACCGGGCGGTGCATGACTGATGCTCATGGGTGCTCCACGGGTGGGGGAGAGCGTCCGGTGAGAAGGGGGGTACGCCTCAACGCCGCCGTGTCATGACGGTGCGCACGGGCACGGCGGAGTGCGGGAAAACGAGGGGTGAGGCGGAAGGAGACGTCAGCAGCCGCGGCAACACGCGGCGGAAGCCACCCGCAGCAGGTCGATGTGACCGCGCGTGGTGAGCAGAACTGAACGCAACATGCGGCCGAAAGTAGGTCAGATGGCGTGGCACGGTCAATGGTGTCTCGCGGACTGGACCCCTCGTATCAGGGGCCGGGCGATCGATCGGGCGAGGAGCCCGACGGACGAGAATCGGACGAGGAGTCCGATGGATGGGTCAGGATGGGAGGCATGTCAGCTGCCTTCACGACCCGAGTCCTGAACGTCGCCACCGGTTCCCGGGAACGGGTCATGGACCTGACCCGCGACTGCGAGGCCTTCCTCCGGGAGGCGGCGGTCGGCCGCGACGGTCTCCTCAACATCTTCGTCCCCCACGCCACCGCGGGCGTCGCGATCCTGGAGACGGGCGCGGGCAGCGACGACGACCTCCTCGCCGCCCTGCACACCCTCCTCCCCGCCGACGACCGCTGGCAGCACCGCCACGGCAGCCCCGGGCACGGCCGCGACCACGTCCTCCCGGCCTTCGTACCGCCGCATGCGACGTTGCCGGTGGTGGGCGGACGGCTGGAGTTGGGGACGTGGCAGTCGGTGTGTCTGGTCGATACGAACAGGGACAACCCCGAGCGGAAGGTGCGCCTCACCTTTCTTGCAGGGTCTTGATGCTGTCTCTGATCTCCGGGTGCCTCCTCAGGCTGAGCTGCCCGGGCCGGTGACCGTTCCGGGCAGCCGTACCGCCTTGATCAGGTGGTGAAGCGGTGGGTGCCGGAGCCGACCCGGTACACCGCGCAGTCGTCCTCCTGGCGCAGATACGTCCCGTGCGTGCGGGTCACCGTGTCCGGGGTGGACGCGGGGATCCACACCTCGGCGGTCGTGTTGGGCGGCACCGCGCACGTGAGCGTGAACCGGCCGGACCGCTGTCGCCAACTGGTGGCGACCGGGCCGTAGACCGAAGTGAATGTTGCGCGAGCGGTGGTGACGGCTCCGCCGGGGCGGGGGCGGATGATGATCTCGCGGTAGCCGGGCCGGCCCGCCGAGATGCCGGCGATGTTCGTGTACATCCATTCCCCCACCGAGCCGTAGGCGTAGTGGTTGAAGGAGTTCATGCCCGCGTCCTGGAAGCTGCCGTCGGGCCGGATGGAGTCCCAGCGTTCCCACATCGTGGTGGAGCCCCGGTCGATCTGGTAACCCCAACTGGGGAACGAGCGCTGTTGCAGGAGGCGGTAGGCGACGTCGGTGTGACCCGTGTCGGTCAGGACGGGCAGCAGTCGGGGAGTGCCGAGGAACCCTGTCGACAGGTGCCAGTCCTTGGCCTCGATCAGGGCGACGAGACGGTCGGCCGCGGGCTTCCGTGACGCGTCCGGGAGCAGGTTCATCGACAGAGCCAGGACGTACGCCGTCTGCGTATCGCCCTTGATGCGGCCGTCGGAGGTGACGTAGGCGTCCTGGAAGGCCGCCTGGATCCGCTCGAAGAGATCGCGGAACGGGGCGGTGTCCTCGCCGAGTTCGCCGGCCATCCGTGCCGCGAGGTCGGCGCTGTGCGCGAAGTACGCGGTGGCGATGACGTCCTTGGGGGTCTCGTCGTCGACGTTCAGCCAGTCGCCGTATCCCTGGTCCGGGCGCAGCAGTCCGTCGCTGTTCTTCTCCAGGTACGTCAGCCAGGCCTGGACGGACGGCCAGGCGTCCGCGAGGACTTGGCGGTCGCCGTACGCCCGGTAGAGGGACCAGGGGACCGTGACACCCGCGTCGCCCCAGCCGGCCGTGCCGTTGCCGACCGTGCCGACCATCGGTGCCACGTCCGTGAACGCGCCCTCCGCGGTCCGGGAGTCCCGGAGGTCGACGAGCCACTTGGACAGGAAGCGAGCCGACTCCATCGTGTACGCGGCCGTGGGCGCGAAGACGTTGATGTCTCCCGTCCAGCCCAGGCGCTCGTCGCGTGCGGGTGTGTCGGTCGGCACGGAGAGGAAGTTGCCGCGCTGGCCCCAAGTGATGTTGTGGTGCAGCTGGTTGAGCATCGGTACGTCGGTCTCGAAGTCGAGGGTAAAGGGGGCGGACGTGTGCATGACGCGGCCGGTGACGGCCTTCGCCGAGGGTGCGCCGGGGAAGCCGGTCACCTCGACGTACCGGAAACCGTGGAAGGTGAAGCGCGGCTCGTAGATCTCCTCTTTCCCGCCGCCCTTGAGGGTGTACGTGTCGGTCGCCGCCGCGGTCCGCAGATTCGCGGTGTAGACCGTGCCGTCGGGGTTGAGCACCTCGGCGTGTCTGAGCCGGACGGTCGTCCCCGCGTCGCCCGACACGCGCAGCCGCACCGAGCCGACCATGTTCTGGCCCAGGTCCAACACGTAGACGCCGGGCCTGGGTTGGGTCACGCTCTTCGGTGTCAGCTCCCGCTCCACCCGCACCGGGCCGTCCACCTGCGCGACGATCAGGGCGGGACCGATGTCGCCGACGCCACCCATGTCTCGCACTCCGAGCCAGCCTGTGTCGTCGAAGCCGGGCGAGGCCCAACCGGGGGTCTCCTTGCGCGCGTCGTACGTCTCGCCGTTGAGGAGATCGGCCGTGACGATCGGTCCGGCGGCGGCCCGCCAGTCGGCGCCCGACTCGATGCGTTCACTCGTACCGTCCGCGTACTCCACCTCCAACTGGGCCAGCAGCGCCGGGACTTGGCCGTACTGACCGGGCCCGAACATGCCCACGTTGCCGGCGTACCAACCGGGTGCCAGATACGCCCCGATGGCGTTGACGCCGGGTCGCAGGAGTTCGGTGACGTCGTAGGTCTGGTATTGGACGCGGGTGCGGTAGTCCGTCCAGCCGGGAGCGAGCTGGTCGAGGCCCACCCGGCTGCCGTTGAGGTGGCTCTCGTACAGGCCGAGTGCCGTGGCGTACAGGCGCGCGCGGGCGACCTTCCGGCGCGGCAGCCGGAATTCGTGCCGCAGCTGCGTGACGGCGTACGACACCGGGACGACTCGCCCCCACGGTCCGCCACCCCAGGCCGCCGCCACCCGGACCGCCGGCCAGCGTCCGTCGTCGAACTCCAACTCCCGCCAACCATCGGCCGGTTCCTGGTCCGTGGCCTTCCAGGAGGCGTCGGTGAACACCTTCTGCTCACCGGCGGTGGTCCGGACGACAAGGGCGGCGACGAGTCCCGCCGGGCCTTCGGTCGCGTTGGTGGCGGCGACGGCGATAACGTTGTCACCGGCCCGTACACGGTCCAGTACGTCGATCACCGCCGGGCGTTTCCAGTCCTCGTTGTCCGTGTCGAGGTCGGTGTGGGCGACCTCGACTCCGTTCACGGAGACGGCGTACACGTTGTCGGCGGTGATGGCGAGCGTCGCCGCCGTGATTCCGGCGGGCAGTTGGGCGGTACGACGGAACCAACGGGTCGCCGCCGGCGCGCTGTTGGCCGGATCACCCTCGGGGAACCAGATCCAGGAACCGCCCTCGAAGGACGGCGCGTCCACGAGGCCCGCCGGTGCGGAGATCCAGCCGGCGCTCCACTGCCCGGCGTCCATCAGTCCGGTCTCCCACGACGAGGGAGCGCTCCAGCCGGAGACGTGGCCGTCGGCGTCCCAGACGCGGACGGACCAGTGGTAGCGCGTCCGGGGTTTGAGTCCGGGACCTCCGTAGGACACGAGGACCGACTCGCCGGACGTGACCTTTCCGCTGTCCCAGACGTCCGGGTGGGACAGGCGCGACGCGGTGGTGGCGACGCGGATCTGGTAGGCGCTCTGCCGAGCACCCGTCCGGTCCGAGGCCAACGGCCAGCTCAGGCGGGGGCGTTGGGCATCGATCCCCAGCGGGTGCTGGACGTACTCCACGGTCGGCGCCGTGACACGCAGTCCGTCGCGCTGTGTCTGTGTCTCCGGCTGTGTCTGTCCGGACGCCGGCGCGGCCATCGCCGGCACGCTGTCCACGGTCGCTGCCGCGACCGTGGCGACCGCGCCCGCGAGCATGTTCCTCCTGCTGATCACTACGACTCCTCACTCGCACGGAATGCGTGAATCGATTCAAATTGGAGAGGCGTGGGTAACGTAGAGCCTGGTGAGGTCGGGGTCAATCGTCCTGCAACTGTTTTCGTGACAGGCTCACTTGGCCATCGCTCCGGGTGGGCCCGGCGAGCGAGGTGGATGCGAGGGCATTGAACGGTTTCAATCCCAGCCCGCAAACCCTTGTACCGGGCAGGGCTCGGCACGTCGTGATCAGGGGCCGTTGGATCAAGGTGGCGCATGAAGGAGACGGTCCAGGTCGGCAAGGGGGCTGACCGGCCTCGACGGACACCAGGTCCGCCGCTACGCCCCCTACGCCGGCCGGATCACCCTGGCCGTGCTCACCGGATGGGGAGGGCCACGCCTACTGGTGCGCTGTATAGACGGTCGCGGTCATCGGCGCCGTCACGGGACCGGTGCCGAGTCGGTCCGTCATCTTCTGCGTGACGGCGGCCTGGATGGCCTGCGCGTCTTCGCGGGCCTGCACGGCGGCGTTCACCGGCGTGCCGGTGAGGAACCCGGTGGCGATGGAGGCCGCGGACTCCGCGACGCCTTCCAGTGTGACCTCCTCGGCGCCGGCCAGGGTCAGTCCGGCGGCCATGAGGTCCGTGGTGACCACGGCCGGGTCGTAGTAGCCGTGGGGTACGTCCTTCAGGAACGGGGGTGCTCCGTCGGGCATGGACTGTTCCAGGGCGGTTTGGAAGGCGGCCCCGAATCCGTGCGAGGCCAGCGGTCCCCAGCTGTTGAACAAGAACCGTCCCTGCGGGGCCAGGACCCGGCGCACCTCGGCGTAGGCGGCGGGCCTGTCGGGGAAGAACATCACCCCGAACTGGCACACGACGAGGTCGAAACCGCCGCCCTCGAAGGGCAGGTGTTGGGCGTCCGCCTGTCGCCAGTCCGCGCGCGGTTCCCGTGCCGATCCTGCGGTGACCATCGCTTCGTTGAGGTCGGTCGCCACCACCGAGGCTGTGGGCACTGCTGTGAGCAGCGCCGAGGTCAACGCCCCGGTCCCGGCGGCGAGTTCCAGGATCGTACGGGGCCGTAGCGCCGCTGCCCTGGCGGCCAGGTCGATGGCGAAGGGGCGGAAGAAGACCGGCACCAGGTGGCGTTCGTAGGCCTCGGGCATGGATCGTGTCCAGCGCCGGTTCGCATCGTCTGTGCTCACCCGACGGACATTAGCCCCGCGGGAGGTCCGAGGGCGGACCGCCGCAGTCACCGTGGCTTCGTGTCGGTGTTGCCGACAACCCGAACAGGCAGGTTCGCTTGTCGTTCCTCGACTGAGGCAACCGCGCCGCACCGGATGACGTCGAGACCAATGGCACCACTGAGGGAATTGCCGACTCGCCTGCCCGCTGCGGGAGTTGTGGCGTCCGGTGGGTGATGCTGGAAGCTTCCGCACAGTGGTTCGGGCAGGCGTCGCCCCGCACGTCCGCCTCAGGGCACTACATACAAGGGAAAGATCCTTGCAGCAATCCTCGCGTAGAAGATCACCCCGGAAGGTGCTGGCCGGGATCCTGGCCGGCGGCGCCGTGGCCGCAGGCTGTTTCGCCGTACTGCCGTCGACGGCACAGGCCGCCCAGACCCCGGACGCCGACCGGCAGTCCTCCTTCGCCGACGCGGCAAAGGAGTTCGGCGTACCGCTCCCCGTGCTCCTGGCCGTGTCGTACCAGGAGTCGCAGTGGGACGACCACGACGGGCACTACAACACCTCGGGCGGATACGGCCCGATGAACCTGACGGACGTCACCGCCAAGATGGTGTCCGGGGGCGCTGCGGGCGCCGCAGGTCGTGGCGACCTCGCCGAGCTGACGTCGGACCCGGCCCTGCACACCCTCGACGCCGCGGCGAAGCTCATCGACACCCCGGCGACGGGACTGCGCACCGACGACCGCCAGAACATCCGCGCCGGTGCCGCCCTACTCGCCTCGTACCAGCGGGAGTTGGCGGGCAAGAGCTCCACCGACCCGGCCGACTGGTACGGCGCGGTGGCCAAGTACAGCCAGTCGTCGGACAAGAAGGCCGCGCAGCTCTTCGCCGACCGCGTCTTCAGGACCGTGTCCACGGGCGCCTCGCGGACGACTGTCGACGGACAGCACGTCGAACTCGCGGCGCAGCGGGCGATCCGGCCCGAGACCCGACAACTGTCCGAACTGAAGCTGAAGACCGCCGCTACGGCCACCGACACCGAGTGCCCCGCCACGGTCGACTGCACCTTCCTCGCCGCGGCCGCCTCCAACGGACAGGTCGCGGGCCGCCCGGGCGACGGCGTGCAGATCAAGTACATCGTCCTGCACGACACCGAGTCGTCCTACGACGCCGCGATCAAGACGTTCCAGACGGCGGGTTCCGGCGACTCGGCGCACTACGTCATGCGGGCCTCGGACGCGGCCGTCACGCAGATGGCGCACACCAAGGACATCGCCTTCCACGCCGGCAACTACTGGTTCAACATGCACTCGATCGGCATCGAGCACGAGGGCTACGCCGCGCACGGAGCCACCTGGTACTCGCAGGCGCAGTATCAGGCGACGGCCGATCTGGTGAAGTACCTCGCCGCGAAGTACGACATCCCGCTCGACCGCGAGCACATCATCGGCCACGACAACGTGCCCGGCCCGCAGGACAGTTACGTGCGGGGCATGCACTGGGACCCCGGCCCCTACTGGGACTGGACGGCGTTCATGAACATGGTCGCCCCGGCGAGGGCGGCCCACGCGCAGAGCGCCGCCCGGCACGCCCCGAGGGTGGGTTCGGCGGTCACCATCAGCCCCGAGTTCGCGACCAACCAGCAGACCGTCCAGGTCTGCCCGGCCGACGACCCCACGGGCGCCACCACCGCGTGCACCGAGAGCACCGCGCCCTCCAACTTCCTTCCGGTGCGCACCGGTCCGAGTGCGGACGCGCCCCTGTTCGCCGACCCGGCCATCCACCCCGGCGCGAGCGCGGGCACCGACTCGATCCACGACTGGGGCAGCACCGTCCAGGCCGGCCAGCAGTTCGTGGTCGCCGACGTCGACGGCGACTGGACCGCCATCTGGTTCAGCGGCGCGAAGGTGTGGTTCCACAACCCCCACGGCGTCAACACCTGCGCCGCGCCCGGCGCCACGATCCTCCACTCCGGCGATCAGGCCGCGACCCTCTACGGCTCCGGCTACCCGCAGGCGTCGGAGTACCCGTCCGGCCTGTCCCCGTCCACCCAGAAGCCCCTGACCGTCTACGGCTTCCCGACGGGCCAGGCCTACGTCGCCACCCAACCCCCGGTCAGCGCCGACGACTTCTTCGTCTCGGGCGACACGTACGTCACCGGCGCGGCCAAGTACTACACCATCCAGTACAACCACCGAGTCGTCCTGGTCGACGCCTCGCAGGTCTCCTGAACCGGCCGGTGCGGGCGGCACACGTACGACCTGCCCGCACCGGTCGAGCTCTTCGGCAGGGCGCTCTGCGAGGATCTCCCCATGAGCGACAACCCCCTGCGCCAAGTCACCGTCGACCGCACCGCCCCCGGCCGCTTCACCGCGACCAACGCCCGCGGCGGCACCGTCGACTTCGGTACCGCCGTCGGCGGCGGCACGGAGTTCACCCCGGTCGAGCTACTGCTCGCCGCGATCGGGGGCTGCACCGCGGCCGACGTCGACGTGGCGACCACGCGGCACGCGGAGCCGGACGGGTTCACCGTCACGGTGACCGGCAACAAGGTCAGCGACGACCTCGGCAACCGGATGACCGACCTCGCGGTCACCTTCGCCGTGACCTTCCCGGAGGGGGAGGCCGGGGACCGGGCCCGCGCGATCCTGCCCCGGGCGGTCACCGTCTCCCACGACCGGCTGTGCACGGTCAGCCGTACGGTCGAGACCGGCACGCCCGTCACCGCGACGATCAAGGACGCCTGACCCCACCCCGTTGCCCGCGAGGTTCTCTGCGAGCAGGTGACAAGGGCACCGGCATGCGCTGCGTTCTTGTGAGCACCGCCTGATCCCGTGGTCCCGGCCGTCCTACGGTCCGGCCATGAACACGAGTCGCGGCAAAGGAAGTTCGTGGCGCGGAGCCACGAGGGCAGGACGTACGTGGCGCGGTGCCGCGTTCGCGGTGTTGTTGACCGCGGGATCGCTCACCGCCGCCGCTCCGCAGGCCCAGGGCGAGAGCGCCCGCACCGAGACCCCGGTGGCGTCGACGCATCCCGCCGACGGTGTGGCCGAGTCGCTGGTGCGGGTCAAGGTGCCGTTACCGCAGTCGTTCGGTGCCCGTCCGGCGGCGTGCGACTGGCTGTCGTATCTGCGGTACCGCTCCACCGACGGCCCGAGCGCCTCGGCCGACGCCGACCGGATCCTCGTGGCCCAGCCGGGGATTCTGGAAGGGGCCGGGGCGTTCGACAGCGTCGCCCGCGACACGGTCGCCCAAGCCGCCGCGCAGGGACGGCACATCGAGTTCTGGGCCCTGGACCGGCGCTCCAACTGCCTTGAGGATCCCACCGGTATAGCCTCCGGCGACCAGCACACGGCCGTCGACTACTACTACCGGGGCAAGTCCGTCGGCGGCCGGACCTTCGCCGGGTTCGTCGGCAACGACCAGCTCGGCTGGATGGCCAAGCTCGGCATCGAACAGACCGTGCGGGACGAATACGACCTGCTCGTAGCCGAGTTGCCCGATCAGGGCGTACGCAAGAACAAGGTGCTGTGCGGCGGGCACTCGCTCGGCGGCGTCATCACCGGCTACTTCGCGGCGGCCGACTTCGACGGCGACCCCGCGACCACGGCGGACGCCGGTCAGAACCAGTGCGCCGGGTACTTCGCCCTCGACACGACGATCTCCACCGATCTGTCGGACCTGAGCGGAAGCATCCCGGACGACACCAACCTGCCTGACATCGGGCTCGGTTACGCCGTCGTACAGGCCGGGCTCGACAGCGGTGTGCTGTCCCGCTCGCTGTCCGCGCCCGTGCTGCTCAACCCCGAGACGATGACCCTGCTCGCCATCGCCGGCCTGGGTGCCGTACAGAACCCGGACGGCGAGGCGGACCTGCCGTCCTACCTCCCCTCCAACGTCAACATCGAGGCCACGAACCGCTTCCTGTTCTCCAAGGACGCCGCCACGTTCCTCACCGGCTCACCCGCGGTGAAGGACTTCCGGCTCACCAACGACGCGGTGCTCGGGTCGCTGATGGACGACAACTCCGTGCCGCTGGCCTTCCTACAGAGCAGCGTGGGCTTCTTCGACGGTGGGCCGATCGTCGACAAGAACTTCCCTGTCGCCAACGGGAGTTCGGACCAGTCGCAGCTCGTCGGCGTCGAGTACAAGGCGATTCCCGCACAGCCGCACGGGCCGCTCTACACCTGGCGCGATTACGACCGTGTCGGCGCCGCCGACGACCCCGGGTACCGGTCGGCCGACGGGACCCCGTTCACCAACGCCTCCAAAGAGGTCACCGACATCCACGAGCTGGCCCGCAGCATGGGGGAGCAGCCGCTGGACTTCACCGAGCAGTACTTCCCGACCAAGCTGGTCACCGACATCGAGCTGGCCACCTCGCCACAGGTGAAGCAACTCCTCGTGCACCCGGGCGGGTTGTCGGCCAACCCGACGCTCACCGTCCTCGCGGGCGACGGCCTGCTCGCCGGTCACGTGCCGGCCGGTCTGCACCCCGTCATCGCCCCCGGCTACCAGCACCTCGACGTACTGACCGCGGCCCCCGTCCAGAACAACGGCCGCCCCGAGGTCGCCTCCAGCAGCCTCGCCGCCTTCGCCCTGTCGCCCAAGTAGCTTTCCCCGCACACCAGTAGGGCCCAGGAGGATCAACTCCCGGGCCCTACCGTGTTGTTCGTGCTCTACACCGTCGCTACGGCTCAGACCTTGCCTGCCGCGAACGTGGCCGCCGCGTCCGCGTCGGAGGTGTAGCCGAGGTGGGCGAGGACGTCGGTTCCGCCGTTCTGGCAGATGGGGTCACCGTTGGCGCAGAAGTCGATGGTGCGGCTCTGGTAGGTGCCCGTGACGCTCTTGCCGAGGGCCCGGATCGGATTGCCGAACAGCAGCACCGCGGCGACCTTCGGCTCCACCGCGGCAGGGATGGTCGCCACGATCGGGCTGCCGACCACCGCGCCGTCGCTGCTGATTCCGATGGAGTTGTCGACGACGTTCGCGCCCTGCGAATAGCCGACGAGAATGAAGCGCTGATTTGGGCAGGCCGCCGCTTGCGCGTTGACGTGGTTCACCACATCGAGGTTTCCCGTCGCGGCGGACGTGAGGGAAAGGTCGGCGGGATAGTTCACCGCATAGCTGGAGAGCGTCTTTCCGGTGATTTTCTGCTGGAGCGCGGAGTACACCGGGTCGCCGACGATCAGGCCGAGTGTGCCCGGCTCGAAGGTGCCGCGAGCCGCCACGACGTCGAGGTCAGAGCAGGTGGCGGCCGATGCGGTGGGTGCGGAGAGGGTGGCGAGCCCGGCCCCGCCGGCCAGCGAGAGCGCGGCGAGGCATAAGCGAATACGCATGGGAATCCTTTGAGGGTGGGGCGCTTGCGGCGCCTGTGGAAAGGACTGTCCCGAAGGTATTCGCGTTCCCGTGCCCGGTGTTATGGACGGGAATTCAGAAACTCTCTCTGTTTTTGTCGCCCCGTGAGTCGCGGTCACCGCCCCGTGAGTCGCGGTCGCCCTCCCGTAAATCCGCCGAACGCAGCGCGAGGATCAGGTCCAGACGAGTTCCGGGATCGTGCAAGGACGCGCCGAAGAGTTTCTCCAACTGACGCAGGCGATAGCGGACCGTCTGCGGGTGGATATGGAGCCGCGCGGCGACATCGGGCACGTTGCTGCCGCCCAGCAGCCAGGCGAGCAACGTCTCGGCCAGCCGCGGGCGTTGACCCTCGGAAGCGGCGTCGAGCGGCGCCAGGGCCCGTAACTCCAGCTGGGCGAGCAGCGGTTCGTCGCTGTGCAGCAACAGCGTCGACAGATGGTCGGCGCACAGCACCACGCCCTGCCGGGGCAGCACCCCGCGGCCCATCAGCCCCAGCGCCCGCGTGGCCCAGCGCAAGGACCGCGCGGCCTCGACGACCGGGACCGTAGGACCGATCGCCGCCGGACGGCCGCCCAGGCCGAGGACGAACGACCGCCCGCCGAACCGGCCGTAGCCCTCCGGGTCCGGCACCAGCACGCGCGGCGGCCGTGACTCCATGTCCGCCAGCGCGCCCGGCATCGCCGGCGGCCGGTCCTCCGCGCGCGGGTCCGCGGGGCCCGCCAGCGCGATGACGGCGACCTGCGCAGGCACCCGCCACCGCGCGCCGTGCGCCAGGTCCTGCAAGGCCTCCGGAGCCACCGGCCCCTCGCCCAGCAGGAGTTCGAGCAGTCGGCGGCGCCGCCGCTCCACCTCGTCCGTGCTGCGCGACTGGGCCTCCGCGTACCCGGCGGCGGCCGCCTCCGCGACCTCGTGCACGGTCCGGAACGCCAGCTCGCCCAGCGCGGCCACCACCGCCGAATCCAGGCCGAGTTCCTCCGCCGTACGGCCCATCAGCCGCCAAGCATGCAGCCCGCCGACGCGGATCGCCGACTGAAGCGCCTCCAGACTGCGGCCCTCCAGGGCCTCGCCGCGCCCGAGTTCCGCGTAGTACGCCGCCGCCATCGCGGCGTTCTGGCCGTGCGGGTCCGCGATGTGGTCGACGAACAGCGTGAGCGCCTGCACCACCCCGGACCTGAGGTTCTCGCGGTACGTCCCGTCGGCCGGCCGCGCGTACTCGGGGACCTCTCTGCGCACCACCACCTCCACCTCGTCGGAGACGACGCTGAGTTGGGCGCGCAGCAGCTCGGCCAGGTCGGGCGGAACCAGAGCGGTTCCGGGCTCGGTGGGTACTCCGCGCGGGGTGGGGACAGCCACGACGGACACTCCTTTCCCCCGGAGGCGGCTCGCCCACGGACTGTTGCCCGTGGGACGAGGGGGACGTCCCGTGTTGGACGGTCGTCCCCTGCGCTCCGTTCCGTGCCCCGGCTGCACCGACATCACTCCGGCAGCCCCAGCGCACCGGCGAGCATCGGCCACGAGGTGGTGAACTCCCCTTTCCAGTAAGCCCAGCTGTGACCTCCTCCCGAGTAGAAGTGCGTGGTCACCGGAACGCCGAGCAGGGCGAGAACGCCGGTGAAACTGTGCGCGGAGGGCCACAGCAGACTCTCCAGCGCCTCGGGCAGCCAGTCGCCCGAACCCCCGGCCACACCACTGCCGTTGGACACGTACAAGGGTGTCCCGCGCAGCCCGCCGGCCTGGGCGCGCGGATTGGCGGCCTGCCAAGTCAGCAGGTCCAGAAGGGGATTGCCCCAGAGGGCGCGCGGCGCCAGATTCTCGCGGGCCACGATGGCGTCCACGAGGGAGGGCACCCCGGGGGCCGTGGTGTCGAGGATGCCGCTGTACGACGCGGCGGCGGTGAACGCCCCCGGGTGACGGGCCGCGTGCGCCATCGCGCCGTAGCCTCCGGTGGACACCCCGGCGACGGCCCGCACACCGGACGCCCGGTAGTCACGGGCCAACAGCGCCGGAACCTCCGTGAGTTGGAAGGTCTCGTAGTCGGGACCGTCCCGCCACGCGCTCGGGATGCCGGTGGGTCCCGCGTCCGGTATCGCCACGATCAGATCGCGGCCCTCGGTGAACGCCTCGATGTCCGTCTCCCGCGTCCACGACGTGTAGTCGTCGTGCGCCCCGTGCAGCAGATACAGCACGGGATACGTCCGCCCGGGCTGCGCGTCGAAGTCCGACGGCAGGATCAGCCGCACCGGCGCGCTGCGGCCCAGCGCGGGTGACGACACGGACACGTCGAACGTGCGCGCCGAGATCTGCGTCGCGGCCCGGGCCCGGCCCACGGCGGCCGTGGCACCGAACAGGAGGGCAAGTCCCGTGGCCGCGGAGGCCCTTGTGACGGCGCGTCGGGACATCCCGTGAGGGTGGTGGTGCGGCATGGCGGCTCCTCAGGCTGGTTCGGCGGGTCCCTCCGGGGAGGCGAGCACCCGCCGCAGATGGGCGGCGATCTCGTCGACGTACGGTGGGTCGAGCAACGACAGGTGGTGCCCCGCCACCGGTACGACCGTCAGACGCGGGCACACCTCGTCCCAGCCGAGCGCGTCGTCGTCCCGTTCGTACGCCGGGTCGCGCACGGTGTGCGGAGCCGGTTCGGTGGCCCGGTACAGCACCACCCGCCCCTCGTACCGGCCCGGTTGATGCGCCTCGCCGATCCGCAGATCCAGATACGAGGCACGCTGGTGCTCCAGCACGGCCGGCGGCACTTCCACGACCCCGCGCAGGGTGCGCAGCACGCGGCCGATGCGCTCGTGGTCGTCGTCCAACGCCACGAGTTCGTCGTAGGGCAGGGCGAGTTGGACCCCGTATGTGTCGGCGATGTGCCGGGCGAAGCCCGTGAGGTGCGCGCGGATGCGGTCGGCGGGTGCGCGGTCGGGCTGGGGGAGGGGCCGTACGGAGTCCATGAGCACGACGAGTTCGACCTCCCGCCCGCCGGCGGTGAGTTGACGTGCCGTCTCCTGCGCCACGAAACCGCCGAAGGACCAACCCGCAAGCACACAGGGCCCGTCGGGATGAGCCAAGGTGATCGCCTCGACGTAGCGGCGAGCCTTCTCGGACACGGTGTGGGCGTCCTCGATCCGGTCCAGTCCGTGCATCGGCCGGTCCTCGCCGAGGCGTTCGGCGAGTGCGCGGTAGACGTCGGTGGTCCCACCGGCGGCGTGGAACAGGAAGAGCGGGGAGAGAGGGGATGGCGCGTCGGTCAACTGGCCTACGCGGTCCGCCACGTCGGCGACCGTGACGGCGTCGAACAGGTCGCGCAGGTGCAACTCGACACCGAAGTCGCGTTGCAGGGCGGTACGGATGCGGACGGCCATGAGGGAGTCCAGGCCGAGGTCGGTCAGTGCCGTGGTGGGGGTGATACGGGCCGACGGATGGCCGGTGACGCCGGCGATGTGATGGCTGACACGGGCGGTCACCGAGTCGTCTAGGGCTGTTGGGCTCGGCTCGGCCCAACGGTGTGCGGCGGGTGCTGCGACGGGAGTTCGGCCGTCGGTCCACCAGTACCGGACGTGCCGCCAGCGCGGTACCGGGAGGTCGATGACCCGGCCGGACGGTAGGGGCAGGTTCAGTCCCGCCGTGTACAAGGCCCCCAACTCCCTTAGAAACGCGGCGGATCCGTCCGCGTCGCGGTGCAGCGTGCCGACGGTGAGGGCGCCGGGCACGTTGTCGGCGATGGACCTGGCCAGGACCGGATGCGGCGAGATCTCCACGAAGGCGGTGTGTCCGTCCGCCGCAGCGGCGGTGAGGGCACGGTCCAGGCGAACCGGTTGGCGCAGGTTGGCGGCCCAGTGGCCGGCGTCGAACTCGCAGGCGCCGCGCGGGTCGTGGAGCACGGTGGAGTAGACGGGGATGCGCGGCGGCCGACCCCGGACATCCGCGAGGGCCTCGGTCAGTTCCGGCAACAGCGGGTCCACCTGAGGCGAGTGTCCGGCGCCGACCACCCGCATGACCCGGGCGGCACGCCCCCGCTCCTCCAGTCCACGCACCAGCCGGGCGACCGCCATCTCGTCGCCGGTGACGACCTTCTGCCGGGGCGAGGAGTGCACGGCGACATGCACACCCGGGAAGTCCCGCTCCAGAGAAGCCAGTTCACTGTCATCCAGGTCTACGACGGCCATCGCGCCCCCGTGCAGCTCCCCCAGCAACCGCGCCCGTACGGCGACGACCCGGGCCGCGTCCGCCACGTCCAGCGCGCCCGCGCAGACGGCGGCGGCCACCTCGCCCAGGGAATGGCCGATCACGGCGACCGGCTCGACGCCGTAGGACCGCCACAGCTCCGCGAGTGCCAACTGGACGCCGAACAAGGCTGGTTGAGCGACGTCGAGCCGGTCGAGATCCCCGGCGGAGAGCAGGTGCTCGTGGAGGGAGAAGCCGAACACGTCAGCCACCTGTGCGTCGAGCTTCTCCACGGCGGCGGCGAAGGCCGGTTCCTCCAGGAGTAGTTGGCGTCCCATGCCGGTCCACTGGCTGCCGTATCCGGAGAACACCCAGACCGGACCCCGCCCTACGAGATCCCGGTCACCGGTCATCACGCGCGCATCCGGGCTTCCACCCTGCGCCAACGCGGCCAGCGCATCGGCCAGTTCACCCCCGTCGCGAGCGACGACCGCGGCGCGCACGGGCCCGCGCCCCACCCGTCCGGCGAGAGTGCGCGCCACATCGGCGGGACGGGCGGCGTTCCCTTCGGGCGTACCGAGCCACGCGGCGAGACGGGACGCGGTGTCGCGGACCCGCTCGGTGTCGACGTCGGAGAGGAGATGGAGGCGGGCGGCGGACTCTTCCAGCGGGGGCAGTGCGGGCCGCCATTCCTCCACTACGGCATGGGCGTTGGTGCCGCCGAACCCGAAACCGGAGATGCCGGCGGTGGCCGTACCGCCGTAGCGGGGCCAGGGTTCGGGCTCGGTGACCACGCGGAGCCGTGTGTCGTCGAGGGTGTTGCCGTGCAGCGACGGTGGGACGAGGTCGTGGTGGAGGGCGAGGACCGTTTTCACCAGGCCGGTGATGCCCGCCGCGGATTCCAGGTGGCCGAGGTTTCCCTTCACCGAGCCGAGCAGCAGCGGCTGTTCGGGGTCACGGCCGGCGCCCAGCACCGCGCCGAGCGCGCCCGCCTCGATCGGGTCGCCGAGCGGGGTGCCGGTGCCGTGCGCCTCGACGTAGTCGATGTGGGCCGGGGCGAGTCCGGCGCGTGTGTACGCGGTGGCCAACAGAGCTTGCTGGGCAGCCGGGTTGGGGGCGAGGAGACCGTTGGAACGGCCGTCGGAGTTGACGGCGGTCGCGCGGATGACCGCGAGGACACGGTCGCCGTCCCGTTCCGCGTCGGACAGCCGCTTCAGCAGCACCGCCGCGCAGCCCTCGCCGCGTCCGATGCCGTCGGCCACGGTGGAGAAGGGCTTGCAGCGGCCGTCGGGGGCGAGCGCGCCCGCCCGTTCGAAGGCGACGCCGACGACGGGGGAGAGGAGGACGTTGACTCCGGCGGCGATTGCCGAGTCGGTCTCACCGGTGCGGAGGCTGACGCAGGCCTGGTGGACGGCGACGAGGGAGGACGAACAGGCCGTGTCCACCGCCATGTTGGGGCCGCGGGTGTCCAACACGTACGCCAGTCGGCCCGCCGCCACACTCAGCGCCGCGCCCGCCGGGGCCCACGGGTCGACGGCGTTCGCGTCGGCGCCGGTGAGCTGTCCGTACTCCGGGGCCGAGACGCCGACGTAGATGCCGGTGGCCGTGCCCGCCAGGGAAGTCGCGGGGACGGAGGCGTGGTCGAGGGTCTCTCGGACGACCTCCAGGAGGATGCGTTGCTGGGGGTCCATCACCGCGGCCTCGCGCGGGGTGATGCGGAAGAAGTCGGCGTCGAACCCGGCGATGTCGTCCAAGTAGCCGCCGTGCAGGGGGGTTTCGGGCGGCGGGAACGCCGTGAAGTCGGCCCATCTGTCCTCGGGGACGCGGCCGATCGCGTCGACACCGTCGATCAGCAGGCGCCAGTAGTCGGCCGGACCGTGCACTCCGCCCGGCAGTCGGCAGCCGACCCCGATGACCGCCACCGACTCGCCCAGCGCCACAGCAACTGGGGCCGTCTGTAAGGCAGTTGGCGTGGTCGTACCGCACACCCGCTCCACCAGCGCGTCCACGGTCGGCGCCTCCCACAGCAGGGTCGTCGGCAACTCGTGGCCCGTCAGCGAGGACAACTCGCCCGCCAGCACGACCGCGTCCCGGGAGGACATGCCGAGGTCGGCCAACGGTCGGTCCAACGGGACGTCGTCGACAGGGGTGTTGTTCCACTCGGCCACCCGTTCCGCGATCCGGCGGCGCAGCAGCGTTCTCGTGTCGGCGGCCGTCATACCGCGGTCTCCGCCGTGTAGGCGCCCTCCAGATAGCGGGTGCGGGTCAGGGCCCGGGACACCTTGCCGCTGGAGGTGCGGGGGACCGTGCCCGGTGCGACGAGGACGACGTCGGCGAGCCGCAGCCCGTGCCGGGCGGAGACGGCCGCGCGTACGGCACGCGTCAGGGCCGGTACGTCGACGTCGGCGAGGCTGGTCGTGCGCGCGTGCTCGGCGACGACCACCACCCGCTCGCCCGCGCCGCCCGGCACACCGAACGCGGCCAGCCGGTCGCGTCGTACGGCGTGATGCGCGTCCTGGGCGGTGGCCTCCACGTCCTGCGGATAGTGGTTGCGGCCGTCGACGACGATGAGGTCCTTGAGCCGGCCGGTGACGATCAACTGCCCCTCCAGCACGGTCCCGAGGTCGCCGGTGCGCAGCCAACTGCCCGGCGCCTCCTCGCCGAGCACGGCGCCGAAGACGCGCTCGGTCTGCGCCGAGTTGTTCCAGTAGCCGCGCCCCACATTGGGACCCTGCACCCAGATCTCCCCGACCTCCCCCTCGGCCAGCACCGCGTGGGCGACCGGATCGACGATGCGCACCCGCTGCCCAACTGGCGTACCGCAGGCGGCCAGTAGCACCGCTCGCGGGTCCTCGGGCCGCGCGGGCAGGGCCTTTCCGGCGGCGAGCGCGTCACGGTCGAGGGCGAACCGGCCGAGCGGGCGGCCGGGCCGGGCGGCGCTGACGAAGACGGTGGCCTCGGCGAGCCCGTACGACGGACAGTGCACCTCCGCCGCGAGACCCTGCGCGGCGAACGCGGCCTGGAAACGGTCGGCGGTGCCGGGCCGGACGGGCTCGCTGCCGTTGATCAGCGCGGCGACCCCGTCCAGCCGCAGCCCCTCCTTCTGCGCCCCGGTGACGGCGGAGGCGCAGTAGTCGTAGGCGAAGTTGGGCGCGGCACTCAGCGCCAGCGGATGCGCGGCCAACAGCCGTAGCCAGCGCGCCGGTTCGTGCAGGAACGCGGCCGGGTCCATGAGTACCGACAGCAGGCCGCGTACGACCGGGGCCGCGACGCTCAGCACGAGCCCCATGTCGTGGTAGAGCGGCAGCCAGCCCACGCAGGTCATCGGGTGCGCGTCGGCACTGTAAGCGGCAAGCGCCTGGCGGGCGTTGGCGACGACGTTCGCGTGCGTGATCTCCACACCGGCCGGAGCGCGGGTGGAGCCGGAGGTGTACTGGAGGTAGGCGATCGCGGCCGAATCCGGTTCCGGTGCCTGCCAGTTGAGCGCGGCGGAGTCCGGGACCCGGTCCGCCGCGAGGACTGTCACCCGCGCGCGCTCGCAGAAGTCCGTCACCTCGGGCAGGGCGCGGCCGGTGGTCACCACGACCGACGGGCGGGCGTCGCCCAACACCCCGACCAGCCGGTCGCCCTGCCCCGGCAGTCCGGGCGGATACAGCGGTACGGCGACCATCCCGGCCGTCAGCGCCGCCAGGAAACCGGTGATGTAGTCCGTGCCCTGCGGGCACAACAGGGCGACCCGTGAACCGGGTTCGGCATGCTCGGTGAGCCGTGCGGCCAGGGCACGCACGCGCAGGTCCAGGCGCTGCCAGGTCAGAGTGCGGTGCACACCACGGGAGTTGGGGGCGGGGTGGTCGACGAACGTGAACGCCCGGCGGTCCGGGGTGAGTTCGGCCCAGTGGCGCACGTACTCGGGCAGAGTCCGGTACGCGGGTGCGAGCGGGGGGCGGCGGCTGTCCATCGGGCGTGACTCCTCACATCGCGGAACATCGCGGTGTCGGCTGACGAGGGTGAACGAGGTGAAGAGGGCGGTCAGAGCGGGATGTTGCCGTGCCGCCGCTCCGGCATCGGGGCACGCTTGCCGCGCAGCGCGCGCAGGGCGCGGCCGACATGAGCGCGGGTGTCGCGCGGAGCGATCACGTCGTCGACGTACCCGCGCTCGGCCGCGAGGTACGGCGTCCCGTGCGTGGACTCGTACGCGGCGACCAGGTCGGCCCGCAGCGCCTCGGGGTCGGCAGCGGCGGCGAGTTGGCGCCGGTGCAGCACGCCCACGGCACCCTCCGCGCCCATGACGGCGATACGGGCCGTGGGCCAGGCGAGGTTGAGATCGGCGCCGAGGTGCTTGGAGCCCATCACCGCGTACCCGCCGCCGTACGCCTTGCGCACCACCACGGTGACCTTCGGGACGGTCGCCTCGGCGTACGCGTACAGGAGTTTGGCGCCGCGCCGGATGATGCCGCCCCGCTCCTGACGGACGCCGGAGAGGTAGCCGGGGACGTCGGCGAAGGTCAGCAGCGGGATGCCGAACGCGTCGCAGAACCGTACGAACCGCGCCGCCTTCTCGGAGGCGTCGATGTCGAGGACACCGGCCGAGTGCAGCGGCTGGTTGGCGACGACCCCGACACTCGCCCCCTCGACCCGGGCCAGCGCACAGATGATGTTCGGCGCGAACAGCTCCTGTACGTGCAGGAGTTCACCGTCGTCGACGACCGCGTGCAGGATGTCCCGCATGTCGTAGGCCTGGCCGAGCCGGTCGGGCACGATCCCGTCGAGCGGCGCCCCGTCGGCGACGGAACCGGGCGCGTACTCCGGTGGCCGCTCCAGGTTGTTGGCGGGAAGGTACGACAGCAGGTCGCGTACGGTGTCGAGCGCGTCGCCCTCGTCGGCGGCGAGGAAGTGGGCGTTGCCGTTCACGGAGTTGCTGGTGCGGGCGCCGCCCAGCTCCTCGGCGGTGGTGCGTTCACCGGTGACCGCCTCGATGACGTCGGGCCCGGTGACGAACATGTGCGAGGCACCGTCCACCATCACGGTGAAGTCGGTGATGGCGGGGGAGTACGCGGCACCGCCCGCACACGGGCCCAGGACGACGGAGATCTGCGGGATCACCCCGGACGCCTTCACATTGCGGCGCACCAACTCGGCGTAGAGGGCAAGGGAGTTGACGCCCTCCTGGATGCGGGCGCCGCCGGAGTCGTTGAGGCCGACGACCGGGCAGCCGGTCTTCAGGGCGAGCTCCATGAGGGCCACTGTCTTCTCGCCGAAGGCCTCGCCCATGCTGCCGCCGAAGACCGTGGAGTCCTGCGCGAACACGCAGACCGGCCGTCCGTCGACCGTGCCGTATCCGGTCACGACCCCGTCGCCGTAGGGGCGTTGGGCACCGTCGCCGACGGCTCTGGCCCGCACGAAGCCGCCGGTCTCGGCGAACGAGCCCGCGTCCAGCATCCGTTCGATGCGCTCCCGCGCACCGAGAGCGCCCTGTCTTCTCGGCGCGACCGTGGCAACCGCCCGCGCCCGACGGTGTTCCAGATCGCCGATGCGTCCGGCCGTGCCGTCCGCCGCGGGTGCCACTGCCGTCAGGGATGTCGTCGCCTCTAGCGTCACAGCCACCTCCGAAGTGGTTCTCGAATATGGCAGCGATTCGGGAGCGGACCGAGGGATCGCCGTTCTGTTTGCGGGAGTTGAGTCCCGGGCGACGGAGGTTCGTCCTGAGGTGACAAGGGAGTGACGCCGGCTCGGCACAGCACATGGGCGACAGCGGTCCAGACCATTAGTGTGGTCATGTCACTGGCAACGTTTCCATCCCGTCTTACGTGCCCCACCGATGTGACCACAGGAGGACCCCGGATGAGATCGTCGATGAGTTGGCCGTTGATCGCGGCCGACAGACGGCTGTTGACCGCGGCCGACGGAACCGAGAACCGCGTACTGCGCCCGCTGGCCCTGGTGTTGACCGCGCTCCTGCTCGGCGTCGCGGCCCTTTTCGGCGCCCCACAGTCCGCACAGGCCGCGGCGGGCACGGTGTCGGCGTACCCGGTGCCGTCCATCTACCCGGCGTCCACCGACTACAAGTTGACGGTCAACGGCACGTCCGTGCCCGTGACCAAGTACACCGGCTACGACATCGCCCAACTCGCCCTCGGCACGGGCACCGCCACCGTCTCCGTGAGCAAGCTCAACAATACGGACATCGGCGCGTACAGCATCAGCCCGCAGAAGCTGGGCATCACGGGGACCGTCAGCGGCCCGACCCTGACCTTCACCGTCCAGAACGACGAGTACCTGATCGTCAAGCTCGATGGCCGCCCCAACCTGGTCATCGCCGCCGACCCCGCCGAGACCAATCGCCCGGCGACCAGCGGCACCGGCATCTTCAACGTGCGGAGCGCGCCCTACTCGGTCCAGCCGAACACCGGCGCCTACACCACAACTCCCTTCCAGAACGCCCTCAATGACGCCGCCGCGTACGGCTCCGCGAACGGCACGCAGGGCATCGTGTACGTCCCGGCCGGCGTCTACACCCTCGGCAACCTCTACCTGCGGAGCGACCTCGCGTTCTACCTCGCCCCCGGCGCGGTGCTCCGCTACACGGGCGAGGCCAGCCACTACGTGGTGACCGGACACAAGACCTCGCAGGGCCGCGACCTCACCTGGTTCATCTCCACCCGCTACTCCTCGACGAACATCAAGATCTACGGCCGCGGCATCATCGACGGCAACGGCCAGGCCGCGCTCGCGCCCTCCAACCTCGGCGTGAACCTCCTCGCCCCGATCTACACGAGCGGCTTCACCGTCGACGGCATCACCTTCCGGGAGTCCAGCAGTTGGGCGGTCATCCCGCTGCGCTCCTCGGACCTGACCTTCCGCAACATCAAGATGTTCAACAGGTTCGACATGGGCGAGAACGACGGCATCGACGTCATGGAGTCCACCAACGTCACCGTCGACCACGCGATCGGCATCGGCCTCGACGACCCGTTCAGCACCAAGACCTGGCCCGACGTCGCCGACATCTACAAGAGCGTCCCGGGCACCGCCCGCCCGCTGGACAACGTCACCTTCAACGACCTTGTCTCCTGGACCTATTGCTACGGCGTCAAGGTCGGCCAGGGCGTCTACGAGTCGCAGAACAAGGTCACCTTCCAGCACGTCGTCGTCTACGACGCGGCCGTCGGTATCGGCGTCCACCACAAGTACGGCACGGCGAGCGCGACGAACCTCAAGTTCGACGACATCGACATCGAGCGGCTCAGCTTCAGCAACGACGGCAACCGGACCTGGCTCGCTTTGATGACCGGCAGCACGGCGGGCATCGGCCCGGTCACCGGCGTCACGATCTCCAACGTCCGTGTCCGCAACGCCGGCACGACCGCCGCACGCGTCAACGGCCTTCCCGGTGCGCCCATTTCAGGTGTGGCACTGAGCCACATCGTGATGCCGGGAAGCACGACCGGAGCGACCACCCTCAGCCAGGTCAACCTCACCAACCTCTCGGACTACGGCAGCCTGACCATCACCCCCTGAGGTCAGACAGCCAGGGGCGTCGCTCCCCAGGGTTCGGCCCAGCGCGAGCCGTACGGCCGCCGTGAGATCGGCGTCCGTACGGCCCGTGCGGGCGGCGGGATCCACCGACACGAACGAGGCCGTACCGGAGCACGCGATCAGGTCCAGGAACTGCCGGTTGAAGGTCCGGTCGGTCTGCGGTGTGCAGGGCACACTGTCCGCGTCCAGGGTGAACAGCCTGTTGTGCTGGGCCAGTCGGCCAGGCCGTGTTGCCCAAGGAAGTCGGTGAGCCGGGTGCACACCGGACTTCGCCGTCGAGCAGCGCGATTCCCGGTCCGGGCCACGCCTCCCGCCTGCGACGGTGCAGCCGCGTGGTGTCCATCTCGCCGCGTAAACTGCCGGCGCGTGTGCCTGTCTGTGATGTCGACGTGCACACTGACGGTTTCCCGTTCGACCGAAGGACCGAGCCGTGCCCGACCGACCTGAGATCGTCTGCATCTGCGGCTCCACCCGGTTCGTGGACGAGATGCGTGCGGCGAACCGTGATCTGACCTTCGCCGGTGTCATCGTCGTCGCGCCAGGCGAAGCGGACGAGTTGATCACCGACGAGCAGAAGACCGCGCTGGACGCCCTCCACCTGCGCAAGATCGACCTGGCTGACCGGGTTCTGGTCGTCAGCCCCGGCGGGTATATCGGCGAGTCCACGAGCAGGGAGATCGCATATGCCCGCGCCACCGGCAAGCCGATCTCGTTCACCGATCCCGTCTGACCGGTAGACACCTCGTGGTGCGCGCGGGCAACGAGTCTCGGTCAGCCGCGGAGCGTGTTGCCAGAGGGCCTTCGAAGCCGTCGGACGCGGCCTTGTGCCTGTGTCGCGTGACGTGATCTCTGATGAGGCGTGGGCCGTACTCTGACCCCTGTTTCCCGCTGTAATGGTTGCGGGCCGTCCGCCGGGACCGACGTACGGTGGTGGAGGCGACGGCGTGGCGGTTTCCACCGGTTCGTCGAGCCGGGTGCGGCAGCTCTGCGTGCGGGGCCTCGACGAATACGTGACAGCGCGGCCGGCCTGTCGCGCCGGCAGGCGGGGACGGGTACTGAACGGTCCGCGCGGCAACGGGAGTTCGCTGAGCCGCGCGTGCTCGTCCGGCCGGGTGTGGCAGTCCCGGGTGCGGGGGCTCGACCGCGACGTGGCAGCGTGGCCGCCCTGTTTCGGCGGCAGGCGGGGACGGTGCCGAACGGTCCTCGTGGCAAAGGGAGTTCGCCGCCGTCGGCCTGCTCGCTCGACCGAGTACGGCACCGCCGACGATTGGCCTCGACGGCAACGCGGCACCGCCGACGCCCAGCCTCCACAGCCACCGCCGGGTCACGCCGACCTGCCCCCCGCCCCCGACCCACCGGGCAACGCCCGCGGATGCACCGGAAAGAAATGCCGCACCCCGCCCCCGCACACCTCCAGCGCAAGCTCGCAGAACATCGCATTGGCCCAGCCGAACCAGTCCCGCGTGAACCGGCCCGGCGCGTCGACGTGGAAGCTCTCGTGCATCAGGCCGGTCCCGGCGGTGGTGGCGGCCAGGGTCTCCAGGGCCCGGGCCGCGTCGTCCGCGCTGCCGGTCAGGCCGGCGGTGGCTATCGCCAGCGGCCAGACATGACGTTCCGGCGTGTGCGTGCTGCCGATGCCGGACGCGTAACTCCCGCTGAAATATGAGGGGTTCGCCTCGGAGAGCGCGAAGCGGCGGGTGGCCCGGTACAGCGGGTCCTCGGGGGTGCACCAGCCGCTCAAGGGCAGGCTCAACAGGCTCGGGAGGTTCGCGTCGTCGCAGAGCAGGGCCGCCCCGAGGCCGTCGACCTCGTAGGCGAGGACGGAGGCGCCGTCGACCTCGGTCACCCCGTGCGCCAGGATCCCGGCGTCGATCTCGTCGGCCAACCGCCAGCACTCGTGGGCGAGTTCGGTGTCGTCGAGGACCGCCGCCGCCAACTCGGCGAGTCCGTGCAGGCTCGTCGACGCCAGCGCGTTGGCCGGGACCAGGTAGCCGTGGACGCACGCGTCGTCGCTCGGGCGGAAGCCCGACCACGTCATGCCGGTCCGACCGACCGGCCCACCACGGCCGTTGAGAGGCAGGCTGTCACCGGCGAACGGGCCGGTCGGCCGGACGAACCGGTAGGGCGAGCGCGCGTGGGACTGCTCGGCCCGCCACAGCCGCACGATCAGCCAGGCGGCGCGGTGGAACGCCTCGTCGAGATGGTCCTCGCGGCCGGTTGCCCGCCGGAGTGCGTACGCGAGCTGCAACGGCGCGCAGAGGGAGTCGAGTTCGTACTTGCGCTCCCACACCCAGTCGCCAGGCGTGGGCAGATCGCCGGGTTCGCCGTGCGCGCCGGTGGGGCCGTCGTTGAAGGCGTTGGCGTACGGGTCCAGGAGAACGCAGCGGATCTGGCGGCGCGAGACGGCGGCCAGGACGTCACCGACCTCCGGGTCCGTGGCCACGGCGAGGTACGGGCGGACCTGCGCCGTACTGTCCCGCAGCCACATCGCCGGGATGTCGCCGGTCTTCACGAAGACCTCGGACGGCGCGTCCGACGCCCCGCCCGATCCCCCGAATCCCCTGGCAGGCACCCCGGCCGCCAACCCGTACGCCGGACCACCCGACAACCCGTCCGGCCCCCCGTGCACCGAACGCCCCGGCAATCCCCCCGACATACCGCCCGACAGCCCACGCGTCGGCCCCTCCGACAGCTCACCCGCCGTACCGTCCGGCAATCCGCCCGCCGAACCGCCCGACACCCCGCCCGGCAGCCCCCTCGTCAGCCCACCCGCCGGACCCCCCGGACCAGCCGAGAAACCGTCCGACAGTCCCCCCGGCCCCCCGCCCGCCAACGCCCCCCAACTCATCGACGTAGCCCACGTATTGATCAGACACCGCTCGACGATCTCCCCCGCCGGACCACCCCGCAGCTCACCCGCCAGCCGCCGCCCGAGCGTGTTCAGCGACTCCGGAACTGCCCACACTGTTCCGGATGTTGATCCGGGAAACGTTACCATCGCGCCTCTTGACTCCCTCATGTGGCGTGCGCCACGGTGTGATCGCCAGGGAATGGAAACGTTACCTTGAGCGGGCCGACGACCACCAGACGGTCGGGTCCGCGCGATCCGAGTGATCGTCAACTCCTCGGAGGAAGAAGGTGAGCGCGTGTGACAGCCGCTCCGCACCAAGAGCCGCGAACCGCCGTACCGCCCGTGGACAGGCCGCCCGGCCGGGGGAGTCCGGGTCGCCTTGGACGACCGTGGCGACGATCGCCCAAGAGGTCCTCGGACACCTTGGCCGCGTACGTGTTCCTGGCGCCGGCGCTCATCGGCTTCACGGCGTTCGTCGTCTACCCGCTGTTCCGGTCCGCGTACTTCGCGCTGACGACGTACAACGGCCTGACGGACCCGAAGTTCGTCGGCCTCGACAACTTCCACCGCATGTTCACCACCGACCCGTCCTTCTGGCCCTCGGTGCGCGCCACGCTGCTGCTCGTCGTGCTGTACGTGCCGTTGTCATTGGCCATCGGGCTGGCCCTGGCGGTGTTCTGCAACCAGCGGATGCGCGGCGTCGGCCTGCTGCGCACCCTGTGCTATCTGCCGGTCGTGCTGCCCGTGGTCGCCACGATCACGCTCTGGAAGTTCGTGTTCAACCCCCAAGTCGGCCTGGCCAACCAGGTGTTGAACTGGCTCCAGCTGCCCACCAGCGAGTGGCTGTCGGGGGACGACTCGGCGATGCCGTCGATCGTGATCGTCATGCTGTGGAGCGTCGGCTCCACGATGATCATCTTCCTCGCCGCGCTCCAGGCGGTCCCCACCGAGCTGTACGAGGCGGCCAGGCTCGACGGCGCCGGCCCCCGCACGGTGTTCTTCCGGATCACCCTGCCCCTGATCAGCCCGATCATGATCCTCCAGGTGGTCCTCCAGATGGTGACCGCCCTCCAGGCGTTCAACCAGCCGAAGATCCTCTCGCCGGACAACCAGGGCGGACCCGGGTTCAGCACCAGGACCCTGATGCTGTCGATCTACGACAACGGCTTTCCCCGGCTCGGGCAGGTCTCCCAGTTCGGCTACGCCTCCGCCCAGGTGTGGGTGCTCTTCCTCGTCATCGTCGTCGTGATCGCCGCCACCGCCCGCTTCTCGTCGATATGGACCTACAGTGACCACGTCTCCTGACGTCACCAGGGCGCCGACGACCGCGCCGACACCGGCCGCCCCACCGACGAAGCCGCCCCGCAGAGCCGTACGCAAAGCATCCTGGTACGCGACCGCGCTGCTGATCAGCTCGGTGATGATCCTGCCCATCCTCTGGATGCTCACCGTCGCGCTGAAGGGCCCCTCGGCGGTCTTCGAGGTCCCGCCGAAACTGCTGCCCCACGAGTTCCACTTCAAGAACTTCATCGACGGCCCGAAGGTCATCCACTTCCCGCGCCTGCTGCTCAACTCCCTTGTCATCACCGGTCTTTCGGTGATCGGCGGGGTGATGACCTCGATGATGGCGGGCTACGCCCTGGCCAGGCTGCGCTTCCCCGGCCGGAAGGTGTGGTTCTACGTCTTCGTCGGCAGCATGCTGCTGCCCCCGGTGGTCGGCATCATCCCGCTGTTCCAACTCTTCAAGGACATCGGCTGGTACGACACCTGGCTGCCGCTGATCGTCCCGGCCTTCCTCGGCGGCAATCCGCTCTTCATCTTCCTGGCCCGGCAGTACTTCCTGTCGATCCCGCACTCCATCGACGAGGCCGCCAAGGTCGACGGCGCGGGACACGTCCGGATCTTCTTCAGCGTGATGCTGCCGATCACGAAGCCCGCCTGGATAACGATGTCAATCCTGGCCTTCCAGATGTCCTGGAACGACTACCTCAACCCGCTGATCTACCTGTACTCGTCCCAGAAGTGGCCGCTGAGCGTGGGCATGGCCTCCTTCGTCACCCAGTTCGCCGGCCAGACCCCGGACTGGAACCTCTACATGGCCACCAACCTGCTCTACATGCTCCCGCCACTGATCGTGTTCTTCGTCGCCCAGCGCTACTTCATCCAGGGCCTGAGCGCCCTGGGCACCGTCAACCAGCGCTGACCGGCGCCGATTTGGACCCCGACCCACCTACGAGCCGTATGCCAGCCAGGTATCAGGAGGCCACGATGAAACGATGGATCCGTTGCGCCGGAGTGTTGCTGTCGGCGGGGGGACTGCTCGCGACGGCGGCCTGCGGCGGCTCGTCCGGGAAGCAGTCGGACGGCAAGGCCACGGTCACCCTCATGACCTGGGAGTCCGCCGCCACCAACAAGGCCATCGACCAGGCCCTGACCGGCTTCCACGACCCGAACATCACGGTCAAGCGCGTCGACACCCCGAACGGCAACTACAGCGACAAGCTCGCGGCCCTGACCCAGGCCAAGAAGCTCCCCGACCTGTTCTGGTGCGGCAACGACACCGAGCAGCAGTACACCAGCCAGGGCCTGCTCACCGACTGGGCCTCGCGGCTCTCCGGCTCCAGCGACTTCGGCGCGAGCAGCTTCGTCTCGTCCACGATGAAGAACTGGAAGACCGCCGACGGCAAGATAGGCGGCGTTCCCTCCCTGCTGAACACCTACGGCATCTGGTATGACATCGACGCCTTCAAGGCCGCCGGCATCACCGTGCCCGCCGCAGGCTGGACCTGGGACCAGATGTTCGCCGCGGCCGCGAAACTGCACGCGAAGGGCGCCAAGTACGGCCTGGTCGCCGACGCGCTGACCTCCACGGACGGCCCCTTCTCCCTCAGCACGTACGCCCTGTCCGCAGGCGGGAAGCCCTTCGCGGACAACGTGCACCAGCCCACCAAGACGACCATCGACTCGACCTACACCGAAGGCGTCAGCAAGGTGGTGGCGGGCATCAAGAGCGGTGCCATCGCGCCGCCCGGCTACGACATCAGCAACCAGCAGGGACTGTTCGCCGCCGGACAGATCCCGATGCTGTGGAGCGGTCAGTGGCTGGCCGCCGGGTTCCTCACCGACAAGCCGAAGATCAGGTACGGCTTCGCGCCCCTGCCCCAGGTGACCAAACCCGCCACCCTCTACGACGCGGTGGGCATCTGCACCCCGTCCTACACCCAGAACGCGGATGCCACCTTCAAGGTCCTCAAGTACCTCGACTCCACGGTGTGGACCAAGGTGCTGCCCGACTCCCCGGTCGCCGCCCCGGCCTATCTCTCTGCCCAGAACGCCTACTTCGGCGCCCTCGACAAGGCCGGGCAGACGACCGTCGCGGCCACCGTCAAGGCGGGACTGAACACCCCGACCACCATCGGCGTGCGCTTCACCACCCAGTGGGCCGGCCAGTCAAATGACTTGATCACGGCCTACTGGCCGGACATCCTCAACGGCAAGAAGCCGCTCTCCGACCTCCAGACGATGACCGACAAGATCAACGATGTGATCAAGAACAACGGTTAGCGTCCCGGGCCGAGCGGCGGGCCGGGACCCGATACGTATCCTGAGGGCGGTCCCGGCCCCGGTACGCGATGGAAGGTTGGTCTTCAACTCACGTGAGCAGTCGTCCCCCGCACCGCCAGAACACCAGGCCCACGATGCGCGATGTCGCGGAGCGGGCCGGAGTCGCCGTCGTCACCGTCTCCCGCGTCGTCAACGGCATCGGCACGGTCCGCGAGGAGACGGCCGAGCGCGTGAACGCGGCGATCACCGCGATCGGCTACCAGCGCAACGAGATCGCGCGCTCCCTGCGCCCCGGCCAGAACTCGATGACCATCGGGCTGCTCCTCGGCGACCTCACCAACCCGTTCTACGCCTCCCTCGCCAAGGCCGCCGTGGAAGTCGCCAACGAGGCAGGCTACGCAGTCCTGTTGAGCACCGCCGACGAGGACCCCGAGGTCGAGCGCCGGGCCGTCGGCGAGCTGATCGGCCGCCGGGTCGCCGGGCTCATCATCGTCCCCGACCAGGGCGACCACGCCTTCCTCAACGAGATCAACGGCCACGACCACGTACCGATCGTGTTCGTCGACCGGCCGGCCACCGGCGCCGAGGCCGATGTCGTCCTGGTCGACAACGAGGACGGCGGACACAAGGCCACCCAGCACCTCGTCGACCAGGGCCACCGCCGTATCGCGATCCTCGTCGCGCCCTCGTACTACAGCACCGGCCGACGGCTGCGCGGCTACCGCAAGGCGCTGCGCCGCAGCGGCATCGAGCCGGACAACAAGCTGGTCGTCACCCTGAGCCGCGGCACCACCGAGGAAGCCGAGGTGGCAGCCCGCGCCCTGCTCACCTCGGCGAACCCGCCCACCGCGGTCTTCTCCACCACGGGCTTCCTCACCGAGGGCGTCCTGCGGGCCTGCCGCGACCTCCAAGTCTCCATCGCCGTCGTGGGGTTCGACGACTTCAAGCTCGCCGACATGCTCCCCACCCCGGTCACCGTCGTCACCTCCGACACCGAGGAACTCGGCCGCCGGGCCGCCCACATCCTGCTGGACCGCATCGACGGCGACGACAGCCCGTCCCACCGGACCGTCCTCCCGGTGCAGCTGATCGCACGCGGCACCGGGGAGATCGGACACCCGTAACGTCAGTACAGCGTCCGCCACTTGGCGCGCGGCCAGGCGAGCACGGCGTAGAGCTGCACGAGCGCCGCCTGCTGGATCGCCTGGGTGCCACCGGCCGTGTCGAAGTGCACGAGGCCGGTGGCGGGATCGCGCATCGTGTCCCACACCTGGTCGGCGTAGTCGGCCATCGCCCGGTGGTAGGTGTCCTTCCCGGTCACCGACTCCAGGAGCAGCAGGTTCTTGAAGAAGATCGAGTTGAAGAACACCGGCTGCGTGAACAGCCGCCCCTGCGTGACGTAGTAGGCGTACGCGGCGGCGGCAACGCGCTCCGCCTGGCGCAGATAGGCGCGGTCCCGGGTGACCTCGTACAGCAGCACGGCGACACCGACCGGCACGCCCTGGTTGTAGGACCAGACGGTCTTCTCGATGGCCCCCTGGAGGTCAAGGTGGTCCCAGTACAGGCCAGTTGGGCTCTGGAGATGCGCGTTCGTCCAGTCGTAGAAGCGTCTCGCCCAGTCCAGGTAGTCGGCCTCGCCGGTGATCTGGTGCAGGCGCAGGGCGAGTTGGGCGCCCGGCATGTTCGACACGGTGTTGCGGTCGTGACTCCAGTCGGCCTGCGTCCAGAAGACCCCGCCCGGCGAGGCATGACTACTGTCCGTGTCCCAACCGGACTTGACCAGGGCGAAGATCTCCTTCGCACGGGCGAGCGCGGCGGTGTCCCCGGTCTGCAGATACCGCTGGACCTTCGCCAGCCCCACCCACTCGTTGTCGTCGTAGAACATGTCCCCACCCGCCCCGTACGGCGCGACCGGGTAGGAGGCATAGCCGGGCAGCTTGGTCGTCCCGCCGCCCGCGTTCCAGTGGTGCTCCTGCGCCGCCGCGCGCCGGGCCAGCTCCGGTTCGAACTGCGCGTCCACGACGGTGAGATCGAGCGCGGCGATGTGCACCTGCGAGAAGGGCCATTCGTACGAGTACGGGTTGTCGCCGGCCGCCACCGGAATCTGCTCGCGGACCAGCCCGGAGCCGTCGGTCGCGTCGAAGTGTCGTCTCAGCGCGGCGTACGCGGCTCTGGCGCGGGACAACGCCCGTGCGGAGCTTGGGCGTTCGGCCGCGAAGGCGGGTGTGGCGGCCGTCGCCGTCAGAGCGGCCAGGCCGGAACCGATCATCACGCGCCGGGAGGGACGCAGCGACATGGAGGCCTCCAAGTCATGAGTCGATGGGTGCGGGTGGGTGTGAGCGGGTTCGGATGGGTGCCGATGATGGAAACGTTGCCATCGACTCATGAGGTCGTCAACGCATCTGACGGCACGGGTAGTTCACGCCCGGGGACTTTTTGGTCCGGACCATTGACGATGCAGCTCCGCTGATGGAGCCTTCACGATGGTTACGTTTCCAAAGGTGAGTTCGACCGGCCCCACACGGCGAAGCAGGAGACCTCGACATGACCGTTCCGTCACCCTTCAAGAGACGGCTGAGCGCCGCCCTCACGATGGTGCTGCTGCTGGCCCTCGCCCCGGCCCTGCTGGTGCTGCGCGCCGCGCCGCCCGCGCAGGCCCTCGACAACGGCCTCGCCAGGACGCCCCCGATGGGCTGGAACGACTGGAACGCCTTCGGCTGCAACGTGACCGAGCAACTGGTCGAGCAGACCGCCGACTACCTCGTCTCCTCCGGGCTGAAGGACGCCGGGTACCAGTACGTCAACATCGACGACTGCTGGATGACCTCGGCCCGCAACGCGGCCGGTCAACTCGTCCCGGATCCGGTCAAGTTCCCGAACGGCATCAGCGGCACCGCCGCCTACGTGCACGGCAAGGGCCTCAAGCTCGGCATCTACGAGAGCGCCGGCACCGCCACCTGCGCGGGCTACCCCGGCAGCCTCGGCCATGAGCAGACGGACGCCAACAGCTTCGCCGCTTGGGGCGTCGACTACCTCAAGTACGACAACTGCAACCACCAGAACGTGCCCGACCAACAGCGCTACACGGCCATGCGCGACGCCCTCGCCAACACCGGCCGCCCGATCGTCTACAGCCTCTGCAACTGGGGCCTCGCCGACGTGTGGACCTGGGGCGCGGGCGTCGGCAACAGTTGGCGCACGACCGACGACATCAACGTCAACTTCTCGACGGTGGTGTCCATTTACAAGGCCAACGTCAAGCTCACCGCGTACGCCAAGCCGGGCGCATGGAACGACCCCGACATGCTGGAGGTCGGCAACGGCATGTCGTTCACCGAGGACCGCTCCCATTTCAGCCTCTGGTCGGAGATGGCCGCACCGCTGATCGCCGGCACCGACCTGCGCAAAGCGACTGCCGCCACGCTCTCCCTCTACGGCAACAAGGACGTCATCGCCGTCGACCAGGACTCCCTGGGCAAGCAGGGCACCGAGATCTCCAACTCCGGTGGCCTGCACGTCCTTTCCAAGCCCCTCGCCAACGGCGACGTCTCGGTGGTCCTCTTCAACGAGAACTCCTCGGCCGCCACCATCACCACCTCCGCGACGGCGGCCGGCCTCCCCTCGGCGTCCTCGTACAAGCTCAACAACCTCTGGTCGCACGTCGTCAGCAGCACCAGCGGCACCATCTCGGCGAGCGTCCCCGGCCACGGTTCGGTCATGTACCGGGTCTCCGTCGGCAGCGGCACCAGCGTCGGCACCACCCACCCGCTGATCGGCGCCTCCTCCAACCGCTGCCTCGACGCCTACAACGGCGAGACCACCCCCGGCACCAAGATCGAGATCTGGGACTGCGGCGGCGGCACCAACCAGGCCGTGACCATCACCGCGGCCGGTGAACTCCGGCTCTACGGCGGCACCCAGTGCCTGGACGCCTACAACAACCAGACCAGCAACGGCACCAAGGTCCAGCTCTACGGCTGCAACGGCGGCGCCAACCAGAAGTGGAGCGTCAACCCCAACGGCACGATCACCGGCACCCAGTCGGGCCTCTGCCTCGACGTCACCGGCGGCGACCAGCCCGCGGGCAACGTCAACGGCACCTCGCTGGAACTCTGGTCCTGCAACGGCGGCGCCAACCAGCAGTGGCGCCTGGGCTGACCTCCCGTACTCCCCCCACCTCGATGGAGCCGGCATGACCTCAACAGCACGACACGTCAGCAGCGTCGGGACCGGCCTGATCGCCGCCCTGGCCCTGTTCATGCCGGTCTCCACCGGCGTCGCGACCGCCGCCGCCCAGGCGTCGATCTGCAACAAGTACTGCGACGCCCGCGACCCGGCCCTGTCCCCGGGTGACCGCCAGCCGGTGACCGCGAGCATCTACTCCCGCAGTATCGCCCTGCACTTCGACGACACCGACGCGATGGGCTGGGCCTCGATCACCAACGGCAGCCCCGGCGACGAGGTCTGGCTCGACCGCTCCTTCGACGGCGGCCGCACCTGGGCCTCCGGCAGCAAGCTCGGCGACACCACCATCCCTGCCGGGCAAGGTGGTTGGCGCACCCTGATGTACAACGTCGACGACTGGAACGCCCTCGGCGTGGGCGCGCTGCGCGCCTGCGCCAAGGCGGGGGACCGGGCCGAGATCGCCTGTACGCCGTGGGCCCGGACGACGTGGAACGCGGGCAGCCGCCCGACCGCCGCCGCCACCGCGCTGATGCAGTCGTACAACCTGGGCACCGGCCTCTTCGACACCACCGGCTGGTGGAACTCGGCCAACGCCCTGACCGCCCTCATCGACAACGCCCGCGTCACCGGCATGGGCAGCTACAAGTACGCGATCGCCAACACCTACGACCGCAACCTCTCCGCCCAGGGAGGCAACTTCACCAACGACTACATCGACGACACGGGCTGGTGGGGGCTGGCCTGGGTCGACGCCTACGACCTCACCGGAGACTCCCGCTATCTCAACACCGCCCGCGCGGACGCCGATTACATGGCGCGGTACTGGGACAACACCTGCGGCGGTGGTGTGTGGTGGAGCACCGCCAAGACCTACAAGAACGCCATCGCCAACTCCCTCTACCTGGAGCTGAACGCGGCCCTGCACAACCGCGTCGCGGGCGACACGACGTATCTCGGCCGGGCCAACGCCGAGTGGTCGTGGTTCAAGGGCACCGGCATGATCAACGGCTCCCATCTGGTCAACGACGGCATCAACCTGGCGACGTGCGGCAACAACGGCGACACCACATGGTCGTACAACCAAGGCGTGCTGCTCGGCGGTCTGTCGGAGCTGTACCGGGCGACGGGGGATTCCGGGTTGCTCACCACGGGACGTCAGATCGGTGACGCCTCGACCACGTCGGCGGCTCTCAACTCCGGTGGAATCCTGCGGGAACCGTGCGAGACGAGCGGCTGCGGGGGCGACGGCCCGTCCTTCAAGGGCGCGTACATCCGGGGCCTGAGCGCTTTCAACTCCCGCCTGTCCGACCGCCCTTACACCGCCTACATCAAGCGCCAGGCGGACACGGCCTACGCGAACGACCGCAACGCCCTCGACGCGTACGGGCTGCACTGGGCCGGACCGCTGGACTCCACCGACGCGGCCCGGCAGCAGAGCGCGCTCGACCTGATGAACGCGGCGAACTGACGTACCGTCACCCCTCGCCGGTGAGGAGCCGTCTCGGATTGGCGATGCGAAAGGCGTAGGCAGCCGCCCCGCCCAACCCGTACCCCGGGTGGCGGGGCGGCTCCGCGTAGGGCCGGTCCGAGCCCTGGACCACGGCGTCGACGCCGAGCGCGCGCACGATCGCGTCGACGGCGGTCGGGCCGTAGGACGAGGTCTCGACGAACACGCCCTGGTCGCCGTCCAGTTGCTGCCCGCCACGGGCCGCCAGGCGTTCGCCGTGCAGCGGGGCGAGTCCGGCCAGCAGGGCGAAGCACACGCGGAGGC
The DNA here is from genome assembly GCF_035982055.1 of Streptomyces sp. NBC_01288. NCBI lineage: Bacteria > Bacillati > Actinomycetota > Actinomycetes > Kitasatosporales > Streptomycetaceae > Streptomyces > Streptomyces sp. NBC_01288. The sequence continues at coordinate 9,181,031 of NZ_CP108427.1, forward strand.
GTGGATGGCGGGGGCGGCCGAAGGCGCGGAAGGCGTACCAACTGGCGTGCATCTGCTGGATGTACGGGACCATCGCGGGCCACCAGGCGGGGTCCGCCGAGGAGCCCACGGCAGGCCCCGGGTGGACGAAGAGCGGGAGGTCGCGTTCTTCGAGCAGATCGAGGAGCGGGGCACAGCGGGCGTAACAGGCCTCGTCGGCAAGGGAGTTGGCGGGGAGCTGGAGGCCGACGAAACCCCGGTCGAGGTCCTTGGCGGTCGCGTCCGCGTCGATGTCGCGCACGCAGGCCGCGGCCCACGCCCCGAACGGCTCGGGCAGCGTGGCCGCGCCGTCGTGGTAGGCGTCGAGCAGGGGCCGTGCATCGGCCTCGGGCAGCCACTCCACGCCGATCGGGGCGGACAGCGAGATGAGGACCCGGCCGAGGCCGTCGGCGGCGGCGAGTTCCGCGCGCCGGGCGATGTCGTGGTCGGCGGGCGGTATCTCGAAGGGCGGCTCACCGTCGAGGAACAGCGTCCAGCCGTCCAGGAACGGCGGTTCGCGGCGGGCCCGCAGAGCCGTCACCAGCGAAGGGGTCCACAGATGCTGGTGTACGTCGACGTTGGTCATGTCGCTTCTCCCGCCAAGGCGTTCAGTGTGCTGCGGACGTCGTCGGACCCCAGGATGTCGCGGCTCACCGTCTCCACGTCCACCCCGTGCGGCCGGTCGTCGTCCAGCGTGGGCACGCGCTTCCGGACCGCGCGATACAGGAACTCCGGCCCTCGCCCCAACGTGCCCGGCGCCGCCAGATCCACCGCCTCCACGGCCACCACCGCCTCCACGGCGAGCAGTTGACGCAACCGTGTGAGCATCGTCGTCAACCGCCGCGCCCCGAGCGCCGCGTTGGTCGAGTCGTCCTCCACGGCATCCGCGCCCTGCCGGGGATCGATGCACACCGGCACGGCCTGCATCCGAATCTCGGCAACCAGTGCCTGCGCCGTCTTCACCAGTGGCGCGAACCCCGACCGCTCCGGCCCGTACGGCGAGAGGTTCGCGGGCAGCCCACTGACCGCCGGGTCGAGCAGCCGCCGCATGCGTTCGGCGGAGATCGCTGCGGTCTGGGTCAGGGCCAGCGCGAGGGTGTCGAAGGCGAGGGCCAGGGCGGGGGTGTGGAAGTTCCCGGACGAGACGATCTCGCTTGTGCCGCCCGGCACTTCGGGGTTGTCGTCGGCACCGGTCAGGACCACCGGGTTGTCCCCGCACCCGTTCAACTCCGGTGCCAGTGCCGCATCCGCGAACTCCAGCGCCGCGTACCCGGCACCGTGCACCTGCGCGGCGCAGCGCAGGCTGACCGGGTCCTGGACCCGGCGGGCGGTGCGGGGGTCGGTCAACTCGCCGCCCGCGAGCAGGGCGAGCAACTCGGCCGCCGCCCGGGACTGTCCGGGCGCGGGACGCAGCGCCAGTACCCGTGCGTCGAGCGGGCTCGTGTTCGCCCGGAAGCCCTCGTAGGTCAGAGCCGTCACCGCCTGGGCCAGCGTGAGCACCGCGCCCGCCTCGTGCAGGGCGAGGGCGCCGACGCCGGCCGCCAACGGGCTTGCGCTGCACAGGACATGGCCGTCCTTCGGGCCGAGCTGGGCCGGGGTGAGACCGGCCCGGCGCAGGGCCGTCGCGCCGTCGAGTACCTCACCGGACCACTCCGCATCGCCCTCGCCGATGACGACCAGGCCGACGTGTGCCATCTGGCAGAGATCGGACGCGCCGATCGAACCCACCTCGGGGATCACCGGATGCACCCGCGCGTTGAGCAGGTCCACGAGCAGCCGTACGATCCCCGGCCGCACTCCGCTGCCGCCGCCCGCGAGGCCGTTGACCCGGGCGAGCAGGGCCGCCCGTACGACGGGGGTCGGCAGCGGATCGCCGACCGCGTTCGCGCGGCCCCGGACGGTGCGGACGCTGAACGCGTCGAGTTCCGTGCGGGGGAGGGCGTAGGAGGAGCGGGCGCCCAGGCCTGTCGTCAGGCCGTAGGTCGGGATCCGGCGGTCGACCGCCTCGTCCACGACCGCCCGTTCGCGTGTCAGGCGCGGCAACATCCCGTCCGCCAGGGTGACTTGGGCGCCGTGGTGGGCGACGGCGACGACATCGCCGTAGGACAGCGTCCGTCCGTCTACGACGACCTCGGTCACCAATGGTTTCTCCCCATGTCCTGTCATGAGTGAACCTAGCGCCTGGGCCTGTGATGATCGAGTGGTGGGGAGCAGGGGGCGGGCGTACCGTCGAACGGTGGGTATCCGGTGGACGGAGCCGTTCACCGGCCTCTCGTGAGTGCGATCCGCCATGAGCAGCAGTCCTCGGCAAGCCTCCGCAGCGCAGACCACCACCCGGGACACCGGCGGTGGCGGCAGCACGATGGCGTTGCTGGTCATCGCGTCCTGTCAGCTGATGGTGGTCCTCGACATCACCATCGTGAACATCGCGCTTCCGCACATCCAGAGTTCGCTGGGGTTCTCCACGACCGGCCTGGCCTGGGTCGTCAACGCGTACACCCTCACCTTCGGCGGTCTGCTGCTGCTCGGTGGGCGGGCCGGGGACATCCTCGGGCGGCGGCGGGTGTTCGTGTTCGGGGTGCTGCTCTTCGTACTCGCCTCCCTGCTGGGCGGGTTGTCGCAGAACTCCGGTGAACTCCTCGCCGCACGCGCCCTCCAGGGCGTCGGCGGTGCCATCGCCTCGCCGACCTCGCTCGCCCTGATCAGCACCACGTTCCGCGAAGGCCCGGAACGCAACCGGGCGTTCGGGGTCTTCGCCGGTGTCTCGGCCGGCGGCGGCGCGATCGGACTGCTGATGGGCGGGATCCTCGTCGAGTGGCTGAACTGGCGCTGGGTGCTCTTCGTCAACGTCCCGATCGGACTGCTCATCGTCCTCGCCACCCCGCGCTGGATCAAGGAGTCCGAACGCCACCCGGGCCGCTTCGACATCACCGGCGCGCTGACCTCCACCGTGGGCGTGGTGTTCCTCGTCTACGGCTTCATCCGGGCCGCGCAGGAGGGCTGGCGGGACTGGCTCACCCTGGCCTCGTTCGGCGCGGCCGTGGTCGTTCTCGCCCTGTTCGTCCTGGTCGAACGGCGCTCCCGGCAGCCGATCACCCCGCTGCACATGTTCCGCGACCGCAACCGCGCCGGGACATACGGCATCATGCTCTGCCTCTCCGCCGCGATCTTCGGGATGTTCTTCTTCCTCACCCTCTTCGTGCAGGACGTGCTGGGCTTCAGCCCGCTCATGGCCGGCTTCGCCTTCCTGCCGGTCAGTGCCGTCATCGCGGTCGGCGCGGGCCTGGCCTCACGGTTCCTGCCGACCTACGGCCCCAAGCCGTTCATGGTGGTGGGCGCGATCCTCGCGGCGGGCGGCCTGTCCTGGCTGACGCTGACGGACGTCGACTCCACCTACCTCGGCAGCGTGCTCGGCCCGATGCTGGTGTTCAGCCTCGGCATGGGCATGGAGTTCGTCTCGCTGACCCTGATGGCGCTCTCCGACGTGCCCGTCCAGGAGACCGGCGCGGCCTCCGGACTCCTCAACGTCTCGCAGCAGGTGGGCGGTTCGCTCGGACTGTCCATCCTGGTCACGATGTTCGGCACGGCCAGCCGCAACGAGGCGAAGGACCGGATCCCCGCGTTCCTGTCCCAGGCGACCCCGGCGGAACGCATCCGCTTCCAGCGCACCGGCCAACTCCCGGGCACCTGGGGCGATCACGTCCTCACCGCCGGGGTCTCGGCCGCGTTCGTGATGGCCGCGATCTTCACCGTCGTCGCCGCGCTGATCGCCGTCATCGTCATCCAGGTCCGCCCCTCCGACCTCGAACGCCTCAAGGGTGGCACGGGAGTTGGGCCGGTCTGAGCGTCAACGCCCGTGAGATCACCGGCCCTTGGGGATCTGCTGCTCGAACCACACGACCTTCCCCGTGCTCAGCCGCGTCGCCCCCCAGCGCTGGGCGAGCCGGTCGACCAGGAACAGGCCGCGGCCACCCTCGTCGCCCGGCGCGGCCTGCCGCATGCGGGGCACCTGGGGCGAGTCGTCGGTCACCTCGCAGCGCAGCACGTCGGTGCGCAGCAGCCGTAGCGAGATGGGGCGGGAGGCGTACCGCACGGCGTTCGTGACGACCTCGCTGACCAGGAGTTCCGTGGTGTCGAGCAGGTCGTCCAGGCCCCAGCGGCGCAGCACCCTGCGGGTCAGCCGGCGGGCCTGGCCCGCGGTGAGCGGGTGGGGGTCGAGGTGCCAGTAGCCGACGCTGTCCGGCGGGAAGCCGTCGAAACGGGCGGTGAGCAGGGCGATGTCGTCGTCGCGGGGGCCCGGGGCCAGCGCGGTGAGGATGCGGTCGCAGAGCCGCTCCAGCGAGGAGAGGCGGTGGCGGTGCGGGGTGGACTGGAGGTGGGTGCGCAGGGCCTCGACGCCGGTGCCCACGTCGGTGTCGCGGGACTCGACCAGACCGTCGGTGTAGAGCACCAGCGTCGTGCCGGTGGGCGCGGGCATCTCCACGGACTCGAAGACGACGCCGCCGACGCCGATCGGGGCGCCCGGCGGGACCTGGAGGACCTCGGCGTGGCCGTTCGGGCGCAGCAGCACGGCGGGCGGGTGGCCGGCGTTGGCCATGAGGAGGCGGTGCGAGATCGGGTCGTAGATCGCGTACAGGCAGGTGGCTATGTGGTCGCTGCCGAGGCGCTGGGCCTGTTCGTCGAGGTGGTGGAGGACCTCGTGCGGAGGCAGGTCGAGGCCGGCGAGGGTCTGCACGATCGTGCGCAGCTGGCCCATGATCGCGGCGGAGGTCATGGAGTGGCCCATGACGTCCCCGACGATCAGCGCGACCCGGCTGCCGGGCAGCGGGATCGCGTCGTACCAGTCGCCGCCGACCTGCGCGGTCTTCGAGGCGGGCAGATAGCGGCTGGCGAGCTGGATGCCGGTCGGCTCGGGCAGCGAGGACGGGAGCATGGTGTGCTGGAGCGTGTCCGCGACGGACGCCTCGTGGCCGTACATCACCGCCTTCTGGACGCCGATGGCGGTGTGGGTGGCGAGCTGGGAGGCGACGAGCAGGTCGTCGGCGGTGAACGCGGAGCGGTCGGGGCGGCGCAGCAGGACGACGGTGCCCATGACGTGGTGGCGGCCGTGGAGTGGGGCGATGACCAGTCGGCGGCCGGGCGGCAGTGTGCCGTGCGCGCTCGCCGCGGGGCCGAGCAGTTCGGCCACGGCGGGGTGGATGCCCGGGTCGTCGCCGAAGGCGGGCCGCCCGGCCAGGAGCAGCTTCGCGAGCCGTCCGGCGAGCGTCGGCTGCACGCGCTCGGCCACGCTCGCGTACTCGGCGTGCGGCATCAGCAGCGCTGACCTGGCCTCCGGCGCCCGGTCGATGCTGTGCAGGCGCAGGACGACGGGCGCGGCCGACTTCTCGTCCCCGACGGGCAGCGGATCGTGCAGGTGGATGACGATCGCGTCGGCGAAGGCGGGCACCGCCGCCCACCGCAGTTCCCGCAGCGTCTCGTCCAGGTCCATCCCGCGCGCGATCCGCCGGGTGGCGACATCGAGGTACTGGAGCCGGTCCATCTGCTGCACGGGCGTCCGCCCGAGCGGTACGACGGGCGCCGGGCCGCTCGCCGAAGCGCCTCGCCGGGCGGTTCCGGCGGGGCCTTCGCGGGGGCTGGGATGCTCCGTCACACGCTTCGTCCCGTCACTGGTACGGCAGCGGCCGCCGGGTCGGTCCTACGGCCTCAGTCGCGCCGTCGGCAGCAGAGGAAGACCTGTTCCTCCGGCGGGACGTCGGCGGTCGCCGGGGCGTAGGTGTAGGAGTTCTCCTTCACGATCTCGAAGCCGGCCGTGTCCAGGATCTTGTGCAGGTCTTCGAGGAGATAGCCGGACACCCTGATCGTGTGCCCGAGGAAGGGGATCTCAAAGTCGTCCACGTGAGCTTCCACCATCGACAGGGCGAACAGCCCTCCCGGATGCAACAGGTGGTGGATCGTGCGCAGGGCGAGCGGGATCTCCGAGCGCGGGAGCATCAGCAGGGAGAAGAACGCGGCGACGCCGTCGAAACGGCCCAGGTCACGGGGGCCGCCCGGGCGCAGGTCCGCGAGGTCGAGCTGGTGGAACGTGGCGGTGGGGACGTACTCGCCGGCCATCGCCACCATCCGGGCGGACAGGTCCACGCCGACGACCTCGAAACCCGCGTCGGCCAGCTGCCGGGCGGTCGGCACACCCGTGCCGGAGCCGAGGTCCAGCACGCGGGCGCCCGGATCCAGGGACTCGATCAGCCACTCACCGGCGCCGACCTGGCCTTCCTTGTGCGGGAAGGCCTCGTCGTACCGGTCCCCAATGGCATCGAAGGCCTCGGCCTGACCGGTGCGGTCGAGCCGAAGGCTGTCGTAGCCGGACCCGTCGTGCGTTCCGCTCACTGAAGTGGCCTTTCGTCCGCGCATAGAGGATTGTCCCACAAGTCTGTGAAGTGAGGTTTCGGCGGAAAAAGAACGTGAGGGGCGCCCTGGGGCACCCCTCACGGAACGTCGAGGGCGAGGAAAGCGGACGGACTGATTTCAAGGAGTAGTTGAGAAGGAAGCCCGTCCATGGCCTCGCCGGGGTCGACGTTAGCAGTCAGGCGGGGATCAGGTCGCGCAGATTTTCGAGAGTGACGATGAGAGATCCGGCGGGCAGCTCGGCAGGGCGGCTCATTCCGATGAAGGTGACCGGTCCGTCCGGGACCGTCTCGCCGTCCCACAGGGTCACCTTCGTCGCGTCCCCGCTCATCAGGTCGACGAGATGGCGCACGGTGAGCTGCTCGCGCTCGACGATGCCGCGCAGCAGGTTGGCCACCGTCACGCGGTTCTCCTCGACCCGGTTCGCCGACGGGCTGCCCTTGAGGTACAGGTGCAGCCACTTCGCCCGCCAGCCGCCGTCCTCCCCGCGCAGGAACACCAGCGGCAGCGCGACCCGCCCCGTACCGCGCAGCTCCGACTTCATCCGCACGGTACGCGGCTCGAACGGCCGCCCCTGCTGCTCGCCTTCACGCAGCATGAACCCGAAGAACGACTCCTCGACCTCCTCGAAGCCCTCGCCCGCGAAGATGTTGACCTGCGGCACGACAAACGCCCCGCGCACGGCACCCAGCCGCAGATTGATGAACTCCGAGGCCCCGTCCGGCGCTTCGACGATGTCACCGGAGTGCTCGCCCTCGACCTCGGCGAGCGAGGTGTACGACAGCCACGTGTTCGTCGAGTAGTCGGCGTTCAGCATCAGCGCCGACAGGTCGAAGTCGGTGCGCCGCTCGGTCTCCTTCCAGTACACGAAGAACCGCAGCAACTCGCCCTCGACCGCCGACAAGGACCCGCGCGGCAGCACGCCGAGCCCGGCCGCCGTCGCCTTCCCGCTCAACGGCAGCGCCACGTCCAGCACCTCCGGATCGACCAACAGCCGCTCCGGAGAAGGCAATCGACGCCGCGTCTCGCCGTCGAGCGCGGCGATCAGCCGTTCCCGCTCCGCCGGTCCTACGACCGCCCGCTCGTCGTCGGTCACCCAGGCCTGGCCGCGCCGGTTCACGAAGACCCGCAACTCCCCGGTGTCCCGGGCCCGGTTGTGCAGATGCTCGCGCACCGACAGCACGACCCGGCCCGACACCTTGGGCGCGACCTGCTCGGCGGCGGTCACCACGGCGTCCCGCTCCTCCTGCGTGAGCGCCGTGCGCAGCAGCCGGTCCAGCGCGCGGAACAGCTTGCCGGGCGCGGACTTCAGCAGCGTCAGCGCGCCCAACAGGTCGGCCTCTCCGAGGAGTTCCTCGACCCGGCCGTCGAGCGACCGCGCCGTCAGCTCTCCTCGCGCCACCGCGAACACGTCGGCGGCGTGCGGCCATCGCGGGTACTCGTGCGGGTGCAGCCGCTCCCCGAGCCGCTTCCACTCCTCGCGGTGCGCGTGCACGTCGGCGAGCTTGGCGGGGGACGCGGCGATCACGGAGTCCAGCCCGGCGAGCAACGCCCGCCGCACCGGCCGGGACAGCGAACGGAAACGGGTCGGCTCCACCAGCGTCACATCGCCGTCCGACAGCGCGCAGGCCAGCCGCAGCACATCGGTGACGGTGTCCAGCAGCAGCTCCGAACCAACCTTCAGACGGGCCTGGTTGATGATCGCGCGGTTCTCCCGGACCGGGATCACCTCGGGCTGCGGGCCGTCGACACACCGCTCGGCCAGCGCCCGCAGATCAGGCCGGTGCTCGTCGCTCAGGGGTGTGGTGCTGCTCGCCAACGCCAGGTAGAGCGCGGTGAGTTCGTCGGCCAGGTCACCGCCCGCGTGCAGCACCGTGAGCCGGTCGCCCGCCGCCGCGATCAACTCGTCCTGGGTGGCGAGCAGTTCGGCGTACGTGTGCTGATATCTGCCGTACGTCGGCAGGCTGAGGAGGTTCACCACGCCGGTCCGCAACTGCTTGAGCGTGGAGACCGGGGTCTCTTCGTCGCGGAGCGCCTCGGCGACACACGACATCCAGAAGTCCACGGTGTCGGGCACGTTGGCCGGGAAGTCGATGAAGTAGGCGTTGTGCTGCACGTGATCGCCGACCAGCTCGCGGACGGTCCGCAGCGTGCGTCCGGCGATACGGACGACCGTCTCCTCGGGCAGCTTCGACAGCCGTTCCAGCAGTTCGGCGGAGAGCTTGAAGCCCACGGAGAGCAGCGCGGCGTCGAACTGCCGCGCAGCGGTGGCGCCTTCACTCACGGGGCCGGTGGCTTCACCGGAGGGATCCGTGGGGAGGGGGACGCGGAACGTGTGCCGGAGGACCAGTGGTTCGAGACGGTCGATCATTCCGGCATGGTCCCAGAACCGAACAAGCGGGCGCATTCGGGTTTCCCGCGGAGGGCGCGGCGGGGGACGCGGGTCAGCGTCCGGGCGCTCCCGTCCGCAGTCCGTCCATGACCAGGTCCAGGAGCCGTTCGGCGCGCCCCTGCCAGTCGCCGTGCGGTTCGATCTGCCACAGGCCCGCGATGGCGAGAAAGAAGTCGTCGGGGGTGACGCCCGGGCGGATGGTGCCGGCCTCGTCGTTCGCCCGCAGGAGGAGCGCGACGGCCTCCGTCACCGCGCCGTGCCCAGGCCTGGCCGGGGTGCCGGACGCTCCGGCCGCCTGCCGCAGCGCCCCGGCCAGGCCGACCTTGGCCCTGGCGAACCGGGCGAGGCGGTCCATCCACTCCCGCAGCGCCCGGTCCGGCGCGCCCGTCTCCAGCAACGGGGCCGCCGCGTCGGCGACCTGCTGCATCTCGTGGCGGTAGATCTCCAGCAGGAGGGCTTCGCGGTTGGGGAAGTTGCGGTAGAACGTGCCCTGTCCGACACCGGCCTTCCGGGCGATCGTGCTCAGCGGGACGTCCGCCGCGAGCGTCAGCTCGGCGAGCGCCACTTCGAGGATGCGCTCGCGGTTCCGCTGGGCGTCCGAGCGCTGGGGCGTGCCCAACTCCTCGCGCACTCCTCCTCCTTCGGGGAAATCCGGCAGAGCCGACCTTGCTAAGCGGACAGCTGTCCGTTAGGTTCCTGGGTAACGGACAGCTGTCCGTTTAGAGTTCACTCTACCGGCAGAACGGGCCGCGCGAACGGCCGGACCGGTCGCCGACCGACATCTTCGTGCGACCCGTGGGCTCACGGATCCCCTCGTCCGACTTCGACGCGCCCCCCATCCGCGAGAGAAGGCTGATCATGGCCCCATCGACGTCCAGCGTCATCACCCTGAACATCAACGGAGAGAAGCACACGCTGCCCGTCGACCACCGCACCACCCTGCTCGACGCCCTGCGTGAACACCTCGACCTCACCGGCACGAAGAAGGGCTGCGACCAGGGGCAGTGCGGGGCCTGCACGGTGCTGCTCGACGGCCGCCGGGTCGTCTCCTGCCTCCAGTTGGCGGTGGCCGCCGAGGGGCGCGCCGTCACCACCATCGAAGGCGTCGCCGATCACGGCCGGCTGCATCCCGTGCAGCAGGCGTTCCTCGACCTCGACGGTTACCAGTGCGGCTACTGCACCCCGGGCCAGATCTGTTCGGCCCTCGCGGTGATCGAGGAGCACGCGGCGGGCTGGCCCAGCGCCGTCACCGCCGACGTACGGCCCGAGGCGGGGCCGCCACCCCTCACCGCCGAGGAGATCCGGGAGCGGATGAGCGGCAACCTGTGCCGGTGCGGCGCGTATGTGTCGATCGTCCAGGCGGTCGCCCGGGCGGCCGAGGCGCGGCGGACGGAAGCACCGTGGGCCGAGGAGGAGCAGGACAACGTCAAGGAGGCCGTGGCATGAGGGAGTTCGAGTACCGGCGGGTGCTCGACGTCTCCGGCGCGGTCGCGCTGCTCGACGCCGAGCCCGACGCCCGTTTCCTCGGCGGCGGCACCAATCTCGTCGACCTGATGAAGGCCGGCGTGGAGCGTCCCACGCGGCTCGTCGACGTACGCGAACTGCCCCTGGACCGCGTCGAGACGACGCCGGACGGTGGCCTGCGCATCGGCGCCACCGTCACCAACAGCGACCTCGCCGCGCATCCCGAAGTGCGGCTCCGTTACCCGGCGTTGACCCAGGCGGTGCTGGCCGCCGCCTCCGGCCAGTTGCGCAACATGGCCACGGTCGGCGGAAATCTACTCCAGCGCACCCGCTGCGCCTACTTCACCGACGTGACCCAGCCCTGCAACAAGCGGGCCCCCGGCAGCGGTTGCCCCGCGCTGAGGGGTGAACACCGCAACCACGCGATCCTGGGTGCCTCCGAGCACTGCGTGGCCACCCACCCCTCCGACATGGCGGTGGCGCTGGCGGCCTTCGACGCGGTCGTGTCGTACGAAACCGCCGCCGGGCCGGGGCAGTTGGCGCTCACGGACCTCTATCTCCCCGTGGGCGACACCCCGCACCGCGAGACCGCGCTGCCGCCGGGCGCGCTGATCACCGGGGTCACGCTGCCGCCCGCCCCCGTCGCCGCCAACTCCCGCTACCGGAAGGTGCGCGAGCGTGCCTCCTTCGCCTTCGCGATCGGCTCGATCGCCGCCGCCCTCGACGTGCGCGACGGTGTCGTGCACGAGGTACGGCTGGCCTTCGGGGCGGTGGCGTCACGGCCGTGGCGGGCGCGGCGGGCCGAGCGGGTGCTGACCGGGGGACCGGCGAGCGCCGAGGCGTTCATGGCGGCCGCGGACGCCGAACTGGCCGCCGCCCAGCCGCTGTCGGACAACGCCTACAAGGTCACCCTGCTGCGCAATCTCGTCGTGGCCGTACTGACCGAACTCGCCGAGGAGACCGCTCGATGACCACCACGACTCAGGCCGTCCGGTCGACGGGTGCCTTCGGAACCGCCCACACCCGCGTCGAGGGACGGGACAAGGTCACCGGCGCGGCCCGCTACGCGGGAGACTTCCCCTTCGCCGAACTCGCCCACGGCTGGCTGGTGTTGTCCACCGTCGCCCGAGGCCGCATCCGCACCGTCAAGACCGACCCGGTGCTCGCGATGCCCGGAGTCCTCGCCGTCCTGCACCACGAGAACGCACCCCGTGTCACCACCGACTACATGAGCGTCGTGGGCCCACCGGACCCGGCCCTCGGACTGTTCCAGCACGACCAAGTCCCTTACGTGGGCTGGCCGGTGGCGCTGATCGTCGCCGAGACATCCGAGCAGGCCAGGGAGGCCGCCGAGGCGCTGGTGGTCGACTACGACGCGGAGCCGCACGACATCGCGTTCCATGCCGGGCACCCCGACGCCTACCTGCCCGCGGGCTCGCCCGCCGGACCGGCCGAGGTGGTGAAGGGCGACGTGGAGGACGCCCTCGCCCGGTCCGCCGTGGTCGTCGACGAGGAGTACACGACACCCGAGGAGCACCACAGCCCCCTGGAACCCCATGCCGCGACGGCCCGTTGGGAGGCCGGACGGCTCGACGTCGTCGACTCCAACCAGAGCACCGTGTGGGTGGCCGGCGAACTCGCGAAACTCTTCTCCCTCGACCCGGCGGCCGTGCGGGTGCGGTCCGAACACGTCGGCGGCGGCTTCGGATCCAAGGGGGTACGGCCGCACCAGGTGGCCGCCGCGATGGCCGCGACCGTTCTCCAGCGCCCGGTCCGCGTGGTGTTGACGCGCCGTCAGATGTTCTCCCTCGTCGGCTACCGCAGCCCCACCACCCAGCGCGTCAGGCTCGGCGCCGACCCCGACGGCCGACTGCGCGCCCTCGACCACCAGGCACTCAGCCTCACCTCGACCGTGCACGAATTCGTCGAACCGAGCGCCGCGTTCGGACGCCCGCTGTACGACGCCGACGCCCACCACTCCGCCTTCCGGGTCGTACGGCTCGACCTGCCGACCCCTACCTTCATGCGCGCCCCGGGGGAGGCGCCGGGCTCCTTCGCGCTGGAGTCCGCGCTCGACGAACTCGCCGAGAAGTGCGGACTCGACCCGATCGCCCTGCGCGTCCGCAACGAACCCGCGGTGGGGCCCGTCTCCGGACTCCCCTTCAGCAGCCGCAACCTGCTCGCCTGCTTCGACGAGGGCGCCCGGCGCTTCGGCTGGGCCGACCGCGACCCCCGCCCCGGCGTGCGCCGCGACGGGCGCTGGCTGCTCGGCACCGGCATGGCCGCGGCCACCTTCCACGTCGGGGTCGGCCCCTCCACGGCGGCCGTCACCGCGGAGGCGGACGGCACCTACACCGTGCGGATCAACGCGACGGACATCGGCACCGGCGCCCGCACCGCGCTGACCCTGATCGCCGCGGAGTCGCTGGAGACGGAGCCGGCCCGGGTCCGCGTGCACATCGGGGACAGCGACCTCGGAGCCGCGATGTTCGCGGGAGGCTCGATGGGCACCCGCTCCTGGGCCTGGGCGGTGATGCGGGCGGCGGCCGACCTGCGGGAGCAACTGGCCCTGGGCGGCGACATCCCGCCCGACGGCATCACCGCGCGAAGCGACACCGCCGAGGCCGTCGCCGCGCTCGCCAAGAAGGAACGGCACTCCTTCGGCGCGCAGTTCGCCGAGGTCGCCGTGGACGTCGCCAGCGGTGAGGTCCGGGTACGACGGCTGCTCGGCATCTTCGCCGCCGGACGCATCGTCAACCCGCTGACCGCGCGCGGCCAGTTCGTCGGCGGGATGATCTGGGGCATCTCCATGGCCCTGCACGAGGAGGCGGTCCGCGACACGGCGTCCGGCGCCCAGGTCGGACCGGACCTCGCCAACTACCACTTCTCCGCCAACGCCGACGTACCGGCCGTCGAGGCGGACTGGGTCGACGACCCCGACCCGGACGACCCGGTCGGCATCAAGGGCATCGGCGAGATAGGGGTCGTAGGGACCGCCGCGGCGATAGCCAACGCCGTCTGGCACGCCACCGGCGTCCGCCACCGCGCCCTGCCGATCCGCCCCGACCGGGTCCTGACCGCGGGCGGGTCGCCAAGTGCTTGACATCGCCGAGGAGTTGGACAGCTGGATGCGGGACGGCCGGGACTTCGCCGTCGCGACCGTCGTCACCGTGGGCGGCAGCGCACCGCGCCCACCCGGTGCCGCGCTCGCCGTCGACACCGACGGCACGGTGATCGGCTCGGTCTCCGGCGGCTGCGTCGAGGGCGCGGTCTACGACCTGTGCGTGCAGGCGCTCCAGGACGGCGAGCCGGTCCGCGAACGCTTCGGCTACAGCGACGAGGACGCCTTCGCCGTGGGCCTGACCTGCGGCGGGGTCATCGACGTCCTGGTCACGCCGGTGCGTGGGGGTGACCCGGTGTACGCCGCGGGGTTGGCGGCGGCGGCCGGGGGCGAGCCGGTGGCGCTCGCCCGGGTGGCCCGGGGGCCCGCCGAACTGCTCGGCAGGGCGCTGCTGGTGTATCCCGACGGGAGGCACGAGGGCAGCCTCGGCGCGAGGGGCGAGGGCGGCCCGGGCGAGGGCGGCCCGGGCAGGGCGGACGCGTGTGGCCCCGGCGAGGCGGACGAGAGCGGCCGCCACCGACCGCACGAAGGCCCCCGCGTCGGCCGGCCCCACCTGGACCGTACGTCGGCGGCGCAGGCCCGCGCGCTGCTGGACCTCGGCCGTACCGGATCCGTCGAGATCTCGGAGGACGGCTCGTACTGCCCCGGTGGGCTGACCCTCTTCGTCGAGTCCAGCGTGCCCGCACCCCGCATGATCGTCTTCGGTGCCGTCGACTTCGCGGCGGCGCTGGTGCGGGCCGGCAAGTTCCTGGGCTATCGAGTGACCGTGTGCGACGCCCGGCCCGTCTTCGCCACCCGGAGCCGGTTCCCGGACGCCGACGAGATCGTGGTCGACTGGCCGCACCGCTACCTCCGGCACACGGCCACGGACGAGCGCACGGTCCTTTGCGTACTCACCCACGACGCCAAGTTCGACATACCGCTCCTCGGAGAGGCACTGAGGCTGCCCGTCGCCTTCGTCGGAGCCATGGGCTCGCGCCGGACCCACGAGGACCGCAACCGACGGCTCCGCGAAGTCGGCGTCAGCGAGCGGGAGTTGGCCCGGCTGCGCTCTCCGATCGGCCTCGACCTGGGCGGCCGCACGCCCGAGGAGACGGCCCTGTCCATCGCGGCGGAGATCGTCGCCCTGCGCAACGGCGGCTCGGGCGTCCCGCTGACCGGCTCGGCGGCACCGATCCACCGCGACCGGGACAAGATCGTGCTGGGGGCGTCCTGAAGCGGACCGGTCAGCCCTCGGCCAGCCAGCCGTACGCCCCCTGCGCACTGAACTCGGCCTGCCCGCCCCGCAGTAGCAGCCCCGCCGACGCGAACTCGGGGGCGTCGGCCTGCGCGGCCACGTACGGGATCGCGATGCAGCGCATCCCGGCCGCGTGTGCCGCCGCCGCGCCCGGTGCCGCGTCCTCCAGGACCACACAGTCGGCCGGAGCCGCCCCGAGCCTGCGCGCGGCCTCCAGGAAGACGTCCGGCGCGGGCTTGCCCCGGGCCACCTCGTCCGCCGAGACCGCGGTCCGCAGCGACGCGTCGAGCCCGGTGCCGGTCAGGATCGCCTCGATGGCCTCCGGCGACGAACCCGACGCCACCGCCATCGGCACCCCCTCCGCCGCGAGCAGCTCCACGAACTTCCGCATCTCCGGGTACACGCGCGTGGCGGCCCGGGCCAGCGCCAGATAACGGCGGTTGGTCTCCGCGAGCAACTCCTCCACCGGCGCCTTCAGGCCGTAGCGCTCCTTCAGGAGGACGAGGGTCTCCTGGGTGCTGATGCCGACGAAGCGTTCGTGCCGGGCCCAGGTGAAGTCCGGGACGCCGTGCTCGGCGAGGGTCTGCCGGGTGGCTTCGTAGTAGTTCGGCTCGCTGTCCACGAGTGTTCCGTCGAGATCGAAGATGACCGAGAGGCCGCCGAGATTGCTCATGGGTTCAGGATGCCAAGGGTCACGTGCGGGCCGCGCGGCCGATCGACTCCACCAGCGGCAGCAGGCGGTGCGGGACGCGCTCGCGCAGCGCCATCTCGGTCCGGGTGCGGACCACACCCGGCAGGCTGATCAGCCGCTGGATCACGTCCTCCAGGTGGCCGTTGTCCCGCGCGACGACCCGGGTGAGCAGGTCCCCGCCACCGGTGATCGAGAACGCCTCGACGATCTCCGGTACGGCGGCCAGCGCGTCCCCGACCTCGTCGAGATGCCCCTGGGTGACCTCGATGTGCACGAACGCGAGCACCGGGTGCCCGAGCGCGGCGGGGGAGAGGGAGGGGCCCGTACCGGTGATCACCCCGTCCCGCTCCATCCGGTCGAGCCGGGCCTGGAGCGTGCCGCGGGCGACGCCGAGCAGCCGGGCGTACTCGCGCACGCTGGTACGCGGCTGCTCCAGAAGCAGCCTGAGGATGCGGGTGTCGAGTTCGTCCACGCTCATGAGGCAAGACTGTACCAATGGCCCAGCACCCTGTGACCGGGCCAATGGACCAGTGGATCGGGGACCACTTGAGCCACTCGCCCCGATGATGCTCTCATGGGCATGTCGATGGCGCTGCGGACCTCCGCGGCGCCTTTTTCATGCCGGTGTTCGGTCGGCGTCCAGGGGCAGTCGCAGGGGGCGGGAAGCAGTGCTGAAAAGGGTGTTCGTGGCTCCGGACCCGGGGTGCGTGCGGCTGCGGTTCGCCGCTCGGGCCGTCCTCGGCATCGGTCTCGCGGTCGTCGTCTGCGGGCTGACCGGGCAGTCCCTCGCGGGCGCAGTCACCGGCGGTCTCGCCGCGCTGCTCGCCCTGTTCACGGTGACGGACGCCACGGTGCGCGGGCAGGCCGTCACCACCGCGCTGCTGCCCTGCGTGGGCCTGCCGGTGCTCGCCGCCGCGGCCGAACTGCACGACCACGCCGTCGCCCGGGACCTCACCTTCCTCGCGGTGGTCGGCGCCGGCGTCTACGCGCGCCGCTGGGGACCGCGCGGCCACAGCCTCGGCGTCTTCGCGTTCATGACCTTCTTCGTGGCGCAGTTCCTGCATGCGACCACGGACCAACTGCCCGTGCTCTACGCGGCAGTTGTCCTCTCCGTGCTCACCGCGTCGACGGTCCGCTTCGGCTTCTGGTGCTACGAACGCCGGTTGCCCCCGACCGCCGTACCCGCCCCAACTGTCGGTCGGGGCCTGGCCCGTGTGACCACGAGGCAGGCGGTCCAGGCGACCGCCGGTGCCGGATTCGCGCTCGTGGTGGGCCAGTTGGTGTCCGGGCAGCGCTGGTACTGGGCCGTCGGCGCCACCTGGTGGATCTTCGTGAACACCGCCTCGCGTGGCGAGACCGTGGTCCGCGGCTTCCGTCGCGTCCTCGGCACGGTCCTCGGCATCGCCCTGGGCCTGCTCGTCGCCGTACCGGTCCACGGCGCCCCCGTCCCCACCGCGATCCTGGTCGCCGCCTGCGTCTTCGGCATCTTCTACTCGGCCGCCGTCTCCTACACCTGGATGATGCTCTCCGTGACCTTGATGGCAGAGCTGCTCTACGGCCTCCTCGGCGTCCTGAACCCCGGCCTGCTGGCGCTGCGGTTCGCGGAGACCGGCGTCGGCGCGCTGGGCGCCGTACTGGCCGTCCTCCTCGTCCTCCCGGTGACCACCCACACCACCACCGACGCCTGGATCCAACGCGCCCTGCGCTGCGTCCACACCTGCACCGCCGAGGCCACCGCCCGCCTCGCCGGTTCCGCGACGGCCGACCCCGCCGGCCGCGTAGCCGAACTGGAGCAACTCCTGGGCCGGGTACGGCTCTCCGTCGCCCCCCTCGTGCACCCGCTGAACCCCGCGCTCGGCCGCAAGCGCCGCGCCCGCCGGGTCCTCACCCTGCTCGACGACTGCGCCCGCGAGATCCGCGGCCTCGTCGTGGTGGCCGCGGACCCCGAGGCATCCCACGACGCCCGCCTGGCCGCCGCCTGCTGGCGCGTGGAGGCCGCGGTCGAGGCACTCACCGACGGCGACGCGTCACACCTCACGGCCTCGGCGGCCCGGCCACCCGCGGAGCCCGCGCTGGCCCACCTCCACGGCCTGGAACGGGCCCTCGCGGAGCTGGCGGAGCCCCTGCGTGCGCGGTCCGGTTCGCGGCTCGTCGGGGCGTGAGCCGGTACGGGAGCGAGACCGGTACGGCCGGGCCGAGAAAGGTCCGGGATTTGGTCTAGACCGGTCATGATCGGCTGCTACCGTCACCCCGGACGGCACTGACCGAGAGGGGACAGCGGTGGCAGACGGCGGCAGGCGGGGGCGGCGGGCCTTCATCGGGTCGTTCACGGCGGCGGGCGGCCCGGGTGTCGTCGCGGCGGCCGTGGACGCGGACAGCGGCGCGCTGACCGTCCTGAGCAGTGTCAACGGCGTCCCCGACCCCTCGTATCTGGCCCTGGCACCCGACGGGGACACGCTCTACGCCGTCAGCGAGACGGCCGAGGGCGCGGTGGCCGCGTACCGCGTGAACGGCGACAGGCCCGAGCCGCTCGGTCCGCCGGTGCGCGTGGGCGGCGCGGGGCCGACGTACCTGAGCCTGTTCGCGGGGCACCTCCTGACCGCCGACTACGGCTCCGGCAGCGTCACCGCCGTGCCGGTCCGCCCGGACGGCACCCTGGCGAGCCGCCCCTCCGGACAGCTCCGGCACACCGGCTCCGGCCCGCACCAGCAGCGCCAACAGGGTCCGCACGCCCACCAGATCCAGCCCGACCCGAGCGGCCGCTGGGCGGTCAGCGTCGACCTCGGCACGGACTCCGTGCGGGTGTGCACGCTGGAGGACGGACGTCCCGTACTGCACCGCGAGATCGCGCTGCGACCCGGCTCGGGCCCCCGCCACCTGGCCTTCCACCCCGACGGCAGCCACGCCTACGTCCTCAACGAACTCACGCCGACCGTCACCGTCTGCCGCTGGGACGCCGGGAGCGGCTCACTGAAGCCGCTGACCGAGGTGCCGGTCCTGCCCGGCCCGCCGGACGGCGACGCCGCCTACCCCTCGGGCATCGTGACCTCGCCGGACGGCCGCTTCGTCTGGACGGCGACCCGCGGCGAGGACGTGCTGTCCGTCCTCGCCGTCGAGGGCGACGGGCTGCGACTGATCGGGACGGTGCCCTGCGAGGGCCACTGGCCGCGCGCGATCGCCCAGGCCGGGGGGCGTCTGTACGTCGCGAACGAGCGCTCCGGCGACGTGACTTGGTTCACCGTCGACCCCGCCACGGGCGTTCCACGACGCGGCGGCTCGATCAAGGTGACCGCCGCGTCCTGCGTGGTTTTCGACTGACCCGCTGTCGTCCCTACGGCATGCCGAAGGGCCCACTCCCGCGTGAGGAGGGGCCCTTTCGGCGCTACGGCGTACGCGTGCGGGGGTCGATCAGCGAACCGGAGCGCCCTGCGGCTGCGGCGGGGTGATGCCCAGCGCCATCGTGTACTTGGCGAGCGCGAGCTTGCCGATCGCCGGGTACGGACCGAGCGCCTCGGCGGCGGCACAGCCGGCCTCGGCGGCGGCCGCCTCCAGCAGACCCGCGTCGATCTCGGGACCGATCAGATACGGCGCCAGCGCCAGGTGCTGCGAACCCGACCCGCGCAACTGCTCCGCGATCGCCGCGATCGAACCTTCCTGGTCCAGAGCCGCAGCCATCACCGGCACGGCGAGCCGCGCGGCGAGCAGCATGCCGGTGATCCCGGCCGCCTGCACGGCCTCCTCGCCGCCCACGGACGCGAGGACGATGCCGTCCGCGGCGGTGGTCACGGTGAACAGCCGGGCGCGGTCGGCACGGGCCAGACCCGCCTCGGACAGCCGCACGTGCAGCGCCTCGGCGAGCAACGGGTGCGGGCCGAGCACATCGGTCAGGTCGGCCGCGACACGGCTGTCCATGACGGCCTGGCGGACCTGGCGCAGCAGCGCGCTGTCCGGACCGGCGAGCAGCGGCACGACGACGGCCACCGGCCCGTCGGGCTCCTTGACGTCGGCGCCGGCGGCCCTGGCCTGCTCGAAGCGGGCGGTGCGCTCCTCAGCGGCGTGCGCGAGCACGGACGTCAACGTGGGGAACTCGGAGTCGTCCCCGTCGAGATAACCGATGCGGCCGTCGAGACCGGGCAGCTCGGAGCGCGCGATGCTCACGACCTCCTCGGCGAGGCTGCGCGTGGCGGCGCTGGGCGTGCCCGGCACGGCGAGAACCAGCGCGGGCGCGCCTTCGGGAGCCGCCAGCTGCTCGGGTCGGCGGTGCCGCCCGGGCTGGCGAGGTCGCGGCATTCGTACTGGCAGGCCGGACGCGGGCCCAGTGGGGGAGCTCATGGCGAGGCATGTTACTGGCTTCCTGGGCTCCCCTGTTCGGGGAGGGTGCAGGTGAGCGGTATCCGTCCTGTTTTGTCTGATGAGTTACGTACGGATCAGAAGTGATCACCTTGTCCCTTTGGTCTCACCGCGGAGTCCCTCAGGGCTCACCACGGACAACATCACGCCGTCACACGGCAGCACGAGCGCGCCCGCGGCGAGATCACGCGCGATCCGCACGGCACCGTCCAGCGGATCACCCTCCGCCGGAACCACCCGCACATGCGGCAGCCGCTTCGCCAACTCCTCGTGCAGCGGTACCAGGAGAGGCTCGCTCATCTTGAACAGCCCACCGGTGAGCGCGACTTGGGGTTCGCCGGTGGCCGGACAGACCGCGACGGCGGACTCGGCCATGTGCCGGGCGGCGGCGCGCAGGATGCCGGCCGCCACCGGGTCGTCGGCGGCGCACTCGGCGACACGGGGCGCGAAGGCCGCGAGTACGGCGGCCCGATCCGACCGCGGATACACCTGCCCCGGCAACCCCGCCATCGCCCCGAACTGCTCCTCGGCACACCTCAACAGCGCCCCGGAACCACCGTCCCGCCCGTCGTACGCCCGCAGCGCCGCGTCCAGCCCGGCCCGTCCGATCCAGGCCCCGCCACCGCAGTCGCCGAGCAGATGCCCCCAACCGTCGGCTCTCCGCCACCCGGTGAGATCGGTGCCGATCGCGATCAGTCCGGTACCGGCGGCGACCACGGCACCGGGCCGTGCCCCGAGAGCACCCACGTAAGCGGTGACGGCATCAGCGGCGAGCGCGACGGTCCGTACCCCGAACTCCCGCGCCAACGCCCCCGGCAACTCGGCCCGCAACCCGTCCCCGAGGGTGGCGAGCCCGGCAGCCCCGATGACGGCCGTGCCGACCTCGGACACCGGACTTTTTTCGGTCAACGCCCGTACCATGGAGGCCAGTTGCTCCATGAAATGCCCGGGATCGATCCCACGAGCACCGGTCCGAACGGGTTCCCCGGACGAGAGCGGGCCGGATCTTCGGCCACTACCGATCTCGCCCAGGACGACCCGGAGCCCGGAGCCTCCCGAGTCCACGGCGAGAAACCCCGGCACGGTCACGGCAGACGCCAGTCCACCGGTTGTCCTCCCTGCCGGACCAGCAGGTCGTTGGCGCGGCTGAAGGGGCGGGAGCCGAAGAAGCCGCGGTCGGCCGACATCGGGGACGGGTGCGAGGACTCCACCGAGGGCAGGTCGCCGAGGAGGGGCCGGAGGTTGCGGGCGTCACGGCCCCACAGGATCGACACCAGCGGCTTGCCGCGCGCCGCCAGCGCCCGTATCGCCTGCTCGGTGACCTCTTCCCAGCCCTTGCCGCGATGGGCGGCCGGACTACGCGGGGCCGTGGTGAGCGCCCTGTTGAGCAGCAGCACCCCCTGCTGGCTCCACGGCGTCAGATCGCCGTTGGACGGCTGGGGCAGCCCCAGGTCCGTGTTCAGCTCGCGGTAGATGTTGAGCAGGCTCGGCGGCAGCGGACGTACCTCGGGGGCCACCGAGAACGACAGCCCCACCGCGTGCCCCGGAGTCGGATACGGGTCCTGTCCGACGATCAGGACGCGGACGTCGTCGAAGGGTTGTTGGAAGGCTCGGAGGACATTCGGTCCGGCCGGTAGATAGGTGCGTCCGGCGGCGATCTCCGCGCGCAGGAAGTCCCCCATCTCGGCGACGCGTCCGGCCACGGGTTCCAGGGCTTTCGCCCAGCCCGGTTCGACGATCTCATGCAACGGTCGTGGTGCCACGGGCGTCACCCTACTGCCGTACAGGGCCCGGCGATCAACCGGTGCTCTAAGCCCGACCGAGAACGACCGAACCGTGGGCGCGTGTGAACGAAGCCTCGCCGCAACGGAGTTCGCGCCCTCACCCGACGACCGCCGCTCGCACGCACAGCACATCCGGGAGGTGCGACGCCAACTGCCGCCAGCTGTCCCCGTCGTCGTCCGACGCGAACACCTCGCCGTTGCGATTGCCGAAGTACACCCCCGCCGGGTCCGCGCCGTCCGTGCACATCGCGTCGCGCAGCACCGTGCCGTAGTGATCCTCGGTCGGCAGCCCCGCCGACAGCGGCTCCCAACTCCGACCGGCGTCCGCCGTACGGAAGACCCGGCACCGGTGCTCGGCCGGCACCCGGTCCGCGTCGGCGTTGATCGGGAACACGTACGCCGTGTCGCCGCGATGGGGGTGGGCCGCCGCCGCGAAGCCGAACGTGGAGGGCAGGCCCGCGCCGATGTCCGTCCAGTGCGCCCCCGCGTCGTCGCTGCGGTACACGCCCCAGTGGTTCTGCAGATACAGCCGGTCCGGGGTCACCGCGTCCTGCGCGATCTTGTGCACGCACTGGCCGAACTCCGGGTCCGGATCCGGCAGGAACACAGCGGCGACCCCGGAGTTGGAAGGCTCCCAGCTCTCGCCGCCGTCGCCGGTACGGAACACCCCGGCCGTCGAGACGGCGACCGTCACGGCCCGCGGGTCGCGCTCGTCGGTCAGGACCGTGTGCAGGCCCTCTCCGCCACCGCCCGGAACCCAGCGCGAACGCGTGGGGTGCTCCCAGAGCGGGCGGACGAGTTCGAAGCTCTCGCCGCGGTCCTCGGAGCGGAACAGCGCGGCCGGCTCCGTGCCCGCGTACACCACATCGGGCTCGGCTGCCGCCGGGTGCAGCTGCCACACCCGCTCCAGCGAAGCCCCCGTGTCCTTCGGGAACTTGACCGCGGGCCGCGCCGGCTCGGCCCACGTCCGGCCGAGGTCGTCGGAGTGGAACACGGACGGACCCCAGTGAGAGCTGTCACCCCCGGCCAGCAGTCTCGGTGTGGGGCCGCGGGTGTCGACGGCGACCGAATACAGCGCCTGCGCGTTGAAGTACGGACTCTCGTCGAACTCCCAGACCCCACCCCGCCTACGCCCGATGAACAGGCCTTTTCGCGTGCCCACCGCGAGCAGTACCTCCGTCATGCCGGCCACCTCCGCTGCGTTTTTGGCGACTTTGCCCCCATCACTCGCCAGTCTGCACCCCGCCACTGACAGTCACCCCTGGAACCGGCATCACCGCAGGTCAGGAGGCCGATATCGGCCCGTGGGGCAGATTTGAGAGGGCTTGGAGCGAAGCGCCTGCGGGAGTCCGGGCAGCCATGGGAACGTCGAGTCGGGGTATTCGTCGTGAGCATCGAGGAGACGTCTCCCGTATGGGAGGGCGGTTCGGCATGTCAGTGCGTTCATGAGGAGGATGCCTTCGATGGCGTTCCGAGGTCCGAAGGTGTGGCTGTGGCGGTGGCGGCGGAATCCGCTCAAGCGCCGTGCCGATGCGGTGGAATCGTGGATCGTGCTCGGCGCCTGGCTGATCACCGTCCTCGCCGGGGTGCTCGCCGGCCTGACGGCGACCCAGTCCGTCGAACACGAGCTGGCCCAGGAACGCGTCGACTGGAAACCCGTGGTGGCACTGGTGGTCCAGGACGCGCCCGGTGCCGCCCCGGGGAACTCCAGCAGGACGAGCGGCGAACCGGTCTGGGCGAAGGTCCGCTGGACGGCCGTGAACGGCTCCTCGCACAGCGGCCAGATACGCGTCCCCTCCGGCAGTGCGATAGGCACCCCGGTGACCGTCTGGACCGACCCGCAGGGTCACCTGGTGACCAAGCCCGCCAGCGCTTCGCAGGCCAAGCTGCGGGCCGTGATGATCGGCACCCTCCTGGGCGTGGGCGCGGCGGCCGTCCCCTTCGTCAGCGCCCGGGCCCTGCGCGGGCGACTGGAACGCCGGCGCATGGACCAGTGGGACGAGGAGTGGGCCCGCTTCGGCCCACTGTGGGGCCGCAAGACAGGCTGAGCGCCCGGCGGCACGGCGTCGCGCGCCCCTGGCCTGCGGATCGCAGGCGGGGATCCTCGCCGTGCCCGTCACACGGACCCGCCCCGACGGCTCACCTGCCGGCACACCTCCAACAGCCGCTCGTCCTCCAGAACGTCCAGGCCCCCGTGCCCGCCCGACCGCACCAAATGCCGTCGCGGAGCCGCGAGTTCAACCTCCACCAGGTCGTGCAGAGGTGCCCCGGCCGCCCCCATGCCGACCAGACACACGGCAATGACGCCCCGCACCTCCGGACGCTCCACCCAGGCCGAACGCAGCACCGGAAGCACCCTCTCCACCTCCCCGGTGACCCGCCACAGCGCACACGCCCCCGCCGCCCGCTCCCACACGCACTCCGCCCCGACCATCCGCGCCAACCCGGGCGCCGCAGCCCGCGCGGCCGACCCCAACCGAGCCAACGCCTCCGCGGCAGCCCGGCGCCGGCGCGCGTCCGGTTCCGCCAACTCCCGTATCAGCACCGGCAGTACGGCCGACGCATCCCCCTCCACCGACCACAGAGCACCGGCCGCGACACCGGCGCACTCGGACTCCAACAGCCCCCGCAGCACGGGTACGACCCCCTCCGCGCCACCCCCGAACACATCGAGCGCCCGCACCGCCGACTCCACCACCCGGTGCCGCAACCGCACCCCGTCCGCCATCCCGCCCAACAGCCGTACCACCTCCGGCACGGCCTCCCGATCGGCGAGCGCGGTCAGCGCCGACAGCAGGGGTACGGCGCGGTCGTAGGTCTCGGGGGAGTCGAGGGGTACCTGGCCGAGCCGGTGTCGCAGTGCCGGGGCGAGCGGTGCGGCGGTGTCGCCGAGGTGGACGATCACGCGTCCCAGGTCGTCGGGTACGACCGGCTGCGCGAGGATCCGGGCCAGTACCGGTGTCGCCCGTGGATCGCCGCTACGGGCAAGGGACTTGAGCGGACCGCCCAAGGTCGGCGCCCGGCGTTCCCAGCGGTGCACCCACAGGTCGGGGCGTGCGGTCACCAGCGCGTGGAGGTGGTCGGCGGCGGGCGCGGCCAGGTGGAAGAGATCGCCGAGGACCGACACCGCGGCGTCGCGCAGCCGGTCCGACACCGCCGCACCGAGCAACGGAGGTTCCCCCGCGCCCAGTTGCTCACCGATCAGCTGGACGGGCACCGTGTAGTCGGCCCGCCACTCGCGGAACAACCCCGCCGCCATCCACACCCCGTTGCACCGGTCGGCCGGGTCCGGACTGGTCAACTGCCCTTCCAGCAGGGCGATCCGGTCGCCCACCCGCCCGCCGAGCGCGGTGTGCAGCGTCCGCAGCAGCAGCGCACCCTCCTCGTCCGAGGGCCGCAGCCGCCGTAACCGCCCGGCGAGTGTGTCCGGGTCCGAATGGTCGCCCTCGGCCGGTGTCGAGCGGCCCGACCGGCGCTGCTCGGACCGCTCCCCGAGCAGTTCGACGACGGTCGGGACCAGGTCGGCGGGGAGCAGATCGGGTGCGCAGCCCGCGAGTTGGCCGAGCGCGGCGAGCCGTAGACCGGGGTCGTACGGCGGCGTGCCGAGCATCAGCAGGATGTCCAGCGCCTCGGGGGCGTGGGTCGGGTGCCGGCGTACGAACAGGCCGACGCTCTCGGTGAGGGCGAGGAGGACCCGGTCGTCGCGCTCGACCGCGATCCGCCGGCGCAACAGGCCCAGCACGCGCGCGGGTTGGTCGAGGAACCGGACGAGGGCTTCGGGCGCCGCCCGGCGCACGCCGGAGTCCCGGTCCCCGAGGAGGTCGACGAAGACCTCGGCGCCCGCGCGGACGGCGGCGTCGGCCGACCCGCGCCCGTCACCCGTGTCCACCACCTCCCCCTCCGGTGTGTGGCCCTGTCCGATGCTGACCAGAAGTTCCACCAACCCGCCCCGGTCCGCGACCTCTTGGCCGGCGGCGAGCGCGAGCAGAAACGGAACGCAGGCGAGCGTCGAGTCGTACACGATCCCCTGGTGGTGCACCGCGCCGTACATCCCGTCGAGCGCGCTCGCCCGCTCGACGGGGTCCGTGGAGGCCAGTCCCCGGAGCAGTCCGGGCACGTCCTCCGCACTGCCGTACGCATGCCGCAGTGAGGCCCAGCCGACCTCGTCGATCCCCGTGAACACGTTGTCCTCCCCAGGCGCAGTGCCAACTGATCGCGAGTCTGCACCACGCCACTGACAACGAAGCGGAATCGGGGGGTGACCGAGGGTCAGTCTTCTTCGGGCAGCGCGCGGGCGAGGATCGTGTCGAGGTCGGCGGAGTCGGGGAGGGTGCCGAAGGCGTGCCCCCAGTCGCCGGCCAGCCGGGTCGCGCAGAAGGCGTCGGCGACCGGGGCCGGGGCGTGTCGTACCAGGAGGGAGGCCTGGAGGGTCAGCGCCATCTGCTCGACGAGACGCCGGGCTCCCGTCTCGGTGGCCTCGCGCAACCCGCTCTTCAACCGGCTGACGGCCGCGTCCAGGCGGGCGTCAGCGCCCCGCGCCAGGGCGAGTTCGGAGAACAGTGCCTCCGCCGGACCGGGGTCCCTGCTCAACGCCCGTAGTACGTCAAGGGCGTTGACGTTCCCCGACCCCTCCCAGATGGAGAGGAGAGGCGCCTCGCGGTAATGGCGGGGCATGCCCGAGTCCTCGACGTAGCCGTTGCCGCCGAGGCACTCCAGGGCCTCCGCCGTGAAGGCCGGGCCGCGCTTGGTGACCCAGTACTTGCCGACGGCGGTGGCGATCCGGCGGAACGCCGACTCGGCGCCGTCCCCGCGCACCGCACGGTCGGCCGCGCCCGCAAGCCGTAGCGTGAGTGTCGTCGCCGCCTCCGACTCCAGCGCCAGATCGGCCAACACGTTGCGCATCAGGGGCTGTTCGAGGAGCCGGGTGCCGAACGCGGACCGGTGCCGCACATGGTGACCCGCCTCGACGAGCGTCTTGCGCATGAGAGTTGCCGACATCATCACGCAGTCCAGGCGGGTGCAGTTGACCATCTCGATGATGGTCTTGACACCGCGCCCCTCGGGGCCGACCAGCCAGGCGACGGTCCCGTCGAACTCGGGCTCCGAGGACGCGTTGGACCGGTTGCCGAGCTTGTCCTTCAGCCGCTGGATACGGAACGTGTTGCGACCGCCGTCGGGCAGCACGCGCGGCACCAGGAAGCATGACAGACCGTCAGGCGCCTGAGCCAGCACCAGGAACACGTCGCACATCGGCGCCGACGTGAACCACTTGTGCCCGCGCAGGGTGTACACGCCGGGTTCGGTGGTGGGGGTCGCTGTCGTGGTGTTGGTACGGACGTCGGAGCCGCCCTGCTTCTCGGTCATCCCCATTCCGGCGAGCAGCCCGCGCTTCTCGGTCGGGACGCGCAGGACGGGGTCGTACACCCGGCTGGTCAGCAACGGCTCGTAGACCGCGGCGAGTTCGGGTGCGGCGCGCAGGGCGGGGACGGCGGCGTACGTCATCGATGTCGGGCAGCCGTGCCCGGCATCGGTGTGTCCCCACACCAACCCCCGTGCGGTACGGGCCACATGGGCGCCGGGGCGCTCGTCCGCCCAGGGCGCTCCGGCCAGCCCCTCGGCGACGGCGACGCCCATCAGCCGGTGCCAGCTCGGGTGGAACTCGACCTCGTCGATCCGGTTGCCGTAGCGGTCGTGCGTGCGCAGTTCCGGCTCGTGCCGGTTCGCCTGCTCACCCCACTCCTGCGCCTCCTCGCTGCCCGCCGCCCGACCGAGCCGCCGCACGTCCTCCTCGGCCCAGCCGGCACCCTCCCGGCGCAGCCCCTCCAGCAGGGCCGTGTCCTCGGAGGCGTCGTACGGGGCCAGGGGCGGGGGCTGGTTGGTGACGTCGTGCGTGGCGTTCCGTGGCTGCTGCGGTATGTGCGCGAGTGTCTGGGCCATGGCTCAAGTGTTGCACTATCTCTGCGACCGCATCAATGATGTAACACGGGAATCGCCACGTAGAGTACGAGGCCATGCGGATGAACGTGTCAGAAGGGCCCGGCGAGGTGGACCTGCGCCCGCTGTCCGCGCGGTCGGTCGTCCTCAGCCTGCTGCTGGGCACGCACCCGCCCGAGCTTCCCGTACGGGATCTCCTCCGTGCCGTCGAACCCCTCGGCGTCGCCGGCTCCACCCTGCGGGCCGCGCTCAGCCGGATGGTGGCCGCCGGAGACCTGCGGACCACGGACGCGGTCTACCGGCTCAGCGACCGCCTGCTGGAACGCCAGCGCCGCCAGGACGCCGCCGTACACCCCGAGACCCGCCCCTGGGACGGCGACTGGGAGATGACCGTCGTCACCGCGACCGGTCGCGGTCCTGCCGAACGCGCAGACCTGCGCGGCAAGTTGACCGCCCTCAGGCTCGCGGAACTCCGCGAGGGAGTCTGGCTCCGCCCGGCCAATCTCCTACGACCCCGACCGGACGAACTCGGCGCGGTCGCCCGGCACTTCACCACCCGCCCCGAGGAACCCGCCCGCGAACTGGCAGCCGACCTATGGCCACTTGAGGCCTGGGCGAAGACGGCCGAGGCGCTGCTCGACCGGATCACCGCCACCGCGGACCACCCGGCAGCTCGCTTCACCGTCCTCGCCGCCGCTGTCCGGCACTTGCTCGCGGACCCGGTCCTGCCCCCCGAACTCCTGCCCGCCGACTGGCCGGGCGCGGCGCTGCGTACCGAATACACGCGCCACCGGCGGGAGTTGATCGCGAACACGCTGGGGAACCCGGCATAGGCCGCTTCACCGGGTCGGTTTGACGGTCTGTTAGCGTGCGCGGATGGATGATCTGGGACTCGCGGACTGGCCGCCCGAGCCGATCGGAACCGGACGCCTCGTGCTCCGCGGGTCGGAAGCCCGGGACCGAGAGACGTTCATCGAACTCCTCACCTCCGCAGAGGTGCACACCTACCTCGGCGGTCCCCACCCGCGCGAAGAGCTTGAGCGCAAGACGCCCGAGGTGCCCGAACACCGGCCCGGGAGCCTCGTCGTCGAGCTCGACGGGGCGATGATCGGCCTGATCCTGCTCAGGAGAGCGGCCGGGCACATCCGCCCGTCCGCCGACGGGAAGGTCGATCTCGGCTACCTGTTCCTGCCGCGGGCGTGGGGATTCGGATACGCCGCCGAGGCGTGCGCGGCGGCACTCGACTGGCTCGACGGTGTCCTTCCCGGCGAGCCGGTGGTGCTCACCACCCAGACCGCCAACGCCCGTTCGATGCGCCTCGCGGCGAAACTGGGCTTCACCGAGGTGGAGCGGTTCGAGGCGTGGGACGCCGAGCAGTGGCTCGGTATGCGGTCAACGGCCGTACCGTCGGGCTGAGTTCGTGCCGGAGCGGCCGTGCGAAGCGCCGTGCGGGGACGCTTCGTACGGCCGCTGTCACCGTGGGAGGCCTATTTGTACGTGATGTCAGACGACGCGAATTTGCAGTAAGTCCCGTCCGCGCCCGTGCCGTTGGTCGTCGGCTCCGCGCCGGTGTTGTTCCCGATGTACTTCTGGCAGGGGATCATCTTCTTGCTGGTGTCCCCGACGATCGTGATGGCCTTCAGGGTCGCGCTGTCACCGTAGTTGGTGTTGATGCCGACGATCCGGCTGCCCTTGTAGGTCGCCTCGATGGTGTTGAGGTTGATCGTGCGCTTGTACTGCGCCTTGCAGTTGCCGCACGAGCGGACGAACGTACCGAAGGTCTGCGCCGCGAAGTTGGAGACGTTGAGCGTCCCGGCGCCGTTGAACTGGAACACCTTGTCACTGGCCTCCTTCGCGCCGCCGCCGTTGACGGTGTACACGTTGGACGACGAGGAGCCCAGGAAGGTCGCCGCGTCCTCGCCGACGTCCTCCCACCAGACGTTCTGAAGCGTGCAACTGCCCAGGCAGTGGATGCCGTCGGCGGCGGGCGAGCCGATGATGACGTTCTTGACGACGGCACCGGCGGCCAGTTCCAGGATCGGCCCCTGGTCCTCGTCCTGGCTGCCCGTGCCCAGGTCACCGCTGCCGTACAGGCGCAGCATCCCGTAGTCCTTGGTGCCCGAGACCGAGATCGTCGAGGTCACCGCCTGGCTGCCGCTCGCGGTGGGCCAGGTGGCGGCACTGGCCGGCGAGAGCGTGCCGGATGCCATGATCATGCCAATCGAGAGACCGAAGGCGGTCAGTGCGCCGGTCAGTACGCGCGGTCGTACGGAAGAAGTCATGTCCCGATTCCTTCTCCGAAGTGGGGGAGTGGTCAGAGCTTTCCGGTGCCCGCGCCGGCGGTCACCGAGGCGACGACGGTCGAGGCGGGCTCGGCGGTGTAGCTGTACGGCGGGCTGGTGAACGTGCCGACCTGCGAGATCTCGGTGGCGGCTCCACCGAGGTCGTTGCCGCTGAGGTTGGCGTAGCCGTCCACGTCGCTGTCCCGGTTCGTCGTGACGGCGACCTCCGTGTCCCGGAAGACGTTGTTCTGGACGAACATCTGGGCGCCCATGCGCGAGTGCACGGCGGTCTCGGCGCCGACGACGTAGTTGTCGTAGAAGTGCCCGGTGCCGAAACGCAGGCTGGGGATACGGGAGTTGACCTGGTCGAACCAGTTGTGGTGGTACGTCACCCGCAGATGACCGGTGTCCTCGCTCGCGTTGTTGTCGCTGTGGCCGACGAGCGAGCCCTTGTAGTGGTTCTTGAAGGTGTTCCAGGAGACGGTGACGTAGTCGGAGGCGTGGGTGATGTCGAGCAGGCCGTCGTAGTAGTCCTTGCCGTGGTCGAGGTCGGACGAGAACGCGTTGTGGTCGATCCACACCTGCGTCGACGCCTGCACGGTGATGCCGTCGGCGGGCGCGACCGGCTTGCTGATGTTCAGGTTGCGGACGACGACGTTCGTCACCTTCTTCAGCCGCAGCCCGCCGCCGGTGAACCCGGACGCCGAACCGACGCCCAGCACCGTCGTGTTGGACCCGATGTCGACCTGACCGCTCAGCGAGATCAGGCCGTTGACCTTGACCACCTTCGAACTGCTGCCGGTGACAGCCGACTTGAAGGCGTCCAGCGTCGACACCGTGACCGCCGTGGCGCTACCGCCACCGGTCGTCCCGGCACCGAAACCGACCGGCGAGGCGTCGGCCGCCGACGCGGACTGGGGGAGCACGAACACGGCCGCTACGGCGAGAGCGGCCGCCGCCAGAGCTGATCGTCGTGGATGTGTACGTGGGGGGCGAGTACGCATGCGGGTGCGTCCCTTCCGGGGGATGGGGTGATCGTGTACGTGAACGATGTACGCCATGAAGGACCGCGCGGTCACACTTCTGAACGGAACGTAGGGTGCAAGCGCTTTCTAGTCAACGCTTGTGCAGAAACTATTCGAAGC
The DNA here is from genome assembly GCF_035982055.1 of Streptomyces sp. NBC_01288. Classification (NCBI taxonomy): domain Bacteria; kingdom Bacillati; phylum Actinomycetota; class Actinomycetes; order Kitasatosporales; family Streptomycetaceae; genus Streptomyces; species Streptomyces sp. NBC_01288. The sequence continues at coordinate 9,211,851 of NZ_CP108427.1, forward strand.
GTGGGAGCGCTTCCATGGCGCCCATGTGCATGTCACGATGCCGATTGTTCTCCCCGAAAGATGCCGCACGAGCCGCGATCAGGAAGGGACGATGACGTGCGCCCCACAGCCGCCGACACCCTCAAGTCCGCCAGAAAGCCGCCGCGTTCGGTACTCGTCGCCCTCTTCGGAGCGCTGGTGCCCTTACTCGCGGCCCTGACCCTCATGGCACCCCCGGCCGCCGCCCGCACCGAGGCCGTCCCCACCGCCACCCTCACCGAGGTCACCGGCTTCGGCGCCAACCCCAGCAACTTGCAGATGTACGTGTACGTCCCGGCCGCCGTCACCGCGCACCCGGCGATCGTCGTGGCCGTGCACTACTGCGGGGGATCGGGCCCGGCGATGTACTCCGGTACTGAATACGCCTCGCTGGCCGACCAGTTGGGGTTCATCGTCGTCTACCCGTCGGTCACCCGCGCCAGCAAGTGCTTCGACGTCTCCTCGCCCCAGGCCCTGCACCGCGACGGCGGCAGCGATCCGGTCGGCATCAAGTCCATGGTCGACTGGGTGACCAGCGCCTACTCCGCCGACACCTCCCGCGTCTACGCCCTGGGCATCTCCTCCGGCGCGATGATGACGAACGTCCTCCTCGGCGACTACCCCGACGTGTTCGCGGCGGGCGCCGCCTTCGCCGGCGTACCGTTCGGCTGCTTCGCGACCACCGACGGCTCCGAGTGGAACACCGCCTGCGCGAACGGAACGGTCATCCAAACCCCGCAGCAATGGGGCGACTTGGTCCGGGGCGCCGACCCCGGCTACACCGGCCCGCGCCCGCGCATGCAGCTCTGGCACGGCACCGCGGACGACACGCTGCGCTACCCCGACTTCGGCGAGGAGATCAAACAGTGGACCAACGTGCTGGGCGTCAGCCAGACCCCGGCCGCCACCGACACCCCGGCGACCGGCTGGACCCGCACCCGCTACGGCGCCACCGGTGACCAGGCCCCCGTCGAGGCGATCAGCCTCCAGGGCGTCACCCACAACCTCTACACCTACGGCATGGGCGCCCGCGTCCTCACCTTCTTCGGCCTGACCGGCGGCGGCACCACACCCCCGCCCTCGACCGGCCCCTGCAAGGTGACCGTCACGACCAGCGCCTGGAACACCGGCCTCACCGCCTCCGTGACGCTCACCAACACCGGTACAAGTGCCTTCAACGGCTGGCAGTTGGGCTTCACCCTGCCCGCCGGGCAGACCATCACCAACGGCTGGGGCGCCACGTACACCCCCGCCTCCGGCACGGTGACGGCCACCAACGCGTCCTACGACGGCACGATCGCCCCCGACGCGAGCGTGACCATCGGCTACCAGGCGAACCACACCGGCAACAGCGCGGCGCCGACGGCCTACACGCTCAACGGGACTGCCTGCACGGTCGGTTGACCCCGTCCGGGGTGCGCGCCCGTCAGCTCCGGCGCGCACCATCGCCCCCAACTCCCGCCAGAGGAAGGCAGGTTCTGTGCAGCCCACGAGACGGACCGCGATCTTCGCCACGACAACAACAGCACTGTCGGCCCTGGTCGCCACCAACCCCGCACGTGCCGAGGGAAGTTCGGCCCCTCCCGGTGCGCACTGGGTGAACACCTGGACGGCGATGCCCCAGCTCACCGAGCCCGCCAACCTGCCACCCGCGCCGTTCACCGGGACCAGTTCGGTCCTCGTCGACACCACCCTGCGCCAGACACTGCGCATCACCACCGGAGGCCGGAAGCTGCGCCTGCGCTTCTCCAACGCCTACGGCGACACCCCGCTCCCGCTCGCCGCCGTGACACTGGCGCTCCCGCAGGACAGCAGGGCGGGAGCGAGCGCGATCGTGCCCGGCAGCGACAGACCGGTCACCTTCGCCGGGCGCAGAGCGGCGACCGTCCCCGTCGGTGCCCAACTGGTCTCCGACCCACTGGACTTGGACCTGCGCCCCGCGTCCGTCCTGACCGTGACGACGTACCTGGCGACGGGCCAGCCCTCGCTCGCGCTCACCTCGCACCCGGGCTCACGCACGACGTCGTACCTCCGCATCGGCGACCACACCGAGGACCAGGACCTGCTGCCCGGGGCGACCCCGGTCGACCACTGGTACCTGCTGAGCGACGTCGAGGTCCTGGCCCCGCGCGCCACCACGGCCGTAGCGATCCTGGGCGACTCGCTCACCGACGGCCGGGGCTCCACGACCAACGCAAACGACCGCTGGCCCGACCAGCTCTACGACCGCCTCCGCGCCCACCCCGCGACCGCCGCCGTAGCGATCCTGAACCAGGCCGCCGGCGGAAACCGCGTCCTCAACGACGGGCTCGGCCCCAACGTGCTCGCCCGCCTCGACCGCGACGTCCTCTCCCGCAGCGGAGTCACCCGCCTCATCGTCTTCGAGGGCGTCAACGACATCGGCACCGCCGACGCGACCCCCGCCGCCCAACACCGGGTCACGGAAGACCTGTTGGCCGCCTACGGCCAGATCGTCGTCCGGGCCCACGCGCAGGGCATCCGCGTCTACGGCGCGACCCTGCTCCCCTTCGGCGGCAACACCTACGACGACCCGGCGGGCGAACGCGAGTCCTCCCGCCGGGCGGTCAACTCCTGGACCCGCACGGCCGGTTGCTTCGACGCGGTCCTCGACTTCGACCGCGCCGTACGCGATCCCGCCGACCCGCGCCGCCTGCTTCCGTCCCTCCAGATCGGCGACTGGCTGCATCTCAATCCGACGGGGTACGGGGTGCTGGCCGCGACGGTCCCCGCCGGGCTGCTGCGCTGATCAGCGCCGGTGAGTGGGGGGAGTGCGTGCCACGCCCCGCGTCCGCGACAGGGCCCGCCGGACGGACGGACCCTAGACGACCGGCTCCTCCGCGACGGCGCCGGCGGGAGTCTCGGTGCTGGTGGCGGGCGAACTCCCCCTTGCCGGAAGGTGGTTGAAGAGCAGGTTCAGCACGATCGCCGTCAGGCAACCCGCGCTGATGCCGCTGTTCATCACCGTCTGGAACCAGTCCGGGAACTGCGCGTAGATCGTCGGCACCCCGACCGGGAGCACGCCCACGGCCACCGAGACGGCGACGACGGTGAGATTGTGGTTGTCCTTGAAGTCGACCTGGGTCAGGGTGCGGAGACCGCTCGCGGCGACCGTGCCGAACATGACCAGACCCGCGCCGCCGAGCACCGGCGCCGGTATCGCCGCGACGACCGCGCCGAGCTTGGGCAGCAGGCCGAGGACGACGAGGATGCCACCGGCGACCGCGACGACCCAGCGGCTGCGGACCCGGGTCATGCCGACGAGGCCGACGTTCTGGGCGTACGCCGTGTACGGGAAGGTGTTGAAGATGCCGCCCAGGACGGTGGAGAGGCCGTCGGCGCGCAGCCCGTCGGCGAGCGAGCGCGGCTCGATCTTGCGGTCGGTCATCTCGCCCACGGCGATCAGGTCACCGGTCGTCTCAGTCATCGTCACCAGCGCGACCACCAGCATCGACACGATCGCCGAGGCGTGGAAGGTGGGCGTACCGAAGTGGAACGGGGTGCTGATGCCGACCCAGTCGGCGTCCCCGACCCCGCTGAAGTCCGTGAACCCGAACACCACCGCGGCCACCAGCCCCACCGCCATGCCGATCAGCACCGCGATCCGGCTCAGGAACGCCGGCGCGAACCGCTGTACACCGAGGACGACCGCGAGGACGAACGCGGCGAGCGCGATGTTCTTGGGTTCACCGAAGTCCTTCGAACCCTGCCCGCCTGCCGCCCAGTTGCCCGCCGCCGGCAGCAGCGACAGGCCGATGATCAGGATCACCGTGCCGGTGACCAGCGGCGGGAAGAAGCGCAGCAGCCTGCCGAAGACGGGGGCCAGCAGCGCGATGGCGAGCCCGGCGATGATCACGGAGCCGTAGATCGCGGGGAGTCCGCCGCCCGTCGTGCCGATCAGCACCATCGGCGACACCGCGGCGAACGTGCAGCCCTGCATGATCGGCAGCCGCACGCCGAACCGCCAGAAACCTATGCACTGGATGAGCGTCGCTATCCCGCACACCAGCAGGTCCGCGGTGATCAGATACGCCAGATCGGCGGCCGACAGCTTCATCGCCCCGCCCACGATCAGCGGCACCGCGACCGCGCCCGCGTACATCGCGAGCACGTGCTGGAGCCCGAAGGCGGCCAGTTGCCGGACGGGTGGGACCTCGTCGACGGGATGCACGGGTGTGGTCGTGGCCATGGGCGCTCCTGAGCGGCGGAGGGGGAAGGAATGTGCGAACAGTTCGAGACCGTAGGCGCCTTGAACAGTTTGTTGATTTCTGGGTTGTTGCCGCCGTGTGTCTTGCCCAGCTGCTATGTGTGCGCCCCACATACCGCTAGGTGCGCGCCCCACGCACCGCCGCCAGCAGGGCGTCCCAGTCCGGCAGTTTGACCACACCACCCCGCCCGAGCGAGGCCCCCAACTCCGCCTCGGCCCGCTCGATGGCCTCCCACCCGCCCCACTCGACCGGCTCGATACCCTCCGCGCGCAGCACGGCGAGGGGATCCTCGGAGCGCTCCTTCGCTACGACCGTGGAGGCGTCCGCGAGCAGGGACGTCACCGTCTCCTTGGCGTCCGGGCGGTTGGTGCCGATGACGCCGGTCGGGCCCCGCTTGATCCAGCCGGCCACGTACTCGCCGGGCACGGTCCGCCCTTCGCGTACGACACGGCCCGCCCGGTGCGGAACGGTGCCGTGTTCGGCGTCGAACGGCAGCCCGTCCAGCGGCACCCCGCGATAGCCCACCGAGCGCAGCACCAACTGCGCCTCGATCTCCTCGAATTGACCCGTGCCGACCACTCCGCCCCGCCCGTCCGGGGCGGTGCGTTCGAAGCGGACCGAGCCCACGCGCCCCGCGTGGGCGAGGAGTTGGACGGGACGGAGGAAGAAACGGAGGTGGATACGGCGTGGGGCGCCCTGGGGCGGGAGCGCGGCCCAGTTGCGCAGTGCCTCTACGTTGCGGCGCTGGGCACCGGGCAGGGCGGAGAGGTCGAGACAGCCCGGGTCGAGCGCCAACTCAGCCGGATCCACGGTCACTTCGGTGTCCGGGAGGCCGCCCAGTTCGCGCAGTTCCTTGGTGGTGAAGCGGGCCTGTGACGGGCCGCGCCGGCCGACCATGTGGACGTCCGTGATCCCGCTCGCCGCAAGTGCGGTGAGCGCCGCCTGCGGGATGTCGGTGCGGCTCAGCTCGGCCGCGCCGCGCGCCAGGATCCGCGTGACGTCCACCGCGACATTGCCCACGCCGATGACCACGGCCGAGCGTGCGCCGAGCACGAACCCGTCGGCGGTGGAGTCCGGGTGGGCGCTGTACCAGGACACGAACTCGGTCGCCGACCAGCTGCCCGGCAGTTCCTCACCGGGAATCCCCAGGTGACGGTCGGTGGCGGCGCCCACGCAGTACACGACAGCGTCGTACAACTCCCGCAGCCGGGCGGCCGACAGCCCGCCCGGTCCCACGAGCACCCCGCCGAGGAACCGCACCCGCCCGTGCTCCAGGATCGCCCGCAGATTGTTCTGCAGCGACTTGATCTTCTCGTGGTCCGGTGCCACGCCGTAGCGCACCAGACCGTACGGGCACGGCAGCCGGTCCAGGACGTCGACCAGCACCCCGGGCTCCAACTGGACCAGACTCTGGGCGGTGTAGACCCCGCTCGGCCCGGAGCCGACGACGGCGACACGCAGCACGGCGGAACTCCTCACCCGTCAGGCACACAGGAGAACGCTCATTCGCCAGACCACTGGCACGTCCAGGATTGCACCACCGGTGCTCCGCTGACAGGGTGCCGAACGGACCCGTACGTACTGGGGGCGCGCGTGTCCGTTCGTATGGAATGTGATCATGCGGTTACGTTGCGTATGTGCTAGAAGCATCCTTCGTTAATCTTTCTGATCGCTCTCCGTCGGACGGTGCGGTGTCCGTGTGGCCCGCGTGGGAAGTGCAGGAGCGCGACGGCGCCACCTCGTGGTTCCACGTCCGGCTCGCCTTCCCCGACGGCGCCCGGGTCGACGCGCTCGCCGTGGTGTGCGAGCAGACCGTCTCCGTCGAGGACGTACGGGCCCAACCTGCCCTGTCCCTCGACGACTTGACCGTGCTGGCCGACTGGCTTGAGGGGCCGCTCTTCGAGGCGTGTGGGCTGGAACCGGTGCCCGCGGAGGGGGAGGAGTGGACGGAGTCGGGCGGAGCGCGCCGAGCCCGGCCGGCCTGGCCGCGTGGCATCGAGGGGCGGTGGCAGATCGCCCAGGAGTATCGCGCCGCGCAGGAAGAGGGGGTTGATCCCGTCCTCGCGGTGATGTGCGCGACCGGGCACAGTCGGCGCCGGTCTCTCCGGCTCATCTCGCAGGCGCGGGACGCGGGATTCCTGACGCCTAGTCACGCTCGGCGCTGAGCAGGGCGGTTACGCGTCGGAGGGCTCGGTCGGCCGGTCGTCGGCCGAACTCCCGGGCGTGGGCGGGGAAATGGGCGGGAGCGTGGACCTGTCGTCCGTCGCGAAGAACCGTGAGAGGTCCGGGTCGGGCGCTCCGGCTCGCGCGGCGGACTCCGGCGGGACCCCCAACTCCCAGTCGAGTCCGTACCGTTCGAACAACTCGGTGCGCAGCACCGGGATCGGCATCGGCACCCCGGGCACGAGCGCCGAGTAGACCGCGCCCATGAGCAGCGCGCGCAGCATGGGGTAGTCGGAGGGGACGTTCCCCGAGCCGTACCGCGCGATCGTCTGCCCGAGCAGTTCGGACAGGCGCCGCTGCTCCGGGCACTGCACGAAGCCCTCGCCCTGGAGGAGCCCGGCCATGTGCTGGCGCATCAGCACGGGCCGATCGTGCGCGAGGCCGAGGATCGCGTCGATGGCCCGCGCCATCCGCTCCCGCCCGTCGTCGGTCCGGGGCTCGCGCTCCAGGGCCTCCTCCAGCGTGCGGTGCATCAGGCGGTGCACGGCGGACTGCACGAGCTGGCGTTTCCCGGGGAAGTAGTACGACACCAGACCGCGCGCCGAACCGGCCCGGTCCGCGATGTCGCCCAAGGTCGTGGCCTCGTAGCCGTGCTCGCCGACCAGCTCCACGGCCGCGTACAGGAGCCGTTCCCGGGAACGCCTGCGCAACTCTTCATTGACCGATGCGCTTCGCGGGGACATGCTGTAACTCCTGCGTTGACTGGCTATCAGCCAACTATACTCAGGACGTCCGGGTCTCCCGTCGAGGGGGCCTGGCGCATGCTGCCGTCCGTCTGGGGCGACGCGGGGGATCGTCTCAGGCGGGCGGCTCCTTTTCACCCCAATGGTTTCCTTGGGCGACTTTTGAACCGGCGTCCGGCGCCGCCTTCTCGCACATCTGTCGCACGGCACGTGATCCGTCCCTAGAGTGGGCACGGGTGTCGAGCCGAGGAGGCGCACGGGCATGGAGCAGGACCAGCAGATCTTCGCGCGGATCAACGAGATGGTCGACGACGAGCGCAAGCTCCGGGAGGCCGTCGCGTCCGGCGCGATCGACAGCGCCACGGAACATCAGCGCCTCGGGCAACTGGAACGCGAACTCGACCAGTGCTGGGACCTGTTGCGCCAGCGCCGCGCGAAGGTGGAGTTCGGGGAGAACCCGGACGAGGCGCGCGTACGGCCGGAGTCCGAGGTGGAGGGGTATCAGGGGTGACGTGAGGTGACGGGTGAGGTGGTCGCGGCGGCCCGGTGCTCCGCGGCCACTGGTCGTTTCGTCGCTAATTGCCCCGCGCGGCAAGCCTGTTGGCGATCTCGGTCGTGACCGTCTCGTGCAGTTCGTCCGAGGTGAAGCCGAGGTCGCGCAGGATCTGCGCGGCCGGGCTCTCCTCGACGCGGATCAGGCCGAGCAGCGCGTGTTCCGTGCCGACCCAGTCGTGGCCGAGGCCAGCCGCCGCGCTGCGGGCCTGCCCGATGGCCTCCTTGCTCTCCGGCCGGAACGCGATGTGACCCCGCAGCATCTTCTCGCCGGCCGGCGGCAGTGCTTCCTCGATCGCGTCGCGGACGCGCTGCTCCGACTCGGCCTTCGCCACCAGCACCTCGTACGCCAGGCCCCGCGGTTCGCCGAGCAGGCCGAGCAGGAGGTGTTCGGTGCCGATGGAGTCGTGCCTGTGCGTTCGGGCGGCCTCCTGCGCGAGCACGATGCTGTGCCGGTTCAGGTTGGTGTACCGCTCGAAGGGGCCGGGGGCGTGGCGTTGCTGGGCGGCCTGCTTGGACACGCCGATGGCGTCGCCGATCTCGGTCCACGACGCGCCGACCTGCTTGGCCTTGCTGACGTAGTGGTCGATGAGCTGGTCACCGAGGTCGGACAGGGTCTGGGCCCGCAGTCGCGCTTCGCTGACGCGGGCCAGTTCGTCGGTGTCGGGGAGCTCCTCGTCGAGACGGGCGATCAGATCGGCGAGGCTGATGTCGAGTGGGCTCATGCGTCAACTTTAAATTGACGACCCCTCATCGTCAACCTGTAATTGACGATTGTTTCGGGCGTCCCCACGTACCGATCCAGGCATCCCTGCGTACCGATCCGGGTGTCCCCGCGTACTGATTCGGGGGTGCTCGCGCGTACTGACCGGGTCAGCCCCGAAGTCCGCCCTGCTCTCGCCCTTGTCCGACCAGTTCGAGCACAGGTCGCAGACCGTCCGGCCGTTCCGTCACCAACCGGTGGTCCACGAAGTGCACCCCGCACCCCAGAGCCGCCGCCCCGCCGTCCGCCCGCCGGTCGTCACCGACCATCAGCACGTCCTTCGGGTCGACGCCGAGGGCCTCGACGGCGACGGTGAACAGCCGTGGGTCCGGCTTCTGGATGCCGTGCTCGTACGACAGGACGTACGCGTCCACATACGGGTCGAGCCCGTGCTCGCGGAACACCGGCCGCAGATCCCAGCCGATGTTGCTGACCACACCCACGCCGATCCCGCGCTCGTGCAGGGTCCGCAGCACGTCCTCCGTGTCCGGGTACGGCGTCCACGCGGCCGGCGTCATGTGCCGGTCGTACAGCGCGTCGTGCAACGCCGGTTCGGGGAGCGGGACTTGACGCGAGACGCCGGTGTACGCGGCCCGGTGCAGCGCGGAACTCTCGTCCCGGATCGCCCACACCTCCGCGAACTCCTCGGGCAGTCGCTCCGGCTGCGCCCCACCCGGCATCGCGCCCGCCACCTCCAGCGCCCGCGCCGCCTTGACCAACTCCGCTTCAGGCAAGGCGATTCCGGTCTCACGCAACACGGCACGCAGCCAGGACTCGGTGGACTCGATACGGAAGAGGGTTCCGGAGAAGTCGAAGAGGACGGCATTCATGCGGTGATCTTACGCAGCGACATTCCACGCGGCGGGAAGATCGCTCCCGCAGAACACGCAGACGAAATCGCTCTCGCGCACGATGTTGATCTCCCGGCAGGACACACAGCGCCGGAACACGACGGCGTGAGTGAAGCCCGCGGGGCGGCCGATACCGGCCCGGTCGAGTGCGCGTGCCACTGCATCCCATGAGTCGAGGTGCGGGCAGTAACCGGTGGACAGGTTGCTGACCTCCCGGACCACCCAGAGTCCCGCCGCGCGCCCGAACCCCATCTCGCCCGCGCCCAGCACATCGGCGCCCCCGGCACACGCCACGTGCTCACTCCGGCGCGGCGCCAATCGCAGGAGTCCTTCCGGACCGACCACGAAAGTGAAGGGTTCGGCCGGCTCGGCCGTCCCTTGCCCGGCCAGCCAGGCGCTCAGGTCCCCGGCCGACCCCACGACCCGGCCCTCCGCACCCGGCCGCACGGCGGTCAGCAACTCCGTCGGTCCGACATAGCGATGCCGTCGCCCAGCCGCGGTCACACCCGCCACCGTTCGTACACCCCCACGGCCACCGCCACCACCAACGCCCCCAGCAGCCACCCGCCCAGCACATCCGACGGCCAGTGCACGCCCAGCCACACACGGGTGAGTCCCACACCCGCAACGGAGATCACAGCCACGACCATGGCTGTACGCCACACAGCGCGTCCGGTGCCGTTGTCGTGGAGCAGCCACAGCAGCAGGCCGCAGACCACCGTGGCGGTCATGGCGTGGCCCGAGGGGAAGGCGGCGTAGTGGGCCGAGTCGACGGGGTCGGGCCATACCGGGCGGGGGCGGTCGACCAGTGCCTTCAGGGTCTGTTGGAACAGGGTGCCCAGCGCACATGTGGCCGCCAGCCATAGCGCCGTCCACCATGCAGAACGGCGCCACACCAGCCACACAATGGCGGCCGCGCACACGAGGCGCAGGGTCAGTGGGTCCCAGACCCAGTCCGTCAGGATGCGGAACGTATGTGTCAGGCCGTGGTTCTCGACCGCCCAGCGGTGCGTGGTCCGGGCGATCCGCTCGTCGACGTCGATCAGTGGACGCCACTCCACCGCGACCAGGGTGAGGAGCAGGGCGGAGCACAGGGCGAGGATGCTGCCGGTCTGTCGGAGTGTCGGGAGGGGCGGGTAGTGCATGGAACGATCCTCGCCGACCGGCGGTGGGCGGAGCGAACCCCGCCCCCTCCTCAGCCCAGCGCCCGCAACCCCGGCACGAACGCCACCAGTACCGGAACCACCGGCACCAGCGCCGCCGTCGCGGTCCAGCCCAGGCGGCGCATCGCCGTGAGGCGGTCCGGGGGAGTGAGGAGCCGGTTCACCCGGTGCGGGACATGGGCGTGCGGAGTGGGGCACGGCCCGAACACCCCGCGGTCCTCGTTGAGTTCGACCAGGGCTAGGGCGGTCGTGAGGCGGCCGAAACGGCGGGAGGCCATGTCGTCGGCGGCGAGTTCGACCAGCCGGTGCATCTCGTCCCGGAACGCGGCGAACACCGGCACCTGCGGAAACCCGTTCGCGAGCGCGCCCGAGCAGTGCAGCAACCAGTCGTGCCGGGCCTGCGCGTGCCCCTGTTCGTGCGCGAGCAGCGAGTCCAGTTGCCGCCCCTTGAGGCGCCTCAACGCGGCGGTGGTGATGACCAGTTGGGGTGCGGTGCCGGCCATCCACCACGCGTCCGGCCGCTCCCCCTCCAGGATGACCAACGGCTCGGCACCGGGCTCCTCGCCGGGCAACACCGGTGCGCGCACGAGGAGTTCGGCCCGACGCAGCCGACGGCGTGCCCGGGCCCGTACGACCTCACGGACCAGCATCGCCGCGGTCCACGCGCCACCGCACGCGAGGGTCACCGCAGTTGTCGCAGCCCAAGGCCCGGTCGTCACCAGGGGATAGGCGTCCACGACCGCGTGCGGGGCGTTGGCGAACACGTGCCCGCGCACCGCCTGCCACGCGGCGGCGGCGCTGAGCGTCATCGACAGGGCACAGCACAGGAGGACGGCCGCCACCACGCACTGCCACACCCACAGCGCGAGCACCGGCTCATGGTCCGGCCAGTCGGCCCGGGCGAGCAGCCGTGGGGCGACAACGGCGGCCAAGGCGCCGAGCAGCAACAGTGCCGCGGGGACCATCATGGGAGCACCCTATGAGCGCCGCGGTGATCAGGGGTACGGATTGTTACGGCAAAGTGACGCAGACCACGATTTCGTACCGCCGCGCCGGTCCTGCCTAGAGCGTCAGCAACATCGCGACCATGCCGATCCCCATCGACAGCCGGCACGCCCGCGCCAGCTCCGGCCGGTCGCCCCACCCGACGCTCCCGCCGCCGACCACCACACCTGAGGCCGCTCCGGCGACGGGCACCAGCCGGATGCCCGACAGCAGCACATATCCCACGAAGTAGAGGAGCAACGCGCCTGTCACGAGCGGGACTCCGGAGTCGCCGTGCTCGTGGTGGTGCGCGGGCGACGCGGCCATCGCGAGCGCCATGTAGACCATGGCCGCGGTGCCCAGCAGATGGTGCACATGGTGCGGGCTCCTGCGCGCCGACCACAGGGCGCGCAGCGCCGCCGTACCGAACACCGCCGCGTAGGCGGGCCACGCCCAGGAGGGTGGTGTGAACACCGCGGCCGGTACGGCCATCGCGGCCATGCCGAAGCCCATCAGCGCCTCGCCGCCCGCGGCCCGGCGCTGTTCCTCGACGGGGCTGCGCATCCGCAGCAGGCAGTAGGCCCCGGTCGCCGCGCACAGCGCGACCAGCAGCCAGCCGGGCGAAGCCGGTCCACCATGCACGCGCGTCCCCCGTTCCGCCCCGGATATCGCTCACCGTCGACGTTCGGTCACAGGATGCCCGTGCCGCCCGGGGCGCAATCAAGCGCAACGGTGTACATGGGGAGCACTCGACGGAGCGCGGCAGGTCAATGGCGCCCCGAAGGCATGCCCGACGGAAATGATTCACGAGTAAAACACCTGCTAAACTTGTTTCCCATGAGCAGTGCGACCCCCGCCCCCACCCCCCGCGTCCGACGTCTCCCGCTCACCGGCGTGCTGCGCCTCGGACGGCCGTCCGACATCTGGTTCAAGCCCGCGCTCAGCGCGGTCGCCTCGGTCGCCCCGCCCAACCTGACCCTGCTGGCCCTCGGCCGCCTCGACCTGGCGATGTACACGATGGCCGGCTCCTTGTGCGCGCTCTACGCCCACAACAAGCCCTACGCCGCCCGGGCCCGCGCCTTGCTCTGGGTGGTGCTCGGCATGATCGGCGGTCTCGCCGTCGCGCTGGTCACGGCTTCCCTGACCACCAACGCCGTCGTGCTGGTGACGGTCGGCGCCGCCCTGGCCGCCGTACAGAAGGGGCTGTGCGACGCGACCCGGATCGGCCCGCCCGGCAACGTGGTCCTCACCTTCATCAGCTCCGCCTCGCTCTTCGCCCCGCAGACACTCGGCCAGGTCCCCGGCCACCTCGCGCTGGCCGCCGCCGCAGGCGCCTGGGCATGGCTCGTCGGCATGGCTCCCGCACTCGTCCGCCCCTACGGCCCCGAGCGCCGCGCCACCGCCCAGGCGCTGAACGCCACCGCGACGTACGCCGCCGCACACGGCACCGGAGACGGTGACGCACGCGCGCGTGCCGCCGCCGCGGCCGCCATCCACGCCGCCTGGCAGTCCCTCCTCGCCACCGGAACCCGCACCCCACCCCGACGCGCCCTCGAACGCCTCCTCGTCCGTGCCGAGGTCGCACTCGCCGCGCCCGCCGACGCCGACCCGGAGCGGCTGCGCACCTGGGCCCGCGAACTGCGCGGCAGGGGACCGGTCCCGCAGACCGACGTCTCGGCAGGCGCCGTAGACGAACTGCTCGGTGTCGACGCCGAACTGGCCGCCCCCATAAGCCCGTTGTGGACCAGGCTCGGTCCGCTGACCCCGCTCGTGCTGCGTACGGCGCTCGGTTGTGCGCTCGCCGGATACGTGTCCCTCGCCCTCGGTGTCGGCCGCCCCTACTGGGCCCTCGTCACCGCCGCGTCCCTCTACCAGGCCAACATCACGCTCACCTGGGGACGGGGCGTGCAGCGGGTCGTCGGCAACCTCGCCGGGGTGCTCGTGTTCGCCGCGGTCGCCCCGCTCGCCCACGCGCACCCGGCGGCCCTCGTTCTCTGCTGCCTCGCCTTCAACTTCGGGGCGGAGGCGTTGATCGGCCGCAACTACTGGCTCGGCAGCGTCTGTGTGACCCCGATGGCCTTGCTCATCACGGAGTTCGCGCGGGCGCAGCAGCCCGGTGAGCTGATCGCCGAGCGGGTCGTCGACACCCTCGTCGGGGCGCTGGTCGGCCTCGTCGCCGCGGCCGTCGTCACCAATCGGCGCGCGACCGACCGTATCGAGGAGGCGCTGAGCGCGGTGGAACGCGCCCGGGAGCGGGCCGCACGACTCCTCGCGGAAGCTGCTCCCGCGCGCGGGAGCCTGGATTCCGCGCACCGCGTGCTCGCCGCCGCGCTCGTCGAACTGCGCGCCACGGTCGACGCCGCGTCCGGCGAGTGGTGGCAGCGCGCCCTGCCGCAGGAGCGGGTCGTGCTCGCCGAGCGGTCCGGACACCGTACGCTCGCCGCGACGGTACGACGCCGGGAGTCGCACTCCTGGCCGACCGGGGATCGGCGCACGGGCGGAAAGACGGAGGGCGTACGGGGATGACGGCAATGAACGGACGGCCGGTTGACGGGGACGACGCGGCCCGCCCGACCCCTCCGAGTGCGACCCGGCGCGACACCGTCGCCGCCGTCGTCGGGCAGTGGCAGGCCGTGCACCCCGACCTCGACACCGGCCCGATGGAGATCATCGGCCGCATCAACCGATGCGCCGCCCTGCTCCAGCAGGCCGAGGACGCGCCGCTGCGCCGGGCTGGGCTCAGCCGCCCCGAGTTCGACCTGCTCGGCGCGCTCCGTCGCACCGGGCACGAACTCACGCCGAGCGAGCTGACCCGGGAGACCTTCTCCTCGGGCGCCGCCGTCACCAAGCGCCTCAAGCTGCTGACCGAACGCGGGCTGGTCGAGCGCCGCGGCGACACCCGGGACCGGCGCGTCGCCCACGTCCGCCTCACGGACACCGGCCGCGACCTCGTCGACGCGATCCTGCCCGAGCAACTCGCCTACGAGACGACCGTGCTCGCCGGTCTGGACACCCCCGGACAGGGCGAACTCGCCTCCCTGCTCGGCGAGTTGCTGGCCCAGCTGGAAGGCCGACTGGGCATGCTGCGTGTCTGAGCCGCCGTACGCGGGAGCCGACGGACCGTTGACGCGAGTCGCGTGATCTCCCTACGTTCGATCAAGCCGGTTCGGGACACCGACTGACGTACGACATGTCGAACAAGGGATTGATGCCGTGGCAGCCTCTGCCCCCGAGACCCTCACCGTCGACCTCGGCACCGACACGGGCCCCTTCCACGGAGGCGCGAGCGGCACGCTCTACGGCCTGTACGGCGACGGCGTCCCCAGCCGCAACGCAGTCGAGGGCATGTACGTCCGCACGGTCTCCACCAAGGCCCAGGACGGCACCCAGCACCCGGGCGCCGACGCCCTGGAGATCCTGCGCCCCTTCGTCGAGGCGGGCGGCCAGGACGTCTACGTCTACATGACCGACATCTACCGCGGCTTCCCCTACGAATGGCCCGGCGGTACCGGAGCCGAACGCCTCGCCGACTTCAAGGCCCGCGTCCGCCGCCAGGTCGACCAGGTGCTGACGCTCGGCGCGTACAAGTCCCATGTCGTGTACGTCCCGTTCAACGAGCCCGAGGGCAACATGTTCGGCACGGGGGAGTGGAGCTACGACCAGGTCTCCTGGCGCACCGCACCGGGCCCCTACTTCACCGCCTGGCGGGACATCCACCACCTCATCAAGGAACTCGACCCGGGCGCCCGCATCGCCGGCCCCAACACCTGCCTCCTGTACGACGAGATCAGAGGCTTCCTGGAGTTCGCGAAGGCCGAGGACGTACTGCCCGACGTCATCACCTGGCACGAGCTGTCCTCGCCGGACGAGATCCGCACGAGCGTCGCCAAGTACCGTGCGTTGGAACGTGAGTTGGGCATCGGACCGCTCCCCGTCAACCTCAACGAGTACGCCCACAACTACCACTTGTCCGTCCCGGGCCAGATGATCCAGTGGATCGCCGCGATCGAGGAGTCGAAGGTCGACGCCGATATGGCGTACTGGAACATCGACGGCAACCTCAACGACTCGGTGGTGGAGGCCAACAAGGGGAACGGTCAGTGGTGGCTGTTCAACGCCTACGGGCAGTTCACGGGCAACACCGTCCAGGTCACGGCGCCCCACCCCAACGTCCAGTACACGCTCCAGGGCGTCGCCGCACTCGACCGCGCCAAGCGGCAGGCACGGGTGCTGCTCGGCGGCGCGGGGGGCTCCGCGGACGTCGTGTTCGAGCACGTCGACCCCGAAGTCTTCGGTACGACCGTCCACGTGCGGCTCCTTGAGATCCCCTGGACCGGCCAAGTCGGCCCCTCCGCACAGCCGTTGAGGCTCGCCGATCACGAACTCCCCGTCGTGGACGGCAAAGTGACGCTGCGTCTGGCCGGTGTGGAGGCGATGTCGGCGTACCAGGTGATCCTTTCCCCGGGCGGCAACGGAGCCGTAGCGCTGCCGCCCTCGGTCGGCTGGCGGCGCTCGTACCAGGCGGAGGACGCGGCCTACATCGGTGACGGTCACTCGCTGAACGGGCCCGAGGGGTCCCCGTCCGACGTCGACAAGTTCGCGGGCTCGACCGGCTACCACGTGGGCGGACTCCGCACCGGTTCCGACGGCGTGCTCGTCTTCTCCGTGGAGGTCCCGCGGGACGGGACCTACGACGTGAGTGTCTTCGCCAACTCCTACAACCTGGCCGACGCGGTGCGCGAGCAGGGGCCCACCAACGTCTTCCTGCGGGTGGACGGCGGGTATCCGCAGGAACTCCGGTTGCCGCTCGGCTACAAGTGGGCGGTGTGGGGCCACACCGACACCCGGGTCGAACTGACCGCCGGTGCGCACACCATCACCCTCGCCGCGCAGGACCACGACCTCGGTGTCACGCGGGGCGACGTGGTTATCGACCGGCTCGATCTCGCCCTGCGCGACGACCGGGTGACCGCGCCCGCGCTGTACGACGCGGAGTTCGCGGACCTGGGGGGTGGCGCTCGCGTGGACTGCGGGCAGCTCGGAGCCTCAGGCCCCGGTGTCGTCGTACTGCCGCGAGGCGGCACCGCGACCTTCTGGGTGCACGCGGCGGAGGACGGGGAGGCGGCTGTGACCGTCGATCGGATCGGCCCCGGGGAGGGCGAGTTGACGATCAACGGGGAGGACATGGGGATGGTCGGGGACGGCGACACGAGGATTGTTGAACGATCCTCCGTTCCCCTGTTCCTCGCATCGGGCATCAACAAGGTCACCGTCACCGCCACTTCGGACCAACTGGTCCTGGACCGCCTCCAGGTAGGCGCCTCACGCGCCCTCCTCCCCACCTCGACGCACCCGGCCGAGGAAGGCACCACGACGGGCGGCGCCCGGGTCACCGGCGCCCACACGTTCGCCACGGGCGGCAAGGCGGTCGACGGCATCGGCGGCGGCCCCGCGAACGCGCTCACGCTCACCGTGGAGGCGGAGCGGGCCGGCCGTCACGCGCTCACGATCCGCTACTCCAACGGCGAGCAGGCACCGGCCACCCACTACAACCCGGACCCGGTCTGCCGCCACGCCGATATCTCGATCAACGGGTCGGTCCCACAGCGCGTGTTGTTCCCGACCACCTTCCACTTCAACAACTTCCACGACCTCACCGTCCCCGTCACCCTCGCCGAGGGCACCAACACCCTCACCTTCACGGCGGACGAACTCACGGACCACGACGGCCACTCCAGGAACCAGTACGGCCAACGCTCCGCGTACGCACCGGTGATCGACACGGTGACGGTGACGCGACTGGCCTGAGAGCGGGACGCGGGCGGGTGGCTCAGCGCTGCTCGTCGCTCGCCGCGTACACCCCGAACATCGCCCCCTGCGGATCCCGCAGCACCGCGATCCGCCGCACGTCGCCAATGGACGTCGGCTCCATGAGGACCGTGCCGCCCGCCTCCGTCGCCACCGCGGCTGTGGCGTCGACGTCGGCCACCGAGAAGTACGGCAGCCAGTGCGGGGGCACCTCCGGTGGGAACTTCGCGTCCATCGTCATCATCCCGCCGAAGTCGGCGCCGTCGATGCCCCATTGCGGGTAGTGCGCCGAGGGGCGGACGGTCCAGCCGAACACGGTCGTGTAGAAGCTCTCGGCCCGCTCGGGCGCCCGCGTCAGCAGCTCCACCCAGCCCAGCGCGCCGGGTGCGTTGAACAGCCCGGCGCCGGGGAAGGTCCGCGCCTGCCACATCTGGAACGCGGCGCCGCCGGGGTCGAGGGCGACCGCGAAGCGGCCGATGTCGAACACGTCGATCGGTTCCATCAGCAGGGTTCCGCCCGCGGCCCGTACCCGCTCCGCCGTCGCGTCGGAGTCCGCGACCGCGAACGACACGTTCCACGCCACCGGCTGCGACTCCTGGAACAGCGGGGTCAGCGCGGCGACCGCGGCGTCACCGATGTGCGCGACGGTGTAACCGCCCGCCTCCGGCCGGGGATCGGTCTCCGGACGCCAGCCGAACACGTCCGAGTAGAACCGCTTGGCCGCCTCCAGATCACTCGTCCCGAGCTCGGTCCAGCAGGGTCCACCGGTCACCGGCCTGTCGAGCTTCATGGCGTTCCTTCCGCAGAAAGCTCCCCTCCCCGCACGCTAAGCCCGGGCCGCGACCCCGGCCATCCGGCAGGGAATGGGTGCCCTGGTCGCCGTAGGCCTACATCCCCGGGCGGTACCTCAGCGGATGGTCCGTCGGCACCTCCACCAGCACGATCCGTGTCCCGTCCGGATCCGCGATCCACATCTCCACCAGGCCCCAGGGTTCCCGCACCGGAGGCCGTACGATCTCGACGCCCTTCGCCCGCAGCTCCTCGTGTGCGGCACCCGCGTCCGCGACCTGCAACCACAGCTGTACGGCGGGGGAGGGCCGGGAGTCGGAGCGGCCGGAGACCTCCAGGAAGCCGCCGCCGAGGAAGTAGACGGTTCCGCGTTCCGGGCCTGTGCCGAACTCCCGGTAGACGGGCAGGGCCAGTTGGTGGCCGTAGAAGACTCGGGAGCGTTCGGGGTCGGTGGGGCGCAGCAGGATGCGGCTGCTCAGTACGTGGACCATGCGGCCGGAGCCTAGTGGCCGGGGCCGCGTTACTCTCGTGTCTGCCTGAGCCGCGCCTTGATCGGAGTTGTGCACCATGGACACCGCCGCCACCGGACTGACCTTTCGCGACGCCACCGATGCGGATGCGGATGCCCTCGTCGTGCTGATCGAGTCGGCCTATCGGGGGGACGACAGCCGGGCAGGCTGGACCACGGAGGCGGACATCCTCGAAGGGCAGCGGACCGATCCCGAGGGCGTGCTCGCGGTCATCAAGTCGCCCGACAGCCGGCTGCTCGTCGTCGAGCGCGAGGGCCGGGTGGTTGCCTGCTGCCAGCTCGAACACCGGGGTGAGCACGCCTACTTCGGGATGTTCGCCGTCAGTCCGGACCTCCAGGGCGCCGGTCTCGGCAAGGTGATCATCGCGGAGGCGGAGCGCACGGTCCGGGAGACCTGGGGCGTGCGGGAGATGCACATGACCGTGATCTCCGTACGGAACGACCTCATCGCCTGGTACGAGCGCCGCGGCTATCGCCGTACGGGCCGGATGACCCCGTTCCCGTACGGCGACGAGCGGTTCGGTATTCCGCAGCGCGACGACCTCCAGTTCGAGCTGCTGGTCAAGGAACTCGCTTGATTCCTACGGCCGTTCGGTCCGCTATGCCGTGAAGCGGCCCGTGCGTTTGATCTCCGGGTAGTCGGTCGTCGCGCCGTCCAGACCCAGGGCCCGTACGAGCCGCAGCTGGTCCTGTGTGTTCACCACCCAGCCGATGATCTTCAGGTCCGCCTTGCGGGCCGCCTCGACGACCTCCAGGGTCAGCCTGCGGATGTTGAGGCAGACCGTCTCGGCACCGGCCTCGGTGGCGCGTTCCACCACGTCGGGGCCGAAGCGGCTGGCGATCAGCGCGGTGCGTACGCCGGGCACCAGGCGGGCGATCTCGGCGATCGCCTCGTCGTGGAACGAGGACACCTCGACCCGCTCGACCAGGTTGCGGCGGTGCATGACCTCGGCGAGTGCGCGTGCCGCCGCCAGGTCCTTGATCTCGGCCTGGACCGGCGACTTGACCGCGTCCAGGACCTCTTCGAAGGTCGGGACGCGCTCGCCGCGGCCCGCGTCCAGGGTGCGCAGTTCGCCGAGGGTCCGCTCGGCGATCGGACCGGTCCCGTCGGTCGTACGGTCCACGTCGGCGTCGTGCATGACGACGAGGGCGCCGTCCTTGCTCAGATGCAGATCGAGTTCGATGACATCGAGGCCGGCCTGCTCGGCGGCGACGAAGGAACGGAGAGTGTTCTCGGGTTCGAGACCCATGACTCCGCGGTGACCGATGGTAAGGAAGTTCAAGGTTCAACTCGCTTCCGTCGCGGCGGCTCGGCACGCGCGCGTGGGCGCGGCCGGACACCGGCGTCCACGCGGCAGAGCCGCAGCCTAACGGCCGGGCCCGGCGTTGTACCCGCGCTTACGCGGGGGATCGGGGGTGACGGCCGGGGTGTACCTGGAGCGTACTTCGCGGCGCCGTCACCCGTCCGTGGGCGAGTCCGGCGCCCGTTGACCGAAACCGGCCCTCGGTGGCCCTTGATCGCAGGCCTCGACCCGCCTACCCCACCACAGCGGAAGTAATCGCCTTCTTTGTGTCCGGCAGGAAAAAGAGCGGTGACGGATAGGGGGTGCAGGATAATTTGCGGGGTCTTGCCTTGCTAGAGGAAACCCCGAACGCATACGGTGTCCATACGCGAGGTTCTCCCGTGGAGGATGGGACATGACGGAAATTCTTGTGCAGGTGGGTTTTGAGGAGCGGCTTCCTCCCGTGGTCACGGTGGTGGAGCATCCGGCATGGCCCGTGCTCAGGGACGCCGTGGAGCGGATCCGGCCATGGCAGTCGAAGGACGGCTCGATCGACTTCGACGCCGAGGGTGCCCCGGGCCGCGCGGAGGCCGAGTCCGCCGTGCGCCGCGTGACGGGCGCCGTGGAAGAGCTCTCCCCGCTGCTCCCGCACGACGCGGCCTACCACGCCGCACTCGTCCGGGACCTGGGGCGGTGGGCCGACGACGGCTTCCAGGTGCCCGACTTCCTCGACTCGCTGCTGGCCTTCCAGCCCGCCGCGAACCGCCGGGACGGACTCCAGCACCTGGTCCTCTTCCCGATGTACACGCAGAACGGCAACCCGGACCGCAATCTCGAAGCGGTCGTCCTGCGCATGGTCTGGCCCGACTGGCTGGCCGAGCTGGAGGCGACCCGCTACGACAACCCGCTGTTCTGCGGCATCACCTTCGAGGACTTCACGTCCGGCTACGACACCAACTCGGCCGTGCTCTTCCCGGAGACCATCGCCGTACGACAGGCGCCGGAACGGTTCTCCTGGGGCGGCATCTTCTGCGACCGCGAGGCCGCCCGATTCCGCCGGGTGACCGAGGCCGCCGTAGACATCCTGGGCATGCGACTGCCCGAGGACGTCGCCACGATGGTCGACGACCAGAAGCGCTGCGAGGAGGCCTTCGTCCTGTGGGACATGGTCCACGACCGCACCCACAGCCACGGCGACCTGCCCTTCGACCCGTTCATGATCAAGCAGCGCCAGCCGTTCTGGATGTACGGCCTCGAAGAACTGCGCTGCGACCTCACCGCCTTCAAGGAGGCAGTGAATCTGGAGGCCGACGGCGTCCCGCAGGCCCGTGACGTGCAGTACGCGGTCCTCTGCGACCGCATGTTCCGCTTCCCCGTCACCGGCGAACGCGTCCGCAACTACGACGGACTCGGCGGCCAGCTCCTCTTCGCCTACCTGCACAAGCACGACGTCGTCCGCTGGACCGACAACAAGCTGCACATCGACTGGCAGCGCGCCCCCGAGGTCACCAACCAGCTGTGCGCCGAGATCGAGGACCTCTACCGCGCGGGCATCGACCGCCCCAAGCTGGTGCACTGGTTCAAGGCCTATGAGCTGGTCGCCACCTACCTCTCACCGCACCCGGGCTCCCGCTGGGCCAAGGGCCCGGACGCCCTCGACCTGAGCCTGCCGCCGCGGAAACTCGTGGATGACGTGCTTCCGGACGAGTTTCCGCTGAGCATGTTCTATGAGGCACTCTCCAAGAAGCTCAAGAATGTGATCGCGTCGACCCGGGGCATCACGGCGGAGAGCGCAGAGCGGATCGCCGCGTGAGCGACCGTACGACCGAAGTGGCTCAGGAGGCGAGGACCATGGGGAACGGGGCGCTCAACGGCGCGGTGATCGCGGTGGCCGGAGCGGGCGGGCCCGCGGGCCGTGCCGTGCTGCTGCGGCTGGCCGAGGCCGGCGCGACCGTCGTCGGCGCGGACGCGCATCCCGAACGCCTGGCGGAGGCCGTGGACGCGGCCCGCTACGCGCACGGCGGCGCCACCGTCGTCGGGGACACCGTCGACCTGCTCGACCCGCAGGCGACCCGCGACTGGGCCGAGCACATCGAGAAGGACTTCGGCCGCGTCGACGGCCTGGTCCACCTCGTCGGCGGCTGGCGCGGCAGCGCGTCCTTCGCCGACACCGACCTCGCCGACTGGGACCTGCTGGAGAAGCTCCTCATCCGCACGGTCCAGCACACCTCCCTGGCCTTCTACGACGGCCTGGAGCGCAGCGACCGCGGGCGCTATCTGCTGATCAGCGCGGCGGGCGCCAGCAAGCCCACGGCGGGCAACGCGGCGTACTCCGCCTCGAAGGCCGCCGCCGAGGCCTGGACCCTCGCCATGGCCGACGGCTACCGCAAGGCCGGCGGCGAGGACGGGCCCAGCTCCGCGGCCGCCGTCATGGTGGTCAAGGCGCTGGTGCACGACGCGATGCGCGCCGAGCGACCCAACGCGAAGTTCGCGGGCTTCACCGACGTCAAGGACCTCGCCGAGGCCATCGCCGGGGTCTGGGACAAGCCCGCCACCGAAGTGAACGGAAACCGTCTGTGGCTGACCGAGAAGCCGTGAACCCTCCGAAGACCGACGCCCGTCGCCACCACGACCCGGAGATCCGCGGCTTCGCCAGCGACAACTACGCCGGCGCCCACCCCGAGGTGCTCGCCGCCCTCGCCCTCGCCAACGGCGGCCACCAGGTCGCCTACGGCGAGGACGACTACACGGAGAACCTCCAGGGCATCATCCGCAGCCACTTCGGTGCCACGGCGGAGGCCTTCCCGGTCTTCAACGGCACCGGCGCGAACGTCGTCGCCCTCCAGGCTGTCACCGACCGCTGGGGCGCGGTCATCTGCGCCGAGAGCGCCCACATCAACGTCGACGAGGGCGGCGCCCCCGAACGCATGGGCGGCCTGAAACTCCTCACCGTGCCCACCCCCGACGGCAAGCTCACCCCCGAACTGATCGACCAGCAGGCCTACGGCTGGGACGACGAGCACCGCGCGATGCCGCAGGTCGTCTCGATCACCCAGAGCACCGAACTCGGCACGCTGTACACGCCCGACGAGATCCGCGCGATCTGCGACCACGCCCACGCGCACGGCATGAAGGTGCACCTCGACGGCTCCCGGATAGCCAACGCGGCGGCCTCACTCGACGTCCCGATGCGGACGTTCACCAACGCGGTCGGCGTCGACATCCTCTCGCTGGGCGGGACGAAGAACGGTGCGATCTTCGGCGAGGCGGTCGTCGTCATCAACCAGGACGCCGTCAGCCACATGAAGCACCTGCGCAAGCTGTCCATGCAGCTCGCCTCCAAGATGCGCTTCGTCTCGGTGCAGTTGGAGGCGCTGTTCGCCAAGGATCTGTGGCTGCGCAACGCCCGCCACGCCAACGAGATGGCTCAGCGCCTCGCCGAGGGTGTGCGCGCGGTGCACGGCGTGGAGATCCTCTACCCGGTGCAGGCCAACGGCGTCTTCGCCCGCCTCCCGCACGACGTGAGCGAGCGCCTTCAGGAGCGCTTCCGCTTCTACTTCTGGGACGAGGCCGCCGGAGACGTCCGTTGGATGTGCGGCTTCGACACCACCGAGGACGACGTGGACGCGTTCCTGGCGGCACTCAAGGAGGAGATGGCCCGCTAGGTCTGCCGACTCGGAGTCGGATGGCGCTGTGCATAGATATGCGTCCATCTGAAAAGTCATTGACTCTCGGGTGATCGCTTTCCTATGCTCTGCATCCATGGAGCTGATCCAGAACACCTCTGACCTGTCCGCGTACTTGGCTGCCGACGAGGCCATTGACCATGAGCATCCCCTCGTAAGGGAGACAGCCGCGCGGCTGGCCAGAAGTGCCGCCGACTCGTATGGCTATGCACGCCTCGCGTTCGAGTTCGTGCGGGACGGCATTCCCCACTCGCAGGACTCCGGTGATCCGCGCGTCACCTGGCGGGCCTCCGACGTCCTGGAGCAGGGCACCGGCATCTGCTACGCCAAGGCGCACGCGCTGGCCGCGCTGCTGCGGGCCGAGGACATTCCTACGGCGTTCTGCTACCAGAAGTTCGACGTCGTGCACGGTCTGGTCGCCGTGCGCTTCAACGGGGCCTGGCATCGGCAGGACCCGCGCGGCAACAAGCCGGGCGTGGATGCGCAGTTCTCTCTGGACGGTGAGCGGTTGGCCTTCGTACCCGATCCAGAGTTCAATGAGCTGGACTATCCAGACCTGTACGCTGAACCGCACCCGGTCGTGCTGAGCGCCCTCAAGGCCGCCCCCGACCGCACGCACCTTTGGCAGACGCTCCCGACCGCACTCTGAGGCAGCCCATGACCCTCACCCTGACCGTGTCCGACGAAGTCCGCGCCCTCGCCCCGGGGTTCACCCATGTGGCGATCGAGGCGACCGGACTGGTCAACGGGCCCAGTACCGAAGCGAGTTCGGCGCTCCTCGACGACGCGGCCCGCCGTCTCGTCGTACGACTGGACGGGCGCGCCCCGCACGAGGACCCGCACATGGTGGCCTGGCGCGAGGTGTACACGGGGTTCGGGTCGAAGCCGTCGCGTACCCGCAACTCGGCGGAGGCGCTGGCCAAGAGGGCGCTTTCCGATGATGGGTTGCCCCGGATCAATGTGCTGGTCGATCTCTACAACGCCATCAGTGTGGCCCACTTGGTCCCTGTCGGGGGCGAGGACACCGACCGCATCCAGGGCGCGATGACCCTCCAACGGGCCGCCGGGGACGAGGAGTTCGTGACCGTCGCGGGCGGTGAGGAGGTCGTCGAGCATCCCGACGCGGGCGAGGTGGTGTGGGCCGACGCGGTCGGTGTCACGTGCCGTCGGTGGAACTGGCGGCAGGGGCCGCGCACCAGGCTCACGGAGGAAACGACCGCCGCTGTCTTCCTGTTGGAGAGTCTGGCGCCGATGCCGGTCGCCGAGGTCGAGCGTGCGGGTGCCGAACTGGCCGAGCTGCTGGAGAAGTTCAGCCCCGGGGCGCGGATCACCGTCCACGCCCCGGCGTGACGATTCAGCGAGCCTCGGCCGCCTTGACCTCTTCGGGAGTGGGTGCGGTGCCGCCGAGATGGGCGGGCATCCACCAGGTGTCGTCCGGGCCGTTGGGTCGTACCGGATAAGCGCGTTGGGCGGCTTCGAGGAGTTCCTGGATGCGCTCGCGCAGGCGGCGGGTGATCGCGCCCGCGTACTGGTCCTGAGGAGCCTCCACCGGCTCGCCGACCCGGATGGTGATCGGGGTGTGGCTGCGCTTGAAGTTCTTCGGGTGGCCCTTGGTCCACAGGCGCTGGGTGCCCCACAGCGCCATCGGGATCAGCGGGACGCCGGCCTCCTGGGCCATGCGCGCGGCACCCGACTTGAAGCTCTTCAGGGTGAAGGACTGGGAGATCGTCGCCTCGGGGAAGACGCCGACGATCTCACCGGACCGCAGCGACTCCAGTGCGTGCTGGTAGGCCGTCTCGCCCTGCTTGCGGTCCACCGGGATGTGCTTCATGCCGCGCATCAGCGGGCCCGAGATCTTGTGCCGGAACACCGACTCCTTCGCCATGAAGCGCACCAGGCGCTTCTGCGGCAGGGCGGCGAGACCGTCGAAGATGAAGTCCAGGTAGCTGATGTGGTTGCTGACCAGCACGGCGCCGCCCGAGCGCGGAATGTTCTCCGACCCCTTGCAGTCGATCTTGAGGTCCCAGGCCTTGAACAGCGTTTGGGCGAGACCGATGACGGGGCGGTAGACAAGCTCAGCCATGGACGGGGTGGACCCTTCTCTCTGCCTGGAAGGGGTTCTCCGGGCGGGAAAGCTACGCAGCCGTAGGTTTACGGCATTGCGCAGATCGTGCCCCAAGAACGAACGACTGGCCAGTCCTCGTGCCGCAGAACGGCGAGATCCTCGTCACGTCGATCGCTTGATCCACCTCGGGCTTTTAAGTTCCCTTTACTGTGCGCGAACCGTCACTCGACGCACGAGCAGGTACATCTCGCACCCCAGGCAGTACCCGAACGCGGCATTGAGGAACGCGGCCGCCAACGCGGCCCCGGTCGCCGCGAGCCCGAGCCAGTCGGGACCCAGGCCGAAACCGACCAGTCCCACCCCGGCGAAGACCAGACCGACCCCCTGTGCGAACCGCGGCGGCTCCGGCGACTCGAACTCGGTCGGCGGTCCGATCCGGGGCCGTACGGCCTTCCGGAACAGCCAGCCGTACGGCGATCGGCCCACGCCGCCCGCCGCGCCCAGCGCGAACGCCAGGGTCTGCCAGGCCAGCAGCCAGAAACTGCCGGTGATCAGCACGACCGCCAGTACCACGGTCGTCAGGGCCGCCCCGAAGCGCGGTCCTCTTACGTCGATGTCCATGAATCAAGGATTCCGCAACGGAAAGGATTCGTGGTGCCGGGAATCTTTGCAGTCTCGTGAACGCTGGAGAATTCGATGACCGGACTTGTGGTGTGCGTGGTGGTGCTCGCGGCGGCGAGCGCCTACGGAGTGCTGCATCGGCGGCGGAGCGGGAGAGTACGCGTGCGTGGGCGCGACGGCGGAAAACGGCTCGGCGCCGCCGAGCTGGGCGGCGACCTCGGCGAGAAGGCCACCCTGGTGCAGTTCTCCAGCGCGTTCTGCGCGCCCTGCCGGGCCACGCGCCGGGTGCTGGGCGAGGTGGCCGGCATGGTCCCCGGTGTGAGCCACATCGAGATCGACGCCGAGGACCATCTGCACCTCGTACGGGAACTCGACATCCTGAAGACCCCCACCGTGCTGGTCCTCGACGCCGACGGGCGGGTCGTACGGCGTGCCACCGGCCTCCCCCGCAAGGCGGATGTCATCGCTGCTCTGGGGGAGGCGGTCTGACGGTCGTGACGCCATTGGTGAGGACATCGGTGAGTCATCTCCCATATGCCGGAACGTACTTGACTGTGCGCACCACCTATCGTCAACCTGACCGTATGCCTTCGGAACTCCTTCTCTACGGGCGGGTGCACGTCGACCTGGCCCGCACCGCGAGCGCGCGCTGTCCGGGCTGTTGAGCAGCCACGGACCCCGTTCGTCCCCTCCGCAGAAGGACACGTCCATGACGGCCACGCCCGACCTCGGCACCCGTACTCCTCAGCACGCCTCTCCCGACCTGCTGCGTTCCGTCTTCCGGCAGCACGCGGCCGGTGTGGCGGTGATCACCGCGCGCGGTGAGAACGGCCCGGTCGGCTTCACCGCCACCTCGCTCAGCTCCGTCTCCGCACAGCCCCCGATGCTGTCCTTCGGGATCAGTACCGGCGCCTCCAGCTGGCCCGCGATATCCGGGGCCGACCATGTCGGCGTGCACGTACTGGGCGAGCATCAGGAGCAGTTGGCCGCCACCTTCGCGCGCAGCGGCGCCGACCGGTTCGGGGCGCCCACCGTCTGGCGCGAGGGCCCCGAGGGCGTGCCCGTCCTCGACGGCGTGCTCGCCTGGCTGGTGTGCCGGGTCGTCGCGCGCGTGCCCGCGGGGGACCACCGCATAGTCCTGGCCGAGGTCGTCCTCGGCGACCACGCGGGCACCGGCCGCCCGCTCCTCTACCACCAGGGGCGCTTCAACGGGCTGCGTGACTGAGGCCACTCCGGGTGGGTGACGGGCCACCCTGCGGAAGCGTCGAGTTCCGATTACGCTGCGTTGCACAGGTCACAGTTCAAAGCGCTTGCTTAGCGGGCACCCCTTGGGGGAGCGTAGGAGTGCGTACTGGCGAGTAATATTTCGCTCGGAGCACCGGTCGCCCCCACCGGGAACGGCCGTTCAGGGCGCCTATGCTGCCTGGAAGTAGGCAGCCGAAAATGACGATGCAGTAGGAGAGCCGGCGTGAGCTTGAGGATCGTTGTCACTGTGAAGTACGTGCCCGACGCCACTGGCGACCGGCACTTCGCCGATGACCTGACCGTCGACCGGGACGACGTGGACGGTCTGCTCTCCGAGCTCGACGAGTACGCGGTCGAGCAGGCGCTGCAGATCTCCGAGAACTCGGACGACGACGTGGAGATCACCGTCCTGACCGTGGGCCCGGAGGACGCCAAGGACGCCCTGCGCAAGGCGCTGTCCATGGGCGCCGACAAGGCGATCCACGTCGAGGACGACGACCTGCACGGCACCGACGTCATCGGCACCTCCCTGGTGCTGGCCAAGGCGATCGAGAAGGCCGGCTTCGACCTGGTCGTCTCCGGCATGGCCTCCACGGACGGCACCGCCGGTGTGATCCCCGCCCTGCTGGCCGAGCGCCTGGGCGTCCCGCAGGTCACGCTGCTCTCCGAGGTCTCCGTCGCGGACGGCGTCGTCAAGGGCCGCCGTGACGGCGACACCGCCAGCGAGCAGCTGGAGGCCTCCCTGCCGGCCGTCGTGTCGGTCACCGACCAGTCGGGCGAGGCGCGTTACCCGTCCTTCAAGGGCATCATGGCCGCCAAGAAGAAGCCGGTTCAGGCCTGGGACCTCTCCGACCTGGAGATCGACACCGACGAGGTCGGCCTCGAAGGCGCCTGGACCGCCGTCGACTCCGCGGCCCAGCGCCCCGCGCGCACCGCCGGCACGATCGTCAAGGACGAGGGCGAGGGCGGCAAGCAGCTCGCCGAGTTCCTCGCGGGCCAGAAGTTCATCTAAGGCCCCCGGGTCAAGGCCCAACTCGCTTACCGCCCCTCAGACTTCGCACGCACGCAGGAGACCAACCTCATGGCTGAAGTTCTCGTCTACGTCGACCACGTGGACGGCGCCGTCCGCAAGCCCACCCTGGAGCTGCTGACCCTGGCCCGCCGTATCGGCGAGCCCGTCGCGGTCGCCCTCGGCGCCGGTGCGGAGAACACCGCCGCCGCGCTCGCCGAGCACGGCGCGGTGAAGGTGCTCACGCACGACGCCGCCGAGTACGCCGACTACCTCGTCGTACCGAAGGTGGACGCCCTCCAGGCCGCTGTCGAGGCCGTCTCCCCGGCCGCCGTCCTGGTGCCGTCCTCCGCCGAGGGCAAGGAGATCGCCGCCCGGCTGGCCGTACGCATCGGCTCCGGCATCATCACCGACGCCACCGACCTGGAGGCCGACGACAAGGGCCCCGTGGCCACGCAGTCGGTGTTCGCCGCCTCCTTCACCACCAAGACCCGTGTCTCCAAGGGCACCCCGGTCATCACCGTGAAGCCGAACTCGGCCGCTGTCGAGGCCGCCCCGGCCGCCGGCACCGTCGAAGCCCTCGCGGTCACCTTCTCGGACAAGGCCACCGGCACCAAGGTCACCGCGCGCACCCCGCGCGAGTCGACCGGCCGCCCGGAGCTGACCGAGGCCGCGATCGTCGTCTCCGGCGGCCGCGGTGTGAACGGCGCGGACAACTTCGCGATCATCGAGGCCCTCGCCGACTCCCTCGGCGCGGCTGTGGGCGCCTCGCGTGCCGCTGTCGACGCCGGCTGGTACCCGCACTCCAACCAGGTCGGCCAGACCGGCAAGAGCGTCTCCCCGCAGCTCTACATCGCCAACGGCATCTCCGGCGCGATCCAGCACCGCGCGGGCATGCAGACCTCGAAGACGATCGTGGCCGTCAACAAGGACGCCGAGGCCCCGATCTTCGACCTCGTCGACTACGGCGTGGTCGGCGACCTCTTCGACGTCGTCCCGCAGCTCACCGAAGAGGTCAACTCCCGCAAGGGCTGATGCTTTTGAGGTTGTACGAGGCTCCCGTGACCCATGTGGTCGCGGGAGCCTTCGTTCATCCCAGGGTGATGGTGGACTGCACGGGCAGATGGTCGCTCGGGAACTGGCTGTTCTCGGAGAAGGTGTTGAGGGCCGTCCGGCGCACGGTGACGCCCGGGGAGACCAGGATCCAGTCGATGCGGGGACCGTCCGGCACGAGCGCGCGGTAGCCGTGGAAGCTGGCGTACAGCTGCCCGCGCGCGGCCGCCGCGTCCCAGGTGTCCCTGAGGCCCGCGCCCGCGTCCAGCATCGTGGAGTAGACCGAGGTGGTGTACGCGGCGGTGTTGAAGTCGCCGGTGACCACGAGCGGCAGGGAACTGTCCAGGTGGGCGAGGCGTTCGGCGATGAGCGCGGCGGCGCGCTCGCGTGCGTACTGACTCGCGTTGTCCAGGTGGGTGTTGAGGACGTAGAACTGCCGTCCCTTGTCCCCGAGATCGCGGAACCGGATCCAGGTGGCGATGCGCGGGTGGTCGCCGCCCCAGGTGTTCGACCCGATCACGGCGGGCGTGTCGGAGAGCCAGAACTGGTCGTACTCGACGGGGGCGAGGCGGCGGGTGTCGTAGAAGATCGCCGTCTCCTCGTCGAAACTGCCGCCCTTGCGGCCGCCGCCGATCCAGTCGTAGTGCGGGAGGTCCTGCTTGATGTCCTGGAGCTGCGCGTAGAGGCCCTCCTGGGTGCCGATGACGTCGGGGGCCGCGCGGAGCAGCAGGTCGCGCATCACCGGGCGGCGGACCTTCCAGCTGTTGGGCTCGTCGGTGCTCGCGTACCGCAGGTTGAACGTCATGACGTCCAGCAGGCGGGTCTCCTTCCGGGCCGAGGCGGAGCGTGCGGTACCGATGAGCGGCAGCGCGATGGCGGCCGCCACCAGCGTGCTCAGCCCCGCGCGACGGGTGACCGTCCTGGCAGTCGACATGTGCGTCCCCTCCCCTTGGGAGTCAGGATGAAGGGGCGAGGCGCCGGGCGGAAGAGGGCCTGGGGACGACAGTGAACGCGACGGGTTCACGGCGTGGACAGGGTGTTGACCGGCGGGAAGCTCCATGGATAACTTCGTTCTACGGATTGTTGATTCCGTAGAGCGGAAAACCGGAGGGTGTGGGCATGGGTCAGGGCGAGCAGGAGAAGGTGGCGACGAGCCTCGCGGGCGCGGTCAGCGAGGAGATCAGCGCCTCCCTGGCACCGGTCGACGCCGAACTGGAGCGCCGCTACCCCGGCGACCCCGGCACCCGGCAGCCCGTCCACACGGTCTACGTCCCCGGTGACGTCTTCGCCGCCGACACGATCCGCAGCTGGGGCGACCGGGCGCTGGCCGCCCTCGACGAACACGCCCCCGACGCGGCCTCCTTCGCCGCCGTCCTCGGCCTCTCCGACGACCTCGCGGAGCCCGTCCACGCGCGCGTGCGGGCCAAGTTGGAGCGCGAGCCCATCGAGGACCTGCGCGTCGACTTCGAGGACGGCTACGGCCCCCGCCCCGACGCCGAGGAGGACGAGGCCGCCGCCCGCGCGGCCCGCCTGATCGCCGAGGCGTACGAGAAGGGCACGGCGGCCCCGTACATGGGCATCCGTATGAAGTGCATGGAGGCACCGGTACGGGACCGGGGCATCCGCACCCTCGACATCTTCCTCACCGGGCTCATGGAGGCCGGCGGGCTCCCGGACGGCCTGGTCCTGACGCTCCCCAAGGTCACGTACGCCGAGCAGGTCACCGCCATGGTGCGCCTCCTGGATGCCTTCGAGAAGGCGCGCGGGCTGGAGCCGGGCCGGATCGGCTTCGAGATCCAGATCGAGACCAGCCAGTCCATCCTCGCCACCGACGGCACCGCCACCGTCGCCCGCATGATCCAGGCCGCCGAGGGCCGCGCCACCGGCCTGCACTACGGCACCTTCGACTACAGCGCCTGCCTCGGCGTCTCCGCCGCCTACCAGGCCAGCGACCACCCGGCCGCCGACCACGCCAAGGCGATCATGCAGGTCGCCGCGGCGGGGACGGGCGTGCGTGTCTCGGACGGCTCGACGAACGTGCTGCCGGTGGGCCCGACGGCGAAGGTCCACGACGCCTGGCGGCTGCACTACGGCCTCACCCGTCGGGCGTTGTCCCGCGCCTACTACCAGGGCTGGGACATGCACCCCGGCCACATCCCCACCCGCTACGCGGCCGTCTTCGCCTTCTACCGCGAGGGCTTCGAACAGGCCGCCGCGCGTCTCGCCCGCTACGCCAACCACGCAGGCGGAGACGTCATGGACGAGCCCGCCACCGCCAAGGCCCTCAGCGGCTATCTGCTGCGCGGCCTGGACTGCGGCGCGCTCGACATCGCCGAGGTGGCCAGGGCGACCGGGCTGACCCGGATGGACCTGGAGGGCTTCGCGTCGCCGCGCCGGGGCGACCTCACGGCGTCCGCCAAGTAGCGGACGTGTCACAGGTGTTGGCGCCGGCTTCTGTTGTCACTGCCGCCCCGTAGGCTGTACGGCGTTCATGGATGTGCCACAGGGACGGAGCGGCGGTGCCTTCGGGGGAGAGCGGACGCGTGGACGGGGTCGACCGGTTGCTGGCCGGGCGCTATCGCGTCGTGGCCCGACTCGGGCGCGGCGGCATGGGCGTGGTCTGGCGGGCCGTGGACGAGGTCCTCGGCCGTGAGATCGCCGTCAAGGAACTGCGCACCTTCACCGACGCCCACGGACCCGAACTGGCCGACCTGCGCCTGCGGATGCAGCGCGAGGCACGGGCGGCGGCGCGGGTCCGCCATCCCGGCGTGGTCGCCGTGCACGACATCGCCGAGGTCGACGGACGCCCGCTGATCGTCATGGAGCTGATCGACGGCCCCTCCCTGGACGACGTGCTGAGCGAGCGCGGCCCGATCGATCCGCGCGAGGCGGCCGGGATCGGCGCGAAGGTGATGGAGGCGCTGGCCGCGGCACACGCCGTGGGTGTCCTGCACCGCGATGTGAAGCCCGGGAACATCCTGTTGGACCGCGCCGGCCGCGTCGTCCTCACGGACTTCGGCATCGCGACGATGGACGACCCGGGCGACGGCTCCGCCACCCACCTCACGCGCAGCGGTGAACTCATCGGCTCCCTGGACTACTTGGCCCCCGAACGCGCCCAGGGCGCCGACCCCGGCCCGGCGTCCGACGTCTGGGCCCTGGGCGCCACGCTGTACGCGGCGGTCGAGGGCACGTCCCCGTTCCGCCGCACGTCCACGTACTCCACCCTCACGGCGATCGTCTCCGAGCCTCTGCCGGAACCCCGGCGGGCGGGGCGACTCGGGCCTGTCCTGCGTCAACTGATGGAGAAGCGGGCGGAGTTGCGTCCTGGTGCGGATGGCGCCCGGGGGTTGCTGGAGGAGGTTGCGGGGGCGCCGGGGGTGGATCTGCCTACGGCTGTGTTGCGGGGGACGGCCGGGAGCGAGGGTGGGGTTCCTGCGGTGCCGCCGGGGTTCGGGGCAGTGGGGGCGCGGGGGAGTGCGGGGACGGGGGCGGGGGTTCCGGGACCGAAGGAGTCGGAGGGATCAACGGGGGTGCGGGCGACGGGCGTTGGGGCTTCTGGGTCGGGGGCGGGCCTGGCAGATCCCGATGCTGGGGCTGGGGTCCCGGGAGCGGCTGCCGCTGAGTCGACGGAGAGTGGGCAGGGCCTCGGGGCTGTACGGCATGCGGCTCCGGTTGGGCCGGGGTTCGGCGTCGGCGGCTCGGCTGGAGGCAGTGGGTCGGGGGCGGGGGTCGGTGGTCTGCCTCGGGAGGCGGCCGGGGTCGATGGCTCGGGGTGGTCCGGATCGGGAGGGACGGCATCGGGGTCGGGAGGGCGATTTGGAGCTTCCGCGTACGGGCCGGGGTTCGGCGTCGACGGCTTGGCTGGAGGCAGTGGGTCGGGGGTGGGGGCTGGTGGTTTGCCTGGGGAGGCGGGACCGGGGACGGCCGGGGCCGATGCCGCGGGGTGGTCGGGAGGGCGACTTGGAGTATCCCCGTACGGGGCAGGTGCGGCAGGCCCGCCCGGGCCGGGAGGGGCAACATCCGGGTCCTCGCAGCCGCTTGAGGCATCGACGTACAGGTCTGCTGCGGCGGGACCCGACGGATCGGGCGACCAAGGCCCTGGCTCCGGTTCCTCGGAGCGACCCTCGTCGGACACCCTTCCGCCTACTTCCACTTCCGCGTCCCCTCCCGCATCCGTACCCCAAGGCTTCGGCCCGCCCCCTGCCTTCGTAGCCTCTGTACCTCAGCCGTCTCCGCCAACCGGGCCCATGGCCGGCCCAACCACACCCCGCCGCAAGGCCCGCATCCTGATAGCCGCCGCAGCCGTGGCCGCCGTCCTCGCCGGTGCCGGAGTGGTCGTCGCGAACATGGTCAACTCCGGTGACACCACGGTCACATCGCAGCCCAGCGACTCACCACCGGCCGGTGCGCGTGGCGGCGCCGGCCCCGCCACGCCCGACGGTCGCAAGGACACCCACCCCTCGGCCGACCCCAAGCCCACCGGACAGGGCGACGACGGGACCCAGGCGCCGACGGAGCAGGACCCCGGCAAGGGGAAGAGCACGGCGGCGGGGCGAGATCCCAGCGTCGCCCCGACCAAGTCCACGTCCGCCGGCGGCGGAGGCACCGGCGGCAGCGCCCCCACGACGGGCGGAGCCAGTCCCAGTTCCAGTCCCGTCTCCGCCTGCCAGTCCATCGGCGGCGGCAAGTACAACTGCCAGGTGTGGCGCAGCGCCAAGTCCTACACCGCGTCCGGCACCGAGGTCGGTGTCCTCGGCGCGGGTACCAACTATTTCTTCTGCCAAGAGAACCTGGGCCGCCGCGAGACGTACGGTCAGTGGACCAACACCTGGTGGGCGAAGACGGACGACGACAGCGGCAACACCGACGTCTATGTCAGCGACGTCTACCTCAAGGGCGGGGACAACGACGAGCCGGTGCCGGGTCTCCCGGTCTGTTGAGGTCCCTCTCCCGGAACTGTCGGATTTCCGGAGTCGATTTCGACCTGCCGGCCGGCCCTCATCGGCTGCAACTGAAGATCGCCTGGTGCTCCAGCCCGACCCTGACAGCCATGGTGGAACCGGGGGAGGCGGCTTCCTTCCGCTGCGCCCCCGGTGGTGAACCGGCTGAGGCGCCGAGCGCCGTGACCGTGGGGGCAGCCGACTACATCGCGCTCCAGCAGACAGACGAGCCGGTGGAGGCGGCCAGGGCTCCCCGGTACGCAACGACCCGCTTCCGCCTGGCGACCACGCTGGGCTTCCTCGGTGGCTGCC
The DNA here is from genome assembly GCF_035982055.1 of Streptomyces sp. NBC_01288. Lineage (NCBI taxonomy): Bacteria > Bacillati > Actinomycetota > Actinomycetes > Kitasatosporales > Streptomycetaceae > Streptomyces > Streptomyces sp. NBC_01288. The sequence continues at coordinate 9,246,657 of NZ_CP108427.1, forward strand.
TCGCCCTCATCGGGGCCTGGATCTGGCACCAGACCGGCTGAAGCGTGAATCGTCGCTCACCGTTCCAGGCCCGACATCGTCACCAGCCCCTCCTCCTGGAACAGGCGATTACCCCGCTCGCACAACTCCCGGTCCGTGCGCGCCCGTTCGCAGAACTCCTCCGGCGTCCGCCCGAACAACGTCCTCAACTCCGCCGAGCCACCCAGCAGTTCGGTGAGCAGCGCCCGCTCGCCCGGATGCCGGCGCGGTACTCCCGTGCCGTCGTGCAGGACCCCGTGCCGGTTGACGTAGACGTACACGCCCCGCAACAACTCGCCTGAGCCCAGCTCGAAACGGAACCCGGAATCGGAATCGGAGTCGGAGTCGGAATTGGAACCGGAGCTGGACCCCGGCAGCCACGTCCGGTCGTACGCCCCCTCGCTGGCGTCCACCACCGCGAGCTGCCGCGCGTCGAACCACGTCACGAACAACTCCCGTACGACACCAGGCGAGTTCACCGGCGAAGCCGAAACGTATCCCACGCGACTCACGTGCGCGGAGACACCGACGTCGATCCCCGTGACCCGCACCTTCACCATCGGGACGGGAGACGTGATCCCGAACTCCGCCATCTTGTGCCGCAGTTGACCGGGGCAGGCATTGGAGCCGATGGCGAGGACCGGTGTGCGGTTCTCGTACGTGGTGTGGTCGTCGTCGAGGGGCAACAACCGGTCCCCGACGAGGAGTCCGGACTCGGCAGGCCACGCGCCTGGGTAGGTCAACGGATCCTCGCGCGGTGCCCGAGCCAGCCCCAGCGCCTCCAACGTCCAGTCCACGCCGTCGCCCGCACGCTCACTCACGCCGTCGTACACGTGCCCCTCAATCCGACGGCGGCAGCTCGCCCGACCCCCGGGTGATCAACCGGGTCGGCAGCTCGATGCGTTCCGGGGCGAGGAGCGTGCCGTCCAGCTGTCGGAAGAGTCGGTCGGCGGCCGTACGGCCGAGCGTCGCCGCGTCCTGGGCGACGACGGTCACGCCCGGCTGGAGCAGGTCGGCCAGTTCGAAGTCGTCGAAGCCCACCAGGGCGATCCGGCGGGACTGTTCGGCGAGGACGCGGACGACGGTGACCGTCACACGGTTGTTGCCGGCGAAGATCGCGGTGACGGGGGAGGAGCCGGTCAGCATCTCCTCGGCCGCCCGGCGCACCCGGACCGGGTCGGTCACCCCGAGGGACATCCAGGCGTCCTCGACCGGTATGCCGGCGTCCTCCATGGCGGCCCGGTACCCGCGCAGTCGCTCGGCGGCCGTGTGGATGCGGGGCATGTCGCCGATGAAGCCGATGCGCCGGTGGCCGTGGGAGATGAGGTGGGTGACGCCGTCGCGTGCCCCGCCGTAGCTGTCCGACAGGACGACATCCGCGTCGATCTTGCCGGCCGGGCGGTCCACGAACACGGTCGCGACGCCCGCCTTGATCTCCGGCTCCAGGTAGCGGTGGTCGTCCCCGGCCGGGATCACCACAAGCCCGTCCACGCGCCGGGCGCACAGCGCGAGCACCAACTCCTGCTCGCGGTCCGGGTCTTCGGCGCTGGAGCCGTTGATGAGCAGGGCACCATGGGCGCGGGCGACCTCTTCGACGGCGCGGCTGAGGGGGCCGTAGAACGGGTCGGCGAGGTCCTCCAGGACGAGGCCGATGCTGGCCGTGCGGCCCTTGCGCAGGACGCGGGCGCTGTCGTTGCGACGGAAGCCGAGGGCGTCGATCGCCTCCTGGACCCGGCGCTCGGTGTCCGGGGTGACGCCCGGCTCGCCGTTCACCACGCGCGACACCGTTTTCAGGCCGACACCGGCGCGTGCGGCCACGTCCTTCATGGTCGGACGGTTGCCGTAGCGGTTCTCCGGGCGGCGGGCGGTCTCTGGCACGATGCGCTGTCCTGTCCTGTCGTCCACGGGGGATGCATAGGTCCATGGGTTTGTATGAGGATGTGGCGTCGAGCATAGAGCCTGGACAACGTTGTCATATGCGAGAGAGACTGTCCACCGAATATCTCCGGCCTGCGCCCCCACCGCGAGACCGGCCCAACTCACCTTCTGGTGGTTCTCATGTTTGACGGGGAGATCTGACACTGATGCACACCGACCTCGTGGCCGCGCTCGACATCGGCGGCACCAAGATCGCCGGGGCGCTGGTGGACGGCCACGGCAAGATCCTGGTGCGAGCACAGCGCCCGACGCCCTCGCAGGACGACGGCGACACCGTGATGCGGGCCGTGGAGGAGGTGCTCGCGGAGCTCACCGCATCACCTTCGTGGTCCCGCGCGAGCGCCCTCGGCATCGGCAGCGCGGGTCCCGTGGACGCCTCCGCCGGCACCGTGAGCCCGGTCAACGTGCCCGGCTGGCGCGACTTTCCGCTCGTCGAGCGGGTGCGTGCGGCGGCCGGTGACCTGCCCGTCGAGCTGATCGGCGACGGCGTGGCGATCACGGCGGCCGAGCACTGGCAGGGCGCCGCGCGGGGGCACGCCAACGCGCTGTGCATGGTCGTCTCCACGGGAGTCGGCGGCGGCCTCGTCCTCAACGGGCAGTTGCATCCCGGGCCGACCGGCAACGCGGGTCACATCGGCCACATCAGCGTGGACCTGGACGGCGACGCCTGTCCGTGCGGTTCGCGCGGCTGTGTCGAGCGCATCGCCAGCGGTCCCAACATCGCCCGGCGGGCGGTCGAGGGCGGTTGGCGGCCGGGCCCGGACGGTGATGCCTCGGCCGCGGCCGTTGCCGCCGCAGCCCGTGCAGGCGACCCGATCGCCGTGGCCTCCTTCGAGCGGGCCGCGCAGGCCCTCGCCGCCGGTATCGCGGCGACCGCGACCCTCGTCGAGATCGATATCGCCGTGATCGGCGGGGGAGTCGGCAAGGCGGGCGACGTGTTGTTCACTCCGCTGCGGAAGGCGTTGAGCGACTACGCGACGCTGTCCTTCGTGCAGCGCCTGACGGTGACGCCGGCTCAGATGGGCACGGACGCCGGGCTGGTGGGAGCGGCCGCGGCCGCGCTCGCCGGGCAGGCGAGCACGACCGCGGCCGGAGTGTGAGCAACCGACCTGGCCGAAACGTTCGTTCAGCGGCCTTCGCCCGGTGACGTGCGAAGTGCCGTGTTCAGCACGTGAGTTGAGCGTCCGCCCAGTCCGCGTGGTCCGAGTCGATCCCGTCGCCGCCGTCGGTGACGACGAGTCGGACCACCTGGGCGCCGGTCACGTCCGCCGTGACCGGCTGGGCGGGCATCGCGTTGGTGAGGACGCCGGTCGAGGCGACCTTCGTGCCGTCCGCCCAGATCTCGAAGGCGACGGTCCCGTTGGCGCCCTTCTCGTCGTCCACACCGACGTCCGCGGTGACCTTCTCGCAGGACTTCCCGGTGTAGTACTCGACGTCGCTCTCGGCGTGCACACCAAGTCCCTTGGCGTACACCACGCCACCGAGGGTGATCGGATGACCGTCCCCCGCCGCGCTCTCCCCGTTGCTGGTGTTGCGCTCAACGGGCCCGTATCCATTGGCCGTTGACATCCACGGAAGATCGCCGAGGTACGAGGTCCCCGAGGGCGGTGCCACCACCACGGACGTGGTGAACGGCAGGGTGCCGCTGACCCGCGCACCGCTCGGTGAGCGGTAACTCGCCTTGAGCGTCAGGTCGTACGACCCTGTCGGCGTCCCGGCGGGAGCGGTCACCGTCCACTTCGTGCGCAGCGACTTGCCTGTCCGTACGGCCTTCGCGGTCGTCGACGACTTGGCGCGTACCTTCCAGCCCGAGGGGCCGGTCAGGCTCACGGAGACGTGCTCGGCGGTCGTACGGCCGAGGTCGGTGACCGTCGTCGTGAGCGCGGTCGGGGTGGCCGCCTGGACCAACGGGGCGCTGCCCAGGCCGAGTTCGACGGCCGGTGGGTTCTTGAGCGCGTGCCGGTCGGCGGAGACCCGTACGAGGACCGTGCCGTGGGCCGGGACGGTCGCGGAGATCGCGCCCGCGGTGTTGTAGCTCTTGTGCTGCCACAGGTCGCGCAGGGTGTAGGCGCGAGCGCCGGGGAGGCCGACGGCCGTGGCGGTCGTGGCGATGCGCTGGGCGCTGCCGGTCTCGTTGAAGAGCGCGACCGTACGGCTGCCGTCCTTCATCTCCTTGGCGACGACCCAGCGTCCGCCCGCGGACGTGACAACGTTGCCCTGCTTGCCCAGCGGGTCCTGGTCGACCGCGATGACCTCCTTGTTGTCGAGGATGTCGAAGGTCGCGGGGGTCGCCGTGCGCAGGTCCGAGCCGATGAGGAGGGGCGCGGCCATGATCGACCACATCGAGAAGTGCGAGCGGTACTCGGTGTCCGTCATGCCGCCGTTGCCGACCTCCAGCATGTCGGGGTCGTTCCAGTGCCCGGGACCGGCGTAGGGAGCAAGTGGCAGGTTCTGCTTGAGGATCGACAACATCGAGCCCCAGTTGTCGCTGATGTCACCGGTCGTGCGCCACAGATGTCCGACGTCCGCGGCCCACTCCCAGGGCTTGTTCTCGCCCCACTCGCAGATGCTGAAGACGATCGGGCGGCCGGTCGCCTTCAGGGCGTCGCGCATCGTGTTGTAGCGCACCTTGGCGTCCACGCCCTGGTTGTTGCAGTTGTCGTACTTGAGGTAGTCCACGCCCCAGTCGGCGAACTGCTGGGCGTCGCTGTACTCGTGGCCCAGGCCGCCCGGGAATCCGGCGTCGTTGCACGTCTTCGTGCCGGCGCTGGTGTAGATGCCGAGCTTGAGCCCCTTGGAGTGCACATAGTCGGCTACGGCCTTGATCCCGTGCGGGAAGCGGACCGGGTCGGGGACGAGCTTGCCGTCGGCGTCGCGGTTCGGCAGGGCCCAGCAGTCGTCGAGGTTGACGTACTGGTAACCGGCGGCTTTCAGGCCCTTGTTGACGAAGATGTCCGCGATGCCCTCGACCATCGACTCGTTGAACTCGGCACGGCAGTTGGTGGAGTTCCAGTTGTTGAAACCCATCGGAGGGGTGAGCGCCTGACCGTCGGCCAGGGCGGGGGTGACGGGGTCCTGTGCGGGGGCGGCGACGGCCGGCGCGGCGAGGCCCGCCGTGCACAACAGGCCCGCGGCGAGCGCTCCGACCGCTCTTCGGCGGGTCGTGCGGGTGTGGGGGTGACGCGTCATTACGTTCCTCCGGACTCGCGAAAGATGGGATCACTTCCTGTGCATGCCATGTGCGCGATTACGGTAGGACGTGTCGAACTCTGTTGGAAGAGTTGCGTATTTATTGTTCGACTTTCCATCGCGCACGTTTTGAACGCGTTCAACTTTCTGAGCTAGGCTCGCTCCCGAGCAGCCCGAACGGAAGGGGGAGCCCGGTGAAGATCGTCATTCCCGGTGGCACGGGACAGGTGGGCGCGATCCTGGACCGCGCCCTGACCGAGGCCGGTCACGAGGTCGTCGTCCTGACCCGGCGGCCGTCGCGCGACCGCGAGGTGTGGTGGGACGGCGAGAACCCGGGCACCTGGGCCCGGGAGATCGACGGCAGCGACGTCGTCATCAACTTGGCGGGCCGCAGCGTCAGTTGCCGCTACACCCCCGCCAACCTCAAGTCCATGATGGACTCGCGCGTGCACTCCACCCGGGTCGTCGGTGAGGCCGTCGCCGCAGCCGTGCACCCGCCGCGCGTCTGGTTGCAGATGAGCACCGCCACCGTCTACGCCCACCGCTACGACGCCCCCAACGACGAGGCCACCGGCGTGATCGGCGGTGCCGAACCCGACGTACCCGACTACTGGTCGTACAGCGTAGAGATCGCCAAGAACTGGGAACGCGAGCAGGAGGTGGCCGACACCCCGCACACCCGCAAGGTCGCCCTGCGCGCCGCCATGGTGATGAGCCCGGACCGGGGCGGTGTCTTCGACGTCCTGTCGGGGCTGGTCCGGATCGGCCTCGGCGGGCCGGTCGCGGGCGGCGCCCAGTACGTCTCCTGGATCCACGACCAGGACTTCGTCCGCGCGGTCGAGTTCCTGATCGACCGGGACGACATCGGCGGACCGGTGAACCTCGCCGCCCCCGGACCGCTCCCGCAGCGCGCCTTCATGCGTGTGTTGCGCGCCGCCCGGGGCGTCCCCGTCGGGCTGCCCGCCACGAAGTGGATGGCGGAAATCGGGGCCTTCGCACTGCGCTCGGACACCGAACTCCTGCTGAAGAGCCGCCGGGTCGTACCGGGACGGCTGCCGGCGGAGGGGTTCACCTTCGACCATCCGCAGTGGCCGGAGGCGGCCGTGGACCTCGTACGGCGGGCACGGCACGGGACGGGTTCCACCCGACGGCCGGTTCGGGCGTGACCCCGGCGCGCTTCGTCAGTTGAACGGGGCATGAAGAAGCGCAGCATGCTGGCCATCGCCTCCCTCGCCACCGGGTTCGTCGTCGCCGCGATCTCCCCGTCGCACTCCCACGACCACGACGTGCTCGGCGATCTGAACGTCAAGGACACCGTGGGTGCCATGGATCACCTCGTCAGCGACGGCAGCTTCGCCGCCGACGAGGGAGTCCTGGGGCAGAACAGCTGATACCGGTCGTAAGTGTGCGGCGCCGGTGCCTCGTCGGAGGGGGCACCGGCGCCGTCGTATGTGCGCTCTCAACTGCGGCTGGTTTCCGTGGCAGGGTGGAACGGGCAAGCCTCAGGGGGCCAACAGAAGAGGGGGAACTGTGACCGTCGTCTGGATCAACGGCGCGTTCGGTGCGGGGAAGACGACCGCCGCACAAGAACTGGTGGACCTGATCCCGAACAGTACGCTCTTCGACCCCGAGGTCATCGGCGGAGCACTTCCGTATCTGCTCCCGCCCAAGCACCTCGCGGAGGTCGGCGACTTCCAGGACCTGCCGATGTGGCGGCGGCTCGTGATCGACACGGCGGCGGCCATGCTCGCCGAACTGGGCGGGACCCTGGTCGTCCCGATGACCCTGCTGCGGCAGGAGTACCGGGACGAGATCTTCGGCGGTCTGGCGGCCCGCCGGGTCACGGTCCGGCATGTCCTCCTGGCTCCGGCGGAAACGATCCTGCGCGAGCGAATAGCCGACCGGGAGGTCCCACCCGACCTCCCCGACGGCGAGATCCGGACCCGGCAGTGGGCGTACGACCACATCGAGTCGTACCGCGCCGCGCTCGGCTCGTGGCTCACCGCCGACGCCCATCTCGTCGACACCAGCGCGCTCACCCCGTACGAGACGGCCGCCCGGATCGCCGGCGCCGTAGGCAGTGGATCCGTGCCCGTCTGCGACATCGTGCAGACCCCGGAACCCACCTCCGAGACCCTCGCGGCCGGAGTGCTCCTCTTCGACGAACAGGACCGTGTGCTGCTCGTCGACCCCACCTACAAGGCCGGCTGGGAGTTCCCCGGCGGTGTCGTCGAATCCGGCGAGGCACCCGCCCGGGCCGGCATGCGCGAGGTCACCGAGGAGACCGGCATCGTGCTCGACGAGGTCCCCCGACTTCTCGTCGTCGACTGGGAACCACCCGTACCGCCGGGCTACGGCGGCCTGCGCCTGCTCTTCGACGGCGGCCGGCTGGACGCGGCCGTGGCCGACCAACTGCTTCTGCCCGGGCCGGAGTTGCGCGGCTGGTGCTTCGCCAGCGAGGAGGAGGCCGCCGATCTGCTGCCGCCGGTCCGCTACGAGCGGCTGCGGTGGGCGCTCCGGGCCCGGGAACGCGGGGCCGCGCTCTACTTGGAGGCGGGCGTACCGCTCGGCTGACGACACGTCAATTTGCGGTCTGATCAACGGTGTTGGACGTGACTTTGCCTTTTCGGGGACACCACCTGGCGATTTTGCGGGGTGCGGGTCATTCCGATAACAAAGCGAGGGTGAATTGTCGCCTTCCCGGTATGAACAAGAACGTGAAGAAGGTACATCGGAGCTCTAACGTCTTTGCGCAGCTCAGTTCTCTCGCGGCCGCCGGCCGCCTTGACGGGACCGGACCTTTCGCCGGTCGAAGGAGAGGAACATGCGCGCGCCATCCTCGGCCCTCACCCGGGCCCTCACACTCGCCGCCGGGCTCGCCCTGGTGCTCACCGCCTGTAGCAGCGGCGGCGGGGGCGGCGGCTCCGACAACAAGGGCAGTTCGGCCGGGCTCACGTCCTGCAACACCGTGGGCAAGGCCAACACCTGCAACTCGGCCACCACCAAGTCCGGCGGAACGTTCACCTATGTGCTGGAGAAGAACATCCAGCAGTGGAACGTCCAGGACGTCAACGGCAACACCTTCGAGAACGGGGAGGCCCTGGAGGTCGTCCTGCCGCAGGTGTTCATACCCCAGCCGGACTTCAGCGTCGCCCTCAACACCGACCTGGTGACCTCGGCGACGCAGACCAGCACCAGCCCGCAGACCATCGTCTACAAGATCAACCCGAAGGCGGCGTGGAACGACGGCACGCCCATCACAGCCGACGACTTCACCTACTACTGGCGCACCAACAACGGCAAGGACTGTCCGCCGCCGCCCGCCAGCGACTCCACGCAGACCAAGGGCTGTCTGCCGCAGAGCACCGCCGGCTACGACCGGATCAAGTCCCTCACGCCCTCCGACAACGGCAAGACCTTCACCATGGTGATGACGAAGCCGTACTCGGACTGGAAGTCGCTGTTCGGCGCGGGCTATCCGCTCTATCCGGCCCACACCGCCGAGAAGCTCTCCGGCGCCAAGGCCGGTGACGCCGCCGCCATGACGGCCGCCCAGATGGCACAGGCCTGGCAGTACTTCCTGAAGACGCCGCCCACCAAGTACCCCACCGCGGGCGCCTACAAGATGCAGCAGTGGGTCGACAACGACCACGCCACCTACGTGCCCGACCCCAAGTGGACCGGCGCGAAGAAGGCCACCCTCCAGCGGCTGATCTTCAAGGTGATCTCGGACGCGACTCAGGAGCCAACTGCCCTGAAGAACAACGAGGTTCAGGCGATCTACCCGCAGCCCGAGGTGGACCTGGTCAACCAGGTCAAGGACATCCCCGGCGTCACCTACGTCATCGGCAACGGGCTGACCTGGGAGCACTTCGACCTCAACCTGCACAACCCGGTGATCGGCAAGTATCTGGCGCTGCGGCAGGCGATGTTCACGGCGATCAACACCAAGGACATCATCGCCAAGACGGTCGGCCAGTTCGACCCGGCCGTGAAGCCGCTCGGCAACCACAACTTCGTTCCCGGACAGGCCGGTTACAAGGACGTGGTCTCCGCCTCCGGCCAGGGATCCGGTGATCTGACCAAGGCGAAGGCGTACCTCACAGCCGCCAAGTTCACCGGTGTGGGCACGGCGTTGAAGACACCGGACGGCAAGGCTGTCGGACCCTTCAACTGCCGTTACACCACCGGAAATCAGATCCGGCAGAGCGAGTGCCAGATCCTGCAGAGCAACCTGGCGAGCCTCGGCATCAAGATCACCATCAAGCCGATCGGCGCCGCCGACCTCGGCACGGTCCTCTCCGGGCACCAGTACGACATCATCGTCTTCGCCTGGGTCGCGGCGCCGTTCCCGAGCAGTGGCGCCCAGCAGAACTGGTTCACCGGCGGTGGCGGCAACTTCGGTGGCTACAGCAACAAGACGGCCGACGCCCTGATCTCCCAGGCCGTGGGTGAGACCGACGCGACGAAGTCCGCCGCGCTCCTCAACCAGGCCGACCAGCTCATGGTGAACGACGCCTACGTCCTGCCGCTCTACCAGAAGCCGACGTTCCTCGCCGTGCAGACGCGGTTCGTCAACATGCGGAACAACGCCACGAATGTGGGCCCGGCCTACAACACCGGTACGTGGGGCCTGAAGAAGTAGTCCTACGGCTGACAGCTCCACCGGCACGCCCGTCGAGCCCGGCCCCGCGACACCGGGGGCCGGGCCCGGCACGGACGGCATCTCCGACCCGCCGGCCTCCGAGAGAAGACCGCATGCTCGCCTACACCGTGCGCCGCATCCTCGTCTCCATCCCCGTCCTCATCGTCTCGACGTTCGTCGTGTTCCTGGTCGTCATCAACTCCGGGGACCCGGTGGCGAACTTCGCCACCTCACGACAACCCGCGCCCAGCAAGGCGGCGGTGGCCGCCTTCGCCCGGCACATCCACGCCGACCAGCCGGTGATGGAACGCTATTGGAACTGGATCACCGGCGTTCTGCACGGCGACTTCGGGCCGTCCGTGCAGGCCAACCTGAACATCGGGCACGACCTGTTCACCCGCTTCAAGGTGACCATCACCCTGGTCGCCGCCGCGATGATCCTCGCGCTGATCATGGCCGTCGTGTTCGGTGTGTTCAGCGCCATCCGCCAGTACTCGGCGGCCGACTACACGATCACCTTCTTCGGCTTCCTGTTCCTCGCCATGCCCGTGTTCTGGTTCGCGGTGCTGCTCAAGCAGGCCGGGATCTGGTTCAACCAGAAGACCGGCAGCCAGTTCCTCGGCACCATCGGCGAGAAGTCGCCGTACCTCGAAGTCGACACCACCTGGAACCAGTTCACCGATCACGTGGGCCACCTCATCCTGCCCACCATCACCCTCGCGCTGGTCTCCTTCGCGTCCTGGACCCGCTACACCCGCGCCTCCATGCTGGAGGTCCTCAACAGCGACTACGTACGGCTCGCCCGCGCCAAGGGGCTGCGGCGCGGCAGGGTGATGACCCGGCACGCGCTGCGCACCGCCCTCATCCCGCTCGCCACCGTCACCGCGCTCGACATCGCGATCATCCTGGGCGGCGCGGTGATCACGGAGACGATCTTCCAGTGGCACGGCATGGGCGAGATGCTGGTCCAGGCGGCGACCACGCTCGACGTCTACCGCACCATGGCCTGGCTGTTGCTCTCCGCCGTCGTCGTCATCGGGTTCAACCTCATCGCCGATCTGCTCTACGCCGTACTCGACCCGAGGATCCGCTATGACTGACATCGAGGCACCGGGGTCCGCGGGCACACAACTACCGCGCGGGGACCACGAGTTCACCGTACGACAGCGCACCCAGACCCAGTTGGTGCTGCGCCGCTTCGTGCGGCACCGGGCCGCGATGGTCAGCCTGGTCGTGTTCGTGCTGATCATCCTGTGGGCGTTCATCGGCCCGCACCTGTGGCACTACTCGTACCAGAAGTACACCGAGGACAACTCCAAACCCCCTTCCCTGAAGCACCCGTTCGGCACCGACTCCTCGGGCTACGACGGCTACGCCCAGGTCATGCGCGGCACCCAGACCTCGCTCAAGATCGCCATCATGATCGCGCTCGGCTCCACGCTGCTCGGCGCGATCTGGGGAGCCGTCGCCGGCTTCTACCGGGGCATCGTCGACGCGGTCATGATGCGCATCGCCGACCTGGTGCTGACGCTGCCCCTGTTCGCCATCGCCCTGGTCATCTCCTCGCGCACCGGCGGCTCCTGGTACTGGATCGCCATCGTGATCGCCGGACTCACCTGGGCGTACGTGGCCCGGGTGGTGCGCTCGGCCGTACTGTCGCTGCGCGAGAAGGAGTTCATCGAGGCGGCGCGGGCGCTCGGGGCCTCGGACACCCGGATCATCTTCCGGCATCTGCTGCCGAACGCGCTCGGCCCGATCATCGTGAACGCGACGATCCTGGTGGCGACCGGCATCCTCACCGAGACCGCGCTGTCCTTCCTGGGCTTCGGCGTCCAACCCCCGGACACCTCACTGGGGTTGCTGGTCTCCCAGGCACAGACGGCGGTCGACACCCGGCCCTGGCTCTTCTACATCCCCGGCGCGTTCATCATCGCCATCGCGCTGACCATCAACTTCATCGGCGACGGACTGCGCGACGCCTTCGACCCCCGGCAGCAAAGGGTGCGACAGTGACGACCACGAGTCATGGAGTGCGGGAGGTCCCCGTGACGTCCGCCGTGCTCGAAGTCGAGGACCTCAGCGTGGAGTTCGCCACCGAGGATGGTCTGGTACGGGCCGTACGCGGCGTCGGCTACCGGCTCGACCGGGGCGAATCGTTGGGCATCGTCGGCGAGTCCGGGTCCGGGAAGTCGGTCACCGCCCTCGCCGTGATGGGGTTGCTGCCGACCGGCGCCAAGGTGCGCGGATCGGTCCGCTTCGAGGGCACGGAGCTGCTCGGGCTGTCCGACGCGCGCCTGTCCGACCTGCGCGGCAGCGGCATCGCGATGATCTTCCAGGACCCGATGACCTCGCTCAACCCCGTCTACAACGTGGGCTATCAGATCGCCGAGACCCTGCTCCGCCACAACCCCGGGATGAAGCACAAGGACGCCCGCAAGCGCGCGGTCGAACTGCTCGGCACGGTCGGTATCCCCAGCCCCGAACGGCGCGTCGACAGCTACCCGCACGAGATGTCCGGCGGTATGCGCCAGCGCGTCGTCATCGCCATCGCGATGGCCAACGACCCGGACGTGATCATCGCCGACGAGCCGACCACCGCCCTCGACGTCACCGTGCAGGCCCAGATCCTCGAAGCCTTGGAGACCGCCCGCGCCGAGACCGGGGCGGCCCTCGTCCTCATCACCCACGACCTCGGTGTGGTGGCCGGCCACACCGACCGCGTCGCGGTCATGTACGCCGGCCGGATCGTGGAGACCGGCTCCGTCGAGGACATCTTCTACACCCCGCGCATGCCCTACACGTTGGGCCTGCTCGGCTCCCTGCCCCGCCTCGACCGCGAGGAGGCACGGCTCACCCCCATCACCGGCTCACCGCCGAGCCTGCTCAACCTGCCACCGGGCTGCGCCTTCTCACCCCGCTGCCCCATGAGCCGGGACGTGTGCGACACCGACGAACCCGCCCTGCGCCGGGCCGGCGGCGACCTCCACCTCAGCGCCTGCCACTTCGCCGACGAACTCGTCGACACCGGCGCAGGGCAGGTCTTCGACGCCGTCGGCGCGGACAGCGAGGCCCTGGCCCGCTTCGCCGACGCGGCCACCGCCACGAACCCCGAGGAGGACGCCGTATGACCGCGCCCGCGCAGGCCGCCACCCCCCTGCCGCCGCTGCCCGGCCACGGTGGCACCGGCGAACCGGTCCTCCAGGTAAGGGACTTGGTCAAACACTTCCCGGTGATGTCCAAGGGCGTCATCCGCCGCCGCGTCGGCGATGTGCACGCGGTGTGCGGGGTCTCCTTCGACCTGCATGAGAACGAGACCCTGGGCCTGGTGGGGGAGTCGGGCTCCGGCAAGACGACGATCTCCCGCACCGTCCTCGGCCTGGAACGCGCCACCTCGGGCCAGGTCCGCTACGGGGAACACGAACTCACCGAACTGAGCAGACGTCAGATGCGGCCGCTGCGGCGCGAGTTGCAGATCGTCTTCCAGGACCCGTACGCCTCCCTCGACCCGCGGATGACCGTCCACGAGATCGTCGCCGAACCCCTGCGCATCCACGGCCGGTACGGGTCCGGGGCGGCCGGTGAGGTGAGCGAACTCCTGCGTCTGGTCGGACTCAACCCCGAGCACGGCAACCGCTTCGCCCACGAGTTCTCCGGCGGACAGCGCCAACGCATCGGTATCGCACGGGCGTTGGCCCTGCACCCGAAGGTGATCATCCTCGACGAGCCGGTGTCGGCGCTCGACGTGTCGATCCAGGCGGGCGTTCTCAACCTGCTGATGGACCTACAGAGCGAACTCAGCCTGTCCTTCCTCTTCGTCGCCCACGACCTGTCGGTGATGCGGCACGTGGCAGGCCGGGTGGCCGTCATGTACCTGGGGCGACTGGTCGAGATCGCCTCGGCCCGGCAGCTGTTCGCCCGCCCGGCCCACCCGTACACCCAGGCGCTGGTCTCCGCCATCCCGCTGCCCGACCCGCGCAAGGAACGCGCCCGGAAGCGGATCACCATCCAGGGCGACGTCCCGAGCCCGGTCCGCCCGCCCAGCGGCTGCCGTTTCCGCACCCGCTGTCCCAAGTTCGCGAACCAACTCACCGACAGCGAACGGACGTCGTGCGTCGAGGAGATACCGGCGCTGGTGGATCGGGGTGGGGGCAATCCGGTCGCTTGTCACTATGCGGAGAGCGTGGAGTTGCTCTAGTCGAGGCCGAGTTCCTCGGCGGACGGGTACGGGGTCAGCCTGCTCTCGTCCTTGAGGAGGCGGTTGAAGTCGCCGACGGTGGCGGCGAGTTGTGCGTGCCGGGAGATGATCCCGGCGGCGGCCCGGGGGATGCCCTCCGGCTGCTTGCCTTCGGCGCACGCGCGGATGAACTCCTGGCGCTCGTCCAGCCCGTAGCCGTACAGGTCCACGACGAGCCAGTGCACCAGGTAGGAGAAGGCGTACGCGCGGTCGTAGTGCCGGTGGCGGTCGTAGAAGTCGCGTTCGTCCGGCGCGAGTCGGAAACGCGGGGAGAGGGCGAGGCCGTAGTCGGCGAGGTAGAGCTGTCGTCCGTCGGTGAGGATGTTCCTGAAGTGGACGTCGAAGTGCGTGAGTTGGTGCTCGTGGAGGAAGCCGGTGACGGCTTTCAGGCCCTGTTCCACGAGGGTGCAGGCGGTGTCGGGGTCGTCGCTGCGCAGCTGGGCGGAGAGCCAGTCGTGGAGGGTGTGCGGCTGGTGTTCCATGAACAGGTTCAGGCTCGCGGATGCCGTGCGCAGGGCTTCGATGTGTTCACGGCCGCCGCCCCAGTAGGCCACGTTCCGCTCCACGTCGGCGAGTTCGTCGGGCAGCGGCTGTCCCGCGTCGGGCAGCATGCGCCAGTGGTGGAGGAGTGGGAAGCCCGGGAAGCGGCCGGACACCACCAAGTTGGTCGTCATCTCGTGGACGGCCAGCTCGCGCCAGACGCCGAAACCGGGGTTGGGGACCGCGCCGATGCCGTAGTGGCAGTAGGCGGGCGCCCCGAACACGTTGGCCGTGGACCGCACGTTCTCCGGCCGCCGCTCGACATCGGTGAGCGGCATCCGCTTCACGAACACCTTTCTGCCGTCGACCTCGATCAGTGCCGAGCGACCGCCGACGCTGGTGCCCAACGGCGTGCCGGCCTCGACCAGTTCGGCGAGTTCGTGGTCGGAGAGCAGGGCGAGGGACGTGGCGATGTCGCTGTGGGCGACGAGGCGTGAGGTGGGAGCCATGTCTCCCATCCTCGGTCAGCCGACCGGGAGTTGGAGGTCGATGGTCATCTCCACCGTCACCTCGTCGTCCGCCCCGAGCCCCTGCGGCTTGCGCACGGCGGTCTTGAGCGGCAGCAGATAGCCGCCGTCCTTGGGGAAGAGCGACGTGGTGAACACCACGTCTCCGATCCTGGCCTCGACCGGGATGACACCCCACCCGTACGAGGCCAGGGCGGCGATCTCGCGGATGTCCGCCGACTCCTCGTCCGGCACGGGGACGAAGTAGTACGGGGACGGCCCGCGCCACTCGATCACCCGGCCGGTGAAGACGAACCGCATGGACGCGCTCAGTTGGCCGCGTAGTTCTGCAGGAACAGCGCCTCCGCCACCGACAACCGCTCCAACTCCTCAGGAGACACGCTCTCGTTGAGCGCGTGGATCTGGGCCTCCGGCTCGCTGAGGCCGATGAGGAGGATCTCCGCCCGCGGGTAGAGGGCCGCGAGGGTGTTGCACAGCGGGATGGAGCCGCCCTGGCCGGCGTACTGCATCTCCTCGCCGGGGTAGGCGACGGCCATCGCGTCGGCCATCGCCGTGTACGCCGGGCTGGTCGTGTCGGCGCTGAACGGCTGGCCCTGGCCGATCTGTTCGGTGCGTACGCGGGCGCCCCACGGGGTGTGGGCCTCAAGGTGGGCCTGGAGCAGCTTGGTCGCCTCGGCCGCGTCGACGCCCGGCGGGACGCGGAGGCTGACCAGCGCGCGGGCGCCGGCCTGCACGGACGGGGTGGCGCCGACGACCGGCGGGCAGTCGATGCCGAGGACCGTGACCGCCGGACGCGCCCAGATGCGGTCGGCCACCGCGTCGGAACCGATCAGCTCGACGCCGTCCAGCACCTTGGCGTCCTCGCGGAACTGCTCCTCGTCGTAGGCCAGCCCCTCCCAGGTCGCGTGGGCCGCGAGTCCGTCGACCGTCGTGGAGCCATCTTTGCCGCGCAGCGAGTCCAGGACGCGGATCAGCGCGGCCAGCGCGTCGGGCGCCGCGCCGCCGAACTGGCCCGAGTGCAGGTTGCCTTCGAGGGTGTCGACCTGCACGCGCACCATGGTCATGCCGCGCAGGGTCGAGGTGACCGTGGGCAGACCGACCCGGAAGTTGCCTGTGTCGCCGATCACGATCGTGTCGGCGGCGAGGAGGTCGGGGCGGGCTTCCGCGTACCGCTCAAGTCCGCCGGTGCCCTGTTCCTCCGAGCCCTCGGCGATCACCTTGACGTGCACCGGGACACCGCCGTTGGCCTTCAGGGCGCGCAGCGCGAGCAGGTGCATGATCACGCCGCCCTTGCAGTCGGCGGCACCGCGCCCGTACCAACGGCCGTCGCGCTCGGTCAGTTCGAAGGGCGGGCTCGTCCAGCCGGCCTCGTCCAGCGGAGGCTGCACGTCGTAGTGGGCGTACAGGAGCACCGTCTTGGCGCCCTCCGGGCCGGGCAGGAAGCCGTAGACCGACTGGGTGCCGTCCGGGGTGTCGAGCAGGGCCACGTCCTGGAAACCCTCGGTGCGCAGCGCGTCGGCGACCCAGTTCGCGGCGCCCTCGCTCTCGCTCTTCGGGAACTGGTCGAAGTCCGCCACCGATCGGAAGGCCACCAGCTCGGTGAGCTCCGTCCTCGCCGTGGGCATCAGCGAGGCGACGGTCTCGGCGACCGGATGCGACGACATGGGCACGCTCCTTGTGGGTGCGACGTTGTACGAATGATGCCGTCGATCCTCCCACAGCGGTCTGTGGCGATGTCCGCCGTAGGATGCGGGGGACAGGTGCGGCAGCGGCTTGATCGGGAGCAGTAGACCATCGTGAGCAGCGAGAACTCTTCGGCGGACGACGAACAGCGGGTGTGGGACGTCGTCGTGGTGGGCGCGGGACCCGCAGGGGCTTCGGCCGCCTATGCGGCGGCGGTCGCGGGACGGCGCGTGCTGTTGCTGGAGAAAGCCGAGCTGCCCCGCTACAAGACATGCGGCGGCGGCATCATCGGACCCTCCCGCGACTCCCTCCCGCCCGGCTTCGAACTGCCGTTGAAGGACCGGGTGTTCGCCATAACGTTCTCGAACAACGGGCGCTTCACGCGCACCCGCCGGTCCCGGCAGATGCTGTTCGGGCTGATCAACCGGCCCGAGTTCGACCAGCAGCTCGTCGAGCACGCGCAGAAGGCGGGCGCCGAGCTGCGGACGGGCGTCACGGTGACACGAGTCGAGCAGCACGGCTCGGCGGTCCCGGACCGGCGTACGGTCGCGGTCGTCCTCCAGGGCGGCGAGACGGTGCTCGCGCGGGCCGTCGTCGGCGCCGACGGCAGTGCCAGCCGCATAGGGGCGCACGTCGGGGTCAAGACCGACCAGGTGGACCTGGGCCTGGAGGCGGAGATCCCGGTGCCGGAGACGGTCGCCGAGGACTGGAAGGGCCGGGTGCTCATCGACTGGGGCCCGATGCCCGGGAGTTACGGCTGGGTCTTCCCCAAGGGCGACACGCTCACGGTCGGGGTGATCTCCGCGCGCGGTGAAGGCGCCGCCACGAAGCGGTACTTGGAGGACTTCATTGCCCGGCTCGGCCTCGCCGGCTTCGAACCGAGCATCTCCTCAGGGCACTTGACCCGGTGCCGGGCGGACGACTCGCCGTTGTCGCGCGGGCGGGTGCTGGTGTGTGGTGACGCGGCGGGACTGCTCGAACCATGGACCCGTGAGGGCATCTCGTTCGCGCTGCGGTCGGGGCGGCTCGCGGGGGAGTGGGCGGTCCGGATCGCCGAGGCGCACGACGCGGTGGACACCCGCCGTCAGGCGCTGAACTACGCGTTCGCGATCAAGGCGGGGCTCGGTGTCGAGATGAGCGTCGGCAAGAGCATGCTGGCGATCTTCGAGAAGCGCCCCGGCTTGTTCCACGCCGCTCTCACCGGCTTCCGGCCGGCCTGGAAGTCGTTCATGGACATCACCCGGGGCTCGACGACGCTGGGCGAACTCGTGCGCAGCCATCCGATGGCGCAGCGTGCGCTGACCGCGATCGACCGCAGGAACGCGGAACCGGTGGCGCCCGTGGCGCCCGCGGAGCCCGTGGAGGACGAGCTCAGCTCCTGACCGTGACGTGGAACACCGGGTGGTCGGGGGCGATCCGGCGCAGCTCGTCGTCGGAGGAGTCCGGGCCGACTCCTCCGAAGAACACCCCGACCTCGGCCTTCCACCGCTTGAGGTAGGCGCGCAGCAGCGGCACCTTGTCGTCGCCGGTGACCTCGGTCGCCGTGAACGCGTCGACCTTCTTGCCGAGCCGCAGCTCGCCGCCGCCGGCCGCCCGCATGTTGTGCGTCCACTGGACGTGGCCGCGCGGGGCGACGAGGTACTGCTGTCCGTCCACCGTCAGCAGGTTCACCGGGGTGGTCCGCCACTCGCCGCTCTTACGGCCGCGGACCGCCAGCACGCGTGAACCCCAGACACTGAGGCCCCGGCGGGTGAACCAGGCGACGGCGCGGTTGAAGACGTTCACGGTGAACCAGCCGGGTTTCTGGACGTGCGTGCTCATGACGACTCCTGGGTTTCGGAGAGCCTGGCTCACTTTTGTGAGCACCGCTCTCGTTCTCGGGAACAGTGTGCATCGGCTTGGCTTTCCGATGCAAGAGCGGTGCTCTCTTTTTTGTTCGCTGCTCTTGTTTGTGTGCGGTGCTCTGATTCCGTGCCACACTGGCTCGTATGAGCACCACACGAGGCGCCCGCGCCCGAGCCAGGATCGAGGTCACCGCGGCCATCAAGGACGAGGCGCGCAGACAGCTCGCCGCGGAGGGGGCCTCGAAGCTCTCGCTGCGTGCCGTGGCGCGTGAACTGGGCATGGTCTCCTCCGCGCTGTACCGGTACTTTCCCAGCCGTGACGAGTTGCTGACCGCTCTCATCATCGACGCGTACGACTCCGTCGGGGAGGCCGCGGAGGTCGCGCACTCCGGGGTTGTGGATGCGGGTCCGTTGCGGCGGTGGGTCGCTGTGTGTGAGGCGGTGCGGGGGTGGGCGCTGGCGCATCCGCATGAGTACGCGTTGATCTACGGGTCGCCGGTGCCGGGGTATGTCGCTCCGGAGACCACCGTTCCGTCTGCCGCGCGGGTTGCGCTGCTGCTTATCGGGGTCGCGCGGGATGCGTACGAGGCCGGCACCTTGAGTGAACCCCCGCTGCCGGCCGACCTTCGCCCAGAGGGGGAGCGCATGGTCGTGGACTTCGCGGGTGATCTTCCGCCCGCGGTAGCCGTGGCTCTTGTCGGTGCGTGGGCCGAGCTGTACGGGCTGGTCAGCTTCGAGCTGTTCGGTCAGTTCCGTCGTGTGGTGGAGGATCGGGAGGCGTTCTTTCGGCATGCGGTACGGCGGCTTGCGTTTGGGGTGGGGCTTGCGGATGTGTGAGTGCTCAGGTGGGTGTGCCGTTTTTTGTCTGCGAGCCGGTGGGGGCTGGTCGCGCAGTTCCCCGCGCCCCTGAAGGGGCGCTGTACTCCCCGGGGAGTACGCGTGATCACCCCGTTCAGCTGACGACCCCGGTGCCGCTCGGCGTCTAGCGTGACGTGCATGGATGAGCAGCGGGTTGGCGGTGGGGGACCGCCCTGGTGGCGGCATGGACCGCCGTGGGGTAGCTCGGCGCGGTGGCCGTGGCGCTCCACCTTGTTGGTCACCGTGTTCGTGTTGGGCGGCAGCAACTTCGCCTCGCACAGCCAGCCCGGCCGTGTCCCGCTCGACCTCTACGCGCGCGTGCTGCTCATCGCCGGGTCGGCGCTGCTCCTGTGGCGGCACCGGTACCCCGTGTGGGTGGCCTTCGGCACCGTGGGTGCCGCCGTGCTGTACCTCGGGGCCGGATACCCGTACGGCCCGGTGTTCGTGACCGTCGCCCTCAGCTGCTTCAGCGCGGTCGTCGCCGGTCGGCGCTGGGCGGCCTGGGCCGCGCTCGGTGTGTTGTGGGCGGCGCACCTTGTGATCTCGCACTGGCTCTACCGGTGGTTGCCCCCGCAGCACGACCATGCGATGCCGTGGGGCGGTGAAGTGGCCGTCGCCGCTTGGGTGGTGGCCATCGCCGCGATCTCCGAACTGGCCCGCACCCGCCGCGACCAGTGGGCCCGGGAACGAGCCGAGCGCGCCCAGGCGGCCCGGCGCCGCGCCGACGAGGAACGGCTGCGGATGGCCCGTGAACTGCACGACGTCCTCGCGCACAGCATCTCCGTCATCAACGTCCAGGCGGGCGTCGGCCTCGCCCTTCTCGACTCCGACCCCGAGCAGGCCCGTACGGCCCTCACCACCATCAAGGCCGCCAGCAAGGAAGCGCTCGGCGAGGTCCGCCAGGTCCTCGACACCCTGCGCACCCCGGGCGACGCCCCGCGCGCTCCGGCCCCCGGCCTCGATCGGCTGCCCGAACTGGTGCAGCAGGCGGCGAGCGCCGGCCTGACCGTCGCGGTCGACGGAACGCCGCCCCGCCTACCGCCCAACACCGACCTCGCCGCCTTCCGTATCGTCCAGGAGGCGCTCACCAATGTCGTACGCCATTCCGGTTCGCGGCACGCGCGCGTGCACGTCGAGCACGACCCCCGGGAACTACGGCTGCGCATCGACGACGACGGGCCCGCGACCGGAGAGGACGCCGGGGGCAGCGGCAATGGGCTCGCCGGGATGCGGGAGCGGGCCGCCGCGCTCGGTGGCACGATCGAGGCGGGCGCGCGCCCGGACGGCGGCTTCCGGGTGCTCGCCGTACTGCCGTTGAAGGTCACGCCGAAGGAGGACGACCGGTGATCCGGGTACTGCTCGCCGACGACCAGGCCCTGGTCCGGGCCGGCTTCAAGGCGCTGCTGGACGCGCAGCCGGACATCGAGGTGGCCGGTGAGGCGTCCGACGGCGAGGAGGCCGTGCGCACGGTGGGCGAACTGCGCCCCGATGTCGTCCTGATGGACATCCGCATGCCGCTGCTCGACGGCCTGGCCGCGACCCGCCGGATCACCGGGGACGGCGACCTGAAGGACGTGAAGGTGGTCATGCTGACGACCTTCGAACTCGACGAGTACGTCTTCGAGGCGATCCGCTCCGGCGCCTCCGGCTTCCTGGTCAAGGACACCGAACCGGACGAACTCCTGCGCGCCGTAAGGGCGGTGGTCGAGGGCGACGCGTTGCTCTCGCCGGGCGTGACGCGCCGCCTGATCGCCGAGTTCGCCGCCCGCTCCAAGGAACCCGCGACCGCCGACGCCCTCACCCGGCTCACCGAACGGGAACGGGAGGTGATGGCCCTGGTCGGCATCGGCCTCTCCAACGACGAGATCGCCCGCCGCCTCGTCGTCAGCCCCCTCACCGCGAAGACCCACGTCAGCCGCACGATGGTGAAACTGGGTGCCCGGGACAGGGCCCAACTGGTCGTGCTGGCCTACGAGTCGGGGTTGGTACGCCCCGGCTGGCTGGGCTGACCCGACTCCTGCCGATACCGGTACAGCACGGTCGCCACCCGGACGAGGAAGACGACCGGTACGAGCACGAGCGCCCCGCGCACGAGCAACGTCTCGACGACACCCGGCAGTTCGAACAGCAGCGCCGGCCCGGCGACCGCCCCGAACAACACCGCCGCCACGAACGCCGCGCTGACCAGCGCGTACCCGATCTCCACGGTCATCGCATCCCGCTCGGCCTGAGTCCGCCGTCCCCCGTACATAGTCATCCCGAAAGTCTCACACGGGTGCGCCCGACGGAGCAATCGGCTCCGCCGGGCGCACGGTCCTTGTAAGTCGGCCTGGTGTCGATCGCACCCTGAAGGGGCGCGGGGAACTGCGCGACCAGCCACGACGGACCCGCGGACGAAATCCGACGCGCCTAGTCGTTGACCGCCACGCGCTCCGCCTCCGTCACTGTGGACTTGGCCACGACGATGGACTGTTGGGCACGCCGGGTACGCAACCCCGGCAGCGTGATCAGCAACCCGGCCAGCGCGATGAACGTCACCACCACCAACCCCGGCCGGTAGCTGTCCAGCACCGCCTGCGGAGTGGCATGCGCGGGCGCGTGCGCGGTGACCACGGCCGTGACGACGGCCAGGAAGATCGCGCCGCCCACCTGCACCGAGGTGTTCAACAGCCCGGAGACCATGCCCTGTTCATGGTCGTCGACCCCGTTGGTGGCCTGGATGTTGAGCGAGGGGAAGACCAGCGCGAAGGACGCTCCGATCAGCAGCATCGACGGCAGGATGACAGACGCGTACACGGGGTCGACGCTGACCCGCAGGAACAGGGCGTACCCCACGACCATCAGCGCGAAGCCCACCACGATCAGCCGCTGGGTGCCGAACCGGTCGACGATCGCCCCCATCTTCGTCGAGGACGCCGCCACCAGCGCCCCGGCCGGCAGGAAGGCGAGAGCCGTGTGCAACGCCGACCAGCCGAGCAGCTGTTGCATGTACAACGTGACCAGGAACTGGAAGCCGACGTACGACCCGAAGAGGGCCATCGCGCCGAGCTGGGCGCGGATCTGGTTGCCAGAGCGCAGCACCCCGAGCCGGATCAACGGCCCCGCGGAGCGCCGCTCGACGTACACGAAGACGGTCAGCATGACGGCAACTGCCAGGAAAGACAGGAGAGTTCGGGCCGACGTCCAGCCGACTTCCGGTGCCTGTACGACGGTGAACACCAGCAGCAGCATCGAGGCGGTGCCGAGGACGGCGCCCGGGATGTCGTAGCCGTTGTGGTCCTTCTCGCGTTCGCTGCGCGGCAGCAGCTTGAGACCGGCGAGGAGGGCGAGCAGGGCGATCGGCGCGGGGAGCAGCATGGTGAGGCGCCAACTGGCCTCCGTGAGCAGGCCGGAGAGGACCAGGCCCATCGAGAAACCGGTGGCCGCGCAGGTGGTGTAGATGGACAGGGCGCGGTTGCGCAGCGGGCCCTCGGGGAACGTCGTCGTGATGATCGACAGGCCGGCCGGTGCGGTGAAGGCCGCGCTGAGGCCCTTGATGAAACGGCTGGCGATCAGCAGCGGGCCCGAGTCGACGAGCCCGCCGAGCAGCGAGGCCACCGCGAAGACACCCAGGGCGACCAGGAAGACCTGGCGTCGGCCGAGCAGGTCGGCGGTGCGGCCGCCGAGGAGGAGCAGGCCGCCGTATCCCAGGATGTAGCCGCTGACGATCCATTGGAGCGTCGAGGTGGAGAGGTCGAGTTCGGAGCCGATGGAGGGCAGGGCGACGCCGACC
This sequence comes from Streptomyces sp. NBC_01288, assembly GCF_035982055.1. Taxonomy (NCBI): domain Bacteria; kingdom Bacillati; phylum Actinomycetota; class Actinomycetes; order Kitasatosporales; family Streptomycetaceae; genus Streptomyces; species Streptomyces sp. NBC_01288. The sequence goes on from NZ_CP108427.1 coordinate 9,269,845, forward strand.
ATCGACACGTCGAGCGCGTCCAGGAACATCGCGGCGCAGAGCACCAGCAGGGTGCCCCACAGCCGTGGGGTCCAGCGGACCGCCGAGGACGGGGCCGCGGGAGGGGAGAGCGGAGAGGTCATGCCGCAGACAATACATGCGCATGCATTGAATGCGAACGCATTTAATTCCGATGCAACAAACTCGTTTCTCTGCTACGGTGCGCTGTCATGGCGGCGAAGAAGGCCGAACAGGCGCTCGTGGACCAATGGCGGGAGATGCTGGCGCTGCATGCCCGCACGCAGTGCGAACTCGACCGGGCTCTGCATCAACACGGCCTGTGCGGCAGCGACTTCGAGGTGTTGGACGTACTGTCCGGCGACTGCGACGCGTTTCGCGTCCAGGAGATCTCCGAGCGTGTCCACCTCAGTCAGAGCGCCCTGTCCCGCCTGATCGCCCGGCTGGAGAAGGACGGCCTCGTCGAGCGCGGCATGTGCGCGGAGGACCGGCGGGGCGTCCGTGTGACCCTCACGGACAAGGGGCGGACGCTGCACGGTGAGGTACTCCCGTTGCAGCGCGCGGTGTTGACGAAGATGCTGACCAGCTGACGCATCGTCAGCTCCAGATCCGTCAGCTCCGGATCCTCTAGCTCCACGTTACGGCGGACTTCTCCCGCCACAGCCCTGCGACCGACACGTCACCGGTCACGCTCGGGAACGGCCCCCGGTTCCACAGCGCCCGGTACAACTGCCCGGCAGGACCGGCCAGTTCGCAGTCGGCGACCCCGGTGCCGTCCCGCTCGGCGGCGGGCGGTTCCTGGGACAGCCGTACGGTCCACACGGCGTCGTCCGCGTCCGTCGCGCGCACCCGCAGCACCCGGGGCTTCTCGCTGCGGACCCTGCTCTTGCTGCGGCCATGGAAGCCGCGCAGCAACTCGTCGATGCCGTCGGCCGCGAAGTCCGGGGCGATCTCGCCGGCCGTTCCGCCGCGCGCCGCCTCGGCGTCCATCCGGTGCACGGTCGTCTCGTGCGCCTGCCGCCGTGCCCAGAACGCGAGCGGTGACGGCGCCGCGAAGAACTGCCAGCACTCCACGTCGGGCGGGGCGGCGGAGAGGGTGTCCACGAGGGAGCGGTGCCCCGCCCGGAACCAGGCCACCAACTCGGCGCCGTCCAGGTCCGGGAGGCCGCCGTCGGGGTGGTACGCGGTGTGCCCATCGGCGACGAACGCGGTCGCCCAGCGATGCACCACCCCCGTGTGCCGCAGCAGATCCCGCACCTGCCACCCCGGACAGGGCGGCACCTCGGCGTCGACGCCCGCCGCCTCCGCGGCCGAGGCCAGCAGGCCGCCCTCCCGGTCCAGGGTCCGTACGAACGCATCGGTGTCCATGCGGCCGAGTGTGCCGTATCGCAAGGATGGTGCGCGCGTCAGCGAGAGAGGGCGGCGCGTGCGTCAGGCGGAGGCGAGCGCCTTGCGCAGGACGGTGACGGCCATCGTGATCGCGGCCTCGGCGGCGTGCGTCTCGCGCAGGGCATTGAGCATCACGAAGTCGTGGATGACCCCCTGGAAACGGACGGCGGTGACGGGGACTCCGGCCTCGCGGAGCCTGTCGGCGTACGCCTCGCCCTCGTCGCGCAGGACGTCGGCCTCGCCGGTGATGACGAGGGCCGGGGGCAGCCCGGTGAGCTGCTCGGTGGTTGCCCGCAGCGGGGAGGCCGTGATCTGGGCGCGCTCGGCCTCGTCGGTCGTGTACTGGTCCCAGAACCACTGCATGCCGTCGCGGCGCAGGAAGTAGCCGGTGGCGAACCGGTCGTAGGAACCGGTGTCGAAGTTCGCGTCGGTGACCGGGTAGAACAACACCTGCTGGAGCAGCGGGCCGCCGCCGTGCCCCTCGCCATCGGTGACGCCATGGGCCTGACGCCCGATCAGGACGCCCTGGCCAAGCGGCTTCTCCGGCTGATCACCGCCAACGTCGCCGCGGGCTGAACCGCCCGCCAGCTGCGCGTTCCCGCTCGACGAGACGTCCTGTCGTCGCGGCTGTTCACCTTAGCTTGCAGGTCCAACGGCATCTCCTGGACCGGGTCCCCGTATACGGTCCGAAGCGATTTCCCGAGAAGAAATGGCTTACGTCAATGGAGATTCGAGCCGATCAAGCGCGAGGTGCCATGCCGACCCAGGTGTCCGAAGTCTCACCGCCGGCCCCCCAGCCGGAGGCCCCGTCCCGGAACGTCACCGCCACCATCGCCCTGGCCTGCGTGGGGGTCTTCGTCTCCTACCTGCCGGTCGTCGGGGTGTCGGTCGCGCTCCCGGTGATCCAGCAGGCGCTCGACGCGTCCACCACCGGGCTCCAGTGGATCACCGACGCGTTCATCCTGCCGACCGCCGCCCTGCTCCTGACCTGCGGTGTCGTCGGCGACCTCTACGGCCGCAAGAAGATGTACCTGATCGGCCTGACGCTGTCCTGTCTCGGCTGTCTCGTCGCCCTCACCGCGCACGGCGTCGTCCAGGTCTGCGTCGGCCAGGCGCTCACCGGCGTCGGCACCGCCGCCCTGCTTCCCGCGACCCTCGGCCTGATCAGCCACGTCTGCCCCGACCACCGCAAACGGGGCGCCGCGATAGCCCTGTGGACGGCCGCCCTCGGCCTCGGCCTGACCCTCGGCCCCCTCTTCAACGGCCTGATCGTGGAGCACGCGAGCTGGCGCTGGATCTTCCTGCCCACCCTGGCCGTCGGCGCCGTCACGGTCCTGGTCGGCGCCTTCGCCCTGACCGACTCCCGCTCGGACCGCGAACGCCACCTCGACATCCCCGGCCAACTCCTGGCCGTCGTCGCCGTCACCGCCATCGTCTACGGCGTCATCGAGGGCGGCGGCGCCCCGGGCTGGGGTTCGGCCGAGGTCGTCACCGCGTTCGTCGTGGCGGCGCTCGCCCTGCCGGCCTTCGTCCTGGTCGAACTGCGGTCGCGCTGCCCGATGTTGGACATGCGGCTCTTCACGTCCCCGGCGTTCTCCGGGGCCGCGTTCGTCATGGCGCTCACCCTGTTCGCCCAGGTCGGGCTGGTCTTCTCGCTCAGCGAGTACTTCGGGCTCGTCCATCACGCCTCGACGTGGGACATCGGGGTGCGCCTGATCGCGCTCAACGGCTTCACCGTCGTCCTCGGCCCGGTGGTCGGCCGGCTCATGCACCGGTTCTCGCCCGGCCTCGTGCTGGTGACCGGACTGCTCGTCGGCGGCATCGGGGCGCTCCTGGTCAGCCTCTTCGACGCCACCACCGGAACCGGCGAAGCGGCCCTCGTCATCGCGGTGTTGGGCATCGGCATCGCGCTGGCGATGGCCCCCATCACCACCATCGCCATGAACAGTCTGCCGCGCCGGCTGGGCAGCACCGCCGGTGCCGCCAACAGCGCCCTCCGGCAGATCGGCAGCGCCCTGGGCCCCGCCATCTTCGGCGTCGTCCTCACCCACCGCACCCTCGGCACCCTGCCCGCCCACGTCGCCGCGTCCGGCCTCGACCCTGCCGACCAGGGCCAGGTCATCGGCATGGTCGACGGCGCCGGCATCCAGGCGGGCGCGTTCCTGCACCTGAACACCGGCGAGGCGACGGGCCGGGCCCTGGCCGCCTACGGGGCGAGCTTCACGGACGCGCTGCACACCTGCGCCCTGGTCGGCGGCATCGGCATGCTGATCGCCGCGGCCGTCGCCTTCCTCACGATCGGCATCCGTGCCCGCGCGCCGCACGGCGAGGGGGAGGCTGTCGCGGCCACGCATCCTGCCGCCGGGGCGGCGGGTGTTGGTGAGGGCGGCTGAGAAACGGCTGCTGTATGAGGGGCAGTTGTCTTTCGGTGCGGGACGCCGAGGGGCGACTGCCCTTGCCGTAGGTCCCGTTGGCCGACGGTACGGCCGTGTCGGCCCCATCCGCCCGGTGTCTTGCGCGGGGTGCCTTCGAAAACTGGTGACGGCGAAAACTGGGGACGGCGAACTCGCCGCGAAGTGACGGGTGTGTTTCCGCAGGCCCCTTTTTGCAGAAATGGAATTTCGTTCAAGCAAAGCCGGGGGACAGGGAGTTGACAGCTTTCCGTGATTCTTTGTCGTTGTTTTGATCGTGCGCGTGATTTTCCCGTGCATGGCTCTGTCGGGCGGTGTGCATGATCACTGCAGATGACGGAGCCTGCGAGGGGTTGCACCATGAAGAGCGTCTGCGAATGCCTCGAATGCGGCGCGTATATGGGCGCCGCTGGGTATTCCAAAGGGCGGCCGACGCGGTACTGCTCGAATGCGTGCCGACAGCGGGCGTACCGTCGTCGTAAGGCGCTGGGCGTGGGGCAACCACGTCCGGGCCGGGCGGTCGCGACGGCCGGGCCCCTCCAACGCCGTACCGATGCCTTCGTGGGGCGTCGGCGAGAACTGTCGGAGATCGACGAACTGTTCGCCCGGGCCAAGGTGGTCACGCTGACCGGCCAGGCAGGAATCGGGAAGACCAGGCTCGCCCTTGAGTACGTCAAGGGCGCGGGGGCGCGGTTCACGGAGGTGCACAGTCTCGACGTGGAGACGGCGGGCGACGAGGACCTCGCTCCGGGGTCCGCCTTCCTGTCCGCTCTCCATGCCGCCTTCGCACCGGGACGGTCGGGACGCGTGCGGGCCGTCGGCGACGGAACTCCGCCGGAGCCGCGGCGGCGGGTCCTGGCCCATCTGGACGGTTGCGACCACCGGATCGACGTCTGCTCCCGGCTGATCGAGAAGCTCCTTCCCGAGTTCCCGGGACTGTCCTTCCTCGTCACCTCCCGGGAGTCGCTCTCCGTTCCGGAGGAGTCCGTGCTCCGGGTCGACGCGCTGCCCCTTCCGGAGGACGGGGCGCCGCACATCGCGTCCGTGCTGCTGCGGTCGGACGCGGTGCTGCTCTTCGTCGAGCGGGCCCGCGCCGTGGACCGGCACTTCAGGCTCGGGCAGGACAACCTCGCCGGCGTGGTCGACGTCTGCCGCAGCCTGGAAGGGATTCCGCTCGGTCTGGAGATGGCGGCGCGCTGGGTACGGCTGCTGTGCATCGAGGACATCCGGGTGGCGCTGGCGGATCCGCTGACGTTCCTGCTCGGCGAGGCGGGTCTGGCGGACGGACGGACCTTCTCCTCCGTCATCGGGGGGAGCCACTCCCTCCTCGGTGACCGCGACCGCCGTTTCAGCCGTCGACTGGCCGTGTTTCCAGGGGAGTTCGGCATCGAGGCGGCGACCGCGGTGTGCGCGGACGAGGGGGAAGGGCCCGCTGCCGTGCTGGAGACCTTGCTGCGGCTGGAGTCCCGCTGTCTGCTGAGAGGCGTCGACCAGGGACCGGGACAGGGGAGGCGGTTCCGGCAGGCCGCGCCCCTCAGGAAGTACGAGCTTCAACGCCTCATGCGGGCCGGGGAGTTCGACCGGACGCACGACAGGCTCGTGGAGTGGCTGACGGAGATCACGGAGCCGTTCCACGGCCCGAGTGTTCCCCCCGCCGCTGAAGTGGCCCCGGTCTGCCGTGAGGTGGAAGCGCTCCACCGGGCGCTGGAGTGGACGTCGGAACGCGGCGACAGCCGGGGGCATGCCCTCGCGCCCGCACTGGCCCGGTCGCTGCTGGAACAGGGCGATCCGGTCGGGGCCCGTCGTGTCCTGTGCCGCGCGCTGGCCGTACCGGGCCCGGAGAACGGGCATCGGGCCTCCCTCGAATGGTTCGCGGCATGGCACGCGTTCGGCGAGGGCGACTACCGGACCGCCCTGGAGCGGTCGTCGGAGGCGGCCAGGATGGAAAGGCCGCTTCACCGTCCGGCCCGGCTCATCCTCGCGCTGGCCCTGGCGGCCGCCTGCCATCTCGAACTGGAGGAGCGGGCACCGGGTGCGGCCCTGTGCGCCGAGGCGCTCCGCGCGCTGTCCGCCGTCGAAGACCCCGCGGTGTGGAACCAGGCCGCTCTCTGCCTCGTCGAGATCCACATATATCTGGGCGACGACACCGAGGCCGAAGGGCTTCTTCAGGAATACCGGGCGCGGGCCGGTGGAATTCCCTTCGACATTCCGGCGTACAACAGGGAGCGAGCGGACCTGCTCACCGCCCAGATAGCCATCGCGCGCGACGACGCGGCCCGGGCCGAGCGCCTTCTCCTCGACGCGCTGACCAGGAACGCGGACCATCTGCGCAGGGTGTGGCTGGTGCACGGGCTCGCCATCGTGTCGACGATGCGGGGGCGGCACTTCCGGACGGTGCTGCTGGCGGAGCTGCTGAAGAGCTGGTGCGCGACGACGGAACCGCGCGCCGAGCGATGGTGGCGGAACAGGTTCGAGGCCGCCCTCGCCGCATCCCTCCCCGAGTGCACCGCGGCGCAGGTGCTCCGCGCGCGCCGGCTGGCGTCGGAACTCACCGTGCAGGGACTGAGCTCGTGGTTCCAGGGCGACGAGGACCGACTCACCTCGGGGCCTGGCGCGGGGGCGTCGGCGAGGCTGACCGAGCGGGAGCGCCAGGCCGTCGCCATGCTCGCGGACGGCATGACGAACTATCAGATGGCCCGGCGGATGGGGGTGTCGATCCGGACCGTGGAAACCCACCTGGACAACATCCGCAAGAAGACCGGGCTGTACACCAGGGTGCAGATCGGGGTCTGGGCGCAGGAGAGGACGGCCTGACCCGGGCCGCCGACGGACCTCGTTACGTTACGAAAATCGGCCGTGGGTATTACTACGGATACAACGCGTTGCCTCGACCTTCCATGATCGTTCCAGGTGGTCGGGGGTGATCCGGTCCGTTTATGGGAACGGGGTTGACGCGTGAAGTATTTCCGCTTCCTGGTCTTCGGGAACGCGATATCGGCTTACGGCAGCTATCTCAATATGCTCGCGCTGAACCTGTTCGCGTACGAGCTCACCAAGAGCGCGCTGTTCTCCGGACTTCTTCTCGCGGTCCGGCTCGCCGCCGGATTCCTCACGGGATTCATGGCGGGACGCCTCGTGCACCACCGCCGGCGAAAGCTCGTCATGGTCACCGCCGAGGTGAGCCAGGCCGTCGCCCTGGCCGTTCTGATCGCCGCTCCGTCGGGTGCGCGGAAGGAGATCCTCTACGGCCTGGCCGTCGTCACCGGCGTGGGCGGCACGATCTCCCAGGTGTTCCTCCGGGCGATCGTCCCGGACATCGTCGGACAGGATCTCCGGGCCCGCGCCAACAGCCTTCTCGTCACGGGCCGTTCACTGGCCATGGTGCTCGGCTTCGCGTCCGCCGGAGTCGTCCTGGGCTGGGCCGGGTACCGTACGGCGTTCATCGTCGACGCGGCCTCGTTCGTCGTCTCGGCGGCGATCCTCACGGCCCTCCCGATCACCGGACCGAAGACGGACGCGCAGGCGGAGGAGGACGCCCCCGAGTCGTTCGTCGCCGCCCAGCGCACCGCAGTGCGTTTCCTGTGGGCCGCGCCGGTCCTGCTGCCCATGATCGCCATCAGGGCGATCGACGGCCTCGGCTCGTCGTCGCACAACGTGGCGCTCCCCGTCTATTCGAGCATGCTCGACCCGCACCACCCCGCCGCCTTCATGAGCGGGTTCTGGGTGCTGTGGGCCATCGGCAACATCGCCTTCCAGCAGTTCCTCTCCCGATACAGCCGGCGGACGGGCCGGACGTTCGAGGAGCGGGCCTTCGCGCTCGGGACCTGCCTCATGTCGGCGGCCTTCATCCTGGCCTTCTGCGGGTTTCCCCCGGCGGTCACCGCGGTGACCGCCCTCGTGGCCGGCGCGGCCGACGGCTTCACCGAGGTGTCGTACATCTCGCGGCTCCAGAGCGTGCCCGACGACCGGCGGGGCTACGTCTTCGGCTTCTCGGCGACCGTCGAGAACCTCGGGGTCGGCGTCGGCATGGTGCTCACCTCGGCCGCGCTCGAATTCCTCCCGCCGCTCGACGTCGTCGCCGCGGCACACGGGACCGCGATCGTCATGGCGCTGGCCTTCCTCGCCCGGCTGGTCCGCGCCGGGAGACGTCCCGACTCCGCGTCCCTACGACGATCCCGCGCCTCCGCAATCCCTCCCGTCGAAGAAGTCAGGTGATCCGGTCGTGACCGCACGATCCACCGAAGGGCACATCGCCGTCATCGGCATGTCGTTCCGGTTCCCGGGAGCGGACTCCGAGGAGACCTTCTGGGACCTGGTGAAGTCGGGGCGAACGGCCGTCCGCGGATTCACCGACGAGGAACTCGACGCCGCCGGGATCCCCCAACAGGAGCGCACGGCCAAGGAGTTCGTGGCGGCCGCCGGCACCTTGGGCGACGTCAGCGCCTTCGACGCCCCCTTCTTCGGCGTCAACGGCCGTGAGGCCGCGTCGATGGACCCCCAGCAGCGCCTGTTCCTCGAATGCGCCTACCACGCCCTGGAGGACGGGGGATACGCGGCAGCGGCCCCGGACCTGCGGGTCGGGGTCTTCGCCAGCGCCGGATACCAGCTCCACCCCCTCAACACCTACCTGCTGAACAACCTCGCCGAGGTCGGATGGGACGTGCGCGACTGGGCCACCGCGGCCCGGCCGGCGCTCGGCACCTCGGCGGACTTCCTCGCCACCCGGGTCGCCTATCTGCTCGACCTGACCGGCCCGGCGGTCTCCGTCCAGACGGCCTGCTCCAGCGCGCTGGTCGCCGTGCACCAGGCCTGCCAGGCGCTGCGGGCCGGTGACGCGGACCTGGCGCTGGCCGGTGCCTCGGCCGTGCACCTGCCCCAGGTCTCCGGCTACCGCAGGATCAACGGCTCGGTGCTCTCGGCCAGTGGCCGGTGCCGGGCCTTCGACGCCGACGCCGACGGCACCGTGGGCGGCAGCGGAGTGGCCGCCGTCCTGCTCAAGCCCCTGGACCGCGCCCTCGCCGACGGCGACACCGTCCACGCGGTCATCCGTGGCATCGGGATCACCAACGACGGCGCCCAGAAGGACAGTTACCTCGCCCCCAGTGCCGCCGGCCAGCGGGACGCGGTGCTCCGTGCGCTGGAGACGGCCGGCGTCACGGCGGACAGCATCGGCTATCTGGAAGCCCACGGCACCGGCACCTACAAGGGCGACCCGATCGAGTTCGCCGGCCTCTCCGCCGCGTTCCGCCGGTCCACCGACGAGGTGGGGTTCTGCGCACTGGGCGCGGTCAAGTCCAGCATCGGCCACCTGGACGTCTGCGCCGGGCTCGGCGGTCTCGTCAAGGCCGTGCTGGTCCTCAAGCACGGAGAGATCCCGCCGCTCGCCGGCTTCACCCGGCCCAACCCTCTCCTGGACATCGACGGCAGCCCCTTCCACCTGCCCGACAGCCCCCGGCCGTGGCCCCGGGGCCCCGAACCCCGCCGCGCCGGTGTCCACTCGCTCGCCGTCGGCGGCACCAACGTCCACATCGTGCTGGAGGAGGCACCGGACCCCCGCCCCAGAACCTCGTCGGTCCCGCCACCGGGCCTGCTCGCGGTGTCCGCCCGCGACGGCAACGCGCTGGAGGAGTACGCCCGTTCATGGCGCGACAGGCTGCGCGGCACCCCGCCCGCCCCCGTCGAGAACGTCCTCACGACCGCCCTCACCGGCAGGCGCCATCTGCGCCACCGCCTCGTCGCCCTCGGCAACACCCCACGGGAACTGGCCGATTCACTGGACGCCTTCCTCACCCGTACGGACACCACGGCCCCGCCGGTGCCCTACGCCACCGGTGAGATCTCCCGGGGAACGGCCACCCTCGCGATGCTCTTCAGCGGCCAGGGCAGCCCGTACCCCGGCATGGCACGGCATCTCTACGACCGCTTCCGCGTCGTACGAGAGGTGCTCGACGAGTGCGAGCACCTCCACAAGGAGGCAGGCGGCGCGGGCCTGTTGGGGCCGCTGCTCGATCCGGGCCCTGTCGCGCCGGGTCACCTCTGGGAGACGGAGACAGCCCAACCGGCCCTGTTCGCCTTCCAGTTGGGGCTGACCCGGCTGTGGGAGCACTTCGGCGTCGTCCCGGCCGTGACCGCGGGACACAGCGTCGGCGAGTACGCGGCCCTGTGCGCCGCCGGAGCGTTCTCGCTCGCCGACGGCATACGGCTGACCACCTTGCGCGGCCGCATGATGCGGCAACGCACCAGCCCCGGTGGGATGTTGGCGGCACTGGCGGACCGCGAGCAGATCGACGAGCTCCTCACCAAGGTGCCGGGCCTCGAACTCGCGGCCGTCAACGGCACCGGCAACCACGTGCTCGCCGGGCCGACGCCGGCCGTCGAGGAGGGCTGCCGTCTCCTCGAAGCCAACGGTGTCGGCGTGCGCCGGCTCCCGGTGGACCGCGCCTTCCACACCACCGCGCTCGACCCGGTCCTCGACGAACTGCGCGACGCGCTGGGCACGGTGACCTTCACTCCGCTCACCACCCCGTTCGTCAGCAGCGTCGACGGCATCCTGCGGGCCGAGGGCTGGGTGCCGGACGCGGACTACCTCGTACGGCAGGCCCGTGAACCCGTCCGCTTCGACGCGGTACTTGAGCGCCTGGCCGCAGACGCCCACACCGCAGTACTGGAGGTGGGCCCCGGCAGTGGTCTCACCGGCATGGTGCGGCGCTCGCGGCCCGGCATCGTCGCCGTGGCGGCTCACCGGCGCGGCACCGAACTGCCGTCGCTGTGGGCCGCGTTGGCAGACCTGTACTGCCACGGCCTGCCCGTCGACTGGAACCACGTCCTGGAGGGCACGGGCGGCCGACGGATCCCCCTGCCCCGCTACCCCTTCCAACGGGCCCGGCACTGGTCGGGACCCGCCCTCGTGGTGCCGCTCGCGCGGGACCCGGCGCCGCGCAACCCGACGGACGACATCCCGTCGGCCCACTCATCGAACACCTCGGGCGACAGCCCGCCGAGCAAGGAGAACGACATGACCGAGTCGGTGCTGGCCCGTGTGACGGAATTGGCCGCGCGGCATCTGGGGTGTGCGGTGCCGGAGGTGGTGGGGGACCGGGCGTTCGTGGATCTGGGCGCGGATTCCTTCCAGATGGTGAGTCTGCTGCGGGAGTTGGAGGAGGGGCTGGGGGTTCGGGTGTCGATGCGGGAGCTGTTCGAGGAGGCGTCGACGCCGGAGTCGCTGGCGGCGCTGGTGGCGGAGCGGATGGGCCCCGCGTCCGGCGCGACCGAGACACCCGCGGCACCGACACTTGCTCCAACCCCCTTGCCGGAAGCACCCGTTGATACGCCCGAGCCCGTCGACGCGGAGCCCGGATACGCCAGTCGGGAGACCGTGGCTCTGCTCGCCCGGCAGGTTCAGGTGATCGCGGAAGGGCAGCTCCAGATCCTGGCGCAGCTCACCGCGCTGGCCGGCCGGAAGGGAGCGGAGGCGTGAGCGCGGGGAGCGGGCCGGTGTCACCGTCCGCCGAGCCGCCCTCCGCGGTGGACCGCCTCGCCCACCAACTCGCCCTGATCGCCGGGGGATCAGGGGTGCCGGCGCCGCCGGCGTCCGCGCGGCCTGCTCCACCGACCTCGCCCGCACCCGCCGTGCACGGCCCCCGCGTGGCCGTCTCCGCCGCGTCCGGGATGGCCGCGGGATCGACCAGCGAGGCGCAGCGGGCGCATGTGGCGGACCTCGTCGAGCGCTACACCCGTAGGACCCGGTCCTCGAAGGAACTGACCCAGCGCCACCGGAAGGTGCTGGCCGACAGCCGTGCGGCGGTCGGGTTCCGCAAGGGCAGCAAGGAGATGCAGTACCCGCTCGCCGCCCGACGGGCCTCCGGTTCGTGGCTGGAGGACATCGACGGCAACCGGTACGTCGACATCACCATGGGCTTCGGTGTCCTGCTCTTCGGCCACGAGCCCGAGTTCGTCACCGAGGCCGTCCGCGAACACCTCGGCCGTGGCCTCCGGCTCGGCCCGCGCAGTCCCGAGACCGGCGAAGCGGCCGAACTCCTCAGCGAGTTGACGGGCTTCGAGCGGGTCGCGTTCGCCAACTCCGGCACCGAGGCGAACTCCGCGGCCATCCGGCTCGCCCGCGCCGCGACCGGCCGCAACCGCATCGTCTCCTTCACGGGCGCCTACCACGGCCACGCCGACAACGTCCTCGGCCGGGCCATGGGCGGTGACGGACACCGGACCGTGCCCGTCTCCCACGGCATCCCGCAGGGCGCGGTCGACGACCTCACCGTCCTGCCGTACGGCGACCCCGCGAGCCTCGACGCCATCGACGCCCTGGGCGACACCATCGCCGCGGTCGTCGTCGAACCGGTCCAGAGCCGCAACCCGAGCCTGCGACCGGCCGAGTTCGTCCGCAAGCTGCGCGAGGTCACCCGCCGGCACGGCATCGTCCTGTTCTTCGACGAGATGCTCACCGGCTTCCGCCCGCACGTACGAGGAGCCCAGGGCCTCTACGGCGTCCAGCCCGACCTGGCCACGTACGGCAAGGCCATTGGCGGCGGCTACCCGATCGGCGCGATCGCGGGCCGCGCGGACATCATGGACGGCATCGACGGCGGGTTCTGGAGCTACGGCGACGACAGCGGCCCGGGCCACGACACCACCTTCTTCGGCGGGACGTACATCCAGCACCCCCTCGCGATGACCGCCGCCAAGGCGGTGCTCACCCACCTGAAGGAACACAGCCCCACGCTCCAGGACCGGCTCAACGCCCGCACCGACCACCTGGCCGGCACGCTCAACGGGTTCTTCGATGAGGAGGAGTTCCCGCTCCGGCTCAAGCACTTCGGGTCGATGTTCAAGTTCGACCACCGGGCCGACATGGACCTCCTTTACCACCACATGGTCCTCAAGGGGCTGTACGTCTGGGAGTGGCGCAGCTTCTTCCTGTCCACCGCGCACACCGACACGGACGTCGAGTTCATCACCGACACGGTCCGGGACTCGCTGCGCGAGCTGCGGCAGGGCGGCTTCTTCCCCCGGCGGACGGCACCGACGGCTTCTGCCGCACCCAAGGCAGCCCCGCCCGTCACGCGTCCCGCTCCCGCCTTCAGCCTCTCCTTCTTCGGCGACTACCCCGAGGACGGCGCCGGGCAGAAGGACCGGTACGGGACCCTCATCGACAGCGCCAAGTACGCCGACGAGCACGGATTCCACGGTGTGTGGCTGCCCGAAAGGCACTTCCACTCCTTCGGCGGCCTCTTCCCGAACCCCGCCGTGCTGGCCGCGGCCATCGCCCGCGAGACCGACCGGATCCGGATCAACTCGGGTTCCGTCGTGCTGCCGTTGCACGATCCGGTCCGGGTCGCCGAGGAATGGTCCATGGTCGACAACCTGTCCGGCGGACGCGTCGGCCTGGGCTGTGCGAGCGGCTGGAACTCGCGGGACTTCGTCTTCTACCCGGACACCTTCGGCCGCCACAAGGAGGTGACCCGGACCCACCTGGAACAGATCCGGGCGCTGTGGCGGGGCGAGACGGTACGGCGCACCGCGGGTGACGGGGAGGTCGACGTACGGCTGTTCCCGCGTCCCGTGCAGGCGGAGCCGCCGATGTACATGGCCGTCGTCGGCCGCCGGGAGTCGTACGAGGAGGCGGCCCGGGCAGATCTCGGCATCCTCACCAACCTCATGGCCCAGTCGGTGGAACAGCTCGCGGACAACGTGGCGCACTACCGCGCGACCCGCGAGAAACACGGCCTCGACCCCGACGCCGGCCGGGTCGTGGTGCTGATGCACACCTACCTGGGCAGCGATCCGGCCGCCGCACGCGACGAGGCACTCGACCCCCTCTCCCGCTACATGCGGTCCTCCCTCGCCCTGTCCGGCCAGGTCGCCAACAGCCTCGGGCTCGGCATCGACGTCTCCGCCACCAGCGAGGACGACCTCGACTACATCTTCCGCCGCGCCTACCGGAGGTACTGCGACGAGCGCGCGCTGATCGGCTCCCCCGACAGCTGCGCCGCGATCGTCGACGCCGTACGCGCCGCGGGCGTCGACGAGATCGCCGCGCTGGTGGACTTCGGGGTGACCTCCGACCAACTGCACGCAGGAATGGGCCAGTTGGACGCGCTCCGTCGTCGCTACCACGGTGACGTCCCGTCTGGCACAGTTCCCCCGACCCCCGAGAGCCCCTCGGACCGGTTGAACTCCCTCATCGACGCCGTCCACGACGCCGTCCACGAGGAGCCGTGGGACGACAGCGCGGCGGAGCGGACCGCGCCGGCCACCGCCGCCCAGCGCCGGCTGTGGCTCGCCGCCCGGCTCGCGGGGGACGTCGCCTACAACGAACTCCAGGCCGTACGGCTGCACGGCCGGCTGGACCGCACGGCCCTGCGAGCCGCCGTACAGAGGGCCGTCGACCGGCACGACGGACTGCGCACGGTCTTCCGCGTCGACGCGGACGACGAGACCGGCGAGACACTCCGCCAGGTGGTGAAGGCGCCGGCGCCCGTCGACTTCGCCGTCACCGACGCCCGCGGCCAGTCGCCCGAGGCGGCGATCCGCACCGCGCTGCGCGCCGAGAACGAACACCGCTACGACCTCGCGGACGGGCCGCTGTTCCACGCCGGACTCGTGCGGCTCGCCGAGGACGACCATCTGCTCGTCCTCGGGATGCACCACATCGTCATCGACAGCCACTCGGCCGACCTGGTCACCCGGGATCTCCAGGAGGCCTACCGGGCCCAACTCGACGGCCGCGCCCCCGACTTCGGCGGACCGGCGGGCACCGGCCTCACCCTGCCGTCCGCCGTCGACCGGCCCGACGACCTCGCGTGGTGGCGGGCCCACCTGGGGGAGACACCGCCCGTCCTGCGGATGCCCACCGACCGGCCGCGCCCCCGCTTCCCCAAGGGACAGGGCGCCTCCGTCACCGCCCGCTTCGACACCGCGACCACGGCACGGCTCCAGTCCTGGAGCAGCCGGCACCGCGTCACCCTCTTCGCCACCCTCTTCACCGGCTGGCAGACCGTGCTGCGCCGCTTCTCCGGACAGGACGAGTTCGTCCTCGCCACGACCTTCGGGCAGCGCGACCCACAGGCCCAGGACGTCGTCGGCTTCTTCGTCTCGCTGCTGCCGCTGCGCTGCGCCCTCACCGACGACACCAGCCTCTCCGACGCGGTCCGCGCCGCCCGCGACTGTCTGCTGGACGCCGGCGAACGGGCCGACGTACGCCTCGACGGACTCATCGCCGAGATCAACCCCGAACCCGGCGCACCGCGCCCGCTCACCCCGGTCTCCATCGACTTCGACAACGAGGCCCTGCCCGGCATCGACCTGCCCGGCCTGCGCGCCGAGCCGATCTCCGGCGCCGGAGACTCCGCACCGCTCGAACTCATGCTGCTGGTCACCAAGGACCGCGACGGCCTCAACCTGCGCGTCAAGTACGACACCGAGCTGTACGACGGGACCACCGCACAGCGTCTCGTGGACCAGCTGCACCTCGTCCTCACCGCGATCGCCGACGACACGGCGACGACCATCGGCGACCTCCCCCTCCTCACGGCCGGAGACACGGACCTGCTCCGTACCTGGGAGGTGAGCCGCCCGGCGGACAGGCACCCCGAAGCCCTGACGAACGTACGGCCCGACGACGTGGACGAGGTCGCCCTCGTCGACGCCGACGGCACCGAATGGACCAGGTCGCGACTGCGCCGCGCGGCCGACGCGGTCACCGCGCGACTGACGGCGGCCGGCATCGGAGCCGGGGACATCGTGGCGGTCGCGCTGCCCAAAGGCGCGGAGTTCGTCGCCGCCCTGGTCGGGATCGTCACCAGCGGCGCCGCCTATCTCCCGCTCGACCCGGCCCAGCCCGTCCCCCGGCTGACGGCCATGCTCGCCGACGCCCGCCCCCGCGCCCTCGTCTGCCAGGACCCCGCGCACCCGGTCGCCGACGAGATACCCGACGTACCCCGCGTCCACGTCGACCTCGACGCACCCGCCACCCCGCCCGGCGAGCTGCCCACGCCCGCCGCCGACGACCTGCTGTACGTCCTCTACACCTCCGGTTCCACGGGGAGGCCCAAGGGCGTGGCCGTGGAGCACGGCAACATGGCCGCCACCCTGTCCTGGTATCTGTCCGACGTGCCCGTCACCGACCGGGACCGCCTGTCCTGGTACTCCAGCCCCGGCTTCGACTTCGGGCACGTGGAGATCTGGCCGGCACTGGCCTCGGGCGCCCGGTTGTACGCCGTACCGGACGAGGCCCGGCTCGACCCGGCCGCCCTCACCCGCTGGTTCGTGGAGCGGGGGATCACCGTCGCCAACCTCCCGACACCGATCGGCGAGGCCGTCCTCGCCGAACCCTGGCCCGAGGACGCGGCGCTGCGCGTCCTGCACATCGGCGGGGAACAGGTGGTCGCCCGGCCGCGCCCGGAGGCACCGTTCACGGCGTTCAACGTCTACGGCCCGACCGAGGCCACCGTGTTCTGCACCTGGGGCGCCATGGCACCGGAAGGTCCCGGGACCCCGCCCATCGGACACCCCGTGCCCGGCGTGCACACCCGGGTCCTCGACGCGAGGGGACGCCTGCTGCCGCCCGGCGTCACCGGTGAACTCCACCTCGGCGGCGAGCAGGTGGCCCGCGGCTACCACGGCTCCGCCACCCTGACCGCGGAACGCTTCAGCACCGACGCGGACGGCCGGCGCTGGTACCGCACCGGCGACCTCGTGCGCTGGAACCACGACGGACAGCTGGAGTTCGTCGGCCGGAGCGACGACCAGGTCCAGATCCGCGGCGTCCGCGTCGAACCCGCGGAGGTCTCGCGGGCCGTAGCCGCGCTGCCCGGCGTCCGCGAAGCCCTCGTGACCGGAGTCGTGGACCCCGGCAGCGGCCAGGGCAGGCTCGTCGCCTGGATCCGCCCCGAGGAACCCGTCACCGACGAGAACGCCGCCGTCCGCCGCTGGCGGCAGCAGCTCGCCCGGGCCCTGCCGAGGCCCATGGTCCCCGAGGAGTGGACCGTCACCGACCGGCTGCCCACCGACATCAACGGCAAGCGGCTGCGCCGTCCCGACACCGAGGAGACGACACCCGAACCGGCGCCCCCCGCCGTGGCGGACCCGGTCGCCGACGCCGTGCGCGCCGAGTGGAGCGGAGTCCTCGGAACCGACGACATCCCCGAGGACGCCTCCTTCTTCGACCTCGGCGGCCACTCCCTGAGCGTGATCAAACTCCTCGGCAGGATCGAGCGGCGCCTCGGCGTCAAGCTCGCCCTGTCCGAGTTCTTCGACGCGCCGACCCTTGAGGGCAACACCGCAGCCGTGCTGGCAGCGCGCGCGAGCGCCCCCGAGGCCCGGGTCAGGGGGCGGCTGTGAACCCGCCCGACGGCATCGGCCGACTGCTGGAGACGCTGGAGGCATCCCGGGTACACCTCTGGGAGCACAACGGCAGCATCCACTACGACGGCCCGGCGGACGCCCTGCCCGCCCCGGTGCTCGGTGAACTCCGCCGTCACCGGGAGGAGATCCTGCGCCGGCTCGCGTCCCCTTCGGCCGCCGAGGTGCGCAGGGTGCCCGCGGGAACCGAACACGCCCGCATGTGGCGGTCCGTACGGACCGTGGCCCACCCCGAGGTGTGGACGAACTCCTTCTACACGCACACCCGGACCCGCCTCGACGTGCCGGCGCTGCGGCAGGCCGTCGACGACGTCGTGGCCCGGCACGAGTCGCTGCGCGCCGGATTCGCCGAAGACGCCGACGGGCGGCTGGAGTTGAGCATCCACGCCGAAGCACCCGGCCGCGTCGAGATCCTCGCCGTCGAACCCGGGGAGACCTCCGACCCGCGACGGCTGTACGACCGCTGCCTGCGCTTCGCCGCCGAGCCGCTGAACCTCGCCGCCCCACCACTGCTGCGCCTCGGCGTCGCACGCCACGACGGCGACACCGGACCCGACGACGTCCTCGCACTGGCCGTCCACCACCTGATCGCCGACGGCGTCACGCTGGAGATCCTCGGCGACGAACTGGGCGCCTGCTACCGGGCCCGCTCACGCGGCGAGACACCCCAACTCCCCGAGCCACAGCCCTTCGTGGGCTTCCTGGAGCACGAACGGCAGTGGACGCGGGCCGAGTTGCCCGCCGCCCTCGACGCCCGCGCGGCCCAACTCGCGGGCTCGGCCGCACTGTTGGCCTTCCCGCCCGACCAGGAGGCGGACCCCGACAGCATCGACAACGTCAGCTTCGCCGACCTGGACGATCAGGAGAGCGCGCTCTTCACCGACGCGGTCCGGCGGGCCCGGGTCAGCGAGTTCTCGGTCATGCTGGCGGCCCTGAACGTCCTGGTCGCCGACATCACCGGCGAGCACGACTTCGTCCTGGCGGTCTCGGCGGCCTGCCGGGTGCCGGAGTACGCCGAGACCGTGGGCCTGGTCCGCCGGCACCTGCCGGTACGCCTGCGTGCCCAACAGGGCGACAGCTGGACGGACTTGGCGCGCCGTGCCCTGGACGCCCTGGGGCAGGCCCTTGAGTACCCGCTGCTCTCGTTGGACGCGGTGCGCGACCGGTGGGCTCCCGAAGTCCCGGAGGAATTCCCCCAGTTGGTCGTGACCCATCTCCCCGAGATGCGGCTGGGCGTCGACCTGGGCGGTGGTCCGGTGCTGTGGGCGGAGTGCCCGCTGCCGGGTGCCCGCGCCGGCATCGCCATGGTCATGCGCAAGGACTCCGGGCGGATCAGTGGCGGATTCGAGATCGCCGGCTCTCTTGCCGGACCGCGGACCCGACAGCTGTGGCTCGACCGGTTCACCCGGCTGCTGGTCGAGGCGGCCCAGGACATGGACGCCCCGATACCTGTCCCGCGCCTCGCCGCGAACGCCCCGATACCGGCCCCGCGTCCCACCACGAACGCCCCGGGAGGCGCGCGATGACCCTCGACCTCGCCGACCCGGCGACCTACGTCGACCACGACATGACCGCCTTCTGGCGCCGCCTGCGCCACGAGGACCCCGTGCACCGGCAGCCCGCGGCGGACGGCCGCCCCGGGTTCTGGGTGGTCTCCCGCTACACCGACGTCCAGCGACTGCACCGGGACACCGAAGGCTTCGCCTCCGGCCGGGGCAATGTGCTCGCCGCCCTCCTCGCGGGCGGCGACACCGGCTCCGGCCGGATGCTGCCCGTCACGGACCCGCCCCGGCACCCCGCGCTGCGCGCCGTCATGAGCGCCTCGTTCGCACCGCGCGCCCTGCGCCGGGTCCGCTCCCGCATCGAGGACACGGCCCACGACCTCGTGCGCAAGGCCGCCGCCCTCGGGGAGTGCGACTTCGCCACCGAGGTGGCCGAGCGGATACCCCTGCACACCATCTGCGACCTCCTCGACGTCCCCGCCGCCGACCGGCCGTTCCTCCTCGACGTGGCGAAGCGGTCGCTGGGCTTCGAGGAACCGCAGGAGTCCGACCTGCGGGCCCGGCTCGCCCGGAGCGAGATCGTCCGCTACTTCCAGGACCTGGCCCACACCCGCCGCGACCGCCCCGGTGAGGACGCCGTCAGCGCACTGGTCGTGGGCGAGGTCCACGGCGAGCCGCTCTCCGACGAGGACATCGCCCTCAACTGCTACAGCCTGCTCCTCGGCG
This sequence comes from Streptomyces sp. NBC_01288, assembly GCF_035982055.1. Taxonomy (NCBI): domain Bacteria; kingdom Bacillati; phylum Actinomycetota; class Actinomycetes; order Kitasatosporales; family Streptomycetaceae; genus Streptomyces; species Streptomyces sp. NBC_01288. The sequence continues at coordinate 9,289,244 of NZ_CP108427.1, forward strand.
GCGACGAGACCGCCCGCCTCACGATGATCGAGGCCGTCCGCGCCCTCGCCGAACACCCCGCACAATGGCGCGCACTCAAGAGCGGCGACGTGGAACTGGCCACCGCCACCGAAGAGGTACTGCGCTGGGCCACCCCGGCCATGCACGCCGGCCGGTACGCCACCCGCGACACCACCCTGCACGGCCGGCACATCAAGGCCGGCGACATCGTCACCCTGTGGCTGTCCTCCGCCAACCGCGACGAGGAGATCTTCGCCGACCCCGACACCCTCGACCTGAGCCGCTCGCCCAACCGCCATGTGGCCTTCGGCTTCGGCCCGCACTTCTGCGTCGGCGCACAACTCGGACGCATGGAGATCAGCGCGGTCCTGGCCGCCCTCCGCGACCACGTGCCGGACATCCGGCTCGACGGTCCCGGCCGCCGCGTCTACTCCACATTCCTCAACGGCCACAGCAGCCTGCCCGTCTCCTTCGCCGCCCGGCCCTCCTCACGGAGGCCCGCCCCGCGCCGCCGCGTGAAGCTGTTCTGTATCCCGCACGCGGGCGGCTCCGCCCGCGCCTTCCAACCCCTGGCCGACGCACTCGGCGAAGAGACCGACGTCGTCCCGTTCCAGCCGGCCGGCCGCGACACCCGCCACCGCGAGCAGCCGTACGACACGTTCGGCGCGGCCGTCGACGACATCGCGGCGCTGATCGAACGGGAGGCGGGCGACGGGCCGTACGCGATCTACGGGCACAGCCTGGGCGGGCTCCTCGGATACGAGACCGCCCGCCGCCTGAGCGGGCAGGGGCGCCCGCCCCGGCATGTGTTCGTGTCCGCCAGCAGACCCCCGCAGCGCCGCTACGGCGAGGACGGCGGGCCCGCCATCCACACCTTCCCCGACCTGGCCTTCCTGGGCGCACTCGCCGCCACCGGGGGAGTGCCGCGGGAGTTCCTGACCGAGGACGACGCGGTGGCCTACTTCACCGCACGCATCCGCGGGGACTACGAGCTGTACGGCCAGTACCGGCACGACGGCGCCGAGCCCCGGCTCACCTGCCCGGTCACGGTCGTCACCGGAGCCGACGACCCCGTCACCTCGTCCCACGACGTCGGGCTGTGGGGCGACCTCACCACCGGACCGGTCACGCACCTGGAGCTGCCCGGCGCGGGTCACTTCTTCCTGGACAGCCACACCGGGCCCGTCGTGGACCGGATCCGTTCCGCGCTGCTGGCGGCCGCCGAGGACCGGGCGACGGAGCCGCTGCCGCAGGAGGTGTTCCGGGAGGCCATGGCCCGGCTCGCCGCACCCGTCACGGTCGTGACCACCGTCGACCGTGACGGCCGGCCGCGGGCGTTCACCGCGAGCGCGGTGTGCAGCCTGTCCGCGGACCCGCCGCTGCTGCTCGTGTGCCTCAACCGGAACGGCAGCGCGCACGACGTGTTCGCCACCGCAGACCGCTTCCTCGTCAACGTCCTCGACCACCAACAGGCGCACCTCGCCCGGGACTTCGCCAGCCACGACCGCGCCGAGGCCGAGGCTGTCCTCGTCCCCCTGGAACTCGGCCTGCCCGGACTGCCGGACGCGTCGGCCCGGTTCGCCTGCACCCGACGGCAGGTGCTGCCCGGCGGCGACCACAGCATCCTCATCGGCCGTCCGGAACGCGTCGCGCTGTCCGACGTACCGCCGCTGATCCACTTCCACCGCGACTGGCACCGGCCCACCGCCGTGCCCGCCGCCCCTTCCCCAGGTCAACGGAGCCACCTCGTATGACGTACCGATCCCCCCGCGCCGCCGTCCTCACCGGCATCGGCTCCTGGCTGCCGCCCGACGAACTCACCAACGCCGAACTGGAATCCAGGTTCGACACCACCGACGAGTGGATCCGCAGCCGCACCGGCATCGCGAGCCGCCGCAGGGTCTCACCCGGCGTGTCGACCTCCGACCTCGCCGTCGAGGCCGGGCTCCGGGCCCTGAAGTCCTCCGGCCAGGACTCCGTCGACGCCGTGGTGCTCGCCACGACGACGCCCGACGAACTGTGTCCCGCCACCGCACCCCAAGTGGCCGCCAGGCTGGGCCTGGGGACCGTGCCGGCCTTCGACGTCTCCGCCGTCTGCGCCGGTTTCCTCTACGGCCTGACCACCGCCGCCGGTCTCATCGCGACCGGCGCGGCCGACCGGGTCCTGCTCATCGGCGCCGAGGCCTTCACCACCCTCATCGACCCCGGGGACCGCTCCACCGCCGCCATCTTCGGCGACGGCGCCGGAGCCGTCGTCCTGCGCGCCGGAGACCCCGGCGAACCCGGGGCGATCGGACCCGTGGTGCTCGGCAGCGACGGCAGCCACAGCGAACTCGCCGAGGTGCCCGCCGGAGGCGCCCGCCGCCGGGTCTCCACCTCCGAGGCCGCGCCCTATCTGCGGATGCAGGGCCGGGAGATCTTCCGCCACGCGGTACGCCGGATGACCGCCGCCTGCCGCACCGCGACCGAGGCCGCGGGCTGGCAACTCGCCGACGTGGAACGGCTGGTGGCCCACCAGGCCAACATCCGGATCGTCACGGCGGTGGCCGACGGACTCGGCATCCCGCCCGAGCGCCGGGCCTCCAACATCGAGCGCGTGGGCAACACGGCCGGTGCCTCCGTGCCCGTGCTCCTCGCCGAGGAGAACGCGTCCGGCGGCCTGGTCGCGGGACAGCGCGTCCTGCTCACCGCCTTCGGCGGCGGACTCGCCTGGGGCGCGGCCACGCTCGTCTGGCCGGCGCTGACCACCGCGGAGTGACAGCCGCCCGCACACCCCCTCGTACGGCACCCGCCCTACGAACTCCCCTCCCGCTCAAGGAGTTTGGCATGACCGGTTACGACACCCTCAAGAAGATCTTCGTCGAGGACCTCAAGGTTCCCGCCGACCTGGTGGCCCCGGACGCCACCCTGAAGGACATCGAGTTCGACTCCCTCGCGCTGGTCGAACTCACCGTCATCCTGGAGCGCGACCTCGGCATCGACATCCACGAGGACGAGCTCAAGGACCTCGCCACCCTGGCCGACATGGCCCGGCTGGTGGACGAGCGGGTCACCCAGGCGCGGGCATGACACCCGGCACCGACACGGCGGTCACCGGCCTCGGGCTGGTGACCCCGGCGGGCATCGGGGCCGAGCGGAACTGGGCCGCGATCCGGGCCGCCCGGGCCACCGCGGCCGCCCCCGACCCCGCCCTGGCCGACCTGCCGGTCCGGATCTCCTGCCGGGTACCGGGCTTCGACGCCGAGGCCCTGCTCGGCGGGCGGCGGGCCCACCGCCTCGACCGCTTCGTCCAGTTCGCCCTCGTCGCCGCCCACGAGGCGGTGTCGGACGCCGGGCTCGACCCCGGCACCTGGGACGGGGCACGGGTGGGCGTGGTGCTGGGCAACGCCGGAGGCGGCACCCAGACCTTCGAAAGCCAGCACCAGGTACTGCTGACAGAGAAACCGCAGCGGGTGACACCGCTGCTGCTCGCGATGTACCTGCCCAACATGCTGGCCGGGCAGGTCGCGATGGAGTTCGGCGCGCGAGGCCCCAACCTGGTCGTCGCCACCGCCTGCGCCTCCGGTGCCACGGCGATCGCCACCGCCCGCGACCTGCTGGCGCTGGACCGCTGCGACATCGTCCTCACCGGCGGCAGCGAAGCGCTCGTCACCCCGCTGATCATGGCGGGGTTCGCCAGAATGGGCGCGCTCTCCAGGCGCGACGACGACCCGCGGGGCGCCTCCCGGCCCTTCGACGCCGACCGCGACGGCTTCGTCGCCGGCGAGGGCGCCGGTCTCCTCGTCCTGGAGCGGACCGCCGACGCACGGGCCCGCGGTGCGCGCGTCCGGGCCCGGATCACCGGGCACGGCAGCAGCGCCGACGCCCACCACATCACCTCCCCGCACCCCGAGGGACACGGCCTGGAACAGGCGATCCGCCAGGCCCTCGCCGAGACGGGCGCCGCGCCCCGGGACGTGGCCCACGTCAACGCGCACGGCACCTCCACGCCGATGAACGACCTCGTCGAGGCCCGCACCCTGCGCCGGGTCCTGCCCGACGGGCCGCACGTCAGCTCCACCAAGGGCGTCACCGGGCACCTCCTCGGCGCCGCCGGAGCCGTCGAGGCCGCCTACACCGTGCTCGCCGTCCAGCACGGCGTCGTCCCGCCCACGGCCAACCTCACCACGCCCGACCCGGAGATCGACATCACCCTGACCACGACCGAGACGCCCCGCACGATCGGCCTGGCTCTCAGCAACTCCATGGGATTCGGCGGCCAGAACACCGTGCTGGCGGTGAGCCCCGCATGACCTCCCGGCTCAGCTCGACGCGGGCCAGTCGGCGTACCGGATACGGCGCAGGTCGACAACCTCGCCGAGGGTGCCCCACTCGTCCTTGCCCAGCCGGGCCAGGGGGCGCAGCCGGGTGACCTCGGGATGACCGTCGTGCAGGACGGACTCGTCGACCGCGAGGTGGACCACGCGTCCGAAGACCACGGTGGAGTTGCCCAGCCGTAGCGTGCTGTGCAGTTCGCACTCCAGCGCCACGGGGGAGCGGGCGACGCGCGGTGCCTTCACCCGAGCGCTGGCCTCGCGCTCCACCCCCACGGCGTCGAACTCGCTCACGCCTTCCGGGAAGTCCGTGGCGGTCTTGTTCACCTCGTCGATGAGCGACTCCGGGGCGAGGTTGACCACGAACTGCCCGGTGGCCTCGACATTGCGCAGCGAGTCCTTACGGCCGACCGAGGTGAACTGCACGATGGGCGGCGCGACGCACGAGACGGTGAAGAAGGAGTGCGGGGCGAGATTGTCGACGCCGTCGGCGGAGACCGTCGACACCCAGGCGATCGGGCGCGGAACGACGGTCGCGGTGAGGAGCCGATAGACCACGACCGGGTCCAGCTGGGCCGGGTTGAATTCAGTGCGCATACCAGCGATATATCAGATACCCACGAGGCGTCGCGCTGCCGCCCTGTCGCTCTGCTGCACGGCTACGACCGGCTACGGCGACGGGTGGCGGTGGGTCCCGGTCCCGCGGTGCTTCTTCCGGGCGGCATCCCATATGCCCACCGGCCCGGGGCGGTTACCGTGGCACGGGACGGGAGCGGTCGGCTCCGGGCGTGTTCGAGGGATCCGGAGGACCGCAGGTGGGAAGCCCCGAGGAGTCCCGGGTGGCCCGCATACTGCTGCCGCAGCTGAAGCTGGACGAACTGCTGGAGGAGTTGCAGGCCCGGCTGGACGCGGCCCGGGGTACGCGTGACCGGGTGCACAGCCTGCTGGAGGCGGTCCTCTCGGTCGGCCGGGAGCTGGACCTGGAGCAGGTCCTGCACGGCATCGTGGAGGCGGCGGCGGTCCTGGTCGACGCGGAGTACGCCGCGCTCGGCGTGATCACCCCGGACGGCAAGGCCCTGTCGGCCTTCCACACGATCGGCGTCACCGAGGAGCGGATCGCCGAGATCGGCCCCTACCCGGAGGGCCACGGGATCCTGGGCGAACTGATCCGGCACCCCGAGCCGTTGCGGCTCGTGAAGATCTCCCAGCACTCGGCCTCGTACGGCTTCCCGGCCCACCACCCGCCGATGAACAGCTTCCTCGGGGTCCCGATCCGGGTGCGCGACCAGGTCTTCGGCAATCTGTACCTGACCGAGAAACGTGGCGGTGCGCAGTTCGACGAGGAGGACGAGTCGGTCCTGTCGACCCTGGCCGTGGCGGCCGGTGTCGCCATCGACAACGCCCGTCTGTACGAGGAGTCCCGGCTGCGCGAGCGCTGGCTACAGGCCAACGCGGAGATCACCCACAGCCTGATGTCCAGCGGTGCGCGGACCGACGTCCTCGCCCTGATCGCCGAGCGGGCCGGCGAGATCACGGGATCGGCCCTCGCGGCGGTGGCGCTGCCGATGGAGGGCACCGGATCGCTCGCCGTGGAGATCGCCGTCGGGATGGACGCGGAGGCGCACCAGGGGCTCGTCCTGTCCATGGACCGCAGCCTGATGGGGCTGGCGTTCGCCCGAGCCGCTCCCGTCACCAGTGCGGACGTCGGCAACGACGGCCGCATCTCGCTGGATCCACCGCGCTTCGGGGGACTCGGCCCCGCCGTGGCCGTGCCCATCGGCACGGGCGAGGCGGGTGTGCGAGGCGTGGTCCTGCTGGCGCGGGAGGCCGGGCGGCAGCCCTTCTCGGCGCCGGAGACCGAGACCCTTCAGGCCTTCGCCGCCCAGGCGGCCGTAGCGATGGAACTCGCCGACCGCCGCCGGGACGCCGAGAAGATCGCCGTGCTCCAGGACCGCGACCGCATCGCCCGCGACCTGCACGACCTGGCCATCCAACGGCTGTTCGCCACCGGCATGACCTTGCAGAGCGCCGTCCGATTCATCGAGCACGAGGAGGCCGCCGAACGCGTGGAGCGGGCGGTGGACGACCTGGACGAGACGATCAAGATCATCAGGTCGACCATCTTCGGCCTGCGGGCGCGTGACGGCGGCGCCGGTACGGGACTACGGGCCCGTGTCGTGCACGCCGCCGCCGAAGCAGCTCCCGTGCTCGGCTTCGCGCCCAGCGTCCGGATGGAGGGCCTGGTCGACACCGACGTGCCGCGGGAGATCGCCGACCAGGTGATCGCCGTGCTGTCCGAGGCGCTGACCAACATCGCCCGCCACGCTCGGGCAGGCCGTGCCGACGTCGCCCTGGAGACCGACGGCCGCGAAGTGCGCCTGGCGGTCACCGACAACGGTGTGGGCATCCCGGCCGAGGGCCGACGCAGTGGGCTCCTGAACATGGAGGAGCGGGCTCGACAACTCGGCGGCGAACTGAACTGGACGACTCCGCGGGACGGCGGCACCAGGCTGGTGTGGCGCGTACCGGTCACCCGGAAGTAGGCGCCCGCCTCGCCTCCGGCGCGGCCCGCCCATCGCCGGACGACGAAGCGCTATTCCTCGCCGGCGAAGGCGAGTTGACGGCTTTCAACGGCTCCCGGGGCCGGTCCGCGACCGGCACGGTCACCACCGGAACCGTCGCGTGCCGCACGCACTCGCGGCCCACCGGGCCGACCGAGGGGAGTCCGAAGTTCCCGTGCGCCTTGCGGCCCAGGGCCAACAGCACGGCGCCGCGCGCCTGTTGGAGCAGCATGCGGGCGGGCGGTCCCTCCACCACGACGCGGCGCACGGCACCGTCGATCCGGGACCCCAGGGCCTTGCGCACGGTGTCGGCGAGGACCTGGGCGGCCTGCTCGCGCTCCTGGTCGACCGTCGGGCCGGCGGGCACCGCGGCGTAGGGCGCGTGTCCGCTCGCGGCCGGTTGCCAGGCGTGCACGGCGACGAGGTCCGTGTGCAGGACGGTCGCCTGCTCGGCCGCCCAGCGCAGGGCCGCCATCGACGGCTCGGAGCCGTCGACACCCACCACGATGCCGGTGCCGTCGGGGTGTTCGGTCATGGCAGCCTCCCTGCTCGGTCTCCTGTCCCCACAGTGGCCCGGACGCGGCGGCCGTGCCGTGGGCCGAAGGTCCCTTGCGGCCGGCCGGAGGGGTGCGGAGGAAGAGGGCCGGTCGGTGGGACGAACGGGTCCGTCCGGCCCCTGTGACTGCGCGGTGGGCGGCACGAGTCTGGGGTCCGGTGGAGCGCTTCTTCCGTCCGGGGAGGGTGCCTGAGAGGGGTGGACTGTGCTGAAAGGCCCGGTGGTCGTGGGAGTGGACGGTTCGCCGTCGAACACGGCGGTGGTCGAGGTCGCCGCGCGGGAGGCCGAGCGGTTGGGGGTCGGTCTGGAGCTGACGCAGGCGGTCGGCTGGCCGTCCGGGGCGGGGCGGTTCGCGATTCCCTCGTGGGAGGCGGACGGGACCTGCGGGCACGCGTCGACGCGTGGCGTACTGGCCGAGGCCGAGCGGTACGCCCGTGGCGCCGCACCGCGTGTGCGGATCTCGCGCGGAGTCCTCGTGGGCGAGCCCGGGACCGTGCTGGAGGGCGAGTCGCGCACCGCCTCGCTGACCGTCGTCGGAAGCGACGGCGCATACGGCCACGGCACCCGGGGCGACGGCACGCTCGCCGGGCGCCTGTCCGCGTGTGTGTCCGGTCCCCTGCTGGTGGTGCGCGGCAGGCCGAACCCGGTCGGCCCGGTGCTGCTCGTGGTCCACGGCGCGTCGACGCTGCGAGGAGCCGCCGAATTCGCCTTCGCCGAGGCCTCGGCACGCGGCGCGGACCTGGTGTCGGTACGGCTGCGGAACATCTCCGCCGCACGTCCCTACGGCGGCTCCGCACAGGCCACGCCCCAGGACGAGGAGGACCTCGCGGTCGCCGGGGCACTGTCCGAACTGCGCGAACGGTACCCGGACGTCACCCTGCGCTGCCGCAGGCCCCGCGGCGGATCCCACCGGGCCCTCGTCGAGGCCGGCGCGAACAGCCAACTCCTGGTGGTCGGGGTGCGCGACCGGTACCGGTTCGCGCGCCTGCCGCTGGACCCGGTCTGCCGGACGGCACTGCACGAGGCGGACTGCCCTGTCGCCCTCGTCCGCTGCTAGGCCTCGCGTACGCCGAGGGAACGAGTGACCGGTGGAACGGATCTGGCGTTCCACCGGTCGCCCGCGGTCTCAGGTGTGCGGTGCGAGCCGCGCGTCGTCCGCCGGTACCTCCGCCTCCGGTGGCATGCCGAGGGATTCGCTGTTGGGCGCGTGGACCCAGCGGCGGCTTTCTGCGGGCGTCCTGCAACTGTGGTGCCACCGAGAACGGGGTGGCGCAGGTTGAACAGCCCACAGCCGACCGGGATGTGCGGGGCGCGTCCCGACGGCCCGGCGCGCGGCTCAGCCGCCGGAACGGTTGCCGGGCTCGGGCTGTTCCAGGTGCGAGGCGAGGACGGCGGCCTGTACCCGGCGCTGGACGCCCAGCTTGGCGAGCAGTCGGGAGATGTGGTTCTTGACGGTCTTCTCCGACAGGTAGAGGCTCTTGCCGATCTCGCGGTTGGTCAGACCGTCCCCGATCAGTGCGAGGATCTCCCGCTCGCGCGGTGACAGGCTCGCCAACTCGGGTGAGATCGCCGGGGTTTGGGTGGGTTCGGCCCGCAGTGAGCGCATCAGGCGGGCGGTTGTCGCGGGGTCGAGCATCGACTGGCCGGAGGCGACCGTCCGTACCGCCGAGACCAGGTCGGAACCCTTGATCTGCTTGAGTACGTAGCCGGACGCGCCGGCCATGATGGCGTCGAGCAAGGCGTCCTCGTCGTCGAACGAGGTGAGCATCAGCACGGCCAACTCCGGCATGCGGTCGCGGAGTTCGCGGCAGACGGTGATGCCGTCGCCGTCGGGGAGGCGTACGTCCAGGACGGCGACGTGCGGGCGTACCGCGGGGGCTCGTACGAGGGCGTGCTCGACGTTCTCGGCGTCGCCGACCACCGAGATGTCGTCCTCGGCTTCCAGGAGGTCGGACAGACCGCGACGGACGACCTCGTGGTCGTCCAGCAGGAAGACGCGGATCGGGTCCTGCGCGGTGAAGGTGTGTGCCTCGGCCATCTCGACGCCTCGTTCCCCGGAGTGAGCACGGACCGCGGGCCGCCCGTGCCCTCGATCATCACGCGCCCGGCCCGGGAGCACTAGGGCCGACCGGCCCAACCGTCCCTCGTGCCGTGTCCCCGTCGGCCCCTCCCGGTGCGACGAACCGCGGGTTTGCCGCACCGGGAGGCAGGGGGTGCTGTCGGTGGCCCGGCGGTGGGTTCGTACGATCGGACCGTGATCAAGCGGACCACGGCGCGCACGGGGCGGAAGCAGGTCTTCGGGATCGTGCTCTGCGGTGTGATCGCCCTTTCCCTCTTCGGTGTCGCCGGCTACCTGGCCGTTTCGGCCGTCGGGCGCCTGGGGCTTGTCGGCAACGAGCTGACCATGCGGGTCACGGACTGCGAGGCGTCCGCGCCGGCCACGACATCGCGGGGCGGCGGTCATCCCGACCTCGACTGCAAGGGGTTCGTCGATCCGGCGCAGGACTCCGGCGGCGGCACACGCCGGATCACGGCGACCGGCTTCTCCTCCGAACCCGTCTTCGGCGCGCCGGTCAAAGTGGCCGAGGAGCCGTGGGGATCCTGGGTGCCGGTGGATCAGGGCGACTGGAACCGGCTGGGCCGCGCGCTCTCCCCACTTATTCCGCTCGCCTTCGCGGGCTTGTTCGCCAAGGTGCCCGTCGCCGCTTACCGCCGGAGGAAGAACTCCCGGCGGCCGCCCGCGGAGGCCCCGGCGTAGCACCCGGTGCGGAAGGGACTGCGCTCCCGACGCCGGCGCGGGGCCCGTCGGGCGGGACGACGTCCAGCGGCACACTCCGTCGCCCGGGGCCCAACCGGCCCTGCGGAAGGGGCCGTTCGGCCGGGCAGCGGCGGACCAACGGCATCAGGTGGCCGGCGGCCCGGCGCACAAGAGTGAGGGTGCGACGAACGACCCGACACCTCGAAAGGACCCCGATCATGGCCGTGCACGAGCCCCCGCACCGCAGCTCCGGCTTCCATCTGCCGACGTTCGCCAGGAACGGATCCGCGTCCGACGGCGCCGTGACGGCAGCCGCCCCGGCGACCACCACGACGCGTGCCCACGCCTTCGCGTCCCTGCGTCTACTGACCGGGTTCGTCTTCCTGTGGGCCTTCCTCGACAAGACGTTCGGCCTTGGTTACGCGACTCCGTCCGGCAAGGCCTGGCTCGACGGCGGCTCGCCCACGAAAGGCTTTCTGAGTTCGGTGGCGGCGGGCCCGATGGAGTCGACGTTCCACGACTGGGCCGGTGCCGGCTGGGCGGACTGGCTGTTCATGCTCGGTCTGCTCGCCGTCGGGGTCGCGCTGACGGCAGGTGTCGCGCTGCGGCTCGCGGCCGTGGCGGGGACCGCGATGATGGCGCTGATGTGGCTGGCCGAGTGGCCGCCGGCGAAGCACCTGTCGGACGGCTCGCCGAGCATGTCGTCGAACCCGTTCGTCGACTACCACCTCGTCTATGCCGTGGTCCTCATCGCCCTCGCGGTCGCGGGCGCCGGTGCCACCTGGGGTCTCGGCAAGCTCTGGTCCACCCTGCCGATCGTCCGCGACCACACCTGGCTGCGCTGACCTGACCGCGGAAGAGGCGGTGGGCCCCCTGGCGAGGGGGCCCACCCTCCGGCTGCCCATTGGGCCGATCGGCCCCCTTCGGGGACCTGCGGCCCTGCCGCGGGAACCCCTACGGCACGAAGCTGGAATCAGACATCCGTTCAGGAGGCAGAGCCATGGTCCGCAGTGTTGTCGCAGGTCTCGACGGTTCCCCCGAGAGCCGTGCCGCCGTCGAATGGGCGGCCGGCGAGGCGGAACTGCGCGGTCTGCCGTTGAAGGTCGTCCACGTCCGGGAGCCCGCCCCGGACCCGTTGGCCCAGGCCCCGCTGCTGGGTGCCGAGACCCAGCAGGACTGGAGCGAGCGGATTCCGCGTGAGGCGGCCGAGGGCCTGCGGCTGCGTCACCCCGGCGTGGACGTGACCGTGCAGCGGGTGACCGGCACGCCCGCGGACGCTCTGGTGGACGCGTCGAAGGACGACGACCTGCTGGTCCTCGGCTCCCGCGGGCTGAGCGGCGTCGGCGGATTCCTCGTCGGTTCCGTCGGCCTCTCCGTCGTGGCGCGCGCCGAACTGCCCGTGGTCCTGGTCCGGGCCGGCGAACAGGCCGCCGACGAGGACGAGACCGACCCGGCGTCCGCCACTCCGCCCCGGCCCGTGGTGCTCGGCCTCGACGCCGACGGCCCGGCCGACGCGGTGATCGAGTTCGCGTTCGCCGAGGCCGCCCGACGCGACACCGCCCTGCGCGTCGTCTACGGCTGGAACCTCCCGCCGTGCTACGCCTACGGCCTCGCGCTGGACGCGGGCCTGAACGAGGAACTCTCCCGTGAGGAGACCGACTCCCTCACCGAGGCCCTGCGCCCGTGGCGCCAGAAGCACCCCGACATCGAGGTCGTCCTGGAGCCCCGCGCCGGCAGCGCGGCCGATCACCTGGTGGACGCCTCCCGTGCGGCCTCCCTCGTCGTCATCGGCCGCCGGATCCGCCACGGTGCGTTCGGCGCCCACATCGGCCCGGTCGCGCACGGCGTCCTGCACCACTCCACCGCCCCCGTGGCCGTCGTCGCACACGACTGAGGAGCAGCCGTCATGAAGGAAGCCGTTGTAGGAGCGTCCGGTGAGCCCCTCGTCATGGACGACCGCCCCGATCCCGGGTCCGGCCCCGGGACGGACCTCCCGATCGTCGTCGGCGTCGACGGCTCCGAGCCGAGCCTGCGGGCCGTCGACTGGGCGGCCGACGAGGCCGTACTGCGCGGGGTGCCGCTACGACTGGTGTACGCCTCGCTCTGGGAACGGTACGAGGGCACCTCCCTCGCCGACGACCACGACAAGCCGTCCGAACAGGTGCGGGCCGAGGACATCGTCGACACGGCCGCCCGACGCGCCCACAACCGCCGACCCGACGTGAAGATCTCCACCGACGTCCTGGCCGAGGAACCCGAGTACGCGCTGGTGCGGGAGAGCCGCAGCGCCTCCGTGCTGGTGACGGGCACCCGCGGCCGCAGCGGTCTCGCCGAGGCACTGCTGGGCTCCGTGAGCCTGACCCTCGCCGGGCACGCCCAGTGCCCGATGGTCGTCGTGCGCGGCGACCACGACAACCAGGCCCGGACCGGCACGCCCGGCCGCGTCGTCGTGGGGGTCGGAGAGAAGCCGGCGGGCTCGGCGGCGGTGCGCTTCGCCTTCGAGGAGGCGCGACGGCGTCGAGTGCAGGTGGAGGCCGTACGGGCCTGGCGTTGGCCCGCCCGCGAGTCCACCGACCATGCGCTGATGGCCGGCGAACCCGCCCGACTGCACGAGCAGCAGGCGGTGGAGGCGCTGGAAGCGGCGCTCCAGGACGCCCCCGCCGATGTCGCGTCACTCCGCCGTGCGGTCGAGGGCCACACCCGGACGGTGCTGGTGGACGCCTCGCGCGGCGCCGACCTCCTGGTCGTCGGAGCCAAGCGCCGACCCGGGCACTACGGCCTCCAACTGGGCCGGGTGGCACACGGAGTGCTGCACCACTCGCCCTGCCCGGTGGTCATCGTGCCCGAGCACGCATGAGCACGATCGTCCCCAACTCCGCCTGCTGACGCAGTAGTTCCGCCTCCAACGTCCCCGTTGAACCATGCCGATGACTTCCGGAGCCCCCGATGCCCAAGGCCGAACACCTCGACCCGACTGCACCTTCCGACCTGTCCGACGATGAACTGCGCACCCTGGACGCCCACTGGCGCGCCGCCAACTACCTTGCCGTAGGCCAGATCTACCTCATGGCGAACCCGCTCCTGACCGAGCCCCTGAAGCCGGAGCACATCAAGCCGAGGCTGCTGGGCCACTGGGGTACCTCGCCCGGCCTCAACCTCGTGTACACCCACCTCAACCGCGTGATCAAGGCGCGCGGCCTGGACGCGTTGTGCGTGTGGGGACCGGGGCACGGCGGTCCGTCCGTGGTCGCCAACTCCTGGCTGGAGGGCAGCTACAGCGAGACCTATCCGAACGTCTCGCGCGACGGGGCCGGTATGGAACGGCTGTTCCGACAGTTCTCCTTCCCCGGCGGCGTCCCCAGCCATGTGGCACCCGAGACGCCCGGTTCCATCCACGAGGGCGGCGAACTCGGCTACTCTCTCGCGCACGCCTACGGTGCCGCCTTCGACAACCCGGACCTCCTGGTCACCTGCGTCATCGGCGACGGGGAGGCGGAGACCGGCCCTCTCGCCGCCGCCTGGCACTCCAACAAGTTCCTCGACCCGGTCCACGACGGCGCCGTCCTGCCGATCCTGCACCTCAACGGCTACAAGATCGCCAACCCGACGATCCTCTCCCGCCTCCCCGAGTCCGAACTCGACGAACTGCTGCGCGGCTACGGCCACGACCCGATCCATGTGACCGGCGACGACCCGCTCCAGGTGCACCGTGCGATGGCCGCCGCGTTCGACGACGCGCTGGACCGCATCGCCGTGATGCAGCGCACGGCCCGCGAGGACGGCGTGAGTGAGCGGGTGCACTGGCCGATGATCGTGCTGCGTACCCCGAAGGGCTGGACCGGACCCGCCGAGGTCGACGGCGTCCCCGTCGAGGGGACCTGGCGCGCACACCAGGTCCCGCTGTCCGAGGTACGCGAAAACCCGGAGCACCTAAGGCAGTTGGAGGCCTGGCTGCGCTCCTACCACCCGGAGAAGGTCTTCGGCCCGGACGGCCGGCCCGTCGAGGACGTCCTCGCCTGCGTACCCGAGGGCGCCAAGCGCCTCGGCTCCAGCCCGTACGCCAACGGCGGTCTCCTCGTCCGCGATCTGCCCATCCCGTCCCTCGACCGCTTCGCCGTCCCCGTCGACAAGCCGGGCACGACCCTCCACGAGCCCACGCGCATCCTGGGCGACCTCCTCGAACAGGTCATGCACGACACCGCGGCCAGCCGCGACTTCCGCCTCGTAGGCCCCGACGAGACCGCCTCCAACCGTCTCCAGGCCGTCTTCAACGCCAGCGGCAAGGCCTGGCAGGCCCAACTCCTGCCGGTCGACGAGCACTTGGACCGACACGGCCGGGTGATGGAGATCCTCTCCGAACACACCTGCCAGGGCTGGCTGGAGGGCTACCTCCTCACCGGCCGGCACGGACTGTTCTCCTGCTACGAGGCGTTCGTGCACATCGTCGACTCGATGGTCAACCAGCACATCAAGTGGCTGAAGACATCGAGGGAGTTGACGTGGCGGGCACCGATCGCCTCCCTCAACTACCTTCTGACGTCCCATGTATGGCGCCAGGACCACAACGGTTTCTCGCACCAGGACCCCGGCTTCGTCGACCACGTCCTCAACAAGAGCCCCGAGGTCGTGCGGGTCTACCTTCCGCCGGACGCCAACACCCTTCTCTCCGTGGCCGATCACGTCCTGCGCAGCCGCGACTACGTCAACGTGGTCGTCGCCGGCAAACAGCCCTGCTTCGACTGGCTCTCCATGGACCAGGCCCGCGCCCACTGCGCGCGCGGCGCCGGGATCTGGGAGTGGGCCGGCACCGAGAACGGCGGCGAACCCGACGTCGTCCTCGCCTGCGCCGGCGACGTCCCCACCCTGGAGGTGCTGGCCGCCGCCCAGTTGCTCCGCCGCCACCTGCCCGACCTCGCCGTGCGTGTCGTCAACGTGGTCGACATGACGAGGCTCATGCCCCGCGACGAACACCCGCACGGGATGAGCGACTTCGAGTACGACGGCCTGTTCACCACCGACAGGCCGGTCATCTTCGCCTACCACGGCTACCCGTGGCTCATCCACCGCCTCGCCTACCGCCGTGCCGGTCACGCCAACCTGCACGTGCGCGGCTACAAGGAGTCCGGCACCACGACCACACCCTTCGACATGGTCGTCCGCAACGACCTCGACCGCTACCGCCTGGTCATGGACGTCATCGACCGCGTCCCCGGCCTCGCCGTGCGTGCCGCCGCCCTACGCCAGCAGATGGCCGACGCCCGCACCCGCCACCACGCCTGGATCCGTGAGCACGGAACCGACCTGCCGGAGGTCGCCGACTGGACCTGGAACGCCTGACGCGCCCGTAGATCCCCTGCGCCGCAAAGGAGTTGCCGAGAGCGCGGCAGTGCTCCCTGAGCGTGGCCCCACGGCGCGTTATGACTCGGCCACGACGACGTAGAGGGTCACCGCCGCGAGTCCGACCTCTGTCGCGAGCCGGGGGGAGCTGCCTGCCGATGTGGGCGTTGCGGATGACCTCGTTCCGATTACGATTGGCAGACCAGGCTTTGGCGGTGTGACAGGGGCCCGCCGCCGCCCCGTTCGGTGCCACTGGTCGGCGACATACCGCGGCCCCTGCCCTGGCGGGTGAGCCGATCAAGTCGTCGGAAGGTGAGGCGGGGTCTCGGAGCCGGTCCGGCGCCTCCACGCGGCGCGCGCATGGGTCGCGGCCAGGACTGCCATCGCGGAGGCGGCCGCCGCGGCGATCGCGAAGCCGCCGTGTGCGCCGTACGCGTCCACCGCGCGTCCGGACAGCGCCGCCGCCGCGGCGGAGCCGGCGGCGCTTGCCGAGTTCAGCCAGGTGAACGCCTGGGTGAGAGCGGCCCGGTGGACGGATGCCGCGGTGAGCACCGAGGAGAGCACCAGGATCGGGGGGACGGTCAGGCCGGTGACGGCGAGCGTGAGCCCCAGCCCCGGAAAAGAGTCGGCTACGAGCAGTGGCAGGCAGCTCAGTGCCAACCCGGCGGCCACGAGGGCGAGTTGTGCCTGCGGCGCGGCGCGCCACCGGCGCAGACCGTAAATCCCCCCGGCCAGCAGGCCGGCGCAGTTCGACACCGCGTACAGCGGCGCGGCCGTGCCCGCCGCGCCGTGCTCCACGGCGAAGGCCGTCACCGAGACCTGTACGGCGCCGAAGTACAGGCCCAGGGTGAGGTTGACGCCGACCTGCGCCGCGAAACCCGACCGCAGCAGCGAGCGGCCCGCGCGTCGGCGCCCGGCAGCGTCGGCTGTCGCTGTCGCTGTCGCTGTCGCCGGTGCTGTGCGGCGCTGCGTGGCGAAGGCCAGCCCGCCGCCGACCACCAAGGTCGTGGCCAGCGCCATGCCATGGGCCGGGCCGCTGTTCGCCCCGACCGTGCTGATCAGGGCCGGTCCGGCCAGGTAGCACAGCCCGTTGCCCAGCGATTCCAGGGCGAAGGCGGTGGGCAGAGCCGCGGTCCGCTCGCCGTGCAGCAGCGCCGACCAGCGGGCGGCCGACAGCGCGCCGAGCTGCGGGATCGTGGCGCCCACCAGCGCTGCGGCCGCCGTCATCAGCCAAGGGGGACTGCCGTTTTCGACCAGGGCCAGCAGCGAGACCACGGCGGTGGCGTGGGCGAGGAGGACCGGTGGCAGCACGCGGGTCTGGCCGAAGTGGTCGATCAGCCGGGCGAGTTGGGGCCCGGCCAGTGCCTCGGCGACGGCGAAACCGCCGGTCACCAGGCCGCCCACGGCGTAGGAGCCGGTCTGGCCGTGGACCAGCCAGACGATGCCGAGGCCGGTCATGGCGATGCCGAGGCGGCCTGTGGTGGCGGTGAGGTAGAAGGCTGCGGCACCGGGGGTGCGGAGCAGGGTGCGATAGGTCGCCGACGACACGGCGCGTCCCTTTCGCTGCCCGGCGGGGCGGACCACACGGGGTCGTCGGCGTCCTGATGTGCCGACCCGTGGTCAACGCCTGGAACCGTCCAGTGCTGGCGTGGAACAGGGACGCGTGCCCCACGCCGACTCCGTCACCGGGCAGAGGTCTCTCAAGTGGTCTCGGGTGTACAGAAGAAGCGAGCCTAGGCTCTGCACACGGGCCGCGTCCAGACGGGCCGGATCAACACCTCACGCACGCCAAGACCCCAGCGGCATGCCTGCGCCCTCCGTCCGGCACGGCAGGCTCAGGGGCGGAACTCCCGCCAGCACGAGGGACAGTTCGCCGCGCAACCGGCGATGTTCCGCGCGCGGGCCGCTCACCCCGTCTACCTGGGTAAACTGAGGAAAACGCCAAGTGCCTTGAGAAGGAGTCGGGATGCCGCCGCACAGTCCTTCCGCGGCCGGGGCCCCGGACGAGGGCGAGGGTGACGAGCGGAGTGTGCCGCCCGTCCGGCAGGCGCTGTCGGACAGTGTGTACGAGCGCATCAAGGCGATGGTCATGGACCACGAGATCGCCCCCGGCGCCCGCGTCGGCATCGAAGCCCTCGCCCGCACCCTGAAGGTCTCGCCAACTCCCGTACGCGAGGCGCTCGCCCGGCTGGAGTCCGACGGTCTGGTGGTGAAGCGGGCGCTCTCCGGATACCGGGCCACACAGTTGCTCACCCGTCAGGGTCTCGACGAACTCTTCGAAATGCGCCTGCTGTTGGAGCCCAGGACAGCCGCACTCGCCGCCGTGAACGCCACCGAGACACAACTCGACGGCCTTGAGCGGATCGTCGAGCAGATGCAGGCCCACCCGAGCCCGAACGAACGGTACGCGTCCTACCGCGACTTCGCCGCCCTCGACCAGCGCTTCCACGAGGCGATCGGACAGGCCGCGCACCGACCGCTGCTGGCGGACGCGGTGGAACGGCTCCACGCGCATCTGCACATCTTCCGGCTCAGCAAGGTGGTCGGCGCCTGGGGGCCGACCGTCGCCGAGCACGAGCGGATCGTCCGTGCCGTTCTGCGCCGCAACCCGGAACGGGCGGCCGAGGCGATGACGGAGCACCTCACACGCAGCCTGGAGCGGCAGATCGAGGACGGCGAGGGGTCCGGGTCCTGAACGGACGCCGTAGACAACGGAGTTGGGAGTCTGCCCCCGCTCACTCCATCAAGAACACCTGTTCCGCCGTGGCCCACCATTCGCCGGGCGCCGCCTCCGGCACGGGCACCTGGCAGGGGGCGGTGAGTTCCCACCACCGCCGGGTGGCCTCGTCCTCGGCCATCAGGGCCAGGTCCGCCGCGAGATCGTCGCCGTGGTACTCGAAATAGCTGAACAGGCGGTCGCCCAGCAGATGGATCGAGTAGTTGGAGATGTGGCTGCGCCGGATGCGGTCGAGCACCGGTTGGGGCACGTTTCGGTGCAACTCCCGGTATTCGTCGAGCTTTTCGGGGTGTACGGCGATGACCTGGGCCACGCGCTTCACGAGCGCACCGCGTCGCGGTCGTGGATCAGGCGGATGACCCGGCCGCTCATGCGGTCGTAGTCGCGGTCGTTGTCGAGTTCGCCGCGGATGCGGTGGTCCGTCATGACGACGATGCGGTCGGCGAAGGTGACCATCTCCGCGAGGTCGCTGCTGATGAGGAGGATGGGCAGGCCGTCGCGGGCCAGGTCCCAGATCAGTTCGTGGAAGGCGCGCTTGGTGCGGACGTCGACGCCCACCGTCGGCTCGTCGATGACCAGCAACTTGGTGTCCGCGGCAAGCCACTTGGCGAGGCTGACCTTCTGTTGGTTCCCGCCCGAGAGTTCACCGGCGTTCTGCCCGAGCCCCGAGACGCGGATGCCGAGCCGGTCGACGAGGTCCTGCGCGACGTCCCGTTCCTCGCGTGCCGACACGAACCCGAGTGCCTTGGCGAGTCTCTTCCACACCGTCACCGTGATGTTGCGGACGATGGGCTGCTCAAGGAAGACGCCCTCCTCCTTGCGGTTCTCGGTCACGTAGCCGATGCCGAACTCGTGCAGGGCCTGGCGGGGTGAGGTGATGCGGACCGGGCTGTCGTGCACCCGGACCTCGCCGCCCGTGATCCGGTCCAGGCCCAGCACCGCCTTGACCAACTCGCTGCGTCCGGCGCCGACCAGTCCGTACAGGCCGACGATCTCGCCGGGCCGGACCTCCAGGCTGATGTCACGGTGTCCGCCGGCCGTGGAGACCTTGTCCAGTACGAGAGTTGGGGTGGCGGAGCGGTCGACCGTACGGGGGCGCATCTCCGTCGCCGCGTGGGCGCGGCCCACCATGAGGCGGACGATGTCGTCGTGGGTGTGGTCCGACAGGGGAGACGACTCCAGGACCGATTTGCCGTCGCGCAGCACGGTGACGGTGTCGCAGACCGCGAAGACCTCCTCCAGCTTGTGGCTGACGAAGACGACACAGGCGCCGCGGGCGGCCAGTCGCCGGATCACCTCGAAGAGGCGCTCCGTCTCCTGCGGGGAGAGGGACGCGGTCGGCTCGTCCAGCAGCAGGACCCGGCTCTCGGTGTAGAGGGCCTTGGCTATCTCCACCAACTGCTGTTGCGCTACGGAGAGTTCACGTACCGGCCGCTGCGGGTCGAGGTCGACGCCGAGTTCGGCGAGGCAGGCGACGGCGGGTGCGGTCATCGCCTCGCGGTCGACCAGGCCGCGGCGGGAGGGCGGGTTCTGAAGGGTGATGTTCTCCGCCACCGAGAAGCCCGGGATCAGGTTGCGTTCCTGGTGGACGACTCCGATGCCGGTGCGGGTCGCCTCCAACGGCGAGCGCAGATGGACCTGTTGGCCGTTCCAGGTGAGTCGGCCGCCGTCGGGGGAGTGGACGCCGGTGAGGACCTTGATGAGGGTCGACTTGCCGGCACCGTTCTCGCCGAGGAGCGCGTGCACGCTGCCGGCGCTCAGCCGTAGCCCCACGCCGTCCAGCGCCCGCACACCGGGGAAGACCTTGACCAGGTCCTGGCATTCGAGAAGAACCGTGCCGCTCACTGGGCACCTCCGGTCTGCGGCAGGACGGCGCCGTCGGTCGTCGCGGACTTCTCCAGGCGCGTCTGATGCAGCCGGCCACCGGCGACCGTGCCGAGCACGACCAGGCCGATGAGGAGGTTCA
Organism: Streptomyces sp. NBC_01288; assembly: GCF_035982055.1. NCBI lineage: Bacteria > Bacillati > Actinomycetota > Actinomycetes > Kitasatosporales > Streptomycetaceae > Streptomyces > Streptomyces sp. NBC_01288. Next base: position 9,309,472 of record NZ_CP108427.1, read on the forward strand.
CCCAGCTCGGGTCCAGCGAGAACTGGGCGCGCGTGGCGTCGATCAGCCGCGTCACGAAGGCCGCAAGTACCGTGCCCAGTACGGCGATTGAACCGCCGGTCAGCGCCACACCTCCGATGATCGGCGCGGCGAAGCTCGGCAGCAGCCAGTCGCCGCCGACGCTGCGGTTGACGCCGGGCAACGAAGCTGTGGCGGTCACGGCGGCCACTCCGATCAGCAGCCCGGACAGGGTGTGCGCGACCACGATCTGCCGGTCGGTGGAGATGCCGGACAGCCGGGCCGCGAGGGGGTTGCCGCCAGCGGCGAGGAGCCGTCGGCCCGCGACCGTGCGGTACATGAACGCCGCCAGCAGCGCCGCCGCGACGAGCGCGGTGACGAAGACGAGCGGGATGTTCAGCGGCGCCGCCGTGCCGAAGTCGCGCAGGGTGCGCGAATAGCCGTCGACGGTACGGGTGCCGGTGAGCCGGTACTGCGCCCCCAGGAGGATCGTCATCGTCGCGAGGGTGACGATGAACCCGTTGATCCGGGTGCCCACAATGGCGACACCGGTGGCCAGCCCGATGGCCGTCGCCGTCAACAGGCCCACGATCACGGCGACTCCGGCGGGCACCCCGTGGTCGGCCATGAGGACGCCCATCAGGCATGCCGTGAAGCCGCCCAACGCGCCGACGGCGAGGTTGAGTTGCCCCACGCACAGCGCCACCATCTGGGCCAGCCCGATGAGAATGGGAGTGGCCAGGTACTGGAGGAAGACCCGCACCGAGGGGCCCTCGAAGAACGCGCCCGACGAGGCGATGCCCAGCGCCACATAGCCCACCACGACCACGCACAGCAGCAGCGCCGCCGTGGAACGGGAGAACCGGCGCAGCACCTCGCCGCCCCAACTCCCTTGCCCCAGCGTCACGTTCAAGCGGCTCATGTCGAACGCACCACCTTGCGATAGGACACCACGGCGCGGATCCGGTCGGCCGACAGGGCCAGCAGGAGGACACAGCCGAGATAGATGTTCAGGCTCTCCAGACCGACGCCGAGCAGGTCGAGCCCCTTGCGGATCACACCGACCAGCGCGGTGCCGAGCAGCGTGCCCAGCACCGACACCACCCCGCCGGTGAGCAGGGTGCCGCCGAGTACCGCGCCCAGGAAGGACGGCAGCATGAAGTCGTCGCCGATGGAGGCGCGGAACGTGCCGGTGCCGGCCGCCGCCATGAACCCGGCCAGCGCGGCGAGCAGCCCCGACAGCGTGTGCGCGAGCAGGACCCGGCGCCCGGTGGGGATGCCGGACAGCTCCGCGGCGGCCGGATTGGCGCCGGTGAGCAGGAGTTCCCGGCCGATGCGCGTACAGCCGTAGAGGAAACCGAGGGCGAGCATCGCGAGGACCGTGAACTGGGCGATCTGCGGGACGGCCGGGGAGCCGCAGATGGGGCCCGCGCAGATGTCGGCGAGGGAGTAGGAGCGCAGGGCGTCGATGCCGGCGGGGTGGGTGGTGAAGGCGGCGTCGTCGGTGAGGGACGAGTACATGAGGGAGACCAGGCCCAGGAGGGCGAAGTCCATGGCCAGCGTGACGACGAAGGAACTTACTCCGGTACGGGCGATGAGCCAGCCGGTGACCGCGCCGATCGCCGCCCCGGCGGCCAGGCACATCAGCAGCCCCACCTGCATGGGGACGCCGAGACGGTCGTAGCCGAGACCCGCGAACATGGCGCCGAAGGCGGCCATGCGGCCGACCGCGAGGTTCATGTGGCCGACGGACAGGGCGACCATCTGCGCGAGTGCGACCACGGTGAGTGTGGCGATGTCGCGGAGGAGTGGGAAGAGCACCAACTGCTGGTCCAGGAAGGCCGGTCGGAGCACGCCGAACAGGACGCTGAGCGCGATGACGAGGACCAGGAGGCCGAGTCGTTGGTTGACCCAGAACGGCATGCGGTGCGTGGCCGTCCTCTCCTCCGGGACGGTGTCCGGCGGGCTGACCGACGTCGTCATGCCACCCTCCGGTCGTCCAGCGCGTCCGGGTCCCAGTCGATGCCGATGCCGGGTACGTCCGGGGCTACGGCCATGCCGTCGCGGATGGTCAGTTCGGTGCGGGTCACCGCCCTCAACTGCGGGATGTACTCGACGTATTGGCCGTTCGGTACGGCGGCGGCGAGGCTGACGTGCAGCTCCATCAGGAAGTGCGGGCAGACCGCGACGTTGTGACTCTCCGCGAGGTGCGCGACCTTCAGCCACGGGGTGATGCCACCGATCCGCGCGGCGTCGACCTGCACGACGGACGCGGCACCGGCCTCCAGATAGCTGCGGAACTGCATCAGCGAGTACATGGACTCGCCTACGGCGACGGGGATGCGGGTCGCCGCCGCGAGCCGTGCGTGCCCGCTGATGTCGTCGGCGGGCAGCGGCTCTTCCAGCCAGTACGGGTCGTACGGCTCCAGCGCCGCCGCGAGCCGGAGCACGGAGGACGCCGTCTGGGACTGGTTGGCGTCGGTCATGATGTGCAGCGAGGGGCCGACGGCCTCGCGGACCGCGCGCAGCCGTTCCGCGTCCTCGGCGGGGTGCGGCCGCCCCACCTTGATCTTGACGCCCGCCCAGCCCAACTCCTGGGCGCGCAGGGCGCTTTTGACCAGTTCCTCGGCGCTCAGATGGAGCCAGCCGCCCTCGGTGTCGTAGACCGGCACCTCCTGGCGGTGACCGCCGGCCAGCCGCCACAGCGGTTCGCCCGCGCGCTTGCACCGTACGTCCCACAGGGCGGTGTCGACGGCGGCGAGGGCGAGCGAGGTGATGGCTCCGGTGGTGGTGGAGCGGGTCAGCGCGAACAGCCGCTGCCACAGCGCCTCGATGTTGCGGGCGTCCTGTCCGACGAGTGCGGGCAGCAAGTGGTCGCGCAGCAGGGCGAGTACGGAGCTGCCGCCGGTGCCGATCGTGTAGGAGTAGCCGGTTCCCGCGAGGCCGTCCGCCGTCTCCAGGTCGACCAGGACCGTCTCCTGTTTGACGAACGACTGCACCGCGTCGGTGCGGTTCTGCTCGACGGCGATGTCGGCCAGCCTGGCGGTCGCGGCCGTGATGATGCTGCTCATTCGGTAATTCCGGTTTCTGTCGGGGGAGTTGGCCGTCAGCGGTGCTTGGCCGTCAGGGGTGGTCGGCCTCAGCCGCAGGAGAGGATCTTGTCGGCGAACCGCGTCTTCAGGTCGGCGGTCTTCGCCTGCCGCGCCTTGTCGTAGCCGGCGACGTTCGCCTTGGTGACGACGAACGAACCCGAGTCCACCTCGACCCCGGGCGAACGGACCGTGCACTGCTTCGTCTGGAGCAGCGCCAGCGCCCAGATCCCTATCTCGGCCTGGCCGACCGGGTTCTGCACCACAGTGGCGGTGACCGTGCCCTGTTTGATGCCGCTGAGGATCTTGGCGTCGTCGTCGATCGCGATGACCTTCGCCTTCGACCCGGACGACTTGACGACGTCGGCCGCTGCGACGGCCGGGTTGTAGGCGGTCGCGACAATTCCCGTGATCTGACTGCCCTTTGCGGCCATCAGGTCGGACACCGCCTTCTGCGCGGTCTGCAGGTCCGTGTCGATGTCGGTGATGGTCTGCAGGAGCTTCACCTTGCCGCCCGACTCCTTCACGGCCTGGGCGACGCCCTTGATCCTCAACTGGGTGTTCGCGTCAACGTTGTTGCCGGTGAGGTGGACCAGGGTGCCCTTGCCGCCCATGGCCGCGATCGCCGCCTTCGCGGCTTTGTAGGCGGCGAGTTGGACGTCCGTGGAGAGACAGAAGTCGGCCTCGTCCTTGGTGCCCGCGGGACACGAACCCAGTGAAGCCACCGGGAAACCCTGCGACTTGAGGTCGGCGAAGGTCGAGTTGATGTCGGTGGGGGAGACGCCGAACACACCGAACGCGTTGTAGCCGCGCGCCGCGAGCGTCGACAGCAGGTTGTTCTGCTTCTGCTGGTCCCACTCGGCCGTCTCGTCGAAGGCCACGGCTCCGAGACCGTACGTCTTCTTCGCGGCGACGCCCGTGGTCTTCCAAGGCTGGAAGTACGGGTGGGCGCCGCCGGGCACGAGGGCGACCTTGGTCTTGGAGCCGTCCACGAGGTCGGCGCCGGCGCCCGTACGCGCGGCCGGTGCGGCCTGACTGCCTGACTGCGCACCCGAGTTCTTGTAGGTACAGGCCGCTGTCCCCGTCGCCAGCAGCGCGACCGCGACAACTCCGGGCAGGACAGATCTGGTTGGGAAGCGCATGACCCACCCCTGCGGATTCAGATAGGAATCAGATAGGAAATCGATGCGGCGATCGTGAAGGAGGAAGCCGGGCGCGTCAAGGTCTGCGGCACGAACTGGTCGGGTAGGCAGGGAGTTTATGACTCCAGCGGCCCGCTCCTGTGCCGTTCTTGTGACCTGGCCCTGCGTTAAATCGTATAGGAAATACCTACGTGTCGGCCTGGCCGTAAAGGTATAGATCATTCCGGCAACTCGAAGATCGCGTGCCCCGAAGCCCTCTAGGATGACTGGCTTCAGCGTTCGCGGGCGTGCACGTCACAGACGTACAACTCATGGGCGTGCAGGGGTAGTTCACCGCAGGGAGTTTGCGCATGGGTTCCGATGAGGTCTTAACCACGCCGCTGGACGGGCTGTCGGCCGGCCCCGTGGTGCCGCGGCTGGTGCTGGGCGCGCGGTTGCGCGAACTGCGGGAGGACCGGGACATCGCCCGCGTGGTCGCCGGTGAGGCCATCCGCGCCTCCCGCTCCAAGATCAGCCGCCTGGAGGCAGGCCGCCACCGCTTCAAGCCGCGCGACGTGGCCGACCTGCTCACGCTCTACGGCGTCACGGACGAGGCCGAGCGAGCCACCCTGCTGGCCCTCGCCGAGGAGGCCAACTCCCCTGCCTGGTGGCAGCACTTCAACGACGTGGTCCCCACATGGGCGCGGGCCTACCTCGGGGCCGAACAGGCGGCGAGTCTCGTCCGCTGCTTCGAGGTCCAGCGCGTTCCCCACCTGTTGCAGACCGCCGACTACGCGCGCGCCTCGCTCCGACTCGCCCACGCGGGCGCCGGCGGTGCGGAACTCGACCGGCGGGTCAAGCTGCGGATGACCCGGCAGCGGATTCTGCGGCGGCGGCCCGCGGCACAGCTCTGGGCCGTGATCGACGAGGCGGCGCTGCGTCGCCCGGTGGGCGGAATCGGCACGATGCGGGCCCAGTTGAGGCATCTGATCGAGATCTGCCGACTGCCGCAGGTCACCGTCCAGGTGATGCCGTTCCTCGCGGGCGGGCACGCGGGGGAGGCCGGGCCGGTCACCATCCTGCGGCTGCCCGGGGGCCGGCTGCCCGACATGGTCTACCTGGAGCAGCGGGTCACCGCCCTCTACCCCGACCGGCCGACCGAGATCGAGTGCTACTGGGACGTCATGAACCGCCTGGTGGTGGAGGCGGAATCGCCGGAGGAGACTCCGACGATCCTGCATCGCATCCTTCAGGAGACGTGATCCTTCAGGAGAAGTGATCCTTCAAAGGACTTGAACTGCCGGGCGGGCTCTAGCGCTTGAGGGCGACACCGCCGTACTGGTGCACCTCCGCGGGGAGACCCCAGGCGCTGTCGTCGGGGCGCCACCGCGAGCAGGAGGCCACGCCCGGTTCGAGCAGTTCCAGGCCCTCGAAGAAGCCCGCGATCTGCTCGGGGCTGCGCAGGATGTACGGGATCGAACCGCCCTCGTTGTACTGGCGGATGGCGTCGACGTAGGCCTCGCTGGTGTCGGTGCTGTCGTAGTGGACGAGGTAGCTGCCCGAAGGCAGGGCGTCCACCAGGCGCCGTACGATCGCGCGTGCCTCGTCGTAGTCCTCGATGTGGCCCAGGATGCCCATCAGCATGAGGGCGACGGGCTTGTCGAAGTCCAGCGTCTTGCCGGCCTCACGGACGATGGTGACCGGGTCGCGCAGGTCGGCGTCGACGTAGTTGGTGACGCCTTCCGGGGAACTGGTGAGCAGCGCGCGGGCGTGGGCCAGCACCAGCGGGTCGTTGTCGACGTAGACGATGCGGCACTCGGGGACCACCCGCTGGGCTATCTCGTGGGTGTTGTCCACGCTGGGCAGCCCGGTGCCGATGTCCAGGAACTGCCGGATGCCCTCCTCGGCGGCCAGATGACGGACGGCGCGGGCGAGGAAGTACCGGGCGGCACGGGCGCCGGTCTCTATGCCGGGGAAGATCTCGCGGAACGCGTCACCGGCGACACGGTCCACCTCGTAGTTGTCCTTGCCGCCCAGCCAGTAGTTCCAGATCCGGGCCGACTGCGGCACGGTGGTGTCGAACCTGGCGAGCGGATCCTGCTCGGAGTTGTCTGCCGCGTCGGTCATGGAAGCTCCTGTGCGTACGGCGGTGAGAACCACGGAACCGTCGAAGATCGGCCGTGGACACCCACGTTATTCCCCCATGGCGCGACTCGTGTGCCTCGTCGGCCCCAACTGCACGTACCGGCCTGCTCGTTGGCTTGTTCGCTGCGCCCGGTGACGTGGAATCAGCCCTCTGCCGCGTGCCGGGTGAGGAAACCGATGAGGGCCGCGACGGTGGCGAGCACGGCCACGCTGGTGAGGGCGGCGGGGAGGGAGTACCAGTCGGCCATGAAGCCGATGGCGGGCGGTCCCAGGAGCATGCCGCCGTAGCCGAGGGTGGAGGCGATGGCGACGCCGTCGGGGCCGGCGAGGGTGCCGGCGCGTTCGACGGCGACGGGGAAGAGGTTGGCGAGACCGAGCCCGGTGATCACGAATCCGAGGACGGCAGCCCACAGGGTGGGCGCGAGCGCGCCGAGCAGCATGCCGAGGGCGGCGGTCGTGCCGCCGGAGACGAGGGTGCGGGTGCGGCCGAGCCGTTCGAGCAGCCGGGTGCCGGTGAGCCGGCCGGCGGTCATGGCGAGCGCGAAGCAGGAGTAGCCGATGGCGGCGGCGCCTGCGGTGGCGTCGAGGTCCTGCTCCAGGTGCAGAGCGCTCCAGTCGGCCAGGGCGCCTTCGCCGAAGGCGGTGCAGAGGGCGATCAGACCGAAGGTGAAGACGAGGCCGCGGGTACGGGGGTTGAGGCGGCGGGGGGCGGTCTCCTGCTTCGGGGAGTCCTTGGCCGTGTCCTCGGGGAGTGCCGGGGGCTTCAGGCGCAGCAGATTGCGGCCTACGACGGCGGTGACGAGCAGGCCGATCAGGGTGAGGCCGAACAGGTGCTGGGTCGGGGTCAGGAACCCGGCGACCAGTCCGCCCAGCCCGGCGCCGACCATGCCGCCGAGACTGAACGCGGCGTGGAAGCTGGGCATGATGGGCCGCCGCATCGCCCTGACCAGGTCGACCGCCGCGCTGTTGAACGCGACGTTGATCCCGCCGTAGGCCGCGCCGAAGACCAGGAGGACGAGGCCGAGGGTGAGGGGTGAGTGGGTGAGCGGTGGGAGGGAGACGCTGAGCGACAGCAACACGGCGCAGGCGACGGTGACTTGGTGGTTGCCGTAGCGGTGGCAGAGGCGGCCGGTGAGCATCATGGTGATGACGGCGCCGGCGGAGACGCCGAGAAGCGCCAGTCCGAGGGTGCTGGCCGATGCGCCGGTCTGTTCCTTGATGGCGGGGATGCGGACGACCCAGCCGGCGAAGATGAAGCCGTCGAGGGCGAAGAACGCGGTGAGGGTGATCCGGAGGCGGGTCAGGTCGGTGGGGGTGCCCGGCACGGCGTTGTGCGTTCGGGGTTTGTTTATTTGCGGCACAAATTCAGGCTAGGGGGATCCTCCTACAGGGACAAGGGGGAGTCGGCGGGCGTAGGTCGCCGGCCCTCAGGGGTTGCGATGGGGCTCGGGTTTTCGTTGTGCAGCTCTCTTCGAGGGGTATTAGGGCTCTTCCCGCAGACACCTTCTCTCAAGTCGCCCTGTGCGTTGCCCCTGCCCCTGCCTCTGATGTAGTCGCCGCACGGCTCAGGAATCCGGCCACACCTGGCCGTGCTTGAGCAGGCGGACGGTTACCGGGGGAGAGGCCGGCGAGTCACCGGCCGCCGCGCGCACCGCCTCCGCCGGCGGGGTCGAGTTCGGTGGCCCGGGCAGCCACGCCGGTGAGGGGGTGAGGGTTGGTGGGCGTCGTGATGGTGGCCACGGGGTATTGCTCCGATCCAGGCACAGGCGGCGCCAGGACGGGGATGCGGGCCCGACCTGGCTGGGATCCCCTCCGTCGTCCGGTTGGTGACGGCCGCTGCGGATCAGCCGCATTGCCGACCATCTGGGTCTGATGCGAGAGCCGGTTTCGTCAGCCTCGGGTATGCCATCGCGTCGCCTCCGGGGCCCTCCATGATCCGCACTGCGCATCCGGAACAGGGCCGGAGGCGACGACAGCACGGCCCCCGTCTGTTCGTCCTCGATGACACCCTCGCCCGCTCGGTCCACCTCACCCGGTGTCCGGCGAACGCGGTCCGGTAGTCCCGGTCCGGACACCAGGAAGCGAGTAACTCACCTGCTGGTTCCGGAGGTTCACCCGCGGCACCTGCCCACCTCCAGGGCGCGGAACACGGTGATCGAGGTGAAGTCGTCGCTGGGCACCGGGTTTTCCCTCTCCGCAGTCACCACCAGTGGCCCGCCAGGGCACCGGAGTTCGCCAGCCGGATCACGTGGCCCTGCCTGTTGGCGGACACGCTTCAAGCAGCGACCATCCGGTGCCGTCAGGACGGGCGACGGCAGTCGCGGTGTACGGACGCGGAACTTCTGGGCCCGAGGGTTACCAGGGGCCGTGGTCGGCCAGGCCGAGGGCCAGAGCGGCGGCAGCGGTGGCGAGGAAGACGATTCCGCCCACGATGTCGCGTGAGCCCACTCGCAGGTGGGCGATGATCGCGCCGATGAAGTACAGCACGAGGCCGGAGGCGGCGAGGGTGCCCAGGAGCGGCACGGCGAGCCCGGCCAGCAGGCCCGTGGTGCCCGCAGCCAGCAGTACGCCCAGCACGGGGACCCACTTCCGGGGTATGCCCTTCATGTCCGCCTGGGCCTTGGGGTATTCGTGGCCGATCAGGTAGGTGACGGCGGCGGCACCGTTGAAGACCGCGCCGATGACGGTGACCGTGACGTAGGCGGTGAACACGCTTTCTCCGTTTCTGTGGGGAGTTGTGTGGCCGGGCACTCCATCGGAGGATGCCGTTCTCTTGGAGGGGTCCAACGACTCGATTTGTGACATGAGTCGCCAGTCCGGCGCGCCGTTGGTCGGGAACGGGCGCGCTGACCGGTGACACCCTGCCCTTTGGAACTGGGACACGTGGGGCCATTACCTGTGGACTAGGCGAGTTCGACGTCGTGCAGGGCCACGTGGGCGACTTGGGGTGAGGCTGTTCACTTGTCGTTCGATATTTGTTGGGGCGTCTGCCGCTACTGTCTGGCGTGCACTCAGATCGACGACCATAAGACGACAAGAGCCAGTTTCCGTGGTTTCCGAATACGGGAGAAACACGTGAAGGTACTTCGCCTGCCGTTCGTCCTCGCCGTTGCACTGGCGGCCCTGTTGGGCACACTCGCATCGCCCGCTTCGGCTGTGGAGCGCACCTGCTACGGGAAAACAGGAAACTTCAACGCCAACTGGCTTCTCCTGGTGGACTGGGACCGAGGCGAAAGCGAATGCTTTGGCGTCGCGCCGTCCGGCAGTATTTGGCACACATGGCAGACCGCCGACACGTGGTACGAGATGCCGGGCAACGGCCGTGCCTCGTATGTCGCAAATGCTTATGACATCTACGACGGCATTTCCCAGAACGCTCAGAACATTGGAAAAGCCGTCAAGGTCGTCACGACGAGTAGTTCTTATTGCAGCTATCTTGACTATGCAACCAACACCTGGGGTGGCTGGTATGAGGTCTCCACTTCCAGCACATGCACGAACTCACCCAACATCGGGTACGAGGCTACGCACTGGCTCTTGCAGTAGGGCATAGCCGCGGTCCACGGACAGCTGCCTCGCGAGAGGCAGCTGTCCGTGGACCGCGGCCGGGACCAGTCATGCCCGGGGCTACGAGACGTTGCCCGTCGGCTGCGAGGCGGTGCAATCCTTGGCGCCCAGGTGGCGTGATGGATCTCGGCAGCGGCGCGGGCGCGGTTTCCTGTTCAGCCTCGGTCGCGGCGGTGGTGTCGGCGGCCTCCAACACCCCGGCCAACGGGGCGACTTCCTCCCGCAGCCCTTCCACCCGCACGCGGGGAGCCTCTCGTGCCTCCATTCCGCGCGCGACCACGAAGTCCCCGGCGCTGCCGTGCCGTCGGCCGTCGCCCTGCCGCTACTCGGTCCCCGGGTGTCAGTGTCTTTGTGCCTGGGGGTTGTTGATCCCGCCGTAGGCCTGGAGCCGTTGCGAGCGTGGCCGCTACTTCAGCCCGATCGCCGCGCAGGCCGCCGCGTACTCCGGGGTGCAGATGTCCTTGACGGTGTAGATGCCGTCCGCGATCACGGTGTCCTTGATGTTGTCCTTCGTGAGCGCGACCACCGGGACCAGCATCGTGGGGATCTTCTTCTCCGTGGGGCTGTCGACCGTGTCGCGGGTCAGGGAGTCGAACTGGATGTCGCGGCCCTGGACCTTGTACACAGCCATCTCCGCGGCGCGGGTGGCCTCCTCCGGGAACGGCTTGTACGCGGTCATGTACTGCTCGCCCGCGACGATCCGCTGGACCGCGTCCAGGTTCGCGTCCTGGCCGGTCACCGGTGGGATCTTGGTGGCGCCCGCGTCCTTCAGGGCCTTGATGACGGCGCCCGCCAGGCCGTCGTTGGCGGCGTAGACCGCGGCGATGTTGTCGAGGCCGACGGCCTTGATCGCGTTCTTCATGTTCGCCTCGGCTACAGCCGGCGACCACTTGTCGGTGTTGTACTCCTTGGCGATCTTGACGTTGTTCTTGAGTTCGCCGAGGGCACCGTCCTTGAACTTCGCGTAGTTCGTGTCCGCGGGGTCGCCGTTCATCATGACGATCTCGCTGGACGCCGCCTTGCTGCCGAGAGCCGTCATGATGGCGCGGGCCTGGATCTCGCCGACGAGTTCGTTGTCGTGGGAGACGTACGCGTCGATCGGGCCCTCCGCCAAGCGGTCGTAGGCGATGACGGGGATGCCGGCGTCCTTCGCCTTCTGGACCTCCGGCGCGATGGCCTTGGAGTTCAGCGCGTCCACCAGGATGACGTCGACCTTCTGGTCCACCATCTGCTGGAACTGCCGGCTCTGCTTGTCCTGGCTCGCCTCGGCGTTGGCGTAGACGACCTTGCCCTTGCCGTTGGTGAGCGCGGCGACCTCCTTCGTGATGACGGGGTGGTCGAAGGCCTCGAAGCGCGCGGTGTCCTTGTCGGGCAGGAGCAGTCCCACCGTGATGTCGTCGCCCTTCTTCGGAGATGCGGAGCCCTCGCTTCCGCCGATTCCGTCGACGACGCCGCACGCGGTGAGTGCCAGCGCTGACGCGGAGGCGGTCAGGGCTGTCGCGAGATGACGCACGGGGATTCCGCAAAGGGCGGGAGCGCTCACGTGAGGCGCCTTTCGAGTGTGAGGGGAGCGGGGTGGCATTCGGGGGCGTTGATGTCCGGTGAGAGGTGGCTGCCGGGCGAGGGGGGCTTGGCCCTTGTGTCCGCGGGGGCAGGACGGCTTCGATTCGGCCTGCGCGACCGCGAGTTACTCCTTCGCCTGTGCGATTCCTGTCTCCGGTCGTCACCGTCGCACTTCCTTGATGTGGACGGGGTGGTGATCACGGGGAGAGGTTGTGACGGCTTCGGTGACCCGGTTTGATCCGGCCACGTTCGCGGGGCGCAGGGAGGAAGCGCTGTCTCTCGGACGTCCTGACCGCGCCCGTTGTGGCGGGTGTTGGGTACAGCTGCGAGAAGTGACCTGCGGTAACGGGGAGTTGGTCGAAGCGGGGCACCCGTGACTGGCCAAGAGGCCTGTCGGGGCCGGGTGTTGCCGATACGCTGAAAGGCGGCCATGAACCGGGGGCGGGGCTGGGGGCGGGGGCATGGATCCGCGGAAGCGGTTGTCGGGTGGATACGTCTGTGAGCGCGAACTCGGCCGGGGCGGACAGGGAGTGGTGTGGCTCGCCCGGGACGGGATGGGGCGGCAGGTCGTGGTGAAGTTCCTGTTGCCCGGCATGGAGTACGACGAGGTCGCGCTCGCCCGTGTACGCCGGGAGTTCGGCGCGGCGAGCCGGGTCGGCGAACTCGCCACGGCGCGTGTCCTCGACGCCGATCTGTCCGGACAACACCCTTACATCGTCAGCGAGTTCGTCCAAGGACCCACGATCCAGCAGCATGTGGCCGCCGGCGGTCCGCTGCCCTCCGGCCGGCTCCAGTCCCTCGGGCTGGCCGTGGCACACGCGTTGGCGCAGGTGCACCGGGTGGGCGTCGTGCACCGGGACATCAAACCGTCCAACATCCTGCTCTCCCCGGACGGACCGCGGATCATCGACTTCGGTATCGCCCGCGACGACCGCTCGCTGGAGTCGGCGCTCACCACACCGGGCAGCGTGCTCGGCTCGCCCGCGTACATGTCGCCCGAGCAGGTCAAGTCGTTCCCGGTCACCGCCGCCTCCGACGTGTTCTCCCTCGGCGGCACGCTGTACTTCGCCGCCACGGGGCGGCACCCCTTCGCCGGGGAGAGCGACTACGAGGTCCTCGTTGCCGTGTGCACCCGCGACGCGGACCTCACCGCCGTACCGCAGCCGGTCCGTTCGGTCATCGCCGACTGCCTGCGCAAGGACCCGGCGGCACGCCCCACCGCCGCCCAGCTCGTCACCCGGCTCGCGGAGGCGACGGAGGTGGACGGCGCCCGGACGGAGTCGCGTACGCCCTCGCCACCTCCGCCCGGCCCCGGGAACGGCGGCGCGGGCTCCGGCCTGAGCGCCAAGCAACTGCGGTTATGGGGGTTCGCGGCCGGCAGCGCCGCGGTGGCCCTGCTGCTCGCCATCGTGCTCAGCACCACCTCGGGAGGATCGGCGACGGAGGGCGGCCCACAGGCTCACGGTTCGACCCCCTCGACCCACTCGACTTCCTCGGCTTCGGCGTCCTCGTCGTCCGGGAGATCGACGGCACCCGCCGGCTCCCAACTCCTCTCGTACACCGACGACTTGACCGACTCGGGCGACTGGTCGTACAAGGACCCGACCCTGGCGAAGATCACGCACCAGGGCGGGACCATGCTGGTGGATCCCAGGCCCGAGCTGGAGGTGTGGCCGCAGGCGCCCTTCGAGCCGTCCTCGTTCGCCGTACGGCTGAGCACCCAGACGGAGTGGTACGGAGGCGAGGGCGGGGTCGGACTGTGGTGCGACGGCTCGGGGAACTACTGGAAGGGCTCCCGCTGGGCGACCTACCTGACGACGGATCAGGAAGCCCTGATCGTCCGGGAGTTCAGGTTCAAGGGGAAGTTCCAGCACGACCGGGTCGTCGAGGTGAACCTCGCTGACCTGGGCCTGAAGGTGGAGAGCCGGCGACAGATCGACATGTCGATGACCTGTTCCTCCGCCGGTGAGGGTCGGATCAAGGTCGAGCTAGCCGTCAACGGCACCCGGGTCGCCGCGTACACCGGAAACGCCTTCGACGCGCGGGGCTGCGGTGTGGCCGCCTTCCACTACAGCGCCACCGACCCGCGGGGCACGGCCTATCACGCGGGTTTCGAGCGCTTCACCGCGACCGAATTGTCGGCGCGCTGACGTCTTCTAACAAAATTATCATCGAAATTGTTAACAATTCCCGGCTCCGGCTCAGGGTCCCGGCCTACAGTCTGGGACTCGTATGAGCCGCACAGCCAGACTTGCCCGCGGCGTCGCCGGGGTGGTGCCCAAGTACGGCTGTGACCACGCAACTCGCTGTACAAGGAGGTCCACGGGTGGACATGAACCGCAGAACGGTCATCCGCAGTGCCACGGGCGTCGCAGCCCTGGCCACGTTCGGAGTCGCCGAGGGCACGGCGGGCACGGCGTTCGCCGCCACCTCGTCGTCGGGCAGTTCGTCGAGCACGTCCTCGGCGTACTCGCTGGAGCTCGACCCCACCGCCTGGTCGTACGACTCGACCAACGACGTGTACTACCAGATCGGCAAGGTGTACGTCGCGAACCCGGCGGCGACGGACTACGAGAACCTGTCGATCTATGTGCCCGGCGCCTATCTGACGGCCACCGCGAACAGCGACGGGACCACGTACACCGCGAAGGCCAACCCGAAGGGCACCGTCGGCCAGTACTCGGGACGCACGGCGCCGATCGTGATCCCGGTCAACACCCCCGGCTACGCCCAGCAGGCGCCGGCCACGTCGTACAGCTACACCAGCGTGTCGGCGTACCTGGAGGCCGGGCTCGTCTACGTGTGGCCGGGCCTGCGCGGCCGGGACAGCTCGACCAGCACCCGCTCCGACGCGGCCCCCTGGGGCGTGACCGACCTCAAGGCCGCGGTCCGCTTCCTCCGCTACAACCGGAGCGTCCTGCCCGGCAGCACGGACGACATCGTCCTGTTCGGCATGAGCGGCGGCGGCGCCCAGGACACCGTGGCGGGCGCGTCCGGCGACAGCCCCCTGTTCGACCCGTACCTGCGCACGATCGGCGCGGCGATGGAGGACGCCCAGGGCCGGCCCCTCAGCGACGCGGTCGCCGGCGTCATGGCCTGGTGCCCGATCACCAATCTCGCCGAGGCCAACCTGTCCTACGAGTGGAACATGGGTCAGTTCGCCTCCACGAGCACGCGCGCGTCCGGCACGTGGACCAGCGCCTACTCGGCGGACCTCGCGAAGGCCTGGCCCAAATACCTCAACCGCCTGGGCCTGCGCGACGAGCACGGCAGGCGCCTGGAGCTGACCGAGTCCGGCAACGGCACGTACCTGTCCGGCAGTTACCACGACCACCTGATCGGGGTGATCACCACCTCGCTGAACAACTTCCTGTCGGACAACACCTTCCCGTACACGATCACGACCCAGGGCGGCCCGCCCGGATCGGGCCAGACGGGGACCTCGACCACGTACGAGACGGTCGCCGACTACGTCGCCTACCTCAACACCGACAGCACCTGGGTCACCTACGACGCCACGACCAACACCGCCACGGTGTCCGGCCTCGAAGGCTTCGTGAACAACCAGAAGGTCGCGAACAAGCCGGTCGGCGCGTTCGACGGATACTCCCGAGGGCAGGGCGAGAACAGCGTCTTCGCGATGGGACTCAACGTCCCGTCGCACTTCGCGCCGCTCACGCGTGACGTCATCAAGGCGAACGAGGCGACGTACGCCACGTACTCCGACTGGGACTCCGCCTACGGCTCCGCGGCCTACGACAGCGACTTCGCGAAGAAGGACAGCGTCGGCAAGGACATGGCCTGGCGGGGCGACGCGTACAACCCGCTGTACTTCCTCTCGCCCGCCTTCGACGGCTACCGGCGGTCGCAGGTGGCGCGGCACTGGCGCATCCGCACCGGCATCATGCAGGGCGACACGGCCAACACGACCGAGATCAACGTCCAGTTGGCCCTGCTGAACTACGGCATCCGCGACGTCGACTTCGCCACCGTGTGGGCCGAAGGACACACCATGGCCGAGCGCACCGGTGACTCCACGACGAACTT